>NC_022657.1:1650000-6537500 GCF_000494755.1 Amorphoplanes friuliensis DSM 7358
GATAGCTGGTTCTCCCCGAAATGCATTTAGGTGCAGCGTCGCGTGTTTCTTGCCGGAGGTAGAGCACTGGATGGTCTAGGGGGCCCACAAGCTTACCGAAATCAGCCAAACTCCGAATGCCGGTAAGTGAGAGCGTGGCAGTGAGACTGCGGGGGATAAGCTTCGTAGTCGAGAGGGAAACAGCCCAGATCACCAGCTAAGGCCCCTAAGCGTGTGCTAAGTGGAAAAGGATGTGGGGTCGCACAGACAACCAGGAGGTTGGCTTAGAAGCAGCCATCCTTTAAAGAGTGCGTAATAGCTCACTGGTCAAGTGGTTCCGCGCCGACAATGTAGCGGGGCTCAAGCACACCGCCGAAGCTGTGGGATTCACATATTAACTTAGCTTCAATCCTTGAGGTTGTTGTTCAGGTGTGTGGATCGGTAGGGGAGCGTCGTGTGGCGGGTGAAGCGGCGGAGTGATCCAGCCGTGGACGCTACACGAGTGAGAATGCAGGCATGAGTAGCGAATGAAGGGTGAGAAACCCTTCCGCCGGATGACCAAGGGTTCCAGGGCCAGGCTAATCCGCCCTGGGTGAGTCGGGGCCTAAGGCGAGGCCGAGAGGCGTAGTCGATGGATAACGGGTTGATATTCCCGTACCCGCAAAGGAGCGCCCAAGACGAACCTTTCCATGCTAACCGCTTGATTTGCCGGCGGCCTTCGGGTCAATGGTGAGGAGACCGGGACCCTGGTTGGTAGTAGTTTAGCGATGGGGTGACGCAGGAAGGTAGCTGATCCCGGCCGGTGGTTGTGCCGGGGTAAGCGTGTAGGCCGTGCCATAGGCAAATCCGTGGTGCATTAAGGCTGAGACGTGATGCCGAGCCGATTCAGGTGAAGTCAGTGATCCTATGCTGCCGAGAAAAGCCTCTAGCGATGTTCCGAGCGGCCCGTACCCCAAACCGACACAGGTGGTCAGGTAGAGAATACCGAGGCGACGGGCGAACTGTGGTTAAGGAACTCGGCAAATTGCCCCCGTAACTTAGGGAGAAGGGGGGCCGGACGCGTGAAGCCCCTTGCGGGTGGAGCGTGGTATGGCCGCAGAGAGCAGGGGGAAGCGACTGTTTACTAAAAACACAGGTCCATGCCAAGTCGTAAGACGATGTATATGGACTGACGCCTGCCCGGTGCTGGAACGTTAAGGGGACCTGTTAGCCGGCAACGGCGAGGCGGAGAACTTAAGCGCCAGTAAACGGCGGTGGTAACTATAACCATCCTAAGGTAGCGAAATTCCTTGTCGGGTAAGTTCCGACCTGCACGAATGGCGTAACGACTTCCCCACTGTCTCAACCACAGGCCCGGCGAAATTGCAGTACGAGTAAAGATGCTCGTTACGCGCGGCAGGACGGAAAGACCCCGGGACCTTTACTATAGCTTGACATTGGTATCCGAATGTAATTGTGTAGGATAGGTGGGAGCCTGTGAAGTCCGGACGCCAGTTCGGGTGGAGGCAATCTTGAAATACCACTCTGTTGGATTTGGGTATCTAACTTGCGGCCCTGATCGGGTCGAGGGACAGTGTCTGGTGGGTAGTTTAACTGGGGCGGTTGCCTCCTAAAAGGTAACGGAGGCGCCCAAAGGTTCCCTCAGCCTGGTTGGCAATCAGGTGTTGAGTGTAAGTACACAAGGGAGCTTGACTGTGAGACTGACAGGTCGAGCAGGGACGAAAGTCGGGACTAGTGATCCGGCACTTGCGTGTGGAAGCGGTGTCGCTCAACGGATAAAAGGTACCCCGGGGATAACAGGCTGATCTTCCCCAAGAGTCCATATCGACGGGATGGTTTGGCACCTCGATGTCGGCTCGTCGCATCCTGGGGCTGTAGCAGGTCCCAAGGGTTGGGCTGTTCGCCCATTAAAGCGGTACGCGAGCTGGGTTTAGAACGTCGTGAGACAGTTCGGTCCCTATCCGCCGTGCGCGTTGGATACTTGAGAAGGGCTGTCCCTAGTACGAGAGGACCGGGACGGACGAACCTCTGGTGTGCCAGTTGTCCCGCCAGGGGCACGGCTGGTTGGCTACGTTCGGAAGGGATAACCGCTGAAAGCATCTAAGCGGGAAGCTCGCTTCGAGATGAGGTATCCCACCACCTTGAGTGGGTAAGGCTCCCAGCTAGACTACTGGGTTGATAGGCCGGAGATGTAAGCCTAGTAATAGGTTCAGTCGACCGGTACTAATAGGCCGAGGGCTTAACTACCCTAAACTTTGTGCTACGCGTCCACTGTGTGATTCACAGCAAACAACCACCCCAGATGTTTTGGGTTGGATGGTTGTGTCGCTGATAGCTGTTTCGGTGGTTATAGCGGAGGGGAAACGCCCGGTCTCATTCCGAACCCGGAAGCTAAGCCCTCCAGCGCCGATGGTACTGCACTCGGGAGGGTGTGGGAGAGTAGGACGCCGCCGGACTCAACGTAAGGAAAGGCCCACTCCGCGAGGGGTGGGCCTTTTCTTTTTGGGGTGCACACGACAAAAAGAAAGCCCACCCGGGTTCGGGTGGGCTTTTTCTGTTGGTCAGTTACGGGTCTGCGCCGCGGAGCGAATGGTCTTGAAAAGAGTCGCAGCATCGGACTCGGACCGGCCCGGGAACATTCCCAGCGCCAGGCTGCCGTGATCGGCCCAGCCGCAGACGGGCATGTCAGCACCGTCCGACTTTGTGGTTCCGCACTTCATCGTTCCGCCCAGAGGGCCGGCCGGCACGTCGTGCAGCCCGGTCACGGAGCCCTGGTCGTCGGAGACCAGACCGAAAGCAGTCTCGAGGTCGGCCTCCGGGGTCCAGATCAGTGTCGTACCGCCGAAGAACAGCACGTCTTTGTCGGAACCGTCGGTCAGCACTGCGCCGACTGCTTTGTCCAGCGCGACGTCAGCTGACAGAGCGGTCTGCAGATATTCGCCGGTGGTGCGGCCCTCTTCACTGGTGTCGATCGAGAGGCCGGCGACCGTGGCTGGAATGGTGAGCGTGGCGTCCTTCTGCGAGGCGATGCGCCAACCGGCGTACCCGATGACGGAAGCACCCGCCAGGCCGACCGCGAGCAGGGAGCCCAGGATGATGATCTTTGTTCGCGACTGCGGTCGCGGCTCGGGGGTCTCCTCCTCGGCCGGCTCGGTCAGGGCGAACGGTTCGGGGGCGATCTCTACCGGCGCTGCCTCGGTCTGCGGCAGGTTGCCAGGGCGTTCGGACATCGTGCGAGCCTAACAACAGTTATCCACAGCCCGGCCGGTGCGATAGCAACCCACCCGAGCGGGCTCCGTAGACTTGTCGGGTGAGCGAAGCAACCGACACCCGTACCCCCGACACCCGGCCCACCGGTGGCCTCTCCGCCCAATACCAGCCGGGCGAGGTAGAGCAGCGGCGGTACGAGAAGTGGGTATCGGAGGGCTACTTCGAGGCCGACGCCTCCAGTGACAAGCCGCCGTTCACCATCGTCATCCCGCCGCCGAACGTCACCGGCTCCCTGCACATGGGCCACGCCTTCGAGCACACCCTGATGGACTCCCTGAGCCGCCGCCGGCGCATGCAGGGATACGAGGCGTTGTGGCTGCCGGGCATGGACCACGCGGGCATCGCCACGCAGAACGTCGTCGAACGTCAGCTCGCCGCCCAGGGACTGTCCCGCCACGACCTCGGCCGGGAGAAGTTCATCGAGCGCGTCTGGCAGTGGAAGGCCGAGTCCGGCGGCGCCATCCTCGGGCAGATGAAGCGGCTCGGTGACTCCGTCGCCTGGAGCCGTGAGCGGTTCACCATGGACGAGGGCCTGTCCCGCGCCGTGCAGACGATCTTCAAGCGGCTGTACGAGGACGACCTGATCTACCGGGCCAACCGCATCATCAACTGGTGCCCGCGCTGCCTGACCGCCCTGAGCGACATCGAGGTGGAGCACTCCGACGACGACGGCGAGCTCGTGTCGATCCGCTACGGCGAGGGTGACAACGCGATCGTGGTCGCCACCACCCGCGCCGAGACGATGCTCGGTGACACCGCGGTGGCCGTGCACCCCGACGACGAGCGCTACAAGCACCTGATCGGCACCGAGGTCGAGCTGCCGCTGACCGGCCGCCGCATTCCGATCGTGGCTGACGAGCACGTCGACCCCAGCTTCGGTACGGGCGCAGTCAAGGTCACGCCGGCGCACGACCCGAACGACTTCGAGATCGGCCAGCGGCACAACCTGCCCAGCATCACCATGATGGACGAGCGTGCCGTGGTCACCGTGCCCGGGCCGTTCGAGGGGCTCGACCGCTACGAGGCGCGTCCCGCCGTGGTCGCCGCGCTGCGTGAGGACGGCCGCATCGTCGCCGAGAAGCGCCCGTACGTGCACTCGGTCGGGCACTGTGCGCGCTGCAAGACGACGGTCGAGCCGCGGCTGTCGCTGCAGTGGTTCGTCAACACGAAGCCGCTGGCGCAGGCCGCCGGTGACGCGGTGCGCGACGGCCGGGTGGCGATCGAGCCGGCCGAGCTGGCCAAGCGCTACTTCGCCTGGGTCGACAACATGCACGACTGGTGCATCTCCCGCCAGCTGTGGTGGGGCCATCGGATCCCGATCTGGTACGGGCCCGACGGCGAAGTTGTCTGCGTCGGCCCCGACGAGGAACCGCCGACCGGTGAAGGCTGGCACCAGGACGAGGATGTTCTCGACACCTGGTTCTCCTCCGGACTGTGGCCGTTCTCCACGCTGGGCTGGCCGGAGAAGACGGTCGACCTGGCCAAGTTCTACCCGACCAGCGTGCTGGTCACCGGGTACGACATCCTCTTCTTCTGGGTCGCCCGGATGATGATGTTCGGGCTGTACGCGATGGACGGCAAGCAGCCGTTCGACGTTGTCGCCCTGCACGGCATGGTGCGTGACCAGCACGGCAAGAAGATGTCGAAGTCGTTCGGCAACGTCGTCGACCCGCTGGACTGGATCGAACGGTTCGGCGCCGACGCCACCCGCTTCACCCTGGCCCGCGGGGCCAACCCGGGCTCCGACGTGCCGGTCAGTGAGGAGTGGTGCCAGGGCTCGCGCAACTTCTGCAACAAGCTCTGGAATGCCACCCGGTTCGCCATGATGAACGGCGCAACTGTCACCGGTGACCTGCCGCCGGCCTCCGAGCTCTCGACCATCGACAAGTGGATCCTGTCGCGGCTCCAGCACGTCACCGCCGAGGTCGACGAGCACTTCGAGAACTACGAGTTCGCCAAGGTGTGCGACGCGCTCTACCACTTCGCCTGGGACGACGTCTGCGACTGGTACGTCGAGCTCAGCAAGCCGGTGTTCGCGGCCGGTGACGCCGAGACCGCGAAGACCCAGCGGGTCCTCGGGCACGTGCTCGACCAGCTCCTGCGGCTGCTGCACCCGGTGATCCCGTTTGTCACCGAGGAGCTGTGGATCGCCCTCACCGGCGGCGAGACCGTCATGCGGGCGACCTGGCCCGTCGCGGATCAGGCGTGGATCGACGACGCGGCCGAGGAAGAGCTCGCCGCCCTGCAGAAGGTCGTCACCGAGGTCCGGCGGTTCCGCTCCGACCAGGGGCTCAAGCCGAGCCAGCGGGTCAGCGCGGCCCTCACCGGCCTGGGCAACGTCGGCATCGACACCCACGAGCCGCTGATCCGGTCGCTCGCCCGGCTCAACGCCCCCGGTGAGGACTTCACCGCCACCGCCACCCTCGCGGTGACCGGCGCCATCACGGTCGACCTCGACACCCGCGGCACCATCGACGTCGCCGCCGAACGGGCCCGGCTCGAGAAGGACCGCGCCGCGGCCGAGAAGGAAGCGGCGCAATGCCGTGCCAAGCTCGGCAACGAAGCATTTGTCGGTAAAGCCCCCGAACAGGTGGTCACGAAGATCAAGGATCGGCTGACCACCGCCGAGACGGACCTGGCGAGAATTGCTGCGGCCCTGAAAGCGTTGCCAACGTCATGAGCACTTACCAAGAGGTGATTGCCGCGCTCGACGGGCGCGGCTTCACCCGCATGGCCTTCGACATGCAGAAGATCCGTGACCTCATGGACGTGCTCGGCAGTCCGCAGCGGGCGTACCCGTCGATCCACCTGACCGGGACCAACGGCAAGACGTCGACGGCCCGGATGATCGACAGTCTGCTGCGCGCGCACGGCCTGCACACCGGCCGCTACACCAGCCCGCACCTCGAGACGGTGCGGGAACGCATCAGCCTCGACGGCGAGCCGATTTCCGAGGAACGGCTGGCCGCGGTCTACGACGAGATCGCACCCCTGGCCGACCTGATCGACAAGCGCTCGGCCGAGCCGCTGACCTACTTCGACATGACCACGGCAATGGCCTACGCGACGTTCGCCGACGCGCCGGTCGACATCGCCGTGGTCGAGGTCGGGCTCGGCGGCGAGGAGGACGCCACCAACGTCCTCGAGGCCGGCGTCTGCGTGATCACCCCGATCGGGCTCGACCACACCGAGTGGCTCGGCGACACGATCGAGGACATCGCCTGGGCCAAGGCCGGCATCATCCACCACGGCGCCACCGTGATCAGCGCGCTCCAGACCGAAGAGGCCATGCGGCCGCTGCTGGAGCGTTCCGCCTCGATGGGCGCGACCGTGGCTCGTGAGGGCAGCGAGTTCGGCGTGATCCGGCGCGACCAGGCTGTCGGCGGTCAGTACCTGACCCTGCAGGGCCTCGGCGGCGTGTACGACGAGGTGTTCCTGCCGCTCTTCGGCGCCCACCAGGCGCAGAACGCCGCCATGGCCCTGGCCGCGGTCGAGGCGTTCCTCGGTGCCGGACCGGAGAAGCAGCTCGACCCGGAGATCGTCCGGGAAGGCCTCAGCGGCGTCGACTCCCCGGGCCGGCTCGAACGCGTCCGCAGCGCGCCGACGATTTTGCTCGACGGCGCGCACAACCCGCACGGCATGGCAGCGACCGTGACCGCGCTCGAGGAAGAGTTCGCGTTCCGCCACCTGGTCGTGATCTTGGCGGTCATGGCGGACAAGGACGCGTCCGGGCTGCTCGAGCTGCTCGAGCCGGTCACGGCCCAGCTCGTGGTGACACAGAACAGCTCACCGCGTTCCATGCCGGTCGACGAACTGGCGCAGGAAGCCATCGAGATCTTCGGTGAGGACCGCGTGACCGTGACCCAGACGATGCCGGACGCCATCGAGGAAGCGGTCGTCCTCGCGGAGGAAAACACCGACGGCGAGCACAGCGGCGTCGCGGTGCTGGTCACCGGCTCGATCGTCACCGTCGCCGACGCAAGGAAGCTGCTGAAGAAGTGACCACTCCACCACCGGAGCCGAAGCCGTCGGGGCTGCGGAACCCCGCCGCCGCGGTGCGAGGTCTGGGTGCGGGCACGCTCGCCCTCGAAGCGATCGTGCTCCTCCTCGCGATCCAGCCGATCCGGATCTTCGCCGGGAACCTCAGCGGCTGGGGCGTCGGCGCGGTGGTGGCCCTGGCCGTGCTGGCGGCCGCCCTCGCCGGCAGCATGCGCCGCCCGTGGGCCTGGCACGCGGGCTCGGTGCTCCAGGTCCTCCTGCTCGCCTCGGGCCTGCTGCACTGGTCCCTGGCGGCGCTCGGCCTCATCTTCGGTACGGCTTGGCTCTACGCAACCTCGGTACGCCGCAAAATCCTGGGCTGAACCGCTCGAACGTCGAAGGCCCCGCACCGGTCACGGTGCGGGGCCTTCGACGACAGGTCAGCGGATGGCCCGCCACTGCGTGATGGCGATGTTGTGATCGTCCGGGTCGTGGAACGACGCCGCCCAGAGCTCCAGCTTGTCGCCACGGTTCACCGGCCGCGGACCATGGACGAACTTCACGCCCTTGCGCTTGAGCTCCTCGTAGACCGCTTCCACGTCACCGACCTCGAGATTCAGATAGATCTGCCGCCCGGCCCCCGAGGACAGATCCCGCACGGTACGCAGAACCAGCCGCATGTCCCCCGAAGCGAGCACGGCGCTGCCCGACCCCATGTCGATCTCGTAGAAGCCGAGCATCTCCCGGTAGAACGCCACCGAACGCTCCAAGTTGGTGACCAGGGCGGTGACCCCGACACCGTGGATCGCCCCGGCCGGGCCCGGTCGTGCACTCGGATAAGCGGTGATCAGATCGTCGGCCCGCTCGTCCGGCTCAAAACCACCCTCGAGATCGGACCACGGGCTCCGGCCGCTGCGGGTGGACCTGACCTGGTCCGCTGCCTCAGGGCTGCGGGCTGTGCCATAGGTCGTTCCCGGACCCTTCGCGCTCCCACGGGCCGGGCCGGCCGGTGGGTTGGAGGAACCGGCGGGATTCGCGGCAGCGGACGATTCTGACGAGCTGGGACGGTCCGCGGGACCGGAAGAAGTGGACGAGCCAGAGCGCCCGGCGCCGGCCTCGGGAACGGCACCGGACCCGGCGGCGGTCACCCGTTCTTCGCTGGTTCCGCGAGCGGCCGAACTGAACGCGGCCGAGCTGGACGCGGTCGGATCGGAGGCGGTCGGACCGGAGGCCGACCCGGTGCCGGTTGCGGCAGGTGACTGACGGCCAGGTCCCGAGCTGGGCCTGGGGCTGTCCTCGGACGCCGCTGAGCTGTTCGGGCCGGGGTTCGGTCGGGTCTCGCCGGATGTCGTGGCGCGAGAGGCCGCGACCGTGTTGCGACCGGGCCCGGCCTGCGGTGGCACGTCGCCGTCGGGTTTCGGTCGATTGCCAGGCTCGGTGGGCGCCGGGAAGGCGGCGACTGAAGCCGCCTGGGTCCCGGCTTCGGGGTGTGCCGCGGTGGTGGAGCCGGCCGCTGATCGGGAGTCGGTTTTGGTGGGTGCGGGGACGGCTCCGGCTGGAGTTGCTCGGGTGCCGGTTTCCGCCGGTGCCGGGGCGGCGGAGCCTGAGGCTGATCGAGCGGCGGTGTCGGCGGGTGCCGGTACGGCGGCGGGTGGAGTTGGGCGGGTGGCCGGGCCGGAGGGGACCGGGGTGGGGACCGGGCCGGAGGTGGGCTCGGGAGCCGTGGGTGGGGCCGACGTCGGTGTGGGTGTCGGGGCTGAGGCGGTCGGGGTCGGGGCCGGCCTGGCGTACGGGCTCGGGGTGGCGGCTGCGCGGTGCTCGGACTGCGGCGGGACCGGGTTGGGGGCTGCCGGTCGCCGGGTCTGGTCCGGGGAGGGGCGCGGGGATCGCTGGGCGGGTTCGGGGGACCTGCCGGGCTCTTCGCGCTTGCGGCCTCGGAAAGCGTTGCCAATTGCGGTTACACCTGCGGCTACCACTGCGCCTGCGGCTGCTGCCAGGCCGGCTGACGCGGCGGGGTGCTTCGGCCGGTCGTCGCCGGGGGGCTGCTCCGTGGTTGCCGGTCGGGGTGGGGCCTCGTCTGCCGCGGGGCGGGGGCGTGGGTGTGATCGCCTCTCGGGAGCGGGCGGGGCGGGCTGGTGAACTTCGGGCGGGGTGTCGTCGTCCGACGGGCGGGTGCCGGCAGCAGCGGCGGTCCGGGCCGGGGTGGGCTCGGGTCGGACAGCTTCGCCAGGGGCGGATTGCTGTTCGCGGACCTGCCACGGGGGCGGTTCCAGGTCGCCCAGCAGGTCGTCGTCGGCGGATCGGGATCTGGGAGCCTGCGTTTCGGCGTCGAGGAGGCGGCCCGCGCGGTCACCGGAGCTTTCGGGTGCGGACCCGGTGGAAGAGGCGCGGGGAGGGTCGGCGTCGACCGGCGGTGCCATCACGTCATCGGCCATGGCGGCTCGGGCCTGCGGCTGGAACTCCGGGGGTGGTTCCGGGTCGCCGTCCAGGGCCAGGTCGATCTGCGGATCGTCGGCCGCTGACCGGGTGCCGTCCTTCGACGTCGGCTCGGCGTGGGTCGCTGACGTGGACCGGGTGTCGGATGCCGTGGTCGACGCGGCATAGGTCTCGGCCGTGGGTCGAGAGTCGGTCTCCCCAATGCGTCCGGCGTATGCCGTCGAGGTGGCCCCAGCATCGAACGTCGAGGTCGGTCCAGCGTCGGACGTCGAGGTGGGCGCTGCGTAGGTCGCCGAGGTCGGTCCAGCACCGGACCCTGACGTGCGTTCAGCGCTGGATGCCGAGGTGGGCGCAGCGTCGGACGCCGAGGTCGGCCCAGCGTCGGACGCCGAGGTGGACGCTGCGTAGGCCGTCGAGGTGGCCCCAGCCTCAGACGTCGAGGTTGGCGCAGCATCGAACGTCGAGGTGGGCGCTGTGTAGGACGTCGAGGTGGGTCCAGCGTCGGACGTCGAGGTCGGTCCGACGTCGGATGCCGGCGAACGGGGGGCGGGGTTGTTCGGGGTGAAGCGGAAGCCGGGGGCTTGCTGTGGGGGTGGGGCCTGCTCTGCCAGTGGGGGGTCGAGCGTGTCGCTGCCTGCGTCAGCCGCTTGCGGAGTGGGTGGTGCTGCTTCTGTCGGCGTCTCGGGCGTACCGGAGGGGTGGGGTCTGGGTCGGGGTCTGGGGGTTGTTGCTGTTGCGGTGCGGGCGCGCTGGGGGAGGGGGGTGCTGTATTCGTAGTCGGGTTCGACGAGCTGGCCTTCGAGGATGGGGCCGCCGGGGGAGTCGCGGACGATGACCTCTTCGGGCTCCGTCTGGCGCGGGGGTGGCGGAGGCGGGGGGATGGTGTCGTCGAGGTCGCCCAGGCGGGGGGCCGGCGGGGGCGGGGGTGGTGGTTCGTCGGGGCCGCGGCCCCACTGGCGGTCGCGGGTGGCCCACGGGGGTGGTTCGGGTTCGCCGCCCAGGAGGTCGTCGTCGGGGAGGTCTTCCTCGTAGAACGTCGGCGGGACGTTCTGGGTGGTCGCGCCGTAGGTTTCGGCCTCGTCCCAGATGATGCGGACGCGGCGCATGTCGTCGACGTCGACCGTGACCGGGAGGGTGTCACCCACGCGGGGCCACTTCGCGACGGGGACGCGGGGGTCGCGGACGGTCACCTCGGAGGTCGGGAGGCCCGGGGCGACGATCACGATCTGGAGCTCGGCGCGGCCGTAGATGGCGGTTGCCGGGGGGTCCGAGATGGCTCTGACCTCGGCCGAGCCGGAGACCCAGGCGCGGGCGCCGCGGCGGACGACGTTGACCATGCCGATGCCGATGGCCAGGGCGAGCATGGCCACGCCCAGGGCGACGATCGCCCAGCTGGACATGCCGAGGCCGAACAGCATCACGAACACCGCGATGGTGCCCACGACCGCCGCCACGAGTTTTCGGGCAGGCGCGATCGGCCGGCCGTTCTGGTTCGCCACTGTGGACCTCCCGGGTTACCCGTCAGGTTACGTAGCGCCACGGCCCGTGGAAAGTGCGCTACCGGGCGGTTGCCGCTCGCGCCGCAGGCGGTACCGATAGTCTGACGTCCCGGTGTGACAACACCGGCGTGTCGACTTGCTCATGCCCGACCAGGAGGAGTTTCCGGTGTCCACCGCCACCCCCACCGAGCGCACGCTCATGCTCGTCAAGCCCGATGCGCTGCGCCGCGGACTCCTCGGGGAGATCCTCGGACGGTTCGAGCGCAAGGGCCTCACGATCGACGCGCTGGTCGTGCGCACCATGGATGCGGAGCTCGCCGACCAGCACTACGCCGAGCACGTCGACAAGGCGTTCTACCCGCCGCTCAAGGACTTCATGACCAGCGGGCCGCTCGCCGCCGTGGTCCTCTCCGGCGACGAGGTCATCGCCGTCGTCCGCGCCCTCGTCGGCGCCACCGACGGGCGCAAGGCCGCCGCGGGCACGATCCGCGGCGACCTCTCCCTGTCGAACCGGGAAAACCTGGTCCACGCCTCCGACTCGGCCGACAGTGCCAAGCGGGAGCTCGCCCTCTGGTTCCCGGAGCTCTAGACCTCCAGGGGCGGCTCGTTGCGGGTCGCGATCGACAGCCGGTTCCAGACGTTGATCGTGGCGATGGCCATGAGCAGGTTCCCCAGCTCCTCCTCCGTGAACGCCTTGGCGGCCGGCTCCCAGACCTCGTCCGGGACGCCGTGCTCGCCGAGGCGCGTCACGGCATCGGTCAGCGCCAGCGCGGCACGCTCCTTCTCACTGAAGAACGGCGCGTCGTGCCAGGCCGCGACCGCAAAGAGCCGGCGGCTCGACTCACCCTGCGCCAGCGCCTCGCGGCTGTGCATGTCGGTGCAGAACGAGCACCCGTTCACGATCGAGGCACGGAGTTTGACCAGCTCGTAGAGCGTGGGGTCGACGTTCTCGCGGCAGTACTTCTCCATGCCGTAGACCGCGCGGTAGGCGCCGGGTGCGACCCGGTCGATGGTCAAGCGGGGCATTTCTCCTCCTAGGGTGGTTGCCCATAGGACGACGCCGCGCTCCGGGACGTGACAGAACCCGGATCAAGACCATGTCGTGCCTGGTTGCAGGGTGCTGACCGTCGCTCACGCCGAGACCGGGCACGGACGGCCAATCGCCTGGCGGCTCATGAGCGGCCCTCCGCACCCTGCCGGCTGATTGCAGCTCACCCGTGGTGCGGGGCCGGCAACGTTGTGCTCCAGAGGGACTTGCCTTCGCGGTCGCGGAGGTCCACGTGGAAGGCGCCGGTGCGGCCGTCGATGCGGACCTCGCCGAAGTGCTGGTAGCCGTCGGCCGGGGACGTGTTGGCGACCGGTGGCGCGTGCACGAAGGCGGTGTTCGGGCCGAAGGTCGCGTCGAGGGCGTTCGGGCCGAAGGCGCCGGCGTGGGCCGGGCCCGACACGAACTCCCAGAACGGTGTGAAGTCCTGCACGGCGGCGCGGGCCGGGTCGTAGTGGTGTGCCGCCGTGTAGTGCACGTCGGCCGTCAGGAAGACGATGCCGGTCACGCCGGCCCGGTGCGCCGACTGCAGGACCTGTGCGAACTCCAGCTCGCGGCCCTTGGGTGCACCCGGGTCACCCTGGGCGACACCTTCCTGCGCGGTCGGGCCGTCCGGGACGACGATGCCCAGCGGCAGGTCGTTGGCGATGACCTTCCAGGTGGCCTTCGAGTTCTTCAGGCCGCGGATCAGCCACTCGCGCTGCTCGGTGCCGAGGAGGCCACGGTTCGGGTCGGCGTACGTGTTGCCGTCGTTGACGTCCTTGAACGTGCGCATGTCCAGCACGAACACGTCCAGCAGCGGGCCGTACGAGATCTTGCGGTGGACCGGTCCGGACTGCGACGGGATCGGCACCCACTCGTGGTACGCCCGGTGCGCCCGCGCGGCCAGCACGTCGACGCGCTTCTCGGTGTAACGCGCGTCGTCGAGGATCTCGCCCGGGTACCAGTTGTTGGTCACCTCGTGGTCGTCCCACTGGTTGATCTGCGGCACCTCGGCGGCGAACGCCCGGTACGCGTCGTCGAGCAGGTTGTACGCGTACTGGCCGCGGTACTCGGTGAGCGTCTCGGCGACCTTGGACTTCTCCTCCGTCACCAGGTTGCGGTAGATCCGGCCGTCCGGCAGCGTCACCGACGGCACGAGCGGCCCGTCGGCGTACACGGTGTCGCCGCTGTGCAGCAGGAAGTCGGGGCGGCGGGCGCGCATGGACTCGAAAAGCTTGAGGCCGCCGTACGCGGGGTCGATGCCCCAGCCCTGCCCGACGACGTCGCCGGTCCACACGAACGAGATGTCCTGCCGCCGGTCGGGGGCGGTGCTGAGCGACCCGGTGAGCGGCTCGCCCGCGTGGTGGTCGAGGCCCTCCACGTGGACGCGGTAGTAGATCTTCTCGCCGGCGGGGAGGCCGCGCAGCCGTACCTTGCCCGTGAAGTCGGTGCCGGGGGTCAGGATCGGGCCGCGCACCCGGCGGGCGCCACGCAGGTCGGGGCGGCGGCTCGCCTCGACCCACATCCGGCCGGGCCGGTCCGCCCGTGCCCAGACAACGGCGGAGTGCGCGGTCGCATCCCCGGACTGAACCCCGTGGGTGAGAACCGGGCGGTGGCGCGCCCGGCCGCCCAGAGCGGGCGCGACGGGAGCGGGACCGGCCAGAGCAGAGCCGGCCGGCAGTGCGCCGAGCACGCCACCGGCCAGGCCGGCCCGCAGCAGGCTGCGTCGATCGATGAAGGTCATGTCCGGAGGCTTTCGGCGCGACATGAAGCGGGCACGTCACCGAGGTGGACACACCCTGTGGGTTTTCCGAACTGAGGTCTTGGCTCACGCAGCCTTTTCTCGGCGGGAGCGACGGTCGGTGCCACCCACCCGGGCACGACATGAGCTTGATCTTGGAAGGCCGGCGGAGGAAGGAAACCGCCGCCGGTATTGTTGACCGGTCAGGCGTTGATCCGGCCATCACCGGGGAGCTTCCGGAAGAACAGACATATGTCTCAGTAGAACCGGACGGTCGCGGCCCGTAACAGCCGCTGAACGAGCGGGCGACGGACCACCACCGTCGCCAAGCGAGGTGGTACCGCGGGCTCCGGCTCGTCCTCGCAGTCCACGACGAGTGAGCTGCACGAGGAGAGCGACCACCCATGGCCTATCCCAAGCACACCGAGGCCACCGGCGTCCCGGCGAGTCCTGATCTGCCGGCCGTCGAGCGGGCCGTGCTGGAGCACTGGACCGCCGACAAGACGTTCGAGGCCAGTGTCGATCAGCGACCGGCGGGGCAGGACGGCAGCAACGAGTACGTCTTCTACGACGGGCCGCCGTTCGCCAACGGGCTGCCGCATTACGGGCACCTCTTCACCGGGTACGTGAAGGACCTGGTGCCGCGCTATCAGACGATGCGGGGCAAGCACGTCGAGCGGCGGTTCGGGTGGGACACGCACGGGTTGCCCGCCGAGGTCGAGGCGGAGAAGCAGCTCGGGATCACCACCAAGGCGCAGATCCTCGAGCTGGGTGTCGACAAGTTCAACGAGGCCTGCCGGACGTCCGTGCTGGCCTACACCAAGGACTGGGAGCGGTACGTCACGCGTCAGGCCCGGTGGGTCGACTTCGGCAACGACTACAAGACCCTCGACCCGGACTACATGGAGTCCGTGCTGTGGGCGTTCAAGACCCTGCACGAGAAGGGCCTGGTCTACGAGGGTTTCCGGGTGCTCGCGTACTGCTTCCGGTGCGAGACGCCGCTGTCCAACACCGAGACGCGGATGGACGACGTCTACCGGGACCGGACCGACCCGGCGCTGACCGTGACGTTCCAGCTCGAGACCGGCGAGAAGATCGCGGTGTGGACGACCACGCCGTGGACGCTGCCGTCGAACCTCGCGCTCGCCGTCGGGCCGGACATCGAGTACGCGATCCTCGAGAAGGACGGCGAGAAGTTGATCGTCGGGGCGTCGCGGGTGGCCGCCTACGCCAAGGACCTCGACGGGTACGAGCAGGTCGGGACGGTGCTGGGCCGGGAGCTGGCCGGGCGCCGGTACACCCCGATGTTCGACTTCCTGGTCGAGCAGGCCGGCCCGAACGCGTTCCAGGTGCTCGCCGCCGACTACGTCAGTGACGAGGACGGTACGGGTGTCGTGCACCAGGCGCCCGCGTTCGGTGAGGACGACCAGAACGTCTGCAACGCGGCCGGCATCCCGACGATCGTGACCGTGGACGAGCACACGCGTTTCACGGCGCTGGTGCCCGCGTACCAGGGGCTGCAGGTCTTCGACGCGAACAAGCCGATCATCGCGGAGCTCAAGGGCCGCGGTGTGGTGCTGCGGCACGAGGGTTACACGCACTCGTACCCGCACTGCTGGCGGTGCGACACCCCGCTTGTCTACAAGGCGGTGTCGTCGTGGTTCGTGGCCGTCACGCAGTTCCGGGACCGGATGGTCGAGCTGAACCAGGAGATCACCTGGACGCCCGCGCACATCAAGGACGGGTCGTTCGGCAAGTGGCTGGCCAACGCCCGCGACTGGTCGATCTCGCGGAACCGTTTCTGGGGTTCGCCGATCCCGGTGTGGAAGTCCGACGACCCGACCTACCCGCGTGTCGACGTGTACGGCTCCCTCGCGGAGCTCGAGCGTGACTTCGGCGTGGCCGTGACCGACCTGCACCGCCCCTACGTGGACGACCTGACCCGCCCCAACCCGGACGACCCGACCGGGCAGTCGACCATGCGCCGGGTGCCCGAGGTGCTCGACTGCTGGTTCGAGTCCGGGTCGATGCCGTTCGCGCAGGTGCACTACCCGTTCGAGAACAAGGACTGGTTCGAGCACCACTACCCGGGTGACTTCATCGTCGAGTACATCGGGCAGACCCGCGGCTGGTTCTACACGATGCACGTGCTGGCCACGGCGCTGTTCGACCGGCCCGCGTTCCGCAACTGCCTGAGCCACGGCATCCTCCAGGGCGCCGACGGCCGCAAGATGTCCAAGAGCCTGCGCAACTACCCGGACGTCTACGAGGTGTTCGACCAGTACGGCTCGGACGCGATGCGCTGGATGCTCATGTCCTCACCGGTCCTGCGCGGCGGTGACATGCCGGTCACCGAGACGGCGATCCGCGACTCGGTGCGCCAGGTGCTGCTGCCGCTGTGGAACGTCTGGTACTTCTTCAGCCTCTACGCCAACGCCGCCGGTCACGACGCGAAGCTGCGTACCGACTCGACGCACCTGCTCGACCGGTACATCCTCGCCAAGACCAGCGAGCTTGTCGCGGACACCACCCGGCAGCTCGACGAGTACGACATCTCGGGTGCTGCCGGATCGGTGCGGGCCTACCTCGACGCGCTGACCAACTGGTACGTGCGCCGCTCCCGGGACCGCTTCTGGGCCGGCGACGCGGACGCGTTCGACACCCTGGCGACCGTGCTCGAGACGCTCTGCCGGGTGGTGGCGCCGCTCGCGCCGCTGACCGCCGAGGAGATCTGGCGGGGCCTGACCGGTGAGCGGTCGGTGCACCTCACGGACTGGCCGGAGGTGACCGCGTTCCCCGCGGACCCCGAGCTGGTCGCGTCCATGGACGCCATCCGCGAGGTCGCGTCGGCGGCGCTCTCCCTGCGCAAGGCCAAGGCTCTCCGGGTACGCCTGCCGCTGGCCAAGCTGACCGTGGCCAGTCCCGCCGCCGAGGCGCTGCGCCCGTTCGCCGATCTGCTGGCCGACGAGGTCAACGTGAAGGCGGTCGAGTTGAGTGCGGATCTCACGGCGTACTCGCAGCAGGTCCTGACCGTGGTCCCGCGGGCTCTCGGCCCGCGGCTGGGCAAGCAGGTCCAGGTGGTCATCAAGGCCGTCAAGGCCGGTGACTGGGAGCTGGTCGACGGCCTGCCCGTCGCGGCCGGCGTGACCCTGCAGGAGGGTGAGTACGAGCTGAAGCTCGTCGCCGCCGACGCGGAGAACTCCGCGCCGCTGCCGGCGGGCCGCGGTGTGGTCCTGCTCGACACCGAGGTCACGCCCGAACTGGCCGCCGAGGGCCTGGCCCGCGACGTGATCCGGGTGGTGCAGCAGGCCCGCCGCGACGCCGATCTCGACGTCTCGGACCGGATCTCGCTGCTGGTCGCGGCCGCGCCGGGCGTTTCCGCCGCGGTCGAGACGCACCGGGACTTCGTCGCGGCGGAGACCCTGGCGACGTCGCTGAGCCTCGACGCGGCGGCGACCGGCTTCAGCGGTGAGGTCGGCGACGGCGAGACGGTCACCGTGGCGGTCACCCGCGCGGTGTGAATCTTGCCTCTCGGCTCGGCATTTGCCACGTCACGCGGCAAATGCCGAGCCGACCGGCGGGAGTTTTCCGGGGGGTTTCCGATAACCTCACATCGCCCCCCACATTTTCTGGAAGTCCCCCGCCGGAGGAACACGTTGCCGCTGCTCTACTCGATCGGCAAAATCACTGTCGGTAATGCGATGAACCTCGGCTGGCGGCCGCACGTCGAAGGTCTGGAGCACATCCCTGCCTCCGGCGGCGCGATCTTCGCCGGCAACCACCTCTCCGTCGCCGACGAGCTGTTCCTCGGCTCCGTCGTGCCGCGGCACATCGCCTTCTGGGCCAAGGCCGAGTATTTCCGCGGCGGCGGTTTCGGCGGCACGATCACCAAGTTCGTGCTCGAGGGCCTCGGCGCGATCAAGGTCGAGCGTGGTGGTGGCCGCGCGGCGCTGGCCGCGTTCGACGGTGCGATCCCGGTGCTCAAGGCCGGTGACATGGTTGCGGTCTACCCCGAGGGCACCCGCTCGCCGGACGGCCGGCTCTACCGTGGCCGCACCGGTGTGGCCCGGCTCGCCGTCGCCGCCGGCGTCCCGATCATCCCCGTCGGCATGCTCGGCACCGAGAAGGTCCAGCCCATCGGCCAGCGCTTCCCGCGCCTCGGCCAGGGCAAGGTCACGATCAAGTTCGGCGCCCCGATCCCGACCGAGGGCCGCAGCGAGGACCGGACCGCGCTGCGCGAGCTCACCGACGAGGTCATGGCCGAGATCCAGAAACTCACCGGCCAGGAGTACGTGCCCCGCTACGCACCGCCGCGCGGCACCACGCCTCCCGCGGAGGCTTAGGGAGCGCGCGAGCCGCGGGCCGTCTCCTGCTCCACCAGGGCGTCGAGGTCCGTCAGCCGATGCAGTCCCTGCATCGGCTGACGCATCCGATGGTTGGCGCGCAGGTGCTCCTCGTTGCGCTCCAGAAAAGCCCAGTACCCCGCCGTGTACGGGCAAGCGTCGTCACCCACACGCACCTTCGGGTCGTACCGGCAGCCGCCGCAGTAATCGCTCATCCGGTTGATGTAGGCGCCGCCCGACGCGTACGGCTTGGTGCTCATCCGGCCGGCGTCGGCGTACTGGCTCATGCCCACGACGTTGGCCGTCATGACCCACTCGTAACCGTCGACGAACGCCCGGTGGAACCAGTCCGACATCGCCCCGGGCCGCCAGCCGCGCTGCATCGCGTAGTTGCCGAGCACCATCAGCCGCGGGATGTGATGCACCCAGCCCCGGTCACGGACCCCGGCCAGCACGTCGGACAGGCAGCGCGCCTCCACCGCGTCGGCGTCCAGCTCGGCAAACCATTTGGGTACGGGCCTGGTCGCGTGCAGCTCGTTGGAGCGGCGGTACCCGGGCTCGAAATACCAGTACAGGTGCCACACGAAGTCCCGCCAGCCGATCAGCTGCCGGATGAAGCCCTCGGCCCCGGGCAGCTCGACGTCGCCGGCCCGGTACGCCGCCTCGGTCAGCTCCACCGCCTCGAGCGGATCGAGCAGGCCCAGGTTGAACGCGGCGCTGAGCAGGCTGTGCGCGAGGAACGGGTCACCGGCCAGCATCGCGTCCTCGTACGGGCCGAAGAGCGGGAGCCGGTGCTCGACGAAGTGCCGCAGCCGGGCCAGCGCCTCGTCACGGGTCGCGGGGAAGAGCCGGGGGCCGTCGTGGCCGAGGAACTTGATACCGTCGTCGCGTTCCCAGCGGTCCAGGTCCTCGCGGACGGCCGCGTCGATGTCGTCCTCGTGGATCTCCGGCGGATCGGGGACGTCGAGCCGGGTCACCCCGCGCGGCGGGGGCAGGCGGTTCTCGGCGTCGAGGTTCCAGCGGCCACCGGCCGGTTCGGCGCCGTCCATGAGCACACCGTGCCGTTGCCGGGCGTCGCGGTAGAAGTCCTCCATCCGCAGCCCGCGCCGGCCGTTCGCCCAGGTGGTGAAGTCCTGCGGCGCGGTCACGAACCCCCGCGGCGGCAGCAGCTCGACCCCCAGCCGCTGGACCAGCTCGCGGGCGCCCCGGGACGTCGGGTGGCAGACGCTGAGATCGTCGGCCTGCGCGCGGACGACCTCGCCGTAGGTGTCCGCGCGGACAAAAACCGCCTGATCGCCCAGTTCGGCGGCCCGGTGCCGGAGCGCCGACAGGACCAGATGCGCCTTCTGCCGGTGGAAGACCCGGCGCCGGAACACCGCCTTCGACTCGATCAGCAGGACCGGCTGGGCCGGATCGTCGAGGAAGTGCGGGCCGAGCTGGTCCGCGAAGAGCCACCGCCGGGTCATGCCGCAGTTCTACCCGCGCGTGAGCACCACACTCCGCAAAACGCCGGTGAGTTCCGCACTTTCACTGACGGAACGCCTGGTCAGCATCACTGTGGCCAGGCTGCCGTGATCGGCCCAGGCGCACACGACCACCGCGTTGCCCCCGGACCGCCCGACACCGCAGCGCTCGTGCACACCCGTCTCGCCCAGGTCGTACGTCTGCACTTCCTTGATCTTGTATTCGGTGGCCAGATGGGCGATCTCGGCCTCGACATCGTCCTGGGGTGTCATCCGCAGCCCGGTCGTCCCGAAGACGGTGACCTTCTTGCCGTTGCCGTCGGTGTAGACCCCGGCGAAGACGTCACCCTGGGCCAGGCTGGTGTTGCGCAGGTCCTCGGTGAGGCGTTCGACGGCCCGCCGGCTGGCGCCGTCGTCGCGCAGGTTCAGATCGGAGACCGACTGCGGCAGGACGGCCGAGACCGGGTACTGCTGGGCCGCCGGCCAGAGGAAATAGCCGGGTACGCCGCAGCAGCACACCAGGCTGAAGAGGGTGAAGAGGAAGAGGCGGCGGGGCCAGCGGCGCTTGCGGCGCGGCGGGGGCAGGGGCCGCTGACCGGCCGGTGGGCGGGTCTGTGCGGGCGGCTTCCACGGCGGAGGCGCCGGCCGGGCGGGCACGGGCCGGGCGGGCTGGGCCGGCGCGGGCGCGGGTCGGGCCGGTGGCTGAGGGGCGGACGGGCGGGTCTGGACCGGGAGGCGGTTGGCCGGGGTCTGGGTGACGCGGTCCTTGCGGGTCCACCAGCGCCTGGGTGGCACTTCCCCGGTGGCGGGCTGTGTCGCTTTTTGCGCCGGTGCCGGTGCCGGTGCCGGTGCGGCCGGCTTTGGGGCGGCCGGTGGCTGGTAGGCCTGGGGGAGGGGCGCGGCCGGGCGGCTCTGCGGCGCGGTGACCGGCGGCGACGGCGGATCGAGGCGGGTCGGCGCCAGCTGCGCTTCGTGCCGCGTCGGCGGCAGCTGCGCTTCGTGGCGGGTGGGCGGCAGCTGCGCTTCGTCCCGGGTCTGCGGCAGCTGCGTCTCCGGCCGGGTCGTGCTCGAGGGCGCGTCGATGCGGGTCGGGGGCATGGCCTCCGGGAACGGGATCTCGGCCTGCCACGGGGTGTCCTGCTCGGCCCACGGGTCCACGGCAGGTGTGGCCGACCAGTCCTCGCTGTCCGCCCACGGGTCGGCGGCGGCCGGCAGAGCCTCCTCCTCGGCGCGGCGGCGGGCCCACCAGGTTCGCTTGGGGACGTGCGCCGGCACGACGGCGGAACCGCTCCACCGGCCGGGCGTCTCGGCGGCCGTGGGGTCGGCCTGAGAAGCCGTGCCGTCGGCCGCCGGTGAGCCGCCCTCGATGCGGGTCGGGTCGGGGGTCTGCCGGGTGCTCTCGACGCGGGTCGGGTCCGGCCGCGTGGGCGGTCCGGCGGCGGGACTCTCGTCGGGTGCCCCGGCCGCCGAATTTTCCGGCTGCTGGTCGGCCATCCGTCGATCTCCTCCCGTACGGGTTTCCCCGTCTCGCGTCGCGTCGTGGTTCGAACGCCTTCCGCCAGGTTAGAAGCGGTGCGCCACCCTCACCGGCCGTGATCGAACCGATCGGGCGGACGGCGTGACACCGGACTTCAGTGAAGATCGTTCGCGAAAGACGGACACCGCGGGCGATGTGCGAAACCGTCCGGAGTCGTATGGTGACCCGGTGGTGATCCGGACATGAGCACGATGCAACGCAACGCGGTGACCGTGACGGGACAGGCGAGCGGTCAGCCGATGATGTTCGCGCACGGGTACGGCTGCGATCAGAACATGTGGCGCTTCGTCGCGCCCGAGTTCCTGGACACCCACCGGGTGGTGCTCTTCGACCACGTCGGTTCGGGCCGCTCCGACCTCGCTGCCTACGACGAGGACCGCTACTCCACACTCGACGGCTACGCGACGGACGTGCTGGAGATCGCGCGCGAGTTCGACCTGCACGACATCGTGTTCGTCGGCCACTCGGTCAGCGCCATGATCGGGATTTTGGCCGCGATCCGGGAGCCCGGGCGTTTTGCCAAGCTGGTCCTGATCGGACCGTCCCCGCGATACATCGACGACGGCGACTACGTGGGCGGCTTCAGCAAGAGCGACCTCGACGGGATGCTGGACTCGCTCGACAGCAACTACCTGGGCTGGTCGAGCGCCATGGCGCCGGTCATCATGGGCAATCCGGAGCGGCCCGAGCTCGGTGCCGAGCTGAAGAACAGCTTCTGCGCCACCGATCCGGAGATCGCCCGAAGGTTCGCGCGCGTGACGTTCCTGGCGGACAACCGGGACGACCTCCCCAAACTGCGGACGCCCTCGCTGATCCTCCAGTGCACCGACGACGTCATCGCGCCCGCAGTGGTCGGTGACTATGTTCACGAGCACCTTGCGGGGAGCACACTGGTCGCCATGAACGCGACCGGTCATTGCCCCAACCTCAGTGCACCCGCCGAGACAGTCGCCGCCATCAGGGCCTTCTTGTAAGCGATGACAGACAGCAACGACGGTAGGCCCGACGTGACGCAGGATCTGAAGGTGCCCTGGGAGGAAGACCCCGGTGACCTCTACGAGAACGCGCCCTGCGGTTATCTGACGACGCTGCCCGACGGCACGATCGTGAAGGTCAACGCGACGTTCCTGACCTGGACCGGGTACGAGCGCACCTCACTGGTCGGTCACCGGCGGTTCCGCGACCTGCTCGGTCCCGGCGACAAGATCTACCACGAGACCCATTACGCGCCGCTGCTGAGCATGCAGGACGAGGTGCACGAGGTCGCCTTCGACCTGGAGTGCGCCGACGGCCGGCGTCTGCCCATCCTGGTCAACTCGGTCCTCGGGCGGGACCAGAACGGCCTGCCGCGAGTCATCCGCACCACGATCTTCAACGCCACCGAGCGTCGCGGGTACGAGAAGGAGCTGCTCGCCGCCCGGCGCGCGGCCGAGGCTTCCGAGCGGCGTGTCCGGGTGCTGCAGCAGATAGTCGCCGACCTGGCCGCGGCGCCGACCGAGGCGGAGGTCGCCGACGCGGTCGTGCGGGCGCCCGGACCGGCCTTCGGCGCCAGCAGCGCGACCGTCTGGCTGGTGGACCCGGACCGTGACCAGCTGACGGCGATCGCGGGCACCGAGTCCGCGGGTCTGACGCGCGACGACATCCCGCGCGACTCGTCCCGGGCGATCGCCGAGGTGGCCCGGCGCGGTGACCTGCACGTGATCGGCTCGGTCGAGGAGGCCGAGGAACACTTCCCGGAGCTGGCGGCGACGATGCTGCGCAGCCGGCGCGGCACCATGGTGCTGCTCCCGCTGACCTCGGCGTCCGCCGACGAACCGTCCGTCGTCGAGGTGCTCGGCGTCCTCGGGTTCGACTTCACCGAGCAGCGCGAGCTCAGCGACAGCGAGTTGCGGGTCGTCCGGCTCCTGGGCCACCAGGCCGGTCAGGCGCTGGACCGGGCCCGGCTCTACGACGACGCCCGGCGGCGCGAGATCCGGGCGACCTTCCTGGCCGAGACGACCCGGTCGCTCGAGGTGCTGCCCCGGCTCACGCCCCGCGCCCGCCGGCTGATCGAGCGGATGGTGCCGGAGATCGCCGAGTGGGCCTCGGTACGCCTGCAGGTCGGCCCGGCCGGGCTGCTCGCCGACGCCGGTGGTCCCGCGCCCGACCCGGAACGCCTGACCGAGCGGATCACCGAGGTGGTGGCGAGCGGCGAGGCGCAGCTGACCGACAAGGGTCCCGACTCCGACTGTGCGGTGCTGCCGCTGGTCGCGAACGGCAAGGTGCTCGGCACCCTGTCGCTGCGCATGGCTCCGGGGCGGCGCACGGCGTCCGCCGAGACCGTCTTCCTCACCGATCTGGCCGACCGGGCCGGGCTCGCCCTCGAGAACGCCCGCCTCTACGAGCAGGAACGGGCCATCGCCCGCACCCTGCAGCGCAGCCTGCTCGCGGCCGACATGC
Organism: Amorphoplanes friuliensis DSM 7358; assembly: GCF_000494755.1. Classification (NCBI taxonomy): domain Bacteria; kingdom Bacillati; phylum Actinomycetota; class Actinomycetes; order Micromonosporales; family Micromonosporaceae; genus Actinoplanes; species Actinoplanes friuliensis. Next base: position 1,673,713 of record NC_022657.1, read on the forward strand.
CCTCGGACCCCCGGTTCGCGGTCGAGACGCACTACCAGGCCGCGGCGCACGATCTCGAGGTCGGCGGTGACTGGTTCGACGCCTTCATGATCACCCCGGACAAGCTCGCCGTGGTGGTCGGTGACGTGGTCGGCCGGGGCATCGACGCGGCCACCACCATGGGGCAGCTGCGCAGCGCCATCCGCGCCCTGGCCACGGCGGAGGCCGGACCGGCGCGCCTGCTCGAACGCCTGGACCGGTTCGTCGAGCGGGTCGAGTCGGCCCGGATGGCGACCGTGGCGTACGCCGAGGTCGACCTGGCCACCAACGAGATGACGTACGCCTGCGCCGGGCACCTGCCGCCGCTGCTCACCGAGCCGGGTGGTTCACCGCGCTACCTGCTGGACGCCCGCTCCGGTGCACTGGGCTCCCGGGCCGGGCGCAACGCACGGCTCGAACACCGCATTCGGCTCTCGGCCGGCAGCCGCCTGCTGCTCTACACCGACGGCCTCATCGAGCGGCGCACCCGCCGGATCGACGCGGGCTTCGAGGTGCTGGCCCGGGCGTACGCCGGCCGTCGCGACGCGCCGCTGCCCGGTCTGACCGCGGGCCTGGCGGACTTCCTCGTCGGCCGGGACCACGCCGACGACGTGTGCCTGCTCTGCCTCTCGCTCGGCACCGAGGAGAAACTGGAACGCGCGATCGGCGCCGACCCGGTGCAGATCGCCCTGCTGCGCAAGGACCTCCGCGGCTGGCTGGTCTCGCACGGGATCGACGACGAGAGCACCCAGGCGGTCCTGCTGGCCTGCTCGGAGGCGGTTGCCAACGCGATCGAGCACGGGTACCGCGACAACCCGTTCGGGATCGTCGAGGTGGTCGCCCGGGTCCTGCCGGAGAGCATCGAGGTGTGCGTCCGCGACCAGGGCAACTGGCCGGCCACCGCGGCCGACGTGTCCCGTGGCCGCGGGATGCAGCTCATCCGCCAGGTCATGGATCACGTCGAGTTCGATCGGGGCGAGGGAACCACGGTGACGATGCGGCGAACCCGCCGGGAGGCGCGATGACGGATCAATGGGTGACCTTCGCCAAGATCGGAACGGCCGACCTGGTCCGCCTGGCCGGTGAGATCGATCTGGCCAACGCCCCCGAGATCGGCCGTGAGATCGTCCGGCACACCGGTCGCGCCGGCGCCGTGGTGATCGACCTGACCGCGGTCTCGTTCCTGGACAGCGCGGGTGTGCGCCTCCTCGACGCCCTCGTCGGCGACCTGGACGATCAAGGGACGCCGATCCGGCTGGTCGTGGGAGAGACGGGTCCGGCACGGATGACACTGCAGCTGTGCGCGTTCCGAGATGATCTCCTGGCGACGGACCTGGACCGGGCCGCGGAGGATATCGGGCGCTGACCCGCGTACCCTGAGGCCCCATGAGCGTGAAGTCCGTCTTCCCCCAGCTCGAGCAGCTGCTGCCCCGGGTCAGCAAGCCGATCCAGTACGTGGGCGGCGAGCTCGGCGCCGTCGTCAAGGACTGGGACGCCACGACCGTCCGCTGGGCCCTGATGTATCCCGACGCCTACGAGGTGGGGCTGCCCAACCAGGGCGTCCAGATCCTGTACGAGGTGCTGAACGAGCAGAGTGACGTGCTCGCCGAGCGGACGTACGCCGTCTGGCCGGACCTCGAGGCGCTGATGAAGGAGAACGGCGTCCCGCAGTTCACGGTCGACGCGCACCGCCCCGTCAAGGCCTTCGACGTGCTGGGCATCTCGTTCGCGACCGAGCTCGGCTACACCAACATGCTTTCCGCGCTCGACCTCGCGCAGATCCCGCTGAACAGCGCGGACCGCGACGAGAGCCACCCGGTGGTGCTCGCCGGCGGCCACGCCAGCTTCAACCCGGAGCCGATCGCCGACTTCATCGACGCCGCCGTGCTCGGTGACGGCGAGGAGGCCGTCCTCGAGATCACCGGCATCATCCGGCAGTGGAAGGCCGAGGGCTGTCCCGGTGGCCGCGACGAGATGCTGCTGCGCCTCGCGCGCACCGAGAGCATCTACGTGCCGCGCTTCTACGACGTCGACTACCTGCCGGACGGCCGCATCCAGCGTGTCGTGCCGAACCGTCCGGACGTGCCGTTCCGCGTGCACAAGCGCACGACCATGGACCTCGACGCCTGGCCGTACCCGAAGAAGCCGCTGGTCCCGCTGGCCGAGACCGTGCACGAGCGCTACGCCGTCGAGATCTTCCGCGGCTGCACCCGCGGCTGCCGGTTCTGCCAGGCGGGCATGATCACCCGTCCGGTCCGGGAGCGGTCGATCACCACCGTCGGGCAGATGGTCAAGGAAGGCCTGGAGTTCTCCGGCTTCTCCGAGGTCGGCCTGCTCTCGCTGTCGAGCGCGGACCACTCGGAGATCGGCGACATGTGCTCCGGCCTCGCCGAGCAGTACGCCGACACCAACGTCTCCCTGTCGCTGCCGTCGACCCGGGTGGACGCGTTCAACATCGACCTGGCCCAGGAGCTGTCCCGCAACGGGCGGCGGACCGGGCTGACCTTCGCCCCCGAGGGCGGCTCCGAGCGCATCCGCAAGGTCATCAACAAGATGGTGACCGAGCAGGATCTGATCAACACGGTCGTCACGGCGTATTCGAACGGCTGGCGCAGCGTGAAGCTGTACTTCATGTGCGGTCTGCCCACCGAGACCGACGACGACGTGCTGCAGATCGGCCGGATGGCGCACGAGGTCATCAAGGCCGGCCGGATCGCGACCGGCACCAAGGACGTCAAGTGCACGGTCTCGATCGGCGCGTTTGTGCCCAAGCCGCACACACCGTTCCAGTGGGCCGCGATGGAGCGTCCCGAGGTGATCGACAACCGTCTGCGGATGCTCAAGCAGGAGATCAACAGCGACCGGTCGCTCGGCCGGGCCATCGGGTACCGCTATCACGACGGCGAGCCGTCGCTGATCGAGGGCCTGCTCTCGCGGGGTGACCGGCGGGTCGGGGCGGTAATCCGGCGCGCCTGGGACAAAGGCCAGCGTTTCGACGGCTGGAGCGAGCACTTCTCATACTCCCGCTGGGTCGAGTCCGCGGCCGAGATCCTGCCCGCCTTCGGTGTCGACCTCGACTGGTTCACCACCCGGGAGCGCGAGCAGCTCGAGGTCCTGCCCTGGGACCACCTGGACTCCGGCCTCGACAAGGACTGGCTCTGGCAGGACTGGCAGGACTCGACGACCGAGTTCGAGCAGGACGACTGCCGGTGGACCCCGTGCTTCGACTGCGGTGTGTGCCCGTCCCAGGACACCGAGATCCAGATCGGCCCCACCGGCAAGAAGCTGCTGCCGCTGACACCGACCACCGGTCTGCGCGTCCCGGCACACAACCACTGACCAGGAGATACAGCCATCGCCAGGAACCAACCGGTCGGCGGCCAGGCCCCGATCGTGCAGCGGATCCGCCTTCGGTACTCGAAGCGCGGACCGCTGCGCTTCACCTCGCACCGGGACTTCGCCCGGGCCTTCGAGCGCGCCCTGCGCCGCGCCGCCGTACCGATCGCCTTCTCCCAGGGCTTCAGCCCGCACCCCAAGATCTCGTACGCGAGCGCGGCGCCCACGGGTGTCGGCAGCGAGGCGGAATACCTGGAGATCGGCCTGCAGGCGGAGGTCGACCCGGCGGAACTGATCGTGGCGCTGGACGCCGCGCTCTCGCCGGGCCTGGACATCCTCGACGCCGTGGTGGCCCGCGAGGGCAGCCTGGCCGACCGGATCAACGCCTCGCGGTGGCTGATCGAGCTGCCCGAGGTCGAGCCGGCGGTCGCGGCCAGGGCCGTCGAGACGTTCCTGGCGAGCGAGGAAGTGCTGGTCGAGCGCATGACGAAGCAGGGCCGGCGGTCGTTCGACGCCCGGTCGGCAGTGACCGTCTTCGCTGTGACGAACGAGTCTGACGCACCTTCCGGGGCCACGGCCGCACCGTGTGCGATAATCGACCTTGTCGTGCGGCAGGTCACTCCCGCCGTCCGACCCGATGACGTCCTTTCCGGCCTGCGTGTGGTGGCTGGCCTGGAGCCGCCGGTGCCCGCACGGGTCACCCGGCTGGCGCAGGGCACTCTCACGCCGCAGGGGGAGATCGTCGATCCGTTGGAAGCGGATCGCGAGGGCGCCACCATCGGAGGGCTCTGACCGGTTCGGTCGGCGTCCGCGTTGGCAGACTTCGGCAGCCCGTCGCTTCGGTCGGGGCCGAAAAACTTGCGGCGACCCTGCGTGGCAGCGCTCACCCGCGCCCGGGGCCGCCAGAACTGGAGAGCGCCCCATGCTCGATAACGAGCCACAGGGCGGTGAACGGGACGGAGCTACCACTCCTCCCGTCGATGCCGCCGAAAGCACGACGCCCGTGCGTCGGACCCGTGCGCCCCGGCGCAAGGCAACGCCCGCTGCCGCCACGGCAGCGGACGCACCCGGCACCGAGCCGGGCGCCGCGGACGAGACGGCGAGCGCCGTTGATGCCGCTGCGGCCGAGGCCCCCGCGGCACCGGTACGCCGGCGTCGTAAGGCCGCGGCTCCTGCCGCACCCGTGGAGGAGCCCGCCGCGCCCGCCGCTGTCGCGGAGGATCCTGCCGCTGTCGCGGAGAGCCTGCTCAGCGATGGTGAGCCCGTCGCGCCGGTGAAGGCCACCCGGGCCCGCCGGAAGAAGGCTGTCCCGCCGGCCGCGCCGCCGGAGCCGGTGGCGGAGGAGCCTGTCGCCGAGGACGAGCCCGAGGCCGTCGCGGAGGAAGTGCCGCCCGCAGTCGTGGAGACGCCGCTGATCGGTGTTCTCCCGCTGGACAACGACCTGGTCGAGGAGGCGCCGGCACCGCGGACGCGGAGCCGTAAGGCCGCCGCTCTGCCCCCGGCTGTGCTCTTCATGCCGCCGGAGCCCGAGACGGAGCCGGCACCCACCCGTCGCACCCGCCGGGGTGCGGCAGCCGCACCCGTGGTGACGGAGCCCGTCGCCGCCGAGCCTGCGGTCACCGATCTTTTTGCCACCGAGCCGGTCGAGGCCGTCTCGGAGGAGCCTGCCGCCGAGGAGGAGCCCGCCGAGGGCACCCGGCGCCCGGCCCGCAGCCGGCGTCGCCGGGGTGCGGCCGCCGAGGAGCCGGTGGAGGTCGCCGAGGTCGCCGAGGTCGTCGAGCAGCCCGTGCTCGAGGAGGCCGACGAGACCGCCGACGACATCGAGGACGAGGACGAGCTGGACGAGGACGGCAACAGCCGCCGTCGCCGCCGCCGGGGACGCCGTGGCCGTGGCCGCGGCAAGGGCCCGTCCGACGAGGGCGACGACGAGCCCGAGGCCTCCGCGGAGGGTTCCGCGGACGCCGAGAGCGAGGACGAGGAGGACGCCGAGGACGGTGACGGGGTCACCCGCCGCCGGCGCCGCCGGCGTCGCAAGGGCTCCGGTGACACCGAGGCCGGTGGCATCGAGGACGGCGTGCACACCGTCGTCCGCGTCCGTGAGCCGCGGACCCGTGAGCGTTCCGACGAGGTGCAGGGCGTTTCCGGCTCCACCCGTCTCGAGGCCAAGCGTCAGCGCCGGCGGGACGGCCGCGAGCAGCGCCGCACCCGCCCGCCGATCCTGAGCGAGTCGGAGTTCCTGGCCCGCCGCGAGGCGGTCGACCGCGTGATGGTCGTCCGGCAGAAGCCCGACCGCACCCAGATCGCGGTGCTCGAGGACGGCGTCCTCGTGGAGCACTACGTGTCGCGCACGACCTCCGGCACCATGGTCGGCAACGTCTACCTGGGCAAGGTGCAGAACGTCCTGCCGAGCATGGAGGCGGCGTTCGTCGACGTCGGCCGGGGCCGCAACGCCGTGCTCTACGCCGGTGAGGTCAACTGGGACGCCACCGGGCTCGAGGGCCGGGCCCGCTCGATCGAGCAGGCGCTGCGCTCCGGCGACTCGGTGCTGGTCCAGGTGACCAAGGACCCGATCGGGCACAAGGGCGCCCGGCTGAGCAGCCACATCGCGCTCTCCGGCCGTCACCTGGTCTACGTCCCCAACGGCAACGCCTCCGGGATCAGCCGCAAGCTGCCCGACAACGAGCGCAAGCGCCTGCGGGACGTGCTCAAGAAGCTGGTGCCGGACGGCGCCGGTGTCATCGTGCGGACCGCCGCCGAGGGCGCCAGCGAGGACGAGCTGGCCCGCGACGTCAAGCGGCTGCAGGCGCAGTGGGAGGACATCCAGGCGAAGGCGGCCGAGGGGCACGCCCCGGCGGCGCTCTCCGAGGAGCCCGACCTGGTCATCCGCGTGGTCCGGGACCTCTTCAACGAGGACTTCCGCGAGGTGGTCATCCAGGGCGAGCAGGCGTTCGGCGAGGTCGAGAGTTATCTCGAGTCGGTCTCTCCCGAGCTGCTCGACCGGCTGCACCGGCACGTCGGCGCCGCCGACATCTTCGCCGAGAAGCGCATCGACGAGCAGATCCTCAAGGGCCTGGACCGCAAGGTCTTCCTGCCCTCGGGTGGCCACCTGGTCATCGACCGCACCGAGGCGATGACGGTTGTCGACGTCAACACCGGTAAGTACACCGGTGCGGGCGGTAACCTCGAGGAGACCGTCACCCGGAACAACCTCGAGGCGGCCGAGGAGATCGTGCGGCAGCTCCGGCTGCGCGACATCGGCGGCATCGTCGTGATCGACTTCATCGACATGGTGCTGGAGAGCAACCGCGAGCTGGTGCTGCGCCGGCTGACCGAGTGCCTGGGCCGGGACCGGACCAAGCACCAGGTCACCGAGATCACCTCGCTCGGCCTGGTGCAGATGACCCGTAAGCGGATCGGTGCGGGCCTGCTCGAGGCGTTCACCGAGACCTGTGACCACTGCAAGGGCCGCGGCCTGATCATCCACACCGAGCCGGTGCCGGAGAAGCGCGTCGGCGGTAACGGTGCCGGCGGCGGTGCCGCAGTCACCCAGGTGAAGGCGGTCGCTGCGGCGGCCCGCACCGAGGCGCCCGTGCAGCAGCCGGCCACCACCAAGTCGCGGCGTCGCCGTGGCGGCGGTGGCGCCGAGCAGCCGGCCGAGTCCGAGGTCGCCGTGGCCGAGGTCACGGAGGCGCCGGAGGTCGTGGAGGCTCCGCGTGAGCGGGTCACCGAGGACCCGGTCGCGGAGACCGCCGGTCTGCCGCCGCAGGGTTCGGGCATCGTCGCGGCGGCCGGTTCGGGGATCGTGGCGCGCACCGCGCCGACGGCCACCAGCAGCACCTCCGACGACGACTACGACATCAGTGGTTACGACCTGTCCCGGTACGAGTCCAACGGCACGAACGGCACCGGGCCTTCGGCCGAGCCGCTGCAGCTGACCGGCTCGGACGATCCGGACGCGGCCGAGGACGACGAGGACGGCGAGGGCGACGACGACGAGCCCGTGGGCGCGGGTGCGGGTGGCCGGCGTCGTTCGCGGCGCGGCGGCACCCGGCGGCGTACCCGCCCGTAAGTGTGTCGATCGGGCGGTTCCGGCAGGGTTGTTCCTGCTGGGGCCGCCCGTTTCATGTCCGCTGATCTATGTCGGCTACCCTCGTGATCCCCCAGTCACATCCCCCGCGAGGAGTACCGAAACCCCATGCGACGCCTGTTGTGCGCGACCGCCGTGAGTGGCGCCCTTCTGCTCGGCGCCGGTTGCTCGACCGACAAGTCGGCCGAGACCACAACCGTGGCCCCCACGTCCGCCGCCTCCGCCGCTGCCGGGCCCGCTGAGGGCGCCGTCACCGCCTCGGCCGGTGCGGGTCAGGCGGGCGCCGGTGACGCGGCGCTGTCGGGCAACACCGACGCGATCTGCCAGCAGGCCGCGAAGACCGGTGGTGACTCCGCCAAGAACTTCGCCGAGGACCGGAAGCTCCTGAAGGCCGCCAAGTCGTCGAAGGACAAGGACCAGGTGGCCAAGGCCAAGGAGAAGGCCACCCGCGACGTGGAGAACTACTCGTTCGCGCTGAAGGACATGTCGGAGCTGACCACCGACAAGAAGCTCAAGGCGACGCTCGCGGACATGAGCAAGCAGGTCGCGGCCCTGAAGGGTGACGTCACCAAGCTCGACTCGGCGCAGCTCACCAAGCTGAACGACACCCTCGGCAAGGCCTGCGGCAAGAACTGAGCCGTCCCCGGTTTGGGTTCCGCCGCGCTCATGAAGTAGTCTTTCTGACGGCGCATTTTCACGCGCCTGTTCCGTGCGCGCTCCATCCGGGGCGCCTGCCGGATCCAGTTTCATCCGCCAAGCAGCTTCCGGCTGCGTAAGTCTCAGGGAGTCCGCGTCGATGTACGCGATCGTCAAGACCGGCGGCAAGCAGTACAAGGTTGCCGAGGGCGACGTGATCGAGGTCGAGAAGCTCGCGGGTGTGCCCGGCGACTCCCTGACGCTCGCCGCGGTGCTCCTCGTCGACGGTGACAACCTGGTGACCGATGCGGCCAAGCTTGCCAGCGTGACGGTGTCCGGCGAGATCGCCGAGCACACCAAGGGTCCGAAGATCCGGATCCACAAGTTCAAGAACAAGACCGGCTACCACAAGCGCCAGGGGCACCGCCAGCCGCTGACTCTGGTCAAGGTGACCGGCATCAAGAGCGGGAAGTAGGGGCAGCCATGGCTCACAAAAAGGGTGCGTCCAGCTCCCGCAACGGCCGCGACTCCGCCGCCCAGCGGCTGGGCGTCAAGCGGTTCGGCGGCCAGCTGGTCAACGCCGGCGAGATCATCATCCGCCAGCGGGGCACGAAGTTCCACCCGGGTGACCTCGTCGGCCGCGGTGGCGACGACACGCTGTTCGCGCTGGCCAAGGGCAATGTGCTCTTCGGTCACACGCGGGGTCGCAAGACCATCAGCATCGTGCCGGTCGCGGAGTAGATCCACGTCACAGCGGGCCGCGGACCTCTCGGGTCCGCGGCCCGCTGTTTGGTTTTTGAGGTAGGAGTTCAGAAGTGGCAACGTTCGTCGACCGGGTAGTGCTGCACCTGCAGGCAGGTGACGGCGGGCACGGCTGTGCCTCCGTCCGCAGAGAGAAGTTCAAGCCCCTCGGTGGCCCCGACGGCGGCAACGGTGGTCACGGCGGTGGCATCACGCTCGTGGTCGACCCGCAGCAGCACACCCTGCTGGACTTCCACTTCCGTCCCCACGTCAAGGCTCAGAACGGCACGGGTGGCGCCGGCGCGAACAGGGACGGCGCCAACGGTGGCGACCTGGTCCTGTCGGTGCCGGACGGCACGGTCGTGCAGACGCCCGACGGTGAGGTCATCGCCGACCTGATCGGCGCCGGCACCACCTTCGAGGTGGCCCGTGGTGGTCGTGGCGGGCGCGGCAACGCGTCGCTGGCGAACGCCCGGCGCAAGGTTCCCGGCTTTGCCGAGCTGGGTGAGCCCGGCGACGCGCTCGACGTCGTGCTCGAGCTCAAGAGTGTCGCCGACGTCGGCCTGGTGGGTTTCCCGTCGGCCGGCAAGTCGTCGCTCATCTCGGTCATGTCGGCCGCGAAGCCGAAGATCGCCGACTACCCGTTCACCACCCTGGTCCCGAACCTCGGTGTGGTGCAGGCCGGTGACCACACCTTCACCGTCGCCGACGTGCCCGGCCTGATCCCCGGCGCCGCCACCGGCAAGGGGCTCGGCCTGGAGTTCCTGCGGCACATCGAGCGCACCTCGGTGCTCGTGCACGTGCTGGACGCGGCGGCGCCCGAGATCGAGCGTGACCCGCTGGCCGACCTGGACGCCATCGAGGCCGAGCTGGCCGCGTACGGCGGGCTCGAGGAGCGGCCGCGGCTGGTGGTGCTCAACAAGATCGACATCCCGGACGGCAAGGACCTGGCCGAGATGGTCCGGCCCGAGCTCGAGGCGCGGGGCCTGCCGGTCTTCGAGGTCAGCGCGATCACCCGCGAGGGCCTCAAGGAGCTCATGTACGCCCTGGGCGACGCCGTGGCCGCCAACCGGCTCGCCGCACCCGCCCCCGAGTCGACCCGGACCGTCGTCCGCCCCCGCGCGGTCGACGAGAAGGGCTTCACCATCGAGCGCGACGTCGACGGCGTGTTTGTCGTCCGCGGCCCGCAGGTCGAGCGCTGGGTCCGCCAGACAAACTTCGACAACGACGAGGCCATCGGTTATCTCGGTGACCGGCTGGACCGTCTCGGTGTCGAGGCCGCGCTGGCCAAGAAGGGCGCCGAGGCCGGCGACCCGGTCCGCATCGGCGACCGCGAGTTCGACTGGCAGCCCAACACCGGCGAGTACATCTCCGGCCCCCGCGGCACCGACATCCGCCTCGAGGAGGTCGACACCCGGCCCAGCGCGGCGTCCCGTCTGGCGGCCCGCAAGGCCCGCCGTGTCCGCGGCGACGACGAGCTGCTGCACATGGCCGAGGACGGCACGGTCAGCACGATCTCGATGGCCTCCAGGCCGGTCCTCATCGAGGACGACCACGACGAGGACGAGGACGACACGGACAAGAAGTAGGCCGGCCGTCCAGATCCCGGCAACCCGGCGGAAACGGACGTTGTTTAGGGTCTGGGGCGTGCTGATCGAATCGCGACCCTCGTCCGATGCCGAGCTGGCCGCCCTCCTGATCGCGCAGCAAAAGGAGCTGAGCGAGGCCGACGGAGGGCTGGACGGCGAGGTCTACCTGACGCACGACGACGCGGCCTACCTGGTGGTCGTCGTGCAGGGGAGAGCCGTCGCGTGCGGTGCCTGGCAGGCCCTGGGGCCGGGTGTGGCCGAGCTGAAGCGCATGTACGTGCGCCCGGCGTTCCGTGGCCGCGGCATCGCCCGTCAGCTGGTCGTCGCGCTCGAGGAGGAGGCGCTGGCCGCCGGCCGGCCGGTGCTGCGGCTCGAGACGGGCACCTACCTGCCGGCGGCGATCAGCCTGTACCGGTCGGCCGGGTACACGCCGATCCCGGTCTTCGGGGAGTACGTCGGCAACCCGTTCAGCGTCTGCTTCGAGAAGTCGCTGGTGGCGGTCACTTCTCGCTGACGTTGGTCATCGCCGACTGCAGGACCATCGGGCTGGCGTTCCACTTCTGGAGGGTCGAGCCGCTGCAGGGGGCCATGACGGCCTTGCTGACGTCACCGTGCCCCGCCCAGAAGTCGGTGCTGTCCGTGCCGGTCAGGCACCAGGTCGTCCCGGCGGGCGCCTGGAACGCCGACTCGATCCGGTACGCCGTGCCGAACACCCCGGTGGCGGCGTACCGCGTCCAGGTCATCGACGCGCCGATCGTGGCCGGGCACAGCTGCACGGACACGTACTGCCGGGCGGCGGTCGAGCCGGGGCTGGTCAGGCAGTAGTCCTGGTTGTCGCGGTCGTTGTGCAGCCAGATCCGCCCGGTGGCGCTGGTGGCGCCCGTCGCGATGTCCGGCAGGTGCCAGACCTGGTTCCACTGGATCGCGCCGCTGGGCTTCTGCTTGCACGGCCAGATGACCAGGAAACCCGCGGCGACATTGTCGCCGGCCACGTCGAGGCAGCGCCCGAACTGCTGGAAGTTGACCAGCTGGTTGGTGCCCGGCCCGGCCCGCCCGGTGCCCGCTGCGGCGTCCGGCGCGAAGCTGCGGCTGTCGGTGTAGTCGCTGTAACAGGCGCGGTCGTACTGCGAGACGCCGGCCGGGTCACTGGCCTCGGCATGCAGCACGATCGTGCTGCCCACCGTGCCGGGCGTGGCCAGGTGGAAGCACTGCGCGTTGAGGTCGGTGCCGTTCGTGGTGCCCTCGAAGTTGGCCCGGTCGTTGAGGCTCCACTGCTGGCGGGCGATCGGCGTCGCCGAGCACGCCTTGAACACCACCTGCTCCAGGTTGACGGGCGCGGCGTCCAGGCACATGCCCGTCGTCCCGTCCGCCCGCGAGGAGACCAGGACCAGGTTCAAGCTCGACTCGTACGCGAACAGCTGAGCATCCGACGTGCTGTCGCAGACCTGCATCGTGACGGGATCACCGGCGACCGGCCGGGTGCCCGGTGCGGCGAAGCAGAGATCGGGGTTGTGCGGCCCGTACAGGTGGATCAGCCCGCCGGCGATGTTCTCCCGCGTCTTGCTGTGCAGCGTGTACGTGGCTGTGACCGTACGCGGGGAGCCGCTGTTGAGGGCTTTGCCGGTGGAGGAGAGCAGCACGTAGACGGGTGAGCCCGCGGCGAGATAGGTGCTGGTGCAGGGCAGTTTGTTGGCCTGCGCCCACGTCACGTCGCCGGCGGGTGGCTCGGTCGCCAGGTAGTAGACGCCGACGCTGTAGGTCTGGTCGGTGCCGCCGTTGACCGTGCCGCTGAACGGCCCGCAGGGCAGCTTGCGGAAGTCGCCGGTGCCGTTGGCGGCGGTGGCGAGCCGGATGCGGCCCAGCGCGCTGTCGAGACCGCTCTGGGCGGCGTCGAGCGCCTCCGAGCTGTGGATCGTCGAGCGGGTGGCTGCGATCTGGGAGTTCACGGTGGTCGCGAGCAGCGCGCTCAGACCCATCCCGATCGTGATCAGCAGGATGGCCATGGGCAGCGAGCCGCGGTCGTCGGAGGGACGCCGCCACCAGCGGGTCCTCACTGCGGGAACACCGGGTCGGCGGCGCTCGCGCTGAACAGCGACGAGGACGCGCGGATGCAGATCGTGAACTTGCAGTCGGGCGACAACCACGTCACACCGACGACCAGCCGGACCATGGCCACGGGCAGCCCGCTGTTGGTCCCGCAGGCCCCACCGGCGGCGGCCTGCCAGCACTTCCCGACGAACCAGTAGCGCGAGTAGGTGACGTCGTTGACCTTGAAGGTGTCGGTCGAGACGGTCTCGGGGATCGGCACGGTGGGTGCGGCACCGGTCACCTTGGCGTCCCAGCGGGTGGTTGCACCGAGATAACCGAGGGTGTCGAAACCGCTGACGTTCACGCAGGTGCCGCACTGCTTGCGGCCGACCAGCAGCGCCGGCCCGCCGAACCCGCGAGCCTGCTCCATCCCGGTCTGCGCGAGGCGCGTCGCGGTCTGGATCTGGGCCTGATACCGGCTGGTACGCAGGGACGACACGAAGTAGGTGCCCAGTGAGGCCATCAGCATGCTGATCAACGCCAACGACACGATGACCTCGATCATCGTGAAGCCGTCGTCCTTCCTCTCCCGCACGATCTACCAGTCGGCTCGGGGAAGCCCTCGTTGAGGAGCAGTGACGAGTTTCTCCCGGGCCCGGGCGTCGGGACTGCGTACCGGGGGCCGGGGCGGCATGATGGGCGGATGCCGAGCCTGACCCGCGCCGAGGCGATCGCCCGGGCCGCCACCGTTGCCGTCACCGCGTACGAGATCGATCTTGATCTGACGGCGGCCGGTGACACCTTCCGGTCCCGGACCGTTCTGCGTTTCGACGCGAAGGCCGGCGAGACGACGTTCGTCGAGCTGGAGCCGGCCGAGCTGATCTCGGCGACGCTCAACGGCACGCCGGTCGACGCTTCCGCCCTGGCCGAGGAGCGGCTGGCCCTGACCGGGCTGGCTCAGAGCAACGAGCTGGTCGTCGAAGCTCTGATGACCTACTCGAACACCGGCGAGGGTCTGCACCGTTTCACCGACCCCGCCGACGACCGCGTCTACCTCTACGCCCACATGTTCCTGGACGGTGCGCGGCGGATCTTCCCGTGCTTCGACCAGCCCGACCTCAAGGCGCCCTTCACGCTGCACGTGACGGCCCCGGACGGCTGGCTGGTGGCCGCCAACGGCGAGCCCGCGACCGAGCCCGCAGGTGGCAGCTGGCAGTTCGCGCCGACCAAGCCGCTGTCGACCTACTTCGTCTCGCTGATCGCCGGGCCCTATCACGCGCGCACCGACGAGCACGACGGCATCCCGCTGGCGCTCTACTGCCGCCAGGCGCTGGCCGAGCACCTCGACGAGCAGGCCGACGAGATCTTCACGATCACGAAGCAGTGCCTCGACCGCTATCACCAGATCTTCGACGTGCGCTATCCGTTCGGTCACTACCAGCAGGCGTTCGTGCCCGAGTTCAACTTCGGCGCCATGGAAAATCCGGGCCTGGTCGTCTTCCGGGACGAGTTCATCCACCGCTCGGCGGTCACCGACGGCGAACGCGAGCAGCGGGCCATGGTCATCGCGCACGAGATGGCCCATCAGTGGTTCGGCGACCTGGTCACCATGGCCTGGTGGGACGACCTCTGGCTCAACGAGTCCTTCGCCGAATATCTGGGCACCCGCATCACCGCCGAGGCCACCCGCTTCACCGAGACCTGGACGACTTTCGCGATGCACCGCAAGGCGTGGGGCATGCGCGCCGACCAGCGGCAGTCCACCCACCCGGTGGCGCCCAGCGACGTCGACGACACCGCCCTGGCCCTGCTCAACTTCGACGGCATCTCCTACGCCAAGGGCGCGGCGGTCCTGCGCCAGCTGGTCGCCTGGGTCGGTGACGAGGCCTTCCTCGCGGGCCTCAACGAGCACTTCGCGGCCCACGCGTACGCGAACGCCACCCTGGCCGACCTGCTCGCAGCCGTCTCCAAGGCCAGCGGCCGGGACCTGAGCGCCTGGGCCGACCTGTGGCTGCGCCGCGCCCAGGTCAACACCCTGCGGGCCGAGGTCCAGCGCGACGCCGACGACCGGTACGCGGACGTCACGATCGTGCAGACCGCCCCCGAGCAGTACCCGACCCTGCGCCCGCACCGCATCGGCGTCGGGCTCTACGACCGCGGCCCCGACGGCGTCGTGGTGCGCCGCCGCCGGCTCGACGTCGACATCGACCCGGCCGTGGACGGCGGGCGCACCCCGTTGCCCGAGCTGACCGGCGAGCCCGCGGCGGACCTGCTGCTGATCAACGACGGCGACCTCACGTACGCGAAGGTGCGGCTCGACGAGGCCTCGGCTGCCGCCGTACCGATGATCCTGCCCCTGCTGGACGACTCGCTGGCCCGGGCGCTGGTCTGGAGCGCGACGCTGGACGCCGTCGAGGACGGCGAGCGCCCGGTCGCCGAGCTGGTCACGCTGGTTCTGGCGGCGCTGCCGGTCGAGCGTGAGGTGGTCCTGGTCGAGGACGTCCTGCGGATGACCCGCGTGCTCGTCGACCGTTACCCCACACCCGAGACCCGGCCCGCCGCACTGGAGCTCCTGGCGCAGGCCAGCGACCGGCTGGTGGCCGCGTCCGAGCCCGGCAGCTCCCGCCGGCTGGCCGGTGTCCGCGGACTGGTCGGCACGAGCGTCGACACCGCACGCCTGCGTGGCTGGCTCGACGGTGAGGGTGTGCCCGAGGGTGTGCTCGTCGACGACGACCTGCGCTGGCTGATCCTCTACCGCCTGGTGGTGCTGGGTGCCGCCGGTCCGGAGGACATCGAGGCGACGCTGGCGGCCGACCGCAGTGCGGCGGGGGAGCAGCAGGCGGCCCGGTGTCGCGCGGCGCTGCCCGACCCGGAGGCGAAGGCGCGCGCCTGGGATCTGATCATCAACGACACCACCTCGTCGAACCGGATCCTGGAGGCCACCGCGCACGGCTTCTGGCAGCCGGAGCAGCTCGCCCTGGTCACCCCGTACGTCGAGCGGTACTTCGCGGAGATGCCCGGGATGCTGCGCCGACGGACCGGGATGAGCGGGGAGCGGATCGCCGCGCAGGCCTATCCGTCGCTGGTCGTGACGCCGGAAACGCGGCGGCACGCCGCCGAGCTGCTGGCCACGCCGGACCTTTCGTCGATCCTGCGCCGGGTGGTCACGGATGGTGACGATGACGTCCGGCGCGCACTGCGTGCCCGAGGATAGATGATTTTGCCCTTTATCCCCCGATGGAGCCGTTAGCCTCGGCATACGGGGGTGAGCCGGTGGAGTGGTCCGAGGAACTGTCCAGTGGTCTGCTGCAAGCCGCACCGGACGCGATCCTGGTGATGGACGAGGGACGCATCGTCCTGGTCAACGATCGTGCCGTCGAGCTGTTCGGCTGGCCGCGGGCCGAGCTGCTGGGTCAGCACGCCCAGGTGCTGCTCACCGAGGCGGGACGTGCTTCCTACCCGGACTCCATGCGGCGCGATCCGGCCGGTCCGGAGCCCGAGCCCGGTCTGATGGGCACCATCTCCGTGGTGGTGCGGCGCCGCGACAACACGGAGTTTCCGGCCGAGGCGTCCCTGGCGCGGGTGCAGACCCCGCAGGGACGGCTGGCGGTGGCGGTCGTGCGGGACATGACCGAGCGCCAGCAGCTGCAGGCGGAGGCCGACCTCCAGCGCAGTGAGGTGCAGGAACACCGCAACCAGCGGCTCGAGGCGCTCGGCCAGCTCGCCGGTGGCATCGCGCACGACTTCAACAACATGCTCGGCGTGATCGTCAATTACGCCAACTTCGTGATCGAGGAAGCCGAGTCGCCCGAGCCGGACCTCAAGACCATCGCCGCCGACGCCCGCCAGGTCATCCGGGCCGGCGAGCGTGGCACGGACCTGACGCACCAGCTGCTGAAGTTCGCCCGCCGGGAGGTCGTCCGGCCCGTGGTGCTCGACCTCAACAGCGTCATCACCGACGTCGAGGAGCTGCTGCGCCACTCGATCGGCGAGCACATCACGCTGATCACCCGGCCGGCCGAGGTGCTGCCCCCGGTGACCTGCGACCCCGGTCAGATCGAACAGCTGCTGGTCAACCTGGCGGTCAACGCCCGCGACGCGATGCCCTCGGGCGGCAACCTGGTGATCGACACCGCCTGCTCGCGGCTCGAGGCCGGCGAGCACACCGATCTTGCACCCGGCGACTACGTGCGGCTGCGCATCTCCGACTCCGGCCAGGGCATGCCGCCCGACGTCGTCGAACGAGCCTTCGAGCCGTTCTTCACCACCAAGGCGAACGGCGAGGGCACCGGTCTGGGCCTGGCCACCGTGTACGGCATCGTCACGCAGGCCGGTGGCAGTGTCAGCCTGACCTCGGAGCCCGGACTCGGCACCACGGTGACCGTGCTGCTGCCCGCGGGTGCCATCGAGCAGGAGGCGGCACCCGTCCCCGCGCCGGTGCTGACCGCGGGCCACGGCGAGACGCTGCTGGTGGTCGAGGACGAGGCCGCCCTGCGGGACGTCGCCGGCCGGATCCTCTCCGGTGCGGGCTACCGCGTGCTGGCGGCCGACGGTGGCAGCCAGGCTCTCGAACTGGCCGCCCTGCACGAGGGCACGATCGACCTGCTGGTCAGTGACGTGGTGATGCCCGGGATGCTGGGCAAGGAGCTCGCCGAGCGCCTCACCGTGGTGCGCCCGGACACCCGGGTGCTCTACATGTCCGGGTACGCCCAGCCCGTACTGGCCTCGCAGGGCACGCTGGAGCCGGGGGTGGCCCTGCTGGAGAAGCCGTTCACCGCGGCGGATCTGCTCAGCGCCGTCCGGCGGCGTCTCGACGGCTGATCTAGGATTCGCCGGTGCAGAAAAGGCGCCGGATCGGCATCATGGGCGGCACCTTCGACCCGATCCACCACGGTCACCTGGTGGCGGCGAGCGAGGTGCAGAGCCGCTTCGACCTGGACGAGGTGGTTTTTGTCCCGACCGGTCAGCCCTATCAGAAAGGGCCGGTCAGCCCGGCCGAGGACCGGTACCTGATGACGGTGATCGCGACCGCGTCGAACCCGCGTTTCCAGGTCAGCCGGGCCGACGTCGACCGCGACGGCCCGACCTACACCGTCGACACCCTGCGCGACCTGCACGCGATCTTCGGCCCCGCCACCGACCTGTTCTTCATCACCGGTGCGGACGCGCTCGCGAAGATCCTGTCGTGGAAGGACGCCCTGGAGATGCTCTCGCTGGCGCACTTCGTCGGGGTCACGCGGCCGGGTTTCGAGCTCTCCGACGAGCACCTGCCGGCGGACTCCGTCACGCTCGTCGAGGTGCCCGCGATGGCCATCTCGTCGAGCGCCTGCCGCGCGCGGGTCGCCGAAGGGCAGCCGGTCTGGTATCTCGTACCCGATGGTGTGGTGCAGTACATCGCAAAGCGCGGACTTTATCGCCCCGAAGCTCCCGTTTTGAGCTAATCATCCGGGTAGAGATGTCATACCCGTATGAGAGGCTGGTAACTCTGAAACCGAACGAGGGGAGACCGGTGCCCGTCACCGAACGCGCCCGCGAGCTCGCGCTGACCGCCGCGCAGGCCGCGGCCGACAAAAAGGCGCAGGACATCGTCCTGATCGACGTCGCCGACCAGCTCTACATCACCGATGCGTTTGTCATCGCCTCGGCGGCCAACGAGCGGCAGGTCGGTTCGATCGTCGACGCCATCGAGGAAGCCCTCCTGGGCCTGCCCGAAAAGGCCAAGCCGATGCGCCGTGAGGGCGAGCGGCAGGGTCGCTGGGTGCTCCTCGACTACGTCGACATCGTGATCCACATCCAGCATGCCGAGGAGCGCGAGTTCTACGCCCTCGACAAGCTCTGGAAGGACTGCCCGACCATCGAGTTCGTCGACCGCGACCTGGCCGAGGCGGACGCCTCCACCGGCGCGGCATGACCACTCGGCTCATCGTCTGGCGGCACGGCAACACGGACTGGAACGCGGGCAACCGCGTCCAGGGCCAGACCGACGTGCCGCTGAACGATCTCGGCCGCCAGCAGGCCGTCGACGCCGCCGAGCTTCTCGTCCGCATGCGACCCGACGCGCTGGTCTCGAGCGACCTGCGCCGTGCCGCCGACACCGCGGCCGCGCTGGCCGCGCTGACCGGCCTGTCGGTGACCCACGACGAGCGGCTCCGCGAGCGTTCCTTCGGCCTCTGGCAAGGCCTCACCATGGCCGAGGTCGCCGAGACCCGGCCGGAGGAGCACGCCCGCTGGGCCGCCGGCGCCGACGTCATCGGCGGCGAGGTGGAGACGCTCGAAGACCTGGGCAAACGGGTCGCCGACGCGCTCCAGGCCGCCGCCGACGGGGTCGGGCCCGACGGCACGGTCATCGTCGCCACGCACGGTGCGGCCGCGCGTTCCGGCGTCGGTCACCTGCTCGGCTGGCCGCGGGAGCAGCTGCGCACCCTGCGCGCCCTGCAGAATTGTCACTGGGTGGAGCTCACCCACGACACCGCGCGGGGCTGGCAGATCGCGACCTACAACGTCGGGCCGTTCTCCGACCGCCCGGTCCCTCCGCCAGTTTGATCCCCCTCGCGGGGAACGACCCAGCGGGTGGGTAGCGTCCAAGCCACCATGACTATTCGACGCCTCACTCTGCCTCTGCTGGTGATCCTGGCCCTAGCAGGGTGCGCCAACGGCTCCGCGGACTCCGCCGAGCCCGCCGGCGCTCCCGCCCCCGCCTCCGCCGTCCCCTCTTCCGCCGTCCCCACGGAAGAGCCCAGCGCCGGCAAGCCCACCGAGACCGGCAGCAAGACCCTCTCCGGCACGATCACCGCCGGGGTCGAGCCCAACTGCCTCCTCCTCGACGACCACCTGCTGATCTTCGACGACGCGGCGCTCAAGTCGGTCGCCAAGGACGGCGCCTCCGTCACGGTCACCGGCCGTGCCGCCCAGGGCATGATGACCACCTGCCAGCAGGGCACGCCGTTCGTCGTGAGCTCCATCCGCGCGAATTAAAGGTTCATCGGCTACGGTGCCCGCATGCCCGTCGCGGTCGTCACCGACTCCACCGCGTACCTGCCGTCCGAGCTGAGCGGGACGTACGACCTCACCGTCGTCCCGCTCACCGTTGTCATCAACGGCGCCGAGGGCCTCGAAGGCCTCGAGATCTCGCCGGCCGAGGTCGCCCGTGCGCTCGGTCAGCGACGGGTCGCCGTCAGCACCTCCCGGCCCGCGCCGTCGCAGTTCGTCGCGGCGTACAGGAAACTACTGGAGGCCGGCGCGGACGGCATCGTCTCCGTGCACCTGTCGTCCCAGCTCTCCGGCACGTTCGACGCCGCGACCCTGGCGGCGGCCGAGATCGGACCGCAGGTCCAGGTCGTCGACAGCGGGACAACCGGCATGGGCCTGGGATTTGCCGCGCTCGCTGCCGCCACAGCGGCCCGCGGCGGGTCGGACCTCGACACGGTACGCCGGGCCGCGGCCGACCACTCCGCCCAGGTCAGCACGCTGTTCTACGTGGACACGCTGGAGTTCCTGCGGCGCGGCGGCCGGATCGGCGCGGCCTCGGCCCTGCTCGGCACCGCACTTTCCGTCAAGCCGATCCTGCACGTGGTGGACGGCTCGATCGTCGTCCGCGACAAGGTCCGCACGGCCGGCCGTGCCCTCGCCCGGCTCGTCGATCTGGCTGTCGAAGCGTCCGGTGACGGCGACGTCGACATCGCGGTGCACCACCTCGGCGCCCACGACCGCGCCGGAGCGCTGGCCGACGCCGTGACGATGCGCCTCGGCGACCGGCTCCGCGACTGCTACATCACCGAGATCGGGGCGGTCGTGGCCGCCCACGTCGGCCCCGGCGTCGCAGGTGTGGTCGTGCACCGACGGGTCCCTTAACCCGGCCAGGCTTCCCCGTGCCAGCGTCGTGGTGTCAGCGGGGTCGGTGTCAGATGGGGCTCGACCTCCGACCACGGACGGATCGTGTCGCCGAACTGCACCTCGTCGGCCTTGGGGAGCAGGGCCGGCTCGTCCTTGGGCCACAGCGCGCGGGTGCGGCCGTCGTCGGCGATCAGCAGCTCGGCGGCCAGGGGCAACTGCTCGGCCTGCCGGGCGTACTCCTTGGCGGCGAGGACGGCTTCGGCGCGGCGTACACAGATCTCGTACGGGGAGCCCCGCCCGGCCTGGTAGGGCACCGTGCGGCCGGTGTCGTCGCTGACGTAGGCCATCGGGGTGATCGCCCGCGGTGAGTCCAGGTAAGCGGCCTCCGCCTGCGCGAACAGCCGTGGCAGGTGGTCGCTGCCATCCGCGGTGACCAGCAACGAACCGCGTTCGGGCGCAAAAGCAACCGGGCGCCCCCCGACCTGACCGGCCAGCCCGGCCAGCCACCCGTCCAGCAGCAGATGCGACGTCCAGTAGGCATCCCCGTCGTCGACGAACTGCACCACCATCGGCTCGGTGGCCGACCCGACCAGCGTCGCCGCGGACAGATTGGCCCGGGCCGCCGCGAACACCTCACCGGGCTCCACACCCCAGCCGTGATCGGCCGCGACGTAGGTCATCGTGTCCGGGTGGTCCACCACCACGAACTCGGAGAGAAACGGCAGGGCGGGCCGGCTCAGCGGCGCACTGACGTCCGCCGGTGTGGTGGCACCCCGCAGCACGGGGCGCAGCAGCGGCTTCGCCTCTTCCCACGTCGCCGGCAGACCCGGATGCCGCAGGAAACCGCCGACAAAACGGTCGACCCGCGCCCGCCGTCCCCGGCCCCGCTGGGCCAGCAGACCGTCGAGCCGCAACACGGTCGGCACCGGGTCGCCCTCCGGAGTGAACCGCACGGAGAACGTGGCCGAGTGATAGCGGGCGTCGGCGACCCCGGCACGGCGCAGACGCCTGATGACCTGGCTGGCCAGACGTGCCCGGGCGACTCTCTGGAACAGGCCCACGCCCCGTCCCCCTCTCACCGGCGGCCGACCTTATCGCAGCGCAGCGCCCTCCGGAACCTCGGTCCGCCGGCCGGTGACCGCCCGCGCATCCAGGTCATCGTCCTCGACCAGAGCCGGATGCAACCCGGCCGCCCGTACGACATCGACGGCCGTGGTGATCTGCGCCTCGGTGATCTCCGAGAGCAGCAGGCCGCCGGGCGCCAGCCACGCGGCCGCTCCGGCGACCACAGCCCGGAAGACGTCGAGCCCGTCGTTTCCCCCGTCCAGGGCGTTGTGCGGCTCGTGATCCCGCGCCTCGGCCGGTAGCAGCGGAATGTGCCTGGTCGCGACGTAGGGGACGTTGGCCAGCAGGATGTCGACGTGCCCCCTGAGCGCTGCCGGCAGCGCCTCGAAAAGGTCACCCAGGAAGACGTCACCGACGAGGTTGTCGCGAGCGCACTCGACGGCGGCCTCGTCGTTGTCCGCGGCGTAGAGGGTGATGTCCGGTCGTTGGTGCCGCAAGGCCAGGCCGAGCGCCCCGGAACCGCAACAAAGGTCGACAACGGTCTTCCCGGCCTCGGCGGCGGCGGTGCGCACGAGGAGCCCGCTGCGGACCCGCGGGACAAAAACGCCGGGACGCAGCTTCACGCGCACACCGCAGAAATCCGCGAAGCCGACAACCTGCTCCAAAGGCTCACCCTGCGCCCGCCTCTCGATCAAGGCATCGAGGTGCGTGGCGTCCTGCGCGGCGGCTGCGAGCACGGCGGCCTCATCCTCGGCAAAAACACAGCCGGCGGCCCGGAGCCGCCGGACGGCATCGGTCAGATCGGAAGCAGTCACGGACCCATCTCATAGCACGGAAGGCGGGCGGGACAGCGGTTATCCACAAGGCCGGGTTATCCACAGCGAGGTGGGCGGGGGAGAGGCCGGAAGTCCTAACTTCGGCCGGTGCGAAACCCCGATGCGAGCGCCAGACTGCGGACCCTCCTGGTCCCTTCCCCGGTACGCGAGAGTGCCGCCTCGTCGTACCCGGCGGGCTCGCCCTGGGCCGGGGCGCCGGGCTCGATACCTGATCGTGAAGCCGGAGTTGTTCGCGCGGCTCCTGCGCCTTCCGCTTCGTCCGGCCTTCCTGCACCCACTGCGGTGGCGCGGCCGGGAACGCTGTCGGCGGCGTCCGTCGGTTCGGTGCCGCCTGTTTCGCTTGCTTCCGAAGGGCCTGCTGGTTCCGGGTGGCCGCAGCCGGGAGGACCACCGCTGACCTGGAACGACCTGCTGCCGGGATGGCCCGACGACGTGACGCTCGAGCCCGACGATCCCGGCCGGCCGGACGAGCCGCCGGCACCAGCGCCGCGTGCGATGACTCCCGAGGAGCTCGCCTACCGCCCGGCGTGGGCGGCGGCCGAGACGAGCGCACGCCGCCAGATCCGTCCGCCGTCTCCCTACGGAAGCGAGCCCTCGGACCTTTCACCGCCCGGCGTTTCTCCCGCCGGCCCCTCTCTGACCGGCCGACCTTCTCTCGGCGTCGACGACCTCGACTCCGACGCTTTCGAAGATCCGCTCACCGGGGCCGGAGCGTTCGACGCTGCGCCGCGATCACGGCTGGGCGCCTTCGATCCGGGCAAACGCGGCGCGCGGGCACTGGCCGCCGTTGCGGTGATCGTGGTGCTGGTCGCTGCGTTCCTGGCCTGGCGTGCGCGACCGCGTGTCGACCCAGTCGTGCCGCCGGTGGTCGACTCCGTGGCCACGGACGCGCCGTTTGCCGACATCAGCGGGTCCACAGCTGCTTCCGGGCCGGTCGAGGTGGTGGTGGCCGTCGGCGGAAAGGTCCGCAAGCCCGGCCTCGTGCAGCTACCGCCCGGAGCCCGCGTCGCGGACGCCCTCAAGGCCGCGGGCGGCGCCAACCCCGGCGTGGACGTCGCACCCCTGAACCTGGCCCGCAAAGTAACCGACGGCGAACTCATCATGGTCGGCGTCCCCCTCCCGCCCGGTGCCGCCGGACCGGCCGCCCCGGCCGGACCCGGTCAGCCGGGGGCGGGCCCGGTCAACCTCAACACCGCCACCCTGGCCGACCTCGACACCCTCCCCGGCGTCGGCCCCGTCCTGGCCCAGCGCATCCTCGACGCCCGGGACGCCCAGGGTGGTTTCAAGGCCGTCGCGGATCTCCGCAAGGTGCAGGGCATCGGCACCAGCCGCTTCGACCAGCTCAAAGACCTGGTGACGGTGTGACCACCCGTCCCCGTTCACCGGAACTCAGTGCGCCGGATCGCCGGCCGCCGGACCTTCGGCTGGCTGGGTTTGCGGTTGCTCTCTGGCTTGCTTCGCTTGCCTCGCTGTATCTGTCCGCCCGCATGGGACTTGTCATCGGCGGCGTAGCTCTTGCAGCGGCAGGCGGGACGGTCCTGGCTGGACTTCGTCGTGGCCCGGGTCAGTCACCCCGCGAGCGCACTGGTCTCGATGTGGGGGCGGTGAGGTGGGTGGTCGTGGCCGCTCTGCTCGGGTGTGGGTGCGGGGCTGTTGCGACCGCGGCGCGGGTGAGTGTGCGGGAGGCGGGGCCTTTGGTGGCGCTTGTGGAGGAGGAGGCGCGCGTACGGGTGGAGCTTGTGGTGCGGGATGATCCGCGGGCTTTGCGGGGGTCGCCGGGGTTGCCGCCCACCTATCTGGTTTCGGTTGATCTCACCGCGGTGCATCCGGACGGCGCGCCGCGGGTGCGGCTCGAGGCGCGTGGGCTGGTGCTCGGGTCCGATCCTGGTTGGAAGGTGCTGCTGCCGGGGCAGCGGGTTTTGGCCACGGGCCGGTTGATGGCACCGCGCGGTGGTGACCTGAAGGCCGCGGTGCTGTCGGTCAAGGACCCGCCGGAGTTGCAGGGGCGTTCGTCGTGGGCGCAGCGGGCGGCCGGTGTGCTGCGGGCCGGGTTGCAACGGGCGTGCGCGCCGCTGCCCGACGATGTCGGCGGGCTGCTTCCCGGGCTTGTCGTCGGGGACACCAGCCGACTCGATCCGGCGTTGGAGGAAGACTTTCGCGAGACCGGGATGACCCATTTGAACGCCGTAAGTGGGGCAAATGTGGCAATCATCCTGGGTGTAGTGCTCTTCGCCGTGCGGTGGACGCGGGCCGGGCCCGTTGTCATCGCGGTCGTCTGTGCGGTGGCGCTGGTCGGCTTTGTGATTCTGGCGCGGCCGTCGCCGAGTGTGGTGCGGGCTGCGGCGATGGGCGCGATCGGGCTGCTCGGGCTGGCGGCGGGGCGTCCTCGGGCGGCATTGCCCGCGCTGGCCGCCGGTGTCGCCGTACTGATTGTTGTCGACCCTGAGCTGGCCGGTGATGTGGGTTTTGCCTTGTCCGTGCTGGCCACGAGCGGGTTGCTGCTGCTCGCTCCTAAGTGGCGCGACGCGTTGCGGAGTCGTGGATGGCCGCCCGGTGCGGCCGAAGCCCTGGCCGTGCCCGCCGCCGCGCAGGTTGCGTGCGGCCCCGTCGTGGCCGGGATCTCGGGATCGGTGAGTCTGGTCGCGGTGCCGGCGAACCTGCTGGTGGTTCCGGCGATCGCGCCCGCGACGCTGCTCGGGGTTTCCGCCGCCGTGCTGTCGCCGATCTGGCCGGCGGGAGCCGAGTTCACCGCGTGGGTCGGGCAGTGGCCCGCCCGCTGGCTGGTTGTTGTTGCGACCTACGGCGCGCGGGTGCCTGCCGGTGCGCTGCCGTGGCCCGGTGGGGTGCTGGGGGCGGTGCTGCTGGGTGTGGTCACGGTGGCGTTGCTCCTCGCCGCGCGGCGGCCCGTGGTGCGGCGGCTGGTTGCCGTGCTGGCGGTGGGGGCGATGCTCGGGACTCTGCCCGTACGCGTGCTGGCGTCGGGCTGGCCGCCGCCGCGCTGGCTGGTCGTCGCTTGTGCGGTGGGGCAGGGGGACGCCGTGGTGTTGCCTGCGGGGGCGGGACGGGCTGTGGTCGTGGACGCCGGGCCGGAGCCGACACCGGTCGACCACTGTCTGCGGCGGCTCGGGGTGCGGCACGTTGTGCTCTTTGTGGTCAGTCACTTTCATGTGGACCACATCGGTGGGGTGGCCGGCGTCTTCCGGAACAGGACCGTGTCGGCCGTCATCACACCCGACTGGCCCGAGCCGCCCGGTGGGCGCGCGCTGGTCGCCGCGCAGGCCGCCGGTGCGCGTACGCCGGTGCTGGCGGTCAAGCCCGGCTGGTCGTACGCGGTGGGTGGCCTCGAGGTGACCGTGGTCGGGCCGTACGAGCCGTTGCGGGGCACTAACTCGGACCCGAACAACAACTCGCTGGTGCTCCGGGCGCGGGTCGGTGGGCGGACGGTGCTGCTGCCCGGTGACGCCGAGACCGAGGAGCAGCAGGAACTCCTCGACCACCTCGGACCCGCCGCCGTACGCGCCGACGTGCTGAAAGTCGCGCACCACGGCAGCGCGTACCAGCTGCCGGAGTTTGTCGACGCCGTCGATCCCGCGGTGGCGCTCGTCTCCGTGGGGCTCGGCAACGACTACGGGCACCCGAACGCCGGGCTGCTCGCGCGGCTCAGCCGGGGTGGGGCGCGTGTGCTGCGTACCGATGAAGGGGGTGACCTGGCCGCGGTCAGCGTGGGTGACGGGCTGGCGGTTGTCGCCCGGGGGGACCCGCCGGCGCCCTGACCTGCGCTGTCACATCGTCGTGGGGCGGCTCGTCCTTGCTCTCGGAAGCACGATGAACGAAGGAGGCAGCGATGAAGGTCGCAGTGGCAGGCGGCACCGGGCTGACGGGACGGCACGTCATCGAGGTGCTGACGGCCGCCGGACACGAGCCCGTGGTGCTGGCCCGGTCGGCGGGTGCGGACCTGATGACCGGCGCGGGGCTGGACGCCGCGCTCGACGGGGTGGACGCGACGATCGACGTGAGCAACGTGACGACGATGAACCGTGACGTCGCGATGCGGTTCTTCGGCACGGCCGGGCGCAACCTGCTCGACGCCGCCGCCCGCGCCGGGGTGCGGCACCACGTCGCCCTGTCGATCGTCGGCGTCGACCGGGTCAAGACGGGCTATTACCAGGGGAAGCTGCACCAGGAGCAGGTCGTCCGGGAGGGACCTGTGCCGTGGACGGTGCTGCGGGCGACACAGTTCCACGAGTTCGCCGGGCAGTTGCTGGAGCGGGTGCGTGGCCCGCTGGCGGTGGTGCCGCGGATGACCGTGCAGCCGATCGCCGTCCGGGAGGTCGCCGAGGCGCTCGTCGAGATCGTGGCCGGCGAGCCGCAGAAGGCCGCGCCCGACCTGGCCGGGCCGCAGGTCGAGTCGCTGGTCGACATGGCGCGGCGGCTCATCCGGGCCGGTGGCAGCCGGCGGCGTCCGGTCGTTCCGCTGTGGTTGCCGGGACCGATGGCCTCCGGTGGCCTGCTGCCCACCGGACCCGGATCCCGGGGCGTGCTGACCTTCGAGCAGTGGCTCGGCGAGGGGCGCCGATGACGGTTCGCGCAGCGTTCACGCCGTGGCCGGACTGAGCTGTATCGGTGATCATCAAGGTCGTCGTAATGTCTGCGTAACCTCGGAAAGGCTGACGCATGTCGATGTCCCGTGTACGTGCCGTGCTGGCCGGGACCGTGGGGGCGGTCCTGGTCGTGACGCTCGCCCCCGCGCTGCCGGTCGTGGCCGCACCCGCTCCGGTGCCGCTGGTCGGTGACCCGGCGAGCTATGTGGACCCGTTTGTCGGGACCACACGCGGCGGCAACACCTGGCCCGGTGCGACACGGCCGTTCGGCATGATCGCGTGGAGCCCGACGAACACCACCGGCGACCAGACCACCGCGCCGGCGTCGAACGGTTACGACTACAACGTGACCAAGCTGCGCGGCTTCAGCCTCACCCACGTCAACGGCGCCGGCTGCAGCCCGGGAGCGGCCGGCGACGTGCCGATCATGCCGTACGTGGGAGACGTGACGACCTCGCCGACCGCGGACACCCGCGACCAGCAGTACGCGTCGACGTTCTCGCACGCCAACGAGTCGGCGAGCCCCGGCCGGTACACCGTCGGGCTGGACAACGGCGTACGCACCGATCTGGCCGTGAGCACGCGGGCGGGCATCGGGAACTTCGCGTTCCCCGCGGGCTCGGCGGCGAATCTGTTGTTCCGCACCTCGAACTCGCTCAACGGCAGCGAGGACGCGCAGATCACCATCGACGCCGCCACCCGTACGGTGACCGGGTCGGTGCTGACCGGAGGCTTCTGCGGGCGGCGCGGCAACGGTGGCGGGGCCACCAACCCGAACCGGCGGTCGTACTACCGGCTGTACTTCAGTGCTGCGTTCGATCGCGACTTCGCGCGTACCGGGACGTGGCAGAACGCGACCGTCACGCCGGGCGGGACCACCACGACCGGGGGAGAGGGTTATCTCACCGGCGCCGACCGGGCCGGCAAGGGCTCGGGCGGCTGGGTCGGTTTTGACACCGCCACCGGCGGCGACGTGCGGATGCGGGTCGGGATCTCGTACGTGAGCGCGGCCGGCGCCGCGGCCAACCGTGACGCGGAAGTGCCTGTCGCCGCGACCGTCGACTCCGTCGCGGCTGCCACCCGGGACGCGTGGAACACCGAACTGAAGCGCATCCAGGTCGGTGGTGGCACGGAGGCCCGCACGAGTGCCTTCTACACCGCGGTCTACCACTCGCTGATGCAGCCGCAGACCATGAACGACCTCGACGGCCGCTACCTCGGTGCTGACCTGCAGGTGCACAGCATCCGGGCCGGGCAGCGAGCGGCGTACGGGACCTTCTCGGGCTGGGACCAGTACCGTGCGCAGATCCAGCTGCTGGCCCTGCTGCGGCCCGACGTCGCCGGTGACATGGCGCAGTCGATGCTCGACTTCGCCGCGCAGAACAACGGCATCTGGGACCGGTGGCTGCACCTCGGCGCCCCCACGCACGTCATGACGGGTGACCCGGCCGCGCCGACGCTGGCCACGTACTACGCGATGGGTGCGCGCAACTTCGACGTCGACGGCGCGCTCACGTCGCTGGTCAAGCAGGCGACGGTGCAGAACCCGGACGCGCTCTCCGACGCTGGCTGCCCGGGACAGTGCCTGGGGCAGCGGCCGACCCTGAACACGTACCTGGCGCTGAAGTACGCGGCGAACGACATCTGCCACTGCTGGGGCGGTGCGGCGGAGACGCTGGAGAACTCCCTCGCCGACTTCTCGCTGGCGATGTGGGCGCAGCGGACCGGGCGCAACGACCTGTACCGCCAGCTGCTGCCGCGCGGTGACTACTGGAAGAACACGTTCAACCCTGCGGTCGGGTACCAGGCGGCGCGGCGGGCGGACGGGAGCTGGCAGAGCGGCTTCACCCCGGCCACGGACGTCGGCTTCGCGCAGGGCTCCAGTGCGACGTACACGTGGATGGTGCCGCAGGACGTGTCCGGGCTGGCCACGCTCATGGGCGGCCGTCCGGCGGCGGCAACACGGCTCGACGGCTTCTTCCACGACGAGAACGGCAACTGGGCGGTCCTCGGCGGCAACGCCCTGCGCTACGACCCGACCAACGAGCCCGGCATCCACGCGCCCTGGCTCTACAACGGTCTCGGACAACCCTGGAAGACCCAGGAGACAGTGCGGCAGATCGTCGACACCGCGTACGGGACAGGGCCCGGCGGCCTGCCCGGCAACGACGACCTGGGCACGATGAGCGCCTGGTACGTGTTCGCGGCGATCGGCATGTTCCCGCAGGTGCCGGGGCGTGCGGAGCTGCTCCTCGGCAGCCCGGTCTTCACCCGTGTGGTGATCGGCCGCAGCAACGGCGTCAAGCTAACGATCAACGCCGGCACCACCGACAAGTACGTGCAGAGCGTCCAGCTCAACGGGTCGGCGCTGCGGCGGTCGTGGCTGCCGGAGTCCTACCTGCAGCGTGGCGGCACGGTGACCTTCAAGCTCGGCCCCACCGCGAACAAGACCTGGGCGACCGCGCCGTCCGACCTGCCCCGGGATTTCTGAGCACGGACCTGGCAGGGTCCGGGTGTCCGTTCATGAGCCGCCAGGCGATTGGACACCCGGGCCCGGTGTCCGCGGGAGCGACGGTTGGTGACATGCAGTGACCGTGGCAATCCGAAGGTGGGTAGGACGACACGCCCGGATTAGTCCGAGCGTGCGATTCGACCCCGGGCGATCGGTTCGGATCTGCGTCGGCGCGGGCCGGCGGCGCAAGGCAGACATTCAGCCTGATCGAGAACCATTACGGTCCGGAGCGCATGGTGGTTCACCGATATGTCGGGTTTCGCGTTGTGTGCTTCGAGCCCGGCGCTAAGGAGTGAGCCGTGCGAAAGCGTCAGACCTTCGTGCGAAGATTTCGGACGTGAACACCGCGCCTCCCGCCTCCTTACTGCTCGTCCAAGGCGACGAGGAGCTGCTGGCCGCCCGGGCGATCACCGCGGCGGTCGACGCGGCGCGGGCGGAGGAGCCCGGCGCCG
Organism: Amorphoplanes friuliensis DSM 7358; assembly: GCF_000494755.1. Lineage (NCBI taxonomy): Bacteria > Bacillati > Actinomycetota > Actinomycetes > Micromonosporales > Micromonosporaceae > Actinoplanes > Actinoplanes friuliensis. The sequence goes on from NC_022657.1 coordinate 1,703,447, forward strand.
ACGTCCGTGAGTACGAGGCGGGTGCCCTCAGCGCCGGTGAGGTCGCCGAGATGCTCAGCCCGTCGCTGTTCGGCGGCCGGCGGGTGCTGGTGATCCGTAGCGGGCAGGACGCGCGCAAGGACCTCGCCGCCGCCCTGCTGGCCTATGCGAAAAATCCCGATCCCGATGTCACGCTGATCGTCGCGCACCCGGGCGGTGCCAAGGGCAAGGCCTTTGCGGACGGTCTCCGCACCGCCGGCGCCACCGTCGTGCCCGTGGCCAAGCTCAAGGGTGACCGCGAGCGGATCGCCTTTGTCCGTGACGAGTTCCGGCGCAACGGAGGCCGCTGCGACGAGCAGTCGGCGGCGGCGCTGCTCGCGGCGGTGGGCACCGACCTCCGCGAGATCGCGGCGGCCTGCTCACAGCTGCTCGCCGACACCGACGGCAAGATCAGCCCGGCGGTGGTCGCGCGTTACTACAAGGGCCGCGCCGAGGTCAGCGGTTTCGCCGTGGCCGACGCGGCCATGGTCGGCGACTTGCCCGGCGCCCTCGAAGCGTTGCGCTGGGCCCTGCACGTCGGCGTCGACCCGGTGCCGATCGCCGACGCCATCGCCGACGGTGTCCGCACGGTGGCGCGGGTGGCTTCGGCGGGCCGCGGCAACCCGTACCAGATGGCCAGCTCCCTCGGCATGCCCGCCTGGAAGATCCAGAAGGCCCAGGAACGCAGCCGCGGCTGGACCCCGGAGGCCCTGGTCGACGCGATGCGCGCAGCCGCCGACTGCAACGCCGCGGTCAAGGGTGGCGCCGAGGACCGCGGCTACGCCCTGGAGCAGGCCGTTTTTGCCGTCGCCGCCGCGCGCCACTCCGGAGGTGCCCGATGACCCGGTCCCGCCGCGCCGGTCTGTCCCGCGACGAGGCCCGTCAGCAGCCGCTCTACGCCCGCATGCTCGGGCTGCAATACCTGGCGCCCGGTGGTTTCCTCTGCTTCGTGTTCCTCGAGGGGGCCGTCGCCCTGGGCATCCTGCTGGCCCTGGCCGAACTGGTCAGCTGGTGGGGTGTGCTCGTCCTGCCGCTGACGGTCGCGGTCATGGTCAAGCTGAACGACGTGGTGGCGGGATCCCTGATCCGCACCCCGGCCACGCCGCCCGCCGAACGCCAGGCCAAGCCTCGAGGGTCGAAAACCGTCCGGCTGCCGGCTTCGGTGATCGCGGCTGCGCGCGCTGAAGCACCGGCTCTGCGCCCCGCGGCGCTGCGCCCGCAGACGGCTGCGGTGCCGGGCGGCCCGATCGGTGATCAATGGACACCACCGCCGATGGGCGCGATCGACGCGAATGCACTGAACGGCCCGCCGGTCGCGCGACAGCGGGCGGAGCAGCTCGACGAGCCGCAGCAACGCGCCCGCCAGTCGGCCGCCCGCCGCTACGAGTGACGCCCCGAGCCGCGCCCACCGACCGGTGAGCCGGGTCGGTGGCTGCTGCCAACCGAGCCGCGGCCTGCCGAACCGAGCCGCGGCCTGCCGAACCGAGCCGCGGCCTGCTGACTGAGCCGCGGCCTGGTGACCGAGTCGCCTGGTGACCAAGCCGTGGCCTGCTGACTGAGCCTCGGCCTGTCGACCGACCAGCCGGTTCCTGCGCCGGCCTCGGATTTGCGGCCTCCGCGATTCGGTCGCGCGTGGTGCGACGTCGAGCCGGCCGACCCTGGAAACAACTCAGGCACCGCTGGACCCGAAGGTCCTGCGGTGCCTTGAGGTGTGGTCGATGACCAGCCTGCGGTCAGGCAGACAGCGAGGCGACCCGCTTGGCGATGGCCGACTTCCGGTTCGCCGCCTGGTTCTTGTGAATGACGCCCTTGCTAACAGCCTTGTCGAGCTGGCGCGAGGCGTCACGCAGCAGCGCGGTAGCCGACTCGTTGTTGCCGGCCTCGCTCGCCTCGTTCAGCTTGCGGATCACGGTCTTCAGCGACGACTTGACCGACTTGTTGCGCAGCCGGGCCTTCTCGTTCTGCCGGTTGCGCTTGATCTGGGACTTGATGTTCGCCACGCGACAGCCTTGTCCTGACTAGTTCGGATGATGTGCACGGACGGTGGAGACACAGCAGGAAGCAACGTCACCACACGCGACGAACCAATGTATCAGGCCCGCTCGGCGCCGCCCAAATCGCTAGGTCGGGCGGATGGCAAAAGCCCAGCTAGACGGCCCAACCGCGACGTTCGGCGAGCCACGCCAGCGCCTGGTTCCCGCTGAAGCGCTGATGCTGGCGACTGTGAGGCGAAGCACTGCTCGGACCGCCGGCCGCCCGCGTCAGCCAGTATCCGCCGAGCGCGGCCAGCGCCCCGTCCACCCCGTCCGGCGGCGGGTCCCACGGTGCCAGCGCGGCGTCGGTGTCCAGGCCACTCGCGTACGCCGTGACCAGCAGCGTCACCGTGTCGAACCACTGCGCACCGAGACACGGCCAGGTCCAGTCACAGAGCCTGGCTCTCCCGTACGCGTCCAGGAGCACGTTGTCCACGCGCAGGTCGCCGTGCAGCATGCCGGGCCCGGCAACCAGGTCCGGGAGCCCTTGCTCCAGAGCGGCCAGCTCACCGAGCCTTCCGGGCACCCAATCCGGTACGGGCGGCAGCGGCGCACGCCCGGCCGCGATCTCGGACCACCACGACAACTCGTCCCGCACGATGGCGCCGAGCGGCGGCAGCCCCAGGCCCAGCAACTCCGCCGACGGCCGCGCCAGCGCCTCCGCCGAGACCCGCCAGGCCTCGAGAGCCGCGGCCAGGTCGGCGGGCGTCCACGGCAGGTTGGGCACGTGGCCGTCGACGGCTTCGAGACACAGCACGTAGTAGCCGCCGGCCTGCAGCGTCCACCGCGGTCGCGCCGCCGGGACCTCCGAGGGCAGTGCGGCTGTGATGGCCGCCTCACGGGCGTACCAGTCGGAGATCGGTTCGCTGAGCGGCGCGGCCTTCACGAAGGCCCGGGCGCCGTCCGCCGTCGTCACCAGCGCGGCGAACGCCCTGGTGAAGCCACCGCCCGCGCTGGCCGAGGCCGTGACGGGCCCGCCGAGCCGCGAGCTCACCGCATCCCGCACGGCGGCGGGCAGATCGGTCCAATCCGGGCGTACGGCCGTAGCGCCGTAAGCGACGTCGGGCAGGGAGACCACACGCATGCCCCCATCCTGCCTCCCCGTTTTTGTCGTACCCGGCTGGCAGGCTGTGCCCATGAGAACGGACGACTTCTGGGCGGTCATCGACCGGGCGACCGCCGACCGGCCGGGTTCGCCCGACGAGGTGGCCAAACGTGCCATCGCCGAGCTGGCCACCCGCGACCCCGACGAGATCGAGGCCTGGGGCCGCCACCTGGACAAGGTCATGGCCGCCTCGGGCAAGGAAGACCTCTGGGCCGCGGCCTATCTGATCAACGGCGGCGCGTCGGACGAGGGCTTCGACAACTTCCGCGGATGGCTGATCGCCAACGGCCGGGACGTGGTCGCGCGCGCGGTTCCCGACCCCGACTCGCTGGCCGATCTCCCTGCAGTCCAGGCCGCCGCCTCGACCGGTGCAGTTTTTGAGGCCGAAGAGGTCCTGACCATCGCGGGCGAGGCTTACCAGCAGGCCACCGGCACCGAGCTCCCCTCGAAGGAGACGGCACCCAACCGCCCCGACGCGGCGATGCTGTGGGATTTCGACAACGAGGAGGAGATGCAGAAACGCCTGCCCCGCCTCTCCGCACTCTTTCTGGAGCCGCCGGACTGAGCGCCCCGCCACCTGGCGGGAAATCGGGTCGAGCGGGCGTCGGCGCGTCAGCAGAATCGGGCGCATGGATGGTCACGAGGGAGAGCCGGGCATGCAGGGTGCTGTCGCAGCAGTGAGCTGCAACGACGTCTATTCGTTCACCAAGCCGACGCGTGGCGAGATCACTCTGGTCGCGGGTCTCGGCGTTGTCGGCGACGTGCACGCGGGGGTGACGGTTCGCCACCGGAGCCGGGTCGCCACGGACCCGCAGCAGCCCAATCTGCGCCAGGTTCACCTCATCCACGCGGAGCTGCACGACGAGGTCCGGCCGGAGGGTCACGAGGTGCCGGCGGGTGGCCTGGGTGAGAACGTCACCACCACCGGGATCGACCTCCTCGGTCTCCCGGTCGGCACGATCCTGCACTTCGACCCACCCGCGGGGTCCGTGACCACCTCCGTTCCCGCAGCGCCGGCCGCCCCTCGATTCGTCGCGGACGGGCTGTTCGAGGTCGAAGGGCCGCCCGGAGGCGCGGCGGTTGTCCTCGAGGCCGCCGCAAAGGCCACCCTCGAACCCCACATCGCCCCAGCGGTGGCAATTCTGGCCGCCCGCATCGAAGCCGCCGACCAGAGCGGGGCCACCGAAGAACAGCCCGGAGACCGGGCCGACGGCGAGAGCCAGGGACCGGCGGTGATCATCGCGGGGCTGCGGAACCCCTGTGTGCAGATCGATCGCTACCAGCCGGGCCTGCTCAAACAGGTGCTCGGACGAAGCCCGGACGGCCGCATCGTGCGCAAGGCCGGCGTCATGGCCGTGGTTCTGCGGGGAGGCACCATCCGGCCCGGGGATGCGATCACCGTCGACCTGCCTCCGGGCCCGCACGTGGCGCTCGACCGGGTGTGATCCGAGCGTTCGCCGGCGACGTGGGACGATAGACGTGGCCGGCGTCCTCGCCGGTGGTGGTCAGGCTGAGAAGGCCGGCCGCCTGTGGAGAACCAGCCCGCTTGAGAAGAACGGACGATCGTGCCTGGACCGCTCGACCCCGGCGTGAACATCATCGGAGCGACCGATCCTCGTCGCATCCGCAACTTCTGCATCATCGCGCACATCGACCACGGGAAGTCGACCCTGGCCGACCGCATGTTGCAGATCACCGGGGTGGTCGACCCGCGGCAGATGCGTGCGCAGTATCTCGACCGGATGGACATCGAGCGCGAGCGTGGCATCACGATCAAGAGCCAGGCCGTGCGGATGCCCTGGGTGGTCCGTGAGGGCGGCCGGCAGGGCGACACCGCCGTTCTGAACATGATCGACACGCCGGGCCACGTCGACTTCACCTACGAGGTCTCGCGGAGCCTGGCCGCCTGTGAGGGCGCTGTCCTGCTCGTGGACGCCGCGCAGGGCATCGAGGCGCAGACTCTCGCCAACCTGTACCTGGCGATGGAGAACGACCTCCACATCATCCCGGTGCTCAACAAGATCGACCTGCCGGCCGCGCAGCCCGAGAAGTACGCCGAGGAGCTCGCCAAGCTGATCGGCTGCGAGCCCGACGACGTGCTGCGGGTCTCCGGCAAGACCGGTGAGGGTGTCGCGCACCTGCTCGACGAGGTTGTCCGGCAGTTCCAGCCGCCGGTCGGTGACGCCACCGCCCCGGCCCGCGCCATGATCTTCGACTCGGTGTACGACGTCTACCGCGGCGTGGTCACCTACGTCCGCGTCATCGACGGCCGCATCGAGGCCCGCGACAAGATCAAGATGATGTCCAACGGCACCGTGCACGAGCTGCTCGAGATCGGCGTCGTCTCTCCCGAGATGGAGAAGGCCGGCGCTCTCGGTGTCGGCGAGGTCGGCTACCTGATCACCGGTGTGAAGGACGTCCGCCAGTCCCGGGTCGGCGACACGGTCACCAACAACCAGCGGCCGGCCAAGGAGGCCCTCGGCGGTTACTCCGACCCGCGGCCGATGGTCTACTCCGGCCTCTACCCGATCGACGGCTCCGACTACCCTGCGCTGCGTGACGCGCTCGACAAGCTGCAGCTCAACGACGCCTCGCTCACCTACGAGCCGGAGACCAGCGCCGCACTCGGTTTCGGGTTCCGCTGCGGCTTCCTGGGGCTGCTCCACCTCGAGATCATCGGCGAGCGGCTCGAACGCGAGTTCAACCTGGACCTGATCTCCACCGCGCCGAACGTCGTCTACCGGCTCTTCACCGAGGACGCCACCGAGCACGTCGTCACCAACCCGAGCGAGTTCCCCGACGGAAAGATCGCCGAGATCCACGAACCGGTGGTCCGGGCAACCGTCCTGGTCCCGAACGAGTTCGTCGGCGCGGTCATGGAGCTGTGCCAGAGCCGCCGCGGCCAGCTGCTCGGCATGGAGTACCTGTCCACCGAACGGGTGGAACTCCGCTACACCCTACCCCTCGGCGAGATCATCTTCGACTTCTTCGACCAGCTCAAGAGCAAGACGAAGGGCTACGCGTCCCTGGACTACGAGCCCTCCGGCGAGCAGGTCGCCGACCTGGTCAAGGTCGACATCCTGCTGCACGGCGAGCCCGTCGACGCGTTCAGCGCGATCGTCCACAAGGACAAGGCGTACAACTACGGCGTCACCATCGCCTCCAAGCTGCAAAAACTCATCCCGCGGCAGCAGTTCGAGGTGCCGATCCAGGCCGCCATCGGCAGCCGCATCATCGCCCGCGAAACCATCCGCGCCATCCGCAAGGACGTCCTTGCCAAGTGCTACGGCGGTGACATCAGCCGGAAGCGCAAGCTGCTCGAGAAGCAGAAGGAAGGCAAGAAGCGCATGAAGATGGTCGGCCGTGTGGAGGTCCCGCAGGAGGCCTTCATCGCCGCACTGTCGACGTCCGACTCAGGCGACAACAAAACCAAAAAATAGGGCGGTTTGGTTTTCGGGGAGTCCGGGAACACTGGGGTCAGACGAACGCAACAACTGTTCTACCCCCGAGGAGACTCCCCATGACCGTCACCAGCATTCTCGTCGCACTCGTCGTCGGCCTGATCATCGGCGCCCTGGGCCGCCTGGTCGTGCCCGGCAAGCAGAACATCCCGATCTGGCTCACGATGGTCATCGGCGTCGTAGCGGCCCTGCTCGGCACGGTCCTGGCCCGCGCCATCGGCGTCGACAAGACCGGCGGCATCGACTGGATCGAGCTGGCCTTCCAGGTCGTCCTCGCCGCCATCGGCGTCGCCCTGGTCGCCGGCACGGCTGGCCGTCGTCGTCGCAGCGTCCGCTAACTCGCACCACCCAGAACCCCGGATCCTCGCCAAGAGGGTCCGGGGTTTTGCTGTGCAATTACATTCTCTGCGGCCGGCGAGACGCAGCGCCAGGTAACGCCGACAGGTAGCACTTCGAATGATTTCGTAGGTCCGTGCATGGTGCTGACCGCCGCTCCCGCCGAGAACGGGCCCGAGCATCCAATCGCCTGGCGGCTCATGAACGGAAGCCCGGGCCCTGCCAGCTCCGTGCTCCCACACCCGAACCCCAACTTCAGATCTAAGAACTCGGGCCTCGGGCCTCGGTTTTGGGTCTTGGGGCTTAGCTTTGGGTCTCGGGCCTGGGTGTTGGGCCTGGGTCTTGGGCGTCAGGTCTCGGGCTTCGGCTCCGAACCGAACCGAACCGAACCGAACCGAACCGAACCGCGGATCTCGAGCCCGCGCGAATCGGCTTTGGCCTCCGAACCTTTTCTCCAGGTTCGGACCCCGTGATGGCCCAACATCGCTGATGTTGTGTTGATCATGCCAAGTTCTCGGGCCTCGAATCTCGGCTAAGGACTCCGGGTCGTGGATCTGAGGCCTCACAGCTCTGATCCGGGCGTCGGGCCGGGACCTCGGCCTCGTTAGGGCGTCAGGCCTAACTTTGGTCGAGCTTCCTGCCTTTGGTTCAGGCCGGTCGCGGTCGCAGTGGCGGGCACGGTCCTTTCCCCCGCCGTTCGGGATCTCGGCCCCCGCTTGGGTCTCAGATCTGGCCTCGATTCGGACTCAGGCCGCGCCGCCGACCCCGGCCCCGAGCCTCCGGCTCTAGGCTTTCGCCTCGGACAAAGCCGCAGCCGGTGGATGGCCAGTTTGTGCACGCTGCCCCGGCGTCACACCTCGGCCCTCGGACCCCTGGCCCTCGGATCCCCGGCCTGGGCCTCGAATAAAGCCTCTGACCTCGACTCGGCCCGAACCCGAACCCGGGTCCGAACCGCGAACCGCGAACCGCGAACCGCGAACCGCGAACCGCGAACCGCGAACCGCGAACCGCGAACCGCGAACCGCGAACCGCGAACCGCGAACCGCGAACCCCGAACCGCGAACCGCGAACCGCGAACCTGGATCTCGGACTTCGGATCTCGATCTCGATCTCGGACCTAACCTCGGGGCTCGATCTCGACTCCAGCTTCGGGCCTCGAACTCCAGCTTCGCGGCTTCGAATCTCCGGCACGGGCGGCGCTCATGCCGCTGGACGAGACCGTCGGCATTCCGCCCGCGGACGACGTCAGGCCTCGAACTCCGAGGGTCAGGCCTGGGAACTAGGACCCGGAACTCTCAAGCCGGCCCGAGCGCCAGGGACGCTGCGGTCCCGTCAGTAGCGGAATTTGTGCTGGGCGCTGCGGCGGTTGACCCAGGCCGGGAGTTCGTCCACGTGCTCCAGGTGGGGCACCTGCTCGACCGGGTCGTGGGAGCGGGTCACGTCGCGCATTGTCACCACGTAGCCCTGGACGAGGCGGTCTTCGCGGAGGTCGCGGTAGGTGGCTTCGACCAGGACCTGGCGTTCGTCCGGGCGTTGGAGGGCGCAGTAGACCACCCCGTCGCCCTGGTCGCGGAGGGCTCGGCGGACCTGGCCGCGGTCGTCGGGGTGAACCAGATCGTGGAGGGTGGCGAACGGGGGGAGTTCTTCGACGCCGAGGAGTTCGCGGAGGGCGGGGCTGGCGTACCGGATCTGCTGGTCCTCGTCGATGACCAGCATGACGTCGGCGGTGTTGCGGATGACCGCGCGCAGGTAGAGGTCGCTGTCGCGGCGGCCGACGGCTTCGACCAGGGAGATGCGGTCCAGGGCCAGGGCGGCCTGGCCGGCGAGGACCTCCAGGGCGTCGCGGGTGGCGGTGAGCATGTCTTTGCGGCCGGAGAGGACCAGGGCGCCGCCGTTCGGGCGGGCGACCGCCAGGGGTTCCAGCCACAGGGGACAGACCAGGGTGGCGTCGTCGGAGGACGCGGTTTTTTCGTCCAGCCACCAGCTTCGCGCGCGGGGGCCGGTGGGGGCGGCGGGGAGTGCTTCCAGGGTGAGCTGGCGGTCGTCGGTGGCGAAGACGACGCGTTTCACCTCGTGGGGTGGCAGGAGCTGGGCCACTGCGGCGCGGACGGCCTCGTCGACGGAGGCGTCGTCGGTGGCGGCGACCAGGACGGCGCTGGCCTCGCGGAGGGCGCGTTCGCGGGTGAGGGCCTGACTGGTCTGGGTGACGGAGTCGGCGAGGCGGGTGAACGTCAGGACCAGGGTGAGACCACCGGCCAGGGCGATCACCACGCCGTCGCGGACCTGGCCGGACACGGCTTCGATCAGCAGGACCAGCGGTGGTGTCGCCACGGAGAGGCCGAGCAGCGCCGCCCAGCGGCCCTGCCACGGGGGCGGCTGCGCGGGCGTGGGGCTCGTGAGCCGCGCCATCGACGGGTGCAGTGCCGCGCCGCCCCAGGCCAGGTAGAGCACGATGTATCCGGCCTCGGTCACGCTGCCGGGCGCCAGCGGGTAGAGGATGTCGCTGGCCAGCATGCCGAGGGCGCCGACGCCGAGCAGGACCGCGGACCAGTTGAACCAGGCCGCCACGATCAGGCGCACGGCCACGCCGACCAGGAGCACACCACCGATGACGTCGGCCGCCGAGATGTTGCCGAACTGACCGCTGTCGCCGATCACGAAGACCCAGATGACCAGCAGCGTGGCGCAGGCCAGGGCGCTCAGGTCGATGAGGCGGGTGCGGTTCATCAGGATCGCGCCGACGCGAGTGAGCTGCAGCAGGGCCAGCACGACAAAGCCGAACATCGACAGGTACGAGACGTCGGCGACGGCCATGCGGTCGAGGGCGTAGAAGACGTCACCGATGGCGAGCGAGGCGACAGCGGCGGCGAGCAGCAACCACGGGCCGATCCGGGCGGGCCTGTGACGGCTGATCCCGAGAACGACGGCGGTGATGCTCGCGGCTCCCAGAAGGATCCATTCGATGGCTTGGAGCACGACTAACTAGTACCAGTCGTGGTCTTGCCTGTCCATGTCGATGTATACGCAGCGCTATGACCTGGGAACATTTCCGTCACCACAGTGAGCAACGTGAATAAAGATGAATGCGAAAACAAATCACGGGTTTACCTGCTCACGCCCATCGATGAGCTGGTCAGCGGAAAACTTCGGCCACCACGGTGGTGCTGTCCGCGGGCTGGTCGCCGGTTACGGGCTGCCACCTGCCGTCGGAGGCGGTCCACTCCGAACTGGCGAAACGTACCCGTTCGAGACCTGTGGTCCCGGCGTGCGCGACGAGCCAGTGTGCGTACCGCCAGCCGGTCTTGACGTCCTTGACCGGGACGGACAGGCCGCCGTCGGTCGCGGACTCGACCGAGTCGAGGCTCTTGCCCCAGTCGAGCCGCATGCCGTCGGCGAGGGCGGTCGCCGCGGCGGCGCCCCGCAGGACGGGCTCGCCGCTGATCGTGCACTCGACCGCGCTGGTGGCGCCGCCGGTCAGCGCCTTGGCGAGCACCTCGGACTCGTCGGCCCACTTCTCGTACGCGTTCGGGTAGGCCGAGCGCTGCACCTTCTGCGCCGCGTCGGTGACCCGCATCTTCTGCCAGCCCTTGACCTTCTTGAGCGACGAGTAGAACTTGCCCGCCGCGTACCGGGGGTCCTGGATCTTCTCCGGGGTGCCCCACCCCTGGCTGGGCCGCTGCTGGAAGAGGCCGAGGGAGTCCCGGTCGCCGTCCTCGAGGTTCTCGAGCTTCGACTCCTGGAACGCGGTGGCCAGCGCGACCACCACGGCGCGTTCGGGCATCTTGCGCCGCACGCCGACCGCGGTGATGGTCGCGGCGTTGGCCATCTGCACCAGGTCGAGGGTGACCTCACCGTCGGCGCGCACGGTGCACTCCGGGCCGAGGTGCGGCAGGGTCAGCTTCCCGCCGACCGAGTTGACGGCCACGAACACGCCGAGGGCGCCGACGAGCGCGAGCAGAGCCACCAGGACAACAGGCTTTCTCCGCACGCACACTCCCTCCGTCAGGTGACAAGCGTAAACAACGAGTGCTCTACTCCGGCGTGACCGGCACCCACGATGCCGGGCGCTTCTCCCGGAAGGCCGTCACACCCTCGCGTCCCTCGGCCGACCGGAAGTAGCCGGCCGAGCGTTCGGCCAGCTCGGCGAGGTCGGCGCGGATCGTCTCGGCCGGCCTCCGGCGCAGCAACTGCTTGGTGCCGGCCAGCGCCAGCGGACCCCCACGGACCAGAGCTTCCGTGTACGCCGTGACAGCCGCATCCAGCTCGCCGGCCTCCACAGCCGCGGTGACGAGCCCGATCTCGGCCGCGCGTACGCCGTCGAAGACGTTGCCGGTGAGATAGAGCTCAGCCGCGGCGCGGGGTGCCAGCCGGGGCAGGACGGTGGCACTGATCACAGCCGGGATCACCCCGAGGCGCACCTCCGAGAAGGCGAACGTGGCTTCCCGCGTACAGAGGGCGAGGTCGGCGGCGGCGATGAGGCCGAGGCCGCCGGCACGGGCGGGACCGGCCACCCGGGCCAGGACGGGTTTGGGGAACTCCCAGATCGCGGCGAGCACGTCGCCGAGCAGCTCAGCCGGTATGCGGCCGGTCTCGCGGGCCTCGGCGGTCTCCTTCAGATCGGCGCCCGAGCAGAAGACCGGACCCGTGTGCGAGATCACCACCGCGCGGACCGAGGTGTTGGTGACCGCGGCGCCGAGCGCGTCGAGCAGCTCGCGCATCAACGGGGTGGAAAGGGCATTACGGTTCGCCGGGCTGTCCAGGGTCACGGTGGTCACCCCGGCGTCGGTGGCGGTGCGGACCAGCTCCATGCCGGAACCCTAACGGTGGACGTGCACACTTGACGGATGCCTGGTCCTCTGCCCGACGGTGAGCCCGTCCCCAGCGACGGTTCCCTGCCCGAAAGCGCGCTGGGTGCGGTCGGCCGGCGAGGGTTCGGGGTTTATGTCCACGTCCCGTTCTGCGCGAGCCGCTGCGGGTACTGCGACTTCAACACGTACACGGCGAGTGAGCTCGGCGGCGGCACCAGCCGGGAGGGTTACGCCGACGCGGTCCTCGCCGAGCTGAAGCTGGCCGCCACCGTCACGGGCGCGCCGGTCGACACCGTTTTTGTCGGCGGCGGCACACCGACGCTGCTCGACCCGGACGACCTCGGCCGCATCCTCGAAGGCATCGACAAGACTTGGGGCCTGACCGCGAACGCCGAGGTCACCACCGAAGCCAACCCGGAATCGGTCACGCCGCGGTCGCTGCAGGCGTTGCGCAAGGCCGGCTTCACGCGGATCTCGCTGGGCATGCAGTCCGCCGCCCCGGCCGTGCTGGCGATCCTCGACCGCAAGCACACCGCCGGACGTGCACCCCAGGCGGCGATCGAGGCGCGTGAGGCGGGCTTCGACCACGTCAACCTCGACCTGATCTACGGAACGCCGGGGGAGCGGCCCGAGGACTTCGACGCCTCGCTGCGGACCGTGATCGACGCCGGAGTGGACCACGTCAGCGCGTACTCGCTGATCGTCGAGGACGGGACGCGGATGGCCGCCCGGATGCGGCGCGGCGAACTCCCGTACCCGGAGGACGACGTCGCGGCAGACCGCTACCTGGCGGCGGAGCAGGCCCTGAGCGGTGCGGGCTTCTCCTGGTACGAGGTGTCCAACTGGGCGACCACACCCGATGCCCGATGCCGGCACAACATGCTCTATTGGACCGGCGGCGACTGGTGGGGGCTCGGCCCCGGTGCGCACAGCCACGTCGGCGGGGTGCGGTGGTGGAACGTCAAGCACCCTTCCGCGTACGCAAAAAGGGTTGAAGAGGGGGTCTCGCCCGGGCTGGAGCGGGAGATCCTGACCGACGAGGACCGCCACGTCGAGGACGTGATGCTGCGGGTGCGTCTGCGGGACGGTCTGCCGCTGGCCACGCTGGACGCGACCGGGCTGACCGGCGCCGCGAAGGCACTGGCGGACGGTCTGCTGGACCCGGCGGCCTACGAATCCGGTCAGGTCGTGCTGACCCTGCGGGGTCGTCTGCTCGCCGACGCGGTGATCCGGGACCTGCTGCCGTGATCTTCCGGCCTTGACGCCGGGCCACGTCCGGCCCGGCGTCATGACCGAGAGTCTTTACTTGATCATCGAAACTGTCATCGGGTAGTTGTACGGCTCGTTGTTGTTCGCCTTGACGCCCGCCACGATGCCGAAGATCGTACCGATCGCCCAGGCCGCCGGGCCGATGATGAAACCGACCAGGGCGCAGGTCAGGACCCAGCCGACGATCGCGATGATCGACCACAGGATCTGGAAGTTCAGCGCCTTGACCGCCTCGGCACGCACGGCCGGCGACTGGTTGCCCTTGGCCAGCAGCGCCACGAGCGGCGCGATCCAGCCCGAGCAGCCACCACCGAGGAAGGCGCCGGCCGCGCCGCCGAAGTGCGCGACGAGGATCCAGGTCTTGTCGTCGTTGGTCGGCGCGTAACCCTGCGGCGGGTAGCCACCGGGCTGCTGACCGTAGGCGCCCGGAGCGCCGTACGGGGTGCCGCCGGGCGGGGGACCGTAGCCGCCCGCACCGGACGATGGCGGCGGGCCGTAGCCACCCGCGCCGGACGACGGCGGGGGACCGTAGCCACCCGCACCGGACGACGGCGGCGGGCCGTAGCCACCGGCGCCGGACGACGGCGGCGGGCCGTAGCCACCAGCGCCCGAGCTGGGCGGCGGTGAGCCGTACGTGGGCGGAGGGGTGCCGTAGGTCGGCGGCTGCGGCGAGCCGTAGGCCGGGGGCGGCGGCGGGGCCGATCCGGGAGCCGGATCGTTACCCGGATAGGGGTTGAGGGGCGCGGTGGGGTCCGAGGGGTTCCCCTCACCGGGCGGGCGCGGCGGTTCAGTCATGTCGCACACGGTAGGACCGCAGGTCGACCGAGGCGAGAGCAACACCCGAGTGAGGTCGGAGAATAGACAGTCGGCTAAGTGGCGCAGGCACTCACGGCCGATCATCGCGCGCGGGGCGGCGGCGACGTAGACTGGCACTCGACTTCAAGGAGTGCCAGAGAGCGGGGAGGGTCGACATGAGTCTCGATGACCGCAAGCTGGAAGTGCTCCGCGCCATCGTCGAGGACTACGTGGCGACCCAGGAGCCCGTGGGCAGCAAGTCGCTGGTCGAGCGGCACCAGCTGGGGGTTTCCCCGGCGACCGTCCGCAACGACATGGCGGTGCTGGAGGAGGAGGGCTACATCCGGCAGCCGCACACCAGTGCCGGCCGGGTGCCCACCGACGCCGGTTACCGGCTCTTCGTCGACCGGCTGTCCCGCGTCAAGGCGCTCAGCCCGGCCGAGCGGCGCGCGATCGAGCGTTTCCTGGTCGGCGCGGTCGACCTGGACGACGTGGTGCACCGCACGGTGCGCCTGCTCGCCCAGCTCACCCGGCAGGTCGCCGTCGTGCAATATCCGAGCCTGGCCCGCTCGTCGGTGCGCCACCTCGAGCTCGTGCCGATCTCCACGACCCGGCTGATGCTCGTCATGATCGCCGACACCGGCCGGGTCGAGCAGCGTCTGGTCGAGCTGCCCGGCGTCACCGCGACCGACGACGTGCTCGACATGCGCCGCAAGATAAACGCCAAGCTCAACGGCGAGAAGCTCTCCGACACCCCGCCGCTGGTGCAGGCACTGGTCGACGAGTGCGACCCTGAGAAGCGCACCACGATGGCCTGTGTGGCATCGGTACTGCTCGAGACGCTCGTCGAACGCAGTGAGGAACGCCTCGCCCTCGCGGGCACCGCGAACCTCACCCGCGGCGGCGTGCTGGACTTCCAGGGGACGCTCCGGCCGGTTCTGGAAGCGCTCGAGGAGGAGGTCATCCTCCTGAAACTGATCGGCGAGGTCGAGCCCAGCACCACCCGGGTCCGCATCGGCGACGAGAACGAGATCGACAACCTGCGGGCGGCGTCCGTGGTGAGCACGGGTTACGGACCGGGCACGACGATCGTTGGTGGGCTCGGCGTCCTCGGACCCACAAGGATGGACTACCCCGGCACGATCGCAACCGTGCGTGCCGTGGCACGCTACGTTGGCGATTTGCTGGCACAAAACTGACGCAACCGCGACGAAGGTCTCCAGCGCTCAGCGCGGGGCAGACATGAGGACTCGAAACCCTGTGGCCAAGGACTACTACGGAATTCTCGGCATCAGCCGCGAAGCCACCGACGACGAGATCAAGCGCGCCTACCGCAAGCTGGCCCGTCAATTCCACCCGGACGTCAACCCGGACCCCGAAGCGCACGAGAAGTTCAAGGACATCAACGCTGCGTACGAGGTCCTCTCCGACGACCAGAAGCGCCAGATAGTCGACCTCGGCGGCGACCCCCTCGCCCCCGGAGGCGGTGGCGGCGGAGCACCCGGCGGCGCCGGCCCCTTTGTGGGCTTCCAGGACATCATGGACGCCTTCTTCGGCACAGCGGCCGGCGGCGGCTCCCGCGGCCCGCGCCCCCGCACCCGCCCGGGCGCCGACGCGATCCTCCGCCTCGAACTCGACCTGGTCGAAACAGCCTTCGGCGTCGAAGCCCCGATCACCGTCGACACCGCAGTCCTCTGCACCCAGTGCTCCGGCGCGGGCACCGCCCCCGGCACCCACCTCGCCACCTGCGAAACCTGCGGCGGCCGCGGCGAGGTCCAGTCGGTCCAGCGCACCTTCCTCGGCCAGGTCGTCTCCTCCCGCCCCTGCCAGGTCTGCCAGGGCCACGGCACGATCATCCCCACCCCCTGCCCCACCTGCGCCGGCGACGGCCGCATCCGCACCCGCCGCTCCCTCACGGTCAAGATCCCGGCCGGTGTCGAGGACGGCATGCGCATCCGCCTGGCCCAGCAGGGCGAAGTCGGTCCTGGCGGCGGCACAGCCGGCGACCTCTACGTGGAGATCCACGAGCGCCCCCACGACGTCTACTCCCGCAAGGGCGACGACCTCCACTGCCGCGTCACGCTCCCGATGACCGCGGCGGCCCTCGGCACCCGCCTCACGATCAAAACCCTGGACAGCGAAGAGAACATCGAGGTCAAACCGGGCACCCAACCGGCCTCGACCTTGCGCATCCGCGGCAAGGGCGTGCCGCACCTGCGCGGCCAGGGTCGCGGCGAGCTCTTCGTCCACCTCGACGTCAAAACCCCGACCAAACTCACCGCCGACCAGGAACGCATGCTCCGCGACTTCGCCAAAACCCGCGGCGAAGACATCGCCGAGCTGAGCAAGCAGGGGGGATTCTTCTCCCGCATGAGAGACGCATTCAACGGCCACTGAGCGGGGTTTGCGATGGGAGCCGGTCAGGGTCAGCGACCGGTCAGGGGTTAGAGGCCGGTCCGGGGTTAGGGGTCGGTCAGGGTCAGCGGCCGGTCGGGGGTCAGCGGCCGGTCCGGGGTTAGGGGTCGGTCAGGGTCGGCGACCGGTCAGGGATTGGGGGTCGGTCTGATCACGGGTTGGTCGGATCACGGGCGGGGCCGAGATCAAGATCTGGGGCATGTCGTGCCTGGTTGCATGGCACTGATCGTCGCTCCCGCCGAGACCGGGCGCGGGTGACCAATCGCCTGGCGGCTCATGAACGGCCACCCACACCCTGCCAGCTCCGTGCTCCCCAAACCCCACCCCGAGCACACGCACCCAGCGGCGTGCCGCGTCGGGTGTCACCGCAACTTCCTTGAAGTCGGGCCTACCCGGGCGTCTCGTAGGCCCAACTTCCGTGAAGTCCGGCCAACCAGGCGGCTCGGATGACCAACTTCCGTGAAGTGGGCTCGGCTCGACGTCTAGTAGGCCCAACTTCCGTGATGTTGGGCTTACCCGGGCGTTTGTAGGGCCGACTTCCGTGATGTTGGGCTTACCCGGGCGTTTGTAGGACCGACTTCCGTGATGTTGGGCCTACCCCGGCGCTCGTAGGACCGACTTCCGTGATGTTGGGCTTACCCCGGCGTTTGTAGGACCGACTTCCATGAAGTTGGGCCTACCCCCGCGCTCGTAGGACCAACTTCCGTGATGTTGGGCCTGGCCTGGCGTCTGGTGGGTCCGACTTGCATGAGGTTGGGCGTGCCCCGGGCGCTTGCGGGCGAACTTCTGTGAAATCAGGCCAACCTTGTGGCTCGTAGGCCCAACTTCCGTGAAGTTGGGCTGTCCTGGCGTTTGGTGGGCCCTACTTTCATGAAGTCGGGCCTATGTGGGCGCTTTGAAGGGCCGACTTCCAAGAAGTTCGGACGCCTCGGCGCTCTGGCCTAATTTCCTTGAAGTTGGGCCTGTATCGGCGCTTCGAAGGCCCAACTTCCATGAAGTTGGGCCGGTACTGGCGCCTCGTAGGCCCAACTTCCGTGGAGGCGGGCTATCCGAGGGCTTCGTGGGGTGGCTCCTATCAAGTTGGTCGGCCCGGCTGCGGCGCAGGTGGTGCCTTCCGGGCGCGGCCCGTTGCCGGCGGCGGCCGTGGGGTCTGGCTCGCTGTGGCGGCGGCGGGACAGGGCGGACCGGGTGGGGGCGGGGGTTGGGTAGCGTGTGGTCGTGTCCGCTCCTTTGTTCTTGGTTGATGACTTGCCTGGCGGGAAGCGTTTTACGCTGGCCGGCCCCGAGGGGCATCACGCTGCCACCGTGCAGCGCTTGAAGGCCGGTGAGGTCCTCGTGCTCGGGGACGGCCGCGGGGGCACCGTGACCGCCGAGGTGACCGGCGTCGGGCGCGGCAGTGTTGATGTTGAGGTGCGGGATCGGGCGTTTCAGGCCGCCCCCGACCCGCGACTGGTGGTCGTGCAGGGGATCGCCAAGGGCGACCGGGGTGAGCTTGCGGTCCAGGCCATGACCGAGATCGGCGTCGACGAGATCGTGCCGTGGGCGGCTTCGCGGTCGGTGGCGCAGTGGCGGGGTGATCGTGGGGAGCGGGCCCGCGAGAAGTGGGTGGCCACGGCGAGGGAGGCGGCCAAGCAGGCCCGGCGTTCGTGGCTTCCGGTGGTTTCCGGGAGTCCGGATGTCAGCACCAAGAAGGTCGCCGCGCGGCTGTCCGAGGTGGCGGGTGCGTTTGTGCTGCACGAGGAGGCCACTGACCGGCTCACCGGTGCGAAGTTGCCGGCGACCGGGGAGATCATGCTGGTGGTCGGGCCCGAGGGTGGGATCAGCGATCAGGAGCTCGGTGCTTTTGTCGCCGCCGGGGCCCATCCGGTGCGGCTCGGCGACTCGGTGCTGCGCACCTCGACGGCCGGGATGGCCGCGCTGGCCGTGCTGTCAGCCAGGCTGGAACGTTGGTGATGGAAGGGTAACCTAAGCTTCCCTGCATGGTCCTGACGCGTACGCCGGCGCCCGAGCGGGCTCAGGCTGGTGTGGCGGCGTCTCAGGCCAGGAGAGCGACAGGTCTGCTCGTCTGCCTCGGTGTGCTGGCAGTGGTCTGCGTGCTCAGCATCGCCCTCGGCACCCGGAACGTCGCCCTTTCGACGGTCTGGGACGCGTTTGTGAACTACGCCGACACCGACGATCAGTCGATCGTGCGCGACCTGCGGGTCCCGCGGACGATTCTGGGGTTGCTCGCGGGTGTCGCGTTCGGACTTTCCGGGGCGGTCATTCAGGCGGTCACGCGGAACCCGCTCGCCGACACGCAGATTCTCGGGATCAACGCCGGTGCCGGGCTTTTTGTCGTGTTCGCGGTCGGTGTGCTCGGCCTGACCAGCCTGTCGCAGTACATGTGGTTCGCCTTCGCCGGTGTTGCGGTCGCCCTGACGCTGGTCTACGCGCTGGGTTCCGCGGGCCGGGCCGGCGCCACCCCCGTACGCCTGACGCTCGCCGGGGTTGCTCTCGGCGCGGTGATGGACGGCATCTCCGGTGGCATCCGGCTGGTCCGGCCGCGGGCGTTCGACTATCTGCGGTTCTGGGACATCGGGTCGCTGGCGGGGCGGCCGGTCGATGTCGCCACGACGATCCTGCCCTTTGTCGCCGCGGGGGTGGTGCTGGCGTTGATCGTCGCGCGGTCGCTCAACGCCGTGGCGCTGGGTGACGATCTGGCCCGTACGCTCGGTGCGAACATCGGGCGTACCCGGGTGCTGGCGACCGTGTCCGTGATGGTGCTGGCCGGGGCTGCGACCGCCGCGGTCGGTCCGATCGGTTTTGTCGGGCTGATGGTGCCGCATGTCGTGCGGTGGTTCGTCGGCCCGGACCAGCGCTGGATCTTCGTCTACACGATCGTCTGCGGGCCGATCCTGTTGCTGCTGGCCGACATCACCGGGCGGCTGGTCGTCCGCCCGGGTGAGTTGCGGGTGGGTGTGGTCACGGCGTTCGTGGGTGCGCCCGTGCTGATCTGGCTCGTGCGCCGGAGCCGGGTGAGCGGGCTGTGAGCGTCGACTTCGGCCGGAAGGTCCTGGTGCTGCGACCGCATCGCCGCGCCTCCGCGCGTTTTGCCCTCCGGCCCGCCCTGGTCACCGCGACGATAGCGATCACCACGCTGGCCGTTGCGGTGGTTGCGCTGGGGACGGGCGAGTTCACGCTGAGTCCGTCGCAGGTGGTCGAGGCGCTCGCCGGTGAGGGGACGCGGGCCGCCCGGCTCGTGGTGGTCGAGTGGCGGCTGCCGCGGGTCCTGCTCGCGCTGATCATCGGGGCGGCGCTGGGGCTGGCCGGGGCGGTCTTTCAGGCGCTGACGCGCAACCCGCTGGGCAGCCCGGACATCATCGGCCTCAACGTCGGCGCCTACACCGGTGTGCTGGTCGTCACCGTGTTCGTCGGCAACGGTTACTACCTGATCGCGGGCGGGGCGCTGGTCGGCGGGCTGGTCACCGCGCTGGTCGTCTACCTGTTCGCGTTCAAGCGGGGTGTGCAGGGCTTCCGGCTGATCATCGTGGGTATCGCGATCAGCGCCATGCTGGCGTCGGCCAACCAGTGGTTCATCATCAAGGTCGACCTCCAGGCGGCGTTCAAGGCCGCCATCTGGGAGCAGGGCACGCTCAACGGCCTCGGCTGGGCGCAGGTGACCCCGGTCGCGGTCACCGTCGGGGCGCTCTGCGTGGCGCTCCTCGGGTACGGGCACCGCCTCGCCCTGCTGGAGATGGGCGAGGACGCGGCCGCCGCTCTGGGCGTACGCGTGGAAGCGACCCGGCTTGCGTACCTGATCATCGGGGCGGCCTTGACCGCGGTCGCGACAGCGGCCGCCGGACCGATCTCCTTCGTGGCGCTCGCGGCACCGCAGCTGGCCCAGCGGCTGACCCGCACGCCGGGCATCGCGCTGGTGCCCTCGGCGGCGATGGGCGCGTTCCTGCTGATGCTCAGCGACTGGCTCGCGCAGTGGGCGTTCGCGCCGACCCAGCTGCCGGTCGGCATCGTGACCGTCTCCGTGGGCGGCATCTACTTCGTCTGGCTGCTCGCACGCCAGGCCCGGCGCTAGGGGAGTGCGATGAGTCTGGCGGCCAAGGGCATCACCATCGGGTACGACAAGAAGACGATCAGCGAGCGCCTCGACCTCGACGTGCCCGAGAGTCGCTTCACCGCGATCATCGGCCCCAACGCCTGTGGCAAGTCGACGCTGCTGCGGGCGCTGTCGCGGCTGCTCAAGCCGACCGCGGGCGAGGTGCTGCTGGACGGGCGGGACATCCACTCGCGGCCGGCCAAGGAGGTCGCGCGGCGGCTGGGGCTGCTGCCGCAGTCGTCGATCGCGCCCGACGGGATCACGGTCGCCGAGCTGGTGGCGCGGGGACGGTTCCCGCATCAGAAGCTGATCCGGCAGTGGTCGCCGGACGACGAGGCCGCGGTGGTCGCCGCCCTGGCCGCCACCGGTGTGACCGAACTCTCGGGTGAGCTGGTCGACACCCTTTCCGGCGGGCAGCGGCAGCGGGTCTGGGTGGCGATGGTGCTGGCCCAGCAGACGCCGATCGTGCTGCTCGACGAGCCGACCACGTTCCTCGACATCGCCCACCAGATCGAGTTGCTCGAACTCTGCGTACGCCTCAACCGCGAGCAGGGCACCACGATGGTCGCGGTGCTGCACGACCTCAACCAGGCCGCCCGGTACGCGGACCACCTGGTGGTGATGAAGGCCGGGGCCATCGTCGCGCAGGGTGACCCGCGGAAGGTCATGACGGCCGCGCTGGTCGAGGACGTCTTCGGGCTGGGCTGCCGCATCATCGACGATCCGGAGACGCACACCCCGCTGGTCATCCCGCGCTCCTCGGTGACCCAGCGCGTAAGTTAGCCTGGCCTTACTCGTGTGCAGACCTCTGGGGAGACGTCGTGTCCAGCAACCCGTTCGATGACGAGAACGGCACCTTCCACGTCCTGGTGAACGACGAGGAGCAGCACTCGCTCTGGCCGTCGTTCAAGGACGTCCCGGCGGGCTGGCGCAGCGTCTTCGGGCCCGCACCGCGCGCGGAGGCCGTCGCCTACGTCGACGCCAACTGGACGGATCTGCGTCCCCGGTCGCTGCGCGAAAGCTCAGCGCAGTGAGGGCCCGGTGAGCCGCTCCGGCGCTCGCATCCTGCTTCGCAGCACCACCCGGAACGCCCGCCGGCTCTGGACGGGTACGGCTCTCATCGCGGTCCACCAGGCCTGTGAGACGTTCGTCCCGATCATGATCGGCGTCATCGTGGACCGGGCCGTCATGCCCGGCGACGGCGGCCAGCTGCTGCTCTGGATCGGTGTGCTGGCGGTGCAGTTCACGGTGCTGACCACGGCGTACAGGTTCGGCGCGCGGCGGCTGATGAGCGCGATCGCCGAGGAGGGCCATCAGCTGCGGCTGGAGGTGTCGGCGAAGATCCTGCACCCGCGGGGCGTACGCACCGACCTGCGGGCGGGTGACCTGCTGACGGTGTCGACGAGTGATGCCGACAACACGTCGTACCTGCTGGACTACATCCCGCGGGTCGCCGGTGCCGTCGTCGCCACCGTGATCAGTGCCGTGGCGCTGTTCCTGATCTCGGTGCCGCTGGGCCTGGTCGTCCTGATCGCCACACCGGTCGTGCTGGTGCTGCTGCAGATCAGCTCGCCACTGATCACCAAGCGTGTCGCCGACCAGCAGGAACAGGCCGGCCGGGCGACCTCGCTCGCCACCGACCTGGTCACCGGGCTGCGCCCGCTGCGGGGCATCGGCGCCCAGGACGCGGCCGCCGATCGTTACCGCGAGGTCAGCCGCCGGTCGCTGCGCGCCACGCTGCGGGCCTCGCGGACCCAGGGTGGTTACCTGGCCGCGTCGACCACGCTGAGCACGCTGCTGGCCTGCGGCATCGCCATCCTGGCGGGCTGGTTCGCGCTGACCGGCCGGATCAGCGTCGGCGAGTTCATCACGGTCATCGGTCTGGCGCAGTTCCTGATCGAGCCGTTCGGGACGCTGGCGGTCGTGCCGAGCTGGATCGCCGAGGCGCGGGCGTCCGCCGATCGGGTCGCCCTGATCACCGACGCCGGTCTGGTCCTGCCCCAGGGTGTCGCCGAGCCGGCCGAGCACCCGTGCGACCTGCGCCTGGCCGGGGTGAGCCACGGTCCGCTCGACGGGCTGGACCTGCACGTCCGCCCGGGTGAGTTCGTCGGTGTGGTCGCCCGCCGGTCCGGTGACGCCGACGCGCTGGTCAAGCTGCTCTCCGTCCCGGCCGGTCATCGGGGCCGCGTGCTGCTGGGCGGATCGCCGCTCGAGGAGGTCGAGCGTTCGCACGCCCGCCGGCTTCTGCTGGTCGAGCCCCACCATCCCGATCTGTTCACCGGCACGATCGCGGCCAACGTGGCGGTGCACGCCGAAGCGGCGGAGGGTCTCCTGGCCGAGGCGCTGAGCGCCGCGGCCGCCGACGAGGTGCTGGCCACCCGGCCCGACGGGCTCGATGCGGTGGTCGCCGAGCGCGGCGCGAGCCTCTCGGGTGGTCAGCGGCAGCGGATCGCGCTGGCCCGCGCCCTGCTCGCCCGGCCGCCCGTGCTGGTTTTGCACGATCCGACCACCGCCGTCGACGCGGTCACCGAGCACGCCATCGCGCAGGGCATCCGAGCGCTGCGGCACGGCCCCGGCGCCGGCTTCGCCACCGTCGTGATCACCAGCAGCCCGGCCCTGCTCGCCGCCACCGACCGGGTGATCGTGCTCGGCGACGGCGCCGTGACAGCCGAAGGGGAGCACGCGGTGCTGGGCGAGAACGACGAGACCTACCGCCGGCTGGTGCTGCGATGAGCGAGATCCTGCCCATCGCGACCGGCCGGCAGACCCGGGCCTGGCTCTGGTCGGAGCTGCGCACCCGCCGCGGCGAGGTGGCCGGGACGCTGCTGGCCGGCATCCTCGCGGCCGCGGCGGCCATCGTCCCCGTGTACGCCCTCGGCCTGCTGGTCGACCGTGTCCGCGCCGACGCCGGCACCTCGGCGATCGTCTCGATCTCGATCGTCATCGTCACGGCCGCACTGGTCGGCGGTGCTGCGATCGGGCTGTCCACCTACCTGATCGGCCGGCTCGGCTCGCGGATGCTGGCGGATCTGCGCGAGAGCACCGTGGCGACCGCGCTGCGCCTGCCCGCGCTGGTGCTCGACCGGGCGGGCCGCGGTGACCTGCTGTCGCGGGTCGGCGCCGACATCGCCGCGATCGGCAAGGCCGTCTCCGACGTGCTGCCCAACGTGATCTCGGCCCTGCTGCTGGGCGTGCTGAGCCTGGTGGCGATGGCCGGCATCGACTGGCGGCTCGGCCTCGCCGGTGCCGTGACGGTCCCGTTCTACGCGATCGCCCTGCGCTGGTATCTGCCCCGCTCCGCACCCCGGTACGCCGAAGAGCGCAAGGCCGTCGCCGAACGGTCCCAGCTGCTCGTGGAGAGCATGCAGGGGCTGCGCACCGTCCACGCGTACAGGTTGGAGGACCGGCATCTGGCCGCGATCGACCGGGCGTCGGCCAAGGCGCGGGACATCGACGTCGGGGTCTTCACGCTCTTCACGCGGTTCGTGGGCCGGATCAACCGCGCCGAGTTCGTCGGGCTCGCGGTGCTGCTCGCGACCGGCTTCTGGCTGGTCCGCAACGGTTCCGTCTCGGTCGGTCAAGCCTCCGCGGCCGCCCTGCTCTTCCACCGGCTGTTCAACCCGGTGTCGATGCTGCTGTTCACCTTCGACGAGATCCAGTCGGCCGGGGCGAGCCTGTCCCGGCTGGTCGGCGTCGAGACGATGCCGGTCGAGCGGCGTACGGAGGGCCACCGGCCGGCGGACTCGTCGCTGACGCTGGACGACGTCAGTTTCAGCTACGACGGTCGTACGCCGGTGCTGCAGCGGGTGAGTCTGCGTCTCGAGCCCGGTGAGCGGGTGGCCCTGGTCGGCTCGACCGGCGCCGGCAAGACCACGGTCGCTTCGATCGCGGCGGGTCTGCTGCGCCCCGACGAGGGGTCGGCCCGTGTCGGCGGTGTGCCCGTGCACGAGCTGCCACCCGAGACGGTCGCGATCATCAGTCAGGAGACCCACGTCTTCGCGGGCCCGCTGATCGAGGACCTGCGTCTCGCCCGGCCGGGGACAGCCGTCGCCGCCGTGGAGGCGGCCCTGGAGACGGTCGGCGCGTTGCAGTGGGCGCAGGCGCTGCCCGAGGGCCTCGACACGCTGGTCGGCGACGGCGGCCACGACCTCACCCCGGCGCAGGCGCAGCAGCTGGCGCTGGCCCGCCTGGTGCTGCTGGACCCGGCTGTGGCCGTACTGGATGAAGCCACCGCCGAGGCGGGCAGCGCCGGTGCCCGCGCCCTCGAGGAGGCCGCGGCAGCCGCGACGAGGGGCCGGACCGTGCTGATCGTGGCGCACCGGCTGACGCAGGCGGCGTCGGCGGACCGGGTCGTCGTGCTCGAGCACGGCGCGGTGGTCGAGTCGGGACCGCACGCCGACCTGGTCGCCGCGGGTGGCCGGTACGCCGAACTGTGGACCGCGTGGGAGTCCCGGGCCACAAAAGAACGAGTGGCCTGAAACCCGGGGCCTACGCGCCGAGCGAGGGGACGAGCTGGTCACCGAACAGGCTGTGCAGGCCCCAGACGACAACGCTGAGCAGGAGCCCGCCGAGGAAGGCGAAGCCCATGCCGGCGTACCAGCGGTAGCGCTTCTCGCGCGGTGCGGCCCGTGACGACCAGGGGCGTTCCCGGAGCAGCCAGACGAGCAGACCCAGTCCGAGCGGCGTCCAGTAGAGGATCCAGAACCAGAACCATTTGGTACCGGTCACCGGGTCCGGCGCCGACGTCAGCGCCCAGAGGACGAGCAGGACGCCGGTGATCGCGAGTCCGGAGAGGACGGTCTTCAGCACGGCGGTGCCGGCGTACGGCCCGCCGGCGTACCAGTGCTCCATCGCGGCACCGAGCGCCTTGCTCTCCGCGTCGACCGGTTTGCCGTCGCTGCCCAGCGTGCTGTTGGTGTAGGTGTAGTGCGTCCGGTCGTCGCGGGTGTTCCAGAGGAAGATCGGGCCGTACTCGTCGGCGGTGTCGAGTTCCGCGCCGGCCGGGTTGAGCAGGCCGCCGGTGTTCTCCCAGCTGTCACCCCACTCGTACGACGTGACGCGCCCCGCGTCCAGGTCGGCGCGGGCCTGCGAGACGCTCCCCTCGCGCGGGGCTGTCCACCAGGTGAGGCCGGCCCAGGCGACCCAGCCGAGCACCAGCACGACCCGCAGCACCTGCCACCACGAGACCTTCGGCCGTCCGCCGACCTGCTGCACCACCGCGTCACCCGTCACAAGCGTGATGGTCCCAGCCGGAAGCAACGACCGGACACGGGGACTGCCGGAACCGTCCCCGCGGTCGTCAGGCGGCGTCGGACAGGTCGGTGACCGCTGTCGTCTTGTCGCCGTCCGTGGCGTTCTTCAGCTCGGGCACCAGCATGTCCAGCGCGTAGAGCAGCGCGTTCGGCCCGCTGTAGGCCAGCGCGCCACCCAGCGGGGTGGAGAACGACGTGTAGAGCGCGCGGTCCTCGGTGACCACCTTCAGGCGGTTGAACGCCGGTGACGTCAGCATGTCCTTCTTCGTGGCGCCGTTCACGAAGAGGACATCCTCGTCGAGCAGGTCGAGCCGCTCCTCGCTGACGTCCTCGGACTCCTTCTGGGCGGCGAAGCCCAGGGCGTCGAAGAGGGCGCGGCGCGGGTCCTTGGCCGGGATCAGCCAGTGCTGACCCTTCTCCGGGCCGAAGTCGACGACGAGGGTCTTGCCGGCGAACTGCGGGTTGGCCGTCTTCGCCTCGGTGATCTTCGTGTTGACCTTGTCGACCAGCGCCTGCGCCTCGGCCGACTTGCCCAGCGCCTTGCCCGTCGTCAGCGTCTGCACGTCCCACGGGGTCTGCTCGTCCGCGTACGCCGAGGACTGGATGACGGTCGGGGCGATCTGCGACAGCTTGTCGTAGGTCTCCTTGTTGATCGTCTCGTAGATCGCGAGGATCAGGTCGGGCTGCTGCTTGATGATCGCCTCGAAGTTGAGCTCCGCCGAGAACGTCGTCAGCTGCTTGCCGCCCAGGGCGTCCTTGACCCACGGGTAGGCGGGGTATTCGGTGAACCATTCGCGGGTGCTGACCGGGACGACGCCGAGCGCCAGCACCGGGTCCTGGTCGTTCCAGCCGACGGTGACGACCCGTTCCGGCTGCTCCTCGATGGTTGTGGAGCCGAACTTGTGCTCGATGCTCACCGGGAACGCGGCCGCGGCCGAACCGGAGGCCGCGGGGGCCGCCGCCTCGTCCTCGTCGGCTGCACAGGCGGTGACGGTGGTGGCGGCAAGAAGGCCGGCGGCAACGACGGTCAGCGCACGGCGCCATCCGAGCGGGCGTCGGTACATTTGTCTGGCTCCTCGATCGGGATCAGGTGTCTCGGTGAGAGGTTAGGTTAGGCTACCTTTGCTTCGACGGCGGGCCCAGGGCCTGGTCGTGGCACTTCAAGGAGGACGACACACATGCAGCGGACCCTGCTCGGCGGCAAGATCCATCGCGCCACCGTGACCCAGGCAGACCTGCACTACGTGGGCTCGATCACGATCGACAAGACGCTGATGGACGCGGCCGACCTCGTCGAGGGCGAGCAGGTCCAGGTTGTCGACATCACCAACGGCGCCCGGCTCGTGACCTACGTCATCGAGGGCGCGGCGGGCTCCGGCGTGATCGGCATCAACGGCGCGGCCGCCCGGCTGGTGGCGGTCGGCGATCTGATCATCATCATGTCGTTCAAGCAGGTCGACGAGCGTGAACGCGCCGATTACGCGCCCCGGGTCGCACACGTCAACGAGCGCAACGAACTCGTGGAGATCGGCTCGGACCCGTCGGCGCCGGTGCCGGGCGCTGACGACCAGATCTCCGGCCGGGCGCTCGTGCACTGAGGATTCCACTGACGAACTGTCGTATCCCCGTGCTGGGATGACCGGCATGGGGATGCGATACGAGCGGTACGACGACGCCGAGGTCACCGAGTTCCGGGTCGTCGCCGCACCGGACGAGTTGGTGCCGGCGCTGCAACGGTCCGCCTTCACCGAGCGGGACGGCTGCTGGGTCAGGAGCTGTCCGGCCGGCACCCCGCACGTCGACGACGCCTGGGTCAATTTTCAGCGGCTGGCCGAGCCGTGGCTGCGTCAGCTCGCGGGGCTCGAGCCGGTGCTCTGGGAGGAGACCCTCGACCTGGTCTGCCGGCGGCTGGAGGGCATCGACTGGTGGCTGACCGGTAGTGCCGCCCTGGCCGCGCGAGGCATGGCGATCACGCCCGGCGACCTCGATCTGGTCGTGTCCGGCGCAGACTCCCACCGGGCCGGGGAGCTGCTGCTCGACGGGCTGGTCGAGCCGGTTGCCGCGGTCGACTGGTTCTGCGACTGGTTCGGGCGGGCCATGTTCGGCGCCCGCGTGGAGTGGGCCGGTGGTGTCGGCCCGGCGGCGGATCAGCCGGAGATCACCGATTTCGGTCCGCACGCCGCTGCGCGGCTGGACAAGGTGCGCTGGCGCGACCACGACATCCGCGTCCCGCCCCTGGACCTCCAGCGGGCCGTCAACGTCCGGCGCGGGCTGACAGAGCGGGTCCGCCTCATTGATCAGTTCGCCGACTAGGCTCCTGACGTGGGCAGACGCATTCTTGTCACCGGTGCGCGGCGGGGGATCGGGGCCGCCGTGGCGGTGGGGCTGGCCGAGCCGGGCCGGACACTGCTGCTGCACCATCTGACGGCGGCCGGCGAGGCCGCGGAGGTCGCCCGGCAGTGCCGCGAGCTCGGCGCCGACGCCGAGCTTCTCGACGCCGACCTGGCCGACCCCGATGCTGTGCGGCGCCTCGCGGAGGAGGCCGGCCCGGTCGACATCCTCGTCAACAACGCCTCCCGCGCCTCGAACGTCGACCTCGGTGACCTGTCGCTGGCCGAGTGGCAGGAGACGTTCACCGTCAACGTCACCGCGCCCATGCTGCTGGCGCAGGCGCTCAGCGCCGGGATGGCCGCACGCGGCTGGGGCCGGATCGTCAACGTCACCTCGGCGACCGTCCGCCTCGGGGGTCCGTCCGGGCCGTCCTACGTCGCCAGCAAGGCCGCACTGGTCGGCCTCACCCGCTCCCTGGCCCACGGGCTCGGCCCGTCCGGGGTGACGGTGAACGCCCTCTCGCCGGGCGCGATCCTGACCGAGCGGGAGGTCGAGCTGGCGGGTGGTGACCCGCATGCCGAGATCCTGGCCAGACAGGCGGTGCCGCGGCGGCTGGTCCCGGAGGACCTGGTCGCCGCCGTGCGTTTCCTGGTCTCCGACGGCGCGTCGGCGATGACCGGCCAGGTCGTCGAGGTCGGGGCCGGCCTGGTCTACCGCTGATCAGCGGTCGGGGTGGCTGGTCAGATATCCGCCCATGGTCCTGAAGTAGTCGTGCGCGGGGAGCTCGACACCCTCGTCGGTGCGTACCGAACGGATCAGCAGCGCCTTGCTGCGGCCGCGCCGGGCCTCCGCGCCGGCCACGATCGCCACGCCGTCACCCTCGCGGTAGAAGATGCGTCCGGGGGTGCCGCCGTAGACCGCCTCGGAGACGGCCGCGGTGATGATCTCCAGGCGTCGTCCCTTGTGGAAGCAGAACGCCTGCGGATAGGGCGCCGACTGGGCCCGGACCAGCCGCTCGAGCTCCTCGGCGGTCCACGTCCAGTCGATCCGGATGTCCTCCTCCGACCGCTTGTGGAAGAAGCTCGCCTTGCTCCGGTCCTGCGGCACGAAGTCGCGACGCCCGGAGGCGATCTCCGCGAGGCCATCGACGGTGATCGGCCCGAAGAGCTCCAGCGTCTTGTCGAACAGATCCGTCGTGGTGTCGGCCGGACCGACCGGGACGGCCCGCTGCAGCACGATCGGACCCGCGTCCAGGGTGTCGTCCATCATGTGAGCGGTGACGCCGACCTCGGGCTCGTTGTTGAGCAGAGCCCAGATCAGGGGCGAAAATCCCGCGTACGCCGGGAGCAGCGCATCGTGCACGTTGAGCGTTCCGAAGACGGGCAGGGTGAAGATGCGCGGCGGGATCCACGTCCGCCAGTTGGTAGCGACGATGACGTCGGGTGCCACCTGCTTGAGGGCCTCGTACAGCTCTTCGTCATCGGGGCGTTCGCGCAGCAGCACGGGCACACCGTGGGATTCGGCCAGCTCGGCGACCGAGTCGGACCAGACCTTCTCGTAGGCGCCCTCACCGGCCGGATGGGTCACCACCATGACCACGTCGTGCTCCGAGTCCAGCAGGGCCTGCAGGGTCCGATGACCCCAGGTCTGGAAACCGAACATGACGACGCGCATGAATAGCTCTCCCTCACTCGACACTGCGGGCCACCCCGCGCAGGCTTAGGTTAGGCTAACCGAAATCCGGGGTCAGGTCGGCCCCGCCATTGAGGGGACGGACATGTCTGAACCTGAACTCGATGTCGTGGGGATCGGCTTCGGCCCGTCCAATCTGGCCATGGCCATCGCCGTGTCGGAACACAACGACGCGGGCGGTCCGGACGCGCGGGTCACCACGCGGTTCCTCGAACGCCAGGCCGGTTTCGGGTGGCATCGCGGCATGTTGCTCGACGACGCCACCATGCAGGTCTCCTTCCTCAAGGACCTGGTGACGCTGCGGAACCCGACGAGCGAGTTCAGCTTCCTGCGCTACCTCCACAGCCAGGGCCGGCTCATCGACTTCATCAACCACAAGAGCCTGTTCCCGCTGCGGGTGGAGTTCCACGACTACTTCTCCTGGGCGGCCGCACAGGTCGGTGACCAGGTCACCTACGACACCGAGGTGCTCTCGGTGACCCCCGTGACCGACGCCGCCGGCGACGTGGTCGCGGCCGACGTCCTGTCCCGCAACGGCGGCCGCCTGAGCACCCACCGGGCCCGCAACCTCATCATCGGTACGGGTCTGCGCCCGCGCCTGCCCGAGGGTGTCACCGCGTCGGACCGCGTCTGGCACACCAGCGACCTGCTGCACAACATGCCCAAGCTCAAGGGCACCCAGCCGCGGCGCATCATCGTGGTGGGCGCGGGGCAGAGCGCCGCGGAGGCCGTCGCCACGATGCACCGCGAGTTCCCCGAGACCGAGATCTGCGCGGTCTTCTCCCGGTACGGCTACTCGCCCGCCGACGACAGCAGTTTTGCGAACCGCATCTTCGACCCCGACGCCGTCGACGACTTCTACCTGGCGCCCGAGGACGTGAAGCAGCAGCTGATGGGCTACCACGCCAACACGAACTACTCCGTGGTGGACATCGACCTCATCGACGACCTGTACCGCCGGGCGTACCAGGAGAAGGTCCTGGGCCGCGAGCGTCTGCGCATGCTGAACGTGTCCCGCATGACCCACGTGACCGACGGCCCCGACCAGGTCGTCGCGGGCATCCGGTCCCTGGTCACCGGCGAGACGACCAGCCTGACCGCGGACGTCATCGTGTGCGCGACGGGTTACCACGTGGCCGACCCGTACGCGATCCTCGGCGAGCTCGGCGACCTGTGCCTCCGCGACGACCAGGGCCGTCCGAAGGTCGAACGCGACTACCGCGCGGCGACCGACCCCCGGCTGCGCGTCGGCATCTACCTGCAGGGCGGCACCGAGCACACCCACGGCATCACCTCGGCCCTGCTGTCCAACACCGCGATCCGCGTCGGCGAGATCCTCGACTCCGTCATCACCCGCAAGACCGCCCCCGCCCTCGTCGCGGTGTGATCCTGATGGGGTGCTCTTCCGCGAAGAAGCTCTGAACCGCATCCGCGAGGGCCGGGTGTCAGTGGTCTTCCGCCACTGGCGCCGGGCCCGCGTCCGCGCGGGCACCCGCTTGCGCACGATGATCGGCCTGGTCGAGGTCCGGTCGGTCGCGGAGGTGCCCGGCGTCGAGCCCGCCGACGCGACCGCGGCCGGCTACCCCGATGTGGCGGCGTTGCGAGCCGATCTGCCCGGGGATCCGGCCCATCCGCTTTTCCGCATCGAGGTCGCGTACGCCGGAGAGGACCCCCGCATCGCCCTGCGTACCGACGAGGCGGGTGTGGACGAGGTGCTGGCGGCGCTCGACCGGATCGACCGGGGGAGCAGGCGCGGGGCGTGGACGCGTCCGGTGCTGCGCCTGATCGGGTCGCGGCCCGCGGTGCGCGCGGGTGATCTGTTCGTGGACGCCGGTTATGCGGAGCTGGCGTCGTTCAAGCGTGACGTGCGCCGGCTCAAGGAGCTGGGCCTGACCGAGAGTCTCGAGGTCGGCTATCGCCTCTCGCCGCGGGGCGAGGCGGTGCTCGGTCGATCCTCGAAATAACCATTCGGCTATACGTATCTTTATGCGTACGCTGTTGGGATGGGCATGAGGGTTGAGGAAGTGCCGCAGTGGCAGGGGCGCGGGTCGGTGACGGCCGGGCGCCTGGTCCGCAGGGCTGAGCGGTGCTGACCGGGTCGGAGTACGAGCCGGGCGGTCGGGCCGTGGACGCGTGGGCGATCGAGCTTGCCGCCGCGGCGGCCTGGCCTGCCACGGAGGTTGAGAAGTCCGGTGGGTGGCTGCTGCGGCACACGCCCGGTGTTCCGCGCCGGCGGTCCAACTCAGCGCTGCCGCCGCCCGCACCTGCCGGGCTCGACGAGGTCGAGGCGTTCTACCGGGCCCGCGAGCTGCCGGTCACGATCCAGGTCAGCCCGGCCGAGCATCACGCGCAGCTCGACGCGCACCTGGCCGCGCGCGGTTATCGCCGGGAGGCGCCCACGCTTGTCCTGACCGCGCCGGCGGTCGCCGAGCCGCCGCGTCATGCCACCGACGTCACGGATCACTCCACTGACGTCACGGATCATTCCACTGCGGAATGGCTGGCCGCCTACCGGACGCTGAGCGGGGACGCGATCGCGGTGCTGGAGAACCTTCCGGAGCCGGCGGCCTTCGTCCGGGTGGGTGACCGGGCGATCGGGCTGTTCGTCGCGACCGGCGGCTGGGCCGGGGTCTTCTGCATGGCCACCGATCCGCGCCATCGCCGTCAGGGTCTGGCCTCGGCCGTGCTCCGGGCGGGCGCCCGCTGGGCCGTCGCCCAGGGCGTTGCCGGGCTCTACCTCCAGGTCGAGGAGGGCAACCGCGCGGCCCGTTCCCTGTACGCCCGGGCCGGCTTCACCTCCTCGCACAGCTATCACTATCGAATCGCTGAGCGTGACTGAATGATTTCCAAGCGTGGCGGATATTACTGTGGGTAACGAAACCTGAGGGGTCTGGTAAGACTTATTTCCAAAGTCGACTCGTCCGATTAGTCAGATCGGCCGATGATCGTTGTCTTGTTGCGTGGGGTAGCGCACACTTTCGACCGCGCGTCCGCCCCCTCCCCTGGCGCGAAGGAACCCACATGACGCAGCCCCGCCATCCTTCACCACCACCGCACGTCCGGAAGCGCAGTCCGCTTCCGTGGCTGATTTTTGCCGTTCTCCTGGTTGCCGCCGGCATCGTGTTCGTGCCCAAGCTTCTGAACAGCGACAGCGCCGACGCTGCGCAGCCCGTCGCCGCCGCGGAGCAGGACCCCCTGCTCGTCGCGGTCAGCAAGTGCGACCCCGAGAAGGAAGGTCTCGAACTCAAGAGCCGCAACCGGCAACTGGTCATCAACGGCGCCGGGGACAAGTTCCCGGTCGGCCTCTCCGAGAGCGCGATGACCTGCGTGCTCGACACGCTGCAGGTCCCCGGCGCACTGAGCTCCCGGATGTACGCCACGGTCGCCGCCGACGGGCAGCTGCAGGGCGACTGGCCCGGCTTCTCCGTGGCCTGGACCCACAACACGGACAAGGGCCTCGACCTCACGGTCACCCGCAACTGATCACCACCGGCGGGCCACGACCATCTCGGTCGGGCCCGCCGGTGTGTCTACAGCTCCAGCCCGGCGGTCAGCCGCGGGTCGTCGAGGGCGTGGGCGGCGGTCACGGCGTACGTGCCGGGGACCGTGTGCCAGCCCTCGTCCCAGACCTGCCAGGTGCGCGGCGGCAACGGGATGCGGACGGTCACCGTCTCGCCCGCACGGGCCGACACCGCCTCGAACCCGGCCAGCCACCGCGCCGGCCGCTCCAGCGCCGCTGCCGCCGGCGGGTCCTGCGGTGCCACGTAGACCTGCACGATCTCCCGGCCCTCGCGAGCGCCGGTGTTCGTCAGTGTCACCACCGCTTCCGTGGCCGTGGCTGCCAGCGTCTCGTACTCCCACGTCGTGTAGCCCAGGCCGTGACCGAAGGCGTACAGGGGAGTGGTGCCCGCCCGCTCCCAGGCGCGGTAGCCGATGAAGACGCCCTCGTCGTATTCGACGACACCGTCCTCCGGGACCACCTCGAGGATCGGGCAGTCCTGCTCGCGGCGCGGCCACGTCGTCGGCAGACGGCCGCCCGGCTCGAGGACGCCGAGCAGCACGTCGGCCAGCGCCGCACCGGCCTCCTGACCCGGGAACCAGGTCAGCAGCACCGCGGCCACGTCGTCCGCCCAGGGCAGCAGCACCGGCGAGCCGGCGTTGACGACCACGATCGTGCGGGGGTTCGCCGCGGCCACGCGGGCGACCAGCTCGTCCTGGCGGCCGGGCAGGGCCAGCGACTTGCGGTCGAAGCCCTCGGACTCGGTCTGCTCGGTCGTCCCGACGACCACCACCGCGACGTCACACTCGGCGGCCAGCGCGACGGCCTCGTCCAGCATGCTCTCCGCGGAGACACCCGGAGCGTGGTGACCGAGGGTCGCGCTGACGGTGTGCGCCATGCCCGGCTTGATGGTCTGGCGCAGCACGATCTCGACCGGCTCGCCGGCCGTCAGCGGCACGACCGCCCGGTGCTCCCGCGGCGACAGCAGCAGGTCGGCGCGGGTGGCCGTCGGCGGGTGCAGGGTGCCCACCGGCACCTCCACGGTGCCGACCCGCAGGTCGAAGGTCCCGAAGCCGGACACCGCGAACGTGTGCTCGCCGTCCTCGTCCGGCGTGAACGTGGTGCGCAGCTCCAGCCCGGTCACCACGGCCGGGTCGACGGCGCCGGGCAGGTCACCGATCCAGCGCACGGCGGCGGTGTCGACACTGAACTCGAAGTCCGCCCCGAGCAGCTCGACCGAGGCCGGCAGCGGCAGCACCGGCAGGAACGGCCGCGGGTCGGCGCCGACGGCGTAGGCCACGTCCACTCCCGGCAGGGCCCGGCCGAGACCCGCCAGCGGCGAGATCACGTGCGGCGGCGTCACCTGCGCGCTGCCACCGCCGAGCACCCGCGCGTCGGTCGCCAGCGCGCCGATCAGGGCCAGCCGGGTCAGGGCCGCGGCCTCCAGCGGCAGCGTGAAATTCTCGTTGCGGGCCAGGACGAAGGACCGGGCCGCGACCTCGTGGGCCACCGCGTCCCCGTCCAGGTCCGCGGGAGGTGTCAGGACCGCTCCCGGTACGCCGTCGAGCAGGCCGGCCCGGGCAGCCAGGAGCAGCACCCGGCGTACCTTGTCGTCGACGACCTCCTCGGGCACCTCGCCGGCGCGGACCGCCACGACCAGCTTGTCGCCCCACGGGTTCTCCAGCGCCGGCATGGCGATGTCCAGGCCGCCGAGCGCCGCACCGACCGTCGACCGGGCCGCGCGCCAGTCCGAGACCACGATGCCGTCGAAACCCCACTCGTCCTTGAGGATGTCCGACTGCAGGCGCCCGTTGGAGGCCATCGGCGAGCCGTTCACGCCGTTGTAGGCGCTCATCACACCCCAGCCGCCCGCGGCGACGACCCGTTCGAAGGGCGCCAGATAGATCTCCCGCAGCGCCCGCTCGCCGATGCGGACGTCCACGGTCATCCGCTCGGTCTCGAAGTCGTTGCCCACCAGATGCTTGACCGTGGTGCCGACGCCGTGGTCCTGCACACCTTCGACAAAACCGACGCCGATCTCCCCGCTGAGCAGGGGATCCTCCGAGTAGCACTCGAAGTGCCGGCCACCCAGCGGCGTGCGCTGGAGGTTGACCGTCGGACCCAGCAGCAGGTGCACACCCTTGCGGCGCGACTCCTGGCCGAGCAGGCGGCCGGCCGTGCGGGCC
This sequence comes from Amorphoplanes friuliensis DSM 7358, assembly GCF_000494755.1. Classification (NCBI taxonomy): domain Bacteria; kingdom Bacillati; phylum Actinomycetota; class Actinomycetes; order Micromonosporales; family Micromonosporaceae; genus Actinoplanes; species Actinoplanes friuliensis. The sequence continues at coordinate 1,738,737 of NC_022657.1, forward strand.
AGGGACGGATCCCAGGTCGCGGCCAGGGCGGTGGGGCTGGGCAGGGCGATCGACGGGTCTTCGGGGGCCCAGCCAGTGCCGCGGACACCGATCGGGCCGTCGGACATCACCAGCGAGCGCAGCCCGATCCTCGGAATCGCGGGAAGGGACCAGAAGTCCTGGCCGCCCAAGAGCGACACCTTCTCCTCGAGGGTCAACCGGGCCAGCAGGTCATCCATGGAAGCGCTCCCATTCAGTCGGCTCCGGTGGATCTTACGTGCGCAGGTAGGAAGCCCCGTTCAGGTCGACGATCGTCCCCGACGCCCACTCCGCCTCGCCCGACGCCAGCCAGTGCACCGCACTCGCGATCTCCTCCGGCCGCGCCACCCGGTTGAACGGGCTCTGCGCCCGGATCGCGTCACCCTGCTCGGCCTCGAGATGCTCCTTCGTCATGTCCGTCTCAACAAACCCCGGAGCCACACAGGCCACCCCGATCCCGTACGGGGCCAGTGCCACCGCCAGCGACTGCGCCATCGAGTTCAGCGCCGCCTTGCTCGCGCCGTACGCGGGCTGGTCCGGTTCACCGCGGAACGCGCCCCGCGACGAGACGTTGACGATGCGGCCGCCGCGCTCACGCATGTGCTGCGCCGCCGCCCACGCCGCGTTCGCCGCCCCGAAGAGGTTCACGTCGAAGGTGCCGCGCCACTTCGCCTGCCACTCGTCGTAGCTGGTCTCGAACACCGGATGCGGCCGGTCCACGGTGCCGAAGACACCCGCGTTGTTGACCAGCACGTCCAGCCCACCGAGCCGCGCCGCCGCGTCGTCGACCAGCGCGCGTACGGCGGCAGGGTCGGCGAGATCGCCCTGGACCACGACGTGTCCCGTACCGGGAAGCTCGGAAGCAAGTTTTTCCGCGAGAGCGGCGGAATCCCGATGGTGGATGGCGACGCGGTCACCGCCGGCGGCGAAGCGGGCGGCGATCGCCCGCCCGATGCCGCGGGAGGAACCGGTCACGAGGATCGCCCGTCCTGTCATGGGCTCACTCTAGGATCTTCGGCGTGGACAACGACTGCCTGTTCTGCCGCATCGCCGCCGGGGAGATCCCCGCTGCCGTCGTGCACGAGACCGACACCACGCTGGCCTTCCGCGACATCGATCCCAAGGCCCCGGTGCACGTCCTGGTGATCCCCAAGGCGCACCATCCGGACGTCGCCGCGATCGCCACCGCCGACCCGAAGGCCGCTGCCGACCTGCTGGCTGCCGTCGCAGCGGTCGCCGAGGCGGAAGGGCTGCTCGCCGACGGCTACCGGCTGATCTTCAACAGCGGTGTCAACGGTGGCCAGGAGGTCTTCCACGTGCACGCCCACGTCGTCGGCGGCAAGCCCCTCGGCCCCATGGTCGCCCGGTGACGGCGCAGGAGCGCCTCGAGCGCGCGGTCCGCCGGGTCCAGGCCGACGCCCGGGTGCCCGCCCTCTCCGTGGCGCTGCACCGTGCCGACCGCAGCCTCTGGACCTGCACCGTGGGCGACTCCGGCAACCCCGGTCACCCGCTCGACGCCGACAGCCGGTTCCGGATCGGCTCGGTCACCAAGACCTTCACCGCCGTCCTGGTCATGCAGGCGCGCGACGACGGCCTGCTCGACCTCGACGACCCCATCGCCCAGCACCTCGACGTGCCCGCGCACGGCACGGCGACCATCCGGCGGCTGCTGTCGCACACGGCCGGTTTCCAGCGCGAGCCGTACGGCGACGTGTGGGACGTGCTCGTCGCACCCGACGACGCCGCCCTGCTCGCCGACCTGGCCCGGGCCGAGCGGGTGCTGCCCAACAACCGCCGCTACCACTACTCCAATCTCGGCCTGGCCGTGCTCGGCCAGCTGGTCGCCAAGCTCCGCGGCGGCACCTGGGCGTCCGTCCTGCACGAGCAGATCCTCGAGCCGCTCGGCCTGACGTCGACCACGGTCGAGCCCACCGGCGACGCCGTCGTGGGATACCTCGTCGACACCTACTCGGACGCCGCCCGGCCCGAGCCGCAGCTCGACATGGGTGGCGCGTCACCCGCCGCGCAGATCTGGAGCACCGCCGCCGACATGGCCCGCTGGGCCGCGTTCCTGGCCAGCCCGGAAATCGTCGACCCGGGTGCGCTGGTGCTCGCGCCCGAGACGGTCGACGAGATGCGCTGGCCGCAGACCACCACCGACGAGACCCTGTGGTCCGGCGGCTTCGGCCTCGGCCTGATCCTCGCGCCGCAGGGCAAGCGGATCATGCACGTGGGGCACGACGGCGCGATGCCAGGCTTCCTGGCCGGCGTCTACGGCCGCCGCGGCGGCGAAGGCAACCCCGGCGCGCTCGGCGCGGCCGTCCTGGCCTCCTCCGGAACGGCCACGGAGATCAACGAGCTGGTGCACGAGCTGCTCGGGCTCGCGGTCGAGGCCGACCCCGCCGACATCCGGCCCTGGACGCCGGGCCGGGCCGCGCCCGAGGCGTACAGGTCGGTGCTCGGACCGTGGTGGAGCGAGGGCTTCGCGCACGTCTTCAGCTGGCACGACGGCACGCTGCAGTCCCGCGGGGCCGACGCGCCCGCGGACCGGCCACCGTCGATCTTCCGGCCGCTGCCCGACCAGCCCGACCTGCTCCGGACCGTCTCGGGCCGCGAGGCCGGCGAGCTGCTCCGCCTGACCCGCGACGCCGACGGAACGGTGGTCCGGATGCACTGGGCGACCTACCGCTTCACCCGCGTGCAGGAAACCTTCGACGGCATCCCGGTCTCCACCGGCTGACCCCGCTTACCGCCCGTGAAGAACCCGCCGATAATGCCCTCGGCGGGGCAGGCACGGACCGGATACGATGGCACGGTCCTTACGCGGGCCGCCGACCACCGGCGGTGCCACCCGATGCGGCGACGAGAAAGAGAGCAGGTGGCGTAGGCCTCACGGCCGCCCCTATGACCGGCACCGACCCCAGCAACGCTGCCGCTCGGGTGCAGACCAAGATCTCGGTCTCCGACCCGAAGATCATGGTGAACCTGCTCGGCGCCAAGGACGAGATCCTGCGCCTGATCGAGCGGACCCTCACCAGCGACGTGCACGTCCGCGGCAACGAGATCACCCTCACCGGCGCCCCGGCCGACAACGCGACCGCCGAGCGTCTCTTCTCGGAGCTCATCGAGCTGATCGAGAAGGGCGAGACGCTCAGCGTCGACGCCGTCCGCCGCACCGTCGCGATGCTCGAGCAAAACACTGCCGAGCGTCCCGCCGAGGTGCTCACTCTCAACATCCTCTCCCGGCGCGGCAAGACCATCCGCCCCAAGACGCTCGGCCAGAAGCGTTACGTCGACGCCATCGACGAAAACACGATCGTGTTCGGCATCGGCCCCGCCGGTACGGGTAAGACGTACCTGGCCATGGCCAAGGCCGTGCAGGCGCTGACCGCCAAGCAGGTCAACCGGATCATCCTCACCCGTCCGGCCGTCGAGGCCGGCGAGCGGCTGGGCTTCCTGCCCGGCACGCTCAACGAGAAGATCGACCCCTACCTGCGACCGCTGTACGACGCACTGCACGACATGCTCGACCCCGAGTCGATCCCGCGGCTGATGCAGGCGGGCACGATCGAGGTCGCCCCGCTGGCCTACATGCGGGGACGCACGCTCAACGACGCGTTCATCATCCTCGACGAGGCGCAGAACACGACTCCCGAGCAGATGAAGATGTTCCTCACCCGGCTCGGCTTCGGAGCCAAGATCGTGGTGACCGGTGACGTCACCCAGGTCGACCTGCCGGGTGGCACCACCAGCGGCCTCCGCATCGTCCGTGAGATCCTGCAGGGCGTCGACGACGTGCACTTCTCCGAGCTCACCAGCTCCGACGTCGTCCGGCACCGGCTGGTCGCCGAGATCGTCGACGCGTACGCGAGGTACGACGCCGATCTGGAGCAGCAGGCCACGCAGTCCGTCCATGCCGTGCAGGGTCGCGCCGCCAGCGGTGGCCGACCCAACCGCCGGCGCTGATAAGGGGTTAAGGACCGAATGTCCATCGAGATCGCCAACGAGTCGGGAGTCGAGGTCGACACCGACGCGATCCTGGCGGTGGCCCGGCACGCGCTCGAGGAGATGGGGGTCAACCCCCTCGCCGAGCTGTCGATCCTGCTGGTCGACATCGACTACATGACCGAGCTCAACCATCGGTGGATGGGCAGCGACGGCCCCACCGACGTGCTCGCGTTCCCCATGGACGAGGGCAGTGTCGACCACGGTCCCGGCGAGGCCGGGACCGGTGAGCCGGCCCTGCTCGGCGACATCGTGCTCGCCCCCGAGGTCGCGGCGAAACAGGCCGCGGCCGCCGGGCACACCCCCGCCGACGAGCTGCACCTGCTCACCGTGCACGGGGTGCTGCACCTGCTCGGCTACGACCACGCCGAGCCCGAGGAGGAGCGCGAGATGTTCGCGCTGCAGGCCCGGCTCCTGCAGAGCTGGCGCTCCGGACGGCGGGCCGGCTGATCTCCGTGGAGCCGTCCTTACTCGCGGCAGGCCCGCCCAGCGGCCTGCCCGACCTGCAACTGATCATCTACGCGGTGATCCTGGTCTTCCTGGCCGGCCTGGCCTCGATGACCGACGCCGCGCTCGCCACCGTCTCCACGGCCCGTGCCGCGGAGATGGCCCGTGAAGGTCAGCGGGGTGCTGCCGCGATGGCCGCCGTCGCCGGTGACGTGGTCCGGCACCTCAACCTCCTCCTGCTGCTCCGGCTGCTCTGCGAGCTGACCGCGACCACCCTGGTCGCGCTGGTCGCGGTGGACAGCTGGGGTGTCGGCTGGCGTGCCGCACTGGTCACCGCCGGCGGGATGACCCTGGTCAGCTTCGTGGTCGTCGGTGTCGCGCCCCGCACGGTCGGGCGCCAGCACGCGTACGCCGTGGGCCGGGCAACCGCGCCGCTGGTGCGCTGGCTCGGCCGCGCCCTGAACCCCCTGGCGTCCCTGCTGATCCTGATCGGCAACGCCGTCACACCCGGCAAGGGCTTCCCCGAGGGACCGTTCGGCAGTCAGGTCGAGCTGCGCGAGCTCGTCGACCTCGCCGAGCAGCGCGGTGTTGTCGAGCACGGCGAACGCGAGATGATCCACTCGGTCTTCGCGCTCGGTGACACCATCGCCCGTGAGGTCATGGTGCCGCGCACCGAGATGGTGTGGATAGAAGCACCCAAGACGCTGCAGCAGGCGCTCTACCTCTTCCTGCGCTCCGGCTTCTCCCGCATCCCGGTCATCGGCGAAAGCGTCGACGACGTCCTCGGTGTGGTCTACCTCAAGGACGTCGTCCGCAGCACCCAGAACGGCGACCCGGCGGCCTCCGCCATGCCGGTCGCCGAGCTGATGCGCCCGGCCACGTTCGTGCCCGAGTCCAAGCCCGTCGACGACCTCCTGTCGGAGATGCAGGCGGCCCGCACCCACCTGGTCATCGTCGTCGACGAGTACGGCGGCACCGCCGGCCTGGTCACCATCGAGGACATCCTCGAGGAGATCGTCGGCGAGATCACCGACGAGTACGACGTCGAACGCCCGCCCGTCGACCACCTCGAGGACGGGGCGGTGCGGGTGACCGCCCGGCTCCCGATCGAGGACCTCGGCGAGATCTTCGGCGTCGAACTCCCCGCCGACGAGGTCGAAACCGTCGGCGGCCTGCTCGCCCAGACCCTGGGCCGGGTGCCGATCCCCGGCGCCTCGGTCGACGTCGGCGGGCTGCACCTCATCGCGGAAGGCACCACCGGCCGCCGCAACCGGATCGACTCGGTGCTGGTGCGCCGGGCCGAACCCGCCTCGGACCGCCCCGAGGACACCGAGAACGCCCCCGAGACCGAGGAAAGACAGCACGCCGATGCCTGACCAGACCATCCCCGCCGGATCCGTGGACGCCGAGCTCACCGCCGAGGACGCCAAGCTGGTGACCCTCGCCCGCGGCGCCCGGGCCCGCGTGAACGCGGCCGAAGGGGCCTCGGTCCGCGACCAGGACGGCCGCACCTACGCCGCCGCGAACGTCACCCTCCCCAGCATGTCGATCACCGCGTTGCAGCTGGCGGTGGCCTCCGCGGTCGCCGCCGGCGCCACCAAGCTCGAAGCCGCCGCGGTGGTCACCGAGGCCTCGACCCTGGACGGGGCCGGCCACGCGGCCGTCCGCGACCTGGCCGCCGACGCCCCGATCCACGTCGCGTCGCCGACGGGCACGCTGCTCGGCTCGGTGACAGCATGACCCCCACCAAGGACCAGCCCGAACGCCCGGCGCGCACCGATCGCTCAACCGGAACCGATCGCTCAACCGGAACCGATCGCTCAACCGGAACCGATCGCTCGACCGGAACCGGTCGTTCTCCGGCCGGCGGGGAGGGCCGACCTGCACGTTCGCAGGCGGCAGGCGCCGCGGGGCGATCCTCGGGGTCGCAGGCGGCGGGCGGCGAAGGTCGGACCGGTCGTTCTCAGACGGCCGGAGGCGCGAGTCGGTCGGGTGCGGCTGGTGGCGCGAGTCGGTCGGGTGCGGCTGGTGGTCGGCAGTCGGCCGGCAGTGTGGCCGGTAGCGGTGAGGGTCGGCCGGTGCGAGCCGGGCGTGCTCCCGTGGCTGATCTGCGGCCCGCTCGGGTCGGGAAGAACGGCGAGGCTCTGCCGCCGCGCAAGGGACGGTCACAGCTGGGCAGCGGAGGACGGGCGGCCAAGGCCGCGCGGTCCGAGGCCGGTGCCGGTGACGTTCGTGTCGGACGTCTGGCTGGTGGCGAAGCCCGGTCCGGACGTTCCCAGGCCGCAAGCGGTGAGGGCCGTCAGGGCCGGCCGCAGGTCGCCGAGAGCACCGCAGGCCGTTCCGTGCGCGCCGCGCGCTCACAGGGCGCGGGCAGCAGCCGGGCCGGCGGCGCGACCGCGGGGTCGGAGCGGCAGACAGACAGCGGCACGGCTCAGGTAGCCGTGCGTGGCGGCAAGCGTGAGGCGGCCGTAGGCGGTGGCGGCGAGACTGCTGCAGGCGGCCGGGGTCGGGCGGCTGCAGCGCGCGGCGGTAAGAGCCAAACAACCGCAGGCGGCCGGGGTCAGGCAGGCGTCGGCGCGCTCGAGGCGGCTGGGAGTGAGCGGCGGTTGACCGCGGGGGAGCGGAACGAGCTGCGACGGCAGGAGCGGCGAGCGGCGCGGCGGGAGCAGAGCGACCCGGGTGCCGCGAAGCGCGGTGCCGCCGAAGGCGTCACCAAGCGCCCCGCCCCGAAGCAGACCGCCACCAGTGCCCCCGCAGCACCGGTGAGCCAAGATCCCCGTCCTTCGGGCATTACGGCTCCGGCCCGTACGGAAAGAAAGAAGCACCGGCACAAGGCCGCGAGCCGGTCGGTTGAGGTTGATACGACCACCTACCGTGCCGGATTTGCGTGTTTTGTCGGAAGGCCGAATGCCGGCAAGTCGACGCTGACAAACGCGATCATCGGGCAGAAGATCGCGATCACGTCGAACAAGCCGCAAACGACGCGGCACGTCATTCGCGGGATCCTGCACCAGGAGAATTCGCAGCTCGTTCTGGTCGACACCCCTGGTCTGCACCGGCCGCGGACGTTGCTGGGTGAGCGCCTCAACGACCTCGTCCGGGAGACCTGGAGCGAGGTCGACGTGATCGGGATCTGCTTCCCGGCGGACGAGCCGGTCGGCGCCGGTGACCGGTTCATCTCGGCGGAGATGGCCGAGCTCAAGGCCACCGTCATCGCCGTCGTGACCAAGGTCGACCTGGTCGACCCGGCGACGCTGACCAAGCGGCTGCTGGACGTCAGCAAGCTCTACGATTTTGCCGACATCGTGCCGGTCAGCGCGGTTTCCGGGCATCAGGTCGAGACGCTGGTCGACGTGCTGGTCAAGCATCTGCCCGAGTCGCCGCCGCTCTACCCGGACGATGTGCTGACCGAGGAGCCCGAGCAGGTGCTCATCGGTGAGCTGATCCGGGAGGCCGCGCTCGAGGGTGTGCGGGACGAGTTGCCGCACTCGATCGCGGTGCTCGTCGAGGAGATGCTCGTCGAGGGCCGGACCACCAAGATCTATGCGAACCTGTTCGTCGAGCGGGACAGTCAGAAGTCGATCGTGATCGGCACCAAGGGCGCCCGGCTCAAGGACGTCGGCACCCGGGCGCGCGCCGAGATCGAACAGCTGCTGGGCCGCAAGATCTATTTGGATCTGCACGTGCGGATCGCCAAGGAATGGCAGCGGGACCCGAAGCAGTTACGCAAATTGGGTTTTTAATCGATTTGTGGGTCATCTCACGGGATGCCCGTTTCGATTTGCTTTGTCGGGTCTGTTTCGATAGCCATTAACGCTATGCGGAATCGGTACCTGGACCTGTTGCGCGCGATCGCGATCGTCCGGGTGGTTGTCTACCATTCCACCGGCTGGGTCGCCCTGACCATCGCGTTTCCCGCCATGTCGGTGATGTTCGCCCTGGCCGGCTCGCTGATGGCGGCCACGCTCGACCGCTGCGGACCACTGGCGGTCGAGCGCCGCCTGCGCCGGCTGCTGCCCTCGCTGTGGGCCATGTCGGTCATCGCCGTGCCCGCGATGCTGCTCACCGGCCTGGCCTGGGACTGGAAGGTCCTCTACTGGGCGTTCCCGATCCAGGACCCGCCGGCGAACGGGTGGGGTTCGATGGCGCTGAGCGCCACCTGGTACCTGCGGGACTTCCTGTGGTTCGTCCTGCTGTCCCCGCTCGTCCTGCCGGTCTTCCGCCGGTTCCCCAGGCTGTCGATCGCCGTGCCCTACCTGGCCCTGGTCGTGATCACCTTCCTGGGGCTGACACCGCACGCGATCGTGCGGGACATGGCCCTCTACGGCGGGGCCTGGCTGCTCGGTTTTGCCCACCACGACGGGATGCTGCGCCGCCTGGCCCGCCGGCACCTCGTCGGTCTCGCCGCGGCGCTGGGGACCCTCGGCGCGGCGTGGATCCTCACCCACCCCGGACCCCGCGGGTACGACCTCAACGACATCCCCCTCGGCAACGCCCTGTGGTCCGCGGCGTTCATCCTGGTCGCCCTGGGGTTCGCCCCCGTGGCGACCGCGGCGCGGTCCTCGCGGCTCATCACGGTGCTCAACGCCCGCGCGCTGACGATCTACCTGTGGCACGTGCCGATCATCGTGGCCGTCACCACGATCGGGGAGAGGCACGGCCTGCCCGTCCGCGGTGCCGTGGGCATCGGGTGGCGGTTCGTGGTCATCGTCGCCCTGGTCGCCGTGGCGGTGCTGCTGGTCGGCTGGGTCGAGGACTTCGCCGCGGGCCGCCGTCCGGTGCTGGTGCCGGGAGGCCGCCCCCGCCGGCCGGTCGACGCGCCGGTGTCACCTGCTGTGGCCCGGCTACCGGTGGGTGAGACCGTGCACTCATGACCTCCACCGCCGCGCGGGTCCGGCGTACGTACTACGTCCTCAACCTCGGCAACACGCTGGCCGCGTCGCTGATCTGGGGCGTGAACACGCTGTTCCTGCTGGACGCGGGGCTGAGCAACTTCGAGGCTTTCACCGCGAACGCGTTCTTCACCGCCGGCATGGTGCTGTTCGAGGTGCCGACCGGGATCGTCGCGGACTCGTGGGGGCGCCGGGCGTCGTACCTGCTCGGCACGGTGACCCTGGCCCTGACCACGGTCCTCTACCTGTGGTTGTGGCAGATCGAGGGGCCGTTCTGGGCCTGGGCGCTGTCGTCGGTGCTGATCGGCCTCGGTTTCACCTTCTTCTCCGGCGCGACCGAGGCCTGGCTGGTCGACGCTCTGCAGGCCACCGGGTACGCCGGCAGCCTCGACACGGTGTTCGCCCGGGGCCAGGTGTTCATGGGCGTCGGCATGCTGCTCGGCGCGGGCGGCGGCGGTTACCTGGCCCAGTTCGCCGGTCTCGGCGCGCCCTACCTGCTGCGCGCCGGTGTGCTCGTGCTGATGTTCGCCCTGGCGGCGGTGCTGATGCGCGACCTCGGCTTCACCCCGGACCGCGGGACGAGCTACCTCGCCGAGGTCCGCACGATCGCCGGCCACTCGGTGGAGTTCGGGCTGAAGGTGCGGCCGGTGCGCTGGCTGATGCTCGCGGCGCCGTTCACGGGCGGGATCACGATCTACGTCGGGTACGCGTTGCAGCCGCACCTGCTCGACCTGTGGGGCGACAAGACCGCGTACGGCATCGCGGGGCTGTCGGCGGCACTTCTTGCGGCTGCGCAGATCGTCGGCGGGCTCGTCACGCCGTACCTGAGGAGGGTTTTCATCCGGCGCACGTCGATGCTCCTGGCCACCCTGGGCCTGAGTGTGCTGGTGGTGCTGCTGATCGGCCTGATCCGGAACTTCTGGGTGGTGCTGGTGCTGATCGTCGCCTGGGGGCTGCTCGGGTCGGCGGCGCAGCCGGTGCGTCAGGCGTACCTGAACGGCATGATCCCGTCGCGGCAGCGGGCGACCATCCTGTCCTTCGACTCGCTGATGACCTCCACCGGCGGTGTCGTGGCCCAGCCCGGTCTGGGCCGGGCCGCCGACATCTGGGGGTACCCGTTCTCGTTCGTGCTGTCGGCCGGGCTCTCCGCGCTCGCGCTGCCGTTCGTCTGGCTCTCGCGGCGTGAGCGTGCCCCGGCCGACACCCGGACGGTCACTTCCCCGGCAGAGCCGTGATCGTCGCGTCGCCGCTGCCGGTCTGCACGTCGAGCAGGTTCTTCGCCGCCGGGTCGTTGGTCAGCCCGACCACGGCCTCGTCACCCGACCCGGTGTGGGTCTTGATCTGGTACGCGCCGTCCGGCACCAGCAGGGTGATGTCCCCGCTGCCGGTCCGCGCGGTCACCGGGGCGACCGCGGTCATCTGCACGTCGACGTCACCGGAGGAAGCCTGCGCGCGGACGGCCGCACCGCCGGACAGGTCGACCGCCTTGACGTCACCCGCGCCGCTGACCAGCTGCACCGCACCCTTGAGGTTGTTGGCGGTGATGTCACCCGAGCCGGTCTTGATCGCCACCGAGCCGGTCGCCCCGGTGATGACCACATCACCGGACCCGACGGTGACGTCCACGGTCGCCACGTCGGCGAGGGCGACGTCACTCGAGCCGAGCTTGCCGCGCACGGCCACCCCGGTCGGTGCCTCGATCTCGTACGACACCCGGCAGCTCTCGCCGCAGCTGGTGTCGATGTTCAGCACCGTCCCGTCGAGGCGGTACGAGGCCTGCGGGTCCGCGGCGCTGTCGGTGCGGACGATCCGCTTGATCCGCGTCTCCGAGACCGCAGCCGTCCGTACGGTCAGGTCGCCGCTGCCGCCGGTCAGGACGATCTCGGAGACCTTCACCTTCTCGGTGTCGTCGTAGGTCAGCCGGGCGCCGATCCCGCCGCCGCAGCCGGCCAGGACAGCGGCGGTCGCGGCGATCAGGGTGGCGGCGCCGGCGCGCCGGGCGAGAGTCGGGGTCATGCCTGTGACGCTAGGGGGCGTTCGTACCCGGGCGCTATCAGTCCTCCCACTGAGCGATCCCCGAGAAGACCCTGAGATCCGCGTCAGGGTCTGTCGTACCCAGGGGGCAGAATGACGTCCGTGCCCACCGGATATCGACGCCACCTCTACCGCGACGACGCGGTGGTCCTGCGCGTCCAGAAACTGGGCGAGAGCGACCGCATCATCACGCTGCTGACCCGCCGCCACGGCCGCCTGCGCGCGGTGGCCCGGGGAGTGCGCCGCACGACCTCACGCTTCGGTGCCCGGCTGGAGCCGTTCGGCCACATCGATCTTCAGCTGGCCGGCTCACCCGAGGGTGTGGGCAGCAGCCTGCACTCGGTCAGCCAGGTCGAGGCCCTCACACTCTTCGGCAAGAGGTTCCTCGAGGACTACCCGCGATACACCGCGGCCAGCGCCATCGCGGAGACCGCCGAGCGGCTCTCCCCGGTCGAGCGCGAGCCGGCGCTGCGGCTCTTCCAGCTCACCCTGGGCGCCTTCAAGGCCCTGGCGGCGGGGGAGCACGCGAGCAGCCTGGTCCTCGACGCCTACCTGCTGCGCGGCATGAACTTCGCCGGCTGGGCCCCGGCCCTCGGCGAGTGCGCGGTCTGCGGCGACCCCGGACGGCACGGCGCGTTCTCGGTGCCCGCCGGCGGCGCGGTCTGCCCCGACTGCCGCCCGCCCGGCGCGGCCCATCCGGCCCCGGCCACGATCGGCCTGATGCAGGCCCTGACCAGCGGCGACTGGCAGCTCGCCGACTCCACCGAGCCATCCGCCCGCCGCGAGTGCAGCGGTCTCGTGGCAGCACATCTGCAGTGGCACATGGAGCGCAACCTGCGCGCGCTGCCACTGGTCGACCGACGGGAGAGCACTTCGTGACGCGTCCACCCATTCCGCACATCTCCGGTGCCCGGCCGCCCGCGTTGCCCGCGGCCGCGATCCCGAAGCACGTCGCGGTGGTGATGGACGGCAACGGCCGCTGGGCCAAGGAGCGCGGCCTGTCCCGCACCAAGGGCCACGAGCAGGGTGAGCACTCCCTCTTCGACACGATCGAGGGCGCCATCGAGCTCGGCATCCCCTACCTCTCGGCCTACGCGTTCTCCACGGAGAACTGGAAGCGGTCCCCCGAGGAGGTCCGCTTCCTGATGGGCTTCAACCGCGACGTCATCCGCCGCCGCCGCGACCAGCTGGTCGACCTCGGCGTCCGTGTCGTGTGGTCGGGCCGCGCCGGGCGCCTGTGGAAAAGCGTGATCTCCGAGCTGCAGACCGCCGAGGAGATGTCCAAGGACAACAAGACGCTGACCCTGCAGTTCTGCGTCAACTACGGCGGCCAGGCGGAGATCGCGGACGCGACGGCGGCGATCGCCCGGGACGTGGTCGCGGGCAAGCTCAAGGCCGACAAGATCACCGAGAAGACGATCCAGAAATACCTGTACCACCCGGAGATCCCCGAGGTGGACATGTTCCTGCGCCCGTCCGGCGAGGAACGCACGTCCAACTTCCTGCTCTGGCAGTCGGCGTATGCCGAGCTGGTCTTCCTCGACACCCTCTGGCCCGACTTCGACCGCCGCCACCTCTGGTATGCGTGCGAGCTCTACGCCCAGCGCGACCGCCGCTTCGGCGGTGCGATCCCCAACCCGGTGGCGCCGAAGTGAGGTTGCTCTACCTGGCCCGCCACGGCGACGCCGAGAACGGTCATCTCTCCGCCCGCGGTCGCCGGCAGGCGGAGCTCCTGGCCGCCCGGCTCGCCGACGTCCCCCTGTCCACGGTCACCCACAGCCCGCTGCCCCGAGCTGCGGAAACGGCCGCGGCGCTGCCCGTGCCGGCGGTCGCCTCGGAGATCGTCGGCGACTACCCGCCGTACCTGCCGGCCCACACCCCGGCCACCTTCACACCGCTGGTCGAGGGCTGGACACCCGACGAGCTCCGCGACGGCCCGAAGTTCGCGCAGGAGGCCCTGTCCCGCTTCGCCGTGCCCGCCCCGGAGGAGACCCACGAGCTGGTCGTCACCCACAGCTTCCTGGTCGCCTGGTTCGTCCGCGCCGCGCTGGGCGCCCCCGAGGACCGCTGGATGGGCCTCAACAACTGCAACGCCGCCCTGACCGTGATCCGTTACACGGACGAGCGCCCACCGACGCTCATGCTCTTCAACGACATGTCCCACCTGCCCGCCGACCTGCGCTGGACAGGCTTCCCACCCCACCTCAGGCTGTGATCACCGCAACCGCCGCGTCCACATCGGAAAGATCCGGCAGCACGGCGTGCGCCCCGGCCAGCGCCAGATCGGCCATGCTCGTCGACCCGGTCGCCACCGCGACCGCCAACGCCTGATTGGCCAGCGCCGCCGTCACATCAAAAGCCGTGTCCCCGATGACCACGGGCTGAAAACGCTCACCGTACTTCGCCTCGGCCCGTTCCAAACTCCGCCGCACCAGCGTCGCCCGCACGCTGTCGTCGGTGCCGTACCCGCCGACCTCGGCATCGAACACATCATCGAGCTCAAAAGCAGCCACCTTCGCCGCGGCCACCTCCGGCACGTTCCCGGTGACCAACGTCTGCACCACATCCCCGCGACGCCCCAGCTCGTCGAGCACGGCCCGCACCCCCGGCATCAACGCCCCCTGCTCCACAAAAAGGTGCCGCAACCCCTGCACCTCCTCGACATACCGGGCAAAGAACCGCTCAGGCGTGCAATCGGTGACCCCGTGCGTGGCAAAAACCTCGGCACAGATGTCCAGATCCGTCCGCCCACCCAAAATCGGCATCGCCCGCCAAGCCACCCCGGTCACCTCGGTGAACGCAGCCCGCCAAGCCTGCGCCGCCACCCCACCCCCACGCAGCAACGTGTAGTCGATGTCCCACATGACCAGCCGTCTCACTGCTCCGCCAACCGCCGCTCGACATGCTCAACCTTGGCGTGCAACGCATCAACAACCCCAGGCCGGACATCAGCCTTCAAAGAAACACTCACCCGCGGCGCCCCCGCCGCCACCACATCAACGGCCTGCTTCACCACCGCCATGACCTCATCCCACTCACCCTCGATCGTGGTGAACATGGCATCAGTCCGATTCGGCAACCCCGAAGCCCGCACCACCCGCACAGCCTCAGCAACCAGATCCCCGACCGAATCCCCGGCCCCGAGCGGCGTGACAGAAAACGCAACCAACATCCCCCCATCCTGACAGCACGTTGTTGCTGCCGACGGCCGTGGCGGCAGAGATCTCCGACCCCGAACCAAGAACGCCGATCTTTGGTGCCGGCGTTTGTTGTTCCGGCAGATCAAGTTCAAGGTCATGTCGTGCCTGGTTGCATGTCGCTGATCGTCGCTCCCGCCGAGACCGGGCCCGGGCGACCAATCGCCTGGCGGCTCATGACCAGTCACCCGCACCCTGCCAGCTCCGTGCTCCCCAACCCCACGAGGCTCAAGCCTCGACCCACGACCGCCCCCGCGCGGCCCTCAACGCGCGGGCCGTGCCCCGCGGGCCCACCCCGCGACCAGCGACCCGCCGGTCCCTCTTCAATCCCAATCCCCACCGACGAGCCACAACCCTCGACTCGCGATCCGGACCCGTGACCCGGACCCGTGACCCGGACTCGCGGTCCGGACCCGTGACCCGGACCCGTGACCCGGACTCGCGGTCCGGACCCGTGACCCGGACCCGTGACCCGGACCCGTGACCCGGACCCGCGACCCGAACCGGCCCAGACCCGGGAGCTGCGACCGTGACCTGCGACCGGGATCCGGGACCGCACGACCCGTGACCCGAATTTGCGATCCGTGACTGGAATGCGCAGTCAGTGTTTGGGCAGGGACCTCCGACCGCGATCGGGATTGGTGGAGCCGTGATCTGCTGTCGTGGCTTGCTGCTTTGACCTGCGCTCGCGGCCTGTGACCCGGATCCGACCGCGGCCTGCGACCAAGACCCGACCGGGACCCGTGATCGGCGCCGTCACCTGCCACCGTGACCCTGCGACCCGGACCCGACCTCGGCCTGCGTTCGCGACCGCGGTCCGTGATCAGGACCTGCGAGTGTGACCCGCGACTTGTCAGCGTGACCTGCGGCCGCGATTTGCGACCGGGCCCAACCGTGACCCGAATTCGCGACCGCGGCCCGTGATCAGGACCTGCGAGTGTGACCCCGCGATTTGCGAGCGTGACCTGCGACCGCGATTTGCGACCCGGGCCCAACCGGGGACCCGCATTTGCGACCGCAGCCCGTGATCAGGACCTGCGAGTGTGACCCCGCGATCCGCGATCCGCGATCCGCGATCCGCGATCCGCGATCCGGACCCGACCATGACCCGCGAGCGTGCTCCACGCCCAGAACCCGTGACTTGCGACGACTGACCGGGATCTGGGACCGCGCGACCAGTGATCCGGATTTGCGATTCGTGACTGGAGTCCGCGGTCGGTGTTCGGGGCCCAGATTCGTGACGGCGATCGAGACCGGCTGGCAGCGACCCGCGATCCGCGGGCACTGCTTGCGCGCCACGACCGGCGTGCCACCCCTCGACCCGCGGCCAAAGTCCGCGAGCCGTAACCACAGCCGGGCGCTTCGGAGACGTCGACCCGGTCGATCAGGAGACATATCGACCAGGATGTTGACGTGCGAGGGGTGGGGTGGCTGAGGGTCTGGTCGATCCGGGGGCGAAGGAATGGCTGAGGGTTTGATCGTTCCGGGCGGCGAAGGAATGGCGGAAGGCGATTCGGTGTCCGGCGACGTGGGTGACAGCGCGTTGCGGGAGGCGGCGCCGGAGTTGAGGCGTTTGCAAGGTCTTGAACGGATTGCGGCTCTGGGTGAGGCCGGCGCGTTTGACGAGTTGCTG
Organism: Amorphoplanes friuliensis DSM 7358; assembly: GCF_000494755.1. Lineage (NCBI taxonomy): Bacteria > Bacillati > Actinomycetota > Actinomycetes > Micromonosporales > Micromonosporaceae > Actinoplanes > Actinoplanes friuliensis. Next base: position 1,754,963 of record NC_022657.1, read on the forward strand.
GACAAACGCAACTACCGCAACTGACGACCGGCATCACACCAGCCCGCCGTCGAGGTGCATGTCCGTGCGCCTGCTCGGCTGGATGCGTCGTGACGCGGGCCGGCGGCAGTTGGTCATGCCTCGGCGCATGACCGGGCAGTTCGGCGGCGGGCCGGCATGAGGCGCGGCCCGCGCTGAGCGATTGGGCCGCGGGCTAGTGGGCGGCGCAGCAGGGTGTGGGGTTGCGGGTTTCGAAGGGGACCAGCAGGCCGCCCGCAGCCGGCGTTGTGGTCAAGACCAGCGAGCCCGCCCACCACTGTGGACGGACGAAGTTGTCGGTGTCGACCAGCGACTCGGGAGAAGCAGGACCGCTGCCGAGGACCTCGACGTGTTCGATGATGCTGAGGGTCAGGATGTCGGCGACCGTGAGGGTTCCGGTCAGAGCTTCCACGCCGGGATAGAGGACCGCTCGGCCCGACGAACGCGAGAGCGTTGCCGGTGAGGAGCCGGGCAGGTCGGGGAGTTCGCCGTCGAAGCCGAGGGTCAGTGCCACCTGGGGTGACGGCGTACGGACCAGGTGGGTGCACGCGAGCACCGGCGCGACCGCCAGGGACCCGAGCCAGTGCTCCGCCGTGACTGTGTCGGGGTGGCCGAGGGCGACCTCGACAACCGTGAGGTTGCCGAGGTCGCTAGCCGGGTTCACTTGGGGAGGACCCAGATCGGGTTGGTGTAGAACCACAGGTCGCCCCACGGGTCGGCGTCGCCGATCACGTCGAGCTGGGGGCCGTACGGGTCGACGGACGCGCCCATCAGGCCGGGCTGGGTGCGTTTGCCGTCGGTGCCGCGGAGGCGGAGGTAGAACGGCTTGTCGAGGCGGCCCAGGGAGTACGTCACCGTGAGGCGTTTGGCGCCGGGGGAGACCTCGTACGACTTGACGACCTTCGCCGTCGGCGCCGTGAAGGTGTCGCGGGCGGCGACGGGGCCGGTGACCTGGCCGACGATGACGTCGACGCGGGAGAGGACGGGGATGAACTGGGCCCAGTTCGGCATGTCCTGGAGGTCGATCTCGAGGGTCAGTTCGGTGGCTGTGCCGCGGCGCACGTGGAGGACGCCGCCCAGGGGCGTACCGGTGGAGGGGCGGCGGTCGCCCGCGACCCGGACCCGGGCGTCCAGGGTTTTGATGAGCCGGCCGTGGTCGACCCAGACGCGGCCGGCGCGCAGGCCGTCCATGACCGCCTTGTACGAGAACGACGTCGCGCCGACGCTGGTGCGGCCGTAGAAGCCGGGCCAGAAGTCGCCGGCGCCGGTGTTGACCGTGCCGGTGTAGACGGGGTCGTTGTAACGGCCGTTGGCTTCGAAGTCGCTGCCCGGGCCGCGGTCGGACTGGTCGAGGTAGTTGACGTGGCTGTCGGAGTTGACCGTGACCCACCAGGCGCGGCCTTCGGCGAGGAGGCTGTCCCAGAGGCCGCCGACGGTCGAGGTCATCCAGTCGAAGCCGCCCCAGGACCGGTACGTCTCCAGGGGGAAGCCCGCGAACGACGCGGCCGACGGGTTGTTGTCGTAGTAGCCGCGTGCGCCGCCGCGGCCGTTCGGGGCCTTGATGCCGGCGGCCTGGTGGCCGGGGGCGCCTTCCATGCCGATGGCGACGGTCGGGTCGGCGTCACGCCAGTTGCGGATCTCGTGCGGCGAGTCGATGCCGCGTCGTGACGGGTGGTTGGCCAGGAACAGCGCGCCGTCGACCTTGCGCTGCCTGACCTGCTCGCCGAGGAACTTGATGCCGGCGATCGCCGCGGCCTCGTTCTGCGCCTCGGTGTTGGTCGCGGGCAGCTGCGAGCCGTCGAAGGTCTGCTCGAACTGCTTGAGCACCGCGACCTCGTTGCGGCCCGGGTGCACGAAGACGGTGGCGTGCTCGGCGGCCGGGATGTTCCATTCGAGACCCTGGAAGGTCAGGAGGTCCGGCAGCTGCTTGCGGGTCGCCAGGATGTCCGGGTTGACCTTGTCCACACCGATCTTGGCGTGGGCGTTGCTGCCGTGGTCGGTGATGACAACCCAGTCGAGCCCGAACGCGCGTCCGTGGCCGGCCTGGTCGATGACCCGGTAGAGGCCGTCGGAGCTGTGCTGGGTGTGGATGTGGTGGTCGCCGGCGAGCCAGCGGAAGCCACCCTTCTCGGTGCCACCGCCGACGGGTCCGTGCGAGTGCGGCAGCCCGGCGGCGGCCGCGGCCGAGGGGGTGGCGAGGACCGACGCGGCGGCACCGGCACCGAGGAGACCCGCGTTGCGCAGGAAGCCGCGGCGCGAGACGTCCGACGGTGACAGCTCGCTGTCGGGGACGTTCAGATCAAGGGCCGCGGGTACGTCGGTGCCGGCGGCGGCGTCGTGCGAGTGGTCGTGATCGTGGTGATGGCCGTGACCCATGTCCCGTAGCTCCCGAAGATCGACAAGGATGACCGCGTCAATGTCTCGGAGCTGCGGCAACACGGGGTTTCGGCGGGGTGGCCTCCGGGCGAACAGGCAGAGGTCTTACCGGTGCCGGACGACCGAGCCGGCGACCAGGTCGTGCAGAGTGCGGCAGTCCGCCCGGAAGACGAAGAGTGCGTCGACGACGGAGAAGACGCCGAACGAGATCGTGTTGACCAGACCGAACAGCAGGCCCTTGATCACGAACTCGCGCAGGAACATCCCGCCCCACGTGAACGCCTGGCCGGTGTTCGCGTCGGCGACCACGTGCCCGAGCAGCTGTTTGGCCGGCGTCTGACCGTTGGCCCAGGTCACCAGCATCCAGAGGAGCCAGCCGATGCCAAACGTGACCATGATGAGCAGGCCGTCGAGCAGCACCGCCCCGAGTCGCCCGCCGGCGCCGACGGTCAGGTAGGCGGGCCGGGGGGCGAACTGCACGGGGATGTGTGCGGCGTACGGCTGGATGTCGCCGCTCGGAGCGGGCGCCGGAAGCTGGTGGTGGTACTGCGGGCGGGTGGGGCGCGGGATTGCCCCAGGGTTCAGTCATGATCGGGGACGCTACGCGGCGTTCACCCCGATTTTGGCCACCGCGGGAGGCCGAAAACCCTTTTCACCCCGCGGCGGTCGGCCGGTCGGGTCCGCTCAGCCGATGATCGGCCGGAAGAGTCCGGTCAGGACACTGGCCGTCAGGGCACCGGCCGACAGCAGGGCGGCCCCGGCCAGCAGCAACCAGTCGGCGGCCCCGAAGACCTGACGACGGGCGTACGTGCGGGGGGTGTCCGAGTCGAAGCCGCGCGCGTCCATCGCCACCGCCAGGCGGCCACCGCGCCGGAGGGCCCCGACGAGCAGGGCGAAGGCTGTCGAGCCGAAGAGGCGGAGCTTGGCGAGCGGGTTGCGCCCGGCGTCGATGCCCCGGGCGCGGCGGGCCAGGCCGAGCATCTGCCACTCCTCGCCGAGCAGCGGGATGAGCCGGAACGCCGCGAGCGCCCCGATGGCGAAGCGGGCCGGCGCCTTGGCGTTCTGCACCAGCGCGTCCGCGAGGTCGGTCGGGTCGGTCGTGGCGAAGACGATGATGCCGGGGAGCGCGACCGCGAAGACCCGCAGCACCAGACCGAGGGCGCTCAGGACAACGCCGGTGGTGATGGCGAACGGGCCGAGGGAGAACAGCAGGCTGCCGCTGCGATCGGCGGCGAACAGCACCATCGTGACCAGGATGCCCGCCGCGGCCAGCGACAGCGGCCACGCCCGGCGGGCCAGCACGCCGTATCGGACCCCGAAGAACGGCAGCACCGCCAGCTCGATCACCAGCGCGATCGCGGGGGTCAGCGGGTCGAGGGTGGCGACCAGCGGCAGCGAGAAGATCAGTGCCGCGCCGAGTTTGGCGACCGGGTTGCGCCGGGCCAGCGCGGCCGTGGCGTCCGCCACCGGTTCGAGGACCAGGGTCACGATCGCTCCAGGTGCTGGACGCGGTCGGCCAGCGCGGTCACGAAGTCGTCGTCGTGGGTGACCGCAACGATGCCGTGGCCGTCGTCGCGGAGCCGCGCCAGCAGCTCGACCAGCTCGATCCAGGTGCGCCGGTCCTGGCCGAAGGTCGGCTCGTCCAGGACGAGGAGCCGCGGCGCGGTGGCCAGGGCCGTCGCCACGCTGAGCCGGCGGGCCTCACCCCCGGAGAGCGTGTACGGGTTAGCTCCCGCCAGCTTCGTCAACCGCAGCCGCTCCAGCAGCTCGTCCACGATGGAGGCAACGTCGGTGCGGCCGAGTTGCCGGGGACCGAGGGCCAGCTCGTCGCTGACCCGCGACGTCACGAACTGGTGTTCCGGTGCCTGGAAGACCGAGCCGATGCGCTGGGTCAGCGCCGCCGCTCGCCACCTGTGCGGTGGGCGTGGTTCGTCGAAGGCGGTGACCGTGCCGGAGGTGGGGGCCAGCAGCCCGCCCAGCACCAGGGCCAGGGTCGACTTCCCGGCGCCGTTCGGGCCGGTCACCGCCAGTGCCTCGCCGGCCCGGGCCGACAGGCTGACGGCGGACAGACGGTGCTGGACGGTGATCGACTCTGCGCGTACCAGGAGATCGGCCGGGGGCGAGACGGCCCGGTGGGTGGGCAGGGGGCGGCCCGGCACCCAGACGCCCTCGGCCGCGAGCCGGTCGCCCAGATCGGCGAAGACGGTCTCGGGCGTGCCGTCGGCACGGACACCGCCGCCCGGCTCGAGGACGACCACCCGGTCGACCAGGGGGAGTGCCTCCGCGACACGGTGCTCGACCAGGATCAGCGTCCTGTCCGGGTCGTGCGCGCGGATGACCGCCTCGCGGATCAGGGTCCCGCCGGCCGGGTCGAGGTTGGCGGTCGGCTCGTCGAGCAGCAGCAGCCCGGGCCGCAGAGCCAGAACCCCGGCCAGGGCCAGCCTCTGCTGCTCGCCGCCGGAGAGCGCGGCGGTCTTCCGGCCGATCGGGTACGGGAAACCGACGCGCTCGAGCGCGTCGGACACCCGTGGCCAGATCTCCGCAGCCGGAACGCCCCTGTTCTCCAACCCGAACGCGACGTCGTCGCCGCTGCGGGCCATCACGAGCTGCGTCTGCGGATCCTGGAAGACGATGCCGACCCGTTCGCGGGCCTTGACCGGCTCCAGCCCGTCGATCTCGACCGTGCCCTCGGACTCGCCGGAGTCCTCGGGCAGCAGGCCGGCCAGCGCGGCGAGCAGGGTGCTCTTGCCGGCCCCGGAAGGACCCAGCAGGAGCACCCGCTCACCGTGCGAGACGGTCAGGTCGACGCCGCGGACGGCCCAGGCCCGGCGCCCGGCGTGGCGCCAGCCGAAGCCCCGCAGCACGACCTCGGCCATGGGTCAGACCAGGGCTCGGTCGCGGCCCGCGGCGAAGCGGTCCAGGACGCCGGTCGGGGCCAGGGCCCGGGTCAGCGCCCAGCTGCCGACACCCGCGACGATCGTGCTGCTGACGATCGTGAGCAGGGCGTACGGGATGCGGTAGTCCCACAGGTCGGTGGCGGCGTTCCAGGCGAAGAAGTCGAAGACGGCCGCGCTGACACCGGTCAGCAGACCGGCGAGCAGGGCCGCCGGCAGCTTCCACGACCGGTAGAACAGCAGCGCGAACGCCAGCTCGGCGCCGAGCCCCTGCACCAGGCCCTGCGGGATGACGGTGGCACCCCACTTGGCACCGAGCAGCGCGGAGATCACGGCCGCCACCGTCTCGGTGAACAGCGCGGCGCCCGGCTTCCGGATGATCAGTCCGGCCAGCACGGCCGGGATCAGCCAGACGCCGTAGAGCAGCGTCTGCGCGGGCGGGAAAAAGGCGAACGCGGTCTCGGTGGCTCCCCAGACGATGTTCCAAGCCCAGAAGATCACGCCGAAGGTGACCGCGATGATCGAGGCGATCACGATGTCGATCGTGCGCCAGCCGTACTTTGTCATGTGTGCCTCCCAGCTCATACCGGGAGGAGACGCGGCGCCCCGTCCGGGGACGTCTCCCGGACAGGGCACGGCTGAAGAGAGACCGAGCTCCCTGCGCTGGCATTACCCAGATCAGGTTCGAGGGTCTGCGGGTGTCACCCCACACTCTCAGCGCTGTGCGCTCCCCTGTCGGATTGCATGTGTTTCGATGACGCTAACACCGGACAGGCGTACGGGACAGCGTTGGAGGCGTCACATGCAGATCCAGGCCAGAGGGCTCACCTTCGATGTTCACGAGGGTGGCCCGGCCGATGGCCCGCCGGTGCTCCTGCTGCACGGCTTCCCTCAGGACCACCGCGAGTTCGATCTGATCCTCCCGCGGCTGCACGCGGCCGGCCTGCGCACGTACGCGCTGGACCAGCGCGGCTACTCGCGCGGCGCCCGCCCGGCCGCCGTCGCGGACTACCGCCTGGACGAGCCGACGGCCGACGCGATCGCCGTGCTCGATGCCCTGGGCGTCGAGAAGGCCCACGTCGTCGGGCACGATTGGGGTGCGCAGGTCGGGTGGCTGCTCGCCGACAAACACCCCGGCCGGGTCAGCACCCTGACCGCGATCTCGGTGCCGCACCCGCGCGGGCTCGGTGTTGCGCTGCGCAACCAGCCGTCGCAGAAGCTGCGGTTCGCGTACATGGGAGTGTTCCGGTCGCGGGTCGCCGAGCGGCTGCTGCTGGCGGGGAACGAGACCGTGCTGCGTCAGATGCTGCGCCCGCTCGGTGCGCGCGCCGGCCAGTACGCCGTCGCGATGCGCGAGCCGGGCCGGCTCACCGGCGCCCTCAACTGGTACCGCGCGCTGACCGGTCACCAGCTGGGCACAGTCGGCAAGATCACTGTGCCCACCACGTACGTGTGGAGCGACGGTGACCCGGTCGTCGGACGACCCGCGGCGCTGGCCACCGCGACCTGGGTGACGGCCGACTACCGCTTTGTCACCCTGCGGGGAATCGGCCACTGGGTGCCCGAGGAGGCGCCGCAGGCTCTGGCCGACGTGACCCTGGCGCGTATCGGCGTTTGACGCTCTCCCCGCCGGGGAACCTTCAGCGCCACCGATGGGGAGGTTCGATGGCCGCCGAAAAACGACGGATGAAGCACGAGACGGAGAAGCAGCGCTGGGACCGCAACTTCGCGGACCTGCTGCAGGAGTTGCGCGTAGCTCAGACGGGCGTGCAGATTCTCTTCGCGTTCCTGCTGACTCTGCCGTTCAGCAGCGGATTCCCGGACACCACGCAGTTCCAGAAGGACACCTACGTCGTCGCGCTCATCGCCGCCGCGTTCGCCACCGCGATGATCATTTCGCCGGTCGCCTTCCACCGGGCGCTGTTCCGGCAGGGCCGCAAGCCCGAGCTGGTCCGGTACGCCCACCGCATGGCCACCGGCGGACTCGCGTTCATGCTGATCGCGATGGTCAGCAGCGTTCTGCTGATCACCGACTACCTGGTCAACATCTGGGTGGCGATCATCCTGACGGCGGTCACCGCCGGCTGGTTCCTCACGTTCTGGGCAGCGATCCCGTTCGTCCGGCGCAACTGGATGGACGAGGACGAGGAAGAGCAGGACGAGGAGTACGAGGCGGAGGCGGCCGAGCCGGCTAGCGCTGCTTCGCGGTCCTGAGCCCCAGGTCCTTGAGCTCGAGCGCGGCCAGCGCCTGCACCGCCGACGCGTCGCCGTTGCGCCACGACTGGGCGATGTCCGGGCCCAGCTTGGACAGTTCATTGAGCGGCCGGGTGGCCAGCGCCCGCAACGCCAGCAGGTCCTGGCCGGCCGGCTCGCTCGACACCCTGCGGGCCACGGCGGCGCGGCGCATCCACCGCAGCCGCAGCGGCAGCCAGAGGAAGAGCACCAGACCGAGCGGGACGGCGATGATCAGCAGTGCCATGGTCAGCGCCAGGTTGTCGACGATCTCCTGCTGCTGACGCCCGGCCTCGGCGAGCTGGTTAGCGGCGTCGGCGGCACTGTTGAACGGCGCGGTCAGCTCGTCGCCGACGAGCGGCACCCGGCCGACCTTGCCGCCGATGTCGCTCATGTTGCCGGCGATGCCGCTGCCGGCTTCCTGCAGCTTCTGACCCGGCACACCGAGTTTCTCCACCATGTCGTTCACCCAGATCCCCGCCCTGATCCAGGCGTAGACCCAGAACACGACGAGCAGGTCGGTGAGCAACTGGCGTACGGCGGTGGGCAGCCGATCGGCGTACATCTTCACGCGCGTCAGCGTCCCACGCCAATGTCACGAACGCTTCGCTGCGCACTCCGGACAGGTACCGAAGATCTCCATCGTGTGTGAGACGTCGACGTAACCGTGCTTGCCGGCGACCTTCTCGGCCCAGGTCTCGACGGCCGGGCCCTCGACCTCGACGGCCCGCCCGCAGGAACGGCAGACGAGATGGTGGTGGTGGCCCTGGCTGCACCGGCGGTAGAGGTGCTCGCCGCCGGGCGGGCGCATGACGTCGATCTCACCGGCGTCCGCAAGGCCCTGCAGGGTGCGGTAGACCGTGGTCAGGCCGACCCGCTCACCCCGGTCCCGCAGCATTGCGTGCAGGTCCTGGGCGCTGTTGAAGCCCTCCGCCTCGGCGAGGGCCGCACTCACCGCCGAACGCTGCTTCGTGTTCCTGACAACAGTTGTTTCGTCGGTCATGACCCCTCCCTCGCATGGCTGACGGCGTCCGCAACGATATGCGCTACGTGTTCGTCCACGAGTGAGTATGCGATCTCGCGGCCTCGGCGTGCACCTCTGACCACACCCGCGCCGCGCAGGACCCGCAGGTGCTGCGAGACCAGCGGCTGAGGCGCACCCAGTGTCTCCACCAGCTCGTGCACGCAGCGTTCGCCGCCACCGAGCTCGGCGACGATCGCCACCCGGATCGGCGCCGACAGCGCCCGCAGCAGCTCCCCGGCCGCCTCGTAAGCCTCGTAACCGGCCGCGGTCATCGGGAACCGACCTGCTGCAGGACAACTTCGGGCGGCTCGGAATGATCGTGGGCCGCGGCGACCCGCCGCCGCAGGATCCGCCAGACCGCACTACCGACGGTGATCGCGACGAACACGGCGATGGCCAGGATGACGATCGTCGCGCCCGGTGCGGTGTTGACCTCGCCGGCCAGGGTGATCCCCGCCGCGGCCGCACCGACCCCGATCAGCATCGCCGCGACCATCGTGCTCCGGAACCCGCGGGTCACCTGCTGAGCCGCCGCCACCGGGACCACCATCAACGCGCTGACCAGCAACAATCCGACGGTGCGCATGGCGATCGTGACGGTCACGGCCGTGGTCACGGCCATCAGCAGATTGAGGGTACGCACGGGAAGGCCGGACACCCGCGCGTACTCCTCGTCGTTGCAGACCGCGAAGAGCGCCTGCCGCAGGCCGAGCATCGCCACCAGCACGGCCACGCCGAGCACGGCGATCACCGTCAGGTCCTGGCGTGACGTGGTGGTCAGCGAGCCGAAGAGGAACTGCATCAGGTTGGCGTTGCTGCTGTCGTCGGAGAGGCCGACCAGCACTACACCGCCCGCGATCCCGCCGTAGAAGAGCAGAGCCAGAGCCAGATCGCCGGAGGTACGGCCACGCTCGCGGACCAGCTCCACACCGATCGCGCCGATGACCGAGACGATGACGGCGGTGATCACGGGGGACTGGTGCAGCAGCAGCCCGACACCGACACCGGTCAGCGCCACGTGCCCGATGCCGTCACCGATGAGCGACAAGCGCCGCTGCACGAGATAGATGCCGAGCGCCGGTGCGACCAGACCGATGATCAGTGCACCCGTGAGCGCCCGGATCATGAAGTCGTACTGGAAAAGGTCCATGAGCCTTCAGTCTTGTCAGGGGCGGCGGCGGGGTGGTCGGATGGGCATCAGCGGGTGGGCATCCGATCCGTGGGGGCCACGCAGATGGCCGGGCGTTCGGCTTCCGCGTGCGGGTGGACGTGGTCGTGGCCCGGGTCCCCGTGGTGCCCGGCCGGTTCCGGTACGGCTCCCTCGTACGCGATCCGCCCGTGATGGACCACGACGGCCTTGTCGATGAGCGGCTCGATCGGGCCCAGCTCGTGCGCGACCAGCAGGATCGTGCCGCCGGCGGCGCCGAAGCGGCGCAGTGCCCCGGCGAAGGCGTCCTGGCTGGCGGCGTCGACACCGGCCGTGGGCTCGTCGAGGATGAGCAGCTCGGGCTGACCGGCCAGCGCGCGGGCGATCAGCGTGCGCTGCTGCTGGCCACCGGAGAGGGTGCTCACCGGGTCACCGATGCGGTCGAGCAGACCGACGTCTTCGAGTGCGGCCTGCACCGCGGCGCGGTCGGCGGCACCGGACGGGCGGAAGATGCCGCGGCGCGCGAGCCGCCCGGAGGCGACCACCTCGCCGACCGTTGCGGGCACGCCGCTGCCGGCACCCATCCGCTGCGGCACGTACCCGATGCGCGCCCACTGGCGGAAGCGGCGCTGCGGTGTGCCGAAGAGCTCGATGGAGCCCGAGCGCAGCGGCACCAGGCCCAGGATCGCGCGGATCAACGTGGACTTGCCCGACCCGTTGGCGCCCAGGATCGCGACGACCTGACCGGCGGCGACGTCGAGGGTGATGTCCTGCAGCACCTCACGGCCGCCGTACGAGACGGCCGCGTGCCGGACCGCGACGGCGCTCACGAGGTGCACCCCAGGGCGCTGGTCAGGGCGGTCAGGTTGCTGCGCATGACTGAAAAGTAGTCCGCATCCGGCTCGGTGAGCCCTTCCAGAGGATCGAGGACGGCGGTCTTGGCGCCGACCTCGCGGGCGATGGTCTCGGCGACCTTCGGGCTCACCAGCGTCTCGAAGAAGATCGTGGTGGTGCCGGTCTCCCGCGCCTCCTCGGCCACGTGGGCCAGGTGCTTCGGCGACGGCTCGGACTCGGGGGAGATGCCGGTGATACCGACCTCGGTCAGGTCGTAGCGGTCGGCCAGATAACGGAAGGCGGTGTGGCTGGTCACCAGCTCGCGGCGCTCGCACGTCTTCAGCGCGGTCGCGAACTCGGTGTTCAGCGCGTCCAGCTCGGTGTGCAGCGTCTTCGCGCGTTCGGTGTAGGTCGCGGCCCGGGCCGGATCGGCCTGGCCGAAACGCTCGGCGAGCCTGTCCGTGATGGTGGCGAACCGCACCGGGTCCAGCCAGACGTGGGGGTCCTTGCCCTCCTCGGCGTGCTCCTCCTCGCCCGGCGCGTGCTCGTGGCCGTCGGCTGCGGCGAGCAGCTCGACCACGGACCCCGCGTCGAACGCCTTGTTCGCCGCTTCCTGCTGGACGGCCTCGTCGACCGCCGGCTGGAAACCCGAGAGGTAGACGACGAGTCCCGCGTCGCTGATCGCGCCGACCTGGCGGGGGTTGAGCTCGACGTCGTGCGGCTCGGCGCCGGGTTTGGTCAGCTCGGTCACCGCCACGGCGTCACCACCGATGCGCTCGCTGAGGAACTGCAGCGGGTAGAACGCGGTCACCACGTCGAGCCGGCCGTCGGCCGCAAAACCGCTCGCCTCGTCAGCGCAGGCCGCGCTCGCACCGACCAGCAGTGCAATGGCGGTGGCCGCGAGCAGGCGGCGGGGCTGCATCATGCCACCTACTCTGCGTCGTATTGGTAATGATTGTCAAAAGCGCATGTGTCAGATCACCTTCGCGACCACGGCCGCGAACAGCAGGACGAGCAGCGTGACCCGGATCGCCCGGACCCCCGGCGACTGCACCGGCCAGGTCGTGAACGTGAGCGCGGCCAGCCCCGCACCCAGCACGAACAGCAACGCGGCGCCGATGATTCCGGGCAGGAACAGACCCGCCAGCAACAGGGCCAGGGCGATCAGGAACGCCGTGGTCGGGTTCACCCGCGCCAGCCGGCGCAGCAGGTTCTCGGACGGAGGTGTGGTCACGTCGGCCTTCCCGGGGTGTGCGTACGCTCACGTCATGCTGGTGCTCAACCGCTTTGTCGTCCCGCCGGACACGCAGGACTCGTTCACCGGGCGGGCACACGCCGCCCTCGCCGCCCTCGCCGAACGACCCGGGTACCTCTCGGGCCGGCTCACGCGTGCGCTGGACGACCCCGCCTACTGGACCCTCGTCACCGAATGGGAGTCCGTGGGAGCCTACCGGCGCGCCCTCGGCGGATTCGACGTCAAGGTCCATGCCACTCCGCTGCTGTCCGAATCGCTGGACGAGCCGTCCGCCTTCGAGACCCTCGCCAGCGCGTCGCCCGGCGGTGAGGTCGTGGTCGAGGCCAGCGACCGGGCCGCCGAACCCTGGCGCTGAGCCGTACGCTTGATCCCATGACCCTCCTCGGGCAGCAGCCGCCTCCGCCACCGCCGCAGGGGCCGGGTGTGTTCCCGCCGTTCCCCGCGCCGCCGGTCGAGGGGCGCAGCCGGCGTGTCGGTGTCGGCCTCGGCATCGGGGCGGCCGTGCTCCTGCTGGTCTGCGGGGGTGGCGCCGCCCTCGGCGTGGGTCTCACCCGGGTGATGAGCAGCGCCCTGAACGAGCAGGCCGAGGTGGTCGTCGGTGACTACTTCGACGCGCTGAAGGACCGCGAGTGGGCGCAGGCCTACGACCTGCTCTGCCAGCGCGCGAAGACCTCCGAGACCGAGGCCGAGTTCGTCAGCCGGGTCTCCGCCGAGGAGCTCATCACCGATTACGACGTCGGTCAGGTCGAGCTCGTGCAGCTCTCCGCGCCGGTCGACGTCACCTACTCGAACGGCGACACCGCCGAACTCCGGGCGTACCTCGGTCAGAACCGGGAAACGGGCGGCTTCGAGGTGTGCAGCGTCGAGGAGTAATCTCCTGATTTTGTCCGACTCCAGTGTCCCCGCCGACAACCAGCCGGCGTAGGAGGAACATGCCCGCCGATCGTATTGACGCCGTCGTCAGCCTGGCCAAGCGCCGAGGCCTCGTTTTCCCCTCCAGCGAGATCTACGGAGGGACGCGCTCGGCGTGGGACTACGGTCCGCTGGGCGTCGAGCTGAAGGAGAACGTGCGCCGCCAGTGGTGGCGCACCATGGTCCAGCAGCGTGACGACATCGTCGGCCTCGACTCCGCCGTCATCCTCGCCCGTGACGTGTGGGCCGCCTCCGGTCACCTCGACGCGTTCGTCGACCCGCTGACCGAGTGCCAGTCGTGCCACAAGCGGTTCCGCGCCGATCACCTCGAGGAGGCGTGGGAGCACAAGCACGGCTCCGCGCCGGCCTCGCTGAGCGAGCTGAACTGCCCGAACTGCGGCAACAAGGGCACCTTCACCGAGCCGAAGATGTTCAACGGCCTGATGAAGACCTACCTCGGCCCGACCGAGAGCGCCGACGGCCTGCACTACCTGCGGCCCGAGACCGCGCAGGGCATCTTCGTCAACTACAACAACGTGGCGACCGCCTCCCGCAAGAAGCCGCCGTTCGGCATCGCGCAGGTCGGCAAGTCGTTCCGCAACGAGATCACCCCCGGCAACTTCATCTTCCGGACCCGCGAGTTCGAGCAGATGGAGATGGAGTTCTTCGTCCCGCCGGGCTCCGACGAGGAATGGCACGAGTACTGGCTGCAGCAGCGCTGGAACTGGTACCGCGACCTCGGTCTGTCCGAGAGCAACCTGCGCTTCTTCGAGCACCCCAAGGAGAAGCTCTCGCACTACTCGAAGCGGACCGTCGACATCGAGTACCGCTTCCAGTTCGGCGGCACCGACTTCGCCGAGCTCGAGGGCATCGCGAACCGTACGGACTTCGACCTGACCACCCACTCGAAGCACTCCGGCGTCGACCTGTCGTACTTCGACCAGGAGAAGCAGGAACGCTGGGTGCCGTACGTCATCGAGCCCGCGGCCGGCCTGACCCGCGCGGTGCTGGCGTTCCTCCTCGAGGCGTACGACGAGGACGAGGCCCCCAACACCAAGGGCGGTGTCGACAAGCGCACGGTCATGCGTTTCGACCCGCGCCTCGCGCCGATCAAGGTTGCCGTGCTGCCCCTCTCGCGCAACCCGGAGCTGTCACCCAAGGCCCGCGGCCTGGCCGACCTGCTCCGCAAGCGCTGGATGGTCGAGTTCGACGACTCGCAAGCCATCGGCCGCCGCTACCGCCGCCAGGACGAGATCGGCACACCGTTCTGCGTCACGGTCGACTTCGACACGCTGACGGACGACGCGGTGACGGTCCGCGACCGCGACACCATGAAGCAGGAACGCGTGTCGCTCGACCAGATCGAGCGCTACCTGATCGAGCGCCTGCCCGGCTGTTAGAAGTCGAAGCCTCCTGGCCGGCCGTTGCGGTCGGCCAGGAGACCGGCCAGCGTCGACACGGCGATCTCGGCGGGCGTGCGGCTGCCGATGTTCAACCCGATCGGGCGGTGCACGCGGGCGATCTCGTCAGCGGGTACACCGAGGTCCTGAAGGGCTTTGAGGTGTGGCCCCTCGTGGTGGGGGTTGCCCATGATCCCGACCCAGCGCGGGCCGGCGGCCAGGGCCTCCTTCAGCAGCGGCCCGATCTCCGGCCGGTGATGATCGGTCACCACCACGTCCGTGTGTTCGTCGACACCCGCCGCCGCGAGATCGCTGACGAACGTGTCGCCGTGCGGCCGCGGCGGCCCCAGCAGCTTGGTCGGATCCGGCTCGACCAGCACCGACTGGAACCCGAGCTCCACCCCCAGCCTCAACAAAACCTCGGACACGGGCGAAGCAAACACGGCAACCAGCCTGCGGGGGTTCACGTTTTGACTCTGCCAGACGGAGATGTGTAATGCTCGACGGCGTGAACTACGCTCCGCTGACTCTGGGCACGCACGAGGTGTGGCCGCCCGTCGTGCTCGCGCCGATGGCCGGCATCACCAACGTCGCTTTCCGCAACCTCTGCCGTGAGCAGGGTGGTGGTGTCTACGTCTGCGAGATGATCACGACGCGGGCGCTGGTCGAGCGGATCCCCAAGACGCTGAAGATGATCGAGTTCGGCCCGGACGAGAAGTTCCGCAGCCTGCAGCTCTACGGCGTCGACCCGGACGTGACCGCGCGGGCCGTGCGGATGGTCGCCGAGGAGGGCTGGGCCGACCACATCGACCTGAACTTCGGCTGCCCGGTGCCCAAGGTCACCCGTCGCGGCGGCGGCAGTGCGCTCCCGTGGCGCCGCAAGCTCTTCGGCCGCATCGTCAAGCAGGCCGTCGAGGCGGCCGCGCCGGCGGGCATCCCGCTGACGATCAAGATGCGCAAGGGCATCGACGACGACCACCTGACGTACATCGAGGCCGGTCTGATCGCCCAGGAGGCCGGTGTCGCGGCCGTCGCCCTGCACGCGCGGACGGCCGAGCAGCGCTACTCCGGCACCGCGGACTGGGACGCGATCGCCGGCCTGAAGCAGGCCCTCGACGTCCCGGTCCTCGGCAACGGCGACATCTGGGAGGCCTCGGACGCGATCCGCATGGTCGAGCACACCGGTGTCGACGGTGTCGTGGTCGGCCGCGGTTGCCTCGGCCGGCCCTGGCTCTTCAAGGACCTGCAGGCCGCCTTCGCGGGGGAGCCCACCCAGGAGCTGCCCACCCTGGGCGAGGTCGTGAAGATCATGTCCCGGCACGCGCACCTGCTGGTCGACGCGCTCGGCGACGAACGCCACGGCTGCGCCGACTTCCGCAAGCACGTCGCGTGGTACCTGAAGGGCTTCCCGGTCGGCGGCGACCTGCGTCGCTCCCTGGCCATGGTCAAGTCCCTGGCCGAGCTCGACGACCTCCTCGCCCAGCTCGACCCGTCCGAGCCCTTCCCCCGCGAGTCCCTGGGCCAGCCCCGGGGCCGCATCAACGCACCGGGCAAGGTCTCCCTCCCGTACGGCTGGCTCGACAGCCGCGACGACGACACCGTCCCTGAGGGTGCGGAGATGGAGAACAGCGGCGGATGATCGTCGAACTGCGCCAGTACACCCTCCACCCGGGCCGGCGCGACGAGCTGATCGAGCTCTTCGACCGCGAGTTCGTGGAGACCCAGGAAGAGACCGGCATGACGGTCCTCGGGCAGTTCCGCGACCTGAACAACCCGGACCGCTTCGTCTGGCTCCGCGCCTTCCCCGACATGAAGACCCGCGCTTCCGCCCTGGAAGCGTTCTACGGCGGCCCGGTCTGGGCCGAGCACAGCGACCAGGCCAACGCCACGATGATCACCTTCGACGACGTCCTGCTCCTGCGGCCCGCCGGCCCGGGCTTCGTCCTGCCGGCGACCCGCCCGACCGAGCCGGCCTCATCGCGTTTCCTGGCCACACTGCACTTCGCCGACCAGCCGTTCGACCCCGAGCCGGCGCCGGCGACGTTCACGACCGCGTACGAGCAGAACACCTTCCCGGCCCTGCCCGTCCGCGAGAACGAACACGTCCTCGTGACCTTCACCCGCTTCGACGACCAGGCCGCCCTGGACGAGCACCTTGCTGATGCGCCGGCGGAAACCCACCTGGTCCTCGCCCCGACCGACCGCTCCCGGCTTCGTTGAAGCCGACCGGCGGGGAAGGCCGTAGCCCTCCCCGCCGGATTCCCGCCCTGCGGACGGCTCAGACGTCGAGGTCGTTCTCGATGCGCTTGAGCTGGTGGCGGGCCATGGCGAGGTTGGAGCGGTCGCGGCGGAGGGCGACGTACAGGAAGAGGCCCTTGCCGGAGCGGCTCGCCAGGGGGCGGATCAGGTGGTACTGGGTGTCGAGGGTGATGAGGATGTCCTCGATCTTCTCGGTGATGTTGAGCATTTCCATCGCGCGGAGCTTGGCGCGGATCACGTCGGTGTTGCCCGCGGCCGCGACCGTCAGGTCCAGATCCTTGCCGCCGCCGGCGGTGCCGAGGGCCATGCCGCTCGTGTGGTCGACCAGGGCGACGCCGACGGCGCCGTCGATGTCCATGATCTCTTTGAGCGCGGTGTCCATGTCGGTCATGGATGGTTCCTCCGTATTTTTCGGGATGGTGGGTGTGGGGCTCAGCCGGCTTGCCGGCCGCGGAACGTGCTTTGCAGGGTCGCCATCGGCGTACGCCGGGCCAGCGGTGTGCTCGGGCCCATCTGCGTCGGGATCTCCGGGCGGACCGGCGCCGGGGCCTCGAGGATGAGGATCTTCACCAGCCGCCGGACGGCACGCCGGGCCTCGAGGTGGACCATGGCGAGGTTGGCGTTGCCGGAGGTGACGAGGGTCAGCAGGGCGTTGGGGCCGGCGGTGTACGAGGTGATGTACCCGCCGTCGCACTCGACCACCGATTCGCGCAGTTCGCCGTGGTTGACGGCGTGGGCGAACCGCCGGGCCAGGGCGAGGTGGGCGGCGGCGAGGGCGGCGAGACTGTCCGGCTCGATGCCGTGGGCGTCGTGGGCGACCACCATGCCGTCGGCGGTGGCGAGGACACTGCCGGAGAGTTCGGGCACCCTGTTGCGGAGGTTGCCGAGTTCCGTCAGTACCGCCGGATCCACCGTCATCCTCGAGTTCTCCTTCCTGGTCGGGCCGGTCTGCGGGTGGGTGGGGCGCGGGTCACCGCAGAGCCCTCAGGGCGGTGCGGATGCGTTTGAGCAGGACATCGTCGGTGCCGGGGTGGATCTGTCCGGTGTCGGCCGCGACGTCCTTCGGGAGTTTGGCGCCGGGTTTGCGCCGGGCCAGCTGGAAGGGCTGGGCGGGGTGGTGATCCGTGCCGTTGGTGGTGACCACGCCGGGTTCCGGAGCCGCCGGTGGATCGCCGGACGCCGGTGCCGGCCGGTCCCCGGTGACGGCGGGTGCGGCCACCTGCGGCCGGCGTACGTCCACAGCGGTCCCTCGCGCGCGCGGCAGGCGGACGAAGTCGGGGTTGTCGGCCGGCGGGCGGGGCCGTTCGACGAGGCCGAGGGCCGCGAGCTTGCGCAGTTCCTGGATCGTCGCGAAACCGGCGCGGCCGAGCAGCTGCGCCAGGTCCGCCGGGGTGCGCTGGCCGTCGGCGCTGACCAGGAGCTCCCACTGCAGGGCCGTCAGCGTGACGCGTTCGGTCGGGGGCCGGGGCACCGGGATGACAGCGGCGGTGTCGATCTCCGGGTACGGGTAGATCTCGTCCAGGATCCGGGCCCGGCGGCGGGCCTCGCGGGTGACCGCGGCGGGGTCGGCGCGGACGATCGGGCCGAGCCAGTGGGTCGCGCCCTCCAGGAAGTCGACCGGTGCGGTGGCCGGTGCGAGCGCGAAGTACGCGGCGTCGTAGGTGGCGCCGAGGACGCACAACTCCAGCTCGCCCTGGGTGAGGTGGCCCTGGTCCAGCAGCAGCTGCCCGACCTGGGCGCGGGAGGTGCCGGCGTCGAGCGCCGCCTGCCACGTGCGGGGTGCCAGCCGGCCGGATGCGGTCAGCAGCTCGCCCACGCCGGGGGCGGCGGCCGATTCCGCGTACGTCACCTGACCCTCGATCAGATAGACCGTGCCGCCCGGCTGGCCACCGACGACCAGCGCGCCCGTCTGCCGCTCGCCGGCGACCTGCGTCAGCAGGCGCCCGGGCGCAGCGGTCTTCGAGGGCTTCACCTTGACTCCTCACCGGATCGTCGGGTCAGTTCGCCACGAGTTCGTCGGCGAGGGTCTGCATGCGGCGCCGGGCCACGGCGAGGTTGCCGTGGATCCGGTCCAGCCAGACGTAGAGCACCAGCCGGCTGTCAAAATCGGTCTGGACGAGCCGCAGCAGGTGGTAGCCCCCCGCGGTCGTGATGATCAGGTCCTCGAGCAGGTCGTGGGGCACTGCCGAGACGAACAGCGACCGGCTCTGCGCGGCCTGCACGACGTCGGCCGTGCCCGCCGCCGCGGCTTCGTGGTCCTCGTTGGGTGCGGCTCCGGACGTGGCGACCGGGAAACCGGTGGTGTAGTCGACGATGCTGGCTCCCACCGCGCCAGGAATCGCCATGGCCTCCTGCAGACAGTTCTCAACCCCGGGCACATCTCTCCTCAGCCGAGTGATGCTCCCGCCGTTCGCCGAGCCCGGCCGCTGGCGGGACGGCCGGGCTTCGTTGCCACGGTCGGCCGGGATGTGACACTGGCCGGCCCGCAAGGATCTTGTCTTGCGCGCCGTCACAATGGGCCATCCTGCGGCCACGCTGCGGGCCCGGGTCGCACCCGGTGTGCGTCATCGTTCTCGATGCTCATCCCGGTGTGGCGGCGAGCTTGCGGGGCCGCGACGTCGCCCGCGGTCGATGCGCCGCCGGACGGTTCAGGAGCCGTTTGGCGGTCTCGTGACCGAGGCCGCCGAGTTCGACCTGTGCGACCGTGCCGAACCAGTGCCGTTCGCCGGGGACGAAGCGTGCCGGTGCGTCGCCGCTCTGCAGCAGCGCATGGGTGGCGGCGGTGATGGTAGCGACGACCCGGCAGGCCAGTTCGTGATGGCCGAGGTGGCCGTCCCGGACCAGCATCCGGCCGACCGCCCGGTCACCGACCCCCCTCCGGTACGCGGAGAGCCACGCACCCTCCGACAGCCGCCCGCAGGCGACCAGCCGTTCACCGATGCCGGGGCAGTCCGGCGACTCAGCGTGGGTGATGCGCCCGGCGACCAGGTAGACCACCCCGCCGGGCGTGCCGTCGATGTGCAGCGCCCCGGTACGCCCGGACTCGGCGAGGTTGCTGAGCAGGCGGCGAAGTGAGTTCATGGCGACTCCTCGGCGGAACGGGCATCGACCTTTCAGTTGAGTCTCGGTCGCCGTTGCGGAGGGGGACGCACGAGCGGTGCGTTGTTTCTCCCGTGGCGCGTACGCCTCGTACGCGTAACATGATCGCCACTTTCGTCGGCGTCTCGTGGAGGTTGTGCCCATGCCGAGCCAGTGGGAGCAGGTCGTCGTCGACGCGGAGGATCCGGCCCGGCTGGCCCGCTGGTGGGCGGAGGCGCTCGGCTACCAGATCGTGCACGAGGAGCCGGACGAGGTGGAGATCCGGCGTACCCCGGAGACCCTGCCCGGCCTGCTGTTCGGGATGTCGCCGGATCCCAAGACGGTGAAGAACCGCCTGCACATCGATCTGCGCCCGGAGGACCAGGAGTCCGAGGTCGAGCGGCTCGTCGACATGGGCGCCCGCCCGGTCGACATCGGTCAGCACGACGTGAGCTGGGTGGTCCTGGCCGATCCCGAGGGCAACGAGTTCTGTGTGCTGTCCTCGCGGAAGAAGCCCGCTCAGTAGGTGAACTGACCGATCAGCACCTGGATCTCGCCGGCGGCCGTGCTGACCCGTTCGGCCGACCGGCGGGTGGTGTTGGCGCCGTCGGCGGTCGCACCGGTCGACGTGGTGATGTGCGTGACAGTGCCGCTGATCTCGGTGGCGGCGATCGACATGTCACCGACGTTGCGGGCCATCAGCTCCGTTGTCGTGGACTGCTCCTCGACGGCCGCGGCGATCGTGCGCTGGCCGTCGTCGATGCGGGTGATGACCTCGGCGATGGCGTCGATCGCGGTGGCCGTCCGTGAGGTCATGTCCTGGATCGCGGCGATCCGGCCGGTGATGTCGCTCGTCGCCTGCGCGGTCTCCTGAGCCAGGTCCTTGACCTCGGAGGCGACCACCGCGAAGCCCTTGCCGGCGTCACCGGCGCGGGCGGCCTCGATGGTGGCGTTCAGGGCGAGCAGGTTGGTCTGCTCGGCGATGGACGTGATCAGCTGGACGATCGTGCCGATCTCCCGGCTCGCCTCGCTCAGCGTGGCCACCAGCGCGGTGGTGGCGGCCGCGTTCTCACCCGCCGCGGCCGTGGTGGTCGCGGCGGTGGTGGTCTGCTGGGAGATCTCGCGGATGGACGCGGACAGCTCCTCGGTCGCGGTCATCATGTCGGTCACGGAGTGCGACACCTGCTGCGCCGCCGTGTCCGCACTGCGGGCCTGCGCGGACGTCTGCTCGGCCGACGAGTCGAGCCGGCCGGCGAGGTCGCGCAGGTCGCTGCTGGCGGCCGTCAGGGTGCCGACGCTGGCCGCGGTGGCCGCCACGGTCGTCCGGATCGCGGAGAGCGCCTCGTTGAGCGCCACGGCCATCTCGCCCAGCTCGTCGGGGCGGACCACCTCCACCTCGACGGTGAGGTCCCGGCCGGCGGCGGCCCGCAGCGCGGCGACCATCTGGCGCAGCGGGCGGCGGACCGCCCGGACGGTGAAGAGTGCCGCCGCGGCGGTCAGCAGCGCCCCGGCCAGCCCGGCCACGAGGATCAGCCAGCCGCTGGTCCGGCCCGTCTCGGTGCCTTCACGCCCGGCGTCCTGCACCGCGGTCAGCATCGCGTCGTCGATCGCGCCCAGTTCCTCCTCCAGCGTGCCGAAGGCCTTCAGAAAATTCGGCAGCTCAGCCTCCGCGGCCGCGTGGTCCGTCGCGGCCAGTGCGACCAGACCTTCAGCCGTCTTCCCGTACGCGACCACGGCCGGCCGTACGCGTGTGTAGTCGTCGCCGAGGGCGGTGGGAGCGGCCGTCGCAGCGGCGTCGTACTTGGTCACCAGCGTCGTGGCGTGCTCGGTCACCTCCGACACGGCCAGGGCCTCCCGCTGGGCCGCGGTGGTGGCGAAGAGAGCCGACATCACGTCGGCGCGCAGGCCGTCGTGCATCATGTCGGCGTTCCACTGACTGCTCATGCCGTCGCTGATCGCGGCGATCCGGTCGGTCGCGTCGGACTGGTTCTCCGACGCCCACGACGAGGCCGCGCCGACCAGGGCCACCGAGGCGACACCGATGGCCGCCATCAGCACCAGGCGGGCGACGATCGTGAGACGGGACCGGACGTGCTGCTGGGACTCCACACCATTCGCATCGGCAACCCCGATCGACGCCTTAGTGTGGGGGCATGGTGGACGGCGATGCATCGCGCTGGGTGCGTGAGCCCGTCAAGGACAGCGGGTACGGCCGCACGCAGTTCGAACGGGACCGTGCCCGTGTCCTGCACTCGGCCGGGTTCCGCCGCCTCGCGGCCAAGACGCAGGTGCACACCGCCGGGTCCGACGACTTCCTGCGTACGCGTCTGACGCACTCGCTCGAGGTCGCCCAGATCTCGCGGGAGATGGGCGCCCGGCTCGGGTGTGACCCGGACGTCGTCGACGTGGCCGGGCTGGCCCACGACATCGGTCACCCGCCCTTCGGTCACAACGGCGAGGCCGCCCTGCACCTGGCGGCCGAGGCGTGCGGCGGTTTCGAGGGCAACGCGCAGACCCTGCGGGTGCTGACCCGGCTGGAGGCCAAGGTCGACGGCGCCGGCCTCAACCTGACCCGTGCCTCCCTCGACGCGAGCTGCAAATATCCGTGGCCGCGACGGGACGGCGTCCGCAAGTTCGGCGTGTACGACGACGACCGCCCGGTCTTCGACTGGATCCGCGCGACGGCTCCGGACGGCGAACGCCAGTGCCTCGAGGCGCAGGTCATGGACTGGGCCGACGACGTGGCCTACTCCGTGCACGACGTCGAGGACGGCATCCACGGCGGTTACCTGTCGCTGAAGCCGCTGCTTCTCGACGCCGGCGAACGTGCCGAACTCTGCACCGACGTGGCGAACACCTACTCCTCGGAGACCCCGGAGGCGCTCGGCGAGGCCCTGCGCCTGCTCCTGGCCGACGACGTGGTGATCGCCACAGCGGACTACGACGGCGGTCACCGCTCGCAGGTCGCCCTCAAACGCATGACCAGCGTGCTGACCGGCCGCTTCGTCTCCTCGGCGGTCGGCGCGACCAACAGCCGCCACGGCTCCGAGCCGGTCCGCCGGTACGACGTCGACCTCATCGTCCCGCGTACGGTCCGTAACCAGTGCGCGCTGCTGAAGGGCATGGCGTTGCGCTACGTCATGCGGGCCCGCGCCGCCGAGCAGTGGTACGAACAGCAGCGCGCGATCCTCACCGACCTGGTCAGCGTGCTCAGCGAGCGGGCACCGGACCATCTCGACCCGATGTTCGCGGAGATGTGGAAGGCCGCGGGCACCGACACCGCACGGTTGCGCGTGGTGATCGACCAGGTCGCTTCGCTGACCGATCCCGCCGCGGTGGCCTGGCACCGGACCCTGATGGCAGCCGATCACTGACGCGAGGCAGTATGTAGCCGTGGCGGGCAGGGTCAAGGACGAGGACATCGCGCTGGTCCGCGACCGGACGTCGATCGCGGACATCATCAACGAGACCGTGACACTGCGGTCGGCAGGTGGTGGCAACCTCAAGGGGCTGTGCCCGTTCCACGACGAGAAGACCCCGTCGTTCACCGTGTCACCCGCCCGAAATGTCTACTTCTGCCACGGGTGCGGGGCCGGTGGGGATGCCATCAAGTTCCTGATGGACGCCGAGCACCTGACGTTCATCGAGTCGGTCGAGCGGCTGGCCGGGCGGGCCGGCATCCAGCTGCGGTACGACGAGTCGGGCTTCAAGAACGACGGGCCGCGTCAGCAGCCGGGTCAGAAGCAGCGGCTCATCGCGGCGCACGCGGCGGCGGCGGAGTTCTACCAGGAGCAGCTGACCACGCCGGGTGCGCGCAAGGCTCGCGAGTTCCTCGCGCAGCGGGGTTTCGGCCGCGACGCCGCCGAGCGGTACGCCTGCGGGTTCGCCCCCGACGGCTGGGACCTGCTCACCAAACACCTGCGGCAGCGTGGCTTCACCGCCGAGGAGCTGACGGCCGGTGGCCTGGCCAAACCGGCGCGGTCGGGCTCGCTGATCGACCGTTTCCGGCGCCGGCTGCTCTGGCCGATCCGCGACCTGACCGGTGACGTCATCGGGTTCGGCGCGCGCAAGCTGTTCGACGACGACGACGGCCCGAAATATCTGAACACCCCCGAGTCGCCGCTCTACAAGAAGTCGCACGTGCTCTACGGCATCGACCACGCCAAGCGGGAGATGGCCAAGCAGGGCCGGGCGGTCATCGTCGAGGGTTACACCGACGTGATGGCCTGTCACGAGGCCGGCGAGCCGACGGCCGTCGCGACCTGCGGCACCTCGTTCGGCATCGACCACATCGGCGTGCTGCGGCGGCTGCTGATGGACAGCGACAGCTTCACCGGCGAGATCATCTACACCTTCGACGGTGACGCGGCGGGCCAGAAGGCCGCGCTGCGGGCGTTCGAGGAGGACCAGCGTTTTGTCGGGCGGACCTTCATCGCGGTCAGCCCGGACAACATGGACCCGTGCGAGCTGCGGCTGGCCAGGGGTGACCTGGCGGTCCGCGACATGATCGCGAGCCGGGAGCCCCTGGTCGACTTCGCCCTCCGGCAGACCCTCGCGCGCTTCGATCTGGACACCGTCGAGGGCCGGGTCGAGGCCATGCGCCGCGCCGCGCCCCTGGTCGCCAAGATCAAGGACCGCGAGAAGCGCCCCGAGTACGCCCGCAAGCTCGCCGGTGACCTGGGCATGGATCTCGAACCCGTGCAGCGGGCCGTGGCGTCCGCGTCGTCGCCGGAATCGTCCGGTGCGCCCGCGCCGCGCCGGCCCGTCGACAGCCCGCAGCGGCTGGTCGAGCGGGAGGCGCTGAAACTCGCCCTGCAGCACCCGGTGCTGGCCGGTCCGATGTTCGACGCGCTCGGCCCGGAGACCTACGGCGACGAGGTCTTCCAGGGCATCCGCAAGGCGATCGCCGTCGCCGGGGGCACCACCACGGCGACGGGCGGCGCCGGCTGGATCGAGTCCGTCCGCGACGCGTGTGACGATCTCGGCGGCAAGGCGCTGGTCGGCGAGCTGGCGGTCGTGCCGCTGCACGTCGACGGCGAGGCCGACCTGCGGTACGTCCAGGTGACACTGGCCCGGCTCCAGGTCGGCGCGGTCACCACCCGGATCAAGGAGCTGAAGTCCAAGGTGCAGCGGATCAACCCCGTGGCGCACAAGGACGAGTACCTGGCCCTGGCCGGGGAGCTCTTCTCTCTCGAACAGCACGCTCGCGCACTGCGCGACCAGGCGGCAGGTGGATTGTGAGTCTCTTTCGTCGGCGTCCCAAGCTTCCCGCACAGCTGAGCCCGGCCCTGGAGGCCGAGGAACGCGTCCTGGCCTGGGCGTACGTCGGTGAGCCGGGTGAGCACGTGCTCGTGGCGACCAACCGCGGCCTGTGGCTGCCGGACGGCAAGCGGCTCGGCTGGCACGAGATCCACAAGGTCGCCTGGTCGGGCCGCGAGCTGCTGATCACACCGGCCGAGGTCGCCCAGGAACGCGAGGGCTACACCGTGCAGATCGACGGGCCGGTGCTCGGTGCCCTGCTGCTCGAGCCGGGGGAGCTGCCCGACCAGGTACGCACCCGCGTGACGCGGTCGGTGGCGTACACGTCGCACCACCCGCTGCCGCCCAACGGCGGTGTCCGGGTGGTCGGCCGCCGGGTGAGCGGTGTCGACGGGCTGAGCTGGGCCGTCCGGTACGACGCGAAGACCGCCGTCGACGCCGAGCCCGTCGTCGAGGTCACCGACCAGCTGGTCGCCTCGGCGCGGGAGGCCACCACCCCGCCCGCCTGATTTTTGTCGGACCCTGTCACTAGGGTCGGCCGGGTGACACTCATCCACGCCCGGGGGCTGGTCAAACGCTTCGCCGACTTCACCGCGGTCGACGGCATCGACGTCGACGTGCAGCGTGGTGAGGCGTTCGGGTTCCTCGGTCCCAACGGCGCCGGCAAGAGCTCGACGATGCGGATGATCGGCTGTGTGTCCCCGCCGACCGACGGCACGCTGAGCATCCTCGGGCTGGACCCGCGCCGCGACGGCCCGAAGATCCGGGCCAAGCTCGGCGTCTGCCCGCAGCTCGACAATCTCGACCTCGAGCTGACCGTCCGGGAAAATCTCACCACCTATGCGCGCTTCTTCGGCATCCCGCGCAAGGTGGCCCGTGAGCGTGCCGCCGAGCTGCTCGACTTCGTGCAGCTGACCGAGCGGGCCGACAGCAAGGTCGAGCCGCTCTCCGGCGGCATGAAACGCCGGCTCACGATCGCCCGCGCCCTGGTCAACGAGCCCGAGATCGTGCTGCTCGACGAGCCGACCACCGGTCTCGATCCGCAGGCGCGGCACCTGGTCTGGGAGCGGTTGTTCCGGCTCAAGCAGCGCGGTGTGACGCTGGTGCTCACCACCCACTACATGGACGAGGCCGAGCAGCTCTGCGACCGCCTCGTCGTCATGGACGCCGGCAAGATCGTCGCGGAGGGGTCGCCACGCGCCCTGATCGAGCAATATTCGACACGCGAGGTGGTCGAGCTGCGCTTCAACGCGGAGTCGCAGGACGCCTTCGCCGGCAAGCTCGACGGTGTGGGGGAGCGGCTCGAGGTGCTGCCCGACCGCATCCTGCTCTACGTCGCCGACGGGGACTCCGCGGTGGCCGAGGTGCAGCGCCGGTTGCTGAGCCCGGCCAGTGTGCTGGTGCGCCGCAGCAGCCTCGAGGACGTGTTCCTGCACCTCACCGGCCGGACGCTGGTCGACTGATGACGCGATATGTCCTGGAGTACCACCTGGTCAGCTATCGGCGCGTCTGGCGCGGCAGTGTGCTGTCGTCGTTCGTCCTGCCGCTGCTGACCATGCTCGGTTTTGGTGTCGGTGTCGGTGCCTACGTCACGGGTGGCGTCGAGGGAGTGCCCTATCTGGACTGGCTGGTGCCGGGGCTGATCGCCTCCACCGCCGTGCAGGTCGCGATGGCTGACTCCAGCTGGCCCGTGCTCGGTGGCTTCGAGTGGCAGCGCATCTACTACGGCCAGTCGGCCGCGCCGCTGCGGGTGTCCGACATCCTCGACGGCCACCTGGCCTTCATCGTCTTCCGCACGGTCACCAGTGCCGGGGCGTTCCTGCTGGTCGCGAGCGCCTTCGGCACCATGCACTCGTGGTGGGCCCTCGCCACCCTGCCGATCGCGGCGCTGGCCGGTCTCGCGGTGGCCACCCCGACCTTCGCGTACGCGTCGACCATCCGCACCGACAGTTACCTGGCGATCCTCTTCCGGCTCGGCATGATCCCGATGTCGCTCTTCTCCGGCGTCTTCTTCCCGATCGAGTCGCTGCCGGGCCTGCTCCGCGGGATCGCCTACGTCCTGCCGCTCTGGCACGCCGTCGACCTCAGCCGGGCCGCCACGCTGGGTGTCGCCCCGGCGTGGTCGGCCACCGGGCACGTGGTCTACCTGGCCCTGTGGGCCGCGGCCGGCTGGCTCCTGGCCCACCGCCAGTTCACCCGCCGGCTCGTGGTGTGAGAGGACTCCCGACATGCTGACCCTGGTCCTGCCCCGCCTCGTCTCGTTCGAGGGCTCCGCCCGCCGGTCCACCTCGATGGTCGAGCGCAACGTCGCCACCCTGCGCTCGGCGTACTGGCTGGTCATGGCGTCCGGCTTCCTGGAGCCGGTCCTGTACCTCTTCTCGATCGGGGTGGGGGTCGGTGCGCTGGTCGGCGATCTGACGCTGCCCGACGGCCGGGTGATCGACTACGCGGCGTTCGTCGCCCCGGCGATGCTCGCGTCGTCCGCGATGACGGGTGCGCTCTCGGAGACCACCTTCAACTTCTTCGGGAAGATGAAGTTCATGAAGCTGTACGACGGGATCCTCGCGACCCCGGTGCGGCCGATCGAGATCGCCGCCGGTGAGCTCGCCTGGGCGATGATCCGCGGCAACATCTACGCCGCTGCCTTCCTCGTGATCATGGTCGTGATGGATCTGACCACGCCGGGCCGGGCTCTCGGCGCGTTCGGGGCGGCGATCCTGGTCGGCTTCGCCTTCGGCGGGGTGGGCATGGCGCTGTCGACCTTCATGCGCAGCTGGCAGGACTTCGACCTGATGTCCTCGGCGCAGTTCGCGCTCTTCCTCTTCTCGGGCACCTTCGTCCCCGCTCAGGCCTATCCGGCGGTGCTGCGCTGGGTGGTCGAGGTGACCCCGCTGTACCGCTCGGTCGACCTGATCCGGGCCGTCACCACGGGCTCGGTCGGCTGGATCCAGCTGGTCGACGTGGTCTACCTGCTCGCTCTGCTCGCGCTCGGTCTGGCCGTCGCGGGCCGCCGCATGGAAAAGCTGCTCTGCAAATAGTTACTGAAGGCAGACTGTGAGGCGCCTGGGTTCGAAAGGTTAGGACACCCCGCCAGGGGGCATCCCTCCTGCTAGGCCGCACTTCACGCGGGCCGCCTGCGGGGGTGGCCGGCGCGCGGGGAGCGGCGATGACCAAGACGCGCTGCGCCTGGAGGTACCCCGCAATGAAGCTTCTCCGCAACGCCGATCACTCGGCCGATGACACAAAGGCACCCGCCTCGGGTCACGCGAAGGATGCGCGGACCGGGGAGGACAAGAACCTCGACGCCGCCGCGACCTCGCGCACCGCCGAGGACAAGGCCGCCGATCTCGACGCGCCCAGCCCCGACGCCGGACCGGAGAGCCCGGCGAAGCTCAAGGGCAAGGGCATCATGGGCGCGCTCAAGCGCACGTTCAAGCAGTTCTCCGAGGACAACGTCACCGACTGGGCCGCGGCGCTGACCTACTACGGCGTGCTGTCGATCTTCCCCGGTGTGCTGGTGCTCGTGTCGATCCTCGGCATGCTCAGCGACAACGGCCAGGAGACGGTGCAGCAGACGGTCTCCGAGATCGCCCCGAGCCAGATCCAGACGCTGCTCGACCAGGTGCTCACACAGGTCTCCGACCCCGGCACGGCCGGGCTCGCCGCGATCGTCGGTATTCTCGCGGCCTTCTGGTCGGCCTCCGGTTACATCGGCGCCTTCATGCGCGCCTCGAACGCCATCTACGACGTGCCCGAGGGCCGGCCCATCTGGAAGACGCTGCCGATCCGGCTCGGCGTCACCGCGGTCATCGGCCTGATGCTCATCGTCTCGGTCTTCATCGTCGTCTTCACCGGTGATCTCGCGCAGGCGGTCGGTGACACCATCGGCCTCGGTTCCGCCGCGGTGACGACGTGGAGCATCGCCAAGTGGCCCGTCCTGGTGATCATCGTCAGCCTGATGTTCGCCATCCTGTACTGGGCCTCCCCGAACGCGAAGACCGGTGGTTTCCGCTGGGTCAGCCCCGGCGGCATCTTCGCCGTGGTGCTCTGGCTGATCGCTTCCGGCGCCTTTGCGCTCTACCTGGCCAGCTTCGCCAACTACAACAAGACGTACGGCACGCTCGGTGGTGTCATCGCGTTCCTGGTCTGGCTCTGGATCTCCAACATCGCGATCATGATCGGTGCCGAGCTCGACGCGGAGCTGGAGCGCGGCCGGGCCATCGCGGCCGGCCACGACCCGACCGACGAGCCGTTCCTGCAGCTCAGGGACGACCGCAAGCTCAAGAAGGGCAGCGAGAAGGGCTTGAGCACCAACTAGCTCTCCCGCCCGCCACCGACGGCCGCGGACCCGATCAGGGTTCGCGGCCGTCGGCCTGTCCGGGGCAGCAAGTTCGTGAGCGAGTAGCCACCTGGCGTATTGACTTTTGAATAAGTCGACAAAAGTTTGCGGGGATCATCGAGAAGGTATGGACGAGCCTGCCGGAAGGGCCCTAGTGTGACGGTCGTGACACCGTCCCGTTTCGGCGGTGTGAACGGCCGGAGGTGCCCGTGCAAGTCGTCGATCCGCCCCATCTTCGCCTGCTCCGTCTGCTGCGCGACGAAGGGCCGATCTCCCGCGCCGAGCTGGGTGATCGGCTCGACCTGACCCGTCCCCGACTGCTCGCCGAGGTCGAGAGGCTCGTCGCCGCGGGCTACATAGCGGAGGCCGGCATGGCCGCCTCGCGCGGTGGCCGGCGCTCCACGCTGGTCGAGCTGCAGCCGCGGTTGCGCTTCGCCGCCGTCGATCTCGGCGCGAGTTCCATCGACATCGAGGTCACCAACGGGCGCCTGGAGCCCGTCGCGAACTACCGGGAGGCGGCCGACATCCGGTCCGGTCCCAAGGCCATCCTCCACCGGGTCAACGAGCTGCTGGCCAAGGCCCGCACCGACGGCGCCTTCGAGAAACTCGATGCTGTCGGCATCGGCGTCCCCGGCCCGGTCAGCTTCCGCGACGGTGTCCCGGTCTCGCCGCCGATCATGCCGGGCTGGGACCGTTATCCCGTCCGCGAGCTGCTGGCGCGCGAGCACGGCTGCCCGGCCGTGGTCGACAACGACGTCAACATCATGGCGATCGGCGAGCGGCACGGCGGTGTCGCCCACTCCGTCGACGACTTCCTCTTCGTCAAGATCGGTACGGGTATCGGCTGCGGCATCCACCTGGCCGGCTACGTCTACCGGGGAGTCGACGGGTGCGCCGGCGACATCGGCCACATCCAGGTCGACGCCCACGGTCCGATGTGCTCGTGCGGCAACGCCGGCTGTCTGGAAGCCCTCTTCAGCGGGGCCGCCCTGGCCCGCGACGCTCAGGCCGCCGCCCGCAGCGGTGAGTCGCCCGCCCTGGCGGAACGCCTCACCCTCAACGGCGAGCTCGGCGCCCGTGACGTCGCCGAGGGCGCCGCGGAGGGCGACGTGACCTGCATCCGCCTGATCCGTGACGGTGGCCGCCGCGTCGGCGCGACACTGGCCACCCTGGTGAGTTTTGCGAACCCGTCGATGATCGTCATCGGGGGCGGGCTCGCCCAGCTCGGTCACATCCTCCTGGCCGAGATCCGCAGCGTGGTCTACCGCAGGTCGCTCCCGCTCGCGACCGGCAATCTGCCGGTCGTGCTGAGCGAGCTCGGCGCGCGCGCCGGAGTGAGCGGCGCCGCGGTCCTGGCCAGCGACACGGCCTTTGAGCAGGCATCATGACCACTCCCGTGAACCAGACGCCCGAGCCGGCCGGCGAGGTTGTGCTCAAGCTCGAGGGCGTCGTCAAGACGTTCCCCGGTGTGCGGGCCCTCGACGGTGTCGAGCTCGAGGTCCGGGCCGGTGAGGTCCACTGTCTCCTCGGCCAGAACGGCGCCGGCAAGTCCACTCTGATCAAGGTCCTCGCCGGTGTGCACCACGCGGACGAGGGCAGTGTCACCTGGCTCGGCGAGTCGTTCGCCCCGGCCAGCCCCCAGGCCGCCATGCGCGCCGGCATCGCCACGATCTACCAGGAGCTCGACCTCGTCGACGACCTGTCGGTCGCGGAGAACGCGTTCCTCGGTCACGAGGAGAGCCGCGGCGGATTCCTGCGGCGGCGCTCGACGGCCCAGCGGACGCGCGGGATCCTGAGCCGGCTCGGCCACGCCCAGATCTCGCCGCGCAGCCTGGTCCGGTCGTTGCCCGCGGCCGGCAAGCAGATCGTCAGCATGGCGCGTGCGCTCTCGCACGACGCCCGGCTGATCGTCATGGACGAGCCCAGCGCCGTGCTTGCCCATGACGAGGTGGAGAACCTTTTCCGCATCATCCGCGAGCTGACCGCTCAGGGCATCGCGGTCATCTACATCTCGCACCGGCTCGAGGAGATCCGCGACATCGGTGACCGGGTCACCGTGCTCAAGGACGGCCGCACCACGGCCGCGAACCTCCCCGCACGCGAAACACCGACCCGCGAGCTGGTCAGCCGGATGACGGGCCGCACCATCGAGTACGTCTTCCCGCCGCGGGTCGAGCCGAAGGTCCGGGAGCCGCTGCTCGTGGTCGACCGGCTCACCCGCGAGGGTGAGTTCGCGGACGCCTCGCTCACCGTCGGCGCCGGCGAGATCGTCGGGATCGCCGGGCTGGTCGGGTCCGGCCGCTCCGAGCTGCTGGAGACGATCTTCGGGGCGCGGCGGGCCGACAGCGGCACCGTCACCCTCAACGGCAAGAAGATCACCACGATCGGCGCCGCGGTCAAGCACGGCATGGGCATGGCTCCCGAGGAACGCAAGAGCCAGGCCCTGCTGCTCGACGAGCCGATCTACCGCAACATGACACTCGCGTCCTTCTCCGGGTACGCGCACGGTGGTTTCACGGACACCGGCAAGGAGCGGACCGCGGCCATGCAGACCGCCGACCTGCTGGAGTTGCGCCCCCGGGACGTGAGTCGCGCGGTGCGCACCCTCTCCGGCGGCAACCAGCAGAAGGTCGTCGTCGGCCGGTGGCTGCTCGGCGGCACGAAGCTGCTCCTGCTCGACGAGCCGACCCGGGGCGTGGACGTGGGCGCGCGGGCCGAGCTCTACCAGGTCATCCACGACCTCGCCGCCCGCGGTGTGGGCGTGCTGCTGGTCTCCAGCGAGGTTCCCGAGGTCCTCGGCCTCGCCGACCGGGTGCTGGTCATGCGCGAGGGACACCTGATCCACGAGGCCCTCGCCGACAAGATCGATGAAGCCACTGTTCTTGACCTCGTGATGGCGGGGTCCTTGATGGAAGGAGAGCCGGCGTGACGGATCAGAGCACGAAGCCGAGCCTGCCGGCGCAGAGTCCGCCGGTCGCGCCCGCGGTCAGCAAGGACAAGTCCCGGGCCAACTGGCTCAAGGGTGACGGCGCGGAGTCGTTGCGGCGCAACCTCGGCCTGGTCGGTGTCCTCGTCATCCTGGTGATCATCGGGATCGCGACCCGGCCGGAGCTCTACGGCGACGCCACCTGGGTCAAGAACAACGTCTTCACGATCCTGACGCAGGCCTCGGCCATCGGTGTCGTGACCGTCGGCATGACCTTTGTGATCATCGGCGGTGGCATCGACCTGTCGGTCGGCGCGATCATCGCGATCGCCGGTGTCTGGTCGACCACGCTCTCCACCCAGAGCTACGGCACCTTCGGCATGATCTTCACCGCGATCGTCGTCGGCGTGGTGGTCGGGCTGGTCAACGGCGCGCTGATCTCGTACGGCCGGCTGGTGCCCTTCATCGCGACGCTGGCCATGATGGTCGCGGCCCGCGGTCTGGCGGCGCAGATCTCCGGCAAGCAGACGCAGGTCTCCGCGAACTCGACGATCAACAGCATCGCGAGTACGAAGATCCTCGGCATCCCGATGCTCGTCATCATCCTGGCGGTGGTGGTCGCGGCGGGCTGGGTCCTGCTCAACCGCACCACGTTCGGGCGCCGCACCGTCGCGGTCGGCGGCAACCCCGAGGCGGCCCGGCTGGCCGGCATCAACGTCCGCTGGCACACCGTCCTGCTCTACGCGCTCTCGGGCCTGTGCTGCGGCATCGCCGCGATCATGCTCACGTCGCAGGCGACCAGTGCGCAGGCGGCGATGGCGAACCTCTACGAGCTCGACGCGATCGCCGCGGCGATCATCGGTGGCACGCTGCTCAGCGGCGGCCGCGGCACCATCATCGGCGCCCTGTTCGGGGTGCTGGTCTTCTCCACGATCACCAACCTCTTTGCGATCAACAACCTCTCCACCGAGGTTCAGAACATGGTCAAGGGCGGCATCATCGTCGCCGCCGTGCTCATCCAGCAGTTCCGTTACCGCTCACTGACCCAACTCCTCGGGCGCAAGCCCACCTCCTGAGCAAGCCCCCCTCATACAGGCGACCGGCAACGGCCGCCCGGTCACTCCTGGGAGAAATCCGATGAACGACATGTCCCGTCGCCGCATCCTCTTCGGCGGCGCCGCCCTCGGCGCCGGCGCCCTGCTCACCGCGTGCACCAGCAACGACCCGGGTGAGAACACGCAGATCAAGACCGATGCCTCCGGCTCCAACGCCAACGCCGCCCCCGGTACGAAGGTGATCATCGGTTTCTCGGCTCCGGCCGCGGACCACGGCTGGGTCGCCGCCATCACCAACAACGCCAAGGCGCAGGCTCAGGCGTACCCCGACGTGGAGTTCCGCAGCGTCGAGGCCGGCGCCGACGCGGCTGCCCAGCGCGCCGCGCTCTCCACCCTGATCGCGCAGAAGCCGAACGTGATCGTCCTGCTGCCGCACGACGGCAAGGAGCTCAACTCGGCCGGTCTCGAGGCCATGAAGGCCGGCATCCCGGTCATCAACCTGGACCGGGCGTTCCCCGACCGGGGCGCGTACCGCCTGCAGATCAAGGGTGACAACTTCGGCATGGGCCTGGCCGCCGGCAACTACATCGGCGAGCAGCTCAAGGCCAAGGGCGTCAGCAACCCGCAGATCGGTGAGATCCCGGGCATCGACTCGCTCGAGCTGACCCAGGAGCGTTCCGCGGGCTTCCGTGAGGCGCTGGCGACGTTCGGTTTCAAGGTCGCGAACCGCCGCCCGGCGGAGTTCACGGCGGACACCGGCCAGCGGGCCGCGACCGAGCTCCTGCAGGCGGTCCCGAAGATGGACGCGCTCTGGAACCACGACGACGACCAGGGCATCGGCGTTCTCGCGGCGGTCAACCAGGCCGGCCGCAAGGAGTTCTTCATGGTCGGCGGCGCCGGCTCGAAGGCCGCCATCGACGCGATCATCGCCGACAACAGCGTGCTGAAGGCGACCGTCACCTACAGCCCGTCGATGGCGTCGTCGGCGATCTCGCTGGCCCGCCTGATCGGTCAGAACAAGGGCATGACCGACCTGGTCGAGCTGCAGGTCCCCAAGGAGATCACCCTCGCCTCCGAGACGATCACCAAGGAGAACGCGGCCCAGTACGCCAAGCTCGGCTTCTAGAGCGGTCCGTCCACTTCGTTGTAAGGAGAACAGATGGGGCAGCTGCGGGTCGGCATGGTCGGCTACGCGTTCATGGGCGCCGCGCACTCACAGGCCTGGCGCACCGTCAACCACGCTTTCGACCTGCCGCTGTCGGCACGGATGTCGGTGGTCTGCGGCCGCGACGAGGACAAGGTCGCGGCCGCGGCGGCAAAGCTCGGCTGGGAGGGGCACACCACCGACTGGCGTGCCCTGGTCGAGCGGGACGACATCGACCTGGTGGACATCTGCACGCCGGGTGACACCCACCGGGAGATCGCGCTGGCCGCGCTCGCCGCGGGCAAGCACGTGCTGTGCGAGAAACCCCTGGCCAACTCGGTGGCCGAGGCCCGCGAGATGGCCGCGGCCGCGGCGGAGGCCCAGGCCAACGGCGTACGCGCGATGTGCGGCTTCAACTATCGCCGGGTGCCGGCCGTCGCCCTGATGCGTCAGCTGGTGGCGGCGGGACGGATCGGCAAGATCCGGCACGTCCGGGCGGTGTACCTGCAGGACTGGATCGTCGATCCGAACTTCCCGCTGGTCTGGCGGCTGCGCAAGGACGTGGCCGGCTCGGGGGCCCTGGGTGACATCGGCGCGCACATCGTCGACCTCACGCAGTTCGTCACCGGCCAGTCGATCACCAAGGTCAGCGCGCTGACCGAGACGTTCGTCCGTCAGCGGCCTCTGCCCACCGAGGCCGCCGGACTGTCGGCCGCGGGGAACGGCAGTGCCGGCTTCGGCCAGGTCACGGTCGACGACGCCGCGCTGTTCCTGGCGCGCCTGGACGGGGGAGCGGTCGCCACCTACGAGGCGACCCGTTTTGCCACCGGCCGCAAGAACGGTCTGCGGGTGGAGCTGAACGGCGAGCTCGGCTCGGTGGCGTTCGACTTCGAGCGGATGAACGAGCTCGAGTTCTACGACGCCACCCTGCCGACGACCGAGCAGGGCTTCAGCCGGATCCTGGTGACCGAGCCGGAGCACCCGTACCTCGCGGCGTGGTGGCCGCCGGGCCACCCGATCGGGTACGAGCACTCGTTCACCCACGAGATGCGGGACCTGATCGCGGCGATCGCGGCCGGGGAGGACCCGACGCCGTCGTTCGCGGACGCGCTGCAGGTGCAGTTGGTCCTCGACGCCGTCGAGCGTTCGGCTGCGGCGTCGGCGTGGGTCGACGTGGAGGCGGTGCTGGCACCGGTCTAGAGCAGAACCTCCGCCGTACGTCGTGAGGGCCGGCACGGTTGCGCCCCGTGCCGGCGGGCGTACGACGGAGCGGCTGTCCGGCATCGACCGACCGGGTTCCCGATCGGTGCCGGGCAGCCGCGGGACATCCGCACGTGTGATCGTTCCGTGCGTGTCCAAGTGTGCATTTAGTGCACAGATAACGCTCTCTTCGATGGTGTGTCGACTTGCCGTCAAGGGGATACATGGGCAGCTCATGATGGGCGGTCGCATCGGTACGAGCCGATACGACCGCCCTTTGTGGATCATGTCTGCGCCGGTCACGGCGTCGCACGGCGCGTACGGCGCTGATCCGTCGGGCGGTTGAGTCTCGTATCCGAGGGCAGACAACCCACGGATGGAGGCGTCATGGCATCCCGTCGGTCCGCCACGACAGCGTCGGAAGCCCGCGGCCAAGTGGTCCATACTGGACGCTGCACACGCCGATGCACGTGCGAATGCACCGGTGACGCCCCGCTCCAGGAGGGATTCTGATGCGTCTGCGCCACCACTCGGGCCGGGTCGTCCACTTGAGCCACGGCGCCGACGAGCGGCCCGCCCGGGACCTCCCGGGTGTCGTCGAGCACCTCGACGCGTACGCCGCCGTCCGCGAGCGGCTCGCCGTGGACACCCTCGGGGTGAGCCTGTGGCTCCCGCCCACCCTCGCCGCCGCCCTCGCGATCGACGGGCGCTCCCGCACCCGGCTGCGCGCCGAACTCGACGCCCGCGGGCTCGAGATCGTCACGTTGAGCGGAGCGCCCTACGCCGAGGGCGGCGACGAGGACCCCGAGGTTCCCGACTGGAGCAGCCCGGCGCGGCTCGAATACACCCTCGACCTCGCCCGTGTGCTCACCGATCTCCTCCCCGAGGACGCCGTCCGCGGTGTGGTCACCACGACCGGTCTCGGCCCCCGCGAAGGCTGGGACGACGCCCGCCAGAAAGCGGCCTCCCGGGTGCTGTCGCGGCTCTCCGCCGGCCTCGCCGAGGTCGCCTGGCACCGCGGCCGCGCGGTCCGCGTCGGCTTCACCCCCGAGCCCGGCTTCCTGCTCGACGACGCCGCCTCGATCATCGAGGCCTTCGCCCGGCTCGACCGCGAACGCCTCGGTGTCTGGCTCGACCTCGACGCCCTCGCCTGCACCTGGGAGGACCCCGCCGACGCCCTCGACCGCCTCGCCGCCGCCGGCATCTCGGTCATCGGCGTCAAGGTCGCCGCGGCGCTCGAGGCCGCTGATCCGGCCGCGGCCGCCGAGACCCTCCGCTCGTACGTCCGGCCCGGGCGGCGGCATCCCGTCACCAACCCCGCGGGCGGGTACGCCGACGACCTCGCCCAGGCGCTCGAGAACCCCTTGCCGGGCCCGTGGCGCGTCCGGTACGCCGTACCGGTGCACACCTCACCCCCGGAGCCGCTGACGGCGACCACCGAGGTCTGGCGGGCGGCGCTGCGGCATCTGATGGCGGGGGAGCACCCCGGCACCGACTACGTCGACGTCCACGTCGCGCACGGGACCGAGGCGGCCGCACAGCTCGCGTACGCGAAGAGCGCCCTGGGTGAGCTCGGCCTGTCGCCCCCCGCCGAAGCCTGCGCCGTGCACTGACCAGGGGTCTTCCGTGGCCGCGGCCACGGCTCTAGAGTCGGAGCAGGCACTGCCGCGACGGGCAGGCCGGGCCGGGAGGCGCAAACCCGGCCGGGCCGTGACGTCCCCGCGACCGTGCCTACCGGTCCGGACCTCACCCGGGCCACCGGAACCCTTTTCGTGAGCAGTGCGAACAGGGAGATGACATGGCACGACCCATCACGCTCTTCACCGGCCAGTGGGCCGACCTGCCCTTCGAGGAGGTCTGCCGCCTGGCCTCCGAGTGGGGCTACGACGGCCTGGAGATCGCCTGCTGGGGCGACCACTTCGAGGTCGACCGGGCGCTGGCCGAGGACGACTACGTCGACCGCAAGCGCGAGCAGCTCGCCAAGCACAACCTGCAGGTCTTCGCGATCTCCAACCACCTGGTCGGTCAGGCCGTCTGCGACCACCCGATCGACGAGCGGCACCAGGACATCCTGCCGCCCTCGATCTGGGGCGACGGTGACGCCGAAGGTGTCCGGGGACGGGCCGCCGAGCGGATGAAGGACACCGCCCGCGCCGCCGCCAAACTCGGCGTCGACACGGTCGTCGGCTTCACCGGCTCCTCGATCTGGCACACGGTGGCCATGTTCCCGCCCGTGCCCCCGGCCATGATCGAACGCGGCTACCAGGACTTCGCCGACCGCTGGAACCCCATCCTCGACGTCTTCGACGAGGTCGGCGTCCGCTTCGCGCACGAGGTCCACCCCAGCGAGATCGCGTACGACTATTGGACGACCCGCCGCACCCTCGAGGCCATCGGCAACCGCCCCGCGTTCGGGCTCAACTGGGACCCGTCGCACTTCGTGTGGCAGGACCTCGACCCGGTCAACTTCATCCTCGAGTTCGCCGACCGGATCTACCACGTCGACTGCAAGGACGCGAAGGTCCGTACCGGTGACGGCCGCCGCGGCCGCATGTCCTCCCACCTGCCCTGGGCCGACCTGCGCCGGGGCTGGGACTTCGTCTCGACGGGGCACGGCGACGTGCCCTGGGAGGACTGCTTCCGGGCACTGAACGCCATCAACTACACCGGCCCGCTCTCGATCGAGTGGGAGGACGCCGGCATGGACCGCCTGGTCGGCGCCCCCGAAGCCCTGCAGTTCGTCCGCCGGCTGGCGTTCGACGCACCCTCGGCGGCCTTCGACGCGGCCTTCTCCTCGTCCTCCTGACCCCTTCGGACAAGCAAAGGCCCGGCCCACGATCGTGGGCCGGGCCTTGAGCTTGCGGCAGATCAGTACGTGGTGCCGGTCCCGTTCGAGGACGACGTCGAAGCGCCGGTGCTCGACAGGGTGCTGTCCGAAGAGCTGGTGCTCGCGGAGTGCAGCTTCTCACCGAGCTTGGACTGGTTGAGCTTGTCCTTGCCCTCGGTGTAGAGCTTGTTGGCCTGCGCCTGGGCGACGCCCGCGGCCTCCTGCACCGTCGGGTGCTCCCACACCTTCTTGGCGTTGGCGCTGATCTCCTCGTACTTCTCCCGGCCGGCCCGGCTGCCCAGGACGAAGCCCGCCGCGAGACCCGTGATGAACATGAGCTTTCCGCGCATGGCGGCTCCTTCCGATCGTCGACGCTTGTGCGTCTGAGAGCTTCTTACCCATCCTGCCGCGCGCTCATACCCCCCAAGCCTGTTTCATCCCTGTTGCGGCGCCCGCGGCGCGTCAGGTCACCCTCCTGGAGCGTGGGCCCCCGCGTCATGTATTGTCGTTCCGGTCGCCACGACAACTCGCGGAAGCGGGAAATCGGGGCGCAGCACGATCCCCTGTAGCTCAATTGGCAGAGCAGCCGGCTGTTAACCGGCAGGTTATTGGTTCGAGTCCAATCGGGGGAGCGAGACGGTTGAGGGCTCATGTCCGCGGAATGCGCGGACCGGGGCCCTTTCTTGCATTCCAGCTCAGGGGGCCGAGCCCCCTGAAACCCCGCGGTGCGGTGGGCGCGGTCGCGCGGTGGGCGCGGGTCTGCGGTGGGCGTGGTCCTGCGGTGGGTGCGGTTCTGCGGTGGGTGCGGTTCTGCGGTGGGCGCGGTCCTGCAGGTCGGCTTGGCTTGTCCCTCCGTCCGTCCCTCTCTCCTTCCTTCTTTCTCCTGCCGTTGGCGCTGTCCACCGTTAGGCTGAGGCCTGCGTTGTTTGTCCCCCTGTGAGGTGCCCGTGTCGCATCCCGTGTCGGTGGACGTCGTCATCATCGGCGGCGGTCTCGCCGGGCTCGCTGCTGCCCGCCGCCTCGACCGGGCCGGCGTCAACTGGCTGCTGGTGGAGGCATCCGACCGCATCGGCGGCCGCGTCGCCACCGACGTCGTCGACGGCTGGCGGCTGGACCGCGGCTTCCAGGTCCTCAACACCGCGTACCCCCGCGTCCCCGCCCTCGTCGACATCGACGCGCTGGACATGCGCTACTTCACCCCGGGTGTCCTCGTCCGCCGCGGCTCGTCACTGCACCGGCTCGAAAACCCGCTTCGCGACCCGAAGACGGCGGCGCAGACCCTCACCTCCGGTGTCGGCTCACTCTCCGACCGTCTCAAGTTCGCCGCCCTGGCCACCCGCTGCGCCACGTACGCCCCGAGCCGCCTCCTGGACGCCCCCGAGGTGACCACTCAGGAAGCACTGCGCCGAGCCGGCCTCTCCCACCGCATGATCGAGGAAGTGCTGCGGCCGTTCCTGTCCGGCGTCTTCGCCGACCGCGCCCTCGACACCTCCAGCCACGTCCTCGCGATGGTGCTGCGCTCGTTCGCCCGCGGCCGCATCGGCGTCCCGGCCGCCGGCATGGCTGCCCTCCCCGCCGCGATCGCCGGCCCTCTCCCGTACCCCCAACTGCTCATCGGCTGCCGCACCCTCGAGGTCGGACCCCGTACGGTGATCACCGACGCCGGCGAGATCACCTGCCGTGCCGTCATCGTCGCCACCGACCCGTCCACGGCGGCTCATCTCCTGCCCCGCCTCCCCAAGCCGGACATGCGCGGCCTCACGACGTACTACTTCGGCGCCGACCAGGCCCCCATCGACGAACCGACCCTCCTGCTGGACGGCGACCGCCGCGAAATCGTCGCGAACACCATCGTCATGTCGAACGCGGCCCCCGAATACGCCCCGGCCGGAAAATCCCTCATCGCCGCATCCTCGGTGGGCGTCTCCGCCCCCTCCGGAGCCTCGGAGGCGGTCATCCGCGTCGAGCTCAGCCGCATCTACGGCACCCCGGCCGACGACTGGGAACTCCTCAGCGTCGTCTCCATACCCGAGGCCCTCCCCGCGGCGAACGTCCCCCAATCCCGCTTGCGCAAGCAGGTCTCCCTGGGAGACGGTCTCTTCGTAGCAGGCGATCACCGCGACAGCCCCTCCATCCAGGGCGCCCTGGCCGGCGGCTGGCGCACAGCAGGCGAGGCCCTGTCCTCCCTCGGCGCCCTGACCGGCGCCGGCCTGTAGATCACTGGCCCGCCCTCGACGGGGCGGGATAGGATCGCCGCCGGTACGGGGGCGGTAGCTCAGTGGGTTAGAGCAGGGGACTCATAATCCCTCGGTCGCGGGTTCGAGTCCCGCCCGCCCCACCATGTCTAAGCAGTTAAAATTCCATCCATGCAGGTCTTTACCACGGACCGTGCGGGGACATTTCGGCGACAAATGGCTGGTCAGGTGATCCGATCCCGGCCGTTCGTCCACCCCGCAGTGGTTCGTAAGCGTGGTTGCCCTTGACAAGGAGTAACCGCGTGCCGACTAAGGAGTGCTATGGGCGTGTGCTGGGGTGGACGTGATCGATCCCGTATAATCGGGCGGATCCAGGCGCGGACCCTCAGTCGCCACATCAGCGACGCAATGGTCCGGTTAGTTTTCGCCGGTGCGCTGGGCCATCTCTCTAACCGCAGCGTCCAGGATCATCTGAAGCGTTGTGGGCTCGGCCGTGGCGAGCACTTCGGTCGCGAGCCTGAGCACCATGCGGGCTCGGTCCTGGCTCGGCGTGGCGGACTGAAGGATCGTCGATTCCAGGTGTAGGCGGGTACGCGCATTGTCGGGATCGTCCAGACCGAGTACGTCAATTGCCTGCATCACTGCGTCCACAAGAATGGCGGCCTCTGCTGTACCAGGCGCCGTACCCACAGGCTGGTGGACAGGACCGGCAGAGTCGATGACAGCATTTCCGGTGAACGGCCCGTAGAAATGTGTGATCGGACCGGAAGCTGCGCACCTGACGCGGCGGTAGTCGGCAACCTGGCCATCGAATTGTTCGACGCAATCGATCCCCGCTCTAGTCAGATGCAGTCGGTTGCTTCGCCGTCAGGGTCGCCATCTGCTCGACCAGGCCGAGTTCCAGCAGACCGTCGGCGGCAGCTCGCAGTTCGTCATGTGTGAGGGTTTCGA
Source organism: Amorphoplanes friuliensis DSM 7358 (assembly GCF_000494755.1). Classification (NCBI taxonomy): domain Bacteria; kingdom Bacillati; phylum Actinomycetota; class Actinomycetes; order Micromonosporales; family Micromonosporaceae; genus Actinoplanes; species Actinoplanes friuliensis. Next base: position 1,796,288 of record NC_022657.1, read on the forward strand.
AAGTCAGGGTGAGGATGGCGAGGTCAAGCTGCTGGCCCGGCTGACCTTAGCTCGCGAGCAGGATGCCCTGGCGTGCGACCGCAGCGCGCCGTACTGGGTCTGTGTCGCGTAGCCGGCTTTGCTAGACGTATGCCAGCCAGCAGGCAGCAACTCGAACGCCCATGCTGTAAGGACGTTTACCGACGAGTAGCTGCCAGCCCTATCGGGCCGCTGGCCAGGACATTCAGGGCGAAGTACGCGGTTGACGCTCCCTCTGGCCCTTGTTACTGTCTTCCTCGTCATGACTAGAGTAAGCCAGGGCCGGAGCCAAGCCTTCCGAGTTGTCGGCCATATCTCGCGCCGATGCGGTCATTTTGCCGTGTCTGGCGCGGAGAGCCATAGCACCGGCACCTAGTCATGCCGTGCGGATGCGCGTCCAGGCGTGTTGCGTCTCAAGTCGACCATGTGACAGCGCTGTCCCTGCCGATCTTTAGTTCGTGTTGCATGCCAACAGGTTTCCTGCACGCCAATCGGTGCCACTTCTGCGGCCTTGAGGTGGTTGTGACAAGTCTTCAACCCGACGGCGTGAAAAGAGTTGGCCACTATCAGTACGACTCCGGACGAAACCACTCGGATAGCCGCCAGCTCCGTGGTCCAGGTTCAGCCAGCTCGTTCACACCGTCCTGCCTCGGTGTCCGATGGGGTCTGTGCAGCACAAGCCGCTTTGGACCGTGCTGGGGAAGCGGGCGGGACGCTTCCCATATACGACGCCAGCAAGAAGCCCAACGCGAACCGATGCGACTTCCGATTCGAGCGAACCGTCCGAAGACCGGCATAAAAAGCACGAGATTACTCCCGTCTAAGCAAGCGACCATACGAGATAACACGAGTTATGAAGCCGATGCGGCCACCGCATAAAGCCGAAGGATATCTACGCATGACGTCTCGCGCGAGAAAGTCTGATCCGTTGTGGTTAGCGGACAGATTTTCCATCCCTGCCGCCACGCGGGCCATCCTCTTCGATATGGACGGCGTGCTGATCGACAGTCTTAGCCAAGACTGCGAGGTAGTCGGCGAGTTGTTAGCGCCATTCTGCGGATCGCACGACCAGGTGCCACGGACGCTGATCCGGCGCTACTTCGCTTTAGCGCTTGACGACTTTTGGAGAGTTCTCGGGGGCGAGCTTAACCTTGTACTGACGGATGAAGATGTGGAGCTTCTAGTTGCCAAGCATGAGCTGGTCCGCCGACAAGCTAAGCCCATCGTCCACGACGGAGTGTTAGAAATCCTTGATGCGGCACGCCGTGCTGACTTAGCGTGCGCAGTCGTGTCCAACAATCCCAGAAGCGAAATCGAAAATATGCTGGAAGCAGCTGAACTCTTGAGGTACGTAACTCAAGTTACGGGAAACGATGAACTTGGGCAGAGACGCAAGCCTGCGCCAGACCCATACGTTTCTGCGGCTAACGGGCTTGGCGTTGCCACCTCCGATTGTGTGGCGGTGGAGGACTCGATTATCGGACTCGAATCAGCCCACAGCGCAGGTTGCTATACGATTGGAGTGGGCACGGGCGCGAATACTGTAGAGGAGCTGGCGGCCAGCGGCTTCGCGACCCAGTGCTACAACGACTTCACGGTACGGCGATAGACCAATGCGATCGACATCGCATCTTGCGAATCAAGAGGTTGGGATGACCGCTGCGGCAGCGCCCTTGAAAATTCGTTCAGGCGTGAGGGAAGCCGCGCCTTACGTTCCCGACTGGCTTGGGCTCGATCGACACAACTATGTTCGGCTCGACCGAAATGAGGCCACTCGCCCTCTGTCGCCCCACGCCATAGAGGCGGTCACAAACCATCTCCACGATCGTGGCATGCATTCTTACCCTGACGGAGAGGGGTTGACGGACGCAATTGGCCAATATTGTGGTGTCCCGGGTGGTCACATACTCGCGACGAATGGCTCCGATCAAGCCATTGACCTTTGCCTGCGCGCATTTCTAGGCCCGGGCGACACGGTTGTAATGGCGCGTCCGGAGTTTCCAGTTTTCGGTCATGTCGCCGCACTCGCGGAAGCAGTCGTGCGGGGAGTCCCCTACAATGATGACCTTACCTTCCCATACGAGCGCTTCGAGAGGGCGCTGGAGCGCACTCCGAAACTCATCGTGCTTATCAACCCAAACAATCCTACCGGTACGCACATCGACTTGGCCTTCATCGAACAGGTAGTGCGAACCCACCCAGATGTTCCAGTGATCGTGGACGAAGCGTACTTCGAATTCACCGGCAGAACTGTCGCGCCTTTGACTGCGAAATACGACAACCTTCTTGTCATCCGGACCTTCTCGAAAGCCTTTGCAATGGCCGGTATGCGGTTGGGATACGTTGTTGCGCACCCCGGAGTCATCACACAATTGGCGAAGATGCGCAATCCGTTCGACGTAAATTCGCTTGCTATGGTGGCCGCGAAGGCGCAGCTTGCCCACGTGGACGAAATCCGCGCTTACGTCGATGAGGTCATGCTTGCTATCAAGCCCTCTGCCGTCAACTTCTTCTCCGAGCGCGGGGTTGCGTTTTGGCCAGGGGCGGCCAATTTCGTTCTGGTTCGTCCTTCGAACTGTCAGGCGGTCGTAGTGGAACTTAAGGCGGCAGGTATCCTGGTACGGCCGATAACGGCAACGCCGCTCGCGGGAACGTTTCGAATGAGCATGGGAACGCAAGAAGAAATGACCCGAGTGTTTGATGTTCTCGACGGCCTATCATTCTTGAGAAAGGCGGAGGCGTAAATCGTGTCCGAGCTAAAAATCAACAGCTATGTACTGTCAGAGCTGCCACCCGAAAAGCGGCGACAATTAATTCGTCGCGTGCGTGCCAATAACAGTAACGTGGAAGGCGTGGTTCGCGGTATCATCGACGATGTTCAACAACGTGGCGATGAAGCGTTGCTTGAGCACACGCTACGGTTGGACGGCGCAGCGCTGACCGCCAATGGTATTCGCGTCTCCGAAGAGGAGTTTGCCGCGGCACAAGAGAAACTTGATCCCAAGCTCGCCGCCGCGCTAGAGACTGCAATCGCCAACATCCGAAAGCACCACAGCGCCCAAGTACCGCAAGAATCATGGATGCACGAAGTACGGCCGGGCGTCATTGCCGGCGAGCGGTGGACGCCCATCGCGTCTGTTGGCCTGTATGTGCCACGAGGTAAGGGATCATTTCCCTCTGTCGTGGCCATGCTCTGTACGCCGGCGGTCCTTGCCGGCGTGCCGGAAATTGCTGTGTGCACACCCCCTGGGCCGGACGGCACAGTTGACGCCGCTTCATTGGTGGCTGCACGCATGTGCGGCGTCAAGACCGTCTACAAGATGGGAGGGGCGCAGGCGGTGGCGGCACTAACGTACGGGACGCAAAGCGTGACGCCTGTGGAGAAGATCGTTGGTCCTGGCAACCAGTACGTGTCCGCGGCGAAGCGGCTGTTGTATGGTGCGATTGATCCAGGCACACCTGCTGGACCCAGTGAATCGATCATCCTTTGTGATGGCTCGGCTGATCCCGAGCTGACCGCGCGGGAATTGATCGTCGAGGCGGAACACGGCCCGGACTCTGCCGCCTTGCTGGTGACCCATGCTGATGAAGTCGCCGCTGCAGTTGTGAAGATTATTCCGAGCCTTATCGCCAAGCTGCCACCGAAGCGGCGTGGCTTCGTTGAGAGCGTAATGGCCGGGTACGGCGGTATCGTCCACACATCTTCGCTGAGAGAATCACTCGCCTTCGTCAACGAATGGGCTCCGGAGCACCTCCGGGTAATAACGGAAAGTCCGTTCGAGCTACTTCCCCGTATCCAGCACGCTGGCGAGGTACTTCTGGGTAGTAACGCTTCAATCCCACTGGGAAACTTCGTGATTGGTGTCAACGCCATCCTGCCAACCGCTGGGATGGCAAGAAGTCAGTCCTGTGTGGGGGTCCTCGACTTCATGAAGCGATCGGGGTTCGCATACGTCACGGACGAAGGAGCGGCCGCGATCGCGCCAGTAGCTGTGACACTCGCCGAATACGAAGACTTTCCGGCGCACGCCGCGGCGGCTCAATACGTACTCGACCGGATCAACCGGTAGGGAAGACGCTCGAACTCTCGACGATAGCTGGAAGGATCCGAGTGGACGCCACTCTCTTGTCCGTTGTGCAGCAGGAGCAGTTCAAAGACAAAGCGCGTGCGGAAAGCATGCTCCTAGGCTTTTTGAGGAGGATCTTTCCACTCGATGTGGTTTCGGTAGAGCTGCGGCCATTGGCTGTCTCCCTCAATTCCTTCAACGGCTTCGTCGGGCTAGCAGATGGGCGTCGCCTTTTCTTCAAGACGCACATCGAACAAGACTCCGCTATCGACGAGTACTACAACAGTAGTTCCTTGGCGGCGGCTGGATACCCCGTTATCCAGCCGCTTTATAGTTCGACCGAGGCGGGCCGACAGTTACTGATCTACGAGGTAGTTGATGACCCAACCGTATTTGACGTTGCGTGGGAGATCGATAATGGCAACGTGGATCTTCTTGCTCCACTTGCGGTCGCACAACGTCAAGCCGACCGCGATCTTCTCCGGATCTATTCCGGTACGCTGGAAATCGATGCCGAGGAATCGAACGTTGCTCCGATCCATCAGCTCTTCTACCACCGGTTGAACGGACAGCGGTACCGGCAGTTCTATCCGGATGCCGGCGAAGTAATACTTCCAGGTGGAACCATCCAGAAGTCGGATCTATTTTCGATGCGTTGGCAGATCAACGGCCAGGACTACACCGAAACCTTGAGCGGCATAGTGTCACGCAGTGTCGCTCTTTTGCGTCCTGGGAAAAGTGGTCCCTCTGTCGTGGGTCATGGTGACGCGCACAACGGTAATGTCTTTCTTCGTGCGCAGCCAGCTAGTCTCGTCTACTTCGATCCCGCCTTTGCCGGGCGCCACGACCCGCTGCTTGACCTTGCAAAGCCGCTATTTCACAATGTTTTCGCTATGTGGATGTACTACCCGCGAGAGATCCGCGAACGACTAGAGATAACGTGCAAGATCGGGGATGGGCTCATCAGCGTAGACCATAACCACCGACTCTCTGCAGTCCGTCGCATGTTCTTCGAGAGTAAGGTAGAGGATGTTCTCATTCCTATTCTTGTCGAGCTGAAGCGCCGTGGCTGGCTTGACGAGGGCTGGCGGGATTTGCTGAAAGCGGCGCTGATGTGCTGCCCGCTACTAACCATGAATCTCACCGACGGTACAAGGTTTTCGCCGGAAATATCTGCACTGGGCTTTGCGTACGCGGTCGAGATGGGAAGCGAAAGCCGAAATGTACGCAGCATTATTGACCTCGCCCTAGACGGCGTGGCGGCGGCGCTTAGATGAAGCAGACGCCATCAATTTCTGCGCACGCATGCCCTTACCTCGGCTCCGGGACGGAACCGAGTAAGGGTCGTCGTCACAGTCAGCGTGGTGTCGCATAGCGGCAATCGACCAGTTGTACTTACCGACCTCGCCGACGCCCTTTATCCAGGCGCAACCACGGCTCTGTATAGGAAGGAACAACGAATGAGCAGTGATGCATCGTTGGCCGCTGCGGTCCAGGCAGCCGCCTCCGGCGACCGATCCGCAGCGGTCAACCACTATGTGCAGGCCGGCCAAGCGATGTCGGACACTGACCCTGGTGGAGCAACCTACGCGTTCTTGTTGGCCTCTCAACACGCCGACGACGACGAGATGAAAGACAGGCTTGCCGAGCAAGCACAGCAATTTTCCTTGGCGGCGGGCAATTACGACAAGGCATCAGAGATTGCGTTAGCGCGAGCATCTTCCGCAGAGTCTGCCGATGACAGGCTGACTGCCGTGAGGCTGTACCTCGCCTGTACGGTGTATGCAGCGACGTACCTCGCTGAAGCAGCGAAAAGCAGCTTGGCTGCCAATTCAATTGCCGCGGGCATTGAGGCCATGGACAGCACGCTTGAGCGCATTAATTATTGTCGTGGTCGCCTTCGCGACTTAACTAAAGCATGACGGTGTGGTCGGGGGTTGTCGAACGTAGCTAAGTGTCAAGGTGTCATTTTGTTAGATCGAACTTCTAACTATTGCCTGCCCTCCTCGTTTGCCGACGCGACCTCCGCCATCCACGCATCATTCTGCAAAGCGATGATTCGCTCGTAGTCAAGTACTAAGGCGTTCTCTGCCAATTTGTCACCGAGTCCGGTGAGGTAACGTGACGCAGCAGGCGCCGAGCGTGGTCGGCCTGGTCCCAGGGGTCGACCACTGCGTTGAACTGTTCGAACGAATCGAGTTTGGAAAACGGAACCAGGTGGTTGCGGCGGAACCAATCGAACTGGCCTTCCACGCCGCCTTTCTCGTGAGCCCCGCGCGGCCCGGTCTGGGAATAGAAAGCCTCCAGGCTGACGTGAGAACGAAACGCCGTCCAGTGTGCGGTCACCACCCGCTGGAGTGAGAAACCCATGACCCGGGCGACGGCCGAGCGCAGGCTGTCGTGCAGGACTTGGCCGGTCGGTACTCCGCCGAGCACGGCGAGGGCGTACACGAGGCCTTCAGACACGCCTCCTCGCCGCCGGAGGTCGAGATCCGGTGCACTGCCTTGCCGGAGTAGGACATCCGGAAGGAGAAAAACATGCAGGTCACCGGCTCGCCGGAGATGAACCGCGACCTCACCGAAATCGACTTCTGCCTCGGCGCCGGGGCCGTCCGCCTGCGGAACGAACGCTTCCACCGGCGGCCGGCCGGTCTTAACCCTGGTCTGTGCCGTGCGCTCTCGGACGTAGCGGCGCACTACCGGATAGGAACGTCGGCCACCGCGTGCCCGGTGATCAACCGGTCGAAGATCCGTTTGCTCGTGTGTCGTTGCTTGCGTGGCGGGTCCAAGCCCGCGCGGATGATCCCGTCGGTCACTGGCTTGAATGGTCGAGTTTCGACAGCCGAGCCGGCTGCGGCTTATGCGGCTGCCGCCACGCCGACGCCTTGGCGACCGGCCGCCGCGACACCCAATACTTGATCTTGATCGCCCGGCCGGACGAGCCCGCGAGCATCCCGGCGGGTCGCCGCGTAGAGCTCAACTTTCGACGCAGGCGGTATCAGCAAGCACCTCAGCAGACGGACCGATGCTCCCACCGCCGAGAGTGGTGTCGCTACTGAAGACTAGAGCCACTTTCGCCTGCTTCCGGTCAATTCATTCTACCCCGCGTCGTGCAAGGCTGGATTAATGTGACTTGGGGCAGTCGTTCGACAACAACCTCACCTAGTAAAAGGCAGCCATAGAAAAAAGACAAACGACGTATTCAATGCGTGCTGAACGGATACGCTACGCTATCTCCAAACCATACCCGGCTCGCTCTTCAGGTGTAAGGTTACGGAACGTTCGCCGACGTGCCTTCGACAGAAGGCCATCGAGCGATAGGTCTTCAAATATTCGCACGGTGCCGTCGTGTGAGGCCGTGACAATTCTTGTACCGCTAGCGTCATACGTTGCGGACCCCACCATTTCGGTGTGCTGTCGGAATATATGCAACTGCTCGCCATTTGTTGCTCGCCATACTCGCACAGTGCGGTCACCCGAAGCGCTGACGATGCGGATTCCGTCAGGAGCAAAGGATGCCGATCGCACCCAGTCCTCGTGAGCATCCATTACGAGGATTGAATCGCCGGTGCTCGGGTCCCACACTCGCGCCGTCGCATCCTCCGAGGCTGTGACGACTTGATCACCAAGAGGCGAGTAATTGGCGGATCGCACCCAGTCACCGTGACCGTCCAACGACAGTACCTCTATCGATGAAGCTATAGACCAGATCTTCGCGGTTCGATCCGCGGAAGCGGTCAGAATGTGAAGGCCGTCCGGTGAGAAAGTCACTGAAAGCACTGGAGCTTGATGCCCGATCAGCTCAGCAATCTTCTCGCCTGTCGTGAGACTCCACATAGAAACCGATTTATCAGAGGATGCTGTCGCCAGCCGCTCGCCATCGTGTGATAGCGCGATATCCCTGATCCAATCAGCGTGCGCCTCAATAGTCATAAGGCACTCTCCGCTGGCCGTGTCCCACACTCGGGCCGTCCCATCGGACGAGCCCGTTAAGACAGTCGTACCGTCCGGCGAAAAGATCGATTTTGCAACGCGAGTCCGGTGTCCCTCCAATTTAATTCTTCGCGCCAGCTCACCCAGCACAACAACCTCCGCCGATCCGTCTTCCTTAGCAATTGCGAGGGAGGAACCAGACGGAGACCAGCAGGCGCTTCGCACTCTTGTCCGGTACCTGGCAACCACGAACTGGTCAGGATTTTCTTCTACAGTCCATACGCGGGCGATGCCATCTTCGGACGCCGTAACGACGTGGATGCCGTCCGGGGAGAAGTCGGCGTCGCGCACCCTATTTTTGTGTCCGCGAAGTGCTACCTTTTCTGAGAAATCTTTGCTGTCCCAAACTCGTGCAGTTCCGTCACCCGAGCCCGTCAGGAGCCTGTCGCCGGTCGGTGACCATACCGATGCCCGTACCCGTCCTGAGTGCCCGTTAAGAACCTCTGTACATGACCCATCACTCGCGTTCCAAACCCTGGCTGTGCCGTCTTCGGACGCGGTTGCGATACGTACACCGTCCGGTGAAAAGTGTGGGCTGCGCAACCAGTCTTCATGCCCAATCAGGGTTCGCAATTGTTCCCCGGTCCAGAGGTCCCAAACGCGTGCAGAGTGATCAGATGAGGCGGTCACAAGAAGGGATTCGTCCGGAGAGACGTCTGTAGCGAGCACGATTCCTGTATGGCCTTCGAAGGTACTTAGGACAGAGCCGGACATATTCCAGACCTTGGCCGTGTGATCCTCGGAGGCTGTAATTACGTGCTCAGAACAAGGGCAGAACGCAACGTGACGCACACGACCACTGTGGCCGGTGAGCCGCAATATTTCGGCTCCTGTACCCACTGACCAGACACGCGCAGTGCAGTCCTCGGATCCACTGACGACGGTTCTGCCGTCAGGTGAGAAATCCGCGCTGCCAACGATGCCCGTGTGAGCGCCAAATACCGTCTCCGGCTCCGATGTGTCGGCTAATAGCCAGACCCGCGCCTTCCCGTCTTCACCGCTAGTAACAATCCGACTTCCATCAGGAGAGTAGCGTGCACTGAGCATAGGCCCGTCGTGGCCGTGAATTGAGTGGCGAAGGCGAGACTTGTCGACTGCCGAGTTTAGCGCGAGGATTGCGCGCGCGGTTGGCCCGTAGTCCTCGATTGCTGCTAGGGCAAGGAGTATTGATAGTTCTGGGTCTTCATTGAGGTTTCCTTGGACGCGCTCAGCTAGTTGCTCAGAATTTCTCTGCCTTGTTGCGGCGTCTGCGCGTCTGGAAGCCCGAAGGAAGTCAGCAAGGAGATTTTCGTGGTCGAGGTTTACCAATCCGCGACTGACAAGCCTGTCCGCGACCACGAGCCGCTCGCCCTGGAGACCGTAAGAAGGTCGACGTTTGTTGACATGCCAGTCGCGAGCAGCGCGCTCTAGCTCGCTTCGCGCAAGCAGATCGGAGCGAGCAGCATTGATCGCCGTTTCCAACGGCGACCACACACGTAGGAGGGCCTCGTGGGCAACCTCCACCATCACTTCGCCGTTGTCTGCCCTGTCAGTCGTTAGCAAGCGCTGTTGGACGAAGGCCTCAACGATTCTTTCTTCGCCATTTCGGAACTCGGTGCGAGACACTCTTCGCTTAGTAGGCTGATTGTGAGCATCCAGGTTGACCATCTTCAGAAGGGTGGGAACGACTAACGTTCCATCAGGTCCTAAGGATTCGACGATCTGGTCTGCATAAGTCATGAGAACCCCAATGACTCCGCCAGCCTGAGCGTACCTCCCCCCGATGGCCATGTAGTCGGCGTCGGTGATCCTGCGCACTTGACGCCCTTGAACCTGGTCGTAGAGCCGACGTAAGGTATACGCGAGCAGGGGCAACGCATCCCCACCGGTCGTGTCCTCAACCATTCTTTCCTTTAGGCCCTCATCGAACGTCAGCCCTGTTTTGCGTGCCGGCTCTTCGATCACCTCTTGGAGTCGACCGCTCGTCATGGGGCCTACCAGAATCTGCCGTTGCACGACTTCGGCAAAGCGGGGCGTCTCTAAGAACCGACTTAAGAATTCGGAACGTAGTGTTGTCACCACCCATACCGGGCTACCACTGTATGTGGCGGCCAAGATGGCTTCACCAAATCGGGTTCGTTGGTCCGGCGATGCTCTTGTGATCAGCTCCTCCAGCTGATCGATGACTATTACGACGCAGGCATCCGCCTTGCCGTTGTAGTCAATTAGATCGCGGCTGATCTCCAACAAAGCGGTTGGCTCGGCATTAAGCAAATCCGATGTTGCTCGCCAGCCTTGCTGGTCAGACGGTGGCACAAGGCCGTTGATGCGCCTCGCCAGTGCGGAGAGGGGTGTTTCGCCATCCGTGGGCCGGAATGGCGGCACAATGATCCATTCTGTCGACATTTTCCTAAGCCGCGGTAGAAGGCCGGCGCGGAGAAGTGACGACTTTCCGCTTCCCGATGGGCCGATGATTGCAACACCTTGACGGCTCGGAGATAACCTCTGCTGGAAGCAGTTTAGAAGGTTGTCGACTTCTGTCGTACGGCCGAAGAACACTGCGCTGTCAGATTCTTGAAATGCGGATAGGCCAGGATACGGCGGACGTTGCGGGTCCCAGGGGAAATCATCGAGCGGATCGAGCCCGAGCCGCATTAATGATTGCCACAGATGTTCCCAGCCCTTCTCTGTCCCGCCAGATAAATCCACCTGTTGGGTGTCCGCCAATAGAGAGTGCTTAACGCCGGGTTCAAGTCTTATTGGTATGATCGATTTGCGTAGTGATCGGGCGAGGGCCAGCTCCGCGAAGCACCACTTCGATGAGCAGGATGCCTCAGTCATGGCGAAGATTACTGCGTCACACCTTTGCAGGTGTGTATACAGCTCGTTCTCCCATGATCTGCCAGCGACTAAGCCCCGCCGTGGATCGAAGTCAAGAAATATGCTTTGGTACCCGTTCGCTGAGAGTCTATCGGCCAGCGCTTGCGTGGCGGCACCGTCGTCGCTGCTGTGGCTTATGAATAGCTGTGTCAACTGTGGCCTCTCAACGGTATGCGGAGCTGGGCGTGTCGTTACTCGTGGGTCATATTTCGTGCACTCGCTAATCGGATAATCCTTGTACTTGCATACTGGTCTGGCGGCGAAGAACTCCTCTGACTCTCTCTTGGGTAGCAGAGGATAGCTAATAGTGGCAAAAGGTGATGCCTGGGGCTTCGCCGTTGAAGAAACCCGGCTTATCGATAAGCGCGCGCAAGGAAGGGCTACCGTTCCAGGCGATCGTCACCGTGCATTGGTCGTAGTATCCGAAACCGAAGAGACTGATCGGGCCTCGGCGTTCGCAATCTTCGACGGTGGCGGTGGTGCCGGTGCGCCGGGCGTCGGCGAAGTCGTGGCCGGTGAACCGTCCGACCGTCGTGGCGGTGGCAATCAAAACGAATGACAAGGCCAGCAGGATGACGATGCCGAACAAGTTGGTCAGCCACTTGTTGCGCCTCGCATCGACGACCGGACTGACCTCAACGGCAGGCTCCTGCTTGGCGGCCCGAGTCCGGGTGACGTCCGCCTCCGCTTCGGCGAGCAGTTCGGCCCTGCGACGCTTGCGGTAGGCCGCGTGGTTCTCCTCGGTCATCGCTTACCTCACGTTGATAGTTCGCATCACATCGGCAGGCCGATCGCCCGGCGGATGCGGCTCATCGTTCAGCAGGCCGTCTCCGGTGGCTCCACCGTTCTGCAAGCTCTCATCTTGAGAGAGCATCGACTGCAACCTTGGCCTTCGTGCCGTAGACGACCTCGTCGGTTGCTCCAAGGCACGGTACGCGGACTTGTACGCCCCCGAGACGCCCTCGCTGTCCGCCAGGTAGTGGTCCGCCTGATGCACTTGATGGAGTTCAGGAAGAGCGATCCTTACGTCGTTCTGAGATGGTTTCGTCCATGGAACTACCGACGCGGGCCGAGATCGCCGCAAAAGCGGGGAATTTGCTGCCCAGCGCCGGATGGCATCATTTAGGCGCTCAAGAACCTTCGCTATCTTCGCCGTGCACTCGGCGACCAGCAGCGCCACTTCGGCAAGAACCTTCGGGATAGCCACCACCAACAGGGCTTGGAGGGCTTTGGAGATGGCCGTACCGACTACCTCGGCTAAAAGGTCGCGCACAGTGTTGCGAACGACGCCGACGATGCTGCCGGCGATCAACGACGCCTCGGCCATGGCGTCGACCACCTCGCCCAACACGAGAGCGCCGTCGGCCATTTGAGCGGCCTTCCCCCGGTACGCCGTGGCCGCGTCCGAGCCCCAGTGCGACGTGGTCGATTCGACCTGACCGGCGAAGTACTCGGTCGCTTCGTACGAGCCCGTTTGCAGGTTGCGCCATGTCGCCGCGTGTCCTCGATTTCTTTTGGATCACCGGCGAGCCAGTCCAACAGCTCACGCGAAAAGTCCACGTGTTTCATCAGCCACCCCACTCCAGCCCCGAAGATCGCCTGGAATGGGTCCAAGATGGCGCCGAGCCCGTGGAGCCCACCACTGCGCCGTTGCGGAGGGTGCTCAGGCTGTTGCCATCAGTGAAGCCGTCCTTGACGCTCATTGCGGCTTCTAGGATGCCGGCGCTCTCGTAACCCTTCGTGTCGGCTTCCGGGGTGATAAGACTTGGTCGTGAAATCGCCGCTGCGTCACTCACCGAGTGCCTCGTAGCCGCTCGGCAGGGCATTCATCGCTGTGGTCGAAGTCGTTGGCCATAGCACGGAGCAGGTCCGCGAGGGGTCGCATACCGACTACGGCCCTGCGGTAGGAGGCGATCGCTTCGTCCCTATGCGGATTCAAGTAAGCACTCGTGAACAAGGGCCCGACTGGATACCCGTACGCGTTGCTCGATGCCCTGATGAAGGACACCGCGCCTCGGGCCTCGTCGAGCATCCGGGACACCTCGTCGACCTCTCGCGCATGCTTGCGTACCTCGTCAGTGGGGATGACGATGCCCATTAGCGTTGCTCCTCGCCGTCGTCCAATGCCGGGTAGCGAGTCGAATAGGCATCCGTGATGAACACCGCGGTGCTAGAACTTGCGCTGTACATACCAGGCATGATGGTGCTGACTTGTTCGGCGAGTCGCGCCTGAGCATGCTCCGAGGTCGCCAGTACAAGCCGCGCCAGTTCGTCCCGGGACAGGTCGTCGGACGCCGAGTTAATTTGCAGATCTGCCAGTCCACTACGGAGTCGACGCGGATCGTCATGCCGCCGCCGCCGCCGCCGCCGCCGTCCGTACCGTGACAGCCGCCGCCTCCAGTCCGGCGCTGAGCTGCAGCGCCAGTTGTTTTCGCTCTTCGACTCGCGCGCCTGGAAAGAGCTAATTGTCTGGTTAGGATCGAGCGGCACGTCACAACCTCCCGATGGTGCGGGACGACAGTGTAGAACGAGGTATTGCCGTTAGTCAGGAGGGATCACTTTCTGTAAGCATAGAAAGTGTGCCAACTCTCCAGCGGCGTCGGTCGATCATGCGCGGTTGTCACCGCCGGCTAGTGCGAAGCCGACCACAACGGTGCCGTGCGCCATTGGTTACTATCAGTGGTGGTCCATGATGCGTTTGTCGACTTCGGATAGGCATGAACGCGTGGCGGGTGGCACGGGGGCGGCGAGGGTGACGGGTGCGGCCAGGGTGCCGCGTTGCTGCCGTAGCGGTCGGTCAGTAGCTGCGGGGTGGCGAGGCTTGCAATGCCGAAGCCGAGCCCGAACGCCGTGACGGTCAGGACCGCACCGGTGCGGCTGCCGGCCAGCAACGGCATGGTCAAGGCGGCCGCGGCCTGGAGGGTGAAGACCGCCGCGACAACTCGGTGCAGGCGTACGCGGTGGTTTGCGACGGTCAGCGCGAGGCGACCGGTGACCGAGGGGACGCCGAGGAGGCCGGCGATCGTGGCGGCGAAGGTGGCCGGATGTCCCTGCTCGGTGAGGAAGCCGACCAGGTGGACGGTCATCGCGCTCATGGCGGCGCCGTGGGCGACAAAAGCGACGGCCAGGAACCAGAACCGGGCGTCGCGCAACGCCAGCCGCCGGCCGGTTGACGTCGCTTGTGGATTCGCGGTGGGCGTGTGGGGCGGTCTGCGGATGACAAAAGCGTGCAGCGGCACGGCGATCCCGGCGTACAGGGTGGCGAAGAGGAGGAGCGTGGTGCGCCAGCCGTACCGGTCGGTGAGGAGGCCGGTCAGGGGCATGAAGATGGTGCTGGCGAAGCCGGCAACGACGATCATCGCCAGGACCGCCCGCGGGCGGCGGGTGGCGTCGAACCAGCTGACGATGACCGCGGTGGCCGGTTCGTAGAGAGCCATCGCCATGGCGGCGCCGAGGCCGACGAAGACGGCGTAGAGCTGCCAGGTGGTGTGGACCTGGGACCAGGCGACCAGCATGGCCGCTCCGCCGAGCGAACCGCAGGTCATCAGTACAGGGTGCCGTAGCCGATGGTCTGGGTGATGGCGAAGACCGCGACGATGCGCCGGCCGTGCGGCATCAGCTGCAGCAGCCGCCGGCCTGCTCACCCTCGGCCGGGGTCGAGACGCTGACCAGGGTCAGCGGTGTGGACAACAGCCCGCCGGCGACGCCGGTCGCCAGGCCGCGCCCGGCAGGTTCCACAGCGGCCGGTGTCCCGCAGCAGCCGCCGTCGATGCTGTCGCTTTCCACCGGGACGTTGCTGTTGCAGACGCCCGTTTCCGGGAGGTCGAGTTGGACGTCGCGGGCTGCTTCCCAGTCGCCGGCGAGGGCGGCGACGACCGAACGGGCCTGCTCGTAACCGGTGGCGAGCAGGAACGTGGGCGCCCGGCCGTAGGACTTGGCGCCGATGGCGTAGTAGTCCGGCTCGGGGTGGGTGAGCTCGGCGGCGCCGTGGGGTGGGACGGTGCCGCAGGAGTGCTCGTTCGGGTCGATGAGTGGGGCGAGGGTGCGGGCGGCACCCATGATGGGGTCGAGGTCGAGGCGTAGCTCGGTGGTGATGGTGTGGTCGGGCCGGAAGCCGGTCGCTGACACGATGCGGTCGGCGGCGATCGTACGGGTGCCGTCGGAGACCTCGACGCCACCGCCAGGCAGTGGGCTCAGGGTTTGGACGGCGAAGCCGGTGACGAGGTTGATCCGGCCGGCCTCGACGTGCTCGCGCAGCACGGTCCCCAGAGCGCCGCGGGCGGGCAGGGCGTCGGCGCTTCCGCCGCCGTAGGTCCGCGCCGGGGTGTCCGCCCGGATCGCCCAGGTCACGTCGGTGCCGGGTGACTGGGCAAGCAGCAGCAGGGTGTTGGCGGCGGAGTAGCCGGCGCCGATGACAAGTACGCGCTTGCCCGCGAAGCGGTCGCGGTCGGCGCCGAGCACGTCGGGCAGGGCGTGCTCGAGGAACGACGACGACGCCGTCTCGCCGTGGGCGGGGATGCCGGAGGCGCCGAGCACGTTCGGGGTGTCCCAGGTGCCGGAGGCGTCGATGACGGCCCGGGCCAGGACTTCCTCGCCGTCGGCCAGACGGATCAGGAACGGCATGGTGTCGCGACCGGCGGTACGGAGGCGGTCGAGGCCGAGACGGGTCACGGCGGTGACGCGGGCGTTGTACCGCACGCTGGATTTGAGGGCGGCCAGGTCGGCCAAGGGCTGCAGATAGTCGGTGGCCAGTTGACCCCCGGTCGGCAGTTTGTCGTCGTCGGGACGCACCCAGCCGGCGTCGGTCAGCAGCCGGGCCGCGGCGGAGTCGATGTTGTAGCGCCAGGGGGAGAAGATCCGCACGTGGGCCCACTGGCGGACGGCGGCCGCGGCAGTGTCGCCGGCTTCCAGGACCGTGAACGTGATGCCGCGTTCGGCGAGGTGAGCGGCGGCGGCCAGACCGACCGGGCCGGCGCCGATGACAACAACGGGCAGGCCGTCGAGGGAAGTGCTCACGCAAATTCCTTTCAGATGACGTACGGGCTGCGGCGTTCGAGGAACATGACGTCGCGCCAGCGGTTGTTGTGGGCCGCGTGGCGGCCGAGGCGTTCACGGACGCCGACGGTGCGGAAGCCGGCGGCGTGGTGCAGGGCCAGGCTGGCGGTGTTCTCGGGGAAGATCCCCGTTTGGAGGGTCCAGACGCCGGCCGCCTCGGTAGAGGTGATCAAGGCATCCAGCAGGGCGCGCCCGACGCCTCGCCGCTGTGCTGCCGGGTCGACGTAGACGGAATGCTCGACGACACCGGCGTAGACGGGCCGGGCGGAGACCGCCGAGGCCGCGATCCAGCCGAGGACCGTGCTGTCTACAGCAACAAAGCGGTGACCTGGCAGTTTGCCGGCATCGAACCGCTCCCAGCCGGGGGCGGTGTCTTCGAAGCTGGCGTCGCCGGCGTCGAGGCCGGCCTGGTAGATCGAGATGACCTGTTCGGCGTCGTCGGCGCTCATGGCGCGAACAGTGACCATGCTGCCCTCGCTTTGATTGCTGTCGAACTCGATGATTGTCGAATCCGACGGTTGCACGTGGATTCGATATCTGTCAACCTCGAAGGATGTCAAAACCAGGGGTGGTGGCGTGCTGCCCGCCGATGGCCACGAGCCGTATTCCGGCGGAGTCTGCCGTCCCGCTGTCGCAGGCCTTCAAGGCGCTCGGCGACCCGATCAGGCTGCAGCTGATGTCGATGATCGCCTCCGCCGAGGGTGGCGAGATCTGCGTCTGTGATCTCACCCCCGCGTTCGAGATCTCCGGGCCGACGATCTCGCACCACCTCAAGGTCCTGCGTGAGGCCGGGCTGGTCGACGCCGAACGCCGCGCGAGCTGGGTCTACTACCGCCCGCGGCCGGAGATGATGCGGCGGCTGGCCACCCTGCTCGCCATCGACGAAACGGTCAGCCCATAGACACCCGGATCTCCGCCTGGCGGCGACTGCTTTCCGAATTCCTCGGTACGGCGCTGCTGGTGGCCGCCGTTGTCGGGTCCGGGATCATGGCGGCCACGCTGTCGCCGGACGACGTCGGGCTGCAGCTGCTGGAGAATTCCGTCGCCACGGCGTTTGCTCTCGGAGCGCTGATTCTGGTCTTCGGACCGGTTTCCGGCGCCCACTTCAACCCCGTGGTCTCCGCGGCCGACTGGTTCCTCGGCCGGCGCGACGGTACGGGTCTGAGCGCCGCCCAGCTCGGTGGTTACGCCGTGGCCCAGACCACCGGGGCGATCGCCGGTTCGGTGCTGGCCAACCTGATGTTCGATCTGGCCGCAGTGGACTTCTCGGGCAAGGACCGGTCCGCCGGGCACCTGTGGCTGGGTGAGGTCGTCGCCACCGCCGGACTGATCCTGCTGATCTTCGCCCTCGCGCGCTCCGGGCGTTCCGCGGTCGCCCCGGCGGCGGTCGGAGCGTACATCGGGGCCGCGTACTGGTTCACGTCCTCGACGAGTTTTGCCAACCCGGCCGTGACGATCGGCCGGGCGTTCACCGACACCTTCGCCGGGATCGCGCCCGGCTCGGTGCCCGGCTTCATCGTCGCGCAACTCGTCGGCCTCGTCGTCGGCGCCGGGTTGCTGCTCGTCCTGTACCCGTCGTCCGACAGGAGTCCCGTCCGATGAGTAAGCCCAGCGTGCTGTTCGTGTGCGTGCACAACGCCGGTCGTTCGCAGATGGCGGCCGGGTGGTTGCGCCACCTGGCCGGCGACCGGGTCGAGGTGCGCTCGGCCGGCTCCGAACCCGGCGACCGGATCAACCCCGCGGCGGTCGAGGCCATGGCCGAGGTCGGTATCGACATCACCGGCCAGACCCCGAAGAAGCTCGAGTGGGAAACCGCCGAGAGCAGCGACGTGATCATCACCATGGGCTGCGGCGACGCCTGCCCGATCTTCCCCGGCAAACGGTACGAGGACTGGAAACTCGAGGATCCGGCCGGCAAGGGTGTCGAGTCGGTGCGCCCGATCCGCGACGAGATCAGGTCCCGGGTCGAGAAGCTGCTCGCCGAGCTCGGCTGACCGGCCTCAGAGGTCGGCGAAGCTCTTGATGCCGGCCGCCTCGAGAATCTCCGCCCGGACCTCCGGACAGGCCTTCTCGGTCTGCGCGTCGAGCGCCTCGCCGTCGGCCAGCTTCTCGTGATTCTCGTAGAAGCCGGCCAGGCTCATGGCCAGCTGCGCCATCGCACCGACCTCGGACCCAACCGCCTTGATCCGGGGCAGCTCCTTCTTCAGGTGCGCACAAACGTCCTTGCCGTCGCCGGAGTCGTCGGCCGCTGCCGCCGCGGGTGCCGCAGCCTTGACGTCCCCACTCCCGTCGGTGCCCGAGGCCGAACACCCTGCTGATCCGAGCGCGACAACCGCGGCCACACCCACCAGAACCCGTCGAAGACTCATGCGAGCAGTGCAGCAGCCCGCCCTGAAGAACCGCTAAAGGCGGCGGGTGGCTACTTGTCGACAGTTCGGGGGGTGGTGGCGGCACTACGCTCCGGTTGTGGGTGAGGCTGACCGGATCGACGAGTTGCGTGCGGCTGTGCACAGTGATCCTCAGCGGGTCGCTGAGACGGCGTCGAAGCTGGCGCGCGACGAGCGTGATCCGGCCACGCTGAGCCGCATTCTGGCCGTGCTGGGCCGGGCGCGGCGGGCGCTCGGGGCGATGGAGCTGGCCGAGGCCGACCTCGTGGCGTCGCTGGCCGCGGCCCGCGAGGCCGGGGATGACGAGCTGGCCGCCGACGCGCATCTGGGTACGGCCGGCGTGTACGCGTTCACGGGCCGTTCGACCGAGGCACTGTCCGAGCTGGACCAGGTGCACAGGCTGGGGTCGCAGAAGATCCGGGCGTACGCGAACCTGCAACGTGCCGCCCTGGAGCAGCGGATCGGGCGCCCGCGCGAGGCTCTGGCCGGGTACGAGAAGGCCTTGCCCATGCTGCGGCAGCTCGACGCCCGGGTCGACATCGCGATGGTGCTGATGAACCGTGGTGTGCTGCGGACGCAGCTCGGCGAGTGTGACGCCGCGGTGGCCGACCTGAGCGAGGCCGAGCGGCTGTTCAGTGAGGACGGGAACACGTACGCGACAGCGCAGACCTGGCACGGGCTCGGCTGGGCGTACGCGGGGAAGGGTGATCTGGCCGCGGCCCTGCGGTATCTCGATCGGGCGGCCGACCGGTTCCACGAGCTGGGCCACGCGGCGCCGGAGGTCGAGGTGGACCGGGGTGAGGTGCTGCTCGCGGCCGGGTTGTGCGGGCTGGCCGCGCAGACCGCGCTCGAGGCCGCGCGGCGTCAGGCGGCGGCGGGCAACAACTGGCAGGTGGCGCAGGCGTGGCTGCTGTGTGCCCGCGCGCACCTGCTCGACGGTGATCGGGTTGCGGCCGCTGGTTATGCCGAGCGGGCCCGGACGATCTTCGCCGAGCACGGTTCGGCGGCGTGGGAGCAGGCGGCGCGGCTGGAGGTCATCCGGTCTGCGGTGCAGCCGCCGGACATCGCTGAGCTGCGCGAACTTGCCGCCCGGCTGGACGAGGCCGGCAACGCCCGGGTTGCGGCGAGCGCGCTGGCGCTGGCCGGGGCGGCCGCCGCCGACGCCGGTGATCTCGAGCTGGCGAGCGCCCTGTCCGCCGATTGCCTGCGCCGGGCGGTCCGGCTCGGCCTTTTTGAGGTACGCATGCAGGCGCGCTACGCAACAGCGGTCTGCGCGGCGGCCCGGGGCGACGACCCGTCGGCCCGTCGTCAGGTCCGCATCGGGCTGGCCGATCTGCGCAGGCACCGCGCCTCGGTGGCGGCGACGGACGCGCAGACCGCGGTGGCGATCCACGCCGGGCAGCTCGCCAACCTCGGCCTGCGTCTGGCGGTACGCAGTGGTTCAGCCGCTGCGGTGCTGGACTGTCTGGAACGGGTTCGTGACGCCGGCCCGGCCCGCCCCGCGCCGCTGCCACCGGATGACGCTGCCCTGGCCGCGCGGCTGAGTGAGCTGCGGGCTGTGGTGGCGCAGATGCGGACGGCCGAGGGCGAGGCCCGGGACACCGCCGACCTGGTACGCCGGCAGCGGCAGCTCGAGCACCTGATCCACCGGCACCGGCTGCGAACGACGGGGGAGAGCACCGGGTTCCGCGCGAGCAGCCGGGTGCCGATCGCAGGGCTGCGCGCGGCGTTGGCCGGTGGGTGTCTCATCGCGCTGGCCGAGGTCGACGATCGGCTCATCGGTGTCACGGTGGGGCCTTCACGGCGTACCCGGGTGAAGGATCTCGGACCGTGCGGTGCCCCCCGGGATGCGGTGGCGGCGGGGTCGGCCGCGTTGCGGGCGCTGCTCACCCGCCCGGCCGGCCGGGGGCGCGACGCCCGGCTCGCGTTGCTGCGGCGGGCGGTCGGTGCGCTCGACGCCCTGGTCGCGCGGCTGGTCGACGGGGACGGACCGGTGGTGCTGGTCGTTCCGGCGGCGCTGCACGGCGCCGCCTGGCAACTCCTGCCGTCGCTGTCGGGACGCCCGGTCACGGTGACACCGTCAGCGGGCTGGTGGCTGTCAGCGGGGCCGGCGGAAGAGCAGCCGGGTCGTGTTGTGGTTGTCGCGGGACCGAGGCTGACGGCAGCTGCCGACGAAGCCGCGGCGGTGGCCGACCGTCACGACAACGCGGTCCTGCTGACCGGCGCGGACGCGACGACCACCGCGGTGCTGGCCGGGATGGCGGGCGCGAGTGTCGCGCACATCGCCTGTCACGGTCGCATACGCGACGACAATGCCCTCTGGTCGTCGCTGGAGCTGTTTGATGGTCCTCTCTACCTGTACGACCTGGAGCGCCACGGCCGCCTGCCGTCGCTCGTGGTGCTGTCCGGCTGCGACACCGGGGCCGGGGTGCGGGTCGGCGACCAACTGATCGGACTGTCCACAGTGCTGCTTCAACACGGAACCCGGTCGCTGATCGCGGCGCGCTGCGCCATCCCCGACTCGCCGGTGACCGGCGCGACGATGGCGGACCTGCACGGGTTGCTCGCCAAAGGTGTGCTGCCCGGGAAGGCCCTGTCCGAGCTGTCGGCCGGCTGGGATCGGGGCGAGCCGACCGCGCTCGTCGCCGCGTCCCTCGGCTGTTTCGGGGAGTAGGCGTGCCGGAGAGCGTGACCGACGGGGATCTGATCGCCGCCCTCGGCGCGGGCGGCGACGTCGCCCGGCAGGCCTGGTCGATGCTGGTCCCGCGGCATTCCCCCAAGATGTGGGCCGTTGCCCGCTCGTTCGCCATCGACGCCCAGACGGCCGAGGACCTGGTGCAGACGGCCTGGTTGCGGCTGCTGAGCCGCGCCGATCAGCTGCGTGACCCGCAAGCGGTCGGCCCCTGGCTGTGCATGATCGTGCGCAACGAGGCCCGCCGGCTGACCACACGCCGCCGCGAGATCCCGGCCGAGGCGCCGATCGAGCACCGACCCGCGGTGGTCGACGCACCCGACGCGCGGCTGCTGCGCGCGGAACGTGACCGGGCGGTGCGGCTCGCCTTCAGCCGTCTCGGCCCGGAGTGCCGTCAGCTGCTGCAACTGCTGCTGGCCGATCCGCCGCTGAGCTACGACGAGATCGCCGCCGCGCTGGACCGCCCGCGGGGGTCGCTGGGTCCGAGCCGGCGCCGGTGCCTGCAACGCCTCCGCGATCAGCTTCCACCGGGATACGAGTCGTGAACGCCGTATCTGCCGCGGCGTTCGCGGGTCATGGGTACGCACAGTGTGAAGAGGAGGACGTCAGGTGAACGGCCAGCGTGATGACGAGTCGGTGCCCGCGGATGAGGCGCGGCTGCTCGACGCACTCGGCCGGGCACTGGGCCCCGATCCGCTCCCCGCCGGTCTGCTCGGCCGCGTCGAGGAGCTCATCGTTCTGCGGGACCTCGACGCGGCCGTCGCCGAGTTGCTCGACCGCCCGGTCGCCGAGCCCGCGGGCATGCGCGGCGGCATCAACGACGGGCGGCTGCAGTTCGAGTCGGCGGACGGGTCGGTGGCGCTGGAAGTCGTGGCGGAGACCGGGCGGCTCGTCGGCCAGGTCCTGCTCGGCGACCTGACCGAGGTGGCCCTGGAACGTCCGGCGGGCACCGTGGCCACCGGCGCCGTCGACGATCTCGGCCGTTTCTCCTTGGAGCACTCCGGTTCCGGACCCGGCCGGCTGCGGTTGATCGGCACCACTGCCGGTCCGATCGCCACCGACTGGTTCCTTCTGTGAGGAGCACCCATGACCCTTGACCTACTCGTCCGGACCGCCGCGGTGCTGACTCTGGTGCCCACGCTGTTCGCCGGTCCGCCGGCCCCGGAGCCGACAGCTTTGGCTGTCTCGCAGGCGCTGGTCGCCGCGTTCGGGTCCGATGCCGTTGTCGACGACAGTCAGGACACCCACTGTCAGAGCGCCCCGGCGATGCCGGTGGCCTACCGCACCGACCGGATCATTCTGCGGCCTCCGGCCACGATGACCACCCCCACCGCGCTGGCCCGGCTCGCCGCAGCGCTGCAGGCCGAGATGGGTGCGGGCACTTTCACCATCGGTACGCCCGAAGTGCTCGAATGGAACGAGCCGGCGGCCGCCCGGCTGGACGACTCCCCGCTCCGCAAGGTGATCTCGGTGCCGGTCGGGTCGGTGTCCGCGGAGGACGTGCCGGTGCTGCGGGTCGCCCGCCGGCTGGTACGCCTCGATCACCTGCCCGCCGCACCCGACTATCTGGTGGGGCCGAGCAACGGGCCGCTCGGCGTGTGGCCCGACGGCGGTCCCGAGAAGACCGGCAGCCCGGGTGTTCCGCGACCCGGTCTGGGCGCCGGCACCACGGTCGCCCTGTTCGACAGCGGTGTGCCGGCCTCGATCGAGGCCAAGCTGCCGCCGCGGCTGTCCGCACTGACCGCCGGCGACGCGGAGGACCCCGACCGCAACGATGACGACCTGGCCGACGTGTACTACGCGGTCCATCTCACGGCCATCGCCGGGATCTTCGCCACGATCGTGCCCGAGGCCGACGTCGTGGGCGTCCGGGTGACCGGCCCGAACGGCGTGGCCACCGAGTTCTCCGCCGCCAAACGCATGGTCACGACCCTGCGGGCGGCGCACCGGGCGGGCGCCTGGCCGCAGGTCATCGTCAACTCGTTCGGCACGGCCGTCTGCCACGAGGGTGGCCCGAACCCGGGTGTCGACCTGATCCCGCTGGGGCTGCAACTGGTCGCCGAGGCGGTCGACCGGCACCAGGAGGCGGTGGTGGTCGCCGCGGCCGGCAACCGGGGTACCGACAAGCCGTTCTATCCGGCCGCGTTTCAGGGTGGTGTCGAGTCGGTGATCAGCGTCGGGGCGCTCGATGCCACCGCCGACAACGACGGAAATGCGTGGACGTCGAAGTCGCGCACGGCGAAGCCCGCGTCGTTCTCCAACTACGGGGACTGGGTCACCGCCTGGGCACCGGGTGTGGATCTGGCGACCTACCACGCCGTCGGCCTGCGCTTCGAGCCCGGCGGCGAGCTCATCGACGGGTACGCAAAAGTCAGCGGCACGTCCTTCGCCGCACCTTTCGTAGGAGCGGAGATCGCCGAGGAGCTGGCCCGCCACAGCGGGTCTCCGCTGGAGGCGTGGCGGGCGGTCCGTGACGCCGGACGCCCGTGCTCGGCCGAGGTCGGCTCCGGCGTCGCCGTGGCTCTGTCCAGCATGGACAGCCGGTCCACCACGCCGGCCGATCGGGGTCTGCCCGCCGAATGCTGAACCACGCTTTCCCGAACGGAGCCGGCCTGAAGTCGGCTCCGTTCTGCTGTATCCGTACCGGCGATCCTGGGTCATGGGGGTGACCGCCGAGCCAGTCGGCGGGTACCCGGAAGGAAAAAGCACATGATCAGGAACTGGGGCACCACCGTCGCCGCCGGACTAGTCACCTCGGCAGCGCTCGTCGCCGCCACGGCGCTGCCCGCGCACGCCGTGGTGGTCGACACCGACCGTCCCAAGATCTCCCTCCAGGAGCTGGACTTCGGCCTGAACTGGGCCGGCGGAGCACCGCTCAACGGCGGCCACCTCAACTGGGACGTCGCGGGTGGGGTGACCACACCACGGCTCGACGGCAGCCTCTACATCAACAACGCCGCCGGGACGTGCGCGCGCATGCGCCTCGAGTCGTACGACGCGAACCACGCGTTCATCAACAGCCGCAACGGCGGGACGGTCTGCGCGCCCAACGGGGCGCTGCACTCGTGGTCGGTGAACTTCGCCGCACCCGGCACCGCGGACACGACCCACGTCCACGTCATCCTCCAGGTGCAGAACGCCGGCGGCAGCTACTCGGACGCGGGCCTGGCGATCGAGGAGCTGAACTGATGAGCCGCCGACTGCTGGCCACCGTGGTCCTGGCCCTGGCCGCGAGCGCGGCCCTGACCACGCCGGCCCACGCCGACGAAGTTCCCTGCGGATCCGGGGGACCGGGTGTCGTCTGGGACTTCAGCGGCGCGGGTGCCGGCCTGGTCATCAACGGGACACCCGGTGACGACATCATCACCGGAACGCCGTTCGCCGACGTGATCCGGGGCGGTGGCGGCCACGACATCATCAACGGCGGCCAGGGCAACGACCAGCTCCGCGGTGACGGCATCCCGGGCCAGCTGCCCGGCAAGGACCAGGTCAACGGTCAGGAGAACGACGACACCCTGAACGGTGACGAGTGCGCCGACACCGTACGCGGTGGTGACGGGGCCGACATCGCAACCGGCGGCTCCCAGAACGACCTCGTGAACGGCGGAGCCGGCGGCGACGTGCTCAGCGGCGGCGACGGCAACGACGAGGTCAACGGCAACGACGGCGGTGACACCGTCAGCGGTGGCATCGGCGACGACACCCTGTCGGGCGGGAACGGTGCCGACGGCCTGGACGGCCAGCCCGGCTCCGACTCCGGTGACTGCGGCGGCCAGGCCGGCGACTTCGCCACCGCGGCCACGGAGCTGACGGCGAACTGCTGACCGGCGCGGGCGCGTACACGGTTTGTCCAGGAGGTCTGGATCAACTAGTGTGCGCGCCCGTGAAGCGTTTTGGTGTCACCTCTGCCGGCCTGCTCTGTGCCTCCCTCCTGACTCTCGCCGCGTGCGGGAGCGGGGACGACACCGCGACCACCGCCGGGTCCGCCCCTTCCGCCGCGGCCACGACGGCCGCACCCGCCTCCGCGGCGCCCTCCGCGCCGGTCGCTGCCGACGGCGCCTCCAAGGGCGACAAGGAGATTTGCGAGTCGGTGAAAAAGGCCGGCGAGGACATGAAGGCCGGTCTCATCACCGCCCTCTCGTCCGGTGAGGAGCCGTCGCCCGCCGTCTTCAAGAAGATCCTCACCGACATGAACAACGAGGTCAGCTCGCTCGCGGAGTCCGGCGGCGACAGCAAGGTCGTCGCCGCGCTGAAGGAGTTCGGCGCGCAGGCGGCCAAGGCCGCCAAGGCTGCCGACCCGGCTGAAGCCGCCTCCAACCCCGACTTCGAGAAGTCCGGCGCGGCCCTCACCGCCGCCTGCAAGACGACCGGGGTCGACGTCAACTTCTGATCCTCCCCGGCCCGGCCGGTGCACCGATATGGTGCATCGACCGGGCCGTTTTCGAAGGGGACAATCGTGGGTCGCGTTGTCGTGCAGCAGTGGATGTCCGTGGACGGGTTCCTCGCGGGACCCGGCGGTGAAGGTGATGTGTTCGCCGCCGTCGCCGACTTCTCGGCCTCGGAAGCCCACAACACCACCCTGCTGGCCTCCGTCGACGAGGTCCTGCTGGGCCGCCGCACCTACGAGGCGTTCCGGGAGTTCTGGCCCGGGGCCCACGACGAACCCATGGCGCAGCTGGTCAACACCCTCCCCAAGACTGTCTGCACGACCACCCTCACCGAGGCACCCTGGGGCACCCACGCACCCGCCCGGATCGTGCCCGACGCTGTTGCGCACGTCCGCGAGCTGCAGGGCACGGCCATCGTGTGGGGAAGTGTCGCCCTGATGGGTGCCCTGCTCGCCGCGGGCCAGGTCGACGAGGTCGAACTCCTGGTCGCGCCGATCGCCCTGGGCGGCGGGACACCGCTGCCGGCCATCCCGAAGCTTCGCCTGTTGGAAACCGAGACCTGGCCGGCCAGTGTGATCCGTACGCGCTACGCCGTCGGCTGACCGGTCCGGGCAAACTCGCGGAGTGCGCCGGCGAGCACGTCGGCCGGGGCGCTGTGCTGCTCACCCTTGACGGGCTCGAGCGTCGCGGTCGGCAGCAGGTCGGCGAGGGCCTGGGCGGCTGAGACCAGGAACGGGAACGTTCCGGTGCCGTGCAGCACCAGCGTGGGCACGGAGATCGCCGCCCAGCGGTCGCGGGGGAGCGGGCGGCCCGACATGGTCGTGCCCATGATCCGGCCGTCGTAGGCGATCGTCGGCGCGACCGCCTCCAGCACCGGCCAGAAGTCGCTCTGCCGCATGCCGCCGACCGCCTCCGCGGGCAGACCGGCCGCGGCGGTCAGGAACAGCTCCACGGCATCACCGGGCCGGCCGTCCGCCACGGCGGCGTCGAGGCGCTGCACGTAGTCCGCGGGAAGCGGCAGGCGGCTGTCGTCGACGACAAACGGCGGCTCGAACAGCACGAGCCGTTTGATCGGCAGCCCGGCCGCCGCGGCGTCCAGCGCCAGGACCGCACCGGACGACCAGCCGAAAACCGTCACCGGCCCGCCCGCGACCCCGATCAGGGCGGCAAGATCCTCCAGCTCCCGGCCGATCGTGTACGGGGCGGTGTCCGTACTCCCGCCGCGTCCACGCCGGTCGTACGCGTAGGTCCGGAAGGTCTCGCCGAGCAGGCGCCCGAGCTCCTCGTCGGCAAGGTTGAGCGCGGGATAGGCGGTCGCGCCGTCGATGATGATGATCGGCTCGCCGGCGCCCCGGGCGCTGAAAGCGATCATTGTGCCGTCGGCCGAGACGGCCGTCGCGCTGATGTCCCCGGTCATCGGGACCACCCTCCAGGTCACGAGCGGCGGTGCGCCGCTGCGCCACTAGGCTAGGAATCGCCCAGCTCACCGGTCTTGTACAGAAGCGACAGGGGCTGTGCGTCCGCCTCCGGCTGCCGCAGCTCGGTCGCCGTGCGGCCGATGAACCGCGCGAGGGACCGCGCCAGATGCGGCTGGTCGTAATAGCCGAGCCGGTGGACGACCTCACCCGGCGGGACGTCCTCACCGAGCAGGACCGCTGCCTGCCGCGCCCGCTCGATCTGCCGGATGGCGCCCTGGGTCAGCCCGGTCGCCGCGGCCACCCGGCGCTGCACGGACCGCGTCCCGACCTCGGCCGCCCCGCCGGCGACCACCTCGTCGACGAGCGGATCACGAACGACGATCCCCTCCCGGACGAGCCGGGCGACAAACTGTTCCGCACTGTCGAAGCCGGGCATCGCCCACTCGTGCCCGGCCAGCACAAACGACCTGTCACCGGCCCACGGGCTTTTGACCGCGGTGTTCACGAGCCGGGCGGTCGGCAGGTGCACCATCGACGCCCCGTGCGCAAAGGTGATCCCGAAGGACCGCGACCCGTCCGGCACCTCGGCACTCGAAGCAGCGGTCTCCGGCCCGAGCGCGGCGACATGGGTCTCCCCGCAGTGCTCCCAGAACACGAGCTCCCACGTCGACGTGGCGATCGACGTCATGCGGGCAACCCCGGACGCCCGGCTCCGCCACACACGGTGCACATAGGGCGAGTCCGACGCCCGATCCTCGTTCTCCAGCGGCATCCCAACCCCCTGACCTGGGCGGGGTCAGTCTGGCACGGCGTGGTGGGCGCCGGCGATGTGCAGGACCTGCTCGACGGTGAGGGGGCTGCGGGGGTGGTTGGTGAGGGACAGGGGTGTGCGGATCTTCTGCGGAGCGGCGCCCTCAGCGGCGAGGTAGAACTCGCCGACGGTCAGGCGGGAGATGTCCGGGACGTCGCCGCCCTTGGCGCGGGCCATCTCGCGGGCGGCCTCGATCTGGATGGGGCTGTTCAGCAGGCCGTAGAGCTGGGTGGCGGCGTTGCCGGGGATCCGGTTGTGCAGGCCCTTGGGGGACTGGGTGGCGAAGATCAGACCGAGTCCGTACTTGCGGGCCTGCGCCGCCAGCGCCAGGGTGCTCTGGGTGCAGGCGGTCATCGCGCCCGAGGGGGCGAAGGTCTGCGCCTCGTCCATGATGAGCAGGCCCAGCAACGGCCGGTCACCGGCCGGGTTCTTCTTGATCCAGGCGAAGAGGGCCATCTGCAACTGGTTGACGAAGCTCTGCCGGACGTCGTCCGAGGGCAGCCCGACCAGGCTGATGACCGACACCCGGGCGCGTTTGCCGGGAGCGGGTGTGAGCAGCATGCCGGGGTCCATCGGGGTGCCGTCGCCGCCGAACAGTGGGTCGTTGACCATGGCCGCGGTGAGGGTCTGGGCGAGACTCAGCCCGATCTTGTCCGCGCCGTCGAGGTCGATGATGCCGTCGGGGAGGCCGGCGAGGGTGTCGATCAAACCCTTCAGTCGTGTACCCCCACGCCGGCCGTAGTGCTCGACCGCTTTGCGCAGCACGGCCAGACCGAGGTGGGCCTTGACGGCGCGACCGGCCACCATCGCCCGGGGTGCGAGTGAGGCCACGGCGGCCTCGACGGCCTCGTTGAACTCGTCGGGGTCGTCGCGCACGCTGCGGAAGTCCGGGAGCGGCTGGAAACTGAGCGGCCGCCCCGAGGCCCGGCGTGGTGTCCACACGACAACGTCGGTGTTCGCCAGGTAGTCCGCGGCCTGGACCTCGTCACCCGGTCGCCAGGACGAGGGTGCTTCCGGCCAGGCCTCGCCGAGCCGCGCGAGGTCGTTGTTGGGGTCGAGGACGATCGCGGACACCCCCTGCAGGGCGCATTCCTCGACGATGCGGCGGATCAGCACGGTCTTGCCGGAGCCGGAGCCCGCGAAGATCGTCGTGTGCTTCCGCAGCGCCTCCAGTGGAAGGCGCGCGGGTGTGCCGCTGTCGTACCCGTAGCCGATGGTGAAGGCCGGCTCCGAACCTTCGGCCATCGGGAGCGGCTCGCTCGGCGTGGCCTCGGGGGCCGGCTCGCTGACGTCGGACAGGGCCTGCTGGAGCAGGGCCAGACCGTGGGCCGGCCGGCGTTCGGCCAGCCAGCTCTGCAGGTCGATGGTCTCCTCGGC
Source organism: Amorphoplanes friuliensis DSM 7358 (assembly GCF_000494755.1). Taxonomy (NCBI): domain Bacteria; kingdom Bacillati; phylum Actinomycetota; class Actinomycetes; order Micromonosporales; family Micromonosporaceae; genus Actinoplanes; species Actinoplanes friuliensis. The sequence continues at coordinate 1,825,353 of NC_022657.1, forward strand.
CAGCATGATCTGCAGCGCGGACAGCACCCGCAGATCCTCGGCCTCGAACGGCAGGGTCCGGCCACCGGCCGCCTCGAACGCCGCCACGGCCTCCAGGGTCTTCTTGCCGGACCACTGGCCGTTGCGGAGCAGGAACAACCGGCGTTTGGCCACCCGCTGATCGAGGCCGGCGGCCATGCACGCCTTCCGGAGCCGGGACAGCGCCGCGACACCGTGGTGCCCGTCGCTGATCGCCCGGAAGAACCAGTGCAGCTGGTCCTCGTTGTGCTCGTTCAGGGTGAGGCGCAGCCCGCCGTGCAGCGGCGGGTTGGTGCTGGGCGGCGGGTCGACACTGAACGCCTCACCACCGTCGCCGCGCTCGACGATCCACGCGGTCAGACCGGCCGTGAGCAGCGGCGGCACCATCGCATCCTCCGACGCCCGGTCGAGTGGTGCGGTGACGTCGGCGTTCTTCCTGAGCTCGGCGAACCGGGCGTCGAGCCGATCGAACTCGGCGACCGGCACCGGAACGACGGCCGGGCGCGGTGCCCGCGGTTCGGTGGCGGGTGGCTCGCCCAGGTGGTCGAGCTCGCGAACCTCGTCGTCGGCGATGCAGGTCCGGATGTGCTTGTCGATCTCGATGAGGAGTTGCCGCGGGGTGAAGTCCCCGGCGGCGGCGAAGGCTTGCGGCAGAACGGGCCACGACGGGTACGGCGGGGTGAAGCCGATCTCCTGGTAGCGCACGGCAAAACGCTTCTCGATGATGGCCCGGCCGAGGTCGTCGTCATTGATCTTGACCAGTTGGGGCGCCAGCCGGAACCGGTCGCTGACGGTGTCGGCCGCCGACGTTTTGATGATCGTCCAGGACGTCGGGATGCACGCCACGACGGTCAGCGTCCGGCGGGTCACCTGGCGCAGCGACATCAGGCCCTCGGCTATCCGGGCCAGCATGAGCGCCTGCTCCGGATCGACCAGAGCCGTCCTCGGGAGCTGCGGATCGTCCTGCAGGGCCGACTGTGCGATGAGCGTGTCGACCTGATCGATGGCGATGACCGAGGGACCGGTGAGCGCGAGCAGCCACGACAGGTCCTGCACGATCTGCTGGGCGTGCCGCGGTGCCCGGCGCATGCCCCAGGCATGGCGTTCGCCGGGCTCGGACTCCTCACCGGAGATGAAGTAGTTCTCGGCCAGGTCACGATGCGCGACGTCGTCGGACGCGCTCAGCGCGAGTGCCCGGGCGGTCTCCTGACTGGCCCGTGCCACGTGGCGGTCGAACTCACCGAGACCCTCGATGAACGCGTCCAGGGCGGGCCGGGTCAGGGTCTTCTCGCCCATGACGGCCCGCCGGGCTGTCCGCGGGGCGCCGACCATCGCCGACAGCCGTCGTAACAGCACGACCAGCTGTGTCTCGTCGCTGCCGGGGACCGGACGGGAGAGTCCGTCGAGCATGGCGGCCAGGACGCTGTCCCAGAAGCCCGCCGCGTCGAGCAGGCCGACCAGGAAGAAGTAGCCGCCCTGCTCCTGCACCTGTTTGCGGGTCCAGCCGAGCAGGTGGGTCTTGCCGGAGCCGCGCTGCCCCTGCAGCACGAGGCCGATCGGGCTGCCGCCGGTGCTGGCCCGGGCATCGGCCACACCGTCGAGCACCTCCCGGACCACGGTCGGATGCAGACCGTCGACGTGGAACGGCAAGGGCCGCCACACGTCGTCCGGGACGGGAGCCCAGTTGAACCTCAGGGCCGCCAGCGCGGCACGCTCCGACTCGTTCATCACACACCGATCGCGAGGGAGTGCTTCTCCTGGCCGCCGAGGTGCAGGGCCGCCGCGGCATCCGCCTCGGTCAGCATCTTCTGGTTGGACGCGGGCACGATGTTGACGCCCGGCTCACGGCTGAGCTTGCGCAACGCCTCGTCGACGGCGGCCCGCGGCACGTCGCCGAAGAAGAGCCGCAAGCGCGTCAGGCTGACCCATCCGCCCGGCTCCGCCGCCAGCGCCTCGTACGCGTTGACGATCCGGGTCCGCAGGATCTGCTCCTGGTCGCCGGCCGAGTGGGGACCCCGCAGGTCGTTGAGAGCGAACAACTCGGCGTACGACTTGCAGCCGCTGCGGTCCAGCACGCGGTCGCGCAGGCTCGCCAGCAGCGCGGTGAGAGCGGCGGCGTGCGCGGTGGCGCCCCGGGACCTGAACTCCAGCTCGTTCTGCACCTGCGCCCAGCCGTCGTCGTCGAGCTGGAGTGCAAAGGTCGGCCCGCTCTTGCGGCTGCTCACGTACCGTCTGCGGGCGAACTTGTCACGGCTCTTCTTGGTGACGTCGAGGCCGTACAGTTTTTTGAGATCGGTATTGAGCACCTCGCGGGCCTCGGCCATCAGCACGATCAAGGTCGCGTTCTCGGAGGGGGTCAGGTCGTCGCCGGCCATGGGGTGTTTCCTTCCGCTGTGTCGCCACGCCGGCGGCGGAGGTAGGTGCCGATCTGGTGCACCACCGCGCCGACGTCGTGAATGATTCGTGCATTGGTGAATCGCAGGACCGCATAACCGTCGAGTTGCAACTGCACGTCGCGCCGGCGGTCTTCCTCGAAATGCACCGGGTGGCAGTGTTCGGGACCGTCGATCTCCACGACACACCTTTCCGCCGGCCAGAGCAGGTCCAGCCGCACCGGGGTGCTCAGCGGCGTCGACCTGTACGGCTGGTTCCACTGCCGTCCGTCCGCCCACGTCTCCGCGGCCAGGGCAGCCTCGAGGGCGCTCTCGACGGCACTGTTCGGGTGGGGCCGGCCGATCGTCGCGAGGCGCCGGGCGGGCGCTTCTGTCACGCGTACCGAGGGGATCTGCTCTCCGCCGGCCGGGAGGGTGCCGATCAGCCAGACCGCCATCCTGGCGTTGTGGACGAGCCAGCCGGCGCCGGCGACGATCACGTCCTGGTCGCGGGGGCTGAGGCCGGCGGCGACCGGAACCAGGAGAGCGGCCCGGGGACGGCCGAAGGCGGCGGCGATCAGCCGGGCGAGCTGAGCAGCACGGACACCGACGGGCAGCCCGGGCTGCCTGTTCCGGTGGCCGGTCACGGCCAGGACCGCGAGGTCGGCCAGGAAGGCCGGGGAGTAGTGGGCGTGCCGGGCGTGGGCCGTCGCGGCCATCCGGATCGCCGCCACCCCGCCCACGTCCGGCCGGCCGATCGCCGAGGAATCCGGCAGCCAGGCGGGCAGCAGCTCGACGGCGACGCGTTCGAGATCCTCCAGCGCGCCGGCAACGAAGTCACGCGGCGTTGCACTCGGCGCCTCGGCGCGGGCCACGACCGCGGCCGGCGCGGTGGTGTCCTCGGCCAGGGTGAGGGCGATGGTGCCGAGCTCGGCCCCCTGAATGGCGATGGCCCGGTCGCTCGCGAGGCGGGCCAGTTGACTGCCCAAGGTCATTTGTCGAGCTCTTGCCCGGGATCACCGGGAGGGCGAATGGTTTTCGCACAATCCGACCGGGATGCGACAGCCAGCGTTATCAACCCTCCTGAAGCCGTCTCCGGACGTAACCGGAACAGACTACGGAAGAGGCGTTCGCGGATGCCACCGCGGAATGGCAATGCAATCCTGCCCGTTCGGTGGATTCACCCTCCCGGCCAATGATCAATAAGGACGGTCAGGTGGCAAAAACCTGGGAGTCGTCGGCGAACGCCTTGAATTCGAGGGCGTTCCCGGCCGGGTCGAGCAGGAACATCGTCCATTGTTCGCCGGGCAGGCCCTCGAAACGGACGTAGGGCTCGATCACAAAAGGCGTACCGGCCGCGCGGAGACGGCCGGCGAGCTCGTGGAAGACCGCGACGTCGAGGATCAGGCCGAAGTGGGGGACCGGGACGTCGTGACCGTCCACCGGGTTGTGGATCTGCTGCGGGCGGGCCGGCGCCAGGTGCGTGACGAACTGGTGGCCGTGGAGGTTCCAGTCGACCCAGGTGTCCGAGCTGCGGCCCTGGGACAGGCCGAGCACCTCGCCGTAGAAGTGGCGGGCGGCGGCCAGGTCGTCGACGGGGACGGCCAGGTGGAAGCGGGGAATGGTGGTCATGGTTGCCTTTCCTGGGCGCGGGCCAGACCGTCGAGGAGCAGGTCGACGGTGAAGGTGAACTCGACCTGGCTGTCGCACCAGCCGAGCGTCGGGTCCTCGACGGCGTGGACCTCGGCCTCCACCATCGCGGTCAGGTGCGGGAGGGTCGCGGCCAGCGCGGACAGGTCCGCCTCGGTGGCGCCGACGTCCATGCTGCCTCCCGCCGGTGCGGGGCTGAAGACCTCCTGGGCAAACCCCAGGGCCAGGCTCCCGAACGCGTGCAGCGCCCGATGGGCCAGGCGGTAGGAGAGTCCGCCGCCGACCAGGGTCGCGAGGATGGCGTCGTAGTAGGCGAACAGGCCGGACGGGATCGTCGGCCGGGAGCCGAGGAGTCCGGGCGCCCACGGGTGGCGGAGCATGACCTCGCGGGCGGCCAGGAAACGCTGCCGCAGGCTGGTGCGCCAGTCCGCGTCCGGCACCGCGGTGGCAGCGACCGCAGTGGTGATCTCGTCGATGACGGTGTCGGCCAGCCCGTCGAGCAGGCCGTTCTTGCCCGGCAGGTGGTAGTAGAGCGACATGGCTTCCACGCCCAGGTCGGCGGCGAGGCGGCGCATGGTGAGGGCCTTCAGGCCTTCCGCGTCGACCAGGGTGACCGCGGCTGCCAGTGCGCGTTCGCGGCTCAGCGGCTCGCGGACGGCCTTCGCTTCCATGGCCTTTACAGTACGGCGTATGGTTACCTTACGTTGTAAGGTAACTCGCCACGGAGGGCTCGTCGATGATCCGTACTGCTCGTGTCACCGGACTGCTCTACCTCGGCCTGGCCCTCACCGGAGGGCTCGGTTTTCTGCTGATCCGGTCGCAGCTCTTCGTGGCCGGCGACCCGGGTGCGACACTCGCCCACCTGATCGAGCGGGACGGGCTGGCGCGGGCCGGGGTCGCCCTCGAGCTCCTGGTGGTTCTGACCCAGGCGCTCACGGCGGTCTGGTTCTACCGGCTGTTCCGGACGGTCGACGCCTTCGCCGCCGGGTGCATCGCGGCTTTCGGGCTGGTCAACGGCGTCGCGATCCTGAGCAGCGCCGCCCTGCTGGCCACCGCGAGCGAGATCGCCCTGCACCCGCTCGGGGACTCGGCCGCGACCGTCCAGCTCCTCTATCTGATCAGCGGGCACCTGTGGACGGGCGGGGCGCTCTTCTTCGGGTTGTGGCTGATCCCGATGGGCTGGTGTGTGCTGCGTTCGGGCTGGATGCCCCGGCCGCTCGGCCTGCTCCTCATCGGAGGCGGCGCCGGATATGTGCTGAGCCCGCTGGTCGGTTACCTCGTCCCGCAGGCCGGCGTCGTGGCCGACCTCCTCACCGTGCCCGCGTCCGTGGGGGAGTTCTGGATGGTCGGCTACCTGCTGCTCCGGGGCATCCGTCCTCGATCGGGCTCACCTATCGTGGCGGCATGGCAGAACCACGCGACGACCTCCGGGGAAAGACCTTCGACCAGTCCGACCTGACCGGTGCACGGTTCGACCATGTGTTCATGAAGGACGTGGTCATGCGCGGCGTCTGGATGAGCAACGTCGACATCAGCGGGGAGCTCGAGAACGTCACCGTCAACGGCGTCTCCATCGGCCCCCTGGTCGAGGCGGAGCTCGACCGGCGTCATCCCGACCGGGCGAAGATGCGGCCGGACGGCCCCGAGGGTTTCCGGGAGGCCTGGCAGATCCTGGAACGGCTGTGGGACGGGACGGTGACCCGGGCCCGGGGACTGGACCCCGGACTGCTGCACGCGTCGGTCGACGGTGAGTGGTCGTTCACCGAGACGCTGCGTCATCTCGTTTATGCCACCGACATCTGGATCCGGCGGGTGATGCTCGGTGACCCCAGCCCGTTCGACCCGCTCGACCTGCCCTTCGACCAGATCCCGGACGCGCCGGGTGTGCCGCGTGACCGGACGGCACGACCGTCGCTCGACGTGGTGCTCGCCCTGCGTGCGGACCGGTGGGAAACGGTGCGTCAGGTCCTCGACGGTCTCACCGAGGAACAGCTCGACTCCCGCACCGAACCCGTCGACGGTCCCGGCTGGCCCGAAGCCGACCGTTATCCCGTCCGGGAATGCCTGCTGACCGTCCTCAACGAGGAGTGGCAGCACCGCCTCTACGCCGAGCGGGACCTCGACGCGCTGACCCGCGCCTGAGCCGGTGCGCCCGCAAAACGGTTGAAGCCGCTGTTGGCCCGGCCGCGCCGCACCGCCGGCGCGGCCGCCACCGGCGCCGGCGGTGCCACCCGCGTCCGGACGACCTCGGCGGGTCGTTCCTGCGGCACGGTCCGCGCCGCCTCGGGCCGCACGATCACGGGTGCCGGGGCCGGCGGAGGGACCACGAGCGACTGCGGGGCCGGAGCCGGGGCCGGGGCAATGACCGTCGCCGGAGCGCCGCCCAGGTCGTCGGGCCGGCCGGCCGTACGGGGCCGGAAGTGGACATACGCAACTGCGCCGAAGCAGATCAACAGGATGCTGACCACAACCGTCGTTTGCACCACGTCGCCACGACCTCTCGCTCCACGCCCGAGCCATTGGTTATCTAGCCAATGACGGTAGCAGTACGCAGACCTTCAACCAATCGCCCGGGCGGTCGGGGAACGCCTATCCTGGTGCGCATGAGCCCTTCCCCGCCGCCGGCCGGCTTCGGTGATTACCTGCGGGAGGCGATCCACGCCGCGGGATTCCCGACGCCGACGCACTTCGCGCGGACCGTCGGGACAGACCCGTCCGTCGTGCTGCGGTGGCTCAGCGAGGAACAGCGGCCCACCATCAGATCGATCGAGCGGATCGCCCCGGTGCTCGGACGGACGATCAACGAGCTGGTCGTCGCGGCGTACCCGGACCGGCTCGGTGGCCCGGCGCCGGTCACCCCGGCCGTCCATCCGCTGGTCAGCGAGCTCGGCCGGATCCTCGGCGAGGACTCGCCGATCTCCGCAGCCGACCGCGCCGCGCTGGAGACCGTGCTCGACCGGATGTTCGAGCCGTACCGGAAAGTGGTGCGGCGGCGCAGATCGGCCTGACCGATGTCGCGCCACGACCGAAAGTTACGTAATCTCGGACCATGACTGAGCGGGCCCGCGCCGATCATGGGTCCATCGTGGGCGGACTACACATCCAGATGAGCAAGTTGCTGCTGATCGCCCTCGTGGCGGCCACGGCGGCAACCGGCGCTCTCATCATCACGATCGCCGTCGGGATTCCCCACCCACCGCCTCCGCCACCCGGCCCCAACGGCATGCCGCCGCCCCCGCCGAACCTGTCGGGCCTCGCTGCGGTCTCCATCGTGACCGGGCTGTTCGTACTGTCCTGGCTCGCGGTCCTCGTGGTCTTCTCGCGTGACCAGATCCTCGAACGCCTCCGCGAGGTCAGGCACGAGCCGGCCCCGGTCCACGAGCTGGATGACATGTTCGCCGAGTTCCGGTCCCAGCTCGCCGCGGACCGCGACCGCGAACGGCAGCTGCTCGAGGAGCGCATCACCGAGCTGACCACCGAGTACGGCGAGCAGCGCGAGACCGACGGTTACCTCAACGGCCTGCGCGTGGCCACCACCGAGGAGCCCACGTCCAAGGTCAGCTCGATTCGCCGCGTGCCGCGCCCCGGGGTTTGACAGTCGTCGATCGGTAGGACTCTGATGGGGTGATGCTGCGCCGCATCGTGACGATCGGGTCCGTGTTGCTCCTCGCCGTCCTGCCGGCCGGTCCGGCCCGGGCCCGGGATCCGATCGCCGAGATCATGGCGGGCCTGACCCTGCCCGAGAAGGTCGGCCAGATGGTCGTCTCCTACGTGTACGGCGCGGATGCCACCACGCCGTCCGCGGCGAACGAGACGATGTTCGGCGCCGGGGTGCGAACGGGCGCGGAAGCCGTCGCCAAGTTCCACCTCGGCGGGGTCATCTACTTCACCTGGAGCGGCAACCTCGTCGATCCGGCGCAGATCGCGGGCCTGTCGAACGGTCTCCAGCGGGCCGCGGCGGCTGACTCCGGCATCCCTCTGCAGGTCAGCACCGACCAGGAGGGCGGCGTGGTCAACCGGATCGGTACGCCGCTGGCGATCTCGCCGGGCAACATGGCCATCGGGGCGACCTTCCGGCCCGGCGACGCGTTCCGGGCGGCGCGGGTCAGCGGGACCGAGTTGCGGGCGCTCGGCATCAACGTGGTCGACGCACCGGTCGTGGACGTCAACACCAACCCGCGCAACAGTGCCGACGGTCCGCGGGCGTTCGGCGACCGTACGCGTCAGGTCTCGGTCTTCGGGGCCTCCGCGGTCGCGGGTTATCGTGCCGCCGGCATCGGCACCCAGGCCAAGCATTTCCCGGGGCTGGGGGACACGACCGTCAACACCGACAACGGGGTGGCGGTGACCGACGAGACGCGGGAGCAGATCCTGGCCACGCACGTGCCGCCGTTCCGGGCCGCGCTCGCCGCCGGTGCGCAGAGTGTCATGGCGGCGCACATCGTCGCGCCGGCGCTGGACCCGTCCGGGCGGCCCGCGAGTCTGTCGAAGCCTGTCGTGACCGGACTGCTGCGCGACCGGCTGCACTTCGACGGTGTGGTGATCACCGACGCGCTCGACGCGGCAGCCCTCGCGGACATTCCCGACGAGCAGATCGTGCTCGACGCCGTCGACGCCGGTGTCGACCAGTTGCTGATGCCACGGGACGTGCAGGGCGCCGTCCGGACGCTGCTGGACGCGGTGGCCGACGGGACGATCAGCGAGGCCCGCATCGACCGGTCCGTGCGGCGGATCCTGCGGATGAAGAGCGGCCTCGGGCTGTTCCGCGACCCGTACGTGCCCGCGCCGGTGGTCGGGACCCCGGAACATCTCAGCGTCATGGCCGACGTGGCCGGACGGTCGATCACGCAGCTGCGGAACACCGAGCTTCCGCTGAGCGCCGGGCGGAAAGTGCTCGTGACGGGGTGGGGTGCGAGCACAACCACCAACCTGACGGCCGGGCTCGTGGCGCGGGGGATGGACACCACACGCTTCTACACCGGGTCTCCGAGTGCGGCGGTCATCGCACAGGCCGTCGCGGCGGCGCGGGAGGCGGACGTGACGGTGGTGACCACGTACAACGCGTGGGGGGACGGGACGCAGCAGGCGTTGGTCGCCGCGTTGCTCACCACGGGGAAGCCGGTGGTGGTGGCGGCGGCGGGCGGGCCCTACGACATCGCGTACCTCCCGGGGGTGACGACGTATCTGGCCGCGTACGGGTATCAGCCGCCCTCGGTGACGGCCCTCGCCGACGTGCTCACCGGGCGGACGGCGGCCCGTGGCCGCCTGCCGGTCACCATCCGCAGCGCCGACGGCTCGGAGGTCCTTTTCCGGTACGGGAGCTGAAGTCCGTTTCCCGAGCCCTTCCTCGTGGGTAGGGGTTGATCAGGAACATCCCACGAGCCGAAGGGTCAGCGCTGATGGTGACCGTAACTCTGCGTAACGCCTGGTCTGTTGCCGACGAGCGGGAGGTGCAGCGATGAGCGCGGTTGCGAACCCCGCCACCGTCGAGGACTGCCTGCGGGTCGGTGCCGGGTTCACCCAGGGTGACCGGAACTGGATCGCCGAGCAGTTCGCCACCCTGGACGCCCGGCTGGCCGCTTTCCACGCGGACACGACCGAGCTCGAGGTCTCGGTGAAGGACCGCGCCGCGCGGGGTCAGAAGGTCACGCTCGAGTGCTGGATCGCGGGCCGGCAGAAGGTCGTCACGACCTCGCTGGAGGACGATCTGCACGCGGCGCTCAACGACGTCCGTGACGACCTGCGCCGCAAGCTCAACGACGCGAAGACCAAGCAGGAGCCGCGGCACAACCGCCACCTGCGGGACAACTCGCTGCCGGAGGAGACCGAGCTCCCCGAGGCGCTGCAGGACTGAAAGATTCCCGCCCGCCGGTACGCCGGCGGGCGGGAAGTTCCGCCGTATTTCCGCGGGCCGCAAGAAGCGCCGCTCGCGACGTCACACCCTGCTGGTGCTCATGAGCCGCGGCTTCGCACAGTGGGGCATGAGCCTGACCCTCGCCCCTGGAACCGCCTGGAACGATGTCCTCGCCCGGGTCGCGGCCGCCGCGCCCGAGGCCGTAGCGGCCGACCGGCTGCGCAATCTGTACGCCGGACGCTGGCACGACGGCGGCACACCCGCACCCCTGCGGACGCCGGTCGACGGCACGCTGCTCACCAGCCTGGCCAAGGTCGACGCGTCCACCGCCGCCGAAGCCGTCCGGGCCGCGACGGCCGCGCACCTCCTCTGGGCCGGCACCCCGCTGGCCGACCGCAAGGCCCGGGTCGCCGCGGCCGTCGAAGCCCTGACGCTGCACCGCGATCTGCTCGCCCTGACGCTGGTGTGGGAGATCGGCAAGCCCTGGCGGCTCGCCTGCGCCGACGTCGACCGCGCCCTCGACGGTGTCCGCTGGTACGCCGAGCAGATCGACCGTCAGACCGCCGGGCGGGAGCCGCTGCCGGGACCGGTCAGCAACATCGCCTCCTGGAACTACCCGATGAGCGTCCTCGTGCACGCCGAGCTGGTGCAGCTGCTGGCCGGCAACGCCGTCATCGCGAAGACGCCGTCGCAGGGTGGCGCGGTCTGCCTCACCCTCGCGCACGCCCTGATGGCCCGGGCCGGTCTGCCCGTCACGCTGCTCTCCGGCAGCGGTGAGGAACTGTCCGAGGTGCTCGTCCGCGCACCCGAGATCGGCGCGGTCGCGTTTGTCGGCGGGCGCTCCAACGGCGGCAAGGTCGCCGCCGCGCTGCTCGACTCCGACAAGCGGCACTTCATCGAGCAGGAAGGCCTCAATGCCTGGGGCATCTGGGACTTCTCGCAATGGGACCTGCTCGCGGGCCACCTGCGCAAAGGCTTCGAGTACGGCAAGCAGCGCTGCACCGCGTACCCGCGTTTTGTGGTCCAGCGGGACCTGGTCGACGCGTTCCTCGACGTCTACCTGCCGGTGGTCAAGGCGGTCCGCTTCGGGCATCCGCTCGCCGTCGAAACAGCTGGGGACCCGTTGCCGGAGCTCGACCTCGGGCCGCTGATCAGCGCGGCCAAGGCCGGCGAGCTGCGCCGCAAGGTCGACGAGGCGGTCCGCGGCGGAGCGATCCCGTTGCACCGCGGGTCCGGCTCGGCGGGCCGGTTCCTGGAGGGTCAGGACACCAGCGCGTACGTGGCACCGACCGCGCTCCTCGCCCCACCCGGACGGTCGCGGCTGATGCACGCCGAGCCGTTCGGACCGGTCGACACGATCATCGTGGTCGACACCCAGGACGAGCTGCTGTCCGCGATGAACGCCAGCAACGGCGCCCTGGTCGCGAGTCTCGCCGTCGACGACGAGGAACTCGGGGCGAAGCTGGCCCAGGACGTGCACGCGTTCAAGGTCGGCATCAACCGCCCGCGCTCCCGCGGCGACCGCGACGAGTGTTTCGGCGGCCGCGGCGCCTCGTGGAAGGGCGCCTTTGTCGGCGGCGACCTGCTCGTGCACGCGGTCACGATCGGCGAGCCAGGCGAACGGCTCTACGGCAACTTCCCCGACTACAGCAGCTACCCGCCCGGGATGTGAGTGCCGCGGATGCACCAGACTGGGTCCCGTGGCCAGGACCCTGAGGATCAGCACCCGCAACGCGACCTTCCAGCAGTGGCAGGCGCTGCTCACCAACCGGACCAAACGGCAGCGCGCCGGTGAGTTCCTGGTCCAGGGCGTCCGCCCGATCTCCCTGGCCGTCGAACGCGGCTGGGAGATCCGGGCGATGCTCGTCACCGACGGCCCGGGCCTGTCCCGCTGGGGCCGCGACATCGTCGACACCGCGGACGCGCCACGGGCGGTCGTCGCCGCCGAGCTGATGCGTGAGCTCGGCGGCAAGGACGAGGACGCCCCCGAGCTGCTGGCCGTCGTGGCCATGCCCGGCGACGACCTCGCCCGCGTCGCCACCGGCCCGTCCCTGCTCGCGGTGGTCTTCGACCGGCCCACCACACCGGGCAACGTCGGCACCCTGATCCGCTCGGCGGACGCGTTCGGCGCCGCCGCCGTGATCGTCACCGGTCACGCCGCCGACCCGTACGACCCGAAGGCGGTCCGCGCCAGCACCGGCTCCCTCTTCGCCCTGCCGGTGATCCGCGTGCCGAGCCACGCCGAGGTCCTCGACTGGGTCGCCGAGGTGCGCGACGACGGCGTGGCCGTGCAGGTCGTCGGCACCGACGAACGCGGCCCGGTGGAGATCGCCGAACAGGACCTCACCGGCCCCACCCTGCTCGTGATCGGCAACGAGACCCACGGCCTCAGCAACGCCTGGCGCGACAGCTGCGACCAGACGGTCCGCATCCCGATCACCGGCGCCGCGAGCTCCCTCAACGCGGCCGCGGCCGGCAGCGTCGCCCTCTACGAAGCCGCCCGCCAGCGCCGCCTCGCCTGACATGGACACCGCCCCGGCCCTGCGCTCCATAGTGGACCCTGAGTACCTCGCCGCCCTCGTGGCCCGCGAGTACGCCCTCGAGGTCACCGGCTGCGTCCTGCTGCGCTCCCTGGTCAACGACGTCTACCGCATCGACACCCCGTCCGGCCCGTACGCGTTCAAGCTCTACCGCACGGGCCACAACTCAGCCGAGTGGGAGACGTCGCTGGCCGCGTACGTGGGGACGGGGTTGACCCAGGGTGTCGCCCTGCAGGACGGCCGCATGGCCGGAGCGGTGCAGGCAGCCGAGGGGCCGCGAGCCTTCACGCTGTGGGAATGGGCGCCCGGCGCCAAACCGGGCCGCCCCCGCACCGACGAGCTCTACCACCGCTTCGGTGCGGCGACGGCAGCGTTCCACGAGGCCAGCACGGGTTTCCCGGGCCCACCGGCCCTCGACGTGCTCACACTGCTCGACGACGTCCTGGCCCGCATCCCCGCCGCCTCGGACCGCGCCCTGATCGCCGGCCTGGCCACCGAAGCCGGCCGCCGCGCCGCCGACCCCAACCTCGAACGCGGCATCTGCCACGGCGACGTCACCCTCGACAACATCCACCTCGACGGCGACGACCTCGTTTTCTACGACCTCGACCGCGCGGCTCACGGCATCCGCGCCACGGACCTGAGCCCGGTCTCGGCCACCCCGCAATGGCCCGCGTTCCTGGCCGGGTACCGCACGGTCCGCCCGTTCCTGGACTCCGACGTCGCGGTTCTGCCGTGGCTCGACGTCCTGCTCCGCGTCGACTACCTGCACTTCCACCTCTACGCCAAACCGGCCATCCGCGGCACCGAATCCCTCACCGAAGGCTGGGTCGAAGACAACCTCGTCGCCCTCCGAACCTCCGCGACCCGGCTCAGATAAACCAAGATCCAGGGCGTGCCTCGCGATCCGGCATAAGTAGACCAAGATCCAGGGCGTGCCTCGCGATCCCGCATAAGTAGACCAAGATCCAGGGCATGTCGTGCCTGGTTGCATGGCTCTGACCGTCGCTCACGCCGAGACCGGGCGCGGCCACCCAATCGCCTGGCGGCTCATGACCGGGCGACCGCACCCTGCCAGGTCCGTGCTTTCCCGACCGGGCCCAGGCGCGAAAAAACTTGACGCGGTCGCGGCCTGGAGCACATATGGCACTTGGTCGCGGTGAGCGAAGCGGAGGAACGGAGGGGGCGTGATGACCGACTTTCACGATTGGGATGACGTCCGTGCCGAGCTGCATGACGGTGACGATGAAGCCCTTGTTGTGGAGTGGGCTCGAACGGAAGCCTGGGTTTCCGGTTTCCACCTTGCCGAGGAGCGCAAGCGTCTGGCCTCACTCAGCGTGAGGTCGCCGATCTGATGGGCGTGACCCCGGCCGGGTCAGCCAGATCGAGAACGGTGATCTGGAGGCCGGAGAGCGGATGCGCATCATCTTCGACTACGGCAACGATCTGCGACAGATTGCCTGATTGACCTGGGGAAACTGTCCGGTTGTCGTCAGTGCGGAGGGGGTTGGCGTCACTAGGCTCGGTCGGGATGGAGCTTTTGGAGCGCGGGGGTGCGCTGGGCGATCTGGGCAGGCTGCTGGCCGACACGGCCGGGGGCGGGCGGATCGCGGTCATCTCCGGGGAGGCCGGGGCCGGGAAGTCCAGTCTTGCCACCGCTTTTGCCGAAGCCGCCGGCGGCACCGCCCGCGTTCTCTGGGGCGCCTGTGATCCGCTGCTGACGCCGCGGGCGCTCGGGCCGTTGCACGACATTGCGCGGCAGGTCGGTGGGGCGTTGCGGGAGCAGATCGCGGCGGGGGAGCGGGGTGCGGTCTTCGACGCGCTGCTCGATGCGCTCGACGGGCCGCGGCAGCTGCGCCGGCCGGTGGTGGTCATGGAGGATCTGCACTGGGCCGACGAGGCGACGCTCGACCTCGTGGCGTTCCTGGGGCGGCGTCTCGCGCTGTGCCGGGTGCTGCTCGTGCTCACCTACCGTGATGACGAGGTCGGGCCCGAGCATCAGTTGCGGACCGTCCTGGCCGGACTGCCGCGGCCTCTGGTGCGGCGGTTCCCGCTGGCCCCGCTGTCGGCCGAGGCCGTCGGTGAGCTCGCCCGCCGTGCGGGGCGGGCTTCCTCCTCCGTGTACGCCGTGACAGGCGGCAACCCCCTGCTCGTGACCGAAGTGCTGGCCGCGGCGGACGAGGGTGTTCCGGCCACCGTCAGTGATCTGGTGCTGTCCCGGCTGGCCGCGCTCACCCCGGCGGCCAGGGACGCGGCCGGGTTCGTGTCGGTCGTGCCGTCGCAGGCCGAACCGGCGCTCCTCGGCCCGCGCGCCGCCGGTGTCGAGGAGTGCCTGGCCGGGGGTGTGCTGAGCGCTTCCGCCGAGGGTGTCGCGTTCCGGCACGAGTTGTTGCGGCGTGCGGTCGAGGAGTCGCTGTCGCCGGTGCGCCGGGCCGCCCTGCATGCCGACGTTCTCGCCGCGCTGGCCGAGCGGCCGGGTGTCGACCCGGCCCGGCTGGTGCACCATGCACACCACGCCGGTGATGCCGGTGCTGTGCTGCGATGGGCGCCGGTTGCGGCCCGTCGTGCGGCCGAGGTGGGGGCCAACAAGCAGGCCACCGCGCACTACGCCCTGGCGTTGCGGCACGTTGCCGGTGCGTCCGTGGGCGAGCGGGCGACGCTGCTGGAGGCGTACGCGACCGCGGCGTACCTGTCCGGGGGCACTGCCGAGGCCCTCGACGCGCGCCGGCAGGCCCTCGCTCTGCGGGAGGCCGGGGGTGACACGGTCGGTGTCGGCGAAAATCTGCGCTGGCTGTCCCGCCTCAGCTGGTGGAACGGCCACACCAGGGAGGCGCGGGTCGCCGGGGAGCAGGCGGTCCGGGTGCTGGAGTCCGTCGCGCCCGGCCCGGCGCTCGCGATGGCCTACAGCAATCTGTCCCAGCTGCACATGCTGGCCGGCGAGGCGACCGCCATCGAGTGGGGTGAGCGGGCGATCACCCTCGCGCGCCGGTTCGGTGACCTCGACATCGAGCTGCACGCCATGGTCAACGTCGCGTCGGCGCGGCTCGAGCTGGGCATCGACGCCGGTGGCCACGAGCTGGAACGCGCCCACGTGCTGGCCGCCGCGGCCGGGCTGGACGACCACGCCACCCGGGCCCTGGTCAACCTGGCCAGTCACGCGGTCGAGTGGTGCGACTTCGACGTCGCCGCGGAGATCCTCGACCCGGCGGTGACCTTCGCCGAGGCCCGTGATCTCAGCGGCTACGTGCGGCATCTGCTGGGCTACCGGGCGACGACACTGCTGGCCCGGGGTGACTGGGCCGGGGCACGCGCCGACGCTGAGGCGGCGATCGCCGGGCCGCGGATGCCGGGACCGTGCCGGGGCCCGGCGCACGTCTCGCTGGGGCGGCTGCGGTCGCGGCTCGGCGAGCCCGGTGCCGCCGAGATCCTGCACGAGGCCGCCGAGGAGGCGTACGCCGCGAACGAGTTGCAGTTCGTCGGCCCGGTCGCTGCCGGGCTCGCCGAGCACTACTGGATCGCGGGTGAGCCCGGGCGGGCGGCGGCCGAGGCACGGCGGGGCTACGCGCTGGCGCTGGAGGTCGGTCAGCCGTGGTTCATCGGCCAGCTGGCGTACTGGCAATGGCGCGGCGGTGAACCGGTGGCGGTGCCGGAGCTGATCGGTCTGCCGTACCGGCTGGTCATCGAGGGTGACTGGCGGGCCGCCGCCGCGGAGTGGGCCCGGAGGGGCTGTTCCTACGCGCGGGCCGAGGTGCTGGCCTGCGGTGACAACGAGGCGACGGCGGAGGCCCTGCACATCCTGGACGGGCTCGGTGCGGCCGCCGCGGCCCGGCGTGTGCGCGCCGAGCTGCGTGATCGTGGCGCCCGGGTGCCGCGCGGGCCACGTCCGTCGACCGCGGCGCATCCCCACGGCCTGACCGCCCGGCAGCGCGAGGTGCTGACCCTGCTGGTGGAAGGGCTGAGCAACGCCGAGATCGCCGGACGGCTCACGCTGTCCGCCAAGACCGTCGATCACCACGTGTCGGCGGTGCTCGGCAAGCTCGGTGTGCCGTCCCGGGGCCAGGCCGCCGCGGCGGCCCGCCGGCTGCCGCCAACATGGGGAGAACTCCCCACGCGCACACCCGGTCCCCGCTCCTAGCGTCCTTCCCATGACAAGCTCACTGGGACTGGACGGCATCAAGGCACGTCAGCAGAAGACCTGGGCCAGCGGCGACTACGGCGCGGTGGCCGCGCTCATCCACCCGATGTCGGAGAGCCTCGTGCAGGCCGCCGATCTCACCGCGGGGTCGCGCGTCGTCGACATCGCCACCGGTACGGGCAACGCCGCGATCGCCGCGGCCCGGTGCCTGTGCGACGTGACAGGTGTGGACTACGTGCCCGAGCTGCTCGAACGAGGCCGGGCACGGGCGCAGGCCGAACACCTGCCGGTCACCTTCGTGGAGGGTGACGCGGAGGCCCTGCCCTGCCGCGACGGCGAGTACGACGCGGCGTTCTCGGTCGTCGGCATCATGTTCGCCCCCGACCAGGAGAAATCCGCCGCCGAGCTGACCCGTGTGGTCCGCTCCGGCGGGACGATCGGGATGGCCAACTGGGCACCGGACGGTTTCATCGGCGAGCTTTTCCGTACGGTGGGCCGCCGCGTGCCGCCCCCGCCCGGTGTCCGTGCGCCCGTGGAGTGGGGCAGCGAACCGCGCCTGCGGGAGCTGTTCGGCGACCGCGTCCGCGACCTGCGGGTGACCCGCCGCGACTTCGTCTTCCGGTTCGGGTCCCCGGACGACTTCGCCGACTACTTCCGGGTCCACTACGGGCCGACACTGAAGGCCTTCGAGGCGCTCGACGACGACAACGGCAAGCTGCTCCACGCGGACCTGGTCGACCTGGCCACCCGCTACAACGTGGCGACGGACGGGACCGCGAAGATCCCGTCCGCGTACGTCGAGGTGCTGGCCACGCGGGTGTGAGTCAGGCGGTCAGGCGGCCGACGTCAGGCGGTTCAGGACGTCGGTCAGCCGGGCCGCGGTCTCGGTGCCCAGTTTTTCGAACTCGAACTTCATGACCGGGGTGGCCAGCTTGGCCAGGCCGTGCATTTCGAGCTCGAGGTGGTAGCTGACCTCGCTGCCACCCGCGGCCGGGCGCACGGTGATCGTGTCGGTCGAGGTGGCACCCTCGTTGCGACCGGCAAAAACAAGCCGATCGCTCTCGACGGCCTGCAGCGTGTAGGTCATCTCGGTCGTGACGCCGAGGACCTTCGAAGTGTTGTGCCAGGTCGCGCCGACGTCGAGCGGGCCGTTGCCGGTCCGGACGGTCTTCTGCGTGGCCGGGTCCCACTCGTTGGTGTTGCCGAAATCCTTCAGGTACGCGAGCACGGCGTCGGCCGGCGCGGCAACGGTGAACGTGCGGGAGATCGTGATCATCGGCTTCCCCTCGAGGGTCCGGCAGAGCGCTTCCACCCTAATCGCCGATGATCTCCGCCGCCCCTCTTTCTCCGGCCGCCCCGGTCAGCGACCTCGCAGGCGGTTGAGCCCGGCGGCGTATTCGGCGTCGGTGAGCTCACCGCGCTGGTGCCGCCGGGTGAGGACGGCGATCTCGGAGTCGGCCGCCGGGGCGGGTCCGGCGTGCCACTGCGGGGGCTGCGGCGGCACGGCCACGGGCACGAACGTCTCCGGCGGCGGCGGTCCTCCGTAAGCGCCCGGCGGCGGCGGTCCGGCGAACGTCCCCGCGGGCGGCGGCCCCGCAAACTGCGCGGGTGGCGGCGGTGCGCCGAAATGCCCCGGAGGCGGGGACGGCTGTGCGGCGTACGGGCGGTAACCGGCCGGCGGCCCGGCGGGCAGGGGCTCGGGCCGGAACCAGCGGTTCGCCGAGGGGCGGGTGAGCAGGATGATGGCGGCGATCATGGCGAGCATCGCCAGGCCCGCGAACACCCCGCTGCCGATCCGGTACGCCGAGCCGTAGGACTCGGGCAGCGCGCTGACGGTCGTCCTGGTGACGGTTCCGTTCGACCGTGACGTGCTCATCGTGACGTTGTTGCCGAAATCCGGCGTGCCGCCGCGGGTGGCGGCGCTGATGCCGCAGAGCAGCAGGATCGCCATCATGGTGAAGGCGAAGATCCGGCCGGGCTGACTCCCGGCCCGCACCGAGGCGGCCGAGGCCAGCAGGGTCAGCGCCGCGACGATGGTCAGCACCGCGACGATCACGGTGGTGGATTCGGCAAAAACGAGCGCTGTCCCGGTGTCGCCGCCGAAGTCCCGGAACTTGTCGCCGGCCCAGGTCCGGGTGTGGCCGACCTGGCCGAAGAGTGCGATCGCGGTGATGAGATATCCGGTGGCGGTGAAGGCCATGAGGGCGGTGGCGACGGTGACCGTCGCCGGGCGTGTTCTGGTGCTGGTCATCTGCGGAGTCCCCGTTCCCCGAGCCGATACCGGCACCCTCAGTGAAACAGGTCACAACCGGTCCCGTCAGTCCGGTTTGGACAGGGAACCTCCGTCGATCGGTCAGTTCTGGTCGCTCGCGGCGGGACCGCGCTCTGCGGCTGTTTCGCCTGATGAAAGCCCAGATGCGTGATGCAATCGGGAGATGCGGATGACTCTGGGCGCCCGGACCGGTCCGGCCGGCGCGGGCCGGCTGTAGGCGTCGATGTCGCTCACCTCCGCCGCGCCGCCGGCGTTGCTGCGCCCGGTCCTGCCGCTGGCTGACCGGATGCGTACCAGCATGCGCCTGGGTGTCCTGATCCTGGTGCTGATGATTCCGGGCATCGTCGCCACCTGCGGTTATGTCCTTCAGGCCCGCTCCAAGATCGCGTTCAGCGCGGCCGAGCGGGACGGTCTCGAGGTGGTCCGCCCGGCCCTGCTGGCCATGGCGAGCACCGTCGCCGCGAAGGAGCCGGATCTGGCGGCGGTTCGTGACGCTGTCGGCCGGAACCCGGAGCTGCGGCTGGAGGACTCGCTGCGGGCTGTGCCGCAGGGTCTCCCGTCCACGCCGGTCCAGCGGTTTGCGCTCGCGACCGCTCTGGCCGGGCTCATCACCGACGCCGGCAACAACTCGAACCTCATCCTCGACCCGGACCTGGACTCCTTCTACGTGATGGACGCCCAGATCGTGCAGTTGCCGAAGGCGCTGCTGGCCGCGGCCAAGATTGCCGCGGCCGAGGTGACCAGCGGCAACAGCGCGGTTGCGGAGCAGGCGGTGCGGGCCGGTGAGCTGGCCGGGGCGGCCTCGAGCCTGACCTACGACGTGGACACGGCGGACGCCAACACGAAGCTGGCCGGGCTCGCCGCCCGGCTGGAACCCGTCGGCCGTGCTGCGGACGCCGCCTCCGGGCTGGCCGCGCAGCTCACCAGGTCCCTGGAACGGCCCGGTCCGGCCGACGTCGGCCCGCTCGCCACCGCTCTGGCCGCGGCGGTCGGCCCGCTGGTGGAGGTGCTCGACGACCTCCTCGAGATCCGCGTGACCGGTTTTGCCAACGAACGACTGATCGTCCTGCTCGTCACCATCGGCGGGTTTGTGCTCGCGGCCTGGTTCGCGGCGGGTGTGCTGTGGCGGACGCGGCACGACGTCGCGCTGGCCGTGCAGGGCGTGACCGCCATCGCGGACGGCGACCTGGAACCCCGGCCGCTGCCCGCCGGCCGGGACGAGCTCGGTGATCTCGGTCAGGCACTGACCAGCACCCGGTCCCGGATCCTGGCCCAGGAGGAGGAGATCGCCAAGTCGCAGGCGGTCCGCGAGGAGCAGCTGCGGGTCAGCTTCCAGCACCAGCGTCAGGCCGAGATGCGCCTCCGCGACCGCGCCCAGACGATCATCGACGAGTCGACCTCGGTGATCGCCGAGGAGTTGCGCCTGGTCACCTCGCAGGTCGGCGACGTCCGGGAAGCCGCCGACACCATCGACAGCGGCATCTCGGCCACCGACGCCGCCACCGAGGCCGTCGTTGCGCACGCCCGCCGGGCGGAGAACGTGATCACTTCGCTCGAGCAGAGCCTGCGCCGGGTCGCCGACACGGCCACCCTGGTCAAGGGCATCGCCGGTCAGACCCGGCTGCTGGCCCTGAACGCCACCATCGAGGCCGCCCGCGCGGGTGAGCTGGGCCTGGGCTTCACCGTGGTCGCCGACGAGGTCAAGGAGCTGGCGACCAGCACGTCGACGTCCACCGAGCAGATCGCCGCCACGATCGCGGAGCTGGAGCGGGACACCGCCCAGATGGCCGCCACGATCGCCGAGATGGTCTCCGGGATCGCCGGCGTGGGCGAGGCTGCCACGTCACTGCGTGCGGTCGCCGCCGACCAGGGCACGGTGGTGGGCCGGCTCGCCGACCAGATGGGCCAGACCATCGGCCGGGTCGAGGAGATGTCCGGCCTCTCCGCGCAGCTCGAACGACGCGAGGCCGACCGCGTCACGGTGACCGGCTCGATCCGGGTACGCCGCGGCAACGAAGTGCTCACGCCCACGCTGATCAACCTCAGCCGCGGCGGTGTCCGCGTCCAGCTGCAACCCGGCACACGGCTCAACGTCGGCGACGCCGTCGAGATCGACGACCTCGGCCCGGCCGGCGACCCGATCCGGGTCCAGGCCCGGGTGGTCAGCCTCGGCACGGGAGAAGAGCACGACGAGGCGGGCCTGCAATTCATGATCGCTGACAACGGTACGGCCGAACGGGTCGACCGCTACGTCAGCAACCTGGTCGCCGACGCCTCCGTCGAGGTCTCATAGGAACCGGCGGACGAAGCGGCGCTGCCACGGCGTCTCGACCGCACCCCGGTGGTAGTGCTCGCGGACCCACTCCACCGCGTCGGCCGGGTCGACACCGTCCAGCACGGCCAGGCAGGCCAGCGCCGTGCCCGTACGCCCGCGCCCGCCCCAGCAGGCGACCTCGACCCGCTCGGTGGCGGCGCGACGCCAGGCCTCGCCCAGCACCGCGGCCGCCTGCGCACGGTCGGACGGCAGGCGGAAGTCCGGCCAGCGCACCCACCTTGCCTCCCACGTCGTCGGGGCCGGTTCGGAGCCGAGCAGGTAGACGCCCAGCTCCGGTTCGGGTCCGGACGGCAGCGGCCGCCGCAGCCCTCGCCCCCGCACCAGGCGTCCGGACGGCAGCGTGACCACACCCGGTCCGTCGGCCGGCCAGGTCATGCCGGCGCGAGGGTGGAGGCGATCGACGAGAGCCAGAGCACCACGGCGTACGCGCCGGGGTCCGGGTGGCCGATGACCCGGTCGCCGAGGTAGCTCGACCGGCCGCGACGCGCCGTGATCGACATCGTGCTCTCGACGCCGGCACGAGCGGCCTCGATCGCCGCGGCCAGCGCTGTGGAGGCCGGCGCACCGCTCGCGAGCTGCGTCTGCAGGGTCTCCGCGGCCGGGACCAGGGCGTCGATCATCGTGCGGTCACCGACCTCCGCGCCGCCGACCTCGCGGATGCCGTCGGCGCCCGCCCGCAGTGCCGCCGCCCAGCCCCGGCCCGGATCGTCCGGGCCGGCCGCCTCCAGTGCGGAGGCGGCCCGCAGCAGCAGGATCGCGTACAGCGGGCCGGACGTGCCGCCCACGCTGCGCCGGACACTGGCCGACACCGCCCGCAGCACTGCGGCCGGGCCGTCCTCGCCGGGATAGTCCGGGGACTCCGCGAGGACCGCCGCGGCGCCCCTGGCCAGGCTGATCCCCAGGTCGCCGTCGCCGACCTCACGGTCCAGCTCGGTGAGCTCGTCACGGTGCGAGATGAGTGTCTCGGCGACCGCCTCCAGCGCCCGGCGTACCGGATCATCGGCGGTGAGGGTGCCGGTGCCGCTCGCGGCAGGGGCGGGGGCCGGGACGATGGCGCCTTCCGGGGCGGTGACCGTCTGCGGCCAGGCCGGGGCCGTGGTGGGCGCGTCCAGGCCGGCGAGCAGCTCGTCGTCGACCGGCAGCAGGCTCAGCGAGACACCCGCCATGTCGAGGGCGGTGAGAAAGCTGCCCGCCCACAGCCGCTCCACGGTGATGCCGCGTTTGCGCAGCTCCCGGGCTGTCGCGTCCGCCATGATGGAGAGCTCCATCGGCGGGGTCGCTCCGAGACCGTTGACCAGCACCACGACCCGCTGACCCGAGGTGATCGCGCGGTCGTCGGCGATGGCCGCGACCAGCCGCTGGGCCACGTCGCGGGCCGGCGGCAGGGCCGCACGTTCGACACCGGGCTCGCCGTGGATGCCCAGACCCCACTCGGCCTCGTCCTGATCGAGCAGGAAGCCGGGCTGCCCGGCGGCGGGCACGGTGCACGCGCTGAGCGCGAGACCCATCGTCCCGACCGTGTCGGCCACCCGCTGGGCCCGCCGGACGACCTCGGCCAGCGGCAGTCCCGCCGCGGCCGCCGCGCCGGCGACCTTGTGCACGAGCACGGTGCCGGCGAGGCCGCGCCGGCCGGCACCCGCGTCGGCGGCCAGCGCGACGTCGTCCGCGACCACCACGGTGGCCACCTCGATGCCCTCGGCCCGCGCCAGCTCCGCGGCCAGCCCGAAGTTGAGCCGGTCACCGGTGTAGTTCTTCACGATCAGGAGCACACCGGCGGGGGAGGCGACGGCCCGGATCGCTTCCAGCACGGCGTCGACGGACGGCGAGGTGAACACCTCACCCGCGACCGCGCCGCTCAGCAGGCCCGCGCCGACATAACCGGCGTGGGCGGGTTCGTGTCCCGCGCCGCCACCGGAGAGCAGGGTGACGTGCCCGGCCTCGCGGACGGCGTCGAGGTCCGCCCGCAGTGCGGTGGTCGAACCGGCCAGGCGGGCGATGCCCGCGGAGGTGAGAGTGAGTCCGTCCAGGGCCTCGGCGACAACATCATCAGCGGCATTGATGAGCTTCTTCACGCGGATCATTCTCCTCCCCCCGACGCTCTTCGGCCCGCTATCATCGTCGTCGTGCACAGCATCAGCAGCCTGCGACGCCGGATCATCACCTTCCGGTTGAGCTAGCACGTGCCTTCAGCCGGCGGGTCGATCCCGCCGGCGCCCCTGACGGCCCCGATCGACCTGCCTTGTCGATGGGTGACCCATGAATCTCGAAGCTCTGCTCTCCGCGCGGCTCGCCGCCGCGTTCTCCCAGGTCGCCGGTGTGACCGTCGATCCGGCCGTGCGGCGCTCGCAACACGCCGACTTCCAGTCCGGCGCGGCCCTGCCGCTGGCCCGGGAGCTCGGCCGTGCGCCGCGCGACATCGCGGCCGACGTGCTCGCGGCGGCCGACCTCACCGGCGTCGCGACCGGTGAGATCTCCGGCCCCGGGTTCCTCAACCTGCGGCTGGACGACACCTTCGTCACCACCGCCGCGAACGACGTCGCCGCCGACCCGCGCCTCGGTGTGCCCCTGGCCGGCCACCCGGAACGTGTCGTCGTCGACTACTCCTCGCCGAACGTGGCCAAGGAGCTGACGATCGGGCACCTGCGGTCCACGGTGATCGGTGACGCCGCGGTGCGGGTTCTCGAGTGGCTCGGCCACGACGTCGTGCGGGCCAACCACCTCGGCGACTGGGGCACGGCGTTCGGCCTGCTGATCGAGCACCTGGGCGCGGACGACGCGGCCGGGATCGACGACCTGACGGCGTTCTACCAGGCGGCCCGGGTGCGGTTCGACACCGACGAGGAGTTCAGGACACGGTCCCGGCTACGGGTGGTCGCGCTGCAGGCCGGCGACGAGGCGACCCTCGCGCAGTGGCGGCAGCTGGTCGAGAGGTCGAAGCGGTACCTGCTGGCCGCGTACGAACGGCTCGGTGTCACGCTCGGGCCGGACGACTTCCTCGGCGAGAGCTTCTACAACGACCGGCTGGAATCCGTCGTGGACGACCTCGCCGCGAAGGATCTGCTGGTCGAGAGCGGCGGTGCGCTCTGCGCGTTCCCGCCCGGTTTCACCGGCCGTGACGGCGAGCCGCTCCCGCTGATCGTCCGCAAGAGCGACGGCGGTTTCGGGTACGCCGCAACGGATCTCGCCGCACTCAGGTACAGGGTGGAGGAACTGGGTGCGACCCGGCTGCTCTACTTCGTGGGTACGCCCCAGCGTGTCCACTTCCAGATGGTCTTCGCCGTGGGCGCCGCCGCGGGCTGGCTGCCCGACGGGGTCGTGGCGGAGCACGTCGGCTTCGGCTCGATCCTCGGCACCGACGGCAAGATGTTCCGGAGCCGGACCGGTGAGTCGGTGAAGCTGGCCGCGGTCATCGACGAGGCGATCAGCCGCGCCGCCGAACTGGCCGCCAACCCGGAGGTCGCCCGGGCCACCGGCATCGGTGCCCTCAAGTACGCCGACCTGTCCGGCGACCGGCTCTCCGACTACACCTTCGACTGGGACAGGATGCTGGCGCTCACCGGCAGCACCGGGCCGTACCAGCAGTACGCGTACGCCCGGATCCAGGCGATCTTCGACCGGGCGGGACCGTTCGAGGGGCGCATCGACGTCGTCGAGCCCGCCGAACGGGCGCTGGTCCTGGAGCTGCTCGCCTTCGCGCCGGTGGTGACCGGGGTCGGCCGCTCGCTGGAGTTCCACCGGCTCACCGGTCACCTGTACGCCGTGGCTCAGGCGTTCAGCGTCTTCTACCAGCAGTGCCCGGTGCTCAAAGCCCCTGCGGGCGTACGCGAAAGCCGTCTCGCCCTGTGTGCTCTCACCGCCCGGACCCTCCGGCGTGGTCTTGACCTGCTGGGGATTGCCACGCCTGCGCGGATGTGACGCCCTCCTCCATGACAACACCGAGGATCGGCCGGTTGCTGCCGGCCGGATCCCACGTCGGGTCGGCGGTGACCGGCTGCGCCCAGGAGAGCCGCCCGAAGCCGGGCCAGATCCGCTGGGTCAGCGCCCGGGTGGTGTGCACCCGGTCGCCGGCCCGGCGGCGGCGTTCGGCGAGGACGGCGCTGAGGAACGCCCAGTCCGGTGTGCCGGGCGGCGGCTGCTGGGCGATCTTCTCCGCGATCTCCTGCGCCAGCTCGCGCGCGAACCGGCCGTTCTGCGGCTGCCGGATCTCGGCCGACCGGGCCAGGTAGTGCCGGGCGGCCAGGGCGAGCTGGTCGTCGAGCCCGCTCAGGTCCAGCGCCGCCGCCCAGCCGGCCAGCTGCGGCGGCATCGACGGCACCCAGCCCCACGGTGCGGGCGAGCGTTCGTGGATGACAAAGGTGCCCGCGGCCTGGTCGCCGAGGCGCCGGCCCTGCGGCGAGGCGAGCATCGTGGTCAGCGCAACCGCCCAGGTCAGCGGGGGGAAGAGCAGCCCGGGCCACTCCACGGCCGCGCCGACCAGCGTACGGGTGAGCGCGTGCCGCAACCGGATCGGCCCGCCGTCGGCCCGCACCACCCGCAGCCCCATGGCGCGCTTGCCGGGGCTGCGGCCGTTGGTCATGGTCTCGGCGATCGTCGGGTACGCGATGAACACGACGATCGTCGCGATGGTGGTCGACGCCTGGATGAACGCCTGGTCGGCCACGCCCGGCGGCAGCGCCTGCGACACGATCCCGATCACCATGATCAGCAGCAACGCGAAGAGCAGCTGCACGGCGATGTCGATGATCAGGGCCAGCCCGCGCGAGCCGACCCGGGCCGGGCGCACGTCGACCTGGACAGCCTCGCCGTTGACGAGCGGCTCGTCGCGGCCACCGGGGGTCGTCACCGCCACAGTCATGCGGGTAGTTAACCCGATCGGCGTTGGCTACGCTGCGCCGGTGGACCTGGACGCGTACGTCGCCGAGCGCCGCGGGGAGTGGAACAGGCTCGAGGTGCTGGCCCGCCGCCGCCGGCTGTCACCGGACGAGGCCGACGAGCTGGTCCTGCTCTACCAGCGTGCGGCCACCCACCTGTCGGTGGTCCGCAGCCACTCGCCCGACCCGATCCTGCTCGCCTCGCTGTCGCAGCTGGTGATCGCGGGCCGGTCGGCGGTCACCGGCGGGCGGCGTTTCTCCTGGCGTCCCGTGGGCCGGTTTTTCACCTCGTCGTTCCCGGCCGAGCTCTACCGCACCCGCCACTGGTGGCTCGGCGTCATGGTGATCAACGTGCTCCTCGGCTGGGCCCTGATGTGGTATTTCTCGACCAATCCCGACATCATCAGCAGCTTCGGCACCGGCCAGGAGCTCCAGCAGTACGTCGAGAAGGACTTCGTCGGCTACTACAGCGAGTTCCAGGCCCAGAACTTCGCCGCCAGCGTCTGGTCGCACAACGCCCTGATCGCCGCCCAGTGCCTGGCCTCGGGCGTCCTGATCCTGCCGGTCCTCTACATCCTCGGCCAGAACCTCTTCGCCATCGGCATGATCGGCGGCGTGATGATCTACGCCGGCCACGGCGACACGTTCTTCAGCTTCATCCTCCCGCACGGCTTCCTCGAGCTGACCTCGATCTTCGTCGCCGCCGGCGTCGGCCTCCGCATCGGCTGGGCCTGGATCGCCCCCGGCCCGCACCGCACCCGCGGCCAGGCCCTCACCGCCCACGCCCGCGGCGGCATGCTGGTCGCCCTCGGCCTGGTCGCCATGCTCGCCGTCTCCGGCGTCCTCGAGGCCTACGTGACACCGTCCGCCTTGCCCACCTCGATCCGCATCGGCATCGGCGCCGCGGTCTGGCTGCTCTTCCTGGCGTACGCCCTGGTGCTCGGCGCGGCGGCCCACCACCGCGGCGAAACCGGCGACCTCGCCCCCGAACACACCGAGACCCCGGTCCCGACCGCTTAGAACCTGTCCTAGGGTCAGGGGAATGACTCTGCTTGATCTCGACCCGGACCAGTTGCTCTCCACCACGCGGGCGGTCCGCAAACGCCTCGACTTCACCCGGCCGGTGCCCGACGACACGATCCGCGAGTGCGTGGCGATGGCCCTGCAGGCACCGTCGGGGTCGAACAACGTGACCATGCGGTTCGTCGTGGTCCGCGACGAGGCGAAGCGCCGGGCGGTCGGCGACATCTACCGCGAGGTGTACGCCGGCTACAAGGCCTCACCCGGGTACGCCGGCAAGCCCACCGGTGACGACGCCCGCGACGCGGTGCAGCGACGGGTGGCGAGCTCCGCCGACTACCTGGGCGAGCACATGGGCGATGCGCCGGTGCTGGTCCTGGCCTGCAACGAGGGCCCCAACCGGCAGTGGGCGGTGGCCGGCATGGGCAACGTCATCCCGGCCACGTGGAGCTTCATGCTGGCCGCCCGGGCCCGCGGGCTCGGCACCGCGTGGACGTCGATGCACCTCGCCCGCGAGCGGGACGTGGCCGAGATCCTGGGGCTCGACTACGAGACGCTCGCGCAGGCGGTGCTCACGCCGGTGGCGTACACGAAGGGCACGGATTTCCGCCCGGCCGGGCGGCCCGCTCCGGACGAGATCATCCGCTGGGTCTGAGGCCTCAGAGCCGGCCTGCTGCTTTGAGCTTCAGGTAGACGTCGGCGACCTTCGAGGCGAAGTTGTCGCGGAGTTCGTCGACGACCATCACGCCCTGTTGTTCGAGGATGGTGCGGACGCGGCCACGTTCGGCCAGGGCGAGTTCGGCGGCTGCGGCCACGTGGACGTCGTCGGCGGTGGCGCCCTGGACCGGGAGCTGGGCCAGCTGGGCGGTCTCCGGGTCGCGGACGCTGGCCAGGACCACGCGGTGCCGGGTTGTCAGCCGCGTGAGCATCGGCAGCAGGCCCTCGACGATCGGCGCGGCGTCGAGCGCCGAGAAGATGACCACGAGGGAGCGTTTGTGGTCGCGGCGGAGCAGGTCGGCGACGGCCAGGCCGAAGTCCGTCTCGACGAGGGCGGGTTCCAGGGAGGCCATCGAGCTGATCAGGCGGGGGAGTTTGGTGCGGTGGCCGCCGCCCTCCACCTTGGCGCGGACGGCGGTGTCGACCGCCAGCAGGTCCACCCGGTCGTCAGCCTTGGAGGCGAGGACCGCCAGGAGCAGCGCGGCGTCGATCGCGGCGTCCAGGCGGGGTTCGTCGCCGATCCGCGCCGCCGACGTACGGCCGGTGTCCAGCACGCAGATCACCCGGCGGTCGCGCTCGGGGCGCCAGGTCCGGACCACCACGTCGTGCGTACGCGCGCTGGCCCGCCAGTCGATCGAGCGGACGTCGTCGCCGATGACGTACTCGCGGAGGACGTCGAACTCGGTGCCCTGGCCGCGTCCGCGGGTGACCACGGCGCCGTCGAAGATCCGCAGCTTGGCCAGCTTTTCCGGGAGCAGCCGCCGCGACGGGAAGCGCGGCAGGACCCGCAGCGTCGACCCCGGCGTGACGGCGTCGTTCCACCGCTGGCGCCGCTGCCGGTACGCGAGCCCGAGCGGCCCGTACGAGCGCAGTGTCACCCGGACCGCGGGCCGGTCGCCGTGCCGTGTCGGGGTGAGGGTGGTGATGATCTCCTGCTGTTCGCCGGGCAGCAGGTTGAGCCGGTGCTCGGTGTTGTCCGCGCCGGCCGACGGCACCCAGCGGTCGCGCAGCCGCAGCCACATCGGCCGCCGCGCCGCGTTGCCGACGGTGAGCACGGCGGTAGCCGTCTCACCCAGCCACACCGTCGCGTCGGCTTCGCGGCGCAGTGTCACACCGGTCAGCGGCGCCGCGACCAGCACATCCAGCAGCGCCGCCACGGCGGCCAGGCCGAGCACGGCCAGCGTCAGCAGCCACGGTGACGGGAGCAGCGCCGGCAGGGGTACGCCCAGCGCCAGCAGCAGCGCGAAGCGCCTGGTGACCACGGTCGGCTCAGCGGGGCGCGGGCACGGCGCCCAGCACGGTCCGCAGCACCGAGTCGGTCGAGATGCCGTCGAGTTCCGCCTCGGCCCGCAGGCGTACGCGGTGCCTCAGCACGGGGATCGCAAACGCCTTCACGTCGTCGGGCAGCACGTAGTCGCGGCCGCTGAGCCAGGCCCGCGCCTTGGCCACGGCGAGCAGGGCGGTGGTGCCCCGCGGGGACGCACCCAGCTCCAGCGCCGGCGAGACCCGGGTGGCCCGGCACAGGTCGACGACGTACTCGAGGACGGGTTCGGCGACCGCGACGCGGCGGGCGGCCTGGCGTCCCGCGGCCAGGTCGGCGGCGGTGGCGACGGGTCCGACACCGGCGGCCTTGAGGTCCCGCGGGTCGAAGCCGTTGTGGTGCGCCCGGAGGACACCCAGCTCCTCCTCGCGCTGCGGCAGCGGCACGGTGAGTTTGAGCAGGAACCGGTCCAGCTGAGCCTCGGGCAGCGGATAGGTGCCCTCGTACTCGATGGGGTTCTGGGTGGCGACCACGATGAACGGCTCGGGCAGGCGGCGGGTGTCGCCGTCGGTGCTGACCGTGCGTTCCTCCATGGCCTCCAGCAGCGCCGCCTGGGTCTTCGGCGGCGTCCGGTTGATCTCGTCGGCGAGCAGGAGGTTGGTGAAGATGGGCCCGGGCCGGAAGTTGAAGGCGGCGCTGCGGGCGTCGTAGACCAGCGAGCCGGTCACGTCGCCGGGCATCAGGTCGGGGGTGAACTGCACCCGTTTGGTGTCGACGTCCAGCGCCGCCGCCAGGGCGCGGACCAGCAGCGTCTTGGCCACACCGGGCACACCCTCGAGCAGCACGTGGCCGCCGCAGAGCAGCGCGATGACCACACCGCCGACCACCGCGTCCTGGCCGATGACCGCCTTGGCGACCTCGTTCCGCAGACGCTGGAGCGCGTCCCGGGCCGCGATGGCCTCCACGGATACGGAAGACGTCACGTCACTTTCCCCTCGTCAGGTCCCTGCTGCCAGTTCTGCTGCCCGGTCACGTAGCGGACCAGGTTCTGCACGGTAGTCGCGGCCCGCGCCAGCTCCTCGTCGCTGTCCTCGACCCCGGCGCCGAGCACGTGGCGTACCTCGGCGACCGGCTGCCGGGTCACGGCGGCCACCCGCTCGGCCACCTCGTCCACCGGTGAGTCCGGCGGCATCCCGAAATGCTCGGTGAGCCGCAGGCGGGCGGCGTTCTGCACGGTGGCCAGCGAGGTGCTGCGTGCGCCGGCCCGCCGGTACAGGCCGCCCAGGCCGCGTACCGTCTCAGCGGCCCGGACCCGCACGGGCAGCGGCTCGGCGACCGGCGCGCCCAGGCGCCGGGCCGACGCGGCGGCCAGGGCCAGGGCGGCCAGGGCGAGCAGCGCCAGGGTGGCCCAGACAGCCGGCGGGAAGGCCTGGGCCAGGGGGCTTCCGGTGACCGCGTTGCCGCCGCCGTTCTCCGCCGCCTGGCCGTCCTCCGGCTCCCCGGACGGTCCGTCGGTGGGCTCGCCCGCCTCGTCCTCCTCGCCTTCCCGCGGCTCGGACTCGTCCGTGCCGGACTGGTCGTCCCGGGTCGGAGCAGGCGGCGGCGTGGCGGTGGGCGCCGGATCGGACTCCCGCTCGTGCAGGTCGAGCCAGATCACCCGGGGTGCCCGGCCCAGCAGACCGACGGCCAGCGTGTGGTTGCCGTGCTCGTCCGCCCGGTCGTTCCGGAACGGGTCGGAAGCCCCGATCAGCGTCATCCGGGCCCGCGGTGTCTGGATCTCGACCAGCCCGTCCTGGTAGCACCGCACCGCCCGGTAGCCGCCCGGATCGTAGGCCAGGCGCAGCGCCGCGGCGGGCCCGGCCGCGGTCGCGTAGTCCGTCGAGCACCCGGGCTGCGGCGCCGCGGCGGTCCACCGCGGGCCGCCGACCGGGATGGTGAGGCCCGCCCGACGCACCTGCTCCGCGCCGGGCGCCACGAGGACCACACGAACCTCCGGCGGCAGCGACTGGAACTGGTCCAGGTAGGACGGATTGACCAGGCCCGGCGTCGTCACGAAGACGGTCGCCGGCCCGCCCGCACCCGCAGCGGTCAGCGCATCGGCGGTGCTGCTGCGGACATCGATGTCGACACCGTCACGGGCCAGGCTGTCGGCCAGCCGCCGGGCACCTTCCCCCTCGTCACTGGTGGGGGAGAGGAACGAGGCGTCGGTCGGGTCGCTCTGCTCCACCGCGTGCACGATCCCGGTCAGCGTGGCCAGACCGGCGACGACCACGAACGGCAGCGCGAACCTCATCCAGCGGCGCGACTTCACGGCGTACCCTCCCGCATCCGGTTGCGGACGTCGCCGGTCAGCGCGCGCATGCGTTCGTCGTGGGTGTGCTGGGCGGGGCGGTTGCCGTACCAGATCTCGGAGAACAGATCGGTGGCCCGGCCCAGCGAACCGGCCATCGCCGGGCGGTTCGTCGCGACGACGGCCGCGACCTCGGCGGCGGTCGTGCCCGGCAGCGGCGTGACGACCCCGGCGGCGGCCAGGTCACCCACCACGTCCCGCAGGCGCTGCCGGACGGCCTCGGCATAACGCCCCTCGGCGGCCAGCCGGTCGGCCAGCAGGGTGCCGTCGGCAAGCACGACGGTCGGCGCGAAGACCGGCTCCGGCTTCGACTTCCTCCCCTTCCTGGCGGCCTTCGGTTTCCTGGTACGCCGGAAGCGCGGCCACCTCAACTTAGGCATCCGCAGGCGGGGAAGTCGCGGCCAGCGCCGTGGCACCCAGGCGGGGAACCAGTACCAGAGCGCGCCACTGATCCCGGCCAGCAGCAGGAGCAGAAGCAGCAGCGTCTGCGGGGCGATCACGTCGAAGACCGTCGCCACGAACTCGTCCCAGACGCGGGTCATCGTGCGTACACCAGCGGGTCGGCGTCGTCCTCACCGCGCGCCCGCGCCCGGCTGATCGCCAGGTCGAGCCCCTCGGTCCGGATCCGCGTCTCGAGCAGCAGCACGGCGGCCACACATGCCAGCGCGGCGTAGGCAACGGCGTTCGCCAGCGTGTACGCCGCCGGTGTGATCCAGGCCAGCCACCGCGGATCCCCGCCGCTGATCAGCTTCAGCAACGACACCCACCCACTGCCCAGCGCAAACCGGATCGCAAACCAGGTGATGTACGCCGCCAGCAACGTCCAGAACCCCCGCAGCCCCCCACGCGCGGCCAGCTTCGCCGACCGGACCAGCGCGGTGAACGGGTTCGCGGACCGGTCGATGATCAGCACCGCCGCGGTCAGCCCGAACAGCCCGTAGCAGATCAGCCAGGGCACGACCCCGAAGAAGAACCCGGCCCCGCCGGCCACCCCGAGCAGCACGGCGATGCAGATCGTCGCGAGCGGACGCGTCCGCAACCACAACTCCCGGTGCGGCACGGCCCGCCCGATCAACGCCGGCCCGGCGGCCGCCGCGGCCAGCGCCCCGACCAGGGTGAGAACAAACGCCTCGGTGGCGAACCCGACCGACGTGACACTCCACCAGACCCCGAAATGCGTCCGCGCCGGTCCGTAGTAGGGCGGCGTCGCAAAAGCAGCGGTCCGCAACGGGACCAGCAGCGCCTGCTCCAGCAGCGCCAGCACAGCGGCGGTCCCGATGAGCGGCACGGCCCGCGCCCGCAACAACGCCATGGCGGCATCCAGCAACTCACCGAGCGTCATCGGACGCAGCGGCAGATCCGCCTGCGCAGGCATGGCGGCGATCCTACGAGATGCCCGCCGCGTCCATCGTCTCGCCTGTCGATGCATCGGCGGTTATGGTGCCTCGTGGGCGCTCACGAGGTGTCCTGGTGGTTTTTCTTCGAGAGGTTCGTGATGACCCTTCCTGCAGGCGTTTCGCGGCGTGGTGTGCTCGGTGCCGCCGCTGCCGGTGTTGCCGTTCCCCTGGTGCTCGGCGAGGCGGCGCAGGCTGCGCCCTCGCACGGCCACGGGCATGGGCACGCTCCCAAGACCTATGACCTGACGGTGCTCGGTACGTCGGACACGCACGGCAATGTGTACAACTGGGATTACTACAAGGATCTCGAGTACGACGACAGCGCGCACAACGATGTCGGGGTGGCGAAGCTGGCGGCGCTGGTCAACCAGATCCGGGCGGAGCGGCGGGGCAAGGCCACGCTGGTGCTCGACGCCGGTGACACGATCCAGGGGACGCCGCTGGCGACCTACTACGCCAAGCAGGAGCCGATCACCACGACCGGTGAGAAGCACCCGATGGCACGGGCGATGAACGTGTTGCACTACGACGCGATCACGCTGGGGAACCACGAGTTCAACTACGGGCTGCCGCTGCTCAACCTGTGGATCCGGCAGCTGGGTTTCCCCGCGCTGGCGGCCAACGCCGTCGATGCGAAGTCGGGGCGGCCGGCCTTCACCCCGTACGTGATCAAGAAGGTCTCGCTCGGTCACGGCGCACCGACGCTGCGGGTCGGGATCCTGGGTCTGACCAACCCGGGTGTGGCCATCTGGGACAGGGCCAATGTCGAGGGCAAGCTCGACTTCGAGGACATGGTGGCGACCGCGGCCAAGTGGGTGCCCGTCATGCGGGCGCGGGGCGCGGACATCGTGCTGATCTCCGCGCACGGTGGTGACAGCGGCACGTCGAGTTACGGGCCGGAGCTGCCGAACGAGAACCCGAGCGCGCTCATCGCCGAGCAGGTGCCCGGGATCGACGCCATTCTCTTCGGGCACGCGCACGCCAACGTGCCGCAGCGGTTCGTGACCAACACGAAGACCGGTGCGCAGGTGCTGCTGTCGGAGCCGTCGAAGTGGGGACAGCGGCTCGCGCGGATGGACTTCACGCTCACCCGCGACCGTGGCCGGTGGACGATCACCGCGAAGAAGTCGGACCTGCTGAACACCAACACGGTGGCCGAGGACCCGAAGGTGCTGGCGGCGGTGCGGTCGCAGCACGCCAAGACGGTCGCGTACGTCAACCAGGTCGTGGCGACGTCCACCGAGGAGCTGTCCGCGGCGGAGTCCCGGTACAAGGACACGCCGATCCTGGACTACATCAACAAGGTGCAGACGGACACGGTCACCGCGGCCCTGGCCGGCACCGAGTACGCGTCGCTGCCCGTCCTGTCGATCGCGGCGCCGTTCAGCCGTACGGCGGTGTTCCCGCAGGGTGACGTCAAGATCAAGGACGTGGCCGGGCTCTACATCTACGACAACACGCTCGAGGCGGTCGTGCTGACCGGCGCCGAGGTGAAGGCGTACCTGGAGTTCTCGGCGAAGTTCTTCGTGACCCTGCCGGTGGGGGCGACGCCGGACCCGGCGACGATCAGCGACCCGGCCGTGCCGGACTACAACTACGACGTGTTCTCGGGTGTCGATTACGACATCGACATCAGCCGCCCGGTCGGTGACCGGATCACCCGCCTGGAGATCGCGGGTGTGGCGGTCGCGGCGGACGCGCGGTTCGTCGTCGCGGTCAACAACTACCGGCGCAGTGGTGGTGGCAACTTCCCGGGCATCGTGAAGACGCAGGTCTACAACGCGCAGCAGGAGATCCGGCAGCTCCTGATCGACTGGGCGCAGGCCGAGGGTGAGATCAACCCGGCGGACTTCTTCGTCCCGAACTGGCAGCTGGTCCGGGCGGGCGTCCCGGTCTTCTGATCAACGGCAGGTGCCGTCGTGGTGCTCCGCGGAGCACCACGACGGCCACCCGCCCACCCCAGTAGGTCTAGGCGCCCGGCGGTGACGTCCAGTGGCCGTCCGTGTCCGCCGTCAGCATGAGCGAGCCGGTGTGCCCGTCACCGAGAGTGAGGCGGCACAGGTACTCCCGCATCCCGGCGGCGTTGCGGTCGGAGATGGCCCGGCACTGGGCCGAGGTCACGTCGATGTTGGCTCCCTTGAGCTGCCCGTCGTTGACGACGGCGTCCTGCACCGCGGACAGTCGTGAGCTCTCCTGGATGCTGTCGACCAGCGGGAGGATGACGACAGCGGACATCACGAACCACACAAAACCGGCCGCGGCCAGGGTGACCAGGTACGTGATCCAGTAGGGCGCGGTGCTGTTGCGGCCGCGGCGGGCGGCTCCGGCCCGGCGGCTCGCCGAGAACGCCCCGAGGATCCCGAAGAAGAGCGTGAAGATCGCGACCGGCCACACCGCCGGCGGCTGGGCCCGCGAGGCGTGCTGCATCTCGTCGGGGAACGGCACCAGCAGCCCACCGTGCCCGGTCACCGCCTGGCCCGGGTACGACGGGGCCGGTTCCGGCTCCGGGGATGCCGCCGCCCACGGTGGTGCCGTCGGATAGGCCGACGGCGGCGGGTAGGCACCGGCCTGCGGCAGCCCGCTGGCCTCCGGGACCTCCCCGGGGTAGCCCGCCGGCACGGTGAGCTGCGGATAAGCCACCGGCTCGGGATAGTCGGCCGCACCCTCCTGCGGGTACGCCACAGGCGGGAACGCCTCACCCTGATCGGTCACGGGTGGAGCCGACACCGGCGCCGCGTACTGGTCCTGGGCCGGCGGGTACTGCGCGTATCCGGTGGCGAACTGGGGGTACTCCGTGCTCATGCGGGGGCCTTTCCGGTGGCGGCTCGGGAGCATTGCCGTGCCAGAGGTCAACCCCATCGGCCTGCCCCTGCGTGAGTTGAGAACTACTGTCTGGCCAGCGCGTACAGGGTGCTGATCTGGGTTGCGGTCAGGGCTTTGTTCCAGATCGCGACCTCGTCCACGGACCCGGTCAGGCCCGTCGTGGCGCTGTTCTCCGAGACGGTCAGGGGAAGCGCCGGGTACCCGGTGATCGTCCCGGTAACCGGCTGGGCCGCCACCTGCACACCGTCGAGGTAGAGCCGCAGCGCCGAGCCGTCGTAAACGCCGACCGCGAAGTGGTATCCGCCACCGGTGGGCCAGCGGCCGAGGGCGGTCTGCCGCGTGGTGCCGAAGTCGACGATGAACCGCATGTCCCTGCCGTCGCTGCTCCAGGACAGCAGGTAATTGATCATTCCGGCGTTCGGGCTGCCCTTGAAGACGAGCCGCCAGTTCGTGGTGGCCACGGCGTCGGTCCAGGCGGCGACCGTCAGCGGGCCGGTGATCGAGTGCGCCGGTGCGGTCACCGCCGCGTACGACGGGCCGGTCCCGTTCTTGAACCGCGTGGCGGTGTTCGGGTCGGCACGGACCGCCCCGGCCACCCCGGTCGTGGGGCTGTTGTAGAGGGTGAGCGGGGTGGTACCCGTCTCGTCGGCGACGGGCGACGGGCTCGTCCCGCCCATCCGCCAGTAGCTCACCGGGCCGGAAGCCTTCACCGCCGCGGTGTAGAAGTACGAGGCCTTCCAGCTGTTCGTGGCGGTCGCTGACGTGGCCGTGTAAACCGCGCCCGTGCCCGGCAGGGCTGCGGCTGCGGCGAGGACCCCGGTGGCGGCGACGGCCACGAGACGGTGTCTGCCCGCGTACCGGAAACGGCGCCGGACCTGGGGGATCGCCAGGCTGAGCGCGATCAGGACGAGGCCGGCGACGGGTGCGGCCCGGCCGGCGTGCAGCCGGACCGTGCCGGCGAGCGGGACCACGATCCGGCCGACGCCCAGCAGCTGCGCCTTGGTGACCAGGCGGGAGTCGGGCTGCGCGTTAGCGTCACCCTGAGTGCGGTAGCGGCCGTCCGGCAGCCGCTCGACCACCCGGTGGGTGACCGGCTCGCCGCCGCTGACCGCCGGCGCCAGGACCACCACGGTGCCGGGCCGCGGCCCGCTCCCGGCGCCGGGAGACGCGATCACCACGTCTCCGGGACGCACGAGCGGCGCCATCGAGCCCGAGGTCACCGTGTACGCGTCCCAGCCCCACGACAACGGCAGCAGCACCCAGGCCGTCAGGGTCAGCACCGTGGTCAGGGCCGCGACGATCAGCGTGCGGGACACCGTGGCCCAGCCGGTCACGACGCCTGGGCCTCCCAGTTGAACACCGCCGACGCGGTCCCGTTCTGCGCACCGGCGACGTTCTGCACCGTGACACTGAAGCGGTACGTCAGCGATGCGTTCACCGTCGCGTTCCACGGGCCGAGACCGTTGGCGAACGACGCCACGAAGATCTCCCCTGGTCCGGCCGGCTGCGGCCTACTGTCGGCCGGACCGGGGACGAGATCAGGAAAACGTCAGGTGCCGGGCGTCACCGCCACCTGCATCTCGGTGATCCACTTGCTGAGGTCGTCCATGGGGCAGTCCAGGTAGATCTCGCGGGCGAACCCGGTGCCGACCGTCTGGTAGCCGCTGTCGTCGATCCAGCGGGCGATCGCCTGCCCGGTGCGGAACGCCTCCGACATCGGGCCGTGGTGCAGCAGGGTGGCGGCCCGTTCGATCCCTGGCAGGTCGACCACGGCGAAGCCCGGGTCGGCCGGCACCTCGCCGGTGATCGGGAACGCGGCGTGCACGGTGATCGACTCGTCGCCCGGACCCTTCGGCGCGGGCAGGTAGTACGCCATCGGCGGCCCGGTCATCGTCACGCCCTGGCTCTCCATCCGCTCGATCAGCTGCGGGTAGAGCGGGGTCAGCGCCTCGCTGATGTCCGGCCCGTCGTAACTGGAGGCGGGCGCCGACAGCTCCGCGACGCGGACCGGCGGGACGGTCTTGAGGATGACGTCTCCGGTGTTCATGTGTCCCTCTGTCTCGATCATGCGGAGACGCGCGTCGACCAGGGCCAGCCGTGCGGTGCCGGCGGCCATCTCCTCGGCGAGCTGGGCCCGGCGCAGGCGCAGCATGCCGCGCAGCTCACCGACGTCGACCTTCTCGTCGATCAGCGTCTGGACCTGCTGCAGCGTGAAGCCGAGGTCCTTGAGCGCGAGCACCCGGTTGAGCAGGGTCAGCTGCGCGGCGGTGTAGAACCGGTAGCCGCTGAACTGGTCGACACGGGCGGGGCGGATCAGGCCGATCGAGTCGTAATGGCGCAGCATGCGCACCGACACGCGGCCCAGGGCGGCGAAGTCTCCGATACTGAACATGGTCCCCTCACCGTCGGGTCTGACACCGTGTGAGAGTCAAGCGTTCAGTTGCCGGCGCCTGTCCCCCCGTTGCCGCCGCCTTCCTCGCCCGGGTCGGTCGGCTCGGTGGTCGGCGGGTCCTCGGTCGGCGTGGTGGTCGGCTCGGTCGCCGGCGGTGTCGTCGTGGTCGCCGTGGGAGTGGGGGACTTCGAGGCGGAGGCCGACGCCGAGGCGGACTTGCTCGGGCTGGCCGAGGCGGACTTGCTCGGGGCCGTGCCGTTGGGCTGGTTGGGACGACTGGTGCGCGTCGGCGTCTCGGTCGGCTCGACGGGCTCGTCGGACTCCTCGGGAGCCGCACTCGACGCCGCCGGTGCGACGCCGGGCTCGTTGTTCTGACCGGCGTCGGCTTCGTTGCCCCGCATCGCGATCGCCAGGGCCAGACCGCCGGCCAGCACGAACAGCCCGATGACCGTGAAGAGGACCACCAGCTCGTTGCGGGTGCGACCCTTCCTGGCGGGCAGCGGCCTCGCGGCCGGTGCGGCCTCGAGCAGGTTGCGCTGACCGGGGAGAACGCGGTTGGGGCCGGCCGGGCTCATCGGCCGGGTCAGCGACGTTCCGCTCAGCGACGTGCCGCTGGTGGCGGCGCCACCCAGGGTCGAGGCGCCCAGCGTGGTGCCGGTCATCGTGGGGCGGCGCAGGGCCGTCCCGGTCATGGACGTGCCGGTCTGTGACCGCCAGTCGAGGGCGCCGGACGCGGCCAGCGCGGCCTCGGCGAACTCGGCGGCGTTGGCGAACCGGTCGTCGGGGTTCTTGGCCATCGCACGGCTGATCAGCTCGTGGACGGCGGGCGGCACGGTGTTGGCCGGCAGCGGTTCGGGGTCGTCCTCGAGGTGGCGCAGCGCCACCTGCAGGGCGTTGTCACCGTCGAACGGCGGGTGACCGGCGATGCAGTGGTAGGCGACCGCGCCGAGGGCGTAGACGTCGGTGGCCGGGGTGACGTTGCCCTTCGCGACCTGCTCGGGCGCCATGTAGAGGGCGGTGCCGACGATCGCGTTGAGGCCGGTCACGCTGGTCACGGCGGCCGAGCGGGCCACGCCGAAGTCGACCAGGATCACCGTGCCGTTGGGCTTGACG
This sequence comes from Amorphoplanes friuliensis DSM 7358, assembly GCF_000494755.1. Taxonomy (NCBI): domain Bacteria; kingdom Bacillati; phylum Actinomycetota; class Actinomycetes; order Micromonosporales; family Micromonosporaceae; genus Actinoplanes; species Actinoplanes friuliensis. The sequence goes on from NC_022657.1 coordinate 1,864,473, forward strand.
ATCAGGTTGCCGGGCTTGACGTCGCGGTGCACCGTGCCGTTCTCGTGGGCGGCGTGCAGGGCGTCGGCCGCCTGCGCCACGATCGACATGGTCTCGGCGACACCGAGACGGCCCTGGTCCTTGAGCCGGGCGGAGAGCGGCTCGCCGTCGACGAACGCCATGACGAGATAGGCGCAGTTGTCCTCGTCGTTGGCGTCACCGGCGCTGTAGTCGTAGACCTCGACGACACCGGGGTGCCGGAAGGCGGCCATCATCCGCGCCTCGCCGTAGAAGCGGGCGGCGAACTCCGGGTCGGAGAGCATCGCGGTGCGCAGCACCTTGACGGCGATCGTCCGGCCGAGCACCACGTCGGTGCCCCGCCACACGTCACCCATGCCACCGGTGGCGATGCGCTCGTCCAACCGGTAGCGGTTGTCCAGGAGACTTCCCGAACTGAGCACCAGCTGGACCTATCTACTCGGGTGACACGACGGACGGATCAGGAGCCGGGCACAACTGTACAGATTCACGAGGCTCCCCGGCGAGGTCGGTCGGTTGCGGATCGGGCGCGATGGTCGCCTGCCGACGCAGCCTAGGTGGGGGGTACGACACGCAACAGCGACCGCCGGGCGGTGAAGGGCGCCGTCCGGCGGTCGCTGCTGCCCGATCGTCAGTTGTCGTAGGTCGGCGTGACGACGATGGCCGTCTCCGCCAGCTCCAGCTCCTCGTTCTCGGCCTGGCGCTCGAGCGCGGCCCGCGCCGTCGACGCGGCGGCCCAGCCCAGCGCCACCCCGACCAGGGTCGCGCCGACGATCAGGCCCCACGGCAGGCCCGGCTTGCGCCCGGCCAGGGCGTTCGCGGCCAGGTTGGCCCGCGCCCAGGCCTCGTCGCTGGCGGCGTTGAGCTTGGTGGTCGCCTTGTCGGCGAGCTTCCCGCTCTTCTTGCCGGCCCGGTCCGCGAGCTTGCTGCTGCGCTTGCTCGCCCGGTCGGCGAACTTCGAGCCCCGCTTGCCGGCCTGCGTGGCCAGCTTCGAACTGCGCCGGCTCGCCTCGTCGGCGAGCTTCGCGGCCTTGGAACTGGCCACCGCGGCCTTGGCGCTCGCCAGGTCGGCGGTGTGCTTGCCGGCGTCCTTGGTGCTCTCGGCCGCGGTCGTCATCGCTGACGACAGGTAGTCCCAGGCCTGGGCGGCAGTGCGCTCGGCAGTGTTCTTTCGAGAGAACATCTTCTCGTTACCTCCTGCGATCGCCGGTCCGGCGGTGGGTATCGCAGTCATCCTTCCCCCACCCGTCCGAAAAACAAACGTGCCGCCAACACAGCGGGACAGTCGGATGTGGACAGCATCACGTCGCATAAAACGGTGGACTTCGCTGGGTACGCTTGCTGCGGTTCACACGGCGCACACAGCCGGTTGCCAGGTTCGAGCACTACGGTTCGGAGCAGTTTCACCGGACCCGACGGGTGTGGTTTCCACCCCCGTATCGAGGAGAAGACGCCCGGGGCACCCCGGGTGGGTGGAGGTTTAGGCGTGACGCTGTCGATAACGACGTCGACACTGCCCGGTGGGGTGGTGGAGATCTCACCGATGGGTGAGATCGACGTCGAGAACGCGTACGAGATCAAGGAGGCCGTGGCGGAAAAACTCGCCAACGGTCGCCCCCAGCGCATCGAGCTCGACATGCACGCCGTGGCTTTCATCGACTCCGTGGGCATCAGTGCCCTGGTCGCGGCCTTCCAGCTCGCGAGTGTCAGCGGTGTGAAGCTGGTTGTCACCCGTCCCAGCCGTTTTGCCCATCGTCAGCTGTGGGTGACGGGCCTGCTGGGTCTGTTCGGCGCTCCGGAGCCGTGCACGGACTGTCCGGAGCCGTCCCGTGAGCCCCTCGTGTCGCGTCCCTGACCGGGAGTGATCAGCGCCCGGCGACCGGCCGGGACAGCTTGTCGGTGCCCTCGGAAGTAGGGAATAGTGCCCGTTCGTGGCGCGACTTCCGATGGGCACCGCCATCCTCCGGCGATATGTGCTGATCGGCGCGATCGGCCAGGGCGGTGTTTCGACCGTCTATTCCGCCGTCGACGCCCGTCGCGGCCGCAAACTTGCCATCAAGGTGCTGGCCCCGAGCCTGGCGGACGACCCGCAGGCCCGTGAGAACGTCCGGCGCGAGGCTCTCATCACCGACCGGCTCCGGCACCCGAGCGTGCCCCGGGTCTTCGAGTACGGCGAGGCGCCCCTCCCGGACGGCACAGTAGTCCCGTATGTCGTCTTCGAGCTGCTCGCCGGTGTGCCGCTGACCGAGCGACTGGCCGGCGGCCGCCTCGACTGGCCCGAGGCCGTGAGGATCGCCGCCACCGCCGCGGACGTGCTGGCCGTGGCCCACCGCCGGGGTGTGGTCCACCGCGATCTGACCGCCCGCAACGTGATGGTCAGCGCGGCCGACGTCAAGATCATCGACTTCGGCCTGGCGACGGCCGCCCTGCGCACCGCCGAGTCGGGCGCGCACCCGATCATCGTCCGCGGCGACAACCGCAAGCTGCCCTCGCATCCCAAGACGGCCTTCGCCCGACCGTCCGACGACGTGTACACGCTGGGTGTGCTGCTCTACGAGATGCTGACCGGGCGGTCGCCGTACCCGCCGGCCGTCGCGGCCATGATCGTCGCCGCCGGCCGGGTCGCCCACCTGGCGCCGACACCGGTGCTGACTGTCCCGGGCCTGCCTGCGGAACTCCGGGACCTGGTCCGCGCCTGCATGGCCAAGCGCCCCGAGGACCGTCCCCGCAGCGCCGACGTCGCGCTGTCCCTGTGGAAGACCCTGGACAGCCGCCGCTTCCCGGTGCCCAGCGTCAACTAGATCGCGGGCGTCTGCACCACGATCGACTCGATGTTGAACTGCACGTCCGTCGCCTCACCCGGTGACCGGATCGGTGTCACGACCGCAAACCCCTCGGCGAGATAGGCCAGGTCCGTGCCGGGCTCCAGCGCCTCGTCGGCGGCCTGCACCGCCGTACGCACAAAACCCTCACCGGCCTCGGCGATGCTCATCTGCACCTGGCCGAACTTGGCGAGGCTGCCCCGCCGCAGCCCACGGATGCCGTCGACGTGCAGGTCGGGCACGTTGAGGTTGAGCACCGTGCCCGGCGGGGTGTGGGTCAGCGTGGGCAGCAGTTTCATCGCCAGACCGGCCGCGCTGTCCCAGTGGCGTTTCTCGTCGTCGGCCTTGTCCAGATCGGCGATGGCCTGGCCGCCGCTGGACGCGGTGCCGTTGGCGGGGGAGAGCACGTCCAGGGAGACCGCGAGCCCGTGCAGGCCGGCGTGCGAGGCCGTCAGCGTGGCGCCGACGGTGCCCGAGTGCACGACGGCCGCACCGGCGTTCGCACCGCGGTTGATGCCCGACAGCACGATCGTTGGCGGCGGGCCGAACGCCTCACGCAACGCCAGCAGCACGATGAAGGCGGGAGAGGCCGCCACCCCGTACGCGGGGACGTTCCGGGCACCCGCCAGCTCCCGCTGCTGGACGACGATCTTGCCGTTCTTCTCCACGGCCGTCATGGCGGCGCTGGTGCCGCTGGCCTCGGTCAGCGGCGCGGCGACCACCACGTCGAGGCCCTGGCGTGCGGCGGCCCGGGTCAGATGCCGGATCCCGGGCGCGTCGATGCCGTCGTCATTGGTGATCAGGATCCGTGGCGTCATACCGGCACCTTCGTGTCGACGGGCGTCAGTTTCACCCGCTCAGTCAGCACCTGGACGGCGTCGATCCGTCCGGTGCCGAGCCCGTGGCGGGTCACGTTGAGGGCGCCGGCCGCAGCACCCGTACGCACAGCGTCACACAGCGTGCCGCCCTGGGCCAAGACCGCTGCCACTCCCGCGGTCATCGAGTCACCCGCCCCCCGCGACTCGGCGGCGACCATCTTCGGCATCTCGACCTCGTAGACCTGGTCCTCGATCAGGGCGAGCGCACCCTCGTCGGCCCGTGACACCAGGGCCATCTGGGCGCCGTCCTCGTGCAGCTTGTAGAGGGCCCGGGTGAGCGCCTCGGTGGACCCGTCGGGCACCATGCCGTCCCGGATCAGCTCCTCGTGGCTGACCTTGACCACGTGCGGGCGCGCCTCGAGCGCGGCCGCCAGGTGTGCGGCGGACAGGTCGACGATGACCCGGCAGCCGTTGGCGCCGAGGTCGGTGGCGAGCCGCCTGTACACCTCGGCCGGCACCACCGACGGGTGCGCGGGCCCGCTGAGCACGGCGATCCCGGCGCGCAGCCCTTCGGCCAGGGCGAGGCTGTAGAGCTCGTCCATCTCGTGCCGGGAGAGCGGCTGGCCGGGGTCCTCGGCGAGCTCCTCGCGTTTACCGCTGCGCCGGTCGTGGACGTACCAGCCGGTCCCGGACTCGCGCTTTATCGTCTTCAGCGTCACGCCGTGGAACTTCAGCAGCGGCTCCAGGACCCGCCCGACCTCGCCGCCGGCCGCCGCGCAGAGGGTGACCTGCGCGCCCAGCAGCGTGATCATCCGGGCCTGCCAGACGCCCTGGCCGCCGGGGTGCACGTGCAGTTCGGCCTTGTCGTTCTGCTGCTCGATCGTCACGGTCAGCTGGGGCGCGGGCACGAACACCATGACGCCTTTGTGGCTCATGATCACAGTCTTACGGACGCTTCGCCGCCCCCGGGCCGGATCCGCGAGATCCGGATCAAGTGGTGGCCGGTGTGAAGAAGCGGACGATGTCCTCGGCCGCGGTCGGCGACAGCATCATCGCCTGGACCCGCGCGGACATCTCGGCGACCGGACCGATCCGGGCAAACATCCCCTCCTCGTACGCCCGGACCGCCGCATCCGGGTCCGCGATCCCGGCGGCGAGGTGGTTGGCGAGTTCGGCACCGTCGAGCATGGCCTGGTTGGCACCCTCGCCGACCGGTGGCATCAGGTGCGCGGCATCCCCGACGAGGGTGATGCCCGGCCGGTGGTCCCAGCGTGCGCCGATGGGCAGCGCTTCGATCCGGCGGACGGTCGCCGGGCCGTCCGCGGCGGTGACGAGTGCGGTGACGCCCGGGTCCCAGCCCTCGAACAGCTCGGAGAGCTCGCGGTGGTCCTCTGCGGGCAGGGAGATCCCGACCCGGAGGCTGCCGTCGCCGGCCCGCTGAGCAGCCAGGATCTGGTTCACGCCGACACACCACAGGTTCCCGGGCCCGACCAGCCGCGCCAGCTCGGGGTGCCGCCGGTCGACGTCGCTGACGATCAGCTCGACGAGGGTGGCCACGGGGGACGGCGCCGTGCCGGTCAGCAGCGACCGGACGACCGAACGCGCGCCGTCCGCCCCGACGAGCAGGTCGCAACCGGCTCGGCGGCCCCCTTCGAACGTCAGCTCCCAGCCTCCGCTGGCCCGGGGTGTCGCCGCCACGACCTGGTGTCCCCAGGCCACCGCGCCGCCGGGCAGCGCGTCGAGCAGAAGGTCACGCAGAGCGCTGCGATCGATCTCCGGACGTCCGGTGAAGGTGCCGGGCTCCGGCCGGTGGTGCACCAGCATCCGCCCGGCGGGATCGAGGATGCGATGTTCCTCGCCCTCGGGACGGGCCTGCGACCGGAACCGGGCCGTGAGACCCGCCTCGGCCAGGGCGTGCTGCCCGGACTCCGGATGCAGGTCCAGCGTGCCTCCCTGCGACCGCGCGGACCGGCTCGCCTCCCGCTCGTAGACCATCGCCTCGAGGCCGTGCCGGTGCAGGACCCGGGCCAGCGTCAGCCCGCCGAGACCGCCACCCACGATCGCGATTCTCATTCCCCGGCTCCTTACCGTACGATGTATTGGTGGATACACCGTACGGTAACGTCTGGGAGCGACCCGAGCCACAGCCGCGGGCGGCACCCGTGCCGTTGAGCCGCGAGAAGATAGCCGCCGCGGCGATCCGACTGGCCGACGCGCACGGCCTCGACGGCCTGTCGATCCGCAAGATCGCCAAGGAGCTGGGTGTCGGCCCGATGCGGCTCTACGACTACGTGGGCAACCGGTCCGAGCTGCTCGACCTGATGGTCGACGTCGTCTACGCCCGGATCGCCGAGGCGGACCGGCACCCGGACTGGCGGGCCACGGTGCTGGCCGTCGCCCATGCCACCCGGGAAGCCGCCCTCGATCATGAATGGTTCGCCGACGTGCTCGGGGGGCGGCCGCACCTGGGACCCCACGCGCTCGCCGTCGGTGAGACAACCGCGGCGGCGTTGAGCCAGGCCTCCGGTGTGCGCGACCTCGAGGACCTCCAGCGGGCCCTGGGCGCCCTCAACGCCTTTATCGTCGGCGCGGTCCGCCGGGAGATCACCGAGCGGCGCACCGCACGCTCGACCGGCACGGACGAGGCCGCCTGGCAGGCCGGCCTCGGCCCCTACCTCACCCGCATGCTGGAGACCGGCCGCTATCCGACCGTCGCCCGTCTGGTCCTCGAAGGCGCCCACCTCGACGCCGGGGAGACCTTCGAGCACAACCTGACCACCGTGGTGGACGGCATCACCGCGGCTCGACCACCACTACGGACGTCGTAGCCGCCGAACCCGGCCGCGTCGGGTGCGGCCAGGTCGGCCGGACCGGACCGCGCCGGATCCGGCCCGGTCCGGCGCATCCGGATCGCCCGGCCGGGTTGAGGAAAAGGCGGCCAAGCGGCGTATCCGGGTCGGACGGCTGGGTCCAGGAGGGGGTCCGCGCGGCGTATCCGGGTCGGGCGGCTGGGTCCAGGAGGGGGTCCGCGCGGCGTATCCGGGTCGGACGGCTGAGTCCAGGAGGGGGTCCGCGCGGCGTATCCAGGTCGGACAGCTGGGTCCAGGAGGGGGTCCGCGCGGCGTATCCGGGTCGGACAGCTGAGTCCAGGAGGGGGTCCGCGCGGCGCATCCAGGTCGGGCGGCCGGGTCCGGGAGGGCGTCCGAGCGGGTCAGGCGGTCAGGTCGAGGACCAGGCGGAAGCGGGCGGCGCCCGCCATCATTCGCTCGTAGGCCCTGGCCGCCTCGCCCAGCGGCAGCACCTCGATCATCGGCCGGACACCCTGCCGCACGCTGAACGCCAGGGTGTCCTCGTTGTCGATCGACGAGCCGGTCAGGCTGCCCGTCACCGTCCGCGTGCCGAAGATCAGGTCGTTGGTGTCGATCTCGATCGGGTCGGTGGCCGCGCCGACCACGACCATGACTCCGCGTGGTGCCAGCCCGGGGACCAGCGCGCTCATCGACGCGCCGTTCGCCGCGGTGGCGACGATCGCGTCCGCCCCGCCGAGCGCCTGCAGCGCCGCCGCCACGTCCTGCGCCGAGCTGTCCACGTACTCGTCGGCACCGAGCCGGCGGGCGAGCGCTTCCTTCTCCGTGCCGCGGGCGACGGCCACGACGCGGTAGCCGAGCCGTGCCGCGTACTGCAGCGCCAGGTGGCCGAGCCCGCCGATGCCCTGGATCGCCACGCGGGCACCCGGGCGGGCGTCGATCCGGCGCAGCGCCTGCAGGGTGGTCAGTCCGGCGCAGAGCAGCGGCGCGGCCTCCGTGGACGTCAACCCCTCCGGTACGCGGACCAGGCCGCTCGTCCGGGCGTACACGATCTCGGCGTAACCACCGTCGACCGTGGTCCCGGTCCGGGGTTGATCCGTGCAGTTGACGAAGTCGCCGCGCCGGCAGCGGTCGCACTCGCCGCACTGGCCGCCGAGGAAGCCCACACCGACGCGCTCGCCGGGCCGCCAGTGGGTGACGCCGGGGCCGACAGCGTCGATCACGCCGACGACCTCGTGGCCCGGCACGATCGGGGTGGACGGGTCGGCGCGCAGGCCCTCGACGGCGAGGACGTCGGTGTGGCAGACCCCGCACGCTTCGGCTCGGATCCGGACGTGGCCGGGGCCGGGTTCGCGGAGCTCCCGGTCGACGAGGGCAAACCGGCGTGCTCCGGTGACTTCGATGGCTCGGTACGTCGTCATGCGTTGAATATGACCGGTCGTCTCAAGCGCGGACAACGTCGGCCACGTCACGTTGACGACGGCAAGACGACCGACCATATTCCCGGGTATGGGTAGGCGGAGCATGCGGGAAGAGATCGGCGACGCGGCACTCGAGCGCTTCCACACCCGGGGTTACAGCGCGGCCGGGGTCAAGGACATCACCGACGCTGCGGGCGTACCGAAGGGGTCTTTTTACAATCATTTCCCCAGCAAGGAGGCCATGGCGGTCGAGGCCCTCCACCGTTATGCCGCGACGCAGGGCTTCGAACTGCTCGCGGACACCTCCGTGCCGCCGGTGGCCCGGGTGCGGGCGCACTTCGAGTTCGTCGCCACGCAGCAGACGGCACGGGGTTTCACGCGGGGCTGCCTCTACGGCAACTTCGCCGCCGAGATCGCCGACCACAGCGAGCTGGTCCGGGCCGAGGTGGACACGGGTTTCGACCGGTGGGCGGCGGGGCTCGCGGCGGCGATCACCGAGGCCCAGCGCGACGGCACCGTCCGGGCCGGGCTGGACCCCGGCCGGACCGCGCGGTTCATCCTGAACGCCTGGGAGGGGACGTTGCTCGGCGCCCGCGCGAGCCGGTCGGGGGAGTCCGTCGAGGCGTTCTTCGCCCTCGTCTTCGAGACGATCCTTACTGCTTGATGCCCAGCACCACGCCGTTGGCGCCGGGTGCGTCGAAGCGGACCGTCCGGATCTGCGTGAAGCCGGCGCCGGTGAGCCAGCCGGCGTATTCCGCGTCGGAGTAGTTGCGGCCGCCGACCGTCTCCACCAGCATGTTCATGCCCATCAGGGCGGCCGGCGCCGGTCCGGTGCGGTCGGCGTCGAGCAGCAGCTCCGAGATGATCACCAGGCCGCCGGCCGGCAGAGCCGCGTAAGCCTTGGCCAGCAGCTCGCGGTTGGTCGGTTCGTCCCAGTCGTGCAGGATCATGCTGAACAGCAGCACGTCGTGACCCCCGGGCAGGGCCGCGTCGGTGAGGAAGTTCCCCGGTGTTGCCGTGATCCGGTCGCCGAGCCCGGCCAGCTCGATCTTGCCTGCGGCGATCTCGCAGACGTGGGGGAGATCCAGGACCGTCGCCGTCAGGCCGGGGTTCAACCGGCAGAGTTCGATCGGGTACGCCCCTGAGCCGCCACCCACGTCGAGCAGTCGCCGGTGTGCGCCCAGGTCGACCGCACCCGCCAGCGCCCGCGCGGTGAAGATCGACGTGGAGTACATCGCCTCCCAGAACGTCGCCAGCAGTTGCGGGTCCGCGGTGGTGAACATGGACTCCTGGGTCGCCGGGTCCCAGGTCAGTGGCCGGTCGGTGCGCAGCGCCTCGCCGACGCGGTGCCACGGCAGGTAGGTGCGCTGGTCGCAGTAGCTGACCTGGCCGCCGAAGTAGTAGGGCCGCCCCCGGACCAGGAACTCCTCGGCCAGGGCGGAGTTGCGGTAGCCGTCACCGGCGCGTTCCAGGAGCCCCAGTGATGCGCAGGCGGTCAGCAACAGGTCGGCGGGTCGTTCCGGAAGTCCCAGCTCCTGTTCGGCCTCGGCAACGGTCAACGCGCGGCCGTCCGCGAGCCGGCTGAAGAGATCCAGCTCGACCGCCGCGGCGAACGTCTTGAAGCTCCAGAAGCCGGTGACAAGATCCATGAGGGGCGTCGGCGTCAACATCCGTCGATCTTCGCAAATGGACCTACCGGGCGGAAACCGCCTCGGTCAGCTCCCGGACGGCCGTCGCCAGGTCCGGGCGGCGGCGCAGGAGGTCCTCGAGGCGTACGCGCCACTTGCTCGTCTCGGTGTCGGCCGTGAACCGGTCGTTGTCGCTGCTCTCGACCGAGGCGGTGAGCAGGCGCTGACGGGTGTTCGCGAGTTCGCCGTACCAGTCGGTGCCGAGCCGGCTGAGCATCTGGGTGGCGAGGGCGTCGTAGGCCGGGGTGCCGGCGGCGCGGACAAAGGCGCGCGCCCCGTCGAAGGCGATCTTGGGCTGATGGATGACGGCTGCCATGAACGCGAGTCTAGGCAGCTCAAAGCCGTGCCCGTGGGGCTTCGCGCGGGTTGCTACCAGCCTGCCGGGGTGCAGGATCCGCCGGCTGTGACGGGTTCGACCTGGAGTGTCGCGTGGTCGATGTCGAACTCCTCGTGCAGGGTCTCGCGGGCCGTGGCCAGCACCGCGCCGAGCTCGGCGGCGGGCTCCAGGCTCAGGTGCGCCGAGGCGACGTCCATGCCCGAGGTGAGCGTCCAGACGTGCAGGTCGTGGACGTCGCAGACACCCGGCACGGCGGCGAGCCGGTCGCGCACCACCGCCACGTCGAGGTGCTTCGGGGCGGCCTGGACCAGGATCCGCACCGCCGAACGCCCGAGGGCGAAGGTGCGCGGCAGGATCATCAGCGCCACGATCACGGCGACGATCGGGTCGGCGTACGACCAGCCGGTGACCGCGATGATGCCCGCCGCGATGATGACGCCGACCGAGCCGAGCAGGTCACCGACCACTTCGAGGTACGCGCCGCGCACGTTGATGCTCTCCTTGGCGCCCGAGCGCAGCATCAGGAACGCGACGATGTTGACGATCAGGCCACCGACGGCGACGACCAGCATCGCGCCGGCCGGGACGTCCGGGGGATCGGAGAAGCGGCGCAGCGCCTCGATGAGCACGTAGATCGCGACACCGGTGAGAAGCAGGGCGTTGCCGAGCGCTGCGAGCACTTCGAGGCGGTAGAGCCCGAAGGTGCGCTGCGAGTCGGTGGCGGCCCGCCCGGCCGCGGTGATCGCGGCGAGGGCCATCCCGATGCCCAGCACGTCGGTGAACATGTGCCCCGCGTCGGAGAGCAGCGCCAGCGACCCGGTCATGAGGGCGGCGACCGCCTCGACCAGCATGAACGCGGCCAGCAGCCCCAGTGCCCACCAGAGGCGGGACCGGTGTCGCTCGCCCGCGCGCAGCGCCTGGCCTCCGTGGTCGTGCCCGGCTCCCATGAGCCCTACCTTCCGTCGCCGCGCCAAGCCTTGGCCAATGTATGTTCACATCGCTATGTATGCAACTTGAACTCGAATGCCATTACCGGGGTACAGAGAGGCGACAACCGAACCCGCCTGGAAGGAAACACCTGTGTCCAGACGTACTCTCGCGATCGTCACCGCGACCGCTCTTGCGGTCGTCGTGGGTGCGGCCCCGGCCGAGGCCTCGCACCGCGCTCCCGCACCGACCACGATCCAGCTGCCCGACGGCTTCCAGCCCGAGGGCATCGCGATCGGCAAGGCCCCGTACGCGTACTTCGGCTCCCGCGTCGACGGTGACATCTACCGCGTCAGCCTCGGCAGCGGCCGCGGCAAGGTGATCAGCCAGGGCCCCGGCACCCCGTCGCTGGGCCTCAAGCTCGACAACCGCGGCCGGCTCTTCGTCGCCGGTGGCAACGGCGGCGACGCCCGGGTGCTCGACGCCGGCAGCGGCAAGGTGCTGAAGTCCTACACCCTGCAGACCGGTACGGCGTTCATCAACGACGTGATCCTCACCGGCGGCGCCGCCTGGTACACCGACTCGGCGAACCCGGTGCTCTTCAAGCTGCCGCTGGGCCGCCACGGCAAGCTGCCCGCCGAGGCGACCCGGGTGCCGCTGACCGGCGCCATCACCTACCAGACCGGCAACAACGCCAACGGCATCACGGCCACGCCCGACGGCCGAGGCCTGATCATCGTGCAGTCCAACACCGGCAAGCTCTTCAAGAGCTCCTACTCCGGCGTGACCACCGAGATCGACCTCGGCGGCGAGAACGTGCTCAACGGCGACGGCCTGTGGCTGCGCGGCAGCACCCTCTACGTCGTGCAGAACCGCCTCAACGTGATCGCCCGGATCCAGCTCGACAAGCACGCCACCAAGGGCACGGTCGTCAGCCGGACGACCGACCCGCGTTTCGACGTGCCGACCACCATCGCGGAGTACGGCAAGCGTTTCTACCTGCCGAACGCCCGCTTCACCACGACGCCGACCCCGACCACGCCCTACACGGCAGTCGCCGTGGCGCGGCCCTAGCGGTTGGTCCAGTCGCGGGTCCCCACCGTCGTGAGGCGCTGGGTGGCCCGCGACAGGGCCACGTACAGCGTGCGGGTGCCGCTGGCGTCCGTCGCGATCTCGGCCGGCTCGACCAGGACGACCGCGTCGTACTCCATGCCCTTGGCCTGCAGCGCGGTGACGACCTGGACCCGCTCGGGGAGCCCGGCCACCCACTGCGCCATCTCGTCGCGGCGTTCCACCGGCGTGATCACACCGATCGTGCCGTCGACGTCGGAGAGGTGCTTCTCGGCGGACTCGCGCACCGCGTCGGGCAGCTGCGCGGCGCCGACGACCAGGTCGACCGGCTCGACACCGGTGCTGCGCACGGCCGACGGCAGCGGCAGGTCCGGCATGATCGTCCGGATGACCCGCGCGGCCACCGCGAAGATCTCCGACGAGTTCCGGTAGTTGGTGGTCAGCGAATAGGTGTTGCGGCGCCGCGAGCCCAGCGCGCGGTCCCGCGAGCGGTCCAGCTCGTCCACGTCCCCGGACCAGGCCGTCTGTGCCGGGTCACCGACCACGGTCCAGGACGCGTACTGCCCGCGGCGGCCGATCATCCGCCACTGCATGGGTGTCACGTCCTGCGCCTCGTCGACGACCACGTGGGCGTAGTCGCGGTAGTCCTCCTCGCGGACGACCTGCGCGCGCGTCGCGGCCTGCCGGTCGGAGAAGGTGCTGACCTCCTGCACCCCGTCGCGGACGTGGAACGGGTTGCCCGACTTCTTCTGCGCCTGCCGGGGCCGGCCCAGCAGCTCGTCCAGCTCGTCGAGCAGCGCCACGTCGGCGATCGTCGGGCCGTGCTCGGCCAGGTCGTCGAAAGACCCCTGCAACAGCGCGATCTCGTCGCGCGAGAGCAGACCGTTCGCGTACGCCCGCAGCCGTGCCGGCTCGGCCATCCAGCGCAGCACCCGCATCGGGGTGAGCCGGGGCCACCAGGCGCGCAGGAAGTCGCGGAAGTCGGTGCGGTCGGCCAGCTCGGCCTCGAACTCGCGCTTCTCGGGCAGGTTGCGGACCGAGCCCTTGGCCTGGGCCCAGAGCGCGTCGAAGAGCCGGTCGAAGCCGACACCGCGGACCTCGTTGCGCCGGGCGCCGCGCTGCAGGGCCTTGCGCCGGACCCGCTCGAGCTCGTTGTTGTCCAGGCGCAGCAGGGCACCGCGGTAGAGCAGCTTCAGCTCGGTCGGGCCGCCCGGCACGGCGTCGTGCGAGGCCCGCTCGAGCACCCGGCGGATCCGCAGCGAGCCCTTGAGCGCCGCCACGTCGGTCGGGTCGGTCCGGACGGCGTCGTAGCCCACGACCAGCGAGCCGAGGGAGCGCAGCGTCGCGGTGTCCTCGCCCAGCGACGGCAGCACCGTCGCGATGTAGTTGACGAACACCCCCGACGGGCCGACCACCAGGATGCCGCCACCGGCGAACCGGCTGCGGTCGGCATAGAGCAGGTACGCCGCCCGGTGCAGCGCCACCGCGGTCTTGCCGGTGCCGGGACCGCCGGTCACGATCGTCACGCCCGAGGCGGGGGAGCGGATCGCGTCGTCCTGCTCGCGCTGGATGGTCGCCACGATGTCGCGCATGCCGGTGCCGGTGGCCTTGGACAGGCTGGCCAGCAGCGCACCGTCGCCGACCACCCGCATGTCGTCGGGCGCGGCCTCGGGGTCGAGCAGGTCGTCCTCGATGTTGGTGACCCGCTCACGGGCCGACTGGATCATCCGGCGCCGGATCACCCCCAGCGGGTCGGCCGGGGTCGCCCGGTAGAACGCGGCCGCGGCGGGCGCCCGCCAGTCCACGACGAGCGACTGGGAATTCTCGTCCCGGATGCCCATGCGGCCGACGTAGTGGACCGCGCCGGTGTTCAGGTCGAGGCGGCCGAAGACCAGGCCCTCGTATTCGGCGTCGAGGGCATGGCGGCGCCGGGCGCGGTGGTAGACCATCGCGTCACGCTCGACGAGGGCACCGAAGGTGCCCACCCCGGCCAGCTGGTAGCCCTCCTTCTCGGCCCGGGACGCGTCCTGGCGGAGGTCGGCGAGCCGGGCGTAGACCCGGTCGACGTGCTCCTGCTCGACCGCGATCTCCTGCTGCAGGACGGTGGCGTCGCTCAAGTCCGGTGTGCTCCCCGCTGGTGCTGTCACTGCTGACGCCGCCCCGGCACCGTCGCCAGGGGGCAATCGAACCTACTCCTGTTCCGGTGTCCCCGTCGACGTCGGCACGCCCGGAGCGGCCCGACCAGCGGTTTCAGGCGGCCTGGTCGTAACCGGTGCGACGCGCGCGGGCCCGCCGGCGGCCGGACATGTCCTGCACGGCACGTTCCGTCACGGCCAGCACCGCGGCGGAGACCTCGTCGGCGCGTTCCATCATCAGCATGTGACCGGCGTCCTCGAAGATCGTCAGCTTGGTGCCCGGAAGAGCGTCGGCGATCGACTCCGCGCACGGCGGCGGTGTCAGCCTGTCCCGGTCACCGACCAGGGCGGCGGCCGGCACGTCACCCAGCGCGGCCAGCGTCTCCAGCCGCTGCTGGGCGCCGACCGAGGCGCGGAAGCCACCGATCGAGCGCAGCGACGCGCGGCCGAACGCCGACATCGTCGTCTCGAGGTCACCGGCGCGGTACGAGTCACCGAAGAGCAGCCAGCGCACGGTCGGGCGCAAGGCGGGCAGCAGGGCCGCGTGCGGGCGCCACGCTCCGAGCCGGGCGAGCAGGCCGGCACCCGCCTGCTCGGCCGTCCGCAGGATCGGGGTGAGCGCGCTGGGCAGCCCGTAACAGGTGTGCGAGGCGCCCTCGGCCGTCGTCGACACGAAGACCAGGCCGGCGACGCGGTCGGCGAACTCCTCTGGGTGCGAGTCGGCGTACTCCATGATCGTCATGCCGCCCAGGGAGTGGCCGACCAGCACGACCGGGCCCGCGGGGGCGCACTCGCGGATGACTTCGGCCAGGTCGTCGCCGAGCTGGCCCAGCGTGGCCGAGCGCAGCCGTGTCGCCGACGAGCGCCCGTGACCCCGGGCGTCGTACGCGATCACCCGCGCATCGGCGCCCTCGAGCGCCTGCCGCTGGTAGTGCCAGGTGCGGCGGTCGAGGCACCAGCCGTGCAGGAGCACCACGGTCACCGGCGCGTCCGCCGGCCCGCTGGTCTCGACGTGCAGCCGGACGCCGTCGGGAAGCGTGACCTCCGAACGGTCGGACATGGGCACCTCCGTGAGTCGCACGGCCCCCGTTGTACCCACGGGTAATAAGCATCACGCGTACCGGCCGAATATGCCATCCGTCACACCGATCTTGCGCTGAACGGTCGTTCAGCGCCGACGGACGGCCGAGGTGATGTAGCTCGCACCCTCTGTTCAGGTCCCGCCGCTCGTAGAGAATCAGTCTCATGACGGGCTCTTCACCTGCTGACCAGGCCGGAACGACGACGGCTCCGGCCCGGATCGCGCGGCCGGCCGACGCGCTGGCGGAATTGATCGCGGGCAACCGCCGCTTTGTCAGCGGCCTTCCCGAGCACGGTCACGAGGTCTCGGCGGCCGCCGCGGCGTCGGGCGGCCAGGTGCCGCACGCCGTGGTGCTGGGCTGCATCGACTCCCGTGTGCCGCTCGAGGCGATCTTCGACCAGACCTTCGGCTCGATCTGCGTGGTCCGCTCGGGTGGGCACGTCGTCGACCGTGCAGTGCTCGGATCGGTGGGTTTTGCCGTCGAGGCGCTCCGGGTGCCGCTGATCATGGTGCTGGGGCACGTGCGCTGCGGCGCGGTCGACGCGACCGTCAAGGCGCTGCGCGACGGGGAGCGCCCCGAGGGTGACGTGGGCTACCTGGTCGACGAGATCGCCCCCGCCGTCAACTCCGTCGGTCTGGACGACCCGGAGGTCAACGCCAAGGCCATGCGCGCGCACGTGGCGCGGACGGTGCGGCGGATGCGTGACGTGACGGGTGTCCCCGCGGCCGTGGCCTCCGGTGAGGTCGCCGTGGCCGGCGCCGTCTACGACCTCGACACCGGTCTGGTCGAGCTGCTCACCTGAGCCCGTCCGCTCCACCTGATCAAGTTGTCGTGATCTTCATCAGCTGCACAAAGGCGCTCCCCGGGACGATCATCGCCCGGGGAGCGCCTTGTGCGCAGAGGTGGTGCTCAGCTCTCGAAGACGCCCGCGTCCACGAGACGCTTCTCGGTCGTGCCCCAGCCGTCCTGCGGGAACGACTGGTCGAGCCCGGCGATCTCGGCCCGGATCTTGGCACCGTGGCCGGCGGCGGCGAGGGTGCGGATCTCCTCGACGAAGGCGTCCGAGTCGGTCCGGAGGTGGTGGGTCTTGCCGTTGGTCAGGTTCCGGACGTACGCAAAACGGCCCTGGGCCAGCGGAATCAGGTACTTGAACTCGCCGAGGACGCTCAGGGCGCCGCCCTGACCGGCCTGGCCGGCGCGGACTGAAGCGCGGGCGGTCTTTGAGGTGTTGGCTGCCACGGCGGTACTCCTAGCTGATGATTCTCGGCTGATGTTTCAACGCAAGTTTGGTGGCAGAAAATGCCGCACCAAGCCTACACGACCGCTGTTTGGCCGCACCGCCGGAGCAGGTCGGACCGTTAGGCCAGGTGTGCCACTACGGCCATTCA
Source organism: Amorphoplanes friuliensis DSM 7358 (assembly GCF_000494755.1). Classification (NCBI taxonomy): domain Bacteria; kingdom Bacillati; phylum Actinomycetota; class Actinomycetes; order Micromonosporales; family Micromonosporaceae; genus Actinoplanes; species Actinoplanes friuliensis. The sequence goes on from NC_022657.1 coordinate 1,880,987, forward strand.
CATGTCGATATTGCGGTTTCTCTGGCGCACCATCCGTACCACCCGGCATCATGGAGCACGATCAACCGCGGTCGAGGTCGTAGGGGAAGACGCACCTCGGTCTCCGGGAGGTCACCGTGCCAACGTGTGGCGTCGTATACGTCCACTCGACCCCACTCGCCGTGTGCCAGCACGTCGAGTGGGCGATCGCGCGCGTCCTGACAGCGGCGGTCAATCTGCACTGGACTGCACAGCCGGTCGACCCCGGCCTGCGGCGGTCCGAGTGCAGTTGGACCGGACGCCCCGGGACCGGCGCGGAGCTCGCTGCTGCCCTCCGGCAGTGGCCCATGATTCGTTTCGAGGTCACCGAGGAACCGAGTCCCGGCGTCGACGGGGAGCGGTTCATGCACGTCCCCGGTCGCGGGCTGTTCCGCGGCACCATCGGGGCGTCCGGTGACATCCAGATCGGTGAGGACCGGCTGCGGGCGATCATGTCCTCGGCCAAAGCTCCCGAGGCGCTTTCGCACGCCCTGGAGAAGGCCCTGGGCACCGCGTGGGATGCTGAGCTCGAGCCGTACCGCTATGCCGGGGACGGTGCGCCGGTGACGCTGCTGACGCGCGTGGGGTAAGAGGTCACTCCGCACCGGCGCCGGTTTGTCGATGGTGTCGGGAGCTGATCCAATGGCGGCCGTGAAAAGGGCTCTCCGCGTTGCTGCCGCCGTACCCCTGGCTCTGCTCGTGGGGTGCGGCAGTGACGCGCCCCCGCAGCCCGGGACGGCACCCAGCCCGGCGGCGCCGCAGGCGGCGAGCGTGGCACCGTCGGTGAGCGTGCCGCCGAGCCCGGCCGGTGATCCGGCTCTGCGGGCGCGGGAGGCGGTCAAGACCTTCACCGACGCCGACCTGGCCGGTCAGGTGCTGATGCCCTACGCCTACGGCGACGCGGCCGACCGGGTCGACAAGGCCGCCGCCGCGGGCAACCAGAACCTCGCCGGGGTGAACACCCCGGCCGAGATGATCACGAAGTTCCGGCTCGGCGGCCTGATCCTGGTCGGCTTCACACCCGACGACCCGACCGGCGCCACCAACCCGGCGACCAACGTGGAGAACCCGAAGCAGGTCCGGGCGCTGACCGACGGGCTGCAGCAGGCCGCCACCCAGCTCCCCGGCGCGGCGCCGCTCCTGATCGGCACCGACCAGGAGTACGGCGTGGTCACGCGCGTCAAGGAGGGCGTGACGCTGCTGCCGTCCGCGATGACCCTCGGTGCCGCCGGCAAGCCGGACCTGACCGAGGGCGCCTGGCGTGCCGCGGGCGGGGAACTGGCCGCGATGGGTATCAACCTCGACTTCGCGCCGGTGGCCGACACCCTCGGGTCGCAGGGCAGCTCGGTGATCGGCTCCCGCTCCTTCGGCGCCGACCCGAAGGCGAACGCCGCCCAGGTCCAGGCGGCCGTCCGGGGCATCCAGGGCGCCGGCATCTCGGCGGCCCTCAAGCACTTCCCGGGACACGGGCACACGACCGGCGACAGCCACGACGACCTGCCCATCGTCCGCCAGTCGCTGCAGAAGTGGACCGAGGAGGACCGGCCCCCGTTCGGCGCGGGCATCAACGCCGGCGCCGGTGTGGTCATGTCCGGCCACCTCGACGTCGAGGCGCTCGACAAGGGTGTCGCCGCCACCTTCTCCCGCAAGATCATGACGGATCTGCTCCGGACCGACCTGAAGTTCACCGGTGTGGCGATCACCGACGCCATGAACATGCCGCCGGCCATGAAGTGGCCCCCGGGCGAGGCCGCGGTCCGGGCCCTGAACGCGGGCAACGACATGCTCCTCATGCCCCCGAACCTGGCCGGCGCCCGCGACGGCATCCTGGCCGCGCTCAAGGACGGCACGCTGAAACGCGAGCGGCTCGTCGAGGCGGTCACCCGGGTCCTCACCCTGAAATACCGCAATGCCGCCAAGCAGCAGCCCGCGCTCGACACCATCGGCTCCGCTGCGCACCAAAAGGCCGTCTACGACGCCGACGCGGCGGCGATCACCCTGCTCAAGGGCTCGTGCACCGGGCCACTGGTCACCGGACCGGTCACCGTCACCGCCTCCGGTGGGCGCGAGGCGGCGCGGATCGCGCTGGTCAAGGCGTTGCAGGACACGGGCGTCAAGGTCCAGGCCGCGGGAGGCACGGTTGTGCACCTCGTCGGGTACGGCGACCGGCAGACCGACCTCAGCATGGACGCGGCGGTGACGGTCGTCATGGACACGCCGTACCTGCTGGCCGGTTCGCGGTCGCCGGTGCTGCTCGCGACCTACTCGTCGAGCCCGCTGGCGCTGACCGCCCTGGCCAACGTCCTCGCCGGGAAAGCCAAGGCGCCGGGAAAGTCACCGGTCGCGGTCGACAAGCTCCCGCGCAGCGCCTGCGGCAAGTAGACCGCGGCGGTAGCGGCCCGGCGCCGTGCCGTGGTGCCGGCGGAAGGCCGTCGCGAAGGCGAACTCGGACGCGTAACCCACCCGGTGGGCGACCGTGGCCACGGTCGCGTCCGACGAACGCAGCAGCCGCGCCGCCACGGTCATCCGCCACCAGGTCAGATAACCGAGCGGCGGCCGGCCCACCAGCGCCGTGAAACGCCGGGCGAACGGCGCCCGTGACAGTCCCGCCCGGGCCGCGAGGGACGCCACCGTCCACGGTTCGCCCGGCTGCTCGTGCATGGCGTGCAGCGCGGCGCTGGTCACCGGGTCGTTGAGGGCGGCGACCCAGCCGGTGGTGGCGGCGGGCTGTCCGGCGTACCAGCAGCGGAGCAGGTAGAGCAGGAGCATCTCGAGCAGCGCGGGCACCGCGGCGCCGGTGCCCAGCCGGGGCTGTTCCAGCTCGGCGGTCAGCAGGCTCACGGCCGATCGCAGTTCGTCGGTCGGGGCCAGGTGGATCCATTCCGGAAGATCGTGGACGAGTGGGTGTGTCCGTACCGGATCGATCTCGTAAGCGCCGCAGAGCGTGACGATCTCCTGGCCGGCGGGCCGTGCCACCGGCGCCGAGCACGGCTCCGGGACGATGCCCGGCGCGCTGACCAGGGCATGTGCGCGACCGTGCGGACGGAAGACGACGTCACCCGGCGACAGGCGGACCGGCTCGGAGCCGCCCGGGGGCAGCAGCCAGCACTCGCCCCGCAGGATCACCTGGAAGCCCATCGCACCCGGCACCTCGGCGAACTCCTGCCCCCACGGCGCGTCGTGCCCGAGCAGCATCGACTGCGGCCGCCCGGTCCGCAGCACCGCCAGCACGTCGCTGAGCACGTCCACGCGCACCTCCCGAGACGATCACGAAGGTTTCCGGGACCCAGAAGCATAGGTCGTCCTGCCCGGTCCGCTTAGCGTCGGTGGGCATGAGAGCTGCGCGCATCCATTCGTACGGCGACCCAGGCGTGATCCGCACAGAGGACGTCCCCGTCCCGGCCCCGGGCCCCGGCGAGGTCCTGATCAGAGTGGTGGCAACGTCGATGAACCCGACGGAGGCAGCACTGCGCGCGGGCTACCTGGCCGCGCTGCTGCCGATCGAGTTGCCCCTGACGCTGGGCTGGGACGTGGCGGGCACGGTGGACGGCGCCCCGGTCCTGGCGATGCTGGACGGCGGCGCGGCCGCTGAGTATGCCGTGGCGCCGGCTGCGGCCCTCGTCCCCGCCCCGGCCACCGTGCCGCTCGCCGACGCCGCGGTGCTGCCGCTGGCGGGGATGACGGCCTGGCAGGCGGTGTTCGAGCACGCCCGGGTCGCGCCGGGCGAGCGGGTGCTGATCAACGGCGCCGGTGGTGGCATCGGCGGCTTCGCGGTGCAACTCGCCCGCCACGCCGGTGCTCACGTGATCGCCACGGCGAGTCCGCGCAGTGCGGCGGCGATCGAGGCCGACCAGCTGCTCGACTACACGGCCGGTCCGCTCGCGGTGGACGAGCCGGTCGATGTGGTGCTGAACTGCGCGGCCATCAGCGCCGGGGCGGCAGCCGCCCTACCGGCGCTCGCCCGGCCCGGCGCCCGCATCGTCACGGTCGCGACCCCGGTGCCCGGTGGGCGGCACTTTGTCGTCCGCAACGACCCAGCCGACCTGTCCGCACTGGTCAAGATGGTCGACGAGGGTGCACTCCGGCTGACCATCACCGGCCGTCGCACCCTCAACGACCTGCCGGAACTCCACCGCCTGGCGGAGTCGGGCGGCCTGCACGGCAAGGTCGTGGTGACGGTTCCGTAGGCCTCATCGACGACCGGTCCGGCCGTCGATGAGGTCCTTGGGGGAATTACGCCCGGGTGAAGACCAGCGCGACGTTGTGGCCACCGAAGCCGAACGAGTTGTTCAGGGCGGCCGGGATGTCGAGCTGACGGGGCTTGTGGGCGGCCACGTCGAGCGACAGGGCGTCGTCGGGGTCGTCCAGGTTGATCGTCGGCGGCACCACGCTGTCGCGGATCGCCAGGATCGTGGCGATCGACTCCAGCGCCCCGGCCGCGCCGAGCAGGTGCCCGGACATCGACTTGGTCGAGGTGAGGACCGGGTGATCACCGATCGCGGCGTGCAGCGCGGCGATCTCCGCCATGTCACCGACCGGCGTGGACGTGGCGTGCGCGTTGACGTGCACGATGTCGGACTTCGACACCCCCGCGTCGGCGAGCGCCTTGGTGATGGCCCGGATCGCGCCCAGACCCTCGGGGTGCGGCTGCACGATGTCGTAGCCGTCCGAGGTGATGCCGGCGCCGGCGAGCCGGGCGTAGACCCGGGCACTGCGGGCGGCGGCGTGGTCGGCCCGCTCGAGCACGAGCGCACCGGCGCCCTCACCGAGCACAAAACCGTCGCGGCCCTTGTCCCACGGCCGGGAGGCCTTCTCGGGCTCGTCGTTGCGGGTGGACATCGCCCGCATCGAGGCAAAACCGGCGATCGGCAGCGGGTGGATCACAGCCTCGGTGCCACCGGCCATGACCACGTCGGCCCGGCCGGAGCGGATCAGGTCCAGACCCAGGGAGAGGGCCTCGGCGCCGGTCGCGCAGGCGCTGGCCATCGAGTGAACGCCCGCCTGGGCGCCGAGCTCGAGACCGACCCAGGCGGCGGGGCCGTTGGGCATCAGCATCGGCACGGTGTGCGGGCTGACCCGCCGCGGGCCGGAAGCCTCCAGGATGTCGTCCTGGTTGAGCAGGGTCTGCGCACCCCCTATGCCGCTGCCGAAGCTGACGGCGAGGCGCTCGGGGTCGAGACCCGAGTCCTTGAGGCCGGAATCGTTCCAGGCCTGGTGCGCGGCGATCAGGGCGATCGACTCCGAGCGGTCGAGCCGGCGCAGCTTGACGCGTTCCATGACCTCGGAGGGATCGACCGCGAGATGGGCGGCGATGCGGACAGGCAACTGCGCGGCCCACTCCTGGGTGAGAGCCCTCACCCCGGAGCGGCCGGCAAGCATGGCGTCCCAGGTGGACGCGACGTCCCCGCCGAGCGGGGTCGTCGCGCCGAGCCCGGTGACGACGACGTCTGTGGTGCTCATGTCAGTGATTCGCCTCGATGAAGGACACGGCGTCGCCGACGGTCTTGAGGTTCTGGACCTCGTTGTCGGGGATCTTGACGCCGAACTTCTCCTCGGCGGCCACCACGACCTCGACCATGGACAGCGAGTCGACGTCCAGGTCGTCGGTGAAGGACTTCTCCTCGGCGACGTCGTCCGGGTTCACCCCGGCGACCTCCTCGAGGATCTCGGCGAGGCCGGAAGTGATCTCAGCGCGGGTTGCCATTGCGGTGGTTCCTCTCGATGGTGGGAAACTCCCGGACAGTACTGCGGCCGTCTTACGGGCAGCGGATGACCTGTCCGGCGTAGGTGAGGCCGCCGCCGAAACCGAAGAGCAGGACGGGGGCGCCCGCGGGCACCTCGCGCCGCTCGACCAGCTTGGACAGGGCCAGCGGCACACTTGCCGCGGAGGTGTTGCCGGACTCGACCAGGTCCTTCGCGATGACCACGTCCGGGCCGAGGCCCAGGCGCTTCACGATGCCGTCGATGATGCGGGTGTTGGCCTGGTGCGGCACGAACGCCGCGAGCTCCTCCGGCCGGACGCCGGCCCGCTCGCAGGCCTGCAGGGCGAACGGCGCCAGCGCGGTGGTCGCCCACCGGAAGACACTCTGGCCCTCCTGCTTGATGTACGGCTGCCAGCCCTCGATCCGGAGCACGTCGCCCTTCTCGGGTGCCGAGCCCCACAGCACCGGCCCGACGCCGGACTGCTCGCCGTCGGGAACGGCGGAGACCACGGCCGCGCCGGCGCCGTCACCGAACAGGACCGCCGTGGTGCGGTCGGTCCAGTCGGTGAGGTCGGACAGCTTCTCCGCGCCGATGACGAGGGCGTTGCGGCTGGCACCCGCGCGGATGGCGTGGTCGGCCGTGCCCAGGGCGTACGAGAAGCCCGAGCACGCGGTGTTGAGGTCCATGGCCGCCGGGGCGTTGATGCCGAGCTTGGCGGCGACGCGGGTGGCGACGTTCGGGCAGCGGTCGATCGACGAGCACGTCGCGACCACCACCATGTCGATGTCGGCGGCGGACAGGCCGGAGCCGGCCAGGGCCTTCTCGGCGGCGAAGGTCGCCATGTCGGCGACCGACTCGGCGTCGGCGACCCGGCGCTCGGCGATGCCGACGCGGTCCCGGATCCAGGCGTCGTTGGTGTCGACGATCTTGGCGAGGTCGTCGTTGGTGACTACACGCGAGGGCTGGTAGTGGCCCATCGCGACGATGCGGGAACCCGCGGTCATCGTGTTGCTCCTTCGATCGCGACGGACTGGATCACTGCGACTGCCCGCTGGTGCTGGCGGCCGGACCGGCGGCGGTGCCGTGCCGGGCGATCAGGTCGCGGGCGGCGTCCAGGTCGTCCGGGGTGTTCAGCGTGACGATCTCGGGGGCGCCGTCGCCCTTGAGCTCACGCTTGACCAGCCCGGCCAGGGTGCCGGCCGGGGGCAGCTCGAGAACGCCGGTGACACCGAGCTCGCGCAGGGTCCCCATCACCAGGTCCCAGCGGACCGGGGCGGTGACCTGCCGGACCAGGCGCTGCAGCATCTCCGCGCCGTCGGCGACCGCGGTGCCGTCCAGGTTCGACAACAGGACGCGGGACGGGTCGGTGACGGTGACACCACCGGCGACGGCACTCAGGGCCTGCTCGGCCGGAGCCATGAACGGTGTGTGGAACGCGCCGGCGACCTGGAGGGTGATGACCCGCGCCTTGGCCGGCGGCTCGGCGGCGAACTTCGCGAGCCCGTCGAGCGAGCCCGCGGCGACGATCTGACCGGCGCCGTTGCGGTTGGCCGGGAAGAGCCCGTGGCGCTCGATCGTGGCGACCACCTCGTCGGCGTCACCACCGAGGACGGCGCTCATGCCGGTGGGTTCGAGGGCGCAGGCGGCGGCCATCTCGCGGCCGCGGAGACCGGCGAGGGCGATGGCGGCCTCGGCCGGCACCACACCGGCGATCGCTGCGGCGCCCAGCTCACCGACGCTGTGACCGGCAACCACGTCGACGTTGTGCAGCGGGAGCTGCTCGGCCGCGAGCAGGGCGGCGGCGACGAGCAGGGGCTGGGTGCGCGCGGTGTCCTTGATCTCGTCGGCACCGGCCTCGGTGCCGAGGTGGATCAGGTCGACCCCGGCGAGCGCCGACCACCAGCGCAGGCGCGCCTCGGCGCCGGGAAGGCCGAGCCACGGGGAGAGGAAGCCGGGCTTCTGGGAGCCCTGGCCGGGCGAGAGTACGGCGAGCACGGTCCTGACTCTTCCGGATGGAGGCACGTTCCGGGGTTGCTGCACGGGACCAAACCCTACGACCCGCGTTGTCACTTTCCTACAAGTACCCCCGTGTTTTGTCCCGATAGCGAGGCAATCACGGCACCTGTAAACCGGTGTTGATCTCGGTTTTGTTGCTGGTGGGACGGGTGATTTAGCTCGCAGGGTCCAGCCGGCCGATGGCGAGCGCCAGTCGCAGCGCAAAGGCGTCACGCCCGTCCAGCGGGGACAATCCGGTCACCTCGGCGACCCGTTTGAGCCTGTACCGCACGGTGTTCGGGTGCACGAAGAGCTCGCGGGCCGCACTCTCCAGCACACCGCCCGCGGCGAAGAACGCGTCCAGCGTGTCCAGCAGTCCACCACCGGCCCGGACCACCGCGCCGTACGCGTCGTGACGCAGCGCCCGCCGGGCCTCGGAGTCGCCGGCCAGCGCACGCTCCGGCAGCAGGTCGTCGGCGGCCACGGGGTTGGGGGCGCCGGGCCAGGCGGGTGCGGCGCGGAAGCCGGCCAGGGCGGCGCGGGCCGACTCGGTGGCGTGGTCGAGTGACGGCACGGCCGGCCCGACCACGATGGGTCCCTCGCCGAAGCTGGCGGCCAGCTGCCCGGCCGTGGCCAGCGGATCCGCGGCGCCGCCCATGACAACCACGAGCCGGTCGCCGTGCACACCACCGATGACCTCGACCCGGGCGCGCCGGGCGGCCCGGTAGACGCTGTGCAGGACGGCGGTGATGTCGCCGCCGGGGGAGCGTCCGACCACGACGGCCACGGGCGGGGCGTCCGCCCAGCCGAGCGCGGCGGCGCGGCTGGCCAGCACGTCGGACGAGTCGCCCCGCAGCAGGGCGTCGACCAGCAGCGCCTGCAGCCGGGAGTCCCACGCGCCCCGCGACTCGGCGGCGCGGGCGTAGACCCGTGCCGCGGAGAAGGCGATCTCCCGGGAGAACTTGAGGATGGCCTCGGCGAGCGCACCTTCCTCGCCCGCGGCGGCGAGGTTGGCCACCTCGGACTCGGCCACGTCGATGGTGACCTTGATGAGCTGCACGGTCTGGGTCAGCGTGATGGACCGGGCCAGGGCTCGCGGCGCGGCGGCGAAGACCTCGTCGGAGATCTCCTGCGTGCCGGCCGCGGTGCCGCCGGACCGCAGCCACTCGACCAGCGAGCGGACGCCGGCCTGGGCGACGAGCATCACCCAGGAACGCTGGTCGGCGGGCAGGGCGCGGAACCACGGCAGGGTCTCGTCCATGCGGGCCACACTGGAGCTGGCCAGGGCGCCCGCGTGGCGTTCGACCCGGCGCAGGGTGGCAGCCAGCGGCGGACGCTTGGCCGCGCCTGCGGATTTTGCTGCCTGTGCCACGCGTCCAGCCTGTCACGATCCGCTTTCCCGTGGTCGGGGCGGGCCTCGAGGTTGTACCGTTCCGCCCGGTCACGCGCGTGTCTCGGTTCTGCACCTTTTGGGAAATATGTCCGTAATAGCGGTGCGCCTTCCCCGCGATTCCGGTCGGTGACCTGGCAGGGTGTCGTCCTAGTGCGACCCGTACTCGCCCCGCCGGAGGGGTAATGACGGGCACCGCGGTGCCGATGAGTCCGGGTACCGAACTGACCGGCAGGGGAAGGAGGCAGGGATGACGGAGCGCGAGGACGGCCAGCTGTGCGCCGACGCGGAGCAGGTGGCCGCCGAGGAACCGCTCACCCCGCCCGCCGACGAGCCGGCCGGGGACATCCCGCACCGGGTCGGCTGCCGCACCGAGCTCCGCGGCTGGGCCGGCGCCCACCTCCACGGCGCGGTCCGCCCGCGCCGGCGCGCGGTCAGCCGCGGCCGCCCGCCGGGCCGCTGGTGCTGATCTCCCACTGATCTCCGCGGCGGCCGGCCCACCCGATCGAGTGACCGGCTGCGGTGTGGCGAGCGCGTTCCGTGACGCCCGGCGCCGCCTCCCGACACCGTGAACAGGTGGACGACAAAAGACGGCTCATCCTCGACCAGGCCCTCGCACTGGTCGACGAACACGGCCTCGGTGCCATGTCCATGCGCGCGGTCGCCGAGCGTGTCGGCCTCACCTCGATGGCGCTCTATCCGTACGTGGGTGGCAAGGACGCGATGCTCGACGGGCTCGTCGACCTGCTGCACCTGGAACTCGGCAGCGAGTACGGCGAGGACCCGGCCGGCATCGACTGGCGGCAGCGGCTGCGGGCGCTCGGCCGGGCGGTGCGGGCGCTGTCCCGGGCGCACCCCGGCGCGTACCCCCTGCTCCTGAACCGCCCGGCCGCCGGCGCCTCGGCGTCCTGGCTGACCGCGGCCCTGCGGGGGTGCCTCCACGACGCGGGCGTGCCGGACGGGCAGGTGCCCCGGCTGACCAGGATGATCTGCGCCTTCCTGCTCGGTTACACCGTCGGCGAGGTGACCGGCGGGCTGCCCGCCGACGAGGCCGCCGGGCACGACGACGACGCGGCGGAGTTCGACGCGGACCTCGACGACCTGGTCCGGCTGGTGGAGGTCACCGTTAGCGTCGCCTGACGCCGTTCCCCGTCCAGGGTGCCCCGCGGTGGCCTATAAAGACAGGTATGTCCGACGGGTTCGTTACGGAGCGCTACCTCCACCTGCGTCGCGCGGCGTTCCTGATGTGCGGCGACTGGGCGCTCGCCGACGACCTCGCCCGCACCACCCTGGCCCGCGTCCTCACCGAACTCGACGTCACCGATCCGGAACTGTGGTCCTACGCGGACCTGATGTCGGCCTTCAAAAAACCCCGAGGCCGCCGTGAGCACGTTTTTGTCGCCCCATCGGACCCGGCCACGTCAACCGGCGGTGACCTCCACACGGTCCTGGTCCTCGACGCCCTGCACGGCCTGCATCCCCGGTGCCGCGCCGTGCTGGTGCTGCGGCACTTCTGCGGCCTGGCCATCGACGAGACCGCCGACGCCCTGGACCTCGACGACAGCCGCGTCCTCGCCTTCGAGGCCGAGGGCCTGGGCGCCTTCGAGTCCCTCCTCAACGCCGCCCGCACAGCAGGCGTGCGATGACCACCCACCCGGAACCCACCGGCACGGCCGCGTTCCGGACCGCGACTTCCCGCTCGGCGGCATCTTCTCTGACGGGCGTGCGATGAGTGCCGTATTGACCGAGGTCCTGCAGCGCGCCTGCGAGGGGGAGCCGCCGGCCGGTGACGCCGTTGCTGACATTGCCGTGCGGGCCGAGCGGCTGCGCCGTCGGCGGGCCCGCAACGTGGTGCTCGCCGGTCTGGCCGCGGTGGTCATCGTCATCCTGCTCGGGTATGCCCTGACCACGGTCCTGCTGCCCGGTCCGAAGGCGCGCTCGACGGCCGCCGCGGCCGTCGCCCAGCCCCGGCCGTCGAACGTTCTTGATCCCGTCCTGGCGGTGCTGGCCCCTCAGGTCGACGCGAAGGGCTACCGGATCGTGCCGCGGGAGCCGTTCTCGGGTGCGGGCTGGCGGCAGTACGCCGTGCTGAACGAGGCGGGTGAGCCGCGCGGACTGGTCGAGGTGGCGGTCTACGACGCACAGTCGGGTCTGTGCCTGCCGGTGCTCGCCGACCCGGCCGCCTGCGCCCTGCCGGACCGCACCGACACGGGTGTCGAATATGCCCGTTACGCCGACACGGACGATGTGGACTGGCAGGTCAACGAGGTGATCGCCCGCCGGGTGGTCGACGGCCGCACCGTCGCGGTCATGGCCACCGGCGAACGCGGGACCGGCGACGCGGAGGCGGGTGAGCCACCGCTGAGCACCGCGGAGGCCGCCGACGCCGCGACGGACCGCCGCCTCCCGGACGCCTTCGGCGTGGGCGAACGCTGCAACACCCCGGCCCCCGCCTGCCCCATCTTCAAGATCCCCGTCCGCCCGATCGACTGACATCCTCAAAGCCGCCCCGGCCCCGGCCCCGGCCCTGGCCCCCGGCAAGAGCCGCTCGAACCCGGAACGGTCCGGCTGAGTGCGGGCCGGACACAGAACGGCCCGGACCAGCAAAGCGGTCCGGGCCGGTGTGAGGTGCGGCTGGGTCAGACGCGGCGGCGGATCAGGAACGCGATGCCGCCCAGCCCGAGCAGGATGACCACCAGCACCGCGGTGTTCAGCAGGAACAGCCGCCGGAAGTCGGAGATCACGCCGTTGACGTTCTTGACCGGGTCCACCTCGTCCACCGCGACGTCCTCGCCCACGCCGCCGCCGATGCCGCCCTGGACGACGTCGGGCTTGGCCTTGAGGGGGACGCCGCTCAGGCGCAACGACTCCGACATGGTCAGGCGGCCGTAGAACCAGCCCGCGGCCTTCTTGCCCGTCGGCTGCTTGGCGGGACGGTACGCGCGAGGGCCGCCGGCGGCGTTCGGGTAGAGGTCGTAGACCTGGTTGGCCTTGTCCTTGATCAGGACGGTGACGACAAACTTCGGCCCCATCTTGTCGGCCTGGGGCCGGGACGTGGTGGGGCTGGTGTTGGCGAGCCAGTTGACCTCGCTGAGCAGGCGCTTGAACAGGTCAGCGCGTTCGGCCTGCTGGACGACGATCTTGTCGCCGGGGAACTTGCCGGCGATCTGCACCGCCGTGGGTTTGGCCGGCGCCTTGGGCGCGGCCGGTGCAGCTTGTGCGGCGACCGCCGGGGCGAGCCCGACGCTCAGCGCGAGACCTGCTGCCAACACTCCGGTCGCCGAAAGAAATCGAGCCATCACCCCTTGAACCACTGTCCGGCCTCCCCGCCCCGTGGATGTACGACGTGCGCTGGTCGTGTCGGCACGGCCTGTGGAGGCCCGTCGCCGGCACGGCCCAGTCCTCACAGCCTTCCCTCAGATGGTCTCGGCCGCATCTCGGACCGGGACGAATTGGAGCTATCTGGGATCGACTGCAGTGGCGAACGGCGGCCGCTGATCAGCGGGCGAATAGTACCCAGGCGTCGCAAGTCCCGGGGTGTCCGGTCACCCGTGCTGCTGACGTTCATACCCCTATGACGTCTGCGCCTGGCCAAATGTTGCCTGGTGGGGTACGCGCGCGCCGAAATCCCGGCGCACGCGTACCGAAATGGTCACGAAACCTCAGGCGAGTCTGGTGCGGGCGGTGGCCAGGCGGGCCAGGGTCCGCTCGCGGCCGAGCACTTCGAGTGATTCGAAGAGGGGGAGACCGATGGTGCGGCCGGTGGCGGCCACGCGTACGGGTGCCTGGGTCTTGCCCAGCTTGAGCCCACGCTCCTCGCCGACGCGTTCGAGGGCGGCCTTGAGGGGCTCGGCGGCCCATTCGTCGAGAGCGCCGAACGCGGCGCCGGCGGCGTCGAGGATCTCGGCGGCGCCTTCCTTCATCGCCTTGTTCCAGGACTGCTCGTCGGTGACGGGCTGGTCGAGGAAGAGGAAGTCGACGTATTCGACGATCTCGCTGAGCACCGCGATGCGGGTCTGGGCGAGCGGCGCGACCGCGGCGAACACGGTCGAGTCGAAGGCGGCCGGGTCCCACGGCGGGGCCGGGATGGTGTCGGTGCCGCCCAGCCAGGGTGCGCACACCGCGGCGAACTCCTCGGCGTCCAGGGCGCGGATGTAGTCGCCGTTGAACGCGCGCAGCTTCTTGACGTCGAAGAACGCGGGGGAGTGGCTGACCCCCTCGAGCCGGAACTCCTCCTCGATGACCGACCACGGCACGATCTCGCGGTCGCCGGAGGGTGCCCAGCCGAGCAGCAGCAGGTAGTTGCGCATGGCGGCGGCGAGGTAACCCTCGTCGCGGTAGGACTCCAGGGCGACCTTGTCGCGGCGCTTCGAGAGCTTCTGGCGTTTTTCGTTGACGATGACGGGGACGTGCGCCCAGATGGGCGGCTCGGCCCCGAGCGCCTCCCACAGCAGCTGCTGCTTGGGGGTGTTGGGCAGGTGCTCCTCGGCGCGGATCACGTGGGTGATGCCCATGGTCATGTCGTCGACGACGTTGGCCAGCAGGAAGACCGCGGAGCCGTCGCTGCGGGCGATGACGAAGTCCTCGATCAGCTTGTTCTCGAAGGTCGGCTTGCCGCGGACCAGGTCGGTCACCACGGTCTCGCCGTCGTCGGGCGTCCGGAAGCGCAGCGCGCGGCCCTCGCCGGGGCCGAGAGCGCGGTCGCGGCAGAAGCCGTCGTACCCGGTGTGCTTGTTGCCCGAGCGGGCCACCACGTCGTCGCGGGTGCAGTCGCAGTAGTAGGCGCGGCCCTCACCGTAGAGGCGGGTCGCGGCGGCGGTGTGCTCATCGGCGTACGTCGACTGGTAGTAGGGGCCTTCGTAGGTGCCGCGTTCGATGCCGATCCAGTCGAGTGCCGAGATGATGCCCTCGGTCCACTCGGGACGGTTGCGGGCCGCATCGGTGTCCTCGATGCGCAGGACGAAGACCCCACCCGTCTGCTGGGCGTAGATCCAGTTCTGCAGCGCCGAGCGGGCACCGCCCACGTGGAACATTCCGGTCGGAGAAGGGGCGAAGCGTACGCGTACTGTCACGCGACCAGCGTACGGCGCTCGTCGAGACGGTTTTCAGCGACCTTTTATCACGCCATATATTGACGACTATTAGTAAGGCTTCTTAAGATTTGGCGGCCCGATGTCATCCCCGACGGCGCCCCCACGCCGGACTGAGAGGTCTCCATGAAAAGAAAACTGGCCGCAGCCGCAGCAGCGTTCGCTGTGGTCGTCACGAGCGCGGTCGCCTTCGCGGGCACGTCCGAGGCGGCCGTCCTGCCGAACAACTTCAAGAGTGTCGGTTACATGCCGTCCTGGGCCGGCAGCGTCAACAGCATCCAGTACAGCAAGCTGACCCACATCAACTACGCGTTTGTGCTGCCCAACGCCAACGGCACGCTTCAGGGCGTACCGGATCCGGGCAAGCTGCAGTCGCTGGTCTCGCTCGGTCACCAGAACAACGTCAAGGTCTCGCTGGCCCTGGGCGGCTGGAACGACGGCAACGACTCGGCGTTCGAGGCGCTGGCCGGCAACTCCGGCTCGCGCACCACGTTCGTCAACGCGGTCATGGGCCTGGTCGGCCAGTACAACCTGGACGGCATCGACATCGACTGGGAGTACCCGGACCCGGGCACCTCCGGCAACAACTACACGGCCCTGATGCAGCAGCTCAGCACCGCCCTGCACGGCCAGGGCAAGCTGCTCACCGCCGCGGTCGTCTCCGAGGGCGGTACGGCCAACGGCGTCCAGCCAGCGGTCTTCGGCATGGTCGACTGGCTCAACATCATGGCGTACGACGGCGGTAGCCCCCACGCCAACTACGACTGGTCGATCGCCAGCGTCAACTTCTGGAAGAACCGTGGTCTGCCGGCGTCCAAGGCGGTCCTCGGTGTGCCGTTCTACAGCCGTCCCGGCTACAAGACGTACGCCCAGATCGTCGCGACCAACCCGGCCTTCGCCAACCAGGACTGCGCCACGATCAGTGGTGTCAACGAGTGTTACAACGGCCTCCCGACGGTCCGCCGCAAGACCCAGTGGGCCATGGCGAACGCCGGCGGCATGATGAACTGGGAGCTCTCCCAGGACGCGACCGGCGCCAACTCGCTGGTCAGTGCCATCTTCACCACGGCGACCGGTGGCTCGACGCCGCCGACCACCCCGCCGCCGGCCGGGCGTACCGGGCCGATCACGGGGATCGCCGGCAAGTGTGTCGACATCGCCGCGGCGTCGTCGGCCAACGGCACCGCCGTGCAGCTGTACGACTGCAACGGCACCACCGCGCAGAACTGGACCGTCGCGTCCGACAGCACCCTGCGCGCGCTCGGCAAGTGCCTGGACATCGCCGCCGCCGGTACGGCGAACGGCTCGCTGGTGCAGATCTACGACTGCAACGGCACCGGCGCCCAGGTGTGGCAGGCGCAGAGCAACGGCACGCTGCGCAACCCGGTGAGCAACAAGTGCCTGGACGCGTCGGGCAACAGCTCGGCGAACGGCACCCGGCTGCAGATCTGGGAGTGCTTCGCCGGCACGAACCAGCGCTGGACCCTTCCGGCGTGACGTGAGGCGGATCCGCGTGGTCAGTCGACCGCGCGGATCCGCACCACCATCACGGCGCCGAGCAGGGTCACGACGGCCGTCAGGGCGTACAGGGTGGGGTAACCGCCGAGGTGGGTGACCAGCGGTGCCGCGATCGCCGGGCCCAGCACCTGGGGGGCCGCGGTGGCGATGTTGATGACACCGAGGTCCTTGGCCCGGTCGACCGCCGCGGGCAGGACCTGCGTGATGAGGGCGGTGTCGACGGCCAGGTAGACGCCGTAACCCGCGCCGAGCAGCACCGCGGCGACCATCGAGGCCGGCCAGGTGGGCCAGATCGCCAGCAGCAGCGCCGCGACCGCGATGACCACACCGGACCAGATCACGAAGATCTTGCGTTTGCCGGACCGGTCGGAGAGCCGCCCGCCGATCACCGCCGTCGCCACCATGCCCAGCGTGTAGAGCAGGATCATGATGAGCAGCCCGGTGTCCGGGTCAGCCAATTTGACGCGGTCGGTGAGGAAATACAGCAGGTAGAGCGTGCCCAGGGCGTTGCCGAGCTGCACGAGAAAACGGGTGCCCCAGGCCCAGGCGAAGTCGGGGTTCTCGCGGAAGACACGCCAGATCTTCGTCCTCGAGCGGGGGCGTTCCGCCTCCACCGGCAGGGGGTCGTCGGGTGTGAGCAGCGCAAACGGCACCGCGAGCACGACCAGGACCACAGCCATCACCACGTACCCCGAAGCGACGCCGGTGACGACGGCCGTGACCAGCACCGCGCCGAGCACGAGGCCGAGCGCCTGCGGCATGCCGATCCAGCCCGAGACCGCACCCCGCTGGCCGACGGGCACCCGGTCCGGCACCGCGGCGGTCAGCGTCGCCAGCATGATGTTGAGCCCGAGCTGCGTACCGGCCCAGCCCAGCGCGACCCCGGCGATGGTCTGCTGACCGGAGAGCAGGAGCAGCGAGGCGCAGGAGATGGCGGCGCCGCCGAGCGTCCACACGTGCCTGCGGCCGTACGCGCGGCCCCCGATCCGCAGGCGCGTCCGGTCGGAGAAGGCGCCGGCCGCGGGGTTGACGACGATGGCGACCAGCGCGCCGAGGGCGGTGACCCAGCCGAGCGCGGCTTCCTTGCCGACGATGCCGATCTCGCTGATCTGCTCGGGCAGGAGCACCTGGACGGGGGTGAAGAACGCCATCCAGAGGCCCAGGTTCGCCGCGAAGAGCAGGCCGATCCAGGAGCGCCGGACGGGTACCACCGGTTCGGCCAGCGCGGCCGGTGCACCCTGCGTGACGCTCATGGAACCCCCGGGGAAACGCGAAAGATCCTCGGACCCTAGATGATGGTGGCCCCCGCGGGAAGAGCCGTCCGGACAGCGGCCGGGAGCTTGCCGAAGGCGGTGATCACCGGGCCGTCGCCGCCCGGTTCCCAGACCCCCTCGATGCGCCCGTTCACCACCAGCGTGGGGGAGATCCAGCCCTGCGGCCGGGAAACCGCCGACTTGGGTCCGCTGCTCACCTGGTCGAGCTGTCGCAGGCTCCCCACCACGTACGGATCGAACGCCGGCAGCAGCAGCACCGTGTCCTCGCCGGCCGGGGTCTCGGGCTCCGGCCCGTCCCCGATCCGAGCGAAAGCCTTCTTCGCCAGGGCCGGTTTGAGATCGAACCAGCGAGCGAACTCCGCGGCCTCGGCCGGTCCGTACGTCTCGAGGTAGTTCAACGCCAGCTGGTCGATCGCGTCGTCGGCCGGCACCTCGGCCCACTCGCCCAGCCAGGCGCGCGGAGCCACGAACGTCACGTTGCGCCCGCGGGGCGGCCCCGAGCACAGCAGCCCGCGGAAGGCCAGCGGCTTGAGGATCGCCCCGAAGCCCTGCGTCAGCGGCCCGCGCAGATCCTCGTGCCGCGTCGCGCCGATGATCGCGCCGGCCAGTTCCTCCCGGGTCAGCGGCTCGGCGCCGAGCACGTCGGGCACCGCGGCGATGATGTCGGTCATCTGCGCGGCCGTGACGCCGTGGTACTTCAACCACGAGCCGGTCGTCTCCCGGGTGCGGGTGCTCATCGCGGCCACCCACAGCGGCAGGTCCTCGGCCGGCAGCAGATGCAGTGTGCCCCGCGCGGCCCACGTCCGGACCAGCGTCTTCTCCTCGTAGAGCGCCTTGTCGAGGTCGGGTGCGGACGGCAGCCGTAGTGTCGCCGAGGCGAGCGCCGACGAGGCGACCTGGGCGTGGAAGCCACCGATGCGCCGAGCTGCGTCGACCACGGTCCGGGCCTTGGTGGTGCCGAGATGCTGCCGCTCGATCCGGCGGCGCAGGACATCCTCGAGGGTCACGGCCGGTCCTCCCGCGACCGGTGGCTGCGCACCTTGGCCCGGTTGCCGCAGCGCTCCATCGAGCACCAGCGGCGGTTCCCCGGACGGGACGTGTCGAGGTAGATCAGGGCGCAGTTGTCAGCCGCGCACATGCGTACCCGGGTGGCGGTGGGCGGGGTCAGGGTGGTGACCGCGTCCCGCGCGAAGAGGGTGGCGAGCTGATCGGCCCGGACCGGCCGCTGCCAGGTCCTCCTCAGCTCAGGACCGATCTCCGGTACGGGCACAGCGCCGCCCGCCACCTCGTTGAGCACGTCGGCGTCCACCCGGGCGATCGCCGATCCGGTGGCGGTGGCCCAGGCACCCGCCCAGATCGCCTCGCGCAGCCGCTTGACCAGGGCCAGGTGTTCCTCGGTCGCCACCACGTCCTCCGGCCGCAGGCCCCAGCCGGCGAGGTCGAGCCGGCCGGCGAAGGCCCAGCGCACGAAGTCGCCGGGGGAGTGCAACAGCTCGAACCGGGCCCGGAAGCCCTCGCCGCCGCTGATGCTGGACAGTTCGAGGCACAACGCTCCCGCGTCGAACGAGAAGACCTGACCGTCCGGATGTCGCACACGCATGTAACCGGTTCTATCAGTTACCGTCCGGCCGCCCGGCAGCAGGGCAACCCTCACGGAGGCCTGATCGCCGGCGTTCTCAGACGGTGAAGCGGCCGACGAGCTCGGTCAGGCGGTGGGCGGTCGCGTTCAGCTCGTCCGCCGCCCGGTGCGACACGTCCGCCGCGGAGCGGGTGCTGTCCACGGCGCCGCTGACCGCAGTGATGCCGATCGAGATGTCCTGGCTGCCGGTGGCCACCTCGCTGATGTTGCGGGCCATCTCGGCGGTTGTCGCCGCCTGCTCCTCCACGGCCGCCGCGATCGCGGTCTGGTAGTCGTTGACCTGCCCGATCGTCGCCGTGATGGCGTTGATCGCCTCGACCGCGCGGGCGGTGTCACCCTCGATCGCGGCGACCCGGGCGGTGACGTCGCCGGTCGCGCGGGCCGTCTCCTGGGCCAGTTCCTTGACCTCGCCGGCGACGACCGCAAAACCCTTGCCGAGATCGCCGGCCCGGGCCGCCTCGATCGTCGCGTTGAGCGCCAGCAGGTTGGTCTGCTCGGCGATGCCGGCGATCAGGCGGACGACGTCGGCGATCTGGGTGGTGGAGACCCGCAGCTCACTGATCACACCGGTGGCGGTCTCGGTCAGCCCGACACCGTCACGCCCGGCCTGCGCCGCGTCCTGGGCGTTGCTGGAGATCTCGCCGATGGACGCGCCCATCTCCTCCGCACCGGCCGCGACGGTCTGCACCACGTGGGTGATGCCCTCGGCGGCAAGACCGGCCGCCTGGGCCTGACCCGAGGCGTCCTGCGCCGACGAGGCGAGTTCACCACCGGTCGCGGCGACCTCACCGGCCGACCGGGAGACACCCTCCGAGGCGCCGGAGACCTCGACGATCACCCCACGCAGCTCGGCGACCGCCGTGTTCAGGGCGGCACCCGCCCGGCCGATCTCGTCCGAACCGCTCGGCGGCACCGACACCGTCAGGTCCCGCCCGGCGAGCCGGGTCAGTGCCCGGGTCAGTCCGCCCAGGCGGCCCGAGATCCGGCGGGCCTGCCAGGCGGCGATGAGCCCGCCGGCCACGGCGAGCAGCAGGGCGGCGATCAGGAACGCGGTCAGCATGCTCCGGCGCCCGTCGTGGACGGCCTCGACCGCACCCGCGGCGTCGGCGTCGTACCCGCCGATCGCGATGGCCCAGGAGTAGGGCGCGTAGAAGGCCACGGTGGTGGTGGTCGGGCCGGCGGGGGCGCCGCCTGATCCCGGGAGCCGGTAGGTCGCGGCCCAGGTGGTGCCCCCGGTGAGCTTCGGTGCCTGCGCCACGATCTGCTCGACGTACTTCGTGCCGTCCGCGTCGGTGGCGTCCAGCCCGCCGGCGCCGTCGAGGCTCGACGAGATGACCCGGCCCGCGTCGGCCTTGGCGGTGCTGTAGACGGTCACCCAGCCGTTCTCGCGGACCGAGGTGGCGGTGATGGCCTCGGTGAGGTTCTTCAGCGCGTCCGCCTGCGGCACACCCACGAACAGTGCCCCGATGACCCGCCCGCCGGCGTCCTTGATCGGGTCGTACGCGGTGATGTACCAGGTGTCCACGACCTGGGCCACACCCCGGTACGGCTTACCCGCCTTGATCGCGGCGGCCACGGCGTTCGGCGTACCGTCGGCGCCCACCGCCGGGATGTAGGTGCCGATCGCGCGGTTGCCGGACTTGGCCTGCACGGTTGTCGCGACGCGCAGCAGGTCGCCGGCGTCGTTCATCCGCTGGAAGACCGTGACCGCCCCGCCGAGCAGCGACTTCACGTCGTCGACGAACGGTGTCCGGGCCTTCGTGTCGGTGTTCTGGCCCAGCCAGGTGCCGTCGACGGTGGCTCGCGGCAGCGTCACCGAGCGCTTGGCCTGGGACACCTGGTTGGTGGCCGTCCAGGTGGCGGTGTCGCCGTCGAGCCGCATCCCGCCACGCTGGCCGAGCAGGGTGCCGGCGGCCCGCATGTCGCCGTCGACGCCGCTCTGCACCTCGTCACCGACCGAGCTGACCAGCCGGGTCACGTTCGCGGTGGTCTGGCTCAGGTCCTCGGCGTTGAGCCGGGACACCTGCGCGTTGGTCCGGTCGGCAAAAGCGTCGCTCTGCCAGGCGCCGACCCCGACGAGGACGGCGGCCGTGCTGACCACCCCTCCCAGACCGAGCGCGAGCAACTTGTGGCTGATCTGGAACCCCATGTCCGACAGTTCGGCACGATCGGGATTCCGCTGAGCATCAGGGCCGAAAAAAAGGGGGAAGCCCGCAGGCTTCCCCCTTCTCACTCAGCTGCGGATCAGCTGTCGCCGCCGGTCTCGCCCACGGGCGCGGCGTTGACGTCGTCGATCGCGTACTTCTTGGCCGCCTCGGCCGGTACGTGCGCCGGCACCTTGCCCTGGAGCGCGAGCTGGCGCAGCGTCGCCACGGCGATCGACTCCGCGTCCACGTGGAAGTGGCGGCGCAGCGCGTGCCGGGTGTCGCTCATGCCGAAACCGTCGGTGCCGAGCGACGTGTAGTCGTTCGGGATCCAGCGGCTGATCAGGTCGGGCACGGCCCGCATCCAGTCGCTGACCGCGATGGCCGGGCCCTCCGAGCCCTCCAGCTTGGTCTCGATGTACGGCTTGCGCGGCTTGTCACCGGGGTTGAGGAGGTTGTGCTCCTCGATCTCCATCGCGTCGCGGCGCAGCTCGGTCCAGGACGTCACCGACCACACGTCCGCGCCGACACCCCAGTCCTGGGCCAGCAGCTGCTGGGCCTTGAGCGCCCACTGCATGCCGGTGCCGGAGGCCAGGACCTGCGCCTTCGGACCCGTCGTCTCCGGGGCCGGAGAGTATTTGTAGATGCCCTTGAGCAGGCCCTCGACGTCGACGTCGGACGGCTCGACCGGCTGGAGGATCGGCTCGTTGTAGATCGTCAGGTAGTAGAAGACGTTCTCCTGGTGCTCGCCGTACATCCGGTGCAGGCCGTTCTCCATGATGTGCGCGATCTCGAACGCGAACGCCGGGTCGTACGCCACCACGGCCGGGTTCGTCGCCGCGATCAGCAGCGAGTGCCCGTCCTCGTGCTGCAGGCCCTCACCGTTGAGCGTGGTCCGCCCGGCGGTCGCGCCCAGCAGGAAGCCACGGGTCATCTGGTCCGCGGCCGCCCACAGCTCGTCGGCGGTGCGCTGGAAGCCGAACATCGAGTAGAAGATGTACAGCGGGATCATCGGCTCGTCGTGCGTGGCGTACGAGGTGCCGGCCGCGATGAAGCTGGCGGTCGACCCGGCCTCGTTGATGCCCTCGTGCAGGATCTGCCCGGTCGTCGACTCCTTGTACGACAGGAAGAGCTCCCGGTCGACCGACGTGTAGGTCTGGCCGTGCGGGGAGTAGATCTTCTTGGTCGGGAAGAGCGAATCCATGCCGAACGTGCGCGCCTCGTCCGGAATGATCGGCACCCAGCGGGCACCGAACTCCTTGTCGCGCATCAGGTCCTTGAGCAGGCGGACGAACGCCATGGTGGTGGCGACCTTCTGCTTGCCCGAGCCGCGCTTGATGTCGCCGAAGGTCTTCGACTCCGGGATCGCCAGCGACTTGTGCTTGGTGCGCCGGGTCGGCACAAAACCGCCCAGCTCCCGGCGGCGCTCGAGCATGTACTGCATCTCGTCGGACTTCTCACCCGGGTGGAAGTACGGCGGGAGGTACGGGTTCTCCTCGAGCTGCTTGTCGGAGATCTCCAGGTAGAGGCGGTCGCGGAAGCCCTTGAGGTCGTCCAGCGTCAGCTTCTTCATCTGGTGCGTGGCGTTGCGGGCCTCGAAGTGCGAGCCCAGCGTCCAGCCCTTGATGGTGTGCGCCAGGATGACCGTCGGCTGGCCGGTGTGCTCGGTGGCCGCCTTGTAGGCCGCGTACAGCTTCTTGTAGTCGTGGCCGCCGCGCTTGAGACCCCAGATCTCGTCGTCGGTCATGCCCTCGACGAGCTTGCGCGTACGCGGGTCGCGGCCGAAGAAGTTCTCCCGGACGAACGCGCCGGACTCGCCCTTGTAGGTCTGGAAGTCGCCGTCGGGCGTGACGTTCATGAGGTTGACCAGCGCGCCGTCGGTGTCCTTGGCGAGCAGGGTGTCCCACTCGCGGCCCCAGACGACCTTGATGACGTTCCAGCCGGCGCCCCGGAAGAACGCCTCGAGCTCCTGGATGACCTTGCCGTTGCCGCGGACCGGCCCGTCGAGGCGCTGGAGGTTGCAGTTGATGACGAAGGTCAGGTTGTCGAGCTCCTCGCGGGCCGCGAGACCGATCGCGCCGAGCGACTCGACCTCGTCCATCTCGCCGTCGCCGAGGTACGCCCAGACGTGCTGCTGGCTGGTGTCCTTGATCCCGCGGTTGTGCAGGTAGCGGTTGTAGCGCGCCTGGTAGATCGCGTTCAGCGGGCCGAGACCCATGCTGACCGTCGGGAACTCCCAGAAGTTGTTCATCAGCCGCGGGTGCGGGTAGGACGGCAGGCCGCCACCCGGGTGCGAGAGCTCCTGGCGGAAGCCGTCCAGGTCGTTCTCGCTGAGCCGGCCCTCGAGGTACGCCCGGGCGTACATGCCGGGGGAGGCGTGGCCCTGGAAGAAGATGTGGTCACCGCCGCCGGGGTGGTCCTTGCCCCGGAAGAAGTGGTTCATGCCGACCTCGTAGAGGCTGGCGGACGACGCGTAGGTCGAGATGTGGCCGCCGACGCCGATCTCCGGGCGCTGCGCGCGGTGCACCAGCATCGCGGCGTTCCACCGGATGTACGCCCGGATCCGCCGCTCGACGAACTCGTCGCCGGGGAACCACGGCTCCTGCTCGGGCGAGATGGTGTTGATGTAGTCCGTCGAGGTCAGGGGCGGGACACCGACCTGTCGCTCGCGCGCCCGTTCGAGCAGCCGCAACATCACGTAGCGGGCGCGCTTGGCGCCGCCCTCGTCGATGACTCCGTCGAGCGACTCGACCCACTCGGCTGTTTCCTCGGGGTCGATGTCCGGAAGCTGGCTCGGCAGGCCGTCGCTGATCACCGGGCGCTTGCGTTCCGTGGCCACAGGCATTCCTCTGGGTCGGTGTCGGACCGTGCGCCCCATTGTGTGAACCGCACGGGAATGGTTCCATCCTGCCCCCTGCCGGTGTCTGTCGTCACGCCTACCGTCCGGCTACGCGACGCTCGACACACGTACTGAGCAGTAACTTTGGCTTAACCTGCGAGAAAGCTGAACCTGACCTGCCGCTGCGGGTTGTCGCCGTTCGGATCGACGAGACAGATCGACTGCCAGGTGCCCAGTGCGATGCGCCCGTCGATGACCGGGAGTGAAGCGTACGGGGGGATCCAGGCCGGCAGGACGTGGTCCCGGCCGTGCCCCTTCGAACCGTGCCGGTGCCGCCACTTGTCCTCGGCGGGCAGCAGGTCGTCGATGGCCGTGAGCAGGTCCTCGTCCGACCCGGCGCCGGTCTCGATGATGGCGACGCCGGCGGTCGCGTGCGGCACGAAGACGTGCAGGAGACCGTCGCCGCGGCCGCTCACGAACTGTTCGGCCTCGCCCGTGATGTCCCGGACGACGGGCTGGTCCCCGGTCCGCACAGTGATCACCGTGGTGTCCATGACCGGGAAGTCTGCCATCCGCGTCGTAGCGCTACGTGTAGAGGTCCAGCACGAGGAAGACCACACCCACGATCACGAACCAGCAGCCGCACTGCGCGACCCGGGCCACCACCGCCATGATCCGACTTCAGCACCGGTGGTGGCCCGTCCGCAGCGATTCCGCCGTTTGTCAGGCGGTCAGGTCCCGGCGGGTGAAGAGCCAGGTGCCGGCCGCGGCCAGGACGACCACACCTCCGGTCAGCGCCAGCACCCCCGGCCACTGCAGACCGTTGGTCAGCGGATCACCGCCCAGGTACCAGTGGAAGGGCGAGATCGTCCGCGTCCAGCCGAGCGCCTCGACCTGCGGGAAGACGCTGTTCGCCAGGTACGCGAGGACGGCTGTCGCGGCGCTGACCCCCAGCGCCACCGCCTTGCGTCCCGTCGCGGCGCCCAGGGCGAACGCCAGCGTCCCGAACAGCGCGCCGAAGAGTGCCAGCTGCACGTTGACCGCGAGGAAACCGCCGATCGAGACCGCGTCCAGCTCGAACGGCCGGCGCAGGGCCACCAT
Organism: Amorphoplanes friuliensis DSM 7358; assembly: GCF_000494755.1. NCBI lineage: Bacteria > Bacillati > Actinomycetota > Actinomycetes > Micromonosporales > Micromonosporaceae > Actinoplanes > Actinoplanes friuliensis. The sequence continues at coordinate 1,905,698 of NC_022657.1, forward strand.
CAGCGCGAACAGCACGACCGCGACGACCGCCATGCCGGCGAGCGCACCGCCGAGACGCTGCAGGGCCAGGCTCGGGCGGCTCACCGGGTGGGCCAGCACCAGGTCCAGGGTGCCCGCCTCCTCGTCGCCCGCGATGCTGCGGGTCCCGGCGGCGATCATGAAGACCGCGACCAGCAGCGGCACGAGCAGGCCGTAGACGGCTCCGCCGAGGTAGCCCTGCGGCGTACCGAGATCACCGGAGTTGAAAGCCGCCATCATGCCCTCGGGGTACGCGGCCAGCGCGTCGGCCATCTCCGGCGAGTTGACGGTCGGCCAGAACGCCGCGTACATCAGGGCGACCGCCGCGATCGCCAGCGTCCAGCCCGGCAGCGAGCGTCGTGCGTCCCAGAGCGAACGGGTGAGGACGTCAGGCTGCGACATGGCCCGCCTCCGGCAGCGCGTAGTAGTGGAAGAAGATCTCCTCGAGGTCCGGCTCCTCGCACAGCAGGTCGAGCACGGTGTAGCGCGAGGCGGCCTTGAGCAGCTCGTCCGTGTGCCCGGAGAGCCGGCCGTGCAGGGTCGCGCCGGTCACGGACAGGTCGGTGAAACCCGGCAGCCGGTCGAAGACGGCGGCGTCGAACTCGCCGTCGAAGGTCAGGGTGACGCTGCGGAGGGCGTGCGCGCGCAGCGACTCGACACTCTCGACGGCGACCAGGCGGCCGTCGCGGATGATGCCGACCCGGTCGGCGGTCTGCTGCACCTCGCTCATCACGTGCGAGGACATGAAAACCGTCGCGCCCTCACGCCGCGCCTCCTGCACCAGGTGCACGAATTCCTGCTGCAGGAACGGGTCGAGACCGCTGGTCGGCTCGTCCAGGACGAGCAGCTCGGGCGAGTGCATGAAGGCCTGCACGATCCCGGCCTTTTGCCGGTTGCCCTTGGACAGACCCCGGATCGGCCGGTCCAGATCGAGACCCAGCCGGTCGGCCAGCCCGGTGATCCGCGCGGCCGGGACACCACCCCGCAACTTCCCCAGGTACGCGAGGAGCTGCCGTGACGTCTGCCGGCCGTCCACGACGAAGTCGCCGGCGAGGTAGCCGACGCGCCGCCGCAGCGCCACGCCGTCGGTGCGCGGGTCCAGCCCCAGGACGCGGACGCTGCCGCCGGTGGGCCGGATCAGGTCCAGCAGGATGCGGATCGTGGTGGACTTGCCGGCGCCGTTGGGGCCCAGGTACCCGTACACCTCGTTGGTCCTGACCTCGAGATCGAGCCCCGCGAGACCGCGACTGCCGCGCCCGTAGGTCTTGACCAGGTCCTCGGTGGAGATGGCCGTGTCAGCCATCGCTCCGTCCTCTCTGTTCGGTTCTGAACCGGTCGATCAGCTTGGGCATCTCGGCCTCGATGAAGGCGTAGAAGTCCCGTGTCGTGCGGAGCCGGTCGGCACCGGGTGCCTGCTCGCCGCCGATCACCTCGAGTCCGCGGTCCATCAGCTCGCGGAACAGGGTGAACTTCTCCGAGCCCGCGGCCTGCGTCATCGCGTCCGGGGTCATCTCGTAGAAGGAGCCGCGGCGCCCGGGCATGGCCACGCGCCGGACCAGGCCGCTGCTCTCCAGCGTCCGCAGGCCCGCGCTGACCGAGCCCTTGGAGAGCCCGAGTGCGGTGGAGAGCTCCGCGCCGCTCTGTGCGGCAGGAGTGCAGATCAACAACCAGCCCAGCAGTTTCCCGTACGCCAGGGGCATGCCCATGCCGGCCAGCACGACGCCGGCCTCCTCGGCGTACCGGCGCTCGGCGCTGATGTCCATCTGTTCCCTCGATCTTTTGAATGTTCAGTACGTTCTGAACTTACGTCCGCCAGAGATCGAAGTCCAGCCATAAATCCGACCGAGTGTCCTAAGGCACTCACGGGCGGTGGCGGCGCTCGCCATGGTCGGTAATGCTGGTTCGCGTGACCACCCCGCAGAACCTCGACGAGCGCTTCCGCGACGCGGTCTCGGCCCTGCAGCCGGGCGAGCAGCGGCGAACGCCCGACGAGCCGGTCCGCGACGGCTCAGCCCTGTCCGGCGCGAGCGCCCGCGAGCTGTTCGACGCCCAGCTCACCAGCCGTCACCTCGACCTCGCCGCGCGCTGGCTGCGCAGTTTCAACGAGGGCTTCTACACGATCGGATCGTCCGGCCACGAAGGAAACGCCGCGGTCGCCGCCGCGCTGCGCCCCGACGATCCGGCCCTGCTGCACTACCGGTCCGGCGCGTTCTACTGTGCCCGCGCCCTGCAGGCCGGGACGCCCGGCGACGACGAGTCCGCCAAGGACCCGCTGGTCGAGGCCGCACGGGACGTCCTGCGCGGGGTCGTGGCCGCCGCCACCGAGCCGATCGCCGGTGGCCGGCACAAGGTCTTCGGCCGCGCCGACCTCCAGATCATTCCGACCACGTCCACGATCGCCTCGCACCTGCCCCGGGCCGTCGGCCTGGCCTTCGGCATCACCCGCAACCCGCGCGGGCCCTGGGCGCCCGACGCCGTCGCGGTCGCCTCCTTCGGCGACGCCTCCGCCAACCACGCGACCGCCACCGCGGCCTTCAACGCGGCCGGGTGGTGGGACCACACCGGGCAGCGCCTCCCGCTCCTGCTCGTCTGCGAGGACAACGGGTACGGCATCAGCGTCCCCTCACCCGACGGCTGGACCGCGGCGGCCCTGAAGTCCCGGCCCGGCCTCCGCTACTTCGAGGCGGACGGCTGCGACCTGGCCGCCACCTACGACGTGGCCCGCGAGGCAGTCGACTGGATCCGTGAGCACCGCCGCCCCGCCGTGCTGCACCTGACGATGGTCCGGCTCATGGGCCACGCCGGCGCGGACGCCGAGGTCGCCTACCGCACCGGCGAGGACATCACCCGCGACCTGGCCCGCGACCCGCTCGTCAGCACCGCCCGGCTCCTCGTCGAGGGCGGATTTGCCACCCCCGAGGACCTGATCACCCGGTACGACGAGGTGGGCTGGCAGGTCCGCAAGGTGGCCGAGGACGTCCTCGGCGAGCCGAAGCTGACCAGCGCGGCCGAGGTCGTCGCCCCGCTGGCCCCGCGCCGCCCGGTACGGACGGCCCGCAGCGTCGCCGACGCCGCCACCCGCGCCGCCGGACCGGGTGCGGCCGCCCGCTCCCAGGCCTTCGGCGGCAAACTGCCGGAGCAGGGCGGCCCCCTGACGCTGGCGCAGACCATCAACGCGACCCTCACGGACGCCCTCCTGGCCCATCCGGGCGCGATCCTCTACGGGGAGGACGTGGCCGTGAAAGGTGGCGTCTACGGCGTCACCAAGAACCTCCGCGACCGGTTCGGCGCCGACCGGGTCTTCGACACGCTCCTCGACGAGACGTCCATCCTCGGGCTGGGCCTCGGCGCCGGGCTGGCCGGGATGCTGCCGATCCCCGAGATCCAGTACCTCGCCTACCTGCACAACGCCGAGGACCAGCTCCGCGGCGAGGCCGCCACCCTGGGGTTCTTCTCCCAGGGCGCCTTCCGCAACCCGATGGTCGTCCGCGTCGCCGGCCTCGCCTACCAGCAGAGCTTCGGCGGCCACTTCCACAACGACAACTCGGTGGCGGTGCTCCGCGACATCCCGGGCCTGGTCCTGGCGGTGCCCGCCCGGCCCGCGGACGCGGCCCCGATGCTCCGGGCATGCCTGGCGGCGGCGGCCGTCGACGGCAGCGTCTGCGTCTTTTTGGAACCGATCGCGCTCTACCACACCCGCGATCTGTACGAACCGGGCGACAACGAGTGGCTCGCGCCGTACGCCGGACCCGGCGACTGGCCCGGCGGGCACATGCCGATCGGTCGCGCGCGCACGTACCCCGTCGGCGCCGCTGACAACTTGACGATTCTCACGTTCGGCAACGGCGTACGGATGTCACTGCGGGTCGCGGCCCGCCTGGCCGCGGAGGGTTACGGCTCCCGCGTGGTCGACCTGCGCTGGCTGTCTCCGCTGCCCACGGCCGATCTGGTCCGCGAGGCGCAGGCCACCGGCCGGGTCTTGATCGTCGACGAGACCCGGCGCTCCGGAGGTGTCGGCGAGGGCATTCTTGCTGCCCTGGTGGACGGCGGATTTGTCGGTGCCGCCCGCCGGATCGCCTCCGCGGACTCCCTGGTTCCGCTGGGTCCGGCAGCACAACAGGTCCTGATCGGGGAAGATGCCATCACACAGGGTGCCCACGCCCTGCTGGCGCGGTAAATTGCCACACACTCGGTGCGCCACTTGCGCGCAGAGCCGCAACTGTGTGGACTACCCGGAACGAAGGGCCGGCTTGCCGGCCCCACCACGGAACAAGGAGGCATTCGACAGTGAGCGCGACCGCTGGTCAGGCCGACGGCGTACGTAGCCCGGCGGACCGGTTCGGGATCGAACCGGGCATGGTGGTCATGGAGATGGGCTACGACGACGACGTCGACGAAGACCTCCGTGAATCCCTGGCCGAACGTTGTGGCGAGTTGGTCGACGAGGACACCGACGAGGTGGTCGACGCGGTACTGCTCTGGTACCGCGACGGCGACGGTGACCTCTTCGAACTGCTCACCGATGCTTTGGGGCCGCTCGCCGACACCGGCGTGGTGTGGCTGCTGACTCCGAAGGCCGGCCGCGACGGCCACGTCGAACCGAGCGAAGTCAGTGAATCCGCGCCGACCGCCGGCCTCCAGCAGACCTCCACGGTGAACGCGGGCAAGGACTGGACAGCCGCACGGCTGGTCTCACCCCGAGGCGCCAAGAAGAAGTAACGGCGCCCAGTCCAGGCCGGCGCCCCACCGACGGGCGACCGGCCATTTGCCATGCGCGCGGTCAGGCCTTTTCTGCCTTAGGCTTGATCACATGCCGATCGACGTGGGAACCCAGGCCCCTGACTTCACCCTAAAGGACCAGAACAACCAGGAGGTCAGCCTGGCTGATTTCAAGGGCCGCAAAGCCGTGCTCCTGGTCTTCTACCCGCTGGCCTTCACCGGCACCTGCCAGGGTGAGCTGGCCGAGATCCGCGACAACCTCAGCCAGTACGAGAACGACTACGTCCAGGTGCTGACGGTGAGCGTCGACTCCGCGTACAGCCACAAGGTCTGGGCGGACCGCGAGGGCTTCACCTTCCCCATGCTGGCCGACTTCTGGCCCCACGGCGGCGTCGCCCAGGCCTACGGCGTGTTCTTCGAGCAGGCCGGCATCGCCAACCGCGGCACCTTCGTCATCGACAAGGAGGGCGTGGTCCGATACGCCCACATGCAGGGCCCCGGCGAACCCCGCGACCAGAACACCTGGCGAGACACCCTGGCAAAGATCGTCTTCTGACCCCTCGCCGCCGCCGGACGCCCCGGCGGGGCAAGGTACGATGACCACTCCGGTTTCCCACCACGGAACCGGGCGCGTAGCTCAGTGGGAGAGCACTCGCCTTACAAGCGAGGGGTCGTAGGTTCGAAACCTACCGCGCCCACCTTGCCGGCTCCGGGGGCGACCCCCGGACTCCCCACGGTGCGGTGATCCCGCAGAGTGCTTCCGGCCTGGTCAGAGCGGTGTTTAGCCTCTGGACGGCTGTTATCCGGGTGACCTCGTCACTCGGGCTCGATAGCGTGCCCGGTGTGTCCACTGTTTACGGGTCGACCATGGCTGAGGCGTACCTGCGCGGGCGGAATTTGCGGGCTGAGGACATGAGTGCCTGGCTGGCTGCGGCTGCGCCCTTTCTGCCTGGACCGGGTGGGCGGATTCTTGATCTCGGTGCCGGCACCGGGCGGTTCACCGCCGCGCTCGGGGAGGTCGCGACGGTGATCGCGTGTGAACCGTCCGCGGCCATGCGGGCTGTTTTCCCGGGCGGTCAGTTGCTGGTCGGTGGATCCGCGGAGGCGATTCCGCTGGCGGCGGCCAGTTTTGAGGCCGTGTGGGCGTCGCAGATGGTCCATCACGTGAAGGACCTCGAGGCTTTCGCGGGGAATGTCCGGCGGGTGCTCAAGCCGGGCGGTCATCTGCTGCTGCGGGGAGGGTTCGGTGAGCTTCCGCTTACGCGGTGGTTCCCGGAGGCTTTTGCCGCCGACGCCGAGGGGTTGCTCGGCGTGGTCACCGCCCGGCTGGCCGAGGTCGGGTTGACGCTGACCGCGCGGATCGAGGTGGGGCAGCGATATGCGGACAGCGCGCAGGAGCTGGTCGACAAGGTACGCACCCGGTCGCTGAGCAACCTGGCCGTGCTGGCCGACGACCATTTTGCGGACGGTCTGCGGGCGCTGGAGCAGGACGCGCCCGGTCTCACCTATCCGCTCGACGAGCAACTCGAACTGGTGGTTTTCGGATGAGCAAGGTGGCCCTGGTGACCGGCGTCGGCCGGCGGATCGGGATCGCGGCGGCGATCGCGGAGCGGCTCGGGAACGACGGGTGGGACATCGCGTTCAACTACTGGCAGCCGTACGACGAGCGGATGCCGTGGGGGCGGGACGCCGAGTCGCGGGCCGAGCTTGTGCGGCGGCTCGACCGGGCCGGGGTGCGGTCGCTGGCGGTGGAGGCGGATCTGGAGGATGCCGGCGCGGCCGAGGCGATCTTCGAACGGGTCGGTGCCGAGCTCGGGGCGGTGGGTGCGCTGGTGCTCTCGCATGCCGAGTCCGTCGATTCGGGGCTGCTGGACACCACCGTGGAGAGTTTCGACCGGCACTTCGCCGTCAACACGCGGGCGAGCTGGCTGCTGATCCGGGAGTTCGGCCGCCGGTTCACCGGGGAGCACGGGAGCGGGCGGGTGATCGCGCTGACCAGCGACCACACCGTCGGCAACCTTCCGTACGGCGCCAGCAAAGGTGCCCTCGACCGCATCACCCTCGCCGCCGCACATGAGCTGGCCCAGCTGGGGATCACCGCCAACGTGATCAATCCGGGGCCGGTCGACACGGGGTGGATGGGGCCGGAGCTGATCGACACGATGGTCGGTCTCACTCCGCTGGGCCGGCTCGGCACTCCCGCCGACGTCGCCAACCTGGCCGGCTTCCTGTGCTCGCCGGAGGGCGGCTGGATCAACGGCCAGCTGCTCTACAGCAACGGCGGCGCCAAGTAGGTCAGTCGAGAAGGCGGAAGACAAAACGGTCGTTCCAGTCCCGCTCCTCGTCCTGTGCCGCGATCGCTTCGAGGACGGCCACATAACTGTCGAACAGTGCCGCCCCCAGGGCCAGGCGGACTGCTTCGGCGTGGATCCAGACCAGCTGCACCGGGCGCGGATCGCCGGCGGCCAGGTGATCGCGCAGGTCGTCGAGGTCGTGGCGGTAGTACGGGCCGTAGCCGAACGCGCCGGCCAGACGCTGCTGGAGGTCGGCCTCGTTCAGCACGAACCGGCCGTCGATGACGACGTTCAAGCTCTACCTCCGGAAACTACTCTGCGCCCCATGGGTGACGTGGACGTGGTTTTCCGCAAGTTCGACGGGAGCATGCACCGGAGGGCCTTCGAACGGTTCCTCGGTGAGGACGATTGGGGGACCTGGCTGGGTGTCCCGGTCGGCACCGAGGTCGACTACGTCTCGTCCGGCTTCCGCAGGAAGGACGAGCACCGCGGTGTGCGTCTGGTCCCGCACGGGGGCTGGTGGACCGCGCTGTTCTTCGCACCGACCTGGGACCTCGAGATGTACTGCGACATCACCGCCCCGGCCACGTGGAAAAACCGGGAACGGGTGACCCTGGTCGACCTCGATCTGGACGTGACCCGCCGGCACGACGGTCACGTCGAGCTGCTCGACGCCGACGAATTCGCCGTGCACCAGCTCCGTTACGGCTATCCGGCCGAGACGGTCCGGCAGGCGTCCGCGGCGGCGCAGGAGGTGACCGCGGCCTGCCGCGCCCGGGAGGAACCCTTCGGTCTGCACTACACCACCTGGCTGGCCCGGGTGTGATGCTCGAGCCGCGTGCCGCTGCCCAGCAGAGCCGTGGTGGAGAGACCGACCCGGCCGTTGCTGTCCCGGCGGCTGTCGATCGCCCGGTCGTACGACGCCCGGATCCGGGTGACCGACTCGGCCGGCAGCGACCGCAGCAGTGTGCCCAGGGTGCTCAGACCGCCGGCCGGGCCGGACCACCAGTCCTCCGGGTCGAAGTGGTGCGTCCAGGTGACCGTCTCGACCCGGACCCCGTCGAGGCCCGCGTCGTGCAGCAGCGTCGTCAGCCCGGCCGCGGTACGCGGAAAGTCCAGTGCCTCCTCGACCCGGGGCGAGCCGCCCGGCGGCACCACACCCGAACCGGCGACGACCTCACCCCAGAACGCCTGCAGCGGCGGCGCCGGGAACGGCCAGATCGACGCGGCGACCCGGCCACCGGTCGCGGTGACACGCACCAGCTCACGCGCCGCGGCAGCCGGATCACCGACGTGGTTGAGCACGAAGTTGGCCGTCACCGCCTCGAACGACCGGGCCTCGAACGGCAGGTCGGGCAGCCTCGCCACCCGCACCTCGGCACCGGGGACATTGCGGCCCGCGGCCTCGACCATGCTCGGCTCGGCGTCGACGGCGGTGACCAGCGCACCCAGACCCGCGGCGGCCGCGGCGAGCGTGCCCCGACCGGTGCCGACGTCGAGCAGCCGCTTGCCACCCGACACCCCGGCCAGGTCGAGCACCTGGTCACGGACCCCGGCGCACAGGGGCGCGAAGCTGCGCTCGTAGGTCGAGGCACGCCCCGCCCACATCTCACGTTCGTGCCGGTCGAAATCCAGGTAAGCCTCAGTCACGCTCCGGACCCTAGGACCCGCGTACGACACATTTCGACGACCGGGTGGTAGGCGTCCTCGGGCTCGCCCGACCAGCCGGCCGCGTCCCAGGTGCCCAGGCGGTAGATCGCGGCGCGGACCAGCATCTGGTCCCACTCCGGCAGGTGCGCCCAGCGGTCCAGAAGCTCCGGACCGACCCCGTGCCACACCACCGCGTCGATCGCCGCGACCGCCGACGCCCAGGCGGGCGGCCGCCAGTAGGCCGGCCAGTCGATCACCGCGGGCGGCCGGCCGTCGGCGAAGAGCAGATTGCCGAGCAGGTCACCGTGCACGATCTGCTCCGCCGACAGCACCGGCCGGCGCAGCTCCAGCAGTTCGTCCAACAGCTTCGACGGCCGCCGCTGCCCCGGGAAAGACTCGTCCTCGAAGGCCAGCCACTCCCCGTACGCCCAGGGATTTTGCCTGGTGTCCAGGAACGCGGGACGCGGCACCGCCGTGAGCGCCTCGTGGAACGCGGCCCCCGCCCGGATGACATCGTCGACACGGCGCTGATCGGGCTGACCGGCAACCGCCTCGGTCGCCTCCCAGCCTCCGGCGATCCAGTCCCCGTCCGCAGCCCGCACGGGACGCGCGACCCGGAAATGCGGCGAGCGGGGCAAGGAGTGCAGCACTCCCGCACGCCAGCGGACCTCGTCGTCGCCCTCGGACGGCTTCAGCACCACGTCGCCGACCCGCCAGGTGCCGCCTTTGCCGCCTGCCAGGCGTACCGGATCGCCCTGAGCACCGAAAGCCGCACGAACCTCGGGCGGGGGTGGCAGCTCAGCCATCGTCAGGGATGTCCGTTCTCGAGATAGGCGGTGGTGCCGGTGAGCGCGGCCCGCCGGGCCGCCTCCGACCGCCGGGCGACCAGGCCACGGAGGCGCGCTGCCGCCTCCGCGGGCGTCGACCACGCCCAGCTCCGCAACTCGCTCTCCTGCAGCCGGATCCTGCCAGGATCGGCCAGGACGCCGCCATCAAATACCACCATCAAGCCCTCGGTACGCCCATCGCGCGCGGGCACCCAGTCGACGGCCAGCAGGCGCCCCGGAACGACGGTCAGGCCCAGCTCCTCGGTGACCTCCCGCGCAGCGGCCGCACGCGGTGACTCGTCGGCCTCGACAACCCCGCCGGGCAGCTCCCACTCCGGCTTGTACGTCGGCTCCACCAGCAGAATCCGGTCACCGCCGTCGCGGAACAGCACACCGGCACCCATCCGCTTGCGGGGCAGGGTGGCGGTCCAGTCGCTGGTCACACGGGTCAGACTAGGGGCTGCGACTCCGCTAGCCTGACGCGGTGGAAGTCCTCCCCGCGATCGCCGACGAACGGCGCCGCATCGCCGACCTGGTCGACTCGCTCACCCCGGCCCAGCTGGAAACCCCCAGCCTGTGCGGCGACTGGACCATCCGCCAGGTCGCCGGCCACCTGCTCGCGGCCATCTCCAAACCGGTGACACCCGTACTCCCGTTGCTCGCCCGCAGCGGCTTCAACATCCACAAAGCCAACGCCCGGCTGGCGGCGCTCGTCGCCGACCAGCCACCGTCGTCCCTCGCCCAAGGCCTGCGCGACCACGCCGACAGCAGTTTCCGCCCGCCGATCGTCGGCTATCCCGGCCAGCTCACCGACCTGCAGGTGCACGGCCAGGACATGCGGCGGCCGCTCGGCCTGCCGCACGGGCTGGTGCACGACCGGGTTCGCGTGTCGCTCGACTTCCTGGTGGGAGGGCGTGCGGTGGGTTTCGCCCCCCGCCGCCGGCTGGCAAAGCTGCGCTTCGAGGCGTCCGACCTGGACTGGTCATGGGGGGAAGGGCCGTTGGTCACGGGCCCGGGGGAGGCGCTGATGCTGGCGATGACGGGGCGGGAGGTGGCGCTGAGCGAACTCGACGGACCAGGCGTCCCCATCCTCCGCAACCGCCTCACCTCGTCCTCCTGATTCGGTCCGGTCCTCCTACCTCCGCCCGCCACCGCCTGGATCCGCCTCCGTCTTCGCCTGCCTCCGCGCGCCGCCGACTCCGCCTCCTCCCTCCTGCGTCGCGCGGCTCCGGCATGCCCGACGGGACGGCGCAGTCCTGATTAGACGGGCGTTGGGCCGACATGCCGGAAGTTGCTGAGGGCCGCGCCACGCCGGGCGGGAAAGTGTCGGTGGGCGGTCCTACCTTCGCCGCATGGATGACAACGAGCACCTGCCCGACGACGACCGCCGCCCGCACCTCGCCCTCGAGCGACACCTGACGGTCGGCCGGCACGTCTACCAGCTCACCGCTTCGGGCACCGGCGAGGACCGCGTCAACCTCACCGTGGTCGGCTGGAGCCCCGGCGGCGAGGTGGTCAGCGAGCTCAGCGGAGGGATCTCGCCCGACGACCTGACCGCGGTGGCCGACGCCCTGACCTCGACCCTCGCCGGTCTGGGCACCCTCCGCCGGCAGCGCCTCAAGCCCGCCAAGCCCGAACCGGCCCGACGCCACCCCCACCAGGGCGCCCGCTGGTCGGCGACCGATGACGAACGTCTGGTCACACGCTTCCGCGACGGGGCGAGCCCGAAGGTTCTGATGGAGGAGTTCGGCCGCAGCCGCGGCGGCATCAACTCCCGCCTCGTGCACCTGGGCCTGATAGCCCCGGAAGACGCCCCGACGAGCCGCCTCCCCTCCGAGCGCCTCCTGACCGTGCGCGGACCTTCTTCCTCGCAGAGCAACCTCCCGGCCGAGGCCGACAGCGAGCCTGACGGAAAGGAGGGCGCCATCGAGGCCGCCTGAGCAGTCCTCCCGGTCCGCGTCTGCCTCGGGGTTGGCTGTCCTCGGGACGGCCTCCGCCCTTGTCGTGTCCGGGTTCCGCTCGGGTGGTCGTCCTCGGGGCGGCCTCTGCTCTGGTCGTGTCCGGGTTCCGCTCGGGTGGCTGTCCTCGGGGACGGCCTCCGCCCTGATCACGGACGCGTTCCGTTCGGGGCGGGCCCGTCCGCAGGCTGCGCCCGCCCCGGTCGGGCGTGGCTTCGGGGCCGGAACGGATGCACCCTCGCTGCACCCGGGACCTGCTCATGTAGGAGGCCGTCCACCCGATTCCTTCAGGCACCGGCGGACGGCTCCGCCGGTGAGCGGGCCCGGGCGTAACCCCCTCGGCGTCCGGGCCCGCTCAGCTTCCCGCAGGCGGAAAGGGCGCGCCGTGATCGCACCGGGGCCCAAGGGTCTGCACATCGGCATCGACACCGAGAAGATCGTCGTGTCGCCGTCACCGTTGAAGATGCGCACCGGGCGGGCCAAGCGTTCCCGCTGGGGTTCGGTCACCGAGCTGGTGCCCGCCGAGCCCAGCGGGCGCACCCGGGAGGAACGCCTGCGGGCGGCCTCACAGCTCGCGCTGGTCCTCGTGCTGCTGTCGGCGGTTCTCGGTGCGCTCGGCATCGCCTGGTGGGCTTCGACGGCTGGTTCGGTCGCTCTGGTGGCCTTCTTCGTCGTGGAGCAGGCGCGCGCCGCCCGGGTCGGCAGCATCGCTCTGCCCCGCGGCGACCAGGCGCACGTCCTGCACGCGCCGGAGGAACGCACCGCCTACGAGCGTGCCGTGGTCGTGGCCCGCCGGGTCCGCCGCACCTGGCCTGCCCTGCGCCACATGATCGACCCGGACGACGCGGACCGCAGCCTGACCACCGCCCTGGCCCAGCTGGCCGCCATCATGTCCCGCCGCCAGCAGATCCGCCGCCTCCGCGAGGAACTCGCCGACGCCACCCAGCACGACCTTCCTGCCGACAGCCCGGCCGTGCAGGCCCTCGCCGAGCAGCGCCTCCGCGTCGAAGGCCTGTGGCGCCTGACGGCGGCCGACGCCAACCGCATCCTGGCCAGCATCAACGCCGCCGCCATCGCGGGTGAGAACCTCATCCGCGAACAACGCATCGGCGAAACGGCCCGCCAGGCCGAACTCGCCATCTCCCGCCTGACCGCCACCGGCCCGTCATCCTCCGACGCCGGCCCCGACCTGGCCGAACGCACCGCCGCCGTGATCGCCGCCTACCGCGAACTCGCCGCCGACCACTGACCGCTGCTGGCCCCGAGCCGGGCGCCGGTCACTGACCGCTGCTGGCCCCGAGCCGGGCGCCGGTCACTGACCGCCGCTCGCCCCCGAGCCGGGCGCCGGCCACTGACCGCCGCTTGCCGCGAGCCGGGCGCCGGCCGTCGCTTACCGCGAGTTGAGCGTCGGCTGCTGGCCGCGACCAGCCGGCCGAGCGCGCGGCCGCAGTGATTGCCGCCTACCGCGAGCCCTGCGCCGGCGCTGGGGAGCGTCAGTTGGTGGTGGCCTGGTGGGCGGCGACTGCCAGGTTGGCGTCTTCCTGGATGAGGTCGGCGTTGAGCTGGGCGGCCACGAGCAACCCCGCCGACGCCGAGCTGACCACCTGCGCCATCTGGTCGGAGACGTTGCCGGCGACCCAGACGCCCGGGACCGACGTTTTGCCGTTCGGTTCGGCGACGACAACGCTGCCGAAGTCGTTCTCGGTGGCGGTCAGGCCCAGTGACGGCAGCGGTTCGGCGTTGGCCATGAAGCGGGGCGCCACCACGAGCACCTCGCGGTCGATGACGGTGCCGTCTTCCAGGCGTACCCCGGTCAGGGTGTTGTTCTTGACGACCACTTCGGTGACCTTGTCCGTGACGACCTTGATGCCGCGGGCCGCAAGCTGCTCGGCCTGGGTGGGGTCGGGGGCGGGTGCCTCGTGCAGGAAGAGGGTGACGTTGTCGCTCCACTGGCGCCACATCAGGGCCTGGTGCAGGGACATCGGGGACGAGCCGATGATGCCGATGGCCTGGCCGCGGGCCTCGTAGCCGTGGCAGTACGGGCAGTGGATGACGTCGTGTCCCCAGCGTTCGCGGAGGCCGGGGATCGACGGGAGTTCGTCGGTGAGGCCGGTGGTGACCAGGAGGCGGCGGGCCGTGAACGTCTGCCCGTCCTCCAGCGTCACGGTCAGCGAACCCTCGGAAGATGAAGCGGAGGCGACGGTGCCGTCGACGAGTTCGCCGCCGTAGTGGGTGACCTCGGACCGGCCGGCCGTGCGGAAGTCCGCCGGGGTGATGTTGTCGCGGGTCAGGTAGTTGTGGATGCCGTCGGCGGGGGCGTTGCGGGGCGTGCCCGCGTCCACCAGGAGCACCGTGCGGAGCGCCCGTCCCAGGGCTACCGCAGCACTCATTCCGGCGGGGCCGCCGCCGATCACGATCACGTCGTATGTCATGGGGACACGGTGGCCCCGGATCGGGTCAGGTGGCAAACTTCTTTGCCATGGTGGCAAAAAAGGATGACGTTCTGGCCGCGGTCGGGCCTCGGCTGCGGGCGTTGCGGCAGGAGCACGGGACGACGCTCAGCGGGCTGTCCGAGACCACCGGCATCTCGGTCAGCACCCTGTCGCGGCTCGAGTCCGGGCAGCGCCGGGCCACCCTCGAGTTGCTGTTGCCGCTGGCCAGGGCCTATCGGGTGCCGCTGGACGAGCTCGTCGGCGCGCCGCCGACGGGTGATCCGCGGATCTACGCGCGGCCGATCAAGCACAGCAGCGGGCAGACGATCCTGCCGCTCAGCCGGCAGGCCACCGGGCTGCAGGCGTTCAAGCACCTGATCCCCGCCGGGCCGACGCAGAGACCCGACCCCAAGACCCATGAGGGGTACGAGTGGCTCTACGTCCTCAGCGGACGGCTGCGCCTGGTGCTCGGTGAGCACGACATCGTGCTCCCGGCGGGGGAGGCGGCGGAGTTCGACACGCGCGTCCCGCACTGGTTCGGGAGCGCGTCGGGTGACGCGGTCGAGTTCCTCAGCATCTTCGGCAGCCAGGGCGAACGCATGCACGTCCGCGCCCGATCAACCCGTTAGCGCACCGCGGTGTAGATCGTCGTTGCGCGCAGCATGAAGACGTCGGGGCGGTTCAGCACGCTTTCCGGGTCCGTGGGGTCCATGAGCTGTTCCAGCCGGGCCAGGTCGGCGGCGGCCAGGTGGCCGTCGAGCGATTCCCGGGTACGCCGCAGCAGCCGTACCAGGTTCTGCCGCGGCGCGTCGCCGAGGGGTTCGGGCAGGTCCAGCATGAAGCTGCGGCTCGACACGTTGCTCAGGCCCGCCTCGGCCAGGAGTGCGGGCCAGGACCGTGGTGCGTTGATCGCGCCCATCGGGTGGGCGTGGTCGCGGGAGAGGGCGCTGTCCACCGCGTCGATGCGGGCGCTCAGGCCACCGTCCGCGTGTGGCGGCAGGAACTTCAGCGGTAGGCCGCCTTCGCGGAGGGCCAGGACACCGCCGGGGCGCAAAAGCGCAGCAAACGCCCGGATCCCTTCTGCCGGATCAGGCAGATGGTGCGCAACTCCGCTGACCCAGATCACGTCGGCGTCCGGCAGATCCGCCAGACCTTCGGGCAGTCGCACCTCACGGGTGGTGAAACGGCCGGCCACACCGAGCTCCTCCGCACGGGCCCGGGCGAGGGCCAGCAGCGGGGCGGCACCGTCCGCGGCCACAACTTCCGCGGCCGGCAGCAACCGGGCGAAGGTGCAGGCCGCGACGCCCGGTCCGCTGCCCACGTCGAGGACGCGGGTGGCGCCCGGGTGGCGTCCGGCGAGCCAGTGCAACGCCTGGTCGATCATCGGGGCGTTGACCTCACCGTCGGAGATCAGGTCGGGGCCGAACCGGGCCCAGTCCACGTCGTGGGTGTGCGTCATGGCGCCATCCTGCCCGAGCGGCGGCCTCAGAGGCTCTTCGCGAACCAGTGGTCGGCGTAGAGCCGGTCGCGGTGCGGCGGGATCTCCACATAACCGGCGGCCGCGTACATCGCGCGGGCCTCGGTCAGGTCGTTGCGGGTGTCGAGGCGCAGGGTGTGCAGGTCACGGGCGCGCGCCTCGTCCTCCACTGCGGACAGCAGCCGGCGGCCGATGCCGAGCCGCCGCGCCTCCGGGCGCACGTACATCTTGGTGATCTCGCCGGTCCCCGCCTCGGCGGGCCGCAGGCCGACGCAGCCCACCGGCTCCCCACCCCGGTCCGAGACCGTCTGGCCCGAGACCGCCCGGTCCGCGATCATCCGGTACGCGACCAGCAGCACCGCCACATCGTCGGCAGGCTCGTCCGCCAGCGCCGCGTCCACGGCTGAACCGGGCATCGGGCGCCCGTGGTACCGGTCGACCATCTCGCCCAGGTAGGACCGGACCAGCGCCACGGCGTCCGGGGCGTCGGCCGCGACCGTACGGATTGTGATCATGGGCCTGGATCGTGCCAGGGGCACTCGAGAGCCGGCCACAGGTTTAACAGTGCATGCGAAGCGTGATCAGTCGTTCACCCATTCGGCTGACTCGACTACCGCAAGGTAGGCAAATACGTTGTCAGCTGACATGTGTACCCACGACCATGCACGACCGCCGTCCGCTGCCGATCCCGCGGCCGGTGGGTGGCCGACGTCCGGAGGGGACGGTTCAGGCGGCCCGGCGGGCGGTCGACATCTGCCGGGGCACGATCACCGGCAGTGTCGGTCGGGGACGGCGGCCCAGGGCGTCCAGCGCGTCGAGCAGCATCGCCTGCACGGTGGTGGACGCGGGCAGGTGCCAGCCGGTCTGTTCCGGCGCGACGGCCCAGCGGACCGGGCCTTCGGGCGTACGGCTGGGTGCGGCGGGGATCCACGATCCGCGACCGTGGCGCAGCACGTCCAGGCAGGACGCCAGCTCGGGGCGGAGTTCCTCGCCCGGCTGGACCAGGAACATCCAGCGCCCGGCCGGTGTCACCGCGACCGGGCCACGGGCGTCTCCGCGTTCCGGGCCGAGGACGCCGGTGTGCAGGCGGACCGCACCGAGGACACGCAGGCCGACCGCGGCCGGCACCTCGAGCACGTCGAAGCGCCCGCCGGTCGCCAGGAGCACGGTGTACGGCCGTCGGCGCCACCACTTCGCGACCCGTCCGGCGTCGGTGCTGGAGTCGTCCTCCCAGGACTCGATCGCGGGGTGGCAACCCATGATCGGGCAGCCGGCACGACCGCAGCTGAACCGGTGCCCGGTCAGGTACGCGCCCGGTGTCACCGCCCAGCCGTGCGCGGCGTAGCGGAGGGCCGCACGCCGCAGTCGTATCCGATCTACGTACTCCCATGGCCCGATCGGCCGTCGGCTGTTCCACTGCATGGTCGGAAAACCCTCGATTCGCCTGCGGAGGCCGCATTACCAGCCGCGACCGCCGTCACCAAGCTCGACACGCTTCGTTTGTCCGGGCAGATCAGCTTTTGCAACTTGCATGAGAAACTATCGAGCATCGGTGGGCAGACGATCACACAGCTTGTGCGACCTCCCTGGACGAGTGAGGTCCACACTGCACGTGACACACCGGAATGCTCACCGGCGCTGGACGCCGGATGAGTGGGGGAGGCACCGTGGACGAGCTGCCGATCGGCCGCCGAGTCGCCTATTGGCGCGGCCGTCGCAAGATGTCCCAGCAGGTCTTCGCGGACCGGTTGGGGAAGTCCAAGAGCTGGGTCGACAAGGTAGAGCGGGGTGTCCGCCGGCTCGACAAGTTCTCCGTCGTCTATGAGATCGCCGACGTGCTGCAGATCGACGTCCAGCTGCTGCTGGGCAAGGACGTCGAGCGGCGGCCGGAGACGCAGAACTGCATCGACCAGGTCGAGGTCGAGGAGATCCGCGCGGCGCTCGAGCGGTACGACCAGATGAGCGCGTTCTTCCATCCTGTGCCGGTGGCGCCACCGCTGACGGAGATGCGCAAGGCGGTCAGCCACGCCTGGCTGACCTACCAGCACGCGAAGTACGGCGTCCTGGCCCGCAAGCTCCCGCAGCTGCTGCGGGACGCGCAGGCCGCGGACAGCGCGCACGCGAGCGGTGAAGAGGCACGCGACGCGGCGCACCTGCTGGGCCAGGTCTATCAGATCGCCTCGTCCGCCCTGCGCAAGGTCGGCGAGCACGAGCTGTCCTGGCTGGCCGCGGACCGCTCGATCGCGGTCTCGCAGCGCGCCGGTGACCAGCTCCTGGCCGGCATGGCCAGCCACCGGGTCGGCATGGCGCTGCTCTCGCTGGGCCGGATCCGTTCGGCGCTCGAGGTCAACGTCAACATCGCCAACCGCATCGCACCGATGACCTCCGAGGCGGCCACCCCGGAAAGACTCTCCGTGTACGGGTTGCTGCTGCTCACGGGGGCCATGGCGGCGGCCCGGATCGGTGACAGCGCCACCGTGCGCGACCTGGTGTGCGGCGCCGAGCAGGCGGCCGGCGCGCTGGGCGGCGACTACAACTACTACTGGACCTCGTTCGGCCCGACCAACGTGGAGCTGCACCGGGCCGCGGCCGCGGTCGAGCTCGGCGACGGCGGCAAGGCGATCGAGACGCACAACCGGATCGACCCGGAGAGCTTCGCGGCGATGCTGCCGGAGCGGCGTGCCCATCACTTCCTGGACATAGCCCGGGGTTACACACAGCTCGGCGACGTGGAGAAGGCCAGCGAGATGTTGCTGGAGGGTGACAGGCTTGCCCCGGCGGAGATCCGCTGCCGCCCGCTCGCCCACGAGGTCATCTCCGACGTGCTCCGACGCACGCGGGGCACACCGCCGGCGCCGATAGCGGAGCTGGCAGAGCAGATGGGAGTCGGCGTATGAGGTGGGTTCTCGAGTGATGAGCGTCAACACCTCGCCCGGCGTGCTGTACGTGCTCGTGTGCGGTTCGCCCATCGCCCGCGACGTCGGCGTGCTCGTCGATCTGGCCCAGCGGGACGGCTGGGAGGTCTGCGTGGTCACCACGCCGGACGGCCGCAAATTCGTCGACGCGGCGGCACTGCACGCCCAGACGGGTCACCCGGTCCGTAGCTACTACAAGAACCCCGGCGACGAGGATCTGCTGCCGCCGGCCGACGCGATGATCGTGGCGCCCGCGACGGTGAACACGATCAACAAGTGGTCGGCCGGCATCACCGACACCCTCGTGCTCGGCCTGTTGATCGAGGGCTACGGCTTCGGTATCCCGACCGTGGTCGTCCCGTACACGAACAAGGTCATGGCGCTGCACCCGTCGTTGCACGACAGCATCGCGAAACTTCGCAACTGGGGTGTCCAGGTGCTTTACGGCGATGACGTGCTCCGTCTCGGCGGACCGGGACAGAACGAACGCTATCGGAGCCAGTTCCCGTGGCGGCGTGCTCTGCAGGCGCTGCACACCCGATTCGCGGCCGACAACCGAGTGGAGCCCGGGGCCCGCTCCTGAGCCTGGGTAGAGTTGGCGGCCGTGACCGACACCGCCGTTGCCCCGCCTGCAGTCCGTGACGTGGTGGCCGCCCTCGACGCGCTCTACCCGAGGGACTGGGCCGAGCAGTGGGACAGGGTGGGCCTCGTCCTCGGAGAGTTCGACAACCCCGTCACCACCGTGCTGTGCGTCGTCGACTGCGTCCCGGAAACGGTCGCGGAGGCGGTCGCCGTGGGCGCCGATCTGATCGTCGCCCACCATCCGCTGCTGCTCAAGGGCGTTTCGTCGGTCGCACCCGACACCTACAAGGGCCGCATCGTGCACCGCCTGATCAAGGCGGACATCGCGCTCTACGTCGCGCACACCAACGCCGACGTCGCGAGTCCGGGCGTGTCCGACGCGCTCGCCGCCCGGCTCGATCTGACCGGTCTGCGCCCGCTCGTCCCGGCTGCTCCCGGCAGCCCGGCCGCCGGTGGTGGCCGTGGAGCCGGACGGGTCGGCGAGCTGGCCACACCGATGCCGCTGGCCGAGCTGACCCGGTTCGTCGCCCGCAACCTCCCGCACACCGCCGCCGGGGTGCGTGCTGCCGGTGATCCCGGCCGGCTCGTGCGTACGCTTGCCGTCTGCGGGGGAGCGGGCGATTCGTTCCTGGCGGACGCCGGACGGGCGGGCGCCGATGCGTACCTCTGCGCCGATCTGCGGCATCATCCCGCGAGCGAACATCTCGCCGCCGGCGGTCCGGCGCTGCTCGACGTCGCCCACTGGGCGAGTGAGCGGCCCTGGCTCGACGACGTGGCGGGTCTCCTGCGCGCCCAGTTCCCGGTCACGGCTCTCGTGTCCGATCTCGACACCGACCCCTGGACCGTGCACGCGGTCAGCGGAAAATAAGGAGTACCTGACGTGAAGGCCGCCCCGCAAGCCCAGCGCCGTCTGCTCGACCTGCAGGCCATCGACACCGCCCTCGCCCAGCTCGCCCACCGCCGCAAGTCGCTGCCGGAGCTGGCCGAGATCGCCACGATCTCGCGGGAGCTCTCCGCCCTGGAGGACCAGCGGGTCCGGGCCCAGGTGGCCGTCGACGACCTCGACCGTGACATCACCCGTTTCGAGAAGGACATCGAGCAGGTTCGCACCCGCAAGGCCCGGGACCAGGCCCGCCTCGACGCTGGTGGCGCGTTGCGCGAGATCGAGGGTCTCCAGCACGAGATGGCCACGCTCAACCGGCGGCAGGGTGAGCTTGAGGACGCCGAGCTCGAGCTGATGGAGCAGCGGGAGACCGCCGAGCAGACGCTCAACGACATCCGCAAGAAGCTCACCGAGGCGAGCGAGCGCCGTGCGGCCGCCGAGGCCCGCCGTGACGAGGCCTTCGCGGACATCACCAAGGAGCAGGAGTTCAAGACCCAGGCGCGGGCGCCGCTGGCCGGTGACCTGCCCGGCGACCTGCTCGGCCTGTACGACAAGATCCGCGCCGACTCCGGTCTGGGCGCCGCGCTGTTCCGGGCCGGTCGCTGCGGTGGCTGCCGCATCGAGCTCTACGGCGCCGACCTCAACCGTGTGAAGTCCGCCCCGGCCGACGAGGTGGTCCGCTGCGAGGAATGCCGCCGCATCATGGTCCGCACCGCGGAGTCCGGCCTGTGACGGAGCTGCGGGTGGTGGTCGAGGCCGACGGTGGTTCGCGGGGAAACCCGGGACCGGCCGGTTACGGCGCGGTGGTCCTCGAGGAGGGCACCGGCCAGGTCCTCCTCGAGCGGTACGCGTCCCTGGGCACCACCACGAACAACGTCGCCGAATACTCGGGCCTGATCGCGGGCCTGCGTGCCGCCGCCGAGCTGGGCGCCACCCGTGTGGACGTACGGATGGACTCGAAGCTGGTGGTCGAGCAGATGTCCGGTCGCTGGCAGATCAAGAATCCGGGTTTGCGGCCGCTCGCCGCGGAGGCGGCGAAGCTGGTCGACGGGTTCACCACCGTGACGTTCGACTGGATCCCGCGCGAGCGCAACAAGCTCGCGGACGCCCTGGCCAACCGGGCGATGGACGAGGCCGCGGGCAAGAAGGTCCCGGCGGACACGCCCGCGTTCGAGAGCCGTGAGCCCAAGGCGCCGAAGAACTGGGCGCCGCCGTCGCTCGACACGGCGACCCGGCTCATCCTCGTCCGGCACGGCGAGACCGCGATGACCTCGCAGGGCCGTTATTCCGGCCGCGGCGACGTCCCGCTGTCCGAGCAGGGTGAGGCCCAGGCCATGGCCGCGGCCGGGCGCGTGGCCGGCATCTCCCGCGACGTCGCGGCCGTCGTCTCCTCACCCCTCCTGCGGTGTATGCGCACCGCCGAGTTCATCGCGGCCGAGCTGGGCAACGTCAAGGTGACCGTGCTGCCGGAACTGATCGAGTGCGACTTCGGCGACTGGGAGGGCCTGACCTTCGCGGAGGTGCGCGAGCGCTGGCCCGACGAGCTGGACCGCTGGCTCGACTCGACCAGCGTCGCGCCGCCGGGTGGCGAGTCGTTCCAGGTCGTGGCCAAACGGGTACGCGGCGCGCTGGCAACGCTGCAATCGGCGTACCCGTCAGGAACGGTTGTGGTGGTTTCGCACGTCTCGCCCATCAAGCTGATCCTGCGGGACGCGCTCGCGGCGAGCGACGCCTTCCTGCACCGGCTCTTCCTGGACGCGGCCGGCGTCTCCACCATGGACATGTGGCCCGACGGTGGCATCGCCGTGCGCTCGGTCAACGAGACGGCACACCTGCGCTGAAGGGTTGACCCCGCCGGGTGCGGACGTTTAGCTTCCTCGATTAGGAAACTTTCTTCACCATTCCTCGTCGATAAAACTTCCGTCCGCCCCTGGAGGGCTCATGCGCGGATTCTCCCGCCGTCTGCTGGCTGTCGGCGCTGCCGTACTGGTCGGTGTCACGGCCGCACCCACCGCCGCACAGGCACATCCGAAGAAGTCGTACGTCAAGGTCGGATACTTCACGCAGTGGGGCATCTACGGTCGTGACTTCCAGCTGGCGAAGGTCCAGCAGTCCGGCGCGGCCGCCGGGCTCACCCACCTCAACTACGCGTTCGGCCCGGTCACCGCGGCCGGCGTCTGCGACTCGGCCGACAGCTGGGCCGACTGGGGCGTGCCGTTCTCCGACGCGCAGAGCGTCGACGGTGTGGCCGACGTCGCCGGTCAGCCCTACTCCGGCAACCTCAATCAGCTCGCCGAGCTCAAGAAGAAGAACCCGAAGCTGCGGGTGCTGATCTCGCTCGGCGGCTGGACCGGTTCGGCGTTCTTCTCGGACGCCGCCCTGACCGACGCCTCGCGCAAGAAGCTGGTCACCTCCTGTGTCGACCTGTGGATCAAGGGCAACCTGCCCGGCCTGACCACGGGTGTCGCCGCCGGTGTCTTCGACGGCATCGACCTCGACTGGGAGTGGCCCGGTTCGGACGGCAACGTCGGCAACGTCATCCGCCCCGAGGACAAGCAGAACTTCACGCTGCTCACCGCCGAGTTCCGCAAGCAGCTCGACGCGCTGAGCCGCAAGACCAGGAAGCACTACGACCTCACCGCGTTCCTGCCGGCCGCCCCGGCCAAGATCGACGCCGGCTTCGAGGCCAAGAAGATCTTCAAGTACCTCGACTTCGGTACGGTCCAGGGCTACGACTTCCACGGCTCGTGGGAGGCCCGCACCAACCAGCAGTCCGCGCTGCGCGTGCCGGCCGGTGCGCCCGACAACCCGGACTTCTCGGTCGAGGTCGCGATCAACACCTGGAAGGACCGGGGGGCGCCGAAGAACAAGCTCGTGCTCGGCATCCCGTACTACGGCCAGGGCTGGACCGGCACGACCGGCGATCTGTTCGCGCCGGCCACCGGTGGCGCCCCCGGCAAGTTCGCGGTCGGCACCGAGGACTACAAGGTGCTCAAGAACCTGAAGTCGCAGGGCTTCAAGCTGCACCGCGACTGGCGGTCGGGCCACTCGTGGCTCACCGACGGCACCACCTTCTGGACGTACGACGACCCGGCGCAGATCCTGCAGAAGACGACGTACATCCGGTCGCAGGGTCTCGGCGGCGCGATGATGTGGTCGCTCGACGGCGACGACGAGAAGGCGTCTCTCACCCGTACGATCTCGGCGGGTCTCTGGACCCCCTGGCGGTAACTGTTCGATCATGGGTGGTGCGCCGTTCGGCGCACCACCCTGGCCGTTCGGCGCAGGGTGATCACACCCGGGCGCATCGGGCGCGAAACCTCTCGGTAACCTGCGGCCGATGGCCGTGACCACGGTCACCACCTCGTCTGCGCTCCGATGAGGAGGTACGGCATTGTCTTCACCGCGCAGTGATCGCAGCCCGTGGAACTGGCTGCTGATCGTCCCGATCGTGCTTCCGCTGCTGACCCCGCTGTACAACTTCGACTCGCCCCGGCTGTGGGGCTTCCCGGCGTTCTACTGGCTGCAGTTCGCGTTCATCCTCGTCGGCGTCGCCACGACCTCGATCGTCTACCAGATGACCCGCCGCCCGCGCGAGGCTGTCAAATCGGAGGCGGCCACCGATGAGTGAGCACATCACCGAGATCGTCGTTTTCACGCTGCTGTTCCTGCTGGTCAGCGCCATGGGTTTTGTCGCGGCCAAGTGGCGTGCGCCCAAGGACATGGCCCACCTCGACGAATGGGGCCTCGGCGGCCGCAGCTTCGGCGGCTGGGTCACCTGGTTCCTCGTCGGCGGCGACCTCTACACCGCGTACACCTTCGTCGCGGTCCCTGCACTGATCTTCGGTGCGGGTGCGGCGGGCTTCTTCGCGGTCCCGTACACCGTGGTGATCTACCCGCTGTTCTTCCTGATCCTGATCCGCCTCTGGTCGGTGTCGCACCGCCACGGATTTGTCACCCCGGCCGACTTCGTCCGCACCCGCTTCGACTCACCGCTGCTGGCGCTGCTGATCGCGATTACCGGCATCGTCGCGACCATGCCGTACATCGCGTTGCAGCTGGTCGGCATCGAGGCCGTGCTCAAGACGATGGGCGTGACCGGCGACAGCGTGCTCGCCCGGCACGCGCCGATCATCGTGGCGTTCGCCATCCTCGCGGCGTACACCTATCAGTCCGGGCTGCGGGCACCGGCGCTGATCGCGTTCGTCAAGGACACCCTGATCTACATCGTGATCATCGTGGCGGTGCTCTACCTGCCGTACAAGCTCGGCGGCTGGGGCTCCATCTTCGACGACGCCAGCGCCAAATTTGCCGCGTCGCCCAACCCCGGTGACGGCATCACCCTCAACGCCAACAACCAGATCCAGTACATCACCCTCGCCCTCGGTTCGGCGCTGGCCCTTTTCCTGTACCCCCACAGCATCACGGGCGTACTGGCCAGCAAGAACCGCAACGTGATCAAGCGCAACATGTCGGCGCTGCCCGCGTACAGTTTCCTGCTCGGCCTGATCGCCCTGCTCGGGTTCATGGCGATCTCGGCGGGGGTGAAACCCCTGCCCGGCGCCAAGGAAGGCAGCCTCGACACCAACACCGTGGTGCCGCTGCTCTTCGACCAGCAGTTCCCGTCCTGGTTCGCGGGTGTCGCCTTCGCGGCCATCGGCATCGGCGCACTGGTCCCGGCGGCGATCATGTCGATCGCGGCGGCGAACCTGTTCACCCGCAACATCTACAAGGAATACTTCCGCAAGGACGCCACCCACGCCCAGGAAGCCAGCGTCGCCAAGATCGCGTCCCTGGTGGTCAAGGTCGGCGCGGTCGCGTTCATCATCTTCCTCGACCCGCAGTTCTCCATCGACCTGCAGCTCATCGGCGGCGTGATCATCCTCCAGACGGCCCCGGCCGTGGCGCTGGGCCTCTACACCCGGTGGCTGCACCGCGGCGGCCTCATCGGCGGCTGGATCGCCGGCATGGGCCTCGGCTTCTGGATGCTCTACCAGATCCCCAACGCCGCCACCGGCCGCGCCCACTTCGGCGGCTCGGCGTTCCCGCTGACCAAGTTCGGCTTCGACACCCCGAAGACGATCTACGTCGGCTTCGTCGCTGTCGCGGTCAACCTGCTGGTCGCGGTCATCGTCACGCTGATCCTGCGAGCGATGAAGACCCCCGAGGGCGTCGACGGCACCGAAGCCGACGACTACTTCGCCGACGAGGGCGACCCGCGCCTGGAGAAAGCCCGCACCACCCCGGACGAGATCACGTCCTCGACCTGACCCTCGACCCGCTCTGAGTACCGCGGCCCCGGACGTCCTATCCGGGGCCGCGGCCCGTCCCGGCCTGGTTATCCGGGGCCGCGGCCTTTCAGGTAGGCGTCCATGTCGTGGATGAGGCGTTCCAGGGTCACGGCGAGCTCGCGGCGTTCCTTGGGCGACCAGTCCTTGAGCACGCTGCCGTAAAGCTCTCGCCGGGCCTGGCTGACCTTGTCGACCTGGCTCAGCCCTTTATCGGTGGCGGCGATGACCGTGCCGCGGCCGTCCTCGGGGTCGGCGCTGCGTTCCACCAGCCCGTCGCGGTGCAGGGCGCCGACCTGCCGGGTCACCGTCGACCCGTCGAGGTTGAGCCGGGTCGCGACCGCCGAGACGTTCTGCGGGCCGGCCTCCTGCAGGAACCGCAGGATGACGTAGGCGGCCCGGTCCAGGGCCCGGTGCGGGCGCGGCGAGGAGCGCCGGGTCGCCTCACCCAGCCGCATCAGCATGGCCACGTTCGTCTCGATCATGCCCAGTGCCGCGTCGTCGTCCGCCATCTGCCCTTCCCCTGGTCGCTATGCTTTTGCAGCATTTTGCCGCCCGATGCTGAAGGCTTCCTGAAAGTTTCCTTCATCGGAACGCCCGCCACAGCAGTAAGAGCCCGATCGCCGTCCCGAACGTGACGATGAGAACCTTCAGCACCTTCGCCGGCAGTCGCCGAGCCAGCCGCGCCCCCACATAACCACCGACCACGGTCGCCGGCGCCACCGCCAGCACCGCACCCCAGTGCACCGGCGCAAAGATCGCAAAGACCACCACGGTGACCAGCCCGACACAGGCGGACAGCACGTTCTTCAGCGCGTTGATCCTGTTCAGCGTCTCGTCGAGCACCAACGCGAGCGCCGCCACGTACATGACACCGAGCGCGGCCCCGAAATACCCGCCGTAGATCGCCCCCACGAACACCACAACATGCAGCGTCGCCGTCCTGTCTCGCGTCGACGACCCGACCAGCGCCTTCAACCGTTCCTGGAAGAACAGCGTCGCCGCCGCCCCCAGCACGAGGAAAGGCACAACAACTTCGAAGGCCCGTGCCGGCGTACCCAGCAGCAACGCACACCCGAGCGCCGCCCCCACAAGACTCGTCGGCACGATCACCGCCAGCCGCCGCCCCTGCCCGGCCAGATCCGCCCGGCTCCCGACCACCGACGACACGTACCCGGGAAAAACCGCCGTCGAGTTGGTGACGTTCGCATCCACCGACGGCAACCCGACCGCAATCAACGTAGGAAACGTGATCAGCGACCCACCCCCGGCGATCGCATTGACGACCCCGGCGGCCAGCCCCGCCCCCACCAGCAGCAAAATCTCTCCGACATCCATGATGCCGAAGAATCTACGTCCCCCACCCCCACGTAAGATGACGGCGCGACGGACGAGTCGACCGGGCGGCCGCGTCGGTGTTCCCAGGAACACCGCCGAGGAACGTCCGGACTCCACAGAGCAGGGTGGTTGCTAACAGCAACCCGGGGTGACCCGCGGGAAAGTGCCACAGAGAAAAGACCGCCGGCCACGGCCGGTAAGGGTGAAACGGTGGAGTAAGAGCCCACCAGCACCCCGGGCGACCGGGGTGGCTCGGTAAACCCCACCCGGAGCAAGGCCAAGCAAGGCTGACGTCGCAAGACCGAAGCCGGCGCAGGCACTCGAGGGCTGCTCGCCCGAGTCTGCGGGTAGGCCGCACGAGCTTGCCGGCAACGGCAAGCCTAGATGGATGGCCGCCACCGGCGACCGCAAGGCCGCCGCACACAGAATCCGGCGTACAGGTCGACTCGTCCGTCGCCCACCTCGGCGATGCCCAGCAATCGGTTGCCCGATTGCTGGCTGCCTCCCAGGGCACGCGATCAGGGAGCAGGGCCACGGAGTGATCGATGAGACGCGGCAGCTGCGCTGGTACCTGGGCTTGGGACTGGTTTTTGTCGCCCTCGCCCCGTTGTTGATGGTGACGCTGCTGGTGACCGACGGAGGCACGGCCGTTCCGCTGTTCATCGCCGGCCCCGTCAACGTCGTCGGGGTGGTGTTTGTCGTTCGCAGCATGGTCGCCGGGCAGCGGGAACGGTCGGTCCGGCTCCTGGCGATCGGAAGCATGATCGTGATCGCCGGGACGGCGCTGCTCTTCGGCATGCGTGCGCTTACGGCCTGACGCTGTCCGGGGCAGCGCGGTCGGGTGGTGTTGGCGGAGGATGCCGGGGTGGACAACACGCTGAGGATTCCGCTGGTTGTGTATGTGGTGGCGGTCGTTCTGTTTCCGAGTTTCGGCATAGTGTTCTTGCTGCTGGACGGCCACTGGAGCGCCGCCTTTCTCGTCCTGGTGAGCCTCGCCTACGCGGTCGGGTTGGGACGAGTGTTGCTGTGGCGGCGACTGGGGCGGCCCGCCGTGCCGGCGCGTGGGCGGGTGGGGCCGTAGCGGAGGGGCGAGTCGGGATGGCCTGGTGGTGGCAGGCGCTCATCAGCGTCGGGGTTGCGCTTCTGCTTGCCTGGGTCGCCCTGGTGATTGCGCTGCTGGTCGTCAAGCCTGATGCCGGGCGGTTGAAGGAGGCGTTGCGGCTCCTGCCCGACCTGTTGCGGCTGCTGCGGCGTCTGGCCGCTGATCGGGCGCTGCCCCGGGGCGTACGGGTTCGGCTCGGGTTGTTGCTGGCTTATCTGGCGATGCCGTTCGATTTGATTCCGGACTTTGTGCCGGTGCTGGGTTACGCCGACGACGCGATCATCGTGATTGCGGTGCTTCGGTCGACTGTGCGGCGGGCCGGGATCGAGGCGGTGCGGGGCCACTGGCCGGGTACCGAAGAGGGATTTGCCGCGTTGAGTCGTCTCGCCGGGCTGGGCCGCTGAGCGGGCTCGCCCAGAGCGCGGGTCACTCGGTTGGGTGTGCTGCTTTGGAGACGGCGATTTCCGCTTCGAGGCGTTCGCGGACGTCGGCGGTGACGAAGCGGAACGGCGAGTCCATGATCGTGACGGCCTGGTCCACGTGCAGGGAGTAGCGGGTCATCAGCTCCTCGACGGCTGCCTTCGCGGTCGGTGCCTGCTGGGCGATGGCGGCGATTTCGCTCGCCCAGGTGGCGGCCAGCAGCTTGGCCTCGAGAAGTTGCAGCTCGGTAGCGCTCATGGCCGGACTGTATAACCCTGGCACAGGTGTTGACGCTCGGTGATGGGGCTCGCACGCTGTGACGATGGCTCTTTTTCGATTACGGCAGGGCGGGCGACGGGTCACCGTTGTCGACGCCTACCAGTTCCCGGGCAGTGTGCGGCAGCGGTTCGCTTCCGAGCATCCTGCTCTGACCGCCGACACCATCAAGACCGTCGAGGCCGGTACGCGGCAGTGGTTCCGCCTGGCCGCGCGGCATCCCAAGGCGCGGCTCGCGATGCCGTCCGTTGTTGTGGACGACCTGTGGCACGAGCTGGTGCTGCACACACGGGAGTATGCGGAGTTCTGCGATGCCGCCTTCGGGCGGTTCCTGCACCACACACCTGAGGCGTCCACGAGTGGTGGGTTGAAGGAGACGTTCAGGCTGGCGAAGCAGGACGAGGAAGGTGCCGTCCTGCCGCTGATCTTCCGCGTTGATCATGACCTGGGCGTACCGGGTGGGCGGCACTATCTGGCCGACTGCGGCGGGCGGGGCCTCTGTTACGAGCTGAAGGGCACCGTCTGCATCGAGCACCTCGCTGGTCCGGGCAAGCGACCGGGGGGTGGCTGGGACTTCAAGCGCAACGCTCCGGACGGCGGCATGTCGCAGGCCGGCGGCGACCCGGGCGGGGGCTGCGGAGGGGGTTGCGGAGGCGGTAACTGAGACCCGGCAGAAGCCGGTGTTCAAGCCGCGCCCTCCGCTGCCGATTCTTATGACGTGGCACGTCTGCTTGTTGTCGACGACGAACGGGACATTCTTGACCTTCTGGCGCGCAGGTTGCGCGAAGACGGTCATGAAGTGCTGTCCGCGGACAGTGCGGACACCGCGTTGGCGCTCGTTCGGGCCCATGGGCTTCCGGATGCGGTGGTGCTCGACGTCGACCTGCCTGGCCTGGACGGCTTTCAGCTGCTGAGCCTGCTGCGGCAGGACGGTCCCGGGCTGCGCGCCGTGTTCATCACCGCGCTCTGGATAGAGGATGTTCTCGGGCGGATCGAGGAGTTTGCTGCCCGTTATGTCGCGAAGCCGTTCACCGGTGCCGGGCTCAAGGCCGTGGTCCGTGAGGCTCTGGCGGCATGACTTTCCGGCAGGCTCTTTCGCGTACGGCAGGCTTCGGTCTTGTCTATCTCCTGGCCACCTATCTGGGGCGGCTGACGGTCATGGACGGCACCAGCCTCAGCCTGGTGTGGCCGGCCGCCGGGGTGCTGGCGCTCTGGTTCGTGGCCCAGCGGACGTCGCGCTGGAAGTGGCTCGATGTCGCCGTTCTGGCCGTCATCACGATGGTCGTCAACACGCAGACGGGTGCGCCGGCCCGGCTGGCCGCGGTGTTCGTGGTCGCCAATCTGGTGCAGGCGCTGGTCTTCGCTCACCTGCTCGAACGGTGGGTGCCCGGGTTGTGGAGCACCGGCGGGCGCCCGCTCGCCCGGCTCTCCGAGCTCTGGGGACTGGTCGGGGCCGCGACGGTGAGCACCACGGCGAGCGCGCTGATCGGTCCGACCGGGATCTGGCTGGACAGCGGGCACTACTCGTGGACCTCGGCCGCGGTGTGGCTCGCCCGCAACACCGTCAGCATTCTGCTCATCGGTGTGGCCGCGCGGCGGTTCGACGGTCTGCTGGGCCGGGACCGGATCACCAAGATCAAGGTCAAGTTCCGCTTCGAGTACGCCGCAGTGGTCCTCTGCTCGGCCTGCGCGTACTACTTCGCGTTCCTGGTCGTCGACGGGCTGCCGGTGGCGTTCGCGCTGATCGGGCTGACGGCGTGGGCGGCCCTGCGGCTGCACACGAGTTTTGTCATCCTGCACGATCTGGCCTTCGGGACGCTCGCGGTGCTGTTCACGCTGCACGGGTCCGGGCCGTTCGCGCAGATCGACTCCCTGCCGATGCGGGCGCTGGTCGCGCAGCTCTTTGTCGGGACGATCGCCATCGTCGGGCTGGCGCTCGCGCTCGGCCGGGACGAGCGGGTCGCGCTGCTCGACCGGCTGATGGCGTCCGAGCGCGCCGCCACCGAGCAGGCGCAGCTGCTCACCACGATCATCGACTCGATGTCCGAAGGGCTGGGGGTGATCGACGAGAAGGGCGGCTTCCTGCTGCGCAATCCCGCGGCCACGAGCCTGCTCGGCGGTCGGCCCAACCCCTCCGGACAGGTACGCGACCCCGGCTACTACGGCCTCTTCCACGCCGACGGCACACCGGTCGGTGAGGCGGACATGCCGCACCATCTGGCGTTCGGGGGTACCGGTGTGCAGAACGCCGACTATCTCGTCCGCAACGCGGAGCTGCCCGAGGGGCGGATCATCAACCTGAGCGCGACACGGCTGCCCGTGAACATGGACGGCGCCACGCACGCCGTTGTTGTCTTCCGGGATGTCACTGCGGACCGCCGCCGGCGTGACGAGCTCGTCTCGTTCGCCGGGGTGGTCGCCCATGACCTGCTCAACCCGCTGGCCACCATCGAGGGCTGGGCCGAGGCGCTGCACCAGAGCCTGAACGAGCGCGACGACCACGAGTCCGTCGACAGCGTCATCCGGATCCAGCGAGCCGCCGCCCGGATGAGCAGCCTCATCAACGGCCTGCTCGCCTTCACGACCGCACGGGACGCCACGCTTTCCGCGAGCACGGTCGACCTGCGGGAGGTCGTCGGTGAGATCGCGGCGGGCCGGGTCGATCAGGCGCAGAGCACCGGCACCCCGGTGCCGCGGTTCGTGATCGGTGATCTCGGTGCGGTGGACGCGGACCCGGTGCTGGTCCGGCAGCTCCTCGACAACCTCATCGGCAACGCGGTCAAGTACACAGCTCCCGGGGTGACGCCGTACGTGTCGGTGGTGAGCGAGCCGGCCGCTGACGGCTTCGTCCGGATAGACGTGGTCGACAACGGCATCGGCATTCCGCCCGGCCAGCACGAGGCCATTTTCCACAACTTCCACCGCGCGCACCGGACTGCCGGGTACGCGGGCACGGGTCTGGGTCTGACGATCTGCAAACGGATCGTGGAGCGGCACGGCGGGACGATCGCCGCCACCGACAACCCGTCCGGCCGCGGTTCCCGGATGACGTTCACGCTGCCCGCGGGCAACCACGTGGGCCCCGAAGCGAGGCAACGGTCGCAGGTTTAGACTGCGAGTCCGGATCGTTTGCGGGCATACGTTTCGAAGTGTGAAATGAATGGTCGGCAAGGTCCTGGACCATCGAAAGCACAATGATCGGAATCGGGCCAGAGGTACTGGACACGAAGTTCGGGCCTCGCGCGCGGGTGGCCGCCCGGAGGGGCCGCAGGCGTCCCTGGCAGCACCGATACGGTCCGAAGTGGAGCCGGTGACCCCTCCACGCTCAGTGGTCGCTGCGCCGGGCCGGGTCGAGGGTACTCAACGATCACGGGTCCCGAGCCGGTCGATGCGCCGGAAAAGTCAAATATCAGCAGGTGGGGTCGTCTGTCCAGGAGGGACTCGCCGGTTGAGTACGATGCCCGGCCGGGCGTCTGCCGCCGGGAGCGGGTGTGTGAAGTTCTCCTCGGCCCCCTCCGGTTGACGTGCAAGTTGCACACTCATAGTGTTTGGAGAGTGACGGCGGGTGCGTGCTGGGAGGAATCCGGCAGGGTTGAGCACCGTGCGTCCGACCAGCAGCCGGCCGTAGGGAGTTCTTGGTGAGTGTCGCGATCGGCATCAACGGTTTCGGTCGGATCGGGCGAAGCGTTATGCGCATCATCGGTGCCAATTCCGACTCCGGAATCACGGTTGCCGCCATTAACGACATCGCCCCGGTCGACAGATTGGCATACGCGTTGAAACGCGACAGCCTCCGCGGAAGATTCGGCGGAACTGTCGCGGCCGGCACCGGACAGTTGCTGGTCAACAACCGTCCGATCTGGGCTTTCAGCGAGTCGCAACCGGGGAACATCCCGTGGGCGGAGGCGGGCGTCGACGTGGTCATCGAAGCCACCGGCCGCTTCCGCAACGGCGACCTCGCCCGTGACCACATCACGGGTGGTGGTGCGCGCAAGGTCGTCATCAGCGCCTCAGCCGACGACCCCGACGCGGTGCTGATCTACGGCGCCAACCACGAGCGGTACGACCCGCTGGCGCACCACGTCATCTCGCCGGCCTCCTGCGGGGTCAACGCACTGTCGGTCATGGCGAAGGTGCTGCTCGAGCGGTTCGGGCTGCGGTCGGTGCACACCTCGGTCGTGCTGGCGGTCCAGGGCTGGCAGAAGGCCCAGGACGCCATGACCGGCTCGTCGCGCGACGATCCGCGGCTGGGCCGGGCGACGGCGGAGAGCATCATCCCGCACAACCACGTGGCCGGTGACCTGCTCAGTGTTGCGCTGCCCGAGCTCGGCAAGGTCCGCTACAGCTACTACTGCGTGCCGACACCCATCGGGTCCCTGGCCGAGCTGACCGGCTTCACCGACCGCCCGGTCAGCCGCGAGGAGGTCAACCGGGCCATGGCCGAGGCCGCGGCGGGGTTCATGGGGGGCATCATCGACTACGACCCCGATCCGACGGTCTCAATCGACGTCCGGGACAACCCGGCGTCCTGTCTCTTCGACCCGTCCGGTACCCAGACCACCCCCGACGGCGGCGTGCAGGTCCGCGGCTGGTTCGACAACGAGTGGGGCTTCTCGCACCGGCTGCTGGATCTGGCGCGCCTGATGGGGGAACGTGAGGCCGTACCGGTGGGCGCCCCGTACCGGTCCGGCGTCGTGTAGAAAAGGTCGGGTGACTCCCACCAGCGAGGTCGAGGCGGCGGCGCAACGGATCGCCGGCCGGGTCCGGCGCACCCCGGTGCTGCAGGACGGGCCGGTTCTCCTGAAACTCGAGTTCCTCCAGCACGCGGGGTCCTTCAAGACCCGCGGCATGTTCAACAAGATCCTCACCGCGGCCGAGCGGGGCCTCCCGGAAGCCGGTGTGATCGCCGCGTCCGGTGGCAACGCCGGTCTCGCGGCGGCCTACGCGGCCCGCGAGCTGGGTGTGCCCGCCGAGATCTACGTCCCGGTCACGGCACCACCGGTCAAGGTGGCCAAACTGAGCAAGCTCGGCGCACGGGTCACCCAGACCGGCTCCGAGTACGCCGAGGCGTACGCGGCCGCAATCGTTCAGGCCGAGGTGACGGGCGCCCTGTTCTGCCACGCGTACGACGACCCGGACATGGTCGCGGGCAACGGCACCCTGGGTCTGGAGCTGCTGGAACAGCTGCCCGACGGCTTCGACACCGTGCTCGTGGCCGTCGGCGGTGGCGGCCTCATCGCCGGAGTCGCGGCCGCCCTGGACGGGCGGGCCAAGGTGGTCGCGGTCGAGCCCCGCACCTCCTCGGCGCTGCACGCGGCGCTGGCCGCAGGCGGACCGGTCGACGTCCCCGTGTCGGGTGTCGCGGTCGACTCGCTCGGTGCCCGCCGGGCCGGAACGATCGCGTACACGACGGCCGTGGCGGCTGGGCTGCCGTCGGTGCTGGTCGAGGACCAGGCAATCGTCGACGCGCGCCGGCAGCTGTGGGAGGACTACCGGGTTGCCGTCGAACACGGCACGGCCGCCGCCCAGGCCGCCCTGACCTCAGGCGCCTACGTGCCGGCGCCGGGGGAGCGGGTCGTCGTGCTGCTCTGCGGCGCCAACACGAATCCCGCCGACCTTGCGTGAGCAACTCCGCCTGATCGACCGGGTCCGCTCGGCCTGCCGCGCGGACACCGATCTCGACGCCGCACTTATGTACGGCTCGTTCGTCCAGGGCAGCGCCGACTCGCACAGTGACATCGAGTTCTGGCTGTTCTTCACCGCGCCGCCGTCGCAGGGCCCGCGGGCCTGGATCGAGCGGATCGCCCCGGTCCGGTATGTGGTGCTCAACGAGTTCGGCAGCCACGTGGCGTTCTTTCCGGGGCTGATCCGCGGTGAGTTCCACTTCGCCGGGGTGGCCGACATCGCGTCCGTCCGGGACTGGCCGGCGAGCCCGGTCGAGATCATTGTGGACCGCCACGGGCTTCTGGGGGCGGCACGGCCGGCGGGTGAGATCGACATGACCGCCGACGTGTGCGGACGGTTCGCCAACTGGCTGCTGCTGGCCCACCACGTCGGCCGGCGGGGCGAGCTTTTGCGGCAACGCGATGCTCTCGCCCACGCGCAGCGGCACCTGCTCTGGATGGCACGGCTCGCCGAGGGGCGCACCGGGCACTGACTCACGCCGTCCCGGCTGGCCGAGGCGGAGCTGAGCGCGGAGGCGATCGGCGCGCTTGGGCGCGCCCATGAAGAAGTAAGCGCGGCCTGGCAGGCAGGCCGCGCTCTCTGGCTCAAGATCGACCCCGCGCCGCCTGAGGCGCTCTTCGCCGAACTCGATCAAGCCCTGGGCTGATCAGGCCCGGCCGATCAAGCCCTGGGCTGATCAGGCCCGGCCGATCAAGCCCTGGGCCGATGTGCCCGGAGTGGGTCAAGGCCCAACTTCCGTGAAGTTGGGCCTTCGCGGGGTTGGTGTAGGCCCGACTTCGCTGATGTTGTGGTGATTTTGCTGCTGAGTCGCGAGCGAGTCGGGTCCGGGAGTGAGTGCCGTGAGTGGGTCCGGGGCCGGGAGTGGGTCCGGGGCCGGGGTCCGCGTCCGGGAGTCCGGGTCCGGGGCCGGGAGTGGGTCCGGGGCTCGGAGTGGGTCAAGGCCCAACTTCGGTGAAGTTGGGCCTTCGTGGGGTCGTTGTAGGCCCGACATCGCTGATGTTGTGGTGATCTTGCGTGCTCGCTCGGAGCGAATCGGGGCCTGCAGTGAGTGAGGGCCTGGAGTGGGTCCGGGCTGAAAGTGAGCCCTGGCCTGGAGTGGCTCGGGGCTCGGAGCGGGTCAAGGCCCAACTTCGGTGAAGTTGGGCCTTCGTGGGGTCGTTGTAGGCCCGACATCGCTGATGTTGTGGTGATCTTGCGTGCTCGCTCGGAGCGAATCGGGGCCTGCAGTGAGTGAGGGCCTGGAGTGGGTCCGGGCTGAAAGTGAGCCCTGGCCTGGAGTGGCTCGGGGCTCGGAGCGGGTCAAGGCCCAACTTCACCGAAGTTGGGCCTTCGCGGGGTCGTTGTAGGCCCGACATCGCTGATGTTGTGGTGATCTTGCGCGCTGGCCCAGAGCGAGTCGGGGCCGGGAGTGAGTGAGGGCCGGAAGTGGGTCAGGGCCGGGAGTAGGTCAGGGCCGGTAGTTGGTCCGGCGCCGGTAGTGAGTCGGGCCTTGAGTGGGTCGGGGCTCGGAGTGGGTCAAGGCCCAACTTCGGTGAAGTTGGGCCTTTGTGGGGTCGTTGTAGGCCCGACATCGCTGATGTTGTGGTGATCTTGCGTGCTCGCCCAGAGCGAGTCGGGGCCTGGAGTGAGTCAGGGCCGCAAGTAGGTCAGGCCCCCAGGTAGGTCAGGGCCGCAGGTAGGTCAGGGCCGCAGGTAGGTCAGGGCCGCAGGTAGGTCAGGGCCGCAGGTAGGTCAGGGCCGCAGGTAGGTCAGGGCCGCAGGTAGGTCAGGGCCGGGAGTAGGTCAGGGCCGGTAGTGGGTCCGGGACCCGGAGTGAGTCGGGGCCCGGAGTGAGTCAGGGCTCGGAGTGGGCTAAGGCCCAACTTCGGTGAAGTTGGGCCTTAGCGATGCCGTTGCGGGCCCGACATCGCTGATGTTGTGGTGACCCAGCGCGCTGGCCCAGAGCGAGTCACGGCCCAGAGCGAGTCACGGCCCAGAGCGAGTCACGGCCCGGAGCGAATCAAGGCCCGGCTTCGATCCGCGATCCGGCTGATCGGCTCAGGAGCGAAGAGCCCGGTTCGTAGCGGCCGTCGCCCCCAGCAAAGCGAGCAAAATCCCGGTGAACCAGAGCATCGCAGTGGTCGCCGAAAGGAACCGGGTCGCGATCCCAAGGCCCAGCGCCGGCCCGATCAACCCGAGGTAGGCGATCAGGAACAGCCCAGCCAGGGCCTCACCGCGCACCTCGGGAGCAGCCATCGCCGCGACGGCACCCACGGCCGATTTGAAGAGCAGTCCGGCGCCACCACCCGCGATCGCCCCGCCGACCAGGAACAACATCAGTGACGAGAGCTGCATCCCGGCGCCGAGCACGATCAGCCCGGCGGCTTGCGCAACCACGCCGGTGGTGAAGCGGCGGGCCGGGCTCAGCGCGTTCGAGGCAGCCTGGGTCGCGGCCGCAGCGCCGAAGACCAGGAAGACGACCACACCCGCGAGGAGCCGTCCAGGGTGGTGCAGCGAGCCGGCGACAAAGCTCGGTGCAAGCGAGGTGAACAGCCCGAAGACCGCAAATCCCGCGAATGCGCTTGCCGCCGCGACCGCGTATCCGGCCTGGTCGGCCGCGGCCACCCGGATCCGCTGCGGCCGATAGCGCGGCTTCACGGCCGGCGCGATCACCGTCTCGGGCGTGGCCGCAACCGCGACCGCGCTGAGGGCGAGCAAGACCAGAAAGACGAGGTACGGGGTACGCAGGGGAGCGTCCACAAATTGCGCAAGGGCACCCGCCACCAGGGTGCCCGCGCCCAACCCACCGAGGTTGGCAGCGGCGGAGACCAGCTCAAAACGTCCGCGCCCCGCGTTCGGCTTGTGGGCGCTGTGCAGTTCCAGCAGGTAAGCAGTGGCGGTCGCGGTGATCATGCCGACGCCGAGTCCCGTCACGAAGCGGGCGATGAGTAGACCGGGGAGTGCCGGCCAGACCAGGAACAGCACCGCGGCGACGGCTTCGAGGGCGAGTGCCGGCAGGAGGACGCGGCGGCGGCCGACCCAGTCGGAGATGTGACCGGCGAGCAGGAGGCTGGTGACGACGCCGACGGCGTACACGGCGAAGACGATCGTGACCGTGAACGGGGTGAAGCCGTCCTCCCGCTGGTAGATCGGGTACAGCGGCGTCGGCACGGTGGAGAAGGCCATCGAGACGGCGAAGACGGCGGCGATCAGCCAGAAGCCGGTGCCGTGACGGGTCGAGGTGGCCCGCTCGTGCCGGGGTGCTGCGGTAACGGTCATGGCTTCACGATGCTCCGGCGGAAGCATCATGTACAACGAAGATTCGTGCACGTAACTATCACCGGATGCGATAGTTGGCCGATGGAACTGCGGCACCTCGAATACTTCGTCACGGTCGCGGACGAGCGCAGCTTCACCCGCGCCGCCGCACGCCTGCATGTCGTGCAGTCCGGGGTCTCCGCCGCGATCAAAGCCCTGGAGCACGAACTCGACGCGGCCCTGCTCGAACGCACTTCCAAGCGGGTGACCCTGACCGACGCGGGGGCGGCGTTGCTGCCCAAGGCGCGCGCCGCGCTGGATGCCGCGCGGGCCGCCCGCGACGCCGTCGACGAGGTGCGCGGTGGGCTGCGGGGCACGTTGCGGATCGGGACGCTGACGTCGATCGGGCTGGTCGACCAGCCGGCGCTGCTCGGCCGCTTCCACCGGGCCCACCCCGACGTGATCCTGCAGCTCACCGTCTCGACCCGGGGCTCCGAAGGTCTCGTCGACGCGCTGACCGACGGCAGCCTCGACGTCGCCCTCGTGTCGGTGCCGGGGCGTGCGCCGACGGGTGTCCACGTGCGGCAACTGCTGTGGCATCCGCTGGAGCTGGTCGTCCCGGCCGGGCACCGCCTGACCCGGCTGCCCGTCGTTCGCGTCGAGGACCTGGCCGACGAGCGGTTCGTCGACTTCCCGATCGGTTACGGCAACCGGACCGTGGTGGACCGCGCGTTCGCCGCCGCCGGTGTGGACCGGCAGGTGTCGCTCGAGGTCATCGACATCACCACCGGGGCGGCGTTCGTGCGGCACGGGCTCGGCGTCGCGATCCTGCCGCGCTTCGCCGTACCGGAGGATCTGGATCTGGTCCTGGTGCCGGTGGCCGACGTGGATCTGAACTGGCCGCTGGGGGTTGCGACGTCGGCGGTCCGCGCGCCGAGTGCGGCCGCGCGGGCGCTGCTCGGGATGATCGACGATCACCTGCGGCCGTCCGGGGGTCTCCGCGATGCTGAGTAGATGTCCGAGGACAACCAGATCCAGTCGTCGCGTCAGTTCCGCCGGTTCGCGCTGGTGGTCTGTCTGGTCGGCGTGGCGGTGCAGCTCGCGCTGACGGCCTACTACCTGGGCATGGGGCACAAGGCGACCCCGCGCGACGTGCCGGTCGGGCTGATCGCGCCCGCCGCCAAGTCCGCCGCGATCGTCGACCTGCTCGAGCGTGAGGGTGTCTTCGAGGTCCACGCGTACGCCGACGTCGCGGATCTCCGCGCCGGCATCACGAGCCGTGAGGTCTACGGCGGTGTCGACGCGAGCGCCGCCCAGCCGCACCTGTACCTCGCCTCCGCGGCGGGCCCGGCCGCCGCTAGCCTGCTGCGCAGCACCTACACCACGGTGGTCGGTCAGCAGAACGCCCAGCAGCTCACGGCGCTGGCGCAGGAGGGCACGACGATCACCGTCGCGCAGGCGCAGGTGCTGGCCGGCACTCCCACGATCACCGACGTCGTTCCGCTGCCCGCTGACGACGTCAACGGCGCCTCGCTGGGCTTCCTGACACAGGCGCTCGCCCTCGGCGGCACCATCGCCTCGATCGGGCTGGGCCGCCTCATCCCGCGCACCCGCCGGTCGTGGAAGCGTGCGCTCGGCCATCTGAGCACGCTCATCGTGTACGCGGCCGGATCCGCGGCCGCGGTGCTCTGGTCGATGACGTGGTTCGGGGTGGGCGCCGACGCGAACCACTGGGAGATGCTCGGCATCTTCGCCCTGCTCTCGCTGGCCATCACCGGCTCGACCGCCGGGGCGGTCGCCCTCCTCGGTCCCGGTGGCGCGCTCGTCGGCGCTCTCTACTTCACCGTCGGTACGGTCATCTCGGGCGCGAGCATTTTGCCGGAGTTCCTGCCGGCGTTCGGCCGCCTCCTCGGCGAAAACCTCCCGACCGGCGCCGGCGTCCAGGCCGTTCGGGACAATCTTTATTTTCCGGCCGCACCCATCGGTACGCACCTGCTCGTGCTTGCTCTCTACGCCGGCATCGGGTGCCTCCTCGTGCTGGTCACGAACCTGTTGCCGAACCGCGCCGACCGTGTCTCGGAGGTCGAACTCGACCTAAAAGACCGCATCGAGGGCAACGAGACGCGGGAGCCCGTGGCGATCTGATCCGCCATTTCTTGATCCGTTGTGACGTTCGGCTCGTGGTTCCCTGCACAGGCGCGGCGTATGGTCGAGCCTGTGCTTGAAGCGTCAAGTGCTTAGGGAGCTCTCATGTCTTTGGGTATTCGCAGCCGGGTCACCGTGCCGCTGAAGTTCGCGGACGGATACAGCACCACTGCCGAGGTCATCACGTTCGACGGCCTCGCCGACGGCAAGGAGCACCTCGCGCTCGCCCTCGGTGACGCCTTCGGCGCCGAGGTTCCTCTCGTACGCCCGCACTCCGAGTGCCTCACCGGTGACGTGTTCGGCTCCGAGCGTTGCGACTGCGGCCCCCAGCTGCGCGAGGCGGTCGAACGCATCGCCGGCGTCGGTGGTTTCCTGCTCTACCTGCGGCAGGAGGGCCGGGGGATCGGCCTCTACGCCAAACTCGACGCGTACGCGCTGCAGGACCTGGGCCTGGACACGTACGAGGCGAACCGGGCACTCGGGCACGCCGACGACGAGCGTGACTACACGGCCGCCGCGCAGATGCTGACCGCGCTGGGCGCCGGCACCGTCGACCTGCTCACCAACAATCCCGACAAACCGGCACAGTTGCGGGCGTCCGGTGTCGACGTGCGGGCCGTGGTCCCGACACAGGTGCACGCCTCCGACGCCAACGTGCGCTACCTCCAGGCGAAGGTGTCGCACACCGCGCACACCATCGCGCTGCCCCTGGCGGTCTGACTTCCGGTTTCTTTCCCGGAGCGCCTCAGTCCGCTTTCCGTTGCGCCGATCGGTAGAACGTTGCACCGTCGAGCACGGAGGTTCATCGCTGTGGGGATCGAGGCCGTCAACAGCCGCATCGCGGACATCCAGAGCCGGATGATCGCGCTGCAGACTCAGCAGGCCACCGCGACCAAGCAGGCCACCTCGGCCACGTCAACCACATCAGGCTCGGGCAGCACCTTCGCGACGGCGCTCGCGGACGCCATGGGAACCCAGTCGTCCGCGGGCACCGCGAAGTCGTTCTCACTGAACAGCAAGGGGATCCCGACCGAGCTGGCCGCGTACGGGAACGGCAAGATCCCGGCGAACGCGCTGGAGAAGGTCGGCACCACCAACCACAAGCTGTGGGCGCCGGCGGCGGAGAACCTGAACCGGATGATCTCCGACGCCAAGGCCCAGGGCGTCAAGATCGGGATCACCGACTCCTACCGCTCGTACGACGAACAGGTCGACGTGGCCCGCCGCAAGGGGCTCTACTCGCAGGGCGGGCTGGCGGCCAAGCCCGGCACCAGCGAGCACGGCTGGGGCATGGCCACCGACCTCGACCTGAACAACAAGGCGCAGGCGTGGATGCGCGAGAACGGCGAGAAGTACGGCTTCGTGGAGAACACCCCGCGCGAGCCGTGGCACTGGGCGTTCAAGCCGAAGTCGCTCTAGACCTGGCAGATCAGTTCGCCGTGCAGGAGTGACATCCAGCCGTCGTCCTCCGCGGCCCAGGTCCGCCAGGCTTCGGAGATCCGCTGGAGGTCGGCTTCCGTCGCGCCGTGTTTCTCGCGGGCGGTGCGCGCCATGTCGGACTCGAGGATGCGGTCGGCCCACATGCCGCCCCACCACTGCCGGTCCTCGGGTGTTGCGAAGCACCACGTGCTCGACGTCGCCGTCACGTCGGTGAGGCCGGCCGCGTGCGCCCAGGACAGCAGCCGGCGTCCGGCGTCGGGCTCACCGCCGTTGCCGCGGGCCACCCGCTGATAAAGATCCAGCCACTCGTCCAGCTCCGGCATCTGCGGGAACCAGGTGAAGGCCGCGTAGTCGCTGTCGCGGACCGCGATCACACCGCCCGGCCTGGTGACGCGGTGCATCTCGCGCAGGGCCGCCACCGGATCACCGACGTGCTGCAGCACCTGATGGGCGTGCACGACGTCGAAGGTGTCGTCCGGGAAGTCGAGCGCGTGCACGTCGCCGACCGCGAAGTCGACATTGCCGAGCCCGCGGCGGGTGATCTCGGCGCGCGCGAGATCCAGGGCCGGTGCGGTGATCTCCAGAGCGGTGACCCGCCCGGGTGTGACGAGAGTCGCGAGATCACCGGTGATCGTGCCGGGACCGCAGCCGATGTCCAGGAGGGTGTCGCCGGATTTCAGCCGCGGCAGGAGATGCGCCGCCGAATTTTCTGCGGTGCGCCAGCGATGTGAGCGCAGGACCGATTCGTGATGCCCGTGGGTGTACACAGCAGCCATGTCCCGACGCTACGTCCGCGTCTCGCATATCGGGAGTAAAATCCCACAATGTAAAACGCAGGGCTGTCGATGCTGGTCCGAGGCTTGGGATACCGAGTTTGCCCGCGGGAAACCAGGCCGTAGTTTTATCCCCATGAGGATCGGCATCGTAGGCGCGACGGGACAGGTCGGCGGCGTCATGCGCCGCATCCTGGCCGACCGCGAGTTCCCCGTAGACCAGCTCCGGCTCTTCGCCTCGGCCCGTTCCGCGGGCCGCACGCTCCCCTGGGGCGACGGCGAAGTGACCGTCGAGGACGCCGCCACGGCGGACTACCGCGGACTGGACATCGTCCTGTTCTCCGCGGGCAAAGGCAGCTCCAAGGAGTACGCACCCCGGGTCGCCGAGGCCGGCGCCGTGGTCATCGACAACTCCTCCGCGTACCGGATGGACCCCGACGTCCCGCTCGTCGTGGCGGAGGTGAACCCGGACGCCATCTCGCAGCGCCCCAAGGGGATCATCGCCAACCCGAACTGCACGACCATGGCCGCGATGCCGGTGCTGCGCCCGCTGCACGACGAGGCCGGGCTGGTGGCGCTCGTCGCGACGACGTACCAGGCGGTCTCGGGCGCCGGGCTCGCCGGTGTCGCCGAGCTCGACGAGCAGGTGAAGAAGGTCGTCGACCGCGCCACCGAGCTCGCCCACGACGGCAGCGCCGTGGAGTTCCCGGCGCCGCGATCGTTCTCGCAGCCGATCGCGTTCAACGTCCTGCCACTGGCCGGCTCGATCGTCGACGACGGTCTCGGCGAGACCGACGAGGAGCAGAAGCTCCGCAACGAGAGCCGCAAGATCCTCGGCATCCCGGACCTCAAGGTCTCCGGCACCTGCGTCCGCGTCCCGGTCTTCACCGGCCACTCGCTCCAGGTGAACGCCCGCTTCGCCCGGGCGATCAGCCCGGAACGCGCCCGCGAGCTGCT
Organism: Amorphoplanes friuliensis DSM 7358; assembly: GCF_000494755.1. Taxonomy (NCBI): domain Bacteria; kingdom Bacillati; phylum Actinomycetota; class Actinomycetes; order Micromonosporales; family Micromonosporaceae; genus Actinoplanes; species Actinoplanes friuliensis. The sequence continues at coordinate 1,948,114 of NC_022657.1, forward strand.
CGCGTCCGCACCCGGCGTCGAGCTGTCCGACGTCCCGACGCCGCTGCAGGCGGCCGGTCGTGACCCGACCTTCGTCGGCCGGATCCGCGCCGACGAGACCGTCGACAACGGCATCGCACTCTTCCTCTCCAACGACAACCTGCGCAAGGGTGCCGCCCTCAACGCGGTCCAGGTGGCCGAGTTGGTCGCCGCCGCCCTCTGATCCGACCCGCTCCGCGACCCGTCTCACCCGTTGGGTGAGACGGGTTTGTCGTTCCTTCGGGGGGTCTTTTCGACACTCCACTATGGAAAAAACGGGCTTTTTGCCTGAATCGGTAGCGCATGGTCGATTTGAGGTGCACAGTGATTGCATGAACGACAGTGGGCCCGGCGGCGGCTACTTCTGGTGCCTCCGCCACAACCGGGTCGAGACCGGGGACGACGTGTGTCCTGCCCAGTTCCGGCTCGGCCCGTACTCCTCCGCTGACGAAGCCACGCACGCGCTCGAGACCGTCGAGAAGCGCAATGCGGATTGGGACGCCGAGGATGCCCGCTGGACCGGGGAGGTCAGCTAGCAAGGCCGGCGTGACCCCTGTGTCCAAGCCGGAATCCTGCTGTCTCCATGCGGAGACGAGCCCACAGTCATTCGCAAGGAGGAACTTCCCCATGGCCGTGACCAAGAAGGCCCCGACCCGGGCTGCCACGACCCGCGCCACATCCGCGCGGGCCGCGGCAACCCCGGCCGCCGCCAAGCCGGCGGCCGCCCGGACGACCACCGCCCGGACGTCAGCCACCCGGACCGTTGCGGCGGCGTCGCGCCCGGCCGGCCGCCCGGCGACCGTCAAGGCGTCCGCGGGCAAGGCCGGTGCGGCCAAGCCCGCCACCACGTCCGCGAAGTCCCCGGCGGCGAAGTCGACCGCGGCCAAGCCCACGGCGGTCAAGCCCGCGACTGCGAAGACCACGGCGGCGAAGACCACGGCGGCGAAGTCCGCGACTGCGAAGACCACGGCTGCGAAGTCCGCGACTGCGAAGACCACGGCGGTCAAGTCGGCAGCGAGCAAGACCACGGCGGGCCGGCCGGCCAAGGTTGCCGGCACGAAGCGGATCGCTGCCGCGACGTCCACCGCGACGAAGTCGGTCACCGCGCGATCCAGCAGCAGCACCACCACCGGCAGCACCACCGCCGCCGCCAAGCCGGCCGCGGCGAAGAAGGCGCCGGCCGGGCGTTCCGCGAAGGCCGCGTCCTCGGCCAAGCCGGCAGCGACCAGCTCGACCGCCGGGAAGTCCACCGCTGCGAAGCCCGCCGCCGCGAAGCGGATCGCCGCTGCGAAGTCGACGACCGCCGGGTCCACGACGGCGAAGTCGACCGTGGCCAAGAAGGCTCCGGCCAAGAGCGTCGCGGCCAAGTCGACCGCCACGAAGTCGACCACCGCAAAGTCGAGCGCTGCGAACTCGGCTGCGAAGAAGACCACCGCCGCCAAGTCCACGACTGCGACGCCGACGGCTGCGAAGAAGGCTCCCGCGAAGAAGGTCGCCGCCAAGTCAACCGCGGCCAAGTCCACCGCTGCGAAGTCCACGGCCGCCAAGCCCGCCGCTGCGAAGTCGACCGCTGCGAAGTCGACTGCCGCCAAGTCCACCGCCTCGAAGTCGACCGCTGCGAAGTCGACTGCCGCCAAGTCCACCGCCTCGAAGTCCACGGCTGCGAAGTCGACTGCAGCCAAGTCCACGGCCTCGAAGTCGACCGCGAAGTCCGCGGCGGCGAAGAAGGTTGCGGCGAAGTCGACGGCGAACTCGGCTGTGGCGAAGAAGGCTCCCGCGAAGAAGGCCGCGGCCAAGTCGACCGCGGCCAATTCCACGGCCGCCAAGAAGACCACCGCCGCCAAGTCGACCGCTGCGAAGTCGACTGCCGCCAAGTCGACCGCGGCGAAGTCCACGGCTGCGAAGTCGACCGCTGCGAAGTCTGCCGGTGCGAAGTCGGCGGCCGCCAAGAAGGCGCCGGCCAAGAAGGCGGCCGCGAAGTCGAGCTCGGCGGCCGTCAGGAACATGACCGCTGCTCGCAGCGCCGGCAACACCGCGGGTGCCAAGGTTCGTTCGGGTAGTTCGGCCAAGGCCGGCAATGCCAAGGCGTCCTCGATGACCAAGACCTCCGCGACCAACGCGGGCCGGGTCAAGAAGGCGTCGACGCCCGCCGCCGCCCGCCAGGCGACCGCGGCCGGCAACGGCCGTGTCACCTCCGCGCGCAAGGCGACCACGAAGCGCTGATCCTCATAACGCAGGAAAGAAGGGCCGCGCCGACCTCGGCGCGGCCCTTCCGTCGTTCCCGGCCTGGTAGGAATGAGCCGTGCCGATCAAACGGGTGTGGGCTCCGCGTATCGATTTTTCCGTGCTGCGACGGGAGCTGGAGCTGCCCGCCGACTTTCCGGCCGAGGCGCTGCAGGAGGCGCAGGAGGCCGCGTCCATCGCGCTGCCGCCGGTCGATCGTACCGACATCCCGTTCGTGACGGTGGACCCGGCGACCTCGCAGGACCTCGACCAGGCGATGGAGCTGACGCGTCTGCCGTCCGGCGGTTACCGGGTGCGCTACGCGATCGCCGATGTCGCCTCCTACGTGCGGCCCGGCGGTCCGCTCGAGGCCGAGACCTGGGTACGCGGTCAGACGATCTACTTCCCCGACGGCAAGGTGCCGCTGCATCCGCAGGTGCTCAGCGAGGGTGCCGTGAGCCTGTTGCCGGACGTCGACCGGGCCGCGATCCTGTGGACGATCGACCTCGACGCCGAGGGGTCGTTCGCCGGAATTGCCCTGGAACGGGCGCGGGTGCGCAGCCGGGCGAAGCTGGATTACGCCGGTCTGCAGGCCTCCGTCGATGCCGGGACGGCGCCGGAGCCGATCGCGCTGCTGCCGGAGCTGGGGGCGTTGCTGGCCGCCCGGGCGGCGGACCGTGGTGCGGTCAACCTGCCGCTGCCCGAGCAGGAGGTCGAGCCCGACGGGGACGGCTGGCGGCTGGTGCTGCGGGCGCCGCACGCTGTCGAGGAGCACAACGCACACATCTCGTTGCTCACGGGCATGGCGGCGGCGACGCTGATGCTCGACGGCGGGGTCGGGCTGCTGCGGACGATGCCTGCTGCGCGGCCCGAGGCGATCGCCAAGCTGCGGGCCGCGGGGGAGTCACTCGGCGTCCCGTGGCCCGAGGGAAGTTCGGTCGGTGCCGTTGTCGCTTCGGTCGATCCGGCCAGCCCGCGGGGTGCCGCGTTCCTCAATCAGGTGGCTGATCTGTTGCGTGGCGCTGCGTACACCGCCTTTGACGGTGAGCGGCCCACCGAGATCGGCCACGGCGGGGTCGGTGCTCCCTACGCTCATGTCACCGCGCCGCTGCGGCGCCTGGCCGACCGGTACGCGACGGAGGTCTGCCTGGCTCTGCACGAGGACAGGCCGGTGCCGGAGTGGGCCCGTGAGGCCCTGCCGCGGCTGCCGAAGTGCATGGCGGCGACCGACCGGGTGGCGTCGGCGGCCGACCGTGGTGCGGTCTCGCTGGCCGAGGCCGTGGTGCTAGCCCACCGGGTCGGGGAGACGTTCGAGGCCGGTGTGGTCGACGTCGACGCCCCGTCGAAACCGGCGCAGCCGGAGACCCAGAAGCAGAACAACCGGCGTCCGCGTGGCGGCACGGTGGCCCTCGACGATCCGGCCGTCCAGGCGCGCTGCCTGGGTGAGCTGCCGCTCGGCGACCGCATCCAGGTGCGGCTGACCGAGGCCGACCCGGTCAAGCGCAGCGTGCTCTTCGAGCAGGCCTGACCGGCGTTCCGGGCCGATCGAGCAGCCAGGCGGCCGATCAGGGCAGCTGCGGGCTGCCGGTCGCGTCGAGCGGCCAGACCGGGTTGTGGGTGATCTCCCACAGGTGCCCGTCCGGGTCGGTGAAGTAGCCGAGGTAGCCGCCCCACTCGGTTGCGCCACCGGCTTTCACCAGGGTGGCGCCGGCCTGGACGACGGCACGCAGGGACTCGTCGACGGCGCCCGGGGTCTCCACGTTGATCGCGAGTTTGGTGCCGCGGAAGTCCGTCGCCGGGTTCGGTGGTGCCGGCCGGGCGGGCAGGCCCGCGTCGGCCGCCATGTTCTCGGTCGTCACCAGCGACAGCAGGCCACCGGCCGTGTGGAAGTAGCTGACCACACCGGGGATGGAGGCGGGGGAGAGGCGCCAGCCCAGCGACTCGTAGAACTCGGTCGCACGGGCCACGTCGGCCACCCCCAGGGTGGCCAGGCTGACTCGGGCAGGAACGACCATGGCACGAAGTCTGCCACTGATCCGATCTTGCCCGAGCCGTACCCCTGTCGCGGTTCAGAAGGTGTGTTCCTCGGCGGGGAAGTCGCCGCCGCGGACCTCGTCGGCGAAGCGCTTGGTCGCCTCGGTGAGGACACCCGACAGGTCGGCGTACCGCTTGACGAAGCGCGGCGTCTTGCCGGTGCGCAGACCCGCCATGTCCTGCCAGACCAGTACCTGGGCGTCCGTGTCGGGACCGGCGCCGATGCCGACGGTGGGGATGGCGAGCTCCTTGGTGATCTGCTTGGCGACCTCGCCCGGCACCATCTCGAGCACCACCGCGAACGCGCCCGCCTCGGCCACGGCGCGGGCGTCGGCGATGACCTCCTCGGCGGCGCTGCCCCGGCCCTGGACGCGGTAACCGCCGATGGTGTGCTCGCTCTGCGGTGTGAAACCGATGTGGGCCATGACCGGGATGCCCGCCCCGGTGATCGCCCGGATCTGCTCCGCGACGCGGCGGCCGCCCTCGAGCTTGACCGCGTGCGCGCCGCCCTCCTTCATGAACCGGACCGCGGTGCGCAGCCCCTGGACCGGCCCTTCCTCGTACGAGCCGAAGGGCAGATCGGCCACCACCAGGGCTGTGGTCGTGGCGCGCACGACTGCGCGTACCAGGGAGAGGAGCTCGTCCGCGGTGACCGGGAGGGTCGTCTCGTAGCCGAAGACGTTGTTGGCCGCGGAGTCACCGACCAGCAGGACCGGGATGCCGGCCTGCTCGAAGAGCGCCGCGGTGTACTGGTCGTAGGAGGTCAGCATCGGCCAGCGGTCGCCGCGTTCCTTGGCGGCGATCAGGTCGCGGGTGCGGACGCGGCGGGTGGCGGGGCCCCCGTAGAGCGTGGGGATCTCGGACATCGTTGTCTCCTTCCCTCGAGGCCGCGGAGTGCGGTCCCCGGGTGCCACCAAATCGTCGCACCCGGGGAGGCGTACCGGTCAGGGTTGAGTGGAGCCGATCACACGCCTTCGCGGAAGCGGTTCGTGATCGGCAGCCGGCGGTCGCGGCCGAACGCTTTGCTCGAGATCTTCGTGCCCGGTGCGGACTGGCGGCGCTTGTATTCCGCCAGGTCGACCATGCGCAGCACCCGGTCGACGAGCGCGGCGTCGTGGCCCGCGGCGATGAGGTCGTCGCGGCCCTGGTCGCCGTCGATGTAGCCGATCAGGATCGCGTCCAGCAGGTCGTAATCGGGCAGCGAGTCGCTGTCGACCTGGCCCGGACGCAGCTCGGCGCTCGGCGGCTTGACGATGGAGTTCTCCGGGATCGGGGGCTCGCCGCCACGGTTCGCGGCGTCGGCGTTGCGCCACTTCGCGAGGCGCCACACCATCGTCTTGGGCACGTCCTTGAGGGGGTTGTACCCGCCGACCGAGTCGCCGTAGAGCGTGGAGTAACCGACCGCGAGCTCGCTCTTGTTGCCGGTGGTGAGGACCAGGTGGCCCTCCTGGTTCGACAACGCCATCAGGATCACGCCGCGGACCCGGGCCTGCAGGTTTTCCACGGCGAGACCGGAGAGCGACATGTTGGCCAGGAACGCGTCGACCATCGGCTGGATCGGCTCGCTGCGGTAGTCCAGGCCGGTGCGCTTGGCCAGGTCGGCCGCGTCGTCCTTGGAGTGCCCGGACGAGTAACCGCTGGGCATCGAGACACCGACGACCCGCTGCGGGCCGAGGGCGTCCACCGCGATCGCGGCGACCACGGCGGAGTCGATGCCACCGGAGACGCCGAGGACCACCGACCGGAAGCCGTTCTTCTCGACGTAGTCGTGGAGGCCCAGCGTGAGCGCCGACCAGATCTCGGCCTCGTCGGTGACCCGGTCGGCGATGCCACCGACCGCCGGTCCGTCCGTGAGCGGCCGCGGCGGCGCCTCGACCGTGACGCGCCGGATGCCCATGCCGTCGTCACCCTGCGCGTCGGTGACGTTCGGGGTCGGGTCGGCCGCGGGCACGTCCAGGTCGTGGATCAGCAGCTCGGAGGTGAACTGCCCGGCCCGCGTGAGCAGCTCGCCCCCGGCGGTCACGATCATCGAGTCGCCGTCGAAGACCAGCTCGTCCTGACCGCCGACCATGTTCACGTACGCGATGGTGGCACCGGCCTCGGCGGCGCGGCGCTGGACCAGGGGCAGTCGCAGGTCGTCCTTGTTCAGTTCGTACGGGGAGGCGTTGATGTTGACCACCAGGCCGACGCCCGCGCGGCCGGCAGCGGCGAACGGCCCGCCGGCCTGCCACAGGTCCTCACAGACGGTGAGAGCCACGTCGACGCCGCCGAGACGCACGACGGTGAGCGAATCGCCCGGCTCGAAATAGCGGTCCTCGTCGAAGACGCCGTAGTTGGGCAGGTGGTGCTTGAAGTAGGTGGCGACGATCTCGCCGCCGAAGAGCAGTGCCGAGGCGTCGCGGCGGCCGCTGCCCGGCACGGCCGCGGAACTGGTCGGCGCGGGGCCGTCGGCGTCGACGTAGCCGACGATCACGGCCACGTCACCCAGGCCGTCGCCGGCCAGGTCGGCGGCCAGCGTCCGCAGCGCGGCCTGCGACGATGCGACGAACGAGTCCCGGAAGACAAGATCCTCGATGGGGTACCCGGTGAGCATCATCTCGGGGAACGCGACCAGCTGGGCACCGACCTCGGCGGCCGTCCGGGACCAGTGCCGCACGGCGGCGGCGTTGCCGGGGATGTCCCCGACGGTGGAGTTCACCTGGGCTAGAGCGACACGCAACGAAGGCATGACGTCATTGTTCCCCAGTGTTGGCGTCCCATGTCGCCGTCCCCTGCCGTACCGTCTGTGATCAAGTTCGGGCCTTACCCGGGCGCCCCGGCGGGGTGTGGTCAGCGTAATCTCGGCGTAACGGGACCGGGAGAGACTGATCGCCGGGCAAGTACGAGGGGTTGACGTGGACCGACAGCAGGAGTTCGTGCTTCGTACGCTCGAAGAGCGCGACATCCGTTTTGTCCGGCTTTGGTTCACCGACGTGCTCGGCACCCTGAAAAGCGTGTCCGTCGCACCGGCCGAGCTCGAGTCCGCCTTCGAGGAGGGCATGGGCATCGACGGCTCGGCCATCGAGGGCTTCGCCCGGGTCACCGAGTCGGACATGGTCGCCATGCCCGACCCGACGACGTTCCAGGTCTTCCCGTTCGAGGGTGGTGTCAGCGGCGAGAGCGCCCGGATGTTCTGCGACATCCTGCTCCCCGACGGCAGCGCCGCCTGGGCCGACCCGCGGCACGTGCTGCGCCGCATGCTCGCCAAGGCGGCCGAGAAGGGCTTCACCTTCTACACGCACCCCGAGGTCGAGTTCTTCCTGGTCCAGGACGGCCCGCTGGACGGCTCGGTGCCGATCCCGGTCGACGGCGGCGGCTACTTCGACCACACCACGCACGCGGTCGCCCGCGACTTCCGCCGCCAGGCCGTGCTGGCCCTCGAACGCATCGGCATCTCCGTCGAGTTCAGCCACCACGAGGTCGCCCCCGGCCAGCAGGAGATCGACCTGCGGTACGCCGACGCGCTGACCACCGCGGACAACATCATGACGTTCCGGCACGTCGTCAAGGAGGTCGCGCTCTCGCAGGGCGTGCGGGCGACCTTCATGCCGAAGCCGTACACCGACCAGCCCGGCAGCGGCATGCACACGCACCTGTCGCTGTTCGAGGGCGAGCGCAACGCGTTCTACGACGGCGACGACCCGCTCAAGCTGTCGAAGACCGCCCGCGCGTTCATCGCCGGTCTGCTGGTGCACGCCCGCGAATACACCGCGGTCACCAACCAGTGGGTCAACTCGTACAAGCGGCTCTTCCCGATGCAGCTGCCCGACCGGATCACCGAGTCGCCGGCCTTCGTGAGCTGGGGCCACCTCAACCGGTCCGCGCTGGTCCGGGTGCCCGCGTTCGGCAAGCCGAACTCCGCGCGCGTCGAGGTCCGCTCGATCGACTCGGCGACCAACCCGTACCTGGCCTTCGCGGTCATGCTCGGTGCCGGTCTCAAGGGCATCGAGGAGGGCTACGAGCTGCCCCCGGGCGCCGAGGACGACGTCTGGTCGCTCTCGCCGGCCGAGCGCAAGGCCATGGGCTACGAAGCACTGCCGGAAAACCTGGCCGAGGCGATCGACGTGATGTCCAAGTCCGAGCTGATCCCCGAGGTGCTCGGCGAGCACGTCTTCGACTTCTTCCTGCGCAACAAGCGCCAGGAGTGGGAGCAGTACAGGCGTGAGGTCACGCCGTTCGAACGCCAGCGTTATCTCGGGACACTCTGACCTTTTATCCAGCCGGTGGATCACGCATGTGCGCAGGTCCGATACGGTGCCCTCTGACGTCGTCACGAGGGAGAAGCCGTGCTGGAAAATTTGCTTGAGGGTGCCGGGCGCAGCATTGTGTTCGGTGGGGTCGGCATCGGGCTGATGGCGGTCGGCTTTCTGTTGGTCGACCTGCTGACCCCGGGCAAACTGCGCGATCTGATCTGGGTCGAGAAAAACCCGAACGCCGCGTTGCTGCTGGCCGCGAACCAGATCGGCATCGCCGCGATCGTGTTCACCGCGATCTTCACCAGCTATGAGAACTTCGGCGAGGGCCTGCTGTCCACCGCCATCTTCGGCCTCATCGGCATCGCCGTCATGGGCCTGGCCTTCCTGGTCCTCGACTGGATGACACCGGGCAAGCTGGGCGAGGTCATCTGCACGCCCGAGCGCCACCCGGGTGCCACGGTCAGCGCCGCGTCCCACTTCGGCGCCGCCCTGATCATCTGCGCCTGCATCGCCTAGGCGTTCCGCCCGAAACTGCTGATCGCGGTGCTGCCCGTGCGGCGCATCGCGGGGAGATCCTCGATGATCGCGGCGCCGGCCATGATGATCGGGATCGCGGCGAGCTGGGCCACGGCAAGCACGTGGCCCAGCGGGATGGTGGCGAGCACCACGGCCGCCGCCACGAGGCGGTGCAGCCAGCCGTGCAGCCCGAGCAACCGCAGGAAGATCGCGTGGCCGGTCTGGTAGAGCGCCACCCCGCCGGCCAGCGCGATCGCCTCACCCCAGTGCAGCGGCTCGAAGGCGTACCCGACGCTCTTCTTGATGCCGACGGCGAGCACCACGATGCCGAGCAGCATCACGTAATGGGCGTAACCCCACCCGTCCAGGGCGAGGCGGGCCCGCCGCCGGGGATCAGCGGTACGCGCCAGGACCTGTTCGGACCGCTCGTCGTCGCCGGCGAAGTAGATCCACCACAGGTAGTACGCGATGCACAGGCCGAGCACCGCGACCAGGATCGCGCCGCCGCCCAGCTCCACGTCGCGGAAGCCGAGACCGATCGAGATGATCGACTCGCCGATCGCCACGATCACGACCAGGCTGTGGCGTTCGACGAAGTGCCCGGCGACGATCGTGTGCATCTCGATGTTGTGCAGATGCCCGGCGCCGATCTGCACGAGCGGCGCGGCGATCCAGCACACCTGCCGCCACGGCTCCGGGAGCAGCGCTCCGGCCAGCACCAGGGCGGCGGCCAGGAGGTTGAGCGGGGCGAGCAACCGCATCATCCGCATCGACCCGGCGCCGGCCTGCAGGAACAGCCCCGAGTGCACCAGGGTCACGACCAGATAGCTCACACCGAAGATCCAGCCGTACGCGCCGAAGGCGTCCGGGATCGCCAGGGCCAGCACCAGGAAGCCGGCCATACCCGCGAGCAGCAGCGTGCGGCGGGTGGTGCTGTTCGGGGCGACGGCGTTGGTCAGCCAGGCGTAACCCGAGTACATCCACCAGATGACGAAGAGCATCAGCAGCACCTCGCCGAACACGGCCAGGGTGAGGTGGTGCGACAACGTCTCGGTCAGCTGGATGATCGTGAAGACGAAGACCAGGTCGAAGAAGAGTTCCAGCGTCGAGACACGGACAGTGGGCGGCGGCGTCGGCTCGGTCACCGGCGCAGCATAGGGGTCCGGGGTTTTCGGCGCGGACCGTCGAGCGTGACGTCTCGGCGCTGCGGCAGACCGGTGGTGCCGGGTGGTTCGGCTGATCTTGGGATGATGCCCGCGTGGACATCTCCCTGGAACCCGTGACCGAGGACAACTGGCGTGCGTGCGCGGCGCTCAGCGTGCGACCCGATCAGCAGGCCTTCGTCAACGACGTCGCCTATTACCTGTGCATGTGCCATTACGGCAGCGTCTGGCAGCCGCTCGCCGTGGTGAGCGGGGGCGAGGTTGTCGGCTTCTGCATCTGGGGTGTCGACGACGATCGGAGCCGGTGGATCGGCGGTGTTGTGGTCGACGCCGCCCGCCAGCGCACCGGGATCGGCCGGGCCCTGGTCGTGGCCCTGCGGGACCGGCTGGCCGCCGAGCCCGGCTGCCCGAACGTCGCGCTGAGCTACTCGCCGGACAACACAGCAGCCCGGGCCCTCTACGCGTCCCTCGGGTTCGTGGAGACCGGCGAGATGGAGGACGACGAGATCGTCGCCCGCTGGAGTCCTCGCGACCCGGCCGGAACGGGTGGGCCGGCGGGGAATGTCGGTGCCACCCGATAGCCTCGAACCGTGGGAACAGCGCTGGTAATCGAGAACGACCCGTCCGACGATCTCCGCAGGCTGGGGGACTGGTTCGCCGAGGCGGGCCTGGAGCTGACCGTGCTGCGCCCGCATGCGGGTGATCCGCTGCCCGAGACGCTCGACGACTTTCTCGCCCTGGTGGTGCTCGGCGGCGACCAGAGCGCCTGTGCGAGCGCGACGGGGGAGCCCGCGGCGCCGTGGTTCCCGGCGCTGGAGGGGCTTCTGCGCAAGGCGGTGCGCCACCACGTGCCGACACTGGGGGTCTGCCTCGGCGGGCAGCTGCTGGCCACCGCCCACGGCGGTCTGGTCGAGCGCAGCACCTCCGGGCCCGAGATCGGCCCGGGGCTGGTCGCCCGGCGTGATGCCTCCGACAACGACCCCCTCTTCAAGCGGGTGCCGCTGCTGCCCGACGTGGTGCAGTGGCACAGCGACGAGATCACCGAGCTGCCGATCAACGCGGTGCTGCTGGCCGCCTCGACCCGCTATCCGCACCAGGCCTTCCGCCTCGGTGACCGGGCCTGGGGCCTGCAGTTCCACATCGAGTGCGACGCCGACATGATCGCCGAGTGGACCCGCACCGACAGCGCGACCCTCGACGAGCTCGGTTACGACGCGGAGGCCGTGGTCGCGGCCACCGCCGAGGTCCTGGCCGACGTCGAGGAGGTGTGGCAGCCGTTCGCGGCCCGCTTCGCCGCGCTCGCCCTCGGTCAGCTGCCGGACGCCGACATCCCCAACCCCGGCACCCTCCGCACCCTTCCGCTGCTGGGTCAGTAGGTGACCAGGCCCAGCCGGCTGGCCCGGTACGGCTTCGCCGACAACGGCACCCGCGCGGCCGACCTCCTCGGCCCGGGCGGGCTGCGCCTGTGGGACGTCGAGGCGCAGGGTCCGGTCGACGCCGACGCCGGTGAGCTCATCCACGCCCTGTCCCGCGCGGCCGACCCCAACCTGGCGCTGCGCCAGCTGCACCGGCTGATCGACTCCGTCGCCCGGGCCGCGCACCGCGCCAACGGCGGCCCGGTGATCGGTCCCGGCGAGGACATCGTCGAGAGCCCGGCCGCCGACGCCGTGCTCCACGCGCTCTACGCCGACCCCGGCCTGCGGCGGCGGCTGGTGGCGGTGCTCGGCGCCTCGTCCGCGCTGGGTGACCACCTGGTGGCCAACCACGACCAGTGGCGGGTCCTCGCGACCGGCAAGACGGGGCTCCCGCCCAATGCCGAGGGTCACCTGGAGTTCGGTGAGTCGATGGCCGAGGGGCCGCCGACGGTGCCGGCGCTGCGGACCGCGTACAGGATCTCTCTGCTCCGGATCGTGGCCGCCGACCTGACGGGCGGTCGCGGCCTGGAGCCGACGATGGCCGCGCTGTCCCGTCTCGCCGACGAGACCCTGGCCTCGGCCTATGCAATCGCCGTTGCGGGCCTGCCGGCCGGCACCCCGGAGCCGCGGCTGGCCGTGGTCGCGATGGGCAAGTGCGGCGGTTACGAGCTCAACTACGTGTCCGACGTGGACGTCATCTTCGTGGCCGCGGGTGACGACGACCTCAGCGCCGGCACCACCGTCGCGGCCCGGCTCATCGAGGTCTGCGGACAGGTCGCCTGGCCGGTCGACGCGGCGCTGCGGCCCGAGGGCAACCGCGGTCCTCTGGTCCGCACCCTGGCCAGCCACCAGGCCTACTACCGCCGGTGGGCGCGCACCTGGGAGTTCCAGGCGCTGCTCAAGGCCCGTCCCGCCGCCGGTGACCTGCCGCTGGCGGCCGAGTGGATCGACGACCTCGCCCCGCTCGTCTGGCACGCGGCCGAGCGGCCCGAGGCGGTCGCCGACGTCCGCGACATGCGCCGGAAGATCATCGACAACGTCCCGCCCCGCGAGGTCGACCGCGAGATCAAGCGGGGGCCGGGCGGGCTGCGTGACATCGAGTTCGCGGTGCAGCTGCTGCAGCTCGTGCACGGCCGCATCGACGAGACGCTGCGCGAGCCGGGCACGCTGCCCGCCCTGCGCGCCCTGGTCGCGGGCGGTTACGTCGGCCGCGAGGACGGCGAGACGCTGCTGCGCGGATATCGCTTCCTCCGCAGCATCGAGCACCGCCTCCAGATGCAAAATCTGCGCCGCACCCACACCGTGCCGGACGACCCCAAGGCGTTGCGCTGGCTCGCCGCCGCGCTGGGTTACCGGGCGCTGCCCGGACGCGACGCGGTCGAGGCGTTCCGCTCCGACTGGGTCGGCCACGCCTCCCACGTGCGGCGCCTGCACGTCAAGCTGCTCTACCAGCCGCTGCTCGAGGCGGTGGCCCGGGTGCCCGCCGAGGCGCTGCGGATGACCACCGAGTCCGCCGGTCGCCGGCTCGAGATCCTCGGTTTCGCCGACCCGGCCGGGGCGCTGCGCCACCTGCAGGCCCTCACCGGCGGGGTCAGCCGCACCGCGGCGATCCAGCGGACCCTGCTGCCGATGCTGCTCCAGGAGTTCGCGGACGCCCCCGAGCCCGACCGCGGCCTGCTCAACTACCGCCACGTCTCCGACAAGCTCGGCAGCACCCCGTGGTATCTGCGCCTGCTGCGTGACGGTGGCCCGGTCGCCCGCCGGCTCGCGCGTGTCCTCAGCCTCTCCCGGTACGCGACGGATCTGCTCACCCGCGACCCCGAGGCGCTGCGGCTGCTCGCCGACGACGCCGAGCTGCAGCCCCGGCCGCGTGACGTGCTGCGCGACGGGTTCATCGCCGCCGCCGACCGGCACCTGCGTGACGGCACCACCGACCCGGCCAAGGCGATCACGGCCGTCCGCGCCCTGCGCCGCCGGGAGCTGTTCCGGCTGGCCTGCGCCGACATCCTCAGCCGGGCCGGTGACCTTGCCCCGGCCCACCCGCTCGACGTCCACGCGGTCGGCATCGCCCTCTCCGACGTCACCGACGCGACGCTGGGTGCCGCGCTGCACGCCGCCCGCCGGGTCCACCCCGGCCCCGACGGCCTGCGTTTTGCGGTCATCGGGATGGGCCGGCTCGGCGGCTACGAGATGAGCTACCCCTCCGACGCCGACGTGCTCTTCGTCTACGCGCCGCCGGAGGGCATGTCCGACGGCGAGGCCAGCGCGTCGGCCCACGCCATCGCCGAGGAGATGCGTCGCACGCTCAGCGCTCCCGCGCCCGACCCGGCGCTCGGCATCGACGCCGACCTGCGCCCCGAGGGCCGCCAGGGTCCGCTCGTCCGCAGCCTGAACGCCTACGCGCAGTACTACGCCCGCTGGTCGAAGGTGTGGGAGTCCCAGGCGCTGCTGCGCGCCCGTTTTGTCTGCGGCGACGAAGGGCTGGGCCGTGAGTTCGAGGAGCTCGCGGACGGCATGCGCTACCCGAGCGGCGGCCTCACCCGTGAGCAGGTTGTCGAGATCCGCCGCATCAAGGCCCGGGTCGAGACCGAGCGGCTGCCCCGGGGCGCCGACCCCAACACCCACACCAAGCTCGGCCGCGGTGGCCTCGCCGACGTCGAATGGGCGGTGCAGCTGCTCCAGCTGCGCCACGGTTACGCCCTGCCCGCCCTCCGGATGACCCGCACCCTGGAGGCGCTCAGCGCGGAGCTCGACGCCAAGCTGGTCGACAAGGTCGACGCCGCCGCGATGACCGCCGGCTGGACCCTGGCGGCCCAGGTGCGCAACGCCCTGACCCTGGTCCGCGGTCGCCCGACCGACCAGCTGCCCCGCCACGGTGTCGAGTTGGCCGGTGTCGTCCAGCTGCTCGGCGGCGGCGACCCGGGCGAGTTCGTCGACCGCTACCTGCGCATCACCCGCCGGTCCCGCGCGGCGATGGAGCGTGTCCTGGATGCTTGACGCCGCCCGCCGGCCGATCCTGGCGGCGGCGGTCCTCGCCGTGCTGCTGCGCGTGCCGTTCCTGTTCACCGGCCTGTCCACCGACGAGGGCGGCTACGCCTACGTCGCCCAGCAGTGGTCCCGCGGTGACCGCCTCTACGACACCGCCTGGCTCGACCGCCCGCAGGGCCTGCTCCTGACCTACCGCGCCCTGCTCGCCATCGACGACTCCGGCTGGACGATCCGCCTCGGCATGGTCCTCGCCGGCGCGATCATCACCGTGGCCCTCGCCGCGATCGGCTGGCTGCTGATCGGCCGCGCGACCGGCATCGCCGCCGCCTGGATCTACGCCGTCGTCGGCCTCGCTCCCCACCTCGAAGGCATCACCTTCAACGGCGAACTCCTCGCCTCCGTCCCGTCGACGGTGGCGATCGCCCTGGCGGTCTTCTGGTGGCGGCGCGACCGATCCCTGTGGTGGCTGGCGGGGGCGGGTGTGCTGTCCGGCGTCGCCCTCACGATGAAACAGTCCGGCATCGACGGCATCGTCGTCGGCCTGGTCATCCTTCTGCTGGTCGCCCGCGCCGCTCGATCCGTGCGGCCCGCCCCCGTCTCCGGTCCGGCCGGCTCGCCGTCCTCGCTCTCACCCGCCTCCGACCCGGCCGGCCCGGCCTTCCACTTGCTCACCGGGTCAGAGGCAGCCCGCCTTCCGTCCGCATCGGAGGGCACTGCCGAGCCTGTGCCTGACGGGGTGGGGGTGCTTGCCGCCGGTGGGGCGTTCCTCGGCGGGGTGGCTCTTCCGCTTCTGGCTTCTGTGCTGCACGGGATCGCGGTCGGGTGGTCCTACTACTGGACGGCGCTGATCGGTTATCAGCTCTCCGCCATGGGCGGGTCCGGGTCGAACACCGGGACCCGGCTGACGGATCTCGGGCGGCACGCCGGGGACATCGCGCTCGACCTGACCGTGATCCTGATCGTGTCGCTGCTCGGGTGGAAGGCGTTCGACCGCGGTGGCCGGTGGCTGCTCGGCGCCTGGCTGTTCGCCGGGTTCGTGGGCATCAACCTCGGCGGCTCGTACTGGCCGCACTACTTCGTCCAGCCGCTGCCCGCCCTGGTGCTGCTGGTCGCCGCCGCGGTGGTCGGCGTCCGTTCGGTGCGATGGCGGCGGGTGCTCGCCGCGGTCGTGGTGCTGCCCACCCTCGGGTGGTTGGTCACGCTGGCCGTCATGTCGCCGGCCCGGCGTGCGGACACCATCCCGTACGATGCGCTGGCCGCCCGCGACGACCGGATAGCCGCCGTGATCAGGGCTTCCACCGCGCCGGACGACCGGATCTACGTGCTGGAGTCCGAGGCGTACCTGTACTTCGCGGCGGACCGCCAATCGCCGTATCCCTACCTTTGGGGCAAACCGATCGACAAGATCCCGGACGCACTGCCACGGCTGCGCGCGATGCTCACCTCGCCGCAGCGGCCGGTGCTGGTTGTCCTCGACACGCCACCGGCCGCCGTCGACCCCAGCGGTGGCATCGCGGCCGACCTCGCCGCGCACTACCACCTCGACACGGTCGTCGAGGACGTGACGATCCTGAGGGCCAACTGATGGCCGCCGCCCTGCTCACCGGGCACCGGCAGACCGTCGAGGGCTGGCTGGCGCGACCAGCGGTGCTGCGCTGGCTGGGCTTCTTCGGCGCACTCTGCTGCGCGATCGACGGCATCCTCTTCGGCGCACCCACGTGGATCCGCCGCGGCGTGTCCGTCATGAGCATCCTGCGCGGACCCAACGGCGTGGCGATCATGCTGTTGTGGATCGCCGGGCTCACCGCCCTGTGCATCGCCTGGTGGTGGGGCCGCAAGATCACTCTGCCGTCCCAGCGCTGGATCATCGTCACCGCCCTGCTCTGGATCGTCCCGCTCCTGGTGATCCCACCCCTGGCCAGCCGAGACATGTACGCGTACGCCTGCCAGGGCTCCAGCTACGACGCGGGCTTCAACCCCTCGGTCGTCGGCATCTCGGCCCAGCCATGCCCCTGGCTCGACTCGGTCTCGGTGGTCTGGCGCGACACCCCCACGCCGTACGGGCCGCTCTGGATCATGCTCGCGGGCCTGGCCGCTGCCTTCGGCTCCCAGATCCTCGCGCTCGCGATCTTCCGCATCTACGCCCTGCTGGCGGTGATCGCCCTCGCGGCCGTGGTGCCCGTGCTCGCCCGCCGGCTGGGCGCGCCTCCGGACCGGGCCCTGTGGCTGGTCCTGTGCTGCCCGATCGTGGCCATCCACGTCATCGGTGGCGGGCACAACGACGCGTTGACCATGGTGGCCCTGCTCGCGGGCCTCGCGATGATCGCAGCTTCGAGACCTGGCGGGGGTCGGCTTCGAGTCGGCGGTGATCTGCTTCGGCCGGGCGCTGGCCGGGCCGGCGATGATCGGCCCGACCCCGCAGAGGATGGGCCGTCGCCCGGCGGTGACCCGCTTTGGCAGGGCGGGAATCGGGCCGGCGATGATCGGCCTTACCCCGTAGAGGATGGGCCGTCGCCCGGCGGCGGCCCGCTTTGGCCTGGCGCGAATCGGACCGGCAGTGAGCGGCCTTACCCCGTAGAGGATGGGCCGTCGCCCGGCGGCGGCCCGCTTTGGCCTGGCGCGAATCGGACCGGCAGTGAGCGGCCTTACCCCGCAGAGGATGGGCCGTCGCCTGACAGCGACCCGCTTCGGCCTGGCGCGAATCGGCCTGGAGTGGGCCGGGCCGGCGCAGACTTGGCCGACCCGAACCGGGCCGACCGCGACTCAGCGGACGCGGACTTGATCGACCGGGACTTGGTCAGCGCGAATTTGGCCGGCGGGGAGCGGGTGCGGTCGGGGGGTGGCCGGTCTATCGCTTGGCTGGTGGCGGGGGGTGCGCTGGTCGGCGCGGGCATTGCGATCAAGACGACCGTCGGTGTGGTGCTGCCGTTTGCGGCGTTGCTCGCTGCCGGGGGACTGCAGGCCGGGCGTGACGGCTGGTTGCGCTTCCTGCGGCGGGGTGGCGCGGTGGTCGGTGGGGCGCTTGCCGGGTTGCTTGTTCTTTCGTTCGTGTCGGGGCTCGGGCTGGGCTGGGCCACGGCCCTGTCCGGCGCGGGGGAGTCGCGGAGTTGGACTTCGCCGTCGACCGCGGTCGGAATTGCGGTCAACGCTGTCGGGAAGTGGTTCGGGGCGCAGATCGATGTGGTGCCCGCGACGCGGCTGGTCGCGCTGGGCCTGATGCTGGTCGCCCTGGTGGTGGTCTGGTGGCGCTTCCGGCGGGGGAACGCTCTGCACGGCGCGGCGCTGGCCTGCCTCATCGTCATCTTCTGCGCGCCGATCACGCAGCCCTGGTACCTGTACTGGGTGCTGGTGTTGCTGGCCGTCACAACCGTGCGCATGCGGTGGCTGGAGATCGCTGTGGTCGCGTCGATGTTTCTGATCCTGCCCAACGGTGACGGCGCGTGGAAACCGCTGCAGGTGCCGTTTGCGTTCCTGGTCACCGCGCTCGTCGGCTGGGTGCTGTGGCGTGCCGTCACGTGGCTGCGCGAGCCCGTCTCTTGAAACCCGCGGTCATCCGGTGGGGCGGCTTCGTGGGCAGCTTGGCGACCGCCGGCAGTGCCTACCTCGGCGGGTCCGGCTTTGAGCGGGTGCCGAGCGTCAACCCCCTCACGCTGCTCAGCGGGCAGAAGGGTGTGCTGCTGCCGATCTGCTGGGTCGTCGGCACCGCCCTGCTGATCTCCGCGTGGTGGTGGGGGCGGCACGTGGTGCCCTCGACACGCTGGGCCCTGATCACCACCGGTCTGTGGCTCCTGCCGGTGCTCCCGTTCCTGCCCCTGGGCAGCGCGGACGTGTACTCCTACGCCTGCCAGGGCTACGTCCAGCACGCCGGCGGTGACCCGTACGCGATGGGCGTCCAGGAGTTCGGCTGCCCCTGGCTCGATTCGGTGGCAACCTCCTGGCGCGACTCACCTGCGCCGTACGGTCCGTTGTTCCTGATCCTGGCGGCCTGGGCGGTGGGCCTGGCCGGAGACTCGCTGGGCGCGGTCATCGCCGGGTTGCGGGTGATCGCGCTGGCGGGTCTGGCGTTGACCGCTCTGGGCCTGCCGGTGCTGGCCAGGCGCGCGGGGAAGGACCCGGCGAGGGCGGTGTGGCTGGTGCTGGCCTGCCCGCTGGTGCTGGTCCACCTGGTGTCGGGCGCCCACAACGACGCTCTGATGATCGGCCTCATCGTCGCCGGCCTCGCCCTGATCGCCAAGTCTGCCACGCTTCCACCGACCACCGGGCAGCCCAGCCTTCTGAACGCCGACCGGTCCGGCTTTTCTGACGCAGCGCAGCAGGATCAGTCGTCGGCCACCGAGCGGGAGGATCCGGACCGCCTTTCGGGCACCCGGGGCGGACTGGGACGGCCGGCGTGGCGAGTCCTGGCGTTTCTGGTCGGCGGTGGGGTGGTGCTCGGTCTTGCGGTTGCGGTGAAAGCAACCGCCGTGGTCGTCCTGCCGTTCGCCGTCCTGGCCGTCGTCAGAAACTCGGCACCGCTCAGAGCGCTGTGGCGGCCGGCCGTGGCTATCGGTGGGGGAGCGCTGCTCGCCACCGCGGTGTTGTCGCTGGTTTCTGGGCGCGGGTTCGGCTGGGTGGCCGGTCTGGCCCGGAGCGGCGACAGCGTCACCTGGGGTTCGCCGTCGACCGCCGTGGGGCTCACCGTGGAGTTTCTGGTCCGGCTCTTCGGCCCCGAGATCAACGCGGTGCCGGTCACGCGGGCGATCGGTGTGGTTCTGCTCGCGGTGATCCTGGTGGCCCTCTGGTGGCGGGCCCGGCAGGGCGGCGCGCTGCCCGGCGCGGGCCTGGCCCTGGCCGCGACGGTGCTGTGCGCGCCGGTCTTCCACCCCTGGTACGCCACATGGCCCCTCGCGGTTCTTGCCACCACCGGCACCCGCCTCCGCGATCCAGCCACCACCGGCAGCCGTGCCGGCGATCCGCAGCACCCGGCCACAGGCGGAATCGAGGACGACAATCGCTGGCTGCTGGGGCTTTGTGCGTTTGCGGCGACGCTGACCTTGCCGGCCGGGTACAACTGGGCGCTCTACACGCGGATACCGGGGGCGATCGTGGTGACTGCCGCGCTTGTGGTCCTGGCTGTTGTTCAGGTGCGGCGCCGTAGGGTGTTCGCGTGACTCGCCGGGCCCTGATCGTTGCCGCCTGTGCGGTGGTCACCGCGGCGCTGCTGGTGTGGGCTTCCGTGCACCACGGGTTCTTCGACTCGAAGGTCTACTCCGGTGCCGTTCGCTACTGGTTCCGTGACGGTGGCATGGTCTACGACTGGTTGCGGCCGGGAACTCCCTACGGCTTCACGTATCCGCCGTTTGCCGGGCTGGTCATGGCGCCGATGGCGTTTCTGCCGTTTCCGGTGATTCTGGTGATTGCGTGCCTGGCCACGGTGGTCAGCACGGCGGTGCTGACGTGGTGGCTGGTCGCGCCGCTCGTACGCAGGAAAGGCTGGACGAAGTGGTTTGCGGGAAGCGTCGCGGTGGCGCTGGCGCTCTGCTTCGAGCCGGTACGGGAGACGTTCGGGTTCGGGCAGGTCAACACGTTGCTGCTGGCGCTGGTCGCCGGTGACGTGTTGTTCGGGGTGGCGCGCGGGCGGCGGTGGGCGGGTGTCGGCATCGGGCTGGCCACCGCGATCAAGCTGACCCCTGGCGTGTTCATCCTCTATCTGCTGGTCACGCGGCAGTGGCGGGCTGCGGGTACGGCCATCGGGGCGGCCGCTGCGGCGACGCTGGTGGCCGCGTGGATCTTCCCGGACGAGGCGCGGGAGTTCTGGACGGCCGCGCTGTGGGACACCAACCGGGTCGGCAACCTCGAATATCTCTCCAACCAGTCGCTGCGGGGGATGCTCGCGCGGCTTCCGGTCGACGGTGTCGAGTCCAAGCTCTGGATCGTCGGTGTGCTGCTGACGCTCGGTTTCTGGTTCTGGCGGGTGCGCGCGGCGGCCCGGAACGGTGACCATTTCGGCGGGCTGGCCCTGACCGGCCTGCTCGGCTGCCTGATCAGCCCGGTCACCTGGATCCACCACTGTGTCTGGCTGCTCCCGGCCATCGTCCGCTGCGTCGAAGCCGGCCTGACCTCACTCCCAGCACCCGGCAGCACGCCGGCCGCAAAGCTCCCAGCACCCGGCAGCACGCCGGCCGCAAAGCTCCCAGCACCCGGCAGCACGCCGGCCGCAAAGCTCCCAGCACCCGGCAGCACGCCGGCCGCAAAGCTCCCAGCACCCGGCAGCACGCCGGCCGCAAAGCTCCCAGCACCCGGCAGCACGCCGGCCGCAAAGCTCCCAGCACCCGGCAGCACGCCGGCCGCAAAGCTCCCAGCACCCGGCAGCACGCCGGCCGCAAAGCTCCCAGCACCCGGCAGCACGCCGGCCGCAAAGCTCCCAGCACCCGGCAGCACGCCGGCCGCAAAGCTCCCAGCACCCGGCAGCACGCCGGCCGCAAACCCCCGCCCGGAGCCGGCCACAACACCCAGCAGCGAGCCTGCCGCAAAACTCAACAGCAAGACTGCGGCAAACCCCGGCAGCGAGCCAGGCGTCAACTCCGGCGGCGAGCCTGCCGCAACCCGCGGCGGCGAGCGGATCACCAACCCCGCAACCCCCGACCACGACAGCAGCAAGGCGCGCGCAGGAGACCGGCGGTCGTTATGGCTGGGCGCTTCGGCCTACCTCGTGCTCAGTTCGCATCTGACCTGGTTGTGGGAGACCGGACCCAAGCCGCCCCTGGCCTTCCTCGGCAGCAATCTCTACGTCTGGTTCAGCCTGGCGCTGCTCATCGGTATGCCGGTCACCTCCAAGATCAGGACGGATGAGACAAGGCGTCCGATGGGCAAGGCAGGGACACCTGACGTTTCCCGGGTGGTCACCTGAGGGTCGGGTGGTGCCCGTAGGCAGTGTCCATGCCATCCAGCACATCGTTTCGCCGTACCAGAAAAGTTTTGGCTCTGGGAGGCATCGCGGCCCTGACCGCACTTGCGGCACCAGCTACAGCGTCGGCGCACGGGCAACCGGCACCTCAGCAGTGGAAGCGGCTCGCGACCGTTCCGGCCTATCTGAATTCCAGTGTCGACGACACCGCCGCCGCGGAGATTTCCACCGTGACCGAGGACGGGCGCACGGTGGTCTACACCGACAGCCCCGGCAAGCGGCTGGGTTTTGTCGACATCACCGATCCGTCGCGGCCGAAGCCGGCCGGCACGCTGGCGATGGGTGGTGAGCCGACCTCCGTCGCGCATCTCGGGGGGTTGCTGCTCGCCGGGGTGAACACCAGTGCGAGCTTCACCGAGCCGTCCGGCAAGCTCGTGGTGATCGACGCGCGTACCCGGGTGATCCGGAAGAGTTTGGATCTGGGCGGGCAGCCTGACTCCGTCGCCGTGGCGCCGAGCGGACGGTACATCGCCGTCGCGATCGAGAACGAGCGTGACGAGGACGTCGACGACGGTGCGATTCCGCAGGCGCCCGCCGGTTACCTGTCGGTGATCGACACGCGTACCTGGGCGGTCAGCAAGGTTGATCTCACCGGTCTGGCCGAGGTCGCGCCCGGTGATCCGGAGCCGGAGTACGTCAGCGTCAACTCGCGGGACGAGGCGATCGTCAGCCTGCAGGAGAACAACCACCTGGCGATCGTGTCGCTGGCGAAGCGCAAGGTCGTCAAGCATTTCAGCGCGGGTACGGTCACGGTGTCCGGCGTGGACACCGAGGACGACGACCGCATCGAGCTGAGCGGGACGATCACCGCCAAGCGCGAGCCCGACGGTGTCACCTGGCTCTCCGACGACCTGTTCGCCACGGCCAACGAGGGTGATTACGAGGGCGGCTCCCGCGGCTGGACGATCTTCGACCGTGGCGGCAAGGTCGTCTGGGACGCCGGCAACACGCTCGAGCACCTGGCGGTCGAGCACGGGCTCTACCCGGACAAGCGTTCCGACGCCAAGGGCATCGAGCCGGAGAACGTGGCGTTCGGCCGGTTCGACGGCGTTCCGTACGTTTTTGTCAACGCCGAGCGCGGCAACTTCACCGCCGTCTACGACGTGTCGCGCCCGTGGGCGCCGAAGTTCCGGCAGATCCTGCCGACGACCAACGGCCCCGAGGGTGTTGTCGCCGTGCCGAAGCGCAACCTGATCGTCGTCTCCAGCGAAGAGGAGCTCCCGGACGAGGGCATCCGCGGCACCGTGCAGATCTACGGGTTCGGGCGGTCGTCGTTCCCGTCGCTGGTGTCCCGCAACACCATCCCGTGGGGCACGCTGTCGGGCCTGGCGGCCGTGCCGGGGCGCAAGGACCAGCTGGTCTCGGTCACCGACAGCGCCTACAGCCCGACGCGGCTGCTGACCATCGACACCGCGGTGCGCCCGGCGGCGATCATCCGCGAGCTCACCGTGACCAAGGACGGCCGGCCGATCGGTTACGACGCCGAGGGCGTCGCCACCCTCAGGACCGGCGGTTACTGGCTGGCCGTCGAGGGTTCCGCCTCCACCCCCAACCTTCTGGTACGGGTGGACGAGCGTGGCCGCGTACAGGAGGAAGTGCCGTTGCCCGCCGACGTGGCGGCCGCGGTGACCACCAACGGCCTGGAGGGGATCGCCGTCGCCGGCACCGACGTGTGGGTCGCGGTGCAGCGCCCGCTGAAGGGCGAGACGACCGCGCGCGTCGGCCGCTGGTCGAACGGCACCTGGTCGTGGCTGGCCTACCCGCTGGACACCGCGAAGGTCGGCTGGACCGGACTGTCGGAGCTGGTCGCCGTGGACCACAACACGTTTGCGGTCGTCGAGCGGGACAACCAGCGCGGACCGGCGGCGGCGATCAAGAAGATCTACCGCTTCGACGTGCCGAAGACGTGGACCGGTGTTCCGGTCGTGCGGAAGTCGCTGGTCGAGGACCTGTTGCCGATGCTGAAGGCGGACAACGGCTGGGTGCAGGACAAGGTCGAGGGTCTGGCGATCGCGGGCAACGGTCAGGCGTACGCCGTCACCGACAACGACGCGATCGACGACGCGACGGGTGAGACGGTCTTCCTGCGCCTGGGCCGCTTCTGAGTCACAGGCCTGTCGCAGCGAGCGCGGTCTCCAGGGTGACGTCCGCGCCCGAGCGGTAGGCCTCCGCGTAGCCCGCGTCGCCCAGTGCGGCGCGGGCCGCGGTCCGGATGCGGGCGGTGTCCAGCACCGACCGGTCCTCGGAGCCGCGAACGGCGTCGGCCGCGCCCAGCAGCATCGCCGCCCGAGCCGGTTCGCCGAGACGCAGCGCGTAGTCGGCCACACCGACCAGGGTCTGGGCCATGACGGGCGAGTCCCGAGTGTCGGCGGCGATCTCGACTGCGCTCACATGCAGGTCGCGGGCCGCCGCGAGGTCACCCGCCGCGCCCTCGATCAGGGCCTGCCCCGAGTGGGTCATCGCCCTGAACTGCGGTGCCAGCGACGAGGCGTCGATCAGCTCGGCCGCCCGGGCCATCCGGCGGCGAGCCTCGTCCAGGGCGCCCTCCTCGCGGGCGAGGGTCGCATAGCCGTACTCCACCGAAGCCATGACCTCGGACAAGCCGACGTCCTCGGCCGACTCCCGCGCCTGCTCGAGCATCCGGCGCGCCTCGGTGTCGTGGCCGGCGAGCCACAGCTGCTGGGCCAGCTTCATCTCGAGCTGCGGCAGGTCCTCCCGGATGCCGACCTCGCGAACCAGGGTGATCGCCTCGCGCTGCCAGCCGACCGCCTCCTCGAAGTCGCCGCGGGCCGCGGCCATGTCACCGAGCGAGCTGAGCGAGAAGCCGATGCCCCAGCGTTCGCCGGTGGCGCGGAATCCGTCGAGCGCCTCCCGCAGCTCGGCCCGGGCGAGATCCGGGCTCTGCCCGAAGTTGAGCCGTAGCTGCGCCACGAGCATCTTGGAGATCGCGCGCAGCCACGGGTCGGGGTCGTCGAAGAGCGGCTCGACCAGCTCGATCTCCCGTACCTGCCCGCCGGCCTGGAAGATCGCCGACAGCGGCCGCAGCAGCCGCAGGACCGGGTGCGCGGCCCCGGGTCCGGCGCCCTGCCGCTCGGCGGCGCCGAACCACCCGACGACCTCGTCGATCGGGGCGGCGCCCTCGAGCCCGTTCATGGCCGCGTAGGTGTAGGCCAGGGCACGGTCCTCGGGATCCGTCTCGCCGGTCAGCGCGAGCACGTCCCGGGCCAGCGCGCAGCCCTCGGCGCGGTGCCCGCGCAGCCACCAGTACCAGCCCAGCCGGGCGGTCAGCGCGGTCGCCGTGCGGGCGTCGCCGGCGTCGATCGCCGCGCGGACGGCGGCGTGGAGGTTGTCGTGCTCGGCGCCGAGCCGGCGCAGCCAGGTGAGCTGGTCGGACCGCCGTAGCTCGGGCTCGGCAGCGGTCGCCAGTTCCAGCAGGTAGCGGGCGTGCGCCAGGCGCATCCGCTCGGTCTCACCCGCCTCGGCGAGACGGTTCCGGCCGTACTCCCGGATGGTCTCCAGCATCCGGTAGCGGTCGCCCGTCAGGACCAGTAGGGACTTGTCGACCAGGGCACCCAGCAGGTCGACGTCGGCCCCGCAGACCTGCTCGACCGCGGTGACCTCGGCGCCGCCGTGGAAGATCGAGAACCGCCGCCACAGGGCGCGCTCGTTGTCGTCGAGCAGGTCCCAGCTCCAGTCGACCACCGCCCGCAGCGTCTGATGGCGGGGAAGCGCGGTGCGGCTGCCGTTGGTGAGCAGCCGGAACCGGTCGGCGAGACGGTCGGCCAGCACCTCGACGGGCAGCGTCCGCAGCCGGGCCGCGGCCAGCTCGATGGCGAGCGGCATGCCGTCCAGCGCCCGGCAGATCCGGACCACCGGGCCTGTGGTGCGGGCGTCGAGCGTAAAATCCGGCCGCGCGGCCACTGCCCGGTCCAGCAGCAGGCGTACGGCCGGGAAGCTCGCCGCCTGCGTCTCCGTGGGCGGGAGGGCAAGTGGTTCGACCGGCCAGAGCTGCTCACCGGGGATGCCGAGCGGCTCCCGGCTCGTCGCCAGCAACCGCAGCCCGGGGGCGGCGCGCAGCAGCGCGTCGGCGACCGTGGCCGCGGCGTCGATCAGGTGCTCGCAGTTGTCGAGGATCAGCAGCAGGTCCTTGCCGGCCAGCGCCTCGGTCAGTCGGGCGAGCGGGTCGACGGACTCGCTCAGCGGGCTGCGCCCGGGCCGGATCATCGGGATCTGACTGCGCAGCCGCAGCGCGGTCAGGATCGCCTGCGGCACCTCGGCGGGATCACTGACCGGCGCCAGCTCGACCCGCCACACGCCGTCCGGCCGTACGGTGGTCAGCGACTGACCCGCCTCCACCGACAGCCGGGTCTTTCCGCTGCCACCGGGCCCGGTCAGGGTCACGAGCCGGTGCTCGGCGATCAGCTTCCGGACCGTCCGCAGGTCGTCCTCGCGGCCGACAAAACTGCTCACCCCGGCCGGGAGGTTGCCCCGCGCCCGGCGCTGCTGCCCGCGCAACGTCTCCACGTGCAGCGCCGCGAGCTCGGGTGATGGATCGGCGCCCAGCGTGTCGGCCAGCCCGGCCCGCAGGCGCTCGAAAACCGTCAGCGCCCGCCCGGGATGACCGGCCGTGACCAGCGCCCGCATCAGCAGACCGGCCAGGGGCTCGTGCAGCGGATGCTCCGCAACCACGGCCTCCAGCTCGGCGACGAGCTCGGCGCCGCCACCCGCGCGCAGCCGCGCCTCGGCGCTGTCCTGCCACGCGGCCAGGCGCAACTCGTCGAGCCGCACCGCGTCGGCCCGCGCCACGTCCGGAAACTCCGTCGGCCCGCGCCACAGCGCCAGCGCCTCGTCGCAGCGGCCCTCGGAGACCAGCCGGGCAAAACGGTGCGCGTCCACCCGGTCGCGGTCCAGGTCGAGCCGGTAACCGGCCGGGGTCGCGGCGATCGCCAGCCCGGGGGCAGCGCGGCGCAGGCGGGAGATCAGCGCCTGCAGCGCGTTCCCGGCCGCCGCCGGCTGATCATCACCCCAGACCCCGTCGGCCAGCCGCCCGGTCGAGACAGCGCGGCCCGCGTCGAGCGCCAGCAGGACCAGCAGGGTACGCAGACGCGCGCCCGCGACCGGCACCGCCGTACCGGAACCGGACCGTAGCTCGACCGGACCGAGCACCGCGATGTCCACGCGTCCGATTCTCCTCCCTAGTGTGTCGGGATGCCTTCAGCCCGCCGCACACCGTCCCGTCGCACCGGGGAGCCGCGCAAGCCCGTGACTCCTGCCTATTTCAGGACGGCCACGCTCGACCTGCACGAGTTCGAGCCCGAGGCGGCGTACGAGGGACTGGCCTTCACCGGTCTTGATCTTTCCGGGCGGGAGTCGGAGTCGCTGGAGATCGCCCAGTGCCGCTTCCGCAGCGTCGACCTGTCCGGCTCGCTGCTGCCGCACCTGTCCCTGACCGACTGCCAGGTGCAGACCTCGAACTGGGCGAACGTCCGCAGCGACGGCGGTGCGGTCCACCGGGCGATCTTCGAGGAGTCGCGGATGACGGGCTTCACGGTGACCGACGGCAAGCTGAGCGACGTCGCCTTCGACCAGTGCCGGCTGGACCTGTCGGGCTGGCGCTTCACGGCCTTCGACAGCGTGCGCTTCACCGGCTGCAACCTGGCGGGCGCGGACTTCACCAACGCCGACCTCCGGGGTGCCCGCTTCAGCAACTGCGACCTGACCGGGGCCCAGTTCCACCACGCGGACATGGACGGTACGCGGTTCCGCCGCTGCGAACTGGACGGGATCGCGGGGATCACCAGCTGGCGCGGGGTGATCGTGCACGCCGACGACCTCCCGGCGCTGAGTTACACGCTCGCCGCCGGGCTGGGCATCAAGGTCGACCTGGAGTGACTATCTGGCCCGTGGGGGCAGCGCCACGACGATCGAGCCGGCGGCGCGGTCGTGCAGACCGCGGCGGTCGCCGTCCATGATGACCGCCGGGACCAGCAGCGCGAGCAGCACACCACGCACCAGACCCTTGACGACGCCGATCGCGCCGCCATCGACCACCGACACGCAGCGGATGCGGGCCAGGGCCATGCCCAGCGTCTGTCCGAACAGGCCGATGAAGACCACGTTGAAGAGGATCAGCACGACCACGGGCGGCCAGGCCACGACCCGCGGGTCGGCGTAGAAACTCGAGATCATCAGGCAGAGCGCCCAGTCGATCAGCAGGGCCGCGAACCGGCGTCCGAAATGCGCCGGCTTCAGCTGTGTCAGATCGAGGGCAGCCGCCTTCTCGGGCGGAGTCGGGGAGCCGTTCGCGCGTGTCGCCACGAGAAACGAGAGTAACGGCGTACGGCTGGAGTATTGCTGTGGGCGTACCTGTCGGAGCATTTTGGCCCGGCAGCGCCGCGGCCGGCGGTAGGGTCCGGGTGGTCGCGGGCTGATCACAGGCTCCGTAACACGCCGGTAACAATAGGGATACGCCCGGGCAACCGCGGACCCATAGCGTCGCGACCAGCCTTGCCACGCGGCGGCTGACGCCGCCCAGGTTCGAAAAATCTTTGTGCCAGGAGGACGTGTGTTCGCCAATCCCGAGGAACTCCTGCGATACCTCAAAGACGAGGACGTCAAGTTCGTCGACGTACGATTCTGTGACCTTCCCGGCGTGATGCAGCACTTCAACATGCCGGTGGAGTCGTTCGACGACAGTGTGGTCACCGACGGTCTCGCCTTCGACGGATCCTCGATCCGCGGGTTCCAGGCCATCCACGAGTCCGACATGATGCTGCTCCCGGACGTCACGACCGCGTTCGTGGACCCGTTCCGCATCCAGAAGACGCTCGCCCTGAACTTCTTCATCCACGACCCGTTCACGCGTGAGGCCTACTCCCGTGACCCGCGGAACGTCGCGAAGAAGGCCGAGACCTACCTCGCGTCGAGCGGCATCGCCGACACGGCGTACTTCGGCGCCGAGGCCGAGTTCTACATCTTCGACTCGATCCGGCACGAGACGTCCGCCCACCAGGCGTTCTACTACATCGACTCGATCGAGGGCGCCTGGAACACCGGCAAGGAGGAGGAGGGCGGCAACCGCGGTTACAAGACCGCGTACAAGGGCGGCTACTTCCCAGTCTCGCCGCTCGACCACTACTCCGACCTGCGCGACGCCATGGTGCGCCGCCTGATCGACGTCGGCTTCACCGTCGAGCGTTCGCACCACGAGGTCGGCACCGCGGGCCAGGCCGAGATCAACTACAAGTTCTCGACGCTGCTCCACGCCGGCGACCAGATGCAGATGTTCAAGTACATCATCAAGAACACCGCCTGGGAGCACGGCAAGACGGCGACGTTCATGCCGAAGCCGCTCTTCGGTGACAACGGCTCCGGCATGCACACCCACCAGAGCCTCTGGTCGAACGGCGAGCCGCTGTTCTACGACGAGACCGGCTACGCGGGCCTGTCGGACACCGCCCGCTGGTACATCGGCGGCCTCCTGCACCACGCGCCGTCGCTGCTCGCGTTCACCAACCCGACCGTCAACTCGTACCGGCGTCTCGTGCCCGGCTACGAAGCCCCGGTCAACCTGGTCTACTCGCAGCGCAACCGCTCCGCCTGCACCCGCATCCCGGTCACGGGCAGCAACCCCAAGGCGAAGCGCGTCGAGTTCCGCGTCCCGGACCCGTCGTCGAACCCGTACCTGTCGTTCTCGGCCCAGATGATGGCCGGCCTCGACGGCATCAAGAACAAGATCGAGCCCCCGGCCCCGATCGACAAGGACCTCTACGACCTCCCCCCGGAGGAGTGGGGCAACGTCAAGCAGGTCCCCGGCTCCCTCGACGCCGTCCTCGAATCCCTCGAGAACGACCACGAGTTCCTCACCGCCGGCGGCGTCTTCACCGACGACCTGATCTCCACCTGGATCGACTACAAGCGAACCAACGAGATCGACCCGGTCCGCCTCCGCCCCACCCCGCACGAGTTCGAGATGTACTACAACGTCTGACCTGATTTAGTGCCCTGACCAGGACCGATGCTTTCTGATCTTGCGGCGGGCACAGATTGGGCACAACGTACGGAACGGCGGTCATGCCTGGCTCACAGCCGGTGTGGCCGCCGTTTCCGGCTTCCCGAGAGCGCCGTCGACCAGCGCCCGGGTGCGATCCAGCACGTCCGGCCACTCATGCACATACTCGTTGAGCGTGATCGTCGGCGTGGAGTGCCCGAGCGCCAGCTGCACCGTCTTGACGCTTGCACCCGCGTGGATCAGCAGCGTCGCGTAGTAGTGCCGCAGTCCGTGGAACCCCCAACGGCCCGGCAGCCCCACCTGGGTCCGCACCGGCACCCAGGTCCGCGAGAACGTCGAGGCGAACACCGGGCCACCGTCAGCACTGCGGAACACGAGCGCGGCGGGTCGCCGAATCGGCTTCCGCGGGTTCGTGTCGTCGTCCACCTCAATCGGCTTCGGCGCGTTCTCGAGATGACTGCGCAGCGCGTGTGCCACCACCTCGGGCAGCTCGACCACCCGACTGCTGGTCTTCGTCTTCGGCCGGCCAAGGTAGGGCGGACGGCCCTTGTGGGACTTGAGCTGCTGGCGCACCGATAGCTCGGCCCGGTCGAAGTCGATGTCCTCCACCTCAAGGCCGAGTACCTCACCCAACCGCAGACCGCAACCCGCCGCCACGTAAACCGCCGCCGACAGCCGATCCGGCATCAGCCGCGCCAGACTGTGGACCTGCTCCGGGGTCGGAATCACGCGCTTGTCGCGGTCGACGCCCGGCAACTTGACGTCGACGCACGGCGTGCGGGCGATGAGCCGATCGCGCACCGCAGAGGCGAAGATCGCGCTCAGATAGCGGTAGACCACCCGCAGCGTCGTGGGAGCCAGCACCGCTGACCGATCCTTGACCCAGGCCTGCACGTTGCTCGGTCGCACCTTCCCGACCGCGACTCTGCCGATAGTCGGCGCGATGTGCAGCCGGATGGCGTGCTCCACATGAATCGCCGTGCTCTCGATGTGGAGCTGGTCAGCACGCCACCGCTCGGCCAGCTCCGCCACGCTGATGAGTCCGCTGCGCTCATCGATGTACTCACCCCGGCTCAGGTCGGCCCGCACGTTGGCGTCGTACCGGTCGGCGTCTGCCTTGCGCTCGAAGAGGCGTTCCCGCGAGCTGCCGACGTTGTCCACCCACCGGACCCGCCAACGCTTACCGCGGCCGTGCCTCTTGGAAGGTAGACGGAGCCCGTCCGGCCCTCGTTTCGTCAGATACCACAGGTCATCAACGGGCATCGTCGCCACCTACCTGCTCAGTCAGCCAGGCGTGTACCGCGTTGGGGTCGTAGCGGAGATGCCGCCCCACCTTGTAGGCGGGCGGCCCGGTGCGGTGGTGCCGCCACTGGTAGAGAGTGGCGACTGGCACCTGAAGGAAGGCGGCGACGTCGTCGACCGTCCATAGCCGTTCGGCGGCCGTCGCGCTCACGTGCGCTGTCTTCACTGCCATTGCTCCGATTCCATTGGGCCCGATTCATCTCTGGGCTAGGCGTCAAGCTCGCCTTGACGGTTGACGTCCGCTCATGCGGTTGCCGTGTGCAGGTACTGCCGAGCGGCATCTTGGTGCTCTCGGGCCATTGCAGCGGAGGTGTTGGCGAGCATCGCGTCGGCCGGGGTTTGCCACCCGGCGCCAACGAAGGCGAGGAAGTTGATGACCAGCGTCGTGGGCTCCGCGACCGGGTCGGACCGTTCGGGGCCGCCAGTCTGCGCGCGGCGGAACGTGACGCGTTCGTCGTCGAGCATGGCGAAGGTGATGGAGTAGCGGCGGGACTTGGTGAGGAAGTGGCCGCCGAAGCCGAGCATGTGGGCCCACTTGCGCAGCTTCAGATACGGGCTGGCCGGCGGCCCGGCCGGGACCCGGCGGGCCGCATCGGTGGCGGCGACCTGTTCCGCCGCGCAGCTCGGACAGGTCCGGTAGCGGGTGCAGCCACCGCAGTCCGGGTCGGTCCGCAGGGGGCCGAACGGCTCAGCCGAGACTGGCTCGGCTCTCGGTAGCGTCGCGGTCACAGATCCGGTGATTGGGGAGTGGCGTGCGCGATTCGGCCATGGAGTTACGACGCGTGGTCGGCAAGTTCGCACTACTGCTCGCCTTCGTCTACGTTCTGGCTCTTGTCGCCGGGGTGGTGGGCCTCGTTAAGGGCACCGCGCCTGTTCTCGGCTTCGTGATCCTGCTGCTCCCGGCCGCTGCGTTTGCGGTGTCGGTGCGGGATGCGGTCCGGTTGCATCAGACGTCGGACACGGAGCGGATGAAGTCGTTGTGGCCGCGCTCTGCCCTGTACGCGGGCATCGGCTCCGGTCTGTTGATTGTGGCGATCGCGGTCATCGGCAAGATGGGCAACTCATGAGCTTCGAGGTCGACCCCCAGGCCGTCCGCAAGTACGCCGACGAGCTCGCCGCGGTCCGCCGCGCGGCTGACACCGCGAACGCCTACGTGAACAAGCACGGCAGCTTCAGCACCCACGAGAGCGGCCTGATGGGCTACATCTCCGGTGCCCACGCCGACTTCGTAGCGTCGCTGAACACCATGCTCAAGCACCTAATGGACCTGGCCGACTCCTCAGAAGTGGCACTCAAACAGCTTGCCGCCAAGTACGAGCAAACCGACGAGAGCGCCGCCGCGAAGGTCGACTCCACCTACCCGGTGGTGCCTCGCACCTCGTTCAAGCACGACTGACACCAGGCACTGGGGACAACGACATGGACGACCCGACAGCGTTCCTCACGGAGCCCGCCAAGCCGGACGACAGCGTGAGCAACGGCTTCGCCAACCCGCTCGATCTGTTCAACTACGTAAGCCCGTCGGCATGGCTCAACGCCGCCATCGAGAAGCTCACCGGCGTCGACGTCTTCGGCTGGATGACCGACTGGGTCAGCGGCGACTGGGAGTCGCTATGGAAGTACGGCGACGCGATGGCCAACCTCGCCCAGTGCATGCAGCAGATCGGCATCAACATCCAAACCGGGATGCTCCAGCTCGACGCCTCCTGGGACGGCAACGCCAGCGACGCCGCCTACAAATACTTCTCTGACCTCGCCGCCGCAACAAGCGGGCAGCAGGTCGCGATCGCCAAGACGCAAGACAGCTACCACAAGGCTGCGCTCGGGGCCTGGCAGCTGTCGAACCAGCTCGGCAACATCCTGCAGGCACTGGCTGATAAGGCCATCCTCGCCGGGATCGCCGCCGCCGCTGGTACCGCACTGATCGAAACCGGGGTCGGCGCGGTGGCCGGCTACGGCGCGGCCGCGTACATCGTCCTTGACATGCTGCAACTGATCAACGATGCGTCGGTCATCATCAACACCGCAGGCACGGTCATCCTCGGCCTGTTCGGCGGTGTCATGGACGCCGCTTACCAGGGCGGCGACCTCACCGCGGTGCCGCTGCCTGCTACCGCCTACAGCGGCCCGGGGGCCTGACATGAGCGACGATCGCCTGAACCTGCAGCTTGAGCAAATGGCAGGTAGTCCTGCCGTCGCTCGCGCCATCAAGGATGCCCTGAACCGGCTCCGCGGCGGGGCCGCCGGCCCTGACCTGGCCGAGATGGCACGTGACGTCCTCGACGGACACTCGGATCTCCGGACAGTTGGCCAGAGCTCCGCCTACTCCACCCCAATGACCGAAGCGATCGGCAAATTTCAGGACTGGCAGGAGGAACTCACACCCGAAGAACGCGAAGCCTTCATCTCTGATGCCCGCGCCCGTCTCAACGGCCAAGAACTACCTGCTGACGCCACACCGCCGGCCGACGCACGATAGCGAAGCTGAAAAGCCCGACCGACGGCCCGCCGTGAATCTCATGAATTCTTCGAGCCGGCGAAACGTCGCTGAGGAGGATGAATGACCCTGCTCGCTCCTGCTGCCCAGCAGCAGTCGCTCTGGCAGCTACTGCTCATCGCTGGGGCCGGCAGCTTGATCGGTGGCTTGCTCTCGCTGCTTGGTGTCGTACTGACTCAGCGAGGAAACCGCAAGAAGGATGCGGCTGATCGCGTTGCCCGTTGGAAGCGCGAGGACGAGGTCAAAGCGATAGAGGAACGGCGCCGATTGCTGCTTGACATTGCTGAGGCCGTTCAGGAACGCCAATCCTGGATCCGGCAGGTCGATTACGGGTACGAACACGACCCGTCTGGCTTAGATGTTCCTCGTTTTCAAGTTGCGGGCCGGGTGGAACTCTTCGCCACCGTTCCAGTGATGTGGCTATGGGACGATTTCAACGACCGCTTGCTGGCAGTACAGGCCGAAGCCAACGCCGGCAACCATCATGTAGACGTCCATACCGGCCGCAACGAGCTTGATGATCAGACATTGGCACCGAGGGCCAAGGTCGCGGGTGACATCTTGACCCTTCTGCTACGTCGAATGCTACGCACCGATAAGGAAATCGTTGCCGGCGAGGACTTCTTGTCGCGCGTATCGCTACTGGGCAGCTTGTTTGACTATGACGAGCGACACAAAAAGGCGGTTGAGGAGTACCTGAAACAGATGAAGCATCCGGAAACACCCTGGCAAAAGGAGTGGCTAGACTGGTCTAGTTCGGAACGATGAATCCTTGACCAGACAGACACTGTCTCGACGGTGCTTACCAGTCCTTAACCGGATCGAGCAGAGTGGCGGCTTCAGAGTTAGTCACTATCGGTGAGTCGACCCACAATGAAACCAACAACGGCAAACACCAGGCTTACGATAACGTTGGTTGTTAAGCCGTCCCTATTTCGCTCTAGCCAGGTTGGTGCCTCCACTCGTGTCCGGGTATAGATAATTGCACTTGATACGCTGCCTGCGGTCGAGGCCCAAAGAACCCAAGTGAGTATGGACGCGATCGTTGCCGAAAATGCACAGACAAATATGACGTCAGGCAAAGATGTCGTCGCCGCTTTCTGAACCATAAATGCGACAATTCCAAGCACGGCCAAGAAGGTAGGTATCGCAGCGAAAATTGCTCGTCGCAGCCGATAGATGTGCCTTCGGCGCTGGCGAGTTATTCGCTCCACCTCAGCCGCCATACCCAGATCGCGGATACTTTGATCCGGTAGCACCAACTTCGCGACGTTCCGACTGAGCTCTACAGTCTGCCCACCTACGCATTGCAGAAGCAGTGAGTCGACTTTCGTGCGTTCGTAATCGCGCAAGTCGTTGATGTCCTCGGCGATGATGTCACCATCAATCGTGATGGTTTCGATGTCTTGAGCACCAAGCACCCTCGCCAACTCGACTAGATCATCGAGCCACAGGCGCACATGCCCCAGCTGACGGATGTCGTCTCTCGGTTTTCGCCTTAGCGCCACCGCCACAAGATACAGACGGGTCCTGCGGCTTCTCCGTCTGGCAATCTCAGCGTCACCGTGCTTGCCGTCGACCCGCCCATCATGGGAGTGGGCCGCTGGCCCCACCATGTGAAGACGGCCTCGAGGCTCGCTGGGGACCGAGTAAAGGCAGTGACTTCGAGCCGACTTTGTCGAGTCTCAGGACGTCCGCGACAGTTGAGTCTCGGGACGTAGGTGACACATCCGGCTAGTCAATTTTCCGGCGTGTTGCGGTCGTCGCCCGTTCGGCTGACGCAGTTTGCGGCAACACTGGTCATTGTGGCGGGTATGGGAGTCGCAACAGGCGGTGGGCGGGTCGACGTCTTCATCAGTTATGCCGGTCCGGACCGTCCGTGGGCCAGCTGGGCGGCGCAGCAGCTCGAGCGGGCCGGTATGTCGGTGGAGCTGACGCCGTGGGACTGGTCGGCTGGCGACAACTTTGTCCTGCGGATGAACGACGCGCTCGGCCGGGCGAACCGGGTGCTGGCGTTGTACTCGACGGCCTACTTCGCTCGGGACCGGTTCACCACCGACGAGTGGACGGCTGTGCTGGCGGAGCCGCCCGACGAGCACGGGGGGCGGCGGCTGGTGCCGGTCCGGGTCGAGAAGGTGACGCCGCCGCCGATCCTGCGTGTGGTGACGTACCGGGACGTGTTCGGTCTGCCCGAGCAGCGTGCGCGGCAGGTGCTGCTGGAGGCGGTCGCCGGACGGACGCGTCCGTCCGGCGACGTCCGGTTCCCTGGCGGCGATCCGGTCACGGCGTCGGTGGGCGGGGTACGGGTGCCGGGCTCGTTGCCTCCGGTGTGGAATGTGCGCCGCCGGAATCCGGCGTTCACCGGCCGTGGCCGGGAGCTGGCCGGGCTGCGTGAACGGCTCTGCTCGGGTGAGCGGGCGTTGGTACAGGCCCTGCACGGTATTGGCGGGGTCGGCAAAACTGAGCTTGCGGTGGAGTACACGCACCTGTTCGGCAACGAATACGACCTGGTGTGGTGGATCGACGCCGAAGTCCCGGAACTGATCGGCGAGCAGCTGACCGCACTCGCCGCCGCGGCCGGCTGGACCGAGATCGGCGACGCAGCCGTCATCACAGCGGATGTGGTGCTGCGCCGACTGCAACGCGAGTCAGGGTGGCTACTGATCTACGACAACGCGGAAACCGTCAACGCGATCGCCGCGCTGATCCCCGACGGTGGCGGGCACGTGGTGATCACCTCCCGCAGCCAGCAGACCGGGGGTGTGGCGGCCGCCCCCATCAGCGTCGACCTGCTCGACAGGGAGACAGCGTCGCGTCTGGTGCGGGAGCTGGCCCCGGCCCTGCCGGAGGCAGACGCGGGTCGGCTCGCCGCCGCGGTCGGCGACCTTCCCCTGGCGCTGGGGCAAGCGGCCGGCTTGGTCGCCGAGACCGGCATGAGCGTCGATGAATATCTTGACGAGTTGTCCGCCAACCCTGCGGAGTTATTGGGGGAAGGGCCGACCGGCCGGTATCCGCAGTCGCTGGCGGCGGTCGTCACGGCGTCGATGCGGCACCTGTCCGGGCAAGATGAGGCGGCTGGCCAGGTGATGCGCCTGGTTGCCGTTTTGGCGCCGGAACCCGTGCCACTGTCCTGGCTGACCGGCACTGCCGACGGCACCTTGCCGCGACCGCTGGCTACCGTCGCCGCGAGCACGACCGCGCGGCGGCGCATGCTCGGCCGGATCGCGGCCTTTGGGCTGGCCCGTGTCGACACCGACAACCTACAGGTCCACCGGCTCACTCAAGCCGTTATCACCCCCACTACCACCAGCCTCGAAATCGAACACGCCGACCGGTTGCTTGTTGCTGCCGCACCCGGTGACGAAAGTGATCCGGACCAGTGGCCGATGTGGGCAGCGCTGTTGCCACATCTTCTGGCACGAGCCACCGTTACCGCGAGCGCCGCCCTGCGCATGACCGCAGGGCGAGCTCTTTTCTACCTGCTACTGAGGGGCGAGCATCGCACCGCGCAGGCCCTAGCGACCGATTGGCACCAGCGTTGGCAGCAAACCGTCGGGCCGGACGATCGCGCAGTACTGGTCGCAGCCAGCCAGCTCGCCAACAGCCTCAACAGCCTGGGCGAGCACGAGCAGGCCCGCCGCCTGCACGAGGACACGCTGGCCGGGCGGCGGCGGGTCCAGGGCGACGACCACCCCGACACCCTCCACGCAGCCAACAACCTCGCCAACAGCCTCAACAGCCTGGGCGAGCACGAGCAAGCGCGCCGCCTACGCGAGGACATCGCCAAGCGCCGAGAAACTAACGGCTGAGCCCACGTGCCTCGAACGGAGAAGATGTGAGTCATTCGGAGACGGCAACGTTGGCCTACTGGAGCGAACACCGCGATCAATTACGGCAATCCGAGACCCAACGAGCAATGCTGACTAACTACCTGCTGGTCGTCGCCGCCGCGTTGAGCGCCCTGATCGTGCAACAGAAATTCGCGGATTCTACGCTCCGCTGTCTGCCTTGATCACCGTTGTGGGGCTGTACAGGGCCCTCGCCACCGCGAAATACCACGAACGCGCCGAGTACCACCTACAACAGGCCAGGGCCCTCACCCAGATTCTGGTGACCGCGGCGCACTAACCGACAACACCGCCCTCGACCAAGCCCGAGAACGCCACTACCGGCGCTACCCACGACTACACCGACTACGCCTTCACCAGTTGTGGACGGGCCTCCATCTCGGCATCGCTGCCACGGCCTCACACTCATAATCATCACGGTCAGTTAATGAACACCCTAGGACGGCCTGATACCGCAGCTTCGTCACGCCAGCTCCACCAACACTTGGCGGAGTGTCATGCACGTCCTGATACCGATCTGTCACGCAGGTCCCGAGACACGACAATCCAGGGTGGGGACAGCGGTGAGAACTTTCCATACGTCTTCAAGGCGGCCCTGCGGGCCGCACGCGAGCCACTTTCGCCGGCCGCCCGCGCCTTGCCGCTCCGCTCCCGGCGCGGCCCGGCGAACCTTGCCGCGACATAGGCAGGCACATCGAAGCCCCGGCGGCCTCGACTACGAGGATGCCGGGGCTTCGCGGATTGGGAGCATAGCCAACCGTTCATTCGCGCGCCCCCAGGCGCTTCAAGGCCGTAGTTAGGTCTTAGCTGTTTCCTTCACACAGAGTACTCATTACTTCCCTTACAATTGGAAGTCGGGCTTCCAGGAATTCCTCAAGCGTCGCCTTCCCGTAGTCGAGATCACTCGGAGCGGGCATCAGGTTCGACCGAAAAACCGAGTCGGCATGCCCGCCGAGATCAGCCGCAAGCTGCGGCAGGTAAACGTTCGGGTCATCATCGCTGACCTTATTGTTCTCCGAGGCGGCGAGCATACAGAAGTTGAGCAGGTAATTACGCTCGACATCCGGTCGGTTATTGCGTAGATAAGCTTCAGGATAGATGTGGTGAAACTGCTTTTTGTTGTACACCGATAAGGCGTCACTCGTGTCGATCGGAGCACCGTTAGTCAGGTTAACTGGCCCCTGTTTCGCCAGAGCCAACACAAAGGCCGCAGAACGCGAATTATTCTTACGGAAGGTGATTCTGCGCAGTGCAGCGTCACTTGGAATTGACCCGTAAGCGTCTAGGTCGCCTCCACTGACGACGAAATTTTGGATGCCCTCTAGATCCTTCGAGATGAAGTTCTCCGACGCTCCCCTGTATCGTTCGGAAAACGCCGTACGCCAGAACCACTGCCGTACCCTACGAAGCTGCTCGGCCGATAGTGTCGCATTGTTGGCCCAGATGTAAGTCAAGATAACCAGATGAGCTTCGTACGGCAAGAAGTCGATCGAGTAGATCTTAAAATCTGTGACCAGCTGATCCACCGACCGCATCAGCGCCTTTTTCGTACGAGCCACCAGATCTTCCATCTCCTCTCCGGTCTTCTTCCGCAGCCCCATGATTCGCTCTTTGGCCACAGACTTGTTTTCAAGCGCGGAGAGGCACTTCAGTACTGTATTGCGGGGGATATCACCGTAGCTCTTCGACTCTAGGGATAGTGAGATGTCGTCGGCTTTGTCGTTCAGGTCGAACGACTTCGACCAAGTTGCAGCCACCATCAGATCGAATATTGACAACCTAGTGGCCGAGTTATTAATTCGTTCAAAGATCGGGCAGACTTCCTCTACCGTTAAACCTTTGAGGATGACTACAGGAACGCGGTAGTTCGTAAATACATGGACCAGCTCGTCCAATCGAGGCTGAAGGGTGGAAGCATCAGGATGGGATTGAAGCGCCGTTCTGAAGTTAAGCAGTTCAGTAGTCCGATACATCCAGCGAAGCGGAAACTCCACGGGGGAGTAGGAATCATCACCGGGCGTAAGAAATTCCTGGTCCTGCAAATTATAGACGGCGGAGAATCCGCTTTCCTTCGGTTCTGCACCCAAAGCGGCGTAGATGACCGTCATTCGTTGCTGGCCGTCAAGCACATAGTCCGTAGGGCTAAGCTCCTCCGTCTCCGGAAGGCGAAAATCGCCAATGTTGCGCTCAACGGCAAGCTTCTCGGTCGTCTTCCAGAGAAGAAGGCTCCCGATAGGATAGTTACTTCCGATGCTATCCAGCAAGTCTCGCGCCTGATTAGGCTTCCAAACAAAGGGCCTTTGAAACTGCGGCACTTTGATCAGTCCGTCACGGACATCCTTGATCAAATCAGCGAGGATCGGCGTCTTAGTTTCAAGCTTGCTGGCAACGTTGGCACGCATAACTTCCGATCCTAAGGCATGGGTAGCCTCAAGTGCCCGCTTGCCTTTGCCCGCGAAACGGGCGGGTCTTGGGCGGCGGATGCTTACGGCGTACCGCTTGCTGGGCTTCGTCTCCTTGCCGCGAGCCCATAGCCTGTTAGGCGTACTTACGCCTCCGGCGGGTAGGGCCTCCGGCCCTACGACCCGGGAGGGCCTCCGGCGGCCGGGGCTCCGCCCCTGGACCCTGGGCCGCTCTGGGATGGCCGGAACCCGGCGGACCATCGCACACCGGAGGCCACCAGACCGCGCCTGCCTGGTCCAGGTCGTTCGTCCAGCGGGGCGCTCCACCTGGACCAGGCAGGCGCGGCCCGGCCGAGCGAAGCTTGCGCGACGGGATGCCATACCGGAACACAGACCACCTATCGCTTTGAAGATCGAGGGATTAACAAGTCTCAAGATCATGCGGCCCAACGAGGGCACAAGCCCCGCCGTAAAGAGCCGAAAAGCGATGACAACGAGCGCGAACGATATGCCCTGGTCAGCGCCGCCATTCGTCACACCGGCCGAGGTCAGCGCACTACCCCGCTTGGTTCGAGATGTACTACAACGTCTGACCTGTTCTGACGCCTGAAACGGTGGCATGCCCCGGCTCCCAGCCGACATGGCCGCCGTTTGTGTCCCCGGCGCGGATCAGACAATGCAGTTCATGCAGCTGTAATCGAAGGAGACCCCGATGGAAAGTGATCACGTCGTAGTCCTGACCACGACACCCTCGGAAGAGGAGGGCCGAAAGATCGCGCACGAGCTGGTCGAGGCCCGGCTGGCCGCGTGCGTGCAGATCACCTCGCCTGTCCGCTCGGTTTACCGGTGGCAGGGCGAGATCTACGACGAGCCGGAGTGGCAGCTGTGGATCAAGACCGCGTCCGACAAGGTCGACGACCTTGTGGCCTGGCTGCCCGAGCACCACAGCAGCGAGGTCCCAGAAGTGATCGTCCTGCCGATCACCGGCGGGTGGAGCAGGTACCTGGATTGGATCGTGGCGGAGACCCGCGTCTGAGAAGGTCTCCGGGGAACGCCCGCGGGCCTGGTGAGCGACGGACAGGGAGGTGGACCGAGGATGCGCAACGACGTGCTTCGGAGACTGGCTGAGGTGGTCGAGTCCATCACCGTCGCGCATCCGGTACGGGTTGCTGTCGATGGGGTGCCCGCCTCCGGTAAGACCACGCTGGCCGACGAGTTGGCCGGTGTCTTGCGTGCGCAGGGTCGTGACGTCGTTCGGGCGACGATCGACGACTTCCTCTTCCCGCGGGCGCGGCGTTATGCGCGCGGGGAGTATTCGGCCGAGGGCTGCTACTTCGACACTCACGACAACGACGGGTTGAAGCGGGTGCTGCTCGATCCGCTCGGGCCGGGTGGTGATCGACAGTTTCAGGACACCCTCTACGACCGGGCGGCGGATGCCGTGCTGTCTCCGCCGGTCAGGACGGCGCCGGCCGGCGCTGTGCTGATCTTTGACGGGGTCTTCCTGATGCGGCCCGAGCTGAATGATCGGTGGGACCTGCGGATTCTGGTGTCTACGGCGTTCGAGACCACCTTGGAACGGGCCGTGATCCGGGAGCGCGGGGTGTTGTCATAGGCCGACGTCGAACGGCGTTGGCGCGAGCGTTACCTGCCCGCGCAGGAGTTGTACAACGCGGCGGTTCTTCCCACCGGGCGGGCCGACGTCATCGTGCACAACGACGATCCCGGGCAGCCGGTCTGCGAGATGCGGCACGCCGGCTGCGCCTGCCCGTGCTGCGGATACGTCACCTTGGAGCAGCGCGGGGAGTACGAGATCTGTCCCGTGTGCTTCTGGGAGGACGACGGGCAGGACGATCACGACGCCCACGAGGTGCGGGGCGGGCCCAACAGGGCGCTCAGTCTGACGCAGGCCAGGGCCAACTTCGCAGCGTTCGGGGCCTCGGACGAACGGCGGCGTCACCTGGTGCGGCCGCCGAGAGCGGACGAACGTGACCGCCGGTAGCGTGCCGGGCATGGGAACCCATTGGACGTTGGGGTGCGATGCTGCCGACCCGCAGCGGCTGGCCGCATTCTGGGCGCAGGCGCTGCGTTATGTGCCGGAGCCGGGCTACGACGGTCCTGACAATGCTTCGCTGATCGATCCGGCGGGGAAAGGGCCGGCGATCAGCTTCCTGCGGGTGCCTGAGGGCAAGACCGCCAAGAACAGGATGCACATCGACATCCGGGTCGGCGGCGAGCACCTCATCCGTACCCGGGTGGCCGAGCTCGTCACCGCCGGGGCGACCGTGGTGCGTGAGGAGTCCTACGGCGGTGACGAGCTGGGTCATGTGGTCATGCTCGATCCCGAAGGGAACGAGTTCTGCGTGGCCTGACGATCAGCCGTCGACGCTCGTCTTCGAGACGGTCTTGCAGTACTGACCGGTCTCGTCGGCGGGACCGTCGAAGAGGCAGACCTTCAGTTTGATGGTGTCACCGGCGTTGATGTTCCGCGGCGCGAACGGGTCCCAGATGACGGCGGCGCCGGCCAGGCCGTTGCCGTTGTACTCGGACTTCTGCTCACCGTTGTTGACGGTCGAGAACGCCGTGACGCCGTGGCCGTCGGAGCAGTAGTCGTGGATGACCAGGTAGTCGTCGTTGTTGCCACCGCCCGCGGCACCCGGGCCGTAGTCGACGAACTCCACCGAGCCGCAACCGTTGGTGGTCTTGACCGTGAAGCTGTCGTCGGTCGCCGCGAACGCGGCCCCGGGCGACAGCAGAACCGCGGCACCGGCCGCGGCGGCCGAGGCCAGCGCGGCACGCCGGACGAACCTTGTGCTGAGTTTCATGGGTGGATCAGCTCCTGTCTCACTCGCGAAAGACAACCCCGTCGAGCATCCGAATTCCATGATGGACGCTCGATCTTTGTAGCAGCGCGAAGTGATGAGGATCAACGTCCGAACAGCCGATACCCAGTGATGAACGTCAGCGGGGGCGTTGCTGGCGCATGCCCTTGCCGCCGGGGCGCATGTTCTTGGGGATGGCGCCCTTGGGCATCTGGGGGCGGGCCATCAGGGCGCCGAGGCGCTTGTCGAGGGCGTTGACGTCCTTGCCCGTGAGGTTGCGGGGGAGCTTCATGACCGTGGTGCGGAGCTTGCGGATGGACAGCTCACCCTCGCCCTGGCCGATCAGGTAGTCGTACATCGGGGCGTTGCCGATGACCTTGGAGAGGCGGCGCTTCTCCTGGCCCATGAGGTTGCGGACGCGCTGGGTCTGGCCCTCGCCGAGGAGGATGACACCGGGGCGGCCGATCACGATGTGGACCATGTCGAACTGGGTGGTCGAGCTGGCCGCCGGGCGGACACGCCAGTCGCCGCGCATGTTCTCGACGATCGAGGCCGCCGCGCCGGGCTGACCCTCGGCGGCGTTCATCATGGCGGTGTTCGAGCGGAGGTTGAGCACGATCAGGGCGGCCAGGAGGGCCACCATGATGCCGATCGGGATCCAGACCCAGCCGAGCCCCAGGAGAACAACCAGCACCGTCAGCGCCAGCGGGATCAGGACCGCCGCGATGAGCAGCGGGACGAACCACTTGTCCTGCCGCGCCGTGAACGCGAACACCTGGCCGATCTGCTTCAGGCGCTCGACGAACGACACCTTCTCCTGGGGTTTTGCCATACCCGAAAGTGTAGTGGTCAGCGAGGCGCCCTACTCGCCCAGGACCCGGCGACCGCCGAGATCCAGACCGACGCCGTGATCGCCCCGACGGCCAGGCCCAGTGATCCGGCCGCGCCGCCGCTCATCGCCCACAGATTCCCGATCAGCAACGCCGAGCCCGCGACCGCCGAGACCACCGCCGCGCCGTGGTGCCCGGCACGCCGGAAAGACCGGGCCAGGACGTAACAGGCCGCGATCAAGGCGGTGAAAGCGACCGTTCCCGCGGCCATGTGGCCGTAGCTGTGCCAGG
Organism: Amorphoplanes friuliensis DSM 7358; assembly: GCF_000494755.1. NCBI lineage: Bacteria > Bacillati > Actinomycetota > Actinomycetes > Micromonosporales > Micromonosporaceae > Actinoplanes > Actinoplanes friuliensis. The sequence continues at coordinate 1,991,655 of NC_022657.1, forward strand.
TCAGAGCCGAGGTCATCCCGTACGGCGTCCCGGCCGGAAACCCGTCGGCGGGGTCCATTACAAAAACTCCGGCGGCGAAGAGCCCGGCCCCGTAGGTGGCGACCAGCCTCGGCACCCACCTGCTGTCCAGCACCCGGCGCAGTCCAGCCGCACCGATCATGGTCAGCACGCCGGCGACGAGGAAGTTCATGATCTGGAGCCACCCGAGCCCGCCGTTGCTCAGCATGCTCAGCGGGTGCCGGGTGAGGTCGAAGCCCTCGCGGGTGGCCGCCTGGGCGAGGGACACCACCGCCCACAGCGGTCCGGCGACGGCGGCGCAGATCAACATCGAACGGGTGGTGGGCGTGGGCATGGCTGGGCCTCTCTCGGGTTCGTATTCTGCGGTTCTGCCTTCACGTCGGCCCTGTGATGTGACAGGGAATGGTGTGATTACCTGTCACATCTCTCGTTCGACGTCTGGGCAGGAGTCACCACCGAGAACGGAGCAGCACGATGCGCTTTCTGATGATGTCCAAGCCGACCGAGCAGTCCACCGACGAGAACCTCTACGCCGAGATGGGCAAGTTCATCGAGGAACTGACCGCGGCCGGCGTCCTGCTTGCCACGGGTGGTCTCGAGCCGGGCGGCGTCCGGGTCACCTCGGCCGGTGACGAGATCACCGTGACCGACGGGCCGTTCACCGAGGCGAAGGAGGCCGTGGCCGGGTTCGCGCTGGTCGAGGTCCGGTCCCGCGAGGAGGCCATCGAGCTGACCCGGCGCTTCCGCAAGATCGTCGGCGATGGCGAGAGTGTCCTGCAGGAGGTTTTCGGCCCGTGACCGGATCGACCCGCACCCCCGGCCTCGATGCGGGCCGGGGGTGACGGACACCCACCGCACGATCGATGCGGTCTGGAAGCTCGAGTCCGCCCGGATCATCGGCGGGCTCATGCACCTCGTGCACGACATCGGCCTGGCCGAGGAGTTGGCCCAGGACGCCCTGGTCGCTGCGCTCGAACAATGGCCTGCTGCGGGCGTACCGGAAAATCCCGCGGCGTGGCTGACGGCGATCGCCAAACGGCGGGCCGTCGATCACCTCCGCCGGGCGCGGCTGCACGAGCGCAAGGCTGACGCGTACGCCCGTGACCTGGACCGACCGGCCGAGCCGGACCACGACGACGTGCTGCGGTTGATGTTCATCTCGTGCCATCCGGTCCTGCCGGCGCAGGACCGGGCGGCGCTGACCCTGCGTGTCGTCGGCGGGCTGACGACCAAGGAGATCGCCCGAGCGTTCCTGACGAGCGAGCCGGAGATCACCCGCCGCATCGCCGACGCCAAGCGCGCACTGGCCGACGCCGCGGTGCCCTTTGCGCTGCCGGAGCCGGAGGAGCTGACCGGCCGGCTGTCGTCGGTGCTCGAAGTCGTCTACCTGATCTTCAACGAGGGGTATTCGGCGACCTCGGGTGATGACCTGATGCGTCCGGCCCTGGGTCACGAGGCGCTGCGGCTCGGCCGGATGCTGGCCGAACTCGCGCCGGACCAGGCCGAGGTCCACGGCCTGGTCGCGCTCATGGAGATCCAGGAGTCGCGCTCGGCGGCGCGCACCGGCCCGGCCGGCGAGCCGATCCAGCTCCACGAGCAGAACCGCGGCCGCTGGGATCCGTTGCTCATCCGGCGCGGCTTCACCGCGCTGCTCCGCGCCAAGGACCTCGGCGGTACGCCCGGACCGTACGTCCTGCAGGCGGCGATCGCGGTCACCCACGCCCAGGCGCGTACGGCGGAGGAAACGGACTGGGCGGGCATCGCCGGGCTGTACGCCGCACTGGCCCGGCTGCTGCCGACACCGGTCGTCCAGCTCAACCGGGCGGTCGCGGTCGGCCTGGCCCGGGGTCCGCAGGCCGGGCTGGACCTCGTCGACTCACTGCGCACCGACGCCGCCCTGCGGGCCTATCACCTGCTTCCGGGCGTCCGCGGTGATCTCCTGCTCCGGCTCGGCCGCGACGAGGAGGCCCGCCACGAGTTCGAACGTGCGGCCGCGCTGGCCCGCAACGCCGCCGAGAGCGCGTTCCTGCTCCGCCGCGCCGCGGAGATCCCGGCGCCGGCGCCGGCCGGCAGCACGCTCGGCGAGGCGGTCCGCGACTTCCTCGCCCGCGACGACCTCGGCCCGGCAACACTGCGGTCCTACCGGCAGACTCTCGAACGACTGAGCCTTGCCGTCGGCGGCGGACTGCCACTCACCACCGTCACCGCTCCGGAGGTGGCGCGGGCGTTCTCGTCGCTGTGGGGCTCGACGTCCGCCAAGACCTGGAACCGCCACTTGTCGGCGATCCGCTCCTTCAGCACCTGGTCGGCGACCGGCGACCTGGCCGCGACCCTGGAACGCCGCCCCGAGACCCGCCCCCGCATCACGCCGATCACCGCCACTGGTCTCGAAGCCGTGTGGGGTCTGGACCTGCCCCTCCGCGAGCGCGCACTGTGGCGCCTGTTGCACGAGTCGGCGGCCGGTGTCCGTACGGTGCTGTCCCTGAACGTCGAGGACCTGGACCTTGAAGACCGCCGGGCCCGCGCCGGTGCAACCTGGGTGACCTGGCGTTCCGGTGCTGCCCGGCTGCTGGACGAGCTGCTGGGGGGACGCACCCGTGGGCCGGTGTTCCTGGCTGACCGGCGGCCGGGGCCGGGCCGGATGCCGCCGGAAGCGGACCGCTGCCCGGACACCGGCCGCGGACGCCTGTCCTACGAACGCGCCGAATACCTCTTCAAGAAGGCGACAGGACCCCTCGACCCGGACGGGCGAGGGTTCACCCTTCGCCGGCTCAAGCCGTTCAGAGACGCCGGGCCAGGGAATCGATGAGATCGACGGTTGCCGCCCAGCCCGCCGCGTCCGGTGCGTGGGTGGTGGCGATCGAGTGGACGTCGAACGTGTTGTGTGGGGTGAGGCGGTCGGCCTCGGCGATCATGCGGTCCTGCAGCGCCGGCGGGAGGCAGCGGTCGCGGGTGTGCCTGATGTAGGTGCGGGGGATCCGGCCCCAGGTTGCCGCGTGTCCGCGCGCCTCGTCCAGCGGGACCTGCACCGACTCGTCGGGCTGCATGGTGTTGAGCATGGCCAGGAACTCGGCGTCGCTCGCGTCGGCCTGCAGGGCCTCCTTGAGCAGGGCGATGACTTCCGGATCGGCGGTGCGCCAGTTGGTGCGGGACGCCCCGATGACCGCCGGGTCGCCGATGCCCGCCGGAGCCAGGGACATGAGCAGGCTGTCCGCGGCCTCCGGCGTGGTCAGGTACGCGCCGCAGCTCGGCAGGTCGATGCAGCAGAACGCCGAGCTGTAGACGATGCGGTCGATCAGGTACGGGACCTCGTTGCCGACACGGCTCAGCGTCGCGCCGCCCATGCTGCCGCCCCAGAGCAGCACCGGGCCGTTCCGGGCCACCCGGCGGACAACGGCGACGGTGCTCCGCACGTAGTCGTCGAGGGTGATGCCGGCCATCGGCGAACGCTCGGTGGCCAGCGCCGCGAGGTCCTGCGGCGCCTGGTACGACAGACGGAACTGGCCGTCCGCGGCCGCGTGGCCGGGGAGCTCCACGCCCAGCACACGATGGCCGCGCATGGTCAGCTCGGCGTCGCCGCCGGGCCCACCGTTGGCCCCCGCCACCAGGACGATGGTCGGGGCCCGGTGCCTGCCGTACGCAGTCGCGGGTATCGCCGCGGCTGCCGTTGCCGCTGCGCCTGTCAGGACGGTTCTGCGTGTGGTGCCTGCCATGGCTGTCCTCCCGGAGAAGTCGGAACCTCTCCATCGGAGCGTGGCCACCCGGCTACCGGCCACCGGCCAAAGACTCGAACTGCCTAACTTCGGGATAGGACGGCGAGCCGGTCCACCAGCAGCTCCGTCCGGCGCTCGGTTTCCGCCGGTGGCAGTCGCCCCGCCCGGGTCAGGGTGGCCAGCCCGTGCAGGGACGCCCAGAACACCTCGGTGAAAAGCCCCGGATCGACGCCGTTGCCCGCGACCTCCCCGAGGCTTTCCAGCAGGGCGGCGAAGGCGTCCTGCAGAGGTGCCGGAGTGTCCTCCTGGGCGAACGCCAGCCCGCCGTCCAGCTGGAACATGGCGTCGTAGACGGCCGGGCTGCGGGCGGCGAAGTCGAGATAGGTGCGGGCGAGGGCGGTGACCCGGGCCCTTGGTCCGTCCGCGGCGGAGGCCGCAGCCCGCAACGCCACGGCCATCTCGGCGGCGCCCTGGAGGGCAACGCCGCCGATGATCTCGCGCTTGCCGCGGAAATGGCTGTAGAGGACGGGCTGGCTGTATTCGATCCGCTCGGCCAGCCGCCGCGTGGTGACCGCGTCCCAGCCCTGGTCCTCGGCGATCTCGCGAGCCGTCGCCAAGATGAGGCGCTCGCGGTCCGCCCGTTCGCGCTCTTTGCGTTCCTGTACCGACATGATGTGATCCTAGCACCGCTAGACAATCGAGCGGTAGAAGGTATAGCGTTGCACTGGCAGCTATCAACGCTAGATTTCAGGAAGGACCATCATGCTCAACGCCCTCGAGGTCCTCACCACCGTCATCGTCGGCGTGATGGTGGGGGTGGAATTCGCGGTCGCCTTTGTCATCAACCCGATCCTGTGCGCCCTGCCCCGCGACAGCGGTCTGCTCGGCCGCGCCCACGGCGGCCGGATGCTCGGCGCCGTGATGCCGGTCTGGTACATCACGTCGCTCGTCCTGGTCGCGATCTGGGCCGTCGCCGGGTGGGGAGACGAAGGCACCGGCCTCGTTGTCACCGCCGGTGCGTTCCTGCTCGTCAGCGTGCTCATGTCGGTCGTACTGCTCGTCCCGATCAACAACCGGACCAGCACCTGGACCCCCGACAACCGCCCCGACGACTGGAAGCAGCAGATGAAGCGCTGGGACCGCCTCCACTACATCCGCGTCGTTGTCATCATCGCGGCTTTCACCATGCTGGTCGCCGCGCTCGCCTGATCAGGTCACCGCGCAAGAACCCGCCCACCAGAACAAACGGTGGGCGGGCCGGATGAAGAGGACGGCGACGGTGTGGTCAGCCGCGGGCGGCGAGGGCCTGCTGGTAGAGGCGGCCGGCGCGGTAGGACGAGCGGACCAGCGGCCCGCTCATGACGCCCGCGAAGCCGATCTCCTCGGCCTCGTCGCGGAGCTCGACGAACTCCTCCGGCTTGACCCAGCGTTCCACGGGGTGGTGGCGGGGGGTCGGGCGCAGATATTGGGTGATGGTGATGAGCTCACAGCCGGCGGCGTGCAGGTCGCGCAGCGCCTGGGAGACCTCTGCGCGCTCCTCGCCCATGCCGAGGATGAGGTTGCTCTTGGTGACGAGGCCGGCCGCGCGGGCCTGGGTGATCACGCCGAGAGAGCGGTCGTAGCGGAAACCGGGGCGGATGCGCTTGAAGATGCGGGGCACGGTTTCGACGTTGTGGGCCAGGACCTCGGGGGCGGAGCCGAAGACCTCGGCGAGCTGGTCGGGCTCGGCGTTGAAGTCGGGGATGAGCAGCTCGACGCCACAGCCGGCCTGCAGCTTGTGGATCTGGCGGACCGTCTCGGCGTAGAGCCAGGCGCCGCCGTCGGGGAGGTCGTCGCGGGCGACGCCGGTGACTGTTGCGTACTTCAGGCCCATCGTGGCGACGGACTCGCCGACGCGGCGGGGCTCGTCGGCGTCGAACTCGGCGGGTTTGCCGGTGTCGATCTGGCAGAAGTCACAGCGGCGGGTGCACTGATCGCCGCCGATGAGGAAGGTCGCCTCGCGGTCTTCCCAGCACTCGTAGATGTTGGGACAGCCGGCTTCCTGGCAGACCGTGTGGAGGCCTTCCTTCTGGACCAGGCCACGCATGTGCGTGTATTCCGGGCCCATCTTGGCTTTGACTTTGATCCACGGCGGCTTGCGCTCGATGGGAGTTTCGGCGTTGCGCGCCTCGATGCGCAGCATGCGGCGGCCCTCGGGAGCAATAGTCACAAGGCTGAGGTTACGCCGAAGACAAGATCAACCGTGGCAGGGGCGACGAGGCTCACTTACCTGATCCTGTGAGGGCCCTCACGCCTTTTGCGGAAACTCAGTTTGCGGGCCGATCCGCCGCTGTTAAGGTCTCGTCCACGGCGACGACGGAACCGAGTAACGCCCCGATCCGACCGGCCGAGAGAGCCACCGGCAGCTGTGAAGGTGGCCCGGCGCCGGGGCGCGAAGACACTCCTGAGCCGAGCACGACAAGAGGCGCCCGGACCTCCGGGCGTGAAGGTGTGGTGGTACCGCGAGGATCCCGCTCGCCCACGCCTCCCTGGGGCCGCGTTGCAGTCACCGAGGAGGTCAACAGCCATGCAACGCATCCTCTCCACCGAACTGGCCCGGCACACCGGCGAGACCGTCACGGTCGCCGGCTGGGTCCACCGCCGCCGGCTGCTCAAGGCCGTCGCCTTCCTGATCGTCCGGGACGCCGCCGGCTTCACCCAGGTTGTCGTCACCGAGCCGGAGCTGCGCGCCCGGATCGAGACGCTGCCCGAGGAGTCGGTCGTCTCGCTCACCGGCACGGTCACCGCCAACTCCGCGGCCCCGGCCGGGGTCGAGCTCACCGGTCCGACCTTGCAGATCTTGAACGCTGTGGGCGTACCGCTGCCGTTCGAGCTGCATCGGCCCGCGCTCGGGGCTAGCCTGCCCACTCAGCTGGACCATGCGGCTCTGGCTCTGCGGCATCCGAGCCGCGCAGCGGCGTTGCGGATCTCCGCGGCCGCGACCGAGGGGTTCCGGGCGACGCTGGCACGGCAGCGGTTCGTCGAGATCCACACGCCGAAGATCGTGGCGTCGGCGACCGAGTCGGGGGCGAACGTCTTTGCGCTCGACTACTTCGGGCGGCCGGCCTATCTGGCGCAGTCGCCGCAGTTCTACAAGCAGCTGATGGTCGGCGTCTTCGAGCGGGTCTTCGAGGTCGGGCCGGTGTTCCGGGCGGAGCCGCACGACACGGCCCGGCATCTGGCGCAGTACACGTCGCTCGACGCCGAGCTGGGGTTCATCGGCGACCACCGGGACGTGATGGCGGTGCTGACCGAGGTGATCGCCGGCATGACGGCCACCGTTGCGGAGCGGACCGGCTTCGAGGTGCCCGAGGTGCCTGCGGAGATCCCGGCACTGCACTTCTCGGACGCGCTGAAGATCGCCGGTGCGCCGGCCGACGAGCCCGACCTGGCGCCCGCGCACGAGCGGGCGCTGGGGGAGTGGGCGCTGCGCGAGCACGGGTCGGAGTTCGTCTTCGTGACCGGTTATCCGATGCGCAAACGGCCGTTCTACACACATCCGCAGCCGTCCGACCCGGCCTGGTCGAACAGCTTCGACCTGCTGTTCCGCGGGCTCGAGCTGGTCACCGGCGGGCAGCGGCTGCACCGTTACGAGGACTACGAGGCGGCCCTGGGCGGGAACACCGCGCCGTACGAGGGTTATCTGGACGCGTTCCGCTACGGGATGCCGCCGCACGGCGGTTTTGCCATCGGGCTGGAGCGTTTTGTCGCGCGGCTGACCGGTGCGTCCAACGTCCGCGAGGTCACGGCGTTCCCGCGCGACCTGACCCGGGTCACACCCTGAGTCAGGCCAGCACGGCGATGGTGATGCCGACGACAACCACCAGCGGGATGATCGTGGTGCTGACGACGATCGCCCAGGCGATCGGGTGGCCGAAGTTCAGCAGCACCCGGCCGTTCCTGGTCGGCACGAAGACGCGCTTGTCCAGCGGGTCGCGGTAGAGGTTCACAGCAGGGTCGGCAGGTGGCGTTCGACAACCGGCAGCAGGTCGGCGACCGTCACCGGCCGGCCCAGCTCCCAGCTCAGCGAGGTCACCCCCGCGTCGCGGATGCCGCACGGCACGAAGCGGTCGTAGTTCGCCAGGTCGCAGTCGCCGTTGATGGCGAAACCGTGCTGGGTGACACCGCGGGACACGCGGATGCCGATCGCCGCGATCTTGCGGTCGGGGCCACGGTCGTCGGCGCGCACCCAGGCGCCGCTGCGGCCCTCGACGCGGTCGGTCGTGACACCGAACTCGGCGCAGACGTCGATCAGCAACTGCTCGACGCGGCGGACGTACGCCACCACGTCGATCGGGTCGGGCAGCTTGACGATCGGGTACCCCACGAGCTGACCCGGGCCGTGCCAGGTGAGCTTGCCGCCCCGGTCGACGTCGACGACGGGGGTGCCGTCCGTCGGCCGGTCCAGCGGCTCGGTGCGCTTGCCGGCGGTGAAGACGCTCGGGTGCTCGAGCAGCAGGATCGTGTCCGGCCGGGTGCCCGCCACCACGGCGTCGTGCAGCCGCCGCTGCTCGTCCCAGGCCTCGCGGTAATCGACCAGGCCCGGGCGCAGGACCTGCAGCGTAGAAGTCGTCACGAACAAGAGCCTAGCTCTTGGAGAGCGGATCGATCCCGGGGCGGATGCGCCACAGCAGCACCCCGCCGACACGTTCGGGCTCACCGAGCAGGTCGGTCGCCGTCATCTCCACGGCGGCGCGGAACAGCGGGCTCTGCGATCCCGTGATCTGGTCCGGCAGGAACACGGCCTGGACCTTCCAGTACGCGAAGTCGTCCCGGGCCTGCTGGCGGTCGTAGTCGTCGAGCGGGATCACGTAGCCGTACAGGGCCGCGCGGAAGAACAGCCAGTCGGTGTGCCGCTGGGTGGCCCCGATCTGGCCCGTGCCGTCCGGCCCGCCGGGCCCGAGGAAATACCCGTCGGGGATGCGGAACTGCTCCCCGCGCCGGGCCATCGTGTACGCCTGCCAGCGCTGCCCGTCAGCGGTGTCCGTGGTCGCGAACGGCAGCGTGGTCAGCACACCGCCGTCGCTGACGTAGTCCTTCCAGATCCCGTCCGCGATGAACGAGGGCTCCGGGGCGCGTTCGGTCGTGAGCACCGGCATCGGGAAGAGCGGCACCAGCGCCACCGCGAAGCCGGCCGCCCACAGGGTGTGTGTCCGGGTCGACGGCATCGGCTCGGTCAGCAGCCGATCGACGGTCAGGGCCAGGACGATGCCGATCACGCCGACGACCACGAGGGCCAGGCGGCCGGGCAGGGCCGAGTCGAAGAGCGGGAGGTGCAGCAGGGCGGCGTACGGGAGCTTGATGCTTGTGGTGCCGCCGAAGAACTTGAGCTGCGGTCCGAGGGACAGCACCAGGAAGACGACGCCGACGGTGGAGAGCGCCGTCAAGGTCGCGAAGCGGCTGGGTGTCGCGTGCCGTCGCAGCATTCCCATCGCGACGACCACGAGGACCAGCAACGGCAGGCCGAAGAACGACGTCTCCTCGGTCGGGTTCGGCGCCAGGGCGCTGCCCAGGCCGAGCCAGCCGGCGACCGACCGGGTCGGATATTCGAAGTAGGCGCCGATGTCCTCGGCGTAGTGCGCCTGGTTGAAACCGGTCCCGCTGAACGTCTGCGGCCCGGCGAAGTGCATGAACAACGGGTACGCCAGCAGCGCGCCGGCGACGACCGCGGTCACGCCCAGGCCGGCGAGGACCGTCGGCACGGCCCGGCGCGCCTCGGACCGGCAGGCCGGCAGCAGCGACCGGGTGATCAGGAAGACGCCGCTGGCCAGCGCGGTGAAGAACAGCCCCTCGGCGGCGATGGAGAAGCCGACGGCCACCAGCAGGCCGAGGATGATGCCGTTCCGGAGCCAGCGCTTCGGCTCGGGGAGCTTGAGCACCCACCACAGCACCACGGGCGCGACCCAGCCGGCGGTCCAGTTCAGATGGCCGTTGGCGTGCGAGATGAAGCCGGGCGCGAAGCCGCAGAAGAAGCCGCCCAGCGCCGCGGCCGCGGACCGCTTCACCAGGTATCGGCGGAGGAAGAGGTACCAGGCGAACGCCGAGCCGGCCAGGTTGAGGGTCAGGATCGCCGCGAAGCTCACCTGCGGACCGGCCAGCACGGTCAGCGGTGCCAACAGGACGATGTACACGGTGATGGACGTGTTCGCCGCGAGGTTGACGCCGAGCGGGGTGTTCATCAGGTCCGTGAAGAACGGATCGGCGCCGTGCCCCAGCAGGTAGACGCCGTAACCCAGCAGCCATTCGAAGAAGGCCTGATCACCGGCGTTCTTGGCGACGACGTGCCCGGCGGGGTCCTGCCACAGGCCGTTGGTGACCCACGCCGCGAGGGCGAGGGCCGCGACGGCGACGATCAGGTGGGGACGCCACGACAGAAGACCGCCGGTGCGGGTCGGTGTGACGACCGGCGGATCGGCGGACTCGGAAGGCGCTGCGGCGACGACGGACACCAGCCGCAGGTTAGCAAGTCCGGGCCGGGACTCAGGCCGCCGCGTTCGATTCCTGGTCGACCGCGGCGCGCAGCGCCTCCTCCAGAGTGGGCTGCGAGAAGCGGAAACCGGCCCGCTCGAGCACACCCGGCAGCACCCTCTGGCTGCGCAGAGCCTCGCCGGCGAACTCGCCCAGAGCCACCTGCAGGGCGATCCCCGGCACCTGCAGCACGGCCGGGCGATTCAGGACACGCCCGAAAACCTGGGTGAACGTGGCGTTGGTGACCGGGTCGGGGCCCACCATGTTGACCGGGCCGTTCACGTCGTCGCGGTCGAGCAGGAAACCGGTCGCGGAGAGCCAGTCGGCGAGACCGATCCACGGCACCCACTGCTTGCCACCACCGAGCTTGCCGCCGATGCCGAGCCGGAAGAGCAGCATCTGCGGCTTGAGCAGACCACCGTGCTCGTCCAGGGGCAGACCGGTGCGCAGCAGCACCACCCGCGTGCCGGCGTCCTCGGCCGGGCGGGCGGCGGCCTCCCACACCCGGCACACGTCGGCCAGGAAACCGGTGCCCGCCGGCGCCTCCTCGGTGACCGGGCGGTCGCCGGTGTCGCCGTACCAGCCGACGGCGGAGGACTGCAGCAGGACGCGGGGGCGGTCGGCGGCGGGCAGGGTCTTGATCGCGCGGGCGATCGTGCCGGCCGTGTCCACCCGGCTGCTGCGGATCAGGCTCTTGTACCGGGCGTTCCAGCGCTTGTCACCGACACCGACCCCGGCCAGGTTGATCACCGCGTCGGCCCCGGCGACCAGCGCCGGGTCGAGCTGGCCCGAGGACGGCTTCCAGGTGGCCTCGTCGGCCGCCTGGGCGGGACGGCGCACCAGCTTGGTCAGCTCGTGCCCTTCGGCACGGAAGCGTTCGACGAGCCGCGTGCCGAGGAAGCCGGACGCGCCGGCCAGGAGGATGCGCATGCCTCCATCATTGCCCGAACTTGAACCCGCTCAAAACAAAAGAGGGGACGCAGGCGCCCCCTCTTTCGCATTCCGGCTCTTTACGAGGACAGGCCGAGGTCTCCCTCGAACTGACCGGCTTCCAGGCGCTCCTTCATCGTCACCAGGAAGCGGGCAGCGTCCGCGCCGTCCACGATCCGGTGGTCGTAGCTGAGCGCCAGGTAGATCATCGAACGCGGCACGATCAGCTCGCCCAGGTTGGGGTCGTCGACGACCACGGCGCGCTTGACGACCGCGCCGGTGCCGAGGATGCCGACCTGCGGCTGGTTGATGATCGGTGTGTCGAAGAGCGCACCCCGGCTGCCGGTGTTGGTCAGCGTGAAGGTGCCGCCCGACAGCTCGTCCGGGCTGATCTTGTTGTTGCGGGTGCGCTCGGCCACGTCGGCGATCCGCTTGGACAGGCCCGCGAGGTTGAGGTCGCCGGCGTCCCGGATGACCGGGACGACCAGGCCCTTCGGGGTGTCCACCGCGATGCCCAGGTGCTCGCCGTCGTGGTAGGTGACCGTGCCGGCCTCCTGGTCGATCGACGAGTTGACCACCGGGTGCTCACGCAGGGCCTCGACCGCGGCCAGGGCGAGGAACGGCAGGAAGGTGAGCTTCGCGCCGTTCTTGGCCTGGAAGTCCGCCTTGGCCTTCTGGCGCAGGGCGGCGACCTTGGTCAGGTCGACCTCGACCACCGTGGTGAGCTGCGCCGAGATGTGCAGCGACTCGACCATGCGACGAGCGATCGTCGCGCGGATCCGGGTCAGCTTCTCGGTGCGGCCGCGCAGCGGGCTCGGAGCGGCCTTGGGCGCCGCAGCCGGTGCCGGCGCCTCGGCCTTGGCGGCGGGAGCCGGGGCGGCCTTCGCGGCGGCGGCCTTGTCGGCGGCCTCGATGACGTCCTGCTTGCGGATCCGGCCGCCGACGCCGGTGCCGGTGAGCGACGCGAGGTCGACACCCTTCTCGGCGGCGAGCTTGCGGACCAGCGGGGTCACGTAACCGGCGTCGCCGGCACCGTTCGCCTTGACCGTCTCGGCGGCCGGGGCGGCGGGCTGGGCGGGCGCCTGCTGGGCGGGCGCCTTCGGCTCGGGCTCCGGGGCGGGCTTCGACTCGACCAGCGGCGCGGACTGCTGCTGCGGCGCGGGCGCGGCGGGCTTCGGGGCCTCGGCCTTGGGGGCCTCCGCCTTCGGAGCCTCGGCCTTGGGCGCTTCGGCCTTCGGAGCCTCGGCCTGGGCGGGCTCGGGCTGCTTCGGGGCCGGGGCCTCGGCGGGCGTGCTGCCCTCGGCGCCGATGATCGCCAGGTCGGCGCCGACCTCGACGGTCTCGTCCTCGGGGATCTTGATCTCCAGGAGCGTGCCGGCGACCGGCGACGGGATCTCGGTGTCGACCTTGTCGGTGGAGACCTCGAGCAGCGGCTCGTCGGCCTCGACGGAGTCGCCGACCTGCTTGAGCCAGCGGGTGACCGTGCCCTCGGTGACACTCTCGCCCAGGGCGGGCATCTTGACGGCCGTGCCCTCGCCACCACCGGTCGGTGCCGCAGTCTTCGGCGCCGGCGCTTCCTCCTCGACGGGCTTCTCGGTCGAGGGCTCGTCGAGCGCGGCCGGCTCGGGCTCCTCCTCCTCCTCCTGCTCCTGGGCAGGGGCGGGCGAAGCCGAACCGGCGTCCTCGTCGTCACCCGCGATGATCGCGAGCTCGGAGCCGACGTCGGCGGTCTCGTCCTCGCCGACGACGATGCGCGAGAGCACACCGGCGGCGGGCGACGGGATCTCCGTGTCGACCTTGTCGGTGGAGACCTCGAGCAGCGGCTCGTCGGCCTCGACCCGCTCGCCCTCCTGCTTCAGCCAGCGCGTGACGGTGCCCTCGGTGACGCTCTCACCGAGCCGCGGCATGGTGACCGATACCGGCATCTCTCAGAACTCCTTAACCGCTAAAGAACGGGAATCGTGGTCAGGCGTGGGCGTGCAGGGGCTTGCCGGCCAGCGCGAGGAACGCTTCACCGAGCGCCTCGTTCTGCGTCGGGTGGGCGTGCACGAGCTGGGCGACCTCTTCCGGGAACGCCTCCCAGTTGTAGATCAGCTGCGCCTCGCCGACCAGCTCGCCCATCCGGGCGCCGACCATGTGCACACCGACGACCGGCCCGTCGTTGACCCGGACCAGCTTCACGAAGCCCTGGGTCTTGAGGATCTGGCTCTTGCCGTTGCCGCCGAGGTTGTAGTTGTAGGTCGACACCTGCTCGGCGCCGTACTGCTCCTTGGCCTTCGCCTCGGTCAGGCCCACGGAGGCGACCTCGGGGTCGGAGTACGTGACGCGGGGGATGCCGTTCTCGTCGATGACGGCCGGGCTCTTCCCCGCGATCTCCTCGGCGACGAAGATGCCCTGCTGGAAGCCGCGGTGGGCCAGCTGCAGGCCGGGCACGATGTCGCCGACCGCGTAGATGTTGCCGACGCCGGTGTGCAGGCGCTCGTTCGTGATGACAAAACCGCGGTCGAGCGTGATGCCCTGCTGCTCGTACCCGAGGTCCTTGGTCGTGGGGCCACGGCCGACGGCGACCAGGAGGATCTCGGCCTCGACGGTCTCGCCGCCGGCGAGGTGGGCCTTCACGCCGTTCTCGGTGTGCTCGACCTTCTCGAACGGCTTGCCGACCTTGAAGTTGATCTTCCGCTTGCGGAACGCGCGCTCGAGCTGCTTCGAGATTTCCTCGTCCTCGGCGGCGACCAGCCGGGGCAGCGCCTCGAGGATGGTCACGTCGGCGCCGAACGACTTCCAGACGCTGGCGAACTCGACGCCGATGACACCGCCGCCGAGCACGATCGCGGAGGTCGGCACGCGGTCGAGCTTGAGGGCGTGCTCGCTGGCCAGCACGCGGGTGCCGTCGATCTCGAGGCCCGGGAGCGTCCGCGAGTAGGAGCCGGTCGCGAGGATGATGTTGCGGCCGGTGTACCGCTGACCGTCGACCTCGACCGTGTCCTGGGAGACGAGCTTGCCGGCGCCCTGGACCAGCGTGATGTTCGGCTGCTTCATGAGGCCCTGGAGGCCCTTGTAGAGGCGGCCGACAACGCCGTCCTTGTAGGCGTTGACCCCGGCCATGTCGACACCGACCAGGTCGGCCTTGATGCCGAACTGCTCGCTCTCGCGGGTCTGGTCGGCCACCTCCGCCGCGTGCAGCAGCGCCTTGGTCGGGATGCAGCCGCGGTGCAGACAGGTGCCGCCCAACTCCGCCTTGTCGATCAGGGCCACCGACAGGTTCAGCTCGGCCGCACGCAGCGCGGCGGCGTAACCGCCGCTGCCGGCGCCGAGGATCACGATGTCGAAGGTTCCGCCAGGCTGGCTCACGTCTACTCCCGGATCGCGTCGTTGCCACGTGGGTCACACGGTGGAAACGGTCACAGCTGTCCCGGCCATCTTGTCACTTACCCGGCTCGTCTATGTATCCAGGTGCCCAACAAAACCGGTCAGGACGTACCCTTGCGGCAGTTGACCGTAAGGAGTGGGGCGTGGCTTGGTTCCGGCGGCGCAGGGAGCCGGCCCGCGGGGCCGGACGGCAGGCGGATCGTGCCGGTCTCGAGCATCTCGCTGAGTTCGTCCGGTCGCGGCGTGGTGTGGAGGGCTTCATCGAGCCCGAGACGACGGTGACCGAGACCACGCTGTTGCTCGTCGCACACGACGGTGAGTGGACCCGGCGGCGTGTCGACTCCCCGGAGGGTGCCCGGCGCTTCGCGCACCAGCTCGCCATGCCGATCTACGACATCCGGCTCATGGGTTACCCGCAGCGGATGCGTGACTACAACGAGCGGCAGAAGCGCCGCCCGGCCTGAGACCGGGCGGCACTTCGGCGGTCAGCCGTTCGCGGCGACGTCGTCGATCAGGGTCAGCAGGGTGCGCACCGGCACGCCCGTGCCGCCCTTCGTCCAGTAACCGGTGGCCTCACCGGAGTGGTACGACGGCCCGGCGATGTCGATGTGGGCCCACTCGACACCCTCGGCGACGAACTCCCGCAGGAAGACACCGCCCTGCAGCATGTGCCCGGCGCGGTCCATGCTCGCGTTGACCTGGCTGATGTCGGCGATCTCGGAGTCCATGCCCTTGCGCACGTCGTCGGGCAGCGGCATCGGCCATGCCGGCTCGCCGACCGAGTCACCGGCGACCTTGACCCGCTCGCAGGCCTCGGGCGAGCCCATGACACCGGCGATGCGCTTGCCCAGCGCGACCACCTGGCCGCCGGTCAGCGTCGAGGTCTCGAAGACGTAGTCGGTGCCGTCGGCGCAGGCCCGGGCGATCGCGTCGCCGAGCACCATCCGGCCCTCGGCGTCGGTGTTGAGCACCTCGACCCGCTTGCCGTTGAACATCGTGATGACGTCACCCGGCCGGTACGCCGTACCGGACGGCATGTTCTCGGCCATCGCGAGGTACCCGGTGACGGCGACCGGCGGCTTGAGCGCGGCGACGGCGAGCATCGTGGCGCCGACCGCGGCGGCACCGGCCATGTCCGACTTCATCTCCCACATGCCCGCGGTCGGCTTGATGCTGATGCCGCCGGTGTCGAACGTGATGCCCTTGCCGACGAGCGCGACCCGCTTGGGGTTCTCCACACCCTGCGGGGTGTAGGTGAGCTTGACCAGCCGCGGCGGCGCCTCGGAGCCCTGGCCGACCGCGACGATGCCGCCGTAACCACCGGCCTTGAGCTGGTCGAAGTCGAGGACCTCGACCTCGAGGCCGGTGCCGTCCGCGGCGGCGACCACGGCGTCGGCGAACTGCGGCGGGCGCAGGTCGTTGGGCGCGGTGTTGACCCAGTCGCGGGTCAGGCGGACGACCTTGGAGACGATCCCGGCCCGCTCGACCTCGGAGGAGGCGGCGGCGTCCGCGGCGTCGGCCACGACGACCTGCAGGGCCTTGACCGGGTCACGCCGGCCCGGCTGCGGCTTGGTCTTGTAACCGGCGAACCTGTACGACCCCAGCAGCGCACCCTCGAGGATCGTGCGCAGCACACCGGGAGCGTCGGCGTCGTCCGGGACGGGCAGGGCCAGCGCGACGGTGCCGCTGCCGGCGAGCGCACGGACGGCGGCGCCGGTCCCGCGGCGCAGGGTCTCGGTGGCGGGCGCCGAACCGGACGGCTCGTCACCGAGACCGACGGCGACGACCAGCGGCGCCGCGATGGTGCCCAGCGTGGCGAGCTTGGTCACCTCGCCGGGTGCGCCGGTGGCGCCGAGCAGGGCCAGCGTCGAGGTCAGCTTCCCGTCGAACGCGGCGGCGATGCTCTCCGCGCCGGCGGCCGGCAGCAACGCGCCACCCTCGTCGGGCTGACTGTGCAGCCCGATGACGATCGCATCGACGGCCAGTTCGGCGGGGTCGCTGTCGACCAGGCTGAGGGAGGGGGCGGGGTGGGTCACTCGGGCTCTCCGCGACGGCTGAGGCCGGAGCTCCCTCGTGGGACGCTCCGACGGTGGGTTCACCCCGGCACGGGTTGCGCCGGACGGTGTGTGGTGTCCCGCCGATGCTAACCACACTCAAGGTCACGGGTAAGTTGCCACTCATGTCTGCCGAGGCCGCCACCCCGCTCCTTTCGCCCTTGCACGAGCGCCACGTCGCGCTCGGCGCCAAGTTCGCCGCCTTCGGCGGCTGGGAGATGCCCCTGGAGTACGCCGGCGGTGGCGTCCTGCGCGAGCACTCCTCGGTCCGCGAGGCCGTCGGCATCTTCGACGTCTCCCACCTGGGCAAAGCACGGGTCAGCGGTCCGGGCGCGGCGGACTTCGTCAACGCCTGCCTCACCAACGACCTCGGTCGCATCGGCCCGGGCAAGGCGCAGTACACGCTGTGCTGCGATCCCTCCGGCGGTGTGGTCGACGATCTGATCGCGTACCTGATCGGGCCGGACGAGGTTTTTCTCATCCCGAACGCCGCCAACACGGCCGAGGTCGTGCGCCGCCTCGCCGAGGCCGCGCCGGACGGCATCACGGTCACCGACGAGCACCGCAAGTTTGCGATCCTCGCCGTGCAGGGGCCGCAGTCGGCCGAGACGGTCACCCGGCTCGGCCTGCCGACCGGCCACGACTACATGTCGTTCAACCCCGCGCAGATCGACGGCGTGGACCTGATCGTCTGCCGCACGGGCTACACCGGCGAGCAGGGCTACGAGCTGGTCGTGCCGTGGGACGACGCGGTCACCGTGTGGGACGCGCTGGTCGAGGCCGGTGTGCGGCCCTGCGGGCTCGGCGCCCGTGACACCCTGCGCACCGAGATGGGCTACCCGCTGCACGGCCAGGAGCTCACCCTGGACATCAGCCCGGTGCAGGCCCGTTCCGGCTGGGCGGTCGGCTGGTCCAAGCCCGCGTTCTGGGGCCGCGACGCGCTCCTCGCCGAGAAGGCCGCCGGTCCCCGGCGCCAGCTGCGGGGCCTCGAGCTCACCGGTCGCGGCATTCCCCGCGGTCACATGCACGTGTACGCGGGGGAGACGCTCATCGGCGAGACGACCAGCGGCACGTTCTCCCCGACGAAGAAGGTCGGCATCGCCCTGGCCCTGCTCGACACCGCCACCGCACCGGCCGACGGCGACCTGGTCGAGATCGACATCCGTGGCCGCCGGGTCGAGGCGCGGGTCGTCAAGCCGCCGTTCGTGAAGACGTCGGTCCGCTAGCCGAGGGTCAGGGCGACCAGCACCAGGGTGGTGGTCGTCTCGACAGCCGCGCCGAGCACGTCACCCGTGATGCCGCCGAAGCGGCGTACCGCGTGGCGCAGCAGCAGGACCACGACGAGCAGGGCGGCGGCGACGGCGGCCGGCCCCTGCCACGGACGGCCCGGCACCGCCCACACCGCCGCACCGGCGACGAGGGCCGCGACACCCAGGACCACCGGCACGGGAACGGTCGACGCGACAAGGGCGCCGAGCCCCTCGGGGCGGGCGGCGGGCACGCCCCGGCGGCAGGCGACCGTCACACCGAGCCGTCCGGCGGCCCAGGCCACGACGATCGCGACCGGACCCACCTCGGTCAGCGCGGCCGCCTGGATCAGCAGGGCGAGGGCGATCGCGGCGACACCGAACGGGCCGATGTCCGGCTTCTTCATGATCTCGAGGGCACCGGCGCCGTCACGGTAGGAACCGAGCGCGTCGACGGTGTCCGCCAGACCGTCCAGATGCAGGCCACGGGTCAGCAGCGCACCCGCGGCGACGGTGACCGCGGCGGCGACCAGGCCCTGGCCCAGCAGCACGAAAAGACCGGCCAGGACCGCGCCGAGCAGCGCCCCGACCAGCGGCGCGACGCTCATGGCGACGGCGGCCGAGGCGCGGTCGACCCGGCCGGTGCGTACCGGCAGGACCGTCAGCGTGGTGAGCGCCAGGCGCAGACCGTCAAGCACGGGCCGGGCCGGGACCGTCCGGCTCCGGCTCGATGAAGTCCGCGTCGTCGTCCGCCGACAGGCCGGCGTCGCCGTGACCGGCCAGCAGCGCCGGGTGCACCGGCAGCGCGCTCGCGAGGGCGATCGCCGACCGCAGCAGCGGCAGCGCGGCCAGCGCGTTGGTGCCCTCACCCAGGTCGAGACCGAGCTCGAGCACCGCGGTCAGGCCGAGCACGTCCGCGCCCTGCTTGACCAACTGGTGGGTGCCCGCGTCGGCGAGCAGGCACCAGTGCCGCGTCTGCGACGAGATGTCCCGGGCGATGAGACCCGCGGCGATGCCCAGCGGACCGTCGACCAGCACCGGCATCCGCCGGGCCGACGCCCCGAGCATCGCGCCCGTGGCCACGGCCAGATCGGCACCACCGAGCTGCGCCAGGATGTCCTTGGCACCGCGCGGCTCCTGCCGGATCCGGTGCATGGCGTCGCGGACGGCGGCACAGCGCACCATCCACGCGTTGTCGTCGTAGAAGCCGCCCGGCACCAGCACCCGGGGCAGGATCGCGACCGGCTCGGCGCCCGTCGTCGCGGCGAGCACGGCGGTCGCGGCTGCTTCCGTACCCGCGCCGCAGGACCCCAGGATCAGCACGTCGCGACCGGCGTCGGCGGCCGCGTCGGCGAGCTCCCAGCCCTGCCGCAGCGCCGCGTCGACGGTGTCGGCGTCGATCACCGGTCCGTCCTCCATGGCCCCCGAGGGCGGGGTCCGGACGACCACGATGTCGGCGTCCGCGGTCGCGGCCAGGGTGCCCAGGGCGCCCTCGCCGGCCTCGGCCTGCGCGGCCCGGCGCTCGGAATCCTCCACATCGGCGCCCGCCGCGGCACCGCCGGCGTGACGGCCGTCGATCAGCAGGACCCGGACCGGGCCCCACGGGCGCGGGGTGGACGTGCTCTGGGTGGCGGCCGCGAACTCGACCGCCTCGATGAGCATGCCGATGCCCGCGCCGGGCAGGTCGACATTGGCCAGGCGGTCACGGGCGTCGGGGCCGGCGTCGCTGTCCGGGAGCGGCATGTCCATGCCGGGCTGGATGACCGTGCCGGAGGCGACCAGGGGGAGGGCCATGGTCGGGGCGTGGAGGGCGCCCGCGTCGGCCGTGCGGGCGCGGTGGGCGGCGATCGCCTCGGCCGGGGTGAGCGGCTCGTTCCTGGTTTCTGTTTCTTCCGCCGGGCTCGTGGGC
The DNA here is from genome assembly GCF_000494755.1 of Amorphoplanes friuliensis DSM 7358. Lineage (NCBI taxonomy): Bacteria > Bacillati > Actinomycetota > Actinomycetes > Micromonosporales > Micromonosporaceae > Actinoplanes > Actinoplanes friuliensis. The sequence continues at coordinate 2,011,402 of NC_022657.1, forward strand.
TGTGTGGGGGTCGCGGCGGTCATGGCGTCGTGCATTGCGGCTGTGTCGACGGCCAGGCCTTCCGCGGGCGCGGCCGTCTCGGCGTTCTCGGCTTCCAGGTCCGTGACGATGCCGGGCTCGTCCGCGCCGGTCTTCAGCCACGTCGGACGGCCCGCCACGACAAACGCCACCCGGTCACACGCCGCGGCCAGCGCCTGGTTGGCGGTGCCGAGCGCATCCGCGAACGCCCGCCCGACCGGCGTGGCCGGCACCAGCGACAGGCCCACCTCGGGGCTGACCACGACCACCCGCGCCGCACACGCCCGGACCGCCTCGGCCAGCGCGGTCACCGTCGCCACGTCGTCGTTCGGTTGCTGCGCCGGGTCGAGCAGGGCCGCGACCCAGCCGCCGAGGTCGTCGACCAGCAGCGTGTCGTCGGGCTTGGCGCCGGCCAGCACGGCTGCCAGCTGCGCCGGGTCCGCGCCTGTCTCCTCGGTCGTCCACGACTGCGGGCGGCGGCGCTGATGCGTCTCGATCCGCGCGCGCCACTCCGGGTCGTCCTCGCCACCGGCGGACGTCGCGACGTACCGCACCGACGCCGCGCCGGCGACCAGCGCCTCGGCGAACGCCGACTTGCCGGACCGGATCCCGCCGAGCACCAGGACCGAACTCCACCCGTCAGCAGACATGCCCCGTACTTTAGGGCCGGGCGTCGCGATCATGCAGGGCGACCCGGCTTCGATGGGCGCGGGCGTACCGGGCGTACCGGCCGGCACACCGTAGGGTGGGAACAGGACTGAAGTTCGACACCTGAGGGAGGCGGCGGAATGCCGTGGAGTTGGCGGTACGAGGGCGTCGACGGGCAGCCGGTGGCCGGCCCCACCGAGACGTTCAGCAGCCAGGCGGACGCCGAGTCGTGGATCGGCCAGGCGTGGCGTGAGCTCGCAGCCGCCGGGGTCACCCAGGTCACCCTCGTCGAGGACGACCGGGTCGACTACAAGATGAGTCTGCTGCCGGCCGAGTGAGTTATCAGGTCTCGCAAGGCACGCCGAAGAGCGCGTTCGTCCCGAGTCCCGTCTTCGTCGGGATCCTCGCGGTCACGGCCGTCGCCGGCTGGATGACGTGGACCGGTTACGGCAACGTGCGGGTCGACGTCTTCCTGCTGGTCGTCTCCGGCTGGGTGCTCTCGCTCTGCCTCCACGAGTACGCCCATGCGATCGTCGCGTACTTCTCCGGCGACCGCGGTGTCGCCGACCGGGGCTACCTGCGGCTCAACCCGCTGAAGTACACCCACCCGGTGCTGTCGATCGTGCTGCCGCTGGTGGCCGTGATCCTCGGCGGCATCGGCCTGCCCGGCGGCGCGGTCTGGGTCGACCACGCACACATCCGCAGCAAGGCCAAGGAGTCGCTGATCAGCGCGGCGGGCCCGGCGACCAACGTCGTCTTCGCGCTGCTGCTGGCGATCCCGTTCGCGTTCGGCGCCGGCTCCGACGTGGTGCTGATGAGCGACGGCTCCGGCGGGGTCGTGGTCGGCGGCAACCACGGCGACTTCTGGGTGGCCCTCGGCGCGCTGGCGTTCCTGCAGGTCACGGCGAGTCTGCTCAACCTGCTGCCGGTGCCCGGCCTCGACGGCGGCAACATCGTCCAGCCGTGGCTGAGCCCGCCCTACCAGCGCGCGTACAACCTCTTCGCGCCGTACGGTTTCATCCTGCTCTTCGTGCTGCTCTGGCAGTCGCGGATCAACGAATGGTTCTTCACGCTGGTCAGCTGGCTGGCCGGCCTGATCGGCGTCCCGGACGGGCTCGGCGAGGTCGGGCTCTTCTACATGCGCTTCTGGTCGTCCCTGTGACCCCGGCGCCCCCGGACGGGGGCGCCGGGAGCACGGTCAGGGACGCTGCGCCGGGCTGACCGTCTTGGCCGGGTCGCGCTCGGCGACCGGGAACAGCGCCTTGTCGATCGCCGCCATCAGGTCGTCGTCCAGCTTCACACCCGACGCCTTGGCGTTGTCGCGGACCTGCTCCGGCCGCGAAGCCCCGATGATCGCCGCGGAGACGTTCGAGTTCTGCAGGACCCAGGCCACCGCGAGCTGCGCCATCGACAGCCCCGCCTGCTCCGCGAGCGGCTTGAGCTGCTGCACGGCGGTGAGGACCTCGTCGCTGAGCAGCCGCGAGATGAAGTCCGCCCCGGACTTGTCGTCGGTCGCCCGCGAACCGGCCGGCGGCTGCTTACCCGGCTCGTACTTGCCGGTGAGCACACCCTGCGCGATCGGCGACCAGACGACCTGGCCGATGCCGAGCTCGATCGACGTCGGCACCACCTCGGCCTCGATGACCCGCCACAACGCCGAGTACTGCGGCTGGTTCGACACCAGCTGGATCTTCAGGTCCTGGGCCAGCTCCCAGCCCGCCCGGATCTCCGTCGCCGACCACTCCGACACCCCGATGTACAGGGCCTTCCCGGAGTGCACGATGTCGGCGAACGCCTGCATCGTCTCCTCGAGCGGCGTCGAGTAGTCGTAGCGGTGCGCCTGGTACAGGTCGACGTAGTCCAGCTGCAGGCGGCGCAGCGAGCCGTTGATCGACTCCATCAGGTGCTTGCGGGACAGGCTGCGGTCGTTCGGGCCCGGGCCGGTCGGCCAGAAGACCTTCGTGAAGATCTCCAGACCTTCCCGGCGCTCACCCTTGAGCGCGCGGCCGAGGACCTCTTCGGCTCGGGTCCCCGCGTACGCGTCAGCGGTGTCGAAGGTGGTGATGCCCACGTCGAGGGCGGCCTTGACACAAGCGTCCGCGGCCTCCTCCTCGACCTGGGAACCGTGGGTGATCCAGTTGCCGTACGCGATCTCACTGACCAGAAGGCCGGAGCGGCCGAGGTGACGGAATTCCATGCCCCGAAACTACCTGGCTCCTACAGAACCGGCCGGGTGTCGGAGAGCAGGCGCTCGATCTCGTCGACCACATCGGCGGCCCGGGAGTGCACGACGTCGACGATCGGCTCACCGCCCCGGTCGAGCGCACCCCACCGGCCCTCACGGTCACCGACGATGAACGCCACCGGGTGGATGACCAGCCGGGCGTGCACCGGCGCGACCAGGAACTGCCCCGTCCGGTCCACCACACCGAGCCGGTCACCGGCGTCGACGACCGCCAGACCGTCCGCCGTGAACCCCTCGACCGGGCCCCCGGCGATCAGCTCGGTCGCGAACCGCCGGAACTTCGGCTGCACCACGACCCGCCCGTGCCGGTCGATGGCACCCCAGCCGCCACGCTTCACCGCCGCCAGACCCCGCCGGAACGGCCGCACGTCGTCGAACCCGCCCGGCACGATGACCCGGTTGTGCCAGTCGACGGCGAACCAGCCACCCACCGGATCCCGCGACACCCACGCCAGCCCGTCACCGAACGGCCCGGCCTGCACATAACCGCTGGCCGAGTCGATCAGCAGCCCGCCGGTCTCGTCGATCAGCTCCCAGGCGTCGGTGCCGGGCCGGCGCACCCACGCCGCACCCTCGTGGAACGGCTGCGCGTCGGCGTACCGCTCGCCGATGACCACGTCGCCGTTGCTGTCCGCATACCCCTGCCAGCCCGACTCGTAGTCGACCGCCGGGTGCGGCGGCCGCGTCTGCTGCAGGATCTCCTCCCGCGACCGCGGATAAGGCCCCCACCCGGCCTCCCGCACCCGCGCCATCACCGCATCCAGAGCCGCCTCGGTACGCGCGACAAGATCCGGATCCTCGACCCGCCGCAACTCCAGCGCCGCCTCGAAATGATTGCAGGCCTCGAGGTACCGCCCCTGCTCGTAACAGGACTTCCCGGCCTGCACGTGCATCTCCGCCCGCAACCGGTCCGGCAACTCGACGGAGTTCGCCTCCTCGAAGATCCGGTCAGCCTCGGCAAAATCCCCCCGCCACTGCTGCACGTGCGCCAGCCGCGCCTGCACGATCGCCGTCCGCCGCAACTCCCCGGTCGCCTCGGCGTGCCGCAACGCCTCCCGAGCATCAGCCAGCGCCCGGCCCAGATCACCCAGCACGCGCGAAACAACCGCGCGCAGACTGAGGAGCCGGGCCCGGACGGTGTCACGCTCGGCATACTCCAGCTTGTCGGTCAGCCGGTCCCGCACATCCAGCAGCCGGTCCGGGTCGTCGACAACCTCCCGCAACGTCCGCTCATCAAACGTCCATGGGTACGTGGCCAGAATCTGCTCCGGATCAGCCCGGCGTCGCAGCGGCTCCAACTCCGGCTCCGGCGGCGGAGCCACGGACAACGCCGGCAACTGCATACTCGGCGCTAGCACCGGCCCGGCCTCGGCGCTTGGGGCGACGTGCTCGTCCTCTTCTTCGGCCGCGGCGGGCTCGCTGACGGTGACCGTCGCGCTGGTCTCAGCGATGGCCGGTTCGTCGACGGTGACAGGCTCATCGTCGGCAACGGGCTCGTAGTCCGTGACGGGCTCGTAGTCGGCAACGGGCTCGTAGTCCGTGACGGGCTCGTAGTCGGCAACGGGCTCGTAGTCCGTGACAGGCTCGTAGTCCGCGACGGGCTCGTCGTCGGCAACCGGCTCGCCGGCCTCCGTCGGGGCTGGTTCGTCCTCGGCCGCCGGCTCACCGGGCCCGGCCGCTTCCACGGGCTCACCGGTCTCGGCCAGGGCGGGTTCGTCGAAGGCATCCGCCCCACTGGGCTGAGCAGGTTCGTCCACGGCATCCGGTCGGCCGGGCTGGACTGGTTCGTCCGCGCTGACCGGCTCGGGGGTCGCAACCGGGTCCTCGACGGTGACCGGCTCGGGGGCTGTGATGGGCTCACCCACGGTGGCATGGACGGTAGCCGGTTCGACGGTATCGGCCGCCTCCTCAGCGGGAGCCTCGGCGGCGGGCTCGACCACCACTGCCTCGACAACAACCGCATCGACGACTTCACCGTCGACGAGCGGACCTTCGACGACAACTGCCTCGACGACGAGCGGCCCTGAGTCTTCCTCGATCGGCCCGCCGGGAATCCCTGCCTCAGCATCGGCCGTGTTGTCGTCGGCAACTGCCTCCGGTGCAGTGTCGTCCTGCGGCTCGTCGCCGGGCAGGGCCGTTTTGCTGTCCACGCTGCTGGTGTCCGGAACCTCGGCCCGGAACTCGTCCACCGCCGGCTCTTCGTCGGCGGGCTCGGCCTCCACCGGCTCCGCGCCGATCACCTCGGCCGACTCGGTCTGCTCCGCGGGCGCGGTCGTGGCCTGTTCAGGCTGAGCGGGCGCGGTGGTGACCTCGTCGGGCTGCGCAGGCGCGGTGACCGGCGGAGCGGCTTCCTCGGTCTCTTCCTGCGCGGCCTTCGGGACGACCAGTCGTGTCTCGGTGGTGGGCGAGAACCAGTCCTGCTTCTGCGGAGGCCCGCTGACCGGGACGGCACTGACCGGGGCAGCACTGACCGGCACCGGACTCACCGGCAGGGCGCTGACCGGCGCATCGGCGGTGATGTCGGGTGTCTCGGCCACGAGGTCGGCGGGCGCGGGGGAGACGGGTTCCGGTTCGCGGGTGACCGCGCCGAGCCCGCTCATCGACAACAACCAGCCGAGCCCGTGCCCCTCGTCGCCCTCAGCCGCCGCCTCCGGTGCTGCGTCTTCGCGTGCTGCGGCCTCGCGCTCGACTTCATCAGCGGCCGGAATCCGCCCGGTCGCCTCGACATCGGGCGCGGTGCCGTCCGCAGGCTCCTCACCTTCGAACCACGCCGACGGCGAAACCGGCGCCACCTGCTCCGCAGCACCCGAGGCCGGCGAAACGGGCGCAACCCCCTCCTCAGGACCGCGCGGCGGCGACACAGGGCTGACAGGCGCGACGCGGGCTTGGGGCGGTGAAACGGGCCTGACCGGCTCGACGCGGGCCTGGGCCGGGGAAACAGGCCTGACAGGCTCGACGCGGGCTTGGGGTGGGGAAACCGGCCTGACCGGCTCGACGGGAGCCGGGGGCGGTGAAACAGGCGCGGCCGGCCCGACGCGGTCCGGGCGGGAAGCCGGCGCGGCGTGCTCAACCCGAGACTGAGCCGGCGAGCTCTGTTCGACGCGGGCCTGCGGCGGCGAAATGGACACGGTGGGCTCGACGGAACGCTGCGGCGGCGAAACGGGCGGTGTCTGCTGAACCGCCTGGCGGTCCTCGGGCCCGGGCGCGTGGCGTGGCTGCGGCTCGTAGGGATGTGCCGGCGGCGCGGGGCGGTAATGCGCAGGTTGGGCCGAGGTAGGCCGCACCACCGGCGGCGCCTGCTGCTGGTTGACCACCGGCGGGAACTGCACCGCTTCCGGCACAGGACGCGCCGGGGGAGTAGCCGACACAGGCCGGGCCGGCGACGAGTGGGCAGCGGGCGCCGCAGGGCCCGGGACTCCGGAAACGGGCCGACCGGCGTCGGCAGGCCGCACGTAATCGGCCGGCGTCGACTGGTCCTGCTGCCAGGGCGCGGAGTAGCCGGGAGGTGCCGACCGCGGCGACGCGGGCCGGTTCGACCCGGGCTCGGCCGGCCGCCCCGGTGCCACAGGCGAGCCGGGGTAGTAAGCAGCTCCCGAAACCGGCGCCTGCTGCGGCGCATCATCCCGAACTCGCCCGGCCTGCTGAGGCCCGGCGTATGCCGCCGGCGTCGACGAATGCGCAGGTGGCCCGGTGTAAGCAGGCGGTGCCGACCGCACAGGCGGCGCGGACTCGACAGGCCGCACCGGCGGCTGCTGAGGCGAAGACTGCGTCGACGGCCCGGCATACGCAGCCGGCGCCACAGGCGCCGGCGGCGCGGAGTGCACGGGCGGCGCGGAGTGCACGGGCGGCGCGGAGTGCACGGGCGGCGCGGAGTGCACGGGCGGCGCGGAGTGCGCAGGCGGCTGCGACGAGTAGGCAGCCGGGCGGGCCGCGGGCGGCGCCGACCGTGGCTGCAGCGACTCCGAGGGCGGCACGGCACGCAGCGGCGCCGGGAAACGAGGATCTGTAGGCGGCTCGGCACTGTGCCGCGAGCCGCCACCCGGATACATCGGCCTGGGGTCGGTCGCCGGTGGCGCCGAGCGCGGTCCCAGCGGCGTAGCCGGACGGGGATCGACCGGCGGAGCCCAGCCGGGATCCGGCGGTGTCGGCCGCGGCGCCTGGCGGGGCGCGACCGGCGTCGTCTGACCCGGCCCCTGGTAGGCGGGCGTCTCCCGGCTGACAGGCCGCGCAGGCTGCTGGGAAGCCGCCGTCGACCCCGGCCGCGGCCCGTAGAACGGATCTTCCTGAGCCCCGGGCCGCGGCGCGGAGTGTGACTCCCGCCCGCCACGCGGATCCGAAGCCGGCGAGCTCTGAGAACGCGAATCCTGCGAGCGCGGCCCCGAGGAGCCCAGCTCGGACGAACGCGAACCCGAGGAACGCGGTTCGGGCGAACGAAGGTCAGAGAAGCGCGGGTCGGAGAAGCGCGGGTCGGACGAACGCGACTCAGAGGAACGCGACTCAGAGGAACGCGGATCGGACGAACGCGGATCCCCAGAACGGGCATCCTGAGCGCGAGGATCGATAGAACGCGGGTCCGAAGAGCGCCGATCCGAAGAGCGCGGATCCTGAGCGCGCGGGTCCGAAGCGCGGGCGTCGGAAGCACGCGGGTCGGAAGCACGCGGGTCGGAAGCACGCGGGTCGGAAGCACGCGGGTCCGAAGCACGCGGGTCCGAAGCACGCGGGTCCCGAGCTCGGTCGCCAGAAGACCGCGGGTCCGATGAGCGCGCGTCAGAAGACCGCGGGTCAGAAGACCGCGGGTCAGAAGACCGCGGGTCAGAAGACCGCGGGTCAGAAGACCGCGGGTCAGAAGACCGCGGGTCCTGAGAGCGGGCATCCTGATGGAACCGCCCATCGGCCCCCCGCCGCCCCTGCTGCGGTTCCGCCTCGGCCCGCCCCCCAGCAGACCGCGGGTCGTAGGACTCGGGAAAGCGCAGATCCTGCTGCCCCTGATAGCGCGGATCCTGAGGCGGCACAGCACCCGGCCGCGCGCCGTACAGAGGAGGTGCTGACTGTGGGCGCTGGGCTTCCGGGAGCCGCTCCGGCAGCGGCACGGGCCTGTTCCAGGACGGCTGCGAAGACGAAGGCGCCGGCGACGAGGGTGGGGGACCGGCGACGTACGGCGTACGCGAGTCAGGGCCGGACCACGACGGTGGCGGCTGGGGTGGGCGGCTGACCGAGGCGCGGCCCGCCGCGGGTGAGACGGGCCGGGCCGGTGGTCCGGAAGCCTGGGCGATCGTGCGGAAGTCGGCGTCCCACTGGGAGGCGGCTTCGGCGGCGCGGGAAGCGTCGTAGACGGGCTGGTGGACGGCTCGGCGGCGGCCCGGGTCGCCGGGGTAGCGCTGGCCGGGGAGCGGCTCCCATTCCCAGGTGATCTCGTAGACCCAGGCGGGTTCGTCGTCCCAGCGGTCGGCGCCGGAGTGCGAGCTCCAGCCGTTCATCGGGCAGCCCTCTGGGCGCCGGATGTCTGGCTACGCTCCGTCACGACGATCATCCACCTTGTCGGAAATTGCTCGGTGGCAGGGCGGGGCACCGGGTACAGTCGCCCGGCTCCGCTGCAGGGGTTTGTGAAAGGAGATTAACGGCGTGGACGGGCTCGACGCCAGGGTGCCTCAGATCTCTCCGCGCCGTCCGTTCCGGGACTCCTTCGCTACGTTCGGTGCGCTCGCCTGGTCGGGTTTCCAGAGGTACGCCACCTACCGGCAGGCGACGATAGCCGGATCGTTCACGAACATCGTCTTCGGGTTCCTCCGCTGTTACGTGCTGCTCGCTGTGGCGGCGGGTGTGGCCGGGGGCCGGCCCGCGGGTTACGGCCCGGAGCAGCTCGCCACGTTCGTGTGGGTGGGGCAGGGGTTGCTCACCGTAGTTTCCTTGTGGGGTTGGACCGAGTTGTCCGACCGGATCCGGTCCGGTGAAGTGACCGCTGATCTGTTACGTCCGGTTCATCCGGTGATCGGATATCTCGCCCCTGACCTGGGCCGCGCCTGGCATGCGATGATTTTCCGGTTCGTCCCGCCGCTGGTGGTCGGCCTGATTTTCTTCGATCTGTACCTGCCGGGCCGCTGGTTCACGGTGCCGCTGTTCGCCGTCTCGATCGTGTTCGCCGTCATCGGCAGTCTGGCGATGCGGTTTCTGGTCAACGCCACCGCGTACTGGCTGCACGACGCCCGCGGGCCGATCATGCTGTGGACGCTGTCCGCCGGTGTGCTGGCCGGCCTGTATTTCCCGTTGCGGTTCCTGCCGGACTGGCTTGCGGTGACGTTGTGGGTTGCGACACCGTTCCCCGGTTTCCTGCAGACGCCCCTGGATGTGCTGATCGAGCGGGACGCGGCGCCGCTCCAGGCCGGTCTGGTCGTTCTCCAGGCCGTCTGGGCCGCGGTGCTCCTCGCGCTGTGCGCGGTGGTCCAGCGCCGCGCCGAGCGCAGGCTGGTGGCCCAGGGTGGCTGAGCTGCGGGCGTACGCCGCGCTGTTCGGTGGGCAGTGGCGGTCGCTGTTGTCGTACCGCGCGTCGTTCATCGTGGAGATGATCACCAACATCGGGGGTACGGCGCTCGACGTGCTCGCCGTTCTGGTGATCTTCCAGGCCACGAGCACCGTCGCCGGGTTCACGCTGAGCCAGGGTCTGCTGATCGTCAGCCTGTCGTCATGCGCTTTTGCCCTCGCCGACTTCACGGTGGGCAACATCGACAGGCTCAAGACGTACGTCCGCACCGGCGCGATGGACGCCGTCCTGGTCCGCCCGCTGGGTGTCCTGATGCAGCTCGTCCTCATGGATCTGCCCCTGCGCAAGGCCCTGCGCCTGGTCGTCGGTTTCGGGGTGCTGGCCGTCGCCCTCACCGTCAACCCCATCGACTGGACCCCGGCGCGTGTCACGCTGCTGGTGATCACGCCGCTCGCCGGTGCGGTCTTCTTCGCCTCGATCTTCGTGCTCAGCGCCAGCCTGGCGTTCTGGTGGGTCGACTCCGGCGAGGTCGGCAGCGCGTTCACCTACGGCGGCCGCGATTTCACCGCCTACCCCACACCCGTGTACGCCGGGTGGTTCCGCGCCGTCTTCGCGTACGGGCTGGGCTTTGGTTTTGTGGCCTATCAGCCGGCGCTGGCGCTCCTGGGCCGGGCCGATCCGCTGGGCCTGCCCACCTGGGCGGGTTTTGTCTCGCCGCTGGTCGCGCTGGTCGCGGCCGCCCTCGCCGCCGCCGTCTGGCGGTCCGGCATCCGGCACTACCGGAGCACAGGATCATGACAGTCATCAAGATGGATCAACTGCGCAAGGACTTCACGGTACGGGTCAAAGCGGGCCGTTTCCGCCGGGAGAAACGCACCGTGGCGGCCGTCGACGGCATCGACCTGAGCATCGAACGCGGCGAGATGGTCGGCTACATCGGCCCCAACGGCGCGGGCAAGTCGACCACGCTGAAGATGCTGACGGGCGTGCTCACCCCGTCCGGCGGCCACGTGTCGGTCTGCGGTCTGGAGCCGGTCCCGCAACGCACCCGGCTCGCGCTGCGCCTCGGCGTGGTGTTCGGGCAGCGCTCCCAGCTCTGGTGGGACCTGCCCCTGCGCGAGTCGTTCCGCCTGCTCAAACACATTTACCGGGTACGCCCGGACGAGCACGCCGCCCGCTTGCGCCGGTGTGTCGGCCTCCTCGACCTGGAGGCGTTCCTGGACACGCCGGTGCGCCAGCTCTCCCTCGGCCAGCGCATGCGCGGCGAGCTCACCGCGGCACTCCTGCACGGTCCCGAGGTGCTGTTCCTCGACGAGCCGACCATCGGCCTGGACGTGGTCAGCAAACAGGCCGTCCGCTCGTTCCTGGCCGAGCTCGGCGCCACCGGCGACGTCACCCTGGTGCTCACCACCCACGACCTGGCCGACATCGAACGCCTCTGCCGCCGCCTGGTCGTCATCGACCACGGCCGGGTCGTCCACGACGGCACGATCGAAGCCCTCCACACCCGGTACGGGTCCCGCCGCCGCCTCGTCGTCGACCTCGACGCACCCCTGCCGACGGGTTTCACGGTCGAGGGCGCAACGCTGGTCTCGGTCGAGGCGGAGGGCCACCGTGCCTCGTTCGACCTGGCCGGCGACACGGCCGGAGCGGTCGTGGGCCGGCTGGCGGCCCTCTCCTCCCTGCGCGACCTCTCCCTGGTCGAACCCGACATCGAAGACGTCGTGGCCCGCCTGTACGCGTCCTAGCGGTGTTCCATGAGCAGGATCGCCCAGGAGCCGGGTTCGAGGGCTTCGTAGCGGTGGGGGACGTCACCGGGGAACATCACGTAGTCGCCCGGACCGAGGTCGACCTCGTCACCCGAGGGCCCGGTCCGGATCCGTCCCGCCGCGACGACCAGGTGCTCGATGCTCCCGGGGATGTGCGCCTCGGCCTGCCGTCCCGTGCCCGGCTCGAGCTCCACCACGTACAGGTCACGGCGCGCATGGGTGCTGCCGGCGGCGAGCAACGTACCGAAGAAGTCAGCGTGATCGGACGGAAGCCGCGGCCCCTCACCGGCCCGGATCACCCGGATCGGCGGCGCGGGCGGCTCGACCAGGCGGCTGAACGGCACCCCGAGCGCGACGCCGAGCGCCCAGAGGGTCTCCACGCTGGGATTTCCGGTGCCGGACTCGAGCTGCGACAGGGTCGACTTGGCGAGTCCCGCCCGCCGGGCCAGCTCGGCGAGCGAGATCCCGACACGCTCCCGCTCACGGCGCAGGGCGGCGGCGATGGTGGACAGCGGGCTGCCGGGCTGCGACATGTTCACTCCGTCGATCGGATCGTTCGGTTTGACGAACGCTACGCCTACGTTCATTATTTTGAACCATGAGTACGCCAAAGCGAACACCGGACCGCGCCCTCCTCCGCGACGCCGTTGCCATCGCCGCGGCCATGATCGCCGTCGGCGCCTCCTTCGGCGCGATCGCCATCGCCTACGGCCTGCCCACCTGGGTACCGTTCCTGATGTCCACCGCGGTGTTCGCGGGCGGCGCACAGTTCCTCGCGGTCGGCCTGATCGCCGCCGGCAACCCCCTGGCCGCGGTCTTCGCCGGCCTGCTCCTGAACGCCCGCCACCTGCCGTTCGGCCTGGCAGTCTCGGAAACGGTCGGCCCCCGCCTCCGCGACCGCCTCATCGGCAGCCACCTGATGACCGACGAGGTCGTCGCGTTCACCCTCGCCGAGAAGGACCCGGCCCGCCGCCGCCGCACGTACTGGCTGATCGGCATCACCCTCTTCACGTCCTGGAACCTCGGCACCGCCCTGGGAGTCTGGCTCGGCGGCGCCACCGGCGACCCGGCCGCCCTGGGCCTGGACGCGGCCTTCCCCGCCGGCCTGATCGCCCTGATCCTCCCGTCCCTCCGAGACCGCGACACCCGCTTGGTCGCCCTGACCGGCGCGGCGATCGCGGTTGCGCTCACGCCGGTGCTCCCGGCCGGCCTCCCGGTCCTGTGCGCTCTGCTGGGCCTCCTCACGGTGGTCCGTCCCCGCCGCGGGAACCCAGCCACCTCAGATCAAACAGCTGAGCATCACACCAAGACCGAGGAGGCGCCGTGCTGATCGCCGCAATCCTTACCCTGGCCGTAGGCACCTACACAATGCGCCTCAGCGGCGTGATGCTCCGCGACCGCCTGGAACTCTCAGACTCCCTGCAGCGCCTGCTCCCGATGGCCGCGGCGTCCCTGCTGGCAGCGCTGGCCACCACCGCAGCCCTGATGGAAGGCGCAGGCTTCGCCGGCATCGCCCGCCCAGCCGGCGTCGCGGTCGGCGCCCTCCTGGCCTGGCGCAAGGCCCCATTCGTCGTGGTCGTCCTCGCCGCGGCAGGAACCGCCGCCCTACTCCGCCTAGCCGGCATCAACTAATCACCGCCGCGCACGGTTCCCCACAGCGAACGTGGACACGCAGAAGCCCAGTAGTCGGATGACCGGCATAGCCCCGGTAACCGAGACACCGGCAATCGGGCTTGAAGGTCACCACAACATCAACGATGTCGGGGCCATGCGCGGCTCGGACAGGCCCAACTTCACCGAAGTTGGGCGCGGCCGCGGGCGGGTGACAAGCAAGCCCCGCGCCATCGAGGCGTCGAGGTGCCGGCGATCGGGCTTCAAGGTCGTCACAACATCAGTGATGTCGGGCCATGCGCGGCTCGGATAGGCCCAACTTCACCGATGTAGGCCCAAACGACGCCTCCCGTTGGCCCAACTTCACCGATGTCGGGCTATCCGCGGCTCGGACAGGCCCAGCTTCGCCGAAGTTGGGCGGCGGCAGCGGCCGGGTGATGAGCAAGTCCCGCGCGATCGTGGCGTCGAGGTGCCGGCGATCGGGCTTCAAGGTCGTCACAACATCAGCGATGTCGGCCCATACGAGGCTCGGGTAGGCCCAACTTCAACGATGTCGGGCCGTGCGCGGCTCGGATAGGCCCAACTTCGCCGAAGTTGGGCCACGGTAGTGGCCAGGTGATGAGCGTGGCCCGCGTGACAAGGTGCCGGCGATCGGGCTTCAAGGTCATCACAACATCAGCGATGTCGGCCCAAACGACGCCTCCCGTAGGCCCAACTTCAACGATGTCGGGCCATACGCGGCTCGGAGAAGCCCAACTTCGCCGAAGTTGGGCGGCGGCAGCGGCCGGGTGATCAGCAAGCCCCGCGCGATCGTGGCGTCGAGGCGCTGGCGATCGGGCTTCAAGGTCACCACAACATCAGCGATGTCGGCCCAAACGACGCCTCCCGTAGGCCCAACTTCAACGATGTCGGGCCATACGCGGCTCGGAGAAGCCCAACTTCATCGAAGTTGGGCCACGGCGGCGGCCGTTTGACCCCCTGGCCGAGTTGCGGCGTGACCTGCTGGCGGGCGGAGTACCGGCCTGGCGGCCGGTGGCCCCGGCGGCGTGTCCAGGTCGCTGGCATGACCGCCGTGACTTGGTGGCAGCACGACGAGGCAGCCGACGTGGCCCAGGCGGCCGTGTGACCAGCGGACGTGGCTGGCGGTGGGCATCACCGGGGCCGGTGCGATCGGCCGCGTCCAACCTCGGCGTGAGCAACGGTCAGCCCCCTGCAACCAGGCACGACCACCCCCGGATCTTGCAGCGCTCAGCCCCTTGATCAGGAGAGCGTGAGCCGGAGTCCAGACCACGCAGCCAGGAACGATCAGCGTTCGAAAGGGCCTGTCGTTCCGAAAGAAGGGCGCCTCAGACCTTGTCGCCGAGCTCGACCGCAGGCTTAGGGACGCGCATCCGGCGGAAGGTCAGGCCTCGCATGATGCCGTACAGATAAAGGGCCCCCATCCGCTGAGTAGTGTCCGGGAAACGCGCGCTGACCAGCTTCTTCACCCGGCGCGAGATCAAAATGCTGTCGACGATCACGGCGATGGCGAGGATCGCCCACAGCAGGTTGGCGGCGAGCTGGACCACCGGCGGCATCGCGCCCGTCGAGCCGATGAAGACGATGATGGCGCCGGCGAAGAACCAGGTGCCGGCGGTGCGCTTGGAGTCGACGATGGCGCGGACCAGGGCGCGTTCCGGGCCGCGGTCGCGGGCGAGGAGGTAGCGCTCGTCACCGGCGCGCATGCCGGCGGCGGATTCGGCGCGTTCGACGCGCTGGCGTTCGCGCATCTGCTTGTAGGCCTCGCGGCGGTTGGCCGGGGCCGCTGCCGTGTCGTGCCGGCGCTGGGCGCTGGTGCGCTTCGGCGTGGCGACACCCAGCTCCTTCTTGGAGGGGGTGTAGGCCTTGGGCTTGGACGCGGCCGACTGCTCGGGCTCGGAGGTCACCGTGGCGGTGGCGTCGGAGACGAGGTCGGTGGACTTTCGGCGAAACAGCGAGGACACCCCAGCAGAGTAGCCAAGAGGGCCGACAAAGCCGAAACCGCGCCGACAAAATGTCGACGCGGTTTCGCAAAAGGGGCCTAGATGCGTTCGACCAGGGCGCCGAGGGCGGAGAGCTTGCCTTCGAAGTCCTCGTAGCCGCGGTTGATCAGGTCGACGCCGTAGACGCGGGACGTGCCTTCGGCTGCGAGGGCGGCGATGAGGTGGCTGAAGCCGGCGCGGAGGTCGGGGATGACCAGGTCGGCGGCGTGCAGCTTGCTCGGGCCGGCGATGACGGCGGAGTGCTTGAAGTTGCGGCGGCCGAAGCGGCACGGGGTGCCGCCGAGGCAGTCGCGGTAGACCTGGATCGTGGCGCCCATCGTGTTCAGTGCCTCGGTGTATCCGAGGCGCTGCTCGTAGACGGTCTCGTGCATGATCGACAGGCCGCGGGCCTGGGTCAGCGCGACGACCAGCGGCTGCTGCCAGTCGGTCATGAAGCCGGGGTGGACGTCGGTCTCCAGCGCGACGGCGTTGAGTTCGCCGCCCGGGTGCCAGAACTTGATGCCGCCCTCGACGCCGGTGACACCCTGGCGGGCGACGCGCGCGTCGGTGATCTCGAATTCGCCGCCGATCGACCGGAAGACGTTCAGGAACGTCATCATGTCGGCCTGCTGCGCGCCCAGGACCTCGATCTCGCCGCGGGTGGCGAGCGCCGCGGCGGCCCAGCTGGCGGCCTCGATGCGGTCCGGGATGGGCTTGTGGTTGTACCCGTGGAGCTTCGGCACGCCGAGGATCTCGATGACCCGGTCGGTGTGCACGGTGATGATGGCGCCCATCTTCTGCAGCACGCAGATGAGGTCCATGATCTCGGGCTCGATGGCCGCGTTGCGCAGCTCGGTGACACCCTCGGCGCGGACGGCCGTGAGCAGCACCTGCTCGGTGGCGCCGACGCTCGGGTACGGCAGCTCCAGCTTGGTGCCGTGGAGGCCGTTCGGCGCCGTGAGGTGCATGCCCTCGGGCGTCTTGTCGACGACCGCGCCGAACTGGCGCAGTGCCTGGATGTGGAAGTCGATCGGGCGGGGGCCGATGTGGCAGCCGCCCAGGTCGGGAATGAAGGCGTGGCCGAGGCGGTGCAGCAGCGGCCCGCAGAACAGGATCGGGATCCGGCTCGAGCCGGCGTGCACGTTGATCTCGTCGCTGCTGGCGCTCTCCACGTTGGTGGGGTCCATGACCAGCTCGCCGTCGTCGGCGCCGTCACTGACCTTGACACCGTGCAGGCCGAGCAGGCCGCGGACGACCTCCACGTCGCGGATGCGCGGCACGTCGAAGAGCCGGCTGGGCGACTCGCCCAGCAGGGCGGCCACCATGGCCTTGGAAACCAGATTCTTGGCGCCACGGACCCGGATCTGTCCGTGCAGCGGCGTACCGCCGTGTACGGCCAGGACGTCGTCGGTCAACGCAACCTCCAGAGGGGGGCGCGTCGGCGCGCCCGGGAACGAATAGGGGTGCAGCCGTGTCTGGGGGACCTGCGGCTGCCGCCCGGGCAGCATAGCCCTGAGTGACCGTTGCAGAAATCACCACAACGCCCAGGGCGGCACGAATTGCTGATGATTAAGGCAACAAAAAGGTGGAGCCGTGCGCACGGCTCATCACCGATTACGAAGAGTGATCGTTTAGGGGAGGGCGAGCATCTGGTCGAGCGCCACCCGGGCGTACTTCGCGGTGTCGGCGTCGACCGAGATCTGGTTGGGGACGCGACCCGCCACGAGCTCCTCGAGGGACCACACGAGGTGCGGGAGATCGATGCGGTTCATCGTCGAGCAGTAGCAGACCGCCCGGTCGAGGAACATGATCTGCTTGTCCGGGTGGGCGAGTGCCATCCGCCGGACGAGGTTGAGCTCGGTGCCGACGGCCCATGACGAGCCGGCGGGCGCGGCGTCGAGCGCCTTGATGATGTATTCGGTGGAGCCGACCTCGTCGGCCGCGCGGACGACCTCGTGGCGGCACTCGGGGTGGACCAGCACGCGCACGCCGGGCACGCGCTCGCGGACCTCGCGGACGCTGTCGAGGGTGAAACGGCCGTGCACCGAGCAGTGCCCGCGCCAGAGGATCATCTTGGCCTCGCGGAGCTGCTCGGGGGTGAGCCCGCCGTGCGGCTTGTGCGGGTCCCAGAGGACGCAGTCGTCGAGCGTGAGACCCATCTCGAGGACGGCGGTGTTCCGGCCGAGGTGCTGGTCGGGGAGGAAAAAGACCTTCTGACCCCGCTCGAACGCCCAGGTCAGAGCCCGCTTGGCGTTGGACGAGGTGCAGACGACACCCTCGTTGCGCCCGACGAAGCCCTTGATGTCGGCGGAGCTGTTCATGTAGGTCACCGGGACGATGTCGTCCGCGATGCCCAGGTCGGTGAACTCGTCCCAGGCCGCCTCGACCTGACCCAGCACGGCCATGTCGGCCATCGAGCAGCCGGCTGCGAGGTCGGGAAGCACGACACGCTGGCCCGGGCCGGTGAGGATGTCGGCGCTCTCGGCCATGAAGTGCACACCGCAGAAGATGATGAACTCGGCGTCGGGGCGCGCCGCGGCCTCGCGGGCGAGCTTGAACGAGTCACCGGTCACGTCGGCGAACTGGATGACCTCGTCGCGCTGGTAGTGGTGGCCGAGCACGAAGACGCGGTCGCCGAGTGCCGCCTTGGCGGCGGTGGCCCGCGCGACGAGGTCCGGGTCGCTGGCCGCCGGCAGATCGCCGGGGCAGTCGACGCCACGCTCACTGGCGGGGTCGGTGCCCCGGCCGAGCAGCAGCAGCGCCGTGGCGGTGTTCGAGGGTTCGGTCCAGGTAGACGTCACGGCTTCATGTTTCCACAACGTTGCCGTGCCGTCGGCCGTCGAGAGGGTGTCTTAGGGCACTCAGCGCTTACGGCTCTGGATGCGGGTCGCGATCTTGCGGAGCCGGGCCTGGTTCTCCGGCTTGGCCAGCTGCTGCTGACCCTTCTGGACGATCCGCTGCCCCTGGGGGCTGCGGAGGAACATCTGCAGTCGCTGCATGAGGGTAGCCATGGAGTAACCGTCTCATGCCTACCTGTGTGCTGCCTGTACCTTCTCAGCGTGCGCGTACTGATCTGCCCGGACAAGTTCGCGGGCACCCTGACAGCTTCCGAGGTCGCCACCGCCGTCGCCGCGGGCTGGCACGAGACCGCCCCGGGCGACGAGACGGTCCTGCGCCCGCTCTCCGACGGCGGCCCGGGCTTCGTGGAGGTGCTCGCCACGGCGCTGGACGGGCGCCGGCTCGCCGTGGACACCGTCGACCCCCTCGGTCGTCCGGCCCGCGGTGACGTCCTGCTGGCCGGCGGCACGGCCTACGTCGAGAGCGCCCAGGCCTGCGGCCTCCACCTGCTCACCCCCCAAGAGCGCAACGTCAACGTCACCACCTCGTACGGGCTGGGTCTGCTCCTGGCCGCCGCGGTGGAGGCGGGGGCGACCGAGATCGTGGTCGGGCTGGGTGGCTCCGCGGTGAACGACGCGGGTGCGGGGATGCTCGCCGCGCTGGGCGCCGGACCGGTCGACGAGAGCGGCTACGCCCTGCCCTACGGCGGTGCCCCGCTGATCACCGCGGCCGCGCTCGAGGGTGCGCCCCGGCTGCGCCAGGTGCGGCTGGTCGCGGCCACCGACGTCGACAACCCGCTGACCGGCCTGCACGGCGCCAGCAGTGTGTACGGCCCGCAGAAGGGCGCCACCAGGGAGGACGTCCTGCGTCTGGACGCCGCGCTCGACCACTTCGCGGGTGTCCTGGAGCAGGCCTTCGCCATCGACAATCTGCGGACGCTGCCGGGTGGCGGCGCGGCCGGTGGCATCGGTGCCGCCCTGCTGGCCCTCGGTGGTGAGGTGGTGTCGGGCATCGGCCTGATCACCTCCCTGATCGGCCTGGAGGCCCAGCTGGACGTGGCCGACCTGGTCATCACGGGGGAGGGCTCGTTCGATCACCAGTCGCTGCGCGGCAAGGTGGCGGCCGGCATCGCCAACGGCGCCCGCGACCGGGGTGTGCCGTGCGTGGTCATCGCCGGTCGCAACGAGACGGGTCACCGCGAGGCCGCGAGCGCCGGCGTCACCGAGACGTACGCTCTGGTCGACCACTTCGGCTCGGTGGAGCAGGCGATGGCCGAGCCCGCCCGCGGGCTGCGGGAGGTGTCCGCCAGGCTGGCCCGGCTGTGGAGCCGCTGAGCAGGTGGGCGACATCTCGCCCCCAGCGATTGGGAATACACCCGGACAGCGTTAGCGTTGGCCGGTACGGCACATCACCGGACCGGCAGGGAGAACCGCAACGTGACCACTGAATCGCACACCGAGTCGACCGAGGCCACCACGGCCGCGCCGACCGGCGTCATTTTGACCGACGTCGCGGCCGGCAATGTCAAGCGTCTCCTGGAGCAGGAGGGCCGTGACGACCTGCGCCTGCGCATCGCCGTCCAGCCCGGTGGCTGCTCCGGCCTGCGCTACCAGCTCTTCTTCGACGAGCGTTCGCTCGACGGTGACGTCGTCAGCGACTTCGACGGTGTCGAGGTCGTCGTGGACCGGATGAGCTCGCCTTACCTCGCGGGTGCCACGATCGACTTCGCGGACCGCATCGACGCCCAGGGTTTCACCATCGACAACCCCAACGCGCAGAACTCCTGCGCCTGTGGTGACTCGTTCCACTGATCGCCGCTTCGTCCAGGGCCGTCCCGTTCCGGGGCGGCCCTGTTCGTATGTCCACCAGTTGACGCCCAGGTGTCGTCCAGGCGCCCTGCCGGTAGGCTCACCCGGTAATCGCACCCGACCTCGAGGGCCGACATGAAGATCGCCGTTACCGGCTCGATCGCCACCGACCACCTGATGCACTTCCCCGGCAGGTTCGCCGAGCAGCTGATCGCCGATCAGCTGCACAAGGTCTCGCTCTCCTTCCTCGTCGACGACCTGGTCGTTCGGCGCGGCGGCGTGGCGTCGAACATCGCCTTCGGGATGGGCAAGCTCGGCCTGCGCCCGATCCTGGTCGGAGCGGTCGGTGCCGACTTCGCCGACTACCGGTCCTGGCTCGAGCGGCACGGCGTCAACTGCGACTCGGTGCACGTCAGCGAGGTCGCGCACACCGCGCGTTTTGTCTGCACCACCGACGACGACCTCAACCAGATCGCCTCGTTCTACGCGGGTGCGATGAGCGAGGCCCGCAACATCGAGCTCGCCCCGGTCGCCGAGCGCGCCGGCGGTCTCGACCTGGTGCTGGTCAGCGCCAACGACCCGGCCGCCATGATCCGTCACTCGCAGGAGTGCCGGGCCCGCGGTTACGCGTTCGCCGCCGACCCGTCGCAGCAGCTCGCCCGCATGGACGGCAGCGACGTGCTGACGCTCATCACCGGCGCCGACTACCTCATGACGAACGACTACGAGCGTTCGCTGCTGGAGACCAAGGCCGGTCTGACCAGCGAGCAGGTCCTCGAGCAGGTCAAGGTCCGGGTCACCACCCTGGGCAAGGACGGCGTCGAGATCACCGGGCGCGGCCTCGAGCGCATCCACGTCCCGGTCGCCCGTGACGTCATCGCCGAGGACCCGACCGGTGTCGGCGACGGCTTCCGCGCCGGCTTCTTCGCCGCGCTCGGCTGGGGTGTCGGTCTCGAGCGGGCGGCCCAGGTCGGTTCGCTGATCGCCGCGCTCGTCCTCGAGACGGTCGGCCCCCAGGAGTACGACATCAAGCCGGACTTCTTCCTCAAGCGCCTCGCCGACTCCTACGGTGACGAGGCCGCCGCGGAGGTCCAGCCCCACCTGCCGGCCGCGGTGTAAGACAGATGGTCCTCGCCGTCTTCGCCGGTCTGCCGGGCGTTGGCAAGAGCACGCTCGCGCAGCAGGTGGGGGCGGTGCTGCCGGCTGCGGTGCTCGCCGTCGACACGGTCGACTTCACCATGCAGTCGTACGACGTCTCCGAGCCCCGGCCCGGTTACGCGGCCTACGGCGTGGTGGCGGCGCTGGCCGAGACGCAGCTCAGGATGGGCCACCACGTGATCATCGACGCGGTGAACCCGGTGAAGGCGGCCCGGCAGCTCTGGACCGAGCTCGCGGAGAACCTCGGCGTCCCGCTCCGGGTCGTCGAGGTCGTCTGCGGTGACGACGCCGAGCACCGGCGCCGGGTCGAGACCCGATTTGCGGCCTGCGCCCATGACGGCATCCCGGACTGGGTGCGGGTCCTCGAACGTCAGGCCGAGTGGGAGCCCTACCTCGGCCCGCGGTTGGTCGTCGACACGTTCCTCGCCGAGGAGCCGGTCGGCCCGGTCGTCGACTACCTGAGCCTGCGCACGTCGTAGGTGTCCGGCGCCGGACTGCCCAGGTATTCCTGACCCTTCATCCGGCACCACGCCGGGATGTCGTTGGCGGCCGCCGGGTCGTCCGCGAGCACCCGGACCACCTCGCCGACCTCGACGGACGGCATCTTCCGGGCCAGGTCGATGATCGGCAGCGGGCAGCGCCGGCCCCGCGAGTCCACCTCGATCACATTCCCGCCTCCTTGCGGATGTCCGCGACCAGGCCGGGCAGCACGGCCAGGAAGCGGTCGACGTCCGCCTCGGTGGTGCCCCGGTGCAGCGACACGCGCACGTTGCCGTGGCTGAGCACACCCATCGCCTCCAGCACGTGGCTCGGCTGCAGGGTCGACGCCGTGCACGACGAGCCCGACGAGACCGCAAAACCGTGGCGGTCGAGCGCGTGCAGCAGCGCCTCGCCGTCCACGTAGAGGCAGGAGAAGGTCACCAGGTGCGGCAGCCGCTCGACCGGGTCGCCGACGACCTCGACGTCGGGCACGGTCGCCGCGACGGTCGCCCTGATCTTCTCGACCAGGGCGGACAGCCGCACGGCCTCGGTCTGCGCCTCGCCCAGGACAGCTCGCAGGCTCGCCGCGGCGGAGACCACGGCGGGCAGGTCCAGCGCGCCGGTCGGCCGGGGCCGGTGACGATCATCACCCGGGTACGGGGACAGCCAGCGCACGCCCTTGCGCACCACCAGCACACCGACTCCCGGCGGGCCGCCCCACTTGTGCGCACTGGCCGTCAGCAGCGACCAGCCCGGCGGCACCGGCGAACGCCCGACGGACTGGGCGGCGTCGACATACAGCGGCACACCCGCCTCGGCACACGCTTCCGCCGCAGCCGCCACGGGCTGCACGGTGCCCACCTCGTGACTCGCGCTGATCAGGCTCGCGAGGGCCACGCCGGGTGCCGCGACCGCGGTGTTCCAGGCGTCCAGGTCGAGCCGCCCGAGGAGATCCACACCGACCGGGACCGCCTCGCCCTGGGCCGCGGCGTGCAGCACGGCGGAGTGCTCGATGGCGGAGTGGACCAGCGTCCGGCCGACTCTCACCCGTCCCGCCAGTCCGCCCAGGACCGCGGCGTGGACGGCGGCGGTGCCGGAGGACACGAAGGACAGCTCGTCCGGGCGTACGCCCAGGAGTTCGGCGACGGTGGCCTGGGCCGCCTCCCTCAGCTGCTGGGCCCGCCGGCCCGCGCTGTAGAGCCGGTCGGGGTCGGCCCAGCCGTCCTCGAGCGCGGCCAGCAGCGCCTGACGGGCGACCGGATGCAGCGGCGTGGCCGAGGCGGCGTCGAGGTAGGCGGGCGCACCGGCGTGAACGGCCCTGTATTCCACTCTCGGAACGGTATCGTCCACATGATCAGTGGTCACACGGGTACTCCCATGATCCGACCCCCGGTAAGCGGGTGGCAGGGCCAGGTCGAGTAGTGTGCGACCGTCGGTGACACCTTGCCGCCGGTGTCCGGATTTCCGCACCGGGCGGTGCTCTAGGGAGGCAGGAGCAGGTGGTCTCAAGGAGTTCGGTCGCACGGCCGCGCGTCGTACGGCTCGCCGGGCTCGGTGTCGGTGGTGCCATGCTGCTGGCCCTGCTGTCGGGCTGTTCCGTCGACGGGATCGGAAGCGCCTTCGGTGGCTTCGGATGGCCGCAGGGCGGCATCAGCCTGCAGGCCCACAAGATGTACGACCTCTGGATCGCCTCGACGATCGCCGCGCTGATCGTGGGCGTGTTCGTCTGGGGCCTGATCTTCTGGTGTGTCATCCGGTACCGCAAGCGTGGCGACAAGCTGCCCGTGCAGACCCGGTTCAACATGCCGATGGAGGTCCTCTACACGGTCACGCCGGTGCTGATCGTCGCGGTGCTCTTCTACTACACGGCGATCGTGCAGACCGACGTGGACAAGCTGTCGGCCAAGCCGGACATGACCGTCGAGGTCGTCGCGTTCAAGTGGAACTGGCAGTTCAACTACCGCGATGCGCCCGGCGCCGAGGCCAAGACGGTCGCGTCGACGCTCGGCTCGAGTGACGTCATCCCGCTGCTGGTCCTGCCCACGGGCAAGAAGATCCGCTTCGAGGAGACCAGCAAGGACGTCATCCACTCGTTCTGGGTCCCGGAGATGCTCTTCAAGCGCGACGTGTTCCCGGGCAACGTGCGCAACACCTTCGAGGTGACCCTCGACAAGGAGGGCCGCTACGTCGGTCGCTGCGCCGAGCTCTGCGGCACGTACCACGCCTTCATGCAGTTCGAGCTGGTGGTCGTCTCCCCGGAGAAGTTCGACCAGTTCCTCGCGGCGAAGGAGGCGGGTTCCTCCACCCAGGACGCGATGGGCGTGATCGGTTACACCGGTGACGACCGCTTCGCGATCACTACCCAGCCGTTCGACACCCGCCGGCACGGGCAGTCCTGGAACCAGAACAACGATCCCGTCGCGGCAGGGAAGTAGGAACCCGAGTTGAAGACCGAATACAAGATCTTCGCCGGCGTCGCCGTCTTCCTCTTCGGTGCGGCCACCGTGTACGGCATCTGGACCCACGGTCAGACCGGGCAGCTGGAGTGGATCGGCGTTGTCGCCCTCATCCTCTCCGGCCTGCTCTGCTCGATGTGCGGCGGCTTCTTCTGGTTCGTCGCCCGGCGTATCGACCTGCGTCCCGAGGACCGCGAGGACGGTGAGATCGCGGAGGGCGCCGGCGAGGTCGGCTTCTTCAGCCCGGGCAGCTACTGGCCGTTCGGTCTGGCGCTGGCCGCCGCGATCGCCGGTCTGGGACTGGTGTTCTGGATGTGGTGGCTGGTCGCCCTGGGCATGATCCTGGTGGTCTTCGCTGCCTGCGGCCTGCTGTTCGAGTACTACTCGGGCACCCGCCACCCGGCCGAGCACTGACCCGGACGCAACAGACGCTGAAAAGGCCCGCATCCCCTCCCGGGGGGTGCGGGCCTTCTGGTTGTGCTCTCTGCGGCGCTGTCAGGCGGCGCGGCGCTGCTGGGGAGCGATCCGGGATCCCCCTGCGGACATCAGCACGCGGATGGTGACCGGCGCCAGGATCTCCGCGGCACCGCAGCGGGTGCAGAGGAGTTCGGGACAGTCCTGTTCGTGGCCGTCCGCGCAGGGCGGGGTCTCGAAAGGCATCTCCGCGTCACACAGGACACAGCGCAATTCACGGTTTCGCACGGGTGGCTCCTCTTCGCCGGAAGGTGGAATTACCCGAATGTCATTCGAACGTTGTCACGACGGAAGAGCCGGTGCGGGAAACCGGCCCGGCGTGTCAGGAAAATATTGGGGTCAGACTGTTTCGGCGGCTTTGGCGGCCTTTGCGGCCTCGACCCAGCGCCCGAGCAGCGCCGTGGCGGCACCCGAGTCGACGGTCTCCGCGGCCCGTGCGATGCCCGCACGCATCGTGTCGGCGAACTCGCCCGGGAAGCCCGCATGCGCGCCCAGCGCGGCAGCCACGTTGACCAGCACAGCGTCGCGGATCGGGCCCTTCTCGCCGGCGAACATCCGCAGCGCCGCGTCGGCGTTGAATGCCGCGTCGCCACCGCGCAGGTCGCCGGGCTCGCTGCGGGGCAGGCCGAGGTCGACAGCGTCCACCACGGACTCCGTGACCGTGCCCTCCCGGACGAGCCACACCCGCGTCGGTGCCGCGGTGGTGAACTCGTCGAGGCCGTCCTCACCCCGCATGACCAGGGCCGAGTCGCCGCGGCCGGCGAAGACCTCGGCCATCACCGGCGCCATCCGCTGATCGAAACAGCCGACGGCCGCCGCGCGGGGCCGGGCGGGGTTGGTCAGCGGGCCCAGGACGTTGAAGAACGTCGGGTGGCCCAGCTCGCGCCGTGTCACCGAGGCGTGCCGCATGCCCGGGTGATAGCGGGCGGCGAAGCAGAAGCCGATCCCGGCCTCCGCGACCGTCCGCTTGACACCCTCGGGACCGAGATCCAGCGGGATGCCGAAGTATTCGAGCAGGTCGGCGGTGCCGCAGGCCGAGGAGGCTGCGCGGTTGCCGTGTTTGACGACCTTGACGCCGGAGGCCGCCGTGATGATCGCGGCCATCGTGGAGATGTTGACCGTGTGGGCCCGGTCGCCGCCGGTGCCGACCACGTCGACCGAGTCGGCCCGGACATCCTCCGGCAGATCCACGACCGTGGCGTTGGCCAGCATCGCCTGGACCAGGCCGGACAGCTCCCCGGGCGTTTCACCCTTGGCCCGCAGCGCCACCGCAAAACCGGCGACCTGCACCGGTGTGGCGTTGCCCGCCATGATCTCGCCCATGGCCCAGGCGGTGTCCTGCGCCGACAGCTCCTCGGCCCGCAGCAGGGCGCTCAGCAGGTTCGGCCAGGTACGTGCGCCCATGGCGGGCACTCCTTCGGGGGGCGTCGAGGCTGGAAGGGGGAGGGGAGTTCAGCCGAGGGTGCCCATGGTGCCCAGCGGGATCACGCCGTTGCGGCGGCCGCGGAGCAGGCCGGCGACGGTCTGACCGGTGGTCACCGGGTCGAGCGGGTGCACCAGGGTCGCGTCGACCTGCGCGAAGGCGGCCAGCCAGCGGTCGGCGGCACGGGCGATCACGACGCAGGTGGGCGGCGGGTCGGCGTACTCGTCCTTGGTCTGGCGGGCGATGCCCAGACCTCCGGCCGGGGAGGCCTCACCGTCGAGAACCATCAGATCGATCTCGTACGTGTCCAGCAGGATCCGGCACTCCTCCCAGGTGGAGGCGTCCGCGAACTCCACGGACAGGTCGGCGGCGGGACGGACGCCGATCGCCAGCCTGATCCGGTCGCGGACCGCGAGATCGTCGCTGTAGAGCAGGACGGTGTACTTGTCCGGCTTCGGCTTGCTGTCGCTCATGTGTGCCCCGGTTCCGACGCTCGTAGGTGCCCGCTGATCGTACCGAACCGGTCAGTCGCCGTCCGGCTGTGGTCGTACCGAGGCGGTCCGGTCTGTGATCTTGGTCGCCGAGGTGACGGCCTCGGCCTGCTCGGCGGCCTCGGCGCGGTCCAGGGCCCGGTCGATCCGCTTGGCCTCGCGCTCGGACTGCTTGATCCACTGCAGGACCAGGATGCCCAGCATCGTGACGCTGACGATCTCGCCGCCGGCCCACAGGATGCCGCCCGCCACGACCTGGTCGTTCCACGGGTTCGACCAGGCCAGGTGCAGGTTCGGGTACCAGTCGCCGCCGAGCAGCGTGCGGCTCTGCATGATCGTCAGGCCGAGCACCGTGTGGAACGGCACGGACAGGACCATGAGCAGGGCGCGGGCGGGGTAGGGCCAGCGGTTGGGCAGCGGGTCCAGGCCCAGCAGCGGCCAGAAGAACAGGCAGCCGGTGATGATGAAGTGCACGTGGATGAACTCGTGCAGCCAGGCGTGCTCGAGGGTCGCGCGGTAGAGACCGGTGAAGTAGAGGACGAACGGGTTCGCGATGAACAATCCGAACGCGACCAGCGGGAACGTGATCACGGCGACCGGGCGGCTGTGGAGCACGCGGAGCAGCAGCTTGCGGTGATCGACCGGCAGGGTGCGCAGCGCCAGCGTCACCGGTGCGCCGAGGGCCAGGAAGATCGGGCCCACCATGGACAGGACCATGTGTTGCACCATGTGCACGCTGAGCAGCGTGGTGTCGTACGCCTCGATCCCGGTGACCGTCACGGCCGC
Source organism: Amorphoplanes friuliensis DSM 7358 (assembly GCF_000494755.1). Classification (NCBI taxonomy): domain Bacteria; kingdom Bacillati; phylum Actinomycetota; class Actinomycetes; order Micromonosporales; family Micromonosporaceae; genus Actinoplanes; species Actinoplanes friuliensis. The sequence goes on from NC_022657.1 coordinate 2,038,085, forward strand.
GAGCGAGCCCAGGCCGCCGACGATGAACGCGACCGTGCGGCCCGGCGGCCAGTGGTCACCGCGCTGCCGCATGCGGTGGACGCCGTACAGGTAGACGGCCGCCGCGACCAGCAGGAAGAGCGCGAGCAGGCTGGTCAGGCGGATCTGGCTGAAGATCTCACCGACGCTGAACGGCGGGGGGACAGTATCCCCCGCGGCGATCGTGAACGCGGGCAATTCGGCGTGCTGCACCCCTTGAGGCTAGGCCCAGCAGCGTGACCATCCTTGGACGGGGGAGTGACACGGAGCGGATTAGGCCCCCCGCGACATGTTCGGGTGATCGCGGGGCAATAATGAGCCCGTGACAGCGGCAGCCATCGACAAGAGCCGGATCCACTCGCTGACCCGACCCAACATGGTCAGCGTGGGGACCATCGTGTGGCTCTCCAGTGAACTCATGTTCTTCGCGGCCTTGTTCGCCATGTACTTCTCCATCCGTGCTGCGGACTACAGCCAGTGGGAGAAGCACACCGAGGTCCTCAAGATCCCGTACGCGACGTTCTTCACCGTCATCCTCGTGCTGTCCTCGGTCACGTGCCAGCTCGGCGTGTTCGCGGCGGAGAAGGGCGACGTCTTTGCGCTGCGACGCTGGTTCACCATCACCTTCGTCATGGGCCTGATCTTCGTGCTCGGCCAGGCGAACGAGTACCGCAACCTCGTCCACGAGGGCGTGACCCTCAACGGCGACGGCTACGGCTCGATGTTCTACCTGACGACGGGCTTCCACGGTCTGCACGTCACGGGCGGTCTGATCGCCTTCATCGTCTTCATGATCCGCACCACCATGGGCCGGTTCACTCCGGCGCAGGCGACCTCGGCGATCGTCGTGTCGTACTACTGGCACTTCGTCGACGTCGTGTGGATCGCGCTGTTCGCCATCATCTACTGGCTGCAGTAGCCGTCCGTCCGTGAGAGTTTCAAGGTCAAAACCCAGAGGGACACAACCCATGACTTCTGACACCCCCGCCGGCCGGCGCTTCCGGGTGTTCAACCGGCGGCGGTCGGCCCCGAGCCGGGCGCGCCGGCGCCTCGGCGCGGCTGTCCGCATGCTCGCCGCGCTGGCGCTGGCCGGAGGCGTCTACACCGCCTTCGCCCCGGGTGCGTTCGCCGATGACACCCGTCAGCTCTCCGCCTCCGCGCAGGAGGGCAAGGCGCTCTTCGACAACAGCTGCATCAGCTGCCACGGCCGCAACGCCGAGGGTGTCGAGGGTCGTGGCCCGACCCTGATCGGCGTCGGCTCGGCCTCCGTCGAGTTCCAGGTCGGCACCGGCCGCATGCCGATGACCCGCCAGGAGGCCCAGGCCGAGGAGAAGCGGCCGGTCTTCGACAAGGCCGAGACGAAGCAGATGGGCCAGTACATCCAGGAGCTGGGTGGCGGACCGCAGATCCCGGGCGGCGAGCTGACCGACGACCTGAAGGAGAACCCCGAGGCGCTGGCCGCCGGTGGCGAACTCTTCCGCATCAACTGCACCTCCTGCCACGGCTTCGGCGGCGGCGGCGGTGCCCTCTCCTCCGGCAAGTACGCGCCGAGCCTGCACGACGCGACCACCCAGGAGATCTACGCGGCGATGCTCACCGGACCGCAGAACATGCCGGTCTTCGGCGACAACGAGCTCAGCCCGGACGAGAAGCGCGAGATCATCACGTACGTCAAGATGCAGCTGCAGGAGGACAGGGACCCGGGCGGCCTGTTCAACCTCGGCCGGTACGGCCCGGTCACCGAGGGCCTGGCGATCTTCGTCGTCGGCATCACGCTCCTGGTCTTCACGTCGCTGTGGATTGCGGGGAAGTCATGACCGTTGTGAAGGACGGGGCGCACGGCGCCGGCACCGAGCCGGTCGACGTCAACGACCCGCGGCTGTCCCGCTTCGACATCGTCCGCGAGGGCGCCCGGCGCGACGACATCGAGATCGTCACGTACGAGTCGCAGTTCCTGGGCACCAACTCCAAGGCCGAGAAGCGCGTCGTGCGCAACATCGCCTTCCTGTTCCTGCTCTCCGGCGCGGCGGCGCTCGTCTTCCTGGTCTTCTACATCGTGTGGCCGTGGGAGTTCGAGCTCGGCGCCACCGACAGCGACTTCTTCACGCCGATTCTCGGCATCTCGCTGGGCGTCTCGCTGCTGGCGCTCGGCTTCGCGATCCTCGCCTGGGCCAAGAAGCTCCTGCCCCACGAGGTCTCGATCCAGGACCGGCACAACACGCCGTCCAGCGACGAGGACCGGCTGATCACGGGTCAGACCATCGCGTACCTCGGTGAGGAGCTGGGTGTCCAGCGCCGCCCGCTGCTCAAGGGGGCGATCGGCCTCGGCCTCGCGCCGCTGGGCCTGGTCGCGGCGGCGCCGCTGATCGGCGGGCTCATCGAGAACCCGCACAAGGACGACGAGCCGATGATGTACCACACCGGCTTCGACCCCGTCCCGAACGACGGCAACCTGGTCCGCCTCACCCGTGAGGACGGCACCCCGGTCCGGCCCGAGGACGTCAGCGTTGGCGGTCAGATCACGGTGTTCCCCGGCATCCCGGGCGGCGCGACCAACCACTACGCGGACTCGCCGACCCTGCTGATCCACCTGCGGTCGACCGACGCCGAGGACGCCCGGGGCCGCAACGCCGCGGACGCGACCAACGCGAACTCGATGTGGGGCAACTACATCGCGTACTCGAAGATCTGCACCCACGCCGGCTGCCCCGCCAGCCTGTACGAGCAGCAGACCAACCGTCTGCTCTGCCCGTGCCACCAGTCGCAGTTCCTGATCACCGACAACGCCCGCCCGATCTTCGGTCCCGCCAGTCGCCGTCTGCCCCAGTTGCCCATCGAGGTGGACGCCGAGGGCTTCTTCGTGGCAGCGTCGGACTACAAGGAGGCCATCGGGCCTGACTTCTGGGAGCGGCCGTGAAGCGTCGAAAGCTCGATCTGGCCCAGGTCCCCGCCAACGTCGGCAAGGGGCTGGACGATCGCTACAAGGCGGCTACGCCACTGCGCGGCCTGCTGAACAAGGTCTTTCCGGACCACTGGTCCTTCCTGCTGGGTGAAATCGCCCTTTTCTCGTTCATCGTCCTGCTGCTCACCGGTGTCTTCCTGACCCTCTTCTACGACCCGTCGATGCGGGAGATCGCGTACGAGGGTGCCTACCCGGCCCTCCGCGGCACCGAGATGTCGGCGGCGTACGCCTCCTCGCTGCACCTGTCGTTCGAGGTGCGCGGTGGTCTGTTCATGCGCCAGATGCACCACTGGGCGGCGCTGCTGTTCATGGCGTCGATCGTCGTGCACATGGCGCGCATCTTCTTCACCGGGGCATTCCGCAAGCCCCGCGAGGCGAACTGGGCGATCGGCGTCGCGCTGTTCCTGCTCGGCTTCCTCGCCGGCTTCACCGGTTACTCGCTCCCCGACGACGGTCTCTCCGGCACGGGCCTCCGCATCGCCTCGGCGATCATGCTGTCCATCCCGGTCGTCGGCACCTGGGTCTCCGCGTCGGTCTTCGGCGGCGAGTTCCCCGGCGAGTTCATCATCGGCCGCTTCTACATCGCGCACGTCCTGCTCATCCCGGGCGGCCTGCTCGCGCTGATCAGCGTCCACCTGGGCCTGGTCTTCGCGCAGAAGCACACCCAGTGGCCCGGCCCCGGCCGGACCAACGACAACGTCGTGGGTGAGCGCATGTTCCCGCGGTACGCGCTCAAGCAGGGCGGCTTCTTCATGGCCGTCTTCGGCGTGATCGCGCTGATGGCCGGTCTGTTCCAGATCAACCCGATCTGGCTGTTCGGCCCGTACCGCGCCTCCGAGGTGTCCTCGGCCAGCCAGCCCGACTGGTACGTCATGTTCATGGACGGCCTGGTCCGCCTCATGCCGGCCTGGCAGATCGACATCCCGATCGGCGACGGCTACGTGATCCCGCCGCTGTTCTGGCCCGCGGTCGTCGGCCTCGGCGCCCTGACCACGGTCCCGATGTTCTACCCGTTCATCGAGGCCCGCCGTCTCAAGGACAAGGGCTCCCACCACCTGCTCCAGCGGCCGCGCGACGCACCCGAGCGCACCGGCCTCGGCGCGATGGCGTTCACCTTCTTCATCGTCGCGACGATCTCCGGCGGCAACGACGTCATCGCCGACAAGTTCCACATCAGCCTGAACGCGATGACCTGGGCCGGCCGCATCGGCCTGGTGATCCTGCCGCCGCTGGCGTACTGGATCTCCGTCCGCATCTGCCTGGGCCTGCAGCAGCACGACCGCGAGGTCCTCGCCCACGGTGTCGAGACGGGCATCATCAAGCGGTCGCCCGACGGCCGGTTCTACGAGGTCCACCAGCCGCTCGGCCCGGTGGACGACCACGGCCACCCGCTCCCGCTGGACTACGCCGGCTGGGTCGTCCCGAAGAAGATGAACCGCCTCGGCGCCCTGGCGCCCGCGGTGAAGGGCTTCTTCTACCCGGTCGAGAAGCCGGCCGAGGCCCCGGTCTCGCCGGGCATGCCGCCGATCACCGCGCGCGAGGAGCGCGAGGAGATCACCTCCGGCCAGCAGCAGTAACAGCGCCAACGTCAAAGGGGGCCCCTCGGGGCCCCCTTTTTCGTATGTCCGGCCTTCGTATGTCAGACCGATCAGTCAGCGTCGGGGAGCCCGATCGCAAAGGCATCCTCGAGGTCGTGCTTCGAGTACGCCCGGAACGCAATGTGCGACTCGGTGTTGAGCACCCCCGGCGTCTTCGAGATCCGCCCGGCGATCACCTCGGCGATGTCCTCGAACTGCGGCACCCGCACAATGGCGATCAGGTCGACGTTCCCGGCCACCGAGTAGACCTCACTGACACCGGGCAGCGCCGCGAGCGCCTCAGCAACCTCAGGAATCGAGTCGGTGGCGCAGTCGATGTGCACGATCGCGGTGTTCACGCGGTCTCCTCGGCAGGTTCGCTTCCGCTTTTGGCTTTTCGCTTCTGACGCAAGCTCGGATGGTCGCTTCATGCTATCCGCGCTCAGGTCCCCTCGCCCTTGACGGCTGCCGGAAGCGCATCGAACCAGTTCAGCAGGGCGCGTTCATAGGTAAGACCGAACGACAGGGTCGCCACCGCGTACGGCTCGGCGTCGGCTGCCCCGGAGGGAAGCTCGGCCTCGATCTGCTCGTAGGTGGCCAGCCGTGCGGCGTGCACCTCCCGGTGCCGCGCCACGATCGCCGCCAACCGTCCCGGCGGAAGATATCGCCCGAACATGATCGTGAGCAGCAACGGGAACCGGATGGCCTCCGGCTCGGGCTCCCGCGACACCCAGACGGCAAAAGCCTCCCGGCCGGCGTCGGTGATGGCAAAGGGCCGCCGGTCGCGCCGCCCGCGCTCCTGCGCCTCGACCAGCCCGTCAGCAGCCATCGAGGAGAGCTCCCGGTAGACCTGGCTCTGCGTCAGCGACCAGAAATCCCCGATCCGCTCCTGCGCGGTCGCCACCAGATCCCAGCCTGACAGCGGCCCCTCATGCAGAAATCCCAGCAACGACGCAGCTGTGGCGTTCAACGGGCGGGCAGGCATCGGCACCTCCTTGACATCCCATTGTGTCAGGTCGCAGGATGAGGCCCACGACATTCCACATAGTTAGGTCACGGGGGCATCCCATGGAATGGTTCCATCCGACCCTGATCGCCCTCCACGCCACCGCGGGCGGCCTGGGCCTCCTCCTGGCCATCCCGGTGATCACCGCCCCGAAACGCCGCGGACGCCACCCGATCCTCGGCCGTGCCTACGCGCTCTGCGCAGCCGTCCTTTGCCTGACAGCGTTCGTCCTGGTCGCCTACGACCCCCTCGAACTCACCGGCTTGGCGGTCCTCGGCGCCCTCACCACGATCTGGGTCGGGGCGGGCGTCTGGCTGGCCCGCAAACGACCGGTGATCCGCGGCAACCGGCACGCCTGGCGCCTCTGGCACCTGAACCTCATGTCGAGCAGCGTGATCTCCTTCGTCACCGCCTTCCTCGTCCAGATCACCGACGGCAACCTGATCGCCTGGACAGCCCCCACGGTTATCGGCACCGCCCTCATCACCCGCGCCAACGTCCGCGAATCGGCCCGCCTCGCCGCGAGATCACCCCGGCCCGAACCAGTGCTGGTGCCCGCACCCCTGGCCCCGAACCCCGGCCCCGCGCAAGCAGGCCAGTAGCCGGTGTAAGCAGGCCCGCAGCCGCCAGCCGCCAGCCGCCAGCCGGTAGCCGCCAGCCGCCAGCCGGTAGCCGGCAGCCAGCAGGCCAGTGGCCGGTCGGCAGCGACTCGGCCGATCGACCCCGACGCTGTGCGAGGCACCCCTGCCTCAAGTCGAACCACCGATGTCGTATTCGGCCCTGAACCGGGGCGTCACCTATGCCGACGAGCCGACGCTCAGACCTCACCGGTAAGAGCGCGACGTGCTCGCAAAGATGTTCATTGATGATGCGGTAGTTGGAGCGCCTCGAGCTGCTCGCCGGCCACGGCGCGCAGCAACTCATGGTCGCTGCTGAGCTCGGTGACCAGCTCTGCTCGTGGTGTCTTCCGCCGCACACAAGGACTATCGCGGACGGTGGGCCGGATGGTTCATAGACAAAGGTGCCATCCGGCAATTGCCGGGCGGCACCTCGTCAGCCAGACATCAGGAGAGATTGTCGCGCCCGGACCTTCACGGATCGCCGCCCGCGGCCGGAGTCCCGCCGGTCGTGGGGCGCGGCGGCTGCTTCCGTAACGCCGCCCTTGTTGGCGGTGCGAGAAGCACCGGCGTTGCCGTTGGTGCTCGTGGTTCGCCCGTGGGTGGCGGTCATACCGCGCCGGCGCGGCGTTCCTGCCCCCAGGCCCAGCGGGTTCGCTGTGCGGTCGGGGTCCGGGCCGCCGGTCATGCGGTCGCGCCGGTGGGAGACGTCCGGCCTCAGCGTGGGGCTGTAGTGCATGGACGGTGCGCGGCCGGAGCGGAACCCAGCGCGGTGAGAGCGGGTCAGGCGGGGACGGTCAGGGTCGTGCCGGCTCGGATGGTGCTATGGAGGGTTTCGTTGGCGGCGACCGTGGCGCCCGGCCAGATGACGCACCGGTTGATCTGGCCGTGGACCTGCGCGCCGGCGCCGATTACGGACTCTGAGGCGGTGCCGTCGAGGGTTGCTGATGGGTCGGTCAGGCCTGCGGCGGCGTGGAGGTTGGCCTTCAGGTAGTCCGCGGGGGTGCCGGTGTCGATGTAGAGGCCTTCGTAGGTGACCAACTCGAGCTCGCCGGCTGCTTCGGCTGGGCGCCAGGCGGTGCGTACCAGGTCGGAGGGTTTGTCCGAGAGGTTTTGGGTGTAGCGCCAGGGGAGGAGGGAGAAGCCGGCGAAGCGGTGGCCGCTGAAGCCGCCCTGGCCGCCTTCGGGGATGGGGCGGGTGAGCATGCGGACTGTTTCGCCCGTCCAGGATTCGAGGAGGGCTTCGATGTCCTTGCCGGGGTCTCGGTGGGGGTCGGCCAGGTAGGCGTCCGCGTTGCCGACCAGGACGCCGCGGCCGTTGATCCAGGGGAGGAGGCGGCCGATGCCGCCGGAGGTGCCCAGGGGGCCGTCGGGCTCGACCGACAGGTGGGCGCGGTCGCCGACGTGGGCCACTACCTGGTCGGCCAGGTAGGCCGCGTTGACGGCCACGTCGGTGGGGCCGGTCAGGCCCAGGCCGGCGATGCGGGCCAGCGCCCGGTCGAGCAGCGCGACGTTGCCGACCGGGCAGAGGGCCTTGGGCAGCAGTTCGGTGAGGGGGCGCAGTCGTTGGCCCTCACCGGCGGCGAGCACGACCGCGCAGACAGCGGGGGTCATGACGCGTTGGGGCCCATGCCGTAGAGGCCGAGGACCTTGGCGGTGTTGGGGGTGAGGCGGGGGAGGTCGGCGAGGGAGAACCAGCCGGCCTCGAGGACCTCGCCGCCGTCGACGACCAGGGGGGTGGTCGAGGCGGGGACCTGGCCCAGGTAGATCATGTCGACCCAGCCCTTGGCGTGGACGACGGCGTTGGGGGTGGCCGGGGTGAGGTCGGTCGGGTCGAGGACGACGCCGGACTCCTCGGCGAGCTCGCGGGCCGCGCCGACCTCGGGTGCTTCGGCTTTTTTGAGGAGGCCTGCGGGCAGGCCCCAGCTGCGGCCGGGGGGCTGGCGGAGCAGGAGGAGACGGCCCGGGTCGGCGGCCTCCGAGTCCTTGATGATGGCGACCGCGCCGACCAGATATTTGGGGACGATCAGGCGGACGACACGGCGGCGCACGGGGTGCGGCAGCCGGTAGAACGTCTGGTACGCGACGCCACGCAACCGCCGAGGGATTTTCACACCGCAAGGCTAGCGGCCTGGTGCGACGCTCTCAGTCCGGGTGGTCCACGAGGGCGATGAGCTGCTCGACCACCTGGTCGGGCTCGAGGTTGCGTTCGGTCACCGCCACCAGCATGGTCTCGAGGTCGGGGTAACCGAGCTCCTCGGCGAGGCGGCGCAGCGGGACCTCGCTGGCCAGGCCGCGGTCGTGCTTGCGGAGCGTCAGGCCGATCGTGGCGCGGCCCAGGCGGACCTTGTCGGCGATGCTGATGCCGGGGGCGTTCTCCTCCGCGAAGTAGCGGTTGATCTGCATCTGGGCCTGGGTCGACTTGACGAAGCCGAGCCACTCCTTGCGGGGGCCGCGCGGGGCGGCGCCGGGCTCGACCTCGACGTGGCCGTCGGTCTCGGTGAAGATCTCGACGACGTCGCCGTCGCGGAGGGGCGAGCTGAGCGGCGCCAGCCGGCCGTTGATGGTCGCCGCCAGCGTCTGGTCACCCTTGTCGGCACTGACCTCGTACGCGAGGTCGACCGGAGTGGAACCGGCGGGGAGGTCGAACGTGTTGCCGTGGGCGAAGACCTGGATCTGGCCCTCGGCGAGGTCGCACCGCAGCGACGCCAGGAACTGGCCCGCGTCGGTGGTGTCCTGCTCCCAGTCGAGCACCCGCTTGAGCCAGGTCAGCTGGTCGGCGCCGGTGGCGTCGGAGGCCTCCGGTGACTTCGGGTAGCGGTAGCCGGTGGCGACGCCGTACTCGGCGCAGCGGTGCATCGAGACCGTGCGGATGAGCACCTCGACCAGGCGGCCCTCGGGTCCGGTGACCGTGGTGTGCAGCGAGCGGTAGAGGTTGTTCTTCGGGGAGGCGATGAAGTCCTTGAAGCGGCCGGCGACCGGGCGCCACTGACCGTGGATCGCGCCGAGGGCGGCGTAACAGTCGGTCTCGGGGCCGTCGACGATCACCACGATGCGGGGCAGGTCGAGGGGGACCGCGTGACCGCCGGCGACCGTGTCTTTCCAGATCGAGTAGTAGTGGCGGGGGCGGGGCGCCACCTTCGCGTCCACCCGCGAGCGGCGCAGGGCCGCGGCCGCCTTGACGCGGACGTCCTCGACGTATTCGGACCAGCCGGGGCGGTTCTTGACGTGCTCGTCGATGCGGGAGAACGAGTCGGGCTCGAGGTGATAGAGCACGACGTCGTCGAGGTCACGCTTGAGGGCCTGGATGCCGAGGCGGTCGCAGAGCGGGACCAGGACGTCCAGGGTCGCGGTCGCGATGCGGGCCCGGGAGGCGGGGGAGCGGGCGTCGAGCGTCCGCATGTTGTGCAGGCGGTCGGCGAGCTTGATCACCAGGACGCGGACGTCCTTGCCGGCGGCGATGATCATCTTGCGGATCGTCTCGGCCTCGGCCACCTTGCCGTAGAACGCCTTGTCGAACTTCGTCACGCCGTCGACCAGGTGGGTCACCTCGGGGCCGAAGTCGCCGTTGAGCGTCTCCAGCGTGTAGCTGGTGTCCTCGACCGTGTCGTGCAGCAGCGCCGCGACCAGCGTCGTCGTGTCCATGCCCAGCTCGGCGCAGATCTGCGCGACGGCGAGCGGATGCGTGATGTACGGATCACCGCTCTTCCGGAACTGCCCCCGGTGCATGTTTTCCGCGACCGCGTAGCTCCGGCGCAGGACCCCCGCGTCAGCTGACGGGTGGATCGCGCGGTGGGTGCGGGTGAGGGTGGTGACGGGGTCGTCGTCGTTGCCCTGGAAGCTCAGGAACGACATGAGCCGACGGGACAGGGGCATCTCCGCGGCTGCTGAAGACAGGGCGCGTCCAAGGGCGGCGCCGTGGCCGGCGTCGACGTCCACTCGGACACCCCCTCACCGATCGACCGCACGGTCCCGGAACGGTACGCGCGGATCCCACCGATTTTCACGGCTTCGTGCGCCGCGTTCCTTACAGCCTAAGCGAGCGACCGTCATCCGTTCGGGCAGTTACCGATGAGCGAACGGACGAGTCTCTTCTCGACCCTCCGGCTTCTGCCCTGTTGAGCAGCCTAGTGAAGCGCGCTGCGCCACGCGCCGGTGACACCCAGTCGCCGGAAGTTTCCACCAGGCGGGTGTCGGGGCGTTCGAGCCACGCCAGGATCCGCTCGGTCTCCTCCGCCGACGCGGACGGAACCGGTCCCGGTCCGGGTAGGACCGTCTCGGCCGTTGCGCGCGCCATGTCGAGGGTCGGGCGCGGGTGCAACTTGGGTGGTGAGGTCGCCGCGGCGGCGAGGCGGCCGTGCCGGACGACGATGATCTCCCACCCGTAGGAGTCGTTGCGGCGTGCGGCGACCAGCTCGGCGATGCTGGTCAGCGCACCGAGCCGTTGCATGCGGACGGTGGCGCGGAGCAGGGCCACGAGCCGGGACCGGATGACGGCCGCCTCCTCGTAGCGCCGGCGCTCGGACAGCACGTCGATGCGGGCCATCAGCGCCTCCACCAGCGGCTCCGGGTCGCCGTAGGTCGCGGTGCGGAACGGGATGGCCGCCCGTGCGCCGTACTCCTCGGGGGTGATCTTGTGCTCGCAGGGCGCCGGGCATCTCCCGAGCTCGGCCAGGGCGCAGGCCGGCGTGATCGTCCGGGTGGAGAGCTTGTGGGTGCACTGGCGCAGCGGCACGGCGTCGTAGACACCGGCGGCGGCCAGCTCGGCGGTGCGGCGGGAGGAGAACGGCCCGAGGTAGGCCGCGCCGTCGTCGGCCAGCTGGCGCACGACCGACAGCCGGGGGAAGGCCTCGGCGGTCAGCTTGAGCCAGACCACCCGTTCGGGATATTTCGACCGGCGGTTGTAGGGCGGGGCGTGGGCCGCGATCAGCCGCAGCTCGCGGACCTCGGCCTCCAGGGAGTGCGCGCACTCGACCGCCTCGACCCGGGCCGCGGCGCCGATCATCTCGGACATGCGGGCGCGCTTCTCACTGGCGGTGAAGTAGCTGCGGACCCGCGTGGCGATGTCGACCGACGTGCCGACGTAGAGCGGGCGCTCGTCGGCCGCGCGGAAGACGTAGACGCCCGGGGCGTGCGGCAGACCGTCGGCGAGGTGGCGCTTGCGGCGCTGGGTGGGGGTGACCGCCTTGGCGAACTCGATCGCGTCGCCCAGCGTGTGGACCTTGAAGCTGCCGAGCCGCTCGATCAGCCCGTGGAGGACGTCGACCGTGGCCCGGGCGTCGTCGAGGGCCCGGTGGGTGGGCTGGACCGCCGCGTGGAAGAACTGCGCGAGCGTGCCGAGCTTGCGGTTGGGCACCTCGTCGCGGGTGAGGGCGCGCCGGGCGAGGGCGGCGGTGTCGAGGACGCGCACCTGCGGCCAGGGGTGACCGTGCCGGGCGCAGGCCGCCTTGAGGAAGCCCACGTCGTAGGGCGCGTTGTGGGCGACCAGCACCGCCCCGCGCAGGAACTCGAGCAGGCTCGGCAGCACGGCCTCGATCGGTGGCGCCGGGGCGAGCATGGCCTCGGTGATGCCGGTCAGCACGGTGATGAACGGCGGGATGCGCTCACCCGGGTTGACCAGGGTGCCGAGGACGCCCAGCTCCTCGCCGGCACGCACCTTGACCGCGCCGATCTCGGTGATGCCACCACCGTCGGGAGCACCGCCGGTCGTCTCCAGGTCGAGAACCACGAATGTCGTGTCTTGCAGGGACAACGCCGCCGGATCGACGGAGCCGTCCGCACTCAGGAGGGTGTCCAGAGTGCCCTGCACGTATGCCGGTTGTGCCACGACGGGCAATTTAGAGAGGGGGTATGACAAGATCCGCGCGGCGGCGGGAAAACATCACTTGCTACCGCAAGCTTTTCCGCTGCCCACGGTGGGAGAATAGAAAAATGTCCGCGCCGTCGCCCTCCGACGACCGCCCCTTCGAGGAGGCGGAATCCGCGGCCGACCCTGCCCACCCCACCGGCACGTGGTCCGAGACCGGTGACGGCGGGTCCGAGGGTGCCGACGGTGGGGACAGCGGTGCTGTGGGCGTACCGGAGGGTGAAGCGGAAGAGGATCACGCACCGGAACCGACGCTGCCCGAGGCTGTGCGGCAGCGGATCACGACGCTGGCTGCGGCGGCCCTGCCGGGTCTGCCGGCGGACGAGACGCCTGTGCCGCTGCGGCGGGTTGCCCGTTTTGCGCCCAATCGCCGGGCCCGGCTCGGTGGGCAGGTGATCGCCGCGCAGCTCGCCGCGGACCCGCTCTTCCGGCAGCGCATCGCCGGTCGCATCGTGACCGACGCCGGTGACCTGGGGGCCGCGGTCGCGAGCGGGATGGCGCCGGCCGCCGCCGATCCGGTGGAGGTCGCCGCGCTGGCCTATCTGGCCCGGCCGGACGGCTGGCGTGAGCTGGTCGGCGCGGCCGGTGAGTCGGTCCGGGCCGAGGCCGACAGTGCCGCGATCGCCAACCAGGTCCGCGAGGCCGAGCAGCGCGCCGCCCGTGCTGAACACGACCGGGCTGTCGCCAAGGTCGAGGCCGACAAGCTCCGCGACGAGCTGGCCCGGGTCCGCGAGGAGTTGGGCCAGTTGCGCGAGGAGGCCCGGGCGACCGCCCGCGCCCTGCGCGAGACGCAGGCGGCCCAGAAACGCGCCGCCGATCTCCTGGCCACCGAGAAGGGCCGCGCGGCGAAGGTCACCGCAGATCATGACGCCGAGGTACGCCGGATGCGTACGCGACTTTCCGAAGCGGAAGCCGCGGCGACCTCGGGCAAGCAGTCCGCCAAGGAGGCGCGGGCAGCCGACGACGCCCGCCTCTGGCTGCTGCTGGAGACGATCGGGCAGGCCGCCTCGGGTCTGCGCCGTGAGCTGGCGCTCGGCCCGACCGACAAGCTTCCGGCCGACTTCGTGGCGGACGCCGCGGCGGACCGTCCGGGTGGGCTGGAGCGTTCGCGCCCGCGGGCGCAGGACACCGACGACCCGGGCCGGCTCGATCAGCTCCTCGCGCTGCCGCGGGCGCACCTGATCGTCGACGGTTACAACGTCACCAAGCGGGGCTTCGCCGAGATGTCGCTCGAGCAGCAGCGCAAGCGGCTGATCACCGGTCTGGGCGGGATCGCCGCGCAGACCGGCGACGAGGTCACGGTCGTTTTTGACGGCGCCGAGCGGGTGCACGGGCTGCCGCCGGCACCGCGGGGCGTCCGGGTGCTCTTCTCGCGCAAGGGTGACACCGCTGACGAGCTGATCCGCCAGCTCGTGCGGGCCGAGCCGGCGGGCCGCCCGCTCGTGGTGATCTCGTCGGACCGGGAGGTCGCGGACGGCGTCCGGCGGCACGGTGCGTACCCGATGGGGGCCGACTCGTTGATCCGGCGGCTGTCCCGCGCCTGATTTTTGTCGTACCCCCTCCATAGCGTGACTGTCACCGATGGTGGTCGGTCCGCGACAGCAGTTTCTTCCCCCTGCGCGGGCCGCACGCCAGGATGCGGAGGAGAACGATGATCATCGACTGCGGGCGCTGCGCCGAGCGGCGCGATGAGTGCAACGGTTGCCTGGTCAGCACGTTGTATGACACCCCCGACGGCATCGCCGACCTGACCCCCGGTGAGCTGCGCGCCATCGAGACGTTCGAGCTGGCCGGTTTTGAGGTCGAGCTGCTGGAGACCCCGGATCCGCCGGTCGACGTCCCCCTCTACCCGCGCCGCCGCCACGTGGCGTGATCACCTCTCTAGGATGGGCGCTCATGACGAGCGGACCGTACGGATGACGCCCCGCCTCTGGGCGGCGTGCACGCTCGGCGTGCTCGTCGTGGTGCTGATCGTCTACGCCGCCCTGGTGATCCCGTGGCACCGGCCGCCGGCACCGCGCGCCGACCAGCTCGCGGCCCTCGGCCAGCTGCCGCGCGACCAGGTGCAGCGGGCGCAGGCGTTCCACTCCGAGCTGCGGCCGGGCTCCTACCTGTCGCTGGCCGTCGGGCTGATCGGGGCGTTGCTGCTCGGCCTCACGCCGCTGGGCGCGCGTCTGGTCTCGTTCGCCGGTCGCCCGTTCGGTGATCACTGGATCGCGCAGGCGGTGCTCGGCGGGCTGCTCGTGGTGCTGGTCGTCGAGGTGATCACCCTGCCGCTCGCGGCGTGGCGGCACACGATCGTCGTCCGCTACGGCATCTCGACCCAGACCTGGGGTGCGTGGGCGGTCGACCTGGCCAAGTCCTATGCGGTCGGTGCGGTGATCGGCGGGCTGGCGCTGCTCGGCTTCTACACCGTCACGCGGCTGGCACCGCGCTGGTGGTGGGCGTTCGGGGCGCTGGGGGCGGCCGCGCTGGTCGTGCTGCTGTCGTTCGTGCTGCCCGTGATCGTCGAGCCGGTGTTCAACAAGTTCACCCCGATGGAGCAGGGGCCGCTGCGCACCGAGCTGATGAGCCTGGCCGCCCGTGACAACGTTCCGGTGCGCGACGTTCTGGTCGCCGACGCGTCCCGCCGCACGCGGGCGGTGAACGCGTACGTGTCCGGCTTCGGGCCGACGCGGCGGATCGTCGTCTACGACACGATGCTGACCGAGGCGACACCCGACGAGGTCGTGTCCGTGACCGCCCACGAGCTGGGGCACGCCAAGCGCGGTGACGTGCTCGTCGGCACGATCATCGGTGCGCTGGGGGCCGCGGCGGCGGTGATCGCGCTCTACCTGCTCGGCTCGCTGGGCTGGCTGCTGCGGCTCGCCGGGACGGAGTCGATGAGGGAGCCGCGCTCGATCGCACTGCTGCTCGCGCTGGTCACCCTCGCGGGTCTGGCCGGCGGTCCGGTGCAGGCGCTCGTCTCCCGGCGCATCGAGGCCCGTGCGGACGCCCACGCCCTGGAGCTGACCGGGGACGCGGCGACCTTCGAGGCGATGCAGCGCCGCCTCGGCACCGTCAATCTCTCCGATCCCGACCCGCCGACCTGGGAGTACCTGATGTACGCCTCGCACCCGTCCACCGTGGAGCGGATGGCCGCCGCGCGCGCGTACGCCCGCGGGGAGCGCTGATGGGCCGGACGCTGCTGATCACCAACGACTTCCCGCCGCGGCCGGGTGGCATCCAGCAGTTCGTGCACAACCTCGCCGTGCGGCAGCCGCCGGGCTCGGTCGTCGCGTACGCGTCCACCTGGAAAGGTGCCGGGAAGTTCGACGCCGAGCAGCCGTTCGAGGTCGTCCGGGAGCAGACGGGTGTGCTGCTGCCGACCCCCGCGGTGGCGCGCCGGGCCGCGGAGATCGCGCGGTCGCACGACTGCGACAGCGTCTGGTTCGGTGCTGCGGCGCCGCTCGGGATCCTCGCCGACGGGCTGCGCCGGCGCACCGGCATCGAGCGGGCGGTGTCACTGACCCACGGGCACGAGATCGGCTGGGCGGCGCTGCCCGGCGCCCGTCAGCTGCTGCGCAAGATGGCGCGGGGCAACGACGCCGTGACCTACCTGACGGAGTTCCAGCGGGTGCGTCTCGACCGGGCCCTGCACGGCCTGACCGACCTGGAACGGCTGACGCCGGGGGTGGACGTCGACGCGTACCACCCCGGGGTCGACGGGTCGGCGGTGCGGGCGCGGTACGCCCTCGGGGACCGTCCGGTGATCGTCTGCGTCTCCCGGCTGGTGCCGCGCAAGGGCCAGGACATGCTGATCCGCGCCCTGCCGACGATCCGGCGCCGGGTGCCCGGTGCGGCGTTGCTCATCGTCAGCGGCGGGCCGTCGCGCGAGAAGCTCCAGGCGCTGGCCCGCGCCGAGGGTGTCGAGTCCGACGTGATCTTCACCGGCTCGGTGCGCTGGGAGGAGCTGCCGGAGCACTACGCGGCCGGTGACGTGTTCGCGATGCCGTGCCGCACCCGGGGCGCCGGCCTCGACGTGGAAGGTCTCGGCATCGTCTACCTGGAGGCCTCGGCCACCGGCCTGCCGGTGCTCGCCGGCGACTCCGGCGGGGCGCCGGACGCGGTTGTCGAGGGCGAGACGGGTTTTGTGGTCGGTGGCAGCGACGTGCCGGCGATCGCCGGCCGGCTGGCTGACCTGCTCGCCGACCCGGCCCGGGCCAAGGAGATGGGCGCCGCCGGACGGTCCTGGGTGGAGCGCGAGTGGCGCTGGGAGACCAAAGCGGCCCGATTGTCGGAGTTGCTCCAGATTGCATGAATGAACAGTCACTCCTCGTGCACGCATGGACACGTCGGGTGGATGAGGCGTAGGAACGGCTGAGAGCCCACGGGACGGGAGCCGTCGATGCAGGACGCCCACCGACAGCAGGACGATGAAGCGCCGATGCCCGCAGGTGAGGGGGAGTGGTCCGACGACGGTGAGCTCGCCTTGCCGTACTGGCTGACCAGCACCGAGGAAGCCGCCAACACCACATTTCTGAAGATGCTGCAGCGGTTGCCACGGCTGCTCCGATCGGCCTGGTCACTCGCGTGGCAGGCCAGCCGGCGGACGACCATCGCCGTCGCCGGGCTGCAGCTCGCCGCCGGAGTCGCCAGTGCGGTCGGGCTCGTCAGCGTCGTCGGTGTGCTCGACGGGCTGCTGCGCGAAGGGCCCACACCCGAACGCGTGCGTGCGGCCGTACCGTCGCTGCTCCTGCTCGTCGGGGCCGCGGCCGTGAAGGGCCTGCTCAGCTCGGCCGCCGCGGCGGCGAACGGGCGGTTGTCGCCCAAGGTCTACGAGGCCGCGGAGATGCAGCTGCTGGAGCTGACCACCCGCGTCGACCTGTCCACCTTCGACGATCCGAGCTGGCGTGACGCCATGGAACGCGCCCGCGACCGGGGGATCTCCGCGGCCGAGCAGCTCGTCGACCGCGGCATCGAGCTCGGCACACACCTGATCGGCCTGGTCGCCGCCGCAAGTGTTCTGGCCGTGCTGCACCCGGTGCTGCTGCCGCTGCTCGTGCTGGCCGTGCTGCCCATCGGCTGGGCGGCGGTCCGGTCGGCGCGGCTCAACCACCGGCGCATGCTGCGGCTCATCGCGGTCTGGCGGCGGCAGAGGATGCTCGCCGAGTTGCTCGCCGCGCGGGAGCCGGCACCCGAGCTGCGGGCGTTCACGCTGCGGCAGTACGTGCTGGCCGAGGTGCGGCGGCTGCTCGCCGTCTCCACCAACGAGGAGATCCGGATCTCGGCGCGGCAGGTCAAGACCACCCTCGTCGGTACGGCGCTCAGCGGCGTCGCGACCGGGCTGACGTACGCGACGTTGCTGTGGTTGCTCTGGACCGGGCGGATGGAGCTGGCGGTCGGCGGTGCTGCGGCGTACGCGATCAGCATGGGCATCGGCAAGCTCACCGAACTCGCCTTCAGCGCCAACCGGGTCTTCGAGCAGGGGCTGTACTTCGCCGACTTCGAAGGCTTCTGCGACCTGTCGCGGGAACGTGCCGAGCCCGCACCGGGCCAGGCCGCACCGCCGCTCTTCCACGAGATCAAGCTCGACGGTGTCACGTTCAGTTATCCCGACGCCGAGAAGCCGGCGGTCCGCGACGTCAGCATGACCCTGCGCCGCGGGGAGATCATCGCGCTCGTCGGCGAGAACGGATCCGGCAAATCGACTCTGGCCAGCCTGCTCGCCGGCCTCTACCAGCCGCAGGGCGGCACGATCCGCTGGGACGGCCGCGACCTCACCGCCTACGACCCCGACACCGTCCGCGGCCAGGTCGCGGTCGTGATGCAGGAACCCACCCGATGGCCACTCTCCGCGAGATCCAACATCACCATCGGACGGTACGAACGCAGCATCGCGATCGCGGACGTGCTCGAAGCGGCCAAGGCCGGTGACGCCCACGACTTCGTGACCGAGCTGCCCCGCCAGTACGACACGCTGCTGTCCCGCCACTTCACCGACGGCGCCGACCTCTCCGGCGGCCAGTGGCAGCGGCTCGCGGTCAGTCGGGCGTTCTACCGCGACGCGCCCCTGCTGATCTGCGACGAACCGACCGCGAACCTCGACGCCCGCGCGGAACACGACGTCTACCTGCGGCTCCGTGAGCTCGCCGCCGGGCGCACGGTTGTGCTGATCACCCACCGCATGGCCAGCGTCCGCGAGGCCGACCGCATCTACGTCCTCGACCACGGCGCGGTGACCGAGGAAGGTGATCACGAGACGCTGATGGCGGCCGGCGGGACCTACGCCCAGCTGTTCGGACTGCAGGCCAGCGCGTATCAGTCGGCGGTGTAGGTCACATCGCGGCGGCACCGGCCGCGTGCCAGAGTGGGCGGATGGACACCACCGGTCTGATCGTCGTCGCGACGGTCCTGGTGCTGGGCACCGCCGCGGGCATCTGGCGGCGCCGCGTCGACGGCCGCCTGCAGTCGGTGACGGGCCCGGCGGCCTCCGCTCCAAGCCCTATGCACCACTCGGCTTCTGCTTCGGCTGTACCTGAGGTGGTGGGTGAGAGCACTGTGATTGCCGGCGTGCCTGCGGGGACGGGTGACGGCGCCGATCCCAGCGCGGCGGGAGAGCGGCTGGATCCCGCGCTGCTCAAGACGCTGGGCGTCGGGCCAGCGCCCGCCACCCTGCTTCAGTTCTCGTCGGCGTTCTGCGCACCCTGCCGGGCTCTGCGGCGTGTGAGTGGCGAGGTGGTCGCCCTGCTGCCGGACGTGCAGCACGTCGAGGTCGACGCCGAGAGCCACCTCGATGTCGTGCGCGCGCTGGGGATCTGGCGCACGCCGACCCTGCTCGTGCTGGATGCGGACGGCCGGGTGAGCAAGCGCGCCACCGGCGTACCGGGGAAGGCGCAACTGATCGCCGCCCTGGGTGACCTGCTGCCTGCTCGCTGACGGCCGCCGAGCCCGGGAGCGAGGGATGCTCGCGGACCGGTAGTGTGACGTGGGTCACTTGCTTTGATGATCCAGGGCGGGGGGTCGCGTCGTCTTGCCTGGTGTGAGACGAAGCCAGGAAACGGCCGACGAGGAAGAGCTCGTGCGCCGCACCGCACGCGGTGACCGCCGTGCGTTCGACGAGCTCTACCGGCGTACGTCGCCGTGGCTCGCGGTGCGGCTGCGGCGCCGGTGCGCCGACGAGGATGTTGTCGCCGACGTTCTGCAGGAGACCTACCTGTCCGTGTGGCGCGCGGCCGGCAGTTTTGCCGGGGCGGCCACCCAGGGCAGCGCGGTCGGCTGGCTCTGGACCATCGCCGCGAACCGTCTGGTGGACGCGTTCCGGCGCCGGGCGCGGCAGGCGCAGGTGCCCGCAGTGCCGCTGACCGCGATGACCGCGCCGGCGGCCGAGGAAGAGGTCATGGCCGGGCGGGTCGAGCAGAACCTGGAGACGGCCCTGCTCGCGCTGCCGCCGGAGATGCGGCAGGTGCTGCGGGCGATGGTTCTCGACGGGCTGTCCGTCCGCGAGACCGCGCTGCTGCTCGAGGTGCCGGAGGGCACGGTGAAGTCCCGCGCACGGCGGGCCCGGATCGCACTGCGGGAGGCACTGTCATGACCACACACCCGAGCCTCGCGGTGATCACCCGGTACGCCGAGGGCGACGAGCGCCTCGACGACGCCACGGTCTGGTCGGTCGAGGTGCACCTGGAGACGTGCGTCGGCTGCCGGGCACAGCTCGCCGGTGCCGCGACCGACGACACCCGGCTTCTGCTCGAAAGGGTCGCCGCCGAGCTCGACGGGGGCATCACCGCCGGGCCCGCTCCGGTACGCGTACACCGCGTGTGGAACGCCCTGCAGCGGCGCTGGCTGGTCTGGGCGCTGCTGCCCTGGTTGTTCATGACCGTGGCGGTGCTCGGGTGTGCGTACCTGCTGGAACTGGCCCGTCCGGATCTGCCCTCGCTGGTGCTGCTGCTGGCTCCGGTCGCCCCGCTGCCGGCGGTGGCGGTCGCCTGGAGCCGGCGGGCCGACCCGGCCTGGGAGCTGATCGCCGGTGCGCCGGCCGCCGGGCTGACGATGCTGCTGCGCCGCACGGCCACGGTGCTGGCCGTGCTGGTGCCCGCGCTGGCCCTGGTGGGTGCGCGCTCGGGGGCGTCCCTGGCCCTGGTGCTGCTCCCGTCCCTGAGTTTCACCGCCGCGACCATCGCGCTCGGCGCGGTGGTCGGCGTTCAGCGGGCCGCGATCGGGCTCGGTGTGGCCTGGGTGGCGGCCGTGGTGCTGCCCAGCTTTTTCACGACACGTCTGCCCGTCGTGCTGCATTCGGAGAGCGTCCCGGTCTGGGCGCTGGTGACCGTGGCACTGGCCGCGTTCGCAGCGACCCGCAGTGCCGGTTACCGACGGCTCTCCAGCCGCGACTGACATCCCCGCACGTACCGATGGAGGTTTACTGATGCGTACGGTGAGTGCTGCCGAAACGGCCCCGACCACCCACCCGTGGGCGGTCCACGCCCAGGGTCTGCGAGTGCGGGCCGGTCGTCACCTGGCTGTCGACGGGCTCGATCTGGCCCTCGGGACCGGGGTGCACGGACTGCTCGGCCCGAACGGCGCCGGCAAGACCACTCTGATGCGGGCGCTGGCCACGGTGGTGAAACCGGCCGGTGGGCAGCTGACGATGCTCGGCGAGACCGTGGACGGCCGTGCCGATCTGCGCCGGATCCGCCGCGGCCTGGGTTATCTGCCGCAGGCGTTCGGGTTCTACCCGCGGTTCACGGTGCGGGAGTTCGTCGAGTACATGGCCTGGCTCAAGGAGATGCCCAAGACGGCCGTGCCGGGCGCGGTGCAGCGGGCCATCGACCGGGTCGGCCTGACGGCGAAGGCGAACGCCCGGATGAAGACGTTGTCGGGCGGCATGCTGCGCCGGGCCGGCATCGCGCAGGCCATCGTGAACGACCCGGAGGTGCTGCTGCTCGACGAGCCGACCGTCGGGCTCGACCCCGAGCAGCGGCTGGACTTCCGTGAGCTGTTGCGTGATCTCGGCGTCGACAGCTGCGTCCTGGTCTCCACCCATCTGGTCGAGGACGTGGTCGCCGCCTGCACCGACGTCGTGCTGATCAACGAGGGCAAGCTGGTCCATCAGGGCACCCCGGACACGCTCATCGCGCAGGGTGGTCAGAGCGACGCCGGGGACAGCCCGGCCGAGCGGGGCTACTCCGCCCTGCTGCGCCGGCACCGGGCGGAGGGCAACCGATGAGCCGCGTCCTGGGAATCGAACTCCGCCGTTCGGCGGCGGCCGGAGCCGGCCTGGCGTTGCTGGTGGTCGGTGTGCTGCTGCTCTTCTTCGCCGAGGGGATCGATTTCTCCACCGGCTGGGTGCAGCTGGCGATGACCCAGCGCCTCTATCTGGCGGTGCTGTGGCCGCTCGCGCTGGCCGCCGGCGCCTTCCAGGGCCGGCGTGATCACCGGTCCAACGTGACGGAGCTGTTCTCGACCACGCCTCGTCCACGGATGCACCGCACGATGCCCACCCTCGGTGCGATGGCGATCTCGGTGGTCTGCGCCTACCTGGTCATGGGTATTGCGGGCGGCCTGTGGATCATCACCACTGCCGAATACTTCCCGGTCACGGTATTTGTCGTCACCGCGGTCGGGGCCTTGGCGCTGATCGCCGCCGCCTGGTTCGGGCTGGCGATCGGCCGCCTGCTGCCGTCGATCATCACGGCTCCGGCGCTGGGTGTGGCCGGCCTGGCCCTGCTGCTGCTCATTCCGATGGCGACACGGCCGCGCGGCTGGCTGGCCCTGGTCTTCTCGCCGATCTACGAGATGAACATGCCCGGTGCGTACGCGACCGTGCCCACCCGCGTGAGCATCTCGCAGACCCTGTGGCTGATCGGTCTTGCCGTCGCGGGAGTGCTGCTCTTCGCCTCCAGCGGCTGGCGTGTCCGCGTGGCGGCGCTGCTGCCGCTGGTGGCCGGGGCAGCCCTGGCGATCACCGTCATGCCGCACCAGAACAGGTACGTCACCGACGCGCTCGACCCGGTCGCCCAGGAGCTGGTGTGCACCGAGGACGAACCGCGTGTCTGTGTCAGCCGTGTCCACTCCGCCCTGCTGGGCGAGGTCACACCACGGGCCCGGGAGGCGCTCCAGATCCTGGCGAAGCTGCCCGGCGCGCCGACCCAGGCGCACGAGGACACCACGTACTACCCGGACTCGTTCCCGCCCCGGCGGACCGACACCGTGCTGATCCCCGTCGAGGCCGACGACAAGGGGCACCTCGCCGACCCGGACACCGTGGTCCCCAGGATGCTGGACGCGGCCGGAGCGAACGGCATCGGCTGCGAGCAGCCCGCCGACCTCGTGGTCACGCGGGCCGCCGGGTCCTGGATCTCGGGCCGTGAACCGGTGGCGACCTACGAGTACGAGGACCCGAGCATCAACCCCGCGGCCGTTCAGCTGTGGGAGAAGCTGCGCAGCCTGCCCGAGGCGGACGCCGCGGCCCGGGTGAGCGCGGTACGCCAGGCCGTCCTGGCCTGCAAGGACGTCAAGGGACTGCTGGACCGGAGCGCCGGATGAGGTGGCTGACGCTCTACCTGCGCTCCCGGCGCGTACCGGTGGCTCTGGCCGTGGTCGGTGGGATCACGGCGCTGATGTGGACGCTGTGGTCGGTGTTCTCGAACACCCGCGAAGCCGGCCTGCCCCTGGTGGTCCTGACGGTTCTTGTGCTGGTCGCGACGCTCACGGCGACCCTCGCCGGTCCGGACGACGCCCTCGAACGCACCGCGGCGCTGCGGTGGCCGCCGCGGCGGGCGGCGCACCTGCTGGGGGGCCTGGCGGTGATCCTGGTCCTGCTCTACGCCACGCTTCTCACCGGCGCGCGTTTCGGCCCGGCCGGTCTGGTGCTCCGCGACGCGGCCGGTCTGCTGGGCCTGACCGCCCTGGGCTCGGTCACGATCGGCACGGCCAAAGCTTGGTGCGCCCCGCTGGGCTGGACGCTGATCGCGATCATGTTCCCGCAGCCGGGAGAGGGCGCGGGCCAGGTACTGACCTGGCAGACCCAGGCTCCGGACAACCGCGCCGCCGCGGTGACGGCCGCACTGCTCACCCTCAGCGGGCTGATCGCGTACGCGGTGGCCGGCCCCTCCCGTCGCGCACCCGCCGAAGCAGCCCTCTGACCTGCAAATCTGCACCCGTACGCCGGTGATGGGACTCACGCCCGCACCGGCGTCACGGCGTGCGACGCTCACGGCATGCAGCTTGATCCGCGTGGGCCGCGGTTCGCCGCGGGACTGACCACCGTTGTCCTTGTTGTCGTGCTGACAACCGGCTGGGGCTGGCTCGCCCTGGCCCAGACGGTCGTCTTCGCGATCACCGCCGCCGACCCCCGGCACGGGCCGTACGCCTTCGTCTACCGGTTCCTCGTCGCGCCGCGGCTCGGGCCCACCACCGAGCGGGAGGACGCCGCACCGGTGCGTTTCGCCCAGCTCGTCGGGTTCGCCTTCCTGGCGGTCGCCTCGATCGGCTACCTGAGCGGGGCGACCGCGCTCGGCGTGGTGTCCGCCGGCTTCGGTCTGCTCGCGGCGTTCCTCAACGCGGCGTTCGGGCTGTGCCTCGGCTGCGAGGCCTACCTCGCCGCCCGCCGGCTCTCCGCCGGCCGCGCCTGAACTCCCGTCGCGGTAAGTAGAAACTGCGGGAAGAAAGGGCTGAAATTAAGTAGGCCCGGAAACGCCCAAGATGCCGGGACAGTGCCCGGAAATGCGAATCCGCCCGCCACCCCGCAGTACGGGGGACGGGCGGACAGCGTTCCTGAGGTCAGAACTTGGGAGCGTCCGGCGCCTCGAGCAGGCCGAGCCGCAGCGCCGTCATCAGCGCCTGGGCGCGGTTGGCGGCACCGAGCTTCTCGTACAGCTTCGAGATGTGGGTCTTGGCCGTGGACTCGCTGACGAACAGCTGCTTGGCGATGCCGGCGACGCTCATGCCGTCCGCGAGCAGGCGCAGGACCTGACCCTCACGGGGAGACAGCTGCGGGCCGGACGGGGCCAGACGCCGCTTCATCGCCTCGGCGAGATCGGCCGCGGTGAACGCGCTCGGTGCGGAGGCAGCGTGCCGCGCGGCGGCGACAACCTCGTCGGCGGGCGCGGTCTTCGGCACGAACGCGCTGGCACCGGCCTCGAGCGCACCGAAGAGCTGATCGTCGCCCGCGTACATGGTGAGGACCACGATGCCCATGTTGGCGTTGTTCTTGCGGAGAGCGCGAGTGGCCTCGAGTCCGCTGCCGTCGGGCAGGCGCAGGTCCATGATGACCACGTCGGGCTGCAGCGCGCCGGCCTGCCGGACGGCCTCGGCGGCCGTGGCGGCCTCACCGACGACCTCGAACTGCCGGTCCCGCTCGAACGCGTGCCGCAGCCCCTTACGGATCAGGTCGTGATCGTCGACAAGCAGCACCTTGGTGCGGGTCGTCGGCATCGGACTGGTCGACATGCTCGGGTTACTCCCCTTCTGGTGCGGAAACGCTATCCCGCACGCTATCGCGCCGAGAGGAGGTTCCGAGCACTACCGCAACGGTTGTCCCGCTGGGGTGTCGCGGTCGGATCTCCAGTCGGCCTCGGATACGTTCCGCCCTCTCGGCCATGATCGCAAGGCCGTAGCGCCCGTCCGGACGATCATCGGCAAAGCCCTTGCCGTCGTCCGTCACCTCGATCTCCGCGTACGGCGGATCGACCGTGCACGTCACCCACAGGTTGGACGCGCCGGCGTGCTTACGGGCGTTCGTGATCGCCTCCTGGGCGATGCGCAGCAACTCGGCCTCCGTCGCGGCGGGCAGCCGCGCGGTGGACTCGTCGAACGTGAAGTGCACCCGCAGGCCCGCCGACGTGCCCAGCGTGCGGGCGTACTCGGCGATGGCCGCGGCCAGACCGCCGTTGCGGTCCACCTCGGAACGCAGCTCGAAGAGGCTCAGCCGCAGCTCGGTGATGACCCGGGTGACCTCACCCCGCAGGGTGGCCAGCTCCTCGGCGGTCTCCTCGGCGCCCTCGGGCAGCGTCGCCGTCGCGTTGTCGATGCCGTAACCGACCATGACGAGCTCCTGCGCGACACCGTCGTGGATCTCCCGGGCCAGGCGCTGACGTTCCTCATTGGTCGCCAGCGAGCGCACGTCGTCGAAGAGCAGGGCGGCTTCCAGCCGCAGCGCCGCCGGCCCGGTCACCTCGGTCACCCTCGCCACGACCGCCTTCGGGTACGCGCTGGCGACGTCAGCCTCCAGAATGACCAGCCCGATCGTGCGCACCCCGGCGACCAGCGGCACCACCAGTGAAGAGGCGTCACCGCCCTTGTGGGAGCGCGCCTGCGACCGGGAAGCGGTGTGCGGCTGCTGCGAGGCCCAGGCGTCGGCGATGGCGGAATCGGCGTCGAGGGTGACCTCCCAGTCGACCCGCTCGGCGCCGGTCTGGGCGAGCACGACCAGACGCCCGCCGCCGCTCGCGGACAGCACCGCGGCGCGATGGCCGGGGGCGACAGCGCGCAGCTCCTCGAGCAGGTGCTCCGAGATGCCGCCCGGGTCGAGCGTGGCGCCCGGCAACGACCGCGCGACACTGCGGAGCTGGGTCAGCAGACGGGTGGCCTCCGCGTACGGCTGGGGCTTGTCCTCGACCGGCGTCATCAGCTGGCGCATCGTGTCGGCGGCGAAGGTGACGATCGCCCCGGTCACCAGCCACTGCCCGCCCGCGGCCAGGTAACCGGCCTGGGTGATCATCTTGTCGCCGTCACCCACCAGGATGCCGCCGATGACCATCGCGACCGCCGCGACACCCAGCAGCGCGGCGCCCTCGGTCGGCCGGCGCCGCAACGCCGCCGTCAGCAACGGCACCGCCAGGTAAGGAAGGATCGCCTCAGCGCCGAAACCCGCGGACACGGTGCCGGTCGTGCTCGCCGCGACGGCGACCGACCCGGCGGCGAGCCCGGTGATGGCCACCTCGGCGAACCGGCCCAGCGGTGCGGCGATCCGGTGATCGGGCGCGAAGAACGCCGGCAGCGCCGCGACCAGCAACAACGCGATCCAGCGCAACTGGCCGACCTCGTGGGTGGCGATCAGCGTGAGCGCCGCGACCAGGGCGAGCATGACAAGTCGGGCCCCCACCGCGAGCGGATGAACGCGCACGGGGACGCTGGCTGAGGCTGGCACGTGACGGATCGTAGCCGTACCCGGTGACAACAGCCCATCGGCGATCCGGCCCGCCGGGCGCCCGGACCGGACGATCACCCTGGCCGGGTGGCCGTGATGATCCGTTACCCGGCGCTTTCCCCGCCCGCCCGGCGCGCCCCGCCCGACCCGCCGACGAGCGGTCCCCGGTGGTCCGGATCCGCGCCGCCACCGGGTAGCCTGCCAGCCATGGCGGACACCTCGACGCAGTCGATCCAGGTCCATGCGCCCCTCGCTCAGGTGGCGGCGGTGATCTGCGACTTTCCGCGCTACCCCGAGTGGGCGGACGCGATGAAAAAGGTCGAGGTCCTCGAGGAGTACGAGGACGGGTACGCCGCCCAGGTCCGCTTTGTCATCGACGCCGGTCCACTGGCCGACGACTACACCCTCGACTACGCGTACGCGGAGGACCTCTCCCGCATCGAGTGGCACCTCGTCGCGCCGTCGAAGATGCAGAAGACGCTCAACGGTTCCTATGACCTCGCCGACAACAGTGACGGAACGACGACCGTGACGTACATGCTCGAGGTGGAGCTCTCCATCGGCATGCTCGGCATGTTCCGCCGCAAGGCCGAGAAAATGATCATGGACACGGCGCTGAAGGAGCTCAAGCGCCGCGTCGAAAGCCTCGCCAAGGCGTAGCGGGGCCCGTCGCCGCAGCCGCGCGAGCAGGGGGAGCAGGACATGGCAGGACCCACCGGTACGGCACGCGAAGAAGCCGAACGGCTCATCGCCACAGTGCTCGCCCTGGCCGAACGCAGCGGCCTCGCCGAAGCCCTCGGCCGCCGCCCCGACCCACCCGGCTCCGGTACGCCCGGTTCCGGCACGGCCGGCTCCAGCGCGCCCGGCTCGGGTACGTCGGGCTCGGGTACGTCCGCCTCAAGTACGTCGGCATCGGGTGCGCCTGATTCCGGTACGGCTGGTTCGGGTGCGCCTGGTTCGGGTGCGCCCGGCTGGGGTGCGTCCGGTTCGGGTGCTTCCGGCTCCGGTGCGTCGGGTCGCGGGGCGTCCGGTTCCGGGGCGTCTGGTTCTGGTGCGTCTGGTTCCGGGCTCGGCGACCTGGTCAACGGCGTCCTGGGCCAGTTCCTCGGCGGTAACCGGCAGCAGGCCCCGGCCAAGCACAGCGGCTGGGCCACCGGCAGCGCCGAATGCTGCGTGTGCCCGGTCTGCCGCGCCATCGCCGGCATGCGCAACCCCGACCCCAGCTCCGCGGAACGCCTCGCCACCGGCGCCGGCGACGTGGCGACCGGAGTGGCCAGCGTGCTCCGCGGCTTCTCGGCGATGACCAGCGCGACCGGCGCACGCTCCAAGCCGAAGCCGCCGCCCCGCCCCACGGCAACCCCGGACCAGGCCTGGTCGGCCGCTACCCGCGACCGCACCGCCAAGCCCGCCGACCGCGTCCCCACCGAGCAGGAGGTCCGCGAAGGCACCGCGGACCCGTGGACCGCAGCCACCCGCGCCCCCCGCCCCGAACCTGCCCCCAGACCGGCCGACCGCCTCGCCGCCGAGCAAGCAGCAGCCCAGACCGACGCCGCCGACCTCAACCCAGCCGACTTGAGCCCGGCCGACCTGGACGAGGTCTTCGACGACGAGCCGGAAGCCACCACCGACGCCCGCGTCTCCGGCGACCCCTGGGCCGCGGCCACCCGCGCCCCGAGACGCCCCACCCGCAAACCCACCGGCGCCGCGACTCCACCCCTGACCAACGCCACGCCCGCCGCCCCCAGCACGGCGAGCACGCCTGCCCCGGCCGGCGAGCCTCGCACGGCCACGAACCCCGGCCTGGCCACCGAGCCCGTTCCGGCCACCGAGCCCGGTCCGGGTACTGAGCCTGGTCCGGCCACCGAACCTGGTCCGGGTACTGAGCCCGGCCCGGCCACCGAGCCCGGCCCGGCCACCGAGCCTGGTCCGGGTACTGAGCCTGGTCCGGCCACCGAACCTGGTCCGGGTACTGAGCCCGGCCCGGCCACCGAGCCCGGCCCGGCCACCGAGCCCGGCCCGGCCACCGAGCCCGGCCCGGGAAGTGAGCCTGGTCCGGCCACCGAACCTGGTCCGGGTACTGAGCCTGGACCCGGAGGTGAGCCGGGGCCGGGCAACGAGCCTGGCGCGGCCACGGAGCCCGGTCCGCGCAACGAGCCCGGCGCGGCCACGGAGCCTGGCTTGCGCAGCGAAGCCGGCCTGGCAACTGAGGCCGGTTCCGGCAGCGAATCCGACGCCAAAGTTGCGTCCGGTCGGGCTGGGCAGGTCGGCTCGGCGTTTGAGCGCAGCCAGAGCCGGGGAGCCGGTGGGGATCCGTGGGCGGAAGCGACCCGGAACCCCGCGCCGAGCGGGAGGGCCGCTGGAAGCGTTCCGGCCGCCGAGCCCGCCACCGGTAAGGCGGGGCGACATGCCGCGGACCGTGGGGAAGACGCCGACCCCGTGGAGCACCAGAACCCCGGTGTTGTGGTTGAGGGTGCCGCTGTGCGTACCGGAAAGGAAGCGGGACAGTCCGACGCAGGGCAGGGATACCCCGGTGTTGTGGTTGAGGGTGCCGCTGTGCGTATCGGAAAGGAAGCGGGACCGTCCGACGCAGAGCAGGGATACCCCGGCGGTGGGGTTGCAGGTGCCGCTGGGCGTGTCGGTGGGGTTGAGGGCGTCGGAGAACGATCTGGATTCTCTGGTGGGATTCCGAACACAGAATTGGAATCGTCGGAAAACCAGGTTAATCACGACACTGAGGGTTATGGCGCCGTGGCGGATGGGCTCGGCGTGGATCATGATGTTGCGGGCACTGCGCCGGCTGCTTCGGCGGCCGAGGATCGGGATGGCGGCGCGGGCGATGATGCCCGTTCCGGCGGCCCGGTGTGACACAACAGAGGGGACGGGCAGCGTGACGCTGACCATCGGAGTCGACGTCGGCGGCACGAAGGTGGCCGGTGGGGTGGTGGACGATCTGGGCGTCGTGCTGACGCAGATCCGCCGTGAGACCCCGGCTGACGACCCGGCGGGAACCCGGGACACGATCGTGGCGGTTGCTGCTGAGCTGGCGGCGGCGCATCCGGAGGCGAAGGCCGTCGGGATCGGGGCCGCGGCGTGGATCGACGCGGCGGGGGCGACGGTGCTGTTCGCGCCGAACCTGGCGTGGCGGGACGAGCCGGTGCGTGACTACGTGGCCAAGGCCGTGGGTCTGCCGACCGTGCTGGAGAACGACGCGAACGTGGCGGCCTGGGCGGAGTTCCGGTACGGCGCGGCGCGGCAGGCCGACGACTCGATGGTGATGATCACTGTCGGGACGGGGATCGGTGGCGGGATCGTGCTCAACGGCGGGTTGTGGCGGGGGGCGAACGGCATTGCCGGGGAGCTCGGTCACATCCAGTCCGTGAACGACGGGCATCCGTGCGGCTGCGGCCGGCTCGGGTGTCTCGAGCAGTACGCCAGCGGCAACGCCCTCGTGCGGTTCGCGCGGGCCGGTGCGCGGCAGGAGCCGGACCGGGCGGGGCAGCTGCTGGAGCTGGCCGGTGGTGACGCGCTCGCGATCACCGGGCGGATGATCACCGAGGCCGCGCACGGTGGTGACGGGGTGGCCCGGGACGCGTTCGCGCAGATCGGGTACTGGCTCGGTGTGGCGATGGCCGACCTGGCGCAGGCTTTCGACCCGCAGGTGCTGGTGGTCGGTGGCGGGGTGATCGACGCCGGTGAGTTGCTGATGGGCCCGACCGAGCGGACCTACCGTGACCAGCTGGCCCAGCGCGGGCGGTTCCCGGTCGCCGAGATCAAGGCGGCCGAGACCGGTAACACCGCGGGTGTTCTCGGCGCCGCCGACCTGGCCCGCCGGATCTGACGGTCCGAACTGACGACGAGGAGCACCGACGTGTCCGGGGTCCCGCTGCGGGTGTTGAGCTACAACGTGCACGGGCTGCGTGACGACCGGGCGGCCCTGACCGGGCTCGTCCGCGACCTCGCACCGGACGTCGTCATCGTGCAGGAGGCGCCGCGCCGGTTCCGCTGGCGGCACAAGTGCGCGGCCCTCGCCTCCGACTTCGGCATGGTCGTCGCCGCCGGCGGGCTGCCGTCGCTGGGCAATCTGCTGCTGGTGAGCCTGCGGGTGCGGGTCCACGACAGCTGGGCCCTGCGGTACCCGCTGACACCCGGCCGGCATCTGCGCGGTGCCGCGTTCGCCCGGTGTTCGGTGCACGGTGGCCGGTTCACCGTGTCGGGCTCGCACCTCGCCACCGATTCCGTCGAGCGGCCCGACCAGGCCGCCCGGTGGACGGAGGCTCTGGCCGCGGTCGAGGGTCCGCTGATCGCGGGCGGTGACCTCAACGAGGGTCCGGGCGGGGGAGCCTGGCGTACGGTCGCGGACGGTTTTTCGGAGGCCGCCGGAGCCGCGTCGCCGGCGTTGACGTTCCCGGCGACGTTGCCGCGGCTGCGCCTCGACGCGCTCTTCGTCACGCCGGACATCACGGTGAACCGGTACGAGGTTGTCGAGACCGACGAGGCCCGCCGGGCCAGTGATCACCTTCCCGTCCTCGCGGAACTGACGCTGCCTTCCGAGTAACGTTCGCGTCTGCGAAACTCTCCGGGTGCAAGACACCCCTGACATCGCGGACCGGCACGACGCGGTCTGTGTCATCGGCGCCGGCGGCAGTGGCCTCGCGGCGATCAAGAACCTGCGTGAGCAGGGTTTCTCCGTCGACTGTTACGAACGGGAGACGTCCGTCGGCGGCGCCTGGAACTGGCGCCACGACCGCTCCCCGGTGTACGCGAACACGCACCTGATCTCGTCGCGCCCGCTGACGGAGTTCCCGGACTTCCCGATGCCCGACGACTGGCCGGACTATCCGCACCACAGCCAGCTGCTGGGCTACCTCGAGCGGTACGCGAAGCATTTCGGTCTCGGCGACAGCATCTGGTTCGGCACCGAGGTCGTCGCGGTCACCCCGGTCGGTGACGGGCGCTGGGACGTGACGACGCGCAGCAC
Source organism: Amorphoplanes friuliensis DSM 7358 (assembly GCF_000494755.1). Lineage (NCBI taxonomy): Bacteria > Bacillati > Actinomycetota > Actinomycetes > Micromonosporales > Micromonosporaceae > Actinoplanes > Actinoplanes friuliensis. The sequence continues at coordinate 2,069,237 of NC_022657.1, forward strand.
CGGTGGTGGTGCCGAGCGGATCCAGCGGTACGCCGCGGTGATCGTCGCCAACGGGCACAACTGGTCGCCGAAGCCCCTGTCCGTCGACACGTCGGCGTACAGGGGGAAGGTGATGCACGCTTCCGCGTACAAGGATCCGGCGCAGTTGCGGGGTCGCAAGGTGCTGGTGATCGGTGGTGGCAACACCGGCTGTGACATCGCCGTCGAGGCGGCGCAGCAGGCGACCACCGTGTGGCACTCGACCCGCCGCGGCTACTGGTACGCCCCGAAGTACATCTTCGGCCGCCCCGCCGACCAGGTCAACGACAAGATGCTGCAGCTGCGCCTGCCGTTGCGCCTGCGGCAGTGGCTCTACCACCGCACGTTGCGGCTGACCGTCGGCGACGTCACGCGGTTCGGCCTGCCGGCGCCCGACCACCGCCCGTACGAGAGTCACCCGGTGGTCAACAGTCAGCTGGTCTACTACCTGGGGCACGGCCGGATCACCCCGCTCCCCGACGTCGCCCGGCTCGAAGGGTCGACTGTGGAGCTGGCTGACGGGCGGCGGATCGAGCCCGACCTGGTCATCACGGCCACCGGATATCTGCCGCGGTTCGAGTTCCTCGCCCCCGAGCTGCTCGACATCGACGAGGACGGCAAGCCGGACCTGCACCTGCACGCGTTCGCCCGCAAGCACCCGACGCTCGCCGTGGTCGGGCTGGTGCAGGCCGACGCCGGGCTGTTCCCGCTCGCACACTGGCAGAGCGTCGCCGTGGCCCGCTGGCTGCGGCTGCGGGTGTCCGACCCGGTCCGTGCCACCGCCGTCCAGCAGAAGGAGTCGACACGGCCGCTGCGGTCGTGGACCCGGCTGCGGGTCGTGCCGTCGTCGCGGCACTGGTTCGAGGTCAGCCACACCAGTTATCTGCGCACGCTCGAAGACCTGTTGAAGCAGATGGAGCCCGTCGCATGAGCCCGCAGTTGCTGCGTTTTGCGGACTGGACCGCGCCGGTGACGGCGGTCGAGCGGGAGGTCCTCCACGCCCTCCCGGAGAGCCCGTCGGACGAGTCGCCGCCGGTGCTCTTCGTGCCCGGTCTCGGCCACGGCGCGTGGGCGTTCGCCGAGCACTGGCTGGGGCACACCGCGTCACGTGGCTTCGCAGCCCACGCGGTGAGCCCGCGGGCCGACGGGTCGTTGCGGGCCTACGTGCACGACGTCGTCCAGGTCGCGGCGAGCCTGCCGCGTCAGGCCGTCCTGGTCGGTCACGGCGCGGGTGCGCTCGTCGTGTCGCACGCGCTCGCCCGTTACCCCGCCCGGGCTGCCGTCCTGGCCTCCCCGGTGCCGGCCGGCTGGGCCGCGGTCGGTGCGGCCCTTCGAGCAAATCCCCTCGGTACGCTGCCCGCACTGTTCGGCGCCGCACCCCGCCTCAGCCGTAAGCAGTTGTTCAGCGCCGGCCTGGCGGAGGGTGAGGCGTACCAGGAACGGCTGGTCCGCGCCCCGGCCCGCGTCTACCGGCAGGTGCTCTTCGCAAAGCCGGCGGCCGAGCCGGTGGGTGCACCCCCGACGCTGGTCGTCGGCAGCCCGGACGACCGGGTGGTGCCGCGGGCCGCACTCGACCGTGCTGCGGCTCGCTTCGGCGGTGCGCCGCTGCTGTTCCCGGGCATGGGCCACGACCTGATGCTCGACACCGACTGGCGTGAGCCGATCGACGCGATCCTGGACTGGCTCGGCAAAGAACTAGCGTCGTAGACCAGCCGCGAGCCTGCCGGTGTGGTCCAGGGCGGTGAGGTAGGTGCGGGCCCAGGCCAGGATGTCGTGGCGCTGGAGCTGGTCGCGCATCGCCGCCATCCGGCGTTGCAGGTCGGCCGGGTCGGCGTCCATCGCCTGCAGCAGCGTTTCCTTGAGCCCGTCGACGTCGTGCGGGTTGACCAGGAACGCGTCCTCGAACTCGGCGGCCGCCCCGGCGAACTCGCTGAGCACCAGCGCGCCCGAGTTGTCCGAGCGGGCCGCGACGTACTCCTTGGCGACGAGGTTCATGCCGTCCCGCAGCGGCGTCACCACCATCAGGTCGGCGGTCTGGTAGAGCGCGGCCAGGTCGGCGCGGTCGAACGACTGGTTCAGGTAGTGGATGGCCGGTTCGCCGACACGGCCGTACTCGCCGTTGATCCGGCCGACCTCACCCTCGATCCGGTCCCGCAGGACCCGGTAACTGTCGACCCGCTCCCGGCTCGGCACCGCCACCTGCACCATCACCGTGTCGCGCACCTTCACCCGCCCGTCCCGCAACAACTCGCTGTACGCGGTGAGCCGATGCTCGATCCCCTTGGTGTAGTCGAGCCGGTCGACGCTGAGCAGCACCCGCCGCGGCTGCCCGAGATCGGCGCGCAGCTGCTCCGCGTGCTCGACGATGTCCGGCCGTGAGGCGAGTGCCTGCATCTCCGTCACGTCGATCGAGACCGGGAAGGCGCCCGTACGCACGGTCCGCCCGTCCAGGGTGATCTGGTCGTCGGTTGCCTCGGCGCCGAAGAGTTTCACGGCGAGCTGGGCGACGTTGTGGGCGGCCTGCGGGCGCTGGAAGCCGACCAGGTCCGCGCCGAGCATCCCGCGCAGCAGCTCGGCCCGCCGGGGGAGCTGCATGAACAACTCCGGTGGCGGGAACGGCACGTGCAGGAAGAAGCCGATCAGGACGTCCGGGCGCAACTCGCGGAGCAGCTGCGGGACGAGCTGCAGGTGGTAGTCCTGGATCCAGATGGCGGCGCCGGGCTCGGCCAGCTCGGCGGCGGCCTCGGCGAACCGCTGGTTGACCGCCCGGTAGGTCTCCCACCAGCCGCGATCGAAGACCGGCTGCTCGACCGCGTCGTGGTAGAGCGGCCACAGCGTGGAGTTGGCAAAACCCTCGTAGTAGCCCTGGAGCTCCTCCGAGGACAGTGACACCGGGCGGATCCGCAGGGTGCCGACGTCGGGCAGGACGGGCGCGCTGTCGATGCCGCCGTTCCAGCCGATCCACGTCGCGGGGGTCTGCTGCAGGATCGCGTGCAGGGCGCTGGCCAGGCCGCCGGGACTGCGCCGCCATTCACAGGCTCCGTCCGGGGCGGCGTTGTCATCCAGCGGAAGGCGGTTGGCGACGACCACGAGCGAGCTCTGGCGCATCCACGAGAGGTTACGCGATGACTACCGAGCGAAACAATGCCGGTGGTCTATGTCATCTTTTATACGACTGCGCCGTCGTCGAAGTCATCGTCGTCGTCACCGGAACGCAGCCGCCAGACCAGCGTCACCGCGCCGCCGACGATCGCCGTGAAGCCGATCAGCGTCACGAAGTTGCGCTCGATCGGCAGCAGCCACGGGAAGAGGAACAGCACAAAACCGAGGACCACACCGAGGATGCCGGCGACCGCGTACTTCGAGATGTGCGGCAGCGGTGGCGGGGGAGGCGGCGTGTAACGCTCGTCGTCCTCGTCGCTGTCGTCGTCCGTGCCGGTGCCGAACGTGTCCAGGCCGTCGAGCAGCGACGGCTCGTCGGTGCGCCGGCGGTTCAGCGAGACACCCGAGAAGTCGGCGGCCGACGGCAGCGTGCCACCGGGCTGCCGCGGCGGATCCGGTGTCTCGTTCTTCGGCAGGTCCGGCGCGCGGGTCGGGTCGACACCCTCGGCGGCCGGCCACGGCGGCGCGGTCGGATCGACCGCGGTGTGGAAACCGGCCACGATCTTCGCCCACTCGGCGTCGACGTCGGTCTGGTCACCACCGGCCTCGGTACGCGTGTCGGGCCGCGGCGCGGGTGGCGTCGGGCCGACACCACCGGTCAGCTTGTCGAGATGCTCGCGTGCGGTGGCGAGATGCGTGCGGTCGACGTAGAGCCGGTCCGTGGGACGGGCCGGGAACGTCGTCGCGCGCAGGATCGGGTTGAGATCGGCGGACGGCTGCAGATAAGCGGCGATGCCACCGGCCGCCAGCACGTCGAGCAGGTGCTCGCCCACGCGTGGATCGACATCGCCCGCGACCGCATAATCGGCCGCGTCGAGTCCGTTGTCCCGCCGCCCTCGACGGGCGCCACCCGCAGACACCCTGCTCACTCCTCGCCCCGCGCCGTCGCGCGGTGTGCCACCCCGTCCGGGGCGTGCCTTGAATGGTGACACGCCGGATGCCGGTTACGGGAGTGCGTTGTGGCGTGCCGCTCCCGCTTCGTACGCTTTCCTCTGCCCACGACCCGTGGCGCGCGGGAAAGGACATCGGTGTTCTACTGGCTGCTCAAGTACGTGGTTCTCGGACCCGTCCTGAAATGCGTCTTCCGCCCCGATGTGCAGGGGCTTGCCCACGTTCCCCGGTCCGGCCCGGTGATCCTCGCCTGCAACCACCTCTCGTTCTCCGACTCGATCTTCACACCCCTGCTGGTGAAACGGAGGGTGACGTTCGTCGCCAAAGCGGAGTACTTCACCGGTAAGGGGATCAAAGGCTGGCTCATGCGACAGTTCTTCGTCAGCACGGGGACGATCCCGGTGGACCGTTCGGGCGGCAAGGCGGCCCGCGCGGCTCTGGACACCCAGTTGCGGGTGCTGCGCTCGGGCAACATCGCCGGCATCTACCCCGAGGGCACCCGGTCGCCTGACGGTCGGCTCTACCGCGGGAAGACCGGTGTGGCGCGACTGGCGCTGGAGAGCGGAGCCCCGGTCGTACCGGTGGCCCTGCTCAACACCGACGAGATCCAGCCCACGGGAAAGCTCATCCCGAAGATCAAGCGGGTCAAGATCCGGTTCGGTGAGCCGCTGGACTTCACCCGCTACGCCGCCTCGGCCGGCGACCGCTTCGTCGAACGAGCCGTCACCGACGAGATCATGTACGAACTCATGACCATGACCGGCCGCCCCTACGTGGACGTCTACGCCGCGTCTCTCAAAACGGCCATCGTCGCCCCCACCCCGACCCCCGAGGGCCGCACCCAGAGTCGGACTGCGCCCGTCGGTGTCGAGGGCGCCGAAAAAGACTAGGCGCCCTCTGCCGTGGTCTTTTTCGGTGACCTCGACACCGACCTCATGGGGCGCAGTCCCGTCGTGCCGGAGGCGCGACCAGCAGCTCAGTCCCGTCGTGCCGGAGGCGCGACCAGCAGCTCAGTCCCGTCGTGCCGGAGGCGCGACCAGATTATCTGTCAGCCATCCCCGCGCGGCGCCGTAGAGCCGACACGTCCGTGACGACGATGCGGCGGCCCTCGGTGCGGAGCCAGCCGCGGCTCGCGAAGGAGCCGATGGCCTGATTGACGCTCTGCCGGGAGCCGCCCGCCATCTCGGCGAGCTGACTCTGGTTCAGCTCGATCGTGATCATCGGGGCCTGGCTCTCCCCGGCCAGCCGGACCAGCGTCTTCGCTACCCGCCCGGGCAGGTCGAGGAACACATGGTCGGCGTTCTGCTCGGTGAGGCGGCGGATGAGGGCGCCGACCGAGCGCATCACCGCGTCGAGGATGCGCGGGTTGGAGTGCACGAGGTCGATGAACGCGACCCGCGACAGGGCGAGCGCCTGGCTGTCCTCGATCGCTTCCGCCGACGCCGACCGGGTCAGTGCGTCCAGAAGGGACACCTCGCCCAGCACGTCGGGCGGGCGCACCACGGTGAGGACGGCACGTTCGCCGGTCGGGGCGGTGCGGAAGACCGCGATCGCGCCGCGGCGCAGGATGATCAGCGAATCGCCGGGGTCGTGCTCCACAAAAAGGATCTGACCTTTGCGGTAGGTTCGCGGCACGGCGGCTGCGATCACCCGCTGGCGTACGTCGGGCTCCAGCCCGGCGAACATCTCCACGCCGGTGAGCGCGTCGCCCTGCTCTGCTAGGCGATGATCCACGGTCAGTCCCTCCCCGATCGGGACCCCCGTGGACACAGTTGTCCGGCGCCGGCCCCACGACGCGAACGATCACTCTTAGCATGAAGAGTCACGTCGACGCCATTTGATACATCCAGCAGACGCATACGATCATCTCGCGATCCTCGCTGTCTGTACACCCTTCAATCGCCCCCCGTGACTATCGCCCACCGTGTCCGTCGCCATTACGGTCTGTACCGGGATAATCGCCGCCGTGCCGGATGACGACCTCCTTCGATCGACGTTGCGCGACCAGTGGCACCTCGTACCCGCCGAGATCTCGGCGTTGCCCGGGGGCCTGCTGTCGCACGGCTGGGACGTGACCGCGGGCGGCGAACGCTTCGTGGCCCGGCTCGCCGACCCGGCCTCACGGCAGCCCGTCGAGGCGGGACTGGCCGCGGCCGAGCACCTGCGGGGGACCGGGATAGAGGCGGGCGAACCCGTGCGTACCCTCGCGGGTGGTCTCACGGCGGAGACCTCCGCCGGAGCGCTGGCGGTCCTGCGCCGGGCGCCCGGCCGGACCCTCGACGGCCGCGACCCGATCGACCAGCAGTTCTGGGGCGACCGCCTGGGTGCGGTGCACAGCCGCCTGCAGGGCTTCCACCACCCGGGCCTGCGCCGCTGGAACCTCCTCGACCCCGACGCGGCCCACCTCGCCATCGAACCGTGGTTGCGCCCGGCGGTCACCGACGCGGTCGCGGCCATGACCCGCCTGACCGTCACCGACCGCCTCACCTACGGCGTCCTGCACGGCGACCCCGCCCCGGAGATCTTCCTCGTCGACCCGGCAACGGGCCGGGCCGGCCTCCTCGACTGCGGCGCCAGCGGCACCGGCCCGCTCCTCTACGACGTGGCGGCCGCCGTCGTCTACGCAGGGGGCACGGAAACCTCCGCCGAGTTGCTCGACGGCTACCTCGCGGCGGGCCCGGTCGACGAGGGCGAGCTGCACGCCGCCCTCCCGGTCCTGCTCCGCTTCCGCTGGGCGGTCCAGGCCGACTGGTCCGCCCAGCGCCTGGTCCGCGGCGACCCCGGCGGCGCCCGCGAAGCCCTCGCTCGCGCGAGGGAGGCCCTGGCTGAGCCGCCCACCGCTGCATAGGCAAGGATGGGCAGCAATGGCCTACCGGTATTTCTACGACTGCGAATTCATCGAGGACGGCCGCATCGTCGACCTCGTCTCCATCGGCGTCGTCGACGAGTTCGGCCGCGAGTTCTACGCGGTCTCGACCCAGTTCGACGACACCCGCGCCGTGCCCTGGGTGCGCCGCAACGTCCTCGACAAACTCCCGTCCCCGTCCGACCCCGCGTGGCGCTCCCGCGAACGGATCCGCGACGACCTCTACGAGTTCCTCCGCGAACCCGTCAAGGGCCGCGACGAACAGATCGAACTCTGGGCCTGGTACGCCGCCTACGACCACGTGGCCCTGGCCCAGCTCTGGGGCGCGATGCCGGCCCTTCCGCGGGAGATCCCCCGCTTCACCAAGGACCTCCGCCAGCTCTGGGACGACCTCGGCAAACCCACCCTCCCCACCGCCCAGGGCCGCCACGACGCCCTCGTCGACGCCAAACACAACCTCGCCCGCTGGAACACCATGAAATCCAAGGCCTGACCAAGTTCCAGGGCCAGATCAAGTTCCAGAGCCCGATCAAGCTCAAGTTCCAGGGCCGGATCAAGGTCAAGTTCCAGGGCTTGTCGTGCCTGGTTGCATGGTTCTGACCGTCGCTCACGCCGAGACCGGGCGCGGGCGGCCAATCGCCTGGCGGCTCATGAGCAGCCACCCGCACCCTGCCAGCTCCGTGCGTGGCAAACCCCGGAAGCGGCCCGGACGGGTCTTCACTCTGTGGGGGTTCAGGGGCTCCGTCGTGGGGTGAAGGTGGTTAGGGTGGCGGGGATCCGAGTGGAGGCGTTGTGGCGAAGCAGTCGTGGGTTGAGGTCAAGGAGCAGCTCGACGAGTTGCCACCCTGGCAGAAGGCCGGTGCGCTGGTTGTAGCCCCGCTCGAGATCATTCTGACCGTGGCGGCCGCCGTTGACCTGGTCCGCCGCCCCTCCGCCCAGATCCGCGGGCCGAAGGCGCTCTGGTGGCTGGGGATCTTCGTGCAGCCGATCGGGCCGATCGCCTACCTGAAGTGGGCACGCCGCCGCTGAGTCAGCGCTGGATGTTCTCCAGGTCCTGCAGCAGGCTCGGGTGGACCGGCTTCCAGCCGAGGGACTCCCGGGTGTGGGTGCTGGACGCCGGCTGGTCCATCGCGAAGATCGGACCGAGCGGTCCGTACGTCTCCTCCGCCACCGCCTCGACGGGCAGGCCCAGACGCCGCCCGATAACCGTGGCGATGTCACGCACCGCATCACCTTCGTCGGCAACGGCGTGCCAGGCCGTTCCGGGCGCGGCGGACTCGAGAGCCAGTCGAAAGAGAACTGCCGCGTCGAGGGCGTGCACGGCCGGCCAGCGCTGACTGCCGTCACCGGGATAGCCGGAGACGCCATTCCGGCGGGCAATGTCGGTGAGCAGCCCGGCGAAGCCACCTTGACCCTCGTTGTGAACCGTCCGCGGCAGGCGGACGGCAGCGCTGCGGACTCCCCGGTCGGCCAGCGCCAAGGCTCCGTTGACGGCACGACCGCGACCGCCGACCGGCCCATCGGTCGGAACAGGATCGGCCTCGGTCGAGGCGCGACCGGCTGCCCAGGGTGTCCCCGAGACGGTGACGAAGGGTCGATCGCTCCCGATCAGCGCCTCGCCCAGGGCGGCAATAGCGGCGCTCTCCTCAGCGACTGCCCGCGCCACCGCTTCGGCGCTGCTGAAGTCATTGGCGAAGGCCAAATGAATCACGCCATCGGCCTGGGCCGCACCGGCGCGCAGAGCGTCCAGATCGGCGAGGCCCCCACGAAGGGTGTCGGCGCCCGCGGCGGAGGCGACCCGCTCGGAGGCGTCGGAGCGGGTGAGGGCCAGCACGGTGTGCCCGTGGGTGAGCAGCTCGGCGACCACAGCCGACCCGATCAGACCGGTGCCGCCGGTGATGAAGACACGCATGTTTCTCTCCCGACAAGTGATGGGACTCTTGTCCCGTCACCGTACCAGGGTGATGGGACAACAGTCCCGTCACTATGCTGTGAGCCATGGCCAGGTGGGAAGCAGGTGCACGGGAACGCCTCGTCCTGGCCGCCGTCGACCTGTTCACCGAGCAGGGCTACGACACAACGACAGTCGCGCAGATCGCCGAGCGGGCCGGGGTCACCAAGAGCACGTTCTTCCGCCACTTCCCCGACAAGCGCGAGCTGCTGGTGGCCGGCCAGGAAGCCCTCAGCCGCCTCCTGTCCGAAGGAATCACCGACGCACCCGGCGACGCCAGTCCGCTGGAGGCGGTAGCGGCCGGCCTGGAGCGCGCCTCGGAAGCGATGGGCCCGATGAACCGCGAACTCGCCCCCCGCCTGAAAGCCGCCATCGCCTCCAGCGCCGAACTACAGGAACGCGACGCCCTCAAAAGCGTCAGCCTCGCGGCCGCGATGACGTCTGCCCTCGTCGCGCGCGGCGTTCCCGGCCCGACCGCCGCCCTGGCAGGCGAACTGGGCCTCCTCGCCTTCAAACGCGGCTACGCCGTCTGGTCCGAGGGCGACCGCGCCCCCGAAGACCAGCTGGCCCCCCACGCCTTGGCGGCGCTCGACGAACTCCGTGCAGCCAGCGCATCACTCGGCTGACCGCCCGTTACCCCAACTTCATGGATGGAAGTTGGGCCTCGGCTGGTCGCGGAGCCGCCGTGTGCGCGAGTCTCTTACCCCAACTTCGTTGAAGTTGGGTCTTGAGTGGCTCGGGCTGGTCGCGGAGCCTCCGTGCTCGGCAGTCTGCTGGCCCAACTTCGTTGAAGTTGGGCCTCGAGCAGCCCGGGCTTGTCGCAGAGCCGTCCTGCTCGTCATCCCGTTACCCCAACATGGTTGAAGTTGGGCCTTCAGCAACTCGGGCCAGCCGCAGAGCCGCCCTGCTCGCCAATCCCTTACCCCCAACTTCAATGAAGTCGGGCCTTCAGCACGTCGGGCCGGCCACGAAGCCGACCTGCAGCCTGAACCTGATCTTGATCATGGCCCGCTGTTTGGGTGTGAAAGGGCCGGGCACATCCGAGTGCATGACTGAGAAGACCGAGCAGGAGAAGCGCGAGACCCTCAAAGGGCTGGTCAAGGACGCCCGGATCAGCATGCTGACCACCATGACGGCCGAGGGCCGGCACGTGAGCCGCCCGATGGCTCTGCAGGATGTCGAGTTCGACGGCGATCTCTGGTACTTCACCTACGCGAATTCTGATCTGGTCGCTCAGATCACCACGAACCCGCAGGTGAACGTCTCCTTCAGTGACGGCAAGCAGCACGCCTGGGTGTCGATCGCCGGTACGGCCGAGCAGGTGAACGATCGGGCCAAGGCTGAGGAGTTGTGGAATCCGCTGCTCAAGGCCTGGTTCCCGGACGGGCTCGAAACGCCGGAACTCACGCTGGTGAAGGTGCATGCTGAGACGGCCGAGTACTGGGAGTCGGCGCACAGTTCTTCCGTGATCACCCTGCTGGGGTATGCGAAGGCGGCTGTTACCGGAAAGACGCCGGACGCGGGCGAGAACGAAACCGTGCGGTTGTAGCGGGGCGTTTTGGTCCGGGCCGGGCGCGGCGACTACAGTGCGCTTGCGGCCCGCCCCGGGACCCCGGCAGTGCGGCCGGTTGTTGGAACTCCCAGGGAGACGGGCATCTCGCGACCCGATCAGGGAGGACGAGCAATCATGCGCATCGGCGTGCTCACCGGCGGCGGCGACTGCCCCGGTCTGAACGCGGTGATCCGGGCTGTCGTCCGTAAGGGCGTTGCCACTTACGGACACGAGTTCGTCGGATTCCGCGATGGGTGGAAGGGACCCCTGGAGGGTCTCACCAAGCCTCTCGGCATCGCCGAGGTCCGGGGGATCCTGCCGCGCGGCGGCACCATCCTGGGCTCTTCCCGCACCAACCCGTTCAAGATCGAGGGCGGTGTCGAGCGGATCAAGGCCAACCTGGCCGAGCAGGGCGTCGACGCGCTCGTCGCGATCGGCGGCGAGGACACCCTCGGCGTCGCGACGAAGCTCAACGATCTGGGCGTGAACGTCGTCGGCGTGCCGAAGACGATCGACAACGACCTGAACGCGACCGACTACACCTTCGGGTTCGACACCGCGGTCAACATCGCGATGGAGGCCATCGACCGGCTGCACACCACGGCCGAGTCGCACCACCGCACGCTGGTGGTCGAGGTCATGGGCCGTCACGCGGGCTGGATCGCGCTGCACGCCGGTCTTGCCGGTGGCGCCAACGTCATCCTGCTGCCGGAGCGGAACTTCGACGTGGAGCAGGTCGCCACCTACGTGACCAAGCGCTTCCAGGTCGAGTACGCCCCGATCGTCGTGGTCGCCGAGGGCGCTCAGCCGCTCGAGGGCCAGATGTCGCTGCAGAACCAGGAGCTCGACGCGTTCGGCCACGTCCGTCTCGGCGGCATCGGCCAGTGGCTCGCGCAGCAGCTGGAGGACAAGACCGGCAAGGAGGCCCGCACGGTCGTCCTCGGTCACATCCAGCGCGGCGGTACGCCCACCGCGTTCGACCGGGTCCTCGCGACGCGGTTCGGCCTGCAGGCGATCGACGCCGTTCACGAGGGTGACTTCGGCAAGATGATGGCGCTGCGTGGCACCGACATCGTGCGGGTCCCGCTCGCCGACGGTACGGGTGAGCTCAAGACCGTCCCGATCTCGCGGTACGACGAGGCCGAAGTCTTCTTCGGCAGCTGATGCGACAAGCCGGGGGCCCTGTGCCCCCGGCTTCTTCAGGGGGCTTCGATGCACACCGTCGCCGTGATCGGTGCCGGCAAGATCGGTGAACTGGTTCTTTCCGGGCTGCTCCGGGCCGGCTGGCCCGCCGAGAAGCTCCTGGCGACGGCCCGGCGCCCCGAGCGCGGTGCCGAGCTGCAGGAACGCTACGGCGTGCGGCTCGTGGACAACGCGACTGCGGTCGCCGAGGCCGGTGTTCTGGCGATCGCGGTCAAGCCTCAGGACGCGGATGCCCTGCTGGCCGAGATCGGCGCGAAGATCCCCGCGGACAAGCTGATCATCTCGCTCTGCGCGGGCCTGCCGACGAGCTTTTTTGCCGCCCGGCTGCCCGAGGGCACCCCGGTCGTACGGGTCATGACGAACACCCCAGCGCTGGTCGACCAGGCGATGACGGCGATCTCGGCCGGTCCGCACGCGACGGGTGAGCATCTCGCCATCGCGGAGGAGATGTTCAAGCCGCTCGGGTCGACGATCCGGGTGCCGGAGACCCAGCAGGACGCCGTCACGGCGCTGTCGGGTTCGGGTCCGGCCTACTTCTACCTGCTCGTCGAGGCGATGATCGACGCCGGGATCCTGCTCGGGCTGCCGCGTCAGGTCGCCCACGAGCTGATCGTGCAGACGGCGATCGGGTCGGCGGTCATGCTGCGCGACTCGGGGGAGCACCCCGTGAAGCTGCGCGAGGCCGTCACGTCACCCGCCGGCACGACGATCTCGGCGATCCGGGAGCTGGAGAACCACGGCGTACGCGCGGCGCTCCTGTCGGCCCTGGAGGCGGCGCGGGACCGGGCCCGGGAGATCGCCGCCCAGGCTTAGTACCAGATCGCGATGCGGCTGCCGTTGTTCTCCTCGGGCGGGCTCGGGTGGCTCTGCGCCGCGCCCGTCGCCATCCGGTGGGCGCTCCAGGCGACCGCGGCCGCGTCCAGGACGTCGTCCGGCGGCGCCTGACCGGCCGGTCCGAGCTGGTCGGGCAGCACGATGCCGTGCCGGGCCAGCAGCTCCCGGCGCCGTGCCTGGCCGGTCCAGGTCTTTTTTGCGTACGCGAGGGGCTCGCCCGCCATCTGCCGGAACGACACCTCAGGGTGGGCCTCGAAGAGCAGACCCGGGTGCCGTTCCCAGATGGCGTTCGCCTCGAGCAGCTTGGGGCGCAGCGCCCACGACTGGCGGCTGAGGCCGGCGCCGGTGAGTTCGCGGCAGAGGCGGTTCGCCGCGGCGAAGTCGTCCTCCTGCCAGACCGCCTTCGGTGGCACGCGGAAGACGCTGCTGCGGCGCGGGCCGAGCTGGTCCGCGGCCAGCGTGTCGGCGGCCCGCCAGCCGTCGGGGAGCATGCCGAGCGGGATGTCGACGCCGATCACCGCGGCGCCCGAGCTGCCGGCGACGATCTCGTACAGGGTGGAGGCCAGCATGGCCCGGCCGAAGGACCCGTCGCGGAGCTCGACGCCCACCCAGCCCAGGGCGTACGCGTCGACCCCGATCACGTGAATGCTCATCGGCGGTTCAGCGCGGCAGGAGCTTCTCGACGGCGGCGACGAATTCGCCGTCCTCGGGTTCGGTCTGTGGCCCGTACCGGCCGGCGACGGCGCCGTCGGGTCCGACGAGGAACTTCTCGAAGTTCCACTGGATGTCCGGGCCGTCGCCGACGAGTGCCGTGTAGAGCGGGTGCCGTCCGGCGCCGTTCACGTCGACCTTCTCGGTCAGGGGGAACGTCACGCCGTAGTTCACCTGGCAGAAGTCCTCGATGTCCGCCGCCGTGCCCGGCTCCTGACCGCCGAACTGGTTGCACGGGACACCGAGGACGGTGAAGCCGCGGTCGGCGTACTTCTCGTGGAGGGTTTCGAGTCCGGCGTACTGAGGGGTCAGGCCGCAGCGGGAGGCCACGTTGACCACCAGGACGACGTGGCCGCGGTAGCGGTCCATTTTGACCGATCCGCCCGCTAGTGCGTCGATGTCGACATCAAAGATGGTCATGTCGGCAGACTACGCGCAGTGGCCGAGTGAGTGCACGCCGTCGCGGTCACTTCGAAAAAGTTAAGGAAGCGCTTAAACCGCGTTGACCTTCTTGACTGATGTTCATTGATGTGACTACCGTCTCTTCAACTTCCCTTTGGAAAGTTTCCTAACTGTTCTTGAGGAGACGCAGTTGAATAAAACTCTCCGCCGCGCCCTGTGGGCCGGGGCCTTCGTGGCGATCACGACCGCTGCGGTCCCCATGGTCCAGGCGTCTGCCGCCGCTGCCTGTGCCCCGGCCTGGTCCTCGTCCGCGGTGTACGTCAAGGACAACCAGGTCTCGTACCAGTCGAAGAACTACACCGCGAAGTGGTGGACCCAGAACGAGGTCCCCACCGCCAGTGGTGAGTGGGGCGTCTGGTCCGACAAGGGCGCCTGTGGCGGTGGCACGACTCCGCCGACCACGCCGCCCCCGACCACCCCGCCGACGACGCCGCCCACCACGCCGCCGACGACTCCTCCGACCACGCCGCCGACCAACGGTCCGGCCGGCAAGGCCGTCGTGGGTTACTTCGCCGAGTGGGGCGTCTACGGCCGCAACTACCACGTCAAGAACCTCGTGACGAGCGGCTCGGCCTCCAAGCTGACCCACATCCTGTACGCGTTCGGCAACACCACCGGCGGGCAGTGCTCGATCGGTGACGCGTACGCCGACTACGACAAGGCGTACACCGCGGCGGACAGCGTGGACGGCGTCGCCGACACGTGGGACGCCGGTGCGCTGCGCGGCTCGTTCAACCAGCTGCGCAAGCTCAAGAAGGCGTACCCGAACATCAAGGTGATCTGGTCGTTCGGTGGCTGGACCTGGTCCGGTGGCTTCACGCAGGCCGCCGCGAACCCGACCGCGTTCGCGAACTCCTGCTACAACCTGGTCAAGGACTCCCGCTGGTCGGACGTCTTCGACGGCATCGACGTCGACTGGGAGTACCCGAACGCCTGCGGCCTGAGCTGCGACGCGTCCGGCCCGAACTCGTACAACAACGTCATCACCGCGCTGCGCAACAAGTTCGGCTCGAGCTTCCTGGTCACCTCGGCGATCTCGGCCGACGGCTCCAACGGTGGCAAGCTGGACGTCGCCGACTACGCGTCGGGCATCTCGAAGCTGAACTACGTCTTCCCGATGACCTACGACTACTTCGGCGCCTTCGCCCCGACCGGCCCGACCGCCCCGCACTCGCCGCTGACCTCGTACTCCGGCATCCCGCAGCAGGGCTTCTGGTCCGACGCGGCGATCCAGAAGCTGAAGAGCAAGGGCGTGCCGAGCAACAAGATGCTCCTCGGCATCGGCTTCTACGGCCGCGGCTGGACCGGCGTCTCCCAGACCGCCCCGGGCGGTTCGGCGACCGGTGCTGCCCCCGGCACCTACGAGGCGGGCATCGAGGACTACAAGGTCCTCAAGAACAGCTGCCCGTCCTCCGGCACCGTCGGCGGCACCTCGTACTCGAAGTGCGGCAGCAACTGGTGGAGCTTCGACACCCCGAGCACCATCACCAGCAAGATGGCCTACGCCAAGCAGCAGGGCCTCGGCGGAGCGTTCTTCTGGGAGTTCTCCGGCGACACCAGCAACGGCGAGCTGATCACCGCCATCAAGAACGGCCTCAACTGATCAAGTCCTAGAGAGTGGGGCGCCGGGGACCTCCCGGCGCCCTCTTTCGTGTCGTGGTTAGGCTTCTGACATGCGCCGAGAGTGGCACCAGCTCAGTCATCCCGGGGTCGGAGCCACGGCCCTGCAGACCTCACGTCCCTCCACCGACTCCGCCGAGGACGAGGCCCTGGGCCTGGACCGGTGGCGTTCCCTGCCCCGCGTGCAGATGCCGCCGTGGGAGGACATGGACGAAGTGGCCTCGGTCTGCCAGGTGCTCGACAGCGTGCCGTCGATCGTCGCGCCGTACGAGGTCGACCAGCTCCGCGTCCGCCTGGCCGAGGTCTGCGAGGGCCGCGCCTTCCTGCTCCAGGGCGGCGACTGCGCCGAGACCTTCGCCGACAACACCGAGAGTCACCTCCTGGCGAACGCCCGCACGCTGCTGCAGATGGCGGTCGTGCTCACGTACGGCGCCTCCATGCCGGTCGTGAAGGTGGCCCGGGTCGCCGGCCAGTACACCAAGCCCCGCTCCTCGGCCAAGGACTCGCTGGGCCTCCCGGCGTACCGCGGTGACCTGATCAACTCCCTCGAGGCCAACGAGAAGGCCCGCGTCGCCGACCCCCAGCGCATGATCCGTGCGTACGCGAACTCCGCGGCGGCGATGAACATGCTGCGCGCGTACCTTGCGGGTGGTCTTGCCGATCTTGCCGGTCTGCACGACTGGAACAAGGACTTCGTCCGCGCGTCACCGGCCGGCGAACGCTACGAGGCCATCGCGCGCGAGATCGACCGCACCCTCGACTTCATCCGCGCCTGCGGCATGACCGAGGACGAGGCCCTGCGCACCGTCAGCCTCTACTGCTCCCACGAGGCGCTGGCCCTCGAGTACGACCGCGCGCTCACCCGCGTCTCCGACGGCAAGGCCTACGGTCTGTCCGGCCACTTCCTGTGGATCGGCGAGCGCACCCGGCAGCTCGACCACGCGCACATCGACTTCATCAGCCGCATCGCCAACCCGATCGGCGTCAAGCTCGGCCCCGGCACCAGCCCGGAGACGGCCATCGAGCTGTGCGAGAAGCTCAACCCCGACAACATCCCGGGCCGCCTCACCCTGATCAGCCGCATGGGCAACGGCAAGGTCCGCGACGCCCTCCCGCCGATCGTCGAGAAGGTCACCGCCAGCGGCGCCAAGGTCGTCTGGCAGTGCGACCCGATGCACGGCAACACCCACGAGTCGTCCAACGGTTACAAGACCCGCCACTTCGACCGGGTCGTCGACGAGGTCCTCGGCTACTTCGAGGTCCACCGCGGCCTCGGCACCCACCCCGGCGGCATCCACATCGAGCTCACCGGCGAAGACGTCACCGAATGCCTCGGCGGCGCCCAGGGCATCGAGGACCTGGACCTCCCGGACCGCTACGAGACCGCCTGCGACCCGCGCCTCAACACCCAGCAGAGCCTCGAGCTCGCGTTCCTCGTGGCGGAGATGCTCCGTGGCTGACCTGCGCTCCGACACCGTCACCAAGCCGACCGCCGCGATGCGTACGTCCATGGCCGAGGCCGAGGTCGGCGACGACGTCTTCGGCGACGACCCCACGGTCATCGCCCTCGAACGCCACGCAGCCCAGCTCTTCGGCCACGAGGCGGCCCTGTTCGCCCCCTCCGGCACGATGGCCAACCAGATCGCCCTGCAGCTCGTGGTACCCCGCGGCCTCGAGTTGCTGGCCGGCGCCGACGCGCACGTCGTCACGTACGAGCTGGGCGCGGCGGCCGCCCTGGGCGGCATCTCCACCCGCACCTGGCCCTCGGTCGGCGCGGTCCTGGACGTCGAACAGATCACCGCGATGATCCGCCCGGCCGGCTACCCGTCGGTCCCGACCGCCGCCATCGCCGTCGAACAAACCCACAATCTGGGCGGCGGCGGCGTGACCAGCCTGGAAACGCTTCGGGCCCTCAGGGTTGCGGCTGACAACGCCGGAGTGGCCCTCCACTGCGACGGTGCGCGCATCTGGCACGCCCACATCGCTGACGGGGTGCCGCTCGACGCGTACGGATCCGTCTTCGACACGCTTTCGGTGTGCCTGTCCAAGGGGCTCGGCGCGCCGGTCGGCTCCCTGATCATCGGCAGCGCGGACAAGATCGCCCAGGCCCGGGTGCTGCGCAAACGCCTCGGCGGCGGCATGCGCCAGGTCGGCATCCTGGCGGCGGCCGGCCAGTACGCACTCGACAACCACCTGACCCGCCTGGCCGAAGACCACACCCGAGCCCGCCACCTGGCCGAAGCCCTCGAGCCGTACGGCGTGGTCGAAGCCGCCCAGGTCCGTACGAACTTGGTGCCCCTCGATTTGAGCAAGGCGCCGCTGGACGCGCCGTCGCTGGCTGCTGCGGCCGCCGAGCGGGGTGTGTTCATCGCCGCCATGCTGCCCCGCGTAGCCCGGCTGGTGACGCACCTGGATTTGACCGACGCCGACGTCGAGAAGGCCGCGTCGGTGCTGGGGGAGCTGCTTTCCTGAGCTCCTCGTCCCGTGCCTGCCGGGCGGCTGCGGCGGTCGTGGCTGTACGTTCGGTCGGCTGTCGCCGGCCCGGTTATCGGGGTTCTTGGTCGTCGGAGCTTGCCGCGGGCTGATCTGCAGGCTGCCCCCGTCTGCGCTGGGTGCCCCGTTTCCGCCGCCTGCTACGTGCCGCTGGCGGCATCGGCTGCACTGGCTGTCGTTCGTTGATCGGCGCAACTTCAAGGAGGTTGGGCCTTCGCCGTGCTTGGTTGCCCGACATCAAGGAAGTTGGGTCGCGGTGCGGCGGCTCGTTCGGGTGAGTGGGTGGCGGGGGGGGGCGTTGATCAGCCCGACTTCTAGGAAGTTGGGGCTTTGGGAGCGCTTGGAGGGCCCGACTTCCTTGAAGTTGGGCCGGGGTGCGGCGGCTTGTTGGGGTGAGTGGGTGGCGGGGGCGTGTTGATCAGCCCGGCTTCTAGGAAGTTGGGGCTTTGGGAGCGCTTGGAGGGCCCGACTTCCTTGAAGTTGGGCCGGGGTGCGGCGCCTCGTTGGGGTGAGTGGGTGGCGGGGGCGCCTTGATCAGCCCGACTTCTAGGAAGTTGGGGCTTTGGGAGCGCTTGGAGGGCCCGACTTCCTTGAAGTTGGGCCGGGGTGCGGCGGCTCGTTGGGATGAGTGGGTGGCGGGGGCGCCTTGATCAACCCGACTTCCAGGAAGTTGGGGCTTCAAGAGTGCTGAGAGAGCCCAACTTCCTTGAAGTTGGGCTAGCCGCCTACCATGGCACCCGTCGCGTGGCCGCGATCCGCGTGAGGGACCCGTCGCTGAGCAGGGCGGGGCTGCCGCCCTGGTTACCCGTCTGCTGCCGGTCTGCCGCGCCCTTTCGTTGCAGCCCAAGCCCGCAGCCCGAGCCGGAGCCCGCGGCCCGAGCCCAGCAGCCCGCTGGCCCGTAGCCCGCTGCCCCCGCTGCCACGCAGGCCCGCAGCCCGGCCGCGACCACACGCTTACGTCGGTGAGCCACCGGAGGCTGTTGCGAGGCCGGCAAGGATGAGATTTGCCAGACGGTGACCTTTTTGGTCGGCTGCGGCGGGTGGGAGAGAAGCGATGGCCAAAAGCCCCGTGCGCACATCTTCGAGGGTGGCATCCAATCGAACAGCGCCCATGGCCCGGGCCCGGGTGAAGAGGTAGTTGAGGGCGTCAGCATGAGCCCGGCGTTGAGCGGCGAACGCCGAGCCGGCCGGATGGGCGCCGAGCAGAATCGTGTTGAGGCCGCGTTCGTGGGCCTGGCGGTACGAGAACCGCCGCACGGTTGTCTGGAGGCCGCGCCACGGGTCCGGGTCGGACAGGGCTGCCTGCATGTCCGCCGCGCACGCTGCCACCTGGTCGGTCAGGACCGCGTGGACCAGGTCCGGGCGGGAGGGGAAGTGGCGGTAGATCGTGGCGGTGCCGAGGCCGGCCCGGCGGGCGATTTCGCGGGTGGGCAGGTCGAGGCCGTCGGTGCCGAAGGCGGTTCGGGCGACTGTCACGATGTGCCGGCGGTTGTGGTCGGCGTCGGTGCGGGGTTTCCGAGTCAATGCCGTCGCCGGGCCTCTCGTTTGGGCAGATGGAGGAGCTGCGCTGCCTACGGTAGTGCGCATGTTCGCAGCCCAGTACCACCGGTTCGGTCCGCCTGAGGTGCTTGTCACCGGGTCCTACGAAGAACCGCATGCCGGCCCCGGCCAGGTGCGCATCAGAGTCGCCGCGGCGGGGATCGCGCCGGTTGATCTTGCGATCAGGGCCGGTTTGTCGCGGGGGCAGATCTCTCTGCCGCACGTTCCTGGTGTTGATGCGGCCGGGATCATTGACGAGATCGGACCGGGTGTCAGCGGGTACGCCGTGGGGGACGAGGTTTTTGGCACCGTCGACCTCAAAAGGCTCGGTGGGGCGAGTGCCGAGTTCGCCGTTCTAGGGTTCTGGGCCTCGAAGCCCGGCAAGCTGCCGTGGGTGCAGGCCGGTGCCGCCGGTACGAGCATCGAGACGGCCACCCGCGCCCTGGACCTGCTCGACGTGGGGGCCGGGACGACGCTGCTCATCGACGGGGCCGCCGGTGGGGTCGGCAGCGTCGCCGTGCAGTTGGCGGCCGCTAGAGGCGCCCGCGTGGTCGGCACGGGGCGTCCGGGGAGTCAGGACTTTATCGCCGGGCTCGGTGCCACCCCGGTCGTCGCCGGGCCGGATCTGGTCGGGCGGGCCGTGGAGTTGGGGGTGTCGGCGGTGCTCGACGTGGCCGGCGCCGGACGGCTGGCCGCGCTGACCACCATCACCGATGCGGTCCTCACGATCGCCGACTTCAGTGCGGCGGAGCACGGCGTACGCATGTCGGTCGGTGCACTTGGGGGTGAACCCGACGGGCAGCACGGTCTTCAGATCGCCGCCGCGCTCGTGGAGCAGGGGCAGGGGCAGGGGCGGTTCCGGGTGCCCGTACAGGAAGTGTTTGCGCTGGAAGACATGGCCGCGGCTCATGCGGCGGCCGGGAGTGGGCACCGGCGGGGGAAGATCGCGGTGTGGACCGGTCTGGTTGACTCGCAGGATGACTGAGCGGGCCACGGGCACCTTCACGACCGCGTTCGAGCCGTTGACCAGCGACGACGAGACCATCGGGCGGATGCGGGTGCGCAAGACGATTTCCGGGGATCTGACCGGCAGCGGTGTGGCCGAGATGATGTCGGTCGGCACGGCGGTCGAGGGTTCGGCCGGTTACGTGGCGATCGACCGGATCACCGGCACGCTCGGCGGGCGCCAGGGCAGTTTTGTGCTGCAGCACTTCGGGCTGATGGCGCGCGGCCAGGGCACGCTGACGGTGAGCGTCGTCCCCGACTCCGGCACCGGCGAGCTGACCGGGCTGACCGGCTTCTTCGACATCGTCAACGAGAACGGCGTGCACACCTACACGTTCGATTACGAGCTGTCTTAGACCAGGCGGAGGCCCGGCCGTCGCTGGTCCGGGTCCGGCGGGTCGGTGCGGACCGGGCCGAAGACGGCGTACGGGTGGGGAGCGCCCGGCGGCGGAGTGGTCAGGCGGTAGAGCGCGGCCGACGTCGCGAGGTCCGCGGGCAGGTGGACCAGCAGCCGCTGGCCGTCGTCGGCGGGAAGTTCGAGGGTCTCGTACGCCAGCCGCAGCTCACGCGCCTCGGGGTGCCACAGCCGCAGGACACCGGTGGCGGGGGCGAGGCCGGGCACGGTGGCGAGCCGCCGCGTGAAGATGTCGCCGGCGGTGATGGTCAGCTCGTCGACCAGCGCCGCGATGTCGGGGTCGGCGCGGAACGGGCCCTGTTTGAGGGTGGCGACCTGGTCGTCGGCAACCTGGTCCCAGTCGGGGTAGGCGGTGCGGGCACGGCTGTCGGTGAAGACAAAACGCACCAGGTTCGGTGGTGAGCCGTCGAGCAGGCCGGTCGCCCCGGCCACCGTCCGGTATTGCGGTGTGCAGGCCAGGACCTCACCGACGTGGTCGACGAGCACCGCCAGGGACGGCTCTAGCGTCTGCAGAAGGGCCTGGATGGTCGGGCGTACCTCGCGGGCCCGGCTGTCCTGTCCGCGGCAGGTGAAGCCGGTGTCCGCGCCTTTGCTGAGGCGGTAGAGGTGGGCGCGTTCGGGCGGGGTGAGCCGCAGGGCGTCGCCGAGGGCGGCCAGGACCGGGGGTGAGGGGCGGCGGTCGCGGCCCTGCTCGAGGCGGGTGACGTATTCGACGCTGACACCGGCCAGAGCGGCCACTTCGGACCGGCGCAGACCGGCGAGCCGGCGGCGGGGGCCCACGGGCAGGCCGACCTCGGCGGGGGCGATCGCCTCTCGCCGGGTCCGCAGGAACAGCCCGAGCTCGTTGCCGCTCACTGTCGGAACCTAGCAGCTTCGCCGGGCCGGAGGGTGTCCCCGCCACTACCTGTATCCGCCCGGCCTTCCTACTCCCGGGCCGGTCGGCCAGGGTCGGGGCATGACGGTTTTCGGCTTCGGACTGGACCACACGAGGGCCCTGCTCGACCAGGCGGTGCAGGCCGACCGGGACGGGCTAGACCTGGTCAGCGTCTCCGATCATCCCTATCTCGCCGATCGGCCCGACGCGTACGCGGCCATCGGTGTCCTCCTCGGCCGGACGACCCGGATCTCTGGTCTGGTGAACGTCAGCAACCTGCCGACCCGGCCCGCGCCGATGCTGGCCCGGATGGTGAGCGGTCTGTCCACACTGACCGGCGGCCGGGTCGTGCTCGGCCTCGGCGCGGGTGGTCTGCTCGCCGACGCCGCGAGGCTCGGTGTGCGGCAGCTGTCACCGGCCGAAGCAGTCCGGGCTTTGGAGGAGGCGATGGTCGTCGTCCGGGCGCTCTTCGGGGGCGGTGCGCCGGTCACCTTCGACGGCGAGTTCTACCGGGTCACCGAGCTGGCGCCCGCGGACGTCCCGGCGCCGCGGATCTGGACCGGTTCGGTCGGACCGCGATCGCTTGCCGTCACCGGGCGCCACGCGGACGGCTGGATCCCCGGCCACGCGGCCGACTGGCTCAGCGACCGCTTCCGGACGTCACGCCCGATCATCGACGAGGCGGCTGTTGCTGCCGGCCGCGAGCCCGCTCACGTCGCCACGATCTACAACCTGACCGGACGCATCACGGCCGGGCCGCTGCCGGTCACGCGTGATCCGTCCGGGCGGTGGATCGGCGGGTCGGCGGCCCAGTGGGCGGAAGAGCTCACCGGGGCCGTGCTCGACCACGGGGCGGGCGGCTTCACGTACTTCCCGGACGACGACGGCACGCCGATCGGGGTCGCGCTGGGGCGGTGGGCCCGTGAGGTCGTACCGGAAGTGCGTGCGGCTATCGGGGCCGCAGCTCCTTGAGCAGCGCGATGTCGGCCGCGTGGCCCTCGTGCTCCTTGGTGGGTGTCTCGACGATCACCGGGACACCCGCGGTCGCCGGGTGGGCCAGCAGCTCGGCGAACGCGGCCGAGCCGATCCGGCCGGCGCCGATGGTCTCGTGGCGGTCGCGGGTCGAGCCGCACTCGTCCTTCGAGTCGTTGGCGTGGATGAGCTGCAGCCGGTCGGGGCCGACCGTCGCGATCAGCGCGTCGAGCGTCTCCGTCATGCCGCCCGGCCGGGCCAGGTCGTGCCCGGCCGCCCAGGCGTGGCAGGTGTCGAAGCAGACGCCCAGCCACGGGTGGTGCTCGACGGCCTCCAGGTAGGGGCCGAGGTCCTGCACCTTGGAGGCCAGGCTGCGCCCGCCGCCCGCGCTCGGCTCGACCAGGATCCTCGGCAGGCCCTGGGCCATCGCCACGTCCAGCAGCGGCAGCAGCGCCTCGCGGAGCTGGTGCATCGCCTTGGCGTCGTGCTCCGGATCGACCGAGCTGCCCGCGTGGTAGACCACCGCCGTCGCGCCGATCGCGGCCCCGCGCCGCAACGCGTGCTCCAGCGTCTGCACCGACCGGTCCACGGTCAGCTCGGTCGGCGAACCGAGGTTCACCAGCAACGACGCGTGGATGTACGCCGGCAGGCCCCGCTCGCCGCACCCGTCGCGGAACAGGACGTCCTGCTTCGGGTCGCCCGGGGGCAGCGCCCAGCCGCGGGAGTTCGACACGTACACCTGCAGCGCCTCGGAGCCGGCCGCGTCGACGTAGGGCAGGGCCGCCTTGGCCAGCCCTCCCGACGTCTTCGTGTGCGAGCCGACGGGCCGGCTCACGCGCATGTCAGCACAACCTCGGTCTGCGGCGGCACCTGCGTACCCGGGGCGGGGTTCTGGATCCGGACCGTGCCGTTGGGGTTGAAGTCCAGGCGGGCACGCAGGTTTTGCGCCTGCAGCGTCTGCTGGGCCTGCGGGCACGGCTGGTTGTTGACGTCCGGCACGTTGACCAGCGGCGGGCCCTTGCTGACCTTGAGCTTGATCTCGTCGTCCTTCTCCGCACCGGTGCCCGGCTTGGGGGACTGCTCGATGACCTGGTCGGCGGGCTGGTCGCTGTCGGTGTACTGCTCGACGACGCTCAGGCCGAGCTGCTGCGCCTGGCCGCGGGCATCGTTGATGTTCTTGCCCTTGAAGTCCGGGACGGTGATCGGGGCCCGGCCCTTGCTGATCACCACGGTGACGGTCGAACCTGGCTTGAGCTGGGCCGCGACCTTCGGGTCGACCGAGATGACCACACCCTGAGGCACGGTGTCGCTGTATTTGCCCGTGCCCTCCTTGAACTTCAGCTTGGAGCCCTCGATCTCGCCGCGGGCCGCGGAGGCCTCCATGCCGACGATGTCGGGCACGGGGTAGCGCTCGGGGCCCAGCGACAGGGAGACGGTGAGGATGCCGCCCTTGATGACCCGCTCGCTCGCCGGCGGATCCTGGCTCAGCACGACGTCCTTGGGGACGTTCTCGCTGAACGCGCCGTCGCCGACCCGCAGCTCGAAGCCCTCGGACGCGGCGGCCTGCTCGGCCTGCGCCCGGGTGCCACCGACCAGCTGGGGTGCGTCCGTGTAACGCCCGAGGGTGACCCACCAGGTGCTGCCGATGACGGTGAGGATCATCAGCGCGACCGCGGCGAGGATCAGGATGCGGCGGCGGTCGCCACCGAGCTTGCCGATGAGGCCACCCACGGGCGCGGCCGACGGCGGACCACCGGCCCGGCGCTGGCCGTGGCCGCGGGCGCCCTGCTCGGGCAGCCGGGCCCAGGTCGGCCGGGTGCTGCCGTGGGTGCCCTGCGGGAAGACGGTGGTGACGGTCGGCACGAGCGCGGTGGCGTCGGCGGCCGGCGGGCGGGCCGGGACCTGACGCAGCAGCGCGGTCTCGACGTTGGCCGCGCCGAGGTCGTCACGGACCACCTGCACCTCGGCCAGCAGCGCGCCGGCGTCGGTCGGGCGGGCGCCCGGATCGCGGCGGGTGGCCCGGGCGACCAGGTCGTCGAGCACGGTCGGCAGACCCTTGACGATGCTGGACGGCGGCGGGACGTCGTTGTCGACGTGCTGCCAGGCGACCTCGACCGGCTCGTCGCCGTCGTAGGGCACCCGGCCGGTCAGCATCTCGAAGAGCACGATGCCGGCCGAGTAGACGTCGGTGCGGGCGTCGGCGTGCCCGTCGGTGACCAGCTCGGGTGCGACGTACGCCACCGTGGCCATCAGCTGGCCGGTGTCGTCGGTGGCACTCGCCTCGACCGCGCGGGCCAGCCCGAAGTCGGCCACCTTGACGACGCTGTCGACGAGGTTGGCGATGCCGCCGCTGGGCGCCTCGGCGACCAGGACGTTCTCGGGCTTGACGTCACGGTGCACCAGACCGGCGCGGTGCGCGGCGGCGATGGCCGCGAGCATCTGCTCCAGGATGGCCAGCGCCTCGACCGGGTTGAGCCGGCGGCGCTGCGTGAGCAGGTCGCGCAGGGTGCGTCCCTGCACGAACTCCATGACGAGGTAGGGCAGGCCCTGGTGGCGGCCCTGGTCGTACACGGCGACAACGTTGGGGTGGGTCAGCCTGGCGATCGTTTTCGCCTCGTCGGTGAACCGGTCGACAAAATGTACGTTCGTCGCCTGTGACGGGTGAATGATCTTCAGTGCGACCGTCCGCTCGAGCCGGTCGTCCACGGCCGTGTACACGGTCGCCATGCCACCACGGGCGACGCGACCGGTGATCCGGTAGCGCCCGTCAATCGTCGTGCCGATCAACGTGTCGGCGACAGTCGTGTCCATCGGCGTGAAGTGTATGTGTCCATCCGGCTGTGGCAGACCAGGATGTCACAGCTGAGACCTAACGGGTACAGCACGAAGCGCTGACCAGCGCATTTACGAAAAAACGACCCGCGGGGCTTTCGCCCCGCGCGTCGTTATCGTGACAAATCGGATCAGTGCCGGCGAGCGCGGCGTGCGTGGTTCTCACCTTCGCCGGTGTCTTCGTCCTCGTCGGACGCGCTCGGAGTGACCGGATCGACCGTTTCGGTCGGCGTCGGCGAGGTCGTCTCCGGCGACGAAGCGGTCGGCGACGGCGTGACCGAAGGACTGTGCGGTGTGGGCACCGGCACAGTCGGCGTCGGCACCGGCGGGTTCAGACAGCACGACGTCGGCCTGGTCGCGGGCGTCGTCCGCTCCACCGTGGTCTGTTGCGGACGCGCCTGCGTCACCCCCGGCTCCACCGCCGCTGCCGCGGCACCGGCCGCCGTCGTCGGCACCACCCGGATCTGAGCGGGCGCCGTCTCGGTCCTGCCCTCATCCGGTACGGCCGCAGTGCCGCGCCCGAAACCTGAGTTGGACAGCTCACCGGTGTGCGGGGCCTCCGCCGCCAGCGGATAGGGCTCGGCACCGGCGGGCTTCTCCCCGGCCAGCGAACCGATCCCGTTGACAACGGCGAAGTAGCTGCCCGCGGCCCCCGCGACCGCGAGGACACCGAACGCCGCCACCGCCGCCAGCCGGCGTGGCCGGGGCATGAACTCGTCGCCGTACGAGGTCCGCAGGCCACCGGTGACACCGGCGCCGCCGAACGTGCTCATCCCGGTCGACGTCACGTCGGGGAAAGCCGTCACGCCGGAGAGCGGGCTCGGCCCGGGCTCGTCCGCCTCGCGCCGGCCCATGTCGTAGCGCACCGAGCGCACGGCTCCGGCCACCTCGGTGCGGGTTCTCCGCCACAGGGTCATCGGGACTCTTCTCCGATCTCGAGGAGCCGGGGCTCTCCCGGTTCCGCATGCTCCGCTTGGTCAGCCACGGAGCGGGCATGGCACGCTGGTCGGGTGACCGATTCCGTAACCGTGGGTGAGGCGGCGGCCCCGCAGCCCACCGGCCCGACCGAGTGGATCAACCTGCCCGACGTGGCGGACAAGCTCGGCGTGTCGATCAGCAAGGTCCACCAGATGATCCGCGACGGTGCGCTGCTCGCGACCCGCCGCGACGGCGTACGCGTGGTGCCGGCGGAACTGGTGGCCAACAGCACCGTGCTCAAGCACCTCCCTGGCGTCCTGACGTTGCTTCGCGACAACGGGTACAACGACGAAGAAGCCCTCGGGTGGCTCTACGAGCCGGACGAGACCGTCGACGGCTGCGCCGCGAAGGGCCTCGGTGGCGACCGTGCCCGCGAGGTCAAGCGGCGCGCCCAGGCACTCGGCTTCTGACGCGGCGATGCGACACCTGTCGTACCTGCTCGTCCTGGCGGGATGCCTGGTCGCGGCCCTGTGGCTGGAGCCGGTGCTGAAGGTCAACGTCCTGCGCCGGTGGCGGCGGCTGCTGCTCACGCTGCTCCCGGTCGCGATCGTCTTCATCCTCTGGGATCTGGCGGCGATCGCGGCCGGGCACTGGACCTTCGACCCGGAACAGACCACGGGCATCCTCCTGCCCGGAGGCCTCCCGATCGACGAGGTGCTGTTCTTCGTCGTCGTCCCGATCTGCGCGATCCTCGGCTTCGAGGCGACCCGCGCCGTCCTGCGCCGCCCGGCCGGTGACGAATGACGTACACCGCGGCAGCCCTCCTCGGCGTCCTCGGCGCGGCGATCGTCGACCTGTGGATCCTGCGCACCCGCCTGCTCACCCGGGCG
This sequence comes from Amorphoplanes friuliensis DSM 7358, assembly GCF_000494755.1. Classification (NCBI taxonomy): domain Bacteria; kingdom Bacillati; phylum Actinomycetota; class Actinomycetes; order Micromonosporales; family Micromonosporaceae; genus Actinoplanes; species Actinoplanes friuliensis. The sequence goes on from NC_022657.1 coordinate 2,096,445, forward strand.
GTCTTCTGGGCCACCTACCCGATCATCATCACGTTCCAGCTGCTGTCGAACGGCATCCTCACGGGTCGCCGCATCGTCATCTACGACCCGTCCGCGATCATCGGATGGCGACTCGTCTACGCGCCGGTCGAAGACCTGTTCTTCGGTTTTGCGATGATCCTGCTCACGCTCTCGGTATGGATCTGGCTCGGCCGCCGCGGCGTCCAGCGCACGCCCGAAGCGGGCGAGGGCAGCGGCCTCCTCCGGCGTCTGAGGGCGCGCCGATCCATCGACACATGACACCATGCCGCGGTGCGCCTGCGGACTCTGTTGCTGATCGCTGCCGCGGTGCTTGCCGCACTGCACGTGGCCGGGGTGCTGTTCGCCCGGCCGGTGCTCCCGACGGCTGAGCTGCTCCTGACGGCTGCGCTGCTGGTCTGCGCGGTGCTGCCGTGGCCGCCGGCCGGCTGGCATCTCCCGGTCGCGACGGCTGCGCTGGTGATCGAGGCGGCCCTGACGATGCCGTCGCCGCCGTCGGACGCCGGTTACGCCTGGGTCGTCGTCGACCCTTCGAAGATCGACCGGTCGGCGGTCTGGCGTGCCCAGCTCGAAGGCTTCGCCCCGGTCTGGGCAGCCCTGTTCTTCGTCGCCGTGCTCCTGCTCGCTGCCCGCCGCAGCTCCGCCGGTCGCCGCGGTTTTGGCGCTCGCCGCAGCTCCGACGCCCGCCGCGGCCGTCTCGCCTCGCCCGACGGGTCGGCCGGGCGCCGTCGCGGAACTCTCATCGCCGCGATCGCCGGCGCCACCCTGATCGCCGCCTACGCAACCGTGCGCGTCGCCGAGGTCGTCCTCGACGTCCACGAACGTGCGGCAACCAGAGCCGACAGCTTCGACCCCACCTCCATGGGCCTGACCGCCGCCTGGTCGGTCCTCCCAGCCCTCCTGCTCGGCCTCGCCGCCCTGACCCTGGCCGCCTCCACAAGCCGCCGCCCACCGCCCGCCAGCGACCAGCCGCCAGCCTCCGTGCGCGACCGGCGGCTCGTGGCCTGCGGGGCTGCCCTGCTGGCGATCTCCTGCCTGCCATGGATCGACACGGGCCTCGAAGCCGCACAACTGCCCTATCTCGCCGGAGACGACACCGCCCTGTTCGACCACTGGGCCATCACCCCGACGATGGCCATGCCGCAACCGGTCCTGGCCATCACCACGGCACTCCAGCTGACCGCTTATGTCCTGGTGGTCTGGGGCGCACGGACCTGGCAGGGTGCGGGTGGCCGCCCATGAGCCGCCAGGCGATTGGTCACCCGCGCCCGGTCTCGGCGTGAGCGACGGTCAGAACCATGCAACCAGGCACGACATGCCCCGGACCTGGGTCTTGACCAAGAGAAGCGACGGTCGGCTCCCCTGGATGTTGAGCCTCAGACGGATCGCCGGGTGGCGGCGTCGGCGAGTTCGAACAACACCGACCTGGCTTCTTCTTCGACGTCTGCTGCCGAGAGGGCGGAAACTGCTTCCTCGGTCAGCTGGGTGATGCGGGTTTCGGTGCGGGTGAGGGCGCCGCTGTCGCGGATCAGGTCGCGCATGCGGGCGACGCCGGCTTCGTCGAGGGCGGGGTCACCCAGCCGGGATTCGAGCTCGGCCCGGTCGGCGGGGGAGAGGGCCTCGTGGGCGGCGGCGATCAGATAGGTCCGTTTTCCTTCGCGGAGGTCGTCGCCGGCCGGTTTGCCGGTCTGTGCCGGGTCGCCGAAGACGCCGAGCACGTCGTCACGCAGCTGGAACGCCTCACCGAGCGGCAGCCCGTAGGCCGAGTAGGACGCGGACAGGGATTCCGGTGCACCCGCCAGGGCCGCGCCGAGGAGCAGGGGCCGCTCGACGGTGTATTTGGCTGATTTGTACCGGGCGACCTTGCCGGCGCGTTCCAGTGAGGTGTCGCCGGTGGCCTGGGTGAGAACGTCGAGGTACTGGCCGACGGTCACCTCGGTGCGCATCGTGTCGAAGACGGGCCGGGCGCGGGCGAGGTCGGCGAGCTCGACACCCGAGGAGTGGAGCAGGTCGTCGGACCAGACGAGCGCGAGGTCGCCGAGCAGGACGGCGGCGTTGTCACCGAAGCCTGTGCCGTCACCCGCCCAGCCGGCTTTGCTGTGGTGGGCGCTGAAGCGGCGGTGGATGGACGGCTCGCCGCGGCGGGTGTCGGAGCGGTCCATCAGGTCGTCGTGGATGAGGGCGCTCGCCTGGACGAGTTCGAGGGCGGCGACCGCGGACACCACCTGCTCCGAGTCGATGCCGCCGGCGCCGCGGTAACCCCAGTACGCGAAGGCGGGACGCAGGCGCTTGCCGCCGCGGAGCACGAACTCCTCGAGGGCGTCGGCGACGTCGGTGAGCACGTCGTCGATCGTCAGGAGCTGCGTGCGGCGCACGGCGAGGAAGGCGGCGAGGGCTTTGTCGACGCGGGGGCGCAGGCCCGCGCGTTCCAGCGGGGAGGTCACGCGGCCAACCTAGCGGGTGCGGACCGGTAGAGTCGGGGTGTGTCTCTCGGACTTCCCTCACGGCTCCCGACGTCTCCGGCGATCGGCGAGCTCATCCGTCGTCCGGATCCCACGTTCTCCTTCGAGTTCATGCCGCCCAAGTCCCGCGAGGGTGAGCAGCTGCTCTGGCAGACGATCCGTGAGCTGGAGACGCTGCGACCCGACTTCGTCTCGATCACGTACGGCGCCGGGGGCAGCACCCGGGACACCACGGTCGCGGTGACCGAGCGGGTGGCGACCGAGACGACGTTGCTGCCCATGGCGCATCTGACCGCGGTCGGGCACTCCGTCGCCGAGCTGCGCAACGTCATCGGGCGGCTCGCCGGTGCCGGCATCCGCAACGTGCTCGCCGTCCGGGGGGACCCGCCCGGCGACCCCAACGCCGAGTGGGTCCGTCACCCCGAGGGTGTTCTCTACGCCGAGGATCTCGTACGGCTGCTGCGTGAGTCCGGCGACTTCAGCGTCGGGGTGGCGGCTTTCCCGTACAAGCACCCGCGGTCGGCCGACATCGAGAGCGACACGCTCAATTTCATCCGGAAGTGCCGGGCCGGCGCCGACTTCGCCATCACCCAGATGTTCTTCGAGGCCGACGAATATCTGCGTCTGCGCGACCGGGTGGCCGCCGCGGGCTGCGACACGCCCATCGTGCCGGGTGTGATGCCCGTCCTGCGGATGGCGACCATCGCCCGCGCCGCGCAGCTCTCCGGTGCGCCGTTCCCGCCCGGGCTGCTGTCCCGGTTCGAGCGGATCGCCGACGACGCCGACGGTGTCCGCAGGCTCGGCATCGACCTGTGCAGTGAGATGTGCCAGCGCCTCATCGACGAGGGAGTGCCGGGCATCCACTTCATCACCATGAACCGTTCGACGGCGACCCGCGAGGTGTGGCAGCACCTCGCCGCCAACGTCGCGGCTTGACCTGGCAGGAGTACGCCGCGGCCTGGTCGGGCCTGCACGGCGGCTTCGACCCGGACCGCGCGTCACCCGTGGTGCGCGGCTGGGTGCGGCTCGCCTGGCGCGGCGGCAACTTCCTGGCCCGGCTCCGGATCGGCCCGACCGCGGTCACCGCGATCGGGCTGTTGCTGTGCCTGCTGGTGCCGTTCGCGGTGCTCCTCGGCCGCGGCGGTCTGCTCCTCGGCACCCTGCTGGTGCTGTTCGCGAGCTTCGCCGACGCGCTCGACGGTGCGGTCGCCGTGGTCAGCGGGCGGGTCAGCCGGCTCGGCTTCATCTACGACTCCGTCGCCGACCGCCTCGGTGAGGTGGCCTGGCTGGCCGCGTTCTGGCTGGCCGGCGCGCCCGGCTGGCTCGTGGTCGCCGGCGGCGCGGTGAGCTGGCTCCACGAATACGTCCGGGCCCGCGCCGCCGCCGGTGGCATGGAAGGCCTCGGCCTCGTCACGGTCGGGGAACGCCCCACCCGCGTCTCGGTCGCCATCAGCGGCCTGCTCGTCGGTGGTGTCGCCGGGTTCGTCCACCCCGGCTGGGACACCACGGTGATCATCGTGGCCGCTGCCGCCTGGGCTGTCCTGGGCCTCGCCGGCCTGGTGCAGCTCGTCGCCGCGGTCCGCACCGAACTCTCCGGCTGACGATCATTAATCGGTTGTCCGCCCCGGCCGCGACCCCTACCTTTTTCACCAGCGACGTGTCCCGGATCACCGGGACCAAGGGAGATCACGTGACGGCCGACCGGTACGAGAGCAGGGCCCACGGCCCCGGCTGAGGCAAACGCCCCGGCCGGCCGCCGCTCGTCCCTGCACTGAGGACGGGCGGCTTTTTCGTGGACGGACACACAGGGGAGGTGACCCGCGATGAGTGTGGTCCTCGTACTCAACGCCGACTTCGGGCCGCTGCACCGCGTCAGCGTCCGGCACGCCATCCGCATGCTGTTCCGCGAGGTGGCGGTCGTCGAAGAGGCGCAGCCGGACGCCCGCATGGGTGTCTTCCCGATCCCGACCGTCGTGCGCCTGGTCAGCTACGTCGTGACGCGCTGGCGGCACAGCCGCGGCCCGGGCTGGTCCCGCGCGGGTGTCCTGACTCGCGACGGCCGGCGTTGTGCGTACTGCTCCGGCGCCGCGTCCACCATCGACCACGTCCTGCCGCGGTCCCGCGGCGGCGGCAACACCTGGCTCAACACCGTCGCGGCCTGCGGGCGCTGCAACCAGCGCAAGGGCGACCGCACGCCGGCGGAAGCGCGGATGCCACTCCGCTGGGCGCCGGCCGCGCCCAGCTGGGCGGCACTGGCCGCGCACTGATGACGACGGCCGGCGGGTTCACACGGGGGTCCGTCGGTCGTCCATCAGCCGTGGAGGTCAGGCCGGCAGCAGGGTTTCCTGCATGCTCCGGAACGCTGCCGGATGCACGATCGGGATCCCGTACTGCCGGGCCTTCTTGGCCTTGCCCGACATCGAGTCCGGGTCGGCGGCGACCAGCAGCCGCGTCTTCTTGGTGACGTTGTCGCCGACCCGGAGTCCCGCGGCGCTCGCCCGGGCCTCCCACTGCTCCCGCAGCGGGTCCATCGTGCCGGTGAACACGACCAGATCGTCCGATGCCAGCTGCCAGACGGGGCGCTCCGAGGGCCGGGCCGCCTCGAGTGCCCGGTTCACCGCCGTGGCCGGCAGCCCCAGCAGCGCGGCGACACTGTCGAGATCCTTGTGTTCCGCAGGCGTGACGACCCGATCGGCCAGCGCGGCCGAGGCCAGGCCGGCGAGGTACCGCTGATGCAGGATCTGCACGTCGGCCCGGTACAGCCCGATCGCGTCGGCGGCGGCCACCAGACCGTCCGCCTCGATCGCCGAGATGTGCCGGTCGAGCAGGGCCTGATCCAGCAGGTCCAGGTAGGCGTCGGCCCGGGGCTCGTGCTGCCGGGGCAACCGGTCGACCAGCCGGGTGAGGAAATGAGGCTCACGCTCCTCCGGCGAGCGACGCTGCACGGGTACGGCGGCCCCGAAGTACAGCGCCGGCCAGCGCAGTGTCGCCGCCTGATCGACCACGCTGCCCCAGGGCGGCGGCGTTCCGGTGAGCTGGAGATAGTGGGAAAAGAGCTCCGCAGCGGCCCGGGCGTCGTGCAGAGCGGAATGCGCGCGATGGTCCGGCAGCCCCGCGGCACGACGGCAGTCGACAAGGCTCCGGCCGGCGGACGGCAGGAAGTGCGGTGCCAAGCGCATCGTGCACAGCCCCAGATCGCTGCCGACCGGGACGTTCACACCGAGATGCCGGAACTCCGAGGCGACGAACATGGCATCGAAGGCCAGGTTGTGGGCCACCATCACCCGGCCTTTCAGCAGGTCCGTGACCTGGGACGCGAGCTGGTCGAAGGAGGGCGCCCGGCGCACCTCTGCCGCCGAGATGCCATGAATGTGCTGAGGTCCCAGATCGCGGTCCGGATTCACGAGACTGCACCACTCGTCCTGCACCCGGCCGGAGCTGTCCAGCTGCACGACCGACATTTCGATCACGCGGTCGTGCCAGCTGGTCCGCAGGCCGGTCGTCTCGACATCGATCACCGCATACATCCGGGCTCCTTGTGCAGCTTTGGGAGGTTTGACGCTATCGACGCCGTGGCACCGCGGGACTCCGCTGCGAGGTGAGACCTGCCGAGCGACTGCCGGCCGGAACGGGACGACACGCTGACCGGCCGGAGCGGCGATCATGCCCGGGAAGCGCTATGGCCCGGCGGTCGTCCAGCAGCGGAACAATCCGGTACGGGATGATCCGAGCTAGCCTGTATTCATGGCTTCCGCAGCACCCGAACGCACCGTCCGTGATCTCACCGGACTGCTCAACATGGCTGGTCACGCCCTGTCCAACCGTCTTGCCGCCGCGCTGGCCGAGGTGGGGCTGACGCCGCGGATGCAGTGTGTGCTGGTGCACGCGCTGGAGGAGGAGCGGACCCAGATCCAGTTGGCGGCGCTCGCCGATCTCGACAAGACGACGATGGTCGGGACCGTCGACGACCTGGAGAAGCGGGGTCTGGCCGAGCGCCGCCCGTCCGCGACGGACCGCCGGGCACGGATCATCGCGGTCACCGAGGCCGGCCGGGTTGCGGCTGAGCAGGGGCAGCGCATCGTCGACGAGGTCCATGCCGAGGCGCTCGGTGCCCTGCCCGAGCAGGCCCGGGAGGAGTTCGTCGCAGCGCTGAGCCGCCTGGTCGAGAGCGGCCGCCTGGTCGAGAGCGGCGCCGAGCCGGGTCCGAAGCCGGTGCGCCGCGCCCGGCTCGCCCGTAACTAGGTGACAACTAGATAGTCTGCTTACGGACTATCTGCTACGGTCGGACCATGACCGTTCCCGTGCAACCTCGTCGAGCCGCCGCGCTCGCCGTGCTCTGCGTGATGGCCCTGATGATCGTGCTGGACAGCACGATCGTGGCCGTCGCTGTGCCCGCCATCCAGGCCGACCTGGGGTTCTCGCCCGCGGGTGTCGCCTGGGTCGTCAACGGATATCTGATCGGATTTGCCGGCCTGCTGCTGCTCGCCGGGCGCCTCGGCGACCTGGTCGGCGCCCGCCGGGTGTTCCTCGCCGGACTGGTCGTCTTCACCGCCGCGAGCCTGCTCTGCGGCCTGGCGACCACCGCCCCACTGCTGGTCGCGGGCCGCTTTGTGCAGGGCGTGGGCGGCGCGCTCGCCTCCGCGGTGATCTTCTCGCTGATCGTGCGGCTCTACCCCGAACCCGGCGCGCAGGCCCGGGCGATCGGCGTCTACAGCTTCACGCAGGCGGGCGGTGCGGCGTTCGGCTTTGTCGCGGGTGGCCTGCTCACCGAGGCCGCCGGCTGGCCGTGGATCTTCCTGGTCAACGTCCCGATCGGCGTGGTCGTCCTGGTCGCGGCGCTGCGCGTGGTGCCCCGTGAGACGGGCCTCGGCCTGGGTGCCGGCCTCGACGTGAGCGGCGCGACCCTCATCACCGCGGGCCTCTCCCTCGGCGTCTACGCCATCGTGGACGGCGGCCCCTGGTACGGCCTGGCCGCGTTCCTCCTGGTCACTGCCTTCCTCATCCGCGAACGGTACGCCCGCAGCCCCCTCGCACCCCTGCCCGTCCTCCGCCGCCGCCGTCTCCTCGGCACCGGCGCCGCGGTGGTCCTGATCTTCGCCACCGGCATGGGCTTCCAGTTCGTCAACGCCCTGTTCCTCCAGCGGGTCGCCGGCCTGGACGCGATCGGAACCGGCCTCGCGTTCGTCCCGACGCCGCTGGTGATCGGCGTGATGTCGCTGATCGTGGCGCCCCGGGTGACCGCCCGGTTCGGCGCCCGCCCGGTGCTGCTCGCGGGCCTCGGTGTCCTCGCCGCGGGACTGCTGCTCCTGGTCCCCGTCCCGGCCGACCCCAGCTACGCGACCGACATCCTCCCGGCCCTGCTCATCATGGGCCTCGGCATCGGCGTCGTCATCCCGGCGATCATCATGCTGGCCATGAGCAACGCGGCGCCGCAGGAGACCGGCCTGGTGTCCGGCCTGACGAACACCGCGCAGCAGGCCGGTGCGGCGCTCGGACTGGCGGTCCTGGCGGTGATCGCGGCCCGGGTCACAGAGAGCAGCCTGGCCTCCGGCGTGAGTGAGGTCGCGGCCCTGCGCGACGGCTACAGCCGCGCCTACCTGACGGCGGCTGGTTTCGCGGCGGCCGCCTTTGTCATCGCGGCCCTTGCCCTCCGCCGCCCGGCAACCATCCCGACAGACGACCCCGCGGTCACGCCTGCGCCGCCGACGTCCGCCGCCGCGACCGATCCTGCGGTCACGCCTGCGCCGCCGGCGGACGCCGCCGCAGCCGAACGTCAGACCTGCGCGTTGGTCGCTGACCAGCCATAGTCCCGCAACCCACCGACCGCGGCGGCGCTCAGAGCTGAACCGTCCGGACGTCGCGCCGCCGCACTGGGCCCGCGCTCGGTGGCATTGCACTCCTGGACCGCGGGCTGTCGTCACAAGCCATGTCAACGTATTGTTGACTGGGTGATTGAGCTCGGGCCGTTGGCGGAGATCGGGGCTGCGCGGGCCCGGCTGGACGAGCGGGAGCTCGAGCTGATCGACCGCGCCCGGCAGTCGGGAGCGACCTGGGGCCAGGTCGCCACGGCGCTCGGGCTGGCGAGCCGGCAGGCCGCCGAGCAGCGCCGGCAGAGGCTCGTCGCCGCCGCCCGGTCGCGGCGTCACAGCCAGGATCTCCGGTATGCCCATAGCATCGTTGTCCTGCGTGCGGCCGTCGACGACCTGCACCGGAGTCTCACTGCCGACCGCCGCTGGGAGAGCCGTTTCACCCGCGCCGCCCTCGTGCGTGCGACGGTGGCGACGGCCCTCGACGCACCGCCCGGGGGTCTCTTCGCCTTGGCCGAGCAGGCCGCCGATGATCTGTCCCGACTGGACCGGAATCTCCTTCCAGGGCACGTCCGGATCGCTCTCGACGCTCTGCAACGGGCCCTGTCAACAGATCGTTGACCACGGGCGCAGCTCTTGAAGGGGGAATCCGCAACGCTCAAAGATATGAGCCGCACAGGCTCAATTCTGGAGGCGGAATGCGGCGCAACACTGTCCTCTTCGTGGCGATCTCCGTACTGTCCGGCTTCGGCAGCAGCGCGATGGCGCTGGTTGCCGGGATCTGGATCCTCGACCTCACCGGCTCGGCGAGCTTGGCAGCGCTGGCGGGGCTCTGCGTCTACGCCCCGACGCTGGCCGGCCCGTGGCTCGGGGGATTGCTCGACCGGCTGCCGCGCCGGCCGCTGCTGATCACCACGAACCTGCTGCTGGCGGCGGCGCTCCTCACCCTCCTCACCGTCCACTCGGCCGGGCAGACTTGGCTGATCTTCGGCGTCTCCCTCGCGTACGGGATCAGTTACGTCCTGCTCGACGCCGGCGAATCAGCGCTGCTTCCGGCGGCCCTGTCCCCGGCCGAGCTGGGTGATGTCAACGGCTGGCGTTCGAGCGCCCAGGAAGGCATGAAGCTGATCGCCCCGCTGGCCGGTGCGGGGCTCTATGCCTGGCACGGCGGTCCGGCCGTTGCCGTGCTCAGCGCGGTGATGCCGATTCTCGGGGCGGTTCTCTACGCCGCCCTGCACCTGCGGCCGGTGGCGATGCCCGTACCGGGTCGGCCGCAGGGTGTCCGGGATGGATTGGCCGTGCTGCTGGGGCAGCCGCTGCTGCGGGCGACTGTGCTGATCGCGGCCGTGGCCATCGGGATGGCGGGGTTCGCGACGGCCGCGCAGTTCCAGGTCGTGACCAGGGATCTGGGGCTGGCGAGCACGTTTCTCGGTGTGCTGCTCAGCGCTCAGGGTGCGGGGTCCATCGTGGCCGGTCTGATCGCCGGACGTCTCATCGCGTGGCGTGGTCCGCTGGTGGCCGGAACGGTGGGTGCGGTGCTCTTCGCGGCCGGCCTCCTCGCCCGCTGCCTGCCGTGGTGGCCGGCGTTGATCACCGGTGCGGTGATCGGGGGCATCGGACTGCCGTGGACGCTGATCGCGGCGGTCACCGTCGTGCAGACGCACACCCCGCAGGAGATGCTCGGTCGGGTGTCGGCGACGGCCAACACCGTGATGTTCGGGCCGATCGCCCTGGCGACACCGCTGGGTGCCGCCGCGGTCCACCTCGGTGCCCGGCCCACGCTGGTCGCGGCCGCCATCATCTGCCTGGTCGCGGCAACGCTCACCGCCCGCCGACGCTCTGTGGTGCCGGGCTGATGCGGCGAGCGTAGGCCTCGATCGATTCGAGGTCGGTGCTGTCCGCGGCGCAGCCGACGTAGCCGTCCGGGCGTACCAGGAAAAGGGTGGGGTGGTGGATGTCGTAGGCGCGGTGAGCGTGACCGTCGGTGTCCACGAGGGTGTCCGGGCCGGTGGGCATGCCCGGCCGCACGACCCGGACCACCCGGACGCCGGGCATGGGCGGCGGAGCGCAGTCGAAGGCCAGCAGCACCGGCTCGGGGCCGCGCAGCGCGTCGAAGATCCGGGACGGTGAACACGGGGCGTCCGGTGCGCGGTCGCCGGCCTGGAGGGTGCCCGGCTGCCGGCGGCGTTCGTCGGCGAGAGGGCCGCCGCGGTAGCCGAGAGTGAGCTGCTGCAGCTCGGGGTCGTCGCGGCGCATGGCCTGCTGGACGTCACCGCCGTGCCGGTTGTGCAGGCGGGTACTGATGCCGAGGACACCCGCGGCCACGGGCAGACGCTCGGCCTCGTACGTGTCGAGCAGCGCGTCGTCGCCCGTCGCCAGCTTCCACCCCAGGTTGTACGCGTCCTGCACACCGGTGTTCAGCCCCTGACCGCCCGCGGGGGAGTGCACGTGGGCCGCGTCGCCGGCGAGGAAGACGTTGCCGACGCGGTAGCGGTCGACCATGCGGATGTTGGCCCGGAACTGCGAGGTCCAGCCGACGTGCGTCAGGGTGACCTCGGGCGCGACCTCGGCAAGGATGTCCTCCACCGAGGTGGCGTGGGGTGCGGTCAGCTGCCAGTCGTCGGTGCCCGGCAGGGGGCACAGACCGAGGCGCTGGGAACGGCCGTCGTCACCCGGCCACACGTGCCAGACGTCGCGGGGCAACCCGGTCAGCCGGACGTCGGCGATCAGCATGCGCTGCGTCTCGTACGTGTCGCCTTCGAAGCCGACGCCGAGCGCGGCGCGGATGGTGCTGCGCCCACCGTCGGCGCCGACCACGTAGCGGGCTGCGACCGTCTCACCGGTGCTCAGCGTGACGTTTGCGCCGGCGAGTTCGGTGACCGCGACGCCGTACTCGACGTGGCCGCCCAGCTCGGTGAGGCGTTCTGTGAGGAGCTGTCCGGTGCGCCACTGCGGGACCATCCACACGTTCGGGTGCGGCACGTCCGGGGTCGGCTCGCGCAGCTCGTCCATGCGCCGGTCGAAGTCACCTCCGGGGAGGTGGATGCGCAGGGCCGGATAGTCGGCGCCGGCCGCGAGGAACCTGTCGAGCACTCCCAGGTCGTCGAGCACCTCGAGGGTGCGGGGCTGGATGCCTTTGCCGCGCGAGCCCTCGAACGGACCCGATGACGCCTCGACGATCCGGTGCGGCACACCGCGGCTTTGCAGCTCGATGGCCAGGGTCAATCCGGTCGGCCCGGCGCCGACGATCAGGACGGTCATGGTGGTCCCCTTCGTTGAATCCACATTCAGTGAACTGAGATTCACCGTAGAGGGACTGCTAATCTCCGTCAAGAGCTGAAGGAAAGGCCGAGGAGGAGACCGGGATGGTGGTGGGCGCGGGTGTGCGCCGGCAGCAGGCGGCTCAGACTGAGGCCGAGCTCAAGGCCGCCGCGGTCCGGGTCTTCGCCCGGCTCGGTTATCTCAATACGAAGATCACCGACATCACCGCCGAGGCCGGCCGGGCGGCGGGGTCGTTCTACACCCATTTCGCCAACAAGGAGGCCCTGCTCGAAGCGCTGCTGACCGACCTGCTCGCGCGGGGTGACGTGTCGGCGGTCGACGAGCAGCACGACGACGACTTCAGCCGGCGCGACGCGGTCCGCTACCACGTGGCGCTCTACTGGACGTTCTCCCGCGAGAACCGCACGCTGCTCTCGGCCCTGCAGCAGGCCGCAACGGTCGACGCCGGTTTTGCCGAACGGTCCCGTGCGCTGGTCGAGCCGGACATCCACCACATCGCCGACCACCTGACCCGTGCCGCCGAGGCCGGCTTCCGGCTGCCGGGTGACCCGCTGGTCGTGGCGACGATCTTCACCACGCTGGTACCGGCGTTCTCCGCGATGTGGCAGTCGGGGGAGGGGCCGGCGCTCGGCCGCGAGCTCTCCGACGACGAGGCGATCGAGACGCTGACGTCGTTCATCTACTCCGGGCTCGGCGGCTGACCGCCGGTCAGCCCAGCAGGATGACCACGCCGATCGTGATGAAGACGAGCGGCACCAGCCACTGCCCCCAGCGCTCGGCCAGGGCGATCACCCTTCGGTGCGACCCGAGCCACGACGCCGCCGCGCACCACACCGCGACCAGGACCGCGAAGACGATCACGGTGACGACGGTGTCGCCGACCCCGAGCGTCCGGAACATCGGCGTGTAGACGGCCAGGTTGTCGGCGCCGTTGGCGATGGTCACCCCAGCGACGGCCAGCGCATTCGTCGCGGCCGGTGGCTGCTCCTCGTCGCCGTCGCGGCGGCGGATCGCACCGATCAACCCGCGAACGCCGAGCGCGATCGGCACCAGACCCAGCAGCGGAACCCACCGGTCCGGGATCAGCGTCAGGCCGAGCGCGGCCAGGGCCGAAACCAGCACGAGTACGGCGATGCCGGCGTACTGCCCCAGCCAGATCTGCCACACGCGTGGCCGCCCGGCTGCCCGCGCGGAGAGGAACAGCACGGTCAGCACGATGATGTCGTCCACGTTGGTGCCCGCGAACACCCCGGCCGCCGCCAGCATGGTCTGCACCACAGCTCAAACCATCCTCGGCCGATCAAGGTCACTGTTGTCGACGACGATCGTGGCACGCCGCCACGGCTCGCACGCCGCGAAGTACAGCCGCTGACCCTGCACGTACCGCGCCAGACTCGGATGATCCGGATCCGCCTCCGAGCCGTCCCTCGCGGCCATCCGCGCCACGGTCACCGCAAAAGGCGCGGTCAGAAACACGGAGAAATCCCAGTACGCGACCAGCTCGTCCCGGTGCAGGAACAACCCGTCGACCACGATCACCGCCCCGTCCGGTCGCACCTGCCAGGGCAGATCAAGCACTTCATCGGTACGGACGTCGTGCACCGCCGGCCGGTAAAGTTCTCCCGCGTTCAGCACGTTGGCGATCAGCGCCGCGTAGTCGTACGAGTCGAGCCAGAACCCCTCCGGCGACCGCGCCCCACGCCGGTGCCGGACGGCCCGCGGATGATGGAAGCCGTCGGCCGAGACGTGCACAACCGGCCGGCCCCGCTCCTCGAGCACAGCGGCCAGCTCCGCCGCGAACGTGGACTTCCCGACCCCGTCCACCCCGTCGACCGCCACCCGCCCGGCGCCCTCGGGGATCCGGTCGGCGACCGCGGCCAGCAGCTGCTTCCGGGGCTCAGACGGAGTAACGGCTGACCTTCTCCGGGTGCAGGACAAGGCGGACCACGCCGCCGTCCCGCCACTCCTGCAGCAGCTTCTGAATCTTCGGGTCGTCGACGTCCCAGTACCGGCCGGCAAGACGGGTGGTCAGCTCCGGGCCGCCGTCATCATGGAGCGTGACCGTGCCCTCCACCGACACCCAGTGCTCGGGCTCGCCGGTGGGCGCCGAGACAACCACCGAAGCGCGAGGATTTTCCCGGAGCCGGTCGACCTTCGGCGAGTCCGGAAGCGAGAACATCTGCAGATCGCCCTCCGTCGTCACCTCGAACCACACCGGCCGCGGCGCCGGCCACCGCTCACCCTTCGGCGCAACGGTCAGAAACGCATACAGCGGCCGCCCCAGCAGCTCGAGATCCCCATCACGAAACATGCCCACGACCTTAGCCGCGGTTTCGGGGAGCACGGACCTGGCAGGGCGTGGGCCACCGTCAGGTGGGCCCCCGCCCGTTGTCGGCGGGAGCGACGGTCCGCACCATGCACGGACCGTCGCCAAAAAGCTGTTGATCTACCGCTTTCCGATGCTCTTGCGGTAGTCGTTGTTGAGGCGGCCGATCAGGGTGAGCGGGATGCCCTTCGGGCAGACCGTGGTGCATTCGCCCATGTTGGTGCAGCCGCCGAAGCCCGCGTCGTCCTGGGCTTCGAGCATGTCGACGACGCGGCTGGAGCGTTCCGGCTGGCCCTGGGGGAGGAGGCCCAGGTGGGCGACCTTGGCCGCGGTGAAGAGCATCGACGAGCCGTTCGGGCAGGCGGCCACGCAGGCGCCGCAGCCGATGCAGGTGGCTGCTTCGAAGGCCGCGTCCGCGTCCGGCTTGGGGACCGGGGTGGCGTGGGCGTCCGGGGCGGTGCCGGTCGGGGCCGTGATGTAGCCGCCGGCCTGGATGATCGTGTCGAAGGCACCGCGGTCGACGACCAGGTCCTTGATCACCGGGAAGGCCGCGGCGCGCCACGGTTCGACGTCGATGGTGTCGCCGTCCTTGAAGTGGCGCATGTGGAGCTGGCAGGTGGTGGTGGCCCGCTCCGGGCCGTGCGCGACGCCGTTGATCATCATGCCGCACATGCCGCAGATGCCTTCGCGGCAGTCGTGGTCGAAGGCGACCGGGTCGTCGCCGTCGAGGATGAGCTTCTCGTTGAGGACGTCGAGCATCTCCAGGAAGCTGGCGTCGGGGGAGATGTCCTTGACGTCGTACGTGACCATGCGGCCCTTGTCCGCCGGGCCCTGCTGGCGCCACACGCGTACCTGGATGTCCATTACTTGTAACTCCGCGTGCTCGGGTGGACGTATTCGAAGTCGAGCTGTTCCTTGTGGAGGGTGGGCGTGTCGCCGTACTCCCAGGCCGCGACGTAGCTGAACTCGTCGTCGTGGCGCAGCGCCTCGCCGTCGGGGGTCTGGCTCTCCGCGCGGAAGTGGCCGCCGGCCGACTCGGCGCGGTGCAGGGCGTCGATGCACATGAGCTCGCCGAGCTCGAAGAAGTCGGCGACACGGCCGGCCTTCTCCAGGTTCTGGTTGAGCTGCTCGCCGGTGCCCGGCACCTTCACCCGGGTCCAGAACTCGTCGCGGAGACCCCGGATGAGACCGATGGCCTTGGTCAGGCCTTCCTCGGTACGTTCCATGCCGCAGTACTCCCACATGATGTGGCCCAGCTCGCGGTGGAACGAGTCGACGGTGCGGTCGCCGTTGACGGCCAGGAGCTTGGCGAGGCGGTCCTCGACCTGGGTCCGGGCCGCCACGACCTGCTCGTTGTCCGGCGAGATCTTCTCGAACGGGCCGGACGCGAGGTAGCTGTTGATCGTGTTGGGCAGGACGAAGTAGCCGTCCGCCAGGCCCTGCATCAGCGCGGACGCGCCGAGGCGGTTCGCGCCGTGGTCGGAGAAGTTGGCCTCACCGATCACGAACAGGCCGGGGATCGTCGACTGCAGGTCGTAGTCGACCCAGAGGCCGCCCATCGTGTAGTGCACGGCGGGGTAGATCCGCATCGGGACCTGGTACGGGTCCTCGCCGGTGATGCGCTGGTACATCTCGAAGAGGTTGCCGTACTTGGCCTCGACGGCGGGCTGACCCAGGCGCTCGATGGCGTCGGCGAAGTCGAGGTAGACGCCGAGACCACCGGGGCCGACACCGCGGCCCTCGTCGCAGACGTTCTTCGCCGCGCGGGACGCGATGTCACGGGGGACGAGGTTGCCGAACGACGGGTAGATGCGCTCGAGGTAGTAGTCGCGTTCGTCCTCCGGGATGTCGCCCGGCGCCCGGGAATCCCCGCGGGCCAGCGGCACCCAGACCCGGCCGTCGTTGCGCAGCGACTCGCTCATCAGCGTGAGCTTGCTCTGGTGCGTACCGGATTCGGGGATGCAGGTGGGGTGGATCTGGGTGTAGCAGGGGTTGGCGAAGAGCGCGCCCTTGCGGTGGGCCCGCCACGACGCCGTGACGTTGCAGCCCTTGGCGTTCGTCGACAGGAAGAAGACGTTGCCGTAACCGCCGGAGGCGAGCACGACCGCATCGGCCAGGTCCGTGGTGATCTCGCCGGTGACCAGGTCACGGACGACCACACCGCGGGCCTTGCCGTCGACGACGACCAGTTCGAGCATCTCGTGCCGGGCGAACATCTCGATGTTGCCGAGACCGATCTGCCGTTCCATCGCCTGGTACGCGCCGAGCAGCAGCTGCTGACCCGTCTGCCCCCGGGCGTAGAACGTGCGGGACACCTGGGTGCCGCCGAACGAGCGGTTGTCGAGCAGGCCGCCGTACTCGCGGGCGAACGGCACACCCTGCGCCACACACTGGTCGATGATGTTCACGCTGACCTGGGCGAGGCGGTACACGTTGGACTCGCGGGCGCGGAAGTCGCCACCCTTGACCGTGTCGTAGAAGAGCCGGTAGATCGAGTCGCCGTCGTTGCGGTAGTTCTTGGCGGCGTTGATGCCACCCTGCGCGGCGATCGAGTGCGCGCGGCGCGGGCTGTCCTGGTAGCAGTAGGACCGCACGCGGTAGCCGGCTTCGGCGAGTGTCGCCGCGGCCGAACCACCGGCGAGCCCGGTGCCGACGACGATGACGCTGAGCTTGCGGCGGTTGGCCGGGTTGACCAGCTTGGCCGAGAACTGGTGGCGTTCCCAGCGGGTCTCGATGGGGCCGTCGGGTGCGGCCTGGTCGGCGATGTCCTCGCCGTCGTTCCAGAACGACATGTCAGTCCACCAATCCGGTGAGCACGGCGAACGGCACCGACAGGTAACCGACCACCAGGACGACGGAGAGCAGGAGGGCGGCGCCGCGGGCGATCCGTTCACCGCGGGCGGTGCGCTGGCCCAGGGTGCGGACGGCGCTGAACAGGCCGTGCCGCAGGTGGAAGCCGACGGCCACGATGGACAGCACGTAGAACAGCGTCACGTACCACTGCTCGGCCTTGAAGTCGGCGATGACCCGTTCCGACGGGTCGGTGCCGCCGCCGGCCGGGTTCAGCGTGCCGGTGGTCAGGTCGAGGATGTGGTAGATCACGAACAGCACGATGATGACGCCGCCCCAGCGCATCGTCCGGGCTGCGTAGCTGCCCTGCACCTTCGGCCGGCGGGCGTACTTCACCGGCCGGGCCGCACGGGCGCGGCGGGTCAGGATCGCGGCCGCGACGATGTGCCCGACCACCGCGGCGAGCAGGCCGAAACGCATGATCCACAGGAACCAGCCGCGGGGGAGCAGCGGCTCGGCCAGGGTGCGCAGCCAGTGCGCGTAGTGGTCGAAGGTCTCGGCGCCGAAGAAGATCTTCAAGTTGCCGATCATGTGGGCGTAGAGGAAGCCCACGAGCAGCAGGCCGGTCACGGCCATGAGGATCTTCAGTGCGAGCGACGAGCGGGCGCCACGACGGGGCTTGAGCGCCGGCTTCTTCGCCAGCGTCTTCTTCGCCGGTTCCGCCGTCGCCCTCGGAGTTGGAGTGCTGATGTCTACCGCCACACCCTGGACGGTAGGAACCTGCGGGCGATTCGTCTAATGCATGATCGACGGGGTGGTCATAGAGATAAGCTATCGTCGTGCAGCTTCAGCAGCTCCGATACTTCCTGGCAGTGGTAGAAACCCGGCATTTCACCCAAGCAGCTGATTCTCTGGGCGTCTCACAGCCGACTTTGAGTAAGCAGGTTCACACCCTCGAAGAAACACTCGGCGCGCCGCTCTTCGAGCGTGTCCGCGGCGCGGTCGGTCTCACCGCCGCCGGCGAGACCCTGCTGCCGCTGGCCCGCCGGATGGTCGCGGACGCGGACGCCGCCCGGGACGCGATCCAGGAGATCGTCGGCCTGCGCCGCGGCCGGGTCCGCGTCGGCGCCACCCCCAGCCTCTGCTCGTCGCTGGTGCCGACGGTCCTGCGCCGCTTCCGCGGTGAGCACCCCGACATCGAGCTGCACGTCAACGAGGGCAGCTCCCAGGACCTCATCGCCGACCTGCTCGCCCGCGACCTCGATCTGGCGTTGATCGTCCAGCCGGAGCACGGTGTCGACCCGGCCCTGCACGCCGCGCCGCTGCTGCGCGAGAGCCTGGTGGTCGCCTCGGTCCGCTCGGGCCCGCCGCCGACGACCCACGTGCAACTCGACCTCAACGAGCTGCGCGATCAGCCGCTGGTGATGTTCCGGCCCGGGTACGACCTGCGGGACGTCACCCTCGAGGCGTGCCGGCGGGCGGGCTTCACCCCGCACTTCGCCGTCGAGGGTGGAGAGATGGACGCCGTGCTGGCCTTTGTGGAGGCCGGGCTCGGTGTCGCGCTGGTGCCGAGCATGGTCCTGGCCAACCGGCCCCTGCTGCGGGCGACACCGCTGGCGCCGCCCGGGATGCGCCGCACGATCGCCCTGGCCCACCGGCGCCGGGCGATCCTGCCGCACGCGGCCGAAGCCCTGCGCGCGACGCTGCTGGCGCACCTCGCGACCGGCGAGCTTCCGATCGGGGTCGAAACCCTGGAGCAAAGTCGCTAGGGTCGGCCCCTTGAAATCTGCAGCCAGAATCTTCTTCTCATTCGCTGCGAGCGCTCTGCTCGCCGTCACCGGCGCGGTGGTCGCGACCCAGGCGTCCGCTGCCGAGGTCGAGCCGGACCCCGTTCTCGGGGCACCGGTGTTCAACGACCCGATCGGCACCGAGACCGCGCAGTACGCGATCTTCCAGCAGCTGGCCCGCGTGATCGATCGCGTGCCCGCCGGCGAGACCATCGAGATGTCGTGGTTCGAGTTCAAGACGCCCGACTACGCCGACACGGCGTCGCGGCCGAACATCACCGACCGGCTGATCCGCGCGCACCAGCGCGGGGTCAAGGTCCGGATCCTCCTGAACGACGATGCCGGTGTCACCGCCACCCAGGCGCCCTACCTGCGCCTGAAGCCCGAGCTCGGCACCGACGAGAATGCCGCGTCCTACCTGCTGCTGTGCGCGCAGGACAAGGGCTGCATCGGCAAGCGCAAGGTCGGTACGGCCGACGCGTACAACCACAACAAGTTCCTGCTTGCCTCGAAGGTCGTGCTCAACGACGGCACGGTGAAGACGGGTGTGGTGTTCCAGTCGTCCGGCAACCTCGGCACGTGGGACGCCGACACCGCGTACAACAACGCGATCACCTGGACCGAGGCCTCGTCGTACGCCAACTACAAGGCGTACTTCGCGGACCTGAAGAAGTACCGGACGAGCAGCACCGGGGTCGAGAACTACTACCGGGTGGGCGCGTCGGCGGACGAGTACAAGACGCACTTCTTCCCCCGCAAGGAGACGAACGGGGACTACCACCAGGCGTCCACCGACACGATCGTCAGCGTGCTCGACTCGGTGCAGTGCTCGTACGTGGGCGAGGCCGACGGGCTGCCGCACCAGACCGACATCCGGATCCTGATGTGGTCCTTCACCCGGGACGCCGTGGCGAAGAAGCTCACCGACCTTGTCAAGGACGGTTGCTGGGTCGACATCGTCTACTCGGTTGTCAGTGCCCCGGTGCTGAAGCAGCTGGAGACGGCTGACTCGAAAAAGATCGGCATCACCGCGTGTGCGGCGAAGTTCGGCACCCGCACCATCAAGACGCACAGCAAGTACATGCTGATCGACGGCGCCTACGACGACGATCAGATCCCGCGCGTCTTCACAGGCAGTCACAACTTCTCGGTCACCTCCCTGCGGAGCGCCGACGAGTCGCTGGTCCGGATCCGCAACGCGGCCGTGCACGAGTCCTACCTGCGCAACAACTTCTACAAGGCCCGCGACTTCTGCAGCGGCAAGACGACCGCGACCGCCGCGGCGACAACCGTGCTGAGTGACGCCGCGGCCGCCGGCTTCATCGAGGACTGAACACCCCGGCGTGATCGGCCGCCCACTCGGCAAAGGTTCGAGCCGGGCGGCCGAGCACCTCCGCCACGGTGGTCGAGGAGGGCCCGGGCGTCCGCGCGTAATCGGCCAGCGAGCCGAGCAGGCGGTCCGGGATCTCCGCCGGCAGGCCCGCCGCCAGCATCCCCTGCCGCACCCGCTCCGGCGTGACCTCCTCGAAGGTCAGCTCCGCCCCGATCGCCCGGACCTTGTCGGCCTGGGTGAGCGGTTGCGGCCCGGTGATCAGGTACGCCCGCCCGGCGTGCCCGGCCTCCTGAAGCACCCGTACGGCCACAGCCGCGACGTCCCGCTCGTCGACCGTGGAGGTCACGGCGTCGGCGTACGCGCCCCGGACGACGCCGGTGGCCCGGATCTGCGGCGCCCAGGCGAGCGTGTTGGAGGCGAAGTCCGCGCAGTGCAGGATCGTCCACTCCAGACCCGAGGCGCGGGCGGCCTCCTCGGCGGCGGTGAACTCGGCGATGAACCGCGGATCACCCACGGGCTGGACCACCGTCGCCGCCGAGATCACCACCACCCGCTTCGCGCCGTGCTCGGCTGCCCGGGTGAGCAGCTCGGGAGTGCCGGCCCGCGGGCTGTAGAGCACCGCCTCGACACCCGTGAACGGCGGCGGGGGTGTGCTCCGGGAGAGCCCGGCCCCCTGCCCGTCCAGCAGGCGCATGGCCTCGCGCCCGACATTTCCGGTGGCTCCGGTCACCAGGATCATGATGCTTTCCCTCCGCCGTAAGATATGAGTCTCATAGTAAATTACTTTGGAGTTCGTACAATATGACACCCGTAACATCTCGGCGACGGCTCGTGGTGGCGGTGAAGGAGTCCCTGCGTGAGGCGCGCAACCAGCTGTCGGTGTTCAGCCGACAGGTGGGCACCCGCCTCGAGCTCAAGGACGCCGACCTGGACTGTCTCGACCTGATCGACCGGGCCGGGCCGCTGAGCCCCACCGCCCTGGCCCGGCTCACCGGACTGCACCCGGCCACGCTGACCGGCATCCTCGACCGCCTCGACCGCGGCGGCTGGGTGGTCCGCGAACGGGCCGAGAACGACCGGCGTGCGGTGCTAATCCGTTCGGTCGGTGACCGGAAGGGTGAGCTCTACGCGCTGCTCGCCGGCATGAACCGCGGGATCGACGAGATCTGCGCCGGTTACAGCCCGGCCGAGCTGGAGGTCATCGCGGACTTTCTGCGCCGCACCGCCGAGACGGGCCGTCAGGCGACCGGCGACCTGTGACGCCCTACGCCGGGCCGATCTCGTCGGCGACGATCTTCGCGGACAGCGTGACCATCGGCAGGCCACCGCCCGGGTGGGTCGAGCCGCCCACCAGGAAGAGGCCGTCGACCGGCCCGCGGTTGCCGGGCCGCAGCAGCCCACCGGCCGTGCCGTAGATCGTGCCGCCCGGCGCGGCCGTCGACTCGGCCAGATCGGCCGGCGTCCGCGTCTCGGCGAACAACACCCGGTCGCGGACGTCCACACCGCGGGCCGCCAGCCGCTTCAGGATGTGGTCGGCGTAGGCCTGCGCCAGGCCCGGCCGGCGCCAGTCGACAGCGCCGAAGTCGGTGCCGTGGCGGGCCGCGTTCACCAGGATGAACCACGCCTCCGTACCCGGTGGGTGCACGGCCGGGTCCTCGGCACGGGTGACGAAGATCGTCGGGTCCGAGGCCGGCCGGGCCCGCACACCGGTGCCCGGCGAGCCGAAAACCGCGTCGAACTCCGCGTTGTAGTTGCCGGGGAAGAACACCGTGTGGTGCGCGAGCTCGGGAGTCGACCCGCGAACGCCGAGCAGAATCACGAACCCCGCCAGGCTCCGATCCGCCAGCCCGGCGAGGCGGCCCGGCGACGGCAGCAGCTCACGGTACGTCGTGACGGCGTCCACGTTGGACACGACCACGTCGGCGGCGACGACCTCCCCGGAGTCGAGGCGGACACCGGCCGCGCGTCCGGCGGTCGTGGTGATGCCCGCAACCGGGGACGACGTCGTGATCCGGACGCCCAGAGCCGCACACCGGTCCAGCAGGGCCGAGGCCAGCACGCCGAGGCCGCCCGGCAGGTACCAGCCGCCGAAGGCCAGTTCGGCGTACGGGATCGCGGCCAGTGCTGCCGGGGCCCGCCGCGGATCGGCGCCGGTGTAGGTCGCGTACCGGTCGAGCAGCATCCGCAGTCGCGGGTCGCGCAGATAGTGGCGGCCCAGCCCGCGCAGCGACCGCCACGGCGCGATCGCCGCCAGATCACCCACCCGCCAGGACAGCGCGGCGAGCGTCGCGGGTGTGACCTCCTGCTGCAGCACGGACCGCCACGATGCTGCCCAGATGCGTTCGGCCCGCGCCCAGAAACGCGCCCAGTCCGCGCCGGCCGCAGCCCCGAACGCGTTCTCGATCCGCTCCCGGAACACCGCCGGGTCGCTGCTCGAATCCAGCACCGAACCGTCCGGGAACACGTGCCGCACCACCGGATCCAGGGCCACGGGGTCGAGGCCGAGTCCGAGATCCGCGAACACCTGGGGGAGCGTCAGCAAGCTCGGGCCGGTGTCGAAACGGAAGCCGTCCCGCTCGTACCGGCCGAGTTTGCCGCCGACGGTCGCCGCGCGTTCGTGCACCACGACGTCGTGCCCGGCCTCCGCCAGCCGCACGGCCGCGGCCAGGCCGCCGACACCCGCGCCGATCACCACAACCCTGCTCATACCGGCCTCCCGCGCCAGGCCAGCAACCCGCGCCTCCGCAACCTGAACGAACGCACCACCAGCCATCCGAAGATCAGAACGGAGATCGGGTGGGCCAGCGCGTCGGGCCAGGCCCGGCCCCCGGTCGCCCGCGCCGACACGACCCTTCCCACAACCCCGATCCCGTACGCGGCCAGGCTCCACAGAGCAAGCACGGGGTGGCTCGCGGCCAGCACGAGCGCGGCCAGCGGCGGTACCGCGTACAGAAGAATCAGCAGGGTGACCACGGCCGCTGCCCCCGCCGGTGATCCGAAGGACGCCCACAACGACTTGCTGTAGCCGTCCCGCAGGTCCGGCCACGAGGTGTACATCAGGCAGTCCGCGAAGCCGGAGGCGTCGGCGAGGGCGATGCGGCCGCCGGACCGTTTGACCGCCCGGGCCAGGCCGATGTCCTCGAGCACGTCGTCACGGACGGCGGCGTGACCACCGGCGCGTTCATAACCTGCGCGGTCGACGACCAGCCACTGACCGCCGGCCGCGGCGAGCGACGGGCGGGGTGAGCGTTCCATGATCCGCAACGGCAGGAAGGTCAGCCACGACCACTGCAGCAGGGGCTGCACGAGCCGTCCCGCGCCGACGATGCGCGGGTAGGGCGAGAGCAGGTCGACGCCGGTCTTGCGCAGGAGAGTCGCAGCGCCGGCTATGGCGTCGGGCGCGAGGACCACGTCGGCGTCGAGGAAAACGAGGACGTCGGCGTCGGCTGCTGCGTCGGCGAGCTGGGCGCAGGCGTGCGGTTTGCCGAGCCAGCCGGGCGGAAGGGCCGCGCCGGTCAGCAGGCGCACCGTGCTGCCCGGGGCCGCCGCCCGGACCACGTCGGCCGTGCCGTCGGTCGAGCCGTCGTCCAGCACGATAATTTCCAGGTTCCGGACACCGCGCTGGTTGAGCAGCGACTCGAGACAGGGCGTCACCCGCTCGGCCTCGTTGCGCAGGGGCAGCAGCACAGCGATCCGCTCGGCCGAAGTCTGTCCGGCCGACAGCCGGCGCAGCAGTGCGGCGTTCACGATCGTGTGCCCGGTCAGCGCGACCCAGGGCAGCAGCGCCGGCCAGATCACGAGCGGGCCGGCCGCGGGTAGGGGGAGAGTCGCACGATCAGCGGGATCACTACCGCGCCCATCAGGACACCGCCCCACAGCGCCGAGGCCGGGAGGCCGAGGAACACCGCGTGGGCGAGCACGGACGAAGCGTACGTCCAGATCCAGAGGGCGAACATCGGCCTGTCCCCGTCGGTGGTCACCGCCGCGCGGGGGCCCGCAGCCGCTGCGAGAGCGGCCATGAGCAGCAGCGCGAAGCCGAGCCAGCCCAGGTAGTTGCCGATCGGGATGCCCTCGACGCCGGGCAGTGCGGGTGTCGGGGACCGCCACGACCAGTAGCCCTCGGCGACCATTTGCGGGTCGAGGAACAGGTCCCACGTCGCCAGGCCGGCCGCCGCGAGCGCGATCCGGGCCACGCGGGACCGGGTCAGGTGTACCGCCGCCAGCCAGGCCGGCCAGGCCATCCAGGTCCAGGCCAGCGGGATGATCAGCGGCACGCCGAGGAGCTTGGGCCCGAGCTGGCCCGAGTAGTCGTAGGTGCCGAACGGGAAGCCGGTGGCGACGCCGATCGCCTCCACCGCAAAACCGCCGAGGGTCGCGGTGGCGATGAGGGCGCCGGCCACTCGCAGCCCGCGGGTGAGCAGGGCGTGCGACACCGACAGCAGGTAGCCGAGCACCACGGTCGTCACGGTCAGCGCGGCGCGCAGGCCGTCGCTGGTGAGCGGGTAGCAGATCTGGGTCAGGATCAGGACGCCGAGCAGCGCCCACGGCAGTACGCGGGTCACCGTCAGATGCCGACGATTCCGGGTGCGTCCTCGGTGGCGGGGCGGCCGGCGAGGGGCAGGCCGCGGCCGAGGATCGCAAAGGCGCGTTCGTCGCCGGGGAAGATGAAGTCGCGGAGCACGTCCTCGAAGCCGAAGCGGCGGTACAGCCGCCAGGCCCGGGACTTCTGCTCGTCGGCCTCGGGGGTGGAGAGCAGCACGGTCGAGCCGTCAGCCATCGAGAGCAGGGCACGCAGCTGGCGGGCGCCGATGCCGTGGCCCTGGGCGCTCGGGCGGACGTGGAGCTCGACGACCTCGAAGCAGTGGCCGAGCCAGTGCCGCCGGGCGGGCTCGTCGAGCGAGGACCGGACCTGGTCGTGCCACCACTGGCCGGGGCCGGACGCGTACCCGTAGCCGAAACCCGCGAGGTGCCCGTCGGTGGTCAGCGTGGCCACGGCCCGGAACCCGGCCCGCCGCACGTGCGCGCCGATGTAGCCGCGGCGGGTCTGCAGCAGCTCGGCGCGGTAACCCATCGCCTCGCCGTAGACGCTCACCACGTCGTCCAGCCGCCGGAGCATGTCGTCCGGCTGCCAGGGAACGAGCCTCATCGCGCTCCTTCATGCCAGCCCAGCACGGCCTTGTCGCCGCTGATCCCTTGCACCGCGAACCGGGCGAACAGGTCCTCGGCGTACCACCGGGCGGCCGGTGTGCGCGCGATCACCGCGCGGTGCTCCGGCTGACGGTACGCGAAGCCGGTCAGATCTGCCGCGCTGCGCCAGATGCTCACGGTTCCCTGCCAGCCGATCGGCGCCTCACCGATACCGAAACGGGCGAGGAGGCCGGGGGCCGCGGCCAACTCCCGGGCCACCGGCGGCACCGCACGCCAGAAGGTCAGGGCCTTCACCGGGCGTAGCCGGGCCCGGGTCAGCGCGAGCACGGTCCCTTCGGCGCGACCGCCGGGAGGATCACCGAACGGCGTCTGCTCGGACCAGCTGCCCCGGCTGACCAGCGGAGTCAGGTCGACGCGGGCCGACTGGGCCGCGATGCTGTCCCAGGCGGCACCGGCCGGTCCGAGCTCACCACCGTCCGGGTCGTCCCAGACCATCACGGCGGCATATCGGGTCAGATCGGCATCGCCGGGCCCGAAGCCGGTCCCGGTGCCCGTGCCGAGCAGCTTGCCGAAGCGCACACCGGGCCGGGCCCGCAGCCGCCGCGGATCGAGCGCCATCCGGAGCAGGGCAGAGCCGAGCGCACGTCGGGGCACCCGCCAGACGTGCAGCGTGACCAGCGGCGGGACGGCGTTCATCCCGCCACGTTACGTCGTGACCTTCACGCGACGTCGGTCGCGGTGCCGCCGGTGACGCGGAGCAGTTCGGCGTACGTGATCGGGAACACGACCTGGGGCACGCCGCCCGCTGCCCAGATCTCCGGGTACTGCTCGAGGGCCGTGTCGACCAGGGTGCGGACCGGCTTCGGGTGGCCCAGCGGAGCGACACCACCGATCGGCTGGCCGGTGTGCGCACGGACGAAGTCCGGGTTGGCCCGGCCCAGCTTGGCCAGGCCGAGCGAGGCCGCGACCTTCTTCGTGTCGACGCGGTGCGCGCCGGAGGTGAGCACGAGCAGCGCCTCGCCGTCCGCCTCGAAGATCAGCGAGTTGGCGATCTGTCCTACCTCGACGCCGAGCGCCGCGGCGGC
Organism: Amorphoplanes friuliensis DSM 7358; assembly: GCF_000494755.1. Taxonomy (NCBI): domain Bacteria; kingdom Bacillati; phylum Actinomycetota; class Actinomycetes; order Micromonosporales; family Micromonosporaceae; genus Actinoplanes; species Actinoplanes friuliensis. The sequence goes on from NC_022657.1 coordinate 2,122,483, forward strand.
CGCGGCGGCGGTGTGCACACCCTCGTCGAAGACGACCATCTGCGGCGCGGTGCCGGCAGCCGTACGGGCATCGGCGTTCTCGAGGGCGGCCTGGACAGCCTGAACATTGGGATGGTTCTCCATCCGGTCATTGTGCCGTCCTCACCCCGGCGGCCCCATCGTCGAGGTGTGGTAACTGAACAACAGCACGAGCACGGCTGTCGTCGCGAGCAGCCACAAAATCACCCGGCGCATGTCATCACCCGCTTCACCAGCCAAAACGTTCACGATGCAACTGCGCGGCCGGTACGCCCGCAGCCCGGGCCGCAGTGCGTACGGCCGCGGTCCAGGGGTCCGGGCCGCAGAGGTAGAGGTCGTGCCCGGCGATGTCCGGTGCGATCTCGCGCAGCGCCTCCGCGTCGGAGTAGTCGGCGTACTCCGCGGGCAGCCACGACGCCTGATGCGCGCGCGGGCCGATCAGCGGGACGAGGCGTACACCCCGCTGGTCGGCCAGCCACTCGATCTCGTCGAGGAACGCGACCTCCTCGGCGCGGCGGGCGCGATAGACCAGCGTCGCCTGACCGTGGCCGTACGGAAGGTCCCAGAGCAGGGCGAGCAGCGGCGTGATGCCGACCCCGCAGGCCAGCATGGTCACCGGGCCGCCCCGGTACGACTCGGCGGTGAGCCGCCCGTACGGGCCCTCGATCAGGACTTTTGTCCCCGCCCGGAGGGTCGAGACGCGGCTGCTGCCGTCACCGAGACCCTTCACGGTGATCCGCAACTGGTCGCCGTTCGGCGGCCCGGACAGCGAGAACGGGTTGCCGCGCGACCAGCCCGGCCCGTCCAGGAACCGCCACACGAAGAACTGCCCGGCCCGCACCGGCAGCCGGTCGAGACGCCGCCCGCGCAGATAGACGGAGACGAGCCCGTGCGCTTCCGGCACCACGTGGTCGACGACCAGCCGGTGCCGGGCGGTGCGCCACAGCGGCATCCCCAGCCGGAAGATCAGCACACTGCCGGCGGCCGCGGCGTAGAGGCCGCACCAGTACGCCCGTGCGGCGGGACTGCCGGTGAAGTCGCGGCCCGTCCAGATCTCGTGGGGCAGGGCCAGGGCCACCCCGAGGTACGCGTACAGGTGCAGCAGGTGCCAGGACTCGTACCGCAGGCGGCGGCGGGCGCGGCGTACCGAGGTCACCACGACCAGGACCAGTGCGGCCGTCGCCGCGGTGGCCAGCAGCATCCCCGGATAGTCGGCGACGAACTCGACGAACTGGGCGACGACCCGCTCACCCTGCGCGTAACTGAGCGTGGCCAGCACGATGTGCACGAGCAGCAGCTGGAACGACGTGAAGCCGGTCCAGCGGTGCCACCGCGCCAGCTTGTCCTGGCCGAAAGCCCGCTCCACCAGCGGGATCCGCGCCATCAGCACCACCTGGAGCAGCATCAGGTCGGCCGACCACAGCGCGGCCAGGCGCCCCGCGGCCCCCGCCCCCGTCCAGCCGCCGCGGGCCACTTCCGACAGCCCCTCGTTTGCCGTCCACAGCGCCGTCACGACGACCAGGCTGAGCCCGGCGGCGGTCCCGGCCGCACCCGCCCACCAGCGGGGAGTGGGGGACACGCGGGGACGCACGGTGCTTACCGTACAAAGGGTTTCCGCTGGTGGGGAGGGGTGAGTGAGAAGGTCGACGAGCCGGCGAATAGTGGTTATCCGGGTGGCACCCCGGCCGTCTCCCTAACCTCGGGTGCGTCCAGCCGGACCCGTGCCGTCTCCGCGATCGCCACCCCGGTCAGCACCAGCGCACCCCCGGCGAGCTGCGCGGCGTTCAACGCCTCCGACGCACCCAGCGTGACCCACGCGAACGCGGCCGCGATCACCGGCTCGGCCATCCCGAGGATGCCGACGCTGGTCGCCGGCAGATAGCGCAGAGACCCCGCCACCAGCAGATAAGGCAAGATCGACCCGAACACCACCACGTACGCGCACAGCAGCGCGATCTTGACGTCCGCGATCGGCTCCCAGCCGCCCGCACCCGCGGTGACCGCCCGGGTGATCAGGCCGGCCACCGCCGCCGCCCCGAACGCCCACGTGGTCAGCGACAACGTGTCCCGCTTGGCCACCCCGCGCGCGCCGAGCACGTAGTAGGCCGCCAGCAGCACGGCATTGACCAGCGCCGCGACCACACCGACGGTGTTCAGCCGCAGGTCACCCCACACCTCCGCCACGCAGGCCAGCCCGGCCAGGCTCAGCGCAAGACCACCCCACAACCGCGGGCGTACACGTTGCTTGTCCCCGAACCGTGCCCACAGCACCACCAGCAGGGGTGCGGTGTATTCGAAGAGCAGGGCGATCCCGACCGGGATCCGGCTGATCGCCACGAAATAGAGCATCGGCACCAGGAAGAAGCCGCTCAGCCCGTAGACGAGGAGTAGCGGCAGCTCCCCGCGGGTGACCCTCAGCCTGCGCACGCCCGGACGGATCACGGCGCTCAGCACGAGCAGCCCGAGGAACGCGCCCGCCGCCCGCAACAGCGTCAGCTGCGGTGCCGTGAACCCCGCCTGCAGCACCAGCTTGGACACTGCACCGTTGATCCCGAACATGCCCGCCGCGGCGAGCACCATGATCACCCCGCGGAGGGTCACTGCTCCCGTACGCCGACAGCTGCGGCGCTGGCCTCCCACAACTGTGCGGCCAGCTTGTCGTCGTCGGCGGTCTTGTCCGGCACGGTCACCTTGTGCCCGACGTAGTACGCGCCGTCGGTGACCTCCGCGTCGGCCAGCCAGACCAGCAACTCGCCCGCCTTCTCCGGCGTGGTCAGGAACGGCGCGTACTTCCAGAAGAACCGCGTCGCTGTCCCGGCCCCGAAATTGCTGCGCACCACACCCGGATGGAACGACACGGAAGTGATGTCCGGCCAGCGCCGCGCCGCCTCCGAGGCGAACAGGATGTTCGCCGCCTTGGCCGCACCGTAGGCCCGCCAGGAGCTGTAATCCTCCGCCTTCTGCGTGAAGTCGAGACTCACCCGCGCCCGCCGGTGCGCCTGCGACGCGGTGTTCACGACCCGGCCCCCACGCAGCGCGTCCCGCAGCACGTGGGTCAGCAGGAACGGCGCCAGATGATTGCCCTGCACGGTGGCCTCAAAACCGTCCGCGGTGCGGACGTAGGACCCCACCATCCCGCCGGCATTGTTCGCCAGCACATCAATCCTCGGGTACGCGGAGAGCACCTTCTCACCGAGCTCCCGCACCTGATCGAGCGACTCGAAATCGGCCCGGTGCTCGTCCGGCTCGGGCCCGGTCGCGGCCGCCCGGATCTGCGCCATGGCCGCACCGAGCCGCCCCGGATCGCGGCCGACCACAACCACCTGATCGCCCCGCGCCGCGAACTGCACGGCGGCGGCCAGCCCCACCCCGGAACTGGCCCCGGTGATCACAACGGTGCGCGGCATCCCGTACCCCCAACTCCTCGATCTACCACCGGCAACCCGGCGCCGTTCATCGTGCCCCCTGCCACCGACAATTTCCCGCTGGGCCGCCCTCCTCACCTGTTGCTCGTGTCTCGCAGCCTCAGGCCTGCGCCGTCGTACCTGTTCTGTGTCGTCCTGGCCGGCCCCGGCGCTGTCACCCGCCTGCCCTGATGGCCTCGGCCGGGCCGCGCGTCCCTCTTCGGCTGGTGTTCCCGATTGATCCGGCAGGCAGCCGGCCCGGGCTGTGACCTGGGACTCTCTGTCCGAATCAGCATTTTCTGAAGGTGATCTCCACCCGCCCGACCCACCGCCGCGTGTGTTGCTTTTTTGTCGTACCCGCGGTGTACTCTCATTCGTAGTTAGAACGAGTGTTCGATTGGTTCGAACTCCTGTGCCAGACGATCACTCGGGCTGACCGATCGGGAGCCGCGTTCGCGGCGGGGCTCCCGGGTGCGGCGCCCGCGAAGCGCCGCGCACGAGGTCCGGGCATTCGCGGGTCCGGGCCGGCACAAAGGCAGGACCGTCGTTCGCCGCCCTCGACCCCCGGGCGGCGGGCGACGGACCCGCCGGCAAGCCCGGCCGGGTGTGGTGTGGGGAAGCTTCACACCCGGCCGGCTGCCACACCGCTGTGCCTTCCTCTGCAGCGGATCGGTTCGACCAGCACGTCGGATGCGACACACGCGAGGAGAGACCATGGTGAGCAACCCGGCTTACCCGGTGCCCCGGCAACAGGGCCCCGGCCCGCTGGCGCACGCACCCACGGCCGCGGCCCAGACGGCACCCACGGTTCCGGCCAATCTGCTGCCGAACCGTACGCCCGCCCAGCTGCTCGCCATCGCCCGTCAGGGCCTGGCGGAGGCGGCACGCACCCGCCCGGACGGCCTCCGCTACGCGACGGCCCACCTGGCAGCGCTGCGCGCAGCCGCCGCGGTGCTCGCCGCCCGCGCCAGACCGGCGGCGCCCACCAAGCGCAGCCGCGTAACCAGCGCCTGGTCACTCCTGGTCCTGGTGGCCCCGGAGTTCAGCGACTGGGCCGGCTACTTCGCCCAGGGCGCGACCAAACGAGCAGCCGCCGAAGCCGGCATCCCGAGAGTGGTCACCGAACGCGAAGCAGACGACCTGCTCCGCGCGGCGGAACACTTCGTGTCGCTGGTCGAGTCGGTGCTGGGCCTGGCCTACCAGCCCACCCTCGAGGCCGCCTGACCACCCGCCCCGAGCGCCCCGCCGCCAACCACCGGCCGTCCACCAACGCCGGCGCCGGACCCACCGCGCCGCACCGGACATCGACAGGCAGCTATCTCGCGGTGGCAGGCCCGCTCGCCGCACGGACGGCTCCCCGGCGCGATGGTCTACCGGTCCCCTTGACGGTTACCCGGTCGGCCGGCCGGCGCGATGGTCTTCCGCCGCACCGACGGCCACCTGGTTTGGTCGGAGAGCGCGACGGTCTTCCATCGCATCAACGGGGTCGCTCGGTTCCGTGCTCGGCCGGCAAGACAGTCTTCCATCGCATCGACGGGTTGCTCGGTTTCCTTGGGTGGGCCGGCACGAGGGTCTTCCGCCGCGTTGACGGTTGCCCGGTCAGCCCGGTTTCGGATCGCGTTGACGGTTGCCCGGTTGCCCGGTTGCCCGGTTGCCCGGTTGCCCGGTTGGCCTGGTTGCCCGGTTGGCCTGGTTGCCCGGTGGCTCGGTTGTCGGGTCGCGGTGATGGTTGGCCGGTCTTGGCGCGGCCCGGGCGATGGTCTTCCGGTCGTGTTAACGGCCATCGGGCTCCTCGGCCGGTCGGCGCGACGGTTTCCGTCGCGCCGACGTCACTCGCCGGCTGAATTTGTCCTTGCTTCACGTCATGGTCCCTGGCGGGTCGTGACTTTAAAGATCAACTTCGATGTACAGGCAAAAACGGGGCGGGACAATGGCCGGGCGCATGATCAACGGTGCTGCGGCTCTTGCTGAGCTGATCCGCCCGGCTTCCGAGGCCGACGAGTTCGGGACGCACCGGGTGCTGCCGGTGCTGCCGGAACTGGGCAACCTGCTGCCGAGCCGGGGTCTTCGCCGGGGAAGCACCATCGCCATCGGCATCACCCCCGGCCCGACCGCCCCGCGCAGTGCTCTTCCCACCGCCTCACGGGGCGGTTCTTCACGACAGCTCGATGCCGGTGGTTATTCGGCACAACCCACCTCGGAGACAGGAAGCGGAAACACCTCGCTGCTGCTGGCGTTGCTCGCCGCGGCTTCGCACGCCGGTTCCTGGTGCGCGGTTGTCGGAGTACCCGCCCTGGGCGCGATCGCCGCCGCCGAGAGCGGCATCGCCCTGGACCGGCTCGCCCTGGTGCCCAACCCCGGCCCCGAATGGCCCACCGTCACCGCCGCCCTCATCGACGGCGTGGACGTGGTCGTCATCGCCGTCCCGGACCAGGTCTCCACCTCGATAACCAGCCGCCTGGTCGCCCGCGCCCGCCAGCGCGGCTGCGTCCTGGTGCCCTACGGCCGCTGGGATGGCGCCGACGTCACCCTGCAGGTCACCCAAGGCCAATGGGAAGGCCTACACACCGGCCGCGGCCGCCTACGCCGCCGAAAAGTCACCGTCGTAGCGCGAGGCCGAGGCGCCGCAGCCCGCCCAAAAGAAATCACCATGTGGATGCCAGGAACCTCCCTGTCCCCTCCACAGCCACCCATCCCCGGTCGCTCAACCCCCGACACCACCCGCAACCCGGCGCCCCTTCCACCGCCGCCGATGCCGGTGGACAAACCGGCCCCCACGGCCCTTGGCCCCCTCGCTTCCGTAACCCCAATCGCCACACCCCGACCGCCCACCGCCCCGGTTTCGCCCACCGCCCCGGTTTCGCCCACCGGGCCGGGTGCACCTGCGGCACCGGGTGTGTCGGCCGGGCTGGTTTCGCCTGCCGCGCCGGGTCCGGCAGCCCGGTCGGGTGCGTCTGCCGGGTCGGGCGCACCACCGCTTGCTTCGGTGGTGCGGATCGAATCGTCGCTGGGGGCTTCGCGCGGTGTGCCGCCGGCGGCGAGGGTCCTGCGCACCCCACCGGCGGTAGTCCCGCCCACTGTGGCGGCGCTTGGTTCGGGAGTTTTGGGGGAGGTGGGGTTCGGGTGAGTGGGGTGCGGACCCTGCTGGTCTGGTGCCCGGACTGGCCGGTCATCGCCGCGGAGATTGTGGAGGGGGTTGCGGCTTCGGGGGCTGTTGTTGTGCTGCACGGGAACAGGGTTTTTGCGTGCTCGGAGGCGGCTCGGGCCGAGGGTGTGCGGCGGGGGTTGCGGCGGCGGGAGGCGCAGAGCCGGTGTCCGCAGCTTGTTGTTGTCGAGCACGATGCGGGGCGGGACGCGCGGGCTTTCGAGGCGGTGGTCGCTGCTGTCGAAGAGGTCGCTGTCGGGGTCGAGGTCATCCGGCCCGGGGCCTGTGCTCTGGCCGCGCGGGGCCCCGCACGGTATTTCGGGGGTGAGGAGCAGGCCGCCGAGCGGATCGTGGAGCAGGTGGCTCAGGCCTGTTCCGTGGAGAGTCAGGTCGGGATCGCGGACGGGGTTTTTGCGGCCGGGCTGGCGGCTCGGGGTGGACAGATCGTGGCTGCCGGGCGTACCAGGGAGTTTTTGGCGGGGGTGGGTGTCGAGGCGCTGGAGCGGCCCGAGCTGACCGACCTGCTGCGGCGGTTGGGGGTGAAGAGTCTCGGGGATTTTGCGGCCCTGCCGGCGTCCGATGTGCTGAGCCGGTTCGGGTTCGACGGGGCGCTGGCGCATCGGCTGGCCGGGGGGCTCGACTACCGGGCGCTGGCGGTGCGGAGGCCGCCGCCGGACCTCGAGGTTTCCGACACCTACGACGAGCCGCTCGAACGCGTCGACGTGGCCGCGTTCGCCGGGCGGGTGCTGGCCGAGCGGCTGCACGAACGGCTCGCCGCGCACGGTTTGGCCTGCACCCAGCTCGGCATCGAGGCGGTCACCGCCGACGGGCAGGAGCTGCACCGGGTCTGGCGGCACGACGGCACACTCACGGCCGCGGCCATCGCCGAACGCGTACGGTGGCAGCTCGACGGCTGGCTCACCGGCGCCCGGCGCGGCGCCACCAACCGGCCCACCGCCGGGCTCGTCCGGTTGAAGCTCGTCCCGGACGGCGTGATCGTCCATCTTGGACTGCAGCCGGGTCTCTGGGGTGACGTGGGCGCGGAGAAAGAACGCGCCCATCGTGCGCTGAGCCGCATCCAAGGCCTCCTGGGTCCCGAGGCCGTTGTCACCGCCGTGCTGGGCGGTGGCCGGTCCGCCGACGACCAGGTACGCCTGGTGCCCTGGGGCGACGAACGAGTCCCGGCACGGGCCGCGGGGGAGGCGGCTACCCCGTTACCGGCAACCGATGCACTGGTGGTGGCACCGCTGGCTGCCTCTCCCGCACTGGCGCCGCCACCACGCGACGGCGAAGGGGAAGCACCCGAGCACACCCGCCGCGCCCTGCGAGCAGTGCCGGATGCCGAGTCCCGGACGGGCGTTATCGGGCCGTCCTGGACTGGGGAAGCGTCCGGGACAGAGACCAGGGCCAAGACGATCCAGCTGGGCAAACGCTTGGCAGCGCCGGTAAATCCAGCTGGGCGAGAAGACGCGGGCGAGCAGCAGAACTCCGCATCGGAAAGAAGCCCGGCCCACCAAGGCCCGGCCGCGCACGAAGGGTTGGCCGCGCAGGAAGGGGCGGTGGATCGGGCGGTGGGGGAGGGGCGGGGGAAGAGGGGGCGGGGGGTCAGGAAGCCCGTTCCGCAGCCGCCCTGGCCCGGACGGCTGCCCCGGCCGGCGCCCGCGCTGGTGCTTCCGCAGGCGTTGCCGGCTGTTGTTCTGGACGGGGAGGGGCAGGCGGTGGGGGTGAGTGCGCGGCTCGAGCTTTCCGGGGAGCCGGCTTTGTTGTTCATCGAGAACGGCGGGCCGGTGGAGATCACCGGGTGGGCCGGGCCGTGGCCGGTGGACGAGCGGTGGTGGGCGCCGGGGGAGGCGCGGCGGAGGGCGCGGTTTCAGGTTGTTGTCGCTGATGGGCGGGCGTTGCTGTTGTCGCTGGTGGCGGGGCATTGGGCGGTGGAGGCGATCTATGACTAGGGGCGTGGGCGATGGGGTTTCATAATCCGCGGATGCCCTGGTCGGCGCTCGAGGGGACGCTGTCGGGGAAGAAGCACCTGCATGTTGTCGATCCGCTGGCGGTGGATGGTGACGGCGGGGATTCGCCGGCCTGGAGCCGGAAGCGGCAGCCTTATCAGGCGCCCGCGTTCATCCGGGCGCCCGGCGCGGACAAGTATGCCGAGCTGCACTGTCACACGAACTTCAGTTTTCTCGACGGGGCCAGCCATCCCGAGGAACTGGCCGAGGAGGCGGCGCGGCTGGGGCTGACCGGGCTGGCCGTCACCGACCATGACGGGTTCTACGGGGTGGTGCGGTTTTCGCAGGCGGCGCGGGAGCTGGGACTGCCGACGATCTTCGGGGCCGAGCTTTCCCTCGATCTGTCCAGGCCGCAGAACGGTGAGGCCGACCCCGAGGGACGCCATCTGCTTGCTCTGGCTCACGGTCCTGAGGGGTACGCCCGCCTGGCGCGCACCATCTCCCGGGGGCAGCTCGACGGCGCGGAGAAGGGCAAACCCGTGTACGGCGACCTGGAGGACGTCGCCGCGGTGCTTCGTGATCATGTGCTGGTGCTGACGGGGTGCCGGAAGGGGAGTGTCCCGCGGGCGCTGGCGGAGGGCGGGATGCCGGCTGCGGCGTACGAGTTGGATCGGCTGGTTGCTCTGTTCGGCCGGAGCAATGTGGTGGTGGAGCTGACCGATCACGGTGACCCGTACGACGACGACCGCAACGACGCCCTGTACGAGCTGGCGCTCAGCCGGCAGCTGGAGGTTGTCGCCACCAACAACGTGCACTATGCGACGCCGGCCCGGCGCAAACTCGCGACCGCGCTCGCCGCTGTCCGGGCGCGGCGCAGCCTGGACGACATGGACGGGTGGTTGCCGGCGGCCGGGACCGCGCATCTGCGGAGTGCGGCCGAGATGAAACGGCGGTTCGCCGGTTATCCGGGTGCGGTCGAGAACGCCGCGATGTTCGGGGAGGACCTGGCGTTCGACCTCAACCTGGTGGCGCCGAAGCTGCCCGACTTTCCGATCCCGGAGATCGGGCACACCGAGATGAGCTGGCTGCGGGAGCTGACCATGCGCGGCGCCCAGGAACGGTACGGGCCACCCCAGGCCCACCCCCGGGCGTACGCGCAGCTCGAGCACGAGCTGAAGATGATCGACGAGCTGAACTTCCCCGGGTACTTCCTGGTCGTCTACGACATCGTGAAGTTCTGCCGGGACGAGGGCATCTACTGCCAGGGCCGGGGCTCGGCGGCGAACTCGGCGGTCTGTTACGCGCTGCGGATCACCAATGTGGACGCGGTCGAGTACGACCTGCTGTTCGAGCGGTTCCTGGCGCCGGAGCGGGACGGGCCGCCGGACATCGACGTGGACATCGAGTCGGACCGGCGCGAGGAGGTCATCCAGCACGTCTACGGCAAGTACGGCCGGGAGCACACCGCGCAGGTCGCCAACGTCATCACGTACCGGCCGCGGTCGGCCGTCCGCGACATGGCCAAGGCTTTCGGTTTTTCGGCCGGGCAGCAGGACGCGTGGAGCAAACAGATCGACCGGTGGGGGAGTGTCGCGACGGTCGACGTGGAGGACATCCCGGAGCAGGTCGTCGCGTACGCCAACGAGGTGCAGAGTTTTCCGCGGCACCTCGGCATCCACTCCGGCGGCATGGTCATCTGCGATCGGCCGATCATCGAGGTGTGCCCGGTCGAGTGGGGGCGGATGCCGGGACGCACGGTGCTGCAGTGGGACAAGGACGACTGCGCCGCGATCGAGCTGGTCAAGTTCGATCTGCTGGGGCTGGGGATGCTGTCGGCGCTGCACTACGCGTACGACATGATCGAGTCCGACCTGGACATCAGCACGATGCGGCTGGACGATCCCGAGGTCTACGCGATGTTGTGCAGGGCCGATTCTGTCGGGGTTTTCCAGGTGGAGAGCCGGGCGCAGATGGCCACGCTGCCGCGGCTCAAACCCGACAAATTCTACGATCTGGTGGTCGAGGTGGCCTTGATTCGTCCTGGACCCATCCAGGGCGGGTCGGTGCATCCCTACATACGCCGAAAAAACGGGCTGGAGAAACCCGAGGTTCCGCACCCGCTCATGGCCAACGCCCTGGCCAAGACCCTGGGTGTGCCGCTCTTCCAGGAGCAGCTCATGCAGCTCGCGATCGACGTCGCGGGTTTCGACCCGTCCGAGGCCGACCAGCTGCGCCGGGCGATGGGGTCGAAACGGTCCGTGGAGAAGATGGAACGGATCAAGATCCGGCTCTACGCCGGCATGGCCGAGCGGGGGATCACCGGCCAACTCGCCGACGACCTGTTCGTGAAGCTGTCCGCGTTCGCCAACTACGGCTTCCCGGAGAGCCACGCGATGAGCTTCGCCTACCTGGTCTACGCCAGTGCCTGGCTGAAGCGGTACCACCCGGCCGCGTTCTGCGCCGCGCTGCTCAACGCGCAGCCGATGGGGTTCTACTCGCCGCAGTCGCTGGTCGACGACGCCCGCCGGCACGGGGTCGAGGTGCGGCGGCCGGACATCAACCTCAGTGACGCGGCGGCTGTTCTCGAGTCGACCGCGCAGACCCGGTGGGGCAGTGCCGCCGACGAGCCGCCGCACGCGTGGGGGCTCGGCGGTCCGGCGGTGCGGATGGGGCTGAGCAGCGTCCGTACCCTCGGTGACGATCTGGCGAAGAAGATCGAGGACGAGCGGCGTGCGCATGGTGCGTACCGGGACATGGCGGACCTGGCCCGCCGGACCGGATGCTCGACCGCCCACCTGGAGGCCCTCGCGACCGCCGATGCCTTTGCCGGTTTTGGGCTCTCGCGCCGGGAGGCGCTCTGGGCCGCCGGGGCCGCCGCCCAGGACAAACCGGACCGCCTTCCCGGTACGGTCACCGGCACCGAGGCGCCGACCCTGCCCGGCATGGCTGATGTGGACAAGCTGGTCGCGGATGTGTGGGCGACCGGGCTGTCCCCGGACGCGCACCCGGCGCAGTTCATCCGGGGCGAGTTCGAGCGGACCGGCGCGTTGCCGATCTCGCGGCTGGGCCGGGTCGAGGCCGGTACGCGGATCCGGGTAGGCGGCATCGTCACCCACCGGCAACGCCCGGCGACGGCGGGCGGCGTCACGTTCATCAACCTCGAGGACGAGACAGGGATGCTCAACGTCACCTGCTCGCCCGGCCTGTGGCAGCGCTACCGGAAGGTGGCCCGCACGAGCGCGGCGCTGATCGTGCGGGGCCGGCTGGAGAAGACCGAGGGTGTGCTCAACCTGGTGGCGGACCGGCTGGAGGCGGTCACCCCGCCGATCAGCCCGGCGTCCCGCGATTTCCGGTGAACGGACACTATATTTCCGTTCTGCGTGTCTGGCACCTTTTGTGGCGTAAACCGGATGCGCACCGAAAACGCAGCATCCGGGGGAGCTCACCATGATCCGCATCGTCACCGCCACGGCAGCCGCCGCACTCCTGCTCACGGCCGGTCTGGCCACCGCCGGCCCCGCCTCCGCGGCGGTCGGCGGCTCCGCTCAGACCGGGACCGGCAGCCCGACCGCCGCCATGATCAGCGCAGTCGCCGCGAAGCAGGCCGATGTGGCGAAGAAGCTCACGGCCGACCAGAGCGCGGTCGACAAAGCTGTGAAGAAGCCGGCGAAGAAGAAGACCGAGCTGACCTTGAGCTACCTGGCCGACGCCGGGTTTGCCACCGCGGTGGTGCTGCGGTGCGACCCGGCCGGCGGCGCCCACCCGAAGAAGGTCAAGGCCTGCCAGACCCTGACGCGCATCAACGGCAACCCGGCCCGGCTCAAGCCCGCCGAGATGATGTGCACGATGGAGTACGCCCCGATCACCGCCGAGATCAAGGGCACCTGGCAGGGCCGCAAGGTCGACTGGTCGCGCACGTTCGGCAACCGCTGCGACATGATCCGCACGACCGGTGTCCTCATGGCTTTCTGACCGCGCGGCGCCTGTCGCCAATTGGTCAGATGGGTGTGCAACATTCAGCTATTTGCAAGCGTCTATCTCATGCCGGGATCGTCCCGGTGACATGGGGGAGGACGCATGCGCCGACGAAAGCTACCCGCATTTCTGCTGGGTGTCGTCACCATCACCGCGAGCGCGACCCTGGCCGGAGCCCCGGCCGCACAGGCTCTGCCGGCCGGAGCGCCGGCCGATAAACCAGCACCGAGCACCACGAGTTCGGTCACGCTGATCACCGGCGACCGGGTCACCGTTCGCGGAGACGGCACCACCTCCGTCGAGCCCGGACCCGGCCGTCGTGACATGAGGTTCGCCACCTACCGCACCGCGACCGGGCGCCACGTCGTCCCGGTCGACGCCCTGCGGCTCCTGCGGGCCGGCAAGCTCGACGCGCGGCTGTTCGACCTCACCGCACTCACCGCCGCCGGCTACACCGACGAGCGCACCCGCGAGCTTCCGCTGCTGGTCGCGTACCCGAAGGCTCAGGGTGGGAAAGCACGCAGCGCGACCACCGTGCAGGGCGCGCGTGTGACGCGCGACCTGTCGGCGGTCGGCGCCCTCGCGGTCCGTGCGGACCGCGCCGCCCGGGCGTCCCTCTGGGAGGCGATGACCGGGGGTACGGACGCAGCACGCACCCTGCAGCCCGGCATCGACCGGATCTGGCTCGACGGCAAGCGCAAGATCAATCTGGATGTCAGCGTGCCGCAGATCGGCGCGCCGACGGCCTGGCAGGCGGGCTTCGACGGCACCGGCGTCACCGTGGCCGTCCTGGACAGCGGCATCGACGCGACCCACCCCGACCTGGCCGGCAAGATCGTCGCGGCGGAGAACTTCACCGACGCGCCGGACGCCGACGACAACGTCGGGCACGGCACTCACGTCGCGTCGACGATCGCCGGCACGGGTGCGGCCTCCAACGGTCGTTACAAGGGTGTCGCCCCCGGTGCCAAGCTGCTGATCGGCAAGGTGTGCGGCACCGAGTTCTGCGAGGAGTCGGCGATCCTGGCCGGCATGGCCTGGGCGGCCGAGCGCGCGCCGATCATCAACATAAGCCTCGGCGGTGACGACCTGGAGGGCATCGACCCCCTCGAGCAGGCGATCAACGACCTCACCGCGCGTTACAGCACGCTGTTTGTCGTCTCCGCCGGTAACGCCGGCGGTTTTGCCCCGGTCGGCTCGCCGGCCAGCGCCGATGCCGCCCTGGCGGTGGGTGCCGTGGACCGCGACGACCAGGTCGCGGACTTCTCCAGCCGGGGACCCCGCGTCGGTGACAACGCGATCAAGCCCGAGATCACGGCACCCGGTGTCGAGATCGTCGCTGCCAAGGCCGCCCACGACGTGATCGGCGGACCCGCGCCCGTCGCCGGGTACTCCACCCTGTCCGGCACGTCGATGGCGGCGCCGCACGTGGCGGGTGCCGCCGCGATCCTGGTGCAGCAGCACCCGGACTGGAGCTCGCAGCAGCGCAAGACCGTCCTGATGGGAGCGGCGAAGCCCACCGAGGGCTTCGACGTCTTCGCGCAGGGCGCCGGCCGGGTCGACGTGGCCCGGGCGATCAAGCAGAGTGTCGGCGTCGACGAGGGCTCGGTCAGTTTCACCGGAGGCCAGTGGCCGCACGGCGATGACACCCCGGAGTCGAAGACGGTCACCTACCGCAACAGCGGCACCGCGCCGGTCACCCTGACGCTCGCGGTGGACACCACCGGACCGGCCGGCCTCTTCACCGTCAGCCCCGGCACGCTGACCGTGCCCGCCGGTGGCACGGCCACGACCACGCTGACCTCCGACACCAGCGTCGACGGTCCGGAAGGCCTGCTGTCGGGCTACCTGACCGCGACCGGTGCGGACGGCCTGAAGGTCGAGACGCCCATCGCCGTCAACCGTGAGCCGGAGAGCTACGACCTGACGTTCAAGGCCCTCGGGCGCGACGGCGCGGCGGCCGAGAACGCGTACATCTCGCTCTTCGATCTGAAGACCGGTACGCAGTACCAGATCTTCGGGGCCGACTCCGCCAAGCGGCTGCCGAAGGCGGAGTACGGCATGTACTCCTTCATCGACAGCGAGACCGAGTCCTCCCTGGTGGCGCAGCCGAAGCTCGCGATCACCGGCCCGGCCACGATCACGGTCGACGCCCGGGACGCCAAGCCGGTCGACGTCAAGGTGCCGCGGGCCGACGCCGTCCCGACGTTCATCGTGCTCGGCGCCGACTGGACCATCGAGCAGGGTGTCATCGGTGCCGGCATCATCGGCCTGGAGTTCGACCAGCTCTTCGCCGGTCAGCGGGACCCGAAGTCCAGCTTCGACGGGTTCCTCAGCTCGGCCGTCATCGCGCTCGCCCAGGGCGACGGGGTCAACAGCCCGTACGTCTACGACCTCGCGTACTTCCGCGAGCAGAAGATGCTCGACGGGCTGCGCAAGAACGTGAAGGCCAAGGACCTGGCGACGATCAAGGCCACGTACGCCACCGAGGCCACCGGCGCGCAGGGGGTCAAGGCCAACTCGGCCCGGTACACCCCCGACGGCTCGTACTGGGGTGTGTTCATTCCGTTCGACCCGCCGTTCCGGCGTACCGAATATGTCAACACGGACAACAAGGCCCAGTGGAGCTCGGCCTTCGAGCAGCAGCTGCCGCCGGTCGGCGACGGCTGGCCGGAGACGCTCGCCTCGGCGACGGCGACGCCGGCGACCTTCCGCGGCGGCCGCACCTACCAGCAGGAGTGGAACCGGGCGGTGTTCGCACCGACGGTTGCCGGCGCCGAGTACGACTGGGACTACGTCAGCCGCCTCGGTGACCTGCTCTGGGTCGGCATGCCGAGCTTCGGTGAGGGTCCGGGCCACCCCGGCTTCTCGACGATCGACTCCGCCCGCACCGCGCTCTACCGCGGGAACACGCTGGTCACCGAGGTCGACACCGAGTGGGCCGAGGTCGAGCTGCCCGCGGCGGCGGCCGACTACCGCCTGGAGAAGTCCGTCACCCGCAGTGCACCGCACCAGTTCTCGACGCAGGTGTCGGGAACGTGGACGTTCCGCTCCGGGAACGTCGCCGGTGAGACACCCAAGCAGGTCGCTCTGTCGACGCTGCGGTTCAGCCCCAAGCTCGACGACCGCAACAGCGCACCGGCGGGCCGGCCCTTCGTGGTCCCGGTCCACGTCGACCACCAGGCCGGCACCGGTACGGCGAACAAGGTCACCGTCGACGTCTCGTACGACGACGGGCGTACCTGGACGAAGGCTCCGGTGGCCGGCTCCGGTGACCACCGTGTCGCCGCCGTGTGGCACCCGCGGGGCAAGGGCTTCGTGTCCCTGCGGGCCTCCGCCACCGATCAGCACGGCGGCACGGTCACCCAGACCGTGATCCGGGCGTACGCGATCGGCTGACCACGCTTTTTGCGGAGTGACGAGGGGGTGGTGGCTGCGGTCGCCACCCCCTCGTCGTACCCGGCCGATACGCTGCGCACGTGGACACCGCATCGACGCGTACCCCCCGACCGCCTGTCACCGTGCGTACCGCCGCCGTCTGGGCCGTGCTGCGGCGCGAGCTCGAACGCAGTGCCGGACGCTCGCTGACCGTGCTCGACGTCGGCGGTGGGACGGGAGGCTTCGCCGTGCCGCTGGCCGAGGCCGGGCACACCGTGACGGTCGTGGACGCCAGCCCCGACGCCCTCGCCGCCCTGACCCGCCGGGCCGCCGACGCGGGAGTCGCCGACCGGGTCCACGCGGTCCAGGGCGACGGTGACGCGCTCGCCGGACTGGTCGAGCCGGCCACCGCCGACCTCATCCTGTGCCACTCCGTGCTCGAGGTCGTCGACGACCCGGCCGGGGTCGTCGCCGCCATCGGTGCGGCGCTGCGCCCCGGCGGTGCGGTCAGCCTGCTCGTCGCCGGGCGGGCCGCGGCCGTGCTGGGCCGGGCGATCAACGGCCACCTCGGCGCGGCGACGGCGCTGCTCGACGACACGGACGGCCGCGCCGGCACACGCGACACCCTGCGACGGCGTTACGACGCGGAGACCGCGTCGGCGCTGCTCGGCTCGGCGGGCCTCACCGTCGAGGAGATCCACGGGGTACGCGTCCTCGCCGACCTCGTCCCGGCCGCGGTCGTGGAGGCCGACCAGCAGGCGATGCTGGACCTCGAACTGGCCCTCGCGGCGCGCCCGCCGTTCCGCGACATCGCCTCCCAGCTGCACCTCTTCGCGCGGCGCCCATGACCGATCAGCTGCCGGCCGAGGCGTTCGGGACGGTTCTGCCCGCGTACGGGGAGGGCAGTCTCGCCGATCTGATGCCCAGCGTCTCCGCCCTGCTCGGGGTGCCGGGGACCACTGACGTGCTCGGGCTCGGTGCGCAGCTGGAAGGTGTCGACCGGATCGCGGTGCTGCTCGTCGACGGGCTCGGCAGCTACCAGATTCCGGTCGCTGCGGCGTACGCGCCGATTTTGCAGGAGCTCCCGGGCCGGGAGCTGACCGCGGGTTTTCCGTCCACGACCCCGGTCAGCCTGGTCACGCTCGGCACGGGTGCGCTGCCCGGGGCGCACGGGGTCCTGGGTTTCACCCTGCGCAAGCCGGACGGCGGCATCCTCAACCACATCAAGTGGGGAAGCGACCCCGACCCGGCGCAGTGGCAGCCGGTGCCGACGCGCTTCGAACAGGCGATGGCCGCCGGCGTGCACGTCACGCAGGTGACCCGGCCGGAGTTCGAGGGCACCGGCCTGACCGTGGCGGCGAACCGCGGCGCCACCTTCGCCGGTGGGGCCGACCCGCAGGCGCTGTCGGCGGGCATGCTCGCCGCCCTGTCCCGCCCGGGTCTCGTTTATGGCTATCACCCCGATCTCGACCACCACGGGCACGCCTCGGGTGTCGACTCGGAGCCCTGGCGTGCGGCCGCGGCGGAGGTCGGCGAGCTGGTGTCACGGCTGGTCGACGGACTCCCGCCGAATGCCGCGCTGCTGGTCACGGCCGACCACGGACAGCTCAACGTGCCCCTCGAAGGCCGCATCGACCTGTCCGCCGACCCCCGGCTCGCCGCCGGCCTCACCGCCGTCGCGGGTGAACCCCGGGTCCGCTACCTGTACGTCGAGGACGGGGCACTCGATGACGTCGTCGCCGCGTGGCGAGAGGTCCTCGGGGACGCCGCCTGGGTGCTCACCCGCGAGGAAGCCATCGCCTCGGGCCTCTACGGGCCGGTGCCTCCGGCCCACCTGAGCCGCCTCGGCGACGTCGTGGTGATCTGCCAGGGGCGCACCGTGGTGCTCGCCGGTGGCTGGGAACCGCCCGCGGTGGGGCAGCTGATCGCGTACCACGGGTCGGTGACGGCGGCCGAGATGACGATCCCGCTGCTGGTCGCCCGCTGACTTGTCGTACCCCGCGGATAGCGTGCTGGTGTGGGACGAAGTCAGGCTATCGGCCGGGGACGTGATCCGCGGTTCGGGCCGGAGGCCGACGACGCGGGGTGCACGATCCTGCACGTCGACATGGACGCGTTTTTTGCCGCCGTCGAGGTCCGCCGCCGCCCCGAGCTGCGCGGCAAGCCCGTGGTTGTCGGCGGCGCCGGCCCCCGCGGTGTGGTCAGCTCCGCCAGTTACGAGGCCCGGAGATACGGCATCCGCAGCGCGATGCCCGGGATGCGCGCCCGGGCGCTGTGCCCGCACGCGATCTTCCTGCCGCCCGACTTCAGCGAATACACGGCGGCCTCCCGCGCCGTCATGCAGATCTTCCGGGACGTGACCCCGCTGGTCGAGCCGCTCTCGCTCGACGAGGCCTTCCTCGACGTGGCCGGCGCCCAGCGACTGCTCGGCCGCCCCGCGGTGATCGCCCGCGACATCCGCGCCCGGGTCGCCGAGGAGCAGCGGCTGACCTGCTCGGTCGGTGTCGCGCCGAGCAAGTTCGTGGCCAAGCTCGGCTCCACCCGCGCCAAACCCGACGGGGTCATCGTCGTCCCGGCCGGCCAGGTGCTCGACTTCCTGCACCCCCTGCCGGTCGACGCGCTCTGGGGTGTGGGGGAGAAGGCCGCCGAGACGCTGCACCGGCTCGGCCTGATGACGGTCGGCGACCTGGCCGCGGCGCCGCTGGGCATGCTGCGCGGCGCGCTCGGCGAGGCGTCCTCCGCCCACCTGCACGAGCTCGCCTGGGGCCGCGACCCCCGCCGGGTCGTCTCCGAGCACCAGGAGAAGTCGGTCGGCGCCGAGATGACCTACGACATCGACGTCACCGACCCCGCCGTGATCCGCCGCAGCCTGCTCGCGCTGGCCGACAAGGTCGGAGCCCGCCTGCGCGCCGCGGGCCACGTCGGCCGCACCGTCACCATCAAGATCCGCATGGCGGACTTCCGCACGGTCAACCGGTCCCGCAAGATGCCGACAGCCACCGATGTGGCACGGGAGATTTTCGAGACCTCCTGGGCCCTGTTCAAAGCCCTCGCCCCGGGCGAGTCGATCCGCCTCGTCGGCGTCCGGGTCGAAGGACTCGCCTCCGCGGCGACCACATCACGCCAGCTCACCCTGGGCGAACCGGAACGCGGCTGGCGCGAGGCCGAGGCCGCCGCGGACGCCGTTTCGGCCCGGTTCGGTCGCTCCATCGTCGGACCGGCCAGTCTTTTGGGACAAACCGATCTCCGCAGAACCGAAAATCACCCGCACTCGACGGTCGTCCCGCTTTCCGACCCGCCGACGCCCTCGTAGACTTGCGCCAAGGCAGCCAGTCGGCTGTCTCGCACCATCGGCCCGCCTGCACCACCGCCGGGGGGCCGGACATGCGCCCGGGGAGGAATGCCGTGCCGCTCTCGGAGCACGAGCAGCGGCTGTTCGACCAGATCGAGCAGTCGCTTGCCGAGGACCCCAAATTCGCCTCGGCTGTGCGGGCCAGCGACCCGCGTTTCCACGCCCGGCGCCGACTCGTCGTCGCCGCGTTCGTGATCGTCGCTGGACTCGCCTTGGTTGTCTACGGCACGGTGAGCAGCAATACGCCGCTCGGCGTGGCCGGCTTCGTGGTCATGCTGGCCTCGGCCGCGTTCGCGATGCAAAGCCGCCGGAAAGGGCAGGCACCCGACCTGCACGCCGTCGGCGGCACCGCGACCCGCCGCACCCGCACAACCCGCAAAGCCGGCTTCATCGACCGCCTCGAGGACCGCTGGCGTCAGCGCCCCGAAGGCCATCGCTGAACCCGTACAACCAGCGGCAACCCATGGCGGCCACCCGGCCGCCATCGCCGTATCTTCAGGCTCGCCCCCGCCGACGAGCCTGAAAACACCTGAGCGGCGTCCCTGGGGGGACGCCGCTGATTGCTACGCCCGCTGCGCTCGCCGACGGCTTGTCCGGGGCTCGACCGCATGCCGGCCTTTGCGCGGTGACGGTCTTGGGTCGGCGATCGGCATACTGAATGCGCAGCCCGGCCCGGTGCCGTCCGCCCTCACACTGCGCGAGCAACCTGCTGCCTTGCCATGTGGGGTGGCGTGACCCCTGCGCTGCGGGGCTGACCGCGCTGCCCGGCTGATCGCCGGGCCTGGTCCGCCGTTACGGCCTTGCCAGTCCGGTTGCCTGGCTTAATGCGCGAGATGGCCCGCGTGACTCACCTGGTGACCGCGGCCTGTCCGTTGGCTGGTCTGATCGGTCTCCGGCACGGCCGGTGCTTCTGATGCGGTAGGCCCGGATAAGCCCGTTTTCCTTGAAGTTGGGCCTTCGGCGGGCTTGGGTGAGCCCGTTTTCCTTGAAGTTGGGCTCTCGGCGGGCTTGGGTGAGCCCGTTTTCCTTGAAGTTGGGCCTTCAATAGGCCTGTTAGTCGAGAAGGCATCAGCCGACGCTGGCCCCTGCATGATCAGCGCTGCTGTTCGTCACTGATTCTGCCCGAAGCGGCCGTTCGGCCCGGCCGAGCCACCCAAGCCGAGTCACCCCGACCGAGCCGCCCCAGCCGAGCCGCCCAGCTGCGCCGAGTCGCCCCAGCCCAACCGGTCGAGCCACCCTTGGTTGAGTCCAGCGGCCGAGAGCTGCCGCGTTCGGAGCTTGTCCCGGGTGTGAAGCCAGCAGGGCCTTACCGCCCAAGACGGCGTCTACAGGCCAGGCCAGCGGACAGAGCGGTGGAGCCAGCAAAGAGAACGCCGCCCGGGTGGACCGAGGTCCAGCCGGGCGGCAGTGTGGAGCGTCAGCGTGCGCGGCTAGCCAGCAGGCGGCGGGGGCTGAAGCGGACCAGGACGTCGCGCCCGCGGCTGAAGAAGCCCATTCCGCGGGCCGACACGTCGCCGACGCTCAGGCGCCAGCGCATCAGCACGGACGGGGGGAGCAGGACCGCTGCGAGGCGGGTGCGTTTGGTGGCGGTTTTGGCCAGGCCCTTGCGGACCTGGTTCAGGGCCGCTGTGAGCTCACCGCCCTGCAGCGGCTGGCGGGCGTACCGGGCGCGTTCTTCGGCGCGGCCCAGCAGGGTCGCCGAGTCGGCTGGGGGGCCGGCCAGGTCGGCCTCGCGGACCAGCCGCTGCGCGGTGTGGCGCGGCGTTTCGGTCGGGTCCACCGGTACGCGGTAGTCGACCATCGTGTCGACCAGTTCGTCCCAGGCCGCGTGGGCGTCCTCGCGGGCCTGGACCGCCTCCGTGGTCACCACGACTTCGCGACTGCCCGGTGGTGCGGGACCGGTCGCGACGGTTGCCGTTTTGGGGATCGTTGCTGCGTGGCGGCGCTTGCGGACCATCAGGCGGCGTAGCGCGGGGATCGTGAGCAGCGCCAGGAGCAGCGCGATCAGGGCCACGGTCAGCAGGGTGGTCGTCGAGATGCCCGCGTCGGACGAGGCGCCCGGGGCGTCGAGGGCGCCGTCGTTGAGGTCCCGGTCGGGACGGTCGGCCGCGCCGGGGGCGGCTGAGGCGTCGGCGCCCGGGGCCAGGGAGGCCGTGGAGGTGGGCGACGGGGTTTCGACGGCGTCGGTGTCGGTGGCCCATGCGGACCGGGTCGAGCCGACCACGGACGCTGCCGGGGTGGCGTCGAAGGGGACCCAGCCGAAGCCGTCCAGGTAGACCTCGGTCCACGCGTGGGCGTTGCGGTTGGTCAGCACGTACGCGTTGCCGTCGCGGGTGCTGCCGCGGGTGAAGCCGAAGGCGACCCGGGCCGGGATGCCGGCTTCGCGGACCATCCAGGCCATCGCTGCCGCGTACTGCTGGCAGTAGCCGGCCTTGCTGTCCAGGAACGACGAGATCGCAGAGGCGCCGGCGGCCGGGTCGACGGTTGCCAGGCTGTACGAGAAGCCGTTGTCGCGGGAGAAGTAGCGGTAGATCGCCGACACCTTGTCGTACTCGGTGTTGGAGTTCTTGGTCAGGTTGGCGACCAGGGTCTTGACCTTGGGGTCGTCCGGGACCGCCGTGAACTGGGTGCGCAGCGGGTTGTCGCGGGGGAGGGCCTCGGCGGTCCGCAGCTCGGCCGGTGTGAACTTGGCCCGCACGTAGTCGAACGAGTACTTCTTGCCCTTGGTGGTCGTCCGGTTCGAGAAGACGACCTGGGTGTTCGGGTCGAACGACCAGGCGCCGTCGAGGCCGTCCGTGTCGATGACCGACGAGTACACCGGGGCGAGGGTCTGGCCGAAGTCCTCGGTGATCTCGACCTCGGCGCGGTACTGCTGGTAGTTCGCGCGGCCGGAGGTGTTGTTCTGCCGGGGGTCGTCGAGGCCGCGGGAGATCGGCCGGCCGGTCGGCGTGCGGTTGGTGACCGCCTCGGCCGTGATCACGTCGGCGACGCCGAAGCGCAGGTAGAACGGGTCGGGTTCGTTCGTGGTGACCCGGACGTAGTTGGTGGTCTGCGTCTGGTTGAGCTGGCCGCTCAGCGACGCGAACAGGTTGATGCGGCCGGTGCCGCCCGAGCCGTTGCCGGTGCCGTTGCCCGTGCCGACCTGGGTCAGGGAGTTGAGCAGGCCGGTGTTGAGGCCCGGCACGGCCAGCGGGAGCAGTACGGCGACCGCAACACCGATCACGGCGAGCCGGCGTCCGGCGGCGGCCAGCGGTGACGGCTCCCAGACGTCCACGTCGCGGCCGTCGCCGGTGAAGCGGCGGCCGAAGCGGCGCACCCGGTCGACGTTGTCAGCGACCAGCAGCCAGAGGAAACCGGTCGCGCCGACGATGAACGGGAGCACCGGCACGCTGTCGACGTAGACGGCGACCGGGACCGAGTAGATCGCCAGCATCGGCAGACCGGCCAGGGCCGGCTTGCGGGCCACCACGGTGAGCAGGTCGACCGCGATGGCGACCGTGCCGATGCCCAGCACGGCGATGAAGAGCAGACCACTGCGGTCCGGCACCGGTACGCCGTACGAGCGGGTGTCGTTCCCGGCGTCGGTGAAGAGCTGCCCGAAGTGGTTGAACGTGGCCGGTGAGGGCAGCAGTGACAACAACTCGTCGCCGCTGGGGAACATCCAGGTCAGGGTCAGCAGCAGCACCGACACCATCGACAGGGCCTGGGCCCAGGTCGGGAACCGCAGTGTCCGGGCGAGCACCGCTGCGCCGGCGATGAGGCCGACCGCGAGGATGCACTCCAGCAACCACGTCCAGCTGTCGAAGATCGCCTTCAGCGGTGCCGCCGCCAGGAGGGTCGCGGCTGCTGCCACGAGCCCCAGTCGTCGTCGCCCGGTCACTGCAGCACTCCCGTCATCGTCCTACTGTCTCCGCCATCGCCGCGCGGTACGCGAAGCCCTGCGACCCGCGGCCCGCCGCCGGCCACAGCGCGGCGAGGGAATCGCCGTGCGCGACCGGCACCGATCGCCAGCCGCTGCGGACCAGCGCCAGGGCCGTGGAGCCGTGGAGCCGGTCGGCCTCGGTGCGGTCCGGCGGCAGCATGTTCACCCAGGTGGAGCTGTCGATCGCGAACCCGATGCAGGTCGCGCCGTTGCCCCGCAGCCCGGTCAGCACCTCGGCCTCGGCGACACTGAGCGTGCCGAAGAGCCCGATCACCAGACCGCCGTCGGAGCGTCGCCGCACCTGTTCGACCAGCACCGACACGTCGCCGGCCGCGCTGAGCTTCACGTCCGCCAGCGTGTCCAGGATCGCGCCCTCGCCGCCGATCTCGGTGGCATCCACGTCGATGCCCGTCCCCGTGACCAGCCGCAGCTTGTAACCGGACTGGCGCAGGTGCACCGCGATGCTCGCGGCCGCCGACACCGCCCACTCGAAGCTGGCCGTCGGTCCCTCACCCCGGTGCGCGTCCAGCCGGGTGTCGAGAACCACCGTGGCCCGGCTCTCCCAGGGCTGCTCCTCGCGGCGGACCATGAGCTCACCGGTACGCGCGGTGGAGCGCCAGTGCACCCGCCGCAAGTCGTCGCCACGACGGTACTCGCGAGTCGCGGCATCGTCCTCCCCGTGCACGGCCACCGACCGGGCGCGGCTGTCGCCCGTACCGGCGTATTCACCGGCGAGGCGCACCGCCGGCAGCGGGACGACCTGCGGGATGACCGTCAGCCGGTCGACGCTCGGGAACGAGCGGGTGAGCTCGCACAGGCCGAACGGGTCGGTGAGGCGGATCACCAGCGGGCCGACCGGGTACCGGCCGCGCACGTCGGCGCGGACGGTGTAGGCCACCGAGCTCGCCTGGTGCGCCCCGAGCCGCTCGAGCACGACCCGCGGGCGGCTGCCCAGGGCGTACGGGAGACGGTCCTCGAGGAGCAGCGTGCCGGTGGGGAGCCGCGACATGTTCTGCAGGCGCAGGATGACCCGCGCGCTGGAACCGACCGGCGCGCGGCCGGGCTCCAGCGAGCGGGTGCACGCCAGCTTGTACCGGCTGCGCCCGACGTACGCCGCGGCCAGCAGCGGCAGGGCCGCCAGCAGGATCGCGACGCGCAGCAGGTCCTTCTCGCCCAGCACGATGGCGGAGATCCCGGCCGCCGCGGCCGCCGCCAGGAACGAGCGGCCGCGGGTGGTCATTCCCCGCATAGCCTCCCGCATGTCAGCGTCCCCGCGACTCGTACTGCCCGACCGGTCCACCCGTGCTGCGGGTGTCGTACGGCGAACGGCTGCGGTCGTGCGGCAGCGGGAGCCGGTGCACGATCTCCGCCACGATGGCGTCGGTGGTGCGCCTGTTCAGCTGCGCGTCGGCCGTCGGGATGATCCGGTGGGCCAGCACCGGCACGGCCAGGGTCTGCAGGTCGTCCGGCAGGACGTAGTCACGGCCCTCGAGGGCTGCGACCGCCTTCGCCGTGCGGATGAGCTGCAGGGTGCACCGGGGTGACGCGCCGAGGCGGATCTCCGGTGCCTCCCGGGTGGCCGTGACAAGCGCGATCGCGTACTGCTGGACGGCTTCGGCCGCGTGCACGTCACGGGCGGTCGCGATCAGCCGGCGCACGAGCGCGGCGTCGGCGACGGACCGCAGGTCGTTCAGCGGGTCGTGCGCTCCGTGACCGTTGAGCATGGCCATCTCGGCGCGCGGGTCCGGGTAGCCCATCGCGATCCGGGCGGTGAAGCGGTCGCGCTGCGCCTCGGGGAGGGGGTAGGTGCCCTCCATCTCGATGGGGTTCTGGGTCGCGATCACCATGAACGGAGCCTGCAGCTCGTACGTGGTGCCGTCGACCGTGACCTGGCGTTCCTCCATGCATTCGAGGAGGGCCGACTGGGTCTTGGGCGAGGCCCGGTTGATCTCGTCGCCGACCACCAGGTTGGCGAAGACCGCGCCCGGCTTGAACTCGAAGTCGCGCGTCTCCTGGTTGTAGACGCTGACGCCGGTCACGTCGCTGGGCAGCAGGTCGGGCGTGAACTGGATGCGCCGGACCGAACAGTCGATCGAGCGGGCCAGCGCCTTGGCGAGCTTGGTCTTGCCGACGCCCGGCACGTCCTCGATCAGCAGGTGACCTTCGGCGAGGAGCACGGCCAGAGCCAGCCGGACCGTCGCGCTCTTGCCCTCGATGACCTGCTCGATGTTGGCCATGATGGCCCCGCTTGCGGCGAGGAACTCATCGCTCGGCAGGGGACCGCCGGGCTGGTCCCAGGTTGGCGTTGTCACGGGCCTCCTCCATGTCGTTCAAGCCCCTTTCTACGTGGCCACGTAGAAAGGAAACCGAAGGTTCGCGGGCGGCCGGCGGTCCGTGGGCCTCCGGCGCTCGCCGCCCGTTCACCACAGGTTAGCCCGGTCACAGCAACCTGCCGAGTGGGGCACTAGCTCCCATTGCGGTACGTGGTCAACCAGACACGCATATCGGATGGGTTACGAATTGGGACGGGCTGATACCGGTCGCCGCGGACTTAGTGCTCGCGGTAAGGTGTACCCATGGCTCGGTCTTTCCTGCTTCTTAGCTGGCCGCACTGATCTCCTAGCAGAGAACAGCGCGGCGCCCCCTCCTGCGAGAGGGGCTTTTTTATGCCCTGAAGTAGGCGACCCTGTCCACTGACTTCACAAGAACGAGATGGTGACGATGAGCGAGTCCGAGACCAACGCGGACGTCCCGCCGTACCGCTACACAGCGGCCATGGCCGCCGAGATCGAGCCCCGCTGGCAGGCCTTCTGGGCCGACAACGGCACGTTCTTCGCGCCGAACCCCGCCGGTGAGCTGGCCGATCCCGACCACCCCCGGGCCGGTGCGCCCAAGCTGCACGTCCAGGACATGTTCCCGTACCCGTCCGGTGCCGGCCTGCATGTCGGGCACCCGCTGGGCTACATCGGCACGGACTCCTACACCCGCTACAAGCGGATGGCGGGATACAACGTCCTGCACCCGATGGGCTTCGACGCGTTCGGCCTGCCCGCCGAGCAGTACGCGGTCCAGACCGGCACCCACCCGCGGACCACGACCGAGGCGAACGTCGAGCGGTACCGCGGCCAGCTGCGCCGCCTGGGCCTGGCCTACGACGAGCGCCGCACCTTCTCCACCACGGACCCGGAGTACTACCGGTGGACCCAGTGGATCTTCCTGCAGGTGTTCAACTCGTGGTTCGACCCGTCGCTGCGCAAGGCCCGCCCGATCGCGACACTGGTGGACCAGTTCGCCTCCGGCGAGCGTGCCGTGCCCGGCGGCCGTGAGTGGTCGGCGCTGTCGCCCGCCGAGCAGCGTGCGGTGATCAACGACTACCGCCTGGCCTACGTCAGCGAGGCCCCGGTCAACTGGTGCCCCGGCCTGGGCACGGTGCTGGCCAACGAAGAGGTCACGCCCGAGGGCCGCAGCGAGCGCGGCAACTACCCCGTCTTCCAGCGCAGCCTGAAGCAGTGGAAGATGCGGATCACCGCGTACGGGGATCGTCTGGTCGAGGATCTGGACGCCCTGGACTGGCCGGAGCCGGTCAAGCTGATGCAGCGCAACTGGATCGGCCGCTCGCGCGGTGCGCACGTCGACTTCCCGATGGACGGCGACGACACGATCTCCGTCTTCACCACGCGTCCCGACACGCTGTTCGGCGCCACCTACATGGTCATGGCACCCGAGCACGGCCTGGTCGACTCGATCGTCCCGGCTGCTTGGCCCGAGGGGACCAAGGACGCGTGGACCGGTGGGCACGGCACCCCGGAGGCGGCTGTCGCCGCGTACCGGGCGGAGGCCGCCGCGAAGACCGAGGAGGAGCGGACCGCCGACGCCAAGGTCAAGACGGGTGTCTTCACGGGCGCCTACGCGACCAACCCCGTCAACGGCGCGCGCATCCCGGTGTTCATCGCCGACTACGTGCTGGCCGGGTACGGCACCGGCGCGATCATGGCGGTGCCGGGCCACGACGAGCGCGACTGGGACTTCGCCCAGACGTTCGAGCTGCCCGTCATCCGTACCATCGAGACCCCGGACGACCACGACGGCGCTTTCACCGGCGACGGCGTGGTGATCAACAGCGAGTTCCTGAACGGCATGGGCATGGTCGACGCGAAGGCGTCGATGACCTCCTGGCTGGAGGAGAAGGGCCACGGCCGCGGCGCGACCACGTTCCGCCTGCGTGACTGGCTGTTCAGCCGGCAGCGGTACTGGGGCGAGCCGTTCCCGATCGTCTACGACGAGACCGGCCTGCCGATCGCGCTGCCCGACTCGATGCTGCCCGTGGTCCTGCCCGACACGGACGACTTCTCGCCGCGCACGTTCGACCAGGACGACGCCGACTCGACCCCGGAGACGCCGCTGTCCCGGATCAAGGACTGGGTCAACGTCGAGCTGGACCTGGGTGACGGCCCCAAGCAGTACACCCGCGAGACCAACACGATGCCGCAGTGGGCCGGCTCCTGCTGGTACGAGCTGCGTTACCTGGACCCGCACAACGACAAGGTCCTGGTCGACCCGGACAACGAGGCCTACTGGATGGGCCCGCAGCGCCAGGGCGACCCGGGCGGCGTCGACCTGTACGTCGGCGGTGTCGAGCACGCGGTCCTGCACCTGCTGTACGCCCGCTTCTGGCACAAGATCCTGTTCGACCTGGGTCACGTCTCGTCCTTCGAGCCGTTCCGCAAGCTGTTCAACCAGGGCTACATCCAGGCGTACGCGTTCCGTGACGCCCGCGGGATGATCGTGCCCGCCGACGACGTCGTCGAGCGGGACGGCAAGTGGTACCTGGGTGACGCCGAGGTCGCCCGCGAGTACGGCAAGATGGGCAAGGGCCTGAAGAACGTCGTCACCCCGGACGAGATGAGCGAGCAGTACGGCGCCGACACGTTCCGGGTCTACGAGATGGCGATGGGCCCGCTGGACGTCTCGCGCCCCTGGGACACCCGAGCGGTCGTCGGCTCGCAGCGCTTCCTGCAGCGGGTCTGGCGCCTGGTCGTCGACGAGGAGACCGGCGCCGTCCGGGTCACCGACGACCCGCTGGACGCCAAGACCCGGCGCGTCCTGCACCGGATCATCGACGGCGTCCGCACCGACATGGACGAGCTGCGCTTCAACACCGCCATCGCCAAGCTGATCGAGCTGACCAACACCCTGACCCCGCTGGGAACGGCGTCACGGGAGGCGATCGAGCCGCTGGTGCTGATGATGTCGCCGTTCGCCCCGCACCTGGCCGAGGAGCTGTGGCGCAAGCTGGGCCACGACGGCACCCTGGCCTACACGGAGTTCCCGGTGGCCGACCCGGCCCACCTGGTCGCCGAGTCGATCACCTACCCCGTCCAGGTGAACGGCAAGGTCCGCGGCCGGGTCGAGGTCGCGCCCGACACGACCGAGGATCTGGTACGCGCAGCAGCGCTGGAGTCGATCGCCGAAGTCCTGGCGGGCCGCGAACCCCGCAAGGTCATCGTCGTCAAGGGCCGCCTGGTCAGCGTCGTCGTCTGACCCCGGTTCCACATTCCGGGCACCGGTACCCACACGTCCAGGCGTGGGCACCGGTGCCCGGAAGACTCTCTGCTGTGCCCGAACTCCCGCAAGTCCTGCCCATCACCCCGCTGACCGCACCCCTGGACACCTCGGTACGCCCGCCCGGCTCGAAGAGCATCACCAACCGCGCGCTCCTCTGCGCCGCCCTGGCCCCGGGCACGTCGACGCTGACCGGCGTCCTCTTCGCCGACGACACCCTGGCGATGCTCGGCGCGATCTCGGCGCTCGGCGCAACCGTCGCCGCCGACCCGGAAGCCGCGACCGTCACGGTGACAGGCGTGGACCCGCGACTCGGCACCACGGACGCTGCGGTCGACGCCCGGTACTCCGGCACCACATCCCGCTTCATCCTCCCGGCCGCGGCCCTGCGCCCCGGCCGTACGGTGGTCGACGGGTCTGAGCAGCTCCGATCCCGGCCGTTCGGGCCCGTGCTGTCCGCGCTCCGCGACGTCGGCGCCTCCGTCTCCAGCGACTCGTTCCTGCCCGCCACCGTCCAAGGCCCGCTGCGCGGCGGCCCGGTACGCGTCAGCGGCCACATCTCCAGCCAGTTCCTGTCCGGCCTCCTCATGGCCGGCCCGCTGATGACCGACGGCCTCGACGTCGAACTGACCTCGGCGCTGGTGTCGGTGCCCTACGTCGAGATGACCAAGGCGGTGATGGCGGCCTTTGGCGTACCGGTGGAAGGTCTGACCGTGACCCCGGGCTCCTACCGCCCGACCGACTACGCCATCGAACCCGACGCGAGCGCCGCGTCCTACTTTTTGGGCGCGGCCGCAGTCACCGGCGGCCGCGTGACGATCGACGGCCTTGGCACTGGCAGCCTGCAGGGTGACGTCGGCTTCGCGGACGTCCTCGAACAGATGGGGGCCCAGGTCTCCCGCACCTCGGACTCGCTGACCGTCCGTATCAGCGGCCCTTTGCGCGGCGTCGACGTCGACATGTCTGATATTTCGGACACGGCGCAGACGTTGGCGGCGGTCGCGGTGTACGCGAGCTCGCCGACGCGGGTCCGCGGGATCGGCTTCATCCGCCGTAAGGAAACCGACCGCCTCGCCGCCGTGGTGACCGAGCTGCGCCGGGCCGGCATCGACGCTACCGAGGATGAGGACGGCTTCACCATTCGGCCCGGGGCGCCGCGGCCTACGCGGATCGCCACGTATGACGATCATCGGATGGCTATGAGCATGTCGCTGCTCGGGCTGCGGTCGCCGGGGATCGAGATCGCGGACCCGGGCTGCGTCGCCAAGACCTACCCCGCGTACTTCACCGACCTCGCCGCCCTCTCCTGACCCCACCTACCTGTGCCCGGCGTCCTGGCCGCGCCTACGCCGAATCGGTCTGCGGTTCGGGGCTGGTGGGGTGGGGCTCGGCAGCGGAAGAGTTTGTTTCGGCCCCGGTCGAGCGCTGAGCGGCCGACCCAAGACTCCGGCTGTTCACCCTCTTGATCATGCCCAACTTCCTTGAAGCTGTGCCTTCCGGAGCGGCCGGAAGGCCCAACTTCGCGGAAGTTGGGCCTTCCGTGGCGCTCTGAGGCCCCGACTTCGCGGAAGTTGGGCCTTCCGTGGCGCTCTGAGGCCCCGACTTCAAGGAAGTTGGGCGTGGCCGGCGGTCGACGGGCGGCTGGGTGGGCCGTTTGACGGCGGGGTCGCGGCGCGGCGAGGGGTGGCCAAGCCGTTGGAGCGCTTGGCGCCGCCGTGCCGGGAACCCGCTGCTGGAGACGGAACTTTCGGCGGTGGCCTGAGAAGGGTAGATCAGCACAACTTCCGTGAAGTCGGGCCTTTCAGGGCAGGCGGAAGGCCCAACTTCCGCGAAGGTGGGCCTTCTGTGGCGCTCTGAGGCCCCGACTTCAAGGAAGTTGGGCACAGCCCGGCGGTCCGGCTGGGTGGGCGCTCTGAAGCGTGTTGGCGGTGTCGTGAGGCGTCGGGGCAGGTGCTGGGGTGCTCGGCGGTCCCGCGCTGTTGAGGTGGGTTGATCAGCGCAACTTCGGTGAAGTTGGGCCTTCCTGGGCGGGCGGAAGGCCCAGCTTCCGTGAGGTCGGGCCTTCCAGGGTGGGCGGAAGGCCCGACTTCCGCGAAGTTGGGCCTTCCAAGGCGGGTGGAGGCCCAACTTCCGCGAAGGCGGGCCTTCCATGGCGCCTGAGGCCCGACTTCAAGGAAGTTGGGCGTGGCCGACGAGCCGGGTGCGGCGCGGACGGCGGCCAGGGCTGCGGACACACCGCGTGGCGGAGATCCACGGACGGCGGGTGGGCCGTTCGACGGTGTGGTGGCGGTTTTTGAGGCGTCAGGGGCCAAGCCGTTGGAGCGGTTGGCGCCGCCGCGCCGGCTACCTGCTCCTGGAGGGCAGAACCTTCGGGGCGGCCTGAGGGTCGGTTGATCAGCACAACTTCGATGAAGTTGGGCCTTCTGCGCCGCCTGGTGGCTCCGACTTCAAGGAAGGTGGGCACAGCCGGCGGCCGGGCTGGGTTGGTGGGTGGGCACTCTTAGGCGTGTTGGCGGTGCCGTGAGGCGTCGGGGCAGGTGCTGGGGTGCTCGTTGGTCCCGCGCTGTTGAGGTGGGTTGATCAGCGCAACTTCGGTGAAGTTGGGCCTTCCAGGGCGGCCCTAAGGCCCAACTTCGCGGAAGTTGGGCCTTCCGTGGCGCCGGAGGGCCCGACTTCAAGGAAGTTGGGCGTGGTCGACGGCCGCCGGGCGATGGCGGGGTGCGGTGCGGTGGCGCGTCAGGGGACCGAGCCGTTGGAGCGCTTGGGGGCGCCCCGCTGCTGAGGTGGGTTGACCAGCACAACTTGAGTACCGGGGGTGGATGCGAAAAAGGCCCGCCAGTGGCGGGCCTTTTCGGTGGTTGAGGGTCAGGCAGTGGCGAGAGCGGCGGCGTTGCGACGGGCCGCGAGGCGCCAGCGCAGGACGATCGTCGTCGTGAGGCCGATGCCGATCGCGGCCGGGGCCAGCGTCAGCGGGTTCATCGAGCCCGGCGACGTCACCGCCGCGCCGATCACGGCGTACGAAACCGCGGACGGGACCGAAGCGAGGGTGGTGCCGAGGAGGTAGCGCTTGCGGCAGACCGAGGTCGTGCCGTAGGCGTAGCCGATCAGGCCGAACGGTGCGAGCGGCAGGAAGCGGACCAGCAGCACCGCTGACAGGCCGCGGCGGTTGAGCCAGCCGTCGAGGCGCTCGAGCTTGCCGCCCGCGCGGGAGCCGAGGGCGCCGCGGCCGGCCCAGCGGCCTGCGTAGTAGGTGGCGACTGCGGCGATGATGGCTGCGGCCAGGGCGGTGACTGCGCCGGTGGCGGGGCCGAGGAGGGCGCCGCAGGCCAGGGTGATGGCGGTGCGGGGGGACCAGGACCGAGAGGAGCAGGCCGCCGACCACGGCGATCGCCACGGCGGCGGCGGGGCCGAGGGCGACCACCGAGTCGGCGATGGCCTGCAGGGGGAGGACGGCGGCGGCGACGCCGAGGCCTGCCACGACGGCGCCGAGGACGCCGAAGCGGAGGGCGCGGTGGCGCCAGCCGGTTGAGGGCTGCGTGCTGACCTGAGGGTCCGTGGCGGGGGTTGTGATGCCCCGCGGGGCGATCAGGGTGTCAGTCATGCAGGCGTGTCCCTACTTCTCGTCGGTCGAGGACTGAGGTGCGGGTCATGCGGCGCCGGCTGCGGCGAGTCGCTCGCCTCGGAGCCGGTCGGCCCAGGTGTCGTCGAGCGGTTGAAGACTATCCGCGCCGATCGCCCAACGCAGTAGCAGATCGGCTATAGCTGGGTTGCGAGCGAGAGCGGGGCCGTGGGCGTACGTGCCGAGGATCTTGCCGTGCCAGGCGCCCTCGGTCTGGCTGTCGTTGCCGATGCCTGCTGTGACGCGGGCCAGGGGGGCTACGCCGGGGCCCAGGTGGGTGCGGCCGCCGTGGTTCTCGAAACCGGTCAACGGGGGCAACCCTAGCCGCGGATCGATGTCGCCGCGAACTTCGCCGACCGCGCGGGTCTCGCCCCGGTCGGAGTACAGGTCCATCAGGTCGAGCCCGGCGCACTGGGCTCCCTTGGCGAAGAACGAGCGACCGAAGAGTTGGTAACCCGCGCAGACGGCCAGCACGGCCGCGCCCTGGTGGACGGCGCGGTGGAGGCCGCCGTCGGCGATCAGGCGCTGGGCTGCGAGCGCCTGCGGGCCGTCCTCACCGCCACCGATCAGGTAGATGTCGGCGGTGGTGGGCATGGCCTGGTCCGAGCGGACCTCGTACGTCTCCACCGGGATGCCCCGCTGGGCGGCGCGGCGGCCGAGGATCAGCATGTTGCCGCGGTCGCCGTACGTGGAAAGCAGGTCCGGGTAGATCCAGACGATCCGGAGGGTGCTCTCAGTTGACACGGTCCAACTCCGCTCGGATGTCCTGGAACGCCGTGTAGTTCGCGATCACTTCGAGGCGTCCCGGCGGGCTCGCCCGCACTGCCTCGTCGAAGGTAGTCACGTGGCGGAAGGCCACATCGTTCACTTCCAGTCGTACGGCGAGGTCGTAGGCCCGGTCACCGGTGATCAGGACCTGCCGCCCGCGCAGAGGGGAGAAGTCGACGTCGTAGAGCCACGACGTGTCGAAGCCGTCGGGGTCCCGGGCGTTGATGGAGAGCAGTGTCGGAGCCACCTCGGCCATGTCGAAGGCCTCGAGCCAGCTGGCGGGGTTCTTGGCCAGCAGCAGCCGGATGTTGCGGCCGTCGCGCTCGACCTGGGCGTACCGGCCGGCCACCGAGGCGACACCGGCCAGGCGGGGGACGGCCTCTATGGGCCGGACGCCGAACTCGGCGGCGACGGCCAGCGCGGTGGCGGCGTTGCCGAGGTTCACCTGTCCGGGGAGCTGGAGCTTGACCAGGTGCCAGTCGCCCTTGGGGTCGAGGACACCCTCGTCCTCGACGGTCCACTGGGCCTGGGGGCGGCGCAGCGGGCAGCCGGTGCACCACCATTCGCCGTTGGCGCGCTCGATGGGGGAGCCGCACTCGGGGCAGACGAAGGAGTCGTCGTGCCAGCGCTGACCGGCGCTGAACCAGACGACATTGGCGGTGTTGATCGCGGCCCAGACGACCATCGGGTCGTCCGCGTTCGCGACGACGTGGATGTCGGGGTGGGCGGCGAGGGCGGTGCGCCACATCTGCGCCATCATCGCCACCTCCTTCGCCCGGTCGAGCTGGTCGCGGGACAGGTTGAGCAAGGCGACCACACGCGGGGTGGTCTCGTCGATCACCCGGGCGAGGTAGTGCTCGTCGACCTCGAGGACCGCGAACGGGGTGGCACCGGCCTTGGCCAGCGCCGAGGTGTGCCCGGTGGGCATGTTGGCGCCGAAGGAGTTGGTGGCGACCGGGCCGAGGACGCCGAGGGCGGCGGCGGTGAACCGGGTCGTGGTGGTCTTGCCGTTGGTGCCCGACACGAGCGCGATCGCACGGCCGGCGGCGAGGTTCCTGAGCAGGTCAGGATCGATCTTGAGACCGATCCACCCGCCGATCACCGAGCCGTCACCGCGTCCCGCGGCCCGAGAGAGCGCCGCAGCGGTTCGCGACACGGAGGTCGCGACCTTGGCCCGTAGGGGCAATTTCCCGTCCGTCACGGCGACGAGGGTACCGGAAACGGACACTACGTCGAGTGGTGGAGCGGCCCGCGCGGCCTGGGAGGGGTCCGCAGGCCGAAGCTCGGCCGAACGGATGATCTCCACCCCGCCGCCCGGCGTCGTGTTTGGCCCGCTGGGGGCGTTTGCGACGGCAATCTCCCGACCTCGGACACGCGCATGATCCACCCTGCTGCGGCTTTTTGTGTGTTGTGTTTCACCCGTAACCTTCACCGGAGCGTGATCACAGAACTACGCAAAGCGCTGGCATTTGTCACGGGGTGGTTACAAACCGGACAGGCTCCGGTATGCCAAATACGCTGCGTAACCAAGCAAGGCCCGACAGTCGGCCCGGAAATCGGGTAGCAAGGTCCCTGCCGGTGAGCATCCGCTCGCCGCTCGTACCGCACCGGACCACGCCGAGCCCTGCCCCGGTCCGCGCGGCACGACCACGGAAGCAGCTTCAACCACACAGGCATACGGGGGCAGGGACGGGGGACCCAGATCCGGTCCGGCAGTTGCGGACCTTGGGGTGAAGTCACCTTTTGGCGACCGGGCACACCTTCCCGCCCGAACCCGACAGCTAACCTCGCAGGCGTGCCGGAGGGATATCTCTACCGTGCACGAACGCAGTTCGAGCCGTGGCCGCCGCATGCCCGGAACCGGAACCATCGCACTGTCCCTGGGTGCGTGCCTCTGCGCCGGCCAGCTGATCGGTACGCCGGCGGCATCCGCCGCTCCCGTCGTCACGGCGGCAGCCGCGGCGCCGGCGGTCAAGCCGAAGATCACCAACTCCGCGACCCGCTCCGTCGCGTGGGGCAAGAAGGTCAGCGTCACCGCCAAGGTGATCGACCCGAAGACCGGCAAGGTCGTCACCCGCGGTTCGGTACGCCTCCAGGCCAAGCGAGACGGCAAGTGGCGCACCTGGGTGACGAAGAAGCTGTCCTCGAAGGGGACGGTGAAGCTCACCGCGGAGCCGCACATCACCGGCTACTTCCGCACGCAGTACACCGGGGCCACGAACATCCGCTGGGCGACCAGCGGGGCCATCAAGATCACGGTGAAGAGCAGCGGGGCGAAGGTTCTCGCCCAGGCGAAGAAGCACAAGGGCGCGCTGTACAAGTTCGGTGCCTCGGGCCCCAAGCGCTTCGACTGCTCGGGCTACACCCAGTACGTCTACAAGAAGACGACGGGTAAGAAGCTCCCGCACAAGGCGAACTCGCAGCAGAAGTACGGCAAGGCGGTCGCCAAGAGCAAGAAGAAGATCGGCGACCTGATCGTCGTCCGGTCGGGTTCCTACGGCACCCACGCCGGCATCTACGCCGGCAACGGGTACATGTGGGACTCGCCGCACTCGGGCGCCCGGGTCGGCAAGCACAAGATCTGGAGCAAGAACTACGTCGTGCGCCGCCTCGTCGCCGCGTGAGGTAGAGCAGTGAAGTAGTAAGAGCAGTACGAGAGTCAGTGGGGCGTGACCCGTTTCGGGTCACGCCCCACTGTCGTATTCCCTCCACTTCGCTCCCCGGATCGCGGGAGGAGGGTTCGCGGGCGGTAAAGAACGCCCGATTTCTGGGGACTTTCGTGCCCGCCTGGGCGGCATGTCGGAAAGTGGACCATGGTCGGAGGCCCGAACCCCTCCACTTCCACCTCACCGGCTCTGACGTGCGCATTCATCCGCGAATCGGCTTCGCAGACCGGTCCATTCTTGTTGCGAGTGGAGGGAAGTGGAGTAGAGTGGAGCGCAGTGGCAGGGCCTGAGGAGCTGACTCCGAGGGGGTTGCCGGCCCAGACGACAGGCGGTCCGCGAAACCGCCGGGGGCAGGGGGGTCAGGCCGATGTTTCTCGGCACTCACACCCCGCGCCTCGACGACAAGGGCCGGCTGATCCTCCCGGCGAAGTTCCGTGACGAACTGGCGGGAGGTGTCGTGATCACCAAGGGGCAGGAACGTTGCCTTTACGTCTTCCCGATGCCCGAGTTCCAGCGCATCGCGGGGCAGCTCCGTGAGGCACCGGTCACGAACAAGGCCGCCCGGGCCTACAGCCGGGTGTTCTTCGCCAGCGCGCACGACGAGATCCCCGACAAGCAGGGCCGGGTCACCATCCCGGGCCACTTGCGGGAGTACGCGGCGCTGGATCGTGAGCTCGTCGTGATCGGCGCGAGCACGCGGGTGGAGATCTGGGACAAGCAGTCCTGGGAGCAGTACCTCTCGGCGAGCGAGGACGAGTTCGCCGACATCGAGGAGGGGGTGCTGCCCGGCGGACTGTGAGGCGTGGCACCTGTGGGCCGTCGACACGGTCCGGACGTCGCTGCCGCCGTACTGCGAGATCTCCAGCCGCTCCCGCTCCTGGCGCCTCTTCCCCGGTGCCAGGCGTGTGTCCGGTCGGGCGCGCCCGAAGGCAACGGGCACGAGCGGATGGGGATCTGGCGGTACGGACAGACGACCGGTCGTCGCAGGACACCGGGTGAGCGCGGAAAGAGCAGGCAATGGGGGTCGACATGGGGGAGCTTCGCGGCACACACGTGCCGGTGCTGCTCGAGCGCTGCCTCGAGCTGCTCGCCCCCGCCCTGGTCCTGCCGGGCGCGGTGCACGTCGACTTCACGCTGGGCCTGGGCGGGCACGCCGAGGCCGTGCTGGAGCGGTACCCGGACGTGGTCCTCATCGGACTCGACCGGGACACCGAGGCTCTCGCGCACTCCCGGCACCGGCTGGCCCGTTTCGGCGATCGGGTGCACTTCGTGCACGCGGTCTACGACGAGCTGCCGGACGTGCTGGCCGGCCTCCGTCTTCCGGCGTTCCACAGTGGGCTCTTCGATCTCGGCGTGTCCTCGCTGCAGCTCGACGAACCCGACCGGGGTTTTGCCTATTCGCGGGACGCACCGCTCGACATGCGGATGGACCAGTCGCGGGGGATCACCGCGGAGGAGGTCGTCAACGGCTACGAGCCGGGCGAGCTCGTCCGCATCCTGCGGGTGTACGGCGAGGAGAAGTTCGCGACGCGGGTCGTCTCGGCGATCGTCAAGCAGAGATCCAAGTCACGGATCGTCTCGTCGTCGGCGCTCGCGGACCTGGTCAGGGACGCGATCCCGGCCGCCGCGCGGCGAACGGGTGGAAATCCCGCGAAAAGAACGTTTCAGGCGTTACGTATTGAGGTAAATGCGGAGCTCGCCGCAGTCGAGTCCGCCGTACCGGCGGCATTGGACTTGTTGGCCCCGAAAGGGCGCCTTGTGGTGATGTCGTATCAATCACTGGAGGACCGGATCGTGAAGCGCGCCCTCACCGCGAGGGCACGCAGCACCGGGCCGATCGACCTGCCGGTCGAGCTGCCCGGGACCGGACCTTCGGTGCGACTGCTGACCCGCGGGTC
Source organism: Amorphoplanes friuliensis DSM 7358 (assembly GCF_000494755.1). Lineage (NCBI taxonomy): Bacteria > Bacillati > Actinomycetota > Actinomycetes > Micromonosporales > Micromonosporaceae > Actinoplanes > Actinoplanes friuliensis. Next base: position 2,160,139 of record NC_022657.1, read on the forward strand.
GGAGCCGCCCAGCGAGGCGGAAGTGGCGGAGAACCCGCGAGCGGCTTCGGTGAAGCTGCGCGCGGCGGAAAAGATCGACAAGTAGGACCGGGCTGGACGGGCCGCCGCGAACGGCCCCGAATGCTTGTAACGCACGGGGGACAAGGGCGGTTACGCCCGGGGGAACACCAGGAGGGGGAGGGGCATGAGCGAGCGCATCACCACTGCGCGGTCGGGGGGCCGGACCGCGGAGCAGGTTGGCCAGGGCGGGCGCAAGCCCGCCGCGAAGACCGGCGCCACGACGGGCGGTGGCGCCCGGGGGGCGCGCCACTACCCGACCGTCGGCGCCACCGAGGGCAGCGCCGCCCTCAAGCTGACGGCCGAGCAGCAGCACGAGACGGCTGCGCGTCCCCGGCTGCGGGTCGCGCCGCCGGCACCGATCAACGCGCCTCGCGCGCCGTTCATCGCGCTCGTGGTCGCGGTGGTCGTGGCCGGTGTGATCGGCATCCTGCTGATCAACACCAAGACCGCGGAGAACTCGTTCCGCATCGACACGCTTCAGCAGCAGCAGAAGAAGCTGGACTCGCAGCAGCAGGATCTGGAGAACCAGATCGCCGCCAACAACAGCCCGGGCAGCCTCGACGCGGCCGCCCGCCGGCTGGGCCTGGTCAAGGCGGACAGCCCCGCCTACATCCGGCTGCCCGACGGCAAGATCCTCGGTGTGCCGAAGCCGGCCACCGGTGAGGTCGCCGTGACCGCGCAGGACTCCGCCGCCACTTCGGCGACCGGACGGTAAGCGTGTCGCCGCGTTCCGACGAGACGCCGCGCCGGGGCCAGGAGCCCCGGCGCGGCGCTTCGCGTGACCTGCCATCGGCGGAAGGCTCCGGACGCGACGACGACCGGGCCCGTGGTTTCGGCGGCATCGGCGACGCGCGGGCGTACACCCCGCGGGGCCGGACCGTGCGCGAGGGGGACCAGCGCACACGGTCGCCGCGTACCGGCCGCAACACCGACCCGTTCCGTCCGGCGCTGCAGGTGCTCGACGGTGGACGGCCCGCCCGTGACCGGCGGCGCGAGGCCGAGGAGGAGCCACCGCCCCCGCAGCGCCGTGGGCGTGACAAGCAGGACCGCGAGCCCAGGGCCCGTAACAGCCGGGGCGTGACCGCTCCAGCCCCGCAGGACGACGACGAGTGGGACGACGCGCCGCGGCGGGGCGGCCGCACCACCGCCGGTGCCGCCCGCTCGCGCTCGACCGCGAACCCGCGCAGGGGCGCGGCTGCCACCCGTACCGAAGCGAGTGCCCGGATCGCCCGCGAGCGGAAGGTCGCGGTCCCGGCGGGACCACGACGGACGCCGGTCGCGCGCCCCGGCCGGCCCGCACCGCCGGCCCGGCCCGTCTCGCGACGGCCCGCACCCGCGGTCCCGGCCGAGCCGCCGAAGCTCGCCAACAGCACACGCCGGCTGCGGCTGGGCACCGTGCTGGCGCTCGCGCTGTTCGTGACGATCGGGGTACGCCTCGTCGTGCTCCAGGTCGTCGAGACGCCCGCGTCGGCGCACAGCCTGCTCGAGCAGCGCAAGAGCCGCCTCACCGACGTCACCCTGCCCGCACCGCGCGGCAGCATCCTGGACCGTTCGGGCGCGGTGCTGGCGCACAGCGTCGAGGCGCGGTACATCTACGCCGACCCGGAGCTGGTCAACGACGCCCCCGGCACGGCGGCGAAGCTGTCGCCGCTGCTCGGCATCGCCCCGTCGCGGCTGATGCAGCTGATGGCGAAGAAGAAGCGTCCCGGTGGCGGCGCCTCCCGCTTCGAGTACCTGGCCCGGGGTGTCGACATCGCCGTGGCCGACCGGATCGCCGGGATGAACCTGGCCGGCATCAGCTCCGACCGTGACGAACGCCGCGACGTGCCCGGTGCCGACCTGGCCGCGAACCTCATCGGCTTCACCGGCGAGGACCACTCCGGCCTGGAAGGTCTCGAGGCCCGGTACGACGACCTGCTGCGCGGTACCGACGGCAAGCGGGTGTTCGAGCGCGGCAACCCGGACGTCCAGAAGGGCATGCTCGCCAAGGAGATCCCGGGCGGTTACAGCTCCTTCCAGCCCGCGAAGCCCGGCTCGTCGATCCAGCTGACCATCGAGCGCGACCTCCAGTACGAGGTGCAGGGCATCCTGAGCCGCCAGATGGAGAAGGTCGACGCCACCATCGGCGCCGCCGTGGTCATCGACACGCACACCGGTGAGGTGCTCGCGCAGGCCAGCTATCCGGCGTACAACGCGGCGAAGCCGTTCGACTTCAAGCCGACCGAGCGTGAGGACGTCGCCAGCAGCGTCATCGCCGACCCGGGCTCGACGCACAAGGCGTTCACCATCGGCGCCGCCCTGCAGGAGGGTGTCATCACCCCGGACTCGACCGTGACGGTCGGCCCCGGGCTGATCCTCGGCGGGGAGCCGTTCTCCGACACCCACAGGTTCCCGGCCGGCACCAAGCTGACCATTCCGGGTGTGCTCGCCTACTCGTCGAACATCGGCACGATCCGCATCGCGCAGAAGCTCGGCAAGGAGAAGCTGTACGAGTACCAGCGCCGGTTCGGCCTGGGCCAGGCGACCAACGAGGGCATGCCGGGTGAGGCCACGGGACGGCTGCTCGCCCCGGACGAGTGGAGCGGCTCGGCGTGGGGCTCGGTGCCGATCGGCATGAGCGTCGACGCCACGCTGATCCAGATGGCGGCGGGGTACGCGGCCATCGCCAACGACGGCGTCTACATCCAGCCCCGGCTGATCCAGGCCACGATCTCGGGCAAGGACGGCAAGGTCATCCCGACGCCGGCCCCCGAGACCCACGAGGTGCTCAGCCCCGAGGTCGCGGCCCAGCTGCGGACCATGATGGAGTCGGTCGTCGACGCCAAGGGCGGTACGGGCGCCCGCGCCGCCGTCGACGGGTACCGCATCTCCGGCAAGACCGGCACCGGCAAGATGCTGGTCGAGGGCCGTTACACCAAGCACAACGCCGGCTCGTTCATCGGCATGGCGCCGGCCGACAACCCCCGTTTTGTGATCGGGGTCTTCGCCGACGTGGCCGACGGCACCGGCGGCGACGTGGCCGCGCCCGCCTTCAGCCAGATGATGGCGTCCGCTCTGCGGCACTTCAAGGTGCCGCCGTCGGGCACGGAACCGCAGACCTTCAAGCTGAAGCAGTAGGCGCGCCCATGGCGTTCGCAGTCGGATCCGGGACACCGGGTAGGGTCTGACGCCGTGTCCGGCATTCCCCGTCCCAGAAGCGTCCGGCCTACCCGGCTGGCCGACCTCGCGGCCCTCATCGGTGCTCGTCTGACCGGTGCGGACGCCGAGGTCACCGGCGTGACGCACGCCAGCAACGAGGTCCGCCCCGGCGACCTCTACGCCGCGCTGCCGGGTGCCAACCGGCACGGCGCCGAGTTCGTCGCGGGTGCGGTCGAGGCCGGGGCGCTCGCCGTCCTGACCGACGCCGCCGGTCACGACGCGGCGGTCGCGGCCGGTCTGCCGGTCCTCGTCGCCGAGGATCCCCGCGAGGTGCTCGGCGTGGCCGCCTCCCGGATCTACGGCGATCCCACCGAGCGGCTCACGGTCATCGGTCTCACCGGTACGGCCGGGAAGACGTCCACGGCGTACCTGGTCGAGTCCGGGCTGCAGGCCGCCGGGCTGACCACGGGCCTGATCGGCACCGTCGAGACCCGCCTCGGTGACCTGGTCGTGCAGAGCGTGCGCACCACACCCGAGGCCACCGACCTGCACGCGATCCTGGCGTCCGCCCTCGAGCGGGGTGTCACGGCGGTCGTGATGGAGGTGTCCAGCCACGCGCTGGTCATGGGCCGGGTCGGCGGTGTCCGGTTCACGGTCGGCGGCTACACCAACTTCGGGCTGGACCACCTCGACTTCCACGCCGACGCCGACGACTACTTCGCCGCCAAGGCCCGCCTCTTCGACGGCCGCTGCCGCTTCGAGGTGCTCAACGCCGACGAGCCGGCCCTCGCGCCGCTGCACAAGCCGGCCACGATCACCTACTCCGCGGCCGGTGACCGGGACGCGACCTGGTCCGCCGGTGACATCGCCGGGGATGCGTTCGGTCAGCGCTTCACCGCGTACGGGCCTGCGGGGCCGGTGGCGGCCGGAGTGGCGCTGCCCGGCCGGCACAACGTCGCGAACGCGCTGCTGGCCCTCGCGTCGCTGGTCGCCGCCGGGATCGACCCGCAGGTCGCCGCCGACGGCATCGCGGCCTGCAAGGGTGTGCCCGGCCGGCTCGAACGTGTCGACTCGCCCGGCGACGTGTTCGGTGTCGTCGACTACGCGCACAAGCCCGACGCGATCGTCGCCGCCCTGGCCGCCCTGCGGGAGCTGGCCACGGCCCGCGGAGGTCACCTGGTCTGTGTCATCGGCGCCGGTGGCGACCGTGACCGCGGCAAGCGCCCGCTGATGGGTGCGGCCGCCGCCCGCGGCGCCGACCTGGTCGTGGTCACCGACGACAACCCGCGCACCGAGGACCCGGCCGGCATCCGCGCGGCCGTCCGGCAGGGCGCCGAGCAGGCCGGTGCCGCGGCGAAGATCATCGAGGTGGAGGGCCGCCGGGCCGCCATCGACGAGGCGGTGCGCCTGGCCGGCACCGGGGACGTGGTGGCGGTGCTGGGCAAGGGACACGAGCGGGGCCAGGAGGTGAACGGCCAGGTGCTGCCGTTCGACGACCGGGTCGAGCTGACCGCCGCACTGGCCGCGCGCCCGGGTGGTGCCGCTTGATCCGCATGACGCTGGACGAGATCGCCGCGATCACGGGCGGGCACCTCGTCAACGCCGACCCGGCCGCGACCGTCACCGGCGGGGTCGAGTACGACACCCGGGCCCTGCTGCCCGGCGGGCTCTTCGTGGCCTTCGCGGGCGAGAAGGTCGACGGCCACGACTTCGCCGCGGGCGCGATCGCCGCGGGTGCGACCGGTGTGCTCGGCACCCGGGACACCGGGCAGCCGGGAATCGTCGTCGACGACCCGCTGCGGGCGCTCGCCGCGCTGGCCGCCGTCGTGGTGACCCGGCTTCCCGACCTGGTTGTCGTCGGGCTGACCGGGTCGTCCGGCAAGACCACGACCAAGGACTACATCGGCCAGCTGCTGGCCCACCTCGGTGAGACCGTGGCGCCGGCCGGTTCGCTCAACAACGAGCTCGGCTTCCCTTACACGGTGCTGAAGGCGACGCCGGCCACGCGCTTCCTGGTGCTCGAGATGGGCGCCCGGGGCATCGGCCACATCCGCTACCTGACCGACATGGCGCGCCCGCGGATCGGCGTGGTGCTCAACGTCGGCGCCGCGCACATCGGCGAGTTCGGGTCGGTCGAGGGCACCGCGCAGGCCAAGGGAGAGCTGGTCGAGGCGCTCGACGACACCGGCGTCGCGATCCTCAACGCCGACGACCCCCTGGTCTCGGCCATGGCGGCCCGCACCGGCGCGCGGGTGGTCCTGGTGGGTGAGGCTGCCGCCGCCACGGTACGCGCGGAGGACGTCACGCTGGACGATCGCGGGCGGGCCGCGTACACGCTGGTGACGACCTCGGGGTCGGCGCCGGTGCGCCTGGCGGTGACCGGCCGCCACCAGGTCGGCAACACGCTGGCCGCCGCGGCCGTCGCGCTGGAGGCCGGGATGGGTCCCGCCGCCGTGGCCGCCGCCCTGGGCGAGGTCGGGATCGTCTCCGGCCGCCGGATGGACGTCTTCGACCGCGCCGACGGTGTCACGGTCATCGACGACTCCTACAACGCCAACCCGTCCTCGACCGCCGCGGCGCTGCGCGCGCTGGCGGCGATGGGAGAGGGCCGGCGCACGATCGCCGTCCTCGGCTTCATGGCCGAGCTCGGTGAGCACGAGATCTCCGGCCACCAGGAGGTGGGCCGGCTCGCCGCCGAGCTGGGTGTCGACCGGCTCGTCGCGGTCGCCGGTGACGCCGCCCCGATCCTGCAGGGCGCGGCAACGGTGCCCGCCTTCAAGGGTGAGGCCGTCCTGGCGGCCGATCAGGCCGAGGCCGTCGCGCTGCTGCGCGACGACCTGCAGCCGGGCGACGTGGTGCTGGTCAAGGGTTCGCGGTACCGGACGTGGGAGGTGGCCGACGCGCTCCGCGCGGACGCGGCCACCGAGGAGGTAAGCCCGTGAGGGCAGTCATCGTCGCGGCCGCGGTCGCGTTCATCATCTCGCTGTTCGGCACTCCGGTCGCCATCCGCGTGTTCACCGCGCTGAAGGCCGGCCAGCCGATCCGGGCCGTCGGCCCGGCCACGCACCAGGGCAAGAAGGGCACGCCCACGATGGGCGGTGTGGCGTTCATCTTCGCCACGGTCCTGGCCTACGTGGCCGGTCACATCGCCCTGACCACGCTGCCGACCGAGCAGATCGCGCAGGTCCAGCCGACCATGACGGCGCTGGTCCTGCTCGGGCTCTTCGTCTTCTGCGGCGCGGTCGGCTTCCTCGACGACTTCATCAAGGTCCGCAAGCGCAACTCCGCGGGCCTGAGCGCGAAGGGCAAGCTGCTCGGCCAGTTGCTGGTCGGCGGCGGCCTGGGCATCGCGGCGCTCTACGTGCCCAGCACCAACGGCCAGACCGTGGCGAGCGAGCACATCTCGTTCATCCGCGACATCAGCTTCCTCGACGTCGGCAAGGTCGGCTCGGTGCTCGTCTTCGTCTTCGTCATCATGTCGATGTCGAACGGCGTCAACCTGACCGACGGTCTCGACGGCCTGGCGACCGGCGCCTCGATCCTGGTGCTCGGCGCGTACTCGCTGATCGGTTTCTGGCAGTACAGGCACTGGTGCGGTGACGACACCTACCGGACCACCGCCAACTACTGCTACGAGGTGCGGGACCCGCTGGAGGTCGCCCTGATCGCGGCGGCGGCGGCCGGCGCCTGTGTCGGCTTCCTCTGGTGGAACACGTCCCCGGCCCGGATCTTCATGGGTGACACCGGCGCGCTCGGCCTCGGTGGCCTCATCGGCGGTCTGGCCATGGCGACCCGTACGACGCTGCTGTCGATCATCATCGGCGGTCTTTTTGTCATCATCACGATGTCCGTCGTGATCCAGATCATCTCGTTCAAGACCACGGGTAAACGGGTGTTCCGGATGTCGCCGCTGCAGCACCACTTCGAGCTCGCGGGCTGGAGCGAGGTCAACATCGTGGTGCGGTTCTGGATCGTCGCCGGTATCTGCGTGGCCATCGGTCTCGGCCTCTTCTACAGCGACTTCCTGTCGGTGATGGGATAGATCTCTCGCGACACGCCTGCTCCGCATCCCGGGGCTGGCGTGTCGCGCCACCATGATGGTGGACATGGGGGAGGACAAGCCTGACAGCCGGCCGGTGGTGGTGTCGCCGGCCGCCACAGCGCAGCCCGCGAAAGCCGCTGCGAAGCCGAAATCGCTCAGCCAGCAGCTGCTGCCGGCGGTGCATGGGCTCCTCGCCCGGCCCCTGTCGTCGTACTACCTGCTGATCGCCAGCTCGGGTCTGCTGCTGCTCATCGGCCTGACCATGGTCTTCTCCGCGACGAGCGTGAAGGCGTACGCCCAGGACGGCAACGCGTTCTCGGCCATCCGCAACCAGCTGATCTTCGCCGTGCTCGGTCTGGTCGGTTTCTGGGTGTGCCAGCGCCTGCCCTCGGGCACGCTGCGTTTCCTCGGCAAGTACGTGCTCGGTGCGGCCATCGTGCTGCTCGCGATCCTCGACCTGCTGATGGCGCTCAAGGCGGTCAAGCTGGTCGACTCACCGCGGCTCGGGCCGGTGCACGCCGAGCTGCTCTGGCTCTACATCGGCCCGGTCGGCGTGCAGCCCTCGGAGCTGGCCAAGCTGGGCGTGGTCCTCTGGGGCGCCGACATCATCGCCCGCAAGGGCGCCTCCCTCGGGCACTGGCGTGAGCTCGCCATGCCGCTGTTCCCCGTGGTCGGCCTGCTCTTCGTGCTGGTCGGGTACAACGACCTCGGCACGATGCTGGTCCTGCTCGCGCTGATCATCGGTCTGCTCTGGGCCGCCGGGGTACGCCTGCGGGTCTTCGCGGCCCTCGGTGTGCTCGGCCTCTCCGGCATCGGACTGCTCATCGCGGCCGCCTCCCGCGGCGCCGGCTCGGGCACCGACGGCGCCGAGAACTACCGCCTGCTGCGCCTCACGACGTTCCTGAAGGCGCCGGAGAACTGCGACCTGGACCTCTGCTACCAGCTCCTGCAGGGCCGCTCAGCGATCTACGAGGGCGGCTGGTTCGGCGTCGGGCTGGGCAAGGGCGCTCTCAAGTGGAACTGGCTGCCCGCCGCCGACAACGACTTCATCTACGCCGTGGTCGCCGAGGAGCTCGGTGTGGTCGGCTGCGCCGTCATCCTGGCGCTGTTCGCCGTTCTGGCCTACACCGGCTTCCGCATCGCCCGCCGCGTCGAGGACCCGTTCCGCCGGCTCGCCGCCACCGCGATCACCACCTGGCTGGTGGCCCAGGCCGTGATCAACATCGGCGGTGTGGTCGGCCTGCTGCCGATCACCGGCCTGCCGCTGCCGTTCATCTCCGCCGGTGGCAGCGCCCTCGTCGTTACCCTCGCCGCCATCGGCATGCTCGCCTCCTTCGCCCGTGCGGAGCCCGACGCGGCCCGCGCCCTGCACGCCCGTCCGCCCGCTCGGTGGGTACGGCTAGTCTGGGCCCCGCTGCCGCCGCTCCCCCCGCCGCGGCGGCCGGGTCCGTCGCGCCCATCTGCCCAGAAAACGGGCAACCGGGCACCCGCAAACGCGGGGGGAGACAGGAGACGGTGATGGGTCTGCTGCGGTCGGTCGTGCTCGCCGGAGGAGGCACCGGCGGTCACATCTATCCGCTGCTCGCCTTTGCCGACGCCCTGCGACGCCACTTCCCCGAGGTGCGGATCACCACCCTGGGCAGCCCCAAGGGCATGGAGAACGAGCTGATCCCCCCGGCCGGGTACGACCTGCGGGTCATCCCGGCCTTCCAGCTCCCGCGCTCCATCAACCTCAATCTGCTGCGCACCCCGGACCGGATGTACAAGTCGGCGCACGCCGCGGGTCAGATCCTCGACGAGGTGCAGGCGGACGTCGTGGTCGGCTTCGGTGGGTACGTGTCGGTGCCGGCCTACCTGGCGGCCTGGCGGCGCGAGCTGCCGATCGTCATCCACGAGGTCAACGTGCCGCCGGGTGTCGCCAACCGGATGGGCATGAAGTTCACCAAGAACATCGCGGTGGGGTTCCCGACCCAGCCGCAGCAGGCCGAGTCGCTCAAGGACGCCCGCGTCGTCGGTGTGCCGCTGCGCACGGCCATCGCCCGGATGGACCGGCAGGCGCTGCGCCCGCAGGCCCTGGCCCACTTCGGGCTGCGTCCCGACCTGCCGGTGCTCTTCGTCTCCGGTGGCTCGTCGGGCGCCCGCACGATCAACCTCGCGGTGGCCGGAGCGGCGAAGAAGCTGGCCCACGCCGGCATCCAGGTGCTGCACGTGCAGGGCGGGCGCAACGACCCGTTCGAGGTACCCAGCGACCTGCCCGTGCCGTACGTCGTGGTGCCGTACCTGTCGGACATGCAGCTGGGTTACGCCGCGGCGGACCTGATGCTGTGCCGTGCCGGGGCGATCACGGTGGCGGAGACCACCGCGATCGGCATGCCCGCGGTCTACGTCCCGTACCCGTTCAGCAACCAGGAGCAGAAGCGCAACGCGCTGCCCGTGGTCGAGGCGGGCGGCGGTGTGCTGGTGGACAACGCCGAGCTCACCCCGGAATGGATCGAACGCACGATCATCCCGCTGGCCCGTGATCCGCAGCGGCTGGCCACGATGGGTGCCGCCGCCGGCTCGTACGGCCGGCGTGACGGTGACGAGGCACTGCTGGACTTCGTGTGCGAAGCGGTGGCCGGACGATGACCTTTGTCTGCTCGATTCGGGGAGTGCCGCTGTGAACACCGCTGAGCTGACGCCGGCCGGTGAGTTGACCGCCGAGGAACTGGGCACCGTCCACCTCATCGGCATCGGGGGAGTGGGCATGGGCGGCCTGGCCCGCCTGCTGCTCACCCGGGGCGTACCCGTGTCCGGCAGTGAGCTGCGGGAATGGCCGGCCCTGGCCGCGCTGAGGGCCCTCGGCGGCACCGTGCACATGGCGCACGAGGCCTCCAACCTGGACGGCGTCGACACGGTCGTCTACTCGACCGCCATCCCGCAGGACCACGTCGAGATCGTCGAGGCGCGCCGCCGCGGCCTGCGGGTCATGCACCGCTCCGAGGCCCTCGCCGCGGCGATGACCGGGCGCCGCACGATCGCGGTGGCCGGCACCCACGGCAAGACCACCACCACCTCGATCATGACGGTGATCCTGCAGCACGCCGGCGAGGACCCGTCGTTCGTGATCGGCGGCGAGATCTCGGCGGCCGGCTCCAACGGCCACCACGGCTCCGGCAGCTACTTCGTGGCCGAGGCCGACGAGAGCGACAAGTCGTTCCTCATCTACCGCCCGCACGTCTCGATCATCACGAACATCGAGGGCGACCACCTCAACAACTGGGGTGACCTCGCCGGGCTCAAGGCGGGCTTCCTGGAGTTCGCCCAGCTCACCGACACCGACGGCTTCGTGGTCACCTGCATCGACGACGAGGGTGTGGGAGAGCTCATCGCCGGGCTCCGGGCCGCGGGACGCACGGTCTACACGTACGGCGAGTCCGAGGGTGCCGACCTGCGCATCAGCGACGTGGTCTCGTCCGTGCAGGGTGTGCGCTACCAGGCGACGCTCGACGGCAAGCCGCTCGGCGAGATCCAGCTGGCGCTGCCCGGCCGGCACATGGGCCTCAACAGCGCCGCCGCCGTGCTGACCGCGATGCGTCTCGGGCTGCCGCTCCAGAAGATCACCGAGGCGCTCAGCTCGTTCCCCGGTGTCCGGCGCCGGTTCGAGCGCAAGGGCACGGTCGCGGGGGTCCGCGTGTACGACGAGTACGCGTACCACCCGACCGCGGTGAAGGCGGCGCTCCGGACCCTGCGTGAGGTGGCCGGCGACGGGCGGCTCGTGGTGGTGTTCCAGCCGTACCGCGTCTACCGCACCCGGGACCTGCAGAGCGAGCTGGCCGAGGGCCTGGCGATCGCCGACGAGGTCATCGTCATGGAGGTCTTCGGACCGGGTGAGCAGCGCGGCCCCGGCGAGGGTGGTGTGGCGCTGACCGCGGCCATCGACCTGAGCCCCGAGCACAAGGTCTTCGTGCCGTCGTGGGAGGACGTGGCGGCCGAGGTCGTGCGGCGCAGCCGGCCCGGCGACGTCGTGGTCACCATGGGCGCACCGCCGATCTCCATGATGGGCGACGAGCTGCTGGCCGCGCTGGCCGAGGCCTGACAAGCGGGGAACGAGGACGATGAGCGACGGCGGGGGCGGGCGGAGCTGGCGGTTGGTGCGGGCGGACACGGATGCCGTCCCGACCTCCGTCCGGCGGTTCATGGCCCGTGCCCGCCGGCGCCGGCTCCGCGCCGCGCTGCCGTGGGCGGTCTCCGCCGGTGTCGTCCTGGTCGTCGGAGCCCTCGTCTGGATGGTCTACGGCACCTCGGTGCTCGGCGTGCGCTCCGTCGACGTGGTGGGCACCGAGTCACTCTCGGCCCTGCAGGTCGAGCAGGCCGCGGCCGTACGCATGGACCAGCCGCTCGCCGGCGCCGACCTGGACCGGATCCGGGGCCGCGTCGAGGCCCTGCCCCCGGTGGACCGCGCGATCGTCTCCCGCAGCTGGCCGTCGACGATCGTCATCGAGGTCGTCGAGCGGAGCCCGGTAGCGGCCGTGCCCGCCGGTGAGGAGTTCACCCTCATCGACGCGGAGGGCGTCGCCTACCGGACCGTCTCGAAGCGGCCGTCCGGTCTGCCGGTGGCCAAGCTGGCCGCACCGAGCCCGGAGGACATCAACACCCGCTCGGCCCTGATCGTTCTGTCGGCCCTCACCGCGGAGCTGCGCGATCAGCTGGTCTCGATCTCGGTGCCGGCCCCGGCGCAGGTCAGTCTGGGGCTCCGGAAAGACCGCACGGTGATCTGGGGAGACGACACCCAGAGCGAGAACAAAGCGCGCGTGGCGACCGCTCTGCTGGAGCGCAAGGGCGACACGATCGATGTCAGCGCCCCGGACGTGGTCACGATCCGTTAATCGGACGAAGTGGCCGGAACGGCGCATTCTGTCCGAGGTTACGGCTGAGTCGGATACTCGCCACGTAAGCGGACGCCGACACGCCGCGTCGGTCCTTGGTTGTCGCCTGGCCTCCGCTTACGTTGCCCACGAGAGGTTGAGTAGTTGACATAACACTAAGCCTCTAGTAGAGGGTGAGGGTTTCCTCGCCCTCCCTTGTACGGAGCGGATGTCGATGGCGGTTCTTGGCCGGGCCGCTGGGGCCCTCGACACCGAAAACCCTGGAAGGGAAGGCTGAGCCCGATGACACCTCCGCACAACTACCTTGCGGTCATCAAGGTCGTAGGCATCGGTGGCGGCGGCGTCAACGCCGTGAACCGCATGATCGAGGTTGGGCTCAAGGGAGTCGAATTCATCGCGATCAACACCGATGCCCAGGCGCTCCTGATGAGCGACGCCGACGTCAAGCTCGACGTCGGCCGTGAGCTGACCCGGGGCCTCGGCGCCGGTGCACAGCCGGATGTCGGCAAGAACGCCGCCGAGGACCACCGCGACGAGATCGAAGAGGTGCTCAAGGGCGCCGACATGGTCTTCGTCACCTGCGGCGAGGGCGGTGGCACCGGTACGGGTGGCGCGCCCGTCGTCGCCAACATCGCCCGCAAGCTGGGCGCCCTGACCATCGGCGTGGTCACCCGGCCGTTCTCGTTCGAGGGCAAGCGCCGCCAGGTCCAGGCCGAGCAGGGCATCGACGAGCTGCGCAACCAGTGCGACACGCTCATCGTCATCCCGAACGACCGGCTCCTCGCGCTCGGCGACCGCGGCATCAGCATGATGGACGCGTTCCGCCAGGCCGACCAGGTGCTGCTGTCCGGCGTTCAGGGCATCACCGACCTGATCACCACGCCGGGTCTGATCAACCTGGACTTCGCCGACGTCAAGAGCGTCATGAGCGGCGCGGGCAGCGCACTCATGGGCATCGGCAGCGCGCGCGGCGACAACCGCGCCGTCGAGGCCGCCGAGAAGGCGATCTCCAGCCCGCTGCTCGAGCAGAGCATGGACGGTGCGCGCGGCGTACTGCTCTCGATCGCCGGTGGTTCCGACCTCGGTCTGTTCGAGATCAACGACGCGGCGCAGCTGGTCACCGATGCGGCCCACCCCGACGCCAACATCATCTTCGGTGCCGTCATCGACGACGCCCTGGGTGACGAGGTCCGGGTCACGGTCATCGCCGCCGGCTTCGACGGGGGCACGCCCTCCTACAAGCCGGCCGAGGCACCCGTCCGCAACAAGGTGCCGGCGCCCGCGTCGCCGCCCGCGGTCACTCCGACCGCACCGGTGCCGGTGACACCACCGTCGCCGCCCGCGCAGACCACCCCGCCGCCGCGCCGGGTGCTCTTCGACGACGTCGACGTGCCGGACTTCCTGAAGAACGGCTCCTGATCGCTTGACGACACGCCGCGATGAACTGGCGGCCTCGCTCGACGAGGTGCGCCGGCGCATCGGGCGTGCCTGCGCGGCGGTGAACCGGGATCCGGGGTCGGTGACCCTGGTGGCGGTCACCAAGACCTACCCGGCGAGCGATGTGGTGCTGCTCGCCGGGCTCGGCGTCACGGACGTCGGTGAGAACAAGGACCAGGAGGCCGCCGCCAAGGCGGCCGCCGTGGACGAACCACTGCGCTGGCATTTTGTCGGCCAGCTGCAGCGCAACAAGGCGAAGTCGGTCGTCACGTACGCCGACGTCGTCGAATCGGTGGACTCGATGCGCCTGGCCGGGGCACTGTCCACCGCGGCGGCACGGCTGCGGGAGCGCCCGCTGGACGTGCTCGTGCAGGTCAGCATCGACGGTGATCCCGCCCGGGGTGGCGCGATCGACGGTGCGGCCGAGCCCGACCGGGACCTGTGGCGGGTCGCGGCAGCGGTGCAGGAGGCCGAGGGCCTGCGACTCGGTGGCGTGATGGCTGTCGCGCCGCGCGGCTGGGAGCCGGCCCGCGCGTTCGCGGACCTGGCCGGCCTGGCCGAGCGGCTGCGCGCCGACCATCCCGACGCGACGGTCGTTTCGGCGGGCATGAGTGGCGACCTCGAGGACGCTGTCCGGTACGGCGCGACACACGTACGGATCGGCACTTCTTTGCTCGGGATGCGAAACACGCTGCGGTAGCCTTGCGGCGGGCAGCAAACTACATACGTGTTGTTTACGCGCGACGTGCCTCGGCCGACGCGTCCGACGACGCAGCGTCGTGGCGGACCGTGGTCGAAAAGTTTGACGACCGCGGATTCCGTGCAAGGGGGGACGCGGCACGCCGAGGGGGCGCGCGCCGCAAAGCGGACGGAGGTGGGGGCATGGACGAGCGGTTCGGCGCCGAGCAGGGGCTGGTGAAGTCATGAGCGCTTTGCGTAAGGCCGGTGTATGGCTCGGCCTCGTCGAGGAGGACGACCAGTACGACGACCGCTATCGCGACGGCGGCGGATACCGCGAGCGTGAGCGGGACCGCGACCGTGACCGCGACTCCGGGTACCGCTACGCGGACGAGTTCGCCGACGAGGACGACGACGTCGAGGAAGCGCCGGCGCTGCCCCGTGCGCGCCAGGAGCGCAGCGGCCGCCTCGAGCGTGCCGCCGCCCGCCTCGACCTCGACCGTGACGAGCACGACCGGCCCGAGCGTCAGGAGCGGGCCAGCGTCCGCTCGATCACCCGGCCGTCCACACCCGTGGCCGAGACCAGCTATCCCACCCGGGACAACCTGGCGCTCGCCCCGCAGACACAGGTGCACCAGCGGGTGGTGGAGGAGGACCAGCGTTACCAGATCACGACGCTGCACCCGACCACTTACCGTGAAGCGCGCACGATCGGTGAACATTTCCGCGACGGTGTACCTGTGATCATCAATCTCACCGAGATGGATGAGGGTGATGCCCGCCGACTGGTCGACTTCGCTGCCGGGCTGGCATTCGGCCTTCGCGGTACGATCGAGCGCGTGACCAACCGGGTATTCCTGCTCTCACCGGCCAACGTCCAGGTCACCGCCGAGGACAAGGCCAAGATCGCTGAGGGCGGTTTCTTCAACCAGAGTTGACCCTAACGAGGGACTCGCCTGACGTGCTGTCGATCGTGTTTCAGATCATCTATCTGCTGCTCTATGTGTTCTTCCTGACCCTGCTCGCCCGGTTCGTCCTGGGTGCGGTGCTGCAGTACGGGCGTCGGTGGCAGCCGGGCCGAGGGGCGTCGGCGGCACTCGAATCGGTGTGGAGCGTCACTGATCCACCCCTCAAGGCGTTGAGGCGTGTGATCCCACCGCTTCGAATTGGTACCGTGAGTTTGGACCTGGCGTCCCTGGTCCTGCTGGTTATCCTGTTCGTGCTTTTGAACTTCGTGTTAGCGCGTCTGATCATGGCGTTCGCGTGACAGCGACCGCCCTGATCGGCTGCGCCCCACGCGGCCGCAACTGACCCGAGGAGTTTCGATGCCGCTGACCCCGGCCGACGTGCACAACGTCGCCTTCAAGAAACCCCCTATCGGCAAGCGGGGGTACGACGAGGAGGAGGTCGACGCCTTCCTGGACGAGGTCGAGCGCGAACTCGCCCGTCTGATCGAGGAGAACAACGAGCTGCGCGCCCAGGTGGAGCGCGGCGGTCGGGGTGGCGCACCAGCCGGCCCGAGCGCCGACCCGCGTCTGGCGGCGGAGCTCAACGACATGAAAGCCCAGCTCGACCGGGTGCAGCGCGACAAGTCCGCCGCTGAGCAGGCTGCCCGTCAGATGCAGGCCGAGCTGGAGCAGGTCCGGGCCCAGGGCCCGGTCGGCGCCGGAGCGGGTGCCCCCACGGGCGCCGATGGCGAGCAGCAGGCACTGCGCGTCCTCATGATGGCCCAGCGCACGGCCGACGACCACGTGTCCGACGCCCGCCGTGAGGCCGACAAGCTTCTCTCCGACGCCCGCTCCAAGGCCGAAGAGGTCACCCGCGAGGCCCGCGCCAAGGCGGACGCCCTTGAGCGCGACGCGCGCCAGCGGCACCAGGAGGCCATGGGCGGCCTGGACGCCAAGCGCTCCGCGCTGCAGAAGCACATCGAGGAGCTCAAGCAGTTCGAGCGCGAGTACCGCACCCGGCTCAAGGCGTACCTCGAGAGCCAGCTGCGCGACCTCGACGGCCGCGGCCAGGGCCTCGAAGCGGAGATGACCCGCGCCGACGCCAACCGTTCGGTCGGCGGTTCGGGCGGCCTCGCCGCTGCGGGCCTCGCCGGCTCGTACGGCGGCAGCCGCGCCGGCTCCATCGAGACCGGCCGCTGAGCCACAGCTTTGCGGAACGGTTCCACGTCGGCGGGGATGAGCCATGATCGTTGCTAGTCTGCTGCTCATCCTCGTCGCCGTGACGCTGCTCGTCATCGGCCTCGCCGGTGGATCGAGCTCTCTGCTGATCAGCTCCATCGTCGCCAGCCTGCTGGCCGCGGTGGCCCTGGTCATCGGCGCCCGCCAGGCCTCCGCGGCCCGCCGCGCGGGCACGACTTCGGACGACGCTGCCGCCGACCCGGCGCTCAGCCGCCCGGCAACGGTCCGCATGGCCGACCTCGACGACCTCCCTGAACCCCAGTCCGGTCACGAAACGGCCCGCCGGGAAGAGGACGACGACCTCGCGACCCCCGACGTGACCCAGCGCGTCCACCCGGACGCCGACCTCCACGACGAAGCCGCCGCCGGCCGGGCATCCTCGGTCCAGCCCGCCGGCGCGGCCTCCCGTGACGACGACCCCGCCTACGACCAGGCCTCCACCGTCATCGGTGCGGCCCGCGCGGACGCCGCGGAGGACAACGCCTGGCGTCGCGAGCCGGCCCCGCCGACGTCTGCGTCCTCGTCCTCGTCTGTTTCCTCCTCCGACGAAGCGGCAGCCGCTGCCCCGGCCGGCTCCACCAGCGAGCCGGACTTCAACCGGCTGCAGGACACCGGCCCCTCGGAAGAATTCGACGAACCCGACCCCGAAGACCCCGACGACGAGCCACTGCCCCAGGCCGTCCGCCCGGCCGACGCGGTCCGCGTCGCCCGCCTCGACGCCGAGGTCCTGGTAGTCGACGGCCGCCCCCGGTACCACCTGGCCGACTGCCCGCACCTGGTCGGCCGCCTGACCGAGGGCCTCCCGGTCGCCGAAGCGGTCGAGCTGGGCTTCAGCCCGTGCGGCCTGTGCCGGCCGGTCGACCGCCTGGTCGCCGCCGCCGCCCGCAGCTGACCCTCCGGCCCGCTCCGACCTTCACCGGCCCGCCAGATCACCTGGCTGCCCGCCGGTCTGGCCGCCCATCGGTCTGGCCTGCTGATCGGTGGTCTTCGGAGCTGCCTGCCCGGCCGGGTGGGTGCCTGGCTCGTCTGTGCTTCGCGCGAGAACTCCTTGGCGCCCGATCGACTCGCCTGGTGCGCCTGATCAGTGATCCCTCCGCCAGGTCGCGTTCGCTGCTGGTGTCCGGTCGCTTCGGTCCGTGCCTGCCGGTACCGGTGCAGATCATCCCGGACGTGGCGGAATGGGCGCTGTACAACCCGGGCTGGGCGGGGACCGATCAGGTCCTGGGCTCGCCGACGTCTGGGTCGGGTGGCGAACCCGGCGGCACTCCTGTCAGGGCCGGGGGTGGGTGGGCGCGGTTCCGGGGCGGCGGGAGGTGTAGCTGTCTCGGTCAAGCTTGGCTGTCGTGTGCCGCCGCGCGAGGGTTCGGGTGCGCGGTTGTTTGGATCTTGGGGTGTGAAGGGGCAGACCTGGGGATCGGGTGGGTGGGCAACCCAGCGTGCCCGGCGTGTGGTCACGCTGGGTTGCGGGGCGACCCCGGTTCGGGGCGGGATCGAAGATCGGCACAATGAGGCATGGCCAAGCGGCGCGTCTCCCCACCCGGCCCGGCCAGCCTTTCCGGTGCCGAACAGACCGGCGGCGCAACGGTGGCGGTGCGGGTGCGTCCGGGGGCTGGGCGGACGCAGGTCGGTGGGCGCTACGAGGGGCCGCACGGGCCGGCGCTGATCGTTGCGGTGGGTGCGCCCGCTGTCGACGGGAAGGCGACCGAGGCGGTTCGGCGAGCCTTGGCCGAGGCGCTCGGTGTGCGGCCGCGGGCCGTTGAGCTGAAGCTGGGTGCGACCAGCCGGGACAAGGTTTTTGTGGTGGCCGGGGACGTCGGCGAGCGGGTTGCCGCCCTGCGTGACGGCACATGACCGCGGGGCTGGACTTCGCGCTGCTGATCGGCGCCGCGGTGCTGTTGGTCGCCGTGGCGGCGGTGCGGGTGTCCAGCCGGCTCGGGGTGCCCAGTCTGCTGGTGTACCTGCTCATCGGCATGGTGATCGGGGAGGCCGGGCTGGGCATCCGGTTCGATGATGCCGAGCTCACCCGTACCCTCGGGTTCTGCGCTCTGATCATGATCATCGCCGAGGGTGGGCTGACCGCCCGCTGGAGCACGTTGCGGCCTGTTCTCGGGCTGTCCGCGACCCTGGCCACGCTCGGGGTGGCGGTGAGCATCGCGGTGGTCGGCGTGGTCGTGCACTTCGTCCTCGATCTCGACTGGCGGCTCGCGCTGCTCTACGGCGCGGTGCTGTCGTCGACGGACGCCGCCGCGGTCTTCGCGACCCTGCGTGTGCTCAGGCTGCCGCCGCGGCTGGTGGCGACCCTCGAGGCCGAGTCCGGCATGAACGACGCCCCGGTGGTCCTGCTGGTCGTGCTGCTCTCGGCGACCGCGGGGATGACGCACCCCTGGTGGTACGAGCTGCTGCTGGTCGGCTACGAGCTCGCTGCCGGTGCCGCAATCGGGCTCACGGTCGGCATGGTCGGGCGCTGGCTGCTGCGGAACGCGGCCCTGCCCTCCGCGGGTCTCTATCCGATCGCGGCGGTCGGGCTCACCTTCCTCGCGTACGCCGCAGGCGCCGTCGCCCACGCCTCCGGTTTCCTGGCCGTCTACGTGGCCGGGGTGCTGCTGGGCAACGGGCGGTTGCCGCACCGCCGGGCGATCCTCGGGTTTGCCGACGGGCTGGCGTGGGTGGCGCAGATCGGGCTGTTCGTGCTGCTCGGCCTGCTGGTCTCGCCCGACCGGCTGGGTCGCGCTCTGGTGCCGGCGCTCGTGGTCGGGTTTGCGCTGGTCCTGCTGGCCCGGCCGCTGTCCGTGTGGGTGTCCGCGCTGCTGACCCGCAGCGGGCGGCGGCTGGGGTGGCGTGCTCAGACGTTCCTGTCGTGGGCGGGGCTGCGCGGGGCGGTGCCGATCGTGCTCGCGACGATCCCGTTGTCCAGTTCCGCGCCGGGCGCCGAGGGTCTGTTCGACGCGGTGTTCGTGCTGGTGATCATCTTCACGCTGGTGCAGGCGGGGACGCTGGCGCCGGTCGCGCGCCGGCTGGGGATCACCGCGCCGGCCGAGGCGGTGGAGATCCACGTCGAGGCGGCTCCGCTGGAACGGATGCACGCCGACGTGCTGCAGATCGAGATCGAGCCGGGCTCGCGCCTGGCCGGTGTCCACATCGACGAACTGCGGCTGCCCGCCGGTGCCGTGGTCACGCTGGTGGTGCGGGGTGGCGCCGGGTTCGTGCCCGGTCCGGACACCCGGTTGCGTACGGGCGACGACCTGCTGATCGTCACGACGGCAGCGGCGCGCGATCTGGCCGAGCGGCGGTTGCGTGCCGTGAGCCGGCGCGGGCGTCTGGCCCGCTGGTTCGGGGAGGAGGGCCACGACCAGCGCTGATCGGCCCATGGTCGGGAATCTGACGGTACGTTCAGGCGGTTCGTCCCGGTTCGGGGGTGGGCGGACCGGTGTGCCGTGTTGTCGCTGCTCTTCACGTTCCGTATCCTTGCCACCCTCTGGAGTGCGCGGCGAGCTTTTGCCGCGCCGTTTGTGCACGTGGGGGATGGTGCACGAGGTCGCGTGGGGGCGCGGCCGGAGCTTTTGTGCGGGGGCAGGCGGGCGGCCGTGACCCCCGCTGACCGCTGAACAACCAAGCTGATTCGCCGCGTTCGGCGCGGCTCAGGGGAGCGACGATGGCCAAGGCAACCGAGACCAGGTCGGCGTCGGCCGCGAAGACCGCGCCGCGCAAGGCACGCAGTGCGGAGGAGACCGAGACGATCCGCGTTGCGCTCGAGGAGCGCCGCGAGGAGCTGCAGGCGGAGTACGACCAGTCACTGACCGAGATCACCGAGCTGCAGCGGGAACGTCTGGCCGACTCCGCCGGGGACGACCAGGCGGACACAGGGACGAAGACGTTCGAGCGTGAGCAGGAGATCACTCTGGCGAACAATCTGCTGGAGCGGGTCACTCAGGTGGAACGCGCCATCGAGCGTCTCGGCGAGGGCAACTACGGTTGGTGCGAGCGATGCGGCAACGCCATCCCCGTCGAGCGGCTGGCGGCGTTCCCGGTCGCGACTCTCTGTGTTTCCTGTAAGCAGTTGGAGGAACGACGCTGAACGCCGACGAGGCTGCGGGCGGTTCCACGGCGACCGAGCCCGCACCGGGGTCAAGCCCCGGTTTTGCGGGCCGGGCCGTGCTCGTGCTCGCGATCACCGCGCTGGTCGCCGTGGTGGTGGACCAGGTCGTCAAACACCTCAGCACCAACGGTCTGACCGAGGGTGAGCCCGTCCGGATCCTCGGCGGGCTGATCTACCTGTCGCTGCTGCGCAACAGCGGGGCGGCGTTCAGCCTGGGCAGCGGCTACACCTGGGTGTTCCCGCTGGTCACGCTGGTGGTCATCGGCTGGATCGGCTGGATGACCCGCAAGCTGCGGTCGGTGCCGTGGGCGATCGCACTGGGCCTCGTGCTCGGTGGTGCGCTCGGCAACCTCGGTGACCGGCTGTTCCGGGCGCCGGGCCCGTTCCAGGGGCACGTCGTCGACATGGTCAGCCTGTTCGGGCCCTACGGCGAGCACTTCGCGGTGTTCAACATCGCGGACTCGTGCCTCTCGGTCGGTGTGGTGCTGGCCGTCCTGCTCGAACTCACGGGTCGTCAGCGTGACGGTTCCAGGATCACGAAGACGAAAGCCGAGAAAACAGCATGACCGCGCGCTCGTTACCCGTACCCGACGGTCTTGACGGGATGCGGCTCGATCAGGCCGTGTCGCGCCTCTTCGGCCTGTCCCGGACGGCGGCCGCGTCGCTCGTCGAGGCGGGGGACGCGCTGGTCGACGGTTATCCGCGGCCGAAGTCCGACAAGGTCAGCGCCGGGGCCTGGCTCGAGGTCACCCTGCCGGCGCCGGTGACCGCGCCGACGTTCGAGGCGACGCCCGTCCACGGCATGAAGATCGTCTACAGCGACGACGACATCGTGGTGGTGGACAAGCCCGTCGGCGTGGCCGCGCACCCGAGCCCGGGCTGGTCCGGCCCGACCGTCATCGGCGGACTCGCCGCGATGGGTCAGAACGTCGCGACCAGCGGCGCCGCCGAGCGCCAGGGCATCGTGCACCGTCTCGACGTCGGCACCACCGGGCTCATGGTCGTCGCCAAGAGCGAGATGGCCTACAGCGCGCTCAAGCGGGCGTTCAAGGAGCGCGAGGTCGACAAGCGCTATCACGCGATCGTCCAGGGGCACCTCGACCCGCTGCGCGGCACCATCGACGCGCCGATCGACCGGCACCCGACCGCCGACTACCGGTTCGCGGTGATGTCGGACGGCAAGCCGAGCGTGACGCACTACGACACGCTCGAGGCGTTCCGTTCGGCCAGCCTCGTCGACGTCAAGCTGGAGACCGGGCGTACGCATCAGATCCGCGTGCACTTCTCCGCGATGCGGCACCCGTGCGTCGGCGACATCACCTACGGCGCCGACCCCACGCTCGCGGCCCGGCTCGACCTGCACCGCCAGTGGCTGCACGCCAAGGAGCTCGGCTTCCTGCATCCCCGTACGCAGGACGAGGTCCGTTTTGTCAGCGACTACCCTGAGGACCTGGGGCACGCGCTGGACGTGCTCCGCGACGCCGGCTGACATCGACCTTGCGAGGGGGACCACCTCATGAGGCCCGGGGACCGCATGCTGCCGCCGCTGACCCGCGGCTTGGCGCGTGGAGGCACGTCCCCGGCCCGGCTGCGGATCATGACCGGGCTGGCGCTCGCCTCGGCGGCCGCCCTGCTGGTCACCGTGGTCCGGGTCGCCGACCGCGGCCCTGAGCTGGAAAAACCGACCGGTGACGTGGTCCGGGTCGGTGTGGTCGAGGGCCAGTCGGTCTCGGGTTACCTGCGGTCGAGCCGTGGTGAGCTGGCCGCGCTGCTGCCGTCGTCCGGTTCGCCGGCCGCGGGGGAGACCTGGGCGCTGGTCAGCCTGACCGCCTATCTCGCACCGGACAAGCTGCAGGCCGTGCTCGAGGGCACCCCGGTGGCGCAGGTCTACGCCCGCGCGCCGCTGGAGGGTCTCCGCACGCCGGTCGTGAAGATCCCCGTCTACCGGATGCCGCAGGACGTCGTCGCCGGGATGCTCAACGCCGCGCTGGCCCGCGACCAGGAGCAGGCCGACTACCGCAAGCTCGCCGACGAGCTCGAGGGTGACGGTGTCAACGAGATCCGGCTGCGGCGGGCGTACGACAACGCCGCGCAGACCGCGGCGTCGGAAGCGGCGGCGTACAGGGCGCACTGTGCCTGTGTCTTCGCGGCCGTGGTGCGCGCGGCGCCGGGTGTGCTCGAAGCGCTCGCGGGCCGTCCGGAGGTCCGGGTGGTGGATCCCGCGCCGGAGGTCAGGCGGCTGGACCGCACCGAATTCCGGCCCGTCCTGCCCGAGCAGACCACCACGGTGCCCGAGGACGACGAGTCGTCCCGGGCGGCCGTGCCATCGCGGTCGGAGAGTGTTGCCCCGGTAACCCCTGCGCCACTACCCTCATCCTCCGGGGCGGCTGTGACATCTGCCTCACCCGATGGCCCCGCAGTGGGGTCCGGCCCTTCAGCCCCGGCAGTTCAGGAGAGCGCTGCCGTACCCTCCGCACCCCCGCCGAGCGCGGGCCCTGACGTGCCGTCCACTGCACCAGGAGCATCTCGCGGCGCTTCCGGGCGTTGAAATCCCCGGGCCGGCGCGTACGCGTGGGTGCACGTGCACGAGCGTTGTGCCGATGGGTGATCAAGACCGCCTGGCATTTGCGGGCTGTGGGTGTGGCCTGAATAGGGTTGGCGTCCGTAGCCTGTCGAGGGCGAAGGAAAAGAGTCGAGCAGGCACACCGAGCAGTCGCAGGGAGGACAGCCGTGGACGGGACCGAGACCGGCTGGGGCCGGCCTGCGGAACCAGCCCCGCGTTGGCGGGCGCTGCTCGACCGTGCCCGTCATGGTTCCCGGGCCGCCGAGGAGCAGGCCGACGCCGAGCGTGAGGACGCGGAGGCCGAGGCCCGCCGTCAGGCGGGCGGTCAACAGCGACCCACCGGCCGTCCGTTCAATCCTCTCGATCCCCGGCAGAGCGAGCAGTCCCGCGGGGGTTACGAGCAGCGTCAGCCGCCGCCACGCCCGGTGAACCCACTAGATCGCCGGCCCGGACGGGCCACCCTGGGCGAGCGCCTGGGCCAGTCCGAGCCGCTGGCCCCGCCGCCGGTCGAGCCGGGCCGTCGCGAGCAGCGCCCGCTCAGTCCGCTCAGCCCGCTCAGTCCTCTCGCCGAGCAGCGCCCGGTCAACCCGCTGGCCGAGCACCGGCCGGTCAATCCGCTCGCCGAGTCGCGCCGTCAGTCCCGCATCGGCGAGGGCTTCCAGGCGCGGCCCGCGGCGAACGAGGAACCGCACAGCTTCTTCAACCCCCCGACCCGGTCCCCGTCGACCGGCCGCGGTGGCCCCGATCTGGCGCCCCCGCCGACCAGCCGGGGCGCCGCCTCGGTCGGTTCGGCCTCCGTGATGCCGCCGCCGACCATGTCTCCGCCGACCATGTCTCCGCCGACCATGTCTCCGCCGGCGCTGTCTCCGCCGGCGCTGTCTCCGCCGGCGCTGTCTCCGCCGGCGCTGGCACCGCCGGCCCTGGCACCGCCGGTCGCGCCACCGGCGCTTCCGGCGACGACCGCTCCCGCGCCGACCTCACCGGCACCGGCCCGGATCGAGTGGCGTCAGGCCCGGCCCGAGCAGGAGGACCGCTCGGTCGCCGTGCTGCGCCGCAAGCTCGACAAACCGCGGGTCGTGGCCTTCGCCAACCCCAAGGGTGGCGTGCACAAGACGACCGCCACGGTGCTGGCCGCCGCCACGATCGGCAGCGTCCGCGGCCGCGGCGTCGTCGCCTGGGACGACAACGAGCTGCGCGGCACGCTGGGCCTGCGCGCGGGCAGCGCCCGGCACGCCCGGACGATCCGCCACCTCGTCAGCGAGCTGCTCGAGATCGAGAACATGCACGGCGAGGCGCTGATGTCGCACCTCGACGACTTCCTGCGGCACGCCTCCGACGGCTCCTACGACGTGCTCGCCGGTGAGGAAAATCCGCGGTTCGCCCAGCGGCTCGACCAGAGCACCGTGCGCCGCGTCATGGACCTGCTCCGGCGGACCCACGACGTGATCTGCGTCGACACCGGCAACAACGTCGAGAGTGTCAACTGGCAGACCGTCATGCGCAGCGCCGACCAGCTGGTCATCACGACGGTTCCGCGCGAGGACGCCGCGTTCACCGCCGACTGGATGCTGGACGTGCTCAACGAGACCGGCATGGAGGACCTCGTCTCCAACGCCGTGACGTTGATCTCCTGCCCGTCGCCCGGCAAGCTGCCGCTGCTCGACGATCTGGCCAAGCACTTCGCCACCCGGACCCGTGCGGTCGCGGTCGTGCCGTACGACCCGGCGCTCGAGGTCGGGTCATCGATCGAATACAGCGTGTTGCAACCGGAGACCCGGCAGGCCTGGATGCGCGCCGCCGCTGTGATGATCGAGCCATTCGCCGAATAGGACGGGTGTCACCGGTGCCACCCGCCACCGGTCCGGACTAGGCTCTCGGAGTCCGGATCCGCAGGCGGTAAAAGGGGGCCCTGGGTGTCTGACTCGTTCGTGCACCTCCATGTGCACACCGAGTATTCGATGCTCGACGGCGCAGCCCGGCTCAAGGATCTGTTCGTCGAGGCCAATCGCCTCGGCATGCCGGCGGTGGCGATCACCGACCACGGCAACATGCACGGGGCGTACGACTTCTTCAAGCAGGCGACCGCGGCCGGGGTGACCCCGGTGATCGGCATCGAGGCCTACGTCGCCCCCGAGTCGCGGCTGCACAAGGCGCGGGTCAAGTGGGGCCGGCCGGAGCAGAAGAGCGACGACATCTCCGGTAACGGCGCGATCACCCACAAGACGATGTGGGCCCGCAACGCCCAGGGCCTGAAAAACCTGTTCCGCCTGAGCTCGCGGGCGTCCATGGAGGGCCACTACGTCAAGTGGCCCCGGATGGACATGGACATCATCGCGGAGCACGCCGAGGGCATCATGGCGACGACGGGCTGCCCGTCCGGCGCGGTGCAGACCCGGCTGCGGCTGGGCCAGTTCGACGAGGCGCTGAAGACCGCCGGGCAATACCAGGAGATCTTCGGCAAGGACAACTACTTCCTCGAGATCATGGACCACGGTCTCGAGATCGAAAGACGGGTCCGCGACGGCCTGCTGGAGATCAGCCGCAAGCTCAACATCCCGCCGCTGGTCACCAACGACTCGCACTACACGCACGAGTCCCAGGCCGAGGCGCACGACGTCCTGCTCTGCGTGCAGACCGGCAGCAACATCGCCGACCCCAACCGGTTCCGCTTCGACGGCGGCGGCTACTTCGTGAAGTCCGCCGACCAGATGCGCGCGGTCGACTCCTCCGACGCCTGGCTGCAGGGCTGCCGGAACACCCTGCTGGTGGCCGAGAAGGTCGACACCGAGGGCATGTTCACCTTCAAGAACCTGATGCCCCGCTTCCCGGTCCCCGACGGCGAGACCGAGGAGTCCTGGTTCCGCAAGGAGGCGTTCGAGGGCCTCAAGCGGCGCTTCCCGGACGGCATCCCGGAGACGCACATCAAGCAGGCGGAGTACGAGCTCGGCATCATCATCCAGATGGGCTTCCCGTCCTACTTCCTCGTGGTCGCGGACTTCATCCAGTGGTCCAAGAAGCAGGGCATCGCGGTGGGCCCGGGCCGTGGCTCGGCCGCCGGCTCGCTGGTCGCGTACGCGATGGGCATCACCGACCTGGACCCGCTGCCGCACGGGCTGATCTTCGAGCGCTTCCTCAACCCCGAGCGTGTGTCGATGCCCGACGTCGACATCGACTTCGACGAGCGCCGCCGCGGCGAGGTCATCCGGTACGTCACCGACCGCTGGGGCGAGGACAAGGTCGCCCAGATCGCGACCTTCGGCACGATCAAGGCCAAGGCTGCGATCAAGGACTCCGCGCGGGTGCTCGGTTACCCGTACGCCGTGGGTGACCGCATCACCAAGGCGATGCCGCCGGCCGTGATGGGCAAGGACATCCCGCTCTCCGGCATCTTCGACAAGGACCACAAACGGTACGGCGAAGCCGGCGAGATGCGCACGCTGTACGACACCGATCCGGACGTCAAGAAGGTCATCGACACGGCCCGCGGCATCGAGGGGCTGATCCGCCAGACGGGTGTGCACGCGGCCGGCGTCATCATGAGTGCCGAGCCGATCATCGACCACATCCCGCTGATGCGCCGGGCGGCCGACGGCGCGATCATCACGCAGTTCGACTACCCGACCTGCGAGACGCTCGGCCTGCTCAAGATGGACTTCCTGGGCCTGCGCAACCTGACGATCATCGACGACGCGGTCAAGAACATCGAGCTCAACCACGGCCGCAAGCTCGACCTGCTGGCGCTGCCGCTGGACGACAAGCCGACGTACGACCTGCTGGCCCGGGGTGACACGCTCGGCGTCTTCCAGCTCGACGGCGGCCCGATGCGCTCGCTGCTGCGCCTGATGAAGCCTGACAACTTCGAGGACATCTCCGCGGTGCTGGCGCTCTACCGGCCCGGCCCGATGGGTGCCGACTCGCACACCAACTACGCCCTGCGCAAGAACAAGCTCCAGGAGATCACCCCGATCCACCCCGCCCTGGAGAAGGACCTCGAGGAGATCCTCGGCCCGACCTACGGCCTGATCGTCTACCAGGAGCAGGTGCAGCGGGCCGCGCAGAAACTGGCCGGTTACTCGCTGGGCCAGGCCGACCTGTTGCGCCGGGCCATGGGTAAGAAGAAGCGCGAGGTCCTCGACAAGGAGTACGTCTCGTTCCGCGACGGGATGAAGAACAACGGCTATCCCGACGACGCGATCAAGGCGCTGTGGGACATCCTCGTCCCGTTCGCCGACTACGCCTTCAACAAGGCGCACACGGCGGGCTACGGCCTGGTCTCGTACTGGACCGGCTACCTCAAGGCGAACTACCCCGCGGAATACATGGCGGGTCTGCTGACCAGCGTCGGCGACGACAAGGACAAGATGGCGATGTACCTGGCGGACTGCCGGCGCATGGGCATCCAGGTCCTGCCGCCGGACGTCAACCAGTCCGCCGGCCCGTTCACCCCGGTCGGCAAGAACATCCGCTTCGGCCTGGCCGCCGTGCGCAACGTCGGCCACAACGTGGTCGAGGCGGTCGTGCGCTGCCGCAAGGAAAAGGGCGAGTACGGCGACTTCTACGAGTTCCTGTCGAAGGTCGACGCCGTCGCCTGCAACAAGAAGACCATCGAATCCCTGATCAAGGCCGGTGCGTTCGACTCGATGGGGCACACCCGCAAGGGATTGCTCGCCGTGCACGCCGAGGCCATCGACGCGTACGCCGATGTCAAGAAGAACGAGGCGGCCGGTCAGTTCGACCTGTTCGCGTCGTTCGGTGAGGACTCCGGCGCGGGCAGCGCGGCGACCGTCGCGATGCCGACCATCGGTGACAGCGAGTGGGACAAGCGCGACAAGCTCGCCTTCGAGCGCGAGATGCTCGGCCTCTACGTCTCCGACCATCCGCTGGCCGGGCTCGAGCAGCTGCTGCACAACTCGGCCGACACGACGATCGCCGCCCTCAACGAGGAGGGTTCGGTCCCGGACGGCCAGATCGTCACGCTCGCCGGCATCCTCACCGGTGTCCAGCGGCGCATGACGAAGCAGGGCCGCCCGTGGGCGTCCGCCACCCTGGAGGACCTGGCCGGCGGGGTCGAGGCGCTGTTCTTCCCGAACACCTACGAGGTGATCGGCCAGTACATCGCCGAGGACGCCATCGTGATCGTCAAGGGCCGGGTCGACCGCCGCGACGACACACCGCGGATCATGGCGATGGACATGTCGATGCCCGACGTGACCCACAACCCGGACACCAAGCCGATCACCCTGACCATGCCGATCACCCGGTGCACCCCGCCGCTGGTCGACGAGCTCAAGGAGATCCTGGTCTCGCACCCGGGTGACGCCGAGGTGCACGTCCATCTGCAGAACGGCAGCCGCACCACGATCTTCCGGCTCGGCGCCGTGCGTGTCGCGCCGACACCGGCGCTGCGGGCCGACCTGAAGATGATCCTCGGGCCGTCGGCGGTGCTCTGATGGTCCGCAGCGGCCGCACAGACGGACCTGGCAGGATCGGGGAGTGAACCCCAGCCAGGAGCCGGCCCCACAGCATTACGAGCAGGCCGGCTATTCCTACGGCCCGCCGCCGCCCGAGGTGGTGGCCTGGGAGCAGCCCCGGCCGCTGCGCCGCTCGTGGAGCCGCATGGTGTCGGTCGCCGTGCTGCTGACCGTGGCGCTGGCCGTCGCCGGCGCACCGCTCGGTCTGCTCTGGTCGTGGCTCTCGCCGTCGGTGCCGGTGATCAACGCCGGCCAGAACGGCATCGTGGTCAACGACCCCTCACCCGAGGAGTACATCGCGGCGGACGGGTGGTTCACGCTGCTCGGGTTCGGTTTCGGTCTGCTCGTCGCCGTGCTGATCTGGCTCGTCCTGCGCCGCGACCGCGGTCCGGCCCTGCTGCTCGGGGTGGCCTTCGGCGGCCTGGCCTGCTCGGTCGTGGCCTGGCAGGTCGGCCGCCTGGTCGGGCTCAGCGCCTGGAACTCGTGGCAGGACACCTCGGCGCCCGGTGACACGTACTCCCGGCCGCCGGACCTGCAGGCGTACGGCGCCCTGCTGGTGATCGCCTTCGCCGCGGTCATCGTCACGACGCTGCTGGCCGGCTGGTCCAACGACCCCGACCTCGAGCGTCCCGGCGCCAAGCCCGGTTACGGCAACAACCTGGACGACGAGCTCAGTTCGGGCTCACCGGACGGGCCAGGTCCGACAGCGGCACCGGCACCGCCCGCACCTTGGCCAGCAGACCCGCCTCGCGGTTGAGCAACCGCAGCTCGGTGCGCAGCCGGGTGGCCGTGTCGGGCGCGGCGAGCAGCTCCTGACGCTCGTCGGTGGTCAGCTGCGCGGTCGCCGCGATCAGGTGCGACAGCACGGTCGGGTCGTCCGGCACCTGGTCGAGCACCTCGGAGTCGGGTCGCAGCAGGTCGAGATAGGTGCGGAAGGCCGCCAGCGCCCGGGGAGCCAGCAGCGTCGACACGGGGTCGGTGACCTCCTCGTCGGGCAGCCACTCGACCTCGGCGGTCACGTAGGGCTGCGTGTCCGCGGTGATCGCCACCACCCGGAACCGCCGCCGTCCGACCGTGACGATGTCGAAGCGGCCGTCGGGCAGCTCGGTGACCTGCCGCAGCTCGGCGGTGCAGCCCACGGCGTAGAGCTGGTCGACGGTGATCGGGGTCTCGTCGGCGGGTCGCTCGGCGTCACCGTCGGGCGCCGCGACCTCCCAGCCGTGCCGCAGGGTCACCACACCGAACTCGTGCGGTTCGTCGTCGGTCGACGCGACCAGGTCGCGCACGAGCGAGCGGTACCTCTCCTCGAAGATGTGCAGGGGCAGAACCAGGCCGGGGAAGAGCACCGTGCCCAGCGGGAAGACCGGGATAATCGCGCCCACGGTGCGAGCGTATCGGGATGGTCGCGGTCCGCGCGCCTCCCGCCCCGGTGATCTTCCCCCTCGGTACCCCCAAAAGCGGCAAAGCGTGCGTTCCCAGTGCCTGGAATGGCGCCGGAAGGCTGTCGGGGGTGCCGCCTAGACTTGACCCGTGCTGAACCGGATCGACCTGCGCGGCTCCCACCGGGACCCCCGCGGTCTGCTGCCTCGTGCCCAGCTCGACGTCTCCACCGCCGTCGAGAAGATCCGCCCCGTCGTGGAGGCGGTCCGGGAGCATGGGTTCTCGGCGATCCGCGAGGCGACGGAGCGATTCGACGGTGTGGTCCTGGAACGCCTGCGGGTGCCCAAGGAGGCCATCACGGCGGCCGTCGACAACCTCGAGCCCGACGTGCGGGCCGCCCTGCTCGTGGTCATCGAGCGTGCGCGCAAGGTCCACGGCGACCAGCGGCGCACCGACATCACCACCCAGGTCGTGCCCGGTGGCACCGTCATCGAGCGGCACGTGCCGGTCAGCCGGGTCGGCCTCTACGTCCCCGGTGGCCTGGCGGTCTATCCGTCCACCGTGGTGATGAACGTCGTGCCCGCCCAGGTGGCCGGCGTCGAGTCCCTGGTCGTGGCCAGCCCGCCCCAGCCGGAGAACGGCGGCCTGCCCGACGCCCGTGTCCTCGCCGCGTGCGCGCTGCTCGGCGTCGACGAGGTCTACGCGGTCGGTGGCGCTCAGGCCGTCGCCATGCTCGGGTACGGGTCGGACGGCGCCGACGAGGACGACCGCTGTGCTCCCGTCGACGTCATCACCGGCCCGGGCAACATCTGGGTGACGGCGGCCAAGCGGCTGCTGCAGGGCACGGTCGGCATCGACTCCGAGGCCGGTCCCACGGAGATCGCCATCCTGGCCGACAGCACCGCCTCGCCGGTGCACGTCGCGGCCGACCTGATCAGCCAGGCCGAGCACGACCCGCTCGCCGCGAGTGTGCTGGTCACCGACTCGCCCGAGCTGGCCGAGGCGGTCGAGGCACAGCTCGCCGTGCAGGTGCCGGCGACCAAGCACGAGGCGCGGGTGCGTGAGGCCCTCGGCGGCCGGCAGTCCGGGGTCGTGTTCGTCGACGACCTCGAGCAGGGTCTGCGGGTGGTCGACGCGTATGCCGCCGAGCACCTCGAGATCCAGACCCGGGACGCGCGGGCCCTGGCCATGCGGGTACGCAACGCCGGCGCCATCTTCGTCGGCGCCTATTCGCCGGTCTCGCTGGGTGACTACGCCGCGGGCTCCAACCACGTGCTGCCGACCGCGGGCTGCGCCCGGCACTCGTCCGGCCTGTCGGTGCAGTCGTTCCTGCGCGGCATCCACGTCATCGAGTACGACGAGGCGGCGCTGCGGGAGACCGCGCCGCACGTGGTGGCGCTGGCCAACGCCGAGGACCTGCCCGCGCACGGTCAGGCCGTGACGGCGAGGTTCCCGTCGTGACCAGTCTCGACGACCTGCCGCTGCGCGACGACCTGCGTGGCAAGTCGCCCTACGGCGCGCCGCAGCTCGACGTCGCGGTGCGGCTCAACACCAACGAGAACTCCTATTCCGTACCCGACGCCGTGGTCGACGCGATCGCCAAGGCCGTGCAGGCGGAGCTGAAGGACCTCAACCGCTACCCCGACCGGGACGCGGTGGCGCTGCGCACCGACCTCGCCGACTACCTCGGTCACGGGCTGAGCACGGCGAACGTGTGGGCAGCCAACGGTTCCAACGAGGTCCAGCAGCAGCTGCTGCAGGCGTTCGCGGGGCCGGGACGCACCGCGCTGGGCTTCGGTCCGTCCTACTCGATGCACCCGCTGCTCGCGGCCGGCACCGGCACACGCTGGGTCGGCGCTCTGCGTGACCCCGACTTCGGGCTCACACCCGCGTCCGCGGTCGAGCAGATCGCTCAGCACGCGCCCGACCTGGTGTTCCTCTGCTCGCCCAACAACCCGACCGGCACCGCCCTCGACCCGTCCGTGGTCGACGCCGTCCTCGAATCGGCGCCGGGCATGGTCATCGTCGACGAGGCTTACGCCGAGTTCGCCCGGCCGGGCACACCCAGCGCGCTGGGGCTGCTGCCGGGACACCCGCGGCTCGTGGTCACCCGCACGATGAGCAAGGCGTTCGGTTTTGCCGGCGGGCGGCTCGGTTATCTCGCCGCCGACCCCGCCGTGGTCGACGCGGTGCAGCTCGTCCGGTTGCCCTACCACCTGTCGGCGCTGACGCAGGCGGCCGCGCGGGCGGCGCTCGCCCATCGTGACGCCCTGCTGGTCACGGTCGACGCGATCAAGCAGCAGCGCGACCGCATCGTCGAGACCCTGCGCGCCCGCGGTGTCCGGGTCGCCGACAGCGACGCCAACTTCGTTCTCTTCGAGGTCGGCGGCGATCAGCACGCCGCCTGGCAACGCCTGCTCGACCGGGGTGTCCTCGTCCGCGACGTCGGCCTGCCCGGCTGGCTGCGGGTCACCGCCGGCACCGAATCCGAAACCGACGCCTTCCTGGGAGCATTGAAGTGAGTCGCTTCGCGCGCATCGAGCGCGTCACCAACGAGACCAAGGTGCTCGTCGAGATCGACCTCGACGGCACCGGCAAGGGTGACCTGTCGACGGGTGTGGGGTTCTACGACCACATGCTCAACCAGCTCGCCAAGCACGGTGGCTTCGACCTCACCGTCCGCACCGAGGGTGACCTCGAGATCGACGCGCACCACACCATGGAGGACACCGCCATCGCGCTGGGCGACGCGTTCTCCCGGGCGCTCGGTGACAAGGCCGGCATCCGGCGCTACGGCTCGGCGACGATCCCCATGGACGAGGTGCTGGTGCGGGCGGCCGTCGACCTGTCCGGCCGGCCGTACGTCGTGCACGAGGAGCCGGAGCTGGCGCCGTACATCGGGCCGGTCTATCCGACCAGCATGACCCGGCACATCTTCGAGTCGTTCGGCCACGCCGCCCGGGTGACGCTGCACGTCAGCGTGCTGCGCGCGGCCCGCGACGGTGGCAAGGCCGACGCCCACCACGTGGTGGAGACGCAGTTCAAGGCGTTCTCGCGGGCGCTGCGCGAGGCCGTCGAGATCGACCCGCGCAACGCCGGTGCGCTCCCGTCGACGAAGGGCGTGCTGTGAGCCTCGTCCCCGTCCTGCTGCTCGGCCTGGCCGGCATCCTCGTCGGCGGTGTGATCTCGCTGGCACGCCAGGGTGCCACCAAGTTCAGCATCGGCCTGGTCGCGGCGCTCGCCCTGCTCGCGCTGGCCGGTGGCGTCGTCTGGCTCATCCCCGGGGACAGCTGATGGCGCGCGTGGTGATCCTCGACTACGGCTCGGGAAACCTCCGGTCGGCCGAGCGGGCTGTTGCGCGTACCGGGGCGGAAGTGACCGTGACCGACGATCTGTTGGCCGCGGCAGACGCGGACGGCCTGGTCGTGCCCGGTGTCGGGGCCTATGCGGCGTGCATGGCCGGCATCGAGAAGCTCGGCGCCGGACCGGTCATCGCCGAGCGGGTCGCGGCCGGCAAGCCCGTGCTGGGCATCTGCGTCGGCATGCAGATCCTCTTCGAGTCCGGTGTCGAGCACGGCGTCGAGACCCGCGGGATCGGGCTGCTGCCGGGCGCGGTGACCCGGCTGACCGCGCAGCGCATCCCGCACATGGGCTGGAACACCGTGTCAGTGCCGGACGGGTCCGTGCTGCTCGACGGGGTCGACGACACGACCCGGTTCTACTTCGTCCACTCCTACGCGGCGTCCGACCTGGGTGCTCTCGAGGCTGTCGGCGCGCGGGTCACCACGGCCGCGCACGACCAGCCGTTCGCGGCGGTGGTCGAGCACGGTGCGCTGTCCGCGGCGCAGTTCCACCCGGAGAAGTCCTCCGACGCCGGCTACGCGCTGCTGAACAACTGGGTGTCGGGTCTGCGGTGAGCAAGGAACGTGCCAAGCGGCGCACCGAGCGGCTCGCCGTCCTCGAGAAGGAGAAAGCCGCCCGGGCCCGCCGCTCGAACCGCCGGCAGCGTCGCCGGGCCCTGGTCCGGTCGTTGAAACCGGGGCGGCGTCCGAGCTCGGGGCGGCTCTACCGGCGCAGCCGCACCCAGCGCACCGGCATCATCGTGGTCCCGCTGATCGTGGCCGTGCTGGTGTGGTTCGTCGTGCCCGACCTGGCGCTGCGCATCGTCCTGATCGCCATGATCGCCCTTGTCCTGCCCGCCGTGGTCGTCGTGGTCCTCGGCCGTCGTAACTGACGTTCAACTCTGTCCTGATCGGAGTCTTTTGTGACCCTCCAGCTGCTGCCCGCGGTCGACGTCGCCGACGGTCAGGCGGTCCGCCTCGTCCAGGGCGCCGCCGGTTCCGAGACGAGCTACGGCGACCCGCTCGAGGCCGCCCTCGCCTGGCAGAACGACGGCGCGGAATGGGTGCACCTCGTCGACCTCGACGCGGCGTTCGGGCGGGGCTCCAACGCCCCGCTGCTGGCCGAGGTCGTCAGCCGCCTCGACGTGAAGGTCGAGCTCTCCGGCGGCATCCGCGACGACGCGTCCCTGCGCGCCGCCCTGGCCACCGGCGCGGCCCGCGTCAACATCGGCACGGCCGCCCTCGAGGACCCGGAGTGGTGCGACCGCATCTGCGGGGAGTTCGGCGACCGCGTGGCCATCGGCCTCGACGTGCGTGGCCGCACCCTGGCCGCCCGCGGCTGGACCCGCGACGGCGGAGACCTGTTCGACGTGCTCGCACGGCTCGACAAGGCCGGCGCCGCCCGCTATGTCGTCACGGACATCACCAAGGACGGCACCATGCGCGGACCGAACCTCGACCTGCTGCGCGAGGTCTGCGCCCAGACCGACAAGCCCGTCATCGCCAGCGGTGGCGTGTCCAAGCTGGACGACCTCCGCGCCCTCGCGACCCTGGAGTCCGTCGGTGTCGAAGGCGTGATCGCCGGCAAGGCGCTCTACGCGGGCGCGTTCACGGTCGCCGAGGCCCTCGCGGTGCTGGCCGAGGCATGAGCCCGATCGAACGCTTCAGCTCCGGCGGCCCGTGGGAGGAGAAGTACGGCTACTCCCGCGTGGTCCGCGCCGGCAACCTCCTGCTGACCGCCGGCTGCACGGCCACGGTCGACGGTGTGGTCACCGGCGTCGGTGACCCGCGGGCGCAGGCGCTGACAGCGTTCGGTATCGCACTCGACGCCCTGGCCCGGGCCGGCGCGGCCCGCGAGGACGTGATCCGCACCCGCATGTACGTGACTGATGCGACCTACGCCGACGCGGTGGCGGGAGCGCACGGGTCGATCTTCGCCGAGGTGCGGCCGGTGGCGACGCTGGTGGTGGTGGCCGGGCTGCTCGATCCGGAGCACTTGGTAGAGGTCGAGGTCGAGGCCTACACAGGCGGCCGCCCCCGAACCGTCCTGGTCTGACCGTCCCGGCCCACTGCGTCGGCTTACGTTTCGTGGCGGCGCCAGGCTTCGCGGAGGGCGGTGATCGCGGCGGTTATTGCCGGGCGGGCGGCGGAGGCTTCGCGCCAGGCCACCACCACGCGGCGCGTCGGGACCGGGCGGACGGGGAGCACGCACACGCCCTGCGGCAGCGGCGGGCGGGCCAGCCGGGGGATGATCGCGATGCCGAGACCCGCGGCGATCAGCGTCAGCTGCGTTTCGAACTCGCCCACGTTGAAGTCCGGCCGCACCCCGGGCAGCATCCGCACCAGCCACTCGTGGCAGACGTCGCCGGCCTTCGCCGTGATCCAGCGCTCGTCACGGGCCTGGCTCAGGCGTACCTCCCGGGCGGTCGCAAAACGATGCCCGGCCGGGACGATCAGATCGGCCACGTCCCGGCCGATCTCCACGTGGGAGACACCCGGCGGGTAGCGCAGCGCGACCTCCGGCCAGTCGTCCAGCACAGCCAGGTCGACGTGGCCGCGCCGCAGCACCTCCAGACCCTCGTGCGGATTGACCTCCACCAACCCCGTGGTCAGCTGCGGGTGGTCGGTGGCCAGCCGATGCAATGCGTACGGGAGCAGCGCCCGGCACGCAGTCGCAAAGGCCGCCACCGTCAGACGCCCGACCACCGTGTCGCGGTGCGCGGCGAGCGCCGCCTCGGCTTCGTCGACCGTCGCCAGGACACGCTCGGCATGATCGGCCAGCACCCGCCCGGCCTCCGTCAGCCGCAGCCGCCGCCCGTCCTTCTCGACCAGCGTGGCGCCGGTCTCACGCTCCAGCTTGGCGAGCTGCTGCGACACCGCCGACGGCGTGCAGTGCAACGCCTCACCGGCCGCCAGCACCGTCCCGTAGCTGGCCACAGCATGCAGCGCGCGCAACCGGCCCAGATCGATCATGTAGCCACGCTACAACGTCGGTGTAGCACTATTCGCTGGTGCTTCACCATCAGCATCATCAGGCTGAACGGTGTGAAACCCCGTGACATCGCCCTCGCCGTTGCCGTCGCCGCCGCCTGGGGCATCAACTTCGTCGTGATCGAGATCGGCCTCGACCACTTCCCGCCCCTCCTCTTCTCGGCGCTGCGCTTCACCGTGGCGGCGTTCCCGGCGGTGCTCTTCATCGGCCGCCCACCGGCCCGGTGGCGCTGGGTGATCGCGGTCGCCCTGGCCCTCGGCGTGGTCAAGTTCTCCCTGCTCTTCGCCGGGATGGCCGCCGGAATGCCGGCCGGACTCAGCTCCCTGGTCCTGCAGAGCCAGGCCGTCTTCACCACGATCTTCGCGGTGCTCCTCCTGCGCGAACGTCCCGGCCGCCTCCGCCTGGCCGGCCTGGCAATCGCCGCCCTCGGCATCGGCGTGGTCGCCACCCGGCTCGGCACGGACGGCCTCCCGGCCGGCGCGTTCAGCCTGGTCCTCGGCGCGGCGGTGGCCTGGGGCGTGTCGAACATCGCCACCCGCCGGGCGGCGCCCGCCGACACACTGCGCTTCATGGTCTGGGTGAGTGCGGTCGCGTCCCTGCCGCTGATCGCCCTGTCACTGCTCATCGAAGGCCCGGCAGCGGACCTGGCGGCCCTCCGCGCGATCAACCCCGCGGCTGTCGCCGCTCTCCTCTACGTCGCCCTGATCTCCACCCTGGCCGGCTTCGGAGCCTGGGGATCCCTCATCAAACGGTACGGGGCTTCAGCCGTTGCTCCCTTCTCCATGCTGGTCCCGGTGTTCGGCATCGCCTCCGCAGCCCTGTTCCTCAACGAACAGATCCACGCAACAGACCTCGCCGGTGCCGTCCTCGTGGTCGGCGGTGTCCTGCTGGGCGTGTTGCGCAAAGCTTCCGCCCTCACGCCGCCTCGAGCGGTCTCCGACAACGAGGATGGCCGCGTCCCGCCGAGCCTTCCCCTACCGATTGCCGGTCCCAGTTCCGCGTTGCTGCAACCGGTCGTTTCCGACGACCGCGGCCGGGAATCAGGGCCGAGCCTTCCCTTACCGGTCGCCGCTCCCAGTTCCGCGTTGCCGCAGCCGGTCGTTTCCGTCGACGGAGGCCTGGGATCAGGGTCGAGCGTTGCCTTACCAAGCTCGACTTCCGCCACCACCTCGCAGCGACCGATCCTCGTCGAAGTCGGCGAACCAGGTCTGGTGGCGGGCTCGACCCGGCCGGTCGTTGCTCCCACCGGCGCGCTTCCTGGCTTCAGCCCGGCGCCGCAGGAAAGGCATCAGCCCTGAGCGAGACCCGGAGGTCCACGTGGCGGCGAGCGCCCAGCCACTATCGATCTCGTTCTGAGCGGGATCGGTCGATCTGGGGTTCGGGGCACCGGATCGAGCACGTGGAGCTGATCGACAAGCCGATGATTGCGCGGCTGGTGGCGTTCGGTGGAGGGGTGGGTGTTTGGCCTCTGATGAATCGAGAGCGGGCGGCGCGGGGGTCCAGCCTGTGGATATGGGTGCGCTGGGCCGGTGGGAGGGTCGATAGGGTTGGGGCATGACGGTGGCGGTGCGGGTGATTCCCTGTCTCGACGTGGATGCGGGACGGGTGGTCAAGGGTGTCAACTTCGTCGACCTGCGGGACGCGGGGGATCCGGTCGAGTTGGCTGCCGCTTATGACGCTGCCGGTGCCGATGAGCTGACGTTTCTCGACGTGACGGCTTCGTCCGACGACCGCGGGACGATGCTCGACGTGGTGCGGCGCACCGCTGAGTCGGTGTTCATCCCGCTGACTGTCGGTGGGGGTGTTCGCTCGGTCGACAACGTCGACACCCTGCTGCGTGCCGGGGCCGACAAGGTCGGTGTGAACACCGCGGCCATCACCCGTCCGGAGCTGATCGCGGAGATCGCCGACCGCTTCGGCAACCAGGTGCTGGTTCTCTCGCTGGACGTCCGCCGTGTTGCCGGCGGTCCGTCGCCGGAGCACCCGAGCGGCTGGGAGGTCACCACCCACGGCGGTCGCAAGAGCGCCGGCCTCGACGCCGTCGAGTGGGCGCGCCGGGTGGCCGAGCTCGGCGCCGGTGAGATCCTGCTCAA
The DNA here is from genome assembly GCF_000494755.1 of Amorphoplanes friuliensis DSM 7358. Taxonomy (NCBI): domain Bacteria; kingdom Bacillati; phylum Actinomycetota; class Actinomycetes; order Micromonosporales; family Micromonosporaceae; genus Actinoplanes; species Actinoplanes friuliensis. Next base: position 2,198,484 of record NC_022657.1, read on the forward strand.
CTCGATGGACGCCGACGGCACCAAGGCCGGCTTCGACCTCGACCTGATCGCCGCCGTCCGCGCGGTTGTCGACATTCCGGTCATCGCCAGCGGGGGCGCCGGCGCGGTGTCGCACTTCCCGCCGGCCGTCGCTGCAGGCGCCGACGCGGTGCTGGCCGCGAGCGTGTTCCACTTCGGAGAGCTGACGATCGGCCAGGTCAAGACCAGCCTGCGCGAAGCCGGCAACCCGATCCGCTGACCGGTCACCCGCCGGAAGCAGTGCGGTCCGAAGCGGCTTCCGCGATGGCGATGGGCGATGAATCCTGCGGCGCGTTCTCCCGAGTTCTCGATCGCAGCTGGCCCGGTGGGGCGACTCGCTGGCTTTCTAGCGGCTGCACTGCAGTGGTCCTCGGATGCTGTCGCGTTGGACACACCGTCGCTGCTCCTCGGAGATCGCTGAGGTGAACGCCTACCGGGAGCGCGGTGCGGGGTCGGGCGAGACCAATCCCGGCCGCGATGGGCAGGTCGGAAACGCCTGCCGGGCCTCGAGGACACGGCCCGTGGCCGCGTGGAGGAGCAACCGGAACTGTGAGGGTTGCGGGCTCGCGAGCGCTTTGACGGGAACGGCCGGTCAGCGACAGTCGGCGAGGAAGGCTCAGCGACAGTCGGCTAAGAAGCGTTGTGCAGCTCGACCAGAGCGGCTGGTCAGCGGCCGTCGGCGAGGCGGAGGCTGTATTCGCGGACGGCGGCGTTGTACGTCTGGTCGCTGAGCTTCCAGTCGGATTCGCCGGGGGTGGCTGACCGGTTGAGCTGCGTCTGGAGGGTGACCACCGCGGACGACAGACCGCTGAACGGCCTGGTGCGCCAAAGCTGCTCGCCGGCCGGCGCCACCTCGACCAAGTCGTCGTCGACCGTGAGGAGGCCGGCGCCGGCGAGGCGGCGTACGGAGTCTTCGAGCTCGGAGCGGCTGGGCACGCTGTGGTGGAGAAAGTCGGCGGCCGCGAGCACGTCCGCGAGGCTTGCGCCGGTCACGGGGAGGGCTGCGTGGAGGGCGCGGTCGCGTTCGAGGCGTTCGGCGATCACTGCGGACACGAAGATCCAAGCGTCGTTCCAGTGCCAGTCGCCAGCCCCCATGTCGCCATGATGCCGTGCGGTCGGCGTGGCGGAAAGCGAATGTGTCTGGATGATCACCAAGCTGTGTCCCGCAGCCGGGACATATCGCCCGAGTGTCCGAAGATAGTCAGTCGTCTATCAGCGGCCGGCCGGGGCGGGTACCGGCGTGGTAGCCGGGCGGGCCGGGATGGCGAAGACCGGCATGAAGATCTGGACGAGCGGGCCGATTGCCAGCGCGTACGCGACGGTGCCGAGGCCGACCGTGCCGCCCAGCAGGAAGCCGACCGCCAGGACGAGGATCTCGATGCTGGTCCGGACCACGCGGATCGACAGACGCGGGAAGCGGTTCACGATGCCGGTCATCAGACCGTCGCGCGGGCCGGGACCGAAGTTCGCCCCGATGTACATGGCCGTCGAGACGCCGTTCAGAGCGATACCCACGATCAGGTACGTGATCCGCATCGCCATCGAGTCGCCCGGGGCCAGCAGGGCGAGGGCGCCGTCGACGACAAAGCCGATGACCACGAGGTTGGCGATGGTGCCGAAGCCCGGCTTCTGACGCAGCGGGATCCACAGCGCGAGGATCGGGATGCCGGCCAGGATCACCACCAGGCCGAAGCTGAGCCCGGTGGCCTTCGACACACCCTGGTGGAAAACGTCCCAGGAGGTCAGGCCGAGGCTGCTCTCCACCATGAAAGCCATGCTTATGCCGTACAGGACCAGGCCCGCGAAGAGCTGGGTCACACGGCGGGGGAGGCGGGCTCCAGGGTTGCTCAGGCGACTCATAAGTGCCACTCTGAAGGCCAATTGGTGCCACCGAAAGTGCCAATTTGCGGGAGGTGGCCATGACGACGTCCGTACGAGGGGGCCAATTGGCGCGCCTCCTCGGTCAGTGGCACTCGCTTCCGGGGCGGCACCGCAGCCCTGATTATGCGGCTCTCGCGGGCGCGATCCGGGGTCTGCTGACCGACAGCCGCCTGCCTCTGGGCGTACGCCTGCCTGCCGAACGTGAGCTCGCCGAGTCGCTCGGGGTCAGCCGGACGACGGTGACCGCGGCGTACCGGGCCTTGCGGGAGACCGGCCATCTCACGAGCCGGCGGGGCGCGGGGAGCTGGACCACCCTGCCGAACGGCCATCGCGTTGCGTCCTCCGGTCTGTGGACGCCCGACGACGACATGGACATGATCGATCTGGGGGTGGCGGCCTCGGCCGCGCCGGTCGAACTGGTGCCGGCGGCCCGGGCGGCCGCCGACGATCTTCCGCGTTTTCTGGGCAGCGCCGGTTACCACCCGACCGGTCTGATGGAGCTGCGCGAGGCGGTCGCGGAGGGTTACACCGCCCGCGGCGTGCCGACCAGCCCCGAGCAGATCCTGATCACCAGCGGCGTTCAGCACGCGCTCGACCTGGTGCTGCGCCTGTCCGTCCCGGCGGGTGCGTCGGTGCTGGTGGAGTCGCCGACCTACCCCAACGCGCTGGCCGCCCTGGCCGCGCGCCGCGCCCGGATCAGCACGCACGGACTCGACGCGGGCGGTGGCTGGGACGGTGAGATGCTGCTCGGCGCGCTGCGCCAGACCCGGCCGCGCCTGGCCTACGTGATCCCTGAGTTCCAGAACCCGAGCGGGCATCTGATGCACGCCGACCTGCGCGAGCGGCTCGTCGCCGCGGCCCATTCCACCGGTACGGAGCTGGTCGTCGACGAGTCCTTCGTGGACCTGCCGCTCGACGGCACCCCGGTGCCACCACCGGTCGCCGTCTTCGACCGCCACTCGCGGGTGGTGTCGATCGGCGGCATGAGCAAGGCGTACTGGGGTGGTCTGCGGATCGGCTGGGTGCGCGCGTCGGCCCCGCTGGTGCAACGACTGGCCGCGCTGCGGGTCGGTGTCGACATGGCGAGTCCGGTGCTCGAGCAGCTGGTGGCCGTGCACCTGCTCCGCGACGCGGAAACGATCGTCGCGACCCGGCGCGCGCAGCTCTCGATCCGGCGGGATGCGCTGGTCGCGGCGCTCGGGGAGTTCTTGCCGGAGTGGCGGTTCACCGTGCCGACCGGTGGTGTGATGCTCTGGGCCGAGCTGGACGGCCCGATCTCCAGCGCTCTGGCCCGCGCGGCCGAGGACGTCGGCGTGCGTCTTGCGCCGGGGCCGCGCTTCGGGTTGGACGGGACGCTGGAGAGGTTCATGCGGCTGCCGTTTGCTCTGCCCGCCGACGATTTGACGGAGGCGGTCCGCCGTATCGCCTCGGTGCGTCACGACCTGGACCGCGCAAGCCGCCCGGCCTGGCGCAGCCCGGCCGTCATCACCTGACAGGCCGGCTGGGTCGGCGGGCCCAACTTCGGTGAAGTTGGGCTTGGTGGGTCGCTCGGGCGATGGCGAGTCGGCAAGCCCAACATGGTTGAAGTTGGGCCTTTGTGAGCCGTCCGGGCGATGGCGAGTCGGCGAGCCCAACTTCGGTGAAGTTGGGCTTGGTGGGTCGCTCGGGCGATGGCGAGTCGGCAAGCCCAACATGGTTGAAGTTGGGCCTTTGTGAGCCGTCCGGGCGATGGCGAGTCGGCGAGCCCAACTTCGTTGAAGTTGGGCCTTGGTGGGCCACGGGCGATGGCGAGTCGGCGAGCCCGACTTCGTTGAAGTTGGGCCTTGGTGGGCCACGGGCGATGGCGAGTCGGCGAGCCCAACTTCGTTGAAGTTGGGGCTTTGGCGGGCCACTCTCGAGCGATGAGAAGCCGGTAAGCCCAATATCGGTGAAGTTGGGCCTTTGTGAGCCGTCCGGGCGATGGCCAGCCGGCGAGCCCAACATCGTTGAAGTTGGGCCTTCGTGGGTCACTCGGGCGATGGCGAGCAGGCAGGCCCAATATCGGTGAAGTTGGGGCCTTCGTGAGCCGTCCAGGCGATGGCGAGCCGGCTAGCCAACATCGTTGAAGTTGGGCCTTGGTGGGCCACTCGGCGATGGCGAGTCGGCAACCCCAACTTCGTTGAAGTTGGGCCTTGGAGGGCCACTCGGGCGATGGTGAGTCGGCAACCCCAACATCGTTGAAGTTGGGCCTTCGTGGGCCACCCGGGCGATAACGAGCCGACAACCCCGTCTCGACCGGGCCGAATCGCAGCACATGCAACTTATGGCCGATACATGCCGCCCGTGAAGTCAGCCCGGGGACCGTGGTGGGGACCATCCTTGATCAACCACGCTGAGCCGCATGGTCACTCGTAGGGCGCTGTTGCGGGGAACGTTGCTCACCGTGGGTGGGGCGGCCACGGCTTTTGCCGGGTCGGATCATGTGGAGCATTGGCTGGGCTGGGACAAGCCACCGCTGGGCGGCGGGTACGCCTCAGCAGCCGACAACCTCAGCGCGGTAGCCCACGGCGGTGTGCAGATCCACTACTTCAAGCCGACCACCGAGAAGCTCGTTGCGCTGACCTTCGACGACGGGCCGCTGCCGGAGTTCACACCGCGGTTCCTCGACGTGCTCGATGAACTTCGCGCACCGGCCACGTTCTTTCTGGTCGGTAGTCGTCTCGAGGAGCACGCCGGCCTGGTCCGGGGGAGGCTGGATCGGCACGAGGTGGGCAACCATTCGTGGTCGCACACTGATCTGGCCACACTGGACCTCGCCGCCGCGCGGACCGAGCTGGAACGCACCCACGATGCGATCAAGCGCCACACCGGCCGCGAGGCGACACTGCTCCGGCCCCCGTACGGTCACCTGGGCGGGTCGACCGTGCTCGCCGCGGACGCGATGGGTTACGACATCGCCCTGTGGTCGCAGCAGATGCGGGAGCGGAATTTTGCCGGCGATCCTGCGGCTCAGGCCGAGGATCTGATCGGCACGGTGCGCCCAGGTTCGATCGTGCTGGCCCATGACGCCGGGGATGCGCGGCGGCTGGTCGCGTTGAAGGCCCTGCCCACGATGATCACTGGCCTTCGCGCGCGCGGCTACCGTTTTGTGACGGTCACCGAGCTGCTGAACAGTTAGGACAGCCAGGTGCCGTTGCGCATGAGGGTGCGGTCGGGGATCTCGTTGACCTCGCGCCAGGCCTGGATGCGGGTCGGGCGCAGGACCAGGTAGACGTAGGTGTTGCCCGTCTCGCGCGGGTCCCAGTCCGTCGCGCCGGCGTAGCCGTCGGCCACCCACGCCGGCGCGTCGGTGACCGGGAACGACTCCTCCAGCTCGGCGTCGATCATCACGACGTCGCGGGTCGTGCCCAGTGACAGGCGGGCGGTGCCTGTGGCGGCGAGGTTGGTCATCGTTCGCGTGGGGCCGTCGGAGGCGAGGACGATCCGGTCCCGCAGCCACGCCAGGGTCAGCGGGACCAGGTACGGCTCACCGCCCCGGGCCGAGGCGGTCGCCACCCAGGCGTCCGCGGTGAACTCCTGCAGCCGGGCGAGGGTGTCGGCCAGCCGCTGGGCGCGGGTGCGGGGTTCCGGAAGTCCGGTCATGACTGCTCGAGGATACCGACGGTGGTGCCGTCCTGGTCGCGTACCGTGGCGATCTTTTTGCCGGCGCCCACGTCCTTGATCTCCTGCAGCTGCTCGGCGCCCGCCGCGAGGAGAGCGTCGAGCGTGGTGCGGATGTTGTCGACGTGCCAGTACATGATCGGGCCGGCGGTGGTGTCGCCGTTGGGGTCGAGGCCGACGTGCTGGCCGCCGGCGGTGAAGCCGACGTAGTACGGCTGGTCGACGTCCGGGGTGACGCCGAGCAGCGTGCCGTAGAGCGTCTTGGCCGCGGTGAGGTCCTTGACGGGGATGACGATGGTGCCGAGACCCGACGTTGCCATGGTGGTGTCCTTCCGGTTGTGTCACATCGGGCCCGTGCGGCCCGTCATGGTGATGACGGATGGCGACGGGAAGGTGTGACAAGTGAGTGGGATGGATCAGCTGGCGCGGCGTTTCGAGTCCGACCGGCCGCACCTGCGGGCGGTGGCGCAGCGGATGCTGGGCTCCGCCGCGGAGGCCGACGACGCGGTGCAGGAGGCGTGGCTGAGGTTGAGCCGCAGCGACACGTCGGACGTCGGCAACCTCACCGGCTGGCTCACCACCGTCGTGTCCCGCGTCTGCCTCGACATGCTGCGGTCCCGGGCGTCGCGGCGGGAGGAGGACGCGGAACTTCCGGAGACCGCGGCTCCCGACGACGCGCATCCCGAGCACGAGGCGCTCGTGGCCGACTCGATCGGGCCGGCGTTGCTGGTGGTGCTGGACACCCTCGCGCCGGGGGAGCGGCTGGCGTTCGTGCTGCACGACATGTTCGCGGTGCCGTTCCCGGAGATCGCGGAGATCGTCGGCTGCTCGCCGGCGGCGGCGCGTCAGCTCGCGAGCCGGGCCCGCCGCAAGGTCCAGGGCCGGGGCGCCAATTCCGGATCCGACCGCACCCGTACGCGCACAGTGGTCGAAGCCTTCCTGGCGGCGTCGCGGGGCGGCGACTTCGCGGCCCTGCTGGCGTTGCTCGATCCCGACGTTGTCCTGCACGCGGACGACGCCGCGGTGCGCACCGGGGCGACCGCGGTGCTGCGTGGCGCGAGTGCGGTGGCCGAGACGTTCTCCGGGCGGGCGCAGGGCGCGAAGCTGGCGTTCCTCGACGGCACAGCAGGCCTGCTCTGGGCGCCGGGCGGTACGCCGCGGGTCGCCTTCGCCTTCACCGTCGCGGCGGACGGGCGCATCACCGGCATCGAGCTGATCGCCGACGCGGCCGACCTGGCGGCGATGGACGTGCAAAGGGTGCCGTGATCAGCGACCACGGCACCCGTTGCTGCGACTTACATCTGGACGAGGCTGCCGGCGTACATCTCGTCGATCTGGGTGGCGAAGTTGGTCTCCACGCTGCGGCGCTTGATCTTCATCGACGGGGTGATCTCGCCGTGCTCGATGGTGAGGTCGCGGGGGAGGATCGTGAACTTCTTGATGGTCTCCCAGCGGTTCAGCTTGCCGTTGAGCTCCTCGATGTAACCGGCGATCAGCGCCTGCGTCTCCGGCGCCGTCACGATCTGCTCGTAGCTCTTGCCGGCCAGAGGCCCGCCGGCCGCCCAGCCCGCGATCGCGTCCTCGTCGAGCGAGACCAGCATGGTGACGAAGTTGCGGGCCTGACCGACCACGACCGCCTGTGAGGTGTACGGGCAGACGGCCTTGAACATGCCCTCGATCGCGGACGGGGCGATGTACTTGCCGCCGGACGTCTTGACGAGGTCCTTCTTGCGGTCGGTGATCTTGAGGAAGCCCTCGCTGTCGAGCTCGCCGATGTCGCCGGTCCGGAAGAAGCCGTCCTCGGTGAACGACTCCGCGGTCTCCTTGGGGAGGTTGTGGTACCCGCGCATGACCGGGGCGCCGCGCAGCAGGATCTCGCCGTCGCTGTCGATGCGGCACTCGAGGTCACCGAGGGGCTGACCGACCGAGCCGATCTTGAGCTTGCCGAGGCGGTTGACGAAGTTGGCCGCGCTCGACTCGGTGAGGCCGTAGCCCTCCATGATCGGGAGGTTGGCCGCTGCGAAGAACTCGGCGATGTCGCGGCTCAGCGGGGCCGAACCGGAGACGAGGACCCGCAGGCGGCCGCCGAGGCGCTGCTGGAGCTTGCTGAAGACCAGCTTCTCCGCGACGGCGAACTTGGCCTTGAGCACTCCGCCGACGGGCTTGCCGGCCTGCTCGAGGGCGACCTTCTCCTTGCCGACACCGACGGCCCAGCCGAAGATCTTGGCCTTGGCGCCGCCGGCACCGAGCGCCGTGGTGACGGTCTTGTTGTAGACCTTCTCGAAGATGCGGGGGGCCGCGCACATCAGCGTCGGCTGGACCACCGACAGCATGTCGACGAGCTTGTCGACGCGGCCGTCGACGTACGTCGGCACACCCACGTGCAGGATGCCGCAGAGCAGCGTCTTGCCGAACGAGTGCGACAGCGGCAGCCACAGGTACTGCAGGTCGGAGGACTCGAAGAGCCCCAGGCCCGCCTGCGCCACACCTTCCCAGGTCCAGCCGCGGTGCAGCAGCTGCACACCCTTGGGCCGGCCGGTCGTTCCCGAGGTGTAGATCAGGGTCGCGATGTGGTCGGGGCCGACGGTCTCGACGATGCGCTCGACCAGGTCGGGCTGCTGGGCGAGGGCGGCCCGGCCGCGCTCCTCCAGCTCGGCCAGCGTCAGCTGCGGCGGTGTCGCGTTCGCGTCGGCCAGGCCGTCGATCAGGATGACGTGGGTGACCTCGGTGTCGGCACCGGAGATCTTCAACGCCTGCTGGGGGTTCTCCGCGACCAGGATCTTCGAGCCGGAGTCGACGACGATGTAGGCCGCGTCCTCGGGTTCGGTGGTCGGGTAGACCGTGGTGGTCGCCGCACCGGCGCAGTTGATGCCGAGGTCCACCAGCACCCACTCGAGGCGTGTGCCCGAGAGGATGGAGACCCGGTCCTCGAGACCCACGCCCAGCCCGGCGAGGCCCGCGGCGATCGCGCTGGCGCGCTCGCCGACCTGGGACCACGTGAGCCAGGTGATCGCGGTGTCGTCCGCATTCGGTACGGCGAACGCCTGACCGTTCGGGGTCGCCCGCACACGTTGCAGGAACATGTCCGGAATCGACCGGTAGGGAACCTCGAGAGCCATCGGGCGCCGCCTCTTTGCGTCTATGGGGGGAGTGGTGTGACAGCTGTGTTACCGCAGGGTATTGCCATGAAGTCGCGAGGGCCAGAGCCACCCGGCCGGTGCTCTCCGTTCGCCCTCGGAGTGACCTGCACGACAATCCTAGCCGCGCGCGTGCGGGCGCCCGCGGAAGCGTCGCCGTCGCCGCAGTGCCGGGCGACCGTGCCAACAGTGTTAACAATTCTTGGTATGGCCCAATCGATATAGAAGGTCGTCGACGTTTGGCCTTAATCTCAGGTGTCAACGGACGCGTTCCGGTCCGGCAGGCGCGAGAGAGGAACAGCATGGCGATTCGACGCCCCCGAAACGGCCGGTTCCTGGCCGTCACTCTGCTCGTCGTGGCGACGACCACGACCGCGACCGTGACACCCGCGATGGCGGCACCCGCCACCGGTCAGATCAAGCTCGCCGGTACGGCCGACGCGATCGCCGGCAGCTACATCGTGGTCCTGAAGGACAGCGCGGCCGGCAAGGCCTCGCGGGTCGCCGACAGGTCGGCCGACCTGGCCGACGGCTACGGCGCGAAGGTCAAGCAGACCTTCGGGTCGGCCCTCAACGGCTTCGAGGCCAGCATGAGCGAGTCCGCGGCCAAGCGGCTCGCGGCCGACCCGAGCGTCGCCTACGTCGAGCAGAACCAGCGGGTGTCGCTGCTCGTCACACAGAACAACGCCACCTGGGGCATCGACCGCATCGACCAGAAGGCGCGGCCGCTGAGCACCACGTACACGTACAACGTGACCGCGAGCAACGTGACCGCGTACATCATCGACACCGGCATCAAGTACACGCACAACGACTTCGGGGGCCGGGCCCGCTTCGGGTACGACGCGGTCGGCTCGGGCGGCGTGGACTGCAACGGTCACGGCACGCACGTCGCCGGCACGGTCGGTGGCACCACGTACGGCGTCGCCAAGGCCGTCAAGCTCGTCGGTGTCCGGGTGCTCAACTGCTCCGGCAGCGGCACCAACGCGGGTGTCATCGCCGGTGTCAACTGGGTCACCCAGAACGCCGTCAAGCCCGCCGTGGCCAACATGAGCCTCGGTGGCGGCGCCAGCTCCGCCCTCGACAGCGCCGTGTCGAACTCCATCAACTCGGGTGTCACGTACGCCCTCGCGGCCGGCAACTCGAGCGCGAACGCCTGCAACTCCTCGCCGGCCCGCGTCGCCTCGGCCATCACCGTCGGCGCGACCACGAGCACCGACGCCAAGGCGTCGTACTCGAACTACGGCACCTGCCTCGACATCTTCGCGCCGGGCTCGTCGATCACCTCGGCCTGGTACTCGAGCAACAGCGCCACCAACACGATCAGCGGCACGTCGATGGCGTCCCCGCACGTCGCCGGCGCCGCGGCGCTGGTCCTCTCCGCCAACACGGGCTTCAGCCCGGCCCAGGTGCGCGAAAACCTGGTCAACCGCGCCGTCACCGGTGTGGTCACCAGCCCGGGCAGCGGCTCCCCGAACCGCCTGCTCTACGTCGGCCCCTGACCTTCCTGAAACACAGCTCCCTGACACACCAGGATCCCCGGACCGCCAGGTCCGGGGATCCTCCCTTTCCGGTACGGCGTCAGTCGTCGTCGCGCTCGCTCCGGTGGCGCAGCACGTCACCCGTGGTGCGGTCGACGTCGATGTCGTGCTCGATCGCGCCCTTCTGCACCTCGATGTCCCAGACCGCGCGGCCGTGCTCGGTCTCGCGCTCCACATCGGTCACGCGGCCCCCACCAGCCGCCTTGATCGCGATCGCCTTCGCGTCGCCGAGGCTGATGGCCGCGGAAGAGGACGGCGACGGCTCCCTGGTGGGCGCCGTTGAGGACGGGAAGGACGACGGCGACGGTGCGGCCACCACGTCCCCGTCGGGCAGCATCTCGACGCCCGGCGGGTCGTCGGTGCCCGCGGCGAGGGCGGTGCCGCCGATCGCGAGTGCGGCAACCGTGCCGGCGGCGAGGGCAGTGACAGTGCGAAGCCTAATCATCGTGAGAACCTCCGGTGTCGTGGAACGTTGACACCGATACGTTCGCGCTCCGCGCACCATGGCTGCGCTGTGTGATTGCTAAGGACGGGTTAAAGCCGGTAGACCGACACGTGGTCGGTGCTGGCGGCGTCGAAGGGCGCCCGCTCCCAGCCGGCGTACCGGGCCTCGAGGTGCAGGCCGGCCTGCTCGGCGAGACGGTCGATCTGCTCGGGCCACAGGTAGCTCATCCCGAACGGCTCCAGGCGGACACCGGCGGCCGAGAACGTCACGTTCTGCCGGACGAACGTCTGCGCCGCCCGGTCGTAGCGGTGCATCCGGAACGACGCCGAGTCCTCGGTCACGTGCCGCACCTGGGGTTGCGCCTCGTCGCGTTCGAAGTCGGCGAGGTTCGGCACGAATGCCTCGATGACAAACGCACCACCGGGGGCGAGCACCCGCGCCACGTTGCGGAAGCAGTCCGCCTGCCGTTGGGCGTCGACCAGGTTGAAGAGCGTGTTGAAGACCAGATAGGCCAGCGTGTAGGGCCCGCGGACCCCGACGTCGGCCATGTCGCCGATGACCACCGGCAGGTCCGCGCCGCCCGGCTTGGCCCGCAGCTTCTCGACCATCTCCGGGGAGCCCTCGACACCTTCGACGGCGATGCCGCGCGCGGCCAGGGGCAGCGCCACCCGGCCCGTGCCGATGGCCAGCTCCAGCACGGGACCATGGCCGGCCATCCCGGCCAGGAAGTCCACGGCGCGCGCCGGATCCGGGTTGCTCGTGGCGTCGTACTGCGCCGCCCACTGCCGGCCGAACAGCCCGGGATCGTTGAACATCGACATGCCGTCAGGACAACAGAGGGTCAGGCGGGCGGCAACTGCTTTACCGCGGCCAGTTCCAGGCGCACCTGGGCGCCGCCGCCCGGAGCGGACTCCAGGAAGAGTGCGCCACCAGCGGCTTCGGCGGCGCGGCGGGCGATGTCGAGGCCCAGACCGGTCGAGCCGCTGCCGGACGAGCCCCGCCGCAGCGCGCCGGTGGGAAAACCGGGACCTGCGTCCGAGACTGTCAGCACGGCACCGCCGCCGGCGCGGGGCACGAGCGACACGGCCAGGGCCGTTCCGTCCGGCGTGTGGGCAAAAACGTTGCCCAGCACCGCGTCCAGGGCCGCCGCGAGGTCGTCCGCCGGCAGGGCCACGGGCAGCGGTGCGGACGGCAGCTCCCGGCGTACCTGGCGGTCGGTGTCCTCGGCGAGCACGGTCCAGAAGGCGACCCGGTCGGTGACCACCGCGGTGGCGTCGGCCGTGGCCGGCCGTTCGCCGGCCCGGCGGCGGGCCTGCTGGATCACGGCCGTGACCGCCCGCTCGATGCCGTCGGCCGCGGCCGTCACCCGCGCGGCCTCCTCCTCGTCGCGCAGCGACTCGGCCTCGAGCCGCAGTGCGGTGAGCGGGGTGCGCAGCCGGTGCGACAGGTCCGCGACCTGCTCACGCTCCTCCCGCAGCAGGTCCTGGATGCGCCCGGCCAGCTGGTTCAGCGCGGTTGCGACCTCACGCACCTCGGGCGGGCCGGACGGGCTGGCGCGGGCGGACAGCTCGGCGCGGGCCAGGCGGTGCGAGACCGCGGACAGGTCGGCGATCGGCGCGATGAGGTTGCGGGCCAGCCGGTCGGCGACGACCAGGCCCAGCAGGACCAGGGCCAGCCCCAGACCGGCGAGCACCAGCCAGGACCGCACGACCCCGCTGGTCAGCCGGTCGGCGGGCACCACGGTACGCACGACATAGGTGCCGTCGGTGCCCGACACCGGCACGACGATCTCGCGTCCCGCGTCGCTGCTGACGGTGAAGGACCGCCCGTTGGCCTGGGCCAGGCGTACCGCCGGGGTGCGTTCGGCCGCCGCCCCCAGCACCGCACCGGACGGCGGGAAGACGCTGACCGGCAACGGCAGCCCGTCCACCACGAGGGCCAGCGCGGCGTCGTCGCTGGTGCCGACCTGCGGGACGATCGTCTGCAGCACGTCGTTGGCCCGGCTGATCGCCCGGTCCTCGGTGACCTGCCGGATCAGCAGCGCGAGCGGCACCAGGAAGGCGATCAGCACCAGGCACGTGGTCGCCGCGACGAGCAGGGTGAGCCGGCGTCTCATGCCGGACCGCTCAGCCGGACCCCCACCCCGCGCACGGTGTGCAGGTAACGCGGTTCCTGTGCCGTCTCGCCGAGCTTGCGGCGCAGCCAGGACAGGTGCACGTCGACGGTCTTGTCCGCGCCGCCGTACGGGACCTGCCACACCTCGCTGAGCAGCTCACGCTTGGTCACGACCTGCCCGGCCCGGCCGGCCAGGTGGTGCAGCAGGTCGAACTCACGGGGTGTGAGGTCGAGATCCGTCCCGTCCAGAGTGGCCGTGCGCGCACCCGCGTCGATCCGGAGCCCGCCGACGGTCAGCGCCACCGGTTCGGTCCCGGCGGTCGCGCCGCGCCGGAGCACCGCCCGCACCCGCGCGTCGAGCTGGGCCGCGGTGAACGGCTTGACGATGTAGTCGTCGGCGCCCGCGTCGAGGACCCGGACGATCTCCTCCTCGTCGTCGCGGGCGGTCGCCACGATCACCGGCATCGTGCTCACGGCCCGCAGCATCCGCAGCAGTTCGCGCCCGTCGAGATCCGGCAGGCCGAGGTCGAGCACCACCAGATCGGGCCGCTCGGCCAGCGCGGTCTGCAGGCCGTCCATCGCTGTGTGCGAGGCCGCCACGGCATGCCCGCGCTCGCGCAGGGCGCGCAGCAGGGTCGTCCGGATCGCCGGGTCGTCCTCGATCAGCAAGAGGTGGGCCACGCTGCACGGTAACCCGCGGCCGGACCCGCAACAGCGCCCTTAACCGTCCCTTAGCGTGCGCACGGGCCTGCCTTAGGGTCCGGCGGGGCATAGTCGATCGTGTGACTCGTCGACCTCTGCTCGTGACCGCCGGCTGGATCGGCGCCGCCGTGCTCGCCGTGCTGGTCGGGCTGGCCGCGATCAGCGTCATCGGCAACGGCCTGACCGGCTCCGAGGCCCGTCCGCTGAGCGCCGCGGAGGTCGCGGACGAGCTGGCGCGTCAGCAGGCCTCGGTGGTGGCGTCGGCCGTGCCCTCGGCGTCGGCCGGCACCGGTACGCGACCACCGGCCTCCCCGTCCACCACCGCGGGCACCCGCACCCTGCCGACCCGGGGCGGGACGGTTGTCGGCCGCTGCGCCGGCAGCCGCCCGGAGATCGTCAGCATGTCCCCGAAACAGGGCTTCGAGCTGCACGAACGCGACCGCGGCCCGCAGGACGGCGAGGCCGAGGGCGAGTTCCGCGGCCTCGCCGACAACCACGACCGGGTCAAGTTCGACGTCGTCTGCGCGGCCGGCCGCCCGGGTCTGGTGCTCGACCGGGAGGACTGACACCGGTGCGCGTTCGCACCACGGTGACCCGGACGGGGTGCCCGGCACCCGAGAATGGGCGGCGTGGATCTGGTCATCAGCCTCGACGGCACCGGCGAGAAGACGGTAGGTGTCTACCGCGCGCTGCGGGCGGCCATCGTGGACGGACGGTTGCCCGTCGGGCACCGGCTGCCGGCGACGCGGGTCCTGGCGGCCGATCTCGGGGTGGCGCGCAACAGCGTGGCCACCGCGTACGAGCGTCTGGTCGCCGAGGGTTACCTGGTGTCGCGCGTCGGCGCGGGGACGTACGTGGCACCCGTCCGTGACGCCCCGGCGCCGCGGCGGGTGGCGGCCGACCCGCTGCGGCCCCGCGCCGGCTGGACCTTCACGCCCCAGCCGACCAGCGGCGACACGCCCGCACCCCGGTACGACTTCCGCAGCGGGGTGCCGGACGCGCGGCTGTTCCCGTTCGACTCGTGGCGGCGGCTCGTCACGGCGGAGCTGCGGCTGCGGGCCAACAACCCCGGCGCGTACGCGACACCCGCCGGGCACCCGGCGCTGCGTGCGGCGATCGCGCGCTACGTCGGGTATTCGAGGTCGGTCCGGGCGAGCGAGGATGACGTGCTCGTCACCAACGGCACCCAGCACGCGCTGGACCTGATCGGCCGGGTGCTGCTGCGACCCGGTGACGTGGTGGCGGTCGAGGAGCCGGGTTATCCGCCCGCGCGGCGGTTGTTCGAGTCGCTGGGTGCGCGCGTGGTCGGCGTACCGGTGGATGAGCACGGCCTGGTGGTGGACGACCTGCCCGGCACCGCGCGGGTGGTCTATGCGACGCCGTCGCATCAGTTCCCGCTCGGCCGGGCGATGAGCCTGGGCCGGCGGCACGCCCTGCTGGACTGGGCGCGGCGGCGGCAGGTGGCGATCGTCGAGGACGACTACGACAGCGAGTTCCGCTTCTCGGCGCGTCCGCTGGAGCCGCTCCACAGCCTGGACACCGCCGGCCGGGTGCTCTACGTCGGCACCTTCTCCAAGAGCATGGTGCCCGGCGTGCGGACCGGTTTTGTGCTGGCGCCGGCCGGGTTGCGGGAGGCCCTGATCGCTGCCCGGCAGCTCGGGGACGGGTACGGCCAGGTCGCGGTGCAGGCGGCCCTGGCCCGCTTCATCGACGAGGGGCAGCTGGCCCGGCACGTGCGCCGCGCCGGCAAGGAGTACGCGGAACGCCACGCCCGGATCGTCGCGGCGCTCTCGGCCCATGACCGCCTGCAGGTCATCCCGTCGGCGGCAGGCCTGCACGTGACCGCGCTCGGGGCGAACTCCGCCGCGGTGGTGGCCGCCGCTGCCCGCCGCGGCGTGGAGCTCGACGACCTGGGCGCCTACGGCAGCGACTCGACCGGGTTCGTGTTCGGGTTCGGCGCGATCGATCCGGCGCTGCTCGACGAGGGACTGGCGATCTTCGGGGCCGTCCTGAGGGACACGTAGAGCACCGCGCCCGCCGCCACGGCCAGGCTGAGCAGGGCGGGCAGCCCGTTGAGCACCAGCAGTCCGAGCACGGCCACGAACGCAACACCGGCGCCGCGGCGCGACCAGCCCGCCGGGAGCAGCTTCAGGGCGGCTGCCGTGCCCAGCACGTAGACCAGCGTGAAGCAGCCGGTGACCAGCAGCATCGCGGTGTGCAGGTCGAGCGGGAGCAGCACCGAGGCGAGCCCGCCGAGCGTGACGAAGGCCAGTGACCTGCGCGGCGTGCCGACGAACCGGGCCGGGAGCGCACCGTCGCGGGTCAGCGCCACGCCCAGCCGGGAGGCCCCGGCCAGGTACGCGTTCACCGCCCCGATGGTCAGCAGCACGGCGACCACGGCGGTGAGCGGGCGTACCGGTCCGCCGACACCGACGGCGAGCAGGTCGGCCAGCGGCGCCGCGCTCGACCCGGCCGCCGGCCCGAGGACGAGGACGCTGGTCGCGGCAACGGCCAGGTAGAGCACGCCGACGATCAGCACGGCCGCTGCGGTCGCGCGGGGGACGTCCCGGCGCGGGTTGCGGTATTCGCCGGACAGCGACGACACGGCCTCCCAGCCGGCGAAGCCCCAGACCAGGATCGCGGCGGCGGCACCGACGCCGGCCCAGCCGTGCGGCGCGAACGGTGTCAGGTTGGCGAGCCGGGCGTGCGGCAGCGCGGCGACCACGGTGATCACCAGCAGGACCGCCAGCGTCGCGGCCAGGTAGAGCTGGACCCGGCCGGAGATCCGCAGGCCGAACCAGTTGAGCACGAAGACGACCGCCATGATCACGACAAATGTGGCGATGACGGTGGCCCGGCCGCCGCCGAGCACGTCGGCGACGTACCCGCCCGCGAAAGCGGCCGCCGGGGGAGCGCCCAGCGGCACGGCGAAGTAGAAGCACCAGCCGACCGCGGCGGCGGCACGGGACCCGAACGCCAGCCGGACGTAGGTGGACACGCCACCACCGTCCGGGTAGCGCGCGCCCAGGGCGGCGAAGGTCCAGGCCAGCGGCGCGGAGAGCAGGATCAGAGCGAGCCAGGCGAGCAACGAGGCCGGCCCGGCGACCGACGCGGCCAGCGCGGGCATCGAGATGACGCCGGTGCCCAGGACCGCGCCGACGCAGAGCGCGGTGCCTTGTGCGCGGGACAGCCCGCCGGTAGGTGTCATGCGCCTACCGTAGGCGGCTGATTGGACCTGCGTCTGGGCCAATCAGGCGGTGATCAGAGGAGCCAATTCAGAAGCCGAGCCGGGCGTTGGTCAGCTTCTCCACCGCGTCCGGATCGCCGGTCACGTCGACCTCGGCCACCCGCTGCCGGCCGGAGCTGAACAGGGCGAGCTCGCCCGGGTCGCCGGTGATCGTCGCGCGCGGTTCGCCGTCGCCGATGCGGACCGAGCCGTGGCCCGGCGCCTCGACCAGGACCGCGAAGCCGACCTTGCGCAGGGCCAGCCGGGCGGTCAGCTTGGCGGCGTTCCAGATCGCCTTCTGCTCACCCGGGTCCAGCTCACGGCGGGTGAAGCCGGGTGCGGCGCGGCGGACGTCCTCGTGGTGGATGAAGAACTCCACGGTGTTGCTCAGCGAGTCGACCAGCGGATTGCTCACCGGGCTCCACCAGGGCGGCGTACGGATCTCGTGGATGATCTCGGTGTAGGGCTGTGCGGCCTTGGCCAGGCGGACGTGCTCGCCGTGACCGGCCAGCGGCGGGATCAGCGCGCCGATCATCGCGTCCGGGCGGCGCTCGCGGACCACCAGGTGCGCGGCCAGGTCACGGGTCGTCCAGCCGACGCACACGGTCGGCACGTCCGGGCCCACCTCGAGGAGCAGGTCGGCCAGTTGCCGGCGTTCCGAGCGCGCATAGTCCGTCATACCCGGATCGTAGGGTGACCAGCGTCGCCCCGCCCGTCGGCGGTCCGGGGCTGCGCAGCGATGTAATGGTGGACACAATGTAAACCCGTGGTGTTTCGCGGGCGGTTCGGCAGGATGGACCGGTAAGGCCGGAACAGCCGGCACGGACTTACGTCAGGGCGATCATTTTGACCACGAGGGCCAGCCGGGACGTGCTGGGCCGGGGCCTGCGCGTGCTCGGCAGTGCGATCCGCACCGAACCCCGCCTCTTCACCATCGGCACCGTCGGCAGCAGCCTCTTCGGCCTGCTGGTCATCGCCAACTCCTACGTCGTGGGCTATGTCATCGGCCACGTCGTCGTGCCCGCGTTCGCCGAGAACCGCGCCGGCGCCGGTGAGCTGGGCCTGATCGCCGGCGCGTTCATCGGCATCGCGCTGCTGCGGGTGGCCAGCATCTTCGGCCGGCGACTAGGTGCGGGCTACATGCAATTCCGCCTCCAAGCGCGTTACCGCAGCGCCGTGACCCGGCGTTATCTCGCGCTGCCTCCGGCCTGGCACCAGCGGCACGCCACCGGCACCCTGCTGTCGAACGCGAACTCCGACGTCGAGGCCGCGTTCGTCCCGATCGCGCCGCTGCCGTTCGCCGTCGGCACGCTGGTGATGATCGCGGCCGCGATCGTCTCCCTCTTCTTCACCGACTGGGTGCTCGCGCTGGTCGGCGTCTGCCTCTTCCCGGCGCTGTTCCTGCTCAACCTGGTCTACTCGCGGCGCATGTCGCCCCGCCAGATCCGCGCTCAGCAGCTGCGCGGCAAGGTCAGCGCTGTCGCGCACGAGAGTTTCGACGGCGCGCTGGTCGTCAAGACGATGGGCCGCGAGGCCGACGAGTCGCGGCGCTTCGCCGTCCACGTGACCGAGCTGCGCGACGCGCTGATCTCTGTCGGGCGGCTGCGTGGTCTCTTCGACCCGCTGATGGACAGCCTGCCCAGCGTCGGCACGCTCGCCGTCCTGCTGCTCGGCGCGTACCGCCTGCAGTCCGGCGCGGTCAGCGTGGCCGAGCTGGTCAGCGTCGCGTTCCTCTTCACCGTGCTCGCCTTCCCGGTCCGCGCGATCGGCTGGGTCGTCGCCGAGCTGCCGCGCAGCGTGGCCGGCTGGGAGCGGGTCCAGGCCGTGCTCGGCGCCGAGGGCGACCTCGCCTACGGCACGTCCGCCCTCGAGCGCACCGGTCCGGCCGCCCTGACCTTCGACCGGGTCACCTTCTCGTACGCGACCGGAGGCGACGTCCTGCACGACGTCTCGTTCACCGTCCCCGCCGGCAAGACCGTGGCGCTGGTCGGGGCGACCGGCGCCGGCAAGTCGACGATCGCCTCGCTGGCGGTCCGGCTGGTCGACCCGGACAGCGGCAGCGTCCGCGCCGACGGCACACCGCTGCCCGAGCTGTCGGTGCCGGCGCTGGCGGAGACCACCGCGCTCGTGCCCCAGATCCCGTTCGTCTTCGACGACACCGTGCGCGGCAACGTCACCCTCGACCGCGACGGCCTCGACGACGAGGCGGCCTGGACTGCGCTGCGCCTCGCCCAGGCCGAAGGCTTCGTCGAGAAGCTCCCCGACGGCCTCGACACCGCGGTCGGCGAGCGGGGCACCTCGCTCTCCGGCGGCCAGCGGCAGCGGCTCACCCTGGCCCGGGCGCTGGCCGGACGCCCGCGGCTGCTCGTGCTCGACGACGCCACCAGCGCCGTCGACCCGCGGGTCGAAGCGGCGATCCTGGCCTCGCTGCGCGGGCACGACTCCGGCGCGTCGATCCTGGTCGTGGCCTACCGGCGGGCGACCATCGCGCTCGCCGACGAGGTGGTCTTCCTGGAGAACGGCCGCGTCGTCGCCACCGGCACCCACCATGACCTCCTGGCGACCCAGCCCGGTTACCTGGACCTGGTCACCGCGTACGAGCAGGCCGAGGCCGCCCGTGAGGACGAGAGTGTGATCGCGTGAGCACCGCCGTGCTGGAGAAGCCCGAGGAGGGCATGCTCGCCACCGTGCGGCGGGGGATCGCGCTCTCACCCGAGCTGCGTCCCGGCCTGATCGGCACCCTGGCGCTCGCCCTGGTCTCGATGGCCGGCCGGGTTGCCGTGCCGATCGCCATCCAGCAGGGCATCGACCGCGGCCTGCGCGCGCCCGGCGGCCCCGACCTCGGCGTCGTCACCCTGATCGTCTGTCTCACCCTCGCGGTCCTCGTCGTCTCGACCGCCTGCGGGTACGCCATGACGCGCCGGCTCTTCACCGTCAGCGAGACCGCCCTGGCGGCGCTGCGGTCGCGCACGTTCCGGCACATCCACGACCTCTCGATGCTGCACCAGCAGTCCGAGCGGCGCGGTTCACTGGTCTCGCGGGTCACCGGCGACGTCGACCAGATCACGCAGTTCCTGCAGACCGGCGGCGTGATGCTGCTGCTCACCTCCGGGCAGCTGGTCGTCACCACGATCGTCATGCTCGTCTACTCGTGGCAGCTCACGCTGGTGGTGTTCGCGGCGTTCCTGCCGGCGGTCATTGTCATCCGGCTGTTCCAGAAGAGGCTCGCCGGCGCCTACCGGGTCGTGCGCGAGCGCACCGGCACGATGCTCGGTGCGGTGGCCGAGAGTGTGGTCGGCGCGACGGTCATCCGGGCGTACGGCGTGGCGGGGCGGACCGAGAAGCGTCTCGACACGTCGATCGAGAGCCTGCGGGTGTCGCAACAGCGGGCCCTGCGTACCAGTGTCATCAGCTTCTCCACCGGTGAGATCGCCGCCGGTGTTGCGCTGGCCGCCGTGGTGGTCGTCGGGGTGCTGCTCGGCGTCGGCGGGGGCCTGACGGTCGGCAAGCTCACCGCGTTCCTGTTCCTGGTCACGCTCTTCATCCAGCCGGTGCAGATCGCGACCGAGGTCCTCAACGAGGCCCAGAACGCCGTGGCCGGCTGGCGCCGGGTGCTCGACGTGCTCGACATCGAGCCGGACGTGGCCGACCCGGACGCCCAGGGTGTGCCGCTGCCGCCGGGCCCGCTGTCGATCCGCTTCTCCGACGTCTCCTACCGCTATCCCGGCGGTCCGGTGGTGCTCGACGACGTCGACCTGGAGATCGCCGCGAAGACCAAGGTCGCGGTGGTCGGCGAGACCGGCAGCGGCAAGACGACCTTTGCCAAGCTGCTCACGCGTCTGATGGACCCCGCCGGTGGTGAGGTGCTGCTGTCCGGCACGCCGCTGACCTCGGTGCGGTTCACGTCGCTGCGGTCGCGGGTGGTCATGGTCCCGCAGGACGGCTTCCTCTTCGACGCCACCGTGGCGGAGAACATCCGCTTCGCCCAGCCCGGCCTGACCGACGAGGATCTCGAGCTGGCCTTCATCGAGCTCGGGCTCTCCGACTGGCTGGCCGGGCTGCCGCAGGGCGTCGAAACCCCGGTGGGCGAACGCGGCGAGGCGCTCAGCGTGGGGGAGCGGCAGCTGGTCGCGCTGGTCCGGGCGTACGTCGCGGACCCCGACCTGCTCGTGCTGGACGAGGCGACCAGTGCCGTCGACCCGGCCACGGAGGTGCGCCTGCAGCGGGCGCTCGACACCGTGACCCGCGGCCGGACCACGGTGGCCATCGCACACCGGCTCTCGACCGCCCAGTCGGCGGACGAGGTGATCGTCGTGGACGCGGGCCGCGTCGTGCAACGCGGCCCGCACTCCACCCTGATCCAGGACGAGGACTCGATCTACGCCAAGCTCTACGCGTCCTGGCTCGAGCAGACCCGCTGAACAGACCGGCTCAGCGGGCGTAGAACTCGACGACGAGCTGCTCGTCGCAGACGACCGGGACCTCGGTGCGCAGCGGCTTGCGGATCACCGTGGTGCGCAGGTCCTCCAGCACCGTCGACAGGTAGGGCGCGGTCGGGCCGTCGAGGTGGGCGCCGGTCGCGGCGATCTGGAACGGCGGCTTCTGCCGGCTGCTCTCGCGGACCTCGACGACCTGGCCGGGCTTGAGCCGGTAGGACGGGCGGTCGACCTTCTTGCCGTCGACGGTGAAGTGGCCGTGGGCGACGAGCTGGCGGGCCTGGTAGATCGTGCGGGCCAGGCCGGAGCGCTGCACCGTCGCGTCCAGGCGGCTCTCCAGCAGCTGCACCATGTTCTCGCCGGTCTTGCCCTCCTTGCGGTGGGCGTCGTCGTACGCCTTCCGCATCTGGGCCTCGCTGATGTTGTACTGGTGCCGCAGGCGCTGCTTCTCCAGCAGTCGGACCTGGTAGTCCGAGGCCTTGCGCCGGCCACGGCCGTGCACGCCGGGCGGGAACGGCCGCCGCTCGAAGTACTTCACGCACTTGCGCGTCAAAGGGATGCCGAGAGCCCGCGAGAGCCGGGCCTTGGGTCGGGAGTTGTTCACGGGCGATCTCACTTCGTTTCAGGGGTGCTGTACGGTTAGCCTGTCCTTACTAAGGACAGCCTAACCTGCGCCCGGAGGTACCTGACATGCAGCCCACCCACGCCGAGGTCGCCCGTACCCTCGCCGCAGGCCACCTGCCGGCCACCGCGCACATCGCGTGCCGGCAGGGCCCCTACCCGGTGCGGCACGTGGCCGACTCGCAGGGCCGGGTGCTGCTGCTCGCGCCGAGGAACGGCGCCCTGACCACGGCGCTGCGGCCGATGGAAGGCGCCGACGACACGGCGCTCGTGCTCGACATCAGCGACGTCCCGCCCGTGGCCGGCGCGCCGTCGCTCGGCCGGGTCTGGGTGGCCGGCTGGGCCGTCGCCCTCTCCGGGGACGAGGCCCGCGAGGCCGCCCTCGAGTACGCCGACACCGACCCGGCGTCCGACCTGCTCGACGTCGGCGACACCCAGGTCCTGCACCGCATGGACGTCGCCGAGGTGCGCTACGAACGCAACGGCGTACTGGCCGACGTCGACCCCGACGACTACGCCCTGGCCTCGCCGGACCCGCTGAGCGCGATCGAGTTCGACCTGATCGCCGACCTGTCCGACCACCACGTCGAGGAGATGGCCGGCTACGTCCGCCGTCAGCTCGGCCCGGCCGCCCGCCCCGGCGACGACCCGCGTGTCGTCCGCCTCGACCGCTACGGTTTTGTCGTCCGCCTCGGCGAGCGCCTGGCCCGCCTGTCCTTCCCGCGCCCGGTGGCCGACCGCCACGACCTGGCCCACCTGCTGCACCCGGTGCTCTGCCACCGCTGCACCAGCGAGCACGAGGCCGCCTGAGGTCGCTCAGAAAACGCCGGGCAGATCCTCCGTCAGGTACCGCTGGACGCTGGGCCCGATCGCCGCGACCAGCTGCTCCGCCGGTGCGGACGCCACCGGCTCGACCTTGAGGACGTAGCGCACCACGGCCAGCCCGGCGACCTGGGTCGCGACCAGGGCGGCCCGGACCGGCGCCTCCTCCTCGTCGATGCCGAGCTCGGCGACGGCCCGGCGCAGCACCTGCGTGACGATGAACTCGCGCATCAGCCGCGCCGTCCACTCGTTGCTCATCGCCGAGCGGATCAACGCGACCGCGGCGGTGCCGGCCGGTGAGTCCCAGACGCCGAGGATCAGCCGCACCAGCCGCTCACCGGCCTCGTCCCGCGGCCCGGCCAGCGCCTGCGGGATGATCTCGGCCGGGTCGACCGGCGAGTTCATACTGGCCAGGAAGAGCTTCTCCTTGGTGCCGAAATAGTGGTGCACCAGCGCCGGGTCGACCTGCGCCTCACCGGCGATGGCCCGGATCGAGGCCTTGTCGAAACCCCGCTCGGCGAAGACCTGACGGGCCGCCTCCAGGATGGACTGCTTGGTGTCCTGGTTGCCCGGACGCCGCCCGCTGCGCCGTACCAAAAACGCTCCTCGGTCAGGGGGTGCGACGCCGGAGCGTCGCCGCGGCCAGGACCAGCGCGACGATCGCCGCACCGGCCACGACCGTCAGGTCGCGCCACATCGTCGTGGTGGGGTCCGCGTGCGCGCCGACCTGGGCCAGCGCCTCGACGGCGTACGACAGCGGGAACACGTCCGCGACCGCCTGCAGCCAGCCCGCCATCTGCCCCCGCGGCACGAACAGCCCGCAGAGCAGCAGTTGCGGCACGACCACCACCGGTAGGAACTGTACGGCCTGGAACTCGGTGCGGGCGAAGGCGCTGCAGAACAGCCCGAGCGCCACCCCGAGCACGGCGTTGACCACGGCGATCAGCACGACCAGGCCGGCGCTGCCGACGGTGTCCAGCCCGAGCAGCCAGTACGCCGCCCCGACCGCAACACCGGCCTGGATCGCCGCGGCGACACCGAACGCCAGGCCGTAGCCGAAGAGCAGGTCGAGCTTGCCCAGCGGCGTGGTGAGCAGGCGTTCGAGGGTGCCGGTGGTCCGCTCGCGCAGCATCGCGATGCTGGTCACCAGAAACATGATCACGAACGGGAAGACCCCGAGCATGACCAGGGCAATCCGGTCGAAGGTGCTGCCGGCGTTGTCGTACATGAAATAGAGGAGGGTGAGCAGCAGGGCCGGCACCGCGACCAGCAACCCGACGGTCCGCCGGTCGTGCCGCAACTGCCGCAGGATCCGCGCCGCGGTCGAGAACGTGATCCGCAAATTCATGCTGTGCCCCCCTCAGGCATGCCCTTCTGGCCCTTCGCTCGCAAGCTCGCTTCGGTGCAGTCGGTCATGCCGCAACCCCTTCCCCGGTCCCGCGGATGAGCCGCAGGAAGGCTTCTTCCAGATCATCGGTACCCGCGGAGGCGCGGATCGCCGCGGGGGAGTCGTCGCCGATGAGGCGGCCCTCGCGGATGAGCAGGAGACGGTCGCAGCGGCCGGCCTCGTCCATGACGTGGCTGGAGACCAGCAGCGTGGTGCCCGCGGCGGCCAGGGCGTGGAACTTCGCCCACAGGTCCGCCCGAAGCACCGGGTCCTGGCCGACCGTGGGCTCGTCCAGCACCAGCAGGCGCGGCTGGCCGATCATCGCGCAGGCCAGCGACGCGCGGCTGCGCTGCCCGCCGGAGAGGTTGCCGACCAGCTGCCCGGCCGCACCGGCCAGTCCGACGTCGGCGATGGCCCGGTCGGCCTCGGGTGACGACAACCCGTAGAGGGAGGCGAAGTAGCGGGCGTTCTCCCGGACGGACAGGTCGGCGTAGACGCTGGGTGCCTGCGTCACGTAGCCGACGGTGCGCCGCAGCGTGGCCGAGCCCGCCGGCTCGCCGAGCACGGTGACCGTGCCCGACCGCACGACCTGCACCCCGACGACGGCCCGGATGAGTGTCGTCTTGCCGCTGCCGCTCGGCCCGAGCAGGCCCGCGACGCTGCCGGCCGGAACCGTGCAGCTGATCCCGTGCAACACGCGGCGCTTGCCGCGCTCGACCACGAGGTCCCGGACCTCGATGGCGCTGGTCATGATGCCCCCTTCAAGAACTCATCAAGTGATGAGTTCAACGCTAGATGAATTCCGCGGGCAGCACAATCGAGCACCAAAAAAGCCGCGATCCCCCTGGTGGGGAATCGCGGCTTCGGTGGTGGTGCTAGAGAGCGAGGATGCGGTCCAGGAACTCGCGGTAGCCACGCATCGCCATGCGCATGCTCTCGGTGTCCGGGGTGGCGGTGCCGCGCAGCGGGTCCAGGTCGTCGCGCTCGGCCAGCATCGACTCGGTCAGCTCGTGCACGGCCTCGGTGAGCAGGTCGTGGGCCCGGGTCAGGGCGGCCACCGGGTCGTCGACGAACTGTGCCTTGACCTCGTGCCACTCCGCCCGGAACTGCTCGCTGGCGGCGTCCTCCCAGAAGGTGATCGACGTTTCGTTCACGTCTCCCGGGCGCAGCGGGGCGTCGACGGCGTCGGACTCGGCGGTGCGGGCCGACCGGCGCCCGGCCGAGGCCTCGTTGGCGTCGTCGAGGTTCGCCGCCCGGCGCGGGGCCGGGGTGCGGAACTCGTCGTCGTCCTCCCGGCTGCGGCGCCCGCCGGCCGGGCTGACCGGCACCGCGGCGCTGCCGGAGGCGCCGGCACGAGGGCCGGTGGCCCAGCCGGTCGGCTCGAGCCGCGTCGGGACGTTGTCGGCGCTGGGGGCGTGCGGCACGGACCGGGTGGCCTGCGGCTGCTCACTGGTCGGCGCGGAGCCGGCCTGAGCGGCGGCAGCCTGAGCGGCGGCCGGCGGTGTGCTGACCGGGCGGCCCGGCATCGGCACGGGGACCTGCGCCGACCCCGTTGCTGACCCGGACCCCGCGGGCTGGGCGCTGACCGGGCGGCTCTGCTGCACCGGCGGCGCGCTGCTGGGCACCGGCGTGCCCGGGTCGAGCGGGTGGGCCTGGTCGAGCGGGTGGACCTGGTCCAGCGGGTGCACCGGCGCGGGCTGGGTGGTCTGCGACTGGGCGGCCTGCGACTGGACGACCTGCGACTGGGCGGCCGGGCTGCTCACCGGCGCGGAGCCGGACGCCTGCGGCGCGAACGGTGACGGTGCGAACGGCGTGGCGGGCGCGTCCTCCTCGGCCGGGGCGAACGGCGACCGGGCCGGGGCCGGGGTGTCGTTGCCGGTGGGCGCGAACGGCGACCGGGAACCCGGTCCCGCGTCACTGCCCATCGCGAACGGGGCCCGAGGCGCGGCCTCGTCACCACCCATGGCGAACGGCGGCCGCGGAGCTGGATCGGGTGCCGTGAACGGGCGCGGCGCGCCGTCGTCACCGGCCCCGAACGACGGGCGCGGTGCGTTGTCACCGGC
This sequence comes from Amorphoplanes friuliensis DSM 7358, assembly GCF_000494755.1. Classification (NCBI taxonomy): domain Bacteria; kingdom Bacillati; phylum Actinomycetota; class Actinomycetes; order Micromonosporales; family Micromonosporaceae; genus Actinoplanes; species Actinoplanes friuliensis. The sequence continues at coordinate 2,224,517 of NC_022657.1, forward strand.
TGCGAACGGCGGGCGCTGAGTGTTGTCGCCGGCTGCGAACGGCGGGCGCGGTGCGTTGTCACCGGCTGCGAACGGCGAGTGCGGTGCGTTGTCGCCGGCCGGGAACGGCGGACGGGGGGTGCCCTCGTCGCCGGACGGGGCGAACGGCGAGCGGGACCCCGGCGCCGGGCTGCTGCCCGGACCGGCCGCGCCGTTGGTGATCGGGGCGCCGCCGTGACGGGGACCGGCCTCGCCGTTGCGGTGACCGTTGGTCTCGGCGGGCGGGAAGCCGCCCTGGTTGGTCCAGCGGGAGCCGTTGGAACCGCCGAGCAGGGCGTCGGCCGGGCGGCGCGAGCCGAGGGCGACCATCTGCGTGTCGCTGGTCAGCGCCGGGTGCGGCCGGGCCGGAGCGAACGGGCTCTGCTCGTCGGCGCCGTGCTGATCATCCTGCGGCTGGGACTGCTGATCGCTCACCTGCGGGTGCTCCCCGGTCGGGCCGGCGGCGCCGGCTGGGTGGTCGGACGCGGGCGCCGCGGCGCCGGCTGCCCCGGGGGGCGCGTCCGGATCCTCATCGGACTGCCGCTGGGCCGGCGCGGGCGTCCCGTGGACCGGCCAGAAGCGGCCGAGGCCGCGTGACTGCCGGTTGTGGTCGGGCTCGGACGTCGGCTCCATCGGTTCAAGACTCCCGTTCCAGTGGCGGCGCGACCCGCACGCCCGAGGGCGGTGCGGACAGCGGGCGCGGCACCCGGGCAGGCACAGCGCACGACGACGGTACCGTCCAGAGCCGTCCGGTCACACCCCCGGTGCGGGTCCGTGACCGGATCGTGGGCTACAGGTACGCGCTGGTGGACGGTGAGGGCAGGTGCGGGACAATTGACGCTGTGCCCGCAACTGACCTTGTGAACGGACCTGTCTCCGCGCTGGACCCGGCCGTCGCCGCCCGTCTGCGCCGCTCCTCCGACGGCCTGGTGGCCGCGATCGTCCAGGAGGCCGGCACGGGTGACGTGCTGATGCTGGCGTGGATGGACGACGAGGCGCTGCACCGCACGCTGACCTCGGGCCGGGCCACCTACTGGTCCCGCAGCCGCCAGGAGTACTGGGTGAAGGGCGCCACGTCCGGCCACCACCAGTACGTGAAATCGGTCTCGCTGGACTGCGACGGCGACGCGCTGCTGGTCACGGTCGAGCAGGTCGGGGCGGCCTGCCACACCGGCACGCACACCTGCTTCTCCGACAACCTGCCCGTGACCGACGGAGAAGGGGCGCGCGCATGACGACCACCGGTGCGGTTTCACCCGATGAGGACGCCTTTGTCATGCAGGCCTCGCGGCGCCGGGTCGTGCCGGTCACCCGCCGGCTGCTGGCCGACGGCGAGACTCCGGTCGGTGTCTACCGCAAGCTGGCCGGCGGGCCGGGGACCTTCCTGCTCGAGTCGGCCGAGCAGGGTGCCGGCTCCGCCGCCTGGTCGCGCTACTCGTTCATCGGTGTCCGCAGTGCGGCCACGCTGGTCGAGCGCGACGGTCAGGCCGCCTGGCTGGGTAGCCCGCCTGACGGCGTACCGGTGGACGGGGATCCGGTGGTCGCCCTGCGGGAGACCGTCGCGGCCCTGGCCGCCCCTGAGGAGCCCGGTACGGGCGACGATCTCCCCCCGCTGACCGGAGGCATGGTCGGCTATCTCAGTTACGACCTGATCCGCCGCTTCGAGCGTCTGCCGGCGACCGCCACCGACGACGTGCCGCTGCCCGAGCTGGGCATGATGCTGGCGACCGACCTGGTCGTGCTGGACCACTACGACGGCTCGGCGATCCTGGTCGCCAACGCCGTCCTGCCCGCCGGGGCCGATGAGGCGGCGGCCCGCGCCGGTTATCACCAGGCGGTCGGGCGGCTCGACGCGATGACCACCGCGCTGTCGCGGCCCACCCCGCCGATGATCTCCACGGTCGAGCGGGTGCCGGCCGGTGAGGTGGTCAGCCGGACCGCGCCGGGCGACTACCAGAAGGCGGTCGAGACGGCCAAGGAGGCGATCCGGGCGGGGGAGTGCTTCCAGATCGTCGTCGCGCAGCGTTTCGAGCGGCCCACCGACGCCGACCCGCTGGACGTCTACCGGGTGCTGCGGGCGACCAACCCGAGCCCGTACATGTACCTGCTGCGTTTCGACGACTTCGACATCGTCGGCTCGTCGCCCGAGGCACACCTCAAGGTCAGCGCCGAGGAGGGCGGGGTGCGCCGCGCCCTGCTGCACCCGATCGCCGGCACCCGGTGGCGCGGTGCCACGCCCGAGCAGGACAACGCGCTCGCGGCCGAACTGCTGGCCGACCCCAAGGAACGCTCCGAGCACGTGATGCTGGTCGACCTGGGCCGCAACGACCTGGGCCGGGTCTGCCGGGCGGGCACGGTCGAGGTGCCCGACTTCGCCCGCATCGAGCGGTACAGCCACGTCATGCACATCGTCTCGACCGTGGTCGGTGAGCTGCGCGAGGACCGGACGGCGTTCGACGCCCTGGCCGCGACGTTCCCGGCGGGCACACTCTCCGGCGCGCCCAAGGTCCGGGCCATGGAGATCATCGAGAGCCTCGAGCCCACCCGCCGAGGCCTGTACGGCGGCACGGTCGGCTACTTCGGCTTCGCGGGCGACATGGACATGGCGATCGCGATCCGCACCGCACTGCTGCGGAACGGTACGGCCTACGTCGGCGCCGGTGCGGGCATCGTGGCCGACTCCGATCCGGCCGCCGAGGAGCAGGAGACCCGCAACAAGGCCGCCGCAGTCCTGGCCGCGATCGCCGCCGCCGAGACTTTGCGCGCGGCCCGCTGATGACACCCCGGCGCCGGTTGACCTCGACCGTGCTGTTCTGCCTGGCGGGCGCCGGGCTCGCGGTGTACGCCGTCACGCGTACCTGGTCGGAGGTCGTGACCGAACGGCCCGGACTGTCCGCGCTGAGGGCGATCCGGACGGGCGCGGACCTGGAGCCGTGGGTCATCGGCCTGGCACTGGTGGCCCTGGCCGGTGCGGGCGCGCTGCTGGCCACCCGCGGGATCGTGCGCCGGGTGCTCGGCGGGCTGCTGGCCCTGGCCGGGCTGGGTGTCGCCGCGGGCGCGATCGCGGGACGAGCCGGCCTCGACACCGGCTCGGCGGGTGCGGGCGGTGTGATCTGGCCGGTGCTGTGCGTGCTGGGTGGTCTGCTGATCGTGCTCGGCGGCCTGTCAGCTGTCCGCTACGGCCACGAGTGGCCGGCGATGGGTGCGCGTTACGAGCGCCGTGTCAGTGCCGACCAGGTGGAGGTCGATCAGCGGGTGGACACCAGAGCGGTCTGGGAAGCCCTCGACCGCGGGGACGATCCGACCGCGCGCTGATCGGTGCGCGGACGGGCGGCCAGCGCGGCGACCATCGCGTCCATGTCGGCGCGGGCCTGGGCCCGGGCCCGGTCGGCGCAGATCGCGGCCCACGCGTTGCCCTGAGCGGTGCGCACGTTGGCGTCACCGACCACACGGCGCTCGACACCGGCGACAAGATCCGCGGCCGCCGCGACAACAGCGCGGGAGACGGCGACGAATCCAACCTCTGCAGCAGCCATGGTCACTCCATGTCTCGAACCGGGATATGTCTCGAACCGGGGGCCGGCGTTCCGCGACGCCGCGGACCAGTTTGCCCGACGCTGATGATGCCGGAGTCGTATTTCCGAACCGTGACGCCACCGTCAACGCCGGATGGGGTCAGCCGATCATCCAGGGGGTCCCAGCTAGCCGCGAGAGACGCAGGAGGAGGATGTGACCGAGGAGACACATGCCACCCGGCAGGGCATTATGCCGCAGCCCATCTCGTGAGGCGCGCCATACCCCGGGGGGCTGGACCTGTCGGCGGCCACCTAGCATCGGGCCGAGGACACCCGGAGAGGGGAGTCATTAGGTGACATCCGATCAGGCTGAAGCGGGCAGTGGCGGACCCGCGGAGCGTGGTGCGGGACCGCAGAACGTGCTCGAGGAGATCCTCGCCGGAGTGCGCGAGGACGTCGCGGCCCGGCAGGAACAGCTCTCGCTGGAGCAGGTGCGTGATCTCGCGGCGGCGGCTCCGCCCGCGATCGACGCGTACGCGGCCCTGCGCAAGCCCGGCGTGGCGGTGATCGCGGAGGTCAAGCGGTCGTCGCCGTCGAAGGGCGCGCTGGCTGACATCCCGGACCCGGCGGAGCTCGCCGGTGAGTACGCGGCGGGTGGCGCCCGCTGCATCAGCGTGCTCACCGAGGGCCGCTGGTTCGGCGGTTCGCTGGAGGACCTGGCCGCGGTGCGTGCTGCCGTGCAGGTGCCGGTGCTGCGCAAGGACTTCGTCGTCTCCAGCTACCAGATCCACGAGGCGCGGGCGCACGGCGCGGACCTCGTCCTGCTCATCGTGGCGGCCCTGGAGCAGAACGTGCTCATGGGCCTGCTCGAGCGCATCGAGTCGCTGGGCATGACGGCCCTCGTCGAGGTGCACAACGAGGAGGAGGCCGACCGGGCCCTGGACGCGGGGGCTCAGGTGATCGGCGTCAACGCCCGTGACCTGCGCACCCTCGAGGTGGACCGGTCCGTCTTCGAGCGGATCGCACCGGGCCTGCCCAACAACGTCGTGAAGATCGCCGAGTCCGGCGTGCGGGGCCCGCACGACCTGATCCGGTACGCGTCGGCCGGCGCGGACGCCGTGCTGGTCGGTGAGGGTCTGGTGACCAAGAAGAGCCCGCGTGACGCCGTCGCCGAGCTCGTCAACGCCGGTAACCACCCGGCGACACCCCGGCCCGTGCGATGAGCGCGCCGGTCCTGCCGGACCTCGCCGGGCACTTCGGCCGGTACGGCGGACGTTTTGTCCCCGAGGCGCTGGTCCGTGCGCTCGACGAGCTCGACGCGGCGTACCGGACGGCGAAGACCGACCCGGTCTTCCAGGAGCGGTTCACGGGTCTGCTGCGTGACTACGCGGGCACCCCGTCGCTGCTCTACAAGGCCGACCGGCTCTCCGCCGCGATCGGCGCCGAGGTGCTGCTCAAGCGCGAGGACCTGAACCACACGGGCGCCCACAAGGTGCGCAACGTGCTGGGTCAGGCCCTGCTGGCCAAGCAGATGGGCAAGCCGCGGGTCATCGCCGAGACCGGCGCCGGGCAGCACGGTGTCGCCAGTGCCACGGCGGCCGCGCTGCTCGACCTCGAGTGTGTGGTCTACATGGGCGAGATGGACACCGAGCGGCAGGCGCTGAACGTCGCGCGCATGCGCATGCTCGGCGCCACCGTGATCCCGGTGACGAACGGTTCACGCACGCTCAAGGACGCGCTCAACGAGGCCCTGCGCGACTGGGTCTCCAGCGTCGACACCACGCACTACCTGCTGGGCACCGCCGCCGGACCGCACCCGTTCCCGGAGATCGTCCGCGACTTCGTGGGCGGCATCGGCATCGAGGCGCGCGCCCAGTGCCTGGAGAAGATCGGCCGGCTGCCCGACGCGGTCGCGGCCTGCGTCGGCGGTGGCTCCAACGCCATCGGCATCTTCCACGCGTTCGTCCCCGACGAGTCCGTGCGCCTGTTCGGCTTCGAGGCCGGCGGTGACGGCGTCGAGACCGGGCGGCACGCCGCGTCCATCACCGGCGGCTCGGCGGGTGTGCTCCACGGCGCCCGCACGTACGTGCTGCAGGACGAGGACGGCCAGACGGTCGAGTCGCACTCGATCTCGGCGGGCCTGGACTACCCGGGTGTCGGCCCGGAGCACGCCTGGCTGCACGACACCGGCCGCGCGGTCTACGAGCCCGTCACCGACGACGAGGCGATGGCCGCGTTCCAGCTGCTGTGCCGCACCGAGGGCATCATCCCGGCGATCGAGAGCGCGCACGCCCTGGCCGGCGCCGCGCGCATCGTGCCGCGGCTGACCGAGGAGCTCGGCCGGACGCCGACGATCGTCATCAACCTGTCCGGCCGCGGTGACAAGGACGTGCACACCGCGGGCGCCTACTTCGGCATCCTCGACGAGGTCGAGACGATCGTTCCGGGGGAGAATTCTTGAGCATCTCCGAGACCTTCGGCAAGGCGAAGGCCGAGGGGCGGGCGGTGCTCGTCGGCTGCATGCCCGCGGGCTTCCCGACCGTCGACGACAGCATCAAGTCGATGGTCGCCATGGCCGAGGCGGGCTGTGACGTCATCGAGGTCGAGCTGCCGTACTCCGACCCGGTCATGGACGGCCCGGTCATCCAGAAGGCCAGCGACATCGCGCTCGCCGCGGGTGTCCGCACCAAGGACACGCTGCGCATCATCGAGGCGGTCGCGAACGCGGGCGCCACGGTCGTGCTGATGACCTACTGGAACCCCGTCGAGAAGTACGGCGTGGACGCGTTCGCCCGCGACCTCGCCGCGGCCGGCGCGACCGGCATGATCACGCCGGACCTCATCCCGGACGAGGCCCAGGAGTGGATCGCCGCCGCCGACCGGTACGCGATCGACCGCACCTTCCTCGTCTCGCCGTCCTCGACCGACGACCGGCTGGCGATGACCGTCAACCAGTGCCGCGGTTTCGTCTACGCGACCGCGTTGATGGGCGTCACCGGTGCCCGCACGCAGGTCTCGTCGCAGGCGCCGGAGCTCGTCGAGCGGATCCGCGCGGTGGACCCGGAGATGCCGGTCGGTGTCGGTCTGGGTGTCGGCACGGGCGCCCAGGCGGCCGAGGTGGCCGCGTTCGCCGACGGTGTGATCGTCGGCAGCGCCCTGATCCGGTGCGTCCTGGACGCTCCCGACCGGGGCACCGGGCTGGACCGGCTCCGCGCGCTCAGTGCCGAGCTCGCAGAAGGTGTCCGGGCGGCACGGTCCTGATGCTTGCTGTGTCAGCTTCCGGCGGTAGGGTGCCCGCGTGAACATGGCCGCCATCCCCAGCCCCACGACCTCGGTCTGGCACCTCCTCGGACTGCCGATCCGGGCGTACGCCCTCTGCATCGTCGCGGGCATCGTCGTCGGTGTCCTCGTCATGGAGTACAGGTTGCGGCGCCGCGGTGTCGCACCGTGGGCCTCGCTGGACATGGCGGTGTGGGCGGTGCCGTTCGGCATCATCGGCGCCCGGATCTACCACGTGATCACCTCCCCGGGTGAGTACTTCGGCTCCGGCGGCGACCCGATCCGCATCTTCCAGATCTGGGAGGGCGGTCTCGGCATCTGGGGTGCCGTCGCCGGTGGCGCGCTCGGCGCCTGGCTCGCCGCCCGCCAGCTCGGACTCCCGCTGAGCGTCTTCGCCGACGCGGCCGCCCCGGCGCTGCCGTTGTCGCAGGCGATCGGCCGCATCGGCAACTGGTTCAACAACGAGCTCTACGGCGCCGTCACGAGCCTGCCGTGGGGTCTGCGGGTCCACGACATGGACCGGTCCAACCCGGGTCACGCCACCGTCATCGACGGCAAGGCCGTGACCCTGCCGGACCTCTACCACCCGACGTTCCTCTACGAGCTGATCTGGAACGTCGGTGTCGCCGGGCTGGTCTTCCTGCTCGACCGCAAGTTCAAGTTCGGGCGCGGCCGGGCGTTCGCGGTCTACGTGATGGCCTACACCGTGGGTCGCGGCTGGATCGAGATGCTGCGCGTCGACGACGCCAACCACTTCTTCGGCATCCGCCTCAACGTCTTCACCTCGGTCATCGTCTTCCTCGGCGCGCTGATCTACTTCCTGCTGGTCAAGGGCCCCCGCGAGTACGTCGTCCCGATCGACGCGCCCGACACCGCGCCCGAGCCGGCCGCGGAGAGCGACGTGTCCCAGGTCGACGTCGGGAGCGGCCCGGCGGTGGCCAAGACCCCGAAGGCCTACCAGGTGGTCAGCGAAGACCGCTTCCACGAGTACGAACGCACGGGCGCGCTGCCCCCGGCCGAGCCCGTGACCGTACCTGCCGACGAGCCCGCGGACACCGGCGACGACAAGTCGTCCGCGTCCGCCTCCGCCGACGAGCACTGACCGCCCGGCCCCGGCGGACGGCGGCGGCGTGCGGACGGCCGTGGTGGTCGGAGCCGGCATGGCCGGTCTGGCCACCGCCGGTGCCCTGGCCCGTGACGGCTGGCAGGTGACCCTGCTCGAACGCGGTGAACGTGTCGCCGCGTCCCCGACGGCCCTGGTGCTCTGGCCCAACGGGCGCCGGGCCCTCGAGGCCATCGACCCGGACGGCGGCTGGTCGGCGATCGTGTCGCCGCTGCCCGACGGCGGCGTCCGCCGGCCCGACGGCCAGTGGCTCGTCGCGCCGCGCGCCCGCCCCGGCGCGGGTCCGGGCCCGGCGGTCGTGCACCTGGAGGATCTGTACGACGCCCTCGTGGCCGGGCTCGGCGACCGCGTCGACATCCGTACCGGCTTCGAGATCACCACCGTGCGCACCGGCCGCGCCCAGCGACCGTCCGTCGGGGACGGCCGCACCTACTTCGAGGCCGACCTGCTGGTCGCCGCCGACGGCATCGACAGCACCGTCCGCCGCGCGCTCGCACCGGAGGCCGCAGCCGTCGGGTCCGGCTTCGCCGCCTGGCAGGCGGTCATCCCCGGCTACCGTGTGCCGGACCTCCCCGCCGATCAGGCCGTCGGTGGCGAGACACTCGGCGCCGGCTACCGCTTCGTCTCGATGCCGCTCGGTGAGCGTGCCGCCGGTCGTGGCGGCGTCTACTGGGTCGCCACCGCCGCGGGCGCACCCCGGCCCGAGCCCGCCGCGACCCAGCTCGCCCTGCTACGTCGCTGGTTCGCGAGCTGGCACGCGCCGGTCGGCGCGCTGCTCGCGGCGACCCGGCCCGAGGACCTGGTCCCGCAGGAGGTCCGGGAGTTGCGACCCCTGCCCCGTTCCTACGGCTTTCGATCCGGTACGGGCGGAGTGGTCCTGATCGGTGACGCCGCCCACGCGATGCCCCACCACCTCGGGCAGGGCGCGTGCCTGGCGTTCGAGGACGCGGCGACACTGCGGTCGCTGGTCGCCGACTGCCCGACCGGCGCGGCCCTCGGTGCGGCCGTGGAGGAGTACGACCGGGCCCGCCGGCCGCGCACGGCCAGTGTGGTCCGGCAGACCCGGCGGATGTCGGCGGTCGTGCAGGCACGGGGACGCCTGGCGTTGCGGGCGCGCAACGCGGCACTCGGCTCGCTGCGCCCCCGGATCCTCGGCCACGACCACGGCCTGACCGCCGACTGGCAACCCCCGGACCCGAAAACCACCTAGGGCGGCTAGATCGCGGCTGCGGCCGGCTCCGCGATGCAGGCTGTGCCGATACGGCGGAAGCCGACCTTGGAGTAGAGGCGGGCCACGTCGTCGTCGCCGGCCGAGAGCAGGACCAGGTCGGAGCCGTCGAGCAGGGTGCGGCGGGCCAGGCTGGCGGTCAGTTGCGAGGCGTAACCGCGGCGGCGGGCCGACGGCAGCGTGGCCACCCCCGCGATCTCCGCGACACTCTCGACGCGCTGGACCGCACCGCAGGCGAGGATGCCATCGGCGGGGGACTCCACGACCGCGCTGACGAACCGGCCGGAAGCGTGGCGGCGCACCTGCTGGGCGATCGCCTCCTCGCTCAGCGGCGGCACCGCGTCACGCTGCGCCGGACCGGCGACCTCGATCGCCAGCGAGCCCGTCTGCACGGCGGTGGCGTTCGCGGGTGCACCGAAGCCGAGGCGGCCCACCGCGCGGCTGATGCTGATGTCCTGGGCAAACGTCGCCGACGCCGGGTCGAGAAAGCGGATCGTCGCCCCGGGCAGCGGCAGGTCCGGCACCAGGGCAGCGCTCTCCAGCACCATCAGCGGCGCGAGCAGCACGTCGAGGCCGGCGGACCGGGCCACGGCCAGCAGGTCCGGGGTCGTTTCGTGCACCCATTCGAACGCCTCGGGGACACCGAGCTCTCGTTGGCGCCGGCGGACGGCGGTAATATCGGCCGCGGACGGTGTTTCGGCGCCGCCCAGGCGCGGGCGGGCGTAATAGGGCCATCCCCAGCCGTCGTTGACGAAGAGCACGAACCCACCGATGTCCTCCACGACGGCGGCGTCGCGGGGCACGGCATCGTAGAAGCGTTCCAGCCGGGTGTAGACGTCCGTATCCTCTAGCGCCACCGCGCGAGACTACCGAACTGCCCGGCGACGACTCTCGCCCGGCAACGACATACCGCCCCCGGCAGGCCACCGGTGACAATTCCGGTGGGGCAAAAGTGTGATCCATCCGCACCTGGCGGAGAGCGGTCACGACTAACGTAGACTCTAGAGACTTTGCAGGGCCGACGTCGTCCCGACCTTGAACGGAAACACCAGTGACGATCGGAGGCCCGGTGGCTCTTCCGCACCCTCAGGGGTTGTACGACCCGGCTCAGGAGCGCGACGCGTGTGGCGTGGCGTTCGTCGCCGACCTTTACGGCCGGCGCTCCCACGACGTGGTCGCCAAGGGCCTGTCGGCGCTGATCCGGCTCGATCACCGTGGCGCCCGCGGCGCCGAGTACAACACGGGCGACGGCGCCGGCATCATGATCCAGGTCCCCGACGCGTTCCTGCGCGACGTGGCCGGTTTTGACCTGCCGCCCGCCGGCTCGTACGCGACGGGTCTGGTCTTCCTGCCCAACGACCCGGACTCCGCGGCCCGCGCGATGGCCGTCTTCGAGAAGTACGCCCTGGTCGAGGGTGGCGACATCCTCGGCTGGCGTGACGTGCCCGTGAACGCGTCCGGGCTGGGTGAGACCGCCGAGGCGGCCCGCCCCCTGATCAAGCAGGTCTTCCTGGCCGCGCACCGGCTGACCGGCACGAAAACCGGCCCGGCCGGTGAGCCGCTGTCGGGTCTCGAGCTCGACCGGGTGGCGTTCTGCATCCGCAAGCAGGCCGAGCGGGAGAGCACCCAGCGCGGCGTCGCGGCGTACTTCCCGTCGCTGTCGGCGCGCACGATCACCTACAAGGGCATGCTCACGCCCGACCAGCTGCCGGCGTTCTTCCCGGACCTGACCGATCCGCGGGTCCAGAGCGCGATCGCGCTGGTGCACTCGCGCTTCTCGACGAACACCTTCCCGTCGTGGCCGCTGGCGCACCCCTACCGGTTCATCGCCCACAACGGCGAGATCAACACGATCCGGGGCAACCGCAACTGGATGGCCGCGCGTGAGGCGCTGCTGGCCTCGCCGAACGTCCCGGGCAACATCAAGCGGCTGTTCCCGATCTGCACGCCCGAGGCGTCCGACTCGGCGAACTTCGACGCGGTCCTCGAGCTGCTGCACCTGTCCGGGCGCAGCCTGCCGCACGCCGTGCTGATGATGATCCCGGAGGCGTGGGAGAACGACCCGTCGATGGACCCGGCGCGGCGCTCGTTCTACAAGTTCCACGCCAGCCTGATGGAGCCGTGGGACGGCCCGGCCAGCGTCGCGTTCACCGACGGCGCAATGATCGGCGCGGTCCTGGACCGCAACGGCCTGCGCCCCGGCCGCTGGTGGCACACCAGCGACGGCCTGGTCGTGCTGGGCTCCGAGGCGGGTGTGCTCGACCTCGACCCGGCCACGGTCGTCGCGAAGGGCCGGCTGCAGCCGGGCCGGATGTTCCTGGTCGACACCGAGGCCGGCCGGATCGTGCACGACGACGAGATCAAGGCCGAGCTGGCCGCCGCGGAGCCGTACGACGAGTGGCTCCACGCCGGGCTGATCGACCTGCAGGACCTCCCGCCGCGTGAGCACGTCATCTACACCCACGACTCGGTCATGCGCCGCCAGCAGGTCTTCGGCTACTCCGAGGAGGAGCTGAAGATCCTCGTGGCGCCGATGGCCCGCCTGGGCGCGGAGCCGCTGGGGTCGATGGGCACCGACACGCCGATCTCGCCGCTGTCTACCCGCCCGCGGCTGCTGTTCGACTACTTCCACCAGCTGTTCGCCCAGGTCACCAACCCGCCGCTGGACGCCATCCGCGAGGAGCTGGTGACCAGCCTGTCGATGACCATCGGCCCCGAGGGCAACCTGCTCGACCCAGGTCCGGCGAGCTGCCGGCAGATCGTCGTGCCCTACCCGATCCTCGACAACGACGAGCTGGCCAAACTGCTCTCGATCGACGAGGACGGTGACCTGCCCGGTTTCAAGGCCGTGCGCGTCTCGGGTCTCTACCCGCTGCGCGACGGTGCTGCCGGCATCAAGGCCCGCCTGACGCAGATCTGCCGCCACGTCTCCGAGGCGATCGAGGACGGCGTCCGGATCCTGGTCCTGTCGGACCGCGACTCCAATGCGGACCTCGCTCCGATCCCGTCGCTCCTGCTCACCGCGGCCGTCCACCAGCACCTGGTACGCGAGCAGACCCGTACCCAGGTCGCCCTGGTCGTGGAGAGCGGCGACTGCCGTGAGGTGCACCACGCGGCCGTGCTGATCGGGTACGGCGCCGCGGCGGTCAACCCGTACCTCGCGTTCGAGAGTGTCGACGACCTGATCGCCACCGGCCCGCTCGCGGGCATGGAGTCGAAGAAGGCCGTCCGCAACTACGTCAAGGCGCTCGGCAAGGGCGTCCTGAAGATCATGTCCAAGATGGGCATCTCGACCGTGTCGTCGTACTGCGGCGCGCAGGTGTTCGAGGCCGTCGGTCTGGACAACCGGCTGCTGCAGCGCTACTTCGCCGGCACCTCGGGGCGCATCGGCGGCTCGGGGCTGGCCGAGATCCACGCGGAGGTCGCGGCGCGGCACGCCAAGGCGTACCCGAAGAACCCGGCCGAGCGCAGCCACCGCCGCCTCGAGGTCGGCGGCGAATACCAGTGGCGCCGCGAGGGCGAGGTCCACCTGTTCAACCCGGAGACCGTCTTCCTGCTGCAGCACGCGACGCGCAGCAAGCAGTACGACGTCTTCAAGCAGTACACCGAGAAGGTCGACGGCCTGGCCGAGGCGGCCGGTTCGCTGCGCGGGCTGTTCCGCTTCAAGGACCGCGAGCCCGTCCCGCTGGACGAGGTCGAGCCCGCCTCCGAGATCGTCAAGCGGTTCGCCACCGGCGCGATGAGCTACGGCTCGATCTCGGCGGAGTCGCACGAGACGCTGGCGATCGCGATGAACCGGCTCGGCGGCAAGTCCAACACCGGTGAGGGCGGCGAGGACGTCGAGCGTCTCTACGACCCGCAGCGCCGCTCGTCGGTCAAGCAGATCGCGTCCGGCCGTTTCGGTGTGACCAGCGAATATCTGGTCAACGCCGACGACCTGCAGATCAAGATGGCGCAGGGCGCGAAGCCCGGCGAGGGTGGTCAGCTCCCCGGCAACAAGGTGTGGCCGTGGATCGCCAAGACCCGCCACGCCACCCCGGGTGTCGGCCTCATCTCGCCGCCGCCGCACCACGACATCTACTCCATCGAGGACCTGGCGCAGCTCGTCCACGACCTCAAGAACGTCAACCCCGCTTCCCGCGTACACGTCAAGCTCGTGAGTGAGATCGGGGTCGGCACCGTCGCAGCGGGCGTGGCCAAGCTGAAGGCCGACGTGATCCTGATCTCGGGTCACGACGGTGGCACGGGCGCTTCGCCGCTCAACTCCCTGAAGCACGCGGGTTCGCCGTGGGAGCTGGGTCTGGCCGAGGCCCAGCAGACGCTGCTGCTCAACAAGCTGCGTGACCGGGTCACCGTGCAGGTCGACGGTCAGCTCAAGACCGGCCGTGACGTCATCATCGCGGCGCTGCTCGGCGCCGAGGAGTTCGGCTTCGCGACCGCGCCGCTGATCGTCTCGGGCTGCATCATGATGCGGGTCTGCCACCTGGACACCTGCCCGGTCGGCATCGCCACGCAAAATCCGGTGCTGCGCGAGCGGTTCACGGGCAAGCCCGAGTTCGTGGAGAACTTCTTCCTGTTCCTCGCCGAGGAGGTCCGCGGCTACCTCGCCGAGCTGGGCTTCCGCACCATCGACGAGGCCATCGGGCACGCCGAGATCCTCGACATCGCGCCCGCGGTCCACCACTGGAAGGCCAAGGGCCTCGACCTGTCGCCGGTGCTGTTCGTGCCGGAGCTGCCCGAAGGCGCCGCCCGTCGCGGCATCGTCGCGCAGGACCACGGCCTGGAGAAGTCCCTCGACAACGAGCTCCTCGCGCTCGCCGCCCCGGCGCTCGCCGAGGGCACCGAGGTCCGCGCCGAGGTGGCCGTCCGCAACGACCACCGCAGCGTCGGCGCGATGCTCGGTGGTGAGGTCACCCGTCGTTACGGCGGCAACGGCCTGCCCGACGACACCATCGCGTTCACCCTGCGCGGCACCGGCGGCCAGTCGTTCGGCGCGTTCCTGCCGCGCGGCGTCACGCTGCGGCTGATCGGCGACACCAACGACTACGTCGCCAAGGGCCTGTCCGGCGGCCGCGTCATCGTCCGCCCCGCGGACGAAGCACCCTTCGTCGCGGAGGACAACATCATCGCGGGCAACACCATCCTGTACGGCGCCACGGGGGGCGAGGTCTTCCTCCGCGGCCGGGCCGGCGAGCGTTTTGCGGTGCGCAACTCCGGCGCCGCGGCGGTCGTCGAGGGTGTCGGCGACCACGGCTGCGAGTACATGACCGGTGGCACCGTGGTCGTGCTCGGCACCGTCGGGCGCAACTTCGCCGCCGGCATGAGCGGCGGCACCGCGTTCATCCACAACCTCGAGGCGGGCCGGGTCAACCCCGAGCTGGTCGACCTGACCCCGCTCAACGACGAGGAGCAGGAGCAGCTGCACGTGCTCGTGCAGAAGCACTTCGAGGAGACCGGCTCCGCTGTCGCGGAACGGCTGCTCAAGGACTGGCAGACGGCGGTGGGGGAGTTCACCGCGGTCGTACCGCGCGACTACAAGCGCGTGATGGAGCTGATCAGGACCGCCGAAGCCGCCGGTCGGAACATCGACGAGGCGGTTATGGGGGTCACCCGTGCCTGATCCGAACGGTTTCCTGCGCTACGAACGGCAGCTGCCCAAGCGCCGCCCGGTGCCGGTACGCATCCAGGACTGGCGTGAGGTCTACCCTCCCGCCGGCGAGGAGCTCATCCGCGACCAGGCGACCCGGTGCATGGACTGCGGCATCCCGTTCTGTCACGAGGGCTGCCCGCTGGGCAACCGCATCCCCGACTGGAACGACCTGGTCCGTACCAACGCCTGGTCGGCGGCGGCGGAGAGCCTGCACGCGACGAACAACTTCCCGGAGTTCACCGGGCGGCTCTGCCCGGCGCCGTGCGAGGCCGCGTGTGTGCTCGGCATCGCCGACGACCCGGTGACGATCAAGCAGGTCGAGGTGGAGATCGCGAACCACGCGTTCGCCGCCGGTCTCGTCCCGCAGCCGCCGGTCACCCTGTCCGGCCGCAGCGTCGCCGTGGTCGGCTCGGGCCCGGCCGGGCTCGCCGCCGCGCAGCAACTCGCGCGGGCCGGTCACAGCGTCACCGTCTACGAGCGTGACGACCAGATCGGCGGGCTGCTGCGCTACGGCATCCCCGACTTCAAGCTCGAGAAGCAGCGCATCGACGAGCGCCTGGCCCAGATGGCGGGCGAAGGCGTGATCTTCGAGACCGGTGTCAACGTCGGTGTCGACGTCACCGCCGACGACCTGCGCGAACGCTTCGACGCCGTGCTGCTCACCTGCGGCGCCCTCGCGGGCCGCGACACGGCCGGCACCCCCGGCCGGCAGCTCAACGGTGTGCACCTGGCCATGGAGCACCTCGTCCCGGCCAACCGCGTCGCGGCCGGTCTGCAGGACACGACACCGATCGACGCCCAGGGCAAGCACGTGGTCATCATCGGCGGCGGTGACACCGGCGCCGACTGCCTCGGTGTCGCCCACCGCCAGGGCGCCGCCGGTGTCATCCAGCTCGACCAGTACCCGCTGCCGCCCGAGGTCCGCGCCGGTGAACTCCACCCGTGGCCGACCTGGCCGGTCATCCTGCGCAACTACCCGGCCCACGAGGAGGGCGGCGAACGCGTCTTCGGCGTCGCCGTGCAGGAGTTCGTCGACGACGGCAACGGCAACGTCGTCTCGGTGCGTGTCGCCGACGTCATGGTCGAGCGCGTCGACGGCCGCCGTACGGTCACCGTCCAGGAAGGATCGGAGCGCGACCTGCGCGCCGACCTGGTGCTGCTGGCGATCGGCTTCGAGGGCACCGAGCAGCAGCCGCTGCTCACGCAGTTCGGTGTCACCCGCAACGGCCGCGGTGCGGTCGACGCCGACGACAACTGGCAGACCGACGCCGAGGGTGTCTTCGTCGCGGGTGACATGCACCGCGGCGCGTCCCTGATCGTGTGGGCGATCGCCGAGGGCCGGGCCGCGGCCGCCGCGATCCACACCTACCTGGGTGGCTTCGGCGAGCTCCCCGCCCCGGTACGCCCGTCGTCGCAGCCCCTCGCGGCTGTTCGCTGATCCGCTGATCACGGGGCGGTGCACCCGCCCCGTGATCAACTAAGCTGCGCCGCTGTGGGACACGTCTTCGCCCGTCTGGCGGGCCACGGCCGCGTGCTGATGCCGCACTGGCCGTACAAGTTCGAACGCCACCCCACCGAGCCCGAAACGGTACGCGTCGTCCGCGGCACCGCCGACGGCCCGGTGTGGCTGGTGGTGCGCCCCGGCGACCCGATCGAGCCGCACGACGCGGTCGACGTCGAGCCCGGGCCGGAGCACGCGTACTGGGAGATCCAGACCTCGGTGCTGTCCCTGCGCTGGCCCGGCGGCTTCACCGTCGAGTCACCGCGCGACGAGGACGACACGACGCCGTTCCTGCTCCACGGTCCCGGTGAGGCCCTGATCCACCCGCAGGGCCCAGTGCCGAAGGAGCGCGTCGCCGACCTCGACTCCCTGGTCGCGCCCGATCAGACCGTGCTGAGCCGCGGGGACGGCTTCATCGAGCTGACCTACGAGCACGACGGGCACCAGTGGTGGCAGGCGTACCGGCTCCTGCCGTACCGGGAGGATCGGATCCTGGTCCTGACCGCCCAGAGTCTGCGCACCCACGCCGATCAGACCCGGGCGGCGCTCGACCTGATCTGAGCCGCGTGGTGCAGCAGCCGCCGCCGGGCTGCCTCACTCTCGCGTTGCTGCTCCCGGGCGGCCCGGTCCAGAACCCGCTGCCGCCTGCTTCCCCACCATCGGACCGCCATCGCGCACCCCCATGACCGTGCCCTGATTCAACTCGCTGCTGTCAACACGTGACGGTGAGTGCTTTGGTTCATGCGGCGCTGTCTAAGCTGGACGCATGAGCTCAGTGGTCACCCTGCAGGTCGAAGAGCAGTCCCACCAGGATCTTTCGGACTGGCTGCGCAAGGAACCGCTGCTCAGCAGCGCGCGCTTCGGCACGACCGGCGCGCCCCCGCGTCCGGGCGAGATGGGCTGGCCGGCGGACGCGCTGCAGATCGTGGCCAACGCCGACCTGCTCACGGCGGTGGCCACCACGCTCGGCGTCTGGCTCGGCACCCGGGTCCGCCGCACCAAGATCAAGATTACCCACAAGGGCCGGACGATCGAGGTCGAGAGCGGCAAGAACGCAGAAGCCATCACCCGCGAGATCCTCGACAGACTCGACCTACTCGACGAACTCGACGAGGACCGGCCCTAGCCTTTTGTGGCGTCCCGGACGATGTCGCCGAAGACCTTCTCCACCGCGGCCGGGTCCAGGGCGTCGCGGGCGCGTCCGGCGCCCGTCGCCCCGCTGATCCGGTCCAGGGCGGCCTTCCCGCCCGCGGCCGTCTCGCCGAACGCGATGCAGTAGACCCGCACCGGGCGGGTGCGGTCGCTCGCCTTCAGATCCCTCACCAGCTGATCCAGGCTGTACCTGCTCTTGTCGTAGTCGTTGACGCCGTCGGTCAGCACGATCACCGCATTGATGCTGTCCGGCCGGTAGTCGCGCACCATCCGCCGGTGCGCGTCACGGACCGACACGTACAGCGCGGTGTCCTTGTCCTTCGTCGGCTTCAGATCACGCAGCGCGACACGGAAACCGTCGTCGTCGCCCAGCTCGGTGACGGGCAGCTTCTCGGTGCGCGGCGGGTTGCCGAGGGAGTGGAAGAACCACAGGCCGACCCGGTCGCGCGGATCCAGCAACTGCACGCTGTTGGCCGCCGCGTCCTGCGCCGCCCGGCCCCGCGTCACCTCGGTGCCGCTCGCCGCCGGCCGGTCCATCGTGCCGGACTCGTCCATCACCATCAGGAGCTGCGCGCGCTTCTTCAGCCCCTCGCGGTTGGCGAGCACGGCCTGGATCGTCGCCGCGTCGGGGGAGTCCCGGATCAGCAGCCCGGTCCGGCCGTCACCGACCTGCCGCGCGTTCGCGGGCACCGGTGTCACCGCCGTCATCGCCTGCCCGGCCCGGCCGTCGGCATCCCGGAAACCCGCGGCCAGGAACAGCTTCCGGGCCGGGTCCGCTCGCAGGAAGGCCCGGAAATCATCGGCCGCGTCACG
Source organism: Amorphoplanes friuliensis DSM 7358 (assembly GCF_000494755.1). NCBI lineage: Bacteria > Bacillati > Actinomycetota > Actinomycetes > Micromonosporales > Micromonosporaceae > Actinoplanes > Actinoplanes friuliensis. The sequence goes on from NC_022657.1 coordinate 2,242,796, forward strand.
GACCGCGCCGTCCTCCTCGGCGGACGGCAGCACGACGTACGGGTGGTCCAGCATCATCGTGCCGTCGGTCGGATAGATCGGCACGAGGGGCTGGTTCGGCGACTCGTGCACCCCGGAACGCAGGCGCTGCGGGTCGGCCTCCAGATTCATGGTGTTGTAGAGGTGGATCAGCTGCTCCTGCAGCACGATCGCGCTGATCGGCGCATCCGTCGACGCCTGCCCCTGATCGATGCCGAGCTGATCACGCAGCAGGTTCATGATGTCGTCCTGCACGAACCCGCGCTGCACGACGTTCGCCTCGACCCGCCGCACGTACGCCTGCACCGCCGGTTCCTCGAGCTTGGCCGCATCGAGCTCGCCGGAGGTCGCCGCGTAATAGGCGGCGATGGTCGACGCCAGCCCCGACGTCGACGTGCGGGGATCCTCTCGCCCGACGTAGAAACTCCGCCCCGGCCGCGGCTCGAGGAGCTGCGCCCAGCTGAAGCGCTTCGCCGGCCAGCCGAGCCCGGCGGCCAGATCCCGCGGCACCGCGACCACCACCGGGCTCTGGGCGATGCTGGCCCATCGGGTGGTCGCCGGTGCCTCGTCCGGCTCCTCCTGGCGGAGCAGGTCGACCCACATCGACGACGACGGCAGCCAGACGTCGGGCCGGCTGCCCTTGTGCCCTTTCCAGTGCTCGGCCAGGGCGCTCTTGGTCCGGCCGGACGTCTCGCCGGCCGCTTCGACCCGCGCACACCCGCCACCCCGCAACTCGCGCCGGGCGGCGTTGTAGTCCTTGGCGAGCGACGCGACGAGCTCGTCCTTCTCCGTCGACGAGGTCACGTGCAACGTCACCGCACAGGCCGGATCTTTCTCGATCAACTTGTAGCCGCCGAGGACGACCAGCAGCAGAATCGCGACGGCGGCGATCGGGATCATCGTCCTGCGCGACATCAGCTGTCCCTGAGCAGATGCCGGGTCACCCAGGCCACCGCGAAGCTGACCACGGCCAGCACCACGGCGACCACCGGACTGTGCACCACGGCATACGTGACGCCGCCGCCGGCGCCGGCCAGCACGCCGGCCAGGGCGAGGCCCGGCCGGTCGGTACCAGGCGCGGTCTCGATCTGTTCTCGCGGGCCGGCCTGTCTGTTGCGGGTCAGCGCCAGCCAGGAAGTATGGTTCTGGCTCGCCTGCCGCGGCCGGGGGAGACGGGCTCTGTCCAGAGCGGCGTCGACCTCGCGGTACACCCGGCCGAGGCTCAGGAACTCGTTCCGGCTGTCCACGCCCTCGTTCAGGACCGTCAGCAGCGCATCGGTGAACGCGGTGTACCGGGCGCCCTCCGGAGCCAGCGCCATCGCGGTCGCCGCCGTGGCGGTGAAGACGAACACCCCGTCGATCTTCGCCAGCCCGGCCAGCCGGTCCGGCGACACCCGGGCACCCATCGGAGCCTCCTCGACCGCCATGGTCGGCAGCGCCTGACCCGAGAAGCAACAGTCGAGGATGAGCACCCGGTGCTCGACACGGTCCAGGTCGAGACTGCGCATGATGGCCTCGATATCGGCGAACCGGACACCCTTGTGCAGCGGGTTGCCGGGCACCGACGCCGTGGTCGTCAGGACCAGCTTGTTCTCGAAGTCCAACAGCCCGTGACCGGCGTAGTAGATCAGGACCGTGTCCGCGGCGTCCTCGGCCAGGGCGGCAAGCGCCTCGGCGATGTCATCCGCGCTGCCCGGGTCGGGCAGCATCGCACAGCGCTCGGGCGCGAACCCGCCGTGCCCCGGCTCGGTCAGGACCTCGTGCAGGCCTTCCAGGTTGTTGGTCACCCCGGGCAGCGGGCGCAGGCTCTCGTGGTCATATCTGCTGACCCCGATCAGCAGCGCCGCCGAGGACGACCGGAGCGGGAGCCGGGACTGTGAACTCTGTGCAATGGTCAAATCCGGCCACCGTCGTCGAATATCCGGGCAGATCACCTCAGGCAGGAGTCTCTGGAACGATTCTCCATCTTCCGCGGACGATCTCCCACTCCGGGTGACAGCAAAGTGGACGCATCGTTGCGGCAAACATCAGACCATTTGCCGCGGGGGAGACGTGACAGCGGAACGATGCTCGGGGCGTACCCGGTGAGGGCCATCTCCCGGCGACCGCCGGGAGCCGACCGATAAGCTGAAGCCGATTGCGGTCGCTGACGCCCGCGACCCTTGCTGACCGAGGCGCGCCCGCCGGGGCATCGACCGGCGCCGCCACTTGCAGTTCATCCTCATGACGGGGGTCGGCCGGCGAGCCGACCCGAAAGAGAGACTAGCCTGATGGCTGTGACACGCCGCGCAAAGATCGTCTGCACCATGGGTCCCGCCACCGCCTCCCCCGAGCGCATGCTCGGACTGGTCGAGGCCGGCATGGATGTCGCCCGGCTGAACTTCAGCCACGGCAGCCACGAGGACCACCAGAAGGTCTACGACCTGGTCCGGGCCGCCGCCAAGGAGACCGGCCGCGCCGTCGCCGTCCTCGCCGACCTCCAGGGCCCGAAGATCCGCCTGGGCAAGTTCGCCAACGGCCCCCACCTGTGGAACACCGGGGACGTCGTCACCATCACCAGCGACGACATCCTGGGCACCCCCGACCGGGTCAGCTGCACCTACAAGAAGCTCCCGCAGGAGGTCAAGGTCGGCGACCGCCTCCTCATCGACGACGGCAAGGTCGCCGTCGAGGTGTCCGCGGTCGAGGGCAACGACATCACCTGCCTCGTCACCGAGGGCGGCCCGGTCAGCAACAACAAGGGCGTGTCCCTGCCGAACGTCGCCGTCAGCGTCCCCGCGATGAGCGACAAGGACGAGGCCGACCTGCGCTTCGCCCTCAGCCTCGGCGTCGACCTGATCGCGCTGTCGTTCGTGCGCTCGCCCGACGACATCAAGCTCGTCCACCAGATCATGGCCGAGGAGGGCACCACCCTCCCCGTCATCGCCAAGGTCGAGAAGCCCGAGGCGGTCACCCACCTCGAGGCCATCGTCCTGGCCTTCGACGGTGTCATGGTCGCCCGCGGTGACCTCGGCGTCGAGCTCCCGCTCGACCAGGTGCCGCTGGTCCAGAAGCGCGCCGTCCAGCTCTGCCGCGAGAACGCCAAGCCGGTCATCGTCGCGACCCAGATGCTCGACTCGATGATCGAGAATTCCCGCCCGACCCGCGCGGAAGCCTCCGACGTCGCCAACGCCGTCCTCGACGGCGCCGACGCGGTCATGCTCTCCGGCGAGACCTCGGTCGGCAAGTACCCGGTCCTCACCGTCAGCACCATGGCGAAGATCGTCACCACGACCGAGAGCGGCGACTTCGGCGTCCCCGTCCTCCAGCACGACCCGCGCACCCACAGCGGCGCCCTGACCGTCGCCGCCAGCCGCATCGCCCGCAACATCGGCGCCAAGGCCCTGGTCGCGTTCTCCCAGACCGGCGACACGGTCCGCCGCCTCTCCCGGCTGCACTGCGAGCTCCCGCTGCTCGCGTTCACGCCGGTCCCCGAGGTCCGCGACCAGCTCGCCCTCTCCTGGGGTGTCGAGACGTTCCTGACGGACTTCGTCCAGCACACCGACGACATGTTCCGTCAGGTCGACCAGAGCATGCTCGGTCTCGGCCTGGCCAAGCCCGGCGAGTACGTCGTCGTCGTGGCCGGCAGCCCGCCGAATGCCCCCGGTTCGACCAACACCCTCCGGGTGCACCAGCTCGGCTCGCTCGTCGACCCGGCCACGGTGACCGAAGCGCAGTGAACACCCCACTGGTGGGACAGGCCGCCGTCGATCAGCTCCTCGAGGTCCTCGACCTCAAGCAGATCGACGCGGCCACGTTCCAGGGCGAAAGCCCCCAGGTCGGCGCCCAGCGCGTCTTCGGCGGGCAGGTCGCCGGCCAGGCCCTCGTGGCGGCGGGACGGACAGTCGACCCGTCCCGCTTCGTGCACTCCCTCCACGGCTACTTCGTCCGCCCCGGCGACCCCACGGTCCCGATCGAGTTCACCGTCGAGACCATCCGCGACGGGCGCTCCTTCTCCGTACGCCGCTCCACCGCCCAGCAGCACGGCCGGACGATCTTCTTCATGTCCGCGTCGTTCCAGGTCGTCGAGGAAGGCCTCGACCACCACACCCCGGCCCCGGCCGGCATCCCGGGCCCGGACGAGACCCCCACCATGCGTGACTGGCTCGCCCGCTACCCCGACCGCGCCGCGGCCTTCAGCTCGGCCCCCCAGGCCATCGACGTCCGCTACATCGGTACGCCCGGCTGGGTCCCACCCGGCGACCGCGACGCCGCCAGCGAACAACGCGTCTGGATGCGCGTCAACGGCAAACTCCCCGACGACCCGCTGCTCCACGCCTGCGCCCTGACCTACGCCTCGGACCTGTCACTGCTCGACTCGGTCCTCTCGACCCACGGCGAGGTCTGGGGCCCCGGCGGCGTCATCGGCGCGAGCCTGGACCACGCGTTGTGGCTCCACCGCCCGTTCCGCGCCGACGAATGGTTCCTCTACGACTGCAGCAGCCCCTCGGCCAGCGGCAGCAGGGGCCTGGCCAGCGGCCGCATGTTCACCCAGGACGGCCGCCACATCGCCAGCGCAGTCCAGGAAGGCCTCCTCCGCCGCGTCGGCGCCCGCTGACCCCGGGCAGGCCTTCCGCACTCCATCGGCCGACCGATCCTGACCTCGGCCCGAACCCGCTCCAAGCCGGCGTGGGTGGCTGCTTTTGCCGTTCGCGTCATGGTTCTGGCGGCGTCGCCGCTGTGTGGTGATCCCATGGCCTCGGTCGCTGTTGTCACGTTCGGTCGCGACCCGTCGCGGTTTGGCCCCGTCGAGGCCCGGACCGCGACCGGCCCGTCACGGTTTGCCGGTCACGGTTCGACGTGCCGCGGTTTCTGTGACGGCCCGGACCGCGCCGGGCCCGTCTCGGTTCGCCCGTCACGGTTTGACGTGAGCGGTTTGGTCTGTGACGGCCCGGACCACGACGGGCGCGTCGCGGTTTGTTGCGCCGCGGTCCGGGCCGTGGGTTTGCCGGACAGATCAACCCCGTCCAGGGCCCCGAAACAGCGAAAGGCCCCGCCGGTGCGGGACCCCGGCCCGGCGACTGGCCGTGGAACGGGTCCCGCCACCAGCGGGGCAGGGGAAACTTTCAGTCCACCATCCGGCTGCGGGCGATGATCGCCGTGTCGTCCATGCCCGGCGACGCCGTCTCCGCCGCCCGCGCCGCCGCGTCGAGCGAAGGCAACGACCCATCGTCCTGGGCCGGGCCCTGGCGGCGCGCCACCGCGGAAGCGTGCGCGACCTCCTCCGGAGCCGGAACCTCCGCGCCCTCGGCCGTGTCGGGCACCTCGACCTGCTCGTCGGCCGCCGCCCGCGCCGCAGCTCCGGGCACCGCCGCGCCGGTCACACCCGCGAGGGCCAGCATCGCGTCGAGGTCGGCCGTGGTCCGCAGCACCTCGTCGTGGAAGCTGCCCTGCGCCTCGTCCGAGAGCTGCACCTGCCCCGAAGCCTGCGCACCGCCGATCTGCGCCCCCGAGCCCTGCGCGACGGAGATCTGCGAACCCTGCGTCCCGGAGATCTGCGAACCCTGCGCCCCGGAGATCTGTGAGCCCAGCGGGCCGGAGATCTGTGAGCCCTGCGCGCCATAGCCCTCAGGGGCCGCGAGCTGCGTTCCCGGAACCGGCCCGGAAGCGTCCTGCCCGGCCATCGTGGTCGTCGTGGTTCGCGGCATCGCCCTGTGCCGGGCCCGGCCACTCCGCTCCGGCTGCCCGGCCTCGAAGTCCGACAGCCCGGCCGAATATCCGGCCACACCGATCGCCCGCTCCGGGGTCAGCTCCAGCAGGCGTTCCGCCCGCGCCGCCACGGACACCTCACGCAGCCGCAGCGCCGCGACCAGGTCGGCCACCGCGCGGGCCAGGGCGGCACCGCCGAGGATCACGATGACCATCTCGGCCGTCCGGGCGAACGAGCTCGCCGCGAAGAATCCCAGCCCGATCTCGGCCACACCGACGACCATGAGCAGACCCCAGATCCGGTCCGACTCCCGCGTCAGCATCGAGATCGCCAGGTCCGCGGCGCCGCGGACCATCAGGTACCAGCCGATCAGCGCCGCCGGCGTGGTCCATGCCCCGCCGCCGTCCGCCATCATGATCACGCCGGTGGCGGCGAACAGCACGGCCATGCCCGCGTTCAGCCACCACGTGCGCGTCCCGGCCAGCGCTCGGAGCACCTCGGTGACCGCCCCGAAGAGGATCACCGGCCCGGCGACGTCGGCCACGCCGGCGGGCTCGAGCCGCAGCACACTCCATGCGATTGCCAGCCACGCCACACCCGCGAACAGAAGGAACCCCCACATCCCGTCGCGGACGACGGACAGGGGCGACGAACCGGACCACAACATGAAGCCTCCTGGCAGTGCTGGTACTGCCAATGACAACACCAGCGCGACCGGCAAACCGGTCTTTCCCGGAAAAACCCACGGCCGCCCGATGCCCGCTTTCCCACCGGCCCCGAGCCCGTACGGTCACAGCTCAGTACTTGGGTCCCACGTGCTGGTCCAGCACCGCCACATCCACTCGCCGCGCCACGGACAGCATCGTCGGCCGGCACATACGCCATTCGACGCCGAGCCGGTCCAATGATTCGCGGCAAAGTTGCATGATGTCGGCCGATTTGTTGACGAACTGATAACGCGGATAAAGGTACGTCGTGCCGCCCCGGACAATTTTGTTACGGGTGCGGCAGCCGTCGGAGTGGAAGAGGCCGCGGACAAAGCGACCCGGAAATGCGTCGACCACCTCCGACTGCCATTCGACCAGCCGTATCAGGCGTTCGTGCTTTTTCCCGGGGCCGTGCTGCGGCAACAGGCACGGCCAATGCCGCCAGAACGACCGCACGTCGTCGCGGCCGTCGCGGTGCTGATGCCCCACCGTGCGGGCGCCGCAGGCGAGCATGGCCCGGCCGGCCTCCTCGATCAGCCCTGGATAACGCAGGTCGCATGCCACCTTGAGCACGGGGACCCGGCCCGTCGTGAGCAGATGGCCGTCGCCCAGGTAGATGCCGAGCAGATAGGCGTAGTCGGCCGGATGCCCGATCGATCGTGGTGGCCGGGCGCAGAACGGGCACCGCTGGTCCCGATCAGAATTGATCTTGGATCGGGAGCTGTAGAGCCAGCAGGCCACGGTGTTGCGGGACAGTCCGAGCGTGCGGTAGATCTCCGTGAACGGCACGCCGGCAGATTTCATGGAGATTGCGAGCTCGCGGATTCCGGGAGGATGCACCCCCGCATTCAACCGCTCAGGTACGACAGTTTTTGTGTCCTCGGTGGGATTCGAACCCACACTGTGTGGTGTTTGAGACCACTCTCTCTGCCGTTGGAGTACGAGGACCGGGACAGCAGCTGGAGAACACTTGGTCCCGCCGAGCTGAGCCATGCACAGAGTACCCACTACGCTGAGGGCGGTGGCACCCAGATACCCGGGTGTCGCGACTTGACCAGTGCTGGGGGTAGGGGTTCCGTGGCCGACACGCAAGCGAGTGCCGAGCGCAGGCGGGTGCTGATCGCCGAGGACGAGGCGCTCATCCGGCTGGACCTGGCCGAGATGCTCGTGGAGGAGGGCTACGACGTCGTCGGTGAGGCCGGTGACGGCGAGACCGCCGTCCGACTGGCCGAAGATCTGACGCCGGACCTGGTCATCCTGGACATCAAGATGCCGATCATGGACGGCCTGGCCGCCGCCGAGCGGATCGCGGGCGGGCGCATCGCCCCTGTCGTGATTCTGACAGCGTTCAGTCAGCGTGAGCTGGTCGAGCGGGCACGCGCCGCCGGTGCCATGGCGTACCTGGTGAAGCCGTTCCAGAAGTCGGACCTGGTGCCGGCGATCGAGATCGCGTTGTCGCGGTATTCGGAGATCTCGGCGCTGGAGTCCGAGGTGGCCGGGCTGACCGACCGGCTGGAGACGCGCAAGTCGGTGGAGCGCGCCAAGGGCGAGTTGATGACGAAGTACTCGATGACCGAGCCGCAGGCGTTCAAGTGGATCCAGCGGACGGCGATGGACCACCGCATGACGATGCGTGAGGTCGCCGACCGGATTCTCGCCGAGGGTGAAGAGACTCCGGGCACGCCCGCGCCGTAGCTCCTGGCCTCCCGGAACTGCCTGTTTGTTACACCTTCTCCTTCCCGGGATCACCGGACGTAACGGTTCGGTGAATGCCCGTGCGAACACTTACCTGGGTGCCGGATCGTGGGATAGCGTCCCGCCCCATGACGGGCGCAGTTGTGTCGTGCCGGTGCGCAAGTGCCAATCGACCTGCGGTGGCTCGGTGGGTTCGGTATGGAGGAGGGTTCCAACCTTGAGGCAGGTTCTCGCACGTGCCATCGGCGGGTTGGCCGTTATCGGCCTCATCGCCGGGGCTGCTGCTTGCAACAGCGACAGCGGCAGTGACGACACGGCCAGTGGTAACTGCGGCTACAAGCTCGCATTCTTTGGCGCCCTGACGGGGTCTTCGGCGAACCTCGGTGTGAACATCGAGCAGGGCTTCGAGCTGGCTATCAACCAGTACAACGAGAAGAAGGGCTCCGACTGCATCACGGTCGCGAAGTTCGACTCTCAGGGCGAGCCGGGCGTGGCGCCCGGTGTGGCCCGTAACCTGGTCGCGGACAAGAAGATCCTCGGCATCGTCGGCCCGCCGTTCTCCGGCGAGTCCGAGGCTGCCGACCCGATCTTCGAGGCTGCCGGCATCCCGACGGTGAGCCCGTCGGCGACGCGGGTCTCGCTGTCGGCGAACGGCTGGAAGACGTTCCACCGCGCGGTCGCGAACGACGACGCGCAGGGCCCCGCCGCGGGCAATTACATCAAGAACGTGCTGAAGGCCGAGAAGGTCTTCGTCGCGGACGACCAGTCGGCGTACGGTGCCGGCCTGGCCGACGTGGTCAAGAAGACGCTGGGCGCTTCGGTGGTCGCGACGGACAAGACCGAGGCTGACGGCAAGCAGACCGACTTCTCGGCTCTGGTGCAGAAGGTCGTGTCCTCGGGCGCGACGGCGCTGTTCTACGGCGGCTACTACCAGAACGGTGGCCTGATCCGTAAGGCGCTGACCACCGCCGGCTGGAAGGGCGTCCTGCTCGGCGGCGACGGCATGAAGGACCCCGGTCTGGCCAAGGCCGCCGGTAACGCTGCCGCGGTCGGCACGATCGTGACCTGCCCCTGCTCCCCGCCGGAGAAGGCGGGCGGCACGTTCGTCACGGACTACAAGGCGAAGTGGAACGTCGACGCCGGTACCTACTCCGACGTTGCGTTCGACGCGGCCAACATGTTCCTGCAGGGCATCGACGCCGGCAACACCACCCCGGAGAAGCTCAACACCTACCTCTCCACGGTGGAGTACAAGGGCATTGCCAACACCTACAAGTTCACCGACAAGGGCGAGCTCGACCCGAACTTCATCAAGGTGTGGACGTTCAAGTTCGACGCGACGGGCAACACGATCGCGGACCAAGAGGTTCCGACCGCCTGATCGACTGAGTAACTTCTCGTAGGGCCGGTGCGGCCGGATGATCTCCGGCCGCACCGACCTTCTCGTTTCAGGAGCCCCTTGTGAACTTCTCCGGTCTGATCCAGGACTTCGGGCCGCTCACGATCACGGGCCTGGCCCAGGGTGCGATCATCGCGCTCTTCGCCCTGGGTTACACCCTGGTCTACGGCGTACTCCGCCTGATCAACTTCGCGCACTCCGAGGTCTTCCTGCTCGGTTCGTATGCCTGCCTCGTCGTGTGGGGCTTCTTCGGACTCGACCAGAACTCGCCTACCCCCTCTGTTCTCGGCGTCATCGGCCTGATCTGTCTGGGTCTGGTGGCGGCGATCGTCGTCTCCGGTATCACCGCACTGGGTGTTGAGCTCGTGGCCTACCGGCCGCTGCGGAAGCGCAACGCGCCGCCGCTGGCGTTCCTCATCACCGCCATCGGTGCGTCGCTGTTCATCTCCGAAACTGTCGGCGTCATGACCCAGCGCAACATCCGGGGTGTGCCGCCGCTGATCCAGCCGCGAGACGTCTTCGTGATCGGCAACATGCATGTGACGAATCTTCAGATTCTGATCATCGTGCTGGCGCTCGTGATGATGTTCGTGCTCGATCGCTTCATCAACCGTTCCCGGCTGGGCCGCGGCATCCGTGCCGTCGCGCAGAACCCGGACAGCGCGGCGCTGATGGGCGTGAACAAGAGCCGCGTGATCTCGCTGGTCTTCCTGCTGGGCGGCCTGATGGCGGGTATCGCCGCGGTCATGTACGACCTGAAGATCGGTGTCACGCGGTTCGACGCCGGCTTCCTGCTGGGCATCGAGGCGTTCACCGCCGCGGTCCTCGGCGGCATCGGCAACCTGCGGGGCGCTCTGCTGGGCGGCCTGATGCTGGGTGTCCTGCAGAACTACGCAGCGTCTCTGTTCGGCACGGAGTGGCTGCACGCCGCGTCGTTCGTGCTGCTCGTGTTGATCCTGCTGGTCCGTCCGACGGGCCTGCTGGGCGAGTCTCTCGGAAGGGCGAGGGCATGACCGGGACGAATGGAGCAGTGGCGGCGCCGAAGGAAAGCCGCGGCGCTGCAGTACGCGGCTGGTACGGCCGTCAGCCCCGCGTGGTCCGGATCGTGCTGGGCATCGTGTTCGCCGGGCTGGCGTTCCTGCTGCCGTACGTCGGCGAGATCCCGGTCATCGGTCCGCAGATCGTGACGCAGGGCATCGACTGGCCGAGTGCGCTGTTCAACATGTCCTACTACGTTCTGCTGGCTCTTGGCCTGAACGTGGTGGTCGGCTTTGCGGGTCTGCTCGACCTGGGCTACGTCGGCTTCTTCGCCGTCGGCGCCTACACGGTCGCGTTGCTGACCTCGCCCGACAGCGTCCTGCGTACCGAGTGGGGCTGGGCTGTGGCCGTGCCCGTCGGTCTGGCGGTGGCGATGCTGTCGGGTCTGGTGCTGGGTTATCCGACGCTGAGACTGCGCGGTGACTATCTGGCCATCGTGACGCTGGGCTTCGCGGAGATCATCCGCATCGTGGCGACGAGCACGGAGACGCTGCGTGGTGACCGGGGCTTCTCGGACATCCCGCACCCGCCGGGTGAGTACGCCGACGGTAAGCCGATCTTCGGTGTGGCCGACGCGATCCCGTACTACTGGCTGGGCCTGGCCGTGATCATCCTGGTGATCTTCGGGGTGCGGAACCTCGACAACAGCCGGGTCGGCCGGTCGTGGCTGGCGATCCGTGAGGACCAGGAAGCCGCCGAGATCATGGGCGTGCGGACGATCAAGTACAAGCTGTGGGCGTTCGCGATCGGTGCGTTCATCGGTGGTCTGGGCGGCGTGATGTTCGCCGGCCAGCAGGGCTTCATGAACTCGCAGACGTTCGTCCTGCAGTTCTCGATCCTGGTGCTCGCGGGTGTCGTCATGGGTGGTTCCGGCAACATCGCCGGTGCGATCCTCGGCGGCGCGCTGATCTCGTACATCCCGGACCGGCTCCGGGGCATCGAGGACCCGATCTGGCACACGGACCTGTTCGGCTTCCGGTTCGCCATCTTCGGCGCCGTCATCATCGCGATCATGATCTTCCGGCCGCAGGGCCTGATCCCGAGCCGGCGTCGCGCGATGGAGCTCAAGGACCGTGAGAAGGAGGTGGCTCCCATTGAGTGAGCCGCACAAGGAGACGCCTGCCGAGCTGGACGCGGAGAACGCGCGCCCTGTCGACCAGGCTGCACCCACGACGGACGAAGTGGCCGCACCTTCAAAAACGGCCGAAGCCAAGCCCGAGGGCGAGGTGCTCCTCGAGGTCGACAACGTGACGCTGCGCTTCGGTGGTGTCGTCGCCCTCAACGAGGTCAGCTTCACGCTGCGCAAGGGTGAGATCTTCGGTCTGATCGGCCCGAACGGTGCCGGCAAGACCACCTGCTTCAACGCGATGACCGGCGTCTACCGGCCCACGAGCGGCGGGATCCGCTTCAAGGGCCAGTCGATCGTCGGCAAGAAGAAGCACGAGATCACCCGCGGCGGGATCGCCCGCACGTTCCAGAACGTGCGGCTGTTCCCGGAGATGACCGCGCTGGAGAACGTGATGGTGGGCGCGGACGCCCACCACAAGACCAGCGTGATCGCGGCCCTGTTCCGGCTGCCCCGGCACCACCGCGAGGAGCGTACGGGCAGGGACCGGTCGTACCAGCTGCTGCGTTTTGTCGGGATCGAGAACCGCGCGAGTGACGTCGCCCGCAACCTGTCCTACGGCGAGCAGCGGCGTCTCGAGATCGCCCGGGCGCTGGCGACGAACCCGACGCTGCTGTGCCTGGACGAGCCGGCCGCCGGCTTCAACCCGGCGGAGAAGCAGGAGCTGCTCGCGCTGATCCGCAAGATCCGCGACAGCGGCGTGACCGTGCTGCTCATCGAGCACGACATGCGCCTGGTGATGGGCGTGACCGACCGGATCGTCGTGCTGGAGTTCGGCAAGAAGATCGCCGAGGGTACGCCCGCCGAGGTGCGGGACAACCCGGCCGTGATCGCGGCGTACCTGGGGGTGCCGACCGATGCTGCTTGAGTTGAAGGACGTCACGCTGGCGTACGGGCGGATCCAGGCCCTGCACGGCATCAGCCTGACCGTCGCCGAGGGTGAGATCGTCGCTCTGATCGGCGCCAACGGCGCCGGGAAGTCGACGACCATGCGGGCGATCTCGGGTCTGCGGCCGGTGGCGCAGGGTTCGATCACGTTCAACGGTGAGGACATCACCAAGCTGCGGGCCGACCTCCGGGTCGTCCGTGGTGTCTCGCAGTCGCCGGAGGGCCGGGGCATCTTCCCGGGCATGTCGGTGCTCGAGAACCTGGAGATGGGCGCCTACACGCGGCGCAACAGGGCCGAGATCAACCAGGATCTGGAACGCGTCTTCACCCTGTTCCCGCGGCTCAAGGAGCGCGAGAAGCAGGTCGGCGGCACCATGTCCGGCGGCGAGCAGCAGATGCTCGCGGTCGGCCGGGCGCTGATGAGCCGGCCGAAGCTGCTGCTGCTCGACGAGCCGTCGATGGGCCTGGCGCCCATGCTGATCCAGCAGATCTTCGACATCGTCGTCGAGATCAACCAGCAGGGCACAACCGTGCTTCTGGTGGAGCAGAATGCTCAGCAGGCACTTTCCCGGGCACACCGCGCCTATGTGCTGGAGACCGGCGAGATCGTCAAGTCCGGTACCGGCGCGGAACTGCTGACCGACCCCTCGGTCAAGGACGCCTACCTCGGCGTCGCCTGAGGATCTCGAACACCATTGAGGAGTTGACGACGATGTTCCGCACCACCCCTTTGCGGCGCGCGTTCGTGGGCCTGACCGCCGCGCTCGCTATGACCGTCTCCCTGTCCGCCTGCGGCGAGGAGTCGGGCGACACCGGCACCGGCTCGGGCGCTCCGGTGCCGTCGGCCTCCGCCGACACGTCGCTGGCCGACAAGGTTCCGGCCGAGATCAAGACCGCGGGCAAGCTCATCATCGGTACGGACAGCACGTACGCACCGAACGAGTACCTGGACGCCGACGGCAAGACCGTCATCGGTTTCGACGTCGACCTGTTCAACGCGGTGGCGCAGAAGCTGGGCCTGAAGACGGAGTGGCAGTCGTCGAAGTTCGACGCGATCATCCCGGGTGTCACGTCGGGCAAGTACAACATCGGCGTCTCCTCGTTCACGGTCAACGCCGAGCGGGAGAAGCAGGCGACGATGGTCTCCTACTTCTCCGCGGGTACGCAGTGGGCGGCGAAGGCCGGCGCGACGATCAACCCGGACGACGCGTGCGGCAAGAAGGTCGCCGTGCAGGTCGGCACGGTGCAGCTCGACGACATCACCGCCCGGTCGAAGAAGTGCACCGACGGTGGCAAGGCCAAGATCACGATCGACCAGTACCAGTCGCAGGCGGACGCCACCAACGCGGTCGTCTCCGGCAAGGACGACGCGATGCTGGCCGACTCGCCGATCGGCGCGTACGCCGTGAAGCAGACCAACGGCCAGCTGGCCCTGGTCGGCGAGATCTACGACGCGGCCCCGTACGGCTACGTGCTCCCCAAGGCGCAGGCCGACTTCGGTGCCGCGATCGAGCAGGCTCTGGAGGCGCTGATCGCCGACGGCACGTACAAGACGATCCTCAGCAAGTGGGGCGTCGAGGCCGGCGGAATCACCGACCCGGCAGTCAACCCGCAGGTCTCCTGACCTTCGGATGACAACGGAGACACAGTCCGGACGGGCACGCCCCGAGGCCATCAAGGCCGTGCCCGTCCGGCACCCCGGGCGCTGGGTGACGATCGCGGTCCTCGCCGTGCTCGCCGCAATGTTCATCCACCTGCTGGTCACCAACGACCGGTTCAACTGGCGGTTCATCTTCGTCAGCATCGGTGACGGCAAGCGTGGCGTCATGTTCACCGGCCCGGTGCTCGAGGGCCTGCGCGGCACCATCCTGCTGACCGTCCTCGCGATGATCATCGGCGTGGTGCTCGGTGTGGTCGTGGCCGTCATGCGGCTCTCGACCAACCCGATCCTGTCCGGCGTCGCGTGGCTCTACACCTGGATCTTCCGGGCCGTGCCCCGGCTCGTGCTGGCGATCCTCTTCGGCAACCTGGGCATCCTGTGGGAGCGGATCGGGTTCGGCCTGCCGTTCGACCGGCAGATCGGCAACCTGTTCGGCATCCACGATCTGAACGCGCAGTTCTACAGCATCAAGGCCACCGACCTGCTCTCTGGCTTCCTCGCCGGTGTGCTGGCGCTGGGGCTGTCCGAGGCCGCGTACATGGCCGAGATCGTCCGGGCCGGCATCCAGTCCGTGGACGAGGGGCAGGCCGAGGCCGCGTCCGCGCTGGGTCTCTCCCGCGGGCAGGTGCTGCGCCGCATCGTGCTGCCTCAGGCGATGCGGGTGATCGTCCCGCCGACCGGCAACGAGACGATCGCCATGGTCAAGGACACGTCACTGGTGGCGTTCGTCCCGGTGACGTTCGAGCTCTTCTTCCAACTGCAGGCGATCAGCTCGCGCACGTTCATCGTGCTCCCGGTCCTGATCGCCGCCTGCATCTGGTACCTGATCCTGTCCAGCGTCCTGATGATCGTGCAATTCTTCGTGGAACGGCACTTCGGTCGTGGTTACGGCACGGCCGGCCGTGCCCGCCTGCGCCTGCGCGGCCTGACGGCCGAGCAGGGCGGCACCATCGCCGAGGGGGACAAGCCATGACCGACGCTTCCGCCGCCGAGATGGTACGCGCTGACAACGTCCACAAGTCGTTCGGTTCGCTCGAGGTGCTCAAGGGCATCGACCTGGTCGTCAAGGCCGGTGAGGTCTGTTGTGTGCTCGGGCCCTCGGGCTCCGGCAAGTCGACGTTCCTGCGCTGCATCAACCACCTCGAGAAGATCAACGCCGGCCGCATCTTCGTCGACGGCGACCTCATCGGGTACCGCGAACGCGGCAGCAAGCTCCATGAGCTCCGCGAGAAGGAGGTCGCCGCGCAGCGCCGTGCCATCGGCATGGTGTTCCAGCGGTTCAACCTCTTCCCGCACATGACGGTCATGCAGAACGTCATGGAGGCGCCCTGCCGCGTCAAGCGGGAGAGCAAGAACGAGGTCCGTGACCGGGCGGCGGCGCTGCTCGACCGGGTCGGTCTCGGCGAGAAGATGGACAGCTATCCCGGGCAGCTCTCCGGCGGCCAGCAGCAGCGGGTCGCGATCGCCCGGGCCCTGGCGATGCGGCCCAAGCTGATGCTCTTCGACGAGCCCACCAGCGCGCTCGACCCCGAGCTCGTCGGTGAGGTCCTCGACGTCATGAAGGACCTGGCCCGCGACGGCATGACCATGGTCGTGGTGACCCACGAGATCGGCTTCGCCCGCGAGGTCGGCGACTCGCTGATCTTCATGGACGGCGGTGTGGTGGTCGAGCAGGGCCCCCCGCGGGACGTCATCTCGAATCCGCAGCAGGAACGAACCAAGGCATTCCTCAGCAAGGTGCTGTAAAGCAGGCGGGGCGGTCCAGGTTTCTGTCGCACGTCGCGACTAGAGTTCAGCGACGTGAGTGACGACGCCCAGACCCCCCGCTTGCTGCTGCTCGACGGGCACTCGCTGGCTTATCGCGCGTTCTTCGCGCTGCCGGTGGAGAACTTCTCGACGCAGACGGGCCAGCCGACCAACGCCGTGTTCGGCTTCACCTCGATGCTGATCAACATGCTGCGTGACGAGAAGCCCACGCACATCGTGGTCGCCTTCGACGTCTCGCGCGTGTCGTTCCGCACCGAGAAATACGCCGACTACAAGGCCGGCCGGGCCGAGACCCCGCAGCCGTTCCAGGGCCAGGTCAGCCTGGTCAAGGAGATCCTCGAGGCGCTGCGCATCCCCGTCGTGGAAAAACCCGGCTACGAGGCCGACGACGTCATCGGCACGCTCGCCTGCCAGGCCCGCGACGCCGGCATGGAGGTCGTCATCTCCACCGGCGACCGCGACGCGTTCCAGCTCGCCGGCGAGCACGTCACGATCCTCTACCCCGTCCGCGGCGTCTCCGAGGTCTGGCGCATGACCCCCGAGGCCATCGAGACGAAATACGGCGTCCCGCCCGGCCGCTACCGCGACAAGGCCGCCCTGGTCGGCGAGGCCAGCGACAACCTCCCCGGTGTCCCCGGCGTCGGCGACAAGACCGCCGCCAAGTGGATCAATCAGTACGGCGGACTCGAGGGCATCATCGCGCACGTCGACGAGATCAAGGGCAAAGCGGGGGAGAACCTCCGCGCGCACCTGGCCGACGTCATGCGCAACTACGAGCTCAACGCCCTGGTCTGCGACCTCGAGCTGCCGCTGCGCCCCGAGGACGTCAAGTGGCAGGGCTGGGACCGCGAGGCGGTGCACCAGGTCTTCGACGCGCTCGAGTTCCGGGTGCTGCGGGAACGGCTGTATTCGTACCTGGAGGCGGTCGAGCCCGAGGCCGAGTCCGGCTTCGACCTGTCCGGCACCGTCCTGGGCGTCGGCGAGGTCGCCGGCTGGCTCACCGAGCACGCCCGCGAGGCCCCCGTCGGCGTCGCCGTCACCGGCCGCTTCGGCCGCGGCACCGGCGAGCTGACCGGCATCGCCGTCGCGACCGGCGACGGCCCCGCCGCCTGGTTCGACCCCGCGACCCTCGACGAGAGCGACGAACGCGCCGTCGCAGCCTGGCTCGCCGACGCCGACCGGCCGAAGGTCATCCACGAGGCCAAGCCGGCGATGCTGGCGTTCCGCGCCCACGGCTGGACCCTCACCGGTGTCCGCGTCGACACGGCCCTCGCGGCCTACCTCGCCAAACCCGACCAGCGGGCGTACGACCTGACCGACCTGGCCCTGCGCTACCTCAAACGCGAGCTGCGCGTCGACGCCCCCCAGGACGGCCAGCTCACCCTCGACGGCCTCGGCGAGGAGGAAGGCACGGCCGAGCAGAACGTCATGCTCCGCGCCCGCGCCACCCTCGACCTCGCCGACACCATCACCGAGGAGCTCTCCCGCGACGACGGCGCCTCCCAGCGCATCCTGGCCGAGGTCGAGCAGCCGCTGGCGATCGTGCTCGGCGAGATGGAACACGTCGGCATCGCCGCCGACACCGAATACCTGTCGGAGCTCGAGGCCCACTTCGCCGCCGAGGTGAAATCGGCCCAGCAGGGCGCCCACGAGGTCGTCGGCCGCGAGTTCAACCTGGGCTCACCCAAGCAGCTCCAGGAGATCCTCTTCACCGAACGCGGCCTGCCCAAGACCAAGAAGATCAAGTCCGGCTACACGACGGACGCCGACGCCCTGCAGAGCCTCTTCGCCCAGACCGGCGACCCCGTCCTCGAGCACCTGCTGCGCCACCGCGACGTCGCCAAGCTCAAGTCCACCGTGGACGGCCTGCTCAAGTCGGTCTCCGACGACGGCCGCATCCACACCACGTTCAACCAGACGGTCGCCGCCACCGGCCGCCTGTCGTCGACCGACCCCAACCTGCAGAACATCCCCATCCGCACCGAGGAAGGCCGCCGCATCCGCCGCGCCTTCGTCGTCGGCGAGGGCTACGAGCAGCTGATGACGGCCGACTACAGCCAGATCGAGATGCGCATCATGGCGCACCTCTCCGGCGACGAAGCCCTCATCGCCGCCTTCAACTCCGGCGCCGACTTCCACGCCGCGACGGCCTCGTCGGTCTTCCACGTCCCGGTCGAAGAGGTCGTCCCCGACCAGCGCCGCAAAATCAAGGCGATGAACTACGGCCTGGCCTACGGCCTCAGCGCCTTCGGCCTCTCCAACCAGCTCACCATCACCACCGAAGAAGCCCGCACCCTCATGGACGAGTACTTCCAACGTTTTGGAGGCGTCCGCGACTACCTCCAGGCCGTCGTCCGCCGCGCCGTCCAGGACGGCTACACCGCCACCATCCTCGGCCGCCGCCGCTACCTGCCGGACCTGAGCAGCGACAACCGCCAGCGCCGCGAAATGGCCGAACGCATGGCTCTCAACGCCCCCATCCAGGGCTCAGCCGCCGACATCATCAAAATCGCCATGCTCAACGTCGACGCCGCCCTCCGCGCCTCCGACCTCACGTCTCGCATGCTCCTCCAGGTCCATGACGAACTGGTCTTCGACGTCGCCCCGGGCGAGCGTGCTGCTCTCGAAGAGCTGGTGCGCCGGGAGATGGGCGGGGCTTACCCCCTGTCCGTACCGCTCGAGGTCTCGGTCGGCGTCGGCCAGGACTGGAACGGGGCCGATCACTAGGCCCTCTGTTTCTCGAGGGTCCGGCTGGTTGCATGGGGGCTTGGGGGCGGGGATAACCCACTCCGGGCGGTCAGGCTTGATCCCTGCGTGGGTCATCCCCGCCCCCAAGCCCGTCGTGGTCCAGGTTTCTGCTCTCCCGCCCGTTGTGGTTCGGCTTTCGCTCTTTGCGGCCTCTCCCAGGCCCGTCGTGGTGTGGGTCCTGGTCTCATGCGGCTGGCCCGGTTCGTCGTGATCGGGTCCTGCTCGTGGTGCGGCCGTTGTCGGGCTCGGCTCGGTCCGGGAGGTTGCGCGGCGGCCGGTGGGCTTCGATTTCGGCTTCTGTTGCGTGGTGGGCTGTCGCCGTTGTGGGGCTCGCGTGCAGACGGCTGGCCACGATGATCAGCGCAGGGCTGGAAGCTTGCGGCTTCGGATTTCGTCTGTGGCTGGCTTGGGGGACTCGCATCCGCGAGGTCGCGCTGCTCGCCGCCGAGATTCCTGGCGCCGGCGTGGTGGCCTTCGCGATCGGTCTTGCCTCGCCGTTGCTGTCTGATGGGTGGTCTTTGCCTTCGCTGGGCGGCCGTGGGCTCCGCCGCCGCAGAGGTAGCTCTGTTGCCCGGCTGCTGGTGGACGCCTCGTCACGCTTGTTTGGACGGCCGTTGAGACCTGGTCATCTGCTTCGGCTGGCCTTGGTGTGCTGTGGGGGCGGGTTTGTTGTGGTGGTTGTTTTGTTGGGCGGTCTCTTTGTGTTGGTGGGTCGTCGCTTTGTGGGGTCGTTTGGTGGGGTGCGCGTGTCGTTTGGGGGGTGGGTGTCAGATTTGTGTCTTGAGGGCTTTTCGCGAGGCTTGACTATTGGCGGTCGTGACCGGGGCCACTGGCGGGAGTTGGTGCACCGGGTCTTATAAAGATTGTGATCGATGCAATTAGGTGGCGAAAGTTTCGAGGTCGGGGGCCGGTTCGGGCTCTACCTGCACCGTCCACCTCGGAATCCGTGGTGAAGGGCTGGGTCAACCGGCTTTCGTGAAACCCGTTGTGCGGCAATGCATTCTGGCGTTGCGCGACCGGGAGCTAGCCCTCCGCAGTTGCCGTCGGATTCCTGATTCCTTGCACTTGCTTCGGTTTGCAAGGGTGGGCCCATGCCGAGTTCTACGATCGAATTGACACCGTCGTCAAGCGCGTGGGCACCCCTCGCCCGCCGGCCGCTCGACGCCGACCAGGCGCGGGCGTTCGCGCCGATGTTCAAGGCTCTTGGTGATCCGGTGCGGCTGCGGCTGCTGTCGATGATCGCGTCCGCCGGCGGCGGCGAGGTGTGCGTCTGCGACCTCACCGGCTCCTTCAAGCTGACCGGCCCGACAATCTCCCACCACCTCAAGGTCCTCCGCGAAGCCGGCCTGGTCGACAGCGACCGCCGCGGCACCTGGGTCTACTACCGCCTGGTCCCGGCCGCCCTGACCCTCCTCGCCGGCCTCCTCGACGTCAGCAGCGTCCCCTCCGCCTGAATCGGCTGTCCCACGGCCGGCGCGGTGCCCGATCAATCGACCCGTTGCGCAGACACTTGCCGCTCTCGTCAGCCTGATCGCGGCCCGCATCGGATCCCGCTGCGCTCCAGCGCGCCGACCTGCCCGCGGCACGGCTCCCGTGGATCCCGCATGCCCGTGCGTGCAGACGCTGCTGTCCTGGTCGCGATCCCTCACCAAGCTGAGCCACTCGTTACCGCGCCGCCCGGCATCGGCCGTGGAGGTGAAGACTCGCCCTGCCACGCGCTGGATCGTCCCGCGCGAAGCCAAGATCGTTCCCAACGCGCTTCGGTCGTCAAGTAACGCCACCCGAGCAGGTCAGCTTCCCCGGACCGTCAGCTCCCGGATCCGGGTGCGCGGCTCGGCCATTGCGCGGCTCGGCCACAGCGCGGCCCGGCCACAGCGCGGCTCGGTCACTGCGCGGCTCGGTCACTGCGCGGCTCGGCCACAGCGGAACTCGGCCGCTGTACTACTCGAACGCCGCCAATCCCACGCAGGCGAAGCCCACCCGGTGCTGCCAGGTGCGACCCGCCACCGCATGGGCGGTCGAACTTCCCACGTGGCCGCCCGCCTTGAGAGGCCGTCCGATTCCCACGGCCGCAGGCGACCCCGTCGACAGGGTGAAGGGGAAGGGGCGGCCAGGGCCGCGACGAATACCCGCGCAGGCGGGCCGTTGCCTTCCGCCCGGAGCACGTTGCCGGCGACCGCAGGTCGGGCCGGGGGCGCGTCGCCTGAGACCGCAGAGGTAGAGCCGATCGGTCCACCCTCGCCGCCGGGTTCACGCGCGGATCGGCGGCGTTACTTCTTGAGGGGGTCGTGGCCCCAGTTCATCAGGGAGTAGCGCCATTTGGAGTCCTTGATGTCGCCGGAGGGGCGCTGGGCCAGGTGGCGGTGGACGTAGCCGACCACCTTCCGCATGTGCGCCTCGTCGGCCTCGCTCAGGTCCGACTTCTTCTTGCCGAGGAGCTTCACGATTTTGCGGCCGGAGTCGTGGCCCACGGATTCGTGGCCTTCGGCGTCCTTCTGACCGACCGACTTTGACTCTTTCGTGTCGAGCCACTTCTCCAGCTCGGATGCTGTCATGTTCACCGCTGAGCGGAAGTCGGTCTCAGCTGTCATGGTGCAGGGCTCCCGGCTTGTGGACCGCCTCGCGGCCGGTCTTGGCGCTCTTCACCTTGTACTGGGGGTCGTCCTCGGAGGCGGCCACCTTGCGCCCGGCCTCGGAGGTCGACTTGGTGATCTTCTTCTCGACCGTGCCGTGGACCTTCTGGCCGTGGCTGTTCCAGGTGACCTTCTCGCCCTTGCTGAGGTTCTCGTCATCTGCCATGAGCTGGGGATACCCGGTCAGGCGGGCAAGTAACTGACGAAGATGGCGGTCCCCGGGAAGAGTTTGCCGCGCAGGGGGCTCCACTGGCCCCAGATCTGGTCGTGGCCCTCCGGCCACTCGGGCTCGATGAGGTCGGTGAGGACAAAACCGGCGCCGACCAGTTCGCGGATACGGTCGCCGAGGGTGCGGTGCTGTTCGACGTAGCTGGGCACGCCGTCGGCGTCCTGTTCGACGTACGGGCGGCGGTCGAAGTAGGGGTGGACGGCCAGGAGGCCGTCCTCGCCGGGCTCGTCGAGGAAGATCCAGCGCATCGGGTGGGTGAGGGAGAACACCCATCTGCCGCCGGGCTTGAGGACGCGGGCCACCTCTTTCATGACCGCGCCGGAGTCGGCGACGAACGGGATAGCGCCGAAGGCCGTGCAGACCACGTCGAAGGAGGACGTCGCGAAGGGGAGGGCCAGGGCGTCGGCCTGGACGAGCGGCACGTCGACGCCGGACCTGGTCGCGGCCTCGCGGGCGTGGCGGAGCATGCCGGCCGACAGGTCGAGGGCGACCACGTCCGCGCCCTGGCCGTCGAGCCAGCGGGCTCCCGCGGCGGCGCCGGCGCCGAGCTCGAGGATCCGTTTGCCGCGGACCTCGCCGAGGAGGTGGGCGTCGGCCTCGCGTACTCCTTCCGGGCACCAGACGAAGTCGACGTCGCCCAGGAACGGGCCGTGCTCCTCCTGGTAGTCGTCGGCGTCCAGATCCCACCAATGACGGCTGGCGACCCGGCTCTCGGCGTCGGTGACGACCCGGCGCAGGGTGCCGGCCAGGGAAGATGGTTGCGCTTCGATCACCGTTCAGACGGTACGGGGACAGTACGACACTTCCCGAGCGGGGCCCGAAATGGCACAAAACGACCGTGGCGGGGGGTTTCGCGGGATGAATGTGCCTCGGTCATCAGGAGGGCTTGCAACCTGTGGTAATGCGCACGGTAAGCTAGTCGATGCACTCGCGGATCGTGTGCCTCGGCAGGGAGCAGGTTCCGCAAGTCGTCGGTCCCAGCATGATTCTGCTCGCTTGATCTGACCTCAGTTGTCGTGATCACCGGATGTTCGTGCTGTGTCCGCCGTCGGATCCGCGGGGCGCGAGAGTCACCACGACACCATCCGTTCGGAGCAACAGTCCACATGACGAGCAGCATCGAGGCCACCTCGAGCGCCAACAGGGTCACCGTCGACGATCTTGGCTCGGAGGAAGCATTCCTCGCAGCCATCGACGAGACCATCAAGTACTTCAACGACGGCGACATTGTCGAAGGCACCGTCGTCAAGGTCGATCGGGACGAGGTCCTGCTCGACATCGGCTACAAGACCGAGGGTGTCATCCCCTCGCGCGAGTTGTCGATCAAGCATGACGTGGACCCCGCGGAAGTGGTGTCGGTCGGTGACCACATCGAAGCCCTCGTCCTCACCAAGGAGGACAAGGAAGGTCGCCTGATCCTCTCGAAGAAGCGTGCGCAGTACGAGCGCGCGTGGGGCACGATCGAGAAGATCAAGGAGGACGACGGCGTCGTTCGCGGCTCCGTCATCGAGGTCGTCAAGGGTGGCCTCATCCTCGACATCGGCCTCCGTGGCTTCCTCCCGGCCTCTCTGGTCGAGATGCGTCGCGTCCGCGATCTCCAGCCGTACGTCGGCCGCGAGCTCGAGGCGAAGATCATCGAGCTGGACAAGAACCGCAACAACGTGGTCCTGTCCCGCCGCGCCTGGCTCGAGCAGACGCAGTCCGAGGTTCGCACCGAGTTCCTCAACAAGCTGCAGAAGGGCCAGGTCCGCAAGGGCGTCGTGTCCTCCATCGTCAACTTCGGTGCCTTCGTGGACCTGGGTGGCGTGGACGGCCTGGTGCACGTCTCCGAGCTCTCCTGGAAGCACATCGACCACCCGTCCGAGGTTGTCGAGGTCGGCCAGGAGGTCGAGGTCGAGGTGCTCGACGTCGACCTGGACCGCGAGCGCGTCTCGCTGTCGCTGAAGGCGACCCAGGAAGACCCGTGGCGTCAGTTCGCCCGGACCCACGCGATCAACCAGATCGTGCCGGGCAAGGTCACCAAGCTGGTTCCGTTCGGTGCGTTCGTCCGCGTGGACGACGGCATCGAGGGCCTGGTGCACATCTCCGAGCTGGCCGAGCGGCACGTCGAGCTGCCCGAGCAGGTCGTCCAGGTGGGCTCCGACGTCATGGTCAAGGTCATCGACATCGACCTCGAGCGTCGCCGGATCTCGCTGTCGCTCAAGCAGGCCAACGAGAACTTCGTCGAGGGCGAGGAGCACTTCGACCCGACCCTCTACGGCATGGCGGCGACGTACGACACCGAGGGCAACTACATCTACCCGGAGGGCTTCGACCCCGAGACGGGTGAGTGGCTCGAGGGCTTCGACAAGCAGCGCGAGGTGTGGGAGAAGCAGTACGCCGACGCTCGCGAGCGCTGGGAGGCCCACACCAAGCAGGTGCAGGCGTCCCGCGAGGCCGACGCCGAGGCCGCGCTCAACCCGGCTCCGGCCGGTGGCGTGACCACCTCGTCGTCCACTTCCACCTCCACGTCGTCCTCGAGCACGTCCTCGGGCCCGGCGCGCGCGGCGGAGGAGCCGGCCGGCACCCTGGCCACCGACGAGGCGCTCGCCGCTCTGCGCGAGAAGCTCGCCGGCGGCAAGGCCTGATCCAGGGCCTCAGCTAGCAGCTAGATCGGCTTGAGGGCCGTCCGCGATTTCGATCGCGGGCGGCCCTTCGGCATACTGTCGGCGTGCTGAAAGTGGGTCTCACCGGAGGAATCGGCGCCGGCAAGAGCGCGGTCGCCCAGCGTCTCGTCCAGCGGGGCGCGATCCTGATCGACTCGGACGTCCTGGCCCGCGAGGTCGTCGCCGCGGGCACGGACGGCCAGGCCGAGGTCGTCGCGGCCTTCGGCCAGGAGATCCTCGGCGCGGACGGCGAGCTCGACCGCCCCGCCCTCGGCGCGAAGATCTTCGGAGACCCAGCGGCCCGCCGCCATCTCGAAACCATCATTCACCCCCGGGTACGCGCCGGAGCAGCCGAAATGCTCTCCTCGGCGGCACCGGACGCGATCGTGGTCAACGATGTGCCGCTGCTCGTGGAGACCGGCATCGCCGCGACATTTCACCTGGTCATCGTCGTGGAGGCCGACACGGACCGGCGCATCCGCCGGCTCGTCGAGACCCGTGGCATGACCGAGGAGCAGGCGACCGCCCGGATCGCCGCCCAGGCCGATGACGCTGTCCGCCGCGCAGCCGCCGACGTGGTGATCACCAACAATACCGGCTTCGACGAGCTGGACGCCCGGATCGAGGACCTCTGGACGACGCGGCTGCTCCCGTACGAGGAGAATGTCCGTTTGAAGCGTCACGCTCCGCATGAGCGGGCGCTGCATGTCGTACCGTCTGATCCGACCTGGCCGGAGCAGGCGGAGCGGGTGATCGCCAGGATCCGGCACGCGCTCGGCGGTGAGGCCGAGGTCTCGCACATCGGGTCGACGGCCGTGCCGGGGCTTCCGGCCAAGGATCTGCTGGACCTCATGCTCGCCGTGCCGACGCTGGACGACGCCGACAAGGCCGCAGAGGCGCTGGCGCGCGCGGGCCTGCCCCAGCGGGAGGGCGAGTGGTTCGACAACGCCCGCGGCGTACCGGGAAAGACCTGGCCGAAGCGCCTGCACGGCAACGCGGACCCGGGCCGGTCGGTCAACCTGCACGTGCGGGTGACGGGCTCGCCGGGCTGGCGTTTTGCCCTGCTCATGCGTGACCACCTCCGCGCGGACACCGCGGCCCGCGACGGCTACGCGGCGGCCAAGGAGCGGTGGGCGGCGCAGCACAGCGACGTGGAGAGCTACGCGGATGCGAAGGAGCCTTGGTTCGACGCCGAGGCCGACGCTGCTCAGAGCTGGGCCGAGGCGACGGGCTGGCAGGCGGCCGGCTGAGCCCGGCCTTCTGAGCGGTGGCCTGGCCTTTGGGCGCTGGCCCGGCCTTCTGGGCGGTGGCCTGGCCTTTGGGCGCTGGCCTGGCATAGGGGCGCTCGCGGCGGCCTGCTCGCGCAAAGCGCGACCATCGCGGGATGCGCGCGCCGGCCAGAGCCGGGTGCTGCTATCCGCGGGCCGGCTCGGTCGCACCGTGTGGTGGTGCCGGACCTGCCGGGCGGCCGCCGCGAGCGGCCTACCTGATCACGCTAGCCCCGCCGCGCAACGGCGGGCAATCTCGTTTCCGGCGTCCGGATGTGCACCCTCAGCACGGGCCTCCCAGCGGGCCGCGGAAAGTTGTCACACCCCCGACGTACCGTGGTTCCCATGGCGCTCGACATCCCACGACTCGACGGCCGCTTCGAGGTCATCAGTGACTACAAGCCGGCCGGTGACCAGCCCACGGCCATCGCCGAGCTGGAGCGCCGGGTGCGCCGCGGCGACCGCAACACGGTGCTGCTCGGCGCGACCGGCACCGGCAAGAGTGCCACCACCGCCTGGCTCATCGAGAAGCTGCAGCGACCGGCCCTGGTGATGGCGCCCAACAAGACCCTGTGCGCTCAGCTCGCCAAGGAGTTCCGCGAGCTGATGCCCAACAACGCCGTCGAATACTTCGTCAGCTACTACGACTACTACCAACCCGAGGCGTACATCGCCCAGTCCGACACCTACATCGAGAAGGACTCGTCGGTCAACGAGGAGGTCGAGCGGCTGCGGCACTCGGCCACCATGTCGCTGCTGACCCGCCGCGATGTGATCGTGGTGGCGACCGTGAGCGCGATCTACGGCCTCGGCACCCCGCAGGAATATGTCGAGCAGGCGGTCAACGTCAAGGTCGGCCAGGAGTGGGACCGTGACAAGCTGCTGCGCCGCCTGGTCGACATCCGGTACGCCCGCAACGACATGGCCTTCCAACGGGGGACGTTCCGGGTCCGCGGGGACACGCTGGAGATCATCCCGGCCTACGAGGAGCTCGCGATCCGCATCGAGCTGTTCGGTGACGAGATCGAGAAGCTCTACTATCTGCACCCGCTGACCGGCGAGATCGTCCGCGAGGTCGATGAGCTGATCATCTTCCCCGCGACGCACTACGCGGCCGGCCCGGAGCGGATGGAGCGGGCGATCCGCGACATCGAGGCCGAGCTGGCCGAGCGGCTGGCCGAGCTGGAGCGCCAGGGCAAGCTGCTCGAGGCGCAGCGGCTGCGGATGCGCACCACCTACGACATCGAGATGATGCGCCAGGTCGGCTTCTGCAACGGCATCGAGAACTACTCGATGCACATGGACGGCCGTTCGCCCGGCGAGCCCTCGCACACCCTGCTGGACTACTTCCCGGACGACTACCTGACCGTCCTGGACGAGTCGCACGTGACGATCCCGCAGATCGGCGGCATGTACGAGGGGGATGCCTCCCGCAAGCGCATCCTCATCGAGCACGGCTTCCGGCTGCCGAGCGCCGCCGACAACCGGCCGCTGCGCTTCGACGAGTTCCTCGAGCGGGTCGGGCAGATGGTGTTCCTGTCCGCGACGCCGGGCCCGTGGGAGATGGGGGAGGCCCAGGGCGAGTTCGTCGAGCAGATCATCCGTCCGACCGGCCTCGTCGACCCGCAGGTGGTGGTCAAGCCGACCAAGGGCCAGATCGACGATCTGATGCACGAGATCAAGCTGCGCACGGACAAGGACGAGCGGGTCCTGGTCACGACGCTGACCAAGAAGATGGCCGAGGACCTCACCGACTATCTCCTGGAGAACGGCATCCGCGTCCGCTACCTGCACTCCGAGGTCGACACGCTGCGCCGCGTCGAGCTGCTCAAGGAGCTGCGCAAGGGCGACTACGACGTGCTGGTCGGCATCAACCTGCTGCGTGAGGGCCTCGACCTGCCCGAGGTGTCGCTCGTCGCCATCCTCGACGCCGACAAGGAAGGCTTCCTGCGCAGCGGCCGCTCGCTGATCCAGACCATCGGCCGCGCCGCCCGTAACGTCTCCGGCGAAGTCCACATGTACGCCGACAAGATGACCCCGTCGATGAAAAACGCGATCGAGGAAACGGACCGCCGCCGGGCCAAGCAGATCGCCCACAACGAGGCGAACGGCATCAAGCCGGAGCCGCTCCGCAAGAAGATCCACGACATCCTCGACGACATCTACCGCGAGGCCGAGGACACCGACTCGGCGGTCGGCGGCCAGCTGGTCGGCGGCGGCGGCCGCCAGATGTCACGCGGCAAGGGCCCGGTCCCCGAGACTCGCTCCAAGGCGCGCGGCTCGTCCGTGCCGGCCCGCGAGGGCATGGCCCGCGTCGAGCTCGCCCAGCTGATCCAGGACCTGAACGACCAGATGCTGGCCGCAGCCCGCGAACTCCAGTTCGAACTCGCAGCCCGCATCCGCGACGAGGTCCAAGAGCTCAAGAAGGAACTCCGCAACATGGACGTGGCCGGCGTCAAGTGACAACATGCGACGCACAGAAACCGAGGCGTTCTACCGCCACTACCTGGCCACCTGCAACGCCCACGCCTTCGACCGCCTGAACTCGTTCGTCGTCGAAGACGTCGAGGTCAACGACGCCCCGCAAGGGCTGGCCACCTACGTGGCCGGCCTGCGCGGGGTCGTCCAGGCCTTCCCGGACTACCACTGGCACCTCACCGACCTCATCATCGACGCCGACCGCCTGGCCGCCCGCCTCATCGACACCGGCACCCACCAGTCCGACTTCCTCGGCGTCCCGCCGACGGGGCGTGCGGTGCGGATCCAGGAGTTCGCGGTCTACCACCTGCGGGAGGGCCGCATCGCTCAGGTCTGGGTCACGGCCGACAACATGACCCTCCTCGACCAACTCCGCTGACCTGCCCCGCCCGCGTCCGCGCCCCGGCGAATCCGGCCGTGTCCGCGCTTTGGCCGCTCCGGCGGTGTCCGTGCTTTGGCCGCTCCGGCTGTGTCCGCGCTCTGGTTGGTCTGGCCGCTTGCTGCGTTCTGATCGGTTGGGCCGCTTCCTGCTTTTCGGCCGGTCGATCCCATCCGCGGCCGGACGGTTCTGGCTGGTCTAGGCGGCCGGGGTGCGAGGGTCAGGCTGTTCGAGAGGCTCGCGTCCCGCATTCCGGCCAGCTCGCTGCGCCTGCTCTGATGGGATGACTCAGCCAGCGCCCGAGTCGGGGAAGACCCGCCCCGCGCCCTGCGCCCCGCCCTGCACCTTGCGCCCCGCCCCGCGCCCTGCGCCCCGCCTCGCGCCTTGCGCCCCGCCCTGCGTCCTTGCGCCCCGCCCCGCCCCGCGCTTTGCGCCCCGCCCCGCCCCGCCCCGCGCCTTGCGCCTTTCGCCCCGCCCTGCGTCCTTGCGCCCCGCCCTGCGTCCTTGCGCCGCGCCCTGCGTCCTTGCGCCGCGCCCTGCGTCCTTGCGCCGCGCCCTGCGCTGCACCCACGCCTTGGTCCCCGCCCGCGCCCCTGCGCCGCGCCTTGCGCCTTGCACTGCGCTGCACCCCGCGCCACCCAGCCCTTCCGATCTGAGTGTGCGCGGCGGCTTTGGATTGGTCCGGCCGTCCGGATCGGTCGGGGTTGCCCCTCTCGCTGGCTGTCTCAGGACTCGCGAGTAAGGCGACGTGGGCGCTGAAAACGGGTGGGGTGGGGGAGTGGGTGGTTACTACGCTGGCGCGCGTGTCAGCGATTGATGGGGTGGCTTGGACCACGGCGCCGTTCGGGGATGTTGCTGAGCTGGTTGAGCTGGCCGGGCGGTGTCTGGAGGCCGATGGCGGGTTGCCGCTGGCCGCCGACCCGAGCTTTCTGCAGCGCCGGTGGGCAGGGTCCGAAGCCCATGGCATCCAAGGGAGGGACGGCGCCGGGACGTTGGTGGCGGCTGGCGCCGTGCGGCCTACATCGGGTCAGGCGGGTGTCACCTTCGCCGGGATGGTTGATCCGGGCGCGCGGGGGCGTGGGCTGGGTGCACACCTGCTGGACTGGGGCTTGAGCGAGGCCGCCCGCCGCCCGGGACAGGTCACCGTGGAGACCGAATCGCTCACTGCTGAGGCTGAGGCGTTGTTCGCGACGCGCGGATTGCGGCAGGTCTTCGCCGAGGGCGTCATGCGGATCGACTTTGCTCGAGGCGTACCGGAGGTGGGGTGGCCGGGAGGGATCGCTCTGACGGAGTGGTCCGCGGAGGCTGCGGGGCGCTTCCATGCGGTTTATGAGGCGGCTTTTCGGGACCGACCCGGGTTTCCGGGGCTGCCGGCCGCCGAGTGGATCGCCGACGTGGCCGAGGATGACGATTTCCGGCCCGGGTGGTCGGTGCTGGCGACCTTGAGCGGCCGTGATGTGGGGTTCGTGACGGCGGCGGACGGCTGGATCGTGCAGGTCGGTGTTGTGCCCGAGGCCCGCCGGAACAACCTCGGTGGTGCGCTGGTCGCCGAGGCTCTGCGACGGATGCTGGCCGGCGGTGGCACCCACGCCTGGCTCGACGTCAACGTCGACAACGCGGCGGCCCGGCTGTATCGGCGGCTGGGGTTCGAGCATCGGGGGCGGCGGGCCCGCTACCAGCGGGCGGCCTGACGACGCCCAGGAGCGGGCCGGAGGATTGTCAGGACGGCGGGGGAAGGTCGGGGCCGGGGCGGGTGCCGGGGGTGACGTCGGTGAAGTGCTCGACGACCGTCGGTTTGGCGAAGTCCGCGCCGATCAAGGCGCGCCATTGGGCGAAGCGGTCCGTGTTGCGGAAGTTCTGCTCGTGGGCTTCGATCGAGTCCCATTCGACGAGGAGGATGAAGCGGGACGGTGACTCCACGCCGCGGGTCATGCGGACCGATCGGCAGCCCGGGGCGCCGGCCAGGATCGGGTGGGCGAGACGGTAGGAGGTGGCGAAGGCCTCCTCCTGGCCGGGGAAGACCTCGAATTCCGCGACCTCGAGAACCATGGCTAGCCTCCTAGGATGCCCTGCGGGTGGTGTGGTGCGGCACCTAATGTCGGCTTCGGCGGCACGAAAATGCGTTAGGCGCAACACGTTGAGCTGGGGGATGTGCGGATCGGGTCCGTGATGGGACACAATAGCCGCGTAGGAGGGGAGTATTCCTCTGCGCCGGTCTCGTCAGCACGGTCTTCATCGTTCGCGGTGAGCCCGGGGCCGGTGGTCGTCGCCCGCCGGGCGAGGGCGGAAGAGACCTCCGACAGTCGCACGTCGCTGTGGCACTCGATCACGGGTGGGCACAGCGATGAACCGTGTCTGCCGGAGGTTCTCGTTGAACGTTTCTGCCTGGGTCTGGATCGCCACCCTGATCGCCCTGGTTGTCGTCCTTGCCGTTGATCTGCTGATCGTCGGCCGCCGTCCCCATGAGCCCAGCATGCGTGAGGCCGGGGGGTGGGTCGCCTTCTACGTCGGCCTGGCGCTCGCCTTCGGCGTCGGAGTCTGGGTCCTCGCGGGAGGGCAGGCGGCAGGTGAGTTCTACACCGGCTGGCTGACCGAATACTCGCTGAGTGTCGACAACCTCTTCGTCTTTGTGATCATCATGGCGCGGTTCGCCGTGCCCCGGCAGTTCCAGCAGAAGGTGCTGCTCATCGGCATCGTGCTGGCGCTGATCATGCGGGGTGCGTTCATCGCGGCCGGCGCCGCGCTGATCTCGGAGTTCTCGTGGGTCTTCTACATCTTCGGCGCGTTCCTGGTCTACACGGCCGTCACGCTGCTCAAGCAGGGTGAGAACGACGAGGACGACTTCAAGGAGAACATCCTCATCCGCTGGTCGAAGCGGGCGCTGCCGATCTCGTCGTCGTTCGACAGCGGCAAGATGACGATGGTCAGCGAGACCGGCAAGCGGCTGTTCACGCCGATGCTGATCGTCATGATCGCGATCGGGACCACCGACCTGATCTTCGCGCTCGACTCGATCCCGGCGATCTTCGGCATCACGAAGGAGCCGTACCTCGTCTTCACCGCGAACGTGTTCGCGCTGATGGGTCTGCGCCAGCTCTACTTCCTGCTCGGCGGGCTGCTGGAGCGGCTGGTCTACCTCAACATCGGGCTGGCGTTCGTGCTGGCGTTCATCGGTGTGAAGCTGTTCCTCGAGGCGCTGCACACGAACGCGCTGTCGTTCATCAACGGCGGCCACGGTGTGCACTGGGCGCCGGAGATCCCGATCTGGCTGTCACTGCTGGTCATTCTGGGCACCCTGGGCATCGCCACCGTCGCGAGCCTGGTGAAGTCCTCCCGCGACCGCAAAAAAGAGCTGATCAAAGCCTGAGCAACACAAAAGCCGGGGGTACGCACAGTGCGTACCCCCGGCTTTTTGGTGTGTCAGCTCTGGTGCTTGCGGCGGGAAGCCGCCCGGCCACGGGCCTGCTGGTCGAGGACGACCTTGCGGATGCGCACGGCGGCCGGGGTGACCTCCACGCACTCGTCCTCGCGGCAGAACTCGAGGGCCTGCTCCAGCGACAGCTTGCGCGGCGGGATCACCTTTTCGGTGTTGTCGGCGCTCGCGGCGCGCATGTTCGTGAGCTTCTTCTCCTTGGTGATGTTGACGTCCATGTCGTCCTCGCGGGAGTTCTCGCCGACGATCATGCCTTCGTAGACCTCGGTGGTCGGCTCGACGAAGAGCGAGCCGCGCTCCTGGATGTTGATCATGGCGAACGGGGTGACCACGCCGGCCCGGTCGGCGACCAGCGAGCCGTTGTTACGGGTGCGCAGCTCGCCGAACCAGGGCTCGTAGCCCTCGAACAGGTGGTGCAGGATGCCGGTGCCGCGGGTCTCGGTGAGGAACTCGGTGCGGAAGCCGATCAGGCCGCGCGCCGGGACCAGCCACTCCATCCGCAGCCAGCCGGTGCCGTGGTTGATCAGCTCTTCCATCCGGCCCTTGCGGGTGGACAGCAGCGTGGTGATGGCGCCCATGTACTCATCGGGGGCGTCGATCGTCAAACGCTCGACCGGCTCGTGCACTTTGCCGTCGATGGTCCTGGTGACGACCTGCGGCTTACCGACGGTCAGCTCGTAGGACTCGCGGCGCATCTGCTCGACCAGGATGGCCAGAGCGAGCTCACCACGACCCTGGACCTCCCAGGCGTCGGGGCGCTCGGTCGGCAGTACGCGCAACGAGACGTTGCCGATCAGCTCCTTGTCGAGGCGGTCCTTGACCATCCGGGCGGTCACCTTGGCGCCCTTGACCTTGCCGACCAGCGGCGAGGTGTTCGTGCCCAGGGTCATCGAGATGGCCGGCTCGTCGACCGTGATCAGCGGCAGCGGGATCGGGTTCTCCGCGTCGGCCAGGGTCTCGCCGATCATGATGTCGGCGATGCCGGCGACGGCCATGATGTCGCCCGGCCCGGCGCTCTCGGCGGGCTTGCGCTCCAGGCCCTCGGTGATCAGCAGCTCGGAGATGCGCACGCTGCTGATGGTGCCGTCGGTCTTGCACCAGGCCACGGTCTGGCCCTTGCGGATCGTGCCCTCGTGCACCCGGCACAGCGCGAGCCGGCCGAGGAAGTTCGACGCGTCGAGGTTGACCACGTGCGCCTGCAGCGGCGCGCCCTCGGTGTAGGTGGGCGCGGGGATGGTCTCGAGGATCGTCTTGAACAGCACCGAGAGGTCGGTCGCGTCCTCGGGGACGGTGCCGTCCTTGGGCTGGGTCATCGAGGCGATG
This sequence comes from Amorphoplanes friuliensis DSM 7358, assembly GCF_000494755.1. Taxonomy (NCBI): domain Bacteria; kingdom Bacillati; phylum Actinomycetota; class Actinomycetes; order Micromonosporales; family Micromonosporaceae; genus Actinoplanes; species Actinoplanes friuliensis. Next base: position 2,275,919 of record NC_022657.1, read on the forward strand.
CCGTCGCGCGCGCACGCGTAGACGATCGGGAACTCGATCTGGTGCTCGTCGGCGTCGAGGTCGAGGAAGAGCTCGTACGTCTCGTCGAGGACCTCCTTGATCCGCGCGTCCGGGCGGTCGACTTTGTTGATGATGAGGATGATCGGCAGCTTGGCGTGGAGCGCCTTGCGCAGCACGAAGCGGGTCTGGGGGAGCGGCCCCTCGGAGGCGTCGACCAGCAGTGCGACGCCGTCGACCATGGTCAGGCCGCGCTCGACCTCACCGCCGAAGTCGGCGTGGCCGGGAGTGTCGATGATGTTGATGGTGACGGGCGTGTCACTGTCGGCCGGCTGGTAGCTGATCGCCGTGTTCTTGGCGAGAATGGTGATGCCCTTTTCCCGCTCCAGGTCCATGGAGTCCATGGCTCGGTCGGCCATCTCGCCACGCGCGTGGGATTGGCTTCCCTGGCGCAACATGGCGTCGACCAGGGTGGTTTTGCCATGGTCGACGTGAGCGATGATGGCGACGTTGCGTAGGTCGGTGCGGGTCTGCATACCACCATTGTCCCCGGTCTTTGTTGCGGGCGGCCTCCCGGGGTGGTCTGCCGGAACCGGTTGCAGACCTCGTCCCCGATGTCCTGTTTGCCGGGCGGCGCCCCCGGCACGCCGCTGCTAGCGTTCGGGCGTCGGTCACGGGCACCCGGAAGGACTTCGTCGATGAATCGCAGGCTGTCCTGGCTTGTCACGGCACTGGCCGGGGCCCTGCTCGTCTCGGGCTGCGGCATCTTCGGCGGTAACGACGAGGTGCCCGTCTCGGTCGCGGCGCCCCTGCCGTCGGCGTCCGAGCCGGAGAGCGTCGTCGATCCGGTCGAGACCGACGAGCCCGAGTCGGAGGTCACACCGGAGCCCTCGCCGTCGAAGAGCAAGGCCAAGCCGAAGAAGGCCAAGCCCACCCCGACCGAGGACCCGAACAACTTCCAGTTGCCCCCGTGCGCGGAGCGTGAGGGCAAGGAGGTCTCCAAGTCCAAGGCGAAGTCGGCTCTGGTCGTGGCCGCCTCCAAGAAGTACTGGCCGACCTCCGCGCCCAAGCTGAAGGTGCCGAGCCGGCTGGTGCTGGCCACGGCGTGGCACGAGAGCGGCTGGACGTCGAACTTCGTCAACTGCGACGGCGGGCACGGCCTGATGCAGGTGATGCCCGACACCGAGGCGTTCATCAACCAGCGCTTCGAGCAGTCGTACGAGAGCAGTGACTACAAGCAGAACGCCGTGCTCGGGGCCAACTATCTGGCCTGGCTGACCAAGGCGTTCGGCGACTCGTACTTCAAGGGCAAGTACGACCTGAGTGCGAGCAAGTGCAAGAGCACCAAGAGCATGTGCCTGCTCAATCTGGTGATCTCCGCGTACAACGTGGGGCGGGGCTCGGTGGACGAGGCGTGGGCCTCCAAGGAGCTGCCGAACCCCGTCTACGTCAACAGCGTCCGGTCGCTGATGAAGTCGTGTTACTGCGACCGGTACTGACTGCACCACCGGGTCACCGGGTCCCGGACCGGCCGCGTTACACTTGTGGGCGGAACCCGGGACTGTGCCCGCTGCTTTGACCCATTACCGAGCGCGGCTGTAGAGTCTCGGGGTTGTCGTGCGTTGAGATGCTGGCGAGCTCCTGACTTAGGCCCGTGCAGCACACACTAAGGAGCTTTGCGTAATGCCGCCCAAGAAAAAGACCCATGAGGTAACCCTCGCGCTTGAGGCGGGTAACGCCGCGATGGTCGACCTCGGCAAGATGCTCGGCCCGACCGGTGCCAACATGCGCGCGGTCAAGCTCGAGTACGACGAGGCCACGTCGAAGCAGCGGGGCGAGATCATCCCCGTCGTTGTCAGCGTCTTCGAGGACCGCAGCCACTCGCTGGTCTACAAGACCCCGCCGACGAGCTTCCTGATCCGTAAGGCTCTGGGCATCCAGTCGGGCGCGTCCAACCCGCTGACCCAGACCGTGGGCACGCTGAGCGCCGACCAGATCAAGCAGATCGCCGAGCGCAAGCTCCCCGACCTGAACGCCAACGACGTCGATGCCGCGATCAAGGTTGTCGCCGGCACCGCCCGCTCGATGGGTGTCAAGGTCGCTTAGTAAGACCTGAGAACGGCGCGGACCCGGGCGGGTCCGCGCCGTTTTTTCATGCGCCCTTGCCGACGACCTCGTCGATGAGGCCGTAGTCGCGGGCCTCGGCCGACGACAGGCTGCGCCCGGCGGAGAGGTCGTCCTCGATCCGGCTGCGGGACTGCCCGGTGACCTCGACCAGCCGCAACACGACCTCCTCGAGCTCCCGCAGGTGCTGCCCGGCGGCTGCGGCCACCTCGTCGGCGGTCCCGGTGACCCCGGCCGCGCGCGGCTCGGCCAGCTTGAAGCGGGCATGCCTGTACGCCGAGCGCCGTTCGGCCGCGGCCAGCACCGCCAGCACGGCCCCGCCGGCCTCGGACGTGACGACGGCGTGCACGGGCGCGGTCATCGCATCCATGACGTCGATGACGGCGTGGGCGGCGTTCAGGTCACCGCCGGAGCTGGCGATGTGCAGCTGGACCGGCTCGGGCCCGGCGGTGTCGAGGGTGAGCAGCGCCGCCGCGATGCCCGACGCCGCCTGGCCGGTGAGCGGACCACGGATCATGACGATGCGCTGGTCGAAGAGGCGTTCCTCGAGCCAGCCCGGCAGCTGCGGTCCGCCGCCCTGCCACGGGTCCGGCTGCGGGGGAGGGTTGGGTTGCCAGCGCAGGTTGGGTGTCACCGGGGATCCTCCGTGGGGCTCGAGGGGTTCCGAGTCTAGGTACGCGCACGGGTGATGGTGGCGTCGTTCAGCCCAGGGCGGACTAGAGTCGGTGTGACCCACTGCACACCGGGAGATCCGATGGACGAGACCCTGCAGCTCGATCCGGCCAGGACCGCGATCGTGCTGATCGAATACCAGAACGAGTTCACCTCGGACGGCGGTGTGCTGCACAACGCCGTCGCACCGGTGATGGACAAGACCGGGATGCTGGCCAACACCGTCGCGCTGGTCGACGCCGCCCGGGCCGCGGGTGTGACGATCATGCACGCGCCGATCACCTTCGCGCCGGGCTACGGCGAGCTGTCGCGCCACCCGTACGGGATCCTCAAGGGAGTCGTCGACGGCAACGCCTTCGTGAAGGGCACCTGGGGTGCGGCGATCGTCGATGACCTGACCCCGGCCGAGGGCGACATCCTCATCGAGGGCAAGCGTGGCCTCGACACCTTCGCCAGCACCAATCTCGACTTCATCCTGCGGGGGCGGGGTATCGAGACGGTGATCCTGGCGGGCTTCCTGACGAACTGCTGCGTCGAGTCGACGATGCGCAGCGCGTACGAGAACGGTTACCGGGTCATCACCCTGACCGACTGCACGGCGGCGACCTCACCCGAGGAGCACGACAACGCCATCGCGTACGACTACCCGATGTTCTCGCTGCCGATGGAGTCCACGAAGGTCACCGCCGCGCTGTAAAGGGTCACCAGCCCCGTTCACGCCATTCGGCCAGGTGGGGGCGTTCGGCGCCGAGGGTCGAGTCTTTGCCGTGGCCGGGGTAGAACCAGGTGTCGTCGGGCAGGCGGTCGAAGAGCTTGGTCTGCACGTCGGCGATCAGGGACGCGAAGTTCTTCTTGTTGCCACGGGTGTTGCCGACGCCGCCCGGGAAGAGGCTGTCGCCGGTCCACAGGTGGGCGGTGCCGCCGGGCTCGCGGTAGAGCAGCACGATGGAGCCCGGTGTGTGACCCACGACGTGGATCACCTCGAGGGTGCAGTCGCCGACCGCGATGGTGTCGCCGTCGTTCACCGTGCCGGTGACGACGGGGATCCCCGCGGCGTCGTCCGTGCCGGCGATCGAGGCCGCGCCGGTCTCCTTCACGACCTGCTGCAGGGCTCCCGTGTGGTCGGGGTGCTGGTGGGTCGTCACGACCGTGGCCAGGCCGGCCGGGCCGATCAGGTCGAGCAGGGTCTGCGCGTCGTTGGCGGCGTCGATCAGCAGCTGCGAGCCATCGGAGCGGCAGGTCAGCAGGTAGGCGTTGTTGTCCGTGGGGCCCACCGACACCTTCGTGACGGTGAGGCCGGCCAGTTCGCGGACGGCCGGTTCGCCGCCGCGGGTCACGTCTCCGGTGTAGGTCATGTCACTTCCACCTCGGGGGCTGGGGCAGCTCGCCCTCAGGCGAGACGGTCAGGTCGGCGCCGTCGCCGCGGCCCGAGAGCCACGCCGCGATCGAACGGGTCGGGCCGGCGACCGTGGGTGCGCCGTCGGCGTCGCCGATGGTCAGGGGGTGATCGACCCCGTGCGGGCGCAGCACCAGGGAGAGGTCGGAGGCGCCGGTGACGATCTCCCGGAGCAGCCGCAGGGCGAACGCGTCGTCCCAGTCCTCCGGCGAGTAGCCGGCGCCGAGGTCGACGTGGTGCACCTCGACCTCGCGCAGCCGGGCCCACGGGATCGCCGCCGCCGAGGCGCCGGTCGGCGGGATGAAGAAGGTCCAGGCCTCGGCCGGCATCGACGCGCCCGCGTCGGCGAGGCGTTCGTGGGCCTCGCGGATGTCGGCGATCTGCTCCGCCAGCGGCCGCTCGGCGCCCGCGTCGATGCCGTCGGTACGCGCGGCCGGCGACGCGTACGCGGGGGTCTCGACGCCGGTCCGCGCCCAGGTCAGGAGGTTGGTGTAGGCGTCGGCGTTACGGGCCACGTGGGTCAGGACGTGGCCGACCGTCCAGCCGGGCAGGGCCGACGGCGCTTTCACCGCGGCGTCGTCCAGCCCTTCGGCGGTACGGATCAGGCGTTCGGTGGCTTGCTCGACATCGGTCATCAGCACCAACGGGTCAACGGTCACGTGATCGACCCTAGCGGCGGAATTCGCTTTCGCGCCCGTGACCGCGTCCGTACCGTCTGTGCCAGACGTGAAGCGAGCAACCGCGGAGGGGGTGGGGAAGGTGCTGTCCGTCAATTCCCGGCTTCGCCCGGGAGTCCTGGCCTGAGATCCGGCCGAGCCTCCTCACACCCCAAAGGGTTTCCCATGTCTGACCTGCCCGCTCTGGGCTGGGGCGAGACACTTGCCTCCGCCTATCGTCCCTTCGACCGTCCCGACGCGCAGCCCGGGCGCGTGTTGCGCGCCGACCGCGGCGTCTGCACCGTTCTCGGCCCCTCCGGTGTCACCCGGGCCAGCCTCGCCGGCAGTGTGCTGCTCGGCGCGGCTCGCGACCCCGCCAACCTGCCCTGTGCCGGCGACTGGGTGGTCCTGCGCCGCTGGCCCGACCGGCGGACCACCGTGGAGGGTGTGCTTCCGCGGCGGACCGCGCTGATCCGGCGTACCGCCGACAAGGACGCGTCCGGGCAGGTCCTGGCCGCGAACATGGATGCCGTCGCGGTGGTCGAGCCGATGCATCCGGCGCCCGACGACGCCCGCGTCGAGCGTCTGCTCGCGCTGGCCTGGGAGTCCGGCGCCGAGCCGGTCATCGTGCTTTCCAAGAGCGACACCGCGAGCGACCCGCAGGCGGTCGCCCGTCAGCTCTCGTCGCTGGCTCCCCGGGTACGCGTCCTGGCCGTCAGCGTGCACGACGGCACCGGCGTCGAGGCGCTGCGGGAGTACGTGACTCCCGGCCGCACGCTGGCGTTGCTGGGTCGATCGGGCGCGGGCAAATCGTCGCTGGTCAACGCCCTGGCCGGCACCGACGTGATGGGTGTGCAGGAGATCCGGCGCGCCGACGGGAAGGGCCGGCACACCACCGCGTACCGGAGTCTGGTTTTGATCCCGGGAGGTGGCGCCGTCCTGGACACGCCGGGCATCCGGGGGGTCGGTCTGCTCGACACCGGTGAGGGCCTCGACAAGGCTTTTGCCGACGTGGCGGCGCTGGCTGAACGGTGTCGTTTCGGTGATTGTCGTCACGAGGACGAGCCCGGATGTGCGGTCGTCGCGGCGCTGGAGGACGGCAGTCTTTCGCCGCGACGCCTGGAGAGCTGGCGAAAGCTGCACCGGGAGGTCGCCGTCGAGAGCAGCCGGCGGGCCGCCCGCCTGGCCGGCCTCGCCGGTCCGTCCCGGCGCAGACCGCGCCGCTGACGCGGCCTCTGGCACAATTCACCGGTGCCCGCGGTGGATGAGGTCCTGGACGAGCCCGGCCTCTCCGTCGAGGCCGAGCCGAAAAAACGCGCCTATCGGTACGCCGATGTCTGGGCGGCGATCAGTTATCTCGCACTCGGGGTGCTGGTCCTGATCCAGTTGTGGATCAGCCCCGGCGGCCGCGTGCTGTCGTCCAACGACGACGACCACGGCTTCTTCTCCTTCGTGATGGCGCACGGGGAGCGGGTCGTCTTCCACGGCGCCAACCCGCTGTTCAGCGACCGGATGAACGTGCCGGACGGCGTCAACATGATGGCCAACACCACGGTGCTGGGCCTGAGCGTGCCGATGGCGCCGGTCACGCACTTCTTCGGCGTGGGCGTCTCGGTCGTCCTGCTGCTCACCCTCGGCCTCGCCGGTACGGCTTTTGCCTGGTATTGGGTGCTGTCGCGGCATCTGGTCACGAGCCGCGCCGCCGCGTGGATCGGCGGTCTGTGGTGCGGCTTCGCGCCGGCGATGGTGTCGCACGCCAACGGGCACATCAACTTCGTCTCGCTTTTTGTGGTGCCGTTCATCGTCCTGCAGGTGCTGCGGCTGCGCGAGCCCGGGCGGGTCGTCCGCGGCGGCATCATCCTCGGGCTGCTGGTGGTGCTGCAGGTCTTCATCAACGAGGAGACGCTGCTCTTCACGGCGCTCACCCTCGGCGTTTTTGTGATCGCGTACGCCGCCCTGGCCTGGCGGACCGCGGTCGGTTACGTGCGCCGGATGGCCGCCGGGCTCGGGGTGGCGATCGTGACGGCGCTGGTGCCGCTCGCGTACCCGTTGTACTTCCAGTTCACCGGGCCGCAGAGTTACAGCGGTCAGCCGTTCGAGCCGGGCAAGTTCGTCACCGACCTGCTCGCGCTCGGGGCGTACGCCCGGCAGTCACTGGCCGGCAACGGTGCGATCGCGCGAGCGCTCAGTGTGAGCCCGACCGAGGACAACACGTTCTTCGGCGTACCGATGCTGGTCATGATCGTGGTCTCGGTCGTCCTGTTGTGGCGCAACATCGCCGCGCGGTCCGCCGCGATCGCCGGTCTGGTCCTGCTGATCATTTCGATGGGCCCGGAGCTGCGCGTCGGCGGATACAACACCGGCATCCCGCTGCCGTTCGCGCTGATCGCCCACGTGCCGATCATCGACCTGGTCAGTGTCACCCGGTTCGGCATGGTTCCCGCGACGATCATCGGGCTGCTGCTCGCGCTGGCCGCCGACCGGGCGCCGCTGCTGCCACACCGCAAGCGGGTCGCGTTCGGGATCGGTCTGGCCCTGGCCATCGTGCCCGTGCTGCCGAAACCACTGCCCGTGGTCACCGCCGACCCGCTGCCACCGTTCATCGCGCAGCAGATGTGGCGTGACTACGTGCCCGGCAACCGGACGCTGGTCACCGTGCCGCTGCCCGAGGTCACCACCGGGCGGGCCGGGATGCGCTGGTTCGCGTTGTCCGGTCTGGATTATTCGGTGCCCCGCGGGTACTTCATGGGACCGGCGAACCCACCGGCCGACAAGACCGGATCGTGGAACGCCGCACCCAGGCCGACCTCCGACCTGTTACGCATTGCAGGGGCGTACGGTCGGATGCCGGTGGTCACGGGCGCCGACCGGCGGGCCGCGATCACCGACCTGACCTACTGGCGGGCCGCGGTCGTGGTGCTGGTTCCCGGCACCCCGAACCACGACCTGCTGCAAACGCTGGTCTCCGATCTGCTCGAGAAAGAGCCGCAGCAGGTCGGCGGCGTGCAGGTGTGGGACGTCCGGGACCAGGTTCGCCCGTCCGAGTGACGGGAATGCCCGGTCCTGCTCCAGCGCTGTTACTCGGCGGCGGAAAACTTGTCGTACCCCGCGGCTAGGGTGGCGGCGCCCATTGTCTTGACGTTACGGAGTGGCTGGCTGTGGCCGACCGACTGATCATTCGCGGCGCGCGGGAGCACAACCTGCGCGACGTCAACCTCGACCTGCCCCGCGACGCGATGATCGTTTTCACCGGTCTCAGCGGCTCGGGCAAGTCCAGCCTCGCCTTCGACACGATCTTCGCCGAGGGCCAGCGCCGATACGTGGAGTCGCTGTCGTCGTACGCACGGCAGTTCCTCGGGCAGATGGACAAGCCCGACGTCGACTTCATCGAAGGCCTGTCCCCGGCGGTGTCCATCGACCAGAAGTCGACCTCGCGCAACCCGCGGTCGACGGTCGGCACCATCACCGAGGTCTACGACTACCTGCGGCTGCTCTTCGCCCGGACGGGCATCCCGCACTGCCCGATCTGCGGCGAGCGGATCAGCAAGCAGTCGCCGCAGCAGATCGTCGACCGGGTCCTGGCCATGAAGGAAGGCACCCGGTTCATGGTCCTGGCGCCGGTCATCCGGGGCCGCAAGGGTGAGTACGTCGACCTCTTCGCCGAGCTGCAGTCCAAGGGTTACGCCCGCGCCCGCGTCGACGGCGTCGTGCACCCGCTGGCCGAGCCGCCCAAGCTGAAGAAGCAGGAGAAGCACACGATCGAGGTGGTCGTCGACCGCCTCAGCGTCAAGGCCTCCAGCAAGCAGCGGCTCACCGACTCGGTCGAGGCGACCCTGGCGCTGTCCGGTGGCATCGTGCTGCTCGACTTCGTCGACCTGCCCGAGGACGACCCGCAGCGTGAGCGCCGTTTCTCCGAGCACCTGGCCTGCCCCAACGACCACCCCCTGGCGATCGAGGACCTCGAGCCGCGAGTGTTCTCCTTCAACGCGCCCTACGGCGCCTGCCCGGAGTGCACCGGTCTGGGCACCAAGAAGGAGGTCGACCCGGAGCTGATCGTCCCGGACGACGAGCGCAGCCTCCGCGAGGGCGCGATCCAGCCGTGGTCCGGCGGCTCGACCCTCGAATACTTCCTGCGCCTGCTCGAGGCCCTGGCCAAGGCCGAGAAGTTCAGCCTCGACACCCCGTGGCGGCAGCTGCCCAGCCGCGCGCAGAAGACGATCCTCTACGGCTCCGAGGACCAGGTCCACGTCCGCTACCGCAACAAGTACGGCCGCGAGCGCTCGTACTACACCGGCTTCGAGGGTGTGGTGCAGTGGATCGAGCGCCGGCACGGCGACACCGAGAGCGACTGGTCGCGCGACAAGTACGAAGGCTACATGCGCGACATCCCGTGCCCGGCCTGCGGCGGCACCCGGCTCAAGCCGGAGGTCCTGGCGGTCACGATCGCGGGCAAGAGCATCGCCGAGGTCTGCAACCTGTCGGTCGGCGAGTGCGCCGAGCTGCTGGCGACGATCGAGCTCACCGACCGCGAGAAGATGATCGCCGAGCGTGTGCTCAAGGAGATCAACGCGCGGCTGCGCTTCCTCGTCGACGTCGGCCTGGACTACCTGTCGCTGGACCGCGGCGCGGGCACCCTGTCCGGTGGTGAGGCGCAGCGCATCCGGCTCGCCACACAGATCGGCTCCGGCCTGGTCGGCGTCCTCTACGTGCTCGACGAGCCGTCCATCGGCCTGCACCAGCGCGACAACCACCGCCTGATCGAGACCCTGGTCCGGCTCAAGAAACTCGGCAACACCCTGATCGTGGTCGAGCACGACGAGGAGACCATCCGTACGGCGGACTGGATCGTCGACATCGGTCCCGGCGCGGGCGAGCACGGCGGCAAGATCGTGCACAGCGGCTCGGTCAAGGGGCTGCTGGCCAACAAGGAGTCGCCGACCGGTGCGTACCTGTCGGGTCGTAAGAAGATCCCGACGCCGGCCACACGCCGGGTGCAGGAGCCGGGCCGTGAGCTCGTCGTGCAGGGCGCGCGCGAGCACAACCTGCGCAACATCACCGTCGGCTTCCCGCTGGGGCAGTTCATCGCCGTCACCGGCGTGAGCGGCTCGGGCAAGTCGACGCTGGTCAACGACATCCTCTACACCGTGCTGGCCAACCAGATCAACGGCGCGCGGATGGTGCCGGGCCGGCACACCCGGATCACCGGCCTGGAGAACGTCGACAAGGTCGTCGGGGTGGACCAGTCGCCGATCGGGCGGACGCCGCGGTCCAACCCCGCGACGTACACCGGTGTCTTCGACAACGTCCGCAAGCTCTTCGCGGAGACGACCGAGGCGAAGGTCCGCGGGTACGGCCCGGGCCGGTTCTCGTTCAACGTCAAGGGCGGTCGCTGCGAGAACTGCTCCGGCGACGGCACGATCAAGATCGAGATGAACTTCCTGCCCGACGTGTACGTGCCGTGCGAGGTCTGCAAGGGCGCCCGGTACAACCGCGAGACCCTCGAGGTGCACTACAAGGGCAAGACGATCTCCGAGGTCCTGCAGATGCCGATCGAGGAGGCCGCCGGCTTCTTCGAGGCGATCCCCGCGATCCACCGGCACCTCAAGACGCTGGTCGACGTCGGTCTCGGCTACGTCCGCCTGGGCCAGCCCGCGCCGACACTCTCCGGCGGTGAGGCGCAGCGGGTCAAGCTCGCCTCCGAGCTGCAGAAACGCTCCACCGGCCGGACCGTCTACGTGCTCGACGAGCCGACCACCGGCCTGCACTTCGAGGACATCCGCAAGCTCCTGCTGGTCCTCAACGGCCTGGTCGACAAGGGCAACACGGTCATCACGATCGAGCACAACCTCGACGTGATCAAGAACGCCGACTGGCTGATCGACATGGGTCCCGAGGGCGGCAACAAGGGCGGGCTGGTGCTCGCCACCGGCACACCCGAGGAGCTCGCCGACGTCCCGGACAGTCACACCGGGCAATATCTGCGCCCGATGCTCGGACTGACCGGCGAACCGGCCGGCGCGGCAGAGGCCCTGGCCCGCGCGGCCAAGGCCAACGGCGCCCCGAAGCCGGCCACCAAGCCGCGCGCGACCCGCTCACGCGCCAAGGCCGCCGTCTGACACACAGGTAACACACAGCTACGAAGCAGCGCCCGCCTCCGACCTGGGGGCGGGCGTTCGCACGCCCGGGAAATTAAGGCGAAACACAGCAACCACGCCGATAATTTCCCGCAGGCTCATGAACCACATCGGTGACGAGAGCGTATGTACAAGCAACGCCGCGTGACGTAAGCGCGCGGCTCAGGGGTTAAGGAAAGGTTCGAATCATATGACTGACGTGCAGACGAGGCCTGAAACGCAAGCTCCGGCGCAGGAACCGGCCCGGGCGGGAGTCGCTTCGTCGCGGCGCGTCGTGCTCGTCGGCGCCGGCGCGCTCGGCGCCGGGTGCCTGCTGGCAGCGTGCGGGACGGACTCGACCGGCACCGGCAGCAACGGCGCCAACGGTGGCGACTTCAGCAACGACCCCGCGCCCGCGGGCAGCAAGGGCGCCGACGCCGGTGGCACCTCGACCTCCGGCGGCGACTCGGGCGGCTCCGCGCTGGCCCTGGTGGCCGACATCCCCGAGGGCGGCGGTGTGATCAAGGGCGACTACGTCATCACCCAGCCCGCCTCGGGCACCTTCAAGGCGTTCAGCAAGGTCTGCACCCACGCGGGCTGCGACGTCAGCAAGGTCGACGCCGGCGTCATCACCTGCCCGTGCCACGGCAGCACCTTCTCCATCGAGGACGGTTCGCCGACCGGTGGCCCCGCCACCAAGGCGCTGCCCGAGACCAAGGTCAAGGTGGACGGCGACAACATCGTCGCGGCCTGAGAAATCTTGGGGTCGGCCCTGACCTGCCGACACGGCCGGCCCCAGCACGTTTCCGGCCGGAGGCCCGACGCCGTGGCGGCGGCAACGGACCTCCGGTCGGACAATCATGTCAGGGGTCCGCACTAGTGTTGAGTGCGTGCCTGACCCGTCCAGCTACCGTCCGGCGCCGGGGACCGTTCCCGATGCTCCCGGTGTCTACCGCTTCCGTGATCCCACCGGCCGTGTCATCTACGTGGGCAAGGCCAAGAGCCTCCGCAACCGGCTGAATTCGTACTTCGCCGACACCTGGACCATGCACGCGCGGACCCAGCAGATGGTCACCACCGCGGCCGCGGTCGACTGGGTCACCGTCGCCACCGAGGTCGAGGCGCTCCAGCTGGAGTTCTCCTGGATCAAGGAGTTCGACCCGCGGTTCAACGTCAAGTACCGCGACGACAAGTCCTACCCGTTCCTCGCCGTCACCCTCAACGAGGAATACCCTCGCCTGCAGGTCATGCGTGGTGCCAAGCGCAAAGGCGTCCGCTACTTCGGGCCCTACTCGCACGCCTGGGCCATCCGCGAGACCCTCGACCTGCTGCTGCGCGTCTTCCCGGCCCGCACCTGCTCCAGCGGCGTCTTCAAACGCGCCGGCCAGATCGGCCGCCCCTGCCTCCTCGGCTACATCGGCAAATGCTCGGCGCCCTGCGTCGGCACGGTCTCCGCCGAGCAGCACCGCGAGATCGTCGACGACTTCTGCGACTTCATGGCCGGCCGCACCGACACGTTCGTCAAACGCCTCGAGCGCGACATGCTCGACGCGTCCGAGCAGCTCGAGTTCGAAAAAGCCGCCCGCCTCCGCGACGACATCGCCGCCCTGCGCAAAGCCATGGAAAAGCAGACGGTCGTCCTCGGTGACGGCACCGACGCAGACGTGGTCGCCTTCGCCGAGGACCCCCTCGAAGCCGCGGTCCAGGTCTTCCACGTCCGCGACGGCCGCATCCGGGGCCAGCGCGGCTGGGTCGTCGAAAAAGTCGAGGACCTCACCACCGGCGACCTGGTGCACCACTTCTGCACCCAGGTCTACGGCGACGAACACGGCGAGAACGACGTCCCCCGCGAACTCCTCGTCCCGGCCCTGCCGCCGGACTCGCAGGCCCTGGAGAACTGGCTGTCCGAACACCGCGGCAGCCGCGTCAGCCTCCGCGTGCCCCAGCGCGGCGACAAACGCTCGCTGCTCGAAACGGTCGCGCGCAACGCCGGCGAATCCCTGGCCCGCCACAAACTGCGCCGCGCGGGCGATCTGACCACCCGCAGCAAGGCCCTCGACGAGATCGCGGAAGCCCTCGGCATGGAGACCGCTCCGCTGCGCATCGAATGCTTCGACGTCTCCCAGATTCAAGGCACGGACGTCGTGGCCAGCATGGTGGTCTTCGAGGACGGGTTGGCCCGCAAGAGCGAGTACCGCCGCTTCGCGGTCCGCGGCAACCCGGACGGCTCCGGCACGGACGACCTCGCGGCCATGAGCGAGGTGATGCGGCGACGGTTCGCCCGCTACCGCGCCCAGCCCGGCTCGCCCGACACCGACAGCGCTGCCGACGCCGGGTCTGCGCTCGCTTCCGGGCCTGCAGCCGGGTCCGGCCCGATCTCCGGTTCTGGGTCCGCGGCCGGTCCGGGCTCTGGTTCCGGTTCGGCGGCTGTGGCTGGTGGTTCGGTCTCTGATTCCGGCTCTGGTTCCGTGGCGGGTAGTTCGGTCTCTGGTTCTGGGGCCGCCGCTGTGGCCGATGGGTTGGGGTCTGATTCCGACTTTGCTGACGGCGGTGACGAGGAGTCTCTGGCCGGGGGCCTGCGAGGTGGATCGAGTGGTGACACGCTCGAAGGACGTGCGGAAGCGCTGGGAGTCACCACCCCGGCGATCGACGCGACGGTGGACGACGAGCCGGCGACCAACGAGTTGCCGGGCATCGACCCGCTGACCGGGCGGCCGCGCCGGTTCGCCTACCCGCCCAACCTGGTCGTGGTCGACGGCGGCCAGCCCCAGGTCAACGCGGTGGCAGCGGTCCTCGCCGACCTCGGCATCACCGACGTCGCCCTGTGCGGCCTCGCCAAGCGCCTCGAAGAGGTCTGGCTCCCCGGCGAAGACTTCCCGGTGATCCTGCCCCGCACCTCGGAAGCGCTCTACCTGCTCCAACGCGCCCGCGACGAGGCACACCGCTTTGCCATCACCTTCCACCGCCAGCGCCGCACCAAGCGCATGACCACCTCGGCGCTGGACGATATCCCGGGCCTGGGCGAGACCCGCCGCAAGGCGCTGCTCCGGCACTTCGGCTCGCTGAAACGCGTCGGCCAGGCCACACCGGAAGAGATCGCCGAAGTCCCGGGTATCGGCCGACGCACAGCGGAAGCGATCCTCGCGGCCCTGGCCGGTTCCGAAAAACCGTCCACGGACGAGTCAGCCGACTCGACCGCGGCCGACCCGGTCCCGTCCGGCGGCGCGGGCCGCACCAAGGCCGGCGCCAACCGCGCCCGGGTGGCACGCCCCCTCGCCCAGGCCGACCCCGACACCAACACGGCGCCCCCGGAGCTAGCCATGGACCCGGAGCGAGCCTCGGACCCGGAGGCAGCCTCGGACCTAGAGCTAGCCCCTGACCCGGAGCCAGCCCGGGACCCGGAGCGAGCCACGGACCCGGAGCGAGCCACGTAGCTGGACCCGGGCACGTAGTCGATGCCCGGCTGGGTGGCCGGGACACGGGTGGGTGGTGGGACGGCCGGGTGGAATACGGGTGAGCGGGGCTGCTGTTCACCCATCGGGCACCGGATCGGGTAATGGACACGATGTCCGTCGGTGTGCGGTCGACGCTTCGGCCTAGGATGCAGTGTCCGTCCGGACGGGGTGCAGAGAAGCAGTGCGGTGCAGGAGGAGTGCGTGACCGAGTCGATGCCGGAGTTCGCTCCGGAGCCCACGCCTGACGAGGCCGATACCGACCTTGTCGTGGTGACCGGGGTGTCCGGTGGTGGCCGCAGCACGGTCGCCCGGGCCCTCGAGAACGTCGGCTTCTACGTCGTCGACAACCTGCCTCAGGCGCTGATGCTGGACATGGCTCAGCTGGCCTTCGAGGCCGGTGGCGCGGCGCGGCGGACGGCCATGGTGCTCGATGTGCGGAGCCGGGCGTTCTCGACCGACCTGGCCGGGGCGGTGCGGGCGCTCAAGGACCGCGGGTTCTCGCCGCGGGTGGTTTTTGTCGACGCCGACGACGAGGTGCTGATCCGGCGGTTCGAGTCGGTGCGCCGGTCCCACCCGTTGCAGGGTGACGGGCGGCTGGCCGACGGGATCGCCGCCGAGCGGAAGCTGCTCGAGGAGGCCCGCGAGCAGTCCGACGTGATCATCGACACCAGTCATCTCAACGTGAACCAGCTCCGGCGCCGCGTCGAGGAGCTCTTCGGTGGTGAGGACGCGCGGCGGCTGCGGATCACTGTGCTGTCGTTCGGGTTCAAGTACGGGTTGCCGCCGGACGCCGACTACGTGCTGGACGCGCGCTTCCTGCCCAACCCGTTCTGGGTGCCTGAGCTGCGCGAACACACCGGGCTCGAGGAAGGTGTCAGCGGGTACGTGCTGGGCCAGGAGGGTGCGCACGACTTCGTCGCCACCTACGCCTCGCTCATCGCGACGACCGCGCCCGGGTTCGAACGCGAGGGCAAGCGCTACCTGACGGTGGCCATCGGGTGCACCGGCGGCAAGCACCGCAGTGTTGCGATCGCGGAGGAGCTCACGGCGCAGCTGCGTGACATCCGCCTGTCCGCCCATTCCTCGCACCGCGACCTGGGGCGGGAGTGACGGCGGCTCAGCCGGGAGTACCGGGCGGTCACCCAGCGGAACCGCGCGGCGATACCGCCCGCCACGAAACCACCACCGAACAGCCCCTCGGCCACGCCGGCCCCACCGGCGAACCGCTGGCCAACGCCGGCCTCACCGGCGAGCCGCTGGTCAACGCTGGCCTCACCGGCGAACCGCCGGCCAACGCTGGCCTCACCGGCGAACCGCTGGCCAACGACGGCCCCATCGGCGAACCGCCGGCCAACGACGGCCTCACCGCCGGGCAGACGGCCGGCGACCGAGCGACCACCCTGCCGTCGGCTGCGGGGCGGGATGCTGACGACCGATCCGACACCCGGTTGCCGGGTGCCGGGCTGACTGCTGGTGGCCGAGGCAAGACGCGGCCGATCAAGGTGGTGGCGTTCGGTGGGGGGCATGGGCTGGCGGTTTCGCTCAGAGGGCTGCTGCGGTGTGCGCCCGAGCTCGATCTTGACATCACCGCGGTGGTCACCGTCGGGGACAACGGTGGGTCCAGTGGGCGGTTGAGAGCCGAGCGGGATGCTCAGCTGCCGCCCGGTGACCTGCGGATGGCTCTCGCCGCGCTGGCCGACGACGACCCGGGGCATCAGCGGACCGTTGCGCTCCTGCAGCACCGGTTTGCGCTGGTCGGGAAGCCGGACCGGCGCGCGGCCGACGGCATTCCGGTGTCGTCGGGGGAGAGTTTTGTGCAGCCCGCCGGGGCCGAGGTGCCTGGTGACCGGCGGATCGCTTCCGTGGGTGGCAAGCACGATCCCCTCGCCGGTCACGCTGTCGGCAACCTGCTGCTGCTCGGGCTGATGGAGCTGCTCGGCGATCCGGTCGAGGCGCTCGAGCACGCCGGGGCGATGGTCGGGGCCCGGGGGCGGGTGCTGCCGATGGCCTGCCATGCGGTCGGGATCGAAGCCGATGTGCGGGGTGGTGATCCGGCGCGGCCCGACGACGTGGTGACCGTGCGGGGGCAGCATGCCGTGGCCGTGACCACCGGGCATGTCGAAGCGCTGCGGATCGTGCCGGCGTCGCCGCCTGCCTGTCCGCCGGCGGTGGCGGCCATCGCCGAGGCCGACTGGCTGATTTTCGGGCCGGGGAGCTGGTACACGAGTGTTCTTCCGCATCTGCTGGTGCCGGAGCTGGCCGCCGCCATCGTGGCCAGTCCCGCTCGGCGGGTGGTGACGCTCAACCTTGCCGCTGACAACGAGACCCTCGGAATGTCCGTGGCCGACCATCTGGCCGCTCTGCACTGGTACCTCCCGCAGTTGCGGGTCGATGCCGTGCTGGCCGACGCGAAGTGGGTCGGTGAGCCCGATCCGGTGCACCGGGCCGCCGAGGCGCTCGGGGCGCGGCTGGTCCTGGCATCCTTGGCCGTTGCGGACGGCAGTCCGAAGCATGATCCTGAGTCGTTGGGCACAGCACTGGTGCCAGTCCTCGGCTCCGATCGTTAAGCAACTGGCGTTCCGCGAAACAAGCATGAGGTGACTTCGAAATGGCGATGACGGCAGCGGTCAAGGACGAGCTGAGCCGCGTGGACGTGCCCAAGCCGTGCTGCCGCCGTGCGGAGATGGCCGCCCTGCTGCGCTTCGCCGGCGGCCTGCACATCGTGTCGGGGCGGGTGGTCGTCGAGGCCGAGCTCGACACCGGCGCGGTCGCGCGGCGGCTCCGCAAGGAGATCGCCGAGGTGTACGGGTACCCCAGCGAGGTGCACGTCCTCGCCTCGGGCGGCCTGCGCAAGGGCAGCCACTACATCGTGCGCATCGTCAAGGACGGTGAGGCGCTGGCCCGGCAGACCGGGCTGCTGGACGTGCGGGGGCGGCCCGTCCGTGGGCTCCCGCCGCACGTCGTCTCCGCGAACGTCTGCTGCGCGGTCGCCGCGTGGCGGGGCGCGTTCATGGCGCACGGGTCGCTGACCGAACCCGGTCGCTCCAGCGCGCTGGAGATCACCTGCCCGGGGCCCGAGGCCGCCCTGGCGCTGCGTGGTGCTGCCCGCCGCATAGGGATCACGGCGAAAGAGCGTGAGGTGCGCGGTGTCGACCGCGTCGTGATCAAGGACGGGGACGCGATCGCCGCCCTGCTCACGCGCATCGGGGCGCACTCCAGCGTGCTCGCCTGGGAGGAGCGCCGGGTACGCCGTGAGGTGCGCGCCACCGCCAACCGTCTCGCGAACTTCGACGACGCCAACCTGCGCCGGTCCGCCCGTGCGGCCGTCGCCGCGGCGGCCCGGGTGACCCGCGCGCTGGAGATCCTCGCCGACGAGGCCCCGAACCACCTGACGTCCGCCGGTCGCCTGCGCCTCGAGCACCGCCAGGCCTCCCTGGAGGAGCTGGGCGCACTCGCCGACCCACCGCTGACCAAGGATGCGATCGCCGGCCGTATAAGGCGTCTGCTCGCCCTCGCCGACAAGCGCGCCCGCGACCTGGGCATCCCCGACACCGAAGCCGCCGTAACCCCCGAAATGATGGCCTGCTGACCGGAACCCCCAGCAAAGGCCAAGCCCGGCGGCGGTTCGGCTCGGTCGGCCCGGTTTGGTCTGGCGAGAGTTTCAGCCCGGCGGCGGATCCCTCGGCCTGGAGATGCAGGGGGCTGCTCCCGGTGGAGGCTGGTGCCGTTGTTGCTTCTGAGGACTTGTGCGCCCGTACCGTAAAAGCCTGAAGAGCTTAGGTAACGATCAGGTCGCGCCCCGAGTCGTGGGTAAAAGACCTCCTCGGATAGGGTGACGGCGACGGCGACGGTGCCGGCAAGCATGGCCGCCCGCGCCCAGGACGCCGCCCGGCAAGCTGCCGCGGTGATCGCAGCGCCGAGGCGTGGTGGCCTGATCGAGCAAAAGCCGGCCCTCGAAACGGTCGGCACGCAGACCTCCGCCGGTCCTAGATCCCGGCGGACCGAAACGAGGAGATCCACCTGTGACCATCCGGGTTGGCATCAACGGCTTCGGCCGTATCGGCCGCAACTTCTTCCGGGCGGTGCTCGCCTCCGGCGCGGACATCGAGATCGTCGGCGTCAACGACCTGACGGACAACGCGACGCTCGCCCACCTGCTGAAGTACGACAGCATCCTGGGCCGTCTCGGCCACGAGGTGAAGGCGACCGCCGACGAGATCACCGTCGGTGGCAAGACCTTCAAGGCGTTCGCCGAGCGTGACCCCGCGAACCTGCACTGGGGCGACGTCGGCGCCGACGTGGTCATCGAGTCGACCGGTTTCTTCACCGACGCCACCAAGGCGAAGGCGCACATCGACAACGGTGCGAAGAAGGTCATCATCTCGGCGCCCGCCAAGAACGAGGACATCACGATCGTGATGGGCGTGAACGACAACCTGTACGACGGTGCGAAGCACACGATCATCTCGAACGCTTCCTGCACCACGAACTGCCTCGCGCCGATGGCGAAGGTGCTCAACGACACCATCGGGATCGACAAGGGTCTGATGACCACGATCCACGCGTACACGCAGGACCAGAACCTGCAGGACGGCCCGCACAAGGACCTCCGCCGCGCCCGCGCCGCCGCGCTGAACATCGTGCCGACCTCGACCGGTGCCGCGAAGGCTGTCAGCCTGGTGCTGCCGGAGCTCAAGGGCAAGCTCGACGGCTTCGCGCTGCGGGTGCCGATCCCGACCGGCTCGGCGACCGACCTGACCTTCACCGCGACCCGGGAGACCTCGGTCGACGAGGTCAACGCCGCGATCAAGGCGGCCGCGGACGGCCCGCTCAAGGGCATCCTCGTCTACACCGAGGACCCGATCGTGTCGTCGGACATCGTCACCGACCCGGCCTCCTGCATCTTCGACGCCGGCCTGACCAAGGTCATCGGCAACCAGGTCAAGGTCGTCGGCTGGTACGACAACGAGTGGGGCTACTCGAACCGCCTCGTCGACCTGGTCAAGCTGGTCGGCTGACACACGTGAGGACTCTCGACGACCTGCTCGGCGAGGGTGTTACAGGTCGGCGCGTGCTCGTGCGCGCCGACCTGAACGTCCCGTTCGACAAAAGTGAAGCCGGGAAGATCAGCGACGACGGCCGCATCCGCGCGGTGCTGCCGACCCTGATCGCCCTGCGTGACGCCGGTGCGCGCGTGATCGTGTGCTCGCACCTCGGCCGCCCCAAGGGCGCGCCGGACCCGAAGTTCACGCTGGCGCCGGTCGCGAAGCGTCTCGGTGAGCTGCTCGGTTCGCCGGCCGCGTTCGCGGACGACACGGTGGGCGCCTCGGCGTCCGCCGCGGTCGACGTGCTCGGTGACGGCCAGGTGCTGCTGCTGGAGAACCTCCGCTTCAACGCCGGTGAGACCAGCAAGGACGACGCCGAGCGTGGTGCCTTCGCGGACCAGCTCGCCGCGTTCGCCGAGTACTACGTGGACGACGCGTTCGGTGCGGTCCACCGCAAGCACGCCTCGGTCTACGACGTCCCGGCCCGGCTCCCGCACTTCGCGGGTGGCCTGGTGCTCAAGGAGGTCGAGGTCCTGCGCAAGGTGACCGAGACCCCCGAGCAGCCGTACGTCGTGGTGCTGGGTGGTTCGAAGGTCTCCGACAAGCTCGCCGTGATCAAGGCGCTGCTGCCGAAGGTCGACAAGCTGCTCGTCGGTGGCGGCATGTGCTTCACCTTCCTCAAGGCCCAGGGCCACGAGGTCGGCAAGTCGCTGCTCGAGGCCGAGATGATCCAGACCTGCGCCGATCTGCTGGCGGAGGCTGACGGCCGGATCGTGCTGCCGGTGGACGTCGTCGCGGCCACGGCATTCGATGCTTCCGCGGACCACGACGTGGTCAAGGCCGAAGCGATCCCGGCCGACCGGCTCGGCCTGGACATCGGCCCGGAAAGTGTTGCGCTCTTCGCCGACGCGATCGGCTCCGCGAAGACCGTCTTCTGGAACGGCCCGATGGGCGTGTTCGAGCTGGCGCCGTTCGCCGCCGGTACGCGCGGTGTCGCCGAGGCCATCACCAAGATCGACGGCTTCTCGGTCGTCGGCGGCGGTGACTCGGCCGCGGCGGTGCGCACGCTCGGCATCGACGAGTCCGGGTTCGGGCACATCTCGACCGGCGGCGGCGCGTCGCTGGAGTACCTCGAGGGCAAGACCCTGCCGGGTCTCGCCGCGCTGGAGAGCTGAGCATGGCTGACGTTTCCCGCCGCCCGATCATGGCCGGCAACTGGAAGATGAACCTCAACCACTTCGAGGCCATCCTTCTGGTGCAGAAGCTCGCCGCCAGCCTCAACGAGCAGCAGCTCACCGACGTCGAGGCGGTCGTGCTGCCGCCGTTCACCGACCTGCGCAGCGTGCAGACGGCGATCGACGGCGACAAGGTGCTGATCGGGTACGGCGCGCAGGACCTGTCCCCGCACAAGGGCGGCGCGTACACCGGGGACATCTCCGGCGCGATGCTGGCCAAGCTGGGCTGCAGCTACGTGGTGATCGGGCACTCCGAGCGCCGCGAGTACCACAACGAGAACGACGCGCTGGTCAACGCCAAGGTGAAGGCTGCCCTGGCGAACGACCTCACGCCGATTCTCTGTGTGGGCGAGGGCCTGGACGTCCGCGAAGCCAACGGCCACGTGGAGCACTGTGCCTCGCAGCTCGACGGAGCCCTCGACGGGCTCAAGGCCGAGCAGGTCAAGAACATCGTGATCGCGTACGAGCCGGTGTGGGCCATCGGCACGGGCAAGACCGCCACGCCCGAGAACGCGCAGGAGGTGTGCGGCTCGATCCGGGTGCGGCTCGCCGAGAAGTACGGCGCGGAGACGGCCGACGCGGTGCGCATCCAGTACGGCGGCTCCGTGAAGGCGGCGAACATCGCCTCGATCATGGCGCAGCCCGATGTGGACGGTGCGCTGATCGGTGGTGCCGCACTGGACGCCGAGGAGTTCGCCTCGATCGTCCGTTTCCGCGAGCACGTCCAGCGCTGATCTTTTCGGGACCCGGCCGCCTCATCGGGGCGGCCGGGTCTCCGCTATTGTTGTGGCGCTGCTGTGCCCTTCGAGAGGAATGACCCGACCATGCCGATCGCGTTCGCCTACACGTTGATCGTGTTGCTGATCATCTCCAGCATCCTGCTGACCCTGCTCGTCCTGCTGCACCGCGGCAAGGGCGGCGGCATGTCCAGCATGTTCGGCGGCGGCGTCACCTCCAGCCTGGCCGGTTCCTCGGTCGCGGAGAAAAACCTGGACCGCTACACGGTGCTCGTGGGTGTCATCTGGTTCGCCTGCATCGTCGGTCTCGGCCTCTGGCTGAAGCTCGCCCAGGCCGGCTGAAACACACAGTTAACGTCCGCTTTCCAAGCGTTCGTGTTCAGCTCTTCCTGAGTAGCCCTCGGAGTCGTAGACTCTGGCGCGCGGTCCGGTCCGTCCGGGCCGCGCGGTTGTTTTTCCACCGCTTTATACCGCCGCTTTCCCCGGCGATGAAACGCCCTCGAGACAGGAGTGACATCCGTGTCCAGTGGCAGTGCGATCCGCGGCAGCCGCGTCGGTTCCAGCCCGATGCGCCCCGACGAGCGCAGCGAGCCCGCCCCCCGGCGGGAGGTGACCTACTGGTGTGCTGCAGGGCACCCGGTCGAGGTTCGCTTCGCCGCCGACGTCGTTCCCCCGGAGACCTGGGACTGCACCCGGTGCGGCCAGCCCGGCGGACTCGACCGGGAGAAACCCCCCGGCCGGATGCGGAGCGAGCCCTACAAGTCCCACCTGGCGTACGTGAAGGAGCGGCGCTCCGACGCCGACGGCGCGGCGATCCTCGCCGAAGCCCTCGCCAAGGTCCGCCAGCGCCGCGGCCGCCCCGAATAGACCCGACGCCGCAGCCGGCTCGGGCGTCACGCCCGGGCCGGCATGCGGCTGACTCAGCCTCACTGCGCGCGAGAGCCTGCGCCCCGGCTCAGGTGTTGCGGCCGAGGAAGACGACTGTGGGCAGGTGCGGGACCGGGATCTCGGTGAAGCCGAGCCGGTCGTAGAAAGCGCGTGCACCGACGTTGGCAGCAGCCATACCGAGGTGCACGCGCGGCACGCCCACAGCTCGCAGTCCGGCCAGGAACGCGTCGATCAGGCCGCGGCCGTAGCCTTTGCCCTGCCATTCCGGCACCAGGTCGATGTGCAGGTGGGCGGGGTAGTCGGCCAGCTCGGGCACCACCATGCGCTCCGGGTGGTAGTGCAGCCACAGCATGCTTTCCTCCTGCGTGGCCGGTTCGGCCACCGGGCCCGGGTAGCGTCCCTCGGTCGCCGGGAGCCATTCGTCGCGGTAGCGCTGCGCGAAGCGGTTCGTGTCGGCCGTGCCGAGGACGTAGCCGACGGCTTTTCCGGTGCCGTCGTCGAGGACGTGGGCGTGTTCCGGCTCCAGCGTCACGTAGGGCGCCGCGAAGATGTCGCCCATGAGCTTGTCGGACGAGTACAGGCCGCGGGCGTCACCTCCGGCGTCGGCGGTTCGGACGCAGATGTCGTAAACGGCGTCGAGGTCGGCTGGGCGGTAGGCGCGGATCGAGGGCTGCACGGCCGCGAGTCTAAGCCGCGCCTGAGGTGTGACGCGCGTCACCATGAGATCGCCAACCTCCTCGCCCGTCAGACGTCTACTCCTGCGAAGGCTCACCCCCGACCGCACAGGAGTTCCGTGATGCGTCTGACTGCCCGTACAGCCTCGTTCGCCGCCGCCGCGACGGTTGTTGTCGCTCTGGGAGCGGTGACAGCTACGAGGGCGCTCGCGGACGAGACGCCGGCACCCCGGCCGACCGCCACGACGTCTCCGGCCGCTGCGGAATCGAGGCCGGCCGAGGCGAGCCCGCCCACCGGGGAGCCGGCCGAGGCGAGCCCGACCGCGGTGACGTCACCGGCCGCGCCGGCCGAGGCGAGCCCGACCGCGGTGACGTCACCGGCCGCGCCGGCTGAGGCGAGCCCGACCGCCATGACGTCGCCGGCCGTGCCCGAGCCGGCCGAGGCGAGCCCGGCCGCGCCGACCGCGGCCCCGGCCGAGCCGGTGACCTCACCGGCCGTGAAGCCCAAGAAGTCCCCGCGTGGCCCGACCCCGGTACCCTCGCCCACCCGGATCCGGCGCTGACCCCAGGACCACCATGACCTTCGTCTTACCGCTGCCGAGGCCGCTGCTGCGCCTGCTGCGGTCGGTCGTGTCCGGCTCCTCTCCGGTGGTGCGCCGCGCCGCCGGGGAGGGCCCGCCGGCGATCAACGAGCTCTACCACGCACGCCGGCTCAGCCTGGTGCGCCTGGCGGTGCTCATGGTCGACGACCTGCCCACGGCCGAGGACATCGTGCAGGACGTCTTCGCCGCGCTCTACCGGCGGCACGGCGCCGACCTGCGGGGTGTGGCCGATCCGCACGCCTATCTGACCACCGGCGTGATGAACGCGGCGCGGTCGGCTCTGCGCCGGCGCCGCAGCGCGCGGGCTTACGTGCCGCCGCGCCCGGGCCTGGCGCCCGCGGCCGAGGACGAGGTGCTGCTGGGGCAGGGGGACAGGGAGGTGCTGGCCGCGCTGGGGGAGCTGACGGTGCGCCAGCGACAGGTGATGGTGCTGCGGTACTGGTCGGAGCTGTCGGAGCAGGAGATCGCCGAGACCCTGCACGTGTCGCGCGGCACGGTGAAGTCGACCGCCAGCCGTGCCCTGACCGTTCTGCGCCGGCTGCTGGGGGAGAAGCGATGAGCACGGACGTCGAGGCCCGGGTGCGCCGCGCGCTGGCCGGGCGCGCCGCTCAGATCACCCCGGAGCGGCTCCAGCCCGCCGTGCCGCCCACGGCGGTGCCGTCCCGGCCCTTCTGGCGCCCCTGGTGGCGGTCGCTCCTGGTGGTCGCGGCCGTCGTGGTCGCGGTCGTTTTTTCGGTACGCCCACAGCACGACTCCCCGCCGGTGCCCATCCCTCAGCCGCCCGCCGCCACAGTCCCGGCCTCACCCGAACCGTCGCCCGTGGTCTCGCCGAGTCCCGCGGAGCCGTCGCCCACCGCGGACGGGTCGCCGGACACCACAGCAACGCCGGTTGCGCCCGAGACGTCACCCTGAACGGCCTGACTTGAGGGTTCCGCGGGCCTGAACCGAACGGCAACCGCGGCGCGCCCGTTGTGCACTCCCAGGGCCTGCGCGGGGCCCGAAGAGGATGGCATGACGGACACGAAGATTGTCGAGCTGGGCCTGCAGGCGATGACCATCTCCGCCAAGATGTGTGCCCCGGTGCTGATCACGGCGCTGCTGATCGGCTTTGCGATCTCGCTGTTCCAGTCCGTCACGCAGATCCAGGAGGCGACGCTGTCCTTCGTCCCGAAGGCGGTGGGCGTCGGCGCGGCGATCCTGTTCTCGGGCAACTGGATGCTGCACGAGATGGTCACGTACACGACGCAGCTCTTCGAGAACATCCCGTCGCTGCTCGCCTGAGCCACCGGAAACGACAAAAGGGCCGCCCCTCGGGGCGGCCCTTTTTTGTCTGCGTCAGCGGCTCAGGTCAGCCGCCGCGGCGGTGTCCAGCAGGAACAGCGTCTTGGACGTGCCGGTCGCGCTCGCCGCCGGCACCGGGTCGGCGCCGCCCTCGATCGCCGTACGGACCGCCGCGGCCTTGTCCGGCCCGGCCGCGATCAGCCAGACCTCGTCGGCCGTGCGGATCGTCGGCATGGTCAGCGTCACGCGTGTCGGCGGGGGCTTCGGGCTGTCGTGGACGGCTGCGGTCGTACCCGTCTCGGACAGGCCGGGGTGACCCGGGAAGAGCGACGCCACGTGCCCGTCCTCGCCGACACCGAGCATCAGCACATCGAAAGGCGGGAGCTCCGAGCCGTCCGGCCGGGCCGCCGCGGCCAGCTCACGGGCGTAACGGGCCGCGGCCGCCTTCGCGTCGTCGCCGTCCGGGCCGTCGGAGGGCGGCATGGCGTGCACCTGGGCCGGGTCCAGGGGCAGGGAGTCCAGCAACGCCTCGCGGGCCTGGGTCTCGTTGCGGTCCGGGTCGCCGGACGGGAGGAAACGCTCGTCGCCCCACCACAGGTCGACCCGCGACCAGTCGACCGCGGCCGAGGCGGGGAGCTCCTTGACCGCGCGCAGCACCTTGGCCGCGACCCGGCCGCCGGTGAGCACGATGCTCGCCCAGCCGCGTGTCGCCTGCGCGTCGATGATCTTGATGACCAGGCGGGCCGACACGGCCGACGCCAGCACGTCGGCGTCGGGAACCACCACCACAACGGTCTCGCTCATGGGACCCCTCGTCATTCGGCAACTCGCTAGCAAAAGGGGCCGCCCGCCGGAAAGGCGGAACGGCCCCGTCGATCTTAGAAGATCAGGCTGCGGACCCACCGGGCCCGGCGTACGCACCGGCGGCGTCACCCGCGCGCGCGGCCAGAGCCGGGTCCTTCCAGACGTGGACGCGCATCGCCGGCTTGCTGTCCAGGCCCGCGACACCGGCCATGGCGCCCAGAGCCTCGCCGTAGATCTGGTCGGCGTCGAGGCGGCGCAGCTCCTCGGCCAGCTCGTCACCGACGGTCCGCCGCGGGAGCGGCATGTAACGGTCCTCCTGGCCGGTCCGGCTGAACAACGCCGTCCCTTCCTCACGGGTGACCCGCACGCAGTCGCCGTTGGCGCACTTCAGCTCGACCGAACGCATCAGCGGCGAGCGGTCGGTGTGCTCCCAGTGGGGTTCGATGCCCAGCCGCGACTTCAGCCAGCCCTTCATCAGGGCCGCCGTCGGGTCGTTCAGCGGCGCCACGATCGTCGCACCGGTGACCCGCTCCTCGGTGGTGTCGAACGCGCCGGCGACGAGCGTGCGCCACAGCGTGATCCGGGTCCAGGTGAGGTCCGTGTCGCCGGGGGCGTAGTCACGGGCCCGCTGGCCCAGCGCCGCGACGGGGTCCGGCGCCAGCTTGCAGTCGGTGATGCGCCGGTCGGCGACCACACCGAGGAAGTCGTTGGCGATGACGTCCGGCGGCTCGCTGTGCCACCACGTCACCACCGGGACGTCCGGGGCGAGCAGCGGCATGACGACCGACTCGGCGTGCAGGGCCAGGCGGCCGTACATGCGCATCACGACGGCCTCGGCCGGGCCGAGCCGGCCACCGACGACGATCTCCGCGTCGAGCCGGCTGCGGCCCTCGAGGTCCGAGCGGACCACGATGAGCAGGCGGCACGGGTGCGCCGACGCCGCGATGGTCGCCGCGGCCTCCGCCTCGCGGACCTTCTTCTCCTCCACGACGGCGACCAGCGTCAGGGCGAGGCCACTGGCCACACCGCCCGCGCTGCGCCGCTCGGCCGCGAGCGCCTTGACGACCTCGTTGCCGGTGGTGTCCCAAAGACCGATCATGCTCGCCTCCACGCGCGGCCCTCGCGGGCCAGCATCTCGTCCGACGCCCGCGGGCCCCACTCGCCCGAACGGTACGGCTCGGGCTTGGTGCCCGCCCACGCCGCCTCGAGCGGGTCGATGACCTTCCAGCTCTGCTCGATCTCGGCCGCGTCCGGGAACAGGGTCCGGTCGCCGACCAGCACGTCGAGCACGAGGCGTTCGTACGCCTCGGGGCTGGACTCGGTGAACGCCTCGCCGTACTGGAAGTCCATCGCGATGTCGCGGACCTCCATCGTGGTGCCCGGCACCTTGGAACCGAACTTCAGCACCACACCCTCGTCGGGCTGCACCCGGATGACCAGCTGGTTGTTGCCGAGCATCTCGATGTCGGCCGGGTCGAACGGCAGGTGCGGCGCCTTCTTGAACATGATGGCGATCTCGGTGACCCGCCGGGGCATCCGCTTGCCGACGCGGACGAAGAACGGCACCTCGGCCCAGCGCCTGTTCTGGATGCCGAGGCGCACCGCCGCGTAGGTCTCCGTCGTGGAGTCCTCGGGGACGCCCTTCTCCTCCAGGTAACCGACGGCACGCTCACCGGCGACCCAGCCCGGCAGGTACTGCCCGCGGACCGAGCCCTTGGCGATGTCACGGGGCAGGCTGATGGCCTTGAGGACCTTCAGCTTCTCCGCGCGTACGTCGTTGGGGTCGAAGCTCGTGGGCTCTTCCATGCCGACCAGCGCGAGGAGCTGCAGCAGGTGGTTCTGCAGCACGTCGCGGGCGGCGCCGGAGGCGTCGTAGAACGCGGCCCGGGTGCCGATGCCGACGTCCTCGGCCATGGTGATCTGCACGGAGTCGACGTATTTGGAGTTCCACACCGGCTCGAACAGGTTGTTCGCGAAGCGCAGCGCCAGGATGTTCTGGACCGTCTCCTTGCCGAGGTAGTGGTCGATCCGGAAGACGTCCTCCGGCGTGAAGACCTCGTCGACGAGCTGGTTGAGCGACATCGCCGACTGCAGGTCGTTGCCGAACGGCTTCTCGACCACGACCCGGCGCCAGCCACCCGACTTGGCGTTGTCGGCCATCCCGGTGCGGGCGAGCTGGTTGAGTACCAGCGGGAACGCGGCCGGCGGGATGGAGAAGTAGAAGGCGGCGTTGCCGGCGATGCCGTTGCGCTCGCGCAACTCGTCCAAGGTGGTCGCCAGGTGGTCGAACGCGGCGTCGTCGTCGAACGAGCCGGGCACGAACTGGAACTGGCTCGCGAGCCGGGTCCAGACGTCCTCACGCCACGGTGTCCGGGCACCCTTCTTGGCGGCCTCGTAGGCCAGCGACTCGAAGTCACCGTCGCCCCAGTCGCGGCGGGCGAAGCCCAGCACGACAAATCCGGGAGGCAGCAGACCCCGGTTCGCAAGGTCGTAGACGGCCGGGATGAGCTTCTTTCGAGACAGGTCGCCCGTGACTCCGAAGATCACCAGAGCGCAGGGCTCGGGGATCCGGGGAAGCCGTCGGTCCTGTGCTGTGCGCAGCGGATTACCCACGTGTTCCATCCTGCCAGCTTTTTGTGGTCCCGCAGGGTTACGGGCAAGGGTCAGTGCCGCAACATCTCTGCCGCGGCGAGGAGTTGGCGTACACCTTCGGTCCGGTCGGTCAGATGCAGGCGCAGCAGCGGGCGGCCGCAGCGCGTCAGGGTGTGCCGGTCGGCCGCGGCGCGGGCCGCCTGCCGGCCGCCGAGTGTCTCCGGCCCTCCCGGCACCGGCACGTCGCCGGTCACCGCGCCGGTGATCTGCAGAAACGAGCCGTGCTGGGGGCCGCACCGGGGATACTGCCCCCAGCCGAACGCGACCGGACGGCCGCAGGCGGCGGCCAGCAGCGGCCTGATCCGGGCCACGGCGGCGTCGCCGTCACGGTCCAGGAAGGCCTGTACGGCGAGATGATCGTCCACTCCGGCGAGCAGCTCGCGCAGGGCTTCGGCAAGATTGCCCGCGGCGCCAGTGGTGAAGATCTCCACCGTGCCGTCGGTGAAGGACGGTGTTGCGGGGTCGTCGAAGGCCGGCTCACCGGGGTACGAGCGGAACGGATCGACTCCGCGGACGTGGGCGGCGAGCGCTGCGGCGTACGGCCAGGCGAGGAAGTGCGCCCCCAGCGGCCCGTTGACGGCCAGGTCCGGACGCAACGGCCCGCCCGCGACCGCCGCCGGTGGGAGACTGCCGCCGTACGAGATGGTCAAGACGTCCTCGTGCCGCTCACCCGGCGGCTCCACGACCAGGGTGAGCACCCCGAGGGCGTCGGTGAGCAGGGGAGCGACCCAGTCGCCGACGCTCTCCAGGCTGGACCCGTCGGCGACCAGCATGATCTGCCGCGCACCGGCCAGGGCCAGGCCGAGCGCCATGGCGGGGTTGTCCTCGTCGGCCGCCAGCGACGGGGCGAAGAGCTCGGCCTCGTCGATCAGCTCGGCGACGTCGGCGCCCGCGAAGGCGAGCGCGGTGAGCGCCCCGGAGTCACCGGGAACGGCGAGCGCCCCGGGGATCTCGGTGTCGGTCAGGGTCACGAAGTGCCGGCCCGCCTCGGCCGGTGACAGCCCGAGGTCCAGGTAGGCCTGCCGGAGCACGGGGTGGAGGCTGTCGTCGCGCAGCACGATCAGCGTGCGGCGCAGCCGTGCAGCGTCGTCGATCAGCGCGCGGACCCGGTGGGGGTCGGCGTCGTCCAGCACGGTCAGGCGCAGGCCCAGAGTGCGGGCGGCGACCTCGGCCGTCCCTCCGGGACCGGCCAGCACGACCTCGGTGAGATCGCCGAGCTCCTCGTGCAGCTCGGCGATCAGGGGCAGCAGCTCGAGGCCGTGCCGGTGGTCGTCCAGAAAGGCGAGGCGTTCCTTCGCGCCCGCCTCGGCCGCCGGGCCCCACAGTGTGGGGTCCTTGCTGGCCAGCAGGCCCGGGATGCCCCGGGCGACCAGCTCGCGGCGGGAAGCCGCCGGGGAACCGCCGAAAACGGCGAACCCCGCGGCGGCCTCCACGCCTGCGAGCAGGTCGTCGGTCATTACTTCGCGGCGTCGCTCGGGTTGCCCGAGCCCTTGGCCGCGGCCTTGAGCGACTTCTTGACGTCCTCGAGGAGCTCGGCCCAGCTGGCCTCGAACTTCTCGACACCCTCGTCCTCGAGCACCTTGAACACGTCGGTCAGGTCGACACCGATCGCGGCGACGTCGTCCATGACCTTCTGCGCGGTGGCGTACGAGCCGGTGACCGTGTCGCCGCGGACCTCACCGTGGTCCTCGAAGGCCTTGATGACCGACTCGGGCATGGTGTTCACCGTGCCGGGAGCGATCAGCTCCTCGACGTAGATGGTGTCCTTGTAGTCCGGGTTCTTGGTGCCGGTCGAGGCCCAGAGCGGCCGCTGCGGCTTCGCGCCGGCGGCGGCCAGCGCCTTCCAGCGGTCGGAGGCGAAGACCTCCTCGTACGCCTGGTACGCCAGCTGGGCGTTGGCCACGGCGGCCTTGCCCTTGAGCGCCTTGGCCTCGTCGGAGCCGATCTTGTCGAGCCGCTTGTCGATCTCGGAGTCGACGCGCGACACGAAGAACGAGGCGACCGAGCCGATCTTGGTCAGGTCGTGGCCGTTGGCCTTGGCCTGCTCGACACCGTCCAGGAACGCGTCCATGACAGCCCGGTAGCGCTCCAGCGAGAAGATCAGCGTCACGTTCACGCTGATGCCCGCAGCCAGGGTCGACGTGATCGCCGCCAGGCCCGCCTCGGTCGCCGGGATCTTGATGTACAGGTTGGGGCGGTCGACGAGCCACCACAGCGTCTTGGCCTCGGACGCGGTCTTCTCGGTCAGGTGCGCGCTGCGCGGGTCCACCTCGATGGACACGCGGCCGTCGACACCGTCCGACGAGTCGTACGCCGGCTTCATGACGTCGCACGCCCAGCGCACGTCGTACGAGGTCAGCAGGCGTACGGCCTCCTCGACCGTCACCTCCTGCGCGGCCAGGTCCTTGAGCTGCTTGTCGTACGCCTCCGCGTCGGCGAGCGCCTTCGCGAAGATGGAGGGGTTGGTCGTCACGCCGACGACGTGCTGCTCCGTGCGCATCTTGTCGAGCGAACCGGTCTCGAGCCGGACGCGGGAGAGGTCGTCGAGCCATACCGCGACACCCGCGGCGGAAAGCTCTGCAAGCCTGTCGGTCATCGCTACTCCTCAGTTTCCGGTCGTGTGACCGGTGATTTCGCCGACCTTGGCGAGGGCGGCGTTGGCCTTGGCCACCACGTTGTCCGCGGTGAAGCCGAACTGCTCGAAGAGAACCTTGGCGGGCGCGCTGGCGCCGTAGTGCTCGATGCTGACGGCTTCGCCGGCCTCGCCCAGCAGGCGGTCCCAGCTCATCCGGATGCCGGCCTCGACCGTGACGCGCGCCTTGACGCCGCGCGGCAGCACGGTCTGCTGGTAGGCGGTGTCCTGCTCGTAGAACCACTCCTGGCAGGGCATGGACACGACGCGGGTCGGGGTGCCCTCCGCCTCGAGGCGCTCCTGCGCGGTGAGGCAGATCGACAGCTCGGAGCCGGTGCCGATGAGGATCACCTGGGGCTCGCCACCGGTCGCCTCGGAGACGATGTAGCCGCCCTTGAGGGTGCCCTCGGCCGACGCGTACTTGGTGCGGTCGATGGTGGGGAGGTTCTGCCGCGAGAGCGCCAGGGCCGCGGGGCGGTCCGTCTTCTCCAGCGCGCCACGCCACGCCCACGCGGTCTCGTTCGCGTCCGCCGGGCGGATCACGTCGAGGCCGACGATGGCGCGCAGGGCGGACAGCGTCTCGATGGGCTGGTGCGTCGGGCCGTCCTCGCCCAGGCCGATCGAGTCGTGCGTCCACACGTACGTGACCGGCAGCTTCATCAGCGCGGACAGCCGGACGGCGCCCCGCATGTAGTCGCTGAAGACCAGGAACGTGCCGCCGTAGGGGCGGGTGCCACCGTGCGCGACGATGCCGTTGAGGATCGAGCCCATGCCGTGCTCACGGATGCCGAAGTGCAGCGTGCGGCCGTACTCGTGACCCGGGAACGCCTTGGTGGCGTACTCGCTCGGGATGAACGAGGGCTCGCCCTTCATGGTGGTGTTGTTGCTCTCGGCCAGGTCGGCCGAGCCGCCCCACAGCTCCGGGAGGACCGGGGCGAGCGCGTCGAGCACCTTGCCGGAGGCGGCGCGGGTGGCGACACCCTTCTCGTCGGCCGGGAACTCCGGCAGCGCCTTGTGCCAGCCCTCGGGCAGCGTGCGGGTCGACAGCCGGTCGAAGAGGGCCTTGCCCTCGGCGTTGGCGGCGGCCCAGCCCTCGAACGCCTTGCTCCACTCCTCGTGGGCGGCGCGGCCACGCTGGACGACCTCACGGGTGTGCGCGAGCACGTCCTCGGCGACGTCGAACGTCTTGTTCGGGTCGAAGCCGAGGATCTCCTTGGTCGCCTTGACCTCGTCGGCACCGAGCGCGGAGCCGTGGATCTTGCCGGTGTTCTGCTTGTTGGGGGCCGGCCAGCCGATGATCGTACGCAGCACGATGAACGTCGGCTTGTCGGTGACCTCCTGGCCCGCCCTGATCGCGGCGTACAGGGCCTCGACGTCCTCGTGGTACTCCGAGCCCTTCTCCGGGTCGCCCTTGCGCCAGTCGACGTGGCGAACGTCCCAGCCGTAGGCGGCGTACCGGGCGCCGACGTCCTCGTTCTTGGCGATCCGGGTGTCGTCCTCGATGGAGATCTCGTTGTCGTCGTAGATCAGCGTGAGGTTGCCGAGCTTCTGCACGCCGGCGATGGCGCTCGACTCGTGGCTCACGCCCTCCTCGATGTCGCCGTCGGAGCACAGCGCGTAGACGTTGTGGTCGAACAGCGAGTCACCGTCGGCGGTCGGGTCGAACAGACCGCGCTCGCGGCGGGCGGCCATGGCCATGCCGACCGCGTTGCCGATGCCCTGGCCGAGCGGGCCGGTCGTGACCTCGACGCCGGGGGTGTGGCCGTACTCCGGGTGACCCGGGGTCAGCGAGCCCCACTGGCGCAGCGAGGCCAGGTCGTCGAGCGCCAGGCCGTACCCGGAGAGGTAGAGCTGGATGTAGAGCGTGAGGCTGGAGTGACCACAGGAGAGGACGAAGCGGTCGCGGCCCGCCCAGAGCGGATCCGTGGGGTCGTGCCGCATGACGCGGTTGAACAGCAGATATGCGGCAGGCGCGAGGCTCATGGCCGTGCCGGGGTGGCCGTTGCCGGATTTCTCGACGGCATCCATGGCGAGCACCCGTACGGTGTCGACCGCCCGTCGGTCGAGGTCGGACCAGTTCAATACGTCTTTGGCAGCCACGTCGGTTGTGCTCCTCGGGCATGGTGTGGGAACCCTTTTGACTTGACCCTATCCATTCGCGGTAAACCCCCGCCGGGGGAACGGCTCAGGCCCATACGCTGAGAGCGGACAGTGAACCGCCCGGGCTGTGACGCCTTGCACCCCGGACGGGTCGACCGAGGAGCGCCCCGGGCTGCGCGTAGTCTGTCCGAGCGTGCCAGCCGGTTCCTGCCGGCAACGGCAAGTTCTGCACCCTCGCCGATGCCGGAAGGTGGCTGTCCGTGAGCATGATCACCGAGCGTCCCGACCAGGGGCGGTCGCCCGATCTCCTCCCAGCGGCGCCGCGAGAGGCGGCCAACGCGAAGAGCCGCCGGCGCGACCTCGGCGCTGTGATCAAGGCGTACGTCTCGCTGACCAAGCCGCGAATCGTCGAGCTCCTGCTGGTGACCACGGTCCCCGCGATGATGCTCGCCGCGGGCGGCTGGCCCGACCTGTGGCTGGTCGCGGTGGTCCTGGTGGGCGGCTCACTCGCCGCCGGCGCCGCGAGCGCGCTCAACTGCTACATCGACCGCGACATCGACCAGCTCATGCGGCGTACCAAGCGCCGCCCGCTGCCGGCCCACGTCGTCACCCCGCGCTCGGCCCTGATCTTCGGCCTGGTCCTGGCGGTGATCTCGGTCGTCCTGATGGCCGTCTTCACCAACTGGCTCGCCACCGCGATGACCGCGGGCTCCATCTTCTACTACGACGTCGTCTACACGCTCTGGTTGAAGCGCCGCACCCCGGCCAACACGTTCTGGGGCGGGATCTGCGGAGCCGCTCCGGTCCTCATCGGCTGGGCCGCTGTGACGGGCTCCATCGCCCCGCTGGGCTGGGCACTTTTTGCCATTGTCTTCTTTTGGCAGATGCCGCATTTCTACGCGCTCGCCATCAAGTACAAGGACGACTATGCCCGGGCCGGCATCCCGATGCTGCCCGTCGTGCGCTCCGCCCGCCGCGTCAACACCGAGATTCTCCTCTTCACCGTGCTGATGCTCGCGGCGTCGTTCGCAGCCTGGCCGCTGGGCCTCGGCCCCATCTACGGCGTCACCGCCATCGTGACGGGCCTCGTCTTCCTCCTCGAGGCCGTCAAACTGGTCAACCGCTCCCGCCGCGGTGAGCCCCTGAAGCCGATGCGCCTGTTCCACTGGTCGTACACGTACCTGACGATTCTTTTCATCGCGGTAGCGGTCGACGCCCTCATCTGACATTCACGGGCGTCGCACAGAATGCCCGTTGTCGGTGTGGAAAGAGTGACGCTCCTTACCTCTTTGGAGGGAACCCAGGAGCGCGGTGCAATTCGGACAATATCGGTCCAAAACAATGCCCCAAACCGTTAAACCCGCAGGTAATTGGCATCACAAATTCGTGCGGGACCTGGTTGCCCCCGGCCCCGATCTGCTTAGGCTGCGGACATGGCAGAAGGTTCCGATACGACACTGACCGCCGACATCAAGACTTTCGCAGCCGGCCACGGCGGCGCCAAGGCGGTCATCGAGTACGTCGGCAAGCGGGGCGCCCGCATCGTCCTGGTCGGCGAGGACGGCGAATGGACCGACCAGTTCGCCGCCGACGGCACCGCAGCAGCCCGAGCGGCCTGCAAGACAGCCGGCGTCGAGGTCGAGAACGAATGGGAGCGCGAACTCATGGAGCAAATGCGCCCCAGCAACGACCTGTGGCGCTCCATGTCCCGCCGCTCCATGGCCCGCTGACCGCCTCTACTGAGACTTCCCCTACCGCCGCGACCCGGGAGTGATCCCGGGTCGCTTTCTGTGTGCCCCTTGTCTAGACCAAGATCAAACCAGGCCATGCCCGTGCAACCGGATCACGGTTGTCATCCTGGGTGCTCAGATCGCGGTTGTGATGCCGGGGCATCCATCCCCGACGTGTCGTGTCGTGCTGGCTAGCGGCTCGCGGATGCTGTGCCGGGCTTCCAGCGAGCGGTCGGCGTGCTGGGTTTCCCATGCGAAGTCAGGTCGGTGGGGGCCTTTCGATCAAGGTCTGGTCGTGCCTGGCTGCATGTCTCTGACCGTCGCTCACGCCGAGACCGGGCGCAGGTGGCCAATCGCCTGGCGGCTCATGAACGGCCACCCGCACCCTGCCGTGTCCGTGCTCGGTAAGGCCCAGTTGCGGAACGTGCCCCGGTGGGCCGCCGCGTCCGCCCGGAGGACGGGTTGCAGCCGGAGCCCAGCCGTCGTCGGGTCCATCTCCGCGTGTGAGGGGCTGACGGCGGGCCCAACTTCCTTGAAGTTGGCCCTTCGAGGGGGTCGGGAAGGCCCAACTTCCTTGAAGTTGGCCCTTCGAGGGGGTCGGGAAGGCCCAACTTCAAGGAAGTTGACCCTTTGAGGTGGTCGGAAGGCCCAACTTCCTTGAAGTTGGGCGTCGGCCTGCCCGGTCTCTCGGCCTGCCCGGTCTCTCGGCCTGCCCAGCCTTGATCAACAAGATCAACTTGATGGTAGGCGGAGGGAGTTAGCTGATTTTGCGCGTTGCGGCGCCCTGGGCATGGTCCGGGCTGCGATCAGCCAAGTCTTGGCGTCGGTCAGGGCCGGGCCGTTGATCAGAGCCGGACGTCACTCATGGCCGGGCGTCGGGTCTGGGGCGAGGTCAGTCAGGGCGGAGTCGGCCGGTCATGGCTGGACGCCACTCAGGGCCACGCCGGTCAGGCCGGACGTGGCTCAGGCCGGACGTGGCTCAGGCCGGACGTGGCTCAGGCCGGACGTGGCTCAGGCCGGACGTGGCTCAGGCCGGACGTGACTCAGGGCCGGACGTGGCTCAGGCCGGACGTGACTCAGGGCTGGACGTGACTCGAAGTCGGAGGTGACTCAGGGCTGGACGTGACTCGAAGTCGGACGTGACTCAGGGCAGGCCCCGGTCTGGGCCCGACATCCGTCAGATCCGGACGTGGGCGCCAGGGGTTGACGGTGCCAGGTGCGGCATCGGTCCCGAAGTGCGCGGACAGTCAGGCGACCGGGGTAGGAGTGGCCGGCTCGGTGGGTTCCAGGGCGACCGGCGCAGGTGCAGGGCGAGCCTCATGGAACGGCCGCTCGCGCAGGCTCCAGAGGACGTTCAGGGTGGCGACCCAGACCAGGCACGCGCCGAGCATGTGGGCGGCGACCAGGATTACCGGGAGGTGGGTGAAGTACTGGATGAAGCCGATCAGGCCCTGTGCCAGCTCGACGACCACCAGGATGCCGGCCGCCCGGATCGCCGCGCGGGGGGCTTTTACGGCGCGGAGGGCGTACCAGAGGGCCACCGAGAGGCCGATCAGGAGGAAGACGAGGTCGGCGTGGGCCTGGGAGACCAGTTCGGGGTCCAGGCCGTTGCGTCTGGCGCCTGCGTCGCCGGCGTGGGGGCCGCTGCCGGTGACGATGACGCCTACGACGATCACTGCGGCGCTGATCAGGGCGGTCAGGCGGGCGAGGGTGGGCAGGGGGGTGGGTACGAGGGTGCGGCGGGGGCGGTCGCCTTCCCTGGTGCGTTTCCACAGGGCGTAGGTCAGGGCGATCAGGGTCATCGACAGGAGGAAGTGGAGGCCGACCACCCACGGGTTCAGGTCGGTCAGGACCGTGATGCCGCCGATGACGCCCTGGCCGGGGATGCCTAGGCCCGCCGCCAGGGCCAGGATGATCAGGGACCTGCGGCGGGGCTTCTCCAGGAGGGCGGCCACGAGCGCGGCCAGGGCGATGAGGCCCAGGACGATGCCGAGGACGCGGTTGCCGAACTCGATGACGCCGTTGATGCCCATTTCCGGCGTTGTCGTGTACGACTCGTCCGTGCAGCGGGGCCAGGTGGGGCAGCCCAGGCCGGATTTGGTGAGGCGGACTGCGGCACCCGTGACGACCAAGGCGATGTTGGCGATCAGGGACGTCAGGGCCAGTGGGCGCAGGAGGGTGCGATTGCTCACCCCGGGCATCGTACGCCCGAAATTGATCTTGACTTTGAGCGCCCGTCGCCGGCGGTGTCGTGGATCACCGGGGTGCCGGTTTGCAGGGCTCCGGGGAAATACGTAACGTTGGCGTAGTGAAAACCCAGGAGCTCACTCTGACGGCCGTTCCGGCCGTGGGCTCCAGGCTGCCCGGGCTCGAGAGCAAGATCGCCGACGGGCGGACCCGCGACAGGGTCGCTCAGCTGCTCTTCGAGAGTGGCGCGGCCACCGCGGCCGAGCTCGGCGCTCGGCTCGGGCTCAGTCCCGCCGCCATCCGCAAGCATCTCGACGCGATGCTGGCCGAGCGGCTGGTCGAGGTCCGTGAGACGCGTTCGCAGGGTCCGCGGGGCCGGGGCCGGCCCGCCAAGGCTTTTGTGCTCACCGCGGCTGCCCGGGAGGGCTTTCCGCACTTCTACGACGGCATCGCCACCGCCGCGTTGCGGTGGATCGCCGAGCACGGTGGCCCGGAGGCGGTCAGCGCCTTCGCGACCGCGCAGGTCGCCGCGCTCGAGGAGCGGTGCCGTGCCGCTCTGCTCGAGGCCGGCGACGATCCGATCGCCCGGGCGGAGGCGCTTGCCGAGGCGCTCACCGCCGAGGGTTACGCTGCCAACTCGACCGCGATCGCGTCCGGCGGGCAGCTGTGCCAGCACCACTGCCCGGTGGCGCACGTGGCCGCCGAGTTCCCCCAGTTGTGCGACGCCGAGACCGCGGTCATCTCGCGGCTCATCGGCACCCACGTGCAGCGCCTAGCCACCATCGCGCACGGCGACGGGGTGTGCACCACGCACATTCCAGCCCCGCCGCGCGCCACTGACAAGACCATCGCTACGACCGCCACCACTGTGAGGACAGATAGATGACCGAGCAGATCGTTCAGCCCGTCGTCACCCAGGAAGAGCACCTCGCCGCACTGGGCAAGTACGAATACGGCTGGGCCGACATCGACACCGCCGGGGCGACCGCCCAGCGCGGCCTGTCCGAAGCGGTGGTGCGCAACATCTCCGCGCTCAAGAGCGAACCGCAGTGGATGCTCGACCTGCGGCTCAAGGGTCTGCGCCTGTTCGACCGCAAGCCCATGCCGAACTGGGGCGCCGACCTCACGGGCATCGACTTCCAGAACATCAAGTACTTCGTACGCTCGACCGAGAAGCAGGCGGCGTCCTGGGACGACCTGCCCGCGGACATCAAGAACACGTACGACAAGCTCGGCATCCCCGAGGCGGAGAAGCAGCGCCTCGTCTCCGGTGTCGCGGCCCAGTACGAGTCCGAGGTCGTCTACCACAAGATCCGTGAGGACCTCGAGGAGCAGGGTGTCCTGTTCCTCGACACCGACACGGCTCTGCGGGAGCACGAGGAGCTCTTCAAGGAGTACTTCGGCACGGTCATCCCGGTCGGCGACAACAAGTTCGCCGCGCTGAACACCTCGGTGTGGTCGGGTGGCTCGTTCATCTACGTGCCGAAGGGTGTGCACGTCGACATCCCGCTGCAGGCCTACTTCCGGATCAACACCGAGAACATGGGCCAGTTCGAGCGGACGCTGATCATCGTCGACGAGGGTGCCTACATCCACTACGTCGAGGGCTGCACCGCGCCGATCTACTCGTCGGACTCGCTGCACAGCGCGGTCGTCGAGATCATCGTCAAGAAGAACGCCCGCTGCCGTTACACGACCATCCAGAACTGGTCGAACAACGTCTACAACCTGGTCACCAAGCGCGCCACCTGCGAAGAGGGCGCGACCATGGAGTGGGTCGACGGCAACATCGGCTCCAAGGTGACCATGAAGTACCCGGCGGTCTACATGACCGGCGCGCACGCCAAGGGCGAGGTCCTGAGCGTCGCGATGGCCGGCGAGGGCCAGCACCAGGACGCCGGCGCCAAGATGGTGCACGCCGCGCCGCACACCTCGTCGTCGATCATCAGCAAGTCGATCGCCCGGGGCGGTGGCCGCACGTCGTACCGCGGTCTCGTGCAGGTCATGGAGGGTTCGCACCACAGCGCCAGCACGGTCAAGTGCGACGCGCTCCTGGTCGACACCATCTCCCGCTCGGACACCTACCCGTACGTCGACATCCGTGAGGACGACGTGTCGATGGGTCACGAGGCGACGGTCTCCAAGATCAGCGACGACCAGCTGTTCTACCTGATGAGCCGCGGCCTGACCGAGGACGAGGCCATGGCGATGATCGTGCGCGGCTTCATCGAGCCCATCGCCAAGGAGCTCCCCATGGAGTACGCCCTCGAGCTCAACCGCCTCATCGAGCTCCAGATGGAGGGGGCAGTCGGCTGATCGCCGCCGCCCTCGAACCAAACCAAGCCACCAGTAGCAAGGACGAGATGACTACCGAGGCCATGGCACCGCCGAGCACCAAGTCGCAGGTGCTGCGTTCCTTCGACGTCGCCGACTTCCCGGCCCTCAAGGGCCTGGAGGAGGAGTGGCGCTTCACCCCGATCAAGCGGCTCGGTGAGCTCGTCACCGCGACCGCTCTCACCGGCACGGCGCCGGGCTACGCGCCCGGCGACCTGCCGGCCGGGGTGTCGCTCACGCAGGTCGACGCGGGCAAGGTCGAGTCGGTGCTGACGCCGTTCGACCGGATCAGCGCGCTCGCGTACGGCTCGGCGGCCTCGGTGACCCTCATCGACATCGCCGCCGAGACGGTCGCGGCGGAGCCGGTGGTCATCAAGGTCGTGGGTCAGGGCAGCGCCGCGGCGGCTGCCCGCACCTACGTCAAGGTGGGCAACTTCGCCAAGGTGACGGTGGTCCTGGAGCAGGTCGGCCAGGCCACCCTCGCCGACAACATCGAGGTCGTCCTGGGTGACAGCGCCCAGCTGACGTTCGTCACGCTCGCCGAGTGGGACGACACCACGGTGCAGGCGCAGCACATCAAGTTCAAGGTCGGCCGGGACGCCCGCGTCGACCACGTCCAGGTCACCCTGGGCGGCAGCGTGGTCCGCCAGTTCGCCAGCGTCGAGTACGCCGGCCGCGGCGGTCAGGCCGAGCTCTGGGGTCTCTACTTCGCCGACGCCGGTCAGCACATCGAGCACCGCCAGCTGGTCGACCACAGCGTGCCGGACTGCCGCAGCTACGTCGGGTACCGCGGCGCGCTGCAGGGCCAGTCGGCGCACACCGTCTGGGTCGGCGACGTGCACATCCGGGCCTCGGCGACCGGCACCGAGACGTACGAGATCAACCGCAACCTGCTGCTCACCGATGGCGCCCGCGCCGACTCGGTGCCGAACCTCGAGATCGAGACCGGCGAGGTGGTCAGCGCCGGGCACGCCAGCGCGACCGGCCGGTTCGACGACGAGCAGCTCTTCTACCTGATGGCCCGCGGCATCCCCGAGGGTGAGGCCCGCAAGCTGGTCGTCCGCGGCTTCTTCGCCGAGCTGATCAACAAGATCCCGGTCGAGGAGCTGCGCGAGCGCCTGGGCGACGCCATCGAGGCGAGGCTGGCGAAGGCGGGCTCATGAGCTTCGAGCGAGTCGGGCCCGCGGCGGATCTCGCCAAGGGCTCGGTGACCACCGCGGAGATCGACGGCGTGGACGTCGCGATCGTGCACGCCGACGACGGCCAGTTCTACGCCGTCCGCGACGAGTGCAGCCATGCGTCGATCGCCCTCTCCGAGGGGGAGGTCGACGGTTGCACCCTGGAGTGCTGGCTGCACGGCTCCCGCTTCGACCTGCGTACCGGCGAGCCCAGCGGCCTGCCCGCCATCGAACCGGTGGCGACCTTCCCCGTCGAGATCCGCGACGGCGACATCTACGTCTCTATGACACCGAGCAATGGAGTAATGCCGTGAGCACCCTCGAGATCCGCGACCTGCAGGTGTCGGTCAAGTTGCCCGAGGGCGACCTGAAGCCGATCCTCGCCGGTGTCGACCTGACCGTGAAGTCGGGCGAGACGCACGCCATCATGGGCCCGAACGGCTCCGGCAAGTCGACCCTGGCCTACTCCATCGCCGGTCACCCCAAGTACGAGATCACCGGTGGCAGCGTCACCCTCGACGGCGACGACGTCCTCGCGATGACCGTCGACGAGCGGGCCCGCGCCGGCCTCTTCCTGGCCATGCAGTACCCCGTCGAGGTCCCCGGTGTGTCGGTGGCCAACTTCCTGCGTACCGCGAAGACCGCGATCGACGGCCAGGCGCCGAAGCTGCGGACCTGGGCCGGCGAGCTGCGCGGCGCCATGGAGAAGCTCCAGATGGACCCGGCGTTCGCCCAGCGCAACGTCAACGAGGGCTTCTCCGGCGGTGAGAAGAAGCGGCACGAGATCATGCAGCTCGAGCTGCTCAAGCCGAAGATGGCGATCCTCGACGAGACCGACTCGGGTCTCGACATCGACGCGCTGCGCATCGTCAGCGAGGGTGTCAACCGGGTCCGGGAGTCCGGCGAGGCCGGTCTGCTGCTGATCACCCACTACACGCGCATCCTGCGCTACATCAAGCCGGACTACGTGCACGTCTTCGTCGCCGGCAAGATCGTCCAGGAGGGCGGCCCCGAGCTCGCCGAGCAGCTCGAAGCCGAGGGTTACGAGCGTTACGTGGCCGGCGCGCGCGCCTGAGGATCGAGGAACCGATCATGACGTTCGACGTGACCCGGGTGCGGTCCGACTTCCCGATCCTCGACCGGGAGATCAACGGGCACCCGCTGGTCTACCTCGACAGCGCCAACACCTCGCAGAAGCCCCGCCAGGTGCTCGACGCCATGCGCGAGCACCAGGAGCGGTACAACGGCAACGTGTCCCGTTCCGTGCACACGCTGGGCACCGAGTCGACAACGGCGTACGAGGACGCGCGGGCGAAGATCGCTGCCTTCATCGGGGCGCCGAGCCCGGACGAGATCGTGTTCACCAAGAACTCGACCGAGGCGATCAACCTGGTCGCGTACACGTCGGCGGACTTTTTGAAGCTCGGCCCCGGTGACGAGATCGTGGTCTCCGAGATGGAGCACCACTCCAATCTCGTCCCCTGGCAGCTGCTGTGTCAGCGCACCGGGGCGACCCTGCGCTGGTTCGGAGTCACCGACGAGGGACGGCTCGACGAGTCGGCCCTCGACGAGCTGGTCAACGAGCGCACGAAGATCGTCTCGATCGTGCACATGTCGAACATCCTGGGCACGATCAACGACCCGGCGCGGATCGTCGCCCGGGCCCACGAGGTCGGCGCGCTGGTCCTGCTCGACTGCTCGCAGTCGGTGCCGCACCTGCCGATCGACGTGGTCGCGCTCGGCGCCGACTTCATCGCCTTCACCGGCCACAAGATGCTCGGCCCGACCGGCATCGGTGTGCTCTGGGGCAAGATGTCGCTGCTCGAGGCCATGCCGCCGTTCCTGGCCGGCGGGTCGACGATCGAGACCGTGACGATGGCGGGCACCACGTTCGCGCCGCCGCCGGCCCGGTTCGAGGGCGGCACCCCGCCGATCACCGAGGCCATCGGCCTGGGCGCGGCGGTCGACTACCTCACGGCCCTGGGCATGGAGAACGTCCACCGCCACGAGCAGGAGATCACCGCGTACGCGTTGAAGGCGCTCGCGGACGTCCCCGGCGTGCGCATCTTCGGCCCGGCCACGCCGGAGGGCCGCGGCGGAACGGTGTCGTTCGAGGTCGAAGGGGTACACCCGCACGACGTCGGGCAGATTCTCGACGATCTCGGTGTTGAGGTCAGGGTGGGTCACCACTGCGCGCGCCCCGTGTGCACGCGGTTCGGGGTCCCGGCGATGACCCGGGCCTCGTTCTACCTCTATACGACGACCGACGAGATCGACGCCCTCGCGCGCGGTCTGGAGCAGGTTCGGAAGGTGTTCGCCTGATGATCGACCAGCTCTACCAGGAGATCATCCTGGACCATTACAAGCATCCCCACGGCAAGGGCCTGCGGGCGCCTTTCGGCGGGGAAGCCCACCACGTCAACCCCACCTGCGGTGACGAGGTGACCTTCCGGGTCGCCGTCGACGGTTCCTCCTTCTCGGACATCTCGTACGACGGGATCGGCTGCTCGATCAGTCAGGCGTCGGCGTCCGTGCTGTACGAGCTGCTCCAGGGTGTTTCGGTCGACGAGGCCACCCAGGTGCACGAGGCTTTTGTGGCGCTGATGCAGAGCCGCGGCACGATCGAGCCCGACGAGGAAGTCCTCGGCGACGGGGTGGCGTTCGCCGGTGTGGCGCGTTACCCGGCCCGGGTCAAATGTGCGTTGCTGCCGTGGATGGCGTTCAAGGACGCCTCGGCGCGCGCCGGTGTGGGCGTGAGCCCCGAGGTGAAGGCATGACCGATTGCACCGAGCGTCGCCTGCCGCCGGCCAGCGACGGCCACGACCGCGAGGGCCATGAGGGCATGTCAAAGGAAGGCACAGCATGACCGACAAGACTGTTGAAGAGATCGCTTCGGATGCGGCCGACACCGCGGGTCCGGATGACGCGACCGCCCCGGTTGTCGCCGAGACGGACGCTGCGCCAGTTTCCGCGGACGCCGGCACCGCGCCGGCCGGCGAGAGTGGCGTTGTCGTTTCGAAGGCGACGATCGATGAGGTCGAGGAGGCGATGAAGGATGTTGTCGACCCCGAGCTCGGCATCAACGTCGTCGACCTGGGCCTGGTCTACGGCGCCCACGTCGACGACGACAACGTCGTGACGCTGGACATGACGCTGACGTCGGCGGCCTGCCCGCTGACCGACGTGATCGAGGACCAGACGCGTCA
The DNA here is from genome assembly GCF_000494755.1 of Amorphoplanes friuliensis DSM 7358. Taxonomy (NCBI): domain Bacteria; kingdom Bacillati; phylum Actinomycetota; class Actinomycetes; order Micromonosporales; family Micromonosporaceae; genus Actinoplanes; species Actinoplanes friuliensis. Next base: position 2,319,617 of record NC_022657.1, read on the forward strand.
GGCCCTCACCACGGGCCCGGGCGGAGGCCTGGTCAAGGACTTCCGGATCAACTGGGTCTGGCTGCCGCCGTGGGGCCCGGACAAGATCACCGACGACGGCCGCGACCAGCTCCGGTCGCTCGGCTTCAACGTCTGAGGCTGCGAACGAAGAAAACGCCGGGTCACTGACCCGGCGTTTTTGCTTGATGCGCAGCGACGTCAGGTGGGGAGGCGGACGCCGGCGAGGCCGCCGTCGACGGCCAGTAGCGTGCCGGTTGTCGCCGAGGCCAGGGGGCTGGCCAGGTAGGCGATCGCGTGCGCGATCTCCTGCGGCGTGACGAGCCGGCCGGTCGGCTGGCGGGCTCGCAGCGCAGCTCCGGCCGCCACCGGATCGTCGGCCGCGTCCAGCAGCCGGGCCACCCACGGAGTGTCGGCCGTCCCGGGCATGACGGCGTTCACCCGTACCCCTTCGCGCACGTGGTCCGCGGCCATCGCCAGAGTCAGCGCAGCGACCGCGCCCTTGCTCGCGGAGTAGACCGCGCGTTGGGGCAGGCCGAGCCACCCGGTGATCGAGCAGGTGTTGACGATCGCGGCGTTCGGGGAGGCGAGGAGCAGCGGCATCGCGGCGCGGGACAGGCGGGCGATGCCGACGACGTTGACGTTGAGGACGTTCAGCCACTCGTCGTCGCTGTTGGCGGTGACGTCGCCGACCGCGCCGATGCCGGCGTTGTTGATGAGGATGTCGAGGCGGCCGAAGCTGTCGGCGACGGTGGCCACGGCCGCGTCGACCGAGGCGGAGTCGCCGACGTCGCAGATGACCGACAGGTCGGAGTCGTGTTCGGTGAGGTCGAGGCCGGCCACCCGGGCGCCGCGTTCGCGCAGCAGGGCGACCGTCGCGGCGCCGATGCCGCTGGCGCCGCCGGTGACGATCGCGGTGAGTCCGTCGAACTCGCTCATGTCCTCAACTCCTCGGATCAACGTGGATCTTCGGGGCGGCTCCCCAGGAGCGATCGCCCGCCAGGACGGCGGCGACGTCGTCCAGACCCACGGTCGCGGCGATCAGCGGCCGGGGGTCGACCTCGCCCGACGCGAACAGCTCGACCGTTCCGGCGAAGCCGCCCGACGCGCTGAGCACGCCGACCGCGGTGACGTCCTTCAACGCCAGGTTCCGCGAGTCGATCAGGCTCGGTGACGACGAGAGCCCGACGAAGACGACACGGCGGCCGGGTTCGACCAGGTCCACCGCCAAGGCGGGCAGCGCGGCGCCGTTGGAGGCATCGATGACGCCGTCCCAGGTCAGGTCGGGCAGGGTTTCGGTGGTCCAGCCGCGCGGGAAGCCGATCGACGCGGCGAACTCCAGCGAGGTCGCGCTGCGCCCGAGCAGGTGCACCTCGGCACCCTGGGCGGCGGCGACCTGGGCGGTGAGCAGGCCGATCGCGCCGGGGCCGAGGATCAGGAGGCGTCCGCCCGGCGGGAGCGCAACTCCGCGGACGGCCCGCAGCGCGTTGCCGGCGGGCTCGACCATCGCTCCCGCAGCCGGATCCACGCTGTCGGGCAAAACCTGAAGAGCCTTGACGGGTACGGGCAACTGCTCCGCGAGGGCACCCGGCCAGCCGTTGCGGACACCGATCTCGTACCGGTCGGCGCAGACGTGCTGGCGTCCGCTGGTGCAGCGGGCGCAGTGGCCGCAGCCGAGCATCGTGTCGCCGGTGACGCGGCGCCCGAGCCACGCCTCGTCGACGCCCGGCCCGACGGACGCGACCGTGCCGGACCACTCGTGCCCGATCCGCATCGGGTACTGCGCCTGACCGGTGTGCAGGTAGGACATCGCGCCGCTGTAGATCTCCATGTCGGTGCCGCACACCCCGGCCCGGGCGACGTCGACGACCACCTCGCCGGCGCGGGCCTCGGGTGGCTTCACGTCCTGGACCTCGGCTTTCCCGGGTCCGGTGATCACGAAGGCGCGCATCAGCGGGCGGCCACCACGGTCTGGCGCTGGCTGCCCAGCCCGTCGATGCCGAGCTCCATGACGTCTCCGGGCTGCAGCCAGATCGGCGGCTTGAAGCCCATGCCGACACCGGGCGGCGTACCCGTGTTGATCAGGTCGCCGGGCTCGAGCACCAGGAACTGGCTCAGGTAGCGCACGATCTCGTACGGGTCGAAGACCATGGTCGAGGTGCTGCCGGTCTGGCGGCGTACGCCGTTGACGTCGAGCCACATCCCCAGCGCGTTCACGTCCGGGATCTCGTCCGGTGTGACGAGCCACGGCCCGGCGGGGTTGAAAGTCTCGGCCGACTTGCCCTTGGACCACTGTCCGCCGCGTTCGGTCTGGAACGCCCGCTCGCTGATGTCGTTGGTCACGACCCAGCCCGCGATCGCCTCCCGGGCGGCGTTGTGGTCGTCGAGATAGCTGGCCCGCCGCCCGATCACGATGCCCAGCTCGACCTCCCAGTCGAGCTTGGTCGAACCGCGCGGCTGCCGGACGTCGTCGTGCGGTCCGACCAGGGTGTTCGGCGACTTGGTGAACAGGATCGGCTCGTCCGGAACGGCCTGGCCGGTCTCCGCGGCGTGGTCCCGGTAGTTGAGCCCGATGCAGAGGATCTGGTGCGGCCGGGGGATCGGCGCGCCGATCCGCTCACCCGCAAAACTCGCGACCTGCCCGGCGGTGATCCGCGCGTCGACCGTCGAGCGGAAGTCGTCCGGCGCCGTGAAGAACTGATCGCCGAGGTCTGCGACGTCGACATAGGTGCTCTCGTCGACCCGGACGACGGGCCGCTCGGCACCCGCGTCCCCGATCCGCATCAGCTTCATGACTCTCCAGAGATAGGTCCGGCCCACGGGGTCACCGGCAGACCGGTCACGCCGACCTGGGCGAGAAACAGACAACCCGACATCGGGTACGCGGCCAGACGCTCCGCCCCCAGCTCCGCCGTGGCGGTGGTGACGAGCATCCGGTCCAGGCCGGGCCCCACGAAGGCGACGCTGGTGGTGTGGGGTGCAGGCACCTCGACCACCCCGGCGGGCTGCGCGTCGGGGGTGAACCGGCGCACCTCGCCCGCGCCCCAGATCGCGATCCACACGTGGCCCTCGGCGTCGACGCACATCCCGTCGGGCAGGCCGTCACTGATCCGCAGCCACTCGCGGCGCGGTCCGACGGCACCGGTCGTGACGTCGTACGAGCGGACCCAGACGATGCCCGGGCGGCTGTCGATGCTGTAGAACAGCGTCCCGTCGGGGCTCCACGCCAGCCCGTTCGACAGATTCAGGTCGTCGTCGAGAACCGTGACTTCGCCGCTGTGCTCCAGGCGTACCAGAGTCTCTCGAGGGGTGTCGGCGAGCGCGAGGGTGCCGATCAGGAAGCGCCCGGCGGGGTCGCAGGCGCCGTCGTTGAGCCGGCGGCGCGCCGCGGCCGGGATGATCCGGATGCCCGCGGGATCGGTCGCCGTACGGCCCGCGACCGGCTCACCGGCCGGCCCGCCCGGCGTGGTCGTGAAAACCGTCTGCGCGCCCGCGACGAGCAGCTCACCGTCGGCGGAACAGACCACGGCACCGACCGTCCGGTCCAGCGGCAGGGTGTGGGTGACGATGACGCGGTCGCCGTCGAGGGTGCCCTGGTGGACCGCGCCCGCGTCGATGTCGACCCAGAGCAGGCGCTCTCGCGGCGCGTCCCAGACCGGGCCCTCACCCAGGCTGAACGTCTCGGCCGAGGCGGCCGTCGCCGTCCACCTCATCGCGCCTCCACCGTCGCCCGGATCGCCGGGATCTGCGCGAGGAGCGTTTCCAGCGAGGTGCGCAAGGCGGGTGCGGAGACGCTGACCGCGCCGCTCGGCCGGGTCGGTGAGGTCATGAAAACGGGCACGGCCACACACACGATGCCGGGCTCGTTCTCCTGGTCGTCGACGGCGTACCCGGCGACGCGGATCCGGGCCAGGTCGGCGGCGAGGGCCTCGGCCGTGGTCAGCGTGTGCGGTGTGCGCCGGGTCAGGGGGCGGTCGCCGATCCAGTCCGCGACGGCGGGTTCGTCACTGAGCGCGTACGAGAGGAGCAGCTTGCCGACCGCCGTGCTGTGGACCGGGTTGCGCCCGCCGACCGTGGAGGTCAGGCGCAGCGCGCCGGCCGGAGGGTCGACCTTGGCCCGGTAGACCACCGTGTCGCCGTCGAGAACCGCGTAGTGGGCCGTCTCGCCGTACCGCCGGGCCAGCTCGGTGAGCACCGGTGCGATCCGCAGGTGGTCGGGGCGGGCCTCGTGGTGGGCGAACGCCAGCCGCAAGAACTCGTCGCCGAGCACGTACCGGCCGTGCCCGTTGCGGGCGGCGAAGCCGAACCGGCACAACGACGCCAGGGCGCGGTGCACAGTGGGCTTGGGGCTGGCCACGGCCTGGGTCATCTCCTCGAGCGAGACGCCATCGCCGTGCTGCGCCAGCTCGGTCAGGACAGCGAGCACCCGATCCGTACCGACCAAGGGGGGTGCGATATCCGGGGGCACCGGCGTACGGTACCTGATATTCCAGATAGGCACCCAGCGTTCCGATAATTGGAAGGTCTATGCCTGAGCTGCGCAGCGCCGAGTGGTACGCCGGACAGGACCGTAACGCCTACATCCATCGCGCCTGGATGCGCCGGGGATCGCCGAACTCGGCGTTCGAGGGCCGTCGTCCGCAGATCGCGATCGCCAACACCGCCTCCGACCTGACCCCGTGCAACAGCCACCTCGACGAGGTCGCCGAGCACGTCAAACGTGGCATCTGGGAGGCCGGCGGCGTCCCGCTCAACCTCCCTTGCGTGTCGATCGGCGAGACCCAGGTCCGCCCGACCGCGATGCTCTGGCGCAACATGGCCGCGATGGCCACCGAGGAGATGCTGCGCGCCAACCCGATCGACGGCGTCGTCCTGCTCGGCGGCTGCGACAAGACCATCCCCTCCCTGCTCATGGCCGCTGCCTCCGTCGACCTCCCGGCCGTCGTGGTCCCGGGCGGACCCATGCTGACCGGTACGTTCCGAGGCGTACCGCTGGGCTGTGGCACCGACGTCTGGCGTCTGTCCGAGGAGGTCCGCGCCGGCACGCTCAGCGAGGCGGCGTTCCTCGACTCCGAGTCCTCGATGATCCGCAGCCGCGGGCACTGCAACACCATGGGCACGGCCTCCACGATGGGTCTGCTCGCCGAGGCCCTCGGCGCTGTCCTGCCCGGCACCGCGGGCACCCCGGCGCCGGACAGCCGCCTGCTGGCCCGCTCGCACGAGACCGGCCGCCTGATCGTGGAGATGGTCGCCGCGGAACGCCGGCCCAGCCAGGTGCTGACCACCGGCTCGTTCCACAACGCGATCGTGGCGCTGGCCGCGCTCGGCGGCTCCACCAACGCGGTCGTGCACCTGCTGGCGATCGCCGGCCGGCTCGGCGTCCCGCTGAGCCTGGCCGACTTCGACCGGATCGCCGCCGAGGTGCCGCTGCTGGTGAACCTCCAGCCCGCCGGGAAGTACCTGATGGAGGACCTCTACCGGGCCGGTGGCCTGGCCGCGGTGTTGCGTGAGGTGGCCGACCTGCTCGACCAGGACGCGATCGACGTGACCGGCCGGCCGTTCGTCGAGTCGCTCACCGAGGCCCAGATCTGGGACCAGGACGTCATCCGCACCCGCGACAAGCCCTTGCAGCCGAACGCCGGCATCGCCGTCCTGCACGGCAACCTCGCGCCCAAGGGAGCGATCATCAAGCCCGCGGCGGCCAGCCCGCACCTGCTGCAACACCGCGGCCGGGCGCTCGTCTTCGACTCGGTCGAAGACTTCAACGCCCGCATCGACGCGCCCGGCCTCGACGTCGACGCCGACACGGTCCTCGTCCTGCGTGGCTGCGGACCCCGCGGTTACCCCGGCATGCCCGAGGTGGCGAACATGCCACTTCCCACCAAGCTGCTGCACGAGGGCGTCCGCGACATGGTCCGGATCTGCGACGGCCGGATGAGCGGTACGGCGTACGGCACGGTCGTGCTGCACGTCGCGCCGGAGGCGGCCGCCGGTGGGCCCCTCGACCGGGTGCGGGACGGGGACTGGATCACCCTCGACGTGGCCGGACGCAGCATCACGGTGGACGTACCGGATGAGGAGTTCGCGGCCCGCGAGCCGTCGGCGGCGCTGCAGGCCGCGCTGGCCCGTCCGGACCGCGGCTGGCAGAAGCTCTACGTGGACACTGTGCTCGGTGCCGACACAGGCGCTGACCTGGACTTCCTGGTCGGAGGGAGCGGAGACACGGTCAGCCGCGAATCCCACTGAGCCGCCGTTTCTGTCGGTGCCCGGTGGTAGACAGACGGGCATGACTCAGCTGCCGCCGTTCCCCGAGCTGCTCGACCTGATCGCCGAGCGGTCGGCCACCTTCCGCTCGGCGTTTGCCACCACCGGCGATCTTGGCTTGCGAGTGCCGGGCTGTCCGGACTGGACGCTGCGTGACCTGGTCGTGCACCTCGGCCAGGTCCAGCGGTCCTGGGCTGTCCGCGTGGCCGCCGGTCCGGCCGACAAGCCGGCGACCGTGACCCACGAGGAGCCCACCGGCGACCTGGGGGAGTGGTCGGCCGACTCGACGCGGGTGCTGCTCGACGCCCTGCGCGCCGCGGGACCGGACCGTGACTGCTGGACGTGGTGGGGCGAGTCCGAGGCCCCGATGACCTCCGGCGCGGTGGCGCGGCACCAGGTCCAGGAGGCGGCGGTGCACGCATGGGACGCCCAGGAGACCATCGGCAAACCCGAGCCGATCCCGGCCGGCGTTGCCGTCGACACCGTCGACGAGTTCCTGGTCGTCACGCTCGGCTCGCTCGGCGCGTGGCCGCACCGGCCGGCACGCTTTGCACTGTCAGCGGTCGAAGGCCCGGCCTGGACACTCGACCTGACACCCGCCGGGGTGAAGTCCGGCCCGGCCGCCAGCGGCGAACCCCTGGCCACACTGCGCGGCTCGGCCAGCGACCTCGTGCTCGCCCTCTACCACCGCATCCCGCTGGACAGCCTCGACGTCGACGGCGACCGCAAAGCCGTCGAGGAGCTGCTGGCCTGGGCCGGCACCGCCTGATCACTCCACCGGCAGATGATCCACCGAGTTGTAGTGATCCAGCACCAGCCGCCCCGACGACCCGTCGAAGCGGCTGATCGACGCGTTCAGCACCCGTCCCGCCTCGGCGACCACGGCGGCCAGCCTGGTCCAGTCCAGCCCCTCGATCACATAGCGCATCATCAGCACCACCGAATCGTGGGCGACGACCACCACCCGCTCACCGGCGTGCGTGGCATTGAGATCGTCCAGAAAACTCGTCAGACGCGCGGCGATGTCAGCGAAGTCCTCACCACCGGGCGGCCGGTAGGTGTACTCCGTGGCCTGCTCCCACCGCGCCCGCTCATCAGGGAACCGCTGGTCGACGGCCGCCCGCGTCAACATCTCCAGGTCACCCAGCAGCCGGTCCACCAGCCGGTCATCAGTCGACGGCTCCGGAAAGCTCAGCCCGGACGTCTCGGCGGCGATCCGCCACGTCTCCCGCGCCCGCAGATAAGGCGAGGTGATGACGGTCTCGGGCACCTGATCCGCGGGCAGCCCAGCCAGCCAGCGCCCGACCGCCCGGGCCTGCTCGACACCGGTCTCCGTCAGCTCCACGTCGGTGTCACGGCCACTGAGCCCCGACTCCAGCAGCCCTTTCTCATCAGCGAGCGGAAAAGCGACGTTCGCCGCACTCTGCCCGTGCCGGATCAGGATCAGTTCCGCGACGACACCCATGATCCGAGGCTAGCCACGAAAACCGGTGGCCCTCAACGAACTGAGGCGACCATCATGACCCGGTGACCAAGCCGAGCCTGCCCGCGTACCTGTCTGCCGCCGAGCCCGACCGGCCCCCGCGACAGCAGCGTACGGCCGCAGCCCCGGCGGTCTTTCCACTGCTGTCGTGACCGGCCCATTCGTCGCCGGGGTGATCGCGGGGTACGGCGTGGCCGTACCCGTCGGCGCCATCGCCGTCCTCATCGCCGGCCTGACCGCCCGGACCTCACTCCGGGTGGGCGCCGCCGCCGGCCTTGGCGCGGCCACCGCTGACGGTATTTACGCCCTGCTGGCCGTGCTGGGGGGTGCGGCGCTGGCCGGGGCTGTCGCCCCGATCGCCACGCCGCTGCGCTGGGCTGCGGCCGGTGTTTTGCTGCTGCTGGCCGCGCACACGGCGTGGTCCGCGCTGCGCAAGCCCGCGGTGGCGGCCTCTACCGACACGACGACGGCCGGTGCGGCGTACCTCGGCGTTCTCGTCCTTACTCTTCTCAACCCCATGACGATCGTCTACTTCGCCGCTCTGGTCCTGGGCCGCGGCGGCGCGGGGGGTGGGGTTTGGTTCGTGCTGGGCGCCTTCCTGGCCTCGGCCAGCTGGCAACTCCTGATCGCCGGGGGCGGCTCCCTGATCGGCCAGATCCTGACCGGTCCCCGCGGCCGCCGCACCACCGCCCTGATCTCCAGCGCAGTCATCACCATCCTGGCCATCAGCCTCATCACCCACTGACCCCATCCCGCCGGCCCGTCCCGCGCTCCAGCGCGGCGTCGCGCCTGCATCGGGCTCGAATGCGTCGGCGGACGGCGCCGAATTTGTTGAGCTCTGCGGCCGGCTTCCAGCCCAGGGACCCGGTCGCGAGTCGGCACTTCGCCGCGGTATCGCGCTGAGTCGTCGCGCCCGGCCAGGGGTGTCCAGCGGGTCACGCCAAACTGCGCCGGCCCAGCTTCCGCCTGACTGCGCGGTCCGCAAGAACGCAGACAACCCTCTGTCCCACTGGCGAGGCGAACCTGGACGTCGTTGTGACGCCCTAGAGGTGTTTGGTGGCCTCGCGGATCGAGAGCGGGGAGAGCGCGTCACGGTTGCGGTTCACATAGCGCCGGACAGCGTCGGGGTCCGTGCGGGCGTACTGCCGCAGCGCCCAGCCGATCGCCTTACGCACGAAAAAGTCGGAGTGCCCGGCCTGCCGCGTGCAATAGGTGAACAGCCGCTCGGTGTCCGTCTCCACGCCGTAGTGCAGCTGGTGCAGGATCGCCGTGCGGACCAGCCACTTGTCGCGGTCGGCCGACCAGGCGTCCATATCCGCACTGAGCTGCGGATGCCGCCGAACCAGTCCGCCGACCACCCGCGTCGCCAGCGGGTCGATGGTGTCCCACCACGGCTTCGTGGTGATCAGAGTGCGAAGGGTCGCCAGAAAACCAGGGCCCGGCACAGCAACATGCGTGCGCAGCCAGTCACAGGCAAAATACTGAAACTCGCGCTCCTCCCGCTCCCAGCACGCCAGCGCAACCTTGTGCAGGTCACCCTCGGCCGGTGCTCCCAGACCGGCCACCACGGTACGAGCGAGAGCCCGCTGCGCCGGCGTGGCCAGCCCCAGAAAGGCGAACTGGTCACGCATGTAAGCAGCCGCACCGGCAGCACGCTCCGGGTCGCGCGCCGCCTCGAACACCCGGACCAGCCGTTCCACCAGCTCATCGGCAAGTGGTCGCGTCATCCCACGATCATCGCACCGCGTCACGATGGTCTGCGGGCCGCGAATCAGGCGGAGTGCAAGTCGAACTCACCCTGGGTCACGCCAACGATGAAGGCGGCGAATGTGTCCCGTCCGAAGGTCAGCATCGGCCCTTGAGGATCCTTCGAGTCTCGGACCATGATCGTATTGCGGCCCGGCGCCAGCTCGACACATGCACCGCTTGAGCTGCGAGAACTCTTCCGCCAGACGAGCGCATCCACGATCGGATCATCCACCTAAAATGAGAAAAATGCCCATTTGGGCAGAGTTGAGAGAGACCCTCGGACTGTAGGCGCTGGAATACAAGATCGCAAGCAAATCACCAAGTGCACTTTGCAGATCGCACTTGTAGGCTGAGATCACAGCAGTCGTGCGCCAAGGGAGAGTCGCCATGACGGAGCCGGTTGGCCCTGCGCTGGCCCGAGCTCTGCTCTCGAAGGAGCTGAGAGCTCTTCGTGGCGATGCGCCCGCAGCAGACGTCGCCGGCGCGATGCACTGGTCTCTCGCAAAGCTCAATCGCATCGAAAACAACAAGGTGACGATCCAGGCCCTCGAGGTCGAGGCACTGGCGAAGCACTATGGAGTCACCGATGCAGAAGCGCTCGAACGGCTCGTTGGCCTGGCGCTGATCTCGCGCCAGCGCATGTGGTGGCGTGATCGTCATTTCCCCGACGAGTTGACGAACTTCATCGCCTTCGAGAACGACGCCTCTCATCTCTACGCGTACCAGGCCACTTTTGTCCCGCCACTACTGCAGACCAGGGCATACGCCGAGGCGCTCACCTCATCTGTTCTCCAGAAACCCGTCGACGACCCGACAGTGGCCGGTCTGGTCGACGCCAGGATGAAGCGGCGAGAGACCTTGATGGCCAGGCTGGCGAGTGGTCATCCGCCGTCGGTGAGCCAAGCGATCGACGAATCGGTCCTGTTGCGGCCGATCGGTGGCGCGGCGGTCATGGACGCTCAGCTTGACCACCTGGTCGAGATGGCCGGGCGCGAAACCGTTGAACTCACGGTCCTCCCGTTGCGCCTCGGCGTGCATCCCGGGCTCAGCGGAGCATTCGAGCTCCTGACCTTCACCGAAGATCGCGACTTGGACGTTGTCTTCATCGAAACTCCGGGGACCGACTTCCTGCTCACCGACACAGAAAACACCGCACCCTTCCGCCGGGTGATGGATGAGTTGCTCACCATGGGCGAGAGCCTTGACGAGACGGTGCGGAAGGTGCGCAAGACCCGGCGTCCTTAGTGGCCTTGGGTCTTTCAGGTCGCCCGATTTCGCAGATCGCGGATTCAGCAAGGACAATTCCCGCCTATGCCGGGCTCGGCGGACTTGTCAAGCCATTCGACGCTGACGTCGGGTCCATTATCGTTGTACCGGCCACCTGTTGTTTGCTCGTGCTCTCCACCGAGAGGAGTTCCCTCCTACCCGCCACCAGGACGACGCCGACGTCGGACCTCCCACCTAGAGAGGCTCGTCATGCCAGAATTCATCGGACCGGCGATCGCCCGCGACCGGGTTCGTACGCGCCTCCGTGAGCTCCGCGAAGCCCGCTCCCTGCAGGTTGGCGAGGTGGAGAGAGCCGTGCATTGGCCGGCCTCTGCCTTGGTCGATGTGGAATCCGGTACGCGGCTCATTGAGCCTCTCGAGCTTGAGACGGTTCTTTCCCACTACGGCTGCGACGACAGCGAGACGATCGAACTGGTTCGGCTGGTACGGATCGCCCGCACGCCGCTTTCTCAGGGGCGACATCAGCTCACCGGCGAGTACCTGCAATTTGCGGGCTACGAGTCCGAGGCGTCGAGAATCACGCATTACCAGCCGCTGATCGTGCCCGGTCTTCTCCAGACGACGGCTTACGCGCTCGCAGCGACCGCGACCATCCTGGGAGCGGGACCGACAGACTCCGATGTCGTCGCGGTGGTGCAGGTACGGCGTGAGCGACAGCGTGTTGTCGAGAGTCGTCTGGCCACGGACGACCTGCCGGCGATCGTGGCGATTGTGGACGAGGTGGTGCTGCGCCGGCGGATCGGCGGCGACGACGTCATGCGAGAGCAGTTGGAGCATCTGTCCACACAGGCAGCGCGGGCGCATGTCGAGTTGATCATTATGCCGACGGCGGTTGGTGGGCATGTCGGTCTGGGCGGAGTCTTCGAGCTGCTCGAGTTCCCCGATTCGCGCGACGACGACCTGGTCTTCATCGAGTCAGCCACCGGCGACACCCTGAGCCGTGATCCCGAAGTGACGACCCGATATCGCGGAAAGGCCGACAGGTTACGCGCTACGGGCCTCTCCGAGGACAACGCAAGAAGTCTGATACAGCAGGTCCTCGACGGGCGCTAGTAGCCTGGGTTGTACGGCGCCCGATTTTCGACGACGTCCCGATGCAGTGATACGGGGGCGACATCCATGTCCGATCAGATCCGTCAGGCCGTCGCCCGCGAACGATTGCGTGCGAGGCTTGTTGGCCTGCGGAAAGAGAGCGGTCTGAGCCCGGGCTCGGTGATCAGGCGCACGCACTGGTCCGTTTCCAAATTGCACCGCATCGAGACCGGAGCCGTCACGGTCCAGCCTGTCGATCTTGAGGCTCTCCTTCGGATGTACGGCGTTCGTGATCGAGGTCAGGTCGCGGAGTTGATCGACCTCGCACTCATCTCCCGTCGGCGGCAGTGGTGGAGCAGCTACCGACTCGACCCGGAATACCGCGAGTTTGTCGCGTACGAGAGCGAAGCTTCCCGGATCACCGTCTATCAGGCCCTGCTGATCCCTGGCCTGCTGCAAACGGAGCTCTACGCCAAGGCCGCCACCGCGTCGATCGGCAAGAAGTCCGACGACACCGACGTGCAGAACGCAATCGACGTCCGGATGCGCCGTCAGGCTGAGCTCTTCGGGAGAATCGCCGGGAGCCGGCCGCCAGAGCTTGTAGCCCTACTGGACGGCGCAGTCCTCGAACGTCCGATCGGTGGAGCCGACGTGATGCGTGCTCAACTCGACCATCTGGTGGAAGTGGCGCGGCAGCCGCATGTCCGGCTCGTTGTCGTGCCACTCCGGCACGGCGCCCGTCCAGGGCCGGGTGGACTCTTCGAACTGCTCCAGTTCAGGGGAACCGCCGATCCCGATGTCGTCTTCGTTCAGTCGCCCGTCAAGGATTTCGTGGTGAAGGACCCGGACGCCACCGCGGCGTACCACGACATTGTGGATGCCATTGTCGGCTCGGGCCTCACCCGCGACGCCGCGGTGGAGGAGATCCGCCGAATCCGCGACGGACTCTGACTCAGGGCCGGAAACCGCGGTTGTCTTCGATGGCCCGGATCAGGGCACGACGCACCTGACCGAACTTCTGCTTGTCCCGGGTGCGGAAGAGCACGATCCGTTTGCCGCGCCAGGTGGCTTCGATCGTCATGAAACGTGGGTTCTTCCGGAAGTCCGTGATCGCCCCCATCGCCACAGTGCAGGCAGAGAACACTCCGGCAAGGAGCATCCAGCCGGACTGCAACACCGCGGCTGAGGTTCCCGCGATAGCGGCCTCGATCAAGCCCATCACTGCGGTGACTTTGACGAGCGGGTACCGGTACGTCAGGCAGACGAGCACGTCATGCAGGTCTGCCAGGGGGATGCGAGCGCCGTCGATCTCCACGTACCAACTGGTGATGATGATCGTGTCGTCGAGGTAGATGATCCGCCATCGCGGGCGCCGGCCTCCGCCGCCACCTCCGAGCTCAGGTCCTTGATACATCGCCACCCCTCTCCTTAACGCTCATTAAACTGCTACCAGCGTCTTGCAGGAAGGATCCAGCCGACATCAAAGCGCCATCTGCGAAACCCAATCTGCAAAGTGCAGATATGGGTGGCCTTGCAGAGCAGACCTGAGGCAGGGGCAGTAGAGGGCCCGGGCATGGCCGGGTTCACTTCATTGACCGCGCGACTGCTGCAGTGACCTCGCTGCGGCCAGTTCTCGACAGCATGTCCGGTGGAGTTGTGATCCTCGAGCGTGCATCAGCCGCTAAGTCGATCGCCGTAGGGTGTCGTTCATGAGCGCGAAGCCGGCGGCGGGTGGGGGACGATGGGTCGATGTCGCGCCCGAGCGGCTGACGCGCTGGCTGGAGAACTTCGCCACCCGGCACGGCCCGTGGACGGCCGCAGGGCTGATCGTCACCGCCGAGGACGGCGCCACCGCGGAGCTCTCACCGCCGCCGGGCGCACCGCCCGTGGAAGACCTGGCGGCGTTGCAGCGTGAAGCCGCCGTCGCGCGCCGCATCGGGCTGCTCCTGGCGCGCAAGGGAGCGGTGGCGGTCGGCGTCGCGGAGGGCACCAAGCTGATCGTGTCCAAGGTCGACACGCACTACGTGCAGGGGCGTACCGCGGCCGGCGGCTGGTCGCAGCAGCGTTTTGCCCGCCGCCGCGACAACCAGGCCAAAGCAGCCGCTGCCGACGGTGCCGGCATCGCTGCCCGCCTGCTCCTCCCTGAGGTACGCACGCTCACCGCCCTGGTCACCGGCGGCGACCGCACGGCCGTGGAGACGATCCTGGCCACACCCAATCTGCGACCGCTGGCGCCGCTGATCAGCGACCGTTTCCTCGACGTCCCCGAACCCCGCAAAACTGTGCTCGAGGACGCCACCGCCGCGGCTCGAACAATCCAGATCCTCATCCAGGACCCCACCCCAGACCAATCAGCACCGAGCCACAAATAGCCACCTCCCGGCGCCGACAGAAACCACCGTGACAACGTCCGGAAGACCCAGCAGGCCCAACTTCCGCGAAGTTGGCCCCTCCCTCGCCTGCAGGCCCAACTTCCGTGATGTCGGGCCTACCTGCCAGCGGGAGGGCCCAACTTCCGTGATGTCGGGCCTACCTGCCAGCGGGAGGGCCCAACTTCCGTGATGTCGGGCCTACCTGCCAGCGGGAGGGCCCAACTTCCATGATGTCGGGCCTACCTACCGGGCAGGAAGGCCCAACTTCAGCGAAGTCGGGCCTACCTACAGGCAGGAAGGCCCAACTTCCGTGAAGTTGGGCCTTCACTTGCCGGACCGCGTCCAGGACGGCGTCGGAAAGCCGAGCAGCCGAGGCGAGACCGAAGTCACGCGCGCACGCGTCGGCGGGGCGAGACGTCCTGTGCGGTTACCGAGCACGGACCTGGCAGGGTGCGGGGATCTGCTCATGAGCGCCAGCGAATGGATCCCCGCGCCCGGTCTCGGCGGGAGCGACGATCAGGGCCATGCAATCAGGCACGACAGCCTGGCCTTGATCTGGAAAAAAGAGCGAACCAGGTACGACGGTCAGCAGGACATCCTGATCGTCAGCTCACCGCTCCGGCGGCGAACGTGTCGCAGTCCTTCGGGGAGCCCGAGCTGTACCCCTTGCTGAACCACTGCTGGCGCTGGGCGCTCGTGCCGTGTGTGAATTCGGCGGGGTTGACCGAGCCGCCGCTGCGCTGCTGGAGAGCGTCGTCACCGATTTTGGCGGCGGTGTCGAGGCCTTCCTGGATGTCCTGTTCGGTGATGCTCTTGAAGATTTTCTGGCCGGAGCCGTCGTCCGTGCCGGTGGCGTTCTTGGCCCAGGCGCCGGCGTAGCAGTCGGCCTGGAGTTCCAGCTTCACGGACTGGGCGTTGGCGCTGTCGGGGTCACGTTCCTGGGCGCGGCGCATCTCGGCCTCGGTGCCCAGGAGGTCCTGGATGTGGTGGCCGTATTCGTGGGCGAGGACGTAGGGCTGGGCGAATTCGCCCGGCGCGCCCAGCTGGTCGGCGAGGACCTTGTAGAAGGTCAGGTCGATGTAGACGCGGTCGTCGGCGGGGCAGTAGAACGGGCCGACGCCGGAGTCGGCGTTGCCGCAGCCGGTGCGGACGGCGTTGGAGAACAGGACCGTCTTGGCGGGTTTGTACTGTTCGCCGAAGTTGGCCGGGAGGGCTTCGACCCAGTAGTCCTGGATCGAGTTGACGTAGAGCACGTTGCGACAGTCGAGCTGCCCGCGGGCGTCCGACTGGGAACACTTCTGGCTGAGCGAAGTGTTGTCGCCGGTCTGCGGCGCGCCGCCGCTGTCGCCGGTGAGGTTGTTGATGCCGAAGTAACCGCCGACCAGAGCCAGCAGCACGGTGACGATGATGCCCGTCAGGCCGCCGCCGCCGATCGGGAGGCCGCCGATGCCGCCGCCGCCTCCACCTGAACCTCGCTGGTCGTCGATCTGACTGGTGTCGACCCTGGCGTTCTCGTTGAGTTCCATCTCATCCTCGCTCGCCCCATCCGGCACGTGTGGTCCGGCGCTTACCCGATGATCTTGCTCGCTAATCGGTTGGGAGGTCGCGGGGGGAGCCCGGTACAATCGGCGGGTGCTGCTCTGCGAAGGCTGACCTGCCCCGCGCCGACCGGGACCCTCGAGTCCGACTGGACCTGAGACCGTTCGGCGCTTCCGTGTGCCCTGAGCCAGCCTTCATTCTCTGAGAGCGAGACGCTTCCTCATGATTACCGCCACCGGACTTGAACTGCGCGCCGGCTCCCGGATCCTGATCTCACCGACGACGCTGCGGGTGCAGCCGGGTGACCGGATCGGGCTCGTCGGCCGGAACGGCGCCGGCAAGACGACCACGCTGAAGGTGCTCGCCGGTGAGGGCACGCCCTACGCCGGTGAGGTGACCCGCACCAGTGAGGTTGGTTACCTTCCGCAGGACCCGCGGACCGGCGACCTCAACGTCACCGCCCGCGACCGGGTGCTCTCGGCCCGCGGCCTCGACGTGCTCCTCTCCGAGATGCAAAAGCTGGAGATCGAGCTCGAGGAGAGCGCCGACGAGAAGCTGATCCGGAAGTACGGCCAGCTGGAGGACCAGTTCGCCAGCCTCGGCGGTTACGCGGCCGAGGCCGAGGCCGCCCGGATCTGCTCCAACCTGGGCCTGCCCGACCGGGCGCTGGCCCAGACGATCGGCACGCTCTCCGGTGGTCAGCGCCGCCGGATCGAGCTGGCGCGCATCCTCTTCCAGAACTCGGGTCAGAACGGCAAGGGCATACTGCTGCTCGACGAGCCGACGAACCACCTCGACCAGGACTCCATCACCTGGCTGCGCGGGTACATCTCGCAGCACAAGGGCGGCCTGATCGTGATCAGCCACGACGTCGACCTGCTCGAGGCCACGGTCAACCGGGTCTGGTATCTCGACGCGAACCGCGCCGAGGTCGACATGTACAACGTCGGCTGGAAGACGTACCTGGCGCAGCGGGAGACCGACGAGCGCCGGCGCCGCCGCGAGCGGGCCAACGCGGAGAAGAAGGCCGGTGCGCTGCTCGCGCAGGCCGACAAGATGCGGGCGAAGGCCACCAAGACCATCGCCGCGCAGAACATGGCGAAGCGGGCCAACAAGCTGCTCGACGGCCTGGAGGACGTACGCACCTCGGACCGGGTGGCGAAGGTCCGCTTCCCGAGCCCGGCACCGTGCGGCAAGACACCGCTCACCGCGCACGGCCTGTCGAAGTCCTACGGGTCGCTGGAGATCTTCGCCGACGTCGACGTCGCGGTCGACCGCGGCTCGCGCGTCGCGATCCTCGGCCTCAACGGCGCGGGCAAGACCACGCTCCTCCGCATTCTGGGCGGTCACCTCCAGTCCGACACCGGAGAGGTACGCCCGGGGCACGGTCTGCGACTCGGCTACTACGCCCAGGAGCACGAGACGCTGGACGTGGACCGCACGATCCTGGACCACATGCGCAGTGCCGGTGGCGAGCAGACCGACACCGAGCTGCGGAAGATCCTGGGTGCGTTCCTCTTCTCGGGTGACGACGTCGACAAGCCCGCCGGAGTGCTCTCCGGCGGTGAGAAGACCCGTCTCGCCCTCGCCACCCTGGTCTGTTCGGGTGCCAACGTCCTGCTGCTGGACGAGCCGACGAACAACCTCGACCCGATCAGCCGCGAGCAGGTGCTCGACGCCATCGCGAACTACCCGGGGGCGATCGTGCTGGTCACCCACGACGCCGGTGCCGTGCAGGCGCTCAAGCCGGACCGGGCGATCCTGCTGCCCGACGGTGACGAGGACGCGTGGAGCGACGACCTGCTGGAGCTCGTCGAGCTCGCCTGATCGGCATAGCGATCCGCCGATCATCGGCATCGTCAGTTGTCAACTGGTGCCCACACAGACAGTGCGACCTTTGCCCGGCGCCGGGCAGCGTTCCCCGGCGTCCGGGCACGCTCAACCGAGCCGGCCCTGACCGTACGGGCGTTCGACCGCGTCTCTTCGTGAACTTCCGGTAGACGCTGAGTGACATCGTTGTCCGTCCACCGTGTAGTTGATGTTTGTGCAGCTCAGCGGGTGGTCTTGGACCGCCGCCACGTATACCACGACGGACCGGCAGTGGGCGCCGCAAAGGCTCTCGCGAAGCAGTTTCCGGGCCTCTCGCAAGCGCCGTGACAAGCGTCTGACATTGATGCGCATGGTGACCGTCGGGTTCCTGACAGTGGTAATTGGGCACGTTCGTCAAGCCAGGATCCCTAGCGCATGATCGTTGGAGGCGGTCTAATAGGTGGGACCGTATCGAACCGCACAGTCTGGGACGTGAGGATTCAACATGGCAGCCACCGGCACAGCCACCAGCACTGAGAAGGGTCGTCGAATCGTCGGAAGCGAGCGGCAGACGCTCGCCAAAGACCTGGTGAAGCGTTACACGTCCGGAGAGAGCATTCGGGCGCTGGCCGCTTCGACCGGCCGGTCGTACGGATTCGTGCACCGGGTGCTCACCGAGTCAGGCGTTCAGCTCCGCCAGCGCGGCGGCGCCCGCCGTCGTAAGAAGGCGTGACGACCAGCGCATCACCCGGGTCCGACGCAGGCGTTCGGTATGACCAGGACGGGCCGGTCGCGACGGTGACGTTGTGCCGGCCCGATGTGCTCAATGCACAGACTCCGGCGATGTGGTCCGAGCTCGGCAACATTTCCCGGAAATTGACGGGGGATGTGCGAGTCGTCATTGTCCGGGGTGAAGGACGCGCCTTTTCCGCGGGACTCGACTTGTCGGTTGCCCGCGGCGACGGCGATTCTTCCTTGCCGGTACTCGCCCGGTTGTCACCGGAAGAGTGCGCAGAACGCATTGCCGGCTTCCAGGAAGCGTTCACCTGGTTACGGCGTCCCTCGCTCGTCACGATCGCGGCTGTTCAGGGTCATGCGATCGGGGCCGGATTTCAGTTGGCGCTGAACTGCGACTTCCGGGTTCTCGCCGATGATGCACGCTTCTCGATGGCCGAAGTGACCCTCGGCCTCGTGCCCGACCTGGGTGGGACAAAACGCCTGACCGAGCTCGTGGGTGCGTCACGCGCCCTGGAGATCTGCGTCACCGGACGGCGGATCTCGGCGGACGAAGCCGACCGGATCGGTCTGGCCACGGCCGTCGTTCCGGGCGCCGACCTGCAAGGTGCGGTCGCCGACCTGGCCGCGGCGGTGCTCGCGGCCGACGCCGGAGCCGTCTCCGAGATCAAGGCCCTGCTGGCCGGAGCGCCCCAACGCTCGTACGCCGAGCAGGACCGTGCCGAGCGGGAAGCGCAGACACGCCGCCTGCGTGACCTGATGGGCACCGAGTAAGGACCGATCCGGAAGAAACCTGTTACCTCTCGGGTTGTCGTACCCAGCAGGCAGACTGTGCCCTGCGGTTCCAGACGCCCGGGAGGTGACACATGGGTCCGATGTCCAGCGGTTCCAGTTGGATGATGCTGCGCTCGATCCAGAATTCCGAGCGCGTCTCCAAGCATCAGCTCAGCCGGGGCACGACCAAACGCATCCTGAAGTTCGCGCGCCCCTACCGGCGCGAGATCATCGTCTTCCTCATCACCGTCGTGTTCGCCGCCGGCATCGGTGTCGCCACGCCGGTCCTCGCCGGCCACGTGGTCAACGCCATCACCGCCGGTGGCTCCGACGCGGCCGCGACCGTCATCAAGCTCGCGTTCACCATCGCCGGCCTGGCCGTGATCGACGCGTTCCTCTCGCTGGCCCAGCGGTGGTATTCCGCCCGCATCGGCGAGGGCATCATCCTCGACCTGCGCACCCGGGTCTACGACCACGTCCAGCGCATGCCACTGCAGTTCTTCACCCGGACGCAGACCGGTGCGCTGGTCAGCCGCCTCAACAACGACGTCACCGGCGCGCAGCGGGCGTTCACGTCGACACTGTCCGGTGTGGTCAGCAACGTCATCCAGCTCGTGCTGACGGCCGGCGTCATGTTCAGCCTCTCGTGGCAGATCACCGTGCTGTCGCTGGTCATGCTCCCGGTGTTCATCATCCCGGCGCGGCGGGTCGGCAAGAAGCTCGCCGAGATCACCCGTGAGTCGTACAACCTGGACGCGAAGATGAACGCGACCATGACCGAACGCTTCAACGTCTCGGGTGCGCTGCTGGTCAAGCTCTTCGGCCGGCCCGACACCGAGGCCGCCCACTTCGGTGAACGCGCCCAGCGGGTCCGCGACATCGGCGTGCAGCAGGCCATGTTCTCCCGCACCTTCTTCGTCGCCATGCTGCTGGTCGCGTCACTCGCGCAGGCTTTGACGTACGGCCTGGGTGGCTGGCTCGCGGTCACCGGCAGCGTCACCGCCGGCACCGTCGTCACCCTGGCGCTGCTCCTGACCCGCCTCTACGGCCCGCTCACCGCGCTGAGCAACGTCCGCGTCGACGTGATGAGCGCGCTGGTCTCGTTCGACCGGGTCTTCGAGGTCCTCGACCTGAAGCCGGGCATCGAGGAGAAGCCCGACGCGGTGGCCATCCCGGCCGGGTCGGGGCGGCTCGAGTTCCGCGATGTGCACTTCCGCTACCCGAGCGCCGACGAGGTCTCCCTCGCCACCCTCGAGGACGTGGTCGCGCTCGACCGCACCGAGAACGCCCCCGTGCTGCGCGGCGTCGACTTCACCGTCGAGCCCGGGCAGCTGGTGGCCCTGGTCGGCCCGTCCGGCGCCGGCAAGTCCACCACGTCGATGCTGGTCTCCCGCGTCTACGACGTCACCGAGGGCGCGGTCCGCGTCGGCGGTGTCGACGTCCGCGACGCCACGCTCGACTCCCTGCGCGACACCATCGGCGTCGTCACCCAGGATTCCCACCTCTTCCACGAGACCATCGCCGAAAACCTCCGGTACGCCCGCCCCGACGCCACCGAGGCCGACATGTGGGAGGCCCTGCACGGCGCCCAGGTCGCCGCCCTGGTCCGCGCCCTGCCCGACGGCCTCGACACGGTCGTGGGGGAGCGCGGCTACCGCTTCTCCGGCGGCGAGAAGCAGCGCATCGCCATCGCCCGTCTGCTGCTCAAACACCCATCAATCGTCATCCTCGACGAAGCGACCGCCCACCTCGACAGTGAGTCCGAGGCTGCAGTGCAGCGGGCGTTGTCGGTCGCCCTGAAGGGCCGCACCGCCCTGGTGATCGCCCACCGCCTGTCAACGGTCCGCGACGCCGACCAGATCCTCGTCCTGGACGACGGCCGCATCGTCGAGCGAGGCAAACACAACGAACTGGTGGCGGCGGGAGGCCTCTACGCGGAGCTCTACCGAACACAGTTCGCGGTGGCGGACAGCCCAGCCCAGCCGTTCGCCGACGACCCCGAGCCGGTGATCGTCACAGCGGCCCACCCGGTCGAGCCGTAGGCGATCAGCCTCAGCCCTCACTACCAGCTGGTGGATCGGAAGTCGGAGCCGTAGGCGTGGCCGGTGCGGGACTGTCAGCCCTGATTTGCGCCGGGCTCGGGCGGGCATGCAGTCGGCGTGACGACGTCCTCTACGCCCAGGGTGAGGAGGACCGTCCTGGTCGGCCCGTACTACGCCGAGGTGGTCCTCGGGTACGAGGCCGCGGCCGCTGGCTTCGGCAGCAGGCTCAGCACCAGCGCGGCGACCACCGGCAACGCGGAGAACACCACGCGGAGGTTTCCGCTCGCCGCCGCGACTTCGCCGTCTCCGGGCGTGAAGTGAGTGTCGGCAGGCCGCCACCTGGGGCGATGGGGGCTTCTATGATTCGCGCATGGCGCTGCTTTATCGCACGGAGCTGACACCGTCCAAGCTTGATCTTCTCGCTGCCTGGTTGCCGGGGCAGGCGTGGTTCGACGGGGCAGGTGCCGACGGGATGCGGCGGGTTGCGGCTTACCGCATCGACGATCCGGCGGGGGAGGTCGGCGTCGAGACGATGCTGGTCCGGGTCGGCGACGGGCCGATCCACCAGGTGCCGCTCACCTATCGCGGCGCGCCGCTCGACGGGGCGGAGGCCTGGCTGATCGGTACGGCCGAACACGGCGTTCTCGGTCGACGGTGGATCTACGACGGGCTGGGCGATCCGGTTTTTCACGCCGGACTGGCCGACGCCATCGCGGGGGCGCCCCAGGCCGAGGAATACCTGGAGGTCGACGGGCGGCGTGAGCTGCGACCCGCGACGATGACCATCACGGGCAGCGGCGTCGCACCCGGGGACCGCCCGGTGACCGTCGTCCGGCAACCCGGTGAGAGCACCCGGGCGAGCGGTGCGACCCTGACCGGGGTGGTGGCGGGGCTGCCCGCTCCGCTGCTGCTGGCGTACGCGGAATGAAGGTTTTTCTGGAGACCGAGCGGTTGATCCTGCGGGAGTTCACGGCCGGCGATCTCGACGCCGTGGTGGATCTCGACAGTGATCCCGAGGTGATGTTCTACATCAACGGTGGCCGGCCGACGCCGCTCGAGGAGGTCCGTGACGACGTCCTGCCGTTCTGGATGGCGTACTACCCGCGCGGCGAGGGCCATGGGTTCTGGGCTGCGATCGAGAAGGCGACGGGGGAGTTCCTCGGCTGGTTCCACTTCAGGCCGCAGACCCGCGGCCCGATGGCCGGCGCCGGCGTCGAGCTGGGCTATCGGCTGCGACGGTCGTCGTGGGGTCAGGGGTACGCAACCGAGGGCTCCCGCGCGCTGATCCACAAAGGCTTCACCGACCTCGGCACCGACCGCGTCTACGCCGAGACGATGGCTGTCAACGTGGCCTCACGCCGGGTCATGGAAAAGGCGGGCCTGCGCTACGTCCGCACCTTCCACCAGGACTGGCCCGACAAGATTCCCGGCGACGAACACGGCGACGTCGAATACGCCCTGACCCGCGACGAGTGGATCCTCCTGCAGCGCTGATCTCATCCGTGCAGGACGCGGGGTGGTTTGAAGCGGCGGACCTCCTGGGGCCAGCCGCAGGCCTCGGCGATCTTGCCGGCCCACATCCGGGCGGTTGCCTCGTCCGGCACGTTCACGATGGCCAGACCGCCCAGGAACTCCTTGGTCTCGACGTAGGGGCCGTCGGTGACGACGATCGTGCCGCTGGTGGGGTCCGCGGTGAAGACCGGGCCGTCCTCTTCCTCCAGGCCCCCGGCGAAGACGAAGGCCCCGGCGGCCTTGATCTCGTCGACGACCGCCTTGGCGAGGGGACCGCGCCCGCGGAACCACTCCTCGGTGTGGTCGCCCACCCACTGCTGGTTGAAGTAGATGAGGTATTCAGCCATGTCTGCTCCTTTTGATCGCCCGGACCCGACGCCGGTCTCTACTGACGCTACGAACGGCATGCGCCGGATCCGACACCTGCCGAGTTGCGGTTGGGGGAGCGGTCACGCACAGTGAAGATCATGGTTGGGGTTGTGCTGACTGAATGACCGGGGTCTATGTTGGGGATTGTTAGGTATTGCCCCTCTCCCCGGAGGATTCCCCCATGCACAAGTCAAGGCTCCTCATCGCGGCCACCGCCCTCACGGTGACCCTGGGCGCCGGCCTCGCGGTCGGCTCCCGTAGTGACACCGCCGAGGCTGCGGTCGTCTGGAACGAAGATTTCAACGGTTCGGCCGGCAGTGGCGTCGACACGTCGAAGTGGAATTTCGACACCGGCGGCAACGGCTGGGGCAACCAGGAGTTGCAGTACTACACCGACGGCACGAGCAACATCGCCATGGACGGGCAGGGCCATCTGGTCATCACCGCCCGTAAGGGCAGCGGCGGGCACAACGACTGCTGGAACGGCACCTGCCAGTTCACCTCCGGCCGCATCCAGACCGCGGGGAAGTTCACCCAGCAGTACGGACGGGTCGAGGCGCGGATCCAGGTGCCCGACGGTTCCGGCCTGTGGCCCGCCTTCTGGATGCTCGGCGGCGGCAACTGGCCGGCCGACGGCGAGATCGACATCATGGAGGTCGTCGGTCGTGAGCCCAACCAGCTGTTCGGCACACTGCACGGCCCCGGCTACTCGGGCGGTGCCTCGTACGGCGGGCAGCTCGTCTCCGGCTCGCCGTGGTACCAGGACTTCCACACGTACGCCGTGGACTGGTCGCCCAATCTGATCGTGTGGACCGTGGACGGCAACGAGTACTTCCGCGCCACCCCGGACTCGCTGCGTGCCGCGAAGGGCAACGTCGACTGGGTGTTCGAGCACTCGTTCTTCATCATTCTCAACATGGCCGTCGGCGGGAACTTCGGCCAGGGCAACCCGGCCGGCCTGCCCGACGAGAGCCGCATGCTGATCGATTACGTGCACGTCAGCTCGTAGGCAGTCGGAGAGGGAGGCGTCGTGCCTCCCTCTCCGAGGTTTTGTCAGGGTGCGAACTGGCCGAGAGCGGCAGCCTTGCCCGCGGCGATCTCGTCCGCGGAGGCCGTGCCCGAGGTTTCGACCGCGGCGACCCACGCGTCGATGGACCGGTGGGCGTGGTCACCGGTGACCGGGTCCTTCACGTCCTCACCGGACAGGTGCAGGCCGAGGCCGACGAAGATGCCGTCCCAGCCGGGGCCGACGAACAGCGCGCCCGCGCCGCTGCCGGCCATCTCGATCGGGACGGTGTGCTCGAGCTCGAGGACCGTGGACTCGTCACCGTCCGGGGCCAGGCGCAGCTCGACCAGGCTGACCGGTCCGCCGAAGGTCACCTTGAGCAGGCGCGGCGGGTCGCAGGTGAGGATGTCGCCGCCGGCGTTGCCCTCCAGCTGGAAAGTGCCGCCCTCACGGAAGTCGCCGGTCAGCGGCAGGAACCAGCGCTTGACGCGGTCCGGGTCGGTCAGGGCGTCCCAGACGTCCTCGACCTCGGCGTTGTAGGTGCGGCGCAGCAGCACATTCACGGTCTCGCCGCCTTCCGCTTTCACTGTGCTGACCGCGCGGTGGATCGCTGTGAGCTGAGCCGCGATGTCGTTCATGACTTGTCCCTCTCGGTTGTCGGCCGGCGTCGTGCGCGCTTGCCGCGGGCGAGTTCGGTGGCCAGCGCGTCGAGGCGCTGGTTCCAGAAGCGCCGGAACTGGTCGAGCCACACGTCCACCTCCCGCATCGGTTCGGCGTCGACCGCGTACAGGCGGCGGGTGCCCTCCGCTCGTACCGTGGTGAAGCCGCTCTCCCGCAGGACCCGGAGGTGCTGAGAAACGCCGGGGTGTGAGAGGCCGAACTCGGCCTGGACGACCGCGGAGATCGCGCCGGAGGTCTGCTCGCCGTCGGCGAGCAGCTCCAGGATCCGGCGGCGGACCGGATCGCCGAGGACGTCAAAAGCGTGCACCGCACGATTCTGACACTCTCGGCTTATATAAGCCAGTCCTGTCACTGAGAAAGCAGCGGAATCCAGTGCGGGCCGTAGCGTTCGTGCAGGTCAGCCCGCCGCCAGTCGTCGCCCGTGACCACACCCCGGCACAGGGCAGATCCACACCTGCAGATCATCCGGTACGCAGGGTCCGCCGTGCTCGTGCCGTAGTCGTTGGTCAGCTCGACGCCGGGGGAGAGGTCGTGGCGTGCCGTGAGCGTGTACGGCCCGGACCACCACAGGTTCGGGTCGCAGCTGTGGTTGCCGTACCCGTTCGCGCGGCGCGGCGGCAGCACCAGGTGCTGAGTCGCGCTCACCGTGATCGTGTCCACGTACGGCTGATCCGGGTCCTCGATGAGCCGTTGCAGTTCCGGCCCCGAGACCAGGCGGCCGCCGAGCCGGGACACCACCGTGCCCGCCGGGATCGGTCTCCGGGCGAAGAGCCCGCGCCCCTCGATCGGTGAATCGCGCACCTCGACACCCGAGTGCAGCCAGCAGTCCGGGTCGGGTGGCGGGATCATCGGTCTGCTGCCTCCTTGAGCTCGGCGAACGCTGCCGCCAGGGTGTCCACGGTGTAGTGGGCGTTGAGGCCGCTCGGGTTGGGCAGCACCCAGACCGGCACGCCGGCGATCTTCTCGTCCTGCGGGCCCATGCGCGCTTTCGGCCGCGCGAACGCCGTCCGGTAGGCGGTCACACCCAGCACCGCCAGGTAGCGCGGCTGCCACGTCGCCACCAGATCGGCGAGGATCCGGCCGCCCGCGACCAGCTCGGCCGGGGACAGCTCGTCGGCCCTTGCGGATGCGCGGGCGACGACGTTGGTGATGCCGAGGCCCGCGGCGGGCAGCTCCCCCTGCTCCGACGGGTGCAGCTGTCGTGCCGTGAAGCCGGAACGGTGCAGTGCGGGCCAGAACCTGTTGCCCGGCCGGGCGAAGTGATGACCGGTCGCCGCCGAGTACAGGCTCGGGTTGATGCCGGAGAAGAGGACCCGCAGGCCGGGGCCGACAAGATCCGGGATGGTCCGGTCCGCGGCTGCCGCGACCTCACCGGGAGTGGGTCTGCCAAGCATGCGTGAAGCGTATCCGCCGGGCGCCGGGCCGTCGCCACGCGCTCCCGGAATGGCAAACGCTATTCCGGTCAACCTGTTCTCAACCTTAAATTCAAACCTTCACCGTACGCGCTGAGACGGTGAGTAACCGCAGGTTGGCGCGCTGTCCGTCGGCGCCGACCGTTCCGGGACGCTATTCGGAGGGGCGTGCCGAATGACCGGTTCGGAGTCCGGGCCGACGGATTCTGAATAGGGACACATCAATTCAACGGCTAGCCGGTAAAGGCTATTGTTCCGGCCATGATCCCCCTGACGCTCGCGGACATCGCCGCGGCGGTACGAGGCACGGTCTGTGACGGCGAGCCCGGCACGATCGTGACCGCGCCCGTCCGCCACGAGTCCGCGCGCGTCGAGGCCGGCGGTCTGTTCGCCGCCTTCGCCGGGGCTCGTGTCGACGGCCACACGTTTGCCGCCGAGGTCATCGCCGCCGGAGCCGCGGCGGTCCTCGCCTCCCGTCCGGTCGGGGTGCCGGCCGTGGTCGTCGACGACGTCCGCGACGCGTACGCGCTGCTCGCCGCCGAGGTCGTCTCGCGCCTGCCCAATCTGCACCGCATCGGAGTGACCGGTTCGTCCGGCAAGACCTCGGCCAAGGACCTGCTCGGCCGGGTCCTCGGGCGGCTCGGCCCGACCGTCGCGCCGCCCGGCAACCCCTACGTGCCGGAGACCGTGCTGCTCGCCACGGAGGAGACCCGCTTCCTGATCGTCGAGCTGGGAGCGAGGCGCGTCGGTGACATCGCCGCGCTGATGCCGGTGGTGCGGCCCACGGTCGGGGTTGTCCTGGGCGTCGGCAGCGCACACCTCGGCACGTTCGGCGGGCGCGACGCGATCGTGGCGGCCAAGGGTGAGCTGGTCGAGGCGCTGCCGGAGACCGGCCTGGCGGTGCTCAACGCCGACGACGCCGCGGTGACCGCGATGGCGGCCCGCACCGGCGCCCGGGTCGTCACCTTCGGACGGCACCGCTCGGCGCGCGTCCAGGCCGAACGTGTGGTGCTCGACGGCCGGGCCCGCGCCCGGTTCCAGCTGCGGACACCGGTCGGCACCGCGGAGGTGGCCCTGCGCCTGCACGGCGAGCACTTCGTCACCGCGGCGCTGGCCGCGGCGGCCGTGGCCCTCGAATACACCCACGACGTGTGGCTGATCGCGGACGCGCTGAGCACGGCGGCGGCGGTCTCGCCGGGACGGATGCGGCTGACCGACCGCGCGGACGGTGTCACGGTGCTCGACGACTCGTACAGCGCCGACCCCGAATCGATGGCGGCCGGCCTGCGCACGCTGACCGCGCTGGCTGCTGGGCGGCGCCGCACGGTGGCGGTCCTCGGCCAGATGACCGAGCTGGGCGACGCGTCGGCTGCGGCGCACCGCGAGATCGGCCGCACGGCCGCCCGCCTCGGCGTCGACGTGGTGATCACGGTTGGCGGCAGCGACGCGCAGACGCTCGCGGCGGCCGCCGGGCCGGACGCTGTGCACGTGGCCGATGGTGAAGCAGCAGCCGAGCGGCTCGATGACGTGCTGCAGCCCGGCGACGTGCTGCTGGTCAAGGGCTCGAACGTCGCGGAACTGGCCGCCGGCTACAGCGTCCGCAGTGCCCCGCCGTCGACGGGCAGGGTCAGCCCGGTCAGATAACTCGCCGCCGGTGACAGGACAAACGCCGCCACCCGGCCGAACTCCTCCGGCTCACCGAGACGACCCAACGGTACGGACGCAGCCGCGCTGGTCGCTGCCGCCTCCGAGTCGCCGGTCGCCGCGAACAGGTCCCGGTTGCGGTCGGTCAGCACACGCCCCGGCAGCAGACTGACAACACGGATACCCCGCGGCCCGAACTCGTCGGCCATGTCCTTGGCGACACCCGCCAGCCCGGGCCGCAGCCCGTTGGACAGACCCAGCCCCGGAATCGGCGTACGGGTCGACGTGGACAGGACGACTGCGATCGCGCCGCCCTCGCCCAGTTCCGCGGCAAACGTGCGCATCGCTCGGACCGTACCGAGGAAAACGGTTTCGAACGCTTGGCGCCACTGATCGTCGGTCATCTGCGCGGCGGTGCCACTGCCCGGCCCGCCGACCGAGACGAGGGCGCCGTCGAGCCGCCCGAAACGCTCCCGCGCGGTGCTCACCAGCAGTCCAGGCGTACCGGGATCGGCCAGATCGGCGGCGACCCCGGCCGCGCCGGCACCGAGCCGGGCGACGGCGGCGTCGACGCTGTCCTGCGACCGCGACGAGATGACAACCTTGGCGCCGTCGGCCACCAGGGACTGCGCGGTGGCGAAGCCGAGGCCCTTGGAGGCGCCGGTGAGAACGTAGACACGATCAGCGAGCCCGAGATCCATGCTGCCGATAGTGCCACCCGCGGCTCACCGCGACCGCAGGAACCGGGCGGTGTCCGGGTCGGCCGGCAGGAACGACTCGATGGCCAGCTCGGACAGCGTGACGTCGAGCGGGGTGCCCAGCACCGACGTCACGCTGAAGAACGACAACTCCCGATCGCCGGCGGCGAACCGCAACGGCACCACCAGCCCGTCCGGCTGCGCGGCGGCCAGACCGCCGGGTAGCGCGAGCAACTCGTCGTGCAGCTCCCGCAACACCGGATCACCCGTGGCCTGCGCCTGCCGGTCGAGCCGGTGCAGCACGTGCGCACGCCACTCGGCGAGATTCAGGATCCGCGGCGCCATCCCGTCCGGATGCAGCGACAACCGCAAGACGTTGACCGGCGGCTCGAGCAGCTCCGGGGCCGCGCCGGCCGTCAGCAACGGCACCGCCGCGTTGCCGTCGATCATGGTCCAGTGCCGGTCGAGCAGCACCGCCGGGAACGGTTCGTGGCCCTCGAGGACCGCGCGCAGCGACGCCAGCACGGCGGCCAGACCCGGCCCGCCCAGATCGCCCTCCGGATGGGCCGGTGCAAACCCGCCGGCCAGCAGCAACTCGTTCCGCGAGCGCAACGGTACGGCCAGCTCCTCGGCCAGACGCAGAATCATGTCCCGCGTCGGCCTGGACCGCCCGGTCTCCACGAACGACAGGTGCCGTGCCGACACGCCCGCCCGGCCGGCCAGGGCGAGCTGACTCAGCCGCCGGTCTCCCCGCCACCGCTTCAACAGCACGCCCACATCACTCATGAGCTGATCGTAGGAAGTCCGCGGCCGGGTACCGATTACCTCGCAGGTAATCGACCCGCCTACCTGTGCCGGGCGAAAGTCGAGCCATGACAACCTTCGACACCACGGTCCAGCGATACCTGGACGTCTGGAACACGACCGACCCGGCCGAGCGGCTCTCCCGCATCACCGAGGTCTTCACCCCCGATGTGCGCTATGTCGACCCTCTTGCCGCGGTCGAAGGCCACGAGGCGCTGAACCAGCTCATCGGTGCTGCTCAGGGCCAGTTCCCCGGAATGGTCTTCACGCCGGGTGGGCCGTCGGACGCCCACCACGACCAGGCCCGCTTCACCTGGCAGCTGGGCCCGGCCGGCGGGGAAGCGCTGGTGATCGGCTTCGACGTGGCCGAGCTGGGCTCGGACGGCCGCATCCGCACGGTCCTCGGCTTCCTCGACCGCGTGCCCAGCTGAGCTCCTGCCGGCGCTGGGCTCGGCCGTTGCCGCGCGTCTTCGCGGTGGGCCGGGCCCGGCGGCTGCGCCCCTCAGGTCCAGAACGTGTCGTGCCGCAGGAAGAACTCGGTGCGTTCCTCCTCGGACATCTGCCCCACCGTGGAGACCCGCTCGAAGTAGTCCTCCCGGGGTGCGCCGGGCGCGAACAGGATCAGCATCGACGCCGGCTCGCCCGACTCGTTGCGGAAGCCGTGCACACCGCCCTCCGGCACGTACAGGAAGTCGCCCGGGTGGGCGTCGGTCCAGGTGCGGCCGTCGTACAGGCTGACCGTGCCCGAGAGCACAAAGAAGGACTCCGAGATGGACCGGTGGAAGTGCGGGTCGGGGCCGCTGCGCGGGCCGGTGAAGTCCCAGCGGTAGAGGCCGAACCGGCCGTCCGTAGTGGCGCCGGTCGCGAGGTAACTCGTCGCGGTGGCCACTCCGGTGAGCTCCGGCTCGGCACCGGCGAGCCGCAAGGTCGCGGTCGCGGCACCGTCGCCGAGATGACGCGCTTCGGGATACGACATGCCAGCGACCGTACGCCCCGGCAACCGTGTCCCGCCCTCCCGAACGCGATGTCCGATCAGCGCCAGACCCGCGCCTCCCGCACCCGCAGAGTGAACGCATCACTCCGACGGAAGGTGGACCATGCACGTCGTACCCGGCCTCGAGGTGTTGTACTTCGGCACCCCGGTCGTCCTGATCAGCACCCGCAAGGAGGACGGCACGGCGAACCTCGCACCGATGTCGTCCGCCTGGTGGCTGGACCAGTCCTGCATGCTCGGCCTCGGCAATAGCGGCCAGACCACGGCGAACCTCCTGCGCGAACGCGAATGCGTGCTCAACCTGCCGTCCTCCGTCATGGTCGACGCGGTCGACCGGATCGCTCTCACCACCGGCAAGCAATCCGTGCCGGACCACAAAGCCCGCCAGGGTTACCGCCACGAGCCCGACAAGTTCACGCTCGGCCGGCTCACCCAGCAGCCCTCCGAACTGGTACGCCCGCCACGGGTCGAGCAGTGCCCGATCCAGCTCGAATGCCGCCTCGTCACGGCGACCGCGATTGGTCCACAAGCCACCGCCTTCCACGTCGAGGTCCTGCGCGCCCACGTCGAGGAAGACCTGATCATCCCGGGAACCCACCACGTGGACCCGAACCGCTGGGACCCCCTCATCATGAAGTTCTGCGACTTCTTCGGCGGCGGCATCAACATCCACCCGTCCCGTCTCGCCGAAGGCTGGAACATGCCCCACCGCAACGACCGCCGCTCGATGGTGTGACCACGACCGGCCTCGCCCAGGTCTGGTGCTGCCACGCCGCTGGGACCGTAGGTCGATGGTGTGACCTAGGCCGGCAGTTATCGCGCGCCGAGGTCTGATACCTGCCCGCGCTGCGGGATCGTGAGCCGGTGGCTTGGCTTTGGTCGAAAGTGCCCTCTCGCCGCGGTCTGGACGCTGCCGGGCCGCGGCGTCGTGAATCGATGGCTTGGCGTCGGTGGGCTGTGGTCGCCCGTCGAGAGCCGGAGGCCGCCGGGTCGTGGGACTGTCAGTCGATGGTGTGACCTCCGTTGACCGTGATGCGCTCGCCCGTGATGAAGCGCGCGCCGTCCGAGGCCAGGAAGGCAACGACGTCCGCGATGTCCGCGGGCGTGCCCATCCGGCCGAGCGGCACCTCCTGCCGATAGGCGTCGACGTACTGCTGCTCGATCGCCGCGTGCCGCTCCACCGGGATCCAGCCCGGGGCGACCACGTTGACGGTGATGCCCCACGGCCCGAGCTCCCGCGCCCAGGTGCGGGTCAAGGAGATCTGGGCGCCCTTCGCCGCGCTGTAGGCGGACATGCCCGCCTCGGCCCGCTCGAACAGGTCCGATCCGATCTGGATGATCCGCCCGCCGCCCAGCGCGCGCATGCCGGGCGCCACTGCCTGCATGAGCAGCGTCGGGCTCTTCACGAAGAACGTCAGCTGATCAAGATGGTCCTGCCAGGTCACGTCGACCGCGTCGATCATCGGCTGCGGCCCGGTCGCATTCGGAACCAGCACAGCGACCGGCCCGAGCTGCGCCTCCACCGCCGCCACGAGCGCGGACACGTCGCCCTCGTCGGTGATGTCGGCCCGGAAGGCCGCCGCGCGCCCACCCGCCCGCTCGATATCGGCAACAACCCGCTCGGCGTCCTCACGATCGGGCAGGTAGTTGACCGCAACAGGCCGGCCGTCCGCGGCGAGCCGCCGGGCGATGTGCGCACCGAGCCCTCTCGAAGCGCCGGTGACAAGAACTGAGCCATCCATGCCCGCGACGCTATCGGCCGGCACCGACGAAAAACGGCCCCTGTGGACAACTCCTGCGTCGATTTGGCCTTTGTGGATAACCCCGGCCGCGGCCGCCGGACCCGAAAGAATCCAGTCATGCCCGAGCCCAGCCGATCGCCCAACCTGCAGGTGGGCAACGTGTTCTCGGGCTGCGATGAGGGCCAGGGCTCCGGCTGCGGAAGAAGAGGGGCGCAGGGGCACCGACGGGCGAGCGAGCCGTGGTGCGGGGATTTCAGCGGCCGAGTGTCGTGGTGCGACAGTTCGGCGAACGAGGAGGCCGTGGTGCGGCAGAACAGGGCTGGGGTGAAAGCCGGAGAGCCGGGGCCAAGGAGATCAGGGGCGGCGGAGGACGCGCACGCGGCCGGCAAAGCGGATGACCGTCGAGCCGGCCGCGCTGCGAATGGCCGGGAGACGGCGGGCGCGTGGGGCGGAGGTGCCGTCGTAGGTCATCGCGGCCTCGCGGGTGGCGAGTTCGAGACCTGCGTCGGCCGGGAGTGCACCCCGGCCGGCGAGGTCGCGGGCCAGGTCCCAGCCGTCGCGCAGGGAGCCCTGGGTCGGCCGGGTCGCGGCCCACCCTGACCATTCCCTGATCCAGCCGCTGCCGAAGGACCGGGCCAGCTCCGGCCATTGGCGGGCCACCTCACCGGCGCGCTTTCTGAGCAGGGCGATCCGGGCGGTCTCGACCAGGCGGGGGTCGAAGCCCGGGGGCAGCGCGCCGCCGGACGTCAACGCCGCCACCAGCGACGCCTGCCGCTCGGCCAGCGACAGCGGTGAGGAAGGGGACGCTGACGCGGGAGGCGACGACGACGCCGGCGGGGACGCGGATGCGGCAGGGGACAACAAAGCGGGAGGGGACTCGGACGCGAGAGAAGACAGCGACGCGGACGGGGAGGGCGAGCCAGGCGCGGACACCTCAGAGCCCGCGGTGGGCGGGAGCGACCGTGCCGAGCGCGGCGCCGTCATGTGACCGTGGGGTAGCCGGAGGCCTTGGCGATCGCGTCCAGCTCGGAGCGGAGTTCGGCCGCGGGCGGATAGTCGCCGTCGCGTTCGAGCATCAGGGCCGGTGGGCGGTGGCGGTCGCAGAGGGCCGTGACCAGGTCCAGGACCGGCTGGGGCACGGCGTCCGTGTGGGTGTCGTGATAAAGGCCGTCATGTTCCGCACCGCCGGCGATGTGGGTGTACGCGATGCGGTCGAGGGGGAGGCGGTCGAACAGCGCGGCCGGGTCGGTGCCGCGGTTGAGGGCGTTGGCGTAGACGTTGGCCACGTCGAGCAGGAGGAGGGCGTCGGTGCGTTCCAGGATCTCCGTGAGGAAGGCGCCTTCGTCGAGGTCGTCGTCGGGCCAGTCGAAGAGGGCCGCGATGGGTTCGAGGGCGATAGGGACGCCCAGCTCGGCCTGGGTGCGTTTGACGTTGGCGACGACGGCGTCGACGGCTTCGCGGCTGCGGGGGATCGGCAGGAGGTGACCGGCTTCGACGCCGCCTGCTCGGACGAAGGCGATGTGTTCGCTGACCAGGGGTGCGCCGAGGCGTTCGGCGACGGCGGCGAGGTGGGTGACGCGGGCCGGTTCGACGGGTTCGGCGCCGCCGAGGGACAGTTTCACGCCGTGGGGGACGATCGCCACGCCGCGGTCGAGCAGGTCGGTGAGGCCGGTCGGGAGGTCGCTGTGTTCGTGGATCGACTCGGCGACGACCTCGGCGAACTTGAGGCCGGGCAGTTGGGCGACGAAGCCGGCGATCTCGGGCCGCCAGCCGATGCCGACGCCGTAGGCGGTGGTCATCCGCCGCACCCGCCGCCACCGCCGCAGGAGCTGCCGCCGCTGCACGACGAGCTGCTGCTGCTGCACGAGGACGACGACGAACCTGAGTCGTAGCCGCCGGTGCCGCCTGAGGCGTTGATGCGCTGGATCTCCGCGTCGGCGGCGAAGGCCGGGTCCATCGTGTAGAGCGACGCCGCGCCGAAGAGGGCCACGCCCATGGCTGCGCCGGTCGCGCCGTACGTGGCGTACGAGGGGGAGTGGCCGGGTGACAGGTAGTCGTGCTGGCGGCGGAGGGCGGTCATGCCCTTGTCCGCGGCGTGGGTGGCTCGGCGCGTCTTGCGGTAGAGCGAGATCGTCAGGATCAGCGCGATGACAAGCGCGAACACCAGGAAGGTGACGGGCCGGTCGTTCTGGAGTCCGTCGACCAGCCGGGCCACGCCGACGAGCAGGAGGAATGCACCCGCGAGGGCCCACAGCTTGGCAATCTTGATGCGGGAGGCCGGGACTGCGAGACCCTGGGACTCGAGGCCGTCGCGCAGCTGCTGAAGGGCCGACATGACCCACTGGTCGCTGCTGAGTTCGCGGGACCGGATGCGCCGGCCGGCCGCGTTGTAGACCGCCGAGTCCAGCGGCGTGACACCGGCCGGCAGCGGCCCGGACTGGTAGAGCGTCTTGTCGGTGTTGCTGGCGATCGCACCGGCACCGCGGAGGCCGCCGAGGGCGGCGTAGACGGCGAGCTGGTCGCCGCCGTTCAGGTAGGCGACCTGCTGCGGGCCGAGCCGGTCGACCTGGGCGCCGCGGCTGCCCGAGAAGAGGATGCGGCGGTGGATCGACGCGAGGACGGCGACGCCGACGAGGGCGGCGCCGAAGATGATCAGGAAGGTCGGTCCCGGGATACCCCAGGTGTACGTGTTCACCTCAGCCGCGAAAAGCATGTCTGACCTCCCGTGCCGGTGCGGTTACTGGACCTCATTGTGCAGGTCCGCGCAACGGTCCGGTCACGGCCGCCTGACAGCTTCCTCCACGACGTCCAGAACTCGGCTCAAATCGCCCGCGGGGCGGCCTGTCGCCAGGTGGAGGACCAGTCCGTCGTACGCGAGCTCGAGGAACTGGGTCAGGACCTCGACCGGTACGTCGTCGCGGAGGACTCCGGCCTCGCGCTGCCGTTCGAGGCGTTCACGGGTGGCGTCGGCGATGGCCGCGGCGCGTTCGGTCCAGCGTTTGGCGAACTCCGGGTCGGTCCGGAGCCGCCGCGAGACCTCGAGCTGGGTGCCGAGCCAGCCGGCGGTGTCGCCGTCGCTGGACCGGGCCTGGTCGAGCAGGTCGCGCATCACCTGGACCAGACCGTCCCGGGCGACCGTTTCCACCATCGCGGCGGCGTCGTCCTCGGCGACGGCCAGAAAGAGTGAATCCTTGTCCCGGAAGTGGTGGAAAATCGCACCCCTTGAAAGACCGGTGGCATCCTCGAGCCGGCGGACGGTGGCGCCCTCGTAGCCGAAACGGGCGAAGCACCCCCGCGCCGCCGCGAGGATCTCGTGGCGGCGGGCGTCGAGCTGGTCCTGGCTTACCCTGGGCACGCTGCGATCGTGTCACGTCCCTTCGGCCGCTTGCAATCCGTACGTACGGCTTGCCAGCCGGTCCGGGTTCCGTCTCTCATGGTGCCAAAACAGCCAGTACGGACCGGCTTTGTTAACACTCTTGGGCTGTCGGCGCGCGCATTCACTCACGTAGAGTGCCCGGGTGCCTCTCGTCTTCCTCGCCCTGGACGACACCCTGCTTGATCGCAGCGGTGCGTTCCGGTTGTGGGCGAAAGGTTTCCTCGACGAGATCGCGGCGCCGCACGACGACCTCGAGTGGTTACTGTCCGTGGACGCGGACGGGCTCACCTCGCGCTGGGACCTCGCGGACCTGATCCGCGACCGCTATCAGCTGGACGTCCCGTCGATCGACCTGCTCGAGGAGCTGCACGAGGGCCCGCTGGCCTACGAGCGGCTGGACCCCCTGGTCGCCTGTGCGCTCCAGATCGCCGGCGACGCGGGGTGGGTGCCGGTGGTGGTCACGAACGGCCCGCACGAGCAGCAGGAGACGCGCATCCGGCGTACCGGACTGGATCGGTATGTCGCGGACTGGGTGATCTCGGAGCAGGCGGGGGTCAGCAAGCCCAACCCGCGGATCTTCGCCCTGGCCGCGCAGCGGGTCAGGATGCGTCTGGGCGGCGCGTGGATCGTCGGTGACAGCCCCGAGGCCGACATCGGTGGTGCCGCCGCCATGGGCCTGCCGAGCGTGTGGCTGCACCGCGGCCGCGACTGGATCGACAACCGCTTCGCGCCCACCCGGGTGGTCGGCAACGTGATCCAAGGTCTGTCCGCGGTCATGGCAGCAAGATAAATAGGTTGCGCCGCCCGGGTGACGCCCGGAAGAGTGCACCGCGGAAGTGAAGTCTCTCGGAAGAAGAAGGGGGTGAACCTCATGGCTGTCGTTGTCCTTCGCCATGCCCAGGTTCCAGTTCTTTCTTTCTTCTCCGAGGAGACCCTCCAGTGCGAGAGCACGACTCTTCCGGCCCGGCAACCATGCGCCGCGGCCGTCGCAAGTTCGACGACGACGAAGCAGACTTCGTAAAACGGGGCCGGATCGAGCCGGCCCTGTCCGAGGACCCCGACCTGCCCGAGACCGGTGACCGCTGGTCGACGTGGGACAACGCCCTCCACGGCCCCGATCCGCTGCCCGAGTGGGTGCGGACCGAGCACGGGGCCGTCGACACCGAGCTGGGAATGCTCAAGACCGGCAAGGAAGCGGACGTCTACCTCGTCCGCCGGGCCGTGCCGGACACCGACAAGGTCAGCCTGCTGGCCGCCAAGCGGTACCGCGACGGCGACCACCGGCTGTTCCACCGTGATGCCGGTTATCTCGAGGGGCGCCGTGTGCGCCGGTCCCGCGAGATGCGGGCCATGACCAACCGCACGGCGTTCGGCAAGGAACTGATCGCCGGGCAGTGGGCCGCCGCCGAGTTCGACGCGTTGTCACGGCTCTGGCGGGTCGGTCAGGAGGGCGGCACGATCTCGGTGCCGTACCCCGTGCAGCTCATCGGCACCGAGCTGATGCTGGAGTTCATCGGCG
Source organism: Amorphoplanes friuliensis DSM 7358 (assembly GCF_000494755.1). Taxonomy (NCBI): domain Bacteria; kingdom Bacillati; phylum Actinomycetota; class Actinomycetes; order Micromonosporales; family Micromonosporaceae; genus Actinoplanes; species Actinoplanes friuliensis. Next base: position 2,356,457 of record NC_022657.1, read on the forward strand.
ACCACAAGACCGGTGAGGCGGCGCCGCGACTGGCTGCCGTGCGTACCGATCGGGAGGGTCTCGAGGATCTGTGGCGGCAGATGACCGAGGCGCTGAGTGTGCTGGCCCGGACGCAGATCGCGCACGGCGACCTGTCGCCCTACAACACGCTGGTGCACGAGGGACGGCTGGTGATCATCGACATGCCGCAGATCGTCGACCTGATCGCCAATCCGCAGGGCGCCGAATTCATGGCCCGTGACGTGCGCAACGTGGCCAACTGGTTCACCGCACGCGGGCTGCGGGTCGATCAGGACGAGCTGATCGAGCGGCTGAGCTACGAGGCGGGGCTGCTGTGAGGCCGCGCGCAAAAAGGCCCGGACCGCGGCCGCCGGGCACCCGCCGGCCGCGTCCGGGTCCGCGTCACTGGAGGTAGCCCTCCACCTCGCTGACGCTGTGCGCCTGCTCGGTGTCCGGGTTCTTGCCCTGCTCGCGGGCGGCCCGGCGCCGGCGCAGGAGGTCCCAGCACTGGTCCAGGGCCTCTTCGAGCTCCTTGAGGCGGGCGTGCTCCTCGTCCGAGCTGATCTTGCCCTGGCCCAGGTCCTGGCGCAGCTTGTGTTCTTCGTCGACCAGGCCGTTGATCCGGCTCAGCACAGTCTTGTCATCCATGACCCAAAGCCTTGCACATGTCACTCACCTGCGTTCATACGCCCGTCATGAGCCTGCAACGGGCGGTGAGGTCGCGGCGCGCACGCTGTGGAGCGCAGAACGGGGTATCGACGGAGGAGCTTCCGGCATGGCATATCAGGCGGAGTACATCTGGATCGACGGCACCAAGCCTTCGCCCTTGCTGCGGAACAAGACGCGCATCGTGGCCGACGGCAAGGAACCCGAGATCTGGGGATTCGACGGCTCGAGCACCAACCAGGCGCCGGGGGAGAACTCCGACTGTGTGCTGCGCCCGGTCTACACCTGCCCGGACCCGCTGCGGGGCGGTGACAACATCCTCGTGCTCTGTGACGTGGAGCTGACCGACTTCACCCCGCACCCGACCAACACCCGGGCGGCCTGCGTGGCCGCCGCGGAGAAGTACGCCGACCAGGAGCCGATGTTCGGCATCGAGCAGGAGTACACGTTCTTCCAGAACGGGCGCCCGCTCGGCTGGCCGGAGAACGGCTTCCCGGCGCCGCAGGGCCCGTACTACTGCGGTGTCGGCGGCGAGAAGATGGTGGGCCGCGACATCATCGAGGCCCACACTGCTGCCTGCCTCAAGGCCGGTCTGTCCATCGAGGGCACGAACGCCGAGGTCATGATGGGTCAGTGGGAGTTCCAGATCGGAGTGCTGCCGGCGCCGATGATCGGTGACCAGATGTGGGTGGCCCGCTGGCTGCTGCACCGCATCGCCGAGGACTTCGACGTCGTCGTCTCGTTCGACGCCAAGCCGATGCCGGGCGACTGGAACGGCGCCGGCGCCCACACGAACTTCTCCACCAAGGCGACGATGGCCGGTTACGACGCGATCGTCACCGCCTGCGAGGCGCTGGGCCGCAACGCCCTGGCACACGTGGAGAACTACGGCGCGGGCATCAAGGACCGGCTGACCGGCGCCCACGAGACCGCCGCGTGGGACAGCTTCAGCTGGGGCGCCTCGGACCGCGGTGCGTCCGTACGGATCCCGTGGGCCGTCGAGAAGGCGAAGAAGGGCTGGCTGGAGGATCGCCGGCCGAACGCCAACATGGACCCGTACGTGGTCACCGGAATGATCATCGAGACGTGCTGCGGTGCGCTCGCCGAGGAAGCGTCGGCCTGATCCACACTGCTGTCCGGCGCGGGGCTCAGAACCTCGCGCTGGACAGCGGGTCGGGCTCGTCGACCTGATCGTGCAGGACGCTGAGCACGATGTCGGCCAGGTCGAGGTCCATCACGGCGTTGCCGACGGCGTCGGTCGAGATGAACGTCGTGGTCATGCCCTTGGCGCGCCAGGCCCGCTCGATCGCCGAGTGGGTGCCGCCGATGGCCTTCGCCGACCCGATCACCGCGATCAGGTCCTCCTGTGAAGCACTGCCGGGAGAGGCCTGCGCGACCTGCCGGATGTATTCCGTGCGCTTCTCGCCGTAGCCGCGCAGCAGCGCCACGACCTTCTCCCGGATGACGGCAGGGTCGTGGATCGCCTCGGCACGCGCGGCACTGAGCCTGTCCAGGACCGCGCGGGCCTCGGCGATGTCGGAGTCGAGGTCAGGGTTGAGCGTGAGAGTGAGTGTCAGCATCTCTCATTGATAGCGCGTATCTATAAAGACCACAAGTAGAGTGCTTATAGATCTACCGCGACTCGCGGAGCGATCGGGTCCCACTCACTGGCCAGGACTCGGGGGCTCTGCTGCGGGGGCAGCACCAGCTTGTAACCGACCTGGCGCACGGTGCCGATCATCGACTCGTACTCGCTGCCGAGCTTGGCGCGCAGCCGGCGCACGTGCACGTCGACGGTGCGGTGCCCGCCGAAGTAGTCGAAGCCCCAGACCTCGCGCAGCAACTGGTCGCGGCTGAAGACCCGGCCCGGGTGCTGGGCCAGGAACTTCAACAGCTCGAACTCCTTGTACGTGAGATCGAGCGTGCGTCCCTTGAGTCGCGCCGAGTAGGTGTGCGGGTCGATGCTGAGCTCACCCGCGGTGACCATGCCGCTGGAGACACCACCGGCGGCACCGGAGACCCGGGCCGTCGTCAGCCGCAGCCGCGCCTCGACCTCGGCCGGTCCCGCGCTGGTCAGGAGCACGTCGTCCAGTCCCCAGTCGGCGGCCATGGCGACCAGCCCGGCCTCCTCGACCACGGCCAGCAGCGGCACACGCAGCCCGGTCGTGCGCAGCAGACGGGACAGATCACGGGCTTCGAGCAGGTCACGCCGCGCGTCCACGAGCACCACATCGGGATCGGCGCCGGACACGAGGGCCTGTACGTCGTAGGTGCCGACCCGCAGCGAGTGCCGCAGCAGATCGAGCGCCGGTAGGGCTCGATCCTCCGCAGCGGCGCCGGGTCGGGTGGCCAGCAGCAGGATCTCCATGGCCACAGGGTGCAACACCCATGTTTCCAAATGCGTTCTTGCAGCTCACGGGTGTGGCGAAAAGCACGATGCCCCGCCGCCCGGGTGGGCGGCGGGGCATCGGTGACGCGTACGCGGGATCAGCCGGCGGCGAGCATCTTCCGCAGGACGTACTGCAGGATGCCGCCGTGGCGGTAGTAGTCCGCCTCACCGGGTGTGTCGATGCGGACGTCGGCGTCGAACTCGACATCGGTGTCGGTGCGGACCTTCACGGTCGACGGGATGCCGCCGTCGTTGAGGGCCGTCACCCCGGTGATCGTGAACGTCTCGGTGCCGGTGAGCCCGAGCGACTCCGCGTCGGTCTTCGGCGGGAACTGCAGCGGCAGCACACCCATGCCGATCAGGTTCGAGCGGTGGATGCGCTCGTACGACTCGGCGATGACCGCGCGGACGCCCAGCAGCATCGTGCCCTTGGCCGCCCAGTCGCGCGACGAGCCGGAGCCGTACTCCTTGCCGGCCAGGATGACCAGCGGGACACCGGCCTCCTTGTAGGCCACCGAGGCGTCGTAGATGCTGCTCTGGTCGCCGGTCAGGTGGTTGACGGTGAAGCCACCCTCCACGCCGGGGACCAGCTGGTTGCGCAGGCGGATGTTCGCGAAGGTGCCGCGGATCATCACCTCGTGGTTACCGCGCCGGGACCCGTACGAGTTGAACTCGTGCCGCGGCACGCCGTGCTCGGCGAGGTACTTGCCCGCGGGGGAGTCGGCCTTGATCGAGCTGGCCGGCGAGATGTGGTCGGTGGTGACCGAGTCGCCGAGCTTCGCCAGCACCCGCGCGCCCGAGATGTCGACGACCGGCGTCGGCTGCGCGCTCATGCCCTCGAAGTACGGGGGCTTGCGCACGTAGGTCGACTCCTGTGCCCACTCGAACGTCTTGCCCTCCGGCGTGGGCAGCGACTGCCACTGCTCGTCACCGGCGAAGACGTCCTGGTAGGCCGCGCTGAAGCCGGTCGCGCCGATCGCCGAGGCGATGACGTCGTCGATCTCCTTGGCGCTGGGCCAGATGTCGGCGAGGAAGACGGGCTTGCCGTCCGATCCGGTGCCGAGCGGCTCGGTGGTGATGTCCAGGTCCATCGTGCCCGCCAGCGCGTACGCGACGACCAGCGGCGGCGAGGCCAGGTAGTTCATCTTGATGTCCGGGTTGATCCGGCCCTCGAAGTTGCGGTTGCCGGAGAGCACGCTGACCGCGGTGAGGTCGGCCTCGTTGACCGCCGCCGAGATCGCCTCGGGCAGCGGGCCGGAGTTGCCGATGCAGGTCGTGCAGCCGTAACCGACCAGGTTGAAGCCGAGCTTGTCGAGGTACGGGGTGAGGCCCGCGCGGTCGTAGTAGTCCATGACGACCTTGGAACCCGGCGCCAGCGTGGTCTTGACCCACGGCTTGCGCGACAGTCCACGGTCGACGGCGTTGCGGGCCAGCAGGGCCGCACCGATCATGACCTGCGGGTTCGACGTGTTCGTGCAGGACGTGATCGCGGCGATGCCGACAAAACCGTGGTCCAGCTCGAACTCCGTGCCGTCCTCACCGACCACGCGGGTGGGCTTGGAGGGCCGCCCGGTGGCGCCGTCGGCCGCGCTGAAGACGTGCGGCTTGTCGGCGTCCGAGTGCTCGTGGTTGGCCGGCGGGTCGCTGGCCGGGAAGGACTCCTCGCTGGCCTCGTCGGCCGGACCGACGGCGCTGACGTAGTTGGTGAGCGCGTCCCGGAACATCGGCTTGGCGCGGTCCAGCGGGACACGGTCCTGCGGGCGCTTCGGGCCGGCGAGCGACGGGACGATGGTCGACAGGTCCAGCTCGAGACGCTCGGAGTAGTTCGGCTCGGCGTCCGGCTCCAGCCACAGACCCTGGCGCTTCGCGTACGCCTCGACCAGCGCGACCTGCGCCTCGGAGCGACCGGTGAGCTGGAGGTACTTGATCGTCTCGTCGTCGATCGGGAAGATCGCGACGGTCGAGCCGTACTCCGGCGACATGTTGCCGATGGTGGCGCGGTTGGCCAGCGGCACGGCGCTGACGCCGGGACCGTAGAACTCGACGAACTTGCTGACCACACCGTGCTCGCGCAGCATCTCGGTGATCGTCAGCACGAGGTCGGTCGCGGTGGTGCCGGCGGGCATCTCGCCGAAGAGCTTGAAGCCGACGACGCGCGGGATCAGCATGCTGACCGGCTGGCCCAGCATCGCGGCCTCGGCCTCGATGCCACCGACGCCCCAGCCCAGCACACCCAGGCCGTTGACCATGGTGGTGTGCGAGTCGGTGCCGACGACGGTGTCCGGGTACGCCTGGCCGTTGCGTTCCATGATCGTGCGGGCCAGGTATTCGATGTTGACCTGGTGCACGATGCCGGTGCCGGGCGGGACGACCTTGAACTCGTTGAACGCGGTCTGGCCCCAGCGCAGGAACTGGTAGCGCTCGCGGTTGCGCTGGTACTCCAGCTCGACGTTGCGGGCGAAGGCGTCCTCGCGGCCGAACAGGTCGGCGATGACCGAGTGGTCGATGACCAGCTCGGCGGGGGCGAGGGGGTTGACCTTGGTCGGGTCGCCGCCCAGCTCCTTGACGGCCTCGCGCATGGTGGCGAGGTCGACGACGCACGGAACGCCGGTGAAGTCCTGCATCAGCACCCGCGCGGGGGTGAACTGGATCTCCACGCTCGGGTCGGCGGTGGGGTCCCAGCCGCCCAGGGCCCGGATGTGATCGGCGGTGATGTTCGCGCCGTCCTCCGTGCGGAGGAGGTTCTCCAGCAGGATCTTCAGGGAGTACGGCAGGCGGTCATGCCCGTCGACCTTGTCGATCGTGAAAATCTCGTAGCTCGCGTCTGCGACGCGTAGCTCGCTCTTCGCACCAAAGGTGTCGAGGCTGGCCACGTCATCTCCTTCACACCCAGCGACCGTGAGTAGTCCTCAGCAGTCTGTCGCACCGGTGACGGGCTCCCGCCGGTTAGGTTGACCTAACTCAGGGTTCACGTCTTCCGTAAACCGTACGTCCGTCTTGTTATGGCGTGCAACCCGGGTCCGAGGTTTGGACACCCCGTCCCACGGGAATCACGCTGCGCGTGAAGGCACCCACGGACCTGGAGCACCTCACCGATTTTTTCGACCGGTACGGATCCGCGCTGACCAGGGGTGACATCGCAGCCGTGGCCGGGTGCTACGCGTTGCCGGGCATGGTGGTCGCGGACACGTACAGCTTCACGTTCACCTCGCCGGCCGCGGTGGCGCTGTCGTTCCTCGGTGCCGCACCGGCGTACAAGGAGCAGCAGATCGTCGCGGCGCACGCCCAGCTGCGCGATGTGCAGCGGCTCAGCACCGCCCTGGCCATGGTCGCCGTCGAGTGGGAGTACCTCGACAGCTTCGGCAACGCCGTACCGGGGGAGTGTTATCGCTATCTGATCCGGTCAGGCGCTGACGGTCCCCGGATCACGACGGTGATCGCGACGCACTGAAACTGACGTACCCCGGTGCCATCATGTCCTGGTGACGACGATCGAGATCGACTCGCCTGAGGTATCGACCGCGCTGAGCAGGCCGTCCTGGCTGGTCGTGCACTATCGCCGCGAGGACGAGGGTTACGGCGACTGGTCGCTGCACGCCTGGGGTGACATCGCGCCGGGCGCGATCACCGGCTTCCCCGGTGGCCACCCGTTCGCGGGTGAGGACGCCTACGGCCGCTTCGCCTGGGTGCGTCTGGCCGATGTGTCCCGCGAGGTCGGTTTTCTCGTGGTCGACCACACCGGGGCCAAGGACGTGGCGCAGGACCGGCTCCTCGACCCCGCGGTCACGCCCGAGATCTGGCTGCGGCCGGGTGATCCGGAGGTCTATCCCAGCGCCGCGGCGGCGGGCTTCACCGAGGAGCTCCCGGGCGGCGACGACGTCGCGGTCATTCACTACCGGCGCGCCGACGGCGACTACGCCGGCTGGGGGCTGCACGCCTGGGAGGGCACGCCGAAAAAGCCCGTCTGGAGCATCCCGCTCGCTCCCGTCACGTTCGACGCGTTCGGTGCGGTGTTCCGCGTCCCGGTGCGCCCCGACGCCGCCGGCCTGCGTTTTGTCGTGCACCAGGGTGACCACAAGGACCTGCCCGACGACCAGCGGCTCGACCTGACGCGCAGCCGGGAGGTCTGGATGCTCGCGGGCACCGCCGCGCCGGTGCTGCCCGACCTCCGCTCGCTGGGACCCGAGCTCGACCCGGCCCGCGCCCTCGCCGTTTTCCTCGACCGCACGACCGTCGCCCTGCCGCCGCAGCTCGCCGAGCTGGCGTCCGCGTTCGCCCTGGTCGCCGCGCCGACCGGCGGGCTGCGCCGCGACGGTGACGAGCTGACCGGCGAGAGCACAACACTGCCGCTGACACCCCGGCCCGGCGGGCTGTTCCAGGCCCAGAGCCGTCACTTCCCGCACCTGCGTTCCTACCGCGCCTTCGCCGTGCCCGAGCTCGGCGACGCCGCCCTCGGTCATCTGCTGCGCGGCCAGCTGCTGGCGGTCGGCCGCGACCTCTCCGGCCGGGTCACGGTCGTGACCGCGCTGCAGCTCCCCGGGGTCCTCGACGACCTGTACGCCGATGCCGCCGACGCCGAGCTCGGTGTGGTGCTGGACGAGGAGAAGCCCACGATCTCCGTCTGGGCGCCGACCGCCCGCACGGTGTCACTGGAGCTGTCCCGCACCCCCGGTGACGACGAGCCCAAGATCCTCGAGATGGACCGCGACAACCTGACCGGCATCTGGTCGATCGCGGGCAAACGCAAATGGCTCGGGCGTTACTACCGGTACCGCGTCGAGGTGTGGCACCCGGCGGCGCAGGCGGTCGTGACCAGCAGCGTCACCGACCCCTACTCGCTGTCGCTGTCGGCCGGCTCCACCCACAGCCAGCTCGTCGACCTGTCCGACCCCGAGCTGATGCCACCCGGCTGGGAGAGCCTGGTCAAGCCGCCGGCGGTGGCACCGGCGCGCATGCAGATCACCGAGCTGCACGTCCGGGACTTCTCCATCGCCGACACCACGGTCCCGGCGGCCGAGCGCGGCACGTTCCTGGCCTTCACCCACACCGAGTCCGCGGGCATGCGGCACCTGCGGATGCTCGCCGACGCGGGCCTGACCCACGCGCACCTGCTGCCGGCGTTCGACTTCGCCTCGGTGCCCGACCGCCGCGCCGATCAGGCCGTCCCGAAGTGCGACCTGGCCGCGCTGCCACCGGACTCTCCCGAGCAGCAGCGTGCGGTCATGGCCGTCGCCGACGAGGACGGCTTCAACTGGGGTTACGACCCTCTGCACTACACGACGCCCGAGGGCAGCTTCGCGGTCGAGCCAGCCGGCAGCTCCCGCATCCTGGAGTTCCGCCGCATGGTCGCCGCGCTCAACGAGGCCGGTCTGCGCGTGGTCATGGACGTCGTCTACAACCACACGATGGCCGACGGGCTGGCGCCGTTCAGCGTGCTCGACCGCGTCGTCCCCGGCTATTACCACCGGCTCCTCGACGACGGCACGGTCGCCGAGTCGACCTGCTGCTCCAACACCGCACCCGAGCACATGATGATGGGCCGGCTCGTCGTCGACTCGATCGTCACCTGGGCCCGCGACTACAAGGTCGACGGCTTCCGCTTCGACCTGATGGGCCACCACCCCCGGGCCAACATCCTCGAGACCCGGGTCACCCTCGACCACCTCGACCCCGGCATCTACCTGTACGGCGAGGGTTGGAACTTCGGCGAGATCGCGTACGACTCCCGCTTTGTCCAGGCCACGCAGGTCAACATGGCGGGCACGGGTGTCGGCACGTTCAACGACCGGCTGCGCGACGCGGTCCGCGGCGGCGGCTCGTTCGGCGACGACCCGTCGGAGCAGGGCTTCGCCACCGGGCTCGGCGCGCGGACGCCGCTGTCCGTCCACGACCGCATCAAGGTCGGTCTGTCGGGCGGCCTCGCGACCTACCGCTTCGTGACCCACACCGGTGCCGAGCACAGTGGCTCCCAGATCGACTACAACGGCTCACCCAGCGGATATGCGGCCTCGCCGGGGGAGAGTGTCACCTACGTCGACGCCCACGACAACGAGATCCTCTACGACGCGATGGCCTTCAAACTGCCGCCGTCGCTGCCGATGGCCGACCGCGTCCGCATGCAGGTGCTGGCCCTGTCGATCGTCGTCCTCGGCCAGGGCGTCGGCTTCGTCGCGCTCGGCACCGAACGCCTGCGCTCGAAGTCCCTCGACCGCAACTCCTACAACTCCGGCGACTGGTTCAACCAGCTCCGCTGGGACAGCACCCAGGGCAACGGTTTTGGCATCGGCCTGCCACCCGCACCGGACAACGAGGACAAGTGGTCGTGGGCCCGGCCCCTGCTCGCCGACCCGTCGCTGATCCCGTCGGCCGAGATGATCGACCTGACCGCGGCCCGCTACGCCGAGATGCTCCGGATCCGCCGCGCGTCGCCGGTCTTCGGTCTGCCCACCGCCGACGAGGTCCAGCGCCGCCTGACCTTCCCCCTCGGCGGCCCGTCCGAGTCCCCGGGCGTGATCGTGATGTGCCTCGACGGCTCGGGCCTGGACCACCGCTGGAGCACCCACGTGGTCGTCTTCAACGCCACCGAGGAGCCGACGGTCCAGTTCGTGCCGGAGCTGGCCGAGGTGCCGCTGCACCTGCACCCCGAGCTCGCCGCGTCCGCGGACACGCTGCTGCGCACGTCGACCGCCGAGGGGGGAACGCTCACGGTGCCGGCCCGTTCGGTCGCCGTTTTTGTCGCCGACCTCGCCGGGTGACCCACCGGCCGGACGGCGTTGCCCGGGTCTGGAAGCATGGGCGCGGTTCGCCGAGTGGCGGGCTTCGGGGAGCGTCGGAGGTTCATCGTGCGGTTCGTCAGGGCTCTGGGCGCGGTTGTGCTCGTGGCGGGGCTGGCCGCCTGCACCGGCGACGACAAGCCCGCCGCACCGGGGGCGTCGGCTGCGGCTCCGGCCGGGTCGGCTCCGGTGTGGAAGGAGCCGGTGAACTACGCGTACGTGGTGGACCGCCGGTGTGACGACAAGCCGTCGGAGGGGATCTACCGGGTCACGGTGCAGGGGCAGAAGGTCGCCGGCATCGAGCGGATCGACGGCAAGACCGCCTCGGGCCAGGAGGAGATCGAACTGCCGACCCTCGGCGGGCTGCTCGACCTGGCTCAGACGGCCGCGGACGACGGCGGCGAGATGACCACCAAGGTCGACCCGGCCGACGGGCACCCGCTCGCCGTGACCTTCGACGTCTCGGAGGGCGCGGGCGAGGCGTCCTGTTTTGTCATCACCGAATATGCGGTGCAGAACTGATCGTCGCCAGCACACCCGGCGCTGTCAGCTGCTGGCACATCTCGGCCAGCTCGGCCGGCCCGTACGGGAAATCCTGCCGCACCCACCACAGCAGCGTGCTGAGCAGCGCACCCGAGTAGTACTCGGCCGCGACCTCGACCGGCAGGCTCGTCCCGGCCACGCACAGGTGCTCGTGCAGCAGGTCGAACACCAGGCGTTGCAGGCGGTGGGTGAAGGCGTTGCCGCCCTGCCGGCCGCAGACCGCCCGATAGACCCGCTGATTCCGGTACGCGTGCTCGAAGATCATCAGCAGGGGCCGGGTGTTGCTGCCCCGCACGTGACCGTCGGCCATCGCGTCGAGCTCCCGGCGCAGACCGTCGCGCAGATCGTCGAAACACGTCATGAACAACGCGTCCTTGTCACGGAAGTGCGTGTAGAACGTGGACCGCCCGACGTCGGCGCGATCGAGGACGTCCTGCACGGTGAGGCGCTCGTAACCGCGTTCCTCGATCAGCGAGAGGAGCGCCTCCTGCAGCGTGCGGCGGGTGCGGCGTACGCGTCGGTCCATGCTCGGCTCCCGGACAATCGCGGGCTTCTGTGCGGTGCCGGACCATCGGCCGTTGTTGGTCGTTGACCCGCCTCCCCGCCCCGGAACCATACTCGAACATCGTGTTCGGCAATGAACAAGGAGTTCGGTGATGAAGTTTGCCCAAGCCGACCGTTACGACCAGCACAGCCACCGCAGGCTGACCCGCCTGCGCAGCCGCATCCTCGACGACATCGCCGCGGCGGACCTCGCGCCCGGCAGTCGCGTTCTGGATGTGGGCACCGGCCCGGGGCGGCTGCCACTGGCGATCGCCGCGACATTCCCGGACCTGCGCGTCGACGGGGTCGACCTGGCCCCGGAGATGATTTCTCTCGCGCGCCGGCTGGCCGCGGACACTTCCGTGACCTTCACGGTCGGCGACGTGGCCCGCCTGCCGTTTCCCGATGAGACGTTCGACCTGATCGTGTCGTCACTCAGCCAGCACCACTGGGCCGACGTTGACGGCGGGATCCGCGACCTGCACCGCGTGCTCCGCCCGGGCGGCCGACTGTGGATCTACGACGTGCGCTGGGGCCTGTTCCGCGCCACGGCGGCGGCGCGCTCATCGTTCCCGCCGGAATCCGTGACCCGGGTGCCGGTCCGCCCGATCCGCCTGCCGATCAACTTCATGGCCCGCCTGAGCGCCCGCGCTTGACCGTCCCCCGGCCACGTGGGCTCGGGCTTGCTCATCCGCCGCGGGACCGGCCCGGCGCAGGCGGTTGGCCGATGCGTCGAGATCCCTTTTGCGGTCGCCGTGTGCGGTGTCGGCCATCGCCCGGGCCTGGGCGAAGGCCTCACCGGGGTCCTGGCGGCCCTCTCGCCCGCCGCCCGTCCCGGTCCGGCGTGGTGGTCCGCCGCCGCGGTTGCCCGTTCTGGCTTGGGGGGTCCGCGGGTCCCGGCCGATTGCCTCAGTCTCGGTAGATCGTTGAGGTGCCGCCGGTGATCCGCGGCGCTCTCAAGGTTGGTTGAGGGCGCGGAGGGCGGCGTCCACTGCCGGCTCGCGGATCGTGGTGATCTCGTCGTCCTCGGCAAAAAGGATCACGCAGTCCTGGAGGCCGCCCAGCGCCACCACCGCGCGGACCCGATCGGCCGGGTCCTCGCCGACGAGCAGCACGTCCAGCCGGGTCCGCCACTGGATCATCGTGTTGACCAGGTCGAGTTCGGTCAGGACCTGGACGTCACGCAGGAGGCCGACAAATACCTGCCGGTGGCGCAGGCACATGTCGAAGTAGGCCTCGAGGACCGCCCGCTGATCCGAGCGGGCCTTCGTCTCGGCCTCGGCCAGGAAGCGTTGGAAGTCCTCGACCAGTGGTGTCATCAGCGCGCTGAGCAGGTCCCGCTTCGACGAGAAGTGGTAGTAGAGCGCCGCCTTGGTGATGCCCAGTTCCTCGGCGATCTCGCGGAGGCTGGTCTGTTCGAAACCCCTGGTGCTGAACAGCCGCAGGGCGACCGTTTTGACTTCTTCGCGGGTGTCGGCGTTCAGGCGGGGCATGTGAACATACTAACCGACCGGTTGACTACTTGCCGACCGGTAAGTAAGGCTGTGGCCCATGACGAACGTTCTGATTTCCGGCGCCAGTGTGGCCGGGCCCGCCCTCGCCTACTGGCTGCACCGGTACGGCGTCGACGTCACGGTTGTCGAGAAGTCCTCGGCGATCCGGGGCGGCGGTTATCCGATCGATGTTCGCGGCTCGGCTGTTGACGTTGTCGAGCGGATGGGGGTTCTGCCCGAGCTGCGGGAACACCACATCGACACCCGGCGGATCACCGCCATCGACGGCCGTGGGGGCACGGTGGCGGCGTTCAGTCCGGGGGCTCTCACCGGTGGGCAGGCCGGGCGTGACCTCGAACTGCCGCGGGGAGACCTGACGTCGGTGCTCTACGGGAAGACCCGTGACGACGTCGAGTACGTTTTCGGCGACTCGATCGCGAGTGTGACGCAGCACGACGATCGCGTGGACGTGACCTTCGAGCGAGGTGCGCCGCGAAGCTTCGACTATGTGGTCGGCGCCGATGGGCTGCACTCCAACACCCGGCGGCTGGTGTTCGGGCCGGAGGCGGAGTTCAGCCACTACCTCGGCTACTGCTTTGCGGGCTTCACCGCGCCGAACACCGGTGGGTGGTCGCACGAGGCGATTCTGCAGAACGTACCGGGCAAGCTCGCCGCCGTCTACGCCGTCGGGGATCAGCCCTGGGTGCACGCCCTGCTGGCCTTCGCGACCACGTCGCCGTCGCGGGAGGCTGTCGCCGGGACCTTTGCCGGGCTGGGTGGGCCGACGCCGGACCTGCTGGCGGCGTTGAGTGAGGCTGATGACGTCTACTTCGACACGGTCAGCCAGATCCGGATGCCGGGGTGGGTGCGGGGCCGGGTGGCTCTGGTCGGCGACGCCGCCTACGCGCCGTCGTTCCTGACCGGGCAGGGTACGAGTCTGGCGCTCTCGGGTGCTTACGTCCTCGCGGGGGAGCTGGCGAAGGGGACGCTTCCGGCGTACGAGAAAACCCTGCGGGACCATGTCACCCGGAATCAGGGTCTGGTCAGTGGCGGGACCGCCATGGTGCCGGGGACACGCACCCAGCTGTGGATGCGCAACCAGGCCTTCAAGCTGCTGCCGCTGCTCGCCCGCACGAAGCTGGCCGGGCGCAGCGAACGCCGCGCGGCGACGTCGCTGGCCCTGCCCACTTACGCGTAGTGGTTACTCCGGGAGACGGGGGCCGGCCTCGCGCTGCGACGCGAGCCAGGCCTCGACCTGGTCGGCCGTGCGCGGGAGCCCGGCCGACAGGTTGCGGCTGCCGTCCGCGGTGACCAGCACGTCGTCCTCGATGCGGATGCCGATGCCGCGCAGCTCCTCCGGGACCAGCTCGTCCTCGGGCTGGAAGTACAGACCGGGCTCGACGGTCAGGACGTACCCCTCGCCGAGCTCGCCGTCGCGGTACTTCTCCTTGCGGGCGGCGGAGCAGTCGTGGACGTCGATGCCGAGCATGTGGCCGAAGCCGTGGAGGGTCCAGCGGCGGTACACCGTGGACTCCTCGGACATCGCCTCGTCGACGCTGACCGGGAGCAGGCCCAGGTCGTTCAGGCCCTCGGCGAGGACGCGCATGCAGGTCAGGTGCACGTCCTGGAACTTCACGCCGGGCCGGACGGCGTCCATGCCGGCCTGCTGGGAGGCGTGCACGATGTCGTAGACCTGGCGCTGCAGCGGCGTGAAGGTGCCCGAGACCGGGATCGTGCGGGTCACGTCGGCGGTGTAGAACGTGTGGCTCTCGACGCCCATGTCCATCAGGAGCAGCTCGCCCGGCTTGGTGACACCGGTGTTGCGGACCCAGTGCAGGATCGTCGCGTGCGCACCGGCGCCGACGATGCTGCCGTATCCGACGTCGTTGCCGTCGACCCGGGCGCGCATGCCGAAGACACCCTCGAGCAGGCGCTCCTTGACGCCGCGGTCGGCGGGCAGCACCCGCGCGACGTCCTCGAAGCCGCGTACGGTCGCGTCGATCGCGTCCTGGAGCTGCGCGATCTCCCACTCGTCCTTGACCAGCTTGAGCTCGGAGATCACCCCGGCCAGCGCGCGGTCGCGGCGGACCCGCGGGTCCGGCTCGTACGCCAGGATCGCGCGGTCGACGTTCGGGTCGAGGCCGCGCAGGACCCGGGTGCGGGCCGGCGCGCACTCGGCGAGCGCCTGCCCGAGCCCGACCCACGGCGCGGTCTCGAGGCCCAGCTCGGTCGACTTCTCGCGCAGGGTGTGGCGGCGGCCGACCCACAGCTCGCCGTCGCGGCTGCGGAAGAACTCGTCGGTCTCCTTGGACGAACGCTGCCGGCTGTAGACGACCGCGTCGTGCCCGGACCCGCTCGGCCGCATGATCAGAACGCTGTCCGGGTCGGTGTCGCCGGTCAGGTAGACGAAGTCGCTGCCCGGCCGGAACGGGTAGTCCGTGTCGTTGGCACGCACCTTCTCGGTGCCGGTCGGGATGATCAGCGTCTCGCCCGGGAACGCGTCGGACAGCTCGGCCCGGCGCTTGGCGTAGTTCGGGGTCTCCGGGCGGGGCGTGACGTTGAGCGTGTCGTCGCGCCAGCCACTGCGCATGAACTGCAGGAACGCCTCCGGGAAGTCCGGGTCGTGCGACTCGGTCTTCGGCGTGGTGCCCTCGTTCTGCTCGGCCATGATGGCCCTCCCGTCATCGCGCGTCGTCCCTCGTCCCGCCCCTGACGTTACCGCCTGACCAAGATCAAGAGCAGCCGGGCATCACCGCGTCGCCAGGGTGAGACAGGCCACGCGCGCTCCGGCCGTCCCGGCCTTGCCCACCTCGGTACGGGTACGCAGCGCGTGCACGATCAGCGAGCGAGGCGGTTCGATCTCGTCGAAACTCCAGGCCTGTGCCGCCGTGGCGGATCCGGCGCCCTGGCCGTCGGCGGTGAAGTCCAGCCACACCTCGTTGCGCGGGTTCGCGTACGACGGGTCGACCGAGGGCGGTGACGCGGCGGCCTTCGGGTCGCTGCTGTGCTGGTAGTGCGGGCCCGCGTCGTCCGGCACCGAGGTGCACGTCCGGCGGTGGAGGTGCGCCCCGTACGTACGCCGGGGGACCATGCCGGTGACTGCCAGGCGTACCGATGTGCCCTTGGCGGTCCGGCCGATCACCACCTGGGCGGTCGCGCCCGCCGGGACCACCTTTGGGTCGTAGGTGATCGCCCGGACGCCCTGCGGGAAGGGCAGGAAGGTGCCCGTGACCGTGCCCTCGGTCATCGGCGCGCCCATGTCGCTCCGCGATGGTGTGGCCGACGGGCCGGGCGGGCTCGGTGCGCCGCTGACGAACCACGGCGTGGACCCCGGTGGCGGTGAGACCTCGGTGGCGGTGGGCAGACCCGAGTCGGCGCACCCGGACAGGGCGGCGGTGAGCAGCAGAGGCACGGCGAGCAGACGCATGGATGAAGTATCTCAAACATGGGCAAATCGGGCGAGCATCGCGGACTCGCTGGCTTTCTGAGGCTGCGGACGTAAGGCTGACGGGGTTTACACAGGCGTTACGTGAGGGGACGGAAATGGGCTACGCGGTGGTGCTCGGGGAAGCGCTCGTCGATCTTCTGGAGACCGAGCGTGACGGCGAGTTGATCTACCGCCAGGCGATCGGCGGCGCCCCGCTCAACGTCGCGGTCGGCACCACCCGCCTCGGCGGCGACGTCCGCTACTACGGCACCCTCGGCAACGACACCCTCGGCGACCGCATCGCCGCCTTCCTGCGCCAGCTCGGCGTCGACTCGAACAACCTGACCCGCGTCGGCGTACCGACCACCCTCGCAGTCACCACCTTCGACGGCGCGGAGCCGACCTTCCAGTTCTACGGCGAACCCCCGTCGTACTCCCTGCTCCGCCCCGACAACATCGACGAATCCGTCGTGGCCGCCGCGGACGTCGTCTACGCCGGGTCGATCTCCCTGATGCGCAAACCGTTCCAGGACGCCGCCCGCAAAGCGTGGGCGATCGACGGCCCGCTGCGCGTTTTTGACCCTAACGTCCGCCCGAAACTCCTCCCGGACGCCGCAGCGGTGACCGCCCTCCGCGACCTCGTCGAAGAGTTCTTCGCCACCGCCGACCTGGTAAAACTCAGCTCCGCCGACGCCGAGGTCCTCTGGGACGGCGCCGGCCCCGCCGCAGCCGCCGACCGCATCCTGAAGATCGGCGCCCGAGCTGTGGTGGTGACCTGCGGCGCGAAGGGCGCCTACGTGGCGACACCCGAGGCCAACGTCATGCTGCCTGCGCCTGCGGTGTCCGCCGTCGACGCGACCGGGGCGGGCGACTCGGTGATGGGCGCACTGATCCGCCGCCTGCTGGCCGACGGGGTGCCTGCTGATCTCGAGGGCTGGCAGCGGTACGTCCGCTTCGCCCTGGCCGTGGCCGGCCTCGTCTGCGAAAGCCCCGGCGGTGCGGTGGCCATGCCCACCAACGAAGAACTCACCACCCGCTGGGGCGCCCTCCTCTGACCTCCGGGTGGCCATCGCGCCCCGCTGGGCGCCCTCCTCTGACCCGCGGCGCTTCTCGGGCGGCCTTCGCGCCGCGCTGGGGCGCCCTCCTCTGACCCTTGGCGCTTCTCGGGCGGCCTTCGCGCCGCTTGAGCGCGCGTTCAAGGTGGAGTTGGCGGTCCGGGTGATTGGGTGCGGCCCACAGGTCGCGTTCGGGGCTTCCTCGTGGCCTTCGGGCCGGACTGAGGACTTCGTATGGCCTCGGCTGCCTCCGCGCGGCCTTCGAGCAGGCCCAACTTCCTTGAAACAGGGCCTAAGACGCGACTTTTAGGGCCTGTTTCAAGGAAGTTGGGGTGGGGCGCCTGGGTGCCGCCTCCGTCGGTGACTTCCGGGGTGCACTCGTCGAGCATCTTCGCTGAGTCTCTTGCAGGCCCTCGGCAGCGAGAGCCGGCCGGGGTCAGGCGTCGCCGAGGGCCTTGGCGATGAAGCGCTGACGGTCCAGGACCATGCGTTCGACCCGGACCTCGGCGACAAGGTTTTCGCCGTCGCGGACCACCACGTCGAAGATGAGCTTGCGGCCGTCCACCTTGGCCAACGTGGCCAGCGCGGTGACCATGCGGCCGACCGGGGTGGGCGCGCGGTGCTCGACCTCCGCGCGAACACCCACCGTGGTCACACCACCCGGGATCTGCCGGGCGGTGGCCGCCACAGTGGCCGCCTCGGCGAGCGCGAGCACCCTGGGCGTGCCGAGCACAGGCACATCACCAGACCCGAGCGCCTGGGCGGTGTCGGCATCGGTGACGGTCAGCTCGACCCGCGCGGTGAGACCGGGCGAAAACTCCGGAAGCTCCATGCCGACAGCTTAAGGCTGCGCAGGCCTCCGCCAGAAAGAGTCATCCTCCGACGCCCCCTCACCCGGCACCTCACCACCCGATCCCGATGCACCCCGGCCCGTCGCACTTGGCCCCGTCGCACCTGCGCCCGCTGCAGCTTGGCCTGCTGGAGCTTGGCCTGCTGGAGCTTGGCCTGCTGGAGCTTGGCCTGCTGGAGCTTGGCTGGGTGCAGCTTGGCCCGTTGTGGCGTGGCCGAGTGCAACCTGGCCCGGTGCGGCGTGCCCCGAGGAGGCCTGGCCGGACGCGGTGTGGCCGGAAGCAGTGTGGCCGGAAGCAGTGTGGCCGGGTGTGGCACGGTCGGATGCGGCTTCGCCGAGTGTGGCCTGGCCGGGTGCAGCCGTTCCCGGCTCGCTCGGGTTTGGCCAGGCGGAGTCCGCCGAGGCACCAGGTGCGGCCCACTGTTCGGCTGCCCGGTCGTCGATCGGCAAAGCCTGCGGTGCCGCCGGGTCTGCGGCGACCTCGGCCGGGTCGGCCACCGTGGCCGTGACCAGCGGTGCCGGGCCGCGGGCGTGGCGCGCGCGAAGAGAGAGCTGATCGGCAAGCCACCACGCTTCGGCGACGTCGCGGTCGCGGGCGACCCCGGAACGCCCGCCGGCCGTGTCGCCGTAGACCGTGGCCAGGCCGAGGAGTCGCTGCAGCGGGCCTTGGATCACACGGACGCTCTGCAGGCGGGCGTAGGGGACTGTCTGTAGTTCGCGGGTGAGCACACCCGACCGCGACACAAAAACCTCGTCGGTCAGGCCTACGCCCATCGACTTGAGTGCGATCGGGTTGAGCCAGCGGGCGCGGGACGGCGGCGGTGAGGTGGCGAGGGCGGCGAGGTCGACGCCCGGCAGGACTTCCCAGACCAGTGCGCGGGCCACCTCGGGGCTGCCGACGGGCAGGAGGCGGTCGGAGCGTTTGTCGTTGTTCGACTGCGGGCCCGCATATCCGGCGATGTCGAGGCGCAGGTGGAGCCAGCCCTTGGCCCGCCAGAGGAGCGGCCAGGTGACGCCGATCGACTGCACGCGGTTGAGGGGCACGATCTGGCTGCGGGTCTCCAGCAGGCCGTAGCGGACCGCGAGCCGCCCGTCGGGGTCACGCGCCAGCCGGAAGTCCCAGTCCTGCAGCACCCGGCGGACCGGCTGCAGCAGCACGCCGGCCATCGCGGTCACCGTGCTGGCGATGCCGACGAAGGTCCAGGAGCCTTCGAGCACGAACTGCATGATCACGAACGCGACGCCGACCGGCAGCAGAAAAGCTTGCGGGGTGAGCAGCTGGCTGACCACCAGGTCGCCGTTGCCGACCCGGAAGAGCGGTCGTTCCAGCGCGGGTGCCCCGGCCGCCGGGTCCGTGGCCGCACGGTCAACTGCTCCGGGGGTACGCCCGGCAAGCGCCAGCAGACGCTCCCGCAACGCCGCCGCTTCCCGGACCGTCAGGTAGGCCAGGGGTGCCTCGGTCTTGCCACCGCCGACAACCTCGAGCCGCAGCTCGGCCAGCCCGGTCAGCTGGGCGAGCAAGGGCCGCCGCAGCTCGACGGCCTGGAGCCGGTCGAGCGGGATGGCCCGGTTCCGCCGCCAGAGCAGCCCGTCCTGAATGCGCAGCTCGCGCCCGACAACGTGGTAGCCGGTGTTCAACCACCCGATCACCGAGAAAATGACCACCCCGACGGCGATGACCCCGACCACCAGCGCGAATCGCTCCACGCCGACCTGCGACAACGTCTGCCAGCTGAGCGCGGCGACTATGACGGCGATCGACTTCGCCCCGCTGAGCAGCGGGCTGAGCGGATGCAACCGCCGCCGCGGCTCACCTTCTGCCACCGCCACGAAATCGGCCGGCCCGGCCTCATCCGGTGCGGCTACCGCGTCCCCCGGCGCAGACCCGCCGGGGAGAGCAGCGCTCGCCGGCTCGCCGAGCCGGCTCGCATCTCCCGGCTGCGCCGGCTCGCGGGGAGCGACCGAGGAATCGGGATCCGGCAGCGCGGATGCGTCTGGGACAGCCGCGCTTCCTGGCTGCACGGAGTCACCGGGCGCGGGGTGAGCGGTTGGCGTCCCGGCATCAGGAACAGGGTGGCCGGGCCGGCTCGCATTTTCGGGCTGCGCCGAGTCGCTGGGCGCGGGGTGAGCGGTTGGCGTCCCGGCATCGGGGACAGGGTCGCCGGGCGGGCTCGCGGTTCCCGGCTGCGCCGGCTCGCGGGGGGTGAGGGGAGCGATCGAGGAATTGGGGTCCGGCAACGCGGATGCGTCTGGGATGGCCGCGCTCAGTGGCTGCGCCGACTCGCTGGGTGCGGGATGAGCGGTGCCGGAAGGGAGATCCGGTGGCGTGGACGCGCCGGCCTGCGAAGGCGGGTCGGCGGGTTCCCGGCCGGGCTGGGGGCGGGCGGAGGCGGTCACAGGCCCTCGGCCCGGTCCTCGCCCAGGGCCGTGAGGCGGTCGCGGAGGCGGGATGCTTCCTCGGGTGGGAGGCCGGGGATCTTGGCGTCGCTGGCCGCCGAGGCGGTGTGAAGCTGGACCGTGGCGAGTTTGAAGGCGCGTTCCAGGGGGCCCGCGGTGACGTCGACGAACTGCATGCGGGCGTACGGGACGATCGAGAGGCGGCGGATGACGAGGCCGTGGCGGACCAGGAGGTCGTTGTCGCGTTCGGCGTAGCCCCAGGCTTTGACGGCGCGGACCGTGATGATGGAGCGCCAGACGGCGAAGATGACGACGGCTGCCATGGCGGCGATCCAGGCCGGGTGGTCGGTGATCGTCCAGGCGGTGGTGAGGCCGGCCAGCAGGATGAGCACCCAGACGGCGCGGTTGATCAACTCCACAGTGATCAGGCTGCGGGAGACCGGCCGCCAGGTCACCGTGTCGGGCCACGGCTCGAGCGGGTCGGTGGGGGCGGGCGCCGGTGCGCCGGACTCGGTCACAGCATGGAGCCTATGGGGTGCTGTCGTGCTGCGTCGTCCTGAACTCGGTGACCTCGCGCAGGAAACCGCGGGCGCCGAGGAAGTCGCCGAGGTGCTCGCGGTGATCTTCGCAGGCCAGCCAGGTTTTCCGGTACGCCGGTTCGTGCAGCTTCGGGTTGTTCCACCGCAACGCCCACGCGGCGGGCGCGCGACACCGTTTTGCTGAGCACTGGGGGTTGAGCTCCTCGACCACTCCGAAACAGTAGCTGCAGAACAGCAGCCGGAGGGGAGTTGAGCGCCGGGCGACCACGGGGGAAGTCGCCCGGCGACGCGCTGAATGTTACACGGGTGGCCGGGCTGTCCGTCTACCCGGAACGGGTGCCCGTTCGAGCGCATCGCGCAGAAAGATCGACATCTCCGGCTGCTGGTGACCGGCGCGTAATCAGGCTCTGCCCGACGGCTCCAAGCATGGTCGTGTAAGTCTTGAGCGTCGGCACCCGTGCCGGCGCGACCCGGATACGCGAAAAATCTCGATGGAGGACCGGTGGCCGAGCCGACCACGCCCGAGGGCACGACGAGCGCCGATCCGGGCGCCCCGGTGCCGCCCGCGCAGGACGCCACGCAGCTCGAACGCGCGATGTTCGAGGTCAAGCGGGTGATCGTCGGCCAGGACCGGATGGTCGAGCGGATGTTCGTCGCTCTGCTTGCCCGGGGTCACTGCCTGCTCGAGGGTGTGCCCGGTGTCGCGAAGACGCTGGCCGTGGAGACCCTGGCCCGGGTGGTCGGCGGTTCGTTCTCCCGCATCCAGTTCACGCCTGACCTGGTGCCTGCCGACATCGTCGGCACCCGGATCTACCGGCAGTCGAGCGAGAAGTTCGACGTCGAGCTCGGCCCGGTTTTTGTCAACTTCCTGCTCGCCGACGAGATCAACCGTGCTCCGGCGAAGGTGCAGTCGGCGCTGCTCGAGGTCATGGCCGAGCACCAGGTGTCGATCGGCGGCGAGACGCACTCGGTGCCGGACCCGTTCCTGGTCATGGCCACGCAGAACCCGATCGAGCAGGAGGGTGTCTACCCACTGCCCGAGGCTCAGCGCGACCGCTTCCTGATGAAGATCGTCGTCGGGTACCCCACGGACGCCGAGGAGCGTGAGATCGTCTACCGGATGGGTGTCAGCCCGCCGGAGCCGAAGGCCGTGTTCACCTCCGAGGACCTGCTCGCGCTGCAGCGCCGCGCCGACCAGGTTTTTGTGCACAACGCCCTGGTCGACTACACGGTCCGCCTGGTGCTCGCCACGCGCGCCCCGGCCCAGCACGGCATGCCGGACGTCGCGCAGCTCATCCAGTACGGCGCCAGCCCGCGTGCCTCGCTCGGCATCGTCCGCGCGACCCGCGCCC
The DNA here is from genome assembly GCF_000494755.1 of Amorphoplanes friuliensis DSM 7358. Taxonomy (NCBI): domain Bacteria; kingdom Bacillati; phylum Actinomycetota; class Actinomycetes; order Micromonosporales; family Micromonosporaceae; genus Actinoplanes; species Actinoplanes friuliensis. Next base: position 2,378,484 of record NC_022657.1, read on the forward strand.
TGGCCCTGCTGCGCGGTCGTGACTACGCGCTCCCGCAGGACGTGCAGGACATCGCGCCGGACATTCTGCGGCACCGGCTGGTGCTCAGCTACGACGCGCTGGCCGACGACATCCCGGCGGACCACATCGTCGCGCGCATCATGGCCAGCGTGCCGATGCCGTCGGTCGCGTCCCGGCAGGGTGCCTCGCCGAACGGCCACCAGGTCTCCGGTGTCCCGGCCCCGGCCAGCGGCGTGCCGTTCGAAGCCCAGCAGCAGCACCAGCCGCAGCCGCAGCAGCCGGCCTGGCCGGGACAGCAGTGACGGTTCGCCGTGACCACCGCTGACCTGCCTCCGGCGACCAAGGACGCGAGCACCGCCCGCGCCGAGGCGGTGCTGTCACGTCTGCAGCTGCTGGTGACGCGCAAGCTCGACGGTCTGCTTCAGGGCGACTACGCGGGGCTCCTCCCCGGTCCCGGAAGTGAGGCGGGGGAGAGCCGGGAGTACAGGCCCGGTGACGACGTCCGGCGCATGGACTGGCCGGTCACCGCCCGGACCACGTTGCCGCACGTCCGGCGTACGGTCGCGGACCGTGAGCTGGAGACGTGGATGGCGGTGGACCTGTCGGCCAGCCTCGACTTCGGCACCGCGGCGATGCTCAAGCGTGATCTGGTACTGGCCGCAGCGACGGCGATGGCTCACCTGACCGTCCGTGGCGGCAACCGCATCGGCGCTGTGGTCGGTACGGGTTCGGGTGTCGTGCAGCGTGAGCAGCGCGGCTTCCCGTGGCGGCGGCGCCCGGAGCGGGCCGAGCAGGCGCCCGAGTCGGCGCCGGTCGTCCGCATGCCGGCCCGCCCCGGGCGCAAGGAAGCTCAGGGGATGCTGCGCGCCATTGCGCGTACCCGGATCAGGCCCGGACGGACCGACCTGGGTGCGCTGATCGACCTGCTGAACCGGCCGCCGCGCCGCCGGGGTGTCGCCGTGGTCATCTCCGACTTCATGGCGCCGGTCGACGGCTGGTCACGCCCGATCCGCAAGCTGGGCGTGCGGCACGACGTGCTGGCGATCGAGGTGGTCGATCCCCGCGAGCTGGAGCTGCCCGACGTCGGCGTGCTCACCCTGGCCGACCCGGAGACGGGCGCGCTGCACGAGGTGCAGACGGCCGACCCGGAGCTGCGCGCCCGGTACGCCGAGGCGGCGGGCAACCAGCGCGGTGAGATCGCCCGGGCGCTGCGCGCCGCCGGCGCCGCCCATCTGAGACTGCGCACCGACACCGACTGGCTGCTCGACGTCGTCCGTTTTGTGGCGGCGCAGCGGCACGCACGAACCCGGGGGACCACACGATGATCCGTTTCCTGCAGCCGTGGTGGCTGCTCGCCGTGCTCCCCGTGCTGCTCGTGACGGGCGCGTACGCGTGGCGCCAGTTCCGCCGCCGCACGTACGCGATGAAGTTCACGAACGTGGATCTGCTCCGCACGCTGGCGCCGAAGGGTCTGGGCTGGCGCCGTCACGCGGCGGCCGGCGCATTCGTGCTGAGCCTGCTGGCCCTCGCGCTGGCCATGGCCCGGCCGTCGATCGACCGCGAGGAGCCCCTGGAACGCGCGACGGTGATGCTGGCGATCGACGTCTCGCTGTCGATGGAGGCCGACGACGTCGCCCCGAACCGCATCGAGGCGGCCCAGGAGGCGGCGAAAGCGTTCGTCCAGGAGCTGCCGCCGACCTACAACCTGGGCCTGGTGTCGTTCGCGAAGTCGGCGAACGTGCTGGTGTCGCCGACCAAGGACCGTTCCGCGGTCATCGCCGGCATCGACGGGCTGACGCTGGCCGAGGCGACCGCGACCGGCGAGGCCGTCTTCACCTCACTCGACGCGATCCGTTCGGTTCCGGCCGACGGCGCGGACGGCGCCCCACCGGCGCGCATCGTGCTCCTGTCGGACGGCTACCGGACCTCGGGCCGCTCGGTCGAGGACGCGGGTGCGGCGGCGGAAGCGGCGAACGTGCCGGTGTCGACGATCGCCTTCGGCACCGACACCGGTGTGGTCGACATCCGCGGTCAGTTGCAGCGGGTGCCGGTGGACCGGTTGTCGTTGCAGCAGCTGGCGGAGAAGACGAAGGGCTACTTCTACGAGGCCGCGTCGGTGTCGGAGCTCAAGCAGGTCTACGAGGACATGGGCAGCTCGATCGGCCACCGCGTCCAGCCCCGCGAGGTCACCCAGTGGTACGCGGGAATCGCGCTCCTGCTCGGCTTGATCGCGGGCGGCATGAGTCTGTTGTGGACGTCCCGGCTGCCCTAGTGGCAGCCGGGAATCCGGCTCTCAGGGTGCCGATCGTCAGGGTGCACTGTGCACCAGCACGAAGAGGATGACCACCCAGGCGGCGGCGAGGGTGAAGCTGAGCGGTGCGACGAACTTGCTCATGGCTGTGACTTTCCGGTGAGAACCGATGGGGAAAGTGCGCACACGAAGCGTCGCGGCCGGCACCCTCGCTCCGTCGCGGCGCACGACGCCGTCCGGGCTCCGGCACGAGGACGGAGCCGCGGTGCGGCAAGTTGGAGCGGGGATGGTTCTGCGTCAGCGGGTCGAGCTCAGAGATCGAGGTCAGAGCGGCTGACGAGCGGCCCGGCCACGACTGGGAGGATCGCTATCTCGCACAGCGATCACCTCCGTCAGTAGTCCGGGCTCGAGAACCGTCGAAGAGCGTACCTCTTAAGCCCCGCTTAAAGAAACTCGGCTCGCCGTGGTGTCGCCCACGGGTCGCGGCGGCCAGAACGAGGGCCAGGACAGGTAGCCACAGCGCGCGTCCGGCGGCCCAGGACGGGCCGGTCGGTGCCGTCAGAAGTCCGGGCATCGCGGGGTTGACGAGGGCCGCAACCCCGGCGACCGCGAGCAGAACACTCTGGTGCGTCAGGTAGATCGGGGCGGCGGCACGGTTGATGGCGGCGACCGGACGCCAGACGCGGTCGTGCCGCATCAGCCGCAGGATCGGCCCGCGCAGCAGCAGAAATACACCTGTCTGGGTGACGGCGAGCGCGACCGCCACGAGGGACGGCGGCGACAGGTTGGACCGCTCGGCGCCGGGGATGCCGACCGCGGAGGCGGGGAAGTGGCCGTAGCGGATCAGGGCGACCATCGCGGCCGCACCGCCGAACGCGAGGGCAGCGCCGGTGTAGGCCAGCATGGTGTTCCTGTCGCTGGTCCGGGTGTAGCCGGCAACGAGCATTCCTAGCAGCCACGGCACCGCCCATGCCGCCGGAACCGCAACGAGCCCCGGAACCAGGGCGACGACTGCGATCGGCACCACGAGCAGGACCGGGCCGGTCCGGTGGAGGATCCGTTGCAGGGCCGGGGTCGCCAGGGACAACGCCAGGTATGGCAGCAAGAACCACAGCGGGCTGACGACGAGGCCGGCGATCGTGTGCAGGGTTGCCGCCGGGGCGTCGAACGCGGCGGCGAGCAGGAGCAGCGGCGCCCACACGGCGAGCAGGCCGAGCACCGGCCACGCATACCGCCCGAGCCGTACGGGGGTGCGGGATCGGGCCGCGGCGAAGCCACCCGCGAAGAAGAACAACCCGAGGGTCTGGAGCACCCACGACACGGGTGCGGCGCCGGGCATGGCCACGAGCGGGCTGACGGTGTGCAGCCCGTCCGCGTCGGGGACCAGCCCGGTCACCAGCCAGTGCCCGGCCACCACACCGAGCACGGCAAAAGCCCGCACCGCGTCGACACTGCGATCCCGCCCGTCGCCCGTCACGCCGCACCCGCCGAGGTGGTCAGGACGATCGAGGCGACCGCGTCGAGGGTCGCGGTGCCGGGGCAGAGGTAGCCGTCGTGGCCCGTCACACCGTCGGTCGGCAGCGCCACCGCTCCGAAAGCCGGCGCCGATGGCCGCCGCCCGTGCCCGAGATGCAGCAGCCGCAGCTGCGGCACCCGCCGGATCCAGTCGGCGGGGGCCAGCGCGGACCACACCCGGGCGCCCCCGAGGTCCGCCGCCGAGTCGACGCCCATCCCGGGCGCTCCGAGCGCGACGATGTCGGCGACCCGGGGCAGCCGGGACGCGGCCAGGCCGGCGACCAGTGCGCCGTAGCTGTGCCCGATCACCGTGACCCGGACCCGTGCGGGCAGTCCTCGGACGAACGTTGTCAGGGCCGCGGCCCCGGCGCGGGCCCGTACGTCGCGGGCGGCTTCCAGCGACAGGCCTTCCGGTGGGTCGTAGCCGAGCCACGCGATGACCGCGACCCGCGCGCCTGGTTCGAGGGACTGCAGCCGGGCGTGCAGTACCCGCGCCTGGACGGCCGGCGCCCGGCGGGCGACACCGCCGAGCCCGCGGTCGAAGTTCCGCAGGGTCGTGTCGACGCCGGGCACCAGCACGGCGATCCGGTCGGCCGTCCCGAGATCGCCGAGCACCTCGACGGCGAGACCGTCGCCGCGCGGATCGAAGGTCAGGAACTGCCGCCCGGCCGGCGACCGCGGGACGTCCGCGACCTCGGGGGAGAGCCTGGTGACGGGGACGGGAAGTGCCAGGGTCAGGGTGAGAAGAGCCAGGGGAATCCGCATGGCCAGGACCATGCGGGGACGGCCTGCCCCGGATCGTCAGTCCTGAGTGCTCACTGCGACGCCCTACCCGAGAGCTACTCCCCGGCGGCGACCAGACCTGACTCGTACGAGAAGACGACGGCCTGGGCCCGGTCGCGGAGTCCGAGCTTGGCCAGGATGCGGCCGACGTGGGTCTTCACGGTCTGCTCGGCCACCACCAGCTCCGCCGCGATCTCCTGGTTGGACCGGCCGCGGGCGATCAGCCGCAGCACCTCGGTCTCGCGCGGTGTCAGGCCGGTCAGCGCGGTGGGCCGTGGCCGCTCGCCCCGGGGCCGCGCCGCGAACTCCGCGATCAGCCGCCGGGTGACCGACGGCGCGAGCAATGCCTCACCGCCCGCCACGACACGGACCGCCTGCACCAGGTCGGCCGCCGGTGCGTCCTTGAGCAGGAAGCCGCTCGCCCCGGCCCGCAACGCCTCGTAGACGTAGTCGTCGAGGTCGAAGGTGGTCAGGATCAGCACCTTGACCGCGGAGCCGGGTGTCAGCAGCCGCCGGGTCGCCTCCAGGCCGTCCATCACCGGCATCCGCACGTCCATCAGGACCACGTCCGGGTCGAGGCGCCGGGTCGCCGCGATCGCCTGCTCGCCGTCGGCCGCGTCGCCGACCACGAGCAGGTCCGGCTGCGCGGCGAGCAGCGCCCCGAAACCCTGCCGGACCATCGCCTGGTCGTCCGCGATCAGAACCCGGATCACGTGCCCTCCCCGAGTGGCAGTCGTGCGTCGACACGGTAACCGCCGCCGGGCTGCGGGCCGGCCTCGAGCGTGCCGCCGAGCAGCGCGGCCCGCTCCCGCATGCCGATCAGCCCGTGCCCGGGACCACCGGCCGCCACCGCCGGGGAGCCGGGCCCGTTGCCGACCTCCAGCCGCAGCAACCCCGCACTGCCGCGGACCGCGACGTGCACCGGGCCGCCCGGCGAGTGCCGGGCCGCGTTCGCGAGAGCTTCCTGCACGATCCTGTACGCGGCCAGCCCGACCGCCTCCGGCACGTGCTCGATCCCCTCGGTCTCGAGGCGGACCGTGACACCGGCCCGCCGGGCGGTCTCGACCAGCGCGCCCACGTCGGACAGTCCCGGCTGCGGCGCCAGCAGGGTGTCGCTGTCCTCGGCCCGCAGCACGCCGAGCAGCCGCCGCATGTCCGTCAGCGCCTCACGCGCCCCGGAGGCGATCGTGGTGAACTCGGCCAGTGCTGGCTCGGGCAGCCCGGTGATCCTGTAGGGCGCGGTCTCGGCCTGGACGGCGATCATCGACATGTGGTGTGCCACCACGTCGTGCATCTCGCGGGCGATGCGGGCACGTTCCTCCAGCACCGCCCGGCGGGCCTTCTCGAGCTCGGTCAGCTCGGTCTGCTGGGCCAGGGCCTCGCGGCTGCGCCGCCGCCGTGACACCAGGTCGCCGGCGAGGGCGACGGCGATGAACCACACGGTGACGCCCCAGGCGTTGGTCCACGGCGCCAGCAGGAAGAGCGGCACGATGTTGAGCGCCGTCACCCAGGCGACAACACCCGGTTCCTCGCGGCGGACCAGCAGGATCAGCACGATGAGGAAGCCGATGATCTGGACCGTCGTCCAGGGCCAGGCCTCCCGGGGCCCCTTGCCGAGCGCCCCGACGAACAGCAGGGGGTACGAGATCCGCCAGGCGAGCAGCGGCCGGCGGAAGGCCAGCAGGACCGGGAGCACCGCCCAGACCGAGAGCACCACGGCGATGAACTGACCCGTCGAGCGGTTCTCGAGCAGATACTGCCCGTTGGCCAGCCCGGCGCCGAGCAGGGCGAGCAGGCCGAGCGGTACGGCGTACACCTGGATCTTGGTCAGGCGGCGGGAAAGGACCGGCGCCGGGGGACGGTCCGGACCGGAAACCACCCGCCGCAGAGCGCCGACAACCTCCATCCCGGCAGGTTACGGTCCGCCGCACCGGCGCGTCGTGCCCCTCAGGGACGATCTCGATGCCCTACTCAGGTATGACAAGGGCCGGGTTCCTCCTACCCGCAGGTAACGCCTAGTCTTCGAGCGGTCCGAGTCCCGAGAGCAGAGGAGTACGCGTGGCCCGCACCGTGTTGGTGACCGGAGGTAACCGCGGCATCGGCCTGGCCATCGCCCAGGCGTTCGCCGCGCAGGGCGACCGGGTCGCCGTGACACACCGCGGCAGTGGCGCGCCCGACGGCCTGTTCGGGGTCGAGTGCGACATCACCGACTCCGCTGCCGTCGACGCGGCGTTCTCGGAGGTCGAGAAGGAACTGGGCCCGGTCGAGGTGCTCGTCGCCAACGCCGGCATCACCGACGACACGCTGCTGCTGCGCATGTCGGAGGAGCAGTTCACCCGGGTGCTGGACACCAACCTGACGGGCTCGTTCCGGGTCGCCAAGCGCGCCAGCAGCAAGATGCTGCGCGGCAAGTGGGGCCGGATCATCTTCATCTCCTCGGTGGTCGGGCTCTACGGCGGGCCGGGCCAGGTGAACTACGCGGCGAGCAAGGCCGGCCTGGTCGGCATGGCCCGCTCGATCACCCGGGAGCTGGGCAGCCGTAACATCACGGCGAACGTGGTCGCACCGGGATTCATCGACACCGAGATGACCGACGTGCTGACCGACGCCCGCAAGGCGGAGATCCTCAAGGCGATCCCGGCCGGGCGGCTCGCGGCTCCGGCCGAGGTCGCCCAGGCGGTGCTGTTCCTGGCCGGCGACGGCGCGGCGTACATCTCGGGTGCGGTCGTCCCGGTCGACGGCGGCCTCGGCATGGGTCACTGACCCGCCTCTGCGAAACGGAGAATCACCAGTGTCTGGACTGCTCGCCGGCAAGCGCCTGCTCATCACCGGCATCATCACCGACGCGTCGATCGCCTTCTCGGCGGCGAAGATCGCCCAGGAGAACGGAGCGACCGTCGTGCTCACCGGTTTCGGCCGGATGTCGCTGGTCGAGCGGATCGCCAAGCGGCTGCCGGAGCCCGCGCCGGTCATCGAGCTCGACGTGACCAGCCAGGACGACCTGGACGCGCTGGCGGGCAAGGTCCGCGAGCACGTCGACGGTCTCGACGGTGTGCTGCACTCGATCGCGTTCGGCCCGCAGAGTGTGCTCGGCGGTGAGTTCCTCAACGCCGGCTGGGCGGACGTCGCCAAGGCACTGGAGGTCTCGACCTTCTCGTACAAGTCGCTGGCCATGGCCTGCGTGCCGATGATGGGCCGTGGCGGCAGTGTCGTCGGGCTGACCTTCGACGCGACCAAGGCGTGGCCGGTCTACGACTGGATGGGCGTGGCCAAGGCCGGTCTCGAGTCGGCGTCGCGGTACCTGGCGCTGCACCTCGGCAAGCAGGGCATCCGCAGCAACCTGGTCTCGGCCGGGCCGCTGCGCACGATGGCGGCCAAGTCGATCCCGGGCTTCGTGCAGTTCGAGGACGCCTGGGCCGAGCGGGCGCCGCTGGGCTGGGACCTGAGCGACCAGGAGCCGACCGCACGGGCGATCTGCGCCCTGCTGTCCGACTGGTTCCCGGCCACGACGGGCGAGATCGTGCACGTCGACGGTGGGTATCACGCTCTGGGGGCATGAGACCCCAATAAGTCTGACTTGTGGAGGTTTTTCGTAAACGAAAGATCTTTCGCATATGTCGGGCTTAAATTCGCCAGGTGGCGAACGGGCGCATGTTCTCAGCTTCCTCGCAGCATGTGCGGTCCGCCGCGCTGCTCCTGGCAGTGCTGGTCGCGGTCGGGCTCGTGGGTCCGCCCACGGCGGCCCAGGCCGCGGCCGGCACGATCAACACCACGGCGCAGGGTGTGCGAGCGGCCATCACGCTGCTCGGTGGCATCTCGCTGCCCATCACCACCCCGCAGAGCACCTGGCAGACCGGTCAGGCCGCGAACACCCGCACGACGGCCTCGATCGGCGGCCAGAACATTCTGGGCTCCGGCACGGTCCGGGCGGCCACGGGCCCGTCCGCCGGCGGTGGCACCGCGTCCGCCGAGGTCGAGGGTCTGAGCCTGCTCGGCGCGTCGACGATCGGCGCGGATGCCGTCAGCACGACCTGTCTGATGACGGCGTCGAGCATCAGCGGTGACACCGACGCGGTCAATCTGAACATCGCCGGCAACGCCGTCAACCCGACCGCGAACACGAACATCAGCATCCCCAGCGTCGCCGGCGTCGTCGTCGACCGGCAGACCGCCACGTACGCGTCGTCGACCGGGCGTCTGACGTACACGGTCCGGGGTCTTGATGTGTCCCTGCTCGGCGGCGGGCTCGCTGGCGTGGCGAGCGGCTCGGTCGTCGTGGCCGAGTCGACCTGTTCCGGCATCGTCAACCTGAGCGCGATCACCACCTCCGGCCGGACGATCGTGCCGGGCAACTCGGGCACGCCGACCGTGAACGTGACCAACAACGGTGACATCGCGGCCCCGAACACCGTCATCACGATCCCGGCGCCGCCGTCCGGTTACACGCTGGGCACGGTGACGACCACCGGTGGCGGCACCTGCACCAGCAGCACGACCAACGTCCGCTGCACCGGCGTGACCGTGCCGGGCGCGGGCAGTGTCACCGTCTCGCTGCCGGTCACCGTGGCCTCCTCGGGTGCGGACGCGTCCAACTGGGCGCCGTCCTCCGGTGCCATCACGGCGATCAGCACGCCGGTCGCGGCCGTTCCCGGCACCACGCTGTCGGTCACCGGCAACGGCACCCTGGTGACGGTCGGCGCGCCGCAGACCACCGGCGGCACCATCACGGTCACGCCGATGACCGTGCCGGCCGGCAAGAACGCGTCGACGCCGATCACCGTCACCAACCAGGGCCCGTCCGACGCGACCACCACCGTCACGATCCCGATCTCGGGCCGCCCCGCCGGCCTCTCCGTCATGTCGGCCACCGTCGGCGGCAACAGCTGCGGCGTCACCTCCACTGCCATCACCTGTACGGGTGTGACGGTGCCCGCCAACGGCAGCACCGCCATCAGCGTCCGCGTGGCGGCGACGACCACCACCGCGCCCGGTGTCACCTGGGCGGTCAGCGGCATCACCGCGACGCTCAACGGCCGCGCCCTCAGCGGCGGCGGCCAGCTGGTCACGGTCAGCGACCCGGATGTGAACTTCACCAACGGCGTCACGATCACCTCCGACACCGGTGTGCCCGGCGGGCCCTCCGCGGTGCCCAGCGTCAAGGTCACCAACGTCGGTGTCGTCGCGGCCACCGACGCCGTGATCACGCTGCCCGCGCCGCCCGCGGGCTACACGGTCGGCACCGTGACCACCACCGGTGGCGGTACGTGCACGAGCACCACGACCTTCGTGCGCTGCACCGGTGTCACGGTGCCGGCGATGGGCTCGACGACCGTGTCGGTGCCCGTACGCCTCGCGTCGAACGTGACCGCCGACTGGGTCGCCTCCACGGGTGCCGCGGTGACCGCCACCAGCGGCGACTCCACGGGTACGGCCACCGGCCCGCTGGTCACGGCCAACCCCGGCTGGACCCTGTCGGCCGAGGCGACCGGGCCCGCGCCCAACACGGTGTCGGCCGGTCAGGACACCTCGATGCAGGTCGTCGTGACCAACGAGGGCCCGTCGGACGCCACCGGTGCGGTCTTCACCGTGATCGCTCCCGGCTCGACGACGTTCCGGACGCTGACCGGCACCGCCGCCCAGGTCTGCACCCAGACCGCGCCCGGCGCGCTGCGCTGCACGGTGTCGCTGGTGGCCGACGCCGACCTGACGCTTGCCCTGCCGCTCACCGTGTCGGCGCAGGCGAGCACCAGCGCCCCGCTGAGCGGCGGGTGCGTGAGCTTCAACGGCGACGGGGACTGCGCCGACGCCGACGACGTGGCGCTGCCGGACCTCACGCTGCGTACCCCGATCGGTGGCCGCCTGGACGTCAGGTTCACGCCGCCGACCATCACGCCCGGCAGCACCGGCCCGAGCCGGATCACGCTCAGGTCGACGCGGGCGGAGTCCGGTCTGACGGTGACCGTCCCGACCGGTGGCCTGCCGACCGGGATGCGCGTCACGACCAGCAGCGTTCCGTCGGGCAGCTGCACCACGGGCGCGTCCCAGGTCTCCTGCACCGGCATCAGCCTGACCGCCAACCAGGCGATCGACCTCACCCTCACCGTCGAGGTGGCCTCCTCGGTCACGGCCGGTACGCGGTGGATCGCCGACGGCATCGTGGTCGCGGACGGCCCCGAGCAGCTGACCTACAACAACATCACGCTCGCCATCACCGGCGACCCCGTCGTCGACGTGACGGCCACGGCGACCGGTCCCGCGCCGGGAACGGTCCAGCCCGGCGGCAACGGCAACCTCACGGTGGTCGTGTCGAACGCCGGCCCCTCGGACGCCACCGACTACACGTTCACGGTGCTGGCCCCGACGAGCACGCGGTTCGACACCCTGGCCGCGCCGGCGGCGACGTACTGCACGCTCAGCTCGGACACCCGCGCGGTCTGCACGGTGGATCTGGCCGACGACACGAGCACACCCGGGCTGGTGTTCCGGCTGCTGGTGGACGCGTCCGCGGACCCGTACACCCCGCTCGCCGGTGGCTGTGTCGACCTGGACGGCCGCAACGGCTGCGGCACGAACGACACCACGGTCACCCCGATCGTGCTCGGCGCCCCGCTGGACCGGCGGCTCACGGTGACCACCGACCCGGTCACCGTCACGCCGGGCCGCCAGGACGTCGGTCACATCGAGCTCACCGCGACCCGGGGTGACGTCGCCGGTCTGACCGTCACCGTCCCGCTCGACGACCTGCCCGCGGGCCTGACCCTGATCACGCAGAGCGCCACCAGCGGCTCCTGCACGCTGGGCGTCGGCCAGGTCACCTGCTCCGGCATCAACGTCCTGAACGGCGCGACGGCTTTCGTCAACCTGACCGTCCGTGCGGCGCCGGGCGTCGCGCAGGGTGTCCGCTGGACGGTTCCGGACATCACCGTGGCCCAGGGCGCGGACTCGATCACTTTCCGCGGGCAGCTCGCGGTGACCGGTGCGCCCGACTACACCCTCGACGTGGACGTGACGCCCCCGGCGGGCCCGGTGACCCCGGGTGGCCCCGGCGCTGACCTGACCGTCGACCTCGACAACACCGGACCGTCGGACGCGCGTGCCGTGACCATCTCGGTCCTGGCGCCCGACGGCAGCACCTTCGGCCCGCTGACCGCGCCCACCTCCGGCTCCTGCCGGCTGGACTCGCCGACCCGTGCGGTGTGCACCCAGGACATCACCGTCGCGGTGAACCCCCGCTACGTCTTCCGGCTGCTCGTCTCCGGGGGAGTGGACCCGAACCAGCCGCTGACCGGTGGCTGCGTGGACGTGAACAACAACGGGGTCTGCGGTCCCGCGCCCGACACCGGGTTCCCGGCCATCCCGCTCACCCTGTCGTTCGACCGGCAGATCGACGTCGACACCGTCCCGGCCGTCATCACGCCCGGCAACACCGGCACGGCCCAGGTCCGGCTCACCGCCACGACCGCGCTGTCGAACCTGACCGTCACCATCCCGCTGGCCGGCAAGCCGCCGGCGATCACGGTCGTCCCGCTCGGGCTCGCCCCGCTGTGCACGCTCGACCTGGTCACCCTGAACGCGATCGTGTGCACCAACGTCAGCGTCCCGGCCAACGGCAGCACCGTGATCCCCATCCCGGTGCTGGTCCTGCCGGGTGCGGCGACCACGCTGGTCTGGTCCAGCCGCGCGCTGACCGTCGAGAACACCGCGGGTGACACCGCGACCGGCGCCGGGATCCTGGTCCGCACCGGTACGCCCGTCTACACGCTCACCGCGGGCATCACCGGCCCGGCGGCCGGGACGGTCGTGCCCGGCTCGACCACGTCGATGCGGGTCGTGCTGACCAACACCGGCCCGTCCACGGCCACCGACGCGGTCGTCACGCTGCGCGCCCCGGTCGGCACCGGCTTCGGCGATCTGACCGCGCCGATGACCAACAGCTGCCAGCGGGTCTCCAGCTCCCGGATCACCTGTGCGGTGACCATCGCGGTCAACGGCACGCTGACCTGGGACGTCCCGATCGTGATCCCCGGCAACGCCGACCCGTCGGTCAACCTCACCGGCGGCTGCGTCGACCTCGACGGCAACGGCGCCTGCGGCGGTGTCGCCGACCAGGTCATGCCCGACATCATCCTGCGCGCCCAGATGGGTCGCATCGCCACCATCAGCGCGGTCAACACGCCGATCACGCCCGGATCGAGCACCACCGCGCCGATCACGGTCCGGCTCAGCGAGGCCCGCGACGACGTCACGGTGACCATCGCCCGGGACACGCTGCCGGCCGGTGTCACGCTCACCGGCATCACCGGGCTGCCGTGCACCTCGACCGCGTCCGCCTTCACCTGCGGTGACTTCGACTTCGCCGCGAACGGCAGCGTGACACTCACCCTGGCTCTCACGGCGACCGCTGCGGCCGTACCCGGGGCGGTCTGGACACCGACCGTCACGGTCGCGCAGAGCGGCGACAGCGTGAGCCGCGGGGTGAGCGTGCTGACCGTGGCGCCGGACGACGCCCGCCTGGCCGTCACCATCCAGGTCCCCGCGCCCGGCACGATGATGCCCGGCGGCACCGGCGACCTGACCATCACGATCACCAACTCCGGCCCGTCGACGGCCCGGGGCGCCCGCTACTCGTTCCGCGCGCCGGCCGGCACCACCTTCCTGGCGCTGACCAGCCCGGTGGCCGACTACTGCGTGCGGGCCGCCGCCGACCGCGTCGACTGCACGGTGGACGTGCCCGGCAACTCCAACCTGCAGTTCGTCCTGAAGATCCAGGTGCCCGCCAGCACCGGCACCGACCAGCCGGTCGGCGACGGCTGCGTGGACACCAACCGCGACGGCGACTGCAACGACCCGACCGACCAGCCGATCCCCGACATCGAGCTGGGCTCGCCGCTGAGCGGCGACATCACCCTCAACACCCAGGTCGGCACGGGTACGCCGGGTCTCACGGCCACCGGTACGGTCACGGTTGCCGCCGAGAAGGCGATGACCGGCATCACCATCACGGTCCCGCTCGCCACCGTGCCGGCCGGCTTCACCGTCACCGGGGCCTCCGGACCCACCGGCTCCACCTGCACCCTGGCCACCGACAAGATCACCTGTACGGGTGTGAATGTTGTCGTCGGCACCAACACCGTCGCGTCGGTGACGGTGAAACTCGCCTCCAGCCTGACCGCGGGCGTCACCTGGACGGCGTACGCGATCGCGGCCGCTCGCAACGGCGAGACCGTCCAGACCAGCGGCGCGATCGTCACCACCGGCCCGCCGCAGCCGAACGTCACGTCCACCGTGACGCTGCCCAGCGGCCCGGTCACGCCGGGTACGACCACGACGATGACCGTCACGGTCACCAACGCCGGCCCGTCCGACGCGGTCAACCAGGTCGCGCTGATCTACGCGCCCGGCCAGACCACCTTCGGCCCGCTCTCGGGTCGTGCGGCCACCGACTGCAGCCTGCTCAGCACCACACGCGTCAGCTGCCAGTTCGACCTGGCCGCCAACGCCACCCCGCGCGTGTGGGTGCTGCCGGTGGTCGTGAACAGTGCGGCCGACCCGACCAAGCCGGTCGCCGGCGGCTGCGTGGCGCTCAACGGCGACACCACCGACTGTGACGAGCTGGCCGTGGGCCTGCCGCTGCGCAACACCACGACGGTGGCGCTCAACCAGGTCACCATCGCGCCGGGCGAGTCCGGCACGCCGACCATCACCATCGACTCCACGACCGAGCGGGAGAGCCTGTCCCTGGTCGTACCGCTGGAAGCGCTGCCGGACGAATTCACCGTGACCGGGGCGGAGACCGACGCCTCGCCCGGGCAGTGCGACGTGGCGGAGACCGAGGTGTCCTGCACCGACATGCCGGTCGACGCCGGTGACACCATCACGGTCGCCCTGACCGTCGAGGTGGCCGGCGGCGCCGCCAGCGACCTCGTCTGGACCGCGGGCAGCGTCACGCTGACCCGGGACGACGACGCCAACGACCAGCTCATCTCCAGCGGCAAACTTGTCACCACCGGCGTGACCGGCGACAACGTGACCACCACGTTCGGGCGGCTCACGGTCAACCCGGCCGCGCCCGGTCAGACCACCCGGCTCCCGGTCCGGTGGAAGAACACCGGCGACACCGACGCCGACCCGCACGTCATGGTCCTGGTCATCCCGGACGGCCTGACCCCGGGTACGCCGCTGCCGAGCGGTTGCGTCTGGGACGAGGGCACCAACTCGATCACCTGCACGCGGCCGATCGGCGCCGGTGAGACGCTGAGCTTCAGCATCCCGCTGGTGGTCGGCACCGAGATCGCGGCCGGCACCGTGATCAGTGGCGGCTGCCTCGACGCCGACCCGGCCAACTACACCTGTGGCGACGCCGGTGACCAGGCCCTGCCGACGCTGAGCGTGGTCGCCCCCAAGGTCGACCTGGTGCTCGGGGTGAAGAAGAAGACCACCTCCGCGGCCCGTGGCGGTCTGGCGCTGATCAAGCTGCAGTACCAGAACAACGGCACCGAGAGCGCCGCCGACGTCTCCTTCCTCATCGACCCGCCCCGGGGCGTCACGCTCGCCTCGGCCCGGATCCTGCTGGACGCGTTCGACGACGGCGGGGCGACCGTTGCCGCCGAGTGCGGCCCGGCGGACACCGGCGACGACAACACCGTCAGCTGCGTCGGCCCCGAGGCGGCGGTCGGGACCAAGAGCGAGCTCTGGCTCTACCTGCGGATCGCGAGCACCGCCCCCAGCGGGACCTATCCGGTACGCGTGACGATCAGCACGGCGAGCGCCGAGGGCAATGTCGTCAACAACACGGTCGAGGCGCTGCTCGCCATCGCCGGCGCACCGGACGACAACTCCAACAGTGGCGGCAGCGGCGGCGACAACCTGCCCACGACCGGCCAGAACCTGGTCGGCCTGCTGATCCTCAGCGTGCTGCTGGTGATCGCCGGTGTGATGCTGCGGGTCGGCGCCCGGCGCGGCCGGCAACGGGGGTGAGTGGGCGCCACCGGACGATCAGGGGGAGGATGGTCCGGTGGCGTACGACGCGTTTCTCCTGCTCTCCTTCGGTGGCCCCGAGCACCCCGACGACGTGATGCCGTTCCTGCGGAACGTGACCCGCGGACGCGGCATCCCCGAGGAACGTCTGACCGAGGTGGCCGAGCACTACTACCACTTCGACGGCGTGTCCCCGATCAACCAGCAATGCCGCGACCTGCTCGCGGCAGTCCAGGCGGAGTTCACCGCGCACGACATCGCGCTGCCGGCGTACTGGGGGAACCGCAACTGGACCCCCATGCTGGCCGACACGATGGCGCAGATGCGCGACGACGGGATCACCTCGGCGCTCGGCTTCGCCACCAGCGCGTACGGCGGTTACTCCTCCTGCAAGCAGTACTGGGAGGACATCGCCCAGGCCCGCGCCAAGGTCGGCCCCGGCGCGCCCGCGGTGGCGAAGCTCCGGCAGTTCCACGACCACCCCGGTTTTGTGACCCCGCACGCCGAGGCGGTCACGGCGGCGCTGGCGACCCTGGACCCGCAGCGCCGGGCCAGCACCCGGCTGGTCTTCACGGCCCACTCGATCCCGTCCTCGATGGCGGCCACGGCCGGTCCCGACGGCGGCCGCTACGAGGCCCAGCTGCACGAGACGGCCCAGCTCGTCCACGCCGCTGCCGCCCCCGACCTGCCCTGGGACCTGGTCTGGCAGAGCCGCTCCGGCCCGCCGCAGGTGCCGTGGCTGGAGCCCGACATCAACGACCACCTGACCGCCCTGGCGGAGAAGGACGTCACCGACGTCGTGGTCAGCCCGATCGGCTTCGTCTCCGACCACCTCGAGGTCCTCTGGGACCTCGACAACGAGGCCCGCGACACCGCAGCCGGCCTCGGCCTCGGCTACGCCCGCGCGGCCACCCCCGGCACCCACCCCGGCTTCGTCACGATGGTGCGCGAGCTCGTCGAGGAGCGGACCGCCGCTGTGCCGCGCGAACGGCTCGGTACGCTGCCGATCTGGGACCAGTGCCCGGCGAACTGCTGCCCGCCCCCTGCTCGCAGAGGAACATCATGACCGAACGCAAGGCCATCGAGACCTGGCTCACCGACATGGACGGAGTGCTCGTCCACGAGGGCGTGCCGGTGCCGGGTGCGCCCGAGTTCGTCAACCGGATGAAAAGCTCGGGCAAGCCCTTCCTCATCCTGACCAACAACTCCATCTACACCCCCCGTGACCTGCAGGCCCGCCTCAGCCGCATGGGCTTCGACGTCCCCGAGCAGTCGATCTGGACGGCCGCCCTGGCCACCGCCCAGTTCCTGGCCGGCCAGCGCCCGGGCGGCACCGCGTACGTGATCGGTGAGGCCGGCCTGACCACGGCCATGCACGCGGTCGGCTACGTCCTGAGCGACTACGCCCCGGACTACGTCGTGCTCGGCGAGACCCGCACCTACAGCTTCGAGGCCATCACCAAGGCCGTCCGCCTGATCAACGACGGCGCCCGTTTCATCTGCACCAACCCCGACGCCACCGGCCCCTCCAACGAGGGCGCCCTCCCGGCCGCCGGCTCCGTCGCCGCGATGATCTCCAAGGCCACGGGCGTCGACCCCTACTTCGTCGGCAAACCCAACCCGATGATGATGCGCTCGGCCCTCAACGTCATCGGCGGCCACAGCGAGAGCACCGCCATGATCGGTGACCGCATGGACACCGACGTCCTCTGCGGCCTCGAAGCCGGCCTCGAGACCATCCTGGTCCTGACCGGCATCAGCACCCGCGCGGAGAGCGAACGCTACCCCTACCGCCCCTCCCGCATCATCGACAGCGTCGCCGACCTCATCGCCGAGATCTGACCCGCCCGGGATCTGGGTGGCACATCCGGCTCGAGACGAAATTCGTCGAGCCGGAATTGCCGATGATCGTCCGCAGGGTGGACGGTGACGGTGATGGTGCTCCGGTCGTCGAAGCGGAAGCTGAAGACGGGATCAAGGTCGCACAGGACGGCGAATCCCTCCCGGTCTTCGTCGTTGGCAAGACGACCGTGGGCTTCCCACGCGGGTCCCTGGGTGGTGATCACCACTGAGACGTCGATGCCGGCGACCAGAGTGGTGGAGTTCGCCCACCAGTCGAGCCGGCCGTGACCCTCGTATCTGTCCACAGCAGCCATGATGGCAATCCCGGCATAATGCGGGCATGACTTTGACTGTGGGTGACGGGTCGACTCCGGTTATGGCGCTGCACGGCTGGTTCGGGTCGGCGCAGGGGTGGGGTGCGTTGCCCGCGCTGGTCGACCGGTCGCGGTTCACGTACGCGTTCCCGGAGTACCGGGGTTACGGCGAGCGCCGGGGTGTCGCCGGGGAGTTCAGTCTGGCGGAGGCGGCCGGCGACGTGCTGGCCGTTGCCGACGATCTGGGGTGGGAACGGTTTGCGGTTGTCGGCCACTCGATGGGTGCGAGTGTCGGCCAGCGTCTTCTCGCTGATGCTCCCGGCCGGGTCGAGCGGCTGGCCGGGATCAGCCCGGTCCCGGCCACCGGTGTCCCCTTCGACGAGCAGGGCTGGGCGCTCTTCAGCGGTGCCGCCGCCGATCCGGGCAACCGTCGCGCGATCATCGACCTGACCACCGGCAACCGCCTGGCCGGCAGCTGGCTCGACGACATGGTCAGCGCCTCTCTGGCCACCTCGGACACCGCGGCGTTCGCGGCCTACCTCACCGCCTGGGCCCGCACGGACTTCGCCGCCGACGTCACGGGCAACCCGGTGCCCGCCCTGGCCGTCATCGGCGAGCACGACCCCGCCATCGCCGAGCCCACGATGCGCGCCACCTGGCTGGCCCACTACCCGAACGCCCGCCTCGAGGTGCTGGCGAACGCCGGGCACTACGCGATGTACGAGACCCCGGTCCGCCTGGCCAGAATCCTCGACGACTTCCTCGCCTCCTAGGGCCGATCTTGACGGCCCGCGCCGGGCCCAGCTTCCGCCTCGCTGCGCGGGCCGGAAGGCCGCATACAACACCGGTATGACCCACTGGCGACGCGAAACCCCGACCTCGCCGCGACCTCGCCGAGGTCGGCAGGACACGCCCTAGGCTGGCCGCATGGCATCGAGCTGGGAAGAGTCCTACATCGGCGGTCTGCGTACCTTGGCGGGTGACGACCGGGTGCTGATCTCCATCGGTGCCCACAGTCTGGTCCGTGACCCGCAGGGGCGCATCGCGCTGATCCAGCGGTCGGACGACCGCACCTGGGCTCTGCCGGGCGGCACGATCGAGCTGGGTGAGACCCTCCGCGACTGTGCCGTTCGTGAGGTCCGGGAGGAGTGCGGGCTGATCGCGCACTCGGTGACGCCGTTCGGGCTCTACACGCGGGCCAAGGACTGGTCACCGAACGTCTTCGGGCACCGCTATCAGCACATCGCGCTGCTCTGCCGGGTCGACTCCTACGAGGGCGAGATCCTGCGCGAGACCGACGAGAGCGTCGACGCCGGCTGGTTCTCGCCGGACGCGCTTCCGGAGGGCACCGGTGGGCTGGTGCTGCGCGCCCTGGAGGACCTGGCGGCCTTCGAGCGGAACGGTGTTTTTGCGCTGGACTGACGGGTGAGACGAACGGCACCTCGGCTAGCGGTCAGGTCGTGCCGCGGCTGGCCGATCTCCTCCGGTGATCCCCTGGAGGAAACACCATGCTCGACCGGATGCCGCCGAAGGCACGTACCAGCCTTGCTCTGCTCCTTTTTGCCGGCGGGTCGGTCGGGCTCGGCCTGTTCACCCACGCGGTGGCCGGGTCGGCCGCCGAAGGGCTGCCGGCCGGGGACGCGCGGGCCGACCTCGAGCAGCTGGCCTCGATCGCGCTGTGGGCGCCGCTGGTCATCGCGCCGATCGCCGTGGTGCTGCAGCTGTCGGTGTGGCTGAGCATCGTGAAGGTGCTGCGGGTCGACGCCGGGGTGATCGCGGCGGCGGCCGGGGGTGACCTGAGCCCGCGGATGCCGGTGGTCGGCAAGGACGAGCTCGGGCAGATGGCCGGGGCCTACAACACGATGATGGACCGTTTCCAGGAGACGGTGGACGGCATCCGTCGTGCCGTCGGTGAGGTCACGACCTCGGCCGACAGCCTGCAGCGGGCCAGCGGCACGATGACCGCCGCCGCTGATGCCACCGCGGCCGAGCTGGGGACCGTGGCCCGGTCGGCCTCGCGGACCAGTGACGAGGTCGGTGCGATCGCCCAGGGTACGCAGCAGCTGCGCCAGGCCATCGCCGAGATCAGCACGAACACCTCGGACGTCTCGCGGATGACCGACGAGGCCGTGACCGGTGTCTCGCGGGCGACCGGCAACGTGACGCGGCTGCGGGACTCCAGCCAGGAGATCAACGAGGTGCTGCGGACGATCAACGCGATCGCGGCGCAGACCAACCTGCTCGCCCTGAACGCCACCATCGAGGCGGCGCGGGCGGGGGAGGCCGGGCGTGGGTTCGCCATCGTCGCCGGTGAGGTGAAGGAGCTGGCCCAGGCGACCGCGGCGGCGACCGAGGAGATCGCCCGGCGCATCGAGGGCATCCAGCACGACACCGGCGAGGCCGTCGACGCCGTCAGCGGCTTCTCGGACATCATCGGCGCGATCGCCGAGCACCAGCTGACGATCGCCGCGGCGGTCGAGGAGCAGACCGCCACCACCGCGTCGATGGTCGACGGTGCCGGCACGGTCAGCGCGGGCGCCGAGCAGATCAGTCATGCGATCGGCGCGGTGAGCTCCGCCGCCGGCGAGGTCCGCGGCGCCGCCGGCGACACCCACCGCGCGGTCGACGACCTCACGGCGACAGCAGCCCGCCTCCACAACCTGGCAGCGGTCTTCCGATCCTGAGAAGCTCAGGCCGTGGTGATCTGCGCGGCCAGGGTCGCCAGGGCCTGGGCGGAGCGACTGCCGGGCTCGGTGTGCATCAGCAGGATCTCCTGTCCGCCGGCGCCGGCCACGGCGAACTTCTCGACCAGTAACTCCAGATCACCGACCTGCGGATGCTTGATGGCGAAGGTCCCGCCGTGAGCTGTGCGCACGTCGTGCCGGCCCCACAGCTGCCGGAACCGGTCGCTGCGCAGGCTCAGTTCGCCGATCAGCGCGTGCAGGCGCTCGTCGTCGGTGTCCGTGCCGGCCTGGGCCCTCAGGTGGGCGACCACGGCCGCGGTGTAGCGCTGCCAGTCGGGATGGTAGCTGCGGACCTCGGCATCGATGAACAGCAACCGCAGGCGGTTCACACCCGGCGTCATGTCGGGGGAGAGCGCCTGCGCCAGCGGGTTGGCGGCCAGCACGTCGCTGTACTTGTTGAAGACGATGGCGGGCACGTTGAGCGTCTGCAGCAGCAGGCTGAGGTGCGGTGACACCTGCTCGGACCGCGGGACGGGACGACGGCGGGGCTGGTGGCTCGCGAGCGCCATCAGATAGGTCGTGCTCTCCGAGTCGAGCTGGAGGACCCGCGCCAGCGCGTCGATCACCTGGGCCGAGGGATGGCGGTCGCGGCCCCGTTCGAGGCGTACGTAGTATTCGGCGCTGATCCCGGCGAGCATGGCTACTTCCTCGCGGCGCAGGCCCGGCACCCGGCGCAGGGTGTTGCCGGCCGGCAGTCCGACCTCGGCGGGTGTCACCAGCTCGCGCCGAGCCCGCAGGAAGTCTCCGAGAGCGTTCTCCACGGGTCAACGGTATGCCGCCGGATCCGCGCCTGGGGTGTCCCTGCCACTACCCGTGACACCGGGGCCTGCCGCGATCGCGGACCGCTGAATACGCTCGATTGTATGACAAGTCACACATGGTTCATCACCGGCGTCAACAGCGGTTTCGGCCGGGAACTCACCCGTCAGCTGCTCGAGCGTGGTGACCGGGTCGCCGGCACCGTCCGCCGGGAGGGCTCCGTCGACGATCTCAAGGCTCAGTACGGCGACACGTTCTGGGTGGGCCACCTCGACGTCACCGACCTGCCCCGGATCCGCGAGGTCGTGGACGTGGCCTTCGCCGCGCTGGGCCGCATCGACGCGGTGGTGGCCAACGCCGGCTACGGCTTGTTCGGTGCGGCCGAGGAGCTCACCGACGAGCAGGTCCAGCACCAGATCGCCACCAACCTGCTCGGCTCCATCCAGACCGTCCGCGCCGCACTGCCCCACCTGCGCGCCCAGGGTGGTGGACGGTTGATCCAGATCTCTTCGGTCGCCGGTCTCTCCGCCCACGCGGGGGCCTCGCTCTACCACGCGAGCAAGTGGGGTGTCGAAGGTTTCATGGAGGCCCTCGCCCAGGAGGTGGCCCCGTTCGGCATCGAGGTCACGATCGTCGAGCCCGGCGGCGCGCGGACCGAGTTCACCCGGGGCAGTTTGCAGGTCGCCGAGCCGCTGGCCGCCTATGCGGGCACACCGGCGGCGATGGTGCAGGCGTTCAAGCAGACGTCCGTTCCCGTTTCGGGTGATCCCACGAAGATCGCGGCGCGCGTCATCGCGAGCATGGACCAGAAGCCGGCACCGCTACGGCTGGTGCTGGGCAGCGACTCCTACCAGGCAGTCACGTCCGCCCTGCGCAACCGCCTCGCCCAGATCGAACCGCAACAGGACACCGCGGCGCAGACCGACGCCGATTCCTGATGCCGGAACGACGTCAGCGGGACGCGAACCAGCGGTCGGCCACCCGGGTGTGCAGGTCGAAGCCGAGCGGTTCGGGTCCGGACAGGACGTGGCGGCCGATGGCTTCCTTGCTGGTCACGAAGGTCGGCAGATCCTCCTCCGAGGACAGTGCCGGCAGCAGACCGAAGATCAGCAGTGTGGAGTCCGGCGCGCTGATCGTGTCGTAGAGGCGTACCGAATCGGGGTCTGCCGTGAGGCCGACCTCCTCGCTCAGCTCGCGGACCGCGGCCTGCTCCCAGGTCTCGCCCACCTCGATGAAGCCGCCCGGCAGGGCCAGGCGGTCACGCGCCGGCGCGATGCCGCGCCGCACGACCAGCAGGCCGTCGCCGACGGGCTGGAGGACCACGGCGACCGGGGTCGGGTTCAGGTAGCTCGTCTCGCCGCACGCGCCGCAGCGCCGCGGCCACGGCTGACCGGGGACGAAGCGGGCGCCGCAGAACGTGCAGTGGGCATATCTGTCAGGCATGCAGAGGAGCGTTGCACGCGGCGACCAGCGCCTGGCGGCAGGCCGTGGTCAGCGGGCGCAGCGCCGCGTCGCGCTGCTGGGCCTCGTATCCGTTGACCGCGCCGCCGGGGGCGCTGTGCTCGGCCAGGGTCAGGACCTGGTCGAGGATGCTGGCCCGGGCGAACAGCCGTCGTGAGCGCGGGTCGAAGCCCGGTGGCAGCGTGGCGGTGCTCTCGGGGCGGCGCAGGGCCTGCAGCGCGCCCGCCAGCTCGGGACGCCACTGGGCGACGTCCAAGCGGGTCAGCTGGCTGGTCGCCTCGGTCAGGGCGGTGGTCAGCTCGATCTCCGCCTCGGCCGCGCCGAGCTGGAACGTCGGGCGGAACTCGGGCACGGGGTAGAAGCGCCACAGCACCGTCTCGAACGCCACGCCGGAGCCGGAGGTGTGCCGCCGCAGCTCGGGCACGATCCCGAACGCCGGTGTGACGATCGCCTCGCCGACCAGCATCGCGGCACCGGTCAGCTCACCGGGTCCGGGCAGGCCGCGCGGGTCGCCGGGTGCGGGCAGGACCAGACGGATGTCGTCCGGGCGCAGCTTCGCGAACGCGGGCAGGGCCTGCCCCAGGGGCACGTCGGTCCATGTGCCGGGGGCATCGGCGACGAGGTGCTCCTCGTCGCCGGCGATCTCGTCGGCCAGCTCGTCGAACGGGACGAGACCGGCCCGCCAGGCGCGTACCCACGCCACGAACCGGGTCGACCGGCGTGCCGTGAGTGTCGCCGCATCTGCTGCGGGGGACATGCGAGCAAGGGTACGTGCCCGCCGGTGAGTCTGTCTCGGCCGGAGCGTCGGAACCGGCGTGTCCGGGTGGAGGGTTTACCGTGCCTCTCATGTATGGGGAGGACGTCATGGCGGGCAACTGGCGCCGCCGCAAGGTGATTCCCGAGGTGGACGCCGAGCGTGACCTGGTCGTCGAGGACGTCGATTCCGGCTTCTGCGGCGCGGTTGTCGGTTTTGAGTTCGGCGCGGTCGTGCTGGAGGACCGGCACGGCAAGCGGCGCAACTTCCCGCTCGAACCGGCCGCGTTCCTGCTCGAGGGCCAGACCGTGACCCTCCGCAAGCCGGTCGCCGGTCCCGCCCCGGCGGCGCGGCAGCGCACGGCGTCGGGCTCGGTCGCGGTCGCCGGCGTACGCGCACAGGTGGCCAAGGCGAGCCGCATCTGGGTCGAGGGTGTCCACGACGCGGCCCTCGTCGAGCGGATCTGGGGTGACGACCTGCGCATCGAGGGTGTTGTCGTGGAGCCGCTGGACGGCATCGACGACCTGGCCGGTGCGGTCCGCGACTTCCACCCCGCACCGGGCCGGCGTGTCGGCGTCCTGGTCGACCACCTCGTCCCCGGCTCGAAGGAGAGCCGCATCGTCGCCGCGGTCAAGGACCCGAACGTGCTGGTCACCGGGCATCCGTACATCGACGTGTGGCAGGCCGTGAAGCCCGAGCGGGTCGGCTTGAAGGCGTGGCCCGTGATCCCGGTCGGTCAGCCGTGGAAAGAGGGCGTGTGCCGGGCGGTCGGCATCAGTGAGCCCTATGAGATGTGGCGGCGGATCCTCGGCAGCGTGAACAGCTACAAGGACGTCGAGACGCCGCTCATCAACGCGATGGAACGACTGATCGACTTCGTCACCGAGCCGAGCTGAGCAGGGCTTCCGCGAGCGCCGTCCGCACGTTGAGGACGCTGCGGCCGTGCCGGTGCGCGGCGACCAGCCCGGCCGCGCGCAGGGCCGTGAGGTGCTGCGAGACCCCGCCCGCGGTCATCCCGGTCCGCTGCGCCAGCTCGGTCGTCGAGGTGGGCACGCCCAGTTCGACCAGCAGCCGGGTACGCCCACGGCCGAGCACCGCCCCCAGCGCCTCCGGGTCGCCCGCCCGGCTCTCCCACAGCGTGGCCACCCCGCGGGCCGGATAGGCCAGCTGCGGCACGTCACCGGCGAAGACGCTCAGCACCGACGGCCACACGAAGACCGACGGCACCAGCACCAGGCCGCTGCCGCCCGGCACGTCCCCGGCGGTGCAGTGGTGCTTGCTGACCCGCAGCGTGCCGCCCTCCCAGCTGACCCGCTCGTGCAGGTCGTTGAGCAGCACGGCGGCACCGTCCTCGGCGAGGCGGCGGGACTGCGCGAAGACCTCGGCGTCGAGCAGCAACTGGATCCGCGGCCAGTGCGGTGCGAGCGCTTCCTGCCAGAACGCGTTGATCTCGGCGGCCAGGCGGATGAGTCCGGCTTGCGGGTCGGTGTGGAGCTCGCGGAGGGCTGCGGTGCTGTGGGCGTACAGGTCGAGGTGCTGACGGACGACGGCCGGTGGGGTCGCGGTGAGCCGGACCAGCTCGCCGGCCAGGTCGGGGGTCAGGCCGGGCGGCGGGGGAGTGAGGAAGTCGGGCAGATAGTCCGGCTCGCGCGGCACGAGATCCCACAGCAGGGTGCCGCGCGGCGCGCTCACCCGATCGGCCCAAGGCAGGTGTACGCCGTGACTGCCCGGATCGCGCAGCACCCGCACAGCCGCCACGACCTCCCACAGGCAGGAGACGGCGAACCGGATGCGCGCGACGGCACCGGCCGACAGACCGATCGCGACCACGGTGGTCCCCTCGACGTTTTAGCTGCAGCTGAATGATTATCGCCGGGTCCCGCACCCGCCGACACTGGCCGCATGACCGACTTCCGTGACCTGCACGTCCCCGGCAAACCGCTCGTCCTCGTCAACGCCTGGGACGCCGCCAGCGCCCGCATCGTCGAGGCGGCCGGTGCTGTTGCCGTCGCCACGACCAGCGCCGGTGTCGCCTGGAGCCTGGGTTTCCCGGACGGTGACGCCCTGGACCGGGACCTGGCCGTCGCGGCCGTGGCCCGGATCGCCGCCGTCGTCTCGGTGCCGCTGAGCGCCGACATCGAGAAGGGCTACGGCGATGTCGCGGAGACTGTCCGGCTCGTCCAGGCGGCCGGGGCGGCCGGCGTCAACATCGAGGACGGTGTCACGGCTGAGCCGGACCGGATCGCCGCCGCCCGGGCCGCCGCGCCGGACCTGTTCCTCAACGCGCGCATCGACACGTTCCTGGCCGGTGCCGGCGGGCTGGACGAGACGCTCGAGCGGGCCGCCGCCTATCTCGCGGCCGGTGCCGACGGCATCTTCGTTCCCGGCGTCACCGACCCGGACACGGTGGCCGCACTGGTCGAGGGCATCGCCGCGCCGGTGAACGTGATGGCCGGCCCGGGCGCGCCGTCGATCGCCGAACTGGCCGAGCTGGGTGTCGCCCGGATCAGCCTCGGTTCGGCGGTCGCGCAGGCCGCCTACGGGCTGGTCCGGCGGGCCGCGCTCGGCGTCGGCGACTACTCGGACCTCGCCGGGGCCGAGGACTACGGCGTGCTGAACAGCCTGCTCACGCCGGGCGCTTCGGGTCGCGGCTGAGATTCCTCACGCCGGGTGCTTCGGGTCGCGGCTGAGATTCCTCACGCCAGGTGTTTCGGGTCGCGGCTGAAGACGAAGGTCGCGATGTCGAGGGTGACGACCTCGCCGTCCGGGTCGCGCAGCACGGTGAGGACCTCGCCGGTGTTGGTGCCCGCGACGCCGCGCCACCGGTCGGCCGACTCGCGCACGAAGCGCCAGGGCGCCCGCGCCGCGAAGCCGACCGGCTTCATCACCAGGTCGGCGCCCTCGGTGAGCACCTCGAACTCGCCGCCCATCCACCACCAGCGCCCGCACAGCTCGGCGCTCTCACCCTGCGGTGCGGGCGCCGGGCGCCACGGCTGCGGCGCCACCGGCTCGGTGTCCAGGACCGCGGTCAGCGCCTCCAGCGCCACCGCGCGGATGCTGGTGCCGCGCAGGCCGTACGCGTTGGCGAAGGCGATCACCCCGGTCCGGCTGGGCCGGTGGACGAGCAGCTGGGAGACGTACCCGGGCATCGAACCGCCGTGGCCGACGTACACACGCTCGCCGACCCGGTTGAGCTCCGGCCCCAGGGCGTGCCCGGCCGTCCACGTCTCGTCCTGCATGACGACCGGCGTGCACATCTCGTCGACGGTCTCGCGGCTGAGCACGGTCGGCGCCGGATCGGCCAGGAACGCCGCCCACTTCGCCATGTCCGTCACCGTCGACCACAGCTGACCCGCCGGTGCCATCGCGCCGGCGTCCAGCCGCGGCTCCTCGTGCAGGCTCCCGTCGAGCGAGTGCACGACGTAACCCCGGGCGTACGGCTCGACGGGCGCGTACGTGGTCCTCTTCATGCCCAGCGGATCCAACACCCGCTTGCCGACCAGATGCGCCCACGACTCGCCGGTGACCCGCTGCAGCACCGCCCCGAGCAGCCCGTACGCCAGGTTGGAGTAGTGATAGGTCCGGTACGGCGGCCCGGCGATCTTGTCGAAGGCCAGCTCCGCCAGCAGCTGTTCGACGTCACCGCCGGTGTTGCGCTCCCACCACGGCCCGTCCGGCTCACGCTGGAGCCCGGAGACGTGCCCGAGCAGCTGGCGCAGGGTGATGCCGCCGACCGGGGTGCCCGGCAGATGCCGGTACAGCAGGTCGTCGAGGGCGAAGAAACCCTCGTCCCGCAGCTGCATGATCATGGTGGCGGTCAGCGTCTTGGTGATCGAGCCGAGCCGGTACTGGGTCTTCGGGTCCGGCGGCGGGGTCTCCCCGGCGCCGGTGAAATGCAGCAGCGAGCGGTCGCGGACGACCGCCAGCGCCAGCGACGGCGCTCGGCCCGCGGACTGGGCGCGGGCGGCGATCTCGGTGACGCGTCGGCCGGTTTCCGGCAGCAGGGACACGGTGAACCTCTCTCGGGCGGTGGTGGTCCAAGGTCTAACTGAACGGCGCCGATATGGCTACGCCGTAAATGGGGGTCACGCCCCGTCGCCGCGCGAGCGTAGACGTGTCACGATCAGAGGGTGGAAGCTGTGCTCTGGATCGTTCTCGCCATCGCCCTCGCGATCGCCGAGGCCTTCACCGCGACCTTCCTCGTCATCTTCTTCGCCGCCGGTGCCCTGGCCGCGGGCGGTGCGGCCGCTCTCGGCGCACCGCTGCTGGTGCAGGCCATCGTCTTCGCGCTGGTGTCGGGGCTGTCGGTCGGCGCCATCCGGCCCATCATCATGCGGCACCAGCAGTCGGCGGCCGAGTCGGGCGACACCGCGTTCGGCATCGAGGCGATCGAAGGTTCGCAGGCGATGGTCCTCGAGGAAGTGACCGCCGACCACGGTCTCGTGAAGATCGACGGTGAACTCTGGACCGCGCGCTCCTTCGACGGCGCGGAGACCTACGCGCCCGGCGACCGGGTCCGGGTCATCAAGGTCAAAGGCGCCACGGCGATCGTCTGGCGCGACGACCACCCCAATCTTTGAGCAACCGTCACATAGAGGAAAGAGACGCCATGGAAGTCGTGATCGGTGTACTCATTTTTGTGATTGCCCTGTTTGCGGTGATCACCCTGGTCCGTTCCGTTCGGATCGTCCCGCAGCAGCGGCACGACGTGGTCGAACGGCTCGGCAAGTACAAGCGCACCCTGTCACCGGGCCTCAACCTGCTGGTGCCGTTCGTCGACGCCGTCCGCACCAAGGTGGACATGCGCGAGCAGGTCGTCAGCTTCCCGCCGCAGCCCGTCATCACCTCGGACAACCTCGTGGTCTCCATCGACACGGTCCTCTACTTCAAGGTCGTCGACCCGGTACGCGCGACGTACGAGATCGCGAACTTCCTGCAGGCGATCGAGCAGCTGACCGTCACGACGCTGCGTAACGTCATCGGTTCGCTCGACCTGGAGCGTGCGCTGACCAGCCGCGAGGAGATCAACCGGCACCTGTCCGGTGTGCTCGACGAGACCACCGGCCGGTGGGGCGTCAAGGTCACCCGGGTCGAGATCAAGGCCATCGAGCCGCCGCCGAGCATCCGCGACTCCATGGAGAAGCAGATGCGCGCCGAGCGTGACCGTCGTGCCGCGATCCTCACCGCCGAGGGTGTCAAGCAGTCCCAGATCCTCACGGCCGAGGGTGACAAGCAGTCCGCGGTGCTGCGCGCCGACGGTGACCGGCAGGCCCGGATCCTCACCGCCGAGGGCCAGGCCAAGGCCATCCGGACCGTCTTCAACGCGATCCACGAGGCCAACCCGAGCCAGAAGGTCCTGGCCTACCAATACCTGCAGGCCCTGCCGCAGATCGCCAACGGCACGGCCAACAAGGTCTGGATCGTCCCGACCGAGCTGACCCGGGCCCTGGAGGGCATGGGTGGCGCGCTGGGCGGGCTGGCCAACATGGTCGGTGACCTGCCGTCGTCCTCGGTCGACGCCAGTGCCGTCGAGCGTGAGGCCGCCGAGGCCGCGGAGGCCGCCGCCAAGGAGGCCGCCGCCGTGAACGCCCAGGTGCGCGCGGCCGAGGCACAGGTGACCGGAGGTGACGGCCCCAAGGGTCTGCCGGCACCGGACGCCGTCCCGCCGGCCTCGGCTCTGGGCAGTGCCGACTACAACGGTGCGGGAGAGCCCGAACGCGCCTGACCTCCGCGAGGAGGTGCAAGATCGGAGTAGATACCGCAAAACCCCGCGCAGTGCGCGGGGTTTTGCCATGCTGACCGAGGATTCCGACCGGTGCCCCCGGCCGCTCGGCTTGAGCCCTGACCAAGGCGGAGCCATGAGCACAAGTCAGCACCAGACCGCTAGTGGACGTCCGTTGCGCGTGGCGCCGGCCTGGGTGGGCGGTGCGCGCGGACATGCCGCGGGTGAGCACCTGCTGCCCGTACGCGAAGCGGTGTGGATCTGGTCCGTCCGAAGGTATGCGCGGGTCTCGCTGTGGGCCCTGCCGATCGGAGCGGGCCTCTACGGCTGGACCACCCTCGGCGTCGCGACGCCGCCGGGCCCGGTCCTGGTCGAGTTGGCCGCCGGCTGGCTCTGCGCCATCGCGATGATCGGGCTCGCCGGCCTGCTGGCCGGCTCGCGGACCCGCCGATCGGCCGTCGCCGGCCTGCTCATCGGGATGGCCGGCTTCATGATGCTGCTCCCGCTCGCTGCCCTCCCGGACGGCGCGGGCCCCGCCGGTACGCCGCTGAGCGCCGATCAGGTGCACACCGCGTCGCTGGTCGCGGCGGCGGTCACGGGCACCGGCTGGCTGCTGCTGGGCTGGGCGGTGTTCCGGTCCAAGCTGGTCAACCCGGCCGACGGCATCCTGCTGATGCTGGCCGCCGTGTCGATCGGCGCCGGCTC
The DNA here is from genome assembly GCF_000494755.1 of Amorphoplanes friuliensis DSM 7358. NCBI lineage: Bacteria > Bacillati > Actinomycetota > Actinomycetes > Micromonosporales > Micromonosporaceae > Actinoplanes > Actinoplanes friuliensis. Next base: position 2,408,311 of record NC_022657.1, read on the forward strand.
GTACGCCGTGCGCCCGCTGCCCACCGTCGGCGCTATCCTGCTGCTGGCCGCGGGCATGGGACTCGCCTGGACCGGTTCCCGGCTGATCCCCCCGGCCTGACTTTCCGTCGTACCCGGGTGGCATGCTCGGCGGCATGACGAAGGTGGTCGCTGACATCTCGGTGTCGCTCGACGGATTTGTGACCGGCCCTGATCCCGATGTCGAGCACGGCCTCGGCACGGGCGGCGAGGCCCTGCACACCTGGGCGTTCAGCTCCGATCCGGTCGACCGGGAGGTGCTCGCCACCGCCACGGACGCCACCGGCGCGGTCGTGATGGGCCGGCGGCTGTTCGACATCATCGACGGCCCCCACGGGTGGAACGACGAGGTCGGTTACGGCGCCGGTCTGGCCGCGCCCCCGCCGGTGCTCGTGGTGACCCGCAACCCGCCGGAAAAGGTCCGCCTGGCCGACCGCGTCACCTTTGTCGTCGACGGCGTGAGCAGCGCCATCGCCAAGGCCACGGCCATGGCCGACGAGCGCGACGTGGTCGTGATGGGCGGTGCCGAGGTCGTCCGGGGCGCTCTGGAGGCCGGCCTGGTCGACGAGCTGCGGCTCCACCTGGCCCCCGTGCTGCTCGGTGGTGGGACACCACTTTTCACCGGCGGTGCCGCGCCGCGCGAGCTGCGCCAGCTCCACGTGCGGGTGTCCGCGCACGCCACCCACCTGACCTACCGGGTGGACTGAGCGTGCCCGAGGTTCAGCTGATCACCGATCCCGACGACGAACGCCTCGGCGACTACCGCGCCCTCACCGACCTCGAGCTGCGGACCAAGTGGGAGCCACCCAACGGTCTTTTCATCGCCGAGGGTGAGCTGGTGCTGCGGCGGGCGCTGCGGGCCGGATACGCCCCCCGGTCCTACCTGGTCGACGTCAAGCGCGCCGACCAGCTCGACGACGTGCCGGGTGACGCACCGGTCTACGCCGCTACTCCCCAGGTCCTCGAGCAGGCGACCGGCTTCCACGTGCACCGCGGTGTGCTCGCCTCGTTCCACCGGCTGCCGCTGCTCGCCGCGGACGACGTGCTCGCGACCGCCCGCCGGGTGGCGATCCTCGAGGACGTCAACAACCACACCAACATCGGTGCCGTCTTCCGGGGCGCCGCCGCTCTCGGCATCGACGCCGTCCTGCTGTCACCGTCCTGTGCGGACCCGCTCTACCGCCGCAGCGTGCGCGTCAGCATGGGCGAGGTGTTCGCGGTGCCGTACGCAAGATTGGAGCCCTGGCCCGACGGCCTGGCCCGGGTCCGCGAGGCCGGGTTCACCGTGCTGGCCCTGACCCCCGCGGACGACGCCGTGCCGATGCAGCGCCTCGACGCGGCCCAGCGTGCCCGCCCGGCGCTGCTGCTCGGCGCCGAGGGACCCGGCCTGTCCCGGCACGCCCTGGCCGCCAGCGACGTGCCGGTCCGCCTGCCGATGCGCCGCGGTGTCGACTCGCTCAACGTGGCCGCCGCGGCGGCCGTGGCCTTTTGGGAGCTGGGACGTGACGACGATCTCTGAGCTGAGGACCGACCGCCTGCTGCTGCGGCAGTGGCGCGATTCCGACGTGCTGCCCTGGGCGGCGATGAACGCCGACCCGCTGGTCCGCGAGTTCTTCCCCGAGATCCTCACCTACGAGCAGAGTGCCGCGTCCGTCGCCAACTTCCGCGGTGAGCTGGCCGCGCGCGGCTGGGGCTGGTGGGCCCTCGAAGTGGCCGCGACCGGCGAGTTCATCGGCTTCGCCGGTCTTGACCCGGTCGACGAGGAGCTCCCGTTCGGTGGTGTCGAGGCCGGCTGGCGCCTGGCCCGGTCCGCCTGGGGCCACGGGTACGCCACCGAGGCCGGGCACGCCTGCCTCGACTACGGCTTCGACGTGCTGGGGCTCCCCGAGATCCTGGCCATCACCGCCGTCGGCAACGACCGCTCCCGCGCGGTGATGCACCGCCTCGGCATGACCTACGACCCGGCCGACGACTTCGACGACCCGACCGTCGACGGCCCGCTGCGCCACTCCGTGGTCTACCGCATCGCGAAGGCGGTGTCCTGATGCACGTCGACCCCCTCGAGACCCTCCGCCGGCGCCGCAGCGTCAAGTGGCGCACCTACCCCGCCGACGTCCTGCCGCTCTTCGTGGCCGAGATGGACTACGCCCTGGCCCCACCGATCGCGGCCGCGCTGCGTGCGGCCGTCGACGCCTCCGACACGGGCTATTCGGCGGCCCAGCCGGACCTCGGCATCGCCCTGTCCGGCTTCGCGGCCCGGCACTGGGACTGGGAGCTCGACCCGGCGTCCGTCACCGCGGTCACCGACGTCGGCGTCGGCGTGGTCGAGCTGCTGCGCCTGCTCGTCCGGCCCGCCGGCAGCGTAGTGATCAGCCCGCCGGTCTACCCGCCGTTCTTCGACTGGCCCCCCGAGGCGCAGGCCCAGGTGCGCGAGGTGCCGCTCACCGCCGAGTTCCACCTCGACCTGCCCGCCCTGGAGCAGGCCTTCGCCGCCCACCCGGCGGTCTACATCCTCTGCAACCCGCAAAACCCCGTCGGACGCGTCCACACCCGCGACGAGCTCACCGCCCTGGTCCGCCTCGCGCGGCTCTACGGCGTCACCATCGTCAGCGACGAGATCCACGCCCCGCTGGTCCTGCCCGGTGCCGAGTTCACACCCCTTCTGACCGTCCCCGGCGCCGGACAGGTGGCGATCACCGTGGCCTCGGCCAGCAAAGGCTTCAACCTGGCCGGCCTCAAATGCGCCGCGATCGTCACGGGCAGCCCGGCCATGGCCGCCGTGGTCGACCGCCTCCCACCGGACGTGCGGTGGCGCACCGGACACCTCGGCGTGATCGCCACGGTCGCGGCGTACACCGAGGGCGACGACTGGCTCGCCTCCCTGCACACCGCCCTGGACGCCCGCCGCACCCAGCTCGGCGAGTTGCTGCGTACCCGCCTGCCCACCATCAGCTGGCGCCCACCCGAGGCGACGTTCCTGGCCTGGCTGGACTGCCGTGCCCTGGGCGCCGACGACGAGCCGCAGCAGCTCTTCCTGACGTCAGCCAAGGTCGCCCTGGAGCCCGGCACCCGCTTCGGCGCGGCCGGTGCCGGCTACGTCCGCCTGAACTACGCCACGAGCCCCGATATCCTCGACGAAGCAACCGCACGTATGGCGAGCACCACCCCCAGGTAGCGCCAGCAACCCGGCCCCTCCGGCAGTACGGTTGTACTGTTCGCGTCGTTCTGCGGTCGGGGGTGTGCAGGTGTCGTCCGGTTCCGGTTCCGACCCCCACATGCTCGCGCTCCTCCGCGCCATCCGCCTCCGCCTGGCCGCCCCCGAAGCCGCCGAAGCCGGCGCGGCCGACACCGAAGCCGCCCTGGCTGCCCAGGGCCCGCCGCCGGAGCCCGTCCACCCGGACTGGGTGGTGCATCCGCACTGGCCGGAGCACGTGTCCGACGAGCAGGTGACCGGGCCGCCGGCCGTGGGCCCTGCGCTCCCGTCCGCCGCGCGCCCCGAACTGCCCGCCGCGCCTTCGCCGTCACCAGGGTCGTCTCCGTCTACGCCGTCACCAGCGTCTTCGTCGTCGCCCGCGTCTCCGCTTCGTTCCGCGTCTTCGTCGTTGCCCGCGTCTCCGTTTTCTTCGGCGTCTTCGCCGCCGCCCGCATCCTCCGCCTCGTCCGCGCTTCCGCAGTTACCTGCGTCGTCGGCTGAGCCTGCGTCTTTGCCTTTGCCTGCTGCGCATCCGTTCCGTGACCTCGTCCGGGGCGGGGTGCCTCGTTCTGAACGGGAGATCGCGGAGGCCGAGGCGCAACGGGTGGGCGGCGCCTTCCGGCCCGGTGACTTTCAGGCCGGGGTGGGCTCGGTTCCGAGCGGCCCACGGACGCCCTACCCCAGCGGACCGAGCGGCCCTGGACCCAGCGGTCCCGGACCGGCTGGTCCCGGTCCCAGCGGACCAGGGCCCACTGGGCCACCGCCCAGCGGCCCTCCGCCCTCCGGGCAACCGACTTCATCGCCTGCACCACCCTCACCATCTCCCGGCGGGCAACCGAGTTCGTCTCCCGTGCCCCCTTCGTTCTCGCCCGGCAGCCCGCCGAGCTCGTCTCCGTCTTCGCCGGGCGGGCAGCCGGCTCCCGCGCCGTCGCCGCCTTCGATCGCGCCCGGTGGGCAGCCGGCACCAACGCCTTTGCCGCCTTCACCTGGTGGGCAGCCCACTTATTCTCCGGCGCCGCCTTCGCCTGTCCCGGGCAGCCAGCCGACGCCTGCGCCGCCTGTTCCGGGTAGGCAGCCGACTCCCGCGCCTGCGCCGCCTGCTCCGGGTGGGCAGCCGGCGCCGGCGCCTCTGCCACCTTCCGGCGGGCCGCCGACGGGGTCGCTGCCGGGTGGCGGTGCGTTGGGGCCTGGGGGTTTGCCGCCTGGTCGGCCTGGCTCCGGGGTGCAGACGCCTGGTTCTGGTCCGGCTGGGCCGAGTGGTCCCGTTCCCGGTGGGTTCGACTCGCCTGGGTGGGGGCCGGGAAGGTCTGCTCTGATGCCGCCGTTGCCCGGTGGGGTGCCGACGCGGCCAGGTATGCCGCTGGCTTCTGGTGGGCAGGCCGGTGAGAACGGAGGTTCATCCGGCGCTGGTGCGGGCAAGGGGCAGGGCATGTCTTCCGGCCCACCCATGTCCGCTAACGGCCTCGGCCGGGTGACGCCCAACCCGATCGCTGCGAGCGGTGGTTATCCCCAAGGTTCGTCGATTCTTCCCGCCGTTCGGCCGGCGATGGGCACGACTCCCGTGCCGGGTGCCGCACCGGTTCCCGGCGCTGGGCAGGCCCCTGCCCCCGGAACCTCAGGTCCGGCCGGCCTCCCCGGTGGGCAGGGCGCCGGCGGACCCGGTGCGGCCGGGCAAGGCGCATCCGGCGCAGGCGTAGGCGGTCCAGGCGCGAATGTGCCGGGTTCAGGCGGCTTCAGCGGAGGCGCTCCCGGCGCAGGCATCCCCGGCACGGCCGGGCCGGGCTCAGGCAATCCGGGCTCAGGTATTCCGGGCGCGGCGGGGTCAGGCTCGGGCGTCCCGGGCTCAGGCATTCCCGGCGCGGCCGGGTCAGGCTCGGGCGTCCCGGGCTCAGGCATTCCCGGCGCGGCCGGGTCAGGCTCGGGCGTCCCGGGCTCAGGCATTCCCGGCGCGGCCGGGTCAGGCTCAGGCGTCCCGGGCTCAGGCATTCCCGGCGCGGCCGGGTCAGGCCCAGGCGTTCCCGGCTCAGGCTTCCCTGGCGCGGGCGGATCTGGTTCTGGCGCCTCCGGCGCGGGTGGAACAGGCGCGGGTGGTTCGGTTCCAGGTGGTTCAAGTCCGGGCGGTCCAGGCATGGGCGGCGCGGGGCAGGGTGGCCTTGCACCCGGCGCCGGTGGCGTGGGCGCACCAGGCGCAGGTGCTCCAGGCGTTGGTGGTCCAGGCGCGGGCGGGTCGGGTGCGGCCGGTGGGGGACAGAGCGCGCTGGGGCCCGGCGCGGGCGGTTCGGTGACCGGTGGCGCGGGCGGATCGGGTGCGGGTCAGAGTCCCGGGTCGGCGCTTGTGCCGAGCGGCCAGGTCCCCGGCAGCGGTCTGGTGCCGCGTACCAACCCACAGACCCCCGGCACTCCGGGCGTTGTGGTGCCGCGGTCGGGGCCGACTACCGCGTACCCGCCGGGTGCTGGGCCTTGGGGTGTGGGTGTGCCGGCACTGCCGGCGGGCAGTACCGAGCCGATCAGTGGGATTCCGGGGATCGGCGGGCCGCGGTCGGTCGGGCAGCCGTGGCCGGGGGATCCGGTCACGCCCGCGAGCCCGTTCGGGCCGGTGCGGATGCCGGGGATGGTGCCGCCTGCGGGCGTACGCCCGGGGTTGCCCGCTGATGGCATGGACCCGGCCGATGACGCCGCGTTGCACGAGATTCAGCGGCTGCTGAGCAACAGCCTGTCGCTGGCCGGTGGGCCCGAGGATGTCGCTGTGCGGTTGCGGGCTGCGCTGGCGCAGGCGCAGCCGGCGTTGTTCGCGAAGCTGCCGGGCGGTCCGGTCTGGCAGGCCGAGCAGCTCGCGCAGGCGCTGACGTGGCTGGTGCACAACCTCGACCAGCCGCCGCTGCTGGCCGCCGCTAGTGGCCGGCTCGGTGTGGCGCTCGCGGAGTGCGGGGTGCTGCCGCAGCAGTTGCAGCTGGCCGGGGCGGCGCTGGCGGAGGCGATGCGCGCCGGGATGCCCGCGAACGGGTGGCGGCAGGACTTCGATCAGGCGTGGCGGTCGACGTGGCAGCACGCGTACGAGTGGATCGCGCACGGGATGGCGGGTGCGGCGTACCAGCCGGCGGTGTGGATGGCTGTGGTGGTCGGGCACGAGCGGCGGCGGGACGATCTGGCGGTGCTGCGGTTGCGGCCGTACCTGCCGATGCCGTACCGGCCGGGGCAGTACGCGCGGATCGAGGTGCCGGAGCTGCCCGGCATCTGGCGGCCGTACTCGCTGGCCGGGGCGCCGCGGCGGGACAACATCGTCGAGCTGCACGTGCGGGCGAAAAGTGAGGCCGGCGTCAGTGGCACGCTCGTCTATCACACGCAGGTCGGTGACACGGTTCGCATCGGGCGGTCCGAGGGGGAGATGGGTCTGCCCGAGTCGGGCCGTGACCTGCTGATGATCGCGGGCGACACCGGTGTGGTGCCGTTGAAGGCGTTGCTCACCGAGCTCGCCGCCACCGGTGATCCGCGGTCGGCGGTGCTGTTCTGGGGTGTGCGCACGCTGGCCGAGCTCTACGACGGCGACGACGTGGCGGAGATCGCCCGCGCCTGCCGCCGGGCCACGGTCATCCCGGTGATCTCCGAGGGCGAGGCCGGCCCGTACGCGTCCGGCCTGGTCACCGACGCCGTCGCGGCGTACGGGGAATGGTCGGAGCACGAGGTCTATCTCGCCGGCCCGCCGCTGATGCTGGTGGCGACGAGCGCCGCGCTGCAACTGCTCGGGGTGGCGCCGGAGCGCATCCACCACGACCGGCCCGAATGATTCGGTTTCGCGGCTTATAACGCACTATCGGTTACCTGATCGGTGGATGAAACACCGAGAGTAACGCTCGTAAGGTCGAGGCGCAGCCCAAAACCGCCCCTCGTCCTCACCGGGAGTAACACCTGTGCGGTCACCGGAACCGGCCCGGCGCAGCCTGATGCCGATCGCCGCCCTGGCAGCAACCGTCATCCTCCTGGTCACGGGAGCGGCCTCGGTCAACGAACCGGCGACGAACATCGCCGCAGGTGGCGAGGCGGTGCCGGAGTCCGGCCGGGCCGTACGCCCGGCGCCGGCCCCGACCGTCCGGGTGATGTCCTTCAACACCTGCGGTGCAGCCTGCAACGACGGCGAAGTCCCGCGCACCGCGGCCTACCTCGCCCGCACGGTGATCGCCCAACGCTCCGAGGTCGTGTTCCTGCAGGAACTCTGCCGCAGCCAGTTCCGGAAGATCCAGAGCCTGACCCGCACCCGCGGCTACCAGGCAATCTTCGCCGCGCAGACCAGATCCCGCCGCTGCGGTGGCGACTTCGGCGTCGCCCTCCTGGTCCGCGGAAAAACCTGGGGCAAGGTGGTCCGCCGGCTCCCCGGCCGCCCCGGCTTCGAACGCCGGGTACTGCTCGGCGCGCAAGCCCAGGTCGCCGGCCGCCAGACCTTCGTCGCGGTCGTGCACACCTCACCCAGCGTGCGCGCCGGCCGCCCCCGCCAACTACGCGCGGTTGCCGACTTCCTGCGCCCCTACGCGAGCGGCCCCGCCATCGTCGGCGGCGACTTCAACACCCTCCCCGGCGATCCCGGCCTGTCGGGCCTGCTCTCGCGCACCGCAGGCGGCACCGGGCGCTACCTCGAACTCGACCAGCTGCGCCGCCGCCCCACCTTCGAAACGGTCAGCCGCAAGATCGACTACATCTTCGCCTCGGAAAGCTCCTTCGCCTCCCCGGCCGCCGCCGGCCTGCGCACCACAATGTCCGACCACCGCATCTACGTAGGAACCTTCCGAGCCATTTGATGCGGTTTTGATGGCGGCTTTCTGACGGCGGTTTTCTTGACGGCGGTCCTTTGACGGCGGTCCTTCGGCTGCTTCGGACAGAAATTCATGTCGTAGGTCCGTGCCTGGCACAGACCGTCGCTCCCGCCGATTGCCAGGTCCGTGCCCGCTCACCCGCCGGTGAGTCGAAGTAACCCAAGTGCCGCGGCCAGGGCCCGACGCGCACGGGCGGCACTAGGGTCCGGCCGCGGGGTGTCAGGGCCTCGTCGCATGACGTGCGCGCACTAGCGTCCCAGCGCCCCTCGCGCCGATGGCGAGGTCCGTGCCGCTCACCCGCTGGCGAGCCGGAGTGGCCGAGTGCCGCGGGTCAGGGCCTCGACGGCCACGGAGTCTGGACGCGGGGTGTCAGGACCTTGTTGCACGACGTGGACGCCCGGGCGTTCGAGCGCCGCTCGCGCCGGTGGCGGGGTCCGTGCCGGCTCGTCTGCCGGTGGGTTGGAGTCAGTCGAGTGCTGTGGCGAGGGCCTTGGCGTAGGCGGGCGGTACGAAGGTCTGGCCGCTCGGTGTCATGACCTCGTCGCGCGACGCTGCGGCCCAGGCGTCGGCCGGCACCGCCGCGCGCAGCGCCACGATCACCGGCGCGGAGCTCCACTGCGGGTCGTCGCCGAGCATTGTCAGCGCGACCAGGGATTCTTCGACCTCGCCGACGCATTCGAAGGGCTTGTGGGCGTCGATGCCGAGCAGTTCCAGGTAGCCCGGGACCTGGGCCGGGTCGGCGAACAGGTCGCGGCCGAAGATGTGGGTGAGGCGGTCGCGGGACATCGACGGTGCCATGGCCAGGGCCACGAAGCGGCATTTCGGGCAGTCGCCGCACCAGCGGACGGTCGGGTCGTGCAGTTTGAACGCCTTGTTGCAGCTGGTCACCACGTCGTCGTACGCCGTGTAGCGCGCGAACAGCTGGGCGATGTGCAGCTCCGACAGGGAGCGCAGCAGGGAGAAGTACGGCTCGGTGATCCCGGTGTGCGCCGTGACGGCGGCCCGGAGCAGACCTTCGGCCTCGACGCCCTTGGACCACTGGTGGTTGATCTCGTGACCGTTCCAGACCAGGTTCGGGTCCGACGCGGAGCGCTCGTTGGACATCACCACCGGGCCCAGACCGTGCAGGGCGGCAGTCGCGATCGCGATCAGGGAGTTGATCGCCGTCACGGGGATGTGGCCGTTGAGGGCGCCGGCCTTGTTGAGCTCGAACAGGCGCGGGTCGAGCTTGCGGCGGGCGGCCAGCGCGGGCAGGCCGGACGCGGCGTTCACGTTGACGATCACCGGGTTGGGGTTGACCGAGAACGGCACCGGGTCGAACCCGGCGGCGCGCAGGATCTCCAGCGTGACGATCGAGTCCTTGCCACCGCCGACGGCCGACAGCGGGCGGCCCTCGACGATCGGGAGCGGCGAGGCGGCCGGTGCGACCTCGGGCACCTCCACCGCGAGTGACAGCACGTACGGCAGCTTGTTCACGTACGCGTACTCGCCGAGGCCCTTGGTGTAGACGGCCGTGAAGAACGCCGCCGCCTCGGTGGGGAAGGCCGTCGGGACCACGATGCGCGGCGCCGCGCCGACCTTGTAGTAGCTGACGCCGGCCACGACGTGCAGCAGCTCGAGCACCTTGAAGAAGTGCTCGGGCGGCGCACCGCCGGTCACGGGGAAGGTGATCGTCTCGGTGAACTCCAGCGGCTCGGGACCGTCGAGGAGGTAGTCGAACTCCGCGACTCCCGTCGCCGGATCGAACCTGTATGCGGGGAACCGCATGACCTCGAACTGCGCGTGCACCCGGAAGCTCCCGTCGTAGGACCAGCGAGCCATACTAATGCGACTCGACCGAGGGAGACGAAAGTGCGCCTGACCGACCTGCGCGGACGTTCCGTGGCCGTCTGGGGGACCGGCCGTGAGGGCCGTGCCGCCGTCGTTGCGATCGCCGCTCACGGTCCGTCGCGCCTGATCGCGGTGGACGACAGCGCCAACTTCCTCTCGGTGCCGTGGGAGGGCGAGCTGGCCGCCCTGGCGCCGCTCGCCGGCGGTGATCACGCGTTTGCCGCCCTGGTCGCCGCCGATGTGGTCGTGCGGTCTCCGGGTGTGCCGCAGACGCACCCCTGGATGGCGGAGCTGCGGTCGCGGGGTGTCACCGTGACCGGTGGCAGCGCCCTGTGGATGGCCGACCACGCCGCCCGGACGATCGGGGTCACCGGCAGCAAGGGCAAGAGCACCACGTCGAGCCTGATCAGTCATCTGCTGGCGGCGGTGGGCCGGCCGAACGTCTTCGGCGGCAACATCGGTGTCCCGCTGCTCGACCTGCCTCCCGCGGAGCAGTACGTCCTCGAGCTGTCCAGCTATCAGTGCAGCGACCTGACCGACTCGCCCCGGGTGGCCGTGGTGACCTCGCTGTTCCCGGAGCACCTGGACGCGCACGGCGGTGAACGCGAGTACTACCGCGACAAGCTCAACCTGCTCGCGCACGCGCCCGAGCTGATCGTGATCAACGGCGCGGACGAGCGGCTGGTGACCGAGACGGTGGCCGTGAAGGACGCCAACGGTTTTGCGGCGATCCCGGCCGGCGGCGGTGACTCGCGGTTCCGGGTCGAGGACGACGGTGAGGTGTACTGCAGCGACGAGGTGCTCTTCCCGCGTGGCACGCTGCGGCTGCGGGGCCGGCACAACGGCCGCAACCTGTGTGTCGCCCTGGCCGTCCTGGACGGCATCGGCATCGACGTGGTGGCCGAGCGCGACACGCTGCGGGCGGCCGTCGAGTCGTTCCAGGGGCTGCCGCACCGCCTGGCGGAGATCGAGGACCCGTCCGGGCTGACGTTCGTCGACGACACTCTCTCGACCAGCCCGTACTCCGCGATGCACGCGATCGACGCGTACGAGGGCCGGCCGTTGACCGTGCTGGTCGGCGGGACCGACCGCGGCCTGGACTATGCGCCGCTGCGGGAGCACCTGCGACACCTGGAGCTGACCGTGATCGGGTTGCCGGACAGCGGGCCGCGGATCCTCGAGGAGCTCGCCGGTCTGCCCGGGGTGCGCACCGAGGAGGCCGAGGATCTGCCGTCGGCGGTGCGTCTGGCGCGCAAGCTGACGCCGCCCGGGGGAGTGGTGCTGCTGTCGCCGGCGGCGCCGAGTTACGGGCGGTTCCGCAACTTCGAGCACCGCTCCGAGGTCTTCGCCCAGGCGGTCCGCGACAGCGCCTGACGGGTTCTGGACGAAATTATTGCCAGACCGTGATCTTGTTTCGAAACGCCCTCGCTGGTTGCGAGGGCGTTTCGCGTTGTCCGCCCACTCGGCCGTTCGGCCGAGGTGAGAACGCCGTTTGACCCCGCTGTGCACCGCAAAAGGCCGATGAACAAACCGGTCTAAACGGGTGGATGTGATGGCGGTCACGCCGTTTCGGCCATATAGGGATCGACGCGTGTCAACCGGCTCCCGTGTCACACACATTTACGGATGTGCTCTTGGTAACGGTTTGAAAACTTCACCCACGGGCTTGACATGAGGGGTCAGAAAGTAAGAACTTTTACCGCGACAGTTAACACTCCTTTCTGAAGGGACGGCCCATGGTCGAGCCAGACGTGGACGGCACCGCCACTACTGCGGTCGTCGACTCGCTGGTGCGCGACCAGGCCCCGCATGTCGTGATGAACAACTCCGACGGGGTGCTGGTGCGGGTGCGCACCCTGCTGCCGGAGTTCACCGGTGCCCTGCAGCGTGTCGCCGAGCAGGTCCTCACCGATCCGGCCGCCGCCTCCCGCGCCACCATCGTCGAGCTGGCCGAGCGCAGCGGCACCTCACCGGCCACGGTGACCCGCTTCTGCCGGGCCCTGGGCTTCGACGGGTACGCGGATCTGCGTCTCGGCATCGCCGCGGAGACCGGCCGGGCCCGCGCCTCGGGCTGGACGGTCGACATCGGCCGCGAGATCCAGCCCAGCGACCCGCTCGAGAGGGTCCTCGGCCAGATCATGGCCGCCGACACCCGGGCCATGCACGACACGGCCTCGCTGCTCGACCTGGCCGAGGTGGAGCGGGCCGCGGTGGCCATCGCCTCCGCGCCGCGGGTCAACATCTTCGGTGCCAGCGGCAGCGCCCTGGTCGGCGAGGAGATGCAGTTCAGCCTGCACCGCATCGGCGTGGCCGCCTGGGCCTGGACCGACGTGCACAACGGGCTGGCCAGCGCCGCGCTCTCCCGCGCCGGCGACGTCGCGCTCGGCATCTCGCACAGCGGCGAGACCGGCGAGACGATCGAGCTGCTCGCCGAGGCCAGCAGCCGCGGCGCGACCACCATCGCGCTCACCAGCTTCCCGCGCTCACCCCTGGCGGAGCTCGCGGACATCGTCCTCGTGACCGCCACCCAGGCCACGACCTTCCGGCCGGACGCGCTCTCCGCGCGCCACCCGCAGCTGGTCGTCCTCGATCTGCTCTACGTCGCCGTCGCCCAGCGGACCCACGAACGTTCGCACGCGGCCTTTCAACGCACCGCCCAAGCCGTCCACGGTCACAAAGCCGTCAAGGACGGGAGCCCCACCCCATGAACACGAGATCCCCTCTCACCCCATATTTCATTTCGTCCAGGAGGAAAAGCGTGAAGCGCAGAATCGCGGTTGCCGCGGCTCTCGCAGCGACGCTGGTCGGAGCCGCCGCATGTGGCTCGAGCAGCGACAGCAGCGAAACCCCCAACGCCAACGCATCGGTCAACGGCGCAGGCAAGACCATCAAGGTCTGGCTGATGGTCGACGCCCAGTCCGGCTGGCCCGAGGTCGTCAAGCAGGCCAACGACCGGTTCACCCAGGCCACCGGCGCCCAGGTCCAGGTCGACTACCAGCAGTGGACCGACCACCTGGCCAAGCTCGACACCACCCTGGCCGGCAACGACGTCCCCGACGTGGTCGAGCTGGGTAACACCGAGATGCCGAAGTACGTCTTCAACCAGGCGTTCGCACCGCTCGACAAGGGCCAGTTCGAGAACTCCGGCCAGTGGCTGACCGGTCTCTCGGCGCCGTGCGAGCTCGACGGCAAGACCTACTGCGTGCCGTACTACGCCGGTGCCCGGGTCCTGCTCTACCGCACGGACCTCTTCAAGGACGCCGGTCTGAGCGCGCCGAAGACCTACGAGGACGTCGTGGCCGCGGCCAAGGCCCTCAAGGCCAAGAACGGCAACGACAAGCAGTTCTCCGCGTTCCTGATGCCGGGCAAGTACTGGTACGCCGCGATGGCGTGGGTGCACGGCAGCGGCGGCGAGATCGCCAAGAAGGACGGCGACAAGTGGGTCGGTTCGCTCTCCGAGCCGGCCGCGCAGGAGGGCCTGACCAAGTGGGCCGACCTGGCCAAGACCTACTCCAGCGGTGACCCCACCAAGGACGAGGCCGACCAGGACCCGGTGTTCGCCCAGGGCAAGACCGGCATGATCTACGCCAACGGCTGGGAGCTCGGCGCTGTGCAGGAGCAGCTCAAGGACCCCAACGACCCCGCCTCGGCGAAGGTCAAGACCAAGGTCAACGGCAAGGTCGCCTCGGCGCCGATGCCGGGCGTGCCGTCCTTCCTCGGTGGCTCGAACGTCGCCGTCACGGCGAAGAGCCCGAACGCCGATCTGGCCGCCAAGTGGGCGCAGATCTTCACCGACGCCAAGTCCCAGGAGGGCCTGATCGCCAAGGGTGTTCTGCCCAACGCGACGTCCCTGCTCGACAAGGCGGCGGCGGTCAAGGGCAACGAGGCGACCGCGCAGGCCGCCAAGGAGACCTGGTTCGTCCCGATGGCGCCGAAGTGGTCGGACGTCGAGTCGGCGAACGTGCTGCAGAACATGCTGGTGAGCATTGCCACCGGTAAGTCCTCGGTGGCCGACGCCACCAAGGAAGCCGACGCGAAGATCAACGAGATCCTCAACGCCAGCTGACGGACGCGTGCCGCCCGCCGCGAGGCGGGCGGCACGACCCGGCACCTCACTCCCCCCGCAAGAGAGGTAAGGGACCGATGTCCGTCGTCGACTCCCCGTCCGCACCGCCGGCGCAGCAGCCGACGGCGCCGGATCAGGCGGATGGCACCCGGCTCAAGCGTCGTTCGGCCACCAGCGGCGGCCTCGCGCCCCTGGTGCTCACACTGCCCGCACTGTTGCTGCTCGCCGGACTGCTGGGGTACCCGCTGGTCCGGATGGTCGTCCTGTCCTTCCAGAGCATGGGCCTGCGCCAGCTGTTCGGGAATCTGCCGCCGGACAACGTCGGTTTTGCCAACTACGTCAAGATCTTCACGAACCAGACGTTCTACGAGGTCGTCGCCCGCACGGTGACCTTCACCGTCGTGTCGGTGCTGCTCACGGTCGTGCTCGGGCTGGGTGTGGCGCTGTTGATGCGCCGGGTCGCGCCGAGCATCCGGATCGTCATGATCATTGCGATGATGTTCGTCTGGGCCATGCCGCAGCTGGTCGCCACGCAGACCTTCCGCTGGCTGGTCGACTCCGACTTCGGCGTCCTCAACTACCTGATCGACCTGCTGCCCGGTGTCGATTTTGCCAACCACAGCTGGTTCGCCGACCCGATCCAGGGCTGGACCGTGATCACCTCGATCGTGGTCTGGGCCGGCATCCCCTTCATCGCGATCACCCTCAACGCCGGTCTGACCCAGGTGCCCAAGGAACTGCTCGAGGCGGCCACCGTCGACGGCGCCTCGACCTGGCAGGCCCTGCTCAAGGTGACGCTGCCGATCCTCAAGCCCCTGCTGGTCATCGTCACCACGCTGTCGGTCATCTGGAACTTCGGCCTCTTCACCCAGGTCTGGGGCGTGCGCAACGGCCGGCCCGAGGAGGACTACCAGGTGCTCGCGACCTGGTCGTACAGCACGGCGTTCCAGAACAACAACTACGGGATGGGCTCGGCCATCGCCGTTGTCACGGTGCTCCTGCTGCTGGGCGTGACCGCCTTCTACATGCGGCAGATGTTCAGGATCGGAGACGTGGACTGATGGTCGCCACCGCACCGCAGACCGCCGTACGCAAGCGGCGCCGCAAGCCGGTCGAGTCCGACGTGCCGACGGTCGGCCGCAGCGCGGCCGGCACGATCGCCGCCAACACTCTCGGCGTGTTGTTCGCCGTCGTGATGTTCTTCCCGGTCTACTGGGTGATCAACACGTCGTTCAAGCCGGCGAACGAGATCCTGACGTTCGAGCCGACGTTCTGGCCGCACACGTTCACGTTCGACAACTTCCGGTCGGCCTTCAACGCGCCGTTCTTCCAGCAGAACCTGATCAACGGTGTGCTCATCACCTGCGGCGCGGTCGCGGGTGCGCTGATCGTCGGCTTCCTGGCGGCACTCGCCATCGCCCGTTTCCGGTTCTACGGCCGCAGGGCGATCATCCTCGTCGTCCTGTCGGTCCAGATGGTGCCGTTCATCGCGATCCTGATCCCGCTGTACCTGATGCTCCAGGGCGCCAACCTCACCAACAAGCTCGGCGGCGTCACCCTGGTGTACATCGTGCTGATCCTGCCGTACACGGTGTGGACCTTGCGTGGTTTCATTCAGGCCATCCCGCGGGAGCTGGACGAGGCTGCGCTGATCGACGGCGCCAGCCGTTTCCAGGTCTTCTGGAAGATCATCCTGCCGCTGACCGGCCCCGGCCTGGTCGCGACCTCGGTCTACGGCTTCATCCAGGCCTGGAACGAGTTCATCATCATCAACACTCTGAACGACCAGGCCCACCAGAATCTGATGGCCTGGCTCTTGCAGAACCAGACGAGCCGTGGCACCTTCTGGGGCCCGCTCATGGCAGGGTCGATCTTGACCGCTCTCCCGGTGGTCATCTTCTTCCTGATCGTCCAGCGCAACATCGCAACCGGCCTGACGGCTGGCGCCGTCAAGGGCTGACCCGGCACCGCATCAACACCCTGAGGAGAAAGCGAATGTCCGAGATTTTTAAGCCCGAGGTCGACCGCCGGACGCTGCTGCGCCGTGCGGCCGCTGTCGGCCTGCTCGCCACCCCTGCCGTCACGATGCTGAGCGCCTGTGTCGGCGGCGGCAGCGACGACAAGGCGGACGCGGACAAGCCGGCCGGTACGGTCTCCGCGACCAACCCGCTGGGCATCAAGGAGGACGAGCCGCTGGAGATCATCATCTTCAACGGTGGCCTCGGCACCAAGTACGCGACGGACGTCGACATCCCGTCGTACAACAAGTCGTTCCCGAACTCCAAGGTCACGTTCAACCAGGCCGAGGAGATCGCGACGGTCGTGCAGCCGCGGTTCAGCGGTGGCACCCCGCCCGACATGATCAACAACTCCGGCTCGAAGCTGATGGACCAGGGCGCGCTCGTCCAGGCCGGCCAGGTCCAGGACCTGACCGAGCTGTTCGCGGCCCCGTCGCTGGACATCCCGGGCAAGACCGTCAAGGACACCCTGATCCCGGGCACCGTGGAGCAGGGCACGTTCAACGAGAAGCCGTACGTCCTGAACTACGCGTTCACGGTCTTCGGCCTCTGGTACTCCGGCAAGCTGTTCAAGGACAACGGCTGGACCGTGCCGGCGACCTGGGCGGACTTCACCGCGCTGCTCGAGAAGATGAAGGCCAAGGGCATCACGCCGTTCGGCTACGCGGGTGCGAACGCGCCGTACTACATGTACACCGCGATCCTCACCAGCGCCGCCAAGATCGGTGGCGCCGACATCCTCAAGAACATCGACAACCTCGAGGACGGTGCCTGGACGAACGACGCCGTCAAGCAGGCCGCCGCCGCGTGGGCCGAGGTCGGTGCGAAGTACTCGAACAAGGCGTTCCTCGGTCTCAAGCACACCGAGGTCCAGCTGCAGCAGGACCAGTACAAGGTCGGCCTCTACCCGTGTGGTTCGTGGCTGGAGAACGAGCAGGCCAAGGACACCCCGGCCGGCTTCGACTACCAGATCATGCCGATCCCGAGCGTCACCGCCGCCGACAAGCTCCCCGTCACCGCGCTGTACGCCGCGGCCGGCGAGCAGTACTTCGTCGCCAGCAAGGGCAAGAACCCCAAGGGTGGCATGGAGTTCCTGCGCCACATGCTGAGCAAGGCCGGCGCCGTCGGCTTCACCCAGCTGACCAAGACGCTGACCGTCGTCGCCGGTGCCACCGACGGCATGGAGATCAGCGCCGGTCTGACCTCGGGCAACAAGGCGCTGGGCGCGGCGGGTGCCGACACCTTCAGCTTCCGCTTCGACACCTGGTACAAGAAGCTGGACGACGAGCTGCGCGCCGCCACGAACGAGCTGTTCTACCAGGGCGGTACCGCTGACAAGTTCGTCACGCGGATGCAGAAGGCCGCCGACGCGATCAAGAAGGACTCCTCGATCGAGAAGTTCAAGCGCTGATCCTGCTCGACCCGCCGACGACGTAACCGCACCCACGAACGGAGCAAGAGAACCATGAAGCACGGCAGGTACCCGTTCATCATTGGCTTCCTGATCGTGCCGCTGGCCATCTATGGCACGTTCGTGGTTGCGGCCTACCTCCAGGCGTTCCAGCTGTCGTTCACCAACTGGCGGGGCTTCTCGCCGGACGTGAACTACATCGGCTTCGACAACTTCGTGAAGCTGTTCTCGGATGACACGTTCTGGAAGGCGATCCGGCATCACATCGTGTTGCTGATCTTCCTGCCGCTGATCACGATCATCCTGGCGCTCTTCTTCGCGTTCCTGCTCAACGTGGGTGGCGGGTCGAAGGGCGGACGGACCCGGGGTGTCTGGGGGTCGAAGTTCTACCGTGTGGTGTTCTTCTTCCCCCAGCTCCTCGCCCTGGCTCTGGTGGCCGTCATCTTCGCCCGGGTCTACTCCCCGGACGACAGCGGTCTGATCAACGGCCTGCTCAACCAGATCGGCTCCGGCCCGATCCTGTTCCTGGCCGACAAGAACCTGGCGCTGTGGTCGATCCTGGCCGTGCTCGTCTGGCAGGCCGTCGGTTTCTACGTCGTGCTCTTCTCCGCCGGCATGGGGTCCATCCCGACGGAGATCTACGAGGCGGCGGCCCTGGACGGCGCGACCCGCGGGACGCTGTTCTTCAAGGTGACGCTGCCGCTGCTCTGGAACACCCTGCAGGTCGCCTGGGTCTACCTCGGCATCGCCGCCTTCGACGCGTTCGCCCTGGTCAACGTCATGTCGGTGGACCGCGGTGGCCCGGACGGCGCGACCACGGTGCTCGGCCTGGAGATCTTCCGCAACATGCAGGACTACGCGCAGTTCGGCTATGCCTCGGCCATGGGCGTCGTGCTGTTCTTCCTGACCATCACTTTCGCGGCGCTGACCCTGCGGGTCACCCGGCGCGACGCGATCGAGCTGTGAGCCGGACCGGGAGTCCACGATGACAAACCTGATGCGTTCCGAGAGCCCGGCGACCCCGCCCGGCACCGTGAAGTACCCCGGCCGGCGCCACGCCGCGGCCGCGAGCCGCGAGAAGGGCGACGCCAAGCTGTTCAGCGGCTTCGCCCACGTCGCCCTCGCGGTCTGGGGCATCCTGGTGATCGCCCCGCTGATCTGGGTGATCCTGGCCTCGTTCAAGAGCAACACCGAGATCTTCACGGCCGCGCCGTTCAGCCTGCCGAGCAAGATCTCGTTCGAGACCTACAAGACGGCGTGGACCGAGGCGCACATCGGGCGCTACTTCCTCAACAGCGTCTTCGTGGTCGGGCTCAGCACCGCCGGCACCATGATCTTCGGGTCGATGGCGGCCTACGTGCTGGCGCGGTACAAGTTCTTCGGCAACCGCGCGATCTACTACCTGTTCGTGTCGGGCCTGGCGTTCCCGGTGTTCATGGCCATCGTGCCGCTGTTCCTGATCCTGCAGAACCTCAACCTGCTGAACACCTACACCGGCCTGATCCTGGTCTACATCGCGTACTCGCTGCCGTTCACGGTCTTCTTCATGACGGCGTTCTTCAAGACGCTGCCGAACCAGATCGCCGAGGCCGCGATCGTCGACGGCGCCTCCCACACGCGGCTGTTCTTCCAGGTCATGCTGCCGATGGCCCGGTCCGGCCTGGTCAGCATCACGATCTTCAACATCGTCGGCCAGTGGAACCAGTACCTGCTGCCGGTGGCGATCATGCAGGGCGCCGGTGCGGACCAGAAGTGGGTGCTCACCCAGGGCATCGCGAACATCTCGGTGTCCGCGGGTTACCAGGCCAACTGGGCCGCGCTCTTCGCGGCCCTCACCCTGTCGATCCTGCCGATGATCCTCGTGTACGCGTTCTTCCAGCGCCAGATCCAGTCGGGCCTCACCGCGGGCGCGACCAAGTAGTCCTCAGCACCGCAAACGGGCGGCGCCACTCCACGGGGGAGGGGCGCCGCCCGTTTTCACGCCACGCGCCGGATGTAGGCCGCGCGTTGTTTCAGCAGCCGGCGCAGATAGGGCGCAAGCACCAGCCGGGTCACCAGCGCGCCGAATGCACCCAGCGGAGCACTGACGGTCATCCGGTCGGTCATTCGCGTGGCGCTCGTACCCAGATCCTCGAAGTGATGCTCGTGGTGCAGGGAGCGGAAGGGGCCCCGGGTCTGCTCGTCGACGAAGCGGTGCGGCGGCTCCCAGGCGGTGATCCGGCTGGTCATCCGCCAGGGCAGCCCGAAGTGTGTCGCCCGGAAGGTCGCCTCGTCACCGAGGGTGAGCCGGCGCCGGCCGGTGCTCGTGGTGGCGGTCTCGCGGCTGCCGCGCAGGGATCCGGCGTGCACGTCGACGTCGAGTTCGAGGTCGAACACCCGGCGCGGGGCCGCGTCGACGACGGTCACCACCTCGATCACGGTCGGCATCCGGTCAGCGTAGATCCGGATTGCGGTTGAGCAGCACGCGGCCGAGCAACAGCGTGCCGATGCCCGCGGCGACCACGCTGAGCAGCCCGACGCGCAGGCTGCTGTGGTCGGCGACCAGGCCCACCAGCGGTGGCGAGAGCAGGAAGCCGATGCGCAGCACCCAGCTCACGACGGTCAGGCCCAGGCCGTGGGCCAGCCCGGGCAGCTCGTCCGCGGTGTGCATCGCCGCCGGGACCAGCGTTGCCGTGCCCAGCCCGGCCAGCGCGAAGCCGGCCAGTGCCGAGGGCACCGACGGCCAGACGAGCGCAAAACCCATCCCGGCGGCGGCCAGTGCGCCGCCCGCCCGGACCACCGTGCGCTGGCCGAAACGGTCGACGGCCCGGTCGCCCAGCAGCCGTCCGACGGTCATGGCCACCTGCAGGGACACGAACGCAAGACCGGCGGTGGCCGCTCCGGCGCTGAGGTAGTCGGTCAGGAACAGCGCGCCCCACGAGGCGCCGGCGTCCTCGACCAGTGCGCCGAAAGCCGCCAGGGCACCGAGCGCGGCCAGCATGCGGACCAGGGCCCAGGTCAGGGCATGCCGGGCCGGCGCGGACCCGGTGGCCGGTTCCGCCCGCTCGGCGTCCTCCGGTCCGGGCAGCATGAACCTGTACGCGACCAGCGCGACCACGCTGAACAGCGCACCGGCGACGGCCAGGTGCACGACGAGCGGGATCCTCAGCCCGGCCGCCGCCGAGCCCATGAGCCCGCCGAGCACCGCACCGATGCTCCACACACCGTGGAACGAGTTGACGATCGAGCGGCCGTAGAGCCGCTGCACGCGCAGGCCGTGGGCGTTCTGGGCGACGTCGACGATGGCGTCGGCCGCACCCGCGGCGAACAGCACCAGCCCCAGCGCCCACCACGTCGGCGCGAACGCCACCAGCAGGAACGCGGCGGCGACCGTCACGATCCCGAAGGCCGCCGACCGCGAGGAGCGGAACCGGCGGATCGCGGCCGAGGCGAACAGCCCACCGGTCAGGGCGCCGAGCGGGCCGGCGGCCAGGGCGGTGCCCAGCAGCGCGTTGCTGACGTCGAGCGTCTCCTTGAGCTCCGGGTAGCGCGGCACGACGTTGGAGAACAGCGCGCCGTTGGTGAGGAACAGCACCGCGACAGCGATCCGGGCCCGCCGCGCCTGCTGGGACGGCGCGGCGGCGACGGTTGCGGTCACCGCGCGGAGAACCGCTGCACAGCGGCGTCGACGTCGGGCTCGGTCACCGGGAAGCCCGGGAACCGTGAGAGGCGCTGCAGCGGGATCGCCCGCATCATCTGGCCGTTGGTCGGGTCGGACAGCATGGCGGTGAACATTCCCTCACCGAGCTGCTCGCGCAGCCACGGGCCGGCGGCGGGGTGCTCGAGCCAGACGTCCACCGACGACTCGGGCGCCAGGGGAGCGAGGTAGCCGTCACCGGACAGCTCGACGGTGCCCTCGAGCCGGATGTCGCGCGACGACGAGCCGACCCGGATCCCGAACGTGCCGCCCTCGACGATCCAGCGCCCGGCCGTCTCGTGCCAGAAGGCGAACGCCCGCGAGTCCAGGGACAGGGTCACCGACGTGCTCTCGCCCGGCGCCAGGACGGCCTGGGTGAACGCGCGCAGCTCCTGCTCGGGCCGGAAGACGGTCGCCTGCGGGTCGGTGACGTAGACCTGCACGGTCTCGCGGCCGCTGCGCTCGCCGGTGTTGGTGACCGTCAGCGACACCTGGACGGTGTCACCGTCGGCCTGCAGCGCGAGGTCGCTGTAGGCGAAGGTCGTGTAGGACAGGCCGTGGCCGAACGGGTACGCGACCTCCAGGCGGTGCGCGTCGTACCAGCGGTAGCCGATCAG
The DNA here is from genome assembly GCF_000494755.1 of Amorphoplanes friuliensis DSM 7358. Taxonomy (NCBI): domain Bacteria; kingdom Bacillati; phylum Actinomycetota; class Actinomycetes; order Micromonosporales; family Micromonosporaceae; genus Actinoplanes; species Actinoplanes friuliensis. Next base: position 2,429,945 of record NC_022657.1, read on the forward strand.
CAGGCCCTCGCCGTACCGGACGTGGCCGAGCTCGCCGGGGAACGCGCCGATCGTGGGGTTGTCCTCGAAACGGACGGGGACGGTCTCGGCGAGCCGGCCCGCCGGGTCGGCCGCACCGAGCAGCAGGTCGGCGGTCGCCGCGCCACCGGCCTGGCCGAGCAGCCAGCCCTCCAGCACGGCCTGCGCGCGGTCCTGCCAGGGCGTGAGGGTGACCACCGAGCCGTTGGAGAGCACCACGACCAGGCGCGGGTTGGCGTCCGCGACGGCGTGCAGCAGAGCGATCTGCTGGGCCGGCAGGTCCATGTGCGCGCGGTCGTAGCCCTCGGACTCGTACGACGGCGGCAGCCCGAGGAACAGCACGGCGACCTCGGCTTCGCGGGCGACGCGGACGGCCTCGTCGACCAGTGCGGCGTCGGCCTGCTCGGACTCGATCACAAAGCCGGGCGCGAAGGTGACCTCACGGTCCGCGGCGGCCCGCAGCGCGTCCAGGGCGCTGTCCACCCGGGTCGGGTTGACCTGCGAGGAGCCGGCGCCCTGGAAGCGGGGAGAGCGGGCGAACTCGCCGATGACCGCGATCGTCCCGCCGGTCCGCGGGTCGAGGGGGAGCAGACCACCCTCGTTCTTGAGCAGCACGGCGCTGGCGGCCGCCGCCTCCCGGGCGAGCGTGTGGTGCGCCTCGGCGTCGAAGGTCTGCCCCGGCGCCAGGGCGGGCAGCGAGCGGTCGATCAGCGTCAGGACGCGGGTCACGGCCCGGTCGACGTCGGCCTCGCTCAGCGTCCCGGCCTTGACCGCGTCGAGGACCACCTGGGTGCCGGCGCCGCCGGAGGACGGCATCTCGAGGTCGAGCCCGGCGGCCACCCCGTGGTCACGGCGGTTGACCGCACCCCAGTCGGAGACGACCAGGCCCTCGAAGCCCCACTCGTCGCGCAGGACCTGGGTGAGCAGCCACGGGTCCTCACTGGCGTACGTGCCGTTGATCTTGTTGTAGGAGCACATGACCGTCCAGGGCTGCGCCTGCTTGACCACCCGCTCGAAGGCCGGGAAGTAGATCTCCCGCAGGGTGCGCTCGTCGGCGTCGGCGGAGATCGTCATCCGCTCGGTCTCCTGGTTGTTGGCCGCGAAGTGCTTGAGCGACGCGCCCACACCCTGGCTCTGCACGCCGTTGACCAGCGCGGCGCCGAGCTCACCGGCGAGCAACGGGTCCTCGGAGAAGTACTCGAAGTTGCGCCCGCACAGCGGCGAGCGCTTCATGTTGACACCCGGCCCGAGCAGCACCGCGACCTCCTCGGCGCGGCACTCGCGGCCCAGCGCCTCGCCGATGCGCACGAGCAGCTCGGGGTTCCAGGTGGAGGCCAGGCCCGCGGCGGGCGGGAAGCAGGTCGCCGGGACGCTGTCGTTGAGACCGACATGATCCGAGTCGCCGGCCTGCTTGCGCAGGCCGTGCGGCCCGTCGGTGACCATCACACCGGGAACGCCCAGGCGCTCGACCGGTTGGGTACGCCAGAAGTCGGCGCCGTCGAGGAGCCCGGCCTTCTCCTCGAGGGTGAGCGCGGCCAGCAGGGCGGGGATGTCGAGTCTCATAACACGACCGTAACAATGAAAACCTCCGTGCGGAAGTTTTTGTGGCCCTACGATGGGCCGATGACCGACGCCCCCGAGACCACGCGCCGTGGTGCGTACGACAAAGGGGTCCGCCGTCGCCGCGAGATCCTGGACCGGGCGATCGAGGTCTTCGCCGAGCGGGGCGCCGAGGGCACGTCGCTGCGCGCGATCGGCGAGGCCATCGGGGTGTCGCACGCGGCGCTCAAGCACTACTTCGCCTCGCGCGAGGAACTGCTGATCGAGGTCTACCGGGCCGCCGAGGAACGCTCGATGACCGAGGACCGGCCGCCGGCGGACAGCACGGTGGTCGGCTTCATGACCCACGCGGCCCGCCGCAACCACGGGGTGCCCGGGCTGGTCCAGCTCTACTCGACGCTGGTGGCGGGTGCGCTGGAGGAGGGTCACGAGCCGTCCCGGGCGTTCTTCGGCGCCCGCTTCGCCGACCTGCGGAGGTTCCTGGCCTCCCGGGTCGAGGCCGAGCAGAAAGCGGGCCGGATCCGCCCGGACATCGCCCCCGAGGCGGCCGCGGCGCTGATCATCGCGGCGTCCGACGGACTGCAGACCCAATGGCTGCTCGACCCCCGGGTCAACATCGAGACCTCCCTCGAGCTGCTGGAGAGCCTGCTCAGCACCTGAATGTCAGACCCACCCGGCACAATGGCGGAGTGCTGGTAGCGGTGGTGTCCGACGACGGGAGCTGGCACGGCTCCGGCCGCTGGCAGCAGCTGCACCCCGACGGCCGGCCCGCCGGTGAGCCGCAGTCCGTCACCGACCTGCCCGCCGCCATCGCCGCCCGCGAGGCCGCCGAGCATCCCCGCTGGCTGTGGAGCGCCACCACCGAGGGTTACCCCACGCTGCTGCGCGCCGGGGTCCGGGTGGCCCGCTGCCACGACGTCGAGCTGACCGAGGCGCTGCTGCTGGGTCACGCGGGCCGCTGGGGTGAGCCCCGCGCGCTGCGGGCGGCCTGGGCCCGCCTGACCGGCGCCCCCGTGCCCGCCGACCCGCCGCCGCGCCTGGCCGAGCCGCCCGGCTTCGCCCAGGCCGCCCTCTTCGAGGCGATGACCGGCCCGCCGACCGCCGCCGGCTCGGTAGTCCTCGAGGCCTTGACCAGCGTGTACGCCGACCAGCACGCCCGCATCGCGGCAACGGCCCAGCCGGGGCGCTTCGCGCTGCTCGTGGCCGCGGAGTCCGCCGGTGCCCTGGTCGGCGCCGAGATGGGCCACGCCGGTCTCCCGTGGCGTGCCGACATCCACGACCAGCTCCTGCGCGACCTGCTCGGCCCGCCCCAGCCCGTCGGGCCACCCCGCAAACTGGCCGAGCTGGCCGCCGAGATCAACGCCGCGTTCGGCCTGCGCGGCCTGCACCCCGACTCCCCGGCCGAGGTGCTGCGCGCGTTCTCCCGCGCGGGCATCGACATCCCGAACACCCGCGCCTGGGTCCTGCGCACCGTCGAGCACCCGGCGGTGAAGCCCCTGCTCGAATACAAGGAGCTCTACCGCATCTGGACCGCCCACGGCTGGACCTGGCGCGACGCCTGGGTCAGCGAGGGCCGCTTCCGCCCGGAGTACGTCCCCGGCGGTGTCGTCTCCGGCCGCTGGGCCACCCGCGGCGGCGGCGCCCTGCAGGTCCCCAAGGTCGTGCGCCGCGCGGTCGTCGCCGACCCGGGCTGGCGTTTTGTCGTCGCCGACGCCGGCCAGCTCGAGCCCCGCGTCCTCGCGGCCGTCTCCGGCGACGGCCGCCTCGCCAAGGCCGGCGCGGCCGGCGACCTCTACGCCGCCCTGGCCACCGACTCCTTCGGCGGCGACCGGGCCAAAGCCAAGATCGCCCTGCTCGGCGCGATGTACGGCCAGACCGGCGGCGCCGCGATCCCGGCCCTGGCGGTGCTGCGCCAGAGCTACCCGACCGCTTTCGAGTACGTCGAGGCCGCCGCCCGCACCGGCGAGGCAGGCGGCCTGGTGCGCTCCTGGCTCGGCCGCACCTGCCCCCCGGCCTCGACCGCCTGGCGCGACGCCGGCCTCGAGCCCCCGGAGGAGTCGGGCTCGTCCGAGCCCCAGGGCGGCGCCTCGGGCCGCGCCCGCGGCCGCTTCACCCGCAACTTCGTCATCCAGGCGACGGCGGCGGAATGGGCCCTGGTGCTGCTGGCGACCCTGCGGACGGCCTTGCAGGGCACCCGCGCCGAGCTGGTCCTTTTCGTCCACGACGAGGTGGGGGTGCACTGCCCGGCCGAGGAGGCCGACCAGGTCGCCGAGGCCGTCCGCGCCAGCGCCACCAAGGCCGGTGACCTGCTCTTCGGCACTACCGCGGTCCGCTTCCCCCTCGACGTGTCGATCGTGGAGTGTTACGCCGACGCGGCCTGAGTCTCACATGACCGGGCCGCTGTAGGTCATGGCCCAGCTGGCGGCACCAGGCTCCAGCCGGGCCTGCACCTCGGCGCCGTTGACGTGCACGGACATCGCCACGGCCCGGCCGTCGGAGAAGCGGAACTCCCGGACGAAGCGGATCCGCTCACCCTGCGGGTCGACCGCCGCGACGGCGTCCATCGGGGTCATCCGCGTCATCGCCAGCCGGTGGCGGACACCCTGCTCGTCGAAGACCTCGGTGGCGAAGGGGCCCGAGAACACGATGGCGGTCGCGGCGGACAGATAGTTCTCCACCGCGGTCAGTCCCGCGACGAGGTCGGTGACCTCACCCCGGTTCGAGCTGCCGTACCGGGCGTGCAGGTCGCGGGCCAGGGAGGTCCGCAGTTCCTCCGCCCGGGCGGCGACGGGGCCGCACTGCTCCCGGATCAGGGCGGAGACCAGCGGATCGCGGGACGGGTAGACCAGCCCGTACCGCGGGAGCATCGCGTAGGTCCGGGCGACCACGGCCTGGGCGGTGTTCTGGTTGATCCGCTGCAGGAGCCGCAGCGACGTGGCGATGATCGTCGGGTTGGTGTAGTCCAGCTCGTGGATCGCGGCCAGCTCCACCGTCGCGGCGGTGTACTCGTCGTGGGTGCGCAGTTGCCGCATCGTCGTGGCGTAGAAGGTCGAGATGCGGTTGGCGGGGACCGGCTCGATCAGCTCGATCACCGCGGACGGGCTGGTCTGCAGGCTGTGCCAGACGTCGAAGACGTCCAGGTGGCCGGTGGCGTTGCGCAGCAGGGTGACGATGCCGTGGATCAGGCCGGGCCGCCCACCGGTCATCGCGGCGATCGCGCCCGCCTCCCATCTGCTCAGCTCCGGCACCAGGGCGCCGACCAGCGTGGTCGCCGCCGACGGGCGCAGGCCGCGCAACGGGGTGGGCACGGGCTCGGCCAGCGGCGCGTGGGAGGTGGCGATGACCGGCCGCCGCGGCGACGTGCCGACCAGGGCGGTCACGGTACGGATGTCGGTGACGTCGTCGAGCACCACCGCCGGGGGCGAGCTGTCGCGGTGCAGGAACTGGCGGAACTGCCGCATGGCGTCGGCCAGGACCGGTCCCACCTCGGGCGTCCCGTTGGCCTCCAGGAAAGCGGCGATGTCGGCGTAGAGGTGGTGCTCGTCGCCGGCGCGGAGCCACACGAGGTCGCCGGCCCGCAGCAACCGCGCGCACACCTCGCGGACCAGGCGCGACTTGCCGATGCCCGGCTCGCCGACCAGGGACACCAGCTCCGGGTCGGCGGCGGTGAGGGTACGCAGCAGGACGTCGAAGACGGGATTGTCCACATAGACCGTGGCGGCCGGCGCCTCGGGCGCGTAGCGCAGCAGCGTGGTCGTCCGGGTGCCCGACAACAGCTGCACCACGATTTGCTGGCGCAGCTTGGCGACACGGTCGGAAAAGGTCTGATTGGATTTGGTGAACCCGGACTCGCGGCGGGCATAAGTGACCAGGCGGTTGTATCTTTTGTCCGCGGTCTCGACGATGACGGAATGCATGACCGCGTCGTCGAACGGGCCGAGATCGAAGATGATCTGACCGAGCCGGCGCCAGCTCATCGCGGAGTCCGGCACGAGCACGTCGGCGCTCAGCCCGCGCACCGCGTCCACCATCACCCGTTCGAGGAGGCCGGCCCGCTGCCCGGTCTCCAGGGCGCGCCAGCCCTCGTGGATCTCGTCGATGAGCTCGAAGAGCACCGGGAGGTCGAGGGCACCGCGGCTGGGCAGGACGTCGAACGCCCGCTGGACCGTGCGACCGGCCAGGTCACGCAGCTCCCGGTCGAGCCGGGCCGGTCTGCCGTCGTCGCCGGCCGCCGGATCTGACGAGGTCATAGCTGCCGATTCTGCCATGAGAATCACCGGGAGAAATATTCACGCAAGCGCGGATGTCAATGTCAACTGCGCTGTCATCCGCCGCCCGGATTGACCGCCGAGGTGACATCGCCATTCTTTGCGGGCGGCCGGAAAACGTCTCTAATAGGTCCGCGGAATCGGCACCGGTCGAAAGGCGAGGGAGTGGACGTGGACAACTCTTCGTGTCCTCATTGCACGGATCGTGCGTTCAGGGTCAAGCTGTTGCTCGCCTGGGGCGGTGTGCTCGGTGGTGCGGCCAGTCTTGTCGCCGCGAGCACCGCGCTCGCTCAGGTCTTCATGGGATGATGTCTACTGTGGACCGGTTCGCCCCGGGTTGGCTTGTGGTTTACGTCAGTACTGGTAACAATGTTGACCGAGTGATCTATGACTATCCGTGGTGGCATGGATACGATCAGCTTCCGTCGCTTGCTGTGGCCTCGAGGAGTTTCGGTGGACGCGTACTTCCAGACGGAACGCCATGATCTGTTGCGGCAAGAGGTGCGGGCTTTCGCCGAGACCGAGGTGCGGCTGCGGATCGGTGAGATGGAGGAGTCGCGCGACGTTCAGCACGATCTCTCCCGGCTGATCGCCCGGCAGGGCTGGATCGGCGTCACGATCGGTGTGGAGCACGGCGGGCTCGGGCTCGGGCACCTGGCCAAGACGATCATCATCGAGGAGCTGGCGCGGGTGAGTGGCGCCATGGGTGCCATGGTGCAGGCGTCCCAGCTCGGTGTCGCGAAGATTCTGCACTTCGGCAGTGCCGAGCAGCAGGCGACGTGGCTGCCGGCCATCGCCGCGGGGGACTGTCTGCCCACCATCGCGGTCACCGAGGAGGCGTCCGGCGGGCACGTGCTGGGCATGTCGGCCAGCGCTGTCCGCGACGGCGACGAGTACGTCCTCAACGGGCGCAAGGTTTTTGTCGGCAACAGCCACGTCGGTGACGTGCACGGAGTCGTCCTGCGTACCGGGGCGGGGTCGAAGGGGTTGTCGGCTTTCCTGGTCGAGGCGGACCGGCCCGGCTTCTCGCTCGGGCCGCACCGGGCCGCGATGGGGTTGCACGGGTTCAGCTTCGGGGAGCTCGTCTTCGACAACTGCCGGGTGCCGGCGGCCAACCGGCTCGGGGCCGAGGGTGACGGGCTCTCGGTGGCCTACTCGTCGAGCATCCTCTACGGGCGGCCCAACCTGACCGCTGTTGCGCTCGGCATCCACCAGGCGCTGGTCGAGGAGACCTCGGCGTTCGTCACCGAGCGGCACCGGTACGGCAAGCCCCTCGGTGACCTGCTGCCGATCAAGCTGAAGCTGGGCCAGATGCAGTCACGGCTGATGACCGCGCGGCTGGCCGCCTACCACGCGGTGCACACGCTGGACCTCGGGTTGCCCTGTGACGCGGAGCTGATGAACGCCAAGCTGGTGAACGTCGAGTCCGCACTGGACAGTGCCCGCAACGCCATGGAGATCCACGCCGCGGCCGGGCTCTACCTGGACCGGCCGGTCGAGCGGTATCTCCGCGACGCCCACCACATCTTCGCGCCCGCGGGGACCTCCGACGTGCAGCTGCTGCGGCTGGCCGAGTTCGCGCTGGGCACGGCGAAGGGCCAGTGGTCGCAGCAGCTGGCACCGCGGGTCACCGTGGAGGCGGTCAGCTGACCTCGCGCCGGTGGATCTGCTCGATCAGCTCGGTGGCCAGCGACTTGATGGTCTCCAGGCCGGGGCGGCCCCACGGGCGCGGCTCGACGTCGACGACGCAGATCGTGCCGAGCGTGGTCCCCGTGCGGTCGATCAGGGGCGCGCCGAGGTAGGACCGGATGCCGATCTCGTCGACCACCGGGTTGCCCGCGAATCGGGGGTAATCGCAGACGTCGTCGAGGACCAGGGCCTTGCGCCGCACCACCACGTGCGGGCAGTACCCGTGATCACGGCTCATCACGCGTCCCGGTGACGCGCCGTCACCCTTGGCGGCGGAGTGCAGCCCGGCGAAGTACTGCCGGTCCTCACTGATGAAGTTCACCATCGCGTACGGGGCGCCGGTGACCTCGGTGAGTTTGCGCGCGAACTCGTCGAACTCGGGGTCGGGCTGCTCACCCAGGCCCAGTTCGCGCAGGCGCCGCATGCGCAGCGGCACCTCCAGGTCGGTCGGTGTCAGCGGGTGGTGCGGGGAAGCGTCGTAGATCATGCCGGGCTCCGTACGGGCGTCGGGGTGGAGTTTGCGCCGAGCAGGTGCTGGATGAGACGGACGAGCACACCCGTGGACGACCGGCTGTCACGGGCGTCGCAGGTGACGATCGGCACCTCCGCCCGCAGGTCGAGCGCGGAACGGACATCCTCCGGCTCGTACCGGAAGGAGTTGTCGAACTGGTTGACCGCGATCAGGAAGCCGATGCCGCGGGACTCGAAGAAGTCGACGGCGGCGAAACAGTCCTGCAGGCGGCGGGTGTCGGCCAGCACGACCGCGCCCATGGCCCCGGCCGACAGCTCGTCCCACATGAACCAGAAGCGTTCCTGGCCCGGGGTGCCGAACAGGTAGAGGACGTGGGTGCTGTCGATGGTGATCCGGCCGAAGTCCATCGCCACCGTGGTGGTCGTCTTGCGTTCGATGCCGGTCAGGTTGTCGGTCCCGACACCGGCCGTCGTGAGGATCTCCTCGGTACGCAGGGGCTCGATCTCGCTGACGGCACCCACGAACGTCGTCTTGCCCACGCCGAAACCGCCCGCGATCAGCAGCTTGAGCGCTGTCGGGAAGAGATCAGAGTCGTCGCTGTAATGCATTGAGGATGGTCTCCAGTACCGCCGTGTTGGTGGGTTCGGCCGCCGGGCCGGGGGATCGCGTGTCGACGGCGCCGGCGTCGACCAGGTCGGAAAGCAGGATCTTGGTGACGACCGCCGGCAGCCGCAGCCGCGCCGAGATCTCGGCGACCGTCGTCGGGGTGCTGCACAGACCGAGCGCCTCGGCGTGGTCCGGTTCGAGCCTGCCGTGCGGCAGCCGGCCGGTCGCCCGGACCATCGACAGCAACTCCATGCGGGTGGTCGGCTCGGTGCGTCCGTTGCTCACCGTGTACGGGCGGACCAGACGTCCCGCGGCCTCGTCGACCCAGTGCTCGTCCTCGGCGCTCACCATCGTCACCGTGCCGCGCCGCCGGCGGCCGACCGTACCGGCGTACCGAGGTACGGCCGGACGCTTTTCACGAGCTGGGCCATCTCGTAACCCAGCACACCGGGCTCGGCCTGCGGACCGGCCATCACCGCGAGCACCGCACCGGAGCCGGCGGCGGAGACGAACAGCAGCGCGTCCTGCAGCTCGGCGACGACCTGGCGGACGGTCTCGCCGCCACCGAAGCGGGTGCCGGCGCTGCGGGCCAGGGAGAACAGCCCGGAGGAGATCGCGGCTAGGTGGTCGGCGGCGGCGTCGTCGAGGCCGTACGCCGCTTTGCGCAGCCCGTCCGACGACAGCAGCAGCGCGCTCCGGGTGTCCGGGACGCGTTCGATCAGCCCGGTGAGCAACCAGACGAGGTCCTGCGCGGGGCGTACCGGGTCATTGCTCTGCACTTGAGCGCACCTTCCTTAGCGGTTCTCGTCGGGCTGGTCCGCCGCTTCGCTGCGGGAGACACCCTGCATGAAGGAGGCCATCAGGCCCGTGTTGTGCTCGGTGTCGTCGTCCGGTGCCGCCGCCGGCGGGCCGGCCTGCAGCTCGGGCGCGAGGTGGGTCTGGCTGTGGCGCCGGGGCAGCGGGGGCGGGGTGGTCACCGCGACCGGCTCGGGGACCTCGGCGGGCGGCGCGAAGGCGGGCCAGACCGGTGGGGCGGCGGCGATCTGGGACGGCCCCGGGATCCGCTGCGCCAGCTCCATCGTGTTCTGTGACAGCGCCAGCCGCGTACCGGTGGGCTCCGGGTCGGCCTGCGCCGAGCCGAGCAGGTGCTGCGGCAGGATCACCACGGCCTGGGTGCCGCCGTAGATGTTGCCCTGCAGCTGCACGGTGACACCGTGCTGGCGGGCGATCATCGAGACCACGAACAGGCCGATCCGGCCGTCCGCGAGCAGCTCGTCGAGGTTGATGTCGTCCGGGTTGAGCAGCAGGCGGTTGACGCGCTCCTGGTCGTCGCGCTGCATGCCGAGGCCGCGGTCCTCGACCTCGACCGCCACACCGGCGGCGACGTGCTGGGCGCGCAGCAGCACCTGGGTGTGCGGCGGCGCGAACATCGTGGCGTTCTCGATGAGCTCGGCGACCAGGTGGATGATGCTGGCGACGGCGTGCCCGGGCACCGTCCCCTCGATCGGCGGCACCAGCTTGACCCGCGAGTAGTGCTCGACCTCGGCGATCGCCGAGCGCAGCACCTCGGTCAGCGCCACCGGGCGGCTCCACTGCCGGCGCGACACCGCGCCGCCGAGCACGGCCAGGTTCTCGGCGTGGCGGCGGATGCGGGTCGCCAGGTGGTCGACCTGGAACAGACCCTTGAGCAGGTCGGGGTCCTCGACCTCGTTCTCCAGCGCATCCAGCAGCTTGATCTCGCGGTGCACCAGCGACTGCAGCCGGCGGGACAGGTTGACGAAGACCTCGACCTGACGTCCGGCCGAGGTGCGTACCGGGACGGGCCGCTGCTCGGCCACCTGGAGCTGCTCGGCCAGCCGGGTCAGCTCGGCCCGGGCGTCGTCGAGCGCGGTCCGGGCGCCGGTGGCCTCGTCCTTCGCGGACGCCGCCCGGGTCTGCGCGTCGGCGAGACCGGTGCGGGCCGCGTCGGCCTCGGCCCGGGCGGTCGCGGCCTCGGCCCGGGCGGTCGCTGCCTCGCTGAGCAGGGGAGCGACGCGGTCGTCGAGCTGCCGGACCGTGCCGGCCGCCTTGGCCGCCACGACCACGAGCGCGAGCACGCCGAGCAGGAAAGCGACGACCAGCACGAGGTCGGACGTGTCCGCGCCGCCGGCCCAGAAGTAACCGGCCGTGACCGCGAAGAGCAGTGCGGCGGCCCCGGCCGGCGCGGCGATGAGCCAGGTCAGCCGCCCCCGCAGCGCTACATCGTCCGTCGCGGGCACGGCGGACGGGGGAATGTGTGGCATGAAGATCCTTTAGGCGGCGAGAGACGTGTCGTGGCCAGGCAGGAAATGAGTTCCATTGTGGAAGCAGCGATCACTCTAGTGCGCCCGTGAATCTTGTCCAGCGCTGTCGGTCTCAGAGCGACGGGATTGCCCCGCTCACCGGCAGGGTCGGCACGTCGACACCGATCGTCTCCGGATATTTGAGCCCGGCGCCGGTGTTGAGCACCACCACGGTCTCCGCGGCGCCGAGGAAACCCGACTCGCGCAGCTGCGCCGCCGCGACCAGGCACGCGGCGCCCTCCGGGCAGATGAACGTGCCCTCGTCACGGGCCAGCACACTCTGCGCGGCCAGCAGATCCTCGTCGCTCACGGCGATGGCCGTGCCACCGGTCTGCCGGACGGCGTCGAGCACCAGAAAGTCACCGAGCGCCTTGGGCACCGTGATGCCGAACGCCACCGTGTGCGCGTCCGGGAACGGCACGCTGACCTCCGCACCCTGATGGAACGCCTCGACGATCGGCGCGCACCCCTGCGCCTGCACCGCGACCAGCCGCGGCAGCCGCTCGCCGATCCAGCCCAGCTCCTGCATCTCGCGCAGCGCCTTGTAGATGCCGATGATGCCGACACCGCCGCCGGTCGGGTACAGGATGACGTCGGGGACCCGCCAGCCGAGCTGCTCGGCGAGCTCGTAACCCATGGTCTTCTTGCCTTCGAGGCGGTACGGCTCCTTGAGGGTCGAGACCTCCTGGTAGCCGGTGCGTTCCCGGACCGCGGCGTTGACCAGCTTGCCGGCGTCGCCGATGAGCCCGTCGACCAGGTAGAGCTCGGCACCGGTGGCGACACACTCGGTCCGCGTGATGGCCGGCGCGTCGACCGGCATCGCGATCAGGCACCGCATCCCGGCCCGGGCGGCGTAGGTGGCCCACGCCGCCCCGGCGTTGCCGTTGGTGGGCATCGCAACACCGGTGACACCGAGCTCGGCCGCCCGCGACACCCCGACCGCCGCGCCGCGCGCCTTGAACGAGGCGGTCGGGATCAGCCCCTCGTCCTTCATCAGCAGACCGGGCAGGCCGATCCTCGCGCCGTACCGGGGGAGCGGCAGCAGCGGAGTCATCCCCTCGCCGAGAGTGGTGACAAACGCGGGATCGCGCACCGGCAGGACCTCGTGGTACCGCCACAGGGTGGCCGGACGGCCGGCGAGCGACTCGCGGGTCAGGGTCCGTGCCGCCCGCTCCAGGTCGTAGCGGGCGAGCAACGGAACCCCGGCCGGACTGACCCCCTGGACGACGTCAGCGTCGTACCGGGCCCCGGTCCGCGAACACTCCAGGTGGCTCAGCGCCGAATAGGTCATGCACCCAATAGATCAGAACGGCCACACCTCGCGCGAGCCGGCCTCGATCAAGGGGATCATCGAGAACGCGGAGTCCGACAGGCCGCCGAACGTGTACCGGTTGTCCTCGGGAGCCGTGTGCCCCAGGCGGTAACCGGCGAGGTTCCACGTGTAGACCGGAACCTCCCGCGGGACCGCCGCCACCACGTCCTCCTGACCGTGCCAGTGCGCCTGCTCGTCCGTGAGGACCACCACGCGGGTGTGCCCGTCGTAGTGCTTCCACACCGCCTGCGCGGTCTGCGTACCGGCGTTGAGGAAGTAGCCGTCCTCCCGGAAACGGCGTACCCCGGCCAGCACCGACTCGCCCCTCCGGCTCGGGAAGACCTTCGAGGTGGTCGAGAACGACACCACGGCCGGCTTCTTCGCGCGGGCGGCCAGGGCCAGCCCGAACACCGTCGCCGCGTCCCAGCAGCGCAGGGACCCGTCGCGGCTGAAGTCGCTGTTCATCGACCCCGAGGTGTCGATCAGGATCAAGGTCCGGCCGTCCAGAGCCGGCACGTTCGCCAGCGCCAGCTGCAGGGCCTTCTCCAACGGGTACGCCCACCGCAGACTCGGCGCCGCGTTGTACGACGACAGGAACCGCATCGGCAGGACCCGCGATTTCGCCACCTCGTCCGGGTCGCACAGCCGTGCCGCCACCTGCTCCGCGACGGCGTCGGAGACCCCGGCCGCGTCGAAATTGCGCAGGTTGCGCAGCAGGGCGAAGTAGCCCATCGACGGGATCACGCCCTCCCACGCCGCGGCGTCCATGGCCGTCTGCCGCCACCCGGCGAGCGCCTCCCAGGTCATGCCGGCGGCGCGCAGCACCTCCGGGTCGGTGGTGTCCCGGCGCTGCTCGACCGGCAGGGCCATCAGCTCGGCCCGGGCCGCCAGCAGGCTCAGCGAGGCCGGCACCGGGTTGTCGCGCTTGTGCCGCCGGTCCAGCGCGTGCCGGAACAGCTCACCCTGCCGCTCGTCCTTGGCGACCGGGTGGGTCAGGTCGACCACGTCGCCGAAGCGCACCGAGGCCGCCTCGGAGTCGTACTTGAGCAGGCTGCGCTCGTGGTAGAGGCGTACCGCGGCGTCGGCGACACCACGCTTGACCGGCTTGGGCAGGGAACGACCGTGCCGGCCCAGCCAGTACGCGAGGGCCTCACCCGGCTCGTCGGCCCGCTGCAACGCGGAGTCGACCACGGCCCGCGAGCCCGGAATGCCCTCGGACACCTGCGCCCGCGCACCCTCCAGCGCGGCCACGACGGACGCGGACCGCAGGTTGGCACCGAGCCGGAGCCACCGCACGAAGCGCGCGAACCACTCGGGGTCCGCGACGGCGACCGTACGCACCAGCTCCCGGAACCGTGCGTCCCGGTCGGCGGCACCCTCGTAGAAGGTGTCCTCACCGACCAGGTTGGACACCGCGAGCAGGAACAGCTCGGAGCGTGGCGCACGGGCAAAACCCGGAGCGCCCTCGGCGGTGACGAGCGTCTGCCGCTGCTTGACGTTGAACTTGGCCATCGTGTCCCCCCATGTTTCTTGCGCAGGTTTTTTGCGCAGGGAGACGCACCACTCCGCACGCCCGAGATCAAAGTCGGCCACGGACTTATATCTGCCGCTCTACCGTTGAGCTAGCCGCCCGAGAGCGACCGGAGGACTCGAACCCCCGAACCAACAGAGCCCGAAGTAACCGTTGCCTGCGCACCGGGCGTGCGGAGAGGTTGCGCCTCCCGAGATCGGAGCCGGCGACGGACGGCTCTTCACCGGGGCCGTGGGACCCCTCCAAGATGTAACCGTCGCCTTCGCACCGGGAAGTGCACACCCACCGAGATCGAAGCGGAGACGGAAACTGGCCCCTTGCGGGGCCTAGGTGACCTCGGCCGCTGGTCGACATCGCCGGTACGACGATGACGGGATTCGAACCCGCGTCTCCCCGTTGAAAGCGGAAGTAGCCGTCTTCTGCGCACCGGTGAGTGCGAGAGAAAGGTAAGCGTTCCGCACCCGTACCGGCAAACGATTTTGGGGCTTTACTTCAACGGCGGTTCAGCTTCTACGGTCTTTCCCATGACTTCCCGCGACGTGCAGGACCTGACCGATCTGGTCGCCGAGCTCGAACGCAGCCAGCGGCAGGAGGACGTGGACGGCTTCCTCGCCCTCTTCGACCCCTCCGCTGTCTGGGTGAACGGGGCCGGCCGCCGCCTGATCGGCCTCGACGAGATCAGCGAGTTCACCCGCGGCGTGCTGCCGGGCGCGATGGCCACCGGATCGGTCGACTACGACGTCGAACACGTCGCCTTCATCACGCCCGACGTGGCGCTGACCGGCGTCCGGCAGCAGTACACCGACCTCGACGGCAGACCACTGGCCGAGGACGGCGCGGGCAGCCCGACCTACGTCTGGATCCGTACCGGAAGCACCTGGAGGATCGTCGCCGGGCAGAACACCGCCGTGATCGCGCCCGGTTAGCCGCGGGCCCAGACGTCCAGGTCGAGTTGCTGCAGGACGTGCGGGGCGAACAGCCCGAAGACGGAGAGGACGGCGACCAGGGTGAACAGCGTGCGCAGGACGATGACCTCACCCTTGCCGCCGACCCGGACCGCCATGCCGTTCGGGACGCCGATCATGCGCCACATGCGCCGGCCCATCGGGATCGGCCACAGGATCGGGACACCGTTCTTGGTGATCATGTCGCCGAGCAGGTGGACAAAACATCCCACACCGACTGCGAAGCCGAGCATCGGATAACCGCGGTCACCGGGCAGGTTCGCCGCCGTGAACCACGCGATCACCCCGGAGGCCAGGGTCACGATCACCCAGCCGGCGCGCTCGGCCCACTCGTCGAAGAGCCCGCGCAGCGCCAGACCGGCCATGAAGAAGACGATGAAAACCACGGCCCATTTGCCCTGACTCGCGCACAGGCTCGTGGTGCCCCAGCCGACCAGACCGGCAAAGGGCAGGGTGTGCGTGAAGGTGCGGTGCCCGTTGTTGCGGCGCGGATCCCGGCTGAGCTTGGTCGCGGTGTAGACGCCCAGCGAGATCTTCTCGATCACCTCGGCCACGAACAGGGAGAACACCCCGAACGTCCGGGCCACGGTCGCGCCGCCCTGGTTGCGGGTCACCTTGCCGGACAGGTCCAGGTCCGGCAGCAGCGCACCGCCCGCGCACACCGCCGTACCCACGGCCACCGCCAGCGGTGACTGCTCATATCCGGCAAAATGGTCCAGTGCCAGGCTGCCGGACAGCCAGACGGCCGCGCCCGACAACGCGTGCGACGGACCCATCATGGTCGAGACCACCCCTCCCCGTGACCCCCGAGCGCGTCGCCCGGGGGTAAACCCGGCAACTCTCGCAGAGCGGGGAGGGGCGTTCAACGACCGCCACCTCTACTGTGGAGTGTTCATGATCACCTGTAGTTCGGTGCGTTCCACGGCGCGACCTGGTGCCGGTGGTAGTGCTCGAACCGGCGGTTGCCGTACCGCGCGTGCCGCATCAGGCCGATGACCAGGAACGCGAGCGGAATCGCGGGCCAGAAGAAGTGCGCGCCGGACAGCGCCCACAACGAGGTCAGGAAGAACGCCAGGACGACCACAAAACCGGCGTGGCGGCGCACGTCCCGGCGTGTCGCGGCCTGGGCCTGCGGCGTGTCGGCGAGCGCCCGGCGGCCCTGATCCGGCAGGTCGGCGGTCAGCGGGGCCAGCTCGTCCCGGAACTTCGCCGCGTAGACCTGCCCGAGCCGCTCCTCACCCTCCTCCAGCGTGAGCCGCCCCTCGGTCATCGCGGCCCGCAGGATCTCGGCAACCTGCTCGCGTTCGGTGTCGGAGGTCCGGAGCCGGTTCGGCCCGGACCAGGTGGCGTCGTTGGGATGCACGGTGACCTCCTGAAACGTGGCGGGATCTGACACCAGAGTCCCCGATCCGCCGCCGGCCCGCGTCGCCCCGGCGGAGCATCCCGTACGCCGCCGGCGGAGCAGCAGGCGACCGCCGGCGTACCCCCTGGGGCGTACGCGGGGGACAGGCGTACGCCCCAGGGCGCAGGACGGCATCGTCGCCGGTGTGGATGCCGGGGTGAGCAGCGGTGCCGTAGGTTCGAAACGTGCGAGATCCGGGCCGCCAGCAGCCGCCCCGGCGACCGGATCGACCCGGCCGCCCGGGCCGCCCCGGCGCGCCTGCGGACTGGCTCGACGCGGTCGAGGCGCGGTGGTCCGGTCGCTTCAGCCGCGGCCGTGACGCTCACGTCTCCGGGTCTCTGTCCGACCATGGGCCAGGGCTCGACCGTGAGTCCGCCTTCGACCCTGGGTGGCCAGGTCACGGTGTGCCTGGCTCCGACCGTGGGCGGGCGGGTCACGGGGGCGACGCCGGCTTCGACCGTGGGCGGCCAGGTCACGGTGGTGAGGCCGACTCCGACCGTGGGCGGGCGGGTCACGGTGGTGGGTCCGGGTTCGGTCGCGGGGCCGCCGGCCGGGGGCGTGGGCCCGGGTGGGCCGGGACTGATCGGTCGCGGTCCTGGCCGCCGCGGCGGGCTGACGGTTCCCCACGACAGGGCCGGCACGCCTGGCCCGGTGCCGTCGTCGCCGCGCTCAGCTTCCACGCGTTCGGCAGCGGGGCGGAGGCGTCCGCGCTGGCCCATCCGACCGACATCATCGCCTGGGTGCTGCTGCTGGCCGGGCCGCTCGCGCTGGCCTGGCGCGGCCGCGCCCCCATTGCTGTCCTGATCGTCTCCGGTGCCGCGACCATCGGCTTCGCCACGCTGGTGGAGCCGGCCTGGACCTACGCCGTCGCCGTGGTCATCGCGCTGTTCACCGCGGTCAAGGCCGGAAGGCGGGCCGTGGCGGTGCCGATCGCCATCGCCGGATACCTGGCCTACCTCGCGGTCATGTGGTTCTTCGCCGATGCGCTGGGGCTGCCGGCCGCCGTCCGGCCCGAGGTCCGCGACTCCGTGCTGACCGCGGTGGGCCTCGCGATGACGGTGTTCGTCGGCAACGCGGCCCGCGCGCGTTCCGCCTACCTGGCCGAGATGAGCAAGGCCAAGGCCGAACGCGCCCGTGCCAAGGAGGAACAGGAACGCCGCCAGGCCTCCGACGAGCGGCTGCGCATCGCGCGCGAGCTCCACGACGTGCTCGGCCACCACCTGTCCCTGATCAACGTGCAGGCCGGTGTCGGACTGCACCTGATGGACAACCGCCCCGAGCAGGCCCGCGAGGCCCTCGCCGCGATCAAGACGGCCAGCGCCGAGGCGCTGCGCGAGGTCCGGGCCGTCCTCGGTGTGCTGCGCCCCGAGGAGGAGGCCGCACCCCGCCAGCCCGCCCTCGGCCTGGACCGCCTGACCGACCTCACCGCGGACGCCGGCCTGCCGGTCACCACGGAGACCGTCGGGCAGCGGCGTGACCTGCCCGCGGAGGTCGACCGGGCGGCGTACCGGATCGTGCAGGAAGCCTTGACCAACATCCGCCGGCACGCGGACACGGGGGTGGCGGCGACCGTGTCGGTCACCTACGCCGAGACCGAGCTGCACCTGTCGGTGCAGAACGACGGACTGCCGGCCGAGGACGAGCCGGACGGCGACGACAACGGCAGCGGCATCGCCGGCATGCGCGCCCGGGCGGCCAGCCTGGGCGGCACCCTCGAAGCGGGACCACTGCCCGGCGGCGGGTACCTGGTCTCGGCCGTCCTTCCCACCGGAGCAGGAGAAAACACATGATCAGGGTCCTGCTCGCCGACGACCAGGCCCTCGTCCGGGCCGGCTTCCGGGCGCTGCTCAACGCCGAACCCGACATCGAGGTCGTCGCGGAAGCCGGCGACGGCCTGGAAGCGGTACGCCTCGCCACCGCGACCCACCCGGACGTGGCGCTGATGGACATCCGCATGCCCGGCGTCGACGGCCTCGAAGCCACCCGCCGCATCGCCGCCGACCCCGCCCTGACCGGCACCCGGGTGGTCATCCTCACGACCTTCGAGCTGGACGAGTACGTCTTCGAGGCGCTGCGCACCGGTGCCTCCGGCTTCCTCGTCAAGGACACCGAACCGGTCGAGCTCCTCCGCGGCGTCCGCGCCGTCGCCGCCGGGGACGCGCTGCTGTCGCCGAGCGTCACGCGCCGGGTCATCGGCGAGTTCGCGGCTCCCGGTGGCCGCGGGCGCCCCGCCCTGCCCCCCGAGGAAGCCGAACGCCAGCTCGACCAGCTCACCGACCGCGAACGCGAAGTGATGGTCCTGGTCGGCGAGGGCCTGTCCAACGACGAGATCGCCGCCCGCCTGGTGATCAGCCCGGCCACCGCCAAGACCCACGTCAGCCGCACGATGGTCAAACTCGGCGCCCGCGACCGCGCGCAGCTGGTCGTGTACGCGTACGAGGCGGGCCTGATCCGTCCCGGCTGGCTGGCTTAGACCCTTCCGACTCAGCCCAGCCATCCGTGGCGTTCGGCGTACCGGCGGGTGGTGGCGACGACGCCGGCGACGGCGGGTGAGGGATCGGAGGTGGACCACAGCATCGAGAATTCCGCCTTGATGGTCGGAGTGGTGATGTTGCGGTGGGTGACGCCGATACCGGCCTTGGCGGCGTGCTCGGTGAACGAAGCGGGCGCCAGGCCGACCTCGTGCCCGCTGGCGAGCCGCGAGAGCATGGCGTTCACCGGGGGCTCCTCGAAGGTGCTGATCCGAGGGGTGAACCCGGCCTGGTGGCACGCGGCGACAATGCCGTCGTAGTACGCCGGGGCCAGGCGGCGGGGGAACAGCAGCAAGGTTTCGTCGCTGAGATCCGCCAGTGGGATCTCTGCCGCGGCCGCCCGGCGGTGGTGCGTGCCGAGAACCGCAGCGACGCGTTCCGCGCGGACGAGCTCGCCGGCCACCCCGTCCGGGATCGGCGGGAAGAGGGCCAGACCGATGTCCAGGTCGCCGACGTGAAGTCGTTCGGGGATCTCGGCGCTGAAGAACTCGCGGGCGTCGATGGTGAGGCCGGGATGTTCCTCCTGGATCGCCTCCAGCAGCGCCGTGAGCGTGCCGAAGCTCGCCACCGGTGTGTAGCCCAGACGGATCGTCGTCGTCTCGGCCGACCCCGCCAGCCGGGCCATCTCCAGGGCACGCTCCAGCGCGGTCAAGGCTCCCGGCGCCTCGTCCGCGAGCGCCCGGCCTGCCGCGGTGAGCTGCACCCGGCGGCTCGAACGGACGAAGAGCGGCGTACCGAGGGTTTCCTCGAGCTTGCGGATCTGAAGGCTCAGGGACGGCTGAGAGATGTAGAGGCGCGCGGCGGCCCGGCCGAAGTGACGTTCTTCGGCAACGGCCAGAAAATAGCGGAGAGTGCGCGGGCTGACGTCGATAGGAAAATCCTATCGTCCGGTACGCATACAGGTCTTGGACTGGCGTCCGGCGGCGATCTTAGTGTCGTTCCGTGCACCGGAGGCACTCCGGCGCTTTCCGGACCCGCAGGAGAAAACCATGAACATCACCGTGATCGGACGAGGCAACATCGGCGGTGGACTGGCCGACCTGTGGGAGCGGGCCGGCCACAAGGTGGAACGCCTCGGACGCGGAGGTGGCGATGCCGGCGCCGCGGATGCGGTACTGATCGCAGTCCCCGGCGACGCGGTGCAGGCGGCCCTGTCGTCGGTGACGGGACTGTCGGGCAAGACGGTGCTGGACGCCACCAACCTGTACGGCGAAGTGAAGCCTCCGGCCGGTTTCGGTTCCAACGCCGAGTACGTCAAGTCGGTGACCGGCGGGCCGACGGCGAAGGTGTTCAACACCAACATCGCCGCCCTGTACCCGCAGATCGCCGACGCCCGCGCCCGGCCGAGCAACCTGTGGTCCGGTGACGAAGAGGCCCGGCGTGTGGTGGAGCAGCTCAACACCGACGCCGGCTACGAAGCGGTCCGGCTCGGCGATCTGAGCCAGGCCGCGACTCAGGAGAGCATCGCGCACGCCATCATCGCGATCGCGCAGAACGGCCTCGGCGCCTTCGTCTACCGGATGGCAACCCCCGAACAGCTCTGAGAACTGCTCCGGCAACCGCAGCGGCCGACCATAGGAGCAGCCCGGTCGCGGCCCCGGCAAAGGCGGGCCAGGCGCCGCGTCAGCGTCTGCCCCCGCCGGAGCGTGAGGTTTGCTGCGCCCAGCGCTGAGTAATCTCGGCGGGTGAATCCGGCTCAGCTGCATCATCTGGCCATGATTGCCCGGCCCGGCTCAGCGGCGGGTGCAAGCCGGTGACTGCGGAGATGTTCTTCGACCACGAGCACCTGACGGACCGCGATTTCACCGGGTTGCGGCTGACGAGCTTCGGCGCCGTCGGCTCCGGCTTCGAGCGCTGCAATTTCGCGGGATTGCGGGTCGACAACGCGGCCTTCGGGTCCGGTGTGGAGGTCTCCGAATACGTCGACTGTTCGTTCGACGGCGCGGTTGTGCGTCGCACGACGGGCGGGTTCGCGCGGTTCGTCCGGTGCAGTTTCCGCGACGTCGACCTGCGTGAATGGGACGGCGAGTTCGTCGACATGGTCGGCTGCGTCGTCACCGGGAAGGTGCGCTCCGGTCAGTTCTGGGGCGCGCCGCTGCCGGGCTCGGGTGAGTCGCGCCTCCGTTCGTACGCGAAGGGTCTGGGTGAGCCGCCGCAAAGTGTGCGGCAGCTGATGACCCGGACCGCCAACGAGTTCCACGGCAACGACTTCTCCGGGGCAGAGCTGATTGGCACGTACTTCCGGGGAGGCGCGGACCTGACCCGGCAGCGCCTCCCGCAAGGGCCCGACTACCTGTACCTGCCGGACGCCGCGGCGACCATCGCCGAGGCGGTCGCGCGGCTCGACGCTGGCACGGAGACAAGCCTGCAGCCGCGGGTGCGACGCTTCCTGACCGGGGTGCTGTCCCGCGACGTCGAGCAGGGTCAGCGGCAGTTGCTCGTCCGGGCGAAGAACTTCGCATCGCGCGGCGTGGTCAAACCCCACGCCGCCGCGGCGGTGGCCCTGCTCAGCAGCGTGATCGTTTCCTCCGGGCGTCCCGGAAGTTGATCACAGTATGCGGAAGCTTTCGGTAACCCTGGCCTTGACCTGCATCGTTGCTGTCGGATTGGCGGACGTCGCCGTCCCGGCCGCCGTGCAGGGCGCCGCCACCGTCACGTCGCGGGCGCACGCCACGCCGTCGTTCAACAGCACCGTCTGGGCGATCGCGGCCCGCGGTGACACCGTGTACGTCGGCGGGTCCTTCACCGCGGTCACCTCCCGCGGGCGGACCTTCCCGCGCAAACGCCTGGCCGCCTTCAGCGCCCGCACGGGCGCGCTCCTGCGATGGTCACCCGCTGCCAACGGTACGGTCCGAGCCCTGGCCGTCGCGGGCACCTCGATCTACGCGGCCGGTGACTTCGACACGGTGTCCGGCCTGCGGCGTGACTCGGTCGCCCGGATCGACACCAGCAGCGGCCGGGTCGCACCCTTCGCGCACCGGCTCACCGGCGAGGCCGCCACCCTCGCGATCGGCAACGGCCGCGTGTACGTCGGCGGCCGCTTCTCCTCCGTGGACGGTGTGTCCCGGCGCAACGTGGCCGCCTTCTCCCACCGCGGCGGCTCGCTCGACCGCAGCTGGCGCCCGGCCACCGACGCGCGGGTCCGCTCGCTCGCCGTGACCCGCAGCCGCGTCTACCTCGGCGGCGAATTCCACCGGGTCAACGGTGCGCGAGGCGCCGGCCGCATCGCCGCCGTCACCCCGACCGGCGGTGCGCTGGTCCGGTCCTTCCGCCCGAACGCCCCAGCCATGGTCATGGACGTGGCCGTCGACTCCCGCGGCGTCTACACCGGCACCGGCGGCCCGGGCGGCCGCGTCGTCGCCTACTCACCGGCGGGCCGCGTCCGCTGGACACACCTCTTCGACGGCGACGTGCACACGATCGCGGTCCTGGGCGGGATCGTGTACGCGGGCGGCCACTTCGACCGGGCCTGCCGGTCCACCAGCACGATCAAGCAACTGGGTTGCCCGGCCGGCTACGCCTCGCGCATCAAACTCGCCGGCCTTGACGGCCGCGGCCGCCTCTCCGGCTGGAACCCCCGCGCGAACGGCGCCGTCGGCGTCCAGGTCCTGGCTGTTCACCCCGGCCAGCGCCGCATCAGCGCGGGCGGCGCCTTCACCCGCATCGGCGGCGCGTCCCGCGAACGCTTCGCCCTCTTCGGCTGACCCCAGCGGCGGACAGGCCCCAAGCCTGTCCGCCGACCGCGCCGACCGCGCCGACCGCGCCGACCGCGGCGGGGCCGTGCCGGCCGCCCTGACCGCTAGAGCTAGATGCCGGTGAGGAGTTCTTCGCCGGGCTGGGCGAACCAGGCCGGCGCGTTCTCCTCCAGGGACGTGCGGATCCGGACCAGGGCGAACGCGTTCATTTCTGGCAGGGCGTCCGGGGCGAACCAGCCCACCGCGATCGATTCGGAGTCGTTGACGCGGGCTTCGCCGCCGATCGCGCGGCAGCGGAACCAGGTGTTGACCATGTGGCAGCGGTCGCCGTTCACGTAGGTGACTTCGTGGAGGGCCACGCCGGCCAGGCGTTCGATGGTGACCTGGACGCCGGTTTCCTCTTCGACCTCGCGGACGAGGGCGTCGGCGGGTTGTTCGCCGGGGTCCATCATGCCGGCGATGACCGACCACTGGTGGTTGTCGCTGCGCTGGCCGAGGAGGATCTCGCCCCGGTCGTTGAGGACGATGGCGCTGACGGTGGGGAACATGATCAGGTCGTGGCCGACCCGGGCGCGCAGGCCCTTCACGTAGTCAGATGCAGGCACGCCGCGACCTTAGCGCCGGGTCGTTGGTGTACCAATTGTTGGCCTGCAACCGTTGTACGGTGGACAGCATGAGTGACCCCTTGGCGCTGGAGGAGCAGGTCTGCTTCGCGCTGTCCGTGGCGGCCCGCGGGGTTGTTGCGGTCTATCGGCCGCTGCTGGAGCCGATGGGGCTGACCCACCCGCAATATCTCGTCATGCTCGCCCTGTGGGAGCACGCGCCGCTGTCGGTGCGGGAGCTCAGCCGCCTGCTGCAGCTGGACCCCGGCACGCTGTCTCCGCTGCTCAAGCGGCTGGAGGCGATCGGTTACCTGCGCCGGGAGCGGGACACCGCGGACGAGCGCAGTCTCGCCGTCACGCTCACCCCCGCGGGCCAGGCGCTCCGCGAGGAAGCACTGAAGATCCCGCCGGCGGTGGTCGAGCGCCTCGGCATGCCCCTCGAAGAGCTCCGCACCCTCCACGCCGCCCTGACCAGAGTCATCGCCGCCGCCCACTGAGCCCGCCGCCGGCCGGGCCCGCCGCCGGCCGAGCCCAACGCCGCCGGGCCCGTCGCCGGCCGAGCCCAACGCCGCCGGGCCCGTCGCCGGCCGAGCCCGCCGCCGGCCGGGCCCGTCGCGGCCGAGCCCGCCGCCCACTGAGCCGCCGGTCACACGGTCACACGGTCGGGACCGTTCCGCCGTCGATCACGTACTCGGCGCCCACGATGGCCGAGGCGCGGTCCGAGACCAGGAATCCGACCAGGTCGGCGATCTCCTCGGTGTTGGCGAACCGTCCCAGCGGTACGCCTCCGAGCGAGTCGTAGATGCTCTGCTTCGCTTGTTCGCGGCTGATCCCGTTGCCCTCGGCGATCCGGTCGACGAACCTTTCGTAGGCCTCCGTCTCGATCCCGCCGGGGCTGATCGCGTTGACGCGGACACCGCGCGGGGCGAGCTCGTTGGCGAGCCCCTTGCTGTAAGTGCGCAACGCGGCTTTGGCGGCCGCGTAGGCCAGCGACGCCTCGTACTGGGGAAGTTCGCGCTGGATCGAGGTGAAGTGCAGCACGACCGCCGACCCGGACTTGATCATCGCCGGGAGGAGGGCTCGATCGAGCCGTACCGCTCCTAGGAGGTTCAGGTTCAGCTCGATCATCCATTGTTCGTCGGTGATGATCGCAAAACCGCCGGACGGCGTCGAGGCGCCTCCGACGACGTGCACCAGGATGTCCAGTGCGCCGCCGGTCTCGGCGATCCGGTCGGCCACCGTCTTGGCACCCTCGACCGTCGAGGTGTCGGCCTCGATGAAACGGTCGGGGTGCTCGTACCCCTCGGGCATCGTCCGGGCCGTCGCGTAAACGTCGGCGCCCATCTCCCGCAGTCTTTCGACGACGGCCTTGCCCGAGCCCTTCGATCCGCCCGTGACCAGTGCGCGGCGTCCGTCGAGACGATCGCGATCCGAGGTGGGCATTTTTTCTCCTCCGACGATCGGCATGTCAGGATCCGTGGTTGGCGATGACGAGTTCGGTGACGACGTCCTCGCGGATCGTGAACCGGTAGTCGAGGTCGGCGACGCCGCCCGGGAAGGTGCCCTCGAGCCGCAGGGTCACCACCCAGTGGTCGTCGTCGATGTGGGCGGCACCGATCTGCTCGGTCGTGTATTCGAACTCGGAGCCGCCGTCCCGCAGGAACGCGTGGATCTGCTCTCGGCCGCGGAAGGACTCGCCCTGATCGACGGCCACCGCGTCCTCGGCGAAGAATGACGATGCCGTGTCGGCGTCGCCGGCGATGTGAGCGGTGAGGAAACCGCGGACGGTGGTCGGGAGTGAATCGTTTGTCATGAACCCACCGTGTGGCCTCGCTGCCCAGGAGGGTCAAGCGCTGGACTCTCCCCCGGGGAGAGCCTCCAGACTGCGGGGATGCTGACAATCGGGGAGTTCTCGCGCCTGACCCACCTCAGCGTGCGGACCCTGCGCCGGTACCACGAGGGTGCCCTGCTGGAACCCGCCGTGGTGGACGAGTCCTCCGGCTACCGCTACTACACCGTCGAGCAGATTCCGACCGCCCAGGTCATTCACCGGCTCCGCGAACTCGACGTCCCCCTGGGCGACGTGCAGCGGATCCTGCGGGCCCCGGACCCCGGTGTCCGCGCGACCCTGGTCGCCGGCCACCTCCAACGCCTGGAGGCCGAGCTCGACCGCACCCGGGCCGCGGTCACGTCGCTGCGCCGCCTGCTCCGGCCCGACCCGTCGCCGATCGAGGTGGAGCTGCGTGCCGAGCCCGCCCGCACGGTTGCGGCGGTGGCGGCCGTGGTCGACGAGGGCGAGGTCGACGCCTGGTTCGCGGGTGCGATGGCCGAGCTGGAGGTGGCCGTCGGTGACGCGGTGACCGGTCCGCCGGGTGGCAGCTACGACAACTCTCTGTTCGAGCAGGGCCGCGGTCACGTGCTGGTCTACCTGCCGACGGCTGCTCCGCCGCGTACCGGGAGGGTGCACGCCGTGACCCTGCCCGCCGCGGAACTGGCGGTGGCCACCCACATCGGCGAGCACGACGGCGTCGAGGTCACCTACGGCGAGCTCGGTGCCTGGGTCGTGGGGAACGCGATGTCGGTGGCGGGGCCCGTGCGCGAGGTCTATCTCGTCGGACCTCGGGACACCGGCGATCCGGCCGCGTGGCGCACCGAGATCGGGTGGCCGGTGTTCCGGGTGACCTGAGTGCCGACCGCACGGAGTCAGGTCAAGCGGAGGGTGGCCTGGATGGCGTAGACGACGGCCAGGGCCACCGCCAGCCCGCCGAGCACCAGCCGCAGCCCACGCTCGGGCAGCCGCGGCTGCAGATGCGCCCCGAGATAGCCGCCGATCAGCCCGCCGACGCCGCACAGGATGCCGACCGACCAGTCCGGCGCGATGTCGCCGCGTCCGGTCAGGGCGAGCAGCGCGAACGTCACCGCCCCGGCCACGGAGGTCACGAAGGTCGAGGCCAGCGCGGCCGGTGCCACCACCGGCACCGGCAGGCCGCGGCCGACCAGGACCGGGCCGAGGATCGAGCCGCCGCCGATGCCGTAGATGCCACCGATCACCCCCACCCCGAGCGCCAGGCCGGTGATCGTCCGCCGGGACATCGGGGGCCGGGCTGCGGGTTTCCCGGTACGCAGGCAGAGCCACAAACCCAGCGGGAGCAGCAGCACGGCCACGATGAGCCGGAACACATCGGGTCCCGGTACGGCGAAGACGCGGGCGACCGCCCCGACGACCACGCCGGGCAGGGTGCCGAGCAGCAGGAGCTTGGTCAGCGGGCTCGCGAGGTTTCCGCGCCGCCGGTAGCGCAGCAGCGCGCCGGGGCCCGCCACCACGTTGAACAGCAGGTTGGTCGGGGTGACGGCGGGGTTGGGCACACCGAGCAGGCTCAGCTGGACGGGGAGCAGAAACACCGCTCCGGACACGCCGACCGGGGTGGTGATGATCGAGATGACCAGCCCGGCCGTGAGACAGAGCAGAACCTCGGCGATCATCCGCGGCGGCCTCCGTTAGTGTTCGTAACACCTGCCAGTAACAATTCCAGATGTCGGAGCGGACGAGTTGTCGGGGCGGACGAGGGAGGTGGGCGACGGCGTGGCGGAACGCGAGCGCCTGGCGCAGGCCGACTCGGGGGAGCGGCCGTGGCGCGCCTGGGGTCCCTACCTCGCGGAGCGGGCCTGGGGCACGGTCCGGGAGGACTACAGCGAGCACGGCACCGCCTGGGACTACTTCCCGCACGATCACGCACGCTCCCGGGCGTACCGGTGGAACGACGACGGGATGGCGGGAGTCTGCGACGACCGGCAGACTTTTTGTTTTGCCCTGGCGTTGTGGAACGGCAGCGATCCGATCCTCAAGGAGCGGATGTTCGGGCTCGGCGGTGACGGCGGCAACCACGGCGAGGACGCCAAGGAGTACTGGTGGTACCAGGACTCGACGCCGACCCACTCGTGGATGCGCTGGCGCTACCACTACCCGCAGGCCGCCTTCCCGTACGACGAACTGGTACGGGTCAACGGGCACCGCTCGCGCGAGGAGCCCGAGTACGAGCTGATCGACACCGGGATCTTCGACGAGGACCGGTTCTGGGCCGTGACCGTCGATTACGCCAAGGCCGACGTCGACGACATGTGCATCGTGGTGACCGTCTCGAACCGGGGCCCGGACGAGGCGACCCTGCATGTGCTGCCGTCGTTGTGGTTCCGCAACACCTGGTCGTGGGGGCTGCCCAACCGGCCCGTACCCGTGATCGAGGGGTCGGCCGGGAAGCTGGCGGGGGAGCACCGCAGCCTGGGGCACATCACGCTCGAGGGTGAGGGTGAACCGCCCGCGCTGCTGTGCGACAACGAGACCAACTCGCAGCGGCTCTGGGGTCTGCCGGGCACCAGCCTGTACCCGAAGGACGGCATCAACGACCATCTGATCGCCGGTGCCCCGACGGTGAATCCGGCCGGGGTGGGCACCAAGGGTGCGCTGCACTACGAGCTGACGCTGGGCCCGGGGGAGACGCGGCAGATCCGGCTGCGCCTGACCCGGTCGGACGAGGCGGCCACGCTCGACCTCGGTGACGACTTCGCCGCCGTCGTGCGCGCGCGGGAGGACGAGGCCGACGCCTACTTCGCCGAGCTGATCCCGGCCGCCGCGTCCGCGGAGGAGGCGGCCGTCGCCCGGCAGGGGATCGCCGGGCTGATGTGGGCCAAGCAGTTCTACCACTTCGACGTCAAGCAGTGGCTGCAGGGCGATCCGGGTTCGGCGCCTCCGCCGCCGGGCCGCCGGTACGGGCGCAACAACGCCTGGTGGCACATGAACAGCTTCGACGTCATCTCGATGCCGGACCCCTGGGAGTACCCCTGGTACGCCGCGTGGGACCTGGCGTTCCACTGTGTCTCGATCGCCCGGGTCGATCCCGGGTTCGCCAAGGCGCAGCTGCTGCTGTTGCTGCGGGAGTGGTACATGCACCCCAACGGGCAGATCCCCGCGTACGAGTGGGCGTTCGGGGATGTGAACCCGCCGGTGCATGCCTGGGCCGCGCTGCAGGTGTTCGAGATCGACGGCGGCCGCGACCACGACTTCCTCGCCCGGATCATGCACAAGCTGCTGCTGAACTTCACCTGGTGGGTCAACCGCAAGGACGTCGGCGGCAACAACGTCTTCGAGGGCGGCTTCCTCGGCCTGGACAATGTCGGCCCGTTCGACCGGTCGGCGGCGCTGCCCGTGGCCGGTGTGCTCGAGCAGTCCGACGGCACCGGGTGGATGGCGATGTACGCCCTCAACCTGCTCGACATGTCGATCCGCCTGGCCCTGCACGACCGCGCCTACGAGGACATGGCGACGAAGTTCTTCGAGCACTTCGCGTACATCGCCGAGGCGGCGTACCGGCAGGGGCTCTGGGACGACGAGGACTGTTTCTTCTACGACGTGCTGCGGATGCCCGACGGGCACAAGATGCCGCTCAAGGCACGCTCGATCGTGGGTCTGCTGCCGCTGGCCGCGACGACCCGGCTCAGCGCCGGCACCCTGAACCGCCTGCCCGAGCTGAGCGCGCGGTTGCGCTGGCTGCTGTCCAACCAGGCCGAGTACGCCGATGTCATCAGCGCCCGCCGGCTCTCGCCCGACGGCCGCCAGCAGCGGCTGCTGTCCATGGTCGGTCAGGACCAGCTGCTGCGGATCCTGGCCCGGATGCTCGACCCCGAGGAGTTCCTTTCCCCGTACGGCCTGAGGACCCTCTCCCGCGCGCATCTGGAGAAGCCGTTCACGGTGTCGCTGGGCGGCTCGGACTTCACCGTCGGTTACGAACCGGCCGAGAGCACCAGCGGGCTGTTCGGCGGCAACTCCAACTGGCGTGGCCCGGTCTGGATGCCGGTCAACTACCTGCTCATCGAGGCGTTGCGGGAGTTCGCGGCGTTCTTCGGCCCCGACTTGATGGTGGAGTACCCGACCGGTTCGCAGACCAAGATGCCGTTGAGCGCGGTCGCCGACGACCTGTCCCGGCGGCTGATCTCACTCTTCGTGCCTGACTCGTGGGGTCGCCGGCCGATCTACGGCGCCTCGGAGGTCTTCCAGAACCACCCGGACTGGAAGGACCTGATCGCGTTCCCGGAGTACTTCCACGGTGACAACGGCGCCGGTCTGGGCGCCTGGCACCAGACCGGCTGGACCGCGCTCGTGGTAGATCTGATCCTGACCCTGCATCGATAGGAGCGCCCGGGATGGACTTCGGTGTCGGCTACTTCCCCACCCACGACGGCATCGGCCCCGGAGCGCTCGCCCGGCACGTCGAGGAACGCGGCCAGTCCGCGCTGTACTTCGCCGAGCACACCCACATCCCGGCGTCGCGGGACTCCCCGTGGGGTGACGGCAGCCGTGAGCTGCCCCGCAAGTACTGGCACACCTACGACCTGTTCGTGGCGCTGACCGCGGCCGCGGCGGCCACCACGACACTGCGGGTCGGCAGCGGTGTCTGCCTGGTCGTCGAACGCGACCCGATCATCACCGCCAAGGAGGTCGCCAGCATCGACCACCTCTCGGGCGGGCGCCTCGACTTCGGTGTCGGCGCCGGCTGGAACCGTGAGGAGATGGCCAACCACGGCACCGACCCGCGTACCCGGATAGCCCTGCTCTCCGACCGTGTCCAGGCGATGCAGGCGATCTGGAGCCAGGACGAGGCCTCGTACGCGGGCCGGTTCGTGAACTTCGACCGGATCTGGTCGTGGCCGAAACCGGTGCAGAACCCGTGGCCGCCCGTCCTGATCGGCGGGGGTGGCCCGACCGTGCTCGACCGCGTCCTGGCCTGGGCCGACGGCTGGTTCCCGCAGTGGCACGACCGGGACCTCTTCGAGCGCATCGCCGAGCTGGAGGCCCGCGCGGACCGCCCGATCCAGGTCCAGGTGCTGAGCGTGCCACCGGACCCGAAGGTCCTCGAGCAGCTCGCGAACGCCGGTGTGCACCGCGCGTCGTCCTGGCTGCCGTCGGGGCCGTGGGACCAGGTCGAGCCCGGGCTGGTGCGCTGGGAGCGGGCGATCGCCGACTTCAACGGCCGCTGAGCACCTGACCGGCGCCACCTAGGTACGCGGACTCAGGAGCCGCCCGCGCCGCACGACGAGGATCAACGGCGTGACCTCGTACCCGTGCCCGTCCTGCCGTACCCCGGCGAACCTGACCACCGGCTGCCCCGGCTGCGGCCGTGGCCCGGACGCCGACGCCGCCGAGGTTGTCCGCCTCGACGCGGAGATCCCGGTGCTCACCGCCCGGGTGGCGTCCGCACGGGAGGCGTTCGCGGCCGCCGACGCGGCGCTGCGGCGGGCCTGGCAGCTGCGCGAGGCCGCGGTGGCCCGCATCCGCGCGTCGCTGGCTGTCCCGGTCCCAGCCTTGGCCGGTCCGGCTCCGGCACCTCGCACCACCGAAACGTCGACCAAGCTCGTCCAGAACGTGCTCTTCGTGCTCGGTGGTCTGCTGCTCGGTGTCGCGGCGATCGTCTTCACCGCGGTCGCCTGGGCACAGTTCGGCGTCGGCGGCCGGGCGCTGCTGCTGCTCGCGTTCACCGCCGCGGCCCTGACGGTCCCGCACCTCGCCCTGCGGCGCGACCTGCGCGGGACCGCCGAGACGTTCGCCGCGATCGGCCTGCTCCTCGTCCTCCTCGACGGGTACGCGGCCTGGTACGTCAACCTGTTCGGTGTCGCCGACTACTCGGTCGCCGGGTACGCCGGTGCGGTGTGCGCGGTGACCGCCGCGATCGCCGCCGGCTACGAGCACGTGACCGGCCTGACCGGACCGCGGTTCGCCGCGCTGCTCGTGGCGCAGCCGGTGCTCCCGCTGCTGGCCGTACCGTTCCACCCGGACGCGGCGGGCTGGTCGTTCGCGTTCACCGCGGTCGCCGTCCTCAACCTCGTGATCATCCACCTGCGCCGCTCGGCCCTGACCCCGCTCGGCGTCACCGCGTACGGGCTCGGTGGGGTTGCGGTGATCATCGCCGGTCTCTCGGCGCTGACCGCTCTGGCTGCTGCCGACACCACGCTGGACGCCGGCCTCGGCGCGGCCGCCCTGGTCACGGCGTCGGGCGCTGTCCTGGCGGGCGCGATCCTGTCGCGCCTGCGCCTGGCGCAGGATCTCGCCGGTGGCCAGTTCGTGGTCGCGGTGGGCCTGGCGGCTGTCTGGGTCAGCACCTTCGCAGGCTTCCTTTCGCCGGTGCTGGCCGCCGCGGTGGTCACCGTCCTCGCCGTGGCGGTCCGGGTGCTTCCCGTAAAGGTGCGTCGCGGACCGTGGATCGGCGCGCTGGTCGTCTCGGGTGTCGCTGCCTTCGCTGCCTTCGTGTTCACGGTTGCGGGCTCCTCGGACTGGCGGCTGCCGGCGGTGATCGTGCTGGTCACCGCGGCCGTGGTCGTCCTGGTGCCGCGCGGCCTGCAACTGCACACGGTGCTCGGTGGGGCCGCGCTGCTGGCCGCCACTGCTCCCGGCAGTTTTGATCTGCTCTGGTGGACCGCGCCCGGCTTCGACCTGGTTGTGGTCGCGGCGGCGCTGGCGCTGGCCCTGCGAGCCACACCGATCTGGCCGGCCGTGGTTGCGGCCCTCCTCACCACCCACGCGGTGGCGCTCGCCTTCCAGCGCCCGGCCGTCGCCTGCGCGACCCTGACCGCCGTCGCCCTCCTCGGCCTCGCCACCGCCTACGCCGCCCGGCGCGGTTCCCGGGTGCTCGGGGGAGTGGCGCTGGTGATCGGCCTGCTCGCCGTGCCGGCCGCGGCGTGGCAGGGTGCGGCGGCGCTGTCGCTGTCGGCCGCGGTGCAGAGCCGTGTGGCCCTCGCCGCCGCGGCGCTGCTGGTCGGCGCGGTGCACCTCGGCGGACGCGGTTACCGACCGTTCGCGCTGGTGGCGGCGCTGCTGGGTGTGGTGTCGGCACCCGCCTGGGCGATGGCGTCGGGTGACTCGCCCGCGATCTACGCCGCGACCGGCCTGCTGCTGGTCGCCCTCACCGTCTCCACCACCATCTGGGCCCGCCTGGCCGCGCTACCCCTCGGCCTCGTGCTGATCACCACCATCGCTCCCAGCCTGTACGCGGTGCTCGTGCGCCCGTACGCCTGGCTGGGCAAGGCCTGGTCCGGCGTACCCTCCGGCACCGGAGTCGGGACGGTGGCCACCGCGGACGTGGCGGCCCTGGGCGTCTTCGCCGTGGCTGTCGTCATCGCGGTCCAGACCTCTTTCGGCCGCCGCGCGGCGGTGTGGGCGGTCGCACCGGTCCTGGCCGTACTCATGTCGACCGGCTTCGCGGTGACCGGCGTGCCCTGGCCCGGCGTCCCGGCCGAAAGCCTGGTCATCGGCCTTGCCGGCCTGCTTGCCGTCGCCCTTCTGCGCGCCACTCACTTCACCGCCGCCACGCCTTCCGAGCCCGGCGCGCGGAGGCCTTCCTTCTTCGGCGCGGGCGGGTTCGGGGCTGCCCGCGCCGGTGTTCTCCTGACGGGCGCCGCACTGACAGGTGCCGGGCTGGCCGGCGCGCTGGCCACCCAGGGCGCCACCCTGGCCGCCCTCGCGCTGTGTGTGGTCGCCGGCGGCGTGGCCGGTGTGTCCGGGCGGTTCCTGGCAGCCCGGGTGACGGGCTGGCTCTTCGCCGCCACGGCCGTCCTGGCCTTCGCCTTCACCGCCGCGCGCTCGGCCGAGCTGCCGCTGCCGACCGCGGCCTTCGCCGTGCTGGGCGCCGCTTTCGTGGTGTTCGTCCTGGGTACGGCGCTGGCCTTCCGCCGGACATTCGAGGCCAAGGCGGTGCAGGCAGCGGCGCATGCAGGCGCGTTTGTCGCCCTGCTGTTCACCACCGGCTCGATCCGGCACTCCGCCGCGATCTTCACCTTCTGGGGCCTGGCCCTCGGCCTGCGAGCCCTGCGCCCGGGCGAGACGCCGCGAGTCCGGCGTGGACACGTCATCGCCGCGGCCGTCGCCGAACTCGCTGCGTGGTGGCTGCTGATCGCCGCCGAACGGGTGGCCACGGTGGAGGCGTACACACTGCCGGCCGCCGCGGTGGCGCTGCTCATCGGCTGGCTGACCCGCCGCAAGGAGCGTCTGTCGAGCTGGGTGACCTACGGTCCGGCACTGGCGGCGGCGCTGCTGCCCACCCTGGCCTCTGTGCTCACCGACGAGGGTGTGCCACTGCGCCGGCTGCTGCTGGGCCTGGCCGCGCTCGCCGTGCTGCTCGCCGGTGCCCGGGCCCGCCTGCAGGCCCCGGTGGTCGCCGGCGGCGGCGTCCTGGCCGTGGTCGCACTGCACGAACTGGTACTGGTCTGGGACCTGCTGCCGCGCTGGATCCCCCTCGCCCTGGCCGGTCTCCTCCTGGTAGCCCTGGCCATGACCCTCGAACGCCGCCGCCGCGACCTCGCCCGCGTCCGCGCGGCCCTGACCCGCATGAGCTGAGCCTCACGCAGGAGACCGAGTGCATGCTGCTTCGTCAGCGGATGAGGTCAAGAATCAGAGGTAACAGGCCTGGATTGGCAGCAATGGTCGCTTGGGCGTCGAAGCTGTGAGAGGTTCCATCACGGTCGACCGTGAGCGCGCCGGCCTCCCTGGCAATGACAACTCCGGCCGCGGTGTCCCAGGGCTTGTTGGCCAACATGACCACTGCGTCGATCTTCCCGGCAGCCAGCCAGGCCAGATCGACAGCAGCTGAACCATGCATGCGGATGCGCTGAACTCGCGCAGCAAGCCGACCCGTCAGCGCAAAGCGGAGCTCATTCTTCTCCTCAGCGCCGGCCCCGACGGCGTAGTCACCGATCGCCACAACGGCTTCGCTGACGTCTCCAACGCCACTGGCCCTGATGCGCTGACCGTCGGACTCGGCGCCGTGCCCCGCGGCCGCCGAGTAGCGGCTGCCCAGAAATGGCAGGTCGATTACTCCCAGGACTGATTGCTTCTCACTGATCAAGCCAAGAGAAATCGCGCACAGTGGCGACCCATGGACGAAGTTGACCGTGCCGTCGACCGGATCCAGCGCCCACATCAGCCCATCCGTATTGCCGCTCGACCCGTTCTCCTCACCCAGAAAAGCGATGTCCGGTGTTCGCTCGGCCAGGAAAGCGCGCACCTGCTTCTCGACGGCGAAGTCGACCTCGGAGGCCATGTCGCGGTCACCCTTGGCGGTCAGAACGCCGGGCTGCATGCTGAGCATGATGCTGCTCGCGAGATCAACCGCCTGGTGCGCGACGGGCAGAAGATCGGCGTAGTCGGTCATCGGGGCGGCCTCCGTCCCGTCGAAGACGGATCAGACATGACGAAGGCCCGGGTCGCGGATCATGCCGGCGGCCTGGGCCTTCGTCGTTTGCGCGGGTGACGGGAATCGAACCCGCGCTGTGAGCTGGGGAAGCGGTGGTCAGTTCTCGTCGATGATGGCTTCGGCGACGCGGCGGAGCTCGGTCTGGTCGGGGTTGAAGCCCTCGGCGATGTCCGGGTGGAGGCCGGCGCGGGTCTGCTCCAGGAGCTTGACCTGCACGTCGTCGACGGGCTCGCCCGCATAGTCGTGGCTGACCGTGTCGGTGGCGTTCTGGAGCGCCGAGGTGAGCTGGTCCTCCAGCGGGCCGCGGAGTTTTTCTTCGACCGGGCCCAGCGAGGCCGGGTCCAGGGTGATGTGCGGCTCGATCATGGGTGCTCCTCGTTCTCGACGGGAAGACGTTCTGGTGGTGAGAGGGTCCTTGTGCCGGTTTTCACAAGCTGACGGCGCGACGCGTTTACCCAACCACGCCCCGCCGCCAAACGTCAGTTCTCCGCGTCGGTGGGCCTGTCATCCAAGACCCAGGTGAATCTCCCCGCTGTCGTCGTTCGGAGGCGGGAAACCACCGGCCTGCGAGGCACGGCCGCCACCCGGAGGTGGGAAGCCATCGGCCGCGGGCTCAGGCTGCTCGAAGGCCGCCGGTCTGTCAGCCAGGTGTGGTCCACCCGGCCGAGGTCGCGGTGCGCTGTTAACCCGGGACGAATTCTTGCGGCCCAGTTGGTCAGGCTCCGGGCGGGCGTGCCGGGGGACGTAATCGATGTTGCCGGTCAAGGACTCGTGGTCTCTCTGGGACGACGGGCCTCCCGCCGTGACGGGAGTGGACAGATCCGGATGAGGCGTCGGCCCCGTCGCGTCAGCCGTCGCCCTCCGCGCCGACCGTCGGGCCGAAACCGCTCCGTACCTCGCGGGCCACGATGCGGCGGAGTGTTCGCTTCTGGTCGTCGGTCAGATTTCTGCGCAGGTGGGCCATATCCGTGGCCGACGGTTCACCCTTGTTGACGAATGCGGTCCCTGCAAGTTGCAATCTGCCGCGCACATCCATGGATTCATGGTAGTTCAGTGGCGTTGTCAAGGGAATCCTTCCGACGTTTTTCGTACAGTGGTTCGGACGAAATTCAGGCTTGCGCGTTACTCGGGGTGAGACGGCGCCGCAGCGCGGCCAGATAGCGGTGCATGCGATAAGTGCCCTCCACTGTGAGATAAACCGTCGTGCAGATCGAGAGGGCGGCAAAAACCATCCAGACCACATCGCCGGATGGCAATTTCACCACTCCCAGAATGGACAACCGGAGCTGGGGAGACTCCCGCCACAACAAGGTCTGCAGAACGTAGAGCAGGGACGCGGCGAAGGAGATCGACGCGGAGACCACCAGCCCGATGAAAGTGGTCAGCGACGACTGCTGCACGCGGTCGGTGGAGATGCCTACCAGGGTTGCGGCGAAGCCGGGCACCGCCAGCAGCAATGCGGCCAGATCGGTGCCTTTGCTGTCGCTCACCGCGTTCGGCATGGCAAAGGCGAACGCGAGCATCACAAAGGAGCACACCGCGGAGATGACCAGCGTGCGGCGCAGGGCGCCGGGAGGTATCTCCTCGAATTCCGCGACGCATTCGAGATTACGTGCCACCGCCCGGTTCAAGCCGCGGATGTGAAGTCCGGTGTGCGGAATTCCTTGATTGCGGTCCAGCCGGAGTCCCATGCCCGGTTCGGTCGCGAGATGTGAGGGCAACACCTCGTTGACCGTCTGCCCCGCCGACTCCACCAAATAGTGCTTGAACACAAAATGGGATTCGTGCCCGGTCACGCTCAGATCGTAGATGTGCGCGTAATAAGCCAGGTTGATGGGAATGCGGTACCGGTAGGGCCGGATTCCCAGTCGCGTGCGGTGCCGATCGTGACTGCTGGCCAGCCGATTGTTCGTGGTGATGTCCTGAAAACGCACGTAGATCTGTTCTGCCTCGGCCACATCGACCTCGACCGCGGAGACGGTGTTGCCGGCGAAATAACCGCAGATCGAGCGCAGGAGCTGGGGATCGTCGGCGCCGGTCCCTCCGGTGTTCCCGACGATCGCCGTGTAAGCGACCTCGAACTCCGCGGGGTCGATGATGTCGGTGCGGCAGATCAGGCCGATGAGGCGGTACAGCTTGCTGTTCTGCGTCGTGGTCAGCTCGTGGTCGGGTGCGTAGGCGAGTTGGAAGAGTCCTTTGATCGCCCATGCCAGCAGGCCGTCGGTGAGGTGCTGCGGCAGGTGCGCAAGGCGGTTGTCGGCGCCGTCGCGGGCCTCGAAACTCTCCAGCATCAGCTCCTTGCGACGCAGGATGGGTATGACGACCTTGCCCTCGTCCGGCAGTTGACGCAGCCGTTGCAGTGCCTCCAGCGAGACCTCGATGGTGACGTCGTTGACGAGCATGTCGCCGGTGACCCGGACGTCCTCACCGACGCGGGTGACGTGCATGCCGTCGACGAGCAGATGGGCGAACAGGTCGATGGCTGAGAACTGCTCGTCGGACCGGGCGGTGTCCGGTCCGGTGAGCGGACCCGGCGCATATCTTTCCCGCACCCTGTCCGCGCTTTCGTATATTTCGCGTTTCGACGGTCCGCAGCCCGCCCGGGTGCTCAACTCCTGCGGCAACCGGCTCGCAAATCGCCGGATACGCCGCCGCATGATCCGCGCCAGGCCCGCCGTGGCCGCCATGCCCAACAGGAAACGGGCAGGCCAGCGCCATGATTCAGGAACCAGGGCCGCCACGTTGTCCAAGCATGCGGCGAGGAATGCGGCGGTCAGTATCAGGACGACACCGACCCGAAAAAATGTTCGCTTCTGGAACGGCAAAACAAACTTCCTCATCGCTGGGGGCCGCCATTGCATCACGGTCTCCCATCGACTCGAGGCGCCGGAGGGCGTCGCGGTGAACGTCCGGACTTTTGTCGGTCCGATCCATATCGTTGTATTACCGCGAATGGCTGTCGTCGTGCGCACCAACGAGTGAAGACGTGCCGTGGACGTCCTGCCCGCACCGATGGTGCGACGTGAAGAAGGAAGACATGCAGCGGCGCCGGTCCCGGATCGGGACCGGCGCCGTCACATCCGGAAGCTACGAGCGGCCGCGCTTGAGTTCGAAGAAGGTGGTGCTGCGGGCCAGGGGGACCGTTGCGTCCCAGATGGCCAGGGCTTCCTCGCGGTCCGGGACGGTGTCGATGATCGGGCCGTGCAGGCCGCGGGTGGCGCCCTCGATCAGCAGGACGGGGGAGCCGATGCCGGGGCCGGCCGAGCCGAAGGCCAGCTCGTGGGACTCGCGGACGGCTTCGTCCCAGGATGCGTCGTCGAGGACGGTCTTGGGGTCGGCGACACCGGCGGCCTCGGCTGCGGCCACCACGATGTCGTCGGAGAGTGGTTCGCCGGCGTCGTGGGTGCGGGTGCCGAGTTCGGTGTAGAAGGCGCCGATGGTCTCGTCGCGGTGGTCCGCGCGGAGGGCCTCGACGAGGCGCAGTGCCCGGCTGGAGGCGGCCATCATCGGTTTGTACTGGTCCGGGACGTTGTCGCCATTGAGGATCGACAGGCTGAACGCGCGCCAGTGGACCGTCACGTCGCGGTCCGGCGCCACGGCGACCAGCCACCTCGAGGTACGCCAGGTGAACGGGCAGGCCGGATCGAAGAAGTATGTGGCTTCCATGGCCACGATCCTAGGTGGCGGCGGTCCGCGTACCGGGCTCCTCGGTTAAGGATGCATTTCGCGTTTGTGTCGATGAGCTCTTGGGCAGGAGGGGACCACGGCGTCGCCCGCAGTGACGGTCATCACCCGGAGCGTGCGGCTGGACGTCTGGAACTGCCGGATGGAGGGTCAATGATCAACCCGGACCGACATCCGCACCGGCGTAAGGCGCGCACGAGGTTTCTCGCGGCGGGAGCCGCGATCGCTTTGCTCGCACCCCTCACAGCCTGCGGATCCGACGACGAGGGCGGCGTGCCGACCCTCAACCTCTACCAGTTCCCGGTGGAGAACATGCAGACGGTCATCGACAACTGCAATCAGGCGGCTGCCGGACGTTACAAGATCGTCTACCAGGTTCTGCCCCGGACCGCGGACGACCAGCGGGTGCAGATGGTGCGCCGGCTCGCCGCGGGTGACGACAGCATGGACATTCTCGGCCTCGACGTGACCTGGACCCAGGAGTTCGCCAGCGCGGACTGGATCAAGGAGTGGACCGGGGACGACAAGGCCGAGATCGAGAAGGGCACCCTCGCCGGGCCGATCGCCTCGGCGACCTACAACGACAAGCTGTACGCGGCGCCGAACAACACCAACGTGCAGCTGCTCTGGTACCGCAAGGACCTGGTCTCCGAGCCGCCGAAGACGTGGGACGAGATGATCGACGCGTCGCTGAAGCTCAAGCAGGAGGGCAAGCCGTACCAGGTGCTGACCATGGGTGCCCAGTACGAGGGCCTGGTGGTGCTCTTCAACAACCTGGTCGCCAGCGCCGGCGGGAACGTGGTCAGCGAGGACGGCAAGACCGCGGTCATGGACGAGGGCACGGTCAAGGCCCTGCAGGTCATGCAGCGGTTCGCGACGGCCGGGGTGACCAGCCCGTCGTTCACCAACCAGATCGAGGACGACGTCCGGCTCGCCTTCCAGGGCGGCGGTGGCGCGTTCCAGCTGAACTGGCCGTACGTCTACTCGGCCCTGCAGAGCGACGCGCCGCAGCTGGCGCCGAACGTCACCTGGGCGCGCTACCCGGGGATCGACGCGAACACCCCGAGCCGGGTGACCATCGGTGGCTCCAACATGGCCGTCAGCTCGTACAGCCGGCATCCTGACCTGGCCTTCGACGCGGTCAAGTGCCTGCGCAACGCCGACAACCAGAAGATTCTCGCGATCAAGGCCGGGCAGCCGCCGACGATCGAGAGCGTCTACGCCGACCCGGAGATGGCCAAGGCCTACCCGATGCGGGACACGATCCTCGACGAGCTCAAGGACGCAGCCCCGCGGCCGCTGACCCCCGCGTACCAGAATCTCTCGACCGTGGTGGCCGCCCAGCTGTCGCCGCCGTCGGCGATCAAGCCGCAGGAGACCGCGACGACCCTGAAGAAGGCGATCCAGGACGCCATCGATTCGAAGGGAGTCCTGCCGTGAGCATCAGCTCGACGACCCCCGGCGCGGCGGCGACCACCGAACAGACCGCGGAGGAGACCGGGCAGGCTCGTGTCGCCACCAGGAACCGGCGCGGGAAGGCGCCGCTGTCGGAGGGCAAGCGCGCCGAACGCAAACTCGGCTGGTTGCTCTGCGCACCGGCGGCGCTGGTCATGGTGGCCGTGACGGCGTACCCGATCCTGTATTCGTTCTGGCTCAGCCTGCAGCGGTACGACCTGAAGTTCCCGGACGAGCGGCAGTTCGTCTGGTTCGAGA
Source organism: Amorphoplanes friuliensis DSM 7358 (assembly GCF_000494755.1). Lineage (NCBI taxonomy): Bacteria > Bacillati > Actinomycetota > Actinomycetes > Micromonosporales > Micromonosporaceae > Actinoplanes > Actinoplanes friuliensis. The sequence continues at coordinate 2,469,551 of NC_022657.1, forward strand.
ACTACGCGACGGTGCTGAGCAACAGCTACTGGTGGACGGCGTTCGGCGTGACCATGCTGATCACCGTCGTGTCGGTCGTGGTCGAGCTGGTGCTGGGCATGGGCCTGGCCCTGATCATGCACCGGACGATCATCGGGCGCGGGCTGGTGCGGACCAGCGCGCTGATCCCGTACGGGATCGTCACGGTTGTCGCCGCGTTCAGCTGGCGGTATGCCTGGACGCCCGGCACCGGCTATCTGGCCAACCTGGTCGCACCGGACGGGGCGCCGCTGACCGAGCGGGCCAGCGCCCTGGCGATCATCATCCTGGCCGAGATCTGGAAGACCACACCGTTCATGGCGCTGCTGCTCATGGCCGGTCTGGCGCTGGTGCCCGACGACCTGCTCAAGGCCGCCTCGATGGACGGTGCCAGCGGCTGGCAGCGGTTCACCAAGGTGATGCTGCCGGTGATGAAGCCGGCGATCCTGGTCGCGCTGCTGTTCCGCACGCTCGACGCGCTGCGCGTCTTCGACAACATCTACGTGCTGACCAACGGCGCCAACGAGACGTCATCGGTGTCGATGATCGCCTACAACAACCTGATGAAGGGGCTCAACCTCGGCATCGGCTCCACGATGTCGGTGCTGATCTTCCTCACGGTGGCGATCATCGCGTTCATCTTCGTGAAGCTGTTCGGCACGGCCGCCCCCGGCAGTTCCGACGACGGCGGGAGGCGCTGACATGGCCGTTCTGGACACCTCTCCCAAGGCGAAACTCAAGTGGGGTCTGCTCGACGCCGTCGTGGTGGTCTTCGCCCTGATCCCGGTGCTGTGGATCGTGTCGCTGTCGTTCAAGACGACCGCCACGCTGACCGACGGCAACTTCATCCCGCGCGAGTGGACCCTGGAGAACTACCGGACGATCTTCCAGACCGACCAGTTCGTCCGGGCCCTGGTCAACTCGATCGGCATCGCGCTGATCTCGACCCTGATCGCCGTGGTGCTCGGCACGATGGCCGCGTACGCGATCAGCCGCCTGGATTTCCCGGGCAAGAGCCTGCTGGTCGGGGTCTCGCTCCTGATCGCGATGTTCCCGCAGGTCTCGCTCGTCTCACCGCTGTTCAACATCGAGCGTCAGACCGGTCTGTTCGACACCTGGCCGGGCCTGATCCTGCCCTACATCACGTTCGCGCTGCCGCTGGCGATCTACACGCTGTCGGCGTTCTTCAAGCAGATCCCGTGGGACCTGGAGAAGGCCGCCAAGATGGACGGGGCCACGCAGGGTGAGGCCTTCCGCAAGGTGATCGCGCCGCTGGCCGCACCGGGTGTGTTCACCACCGCGATCCTGGTCTTCATCTTCTGCTGGAACGACTTCCTCTTCGCCATCTCGCTGACGTCGACGGAACAGTCCCGCACGGTGCCGGTCGCCCTGTCGTTCTTCACCGGCGCGTCGCAGTTCGAGGACCCGACCGGCGCGATCTCCGCGGCCGCCGTGGTCATCACGATCCCGATCATCCTCTTCGTGCTGTTCTTCCAGAAGCGCATCGTCGCGGGCCTCACGTCCGGCGCGGTCAAGGGATAGGTGATATTCGATGGCTGACATCGTTCTCGACAACGTGACCAAGAGTTATCCGGACGGCACGGTGGCCGTGCACGGCATCGACCTGGAGATCGCCGACGGCGAGTTCATCATCCTGGTCGGACCGTCGGGCTGCGGGAAGTCCACCACCCTCAACATGATCGCCGGTCTGGAGGACATCACCTCCGGTGAGCTGCGCATCGCCGGTGAGAAGGTCAACGACAAGGCGCCCAAGGACCGCGACATCGCGATGGTGTTCCAGTCCTACGCGCTCTACCCGAACATGACCGTCCGGGAGAACATGGCCTTCCCGCTGAAACTCGCCAAGATGGACAAGGCGCAGATCGACAAGAAGGTCGAGGACGCGGCCAAGGTCCTCGAGCTCACCGAATATCTCGACCGCCGCCCGGCGAACCTGTCCGGTGGCCAGCGTCAGCGGGTCGCCATGGGCCGCGCCATCGTGCGCAGCCCCAAGGCGTTTCTCATGGACGAGCCACTGTCCAACCTCGACGCCAAACTGCGGGTCCAGATGCGGACGCAGGTGTCCCGCCTGCAGAAGCAGCTCGGCACCACCACGGTCTACGTCACCCACGACCAGACCGAGGCGATGACCCTGGGAGACCGCGTCGTGGTCATGCGCGGCGGGTACATCCAGCAGGTCGGCGACCCGCAGACCCTGTACGACCACCCGAAGAACCTGTTCGTGGCCGGCTTCATCGGCTCACCGTCGATGAACTTCCTGCCCGCGACCGTCGCCTCGGGTGAACTCCAGACGCCCCTGGGCAACCTGCCCCTGGGCGACCGGATGCGCCGGATGCTCGAGGCCGGCGACGCCCCCGACCAGCTGGTGCTGGGCATCCGCCCGGAACACTTCGAGGACGCGTCGCTGGTCGAGGACCACCAGCGCTCGCACGGTTTCGAGTTCACCGCGCCGGTCGACCTGGTCGAATCGATGGGCTCCGACAAGTACGTCTACTTCTCCATCGAGGGCGGGGCCGCCGCGGCCGCCGACCTCGAGGACCTGGCCGCCGACGCGGGCGGCGCCGACCTCCCGGCCGACGCGGCCAACCTGGTCACCCGCCTGTCGGCCGAGTCGCGCATCCGCGAGGGCCACGACGCCAAGGTCTGGCTCAACCTCGACAAGATCCACCTCTTCGATCCCGAGGACGGCCGCAACGTCACCCTCCACGAAGGCCGCGCCGCCGGCGTAGCCGCCGACTGAAAATCCAGTCCAGCGCCGGGCCGTGCACCGCACGGCCCGGCGCTATTCTGCACGCAGTGTCTCTCTCCCATCACCAGATCTTCGAGCGGTACGTGTACGCCGGCGCGATCCTGCGGGACGCCGGCGCTGTTGCCGCGTTGTTCACCGAGGACGGGGTGTTCGAGGCGCCGCTCGTGCCCGCCGGTCATCGGCTGCCACGACGGCTGGTGGGGCGGGCCGCGATCGAGGAGGGCCTCGCGGTGTACCACCGCGACATGACCTACCCGGGTGTGGTCGACACCGAGCGGTCCACCTACGTCCTGCACGCCACCACCGATCCCGACGTGTTCGTCGCCGAGATCGACACGGTCTTCGAGACGCCCGCCGGGCAGCACACGACCATGTCGCTGGCGCAGATCTTCCGGCTCCGGGCGGGCCACATCGCGGTCCTGCGCGACTACTTCGCGCCGCCTACGGCTTGAGCTGGGCCAGCCCGGGCAGGTCGGCCAGGGCGCAGAAGTAGAGGACAGCACCGAGCAGCACCGCCACGGCATGCGGCAGGAAGACGTGCGGCAACCACGGTGCGATGCTCAGCATCCGGCGGACCTCGGCGGGCGCGTACGGCTGGGGGACCCCGCGGCCGGCCTCGGTCCAGGACCAGTCCACCTGCGGCGACGACACGCTCACGCCGTCGAGGTCCTGGTGGTTGAGGTGGTAGGCCGCCACCTCGATTTCCCGCATCCGCGGGTAGTAGCGCATCTGGTGCCGCTTCATGAGCGCCTCGATGTACCAGAACGCGAGCGCCGTGCCGGCGGCCAGCGCGAAGAGCGCGTAGTGGCCCTGCTGGAACCCGAGCCCGAGACCCGCCAGCGACAACGTCACCGACCAGCCCTTGACGATCATGAGGCGCCCGTCGAACTCCCCGACGACCTTGACGATCGCCTGATGTTCGGCCCCGAGATCCTGACGCAGACTGTCAGCAGCGGTGTCCATGCCCCACATCCTGGCATCTCCGCCCGGGACTACCGCGGACCCGGCGAGGACAACTCCTTCCTGCACTCCTCCACAGTGGTGCAGGCCGGGAACACAAGATCGCGGACTCCGGCCACGGCCCGCAGCCGGTCGCCGGTCGCGGTGTCGTCGCGGACCCGCCGGACGGAGGCCATGTCCTTCATCTTCACGCGGAAACTCTGCGGCAGGTAGCTCGGGTCGATGTCGGGCACACCACCGGGTTCGCCCTCGAACCTCTCCCGCATCTTGTCGTACGCGGCCTGGCTGCTCTCGTAGGTCACCTCGGTGGCCCCGGGCAGACCGCGGAGCTCGGCCTCGACGCCGGTCTTCTGCGCCTCGGTCACGTCGGCGGTCAGGAAGACGCTGAACCCGGCGTCCTCGTCGAAGTTGATCTCGGGCTTGCCGTCCCCGCCGGTGCAGGCCGTGAGGGCGAACAGCATGACCAGGACGGTGAGGAAGGTAGGCCGGCGCACCGCGCGAGGCTACCAATGGGATGACACAGTGAGCGCGTGCGACTGTTCCGGAGGCCGGCGGCCGAGTTTCTTCACCGAGGGCGACCGCTCGGCGGGGACGTGGACTGGGAAGGCTGCGTCTGGCCCGAGGGGGAGAAGGCCGACCGGCGCCGGATCCTGGCCGCGCTGCGGGCGGTCGTCGAGCCGGACCCGAAGGACTGGAGTGATCCGCAGACCATGGTCCAGGTCGCGGTCGGCAACCCGCATCGCGGCTCGCTCTATCCGGCGGCGGTGCCGATGACCGACCTGTTGCTGCTCATCGCCCGCGAATACCCGGGCCGACCGCGCGCCGTCGCCCTGGACGTGCTCGAGGACTGGTGGGGACTGTTCGAGGTCGAACCGAAGTCGGAGGCCGGGGTGATCCCTGCGATCGTCGAGCGGATCACCGCCGCCCGCCCGTTTCTGGAGAGCATCCCGGACGCCGGAGATCTCCTCGAGGAGATGACCCGCGACTGGACCGGCGAAGCACCACCTTCGAGTTAGCCCGCTTGGTCGGCATCGGCGGCTCTTGCGATGAATGTCCGGCTGCGCCGTTGTGCGCGCCGGGTACGCCTGGCCACGCTGGAACGCGCCACATCGGCGTACCAGGTGGGAGAAGCATGATGAGAAGGACCGGGGCCCGGGTAGCGGCGATTCTGCTCCTGGCGGTGGCCGCGCTGGGCGGCGTGCCGACGAGCGCCACCGCGGCCGGCCAGCACCAGAACGCCAACCTCTACGCGTACTGGAACTTCCACGGGCGTAACGGCTTCTGGAACGTCGACCAGCAGGTGCGGATCGCGCAGAAGGCGTCCTCCAGCTACTGGGCGATGAACTTCGGTTTCACCGCGACGCCGAGCGACGGCGGGTACATGGGGCTGCAGACCAACGGGCGGCGTTTCAACGGCAGCACCGGCGACACGGCGATCTTCTCGCTCTGGAATGCGACCGCCACCCGGGGAGCGAACTGCGGGCGCTTCGGCGGTGAGGGCACCGGCCGGAGCTGCCGGATCGCCTACCCGATCAGCACGGGTGCCTACTACCGGATGCGGATCTGGCGGCTCGAGGCGGACTCCGCCGGTCAGTGGTGGGGAGCGTGGATCTTGAACCCTGCCACCGGCAGGGACAGCGCCATCGGCCAGATCCGGGTGCCGCGGGCGAAGAATCTGCTCACGACACCCATGAATTTCAGCGAGTACTTCGGGCCGGCGCGGACGTGTGACACCGTCCCGGTCTCGGTTGCGTACTTCACGCAACCGACCGCCAACTCACGCGGTGGCGGCCGGTACGACTACGGCTCGGTGTTCTCTTCATCCCATCGGGGCTCGTGCACCGGCGGGTCCGTCCGGGTCGCCACCGTGGGTTCGACCAGGGCGGCGGTGATCCGGATGGGGGGCCGGCGCTGAGACCTAGATCGACCGGCTGCGCTGGTCGACGCCCAGGGCACCGTACGGGTAGTCGGGTGCGTGCAGGTCGCTCGCCTCGTCCAGCGCCGCGGTCTCGGCCGGGTCGAGGTGCAGGCCGGAGGCGCGCAGGTTGGTGTCGAGCTGGTCGAGGGTGCGGGCGCCGAGGATCGTCGACGTGACACCGGGGCGGTCGGTCACCCAGGCCAGCGCGACCTCGGCCATGGACACACCGCGGGCCTCGGCGACGCTCTGGACCGCGTCGATGATCTGCCAGGTGCGGTCGGTGCCGCGGCGTTCCCAGGCTTCCATGCCGCGGTTCGGGTCCTCGCCGAGGCGGGTCGCGCCGGTCGGGCGCTGGTCGCGGCGGTACTTGCCGGACAGCCAGCCGCCGCCGAGCGGGCTCCACGGCAGCAGGCCGAGACCGGCGTCGAGGGCCGCGGGCACGATCTCCCACTCGATCTCGCGGACCAGCAGGCTGTACTGCGGCTGCAGTGTCACCGGAAGGGCCAGGCCCAGCGATTTCGCCAGGTGGACGGCCTTGGTGAGCTGCCAGCCGGTGAAGTTCGAGAAGCCGTAGTAGCGGATCTTGCCCTGGCGCACGAACCCGTCGAGGGTCCGCAGGGTCTCCTCCAGCGGCGTCAGCGGATCCCAGGAGTGCGCCTGGTAGAGGTCGACGCTGTCGAGGCCGAGCCGGTCCAGCGACGCGTCGAGGGCCTGGGTGAGGTGACGCGCGGACAGGCCGTGGCCGTTGCGGTCGCTCGCCATCGGGAAGCGGCCCTTGGTCGCCAGCACCATCGGCGCGGTCACGTCGGTGCTGCGGGAGGCGTACCAGCGGCCGATGATGCGTTCGGACTCACCGGCGGAGTAGACGTCGGCGGTGTCGATGAAGGTGCCGCCGGCCTCGGCGAAACGATCCAGCTGGGCGTGCGACACCTCCTCGTCGGACTCGTCGCCGAAGGTCATCGTGCCCAGGCAGAGATGGGAGACGGCGCAGCCGCTGCGCCCCAGGGTGCGATATTCCATTCCTGCAACCTACGCCGCGGCCGGCAGGTCCAGGCGGAAGGATCCGTCGACGTACCCGAGATCACCGCCGTGCGCCGCGGCCAGGCCACGGGCGATCGGCAGGCCCAGTCCGGCGCCGCCGGTGTTGCGCGAGCGCGACGCGTCGCCGCGGCCGAAACGTTCGAAGATCAGGGTGCGTTCCGCGGGTGGGACACCCGGGCCGGTGTCGGCGACATCGAGCAGCACCCGGTCGCCGGAACGCCCGACCGTCACGGTCACCGTGCCGCCCGGCGGTGTCGCGTGGCGCGCGTTGTCGAGCAGGTTCGTCACGATCTGCCCGAGACGCACCGGGTCGCCGAGCACGACGACCGGTTCGGGCCCGGCGGACAGCACGAAGGTCAGCGCCGGTGCCAGGGTGCGGGCGCGGGCCAGCTCGGTTCCGGCCAGCTGCGCCAGGTCGACGCGTTCGACCGCGAGCTGCACGCCGCCCTGACCGAGGCGGGCCATCGTGAGCAGGTCGTCGACCAGCCGGGTGGCGCGGCGGGTCTCGCGGATCATCGCCACCGCGACCTGTTCGCGGGCGTCGCGGTCGAGTTCCTCGCGCAGCAGCAGCTCGGCGTTGGCCTGCAGACCGGCCATCGGCGTGCGCAGCTCGTGCGACGCATCGGCCAGAAAGGCGCGCATCCCGGCCTCCTTGGCCTCGAGCTCGTCCAGCATCGTGTCGAAGGCGGCGGCCGTGCGGCCCAGTTCCGAATCCGTACGCGGGTGGCCCAGCCGGCGTCCCCGGTCGCCGGCGGCGATCTGCCGGGCCAGACCCGTCATGTCCTCCAGTGGCCGCAGCGCCACCCGGGAGATGCGCGAGAGGGCGAGCCCGGCCAGCAGCAGCGCGAGCACACCACCGGCGACCTCGAAGACGATGAGCCGGTTGACCGCGTCGGTGATCTGCGTGGTGTCGAGGCTGAGCAACAGCACCTGGTTGCCGCGCAGCTGCGCCCGGACGAAGATCACGCTGCCCTGGCTCTGGACGGGCACGTTCGCCGTCGTGCGCGGCCGGATCGCGGGTGGCCCCCCGCCCGGGAAGCGGCGTCCGGGCGGTGCCGGGTCCGGGGCCGCGGCCACACAACCACCCCCGTCCGGTACGCACAGACGAGCCGTCACCCCGTCCCCGCGCAGCCGGTCGACGAGCTGCTGACCTTCGAGTTGCCCGTCGAGCTGCCGGGCGATCGCCACGCGGTCGGTGAGCCGGGTCCGCGCGTCGGCGTGCAACCGTGCGGACAGCGCCAGGTCGACCGCCGTGAAGAGCAGCACCAGGATGACGGTGAGCAGGGTGAGCACGGCCCAGGTGACACGGCCCCGCAACGACAGCGGCCGCAGGCGTGGTGTCCTCACGGCCGCAACACGTAACCCAGCCCGCGGGCGGTGTGGATCAGGCGCGGGCCGTGCTGTTCGAGCTTGCGGCGCAGGGCGCTGACGTGGACCTCGACCAGGTTGGGGTCGTACTCGTCGTAACCCCAGACCTGGGTCAGCAGCTGCGTCTTGGACAGGATCCGGCCCCGGTGCCCGGCCAGGTACGCCAGCAGCTTGAACTCGGTCGCGGTCAGGTCCAGGGCCGCCTCGGCGCGGACGGCCACCCGGGCGTCCTCGTCGACGACCAGGTCACCGACCTGCACGGCCGACGGCACCCGCCCGAGGCGCCGCAGGATTGCCGAGACCCGCGCCAGCACCTCGACGATCGCGAAAGGCTTGACCACGTAGTCGTCGGCGCCGGCGGCAAATCCGCGCAGACGGTCGTCCATCGCGTCGCGGGCGGTCACCATCAGCACCGCGCAGTCGCTGCGATTGCGCAGGACTCCGGCCAGCGCAAACCCGTCGCGCCCGCCGGGCAGCTGGACGTCGAGCAGGGCCAGGTCGGGCCGGAAACCGTCGACGACGTCCTCGAAACCGGCACCGTCGGCACATTCGCGGACCTCGTGGCCGGCGGCGCGCAGGGCGGCCGCCAGAGGCGCGCGGATCGCGTCCTCGTCCTCGACGACCAGCACTCTTGCGACCATCGCTCCAGTATCCGCGGATCTCTGTGAGCCACACGCGGCGAAGCTGAAGAGGACCTGAAGAACCGGCCCGGTTCAGGCCCGCTTCAGGTTCCGCGGCGAATCTCGGTACTGCACAAGAACCCGAGCACCTGGAGGAGTTTTGTCACCGAACCTCAGCAAGCGCCGGGCGCGCAGGATCGCGATTGTCGTCGCCCTCGGCGGCGCGCTGGCCCTGGGAGCCGCCGGTCTGGCGCAGGCCGCCGACGTGCCGAAGCCGTCCGGTTCCGCCGGCCCGTCGGGAGCACGGCAGGCTCCCGACGAGGTGCACGGTCCCCGCGAGCACAAGCCGCACCTCGGCGGCACGGTCAAGTCGATCACCGACACCCAGATCATGATCACCGACCGGGACGGCTTCACCCGCCAGATCAACATCACCGCCAAGCCGGACGGGGTGGCGGTCGGCTCCTGGGTCCACGCCGAGGGCACCGTGAACGCCGACGGCGTCTCGCTCGACGCCACCTCGGTGATGGTTGCCCCGGAGGGTGCCGGCCCGCGTGGCTTCGGTCCCGGTCACCGGGGCGGACCCGGCGGACCCGGCGGACCCGGCGGACCCGGTCGTTTCGGCGGTCCTCGCGGCGAAGGCGTCGCGCCTCCGGCACCCGGTGGATCGGCGCCGGCACCGAGCGGATCAGCACCGGCACCGGTGCCGTCGGCCGGCAAGTAAGAAGAGAAAGGGCCGGTGGTCCAAGCGGAGGCTCTCGATCCGCTTGAACCACCGGCATCTCTATCGCTACCCGGTCACCGCGGTACTAACCGTCCGGGAGAGAAGTGGTGGAAGAAGTTCTGCCAGGACGGTGACGCCGTCCGCGCTGAGCACCGACTCCGGATGGAACTGCACGCCGGCAAAACCGGTTCCGCGCAGGGCATGCACCGTGCCGTCGGCCGGGTCGACGGCCAGTTCGACACCGTCGGCGTCGCCGGCCAGAGCCGTGAAACTCGAATAGAACCCGACCCGGCGCACGCTGCCGAACAGGTCGATGTCGCGGGCCACTCCCTGGTACGGCGTGACGCGGCGGTGCAGTCGCAGGCCCAGTGCCGACGCGAGGATCTGGTGGCCGAGGCAGACCGCCAGCAGTGGCTGCCGGGCCGCCAGGAGCTCGTCGACCAGGCCGCGCAGCCGTACCATCTTGGGGTCGCCTGAGGCGGGATCGCCCGGGCCGGGGCCGACGATCACCAGGTCGGCGTCGGGGACGACCGGCACCGTCCACGGCACCACGGTCACGGTCAGGCCGAGCGCGCGCAGCTGGTGGGCCAGCATCGCGGTGAAGGTGTCCTCGTTGTCGACGATGACCGCGGTCCGCCCGTCGAGTTCCGGCACGGTCAGGGCGCCCGGGAGGCGCTGGTCCAGCCAGAATCGCGCCAGGCCGTCGTTGCGTGCTGCCAGGGCCGCCAGCACCTCGGGGGACTCCGCTTCCGGGCGTACCGTGGGAAGAGCGGAGGCACCCAGGGCGGCCAGGACGCCGGCGGCCTTGGTGTGGGTCTCGGCGATCTCGCCGGCCGTGGTCGAGTGGCGGACCAGCGTCGCGCCGACCGGCACCCGCAGCTGACCGGCGGGGGAGAGCTCGGCTGTGCGGATCAGGATCGGCGCATCGAGAGTCTGGCGCCCGGCGCTGTCGTGGCCGAGCAGCGCGAGCACACCGGCGTAGTAACCGCGGCCGCGGCGCTCGTGACGGGCGATCACCCGGCAGGCGTTCTCCAGCGGGCTGCCGGTGACGGTCGGGGCGAACATCGTCTCGCGCAGCACCTCACGCACGTCGAGCGAACCCTTGCCGGCCAGCAGGTACTCGGTGTGGGTCAGGTGGGCCATGCGTTTGAGGTAGGGGCCGACGACCTGCCCGCCGTGCTCGGCCACCGCCGCCATCATCTTGAGCTCCTCGTCGAGCACCATGTAGAGCTCCTCGATCTCCTTGCGGTCGGCCAGGAAGTCGACCAGCTCGCGGGTCCCGTCGTGGCGGAACGTGCCGGAGATCGGGTTCATCATGGTCAGCCCGTCGGCCACACTGACGTGCCGTTCCGGGGTCGCGCCGACCAGCGTGCGGGTGCCGGTGTGCACCAGGAACGTCCAGTAGGCGCCCTGTTCGGCGGTGAGCAGGTTGCGGAACGCGGCCCGTGCGGTGTCGAGCGGATCGCCGTCGACCGAGGCCGTGAAGACGCGGTGGATCACGAAGTTGGCACCCTCGCCGTGGCCGATCTCGTCGCGCAGCACCCGCGACACGATCTCGCCGTACGCGTCGTCGGTGATGTCGAAAGCGCCGTCGCGCAGCGCTACCGGTGTGGTCGGCAGACTGTCGATGATCTCGGCCAGCGGCCGGGTCGTGTGCGCGGAGATCTGCAGACATTCCAGGGGTGCGCCGTCGTCGACGCAGTCGAAGCCGCGCTCGGTGATCTGCCGGAACGGGATCAGCGCGAGGGTCTGTGGACCTTCCCGGCCGGGCGTCAGGGGGATGTCGGCGAGCGTCCCGACGGTGACGACCTCGCCTTCGAGCACGTCCACGTGATCGGCGCCGTCACGGTGCAGCAGGGCGAAGGGCTTCATGGTTCTCCTCGGTCAGGGCTGACCGCCGCCGAGGATCTGGCCACACAAAAAAGGCCGCCTCGGGGAGGCGGCCGCGGTGGTGAAGTTACGCGCGGGTGGGTGTGGCCGCCGGGTCGGCGGGCCACCACATGCTCAATCGCGCGTGCATGGCGGTCACCTTACGGCCCGTCGCGGTAACAGCGCCAGCTTCTCGGGTCGGATTCGTCGCCGAGATCGGCCCAGGCGGCCGCGCCGTAGCGGTGGCGGCACATCGCGTCCATGTCCACGGCGGTGTTCCCTTGACCCAGCCGGGCGCAGACCCAGCCGTCGGCGGTCGACGCGGCGAGGGTGAGGCCGCCGTAGGTCGCCCGGCAGTAGGCACCGACGAGGTCGGGCAGGCCGGCTTTGTCCGCGGGCCCGAGCAGGACCGGGGCGGGGGTGGCCTTACGCGCCTGACGGACCGCTCGCAGAACGCCCGGCGACCCGACCGGTGCCGGGGTCGCGATCACGGTAGGCAGCGGCGGAATCGAGATCACCGGCAGAGCCACCGGGTTCGCCGGCTGTTCCGGCTCTCGCATCAGCAACGGGCTGAGCGCACCCAGGATCAACAGCACGGCCGTCACCACGAGTAACTTCCGGCGCCGTGGGTGGGCGACAGTCACCCCGGCATGGCGGGGAGCCGCCGTACGCAACGCGACCAGCCTGCCGACACCTCCGGCCCGGTGCGACACGACTCCCCCTTTTCCCTGCTGATGCTCACCCACAGTAATTGCTGCGGGTGAGCAGAGCGTCAGGCGAAGGGTCAGGCGCGGACCGTACGGACGGTCAGGCGGCGGCGAACGCCCGGCGCACCGCGGTACGGGCCCACTGCATGCGGCCCAGCGCGCAGTCCGGGTGCTCGCCGAACTCCTGGGCGACCAGCGCGGCGCAGCCGTTCTCGCCCAGCCGGCCCACCGTCTCGGACACGGCCTCGCGGATCAGCTCGGCCGTCGGTTGCTGGGAACGCTGCAGGTCGGAGACGAACAACGCTTCGGTGCGGACATCGTCGGTGTGGATCGCGGTCATCGGGTCCTCTTGCCGTTCGGGTCGCGTCGGGTGCTGGGAACAGCACACCCGGGCGAGGCTGCGACAGCGGCTGCGCGCCAGTTGCCATGCGGTTGCGCCGAGCGGCAGTCACACAGCGGACTAACGGGATATCGTGCGAATTAGTAGCGAAAAGCAGGCCGGGCATTTCCGCGCGGCCGCGACGGGGGGAAATGGCCGTGACGGTGGTCCTGGTCGCCGACGACGACGCCGACATCCGTGATCTGGTGGCGTTCAAGCTCGAGCAGGCCGGCCTCGAGGTGATCGCGGTCGAGGACGGGCAGGCGGCGGTCGAGCAGGCACGGGCCAAACTGCCCACCCTCGCGGTCCTGGACGTCTCGATGCCCGGGCTCTCCGGAATCGACGTGTGCCGGATGCTGCGGGCCGACCCCTCGACCGCCGGAATGCTGATCATCATGCTGACCGCCCGGGTCCAGGAGCAGGACGTCGAGGGCGGATTCAGCGCGGGCGCCGACGACTACGTGACCAAACCCTTCAGTCCGCGTGAGCTGGTGTCGCGGATCCAGGCGCTGCTGAGCCGGGCCCGGGCCTGACACCGGCCCATGCGCCGTGACCATTCCGTCGGGCGCCTGCTGACCAGGGCTTTTGCCGTTCTTGTGGCCCTGATCGTGTGTGCCGGAATCGCCGAGATGACCGCGGTGCTGCTGCAGCACCGGGTGGTCCGCGAGCTGTCCACCCACGTCCAGCCGCTCGAGCTCGCCAACGCGCAGCTGCGCAGTGTGCTCGCCGACGCCCAGCGGGGGCTCCGCGGCTTCTCGCTGACCGGCGACAGCCAGATGCTGGACACCTATCACGTTGCGCGCAGCGACTATTCCCTGGTCAGCGGGCATCTGCGGACGCTCGCCGACGCGCAGGAGTCCCAGGCCGTCGAGGACCAGCTGCGGGGGGCCGACGCCTGGTTCGCCCTGGCCGAACAGCAGCGTCAGGCCCGGCCGCGCAGCGACGAGGCGGTCCGCTTCGTCAGCGAGGGCAAGGTGCTCTTCCAGGCCTTCGCGGCCGACAACCAGGCCCTCGACGCCGACCTGGCCGCGCGGACCGAGTCGCTGCAGAAGCAGAGCTCCCGGCTGGGCAGCATCACCCTGGTCGTCCTGATCGTGCTGACCCTGGGCGCGGCGCTGACCGCGCTGGTGACCGCGGTGGTCACGGCCCGGCGCATCACCCGTCCGCTCGGCGAGGTGGTCGGTGTGCTGGCCCGGCGTGGGCAGGGTCAGCTCGACGCCCGCGCCGACGCCCGCAGCGGCCCGACCGAGATCCGCGCCGTCGCCGCCGCCGTCAACTCGATGGCCGACGAAGGGGACCGGGCCCGCCTGGCCGAACGCGACATAGCAGCGCTGCGCAGCCAGGTCCGTGAGCTCGGGTACCGGATCCGCACGCACCTCACCGTCCGCGAGGCGATCGGCGAGGCGATCCAGGGCCTGGCGCCGATCATGCGCGCGCAGCACGTGCTCGTCCGGATGGCCCCCGGTCAGGCCGGTGTACCCCAGCTGACCAGCCTGCACGACGAACACGTCGACGGCCCGCTGGCCCCGCTCGCCGGCTGCCCCGTCGACTGGCTGCACAGCGGCGACGTCTGGGCGACCGACGACCCGGCGCCCGCCGGTGACGTCCGGCCCCCGGAGGCGGAACGCCAGGCGTGGGAACAGATCGGCCGAGGCCCGGTCCTGACTGTCGCGGTCAGCGCGGGCGACGAGTGCCTCGGCGCGCTCACCCTGATCCGCGACACCGGCCCCGCGTTCACCGCCGTCGACATCCGCCTGACCGAGGTGGTCGCCGCCGACCTCGGCCGCGGTGTCCACCTGGCCCGCCTGTACGAGCGCGAGCAGCAGCTGGTCGCCCGCCTCCAGGAGGTCGACACCGCCAAGACCGACTTCATGTCGACCGTCTCGCACGAACTGCGGACACCCCTGACCAGCATCTCCGGGTACGTGGAACTGCTGCTGGACGCCGAGGCCGGCGAGCTGACACCACCGCAGACCCGGATGCTGGACGTGATCGGCCGCAACACCCGCCGCCTGCGCGAGCTGATCGAGGAGATGCTCATCCTCTCCAAGATCGAGTCGGGGGCGTTCCAGACGACACGGCTGCCTCTCGACCTGATCGCCCTGGTCGAGGGCGCGGTCGCGGCGATCGCCCCGGCCGCGGCCAAGGCCGAGGTCGGCCTGCACACCGAGCTGCACGGCCCGCTCGAGGTCAGCGCCGACGCCGACCAGCTCGACCGGGTCCTGATGAACCTGCTCTCCAACGCCGTGAAGTTCACCCCACCGACCGGCACGGTCACCCTGCTGGTCCGCCGCGAGGACACCGAGGTCGTCATCACCGTCGCCGACACCGGCATGGGCATCCCGGAAGGCGAGCAGAAAGCGCTCTTCACCCGCTTCTTCCGGGCCAGCAACGCCGTCCGCCAAGCGGTCCCGGGCACGGGCCTGGGCCTCGCCATCGTCAGCACAGTCGTCGACAACCACGGCGGCCACATCGAGGTCCAGTCCACCGAAGGCGTAGGAACCACCTTCACCATCCACCTACCGATGTCCTGACCCCTGCTCTGTGGCCGCCCGGAGGGCTAGCCTGTCGGCCATGTGGACTGTCGAGGGGCCGCACGCCGGAGCGCTGGTTACCGTTGACGGGTTGGTGCCGGCGGCGCCGGAGGTGCGGTTTCCGGTGGCTTCGCTGAGTAAGCAGTTTGCTGCGGTGGCCGTGCTGCTGCTGGCCGAGCGGGGTGCGCTCGAGCTGCACCAGCCGGTGAGTCACTGGCTGCCGGACGGCCCGCCGTGGTGGCGTGAGGCCACGCTGCATCACCTGCTGACCCACACCTCCGGCACCGGTCACTGGGAGGATGCCGCGGGTTTCGACGCCACCGCGACTCTCAGCGTCGAGGAGTATCTCGCTCTGCTCGCCACCGTCGAGCCGCGCAGCCGGCCCGGGATCCGGTGGCACTACAGCAATCCGGGCTATCTCATGGTCGCGCGGATCGTCGAGCAGGCCGCCGGTCAGCCGTACACGGCGTTCCTGAGCGAGCACCTCTTCACACCGGCCGGGATGGGCTCGACGACCACCGCCCGCCCGGACGGCACCGGCACCAGCACCGCCCGGGGGCACCGCGACGGAGAGCCGCTGCCCGGGGGCCTTCCGCCCCGGCCGGGGGTCCGCGTGTGGTCGACCGCCGGGGATCTGGCCCGCTGGACCCGCGCGCTGCACACCGGCGATCTGCTCGGGTGGGAGTCGCGCGCGGTGCTGACCGCGCCGCTGGCTCCGACGGGGGAGGAGCGGGTGCTGGGCCGCTCGTTCTTCGGGCCCCACTACGGGTACGGCCTCTACGTCGGCACGGTCGGCAATCACCGGGCGTACTTCCATCCCGGCCAGAATCCCGGCTATCTGACCTTCGCCGCCTGGTTGCCGGAGCATCATGCGGCGATGGTCGTGCTGGCCGACGACGAGAGCGCCGACCTGCACGGTGTGATCCGGCAGGCGCTGGCCGAGGCTGGGTTATCGTAGGCGCTCATCGAGGGAGGTCGGCGCGATGCCGTCGAGAAAGTCCGGCGGCAAGCCGACGTCCAGCGATGTCGCCGCCGCCGCGGGGGTCTCGCGGTCGGCCGTGTCGTTCGCCTTCAACAACCCGCAGCGGATCTCCACCGCCACCCGTGAGCGGATCCTCGCCGCGGCCGACGAGCTCGGGTACACCCCGAACACCCTGGCCCGGATGCTGCAGGCCGGGACGACCCAGTCGCTGGGGGTGCTGCTGCCGCAACGGCTGGCCCGGATCATGGAGAACCCGTACTACGCGCGGTTCCTGATGGGTGTGGGCCAGGTCTGCGACCAGGAGGGCTACACCCTGCTGCTGACACCACCGTTGCAGGACTCGGTCCTCAAGGCCATCCCGTACGCCGCGGTCGACGGTTTCATCGTCTGTGGTCTCGAGACCGACCGTGGTGAGGTCGCCGAGCTCGAACGCCGCAACATCCCGTTCGTGCTGATCGACAGCGACCGGTACGAGGGTGCGCCCAGTGTGGACGTCGACGATCAGGGCGGTGCCCGCGAGGTCACCCGTTATCTGCTGGAGCTGGGCCACCGGCGGCTCGCGATCGTGTCGATGGATCCCGGGCCGGACCGTGCTGTCCGCGGCTACCGTGGCCCGCTCGCCCGGCGGATGGCCGGCATCACCGAGGCGCTCTCCGAGTACGCCCTGACGATCGACGACGTGCGGCTGGCCGAGGTGCCGGTGACGCGGACGGACGGGTACCGCGCGACCAGGGCCCTGATGACCGGCCCGCAGCCGCCGACCGCCCTGCTCGCGCTCTCCGACGTGCTCGCGTACGGCGCGGTGGATGCGTTGCAGGAGCTGGGGATCGACGTACCGGGGGAGGTGTCGGTGACCGGTTTTGACGACCTGGCCGAGTCGGCGTGGTTCCGGCCCCGGCTGACCACGGTCCGGCAGCCGATCGTGACCAAGGGCCGCACGGCCGCGGACTTCCTGATCTCGGCGATCCGCGGTGAGGACCAGCACCCGCACCAGTCGCTCGGCACGACGTTGATCGTCCGCGACTCGGCCGCCAAACCCGCGTAGACGTGGCTCCGATTTAAGCGGCCGCTGCCTATGTAACACGAGTTAGTAACCTGCTAGCGTCAGCCGCCATGACCGATCAATTGACGGTGCCCTCGGCGGCGCCCTCTCCGGCGGCCGAGCCCAGCCCCTGGTGGCGGGACGCGGTCATCTACCAGATCTATCCGCGCAGCTTCGCCGACTCCGACGGCGACGGCATCGGCGACCTGCCGGGCATCCGCAGCCGCCTGCCCTATCTGCGTGACCTGGGCGTCGACGCCGTCTGGCTGTCGCCGTTCTACGCCTCACCGCAGGCCGACGCCGGTTACGACGTCGCCGACTACCGCACGGTCGACCCGATGTTCGGCACCCTCGCCGACGCCGCCGCGCTGATCACCGACGCCCACGGGCTCGGCCTGCGGGTGATCGTCGACCTGGTCCCCAACCACTCCTCGGACCAGCACGAATGGTTCCGGCGCGCGCTGGCCGAGGGGCCGGGCTCGCCGTTGCGGGACCGCTACCACTTCCGCGCCGGTCAGGGTCCGGACGGCAGCCTCCCGCCCAACGACTGGCGGTCCATCTTCGGCGGCCCGGCCTGGACCCGCACCACGAACGCCGACGGCAGCCCTGGCCAGTGGTACCTGCACCTGTTCGCCCCCGAGCAACCCGACTTCAACTGGGATCACCCGGCCGTGGCCGACGAGTTCCGCACGATTCTGCGCTTCTGGCTCGACCTCGGTGTCGACGGCTTCCGGATCGACGTCGCCCACGGACTGGTCAAGGCCGAAGGACTGCCGGACGTCGGCGCCACCACCGAATGGCACCTGCTCGACGTCGGCGTCAGCCCGTGTTTCGACCGCGACGGCGTTCACGACATCTACCGCAGCTGGCGGCGCATCCTCGACGAATACCCGGGGGAGCGCATCGCCGTCGCCGAGGCCTGGGCGCCCAGCCTCGACCGCGTGGCCAACTACGTGCGCCCCGACGAGCTGCACCAGGCCTTCAACTTCAGCTACCTCGGTACGGCGTGGGAGGCGGGCGCCCAGCGTCAGGTCATCGACGACTCCCTCGCCACACTGCGTACGGTAGGTGCCCCGGCGACCTGGACGTTGTCCAACCACGACGTCGTGCGCCACACCAACCGCCTGCTGCAGACCGACGCGGGTGACGTCGCCGGCCGCCGTCCCACCGCCGTCGACCCGGTCGCCGGTCTGCGCCGGGCCCGCGCGGCGACACTCCTGCTGCTGGCGCTGCCCGGGTCGGCGTACCTGTTCCAGGGTGAGGAACTCGGTCTGCCCGAGGTTGTCGACCTGCCGCCGGAGGTCCGCCAGGACCCGGCCTTCCACCGCGCCAGCGGCCAGGACGGTTACCGCGACGGCTGCCGCGTCCCGATCCCGTGGGAGGGCGACCGCGCACCGTACGGTTTCGGCCCGCCGGACGGCCCGAGCTGGCTCCCGCAGCCGGCCTCCTGGGCGGCGCTCAGCGTCGCGGCCCAGCAGGGCGATCCTGGCTCCACCTTGGAGCTCTACCGCGCCGCACTGGCGCTGCGCCGCGCGGATCCGGCGCTCGGCGCGGCCGACAACCTGAGCTGGCGCGACGCTCCGGACGGTCTGCTGGTCTTCGACCGCGCGCCGCACTTCCGCTGCACGGTCAACATGACCGCCGCCCCGGTCCGCCTGCCGCTGCCGGGCCGCGCCCTGCTGACCAGCGGCCCGGTCGACCTGTCCGGCACCGAGGTGGAGATCCCCGCCGACACGACCATCTGGTGGGCGGTCTGACTCAGCCCGGCCACCCGGTCCGCGCCAGGATCAGGCCGGCGACCTCCTCGACGCTCCGCCCATCGGTCTCGATGCTGTCACCGGTGAGCGGGGCGTCCCGGGCGGCCTCGGCGGCGAGGCGCCGCAGCTCGGTCTCGGGCCGGCCGAGCAGCGGATCGCCGGGCTGCGGCCAGCTGCCACCACCCCGTCCCCGCCGCAGGATCCGCTCGGTGAGCTGGGTGGGCCCGGCGTGCAGGCGAGCCACGGTCGCCGTGGTTGCACCTTCCAGCGGCCCGACCAGCACCAGCGCCTGAGCACCCGCGGCCCGGTAGTTGCGCCAGATCGCCCCCAGAATGCGCAACCGGTCCGCCTGAGCGATCGGCACGGGCGCACAGAACCCGAGCTGATCAAGGTCCACGAAGGCAGCCCGCGGCGTCCGCAGGAAAACCGTGAAGCCCGCGCTGGACTTGCCCACCCCGGTGGGCCCGCACACCCACAAAACCGGTCCCTCCAGCCCGTCCTCTGCCGGCTCGCTCACCGCTTCCGGCCGTCCCTGGGGCCCTCCTGGTTCAGCGCCGGCCCCTGCCGGGTCACTCCCGGCCCTTCCCGGTACGCCCACAGCATCCGGAACCCGCGGCCACCCGGTGCGCTCGAGGATCTTTCCGGCCACCGCCGCGACGGTCGGCCCGGTGGTGTCCACCTCGATGCTCGGCCCGGCGACCGCCTGGCGCACCGACGGCGCGGTGGCATCGGCGCCCTCACGGCCCTGGTAGCGCCGGTTCAGCTCGTCGCGGTCGGCGCGCAGCACACACATCGTCAACGCGAGCCCCGCAAGATCGTCGGTGTGCACGCCGTGGTCAGGGTCGACGATGCCGGACACGATCACACATCTCGCGCCGGCTGCGGCGTACCCGGAAATGACGGCGGCGAGGTTGCGGGCCTTGAGCCGGTGGCGGCCGGGGTCGAACGGCGGGTCGCGGTCCACGATCCCGAGCTGGTCGATGTCGACGTAACCGCACGCTACCCCGGAACCGCTCAGCCGGGTGTAGATCTCCCAGCCCACGCTGGTCTTGCCGACGCCAGGTGGCCCGCACACCCACAGCACCGGGATCACCGGGGCTTCTCCCAGACGGAGACGTGCCGCGTGCTGTCGCTGGTGAACGGGCTGCGGTCCCAGTCGTTCCAGCGGTCGCGCAGCCGCAGTCCCGCGAGCTGGGCCATGAGGTCGAGTTCGGCCGGCCACGCGTACCGGAAAGGAATGGAGCGGAACTCGCCGCGGCCGTCGGTGGCGGTCACGTAGTTGGAGCTCATCTCCTGGGTGGCGAAGTTGTAGATGTCGTAGGCCCAGCCGGTGTCGGTGACGGAGAACGGCCTGACGTGCTGGCCGGGCGGCAGCAGCCGCAGTTCGGGGACCATGACCTCGACGACGAAGCACCCGCCGGGCGCAAGGTGCACGGCGGCGTTGCGGAAGCAGGCGACCTGGGCCTCCTGCGTGGTCACGTTCATGATCGTGTTGTAGACCAGGTAGGCCAGCGAGAACGGCCCGCCGCCGGCCGCGGTGGTGGTGAAGTCGCCGATGGTCACCTCGAGCTGGTCGCCGCCGGGTTTGGCGCGCATCCGCTCGACCATCGCCCGTGACAGGTCGATGCCGTGGACGGGGACGCCGCGCCGGGCCAGCGGCAGGGCGATGCGCCCGGTGCCGATCGCGAACTCGAGCGCGGGGCCGTCACCGGCGAGCTCGGCCAGTACGCCGGCAATGCGGTCGACGACCTCCGGGCGGAACTCGGCGGCCGAGGGGTCGTCGTAGGTCGCGGCCACCTGGTCGCCGAAGTGGTCGTCCGGGGAATCCATCCGGGGACCGTAGCGCCGCGGTGGCCACCGGTGCCGCCTATTTATGCGGGATTGAAGGCCATGTTGAGGATCGCGTGGGCCACCCAGATCGCCTGGGCCTTGTTGTCGTACGGGCCGACCCGCAGCTCCACGGCCTTGTCGCCGAACAGGGCGCGGACCGTCCAGGCGTTCGGATGGCGGTCGTCCTCGCGGCTGTGGTTGACGATGACCTGGGTGGCCGAGCGGACGTTGACCACCGACCACTTCTCGTCACCGGTGGGCCAGGCCCGGAACCAGCCGGGGGCGACCGCGACGGCTTCCTTGCCGGCCTCGGCGAGCGCCCACTGCAGCTCCTCGGGCACCGGCGGTTCCGTTTGCGCATGCGTCATGCCGCTCACCCGCGTCCCCTCGCCGACGACCCCCGGATGCCGACATTCTACCCAAATGCCATCCGGTCGCCGCCGTTATCCGCCGGCCCGGGTGTCGAAGGCCGAGCGGTGGGTGAAGACGTCGTCCATGTGGTCCTGGGCCCAGGACTTCAGGCCGCGCATCAGCTGGTGCAGCGACAGACCGAGGTCGGTCAGCTCGTAGGTCACCGTGACCGGCACGGTCGGCGTCGCGGTGCGGGTGACCAGGCCGTCGCGTTCCAGGGCGCGCAGTGTCTGGGTCAGCATCTTCTGGCTCACACCGGCCAGCAGGCGCGAGAGCTCCGAGTAGCGCAGCGACCGGGGTTCTCCGGCGCACCCGTCGTCGAAGCGGTGCATGTCGTCGCTGCCCAGGGCGGCCAGCACCAGCGTCACCCACTTGTCGGAGATCCGGTCGAGCAGCTGGCGGCTCGGGCAGCCGGCCAGGAAGGCGTTGTACTCCGCCTTGGTCTGCGCCCTCTTCTGAGCCGCGGTCATCGTCGCCATCGCCTGTTCCTCCCGCACGGGTGACTTACGCACTCGCAGGTGCCTACTTCCCGTCAGGAAGTTACCCCCTGATAGTGAAGCAGGCATCCGTCAGAGAGAGGTATCAGCATGTCCATCAGTTCTCTTCCCGGCGGCACCTGGACGCTCGGCGACCTGACCGTCACCCGGTTCGGCTACGGCGCCATGCAGCTCGCCGGCCCCTGGGTCATGGGACCGCCCGCCGACCGCGACGGCGCGCTCGCCGTTCTGCGCGAGGCCGCCGGCCTCGGCATCACCCACATCGACACCAGTGGTGCTTACGGTCCGCACGTCACCAACGAGCTCATCCGGGAGGCCCTGCACCCGTACCCGGAAACGCTGCACGTGGTGACCAAGGTCGGCGCGAACCGTGACGCGCAGGGCGGCTGGCCCCCGGCGCGCGACCCGGAGAGCCTGCGCCGGGCCGTGCACACCGACCGGGAGAACCTCGGGGTCGAGGTGCTCGACCTGGTCAACCTGCGGCTCGGCAACGCCGAGGGCACAGTGCCGGGCTCACTGGCCGAGGCGTTCGAGACGCTCGCCGAGCTCCAGCAGCAGGGGGTGATCCGGCACCTGGGTGTGAGCAACGCGACCGACGACCAGATCGCCGAGGCGCAGTCGATCGCGCCGATCGTGTGCGTGCAGAACATGTACAACCTCGCCTACCGCCAGGACGACAAGCTGATCGACACCCTGGCCGAGCAGGGCATCGCCTACGTGCCGTTCTTCCCGCTCGGCGGTTTCAGCCCGCTGCAGTCCTCGGCGCTCTCGGCAGTGGCGGCGCGGCTGGGATCGACGCCGATGTCGGTCGCCCTGGCCTGGCTGCTGCAGCGTTCGCCGAACATCCTGCTGATCCCGGGTACGTCCTCGGTGGCCCATCTGCGCGAGAACGTCGCCGGCGCGGGCCTCGAGCTCTCCGCCGAGGACCTGGCCGAGTTGGACAGGATCGGCGGATGACAACATCCTGAGTGCTGCCCGGGTCTACGGGGTCACATGGGTGCGCGAAGACGGTTAGCCTCGCGCGATGGCCCTGCGCAAGCTCGATCTCGACGAGGCCCGGCGCATCGCCGTACGGGCACAGCTGCTCGACCTGCCCCGGCCGTCGGATCTGCTGGCGGTGGCGCGGCAGCTGACCCTGCTGCAGATCGACCCGACCGCCGCGGTGGCGCCGAACGTGGACCTGGTGCTATGGAGCCGGCTGGGTTCGGCGTACCGGCCGGAGCAGGTGAAGCAGGCCCTCGAAAGCGATCGCACGCTGTTCGAGCACAACGCGATGGTGCGGCCGATGAGCGATCTGGGCCTGTACCTCGCCGCGATGACGGTCTGGCCCTACCGTGAGTCGCACAAGGCCTGGCTGGCGGAGAACGACACGTTCCGGCGCGACATCCTGGCCCGGCTTGCCGCCTCCGGGCCGCTGGTTTCGCGGGACATCCCGGATACCAGCGCCGTGTCGTGGCCGTCGTCGGGCTGGACCAACAACCGCAACGTGACGCAGATGCTCGAGTTCATGATGATGCTCGGCGAGGTCGCGATCACCGGGCGCCGCGGCCGGCAGCGCGTCTGGGACCTCGCCGAGCGGGTCCACCCCGCCGGTACGCCGGTCGTCGAGCTGGCCGAGGCGCAGCGGATCCGGGAGCACCGGCGCCTGACCTCGATGGGCATCACCCGCACGACCAACCGCGGCACCGGCATGGAACCGGGCGCGGTCGGTGAGTCCGGTGAGGAGGTGACGGTCGAGGGCACCCGCGGCGTCTGGCGGGTCGACCCGGAGGCCATCGGCAAGCCCTTCACCGGTCGCACGGCGCTGTTGTCACCCTTCGACCGGCTGATCCACGACCGTGTCCGCCTGGCCGAGCTGTTCGGCTTCGAATACGTCCTGGAGATGTACAAGCCGAAGGCCAAGCGCCGCTGGGGGTTTTTTGCGCTGCCGATCCTGTTCCACGACCGCCTCATCGGAAAGGTCGACGCCAAGGCCGACCACAAGGCCGGTGTGCTGCGGGTCGACGCGATCCACGAGGACGTCCCGTTCGCCGCGGCGATGCGCGAAGGTGTGGAGGCGGAGCTGCACGACCTCGCCACCTGGTTACGCCTGAAAATTGCGTGAAGCGCGGGATATCCGAATTGTTGGGTTCTCTGATTATTGTGTGAGCCGTCACGTGCCCCTGGATGCATTCTCCCGGGTTGATGAAACATTCGCCTTCTAAGATCGACCGGACCTCGACGGTGTGAACCGATCCTCGACGACCAGGAGATCTGAGCGGTGTCCGATCGCCCCACCCGGGTCTGGAACGGCGTGACCATTCCGGATCCCGGCGTCTATGTCCTCGACGAAGCACACAAACGGGTCGGCTTTCATGCCCAGCACATGATGGTGAGTCCCGTACGCGGCGAATTCGTCGAGGCGACGGCGACGATCATTGTCGGACACGACCCGTTGCAATCGTCGGTGACCGCCACCATCTTCTCCGGCAGTATCGACACCAACAATGCCGACCGCGACACACATCTGCGCAGTCCCGATTTTCTCGACGTCGAGGTCTATCGCACCCTGGAATACCGCAGCACCGGTGTCAAATGGCAGGGCGGAAACGACGCCATCTTCGAATGGGCCCGGCTGCGCAACAACCGCCTCAACCGCCGCGGCGCGGTCGCCGACCTGCCCGAGGCGGCGGGCCGCAGCGCCGGCCGCTTCGTGGTCACCGGCGACCTGACGATCAAGAACGTCACCCAGCAGGTCGATCTGCAGCTCACCTTCGGCGGGGCGCGCCGCGACCCGTACGGCCGCGACATCATCGGCTTCAGCGCCTCCGCCGAGATCAACCGCGAGAGTTACGGCCTGGTCTGGAACGTCGCCCTGGACAGCGGCGGCTTCCTGGTCGGCAAGAAGGTCCACATCGAGATCGCCGGCGAGGCCATCCACCAGGCCGACCAGCGCCCCGGCCACCTCTGACCCGACGATCCCGGATGAGGGGGTCAGGCGCGCATCACGGTGGCGATGGGGATGCGGGCCGCGCGCACGGCCGGGACGAAGCCGCCCAGGATGCCGGCGATCAGGCCCGCGATGATGCCGGCCACGCCCGCGTCCCACGGGAACTGCAGGTCGCGCAGGAACGGTTCGGACTCGCCGACGAAGGCCGACAGGGCTTTGAGCCCGACCACGCTGACCCCGATCGCCGCCGCGGCGGTGAGCAAGCCGGTCAGCAACGTCTCGGCCAGCACGATGCCGGCCAGCAGTGATCTCGGTGTCCCCACCGCCCGGCGCAGGGCGAACTCCTCGATGCGTTCGCCGACCGTGGCCAGGCCGACGTTGAGGATGCCGGCCACGCCGATCAGCAGGACCAGGCCGGCCATGGCCAGGAAGACCAGGCGCAGCAGGCGGATCTCCTTCTGACCCTGCTCGCGGGAGTCCACCGTCGTCACGTACGGGTCGGCCCCGGCACCGCGCAGTTTGGTGATCAGAATCTGTTCGACCGGGGTGTCGCCGGCCATCAGCACCTGCATGCCACCGCTGCTCGGGTCGGCCAGCCCGGACGCGGGCAGCCAGGTGACCAGTTCGTCGAGGCGCACGTACGCCTGGGGCTGGTAACCACCGTCGTCGACCACACCGACGAGCTGCGGGGTGAGGTTGGCCGACGCGCCGTTGACGCGCATCTCGGCCGGCACCTTGTAGCGGGAGAAGCCCTTGGCCGCCTCGAGGTTGAGCACGATCTTCGGGGCCATCGACGGCACCGTGCTGAAGTCGAGCCAGTCGCCGGTCTGGGGGCGGTACGGCCGGAAGGGCCGGATGTCACCGGTCATGGCGACCAGGCGTACCTCGATCGCCTGGCCTTTCGGGGCGACCTGGGTCGGGTCGCAGCCCTGCTCGGGGTAGCACTGGCCGCCCCAGTCCTCGTCGAACGGCGCGGCGCCCTGGTTGACGGGGGTGACGCCGGGCTCGCCGATGATGGCCGAGACGGTCAGCATCGCCATGGCGTCGCTGCGCCCGCGGACGGTGTCGACGACGATGTCGGCCGCCTGGGGCAGCGGTGGCATGTCCATGACCTTGGTGCCGTCGATGCCGTTGCTGAGCTCGACACCGGCGAAGAGGGCGCGTTCGGCGATGCTGGCGCCGGCCTGCACGACGACCACGGCCAGCACGCCCAGGAAGAGGCTGACCATGGACAGCAGGGTGCGCAGCTTGCGGGCGCGGATGCCCTGGATGCCGATGATCAGGGCGGACCGGAACCGTCCCGAGAGCCGCCTCATGCGGCGACCCGCTCGGTGAGCACGCCGTCGACCAGGTCGACGGTGCGGCCCATGCGGGCGGCATGGTCACGGTCGTGGGTGACCAGGATCAGGCCGCAGCCGCGGGTGGTCGCTTCCAGCAGGGCGTCGATGACCAGCGTGCCGGTCTCGGTGTCGAGTGCGCCGGTCGGCTCGTCGGCCAGCAGGATCTGCGGGTTGCGGACCAGGGCGCGCGCGATGGCGACCCGCTGCTGCTCACCACCGGACATCTTGGGCGGGCGGTTCTTGGCCAGGTGGGCGATCCCGACCTGCTCGAGGGCCTCCATGACCCGCGCCCGGCGGTCGCGCCGGGGGAGCCAGCCCTGACCGTTGACCAGCGCCATGGAGACGTTCTGGGCGGCGGTCAGGTGCTTGAGCAGGAAGAAGCGCTGGAAGACGAAGCCGAACTGTGAGCTGCGCAGCTTGGCCGCGCGGCGTTCCTTGAGCCGGCTGATCTCCTGGCCGCCGAGCAGGTAGCTGCCCTGGTCGGGCCGGTCGAACAGGCCGATGACGCTGAGCAGCGTGCTCTTGCCGGAGCCGGAGCGCCCGACGATCGCGACGCTCTCGCCGGGGTGCACGCTCAGGTCGATGCCGTCGAGGATCGTGCGGGGTTGCTTCTGGCCCTTGAGGACCTTGGTGATGCCGGTGAGTTCGATCAGCGCTGTCATCCCGGCGCCCCGGACTGCTGGTCGCCGCCGGGCACGGGCGCCGCGGTGGGCAGGTTCGGGCCGGGGATCGCGACCGTCTCGGTGCCCTTCAGGCCTTTCTTGATCTCCACGACCTTGCCGTCGGTGAGACCGAGGACCACGTCGACGGTCTTGCGGACGCGGTCCTCGCCGACCAGGTCGACCTTGCCCTTGCCCTGGGTGCCGGCGATGGCCTCGACCGGGAGCACCAGCACGTCGTCGGCCCGGTCGGTGACCAGGTCGAGAGTGACCGCGGCGCCGTTGATCAGCTTGATGTCCGAGGGTGCGGTGCAGACCAGCTGCAGGCCGGTCGGCGCGGTGCCCTCACCGCCGCCGCTGGGCGCCTCCGGCTCCGGCGGGGCCGTCGGCGCACCGGTGGCGCCCGGTGCCGGAGTGGTCGGCGCCGGCTCGGGGATGGTCCCGGCCGGCAGGGCCGCGATCGTGCCGAGCGGCTTGCACTTGAACGGGCCCGGCCCGTTCTTGATCTGTCCCTGGACGCTCTTGGCGGCCCCGGAGATCCGGTACGCCAGTGCACTGTCGATGTCGGCGACGATGCCGTACCCGATGTGCCGCGCCGAGACGACCGGCATGCCGGCGGTGACGTCGGAGCGGTCCTCCATCAGCCGGCCCGCCAGGGCCGCGCCCGCGGGGATCTCCACGGAGTACGGCTTGCCCTTGCGCCAGACCGTCGCCACCCAGGTCTCCTGGTCGAACGGCGTGGTCGACGGCGGCCGGGCCAGGTAGCGCAGCTCGCCGGTCTTGGGCGCGACGATGCCGAAGACCGGGTTGATGGTCACCTTGCCGGCGAGGCTGATGCGGTTGGTCAGGTCCTGCCGCGTCGGCTTGACCGTGGTGAGGACCGTGCCGCGATCCTCGAGCTCGGGAGTCTGCGACTTCGAGTCCGACGATGTGCAGCCGACCAGGGTGATCATGGCCAGCGCCACACCCACGCCCGGGAGCAGCCTGCGTCCGTCCACCGGTTCTCCTCTGCGACCGAAACGACCGAGTGCCCCGAACCTGAGGTGATCTCTGATTCGTGCGGGCCCGCAGACGGTACATCGGCGGCGCAAGGTGTCCTATTGCCGGTAGTTCTCCAGGAATCGGCGCAGCCGGTCGGTGGCGTCGTCGAGCACGTCGACCGGGGCCAGGAACACCATCCGCAGGTGGTCGGGCGTGGGCAGGTTGAAGCCCGAACCGTGCGAGAGCAGCATCAGCTGCTGCTCCAGCAGATCAATGATCATCTTCTGGTCGTCGCGGATCTTGTGGACTTCCGGGTCGAGCCGCGCGAAGAGGTAGAGCGCCCCGCGGGGCTTGACGCAGCTGACCCCGGGGATCTCGTTGAACTTGCGCCAGGCGTGGTTGCGCTGCTCGTACAGGCGCCCGCCGGGGCGGATCAGCGTGGTGATGCTCTGGAAGCCACCCAGTGCGGTCTGCACCGCGTGCTGGGCCGGCACGTTCGGGCACAGCCGCATGTTCGCGAGCAGTTGCAGACCCTCGAGGTACTCGGTGGCGTGGGTCGTCGGGCCGCTGACCGCCATCCAGCCGGAGCGGAAACCCGCCGCGCGGTAGGCCTTGGACAGACCGCTCATCGTCAGCACGAGCAGGTCGGGGGCCAGAGCCGCCGCGCACTCGTGGCGCGCGTCGTCGTACAGGATCTTGTCGTAGATCTCGTCGGCCAGCACGAGCAGGTCGTGGCGCCGGGCGATCTCGAGCAGGCCGAGCAGCGTCTCCCGCGAATAGACGGCACCGGTCGGGTTGTTCGGATTGATGATCACGATGGCGCGGGTGTTCGGGGTGACCTGCGCGGCGACGTGCTCCAGATCCGGTGCCCAGTCCTCGTTCTCGTCGCAGCGGTAGTGCACGGGCTTGCCCCCGCACAGCGTCACGGCCCCGGTCCAGAGCGGATAGTCGGGGCTGGGCACCAGCACCTCGTCGCCGGTGTTGAGCAGCGCCTGCAACGACATCACGATCAGCTCGGAGACCCCGTTGCCGAGGAAGACGTCGTCGGGCTGCACGCTTTCGACACCGAGAGTCTGGTAATACTGCGCGACGGCGACCCGCGCGGAGTAGATGCCCCGCGCATCGCTGTAACCCTCGGCGTCGCTCAGGTGCTGCACCATGTCGGCGACGATCGGCTCCGGCGTGCTCAGGCCCCACGGCGCGGGATTGCCCAGGTTGAGCTTGAGGATCCGGTTCCCGGCGGCCTCCAGCTCCTGGGCACGGCGCAGCACGGGACCGCGGATGTCGTACCGGACGTTCTTGAGCCTGCTCGCCTGCTCCATACCCAGCACCCTAAGCCGTCGTGCCACCGCCTCAGGCCGGCTGGGGGCCCGCCGGCTGCTCGCTGCCACGGCCGGGGCGGGCCAGGATCGCGGCGGCCAGCACCGCGGCCAGCCCGGCGATGACCAGGACTTTGTTGAGGTAGGGCGAGTCGGTCCAGCTCAGCCCGAGGTTGAGACTGTCGGCCTGCGCGGAGATCGGGCTCGCGGCCAGGGCGCGGTGTACGAGATCGGTCACACCGGCGTCCCGGCCCTGCGGCAGGTAACGGACCAGCGACAGGTAGAGCGAGCCCGCGGGCAGCAGCAACAGCGCCAGCCCGGCTCCGGCCGTGACCGCACTCGCCCGTCGCCGGTGCGCACCGCTGATCCGGTAGGCCAGCGCCGCGGCGCTCAGCCAGCCCGCCAGCAACCCGAGTGCCATCCCGCCCAGGACCAGCGGCGCGTACACGGGTGGCCGCTGTGACCAGGCGCCGAGCTGGACCAGGGAGCTGTCGTCGTAGTACGCCGTCAGCTCCAGCCCGACACCGGACTTCTCGGCCCGGAACTCGGCCCGGCGGAAGTGGATGCCATCGGTCCCACCGGAGACCTCGACCGCGTCGGTCTGCCATCCGGCGGCACTCAGCCGCTCGCGGGCGCGACCGACAGCTTCGACGGGATCGACGCCCGGGCCCAGCGTGCCCAGGGTGTCCGACCACAACCGCAGCTGCGCCGGCCGGGCCTCCATCGTGGCGTCGGAACCGAGCGCCCGGGCGGCGATCGGGCCCAGGGCCGGCACCGTCGGATAGGCCCACATGCCGGCCCAGGAACCCGCCGCGGCCCCGAGCGCGCCGCCGATCAGCAACGCCAGTACGGCAGCGACGACCGCCAGGGGCCGCTGCGGGGGCAGCCGGAAACGCTCCCGCAGTCCGTCGAGCACGAAGTGCCGCCGTTCGGCGCGAGTGGGACCGGCCGGACCGGCGACCTCGGCCATCGTCGTGATCAGCTCGGCGCCGTGGCGCCGGCGCAGCCGCGCCGGATACGCCGCCAGCAGCACGGCGGAAGAGAAGGGCTCCTGCATGGCGCCACAGTAAAGGCGGCGTTATATAACGTCAACCGTAGTATCCCCCATGACCGGTAACTCATTGATTAGGATGAATGTAAGACCAGTCATGGAAGGACGGGGAATGACTCGATCGACAGGTACGTGGGGCAGAGCGGCTGCGGTGGCCGCCATCGCCCTGATCACCGGGGCCGGCCTCCTGCCGGCCGCGGCCACCGCGGCACCGGCCGCGCGCACCGATACGCCGGCCATCATGGCCGGCGTCTTCCAGATCCAGAACTGGGGCGGCGACTACGAGTGCCTGACGGCCTCGCCCCGCGGCGGTGCCGTGACCACCGCCGAGTGTGATCTTGATGCGACCGACCAGCTCTGGTGGCGGACGAACACCAACGAGTTCGTGCCCTGGCAGGGGGCGATCGGGCCGTACTACTGCCTGTCGGCGAGCTCGACCAATGTCGTCTCACTGCCGTTGTGCTCGGGTGCCACCCAGCACGTCTGGACCCAGCCGACGGAGACGTTGCGCAACAGCGGCAACGGGCGCTGCCTGACGCAGATCGCCAACCACAAGGTCGCCACGGCGACCTGCAGCGGTGCGGAGACCCAGCGGTGGAAGCTGTTCGGCAGCTGACAAACCAGGTTCCTAGGACGCTCTAGGCACTGTGTCGCGCCTGCCTCTGGAATGTCAGAGGCAGGCGCGG
Organism: Amorphoplanes friuliensis DSM 7358; assembly: GCF_000494755.1. Lineage (NCBI taxonomy): Bacteria > Bacillati > Actinomycetota > Actinomycetes > Micromonosporales > Micromonosporaceae > Actinoplanes > Actinoplanes friuliensis. The sequence goes on from NC_022657.1 coordinate 2,499,943, forward strand.
TAGGTCAGGCGAGGTCGGCGGCGAAGAGGTCGGCGCCGCGGGCCGGTGTCAGGCCGGTGGTCGGCACGGTGAACCAGAAGATGCTGCCGCCACCCGGGTTCGGGTCGACGCCGAGCTCACCACCGTGCAGGTCCACGATGCGCCGGCACACGGCCAGACCCAGCCCGGTGCCCGGGAAACCCTCCGCGGCCGGGGCCCGGTGGAACGGCGCGAAGATGCGGGTCCGCTGCTCCTCCGGTACGCCGATGCCACGGTCCGCCACCTCGATACGCCACCAGCCGGGGACGTGCTCGCGGGCGCCGATCGTGACGCGTGCGGCCGTGCCGTGGCGTACAAAACGTACGGCGTTGTCGACGAGCTGGCCGAGGACCTCGCCGAGCAGTTCGGCGTCGGCGGTCACGGCCGGCAGGTCGCCGACGTCGATGCTGGGACGCTCACCGGTGACGTGGTCGAGGCGCCCGGCGACCACGCCGAGGGCGAGCCCGCCGGCGTCGACCGGTTCGAGCTTGAGGGCGGCGTCGGCCGCCGAGGAGTACGCGAGCAGGTCGTCGACGAGCGCCAGCATGCGCCCGGTGCTGCGCCCGATGCGGTCGAGGAACCCGCGCGAGGCCTCGTCCAGCGGTCCCGCGTCCTCGAGCAGCAGTTCGGTGAAGCCGGCGATGGTGTGCAGCGGTGCGTGCAGGTGGTCGGCGGCTGCGGTGGCGAAGCCGGTCAGTTCGGCCTCGCGCTCCCGCAGCTGTGCCTCGGCCGTGCGGGTGCGCTCGTGCAGGACGGCTTCGGCGGCGCGGGCGCGGTCGATCTCCGCGCGGCTGTCGGCGGCGGCCTGGCGGGCGTGGTCCTCGGCGCGGTGGCGTCCGCGGTCGGCAACCAGCAGCAGGCCGGCGGCGACAACGCTGATCAGCGCCGAGCCCAGCAGGGTCAGCGGGGCCGCGGCGGCGCGTCCGGCGCTGACCAGGGCGGTGGTGGGGCGTACCAAAATTTGCCAGGTGTGACCGGCGAGCGCGACGTCGACGGTGCCGCGGCTCTCGCCCAGCGGGCCGCCGCCCTCGGCCCAGCGGGCCACCTCGTGGGTGACACCGTCTCCGGAGGTCTCGGTCAGCACGGTGGCGACGCCGGTGACACCGGCGGCGCGCAGTGACTCGCGCAGCAGGTCGGGGGCGCGGACGCCGATGACGACCCAGCCGCGGAAGCCGTTCTCGTGGACGGGGGAGATCAGTTCGAACGCGGGCTGGCGGTGGGCCGGTGGCAGGCCGAGGTCGGCGGGGAGCACGTGGGCGGGGCTGGCGACCAGGCGGCCGCTCTCGCGGGCCAGGTCCAGGCCGCGGGCGAGCGACGGTTCGGGGTTCAGCGTGGTACGCGGCGGCGGGTTGCTGCCGTCGACGGTGTGCTGGGCCAGCACCGTGCGGTTCGCGTCGACGACAACAACCTGGTGCGCGCCGGGCAGGGTGTCGCCGGTGAGGCGGGCGACGGCGGGCGACAGGCGTGCGGCGGGTTCGGTGGCGGCCGCGGCGACGAGGCTGTGCATGGTGTCGGCGTACCGCTGGAAGGTGGTGTCTAGGGCGCCGCGCACGCTAGCGGTGCGCAGGGCGAGGGCCGCGGTGCTCGCGTCCTGCTCGGCCAGGGCGAGGCTGGTGGCCGCGGTCGCGCCCGTGCCGAGCCCGAGGGCGAGCACGGCGCCGGCCAGGGCCGCGCCGCGCCTGCTGATCACCTTCCGGATTTCCACGAACCCTTCATCGACGCTGCCACGACCGTGTTGAGCTGCGGGGGCGTCGGTTGCCGCATTGCTCCCGTTCCCGGCGAGCGATGCTCGCATAACGGATATATTCGGCACGGCACGAAGGCCGGCCCGGGCGGGGGAGGGGGACGATGAGCACGATCCTTCTCGTCGAGGACGATCCCGACATCCGTCACCTGGTGACCTACAAGCTGACCAAGGGTGGCCTGGACGTGATCGGCGTCGGTGACGGGATCGCCGCTCTGCGGTCGGCCCGTGAGCAGCCGCCGGATCTGGTCCTGCTCGACGTCCGGATGCCGAAGATGTCGGGCATCGAGGTCTGCCGCGAGTTGCGGGCCGGGCCGCTGCCCGCGACCGTCCCGATCATCATGCTCACCGCGCGCTCGCGGCCCCAGGACCTCGAGCAGGGCTACGCGGCCGGCGCGACCGACTACATCGTGAAGCCGTTCAGCCCCCGCGACCTGCTGGAACGTGTCGAGGCCGCCCTGGCCCGGGTCGGCAGCTGATGCTCGGGCTGTTCACCCTGGTCATCGAGATCCTCGCCGGTGTCGTGGCCGCGACCGCCCTGGGTATCGTCGCCGTGCGGGTGTTCCGCAAGGTCCGCCAGCGCAAGCGGGCCGCGCTGGCCGCCGGGCCGCGCCGCGCGCTGCTGGCCTTCGTCGCCGACAACGGCGAGCAGGGCAGCCACGATCTGGTGGCCATCCCCGACGACGCGTGGCGCGCCGCCGAGCCGGGTGCGCTGGCGTTGCTGGGCAAGCTGCGCGGCGAGGCGCACCTCGGGCTCGTCTCGGTCTTCCTGCGCCGCGGCATCGCCCGGTCCGCGCTGCGTGACCTGCACTCGCGCAGCCGGGTCAAGCGGGCGCGGGCCGCGCAGGTGCTCGGCAACCTCGAGCTGCGCCAGGCCGTGCCCGAGCTGTGCCGGCTGCTGACCGACCGCCACGCCGAGGTGCGCGTGGTCGCCGTGCGGGCGCTGGGCCGCATCGGGGACCCGGCCGCCGCCTGGCGGATCATCGCCAGCCTGGACCGCTCCGACCCGCTGCCGTCGCTGCTGGCCACCCACACCCTGGTCCAGCTGGGCGCCGAGGCCGAGGTGACCCTGTCGGCCGCTCTCGATCACCCGCAGGCCCGGGTGCGGGCGGTCTGCCTGGACGCGCTCGGCCTGCTCGGCGCGACCGCCTCGGTGCACCGGGTCGCCCGGGTGCTCAAGGACGACGCCCACCTCGACGTGCGGGTCGCGGCCGCGAACACCCTGGGCAAACTCGGTACGCGTACCGCACTGGAACCGCTGACCCGGGCGCTGCACGCGTCACGGCCCCCGGCGCTGCGGGCCGCCGCCGCCCGAGCGCTCGGCGACCTGGGTGCGCCCTCGGCGGTGCCGACGCTGGCGACGCTGCTCGACGACGACGATTTCCACGTCGCACACGAGTCCGCGCACGCGCTGCGCCGGCTCGGCCGCCCGGGCGCGCAGGCGCTGGTCGCCGCGGTCGAGGCCGAGCAGGCGCGGGCGCACGCCGACGGGGCCGGCGCCCACGCGCGCCCGTCCGCGTCGGCCAGCCACGCCCAGGAGGCGCTGGCGTTGTCCCGGGTCGGTGTCAAGGTGGAGGTCGCCGCGTGACCGAGGAGCTCATCCGCGAGGTCCTGCGCTACACCGATGTGGCGATCCTCGCCTACTTCGTCGCGCTCAACAGCAGCTATCTGGTGCTGATCGTGATGGCGGGGCTCGAGTTCGGCAAGCATCTGCGGCGCGTCCCGTTCGCCGGTGCCGACGACATGTTCCGCAGCCCGCTGACCCTGCCGGTGAGTGTGATCGTGCCCGCGTACAACGAGGGGGCCGGGATCGTCGCGGCGGTGACCGCGATGACCTCGCTGCGCTACCCACGCTACGAGGTGGTGGTCGTCGACGACGGTTCCAGTGACGACACCTTCGAGCTGCTGCGCGAGCAGTTCGACCTGGTGGAGGTGCCCAGGGTGGTGCCCGCTGAGATCCCGTACCAGAGCCAGGTCCTGTCCGTGCACGTGGCGCGGGCCAATCCGGAGACCCTGACCGTGGTGCGCAAGACCAACGGCGGCAAGGCCGACGCGCTCAACGTCGGCATCAACCTGGCCCGGCACCCGCTGATCTGCATGGTCGACGCGGACTCGGTGCTCGACCCCGACGCGCTGCTGTCGGTGGCCAAGCCCTTCGGTGACGACCCGCTGCGGGTGGTGGCCTGCGGTGGTGTGGTGCGCATCGCCAACGGCTGCAAGGTGGTCGGCGGCCGGGTCGTCGACGTGCGGATGCCCAAACAGTGGCTGGTCCGCATCCAGGTGGTCGAATATCTGCGGGCGTTCCTGATGGGCCGCACCGGCTGGTCGCGTCTCGGGGGCCTGGTGGTCATCTCGGGCGCGTTCGGGGTCTTCCGCCGTGACCTGGTCGTGCAGGTCGGTGGCATGGACCCGGCGACCATCGGCGAGGACGCGGAGCTGGTCGTCCGGCTGCACCGCCACCTGCGCGAACGCAAACAGGACTACCGCGTCATCTTCGTGGCCGAGCCGGTGAGCTGGAGCGAGGCGCCCTCGAGCCGCAAGGTGCTGCGCCGGCAGCGCCGCCGCTGGCACCGCGGCATCGCCGAGATCCTGGGCAAGCACCGGCGGATGATCCTCAATCCCCGCTACGGCCGCATCGGGCTGGTCGCGCTGCCCTACTACGTCGTCTTCGAGCTGCTGGCGCCGTTCATCGAGCTGGGCGCGCTGGTGCTGCTGCCGCTGGGGCGCTGGGCCGGCGCCGTCGACACCGCGTTCCTCTGGCGTTTCATCCTCGTCGCCTACGGCTACGGCCTGCTGGTCAGCCTGATCTCGCTGTTCATCGAGGAGGTCTCGTTCCACCGGTACCCGCGCTGGGGCGATCTGGTGCGCGGTGTCGCCGCCGCGGTCATCGAGAACTTCGGTTACCGGCAGATGCTGGCCGTCTGGCAGGTCGCCGGGGCCTTCGGTGCGCTGCACGGCCGCAAGGCCGAGTGGGGCACCATGCACCGCGAGGGTTTCGACACCGCCGAGTCACGCGAGCCGGTCAGCGTGGGCGTCGACCGCTGACTGCGGATGCCGCAGGCCGGGGTGCTCCGGCGGCAGGCTGCGGCGGATCACCCACCAGCTGACCGCGAGGCACGCCGCGACCAGCGGCCAGGTCAGCACCCCGCGGGCGATGCCCAGTGCCACGACGGCGTGCGCGGCCCACAGCGGCACGAACACCGCGAGCCGGACCAGATATTGAGCCACCCAGACCCAGCTGCCCAGACAGTACGCCCGCAGCAGCGCCGGATCGCGCCGCCACCGCGTCTTCTGCCCGAGCACCGTACCGACGATGACACCCAGCAACGGCCAGCGCACGACGATGCTCACGGCCCACAGCAGGGCACTGGCGGCGTTCGTGACGATCTGCAACAGGAAGAAGTCCTCGGCCCGGCCCGTACGCAGAGCGACCAGCGCGGCGACGCAGACGCCGAGCAGACCGATCAGGACCGCGCGGGGTTTGTCACCGGCGCGCAGCCGCCAGCCGGCGACCCCGACGGCGGCGACGATCGCGGCGGCGGCGCCGATCCAGAGGGACCGTCCGCCGATGAGCCAGGCGGCGACGAAGACCACCGGGGGCACGGTCGCGTCCAGCGCGGCCCGGCGGCCACCCAGCAGATCGGCCAGCGACTCCGGTTGCGCCACACCCCACCCCGCTCTCCGAGTTAGGAAAGCCTAACCGGTGCGCGCGCAGGGGTCGCACCAGACCGCCCGGGCACCGGTGATCAGCGTCCGATCACCGGTGCCAGGCGGTCCACCCCCGTTCAGCCGCGCCGCGCGCCGGTGGTGACCAGGGTCGATTGCCCCGGCCGGTACCGGCGTCGTGCGGACGTACAGTTACGGTCTCCTGCGCGGCCCGGCGTTACCAGGGCGTTAACCGGGCGTTCGGAGCGGCAGCGACGGGTTGAGGGGAGCGGACGGGTTGTTCGGCGACAAGGTGCGTGCACGCCGCCGGGAGATCGGGCTGAGTCAGGAGGAGCTGGCCGAACAGGCCAGCATCGACGTCAAGACGCTGCGGATGATCGAGACCGGCCGCCGCACACCCCGGCCCTCCACGATCCGCCGGCTGGCCGACGCCCTGCAGCTGTCCGGTGCGGCCCGCGACGAGTTCGTGGCCACCGCCGGTGGTCAGACCCCCGCACCTTCCGGGCCCGCCCAGCTCCCGCCCGACGTCTACGGTTTTGTCGGCCGGGTCCCGCAGCTCGACATCCTGGAGAGTGTCACCGCGGCCGCCACCACCGGCCCGGCCGCAGTGGTCATCTCGGCGGTGTCCGGCTCGGCCGGTGTCGGCAAGACGGCGCTGGCGGTGCACTGGGGACACCGCGTCCGGGCCCGGTTCCCCGACGGCCAGCTCTACGTCAACCTGCGCGGTTTCGACCCGGCCGGCTCGGCGCTGAACCCGTCCGAGGCGGTCCGCGGTTTCCTGGGCGCTCTGGGTGTGCCGCCGGAGAACGTGCCCGGTGACCTCGACGCGCAGGTGGCGCTCTACCGCAGCCTGCTGACCGGCAAGCGGATGCTGCTGGTGCTCGACAACGCCCGCGACTCCGCCCAGGTGCGCCCGCTGCTGCCCGGTGCCAACGGCTGCCTGGTCCTGGTGACCAGCCGCAACGAGCTGACCGGGCTGGTCGCCGGGCACGGTGCCCGGCCGCTGAACCTGGGCCTGCTCAGCACCGGTGAGTCCCGCGAGCTGCTCGCCGGGCGTCTGGGCGAGCAGCGGCTGGCGGCCGAGCCGGACGCGGTCGACGAGATCATCACCCGGTGCGCCCGGCTCCCGCTGGCGCTGACCATCGTGGCCGCCCGCGCCGCGATGCGCCCCCAGCTCCCGCTGGTCGAGCTGGCCGCCGAGCTGCGCGACAGCCGCGAACGCCTCGACGCGCTGACCGGCGACGACCCGGCCAGCGACGTGCGCTCGGTGTTCTCCTGGTCGTCGCGCGCACTGTCGCCGGCGGCGTCGCGGCTCTTCCGCCTGCTCGGCCTGCACCCCGGCCCCGAGGTCTCGGTCCCGGCCGCGGCGAGCCTGTCCGGCACCGATCCGGACACCGCGGCCCAGCTGCTGGCCGAGCTCACCGGCGCCTCCCTGCTGGCCGAGAACGCGCCGGGCCGTTTCACCTTCCACGACCTGCTGCGCGCGTACGCGGGGGAGCAGGCCGACGGCGAACCCGGCGAGCAGCGCCAGGCCGCCCTGCGCCGCATGGTCGACCACTATCTGCACACCGCCCTGGCCGCGGACCGCATCCTCGACGAGCACCGGCTGCCCGCGGCGGTCACCTCGGTGATCGACGACGGTGTGGTGCTCGCACCGCTGGACGATTCACCCGGCGCGCTGGCCTGGTTCACCGCCGAGCAGCCGGTGCTGGTGGCGATGGTCGACCAGGCCGCCCGCACCGGGCTGGACCTGCGTGCCTGGCACCTGGCCTGGGCGCTGGCGACGTACTTCTTCCGGCGCTGGCAGGGCCAGGACTGGGTGGCCACCCAGAACAGCGCGATGGCCTCGGCCGAGCGCCTCGGTGACGAGCGGCTGCGGGTGCGCACCCACAACGACCTGGCCGGCGGTTTCTACCAGCTGGGCCGCCTGGACGAGGCCGAGAAGCACATGAAGCTCGCCCTGGACGTCTTCGCCACCCTCGGTGACGTCTCGGCCGAGGCCGGTGGCAACCTCAACCTGGGCAAGGTGCTGTCCGGCCAGGGCCGCTACCAGGACGCGCTGGTGCACAACCACCGCGGCTACGAGCTCTTCGAGCAGACCGGCTCGTTCTTCGGCCAGGCCGCCGGTCTCAACGCGATCGGCTGGTGTCACGCCCGCCTGGGCGACTACGAGCAGGGCATCGCCTACTGCGAACGCGCGCTGCGAGTGCACGCCGAAACGCGGGCGTCGAACATCGGCAGCGAGATCTGGGACAGCCTCGGCTTCGCCCACCACCAGCTCGGCCACTTCACCGAGGCCGCCCACGCTTACGAGCAGGCGGCCACGCTGTTCAGCGAGAGCGGCGACCAGTACAACACGACCCTGTGCTTGACCCAGCTCGGCCAGGTTCACCTCGACGCCGGCGACAAGGACCGGACGCGGGCCGCCTGGCAGCGAGCTCTGGACATCCTCGAGGAGCTGCAGCACGAGGACGCCGCCGCGCTGCGTGAGCGGCTGAGCGCCCTGGGCTGACCGGCAGGGCGCACCGGCCGCGTGCGGCACCTATGCTTCGTGTCTTCGCCGGCGGGACCTGTGGTTGGCGATCATGCGGTTCGGGGAAGTGGTGAAGGGGGGTGATCCGCGTGCCGGACTCGATGGAAGCCGTACGGCGGCTGCTCGATCTGAGGTACCGCAGCCGGCCGGAGGATCTGCCGCCGGCGCTGGCCGATGTCGCGCCGCTGCTCGACGCCATCACGGTGACCGTGCTGCTGGTCGACTACGAGCAGATCGCGTTGTGGCCGTTGCAGGGCACGCCGGGCGAGCCCGAGTCGCGCAAGGTCGACGGCACGCTGGCCGGGCACGCGTTCCGTACCGCGCAGACCACCGACGAGCAGGAGTGCCTGTGGCTGCCGTTGCTGCACGGCGCCGAACGGCTCGGGGTGCTCGAGGTGTGGCTCAAGAGCGCGCCCGACGAGACGCAGCGCCGTGACTTCCGGGTCATCGCCGCGCTGGTCGCCGAGCTGATCGCGAGCCGGCGTTTCTACGGCGACGCGGTGGAGCGCACCCGGCGGCGCCTGCCGATGCAGCTGGCCGCCGAGATCATCTGGAGCCAGCTGCCGCCGCTGACCTTCGCGGCCAACGACGCGCTGGTCACCGCGGTGCTCGAGCCCTGCTACGACGTGGGCGGCGACGCTTTCGACTACGCCGCCAACGGCGACGTCGTGCACGTCGCGCTCTTCGACACCGTCGGGCACGGCATCAGCGCCAGCGCGCTGACCACACTCACGCTCAACACGTACAGAAATGCCCGGCGGTCCGGTCTGGATCTGGCCGACACCTACCGGTCGATCGACAAGTGGATCCGGCGCCAGCATCCGGGGGCGTTCGTGACGGCGCTGCTGGCCGAGCTCGACACCGCCACCGGGACCTACCGGCGGATCTCCGCCGGGCATCCCTCCGAGCTGTTCCTGCGCGACGGCCGGGCGTTGCCGGCCCTGCCGACCCCGACGGCCCTGCCGCTGGGGCTGGGACACATGCGGGCCCGCCCGCCGGCCATCACCGAGGTGACACTGGAGCCGGGCGACACCCTGATGCTCTACACCGACGGCATCACCGAGGCGCGCTCGGCCGACGGCGAGCTCTTCGGCCTGGACCGGCTCACCGATTTCATCATCGCCCAGCTCACCAAGGGCTCACCGGCCGAGACGATGCGCAAGCTGATCCACGAGATCGTGTCCTACGAGAACGGTGAGCTGCGCGACGACGCGACGGCCGCCCTGGTGCAGTGGCGGCCGGCGCCGGTCACGCTCTCGCGCTGGTGAGCCTGCGGGCCTGGATCGCGCCGCGGTCCAGGATGGCCCGGGCCATGACCCACACGCAGATGCCGCCGTTGAGGAACGACGCCGTCACGTCGCTGGGGTGGTGCATGCCGCGGTACATCCGGCCCAGGGCCACGCCGATCGGGATGAGCAGCAGCAACCAGCAGGCCCGCTTGAGCCAGATCTTGTCGGTCAGGCGGTAGAGGATCACCGCCAGTCCCAGGTAGAGCGCGACCGAGGCCGAGGTGTGCCCGGACGGGAAGCTCGAGGTCGGCGGTGAGACGTCCATGTGGTCGACGCTGGGCCGGGGCCGGTCGATGACCAGGGTGGTCAGGAAGAAGATCAGGGCCTGCGCGCAGACGGCCGCGCACAGGAAGATCGACTCACGCCAGCGGTGCAGGGTCAGCCGCAGCACGATCGCGGCCAGGACGGTGACCGCGATGACGGCCTGGGTGCTGGCCAGGGTGCTGAAGATCAGGGAGAAGAGGCTGATCTCGTGGGTGCGGTCGCGCTCGAACTCGCGGTTGACCGAGTCCTCCACGGTCAGCGGCCACACGTGCATCAGGACCTTGGTGACGAGCAGGCCCAAGCCGATCATGACGGCGAGCAGCACCGCGATCGGCGCGAGCACCCGCTTGAGGACCTGAACCGCGAAATCTGCCATGCGCCGCGCAGTACCCCCGCGCGGTACCGCGCGAAACGCGGTCCATTATGTCGGTTCAATTGTCATAATAGGCGACATCGGAGTGATGCGCTCGCGTTTCGGTGCGATTAACTCGTCGATCCGCGCCACGCTTTCGAAGATCCGGCACATGTGCCTCGGTCGATCGGCTAAGAACATGTTCGGAGCGTGTTCCTCTCGGTACGGTGTGCAGGCGGACAGTCCGGGGCAATCGAATGGCACAAATGTCTTTTGACCTGGGAAAACGCTGACCTTCACGACCATCGGCAGGGAATTGACCGTGCGGCGCACCGATCCACCGGCCTGGCATCTCCGAACTAAGCAGGTGGATGCGCAGGGAAACCGGCTGACAGACGAGGTGGTGTGATGATCCGGGTAGTGGTGGTGCGAGACGAGGGGTATTTCGGAGTTCCGGTACGTGTCCTGCTCGAGGCCAAGCCCGATATCCATTACGTGAGCACTTTGCCCTTCGGATCCGATATGCCTGCCCGCGCCGCCGAGTTGTGGCCGACCGTGATCGTGATCGACACCGAATACATGGTCAGCCAGGTGCTGCCGATCGCCGAAGAACTGCACACCGCCATCCCGTCCTGTTCCATGCTGCTGCTGTGCGATCCGGCCAAGCGCGGCATGCTCCCGCCCCGGCGCTGGGCCGGCGGCCTCAACTTCGTCCTCAAGGACGCCTCCGACGCGGTGCTGGCCGACTCCATCCGGCGCCTGGCCGCGGGCGAGCGGGTCGTGTCGCCGATGCTGCAGGCCGCGTCGCTCAACACCGACCGGGGCCTGAGCACCCGCGAGCTCGAGGTGCTCGGCCTGGCCGCGGAGGGCGAATCGGTGCGCGAGATAGCGGGACGGCTCTATCTCTCCGGCGGCACCGTGCGCAACTACCTCTCGGCCGTGATCACCAAGACCGGCGCGCGCAACCGGCTCGACGCGATCCGCATCGCCCGCAAGGGCGGCTGGCTGCACTGAGCACCGGCTCCCACCTCGTACTGTTGGTCCGGATGCCACCTGATGAGCTTGTCGTGCCGGCGCTGCCGATCCTGGTCCCGCTGGGTGTCCTGCTCATGATCGTGTCGTGGGCCGGGCTGCGCCGTCACGATCTGCTCAGCGCGCCCCGGCTGGCGACGGCGTGGCTCGCGGGCTGGTATCTGGTCGCCGTGCTCGGCGCGACCATGCTGCCGCTGCACCTGTCCTGGGGCCCGTACGCCGGTGAGCCCGCGTACTACCGGATCATCCTGGTCCCGCTGACCACCATGCGGGTCGACGACTTCGTGCTCAACACCGTCATGACGTTGCCGCTGGCGGCGGTGCTGCGTCTGGTGTTCGGCGTGCACGACAAGGTCCGGGTCGTGCCGATCGCCTTGGCGCTCAGCGCGTCCATCGAGATCACCCAGGCGATCATCGTGCTCACCGTGCACGGCAACCGGTGGGCGGACGTCAACGACCTGATCTCCAACACGCTGGGCGCGTACCTGGGTTATCTGGCTCTGAAGCGTCTGCTGCGTTTCGAGGTGGTCCGGCGCGTGGCCGAGCGCTGCGCCCTGGTGCCGGGTCGCTCGCCGGCGATCCGCTCGTAGAGACCGCCGACCGTGGCGGCCACGTGCGCGGCGTCGTAGCGGCTGCCCGCCGAGCGCGCCGGCAGCCGGGCGCCGCGGCGTTCGGCGAAGCTCAGCAACTCGGTCCGCAGTTTGCGCGGCAGCGACTCCGGGTCGTGCGGGGTGAGACGTTCGGTGCCGTCGACCGCCGTCCGGGCCGCAGCCAGTTCCTCCAGTGGGCGGCAGACCGCGTAGAGCGCGGGCAGTCCGCAGGCCAGTGCCTCGAGCACCACCAGCCCGAAGGTGTCCTCGTCCGAGGGTGAGGCGAACACGTCCATCGCGCACAGCATCTCGCGGGCGTGGGTGACCGCCCCGGCGAACCGCACCCGGTCGGCGACACCCTCGATGACGGCGAGGCGTTCCAGGGACGCCCGCGCCGGGCCGTCACCGACCAGCAGCAGCACCGCGTCCGGCACCTCACCCACGGCCCGGATCAGCCGGTCGAACCGCTTGCCGGGTTCGAGCCGGCCCAGAGCGCCGATCACCGGGACGTCGGCGGCGATGCCCAGCCGTTCGCGGGCCGCGGCGCGCAGCTGCGGGTCGTAACGGAACTCGGCCGCGTCGACCCCCTTGGCGATAACGGCGATCCGCTCCGGCGGCACGCCCCAGGCGCGCAGCCGCCCGGCGATCGCGGGGGACACCGCGATCGTGATGCGCCCCAGGCGTTCGGAGGCCAGATAGAGGGCCCGTGGCCCGGTCCCGTGCACGTGGTACTCGGTGGCGACCACATGCCGCACGCCGGCCAGCCAGGCCGCGAACCGGCCCTGGACGCAGGCGCGGTAGAGGTGGGTGTGCACCACGTCGAAGCGGCCGAGCCGGATGAGGCGGCGCAGCCGGATGACCGTCGGCAGGTCGCGGTCGCCGGTGGAGGAGAACTCGTGCACGGTGGTGCCGCCGGCGCGCAACTGTTCACCGGCCGGTCCGGTCTGCGACAGCGTGGCTATTTCGCAGTGGTGGTCGAGGCCGCGCACGAGCAATCGCAGTTGCTGCTGTGCGCCGCCTTCGCTCAACGTGGTGATGATGTGCAGCACCCGCATCATTTGTCTCCTGTTTGACACTTGCGATAAAGACGCTGCCAGAGCGGGCGTGCTCAAAGACAGTTGCAAATGTCATGCCGAACGTGAAGCGGTCCTATTGCCCCGAAAGGGGCGTCGCCGACGGCAAAAGTGCTCGTCAGACTGCTGAAACAGCGAACATGAAAGACGCTCATGTAGGGCATGACAATTACTACTGTGGCCCCGCGGCCAGCAATGACAAGCTCTGTTCGCAAGCGCTGAAAAGCGATGCACGACGAGCGGCCCCGGCATTTACCGACCCGGTGATGCATTTGCGTGGCGCTCGATTTCCCTAGCCGCAGGCACGTTCGTACGGGGAGGATATTCATGCAGGTTCGGCGAGCGACGCCCCGCGGCGCCGCGGACGCCCCGCCCCCCGGGGAGTGGTCGACCAAGAGCTCCAGAACACCACCGTGGCTGCTCGCGGCCCTGCCGGGCCGGGCCGCCCGGGCCGGCGCCGACGCGCTGGCGCTGGCCGCGGCGCTGCTGATCGCCACCCTGCTGCGTCACGACGGGCACGTCTCGGAGGTCGACGTCTCGGGCCTGCTGGTGCTGGCCTCGCTGGCCGCGGTCGTGCACACCGTCGCGGGCCTGCGCTTCGGGCTCTACACCGGCCGCTGGTCCTACGGCTGCTTCGAGGAGATCGCCGCGCTGGTGCGCACCGCGGCGCTGACCACCCCGGTGGTGTTCATCCTCGACACGCTCGTGGGCCGGCTCGTGCCGCGCTCGGCCATCATCGGGGCCGGCCTGATCGCGCTGGTCCTGGCCTCCGGGATCCGCTACTTCGTCCGGCTGCTGCAGAACCAGCGCCTGCGGCCCTCGGCCGAGCACGGCACCCGGGTCGTCGTGATCGGCGCCGGTGAGGGCTCGGCGCAGGTCATCCGGGCGATGCTGCGCAGCCCGTTCAGCCCCTACATCCCGGTCGCACTGCTCGACGACGACCCGGCCAAGCGCTCGCTGCGGCTGATGGGTGTGCCCGTGGCCGGCAACCGGCACGCCATGGCCGAGGTCGTGCGGCGCTTCCGGGCCGACGCGGTGCTCATCGCGATCCCCAGCGCGAGCGTCGACCTGGTCCGCGAGCTCACCGAGCTGGCCCAGCCGCTCAACGTCGACCTGAAGGTCGTGCCGCCGGTCGTCGAGCTCTTCGGGCGTACGGTCAGCGTCGAGGACATCCGCCCGATCAGCCACGCCGACCTGCTCGGCCGGCGCGAGGTCGGCATCGACCTGGCCGCGGTGGCCGGGTACCTCGAGGGCCGCCGGGTGCTGGTCACCGGGGCCGGCGGTTCGATCGGCTCGGAACTGTGCCGCCAGGTCGCCCGCTTCCACCCCGCCGCCCTGGTCATGCTGGACCGCGACGAGTCCGGGCTGCACGCCGTGCAGCTGTCGCTGGACGGCCGCGCCATGCTCGACGACCGCAACCTCGTGGTCGCCGACATCCGTGACCAGCAGCGCCTCGACGAGGTGTTCGCCGAGCACCGCCCGCAGGTGGTTTTCCACGCCGCGGCCCTCAAACACCTGCCGCTGCTGGAGATGCACCCCTCCGAGGCGCTCAAGACCAACGTCATCGGGACGTACCAGATCCTGCAGACCGCGCTGCGCCACGGCGTCGACCGGCTGGTCAACATCTCCACCGACAAGGCCGCCGAGCCGACCAGCGTCCTGGGCTACTCCAAGCGCATCACCGAGCGGCTCACTGCGGCCGCCGACGAGGCCACCGCCGGCACCTTCTGCAGCGTGCGCTTCGGCAACGTGCTGGGCAGCCGCGGCTCGGTGCTGACCGCGTTCACCGCGCAGGTCGAGTCGGGCGGGCCGATCACCGTCACCGACCCCGAGGTCACGCGGTTCTTCATGACCGTGCAGGAGGCGGTGCGCCTGGTCATCCAGGCCGGCGCCCTCGACAGCTCCCGCGAGGTGCTGGTCCTGGACATGGGCGAGCCCGTGCGCATCGCCGATGTCGCCCGGCGCCTGGCCGGCAACACCGACCGCCACATCCAGATCGTCTACACCGGGCTGCGGCCGGGCGAGAAGCTCGCGGAGATCCTGCTCGGCCCGGACGAGCCCGACCACCGGCCCAACCACCCGCTGATCTCGCAGGCACCGGTCCCGCCGCTCGACGGCGCCGTGCTGTCGCTGCTGGACCCCACCGTCCCGCGCACCGACCTGATCGCCGTGCTGCGCTGGCTCGCCGAGAGCCCGGCCCTGTCGGCCGCCCGCGACACCAGCGCACCGGCCGCGGTCTCGCGCGCCGGCCGCAACCGCGCCAACGGGCGCAACAGGACCGCACCACCACCACGCCAGCCCGAATTCACCGTACGCCCGGGACGGCAGCCGTGAGCACACCAGCACAGGAGGGGAACACGCCCATGCGCGTCGTCATCGCCGGTCAGGGATACGTGGGGCTGCCCTTGGCCGTCCGCGCCGCCCAGGTGGGCCATCAGGTTGTCGGCTTCGACGTCGACGACGAACGGATCAAGCGTCTGGCCGCCGGTGAGTCCTACGTGGACGACATCGCTTCCGAGCAGCTGCAGGAGATTCTCGACAGCGGCGCCTTCCACCCGTCGTCGGACCCGCGCTCGCTGGCCGGCTTCGACGTCGCGGTCATCGCGGTGCCGACCCCGCTGCGCGAGGGCACGCCCGACCTCAACTACATCGAGGAATCGGCCCGCACCCTGGCCCGTTACCTGCGGCCCGGTGCCACGGTCGCGCTGGAATCCACCACCTATCCCGGTACGACCGCAGATCTGGTCGCGCCGCTGCTGGAGGAGGGCTCCGGGCTGATCGCCGGGGTCGACTTCTTCCTCGGCTACAGCCCCGAGCGCATCGACCCGGGCAACAAGGTCTGGGACCTCGTCACCACACCGAAGGTCGTCTCCGGCATCAACGAGGCGTCCCTGCAACGGGTGCAGGCGTTCTACTCCTCGGTGGTCGAGCACACCGTGCCGGTCTCCGACTGCAAGGTCGCCGAGCTGGCCAAGCTGCTCGAGAACACCTTCCGCCACGTCAACATCGCGCTGGTCAACGAGCTGGCCGTCTTCGCCCACGACCTCGGCATCGACGTCTGGGAGGCCATCGACGCGGCGTCGTCCAAGCCGTTCGGCTACATGCGCTTCGTGCCCGGCCCCGGCGTCGGCGGGCACTGCCTGCCGATCGACCCGTCGTACCTGTCCTGGCGGGTGCAGCGCACGCTCGGGCAGAGCTTCCGGTTCGTCGAGCTGGCCAACGACATCAACAACCACATGCCCGACTACGTCGTACGGCGGCTGGTGGGGGCGCTCAACGAGCAGCGCAAGGCGGTCAACGGCTCGACCGTGCTGCTGCTCGGGCTGGCGTACAAGAAGAACACCGGTGACGCCCGGGAGTCGCCGGCGCGCCGGGTCGCCTCGCTGCTGCTGGACATGGGCGCCGAGGTCCGCGCGGCCGACCCGCACGTCATCGAGGACGCCCACGTCGACCAGCGCGTCCAGCGGGTCGCGCTCACCGAGGACCAGTTGGCCGCGGCCGACGCCGTGGTGCTGCTGGCCGATCACGACGCCTTCGACCTCGACTTCGTCACCCGGCACGCGCGCTTCGTGCTGGACACCCGTCACCGCCTGACCGGACCCACCGTCGAGTCGCTCTAGGAAGAGGGAGTGCGCCGTGGAACCCGTACGCCTGCTCTGGAACGTCCTCAACCGCCTGGCCGCCGCCGTCGCACTGATCCTGCTGTCCCCGGTGATCCTGGTCGTCGCGGCCTGGATCCGGATCGCCGACGGCAAGGGCATCCTGTTCGTCCAGGACCGCGCCGGCCGCGGCGGGGTGCCGTTCAGGATGCTCAAGTTCCGCACGATGGTGCACGACTCCGTGGCGCTCAGCGCGACGCTCGGCATCAGTGACCCGTTCGGCCTGGTCGAGAACGACCCGAGGATCACCCGCTGCGGCCGGTTCCTGCGCCGCACCAGCCTCGACGAGCTGCCGCAGCTGCTCAACGTGCTCAGCGGCCGGATGCTGCTGGTCGGCCCGCGCCCCGACGTGCTGCCGCAGGTCGCGAACTACTCGGCCGCCGACGCCCGGCGCCTGGAGGTCAAGCCGGGCATCACCGGCTGGGCCCAGATCAACGGGCGCGACGACATCGACTGGCCGGCCCGTTTTGCCCTCGACCGCTGGTACGTCGACCACTGGTCACCGGCGCTGGACCTGCGCATCATCTGGCGCACGGTGGCCACCCTGCACCGCGACGAGGCGCCGGTGCACGTCGACGAGCTCAACATCCAGCGTGCTCAGGACATCAGCCGTGCCGCCTGAGGCGCACCGCGAGATCGGCTCGGAGTTCGCCTGGGACCCCGCCGCCCTGCTTGGCGCCGAGCAGGGCGGCGGCCTGCCGTCGTGGTTGCCCGCCGGCCACCGGCTCTTCGCCACCGGCTGCGGAGCACTGACCGCACTGCTGCGCTCGCTGCAGCCGCAGAGCCGCCTGCACGTCCCGTCGTACTTCTGCGTGGGTGTCGCCGAGGCACTCTCGGCCGACGTGACGATCGCCTGGTACCGCCACCTGCCCGACAGCGCGGGACCGTCGTTCGAGACGCTGCGCGCCGAACCCGGCGACATGGTGCTCGCGCAGAACCTGTTCGGCCGCGAGGACCGTGGCCCCTGGGACACCTGGCGCAGCGCCCACCCCGGCGTCACGGTGATCGAGGACCACTCCCACGACCCGTTCAGCGGATGGGCGCAGTCGAGCACCGCGGCGTACGCGGTCGCCTCGCTGCGCAAGACGCTCCCGGTCCCCGACGGCGGCCTGATGTGGTCGCCCGCCGGCCTGGACCTGCCCCGGCCCGACGGCCCGGAAAGCCCGGGCGCGCACCTCAAACTCACCGCGATGCTGCTCAAGTCGGCCTGGCTCGACGGCCGGCCCATCGCCAAGGACGACTTCCGCACCCTGTACGCCCACGGCGAGCACACCCTGCTCGGCAGCACCGCGCCGGCCAGCACCCTGACCACGGCGATGCTGCCGCTGCTCGACGTCGAGGGCCTGCGGGCGGCCGGACGCTACAACGCCCAGGCGCTGGCCGCGGCCCTGCCGCCGTCGACGCCGGGCTGGCGGGCGCTGACCGGGGGACCGGTGGATGCCGCACCGTTCCGGATCCAGCTGGTCTGCCCGTCGCCGCCGGTCCGCGACTCGCTGCTGCGCCACCTGGCGTCGCACGGCATCTACGCGCCGGTCCACTGGCGTCAGAACCGCGCCGGGGTGTGGAGCGGCGACGAGCAGGCCGCCGACCTGGCCGACCGGATGCTCACCGTCCCGGTCGACCACCGCTGCCGCCGCGACGACATCCACCGCATCGCCGGCATCCTCACCGCCTTCTCGGCGGAGCCGGCCCTCACCGTTTCCGCCGCGGAGCCGGCCCGGACCGCTTTCCCCGTGCTGGATCAGGCCGGGTTGTCGCTCGCGGCGCGGTCCTCGGTGGCCGGTTCGTAGGCCGGCGGCGCCTCGTCGCTGCCGGCCACCCGGCGGATCTCGAACTTCGAACCGGTGACCGCCGGGAACCGCGTGGCCCAGTCGACGGCCTCCTGCCTCGAGGCGACCTCGAGCAGGAAGTACCCGCCGAACAGTTCCCTGGTGCTGCCGTACGGTCCGTCGGTGACCACCGGGGATTCACCGCTGAAGTCGACCACCACACCGCGGGCCGGCTCGTCGAGCCCTTCGGCCGCGAGCAGCACACCGGCTTTGATCATCTCCTCGATGAACTGCCCGGTCGCCGCCATCGCCTCGTCGATCGAGGCCATCATGGCCGCGTTCGACGCGTCGGTACCCCGCATGATCAGCATGTACTTCGACAACTCGGTCTCCTCGTGCGCCGGGCCTCGCTCGGGCCCTGTCCTGCACGCGTCGAACGAGCGCCGCGCGGATCGACACGGCCCGGGCTGTTTTCAGCCGGCGGGGAAGTAGTGCCCGTTGTCGAGGTCGGCGAGCAGTCCGGGCTGAGCGGGTTCCCAGCCCAGCGTCCGGCGGGTGATGAGGTTGGACGCCGGGAGATCGAGCGTGACCAGGTTGGCGAGGAAACCGAAGTAGCCCGGCAGCATCAGCACGTCGGCGGGAATGCTCACGGCGGGCAGCCCCAGCCGGCTGCCGATGGCCTCGGCGATCGCGCGTACCGTGATGCCCTCGTCCTCGATCGCGTGCCAGTACCGGCCGGCCGGTCCCTGTTCCAGCGCCAGCCGGAACAGCGACGCGACATCGCGGATGTGCACGGCCTGCCACAGGTTCTGCCCGTCGCCGGGGTAACCGACGACGCCCTTCTCCTGGGCCAGCGCGATCAGCAGCGGGAGGAAGCCCGCACTGTCGGTCGTGCTGTGCGCGATGGGGGGAATGCGCACGATCGAGGACCGCACTCCCTGCTCGGCGAGGCCGACCACGGTGGTCTCCACGATGTTGCGCACCCGCAGGGTGCCGCGGAACTCGTCGCCGCCGGGCAGGGCCGGGTCCTGCTCGGTGGCCGGCCGGCCCAGGTTCTCCCATCCGGGCGAGCCGATGCTGCCCGCCGCGACCAGCGGTTTTCCCGTACCCGCGAGCGCCTCGCCGAGCGCCAGCACGATCGCGAGCTCGGCGGCGGTCACGGCGTCGATCCCGCCGGACATCATCAGCTCACGCCGCCATCCGACGTGGATGACGCCGTCGGACTCCGCGGCCGCCTGCCGCAGCCCGCCGAGGTCTTCCAGATCGCCGCGGCGCACCTTCGCGCCGAGAGCCGACAGGGCCGCCGCGGCCGTGTCCGACCGGGCCAGGCTGGTGACCTCGTGCCCGGCGGCAACGAGCTCGGGGATGATGGCCGAACCGGCATGGCCGGTCCCACCAGTGACAAACACGCGCATGCGACTGTCCTTGTGTGTCGTGGGAGAGAACGTCAGAGGACTGCGGCGCCCAGGGCGGTTTCGAAGCCGGCGCCGTTGCGGGACACGCCCACCAGCAGCAGACCGGCCCATTCCAGGGCGTGGGCCATCCCGAGATCTCCGGCGTCGAGGGCCCGCATGTCCAGGCTCTCCAGGAACGCCGCCACACGGGCCTTGGCCTCGGTGCTGTCGGCGGCGAAGAACGCATCCATGGGCTTGTCCTGGGCCAGGACACCGCCGTAGATCGTGTTGAACGCCTTCACGACGTGGGCGCCCTCGGGGGCCTTGGCCGCGATCTGCTGGGCCACCGAGTTGCCCGGGGAGGTGGCCAGTCCGTCACCGTTGGCGTTGAACGGGTTGGTGATGTCGACGACGATCTTGCCGGCCAGTGCGTCGCCGTAGTGCGCGACCACGTCGACCGCGCCGGCGTACAGGACAGCCAGGACGACGATGTCACCCGCCGGCCGGGATCCGTACGCGCCGACTGTGGCGCCGTTGCCGATCCCGTCGGCGAGTGCCTGAGCCTTGGCGGTGGTGCGGCTCATGAACTCGACGGTGTGGCCGTGCTTGACCGCGCGGGTGCCGATGGCCGTGGCCATGTTGCCCGAGCCAATGATGCTGATGCTGGTCATGATGTGTCTCCTGCTGTGGATGGATCGGATGGTCGTGGTCAGATCACGGTGGAGCCGCCGTCGGCGACCAGTTCCATGCCGTTGACGTAGCTGGAGTCGTCCGAGGCCAGGAACAGCGCGACGGACGCGATCTCCTCGGGGCGGCCCATCTCACGCCGCGGGATGACGGACTCGAACTGCGCCTTCATCTGCGCGTCCATCACTTCCCGCATCAGCGGTGTGGCGACCTGGCCGGGGGTCAGTACGTTCACCCGGATCTTGCGGTCCCGGAGCTCCGACACCCAGACCCGTGCGTAGGCGGGCAGGACGGCTTTGCTGGCGGCGTACGCACTCCAGCCGGGGTAGCCGCGCAGTGACGCGTTCGACCCGGTCATGAAGATCGAGCCGCCGTCGTTGAACAGTGGCAGCGCCTTCTGGACCGTGAACAGCGTGCCGCGGGCGTTCAGCGAGAAGGCGGCATCGAAGTGCTCCTCGGTGATCTCGCCGAGCCGGCCCTGCGCGCCCACCCCGGCGCTGGCCCACAACACGTCGATCGAGCCCTTTTCCTGCTCGACCGTGGCGAACAAACGGTCCAGGTCGTTGAGGTCGGCCGCATCACCCTGCACGCCGGTCACGTTGTGGCCGATCAGCTTGACGGCTTCGTCGAGCGCGTCCTGGTGCCGGCCCGAAATGAAAACGTGGGCTCCCTCGTCGACGAACAGTTTTGCACCGGCCAGCGCCATTCCACTGGTCGCACCGGTGATTACGGCAACCTTGCCATCGAGCTTTCCCACAATTGCTCCTGTTTCCCCGTATCGAATTTGCTTTCGGTATCGAGCGTGCCATCGGCCCGAACAGGTTGTCCAAGACCTCTTTCGGTCGTTGCGATACCCTTGGGGCATTGCCGGACCGGGAGGCTCCATGGATCTGGACCTGCGCAAGCTGCGCTACTTCGCCGCCGTCGCCGACACGCTGCACTTCGGCCGGGCCGCCGAGGAGCTGCACATCGCTCAGCCGGTGCTCAGCCGGCAGATTCGCGCACTGGAACACGATCTGGGCACCCCGCTGCTGATCAGGGACAGCCACGGCGTGGCGCTGACCGACGCCGGCCGGCAACTGCTCAGTGACGCCGGCCCGCTGCTGGCCTCCGCGCACGCTGTGCGCCGCCGGGTGACCGTGGCCGCGCGGGGCAGCCGCCGGCTGATGGTCGGCTTCCGGGCGGGCATCGCGGTCACCCCGGCGGTACGCCGTTTTGCCACCCGGCACCCGGACGTGCTGGTCGACGTGCAGCGCATCGAGGGTGACGAGCAGGCCGCGCTGCTGCTCGACGGCCGCATCGACGTCGGCTACGTGCGGCTGCCCATCGTCGAGACCGGCCTGCGCGTCACCCCGCTGTACACCGAGCCGCGGGTGGCGGTGCTGCCCTCGGGCCACCGGTTCGCCGGCAAGGAGCAGATCACCGAGGCCGATCTGGCGGGGGAGTCGCTGCTCTGGCCCACCAGTATCCAGCCGACCCGGCGCCCGCACCCCGACGCCGGATACCGGGTGCGCGGGGTGGACGAGACGCTCGAGCACGTCGCGGCCGGCCGGGGCATCTCTTTCCTGGCCCGTTCGGCGACCGTTTTTTATTCGCATCCCGACGTCAGCTTTGTGCCCATTCCGGAATTGGCCCCCGACCAGGTTTGCCTCGCGGTGGCGGCATCGCGCCATTCACCACTGGTCGACGACTTTTTCGCCGCGGCTCAGGCGACAGCCGACATCACGGCCGAATGTGGCAACTACGAAATGTGGCAGTCGGGAAATGACGCCGTTCCCCAGCATTGAGTCTTTTCGCGGGGATAAATCACTCCCGCTGGAGCCGCTCGTAGGCGAGGATGGCGGGATGCTTCCCCGCAGAGAAGGCCATGCCGCGTAAGCCCCCGAAGAGGCTGCGCCGGCCGGACCACGGACCGGCCCCGCAACCGCAGATCGACGGACTGTCCGCCCGCACCCACGCCGCCATCCGCTACGTCGAGGATGTTCATTACTGGCCCGGCGCGGTCGCCCGAGCCCTGGCCGGGTACCAGTACCTGCTGCGTGAACCGGGCCGCTGGCTGCCCGGTGACCCGGTGATCAGCCCGGGCCTGGAACCGGAAGCCGACCGCAGCGCCCTGCAGGACATGATGGCAAAACTGCCCCCGGAGCCCCGCCGCGAGCTCGAACTGCTGCTGGCGCCCCTCGACGACGACTACATGCGCCGTACTCTGCCGGAACCCGGTGAGAACCCGACCCCGGACCAGCGATGGCGGTGGCGCGACCGCGAGGTGTGACGAACGGCCCCTCGCCCACCTCGGGCGAGGGGCCGGGTTCAGCTCAGGACTGCAGCCACGCGAGCAGGTCGGCGTTGATGGTGTCGGCCTGGGTGGTCGGCATGCCGTGCGGGAAGCCCGGGTACGACTTGAGCGTGCTGTTCTGCAGCAGCTGCGCCGACAGCGGACCGGCGTCGGCGTAGGGAACGACCTGGTCGTCCTCGCCGTGCATGACCAGCGCCGGAACGGTGATCTTCTTGAGGTCCTCGGTGAAGTCGGTCTGCGAGAACGCGACCACACCGTCGTAGTGGGCCTTGGCGCCGCCCATCATGCCCTGACGCCACCAGTTGGCGACGATCGCTTCGACCGGCTCGACGCCGGGGCGGTTGAAACCGTAGAACGCGGTCGACGCCAGCTCGCGGTAGAACTCCGAGCGGTGCGTGGCGACCTGGGTCTGGATGTCGTCGAACACCTTCTTGGGCAGTCCGCCCGGGTTCGACTCGGTCTGCACCATGATCGGCGGCACGGCGCTGATCAGCACGGCCCGGGCGACCCGCTCCTGCCCGTGCTTGGCGATGTAGTGCACCACCTCGCCACCACCGGTGGAGTGCCCGACGTGGATGGCGTCGTGCAGGTCGAGGTGCGCGGTCACCGCGGCCAGGTCGTCGGCGTAATGGTCCATGTCGTGGCCGTCGCTGGTCTGCGTCGACCGGCCGTGCCCGCGCCGGTCGTGGGCGATGACGCGGTAGCCGTGCTGCAGGAAGAACATCATCTGGGTGTCCCAGTCGTCGGCCGAGAGTGGCCAGCCGTGGCTGAAGACGATCGGTTGTCCCGATCCCCAGTCCTTGTAGAAGATCTCTGTCCCGTCCGAGGTGGTGACGAAGCCCATCGAGTACCTCCGTGGTGTCGTTGTCTTCCGCAGCTCAACGTACCGGGGCAGCGACCCGGCGTGTATGAGCCAGCACATACCTGCGCTGAACTGCTGAGGAACGCTGTGGCCCGGCGCGTAACATCCCGGCATGGTGGCCTACCTGCGTTACGACTCTGCTTCCACGGCGCAACGTCATTCCGCGTTGGTCCGCTTGTACGCCCTGGTCTACGCGGAGCCGCCGTACCGGGAGGGCCCGGAGCAGGTGAAGCACTTCCGCACCAGGTTCACCGACGATGCGCAGCAACCCGGCTTTTCCCTCGTCACCGCCGAGGACGACGAGCGCCTGGTCGGAGCGGCCTACGGATGGACGATGCCGGCGGGCTCCTGGTGGCCGGGCGCCGACGACACGGACATCGCCGCTGTCGACAAGTTTGCGGTGCTGGAGTGGCTCGTCGATCCGCACTACCGGTCGAAAGGGATCGGTGGCCGGCTGTTCCGGCAGCTGCTGCAGGACCGGCCGGAGCCGCTGGCCACCCTGGCCGCCGACCCCCGGTCTCCCGCCCGGGCGATCTACGCGCGAGCGGGCTGGCGGCAGGCGGGGACCCTCACCCTGGCGTGGGGCACGCCGATGGACCTGCTGGTCATCGAGACGTGACGACCGCCGGGGCGGAGTGGCCGGCCGGCGCGATCGGTGAGGCGAGCGGGCGACGGCGCGCGCGGCTCCAGCGGCGGGCGCTGAGCGTCCAGCGCAGCAGGGTACGCGGGACCGTGCTCTGCGTGGCCACGTGCAGCAGGTATCTCCACATCGGATATTCGCCACGGCGGTCGGACAGGGCGTAGGAGAATTGCTTGGCCGGCAGGTCGGTGTAGTCGGGCACCCGCTCGAACCATTCGCTGCTGGCCTTCGCGGCGCGTTGCAGCGGGGCCAGGGCGGCCTTGCGTGTGCTCTCGTAACGCTCCAGCGCCACCGCCAGGGCGTCGCCGGAGGAGACCGCGTCGGCCAGGGCCATCGCGTCCTGCATGGCGAGTTTGGTGCCTGAGCCGATGGCGAAGTGGGTGGTGTGCGCGGCGTCGCCCATCAGCACCAGGTTGCCGTGGTCCCAGCGCTGGTTGGTCAGGCGGCGGAAGTTGAGCCAGCCGGTGCCGCCGACCTCGGCGCGGTGGTCGATGAGCTGCTGGCCGTTCAGGTGCGTGGCGAAGATCTGCTCCAGCTTCGCGGTACCCGCGGCGGCGTCGAGGCGGTCGAACTCCAGCCCGGCCCAGGTCTCGGGGGAGCACTCCACGATGAAGGTGCTGCGGTCGGCCGTGAACGGGTACGCGTGGAACCATACCCACCCGGCCGGGGTCTGCTCGAAGCCGAAGGTGAACGTCTTGAACACGTGCGGCGTACCGAGCCAGATGTACTTGTTGCGCCCGGTCTCGATGTCGGCGCCGAAGTGCTCGGTGAACTGTTCACGCAGGCGGCTGCGGGCGCCGTCGCACGCGACCACCAGGTCGGCCTCCGGCAGGTCGGACAGGTCGGTCAGCTCGTCGCGGTAGTGGATCTCGACGCCGAGTTCGGCCGCGCGCTGCGCCAGGATGTCCAGCAGGATCTTGCGGCCGAGGCTGAAGCCGTACCCGGCCAGGTGGGTGGTCGCCTTGCCGGTGGCGCGCACCTCGTACTCGTCCCACTTGGCGGCGGCTTCCCAGATGCGGCTCGCGCTGACCGGGTCGTGGCGGAACAGGTCGTCGAGCAGGTCGTCCCAGAAGACGACTCCCCAGCCGTACGTGACGCCGGCCGGGTTGCGTTCGACGACGACAACCTCGTGCGCGGGGTCGGCCAGTTTGACCAGGACCGCGAAGTACAGACCGGCGGGTCCGCCGCCGACACAGTTGATCCGCATGCGGGACTCCTAACGGTAGGACGGGAAGGTGCCGGAGAGGTCGTCCGGATCGGCGCCGGGTTTGAGCTGGGTGACGAGCGCGCGGTAGGCCTCGGGGTCGGTCACCACGCGCCAGGTGTGGAACGCGTGCCGGCTGGGGGAGAAGCCCGCCTTGTAGGAGAACAGCGAGTCGTTGCTGCCGCCCTTGCCGCCGCCGAGGTGGAAGACGGTGTCGCCGCGCGCCTTGCACCAGCGGCGTACCTCGTCGTAGAGCATCTCGTCGGCGTAGCGCTTGGGGGCGCGGCGGGTGGAGGAGACGTAGCCGGTGGCGATGCCGTCGTGCTCGAAGAACGTGTTGCCCCCGACGACCTCGTCACCTTCGAGCGCGACGGCCAGATGCATGCGGTCGCCGACCGCGTCGTGCATGGCCTCGAGGTGCTCGCGGGTGAAGAAGTAGTACGAGGTGGCACCGACCCGGCGCATGTTGTCGTGGTAGACCTCGACCCATTCGCCGAGGCGGTCCCAGTCGTCGAAGACGACCCGGGTGCCGGCGCGCCGGGCGCGGTTGATGTGGTTGCGATGGTCGCTGCGCGTCTGGCTCCACATCTCGTCGAGGCTGACGGTCAGGTCCATCGACACCGTCTCCCCGTGCGCGACGAGCGTCCCGACGGTGCCCAGCGTGTCCAGTGGTGTGTGCAGCAGCGGGTGCAGCCGGACGAAGACCGACACGATCCCCTCGCCGCGCAGCGTCTCGGTCAGCGCGGCGCAGGCCCGCTGCCAGAAGGCGGTGTCGGCGGGTGCGTCGCTGACCGGGCCCGGATATCCGTACGGCGAGAGTGCGTCACGCAACGGCGTACCGGGGATGTCACGCACGATCAGCGGCATGAGCAGCCGCTTGCCGTCCTCCTCGTAGTAGTACGCGGTCGGGGTGCCGCCGTAGAGCAGTGCGTCGAGGACGACGTACTCGCTCTCGTGGTACATGTCGTGGGAGGCCTGCTGGAGAGCTTCCTTCCACTCCCGGGCCGCCGGATCGAGCAGTGCAGCGCGCGGTGCTGCCGTCATGGTGATGCCTCTCCTCCCGCCGGGCCTACGACCGCAGGACCCGGGCGTTGAGCGCCATGTTCGCGGCGAACTGATCGTTGACCACCTGGTGGTCCTCGAGCCGGCGTTGCACCGCCGGGTCGGACCGTCCCAGCTTGACGAAGCCGTCGGAGAACCAGCCGTTGTCGCTGCCGGTGCCGTCCACGAAGTTGCGATAGGTCGTGCCACCGGGCCAGATCACCCGGGTCAGCAGGGCCGAGAAACCGGCCAGGTCGGCGGCGGTCCACTGCCGGCCGCGGTCACGGGCCTCCACCACGTACGCCATGACGCCGTTGCCGTGGCTCACGTCCTGCCCCGGGCGCCGCGCCGAACCCCAGACGTCGCTCCAGAAGTACGCGGTCGGCTCGGCCGGGTTGCGCCGCATCTGCGCGCGCAGGCTGGAGCCGACACCGGGCACGTGCAGATCGACGTTGTCGACGACCTGCTGATACCGCGTGCGGCGCCCGTCGTCGGTGGTGACCTGGGCGAGGTTCATCGCGATCAGCGCCCAGTGCGCGGCCATGTGCGTACGCTCGCGGTAGATGTTCTCGCCGGGACTGCGCGAGTACCACTTCTCGAAGATGTCGACCTCGGCGAAACGCAGCAGCCGCTCGTAGCGCTGGCGATAGGCCGCGTCGGCGAGCACCGCGGGCGCGTCGTGCATGGCAACCAGCAGCGCGGTCCCGTAACGCCAGAAGTAGCTCTCGTAGAGCGGGACCTCGTCACCGCCCTGACCCGAGGCCGACGACGCCCAGCCGCGGTACTTGTCCTTGTATCCGCTGCTGCGCAGGGTGGAGGACACGACGGCCGAGGCGACCACGTTCTCGACGAACTCCAGCGCCCGGTCGAGATAGCGGCGCTGGTCGGTCGCCCGGAACATCGCCACACACGAGTCGACCGAGTACGACAGGTCGTAGTGGTCCCAGCTGTCCTTGGAGCGGCTCATCGGCAGGCTGTTCTCGTACTGGTAGTCCCAGCTGTCCATGAACACGGCGGTCCAGTGGCTGACCGGCTTGAGGTCGATCGTGCCCGCGGCGGCGGTGGGTGCGGCCGGCAGCGGGTTCATCATCGGCAGCACGTCGGTGCTCGGTGAGGCGCTGGCAGCGGTCAGCGAGGCGAGCGCGAGCAGCAGCACACTGCGCCGCCCGATCTTGGCGTCCTTGGCGGTCATCGTGCCACCACCGCCTTCTCCCGGGATTGGGCGTCCGCGAGTTCAGCGGGCGCGGGTACGACCGCGGCTCCGGCGGCCAGGGCGGCGAAGAGCCAGAACAGCCGGGCGTCGTAGTAGTCGCCGGAGAACAGGCTGCTCAGCCCGACAAAAACCGCGGCGGCGACACCGAGGCCGGTCAGCTGCGGGCGTACGCCGCCGCCGCGGACCGTGCGCGCCCACAGCACGACCGCCGTCGTCAGCAGCAGCATGCCCAGGAAACCGCCCTCGGCCGCGACACCCAGGACGTAGTTGTGCGGGTACTCGACGGCCTGGTTGACACCGATGAGGCCGTAGAAACCGTCGAGCCCGGCACCGGCCAGCGGATGCTCGACGGCCAGGCGCCACGCGGCCGCCCAGATGTCGGTGCGGTCGGAGAGGTAGTGCTGTTCGACGGTCTGCTCGACGAAGCGTTCCTGGAACAGGCTGGTGAACGCCGGCGGCGCGAACGCCCACACCACGGCCGTGGCCGCGACCAGCACCCCGAGGGCGGCGACGACAAAGCTCGTCCGCAGCCGCCGCCGGATCTTCCACAGCGCCGCGAGTCCCACGGCCACCCCGGCGAGCAGGCCCGCGCGGGAGCCGGACAGCACGGCGGCCAGCAGGAACAACGGGATCACCAGCAACGGCAGGATGCGCCTGGTGAACAGGTAGAGCGCGATCGCGCTGATGACACCGAGGATCTCGATGCGCACGAAGACGTTGGGGCCACCGCCGAACGCCGAGTAGCGGCCCTGGTCGCCGGGGCCGTTGATGAACAGCGCGGCCAGCGCGAAGACGATCGCCGCGACGAAGAACAGCAGGAACGTCGTGCGCACGACGATGGCCGGATCGCCCACCGTGTAGAAGTAGTAGGCCAGTGTGAGCACGCCCATGAGCACCAGGTCGAGCGTCTGCGGGCCGACCCGCGAAGCCTGCGGGGCCCACAGGCCCGAGGCGATCTGGAAGAGGAAGAACAGCACGGTCGCCACCAGCCAGCCCTCCGGCCGGTAGGCCCCGAGCGTCTTCGGCCGGCGGGCCATGTCCACGGTCAGCAGCACCAGCGCGGCGATCAGGCCGATCACGCGCAGGTCCACCCAGGCCAGATCGACGAAGCCGGCGCGGTCCAGGGTGAACCGGCCGCCGATGGCGACCAGGACCAGCACCAGGCCCGGAGCCAGAAAGACCCTCGGGGTACGCCACCAGCTCGTCAGGCTCATGACACCGTCACCCGGTCCCGGGTGATCCGGCTGGTCACCAGCGCGAAGGCCAGGCAGGCGCCGTATCCCAGCAGCGATCCGTAGGCCGCGCCGAGGATGCCGTGCGCCGGGATCAGCAGCAGGTAGGCCGCGAAGCTGACCACGAAGCCGGTGATCTCGGCGGCCGAGACCAGTGCGCTGTGGCCCTTGGCGATGAGCAGGCCCAGGCTGATCCGCGAGACGGCGTAGAGCCCGGCCGCGGCGACCAGCGGCAGCACGACCACCTTGGCCGGGGCGTACTGCTCGCCGAAGATCGGCACGATCAGCAGGTAGAGGGCGCCGGCCGCGATGGGCGCGACGACCAGCGCGTAGACCGCGGCGGCGACGATGATCGGGCGGGTGTCCAGTCCCTCACCGCGGTGACTCGAGCGCCACTTCCCGAGCCGGGAGTCCGCGTACGCCCGCAGCGGCCACGCCAGCAGCTCGGTCATCGTCGCGACCGCGGCGTACAGGCCCAGCGCGGAGGTCGAGGCCAGCGCGGGCAGGGCGAGGCGGTCGACCCGCAGCATCGCCATGTTCGACAGCGCGGCGGGGAAGAGGGCGAGGCCTTCCTGGCGCACGACGCGGTTCTGGCCGGGCAGCACGGGGGTCTCGTCGCGCACCGGCAGGCGCAGCCAGATGACCACGTAGGCGAAGGTCGGCACCGCGCCGGAGAGCAGGTAGGCCGCGATCCACACGACCGGGTGCGCCACGTCGGCGGTGAACAGCACCACCAGCAGCACGAGCAGCAGCAGCGACTCGACCACACGGGCGTAGAGGAACTCCGCGACCCGGCCGACCGCGATGGCGACCGCGCGGGTGGCCAGGCTCGTCGCCTCGACCAGTGCGTAGGCCACGATCATGGCCACGATGGCCGGTCCGGGATTGAACCGCTGCGGCGCCACCGAGGTGAACACCGCGGCCGCCGCGATGCCGGCCAGAGCGGGGACAACCATCAGCTTCGCGTACGCGCGGACGGCGACCGCCGGCGCGACGTCGTGGTAGCTGGCGACGAAGCTGCGTTCGGTGCCGAGCAGCAGGACCTGGGTGGCCAGGTAGACGACCTGCAGCATCAGGGCGACCTCACCACGGCCGCTGGGATTCAGCGCCCGGACCATCAGGATGTTGGCGGCCAGGGCGACACCACCGGTCAGCAGCTGCGAGGCGAGCAGCTGCACGAACGGCTCGCGGATCTGCCCGCGCAGCCAGCCGGCCGGGTCACCGCGGCGGGTGGGCGCGGGTGCCGGGCGTTCGGCCTGCAGCTCACTCACCGGGCTGCCGCTTGTCGTCGGTGCCGTCGCGCTGCACGGGCAGCTTCGGCGCGGCGGCCGGCTCGGCGACGCGGGCCTGGCCGCGTACCGGCTCGGCGTCCTCGACCGGCTCGTCGTTCTTCTCCGGCGTGCCGACCGTGGCCTTGACGACCTGGGCGCGCCCGCGGATCGGGCCCTCGTAGGGGCGCACGACCATGGTGTCGTCGATGTTCTCCGCCGGGGCGTCGCCGGGGCGGGTGTCGCCGAAGAGCCGCGTGACCAGCTCCTGGTCGTGCGGCTGCGGCAGCTGCTCCCCGCGGTGCCAGGCTCCGCCGGTGGGCAGCTTGCGGGGCAGCGCGTTGAGCACGGCACCGGACAGCCGGGCACCGACCCGTTCGAGCAGGTCGGTCGAGCGCTGCACGTCGGCCGTCCGCGTGTGGTTGGCCCGGACCACCAGCAGGGCGCTGTCGGTGACCTTGCTCAGCACGGCGGCGTCGGCAACACCGTGCAGCGGCGGCGCGTCGACCAGGACGATGTCGAAACGCTCGGTGAGATTGCGCAGGGTGGCGCCCAGCGTGGGCGAGGCCAGGATCTCGCCCGGGTCGGGTGCGTGGTCGCCGGAGGGCAGCACGGTCAGCCGGCCGTCGAGGGAGTCCTGCAGCACGTCGGGCACGCGCGCGGTGCCGGCGAGCACGTCGGCCAGGCCGCGGCTGGTGTCCAGCGACAGGTAGCGCCCGACTCCCGGCGTACGCAAATTCGCGTCCACGAGCACGACCCGGGCGCCGGTCTCGGCCATCGCTATGGCCAGCCCGCAAGCCACCGCGGTGGTGCCCTCCTTCTCGTGCGAGCCGGTGAGCAGCAGCGAGGTTCCCCGCGTACCGGGGCGTTTGAGTCCGGAGATGTCGGGGAGCAGGCTGCGCAACCGCCGGAAGGCCTCAGCGAGCGCCTCGTCGGGGTAACCGTCGCGGCCCGAGCGGCCGCCGATGGAGATGACGCCGACCGAACCGAGACCGAGGCGGCGCAGGTCGTCCTCGTCGTTGACGGTCTTGCGGGTCGCCTCGCGGACCGCGACGGCAACCGCGCCCAGCAGCAGCCCGAGCACCGCCGAGAAGGCGATGTTGCGCAGCAGGTTGCCGGGCTCGCGGACGGTGACGGGGTTCTGCGCGATCGAGACCGAGGGCCGCGGGCCGTCGGTCGCCGCACCCGGCGGGTCCAGCTGCTTGGCCAGGCCGACCAGCGCGGTGGTGGCACTGGTGACGATCTTCTCGCTGCGCTCCTGCGAGGAGTCGCTGGCCGAGACCACCAGCAGGTCGGTGCCTTCCTGCACCTGCGCGGACAGGCTCTGCTGGACCTGCGCGCTGGTCAGGCCGCCGCCGAGCGCCTTGACCACGGTGTCGGCGACCCGCGGCCCGGTGAGCAGCGCGATGTAGGAGTTCAGCCGGCTGGCCTTGGCGTCCGGGTCACCGGTGCCGGTGGTGACGAACAGAACCATCGACGACCGGTACGCGGGTTGCGCGGTCAGCGTCAGGCCCGCGGCGACACCGGCGAGCAGCACCGGCACGACGATCCACACCCACCGGCGCCGGCAGGCCCGCACATACTCACGCAGTTCCACGTCTGGTCTCCTGGATCGTTACGACTGCTCGGACAGGGCCGCGCGGGTCGCGGTCCGGCGGCCCCGGCGCCCGGAGGCGGCGGCGCGGTTCAGCACGGATTCGAAGCGGTCGAAGAGCAGGTCCCGGGAGAACTGCTCGACGGCCAGGGTGTGCGCAGCCGTGCGCGCCTGCTGCAGCCAGGTCTCGTCGCGCAGGTGCCCGGCCAGTTGCGCGGCCGCGGCGTCGGTGTCCTCGGGGTGCAGGACCAGCCCGGCGCCGGTCTCGCGCAGCAGGTCGCTCTGCCAGCCGCCGTAGTTGATGGCGATCGGCCGGGACGCGGCGAGCGCGTCGAAGAACTTGTTGGCGGAGTTCTCCCACAGGGCGCGGATGGGCCGCACGAAGCTGGTCGACATGGTGGCCGCACCGAGGATCACCGGCAGGTCGGCCTTGGGCACCTTCTCCCACATGTGCACGCTGCGGTCGAGCAGGCCGTAACCCGTGGCGAGCCGGCGGGTGTCCTCCCACTCCTTGCCGTGCCCGACGATGAGGAACTGCACCTCCGGGTCGAGCTCACGCATCCGGCGGGCCGCGCGGACCAGGTAGCCGACACCGTTGACGGCGCCGAGCGCTCCGGTGTAGACGACCAGGGGCCGGTCACCCAGCCACCGGTTCTCGGCCCGGAAGCGTTGCACCGCAGCAGGTTCGACGGCGAAGAGGTCGAGGTCGGCGGCGTTCGGGATGACGGTGGTGCGGGTGCCCGGACGCCGGGCGGTGACGCCGGCGGCCATCCCGGGGGAGAGCGCGACGACCTCCTCGGCGTTGCGGTAGGCGAAGTTCGCCAGTGCACCGGCGAGGCGGCGCAGCACCGGGTTGCGCAGCGCGCCCATCTCGATCGGCACCTCGGGCCACAGGTCGCGGACCTCGAAGACGAACGGCACGCGGCGCAGCTTGGCGGCGATGACACCGGGCACCGCGACGGTCAGCGGGGTGCTGGTGGCGAAGACCAGGTCCGCCTTGAGCTTGGCGGCCCGGGCCGTGGCCAGAGCCATGAACTCCCCGAACGCGCGCAGCCGCCGCGTGAAGGACATGTTGTTGGAGTACGGCACGGAGAACCAGTGCACGTTCACGCCGTCGTCGTCGGTACGCCGCCAGCCCAGTGAGCGTTTGCCCGGGGTGATGTCGGTGGTGATGACGTGGACCTCGTGCCCGCGGGCGACCAGCCGGCGGGCCTGCTCGTAGGAGCGGATGCCACCGGTCATCTGCGGATTGCAGTAGTACTGGTGGATGTAGACGATGCGCATCGCGCTCACCGCCCGTCCCGCACGGCGTCCACGACACGCCGGCGGTCCTCGTCGGTCAGGGCCGAACCGCTGGGCAGGCACAGTCCGCGCCGGAACACGTCCGCGCTGACCTCACCGCCGCGCATCACGCAGTCCTGGAAGAGCGGCTGCAGATGCATGGGCTTCCAGGTCGGGCGGGCCTCGATGTTCTGCGCGCCGAGGTGCTCGAGGATGGCGTCGCGGCTGGCCCCGAACTCCTCGGCGTCGACCAGCAGGCAGGTGAGCCACCAGTTCGGGGTGCCGTAGTCGGCGACCGGCATGAAGGTCAGGCCGGGCAGATCGCCCAGCGCGTCACGGTAGAACTCCGCGGTCTGCGTGCGGGCGGCGATCAGCTCGTCGAGCCGCTGCACCTGGCCGCGGCCGACGGCGGCGAGCAGGTTGCTCAGCCGGTAGTTGTAGCCGACCGTGCGGTGCTCGTAGTGCGGGAACGGCTCGCGGGCCTGCGTCGCGAGGTGCCGCGTCTGCGTCGCCACCCGGCCGTCGTCGGTGACCAGCATGCCACCGCCGCCGGTCGTGATGATCTTGTTGCCGTTGAAGGACAGCACCCCGGCCAGCCCGAAGGACCCCGCAGCCCGCCCCCGGTACGTCGCACCGAGCGCTTCCGCGGCGTCCTCGATCAACGCGACGCCGTAGCGGTCACAGGCGTCGAGCAGGGGCCCGTAGTCGGCGCACTGGCCGTACATGTCGACGGTGATCACCGCGCGCGGCAGCTGGCCGCGGGCGGCCCGGCTGCGCAGCTCGTCGGCGACCAGTCCCGGGTCGACGTTCCAGCTCGCGGCTGTGCTGTCGAGAAAGATCGGGCGGGCGCCGAGATACATGACCGCGTTGGCGGTCGCGGCGAAGGTGAACGAGGGCACCAGCACGGTGTCGCCGCGGCGCACGCCGGCCGCGACCAGCGCCAGGTGCAGCGCGGCGGTGCCGCTGCTGAGCGCGATCGCGTGGCGCACGCCGACCAGCTCGGCGACCTGAGCCTCGAACGCGTCCAGGTCCGGCCCGACCGGGGCGACCCAGTTGGAGTCGAACGCCTCCAGCAGCAGCTTGCGTTCCAGGTCGCTGACGTCGGGCGGCGAGAGGTAGATGCGGGTGTCAGTCATGGACGCGCGTCCTCACGGCCCAGAGCGGCCAGGCCGGGTGCAGGCCTTGGCGCTGGATGAACATCGGCGAGTCACCGGGCAGCATCGGCGCCCGCAGGGTGCTGGCGAAGCTGCGGTAACCGGCCTCACGGGCGGCGCTGACCTCACGGTCGCCGTAATCGACCAGACTGCCGTAGGGGGCGGCGAAGTCGCGGACCTCGACACCGAGCTCCTGCTCGAGCCGGTCCTTGGAGAACCGGATCTCGTGCAGCGAGGCGGCATCGTCCTGGTCGGCCAGCCGCTGGTGGGTGACGGTGTGCGAACCGAACTGGAAGCCCTGCGCGAGCAGATCACGCAGGTCCGGCCAGGTGAGGTTGCCCGTCTGCCCGACCAGCCCGGTGGTGACGAAGAAGGTCGCCGGCACCCGCAGCTCGCGCAGCATCGGAGCGACCACGTCACGCCAGCTCAGGTGCGCGTCGTCGAAGGACAGGCAGAACATCGGCCCGCTCAGGTCGCGGCGCCCGGCGAGGACCTCCAGGGCCTCGTCCCAGGTGACCATGGGCCCCAGCCTCTTGAAACTCTGCAGGTGGCGGCGCAGGTCACCGGCGTACTCCGGCAGGACGTCGTGGTAGAAGGGGAAGTACAGCCCCGTACTGGTCGGCAGGCGGCGGAACATCCCCGCCGGCGCCAGCACCCGGCCCTGGATCCGTGGCCGCGCCCGCAGTTGGCTGCGCAGTCCCAGCTCGTTCAGGTGGCGCTTGATCCGGGTCTGTGACTCCACGCCCGGCACCCCTCCCGCTCGTCGGCTTTTCTCGGTCCGTCCACCCTCGCAAAGGTGCGGGGCCCGGCGTCAGTAGCAATTGTCATAAGGAACGTGAGGAAGCTTCACGTCAATTTTCGGGGCCTTGCACAATGTTGTTCGGGCGAGGCATCATCCGGCTCGAGGGGTGATTACATGCTTCGACTACAACGGGTCGAACCGACGCCCGCGCTCTGGGCCGACCGCGCGAGCTACGAGGATCGGCTGATCTTCCACACCGAGCCGTGGCTGCGGTTCGTGGCGCAGGCACAACGGGCCGAGCCTGTCCTGGCCACGATCTCCGACGGCTCCCGCACCGTCGGCCACTTCACCGGCCTGCTCACCAAGCGGTACGGCCTGCGCATCCTGGGCAGCCCGATGGCCGGCTGGACCACGTCCTACCTGGGCTTCAACCTGGATCCGGCGGTGCCGCGCCGCGAAGCGCTGCAGGCGCTGATGCCGTTCGCCTTCGACGATCTGGGCGCCGCGCATCTGGAGATCCGCGACCGCGGCCTGGCCGAGACCGACCTCGAGGGCCTCGGTCTGCGCTGGGCCGCCGCCCCGACCGCGGTGATCGACCTGAGCCCGAGCGAGGACGCGCTGTTCGCCGCGATGGCCAGCGCCTGCCGCCGTAATATCCGTAAGGCCGACAAATCCGGTGTTGTCATCGAAGAGGTTCCCGGCGACGACCCCACATTTGCCGACGATTTCTACAGTCAGCTTCGCGACGTATTCGCCAAACAAAATCTGGTCCCGACCTATTCGATCGAGCGTGTCCGCACATTGATCAGAAGTCTGGGCCCGGCGGGCAGCATCCTGCTGCTGCGCGCCCGCGACGCCGACGGCCGCTGCATCGCCACGGCGATCATGCCCTGGTACCACCGCACGATGTACTTCTGGGGCGGCGCCAGCTACCGCGAGCACCAGCAGGTGCGCCCCAACGAAGCCCTGATCTGGTACGCCCTGCGCTGGGCCCGCGAACGCGGAGTCACCGAGTTCGACTTCGTCGGCGGCAACTCCTACAAGGCGAAGTACGGTACGACCGACGTTCCGGTGCCCTGGGCCCGGCGCTCGCGCTCGCCGCTGGTGGCCGGTCTGCGCGACGCCGCCAAGGAGGGATTTGCCCTCAAGCAGCGGGCGGTGGCCCGGCTGGCCCGGGCCCGGTGAAACCGCTCTGGGATGTTCGCCTATAGTTTGTCCACAGCACCACGCGGACGTAGCGCAGCTGGTAGCGCATCACCTTGCCAAGGTGAGGGTCGCGGGTTCGAATCCCGTCGTCCGCTCCACTTTTTCATCTTTGTCACTCAGGCCGGCTGGTCATCGTCGTCGACGACCCTGGCGCCCAGAACCGTTGCCAGTGCAGCCATCCGGTCCACCGTGGGCGCATCGGCGCGCCTGACCTCGATCAGGTCCTCGTCGAAGAAGAACGGTATCGGCTCCCCGGACGGGTGACCCGTCCAGCAGGGAATCGGCGGGCAGGCGATCCGCCGCACACCGGAGGGCAGCATGGCCACGATGGTGGTCATCATCGCGAAGTCGCTCTGCCCGGCCGCCAGCGCCGCCCACTCGTCCGGGTGAATCGGCGCCTTGTAGTTCAGGCCCGCGGCCGAGGTTCCCCGGGTGAGGTAGCGGCTGTTCCAGGCCGGCGCCTGCGGGCGGCTGACGATCTGCTCGCCGTCCCACTCGTAGAGCTCGCCGTCATCGCCGATCACCCACGCATCGAGTCGTGCGGCCAGCTCGATCATCCGGCGCAGCAGGCCGTCGCTCGGACGATTGGCCGACAGCGCGCCATCGCGGAACCAGAGATTCTCCGAACCCCAGCCGATGGATCGGTGATCGATGACCAGGTCGGCCTCACCGTTCACCAGCTCGTCCACCTCGGAGCGCAGAATCGGGTACCACCCACCCTCGCCTGCCACCAGCGCCCGGGTGACATTCACCTCGTATCCCATCGCTGATCAGTCGCCTTTCAGAGCCAGGGAGACGCCGGCGGCGGGGAAGCCCAGACCGATGACGAGGTACAGCACGGCGCTGCGGACGTTCTCCCGGCCCTCGTCGAGGGAAGCGCCGGCCGGATCGCCCGGCAGGTACCGCACGGCCACCGTCTCGCCGACCTCGATCGCCGGGCGTGATGAGGCGAACGAACTGGTCAGCTGGTGCGTGGCACCCCGATCGTCGGTGTAGGACACAACCACCGAACGGGTTCCGGGGGAGCGGCGTTCATGGTGGGTCACCGTCCCGACGACCTGGTGCCCCTCGCGGCGCAGCTTGCGCAGGTGCCGCAGCTCACGCACACCGCGATAGAGCACAAACCCACCCAGGAGCACGAGGAACGCCGCCAGCACCATGCCGGTCATCCTGGAGCACCGGCGCGCCGGAGTCGATCACGCGAGCGGGTCGATTCTCCCGGCCGGGTCCCACTTCGGACCGCGAGCCAGCCGCACGGGCCCGGCCGCGGTGGTGATGTCGACATCCTCACCGCGCTGCCGTACAACGATGGTCCCGTCACGCGCCAGCCCGGCGGCCACCTCCCGCGCCACGTCCATCAGCTCACGCCACGACTCACCCCCGACCACCCGGGCCGCATCACTCGGGCAGATGGTGGACTCGGGCCGCCGGTGCCACAGCAGCGCGCGCACGGTCGCCGCCAACCGTGCCCGGTCGCCGGCTTTGCTGTCTTCCCCCAGCGCCACCCTGGCATCCTGCAACCGGGCAGGGGTTGCAGCCGTTTCCCGCTCGCTCATCAATTCCCGGCGCAGAGCCTCGGGGATGGCCTCTTCCATGAAGCCATTGTTCCCGCCCCGGTGATTCCTGCGAGCTGGTTTCGGCCGCGCGCCGCGCTCAGGCCCAGCGCGGGAGGCCGGCACGCTGCTTCGGGTCGTCCGGCTCGCTGAACCGCAGATGGTTGCCGAACGGATCGGCGATGGTGAGCACACGGCCGTCCCACTGCGCCTTCTCGACCTCCGGCGTCCATACGGCCGGCCCCCACACCGGCACCTCGGTACGCCGATGGTTCAACCGCTCGCGCAACTGGTCGATGCCGTCCATCCAGATGAAGACGGTGGCGCCCTGCGAGGCGCTGTACGCCGCTTCGGCGAGGTGGAAGGTCGTCGCCGCGTACGAGATCTGGCCGTAGTACGCGGTACCGGGGCCGCCGCTGGGGCCGCCGAAGTCGAGCGTGAAACCGAGGAAATCGACGTAGAACTGCAGTGCCGGATCAACCGCGAAGATCCGTAGCACCGGAATCGTGCCGATGCGGGCACCCCACGGAAGCGCGGGTTCGGCCGACTGGTGAGAAGCCAGGATGTTCCAGTTGTCGACGCCGTGCTGCCGGGCGACGATCTCCAGGCAATCGCTGTGCGTGGCATCGACCTCGAACCGGCTGCGCAGCTCACCGCGCAGGGCCTTGGCCATGTTCTTCGGATCGGGTACGGACCGGACCATGAGAATCTCCATACCGGCGGACCATGGATCAGCGCTTGCGTTACTGACTGGGTCGCCGTCGAGAGTCTCCGGTGCGACAGTCGGTGATCGTGCGATGCGTTCACCAAACCCAGCGGGCGCAAGCGGCCGGCCGCATCAAGCCGGCGTCAGTATAGCGCTTCCGGGGGAACGCCCGAGGCCCGTCCGGATCAGTTCAGGCAAAGGCAGAAGGGGTGGCCGGCAGGGTCCAGGAAGATCCGGAAAGAGGTGTCAGGCTGATCCGGATGCCGGGTCGCACCGAGGTCGACCGCGGCCGCCTCGGCCGCGTCGAGATCGTCGACGAGCATGTCGAGGTGCATCTGCTGAGGCCGCTCCTGGCTCGGCCACGTCGGCGGCGCGTAGTCGGCCACCCGGTGGAAGGAGATGCACCGGCCGTCCCCGTCGCACACCGAGGCCCGCTCGGCCGAGACGTCGACCTCCCAATCCAGCAATGCGCCGTAGAACCGGGCCAGGGCACCGGGATCGGGACAGTCGATGGCGACAAGGGGCGAGCGGGCGATGGCCATGACACCAATGATATTGACGAGCGTCGTCACCCGTGTCGGAGTGTCAGAACCGTTTGGTGAGGAAGAGAGTGGTCCCGCGGACCGGGTCCTTCTCCTGGCGCTCGGTCTCGGTGAATCCGATCTTGGCGAGCACGCGGAGTGATGCGGTGTTCCAGTCCCAGACCGTGGACCACAGACGTTCGTATCCGGACGATCTCGCCCAGTCCAGGACCGCCGACGAGGCCTCGGTCGCGTATCCCTGACGCCAGACTCGTTGGAGCAGTTCGAACGCCAGCTCCGGTTCGCCGTGCGATCCTCGTCCGTCGATCAGCCCGCAGTAGCCGATGACCTCACCATCGGCCTTGCGCTCGGCGGCCAGCAAACCGAGTGACGAAGATGGTGGGTTGGCGCGGATGTAGTCCTCGAGCTCCGCGACCGTGGGGTGTCCCTCCGCGTCGATCCGGCGGTGCGGCGGCACTCGTGGGTCACGTTCGGTCCACAGCTCACGCTGAACGACGGCCTCGGCCACCCGCCACGGTCTGAGCAGCAGGCGATCCGTCTCGAGGACGACATCCCGGCCCGGACTCGCAGCAGCTGTCACGACGCCAACTCTGGCACGCCGGCGGGGATTCAGTGCGCGCGGCGGTAGTGCATGGCGACCGCACCGTTGCGCATCGGCTCGGACGAGAGCAACTCGAGTTTGCGGGTGGCGGGCAGCCCGCTCTCGTACAGCGTCGGGCCGTGGCCGACGATCCGGGGCTGGACGAGGAGCTTGTACTCGTCGATGAGGTCGAGGCGGTCGAGCTCGGCCGCGAGCTTGCCGCTTCCCAGCAAGACCCCGGCCGGGGTCTCGTCTTTGAGCTTCTGCACGCTCTCCCGCAGATCACCGGAGATGTGGTGGCTGTTGGGCCAGGAGAAGTCCTTGCGCGTCGACGACACCACGTACTTGGGTTTGGCGTCCAGCTTGACCGCCCACTCGTGGAGTGTCGGCGGTGCCTCCACGTCGCCGCGGGCGACGGCAGGCCAGTAGCCCTCCATCATCTCGTAGGTGATCCGACCCCACAGCATGGCGCCGCTCTCGTCCATGAGACGGGTGAAGTAGGGGTGCGTCTCGTCGTCGGCGATCCCCTCCTGGTGGTCGACACAACCGTCCAGGGTGACGTTGATGCTGAAGATGAGCGCTCCCATGGCCGGGGAGTCTAGGCGACCACGGCCGTCCCGGGGTGCAGGTAACCGCGGGCCGTGCCGGTCGTTGACTCACGAGGCGAAGGGCGAGTCTTCGCCGTCACAGGACGGATCATCGTGAAAATCTCCGTGCGGCCGCTGGCCGCGACCCTCATCGTTCTTGCTGTGCTGGTGGCCAATGCGGTCGACGGCGACCCGGCTTCCGCCGCGCCCAGGAACACGATTGCGGGGTCCGGGACCTATCTGGTGGGCCGGGACTTCAACGCCGGGATCTACCGGTCGACCGGCAACACCTCCTGTTACTGGCAGCGGGCGAAGAACGCCGGTGGGTCGTTGAGCAGCATCATCGCCAACGACATCGGCGACGGTCAGCGGCTGGTGACGGTGCGGGCCACCGACAAGGTGTTCAAGACCAGCCGGTGCCGCACCTGGGTCCGGGTGCTCACCCCGGCGCTGAAGACCAAGTCGCGCAAGACCACGATTCCCGGCAACGGGGCGTACCTGGTCGGCTCGGATTTCCTGCCCGGCACGTACCGCTCCAGCGGTAACACCCAGTCGTGTTACTGGGAGCGGGCCCGGTCGGCCGACGGCACCTCGGCCGGCATCATCGCCAACGAGATCTCCACCGGTCAGCTGATCGCCGAGATCAGCGCCACGGACGCGGTGTTCAAGACCAGCCGGTGTGCCACCTGGCGCCGGGTCGGCTGACTCAGCGCGCCCGGGGTTCGGCCAGGTCCGGTTCGAGGCCTTCCTCGACGATCGGCTCCGGGCGCAGGCGCGGGAAGGCGGCCGCGGTGATCGCCACGACGGCGATGCCGAGCAGCCACCCGGCCACGACGTCGCTGGTCCAGTGGACGCCGATGACGATGCGGGTCAGGCCGGTCACCACGGTCACCACGGCGGCGGCGGTCCACAGCAGCAGCCGTTTTCCGTCGCGGGCCAGCGGCAGCAGGACCAGCACGAAGACGCCCGCGGTCAGGGCGGCGTTCAGGGCGTGTCCGGAGGGGAACGAGAAGCCGGCCGCGCGGGCCACCGGGTCGAGCAGGTCCGGGCGGTGGCGGCCGATGAGCAGCTTGAGCAGGATGCCGAGCAGCCCGCCGACGGTCATCGTGGTGACCACCCACAGGGCGAGCCGGCGGGCGTGCCGGCGGTAGAGCCAGACGGCCAGGATCAGCGCCGCCACCCGCAGCGGGTTCGGCGAGAAGATCGCCGACCACCACAGGTTCGCCTCGGTCAGGTGCGGGTGGGTCAGCGCCCAGTCGTGCAGGTTGCTGGTCACCGTGGCGTCGAGGGTGTGCAGCGGTGACCAGTCACCGGTCACCAGCACAGCGAGCAGCGCGAACGGCACCAGCACCATCAGTGCCAGCGCTGCGGAGACCGTCGTGAGCCGCTTCATCGTGTCCTCCTACCCCATAATCCTCGCCTTGAACCCGTCCACATATATGGACGCGTTTCCTATACGTGAACACGGTGTTATGCTCCGCCGCCATAGGCATCGAGCCACGACGATTGCCCGAGGAGTATCACCGTGCCTCTCACCTCCGTGGCCTGGCTGGCGACCGCCGCCCTGGCCCTGTCACCCACGCCCACCGCTGTAACCCCCGATCCGGTC
This sequence comes from Amorphoplanes friuliensis DSM 7358, assembly GCF_000494755.1. Classification (NCBI taxonomy): domain Bacteria; kingdom Bacillati; phylum Actinomycetota; class Actinomycetes; order Micromonosporales; family Micromonosporaceae; genus Actinoplanes; species Actinoplanes friuliensis. The sequence continues at coordinate 2,541,323 of NC_022657.1, forward strand.
ACCATCACGATCGACGCCGCCCAGTCCGGCGGTCGTCTGCCCGCCGACTTCGTCGGCCTGTCCTTCGAGATGCGCGAGCTGGGCATCGGCAACCTCGACCCCGCGAAGGGCAACACGGCGGCGCTGATGCGCACGCTGGGCCCGAGCAACCTGCGCATCGCCGGCAACACCCTCGACCGCGACACCCTCTGGGTGCCCGAGGGTCAGCAACCACCGGACCCGCTGCCCGAGTGGGTTCAGGACGTCGTCACCCCGGCCGACATCCGCCGGCTCGACGGACTGCTCAGGAAGACCGGCTGGAAGAGCGAGGTCGGCATCAACCTGGGCCGCTGGGATCCCGCGCTCGGCGCCGACCAGGCCCGGGAGATGACCGAGATCCTCGGCCGGCGCCTGGTCGCGATCGAGTGTGGCAACGAGCCGGACCAGTGGGCGGGCAAGGCCCTGCGGCCCGCCGGGTACGCCTACGCCGACTACCACCGCGACTGGCTGGCCTGCGCCGACGCGGTCGGCCACGACCGGATCGCCGGGCCCGACACGGCCGGCACCTCGTCGGACTGGGCGGCCTCGCTGGCCCGCGACGAGCACGACCGGATGGCGATGCTGACCGTGCACCAGTACAGCGCCGGTCCGGACGCCACGATCGCCGGCCTGATGGCGCCGCAGACGGTCACCCGGCAGCTCAACTCGGTGGCCAAGAACCTCGACGCCGCCAACGCCGCCGGCCTGCCGATGCGCATCGACGAGGCCAACTCGGCCTACAGCGGTGGCGTCGACGGCGTCAGCAACAAGTACGCCTCCGCGCTCTGGGGGCTCGACTACAGCCTGTCGATGGCGCAGGCCGGGCTGGCCGGGGTCAACATCCACGGTGGTCTCGGCGTCTGCAACGAGCCGATCTGGAACGGCAAGTGGCAGCGGTACACGCCGTTCTGCGCGGCGGACAAGGCTGACGAGGCGGCGCAGATCTACCGCGCCATGCCGATCTACTACGGACTCTGGCTGGCCCGGCAGGTCGGTCCCGGCCGGTTCCTGCCCGTCACGGTCACCACCGATCGCAACATCACCGCGTACGCGGTCAGGGGTGACGACTGCAAGCTGCGCATCGCCGTGCTGCAGAAGGACGACACGTCCGCGGCGCCCGTGCGGGTGAACGTGGCCGTCGGCGGGCACGACCGGCGCGCGAAGGTGCTGCGGTTGACCGGCGAGAGCCTGGGTGCCGAGCCGACCTTCGTGCAGGGTGCGACCGTCGACCGGTCCGGGCGCCTGCATCCGGGACGGCCCGATCCGGTACGCGTCAGCAGCGGCACCGTCACGCTGGACCTCGCCGCGGGTAGCGCCGCCGTCGTCACCCTCGACCGATGAGGGGCGGCTGCGTGCGTACCGTGATGATCTTGTCGGTGGTGGTTCTGATGGCGGTGACCGCGACGCCGGCGCAGGCGATCGGGAAGGCGGAGGCCCAGGTGATGACAGCCGCGACGGCGGTCGCCGCCCGCAGCGACCGGCGGCCCGTGGCCGGCGGCGTCCACGACACGGTGGCCCGCCAGACGTTCATCTCGTGGGCGGGTCAGTTCGAGGACAACTACGTCCAGGCCTACGACCACCGTGCCAAGACCTGGAGCACTCCGGTACGCGTGGCCAGCGGCGACAACGACTCGCACAACTACCCGACGATGATCCAGGCCGACGACGGGCACCTGCTCGTCTTCCGCGGACTGCACAACCGCGAGCTGTGGGTGGCCCGCTCGCCGCAACCGCACTCGATCGAGGGCACCTGGACGGACGTCAACATCGCCGAAGGCCTCGGCGCGACGTACCCGATGCCGTTCCGCACGGCCGACGGCACGATCTTCGTGTTCTTCCGCGAGACCGCCGGCGACTTCGATCCGGCGTTCCCGACCGACACCCGGCCGATGAAGTACGTGCGCTCGACCGACAACGGCGCCACCTGGCAGAGCTCGACCACGCTGACCGGGGACCGCTGGGCGATCGCGCCGCTGAACCGCCCCGACAACATGAACGAGATCTACATCGGTCAGCTGCGCTACGAGCCGGCCACGCTGCTGCACCGCGAACGGGTCGGCATCGTCTACACGCTGGCCGGTGGGGGACCCGAGGGTCACCTGCACGACCGGTACCACCGCAACATCTACTACACGGCGTTCGACCCGGGCACGCTGACGTTCCGCTCGGCGTCGGGCCGCTCGCTGGGCACCACGATCGACGACGCCGACCAGGAAACACACCTCAAGGTGGCCGAGACGCCGCTGCAGACGGTGAACCCGCGCTCGCCCGACTACATCAACCTCGTCGGTACGACCCTGGGTGTCGCGCCGTTCGTGGTGTGGATGCAACTGGACGCGGCAGGGGTGCTGCACACGTACACGGGAGTGTGGTCCCGGTTGCGGGGCTGGCAGAACCGTGAGGTGACCACCGGGGTCCGCGTGCGCGACATGGAGGCGTCGGGACCGGCGAGCTGGACGGTCTACGGCACGCCCGCCAACGGCGCGCCGGGCATCTCGACCCACCGCCTGACCGCCGGGATGACCTGGCATGACGAGTCGGTGATCGCGACGCCCAAGGCGGTCCAGCGCATCGAGGTGATCGGCGACTACCGGGACCCGGCGCGCCTGCTGGCCACCGGGGCGAGCAGCGCCCGCGAGGTCGCCGTGGCCGACGGCGACATCTACGTGGCCGGCTATTCACGTTGAACGAGGCGGCGGGCCCGTGCTAGGACTGGGCGGGTCCGCCCACCTTGATCACCGGAGGTTTGTTCGTGTTCGTCCTGGGAGACCTCGTGACCCTGCGGGCCATGGAACCGTCCGACGCCGACGCGCTCTGGCGGTGGAACCACGACCCCGAGGTCATGCGCTGGATGGACGACGGTTACGCGCAGTCGCTGGCCCAGGTGCGGCAGTTCCTGCAGGAACGTGAGCGCAACGAGTACACCGATGTGCTCTTCGGCATCGAGACCACCGCGGACGCCCGGCTCATCGGCCTGATCCGCCTGCACGGCGCCGAACCCGAGACCGGCAACGCCGAACTCGACATCTACCTCGGCGAGAAGGACTCCTGGGGCCGGGGTTACGCCACCGACGCCGTCCGCACCGCCTGCCGCTACGGCTTCGACAAGATGCGCCTGCACAAGGTCACCCTGACCGTCGTGGCCGGCAACGACGCGGCCCAACACGTCTACAAGAAGGTGGGCTTCGTCGAGGAGGGCCGCCTGCGCGAGGTCTTCCGCCGCGACGGCCGCTGGCACGACAAACTCACCATGGGCCTGCTCGAGGGCGAACTGACCTGATGACCCACCTGCCCTCCGACGTTCGCCGCTCGCTGCGCATGTTCGCGTTTTTCGTCGGCAACGGCACGGTCGACGTGGAGCTGCTGGGCGACATCGACTACCGGGCGGACCTGCTGGAGTTCGGCTCGGACCTGGAACGGGTTTTCACCATCTTCGCCAACGTCCTCGAGGTCGACGAGTTCGGCACGGTCACCAACCACGACCACGCCCAGCGCCGCGCGGCGCAGTGGATCCGGTCGTCTGTCGACCCCGATTACGAGCCGGAACCGCCGTTCGAGGACTGGGAGTTCGAGCTGCCCTGAGCCTGCGGCGGCGCCCAGGCATACAGCGCGCTGGTCGACACCTGGTGGAAGCCCATCTTCTGCAGGATCGGCGCGCTGTGCGGGGAAGCGTCGACCTGCAGCAGCTCCAGGCCACGCTCCACGGCGATCTGCGCGCGGGCATGCACCAGCGCCCGGTAGATCCCGCGCCGCTGCCACGCCGGCAGTGTCGAACCGCCCAGCAGTGCACCGTAACTGCCTTCCCCACCGCACAGGATGAAGGCGGCGCAGACGACTTCGCCGGCGGCCTCGGCGACCAGCACCACGATGTCGTCCGGCGTGGTGACCACCAGGCCCCACAGGTAGTCACCGATCCAGCTGAGATCACCGCCCCAGACCGCCGACTGCATCTCCGCGATGCGTCGCATGTCGGCCTCCGCGGTCACCCGGCGCAGCTGCACGCCGTCCGGCAGGACCGGCTCGGCGGCGATCTGCTCGCTGAATCCGATGAGGACCGCGGACTGCAGCTCAGGAACAAAACCCGCGGCGAGCAACCGGTTCGGCAGATCCGCCGGCAGGTCGTGACCCCGGACCTTCCACTCGAACGCCTCACCGCGCGCACCGAAGTAGTCGACCTGCCGCTGGATCAGCCGGTCGAGGTCGTCGCCCTCGACGCCGATGTCACGCGGGCCGCGCAGCATGCCCCGCATCTGGCCGGTGATGCGCAGCAACCGGCCGTCCCACTCGTAGCCGACTCCCGGCAACGGAATCTGCGGCGGAATCCGCATCCACTCGTCATGCATGGCCAGCAGCGCGTCGAGGTCCGTCACGACGTTCAGCCTACCGAGAAAAACCTCTGACCTGAGTCAGAGATTGTCCGCTAGCATCGGTGCATGGACGCCGATGTCGAGCTGGTCCGCGACTTCAACCGGTACTACACCCGCCGCCTGGGCATCCTGACCGACCGCTACCTCGGCCAGGATCGCCCGCTGAGCGAGGCCCGGCTGCTCTTCGAGATCGGCGACCGCGCGGACGTCCGCGATTTGCGGGCCCGTCTCGGTCTGGACTCCGGATATCTGAGCCGGCTGCTGCGTTCCCTGGAAGACCAGAAGCTCGTGCGCACCCACCCTCACCCGGATGACCGCCGGGTCCGCGTCGCCGAGCTCACCGCCTCCGGCGTACGCGAGTGCGCCGAGCTGGACCGGCGCTCCCACGCGGGAATCAGTGAAATGCTGGAGCCCTTGACGGCCGATCAGCGTGCCGAGCTGGTCGCCGCGCAGCAGCAGGTCCGCCGCCTGCTGCGCCTGGCCGCCGTGACCATCGAGGCGGTTCCCGACGACACCGACGTGGCGCGTGAATGCCTGCGGGCGTACGCCGAGGAACTGGCCGTGCGCTTCCCGGAGGGCTACAACAACGCTGCGCTGGCCAAGCCGGGCGAGCTCGCGGGTTTCCTGGTGGCCCGCGAGGAAGGGGTCGCGGTCGGTTGCGGGGCGTGGCACCGGCTCGGACCGGCCACCGCCGAGATCCGCCACCTGTGGGTCTCCTCCTCCGCGCGAGGGCTGGGTTTGGGACGCCGGCTGCTGACCGCGCTGGAGCAGGACGCCGGCGCGCAGGGCATCACGGTCGCGCGCCTGGGCACCCACACGAGCCTGACGGAGGCGATCGCGCTCTACCGCAGCAGCGGCTACCGGCAGATAGCCCGCTACGGCGACTCGCCGTACAACCAGCTCGCCTTCGAAAAGGCGATTGCCGGGCCGGTCCCGCGTCCCTAGCGTGGGCCGCCTGTACGCACGGCACGGCTTCGTGATGACCGACGAGAGCCGGCCGCACCCGGGCTACCCCGACGTCCTCGAACACGTCATGACCCGCAAGCTCGGCAGTCAGTGCTCAGGTTTTGCTGCGGCGGCGGGCGCTGGTCACGGACTGGTCGAGGGCGCCGATGGTCTTGAGCAGGGTGGTGCGCTCGCCGTCGCTGAGCCCGTCTGTCAGCGTCGCTTCGAGGGTGCCCCACAGTTCGACGAGGCGGGGGTGCATGGCCCGGCCAGCATCGGTCAGGGAGACCACCATCGCCCGCTTGTCGTGGTCGGCCGGGCGGCGGGTGACCAGGCCGGCGTCCTCCATGCGGCGGATGCTGCGCGAGACGGTGGAGTGGTCGAGGCCGATCGAGGTCTGCAGCGCGGTCTGGATCTGCTCGTCGCGGTCGAAGAGCCGCATGAGGATGAGCTCCTGGCCCGGGTACAGGCCGAGTTTGAGCAGCATCTCGCTGCCGTAGCTGTGGAAGGTCCGCGAGAGCGACAGCAGGCTGAAGCTCAGCGGCGCGCGGTCGACCAGGGTCGGCTGGTTCATCAGCGGCCCGGTGCTGGCGTCGGCCACGTGCGTCCTCCTCGGCGGTCCTGCGCGATCTCCCATCGTAGGTGAGCACCGACACCTTGCGTTACGTGGCCGGACACATAAGTATGTGGCTAGACACTATTTGTCTAGCCACATACTTTGCATGGAGGCACGTCATGAAGGCAGTCCAGACAGAAACCACCGGCAGTATCGAGGCCCTGCGGCTGACCGACCTGCCCGAACCGCAGGCCGGCCCCGGCGAGGTGCTTATCCGGGTGGAGGCGGCCGCGGTCAACTTCATGGACCTCATGCGGGTCAAAGGCCTGCCGTTCGACGTCCCGACGCCACTGCCCTTCGTACCCGGTGCAGAGGTCTCCGGCACCGTCGTCGCGCTCGGCGAGGGCGTCGAGAGCCTGGAGGTGGGCGCCCGGGTGTTCGGGGCGTCCGGGCAGCTCCTCAACGGCGGCTGGGCCGAGCTGACCACCGCCCGGGCCGCCGGTCTCGCCCCGATCCCGGCGGGCATGGCAGCCGAGCAGGCGGCCGGGCTGACGGTGGCCGGCGCGGGCGCCGCCATCGCACTGATCGAGGCCGCCCGGACCGCCCCGGGCGAAACTGTTTTTGTCCCCGCCGCCGGCGGCGGCTTCGGCGGCTACGCCGTGCAGATCGCCAAAGCGCTCGGCGCCACCGTCATCGCCGGCGCCGGTACGCCGCAGAAACGGCAGGTCGCCCTCGACCTCGGCGCCGACCATGCCGTGGACTACCGCACGCCGGGCTGGACCGAGGCGATCACCGAGCTCACCGGCGGCACCGGCGCCGACGTGGTGCTGGAAGGCCTGGGCCCCCAGCACGTGGGCGAGTCGCTGTCGATCCTGGCCCCGTTCGGCCGCGTCGTCGTCTACGGCGTACTGCCCGGCTACGGCAAAATCGTCGACGTGGACGCGCTGGCAGCGCTGGTCAACGACCCGTCCCAGGCAAAATCGGTGACCGGCTTCAACGTCACGCACTGGCTCACCCACCGGCCTCAGGCCTCCCTCACCGCGGTCGGCAGACTGCTGGGCTGGATCGCCGACGGCACGGTCACCGGCCCGCGCATCACCAGCCTCCCGCTGGCCGAGGCGGCCCACGCGCTGACCCTGCTGGAACGCGGCGAGAACACCGGCAAGACCGTCCTCATCCCCTGACCCACTCCAGGGTGGCCTTTGTAGACTGCGCCGATGGGAGGTGCCTGCCATGGCCACGGTCTGTGTGGAAGCCACCATCAACGCTGCGGCGCAGCAGGTGTGGGAGGCCGTTGCCGATGTCGGAGCGGTCCACCAGCGGCTGCTGCCCGGGCGGGTGGCCGACGCCCGGATGGAGGGCGACGTCCGCATCCTGACCATGCCGGACGGCGCGCAGGTCCGCGAAGTCATCCTGGCGATCGACCACAGCATTCGCCGGATGGCGTACACCGTGACCGAGGGACAGCGACTGCCTCTGACGTATCACCACGCGTCGTTCCAGGTCTTCGAGGAGGGCGACCGCAGCCGGCTGGTCTGGCTGACCGATGTCCTCCCGCACGCCCTGGCCCCTGTGGTGCAGGGCCGCGTCGAGCGGGGAATCCAGGAGATGAAAGCGATTCTGGAAGCGGCGGCAGTCATAACCTGAGGGACAGGATCTGCTCGATGTCCCAGAGGTGATGGTGAGCGTCGTGGCAGTTGTTGCGAGCCACGTCAGCGGCAGTCTGTGTACCCCGGGTCACGTGCTGGAGCTCGACGTTGTCGTGCAGAGCCCGGCCCAGCACCTCGACCCAAGTCGTGGCGGCCAACCGACTCGACCAGGCGGCCACGGGCAGCGGAAGCGCGGCGTATCCGCGGGCGGCGGCCAGGGCATCGGGGTCATAGCCGCCGACCGCCGGCTGCTGGGCGAGCAGCGCACTCTGCACACGCTCGGACCACTGACGCAGGTTGTCACCGACGTGGCAGACGTACTCCGTGACCGACCATCTCCGTGGCGGACGGCGTTCGGTGCCCTCGGCTCCGGCGGTGACCTCGGCAAGGCGCGGGCCCCAGCCGGACACCCAGCCCAGGGCCTCCTGCGGGGTCAGCGACCAGTCGAACCCGCACGCCTCGCACGGATCTCCGTACAGCGCAGCACCCCACGGCTCCATGGTGACGGAACCTACCGGCCGGAGGACAAATGAGCGGCGGGCGGGGTGCCGCCGCTGCGATGATGCCGCGGTGACCGATGGCCTCTGGTATGCGATGCCGACCTTGACGGGCAGCCGGATCCGGCTCGAGCCTCTGCGATACGAACACGCCGCCGACTATCTCGCGGCAGCGGGCACTGTGGAGGAAGCCGACGAGATCTTCCGGTGGCAGAGCCCGGCCGGAGGGGCCCTGGCCCAGCCGGTCACCGAGGAGGATGCCCGCCGGCACATCGTCGCTGCCCTGGCCGCGCGTGCCCGCGGACTGCGACTCCCGTACGCCCAGATCGACGTGGCGACGGGCCGGTTCGCCGGCACGACGTCGTTCGCGGACCCCGATCCGGTGTTGCGGACCCTGACGATCGGTTACACCTGGCTCGGGCGGCAGTGGTGGGGTACCGGCGCGAACGCCGAGGCGAAACTGCTGATGCTCACCTTCGCATTCGAGACGCTCGGTGCGGTCCGGGTGGTGATGGTCACCGATGTGCTCAATGTGCGCGCGCAGGCCGCCATCGTGCGGCTGGGCGCGACTCAGGAAGGGACACTGCGCAAGCATCGTCGCCGCGCCGACGGGTCCTGGCGCGACACCGTCATCTACGCGATCACCGACGACGACTGGCCCCGGATCAAGGACGGCCTGCACAAGCGGATGCAGAGCTGTCCCTGAAGGGTCAGATGTCGATGAGCTCGACGGTGACCGTGGCGACGTCGCCGACGTCGAGGGACTGGGCTGTGCGGATGGCGCGCTTGACCGGCAGGGCGTACGCCTTGCCGCCGTTGCCCGGGAAGATCGACGTTGTCCACTTGCTGGTGCCGATCGTCGCGCGCACCCGCAGTGATCCGAAGCCGCGGCGCAGGCCCTCGCTCAGCTCGTGGATCTCCTCGGAGGCATCCTCGGGCAGGGTGACAAACGTCCAGGTCTCGCTCTTGCGCGCATCCCAGACCCACAGCTCGGCGGCAAATTTGATCAGCACCGGACCAGCGTAGGCCGCTATGGTCGGGCAGCGAAGTGAGCCTGGAAGAGGAGCGAGGAATGCCCGGTAGCACGAGCGCGCGTTGACGTTCAGGCCCTGACGGCCTGTCAATCGCGTGCTGCCCTTGATCGCGTGGCACAGCGAGTTCTTCCTGCCTGACCCGTTCCTGCGTTGTCATGGGACGGGTGGCGGGCCGTGTCCGCGCAACCCCGAGGGGCTTTCTCGTGCCGAACCTGTGGCAGAACTCCGATTTCCGCCGGCTGTGGCAGGGCCAGACGGCCTCCCAGCTCGGCGAGCATTCCGGCCTGGTCATCCTTCCGCTGATCGCCGTGCTGGTCCTCAACGTCGACGCCGGTCAGCTCGGCGCCTTGCGGGCGGTCGGGCAGGCGCCGATCTTCCTGCTGTCCCTGCTGGCCGGCGCGTGGGTGGACCGCTGGCGCACCCGGACCGTGATGGTGCTGGCCGACCTCGGCCGCGCCCTGGCGCTGGCCGGTGTGGTCGTGGCCGCCGCCCTCGGTTTCCTCGGCCTGCCGGCACTGCTGGTGATCGCTTTCCTGGTCGGCGCCCTGTCGGTGCTGTTCGATGTGGCCTACCAGGTCTTTCTCGTACGCCTGCTGCCCCGCGATCAGCTGCTGCGGGGCAACAGCGCCATCGAGGGCAGCCGGTCCGCGGCCCAGATCGGTGGCCCGGCGCTGGGCGGGGCGCTGGTGTCGCTGCTGTCAGCACCGATCGCCGCCGCGTCGAGCGTGGTGTTCTTCGTGGTGTCGCTGGTATCGATCGCGCGCATCCGTCACCGCGAGCCGGTCTCGGGGCGTTCGGCCGGCATCCCTCAGATCGTCGAGGGCTTCCGCTTTGTCGTCAGTGAACCCTCGCTACGAGCCGTCTGTTTCGCCTCGGCCGCGTTCCAGTTCTCCTTCGCCGCGTTGATGACCGCGTACCTGATCTTTTTGCCGCGGGAGCTGGATCTCTCCGCCGTCGCCGTCGGTCTGGCGCTGGCCGCGGTCGGGCCGGGCGCGCTGGTCGGCTCGCTGCTCGCCGCGCGCCTCCCGAGCCGATTCGGGTACGGCGTGGTGCTCGTGTCCGCGGCGCTGGTCGGTGACGGTGTGATGCTGCTGGTGCCCGCCGTGCACGGCACGATGACGGTCCCCGCGCTCCTCGCGATCAACTTCGTGTTCGGCACCTTCGGCCAGCTGGTCAACGTCACCGTGATGGCCGTCCGTCAGGCCGTGACCCCGGAAGCGATGCAGGGCCGGGCGGCCGCGACGATCACCTTCGCCGGCATGGGCATGACGCCGCTCGGCTCCCTGCTGGGCGGTGTCCTGGCGGGGGAGTGGGGCCTGCGCACCACCATCCTGGTGACGGCCGCGGGCATGCTGCTGTCTCCCCTGTCCATGGCGCTGTCCCCGATCGCCCGGCTGGGCCGCGAACTTCCCGAGGTCAGTCGATCGTGAGCACGCCGTTGGCCAGCACCGCGGGCGTCAGGTGGCGGTAGCCGACGGAGGCGAACACCGCGGTCAGTTCGTGCTCGTCGCGTGACAGCAGGGTCCCCGGGCCCCACAGCCGGTGGTGCACGCCGACGCCGCCGGGCAGCTCGGGGGCCGACATGCCGGAGGGGGCAGCTGCCGCGGTGTTGTCATTGTCGCAGGTGCCGCACGGTGCTTCGTAGTGCTCGCCGAAATAACCCAGGAGCTCGGCCCGGCGGCAGCGGGTCGTCTCCGCGTAGTGGCGGGCGGCGTCGATGCGGCTGGTCAGCACCGCCTGGTGCCGGTCACCGGCCTCGGCCACCGACGCGAACGTGGTGCGGGGCAAGCGTTTCGGGATCAGCACGGCGTCGTGACCGTCGGCTTCGAGCGCGTCCAGCTCGAGCAGTTCGGCGACGACACGTTCGACCATGTGCTTGCTCACGAAGCTCGCCTCGGCCAGCTCCTGATAGGTCACCCGGCCGGACCGGCTCTCCAGCACGTCGACCACCGCGTGGATCGTGCCCGCCGCGATGCGCGAGCGGGCGGCCAGCAGCCGCGGGATGCGCACCGTGCGCGGGTCGTAGACCAGGATCGCGTTCGCCGGCTCACCGTCGCGGCCGGCACGGCCGATCTCCTGGTAGTACTCGTCGAGGCTGCCGGGGACACCGGCGTGCACGACCGTGCGGACGTCCGGCTTGTCGATGCCCATGCCGAAGGCGCTGGTCGCCACGACGATCTCGATCGTGCCGGCGAAGAACCCGTCCTGGACGCGGCCGCGTTCCGCTGCCGGCATTCCGGCGTGATAAGCGGCCACCCGGTACGAGTCCAGACGCAATCGCTCGGCCAGGCTCTCGCAGCGGGCGTGAGTCAGGGCGTACACGAGGGCCGGGGTCTGATGGGCCAGGACGACCTCGACGGTGCGGTCGTCGATGGCCTGATCCTCGGGCAGGCCGTGGCGGGTGCGGCGCACGGCCAGGGTGATGCCCGGCCGGTCGAAGTCGGCGACGATGATCTGCGGCTCGCGCATCCGCAGCTGGCGGGTGATATCGGCCTGCACGGGCGGCGCGGCGGTGGCGGTCAGCGCGAGCACCGGCGGCCGGCCGAAGGCGTCGATGACGTCGGCCAGGCGCAGATATTCGGGGCGGAAGTCGTGTCCCCACTCGCTGACCAGGTGGGCCTCGTCGACGGCGACCAGGGTGATCGGGCGCGGGGTGCCGGTGAGCTCGCGCAGCGTCTCGTCGTTGGCCAGCTGCTCGGGTCCGAGCATGACAAAGTCGGTCTCGCCGGCGCGGATCGTGGCCAGGACCTCGGCGCGCTGCGCGGCGTGCAGGCTCGAGTTGAGCAGCACCGCGCGCAGGCCGAGCCCGCTCAGCGAGCGGACCTGGTCGCGTTGCAGGGCGATCAGCGGCGACACGACCACGGTCACACCCTCGCGGGCGAGCCCGGCGACCTGGTAGATGGCGCTCTTGCCGCTGCCGGTGGGTAACACGGCGAGGGTGTCCCGCCCGCCGGTGACCGCCTCGGCGGCGCTGCGCTGTGAGGGGCGCAGCGCAAAACCGAAGACGGAGGCGGCCAGGGCGGTGACGTCGGCCATGAGGGGCACCCTACGTCAGTGGAACACCTTGAGTCCCACGACGCCCGCCACGACCAGCAGCAGGGAGATGACCCGGGGCAGGTTGACCGGCTCGCCGAGCACAGTCATGCCGGCCACGGTGGTCAGGGCGGCGCCGATGCCGACCCACACCGCATATCCGGTGCCGACGGGAATGCTCCTCAGCGCGTACCCGAGGCCGCCCATGCTGGCGATCAGCGCGACCACGAAGATCACGGTAGGCAGGGGACGGGTGAAGCCGGCGCTGCGGCCCAGGGCGATCGCCCACACGGCCTCGAGGGCCCCGGCCAGCACAAGCATGATCCAAGCCATGACAGAACCACCTTTGACAGCGGTCGTCTTGTCAGGCCGGGTACGACTCCACTCGTCCGGGATGTCCGCGATGCGGCATCCGTTCCAGGATCGCAAACATGACGTTCAGCGACCACTGTTTGTTGCCGGAGTCACCACTGCCGGCCGGCTGACGCCGTGCTGCCATTCCCCGGGGCTGATCCCGTATTCGTCGCGGAACCGGCGCGCGAAGTGGCGCGCGTTCGCGAAACCCCACGAGCGGGCTATGGACGCCACGGTTGCGGTGGGGCACTCGGCCAGCTCGCGGTGTGCTTCGCGGAGCCGGCCGCGGATGACCCACTCGCCCAGTTGTTCGTTCTCCGCAGCGAAGGCGGCGTAGAGGGTTCTGACGGAGACGTCGTGGGCGGCGGCGAGACGGGCGGCACTGAGGTCAGGCTCTCGCTGGTGTTGCCGGATGTACTCGGTGACCCGGGTGAACAGCGTGCCGGTGCTGGCAGCGCGCAGCCAGGAAGCGTCCGGGTCTGCGGCCGAGGCGATGAGCCCGCGGACGAGTTCGACGGTCGAGGAGCCGAGGAACGTCAGGGCCGGGTCGGGCTGAAGGTTGTCGAGCACACCCGGCAGCTCCAGGAGGTGGCGGCGGACCAGTTCGTACATCGGGCTGGCGGCCAGCCGGGGAATGGCGTTGCGCAAGGAGTCGACCGGAACGCCGAGGTGGCTGTAGTCGACGATGAGGGCCTGGACCGTCGACGTTTCCTCGACCAGGAAGTCGTACGGCGAGGTGAGGTCGACCAGTTGCAGTTCACCGATGCGATCGCCGCCGGGGAGGTCGCGGTGCCTCATGCGCACCGCGCCGGAGACGGGCAGGCCCAGGGAGATCCGCTCAGGATTGTCGGACTGCAGGTGACGCGACGTGCGGGTGAGCCGGTGGCCGCTGGACACGTGATGAAGGAACTCCGCGCCCGGGCCCAGAACCCAGTGGGCGATACGGGCATGCCCCGGTGGGGCGACCGCGACGGAGGCGGGAGCGATCGATGAGGTCATGGCTTCTCGCACTGCCTCGGCGCGCTGCGCCGCCGGCAACAGGGACGTGTCGAGCACGAGTGGCATCAGGACCTCCTCCGTTCGGATGAGGGTATGGCTCCGTCGCGGATCTGCCCAGGGCGGTTCTGCACGTTCAGCCCCTCGTCTGCACTCTCGGACCCATCAGCGTGGGAGCGCTTTCCCTACTGTCTGGACAGTGGGAAGTGCACCGGAGGGGGCGTCCATGGAGGCATCCGGTAGCAGGTCGGCGCTGTACGGCCGCGACAGTGAACTCACGATGGTCAAGCGTCTGTTGTCGGCTGCCCGTGACGGCCGGGGCGCCGCGGTGGTGCTGCGTGGCCGGCCCGGGATCGGCAAGTCGAGAGTCCTGGCGGCGGCTCAGGAATTGGCCGTCGACGCCGGGATGGTGGTGCTGGCCACCAACGGTGCCGAATCGGAGTCAGCGCTGCCCTTCGCCGGCCTGCATCAGCTGCTGAGCCCGTTCCTGGGCGATCTGCGGGCGTTGACTCCGCGGCTGCAGCGCACGCTGCGCGGCGCCTTCGGCCAGGAAGACGTCCGCCCGGATCTGTTCACCGTCGGTCTGGCGGTGCTGGAGTTGCTGGGGGACCGGGCCGCCGGCACACCGCTGCTGATCCTGGTCGAGGACGCGCACTGGCTGGACCCCGAGACAGTGGACGTGCTGGTGTTCGTGGCCCGGCGGCTGAGCACGGAGCCGATCTGCGCGGTCATGGCGGTGCGGGAACAGCACACCGGCGTGCTGGCCGGTACGGGCCTCGGTCAGGTGCACGTCGGCGAGATCGATGACCGCGCCGCGCGGCAGCTGCTGGCCGACCACGCGTCCGGCCTGGCGCCGAAGATGCGGGAGTGGGTCCTGGCCGAAGCGGCCGGTAACCCGCTGGCTCTGGTCGAGCTGCCGCGGCTCGTCGCGTCGGGCGGCTTCGACCAGATGTCGGAACTGCTGCCCCTCAACGAGCGACTGACCAGCGCCTTCGCCGACCGGTTCGAGCAGTTGCCGGAGGCGACCCGCGCGGCCGTCGCGGTGTTCTCCGCGGACACGAACTGCCCGCTGCCCGTACTGCTGTCGGTCGGTCAGGTGCTGACCGGCAGCGTGGTGGCGGCCGACGACATCCAACCGGCGATCGACGCCGGGCTGCTGCAGATCGGGTCGCGGCGGCTGCGATTCGGCCACCCGTTGATGCGTTCGGCGGTCTACGGCCGCGTGAGCGAGTTCGCCCGGCTCACGATCCACGCGGCCCTGGCCGACGCGCTCGCTGAGGACCCGGACCGGCGGGCCTGGCACCGCAGCGCGGCGACACTGGGCCCGGACGAGGGTGTCAGCGACGACCTCGAAGCCGCTGCGGGCCGTGCCGTGGAGCGCGGAGCGCTGGGCGCAGCCGTCACCAGCCTCGACCGCGCGTCGGAGATCACCGGCGACCCGGCACGCCGGTCCTCGCTGGTGCTGCGGGCCGCTGAACTGGCAGCACAGCTGAACGACCGCGCCGTTGCCGCGCGATTGGTCGCGAAGGCGGATCCCGCGCAGTGCGGTCCGGTCGACCGGGGCAGGCTGACGCTGGTGAGCGACATCGTCGCGCCCGGTGATGTCCGCGACGCGGCCCGGATCGACCGGCTGTGTGACGTGGTCGTGGAGGTGCACGCGGCCGGCGACACCGACCTGGCCGCCATGCTGTGCTGGCGGGCGGCATCGCGGTGCTGGTGGGCGAGCCTGCCGTCGGAGGTCGGCGCCCGCGTCATCACGGTGTTCGGCAAGCTGGGTATCGCCGCCGACGATCCCCGGGCCGTGGCGATCAGGGCCTATGCGCAGTCCGACGTCCTCGGTGCCGAAGTGCTGCGGCTGTTACCGGCTCTGGTCCCGGACCGCACCGACGTCGACGGCATGCGTTTCCTCGGGGGAGCCGCGATGATCCTCGGCGACTTCGTCACCGCCTCGTCGTTCCTGGCGACGGCGGCCGCCGGGTACCGGGCTCAGGGCCGTACCGCGCTGCTGGCCCGTACCTTGTCCGCTGCCGGGACCATCCGCCTCTGGCTCGGCCGCTGGCCGGCTGTCCGTGCCGACTTCGAGGAGGCCGAAGCACTCGCCGAGGAGACCGGCGACCAGTTCTGGATCGTTGCGGCACGGGCGGCCCAGGCCCTGCACGAGGCGATGTGCGGCAACAGCGATGCCGCGTTCCGGCTGGCCGACGCCGTGCTGGCCAGCCCCCTGGTCACCGGGATCCGATTCATCATCGAGTGTGCACAGCACGCCCGGGGCATCGCCGCGAACGCCGCGGGCCGCTACGACGAGGCCCTCGACATTCTGATGCCGATCTTCGACCCGCGCCATGACACCCACCACCTGGACATGTCCGGATGGGTCCTGCCGGATCTGGCCGACGCGGCCGTCCGATCGGGACGCCACGACGAAGTCCGGGACATCATCAGCGCCGCCGCCGAACGCGCCGGCCGTTTCCCGTCTCCGGCCCTGCGCCGATCCCTGGCCTACGCCACCGCGGTGCTGTCGCCCGAGCAGGACGCCGCCCGGTCGTTCGAGGACGCCCTGGCGATGGACCTCAGGGCCTGGCCGGTGCACCGGGCCCGCCTGGACCTCGCCCACGGCATGTGGTTACGCCGCCGCAAACGCATCCTCGAATCCCGGGCACCGCTGCGCGCGGCCAAGGACGGCTTCGACGTTCTCGGCGCCGAGGCCTGGGGTGCGCTCGCCCGCGAGGAACTCCGCGCGGCCGGTGAGGAGAGCACCGGCCGGGCAGCATCGTCCGGTACGCAGTTGACCGCTCAGGAGCTGCAGACCGCGATGCTGGCCGCAGCGGGGCTCAGCAACCGGGAGATCGGCCAGCGACTGTTCGTCTCGCACCGCACGGTGAGCTCGCATCTCTACCGCATCTACCCCAAGCTCGGTGTCACCGGCCGTTCGCACCTGCGCGGTGCGCTCGAGGCGCTGCAGCACGCCACCGGCTGACGCAGTCAACCTACGGATGCGTTCGTCCTCGCGAGCGTGGAGTGTCGGCGCAAGCGCTCTGCAGGTCGCAGCGCGCGTCCGACGCAAGGTGAGGACAACGCCGATGAAGGACGTACGAGTGACCCACATCGGAGGCCCGACAGTCCTGATCGAGGTTGCCGGCTGGCGGATCCTCACCGATCCGACGTTCGACCCGCCCGGCAGGCGTTACGCGTTCGGGTGGGGGACCAGCTCCCGCAAGAAGACCGGTCCCAGCCTCCAGCCGGAGGAGGTCGGGCCGGTCGACGTGGTTCTGCTCAGTCACGAGCACCATGCCGACAACCTCGACGACCGCGGCCGTGAACTGCTCGCGCAGGTGCCGCTGGTGGTCACCACCCGAGCCGGGGCTGAGCGCCTCGGCCGTGCTGCGGACGGCACCCGTGGTCTGCGGCCGTGGGACAGGACCACACTGGATGCTCCGGCCCGGCAGCCGATCAGCGTCACCGCCACTCCCTGCCGGCACGGCCCGCCGCTGAGCCGGCCGATCGCCGGCCCGGTGATCGGGTTCGCGTTGCAATGGGAAGGCCAGGAACACGGTGTCCTGTGGATCACCGGCGACACGGTGCTGTTCCACGGTGTGCGCGAAGTCCCTCGTCGTATGACCGTGGACACGGTGGTCCTGCACCTCGGTGCCGTGCGGTTCCCGATCACCGGGCCGCTGCATTACAGCCTCACCGCTGACGAGGCCGTCGAGCTGTGCACGCTGGTGCAGCCCCGCACCATCATCCCGGTGCACTACGAAGGCTGGTCACACTTCGCGCAGGGCCGTGAGGCCGTGGAGACCGCGTTCGCCGCGTCCCCTGACCATCTCGGCGAACGCTTGCACTGGTTACCGCTGCGGGCTGTCGATAAGCTCTGACACGTCGCCGTGCGGTCGTTGCCGCGCGACGTGTGAGGAGCCGACATGGCCCTGCTGCTGGACACCCGCAATCTTCCACCCCGCGAATCGGCCGACGCTGTTTATGCCACGCTGACCTCGCCGTCCGCGCCCGCGTCGGTCCGGCTCTCCCCGGGCATCCGCTCGCTCATCGAGGGCTGGCCGATCGGCGCCGGAATGACCCTGCTGAGCAACGACTCCAGCGGCGGGCTGCACATGCAGCGCACCGCACGGCACGTGCGCGCCGACTCGCCGGAGAGGCTCTCGCTGACCCTCGACACCCGGGGCATCTGCGATGCCCGGCAGTTCCAGACCATCGTGCGGCGCCGCAACGAGCTCCACCTGCTGGACCTGACTTCCGTGTACGAGTCGCGCTGGCGTGGTGCCTTCGCCGCCACCGCCTTCCTGGCCGACTACACCGCGCTGGGCTTTCCTGTGGACGTCGCCCGTGCCGTGATCCCGTTGGTGCGCACGAGCCCGCTGCACGACCTGACGATGCGTCACCTGCGCGATCTGCCCGCCATCGCCCGCCGTACGGCGCCCGGGCCTGCTCTGGGCATGCTCGGGGTCGCCACTGCCGACCTGGTTCGCGCGCTCATCGCGTCGGTGGCGCCCGGCAATCCGCACTCCCGGGCCGCCCATGCCCGATCCCTGCGGACAGTGGTACTGGCCTACATCGACGCCCACCTGCACGAACCAGGACTCACCCCGGCCCGGGTCGCCGCCGAGCACAAGGTCTCGCTGCGCTACCTGTACCAGCTGTTCGCCGACGAGGCCGAATCGCCGGCGGAGGCGATCTGGCAGCGCCGCCTGGAGGGAGCGCGCCGCGAGCTCGCCCATCGGGCCACCCACCACATCCTGATCTCCGCGACCGCCCGCCGATGGGGATTCACCGACCCGCGGCACTTCGCCCGGCGGTTCCGCGCCGCCTACGGCATCTCACCCGGCGACTGGGTACGCATGCACCTCGGCGATGACTGACCCGCGGTGACCGTCAACCTACTGATACAACCAGCGGTCTGATTCCCGCAGCGTGGTGGCACACACCGATCGACGCTGAAGGGACCAACACATGCCGACCACCCGCCGAACGGTGATCGCCGGCTCCGCGGCCCTGGCCACCGGAACACTTCTCGCAACACCCGCGGCAGCGGCGCAGACCCGGCCGTCGGCCAAGGCCAAACCCACCGTGGTGCTCGTGCACGGGGCGTTCGCCGACGCCTCGGGCTGGAACGACGTCGCCCGCAGCCTGCGGCACGACGGCTACCCGGTCATCGCCCCGGCCAACCCGCTGCGCAGTGTCTCGGCCGACTCGGCCTACCTGGCCAGCATCCTGGCGACGCTCTCCGGCCCGCTGGTCCTGGTGGCGCACTCCTACGGCGGGATGGTCATCACCAACGCCGCGCTCGGCAACCCGAACGTCAGATCGCTGGTCTACATCGCGGCGTTCGCCCCCGACCAGGGCGAGACGCTGCAGGGACTCCAGCTGAAGTACCCGGGCACCAAACTCGACGAGGCAGCACTGGACTTCCGGCCGTACCCGACCCCGGACGGTGCCGGCAGCATCGACGGGTACGTCAAGACCGCCGTCTTCCGTGAGGTGTTCGCCGGCGATCTGCCCCGCTCGACCACCGACCTGATGGCCGCGAGTCAGCGGCCCGGCGACGTGCACACGCTCGGGGAACCTTCCGGGGCGCCCGCGTGGAAGAGCATCCCCTCCTGGTACCTGGTCGCCCGCAACGACAACCTCATCCCGGCGGCAGCGCAACGTTTCATGGCCCAGCGGGCCGGCGCTCACACCACCGAGGTCAACGCCTCACACGTCGCGATGATCTCGCAGCCCCGCATCTCCGCGGACGTCATCAGGCACGCCGCACGCTGAAAGGACACGCTGACCATGACCGCCACTCCCGACACGATCGTTCTCGTCCACGGCTTCTGGGTCACACCCCGCAGCTGGGAAAACTGGATCACCCACTACGAGAAGAAGGGCTTCCGGGTCCTCGCACCCGGCTACCCCGGATTCGACGTCGAGGTCGAGGCGCTCAACGCCGACCCGGCCATCATCGAGAAGCTCACCGCTCACGAGATCATCGACCATCTGGTCGGCGTCGTCAGCGCCCTGCCGACCGCGCCGATCATCATGGGCCACTCCGCCGGCGGTGCCTTCACCCAGGTCCTCATCGACCGCGGCCTGGGCGCCTCGGCCGTCGCCCTGAACTCCGCACCGACCGAGGGCGTGAAGGTGACACCCCTGTCGCAGGTGCGCTCGACGTTCCCGGTGCTGAAAAGCCCGGCGAACCGGCACAAGGCTGTGCCGCTGACCCTCGAGCAGTGGACATACGCCTTCACCAACACGTTCACCGCCGAGGAGTCGCAGCGCCTCTACGAGCGCTATGCGATCCCCGCGGCCGGCGGCATCCTGTGGGACAGCGTCCTGGCCAACTTCATCCCCGGCCCTCAGGACATCGCGGTCGACTACCACAACGCGTCGCGGGCGCCGCTGCTGTTCATCTCCGGCTCCGAGGACCACATCATGCCGCCGAGCGTGCAGCGCTCCAACGCCAAGCACTACAAGGCGGACACCATCACCGAGATCAAGGAATATCCCGGGTACGCCCATCTTTTGCCGGCTCAGCAGGGCTGGGAAGACATCGCCGACTATGCCCTGGAATGGGCGCTGCGCCACGCGCGGTGAACGTCGGGAACCGCTCGGCCGTTCAGGCGCCGAGCGGTTCCACCGTCGTTGCCGAACTGGGAAGTCGACGCGACGCTGAACACCAGCGATCGCTGGGGCGATCGCCCGCTGACTACCTGCCTCAAGAGGCGAGCCGCTCACCCGTACTGTCGGAGCGGTTGATCTCCGCCCACACGTCATCGAGGGACAGGCCGAGGACATCGGCGATCGCGGCGATGGTCGCAAACGCGGGGGTGGCGACCCGGCCGGACTCGATCTTGCGCAGCGTCTCCGGTGACAGGCCGGCGTCCAGCGCGGTGTAGAGCATGGAGTTCTGCCCGCGGGCGCGTCGCAGCAGGGCGCCGAGGCGCTGCCCGCGTTCGACCTCGGCGGGGGTGAGCGGCAACCTGACCATGGCACCATTCTAGTACCGGGATACTCTTGCCGGGATAGTTATTGGTCAGACCCGGAAGGACGCACGATGATCGAGCTCTTCGACGCCACGGACCTGCCCCGCGCCAGGGAGGCAGGTGCCCTGGTCGCCGGCATTCTGCAGACGATGAAGGGCCGTTGCGAGGTCGGCACGAACCTGCTCGACATCGACCGGTGGACCCAGGACATGATCATCGAGGCCGGCGGCGTGTCCTGCTACGTCGACTACGAGCCGTCCTTCGGCCGCGGCCCGTTCGGCCACTACATCTGCACCTCGGTGAACGACGCGGTGCTGCACGGCAAGCCGTTCGACTACGCGCTGGCCGACGGCGACCTGCTGACGCTCGACCTGGCGGTCTCCCTGAACGGCATCGTCACGGACTCCGCCATCAGCTTCATCGTCGGCGAGACCAGGTCGCCGGAGAGCCTGGCGCTGATCGACGCGACCGAGCGCGCCCTGGTCGCCGGCATCGCCGCCGCCCGGCCCGGCGCCCGCATCGGCGATCTCTCGCACGTCATCGGGGAGGTGCTGAGCGACGCGGGCTACCGGGTCAACACCGAGTTCGGCGGTCACGGCGTCGGCTCGACGATGCACCAGGACCCGCACGTGCCCAACACCGGCCGCCCCGGCCGCGGTTACACCCTGCGCCCCGGACTGCTGCTGGCCCTCGAGCCCTGGATCATGGCGGACACCGACAAGCTCGTCACCGACGCCGACGGCTGGACCCTGCGCAGCGTCACGGGCGGCCGGACCGCACACAGCGAGCACACCATCGCCATCACCGAGGACGGCGCCGAAATCCTCACCCTGCCGAAGCCGTGAGCCGGGAGCGGCCCGGTGCGGGCCGCTCCCGGCGGTGTTACGTGGCGGTTCGTTCGGCGAGGCTGCGTTCCACGCAGAACTCGTTGCCTTCCGGGTCGGTCAGCGTGACCCAGCCGGTGCCGTCCGGCCGGCGGTGGTCCTCGAAGAGCGTCGCGCCGATCCCGATCAACCGGTCGACCTCCTCGTCGCGGGTGCGGTCCTGCGGCTGCAGATCCAGATGCAGGCGGTTCTTCACCGCTTTGCCGTCGGGCACCCGGATGAACAGCATCGTCGGCTGTCCCTCGGCCATCAGTGACGCCTCGGGATCGCCCGGCTGATCCTCGACGTGCAGCGGCCGGCCGACCACCGACGACCAGAACTGCGCCAGCTCGTACGGATCACCGGTCGTATCGACGGTGATGTTGTGAATGCTTGCGACCATCACACTCTCCAAGCGGATGAATGCGCCCCGGTCACAGCAGGTCAGCGGTGCCGGCGACGGGGCGCGGGAAACTGATGAGTGACCATCTCGACCGCACCTCCTCTCGCCACAGGCTGACCACGCGATCGTCGCATCCCCTCACCGAACCGTGCAACCCGGCCCGCGGCGTCTCAACCCGCCCTGCGACGAGCCAGGTCCACCGCGGTCCGGACCCCGGCGGCGTACCGGGACGGGAGTTCCCACGCTGCGAAATGACCGCCCGCAGGCTCGTCGGTCCAGGACCGGACGTCGAAGAACCGGGCCGCGAATTCCCGTGGGGCGTTCACGAGGTCTTTGGCGAAGACCGTGAACGCCGCGGGCACGTCGATGCGGCCGGCCGGCTTCGATCCGCTCTCGGCGTACGGGGTGAAGGAGGTGCCGATCGCGCCGCTGACCCAGTAGGCGGTGATCCAGGTCAGCAACTCGTCGCGGGTGAAGACCGTCTCCACGTCGCCGCCGCAGTCGGTCCAGGCGCGCAGTTTCTCCAGGATCCAGGCGGCGAGTCCGGCGGGGGAGTCGCCGAGGCCGACCGCCAGCGTGTGCGGCCTGGTCGACTGCTCGTGCATGTAACCGCCCTCGGCCGCCTGCCACCGGTGACCGTGCCGGACGTAGGCCAGTTCTGCGTCGGACAGGTCGTCCGGAGGATTCACGAGGAAGCGGTACTGCGACACGTCGGTCAGATGCAGGGCGGCGACCCGATCCGGGTGGGCTGCGGCGAGCGCTTCGGCGACATCGCACCCCACGTCCCCGGCCGAGACGACATAACGCCCGTAGCCGAGCTCGGACACCAGCTGGGCGACCGCTTCGGCCATGTCCGGCGACGACATGCCGCCGCGGGCCACGGGTGCTGCGAACGGGAAGCCGGGGAGAGCGGGAACGATCAGGTGCAGGTCGCCCAGCAGCGGCAGAACCTTCTCGAAGCGCAGGATCGAGTCGGGCCAGCCGTGCAGGAGCACCACCGGCACCGCGTCGGCGTCAGGCGCTCGCCGGTGCACCGCCCGGACCGGCGTGTCACTTCTGGTGCTCAGAGTCCACGGCAGGTCACGGATCCGGGATTCGTGGCGCCGCCAGTCGTAGCCGTCGGCCCAGTAGGCGATCAGGTCACCGAGGTAGTCACCGTCGACACCCCTTGCCCATCCGAATCCGCCGGGTACAGCGACCCGCCGGTACGCGCTCAGCCGTGCGCGCAGATCGTCGAGCACGTGCTGCTCGACCGGCGGCGGGGCATGCTCGAGGCTGGTCATGAATCGCATCCGCCTTTCACGTCGCGGGTCAGTGCTTGATCACCACCCATGGTCAATATGCGCCGGCATCCGGGACCGGGCCAGCCGAGCGGGCATGGTGATCATGTTGTTCAATGCGAGGATGTGGGAATGGCACTTTTCACCGCGCGCACGTCGGCAGAAGGCGGGCGTGTCGTCGTGGCCCTGACCGGTGAATGTGACCTGGCCGGCCGGGACGAGATGGAGACCGTCCTGCTGACCGCCGTCGAGTCCGGCAAACCCGTCCGGGTGGACCTGACCGGGGTCACGTTTCTCGACTCGAGCGGCATCCACACCCTGGTCACCGCCTATCACGCCGCCCGGCGCACCGGCGGCCGCCTCACGATCGCCAACGCCCGCGGCTCCGTGGCCACGGTCCTGGACATGACCGGGGTTGCCACCCTGCTGAGCCCGGACGAGCCCGGCCATGACTGATCTTCCCGCCACGATGACCTACAGCGAGGTCGGCGACCTCAAAGCGGTGCGTGATTTTGTCGCGGCCCGTGCGTCGTCGCTCGGCCTCCCTCCGGTACGCGTGGAGCTGCTGATCCTCGCGGTCAGCGAACTGACCACGAACACGCTGCAGCACACCGACGGCGCCGGCCGCATCCACGTGTGGGTGCGCGCGGGCCAGCTGATCTGCGACGTGGTCGACAGCGGCCCGATGCGCACGTTCGGCCGCGACATGCCGGCAGCGGGCATCGTCGGCGGCCGCGGCCTGGCCATCGTCGAACGCATCTGCGACGACGTGGAGACCTTCCCCGTCGAGGGCGGCACCATGGTCCGCATCCGCCTCGACCTGTAGGCCGTTCTACCCGGAGTGGCTGAGCCGCGACGCGGGTTGGCTCAGCCGTTGCCCGACCTCCGCGGCCGGCAGCGGGCGCGCGTAGTGGTAGCCCTGGGCGTAGCGGTAGCCCAGCCGGTACAGGGCGTCGGCCTGCTCGGCGGTCTCCACACCCTCGGCCACGGCGCGCAGCTGCAGCCCGTTGCTGATGTGGATGAGCGCTTCGGCGACGACGGCGTGCTGGCCGCCCTGGGTGACGTTGTCGACGAACGACTTGTCGACCTTCAGGGTGTCGACCGGGCAGGTACGCAGCAGCCCCAGTGACGAGTGCCCCGTACCGAAATCGTCCAGGGCGATGGTGACGCCGAGCGCCTTGATCGCGTGCAGCTCGGCCATCGCGGTGCCGTCGTCGAAGACGGCGGTCTCGGTGACCTCGACCGTGAGCCGATCCGGTGCCAGGCCTGTCTGGAGCAGGACAGCGGCGACGTCAGCGGCGAATCCGGCCTCGCGCAGCTGGCGGGCGGAGACGTTGACGCTGACGGTGCGCGGGGCCCGGTCGCCGAGTTCCTGCTGCCAGCGGACGGCCTGCCGGCAGGCCTCGCCGAGGATCCAGGCGCCGAGCGGCACGATCAGGCCCGTGCGCTCGGCCGCCGGAATGAAGTCGACCGGGCCGACCGGTCCGCGCTGCGGGTGGGTCCACCGCACGAGCGCTTCGACACCGTAGACCGAGCCGTCGGCGATGGCCACGATCGGCTGGTAGAGCAGGTGCAGCTGCCCGGTGTCGAGGCCGACCCGCAGGTCAGCGGCGATCCGGGCCTGTTCGGCGCCGCGCTGGTCCATGTCCGGGGCGTAGACGACGTAGCGCCCCCGTCCCTGGCTCTTCGCCTCGTACATGGCGACGTCGGCACGCCGCAGCAGCTCCTCGGCGGTGTCGCCGGCGCCGGCCGGGGCGAGGCCGATGCTGGCTTCGATGACCAGGTCGTGACCGCAGGCCGAGACCGGTCGCCGCAACTGCTCGGTGAGGCGGATCAGCGCGGCCTCGTGCTCCGCGGTGCTCCCGGTACGCAGGAGCAGGACGTACTCGTCGCCGCCGAGCCGTGCCACGGTGGTGCCCGCCGGCACGTTCGCGCTGATGCGGGCCGCGACGGCGGTGAGCAGCGCGTCGCCGACGGCGTGACCGAGCTCGTCGTTGATGATCTTGAAGTTGTCGAGGTCGATGAGCACCACACCGACCTGCGCCGGGTCGGCGGCCAGCGCCTCGGTGGTGTCGCGGTTGAGCACCGCCCGGTTGGCCAGCCCGGTGAGCTCGTCATGGGTCGCCTGGTGATTGAGTTGCTGCTGGTACTCGCCGAGCTCGTACAGCCGGGCGTCGAGGCGGCTCACCAGGGCGGCGTTGTCGCGCAGCGCCATCATCTGCCGGGTCGCCACGAGCACGGTCACCGTCACCGCGCCCACCGCGACGGCCAAGATGTCCTCGGCCCCGTCCTGCGCGGTGACCAGCAGCAGGGTGCCGGTGAACAGAACCGCGGCATAGGGCATCACGCTCGGCCGCCCGGACAGCGGCCGCGACGGCGGTGGGGCTTGGAAGGCCGCGCGCTGTTGGCGGTCCACTGCGAGGCACAGCACCAGGCACACCACCGGTACCAGCACAGGCCCGTTCGCCAGATCCAGGAAGGCGGCTACCAGGGAGGCGAAGGCCCCGCCGCCGGCGCCGACCGCTCCGGTGAGCGCCAGCAGATGCAGCGATCGGCGGTCGATCGCTCCAGTGCCGGTGAAGGCGACCTTGACGAAGGCAAAGACGCAGATGAACCCACCGCCGACCACCGCCAGCGCTGACCAGGTGCCGCCGAGACCACCGTTCGCAAATTTCGGGTGCAGCAGGTGCCAGCTGAAGGTCAGGACGGTGACGATGACCGTGGCGATGTCCAGCCCGAAACGTGTCCATTCGGCCCGCGAGCGACGGGTGCCCGGAATGCGCAGCAGACCGACCATCATGACCAGCAGGCCGCAGAGGTAGATGGCGGAGGTGAGCGCGCTGACCTGACTGGTGTATTGGCCGCCGTGCAGGTAGTCGTAGCCGTTGCTGACCGACCCGCACCCGATGAGGACAACACCGACCGCCACGTAACGCCAGAAGTACCGGCGCGGCATGTCGGCGGTCTGCGGTGTGCCGGCCCGCCAGGCACCCCACGCGGCGATCAGCGTGGCTGTCAGCGGCAGCACCCAGCCGATCAGCGGTGGGTCGTCGCTGAACAACGCGACAACGAGCCAGACCACCGAGAGTAGAGCCACCGTCGCCGAGGCGGCGAGGTTTCGGGTGAGCCGCCGCCGAGGAACGCGCTCTGCGCGCTCATCCGTCGATGTCAGGTCGGCACCGGTCACGATCACCCTATCGGCAGCTCAGGGCCCCGCTTGAGGTTCCTGCCGTACCGGTGCGGCCTCCGATCGTGGCCGCACCGGTACGCAGGGGTCGGTCAGACGGCGATCCGGCCGCCGTCGGCCGGGAGGATTGCGCCGTGGATGAAGGAGGCGGCGTCGCCGGCCAGGAAGGCGATTGCCGCCGCGACCTCCTCCGGGCCTCCGGGGCGCCCGGCCGGGCCGGCCGCGGCGAGCTGGTCGAGGGCCTCGCCCATGGCGGCGGTGCCTTCGGTACGCGTGGGGCCGGGGCTGACCGCGTTGACGCGCACGCCGCTGGGCCCGAACTCGGCTGCCCACGACTTGGTGAGCAGCACCAGGGCGGCCTTGCTGGCGCCGTACAGGCCCATGCCGGACGCCCCGAATTCGGCGACCATCGTGGTGACGTTGACGATGGCGCCCTGACCGCGGGCGGCCATCGCCGGGGCGAGCTCGGCGACCAGGAAGTACGGTGCCTTCACGTTGACCGCGAAGACGTCGTCGAAGGCTTCCTCGGTGGTCTGCTCGGTCGGGCCGAACGGGAAGATCCCGGCGCTGTTGACCAGGATGTCGATCTGACCGGTCACGCCGGTGGCCTGGGCCGCCAGCGCCCGCGCCGAGGCTTCGTCGTGCAGGTCGGCCGCGATGAAGTGCGCCGTTCCGCCGGCCTGCTCGATGCGCTTCACGGCCTGCTCGCCGCGGGCGGCGTCGCGTCCGGTCAGCACCACGGTGGCACCCTGTGCGGCCAGCGCGTCGGCGGTCGCCCGGCCGATGCCGCTGTTGCCGCCGGTGATCAGGGCCGTCCTGCCGGAGAGTTCGGTTGCCATCTGTCGCTCACTCTTCTCTGTCCAGGACCCCGGGCGGGGTTCCGCCAGCCACAAGCCCTTGCCGGGGTCACCGGCATCCCGGCCGCGATAAGCGCGCCTTATCGCCGGTCATCAAGGCCGGCGTGATGCGATGGGTGCGTGGAACTTCGGGAGTTACGCGTCTTCCTCGCCGTCGCCGCCGAGCGCAGCGTGTCGGCCGCCGCCTGCCGCCTGCGGGTGAGCCAGCCGGCCGTCTCGCAGACGGTGGCCGCGCTGGAGCAGCAGGTCGGCGCCGAGCTGCTCGTTCGCAGCAGCACCGGGGTGATGCTCACCGAGGCCGGCACGGTGCTGGCCGCCGAGGCCCGTGCGGTCCTGGCCCGCTACGACCAGGCGCTGGTCACGGTCGGGCGCTTCGCGACAGCCGGGGACTCGTTGCTGCGCATCGGCGTACCGCTGGAATTTCCGCCCACGCTGCTGCCGAACGCCCTGAAAGCGCTGTCAGGATCGGACCCCGGAACCCGTACGACGGTGCGCCACCTGTCCTCGGCGGCACAGCTGGACGCGTTGCGTGACGGCGAGCTCGACCTCGGGCTGCTGCGGACCCGGCCGCCGGATCGTGATCTCGACGCGATCGAGGTGGTCGAGGAACCGCTCGGAGTCCTGCTTTCGGCCTCGGAACGACCGGGCGGGCCGGACGGCGTGCGCCTGGCCGCGCTGGCCGGCCTCGACTGGGTGGGTTTCCCGCGCGCCGACAGCCCCATCTGGTACGACGAGGTCACCGCTGTGCTGCGTAGCCACGGCCTCGACCCGGGACCGGCCTCAGCGGCCAGCGAGTCGCTGATTCCTGAGGTCAAGTTCGCCGCGGTCAGTTCGGGGCGAGCGTTCACCTTCGCCCCCGAGCACTGGGCTCAGCCGCTGCCCGAAGGGATCATCCATGTTCCTCTGGTCGGCACGCCGCTGATCCGGCGTACCTGGGCGGTCTGGGCGGCAGACTCCCGGCGCCGCGACCTCGGCCGGCTGATCTCACACCTGGAATCCGCGAGCTCGTAACCCCGAAGGCGGCCAGCGGCCGTCCAGGAACCGCTGCTCCTCGGCCCGTCGTACCCGTTGAGCGATGGAGCGCGAGCCTCGCGATCGATGGTGCCGCAGTTCTCCGTCCGGCCTGAGCGTCGGGTGGATCAGGTGGTCGGGTGTGAGCATGTCCGTCTCCTTGACGTGGCCATGACGTCCCGACCAACGCTGCGGTCGAGACGGCCCGGGCAATTCCGGGCACGCATCAGGCTGCGGCTTGCCCCGAGATGAAGGTCAAGGAGAACGGATTCAGCCGGGTCCGAGGTGGATCGTCTGCTCGCGCAGGATGTCGACCATGCGGCGCAGGTAGCTGACGATGGCTGCTTGCTCGGCCGGGTCGTACTCGGTGATCACGCCACCGAGAGCTCGGCCCAGGTCGGCGAACGCACCTGCCAGCTGCGGATGGCCGGTCTCGGCCGCGCGGATGACCGCCCGGCGCCGGTCGCCCGGGTCGGTCTCGCGCACGACATGGCCGCCGGCGGTGAGCCGGGCGATGACGCTGGTGATACCGGCGCCGGTCAGGCCGGTACGCCGGGCCAGGTCGCTCGCGCTGAACGGCCCTTCCGTCGCGATCAGCTCGAGCGTCTTCAGGTCGCCGGCGGACAGCCCCACCCGTGCCGCGACGGCCTGGTGGAACAGCACGACAGCGCTGCTGAGGTCGCGGCCCAGATTGAGATCGACATCGTCGTTGGTTGACACCCGTCCCGCCAATGCTTAGCTTCAGCGTAGTAATTACTACGATGCAGCTAAGTAAATCAGGGGGATCGTATGACCGCCATCGCCGCCGTCCTCGACACGCTGACCGAGCTGGAGGCCCGATGGGGTGCGGGCGACGCCGACGCCTACGCCGCCCTGCACGCCGACGACGCGACCTATGTGGCCTTCGACGGCACGGTGATGACCGGCCGAACGGAGATCGCCGCAGGTCATCGCCCGCTCTTCGACGGCATCATGCGAGGCTCCCGGCTCGCCGTCGTCGACCGTACGGTGCACTTCCCCGACCCCGCCACGGCAATCGTCGTGCAGCGCGCGGGCATCATCATGCGATGGCAGAAGAGCCGGACCGTTCCCTCGGGTAAACGCCTGTCGACCAACACGACGGTGCTGCGGCAGGCGGGGGAGTCCTGGACCGTCGTGGCGTTCCAGAACACGCGCTACCACCCGTGGTCCAAGACCCTCATGGGCCGCCTCATGACCCGATGACCGTACGGGCAGCAGCCGGGTCCGAGGTGGATCGTCTGCTCGCGCGGGACGTGGCCGCCGGCGGCGAGCCGGGCGATGACGCTGGTGATGCCGACGGCGAGGCGAGGACCGGTCCTGATCGTTATCGTGGGCGGCGACCGTCGGCGACGGCGTTCGGGGCCCGGGCCGTGAGCGACGCCTGGCGGTGATGGTGTGTCCGTCTCCAGACCCGGTGAGGGAAGTTGTGGCCGAAGTGCTGGTGGGACGGGACGACGAGCTGGAGCGGATCGCGGAGGTGGTGTCGCGGGCCGCCGGATCGGCGGGCGGGGCGCTGGTTCTGCGCGGCCCGGCGGGCATGGGCAAGAGCGCGTTGCTGCGGGCCGGCGGCGACCTGGCCCGGGAGCGGCGGATGCGGGTGCTGTCGGTGACCGGGGTGCAGGCCGAGGGGCGCCTGCCGTTCGCCGCCCTGCGGCACCTGATGGAGCCGCTGCACAGGAAAATGCGGGCCGGCGAGCCGCACACCGCGCAAGGGCCGGCCGGCGAGCCGCACACGGCCGGGCTCAGCGCGCTGGAGCTGCTCAGTTCGGCCGGGTCGGAGCAGCCCGTCTGCCTGATCGTGGACGACGCGCAGTGGATCGACAGGCAGAGTTGGGAGGCGCTGTCCTTCCTGGGACGCCGCGTCGAGGACGAGCCGCTGTGCCTGCTGGTGGCGGTGCGGGACGGGGACGAGGCCAAGGACCGGCTGGCGGGCGCCGGGCTGGCCGAGGTGCCGGTCGGGCCGCTGCCGGACGGGGCCGCCGAGTCGCTGCTCGACCGGGTCGCCGCCGACCTGTCCCCGGCGTTGCGGCGGGTGGTGCTGACCGAGGCGGGCGGCAACCCGCTGGGCCTGATCGAGCTGTCGGCCTCCGCCGGGCGGCTGGACCCCACCGGCGTGCCCGCCGCGCTGCCGCTGACCGCGCGGCTCGAGCAGACCTACTCGACGGTGGTGGCCGGGCTGCCGGCGCCGACCCGCGAACTCGTCCTGATGGCGGCGGTCGACGACAGCGACCAGCTCGACGAGGTACTCGCGGCGGCCACGGCATCGCTCGACACCCTCCAACCGGCGCTGGCGGCTGGTCTGCTGACCACCGACGGAGTGACCGTACGGTTCCGGCATCCGCTCATCCGGTCGGCGGTCCAGCAGACGGCGACCGTCGCCGAGCGGCTCGCCACGCACGCCGCACTGGCGCGGGTACTCCCGCCCGACGACGATCGGCACGCCTGGCACAGCGCCGCTGCCACCGTCGGCACCGACGAGAAGCTGAGCCGGCGCATGGCCGAGCTGGCGGCGCGGGCCGGTCGTGGCGGCGCGCACGACACCGCGATCGCAGCCTGGCAGCGCGCCGCCGAGCTGACCGGGGATCTGCATTCCCGGGTGGATCGGCTGATGTGGGCGGGAATGGAGGCCATGAAACGGGGGGACCGCAAGCGCATCGAGGGCCTGGTTCGCGCGATCGGCGGATACGAGCTGGACGAGAGCCAGCAGGTCCGGCTCCTGTGGATGCGCGAAGCCGTCCTGGGCGAGGGATGGTCCGGCGGGACCCGTCACGCCCGGTTGGTCGGCGTGGTGGAGCGCATCATCGAGCAGGGCGACGACGAACTCGCTCTGGATGCTCTCATGATGTGGGCCATGCGCAATTGGTGGGAACCTCCGCCACCGGACCGCCGGGCCGGGATTGCCGCGCTCGCCGAACGGCTGAGGGTCCCGGCCGGCGACACCCGCCTGATCCGGGTGCTCGCGCTCAACGCACCCCTCGAGCGGGCGGCGACGGTCGTCGATCGGCTGGCGGAGAAGATGCAGTCGCCGCCCAGCCATCCCGACCGGCTGTTCGAGCTGGCTGAGGCGGCGACCGCGGTGGGGGACCATCCGTCGGCGGCGTTGCTGCTGACCGACTCCATCGCCGGCGCGCGATTCAACGGCAACTTCAGCGCGGTGCTGTTCGGGTTGAAGGCGCAAGCGTGGGTCGCGGCGCACACCGGTGAGGTGCGGCTCGCGGTGGTGGCCGGTGAGGAGGCGCAGCGGCTCGCGCTGGAGTTCGGCGATTTTGTCGGAGCGATCAGCGCGCAGCTCTGCGTCGGTCTGGCCGAGGCACTGCGGGGCAACACCGCTGCGGCGATCGCGAACGCCGACGAGGCCGAGCGGCAGCTGCATTCGGGCGGCCGCCACCCGTTCCGTTCGGTGCTCACGGCGGTGCGTGGTGTCGCCATGCTCGCAGCCGGCAAACCCGTGGACGCGTTCGAGCATCTGCGGCGCATCTTCGATCCGCAGGACGAGGCCTTCCACCCGTACGTCCGGTTGTCGGAGCTCGCGCACCTCGCCGAGGCCGCCCGCCTGGCCGAGCGGCTGCCGGAGCTGGCGCCGATCGTCGCGGAGTGCCGGATATTGGCTGCGTCGGCGCCGCTGCCGGTGCTGACCGTCAATCTGCGCTACGCGACCGCGCTGCTCGCCGCCGATCCGGAGCAGACCCTGCGGGACGCGCTCAAGTCCGACCTCGCGTCGTGGCCGTTCGAGCGGGCCCGCATCCAGCTGGCCCTGGGTGAGGAGCTGCGCCGTCAGCGCCGGCCCGCCGATGCCCGGCCGATCCTGCGGGCGGCCTGGCAGACCCTGACCGCTCTCGGTGTGACGCCGTGGGCGGAGCGGACCCGGCGCGAGCTGCGGGCGACCGGCGAGACCGTCAACCGGGCCGAGGACCGCACCGGCCGGCTGACCGCCCAGGAGCTGCAGATCGCGCAGCTGGCGGCGCGAGGACTGAGCAATCAGGAGATCGCCCGCCAGCTGTACGTGTCGCCCCGGACGGTCAGCACCCACTTGTACCGCATCTTCCCGAAGGTCGGAGTGCGGTCGCGGGCGGGTCTGGCCGAGGCCTTGCGGTCGGAGTAGGCGGGTTACAGGCTGGTCGTCAGTCCACCGTCGACGAGAAAGTCGGCACCCGTGACGTTGCCGGCGCGCACGCTTGCCAGCAGCAGCACCAGGTCGGCGACCTCGTCGGGCTGGGTGAAACGGCCGGTGGCGGTGCCGCTGACGGCGTTCCTGGCGACCTCTTCAGGGGCCAGATCGTGGGCGCCGCCGACGGTCTCGGCGACCCCGCCGGCGCCGAGCCACAGGTCGGTGGCGACCGGGCCGGGACTGATCGTGTTGACCCGTACGCCGCGCGGGCCGACCTCCTTCGACAGCGCTTTCGAGAAGTTGAGCAGAGCCGCTTTGCTCGCCCCGTAGTCGATCACGAGCGGGTCGGGCAGTGACGCGTTGACCGAACAAATGGTGACGATCGAACCGCCGGCTTCGAGCAGTTTCGGAAGGGCGGCGCGGGTCACCCGTACGGCGGACAGGAAGTTGATCGTGAAGGCGGAAAGCCACTCGTCGTCGGTGACCGAGGCGAACCCGCCCAGGCGTGGGTGAACGCCGCCGACGTTGTTGACGAGCACGTCCAGCCCGCCGTCCGGAAGCGACGAGATCAGCGAAACGGCGCCGTCGGCGGTCGTGAGATCGGCGTTGACCGGGCGTACGCCGGGAATGGCAGCGAGTTCCGGGGTGGTGGTGCGCGAACCGGCCACCACCGTGGCGCCCTCCTCGGCGAAGGCGCGGACGATGGCCAGCCCGATTCCCCGGCTCGCCCCGGTGACGACAACCGTTTTACCGGACAATTGAAGATCCATGACGGCCCCTACCTCAAGAACGAAAGCAGCCGCTGGGTCATCTCTTCCGGGTGTTCCTCGTAGATCCAGTGCCCGGAGTTCTTGATCTCGGCGAACGTGCTGTTGGTGGCGTACTTGGGCACCTGGGTCTCGGAGAACCGCTGCAGACTGTGGTCGGCGCCGAAGGCCAGCACGGGCATCGGCAGCTTCGTCTTGCGGTAGATCTTGTTGTCGGCGATGTCGGTGGGGAACGCGCGGAACCACTCGAAGCTGGCGCGCAGGTGGGCGTCATCCTCGAGGTACCTGGCGAACACCTTCTCGTCGTCCGGGCCGACACCGTCCTTGACCACCTCGAGGTGGTCGGTGAAGTTGTGCACCCACTGCTCCTCGCGGCCGTCGACGGTCTGCTCGGGCATCCCGTTGCGCAGCAGGAAGAAGCCGAATTGCCAGGGGCCGGGCCCGGCGGCGGAGAGGGCCGGGAAGGAGTAGATGTCCTGGTCCGGGATCGGCGCTTCGCTCAGGACCAGCTTGCGGACCTCGCCCGGATGGGCGGCGGCGTAGGCGTACGCCACCATCGTCCCGATGTCGTGGCCCACGATCCGGATGTCTGAGTTGAGGCCGAGCCGCACGAGCAGGCCGTGAATGTCGGCGGCCATCGTCTTCTTGTCGTAACCGCCCGCCGGGGCGTCGCTCTTGCCGGCGCCGCGCAGGTCGGGCGCGATGACCGTGTAGTGCCGGGCCAGCGCCGGCATGATCTCGTGCCACTCGTACCAGGTCTCGGGATAGCCGTGCACCAGCACCAGCACGGGGCCGTGACCACCGCGCACATAGTTGATGCCGACCGATCCGACGCGAACCTTCTGCTCGGTGAAACCGGCGGGCAGCCTCTCGGTCCCGCGGCCGTGCGCGAGAGCGGCCCCAGGAATCAGGAAGGCCACCATTGCCAGTACGGCGGTGAGCGCCAGTTTTTTCACAGGTTCTGCTCCTTCAGCCAGGTGAGGGCCGTCTCCGCTACCTCACGCCAACCGGCGTCGATGGTCAGCGAGTGCGCCCGGTCCGGGAAGTCGACGATGTCGGTGACCGCATGTGAGTGGCGGTACTGCTTGAGGGTGGCGCGCACCACGTTCTCCGGCACGGTGTGGTCCTTGCCGCCTGCCATCAGCAGCAGCGGGCCGCGAGACTCGTTGCCGGTCTCCACCTTTGCCGGCGAGTGGGGGTTGAAGTTGGCGGCGGCCGCCTCGAACAGCGGCTTGCCCGGCGCCGGGATCGAGAAGCGGTCGAACAGCTCGCGGGACTCCTGCTCGGAGATGGCGTTGCCGAAGGCGTACCGGAACTGCTCGGGGGTTAGCGACACCGCCCGGCCGGAGTTCGCCGGGTTGCTCAGCACCGGGAAGCCGGACCGCAGCGTGGACAGCGGCAACGGCAGCACGCCCTTGATCTGGGCGGCGTCGATCGCAACGGCGGCCGCGGCCAGGTCGAGGCCGAGCAGCTTCTGCGCGATCATGCCCCCGAACGAGTGACCGATCACGATCGGCTTGGCGTGCAGGGTCGCGAAGATGGCGGCGTAGTGCTCGACGACGTCGTCGATGCCGCGGCCGGCCAGCGCCTCCGGGTCGGCCCGGGTCTGCTCGACGGTTTCGGCGTCGCCGGGCCAGCCGGGGGCCGAGGCGTCGTAGCCGCGCTCGGTGAACAGGTCGACCCACGGCTGCCACGACGAAGCGTGCAGCCAGAGGCCATGAATGAAGATGACGGGTGTGGTCACAGCGGGATGCCTCCAGCGTGGGATCGAGCGTCTTCGGGGACCGTAGACGCGGCGCAGTGGGCAAAGTGTGGGCAAGCCAGACGCGGGTGCAGCACCGCGTCGCGGGCCGCCGTCACCTCCGGGCCCGGCATGATGCCCAGTTCGTCGGCGAGGCGCCGGCGCAGTCGTTCGTAGACCGTGAGCGCGCCGGCCCGCTGGCCGCTGCCCGCGCACAGCCGGATCAGCCGGGCGTGCAGCGGTTCGTCGAAGGGGGCCCGGTCGGCGGCCAGGCTGACCGGTCGGCGCAGCCGGTCGGCCTCCCCGGCGGCCAGCGCCACGTCGGCGGCCTCGCGGGCGACAGCTGTCAATTCCTGGTCCAGGCGGGTGAAGACGGTGTCGGCCCGGGTGGCCGGGTCGATGCCGTCGGCGACCACGCCCTGCCAGAGGTTGAGGGCCTCCAGGTAGAGGCCGGGTTCGTCGCCGGCCCGGGCCTTCTCGACCAGTTCCCGGAAGTGCAGCAGGTCGAGGCTGTCCGGACCGACGTCGAGGCGGTAGCCACCGGCCGAGTGGATCAGCCAGCCGCCCGGCTCCCGCACCGTCAGACCGGGTTCGATCAGCCGGCGCAGGAGACCGACGTTGCGGTGCACCGAGTTCACCGCGGTCCGCGGCGGCTCCGTCCCCCACATCGCGTCGACGATGTGCGGCAGGCTCACCACCTCGCCGCCGTGCGCCAGAAGCAGGGCGAGCAGGGAACGGGACTGCGGAGTTCCGAGACTCAGCTCCTGCTCACCGCGCCAGGCGCGCACGGGACCCAGCACGGTGAATCGAACGGATTTCTTCACCCCTCCGACGCTAGGGAGGGTCAGGTCCGCGTCGCGTACGTCATTTGACGGACACGTCGGTGTTGACGCCAAAGACGGAGCGCCGGACCCACTAGATGACCGGAACCTCGCCGCCGTCGACGACCAGGGTTGCTCCGGTGACCCACTGGGCGCGGTCGGAGGCGAAGTAGGCGACGGCCTCGGCGATGTCGCGGGGGTCACCGGGACGGCCGAGTGGGACGCTCGCCGCGATGTCGGCGAGTGAGACGCCCATCGCGTCGGCGAAGTTCTGGCGGATCGCGTCGCCGCCCGGGGATTCGATGTTGCCGGGGACGATCGTGGTGACGCGGATGCCGGCGGGCGCGAGCTCGGACGCCAGCGCCTTGCCGTACGCGTTGAGCGCGGCCTTGGCGGCCCCGTAGTGCGCCAGCGGCCCCGTGGGCAGCAGCGCCGCGACCGTGGAGATGTTGACGATCACGCCGCCCGCGCCCGCGCCCGCCTCGCGCAGTGCCGGCAGCAGTGCGTTGTTGAGCCGGACGGCGGAGAGGTAGTTGAGGTCGAGGGCGTCGAGCCATTCCTCGTCGGTGATGGAGGCGATGCCCCCGAGGTGGGCGCGGGCCGCACCCG
Organism: Amorphoplanes friuliensis DSM 7358; assembly: GCF_000494755.1. Taxonomy (NCBI): domain Bacteria; kingdom Bacillati; phylum Actinomycetota; class Actinomycetes; order Micromonosporales; family Micromonosporaceae; genus Actinoplanes; species Actinoplanes friuliensis. The sequence goes on from NC_022657.1 coordinate 2,577,420, forward strand.
CGTTGTTGACCACGATGTCGACGCCGCCGAGTTCGCCGAGCGCGGCCGCAGCGAAGGCCTGCACGCCGGCGAGCGTACTGATGTCGCCGTCGAGGAAGGTGGCGGCCTTCGGGGTCTCGTCGGTGGCTTTACGCGCCGTGGTCACGACGGTCGCGCCGCCGTCGAGCAGCCGCTGCACGATGGCTGCGCCGATCCCGCGTGAGCCTCCCGTGACGACCGCCCGTTTACCGGCGAACTCGGTGGCGTCTGGTGCAGCAAGAGTTTTGAACATACGGTCCAATATACAGGTTCTGGAACGAACGTCCAGAACTTTCGGAACGGCGTACCGTTGAGGAATGGGGCGACCACGCAAGTTCGACGAGGACGAGGTGCTGGCGGCGGCGCGCCGGGTGTTCAACGAAACCGGCTTCCACGGCACCTCGGTCGATGACCTGTCCCGCGCGACGGGTCTGAGCAAGGGCAGCCTCTACGGCGCGTTCGGTGACAAGGACGCCCTCTTCCAACGGGTGCTGGAGGATTACTGCGCGGGAGCCGACCAGGACGCCGTGGCCCGGCTCGAAGGCCCGGAGGACGAGGCGCTCGACCGCCTGCGCTCCTGGCTGCGGATGCCGGAGGGCCCCATGGACCGGCTCGGCTGTCTGCTGGCCAAGGCCACCGCTGAGCTGTCGTGGGAGAACGAGGCCGTGGCGGCCCGGTCGCTCGCGACCTTCGAAATGTTGCTCGACAGCTGCCGCCGGCTCATCGAGCAGGCGCAGCGCGCCGGTGATGTGGATCCGGCCGCCGACGCCGAGGTGCTCGGCGGGCTGATCGTCACCACACATCGCGGCATCGAGGCGCTGGCCAAGGCGGGAGTCGACGCCACGAGGCTGAACCGCATCGCGGACGCCGCCATCGACAACATCGCCCTCAAGGCGCGCGTGTAGCTCATGTCGGAGCTGGACAATCAGCGGCATTTCTGGGACACCGCCGGGGCGGCGAAGACGTTCACCCATCCGATCGATTTCGGCTGGTTGGCGCGGTTGCCGTCGACGGCCCGGATCGTCGACTACGGCTGCGGCTACGGGCGGATCACCGGGCTGGCGCGGCAACAGGGCTTCACCGGCGCCGAAGGCGTCGACACGTCCGCCCGCCTGGTCGACAGGGCCCGTCGAAGTCATCCTGCGCTCAGCTTCCGAGTGCTGCCGAACCCACCTGCACTGCCCTACCCGGCGCCGGCGTCGACGCGGTGCTTCTCTTCGCCGTTCTGACGTGCATTCCGACGGACGCGGGACAGCAGCAGCTCGTCACCGAGCTCGCCCGGGTGCTCAGGCCAGGTGGGCTGCTCTATGTCAGCGACCTGCTTCTGCAGACCGATCAGCGCAACCGGGCTCGGTACCAACGGCATGCCGAAACCTACGGAACGTACGGCGTCTTCGAGACCGGCGACGGCGCGATCTGCCGGCACCACACCGCCGACTGGCTGCGGAGCCTGCTGCTCGACGGGTTCGACATCGACACCACCCGGCAGATCACCGTCGAGACGATGAACGCCAACTCGGCGGAAGCGCTGCAGATCCTCGCCGTGAAGCGGTGACCTGGTGACGGATCCGAACGCTCCCGCGCCGCCGGTCCCTGGTCAGCTCTGCTGGTAGTTCACCGCGGCGAACGCGCACGGCCGGTGCAGATGCAGGTAGTAGGCACCCTCGCCGAACTCGTCCAGGTCTCGGCCGCCGAGCAGCCCGACGTAGTCCATCACCTGTCCGCAGCCGGGACAGCCGGGATGCTCAGCGTCCTGGATCCACTCGGGACGACCGCCGAGCGTGGAACCGCCACTGTTCCAGGCGCTCGCCTGAAACGGGCTCTGCCGGGCCGGCCCGATGATGGGCAATGGCGTCGGTGGCTGTTCCGGCTCACCGTCGTCGCCGAGATACGACGGGCGGGTGTTGCCGGTCCACCAGGTGCTGCCACCTTCCGGCGTGACCTGGCTGTACAGCGTCGTGTAGCAAGCGCAGAAGTGGCAAGTCTCGATCACCAGCCGCCCGGACCAGCCGGTGTGCGCCAACGCGGCGCCGGCGGCTGCCTCAGCGGTATCGACATCAGCAGCGATCCACAGCGGCGAGGCGCACCACGGGCAAGCGGGGGCATCGATGCGCTGCGGCGCGTCGCGCATGAGCCATTCGTACGCGGTGTCGCCGCACAACTGTCGACGGCTGCCGTCCGGCGAGACCGTCCAACCGCCCTCGGGTGCGTACGCGAGCGGTCCGACGTGCAACTCGGCGGCGCCGGCGGGCGGTTGTGCCTCCCAACGGCGCATCGCCGCCTCGGCCAGTGGGTGACCACTGTGGGCCAGAACGAGGAGTAGGTGGTTGAGATCGCCGGGGGTCTCCCCACCGTCGACCCGCACGACGACTCGGCGCACCAGGTCGGTGTCGGCCGCCCGGTACAACGTGGGAGGCCACAGCACGTCGAGGTCGAGCAACCGGTCCAGGTGCGGAGTCAGCCGTCCCGGATCGGCGTTCGCGATGTCGGCCAACTTCTCGGCCGCGTCGCTGTCGCCGGATGCCGCCTCCACCAACTCCTCGATCACGCGCGGAGGCTGCTCGATCATGCCGCGAGCCTAACGCGCCGACCGGAACGTTCTGAACCGGCGAGGACTCCGCTGCCGCCGTGAGTGTGGCGGGCCCTTGATGGCTGTCGGCCAGGGAGAGACGTCGACGATGATCGCTTGACGTAGCTGGTTAACGCCATTAACTTACAGATAGCGCCGTTAACCAAGCCTGTGGAGTCGTCATGACCGAGAACTTGAGCATTGCCGGTAACACCCTCGCCTACGAGGTGTCCGGCCAGGGCCCGCTCGTTGTCCTGGCGCACGGCATCGGCGACAGCCGGCACTCCTACCGGTTCCTCGCTCCGGCCCTGGTCGACGCCGGGTACCGGGTCGCCAACGTGGACATTCGCGGCTGCGGCGACTCCGGCCTGGGCTGGGACGGCTACAGCCGCACCGACATCGCGGGTGACCTCGTCGCCGTCGTGCGCCACCTCGGCGGCCCCGCCGTGATCATCGGGCAGTCGATCAGCGGGGGCGCGGCGACCATCGCGGCTGCAACCGCACCGGATCTGATCAACGGCGTCATCGAGCTGGCGCCGTTCACCCGGGTGCAACCGTTCGACTTCGGCGGGCTGGTGCGGGTCAAGCGTTTCCGCAGCGGGTACACGCAGATGGCGCAGGTCATGGTCCGGGGAAGTCTGTCGAGCTGGAAGAAGTACCTCGACGCGGCGTACCCGGTCAAGCCCGCCGACTGGGACGCCGAACTGGCGCGTATCGAGGCGAAGCTGAGCGAGCCCGGCCGGATGAAGGTTCTGCAGGCCATGTGCAAGACCAGCCCGACCGACGCCGGCGCGCAGCTGGCCAATGTCACCTGCCCGGTGCTGGTCATCGAGGGCAGCCTCGACCCCGACTGGGCCGACCCCCGCGCCGAGGGCGAGAAGATCCTCGCCGATCTGCCCCGGGGTCTCGGTGAACTCGTTGTCATCGAGGGTGCCGGTCACTACGCCCACGTGCAGACACCGGATCAGGTCCTCGCGCTGGCCCGGCCCTTCCTCGGCAAGACCCTGGCGAATGCCTAGGGCCCGGCTGACCCCGCAGTCGGTCACCGAGGCCGGCGCCGCCCTGATCGACGAGGTCGGCTTCGAGAAATTCAGCATGGGCCTGCTCGCGGAACGGCTCGGGGTCAAGACTCCGGCGCTCTACAAACACGTCACCAGCCAGGCCGATCTGGCTCACCGCATCGCCATCGTGTCCATGGCCGAGTTCGCCGACGCCATTCGCGACGCCATCCAGGGCCGGGCCGGCAGCGATGCCCTCGCCGCCGGTGCGCAGGCGATGCGGGCCTACGTTCAGGAACACCCCGGCCGGTACGCGGCCGCCGATGCTGCCCGCCCGACCGGACCCGACGACCCGCTCATCCCCGCCATCAACCGGGTCGTCGCCTCCTGGGCGGCCATGCTGCGCGGCTACCACCTCGACTCCAGTCAGGAGATTCACGCTGTGCGGATGCTCCGCAGCGCCCTGCACGGGTTCTCGACCCAGCAAGCAGCCGGCGGTTTCCGGTACGACGCATCCGTCGACGACAGCTTCACCTGGATGATCAACTTTCTCGACCACGGCCTGCACGTCGCGGCCACGTCCGGCATCAGCGTCACCCCCGCGAGCACCGCGACACCGGCAACGAGCGGCCGCTGATGGTGAACATCGACGACGAGCCGACCGAGGCCAGGACCGAGCGGCACGCCAGCTGGGCCGAGCTCTTCTTCGACCTCGTGGCGGTGGCCGGCGTGGCCGCCCTGGCGCACGTGCTCGGGCCCGACCTGGACGCCGCGGCGCTCGGTCTCTACGCACTGATGTTCCTGGCGTTGTGGCTGTCCTGGACGACGTTCATGCTGTACGGCAACGTGGCCGCCGGTCAGACCCGCGTGTTACGGCTGATGGTCGGCATGTTCGGTCTCGGGGTCATGGCCGCGTCCGTGCCGGGCGTGGCGCACACCGTGCTCGACCACGACGGTGACTCCCTTCCGCTCAACGTCTTCGCCATCGCCTACATCGCCACGCGTGTCTACGGGGCCAGGTCGTGGCAACGCGGCGCCGTGCTGCTGGACTTCCCGGTGGTGCAGTATTCGGCCGGACTGCTGCCCTGGCTGGCGTCGCTGTGGGTCGACGAACACTGGAAGCTCGTGCTCTGGGCCGTCGGCGTGGGCCTCGACCTGCTGCTGATCGTGGTCCTGTCCGGCAGCAGGATGCTCCAGCGTGTCCAGGCGTACCTCGCCGCGCCGGAACGTACGCGGCGCCGGTCACGAGGCCGTTCCGACGGCTCGGGGCCGGTCATCCACGGGGTGTCGGTCGATCCGGTCCACCTCGCCGAGCGGCTGGGACTCTTCGTCATCATCGTGCTGGGCGAATCGGTCGTGCAGATCGTCGCCGCCGCCGGCGAGACGCACTTCGACCTCGGTGTGCTGGCCGCCGCACTCGCGTCCTTCATCCTGCTGGCCGGCATGTTCGGCCTGTCCGTGGTCTTCGGACACGCGGGTCTGCCGCACCTGCGCGCCGGCCGCATCCCCAGCCGCGCCGCCCTCGGCCTGCACTGCCTGGTCACCGGCGTCGTCGCCACCATCGCCGTGCCGCTCTCCCTGGTGGTCGAGCACGGCTCCGACCCGCTGCCGGACCAGGCTCGCTGGCTGCTGTGCGGAGCTGTTGCGGCCTACTTCACCCTCGGTGTCGTCACCGGAGTCGCCAGCCACAGCTCCGACCGGCCGAGGACCATCTCGCGGATCACCACCGGCATCGTGGCACCGCTGCTGCTGGGCCTGCTCGCGACCGCCGCCGCCGGCCGAACGCTCGTAGCCTGCCTGGCGCTCATTGTCCTGGCCCACCTCTGGTTCGAACGACGACTGGCCCCACTGGGACCACACATCCGCCTCCCCTAGAACCGCCAGACGGAAATGGGACACGTCCATGACCAAGATCCGCCCCCTCGCCGCTGCCACCTTCCTCATTGGTCCCGTGATCTATCTCGCCGCCGAAGCGATCGCGGCCGCGGCATGGAAAACGCCCAGCTACAGCTACGCCGACAACTGGATCAGCGACCTCGGCTCCGCGACGGCCGGGGTGTTCCAGGGCCGCGAACTCGACTCCCCGCTGCACGTCGTCATGAACTCCGGATTCATCGTTCAGGGCCTGCTCTTCGGGCTCGCCGCGGTGCTGCTGTCGCGGACGCTCAGCGGGCGGCCCCGTACCTTCACCGCCGTGACGGGGATCGTGACCATGATCGGCTACATCCTGGTCGGAACCTTCCACGGCTCTCTGCAGGCGCAGCAGAACGGCACGCTGGCCCTGCACTTCACCGGCGCGACGCTGGCGATCGTCGGCGGGAACGTGCTGGCCCTCGTGCTGGGGCTGCACTGGCGAAAGGCGCCCGAGACGCGGCTGATCGGTCTGGTCAGCATCGTCCTGGGAGCATTCGGCCTGGTTGCCGTGGTCGCCCTCTTCCTCACCTTCGACGCCGGCCTGCCCTCGGGGGCGATCGAGCGCGGCTCCGTCTACACCATCGTCATCTGGCAGTTCGCCGTCGCCATTGCCCTGCTGCGTGGCCGGGCGGAGTCTCGCGCACCCCGCGTCGCTGCGACCGCCGTCGGTGAATAGGTACCTTCGAAGCTCAGGAGCAGAACAATGACCTCGGCTCTCGTCCGCCCGTTCACCGTCTCGATCCCGGATGCGGAGATCGACGATCTGAAGCAGCGACTGTCCAGGACCCGATGGCCGGACCCGCAGACCGTGGGCGACTGGTCCCAAGGGGTACGCGTGGACAACGTCAGATCTCTGGTCGAGCACTGGGAGCACCAATACGACTGGCGGCGCTTCGAGTCCGCGCTCAACAGCTGTCCCCAGTTCCTCACCGAGATCGACGGGCTGGACATCCACTTCATCCACGTCAGGTCCAGCAATCCCGGCGCGGTGCCGCTGATCCTCACGCACGGATGGCCGAGCTCGATCGCCGACTTCATGAAGATGATCGGCCCGCTGACCGATCCGGTGTCGTTCGGGGGAGACGCCGCCGATTCCTTCGACGTCGTCGTCCCGTCGCTGCCCGGGTTCGGGTTCTCCCAGAAGCCCACGCAGACCGGGTGGAGTGCACCGCGCATCGCCGGCGCGTGGGCGGAACTGATGAAGCGTCTGGGCTACACGAGGTGGGCCGCGCACGGCGGCGACTGGGGTGCCGTGGTCACCACCGCCCTCGGCGCCATGCAACCCGAAGGGCTGCTCGGCATCCACCTGAACACCCCGTTCGCGTTTCCCGCCCAGATCCCCGACACCTTGTCGCCCGAAGAGCGCCACGCCGTGGAGACCCTCGCGCTCTACACCGGCGATCTGGGGGGATCGAACCATCTTCAGGGCACCAAGCCGGAGACCGTCGGGTTCGCTCTGGCGGACTCTCCCGTCGGTCAGGCCGCCTGGATCTACGAGAAGTTCCAGTCCAAGACCGACAACCAGGGGCTGGCCGAGGACGCCCTGGGCATCGACGACATGCTCGACGCGATATCGCTCTACTGGTTCACCAACAGCGGGGCGTCGTCGGGCCGCATCTACTGGGAGAACAGGTCGGGCAGCTTCGCCGGCCCGAAGCTGACGCTTCCCGTTGCGGTGACCGTCTTCCCCCGGGACATCCCGCTGCTGCCGCGAAGCTGGATCGAGGACACCTACAGCGACCTCGTGCACTACGGCGAGGCCGACAGGGGCGGGCACTTCGCCGCTTTGGAACAGCCCGAGATCCTGGTCAGCGAGATCCGCACCGGCCTGCGTACCCTTCGATCCTGATGCCCGTGCTCGGGGACCGGGTGTCACCCGGTCCCCGGCAGGTCGTCGTGGGGGTCAGCCCCGCCCGCCGATGCGGCGCAGCATGTCGTCGGTCTCCGGGTCGTCCATGATCTCGCGGACCTCCTGCGCGCAGCGGCAACCGGCGGCGATCTTGGCGGCCCACTCCAGCGCCTCCTCGCGGGTGGCGACGTCGACGACCGCAAACCCGCCGATGACTTCCTTGGTCTCCGGGTAGGGGCCGTCGGTGACCGCGCCGTCCGTGCCGACGATGCTCGCCCGCTGCCGCTGGAGCCCGCCGCTGAACACCCACACGCCGGCCGTCACGGCTTCCTCGATCACGGCGTGCGAGGTCTTGCCCACCTCGGCCCAGTCCCCGTCGGGGATGTGGTCCATCGCGCCGTCATCGAACGAGATCAGGTACCGGGCCATCCCGTCACTCCCTTGTCCTGGGCGGCCACCACCGACCGCCTTTCACCTGTTCCACGAACGGCCGGGCCTGTATCCGACACCGGGCGAAAAAAGCTAAGGATCGACGTGGATCGCCAGCGTGCAGGTGTCGTCATCGGGGCTCGCGGTGTGCAGAACCCCGCGCAGCCGCGACAGGCAGTCGGCATCCGGCGCCGCCGACTCCTGGCAGAGGGCCGCCGTGACCTGCGCCATCCGCTCATCGGCGCTGCCGGCGCGGCGTTCGACCAGCCCGTCGGTGTAGAACAGCACCAGGTCGTCGGCCTGCAGCAGCTCCACAGCGACGGAATAACAGGCGTCATTGTCGGCGCCGAGCAGCAGACCCGGCGGCCGGCGCAGCTCCACCGCGGTGCCCGAGCGGGCGAGCAGCGGCGGCATGTGCCCGCCGCGCGCCCAGGTCAGCTCGCGCGAGCAGGGGTCGTAGCGGGCCACCACGGCCGTACCCGTCAGAGCCAGCTGCGAGCAGAGCCGGTTGAGGTGTCCGAGCAGCGTTCCCGGGTCGCGGATGCCGATGGAGAGCCAGGCGACCAGCGCGAACCGCAGGTGGGCCATGCCGCTGGCCGCGTCCAGGCCGTGCCCGGCGACGTCACCGACCACGAGCACCGCCTGGCCGTCGTCGAGGGTCTGGGCGTGATACCAGTCGCCGCCCACCCGCAGGGCCCGCTCGGCGGGCAGATAGCCCACCATCGCGCGCAGACCGTTGAGACCAAAAGGCTCCGAGGGTACGGGCTGAATCATGTTCTGCAGTTGCAGGGCGAGCCGGTGCTCGGCCAGCGCCGTCATCTCCCGGGTGCGCAGCTGGTCACCGAGGCGCTCGATGGCGGTGCGGGAATCCTCGCGCGCGGTGACGTCCTGCACCACGGCGTAGATCTTGACGGGCGCACCCGCGGCGTCACGGGCGAGGTCGGACAGGATGCGCACGTGCTTGACCGCCGCGCCGACCCGGAACCGCACGGTGACATCCGAGGTGGCGCCGCTGTCGAGCGTCTGCCAGGCGGTCTCGGCGATCCCGCGGTCCTCGGCCAGCATGGCGGCGGCCTGCTCGGTGCGCGACATCGGGCCCAGCGCCGGATCGCGGCCGAAGATGCGGTACGTCCCCGGCGACCAGTCGGTGCGCCCGGTGACCACGTCGTACTCCGACCAGCCGAGGTTACCGAGCAGCTCGGTGTTCTCCAGCCGGCGCTGGTACTCGTCCGAGCGCTGCCACCACACCAGTAGTCCGCCGAGCACCCGGTGCACGTCGATGGCGAACCGCGAATGGGCGACCACGCCGGCGGACTTCTCCTCGTACTGGAAATCGGCGAACTGTTCGGGCTCGCCGCTGTCGAGCACCCGCAGGTACATCCGCCAGAGCGGGCCACCGACCATGCTGGGATAGAGCTCGCTGAGCAGCGATTGCAGGCGCTGCGTGCCGCGGTCGTAGATGTCGCGGACCCGCTCGCTGGTCGCGGCGATCCGGAAGTCGGTCACCGCACCGTCGTCACCGGTGACCGGCAGCATCCACGTGCAACCGGCCGGGATCGCCGCGATGACCTGCTGCACCACGCTGGTGATCGACTCCGGGACGCCGTCGTCCGCCATGCGTCGCAGCCTAGCGGTCAGAAACCTCAGACCTGGCGTGCCGTGGACACGAACCGGTGCACCTCGCCGCGCAGCACCTCGGCGAGCTGGGACAGCCCCGCCGTACCGGAGTGGTCGCCGGTGTCCACGGCGGTGGCGATGCCCTGCACCAGGCCGCTCATCTCGCGGATGCTGTTGGTCACGGTCTCGAGCACACTGACCGCGTCGGCCGCGGCGGCCTGCACCGTGTTGACCTGGCCGAGAATCTCCTCACTGGACGAGCTCGTCTCGTTGGCCAGGGTCTTGACCTCACCGGCCACCACGCTGAAGCCGCGGCCCGCATCACCGGCCCGGGCGGCCTCGATGGTCGCGTTCAGGGCCAGCAGCCGGGTCTGCGACGCCACCTGGTTGATCAGGTCGACCGCGTGCCGGATCTGACTGGAGGCGGTCCGCAGCGACGTGACGGTCTGCAGCCCGCGCTCGGCCTCGGCGACGGCCTCACGGGCGAAGTCGGCGAGCCCGTTGGCCGACGCACCCATCTCGGTCGCGGCCGTGGCCACCTGCTCGGAGACGGTCAGCACGGCCGACTCGAGTTCGTCGGCCAGCGCCACCCGCGCGCTGGCGGCCTCGGCGACCCGCCCGGCGGCCACACTCATCTGCTCACCGGAGTTCGAGATCTGCGCGGCCGCCTTGCGGAACGAGCCCCGCATGCCCCGGGTCAGGAACCGCCGGTGGTAGCGGCCCTCGGCGGCAGCGCCGAGCGCCGCACCGGACTCGCGGACGAAGGCGTCGGTGATGTCGAGCAGCGCGTTGAGCTCGTCACGGGCGGCCTGGGCGTCCGGGGAGTCGCCCAGCACGGGCAGGCGTACCTCGAAGTTGCCGGCCGCGGCCTCGCGGCAGGTCTCCGCGATCAGCCGCAGGACGTCGTCGTTGCCGCCCGGATTCACGGCCTTCACGCGGCTGAGCCGTTCGTGAGCTCCCAGACGAACTGGTCATAGGTCTGACCACGCTCGTCGAGCATGCCGTGCATCATCGCCCAGGACGCGTCGAGCGCTTCCCGCGTACCGGAATGGCGCCTCTCCTCGGCAACCAGCTTGGCGTAGAGCGCGGAGGCCGTGGCGACGGCGGCCGGCTCGGGTTTGCGCCGGCTGGAGTGGTAGCCGACCAGCCGGTCGTGCTGGTCGAAGGACGGCGTCACGTGGGCCAGCACCCAGTAATGGGCGCCGTCCGCGGCGAGGTTGACCACATAGGCGAACAGCTCCTGACCGCTTTTCAGCGTGTCCCACAGCAGTTTGAAGACCGCCCGCGGCATGTCGGGATGCCGGATGATGCTGTGCGGCTGCCCGATGGCCTCGTCCTCGGTGAGAGCGGACAGCCGCAGGAAGACCGGATTCGCGTACGTGAGCACGCCGCGCGGATCGGTCTTCGTCACGATGATCTCGTCCTCGCCGAAGGTCCGCTCGACCCCGGTGGGAGCGATCTGAGTGGCTCGCATGATGCTCGTATCATCGCTCGCGCGCGCCGCCCAGGAAGGCACTTTGTCCAACCTGCCGACCAGCAGCTCAGCAGCAGTGATCGCCGCGCCAGGCGGTCCGTCCCTCACGCACGGCGACCGCGGCGATGACCAGGGCGGCGACCGGGTCGGCCCAGGTCCACCCGAAGATGCTGTTCAAACCCAGACCGACCAGCACCACCCCGGACAGGTACGTGCACAGCAGCGTCTGCTTCGAGTCGGCGACCGCACTGCGGGAGCCGAGTTCGCGCCCGGCCCGGCGCTGGGCATAGGACAGTGCGGGCATGACCAGCAACGACACCGCGGCCAGCACGAGCCCGACCCGCGAGTGCTCGGCGGCGCTGCCGGTGGCCAGTGCCCGTACCGATTCGACGCTGACGTAGGCGGCGAGCGCGAAGAACGAGAAGGCGATGATCCGCAGCGCGGTCTTCTCCCGGGCTTCCGGATCACGCCCGGCGAACTGCCAGGCGACCGCCGCCGCTGAGGACACCTCGATCACGGAGTCGAGCCCGAAGCCGATCAGCGCGGTCGACGACGCCGCGGCGCCGGCGCTGATGGCGATGACCGCCTCGACGACGTTGTAGGCGATGGTCGCGGCCACCAGCAGCCGCACCCTTCGGGCGAGCAACGCACGCCGCGGCGACGACTGGATCTGGAGCAGCTCCATCAGCAGCAGCCTTTGGCCTCGGAGTCAGCGCAAGCGGCGGGGTCCACGGCGAGCACGAGGCCGAGCAGGTCGCCGAGGGCGTGATGCAGCCGGTTGTCGGCCAGCTCGTAGCGGGTGCGGCGGCCTTCGGGGACTGCCACGACCAGGCCGCAGCCGCGCAGGCAGGCCAGGTGGTTGGACAGGTTCTGCCGGGTGACGCCGAGCAGGTCGGCGAGCTCGGCCGGGTAGACGGGCGCCTCGCGCAGGGCGAGCAGCAGCCGCGCGCGGGTCGGATCCGACAGGGCGTGGCCGAAGCGGGCCAGCACCTGCCCGTGCGTCAATGTCTCCACGCACCGGACAGTACAGCAAGCGCTGTATTCAGCGGAAGCTGAATCATGGGTCGTCGCGATGCCACCGCAGCGGTCCGGGGTGCAGGCTCCACCAGAGGCGCCGCCACCAGGAGCGCTTCGCCCGCAACGCCTCGGCGTAGGCGATCGCCTGACTGCCCGCCCGCTCGGCCTGCTGCTCGTCGACCGCGCCGGGCGCGAAGGCCGAGGTGTTCACAGCGCCGACCAGCTCGTCGAGCGGCGGCATGGTGTAGCCGGGCGGGGGAGCAGCCGCCCGCACCGGCGCGCTATCGCTCAGGCCTTGTTGCGGCCCCCAGGCAGCCATATCGCTGGCGATGCGTCCCGCCGCCGTCGGCCCGGCTGCCGCGGTTGCTGAGCTGCGATCCGCCGCCGGTGTGCCCGCCATCATCGGTCCGCCAGCTGCGGCGTCGACCGCCATTCCGCCCGTGGCCGCTGGTTCGCTTGCCGCCATCGGTATGCCTGCCGCCGAGGCGCCTGCCATCGCCGGTCCGCTGGCCGCCGCCGGTCCGCTGGCCGCCGTCGCTCCGCCTGCTGCCCTCGCTCCGCCTGCTGCCCTCGCTTCGTCGCCCGGCACGTGCGGGTTGGTGTTCGTTGGCCCAGCCGGCACCGAGCCGGTGCCGTTCGTTATTCGTGGGTCTGTCTCAAGGACGTCATCCGCGGGGTTCTTGCGCCCGAGCCATCGATTCCTCGGCTTGCCGCTATCCATCGACCCGGTGTCGCCAGACCCCTGACCACGGGCCAGTCGTGCGGCCTTGCCGCGAACCGCAGGCGTCGCCGCGAAGGCAGCGGCCTCCGAAGCCGCCAGGTGTGGTGGCACCGGCCGCCCGTCCAGCCGCAGCGCATCGGTGAATTCCAGCCAGGCCCCGGTGATCCGCTCCGGTGGGGTGCCCACCTCGAGCCGCCGGCGCCGCAGCCCGCGCCGCATCGCCACGATCGTTCCCGCTGCCGCGGCCAGGATCAGCAGCACCGAGCCCGAGGCCCCGCCCGCCACCAGCACCGCCGACGGCCCACCGGCCTGCGGAACCTGCGCCTGGGCCAACGCCGGTGGCGCCGAAGCGCTCGGCGTCTCGGAGGCGGGCGGCGGCTCGGAGGTCGGGGGCGGCGAGGGCTTGGGGGTGAAGTCCTCCTCGACCGGCCGCGGCGTCTGATTGCTCTTGGGCAGCGGATCGAAGGCCACCCAGCCCAGCTGGTCGAAGAGCACCTCGGGCCACGCGATCGCATCCGCGCCGGTGACCGTGCCACCGGCCCGCGGCGCGTCGAAGCCCACGACCACCCGGGTCGGCAGGCCGGTCAGCCGGGCCAGCAGCGCGAACGAGGCCGCGAACTGCTCCGAGGTCCCGCGCTGACCACCCTGATCGCGCGGGCCGAACAAGAAGAACTGCAGGTTCGGGTACGCGTGCCCGCTCGGCGCGTCCGGCACCTTGCGGTAGTGCTCGGACAGGAACTCCTCGATCGCCGCCGCCCGGTCGTACGAGCCCGCGTTGCCGTCCGCGAGCTGCTGCGAGAGCCGCTCGATCGACTCGGGCACGCCCGCACCGATACGCAGGAAGCGCGCCACCGCGTCACCGGTCGGCGAGTCCGCCGTGGGCAGCAGGTTGTAGTCGGGCTCCTGGCTCTGCGAGGTGACCGTGTAGCGCAGGCCCGGTCGCAGCACCTCGGGGCAGATCAGCGTGCCGGTCTCGGGGTCGTAGGCGACCCGCGCACCCTGCACGCCGGTCGGCGTCGGCACGACCGGCAGCAGCCGCCCCGCCAGCTCGTCGACGGTGATCTCCTGCCTGATCTCCTGCACCGGCACGTCAGGCAGCAACGGCGCGGCCGGCAGCACCCGCCCGGCATTGCGATACACGGCACCGACCCGCCAGGTCACCCCGTCGTAGTCGGGCAGCACCGCCAGCCGCAGCCGCGTCGTGCCCTTGCCGCTCGCGGCCGGTCCGACCTCCAGCAGGCTCTGCTCCGGTGCCAGCGCCCAGCCGGAGATCCGGTTCAGCGGGCTCTCATCCAGGCTGTCGACCTGCGGCGGTTCCACGTACTTACGGGGGTCGACCGGGGTGGCCGACACCCGCGCACTGACCCACGGACCCACCGCGACGATCAGGCCGAGCAGGATCACCAGGCCGGCGGCCGCTCCGGCCAGGGCCCGTCCGCGCACGGCCGTGCGCGTCGACGCCGGTACGTCGTCCAGCGATGCACCACCCGGGCGCGCGGACACGGCGAGCACGAGGACGACCAGGCCGGCGAAGAGCACGGTCGGCCACCCGGCGCTGTCGGCGTTGGGCCCGACGACGTAGAGCGCCCCGCAGTAGAGCGCCGCCGCCGGCACACAGCCCAGCAGCACCCGCCGTGAACGGACCGCGACCTCGGCCCCGGCGAGCCCGGCCAGCCACGCCGCCACCACCGGCACGACCACGGTGTCCGGCGTCGACTCGACCGGGATCATGGCCGTGAGCAACCGCGGAATGCCGTTGGCCAGCGCGTCGGCGACGATCGCGGGCAACGACCCGGCCACATCCGCCCGGTCCGCCGCCAGCTTCAATGCCCCGAGCGTGTACCCGGCCAGCAGCACCACCGACAGCGGCGCGATGCTCCACGACGGCAACCGCCGCGCGGCCACGCTGACCGCGACCGACCCGAGCGCCGCCCCGGCGACCACCTGCAGCAGGAAACCGTCGGCATAGATCCGGCCCAGGACCACCCCGGACAGAGCGATCAGGACCACGAGCGCCACGGGGACGACCGCCGCGCGCACCCACCTCACCATCCGCGCACTCCGTCCCAGGCGCCGGCGAACTGCTCGCCGTTCTCGGCCTCGATGACGATCAGCCCGCCCCCGGCCGACACCGGCGCCGCGTCCGGGTCACCGAACAACCCCGCGATCACCACCGGATACGCCCCGCGCAGCGCAGTCACCGCCCCCAGATCGGCGCGCCCACCGGGCCCGGTCAGATAGACCAGAGTGTCCCCGAGCTTGCTCTGCCGCAGGCTGCGCAACGTCTGGGTCAGATCACCGGCCCGCAGCGTGGCCTCGGTCAGCACGTCCAGGAACGGCCCCTTGGCCGGACCCGACACCAGATGCAGAGAGACCGGCAGATCCTCGCGTACGGCCGCAGCGATGATCGACGCCGCCGCCTCACAGGAGTCCTCGAACGAGTCGGCCACGCCGTCCTTGCCCCGCGGATGAGCGCCGGCCCGGTCGTCGAGCAGCACGATGATGGTCGGCTCACTGGTGTCGAGCTGCTCGCGCACCATCAGCTCGCCGACCTTGGCCGAACTGCGCCAGTGCACCCGCCGCAACTCGTCGCCGACGACGTACTCACGCAGCGAGTCGAAGGTGATCGTGCCGTGCGGCACCTTGTCGATGCGCCCGTCGAGGCTGCGGGCCATGCCGGCCGGCACCGCGCGCAGCAGGTGGATCCGCGGATGCACCCACACGGTTGTCGACTCGCCGTAGGTGCGCGACAACGTCATGAGCCCCAGCGGATCGTTACGGGTGACCCGCAACGGCCCGACCGGCACGACTCCACGCCGGTTGGTCGGCACCGGATAGCCGACGGTGGTGTCCCGCCCCGGCCGCAACCGCAGCAGCGGCACCGGGACGTTCGCCGGGCCGCAACGGTCGACCGCGACCAGGTTCGCCGCGCGCAGCTTGCTGGTGTTGCGCACGGTCAGGGTCATGTTCGCCGGCTCACCGCGGGCGACCCGGTCGGGCTCGGCGACCCGCTCGACGCCCAGCCCGGGCCGCCAGACCGCGAAGACCCCCCCGCAGATCAGCGCCACCGCGGCGGCCGACCCGAGCAGGGCCAGGTCGGGATAGCCGAACCGGAACCCGGCCACCAGCAACGCCACCGCGCCGAGCAGCACGCCCAGACCGCGGGCGGTGATCCCGCCGAGCCGCCTCACGCCCCGACGCGCTGGTTGTCCGGCAGCGGCACCGGCACCGAGCGGACGGCGTCGTCGAGCACCTCGGCCGCGGTGACACCGCGCAGCTGAGCATCCGGCGAGAGCAGCACACGGTGCGCGAACACCGGTTCCACCAGCGCCTTGAAGTCCTCCGGCAGCACGTAACCCCGGCCGTTGATCAGCGCGTACGCCGACGCGGCCCGGGTCAGCGCGATGACACCGCGGGGGCTGACCCCGACGCGCACCTGCGGGTGGTCGCGGGTCGCGGCGGCCAGGCGCACGGCGTACAGGTAGAGCGGGTCGGCGATGTGCACCCGCAACGCCATGCGCACCATCTCGCCGACGGTGGCGGTGTCGGTGACCGCCTCGAGGGTGTCGGGGGAGCGCAGCGCCGCCCCGCGCAGGACCTCGACCTCGACGTCCTCGGAGGGGTAACCGACCGACAGCTTGACCAGGAAGCGGTCGAGCTGGGCCTCGGGCAGCCGGTAGGTGCCGTCCATCTCGACCGGGTTCTGCGTCGCGACGACCAGGAACGGCTGCGGCACCGGGTGCGGCACACCGTCGACGGTGACCCGGCGCTCCTCCATGACCTCCAGCAGCGCCGACTGCGTCTTGGGTGAAGCCCGGTTGATCTCGTCGGCGATGACGATGTTGGCGAAGACCGGCCCGGGGTGGAACTCGAACCCGCGGCTGGCCTGGTTGAAAATCGTCACGCCGGACACGTCGGACGGCAGCAGGTCGGGCGTGAACTGAATGCGCCGCCACTGCCCGCGCACGGCCGCGGCCATGGCCCGGGCCAGCGTGGTCTTGCCGACACCGGGCACGTCCTCGAGCAGCACGTGGCCCTGGGCGAAGAACGCCGTCAGCGCCAGGCGCACCACCTCGGGCTTGCCCAGCACGACGGTGCCGATGCGGTCGGCGAGCTGGGCGGCCACGGCGGCGAAGCCCTGGATGTGCTGGGGCGGAAGGGGTTCGGTGCTCACGGGCGGATCCTCAGCAGGTGGGCAGATCGTTGATGTCGTCGCCGCCGTCGAGGTTGAGCCACGCGAACGGGATGTAGTTCTTGCCCTCGTAGGCCACCTGCACCCACCAGGTCGAGACCTTGTTGTGGTTGTAGATGTACGAGTCGATCTCGGAACCCTTCTTCTTGCAGTACGCCTCGAGCCGGCGTCCGGGCTTGGCCCAGCCGACCTGCTTGTCGTTGTCCTGCTCCGTGACGCTGAAGATCTCGTTGCCGTTGCGACCCTCGCGGTCCTTGTCGCAGTAGGTCGCCGTCGCGCCGTCCTCACCGTTGTTGCAGGTGGCGGTGCCGTAGAGCGCGTCGGTCTTCTGGTCGCGAGCCTTGGGCTCGCTGGCGCCCGCCGCGGTGGTGGCGGTGACGGTGAACGTGTAGCTGGTGCTGGGCTCGAGCCCGGTGACCTTGAGGCTGGAGCAGCTGCCGCTGGCCGATTTGCCGCCGTTGTTGGCCGTCATCTTGCAGGTGGCTGTCGCGCCGCCGGTCACGACGGTGAAGGTCACGGTCGCGGTGTTGAACGTCGCCGACGAGCCGCTGATCGCGACGACCGGCTTCGGCAGCGTCTGGGCGCTGGCCGTCGCGGCCTCGCTCTCACCGGCCTCGTTGACCGCGCGCACCTCCACGGCGACGTCCTTGCCGGTGCCGAAACCGGTCAGCGTCGCCCCGGTGCCGTCGGTGACCTCGGTGGTCTTGCCACCGGCGGCCACCAGGTACTTGGTGATGGCCCGCCCGTTCTCCGGCGGCGCCGTCCAGGTCACCTTGATCGCGCCGGCCTGGTCGCCGGCGGTGGCCGCATCGAGGTTCTCGGGACGGCCGGGCTTGGCGAACGGCACGACGCTGTTGCTGATCGGTGAGGCCTTCGAGCCGGCACCGCGCTCGTTGATCGCCACGACCGTGAACGCGTACTGCTTGCCGTACTCGAGCTCGCCGTCCTTGATGCTCAGGCTCGTCTCGCCCTTGGCCTCGCCGATCGGCGCCGACGTGCCGTCGCTGACGGCCGTCACGGCGTACCGGGTGATCTCCAGGCCCTGACCGTTCGCGGCGGGCCAGCTGACGCTGACCGTGCCGTCCGGTTTGGCCTCGGCGGTGGCTGCCGTCGGGGCGTCGGGGACCTCGGAGGTCGGCTTCACCGCGTTGCTGTTGCGCGACGGGCCGTCGCCCTTCTTGTTGACCGCGTGCACGGCGAAGCGGTAGGTCTCGCCGTTGGTCAGCCCGGTGACGTTCAGCGAGCGCTGATTGGCGCCGACCTGGAACGTCTTGTCCGCGCCGACCACCACGTAGCGGGTGATCGAGGCGCCGTTGGCCGCCGCGGCCTGCCAGCTGACCCGGACCTCGGCGTTGCCGGCAGCCGCGCGCACGCTGCGCGGGGCGCCCGGCTTGCTGACCGGTGGCTTCTTCGGCTTGGGCGGGGGCGGCGGCGGGTCCGGGGGAGTGGGCGGCGGATCGCCACCGAGAACGTCATCGGCGTACTTGTCGACCACCCGCACCCGGTGGGCGTTGTCGACGACCCGCGCGGTCGACGAGCCCGGTGCGTTGATGAACAGGTAGTTCTCCCGGACCTCGAGCTCGAGCGGGCCGCCCGGGGTCTTGAAGCCGATGTTCTTCTGCGCCCGCCCGGCGGCGTCGAACACGTGCACCGTGCCGGTCGACTCGTCGGCGATGTAGAAGAAGCCCTCCCAGGCCACCGCGGGCTGTAGTTCGGCGCCGTCACCGGGCACCGCGAAGTCCGCGACCGGGGCGGAGTCGCGCACGGCGTACACGTGGCGGGCGTCCGGGACCGTGACCGGCACGACCGCGCCGTCGGTGTGGGTGGGCAGCGTGCCCGGCCCGGCCAGCGGCAGGGCGGTGACGACCTTGGTGTCGTCGCGGATGGTGGTCAGCGCGTTGGTGGTGCGGTTGAGGATCGCCACACCGTTCTCCAAGGTGGAGATCGTCAGGTCGTGGCTGGCCGGCGCGACCGGATCGGTGCGCATCCGGACCGGCCCGACCGCGGTCTCGCCACCACCGGCGCCGCCGGTGGCCGAGCTGTCAGGCAGGGGAGCGGCCGTGATCGCGGTGACGGTGCCCTCGCTGGGCGCGGCGATCCACAGACGGCCCTTGCCGTCGAAGACGCCGCCGGTGATGCCGGGCGGGAACCGCAGCGACTCGCCGATCGGCGTCAGCGACCGCGGGTCGAGCTGGCGCACCTCACCCTGCACCGCGTCGATGACAAACGCGGCATCCTCGTGCAGCGCGACGCTGACCCCGATGCCGGCGGTCGTCGGCGTGGTGACCAGGGTCTGCAGCGACGTAAGGTCCATCGAGCTGACCACGCCGGTCTGCTGGTCACGCAGGAGCACGAAGCGGTCGTTCTGCACGACCTGCAGCTCGTGACCGCGCGCCTTGGGCACGTCGACGCGGGTGTCCACCCGGGCGGTGACGCCGTTGATCCGCGCCGCCTCGCCCTTGGTCTTGCTCCAGACCCAGGAAGCGGCATCGAAGCTGGCAACCGCCTGATCGGCGGCGCCGAGCCCGAGAACGGTGAGACCGAGACCGGCGACCAGGCTCAGAACGGTGCCCATGGTGACGAGACCGCCGCGACTGCGCCATCGACGCTTGCGCTGGTCCACCACCACATCTGCACTGGCCACAGCCTGCCTACCTCCCCGTTTCGCCCGTAGGACGCAGGCCATCATAGGGGGATCCAGGGGCGTGTGGACACCCGGCAAGTCACGGTTGTGGATAGTGAAGATCGCCGAGAGTGATCAACGCTTACTGGGTGACGGCGCCACGGAACCCGTCGATCGACTCGTGCACGTCTGCGGCGAGGTCGAGAACTGACTCGTGGTGTAGACAGCGACGATCGCGAAGCAATAGTCCAGGTCAGCGTTGAGTCCATTGAGATCAAAAGAGGTCGTCGTCGGACCCACCTGACCCATCGGCTGCAGCTGCTGCCCGGGCCGCCCGCCGGTGACGACAAACGACGCCTTCCCGTTGGCCGGATCACTCCAGAACAGCTGAACCGACGATCCGTAGTCGCGCATGCGCACATCGCTAGGAGCGGGCCCGGCCAGAGTTGGCACATCAGAGTCCGGATCGTCACCCCGACTGGCAATGACGATCACCAGCGCGACCACCGCGATGATCACCCCGAAGACAGCGGCAATCGCCGCGAACATGGCCGGCGCCTTCCTCGCGTACGACGAATCAGGCTGAGCTGGTGCGGCCGAGGTGATCGGCGGCGCGGAGATGATCTGCGGCATGGGCTGCTGTTCGAAGCGCGACTGCTCGTAGAACCGCGGCTCCGGCTGGTCGTAACTCGGCTGCGGCGCGGGCTGCTGGTAGCTCGGTTGCGGCGTGGGCTGCTCATAGCTCGGCCGGGGTGCGGGTTGCTGGTAGCTCGGCTGGGGCGGGGGAGCGGGTCGCTCGTAGCTGGGCTGTGGCTGCGGCGTGGGAGCCGGTGCGGGGAAATGCCGGGGCGCCGGCTCGGCCACGGGAACCTGCTGGTCCTGCGGCGCTTTGCGCTGCGGGGGTACCTGGATGCGCTGCAAGTCGGTCGCGGACAGCTCCATGCGTACCGTGGGAGGGTCTTCTCCCAGGTAGGAGCGCGCGCGGACGACGGCCCAGTGATCCGCGCCGAGGGCGGCAGGACCGTGCGTGGCCACCCGGGTGAAAGCCCGCCGGGCCTCGTGCCGGTTCTCCATCTCCTCGGCAACCACGCCCAAGTCGAAAGAAATCGCCAGCATGACCGGATCGGCATCGCCGAGCCGCCACTGCCCAGCCGCGAAGGCCTCTTCCAGCACCCGCCGGGCCCCCGACTGATCGCCGCCCTGCAGATGCACCGAGGCCAGCTGCTGCAAGGTCGCAAGAACCTCAGGATCGTCCTCACCAAGATTGGCCCGCCCGACATCAACGGCATGCTCGAGCACAGCACGAGCCTGCCCAAGGTCGCCGGAACCGGCAAAAGCCTGAGCACGCTGCCGCGCAGCAAGAAGCGGGGACGCCTGTGACACGCACGCCATGCTGCCTGGAACCCCGAGATCACGCCAGTACGTCCCGTCAGGGGTGCCCCACTTCGACCCCGCCGAACGGCCGTGTAAAGTTCTCTCCTGTGCGGCCCACCGGCCAGCCGATACCGGGTGCAAGCCCCACATCGGCCCCGCTAGGCTGTACTCACCTTGTCCGGGTGGCGGAATGGCAGACGCGCTAGCTTGAGGTGCTAGTGTCCTTTATCGGACGTGGGGGTTCAAGTCCCCCCTCGGACACACATTAAGCACACGGCCGAGATCGGAACTGACGATCTCGGCCATCAGTGTCTTCAGACCAGGCTTGTAGGTCATCCTGAGGCCGATGCGGCTGTAGAGCTCCGCCTTGTCGCGTGGATCAGCCCCGCGGAGGACGTTGAGTAGCCCACCGAGCCCTTCCACAATCGCCGCGATTTGATCTTCGTTGAGGCGCTGTGGCGGTGCTGCGCTGATCCATAGCGCGGCGGTAGCCGTCGCTCGAGTGCCGGACGTCTCGCGAATCCAGTCGGCGATGAGTGGGGGCGCTGCCGGCGTCGAGCGCGGCGCGGTAACCCTGGATCTTGGTGTCGCAGTCCGCGATGGTGCGGTTGAGTTGTTCGCTCTCGTCGCTGGCGCGGAAGGCGGCGAGCGGGGTGCGGTAGTGGGCATCGGCCAGGCTGCGCAGGTTGGCGGCGAGGCTCTTGCCGCTCAGCTCTCGGCGAAGGAAGCGGTCGATCGGCTCGATGACGGCTTCTTCACGGAGGTAGAGCACCGGTGGGTGGGCAACCTCGTGTTGGCGGACGTAGTCGCGGGATGCCTTGCAGCGGTAGTATAGCCGGCCGTGATTCGGGTTGCCGACCATCTTGCGGTCGCAGAGCCCGCACGTGATGAGGCCGCGGAACAGGAAGGGGCGCACGCTGCGCCTCGGCGCCCGGCCCGCCTCGCTACGAGCGCCGCGCGTCTTGACCGTTCCCTGCGCTCGCGCGTAGAGATCAGTCGGGATCAGCGGCTCGTGCGCCTCTGCCTTGGACCACACCCACTCGCCGAGGCCGGCATCACCCACAAAAGAACCCGTTCGTTCCGCCCGCAAACCAACGGCAAGGTATAGTCCTTCCACCGCACCCTGACCGAAGAATGGTCCTACGCCCGGCCTTACTCCTCAGAATGGCCTCGGCGGCGGGCTTCGCGGTCAGCCCCGGCCTGTTCAGCGCCGACCGGTTCCACCCGTCCAGCGCCGGCTACGCCGTGATCGCGGTGCGCTGGCCGGCCCGATCCGCGAGGCGGCGGCGCGGTCGTCCCTCGGCTGAGACCCGGGCCCGGCGCACGGAGTCTGCGGCCCGGCGCGGGATCGGATCTCCGGCAATCACCCGGACGTGCCGAAGCAGTAGCTGCGCAGCCCCGTATCGCCGCGGTGACTCCGTGCTATCGTTCCGCTCCCACCTTAGTTCGGCCGCAGCGTGCAGGGAGTCATCCTTGGCGAGGGTCTTCGTCAGCCACAGCGCGAACGGCGACCCGTATGCGGCGAGCGTTCGCGACGCTGTCGAGGCCCGGCTGGCCGCGGACGGGCACAGCCCGCTCGTCGATCGGAACCTCATTCATCCGGGTGACCGCTGGCGAGCCACGCTGCTCAACTGGCTCGGCACCTGTGACGCCGCGGTCATCCTGATCACCGACAAGGCCGAGGACAGCAACTGGGTCCGCGCCGAGTGCACGATCCTGGGCTGGCGCGCCTGGCTCAACCCGTCGATGCGGATCGTTCCAGTGCTCCTCAACGAGGGCGCGAGTTCGGCGGTCCTGGAGACGCTCGGCCTGACGCCGGTCGCGATGCGGGAGATCCAGGTGCTCAAGGTCGACGACCTGACCGGCCATGATCCGGCGACCGTGGCGGAAGCCGTCGGCGACTGCTTCGAGGGATACCGGGTCTCGCTGCACGACAAGGATCCGATGGTGAAGTGGCGAGTACGTGTCGAGCGCCATCTGGACGACAACATGTTCTTGGAGGACGCCGCCCTGCGACTGGGCATTCACGACGACGACATCAAGGCAGGTGAGTCCCTCTCGACGTGGGTGGCGGATCGGTTGTTGCAGAGCGAGGCGGTACCGATCGAGCAGGCCGTCGACGAGCTGATTATGGATCCGAGGTTTGCGCAGTGGATGGGCTCGTTCGCTCCCCTGATCAGCTGCGCCTGGCTGCCCGCGGAGATGGCGGACAAGCTGTTCGCCGTCGCGGCCGATCAGTCCGGCCGCCGGGTGGCGTGGGCGACGGTGGCCCGGCCGACCACCGCTGGCCGTCTCCTCCGGCGGATCACCTGCTGCGACACCCGGTACACGATCGTCGGCCCGGTGTCAGCAGCCGGTACGGGCAGCGGTGACCACGCCGAGCTTGTGGACCGCTATGCGGGCGCAATCCTGAAGGCGATCGGTGCCTACACCGAGGCGGACTGGCCGAGCGCCTACGCCTCATTGCAGAAGTCCAAAAGCAAGCCGGTGTTCGTGCTGCTCGGCGAGGATGCGCTCGAGGCCGGCGTGCTAACTCCGCTCGTCGCGCGCTTCCAAGGCCTGGTGTTCTTCTGTTCCGGGCCGGTCCGGGACCTGCGGCCCGAGCATGCGGTCGAGCTGACCCCGCCGCTGCCGGCGGACCGGGAGGCGGAGGGTGGCTCGGTTGCCGACCGGATTGAAACGTTAAGAAATGAGACCGATGTACGAGCACCGTGAGGTCCTGGAACGACTCGGGGCGTTGACCGACGCCCCCGCCTCGCACCACCCCGCCGACCAGCCAGACCTTCGGGACGGCAGCGTCTACGTGTGTCCGCCGAGGCTGAAGACCGCGCTGCGGGTCGCGCTCGTGACCGGCCGGCCGTTGCTGCTGCTCGGCCATCCCGGCTCGGGTAAATCCTCGATCGCCGCATACGTCGCCCGCAATCTCGAATGGCGCTACTACGAATTCGTGGTCACTGCCCGGGCCGAAGCCCGCGATCTGCTGTATCGGTTCGACCTCGTACGCCGGCTCGCCGACGCGCAGGTGAAGCCGGGCCTCCAGTTGCACGACATCGACTACGTCGAGCCCGGCCCGCTGTGGTGGGCCATCAACACCCGCTCGGCGCGAGAACGTGGCGCCGGCGACGACGACCGTGGTCCGAGTCGTCCGGCCGACGACCCGTTCATCGAGATCAACCGCGAGCGGCGCGAGACCGGCGCGGTGCTGCTGATCGACGAACTCGACAAGGCCGACCCGGATGTGCCTGGTGGCCTGCTCGTGCCGTTGGGCTCGATGCGGTTCCCGGTGCCGGAGACCGGGGCCCAAGTGGCACCGCTAACGGATCCCGGCCCGCTGCGGAGCCGGCTGGTCATCATCACCAGCAATGAGGAGCGCGAGCTGCCGTCTGCGTTCGTGCGGCGGTGCATCGTCCACCGGCTCGAGCTGCCCGACGCCGACGGGATGATTGAGATCGCCCAGCGGCATCTCCGAGGCCGACGCCTTCGCAACGACCAGCGAACGCGCATCCGGGACCTCGCCCACAAGGTCGTGGAGGCCCGCCCGGCGGATCCGGCGCCGGACGAGCACGTGCCGAGCGTGGCCGAGTTCCTCGACGCCGTCCATGCCATGCTCGACCTCGGCGACATGCTTTCCGACACCGACTGGGAGCTGCTCGAGGAGCTGACCATCACCAAGCCGTCGCGCGAACGGCCCTGACATGCCCGGCTCCCGACCGCAGGTCTGGCTCGCGGATATGATCCGCACGATGGCGGAGCTACCCGGCTCCGACCGCGATGAGCTCATGGAACTCCTCGGACTGCGCAGCCCGGCGGCACCCCAGGCCGAGCCAGCTGCCGGGCCGGACCAGCCGGCCGAAGGAGCAGGTCCGCGCCCGCAGCCCGTGCCGGACCGGCAGCTGCCCCGGCTGCACATGATGGAACCGGTGCGGCACGGCGAACGGGTGGCCCGCGAAGCCGACGACGCTGTCCACGACGGCGCTGACACCGGCGCGCCGCTGCCGGCCGGGATCGGACCGGTGCGGCACCGGCCGCTGCTGACCGGCGGGCAGGATCGGCGAGCCCTTCGTGCGGCCTTCGCCCGGCCGCGCCTTACTCACCGGCTCGACCTTGTCCGTCTGGTCGACCGAATGGCGGCCCTCGAACCGCTCGAGCCGCTCCCGGTGGAACAGCACGACGAGCTTTCCCCGGACGCCGAGCTGCTGCTAGACATCGGCTCCGGCATGCGGCCGTTCCACGCCGACCGGGCAGACGTCGTCCGGGCCGCCCGCCGGCTCCTCGGCACTCGGCTGCGCCCGATGCTGTTCAAGCAGATACCGACCCGCTCGCTGGGCACGGGTGCTGGCCCGGTGTGGACGTGGATGCCCTACCGGCCGCCCGCGCGGCGGCGGGCCGCCGTGTTTGTCACCGACCTGGGGCTGGCGACGCCGCTGCCCGACGAACTTCCGGCGGCCGAGTACGAATGGGCGGAGCTCTTTGCCGACCTGCGCAGCCGCGGCGTCGTGCCGGTCGTCTTGTCGCCGTACCGCCCCGAGCGAGCGTCCGCGCGTCTCCGGCGACGTGCGGTGATCGTCCAGTGGGACCGCGGGCTCACCGAGCGGGCCGTCCGCCAGCCGGTCCGGGCCCGGCTTCGGCGTCCCCGATGATCAACGCGTATCTCGACGGCGGGGATTCGGTGACGGTCGCGGCCGGTGAGCTGGCGGTCGCGTTGTCGCCTGCGGCCTTCGTGGAACCGGCGCTGATCCGGGCCGTGCGCCTGGAGGCGCTGCCGCATCTCTCGGTGGAGGCTGAGGCCGACCTGTGGGTCAGCCCGCTGATCCTCGACCGTACGCCCGAGGGCCTCTCATTCCTCCCCGATGTGCTGCCGCTGCTGCACCAGCGGCTGCGGTCCTGGCTGGATGAAGGCGGCGCTCGGGCTCTGCGGGCACGGCGGGCCGCGGCGGTGATCCTCCGACGCGACGCGCCCGAGCTGCGGCTGGTCGCCGAGCGGGTGACGTGGTGGGCGCTGTCGATTCCCGACGAGCGGCTGGCTGCGGCACGGATCGACGACGCCCTGGCTCCGGTGGTGATCGCCCTGCAGCAAGCCGATCGGGGAGTGGCCCGCTGGGTTCGCCGGACGCTACCGACTCTGCCGCAATCCGCACACGCGGCGGCCACCGTACGCGAGGCGCGCGTACGAGCCTCTTCGCTGACCAGCCGGCCGATCGAGTCGCCGGCGACGGCGCCGAGCGAACCCGATCCTCCCCGGATCGAGGTGGCCGTGCGGCGCCGTGGCGGAACGCTGCAGTTGGGAGCGTTTCCGGCCAAGACCGCGCAAGGCATCGAAATGCCGGCCACCCAGCCGCTCTGGGTCGAGGTGGTGGCCGGTGGGCGTACCCGCGTGGTGACCTTCCGGCCCGGCGACACCCGGTCGGTAGACGTCGGGCGGGGCCCAGTCGAGCTGCGCACGCTCAGCGGTGACGTCTACCGTCTGGACGCGGTCAAGTCCAGCGCTCCGGGCCCGGCCGATCCGTTCATCGGGGAGAAGGACATCGTCGTCGTCATCCCCGCGCTGTTCGGCAGCGAACTCTCCCGCGGCGACGAGATCATTTGGGCAGGCGATCGCGACACTCTGCGACAGCTGCGGGCCGTGCGCAACCACACAGCCCACTCGGATGGCCGGGTGGTCCCCAGTGGGCTCCTTCGCAGTCCTCTGCTGATTCCTGGGCTCTGGTCGCTGGGTGGCTACCGGCGGCTGTGGACCGCGCTCGCGGCGCGTGCCGGCGTACAGGAACACCGGAACCTGGTCGCGTTTACCTGGGACTGGCGGTTCGACCTGCAGGTGGCCGCCCAGCGGCTGCTTGAAACGGTCGAAAGACGGCTCGCCGAGTGGCGCGACAAGGGCGGCGGCGATCGCGAATCCCGCGTGGTGCTGATCGGACACGGCGAAGGTGGCTTGATCGCGAGCCACTATCTCGGCATGCTCGGCGGGTGGGACCGCACCCGCCTGTTTGTCCCGATCGGAACACCATTCCGGGGCACGCTGCGAGCCCTCGAGTTTTTGACCAACGGCGCCTCGATCGATCCGGTACTGGTCGATTTCCTGCAAGGCCTCAGCCCGCTGCACCAGGTTGTGCCCATCGACCCGGTCGTCGATCTGGGAACCGGCATCCTGGCCCGTCCGTCGGACGTCGACCTGCCGAGGTACGGGGTCGGCAACAGCCGCTTCCTCGACGAGATCGCCGGGCCGCCGTCGCCGCCGGCCTCGAGCGTCGTAGCGCCGATCGTGGGAATAGGCCAGGCCACCGCGGCCACTGCGCAGCTGGTCTCCGGGCGCCTGCGTATCCGCACGAATGCGGACGGCGACAGCGTGGTGTCGATCGCGTCCGGTCAACCGCCCTACCAGGTCGACGATCGGCGGATCTTCTTCGCGCCGGGCCGGCAGGGATACCTGCCGAGCGACCCCCGGGTGATCGACTATCTAAGTGCGCTGCTAGATGCCCGTGACGTTTCATCGCTGGGCCGGACGAGGACGCCGTCGGCACCGCTCACCGCATCGATCGCCATCGCCGACCATTTCCGGGCCGGCGAGCCCGTCACCGGAATTCTCCGCGCGGAAGGCCGCAGTGACATCATGCTGCATGTCAGCGAGGTGCATACCGACAGGCGGGTTCTCGAACGGCGCATCGTCCTGCGCAACGACCAGACCCCGTTCACGCTCAACCTGCCCGCAGCGCCCGGTCTTCTCCTTCGCGCCAGCGTCGTGGTCGACGGCCGGCCCGTGGCCGACGCGGACTTCATGATCGTGCCGCCTGATCCTGACAGCCTCGCATGATCACCACTACGCTCTCCGTATGACGTCGAGTCTTGAGGCTGCCTGGGCACAACAGAGTCTCTGGTCGCAGGCCGCCACCAAGCTGAAACGGCGGCTGCAGACGACGCGGCGGGCGGCGCTCGGACTGGCGATCGGCGGCGCGGTGCTGTCGGCCACCGCGGCCACCGTCGGGCTCGAGTCTGCACTCGGAAAGGTGTTCGCGTTCGCCGGAGCGGTGCTCGTCGGGCTTTCCGGGCTTGCCGGCAACGCGGCCGGGCCCACGACGATGCGGGACTGGACCCGCGTGCGATCAATCTCCGAGGCGCTCAAGTCAGCGGTCTACATGTCGCTCGCCGGGTTCCCGCCCGCCGACCTGGACGCCGAGATTCAGGACCTCGAGGCCGGTGCGGACGACCTTCGGCAGTACAAGGTCGGCATCGAACCGAAGCAGCGGCCGCTGCCGTCCATCCACGACCTGGAGTCGTACCTGGAAGGCCGGGTCGAAGCCCAGATCATCGGCTATTACCGGAAGAACGCCCGCAACCTCGCCCGTACGCTCGAACGCTTCCGTCGGCTCTCCATCGGATTGGCGATCACCGGCTTGCTGCTCGGCGCCGCGGCCGGCACCTGGGAAATCGATCGACTGGCCGGATGGGTGCCGGTGGTCACCACGATCGGCGCGGCGGTGGCGGCATACGTAGCCGCTGAGCGCTACTCGTATATGCTGCTCGAATACTCGCGGACCGCCGACGAACTGGCACGCATCCGGCACCGCCGTGGCCGGGCGGCGTCGATGACCGATGAGGAACTGGTCCGGCACGCCGAGAACGTGATCTCCATTCAGAACGAAGGCTGGATGGCCAAGCTCAACGAGGCGGACGAGCCGGCACCCTGATCTGAGTACGCCTCGATCTGGCGCCTCTTGAGGTTCGATTAGGACACTAAGAAGTCGGCGTCGGTGCGGTAGTGTTCGCTCATGCATAGGCATGTGTTCATCTGCTACCGGCATGACGGCAGCAGTGCAAACTATGTCGAGCGGCTCGCGGGATATCTGGCGACCCACATCATCCCATGCTGGTATGACCGCGAGGTGGTGTCCGGCGACCGCTGGTCTAAAGTTCTGCGGCAACAGGTTGACACGTGCGCAGCCATGATCGTTGTGATGACGCCTGCTGCCGAAGAGTCCGAATGGATTGAACGGGAGATCTCTCGAGCCCAACAGCAGGGAAAGCCTGTCATGCCGTTGCTGTTGAGCGGCCAGGTGTTCTTCCGCCTGAGCGACCTCCACTACGAGAATGTCACCGCCGGTCGGATGCCGAGTGAGTCCTATTTGGCAGCGTTGCGCAACCACCTCAAGGGAGGCTATCGTTCCGCCGACGCCGTCGGCGGGCATTCATCGGAGCAAACTGGCCAGCAGCGGATGCATTCGTCACCCGCCGGGACAGTGGGAACGATTGCCACGCGAGTCCTGCGGCAATTTTGTGCTTGATCTCAGTCTCTGTCGTTGCATTCGGAGTCGACATAAGCAGTCCGATATTGATCGCAGTAGCCACAATGCTGCTATTCATATCATTTGCCCTGGTGTTCAGGCGCCTTCGACTGGCCTTTTTGCGAGTACTGCGCGGCTTCTACTAATGGCATGACAGGCCTGCTGGCAAGGTGACGTCACCGGGCGGGACGGCGTCGGCCCGCGCCGGTGAGCCGCGTCGCTACGCTTATTCGGAGTCGGGAGAACAGGCCTTGTACGGGACCTGCGATCCGACCAGCCTGCCAAGTGTAGTAGGCCGCCACACCGTATCCGGTGACCGCACCCACGCTGGTCTCGATCAGCGCTCTACCAGCTGCTGCGGCCGCGTTGATGATGATGAGCAGGTCGAGCAGGTCACTGATCATCCCGGCGGTGACGTCGACGAGGCTCTTTACGGCCTCGGCCGCCTGCATGTACCGCTTGTGGTATTGGGCGCAGGCGTCGTTGAGACCGGTCGCGGCCAAGCCAAGGGCGACCTGGAA
Source organism: Amorphoplanes friuliensis DSM 7358 (assembly GCF_000494755.1). NCBI lineage: Bacteria > Bacillati > Actinomycetota > Actinomycetes > Micromonosporales > Micromonosporaceae > Actinoplanes > Actinoplanes friuliensis. Next base: position 2,607,012 of record NC_022657.1, read on the forward strand.
TTCCTTTTCGGCTTCGGCGGCCTTGCATCGCCAGACCGACGGCACGTCTTTGGTGCCAGCGAGCAGGTTGCTGCCGATGTCGGCGGTGGCGCCGCCGATGTGGCCCATGGCCATGGCGCAGTGGGTGTAGAACTTCCAATCGCCGCCGATGATGGTGGCCCACCGGCAGTGGCCGTCGCGTTGCTTCAACTCGATGGCGATGGCGTACTGGCCGCTGCCGGGCGCCTGGCCGCTGACGAGAATCCAGGGGTTCGCGCCGCGGGGATGAAGATTGCCAGTTCTGCTTGGACCGACGCAGGTTTCGACATGCTTACGATCGGAATTCATGATTCTGATCCGCAGGTGCGTCAGGCTGCGGCGGAGAGTCTGCGAGGGTACGACGAGGATCGGGCCCGGGAGCTGCTGGTCACGGCAAGCAATGACTCGGTTGCCCAGGTACGCAAGGGCGCCGCCTCTGCCTTGCGCCAACCCGACGACCGGTCGGTCGCTACTACGCTTCTGCGTCTGGCGGAGGACCGGGATCCGAGCGTACGCGGGATCGCCGTGGAGTCGTTGGGCAGTGTGGGCGGACTTGAGGCTCTGCAACAGCTTGTCCGTGCGCTGCGCGTGCCCGACTCGTTCGAACGGATACGCGCTGCGGCCGGTCTCGGTGAGCTGCTCGACGATCGGGCGGTCGAACCGTTAGCTGTAGCGCTCAAGGACCCCCAACCGGCGGTCGCCGTGAGGCGGCGAGCGCACTGGGTAAACTGACCTGCAAGGCCTTGAGGTAGTGAGCCTGCCTAAGTGCACTGCGGCACTCGCGGCACCGTGGAAAGCCGGCTAGGTGACAGAAGTTTGCCGGAGCACCGGAGCACCCTAGGCGAAGGACCGACCGGTGCCAGTCACCTGCCGACCGGCGCCCAGGCACCTGCCGCGTGACCAAGCTCGATGCCTACTCCGCGGGCCTGTCGCGCTGATTTCCCGGGCCACGCCTGGCTGGCGCGGTCAAAGAAAGCTTCGCCCGTATTGTAGGGCTTCGCTAGCAGTGCTTAAAAGCGGCACGGTCCGCTCGTTGTTACCGGTCGGCGCGAGCGGCTCGAGGGACGCCCCGAGCCGGGTCAACAGCGCTTCTGCCTGCCGCAACTCATACCGGTAGCTGAATTGGGGGCCGTCGGCCCACGCCTGCCGTCGTGCCTGCTGCGCCTGCTCGATCGCCTCATCGAGCTGGCGGAGTTCGGTGAGCGCCATCGCGCACAGGTAGTGCGGACGATCGAACAGGTGTAGCCGCGGCATGCGGGCGAAGCACTCCGCCACCGTCTGGGTGGCCTCTGCGCGCCCCAGCTTCGCCAGCGTGACGGCACTCTCGATCGGTATCGCCTCTTGGCCGCCGATCCGGCGCAGGCGATCGATCCGTTCGGCCGTCGTGGCTGCGAGACCCAGATCGCCGGCTTCCAGAGCGATGCGAAATTTGAGCGTCGAGAACGCCAGACGGCTACGCCAGTCGACGTTTCCCTTCTCCAGGTGGTCGAACGCCGCTGACGAGAATGTCCGGCCCGACCGGAACTCCGCGACCATGCGCCAGTAGCGGACGTCATTGGCAAACCACGGATTGGCGTCGGACTGGGCGCTCGTCGCAATGTCCTGCAGGGTCGCGCGTGCCGTCGCGACATCGTCGTTGAGCAACACGAGGATCGCCCGCCGCAGCGCCAATGTAGGCAAATCTGCGTTGGCGACGTCGGTCTCCCCGGTCCCGAGGATGGCAACCACCGCGGCGTGCCGGGCCAGCTGGCCGGCGGCCCGGTAGAACGCCGCCAGGCGGCCCAGCGATCGCCGAATCTCACCTTTGTCGGCGTCCGTCAAGACTAGGTCGAGGTTGATCAGCTCCATCTCGATAGCCTGGTCGTGTTTTCCGGCCATGTGCAGCGCGAGCGAGTGGTCTGCCCGGGCGCCGATCACGTTGGTGCGCCGGAACGGCTCGAGTAGCTCGACTACGCTGGTGTTGGCGCCGAGCTGCAGCAAGAGTGGTTCCATGAGTGATCGGTTCCACAACGCGTACGCCTCGCCGTACTGCTGGGCGCCGGTTAGTGCTCGGAACAGCGAGATTGTCTGCGTCCGGTCCTCCACGCTCGACACCGTGCCAGCTTCCTCTGGCGGCAGAGCCTGGAAGTGGTCCCGGATGCGAGCGTGGGCGCTGAACTTGTCGGTGCCCTCCAGTCGGTCGTAGGCAAAGGCCCGGACGATGGGGTGCATGTCGTAGGTGTTCATTTGGCGGTTCCACCACAGCAGACCGCGCACCTCGAGGTCGCCGAGCGCGGCGTCCAACAACGCGCCGGCGCGGGCCTTCGACAGGCCGTCCGCCGCCAGCGGGTTGATGCTTTCCAAGACGTCCCAGTGTACCGTTCCGGACAACGCCGAGATCCAGCTCAGCAGCCGTGCGGTGCCGGGCTCAAGGTCCCGCATTGCCGCCTCGAGGATGTGATGTCGTCGCCTCGCCAGCTTGGGGTCGTCTACGCGGAACGACTGCCCGGCAAGCCAGGCGCTCAGGTTGCCCGGCGCCGGACGGTAGTTTCTCGCAAGGCCGGCCACGATCGCGATGAGCAGCGGGTGGTTGCCCAGCCCGTGCAGGAACGAAAGGGCCTCTGGCCCCGCGGTGACCTCGAGCCGGGTCAGCAGCGCCCGGACATCGGCGGCGAGCAGACCGGGAAGTCGCCAGCGCTCAACGCGGGGGAGTAGACCGCCGCTAGGCCCCTCCAGCGCGTCTGGCACCATACGAGTGCTGATCAGCACTTTGGACGGGGAAGCGTGCACCAGCCCGCGCACGAACTCGTAACCCAGGGTGTCGATCATCGAGTGCTTGTTGGCGCGGCGGTCGGCCTCCACGTCGTCCTCCGTCACCTTCGACGGGTCGAACTGGTGGTACGCCGTGAGCAGCCGCTCGAAGCCGTCGAGGACCAGCAGGTACGCGCCGCGACGCAGCTTGGCATCGACGAGGAGCGGCAGCTCGTCGCGGCCGATGCGGGACTGTTCCTTGCCGGACGTTAGGTAGCTGAGCAACTCGCGCAGGAACCGTTCCATCGACGGCGAGCCGTCGTAGAAGCTCCACCAGAAGATGCCGGCGGGCTTCATTACGGACTTGGCCCGGGTGTTCGTCCAAGCCCAGGTCAGAGCACTCTTTCCCGTCCCGCCAATCGCTTCGACTACAAGCACCGGGTCGTCCGAGCGTGCCCAGGCGTCCAGACTGCTGAGGTCGGCACGCCGGCCGGTGAAGGGAGTACCGCCTACGTAGGACGGCATAGCGCACAGGTGCGGCGGTGAGGGTAGCGTGCGGTCTTCGCGGAACCAGGGGCCGCGCACCTTCGCCGCCTTGACCTCAGCGCCTTCGGCCGTCGGCCGGTATGGCATCAGCGCCTCGTAGAGGTCCATGCGAAAGTTCTCGAGACCGGCGAACTTTTTGACGGTGTGTGCCGTCTTTACCCGTGTAATGAAGCGCTGCAGTGCCGCCAAGTCCTCGGCATAATGGCTTAGGGTAGCCGCGCTGCGGGGCGGCCCGGACCACGGGAACCCGTCGGTGGCGACATAGGCCAGCACGGGAACGCCCTGCTGCATCGCCCAGTCGTACTCGAGCTCCGTGTAGGACCGGTCATAGCCGGCCGGGCGCACGCCGTAGCGGTCCGCCAGCAGCAAGATCAGCACCTGAGCTGACCGGATCTTGGCCTGGCATACCTCTAACGGCGGCTGGTCGTCGGCGGTAAAGCGTTCCATGGCGACCGGCGTGATCTCATGCCGGCTGCACGCGTCCGTGGCCGCCGCACGGTAGTCGTCCAGAGATCCGGAGGCGCTCGAGATGAAAGCGTACGTCAACCGATCAGGCGATCTCGCGTGATGCGCCAAGTGGTCGCACCTGCGCGGCCTGCGGTCCCTTTTGACCCTGAGTGATCTCGAACTCGACCCGCTGATTCTCGTCGAGCGAGCGATACCCGTTCGTCTGGATCGAGGAGAAGTGGACGAAGACGTCAGCACCGCCACCGTCCGGTGTGATGAAGCCGAAACCCTTGTCGGAGTTGAACCACTTGACCGTTCCCTGCGCCATTTCAGTCTCCCGCGAGCGCGCCCGACACCTCTTTCGTCGGTGGCAAGAGTGTAGCGACTGGCGACCACTGAGGCGAGAAAACGATTCGGGCCGTTAGCGCGGCGTTGTTGCGTTGCCGAGATCAGCGGGCACGTTGAGCTCGGTGCGGACGGGTGTCAAATCCTTTTTGCGAGTTCGGTGAACGCCGCGGCCATCCTCAGTGCCGGGTGGGCGTTGACTTCGAGTTCGTAGTGGCCGCGGCGCAGGTTCTGTACGGAGGCGTGACCGGCGATCACCACTTGTGCTGTCCGATCGGTCCGCAGGCCGCGCTTGGGTCTCAGCCGGCGTTTGAGCTGACCCTGATCGGCTTCTATCCGGTTGTTCGTGTACTGCTCGACGTTGTGCCCGCCGCCGGCGCCAGTTCCTCGAGCACGGCTGGGTAGACAGGTGCGGCGTCGGTGACCCCCTCGTTCGGGATGACCTTCAGCGTTCGAAGCGCTCGCGTGAGAACCGGCGAGCGGCTGCGGCGTCCCGCCGGGTCGAGAGCAGCACGTCGATGATCTGTCCGTGCTGGTCGACCGCGCGGTAGATGTAACGCCACGCTCCGTTGACCTTGGCGTAGGTCTCGTCGACGAACCACCGGCCGCCTGGCGCGTGCCGTGCGAATCATGCGGCGTCGGCCGGCAGCGGGGTAGAACGCTGCACCCATCGATAGGCAGCCTACGTGGTCGACGTCGATCCGCGCTCGGCGAGCAGTCCCTCGACGTCGCGGTACGACAGGCCTTAGCGCAGGTATCAGCGCACCGCCACCACGATCACCTCCGGCGGGAACCGGAACCCGGCGAACGCCGAGCGGGGATGAGACCAACGACGAAACCGAGCCGCGGACTTCATCGGTCAACCCGGCCCGACCATCCAACCAGCCGACTTAACAGAGCCCACCAAAGTCCGCAAGGCCACGTCAGGCTCTGCCACCGGCACCCGCTACTGCGCCTACGGCGCCACCCGATCGCCCGCTTCACCCGCTCGGGCGGTCATCGGGTCATGGGATGTAGGGACACGGAGCGCCCGCACGGCGCTGCTTCGCGTCTGTCACGCATCAAGCGATGTCCAGCACGACGGCTGCAGAGCCGAGCAACACCACGCGGCTGGCACCCTCGCGCGAAGGCGCACCACAGCGACCGGACTGAGAAGGTTGAACTTCATCGGTGTTCCTGTGGGAACACCACATAGGTGCTTAGGCTACAACCGGCCACACAGGGCTACCAGATTGCGGTGCCATACCCTGACAGATAGGCATGCTGGTGGCCCGCCCGGCGTTGCCGCCGAAGCTGCGGCTCACCCATTTCGGGACCCGGATGACCAGCCAGAGCAGGAAGCAGGTCATCAGCAGGTTGAACAACCCGCTCGGATCGTGCGGCAGGCCCAGCGCCGGCAGGCTCGCCTCGCCGCTGAGCAGGGTGGCCACCGCGGTGCGCAGAGCGACCGCCTGCAGTACCTGGATCAGCAGGCACCCGCCCAGCGCCCGCCACCAGGTGCGCGCCACCGGGTCGGTCTGCGGCAGGGCGTGGCAGAGCAGGGCGATCGGGGCGACCGCGCCGGCCACGATGAGCACCGACAGGCGTCCCAGCCAGCTGATGACCAGCAGCACCAGCAGCACGGCGAGCTCGCGCAGGACCAGCGCCACCAGCAGTTGCTCGGGGTTGCCGGCGACATCGGTGATGATCCGCTTGATCTGGGCGAACGAGTCCGGTGAGCTCAGCGGGTCACCGGTCAGCGCCGCGGTCAGCGCGTTGGCGGCGGCGATCGCCGTACTCAGGATCGGTGTGGACAGGTTCGCCGCGGCGAAACCGATCAGCATCCGCGGCAGCAGTTCCTTGAGCGAGTACCGGTCCTGCACGGTCCCGTGGGTCATCGCCAGGAAACCGACCACGGTCACGATCAACGCCAGGCAGGCATTGGGCGCCAGCAGCGCGCGCCGCGACATGAAGGAGACCTGCGGCAGCCCGGTGACGTCCGGGCTGGTGAACACCGTGTTCGACAGCAGGCTCAGCACCCAGTTCAGGGCGGCCATCGTGCTGGCCGTCATCCAGGTGACGACCCCGTCGATCATCGCGTTGATCAGGCCTGCCGACCAGGCACCCATCGTCAGACCCCGAGGATGCTCTTGACGATGGCCACCACGACCGGGGCCAGTGCCGCCAGGGCGTAGCCCAGGATCGCCGACTTGAACGCACCCTTGGCCTTCTCGATCTCGCCGGGGTCGCCGCCGGCCATCACGTAGCGCACACCGCCGAGGGTCAGGAACAGAGTGGCCAGCACCGCGAGGATGCCCACCAGCCAGCCGGTGGCGTTGTTGAGGATTTTGGTCAGCTGGGTGGTGCCGGCGTCGGCGGCGTACGCGGGGCTCGCGAGCACCGCGAAGCCCAGCAGCACCACCGCGGTCGAGACCATGGCACCGGCGAGACGGTTGCGGATGTGCTGCATCGCAGCTCTCCTCCATAGGTGGCAGCCCTCAGCGGGCTGCGGCAGCGGGTGAAGGCCTGCGGGAGGCGGAGTGGGAGCCGTTCTCCCTTCCGTCCGGTGCGGTGTCGTGGCATGCGTGACCGGGTCCAGCCGGTCCGCGCTCCCGCAGGCGGTGCAGGGCTCTGGAGATGCAGGAGCGTCTGCGATCGGGGAAATGCCGGCGTGTGAGAGCGGGCGCGATGACCGGCACCGCTCACCCGCGCTCACACGCGGTCACGGCGGCGGGTTCAGCTCTGCAGGATTTCGCCGAGGCCGAGGTCGCCGGACTGGATCGCCCGGCGCAGCCGTAGTTCTGCGCGCCGGCGCCGGCCCGCGACGGTGTTGGGCAGTTCCCCGAGCCAGGCGGCGACATCCTTGACCTGCAGGCCCTCGAGGCGGGTAGCGCCGATGAGCTGGGCTTCGCTGCGGCTGAGCACTCCTGCGGTGACGGCGTCGGCCAGAACCAGATCGGGGTGTCCCCACGGCGGGCGGGGGCTGCGCGATGCGAACGGTGCCCAGCTGCCGGCCTCGACTCCGGCGCTCTGGAACGCCTGGCGCACGCCGGCCTTGCGCCCGGCGTCGATCAGCCGGGCGCACAGGGAGCTGTCGTGCAGGTCGACCTTGCGCAGCGCGCTCACGAAGCCTTCGGCCACGGCGGACTCCAGATCGTCGCGGTCGCTGCGCCAGGAGGTGCCGAGTTGCCGTACGGCGCGGCGCAGGCCGGGCATCGCCATGCCGATGGCGGCGACCAGCCAGCTCGAGTGGTCTTCGCGGGCCCGGCGGATCAGTTCGCGCCACACCACGTCGCGGGTGTGCAGGCTGACGGCCGGGCGCAGCAGCAGATCGCGCAGCGGCATCAGCAACAGCCGGCCGGCGGGCAGGTCGGCGCCGAGGTCGGCGCCGTCGAGGTAGAGGTTGGTGGGTTCGGCGGCGCTGCGGGTGAAGACGTACTGCGCGACCTGCAGCGCGGAGGTCGAATACAGGGGACGGGAACGAACGGCCATCTCGTGCTCCGAAGGCGAGGGCCCGCGTCATCGCACGGCGCGAGCGGAGCACCCATCAACGCCCGGCCGCTGTCACAGCACTCTGACGCCGTGCGCTCATGCCGTCGCTACGCCGATCGCGTCGTAACAGAGCAAAGTCGCAGCTCAGAACCTCTTTGTGATCGCAGTGACCGGCGGATCGGTCACACCGTGGCAGTGCCCTGAGTTCGGCCCGGAGCCCTGACAGCTGCAGGTCAGCCCGTCGTGAGACAGCGTGTTGCCGTGTCAGACGGCTCGAGAGGCCGATGCGCCGGAGGTTCAGGCCGGGTCTCGTGCGACAGCTTCCACGGTGGCTGTGGCAAGTTCCCGCCCATCGTGGCGTCCGCAGCCGTGTGAGTGCGTGTGACTCCGTGTGAGCCGATCATGGCGACCGTTGCCATCCGGGCGCTCTTACGGTGACCTTGGCGCACTGTCACACCGCACGGGTCTCGCGGGAACGGCAGGCGCCGCCTGTGCCGATCCTTCGCCGAGCACCCGGGAGGCATCCGATGGCCGCTGGTGGCATCACCGCACTGCGCAACCTCGCCGCCGGTGCGGTGGCGGGGATCGCTGCCTGGTCGTCCTGGTATCACATGTCGCATCTGGCGCGGCTGCACGGTGAGCCGGCCGAGGTTGCGGTGGCGCTGCCGTTGACGGTCGACGGGATGCTGATCGTGGCGACGATCGTGATGGCCGATGACAAGCGCCGCTACGGTGTGGTGCGCCCGGTCGCGCGTATCGCCTTCCCGATCGGTGTCATCGCGTCGGTCGCGGCGAACATCGCCGGCGCCGACCCGACGCTGTGGGCGCGTTTCATCGCCGCATGGCCGCCGATCGCGTTATTGCTGATCGTCGAGATGCTGGCCCGCCCACCGGCGGGATCCGCCGCCGTACCTGCCGGCACCGAGCAAGGTCCGCGGCCGGGAGAGGCGGAACCCGTGGTACCGCACACGGCGATCGGCGAAGTTCCGCCGCAACCCCAGGTTCCGCCGCAGCGGGAAGTTCCGCCCGCCGCCGGGGGAGTCGGTGTTCCGCGACTGAGGCACCCAGCGGCGTACCCGGAACTGGTTCCGCTACCGCCACATGTCGTATCTGCTGCTGCCGGAACCTCCGCCGGCGGCGCAGCTGGGCATCGGATGCCCAGCAGCAACTCCTCCCGAGAGGAGCAACTCACCGGTGGCCAGAACGTCGATGCGACGCAGGTTCCGGTTCCGCTCACTACGGGTTCGCAGGTGCACCTTGAAGTACCGGTTGCGGCGGAACTTGCAGGTGTCGAGGCGGATGGGGAAGTTCCGTCGGCGGTGGGGCCGGCCGGACGCGAGGCCGGCCTGGTTGCGGCGGAACCACTTGCTTGTTCCGACGAGGCACCCAAGAAGTTCCGGTCGGCCCTGGCCCCAACAGACAGAGCAGCTGCGGACCGGCTGCACGTCGTCGCCGATCTGCGCACTCCTGAGCGGCCTGCGCACCGTAGTACCGGCGAAGGTGGATCTGCACCACAGCAGCCGTCGGCGCAGTCAAATTCGGTCATCGCCGGTGCTGACGACAACTGCGGGAAGCGGACTGCCGGTGACGTCCGCCGACCGGCGGCGACCACGCGCCAGCTGGCACTGACGATCATGCAGGAGGAACCGAAGCTGACCCGCGTCGAGGTCGCCCGGCGGCTGGGCGTCTCCACGCGCCGGCTTCGCGAGGTCCTTGCCGGCTGAACCGTCACCACGGCCCGACTTGCCAGCGCTTCCTCGAAGACCAGCGGCGACTAGAGCGAATCTGATGGATCATCGCGGTTGTTCATGATCGATCGTTGGTGTGTTGTGGCTGGTGATCTGACTGATCAGGATTGGGAACGTCTGGAGCCGTTGCTGCCGAGCATGGACCCGCAGCGTGGCGGCCGATGGCGTGACCATCGCCAGGTGATCAACGGGATCCTGTGGCGGACCGAGAACGGCGCGAAATGGCATCAGGTCCCGGACCGTTACGGGCCGTGGAAGACCTGTTACCACCGCTTTTCGCAGTGGGAACAGGACGGCACCTGGGCCAGGATCGAGAAGCGGTTGTAGAGCGACGCGGACGCTGCAGGCGACCTGGACTGGCGTGCGCAGGTCGACTCAACCGTCGTGCGTGCCCACCAGAACGCTGCGGGCGCTCGTAAAAGGGGCTGAGTCCGGCCGAATCGCGGGCAGCTCAAGGGATCGGCCGCTCCCGAGGAGGCCTGACCAGCAAACTGCATCTGCTCGCCGAAGGACGCGGCCGGTCCCTGGTCACCCGAATCACACCGGGACAGGCCTCGGACACCAAAGAACTCGTGACGTTGATCGACGCCGTCAGCGTGGCCCGGCCCGGCGGACGAGGCCGCCCGCGTAAGCGTCTCGACCACCTGACCGCGGACAAGGCCTACGGCTCCCGGGCGAATCGCCGATCGCTGCGCTCGCGCCGGATCCCGCACACCATCCCGGAACGCGACGACGTTCTGGCCGGCCGCGCTCGCCGTGGTGCTCGCGGCGGTCGACCGCCGATCTTCAACCCCGACCGGTACAGGGACCGCAACCAGATCGAGCGGGCCTTCAATCGACTCAAACAGTTCCGGGCCGTCGCGACCAGGTATGACAAGCTCCGCGACCGCTACCACGCCACCGTGACCATCGCCTCGATCATCATCTGGCTCCGCGCCAACCCTGACAGAGCCCACCCATGATCCGTCAGATTCGCTCTAGGGCACGCTGCGTGTATTCGTACCGCAGCCCCCTGACACGGACGCACATCTTCAGCGGTGCCGTCATGTGTGAGAGGACGCTCGGCAATTCTGAGATGCATGCGTGAACCCGGACAGCGCGGGCGCCGAACCTGCCATGACCGATCACCGCGGTCCGTGCCCACCGACAGCAACGACGAGCCAGGTACCTATGCGATCCCTCGTGCGGGGCTGCCCTGGCTGGTGTGCGTACCTGCGGGCACAGGCACGGACCTGTCGCCGCAGCTGGCGCAGCTGATCCTCGACGTCCACACCGCCGTGGGCGACGTCGTCGTCGACATCGACGACGACAGTGCGTTCGCCGCGGCTGCTGCCGAGACAGGCCGCAGGCACCATGCTCTTGGTGGCGCCACGGGTCTGAATGCCTTCGGTCACGCCGCCGGCTACATCGACCTGCTGCTCATGCACTGGCCGCAACCCAATGCCGACCCACGCTGGCTGCTGCTGACCTGCCGGACGCTGCGGCGCAACGAAGGCTGCCTGGTGGTGGCGGTCAAGGCCGTGAATCAGCGGCGTGTCGCCGCCCTGAGCGCCCTGACCGGTGCGGCGCACACCGCCGGTCTGAACCTGGTGGATCACATAGCCGTCATCGACCTGTCCGCCGACAACTTCCTGACTCAGCCTGGAACAGCTGCGGAGCGGACGCCCCGGGTGGATGCTGACCTGCTCGTCTTCGTTGCGGCCACGCCGTCATGAAATGGCGACAGCGCATCCTTGAAAGGGGACTGAGGGGCGGGGTGGGCCGGTCAGAGTCGAGTTCAGTTCGGGAGTTTCATCTGCACTTCCCACTGACCACCGTGACCAAGGCGACGTTGGCGGCCCACTCGCTTAGAGGTCAGTTCAGAATGAGCGGACGTGGTGTGCGGCTGGGTCCCGCCGGGCCGGCCTGAGACTGCTGGTCGTGGTCGATCGTGTGGTGACTGATGAGTTGTGGCTGCGATTGGAACCGTTGATCCCGGTGCCTGAGCGCCGGTACCGGTTCCCGGGCCGGCGCCGGGCCGACAACCGTGCCGCGCTGGAAGGGATTCTGTTCGTCGTCAGTACCGGTATGCGGTGGAGCGACTTGCCTACGGCCATGTTCGGCGCCTCCGGTGCGACGTGCTGGCGCCGGTTGAAGGAATGGCACCAAGCCGGCGTGTGGCAGCAACTGCATCAAACGGTGCTTGCGGAGCTGCGGGCGGCGGGTCTGCTGGACCTGGCCCACGCGGTCGTGGACTCCTCGCACTTGCGGGCTCTCAAAGGGGGGACCTCACCGGTCCCAGCCCGGTCGACCGGGGCCGGCTGGCCAGCAAGCACCACCTGATCACCGACGCTAGTGGGCTACCACTGGCGGTCATCCTGACCGGCGGCAACCGCAACGACGTCACCCAGCTACTGCCGCTGATCGACGCCATCCCACCGATCCACGGCCTGCGAGGACGGCCGAAACGACGACCGCGCAGGGTGTTCGCCGATCGCGGCTACGACCACGACAAGTACCGCCGCCTGCTACGGCAACAACGCATCACACCGAAGATCGCCCGCCGCGGCGAGGCTCACGGCTCCGGGCTGGGCAAGCATCGCTGGCTCGTTGAACGGACCTTCTCCTGGCTGCACAACTTCCGACGGCTGCGAACCCGCTACGAACGCCGAGCCGACATCCACCAAGCCATGATCAGCATCGCCTGCTCCGTAATCTGCCTACGACGCCTACTCAGCTCATTTTAAACTGACCTCTTAAACGGACGCGGATTACGGCCACAACAGGGCTGGAAGGCCAGATCGACGCGACGTTGTGGTTCCTTGATCGGTTCTGTTGGGCTGGACTCGGCGCACGCTGGAGGTGGCTGTGGTGAGACGAGCGCAGGTCAGGATGAAGCTAGCCACCTAGGGTGCTCAGGCCACGACCGCTCAGCTCCAGAAAGGAGAGCACTGTGGGGAAAGATCGCCATCCCGCGCAGATGCGGCGGGTGACAGTCAGCAGTGTTGCCGACGTTCTGCTCGCGACAGGCGTGCCGCATGTATCGGTGCAGGCTTGGGGGGGGGGGGGGGGGGGGGGGGGGGGCTGGGTCCGGATCGATGTCGTTGGTCGTCCAGGCTCTGGCATCTCGATCGCCCGTGAACGAGTCGCCATGACTTTCGAAGACCTGCGGCATAGCGACTTCTGGACAGTCCGTCCAGCTGGCACGACTTACAGATGGCGACCCTGGCGATCCTGGGTGACCATCTGTGACCCCGGTATCGAATGGACTGACCCGCGGACCGGATTGAACTTCTTCGGCGGCCCGGTGTGGTAGACGCTGACTAGTGCTGGTGCCGTGGCACCTGAGCAGACGGAGTCGCCATGCCAGATGTCCGTTCGCTGCGGGTAAATGGTGATGAGCAGTCCGAATGTGAATGCTCCTGTGTCGCCATGCGGCAGACAGAGCGGATGGCCAATTTTCGGTGAAGGGCTCGGGTGCACGCTCGGACAGCACAACCACGGATCAGCCTGCAAGTTTGATGCTTACCGTGCCTTTGCTTTGCAACCTCGGCGCAACGCCGCCATGTGGCAGCAGCGAGGACAAGGCGACGACCGGATGTCTGACACGGACTCACCGTCGGCCTCCACGGTTGTGCACCGTCCTAGCAGGAATGTCGAACGCGCCCGCAGATCGAGGTGGAGCAGGAAGCCGACGACGAGGCAGGGCCCGCCTCGCGCCAACACCGTGGCTGGCAACAGCGCGCTTGGGCACCTCCGGCCGATCGGCATCTGCCTACGTTCGTGTCATGCGTTCGCCCGGAGCGTCGCGGTACTGCTTGGGCGAGGAGCCGACCACGCGCCGGAAGGCCGTGCTGAAGGCGCTCTCGGACTCGTAGCCCGTGGCGACGGCGAGTTCGGAGATCGAGCGGGTGTTGCGGCGCAGGGCGTCGCGGGCCAGGCTCATGCGCCACTGGATCAGGTATTCCCCGGGTGTGGTGCCGAGCTGCTTCTTGAAGGCGGCGGCGAACGCCGAACGGGACATGCGGGCGATGCCGGCCAGTTCCTGCAGGCTCCAGCGGTGGGAGATATCGGCGTGCAAGGCGCGCAGGGCCGCACCGACGCCGTCGTCAGACAGGGCTCCCAGCCAGCCGGCGGGGTGGTCGGTCTGGTCGACGTGGGCGCGCAGTACGTGCACGAAGAGAATCTGCACGAGGTGGTCCAGCACCAGGGAGCTGCCGACGGTGCGGTTCTTCGTCTCGGTGCTGAGCAGGTGGGCCACTTGAGCGAGCTGCCCAAGGCTCCGGTCGCCGGCCCTGACGTGCACGAGCCTCGGGAGCACGTCGATCAGCATCGTGGTGTTGGCCTGGTCGAACCAGAACTGCCCACCGCACATGCTGAAGTCCTCGTCCGCCTCGGTGCCGATGCACACCCGCCCCTTCACGGCGCTCTCCCAGAGGGCCTGTGCGGGCAGCGGTTCGACGGTGGGGGAGCTGGCCAGCCGGTACGCCGGAGGGTTGACCAGCAGAAAGACGTCGCCCTTGCGCAGGCGCACGGGGTCGCTGTCGTCTTCGAACACCAGCCAGCACTCACCCTGCTCAATGCCGCCGATCTTCACGTACTCGAACGCCTCGAAGCGCAGCGCCCACGGCCCGGCCGCGCTGAAGTCCGGATCGACCGCCGTGCGGGGACGTAGCAGGCCGATAGCGGCGGCGATCGGGTCGCTGGACCCGAGCGGCGACCGGGACTTGGACGATACGTAAGAAATTGCGGACTCCACGTTATGGATCGTACAGCGGATGGGATCCACCATCGTTTCATGACCACCACGCAGCAGACCGCGCTTGTCACGGGCGCCAACAAGGGCATCGGGTTCGAGACCGCCCGCCAGCTCGCCCAGCTGGGCTTCACCGTCTGGCTGGGATGCCGTGATCAGGGCCGAGGCGAAGCGGCAGCGAAGGAGCTGGCCGCCGACGGCGACGTCCGCTTCGTTCGCCTCGACCTGACCGACACCGTCAGCATCCAGGCCGCCCAGGAGCACATCGCCGAGCACAGCGGCACCCTGGACGTTCTGATCAACAACGCCGCCATCGCCCTCGGGAGTCAGGAAGGTCCGCCCAGCACCATGAGGCCCGAGACGATCGAAAAGACGCTGGAGGTGAATTTCTACGGCACGCTGCACGTCACCCAGGCCTTCCTGCCGCTGGTGCGTAAGGCGGAAGCCGGGCGCATCGTGAATCTGAGCAGCTCGATGGGCTCGCTCACCATGCTCACCGCTCCCGAGCAGCCGCTGGCACCGTTCGGCGTGAGCTACGCGTACTCCTCGTCCAAGACCCTCGTGAGCACCCTCACCGGCTGGCTCGCCGTCGAACTGAAAGACACACCGGTGAAGGTGAACTCGGTGTGCCCCGGGTTCAACGCCACCGATCTCAACGGCAACATGGGAACACAGCACCCGTCCGAGGGCGCGAAGGTCGTCGTACGTGCCGCCACGCTGCCTGCCGACGGCCCCAGCGGTAGCTTCTTCGACGACGCCGGCCCGGTGAGCTGGTGACTTCCAGGTTGTAAAGCGCCCGCAGGTACTGCCGGCGCTGCCGCCAGTCGGCCTGACCGGGGAGCCGTGCGGAGCTACTCGGGCAAGACGGTCATGTTGATCTTCTGCACGAGGTCGGCGATCGCCGTCACCCGGTCCATGTCCCACCCCTCGGGCACCTGGCCGGGGAACGGGTCGTCACCACCCTCCACGAAGAGGGTTTCCGGGCCGCCTGGTGTGAAGAGGAACAGGGTGCGGGCATCGGCGGAGCCGATGTTCCGGAAACGGTGGCGGCGATTGCGGGGGATAAACAGGAACGAGCCGGCCCTCCGCTACGAACGTCCGGTCTTCGTCCAGGAACTCAAGGGCGCCGTCGCAGCGGACTGGGCAGCTCCGACTCGATGCGCCAGCACCTGACCCTCCGTATCGGGCTGACACCGTCGGCGTACCGGCGATCCTTCACGCGATTGCCGGAACACCGGTAGCGGCGCGGACAGAGCGAGCCGCATTCGGTCTGCTCAACCGCAGCGCGGGTCAGCTCAGGGGCGGGCCAGCTCGCCGAGGGCGGGCGTGGGTAGCGCCGCGCTCAACCAGCAGCTTGACCGACAGCTCGTTCAGCCGGAAGGTGGCTGGCGGCTGCACGCCCCGGGAGTCGCGTCGTTAAAGAAACTTTAAGGAACGCTTGCTCAGCGTCATGAACTGCTGCCCCATCATTGCTCGTATACCTCGGCACAAGCAGTACCGAGACGAAGAGGAGCCGTGCATGTATCGACGCGGAATCAGCAGCCGGACGCGCAAGCTGGTGATTGGAGGTGCCGCCGCAGCGCTGCTCGGCTCGGCGCTCGCTGTCGGCACGGGGATGGGTCAGGCCGCCGAACAGGGCAACGCCGGAGCCAGCTCCGGCAACATCAACGCTTTGGTGCCGGCGCTGGGGTTCAGCCCGGGTGATCCGAACGCGACGGCCGACCGCGTTGGCCCTACCGGGGTAAAAGTTCCCGGTCGCTGCCCACCCACTCAAGCCCAGGTGAACGCGCAGGTAGCGCTCAAGAATGCGAACCTGCCGAGTGGAACGGACCTCGAGAGCCGCATCCAGCGTTTTGAGAAGACCTTGTCGGCGATTCAGGACTTGAAATGCCCCGCGTCTTCCACGACTTTGCTGGGCCGCTTGAAGTCCTTGACCGCGCTGCGCGGAGACGCGAACCGCGACAACACCCTGCGTGGTTTGGGTTTGAACGAAACGCCAGCAGATAAAGCCGCCGGTACAGGATCCGGTGACGCGGCCGCGGGTGGAGCGCCGGGGAACGACGGAGCCAGCTCCGGTGACGTCAACGCTTTGGTGCCGGCGCTGGGTTTCAGCCCGGGTGATCCGAACGCGACGGCCGACCGGGTTGGCCCTACCGGGGTAAAGGTTCCCGGTCGCTGCCCACCCACTCAAGCCCAGGTGAACGCGCAGGTAGCGCTCAAGAATGGGAACCTGCCGAGTGGAACGGACCTCGAGAGCCGCATCCAGCGCTTTGAGAAGACCTTGTCGGCGATTCAGGACTTGAAATGCCCCGCGTCTTCCACGACTTTGCTGGGCCGCTTGAAGTCCTTGACCGCGCTGCGCGGAGACGCGAACCGCGACAACACCCTGCGTGGTTTGGGTTTGAACGAAACGCCAGCCGGATAGAACCGAGGGGAACGCGCGCGCCGCAAAACGCGCCAGCGAAATGAGCGGCTCGCGGAGCGGCGCCGCGGACAACGGCAACCTAATCCCTCGCGGATCCTGATCCACCGCACGGAACCGCCTCGCCGGAGGCCTCGCACCACGGGGGTCTCCGGCGCGTCCGTGTGTGAGCCATGCGCGCGGTGATCTTCGGCTACTTCGGCACGCTGACCGACCCCGGCGCTGAGGAGTATCGCGAGCCCCTCGCGCACCGTACCGGCGAGCTTCTCGGCGGCTGCCGGCCACGGTTCTGCGAGGCGCTGGCCGGGAGCCTCGGCGAGCGCACCATCGGGGTCCACGGCGGGACGGACAGCACGCTGAGGGCGGAGGCGCTTTCCTGCGGAGCAAAACCGTCATCTGCCCAGCTTCCCGTCGCGCTCGGGCATCACCGGAGCGGTCGTGCCCACCTCCGCAAGCCGCGGCACCACGCGCTCGGCGTCCCGGCGGAACTTCGGCGGCGCCCGCTTAGAGGTCAGTTCAGAATGAGCGGACGTGGTGTGCGGCTGGGTCCTCCGGGCCGGCCTGAGACTGCTGGTCGTGGTCGATCGTGTGGTGACTGATGAGTTGTGGCTGCGATTGGAACCGTTGATCCCGGTGCCTGAGCGCCGGTACCGGTTCCCGGGCCGGCGCCGGGCCGACAACCGTGCCGCGCTGGAAAGGATTCTGTTCGTCGTCAGTACCGGTATGCGGTGGAGCGACTTGCCTACGGCCATGTTCGGCGCCTCCGGTGCGACGTGCTGGCGCCGGTTGAAGGAATGGCACCAAGCCGGCGTGTGGCAGCAACTGCACGAAACGGTGCTTGCGGAGCTGCGGGCGGCGGGTCTGCTGGACCTGGCCCACGCGGTCGTGGACTCCTCGCACTTGCGGGCTCTCAAAGGGGGGACCTCACCGGTCCCAGCCCGGTCGACCGGGGCCGGCTGGGCAGCAAGCACCACCTGATCACCGACGCTAGTGGGCTACCACTGGCGGTCATTCTGACCGGCGGCAACCGCAACGACGTCACTCAGCTGCTGCCTCTGATCGACGCAATCCCACCGATCCGCGGCCTGCGGGGCAGGCCGAAACGACGACCGCGCAGGGTGTTCGCCGATCGCGGCTACGACCACGACAAGTACCGCCGCCTGCTACGGCAACAACGCATCACACCGAAGATCGCCCGCCGCGGTGACGCTCACGGCTCCGGGCTGGGCAAGCATCGCTGGCTCGTTGAACGGACCTTCTCCTGGCTGCACAACCTCCGGCGACTCCGGACCCGCTACGAACGCCGAGCCGACATCCACCAAGCCATGATCAGCATCGCCTGCTCCGTAATCTGCCTACGACGCCTACTCAACTCATTCCGAACTGACCTGTTAGCAGGCATCGTGGTGCCGCTCGACGGCCTGCCCCGGCCCTGCATCGTCCGGGTAGCCCTTCCCAGCAACGGCCACATCGCTCGCAATTAGCGGCGTCACTGACCCAGCTGTACCTGACCTCGTGCTTCTGGCGCCTGCCCCGGGCGCGGTCAGTCGGCTGGGGCTGCGGCTGGTCGGCTCTGAGTGATAACCTCCGAAACCACTTGCAGTTTGCAATCGGTTATGGAGGAACGATGAAGCTTCTTCTCACGTCGGCTGGCGTCAACAACGCGAGCATCCACGAGGCGCTGCTCGGCCTGTTGGGTAAACCGATCGCCGAGGCCACCGCTCTCTGCATCCCCGCCGGCATGTACGGACACCCCTGGGCCAAGCCGACCGGCGCGTGGGAGTTCATAGCCGGCAAGTCTCGGCAGCCGATGACCGAGCTGGGCTGGAAGTCGATGGGCGTACTCGAGCTGACCGCGCTGCCCAGCATCGACCGCAACCATTGGGTGCCCTGGGTCGAGCAGGCCGACGTGCTACTGGCCGGCGGCGGCGACGCCCTCTTCATGGCCCATTGGATGCGCGAATCCGGCCTGGCCGCTCTGCTGCCCTCACTGGGCGACAAGGTGTGGGTCGGCTTCAGCGGCGGCAGCATGGCGATGACCCCCTGCATCGGCGACGACTTCATCGGCTGGAAGCCGCCATCCGGCGCCGACGAGGCCCTGGGCGTCGTCGGCTTCTCGATATTTCCACACGTCGACCACCCCGACCTGTCGGAGAACACCATGGCCGCGGCCGAACGGTGGGCCGCCACGCTGCCCAACCCGGCCTACGCCATCGACGACGACTCCGCCATCCGAGTCGTCGACGGCGCCGTCGACGTCATCACCGAGGGTCACTGGAAGCTGTTGTCGCCCACCGTTTCTACCGACGGCCTCCCGGTGCTGGAGCTCGCCGCTCCCGGCCCCCTGCGCGACTCCGGCGTCGCCGCGATCCTCGACGGCACCAAGACGGCGATGACCGGTCTGCCTGCTCTCCACGAGTCCTTGCCCACGGTCGGCGACCGCTTCTGCGTCGTCAACTCGAATGGCGATCCTGCCGCCGTCATCGAGATGACCCGCGTCACCACCGAGCCGATCGGCTCGGTCACCGCCGCCTACGCCCACGCCGAGGGCCGCGGCTACCCCGACACCACTGCCTGGCGAACCGCCCACGAGGAGTTCTTCTGCAGCGACATCGTCACCGGTTTCCTCGGCTACACCCCCGACCTTACCGACGACACCCCCGTCCTCACCCAGCGCTTCGTCCTGGTCGGGCGCGCCTAGGAGGCGTCGCCGGCTCGGTACCGGCGTTGCCCGGCAGCCACTGGCGCTGGGCGCCAGCGGTCTGGTCGTAGTCGGCGATGACCTTGTCCGGCGCGACCTCGGCGGCGGAGTTGCCGGCCCAGTCGGTGGCGAACATGCCCGGCTCCGACGATGACGACTTTGATCCCCAGCGGGGCGACCTCCTGCGCGAGGGCCTCGGACAGACCTTCGACGGCGAACTTGGAGGCGCTGTACCAGCCCAGGGACGGAAAAGACCGGATGCCGACGATGGAGGAGAGGTTGAGGATCGTGCCGGAGCGACGAGCCCGCATACCGGGCAGGACGGCATTGGTGACCGCAGCCAGCCCGTACATGTTGATCTCAAGCATTGCGCGGACAGCGACATCATCGCTCTCCTCGACCGCTGCGAAGTAACCGATGCCGGCGTTGCCGAGTAGCTGCCGGCCGCCGAGACGACGGCGACGTCCTCGGGGCGGGCCTGGCGGTGACGCGAGGCCACGGTCGTCGAGCGAGGCTTGACGCGGCGGCCGGGCCCTCGGCGCCTGACCGGGTGTCCGGTGTTGCCCGGTGTTGCCCGGCATTGAACGTTCCTGCAGGCCATGGCGGCTTGAGTGGACGTCATGAAGCCCACCACGAGACGTGACGCGACCGCCCGGGGGCGGGCCCTGCTGGCGTGCGGCCTGGCCTTGCTGCTGGCCCTGGCCGGGTGTGACGGCGGCGGCGAGCCGGCGAGCGGCGACCAGAAGCCGCCCGAGCGCACCTCCTGGCCGCAGCCGGTCGACGGCAAGCTCACCACGGACATGTGCGACCTGCTGGGTCCGGACGACTACGCCGCGGCGGGCGCCCTGGCGAACGCCTTCGACGAGCGCACGCTGGAGCGCGGAACCGCGGCGCGAGGGCTGTCCTGTCATTCCGCCGGCGAGAACTGGCTGACGCTCAACCTCCAGCCCGATCCGGTGTCCGGCGGTCTCTACTACGACTGGTTGCTGCGCGGGATCGGCAAGAACGCCGGCCCGCCGGCGCAGCAGCGCGAGAACGTGCTGCCGGGCGCCGACGAGAGCTGGTTCTCCGCCGTGGACCGCGGCCATCAGCTGATGGTGCGCCGCGGCGGGCTGATCGTCGGCCTGCACTTCGGGTTCCTCAACAAGGACATCGACCATCTCGCCGCGGCCACCAAGCTGATCGGTCTGGTGCTGGAACGGACCCAGGCCGGCACGACGGCCACCGGCGAGCCGCACCACGTGACGCTGACGGTCACCGGCCGCCCGGCGCAGCCCGGTCCGGTGGACATCCAGTACCTCGACCCCAACACCGTCCAGCTGGTCAGCGAGAAGGGCGTGACCCTGCCCTGGACGAAGAAGTTCGATGTCGCCTGGTACGGGCCGACCAGCCCCGGCATCACGCTGAACGCCAACCTGAGCACCCCGACACTGAACAAGTACCTGACCTGCGCGATCACCGTAGACAGCAAGAAGCTCGACGACTCCGAGCCGCGGATGTCGTTCACGACCTGCCGCGGCAAAATCTCCGAGGCGCAGTAAGCATGGTTCCGGAGGGTCGCTCCCAGATGCGCACGATGCTGGCGGCGGCGGCGTGGCCCGGCCGCCACGATCGTGCTCACTGCGTCACCCAGCGCGATCGAGCTCGAATGGGCGGACAACGCGTACCAGCTGCTCGCGGAGGCGTGGGACCACGGCGGTCCCCGGCTCCGCGAGCTGGGCTGGGGCGGCCCGCACGTACCGCTGGCAATCCGTCGGTGGCGCTGGCCTGGCCGTTCTCGCACGCGTCGGCGCGGGCCGGTCGAGCTGATGACCCGTACGCTGCGCGACGTGTACGGCGCCGATCCACGGAGGCTGCGGTATCGGGCGGCGTACGGAGTCTCCGATGAGGACTGGGACGCGAGCCGGCTGGGCCTCGCGGAGCGGCTCACGGGCTGAGCGCACCGGCGCCGGGTCACCTGAACGGGTGAAGTTCTCCTAGACTGTCTGCCGTGAGTGACGAGCGTCGTGGGCCGGATCCGGTGGCGGCGTTCTGCACCGAGCTGCGTCACCTCACCCAACGCTGCAGCCTGTCGGCCACGGCCGCGTCCCGCCGCCTGCACATCAGCCGCAGCCAGTACTACGCCGTCATCAACGGTGAGGTGCGCCGGCCGCCGGACTGGGCCAAGGTCGAGGTCATCCTGAGGATGTGCGAGCAGCCCGACACCGCGATCGGCGAGTGGCGGCAGCGGCACGACGAGATGGTCTTCGGGTACGACCGGCTGCGTACCCGTCGACGCGCCGTGCCACCGGCCGACGCGGCGCCGGACAGCGCCGCCGCCGTGGTCCCGGCTCCGGAGAGCAGCCCGGCCCCGGCCCCGGAGATCGACCTGGCCCGGGTGGCCGGTCGCGGCGCGGAGCCGACGGCGGACGACGAGCCGGCCGAGCCGGACGATCGGCCCGCCCGGCGTGCGAGCTGGCGGCGGGTCCTCACGGTGGCCGCGGTCGTGGTGCTGCTGGCGGCCGTGGGTGGAGCGGCCGCCCGGATCGCCGTCTCGGGCGTGCCCGGCGACGCCGGTGGCCTGCGGCCGAGCACCGGACCGTCCACGACGGCCACCGTCCTGCCTGCCCTGGCCGGCGACGGCACGCTGGGCGCCCCGCTGCCCGGGGCGGCCCCCGAGACCGGCAACCCCGCCGACCCCGACGAGCGCAAGGCGTGCGTCAGCGACGCCCCACCGCCCGGCACGGAGCTGCTGACCGTGCCTCGCCGGCACCGTCCCGGCAACAACAAGATGAACAACGACTGGTGGGGCTCGACCGAGCAGGTCAGCTTCAACGCCGCCAACCCGGCCGCGTTCGATGCGAACGTCGCCGCCGGCGGCGAGCACGTGTGGGACGTCATCATCCTGCACAGCTGCGTCCCGCTGGTCGCCGGTCACCGCTACCTGCTGCGGTTCACCGCGGCCACCAACCCGGCCGGGCCGGTGATGATGCGGGTGCAGGACAGCGTCCAGCCGGAGGCCAGCGAGTCGGTCACCCAGACGCTGGACTTCACCCCGCGTGCCGCCGCCCGGACGATCAGTTTTACCGCGAAGCACACCAGCCGCAGCAGCGAGGTGACCTTCCAGGTCGGCGACTGGGAGGGCCCGTTCCGGCTGCGGGTGATCGACATCAGCCTGACCGAGACGGCTTAGCGTCGGATGCGCGACACGTGCCGTGTATGTACTGCCGAGCTTTATGGCGGCCGTCGCTGAGTCGACAGGGGAAGCAAGCGCCGCCCGGCCTACCGGAAGGCTGATTCCACGCCGCGACTTCCACGCCGCGACGCGATGGCGCGTTGTCGAGCGCGAAGGCGCCGTTGCGTTGATTGATCAGCGGCCTGGCCGAATTCTCCTGACTGAAGGCATCGAAATCGATCGGTCCCGATAGGGTGGGGCCATGAAGAAGCCCCTTGGTGTCGCGGTCGTGGTCATCGGCCTGGCGGCTGCCGCGTCGCTCAACTCCATCGGGGTCGCTTCGGCTGGCCAGCAGCCCGTGCCGGCCATGGTCATCTCCACCCCGGTGGCGAGCGTGGCCGTGCCGGCACCTCCGGCGATCAAGGACAGCGACCCGTCGCTCACGTTCAGGCAGAACGGCCGCATCGTCACTATCACTCGCAGGTCCACTCCGGTCGCCACCGTGACGCTTACCTCGGCCACCTGGTCGGCCCACTCCGCTACAGCCGTCCTCACGGTCACCGCCACCCGTCCGATCATCGTTGACCCGGCGATGTTCACCCTCTACGACGCCGAGGGCTGGGAAAATGAAGCGGAGCAGAGCAAGCCGGTACGGTTCGGGGCCGGCACCGCCGCGCTCACCCTGACGTTCACCGGTACCCCCGCACGACCCGAGGCCTTGGGCTGGGTGGCGAAACCCGACGGCGATGCCGTCGCCGTGTGGGAACGCGGCTGATCGGACCGGTCAACTGCGCCGCCGCTCATTCTGGACGACGAGGGGACGGGCTTCGTACGGATCTGGTGCGGTTGGCAATTAGGCCTCCTTCCCCTCGGACTGCGTAATTCACGTGCACGCTCCGGCGGCTGGTCGACAGAATCGGATCATGGCGCGCTTCGGGATTCAGGATTACGAACCGGACTGGCTGAACGGCCGGGACAGCATCACTGCCGCGCACGGCCGACGTCTGGCGGCCCTGACCGGCCGCACCCTTCAGCATGTCTGGCTGGTTTGGGACCTCGATGTCGATCGGTGGTTCGAGGATGCCCCGGTTCTGCTGGACTTCGGCGACGCGCGGGTCGGCATCGATCATCAGAAGTTCGACGATCTCTGCATCACCTGGAACACCGTCGACCCGAGCCGCATGATCGAGGAGCCCTCCGATGAGGACCCCTTCAATCTCGCCTGGCGGCCAGAGCCCACACCACAACTCGCGGAGTTGGCCGGTCGCACGCTGAACCGTGTGGCACTGCTCGAATGGTCCGGCGCGGACGACGACATGGCCAACGGCAGCGTCGCGATCGGCCTGGACCTCGGTTCGACCTGGCTGACGATTTATAACGCGCTGGATGAGAACGGCCTGGCGCTCGGCCCTCCCGACAGCAGCTACCGCCAGCACTACCTCACCTGACGGGCGCGGTCGGCGGCCGCATGCCGACTACCTACGAGGCTGCCTCATGAGCCACCAGGGCGTGCCGTCCGCCGCCCAGGTTGAGGATCAAGCCAAGCGCTGTCGGACTATCAGGACGGACCCTGTGGCTGGTCTCCCAACGGCAGGACGACGACGCCACCCACCACAGCCGCCAGGCCTGCGACGGCGGCGGCAATCAGCGGCGCCCCAAGAACAACGGCTGCTGCCCGCACGCGTCATGTTGCCGCGGCCGTCGTACTCGTAAGGCACGGTGCTGCTGCCGGTCGTGGCCGAGGTGAGCTGGTTCACGGTCATATGCGTAGCCGACCGTGTCGGAAGCGATGGAGTTGCAGGTGCTGACGTTGTAGCAGGCCGGGGCCGATATCAGGGAATCTCGTACGCCCGGATGGCGGTCATCGTGGACGTGTTGCCCGCGGTGTCCGTCGGGTTGGAACGGTGAGCGCTTGACCATGTTCCTGGAACAGGCTGTGGGATGACCGCATCGGCTCAGAAGGGGGAGACATGAACATCACGGTGATCGGACGAGGCACTCTCGGGGGCGGACTCGCCGACCGGTGGGAGCGTAGCGGGCACCATGTGACCCGGCTCGGGCGTGGAGGTGGAGACGCAGGGGCTTCGGAAGTGGTGCTGCTTGCGGTCCCTGGGGACGCTGTGGAGGCGGCTCTGTCCTCGGTCGTCGGGATTGAAGGCAAGACAGTGCTCGACGCCACGAACCTCTATGGCGGCACCAAGCCTCCGGCCGGGTTCGCCTCCAACGCCGAGTACGTCAGGTCGGTGACCGGCGGACCGACGGCCAAAACGTTCAATGCCAACTTTGCGTCACTGTTCGACCGGGTCCCCGATGCCCGGGTCTGGCCAAGCAATCTGTGGTCCGGCGACGACCAGGCGAAGGACGTGGTCGAGCGGCTCAGTCTCGACGCGGGTTATGAAGCGATCCGGTTGGGTCAGCTGACCGCGGCCTCGATCCAGGAGGGCCTGGCCGGTGTCCTGTTCGGGATCGCCCAGTCCGGGCTGGGTGAGTTCGTCTACAGGATGGCACCGCCCGAGCAGCTCTGAACTTCGGCCGCATCGAGGTTGACGCGACTATACCGCACCTAGCGAGTAGGAGTAGTAGGCCAAACCATGACTTCTCAACCAGAGATCATCCCTGGCAAGTTTCTCGATCTTCTGGAGCGACCACTGATCGCGCATCTGGCGACCGTTCGCGAGGACGGCGCCCCGCAGGTCAATCCGATGTGGTTCAGCTGGGACGGCGCTTTCATCCGCTTCACCCACACCAACTTCCGACGCAAGTACCGCAACGTCACGGCGAATCCGGCGGTGTCGCTGTCGATCGTCGATCCGGCCAATCCGTACCGTTACCTCGAGGTTCGGGGTGTCGTCGAGCGTATCGACGCGGACCCGGCGGGTGCGTTCTTCATGGAGCTGGCCCAACGGTACGGCGCCCCGTTCGGCGCTGAGCCACCGGCCGACGCCGCCGCCCGCGTGATTTTCGTGGTGCGCCCCACCGCCACCAGCGCACACTGAGTTCGTTGACCAGTCCTGGTTGCGTCCACACCATTCGGAAGCGCGTCGACCGGGCCGTCCGATGCCGCCACGACGACTGTCGCCGAATGTTGGCATACAGGGCCTGACTTGCCGGGCAGGCTCCTGGCCCCGGTGAACCATCTCAGGCTTCGCCGAGTGCCAGGAGCATCAGGTCAGAGAGGACGCCCACCGGGCGTCGACCAGCAGATCTAGTCAGCGGCGGCGCAGCGTCCTGTCGAGAAGGGCCGGCGGGGTGTCGTTCTTCTCGTAGGCGGCGAGGTCGACGCCGGGAGCGACGATGGTGTCGATGGCTTCGAGCAGGTCGGCCGGGAGCACCGTGTCCGCGGCGGCGAGCTGCGAGTGCAGGTGGTCCATCGTGCGCGGGCCGATGAGCGCGGTCGTCACGGCGGGGTGCGCGGTGACGAAGCCCAGGGCGAGCTGGATCATCGTCAGACCGGCCTGATCGGCCACCTTCGCCAGCTGCTCGACGGCGTCGAGTTTGGCGCGGTTGGCGGGGATGCTGGTGTCGAAGCGCTGTTTCATGAACCCCGAACGGTTGGTGGCGACCTCTTGGCCCGCGCGGATCGCGCCGGAGAGCCAGCCCGAAGCCAGGGGGCTCCAGACGAGCACCCCCATGCCGTACTCCTCGGTCACGGGGAGCACATGGCCTTCGACGCCGCGTTGCAGGATCGAGTAGTTGGGCTGCTCGCTGATGTAGCGGCTCAGGCCGTGCTCGCGGGCGGCCCACTGGGCCTGGACGACCCGGTAGGCCGGGAAGGTCGACGAGCCGAAGTAGCGGATCTTGCCGGCCCGTTGCAGGTCGGTCAGAGCCGACAAGGTCTCGTCGTCGCTGGTGGCCGGATCCCACCGGTGAATCTGGTAAAGATCCACATAGTCGACGTCCAACCGGCGCAGACTGTCGTCCAGCGCGGTGACGAGCCAGCGCCGGGACCCGCCGCTGCGGTTGCGGTCCGCACCCATCGGCAGGCTTGCTTTGGTGGCGAGCACGATGTCGTCACGGCGTCCGGCGATGGCCTTGCCGACCATTTCCTCGGACTGACCACCGCTGTAAACATCTGCCGTGTCGATGAGGTTCACCCCGGCGTCGAGAGCGGCTCCGACGATGGCACTCGCCTCGTCCTGAGTCGTGTTGCCGATCTTGCCGAAGTTCATGGCGCCCAGCGCGAGTGTGCTGACCTGCACGCCGGTGCGCCCAAGGGTTCGGTACTGCATGTTCGTCTCCCGTTGTGATCGATGTCGGCAAGCGGAACAGAGTTCCGTTATCAGGATACGGAACGATGTTCCTCTTGCCAACCTGGGTGACGGAGCTGACACCGGCAGCCAACGTGGTGAGACCGCGGCCGTGACGCGGGCGACAGCGGATGTCCGATCGAACAAAGACGCGCTCGGAGGCCGTCAGGTGCTGCGGCACGCGTTGTCACAGAACGGTCGCTGCGCTGATCGGCCGCAAGCGCACAGCGTCATCCGGTAACGCGGGTGAGGTTGCGTGCCGGGGCCGGTGAACGTCAGGTTGCCGTGCAGCAGGATCTGCCCGCGCTCGTTCGTGGTCACGACGGTGGGGTCGGGCGGTGTCTCCTCGACGCCTCCGTCGTGCCGGGTGTATTGCAACGCGCCGCTGGGGCAGCGTTCCACGACGGCGGCCAGCGCGGCGGCGGCAGCGTTGTCCGGGGCGATCCAGGGCCGTGCGGAGACGTCGAACACCTCCGGGAGCCCCCGCACGCACTCGGCGAAGTGCAGGCATCGACCGCCGTCGAACATGACAGTGATGTCGGATCCCGGGTAGGACTTCAGGTTCGGCTCACTCATCGTGCTCGCCCAGGACGGCGCGGGAGCTCTGGTCGCCACGGGTCAAATCTTGATACTCCGGGTGGGTCCTGATGAACCTCGCGATGAACGGACACGCCGGCACCACCCGCAAGCCCTTTCCGCGTACGTCGTCGAGGGCTTGACGCGCGAGCCGGCTGCCCATCCCTCGTCCTTCGTAGGCGATCGCCACCTCGGTGTGAATGAAGACGATCCGCTCCTTCTCGAGGTAATACACGGCAAAGCCCGCGAGATCGCCGTCCACCGCGATCTCGTAGCGATGCTGGGCGGGATTGTCGCGCACGTCGACGTTGTCGCTCATAGTGTCCTTTCGATGGGCGGCCTAAAGCGGACCGGGTTCGCCGTTCGGCGATCCTGAAGTGGCGTACTCGCCCCTCGGTCCGCTGTCAGCCAACACCGTGTTGTTGGAACACCGTCAAGCACCACCGGTCGGTACGCGGGCGGATCCTTGGAGCACCGTTCTCCGAGCTTCATGGCGATCGAGAGCGCTTGACTGTGTCCCCGGAACACAGTCTTGGATGGCCGGGTGTTCAACGAGTGGCGGCGGCGCCGAGCCATCCAGCGCATCAAGCTCGGGGACGGACGTGCGCTGAAGCGGTTCCGTTGGTGGCAGCCACTGTCCCGGTCGCTCTTCTATCTTCCCGCGGACGCCGGCGCGGGCCGGCCGGTGGACTACGCGGTCGACGTGAACCACATGAAGAGCAACGAAAACCTCGACACCGAAGCCCACCTGTATCGCGACGGCCGGCGCTTCGAACGGGCGAGGCTCCCCGCTGTCTTTCCGATCGAAGGCGGCGCGATTGAGGTGGAGACCTCAGCCTTCGGCCTCCGGCGGTGCCACTTCGTCGCTGACGACGGGACCGAGCAGCAGCTCGTGCCAGATCCCCGTTCGGCCGAGGGGCGCCGCGCCCGGCTCGACCGCGAGCATCCTTTGCTCAGCCGCGGGATCGGCGTGGTCTCCCTCGTTCTGATCCTCGTGCCGCTGACCCTCGGCATCCCGCAGACCGTCGAGTCGATCTCTCGGTTCCCACCGCTGGCCGAGCGGTTCGGTGTCTTCGAGTCGCCGTTCGACCTGTCGGCCTGGTTCAACATCGTGCTCGCGATCAGCGCAACGGTGGGCAGCACCGAGCGTGCCCTGCGCCTGCGGTACAACCGATGGCTGGACATGGTGGCGGACTGACGGCGGGTCAGCCCTCCGCCCGCAACTGCCGGCGGGCCAGCATTCTGGCGCGGTGGATGACGTCGAGCTGGGCCTCGTCGTGGAGTTCCCGCCCCGCATCGACGAAGGTCTGCCGCGTGGCTGACTTCTCCTTTCGACATGCGGGTCATCGCAGGCGGCCGAGATCTATCGTTTCGTACTGCTTAGAGCCGCTGTGACGGCGATCGGGCTCGTCGAGCAGGCCGAGACGGAGGTCGTGCCGGTGCTGCGCAAGGAGTTCGCTGCGCTCAAACCGGCCCCCGTGCCGGACGCCCCGACGCACGAGTCCCTGAAGGATGAGCGCGGCACCGGTCGGGCCGCCGGACGACGGGCGGCCCGGCCCTGGACGAATCTCAGGCCGGGCCAGGTGACAGGGCTTACGCGCAGGTCTTGTCGGTGGCGGGCAAAGCTCCGGTGGTGAGATAGGAAGTGAGGGCGCCGATCGCGCAGGCGTTCGGCCTCGGATGAATCAGCACGCCATGGCCGCTGGCGTCGACCGTGACCAGCACCGCATCCGAGCCCATCGCCCGGCGCATGCCGCGGGCCCCGCGCAGCGGGGTGGACGGGTCTCGGTAGTTCTGCAGAATCAGCACGTTACGCCGGCCGATCGGTTCGACCGTCGGCTCCGGTCCGACCGGCTGCACGGCCCACGCCGAGCAGGGCGCGATGTTCGCGGGAGCACCGGCGGTCAGCGGGAACGTGGCCCGGTCGGCCGCGACGTTGCGGGCGTAGGTCCCGACCTTGCGGGGCCAGGCCTTGTCGCCGCAGCTGTACGCCCACCCGACCGAGAGGAGGTTGTCCTGCGGAACATTCGGCAGCGTGCCGCTGGCGACCAGACCGTTGGCCAGGCCGGCCAGGAACGCACCATCGGCGGCGATGGCGTGTCCCGCGGCGACAGCACCGGCAGCGCGCCACAGCTGAGCCATCTGCGGAAGTGGCGCTTCCTCAGTGCCGATGAGCGCGGCGTCGCTGTAGGACAGGAGCCACGTGAACAGCCGGACGAAGTTGCCATTGATCGGGGCTGGCGTGTCCGCCAGCATGACTGGGTGGTGGTCGAGCCGAGCCGTCAGCGCCAGATAGTTCTTCCGCACCTGCCGTGGGGTGGTGCCGAGACGTACGGAGCCGGCGTTGGCGACGCCGAAGGCGGCGAGGTCGGGCCAGCGGTCCTCCATCGCGCCGCTGAAAGTCCGGAAATCGGCGTAGCCGCGGACATTCGGATCGACCGAGCTGTCGATCACCATCCGGTCGACGGTGCGCGGGAACAGCGCCCGATAGAGCGAGCCGAGGTACGTACCCCAGGAGAGGCCGTAGTAGGAAACCGTGCGCTCACCGAGCGCCCGGCGGATCTGGTCCATGTCGCGGGCGACGTTCGCGGTGGTGATGTGCTTCAGCAGGTCACCGGAGTTCGCGGCGCACTGCTTGGCCATTCGCTTCGCGAACGACACGTTCGTGCCGATCGAGCCGTCGGCGGCGGGGAACGAAAGAAGTGACAGCTGTAGGTCACGGATCAGCTCGTCGGCACCGCGGCCGCAGCTCATCGGCGTGCTGTAGCCGATACCGCGCGGGTCGAAAGCCACCAGGTCATAGCTGTCACGCACCTCGGCGGGCAACAGGGTGCCGAATGCGGTCGGCACGTCGAGGTTCGCGCTGGGGCCTCCGCCGTTGAGCATCAGGACGCCTTTGCGCTTCGCTGGGTCGGCTGCCGGGATGCGCGACACCTCCACCGAGATCGCCCGGCCGTGGGGGTGGCGGTAGTCGAGCGGCACCTGCAGCGTTGCGCACTGCTGTGGAGCCGGCGCATCGGTGGGACAGCTACCCCACCGCAGCTTGGACACCACTGATCGAGTGGTCCGCGTCGCGGCTTCGGCCGGAAGCGGCGACGCCGGCACACCGACGAACCGGTCCTGGGAGACCGGCGCGTCCACACTGTGCTGGACGGGGGAGGTGGCGGCGTGGGCCCAGGGCACGGCGACGAGGCCGGCGCCGGCGGTCACCAGGGCGGCCAGGATGCGGGGAAGCACACGGGACATCGCGATCTCCTGTCGGAAGGATCAACACCGTAAAGTCTTCCGGCATTGGAAACGGTGTTCCCACTACACAGTCAAGCCGAGCGGCAGCATGCAACCCTGATCGGAACCGGGACGCTGTTGGTCCACTCCAGTGTGCGGAGCGATCGTCAGTTCGACGCCGAGTGCTCGCCGTCCTGCAAAAGCCCTTGTGCGAGGGCACCGGCCCGTGAAAGGACGTCGATCTGGGCGGGGTTGTAGAATTCCACCACTGCTTGGATCACCGTCTGATGCGTGACGCCCCGATTTTTCGACAGGTGTCCTACCGGGTTTCTCAGCCAAGGATAGTCCAGAAGATTCTGCGCGAGAGTGGGCGCGAGCCGTTCTGCGAGCCGCTGCCGAGTGGCCTCGTCGGCATCCCCCGGTAGAGCGTTGATTTCATTCCCTACAGCGGCGGATTCGGCATCGACTTCCACCATTTGCCGCAAGTCCGCCAGAGCCGCCTCGTCGTAGAGCTGCGTATAGACGTGAAGAATCGAATTGTCCGCATCAGACAAGCGTGACGCGACGGGCTCGAACCCCGCCGGTGCATCGGCCGGCGCGTCACCCTGCAGGATCGCCGCGATATCGGCCCGAGCCTGCTGGATATGCTCAATGCTCGCCGCAAGTTTGCGGTCCAATTCTTGTAGCGCATCCGGGGTGCCTTCGCCTCCCGCGCTTACCTCATCGACCTGCGACAGTGGTATGCCCAGATCGGCGAGTCGCCGGATCCGCAGGAGCCGTACCAAATGCCTTACATCGTATTTTTTATACCCGTTGTACCCGCGGATCGGCTCGTCCAGCAGGCCAAGCCGGTGATAGTGCCGAATGGTGTTCACCGTGGCGCCTGCCAGTTCGGCAAGCTCGCGGGTGCTCCAGGGCATGTTCTGGTCCTTGTCTAGGAACGATGTTCGAGGTACCGGAGCTGTTGAGTCGATCGGCTCGGACACGCCAAGCTCCGGCTGCCCGGGCGTGGCGCTACCAGGCTCACACCGGCGGCCGAGCCCTCGCGTCGGTAACAACCGCGTAGTTGTCACGGCGTGGCACCCCGGGAAGTCACGCCGGTGATGAGTGACGATCCGGAGCTGTCGCGTGCCGCGTCCGGGACGACTACCGTGTCGGCTACGTGATCTGCGGCTTTGACAGAGGACGTTCTGGTGGATCTGGTGGGCCGGCGCGTAGAGCGTGAAGCGGTCGAGAAGTTCCTCTCGCTGGCGCGCGTCGGGCGCAGCGGCTCTCTGTTGGTGCGCGGGGAGGCTGGGATCGGCAAAACTGCCGTGCTCGAGCACGCCCGGCAGGCGGCGCTCGCCTCTCACTTCCGAGTGGAGTCCTCGGTCGGCGTCGAGTCCGAGACGCAGTTCGCCTTCGCCGGCCTGCACCAGCTGTGTGCGCCTCTGCTGGATCGCACCGGCGTGCTGTCCGAGCCGCAGCGGGACGCACTCGGCGTGGCGTTCGGACTCCACGGCGGCGCCGCGCCGGACCGGTTCCTGGTCGGCTTGGCCATCCTCAACCTGATGGCCGAGGTCGCCGAGGGGCAGCCGTTGCTGTGTCTGGTCGATGACGCTCAGTGGTTGGACGAGGCGTCAGCGGAGGTCCTGGCTTTCGTGGCCCGGCGGGTGGGGGCCGAAAGGCTCGCTCTCGTGTTCGGGCTGCGCGACAGTGACGACGCCGACCACCTTCCGTTCACCGGGTTGCCAGAGCTACGTCTGGAACGGCTCGGTGCGTCCGATGCGCGTGCGCTGCTCAGTGCCGCGGTGCGGACCCCGCTGGACGAGGGGGTGCGCGAACGAATCCTCGCCGAAGCGAGCGGCAACCCGTTGGCGCTGCTGGAGCTGCCCCGCAACATTCGGCCGGCCGACTTCGCGGGCGGATTCGAACTACCCGACGTGCTCGACGTCCCGCACCGCATCGAGGAGGGCTTCCGGCGCCGTTCGGCCAGCCTGCCGCCCGAAACGCAGTTGCTGCTGCTGGTGGCCGCGTCCGAACCGACAGGCGACGCGGCGTTGCTGTGGCGCGCGGCCGCGCGCCTGAACCTCGTTCGCGAGGCTGCGGTGCCCGCGGAGATCGCCGGGCTGTTGGAGATCGGCGTTCGGGTACGGTTCCGTCACCCGCTGGTGCGGTCGGCGGTCTATCGGGCAGCCACGCCGCCGGACCGTCGTCGCGCCCACGGCGCGCTGGCCGATTCGACCGACCCGAAGGCCGACCCGGACCGCAGGGCCTGGCAGCGGGCGCAGTCGGTGCTCGGCGTCGACGAAGAAGCTGCCGAAGGTTTGGAGCGCTCGGCCGAACGGGCGCGGGCCCGCGGGGGTATGGCCGCCGCGGCCGCGTTCCTGCAGCGCGCCGCCGAGCTGACGCCGGAGCCTGCGCTGCGTGCGCAGCGCGCGCTGGACGCGGCGCATGCCAAGCACGAGGCAGGCGCCACCGAGGCCGCCCTCGAGCTGCTGGCGGTCGCGGCCGCCGGGCCACTGGATGCCCTGCCCCGCGCCCGCCTCGATCTGCTCCTCGCCCAGATCGCGTTCTATCAGAGCCGGGGCAGTGATGTGCCGGGGATGCTGCTCGATGCCGCCAAGACACTCGCCCCTCTGAACCCGGCGCTGGCCCGCGAGACTTATCTGCACGCCATCGATGCCGCGATCCACGCCGGCCGCCTCGTCCATGGCCGCGGCTTGCTCGAGGCGGCCGAAGCCGCCCTCGAGGCGCCTGCGCCCTCGACGCCACCGCAGCCGGTCGATCTGCTGCTGGACGGACTGGCCACGAGATTCACGCGGGGGTACGAGGTAAGCGTCGGTCCGCTGCGCCGGGCACTCGAGACGCTCCGCGACCACGGTTCCCGAACTGGTGACGGTGACCTTCGCTGGCTGTGGCTGGCCTGCCATGTCGCGGCGATGCTGTGGGATGACGAGGCGCTTTACGTCCTGGCCGGCCGCGCGGTCCGGCTCTCCCGCGAGGCCGGCGCGCTGTCCATGCTTCCCGCCGCGCTCAATGCCCTGGCCTCGGTGCTCGTGCTCACCGGCGACCTCGGCCGCGCCGCTGAGCTGGCCGCCGAGGAGACCGCGATCACGCAGGCCACGGGGGCTCCGCCGCTGCCCAACGCCCGGCTCATGCTGGCCGTCTGGCGTGGACAGCAGCCCGAGGCGCTGGAGCTGTACTCAGCCATGGTCGAGGAGGCGACCGGGCGGGGGGAGGGAGCAACGGTCGGCCTGGCTCAGGCCACGCTGGCAGCACTGCACAACGGGCTGGGCAACTACGACGAGGCTCTCGCCGCCGCACAGCCGCCTTGGGAGTACGACGACCTGGCGTACAGCAGTCTCGCCCTGCCCGAGCTGATCGAAGCGGCATCCCGTGCCGGTCAGCCGAAACGTGCGTTCGCCGCGCTGGAGCAGCTCACCTCCCGCGCCCGCGCCAGTGGGACGCAGTTCGCGCTGGGGCTGACTGCGCGTTCACGGGCGCTGCTCACCACCGGTCCGGCTGCCGAGGAGCACTACCGCCAGGCGATCGAGCGGCTCAGCGACTGCCGGATGGCCGTCTACCTCGCCCGCACCCACCTCGTCTACGGCGAATGGCTACGCCGCGAAGGCCGCCGTCAGGATGCCCGCGATCAGCTCCGCACCGCCTACAAGCTGCTCTCGGACATGGGCGCGGAAGCCTTCGCGGCGCGGGCCGCCCGCGAGTTGCGCGCCACCGGCGAGCACCCGAGCAAACGCAACGCCGAACCCGCCGACGCACTCACCGCCCACGAACTGCACATCGCCCGCCTCGTGGCAACCGGACTTACCTCCCGCGAGGTCGGCGCGCAGCTGTTCCTCAGCCCACGAACCATCGAAACCCACTTGCGCAACATCTTCCGCAAGCTCGGCATCACCTCACGCCGGGAGCTCAAAGAGCTCCATCTTCCGTGACACGGCCGGTGCAGCCGCGCCGAAGATCGGGTCGCCTATGGCGAACTACTTCGACCATCGCGTGTCATCTGCCGTTGTCCACAACACGCCGTCCAGAAGGAGTGGCCAAGCCGCCCGTGGTATCTCGCCGTGCGAACGGCTTGGCAGCGGCCCCTGATGTCGCGACCGGCGCCAAACCGACCATCAACGCCGCGGTTATGGCGATCACCCCGCTCGCCGTGTTCGAGCGTCGGGACGTGAGCGGAGGTTCGGTGGTGTGCTGGGCCATGGCGGGCTCCTCGAACAGGCTTGGCGGAACGTCGCACGGCCGCATCCGGGCCGCATCAATACCGTGCCCTCCGCTGCCTGGCCGGCACATCTGGCGCGAGCACGAACTTCGGCTTGCGACCTGCGACGGAGGCCGGGCCGAGGCGATTGCGTCGCCGGTATGAATCTCGTCGGCCGGCCGCGGTGGACAGGTCGCTCCAGGTGCCGGCGTCGGTAGCATCGGTCCAGACCCGTCGGTAGCTTGGCTGCCGGCATGACCGGCGCGGGAACTGGACCGGCAAGAAATGGCGTGAATAGGTGAAAGGCAATGGATGAACCCCAGGGGTTCGCCAAGTCAGCCGCACGGAGACGTTTTCTCGACGACTGGGTCCGACGACTGGACGCGCTGGGACTGAGCACACCGTTCCGGCGCGACTCCGCGCTCGCGGCTGTGGTAGCGGTCCTGACGGCCGGCCTGTACCTGCTTCCCAGTGGTGCCCATCCAGTGGCCTCCGTTGTCCCCGCGGACGTCCCCATTCTGATCTTGTTGATGGCGCAGGCAGCAGTCCTCTGTTTTCGCCGGGTCCGGCCGATCTGGTGCGCATTCTCGGTTCTCGCCCTGCAGATCTGCCTGGCCTCAGTAGCGGTGCCGGGCGAGGGTCTGCGAGGAATGGCACTACTCATAGCCGTCTACACCTGCGGCACGATGCTGCCCGGACCACGCGCCTACGTTGTGGCCGCGCTCGCGGCGTTCGTCGAGATCGGGAGCTTCGTGGTGCTCAGCGCGATTCCTGCGGCCGTCGCCGCGGACGCCGCCGCGTCGCCCTGGCCGCTGGTCACGCGCTTCTCCGGGCAGTTCTTCCTGACGCTGCTGCTGTACGGCACAGCGGCTCTGCTCGGCCGCAGCGCGACGATCCGCCGGCGTTACACCGAGATCGTCGAGCTCCGCGCGGCCGAGGTTGCGGAAAATCTCCGTGTTCGCACCGAAGCCGCCCTGGCCGCCGAGCGCACTCGGATGGCGCGCGAGTTGCACGATGTTGCTGCCCATCACCTGACGGCCCTCATCGTTCAAGCCACCGTTGTGGAACGGATGCTCGACCGGGACCCCGACGCCGCTCGCCGCGCCGCCGCCGCCATCCGTACCGAGGGCAGGAGTGCGCTGGGAAATCTGCGGTCGGTGGTGGGCACCCTCCGCGAGACCGGGCCGATCGAACCCGATGGCGCGGCCGTACCGGGACTGCAGGGGATCAGCGAACTGGTGGCCAGCCACGCGGACACGGGGATTCACCCGAAGTTGATCGTGTCGGGCAAAGCCGGCGACCTGTCGGCGGCGGCGGAGCTGACCTTCTACCGCGTGGCGCAGGAAGCACTTTCCAACGCTCGCGATCACGCCCCGGGCGCCGAGGTGACCATCAAGATCGACCACCGCAAGGAGGTCAGTGTGCTCGAGGTTCTCAACGGCCCGGCGACAGCTGGGCCGGTGCGAGCCGACCGTCACCATCGGGGATTCGGCCTGATCGGCATGCGCGAGCGGGCCGGCCTGGTCGGCGCCGCCTTGACCGCGGGTCCGACTCCACACGGCGGTTGGTCGGTCAAGCTGACCGTTCCTCGTGAGAGCGGCCGGCGTTCGTGACTGAGTGCTCCGGGTCTGACCGTCCGCTGGGTTTCGCCGCTCAGCACCATCCTGGTTGAGCGCTGTGCTCACGGTCGTACTCGGCGAGCATGTGCACCTAGGCGGGCAGCACCTCGGCGATCTTCTCCGGACCCCAGGCCGGTGCTGACTCGCCGGCCCGCGGCTCGTCGCCCGCATCCAGGAACATGCCTTCCGGGCCGCCAGGGGAGTACATGAAGACCATCCGTGCGCTGTGCACTCCGCGGTTGAAGAAGGAGTGGCTGATACCCGGCGGTACCAAGACGAAGTCTCCCTGCCGCGCAGTGAACCGACGATCGCCGTCCAGAAACTCGAGCTCACCGGAGAGAAGGTAGAACGCCTCGCTCTCACTCCTGTGCGCATGCGGATCGGAACCACGCCCTGGTGGGACAGTCGCGTCAATGAAACCGAGCGCGACACCCGTGTTGGCTGCGATGGCCTTC
The DNA here is from genome assembly GCF_000494755.1 of Amorphoplanes friuliensis DSM 7358. Lineage (NCBI taxonomy): Bacteria > Bacillati > Actinomycetota > Actinomycetes > Micromonosporales > Micromonosporaceae > Actinoplanes > Actinoplanes friuliensis. Next base: position 2,643,652 of record NC_022657.1, read on the forward strand.
ACCGTGTAAACGTCACCGCCACCCATTTGGTGACGCCTTCGCCCGCCGGGACGTACATCGCGCCCGGTCGGCGACAGCGCGGGTCATCCGGGTCGACGGCGGGTATGGGGAAGACTCATTGCATTCTCTGTTCCAGGAACATGGTCGAGGACACATCGCACGAACATGGTTGAGCTGAGCAGTCGCCGCGAGACCGTGGACGTTCTGCGTCCCAGCGCCTGAAAACGGGCCGCACGAGCCGCTCGAATGGTTTCATGCGCCGCCGCCGGTAGCGTCGGCGACTCCGAGGCGACCTTCACCTGGACTATCACGTCACCGACCGCGTCCATGTCGGATGTGCTGAATCAGAGTCCGTTCGGGCCTTTCCGCAGGACGCTCCAGCGCTCCGACCGGAGCAAGGCCGAGGCATGCATCAACCACCCCGCCGCCGGCTACCGGGAGCCGGTCGGCAACTACCGGTTCCCGAGGACGTGCTGTTTGTTCTGGGGCCGCCGTGACGTCGACCGGACCGCGGCGCTACAGGCAGTTCTCGTAAAAGATGGCGAGGCGGTCGACGGCGGCGTCGACGTACTCGGGGACGTCGTACATCTGATAGTGGCGGGCGCCCGGGACGATCAAGCGGTCGACGGGGTTGGGGGCGAGTTTCCACAGCCGTTCCGCGGATGTGTCGAAGCCGGTGCCTTCAAGGTGTTCGGCCAGGACAAGTTGCAAGGGCTGGGTCATCAGCTGGTCGACCAGGTGGAACGCGTCGTAGCCGAGAAGGAGTGAGTCGCTGCGGGACAGGCGGCGGTTGGTCGAGTGCTCGTTGTGGCCGCGTTCGGTGCGGTAGTAGGTGATGGCTTGCCGCAGGTCGATGTCGGTCACCCCGGCGGCATCGGCCTCCGCCATGGTGTCGGGAAGCCAGTTCTCGCGGGTCAGCACGCCGGTGCGGGTCTCCTCGAGGCGTGCCTCGGCGAGCACGTCGAGGGCGACAGCGGGGCCGTCGGCTTGAAAGCCGCGGAACGAGGCGCCGATCTCGCCGGGGTCGACGGCGCCGACAGCTTTGATGCGGTGGTCGGTGCGGGCGGTGTGGATGGCGTAGCCGCCGCCGGCGCAGATGCCGAGGATGCCGATGCGGTGGGGGTCGATGCCGGGAAGGGCGCTGAGGGTGTCGATGGCGTACGAGATGTCTTCGCCGCGGCGGTAGGGGTCTTCCAGGTCGCGGGGTTCGCCGCCGCTCTGGCCCTGATGGGCGGGGTCGAAAACGAGCGCGGCGATGCCCCGCGCGGCCAGGCGGGAGGCGTAGTTGGCGCCGATCTGCTCCTTGACGCTGCTGCCGGGCGTGGAGAGCACAACGGCACGCAGTGGTGTCGACTCGTCGACGCTGTGGGGCAGGTGCAGCTCGGCAGCGAGCTCGAACGGCCCACGGGGAATCGTGATGTGCATCAGGCAGCGCCTTTCAGATCAGAAGTAGCGGGTTCGGCGAGCGGGACCACGCGAAGCGTCGCCTCTCGAGCCGGTGGTCGCATCATCCGGCGGACGCCCGAATCGTTGCCGTATCGGGCTCTCAGCGCGTGGTCGACCTCGTCCTCCCGGCCGGCGTCGGCGATGAACGCGACCCTGATCCGGCGGCCGTCGACGTCGATCTCACCTCGACCCGTGCGGATTGCACCTTGGTACCAGGTGCCACCGGTCCCGTTCAGCGACCGGATGAGCTCGTCCTGGCCGAGGCGGACATGTCCGATCTGTACGAAGGGCCGTAGCGTCCCGTCCGATCGTGCTCCAGCGACGTGGATCAGTGGCGAGAGATCAAGTGCCGCCAGCTCAGCTGCGGACCACGCGCGAGTGTGCGGTGATTCAGTGCTCATGGGCTGTCCTCGTGTCCGTTCGAATGCGCAGCTCGCTTCGACAAACACCGTGTCGGGGCGCTGGTCGACTCTGTACGCAGTGGCGAATACTTGACCTACGCGCTGACTGCGGTGTCCCCGGACCCGGCCGGCAGCTGCGTCGTTCGGTCCAGAGGGTCATGCCATACCAGGGCGACCACCACGCCGGTGAGGATGACGGCGGTGAGCGCGAACGGGACAGGGATGAGCGGGTCGACGAGGACGAGGACCGCTCCGGCCGGAACGATGACGTTGATGTGGCGCCCGGCGCTGCGACGCATCACGAGTAGCCAGGTCCCGAGGATGAAGACGGCGATCGGAACGGTGTAGGCGAAGGACGCGACCACCGGGTGGAGCTCACTGTGGCCGGTGATCACATCCACCTCGGCTTCGATTCCGGCCGAGAGCGCGCCGGCCGCGGCGAAGATGAAGTAGTGACCGTAGCCGTATCCGAGCGAGAGACCCAGACCGCCGATGGCGGTGTGGTGCGGCGCCCAGAAGTACACCCACCACAACGCGGCCGTGACGACCAGGGTGAGCACGGCCACCCCGATCAGCCGACCGACTGCGTCTCCCTCATGCAGTGCCTCGATGATCGCGTTGGCCGAGGCCAGCAGACTCTCGCCCAGCAGGATGAGGGTGAACAGCCCGAACCGTTCGCTCAGGTGATGCGGATGCCAGGGGGTTCCGCCCCGTCGTTCCGCGAAGATCGGCACCGAGAGCTCGGCCCCGAACAGGACGATGACAGCGGCCCAGAATGCTGCGGCGGGCAGGAGCAGCGAGGCCAGCCAAAGGATCTGCACGGCGGCGATCCCGACGGCGTAGGTGGTGGTGGACCGCCGAGCGTCTCCGGCCGAGCGTGACGCGCGCACCCAGAGCGCGACGAGCGCGATACGCATCACGACGTAGGCCAACACCAGTACGACGTAGTCCTGGTCCTCGAACGCCGCCTGTATGCCGGAGGCGAGCACGAGCACGCCGCCCATCTGCACGATGGTCAACAGGCGGTAGAGCCAGTCGTCGGTGTCGAACGAGGTGGCGAACCACGTGAAGTTCATCCACGCCCACCAGATCCCGAAGAACACGACGGCGTAGTTGACGATGCCTTCGAACAGATGCGCTTCGCTGAGCTGGTGGTGGAGCTGGACCGAAGCGATGCTGACCGCGACGACAAAGACCAAGTCGAAGAACAGCTCCAGCGACGACGCGGTCCGGCCGGTCTCGTTCGGGTCGCGTGGCCACATCGGCACGAGCCGGAAGCGAGATGTGGGTGCATTCATAGAGGCTCACTCAGCTCGACTCATCGGGATCTCAGTGAAGACCCTGTTGTCAGAACAGGGTCAAGCACCTTGGCCGCTCCGACCGCTCGCTTTCAGCGCGACGTTGCCGCCTACCGGCTGGCGTGTCCGTTGAACGGTGCGGGTGCGGCCGACATCATGTCTCGCGCCTATTCACCGGCGCCCCGCGGCGGACACGGCGCACGGTGCTCAGGATCGTCCGCTCTCCTTGACTGTGTGGCCAGCACACGGTTTCTCCTGGACACCCGACGTCGAGATCCAGTCGACGGAATCCGTTGACGAACCGGGAGGGCGGCGCCGTCGGCACCTCCCGGACGCATCCGCGCCAAGTTCCGCGCAGAGAGGACACACCCCATGAGCAACGTCGAATATCACCGGGTTTACGCGGGTGAGCGCCGCCGGGTCGGTCGCGGCCTTCTCGCGATCGCGCTCCTGCTCGGCGGCTTGCTTGTTGTCAGTGTCGTGCTGTCGGTGGTCGCGACTGTTCTGGACGACCGGGGCGCCGACGGCGCCTACACGCCGATGATGCATGCGGCCGCGATGTTGTCGCTGGCGCTGCTCATCCCGTGGAGCATGGCCATTCAGCGCTGGCTCTACGGCTTGCCGGGAAGTTCGCTGCATTCGGTGTTCTCGCGTTTCCGTTTCGCTTTGTTCGGCCGTGCGCTGCTGCTGATCGGTCCGGCCCTGGTGGCGGCTCTGGTAGTGAGCGACTACCTTGCGCCCGAGCCGCGAAACGTGTGGTCGGACACCGATGTGCTGTGGATGGTGGCGGCCACTCTTCTGCTCACTCCGTTACAGGCTGCGGGCGAGGAGTACGGCTTTCGCGGGCTCATCTTCCGGGCTGCCGGGGGCTGGACCCGAGGCGCCCGGTCGGGTCTTGTCGTCGGTCTGATCACCATGACGGTGGCCTTCGCGGCGAGCCACGCGGCCGGCGACCCCTGGCTGAATTTGTGGTACGTAGTGCTCGCCGTGGGCACGGGCCTCATCACCTGGCGTACCGGTGGCCTCGAGGTTGCGATCGTTCTGCACGCGCTGTGGAATACGCTGGGTTTCGTCTTTTCCATCGCGATGCGCAGCGATCTGAACGCCGTCGTGACCGATCGTGATGCTGGAGCCGCGACCGCCGCCACACTCATCCCGTGCGCGGTCGTCGTCGTCACCGTGGCGATCGTCTGGTACACCACCCCGCGCATCGGACCGCTGGCCGCTGAGGCCGGCTCGAACCCGGCGTGACGCTCGGATCCGTATGCATCATCGATACGAGCCGGCCCTTGCGGTAGGTTCCCGGACACCTTCAGGAAGGCCACGTAGTCCTCGGTCCGTTCGTCGTCGGAGCGGCTGAAGATCGTCTTGATCGTTCCGAACTCGGCGCTGCTGCCGGACGCGGAGTCAGAGACCGGCCTCGACCTGCCGGCAGACGGGGCCGTTGTCGTCATTCATCGGGGTCGGAAATCGTCGTGGTCCACGGCGCGTTCGCCGAGTCCGCCAGCTGGGGCGGCGTCATCCAGCGGCTGCTCGGTGACCGCTACGCGGTTGTCGCCGCGCCCAATGCGCTGCGCAGCTTGTCCGGCGATTTCGCCGTGGCCTCAAGCCTGCTGAGCACGCTCGACGGGCCGGTCGTGTTGATCGGTCACTCCTACGGGGGCATCTTCAACGCCGCCGTAGGTCACGACCACGTCAAGGCGCTCGCAGTTCAGCGCCGACCTTCCAGCTGAACGGCCGCCCTCGACGCGGTCGCCCAGCATCCGCCGAACACCTCCGCGCTCAACGAAGGCTCCGGTGAGCCTGCGTGGAAGAGTGTGCCGTCCTGGTTCATCAACCCGGAGCTCGACGACAACATCCCGCTCGAGGTCCACCGCTTCATGGTCAAGCGGGCTGGAGCCCGGGCCGCCGTGGAACTCGCCGGCGTGTCTCATGCGTCCCCGCCTCGGAGCCCGTCGCGGTGGCCGAGATCATCCTCGACGCCGCCCGCTCGATCGGCTGATGCGTTGGAGAAGACGATCACAGGTTCGTGGCCCGGCTGCGCCAGGCGGGTGCTGGACCGCTTCCGCTCGGAGTTCGTGGGCAGGGCCAGCCCGGTGCACTTCTTCTGGAATGCGATGGACCTGGCGTACACCCGCTTCTCCGGGCGCGATGCTCGGCAATACCCGGGTGGATTGCCCAACTGCCCGCCGTCGGTGATGCACGGGGGCTGTTCGCACGAGCCGGTCAGCTTCGGCTTCTGGCCGGGTGGCGGTGCGGACGGCACGTTCTCCGCGTACCCATATCCGGAACCGTTGGGCTATCGCGAGCGGATGATCAATATGACGGCCTGAGCGGGTCCGAGGCGAGGGCCGGGGCCGCGGCAGATCTCGGCGGTATGTGCGGCCGGCTTCGACCAGGACACATTGTGTCCTTGTGTTGTGTGATCACACGGCCAAATCCTTCCTGTACGTGAGGTGACACGCAATGTGGAGGGCCGTTGTTCGTGCGTGAGTCTCGCCGGATGGTAGATGTCCAGATGAGGATTGTGGACAGAAGTGAACAATGCCGAGCCACAAAGAGCCGTCATGGGTGACCGTCGCACGCCTGGCTTGACCCTGTTCTATGGACGGGGTTTTCACTCTAGGCATGGATCTCGACGGGTATGGCCTGGTGGGGCGGGCCGACAAGCTCGCAGACCTGGGTGACTTCCTGCAGGAGGCCGCCCGGACCGGCTCCGCGATGCTGCTTGCGGGCGAGCCGGGCATCGGCAAGACGGCGCTGCTGAACGCGGCCGCCGAGCGGGCCGCGGCGATGGGGATGCGGGTGATCCGCGGTAGTGGCGCCGAGCACGAGACGGCGCTCTGTTTCTCAGGTTTGCACCAGCTGGTCGGCCCGCTCTCGGCCGAGCTGGCACAGCTGCCCGGCCCTTCGCGGTATGCACTCGAGGTCGCGCTGGGGTTCGGCGCCGGGTCCACGCCGGCCGAGATGACCGTCCTGCACGGCGTTCTTTCGCTCTTCGCCGAAGCTGCCCGCAAGCGGCCGTTGCTGCTGGTTGTCGATGATCTGCACGTGCTGGACCGGCCCAGCCGGTCGGTGATCAGCTTCGTCGCCCGGCGAGCGGTGGGACGGCGCTTCGGGGTGCTCGCGGCCGTCCGCAGCGAAACGATGGGCTCGTATGACTCAGGCCTGACCGAGGTACTGGTGCCGCCGCTGCACGAGGCTGATGCGCTGCATCTGCTGTCGGAGCGGTTCGCCGAGCTGCCTCGCCGCGCGGCTTTGGATGTGGTGCGACAGGCGCAGGGCAACCCGCTGGCTCTGCTGGAGTTCGGGGCGCTGGCCGGGATGTCGGGCGCTCCGCGCGACGCCGTGCCCGGCACCGGGCCGGCCAAGGAGGTACGTGCGCTCTACGCTGCCCGCGTCGCGCGGCTGCCGGCCGGGACGCGTGAACTTCTCCTGCTGGCCGCCCTGGAAAGTTCCGGTGATCTCGGGGTGCTCCATGCCGCGGCCGGTGAGGGCGGGCTGGATGCGTTCGGCGCCGCGGAACGCGACCTTCTGATCCAGGTGAGCGCGAACGGGCGCCACGTGCACTTCCAGCATCCCCTGGTCAGATCGGCGGTGATCGAAGGAGCGACGCTGGAGCAGCGCAGATCAGCGCATCAACGGCTTGCCGACGTGCTGGTCGACCGGCCCGAGCGGCATGCCGAGCACCTGTCGATGGCGGCTGCGGGCCCCGACGAGCCGGTCGCTCACCTCGTCGAGCAGTGGGCCCGGCAGAGCCTGCAGCGCGGTGACGTGCTGGGAGCGATGGATCGGCTGCGTCGTGCGGCCGCGTTGAGCCCCGATCGATCGGTCGGCGACCGTCGTCTCGCCTATGCCGCGTACATCGGGGTATCGGTCGCCGGTCATCTGGAGTTGTCCTGTCAACTGATGCGGGAGCTGGACGGCGCCGCGGCCATGAGCCGATCGCTCCCCGTGGCCGCGGCTCGCGGCTATCTGCACCTGATGACCGATGGGGACGCCGCGACCGCGTATCGCATCCTGGTCGAGGCGATCAGCCCTCTTGCGGTCACGGGCGCCACCGACCTCGACGAGCTGATGCCGGCTCTCTACACCTTGTTGCTCATCTGTCATTATTCGGGCCGGGCCGATCTCTGGGCGCCGCTGCGGGACCTGGTGGCTTCGCTCCCTCGCGACTCGGCCAGCTCACCGGTTTCGATGGTGCACATCCTGGAAGACGTGGGCGCGGTACCGGACGAACTGCTGCGCGACCTCGACGGTCAGATCGCACGACTTCCGGAGGTCACGGACGCCGACGTCATCATCCGGACGGCGCTGACCGCCTCGTACCTGGATCGCCTGTCCGGATGTCATCAGTCCCTGACCGAGATGATCCGGGACGCTCGGGACAGCGGAACCATCGGCGGAGCGCTTCCGGCGCTGCTCATGTGCGCGATGGACGACCTGTACTCCGGTCGGTGGGTCGAGGCCCAGGGCATGGCGACCGAGATCCTCGTCCTGGGCCGCGAGACCGGATTCCACTTGCCCAGCCAGTTCGGCCGCTATGTCATGGCGCTGCTTGCGGCCCATCGCGGAGACACCGACACGTGTGCCGCCCTTGCGCAGGAGCTGCACGAATGGGCGGCGAGCCGCCGGCTTGGTCGCCTCACCCGATGGGCCCACATGGCTCAGACCCGGGCCGCTCTGGGCTCTTCGGACTTTGAGACGGCCTTTCGCCACGCGGCGGCCATCACCGCGCCGGGCTGGCTGCCGCCTTTCAACATCGAGGCGCTGTGGACGGCGCTCGATCTGACCGAGTCGGCGCTCCGGTCCGGGCGGGCCGATGCGGCCCGCGAACACGTGGCGGCGATGCGCAACAGCGGGGTCGCCCGCATCTCGCCGCGCTTCGCGCTGATGACCGCCACGATGACCGCCCTGACGGCGCCACCGGCGGAGATGGCGCACCATTTCGACAGGGCCTTGGCGTTGCCCGGCATCGAGCACTGGCCGTTCGAGCTGGCCCGGACCGAACTGGCCTACGGTGAACAGCTCCGGCGGCAGGCGCTCAAGGCAGAAGCCCGGGTGCAGCTTTCCGCGGCACGCGACCGTTTCGAGCGGCTCGGTGCCACTCCGTGGGTGGCGCGGGCGAGCGCCGAACTGCGGGCCACCGGGAACGCGCGAGCGTCGAAAGCTCGCGTCGGAGTCACGCTGACCCCGCAAGAGTGGGAGGTCACCGAGTTGGCCGCGGCCGGCCTGGCCAACAAGGAGATTGCCGCGCGCCTGATGCTGTCTCCGCGCACCGTCTCGTCTCACCTGTACCGGGTTTTTCCCAAGCTCGGCATCAGCTCCCGGGCTGCTCTCCGTGACGCGCTCAACGGCCGCCGGAGCGGCTGAGAGCCGTCAGAAAAGGACGGCGGCCGCAACGAACACGTTGCCGACGAGGGCCAGGGCGACCGATCGGCCGACCGCATCGGCGACGGCCCGCGCTGCCCAGACGTCACGCTCGAGCTTCGCGGCGCGTGCCACGACCATAGGTGTCCAGGGAATCTCAGGATCGAAGGTGCGCAGTATCCCGGTTCCGGACAACAACGCCGCGAGCCCGACAGTCCGGTCCGGCGCCTCAACGTCATCGACAAGCGCTGTCCGTACGGCGGAAAGCACGTGATCCCGGCGGCCGGATCCCCCCTCCTCGAGATCGTGGAGGCCGACCGAGCCGAACGTTTCGCGGGACGGCCGGCGCAGGTCGCCGCGCCGGACGAGCCGATCGAGCAACGGCACGCGCAAGCTCGGCCCGACAGCGGCGAGTACCGCCTGCACCTCCCGGGGACGGCCGAGGAGGTGGTCCCAGGCGGAACGGAGAACGTCATCGGCCGGCGGGTGCCCGGCGATCGCGTCCACCCGGGTCGAGCCACCCCGGCCGGGGAGGGTCCGGACGTGTCCGCCGAGGCTGAGATCGATCAGCACGGCCCCGGCGAGGGCGGGGGAGAGCAGGTGTTCGCCGCCGGCCGATATCGCGGGACCAGGCCGGCACAGCAACAGAAGAAGGTCCTCCCCCAGGATCGGTGGCTCGGGCTGCGGTGTCATCGCACTGTCCTTTCGGCGGGGCTGCGTCCCGGTACGCGGGGACGCAGTGGGCAGGTACGCGAGAAGTAGAGACCGTGTTGTCCTGACATGGTCAAGGGCCGGACTCTGGAAGGGGACCACGGCGACCGCTTTGCATCGACCGGCGCGAGCTGACACAGCATGCTTGTCCATCTCAGTCCCTGTTCCCGGAACACGGTCAAGTACGAAAGCTGGTGGCTGTGATCACGCCGCTGACGCGAACTTTTCCGGTGGGCCCAAACGTCTCTACGGGTATGACATTTTCTGTCGTCAACAGGCTGATCGACGCCATCAACGCGCATGATCTGGATGCGCTCGCCGAGACTTTCGCAGATGGCTTTGCCAGCGAGTGGCCTGCCCACCCGAACCGTTCCTTCGACGGCTCCGAGCACGTTCGCAAGAATTGGGGAATGATTTTTGCGCAGTTCCCCGGGATTCACATCACCGTGACCGGCTCCGTCGAATCGGACGACGAGTTCTGGGGCGAGTTCCACTACTTGCGGCCGGGTGCTTCCGACATGCGCGGCGTGATCCTCATCAAGGTGCTCGATGACAAGATCGTCCAGTCGCGGTTCTACATGGAAGAGGTCGAGGCCGGAACGGTCCCGCACCCCATGCCCGGTGTCTCCTCAGGACAAAACAGAAGCGATTCAGCCCACGGATAACTTGCCGGCCGGAGCTGGAACGGTCTATGAGCAGCGGAGATGCGAGGGTCGCGGCTTGTTTCGCCGCTGACTTCCGGGTCGCCGTCGAGCCGCGCTGGACGCGTCGTCAATCTTTGTGCGCGAGGCGCAACTGTTTCTGGGCAAGAAGGCCGGCCCGGACCAGCACGTCGATCTGGGCCGCGTTGTACAAGTCGATCACAGCGTCGACGAATGTCTGCCGCGTGACGTGCTCACTCTTCACCAGACGGGCCGCCGGGTCGCTCAGCCAGGGGTAGTCGACGAGGTGCCGGACGAGGGTCGGCGTAAGGCTTTCGGCCAGGCGCTGGCGCGTGGCCTCGTCCGCCTCGGCCGGTAGGGCGTCGAACTCCTGATCAACCGGGCCGGGGTCGCTCTCCAACATGTTCTTCAGGTCGGCCAGGGCGTCCTCGTCACAGAGTTGGGTAATGACGTGGAGGAGCGAGCTGTCAGATGGCGACAAGCGGGGCGCGACGGCGCCGAAGCCCGACGGTGTGTCGGCGGATCCGCCGTCGCGCAGGATGGCAGCGATGTCGGAGCGTACTTTTCGCAGGCGCTCGACCTCGGCTGCGAGGGACGTGTCGACCTGTCGCAGGACTTGCGAACCGTTGTCGCCGTCGGATGAGATCGACTGGATCTGCGCCAGAGGTACTCCCAGGCCGACCAACCGCCGGATACGCAGCAGGCGGACAAAATCCTCGATACCGTACTGTTTGTAGCCGTTGTAGCGGCGCGTCGGCTCCTCGAGCAGACCAAGCCGGTGGTAGTGCCGGATGGTGTTCACCGTTGTGCCGGCCAGATCCGCGAGCTCACGGGTGCTCCAGGCCACATCGGCCCCTTCCTGCGCCACGCCGGCCATCCGAGCAGGGCGGCTGGGGTTGAAGGTCAGCTGTCCGCGAGAAGTTGACACCCCGTTCCTGCCACAGGGTCAAGAGGCCAGTGGAGTGCGGCGGTCGCCCCCCACCTGCCGGTCGAGTACTGACGTGCTCTGGAACGGCCGTGGCGGTGAGCTGCGCAGTCGCGCCTGATCGAGGCGTGCGTGGTTTCTACCGACGCGAAGAGGCTGCCCCAGTCGCAAGACTGATCACACGGCGTTCGTCAGCTTCGTTTCGACCGGACCGGACTGGCTGCCGCCGGACCCTCAGCGAGCCACGTCAGAAGGGAACTCACCAATGATCGAACAGTCACCCGCGACGCAGTCCTGCGCCCTCGGCGGTGCGGCCGTACCGGAAGCGGGTCTGCGTACGTTGACCCCGGCCCGTATGACGGGCGGAGCGGCCGAGAAGGGCATTTTGTTCGAGGGCCGCATCAGTCTGGCCGCAGCACTGGGCGCCACGCTGCTGAGCGTGGCCGGAAACGCCTCCGTCCGCTTGCCTGAGCAGGAAACAGCGTCCTGGGCTTGAGCGCGGGTGCAGCGTCCCGTGCGCGCTTGACCCTGTGCCTGGAACAGGGTGTCGCCTGGGAGGCGTTCGGTGAACGCCGAAACTGCTCACACACATACAGGGAGGGGCTGGACTTGACCCTGCAAGCCGCGATTCGGGCCGGTGACGCGGTAGCGGTGGGCGAACTGCTCTCGACGGGGACAAACCCCGGTCACCGCGACCACGACGGTCGTACACCTTTGATGATCGCTGCCGGCCTCGGCCGGCTGAGACTGGTCGCTCTGTTGCTGGAAGCCGGAGCCGACGTTTTCACGGTCGAGCCGAACATGGGCGCCACCGCACTGCACAAGGCGGCGCAATCCGGCGACGCCGACGTCATCGGTCTGCTGCTCGACCACGGGGCCCTCGTCGATCAGCAGTCCGCCCGGCTCGGGCACACACCCCTGATGGACGCGGTCCAGCACAAGAACGAGGCCGCGGTCCACCTGCTGCTGGCGCGAGGCGCCCGGACCACGATCCGGAACCACTGGCAGGAGACGGCACTCGACCTTGCACTTCAGGACGGGGCCGACAGCATCGCCGGCCTCCTGCGAGCCAGAGACGACGCGGACGCGAGCCGGGTCCGCGCCCTGCCGTTGCCCGCGGCGGTCAAGGCCGGTGACCTTCCCGAGGTGGAACGGCTCATCGCCGCGGGTGTGCCGCTCGACGAGCGGATGCCGGAGATCGGCGGACACGACGACGACTACACCGCACTCGGGTTGGCCGCCCGCGACGGACACGCCGGGATTGCCCGCGTGCTGCGGGACGCAGGCGCGGACCCGCGGCGGCTCAACGGTTTGATGAGAGCCACGCCGGGCCACGAAGCCGCCTTCGCCGGGCACGCCGAAGTCCTGCGGGTGCTGACGGCATCCGGCCGGACCGGTGCGCCGGCGCTCGACCTCGACGCGCAGGGCGCTTACAACGGCTTCACCGCCCTGCACGATGCGGTCTGGCACGGGCACGGCGAAGCGGCGCGTGCCCTGGTCGAAGCCGGCGCAAGCCTGGTCCTGCGGTCCCATACCGGTCACACACCCCGGCAACTGGCGCTTCACTACGGCTATGACGACCTTGCAACGTTCCTGGCCGACGCGGAACGACACCGGTACGGAAGGGATTCCCCTCATGAGTAATGTGATCCGGCCACGTCCCTTCGCCGTCTCCGACGACGCTCTCGACGATCTGCGCGAGCGGCTCAGGCGTACTCGCTGGCCTGAGCCCGAGCCGGTGCAGGACTGGAGTCAGGGCGTACCGTCGCGAAGGTTGCGGGCACTGTGCGCCTACTGGCGCGACAGCTACGACTGGCGGGCGTGCGAGGCGCGGCTGAACGCACTGGATCCGTCGACTACCCACATCGACGGCCTCGATATTCACTTCCTCCACCTGCGCTCACCGGAACCGGACGCGACCCCGCTCGTGATGACTCACGGCTGGCCCGGGTCGGTCATCGAGTTCCTGAAGGTGGCACCCCTGCTGGCTGATCCGCGAGCACACGGTGGCGCAGCGGAGGACGCCTTCCACGTCGTTCTGCCCTCGCTGCCCGGCTTCGGGCTGTCCGGCAAGCCGGCGGAGACCGGTTGGGGGCCCGAGCGGATCGCGCGGGCCTGGGTCGAGCTGATGCAACGACTGGGTTACCACCAGTTCGTGGCTCAGGGCGGCGACTGGGGACATGCCGTCACCACGGCGCTGGGCGGCATCGGTGAGCCCGCAGTCCGGGCGATCCACTCCAACATGTTCCCCACCTACGGCGCCGAGGAGGCCACGAGCCCACCAGAGCGGCGTGCGCTGCAGCGTCAGCGTGACTTCGAGGACAACGAGTCGGGCTACAAGCACGAGCAGATCCAGAGCCCACAGACCATCGGGTACGCCCTCACCGACTCACCGGTGGGACAGGCGGCGTGGATCTACGAGAAGTACCAGCAGTGGACCGACCATGGTGGCGATCCGGAAGCCCTGCTGAGCCGGGACGAGATGCTGGACAACATCTCGCTGTACTGGCTGACAGGAACCGCCGCCTCGTCCGCGCGCATCTATTGGGAGAGCTTCCGCGGCTATCGGGATCCGAAGGTCGACGTGCCGGTCGGCGTCAGCATCTTCCCCCGCGACATCTACCTCGGCAGCCGACGCTGGGCGGAGGCCAAATATCCCAGGCTCGTGCACTACCAAGAAATGCCCCGAGGCGGGCACTTCGCCGCGTGGGAACAGCCCGAGCTGCTCGCCGAAGAGATCCGCCTGACCTTCCGCCACCTGCGGTGACGGGCGGGCGGGAGCTCGGTCCGCTTCCCATCGTGGCCCGCCTCGCCTTCCGTACCCATCGGATCCGATGTGCTAGCTTCCCCGAGAAGGGCCGCCCGGCACATGCCTGGTGTGATCAGGAAAGGGGCTGACGTGGCCTGGAGCACCCAGGAGTTCGCCGAGCCGGCCATTCCCCGTTCGGCCGGCCGGCCCTCATGATCACGGTGCTCCTGGTCGACGATCAGCCCTTGCTGCGCGCGGGATTCCGTTCGCTGATCGAACTGGCCGAGGACATCCAGATCGTCGGCGAGGCCTCCAACGGCCCGGACGCGGTGACGCTCGCACGCCGGCTGCGCCCCGACGTCGTCTGCATGGACGTTCGCATGCCCGGCGGCAACGGCCTCGACGCGACGCGCGTCATCGTCAACGAGATCGACCCGCCGCCCGCCGTCCTGGTGCTGACCACCTTCGAGCTCGACGAGTACGTGTTCGGGGCGCTCGAAGCGGGCGCCAGCGGCTTCCTGCTCAAGGACGCCGACATGGACGACCTCATCAAAGCGATCCGCCGCCTGGCCGCCGGCGAGGGAATGGTCGACCAGACGGTCACCCGGCGGGTCATCGTCGAGTTCGCGCGCCGGCGCCCGCCGACGCCCGCCCTGGCGTCCGGCGTGGGCACCGACCAGCTTCTGACCTCACGCGAGACCGAGATCGTCCGGCTGCTCGCCGAAGGCCTGTCCAACGCCGAGATTGCGGCCGAACTGGTCGTCGAGATCAGCACTGTCAAGAGCCACCTCGGCCGGGCCATGGCCAAGATCGGGGCCCGTGACCGCGTCCAGACCGTCATCTGGGCCTATCGTCATGGTGTCGCGTCGCTCGGCTGAAGCACGGCCGCCGCGACGACGACGGTGCTGACGATGGCCGCCGTGACGGTGCGGGGGATCGCCGATGGAAACGCGAGCACCGCGGGGGCGGGCCTGATCTTGGGGACACGGGACCGACGTAGGCGAGCTGGGGGACCAGGTCGGCCACGAGCTACCCGGTCTGCAGGTCGTCATGACGCCCTCAGCCGACCTTCACCGCGAGCAACGCGACGTCGTCGTCGGCCTTCCCGCCGAGACCGCCGACGGCGTCGATGAGCAGATCGTCGAGGCGGGTCGCGCCGCTGCGGCGCAACCGCCGGTACAGCCGCGCCAGACCGGCGTCGATGTGGCGGCCGCGGTCCTCTACCAGTCCGTCGGTGTGCAGGAGCACGATCGAGCCGGTCGGCAGCGCGCAGGTGTAGGTGCGTCGCGGCGTACCAGGGTAGGCCCCGAGCAGGATGTCGTTGCCCAAGAGCGCGCGCACGCTGCGACCAGGTTCGATCAGCACCGGCGGGGGATGGCCTGCGTTGGACCAGTGCAACCGGTGGGTGCCGTCGGGCGTTCGGTGGATGGCCGCCACGATCGCGGTGGCGACGGTGGGGTCGCCCAAGGCGTGATTGGCCGTGTCGAGCCGGCGCAACAGGCTGGCCGGAGGCTCGCGCCGGTCCACCAGGTAGGCCCGGAGCATGCTGCGCAGAGATCCCATGCGTGCGGCGGCTGCCATGTCGTGACCCGCGACGTCACCGATCGCCAGGGTGAGCCGGCCGGCTGAGGTGCTCACCGCGTCGTACCAGTCACCACCGACCTTGCCGCCCTCGGCCGGTAGGTAGTGCCCGGCGAGGCGGTAGCCGTCCACAGCCGGTAACGGCGACAGCATCGCCCCCTGCAGGGTCTCGACCGCAGTGATACGGGACTGCAGATGCACAGAACGTGCGAGCGCCTGCGCGGTGTAGGCGGCCACGGTGGAGAAGAACGCCCGTTCGCCGATGTAGAACATCCGCGCGTGGCTCCAGGTCAGCAGCAGGGCGCCCAAAGTGCGGCCGGTGCCCCGCAGGGGCAGGCAGGCCGCTGCGGCGAAGTCGAGGTCGGCCGCCAGCGCCGGGAACGCGGCAATGATCTCGGTGGGGTCGCCGAAGTACAGCGCCCGGCAGTCCTCGACGGTTCGGCTCGTCAGAGGGTCATGCTGCTCAAGCGCAACCCTCACGGAGGAGGGTCCGGTGCCCAGGCAGTCCACGAGCAGCGCTTCGACGGTCGCGATGACGTCCGCGGGTGTGGTGGTGGCCGACAGCGCCTCGCTCAACCGCAGGAGCGCGTCACTGCGATCGACAATGGAATCGGCTCCGGATCGGGGTGGGATGAGAACGGCTTCCGGCATGGCAGGCTCCTTGTCGCTGACGCACCCCGCCCCCGGGGGTGCCGGACAATAAGATTCTGGTCTGACCAGACACCGGCTGACATCAGTCGGATGACTGTTGGCCTGGCGTGGGACTGAGCCTCGCCCGCCCTGACGAGAGCGCGGCAGGGGTGTTCTGCCTTCCGCATTCGTCCCCAATGCTCCGGCAGGCTCAGCCGGAGCGAGCGCGTCGGCGGCGCAGCGCGAGCGCGGCGATCACAGCGCACAGCACGGCGGTAGCGATCGCGATGCCGGCCGGGCCGGCGCGGTCAAGGGCCGCCGCCAGCGTTCTCTGAATCTGCCCGGCGGTGTCGACGACAAGATCAGTGGTGGTGGGGTCCGCCTGGATCCTGATCTCGTACCAGCCGTACCAGGCTACGTAGATTCCCGCGATGAACATCAGTGCGCCCGCCGTGCGTGACAGCACGGACGCAGTGCGGCGCATCCAGGTGACCACGCTTTGGCGCGCCACGGCGACGGCAACGGCGATAGCGCCGACCACCAATGCCATGCCCGCGGCGTAGGCCACGAACAACCCGACGCCCTGGGCCACCGAGCCGGTGGCGAACGACGCCACCACGACGCCCAGGAACGGCCCGATGGTGCAGCCCAGCGACGCGACGGCGAACGACATCCCGAACAGCAGCAGCGAACCCACCCCGCGGCTGAGCTTCGGTGCGCGACTCAGTTTCGGCACCGGCGACGGCAACTCGCGGCCGGCAGCCAGCCAGCCGCCAAGTCCCGCGAGCAGGATCCCGATCGCGACGGTCACCCACGGCAGCCGGTTCGCCAGCCAGTCCGCTGCCGGTGCGGCGAGAAGCCCGAACGTACCGAACACCGCGACGAACCCGGCGGTCATCGCCGCGGTCAGCGTCAACGCCCGGCGCAGAGCCATGCCCGGGGTCGGAGTGTCGGCAGGGTCGTCTCCGGTGACGAGCAGCGACACGTACGCGGGAAGCAGTGCGAAGCCGCATGGGTTGACCGCGGCGAGGACACCGGCTGACAACGCGAGCCCGTACGGCGCGTCGGTGAGCATCGGACTATCCGGCCAGCGCGGCGACGCGGTCCCGCAATTCGTCGCTCGACAACGGTCCCTTGTGGACAACATTGCCGGACGAGTCGACGATGACGAAGAATTCCTGCGCGGTGACGCCGAACTTGCGCCAGACCGCGCCTTCGTCGTCGGCCAGGCTCGGGAACGCGCCGATGCCGGTCTCGCGGACGAAGGCCGTCATGCTGTCGCGCCCGCTGCGCAGCCCCGCCACACCCACCACATTGACCTTGCTCGCGTAGTCGGCTTGAACGGCGGCGACGTGCGACGCGGCGGCCCGGCACCGCGGGCACCAGGCAGCCCAGAACCACAGGACGGCGGGCCGGCCCGCGAGGCTGGCGCCGTCGAAGGTACCGCCGTCGACCGTGGCTGAGGAGAATTGGAGGGCATCTGCCAGCGGCTCACCCGAGGCCGACGGGGTGGGTCCTGGGCTGGGCGCGCTCGCCGGCCCGGTCACTGTGGTCGCCGCCGCCGGCCCGGTTGACTGTCCGTCGGATGCGGCGCATCCGAACAGCGATATGCCGGTGGCCGCTACAACGCCCAGCACAGCGACTCTCCTCGAGAACAAGGATTCCTCCAACGCAGTTTGCCAGGATGGGTCACTGATGAACCTAGCCGCGTTGCGACCCGGAAACCCTTACCATGCGCTTACCGCCGGGGACCGGGATCCAGGCGCTCGCCGGCAGGGGTGCGTCCATTCCCTGCCGGCTGTCAGCGGGTTGGCGGGGACCGACCCGGCAGATCGGTCAAGCGATGTCGAAGCGGTCCAGGTTCATGACTTTGACCCAGGCCGCGGCGAAGTCACGTACGAACTTCTCCTTCGCGTCGTCGCCGGCATACACCTCGGCCTGCGCACGCAGGATCGAGTTCGAGCCGAAGACCAGGTCAGCTCGGGTGGCCGTCCACTTCAGCTCTCCGGTCGTACAGTCGCGTCCCTCGAACGTCTCCTCATCGCCGGCGACCGGTGTCCAGGTCGTACGGGGGTCGAGAAGGTTCACGAAGAAGTCGTTGCTCAGGGTGTCCTTCGCAGTGGTCAGAAAGCCGTGCGGTGACTGCGAGGTGTTCGCGTTCAGTACCCGCAGCCCGCCCACCAGGACGGTCATCTCGGGGGCGGTGAGCGTGAGCAGTTGCGCCCGGTCGACGAGTAACTGCTCCGTCGCCCGACGGTGGTTCTTGCCGAGGTAGTTGCGGAATCCGTCGGCAGTCGGCTCCAGTGCGGCGAACGACTCCACGTCGGTCTGTTGTTGTGCCGCATCGGTACGGCCTGGGCTGAACGGGACGGCAATGGAAAGACCGGCGTTGTTTGCCGCCTGCTCCACGGCCGCGGACCCGCCGAGCACGATGAGGTCTGCGAGTGACACCGGCGTGCCGAACCCCTGCCGGATACCCTCGAGCATGTCCATAATGCCGGCCAGCCGGCCGGGGTCGTTGACCGCCCACGCGTTCTGAGGGGCAAGGCGGATACGCGCCCCGTTGGCCCCGCCCCGCTTGTCGGTGCCGCGGAACGTCGACGCCGCAGCCCAGGCGACGAAGACCAGGTCGGCGAGGGTCAACGGCGACGAGAGGATCCTTTCCTTCAGTACGGCGATGTCGTCGTCGCCGAGCGGCTCAGCGGTGGCCGGGGGCACCGGGTCCTGCCAGAGCTGAGGCTCGGCGGGCACCAACGGGCCCCGGTACAGCGAGCGGGGCCCCATGTCGCGGTGGGTGAGCTTGAACCATGCCTTGGCGAAAGCCTCGGCCAGTTCCTGTGGGTTCTCGTGGAAACGCCGCGAGATCGGCTCGTAGATCGGATCGAGACGCAGCGCCAGGTCCGTCGTGAGCATCACCGGGGTGTGCGTCGTCGAAGGGTCGTGAGCGTCCGGAACAGCTGTGGCGGCTGCCGGGTCGGTTGGGATCCACTGCTGTGCTCCGGCCGGGCTCCGCGAGAGTTGCCACTCGTACGCGAACAGGGTTTCGAAAAAGCTGTTGTCCCAGTTCACCGGGGTCGGTGTCCAGGCGCCTTCGAGTCCACTGGTGATCGCGTCGCGGCCCTTACCTGTGCCGAACGTACTGCGCCAGCCCAGGCCCAACTCCTGAATCGGTGCGGCCTCCGGTTCCGGGCCGACGGCAGTGGCCGGGCCGGCGCCATGCGTCTTGCCGAAGGTGTGGCCGCCGGCAATGAGCGCGACGGTCTCCTCGTCGTTCATCGCCATCCGCCGGAACGTCTCGCGGATGTCGCGGGCAGCGGCCAAGGGGTCCGGGTTGCCGTTCGGGCCTTCCGGGTTCACGTAGATCAGACCCATCTGGACCGCTGCCAGCGGATCGGTGAGTTCCCGGTCGCCGCTGTGGCGCTCGTCGCCGAGCCAGGTTTCCTCCGTACCCCAGTTGACCAGTTCGGGCTCCCAGACGTCGACGCGTCCGCCGCCGAAGCCGTACGTGCGCAGACCCATCGATTCCAGCGCGCAGTTGCCGGCGAAGACCATCAGGTCGGCCCAGGAGATCTTGCTCCCGTACTTCTTCTTGACCGGCCAGAGCAGCCGGCGCGCCTTGTCCAGATTCCCGTTGTCCGGCCAGCTGTTCAGCGGGGCGAAACGCTGCTCGCCGGAACCGGCGCCGCCACGACCGTCGCTGATCCGGTAGGTGCCGGCGCTGTGCCAGGCCATCCGGATGAACAACGGGCCGTAATGTCCGTAATCGGCCGGCCACCAGTCCTGCGAGGTCGTCATCACCGTCTCGATGTCGGCCTTCACCGCCGCCAGGTCCACGGTGTCGAACGCGGCGGCGTAGTCGAAATCCATGCCCATCGGATCTGACGCCGGCGGATTCTGATGAAGAACCGTCACATCGAGCTGATCGGGCCACCAGTCCCGAGTGGATGTGCCGCCACGCGATGTGTGCGCAACCGGGCACTTGTCTTCGTTGTCCATCTTCCGTCCTTGGCTCGCGTCATTCTCGGGCATTCATTCCTCCGGGTGGCGGGAACTCTCTTGATCAGTCGGCAAGGGGGCCGCAGAAGATCGGAGAGGCGTTGCATTAATTGGAAGATGTTGCTGACAAGTGGTCGGGCCACGAAACCAATGCGCATCAGAAATCGGCTGCCAACCTGAAGGGCTGCGGTAGGCATGGTCCGGAGCCGGAGGATTTGTCGGGGCTAGGACCGGGCCGCGGAGGGCGCCGGTTCGACAAGCTCGGTCCTGCTCGGCCCGGAAGCCGATACCGGATCCGGGTTCGGGTCGACGCGGGCCCGGTCGTCGCTGTTGAGCGCGAGGAAGGCGGCCGCCGCCACCGCGGCGCCGATGATCTCTGCTACCAGGTGCACCCAGATCGTCGACCACGACAGCAGGCCCATTGCCGCTGCGCCGACTGCGACCGCGGGGTTGAACGCGCCGCCGGAGATTGCGCCGACCGTGAATGCTCCCACCATGACGGTGCCGCCGATAGCCAGGCCGTAGAAGGAGTTGACCGGGTGGCTTCGGCTGGTGGCCACGTTCAGCACCACATAGGCCAGAGCGAAGGTGAACAGCACCTCGGCGACGAACGCGGCTGTGATCTGACGCCCGGAGAACGACAGCGCGGCGGTCTCGGGCCGGTCGAGTATCAACCGTGTGGTGATGGCTGCCAGCAGGCCACCAGTGATCTGGGCGGCGACGTAGCCCGCCGCCCCGATGGCGGCGATCCGGCCGCGGATGAGCACCGCCAGGGTCACTGCCGGGTTGTAATGAGCTCCGGAGACGTGTCCTCCCGCGTACACCATCACCATGAGCACACCGCCGATGGCCAGCGGCGCCATGGCGTTCATCGTGGTCACTGTGATGCCGACGGTAAGAACGAGAAAGAACGTTCCCAACAGTTCCGCGACGTACTTACGCACGACGTCCTCCCTAAAGGTAAGGTCGCGCCAGTCAAGGATCGTGGCGCAGATGTGAGATCGCCGGTGCCGCACCACTCTTACCGATGGTGGTTGTTCCGCAACGACATGAACGACCCTATCCCGAGATAGACATCTATAAATCTTACGAAGTGATAATCTCACTGTTGCCATGCGTGTTGGAGGGGCAGCAAGAATTGCAGCAGGAGGTATGCCTGCCGCGTCGTACACGGGCCGTTCAGATAACTGAATGCGGCGCCGTTGCGCTCGATCCCACCATTCCCAGGCTGCTGCTCAGATCATTCTCAGATGAGCCGCGGCCGTCATGGCGATCGTGTGGTCCTGGGCAATGACGAGCATCTGGTGACCGCCTCCGTCGGCGCCGCCGAGCAGCGTCAGGCCGTTGCTCTGGGTTGCCCAGGCACCGGCCGTGACCGACTCGGCTGCAGTCGGCCGAGGCCATGGCGTGGCCGCGACAAGGAGCCCCACCTGAAGGTCGTTCACGTCGAAGTAGGTGTAGCAAGTGGAGGGGGTACCTGCTACTTCGATGACGCTCGCCGAACTGAACCGTAGACCGATCGGTGCCAGGTCGGGCACCGCTGGAGGCCGGTCCGAAGCCGGCATGGTGGTGGCGTAGAGGGCGATCGCGGCCCTGACACGTTCCGGCAGTTCGCCCGCGGCCGCTGGTGACTGCGTTGCCGGTCGCGCGGTCGGCGCGTCATGGCGCTGCGTCGCCGTCAGCACCACCATGCCACTGATGACCAGCGCCACCGACGCGGTCAGGACCGCGGTCAGCCGTCCCGGCAGTCGCCGCCGTATCGGCGCCGGTGCGGTGATGGCCGCACGCAGGTCGGCCCGCAACGAAGCCGGTGCTGGTTCCCACAACCGCTGGACGGCGGTGACGACCGCCCGCGAGGTGAGCGACTGCCGCCAGCACGCTTCGCAGTCCAGCAGGTGCGCCGCGATCCTGTCGCGCTCCTCGGGGCCGAGCTCGCCGGCGCTGTACGCGGCAAGTTGCTCTTCGTCGCAATCGGCACTGGAGCCCGGTTGCGTCCCGCTCACCGGCTGATCCTGTCGGCGAGCCGGACGGCGAGCGCCTGATGACCGCGGTGCAGGCGCGACAGCACCGTCCCACGGGGAATGTCGAGCATCCGGGCCACCTCGTCGGTGCTGAATCCGCACAGGTTGATCAGGGTGATCACCTGGCGCTGCCCCAGAGCCAGTGCGGCCAGCGCGTCCTGGACCTTGTCCGCCTCGATGTTCGCGATCGCGGCCAGATCGGTGTCGGTCGGCGCCGGCAACCGGGCCAACGCGGTGTCGTCATGATATTCGGGCGGTCGTGCCTGCTGCCGACGCCCGGCTGAGCGGGCGGTGTTGAGGCAGATCGTGGCCAGCCAGGCGCCCATCGACTGCGGGCTGTCCTGGCGGCGCGAGGCCGCAAAGGCACGCATCATCACCTCCTGCACGAGATCTTCGGCATCCTGGCGGTTGCGGGTCAACCGGCGCGCCAATGTATGCAGCATGTCCAGGTGGGACATCACCGCTTCGAGGAAGTCCTGCCCGGGGCGGCTTGCGCCACTTCTCACGAATACTCCTGTGCAGACGGGCGCGGTCGGCATCCGCCGACGCCGAGGTACGGAGTGGCGCGGCGCTGCGGCCGGTCACCGAGCCATCCGATCGTTCACAGCACCGGGCAGTTGACGACCGTGCCGGTGACCGGCACCGTGACCCAGCCGTTCGCTGCCGCCGCATCGACGTCGGCCCGCGAGGTCAAGGCCACCGGCGTCAGCCCCGCCATCCACGTCACGGTAGTGACCTGCCGCAGCGGCGTGATGCTTCGGAAGCAGGTGGTGAAGCTCTGGCCATCCAGCGCGTGGTTGACATCGGACGTCGCATACGTTGGTCGCTCCTTCGAGGAGGGCGCTCGATCGAGGGTGCACTCGATGACCAGGACGCGAACCGCCGGTATTTGATTCCATCACGGGCATCGGCCAAGGCCTGTCAGTCGGCTGCGATGCGGTCGGAGAACCCCGGCAGTGTTCCCCGGACAGCCGTCGGTACGGCGCTGACGGGGTCCGCACATTTCCCGACCGACGCGGCCGACGCATCCCATCACCGGAGGCCTATTGATGGACTGCTGTCGATGCCTGCTGTACTTTGACTGGGATGCCAACAAAGAAAGAGCACCTCACCGCTGTGCTTGATGCTTGATGCCGTACGAAAGGGGTCAGCTATGCAATCGATAATGAGGAAGGCCGGACCCGCGCTCCTGGCGGCCGTCCTGGCTTTCGGCGGAGCCGCGTACGGCATGACGAGGCCGGCCTCGGCCGACGTCGTGGCCCAGCTGAGCGGTCCTCAGCTGGTCGCCGACATGGGCGCCGGGTGGAACCTGGGCAACACCCTGGAGGCCAACAACAACGGCATCCCCAGCGAGACGGCCTGGGGAAATCCGGCCGTGACGCAGGCCTTCATCGACCGGGTACGTGCGGCCGGGTTCAAGACGATCCGGATCCCGGTCTCCTACCTCGGACACATCGGTTCCGGCCCCGGCTACACGGTCAACGCGGCCTGGCTGACCAGGATCAAGGAGGTCGTCGACTACGCCTACAGCCGGGGCCTGTACGTCCTGATCAACATGCACGGCGACGGCTACAAGTCCGTCACCGGTTCCTGGCTGATCTGCGACGCGGCCGACCAGACGACGATCAAGGACAAGTACCAGAAGGTCTGGCAGCAGATCGCGTCGAAGTTCCAGACCTACAACGAGCACTTGATCTTCGAATCCATGAACGAGAACTTCGACGGTCAGTACGGCAACCCGACCCAGCCGTGCTACTCGAACATCAACGCCTACAACCAGATCTTCGTGGACACCGTACGCCGCACCGGCGGGACCAACGCGTCGCGGTGGCTGCTGGTGCCCGGCTGGAACACGAACATCGACCACACCGTGGGCAGCGGATTTGTGCTTCCCACCGACCAGAACCGGTCGTCGTCCGTTCCCGCGAACGAGCAGCGGATCATGATCTCCGTCCACTACTACGACCCGTGGGACTTCGCGGGCCAGGAGGACGGCACCATCACGCAGTGGGGCGCGGGCGCGACTGACCCGGCGAAGAAGTCGGTGTGGGGCCAGGAGGACTTCCTGGACGGGCAGATGAAGAAGGTGTACGACAAGTTCGTCACGCGCGGCTATCCGGTCTTCGTCGGTGAGTACGGCTCGATCGACAAGACGACCTACGACTCCACGAACAACCGCTACCGCGCCGACTACGCGCGCGCCGTGGTGGCCACCGCCAAGAAGTACGGAGCAGCCACCGCGTACTGGGACAACGGCTGGAACGGACAGCACGGCTTCGCTCTGTTCGACCGGAGCACCGGCGCGGTGACCCAGCCGGGCATCATCAACGCCATCATGAGCGCCGTCGGCGGCAGTCAGCCTTCCTCGCCGCCGACCAGCCCGCCGACCACGCCACCCACCACCACGTCACCGCCGGCCAACCCCGGCACCGGCACCTGCCGGGTCGCCAGCACGGTCAGCGCGTGGAACACCGGCCTGACCACCATCATCACGATCACCAACACCGGCACCACCGCCGTCAACGGCTGGACGCTGGGCTTCACCCTGGCCGCCGGGCAGACCATCGTGTCCGGCTGGAGTGCCGGCTACTCCCCGGCCAGCGGCGCGGTCACCGCGACCGACGCCGGCTACAACGGCGTCCTCGCGCCGGGTGGCTCGACCACTATCGGCTACCAGGCCAACCACACCGGCAACGCCGCTGCCCCCACCGGCTTCCGGCTCAACGGCGCCACCTGCAGCTGACTCACCACGACGGGCCGGCGCCGCACCTGCGGCGCCGGTCCGTCGTTGTTGCCGGCGGTCGGGAAGATGGGTGTTTTGTCCCTTTCGCGCTATTCGGAAATAGCTATATCGGAATCAGCGGGTAATGGGACGCACAAGGTGTGCGATAGCACCGTGCGACCTGGCTGTTGTCGTTGATCGTTCAGTTTCCCTGCAATTCTCGCCACACTTTCTCGTCGGGGAGAACGCGTTTTCGTTGGTTTGGTTCGGCGCTTCCGGGTAAGTGAACCGGCACATGAATGCGGGACGGCGTAATCGCCATATCGAGCACCCGGTTCATAGTGCAAATTGCGCCGATGAACGTGAACCTGTCTCCGACGAAAGGCCTGAACGTGACTCACCGCTTGCCGTCCGGATGCTTGACGCCTCCATTCGATTTTTCCGCGCACGCCGGCAGCACAGCGTTCGGAGCGCAGCCGCGGCAAACGGTTCTCGATGAACGCACGGCGGCGCGGATCCTGGCCGGGTGTGCCCGGCGGCACGGCGTTCCGGGCGCCCAGCTGGCGGTGCACCGCCACGGGGAGATGCTGAGCGTCGACTACGGCGTGACCGAGCACGGCACGGACGCGCCGGTCACGCCGGAGACCGCTTTTCCGGTGGGCTCGGTGACCAAGGTGGCCACCGCCACGGCGGTGCTCAGTCTCGTCGCGGACGGCGACCTCGAACTGGACGAGCCGGTCGGCTGTGTCGTGTCCGGCCTGCCGGCGGAGGTCTCGGTGGTCACTGCCCGCCAGCTGCTGAGCCACACCGCAGGCCTGCCGTGCGGTCCCGCCGCTGAGGACGCGGGTCAATCCGCAGCCCGCTACCTCGCCCGGGTCTGCGAATCCGGTCCGCTCGTCCTGTCTCCGGGGGCCGGGTTCTCGTACTCCAACGCCGGGTACGTCCTGCTCGGCCGGATGGTCTCCGAGATCACGGGGATGAGCTGGGCGGACGCCGTCGCCGCCATCGTGCTCGAACCGCTGGGCGTGCCGGTGGACCTGGTCGGCGTACCGGGGTGGGCCGGGTCGGGCCGTGCGCTGGCCACCGGCCATTCCACGCACGCGCTCACCGGACGGATCCGGCCGGTCCGGCAGTCGCTCTGCGAGGCCGAAGCCGCCGCCGGCGCGCTGGCGCTCAGTGCCCTCGACCTGGTGGCTCTCGGCCGGCTGCACCTGGGTCAGGGGCTCCCCGCCGTCCTGCCGCCCCGGCTCGCCGAGCAGATGCGGGCCGTGGTGCCGGACGCGGTGCCGTTCGGACTGGCCCGCGGCTGGGGGCTCGGGCTGGCCGCGTTCGGCACCGCCCCGCATCGGTGGTCCGGCCACGACGGCAACGCCGACGGGACGGCGGCCTACCTTCGCATCGACCCGGACGGTGGCCAGGTCGTGGCGCTCACGTGCAACGCCGGAACGGGGTACGCCATGTGGTGTGACTTGTCGGCCGAATTGCGGCGGCACGGCGTGGCGGTGGACGACCAGCTCACGTTCCCGGGGTCGGCCGGCGGTGACCCGACCGTCGCCCGCCTGCATCGGGCCGGGCTGCGCGGCGCCTCGCCGGACGACCTGCGTGAGCTGTGTTCGGGCAGCTACCGCAACGGCGACGTGGAGTACCGGGTGACCGGCGAGGGACCGCACGGGTTGCGACTGAGCATCGACGGCGATGAGGCCGAAAACATCGTCGTCCATGCGGATCTGACCTTTTCTTTGCAGGATGCATCGACCGGCCGGTGGAGCATCGGCGGACGCTTTGTGCGAGATCACTCCCGGCGCGTCGTGAACGGTATCCAGGTGGGCGGCCGCCTGGCCGGCCGCCGCATTGAGGCACTGGTTTAGAACGCGTTTTCCGGCATCGGCGGCAGAAATTCGCCGCCGTCCGCCGGTCAATCCCTTCCACGTGCCTGAAAGGTTTGCCGACGTTGTCGAAGCACCGCGCTGCACCGGTACATCCGTCTCCGCGATCCCGCACCGAGGCACAGGAAGTGACCAGCGCGAAAAGCGTTGAAACAGGACGGCCGCCGCACCTTCCGGGCCTGGCCGCCGAGCCGATCCCTGCTCCCCGCGACCCGGCCGCCACGGCCCGGCCGGGTCGCTGGCGCACAGTGCGGTGCGGCCTGCCGTCCGGCATCGCCTGGCGCGACGACCGGGTCCCCGTCTGCGCCGCCGCCCTGCACGTGGTGCTGAGCCGCTACAGCGGCGGGCAAGACGTGGCCGTGGCCGCCGCGACCACCGACGGCCTGCACCTGCTCGGCCCGGCGTCCGAGGCCGTCGACACGCTCGCCGCCCTCGTCGAGACCTTCCGGGCGGCTGCGGGCACGCCGTCCGGTCCGCCGGTGACCGGCGACCTGGCCCGGGTCGTGGTCGCCGCCGGCCGGACCGTTGTTCCCCCGGAGACCGTGCTGGTGGTCCGGCCCCGGACCGGCGCGGATCCGCGCATCGACCTGGAGTACCGGACCGACCGGTTGACCGAGCCGGACGTGCGCCGCACCGCCGGCCACCTGAGCCGCGTGCTGGCCGCGATCGCCGACCACCCCACCCTGCCCCCGGCCGAGGTCGACCTGCTCACCGCCGACGAACGCCGGCTCGTGGTCCAGGCCGCCCGCGGCGCCGAGCACCCGGCGCCGCCGGCCCTCTGGCCGGAGCTGGTCGAGGCCCAGGCCAGGCGTACCCCGGAGCGGCCCGCGGTGCTCGCCTCCGGCACGACCCTCACCTACGCCGAGCTGGACACCTCGGCCAACCGGCTGGCCCGGCTGCTGATCCGCCACGGCGCGGGACCGGAGACCATCGTCGCTTTGGTGCTGCCCCGATCGGTGGAGATCGTCATCGCGCAACTGGCGGTGGCCAAAGCCGGCGCGGCTTTCCTGCCGGTGGATCCGGCCTATCCGGCGCCGCGGATCGCTGCCATGCTCGGCGACGCGCGGCCCGTGGCGGTGGTGACCCGCGGCGACGTGGCCACCACTGCTGACCAGATCGTGCTGGACGACGCGCAGGTCCGCGCGGAACTCGACGGCCTCTCCGGGTCCACCGTGACCGACGCCGATCGCCGGAGCCCTCTGCGGGGCTGCCACCCGGCCTACGTCATCTTCACCTCCGGCTCCACCGGCGTGCCCAAGGGTGTGGTCGTGCCACACCACGGCCTGGCCCACTTCTGCGCGGCCGAGGCCGGCCACCTCGGCGTCGAGCCCGGCGACCGAGTGCTGCAGTTCTCCTCGCCGAGCTTCGACGCCTCCGTCCTGGAGTCCGGAATGGCCCTGCCGGCCGGGGCCGCCCTGGTGGTGCCGCCGCCGGGCGCGGTCGCGGGGGAGCAGTTGGCCGAGGTGCTGGCCACCGGCCGGATCACCCACGCGCTCATCCCGCCCGCCGCGCTGGCCACTCTGCCGGCCGGCGCCCTGCCCGACCTGCGCACCCTGCTGGTCGGTGGTGAGGCCTGCGACGCGACGCTGGTCACCCGGTGGGCCCCCGGCCGCCGGATGATCAACGCCTACGGCCCCACCGAGATCACCGTGGTCGCCACCTGGACCAGCCCGCTGACCCCCGGGGCCGTACCGCCGATCGGCACGCCGCTGCCCGGCACCGCCTGCTACGTGCTCGACCACCGGTTGCGTCCGGTGCCCTTCGGTGCGGTGGGGGAGCTCTACGTCGCCGGCGCCGGCGTCGCCCGGGGCTATCTGCGCCGGCCCGGCCTGACCGCCCAGCGCTTCGTCGCCGACCCGTTCGGCGGGCCCGGCGACCGGATGTACCGCACCGGCGACCGGGTCCGCCGCTCGGCCGACGGCCGGCTGGACTTCCTCGGCCGGGCCGACGACCAGGTCAAGATCCGTGGCTTCCGGATCGAGCCCGGCGAGATCGAAGCGGTCCTGACCCGGCACCGGTCGGTGGCCCGGGCCGCGGTCGTCGCCCGCGAGGACCGGCCCGGCGTCAAACGGCTGGTCGCGTACGTCGTCCCGCAGTCACCGTCCGGAGTGGACGTCGCTGTTCTGCGCGCACACATGGCGGCCGTGCTGCCGGACCACATGGTGCCCGCGGCGTTCGTCGCGCTGACGGCTCTCCCGGTCAGCCGCAACGGAAAGCTCGACCAGCGCGCCCTTCCGGCGCCGACCTTCGACCGCGCGGCGCCCGCCGGCGGGCCGCCCCGGACGCTGACGGAGCAGCTGGTCGCCGAGGTCTGGGCCGACGTGCTGCAGGTGACCGCCGTGGGCCGCGACGACGACTTCTTCGCCCTCGGCGGCGACTCACTGCTGGCGGTGCGGGCCTCGGCCCGGCTGCACGCGGCGCTGGGCGTGCGCCTGCCGGCCCGGGCGGCCTTCGACGCCCGTACCGTCGCGGCCCTCAGCGACCTGCTCACCGGCGCCGCCACCGAGAACCCCGACGCGATCACCCGGCAGGACCGGGCCCGGCCGCTGCCGCTGTCGACCCATCAACGGCGGCTCTGGACCCACCAGCACCTCGCGCCCGGCAGCACCGACAACAACACCGGTGTGGGCCTGCTCCTGCGGGGCGAGCTCGACCTGCGCGCCCTCCGGACCGCACTCGACGCCCTGACCGAACGGCACGAGTCGCTACGCACCACCTTCACCGAAGTCGACGGCGAGCCCCGGCAGGTGATCGCCGGCCGCGCCCTGCTGCCGTTGCGCCTGGTCGACCGGGCGGGCCCCGTCGACGAGGTCCTCGCCGGGGAACTGCGCCGGCCGTTCGACCTGACGACCGGGCCGCTCACCCGGGCCGTGCTGGTGTCCACCGGGCCGGCCGAACACGTGCTGCTGATCGCCCAGCACCACATCATCACCGACGGGCAGTCCGTGCGGGTCCTCACCGACGAGCTGGCCACGCTGTACGAGGCCGCCGTGACCGGCCCGGCCGCCGTCGCGCTGCCCGAGCTCGCCGTCCAGTACGCCGACTTCGCCGCCTGGGAACGCGACCGGTCAGCCACGACCACCGCGGCCCGGCTGCCGTACTGGCGGGACCGGCTCGCGGGGGCGGAGCCGTTGCACCTGCCGGCCGACGGCACCGGCGACGGCGGCACTGCCGGCGGCCTGCACCGCCGGACGATCCGGGCCGGCCTGACCTCTCAGCTGGAACAACTCGGCCGGCAGCACGGCACGACCCTCTACATGACCCTCGTCGCCGCCGTGCAGGTGCTGCTGGCCCGGTACACCGGCCAGAACGACATCACACTCGGCACGGTGACCTCCGGCCGAGACCGCACCGAGCTGGACCGGCTGACCGGCTTCTTCGTCAACACCCTGGTGCTGCGCGGCTCGGTGGACCGGCGGGAGAGTTTCGCCCGGCGGCTGGCCGACGTCCGGGAGACCGTCCTGGACGCGTTCACCCACGACGTGCCCTACGACCGGCTGGTCGAGGACCTGCGCCCGGACGGCGACCTCGTCCGGGCGGTGGTCGTGCTCCAGCCGGACCTGGTCGCCGAACACCGGGCGGCCGGGGTGCGGTTCACGCAGTACGACCTGCCGCGGCCCGATGCACGCTTCGATCTGGTGGTCGAGTTCGTTCCGCACGGCGACACCCTCGAGCTGGTCCTGGAATACCGCACCGGGGTGTTCAGCGCGACCCGCGTCGCCGCGCTGGGCGAGCACCTGATGCGCCTGCTGGAGGGCGTCACCGCCGCCCCGGCGGCCGCACTGGGCACCGTCGGGCTGCTGTCCGCCGAGGAACGCATCGAACTGCTGATCCGGCGCAACGACACCGCTCGCGCGATCCCGGCGACCACCCTGCCGCAGCTGGTCGCCCGGCAGGTGGCCCGCACACCGGACCGGCCCGCGATCCGGTCCGCCGCCGGCGACCTCAGCTACGCCCAGCTGTGGTCACGGGTGAACCGGCTGGCCCGGCTGCTCATCCGGCACGGCGCCGGCCCGGAACGGATCGTCGCCCTGGCGCTGCCCCGCTCGGCGGACATCGTGACCGCCGAGCTGGCGGTGAGCCAGACCGGGGCGGCCTTCCTGCCGGTGGACCCGGACTACCCGCAGTCGCGGATCGCGTTGATGCTCGGCGACGCGGCGCCCGTGCTGGTACTCACCCACGCCGGTCTCACCGACCGGTTGCCGGCCGGTGCCCCGGTGCTCACGCTGGACGACCCGGCCGTGCGCGACACCGTGGCCGCCCTGCCGGACAGCGAGGTGGACGACGGCGAACGCCTCGCGCCGTTGCGGCTGGATCATCCGGCCTACGTCATCTACACCTCCGGCTCCACCGGGCGGCCCAAGGGCGTGGTGATCGCCCACCGCGGACTGGCGAGCTTCTCCGCCGCCGAGATCGAGCACTACGCCGTGCGCCCGGGCGACCGCGTGCTGCAGTTCGCCTCACCGAGCTTCGACGCTTCGATCCTGGAGCTGTGCATGGCTCTACCGGCCGGCGCGGCCCTGGTGGTGCCCCCGGACGGGCCACTGCTCGGCGACCGGCTCGCTGCGGTGCTGCGCGACCACCTCGTCACCCACGCTTTGATCCCACCGGCTGCCCTGGCCACCGTGCCCGACGGCGAGACGCTGCCCGGCTTCGGCTGCGTCATCGTGGGCGGTGACGCCTGCGGCGCCGATCTGGTGGCCCGGTGGGCGCCCGGCCGCCGGATGATCAACTCGTACGGGCCGACCGAGAGCACCGTGGTGTCCACCTGGTCCGAACCGCTGACCCCGGGCCGGACCCCGCCGATCGGCCGGCCGATCCCCAACACCCGGGTGTACGTGCTCGACGCCGGGCTGGGGCCGGTCCCCGACGGCGCCCCCGGCGAGTTGTACGTCGCCGGCTCCGGGCTGGCCCGGGGGTACCTGGGCCGGCCCGGCCTGACGGCGGAGCGCTTCGTGGCCGACCCGTTCGGCCCGGCCGGGCACCGGATGTACCGCACCGGTGACCTGGTGCGCTGGGACGCCGGCGGCCGGCTGGAGTTCCTGGGCCGCGCCGACGACCAGGTCAAGATCCGCGGCTTCCGCATCGAGCTGGGCGAGGTGACCGCGGCGCTGACCGAGCTGGACGGCATCCGCAACGCGGCCGTCGTGGTCCGCACCGAGGAATCCGGCACCCGCCGGCTGGTCGCCTACGTGGTGCCCACCCCCGACGGCGACCACGACGCCGTCCGCCTCCGCGCCCGGCTGGCCACCACCCTGCCCGAGCACATGATCCCGGCGGCCTGGGTGTTCCTGGACGCCCTGCCGACGGACCCGAACGGCAAACTGGACCGCCGGGCCCTGCCCGCCCCCGACCTCACCGCCGCGACCGAGCTCTACGTGGCCCCGCGCAGCGCGGCCGAACAGGTCCTCACCGACATCTGGGCCGCGGTGCTCGGCGTACCTCGCGCCGGTGTCGAGGACGACTTCTTCGCCCTCGGCGGCGATTCGATCCTGAGCATCCAGGTGGTGTCGCAGGCCCGCGCGGCCGGCCTGCTCGTGACCTCCCGCGACATCTTCCGTCACCGGACGGTCGCGGCGCTGGCCGCCGCCGGCGCGATCGCGCCGGCCGCCGCCCCCACCGCGGACCGCGGACCGGTCACCGGGACCTCCCCGCTCACGCCGATTCAGCGCTGGCTGCTGGAATCCCGGCCGGGCCGGGCCGGGAAGTTCGACCAGTGGCTGGCGTTCGAACTCACACCGCAGGTCGACGAAGACACCCTGCGCACCGCGTTGTCGGCGGTGCTGGCCCACCACGACGCTCTGCGCGCCGTCTTCCCCGGCTCCGGCGACGACCGCCGGATGCGGATCGGGCCGCCGCAACCGGCCGTGCTGCCTCGCCGGCAGCTGCCCGCCGGTCCGGCCCCCGAGGCGCTGCCGGCCGAGGTCGAACGGGCGCACGGCGACCTCGACCTCGCCCGCGGCCCACTGCTGCGCGCCACCCTCATCGACATCGAGGACGGCCCGACGATGCTGGTGCTGGTCGTGCACCACCTCGTGGTGGACGCGGTGTCGTGGCGGCTGCTGGCCGAAGACCTGCAGGACGCCTACCGGCAGATCACCACGGGCGCGGCGGTACGGCTGCCGGCGCGGACCACGTCGTTCCTCGACTGGGCGAACCGGCTGGCCGCCCACACCGCGGCCGGTGGCTTCGACGACGAACTCCCGCACTGGGCGGACATCCTCACCCACGACACCGCCCTCCCGGTCGACGGCATCGGGCCCGACACCGCCGCGGACACCCGGTCGGTGACCGTACGCCTGGACCGCGACCGCACCGCGGCCCTGCTGCACGATGTGCCGGCGGTGTACCGGACCCAGATCAACGACGTCCTGCTCACCGCCCTCGGCGCGACGCTGCGCGACTGGACCGGCAACCGGGTGCTCGTCGACCTGGAGGGCCACGGCCGCGAGGAGATCCTCGACGGCACCGACCTGACCCGGACCGTCGGCTGGTTCACCACGGTCTACCCGGTGGCCCTCACCGTGCCGGCCGGCGCCGACTGGGGCACGGCACTCAAGGCCGTCAAGGAACAACTGCGCGCCGTACCCCGGCGCGGAATCGGCTTCGGCGCACTGCGCCGACTGACCACCGGCCGGCTGCCGGCCGGCGCCCAGCCACAGATCGCCTTCAACTACCTCGGCCAGTTCTCCGTACCCGACGGCGACATCTTCCACGGCCCGCCGGCCGGCCTGGCGCTGACCGAGGACCCCGACGCGCCCCGCCCGCACGCCCTGGAGGTCGTCGGCCGGATCACCGCCGGCCACCTCGAGCTCACCTGGTCGTACGGCCGGCACCGGCACCACCGCGACACCGTCGCCGGGCTGGCCGACCGGATGGTGGCGGCCCTGGGCGAGATCATCACCCACTGCGCCGGCCCGGACGCCGGCGGGCGCACCCCGTCGGACTTCCCGCTGGCGCGGCTCGACCACGCCGCCGTGGACCGGCTCACCGGGCCCGGCACCGACGTGGCGGACATCTACCCGCTCACCGCCATGCAGGCCGGCATGGTCTTCCACGGACTCGACCCGGCCGGCGGCCAGGCCTACTTCCAGCAGACCACCTTCGTCCTCGACGGCGTCGCGGACCCGGTCCGGCTGGCCACCGCCTGGCAACGGGTCGTCGACGCCACACCCGTGCTGCGCACCGCGGTGGCCTGGGACGGGCTGACCGAGCCGGTGCAGATCGTGCACCGCGGCGCCCGCCTCCCGGTCACCCACCTGGACTGGACCGGGTACGACGACGGCACCCGCCGCCACGCCCTGCGCCGGCTGCTCGACACCGACCGGGCACAGGGACTGGATCTGAGCCGCGCCCCGCTGCTGCGCCTCACCCTGGCCCGGCTTTCGCCGACCGAGGTCCAGGTGGTCTGGACCTTCCACCACCTGCTGCTGGACGGCTGGAGCATCTTCCAGGTCCTGTCCGACGTCTTCACCTGCCACGGCGGGCTGCGCGACGGCACACCGCACACCTTGCCGGCGCGGCGGCCCTTCCGTGACCATGTCGCCTGGCTCGCCACCCAGGACGACACCGCGGCCGAGCAGCACTGGCGCACGGTCCTGACCGGCTTCTCGGCACCCACCCCGTTGCCGTACGACCGCGAACCCTCACCGGGAGCCCCGGCCGCCTCCACGCTGCGGCACACGACCACGCTCGGCGACGACGAGTCACGCCGGCTCGACGGCCTCGCCCGGGGCAACGGCCTGACCCTCAACACGCTCGTGCAGGGGGCCTGGGCGATTCTGCTGGCCCGCTGCAGCGGACAGCCCGACGTCTGCTTCGGTGCCACCGTCTCCGGCCGCCCGGCCGCACTGACCGGGGCCGACACGATCACCGGACTGTTCATCAACACCCTGCCGGTCCGGGTCGATGTCGACCCCGGCGCCGACGCCCTGTCCTGGCTGCGCGAACTCCAGGCGGCGCAGACCGAGGCACGCCAGTACGAGCACCTGCCGCTCGCCCGGCTGCGCGCGCTCAGCGACGTGCCGGCCGAGTCGGGGCTCTTCGACAGCATCGTGGTCTTCGAGAACTACCCGATCGACGACACCGCCACCCGCGCACACGGGCTGCGGCTGCGGGACCTGGAAGCGGTGGAGACCACCAACTTTGCCCTCAGCCTGATCGTCTACCCCGGACCGCAGCTGTCGTTCGCGCTGGGCTACGACCCGGCGGTGTTCGACGGGGGCACCGCCGGGCGGCTGGCCGGACACCTGCGCACGCTGCTGACCGAACTGGCCGGCGACCCGCACCGGCCCGTCGGCGCGCTGCCGATGCTCACCGCCGCCGAACACCAGCGGGTGCTGCGACAGGGGACCGGCGCCGTGCATCCCGTACCGGAGAGCACGCTGGTGGATCTCCTGAACGCCCAGCGGGACCGTTCCCCGCACGCCCGGGCGGTCAGTTTCTCCGGCGAGACCCTGACCTACGCCGAGCTGGCCGACTGGTCGGACCGGGTGGCGCGCCGGCTGATCGCCGACGGCGCCGGACCGGAACGCTGTGTCGCGGTCGCCCTGCCCCGCTCGCTGGAACTGGTCGTAGCGCTGGTCGCGGTCCTCAAATCCGGCGCCGCCTACCTGCCGGTCGACCCGGACCTGCCCGCCGCCCGGATCACCACGATGCTCGACGACGCCCGGCCCGTGCTGGTGCTGGACCGCCCGGAGACGATGCGGGAGGCCGACGGTCCCGTCACGACCGGTCCGGCCCGGCCGGGCCCGGACCACCCGGCCTACGTCATCTACACCTCCGGCTCGACCGGCCGGCCCAAGGGCGTCGCCGTGCCGCACCGCGGCATCGTGAACCGGCTGCTGTGGATGCAGGACGAGTACCGGCTCGACACCGGCGACGTGGTGCTGCAGAAGACCCCCGCGGGCTTCGACGTCTCCGTGTGGGAGTTCTTCTGGCCGCTGATCACCGGTGCGCACCTGGTGGTGGCCCGGCCCGGCGGACACCGTGAGCCCGCCTACCTGGCCGAGCTGATCCGCTCCGCGGGCGTCACCACCGTCCACTTCGTACCCTCGATGTTGCGGGCCTTTCTGGCCGCTCCCGCCGCCGCCGGCTGCACCGGGCTGCGGCAGGTCATCTGCAGCGGCGAGGCGCTGCCGGGCGACGTCGCCGCGGCCTTCCACGCGCTGCTGCCCGCCACCCTGCACAACCTGTACGGCCCGACCGAGGCGTCCGTCGACGTCACCTACCACCCCTGCCGGCCCGACGCCGGCGACGGACCGGTACCGATCGGCCGGCCGGTCCGGAACACCCGCACCTACGTGCTCGACCGTGACCTGCGCCCGGTCCCGCCGGGTGTCCCCGGCCGGCTCTACCTGGCCGGCGTCCAACTGGCCCGCGGCTACCTGCATCGCCCCGGCCTGACCGCCCAGCGGTTCGTCGCCGACCCGTACGGTGAACCCGGGGAGCGGATGTATCACACCGGTGACCTGGCCCGCTGGCTGCCCGACGGCACCCTGGGCTTCCTCGGCCGCACCGACGACCAGGTCAAGATCCGGGGCAACCGGATCGAGCCCGGGGAGATCGAGGCGGCGCTGTGCCGGCTCCCCGAGGTCACCCAGGCCGTCGTGGTGGCCCGCGACGACCGGCTCGTCGCCTATCTCGTGCCGCCGTCCGGCACCACGCCCGACCCGGCCCGCCTGCGCGCCGCGCTCGCCACCGACCTGCCGCAGTACATGGTCCCGTCGGCGTTCGTCGTGCTGGACGGGCTGCCCCTGAGCCCGAACGGCAAGCTCGACCGGGCGGCGCTGCCCGCACCGGACCTGTCGGCCACCACCGGCGCCACACCGACGGCACCGCGCACCGAGGCCGAGAAAGTCATCGCCGGCATCTGGGCCGAGGTGCTCGGAAACGACCGGATCGGCGTCCAGGACAGCTTCTTCGACCTCGGCGGTGACTCCATCCGCAGCATGCTCGTCGCCTCGCGCACCGGCGCAGCCTTCGGCGTCACCCTCCACCCCCGCGACATCCTCACCGCCCGCACCGTCGCCGCCCTCGCCGTGCTCGTGGAGGACCGGATCCTCCAGGAGCTCGAGCGCCTCGCGGCCGATGCCGGCGACCCCCGACAAGGAGCACCTGATGTCGTCTGACCAGCAGAGCCGCATCGAAGCGCTACCCGCCCACCTGCAGCAGATCCTCCGCCAGCGCCTGAGCGGCTCAGCGCCGGCCGCCCCGGTCGCCGAGCCGATCCCGGCCGCACCGTCCGGCGAGCCGCTGCCGCTGTCGTTCTCCCAGCAGCGGCTGTGGTTCCTGGACCGCTTCCAGCCCGGCGGCACCGAGTACAACAGCGCCCTGGCCCTGCGCCTGCGCGGGCCACTGGACCGGCCGGCGCTCACCGTCGCACTGCGCGCCCTGATGACCCGGCACGAGGCGCTGCGCACCACCTTCGACGACGTCGACGGGACCGCGCTGCAAGTGGTCAACCCGGTGCCCGACCTCGACGTGCCGCTGGTCGAGGCGTCCGCCGAAGGACTGGACGGGCTGCTGTACGACGGCTACGCCGTCCCGTTCGACCTGCGGCACGGCCCCCTGTTCCGGGCCACCCTGTACCGGCTCGCCGACGACGAGCACGTGCTCCTGCTGGCCGTGCACCACATCGTCACCGACGGCTGGTCGATGGGCATCCTGGTCGCCGACCTCGGCACGCTGTACACCGCGGCCCGCACCGGCGCACCGGGCCCGCTGCCCGCTCCGGAGCTGCGCTACGCCGACTTCGCCTGCTGGCAACGCCGCCAGGCCACCGGCGACGCGGCCCGGCGGCACGCCGGCTACTGGACCGGTCAGCTCGCCGGCCTGGCTCCGCTGGAACTGCCCACCGACCGGCCGCGGCCGGCGGTACGGACCTCACACGGCGCCGTGCACCGGTTCACCGTGCCCGCCGCCGTCGCCGCCCGCCTGAGCACGCTGGCCCGGGCGCACGACACCACCCTGTTCACCGTCCTGACCGCCGCCTGCGCGCTGCTCTTCTCCCGGTACGCAGGCCAGGACGACGTGGCGCTGGGCACCGTGGTCTCCGGTCGCAACCGCCCCGAGCTCGAACGCCTCGTCGGTTTTTTCGTCAACACCGTCGTCCTGCGCGCCCGGGTCGACGAGCGCCACACCTTCGCCGGTCTGCTGACCCACGTCCGGGAGACCGCCCTGGACGCCTTCGCCCACGACGACGTCGCGTTCGAACGGCTCGTCGAGGCCGCCGGCGCCGTCCGCGACCCCAGCCGCAACCCGCTGTTCGACGTGATGGTGCTGCTGCACGACCAGCGGCGGGCCGCCCCGCAGCTGGCCGGGCTGCAGGTGGAGGAGATCGAGCTGTCCCGCCGCGCCGCCACGGTGGACGTCTCCGTGGAGTTCGAACGCCAGGACGAGCACCTGGCCGGCTTCGTGGAATACAACACCGACCTGTTCGACACCGCCACCGCCGAGCGGCTGACCGGTCACCTGCTGGCCCTGCTCGACGCCGTCTCCGCCCGCCCCGATCAACGGCTGGCGACGGTGTCCATGCTCGGTGCCGGTGAACGCGACCGGGTGCTCACCGAGTGGAACGCCACCGCCGCCGACGTCCCGCCGGGCACCTTCGCCGAGCTGTACGAGGCTCAGGCCGACCGCACCCCGGACGCCACCGCCCTGGTCGCCCGGGACGCCACGCTGACCTACCGGCAGCTCGACGAGCGGGCGAACCGGCTGGCCCGGCTGCTCGCCGACCGCGGCGCCGGCCCGGAGCGGCTGGTCGCTCTGGCCCTGCCGCGGACCGCCGACATGATCGTGGCTCTGCTCGCCGTGGCCAAGGCCGGTGCGGTGTATCTGCCGCTCGACCCGGACCTGCCGGCCGAGCGGATCGCCTTCGTGCTGGACGACGCCGCCCCGGTGCTCATCCTGACCGCGGGCGGCGTCGTCCCGGCCGGTGACACCCCGCACGTCGCTCTCGACGACCCGCGGATCGTCGCGGAACTCGCCGGCCGACCCGCCGCCCGGCCGGCCGGTGCCGGCACCCGACCGGACCACGCCGCCTACGTCATCTACACCTCCGGCTCGACCGGCCGCCCCAAGGGCGTGGTGGTCGAGCACCGGCAGCTGGTCAACCTGTTCCACCACCACCGGCACGGCCTGGCCGCCGCGGTGGGCCGGCCGATGCGGGTCACGCTGACGGCGGCGTTCTCCTTCGACACCTCGTGGGAGGGCCCGCTGCTGATGGCCGACGGGCACGAGCTGCACGTCGTCGACGAGCAGACCCGCCTCGACCCGCACGCCCTGGTCGGCTACGTGCGCCGGCACCGGATCGACTTCCTCGACCTGACGCCGTCGTACCTGCGGCACCTGCTCAGCGTCGGGCTGCTGGCCGACGACGCCCACCGCCCGGCCGTGCTGATGCTCGGCGGCGAGGCGATCGGCGAGTCCCTCTGGCGGGAACTGGGCGAGGTGCCCGGCACCACCGCGTACAACTTCTACGGCCCCACCGAGTGCACCGTGGACGCGTTGTCGGCCGAGGTCCGCCCCGGCGTGCGGCCGGTGGTCGGGCGGCCGCTGCGCAACGTGCGGGCGTACGTGCTCGACGAGGCCCGGCAACCGGTGCCGGTGGGGATCGCCGGAGAGCTGTACCTGGCCGGGGCCCAGGTCGCCCGGGGTTACCTGCACCGTCCCGGCCTGACGGCGGAGCGCTTCGTGGCCGACCCGTACGGCGCGCCGGGGGAGCGGATGTACCGCACCGGCGACCGGGCCCGGTGGACCCCCGACGGCCAGCTCGACTACCTCGGCCGCACCGACGACCAGGTCAAGGTCCGCGGCTTCCGGATCGAGCCCGGCGAGATCGAGACCGCCCTGCTCAGCACGCCCGGCGTCGCCGAGGCGGTCGTCATCGCCCGCGACGACGACGCCGGGCACCGGCGGCTGGTGGGCTACGTGGTGCCGGCCGGGTCCGACACGGTGGACGACGCCGGGCTGCGTGCCGCGCTGCGCCGGTCGCTGCCCGACTACATGGTGCCGGCGGTGTTCGTCACCCTGGACCGGCTGCCCACCACCTCCACCGGAAAGATCGACCGCCGGGCGCTGCCGGCCCCCGCCGCCCCGACCGGCGAGCAGGCCGCCTTCACCGCTGCGCGCACCGAGGTCGAACAGCACCTGGCCGCCATCTGGGCGGAGGTCCTCGGCGCCGAACGGGTGGGCATCACCGACAACTTCTTCGCCCTCGGCGGCGATTCGATCCTCAGCATCCAGGTGGTCTCCCGGGCCCGGCAGGCCGGCCTGCGCCTGACCTCGCGCGACATCTTCCTGCATCAGTGCATCGCCGACCTGGCACCCGCCGTCGAGGCCGCCACGGCACCGGCGGACACCCCGCTGATCACCGGGCCGGCGCCGCTGACCCCCATCCAGCGCTGGTTCTTCGACACCTACGGCCCGCTGCCGCATTTCACCATGTCGATGGTGCTCGAACTGGCCGCCGACGTGGACGAGAACCGGCTGGGCGCGGCCCTGGACGCCCTGACCCGCCACCATGAGGGCCTGCGCCTGGCCTGCACCGCCGACGCGCAGCAACCGGTGGCCGGCCACGCCGTCCTGCACCGGCACGACGGGCTCGAGGAGGCCGCCGCGGCTCTGCGGGCCGCCCTCGACCCCGCCACCGGGCGGATGTTCGGCGCCGCCCTGGTCCGTCCGGACGACGACCCGGCGCCCCGGTTGCTGCTGGTCGCCCACCACCTCGTCGTCGACGGAGTGTCCTGGCGCATCCTGCTCGAGGACCTGGAGACCGCCTACTGCCAGCTCGGAGACGGGCAGCCGGTGGCCCTGCCCCCGGTGACCACACCGTTCACCCAGTGGGCCCACCGCCTGGCCGGGCACGTCACCGCCGGAGGCCTAGACGAGGCGCTGGACCACTGGACGGCGGCGGGCGCGCCACCGCCGCTGCCGGTCGACCACCACGGCACCGCCGACGGCCACTCCACCCGCACCATCACCGTCCGGCTGGGCCGTGACGACACCACCGCTCTGCTGCACCGGGTGCCACCGGCCTACCGCACCCAGGTCAACGACGTGCTGCTCGGCGCCCTCGGCCGGGTGCTGGCCGACTGGACCGGCCACGACCGGGTGGCGATCACCTGCGAGGGCCACGGCCGCGAGGAACTGCTCGACGGCGTCGACCTGTCACGGACCGTCGGCTGGTTCACCACCCAGTTCCCGGTCACCCTGCAGCTGCCCGCGGCCGGCGATTGGGGCCGCACACTGCTCGCCGTCAAGGAACAGCTGCGCGCGGTGCCGCACCGCGGGCTCAGCTACGAGGCCCTGCGGTACCTGTCCCCGGCCGCCACCGCCCTGTCCGGCCGTCCCCTGCCCCAGGTCTGCTTCAACTACCACGGCCGCTGGGACGCCGGCGCCGCCACCGGGCTGATCCGGGCCCGGCACGACGGCGTCGGCCCCGAACTCGATTTGGACCGCGCACCGGCGTACCTGCTGGACGTCGTGGGCCTGGTCGAGGACGGCGAGCTGCGGTTGAGCTGGCTCTACAGCGACCAGGCGCACGACGAGGCCACCGTCCGCCGGCTGGCCGACGCCATGGTGGAGGCGTTGCAGGCCGTCGTCGCGCACTGCACGGCGCCCGGCGCCGGCGGACGCTCGCCGGCCGACTTCCCGCTCGCCGGGCTCGACCAGGCGGGCGTGGACCGGGTGGCCGGCGACGGCCGCGCCGTCGAGGACGTCTACCCGCTGACCCCGCTGCAGGCCGGCATGGTCTTCCACAGCCTGGTCGACGCCGGCGCCGGCCTGTACGCCGACCGCACCCGGCTGCGCCTCGGCGGCGTCACCGATCCCACCGTCCTGGCCGCCGCCTGGCAGCGGGTCGTCGACCGCACCCCGGCCCTGCGCACGACCGTGGTCTGGGAGGGCGTCGACCACCCGGTCCAGGTCGTCCACCGCGAGGTCACCCTGCCGGTGAGCATCCACGACTGGCGGGCCCTGGACGAAGCCGCCCGCGACGACGCACTGGCGACGCTGATCGCCGACGACGAACGGGCCGGGCTGGACCTGACGGCCGTCCCGCTGATGCGCCTGGCCGTGGCCCGGACCGCCGACGACGAGGTACTGGTCGTGTGGACCTCGCACCACGTGCTGCTCGACGGCTGGAGCGTCGGGCAGGTCTTCGCCGAGGTGGCCGCCGAGTACACCGCCCACGTGCGGGGCACCGCGACCCGGCCGGTGCACCGCCGCCCGTTCCGTGACTACCTCGCCTGGCTGGCCGACCAGGACCTCGGCCAGGCCGAGCAGTACTGGCGTGCGGTGCTCGCGGGGATGACCGAACCGACCCCGCTGCCGTACGACCGGCAGCCCGGCGAGGTCCACCGCAGCGAATCCGCCGAGACCGTCCGGGTCCGCCTGTCCGACACCGAATCCACGGCCCTGCGCCGCACCGCCCAGCAGCACGGGCTGACCGTCAACACCGTCGTGCAGGGCGCCTGGGCGTTGCTGCTGGCGCGCTGCGGCGGCGGACCCGACGTGGTGTTCGGCACCACCGTCTCCGGGCGCCCCGCCGAGCTCACCGGCGTGGAGTCGATGATCGGCATGTTCATCAACACCGTCCCGACCCGGGTCAGCGTGCTCCGCGACGAACCGGCGGCCGACTGGCTGCGCGGGCTGCAACAGGCGCAGAGCGAGGCCCGCCGCTTCGACTGGACCGCCCTGTCGCGGCTGCGCGGCTGGAGCGACCTGCCCGCCGGGGACAACCTGTTCGACAGCGTCGTGGTCTTCGAGAACTACCCGTACGACGAGGCGGCCGTGACCGCCGGAGCGTTGCAGCTGCGCGACGTGCACGCCACCGACACCACCAACTTCGCCCTGGCCCTGAGCGCCTATCTGGCCGACGGGCTGCGCCTGGAGCTGGCCTACGACCCGGGGCTGTTCGACCCCGGGACCGCGCAGGCCCTCGCCGCCCGCCTGCGACTGCTGCTGAACTCCTTCGCCGCCGACCCGCGCCGGCCGGTCGCCGACCACGCCTGGCTGCTGCCCGGCGAACGCCACCGGGTGCTGACCGAGTGGAACGCCACCGGTCTCGACATCCCCGCCACCACCTGGACCCAGGCCTTCGAGGAGCAGGTCCGGCGGACACCGGACGTATTGGCCCTGACCTGTCAGGACACCACGTTCACCTACGCCGCCCTGGAGGCCCGCGCCAACCGGCTCGCCCACCTGATGATCCGCGCCGGGGTCGGTCCCGAACGCGTGGTCGCGGTGACCCTGCCGCGCAGCGCCGACAGCGTGGTCGCGATCCTGGCCGTCCTCAAGGCCGGCGGCGTCTACCTGCCGGTCGATCCCACGCTGCCCGCCGACCGGATCCACCTGCTGTGCCGGGACGCCGGAGCGGCCCTGGTCCTGGGCGCCGCACCGGGACCCGGCGGCGACCTGCCGGTGCTCCGGCTCGACGACCCGGCGACGACCGCGGCGCTGGCCGGCTGCCCGGACACCGCCCCCCACGACGGCGACCGGCTCAGCCCGCTGCGACCGGAGAACTCCGCCTACCTGATCTACACCTCCGGCTCCACCGGGCGGCCCAAGGGTGTGCTGGTCGAACACCGGCAGCTGAGCACGTTGTACTTCGACCACCGGCACGAGCTGATCGAGCCGGAGAGCCGCGCCGCCGGCCGGCCGCTGACCGTGGCCCTGACCGCGGTGTTCTCCTTCGACACGTCCTGGGAAGGCCTGCTGTTCCTGGCCGCCGGGCACCCGCTGCACGTCATCGACGACGAGACGCGCCTGGACCCGGCCGCGCTGGTCGGCTACATCACCGAGCACCGCGTCGACTTGCTCGACCTCACCCCGACCTATGCCCGGCAGCTGCTGCCGGCCGGCCTGCTCGACGACGCCCGGCCGTACCCAAGGGTGGTCATGCTGGGCGGCGAGGCGACCGATCCCGAACTGTGGCAGGCCCTGGCCGGCAGCCGGGTCACCGGCTACAACTACTACGGGCCCACCGAGTGCGCCGTGGACTCGGTCTCCTGCCGGA
The DNA here is from genome assembly GCF_000494755.1 of Amorphoplanes friuliensis DSM 7358. Classification (NCBI taxonomy): domain Bacteria; kingdom Bacillati; phylum Actinomycetota; class Actinomycetes; order Micromonosporales; family Micromonosporaceae; genus Actinoplanes; species Actinoplanes friuliensis. The sequence goes on from NC_022657.1 coordinate 2,687,067, forward strand.
TCACCGACGCGGACCGGCCGGTCATCGGCCGCCCCGGCCGCAACCAGCACGCGTACGTTCTCGACGCCGGCCTGGCCCCGGTCCCGCCGGGCGTCACCGGCGAGCTCTACATCGCCGGCGACCAGGTGGCCCGCGGCTACCTGAACCGGCCCGGGCTCACCGCGCAACGCTTCGTCGCCGACCCGTACACCGGGCCCGGCACGCGCATGTACCGCACCGGCGACCTGGTCCGCTGGACCAGCGAAGGCCTGCTGGAATACCTCGGCCGCGCCGACGAGCAGATCAAGATCCGCGGCCACCGGATCGAGCCCGGCGAGGTCGAGGCGGCGCTGCTGGCCGGCCCTGAGCTGACCGCTGCCGCGGTCGTCGCCCACGAGTCCGCACCCGGGCTGCGCCGGCTGGTGGCCTACCTGGTCGCCGCGCCCGGCGCCACCCTGCCGGTCGCCGCGGACCTGCGCACGCACCTGGCCCGGACGCTGCCCGAGCAGCTGATCCCGGCGGCGTTCGTCGAGGTCGACCGGCTGCCGATGAACAGCAGCGGCAAGCTGGACCGCCGGTCGCTGCCCGCGCCGGACTTCGGTGACACCGGTGGCCGTGTGCACATCGCCCTCCGCACTCCGGCCGAGCGGCTGGTCGCCCGGGTCTGGTCCGAGGTGCTCGCCGTGCCGGTGATCGGCGCCGGCGACAACTTCTTCGAGCTGGGCGGCGACTCGATCCTGAGCATGCGCGTCACCGCCCGGTTGCGGGAGCTGTCAGGCGTACGGATCTCACCGCGCGCGGTCTTCACCACCCCGACCCCGGCCGGGCTCGCCTCCGTACTCGACGCGGGCGCCGCCGTCCCCGCCGGCGGCGTCATTCCCCGCGCCGACCGCAGCCGGCCGCTGCCGCTGTCGTTCGCCCAGCAGCGCCTGTGGTTCCTCGACCAGTTCGAGCCGGGAGGCACCGAGTACGTCAGCCCGCTGGCGCTGCAACTCACCGGCGACCTCGACACCGGGGCACTCGAGGCGGCCCTGACCGCCCTGGTGGACCGGCACGAGTCGCTGCGGACCACCTTCCGGACCGGCGCCGACGGGCTCGCCGAGCAGCTGATCCACCCGCCGGCGCCGGTCCACCTCGACCGCGTCGACCTGACCGGCGCCGACCCGGAAGCCGTGGACAGGGCCCTGGCCGAACACACCGGCCGACCGTTCGACCTGGCCGCCGGCCCGCTGCTGCGGGTGCTGCTGGCCCGCACCGGCGCTCAGCAGCACGTGCTGCTGCTGGTGCTGCACCACATCATCACCGACGGCTGGTCCGGCGGGCTGCTCACCGACGAACTCGGCGAGCTGTACGCGGCCGCACTGCACGGCACCCCCGCCCGGCTGCCGGAGCTGCCGCTGACCTACGCCGACTTCGCGGTGTGGCAACGAGCCCGGCTCACCGGCCCGGCCGTCGACGGCCAGCTCGGCTACTGGCGCGACCGGCTGGCTGGGATCACCCCGCTGGACCTGCCGACCGACCGGCCCCGCCCCGCCGTGCGCACCTCCGCCGGTGCCGCCCACGCCTTCACGGTGCCGGCCGAGCTCACCGCCCGGCTCCACAGCCTGGGCCGAGCCCACGACTGCACCCTGTTCACCACTCTCGTGGCCGCCTGCCAGCTGCTGCTGAGCCGCTGGTCCGGCCAGGACGACATCACCGTCGGCACGGTCACCTCCGGGCGGGAGCACCCCGGCCTGGAACGGATCGTCGGCTTCTTCGTCAACACGGTCGTGCTGCGCTCGGCAGTCGACCCGCGGACACCGTTCCACGCCCTGCTGCGCCGCGTCCGCGAGACCGTGCTGGGTGCGTTCGCCCACCAGGACGTGCCCTTCGAACGGCTCGTCGACGAGCTGCAACCGGTCCGCGACACCAGCCGCAACCCCCTGTTCGACGTGCTGGTGGTGCTGCAGAACCTGCCCGCCGAACCGCCCGCGCTGACCGGGCTGTCCGCCGAGGAACTGCCGCCACCGGTGCTCACCGCGACCCACGACCTGGCGTTCGAGTTCGAGGAACGCGACGGTGTGCTGGCCGGGGCGGTGGAATACAACACCGACCTGTTCGACGCGGCGACCGTCGCCCGGCTGACCGCTCACCTGGTGACGCTGCTGGCCGCCGTCGTGGACGCGCCCGGCCGGCCGGTCGGTGCGGCGGCGCTGCTGACCGCCGGAGAACGCCACGAGGTGACGGCCCTCCACTGCGGCCCACCGGCCGACGTGCCCGCCACACCGTTCCCGGAACTCGTGGCCGCTCAGGCCGTCCGCACCCCGGACGCGACCGCCGTGGTCGCCGGGACCGACACGCTGACCTACGCCGAGCTGCTGAACCGCGCCGACCGGCTGGCCGCCCGGCTGCGGTCCCGCGGCTGCGGCCCGGAACAGGTGGTGGCGGTGGCCCTGCCGCGCCGCATCGACCTGGTGATCGCGTTCCTGGCCGTGCTGCGCGCCGGTGCGGTGTACCTGCCGATCGACCCCGACCAGCCCGCCGCCCGCACCGCAGTGGTGCTGCACGACGCCGCGCCCGTCCTGGTGATCACCGCGGGTGCCCTGGCCGGCGTCCCGGCCGGAACCGGCACCCTGGACCTGACCGTGGCGGCAGCCCTCGACGACACACCGCCGCAGCACTTCACACCGCCAGGGCCGGAGCACGCCGCCTACATCATCTACACCTCCGGCTCGACCGGCCGGCCCAAGGGCGTCACCGTCGAGCACCGCCAGCTGACCAACCTGGCCGCCCACCAGCGCGCCGGCTTCCTCGCCGACTTCGCCGCAGCCCACGGCGACCGCCCGCTGCGCGCCGCGCTCGCCGCCGCGGCCACCTTCGACGCCTCGCTGGAGGAACTGCTGCTGCTGGCCGGCGGTCATGAGGTGCACGTGCTCGACGACACCGTGCGGCTGGACGCCGAGGCCTTCACCGGGTACGTCGCCGAGCACCGCATCGACCTGGTCGACGTGACCCCGTCGTACGCCCGGACGCTGCTGCCGGCCGGACTGCTCGACGACCGCCGGCACCGCCCGCACATCATGCTCCTCGGCGGCGAGGCGATCGGTGCACCACTGTGGACCGCCTTGAGCCGCGTCCCCGATCTTCTGGCCTACAACATGTACGGCCCGACCGAGTGCACAGTGGACAGCCTGGCCGGACGGATCAGTGGGGACGGGCGTCCGGTCCTGGGGCGCCCGCTGACCAACCTGCGGGCGTACGTGCTCGACCAGCGGCTCGAGCCGGTGCCGGTCGGCGTACCCGGCGAGCTGTACCTGGCCGGCCCGCAGGTGGCCCGGGGCTACCTCCACCACCCGGGCCGCACCGCCGCGCAGTTCCCCGCCGACCCGTACGGTCCGCCGGGGGAGCGGATGTACCGCACCGGCGACCGGGCCCGCTGGACCGCCGAGGGCACCTGTGAGTTCCTCGGCCGCGCCGACGAACAGCTCAAGATCCGCGGATTCCGGGTCGAGCCCGGCGAGGTCGAGGCGGCCCTGACCGGTCACCCCGACGTGACCGAGGCGGTCGTGGCCGGGCACACCGGCCAGGACGGCCACCAGCGGCTGGTGGGATACCTGGTGACCACCGGCGGTCGTGACCCCGACGACGCCGGACTGCGGGCCTGGATCAAACGCACGCTGCCCGGCTACCTGGTCCCCGCGGTGTTCGTGGTAGTGGACCGGCTGCCGCTGACCCCGGCCGGCAAGGTCGACCGGCGCGCCCTGCCGGAGCCCCCGCTGCCGGGCGGCGACCGGACCGACTTCGTCGCACCGCGCACCGACATCGAGCAGAGCCTGGCCGGCATCTGGGCCGACGTGCTCGGCGCCGCGCGGGTCGGCGTCACCGACAACTTCTTCGCCCTCGGCGGTGACTCCATCCTGAGCATCCAGGTGGTCTCCCGGGCGCGGCAGGCCGGCCTGCGGGTCAGCTCCAAGGACATCTTCCTGCACCAGACCGTCGCCGACCTGGCCACCGTCGTCACCACCAGCCGGCCCGCGGCCGCCACCGCGGCTGCGATGACCGGACCCGCCCCGCTGACCCCGATCCAGCACTGGTTCCTCGGCCACGAGACCGAACACCGTGACCACTTCGCCATGTCCATGCTGGTCGACGTGCCCGCCGACGTGGACCGGCGCATCCTGGGTGCCGCGCTCGACGCGGTGGTGGCCCACCACCAGGCGCTGCGGATGCGGTTCAGCCACGGACCCGCCGGCTGGACCCAGCAACCCGCCGACGCCGCCGGCGGCAGTCTGACCGTCCACGACCTGTCCGATCTCGCCGCCGACGACCTCGAGGCCGCGCTGGACCGCCACGCCCTGGACGCCCAGCGCGGACTCGGTATCACCGCCGGGCCCCTGCTGCGGGCGGTGCTGTTCGAACTCGGCGCCGACCGGCCACCCCGGCTGTTGCTGGTCGTCCACCACCTGGTGATCGACGGCGTGTCCTGGCGCATCCTGCTCGACGACCTGGAGACCGTCTACCGCCGGCTGACCGACGGTCGTCCGGCAGAACCCGCGCCGGTCGGCACCGAATACACCGCCTGGGCCCACCGGCTCGCCGGTCTGGTCGCCGCCGGCGGCCTGGACGACGCCGTGCCCTACTGGACCCGGACGGTCGCCGAGACGGCCGCGAACCTGCCGGTCGATCGCGACGGCGCGAACACCACGGCGACCACCCGCAGCGTCACCGTCGAGCTGTCCCCGGCCGACACCGACGCGCTGCTGCACCGGGTGCCACCGGTCTACCGCACCCAGGCCAACGACGTGCTGCTCAGCGCGCTCGGCCGGGTGCTCGGCGGATGGACCGGCCGGGACCGGATCCTGATCGCCCTGGAGGGCCACGGCCGGGAGGAACTGTTCGAGGACGTGGACACCTCCCGCACCGTCGGCTGGTTCACCGCCGAGTTCCCGGTCGCGCTGACCGTCCCGGCCGGTGACTGGGCCGCCGTGCTGACCGGCGTCAAGGAACAACTGCGGGCGGTGCCGCACCGCGGGCTCAGCTACGGCGCCCTGCGCCACCTGAGCGCCCCGGACGCGCCGGGTGCGGCCCTGCACGGCACACCCGTGCCCCAGCTCAGCTTCAACTACCACGGCCGGTGGGACGTGGACGCCGAACCGGACGGGCTGATCCGCGCCGCGCACCCCGGCGTAGGCCAGGACGTCGCCCCGGACAGCAACCGCCCCTACCTGATCGAGATCACCGGCGCGGTCACCGACGGGCGGCTCCAGCTCGAGTGGGCGTACTCCGAGCAGCGCCACGACGAGGCCACCATCCGCCGCCTCGCCGAAGCCATGACGGACGCGCTACGGGAGATCGTCGAGCACTGCGCCCGGCCCGGCGCCGGGGGCCGTACCCCCTCGGACTTCCCGCTGGCCGGCCTGGACCAGGCCGCGGTGGACCGGCTGGCCGGCGACGGCCGCGACGTCGAGGACATCTACCCGCTCACCCCGCTGCAGGCCGGCATGCTGTTCCACAGCCTGGTCGACGGCGACAGCGGCGCCTACCTGGATCAGGTCCAGGTGCGGATCTCCGGCGTCACCGACCCGGCCGCCCTCGCCGAGGCGTGGCAGCGGGTCGCCGACCGCACCCCCGCACTGCGCAGCGCCGTCGCCTGGGAAGGACTCACCCGGCCGGTGCAGGTGGTCCGGCGCCACGTCACGGTGCCGGTCACCCTGCTCGACCGGCGCTCGTGGCCCGCCGACGACCTGCCGGCCGAGCTGGACCGGCTCGCCGAGGCGGACCGCGCCATCACGATGGCGGTGACCACGGCACCGCTGCTGCGCCTGGCGATCATCCGGCTCCCCGGCGACGAGGTGCTGCTGCGCTGGAGCTCGCACCACCTCATCCTGGACGGCTGGAGCACCGCTGCCGTCTTCGCCGAGGTCAGCGAGCAGTACGCCGGCCTGACCACCGGCCGGGAACCGCGGCTCACCCCGCGCCGGCCGTTCCGCGACTACCTGGCCTGGCTGCAGGAGCAGGACCCGGCCGACACGCGGCGCTACTGGCGCGAAGTGCTGGCCGGCGTCGAGGCGCCGACGCCGCTGCCCTACGACCGGCCGCCGACGGGCACGCACCGCACCGAATCGACCGCCGCCGTCCGGGTGGAACTGACGGCCGCGGAATCGGCGCTGCTGCACGCCACCGCCCGCACCGCCGGACTGACCGTCAACACCGTCGTGCAGGGCGCCTGGGCCTTGCTGCTGGCCCACCACAGCGGTGAACGCGACGTGCTGTTCGGCACGACCGTCTCCGGCCGCCCGGCCGACCTGCCCGGTGTCGAGTCGATGATCGGCATGTTCATCAACACCCTGCCCACCCGGACCCGCATCGACGACCGGGCCGATCTGGTCGGCTGGCTGCGGGAGCTGCAACTGCAGCAGAGCGAGGCCCGCCGGTACGGCCACGCGTCGCTGGTCGACCTCCGCGGCTGCAGCGACCTGCCCCCGGGCGGCCACGGGCTGTTCGACAGCATGGTGGCCTTCGAGAACTACCCGATCGACGCCGACCCGGCCCACGACGGCGGCCTGCAGATCGGCGCGGTCGACGGCATCGACACCACCACCTTCGCCCTGAGCCTGACCGCCTACCTCGACGACCAGCTGCGCTTCGAACTGGCCTACGACCCCGGGCTGTTCGACGCCGTCACCGCGGCCGCGCTCACCGACCGGCTGTGCATCCTGCTGCGCGCTGTCGCCGACGATCCGCACCGCACCCTCGACCGGCTGCCCTGGCTGCCCGGCGACACGGTCAGCCAGGTACTGACCGGCTTCAACACCACCAGCCGTCCGCTGGAGCCGGCCACCCTGACCCGGCTCCTGCGCGACCAGACCGCCCGTACCCCCGACGCCCCGGCCGTGGTCTTCGAAGGCGAGCGGCTCACCTACGCCGAGCTGGACGCACGCGCCCGGGACCTGGCCGCCCGGCTGGTCGCCGCCGGCGCCGGGCCGGAGACCTGCGTCGCGGTGGCGCTGCCGCGCTCGACGGAGCTGATCGTCGCCCTGGTCGCCGTGCTGCACGCGGGCGCGGCGTACCTGCCGATCGAGCCAGGCCTGCCCGCCGACCGGGTCGCGTTCATGCTGGCCGACGCCCGGCCGGTGCTGACGCTCGACACGACGACCGAGCTGCCCGCACCGGCGGCCGGACCGCTGCCCGAACCGGTGCCCGGCAACCCCGCGTACGTCATCTACACCTCCGGCTCGACCGGGCGGCCCAAGGGCGTGACGGTGCCGCACGAGGGCATCGTCAACCGGCTGCTCTGGATGCAGCACGAGTACGCCCTCGGCGCCGGCGACGTGGTGCTGCAGAAGACCCCGGCCGGGTTCGACGTGTCGGTGTGGGAGTTCTTCTGGCCGCTGACCGTCGGCGCCACCCTGGTGGTGGCCCGCCCGGACGGCCACCGTGACCCCGGCTACCTGGCCGCGGTCATCCAGGAGCAGGCCGTCACCACGGTCCACTTCGTACCGTCGATGCTGCGCGCGTTCGTGGCCGAGCCCGCGGCGACCGGCTGCACCAGCCTGCGCCGGGTCATCTGCAGCGGCGAGGCGCTGCCCGGGGACCTGGTCGCCGACTTCCAACGGGTGCTCGACGCCGGACTGCACAACCTCTACGGGCCCACCGAGGCCTCCGTCGACGTGACCGCGTACGCCTGCCCGCCCGGCTGGACCGCGGCGACGGTGCCGATCGGCCGGCCGGTGTGGAACACCCGCACCTACGTGCTGGACCGGCGGCTGCGCCCGGTGCCACCGGGCGTCCCCGGCGAGCTGTACCTGGCCGGCGTCCAGCTGGCCCGCGGCTACCTGCACCGCCCCGGCCTGACCGCGCAACGCTTCCCGGCCGACCCGTACGGCCGGCCCGGCGAGCGGATGTACCGCACCGGCGACCTCGCCCGGTGGACGGCCGACGGCCGGCTGGAATATCTGGGCCGCACCGACCACCAGATCAAGATCAACGGTCAGCGCGTCGAACCCGGGGAGATCGAAGCCGCACTGGCCGCCCACCCGGCCCTGCGCGAGGTGGCCGTCGTGGCCCGCGACGACGGCCCCGGCGGAGCCCGGCTGGTCGGTTACCTGGTGCCCGCCGACGACGACATCCCGGACACCGCCGCGCTGCGCGCCTGGCTGCGGCGCGGACTCCCGGAGCACATGGTGCCCGCGGCGTTCGTCACCCTCGACCGGCTGCCGCTGACCACCAGCGGCAAACTCGACCGCCGGGCGCTACCGGCACCCGGCCCGGACACCCGGACCGGCCCCGGTTTCCTCGCCCCGCGCACTGAGACCGAACGCATCGTCGCCGCGATCTGGGCCGAGCTGCTGAAGGTGGACCGGGTCGGCGCCGCCGACGACTTCTTCGCCCTCGGCGGCGACTCGATCCTGAGCATCGGCCTGACCTCCCGGCTGCGCGAGGCGTTCGGCACGCAGCTGTCGCCCCGCGCGGTCTTCGATCACCCCACCGTCGCCGGGCTGGCCGTCGCGCTGACCGGCGCACCCGGCACCGACGGCATCCCCGTCCGGCCCCGCGACCGCGCGCTGCCGCTGTCCTTCGCCCAGCAACGGCTGTGGTTCCTGCACCAGTTCGAGCCGGACAGCGCGGAGTACGTCACCCCGGTGGCGCTCCGCCTGACCGGACCGCTGGACACCGGCGCGCTCGACGCCGCGCTCACCGCCCTGACGGCCCGCCACGAGTCACTGCGCACCACCTTCCGGACCGGCGCGGACGGCGTCGCCGAACAGGTGATCCATCCGCCGCTCCCGGCGCCGGCCGAACAGCAGCCGGTCACGCCGGAAACGCTGGACGCGGTCCTGGCCGAGCTCGTCGGCCGCCCGTTCGACCTGGCCGCCGGCCCGCTGCTGCGCCCGACGCTGCTGCGCCTGGCCGCCGAGGACCACGTGCTGCTGCTGGTGCAGCACCACATCATCACCGACGGCTGGTCGACCGGTGTGCTGATCGCCGAGCTGGCCGAGCTCTACACCGCGCATGTCACCGGAGCGCCGGCCCACCTGCCCACGCTGCCGGTGCAGTACGCCGACTTCGCCGCCTGGCAGCGTGACCGGCTCACCGGGCCGCTGCTGGACGACCAGCTCGCCTTCTGGCGGGAGACCCTGGCCGGCGTGGACACCCTGGAACTGCCGACCGACCGGCCGCGTCCGCCCGTGCACAGCACGCACGGCGCGGTCCACGAGCTCCGGATACCGCCCGCGCTGGCGGCCCGCCTCACCGCCCTGGGGCGCACGCATGGGGGCACCCTGTTCACCACGCTGGTGGCCGCGTGCCAGGTGCTGCTCAGCCGCTGGTCCGGTCAGGACGACATCGCCGTCGGCACCGTCACTTCGGGCCGCGACCGGGCCGAACTGGCCGACCTCGTCGGGTTCTTCGTCAACACCCTGGTACTGCGCACCGCGGTGGACGGCCGTCGCACCTTTGCCGAGCTGCTCGACGACGTCCGGCACACCGTCCTGGGCGCCCTGGCCCACCAGGACGTGCCGTTCGAGCGGCTGGTCGACGAGCTGCGCCCGGCCCGCGACCCCAGCCGCACCCCGCTGTTCCAGGTCATGGTGGTGCTGCAGAACCTGCCCGGCGCGGCGCCGGAGCTGCCCGGCCTGCGCGCCGAACCGGTCGAGCTGGAGCTGACCACGGCCGGCTACGACCTGACGATGGAGTTCGAGGACTCCGCCGACGGGCTGGGCGTGTCCCTGACCTACAACACCGACCTGTTCGACGCCGCCACCATCGGCCGGCTGGCGACCCACCTGACCTCGCTGTTCGAGGCGGTCGTGGCCGACCCGGACCAGCCCGTCTCACGGCTGCCGCTGCTCGGCGACGACGAGCGGCGTCACCTGCTGACCGGCCTCAACGACACCGGCCGGACAGTCCCGCCGGCCACCCTGGACGAACTGTTCGCCGCGCAGGCCGCCCGCACCCCGGACGCCCCGGCCGTCCGCCACCCCGGCGGCGAGCTGACCTACGCCGAGCTCGACGAACAGGTGGACCGGCTGGCCCGGTTGCTCATCGGGCGCGGCGCGGGCCCGGAGTCCATCGTCGCGTTGCTGCTGCCGCGCTCGGCCGACATCGTGGTCGCCCAGCTCGCCGCCGGCCGGGCCGGGGCGGCCTACCTGCCCGTCGACCCCGGGTATCCCGCCGGGCGGATCGCGTTCATGCTCGAGGACGCCCGCCCGGTGCTCACCGTGACCCGCACCGGCCTGGCCGGCGGCGTACCCGCCGGCACCGAGCTCGTCCTCCTGGACGACCCCGCGGTGACCGCGGCCCTGGCCACCGGCACACCCCGGGTGACCGACACCGACCGCCGGGCGCCCCTGCGCCCGGAGCACCCGGCGTACGTCATCTACACCTCCGGGTCCACCGGCCGGCCCAAGGGCGTCACGGTCACCCACGCCGGCGTGGCCGGCTTCTCCGCCGCCGAGATCGCCCACTTCGCGGTCGCGCCCGGCGACCGGGTGCTGCAGTTCGCCTCGCCCAGCTTCGACGCCTCGGTGCTGGAGCTCTGCATGGCCCTGCCGGCGGGCGCGACCCTGGTGGTGCCGCCACCGGGACCCCTGGTCGGCGAACACCTGGGCGCGGTCCTGGCCGGGGAACGGGTGACGCACACGCTGATCCCGCCGGCCGCCCTGGCCACCGTGCCGGAGATCGAGCTGCCCGACCTCGCCACGCTGATCGTCGGCGGTGACGCCTGCGACGCGGCCCTGGTGGCCCGCTGGGCGCCCGGTCGTCGCATGATCAACGCGTACGGCCCGACCGAGTCCACGGTGGTCACCAGCTGGACCGGCCCCCTGTCGCCGGGCGGCGTGCCGGCCATCGGCCGGCCGATCCTCAACACCCGGGTGTACGTGCTGGACCGCCACCTGCAACCCGTGCCGCTCGGCGTCGCCGGTGAGCTGTACGTCGCCGGTGTCGGCCTGGCCCGCGGCTACCTGCGCCGCACCGGCCTGACCGCGCAACGCTTCATCGCCGACCCGTACGGTGCGTCGGGCACCCGGATGTACCGCACCGGAGACGTGGCCCGCTGGACCGCCGCCGGCGAGCTGGAGTTCCTCGGCCGGGCCGACGACCAGGTCAAGATCCGCGGATTCCGGATCGAACTGGGAGAGGTGCAGGCCGCGCTGACCGCCCACCCCGAGGTGGCCCAGGCCGTGGTGACCGCCCGGGAGGACCAGCCCGGGATCAAGCGGCTGGTCGCGTACGTCGTACCACCGAGCGGCACAGCCGCGCCGGCCACCACGCAGTTGCGGGAGTTCCTCGGGCGGACTCTGCCGGACTACCTCGTCCCGGCGGTGTTCGTGCCGCTGACGGCGCTGCCGGTCACCGCCAACGGCAAGGTGGACCGGGCCGCGCTGCCCGCCCCGGACCCCGCCGCCGGGGCCGCACCGGGCGCCGGACACGTCAGCCCCCGCACCCCGGTCGAGCAGACCCTGGCCGGGATCTGGGCCGACGTGCTCGGCCTGGACCGGGTCGGCGTGCACGACAACTTCTTCGACGCGGGCGGGGACTCCATCCTCAGCATCCAGGTGGTGTCCCGGACCCGGCAGGCGGGCCTGCACCTGACGACCAAGGACCTCTTCCGGCACCAGGACATCGCGTCGCTGGCCGGGGTCGTCACGGTCGTCGCCGCCGACGACGCGGCTCACGCGCCGGTGGTGGGCGAAGTACAGCTCACGCCGATCCAGCAGTGGTTCTTCGACACCCACACCGCCAACCCCCACCACTTCAACCAGGCGGTGATGCTGGAGCTGCCGGCCGAGGTCGACGACGTGGCGCTGAACGAGGCGCTGACCACTCTGGTCGCGCAGCACGACGCCCTGCGGTCGGTGTTCACCCGCACGCCGGACGGGTGGCGGCAGGAGATCATGCCGGTCCGGCCGGTCGCGGTGCTGCGCCACCACCGGCTGCCCGACACCGGCGACGCCCAGCAGCAGGCGGCGCTGGAGAAGGTCGCCGACGACGTGCACGCGTCCTTCGACCTGCATCGCGGCGGGCTGTTCCAGGCGGTGCTGTTCGACCGGGGGACCGGGCAGCGGCCGTACCTGCTGCTGGTCGCGCACCACCTGGTCGTGGACGGCGTGTCCTGGCGGATCCTGCTCGACGATCTGGACACCGCCTACCGCCAGCTGCGCGGCGGCGACCCGGCGGACCTGGGCGCCCGCACCACCTCGGTCCGGGACTGGGCCGCCCGGCTGGCCGGGCACGTCACCTCGGGCGCGCTCGACGGGGAGGTGGAGTACTGGGCCGCCGCCGGTCCTGCCACCGCCGCGCCGCTGTCCCCGCCGACCCCGTCCGATGACCCGCCCGTGCCGATGGGAACCGTCTCGGTGACGCTCGACGCGGACGACACCGAGACCCTCCTGCGCTCCGCGCCCGGTGCGTACCGGACCCGGATCAACGATGTGCTGCTGGCCGGTCTGGCCTGGGCGCTGTCCGGCCGGACCGGCTCCGGGCGGGTGCTGGTCCAGCTGGAGGGGCACGGCCGCGAGGACATCCTCGACGGCGTCGACCTGTCCCGCACCGTCGGCTGGTTCACCACCGTCTACCCGGTGGCGCTCGACGTCCCGGCCGGCCCGGAACCGCACTGGCGGACGCTGATCAAATCGATCCGCAGGCAGCTGCGAGCGGTTCCCGGCAACGGCCTCGGCCACGGCGCCCTGCGGTACCTCGGCGACGACCGGACCCGGGAGCGGCTGTCCGGGTCGCCCGGACCCGAGGTGGTCTTCAACTACCTCGGTCAGTGGGACGCCCGTCCCCAGGAGGCGCAGGACACCCTGTACGTGGCCGCGCACCCCGCGCCCGGACAGGACCACGACCCGCGCGACCGGCAGTCGCAGGCGCTGGAGGTCGTCGGCTCGGTGCACGGCGGCGAGCTCGAGTTCTCCTGGTACTTCCAGCCCGGCCGCCACGACCACGACCAGGTGTCCGCGGTCGCCGAAGCCTTCGCCGCCGCGTTGCGGGCGATCGCCGTGGACTGCCGGCAGGGGCGGGCATGACCGTCGCGCCCCTGAGCCGCAACCGCGACTACCGGCTGCTGTGGTTCAGCCAGGCCGCCGCCGAGTTCGGCCACAACGCGACCACCATCGCGTTCCCGCTGCTGGTGCTGGCGGTGACCGGCTCCACCGCCGCGTCCGGGCTGGTGCTCGGCACCATCGCCGCCGCCCAGCTGGTCGCCGGGCTGCCGGCCGGCGCCCTCGCGGACCGCTGGAACCGCAAACGGATCCTGCTGTCCTGCGAGGCGGCCCAGGTTCTGGCGGTCGGCAGCCTCGTGGCGGCGCTGGCGACCGGCGCCGCCACGGTTCCGCACATGGTGGCGGTGGCCGCCGTCCTGGGCGTGTGCACGGCGCTGTTCGAACCGGCCGAGGACGCCACCCTGGCCGCGCTCGTGCCGGCGGATCAACTGGCCACCGCGGTGGCGGCCAACGGAGCCCGGACCTCCCTGGGGCAACTGGCCGGTACCGCCGCCGGCGGGTTCCTGTTCGCCGCCGCCCGAATGCTGCCGTTCGTGGTGGACGCCGTCGCGCATCTGCTGGCTCTGATCACGCTGGCCTTCGTACGGGTGCCACCCCGCGAACGCCGTCCCGCCCCGCTCCGCCACCTCGGCCCGGAGATCCTCGCCGGACTGCGCTGGGCCTGGCAGCACCGGACCATCCGGGTCACCACCATCTACGCCGCCGTGCTCAACCTGTTCTTCAGCGCGTTCTACCTGGTCGTGATCGTGCTGGCGCAGCGGCGCGGAACCCCGGCCGGAGAGATCGGCGTGATGGCTGCGATGCTCGGCGCGGGCGGTGTGGTCGGCGCGCTGGCCGCCCCGTACCTGCAGCGCCTGCTGAGCCCGTACGTGTCGATCACCGCGGTCTTCTGGATCCTGGCCGTGCTCACGCCGCTGACCGTGGTGGTGCACGGCGGCTACCTGACCGGTGCGGTCTTCGCCGGCATGGCCCTGCTGGCCCCGACTGCCAACACCACCATCGTGACGCAGCAGCTGCTCAGCACGCCGGACGAGCTACGCGGCCGCCTCAGCGGCGTGCTGGCCCTGCTGACCGGCGTGGCGGGCGCCGCCGGTCCGGTGCTCGGCGGCGTGCTGGCGGCGGCGGTGCCGGCCACCACGGCGGTCCTGCTCTGCACGGCGGGCATCACGGCCGTGGCGGTCTCCGCCACGGCGAGCAGGGTGCTGCGCGAGTTCCCCCGGACACCGGTCCCGGTGTCCGGCTGACCCTGATCCACCCCGATGAGAAGGAGATGACGATGGACGAGAACGACCGCTACGAGGTGCTCCGCAACGACGAGGAGCAGTACTCGCTCTGGCCGGTGGGCATCGACGTGCCGGCGGGGTGGGCCCGGGTGGGCAAGGAAGGCACCCGGGACGAGTGCTCGGCGTACGTGGACGAGGTGTGGACCGACATGCGCCCGAAGACCCTCCGCGACCAGATGGAAGCCGCCGACCAGCGCTGAACACCCGGTCCGGGCCCGCCGGCCGGCGGGCCCGGACCACACAGGTCGGGCCAGAGCGGCGCCGGCTCACCAGTTCCGTCAGTACAGTTTCTCCGTCGAACCCGTCAGCAGGCGGCTTCCACCCTGGTTGCCGTCGAGCAGGATCGGGCGCAGCTGCTGGGCGGCTTCGGTGTTCTGCCCCGATAGGCCGCTGCCGTGCAGCAGGATCTCTGTCGGCAGCCTGCGCGCGGCGCCTCGCGGATAGCTCAGTTCACCCTGCGCGATCCACCCGCCGTCCATGGCGATCCTGATCGACTCGCGGGCGATGTCGTACCAGCCGGTGCGATCCGTCGTGGCCGGCGTGGTGTCCGCTTCGAATCTGGCGAACGGCACGACACCGAACAGCGCCGCCATGGTCAGGACGGCCAGCGCGATCAGGACGCGCGGACGCGGATGGTTCGGGGTCGGTTCCACCGTGGTCATCCCCTCGAAAAAGTCGGCTGAATCTCACCAGTACGGTGCCGTTCCCGACCTCGCCGGCACATCTGGCGCGGGCGCGAAATCGGCCTTGCGACCTCCGACGGAGGCGGCTCCGTCGCAGGTAGGAACCTCACTGCCGGACACCTCCGAGTACGGCCGTGGGCCGGGTCCGGTGGGTAACATCGGTGCCGGCCACACGTCGGGAGCGAGCATGGTGAGCGTCAATGGATGAACCCGGCGGGTCAGCCGATCGGCAACGACGCGACTGGGACAGCCGGCTGGACGCGCTGGGACTGACGACAACGGTCCGGCGGGACAGCGCGCTCGCGATACTCGTCGCCGCGATCACGGCCGGACCGCTTTTCCTGCCGGGCATCTCCGCCACGGTGGCGGGTCTGCTGGTGGCGCAGGCGGCGGTGTTGTCCCTGCGCCGGGTCCGACCGGTGTGGTGCCTCGGCGCGGTGCTGGCCCTGCAGATCGGCCTGGCCGTGGCGGCGGACCCCGGGGAGGGCATCCGCGGAGCAGCCCTGGCCATCGCCGTCTATACCTGCGGCGCGTTGATGTCGAAACGCCGCTCGCTCATGATCGCCGGGCTCGCGGCTTTCACCGAGACGGTCAGCTTCGTGGTGTTGAGCGCGATCCCGGCTGCCCTTGATTCGACCCTGACTGCGTCGCCCCCGATGATTTCGCGAATACTGGTGCAGATCGTTCTTTCGGCGATCCTCTATGGCGGGGCGGCTGCGCTGGGCCGCAACACCACGATCCGCCGCCGGTACACCGAGATGGTGGAATTGCGGGCAACCGAGGCCGCGGAGAACCTGCGCGTGCGGACCGACGCCGCTCTCGCCGCCGAGCGCACCCGGATGGCCCGGGAGCTGCATGATGTGGCCGCCCACCAATTGACGACCCTCATCGTGCAAGCGACCGTCGTGGAACGCATGCTCGATCGGGATCCGGAGGCGGTCCGCCGGAGCGCCGTCGCCATCCGTACGGAGGGAAAGAGCGCTTTGCAGAATCTGCGGTTGGTCGTCGGGGCTCTTCGGGAGGCCGGACCGGCCGAACCGGGACTGCCCGACGGCGGCGCGCCCGTACCCGGACTGGTGATGATCGAAAATCTTGTCGCCGGCCACGCGGCCACGCAGATGCGGCCCAAGCTGATCGTGTCCGGCCGGCCCGTTGAATTCTCGGAGGCGGCGGATCTGACCCTGTACCGCGTGGCTCAGGAGGCGCTGTCCAACGCCCGCGATCACGCGCCCGGCGCCGCGGTGACCATCAAGATCGACCACCGTGCGGAAGGCAGTGTGCTCGAGGTTCACAACGGCCCGGCTTCTGCGCGGGGGGTGCGGGGGGTGCGGGTCGATCGTCGCCATCGCGGTTTCGGACTCATCGGCATGCGCGAGCGCGCCGGTCTCATCGGGGCCTCCCTGGCCGCGGGTCCGACTCCGGACGGCGGCTGGTCGGTCAAGCTCACCATTCCCCGTACGGCCGGCCGGCTCTGATGATCACGGTGCTGCTGGTCGACGATCAGCCGTTGCTGCGTGCGGGATTCCGCTCGTTGATCGAGCTGGCCGAGGACATCCAGATCGTCGGCGAGGCGTCCAACGGCCCGGATGCGGTGACGCTGGCGCGTCGGCTGCGCCCCGACGTCGTCTGTATGGACGTCCGCATGCCCGGCGGTAACGGCCTCGACGCGACCCGCGCCATCGTCGACGAGATCGATCCGCCGCCCGCTGTCCTGGTTCTGACCACCTTCGAGCTCGACGAGTACCTCTTCGGAGCGCTCGAAGCCGGCGCGAGCGGTTTCCTGCTCAAGGACGCCGACATGGACGATCTGATCGAAGCGATTCGCCGGCTGGCCGCGGGTGACGGCATGGTCGACCAGACGGTGATCCGGCGGGTGATCGCCGAGTTCTCGCGCCGGCGCCCGGCCGTGCCGGTCCCGGCGCCCGGCGCGGCCGTGGACCAGTTGCTGACCTCCCGCGAGGCTGAGATCGTACGGTTATTGGCCGAAGGTCTGTCCAACGCCGAGATCGCGGCCGAACTGTTCGTCGAGGTCAGCACGGTGAAGAGCCACCTCGGCCGGGCCATGGCCAAGATCGGGGCCCGCGACCGCGTCCAGACCGTCATCTGGGCCTACCGCCACGGCGTCGCGTCGCTGAATCGCACCGGCCCGCGAACCGGCCAGACGGACCGCCAGTAGGTCGGCGGCGAGGAGCCAGTTCACGGCCACCTTGCCCCTGGCGAGGGTAGGGGTAACTCCAGTTCCGACTGGGGGGACAGCAGGATCGAGCAAGATCCAGAAACCGTGGAAGCTCATTTTCATGACCACGCAGAAGACCTCCCGGTTCCGTCGGGTCGCCCTTGTCCTTCCCGTCGCCCTGATAACGGCAGTCGCAGGGTGTGATGACTCGGCGGAGCCGAAGGCCGCGACCACGGCCAGTTCGGTAGCCGCGGGGCCCTCGGCCTCGACAAGCGCGGCCGGCCCGGCAAGTGCGGCCTCCGCAGCGGGCTTGCACATGATCGCCAACAACGGGCACCGGCTTGCCTTCCACGTCACGCCCGGAAGTACTCCCACCATCGTGCTGGACGCCGGCGGCGGCGAGGACTCCTCGTACTGGGATGCCCTGGTGCCTCAACTGTCGCAGGCCACCGGATCGCAGATCATCACCTACGACCGGGCCGGTCTGGGCGCCAGCGAGGAGGTGAAGGGCCCCTGGGACCCCCAGGCCGCCGCCTTCGACCTGCAGGCCGGTCTGCGTGAACTCGGCGTCACCCGGAATGTGGTCCTCGCGGGCCACTCGCAGGCAGGAGAGGTGGCCCACTACTTCGTCCTCGCGAATCCCGGCGTTGTCTCCGGGGCGGTGCTCATCGATGCCAACGTGCCGCAATTCTTCACCGACACCCAGATCCAACGCCTCGTCACGCTGACCGCGCCGCAGATCGAGGAGCTCAAGAAGGCGCCCTCGACGAAGGCGAACCGCCAGCTCATCGCCACGGCCGACAACTTCGGTCCCACGCACCAGGCGTTCCACAAGGTTTCCTGGCCCGACAGCGTCCCCGTCATCTATGTCGTATCGGACAAGACCCCCTTCGACGGATCTCCGCAGGACGCTCAGGCCTGGCGCGACGCGGCAGCGGCGTTCACCAAGGCCGGGCCCGACCGCACACTGGTCATCGCCAAGGGAAGCTCTCACGACGTTCCCCAGGACAAGCCCGCCCTGGTGCTCGAGAAAATCGAACAGATGACCGCCACTGTCAAGTAAGGGCCGTAGTGCCCGGGGAAACGGGCCCGCGACGACCACCGTGCCGGTCGGCCTCGAAAGCGTTCCACTGATCCGTCGCCTCGACCACTCGACCGTCCACAGCGTTTCCTGATCGGCTCGGCGGCCACCGTGGTCGGTCTGTGGGTCTCCTGGCATGCCGCGGCCGGGCTGCTGCCCGCCGCGTGGGCGCTGACCGGGCGCCGATCGCGTCGGTGGCGTTCCGATCACCGGAGGCGTCGTGCCATACTCCGCGGCCATGGGGATAAGTCGGTACGGCGTGGTCATGGCCCTTCTGGTCAGCGGGGTGGCCGCGATGGGCGCTGCGCGAGCGCCGGAGGATCGCACGCTGTACCTGATTGCCCCCGATCAGGCGCCGATCGGCCACACGGCGGAGCTGTTGTTCCAGGCCCGCGGCATCACCTCCGACGAGGAGGCTGACGGGCTCGTCCTGACGCTGACGCTGCCGGGCGGGATGACCTACGTGTCACCCGAGCCGTACGCGCACCACGGCTCGAACGGCAACTACAACGACGGGCCCTGCACGCCGTCCGGGCAGATCGTGACGTGCCGCATCGACCGGGCCTTGATCGGTTCGGACACCGCGGCTTGGACGGCGACCGTCGGCATCGACGCCGACGTGGCCCCGGGCACCCGGCTGACCGTGCGCGTGGGTGCCGACGGCAAGACCTTGGACGCGACGAGCACCGCGGTGGCGGGAGCTGACCTCACGGTGCGCGTCGAGCCGCCGAAGGGCTCGGTCACCGCCGGTCAACCGGTGGAGTTCACCGCGATCGTCCGCAACAACGGGCCCGCGACGATCCAGCGCTTCACGTTGTTCGAGTCCTACGAGGGGCTCTGGTACGGCGGGGGCCGGGTCACCAACCCCGAGGCGGACTGCTTCTCCGACCCGGGCAGCTTCATCTGTGATGTCTACCGTGAGGTGAAGCCGGGCGAGGAGGTGCGGCTTCAGCACAGCATGCAGTCGCGCGCGAACGCCGACACCTGGGGCACCCGCAATCATGTGGGCTTGAGCGTCGAAGACGTGCCGAGCAAGATCGATGACACGAACGACGGCACGTCGTTCCAGGTGCAGTTCTCGAAGAAGCCCCCGCAGTCTCCGTCGCCGACCCCCTCGCGGACCCAGACGACCGCGCCGGACTCGGCGAGCCCGGGCGGTGGCGGCGGTCTGCCGATCACCGGCCCGGCCTCGCTGCCGCTGACGGGAGCCGGCGTCCTGCTGCTGCTCACCGGCGCCGGGGCGCTGTGGGCCGGCCGCCGCCGAGCGCGGACTTAGGTCTTCCGCCCACGCAGCCCGGTGACGGCGCCATGCCGAGGAAAGGCATCTGGCCATTTGCGCCACGAGGCTACGTAACGCGTCCTACATCAGCGAGTTCCGTCCAGACCTGCCGGTGCTCCCATCACCGCTGGTGGGGTCGAAGCTTGCGAACATCGATCCACCCGGTCGGGGCCCGAACTGATGAACAAAACGTCGGTCGTACCTCGAGCCTGCGAGGAGTTGACCAGCTGCTTGAAGCTGGTTGATCCTTTACTGTCACGACGTGCCACATCATGACCACACCGCCGACGACCTCAGCGTGCTGATCCGCTGCCAAGAAGATCACGATGCGGTCGTCCGGTTGCACAGCCGCTACTTCCCCGACGAGTATGGCATCGGCTTCGCCGTCGACGCGCGAGCCGACGGCTTGCAAGCTCAGCTCCAAGCAGTTGAGGTGTGGGTCTGGGACGACGTATCGCTGCCCGACTTCATCGCTCAGCTGGCGGCCGAATACCGGGGATGGTCCGAAGAACGGACCTGGCAGACCAACCACCTGTCGGTCAACGCCAGCTTCCACACTGGTGGTCACGTCGCGCTCACCTGGAATCTTCGCCGCTGGCTGACCCGATCCGACAGCTGGCAGGCATCGATCACAACCTGGCTGGAAGCCGGTGAACAGATGACCAGTCTCGCCGCTGATCTCCGCGAGTTCCTGCCCATACCAACACCGTTACGCTGAGGCCGCCCGGTCGCGAAATCCCACGACGCAGGACTCCATCAGCGCCTTGGCCCAGAGCTTGACGAGCAAAGCCATCCCGCGACTCGGACAGTTTTGCCAGTTGCCCCTCGTGGCCGGACCCTGCGGATGCGGCCTACAGCACCTGGGTGCCGGCCAGCCATTCGGTGATCGTGTCGCAGCTGCGCAGGACGACCGCGGCGGCGCGGCGCTGGGCGGCGGACGTGTCCGGGCGGTGGGACTCCTGGCGCCAGCGTTCGGCCGCCGCGTACGCCGCCGCGTAGATGTCGTCGGTGGACGCCTCGTCCGGCATGCCCAGGCGTTCGCCCACGCTCGTGCCGGTGCCGCCCAGCAGGCGCCGGGCGTCCGCGGCCGTCTCCGGCGCCAGATCCACCCGACCGCACCGGAGCGCAGAGAGCAGCCGCAGCTCGCGGAACGGGTGCAGGTCGGCGCAGAGCAGCTCGATCTCCGCGAGCTGCTCACCTAGCCCGGGCGCGGGCTCGGTACGCAGCAGCTGATCGAGCACGGTCAGCGCCGACCTCGCCTTCAGCGCCGCCCGGCGGGTGGTGAAGAGCTCCGCGACCGCCGATTGCAGATCCTTGAGCCCGCTGTACTCCTGGAGTTTCTCGGCCAGCGCCGCCCGGGTGGTACAGCCGGTCCGGGTGAGCGTGATCGCCAGCCGCAGGCCGCCCAGGCCGAGCCGCCGCACGAGCTGGTCGCGCTGCTCGGCGGTCACCCCCGGCAGCGCGCCCGGCGCCGTGAACCGGTCCACCGACAGCAGATGCGGCTCCAGGCTCGCGCGCGGCCACGCGGCCAGCTCGGCCAGTACCCGGAACTCCTCCTCGCGCAGCGTCCGGGCGGCGTGGCCGACCAGCGGGGACACCGCGATCACGTCCTGGCAGAGCGTGCCGACACGAGGTTCGCGGCGCCGCCGGCGGGCGAGCTGCCGGGCTGTCAGCATCGCGTCGGCGCGGCCGCCGGACGTGGCGTCGGCCCGCGACAGCACGACGATCGTGTGGATCGGGAAGACCGACGGGCCGCGCAGGCCACGTCCCGCCCAGAGGAAGCTCAGGTCGGAGTCGTCCAGGTGGGTGGTCAGGTAGAGGACGGCGTCCGCCTCGCGGTAGACGTCGCGTGCCTCCAGCCGTCCCGTGTCGACGAACCTGGTTCGCCGCAGGGTCCGGCTGGGCCACTCGATCACGGCCCGGCGGGTGGCACCCGAGGCCGACCGCTGGGCGGCGCCGGTGCTCAGCCGCAGCCCCGGCGTGGTGCGGACCATGGCGACCTCGTGCGGGCGCTGATCCTCGGCGAACCACCAGGCCCGCGGGGCCGGCCCGTCCTGGTAGGAGGTGAACGCCGACGGCCCGTCGGTCGGCGCGGCCGGTGCCACGTCCTCGCCGATCAGCGCGTTGACCAGGGTCGACTTGCCGCTGTTGGGAGTGCCGGCGACCACCACCCGCAGCGGCTCGACCAACCGGGTCGCGGCCTCCTGCAGCACGCCCGCCGCCGCGCGGTTGCCGCGGTAGGCGTGCGTCGCCTGGCTCAGCAACCGCTGGACGCGCTGTTCCAGATCCTCGTCGTCGATCACGACGCGGCGCTGCCGGCCAGCGCGGCCGGGCTCGGACCACCCCGCAGCGCCTGGGCCTGCTGGTTGAGCACGGACAGCTGAGCCAGCTCCTGCTGGATGCCGCGGGTCCGCTGCTCACGGACGGCGACCTCGCGGTCGGCTGCCGCCTTGGCGCTGCGCAAGGACTCCATCACCGCTTCCTGCAGGTCCTCGGTCACGGCGGTGAAGTGGTCCCGCAGGGAGCGCTGGATGCGGCGCACGGTGTCGCGGGCGTCCTTCGTGAGGCGTACGAAGATCTCGTCGACGTGGCGCTGGACGATGGTCCTGGCCTCCGCCTGGCGGCGCTTGAGCAGCGCCTTGCCCTCGTCGCGGACGCTCTTGCCGCCGAACAGCGCACCGCCGCCGATCGAGATCGGGTTGATCAGCGACATCCCGGCGAGGCTGGTGGCCAGACCGAACATGATGACCCCGCCGTACGAGCCTTTGAGCCCGATGAAGAGTTTCTGGCCGGGGCTGAACGAGGCCACGGGCGGCGCGTCCAGGCCGCCCGCGTTGCCGCCGAAATCGTCCGGGACGGCGAGCATCTGCGCGGGCAGGACATCGCCCGCGTCGGCCGGGAACTCGTCGGCCACCTTGCGCGCCATCCACTGCGCGCGCTCGGCCAGCCAGGTCACACTGGCCCGGGTCAGCTCCTCGACGGCGTCTCGCAGCCACGGCTCGAACTCGTCCCACTCCTTCGCCGGGTCCGCCGTGGTGAAGAACTCGTCCACCTCGGTGAGCACCGCGCGGGTCCGCTCGCGCAGGTCGTGCTCGATGTCCGACATCAGATCGCCGACCTCGTCGGAGAGCCTGTTCTGCCAGCGCTGGGCGCAGCGCCGCAGGTCGTCCAGCCGGCGCTGGGTGGCGTGCAGCCGGGTGACCGCCTCGGTCGCGTCGCCGGTCTGCCCGGCGGTCAGCTCCGCGCGCAGCGGCTTGGCCAGGCGTTCCAGCACGGTCCGGCTGAGCACGGCCGCCATGGCCGGCGCCAGCTGGTCCGGCTTGGCGGCGAGCATCCGCTGCAGGTGCAGGATCAGATCGGGGAAGCCGGACTCGGTGTTCAGGCCCTGGTCACCGGCCTTGACGGCGTGCAGCCGCAGCGAGGAGGAGACCGCGGCGACGGTGGCCGGCACCCCGGCGTGGGTCAGCTGCTCGCGGCTGCGCGCTAGGTGCTCCCGCCAGTCGGGGGAGTAGTCGGCTTTGGTCAGCACGACCATCAGCGCGGGGTAGAGGCGCGACAGGTCGGCCAGGACCGCCAGCTCGGCGTTACTCAGGTCGCGGCCGGTCTCGCAGGTGAAGAGCACCAGGTCGGCGCCGGCGCCGGTGGTCAGCTCGCGCGCCTCGCCGACGGCGTCGGCCTCGGAGCCGGGCAGCCCGGTCAGCGGCGGCGTGTCGATGAGCACCAGCCCGCGGGCGAGCAGGGTACGCGGAACACCGATGTCGGCGTGCAGTGGCGCGGTCGCCGGCAGGGTCGCGGCGGCCAGCGTGATCGCCTTGTCGAGGGCGTCCACGGCGAGCGGGATCCGGTCCCGCAGCCCCGCGTCGCCGGTCCAGTCGGCGCCCGGCGAGTCCCGCCTGATCAGCTGGGCCTCGGGAATCTCGGCGTGCCGGATGACCACGGGGACGGTTGTCCCGCCATGATCCGGCACGCCGCACACGGTCGCATTGATCATCGCGTTGATAAGCTGGCTCTTGCCCTGTCGGGCGGCGCCCGCCACCAGCACCCGCAGCTGAGGTTCCAGCATGCGGGTACGGCGGCGGGTCAGCCAGTTCGCGATCTCCGCGCGACCGTGCGCGGAGCAGGTGCGGATGGTGGCGTCCATGACGTCCAGCCACGACAGAGGCGCGGCCGCCCGCAGCGGGTCGGGCACTGCCCGGCTCAGCGGGACGAGGGAGGTCGGACCCGCATAGGCCGTGGGTCCGGCTTCCCAGCTCGTCATCCTCGCTCGTTCCGCCCTTTCCGGGTCAGTGGTGCAGGTCGGTGAGGCCACCCAGCAGGTCGTGCCCGAGGTCGTTGTCGGCCGGGTGGCCGATGCTCGGCAGCACGCCGCCGGTGACGCCGTCCACAGAGTCGAGCGTTCCGGTGACGGTGCCGTGCACGCCGTGCACCACGTCGTCGCCGAGGTCCGGACTGACTACCGATACGACCGAAGAGGTTGCCCCGTGAAGGCCCGCGACGTCAAGGTCCGTCACGTTCGACAGATCAACCGATGACGGAACGTTCGTAACGTGGTCCAGCGTCTCGATCGGACGCAGGTCGGTGTCCGGGATCAGCTGACCGGCGCCCGGGACCACCGTGTCCACGGTGTTCTCGACGGCCACGCCGGCGTCGAGGTCGAGAGCCGGGTCGTTGTCCACCGACAGGTCGGCCACGCCGCCGACCGTGGTGACGCCGCCGACGCTCAGGCTGGCGCCGGTGAGCACCGAGCCGCCGGTGAGCAGGTCCTCGCCGACCAGGGCGGTGGTGTGCACGCCGGCCAGGCTGACGTTCACGTCGGCGCCGGCCGCACCCTGGACCGGGCTGAGGGCCGCGGTGGCGGTGATCGTCTGGAGCTGGGCGACCGCGCCGGCGACGTCCAGGTTGGCCACGCCGGTGGAGAGGTCGTCCAGGCCCGCGACATCGGTGATGCCGGCGACCGGCGCGTAGTCGACCACCAGCGGGATGACCTGCTGCACGTCGGCCGCGGTCACGTCACTGAGGCCCGCGTGCTGCAGGGTCGTCTCCGGATCCAGCTCGAAAGCCGACCGGGCGGCCGAGTCGTAGATGAGGTTGAGGACAAAATCCTGCAACGTCGGCGACGAATCCATGTGGTCTTCCTCCGCTTGTGGGGTGACGCTGTGCTGACGCCATCGTCGGCGTCCGGCAAACCGTACGGTCCGCGGCAAGGCCCGGGCATCGGTAATCGTCCACCCCCGGCCGATTAGGGGATTAGGGGATCGGGGGGCCGGAATCATGGGGACGGTATCGACCGGGTTCTCTGGTACGAAGGGTTGTCCCAATTTCTGGCGTTGCCGAGGAGACACCACGTGCCCTACCTGTTGGGGATCGACATCGGTTCCGGCTGCACCAGAGCCGCCGTGACCAGGCCCGGTGGCGGCCGCGATGCGCGCGGTCCGCTGTGGGAGCCGGTGTCTCTCGGCGTTCGCACCCGGACGGTGCCGTCGGCGCTCGCGACGACATCGGACGGCGCCGCCTTCCCCGCTGAGACCGAACGTGACATGGCCATTGCGGTGGGTGGCTACCTGGCGCGGGTGGGCGACAGCCTGCCGATGCAGTTCGGCGGCACCCACTACCCGGCGCACGGGCTGGTCGCCGCGATGACCCGCTGGGTCGTCGACCAGGTCTGGCAACTGCTGGGGGAGACGCCGGAGCGCGTCGCGCTGGCCTGCCCCACCGGCTGGGGCGCGGGCCGGCTGCGGCTGGTGCACGCCGCGCTGGCCGAGGCCGACCTGGCCGGCACCGCGCTGGTGACCCGGGCCCGCGCGGTGGTGGAGAGCTTCCAGGCGGCCGGCCGGGTGTCGGCGTCCGGCGGGATGCTGGTCGTCTACCGGCTCGGCGCGGCGAGCGTCGAGATCTCGGTGGTCGTCCCGCACGGCCCCGGCCGGGTCGAGCTGCTCGGCAGCGCCGAGATCGACGAGATCAGCGGGTACGAGCTGGACGGCACCGACCCCGGTCATGCCCGCGAGGTGCTGCGATCCACGGTGGATCTCGCGGTGCACACCGTGCGCGCCTGCGCGGGTGTTTCCGGGGAAGTTGCGGCGGTACTGATCGCCGGCGACTCCGGATCCGTACATCCGATCGTGACCGACCTGCTCAGTGCGGCCTTCTCGGTCCCGGTGCTGGTCGACCACGACCCGGAGATGACCGTAGCCGGGGGTGCCGCCCTCGCCGCGCGCCCTCAGCCCCGTGTCGTGCCGGTCCCGCCGTCCTCGGTGCCGCCGCCTGGAAACGCGCACGGCGCGTCAGCGCTCGTCGGCGCCACCCCGTCGTGGCCCGAGGTCGCCGACGGCAGGCGCGTCGTCCCCGAACGCCCGCCGCGCCCGCCCGTACGCGTCGCACCGGTCCGGACGGAGTCCCGGTGAGCGCGCCCGTTCTGACCGGACCGCGCCTGCTCAGCCCGCCGGGACTGGACCTGATCGGCCAGATCGAGGCCGACCCGCGGGCCCCGCTGCGCGCTAGCGTCGGCGCCCCCGGCGGTTACGGCAAGACGGCGCTGCTGCGCGAGCTGGACCGGGCCGCCCGTGGCGCCGGGTTGACCGTGGCGGCGCCCTGGCGACCCGCCAATGAGCCCGACCTGCTGCTCGTCGACGACGCGCACCTGCTCGACGAGGACCGGCTGGACGAGCTGTGCCGGTACGCCGAGATCCCGGACCTCCGCCTGGTCGTCGCGCACCGCCCCTGGCCGCGGCCGGCCGCCGTGCTGCGCCTGCTCGACATCCTGCGCCGCACGCACCCGCCGGTGATCCTGACCCCCCTCACCGAGGACCAGATCAGGGCACGTCTGGCCGACAGCCTGCGGTCCCTGCCGTCGAAGGAGCTGGTCGCCTTCGTGACGGCGCAGACCCAGGGCATCCCGCGGTTCGTGGAACGGGTGGCGGCCGCCATCAAGCCGGCCCTGACGACTGAGCCGCTGTCGCCGCTGCGCGTCCCGGCCGCCGCGCTGGCGCCCTTCGCCACCGACATCGATGAGCTCGCGCCGGAGCTGCGTACCCTGCTGCTCGCCGTGGAGGCCGGCGCCGGGCTGTCCTACGACCTGATCGCCGCGCTGCTCGGCCAGGACGCGGAACGGGTCGCCGACCTGGTCGAGGCCGGCCGGGCCACCGGGCTGCTGTCGGCCGACGGCACCCTGGTCCCGCTGGCCCGGCAGGCCATCGCCGCACTCGGGCCGATCGCCCAGCGCATCGACGTACGCCAGCGCCTGGCCGCGTCGCAGCTGGCCCGCGGTGGGCCGGTGCTGCCGCTGGTACGGCCGCTGATGGGCGACGAACCGGCCGGTCTCGTGCCGGGCGCCGCCGGGAACGACCTGGGACCGGTCTACGAGGCGGCCGGCGAGGAGGCACTCGGCGACGACCCGGCGCTGGCCGCGCAGCTGTTCGCCGCAGCCGCCGGCGCCGGCCGGACCACCGCGGCGAGACGCGCGCTGGCCACCGCGCTCTCCGGGGATCTCGACCAGGCCTCCCGGCTGGCCGACCAGGCCCTCGTCGCGGGCACCCCGGACCAGCGGTCCGAGGCGGCCTACGTCGCCGCGGTCGTCCTGACCCACCGGGGCCAGCCCGACCAGGCCGATGCCCTCTACGACTGGTCCCGGCACGGCGCCGCGCCCGGCTTCGGCGCGGTCGGGCTGATCGCGACCGGTCGTCTCGAGGACGCGCGGCGCCGACTGGCGGACGTCGTCACGTCGGATCCGCCGACCTCGTTGAGCGCCACCGCGTCCCTGATGGCCCGCGGCGTGCGCGACTCGGTGACCGCGTCGCCGACCGCCGCCCTGTCCGCGCTGGTGCGGGCGGCGGCGCTGATCGAGCCGGCCGGCCCGGGCGTCCTGCTGGCCGACAGCCCCGCCGCGCTCGGCGCGATCATCGCGGTGCAGGGTGCCGAGCTGGACACCGCCGACACCCTGCTGGCGCGGGCGGTGCGCTCCGGCACCGGTGGCGCGCTGCTCGCACCCCGGCACAGCCTGCTGCAGGCGTGGATCCTGATGCTGCGCGGCCGGTCGCTGGCGGCTGAGCAGCACGCGCCCGCGGCGGAGAGCGGAGCGCTGCAGTACGGCCGCGACGTCCTGCTCGGCGCGGCGCTGCGCTCCGGGCTCGCCCGCCGCAACAGTGACCTGGTCGGCCTGCGCGCCACCTGGCCCGACGCCTGCCAGGCCCTGATCGGCCAGCCGGTCGACCTGTTCGGCCTGCTGCCGCTGGCGGAACTGACCGTGGCGGCGGCCCGGCTCGGTGAGCAGCACCGGGTGGCGGACCACCTGGCACAGGCCGACCGCCTGCTCGCCGAGCTCGGCGACCCGCCGCTGTGGAGTGCGCCGCTGCACTGGAGCAGGCTGCACGCGGCGATCCTGGCCGACGACCGCGCGTCGCTGGAGCAGCACGCGGCGGCGCTGGCCCGGCACCGCGACTTCAGCCCGTACGCCGCCGCCACTGCCGCCGCGGCCGCCGCCTGGCTGGCCGTGCTGTCCGGCCGGATCGACCCCGACACCGTGACCGACGCCGCGCGACGGCTCGGGGCGCTCGGGCTGACCTGGGACGCGACCCGGCTCGCCGGGCAGGCCGCGATCCGCACGCTGGACCGCAAGGCGATGACCGTGCTGCTCGACTGCGCGCGCACCCTGCAGGCGCCCGCCGAGGTCCGCAGTGCCCCGGCGACCGGCGGCACCGCCACCCGCTCCCGGGCCACCGCCGGGGGTCAGCACCTGCTCAGCGAGCGGGAGCACGAGGTCGCCGCGCTGGTCCTCGAAGGGCTGACCTACAAACAGGTGGCGGAGCGCCTCTACCTCTCCGCCAAGACCGTGGAGCATCACATGGCACGAATCCGTCAGCGGCTGGGCTGCGCCGACCGTCAGGAATTGCTGGCCCGGCTGCGCGCGATGATCGGTGGCGCGACCGAACCGGCACCTGCAGCCTCGTCCGGGATCCGGCCGTGAAGGCCCGCCTCGGCGTGGCCCTGCTCGTGGTGCTGTGGGCCGCGGCCACCGTGCCCGCCGTCACCACCGCCGTCCGGATCGTGTCCGAGCGGGCCGCGGCCGACCGGATGACACCCCTGATCGGCCGGGCAGTTCTGGCCCTGGAGGCCGAACGCCGCCTGTCGGTCGCAGCCCGGCCGGGGCAGAGTGCGCCCCCGGCCGGCTTCGCGGACCAGCGATCCCGCACCGACCAGGCCGGTGAGACTCTGCGCGGCGCCGCCGACGGATGGGCGAGCCGGACCAGGGCCACCGACGAGACACGTGCGGCCGACGCCCTGGTGCGCCGGATGACCGGCCTGCCGGCCCTGCGCGCGGCGGTCGACGACGGGCAGATGCCCCGACGCACCGCGCTGGACGCGTACACCGCGATCATCGGCTCTCCGCTCGGCGACAGCGCGCTCACCCGTACCCGGGAGCTTCTGTCCGAGGAAGATGCCCTGCTCGCCGCTACGGCGGGCGTGGCGCGCGTGACCGACGCCGACCGCCTGCGCCTGGCCGAACTTGCCGGAGCCCGCCGCACGCTGCTCGTCACCGCGGCTGTCACCCCACCGGCCGCCGACCGGCTGCGGTCGATGGAGGATGCTCTCATTCTCAAGCCCGGCCCGGTGCCGGACGGCTGGTCGGCGGCGTTCAACACGGCCAACACCGCGCTCTGGGACGGGCGGACGGACGCAGCGCGCGAGGCGCGGGACGAGACGACGCCCTCCGCCGTCGCCGCGATAGCGTGGGCCTGCCTGGTCGGTGCCGTCGGCCTGATCGCCGTGGTCGCCGTGCTGATGTATCCCCGGCGTTCCACCCGCCGTGTGCCGGCGCCCGCCACCGTGCCGGCGGCAGCCGGTGAACAGGTCGCCGCACCGCAGGCCGGGCCGGGACTGGACGCCCTGCTGCGCGACCTGGAACGCCGCAACCAGAGCCTGGTGCACCGGCTGCTGCGCCTGCTCGACGGCCTGGCCCGGCACGAGTCCGACGACGAGACCCTCGGCGAGCTCTTCCGCGCCGACCACTTCGCCAACCGGATCCGCCGCAACCTCGAGAAAGCCATCATGCTCGCCGGCGACCTGCCCGGCCGCCGCTGGAACCGCCCGGTCCCACTGGCCGACGTGGTCCGGGCCGCAGCCTCCGAGGTCCCCGAGTTCGAGCGGGTGTCCACCTCCCGGATCGCGCCCGTGCACCTGACCGGCGCCGCCGTGACCGGCACCATGCACCTGCTCGCCGAGCTCATCGAGAACGCGACGACCTTCGCACCCGCACAGACCCGGGTACGCGTCACCGGCGAGCCCGCCCCCGTCGGCTACGAGGTCACCGTCGCCGACGTCGGTCCCGGCATGACAGACGACGACCTTGCCACCGCGTACGCCGTGCTGAGCGACCCGTCGCCTCGCCCCGGCGGTACGTGGTGGGGCCTGTACGCCACCGGCCGCTTCGCCGAGCGCCTCGGCATCGAGGTGCGGCTGCGCAACGCGCCCGGCGGCGGCCTGGAAGCCTCGGTGATCATTCCCGCGGCCCTGCTCGTCGACGCCGAGGCCGCGGAGGCCGTACCGGACGATGCGACCGGGGAGATGCCCGCGATCGCCGGAGGGGTGGGACGGTCATGACCTGGGAAGAGACCTGGTACGACGAGGACAGCGGCCCGCTGGTGCGCCTCTACGCGCGGGCCGGTAACGGGGCCCCCACCGGCGCCCCGGACGACTTCGAGCTCAACGCGCTGATCTCCCGGGGCGCCCACCCGGCGTCCGCGGAGCTGTCGCCGGTCGAGTCGGCGATCGTGCGCCTGGTCGTCGTTCCCCTGTCGGTGTCCGAGATCGCGGCCGAGGTCGATCTGCCGCTGGGCGAGGTGCGTACGCTTCTGCGCGGCCTGCACGACGGCGGGCTCATCGAGGTACGCCGCCCCGCCGACTCCATGCCGCACGTCCTTGAGCAACTGCTCACCGGGCTGCGCTCGCTCTGAGGGACCGGAGACAACCCATGTCACGACGTACGTTCTCCGTGGTCGTCCTCGACTCGCTGCTGAGCCTGGCCACCAAGCTCCAGTCCGGACCGATGCCCGAGCCGCGCGTCCGGACCGCCGGCGCCACCCGCGGCCGGCTGTGGCGCATCCTGATGGTGGCCGGCGTGCTCGCCGCACTGGGCGGGGCCGCGCTGGTGGTCACCGTCCTCATCCGCACGCCCGAAGGCTCGGCCGGCCGGCCCGAGACGGCGGCGGGCCTGCCCGGTCCGCCGATCCCACCCGCCGGTACGGACGCTGTCGAGCCCTCAGCTGTTCCCACGACCCGCCCGGTCCCCACCCTGACACTGCCGTCGTCGGTGGCCACCTCCGCGTCGTCGCGGCCGCCCACCACCTCACCCAGCGCCGGCCGCGGATCGTCCACACCGGAATCGGCCGTCGTGCCGTTGACCGCCCGCTACACCACGTCGTCGGTCACGGCCGGCCTGCTCGGCTACCACCTCGACGTCACCATCACGAACCCGGCCCCGCGCGCTCACACGGACTGGCGCCTGGTCGTCACCCTGCCCCGCTCGACCCTGTCGGTGTCCGGCGTCTCCGGCGCGACCGCCACCCAGGACGGCGCGGCGTGGACGTTCACCCCCGACGACACGACGTCCCGCGTAGCCCCGCGCGCCTCCGTCACCGTCAGTTTCAACGTCAACGGCGCCACACTCCTCAACGCGGCCCCGACCGACTGTCAGATCGACAACACCCCCTGCACCACCTGACGTGATGATTGCGTCATTACATTGTCGGATGTGCTGATTCCCACGCCGAGTCTCACCGCAGCCGACCGGGTGGTCCTGGCCAGCGTTGACGAGATGCGGGACCGTCTTCGTCACCAGGTGCAGGATCGCCCCGGAAAGTCGACCTCGGGATTGCGGAAGTTCCTGACCGCTGATGCCGTTGCCGCGTCGAACTCGATCGAGGGGTTCCGGGTCAGCACGCAGGATGTCCAGGATCTGATGGACGGCGAGCGGGACGTCGACGTGTCCGACGAGAACCGTAGGGAAACGCTCGCCTACGAGCTCATGATGACCTATGTGCAGTCGCTGCACGACGTCGCCGACTTCGAATACAGCAAGGGCCTGCTGAATGCCTTGCATTGGATGTTGCAAGGCCACCGTCACGCCCGGAACAAGCCGGCCGGGCAGTGGCGTGCTGGACCTGTTTATGTGACTGACCCCCGTGACCCGCTGGTGGCGGCCTACACCGCTCCCGCCGCGTCGGCCGTGCCTGAGCTGATGGCCGAGTTGGTCGCCTGGCTCAACGCCGACAGCGACACGCACCCGTTGATCCGTGCCGCCATGGCCCACCTGCACCTGGTGTCCATCCACCCATGGGCGGACGGCAACGGCCGGATGTCGCGATCGCTGCAAACACTTTTGATTGCCCGAGAAGGTGTCCTCGCCCCGGAGTTCTCGTCGATCGAGGCATGGCTGGGCCGACCCGGCAACACCTGGGAGTACTACCAGGAACTGCAGCGTCGCGGCGCCACCTACCAACCCGACCAGGATGTCTCTGGCTGGATTCGGTTCAATCTGACGGCGTACCACCAGCAGGCGCAGACGGTCCAACATCGGATGGACCGCTCCGCCGCCGTATGGGAGTTGCTCGCCACGTTCGCCGGCAAGTCCGGCCTGGACGAACGAACGATTTCCGCGCTGCACGACGTCGCCGTCGCCGGCCGGGTTCGCCGTACGCGATATGAGCAGGCGGAGGGCCTGACCCTGCAGCAAGCCCAACGTGACCTGCGAGACCTGGCAACCGCTCGCTTGCTCGTCCCTGTCGGCCGTACTCGCGCCCGCTACTACACCGAGGGACCGCAATTCCCCGATTCGGTGTTGGAGCTGGCTCGCACACCGTTCTCCCTCGCTTCGCCCTATACGGCCAGCTGACCTCACACGCCTCGCATTGTCCGCGGAGAACCTAATCTCATTGATGAAACAGGGGCCCCCTGCGGCGAGGTGGTCGGAACGGTGGCATCGCCTGTACATCGACGATCTCCCGGTGCGCTCCCTTCGTGCGGAGCGAGCATGAACGAGTCTCAGCGTGTCGTAGCCGGGCTGCACCGGGAGCATCAGTCGGCGCTGAGACTCGGGCTGCCCTCTAGAAGAACGACGAGCGGGAGCACCGCCGCCGCAAGGCCGGCGATCTCCTCGGGTACGAGCCGCCCTTCCATCTGCACCACCACCTCGCGATCGTGGACACTCCACAACGTCGGCATCTGACCCGCCAGATGTGCGTCGGTCAGGTGCGGGCCGAACCACTGCTGCAGAGTCTCCGGCTGGCGTGTCGAGATGCGGAACCGTCGGTCGAACTCGTCGTGTCCGAGCTCGGTCTCGGTCGAGCCCAACGTCTTGCGGTCGGCTGGGCTGAGCACGCCGATCGGTGAGACCCTCCAGACCGTTGTCGTGGGCAGCGCGACACGCAGCTCGGCACAGACGCCGATCCACGGCTCCCACGTGTCGTTCTCGAGGGCGTAGTACTGACCGACGCTGACACGCCGGCCGTCCACCATCCCGGTGACCAAGTTGCGTACCTTCGGGCGGCCGCCGACACGGCGGGGTAGCCACCGCACCCAGCCTTCGCGTGGCTTCGGCGTCAGCGTCCAGCCGCTCTGCTCCGCCCAGCCTTCGAGCTCGCGCCGCTGCCGCTGCTGCTTCGACCGCTCGTACAGCACCACCAGCACGACAATCAGCAGTACGACGGTCGCCATACCGACGACCGTCAGGGCGCCGTAGCTCATGTCTGCTCCTCGGGGTCGGCGCGTATCCGCCGGCGGAGGCCCCACGGACACCTGGCCTGATCATAGGAAGCACATGGCAACCGGCTGTAGCGCCGGCCCGCCAGGACCCTCGAATGCCCCGGTAGCTGATTTTTCCGGAACCCGCCGTCGCAGTCGACGAGGCCGATAGTCGAATTTGGTGCTCCAGACGAAACGATGACGGTCGCACGCACGACCGGGTCGCAGGACGCCGTCAGCCGTCTGTCGCGTCAGCGGGTTTAGTTGCAGCGGGCCCGTTTCGCCGTGCGGCGGCCCATGTCCAGAGAGCAAAACCCACGGCCATGGCCAGCATGGTCTGCACTCCGCGTGGCGAGAAGATGTGGCTGTCGATGAACGACCAGCCGGCGACCAGCAGCACCACGGTTCCGGGAAGCACCCGGAGGCCGTGCCTGCTGCCCAGCGCGACCGACGCGGCGAGCGTGGCGGCGAGGAAGGCGTACACGCCGACGGCTCCGAGGCGGTCGCCCGCCTCATAGAGCGCCACCACCAGTCGTCGCAGCTCGGTCGGGTCCCCGGGCTGCCCGGCGACGGTGCCCGCGCCGATCCCTGCCACCGCGTCCAGACCGGTGTAGCCGACGGCGTAGACCGCCGCGCAGATCCAGGCGATCATCCGGGCCACCCGGGGAACGCCGGCGCGGGGTCGTTCCCGCAGCAGCACCACGAATCCCAACGCCAGCAGGGGGAAAATGGGCAGTAGGACGATGTGCAGCCACATCCAGCGGTGGGCCGTCGCGGCGGACAGCCCGGTCGGATGGAGGAGGCCGGCCAATGCCAGCAGCACCGGGCCCAGCGTCACGAGCACCAGCGTCAGCGCCAGGCCCGGGCGGCGAAGGCCGCGGTTCGCGTCGATCATGGCTGTCACCGTCTGACCATGGGAAGGCACTCGATCGTCACAGCGATCGTGGGCTGGTCAAGATCATCCTGAACGGCAGCACCCGCATACGAACCTCCAGACATCCACGTGCCGCCTCGACACGTCTTTCGAGGAAAGGTACGCGGCGCGCTCAGCGAAGGATGTAGCCGCAATGGTTTCGTAAGATCTTCGCGGCTGCCCGAAGGCGATCAGAGCTCGGCGGTCAGCTGCACCCGCGCCGGTAGCGACACGATGAAGCGGGTGCCGCCGTCGGTGCCGGGCTCGGCGCTGATCGTGCCGTCGTGCGCCTCGACGATGGCCTTGGTCACCGCCAGCCCCAGGCCGGTGCCTTTGATGCCGAGTCCGGTGGCGGTGCTGGCCCGGAAGAACCGATCGAACAGATGTGGATACTGCTCAGCGGGGATACCGATGCCGGTGTCGGCGATTGTCAGGACGAACCGATCGTCGTGGTGGCGGGCGGTGACGGTGACGGTCCCCCCGGGCAGGGAGTATTTGACGGCGTTGGACAGCAGGTTGTCCAGAACCTGTTGCAGGCGGCGGGGCTCACCGGGGATGACCGGTAGCGGTTCGACCTCGGATATCAGTGTCACCTGGCGGGCGGAGGCGGTGATCCGATGCGTACGCACGGCGTCCTGGATCAACGGGCCGGGATCAAGGGGCACAAGGTGGAACTGCTTGCCGGCATCGAGCTGGGCGAGGTCGAGCAGGTCGTCGACCAGATGGGTGAGCCGGGCGCTGGTGTGGTCGATGACGGTGAGGTCCTGACGCAGAACCTCCGGGAGGTCGGGGTCGGCCGCCATCAGTTCGGTGTACCCCCGGATGACCCCGATCGGGTTGCGCAGTTCGTGGCTGACCACGGCGACGAGGTCGTCCTTCATCTTGTCCAGCTCACGCAGCTGACGTACCTGGAGTTGTTCCTGTTCGAGGAGTTGCTCGCGCTGGTCGGCGAGCCGGCGGCGCTCGGTGATGTCGTGCAGGAAGGCGTGGAAGACCGGCCGGTCCCGTTCCATGGCCATCTGCATCGTCATCTCGACGGGGAACTCGCGGTTGTCGCGGTCGGTGGCGATCAGTTCCACGCGCTGGCCGGACAGTCTTGATCGCCCACCCTGACGCACCCGCTCGAGGCCGGCGCGGTGCGCGTCGTGAAATCGTTCCGGAATCATCAGCTCGGTCGCGGGGCGGCCCATCGCTTCGGCGGCCGACCAGCCGAACAATCGATGGGCCGCGTCGTTCCACGCGGTCACCAGCCCGGCGTGATCCATGGACACGAAGGCGTCCTGGGTGGTGTCCAGGACCGTCTGCATCCGGGCCGACGACAACATCAGCTCTCCGTGCGCCGTGTACAGGGCGATCTCGGACTCGGCGTTGGCCGCGAGGTCTTGCAGGATCTCCACCTCGTCCTCGGTCCACTGCCGGGGCCGGCCGTCGATGGCGCAGAACGAGCCCAGCACCTGCCCGTCCGGGGAGTGCAGCGGGAAGCCGGCATAGGCGATGACGTTGAGATCGCGAATGGCCAGGTTTCCGCAGAGCCGGCCGTCGGCCCGGGCGTCGGTGATCACCAGTGGCGCCTGGTCGGTGACGACGTACTGGCAGAACGAGTGCGACAGCGGGGTCTGCCCCCGTGAGGCCCAGGGCTCTTCGAGTCCGACCGCGCTCACGAACACCTGCCGGTCGACGTCGACCAGCGACACCAGGGCCACCGGCATCTTGACCAGCCGGGTGGCCAGCCGGGTGAGCCGGTCCAGCGACGTCGCGGAGTCGGCGTCGAGCAGTCCGGTGGCCCGCAGCGCCTGCAACCGGACAGGGTCATCGACCCGGCCCTGGACCCGCAGCTGAATAACATTGTCAGCCATCGCGAACTCCTGATCGGCCGGCGATCGCCGAAGCTGAGGGAAACCCCGCTGACGCTTTCAGATGTCGAGAGGTACGTGGACGGCTGCCACTTCCCGGACCGCCGCGGCCACGGCCGCGTGGTCCTTGTGCAGGATCTTGCTGTGGTTGCTGGGGACCTTGGCGCTGATCCGGATGTGCGGGTTGCGGGCCACCACCTTGGTCAGACTCGCGCGGATCACCTCCTGTTCGTCGCCCTTGCTGCCGAGCGAGGTGCCGGAGGCCAGGACGTAGCGGGTGGGGACGGTGATGCCGTCCAGGACCGGGCCGAGCTGGCGTTCCCGGGAGATCTTTCCGAGTTCGATGTTGCTGGTGGCCTGCTGTTCGGCGGTCAGGCGGGGGACCAGGCCGGTCGGGCGCAGCAGCGGCATGAACCAGGCCATCCGCTTGAACATCGTGCGGATCCGTTCCTCCATGGCGTCGTCGAGCCAGTCGTGCGGCATCGCGCCGTCGACCAGGACCGCGCCGATCGCACGGTCCGGGTTGCGCCCGGCCCAGTGCGCCCCGAGGAACGCGCCGTAGGACCATCCGACTACCAGCGCCCGGTCCACCCCGCGGGCGGCGAGGACGGCGTCGATGTCGCGGATACCGGCCTCGAACGAGTAGTCGGCCGACGTTTGCGACTTCCGGCCGCGAGCGCGTTCGTCGTAGGTGATGTGCCGCCAGCCGGCGCCGAGGTCGGCGATGACTCGCTTCCAGTAGCCCTGGGTCGCGAACTGCCCGTTCAGGTAGACGACCGGGATGCCGGTGCCGCCGGTGTCGGTGCAGGCGAGGGCGGTGTCGTCGATCGGGATCATGCCGGTCCACGGGGTGACGGTGCTGGTCATGTCGTGCTCCTGTTCGAGAAGAGTGAGGGGGGAGTCAGAGGCTGCGGGCGGTGATGTCGCCCTGGGCGGTGGTGGCGCGGATGTCGAGACCGGCGGTGCCGTCGTTCTTCAGGGCGTTGCTGACCCGGCCGAGAGCGGTGCCGGCGTCCAGGGTGGCCGAGACGCCAGTGGCGGCGGCCACGGTGATGTCGCCCTGCTGGGTGGTGAGCAGGAGGGTGCCCTGGACAGCTTCGGCGATCCGGATGTCACCCCGGCCGGTGCTGATCTCGGCGGGACCGGTGAGGCGCCCCACTTCGACGTCGCCGTCGATCGCGGTCAGCCGTACGTTCGCCGCCTCGTCGATCTTGATCCGCCGGTAGGCACCCTCAAAGCTGACGTCACCGAGCCGGCCGACGCCCCGCAACTCGGTGCTCGCGGACCTGCCCTCGACCCTCGACCCGGCCGGCAGTTGGACCGTGACCTCGACCGATCCGGTCGGGCCGACGAGCCTGTTCGACGGCTGCGAGGACTCGATCCGCAGGGCGCCGTCGGCGTACGTGACGGTGGTCTGCTCGGCGGCCCGGACGTCGCGGCTCCTGCCGGGGTCGGCGGGGCGCACCTCGACGACGGTGTCGGCGCGCTCGGCGGCGATGAACTGGATGCGCCCGGCCGGGATGTCGAGAACGGCGGCGATCGGGGCGGGGGTGGCGAAGGTCTGCATGAGGTTCTCCAGTGTTTGCAGCTCGTTTCTGATGTGGGAAACGCTACGTTGCTTTCACCGATCAGACAACAAAGAAATTGCAACAGCATCGTGAAGTACCAGCTCAAGACGTATAAAGCGTTGCAACTGCCGGTGCGGTAACGCAATATTCGACTGTGCTTGCTTTGCAATGACCAGAAGCGAACGCTACGGTGGCCCGGTTGCGACCCACCATCGAGGAGACCGTGATGCCGGGAGGCAGACTCACCCAGCAGGAGCGTCAGCAGATTGCCCTCGGCCTGGCCGACGATCTGTCGTACGCCGAGATCGCCCGGCGTCTCGACCGCCCGACCTCCACG
This sequence comes from Amorphoplanes friuliensis DSM 7358, assembly GCF_000494755.1. Classification (NCBI taxonomy): domain Bacteria; kingdom Bacillati; phylum Actinomycetota; class Actinomycetes; order Micromonosporales; family Micromonosporaceae; genus Actinoplanes; species Actinoplanes friuliensis. Next base: position 2,724,933 of record NC_022657.1, read on the forward strand.
GTCACCCGTGAGGTGATGCGCAACGGCGGCCCCATCGGCTACCGCGCCGACCTGGCGCACCGGGCCACCGAGCGCCGCGCGCACCGCAGTCGTGCGGCCGCCGCCCGGGGTCCCGCATCGGGCGACGGCCTGGAGGGGCGCGACACCGACGCCGTCACCGAGTACGCGGAGACGCTCACGACCGTGCTCATGGCCTCAGGTCTGTCCCGCATGGGCGCCCGCGTGCTGACCTTTCTCTTCATCACCGACAGCGGCAGCCTGACGGCGTCCGAGCTGGCCCTGAAGATGCGGGTCAGCCCGGCGTCGGTCTCCAAGGCGGTTGCCTTCCTGGAGACGCAGAGCCTGGTCCGCCGCGAGCGTGACGAGCGCCGCCGCGACCGTTACATCGTCGACGACGAACTCTTCTACCAGGCGACCATCGCCAGCGCGCGGGCCAACGACCAACTGGTCGCCGTCGCCCGCCAAGGTGTCGCCGTTCTCGGTCCGGACACCGGTGCGGCGGCCCGCCTGGAAAACGTGGCCCGCTTCCTGGACTTCATCAGCGAGAGCGTCACCCGGGCCGCAGACCAGGCGCGGGCCGTGCTCCACTCCACGCCGGAGCCGTCAGCCGCAGATCAGGATTGAGTGGTGCCGTCTTCCTAGAGTGTGTCCATGGCCAGACCTGAGACGGCTGCAATGATCGCTGCTTCCCGGTTCGTGACTGCTCATGCCTTGTTCGAGGGCCGGGCTGATCTCGAGGGCTACCCGTTCCAACTCCTCGGCGTGGTGTCACAGCGCGGAACCGGCACGGAAAACCTGAGTGCGGCGCTTGCGGGCGCCGAGATGTTGATCCCGTACGGGTGGGAGCTGGTCAACGTATCGGAGTTCACCGGAAGCAATCATGCCTGCGCCGTCATGCGTCGCAAGGCGGCTCGATTCCCAGTCGCTGGAGAGCCGACGCCTTGACGGAGAGGACCTGGAGGCATCCGAAGGTGCCGTCCTCCCACTGGACGCGGTAGGAGTCCACCCGTCGTTCCCGGGGATCGAACGGATCCCAGTCGATACCCCACCGTCGCAGTCAGGCGTCGTACGCCCGGTGCCGCTCGCGCGCCGACGCGTAGTGGTCGCTCGTCTGTACGACGACCCAGTCCGTTGTCATGCCCGCATCCTAGGGGGTGTCTGGCGTGGGGACCGCTCAGCGAATCCGGTCAGGTGCGCGTACGCGACCGCGTGGGTCCGGTCCCGCAGTTGCAGCTTGCGCAGGATGTTCGAGATGTGGGTCTTCACGGTCTGCTCGCCGATGTGCAGGTGGCGGGCTATCTCGGCGTTGCTGTGCGCTCGTGACAGCGACTGCAGCACCTCACGCTCGCGCCCGGTCAGCTGTTCGAGCTCCACGGGCAGCGCGACCGGGTCCAGGGCGTCGGCGAAGCGGGTGAGGTGCCGGCGCACGATCGACGGATCGATCAGGACGTCACCGCGGGCCGCGATGCGCACGGCGGCGATGAGTTCCTCCGGCGGCATGGATTTGAGCAGAAAGCCCCGTGCCCCCGCACTGACGGCCTGGTGGACGTACTCGTCGGTGTCGTGGGTGGTCAGCACCACGATCTGCGTACGGTTGCCGGGCAGCGCCAGGATCGCCCGGGCCGCACCGAGGCCGTCCCGGCGCGGCATCCGGATGTCGAGGACGGCCACGTCCGGTCGCAGCCGCTGGACGTCGGCGACGGCCTGTTCGCCGTCGCCTGCTTCCGCCACGCAGACAAGGTCGTCCTGGGTCTCGAGGATCGCGCGGAGTCCCGAGCGGAAACCTTCGTGGTCGTCGGCGATCAGCACCGAGATCGTCATGCCGGCTCCCTCGTGTCGAAGGAGACTGCGGTGCTCCAGATGCGCGTGCCCGCACCGGGTCCAGCTTGCAACCGGCCGCCGAGCGCGTGGACCCGGTTGCGGATCCCGGCCAGCCCGCGGCCACTGCCACTCACCGGTCGCGTCGGCTGGTACGGGTTCAACGTCTCGACCTCGACGGCGGTGACCCCGTACCGGACGGTGACCGTGATGACGCCGCCGTCGCCGTGGCGCAGCGCGTTGGTCAGCATCTCCTGAACGACACGGTAGAGCGCGATGTCCACCGCCGGTGGCGGCACGAACGGTTCACCGATGACCTCCAGCCGCACCGGGATGGAGGCCGCCCGGAAGCCGTGCAGCAGGTTGTCGATGTCGGCCAGGCCCAGTTGCTCGGCGGAGCGCTCACCGTGCAACAGGTCCAGCATGTTGCGCAGATCGCCGAGCGCCGACCGGCTGGCGTCCTCCACCGACCGCAGCGAGGAGAGGGCGGACGGGTCGGCGTCCGTCCTCGCCAGGCGCAACCGGGCGGCTCCGGCGTGCGCGCTGATCGCACTGACATGGTGCGTGACCACGTCGTGCAGGTCCCGCGCGATTCCGGCCCGGTCGGCGGCGATGGCCCGGCTCACCGCCTCGCGGGCGTCGCGCTCCTCCTGTTCGGTCTCGCGCTGCATTTCGTCGAGGAACTGCCGCCGCGACGTCGTGTAGCGGCCCACCATCCAGGAGATCAGACCCGTCTTCAGGGCGGCGATGACCACGGTTTCGTCGAACGGGTATCCGCGGGCCATGAACGCCGGCACCAGACCGACGACCACCACCGCGAGCGACGCGACAGCGGGTACGCCCCGCAACCACGCCCCGGCGCGGTAGGTCGCCACGAGGACACCGGCCTCGTTGAGCCGCACACTCGGTGGCCCGCCCAGCAGCAGGCCGCAACCGGCGTTGACCGCCACCGCAGCCGCGGCGACCCACCCCGACCACCGGGTCCGCGTCGCCAGCAGCGCATCGGCCGCCACGACGGCGAGCAGCACGAAGACCCAGGAGAAGGTGCCGGCCGGGTCGCCCTGCGCGAGGTAGGCCAGTACGTCGACGAGCACACACGCTCCGGCCACCAGCAGCGACTGGCCGGCCAGGAAGCGGCGTGCTCGGTCGGAACGGCTCACCCGGCGATCATGACGGATGGAGGTCCGCCACGCCTCCCTCGCGTGAGGGAGGTTACCGACGCCGGCAGCCCTTAGCTTCTGCTGTCATGGAAGACATCGGCCCTCGTCGCCGCGCCCTGCTCCGTACCGCCGCGCTGGTCGCCACCGCGGGGATCATCATCGCGCTGGCCTTCCTGACCGTGCGCCCCGGCAGCACCCTGGCCGTGCCGGACGGCGCGCGGGCCGGTGAGCTGTCGATGAGCCCGTGCGACTACCGGACCGAGGCGGGCACCCGGGCGGCCGAATGCGGCACTCTGGTCGTACCGGAGAACCGCAACGACCCGGCAGCGGACCTGATCGCGCTGCCGGTGATCCGGATCCCCGCCGAGGTGGAGCAACCCCGTGAACCCGTCTTCCGGCTGGGTGGCGGCCCCGGCTCCACCAACATGAAGTTCCCCGAAGCGAGCAGGCTCACCGCCGACCGCGACGTGGTCCTCGTCGGCTACCGCGGCGTCGACGGGTCGCGGCGCCTCGACTGTCCCGAGGTGGCCGGATTGCGGCACGCCGAGGGCGACCTCACCGGTGCCGGGTCGCAGCAGGCCGCCCGGCTGGGCTTCACCGCCTGCGCCCGGCGTCTGACCGGCGACGGTGTCGATCTGCGTGGGTACTCCGTCGCTCAGCGTGTCGACGACCTCGAGGCCGCCCGGACCGCGCTGGGCTACCAGAAGATCAACCTGATCAGCTCCAGCGCCGGGACCCGCACCGCGATGGTCTACTCCTGGCGACACCCCACCGCGCTGCTGCGTTCCGCGATGGTCGGGGTGAACCCGCCGGGCCACATGGTCTGGGACCTGGCGATCACCGACAAACAGATCTCCCGGTACGCCCGGCTGTGTGCCGCCGACACCCGGTGTTCCACCCGTACGGACGACCTGGCGGCCTCGATGCGCGAGGCCGCCACCGACATGCCCCGGCGCTGGGGGCCGTTCGCCATCCACGCGGGCAGTGTGCGGGCGGCCAGCATGTTCGGCATGCACCACAACGGCCCCGGCTCCGCGCCGCTGAACGCGCCCACCGTGATCGACGCCTACCTCAACGGACCCGGCGCTCTGTGGGCGATGTCGGTGCTCGGCGAGGTGCAGCTGCCCGATTCGATCGTCTGGGGCGAGTTCGCCTCGTTCGCCATGATCGACGCACCCGCGGCGCAGAGCTTCTACCAGGCCGGCGGTGATCCCGGCTCGGTGCTGCGCAGCGACGGCACGAACTTCCTCTGGGGCGGGCCCTCCGGCTTCTCCACCGTGTGGCCGGACAGCCCGGACAACGCGCCGTACCGGGCGCCGCAGCTCAGCACCGTGGAGACCCTCCTGGTCAGCGGCACCCTCGACTTTTCCACCCCAGCCGAGACGGCCACCGATGACCTGCTGCCCCTGCTGCCCAAAGGCCACCAGGTCATCCTGCCGGAGCTGGGTCACAGCGCTGATTTCTGGGACAACGCCGACGCGAGCCGGCACCTGCTGAACACCTTCTACGACAGCGGCCGGATCGACGACTCGAAGTTCGGGACCCGCCCGGTTGCCTTCGACCCCGGACCGCTGACCATGTCCACCATCGCCGCCATCCTGCTCGGCGTCGCCGTCATCGCGGCGGTGCTCGGCCTGGGCCTGCTGACCGTGCTGGTCCGCCGGGCACGTCGCGGCGGGTTCAGCCACCGGGCCGGCATGTGGTTACGGATTCTCACGCCGTTACCTCTCGGCCTCGGCGGCTGGTTCCTCGCTGTCCTGCTGATCTGGTCGCTGGACCTGAACACCTTCATCGCGGGAACCAGCGCGGTGATTCCCGCCGTGAGCGTGGCGGTCGGCCTCGGCACCTGGGCGGCCTGGGTGCGGCACAACCGTCCGCGTCGCACCGCCCTGGCCGTCGCCCTCGGTGCGGCCGTCGCGGGCGCCCTGCTGGGTTACAGCGCCGGCGCGACTTTGACCGCACCCCTGACCGCGATCGCCGGAGCGGCCGCAGCGGCGAACCTCGGCCTGCTGATCCTCGACCATCGCCTTCACCGCCCCCGGGCGGCGGTCGCCTCGGAAAGTCCGGTTCCGGCAAGCGTCTGACGGGGAACGCCGGCCGTGCCGGTCGCGCTGATGGCGACCGGCACGGGACGAGAGCTCCGTCTAGCCGCGGCGCCACTTCTGGTTCGCGCCGCCCGTGCACTCCCACAGCACCAGCACGGCGCCGTCGTTGGGGTTCCAGGCGTCGATGTCGGCGCACTTGTTCGCCTGCGGGTTCACCAGGTCACCGGCGGCCGACAGGACCCACTGCTGCGCCGGGTTGCCGGAGCAGGTGACGATCTGCAGGATCGCGCCGTTCGCCGTCGAGCCCCACGCCACGTCCATGCACTTGTTGTTCCCGGTACGCAGCGTGCCGTTGACGAACTCCCACTTCTGGGCCGCGGAGCCGTTGCAGTTCCACATCTGCACCCGTACGCCGTCGGAGAAGTTGCCGTTCGGGATGTCCAGGCAACGGCCGTTCAGGGCGCTGATGACCGCACCGCCGGCGCTGCCCCCTCCGCTGGTGACCAGGGCGATGCCCCACCGCGACAGGATCGGGTTGACCGGCTGGAACCAGGTCTGCGGGCTGGCCGAGCCGCAGCCGCCGGAGATACCGGAGGTGACGCCCTGGGCCTGGTTACCGGCGATGACCGAACCACCCGAGTCGCCCGGGTTGGCGCAGGCGTTCATCCGGCTCATGCCGTACACGGGGCCGTTCGAGTAGTTGATCGTCTCGTTGCGACCCTGCAGGGTGCCGCAGGTCCACGAGGAGGTGCGGCCCGAGCGGCAGATCGAGGAACCGATCGCGGCGTCGTTGGAGCCGGCCACGATCACGTTGCCGCCGGAGTAGTTGTTCACCCACGGCTGCGGGGTCCAGTTGCCGTTGGCGGCGACGTAGGCCATGTCGGTGTTCGGGAACTCCGACTCCTGGAAGCTGCCCAGGTCGACGTTGTTGAAGCCCTTGACCGGGGCGCCCCGGCCGCCGCAGTGACCGGCGGTCACAAAACCGGGCGCACCGCCCCGGCGAGCGGGGAAGCCGACCGAGCAGAGCGTGTTGCCGTTGATCACGTACTGGTCGCCGCCGCGGATGTCGTACACCGGCTTGGGTGCGGTCGCGGAGGTCTCGACGGTGACCTCGGCGACGCCGCTGTCCTTGGCGAACTTGCGGGCCTTGGCCTCGGCTCCGGGCTTGACCGTCACGACGACGCTGTTGGTCGCCGGGTCGATACGCCAGGCGCGGATGGTGTCGTCCGCCTTGGCCCCGCGCTTGTCGAGCTTCGCCCGGTCGGCCGCGAGAGCGCTCTCACTGCGGTCGACAAGGTAGGCCTCGGCACCCTCGGCCCGGACCTCCTTCGCGGCGGTCTCGGTGGTGACGGCGACGGTCAGGCGCTCCTCGCCCTTCTTGATCCAGGCGCCGCCGTACTGTTTGCCCAGCTTCGCCTGCAGGCGCTTCTGCACGACCGGTGCCGCGGCCTCGGTGCGCAGGCGCTCGGCGATCTGCGCGTCGCTGAGCTTCAGGTCGCGCTTCATCGCCGCGACGACACCGGCCGGCAGGTCCAGGGTCTGCGGCACGTCGACCCGCGGGTACGGACTGGGGGAGGGTTTGTCGGCGGCAAAACTCAGCAAGGGCGTCATGCCGACCGCCGCCACCGCAACTGCGGCAACCGCGATCCACCGGTACGGACGAGCCATGGGGGGACTCCTCGAGTGGGGGAACGTGAACGAATACCTCGCTCACTCGCATCGAAGTCTGCTGATTCTTTAACAAAGTGTCAAGAATCAGCGAGATCCCCCCGCTGGTACGTGACCTGCACCTTTCGCCGGTCCGCCGTTCACTCCCAGCGGAACCAGCGGGCGGCGACCACCATCGGGACGACCGTCCACAGCACGAGCACTGCCAGGTGGGACCACGCCGGCCAGCTGCCACTGGCCGCCTGGTTCAGCGCCTGCGCCGCCGCGCCGAAGGGCAGCAGCGCGATGATCTGCCGCACCACGTCCGGCAGCACCTGGATCGGCACGTAGATGCCGGCCGCGAACATCGCGGGGAACAACGCCGCCAGGCCGACAGCCTGGGCGGCCTTCGCGGTGCGTGCCAGCGCGGTGATCACCGAGCCGGTCGCCAGCCCGGCGAGGGTGGCGAGCAGCAGAGTCACCCCGTACGCGAGGGGCTGTTCCGGCAGCGCGACGCCCCAGACCAAGCGGCCGACGGCAATGGCGAGCACACCGCCGAGGATCGCGGCCACGGCGTGCAGGGCCATCTGCGCGATCAACAGGTCGGCCAGCCGAGCCGGTGTCGTACGCATCCGGCGCAGGATGCCGCGTTCCCGGTAACCGGTCAGGGTGCCCGGCAGGGACAGCAGACTCGCCGTGACCAGGGCGACGAGCACCACGCTCGGCACGTAGAAGTCGATGATCCGGTTACCGCCCAGCCCTTCGTCGATCTCCCGGTACTTCGGGATCAGGCCGAAACCGAGGAGCAGCAGGGACGGGAAGGCGAGCACCCAGAACAGCGAGCCCGGCTCCCGGGCGAACAGCTTGGTCTCGGCCTTGAGCACGGCGGCGGACGCGGACATGTCAGGATCCCTCCGGTGCCTCGGCGTTCGCGGTGATGCTCAGGAACGCGTCGTCCAGGGTGGCGTCCACGATGCGCAGCCCCTGCGCTGAGATGCGCTCACGCACGATCATGGAGATCAGGGCGTCGACCGTGTCGTCGCTGCCCCGGACAACCACCTTCGCCCCCTCGTAGGCGACCGACACAGTGCCCGGGAGAGACTCGAGCTTGCCCTCCGGCAGCGGCTCCGACAGCCGGAACGAAATCACGATGGCACCCGCCGAGCTGCTGATCAGTTCATCCGGGGTGCCGAGGGCCACCACCTCGCCCCGGTCGAACACCGCGACCCTGTCGCACAGGTACTGCGCTTCCTCCATGAAGTGCGTGACCAGCAGGATCGTCACACCGGAGGCGTTGATGTCCCGGACCAGCTCCCAGGTCCGGCGGCGGGCGCGAGGGTCGAGCGCGGTGGTCAGCTCGTCGAACACCACCACCCGCGGATTGCCCAGCAGGCTGAGCGCGATGAACAGGCGCTGTTTCTGGCCGCCGGAGAGCTTGCCGAACCGCCGGCTCAGCTGCTCCTCGAGGTCCAGGCGCTCGACCAGAGGCCGCCAGTCGGCGGGCCCGGCGTAGAAGGCGCTGTACATCTCCAGCGTTTCCTGCACTGTCAGCTTGGGCTGCAGGTCGCTCGCCTGCAGCTGCACCCCGAGAATCCTTGTCACCTCGTCGCGCTGCCGGTGCGGGTCGAACCCGGCCACCCGGATCGTGCCGGCGTCGGGGATCCGCAGACCCTCCACGCACTCCACCACGGTGGTCTTCCCTGCCCCGTTCGGGCCGAGGATGCCGAAAACCTCACCCTCAGCGACGGTGAAGCTCACGTCGTCTACCGCCGTCACGGCGCCGTAGGTCTTGCGCAGACCCTGAACATCGACGATGGACACGGGCGTCCCCTCCCCAGGAGGAATCCGGCGAGCGGGAGCCTCAGATGGTGACTCCGGTCAGTCGTGCGCAGAGTGCGAGCAGTCCGTCCTGATTCTCCGGAGCGTTCTCCCTCGGGCCCGGCCGCCATGCGCGTTCCGTGTCGTAGTAGTCCGCAGGCACCGCATCCGCCGTCGCCAGCCGGGCCAGACGCTCACCCGCATGAGCGGCATCCAGCGGCGCGCTGTCGCCGTTACGCAAGGTCATCTGGGTCGCCACCCAGCCTGGATCAAAGGCCAGACTCTGCACCTGCGGCCGGCGGCGGCCGACACCCAGGGCCAGCAGGATCAGGTGCAGTTTGGTGTCCTGGTAGGCCTGCCAGCCGTCGAACGGTCGCCGCTCGAAGTTCGGATCATCGAGGTCCAGCAGGCCGTCGCCCGCCAGCGCCGACGATACGAAGATCAAGCGCTGGGCACCGGACAGCAAACCCGTCACCAGGTACGCCGAAAGCGTGTTGACCTGGAACATCAGCTCGTTGCCGTCGGTCGTCAGCTGCCGCTCGGTGGCGTGCTTGAGGCCGAGGCCGGCGTTGAGCACGACGGTGTCGAAGGGTCCGAACTTCTCGGCCTGCGCCGCCATGTCCCGGGTCTGCTGGAACGAGGCGAGATCCGCGACGACCACGCCGGCGGCCCGGGGTACCGCGGCGAGTGCTTCCTCCGCCCGCTGCTCGTTGCGCGCGTGCAGGACCACCTCGTGCCCGGACTCGGTCAGTGCGGCCGCTGCGGCCTGCCCGATTCCCGCGGACGAACCGGTGATGAGGATCGTGGCCAATGTGGCCCGCCTTTCCGAGAGTGAGCCCCACTGTAGACCGGGCCGTGACGCGCGTGGGGGCGGTCGATCACAGCATGATGTCGACCGCCCCACGATGCCGCCGCCTACGGCGTGAGAGTGATCGTGACCGTCCGTGTGTAGAAGTCGCGGGCCGCGGTGCCCTGCTCGCGAGGGCCGTAGCTCGACTCCTTCTCGCCCCCGAACGGGGCATGGAAGTCGACCCCGGTGGTCGGGGCGTTGACCTTCACCATGCCCACGTCCAGCTGGTCCGTCAGGGTCAGCGCCGCTGCGAGGTTCTGCGTGTAGACGGCGGCGACCAGCCCGTGGCGCACGTTGTTGGCGGTTCGCACCGCTGCGTCGGCGGACTCTGCCGGCAGCACCGCACAGACCGGTCCGAAATACTCCTCGCTCAGCAGGTCGTCACCGGGCGGCACGTCCGCCAGGACCGTCGGCGCCTGGAACCAGCCGTCGCCGCCGGGCTGGCGGGTACCGGTCAGCACCTGGGCGCCGCCTGCCTCGGCCCGCCGTACCGCCGCCCGGATCGCCTCGACCGGCCGCGACTCGATGAGCGGACCGACCACCGTGGCCGGGTCCGCCGGATCACCCACCGGCAGCGCCGCGACGGCTGCGGCGAGCCGCTCGGCGAACGGCGCGGCATCGCCGACCACGATCACCCGGCTGGTGGCGGTGCACTTCTGTCCGGCGTAGCCCATCGCCGCCGCGGCGATCGCGGTCGCCGCGGCGTCCTGGTCGGCGTCCGGGAGCACGATGGCGGCGTTCTGACCCCCCATCTCGCACTGCACCGGGATGCCGCGCGTCGCCGCCCGCACCGCGACTGCCTGTCCGGCTCTCACCGAGCCGGTGAACGAGATGGCGTCGGCCGCATCGACCAGGGCTTCGCCGGTGCCGGCCAGGCCGGTCAGGATCGTCAGTACGCCGCGGGGGAGCGCGTCGGCGAACAGTTCGGCCAGCCGTAGCGCCACCGCCGAGGACTGGGGTGCGGGCTTGAGGAGAACGGTGTTGCCGAAGGCCAGGGCCGGCGCGGCCTTCCAGAGCGGAATCGCCACCGGGAAGTTCCAGGGGGTGATCAGCCCGACGACGCCGTGCGGGCGGCGCCGGGTGTGCAGGAGTGAAACACCGTCGGCCGGTGGATACACCTCACCCTCGGGATGCAGGGCCTGCTGGGCGAAGTAGCGCAGGATCGCGACGCCGCGGCCGATCTCGGCGCCGGCCTCGCCGACCGGCTTCCCGACCTCCCGGACCACCAGGTCGGTCAGTTCACCGGTCGCCGACACCACGGCCTCGGCGCAGGCATGAAGGGCAGCCGCCCGCGCCTGCGCCGGTCCGCGTCCCCAAGCGGCAGCGGCGTCCCGGGCCAGGCCGGCGGCTGTCGCCACCTCGTCCGGTGCCGTGTCGGGAACGCGCACGACCAGGTCCGACGGCGCCTGCGGTGAACGGCTCTCGATCGTCGTCACGGTTGTCCCTTTCCTCGGGAAGCATCGCCGACAGCGACGACGGTGTTGGTCAACGTCCCGAAGGCCTCGGACGTTATCTCGATCGTGTCACCCACTCGCGTGGTGAACTCGGCTCCGGGCACAACACCGGTGCCGGTCAGCAGAACCACGCCGGCCGGGAAGCTCAGCGCCCGGAACAACCAGCCGGCCAGGTCCTCGAAACACCGGGTCATCGCCGACGTCGAGGTCGTTCCCGCGTACGCCTGGTGTCCGTCACGCAGCACCCGCAACCCGATCGGGAACGGACCCGGGCCCGCCACCCAGCTCGGCACGATGGCCGGGCCCAGCGCGCAGGAGCGGTCGTAGATCTTGGCTTGCGGCAGGTAGAGGGGGTTCTCGCCCTCGATCGACCGGCTGCTCATGTCGTTGCCCAGGGTGTACCCGAACACTTCGCCGGCCGCGTTGAGCACCAGGCCGACCTCGGCCTCGGGAACATCCCAGCCGGAGTCGGTGCGGATGCCGACCGCGTCGCCGGTGCCGACGACCCGCCACGGGCTGGACTTGAGGAAGAGCTCCGGGCGGTCGCTGTCGTAAACCTGGTCGTAGAGCGAGCCGTGCCCCGACTCCTCCTTGCGCCCGTCGCGGCTGCGCAGGTAGGTGACCCCGGCCGCCCATACTTCCTGCCGGTCCACGGGTGGCAGCGTCGGGTCGCCGGGTCTGTCGCCGCGGGCCTGGTGGCCGGCTGCTTCGACCGCAGCGCGAGCCTGGTCGAGCGGCAGGGCGAGCAGGCCGGCGAGAGTGCCGTCGAGGTCGCCCCACTTGCCGTCCTGGCACACCGCCCAGCGCGAGCCGTCGCCGGTACGCAAGTGGTGAAGAGATGTCAGCATTCGCATCCTCCGGATGTGGGATTGCCGATGAGGACTCCGGAACACCAGGCCAGGGCCGGGCTGGTTACCCTCTGCAGGAGCCGGTCCGGCGTTGGGAAGGGACTATCGACATGCCCCGTGTGGTACCGGCGGTCATCCGCGCACTCGACGTCCTCGAACTGTTCCTGGACCGCCCTGAACTCTCGGCCCGTGACGTGATGGAGCGGCTCGACCTGCCCCGCACCACCGTCCACGAGCTGCTCGTCACGCTCGAGGCCCGCTCGTACCTGATCTCCGTCCCGGGCCAGCCGGTGCGGTACCGGCTCGGTATGCCCGTGTTCCAGCTCGGCGCCGCCTTTGCCGGCCGGCTCGACCTGGTCCGCGAGGCGCAGGATGTCGCGCGTGACGTGGCCGCGGCGTGCGACGAGGCGGTCCACGTGGCCGTGCTCGACGGCGCCGATGTCATCTACCTGGTCAAGGTCGACAGCACCCACCCCGTCCGGATGGTCTCCGCGGTCGGCCGGCGGTTGCCGGCCCACTGCACAGCGGTCGGCAAGATCCTGCTGTCGGATCTGGATCAGGCGGCTCTGGACGACATCCTCGCGAAGGGTTCTCTGCCGGGCATGACCCCGACGAGCATCACCGACCCGGACCTGCTGCGGGCCCAACTCGAAGAAGTCCGGGCCGAGGGCGTCGCGGTCGACAACGGCGAGTCCGACAGCGCCATGCGCTGCGTGGCGGCGGCGGTCCGGGACCACTCCGGTGCCGTCGTGGCGGCAATGAGCGTCTCCGCGCCGACCATCCGCTGGACGGCGGAGTCGCACGTGGAGTGGACCGAGCTGGTCCGTGACGGCGCTGCCCGGCTGTCCGCCCACATGGGACACGTGGCGCCGGCCCGGTAACCGGGCGGCCGTTCCCGGTCGGAAATTACATCGAAACATTGACACCTCTCACGGGGGTCCTCTAGCGTCGCGTCCACCCGAAACGATATCTCGAACGCGGTTCGAAATATCGAACATGGCTCGCCGGATCTGCGAAGTGGCGGATCCCGAGCCCGACGACGAGGCGATGCGCCCCTGGTCGCCGGCACCAAGACACAGCTGAACCCCGAGAAACGCGATGAAGCGAAATGAGGGAGGCGATGTCCATGAAGGACAAGCCGTTGTGGTCCCGGCGCGGCGTTCTGGGGATGGGGGTGGGGGTGCTCGGGGCGGCCGGTCTGGCCGCGTGCGGGGACACCTCCGAGTCGCCGTCCACAGCGCTTCCCGAGGTTCCGAAAGAACTGGTCGACGCCGCGGCGGCGGTGAAGGGCACGTCGATGGGGGTGCTGTCGCAGAAGCTGTACTCGGCGGCGGCCAACGAAGCGCTCGACAACTCGATCAAGAAGTTCGCCGACAGCACCGGGACGAAGATCGGGAACAACCTGATCCAGGCCGACGCCGGTGACGTGGTGGCCAAGATCGACGCCGAGGTCAAGGGCGGCGTGGCGCGTGACCTGGCCTTCATGACCGACTCGCGGTTCATCGCGCAGTTCCACGCGCTGGGTGATCTCGAGGACGTGACCGACGTCGTCGAGGCACTGACGGCAAAATACGGCGAACCCTGTGCGGAGGCCAAGAACTTCTGCGTCTTCGACGGCAAGTGGTTCGCGATCCCGTACCACTTCATCGGTATCGGATCGCTCCTGCGCAAGGACTGGATGCAGGAGAAGGGCATCACCGCGAAGGACGTCTACACCTGGGAGGAACTGCGCGATCTGTGCCTGTCCATCTCCGATCCGGCCAAGCGCCGATTCGGCTGGGGGATGACCGTCAACCGCTCAGGTGACGGCAACGGCATGATCGAGGCGCTGATCAACTCCTACGGCGGGGCGATCACCACCAACGACGGCCGTAAGGTCACGTTCGATTCCCCCGAGACGGTCCAGGCGGTGACCTTCCTCGGCGACATCTACACCAATCCCAAGTTCAAGCCGATGCTGCCACCGGGCGTGGCGAGCTGGACCGACACCAGCAACAACGAGAACTGGCTCGCCGGGATCCTCGGCTACACCCGCAACAGCTTCAGCATCTACGCCGACTCCAAGACCAAGAAGAATCCCGTGTACGCCAACACGCACGTCTTCTCCGACTGCATCGGGCCGGCGACCGACAAGTCACTGTTGCTCGGCCAGTCCCAGGGCTTCGTGGTCTTCAAGGGCGCCAAGAACCCGACACTCGCCAAGCTCCTGGCGCAATACCTGATCACCGCGCCGGCGCTGGTCGGGGTGTCGAAGGAGGCACCCGGTCTGGTGATGCCCGCTTGGGAGAAGGTCTGGGACGCCGACCCGTACTTCGCCAGCGGTGACCCCGCTTTTCCGCTGCTGCGCAACATGTCCCAGCAGCCGCTGCCGCTGTCCACCAAGAACGGCCTGGCCTTCCCGCAGAAGCCCAGCGCCGGCCAGCAGGCCGTCGTTGCGGCGTACGTCCTCACCGACATGATGCAGCAGGTCGTGCAGGGAACAGCGCCCGCGCAGGCCGTCACCGCCGCCCACGCGAAGATGGTGCAGATCTTCGCCCAGCAGGGGCTGCCCCAGTGACAACCGTTCGTTCAGCGCCGGCCCCGGCGGCGGAGGATTCCTCCTCTCCGACGGGGCCCGGCTCCCTCACCAGGGCCCAGCGGCGGCTGGGGCGTGACTGGCGGCTGGCGGCCCTGTTCCTGGCCCCCACTGCCGTGCTGGTCAGCGTGCTCGTGCTCGTGCCGATCGTCCAGTCGATCATCACCAGCACCACGGAACGGCACGGCCAGGACAACGTGTTCGTCGGCCTGGGCAACTACGTCGCCCTCGCCGGCGACGAGCAGTTCCGTACGGGTGTGGTGAACTCGTTCGTCTTCACCGCGTACGCCGAGATCTTCAAGGTTGTCCTGGGGCTGGCGGCTGCTCTGCTGCTGCACCACCGGCGCCGTGGGCGGGCCCTGCTGACCGGGCTGCTGCTGGTGCCGTGGGTGGTGCCGACGGTGGTGACGGCGTTCAGCTGGCGCGCGCTGCTCGACCCGATCTTCGGCAGCGTCAACACCCTGCTCACGTCCTCGGGCATCGGGCCGCTGCTGGCCGATCTGCATCTGGTCGACAGCTGGCCCGCGGGCTGGCTGTCCGATCCGTCGCTGGCCATGCCCTCGGTGATCCTGGTCAACGTGTGGAAGGGCGTGCCGTTCTTCGCCGTCTGCTTCCTGGCCGGGCTCAAAGCCATCCCGGCGGACCAGTACGAGGCGGCGACCATCGACGGCGCCTCGGCGTGGCAACGGTTCTCCCACGTGACCCTGCCCGGTCTGCGCCATGTGATCACCGTGACGGTCACGCTGTCGTCGATCTGGACGTTCAACAACTTCGACCTCATCTGGTTGCTGACCCAGGGCGGCCCGGGCAACGTGACCACGCCGTACGTGCTCGTCGCCTACACGAAGGCGATCCTGCAGCTGCAGTACGGCGCCGGGGCGGCGGTCACCCTCGTGATGCTGCCGGTCATCGGCGCGCTGGTGTTCGTGCTGGTCCGGTTGTTGCGCCAGGAGGGTGGCGCTGCGCCCGCCCGGACGGCGCGCTGGGCCGCAACGACGCGCAGGGCGCTGCCGTGGGTCCTGACCGTGGTGGTCACCGTCCTGCTGGCCTGGGCGTCACCACAGATCTTCTGGAAGGCGGCGGTGGTCCTCGCCGTCTTCGCTCTGATCGCCGCGGCGGTGGCCCGCGTAGTCTCGGCCCTGCAGTCCCGGGGCGGGCGCCGGGCGTCGTCCCTGGTGGCGGGTCTGGGGTCCGGCGTAGCGCTGGCCGGGTTGCTGGCCTTCGTGCTGGGCCCGCTGTACTGGATCGTCGTCACGGCTTTCAAATCCGAGGACCAGGTCGTCATGCGCACCGACGACCTGTGGCCGACACCCTGGACCTTGGAGCAGTTCGGCGCCCTGTTCGCCAACCAGCCCTTCGGCCGCTGGTATCTCAACACCATCCTGGTGTCAGCGGCATCCACCGCGGTCGCCCTCATCTGCGCCGCGCTGGCGGGTTACGCGCTGGCCCGCCTCAGGTTCCGCGGGGCGCAAGGCTTCACCGTCACGGTCCTGCTCACCTACGTGATGCCGGGAGCGCTGCTGTTCATCCCGCTCTACCAGCTGCTGATCGGTGTGCGGCTCACCGACTCGTTGTGGTCGCTGGTGCTGACGTATCCCACCTTCACCATCCCGTTCGCCACCTGGCTGCTGACGGGGTACTTCGCGTCGATCCCCATCGACCTGGAGGAGGCTGCGCTGGTCGACGGCTCCACCCGCATCCAGGCGTTCCGCCGGGTGGTCCTGCCGCTGGCCAAACCGGGACTGCTGGCGGTCGCGTTGTTCACCCTGACCAACGCCTGGAACGAGTTCCTGCTCGCCTTCGTGTTCATCACCAAGGACGAGTACAAGACGCTGCCCGTGGGGATGCAGTCGATGATCGCCGGGGACGTCGTGCCGCAGGGGCAACTGGCCGCGGCGTCGCTGCTCGTCAGCATCCCGGTGGTGATCATGTACGCCTTCGGGCAACGCTTCCTCACCGAGGGGCTCACCGCGGGCGCGGTGAAGGGCTGAAGTGGCCTCGCTATCCGGGTACATTCTGTGCCTCCCTCCGCCTCCGAAATTGCAGCATGGTTCGACCATGACGATTGACCTGCTGATCGGCGCAGCCGACAACACCGTTCCGATCACGATCCAACAGCGGAGCTCGCTCGCGCCCGCCGACGCTTTCCGGCTGATCATGCCCATCGACCTGCCCACCGTGTTCCATCGGGTCGCGCCCTTCCCCGGGGTCCGGTCGGTCCTCAATCAGACCGAGTCGTGGGACCACCCCGGTCCCACCCGCAACCCGCAGTTCGACGACGGATCGCAGGCCGACGAGCAGTTGACCGAGTGCGTCGAGGGCGTGAGCTTCGCGTACCAGCTGACCGGATTCACCAACGTTCTCTCGCGCCTGGCCGCCGGCGTACGAGGGGAGTGGAACTTCAACCCTGACGGCAACGGCACGCTGATCCGGTGGACGTATGAATTCAAGCCGCTGCCCGGACGGCGGTGGATCATCGCCGGCCCGTTCGCCCCGCTCTGGCGCCGGTACATGGTGGCCGCGCTCGATCGCATGGTGCAGTGGAGCGAGGCAGCCGCACAAAGGCCGGTGGCCTGAAGGCTCACGACGCTACTGAATCGCCGGTATCCGGGTGAGAAGCATGCGCAGCGCCTCCTGGGTAGGGGAGCCGGGGCGGGGAAGATAGGTCAGCAGGGAGCGATCGGGGCGGGCCGGCACGGTCAGTACGTGATAGTCGAACTCCAGCGGGCCCGCGACGTGGTTGGTCACGTGGACCGTTCCGACGCGTTTCTCGCCGACGTCGGCTCTGGCCCAGAGCCGCCGGAAGTCGTCGCTGTGGTGACCGAGCTCGTCGATGAGCGCTGTCAACGGCGCGTCGTCGGGCCATCGGCCGGTCATGAGCCGGAGGTGGGCCACGACTTCCTCGGCCGCGGCTTCCCAGTTGCCGTAGCGTGCCTTGGCTTCACGGGCGAGGAACAGCTGCCGGGCGGAGTTGGGCGGCTGTGCCATTCCGGATACGTCGAACACGGCTTCAGCCGCGGCGTTGGCGGCGAGGATGTTCATGCGCGTGTCGACCAGCAGCGCCGGCGCATCGGTGATGGCGTCCAGGAGCCGGGCCAGTGGCTCGTCCTCGGCGGTCGCCGACTTCTGAAGCAGCGACGGGGCCGGCTCGGGCAGCCGGGCGAGGTTGCGCAGGTGTTCGGTCTCCGCGCCCGACAGCGAGAGCGCACGCGCGACCGCGCACAGCACCTGGTCGGACACGTGCGCTGTGCGGCCCTGCTCGAGCCGCACGTAGTAGTCCGGACTCACTCCGGCAATCAGGGCGACCTCCTCGCGCCGAAGCCCCGGCACGCGTCGGCGCGTGGCGCCGGCCGGCAGCCCCACCTGATCGGGGGTGATCCGGTCGCGCCGAGTGCGCAGGAACGCGCCGATGTCGGTCTCCACCGCTCAAGACTATGGCGCGATGGTCCGTGCGCCGGGTGGCCCTGCCGGAACCAGGTAAACCCGGACCTGTCACGCCGCTGTCCGGTCGACCAGGGTGGTTCCGACATCGCCGGCGAGCGGCGTGAACGGGCAGCGAGCGTGATGAGGAAGGCATGAGATGCGTGCGGTAGTGGTGACGAAGTTCGGCGGTCCCGAGGTCCTTCAGGTGATCGAGGTGCCGACGCCCGAGCCGGGGCCCGGGGAGGTGCTGGTGAAGGTGGCCGGCGCATCGGTGAACAACGCCGACGTCATGGTCCGGACGGGGATCAACGTCCAGTACGGCGCGACCGGCGCCCGCGAGCAGTTCGGACTGGGTACCGATGTGGCCGGCACTGTCGCCGCCGTGGGCGAAGGTGTCACGAAGTTCCGGGCAGGGGACGCCGTTGTCAGGACTCAGGAGCGGCTGGATCGCCCGCTGGGCACACAAGCGGAGTACGTCCTGCTCGAGCCCTGGGAACTGGCTCCCGCCCCGGCCGGCGTCGACCTCGTCCAGCTCGCCACCCTGGGACTCAACGCCACGACCGCCGACCAGGCCCTGGACACTCTGGGCTTGAAGCGCGGCGATTGGCTCCTCGTCACCGGTGCCGCCGGAGCCGTGGGCCTCTACGCCGTCGAACTCGCCAGGGTCCGCGGTCTGCGTGTCGTCGCCCAGGCGAACGCCGACGACGAACCGCTGCTGCGCGCCGCGGGGGCCGAGCTGTTCGTCACCCGGGACGAGGACCTCGTGCCCACCGTACGCAGGCTGGTTCCGGGCGGTGTTCACGGCGCGATCGATGCGGCGAACCTGGCGGCCGGTGCCGCCGACGCCGTCCGTCATGGCGGCGCGTTCGTGTCTCTGCTCAACGCGGCGCCGATGCCGCGCCGGGAGGTGACGATGACAAACATGGCCTGGCACACCGATCCCGATCGGCTCGCCAAGCTCGCTGCGTTCGCCGGAGCGGGGCTGATCTCGCTTCGTGTGGCGCGGACGTTCCCTCTCGAACAGGTCGTGGACGCCCACGAGGCGCTCGCAGCCGGGGGACTTCGCGGGCGCATCGTGCTGGTTCCGTGACGCCGGGACGAGCTCTGTCTCGTGCCTCGTGTCGCGGTCAGCTTCCTGCGGCGTCCACCTGGATGACAACTTTGCCGAAAGAGTCCTTCGACAAATGCCGCTCGTACGCACTCGGCGCGTCGACGAACGGCACCACCTCGTCGATCACCGGACGCACTCCCCACTGATCAACGGCGGCGACCAGGTCGTTCTGGGCGGCGACACTGCCGACGGCGACGCCGCGGATGCTCGCGGTTTTGCTCATCAGCGTGAGCAGGTCCGGAGACACGTCGGCGAAGTCGAAGAGGCCCATGTAGGCGATCTCGCCTCCGAATGCAACGGCCGCGATGGACTGGTCCATCGAGCGTCCGCCGGCAGAGTTGACCACGATCTGCGCGCCGCCGGTCGCCGCGAACACGTGCTCACCCCACGACGGCACATCCGTGTAGTCGACCACGCCCGCGACGCCGAGGCCGGACAGCCGCTCCCGTTTGCCGGCGTCGCTGGTCGTCGCCCACACCTGGGCACCGAAGGCGCGGGCCAGCTGCACGGCGAACAACGAAACACCGCCGGTGCCGAGAACCAGCACGGTGTCGTCGGCATCGAGCTGGCGAGCGTTGTAGGGCCGGTTGCCGAGAAGGGCCGTCCACGCCGTCAGACCCGCGCACGGCAGCGTCGCCGCTTCGGTCAGGCTGAGAGTGGCGGGGGCGGCGGTGACTCGATCAGCCGACAGAATGGCGTACTCAGCGAGCATGCCGTTCTCGGTTCCTGAGCCCAGGCCGAGCCCCTTGCCGGGGCCGGGCGCGCCGTCCGCCCAGCCCTGGAAATAGACGCTGATGACCCGGTCTCCCGCCGTCCAGGTTTCGACACCCGCGCCGACCGCGTCGACAACACCGGCGCCGTCGCTGAGCGGGACCAGCTCGGATGCGGCGGTCGAGCCGTAGTGCCCGTCGCGAACGAGAGCGTCTCGGTAGTTCATCGCCGCGGCGTGGACCTTGACGCGGATCTGTCCGGGACCGGGCTCCGGGACAGGAGCGGTCTGCAGTGTCAGCTCGTGTCCTCCACCCGCTCCCGGCGTCAACGTCCATCTGTTCATCGTGCTCGAGCCCATGAGCCAACCTCCGGTCTCTCGTGTCGGGCGGAGGTTTTCCTGCCGCCCGGGAGACATTGCCAAGGGTGGCTCAGCGCTGGGAGTACTCGCTCGTACCTAGGTCTGGTGGAACCACTCGGCGACCAGGAGGGGAAACTCTGAGGTAAGAAGTTCTTGTCTGAGAACTTCTTGCCTGATACGTTTTCGGCCATGACGGTTGGCGGCGCACAAGCTCCGGGGCCAAGGCCATCGCTCGACTCCGAGCTCACCTGGCTGCTGCACCGGGCAGCTCAGCACATGCACAACGCCACCGGCGACCAGGCCGGGAAGCACGGGCTCGCCCTGCGCGAATACATCGTGCTCAGCGCCCTCCACAAGACCCCCGGTCTCACGCAGGGGGAGCTGGGCAGAGCGCTGAGCCTGGACAAGTCCACCCTGATGAGCCGGCTCGACCGTCTCGAGCTCAAAAGCCTGGTGGTTCGCCGCAACGCTCCCGGTGACCGCCGGCTCCGGATGCCGGAGATCACCGCGAGAGGCGAGATCCTTCGCGCCGCGGTGGCCGAGGCCAGCGCCGCCGCCGAGGCTTCGGTACTCGACGGTTTCAGTCCGGACGACGTCGCGTCGCTGCGCCGGATGCTCTTCGCCGTCATCGGCGACAGCGAGGACCGGGGCTCCTGCCTGTGAAGACCCGCAGGACGGCTCCGTCACGGCACCTCCGTGATCGAGAGCCTCGACCGTGACCAGCCCAACGACGTCGGTCTGGCATCTGGGACCGATTCCGATCCGGGCCTACGCCTTGTGCATCCTCGCCGGCATCGTGATCGCCACTCTGATCATGGAAAGGCGGCTGCGCGCGCGTGGTGTGGCGCAGGGCGCGTCGCTGGACATCGCGATCTGGGCGGTGCCCGCCGGCATCGTCGGAGCGCGGATCTATCACCTGGCAACCTCCCCGCAGGGCTATTTCGGTCCCGGCGGGGACCCGTTACGGGCGTTCGCCATCTGGGAAGGCGGGCTGAGCATCTGGGGTGCTGTGGCCGGCGGCGCAATCGGGGCGTACGCCGCGGCCCGGCGCATCGGCCTGCCGTTGAGTCTCGTCGCCGACGCGCTCGCCCCGGGACTTCCGGTGGCTCAAGCGATCGGGCGGCTCGGGAACTGGTTCAACAACGAGGTGTACGGCAGGCTCACCACGCTTCCCTGGGGCCTCGAGGTGCACGACATGCAGACGGGAACGCCGCGTCCCGGGCTGTATCACCCCACCTTCGCGTACGAGGCGATCTGGAATCTGGGGGTCGCCTTGCTGGTGTGGCGACTCGATCGCCGGCATGCCTTCGGCCGCGGACGCGCTTTTGCCCTCTACGCGATGGGCTATGCCGCCGGTCGGCTGTGGATAGAGACGCTGCGCATCGACGACGCGAACACGATCTTCGGGGTGCGCATCAACGTCTTCACGGCGCTGCTGGTGTTCCTGCTCGCCGCGACGTACTTCCTCGGCGTCCGAGCGACCGATCCCGTACAAAATCAAGGGAAGAAGTTGATCGCATGAGATCCCCCTCACTGAGGGTGCCGGCCCGCCACGTCGGACCGGCGACCATCGCGGGGCTCGTTCTCGTACAGGGCTTGATGTGGATGGTCTCGCGTCCGCCCGGTGAGGGTTTGACGACGTACCTCGGGCAGTTCTTCGGAGCCGAGGCCGTGCTGCTGCTGTCGGTGGCGCTGGTGCTCATCAGCATGTTGCCGTGGGTGGAAGCGTGGTTCGACGGCATCGACCGGGCCGCCATCTGGCACCGGCGGCTCGCGATCACCGGGCTGGTTTTGCTGGCGCCGCACATTGCGCTGGCGTCGAACCCGACAGCCACCCAGCTCGGCGGCATCCTCGCGGTGACCGGCGTCGCCGGGATGGTCGGGCTGGCCTTGTGGGCGATCCTGCCGAGGTGGCAGTCCGTGGTTCCCCGCCCGTTGCGCCCCCTGGTCCTGGCGGCTCGAGACGCTCCGGGCGTCACGGCTTTCCGCCGGATCTTCGGTGGCTACGAACGCTGGCGCGCACTGCACCGCACGACCGGGCTGTTCGTCGCGGCCGGGTTCATCCACGGTGTCCTCGACGGAACGGCGTTCGGCGGCTCACCGCTGCTGTACTGGAGCTACCTGGCCGTCGGCGCCATCGGGCTCGGCTTTTACCTCTACCGCGAACTGCTGGCCCGATTCTTCCGGTCGCTGCACGACTACCAGGTCGCGACGGTCACAGAGGTCGAGCCAAGACTGGTGGAGATCGCTCTGCACCCGCTCGGGCGCGGGGTCGATTTTGTACCGGGTCAGTTCGCCATGGTGTACCTCGAGGCCAAGGACGGTTGGCATCGGCACCCGTTCACGATCGCCAGCGCCCCGCACGACAAGAACCTGCGCTTCACGATCAAAGCTCTGGGCGACTACACGTCGCGTCTGCACGAGCTCGTCGAACCGGGGATGCCCGCGGTCATCGGTGGCCCGCACGGACGTTTTGATCATCGGCGCGGTACCGACCGGCAGATCTGGATCGCGGGTGGTGTCGGCGTAGCGCCCTTCCTCAGCTGGCTGCGTTCCCTCGACGGCCCTTTGCCGTACCGGGTGGACTTCTTCTACTCCGCAGTCGGGACACCGGCATTCGCCGACGAGATCCGCACCATCGCCGACCGCCACGACGACCTGCACGCTCACATCATCGACACGAGCCTGGAAGGCCGCCTGACGGCGGAACGGGTTCTCGTCGACGCCGGCGGAAACCCCGGCGGGTTGTCCGCGTTCATGTGCGGCCCCGCGGCGATGCTCTCCGACTTCGAAACCCAGCTACGCCGGGCAGGCGTCGCCTCCCGCCACATCCACCGCGAGTACTTCGACTGGCGCTGACCTCCCCGGACTTCGCCGCAAAGCTTCCGGAGGTTGTGTCCGGGTAGTCGGGATATGTCACCATGTACGGCATGGCGCGGCGAGCTCGGAGAGCCAAACAGTCGGACGCGATGGCTCAGGCAACGGTCCAAGCTGCGGAGATCAACAGTCGCGGGGTGGTCGAGGCCGCACGGGTCGGCCGAAGTGGCACGCTGCACGCGGCGAAACTGAACTCGGCCGGCGTGGTGCTTGCTGCCGTTGTTGCCGGAACGTGCGGCGTGACCGGTGTGGGAATTCAAGGCCACTACGCGACCAGGCAGGCACAGATCGAGGCGTCCGAAAAGGCACTCGATCTCCCGCGGTCGTGGACGCGCATGTCGCCGCTGGAGGCACGGGAAGCGCTGATTGCGGACTTCGCACTGCAGGAGCGCGTTCTCGAATATCGGGCCGGGTGCAGCAGCTTCCCGGCCGGCGATCGGGGATCTGTCCGTCCGCCGGAACTCTTGACCGGCGTCAACGGCCTTCGTGTACTGGTCGGTTGTCCACCCATCGAGCAGACGCCCGTAGTCACTCGCCTCGAAGAGTTCATTAAACAGTCAGACATTTAGCGGCCTTCGGCTCGTGCCGACGTTTGCTGGTGACTTACCACTGGCGTCTTGCGAAATTGAACCGCGCGGTCTAACTTCAGACCATGCGGTCAGAAAAACTTACGCGGACCCAGCTTGCGCGACGCGAGGACATCGTCCGAGCCGCCGTCGTTGTCGTCGGACGCGATGGGTACGCGGGCGCGTCGATCGAGCGCATCGCTGCCGAGGCGAACACCTCCAAGAGCACGGTGCTGTACCACTTCGACACCAAGGAATCCGTCTACACCGCCGTGGTCGACCGGCTGTACGAGCGTGGCCGCGTCTACATGGGCGAGCGTCTCCGAGGCGAAATGCCCGTCACGACGCGGTTCCGGGCCTATCTGGACGCCAACCTCCGGTTCATCGCTGAACACGCTCCAGAGGTCAAAGCGCTGCACTTCATCCTCGAGAACATGCCGCGCCTGGTGAGCGAGGTCGACGACGGGCTCGGCCCGCTCACTCAGATGCTGGAATCCGGCCAGGCGTCGGGCGATTTTGCCGCGTTCGACGCCCGGGTCGCGGCCATCGCCATCCGATCGGTGATCGACCGTGCCGCCTTCCACATGACGGAGCACGGCGAGGTCACCAGCCAATACATCGAAGAAACCATCCACCTGCTCGAGCGGATGGTGGGGAAGGCGAAGTCATGACCCGGAACATCGTTGGATCGTCCGCGATACGGAAGACAGCCGTTGCGTACCTCGTGGTGAGCGTCGCCGCAGTCGTCGTTCTGGCCGTGCTGTCCGTCAGTGCACCACAGCAAGCTCCCACGACGGCCTGGGTGCGAGCCGTCATCGTCGCCGTCACGTCCGTGCTGACGGTGATCTTTGCGCACCGCGCTGCCGCGGGACACGAGCGAGCCCTCCTGCGCCTGCGCATCCTGGTGCCGATCATCCTTGTCGCGGTTGTCCTCGTGCTGCTCTTCCTGCCGCTTCCGGCGTGGATGGTGATCGAGCAGCTGCTGTGCGGGGTGCTCCTGCTCGGGCTCGCCATCCTCATCTTCCGGGCGCGATGAGCGCTCACTCCGATCCGATCTCGAAGGACACCGACATGACGCGCATTCGTATGGACCTCTTCACCTCGCTGGACGGCTACGTCCCCTCGGACCCGACGCCGGAAAATCCGATGGGTACGGGGTGGAGTCAGCTCACCGCCGCCTGGACGGCGACCCGGACGTTCCGCCGGAACCTCGGAGATTCCAGCGGCTCAGGTACGACCGGCATGGACGATCGGTACGCGGCCGCCTTCGTCGACGGCATCGGGGCAGAAATCATGGGCGCGGGGATGTTCGGCTTCCACGCGTTCCCGGACGACGACAGCTGGACAGGGTGGTGGGGTGAGCGCCCGCCCTTCGGCACACCGGTCTACGTCCTCACGCATCGCGCACCGCGCCCCTCGATCGTCATGGACGGGGGCACGACGTTCCACTTCCGCGACACCACCGTGGAAGAGGTGCTCGCCGAGGCACGCCAGGCGGCGGGCGACCTCGACGTCCGGATCGGCGGCGGCTACGGCACGGCCCGGGATTTCCTCCGGGCGGGGCTGGTGGACGACCTTCATCTGATGGTCGCGCCGGTGTTCCTCGGGCGAGGCCACCGACTGTGGGACGAGCTCGCCGGATTCGACGCCGGCTACAAGATCTCGACGGAGGTTGCCGAGAGCGGCCAGATCCACATCACGCTGACGCGGTAACAACCCGCCGGGTGAACGGTCGATCGCCGGCGGCAGCAGTCAGTTGATCCTGGTGAATCTGCGGGCGAGGTGGGCGAAGGCGTCGGTCAGTTCGGTGGGGCCGACGACGTCGATGTCGGCGTCGTAGCGGGCGATGGTGGCGGCCAGACTGGGCCAGGACCAGGAACCGAGGGTGAGCCGGCAGCGGCCGGGGCCGGCCTCTTCGACGATGCCGTCGCGGGTGTAGAGGGCGACGGTGGCGGCGGGCAGGTCGAGGATGACCGTGCCCTGGCAGGGCCAGCCGCCTGCGTCGTCGGACCCGCGAAACTTGCCGATGGCGTAGGCAGCGACGTCTCCGCCGGGGATTTCGCGGGGAGTGAAGCGTGGCCCGTTGGGAGTGCGCAAGGCGATCCGGTCGACCCGGAAGGTGCGCCAGTCGTTGCGGTCGAGGTCGAAGGCGATGAGATACCAGCGGCCGTCCCAGGTGATGACGTGGTGGGGTTCGACGCGGCGCGGGGGCGTGTCGGTGCTTTCGGGGCCGTAGTCGAAACGCAGGGTCTCGCGGGCGTGGACGGCGGCGCTGATCGCCAGGAGCACGTCGCCGTCGACCGGCGCGGCCGGCCGGGTGGTGGGCCGTTCGACGGCGGTGATCCGCAGCGCCTCGACGCGGTGCCGGAGCCGGCTGGGCATGACCTGCCGGATGGTGTTCAACGCCCGGACGGCGGCTTCCGCCAGGGTGTCCCCCGAGGTGGTGGCGGCGACTTGCAGGGCGATGGTCAGGGCGACGGCCTGCTCGTCGTCGAACAGCAGCGGTGGTAGTTCGGTGCCGGCACTGAGCCGGTAACCGCCGTCCGGGCCCTTGATCGCGGCGATCGGATAGCCGAGCTCGCGCAGCCGGTCCACATCGCGGCGCACGGTGCGCAGGCTGATGTCGAGCCGGTCGGCCAGCAGGGTGCCGGGCCAGTCCCTGCGCGCTTGCAGCAGGGAGAGCAGGGCCAGGAGCCGGGCGGAGGTTTTCGGCATAAAGCCAAGTCTGCCCTAAGTAGGTGCCACACCCTGTCACCTACTGCTGCGAATCTTGAACCTGGGCCGGACAGCACCGGTCATCCCCACGACGAAGGAGTCAGCACCATGGCGCTCACCACCACCACGCACCTGAACTTCCGCGGCGACGCCCGCCAGGCACTCGAGTTCTACCAGTCGGTCTTCGGCGGTCACCTCACGGTCGTCGCCTACGGAGACTTCGGGATGCCCAAGGAACTGCCCGACGCCGACAAGGTCGTCTTCGGTCAGGTCAGCGCCGAGAACGGCTTCAGCATCGCGGCCTACGACGCGCCCAGCCAGTCCCCGGCCGCCCCGGCGCCGACCGCCACCACCCGCGAGAACGGCATGACGCTGACCGGCGAGCGGGTCTTCGTCGCGGTCGGCGGCGACACCGCCGAAGAGATCAGCGCGTTGTGGGACAAGCTCTCCGCCGACGCCGAGATCGTGGAGAAGTTCGGCCCGTCGGCGTTCTCGCCCGGCTTCGGCATGCTCACCGACCAGTTCGGCGTCACCTGGGTCCTTCAGGTCAACGCCGCCCACGCGGGCTGACCTGCGCTGCCGTCCGAGGCGGCCGTGAGCGAGCCGCCTCGGACTGCGCCGGGCCGCGTGCCGACAAGTCCGGGCTGCCCGGGTTCAGCCGACGTCGGTGACGGTCAGCCGGCCGTCTTTCGTGTCGCAGATCAGGGTGTCGGTGACGGCCGTGCAGCCCCGCGGGCCGGTGCCCTCGATGATGCCGCTGAGCTGTAACCCGCCGGTCGCCAGGTTGATGCGGCCGGCGGCGGCACGGCTTCCGTCCGGGGCGACCGGGCGCAGATAAAAAGCAGGGACGGAGCGTACGGAGTCCCGCACGGTGGTGCCCGCGCCGAGCGACGCCACGACGGTGCCCGTGGTGGTGTCGATCAGCGCATACCTGCCGTCATCGCCGCCGGCCAGGATCCTGTTCTGCCCAGGGATCAGGACGGCGTCGACGAAGCCCGCCGCACGCCAGCGGATGGTGCCGGTGCCCGGATCGAGCCCGACGGTCGCGGTGCCGTCGGCGAAGCACAGCACGACGCCGCACGCGCGGGCCGCCGGACCGGTCACGATGTCGTCGGTCGCCGACTGCGCGTACCGCCAGCGCTGCCGCAGCGTGTCCAGATCGTAGGCGGTCACCACCGCCCGGTCGGTCTCCATCCGGTTGACGAACAGCAGGCCGGACTCGGCCACGACTCCGTTGGTGACGGGTACGCCGCTGCCGTTCTCCAGCCGGCCCTGGGACAGCAGGGCACCGTCGCTCAGGCGCAGCACCTGGAGCCGGCCGTCCGGGGTGGCGGCCACGATCCGCTGCCGTTGCGGGCCGACGACCGCCCAGGACTCGTCGCCCTCGATCGCCCGCGACCAGATCGGACGGCCGTCGGCCATCCGTACCAGGCTCAGCGTGCGGTCCGGCTGCCTGAGCAGAGCGGTCTCCGGCGTTGCGGACACGATGTCGCCGGGCAACCGCCACTTCTCCGCCCCGGTACGCGGATCGAGCGCGACGGTTCCCTCGAGCAGGATCGGGACCAGCAGCGCGCCGGGAACCCGTGCCGTCATCCGGCCGCGCGGCTTCGGCAGCCCCTTCGACCAGCGGACCGCCCCGCTGCCCAGGTCGTACGCGGTGACCTGGGAGCCCACGTTGATCGACTGGACGAACACCGTGTCGCCGGCCGCGTCGGCGAGGCTGGTCTGGCTGAAAGCGACGCTCCACCGGGGCCGGATCACGGTGGAGCCGGAGACGGCGGAGCCGGTGAGCGTCGCAGCGCAGAGCGCCGCCACGGCGGCCGCTGCCCAGCGCACGACGCCGCGGTGATCGAGACGGAGCCGTGCGGGCGCAGGCGCTGTCGCGGCTGAGCTGGGATCACCCAGCTCGATGATGGTCATGACGAGCTCATCTCCCCATCCAACACCCGGCGTCCACGGACCGGTACCCACAGACCGCCCGTTCAGTGCGGCGCGTGCAGATGCGAGACCAGTTGCAATCCAGGATCGGTCTACGTAACCTCAATCCGGTTGCTGAATGCAATCGGTTCGGCTTCCGCAGCAGAGGGGTCCGCTA
Source organism: Amorphoplanes friuliensis DSM 7358 (assembly GCF_000494755.1). Lineage (NCBI taxonomy): Bacteria > Bacillati > Actinomycetota > Actinomycetes > Micromonosporales > Micromonosporaceae > Actinoplanes > Actinoplanes friuliensis. The sequence goes on from NC_022657.1 coordinate 2,753,004, forward strand.
TGGCGAAGTTCGTGACGATCGGATACGGCGACCGGGCGGGGTACGACCGCGTCGACCCCGGTGTCCGGGAGGCAGCGCACGCGCATGACGCCCGACTGCGCCGGAGCGGGGCCGACATGGGCATCGCCGGCCGGCCGGTTCAGGTCCGTAACCATGGCGCTGCCGGAGTGACCACATCCGACGAGCCGTTCATGTCTTCCGCCTTGCCGGTGGCCGGATTCGCCATCATCGAGGCGGCGACTCTGGCCGAGGCCATCCACATGGTGTCGCAGACGCCCTGCGCCGTCGCGCACGGCGTAGTCGAGGTATGGCCCCTGCAAGAATCCCCGTGAGCCCCGTTTCAGTTGTCGCGATGTGACCAGGGCCTGTCGTAGTGGGCCGCCAGGCGGTGGTGCACCCGTGCCGCGACCGATTCCAGGTGCGGCCGCCGTACGGAATCGACCTGGGCGTTCCACGACGCTGCGCCGTGCCGGCAGATCATTTCGGTGTAGCGCTGGGTGGTGGTGACCCGCGTGCCGTCCGGACCGACGGTCTGATCGGCGTAGGTCAGCGCGTCGGACATGTGCTCGTCCGCGTCGGGGTAGGCGGCGAGTTCCTCGGCCAGTCCGCGGGCGGCGGCGACGAACCGGGCGCCGGAGTGGTGGGCCACCAGGCCGGGGATCGGCGCAGGCCAGGACAACTCCGCGAGGTGGCGGGCGCCGTCAAGGGGGTGAAATCCGGTCACCCGTACGACGTCGGAGTAGCCGATGTCGTGCAGCCAGGCCGCCGCGACGAGGACGTCCCGGTCGACGTCGAGGAGTGGGGCGAGCTCGGCAGCCCGGGCGGCAACGCCCGACGTGTGCCGCCAGCGGTTCCCCAGCGGCGCCAGCAGTTCGCGCGCCAGACTCTCGGCTGTGGTGGACAGGGTGGCGAGTCCCAGAGACATGCCGCGAGCGTCATACCTGAAGGTGAACAGAAGGGGTCCGGGGAGCGGCTTCTGTCTGAATCAACCCGCCGCCGGGGCGCATTGCTGATGATGAGGTGAATTCTGGAGTTGCCCCGATGACTGTGCGCCGAAGAAGTCCTACTCTGGCCGCTCGGAGAACACGGGGTAACGGAAGGCCACACAATGACCGAACCAGCGGTCGATATCGTCACCAGTCCCGACGGCAGTCTCATCATCCGCCCTCGGCGCATTCTTGATGCCGAGGCTGCTGTCGAGCTGCGTCATACCCTGGTCTACGCGGTCCGCCGGCTTCGGCCCCTGCGGCTGATCCTGGACCTGAGCGACGTGCACGACCTCGACGCGATCAACGTCGGCACTCTCGCCGCTGCCTGCCACCTCGGCGACGACCATCAGGTCGCCGTCTTCTTCGACAATTCGTCCCCGGCCATCGCCGACCTGCTGGCGTCGGCGGGAGTTGCCGACCACCGGTTGCGCCGCGTGGGCATGGCGCAGGCCGCGTAGCTGCTCATCGCCTGGGCAGCAGTTCGGCGTTGAAGTACCAGAGGTTCACGCCGCCGCGAGCCGGGTCGAACGGCGTCCCGACCTTCCGGTGGTAGCGGTCGCCCAGCTCGGCCAGCGTCGACGCGTCCGGCGACCAACCGTGACCGGCGATCCAGTCGTGTGGGGGAGTGGGCGGGCCGTAGCGGAGGACCGACAGCGTGCGGTGCACACCGGCATCCGAAGTCGCCGCGTCGTCGAGGCGCGTCCCGAGGGGTTGCGCGATCTCGACGCAGAGACGGCTGCCGGGCGCGGACAGGTCGTGCACCCTGCTCATCATCAGGTCGGCCTCGGCCCGGGTCAGATAGACGGTCAGCCCTTCGGCGACCCAGGCGGCCGGGCGTGCCGGGTCGAAGCCGGCGGCGACCAGAGCCTGCGGCCAGTCCTCGGCCAGGTCCACGGGCACCGACGTCCGCCGGGCGACAGCGCTCAGCCCGGCCGCGTCGGCGGCCTGCTCCTTGAGCGCGAGCCCCGCGGGCCGGTCCACCTCGAAGACGCGGCGCCCGGTCCAGGGCATCCGGTACGCCCGTCCGTCCAGTCCCGCACCCAGCAGGACGACCTGATCGAGGCCGGACCGGGTCAGTGCCTCGTCGAGGTACAGGGTGCGCAGGGTCACCAGATCACCCATTGCCTCCGTCATGCCGGACATCTGACCCGGCATGGTTGCGAAGTGTGGTGCCCGGCCCGGCTCGGCGAGCCCGAGATACGTCATCACCGCCTCGGCGAGCGGATCACGGAACGCCGGTGTCTGCGACAGCGACTCGGCCGCGCGCTGAGCGGCCACCAGGACGGCGGTCCACTCGACGCCGTCCGGCAGCGGCCGGGAACCCGCTCCGATGGGAGTGTCAGGCGTGCTCCCGATCGCCGGGGAATTCTCGGACATGGTGCATCGCTCCGTTCCGGGCCGGCCTCATCGTTGTGCCGGACTCGAATACAGCGACGTTGTCCGTTGCCGTGATGTTCAGCGGGGTGTTCTGCGGCACCTTTGACAAGTAATCAGCCAGGAGCCGTACGGCTCGGGGTGGACGCCGGTAGGGGTAGCAACGCCAGGGGGACGTGGTGCTGGCCGGCGTGGATGTCGCGGTCACGGAGGCTGCCCTGCACCACCGGTCGCGGGAAGGAAATCTTGACCACGTTGAGCGCGGGGATCCGGTAGATCTGGACGGTCTCCGCTGCGACGCCGTAGAGGCCGGCGACGACCTGGGTGTCCAGGAAGGCGGGATCGGCGACCAGGGTGTAGCCGGCGGTGTCCCGGAGAAACACTTCCATGGTGACCCAGAACGGTCCGGCGTTCTTCGACCGCACCTCGAGGGAGATGTCCGCGACAGTGCGGGGCGTTCGGGTCTCAGGCATCGGTGTCCTCCGGCAGGTTGATGCGGAACGGGGCGGTGGGAGAGTCCACATCGACCACGTGGTTGAGGACAAATTCGTACGCCGCCCCGCGCTCGGTCTCGGCCGGCGAGGTCGCGAAAGCCAGGCTGGGCAGGTAATTCATGTCCGGGGTGGGCAGGTGCAGCATGAGCGGGTTGGCGACCTTGGCGACCGCCGTGGCGGTCTGCTGGTCCGCCGCGTTGACCAGCAGCATTACGCCGACTTCACGGGGTGGCCCGGTGGCCGGCTCGATGGCATCGAGGACGGCGTTGTGGCCGTAGAGCCGGATGTCGAATGCGTACTCGTCGGAGGTCAGCCCGAGTGTGTCGGTGACCCATTCGCCGATCATGCGGCGCAGCAGTGCGGCCCAGGTGTCGATCTGGCTCAGGATGTGCGGGTCGCGGATGGCCGTGAACGACATCGTCTCGTATCCGGTGATCCGGGCGCCCTCGAGCTTGACCGTGTACTGCTCGGCAAGGTCGAAGCGGGAGCCCTCGACGCGGACGCGACGGTCGTCCAGCGCGTGGTAGGTGGCGTCGGTGACCACGATGGTGCCGGCGGGCTCGCGCATCGAGAACGGGTTCACCGTCTCGTAGAGCATGTGCGCGGCGACCGAAGTGGGAGTGCAGGCGTTGTCCGGGTGCAGCGGTTCGATGGTGAACCCGGTGGCGTCGATCGTGGCCAGGACGCCGCCGGCGCGCGGGTTGGTGGTGCATTGCCCGCCGCACTCGACGATCTTGGCCGCGTGCCAGGTCGGCCCGGCCGGCATGCCTTTCAGCAGCGGGAAAGCGGCCGCGACGGCGGTGTCGGTGGCGCGTCCGGCCAGGATCACGTCGGCGCCGCCCTCGAGGGCGGCCACGATCGGCTCGTGGCCCATCATCGCGACGATGTGCCGGCAGCTTTCCAGGGTTGCCGGGTCGAGCTCGGCGGCCGGCGGCAGCGGATGGATCCGGCCCTGGCCGAGATGCTCCTTGAGGCCGGTGGCCTGCTGCTCGCTGTAGATGGTGGCGACCCGCAGGTTCAGACCCTCCTCGGCGAGGATTTCCCGGGTGATGCCGGCGACCCAGTCAACGCCGGAGTCGGTGCCGCTGGTGCCGCACGAGCCGATGATCAGCGGGATCCTGGCGGTCGCCGCCGCGCGCAGCAACAGACGCATGTCCCGGGTCACGGCGGCGGCGGCGGTCTTGGCGATACCGGAGCCGAGATAGTACGGGCCGGAGTCGGTGGAGCCCCCGTCCACGGCGATCACGTCGGCGCCGAGTTCCAGCCCACGGGTGAGGGTCTCGGGCGGGAATCCCGCTCCGAGCATGCCGACCGGTGTGAGAACGCGTACCTCGTGGGTCATGGGTTTCCTCGTTTCGTCTTTGCGGTCGTGACGAGACCGCACAGGCCGGCTCCCAGCACGTTCATTCCGGCGTTCATGCGGCATGCCTGATCGAGAAGGCGGGCCGTCCGTCGAGCGCGGCCACCAGTTCCTTCGCGCCTTCCAGGCCGGCGGCGTGGCGGGCCTCGGCGGTCTGCCCGGCCATGTGCGAACAGACGGTGATGCCGTCGACGCCGCGCAGGACGCTGTCGGCCGGCAAGGGTTCGGTGTCCAGCACGTCGAGGGCCGCGCCGGCGATCCGTCCGGCCCGGACGGCATCGGCGAGGGCGGTCTCGTCGACGATCGGCCCGCGTGCAGTGTTGATCAGGTGGGCGGTGGGCTTCATGCGGGCCAGCGCCGCGGCGTCGATCAGGTGCCGGGTCCGGTCGTTGAGCGCGGTGTGGATCGATACGAAGTCGGATCGGCCGAGCAGCTCGTCGAAGGGGACCTCGCTTCCCAGCACGGTCATCCCGAACGCCGATGCGAGCGGCTTCACCCGCTGGGCGACCGCGCCGCGGCCGATGATGCCGAGGGTCTTGCCGCGCAGCTCGAACCCGTCGCGCCGGGGCCAGCCGCCGGCGGCGACACCGGCGGCCATGCCCACCAGGTTCCGCGCCTGCACGAGCAGGAGCCCGATCGTGTACTCGGCGACGGCGTTGGCGTTGATGCCGGGCAGGTTGCTGACGGTGATGTCGTGTTTCGCCGCGGCGGCGAGGTCGACGGAGTCGTATCCCACGCCGGTACGCACGATTGCCCGCAGCGCCGGCGCCTGACGCAACACCTCGGCCGTCATCGGCTCGTTGGCGATCAGCGCGCCTTCGACGCCGTCCAGCGCGGTGACCAGTTCCTCGGGCGGGCGTTTGCCGCGCATCGGACGGTGGCGGGTGGTGAAGCCCAGCCCGGTGAGGTAGGTGTCCACTTCGTCGCCGGCGGTCAGGTAGTCGGTGGTGATGAGAACGGTCGGCATCAGTTCTTCCTGGATCATTTGAGGATGGGCGTCCGGCTGCGGCGCTGCAGGCGGCCGAGGTGGACGACGACGAGGATGGCCAGGCCGGCCAGGATGGCGATGTCGAGCAGCATCCCGTCCCAGCCGGTGAGGTCGACAACCGCGCCGATGAGTGCGGGACCGCCGAAGCCACCGAGGTACCAGGCGACCGCGTACAGACCGGTGTAGGTGCCCAGCACCCGGCTCGACGGCGCGAGATTCCACAGCGCGACGGCGGCGTTGATCAGGAATCCGGCCGCGCCGACCGCGGCGATGCAGAAGACGACGACGGTCGCGGTGGCGGTCTGCACGATCGTCCCGGCTGCCATGGCGGCGGCGAAGACGGCCATGCCGACGCCCATGGTCTTCAGGCGGCCGAAGCGCTCGGCCAGCAGTGCGGCGGGATAGGCGGCGATCACGTAGGCGATGCCGCTGGGCAGTGTGAGCCCGCCGGCCTCACCGCGGCTCAGGCCCAGAGCTTCCATCCCGTACGGCGTGACGAGCGAGCGGGAGGCGAACCATGCTCCGCCGAAGAGCAGGATGGTCAGCAGCAGCAGAAGCCGGCGGCGGTCGTGGTCGGTGACCAGATCGATGATGACCCGCCGGAACGGCATCTGTGTCTCACCCGGCCCGGCGTTCGCGTCCTCGGTCACGGCCGCCTGGTACGCCGGCGACCGGCTGTCGCGCATCTTGATGATCATCACCACCGTGACGAGCAGCAGGATCGCGGAGGGGATGACAAACGCCGCTCGGGGGTGGTCGTCGACGACCAGAAGGCTGATCAGCGAGGCCACGATGATGGTCAGCGCTGCCGCGATCTTGACGATGGCGTTGCTCCGGCTGCGCCGCTCGGGCGTGATGTAGTCGGGCACGAGAGACTCGGCCAGCGGCCGCATGGTGTTGGCGACCAGCGCGTAGCCGACCATCACCGCGATCAGCAGGCCCACCGATGTGGTCCAGGGCAGGAACACGAACAGCACCGCCGCGAGGGGCATGCCCACTGCGAGGTACGGCACGCGCCGGCCCCACCGGGTGCGCGTGTTGTCGGACCGGTTGCCGATCCACGGCTGGATGAAGATCCCCAGCAGGTTGTCCATGCCCATCAGCGCACCGACCAGCGCCGCGCTCGTGATGTGCTCGCGCAGCAGCACGGGTACCTGGTTGTCGTAGAAGTTCCAGGTCGATTCCTGAGCGAACAGAATCAGCGCGATGAAGAACGTGATTTTCCTGGTGGACACCGCGCTGTCGCGGACCTTGATATCGGCCATGTTTCCTCCACGTGTCCGGCGTCACGCTAATTTGCTGTGGCAAAATCGTCAACAGTTGCAAGGCGATTGAGCCACAGCAACCGGTACAGTGCGGTCATGACTGAAACGGAGACGCTCGCCGATCAGGCGTACGGTCAGCTCCGGACCGCGATCGCCACCGGAAAGCTCACGTCGGGCGAGAAGGTGACCGAGCGCGGCATGGCCGACCGGCTGGCGATGAGCCCCACCCCGGTCCGCGAGGCGCTGCGCCGGTTGGAGCTCGACGGGCTCATCGAGAGGATCGGGCCGCGGACGGTGCTGGTGGCCGCGATCCGCGACGCGGCCATCGACGACCTGGCCGAGGTGGAGGTCGGACTGCGTGGCCTGGTGGCCCGCTTTGCTGCCCGGCACGCCACGTCCGTTCAGCTCGAGGCTCTGGACTCGATCCTCGACCGGGCCGACGACCTGCTGATCCTGGCCAAGGAACGCCGGGCCCAGGGCGAGTCGGCCGAGCGGCACCTGAACGCCCTGCTCGACACCATGCAGGAGTTCAACGACACCGTCGGTGCGTGCGCGCACAACCCGGTGCTGCTGCGGATGCTCGAGCAGAGCCGCGTCTTCTCCCGCCCCCGGCGCCGGGAACTGTTGCTGCAGAAGGTGGCCGAGGACGAGACGTTCGGCCTGGAGCGCTACACCATGCACCGGGCGCTGGTGCGGGCCCTGCGGGCCAAGGACTCCGCCGCGGCGGAACGCCTCGCGCTCGAAGACTCGCAGGGCGGTCTCCGCGCACTCAGGGAGGCACGATGACCACCCACCGCATCGCCGTGATCCCCGGCGACGGCATCGGCAAAGAGGTCGTCCCGGCGGGCGTTTCCGCCCTGCAGGCCACAGCCGACCGCTTCGGCCTGTCGCTGGAGTTCGACGAGTTCGACTTCGCCAGTGCCGACTACTGGCAGAAGCACGGCACGATGCTGCCGTCCGACTGGGAGCAGACACTGCGTCAGTACGACGCCATCTTCTTCGGAGCCGTCGGCTGGCCGTCGGTGGTGCCCGACCACGTGTCGTTGTGGGGCAGTCTGCTGCAGTTCCGCCGGACGTTCGACCAGTACGTGAACCTGCGGCCGTGCCGGCTCATGCCCGGCGTCACCAGCCCACTGGCCGGCCGGGAGCCGGGCGACATCGACTTCCTGGTGGTGCGCGAGAACACCGAGGGCGAGTACTCGAGCGTCGGCGGCCGCATCTTCGAGGGCACCCCGCGCGAAACCGTGCTGCAAGAAACGGTGATGACCCGCGTCGGTGTCGACCGTGTGCTCCGGTTCGCCTTCGAACAGGCCGCCCGCCGCCCGAAGAAGCACCTCACGTCCGCGACGAAGAGCAACGGCATCTCCATCTCGATGCCCTACTGGGACGAGCGCGTGGCCGAGATGGGATCGAAGTTCCCCGACGTACGCCTCGACAAGTTCCACATCGACGCCCTCGCCGCACAGTTCGTGCTGCATCCGGAATGGTTCGACGTGGTCGTGGCCAGCAACCTGTTCGGCGACATCCTCTCCGACCTGGGCCCGGCCTGCACCGGCACGCTCGGCATAGCCCCGAGCGCCAACATCGATCCGTCGCGGGAGGCGCCCAGCCTGTTCGAGCCGGTGCACGGCTCGGCGCCCGACATCGCCGGCCAGGGCATCGCCAACCCGATCGGCCAGATCTGGTGCGGCTCGATGATGCTGGACCACCTCGGCCACCCCGAGGCGGCAGCACACCTGCTCGGCGCCATCGAAGCCGTTCTGGCGCACGGCCCGGCCGGCGCGCCGCTCACCCCCGATCTGCACGGCACGGGCACGACGGCGGAACTGGGCCACGCGATCACCGAATGCGTCCGCGAGAGGTGACCCAGAGGTCCTGAGTGTGGGGGCGAGGCCACAACTCTGCTGTTCTCAGGTCATTCGCGCCGGCAGAGGCCCGGAGGTGGCCCAGTCATCCCGGACGTAGGCCTACAGGCGGGCTCCGTCACGCCGTGCGGCGCGGTAGCGCCCGGGAGTGGCCCCGTGGGAGCGGGCGAAAGCCCTGCTGAAGGCGGGGACCGATTGATAGCCGACCGCCGCAGCGACGGACTCGACCGGCTCCTGGGTCTTGTTCAGGCGGACCGCGGCCAGATCCATCCGCCACTGGGTCAGGTAGGCCGCGGGGCTCTGGCCGATGGCTGCCGGAAACCGGCGGGACAGGGTTGCCCGGGAGACGTCGAGAGCGGAGGCCAGTGTTGTGGTGGTCCAGGGCCGTGCAGGCTCGGCGTGCAGACGTTCCATCGCGCTGTGCACGAGCGGGTCCTCGAGCACTCCGAGCCAGGTGCCACGATGTCCGGGCCGGGTGGGCAGCCAGGCCCGCATGAGCTGGACGAGCAGGATGTCGACCAGGCTGTTCAGCACCGCCCGGCCGGCCAGCCGGGGCTGACTCAGCTCTCGCCCGAGCATCCGGACGGTGTCGTCAAAACCGGCCTCACCCTGGTCTCCGCGGATGTGCACCACCTGAGGCAGCGCTCCGAGGATCTGGGTGTTCACGCTGTGGTCACAGTCGTACCTGATGGTCAGGATCCGGGTGCGGGTCGGCGGCAGCCCGAGGCGGATGACTTCATTCGACTCGAACGCCAGAGCCGCCACCGCCGCGCCCGATCCCGGCGCGCTGCCGAGCACGTGCGACGGCCCACCGGGCATGAGCACCACGTCTCCGGCCGCCAGCTCCAGCCACGGTGATGACCTGTCCTCGAGCCCGAGCCAAGCAGTGCCGGCAATGACCACGTGCAGGACCGCCGCAGTGCAGCCGACCACCGGGACAGACCAGCTCCCGCCCGCCTCGATCCGCGCGCCGATCGTGCCCCGTACGCCGGAGACCTCCAGCACGTCCGAGAAGAGGTCCATCCAGCCATGCTACGTGAGGCAAACGAGCAAGAATGAGAGCGTTTCAAGCATCGACTGCTCACCGGCTGCTTCATACGGTGGATTCATGACACCTGACACCATGCGGGCGCTCGTCGCGACCGGCTACGGGGATCCCGAACAACTCACGATCGCCGAACTGCCCGTCCCGCGTCCCGGCCCCGGCCAGATCCTGGTGAAGATCGCCGCCTCAACGATCAACCCCACCGACCTGCGCGTCATCACCGGCGGCTTCCGCGACCTGGTCGACCTGCAGTTTCCGTACACCCTCGGCAACGAGTTCGCGGGTACCGTGACCGAAGCCGGACCGGCAGTCACCCGCTTCCAGGCCGGCGATGAGATCTTCGGCCTGGCGCTGCCCCGCCAGCTCCGTGTCGCCGCCGATCCCGTACGACCGTCGCTGAGCACCGGCGCCCTCGCCGACTACGCGGTCTTCGAGGCGGACACACCCGCGCTGGACCACCGCCCGGCCGGCCTCAACGCAGAACGGGCCGCGTCCCTGCTGATCGCGGGCGGCACCACACTGGGCATCATGGCGACGGCGAAGATCCGGCCCGGCGAGTCGGTCCTCGTCATCGGCGCCACCGGCGCGGTCGGCCTGACGCTGATCCCGAACCTGGCCGCCGCCGGCGCCGAGATCACGGCCACGGCCCGTACCACCGAGGGCGCCGACCTGCTGCGCAGCCTCGGCGCCCACCACACGGTCGGATACGACGACTATCCCACCGGCGTCGACGTCGTCCTCAACCTGGCCCTCTTCGCCGACGGCCTGCCGGCGGCGGCACGCAGCCTGCTTCCGGGCGGCCGGCTGATCTCGATCATCTTCCCGGCGCCGGAACTCCGGCAGCTCGAACGCGACGACGTGGAACTGGCCTTCCTGATGCAGGCGGGGGACGAGACGAGCGGCGCCCGGGCCGTCGCCGAAGCCGCGACCGCGGGCCGGCTCTCCACGCCGATCGCCCGCCGTTACCCCCTCGACAACGGCGTCGAAGCAGCGATCGACTACGCCCGTCGGCATCCACTGGGCAAGATCGTCGTAACCGTCTGAGGCGCGAAGTTCGCGTGCACCTGCAACCTGATCCCGGCAAATCTCGTCGAGGGTTCGTGACAAGTCGACGGGAGACGAGATGAGCGACGATTTCCACGCCTATGCGGTGGGACGTGCGCGCCCACGGCAACGGCGGGCGCGGAGGACCGGGAGGTGCTGCGCGCGTGGGAAGTCGCCGCCGCCTGAACCGCCGGTTGGTGACCGGCGGCCTGACCGCGGTGGTGCCGGCGGCCGGCTGCGGCACGTTCCTGGCTCTACTCCGCGGCGATCTGAAAGGACGGGCAGCTGAGCGGGACGGTCACTCTGCCGGCCGCCGACCGGGTCGAGGCGGTCGTCAATGCCAAGGGAGACCTCGCGCTCACCCTCGGCAACCACCGCAAGACCGTGACCCCGTACGCCTACAGCGCCGGCAAACTGACCCGGCTCGAGGGTGGCGGCTCCGTCGCGGACATCGCCGACGACGGCCGGATCGGTGGCACGTCCGGCTACCGGAATGCGGGCCAGTGCTCCGGCCTTCAGGCCGGGGGTGAAGGCCCGCGCTGGGAGGGCCGCCAGGCCCGAGCAGTGCCTTAACCGGGACGGTTCTGCTGCTCGATGTACTGCTTCACGACGCTGAGCGGTGCCCCGCCGACGGAGCCCGCGAAGTACGAGCCCGACCACAGCTTGTTGGCCCGGTAGTAGTGCCGCACCGAGGCCGGGAAACTCCTGCCGCAGCCGCCGCGAGGAGACGCCCCTTGAGGCTGTTGACCAGCCGGGGGCACGGTTCAGCCATAAACCGACATGGCACAGTATGTCTCGTGCAGCTTCGTTACAACTTCCGCGTCTACCCGACGCCCAGCCAGCAGATCGAGCTGGCCAGGGCGTTCGGGTGCGCGCGGGTGGTGTTCAACGACGGGCTGCGCCTGCGTCAGCAGGCCCGCGAGGCGGGCGGGAAGTACGTCTCGGACGGGGAGTTGTCCCGCCGCCTGATCACCGAGGCGAAGCTGACGCCTGAGCGGGCATGGCTGGGCGAGGTGTCGTCCGTGGTCTTGCAGCAGGCCCTGGCGGACCTGAACACCGCGTACCGCAACTTTTTCGCCTCGATTTCGGGCAAGCGCAAGGGGCGGACGCTGGCCCCGCCCCGGTTCCGGTCCCGCAAGGACAACCGGCAGGCCATCCGCTTCACGAAGAACTCCCGGTTCAAGATCCTCGACAACAGCCGGTTGCGCCTGCCGAGGATCGGCGACCTTGCGGTCCGCTGGTCTAGGACGCTGCCGTCGGACCCGTCGAGTGTGGCGATCATCCGGGACGCGGCCGGGCGTTACTTCGCCTCGTTCGTCGTGCAGAGCACCGACGAGGCGTTACCGCCGGTCGAATCCGAGGTCGGTATCGATCTGGGACTGACCCACTTCGCGGTGCTCTCGGACGGCACGAAGGTGACCGCACCGAAGTTCCTACGCCGCGCCGCGCGCAAGCTCAAGCGGTTGCAGCAGGCCCTGTCCCGCAAGCAGCGGGGCAGTCAGAACCGGAAGAAGGCCGTCGTGAAGGTCGCCAGGGCGCACGCCAGGGTGGCCGACACCCGGCGGGACTGGCAGCACCAACTGTCCACGACGATCATCCGCGAGAACCAAGCGGTGTACGTCGAGGATCTGTGCGTCGTCGGTCTCGGCCGGACCCGGCTGGCGAAGTCTGTGCACGACGCGGGCTGGGCCGGTTTCACCGGCATGTTGGAGTACAAGGCCGCCCGGTACGGGCGGACCTTCGGCCGGGTGGACCGGTTCTTCCCGTCCACCCGGATGTGCTCCGATTGCGGACGCATCAACGACAAGATTGCCCTGAACGTGCGATCGTGGGACTGCCCGTGCGGCAGTTACCACGACCGGGACGTCAACGCCGCGAAGAACATCAAGGCCGCCGGGCAGGCGGACTTCAACGACCGTAGAGCGCAGGTAAGACCGGGACTCGTCCCGGCACCGCGCGGCGAAGCGGTAACCCACCCGGACGCCGCGTATTCCACACGCAGCGTGGAGGGAATCTCCGTCCCTTAGGGCGGAGAGGATGTCAAGACATCGCGACCGCGAAGCTCACGACGCTGGCGAAGCAGGCAAGTTTCCTGCAGGGCATCGGCGGCAAGGGCACCGTCGTCGGCGCGCCCGACGACAGCGTTCCCTTGTGGGCGGTGGTCGACGGCACCGCCCACGAGCTCACCACCCTGAACGGCATCGCGTCCTACTCGATCGTGCGCGTCGCGGACGATGGCCGGACGGTGTTCGGCAACTCCTGGAAGGACAACAAAGCCCAGCCCACCAGGTGGACCTGCGGCTGACCCGTTCTCGCCCGAGCGACACCAACGGGGGATGGCCCTGGCCGACAGCGCCGGGACCATCCCTCATGCTTGCTGAGCAGATGCCGCGCGTGCCCTGGCCCGATTCAACAGCCCGGCCCGCGCGACTTGGAGGGATGACCCGCGACCATGACCGACACCAACCGAGAGACACTGCGCACTACGTTCGGCCAGGACGCCGAACTCTACGACCGATGCCGTCCGACCTACCCGACCAAGCTTTTCACCGACCTCGCCGACCTGGCAGATCTCGATTCCCGCTCCCGGGTGCTGGAGATCGGATGCGGAACCGGCCAGGCGACCCTGCCCCTGGCACAGCTAGGATGCGATGTCGTCGCGATGGACCTCAGCCCCGACATGATCGCCAGAACCCGGCGCAACCTCGCGCAGTTCCCGAATGTCACCGTCGTCGCGGCGGCCTTCGAGGACTGGCAGCCCTCGAACGGAACCTTCGACGCGATCGTCTCCGCGACCGCGTTCCACTGGCTCGACCCCGACGTTCGCATGATCAAAGCCGCTGACCTCCTGCGGCCTGGCGGATCTCTCGGCATCGTCTCGACTCACCACATCGCCGGCGGGACGAACGCCTTCTTCGCCGACGCACAACGATGCTACGAACGCTTCGATCCCACAACGCCGCCCGACATGCGTTTGACGACCGACGACGAAACCTCGGAGGAGGCGGCAGAGTTCGATCGATCGGTACGATTCGGGCCAGTCCAATTCCGGCGCTACGAGTGGCAGCAGACCTACACGGCGCCCGAGTATGTGAACCTGCTCATGACCTACTCCGGCAATCGAGCCATGGCACCACAGGCGCGCAGCGGCCTGTTCGCGTGCATCTCCCACCTGATCGACGACGTGTACAACGGAGCAATCACCAAGCAGTACCGGACCCGGCTCGCCATCGCCCACAAAACCTGACCGTTTACGAGTGCGATTCGGCCCGTGGAACCGGCAGGTCCGCTTCGCTGGATCCGGCCGCGGCCCGCGGCTCATCGATCGAAGGCGAAGAACTCCGCGATCGCCTCTGTGGTGTGCACGTCCGCGCCGGTCCGGCCCATCAACCTCGGGGAGGGCTTCGCCCCGGGAATGGTGTGCCCTCCGCCGTGCACGGTGTAGAGGGTGACCGGCGCGTGTGCGTCCTGGCGGTAGTCGGTCCGGCTCACCGACGTCGTGTCCGGCTGTCCGGCCCGGCGGGGCAGCTCGACGGTGACCGGCGCAGCGGTGATGCCGTTACGGGCGGCGAAATGGGCGGCAGTGTCCATTGCGGACAATGTCGTGCCGCCGGCCTTGAAGATGAACCGTGCCCAAGCGGCCATCTGCCCGCCGCCGTACGGCACGATCCGGTCCTTCGTGCCGTGGAAGAGGAGCACCGGCTTCGGCACCACCGGCAGGCCGGGCAGCACGAAGTTGTCCGGCGACGGCTGCTGAGCCGCGATGACGGCGCCACCGTCGAGCAGGTCGGGGCGCTCGTGCAGGAGCCGGATCACCATGCCACCGCCGTTGGAGTACCCCACCGCGAACGTCGGACGACCGTCCCCGAGCTGTTTGACGGCTGTCTCGGTGAACGCGACATCGTCGATGTTCTGCTTCCGGGCCGGGAAACTGTTGGCCTTGCGGGAGTCGTTCCAGTTTCCCTGAAAACCGTCGAGGTACGCGACGGCGGTGCCGCCCAGTGGTCGAACGCGTTGCTGGTGAAGGAGCGGAACGCGCCGGAGTTCTGCTTCGAGCCGTGGAACACGAGCAGCAGGCGGTCGTAGCCGCCGTCCGGTGGTGTGGACAGGGTGTAGGTGCGGGTCCGGCCCGCCACGTCGATCTTGCCCTCGGTGATGGTCATGTCCGGCCCCTAGCCTAGCGGATGAGTTATCCGTTTGACGGTAGCATCAAATGGATGACGTATCCGGTTACCCTGGCCACATGACGACCTCCCGGATCCGAAAGGACGCTGCCCGTAACTGGCAGCACATCGTCGACACGGCCCGGCGGTTCGTGGACGAGGGCGAAGACCTGCGGCTCAACGATGTCGCCCGCGCCGCTTCGATCGGTGTGGCGACCGTCTACCGCCACTTCCCGACCTCGGAAGCCCTGCTCGAGACGCTCGCCCGTCCCCGACTGGAAGGCCTGGTCGCCTTCGCCGACCGAGCCGCCACGGGCGACGACGCGTGGGAGGGTTTTGCCGGTTTTCTGCTCGCCGGCGTCGAGGCCCAGGTCACCGATGCCTCCCTGCCACCTGTCCTCGCCACCGACAAGCACGCGCTGCCGGAGACGACAGAACTGGTCACCCGCCTGTTCTCAGCGACCGGCCAGCTGCTCGACCATGCCCGGGCGGCAGGTGCAGTCCGCTCCGGGGTCACCCACGAGGACATCGTCCGCCTGATGTGCGGCGTCGCCTTTGCGGCCGGCGTTCACGCGCTGCCCGACGAGCGCGCTGCCCTGACCCGCCGCTACCTGAACATCACCCTGACCGGCATCCGTGTGCACTGAGGTGGACCGGCCGGCCGGGCAAGGCGGGTCAAGGGGCAGCGCACCCGGCGACATCGTCGAGGTACGTCCGCCGGGTGTGCTCAGCCGAGCAGTTCCTCGCCGGCGGTGGCGTTCTTCCCGATCACGCCGATCACGTCGAAGTAGTCGTTCTCGAAGGTGGCGAGGCCCTGCCAATATTTCTCGCCGGTCGTGAAGCCGGGCTGCTCGTGCAGGACGTGGAAGTGCTCGAAGGTGGACCACGTCCCAAAGTTGATCACTCGTTGCCGGTCGTGGCTGCGGTGAAAGTTGATCGTGCGCAGTCCGGGGGTGACCAGCGAGGCCGGCGCGGTGGCCTCGACCTTCTCGAGCAGGGCGTCGGCCTGATCGTCGAGCACGGTGAACAGGCCGAAATGCACCACCGGCGTGTGGAGCGGCGAGACGGCCGTCAAGGCCTCGTTGCCGTCGCGCCACATCAGGTCGTAGGTCCGCCGGTCCAGGGTGCGGGCCGGGATGCCGAGAGCGTCGATCGAGTCCAGCACTCGTAGTGCGGGCTGCGCGTCGTCACCCGTGTCGGGCTCGAACTGGCTGTAGACGGTGATGCGGTTGTGGTCGCGGCTGGCGAGGACGACCGAACCGAGAAATCCCTCTTTCCGGCTCCAGCCGCGCACGGTGCCCATCACGGCCGGCAGTGCGAGCGACTGTTCCCGTGTGCGGACCGGAGTGCGGTTCGGCGGCTGGGGGATGGCGACCGGCTCTTGCCCGGAGTTCTCGCCCAGCTCCAATCGTTCGATGAGGGCCACGACGTTCGAGTCGGCGCTGGTCCGCAGGGTGAGGTTGATGCTCATGACAATCTCCGCTCCTATTACGGGACCCGTTGGTCTCGTAACTCTTACGGTACCCCCAAGTCCCGTAATATGCCCCGGGTGACCGATGACTTTTTGCACTCGCCCGCGGTCGGACGGCCGCGGGATCCCGTGCTCGAACAGGCGATCCTGGACGCCACCGTCGAGGTGGTCGTAGGAAGCGGCTTCTCGGCGGCCAAGGTCGACGAGATCGCCCGGCGGGCACGGACGGGCAAGGCCGCGATCTACCGCAGGTGGCCGACCAAGACGGCGCTGGTGATCGCGGCCGCGCAAAGACTGCAGGGCGACGTCGCGGTTCCTGATGAAGGATCGCTGCGCGAGGACCTGCTCGCCTGTGTCCGGCACTACGTGTCGCCGGACGCGAGGACGGCGCTGATTCTGGCGAATGTGCTGGCCGAAGCGCAGCAGGACCCGGAGCTGCGCGAAGCGACGATCACGTCGATCGGGCAGCCGCCGATGGAAGCGTTGCGGACGGTTGTCGAGCGGTGGATCGGTCGCGGTGAGGTCGATCCGTCGGTTCCCGTCGATCTGGTCGTCTCGGTCGCACCGTCAGTGGCGTTCCATCGTGTGGTGGTCCTGCATCAAGCGCTGGACGACACCACTGCCGTCGCGTTGGTCGACGGCGTGTTGCTGCCGGCCCTGGGCGTCCCGCGGATCAGTGGCAGCGGCCGGACGGGACCGGTGTCCTGAACGAAGATGATCATGCCCGGCGGCGTGTCAGGCCAGCTGGAACAGGCCCTCGGCGTTGCCGGAGGCGATGGCGGTGCACGTCGCGGGGTCGGCGATGGCGTCGAAGAACTCCTTGACCGCCGCGGCGTCCGGCTGGTGGAAGGGGTGGTCGGTCGAGAAGAGCACCTGGTTCGCGCCGGTGAAGTCCAGGGTATGCCGCAGCAGCCGTTGCTGCAGCATGCCGCTGCTGGTGATGTGGATGTTGGTCCGGAGGCAGTCGGAGACCCGGCGGTCGAGGTGCTTGGCCACGCCGGAGATGCTGTCCACCCGGTCCATCCAGAACAGCAGCATCTCGCCCCAGTGGCCGAGCACCAGCTGAAGGTCGGGGTGGCGGTCGAACGTGCCGCGCAGGATCAGCCGCAGGACCGACAGGCCGGCTTCCATGTGCCAGCCCCACCCGAACGTGGCCAGGGCCAGGTCGATCACCGGGTCCAGGCCGCGGTAGGCGGCATCGTGCAGCTCGTTCGACGGGATCTGCGGGTGGATGAAGATGGGTCGGCGCCAGCGGGCCGCCGTGGCGAACAGGTCGTCGTAGGCGGGATCGTCCAGCGGTCGGGTCCCGCCCGGCCGTGCACCATCGCACCGACGTGACCCAGCCGGGAGCGCACCGTTCGAGCTCCGCGGCTGCGGCCTGCGGGTCACCACCGGGGTGGATCCCACGCCGGCCGCCTGACTCCGGCGTGCCGGCCGGTCAGTCGGCCGCTGAAGCGCCCGTGACGGCCTCCAGGTTCTGGCTTCCGATGACGCGGAGCAGTTCCAGCTGCCCGACGGCGTCGGTACCCGGGCGGGCGGTGAAAACGAGCAGGCGCTGGTCCTGGCGCGCGGTGGTGAGCACTTCGCAGTCGACGTCGATGGTGCCCACGGCCGGATGGACGATGCGTTTGCGGTCACTGCGGCGTACGGCCACCTCGTGGCGGTCCCACAGCGCGGAGAATTCATCGCTGGCGGCTCGCAGGGCACGGACCAGCTTGTCGGCCAGCGCGTCACGAGGGCGCAGGGCGACGGCGGCACGCAGGTCGGCCACCTGCACCTGGCTCTGGTGCTCGTGGTCCTCGGGTGGGTAGAGGGCCCTGATGCCGGGGTCGGTGAACCAGCGATAGATGAAGCTGCGCGAAAGGCCGGTGCCGGCGGTCTGCTCCCCGAGCAGGGCGACCGCCATCTGGTTCTGCACCAGGACCGCGCCGAGGTCGGAGACGATCTGCGCCGGCAGTGTGGTGAACGCGTCGAGCAGGCGCAGCAGGCCTGGGCTGACATGGTCGTCGGCGCCGAAGGCCGGTGGCGCAGGGTGTCCGGCGAGATGGAACAGGTGGTCGCGTTCGTCGCGGTTGAGCCGCAGTGCCCGGGCCAGCGCGGTGAGCATCTGCGGTGACGGCTGTGGGCTGCGGGCCTGTTCGAGCCGGATGTAGTAGTCCGGCGACATGCCGGCGAGCTGGGCGACCTCGTGCCGGCGCAGCCCGGGCGTCCGCCGGCGGGCACCGGCCGGCATGCCGACGTCGGCCGGCTGCAGCAATTCGCGGCGGCGGCGCAGGAAGTCGGCGAGATCCCTCTGGTCCATGGTTCCCATCATCGGCCGATGCCGCGACCGGAGGGAGGGACCGCCGATACCAGTGTCAGCAGGTCTCTCCCGGCCGGGCGGCCGGCGCGGCACCTTGGTGAGCACAGATCCGATCGAGCAAGGGACCACTCATGAAAATTCTCGTCACCGGCGCCACCGGCACTGTCGGTGGTCTCGTCGCCCGTCAGCTCTC
This sequence comes from Amorphoplanes friuliensis DSM 7358, assembly GCF_000494755.1. Taxonomy (NCBI): domain Bacteria; kingdom Bacillati; phylum Actinomycetota; class Actinomycetes; order Micromonosporales; family Micromonosporaceae; genus Actinoplanes; species Actinoplanes friuliensis. The sequence continues at coordinate 2,771,557 of NC_022657.1, forward strand.
CGGCAGCGGCCACGAGATCGTCGCCCTGGTCCGTGACCCCGCCCGGGCCGACCTGCCGGCCGGCGTCACTCTCCTGCAGGGCGACCTGACCGATCCGGACGCAGTGCGGCGGGCCCTGGACGGGGTCGACCGTGCCTTCCTCAACATGGCCGACGACAACGGTGCCGTCTTCGCCGAGGTCGCCGCGGCCGCCGGCGTCGGGCACGTGGTGCTGCTGTCGTCGTTCACCGCGGTCACCGACCTGCCCTCGGGTGCGAACAACATCATCACTGCTCGGCACCAGGCCGGTGAGCAGGCCCTGACCGCGGCAGGGGTGCCGTCGACCTTCCTGCGGGCGGCCGGTTTCGACTACAACATCCTGATGTGGGCGGCCGGCGCCACCGACGGCGTTGTCCGTGCCCCGAACACCGAGGTGAAGCTGCCGGTGGTCGACCCGGCCGACATCGCCGCCGCAGCCGTTGCGGTACTGACCGCCACCGACCCGCGGACCGGTGCGTTCTCCATCACCGGTCCGGACAGTCTGTCGGTCCGCGACCAGGTCAGCGTGGTCAACGAGACGCTCGGCCGGTCGTACACCGTTCAGGAGATCAGCCCGGCCGAGGCGGCCGCTGCCGCGTTCCCCGCCGGTACGCCGGACTTCGTCACCACCTCGGTCCTGGAGACCATGGGCCCCGGTGCTGCGGTCCTCACCCCCGCGGACGGGGTGCAGAGTCTCACCGGCAATCCGCCGCGGCCGTTCGCGGCCTGGGTGGCCGACCACGCACAGGCGTTCGTTTAAGCACAGAGCTGCCGCGGGCGGCACGAGGGCACCTGCCTTCGTGCCGCCCGCGGCGTTTCTGTCGTCTGTGACCCAGGTCACTGCCTGCGATGATCCGTCGCCGGCCGCGCCGACGATCTACACGACGTGAGGGCAAGAGAAAACGACGACGGACGGCTGATGCGCCGCATCGCCAAGGGAGACACGGATGCCTTCGAACAGCTGTATCGGCGCACCTCTCCGTGGCTGGCGATGCGCCTGCGCCTGCGGTGCTCCGACGACGGGCTGGTAGCCGAGACCCTCCAGGACACCTACCTCACGGTCTGGCGGGCGGCCGGGTCATTCGTGGACTTCTCGTCGCGGGCGAGCGGCGACACACCGGGCGGCGCCACGGCCGGTTGGCTGTGGACGATCGCCTCGCGCCGTCTGGTGGACGCGCTGCGCCGGCAGGGACGGCGACGTGAGACGCCGGCCGAGGTGATGCCCACCATCAGCGTGCCGGCGGCCGAGGACGACGCGCTCGCCGGGACGGTCGGCGACGAGCTCGGCGTGGCCCTGGCCGAACTCGCACCGGAACTGCGGGCGGTGCTGCGGGCCATGGTTCTCGACGGTTTCACCGTCCGGGAGACGTCGGTCCTGCTGGGGGTGCCGGAAGGCACGGTGAAGAGCCGGGCGCGCCGTGCCCGCACCTTGATGAGGGAGGCGCTGTCATGAGCGTGCACGTCCCGGCCGAGACGCTGGCGGACTACGCCGGCGGAAGGCTGTCCGTCGACGACGCGCGGACCTGGCCGGCGGAGGTGCACCTGGAAGCGTGCGCCGAGTGCCGCCAGGAGCTCGCCCGGCTTGCGCCCCCGCCGGTACGCAGCATGCTCGACGACGCCTTCACCGGCGTCCTGACGCAAGCCACCACCGGCCCGCGCCCGGTGCGGCGCCGCAGATTGCGGCGACTGTCCCGGCGGTGGGGGACCTGGTCCATGATGTCGTGGGCCGTCATGACGGCGACCGCCATCGCGGCAGCCTTCCTGCTGGACCGGGCGTTCCCGCTGGGCCCCTCGGTCGTCCTGCTGCTCTCCCCGGTGACCCCGCTGGCCGGGCTGGCGGTGGCCTGGTCGCGCCATGGCGACCCGGCCTGGGAGACCATCGCCGGTACGGCCCGGGCCGGTGCGGATCTGCTGCTGAGGCGCACGGTCGCAGTCCTCGCGTTCGTGCTGCCCCTGCTCGCCGTGGCCGGCTGGCGCCTCGGCACCCAGCCCGCGCTGTGGCTGCTGCCGAGCCTCGCCTTCACGTCGGCCACCCTGCTGCTGGGCGGTCTCATCGGAGTGAGCCGGGCCGCTGCCGTCCTGGGTGGCGCCTGGGTGCTGGCGATCGCTTTCCCGGCCCTGGTGGCCGTACGCCTGCCCGCGCTCATGAGCCCCGACAGTGTGCCCGGCTGGATCGTGGCTGCGGTCGTCCTCACAGGACTGGTGGTGCTGCGGGCCGGTGAGGACCACCGCCGCCTCAAGAGCTGGAACTGACCCTCTTCCGCGCTTCGCGCGAGAACCCCAAGGAGATCACGATGGTACGTACGGTCAGGGCGCACGAGCTTGCGCCGACAACCGAAGCCTGGGGCGTCGAGGCCGCCGGCCTGCGGGTCAAGGCCGGACGGCACAACGCCGTCAACGGGCTCGACCTCACCCTGGGCACCGGCGTGCACGGCCTGCTCGGACCCAACGGCGCCGGCAAGACCACCCTCATCCGGGCGCTGGCCACGGTCATCAAGCCCAAGGAAGGCCGGCTGCGACTGCTCGGCTTCGACGCCACGGACCGCCGTTCACTGCGCGACCTGCGCAGCCGCCTGGGCTACCTGCCCCAGAGCTTCGGCTTCTATCCGGGCTTCACCGTCCGCGACTACGTCGAGTACATGGCCTGGCTCCGCGAGATGCCTTCCGCGTCGATCGCCGACGCGACCCAGCGCGCCATCGACCGGGTGGGGCTGACCGACCGCGCCGGTTCGCGGCTCAAGTCGCTGTCCGGCGGCATGCTGCGCCGGGCCGGCATCGCGCAGGCCATCGTCAACGAACCGGACCTGTTGCTGCTCGACGAGCCGACGGTGGGCCTCGACCCGGAGCAGCGCATCGAGTTCCGCGACCTGCTGCGGGTCCTCGGCGCCGACTCCTGCGTGCTCGTCTCCACCCACCTGGTCGAGGACGTGGTCGCCGCGTGCAGCGATGTGGTGCTCCTCGACGCCGGCCGGCTCGTCTTCCAGGGGCTGCCCGCCGACCTGAGCCGCCTCGGTGAGCACGACGGCGCCGGCGACAGCCCGGCCGAGCGCGGCTACTCCGTCCTCCTGCGCAACCACCGGAGCGTTTCGTGATCACCGTCATCGGCACCGAGCTGCGCCGCTCGAACGCCCGCTTCCTCGCCGTCGTGCTTGCCCTGGCGTTCCTGCTCCTGTTCGTCCTGAAGCCGGATCTGACGTCGCACTGGCTGGGTTACACCGATTACCAGTCGTCCACCCTGTTCCTGCTGGTGCCGCTGGCACTGGCCGGCGGGGCGATGCTCGGGCGCCGGGAAGGACGTGCCGGGGTCAGCGAACTCATGACCAGCACGGGACGACCCCCGTGGCAGAAGGCCGTGCCGTCAGCGGCCGCGCTCGCTGTCGCCGTCACGGTCGTGTACCTGTTGTTCCTCGCGTTCGGCGCTGCCCGGATCGGCGCGTCGGGCGGTTTCCTCAGCCTCGGCGGTGCTGTCCCGGTGCTGGTGGACACCACGATTCTGATCGGGGCCGTGTGGATCGGCCTCGCTGCCGGGCGTATCTGGCCGTCGCCGGTGCTCCCTCCGATGCTCGCCGTACTGACCCTGGTGGCCCAGCTCGCGATCGACTTCATCGCCGGCGGCCCCGACAGCCGGCTGAACAGCCTCCAGCTGTCGGGTCAGCCGCCCGGCGCCGACTGGGAGAGTGTCAATGCCCAGGCCGTTCTCGGGCACCTCGTGCTCGGCCTCGGGCTCGCTCTCGCCGGGCTGCTCATGGTGGCCGGCGCCACCCGGCTGGTGCGCACCGCGGGCCTGGCCGTGCTGCTCGCCGCCGTGGTGCTCACCACCCTCGTCAGCCCGACCGGCACGACCGGGCGCTTCCAGGTGGACGCGGCAGCGCAGGAACTGGTCTGCGCGGAGGGCACACCACAGGTCTGCGTGAGCGCCGCGCACCAGGACGAACTCGCTGAGGTGACCCCGCCGGCGCGCCGGGCGCTCACCCTGCTGGCCAAGCTTCCGGGCGCGCCGACCCGCGCCGTGGAGTGGCGCGCCGATGCCCTCGACCGGGGTGACTCCACCCAGTTCTGGGGTACGACGCCGAAGATCGAGCCCGGCACGGTGCTGTTCAGCTTCCGGGGTTACAGCGGTGCGAGCTCGCCCGACGGGGTGACAGCGAACCTGCTGTACGGCGCGGGTACCTGGACGAACGGCTGTAAGCCCGGCGACGATGTCGCGCTGGGTGCGGTCGGGGCGTGGCTGCTGGGTACCGACTCGCTGCCGCTGGGAAACAGCGGCATCCTCACCACCGGCGAGGTCGAGCAACGGATCAGGGCGACGGTGACGGCCCTGCGGCAGTTACCCGAGCAGGAGCAGGTCCGTCGGGTGACCGCCGTCCGCGACGCGGCGAACGCCTGCCGCAGCGACGATGTGCTGGCCATCCTCACCGAGGGGCGGACTCCGTGATCGTCGGTTGGCTGCCGCTGTATTTGCGGTCGCGGTACGCCGCCACCGCCGTGATCGCCTCACTCGCCGCGGCCGCCGTCGTTCTGGCCCTGTGGGTGATCTGGAGCGACGATGCGCAGGTCCGTCCCGATCTCGCCACGCTCACGGTGCTGGCCGTTCTGGCACCGTGGATCCGGACCCTGGCGGGCCACGACGCCGATCTGGAGAAGACCGCGGCGATGCCGTGGCCGCCACGGCGGGTGCTGCATCTGCTGTCGGTCGGCGTTGTCGTCGCCGGTGTCCTGCTCAGCGCTGAGGTCGTGGGCATCCACTTCGGAGCGATGGGGCAGATCCTGCGCAACAGTGCCGGCCTGGCCGGCCTGATCGGACTCTGCGCCGCCCTGTTCGGCACCGGCCTCGCCCCGATCCCGACGACCATCTGGGTGGCCGTCCAGGCGTTCGCCGGTGCCACCGGCGGTCCGGTCTGGCGGCAATCACTGTTCTGGATGATGCAGCCGGCCGGCAACAAACCCGCGGCGGTCACGGCCGCGGTGCTCTTCCTGGCCGGTGCCATCGCGTACGCGCTGCGCGTCGGTCCGCCCCGGCCGCCGAGCGAGGCAACCATGGAGCAGTGACGAACCCTTCAGGAGAGGGAGGCCTTGATGCTGCGGGTGAAATCGTCGACCAGGATCTCGTTCTCGCCCTTCGCCAGGCCGTCGAGGGCGGTCCGGGCCACGTCGCCGGGGCTGAGTTTCGGGATGCCTTCCAGGTGGGCCACCATCTCGGTGTCGAGGAATCCGACGTGGACGGCGCTGACCGCGATGCCACGAGGTGCCAGCTCCTCACGGGTGGCGTTGCTCAGCGCCCAGCTCGCGGCCTTGGCGGCGGCATAGGGCCCGAAGTCGACCGGGTGGAACCAGGAGACCACCGACAGGATGTTGAGGAACGCGCCGCCTCCGTTGGCCTCGATGACCGGGGTGAAAGAGCGGATGACCGCGAGCGGGCCGAAGTAGTTGACTTCCATCTCGCGGTGGATGAGGTCGGTGTCTCCGTCGAGGAAGCGTTCGCGGGTGTAGATGCCGGCGTTGTTCACCACGAGGGTGGCGTCGTTCGCCACCTCGGCGGCGCGTTGTACCGAGGCCGCGTCGGTGACGTCGAGCTGGACCGGCACGGCGCCCGGAAGGTCGAGCGCTGCGGGGTCGCGGACGCCCGCGTACACCTTGGCTCCGCGGCCCAGTAGTTGAGTGGCGATTTCCCGGCCGAGACCGCGGTTGGCGCCGGTGACGAAGGCCGTGGCGTTGATGAGTTCCATGCCATTAAATTATGGCTGGCATCTAATCCCGGCAAGGTGATAGATGTCATGCGTCTTCTATCGGGCTATTCTCGGTCGCGTGGGACGTGTATCGAAGGCGCAAGCCGAGAAAAACAGGGAACGCGTGGTCGACGTCGCCGCGCACCTGTTCCGTGGGCGCGGCATTGCCGGCGTCAGTGTGGCCGACGTGATGGCCGAGGCGGGCCTCACTCCTGGGGGCTTCTACAAACAGTTCGCCTCCAAGGACGCGCTGATCGCCGAGGCGGTCCGTGCCGCCTTCGCCGAGCAGGAGCCGACGCTCGCCGTGCCGGGTGACGAAGCGAGCCGGCGGGCCTTCGTGGACCGGTACCTGTCGGAGGAGCATCGGGATCATCCCGACCAGGGTTGCCCTTGTGCGGGATTCGGCGGTGACCTCGCTCGCGGGCCGCATGAGGCGCGGCAGGCGTTCACCGAGGGCGTCGAGGCGGACGCGCGGCACCTGGCCCGCGACGACGAGGACGGCTTGGCGGATCTCTGCACCCTGGTCGGCGCGATCATCCTGGCCCGTGCGACCGGCGGCACCGACCTGTCCGGCCGCATTCTGGCAGCCGCCCGCAGCGCGCTGCAGTAGATAGAACGTTCGGTCTTGACAACTCCCGATCAAGGCGTCATCGTTGTGAACGGCAGAGGCCGGACGAGGCGCAACGGGGGACACCATGACGCAGACCCTTCAGCGAGGCGAAGCAGCCGCTGTGGGCAGTCGTCGGTGCAGGCTCCGCCGAGCCGGCGTGGCTGCGGTACTGATCCTGCTGGTGGTGGAGCTCGTGGCCGGATGGCCGGCGCTGACCGACGCGCTGCACCAGGTACGGACGCCGCACCTTGGCTGGCTGGCCCTGGTGGTCCTGGCGGAGCTGGCCGCGATGAGCGCCTACGCCCACATGCAACGACGGCTGCTGCGCTCGGCCGGCGTCCGGACCTCGTACCGGGACAACGCCCGGCTGGTGTATGCCGCGCACTCGCTCAACGAGACGCTGCCGGGCGGACCGGCGTTCTCCACGCAGTTCAACTTCCGGCACCTGCGGCGTCTCGGTGCCGGCCCGGCGGTCGCCTCCTGGGTGATCGCACTGTCCGGAATCCTGTCCACCGCCGCTCTCGCGGTGATCACCACCGGGGGAGCGCTGGCCGCCGGCGGCGCCACCGACTGGCCGCGCCTTGCCGGTCTGCTGGCGGCCGCCGGGCTGATCGCCGTCGGCGTACGGCAGCTCACCGCGCATCCCCGGGCGGCTGAAGCGCTGATCCGCCGTCCGCTGGCCGCGGTGAACCGGCTGCGCCGGCGCCCGCAGGACGCAGGACGCGAACGCATCACCGGTTACCTGAGCCAGCTGCGTGCCGCCCGGCTGAGTCCGGCGGACGGGATCGTCGTAGCCGGGTCGGCCGTGCTCAACTGGGTGCTCGACGCCGCCGCCCTGTGGTTGTGCTTCTACGCCGTGGGCGGGCGTCCGCCTTCGGCCACGGTCGTCCTGCTCGCCTTCGGCGCGGCGATGGCCGCCGGATCCGTCACCATCGTCCCGGGCGGTCTCGGCATCGTCGACGGCGCTTTGGTGCTCGGTCTGGCCATGGCCGGTCTGGCGCTGCCCACGGTGGTCGCGGCCGTGGTGCTCTACCGCATCGTCAGCTTCGGTTTCATCATCGGTCTCGGCTGGGTCTCCTGGTTCCGGCTGCGGCTGTGCCCCGACCAGCCGGTCGCCGCGTCGTCGCCGAGGCCGTCAACGGCGCGTAGCGGCCCGCGGACCAGCATCAGCCGTCTGGCCGTCTGCCCCCAGCGCGCGGCGCTGCCGACGTACGTCGGAACCGCCTGAGCCAAAGCCACCACACCACAAGGAGAAGTGCGCCATGCCGACCATTCATCTGACTCGGACGATCCGGGTCACGCCGGAGCAGTTCGTCGCAGCGGTCACCGACTTCGGGCCGGGACGGTCGAAGATCTTCGGCAACACCTCGGACGAGGTCCTCGAGGTGCACGGGCTCGGGGAGACCACGGCGGACGTCACCGAGGGCACCAAGGCCGGTTGGGAGCGGTTGCACTACGACTGGTTGAACCCGCACCGGGTCACCATGACGACAGTCGACTCCAACCTGTGGGGCGGCTCCTCGGGGCACACCTACGAGCTCGTGCCGCAGGGCGACGGAACCACGCGACTGGACGTGACCATCGTCCGGGAGGGCAAGAACGTCGCGGGACGCCTGGCCGGCCTGCTGGTCGGCAGCATCGCCAAAGGCGCCCTCGGCAAAGCGGTGAGCAACACCGTCACGGCTATCGAGCAGCGGTACGGCGTCCGGAGCTAGGGGTTGCCAGTTATCCGCTCCTTTCCGGATAGGCAAGTAGTCAGCGCCCTCGATGGAGGTGTACGAGGGGCAGGAAGAGGTCGTCGACTATCGCTCCGATGCGGGCGGCGCTCGGTGCTTCGAGATTCATGAGCAGGTCGTGGCGTACCAGGTCGAAGGGAAGGTCGAGGACCGCGGCCGGGGTGCGCTGCAGGGAGATCTCGCCGCGGTCGTGGGCGCGCTGATAGAGGGGCCGCACCGGCGGCAGTTGGTGGTGGCCCATGAGCTGGTCGCGGACCTGCGCCGGGGTGAGGCCGGTGCCGGCCAGCAGCCCGGAGAACGCGGCGGCCGCGGCAATGGCGAAGAAGCCCGCCAGGGCTTCCCCGACCGCGGTCAGCTGGGCCAGCAGATCACCGCGCAGGGTGCCGGTGTCCGGATCCGCCACCGGGTGGGTGTCGCGATGGTGCTCGAGAGCGGCCAGCACGAGTTGGTCCTTGTTGGGCCAGCGGCGGTAGAGCACGGCCTCGCTCGTGCGGGCGCGGACGGCGACCGACTCCATCGTCAGGCGGGCGTACCCGGCCTCGACCAGCTCGTCCCAACCGGCGGTGACCAGGGCCGCTTCGAGCTCTTGGCCGTGCCGGCGACGACGTCCGGATCCAGCACCTTCAGTGACCATCGTCCCACCGTAGGAAGCTTTTCCTTCCTTGGCAACCGGCCTTAGAGTCGTTAGATAGAGATTCCTTCCTTAGTCTGGAGTCGTCATGACGACCGACACCGTTCTGATCGTGGGCGCAGGTCCCACCGGCCTCACGCTGGCCTGCGAGCTCGCCCGCCGCGGGATCCCGTTCCGCCTCATCGAGGCCGCCAAAGATCCGCAGCCGGGCTCCCGCGGTAAAGGGGTCCAGCCACGCACCCTCGAGGTGTTCGACGATCTCGGCATCGTCGACCGCGTCCTGGCCCACGGCCGGATGGCGATGCCGATCCGGTCGACCGGCCCCGACGGCCGGGTGACGCTCAGCGGTGCCGAGCCGGCCGGCAAGAACCCCGGGATCCCGTACCCGGCCAGCCTGATCACGCCGGAGTGGCGCGTGAAGGAAGCGCTGCGCCTGCGGCTGGCCGAGCTCGGCGGTGCCGTCGAGTTCGGCACTGCGCTCGCCGGCTTCGAGCAGTCGGACGAAGGCGTGTCGGCGAAGGTGGTCAGCGGCGGCGTGACCGCGACGATCACCGCGCACTGGCTGGTCGGCTGCGACGGCGGGCACAGCGTCGTCCGCAAGCTCGCTGGTGTCGCCTTCGTGGGGGAGACCCGCGAGGACGTACGGATGATCGTCGCCGATGTCGAGGTCGACGGCCTGGATTGTGATGCCTGGTACGTGTGGCGGCACGAGGAGGGCCTCGTCAACCTCTGCCCGATGCCTTCGACCTCGGTGTTCCAGTACCAGGCCGGTGTGGCGCCGGGCGAGCGGCCCGAGCTCGACGTGGCCACCATGCAGGCGATCCTGGAACGCCGCACCGGCCGCAGCGACATCCGCCTGCACGAACCCCGGTGGTCGTCGCTGTGGCGCGCCAACATCCGTCTTGCCGACCGGTACCGCGAAGGCCGGGTGTTCCTCGCCGGGGACGCCGCGCACATTCACTCGCCCGCCGGCGGCCAGGGGATGAACACCGGCATCCAGGACGCGTACAACCTGGGCTGGAAGCTCGCGGCGGTCGCCGGCGGCACCGCCTCGCCGGCGCTGCTGGACAGCTACGAGGCCGAACGGCGACCGGTCGCCGTGGGGGTGCTCGCACTGTCGAACGCGCGCCTCGAGCAGGCGATCAGGGAGAAGACCGTTCCGACGCGCCGCGACGCCGACACGACTCAGCTCGGCATCAGCTACCGCGGCTCCTCCCTGGCCCGCGACGACCGCGCCGCAACGGCCCCGCTGCGCGCCGGCGACCGCGCTCCCGATGCGGTTCTGACCACGGTGCAAGGCGAACGACGGTTGTTCGACCTGACCCGCGGCACGCACTTCACCTTGCTGAGCTTCGGAAGTACCCCGGCGATCGGCGCCACACCGAACGACGTACGGGTCCTGGGTGTCGGCCCACGTCCGGCCGGTCCGGACGACATCGCCGACACCGATGGGGGTCTTGCCGCTGCCTATGGCGCAACCGGAAACACCCTGGTGCTGATCCGTCCCGACGGCTACATCGCGATGATCTCCGACAGCGGCAACGGTGCGGCATTACGGCGTCATCTCTCCGCGATGAGCTGAAGCGTGGTCGAACCCATGAGGGTCACTGCTTGCGGAACACCTGCGCCGGACTGCCGTTGCAGTCCCAGATCTGCAGCCGGGTGCCGTTGGCGGTGGCCCCGCTCGGCGAGTCGAGGCACCGGCCGGACTGCGGGTTCAGCATGGAACCGTTCGCCTGCTGGACCCACTGCTGACCACCGGCGCCGTTGCAGTCCCACAGCTGGAGCCGGGTGCCCGCCGCGGTGATGTTCCCGGCGACGTCGAGACAGCGGCCGAGCGTGCGCAATGACGTTCCGTTCCAGGTCCACAGCTGGTCGGCCGCGGCGCCGAGGCAGTCCCACAGCTGTACGGGGGACAGGTTCGCGCCGGTGTCGTCACCGGCGACGTCGACGCACTTGCCGCCAGGACCGGCGATCCGGGTGCCGGCGGCCGGTGCGGACGGGCCGGGATCACCGGACGGGGTGGCCTGCGCGGTGCCCAGCGCGATCGGCCGGCCGAGGTCCGGGCTGCCGTCGGTGTTCCAGCCGATCTTCTGCAAGCGGGTGGTGCGGCCGTCGTAGGTGAACGCCGACGTCGTCTTGGCGTGATAGGCCATCCAGTCCTCGGTGCCGTCCGGGGACCGGAAGAAGTTGTTGCTGCCCGGGGCGAACACGCCGGCCGCATCGTTGCGCTGGTACACGGCACCGCTGCGCTGGCGCCAGTTGGTCGCCACCAGCGGGTCGGCACCGTCGGCGATGCTGGTCATCCACAGCTGGTAGTCCGGGGTGCCGGTGTCGCAGGTGGAGTAGACGAGCCAGGTCCGTCCGTTGCGGTTGAGCGTCGCCGGCGCCTCGCGGATGGTGGGGCAGCCGCCGGCCAGGGGTAGATGCGTACGCGCACCGCTGAGCGAGTACGGGTTGGCCATGCGGGCGATGAACATCTCGTTGTGCTGGTTGCCCAGCGCACCCGCGTAGGCGTAGTAGAGCGCGCCGTTGTGTGTGAAGGGCAGCCCGTCGATGGCCCACGAGTCGGCGGCCGGGTCGAAGATGCGCGCCTTGAAGGCGTACGGGCCGGCCGGGGTTGCTCCCTGCGAGACGAGCCCGGTCGACTCGAGGACGTAGTTACGGTGGTTGTTGTCCACGCCGTCGCTGGCGGTGTAGTAGAGGTACCAGCGGTCGTTGAGGTTGAGCAGCGAGGGCGCCCACACCTGTTTGTTGCGCGAGGTGTTCCCATCGGCCCACACCAGCTGCGGGGTGGCCGCACTGAGGCCGGCGACCGTCGCCGCGCTGCGGATGAGCAGCCGCGTCTCGCTCGTGTCGTTCTCGACGGTGTAGTACCGGCCACGATGGAAGACCACGAACGGGTCCGGCCGCGGGCTGACGGGATTCACGAACGTCCCGGCGGCGCGGGCGGGCTGCGGAGCGTCGGCCACGACCAGGGCCAGGCCGGCGAGCAGCACTGCCACCACGGCCATGACCGATCGCCGGACCGGTATGGGAAAAGTCAGCATCGGGCAACGCCCTCCGGCTCGCGGTGAAGGCTTGTTACGGTCCAGTTAACTAACATTGATGGACATAGGTCAATACTCCTGAACACCTGGATGTCGGCTCAGGTGCAACATTTTCGAACGCAGTTCCCCAGACATTGACATAGTTGAGTCGGGAGAGCTTGGATCACAGCATCCCCGTCCGGAGGAGTTGCCGCCGTGTCCCTGCGCGTTCCCCTCACCGTTGCTCTGCGTCGCCTGCTGGGCGCCGCCACCGTCACATTCATGACTGCCGCCTGCGTCGCCGTCACCGCGGCCCCGGCAGCAGCCGTCGATCCCCGCGAACCGCTGCCGGCGGTCGGCCCCGGCACGGCCTTCCTGAACAAGGACGCCTTCGTCGGCGGGTTCAACGACCCCGCGTGGTACCGCGCGAACATCCCGTTCCTGGAGGTCCCCGACCGGCAGATCCAGGACGTCTACTACTACCGGTGGAAGACCTGGAAGGAACATCTGGTCTACACCGGACCGGAGTTCGGCTGGATCTCCAGCGAGTTCCTCAACCCCGTGTCCTACGGCGCTCCCTACGGCGGCATCTCCGCTGCCGCCGGCCACCACATCAACGAAGGCCGTTGGGTACGCGACAACCGGTACGTCGACGACTACATCAACTATTGGCTGACCGGGCCGGGAGCCGGTCCCAAGCCGGCTGAGGAGTCGGTCAACCCGAACACCACCGACTGGGGCCACGAGTACAGCTTCTGGGCGGCGAGCGCGGTCTGGAACCGTTACCTGATCAACGGCGACCGTGCCTTCGCCGCCGCGCAGCAGCCCGCGCTGACCCGGTTCTACGACCGGTGGAACGTGCAGTACAACGCCGCGCTCGGGTTGTACTGGCAGGTGCCGGTGTGGGACGCCAGCGAGTTGTCGGCAGCGTCCTACCAGTCGCCCGATCCCTACCACGGCGGTGCCGGCTACCGGCCGAGCATCAACGCCTACCAGTACGGCGACGCCAGAGCGATCGCCGACATCGCCGGGCTCAACGGCGACACCGCGACGGCCGGCACCTACAACGCCCGGGCCGCAGCTTTGAAAACGAACATGGACGCACGGCTGTGGGACCCGCAGCGCAATTTCTACTACCACGTGATGCGCGACGGGAACCCCGGTCTCGGCAAGCTGGACACGCGCGAGCACATCGGGTTCGTACCCTGGATGTTCGACATGCCGGACGCCTCCCGCTCGGCGGCCTGGGCGCAGGTGGTCGACCCGCAGGGCTTCTCCTCCGCGTACGGTCCGACCACGGCCGAGCGGCGCAGTCCCCAGTTCATGCGCGACGCGCTCAGCGGCTGCTGCCGGTGGAACGGACCGTCCTGGCCGTATGCGACCTCACAGGTGCTCACCGGCCTGGCCAATCTGCTGCAGGACTACCCGGCCCAGCCCTACGTGACAAACGCGAACTACGTCGACCTGCTCCACAAGTACGCCGCCACGCAGTACCGCAACGGCGTGCCGTACGTGGCCGAGGCGCACCACCCGGACGAGAACCGGTGGATCTACGACGGTAACGGCCACAGCGAGGACTACAACCACTCGACGTTCGTCGACAACGTCATCTCGGGGCTGATCGGCCTCGACGGGCGGGCCGACAACGCGGTCACCGTCAAGCCCCTGGCCCCGGCGAGCTGGGACTACTTCCTGGTGGAGAACGCGCCGTACCACGGCCACAACCTCACCGTGCTGTGGGACCGCACCGGTTCCCGGTACGGGCGGGGTACGGGCCTGAAGGTCTTCGTCGACGGCAACCAGGTCGCCGCGCAGGCCGGTCTCACGCCCTTGACCGTCGATGTGGGCACCCCGGTTGTCACGCCGCTGACGGACGGCCGTGTCAACATCGCCGCCAACACCCAGCGGCACGGCGGCGGGGCGACCCAGCCGTTCGCCTCGTACACCTTCTCCGTGGACAACGCCTGGCGGGTTGTCGACGGGAACATCTTCGAGAACAACGTCCCGCAGAACACCCGCTGGACCTCGTACAGCTCGCCGAACGCCGCTGACCATGTCGGCGTCAACTTCGGGCGGCCGGTCACCGTCGACGACGTCCGGCTGTACTTCTACGACGACGGCGGGGGAGTGCGGGTCCCGACGAGCTACGACCTGCAGTACCTCAACGGTGCGGCGTGGACCAGCGTGCCCGGTCAGACCCGGACGGCCACCACGGCCAACGGACTCACCCGGATCACGTTCCCGCCGTTGGCCACGAGCCAGTTGCGGGTGCTCGCACCCAACCGCGGTGGCGGGGTGGGCTGGGGCGTCAGCGAGTTCCAGGTGTGGAGCCGGCCGACCTTCAAGATCTTCAATCGGAACAGCGCAAAACTGCTGGCCGTGAACGCGGCCTCCACCGCCAACAGCGCACCGGTCCAGCAGTACAGCGACACGGGTACCTTGGATCACCGCTGGGAGTTGGTCAGCAACCGCGACGGCTGGTTCCGGATCAAGAACCTGAACAGCGGCAAGGTCCTCGGCGTGGCCGGCATGTCCACCGCGGACAGTGCGCAGATCGTCCAGTACGACGACAACGGCACCGCCGATCACCTGTGGCTACCGGTCGACGTGGGCGGCGGCAACTACAAGCTGGTCAACCGCAACAGCAACAAACTGCTGGCGGTCGAAGCGGCGTCCACAGCGGACAGTGCGAACGTCCAGCAGTACCGGGACAGTGGCACCAACGACCAGCAGTGGCAGCTGAGGCCCAGCGTCGGCAGGTGAACGACCGCGACGCCGCCGCCCGGAACCCGGTGCGGCGGCGTCGATCACTCCCCGTCAGGCAGCTCCCTCGCGGATGCGGCGGGCGAGAGGCTCGCGACCCCGCGGCTGGCGTACCGGCTCGACGGGCTCCGGGGCCGGGATGGGCCGGGCCGTGGAACCGTCGCGGGGCACGGTGATCAGCTCGCCGTGGTGACGGAGCTCCAGGTCCTCGCCGTACACCAGGTGGTAGACCGCCTGGTCCGGGGTTATCTCCACGACCAGGCACCGGCCGCGCCAGCGCAGCCGGAACACGATCCGGGTCAGTGCCCCGGGCAGGCGGGGTGCGAGGGCCAGGCCGGTCGAGAGGTGGCGCAGGCCGCCGAACCCGGCGACCACGCCGTTCCAGGCGCCGGCCAGCGCGGCGATGTGCAGGCCGTGCGCGGTGTTGCCGGCCAGGTCGCCGAGGTCGAGCAGGGCGGTCTCGCTCACGTAGTCGTACGCCAGGTCCAGGTGGCCGGTCTCGGCGGCGATGACCGCCTGCGTGGCCGCGGACAGCGACGAGTCCCGTACGGTGATCTGCTCGTAGTAGGCGAAGTTGCGGGCCTTCTGCTCGGGGGTGAAGGCCTCCGGGCACAGTTGCATCGCCAGGACCAGGTCGGCCTGCTTGACGACCTGCTTGCGGTAGATGTCGAAGTACGGGAAGTGCAGCATCAGCGGGTACTGCCCGGGCGAGGTGCCGGCGAAGTCCCAGCGGCCGTGGCTGGTGAAACCTTCCGACTGGGCGTGCACTCCGAGCTGGTCGTCGAAGGGGATCACCATGTTCTCGGCGGCTTTGCGCCAGGCGGCCGTCTCCTCGGCGGCGACGGCCAGTTCGGAAGCCTTGCCGGGGTGGCGTTCACAGGCCGCGGCGGCGCCGTTCAGGTTCCGCTGGGCCATCAGGTTCGTGTAGATGTTGTTGTCGGCCACCGCGCTGTACTCGTCGGGACCGGTGACCCCGTCGATGCGGAAACCGCCGCCGGGAGCGTGCTGGCCGACCGACATCCACAGCCGGGCGGTCTCGACCAGCAGTTCGACCCCGACCTCCCGCTCGAAGTCCGCGTCACCGGTGGTCTGCACGTGCCGGATCACCGCGTCGGCGATGTCGGCGTTGAGGTGGAAGGCGGCGGTGCCGGCCGGCCAGTATCCGGAGCATTCGGCGCCGCGGATGGTGCGCCAGGGGAAGGCGGCGCCGGACAGGCCGAGTTGTTCCGCCCGTTCCCGGGCCTGGGGCAGGATGCTCTGCCGCCAGCGCAACGCGTCGGCTGCGGCGTCGGGTGCGGTGTGGCTGAGCATCGGCAGCACGAAGGTTTCGGTGTCCCAGAACGTGTGTCCGTCGTACCCGGGCCCGGTGAGGCCCTTGGCCGCGATCGCGCGCCGTTCCGCCCGGGCGCCGGCCTGCAGGACGTGGAACAGCGCGAACCGGACCGCCTGCTGCAGCTGCGGGTCGCCCTCGATCTCGACGTCGGCGCTGGCCCAGTAATCGGTCAGATAACGGCGTTGCTCGTCGAGCAGGCCCTCGAAGCCGTGGTAGCGGGCGACGGTCCGGGCGGCGCGGACCTGGTCATTCAGGGCCGGCAGGGAGCGCTGCGACGACCAGCCGTACGCGAGGTGCTTGACGATGCGCAGGTGCTGACCGGGCAGCAGCCGGCAGGTGATCGTGGTCCGGCCCAGGTCCTCGTGCGCCGAGGTGTGCACCTGGAAGCCGTCGGGGGCGTCGATGTCGTGGGCCATGGTGGCGGCCATCCGCAACCCGGACTGCTCGACGCGGTGCAGCAGCGTCACTCCCGAGTCGTCCACGTAGTGCGCCTCCGGCTGCAGCGGCTGAACCAGCGCCGCCTCCACCCGGGGGTCGTTGCCGCCGGTGGGCAGCTCCTCGTTGGCCACGAGCTCGGACTGCACGACCACCAGAATGGGCTGGTCGACCGCGCTGACGGTGTACCGGATCGCGGCCACGGCGCGCTGCGCCAGCGAGACCAGGCGCTCGGAGCGCACGCGCACCGCCTTACCGGCCGGCGAGACCCATTCGAACTCCCGGGTCAGGGTGCCGGCGCGGAAGTCCAGCACCCGTTCGTGGTGCCGCAGGTCGCCGTACCGGATGTCCAGCGGCTCGTCGTCGACCATGAGCCGCAACACCTTGCCGTTGGTGACGTTCAGGACGGCCTGCCCCGACTCGGGATAGCCGTACCCGCCCTCGGCGTAGGGCAGCGGACGGTACTCGAAGAAGGAGTTCAGGTACGTGCCCGGGAGCCCGTACGGCTCGCCCTCGTCGAGGTTGCCGCGCAGCCCGATGTGGCCGTTGGCCAGAGCGAAGACCGATTCGGCGTGGCCGAGGTTGCCGGGGTCGAACCCGGTCTCCCGGATCGCCCACGGCTCGATACCGAAATTGCGTTGTTCCAGCATGGCGTCAGATCCGCTCAGCTCGTTGGTCTGCATCGGAATCGGTGATGGCTGTTCGTGCGGTTACGCTCGCCGCCGGCTGCGCGTCGTGCAGCGCCGGAACGAGGGCCGGCACTTCGCCGCGGGCGACCACGCCGGGTGCCTGCTCCCGGTCGATCCCGGCAGCCGCGTAGGCGTCGGCCTCGTCCAGCGTCTCGGCCTCGAGGAGCCGCCCGGCCAGCCGGTTCAGCTGTTCACGGTGCTCGCGAAGGAGCTGGAGCGCTGCGGTGTAGCACTCGTCGACGATCCGGCGGACCTCGCGGTCGATGAGTTCCTTCGTGGCCGGCGCGACGCCGTCCAGGCCGAAGGGGGACTCGCTGCCGGGCGGCGGCAGGACCGACACGGGCCCGATCGCGTCGGACATGCCCCAGCGGCCGACCATCTGCCGGGCGATGGTGCTGACCTGGTCGAGGTCGCTCTCCGCGCCGGTGGTCATGTCGCCGTAGACGACCTCCTCGGCGGCCCGGCCGCCCAGCGCGCCGATGATCCGTCCCCGCAGGTATCCGGCCGAGTAGCCGTAGCGGTCGGCCGAAGGACTCTGGAACGTCACGCCCAGGGCCTGCCCGCGCGGGATGATCGAGATCTTGCGGACCGGGTCTGCGCCCGGCGTGAGCATGCCGAGCAGGGCGTGACCCGACTCGTGGAACGCCGTGCGTTCCTTCTCCTCGCCGGTCAGCATGATGCCGCGCACCGTGCCCAGCATGATCTTCTCGAGGGCGTCGGTGAAGTCGTTGTTCTGCACGACCGTGTGGCCACGGCGTGCGGCCAGCAGAGCGGCCTCGTTGACCAGATTCTTCAGATCCGCGCCCACCATGCCCGGCGTGGCCGAGGCGAGCGACTCCAGGTCGACCCCGGGCGCCACCGGTACGCCGCGGGTGTGCACGCGCAGGATGGCCGACCGCCCGTTGAGATCGGGCGGGCTGACCGTGACGCGCCGGTCGAAGCGGCCCGGCCGCAGCAGTGCGGCGTCGAGAACCTCCGGCCGGTTGGTGGCGGCCAGCACGACCACACCTTCGCTTCCGGTGAAGCCGTCCATTTCGGTGAGGATCTGGTTGAGGGTCTGCTCGCGTTCGTCGCTGCCTCCGAGGGACTGCGAACCGCCGCGGGCCCGGCCGATCGCGTCCAGCTCGTCGATGAAGATGATCGACGGGGCGACCTTCTTGGCCTGCTCGAACAGGTCGCGGACCCGGCTGGCCCCGACGCCCACGATCATCTCGATGAACTCGGATGCGGACATCGAGAAGAACGGCACCTCGGCCTCACCGGCCACGGCGCGGGCCAGCAGCGTCTTGCCCGTACCGGGAGGGCCGGACAGAAGGACGCCGTGCGGGATCTGGGCACCGAGCATGCGGTATTTCCCGGGCTCGCGGAGGAAGTCGACGATCTCGGTGACCTCCTGCTCGACCTCCTCGATGCCGGCCACGTCATCAAAACACGTGCGTGCTCCGCGCTCGGGTTGGTAGAGCTTGGCGCGTGACTTGCCGAAGCCGCCGATACCGGCGCCCGAGCCGGCCGAGCCGCGGCGCATGAACCAGATCAACAAACCGACCAGCAGGATCGTCGGCCCGAACCCCAGCAGAACCTGTTGCCAGACCGGCGCGCGGCGGTCGGGATTGTTGGCGTTGACCGGTACGTTCGTCGACTGCAGCTTGGCGAACAGGTTGTCCTCGGCGAACGACGGCCGTTGCGTGGTGAACCGCTCGACCCGCTCTGCCTTCTTGGCGCCGGTCGGTGTGTACGACGTCCTCGCCTTGAACGTGCCGTCGATCGCCTCGCTGGTCGAGGTGATCTCGGCGATGTTGCCCGCGTCGACCTGGGTCAGGAAGAACGTGTACGACACGGTCGTGCGCGGCGCCGGTGCGAGCAGGAACGAGGAGATGACCCAGTTGAGGGCGAGCAGGGCCAGCAGCATCCAGCCGAACCGCTGCCAGGCCGGGCGCTTGCCGGGTCCCGGTCGGCGCCGGTCGCCGTCGGGGTGACCCTCGACCCGCCACGGGGGAGCCGAGACCTCCGGCGGGGTGTCAGCCCGGCCGGAGGTCTGCTTGCTTCTCACGGTTGTTACGCCTCGATGTCGGAGAACAGGCCCTTGAAGGGGACCTGGGTTCCCACGAGACCGCCGAAGAGGTCGCCGGCGGCCGGCGTGGCGACGGCCGCGGAGGCGTCCTCGTAGCTGTCGAAGTACAGGTCCAGGGTCCGGTACGCGGGGGTGGCGGTGCCGTCCTCCTTGGGCCACACCTTGGCCGACTCGAGCCGCTGGAGCTTCGGGAACTTCTCGGCGGCCCGCTTCACGTCCTCGTAGACCCGCTCGAAGGCCTCGGGGTCCGTGGGGTTGTCGATGATCAGCGTGATCTTGGTGGGCATGGCCCTCTCCTCACCTCGGTCGGTGAACTGGCCCGCAGGCCCGCACCGGTGAAACGAACGTTCTGTCCTGACCAACGGTAGGGCGCCGAGGAGCGCGTGTCAAGACCGAACGTTCTATCCGCAGTGATTCGGGAGCTAAGCGGGCTTCACCGCGACCACGCCGGGCATGGTGGCGACCTCGGCGGCGAGACCTGGCAGCACTCCCGGGCTGCTCAGATCGACCTCCCAGAAGTACGGCAGGTCACGGCCGGCTCCGGCCGGAAGCGGCGCACCCCCGCAGTAGGCATTGCGGTAGGCCGCGGACGTCGGGTCGAAGTAGAAGGTGAAGCCGCGCATGCCGGGATTGCGGGCGATCGCCGCATCGATGAGATTGCGCTGTTCCGCAGTGGTCTCCGGGCGGATGAAGACCCGGGCGAGGTAGCTGAGCCGATCGCCGTTCGCGGATTCCCAGGCCGGTGTGGCCAGCACGCAGGTCCGGTCGGCGGCCGCGGCGGAACGGGCACTCTCGGCGAGTTGGGGTACCCGGTCGGCGAACCCCGCCGCGACCAGGGCCGCCGCGGCTGCACCGAACGCCACGACGCGGGCCGGCCGCGACCGTTCACTGCGGCGCGGTGTCGCTGCCAGCAGCACCATCACGCCCGCAAAAAGCAGAGCAGGCTGCCACAGTCCGATCAGGACTCCCCGCAACCCGAGGAAGACCTTCTCGTCGGCCAGCCGCGGGGCTTCGTCCGGGATCGAGTACAGCATCACGAACGCCACCAGCGGCAGCATGATGACCAAACCGATCGTTGCCGAGAGGACGGTGAGCACTCGCAGCAGCCGGCGCCCCTGGACCCGGCGCGCGACCCATCCTGTCACCAGCCAGCCGATGAGCGCACCGGCCAGCCCGCCGATCAGCGCGATGGCCCACAGCAGAGCCGGCGCCGAGCGCGAAACGGTGAACGTGGCGTTGCCCTCGGGGGACCACGCGGCGGGCTTGTCGACGAGCCTGTCCTCGAAGCGCAGGACCAGGCCGTCCCGGGTGGCCCAGAATGTCGCGGACGTCGAGGCCGGCGGTTCGTCGTCCGGCGCGGGCCGGGTGACTTCCACGTCGCCGCGGATCTTCCAGCCCTGCGCCGCGAGCCGGTCGCGGACCTGCTCCGTGTACGCAGGGACCTCGCGGGTCTCGTTGGTGTGCTGCGCCCAGTACTCCGCGAACCCGTACTGCCAGCCCTCGCCGTCACCGGTCCGCACCCACCGGGCCGCGTCGCCGCCGCCCCACACGGTCAGGCCGGGGAGCACCTCCCGTTTCAGCTCCTCGGCCGCGGCGCCCTGGGGCAGCGACGGCGCCAGTGCCCAGCCCAGCGGAGCCGCGGCGGCCGCGCCGAAGACTCCCGCCAGCAGCGTCATCAGCGTGGCGATCACCACGACGGCACGACTCCGGGGATGCCCCAGACGGGCCCGCAAACCATGGCGCAGAAGGTTCAGCGCCTGTCGCGCCGAAAGCCGGGACTGCCCGCCGTCGACGATCGTGTCCAGCAGCTCCTCACGTCTCGGGCCCGGCGGGTAGGCCATCAGCAGCCGGTGCAGCTGCCGTTCCAGGCGGCTCGGGCCGTCGAACTCGGCTGTTGTCACGCGATCACCAGGCCCGCGGTGGCCTGGCCCAGTCCGAACCGCCGGGCGGAGAGCTGGCCGTTCGCCGCGTTCACGCTGGCCTGGAGCCGGGCCGCCTCGGCGTCGAGGGCGGTCGCACCCTCGTTGGTGAGGCGGTAGTACCGGCGGGCGCGCCCGCGGACGATCTCGTCGCGGTCCGGCTCGACCAGACCCTCGTCGACCAGCCGGTCGAGCGCGGCGTAGAGCGTTCCGGCCTGGAGCTTCACCCGGCCGTCGGACAGGCGGTCAGCCTCCTGAATCAACGCGTAGCCGTGGCGGGATTCCGTGGCCAGCGCGGTGAGGATCCAGAACGTGGGTTCGCGCATAAGGTTCGCACCTCCATATAAAGATGATCTCAATATAGAGCACGTACGCAAGACCCGGCAGATCGATCAGGCTCGTTGTGGCGCGGGCCGGCGTTTCAGCCGAAGGTGAACGAGTAGGCGCTCAGCCCTGGTGACAGCGAGGCCGTCAACGTGCCGCCACCGAGGCGCGGCCGATGCAGCACCGTGTAGATGTTCGGGGCGCCGCTGACCTCGTACGTCTGGGTCTTGCCCTGGACCGTGACCTTGACCGTGCCGGTGCCGCTGAGGTTCAGATAGATGTCGCGGGCGGTGTAGTTCAGCGTGATCGCCGAGTCCTTCTCGGCGGTGATCGACTCGTCGGTGACCGTCCAGGTGCCCGACAGGCCGTAGGCGTAGGAGGTGTCGGCCAGGTCCCCGGGCAGTGTGTAGGTGGCCTTGCCCGGGTGCAGCGGCGTCTTGCCGGAGTAGTACTGGGCACGGGCCGCACCGAGGTAGGTCTCCGGTGACTGCCAGGACGCCGTCGGCGTGCGGTCGGGCACGTCCGTGGCGGCGGGCAGGATCACATCAGGATGTGCGGTGCTCAACAGGCGGCGGATGAGTTCCTCGGTCTGCGGGTACTGGCCTTCGCCGACTCCGGCGTACCGGATCCGGCCGGTGGCGTCGATGAGGTAGTCGGCCGGCCAGGACTGGTTGTGGAACGCGTCCCAGGTCTTGAAGTTGTTGTCCAGGGCGATCGGATAGCCGATGTCGAGCCGCTGGGCGCCGGCGGCGACGTTGCCGGCGTCGTGCTCGAAGGCGTACTCCGGCGTGTGCACGCCGATCACCTCCAGTCCACTGCCGGCGTACGCACGGGCCCAGGCGTTCACGTGCGGGATGGCCCGCTGGCAGTTGATGCAGGAGTACGCCCAGAAGTCGACGAGTACGACCTTGCCCTTCAGCTGCGCCGGCGTGACGGGTGCGTTCCCGGGTGTGTTGAGCCAGCCGTCGAGGCCCGTCAGCTGCGGGGCGGGACCGCAGTCGCTCAGTGCCGGAGCGACCTGGCCCGCGGTCTCCTGGCAGGCGGCCAGCGCGGTCGAGGCGCCACCGCCGGTCAGAGCCCCGGCCACCGCGCCGGCGGCGTCGATGCGGTCGTTCAGCGCGCTCGTGTAGTCCGGGATCGCCCGCTGTACCGCGTCGGTGACGTTGAAGGTCAGCGCGACCGCCAAGGCGACCACCACGCCGCCGGCCGCGATACGGATGCCTCGTTGCCGCGTCCGGAAGGAGCGCAGCCGGTCGGTGATGCGCCAGCCGGCGAGGGCGAAGATCAGCAGGGGGATGGCCGTACCGAGGGCGAAGGTGGCGATCAGCACCAGAGTGGACGCACCGAAGCGTCCGGTGGCGCCGGCCACCGCGATGGCGGCGAGCACGGGGCCGGCGCACGGCACGTAGACCGCACCCAGGGCGAGCCCGAGCAGGAATCCACCGCGGTCCTGCCCGGGGGCTCGCGGCGCCAGACGGGCGAAGGGCCGCTCCAGCCACGCCTCGAACCGCGGGACGATCATCCCGATGCCGAGCAGGGCCAGGATCACGATGCCGGCCCAGCGGATGATGTCCTGAGGCACCGGCAATGCCCGCAGAACCAGAGATCCGAGCACCGTGAAGACGCTGAAGCTCAACGTCAGCCCCAGTACGACCAGCAGCGGCCGGCGGCCCGTGCTCTCCCGGCCGGCGGCGGTGCCGGACGACAGGAAGACCACGGGCAGGACCGGGAGCACGCACGGCGAGATCCCGGTTATCAGACCGCCGACGAAGCCGATCAGCGCGAGAGTGATCATGTGTGGATTGTGTCCACCCTCAGGGCTCCAGTGCCTTACGAGGTGCTTACGGGTGGGCCGGTCCTGATTTACACGAACGGCCAGCCCGAGGGCTGACCGAGGGCCAGGCGGCCGGGGACGGTCCACTGGGTGGTGGAGAGGTTGGCGGCCTGGGCCGTGGCCATGCCGTCCCGGTGGATCCGGCCCAGACGGCTGGTCCGGTAGAGAGGTTCGGAGCTTCCCGCCTCGTACATGGCTGCCAGGACCGTACGGGCGGTCTCCGTGATGTGGCAGATGGCACCCCGGACGGCGGCTCGTTCGCGCTCGGTCGCGGACGCCCCCGCACGGTCGAAGATCTGCTGGGTGGACAGCAGCAGACCGCGGGCCGCCGCAACCTGGGAGAGCGAGCGGCCGACAGCCACGGAGACATGGTCCTTCTCGGCCAGGGGGATGCCGTCGAAGCCCCTCTTGACCGCGGCCACCTCGATCAGCTCGTCGATCGCCGCCTCCGCCATGCCGATCAGTACGGCGGCACAGCCCGGGTAGAGCAGACTGACAACAGGCATCCCGATGGTGCGGTGGGTCGCGAACAGGCTCTGGGTCATGAACGACGGGACGAAGACGTCGTCGGCCGTGACCGAGTTGCTGTCGGAGGCACGCATGCCCACGACGTCCCAGGTGTCCTGGACCGTGACGTCCGGCCGCGGCACAGCGCAGAAGCGCAGTCCCGCGAAGCCCGGACCCGCAGCCGGGTCAGCTCCGGCCAGCAGGTACCACTCGGCGGCATGGGCGCCACTGACGATCTTCCAGGTGCCGGTCAGGCGGTAGCCGCCGTCGGTGACGGTGAGCAGGCCCGGCTGGCCGGAGTTCGCCATCAGCGGCGGCACACCGCCCGTGAAGATCCGCTCTACGGCCTCATCCGGCAGCCACCCGGCGATGAAGCCGAGGTTGAAGTTCCACAGCAGCCAGGCCGTCGGGCCGTCGATGCGCGCCACCCGGGCGTAGAAGTCCAGCGCCTCCGCCACCGGCACCTCGAATCCGCCCAGCTCGCGGGGGGTGAAGAGGCTGAAAGCACCCCGCTCCCGCAGTTCAGCCACGAGCTCGTCGGGCGCGCGGCCCAGCTCCTCGGCGCGGTCGCGGTGCTTCTCGATCGCCGGGCGCAGCAGCTCGGGCAGGTCTTCGATCGGCATGGCCGGTCTCCTTCCGTACGGGCCGTGGGCCGGCCCTCCGGAACGGGATGCGACGGATGCGCGGAAAGTGCGGTGCGAAACCTATGATCCAGATCTCACCCCGGTGTCGTACGCGACGGCCAGGCGTGCCACTCGTCCTCGACTCATCCGGAAGAGCCAGGCCGACCCCGCGGGGCAGTGATCGGGGTCCGAGGCGGGGTTGAGGAAGTCGGTCTCCCACACGAGCACGTTTCCGCTGGCAGTGGCATCGCGCAGGCGGATACCCACCCCGGCGCTGAAGGTGTAGTCCATCATCAGCCGCAGCGCTGACCGGTCGCCGGCCAGGCCGCCCAGCGCCACGACGGACAGATCGGGCTGGTACCAGTCCTCGATGACCCGTTCGTATTCGTCACCCTGCATCGCGGCGAGGTGCTGCCGCGCCAGCCGGCGGTGGCCGTCGGCCTCCAGATCCGCCTCGGGGTGGGCGTCACCCGAGCTCTCCTGCAACGTACGCGTGAGCGCCCGCCGCCCGTCCCGCAACCGGCTGCCGACCGTCTCCTCGGGGATGCCGCACAGCTGGGCTATCTGCCGGTACGAGCGGAACTCGGTGAAGTAGCGCAGCAGCGTCACCTCGCGCAGGGCCGGGGACAGCAGGCCGACCGCGTGCCGCACCCAGTCGCGGGCGTGTGACCGCTCGATCACCTCATCGGGCCGCGGGTCATCGGCGGGCGGCAGCAGCGACTCGGGTTCGGCCACCGGCACGGGTTGGCGTTGCCGCAACCGCATCAGGCAGTTGTTGCGCACGATCTGGCGCAGCCAGGCACCGGCGGCGGCCGGTTCGCGCAGGTCGGAGAGGCGCTGCAGGGCCGTGAGCACGGCGTCCTGGACAGCGTCCTCGGCCTCGTCGGTGTACCCGAGCACCGCGATCGCGGTGGCGCGCATCCCCGCCCGGTGCCTCTCGGTCAGCACGACAAACGCGGACACCTCACCGGTGAGCGCCGAGGTGACCAACTCTTCGTCCGATCTGAGCATGCACCCAGTGAAGCGCGCGGCGCCCGGCCCGCCAACCGTCGTCAGTGGGCGGACTCGGCCGCCTGGCGCTCGGAGTTGATCCGCAGGAGTCCTTCGATGCCGCGCAGGAAGGTGTCCGCCACGAGGGTGGGTTCGAAGAGGCATCCGGCCGCCATTGCACCGTCGCGGAGCATGACGAAGTGACGCGCGGCAGGATCCGCTGTCTCCTCGTGGACCTGCGCCATCAGCGTCGTCAGCGTGTCCAGGAACCACTGCCGGTGGTCGATGATCTCGCGGTGCACGGGATGGTCGTCGTCCGGATACTCGGCGGCTGCGTTGAGGAAGGCGCATCCGCGGAAGCCGGGGGACTGGATGCCGTCGGCGATGGAGTTGGCGATGGCCAGCAGGGGTTCGACGGGTGAGGGTGCGGAGGTGTTGATCGCCGTCTCGAACCGGCTGCGGTCCATCTGATGGACCTCACGCAGGTACGCCAGGATGAGGTCGTCCTTGCTGGGGAAGTGCCGGTAGAACGTGGCCCGGGTCACCTTGGCCTCGGCGATGATCCGGTCGACGCCGACGGAGTGGATGCCCTCCGCGTAGAAGATCCGGATTGCCGTGTTCAGGAGCCGGAGGCGAGCCTCCGAGGGCCGGGTTTCCGTGTCACCGCGCGTCATGCCACCATCTTAACGAATAGAACGTTCGTTCTGAAATCTCCACTTCCGATGAACGCCGGACCGGCACGAGAACGTCGTAGGGCGTGCGGGTCGCCGGATGTTCCGGACCCCGGCTGAACACCGAGGCACCCAAGGAGTGGACGACCCATGCCCAGCAATCCCGACCTTTCCCCGGCCGCCGAGGCCGCCGCCGCTCTCGAGGACGTGGTGCGTGCCGAGCGGATCGTGACCGACGCCGCGGCGATCGATGCCGCGGTACCCCCGTGGAACGGCGCCGTGGCTGATCGCCCGGCGATCGTCGTCCGGTGCGCAGAGGTCGGTGACGTCCGGGCCGGGATCTCGGTGGCCCGCCGGCTCGGCCTGCCGTTGTCCGTCCGCGGGCGTGGACATGACTGGGCCGGGCGCTCGCTGCGTGCGGGCGGCCTGACCCTGGATCTGTCCGGCCTGAGCAGTGTCCGCGTCGACGCGGAGAAGGGCCGGGCGATCGTCGGCGGCGGCGCCGGCATCGGCGATGTCCTGCGGGCCACCGGCGATGCGGGGCTGGTTGCGGTGACCGGTACGACCGACTCGGTGGGTTTTGTCGGCCTGGCGATCGGCGGCGGATACGGGCCGCTCAGCGGGCGGTTCGGACTGGCCGCCGACAACCTGGTCGCGGCCACCGTGGTCCTGGCCGACGGGTCCGTGGTGAACGCCGATCCGGATCTGCTCTGGGCGCTCCGGGGCGGTGGCGGCAACTTCGGCGTGGTGGTGGAGGCCCAGTTCGACGTCCACCGGGTGCCGTCGGTGGTGGGCGGCGCCGTGATCTACCCGTTCGACCAGGCCACCCAGGTCCTGAAAGGCCTGCGCGAGCTGCACGCCGAGATGCCCGACGAGCTCTCGGTGCAGACCGCGCTGCTCAGCGGGCCCGACGGGGCTCCCGTGGTCCTGCTGTCACCGACCTGGTGCGGCCCGCTGGCAGCCGGTCTGGCCGGCGACGGCCCGGTGCAGGCGCTGGCCCGGCTGGGCACACCCCTGATGGCCCAGATCGGCGAGAAGCGTCTCGCCGACGGGGCGGCTGAGCTGGGCGCGATGTTCCCGTACGGGCGGCACGTGGAGATCCGGACGCGTTCGGTGCCGGTGCTCTCCGAGGACGTGGCCGAGGCGCTGGCCGACCACGTCGCCCGCAAGCCCTCACCGCTGACCGCGGTGTCCCTGCACCCCTTCCAGGGCGCCGCGACCAGGGTCGCGCCGCAAGCCACCGCGTTCGGTACGCGGGATCCTCACCACATGATCGAGATCATCTCGGTCTGGACCGACGAGCACGAGTCGCCGGTGCAGCAGCAGTGGACCCGAGACCTCGACGCAGCCCTGAAGCCGTACGCGCTGCCCGGCGGCTACCCCAACCTGCTGGCCGCGGACGCCGTGGACCAGATCGAGTTCGGCTTCGGCGGCAACGCCGGTCGCCTGCGCTCGCTCAAGGCCCACTTCGACCCGTCCGAAGTGTTCAGCGCGATCCCGCTGCCGCGCTGAGCTGGGCCTACCGGTCCTGAGGGAAGTCGGTGGAGAGGGAGAGTTCCCGCCAGGTGGCCAGGTCCTGGTCGACGGCGTCGCGGCCCGCCCGGATCACCCGCAGGGCGTCGGAGCCGAGAACGAGGTGGTGCGGCGGCTCGGGCACGTCGAGGATGTGCAGGACGGCGGCCGCAGCGCGGGCGGGGTCACCGAGTTGCCGGCCGCTGGCTTCCTGGCGAGCCTCCCGGATCGGATCGAACAGGTCGTCGTAGTCCGCGATCGAGCGCGGAGCCCGGGTCATCGACCGTCCGGCCCAGTCGGTCCGGAACGATCCGGGCTCGACCGCGGTGACGTGGATGCCGAGGGCGGCGACCTCCTTGCCGACGGATTCCAGGATGCCCTCGAGCGCGTACTTGCTGCCGCAGTAGGCGGAGACGCCCGGGAAGCCGGCCAGCCCGCCCATCGAGGTCACGGCCAGGATGTGACCGCGGCGACGGGCGCGCATGAACGGCAGGACGGCCTGGATGGTGGCGGCCGCCCCGAAGACGTTGACGTCGAACTGGGCCCGCAGGGCGGACAGCGGGGTCTCCTCGAAGGTGCCTTCCAGGCCGTAACCGGCGTTGGCGATCAGCACGTCGATCGGGCCGACGGTCTGCTCGACCTCGCCCACGACGGCGAGGACGGCGTCGTCGTCGGTGACGTCGAGGACACGGGCGTGCGCGCGTTGGGGTTGGACAGCGCTGAAGTCCGCCGCGTCGGCGTCCTTACGGACGGTGCCGACGACGGTGTGGCCGGCCGCCAGGGCGGCGACGGCGAAGGCGCGGCCGAGGCCGCTGCTGACCCCGGTGATCAGAAAAGTCCTGGCTGTGTTGGTCATGCATCGAGCCTGTGCCTTGCGGCCGGCCGCCACCAGGACGGTCCTTTCCTGGGTACGCCGTACCCAGGCACGCCGGCGGGTTCCGGCCTAGCCTCGAACGGTGACCGGCAACGACCTCGGCGAGTTCCTCCGCGCGCACCGCTCCCGGCTGCGCCCCGATGACGTGGGCCTCCCTTCGTACGGCAGACGGCGGGTCGCCGGGCTGCGGCGGGAGGAGGTCGCCGTGCTGGCCGGCATGAACAGCGACTACTACGCCCGTCTGGAGCAGGGCCGCGAGCGGAGCCCGTCCCCGCAGATCCTGGAGGCGATCAGTGGTGCCCTGCGGATGGACGACCAGGCCCGCGAGCACCTGTACCGGCTGGCCGGCACGGTGCTGGAGATCCGCCGGCCCCCGCGGGAGAAGGTCAGCGGGCCGCTGCAGCATCTGCTCGACGGCAACGCGGGAGCTCCGGCCTTCGTGCTGAACCCGGCGAAGGACTTCGTGGCGGTCAACGCCCTGGCCGAGGCGTTGTTCTCCCCGTTCGAGGCGGTGGACAACCTGGCCCGGATGACGTTCCTCGACCCGGCGGCCCGGCAGTTCTTCGTCCGCTGGGAACGCTTCGCCGAGTCGGTCGTGGCCGGGCTGCGCCATGCTCACGGGCTCGATCCGGGCTATCCGCGTCTGCGGGGGCTGGTGTGTTCGCTGGAGGAGGAGAGCGACACCTTCGCTGCCTTGTGGTCGTCGCAGGCCGTCTACGGCAAAGCTCAGGAAGCCACCGAGCTGGTCCACCCCGATGTCGGGCCGCTCGCGCTCGTCTCCCAGTCCTTCGACGTGCGCGGGGCCACCGGGCAGATCCTCGTCGTCTACCAGGCCGCGCCCGCGAGCCCGAGCGCTGAGGCGCTCCTTCTGCTGGGTTCTCTCCACGCCACCCGCCGGGTACGCCCGGAGTCCTGACGACGCGAGACCTTCGTCACGGGCAGGGTAGAACGTTCCGTCTTGACAGTGGTCGCCGGGCAGAGGATGGTGACTGAATAGAACGTTCGTTCTGTTCAGAAGGGATCAGCCATGACCACCATCGCGACTTCGCCCGGTCTCTCGAAGACCGCGTCCGCTCTGCGGCAGCTGTACTTCGTCCGCTTCGCCTTCGCCCTCGTCTGGGCGGTGCTGCTGTTCACGACGGCCAAGGAGATCGGCCCGCTCGCGGCCGTCCTGCTGGTGCTGTACCCGCTGTTCGACGCGGGTGCGGCGATCGTCGACGCGCGTTCGTCACGCACGTCCGGCTCGCCCGCCCTGCTGTACGTGAACATCGCGGTCAGCCTGATCACCGCCATCGGTGTGGGCGCTGCCGCCGCATCCGGTATCCCCGCGGTACTGCGGGTGTGGGGTGCCTGGGCGATCGTCGCCGGGGCGGTCCAGCTGATCGTGGGCATCAGGCGCCGCAAGCTGGGCGGCCAGTGGCCCATGATCATCAGTGGTGGCCTGTCGGTGCTGGTCGGTGGGTCGTTCCTCGCGTCGGCCGGTGCCGACAACCCGACGCTGGCGAACGCGGCGGGCTACGCCATCGCGGGTGGCGTCTTCTTCCTCATCTCAGCGCTGCGGCTCGGCCGCGCCGCGAAGGGAAACTGACATGACTTCCATCGAGTACGACGTGATCGTCATCGGGGCAGGACCGGTCGGGGAGAACGTCGCCGATCGGGTGGTGCAGGGCGGTCTGACCGCTGCGATCGTGGAGCGGGAACTCGTCGGTGGTGAGTGCTCGTACTGGGCGTGCATGCCGACCAAGGCGTTGCTGCGCAGCGGGTCCGCGCTCCGGGCGGCTCGTCAGCTGCCGGGTGCCCGGGAGGCGGTGACCGGTGCGCTCGATGTGGCAGCGGTGCTGGGCCGCCGGGACGAGTTCGCGTCGAACTGGCAGGACGACGGCCAGGTGTCGTGGCTGGAGTCGGCCGGGATCGTGTTGCACCGTGGTCAGGGGCGCCTCGCCGGTGACCGGGTGGTCGAGGTGACCGGTGCCGGCGGTGCCGTGGTCACGCTCACCGCGCGCCACGCGGTGGTCGTGGCGACCGGCAGCAGCGCGCTGCTGCCGGACGTTCCGGGCCTGCGGGAGTCGCAGCCGTGGACCAGTCGTGAGGCGGCCGCGGCGAAGGAGGTGCCGGGCCGGCTGGTGGTGATCGGCGCCGGTGTGGTGGCCACGGAGATGGCAACCGCGTACTCCACCCTGGGGTCCTCGGTCACGCTGCTGGCTCGTCATGGCGTTCTGCCGGCCGCGGAGCCGTTCGCCGGCGAGCGGGTCACCGCGTCGCTGCGCGAGGCCGGTGTGTCGGTGCGGCTGGGCACGGAAGCTGTTTCGGTCAAGCGTGACCAGGCCGGCGCCGTCCACATCGAGACCGCTGACGGTGAGCGGATCGAGGCCGACGAGGTGCTGGTCGCGGTCGGTCGTACGCCGAACACCGGGGACCTCGGTCTGGACCGGGTCGGACTGGCGCCCGGCGCCTGGCTGGCAGTCGACGACACGATGCGGGTCGCCGGAGGCGGCCAGTGGCTGTACGCCGCCGGGGATGTGAACCGGCGGGCGCTGCTGACCCATCAGGGCAAGTACCAGGCCCGCGCGGTCGGTGACGTGATCGTGGCCCGGGCCAAGGGCGAGAAGGTCGACGACGGTAGCTGGGGCCGGCACGTGGCCACGGCCGACGCGCGCGCGGTACCCCAGGTGGTGTTCACCGATCCGGAGGTGGCCTCGGTGGGTCTGACCGCGGCGGCGGCCGAGGCGGCCGGGCTGCGGATCCGGGTGGTCGACTACAACCTGGGCGCGGTGGCCGGTGCGGCGTTGCACTCCGAGGGTTATCAGGGTCAGGCCCGGATGGTCGTCGACGAGGACGGCAAGGTGATCGTCGGGCTCACGCTGGTCGGCCCGGATGTCGCCGAGCTCATCCACGCAGCGACGATCGCGATCGTCGGGGAAGTCCCTCTGGACCGGCTGTGGCACGCGGTCCCGGCGTACCCCACCGTCAGCGAGATCTGGCTACGCCTGCTGGAAACCTACGGCCGCTGATGCGGACCGGCACCCTCGGGGAGGACCGATGACCGTGCTGAACGACGCCCCCGCTCCGGCCGGGCCCGCGCCGATGACCCGTGCGCAGATCCGGCAGGCACTGTCCGGCCTGTACCTCGGCATCTTCGTCGCGATCCTGTCGTCGACGATCGTCACCAACGCACTACCGGCGATCGTGGCGGACCTGCATGCCGGACAGAGCGTCTACACCTGGATCATCATCGCGACGCTGCTGGCCATGACCGTGTCCGCCCCGGTCTGGGGCAAGCTGGCCGACCTGGTCAGCAAGAAACTGCTCATCCAGCTCGGCCTGACCATCTTCACGGCCGGCTCGGTCCTGTCGGGCCTGGCTTCGGACCCGGCCCTGCTCATCGCGGCCCGGGCGGTCCAGGGCATCGGTGCCGGCGGCCTGCTTGCGCTGATCCAGGTGATCATCGCGACGATGATCCCGCCGCGGGAACTGGGCCGCTATTCCGGTTACTTCGGTGCGGTGCTCGCGGTGGGAACCAGCGCCGGGCCGCTGCTCGGCGGGTTCATCGTGGACACCGGCTGGCTCGGCTGGCGGTGGTGCTTCTTCGTCGGTGTGCCGTTCGCGGTCGCGGCCCTGGTCGTCCTGCAGAAGACCCTGCACCTGCCGGTGGCCAAGCGCCCGGCGCGGATCGACTGGGCCGGCACCACGCTGCTGACGGCCGCCGCGTCGCTGCTGCTGCTGTGGGTGACGTTCGCCGGCGACAAGTACGCCTGGCTCTCCTGGCAGACCGCGGTCATGCTCGGCGGCACCGTGCTGCTGTCGCTGGTCTTCGTCCTGGTCGAGCGGCGGGCCAAGGACCCCGTGCTGCCGTTGTGGCTGTTCCGCTCCCGCACCATCGTGCTGGCGATCGGGGCCAGCCTGGTCATCGGCATCGCCCTGTACGCCGCGTCGACCTTTCTGAGCCAGTACTTCCAGGTGGCCGAGGGTCAGTCGGCCACCCGCTCCGGTCTTCTGGCTCTGCCCCTGATCCTGAGCCTCGCCGTGGCCTCCACGATCGGTGGCCGGATCATCACCACCACCGGCCGCTGGAAGCCGGTGCTGGTCGCCGGCTCGCTGCTGATCACCCTGGGGCTCGGGGTGCTCGGCCTGACCCGCGACGGCACAGCGTACTGGCAGCTGTCGATCGGTATGGGTCTGCTCGGTCTGGGCCTGGGCACGACGTTGCAGAACCTGGTCCTGGCCGTGCAGAACTCCGTGAACCCGAGCGAACTCGGCTCGGCCAGTTCCTCGGTGGCGTTCTTCCGCACCCTCGGCGGCACGATCGGCGTCTCGGCCCTCGGAGCCGTGCTCGCCGGCCAGGTCAGCCGGTACACCTCCGACGGGCTGGCCGCCCTCGGCGTGCCGGCGGTCAGCGGTGGCTCGTCCCCGCGACCGGCCGATCTGCCCGCACCGGTCCGGGTCGTGGTCGAGGGCGCGTTCGGTCACGCAACCGGCAACCTTTTCCTGTACGCGGCACCGCTGGCCCTGATCGCGCTGGTCTGCATCCTGTTCATCCGGGAAGTGCCGCTGCGTACCTCCAACGTGGTCCGCGATGAGCCGTGACGCGTCGGCGATCGCGGCTCTCGAGCGGGAGATCGCCATCCTGGTCCGCCGGCATCAGGCCGCATCGGTACGGCTCAGCCGTGACTCGCACACCGATCTCACCGACACCGCGTACGGGTTGCTGGTCCGGCTGGGTGATCACGGCCCGCACCGGCCCACCGACCTGGCCGAGCACATCGGCGTCGGCACCTCGACCATCACCCGTCAGATCCAGCCGCTGGAATCGCTCGGCCTGGTGGTACGCGTTCCGGTCCCCGGCGACGGCCGGGCCCATCTGGTGGCCCTCACCGAGGAGGGCCACCACCGCATCAACGAGGCCAGGGACGCCCGGGACCTGCGGCTCCGGGACCGGCTCAGCAGTTGGCCGCAGAGTGACGTGAGCACCCTGACCGGGCTGCTCGCGAGGTTCAACGGCAGGGCCACCGGGCCCGACGAGAAAGCGTCGCAGCATCCGGCGACCGGCGCGCGGTAGGTCAGACCCGGGCGGCGTTGGCCACGATGGCGTCGGCGATCGTGGGCCACGCGCCTTCGGGCAGGTCGTGCCCCATGCCGGGGACCATCACCAAGGTGGCGCCGGGGATCGCCTCGGCCGTGGCGCGGCCGCGCAGCGGATGGACCAGGGGATCACTGTCACGCGGTGTCGCCGTCGATGTCGACGACCGGGAGACTCCCGAAGTGCGCGAGACCACCCGCGATGGCGGGCCCCGGTCAGCCGGCGGTCAGGCCGCGCACAACGGTCGCACCGCGCCTCGCAGTGCATTCTCGTGCTGGGCATCGAGGTGGAAGCGCCGCTCGGCTGCGGCCTCCGCGCCGATCAGGGAGAAGACACACCGCAGCGTCGGCCCGCGGAGATCGTCCGAGGCGGCCAGCTGGCCGATGAACGCGACGGTGATGCGGTCCAGCTGCGGGCGTACCTCCGTGGCCAGGTCGGGACGTTCGGCCGGGGCCAGTTCCGGATGGCGTGTCCACAGGTCGTACAGCCGGCGTTGCACCACCTTGCTCATCTCGATCTGGGCCCGGAAGAACGCGACGGTGTCCTCGGTGTCGACGCCCGCCTCGGTGGCCAGCCCGGCCGCCTGATCCAGGACCTGCTGTTCACGGACCGGGTCCTCGATCGGTGTGGTGGTGCCGAACTTCGCCGCGGCCACCTTGTCGGCGAGCAGGAGTCGTTCGGCGGACAGGCTGACCAGTGAGGCCAGCCCGTTGGTCGCCGGCGTGCGGTCGGTCGCTGCCTGTGCGGGCGTCGCGCCCGCGATCAGCAGCCCCGCGGCCGTCAGTGCGCTCGCCCCGGCGTGCCGCCACCGCGACGGCGAACCCTGTTTCGGTTTCACGGAATTCGTCACGCCTGTTGCGACGGTCGGCCGCCGCGAGATGTTCACCGGTTCTGTGGTGAGCCCGCTACGGGAAGCATCGATGCCCCGGAAATACCCCCGGCGAGGTATGCCCGATACCTCCAGAGCGTGACGGCATAGCTGGTATCCGCCAATACCGTGGTCGATGAGTCAAGACCTTCTTCCCGGTGAACCGTCCCGGGCCCGTTCCTCCGAAAAGTGGTGGACTTTGTGAGTGCACCGGTCCTGGAGAACTCCGGAACCGTGTTCCGGGCGCGCGAGCAACGCCTCCGCGTGGTCTACGACGCGAACGCCGGTGCGCTGCTGCGTTACCTGCGACGTCTCACCTACGACCAGCCGGAGTCGGCCGAGGATCTGCTCCAGGAGACCATGCTCCGGGCCTGGCGCAAGGTGGACGAGCTGCCTTCCGGTGCCGAGTCCGTGCGGCGGTGGTTGTTCACGGTGGCCCGCAATCTGACGATCGACGCGGTCCGCGCCCGCCTGGCCCGCCCGTCGGAGTTCGACTGGGACGACCTCACACAGTTCCCGATGGCCGATGACACCCTCGACCGGGCGCTGACCCGGCGAACGGTCGACGACGCCTTGCGGCGGCTCACCCCGGAGCATCGAGCCGTGCTGGTCCACCTGTACTACCGCGACGCCCCGGTGAGCGAGGTGGCGGCCGACATGGGCGTCCCGCACGGCACCATCCGGTCCCGGGCCTTCTACGCGTTGCGCACCGTCCGCGAGTTCCTCGAGCGGGACGACACCCCTTAGGGCCGGCGCTGTCCCGGTACGACCACACCGTTCTCGTAGCCGAAGACGACGGCGTGCACCCGGTCACGCAGCTTGAGCTTGTTCAGCACCCGGCGTACGTGGGTCTTGGCGGTCTGGTCCGAGATGAACAGGTGGGACGCGATCTCGGCGTTGGACCGGCCCGTCGACAGCAGCCGGAGTACCTCCTGTTCCCGCGAGGTGAGCACGTCGAGGACGCCCAGCCCTGTGTGGGGGAGTCGGGGGTGAGTTGCGAGAAAGTTCGTGATGAGGCGTTCGGTGATGCCGGATGACAGGACCACCTGACGCCGGGCCACCGCGTGAACTGCCCTGATCAATTCCTCGGCGTCGCAGTCCTCGACCAGGATGCCGCTGACTCCCGCGTGCAGCGCCGCGTGGACGTGGTCCTCGGTGTCGATGGCGGTGAGCATCAGTACGCCCGGGCGATCGGCGTCGCGTCCGGCGCCGACGAGCTGGCGGATCGTTGCCATTCCTTCGAGCATCGGCGGGCGTACGTCGACGAGCACGACGTCCGGGCGCAGATTCTGGCTCTGCTCGACCGCTTCCCGGCGGTTCTGAGCTTCGCCGACGACAACCAGGTCCGGCTGCGTGGCGAGGATCGTCCGGACGCCGGTACGCAGCAGCGGCTGGTCCCCGGCGATGAGGGTGCGGATCATGACGCGTTCTTCCGGCGGCCCATGGCCTCAGAGTAGCCGATAGAACGTTCTGTCCGATATCGGCGACGCACACCCAACGGATAGAACGTTCGGTCTTGACAAGTGCGATCAATGGCGTCATGGTTGTCCCAGTAGAACGTTCGTTCTGCACCAGCGGCGTTCCAGCCGTGGGACGCGCAGGTCACCGAAGGGCACCTGAAATGGCAAACACTTCGTACGACGTCATCGTCATCGGCGCCGGAGCGGTCGGGGAGAACGTCGCCGACCGGGTGGTGCAGGGTGGTTTGACCGCCGCGATCGTGGAGCGGGAACTGGTCGGTGGTGAGTGCTCGTACTGGGCGTGCATGCCGACCAAGGCACTGCTGCGCAGCGCCTCCGCGCTGCGGGCGGCCCGCCGGCTGCCCGGTGCCCGGGAGGCGGTGACCGGTGACCTGGACGCGAGGGCCGTGCTGCGTCGCCGGGACTCGTTCGCCTCGCACTGGAAGGACGACGGTCAGGTGTCCTGGCTGGAGTCGGCCGGCATCGCGCTGCACCGTGGTCAGGGCCGGATCACCGGAGACCGCGTCGTCGAGGTGACCGGCACCGACGGCGTGGTGGAAACCCTCACGGCGCGCCACGCGGTGGTCGTGGCGACCGGCAGCAGCGCACTGCTGCCGGACATCCCGGGCCTGCGGGAGTCGCAGCCGTGGACCAGCCGGGATGCGGCTGCCGCGAGCGAGGTCCCCGGCCGGCTCGCCATCATCGGTGGAGGTGTGGTGGCCACGGAGATGGCTACGGCGTACGCGAGCCTCGGATCGGTGGTGACGGTGCTGGCCCGTGACGGAGTCCTGCACCTGGCGGAGCCGTTCGCCGGTGAGCTCGTCACCAAGTCGCTGCAGGAAGCGGGTGTGTCGGTGCGCGTCGGTGCCGAAACCGCGTCGGTGGCTCGCGACAGTGACGGCACGGTGCATCTCACCCTCACCGACGGCGAGCGGATCGAGGCCGACCAGGTCCTCGTGGCGATCGGGCGTACGCCCAACACCCTGGACATCGGCCTGGACAACGTCGGCCTCGAGCCCGGCGCCTGGCTGACGGTCGACGACACCCTGCGTGTCGTCGACGGTGACGGCTGGCTGTATGCCGCTGGTGATGTGAACCGGCGGGCGCTGCTGACCCATCAGGGCAAGTACCAGGCCCGGGCAGTGGGCGACGTCATCGTGGCGCGCGCCCAGGGCGAGGAGGTCCACGACGGCCGCTGGGGCCGGCACGTGGCCACGGCGGACGAGCGGGCCGTGCCGCAGGTCGTGTTCACCGATCCGGAAGTGGCCTCGGTCGGGCTGACCGCGGCTGCCGCCGAGGCGGCGGGACTGCGCACCCGGGTCGTCGACTACAACCTGGGGGCGGTCGCGGGTTCCGCGCTGTACCAGCACGACTATCAGGGGCAGGCCCGGATGGTCGTGGACGAGGACCGCCGGGTGATCGTCGGTTTCACCCTCGTCGGTCCGGACATCGCCGAGCTGATCCACGCCGCGACCATCGCCATCGTCGGCGAGGTTCCCCTGGACCGCCTGTGGCACGCCGTGCCGGCATACCCGACCGTCAGCGAGATCTGGCTGCGCCTGCTGGAGACCTACGGCCGCTGACGACTTCCCGCCCTTTGTACGTCTCTCAAGTTCCTCGAAAGGACTGATCTGTCATGCGAATCACCTTCTCCCGTCGTGCCGCCGTGGTGGGCGCGACCACGCTCGCTCTGCTCGGTGCGGCCGCCGTCCCGGCCATGGCGATGAGCACCGGCAAGCCCGCCCCGAGTCCGAAGCCGACAATCGTGCTGGTGCACGGCGCCTGGGCGGACTCCTCGAGCTGGAACCCGGTCATGCAGCGGCTGCGGCACGACGGCTACCAGGTGCGGGCCATCGCGAACCCACTGCAGGGTCTGACCAGCGACACCGCCTACGTCACCAGCTACCTGGCCACCATCAAGGGACCCAAGGTGCTGGTCGGGCACTCCTACGGCGGCGCGGTGATCACCAACGCCGCGACCGCTGTCCCGGACGTCAAGTCGCTGGTCTACATCGCCGGCTTCATCCCGGCCAAGGGCGAGACCATCGGTGAACTCGCCGCGAAGTCCACCCCGGCGCTGCCGCTGGTCTCGACCCAGGTTCCCGGCGGTACCGAGGTCACCATCGACCCGGCCCAGTTCCGTACCGCGTTCGCCGGCGACCTGGACAAGGACGCCGCCGCCAACCTTGCCGCCGCACAGCGCCCGGCCAACACCAACGCGGTCACCGACCCCAGCGCGGTCGAGGGCTTTCGCAGCATCCCGTCGTGGGACCTGCTCACGCGCAAGGACCACGCCATCAACCCCGAACTGCAGCGATTCATGGCGACGCGTGCCCACGCCCGGATCACCGAGGTCGACGCCTCGCACGCGGTCATGCTGAGCCGCCCCGACGCCGTCACCAAGATCATCGAGCAAGCCGCGCGGTAGTCCCGCCGCGATGGCCCACTCGCCTCGGCGAGTGGGCCATCGCTTTGTCTTGAACCATATGGTGCGTAAGATTCGCGCCATGCCCCATCGTGTAGCCGTGCTCGCCCTCGACGCCGTCATCCCGTTCGATCTTGGCATCCCCGCCCGGGTGTTGAGCGAGGCGCAGGGTGCCGGAGGCGAGCCGCTCTACGAGGTCGTCACGTGCTCGCTGGACGGTGAACCGGTCTCCACCAATGCCGGGTTCTCGATCCAGGTGCCACGCGATCGCAGCGTGCTCGCCGAGGCCGACACGGTCGTGGTCGCCACCCAGGAACCGTCCACCGCCATGCTCACGGCGGGGGAGCCCGACCCTGAGGTGACCGCAGTGTTGCGGTCGCTGCGACCGGAGATCCGTGTGGTGAGCACGTGTACGTCGGCGTTCGTCCTCGCGGCCGCCGGCCTGCTCGACGGACTGGCGGCCACCACCCACTGGGCCTTGAGCGACCGGTTCGCCGCGCTGTTCCCGGCGGTCGAGGTCCGCCCGGACGTCCTCTTCGTTGATGCGGGCCGGGTCCTGACCTCCGCCGGTGCGGCGGCGGGGATCGATCTGTTCGTCCACATCGTCCGTTCCGACCACGGCGCGACGGTCGCCAACGAGGCCGCCCGCCGATGTGTGGTGGCCCCGTGGCGCGACGGCGGTCAGGCCCAGTTCATCACGCACCCGACTCCGCCCGGCTCCTCGGTGGGCACCGGTCCGACCCAGGCATGGGCCCTGGCCCGGCTCGACGAGCCACTCACCCTGGCCGACCTGGCCGAGCACGCGACGATGACCAAGCGTACGTTCAGCCGACGCTTCGTCGCCGAGGTCGGTGTGACACCGTTGCAGTGGCTCATCTCGCAGCGCGTCGATCGAGCGCGGAGTCTGCTGGAAAGCACCGACCTGCCGGTGGAGCGGATCGCCACCGAAGCCGGCTTCGGCAGCGCGACGCTGCTCCGTCAGCACATGCACGCGGTGCTGGGCGTCACGCCCCAGCGCTACCGCCGCACCTTCCAAGCACCGGCCCGATAAACCAGGCACCGCGCAGGCCCCCGGGGCGTCAGATCGACGGGTGCGGTCCGCCGATCAGGGCGTCCGCGCCCCAACCGCTGAGCAGGGGAAGGACGTCCGCGGTCGGTGAATCCGGCGCCACGGTGTAGACGACCAGCCGCTGGTCCGGGCAGTGCGGCAGCGTGACGGTCTCGATGGCGAACTCGAGCCGGCCCGCCGCCGGATGGGCCAGGCGTTTGGTGAGCGAGGTCTGGTCGGTCACGGTCTGGTCGTCCCACCACCGCGCAACCTCGTCGGAGTGTGATCGCAGCTGCTTGATCAGGGCGGACAGCCGGCGGTCGTGCGGATGCCGACCCGTTTCGAAACGCAGTCCGCCGACGGCGGCCGCGCCGAACTCGTCCCAGTTGACGATGCGCTCGCGGGCGGCGGGGTCCAGCAGCAGCCAGCGAACGAAGGCCGCGCCGATCGGCAGCGAGACCCCGAGGACGGCGTCGAGCAGGAGGTTGCGGGCCAGGATCTCGCTGCGCCGGCCGAGCAGCAGACCGGGCAGGTGGTCCAGGGCGGCGAGAATCCGCAGCAGGCCCGGCTCGGCCCGCTGGGGCGTCTCCCACTCGCCACGCGGGGACGCTGGTCGGGCCAGCGCTCTGAGGTGCCGGCGCTCGACGTCGTCGAGGCGCAGGGCCCGGGCGAGCGCGTTGCACATCTCGTCGCTCAACGTGGTCTGGCGGCCCTGTTCGAGCCGGCTGTAATGGTCCGGGCTGATCCCGGCCAGCACGGCGAGCTCTTCCTTGCGCAGGCCTGGCACACGCCGAGGCCCCGGGAAGGGAACCATGCCGGCCTGTGCCGGTGTGAGCGCGTCGCGACGTGATCGCAGGAAGCGGCTCAGGGCCGTGTTGAGCGTGCTCCGCGTCGCCATTTCTCCATCGTAGGAGGCCGGTCCGGCTCGAGCCTGGTCAAGACGTGACCAGGCTGAAGTCGCCCTGGTTGCCCCGGTGGAGTCGGCGTTTGCTCGTGTCCTGAGCCGTTCGGGCCCGGCACCGGTCACCGTGACCGAGCCCGGCCGGACACCAAACCAACATCAGGAGATTCAGCGTGTCGGACAACGCCATCCGGGTCGGCATCATCGGCGCGGACACCCGGGCCAGCTGGGCCCGGTTCTCCCACATCCCGGCCATCCAGCACCTCGATGCCGTCACGCTGTCGGCCGTGGCGACCCGCCGTGAGGACAGCGCCCGGGAAGCCGCAGCGGCATTCGGCGCCCCGAAGTGGTTCGCCGACCCGTTCGCCATGATCCGTGACGACTCGGTGGACGTCGTCACCGTGGCCGTCCGCGTTCCGGCCCACCGCGACCTGGTCCGTGCCGCGATCGACGCCGGCAAGGCCGTCTACTGCGAGGCGCCTCTGGGTGCCTCGCTCGAGGAAACGCGGGAACTCGCGGCTTCGGCCGGGACGGGCCACACCGCCATCGGACTGCAGGGCCGCCTCAACCCGTCTGTTCGCCGCGCGGCGCAGATCATCGCGGAGGGCCGGATCGGCCGGCCGCTCAGTGCTCGCGTCGTGTCCACCTCGAGCGGGTTCGGGCCGGTGACGGCATCGCCGTACGAGTACTTCGAGCAAGCCGCGTCCGGTGCCAACCTGCTCACCATCACCACGGGCCACACTCTCGACATCATCGAGGCACTGCTGGGTGACATCACCGAGGTCGACGCCC
This sequence comes from Amorphoplanes friuliensis DSM 7358, assembly GCF_000494755.1. Taxonomy (NCBI): domain Bacteria; kingdom Bacillati; phylum Actinomycetota; class Actinomycetes; order Micromonosporales; family Micromonosporaceae; genus Actinoplanes; species Actinoplanes friuliensis. The sequence continues at coordinate 2,812,423 of NC_022657.1, forward strand.
GCACGGAGATTTTCTGGCCTCACCCCACCCTGGCCGACACCGGAGCGACGACCACCCGGGAGGTCCCCGACCACGCCGGTGTCCTGGCCAAGGTGGCCACCGGCACCGTGATTGCCGCCGATATCATCGGTGGTGTGGCCCCCGACGAGGCAGCTTTCCGGTTCGAACTGCGGGGCAGCGACGGCTGGCTCAACCTCACCGGCGGCACCCTCTTCGGCGTCCAGGGCGGCGACCTGACCCTGAGCTCGAGTGCCGACTTCGACGAGCCTGACAAGCCCGCCGCCCCGGGTACGGCCGGGCCCGCGCTCAACGTCGGCGAGCTGTACGCGCTCCTGGCCCGCGACATCCGCACCGGCTCGCATTCGGTCCCGGGTTTCGCCGAGGCGCTGCACAACTCCCGGCTGATCGACGCCGTCGCCGTCGCGGCGTCCTCCGGGCACCGCGTGACCGGCATCCGCCAGCGCTGAATCACTTCGCCGTGTGGTGGTGCGAAGTCTCCGGGTTCAGGCGTTTGCCGGACCGCTGTAGTCGCCGGCGGCATAGACCTGCAGCAGGCCCTCGACTCCCTGCAGGAAGGTGTCCCCGACCATCGTCGGGTCGAGCAGGCAGCCGGCAGCCATGGCACCGTCGCGCATCATCACGAAGTGGCGGGCGGCGGTGTCAGCGGGGGCCTGCCGGATGCGACCCAGCAGCTCGGTGACGGTTTCCTGGAACCAACGCCGGTGGGCCAGGACGGTCTGGTGCACCGGTGAGCCGGGGTCGGGGTATTCGGCGACGGCGTTGAGGAAAGCGCACCCCCGGAAGCCGGGGGACGCGATGTCGCGGGCGATGGATCTGCTCAGGGCGCGAACAACATCGGCGGCTGCGGCCCCGTCGGCTCCGGCCTGGTCCGCCTGGCTGCGGATCGCCCGGTCGGCCTCCTTCAGGTACGCGAGAACGAGCTCCTCCTTGCCGGAGAAGTGCCGATAGAGGGTTGCCCGGGTCACCTGTGCCTCGGCGACGATGCGGTCGATGCCGACCGAGTGGATGCCGTTGGCGTAGAAGACTTTGATGGCTGTTTCCAGCAGCCGCGCCCGTGCTTCCGAGGGCCGGCCCGGGGGGTCGTTGTGCTCCATGATCCAAGAATAGCGGATAGAACGTTCCTTCTTGACAAAGCGGAGCGGCGTTGTCATTCTGAGACGCATAGAACGTTCCATCTCCTCCGCTCCTGAAAGGTTCACCGTGAGCACTGTTGCTGCCTCGCCGGGTATCTCCCAGACCGCTGCCGCCCTGCGGCGGCTGTACTTCGTCCGGGCTGCGTTTGCCATCGTGTGGGCGGTGGTGACGATCGCGACCGCCAAGGAGATCGGTCCGCTCACGGTGACGTTGTTCGTGCTGTACCCGTTGTTCGACGTGGGTGCGGCTGTTTACGACCTGCGGTCGTCGCGGTCGTCGGGTTCGCAGACGCTGCTGTACGTCAACATCGTGGTCAGCCTGATCACGGCGATCGGCCTGGGTGCGGCTGCGGCGTCGGGTATCCCGGCGATGCTGCGGGTCTGGGGTGCCTGGGCGATCGTGGCGGGTCTGGTGCAGCTGTTCGTCGGGGTGAGCCGCCGCCGGATGGGTGGTCAGTGGCCGATGATCATCAGCGGTGCCATCTCGGTGCTGGCCGGTGGTTCGTTCGTGGCCGGCGCTTCGGCGGACAACCCCATGCTGACCAACGCGGCCGGTTACGCGATTCCGGGCGCCATCTTCTTCCTCATCGCCGCCTTCCGGCTGGGCCGGGCTGCGAAGGCCAACTGACGTCTGCGTCTGCACGGGAGCCGGTCGGGGAGAACCTTCCCCGGCCGGCTCCTTGCCGTCCGGCCCCGTTCCTCAGGACCGGTCGGCCGGCGGGACGCCTTTCCTGTCGGTCATGAGTAGCGGTGTGATCCCGCGGATCGCGGCGGCTCGGGTCGCCGGCGCGCCGGATGCTCAGCGTGCCCTGAGTCCGTCGACGACGATGGTGAGCATGCGGTCGAGCTGGGGGCGCTGGTCGGTTCCGCCGGCGACGGACAGCACGCCGGCCAGGATGCCGCCGACGTCGACCGGATCGATGTCGCTGCGCAGTTCCCCCGCCTCGGCGCCGGCCGCGAGCACCATTCCCAGAATCTGCTGGACCTCGTCGCAGACCGGTCCCGTGCCGAAGCGTCCGGAGGCGCTCATGGCGACCAGCGCCTCGCAGATGCCGCGCCGTTCGCCCGCCCACTCGGCGAAGCGGCGCATCCAGGCGTGCAGGGCCTGCGCGGGTTGCTCGGTGGCCAGGAGGGCTTGCGCGTCGTCGCGCAGCGGGCGGATCTGGTCCCGGTAGACCTCTTCGACCAGGTCCTCCCGGGTGGGGAAGTGGCGGTAGAGGGTGGCGTTGCCCACGCCCGCGCGTTTGGCGATCGCGTCCAGCGAGATGGTCTGCCCGGAGGCGAAGGCCTCGGCGGCGGTGGCGATCAGGTGTCCGCGGTTGCGCTGGGCGTCGGCCCGCAGGGCGGTCGATCGAGGAGTCATGGCTTTCACAATCGCTGGTTCGGGTCGACGGCAGTGGCGAAACGGGGGCTTCCCCGTTTAGTGTACGGTGAGAAAAACGGGGACCTCCCCGCTTACCGACGGAAGGCAATCCATGCCCGCAGCGCTCATCACCGGGGGCACTACCGGAATCGGGCGGGCGACCGCCGAACTGCTGCACACCCGTGGCTACCGGGTCGCAGTCACCGGCCAGAACCCTGATTCTCTGGCACGGGCGAGACGCGAGCTCCCCGGCGACGTCCTCGTCGTCCGCTCCGACGCCCGCGACCTGGCCGACACCGACGCGCTCGTCACGATGGTGTCCGACCGTTTCGGCTCCCTCGACCTGCTGTTCCTCAACGCCGGGATCTTCTGCCCGGCACCGGTGGGCGGGGTCACGGAGGAGTCCTTCGACGAACAGGCTGACGTCAACTTCAAGGGCCAGTTCTTCACCCTTCAGAAGGCGCTGCCGCTCATGAACGACGGCGGATCGATCGTTCTCACCGTGGGCATCGGAGCCCGTCGGGGAAGTCCCGGCGCCACGGTAGGGGCGGCGACCCGTGGAGCACTGCTGGCCATGGTGCCCTCGCTCGCGCTCGAACTGGCTCCGCGCAGGATCCGCGTCAACGCCGTGAGTCCGGGGGCGACCGAGACACCACTGCTGGACAAGCTGGGAGTTCCCGAGAGCGGCCGGGACGCCATGCGCGCCGGCATCCCGTTCGAGCGGTTCGGGACCGGCCAGGAGATCGCGGAGGTCGTCGCCTTCCTGGCCTCGGCGGCCGCCGGCTACGTCACGGGTCAGGACGTCGTCGTGGCCGGCGGCTACGGCCTCGGCGCGTGATACCCGGGTCCCGGCGCACACCCTCTCGAACGTCCGAAATCACAACCACAGGAGACAACCATGTCACTCACTCTGGATACCTACCGGCAGCTGGGACGTTCCGGTCTGCGGGTCTCGCCGCTCGCGCTCGGCGCGGCCACCTTCGGCAACGAATGGGGCTGGGGGGCGGAGCAGGACGAGGCCCGCAAGTTGTTCGACCTGTACGTCGAGCGGGGCGGGAACTTCATCGACACGGCGGTCACCTACACCAACGGCACGTCGGAGCGCATGCTCGGTGAGTTCGCCCGGGACCGGCGCGACAGCCTGGTGCTGGCCACGAAATACACGACCCTGCGCCGGCCCGGCGATCCCAACTCCGGTGGCGCGAGCCGCAAGAGCCTGTCCGGGGCGGTCGAGACCAGCCTGCGGCAGTTGAACACCGATTACATCGACCTGCTCTACCTGCACGTGTGGGACCCGACCACCCCGGTGGAGGAGATCCTCCGCGGACTGGACGACCTGGTACGGCAGGGCAAGGTCCTGTACGTGGCCATCTCCAACACTCCGGCCTGGCAGATCTCCCGCATGCAGGCGATCGCCGAGCTGCGGGGCTGGTCGCCGCTCGTGGCGCTGCAGCTGGAATACAACCTGGTGGAGCGGACCGGTGAGCGTGACCTCATCCCGATGGCGCAGGAACTGGGGCTGGGCACCGTTCTGTGGTCGCCGCTGGCGGGAGGGGTGCTCACCGGCAAGTACAGCCGCGAGGACCTGACCACCCCGCCCACCGACGGCAGTGGAAGCGTTCGCAAGAACTTCAACGTTGCCCTCGGGGGAGTGACCGAGCGCAGCCTGGCCATCGTGGAGGTGGTCAAAGAGGTAGCGGGGGAGTTGGGCCGCACGCCGGCTCAGGTCGGGCTCGCCTGGACTCTGCAGAACCCGGCGGTGACAGCGCCGGTGATCGGGGCCCGCACCACCGAGCAGCTGCGGGAGAATCTGGGAGCCCTGGAGGTCGACCTCACCCCGTCGCATCTGGCCCGGCTGAACGAGGTCAGCGCCATCGACCTCGGCTTCCCCCACGCGATGCTCGCCAGTGACCACATTCGCGTACAGACCCGCGGCGACCTGAAGATCCAGGCCCGCCGCTGACCGCGGCCGGTCCTGCGGACCTCAGGGAAGAGGAGTGGCGAGGCCGCCGACCAGCAGATCGACGATCTGTACGGCGAGGTCGTGCAGATCGTCGGCGTTCTGGCCGTCGATGCGGCGGTACCACATGTCGACGGCGTTGAGGTTGCTGAGCAGGACCCGGGCGGCCAGGCCCGCGTCGACCGGGCGCAGCGAGCCGTCCTCGATGCCCGCGACGACCGCGCTGTGGAACATCTGCTCGTAGTCGCGGCGGAGGCGGTTCAGGTCCTTCAGCGCTTCGATCTGGCGTGCCTTCAGTGCCGCGGACACCTCGCCCCGCACCGCCTGGTGGACGACGTGGTGGTAGGCCAGGGCCTCCATCAGATTGAGCAGGTGGGCGATCGACATGGCCACCAGGCGGTCGCGGGCGGTCCCGGCTCCGGTGGAGTGCGGCTCGACGCGCTCGCGGACGCGGCGCATGCCTTCGCCGTAGACCGCCAGGAAGATGTCGAACTTGGATCGGAAGTGGTAATAGATCAGGCCCTTGGTGGCCCGGACGTCGCGGGCGATGTCGTCGATCGTGGTGCCGGCGAAGCCGGTGCGCATGAAGGCCTCGGCTGCCGCGTCGAGGATCTTCGCGCGGGCGTCGGCGGCCACCTCCGGGGTCGCGCTCAAACCGGCACCTCCTGGTCCGCGGCCAGCCTATCGTCTCCGATCACGACTGTGACCGTTGACACAAGACATCGATGGTCATAACGTAATACCGAGTAGTATGCCTGATCAGCGAGCTTACTCGGAGGCTTCGCATGACGGAAGCAACGGCTGCAGAGCACGAGCCGGCCACCCGGAAGGCGATGGTCCGGCTGCTCCCGATCATCGGTCTCGCCTACTTCATGTCCTACGTCGACCGCACGAACGTCGCCCTCGCGAAGACGGCGCTGGAGGCCGACGTCGGGATCAGCGCGGCGGCCTACGGCCTCGGCGCGGGTCTGTTCTTCGCCAGTTACGCGTTGCTCGAGGTGCCGAGCAATCTGGTCCTGTACCGGGTCGGCCCGCGGGTGTGGATCACCCGGATCGCGATCACCTGGGGTGCGGTGTCCGCCGCCATGATGTTCGTGTCCAACGAGGCGTCGTTCTACGTTCTGCGCCTGCTGCTCGGTGCCGCCGAGGCCGGTCTGTTCCCGGCTCTGATGTACATGGTGACGCTCTGGTTCTCCCAGAAGCACCGCGTGACGATGGTGGGCCTCATCTACACCGCGCCCTGCATCGCCATCTTCATCGGCTCGCCCGTGGGCGGGGCCCTCATGGAACTCGACGGCGCCGGGGGCCTGCACGGCTGGCAGTGGATGTTCCTCATCGAGGGGATCGTCACCATCCTGGTCGGCGGCCTGGTCTGGTTCACCTTGCCCGACCGGCCACGCGACGCGAAGTGGCTGACACCGCAGGAGGCGGCGGTCCTGTCCGAGCGGGCCGTCGGCAACGACGCCCCCTCGGCGACCCGGGTGCGCGGCAACCTGCGCCTGGCCTTCGGCCGGCCGGTGATCCTCGTGCTCGCCGCGATCTACTTCGTCAACCAGGCCATCAGTTCCGGCGTGGGCTTCAACTTTCCCGCCGTGCTGCAGGCGCTCGGCCTCGAGAGCTCGTTCCTGATCGGGGTGGTGGCCGGCAGCGGTGGCCTCGCGGGCCTGGCCGGGGTGCTGCTCTTCCCGTGGCTCAACCGCCGGTACGGCCATGAGGTGCTGCTCATCGGCATCTGTGCGGCCGCCACGCTGCTCATCATGACCGGCTTCCTGCTGTCGACCGATGCGGTCTGGCGCGTCGTGCTGATCTTCCTGTCCAGCTTCTTCGCCCTCGGCACGCTGCCGCTGTTCTGGTCGGTCGCCATGTCGCGGATGTCGGGGCTGCTCGCGGCCGCGGGTCTGGCGTTCATCAACATGCTCGGTATCACCGGCGGCTTCGTCGGACCCTTCGTCTACGGCCGGATCGAGGACGCCACCGGCAGTCTGTTCGCCCCGTACTACGTGATCGCGGCGGCGGCCTGTGCCGGTCTCGGGCTGGTGCCGGTGCTGGCCGTGGTGATCCGGCGGGAGAAGGCGGGCAGCGGCACACCCACCGCTGCCGACGGGTCCGTGCCCGAACCGGCCCAGCCGTGATCCGCCGGGCTGCCGCGGGCGGCGTCGTCGTCGCTCTGCTGCTCACCCTGTCACCGGCTCCCGCATCGGCCGGCCCGGGCTCGGTCCGGTGGACACCGTGCGCTGCCGGCTTCGACTGCGCCTCGGTCTCCGTACCCCTCGACCACGACAGGCCCCGCGGCGAGCAGATCACCATCGCGCTGACGCGGATGCGGGCCACCGATCCGCAGCGGCGCCTCGGATCCCTGCTCGTCAACCCCGGCGGACCCGGTCTCTCCGGGGTCGCGTTCGCCCGGACCAACTTCGGCGACCTGCCGGCCGAGCTGCAGGCCCGCTTCGACCTCGTCGGCTTTGATTCCCGCGGTCTGGCCGGCAGCACCGCCCTGCGTTGTTACGAATCGGCCGAGCAGGCCGGTGCGGACCGCGCGCCGTTCCACTACCCGGAGACGCCGGCCGAGGAGAACGTCTGGCGGCAGGCGGACGACAAGATGTCAGCCGCGTGCACCGAGCGCGGTGCCCCGATCGTCGACCACATGTCGAGCGCGGAGGTCGCCCGGGACCTCGAACGGCTCCGGATCGCCCTCGGCGACCGCAAGCTCACCTACCTCGGGTATTCCTACGGCTCGCTGCTCGGGCAGACCTACGCCAATCTGTTCCCGGACAACTTCCGGGCCCTGGTCATCGACGGGGTGATCGATCCGGTCGTGGCCACTCGAGGGCCCGCCGGCGCGGCGCGGACCACGCCGACTGCTTCCCGGATGGCTGCCGCCAGGGGAGCGGGCCGGACGTTGGCGGAGTTCTTCCGGGTCTGTGACGCCGCCGGTTCCGCCTGCGACTTCTCGGGACGCTCGAGCGCCCGCTTCGCACGACTGGCCGACCGGCTCAGGGCCGGTCCGGTGGACATCGTCGATCCGTCAACGGGTGCGACGCGCACTTTCCGGTACAACGATCTGATCGGCACCGCCCTGGGCGCGATCTTCAACGCGGCCGGCTGGCCCGCCCTCGCCCGCTTTCTGGCCGGCCTGGAGAGCCAACTGGAGTCGACGGGACCACGGGTGAGCATCAAGGCGGTGCCGGAGGAGTACCCGAACGAGGGAGAAGGCAAGCCGGGCGTGGCCTGTTCCGACACGGTCAACCCCCGGTCCTTCGCGGTCTGGCAGGACGCCGCGGATCGCGCCGAGCGGGAGTACGGCTACTTCGCCCGGATCTACAACTGGGTGTGGAGTCAGTGCCGCTCCTGGCCGGCGAGCGCCGGCCAGGACAGCTATCACGGTCCGTGGACGGGCACGCACGGCGGCGACGGTGCTGATCGTCGGCAACTACTTCGACCCGGCCACCCCGTACGCGGGTGCCGTGGGCGCGGCCCGGCTGCTCCCCAATTCGCGGCTGCTGTCGTACGCGGGATGGGGTCATGTTGCCTTTCACCTGCAGGGCAACGCCTGCGTGGACACACAGGTGAGCCATTACCTGCTGACCGGGAAGCCACCGGCGCCGGGCACGGTGTGCCGACCGGACCCGCCCTTCCCGCCCTCACCGGCGCGGTGAGCGGAGTGGAGGTGGAGGAGGATCCGGCAGCTCTCGGCTTCGTCGGCGACCGGATGGCGGCCATCGACCGGCATTTCCGGCGCTATGTCGACGACGGGCTGCTCCCCGGATGGCAGATCGTGGTGACCCGCCACGGCCGGGTGGCCCACAGCAGCGTCTACGGGCAGCGGGACCTGGCCGCCGGCACGCCGGTCGAGGCCGACACGCTGTGGCGCATCTTCTCGATGACCAAGCCGATCACGTCGGTCGCGGCGATGACGCTGTGGGAGGAGGGCAGATTCCAGCTGACCGACGAGATCAGCCGGTGGTTGCCGGCCTTCGCCGACATGCGCGTGTACGACCGCGGTTCCGCACTCAAGCCGTACACGGTGCCCGCCGCGGAGCCCATCAGGGTCTGGCATCTGTTGAGCCACACGGCCGGACTCACCTACGGTTTCATGCACACCTCGGTGGTCGACCAGCTTTACCGCAACGCCGGCCTCGACGTGACGGACCCGGCGTTGGATCTTGCCACCACGGTGGATCGGTACGCGCAGATGCCGCTGTTGTTCCAGCCGGGCACCGCCTGGGGCTACTCCGTCGCCACGGACGTGCTGGCACGTCTTGTCGAGGTGGTGGCCGGCCAGGATTTCGACACCGTACTGACGGAGCGCGTTCTCACCCCCCTGAAGATGACCGGTGTGCGGCGCTGGGTGACGGCACCGGATGCGACGCGGCTGGCCACGCTGTACGCCGCCGACCCGACCACCGGGCGCCCGGTGCCGGCCGAGGAACCGGCCTGGCAGGCGCTCCGGCCGCCGGAGCTGCGGGCCGGCGGCCATGGGCTGATCTGCACAGCCGCCGACTACCACCGCTTCACGCAGATGTTGTTGAACGGCGGTGAACTCGACGGCCGGCGGGTTCTCGGCAGCCGCACGGTGCGGCTGATGACCCGCAACCACCTGCCCGGCGGCCAGGACCTGGCCGCGCTGTCGACGGGTGGTTTCGCCGAGACGTCTCTGGAGGGCGTGGGTTTCGGTCTCGGCTTCGCCGTGACCCAGGATCCCGTGCCCGGTCGCTCCTCGAACAATGCCGGCGAGTTCTCCTGGGGCGGGCTGGCCAGTACGACGTTCTGGGTGGACCCGGTGGACCGGGTGACGGCTCTGTTCTTCACCCAGCTCATGCCGTCCAGCACCTACCCGTTGAGGCAGCAGCTGGGTCAACTGGTCTATTCGGCCCTGGCCGCAGGGTAGACGCTACGTTGCGTCTCACCAGCGACCGGGTTATCGTGCCCGCATGCCCGCTGCGAGTGAGACGCCCCGCAGGCCGCATCCCGGCAACCGGCGCGACGAGGCGGCACGGCTGGCTGTGCTGCACGCCGCCGACGACCTCCTGGCCGAGAACGGGTTCGCCGCGCTGACGATCGAGGCGATCGCGCGGCGGGCCGGGGTGGCCAAACAGACGATCTACCGGTGGTGGCCCTCGAAGGTCGAGATCCTGCTCGACACGCTCATCGAGGACAGCGACAAGATGGTTCGCGTCCCGATGGAGCACCCCACCGCCGACCTCGTCCGCGACTATCTGCGCGACTTCGCGCGGTTCCTCACCGGAGACCCGGCCGGCCGGGTCTACCTCGCGCTCCTGGCCGAGGCCCAGCATCGTCCCGGCGTCGCCGAGAAGCTGCAGGAGCGTTATCTCGAGCCCCGCCGCGCCCAGGAACGCGACATGCTCGCCCGCGGTGTCCAGGCCGGCGAGTTCTCCCCGCGCCTCGATGCGGACGCCGCGATGGACGCCCTGACGGGACCGATCGTCTACTGTGCACTGATTGCGTCCGTCATCACCGATGACCTGATCGACGCGCTAGTGGACGGGATCCTCCGGCCCGCCTGACCTCCCGGGCGCCGGCCGCACGCAGAAAAGGGCACGCGCGGGCCCGTCGTCATCCGTATGGCATTTCCCGGGACCGACTGTTCCCGGCAGCTGCCGGTCACCTACTCGCGGTGAGAGCGCCGGGGATCAGCACCGACATGGCGCGAATCTTACGGAAGAAGTCATTCGAGCCACTGTCTGGAGCGGGCTCGTCGATCGAGACTTGTGATCATGAGTGACAACAACATGATGAACGCGGTCCGTCAGCACGCTTTCGGCGGCCCGGAGACGCTCGTCGTCGAGCGCGTCGAGCGTCCGGCCCCGCTTCCCACCGAGGTGCTCGTCCGGGTGCACGCCGCGGGCATCAACCCCGTCGACTGGAAGACCCGCGGTGGCACCGGTATGGCCGGCGTCCTGGGCGAGCCCCCGTTCATCCTGGGCTGGGACGTGGCCGGCGTCGTGGAGGAGATCGGCTTCGGCGTCACCACGCTCGCTCCCGGCGACAAGGTCTACGGCATGCCCTGGTTCCCGCGTGCGGCCGGTGCTTACGCCGAGTACGTCACCGCGCCGGCGCGCCAGTTCGCCTGCATGCCGGCCGCGGCTTCGTTCGAGGAGGCTGCGGCGGTGCCCCTGGCCGGACTGACCGCGTGGCAGGCGCTGGTCGACACCATCGGCGTACAGCCCGGCCAGCGGGTGCTGATCACCGCGGCGGCCGGTGGTGTGGGCCATCTCGCGGTCCAGTTCGCCAAGCACCTGGGGGCGTACGTGATCGCGGTGGCCGGCCCGCGCAACCAGCAGTGGGTCGCCGAGCTGGGCGCCGACGAGGTCATCGACTACACCGCCTGCCGCTTCGAGAAGGAGGTCAGCGACGTCGACGTGGTGCTCGAGCTGGTCGGCGACGCGTTCGACGCCACCAGCACCAGGTCGATCGAGACGCTGCGCCCGGGTGGGCTGCTGGTCGCCGTACCGGCCGGGGTCTCGCCGGAACTGGCCGCGGCGGGGAAGGCCGCCGGGGTCCGGGTCTCGCCCTTCCTGGTCGAGCCCGACGCGCCGGCGCTGGCCCGCATCGCCGCGCTGATCGATGACGGCAGCGTCACCGTCGAGGTCGCCAAGGTTCTGCCGCTCGCGGAGGTCGCGGACGCCCACCGTGAAATCGAGCTGGGCCGCACCCGAGGCAAGATCGTCCTGCGTGTCGCGGGGGATCCGGCATGACCCGCGTTCTGGTCACCGCCGCCCTCGGTACGACCGGCAGCCTGGTCGCGGAGTCGCTCCGGACCCGGGGTCACGAGGTGACCGCGGCGTCGCGGCGGGCGACCGGGTTCGACTGGTACCAGCCGGAGTCCTTCGCTGCGGCCCTCGCCGGCGCCCGCGCCGTCTATCTGGTGCCGCCCGCGGGTGATCCGGAACCGGCCGAGGTCATGACCCCGTTTCTCGCCGCGGCCCGTAGTGCGGGGGTGCGGCGAGCGGTACTGCTCAGTGCGTCGCCGGCCGCTCCCGGAGCGCCCGGGGTGGGCCGGGTGCACCGCCTGATCCCGGACTACTTCCCGGAGTGGGCGGTGCTGCGGCCCACCTGGTTCATGCAGAACGTCCTGACCGCCACCCATCCGCATGCGGTGAGCATCCGCGAGGACGGTGTCCTGACCACCTCGACGGACGGCGCTTCCGTGGCGTTGATCGATGCGGGTGACATCGCCGAGGTGGCCGCGATCCTGCTGGTGGGCGACGTGTCGCCGAACACGGACCTGGTGCTGACGGGTCCGGAGGCCCTGACGTACGACGAGGTGGCCGGGGTCATCGCCGACGTGACGGGCTTGCCGCTACGGCACCGGAACATGTCGAGGCCGGATCTGCAGGCGTACCTGGGAAGGTTCGTGCCGGCGGCGGTGGCCGAGCGGCTGGCGGCGCTGGACCGGATCATCGCCACCGGCAGCCAGGAGCGGGTCACCGGCGCGGTCCGGGACGTCACCGGGCACAAGCCCCGCACGTTCCGCAGCTGGGTCGTCGGCCGGCGCGGTGAATTCGCCGTGCCGGCGGGTTCAGCCTTCACCGAGCGGTGAATCGAGGGCGCGGTTCAGCAGGGTGACGAGCTGCCGTAGGTCGCCCTCGTCCAATCTCGCCAGCGGATTGCCGGCCAGGGCGGCCTGAACCACCTCGGCGCGCACCTGGCGGCCCTTGGCCGTCAGGTGGAGCCCGCGGAACCGGCGGTCGGCCGGATCCGTCACCCGCTCCACCAGCCCGCGGTCGATCAGCTGGTTGGCCATGAAGGTCAGGTTCGAGGCGTTGCAGTGCAGGCGCTCGGCCACCACCTTCATCGAGGGTGGCGGTTCGTCGGGGTCGATCACCCACAGCGCCTGGAAGGTCGCCGATGTCAGGCGGTGCCTGGCCAGGGCCGGCCCGGTCAGGTCGACGGTCCGCATCCAGATGTCGTAGGTCGCGGTGACGGCCGCGGTCAGCTCGGATGCGGTCATGTCGTCATCCTATCGATGCTTCAAGTCTTGAAGTACCGTGTTAGCCTCGTGCTTCAAGACTTGAACTATCGGAGGCGCACGTGGAAGACGGCTTTCAAGGGATCACCGCACTGGTCACCGGTGCGTCCAAAGGGCTCGGGCGGGCGTACGCGCTGGAGCTCGCCCGCCGGGGAGCGCGGCTGATCCTGTTGTCCCGCACCGAAAGCGACCTGCGTGAACTCGCCCGGGAGATCCAGCAGACCCACGGCGGGGCGGAACCCGAGGTGATCACCGCCGATCTCGCCGGTGCGGACGGGCCCGGGCGGGTCCTGCGCGAACTGGCCCAGCGTGATCTGCGCGTCGACCTGCTGCTCAACAACGCCGGGGCCGGCAGTGCGGGCCCGTTCCTGAGTCGTCCGCTCGAGCCCCAGCTGCGTACGGTCGGGCTCAACATCAGCGGTCTGCTCGCCCTGACCCACGCGATCGGCGGTGACATGGCCGCGCGCGGCTCCGGCGGGATCATCAACGTGTCCTCCACCGCGGCCTTCCAACCGTTGCCCTATCAGGCCAGCTATGCCGCCACCAAGGCGTTTGTGCTCTCGTTCAGCGAGGCCCTGGCGGAGGAGCTGCGCGGCACCGGCGTCCATGTCATGGCCGCGCATCCCGGTGCGGTGGCGACCGGCTTCTTCGACGGCACCACGGCCACGATCGACCCGTCCGCCGCCGACACCCCGGCCACCGTCGCGTCCCAGACCCTCGACGACTACGCCCGGCGCCGCGCTGCCTCCTACCCCGGCCGCGGTGTCAACCGGCTCATGACCTGGGCTGCGCGTCTGCTGCCGCGCAGGACGGTCGCACGGGTGGCCGCCTCCTTCAACCGGCGGTTGCGGCTGCACGAGGTCGTCGACCTGCCTTAGAGGTCGGTTCACATCATCGGCCGCGCCTCCGATACTGCCTTGATAACGCCGTGCGAGGCGGATACACATGGCCGCATGTCCACCCTGCTCGTCATCGCCGGGCCACCCGGGGCCGGGAAGTCGACCGTGAGCTCCATCGTTTCTTCGCGTCTCTCACCGAGCGTCCTGCTGCCGTCGGTGGAACGCTGCGTGCAGGACGTCACCACCCGGGAGGGCAATCGTGACGACGAGCCAGGCACGCGACACATGCACCAACAGTTCGTCCAGGCCCCCATCGATGCCCGGCACCTGATCATCGAGCCCACGGGGACTCCGGAGGAAGTGGCTACGAGCATCCTGTCCCGATACCGCCAGGGCGCCTTCTCCTACGCCTGAACTCCGGCCTCGCCATGCTCAGGACGTCCGGCGTGCTCCGTGGGTCAGGACAAGTCCTTCGACGCCGCGGAGGAAGGTGTCGCAGATCAGCTCGGGGTCGAACAGGCAACCGGCGGCCATCGCGCCGTCGCGGAGCATGACGAAGTGCTGCGCGGCGGCCTCGGACTTGGTCCGGTCGATGTCCGCCATCAGCGTGTGGATCGTGTCGAGGAACCACTGCCGGTGTGCCAGGACGGCTCGGTGCACCGGGTGCGCGGGATCGTGGTGCTCGGCCGCTGCATTGAGGAAGGCGCAGCCGCGGAAGCCGTCGGAGCGGATCCCGTGGGCGATCCAGGCGGCCACGGCCTGCACGGTGTCGGCGGCCGGCCGGCCCTCGGCAATGATCGACGCCACCTGGTCGCGGATGGCCTGATCGGCTCCCTGCAGGTAGGCGACGACCAGATCCTCCTTGCCGGGGAAGTGGCGGTAGAACGTGGCCCGGGTGACCTGGGCCTGAGCGATGATCCGATCGACGCCGACCGAGTGGATCCCCTCCGAGTAGAAGATGCGGCTCGCTGTGGTCAGGAGCCGGGTGCGTGCCTCGGACGGACGGGTCGTGGTGGTGGTCGGCATGCCTCTCATGATAGCGAAAGAACGTTCGGTCTTGCATTAACGGTAATGATTGTCACAACCGAAGTGAAGCGCCCGGCCCGGGGGAGGGCCGGGCGCTTCCGGAGGGGGCGGGTTCCGGGCGCCGGCCGGCGACCTTGCCGGCGCTTCACACCCGACAACGTGCGGCCGGCCGGTTCTGTTCAGCGGGATCGCGTATTTCCCGGATTCTCTGCCGGAGGCGGTGTCGAGGTCGTTCCGTTCAGACCCGGGCAGTTCCTTGTGGCGGACGAATTCTCACGATTATAGTGAGCGCTACATACAGACGCCGGAGATGACGCATGACGACTTCCGTTGACCTGGGCGACACCGAAGTGGCCTACACCGAATCCGGTACCGGACCCGCGGTGATCTGGTTGCACGGCTCCGGGCCGGGCGCGACCGGCATGAGCAACTTCGGTGGCAACCTGCCGGCCTTCGCCGACCACCGCAACATCGCGCTGGATCTGCCGGGCTGGGGACGCAGCCCACGCACGACCGATGAGCCGCTGCTGTTCCACGCCGCGAAGACCGTCAGCCGGGTGATGACAGCCCTGGGCATCGAGCGGGCCCACCTGGTCGGCAATTCCTACGGCGGCGGGGTCGCGATGCGGCTGGCGATCACCGAGCCGGATCGGGTCGGTCGGCTCGTGCTGATGGCTCCCGGCGGCGTGTTGCCGCCGGACGCGCCGCCGTGGCCGGTCGGTCTGGAGCACCTGTTCGGATACATGGCGGCAGAGAAGCCGTCCCGGGAGGCGATGGCCGAGTTCGTCCGCCTGATGGTCTACGACCAGGCGCTGGCCACCGACGCCCTGATCGACGAGCGCTACCGGTCCAGTCTGGCGGTCCACCCGGAACTGCCGATCCCACCGAACTTCGGCGACCTGACCCCGGATCTGCCCCGCATCCGTGCCCGCACGTTGCTGATCTGGGGCCGTGAGGACCAGACCGTGCCGCTGACCTGGGCCGCCCGCATCCTCAACGACATCCCCGACGCCGAGCTGCGGGTCCTGCCGCACTGCCGCCACTGGGTGCAGTACGAGCGGGCTGCCGAGTTCAACCACATCGTCCGCGAATTTCTGTCCGGCGGAGACCCCTCCGCCACGTCGAACGTGAGGTAAACGTGGGAATCAGCAAGCTGGGGTACGTCGGACTCAACGTCACGGACGTCGCTGCCTGGGTTGACCTGTTCGACGGCACCCTCGGGGTCGGGAACACCCGGGAGAAGGCCGGATCCGAGGAGGTCGTTCTGCTCCAGCTGGACGAGTTCAAGTACCGGCTGGCCCTGTACCAGTCGGCTGAGGACAGCCCGCGTCACATCGGATGGATCGTCGACGCCCCTGCCGAGCTCGACCGGCTGACCGGCCGGCTGACCGCCGCCGGTTTCGACGTGCGGGAAGCGACGGCCGACGAAGCAGCGACCCGGGGTGCCGTCGGGCTGCGCTGGTTCACCGACCCGGTCGGCTTCCGGGTCGAGCTCGCGCTCGGTGAGAAGCGCACGCCGCACCCTCGCCGGCCCGCGGACGCGACACCGGGGGTCACCGGGCTCGGCCACCTGGTGCTGCCCAGCCCGAAGCTGTCCGAGCTGCGCGATCTGTACGAGTCGGTGCTCGAGTTCCGGCTGACCGACTACCGGGCACCCGGCCTGTTCTTCTTCCGCTGCAACAACACCCACCACAGCATCGCGCTGGGTACGGCCGAGACCGCGTCGCTCCACCACCTCGAGATCGAGCACGGGTCGATCGACGACATCGGTCGCGCGTTCGACCGCGCCCAGGCCAACGACGTGCCGGTCTCGATCAGCCTCGGCCGGCACATGAACGACAAGGCGATCTCGTTCTACGTCAAGAATCCCAGCGGATTCCATCTCGAGATCGGGTACGGCGCCATCGAGGTCGGCGACGACTACGTCCCGCACGACTTCGGCACTCCCAGTGTGTGGGGTCACCGGCACGCCGGGACCAACCCGTTCGCGAGCCCGGCGCAGTCGTGACCGGCGACCTGACCGGACGCCGCGCCGTCGTGACCGGTGCCGCCGGTGGCATCGGCGCGGCGGTCGCGGCGCGGCTCGCGTCCCTCGGGGCGCGGGTCGTGGTGTGTGACATCGACGCGGCCGGTGCCGCCGAGGTGGCGGACCGCATCGGTGGCGAGGTGCTGTCCTGCGACCTGAGCCGCACGGCCGAGCTGGCGGATCTCACGCTGGAGGCCGACATCCTCGTCAACAACGCCGGTGTGCAGCACGTTGCCCCGGTCGAGGAGTTCAGCCCCGAGCGCTTCTCCTTCATGCTCCGGCTGATGCTCGAGGCACCTTTCCTGCTCAGCCGCGCGGTCCTGCCGTCGATGTACAGGAAGGGCTGGGGCCGCATCGTGCACATCTCCAGCGTCCACGGCATCCGGGCCAGCGCCTACAAGTCCGCGTACGTCAGCGCGAAGCACGGTCTCGAGGGCCTGTCGAAGGTCATCGCGGTCGAGGGCGCAGGCAAGGGCGTGACCAGCAACTGCGTCTCTCCGGGGTACGTGCGTACCCCGCTGGTGGAGAAACAGATCGAGGACCAGGCGCGGGTGCACGGCCTGTCCGCCGACCGGGTGATCTCGGACGTGATGCTGACCAGGTCGGCGATCAAGCGACTCATCGAACCCGACGAGGTCGCCGGAGCCGTGGCTTACCTGTGCTCGCCGGAGGCGTCGTACGTCAACGGCACGCGCCTGGTGCTGGACGGAGCCTGGAGCGCCACCTGAGGCCGGGCCGGACCCTCAGCGGGTCTGCGCCTGCCGTTGAGCGGCCGTGCTGCGGATGAGGGCGACGAACGGCGCCACGTGGGCGCTGTGGGTCACGCCCTCGTAGCTCGTGCCCACCGACAGGCCGTCGGTCATGGCCCGGCCCATGACAGCCAGGTGATGGATGAAGTCCTTGTCCTGGTCGCCGCCGGCCGGTGCGAAGATCGGCGTCAGGGCGCTCACCCAGGAAGCGAGCCCGTAGTCGCGGATGCGCCGGACGGTCTCCCGCACCGGGCCGGTCTCCGAGTGCGAGCCGACCGAGACGGCCAGCAGCAGTCGCAGATAGTCGGGGCGCTGGTCGAGGGCCGCGCAGGCCGCCGTGAACCAGAGCTCGAAGCGCTCGATCGGCTCGTGCCCGTCGAACGACGACGGGCTCGGGAACGACGCGTGCAGCTCCTCGAAGGTCCGTTCCAGCAACGCGCCCAGAACGCCCAGCTTGCTCCCGAAGTGGTAGTAGATCGAACTGGCGGGAAGCCCGGACATCGAGGAAAGTTCGGAGATCAGCATGCCGTCGTAACCTCGGCTCGCGATCAGCGTGCGAGCAGCCGCGAGAATCACGTCGCGGCTGCTCAACGCACCATCACCCTTGGTCATCCGATCATCGTAGGTCTGCAGCCGACCCGGCCTGCGGCGCCGGTGGGCCTACGGAATGGTACTAGCCCCACAGCGCCGCGAACCGCTCGGCCACGTCCGGGTACGCCGAGAAACCGCGCGACGGGTCGAAGGTGATGTCCTCCGGTCGCAGGAACTGCTGCACCAGAGCCTCGCCGTCGAGCACGTTCTGCTGCGGCTGCTGCTTGGTGATCAGACGGGCGGCCGTGTCGATGGCGGTCCACGCCAGCGTGTTCAGATCCGCACCGAGTTCCACGGTCGCCTGCTTGTCCTTGAGGTACTGAAGGTTGGTCGGCAGCGGGTTCGCGCCGACGATCTGGATCTTCTCCAGGCCGGCGACCTTGAGCCGGGCGGGCAGCCCGGTGGCAACCGCGGACGACTGGAAGGCGATCGCGTCGGTGCCGGTGTTCGCCCGCAAGTCGCTCACGATGCGCTCGGGCGCCTTGTTGCCGACCTCGGCGATGGGGATCTGCACGACCCGGGCGCTGCAGTCCGGGCACAGCTCCTTCAGTCCCTCCTCGAAGCCGCGCCGGACCGCGGTTCCGTAGGCCAGTTCGTTGTGCACGTAGAGGACCGCGTCGACCGCCTTGTCGTTGGTGGCGACCAGGAAAGCGGCCTGCAGGCGACCCTGTCTCTCGAAGGCGGCCTCGCCGTTGGGCTGCACGAGCCCGGAGTCCGCGCCGGCGACCGTCCCCAGCGAGATCACCGGGATGCCCGCAGCCACCAGTTCCTTGCGCTGGTTGTTCCAGAGCGCGGGGTCGATGGCGGTGTTGATGACCGCGGCGGGACGCTGCTGAACGACGGTGCTGAACGCGCTCTGCACACCGCTCGCCGAGGTGCCGGCGCGCACCGCGTACAGATCGACGCCCAGCTTGGCCGCCGCGGGCTGCATCAGCTTGTAGATCAGCGACACCAGGGCGTTGCCGTTGTCGACATAGGCGATCCGCGTCCCGGCGGGCACCCGGTTCTTCAGCGGTTCGGTGATGGGGAAGGCGCCGGGCTTACCGGTCAGGGGAGTGATGAGGGCCTGGGCCTTCTGCTTCGCCTCCGCCGGGATCGCCGCGGAGGCCTGATCCTCCTGACCTCCGCACCCGGTCAGGAGGGCGAGCGTCGTTATCAGTGCCGTGCCGGCCAGCGCAAAAGTGGGTGTTCTCATGGGGGGTCGTCCTTCGTGTCGGAGGAGGGGGAACGAGAGGGTCAGGCAGCGGGGCGGCGGGAGGACTTCCGCAGCCGGGTGATCGCCACCGCCAGCAGCAGGGCGACACCGTTGAAGAGCTCGGGGATCCACACCGGCGCACCGGCCAGCTGAAGCCCCTTGACGCCGGTCGCGAGGACGTACACCGCGACCACCGTCCCGAGCACGTTGAAGCGTCCGTTGCGGAACTGGGTGGAGCCGAGGAACACCGCGGCGAACGCGGGCAGCATGTAGCCGGGCCCGACGGTCGGGTCGCCGGTCGCCAGTGACGAGCTGAGCAGGATGCCCGCCACCGCGGCGAGCACCGCGCAGGCCACCATGCTCGCCACCACGACGACGTCGGTGCGTACGCCGGACAGCCGCGCCGCGCCGGCGTTGCCCCCGGTCGCGTAGACCACCCGTCCGAGGTGGGTGTTGTCGAGCACGTACCAGACGACGACGCCGAGCACGAGCATCAGGTAGACCGACGTCGAGATGCCGAAGATCTCGTAGGTGGCGATCTGCTGGAAGTCGCTGCCCAGGTCGAGGATCTGGGCGTCGTCGGAGATCCAGGCGATCGCCGCCAGCACCACCGAACTCATGCCCAGCGTGGTGATGAAGGAGCTGATCCCGGCCTTGACGATGAGCAGGCCGTTGATCAGGCCGACGACGACGCCGACGGCGAGGGTGGCCGCGATCGCGGTCCAGAGCCCGAAGTCCTGGTGGGCCAGCAGCCAGGCGACCACGATCGCGGCGAGGCCCAGCTGAGAGCCGATCGAGAGGTCGAACGCCCCGGCGGCGAGCGGGGCGACCAGGCCGATGGCCAGGATTGCGGTCAGCGCCTGGTCGGTCAGGATGATCCGGACGGTGTCCACGGTGGGGAAGGTGTCCGGCGCGAGGATCGAGAACAGGACGACCATCACGACGAAGATGTAGATCGCGCTGATGTTGCGGAAGGCCAGAGCATCGCGCAGGCCGTGCCAGGCGCTGCGGGGTGCCGGGGGGCTGATGGTGGTCATGCGGTCGCGCTCTCCTGTGTCCGTTGCGGTCATGCGGGCACACTCGCCTGCAGGATCCGGGTCTCTGTCAGCTCCGCGCCGGCCAGCACGGCGGTGACCACCCCGTCGGCCAGCACGAGGACGCGGTCGCACAGCTCGGCGAGCTCCTTGGCCTCGGAGGACGCGACGAGCACGCCGGTCCCCGCGCCGGCCGTCTCGGCGATCAACCGGTGGATCACCGCCTTGGCGCCGACGTCGACGCCTTGGGTGGGTTCTTCCAGGAGCAGCAGCCGCGGTCGTGTGCGCAGCCATTTCGCCAGCACCACCTTCTGCTGGTTGCCGCCGCTGAACTGCGACAGGTCCATCGAGGGCTGGGCCGGCACCACGCCGCAGGTGGCGAACCACTTCGCCGCCTCGTCGGCCTCGTGCTTCTTCCGCAGGCGGCGCCAGCGGCTCTCAGTGCCCGGGATCCGCACCGCCATCAGGTTCTCGGTGGCGGTCATCGTCATCACGGCGCCGTCCTGGTGCCGGTCGCCCGGTACGAAGGCCGCGCCGTGACGAATCGACTCCTGCAGGTCGCCGGGGGCCAGCGGATGATCGGCCAGTTCGACCGTCCCGGAGCTGCGCCGCCGGCCGCCGAAGATCAGCGAGCAGACCTCGTCACGGCCCGATCCCAGGATCCCGGCCACCCCGACGATCTCCCCGGCGTCGACGGTGACGTCCAGGTCCACGATCGAGCGGCCGGCCAGACCTCGTACCCGGAGGACGGGATCTCCGGTGCCGGTGTCCCGGCGATCCAGCGCGGCGACCGATCCGCCGGCGACCAGTTCCACCAGCCCGGCGTAGTCCACCTCGGCGCCGCGCACGTTGCCGACCACGCGGCCGTTGCGCAGGGCCAGGACGGTGTCGGCAACGCCCAGTACCTCGTCCAGCCGGTGCGAGATGAACAGCACACCGGCTCCGCGCTCGGCGACCCGGCGGACCACCGCCATCAACCGGTCGACCTCCGCGCCGTGCAGTGCCGCGGTCGGCTCGTCCAGCACCAGCAGCATGTTCCTGTCCTGGTCCCAGCCGCGCAGGGCCCGGGCGATCGCGACGATCGTCCGTTCCGCCGGCGACAGCTGCTGCACCAGGGCGTCGACGTCGAGGTCCACACCGAACTGGGCGGTGAGCTCCCGGGCCAGCCGCCGCTCGGCCGCCTTGCGCAGCGGCAACCACGGTGGCCCGTCGCGGCCGCTGCCGAGCCCCAGGTTCTCCCGGGTCGACAACGTCTCGACCAGCCCGAGGTCCTGATGGATGAAGCGCAGTTCGGTCGGCGGGCCCACCTCGCTGCGCGGGTCGATCGTTCCGTGGTCCGCGGTGTGGAAGCCGGCCATGATCTTGACCAGCGTCGACTTGCCCGACCCGTTGTGCCCGACCACCGCGAGCACCTCACCGGAGTGGATCGTGACGCTGACGTCGTCCAGCGCCCGGGTGGCGCCGAAGGACTTGGTCAGCCCCTCGATGCGCAGCAGCGCCCGGCCCGGCCCGGCCGTCATGCGAACGACCGGAACACGTCGTCGGGCAGCGGGTGATCGACCGGAACGACCCGGGAGTAGACGGCGGTCAGGCAACCCGGGCAGAACAACTGGCGGAACACGATCTCGGTGTCGGTGTAGGCCGACGGGTCCGGCCAGATCTGCGGGCCCGCCTCCGGTAGGGGTGCGTCCCGGCGGGCCAGCAACGTCAGGTAGATCTCGTCCTGCAGCGGGCCGATCACCAGGTCGCAGTGGACGCAGGCGACGGAGGCGCCGGCCGCCGTCGCCACGACGGCGAGGTTGTCGTCGAGCCGGCGGGCGTCGCCGGGGATCGGCTGATCCAGGACCGGCCGCGCACCGGACCGGGCGAGGCCCGCGTCGGTCTGCCGCTGGAGCCGCAGATCCTGGCGGGAGCGCTGGGTGGCGGCCACGTCGACCGCGAGGTCGTCCCGCAGGGCGACACCGTAGACGTCGCGCGCGGCCGCCGGCGAGACCCGGAACTGCAGGACGTCCTCACGGACGCTCTCGGCCTCGCGCAGCAGCGGATCGCCGTAGCCCCCGCCCGCCTGCCAGTGCAGGTACAGAGCGTCGCCGGGGCCGAGGCGGGACTCGCCCTCGCACGGCAGCACCTCGGTCCGGCCGCCCAGGTCGTCGAGTCCGGCGGGAATGGTCCGCGCCCCGGCGAGCTGCGGCCGGTCGATGCCCCGGACGACCAGATCGAGCTGGGAGTTGCCGGGGTAGCCGCCGGCCAGGCCGACGTTCTGGTTCGCCACCTTCCCGGTGCCGGAGACGACCAGCGACATCGGCTCGGACTGGTCCGGGTGCTGGACGTAGCAGACGGAACCGCTCATCCCGCCGCGTTGCCGACCGGGCCCGCCGGAGTCGGTCTGCTCCCGGCGCCAGAGGGCGACCAGCGGGTAGAGGTACTCGGTCATCTCGACATCGGGTGCCCGGGCCGAGGGGATGATCAATCGGCCGCCCGTGTCGACGCCGTCGTAGTGCACCTGGGCGCCGTACCCGCCGGCCATGACGTCGAAGATCGGTGTGATGAAGCCCTTCCGGTTGCCCTCACGGACATCCACACCGGAGACCACACAGAGATCGGTGGTGCCGTTGCAGATCGACTGGACGTCCCGGCGGTGATCGGGCTCGGCGTCCAGCATCTTCGCCAGCACCTCGGCGACGAGGTTGCCGGCACCCCAGGCCGGGCCGAACGGTCCCTTGCCGACTGCGGCCGGGAAGGAGGCGTTGGTGATGGTGTGCTCGTCGGTGACGATCTCGAAGCACCGCATGAGACCACCGGCGGCCCAGGGGATGTCCCCGGCCAGCAGGGGCAGCAGGGTGAACACGATGCCGGCGCGCAGACCCGGATACGGGCAGTTGATGATGCCGGTCTGCTCCGCCGTTCCCCGGAAGTCGAAGACGAGCCGGTCGTCCTGCTTGGTCATTGCCACCTTGATGGCGTGCAACCCGCGGTCGCCGGTCTGCGACTGCTCCTGGTATCCCACCGCCGACCAGGTGCCGTCGGGCAGCCCGCTCAGCTTGTCGCGCAACCGGCTCTCGGCGTCGTTCATCATCCGCCGCATGACCGCCTTGACGGTGTCGGCGCCGTACTTGTGGATCAGCCGCAGGATGCCGTCCGCGGCGTTCTTGTTCGCTGCGATCTTGGCGCGCAGGTCGAGCCCGACCAGGTGCGGCAGCCGGGAGCGCCGGACCCACGCGTCGGCGACATCGCGTTGCAGCACCCCGTCCCGGACGACCTTGATGGGCGGGGTGGGTACCGACTCGGCGAACACGTCCTGGGCCGACGGGCTGAAGGAACCCGGTCGTGACCCGCCCAGGTCCACCTGATGCGCGATGGCGGTCGTCCAGCCGAACAGCTGTCCCTCGTAGAAGATCGGCGCCAGGATCGCGGCGTCGTTCTGGTGCAGCCCGCCGCCGATCCACGGGTCGTTGCACAGGAACATGTCGCCCTCGGCGATCCCCGGGTTGTCGCTGCGGTGCTGCAGGGTCCAGAAGATGGCCAGGTCCATCGATCCGATCAGACCGATGTTGTACGTGCCGACCTGCACCTGCTCGCCGACCTCGTCACAGATCGAGAAGTTGTAGTCGTTGGACTCGGTGACGACGTGCGAGCCCGACATCCGGCGCAGGGTCTCGCCCATCTCCTGGGTGATGGCCCACAGACGGTGGCGGACGACCTCGTAGGTCAGCGCCCCGACGTCACCGGTCCGTTCGTCGTCGATCTGGTGCAGGGACAGCTTCGGTGAGATCCGCCGCAGGAGTTCCGCGCGGGGCATCGGGCGACTGGTGAACATCTCCGACCCGGGAATGGTGGTTCGCATGGCGGGGGTCCTCACTGGTAGCTCATGACAAGATTGCCGAGGCGGTCGACGACTCCGAGGACGCCGGCCGGGATCACCACGACCGTGGTCGGCACCTCGACGACCGCCGGGCCGGTGATCCGGTGCCCGGCGCGCAGCCGGGCGTAGTCGTAGACGGGTGTCGGTACGTAGCCGATCTGGGAGTCCAGGCACACCGGGCGGTGGGTGAGCAGCGCCGCCGCGGGGTCCGGTCCGTCCGCGGCGTCGATCGTGGGCAGGACGACGGAGAAGCCGAGGCTCGCCTTCGCGCGCATGCGGTAGGTGATGGCCTGGACGCCCGCTTCGCGGTAGCCGGCGCCCGAGCCGTTGATCCGCTCGTACTGCTGCTCGAAGCGGTCGAGGATCTCCTGGCCGGTGTGCTCGGTGAAGGCCCCGTCGGGCACCGGGACGGCGAGTTCGTAGACCTGCATCGAATAGCGCAGGTCGATCTCGCGATACATCGTGACCTCGGAGAACTTCACCTTCTGCCGGTCCAGCGCGCGATCGAGCTCCGCCTGCAGCCGGTCGAAGTGCGCCTCGAGAACCTCCCGGCCGACCGGGAACGCCGACGGGTCCGAGAGCTCGACGCTCACCACGACGTCCGAGGCCGCCAGCCCGTACGCGGAGAAAGCCGAGGCGACCGGGCCGAGTGGCACGACCACCTCGCGGACGCCCAGGTCCTGGCAGTATCCGGCGCAGTGCGCGGGGCCGGCACCGCCGAAGGCGTACGCGACGAAGTCCCGGGGGTCGTAGCCGGCCTGGACCACGGCCCGGCGCAGCAGGTCGCTCGCTTGAGCGTTCTGCACCTCGTAGATGGCGATTGCTGCCTCTTCGACCGTAAGGCCGAGCGGCTCGGCGACGTGTTCGCCGATGGCCTGGCGGGCGAGGTCCATCCGCAGCGGCTTGCGTCCGCCGAGCAGTCCGCGCTCGCCGAGGATGCCCAGCACCAGGTTGGCGTCGGTGTTGGTCGGCCGGGTGCCGCCGTTGCCGTAACAGGCCGGTCCGGGGACCGCCTCGGCGCTCTGCGGCCCGAGGCGCAGATTGCCGCCGCTGTCCACCGAGGCGAGCGCGCCACCGCCGGAACCGATGGTGTGCACCCGGATGGTGGCGGCGTTGATCGGGAACTGGTTGACGATCGAGCCGGGAGCCATCACCGGCTCGCCGTCGACGATCAGCCCGGCCAGGAACGTGGTGCCGCCGACGTCGGTCGTGATGACGTTGCGGTGCCCGAGCTGTGCGGCCAGGCGCTGGCCCCCGATCACCCCGCCGGACAGCACCGACCCGACCGTGGTGATGGCGTGTTCAGGCGCGCGGTCGGCGGTGATCGTGCCGCCTTCGCTCTGCATGACCAGCAGTGGTCCCTGCAGACCGCCGTCCTCGAGCTGCTGTTGCAGCGGTGTCAGGTAGCTACGCAGTCGTGGCCCGATCTGCGCGTTCATGATCGTGGTGGAGGCACGGGCGAACTCGCGGATGCGCGGGCTGACGTCGGAGGAGAGCGTGACGTACAGCTCCGGCGCGATCTCGTGGATGAGCTCACGGATCCGCTGCTCGTGCGCCGGATTCTTGAACGACCACAGCAGGCAGACCGCGATCGCCTCGACGCCCTGGTCGACCAGGGTCCGGGCGACCTGCCGGACCTCGTCCTCGTCCAGTGGCACGAGCACGTTGCCGGCGTAGTCGATGCGCTCGGTGACCTCCAGGGCGCGGTTCTTCGGGATCAGCGGCGCCGGCTTGCGCTGCCGGAGGGTGTCCTGGATCTCGTGCGCCGACCGGCCGAGCGTCCGGCCCTCGGCGTTCATGATGTAGATCGAGTCGCGGTGGCCCTTGGTGGCGATCAGCCCGACGTCGGCGACCGTTCCCTGTACGAGAGCGTTGATCGAGGCGGTGGTGCCGTGGGCGATGAAGTCGGTCTCCGACAGCAGCTGCGGCACGTCGATGCCGAGCTCATGGGCCAGCTCCTCGAGCGCCCGCAGCACGCCGATCTCGCGCTGGGGCGGGGTGGTGGGCGTCTTCGCCGACACGATGCGGTCGGCGCCGTCCGAGGCGACAGCGTCGGTGAACGTGCCGCCCACGTCGATTCCTAGTGCGTATGCCATGTGGTTCTCCTGTTGCTGTCAGGACGCCGGAGAGACGAGAAGCCGGCCGGTCGCAGCGGCGAGGACGTCCCCGGGCCGGGTCGCGGCGTCTCCCATCCAGGCAACGTGCTGGTCGGGGCGGACAAGGATGAAGTCGGCGGGGTAGCGCTCGGGCCACCGTGAGCCCAGATCGAGCACGGTCAGCGGTATGCCGAGTGCGGCTGCCGCGGCCTTGAAGGCATCGGCGTCACCGCCGGCGGTCCGCAGGAGCGTGAACTCCCGGCCGAGCGCGTCGAGGACCGGCGTTCCGTCGGGCAGCCAGGTGTGCGGGAGCCGAAAACCCGGGCGGGCCCGGCGGTCGTAGACGCCCATCTCGATCGCGGGCTGTTCGCCGCCGTCGAGCACGAGCGGCGAGTGCGCGTAGTGGTAGCCGAAGCTGAAGCCGTCGGGGGAGTAGCGGTGCGGTTCGGTCGTCGCCAGCCGGTGGGCGAACTCGTGCCGGGCCCGGTCGCCGGCCTCGCCCGGAATGTGGATGTCGGGCGAGACCTCGGCCAGCGAGGCCCGTGCGGCCCGGCCCACGGCGCCGGCGAACTGTTCCCCGACCGGCTTGCGCTCCAGCTCGTAGGCGCGCAGCAGTTCCGGCGGCGCCCAGCCCCGGTACACCGCCGCGAGCATCCACCCGAGCGTGGCGGCGTCCTGGATCCCGGTGTTCATCCCGAATCCGCCGACCGGGATCCAGATGTGCGCGGCATCGCCGGCCAGGAACACCCGGTCGTCCTGGTAGCGCTCGGCCACCAGCTGCCGACCGGTCCACCTGACCACACCCAGCACCTCGTGCTCCACCGGACCGCCCAAGGCCTCATCGAGGAGCTTCCCGGGGTCCTCAGCGTCGGTGTCGTGGTCCGGGGCGAAGGCGACGTGATGGAGCCAGCGGTCCCCGCCGTCGATAGCGATCAGCGACGACTGCACGCGGCCGAACATCCAGTAGGTCCAGGCCGGATCGCGTGCGGCGAGGCGGCCCAGGTCGGCCGACCGCAGGTACGTCGACACGAACTTCTGGATCGCCTCGACCCCCTGGTAGCGCACGCCGAGGCCGCGGCGTACGGCACTGTGCGCCCCGTCGCAGCCGACGACGTAGTCGCAGTGCAGCACCCGGGTCTGCCCGCCGGATTCGACAACCGCCTCGACGTGGTCCGCGTGTGGCCGCAGCTCGACCAGCCGGCAGTCGCGTTCCAGGGTCAGACCGGTCGTCCGGCGGGCGTGCTCCTCCAGGATCGGCTCCAGATAGAGCTGGGAGATCCGGTGCTGGGGTTCCGGTGTGGGCCAGTCCGCCCGGCCGGCGCCGTCGAGCACCTCACCGGACGAGGGGAACGTCAGGCGGAAGAGTTCGGTGCCGCGCAGCGTCGTGCGGTACTGGATCGAGGTCGGGTAGTCCAGGGGAAGCCCGGCCCGGCGGATGCCGTCGGCGACTCCCAGCCGACGGAAGATCTCCATCGAGCGTGCCGAAGTGGTGTTGCACCGTGGGTTGACCGGCCGCTCGGTGGTGGCCTCGACGATCAGGCACGGCACCCCGCGCTGGGCCAGATCGATACCCAGGGTCAGTCCGGTCGGTCCCGCGCCGACGATGAGGACGCCGACCTTCTCCGGGTGGTCACCTGCGTGCCTCATGACAGAAGGAACCTCTCTACGTTGTCGCAGAACTCGTCGGGGCGGTCGACGTGGATCCAGTGGCCGGCGCCGGCCACCACCTCCAGCCGGGCCTGTGGCAGGGCTGCTACCAGGCGCTCCGACACGTCGGTGGGTGCGACCCGGTCGCGTTCTCCGTGCAGGGCGAGGACCGGGCGGGTGACGGCAGCGGGGTCGACCGGTGCGGGATGACCGGGGCCGGCGTCGAACATGGCGCGGAACGCCGCTTCGGCCCCCGGGCGCAGCGCCTGCTCGTACCGGATGTCGGTGAGCTGGGCGAGCAGCTCCAGATGGTCTTTCTCGTCGGCGACCAGGCGGCCCAGCGTGGCCCGCATCGAGTCGCGGGTCGGCTCGTCGTAGAACGGCACCCGGGCCGGCAGGGGACCGGTGCCCGCACCGCCCATCACCACGGCCCGGTCGACGCGCTCCGGCGCGGAAGCGATCAACGCCAGAGCGGCCGCTCCGCCGGCAGCCGAATTGCCCAGCAGATGGACCTGGCGCCGGCCCTGGCTGTCGAGCAGCCGCAGGATCTGGTCGGCGCGCTCCTGTGCCCAGGCCGCGGGGCCGTGCGGCCACTCCCGGTCGGGGGCCGGGCCGATCTGCGTACCGAAGCCGAGCAGGTCGGGCGTGACGCACTCGAAGCGCTCGGCGAGCCGGGGCAGGACGGTGCGCCAGTTGCCGGCCGCGTCGACCCCCGGTCCGCCGCCGTGCAGCAGCACGAGCACGGGCCTGGCCGCGGGCCCTCCCGAGGCGGAGTTTTCGGCCATGTGACCTCCTGTATGTAACGTACGCTACACAGTATCTACTGGGGTGACGCTTGTCACGAGCAGCTTGATCACACGCCGGAAATTGGCCGTTCATACGAGGAGAACGTTCGGTCTTGCCAGTCCCCCTGCCGCCGGGTCATGGTGGTACAGAACGTTCGTTCTATCTTAGGCGGAAGGATCTGCCATGACCACTCTTGTCGTGCCCGACATCTCGACGACGGCCGCAACCCTGCGACGGCTGTACTTTTTCCGTTTTGCGTTCGCCGTTGTCTGGGCCGGCGTGATGCTCGCGATCGCCGGTGATCTTCATCCGCTGGTCGTGACGCTCTTTGTGCTCTATCCCCTGGTCGATGTGGCCGCTACGGTCGTCGACGCTCAGTCGTCGGCAGCCACCCGATCGCCTGCGCTGCTGTACCTCAATGTCGCGGTCGGTACGTTCGCGGCGGGCGCTCTGGCCGTCGCCGGCTCCTCGGGCATCCCGGCGGTGTTGCGGGTGTGGGGTGCCTGGGCGATCGTGGCCGGCGCGATCCAGCTCATCGTGGCGGTCACGCGCCGCGCGATGGGCGGCCAGTGGCCGATGATCATCAGCGGCGGCCTCTCGGTGCTCGCCGGAGGTTCTTTCCTCGTGGCTGCCTCCGCCGCCGACCCGATGCTGACCAACGCGGTCGCCTATGCCATTCCCGGCGCGATCTTCTTCCTGATCGCGGCCGTCCGTCTCGGTCGCGCCCCGAAGGGCAACTGACATGGACGACACCGCGGACTACATCATCGTCGGCAGCGGTGCCGCCGGGTCGGTGCTGGCCGACCGGCTCAGCGCCGACCCGGCCTGCCGCGTGTTCGTGCGAGCTGTGGATCCGGACGCTGGTGCAGCAGGGGATCAGCGCGTTCGAGGACCTGAACGGTTCCGGTCACGAGCGGGTCGCGTACGCGCCGTTGTCGGTGGCCGGCGGGACCCGGATGAGTGCGGCCCGCGCCTATCTCCACCGGGCGACGCGGCGGCCGAACCTTCGGCTCGAACTCCACTGTGAGGTGCGGCGGATCATCTTCGACGGTACGACGGCGACCGGTGTCGAGGTGATGACCCCCGACGGGGAGGCCCGGTTCACGGCCCGCCGTGAGGTCATCGTGTGCGCGGGCACCATGGAGAGCCCGCTGCTGCTGGAGCGCAGCGGCGTGGGCGACCCGGACGTGCTGGCGGCCGGGGGCGTACCGATGGTTGCGGCCAACCCGGCGGTCGGGGAGAACCTGCGGCAACATCGGGGTGCCGTGTTCGCGTTGCGGCTGCGCGGTGTCCCGGGGCGCAACCGGGAGCTGGTGACGCCGGCCGCGCGGCTGCGCACCACCGCGAGGTACCTGCTCCGGCGCTCCGGTGCGCTGGCCCACGGTGGCACCACCGTCCTCGCGGTGCTGCGCTCGAGCCCCGCAGTGGCCGGCCCCGACATGGAGGTGCTGTTCACCCCGGTCTCGGTGTCCGGTCACGACGGCACCTCCGCCGGGGCGGACGCGGGCGACGGCGTCACGGTGGGGTTCTATCCGCACGCGCCGACCAGCACCGGGTCGATCCACCTCACCGGTCCGAGCGCGCACCACCCGCCGCGGCTGGTGCCGGGGTACCTGTCCACCGGTCACGACCGCGACCTCACCGTCGCCGCTTTCCGCCGGGTCCGGCAGATCCTCGAGGCGGATCCGTTCGCCTCCGCCGCGAGTGAGACGGCCCCCGGTCCGCAGGTCTCGGACGACGACAGCGTCCTGCGGTACGTGCTCGAGCACGGCTTTGCCGGGAACCACCAGGTCGGTACGTGCGCGCTCGGTCCCGAGGGGGCGGTGGACGACGACCTGCGGGTACGCGGGACGCAGCGGCTCCGGGTCGCCGACGCATCGGTGATGCCGACGCTGACGACCGGCAACACGGTTGCCCCGAGCATGGCGATCGGCTGGATCGCGGGCGACCTGATCCGGCACGGGAAAGCCGTGGCTTGAGCCCGGCCGGCGGCCGCCCTGTCCGTGTACGGGAGCGGGCGACCGCCGGAGGGTCAGCGGACCTTGCGGACGCGCGTCACGCCGAGGGCGCCGAGGATGCCGAACAGGGCGCCGCCGAGGAAGAGCCCGGGGTAGCCGAAGGCGCCGATGACCGAGGGGGCCGCGATCGGGATCAGCGACTGGGGCAGCGACTGGGCCAGGTTGGCCACGCCGAGATCCTTGCCCGCGGTCTCCTCGTTCGGCAGCACGTCGGCGATGAGGGCGAGCTCGACGGCGAAGAAGGCTCCGACTCCCGCGCCGAGGATCAGTTCGCCCAGCAGCAGCATCGGGATCGTCGAGGACAACGCGATGACGATCAGACCGGCGGTGGCGATCAGCGAGGAAAGGATGACGAACGGCTTGCGGCGGCCGAGTTTGTCGGAGAGCCAGCCGAGAATCGGGGTGACGATGAGCAGGCCGATCGCGTTGACCAGTACGGCCTTGAAGACCATCGTCGGCGCGTCGGCGTCACTGACGTCGAACTCGGCGATGAGGAAGTACGTGAGATAGCTGGTGGCCGTGAACTGCGTGGTGTTGAGGAAGAACCGCGTCAGCCAGGCCCAGCCGAGGTCGGGATAGCGGCGCGGGTTGAAGACGAACGAGCCGAACAGGGTCTTGAGGTCGAACCGCTCGGTCGGCCGCTCCGTGCGGACCCGGTCCTTGATCGGCGCGACGACCGCGAGCATCAGCACGACACCGACGAGGCTGGGGACCAGGCCCTGCAGTGCGCCGATCGGGAAGAGCTGCACGAGAAAGGCGGCCCCCACGCCGCCGACGTTCTGGGCGAGGCTGATGAACGACGCGACCCGGCCCCGGCTGTCGGGCGAAACCTGGTCCGGCAGCATGGCGATCAGGGCGGCGAGGCAGAAGTTCAGCCCGATCTGCGCGATGCTCCAGCCGATGACGACGAGCGCCACGTTCGGTGCGTACGCGATGACGGCGATGCCGAGGTAGCCGATGACGGCGCCGCCGAAGATCCATGGTTTGCGCATGCCGAAGCGGCTGGTGGTGCGGTCGGACAGGCGTCCGGCGAGCGGGTTGGTGATGAAGGAGAACAGGGCTCCCACGCCGAGGACGATGCCGAGATTCGCCGCGGACCGGTCGAGGTCGAGTTCGCGCAGCCGCAGGGCGATCGTGATGGACAGCGGCGGCACCAGGGCGATCGCCCAGCCCAGCAGGGCGAGCGGGATCGCCACGAAGGCGTACCGGGATCCCGCGGCGGCGGCGTTGAGCGGGGCGGGCGGGCCGGCGCTGGTAAGGACTGGGGTGCTGTTCGATTCGTCCACGTTGAGTCCTCTGACCTGAGGTGACACGGCAGTTACCGCCGCGTGGTCGAACCGTAACACCGAATTGTTCCGGGTGGAACTTTTCTTGTCGGACATCCTTCCGGGAGGTGCCGCGCAGCTCAGGCCGCGCTCAGGTCGTCGGTTCGGCCGTCGAGAGCAGGTGCTCGAGCAGTCCCATGCCGGCGTACATGTCGGCCTCGGGGTCGAGCAGTGACTGGGTGGACAGACCGTCGAGGGCGGCGATCAGGAGGGCGGCCGCCGTGTCGAGCGGGATGTCGTCGCGGACGGCTCCGCGCTCGCGGGCGAACTCGAGCATGACCCTGGCTTCCTGCCGGATCGTCCGGTACCGGGCGCGGAAGAACTCGAGCGAGTGCTCGTTGCCCGGTTCCAGTGCCCGCGCCACCATGCTGTGCCGCAGGGCCATCAGCCCCGGTGCCCGCAGTGCGTAGTTCGCCGCCATGGTCGCGAACCCCGGTTTGCGATCCATCCCGGTCTCGTGGGCCTCGGCCAGGGCCTGGCGGTCCTTCTCGCGCAGAACTTCGAGGAAGAGTTCCTCGCGGGTGTCGAAGTAGCGCCGGAGGGCGGCGTGGCTGACCCCGATGGCGTCGCCGATCGCGCGCAACGAGGTGCCTTCGAGTCCGAGGTCGGCGTAGACCTCGATGGTGCGGTCGAGGATCTGCTGGCGGCGGAGGATTCCCTTGGGGTAGCGCCCGCGGGATCCCGTGCCGGAGACCGACGAAGCTTTCTGCGTCGCCTCGTTCGGCATTTTCGCCCCCTCCTGTCGCCCGGTGTCTCTGCGGAAACTCTAGTGAGGTAAGAAAGTTCCGGTTGGAACTTTTCAGTGTTACT
Organism: Amorphoplanes friuliensis DSM 7358; assembly: GCF_000494755.1. Taxonomy (NCBI): domain Bacteria; kingdom Bacillati; phylum Actinomycetota; class Actinomycetes; order Micromonosporales; family Micromonosporaceae; genus Actinoplanes; species Actinoplanes friuliensis. Next base: position 2,844,894 of record NC_022657.1, read on the forward strand.
TTTCAGCCATGCATGACAACGACACCCAGGCGCAAATGCGCATCGGCAACCTGGTGAGCACCCGGCTCGGTCCGCGCCTTTTCCGCCGCGTCGCCCCTCTCACGGTGACGGCCTGGGAAGTGCCCGGCGAGCCCGTCCCGTTCGCGGAAGCCGTCAGCCAGTCCTTCCAGCCGTTCTCGGCCGGCGACCGCTGGAGCAGGCCGTGGGGCACGACGTGGTTCCACGTCACCGGGCAGGTGCCGGAGGACTGGGGACACGACGGCACCACGGTCCAGTTGCTCGTGGACATCGGCTTCAGCGGACTGCTGCCGGCTTTCCAGGCGGAAGCGCTGGTGTACCGGCCCGACGGCTCGATCGTGAAGGGCATCGAGCCGTTCAACCACGTGGTGGACGTCGACCCGGCCGGTGGTGCGGAGATCGACTTCTACGTCGAGGCCGCGTCGAACCCGAACATGCTCGAGCACTTCTTCGTCACGACGCTCGCCTCGGCGGCCGGGGGTGCACCACTGCCGTCCGGATTCGCCTCGCCGCGCAGGGCGGACGTGCTCCACCTGGGTGACCCGGCGACGGCGGGTACCGACCCCATCTACACCTTGCGCCAGGTCGCCCTGGTCGAACGGGATCTCGCGGTGGACGCGCTGCTCCAGGACGTCTCCGTTCTCATGGGGCTGCTGGGCCAGCTCGACCCGGCGTCGCCGCGCCGGGCGGCGATCCGCCATGCCCTCGAGCGGATGTGCGACATCCTCGACCCGGACGACATCGCCACCACGGTCACGCCGGCCCGCAGCGTGCTGAGCGACGTCCTGGCCTCACCCGCCCACCCGAGCGCCCACTCGATCGTGGCAGTGGGCCACGCGCATCTCGACTCGGCGTGGTTGTGGCCGACCCGGGAGACCGTTCGCAAGGCCGCGCGCACCTTCTCGAACGTGCTGACGCTGATGGACGCCGACCCCGGCTTTGTCTTCGCCGCCTCCAGCGCCCAGCAGTTCGCCTGGGTCAAGCAGTTCTATCCGGAGCTGTTCGAGCGTATTCGCGAGCGGGTCCACGAGGGACGGTTTGTTCCGGTCGGTGGCATGTGGGTCGAGAGCGACGCGAACATGCCCGGCGGAGAGGCTCTGGTGCGCCAGTTCCTGCTCGGGCAGAACTTCTTCCTCCGGGAGTTCGGCATCCTGTCGAGCGAGGCGTGGCTGCCGGACTCGTTCGGCTTCACCGCGGCGTTCCCGCAGATCGCCCTGTCAGCGGGTACCGACAGCTTTCTGACCCAGAAGTTGTCCTGGAACGACACCAACCGGATGCCGCATCACACCTTCCTGTGGGAGGGCCTCGACGGCAGCCGGATCTTCACGCACTTCCCGCCCAACGACACCTACGGCTCCGACCTCGGCGCCGCCGATCTGGCCAAAGCCCAGCGCCAGTACGCCGAACGGGGCGCTTCGAACGTCTCGCTGACCCTGTTCGGCTGGTCCGACGGCGGGGGAGGCCCTACCCCCGAGATGCTCGGGGCAGCCCGCCGCAACGGTGACCTGGAGGGCGCCCCGCGCGTCACGCTCGGCTCACCGTCGCAGTTCTTCGCCGAGGCCCGGCGGACTTTGCCCGAGCCCGCCGTCTGGTACGGCGAGATGTACCTCGAGGCGCACCGCGGCACGTACACGAGCCAGGCCAGAACCAAGCTGGGCAACCGGCGCAGCGAACACCTCCTGCGTGAAGCCGAGCTCTGGAGCGCCACCGCCGCGGTCCGCGGGCTGATCGACTACCCGTACGGTGAGCTCGAATCGATCTGGCAGACGGTGCTGCTGCAACAGTTCCACGACATCCTGCCGGGATCGGCGATCGCCTGGGTGCACGACGAGGCCGAGGAGCACTACCGGCAGGTCGCCGTCCGGCTGGAGGAGCTCATCGGCACCGCCCAGCGGGCCCTGGCCGGCCACGGTACGGAGACGGTCGTCTTCAATGCCGCCCCCGTGATCGCGGATGCCGTCACGGCCCTGGGCGCCACGGTTGCCGGCGCTCCGGGGCCGGCGGTGGCCCCGGAGCGGACCGACTCCGGTTATGTGCTGCAGAACGACCGTGTTGTCGTGCGTTTCGACACGACCGGTCTCCTCGTCTCGTTCGTCGACCGGAACACCGGCCGGGACCTGATCGCGCCGGGCGAGGCAGCGTCGGTGCTGCAGATCTTCCGGGACATCCCCGCCATGTTCGAGGCGTGGGACATCGACCGCTCCTACCAGCGGTCGGTGACCGAGCTGCGGACCCCGGACTCCGTCGAGATCACCGACCGGGACCTGCTGGTACGGCACAGTTACGGCAACTCCTCCGTGGTCCAGCGGTACCGGCTGGCCGGAAGTGACGCCGAGGTGCAGATCGAGACAACCGTGGACTGGCACGAGCAGGAGAAGCTGCTCAAGCTGGCGTTCCCCCTCGACCTGCGGGCCGACCAGGCCGCCTCGGAGATCCAGTTCGGTCACGTCCTGAGGCCGACCTTCGTCAACACCACCTGGGACCACGCCCGCTTCGAGACGGTCGCGCACCGGTGGGTGCACGTGTCGGAGGGCGGCTTCGGCGCCGTGGTCGCCAACGGGTCCACCTACGGCCACGACATCACGCGGTCGGTCCGCGACGACGGGGGGACCACCACGCTGGTCCGTGAGTCGCTGCTGCGGGCGCCGAAGTACCCGGACCCCGAAGCCGACCAGGGTGTTCATGTGCTGCGTACCTCGCTCGGTGTTGCTGCCGACGTCCTCCACGCGGCGTCCGCGGGCTACCGCATGAATCTTCCGGCCCGTGCCGTGGACAACGCCGACCACGGCGTCGAGCCCGTCGTGAGTATCTCGGCGCCGTCGGTGTACGTGGAAGCGGTCAAGCTGGCGGAGGACCGTTCCGGCGACCTCATCGTGCGGCTCTACGAGGCAGCGGGAACACGGGTGCGCTCGCTGATCCGGCCGGGCTTCGCCTTCACCACCGCCTGGTCGACCGACCTCCTCGAGCGTCCTGTCGACGAGCAGAAGTGGCACTCCCCGGACAGCATCGAACTCGAGTTCCGGCCGTTCCAGATCGTGACGCTGCGCATCACTCCAGAGCGTGCGAAGAGCTGAGGCCGGCTTCCCGTCACAAAAGGTGGAACCGGCCGGGCACTTTCCGGCTCCCGCCATCGACTTACCTCCATATGCCGATAGTGGGGAGTCACGATGCAACGCAGAAGTCTGCTCGGATCGGCCCTGGCCGGAACAGCCGCCGCAGCCGGGTTGGGGGCGCCGGCCCGGGCCGCCACCAAGGGATGGTCGCCGGAGCATCCGATGCGGGTCCAGATCGTGCTGTTCGACGGCGTGGAGGAACAGGATTTTGTCGGCCCTTATGAGGTGTTCTCCCTCGCCGGTCGTCAGAGCTCCGGAGCGGTGCGCGTCGGCTACGTGACCAGCGGCGCGCCGCGCGTTGTCACTGCGGCGTTCGGCACGCAGGTCACCGTCGCGAATGGCTGGTCGCCGGGCGAGGCCGACCTGATCGTCGTACCCGGCGGTGGCTTCGCCCGGCGTACCGGACCCGGCATCTGGGCCGAGATCGCCGACGGTGACCTGCCCCGCAAGCTCGCCGCCGCGGTGAAGGACGGAGTGCTGGTCACCTCACTGTGCACCGGTGCCATTCTGCTGGCCGAGGCCGGACTGACCGCCGGACGCCCGTGCACCACGCACACCGGCGCGAAGGAGGAGCTGGCCGCTCGCGGGGGAGAGGTGATCGACGCCCGCGTGGTGGACGACGGTGATCTGGTCACCTCCGCCGGCGTCACCTCGGGCCTGGAGCTGGCACTGCACCTGGTCCGCCGCGAGATCGGCGCGGCTGTGGCCGTACGCGTGGAGACCATCCTGGAATACGAGGCTCGCGGCACCGTCTGGGCGAAGTAGAGCCGACCGGCGGCCCGTCACGACGTCAGGACCTCGTTGAGGATTTTCTCGAGCTGCTGCTCGCCCGCTCGGGTCTGCACGCCGGCCGCGAGCAGCCGATGGGCCAGCGCCGACACCTCCGGGAACGAGAGGCGGGCCACCTGGGCGCTCTCCGCCGAGATGTCGGGCCGGGTGTAGTCGGCCGCCCCGACCGCGGTCTTGACCACCTCGATGATGGTCGGCCCGAGCGCCGCGACACGGCGCGCCAGTGTGGTGACGAAGGTGTCGAGCTCGTCCGCCGGCACCGCGCGGTTGATCAGCCCGTACCGCTCGGCCAGCTCCGCGCCGACCAGTTCACCGCCGAGGATGAGTTCCAGGGCCCGCGGGCGCCCGATGAGCGAGGTCATGTACTGCGTGCCACCGCCGCCCGGGTAGATGCCCATCAGCGTTTCCGGCTGCGCCTGACCGGACCGGCCGATCGCCGCGAAACGCATGTCCAGCGCCATGAGCAGTTCGTTGCCGCCGCCGCGGGCGAAGCCTGCGAGCTTGCCGATGGTGACCTGCCGCAACGCCCGGATCTGCTCGTGCAGGAGCTGGAGAGGGTTGCTGATGCCGGGCGGCAGGCTGTCGTCGGGCGCCAGTGCGGACGGGTCGGTGAGGAAGGCCATGTCACCGTGCGCGATGAAGAACTCCGGGTCGGCACTGTCGAAGACGATCACCTGGACTGTGTCGTCGTCGCCGACCCGCGCCACGAAACTCAGCAGTGAGGTGATCAGCGTACGGTCGAGGAGGTTGAGCGGCGGGTGGTCGAGCGTGACCGTGGCCACGCCGTGCTGGACGTCGACCCTGAGGGCCGGCAGGTCTGCGTAAGTCATACGAGAACGCTAAAACTTCACATGGATGTGAAGTTCAAGAGTTCGTGACAGCAAACACTGGGAGAGCCTGATGCGGATCGGGGACCTGGCTGCGCGCACCGGCGTGAGCACCCGCTCGTTGCGGTACTACGAGGAGCAGGGACTGCTCGGCAGCAGGCGAAGTGCGGGCGGCCACCGGCACTACACCGAGGACGAGGTCGACCGGGTCGCCTACCTTCAGCGGCTCTACGCGGCGGGCCTGTCCAGCGAGACGATCCTCAGCGTGCTGCCGTGCCTCGTGTCGCCGAGCCAGGCCGCGTCCGACCATGCGTTCGAGCGTCTGGTGGAAGAGCGCGACAAGCTTGTCACGCACATCGGCGGGCTCACCACGACGCTGGAATCGCTCGACGAACTGATCGCTGCGAACCGGGCCCGCAGGGCAGCAACGCCCCCGCGTTGAGCCCTCACCATCGAGCCGTTCTTGGACCAGAATTCCGGCCTACCGGTTGCCGGCCCCGGTACGGGCGTCGAAGCGCCGGCGGTATTCCGACGGCGAGGTGTCGAAGGCGGCGGCGAAGCTCTGCCGCAGGGTGACGGTGCTGCCGAAGCCGCAGGCGTCAGCGACCTGGTCGATCGCGAGGTCGGTCGTTTCCAGCAGTCGCCGGGCTTCGTCGAGGCGCTGCTGTTTCACCCACACTGCGGGCGTGACACCTGTGGAGGCCTGGAACGCCCGGATGAAGGTACGCCGGCTCAGATGCGCCACCTCGGCCAGTCGTTCGACCGGCAGGGGCTCGGCCAGATGCAGCAACGCCCACTCGATCACGACGGCGATCGGATCGTTCGCCAGGTGCGCGGGTAGCGGCCGCTCGATGTACTGCGCTTGCCCGCCTTCGCGGTGAGGGGCCACCACGAGGCTGCGGGCGACCCGGTTGGCTGCCGCGGCGCCGAGCCTGACGCGTACCAGGTGCAGGCAGGCGTCGATGGCCGAGGCGGTGCCGGCGGAGGTCAGCACGTCGCCGTGGTCGATGTACAACACGGAAGCGTTCACGCCGATGTCGCGGTGACGCGCCGCCAGCATGTCGACGGCCTGCCAGTGCGTCACCGCGGTACGCCGCGACAGCAGCCCGGCATCGGCGACGGCGACGGCCCCGAGGCACAGTCCGGCGACCGTGGCGCCGCGGTCATGGGCTGTCGTCAGGATGCGCCGAAATTGCGCACCAGCGACGCGACCGTCCTCGAACCAGGAGGGGACGACCACGATGTCGGCCTCCTCGGTGACCTCGGGACCCTGGACGTCGCCGATCCGGTACCCCTCAGCGGTGCGGACGGAGCCGGCGCGGTCGGCGAAGAGCACTGTCGTCCACTGACCCAGCCCTTGCCGCCTGACCTCGTCGAAGACGAGCTGCGGCACGGAGAGATGGAACATCGTGACGCCGTCGAAGGCGTAGACAGCGATGCGCAGCGCACCCCCGGAAGTTGGCACGATTTCATCGTAACGCTGCACCTGTGCCAATGGTCGGCAAGGCTCGCGGCCCGCAGACTCGACATGTCGCCCACCGCCGCGGCGGCACCCCACCTCGAGGAGCTCACGATCATGACCGACCCGCGCCGCGCCCTCATCGTCATCGACGTGCAGCAGGAGTACTTCAGCGGTCCGCTGGAGATCCAGTACCCGCCGCACGCCGACTCGCTGATCCAGATCACGCGAGCGATCGACGCGGCCACCGCCGCGGGCATCCCCGTCGTCGCGGTCCAGCACACCATGGGGGAGGACGCACCCGTGTTCAACCCCACCCAGCCGGGCTTCCAGCTGCATCCGGAGGTCGAAAGCCGCAACACCGGCGGATGGAAGTCCATCGTCAAGCAGTACGGCACCGTCTTCGCCGGCACCGACCTGCTCGCCTGGCTGCAGGAACGCGACATCGACACCATCACTCTCGTCGGCTACATGACCAACAACTGTGTGCTCGCCTCCGCCGCCGAGGCCGAGACCCACGGACTGGCCGCCGAGGTGCTCGCCGACGCCACCGGTGCGATCAACATCGCCAACGACGCCGGTTTCGCCGACGCCAAGACGATCCACACCACGCTGATGGCCCTGCTCAACTCGAACTTCGCCGCCGTCACCGACACGGCGACCTGGTCGGATGCTGCCGCCACGGGCCGGTCGCTGGCCAAGCCCGACCTCGGCGCCTCCGCCGTCACCGGCGCCCAGCGCGCCGGACAAGCCTGACCCACGCCCGTACCGAACCTGAAGTTTGCTTCAGGAGCTGGAGGCCCGGTGCTGGCAGGATGGCCAGGGTGCGACTGCTGGTGGTGGAAGACGAGCGGGAACTGGCCGAGTCGCTGCGCCGGGGTCTGGTGGCGGAGGGTTACACCGTCGATGTGGCTCACGACGGGGTCACCGGGCTCGAGTACGCCCTGACCGAGGGCTATCAGGCCATCATCCTCGACCTGATGCTGCCCCGCCTGAACGGGTTTCTGGTGTGCGCCCGGCTCAGGGAGTCGAAGGTCGCCACGCCGGTGCTGGTGCTCACGGCCAAGGATGGTGAGTACGACGAGGCGGAGGCCCTGGACACCGGGGCTGACGACTACCTGACCAAGCCGTTCTCGTACGTCGTCCTGCTGGCCCGCGTCCGAGCCCTGCTGCGCCGGGGCGGGGAGCCCACGCCGGCGTTGCTGAGAGTGGGCGATCTGGTCGTGGATCAGGCGCAGCGCCGCTGCTCGCGGGGGTCGACGGCGATCACGCTGACCGCCAAGCAGTTCTCGGTGCTGGCCTGTCTGGCGCGCCGGGCGAACGCGGTGGTCGGCAAGGCGGAGATCCTGGACGAGGTGTGGGACGCGGCCTACGACGGTGACGTCAACATCGTGGAGGTCTACATCCGGGCATTGCGCCTGGGTATCGATGTGCCGTTCGGTGTCCGGAGCATCGAGACGGTCCGCGGCGTGGGTTACCGGTTGGTGGACGGCCGTGGTTAGGCCGCGGTTGCCGCGCCCGACGGCGGTTCGTGTCCGGGCTGCGGCTGCGGCGGCGCTGGCGGCTGCGTTGTGCCTCGGGGGCGGGGCGTTCTGGTTACGCCATGAGATCTCCGCGAACAGTGTGTCGGGATCCGTCGCGGTTGCGCAGTCACGGGCCCCGGCCATCGCCTCGACGTACAAGACGCCGGCGGCGCGGGCCAACGCGAGCGGGGGCACGCTGGCCTACGGCTCGGAAGACTACGATTTTGCCCAGTGGTACGAGTTCCCGTATTTCGGTCTGGGCGTCAGCTTCGCCGTGGTCGACAGCCACGGCACAGTGCTGCTGGCCCAGGGGCAACTGGCCTACTACGCACGGGAAAGTGGTCTGGCCTTCCCCGCAACTCCACCAGAGCCGGACGAGGACCTGTTCGGCCACGCCGAGGTGCTCCTGCAACCCGCCCGCAGCGGTGGACCAGGGCGGCTCGACGGTCGCGAGGTCACCCTGGTGACCTACAACGTCCCGAGGGCTCCCGAGTCCCAGGACGCCGACGCAACCGTCTACGTGCTCGTCTCCCCGCTCGACACGGAGGCTGCCCTGGCCCCGGTCGACCGCTGGCTGCGCGGTGGCCTCCCGGTCGCCGTCCTGTTCGTCGCCGCGGTCGCCTGGTGGGCCGCCGGACGTGCGCTGCGCCCGGTGGAGGGGATGCGCGCCGAGCTGGCACGCATCACCGCCGCCGACATGAGCAGCCGGGTGCGCCGGCCGCGCACCGGCGACGAGATCGCCCGCCTGGCCGACACCATGAACGCGACCCTGGACCGGCTCGCCGAGGCGGCCGAGCGGCAACGCCGGTTTGTCGCCGACGGGGCGCACGAGCTGCGAAGTCCTCTCGCCGGGCTGCGCAACACCGTCGAGGTCGCCGCCGCGCACGGTGGCGTTGCCGACCTGAAGGTGCTGGGCGCCGGCATCGAGAGGTTGCAGCGGCTCACCGACGACCTGCTTCTGCTCGCACGCCTGGAAAGGACGGCACCGGCTCGCGGGAAGCCGGTCGACCTCGCCGCGATCGCCGACGAACTGGTCGGAGAACGGCGCTACCGTGTGCCGCCGGACGAGCGTTTCACCGTAGTGGCGTCCGGGCCCGCGCTGGTGACCGGGCGCGAGGAGGAACTGACCAGGCTGCTGAACAACCTTATGAGCAACGCTTCCCGGTACGCCCGTGAGCGCATCACTGTGACCGTCGCAAAAGTCGAGCCCGGCCTCGTCCGTGTGGAGGTCCGCGACGACGGGCCGGGCATCCCGCCGGCGGACCAGGAACGGATCTTCGAGCGGTTCGCCCGTGTCGACGAGGCCCGCGACCGTGGCCACGGCGGCGCCGGGCTCGGCCTGGCGATCGCCCGCGACATCGCCGTACGCCACGGCGGCACCCTGTACGCCGCAGGCTCCGACGACGGTGCCTGTCTCATCGCTGAACTTCCCTGGGCGCCGCTCACCTGAAGCTGCTTCAGGTTGCTTAAGCGGCGGTTCAGCCGCGGTGCTCGAACCTCGCCGCATGCCCGCAGCCGTTGTCCACGCCCGTACCGTCACCACAAAGAGCACCACCGCGCCGTACCTACTGGCTGCCGCACTGTTCCTGGCCTACGCGTGCTGGTCGATCCACCGGCACCTGCGGCTGCAGACCAGCGGCTACGACCTCGGCATCTTCGAGCAGGCGGTGCGTGGCTACGCCGGCCTCGGCGCACCCGTGTCGACGATCAAAGCGCCCGGCTTCAACCTCCTGGGCGACCACTTCCATCCGGTCCTCGCCGTCCTGGCCCCGCTCTACCGGCTCTTTCCCGGCCCGGTCACCCTTCTCGTCGCGCAAGCCGCCCTGATCGCGGCGTCGTCGATACCGATCACCCGGCTCGCCATCCGCCTGGCCGGCCGCTCGGGCGGATTGAGTGCCGGGACGGCGTACGGGATGTCCTGGGGTCTGCAGTCAGCGGTTGACTTCGATTTTCACGAGGTCGCCTTCGCTGTTCCGTTGCTGGCGTTCGGTCTGACCGCCCTCGTCGAGCGCCGCTGGACCGCTGCCGCCGCGTGGACTCTGCCGCTGATCGCGGTGAAGGAAGACCTTCCCGCAACGGTCGCGGTCATCGGTCTGCTGCTGGCGCTGCGCGGCCGCCGGCGCCTGGGCGCGGCGATGATCCTGATCGCGGTCGGCTCGGGCCTGGTGATCATCGGCGTGGTCCTGCCGGCCCTCAACCCCGACCACCTTTACCCGTACGCCGGCAGCACAGCTTTCAACGGTCAGGGCCCGCTGTACCGCCTGTTCTTCCCCGCCATCAAGCTGCACACTCTGCTGTGGCTCCTCGCGCCGACGCTGTTCCTCGCGCTGCGCTCACCGCTGCTGCTCGCCGTCGTGCCGACCCTGGCCTGGCGGTTCTGGTCGACGAACCCGTCCTACTGGGGCACCGGTTTTCAGTACAGCGCCGTCCTGATGCCCATCGTCTTCGTGGCGTTCCTCGACGCGCTCGACACCATCGGGAACGGGCGTGCAGCGCGTGCGGCGGCCCACGCCACCTGCCTGATCGCTCTGGCCGCGACACTGCTGAACCCGTTGCCGCTGCGCGGTCTGCTGATGCCGGGCACCTGGGCCACGGACACCGGGGCCGGGCAGGTCCGCCTCGCTCTGGCCCGCATACCGGACGACGCCCGTGTCGCCGCCGACAACAGGTTCGCGCCGCAGCTCACCTCGCGGTGCACCGTCTACTTCTTTCCCGTCTACCCCCAGGCCGGTGTCCGGCCCGAGTGGGTCGCCGTCAGCGATCCGCCCGACACCACCATGGCAGCCCCCGCGACGATGGCAGCCGCCATCGACCGCTTACCGGCATACGGATACCAGGTGGTGCTCCGGACCAGCGACGTCATCATCTTCCACCGTTCCGGCGCGGCGACCGTTTCCGAATGAGCCGGGGTGTGCGGAACCTAGGCTAAACGCGGCCTTCATATCCGGGTGATTCACGGCGATGCTGGATTCAGACCGGAGGGGAGTTGACATGAATGACAAAGCGCTCGGCGACTTTCTTCGCCACAGGCGGGAAGGGCTGCAGCCCGAGGATGTAGGCCTTCCCGGTGGCGGCCGGCGCCGCACACCCGGTCTGCGCCGTGAGGAAGTCGCCGGCCTGGCAGCACTGTCGCCGGACTACTACTCCCGGCTCGAGCAAGGTCGGGAGCGCACCCCCTCCGCTGCGGCGCTGGCCAGCCTGGCCCGGGCCATCCGGCTCACGGCCGACGAACAGGACTACCTGTTCCGCCTCGCCGGGCAGCAACCGCCGGAGCCCCGATCACCGCTGGCCCACGTCGACCCAGCGATGATCTACCTGCTGGACGAGCTCGAGCACACGCCGGCGCAGGTGGCCGACGACCTGCTCACCGTCGTCGCCCAGAACCGCGCCGCGAGGAACCTGCTGGGCGTCTGGAGCGGGTTGCCCGGGTACCAATCCAACGTCACATGGCGGTGGTTCGCGGATCCGGCGTCACGCGACAGCAACGACCCGGCGGAGCACGAACGCATCGGCCGCGCTTACGCAGCCGATCTGCGTGCCGGGCTCGCCCAGCGCTCGGCGGGCGACCGTTTCGCCCACGGACTGGTCGCCGATCTGCTCGAACGCAGCACCGAGTTCGGTGAGCTGTGGTCACAGCAGCACGTCGCCGCGCTCACGTCGACTCCCAAGCTCCTCCGGCATCCACTCGTCGGTGACCTCGATCTGCAATGCGATGTTGTGCTGAGTCCGGCCACCGGTCACCGGCTCATTCTCTTCCGGCCCCGTCCCGGATCGAACGCCCACGAACACATGCGATTCCTGGACGTGCTCGGGAATCAGAAGTTCGCCTGACCCCAGTTCTTCTCCTTTGTCATTGCGGTAACGCATGCCCAAAATTGTCCACAGAAGGAATCCCGTGAACATCACCGGAAACACTGTTTTCATCCCCGGCGCGACCTCCGGCATCGGCCTCGGCCTGGCCCTGCGCCTGCACGACAGGGGCAACACCGTCATCGTCGGCGGCCGGCGCACCGAGCTGCTCGAGCAGATCCGCACCCAGCACCCCGGCCTCGACACCATCACGATCGACACCACCGACCCGGCGTCGATCACCGCGGCCCGCGACGAGCTCGCCACCCGCCACCCGGGGCTGGACACCCTGATCACGATGGCCGGCATCATGGAGCCCGAGGACCTGCGCGACCCGGCGTCGCTGGACGTCGCCGAGCGCACCGTCGCGGTCAACCTGCTCGGCCCGATCCGGTTGATCAACGCTTTCCTGCCCGGCCTGCTCGCCCGGCCGTCCGCGACCGTCATGACGGTCAGCTCGGGCCTGGCGTACGTGCCACTGCCGGCCACGCCGACCTACAACGCCACGAAGGCCGCGATCCACTCCTTCACCGAGAGCCTGCGCGTGCAACTGTTCAAGAGCGAGGTCCAGGTGATCGAGCTGGTTCCGCCGGCCACCCGCACCACGTTGATGAACCAGCAGAACTCCGACGTGGCGATGCCTCTGGAGGAGTACCTCGACGAGGTGATGAGCCTGCTCGAGGCTGACCCCAAGGCCGAGCAGATCCTGGTGGAGCGCGTCAAGTGGCAGCGCAACGCCGAAGCCGAAGGCCGCTACTCCGATGTGCTGGGCGTACTGAGCGGCCGCTACCGCTCGTGATGCGCGCCCTCTGGCTGATGACCTCCAACACCGACCGCACCACGTGGGGCGGCGTCGGCCCGAAACCCGGCGACGACCGCATCCTGCGCATCGAGGAACGAGTAGATACACGCTTACGGTGGGTACCAGTACTCGCGCCGGCCGGCCGAAGGAGGGTCAATGGACAACGGTGACCTCGAGAAGACTTATCGGTCGTACATTGCTGTCCTGAACGACCGGCGGCTGGACGATCTCGACGACTTTGTTCACGATCAGGTCGTCTACAACGGTGAGCAATGGAGTCGTGACAAATACCGATCGCTTCTGGCGGAGGACACCCGGAAGATTCCCGACCTCCACTACGAGATCCAGCTGCTCATCGCCGATTCCACCCATGTCTCGTGCCGGCTGTGGTTCGACTGCACGCCGCAGGGGGAGTTCCTCGGGATCGACGTGGCCGGTCGCCGGGTCTCGTTCACCGAACATGTCTTCTACCGGTTCCGTGCGGGCCGTATCGAGGAGGTCTGGTCGGTCATCGACACCGACGGCATCCGCCGGCAACTGGCTGGCTGAGACTCTGCCCGGGCTGTCCTGACGGGCCGGTAGAGTGCTTCTGCCGAAGCGCTTCGGCGCCGGGCGGCGGGTACCGCCGTGACACGCCGGACGATACGAGAGCAGGCGTCGGTGGCAGCACATCGAGTCACGATCTACGAGGTGGCCGAGCGGGCCCAGGTGAGTATCTCGACGGTGTCGAACGTCCTGAACAAGCCGGACAAGGTCCGGGCGGCCACCCGCGAGCGGGTGCTGTCAGTGGTCGACGAGCTCGGCTTCATCCCCAAGGTCCAGGCGGTCAGCCTCGCCCGGCAGGGCACCGGCCGGATCGGGGTGATGGCGCCTTTCACCTCCTACAGTTCCTATCTGCGGCGGCTGTCGGGGGTGCTGACCGCCGCGACGGAACTGGAGACCGACGTCCTGGTCTTCGACCACGAGTCGGCCGCGCTGACCTCGTCACCGACGCTGGCCAGCATGCCGATCCACGGGCGGCTGGACGGACTGATCGTCATGGGTCTGCAGATCGAGCCGGGCATCGCCGAGCGGCTCCGGGGGAGGGGCCTGCCGACCGTCATGGTCGATGCCGACAGTGACCTTTTCAGCCGGGTCGTGATCGACGATGACAACGGCGGCCGGCTCGCCGCCCGGCATCTGCTGGAGCAGGGGCACCGCCGTCTGGGATATCTGCTGGAACGGCAGGTCTCCGACTACGAGTCGCAGGCGGTCAAGCGGCTGGCGGGCTTCCGGGAGGCGGCGGCCCGGCAGGGGGCCGAGGTGGTCGTCGCGACCAGCGGGAACTCCGTCGACGAGGCCCGGCGGGAGGCCGCGCATCTGCTGGACCACGCGGACCGGCCGACCGCTGTGATGGCCCACCACGACGTGCTCGCCGTCGGCGTACTGCTGGCCGCCCGCGACCGAGGTCTGCGCGTGCCCGAGGACGTGGCCGTGATGGGCTTCGACGACGGGGAGGCCGCCGCCGCGGCCGACCTGACCACGATCCGCCAGCCGTTCGAGGAATCGGGCAGTACCGCGTTCGGAGTGCTGCTGGGCCACATCGGCGGGTCCGCGCTGCGATCGGCGACGTTGCTCGACGTCCAGCTGGTCGAACGTTCCACCACTTGAGTGATCATCTCCGCGTCCACCTGCGGCGCGTAATAAAAGTGCTTCTATAAAAACTGTTGACTTGAGGTGTGCGCGATGTTTCAGTCGTGTGACCGATCGAGGGAGGTGGCAGGTGGAACTGGCCGAGGCTGTAGCTGCCTTCCTGGCGACAAAACCTGATTCCGGCGACCCCGGCGCGCCTGTCGCGGTACGCCGCACCGCCATCCACCACGGTTCGGATCAGCTGTTCGACATGTTCGGGGCGGCCGTGGCGCCGGTCGGTGTCACCGACCACGTCCTCGACCGGCCCGGCGGCGGCATTCGGGTCCGGGTCTACCGGCCGGCGACGACCCGAGCGCTTCCCCTGTACGTCTTCCTGCACGGCGGTGGTTTCTGGCTCGGGTCCGTCGAAGAGAAGGTCAACGAAGCCCTGTGCCACGACCGCAGTGGCCGCGCGCAGTGTGTGGTCGTCGCGGTCGATTACCGGCTGGCGCCCGAGCACCCGTTCCCCGTACCGCTGGAGGACTGCTTCGCCGGGTTGAGCTGGGCGGTCGAGCACGCCGCCGAGCTCGGTGCGGATCCCGAGCGGGTCGCCATCGGTGGCATCTCCGCGGGGGCAACTCTGGCTGCCGCGGTCACCCTGCTGGCCCGGACCCGCGGTGGGCCGCGGATCGACCTCCAGCTGCTGGAAGTCCCGCCGCTGGACCTGACGCTGGACACCATGGTCAGCTCCGGGATCGGTGACGACTACGGCATCACGGTCGACGACATGCGGCTGTGCGCCGATCTCTATCTCGGTGCCGGGCCGGACCGCCGCGATCCGCTGGTGTCACCCCTGCATGCGGCCGACCTCACCGGTCTGCCGCCGGCACGGATCCAGAGCGCCGAGCACGACCCGCTACGCCTGGACGGCGAGCGGTACGCCCAACGGCTGCGCGAGGCCGGCGTACCCGTGTCGTTCGCCGTCTATCCCGGGGCGGTCCACGGCTCACTGGCCCTGACCGGCGCCTGGCCCCCCGCCGCGACCTGGCACCAGGACATCGTCGACGCCCTGTCCCGACTTCGAACCTCAGCTTGACCTCATCCGCCACCGAACCGAGGAGTGCCTGCCCATGACACGCGTTTCGACCGGCCGGCGTGCAGCCGGCCGTACCCGGCCCCTGTACGCGATCCTTGCTCTGTCCGGAACCCTCGTCGCGGCGGCGTGCAGTGCCCCCGGCGGGAGCTCCACCACGACCGCCAACAGTGCGCCGGCCTCCGTCACGACCACGTGCGGCACGGACCCGGTGACGCTGAAGGGCTACTTCGAGACGGGCTTCCCGCTGCCGAAGACCCTGGCCGACGAGTTCACCGCCCAGTTCCCGAACGTCAAGTTCGACATCCGCGAGGACCAGTTCGCGGTCATCACCCAGAACGCCCCGCGTGTGCTGTCCGACGACCCGCCGGACCTGATGCGCCTTCCGCAGGTGTCGGAGCTGGCCAAGGACAACCTGCTGCTGAACATGGACACCTACGCCAAGGCGTACGGCTGGGACAAGTGGCCGCCCTCGCAGCTCGAGCAGATGCGGTTCGGCAGCAACGGCGAACGCGGTGACGGCTCGCTGGTCGCGATGGGCCTGAACTTCAGCATGACCGGCATCTTCTACAACAAGAAGCTGGCCGCCCAGATCGGGATGACCGAGGCGCCCAAGACCCTGGCCGAGTTCGACACCGTGCTGCAGAAGGCCAAGGACGCCGGTCTGACCCCGATCAACCAGTTCAACGGCGGTGCCACCGGTGGCCTCGCGTTCCCGCTGCAGAACCTGATGGCGGCGTACGGCGAACCGGGCCCGATCAACGACTGGATCTTCAACAAGCAGGGCGCCACGATCGACACCCCGAGCAACCTGCAGGCCACTCAGCACCTCGAGAAGTGGATCAAGTCGGGGTATCTGGCGAAGGACATCAACTCGCAGGACTACGCGACGATGATGAGCCGCTTCATCGGTGGCAAGAGCCTGTTCATCTTCAGCGGCGACTGGGAGTCGGGCAACCTCGACAAGCAGATGGCCGGTAACGCCGGGTTCTTCCTCATGCCACCGGCGCAGGCCGGCGGCAAGCAGGCCGCGATGTCCGCACCGCTGACCTACGGCATCAGCGCGAAGTCGAAGAACGCCGACTGTGCCGCCTTCTTCCTCAACTGGGTGGCCACCGACCAGAAGGCCCGTGACATCGGCGTCAAGGTCGGCGGCTCGCACCCGATGGGTCCCGACAACGCCTACATGCCCGAGGTGGCCCAGGGCACCGTCACCGCGAGCACTCTGGCCGCCGGGGCGACCATCGGCAAGGACAACGGCGCCATGGACTTCATCGCCAACGCCACCGGTGCGATCTACGCCAAGAGCTGGACACCGCAGTTGCAGAAGCTGGTCGCCGGTCAGCAGACGCCGCAGGGCCTGCTGACCGCGGTCCAGAAGGATTACGAGAGTCAGGTCAAGGGCTGATTCGATGGCCCGTTCACTCGTCAGGGGGCGGCGCACCCGCCGCCGCCCCCGCTCGGCCTGGCTCGGCTGGCTCTTCGCCCTGCCCGCGGTGACCGTCTACCTCGTCTTTGTCATCCGGCCGCTGCTGCTCACCGTCCAGTACTCCTTCTACGACTGGAACGGCATCGGACCGGCCACCTGGGTCGGACTGGACAACTACGTCCGGCTGGTCACCGACTCCGAGCTGTTCGCCACGATCGTGCACGCGTTCGAGCTGATCCTGTTCTTCAGCTTCGTGCCGGTCCTGCTCGGACTGGCGGTCGCGGCGACCATCCGCCGCATCGCCCAGAGCCGGCTCGCGCTGGTCGCGCGTACGGTGCTGTTCCTGCCTCAGGTCATCCCGCTGGTGGCGGCCGGCATCATGTGGACCTGGCTGCTGTCGACCACCGGTCTGATCAATCAGCTGCTCACCGCCGTCGGCCTGGGCTCGCTGACCCGTGCCTGGCTCGGTGATTTCGACACGGCGCTGCCCGCGGTCGGGGTGATCGGCGCCTGGGTCCAGATCGGCCTGTGCACCCTGCTGCTGCTGGCCGGCATGAGCAAGATCGACAACTCCCTGTACGAGGCGGCCCGGCTCGACGGCGCCGGCCCGGTACGGGAATTCCGGTCCATCACGCTGCCGAGCCTGCGCCAGGAGATCGGCGTCTGCCTGACCGTCACGATCATCTCCGCCCTGGCCAGCTTCGACATCATCTACGTCTCGACCCAGGGCGGGCCCGGCAACGCCACCATGGTGCCCGGCCTCGAGATCTACTACCTGGCCTTCGCGGAGCGGGAGATCGGCATGGCATCGGCCCTGGCCGTCGCCCTGACCGTCCTGGTCCTGCTCTGCGTCCTGCCCCTCCAACGGATCACCAGGGACGGCACCCGATGATCGTCACCCGCCGTGAGACCCTGATCGGGCGGGCGCTGCTCGTCCTGCTGATGGTGCTGACCGTGCTGCCGTTCATCAGTCTGTTCGTCACCGCCCTGCACCCCTCGGGGACCTATCCGGACGGGCTCTCGTGGCCCAGCAACCCGCAATGGGGCAACTTCGCCGACGCTTTCAGCGCCGCGAACATGGACCGGCTGCTGGTGTCCAGCGCCCTGATCGTGCTCGGCGTCGTGCCCCTGTCGGTGCTGTTCGGGACGATGGCCGGTTTTGCCTTCGGCCATCTGCGGATGCCCGGCCACCGGATCGGCTTCCTGGTCTTCGTCCTGGGGCTGACCCTGCCCTTCGAAGGCCTGATCACACCGTTGTACTACCAGGTGCGTGACCTGGGTCTGCTGAACACCCGATGGGCCATCATCCTGCCGCTGATCGGCCTGTTCATGCCGTTCTCGGTGCTGTGGATGCGGGCGCACTTCGTGAACATGCCCGACGAGCTGTCGGAAGCCGCCCGCATCGACGGGGCCTCCACCTGGCAGCTGTTCTGGCGGGTCCACCTCCCGCTGGCCAAACCGGCGCTGTCGTCGCTGGCCATCCTGCTGTTCCTGTGGACCTGGAACCAGTTCCTGCTGGCCATCGTGCTGGTCGACGACCCGGCAAAACGGACCATGGCCGGTGCGCTCGGCGCGTTCCAGGGCCAGTGGGGCACCGACATCCCGCTGCTGTGCGCCGGCTCGCTGCTCATCCTGGCGCCGACCCTGATCATCTTCCTGATCTTCCAACGCCGGTTCGTCGCCGCTCTGTTGCAGGGCTCCCTCAAGGGATGACAACCAGCCCGCCCCCGAGACACGTGGAGACCGGCGTGAACGCGCTCACCGACCCTGACCGCCGGCAGTTCCTGCGCTACACCCGTACCGAACGCTGGCCGATGCTGGAGCGCCACCCGATCGCCGGGACCGTCCACCGCGACCTGCTCGCGGGAATGCTGGCCATCTCCCGGGAGCAGGTGGCCCGAGGCCTCGAGGCCCTGCAGACCGAGGCGAGCCGGGCGGTGACCGACCTGCTCGGGGACACCCGCGCCCGCGCAGCGATCCAGGGCTTGCCGTTCAGCGCCGGGGACCGGGTCGTGGCGGTCGGCGACTCGATCACCGCGGACCGGCTGGGATGGTTCGAGACGCTGACAGCAGCGGCCGGTCCGGCCGGCCTCGATCAGATCAGCCTGATCAACCTGGGTCTGAGCGGGAACACGACCGCCGACGTGCTGGAGCGCTTCGACCTGCTCGAAGCGGCCCGGCCCACCCGGGTGCTGATGATGCTCGGGACCAACGACGCACGCCGGCACGGCCGGAGAACCGGTCACCGGATGGTCACCGGCGAGGAGACCGAACGCAACTTGCGTGTCCTGACCGGGCTCGTCACCGGCGACCTCGAGGCCGAACTGACCCTGATCACCCCACCGCCGGTCGACGGTCCGGTCAGCGCCGCCTACTTCGCCGGCCTGCCCCTGACCTGGGACGCCGAAGCGGTCGCGGACATCGCCGCCGCGGTGCGCTCGATCGACCCCGGATGTGTCGATCTGTACGCCGAGATGGAGTCCCACGGGCTCGAGGGTCTGCTGGAGAGCGACGGGGTCCACCCGACACCGGCCGGCCAGCAGTTCATCCTGTCTGCCGTCCTGCGTCACCTGACCACCGTTCGCCCGGCCTCCGAAGCCGGAGCCGCGGTGTCGTAGCGGCTTTCAGCGGCCGTCGAGGCGCTCACGGATCAGCTCGGCGATGCGCTCCAGCGAAGTGCTGAGCTGGCGTTGCTGTGCCGCACCGAGCGGATCGAACACCAACTGCCTGACCTGCTCCACGTGTGCCGGCGCACTGTCCTCGACCTTGCGCAGACCGGCGTCGGTCAGGATCGCGAGGGTGTACCGCCCGTTGTCCGGGTCGGGGCACCGCGTGACCCATCCCTGCCGCTCGAAACGGACCATCAGCTTGGACAGCCGCGGCAGGGTGCTGTCGCACTGTGTGGCCAGATCGCTGAGCCGCATCGTGCGTTTCTCGACCATGGACAGCCGGGCCATCACGCTGTACTCGAAATTCGAGATGCCCTCGTCGCGCTGCAGCTGACGGTCCAGCAGCATGGGCAGCCCCACCACCACGGTGCGCAGGTCCTGCCAGAGCTTCTGCTGCTCGTCGTCGAGCCACCGAGGGGAACTGGTCACATCAGCACCCTACTCGACCATCCCGCTTGACTTGCCCAGGCAAGTCATAAACACTTCCTCTGAGTTGCCTAGGCAAGTGCGGAAGCGGCGATGACATGAGGAGAGCGCGATGAAGGCCATTCGATACCACGAGTTCGGCAGCACCGAGGTCCTGCGTCAGGAGGAGGTGGACCAGCCGGTTCCGGGTGCCGGCGAGGTGCTGGTGAAGGTGGCGGCCACCTCGTTCAACCCCGTCGACGACCACATCCGGCTGGGTGTCCTCGCCGAGATGATCCCCACTGCGCTGCCGATCACGCCCGGCCTCGACATCTCCGGCACCGTCGCCGAGCTCGGCGACGGCGTCAACGGACTGCAGGTCGGCGACCCGGTCATCGCCATGTTCCCGCTCGACCAGCACGGCGGGGCCGCCGAGTACGCGGTGGTGGCGGCCGGCCTGGTCACCGCCGCTCCGCGCAGCATCACCCTGACCGACGCCGCTTCGCTGCCCCTGACCGGGCTGGCCGCTCGTCAAGCGGCGGTCGAGCTCGCCGGGATCAAGGCGGGACAGACCGTCCTGGTCAACGGGGCCGGTGGCGCGGTGGGGAGCCTCGTGGTCCAGCTCGCCGTCGAAGCCGGCGCGACGGTGACCGCCGTCGACGGTCCCCAGCACGCCGACCGGCTGACCGGTTACGGCGCGAAGGTCCTCGGCCCGCTGCACCTCGACGCCGGCCCGGCCGCCGTCGGTGGCCCCTTCGACGTGGTGGTCAACCATGTACGACTGGGCGCCGAGGATCTCGCCAAGCTCACCCCGTACGTGGCTGACGGGGGCATCGTCGTCAGCTCGGCCGGCCCGGTGCCGGGCGACGAGACACGCGCGGTCCGCACGGCAGGCGTGTGGGTCCGCCCCGATGGGTCCCACCTGGCCGAACTGGTCTCCCGCATCGACAGCGGCGTCCTCGAGCTGCACATCGCCGACCGCCGGCCCCTGGCCGAGCTGCAGGCCGTCCACCAGGACGCGGGCAACGGCAAGCTGCTCGGCAAGACGGTCATCGTGGTCGCCTGACAGCGATGACGTCGATCGAGCACCTCCAGCCGCGGTCCGCCTGACTCCGGCCGGAGGTGCTCGGGTGCCAGAATCTCCGCATGGCCGAGAAGCGCCCGCGTACGCGTGCCACCTATCACCATGGCGACTTGCGTGCTGCCCTCGTGGCGGCCGGCATCACCCTGGCCCGTGACGGCGGCCCGCAGGCCATCGTCCTGCGGGAGGTCGCCAGGATCGTGGGTGTCGCGCCCAACTCGGCGTACGGCCACTTCGCCACCTTGACCGCGCTCAAGGAGGCGGTGGCGCAGCGGGCGCTCGGCGACATGGCCGAGGCCATGAGTGCGCACCTCGATGTCGTGGACGCGGAAGCGCCGGACGATCCCCAGGAGGCCGCGAAGACCTACCTCATCGAGGTCGGCCGCGCCTACATCCACTTCGCTCTGGCCGAGCCGGGACTGTTCCGCACCGCGATGGGCGGCGATCCGACCGGCAGTTACATCCCGGGGGCGCCCGACGGCCAGGAGGCCGACGATCAAGGTCGTTCCAAACCCGACGCCCTCCTGGTACGCGCACTCGACCGTCTGGTGGCCGCGGGTTGTCTGCGTCCGGGCGACACCGCCCGGGCGACGATGTCGAGCTGGGCCGCCGTGCACGGCCTGTCCATCCTGTTCCTCGACCTGCTGCCGCACCTGACCGCCGAACAGCAGGAAGCGGCCATCGACGACACCTTGGGTGTCAACCTGACCGGCGTCACCGCACCCGCTTTCGTCCGCAGCTAGCGCGTTCCCGGGCCATTTCTCTTGTTGAAGCCTGCGCCCGTCGAGCGGGTGACGGCGGGCGTGAAGATGGTGTCGACGATCTCGATGATGTCCGCGTCCGGGACGGCTCGGGCGGTCATGAGCAGCTGGTGCCGGAAGAGGTCGACAGGCAGCTGGACGATCCGATCGGTCAGCTGGGCCGGGTCGACCTCGCCGCGCTGGACGGCTCGGCCGACGATCTG
This sequence comes from Amorphoplanes friuliensis DSM 7358, assembly GCF_000494755.1. Taxonomy (NCBI): domain Bacteria; kingdom Bacillati; phylum Actinomycetota; class Actinomycetes; order Micromonosporales; family Micromonosporaceae; genus Actinoplanes; species Actinoplanes friuliensis. Next base: position 2,866,526 of record NC_022657.1, read on the forward strand.
CTCCATCGCTGTCTCCTGGCCGATGGCTAGAGAGGCCCGAAGGTCTTCCATGCTGGTGCCGGTGGCCCGGTAGAGATCGCCCAGCTGGGCGATCAGCGCCGTCGCGATGCCGACCCGGTGTTCGTTGACCTGCCGGAGCAGCGTGATCACGTCGTCCCGCAAGTTTCCGGTGTCCGGTACGGCGAGCGGGTCTCGCCCGATGGCGTGCCGGAACGCCGCTCGCGCGAGTTCGGCCTTGCTCGGCCAGCGGCGGTAGACGACGGGTTTGCTGGTGCCGGCCCGGGCCGCGACGTCGTCGAAATTGAGAGCTTCGTAGCCGCGCTCCGAGATTTCCGCCCAGGCTGCATCGAGCAGCGCCTGCTCCAGGGCGGCACCCCGCCTACGCCGGAACGGTGTGCTCTGCGTCACTGAGTCCTGCCTTCTTGCTGTGCCTGTCGCATGATGGTGTCACAGGAATAAGATACAAAAAGTTTCTTAGAGGGCGTAGTCCCTGACTAGAGAAAGCAGGCCGTCATGCGTGTCCTCATCTCCGGCGCCGGTATGGCCGGTCTCAGTGCCGGCATCACCCTCGGTGCGCTCGGAAACCACGTCACCATCGTCGAACGCGCCGGCCATCTGCGAGTCAACGGATCGCCCATCGACATCCGCGGCGACGCGCTCGGGATCGCCGGCCGGATGGGAATTCTCGACGGGATTCGCCGGCACCAGGTCACCATGACCGCCCGGACCCGGTTCGTCGACGCGGACGGGAACGTCGTCGCTGAGCTTCCGGCCGACGAGGTCGGCGACTCCGGGGACGACATCGAGATCCCCCGTGAGGACCTCGCCCACGTCCTGCACGCCGCACTGGACCCGGCGACCTCGTTGATCTTCGGCGAGTCCATCGAGGAGCTTCACGACGCTGGTGACGACGTCGCCGTCACCTTCCGCTCCGGCCGTGAAGACCGCTTCGACCTGGTCGTCGGGGCCGACGGCATGCATTCGCTGACCCGCCGGCTGGTCTTCGGCCCGGAACGCGACTACCTCCGGCACCTCGGGTTCTACATCGCCCTGACGAACCTGCCCGCCGAACACGACGGCGACCCCGGCAACCCGATTCTGAACTGGCCCGGTCACATGATCGGTATCACCCGCTACCGCGACGTCGCTCTCGGCGTTCTGAACTTCCGGTCCGGCTGGATCGACTACGACTACCACGATCTCGAGGCGCAGAAGCGGATCCTGCTGGACGCGTTCGCCGGCCACGACGAATGGCAGGTGCCGGGCATTCTCGACGCGGTCCGCGACGACCCTGAGCTGTACTTCGACTCGGTCAGCCAGATCCACATGCCGGTCTGGCACCGGGGCCGGGTCGTGCTGCTCGGCGATGCCGCCCACTGCGCCTCCGGCCTGTCCGGGCGCGGTACCTCGCTCGCTGTCACCGGCGCCTGGTTCCTCGCCGAGGCTCTGCGCACCCACCCGGCGGACCTCGCGGCGGCTTCCCGTGACTACGAGAACAACCAGCGGCCGTACGTCGAGCGTGCGCAGGCCACCGCCGGACCCGGCGGTGATCTCGTGGTGCCCGCCACCCAGGAAGAACTCGACGCCCGCAACGCGCGCCTGCGTGCAATGGCCGGCCACAGCCGCCCGGGCCGGTAACGGCACCGGGGGAGGACCGGTAGCGGCGGGTAGCGGCCGCATCGACGATTTGCGGTGGCCAAGGACTTCCCGTACGGCCATTGACACAGGATCCTAGGACGCTTTACCGGTGGTGTCGTGTCAGTCATCGGTGAACGGAAGTGGCGCAGCGGTTCCGGCCAGATCCAGGAAACGTCCGCGGCGGGAATTGTCTGCTCGTAGGTTGAGGGCGGCGCCATCGACAGGCGTATGACACAGGTTCCTGGAGAGGCGCGGCCATGAAGCTCGGCGGGGCGTTCGACAACCAGTCGTTGCGGACAAAAATCGGTGCGGTGGTGCTGACGGCGACGATCAGCGGACTGGTCGTCGGAGCGGTCGCGATCACCACGGTCCAGGATCTGAACGACAAGGGCGCTGCCGCGCAGCGCCAGACGCTTGCGGTGCAGGCGGCAGCCGGGGCGTTCGGTAAGAACATCGAGGCCTTCAGCGGGAACATCTCTTCGCTGCAGCTCTATCCGAGCCTCAAGGACCGGATCAACCAGTCGCTGGCCGGCAACAAGCAGGCCATCACCGACGCGTTGAGCGTGCTGAGCACCAATCTGGCGCAGGAGAGCGGCGGAGCTCAGGCGGTCGCCAAGGCGCAGCAGGACTGGAACGCTTACCTCGCCTTCAACGGCGGCTCGTCCACCTCGACCACGCCGTTGACCGCCGCTCAGCTCGCCGAGGCCGTCAAGCAGTACGACGCCCTGTACAACGCTCTGGGTACCGACGAGAACACTCTGCAGGCCAGCGCGAAGGCCATGTCGGAGGCCAACATCACCGAATCGGCTGAGCGGGCACGAGAAGCGACGGTGACCATCGCGATCGTTCTCGCCGCCGGGGTGCTGCTGAGCATCTTGCTGGGATTCCGGGTGGCGAACCGGCTCCGCGGTGCGCTGACGGGTGTGTCCCGCCTGGCGGATGGGCTCGCCGAGGGGGACCTGACGCGCGTGTCGGGGGTCGGCGGCCGCGACGAGGTCGGCCGGATGGCGGCGTCGCTGGACGGTGCGATCAGCCGGTTGCGGGCGGACGTCGTCCAGCTGGCCGGGAACTCCAGCACGCTCAGCGACGCGGCCGAGCAGCTCACCACCGTCTCCGGCACGGTCGACGCGGCCGCCGCTGACGCCGCTGCACAGGCCGGTTCGGTCGCGTCGGCCGCGGACGTCGTGTCGAACAACCTGCAGGTGGTGTCCACCGGCTCGGAGGAGATGGGGTCCTCGATCCGCGACATCAGCGTCTCCACCACGGAGGCGTCCGCGGTGGCCGCGCAGGCGGTCGAGGTCGCCACCGCGACGAACGCGATCGTCGCCCGGCTGGGGGAGTCCTCGGCCGAGATCGCCACCGTCATCAAGGTGATCACCTCGATCGCCGAGCAGACCAACCTGCTGGCCCTGAACGCCACCATCGAGGCGGCCCGGGCCGGCGAACTGGGCAAGGGCTTCGCGGTCGTGGCCGGCGAGGTCAAGGACCTGGCCCAGGAGACCGCCAAGGCCACCGAGGACATCTCCCGGCGGGTACGGACGATCCAGACCGACACCGACGGCGCGGTCGTCGCGATCGGTGAGATCTCCGCGATCATCGAACGGATCAACGGCATCCAGCTCACCATCGCCTCGGCGGTCGAGGAGCAGACGGCCACCACGCAGGAGATGAACCGCACCCTGTCGGACGCGGCGGCCGGTGCGAGCGACATCGCGGTCACGATCACCGGTATGTCGGATGCGACCAGGCGGACCACGGACACCGTTTCCGCGACCCGGCACGCCGCCGGTGAGCTGGCCGTCACCGCCGGCCAGCTCAAGACGCTGGTGTCACGCTTCCACTTCTAGGATCTGGCCGGTTGCGGCCATCGATGCCCCTCACTGCTCCGTGGCACGTCCAATGTGCTGCAGGTCCGGATCGTCCACCGATCCGGCACATGCCACGGAGGGACAATCGATGCATGTTCGCCCGGCGTACCGGCGGTCGTTGACCGCCGCCTTCCTCGCCGCTCTGCTCGCCGTCAACACCGGTCAGCTTCCAGCCCGAGCCGCTCCCGCGCCGCTGCCCACGACCCAGGCTCCGGGCCACGCCCCGCGGGCGGACGAGCCGGGGCCGGTCAACACCACTCCGAACATCGGCGGCGCACCCGGCAGCGCCCGCTGGACGCCGGCGGTCACCGCTGCCAGTACGACCGCGAGCTCGGGGGTACGTCCCGCCGCCGGTGTCGCCAAGCCGGGCATCGGCATGCAGGAGTGGTACCCGGTCGAGTTGCGCCAGCTCGCCGACCGGCTGCAACTGCTGGTGAACACCGCCAACGGCAACGTCATGGTGCGCTACAACGATCTGAAGATCAGTGGGATCGGGTTCGGCACCGACCTGTCGCACGTCTACAACAACCTGTCCGAGGGATCCGGCTCGTTCGGCCGCGGCTGGACGATGTCGACCGGCAAGGACGTCGGTCTCGAGATCTCCAGCGACAAGATCGTCCTGCACGGCCCGACCGCGTTCACCAGCACCTTCACCAAGAGCTCGAGCGGTACGTACAAGGCCGGCAGTGGCATCAACGCCGCGCTGACCAAGAAGTCCGACGGGCAGTACGAGCTGAAGTGGGACGACTCCGAGGACGTCTGGACGTTCCACTCCAACGGCTCGCTGCGCGAGATGAAGAACAACAACGATCTCGAGATCAAGCTCAACTACGACTCCGCGTACGACGACCGGCTCGCCGCGATCTACGACCCCAACGGGCGGGTCACCACGATGAGCGAGTACGACTCGGCGAACCGCATCGTGCGGATGACCGACTGGACCGGCGGTGTGCACGGCCCGTTCGCGTACGACTCCTCCGGCAACCTGACGAACTTCCCGGACCGGCTCGGCAACCAGATCCGCTTCGGGTACGACAGCAGCGGCAACCTGACGTCGATCGTCGACCCGCGCGGCAGCACCTACACCCTGGAGTACGACTCGTCGCGGCGCGTCAAGAAGATCAGTGAGCCGACCGGCAGCACCCCCGCGGTGACCGAGTTCGGCTACCCGGAGTCCCGGAAGACGACCGAGAAGGATCCGCGCGGCAACACCTCGACGTACAAGTTCGACAGCGACGGCCGGCAGACCAAGGCGACCGACCCGCTGGGTCACGAGCAGGACAAGGAGTGGACCGCCAACAGCGACGTCGCTTCCACCACCAACGGCCTCGGCGCAAGCGTCACGTACGGCTTCGACGGCGCCAACAACCCGACCAGCGCCAAGCTGCCCACCGGGGCGAAGTCGGTGGCCGGTTACACCGACGCCACCCATCCCGCGTTCCCGACGTCGATGACCGACCCGCAGGGCAAGGAGGTCAAGCACACCTACGGCGCGAACGGTGACCTGCTGTCGGTCGAGTCGCAGGAGGGCGAGCGGGAGAAGTACGACTTCGACCACAACTCGCGCGGCCAGGTGACCAGGATGGAGGACCCGGAAGGGTTCATCACCACCTACCAGTACGACGGCGCGGGCCGGCTGACCACCGAGTTCCCGCCCGGCGCGCTGCAGGAGCGCGGATTCACCTACGACGACCGGGACCGGATCGTCGAGACCCGCGACGGCAACGACCAGAAGATCCATTACCGGTACGACGCGCTGGACCGGCTGATCGAGATCCAGCGGGTGGACGGCACCACGTACGTGCCGATCCAGCACAACACCTACGACGCCAACGGCAATCTCAAGAGCCGCTCCCACGCGGACACCTTCGTGGAGTTCGTCTACAACCCGCGCAACCAGGTGACCGAGGCCCGCAACACCCGGTCCGGGGTGCGGTACAACGTCTACTACCGCTACGACTTGAACAACAACCTGACCGACATCGAGGACGACGGCGGCCGCGTCAAGTACGAGTACGACAAGGCCAATCGCCTCGAGTACCAGTCCGGTCCGAAGTCGGGCATGTGGGCCGAGTTCGAGTACGACGACGCGGACCGCCGCACGGACACCCGTTTCGCCAGCGAATTCAAGATCAAAGCCGACTACGACGACTCCGGCCGGCAGACGTCGCTGGTCGCTACCCGGCCGGACGGCAGCAAGCCGATCGACCGGTCGTACAAGTGGGACGACGCCGACGGTGACACCTCACTGATGCAGTCGGAGAAGCGCGAGGGCGGCACCACGATCAACTACGAGTACGACGACCGCAACCGCCTGACCAAGGCCGGCTCGCACACCTACGACATGGACAAGGCGTCCAACCTCGAAGCCGCCGAGGGCCGCACCTTCACGATCAACTCGGCTGGCCAGGTCGCGACGTCGGCCGGGGTCACCTACACCCACGACGGCAACGGCAACCTCACCACGGGCACGGCCGGGGAGTTGACCGCTGCCTACAGCCCGACCAACCAGCTCACCTCGCTGGCGACCAAGAACGCCGAGACGATCGGGATCACGTACGACACCACCGACCAGACCCAGCGCGCGGTGATCCGTACCGGGACCCGCGAGCAGGTGCTCACCAACACCGCGATCGGCGTGACCGGCGTGACCACCAACGGCGCCCGCTCCCTCTTCGTCCGCGACTCCGGCGGCGGCCTGATCGGCCAGTTCACCGAGGCCGGCGAGCCGCTGTACGCGGTCACCGACTACCAGGGCTCGACGCTGCTGCTGGTCGACGCCAACCACGCCGAGGCGGCGAAGTACACCTACAAGCCGTACGGCACGACCGAGAAGACCGGCCGTGCCGCTGCCGGGAACCCGTTCCGCTGGAACGGCCACTGGCAGCTCGACGACGCCCACGGCACCTACCTGGTCGGCCATCGCCAGCACGACCCGAAACTGGCCCGCTGGACCCAGCCCGACCCGTCCGGCCAGGAACTCAACCGTTACACCTACGGCGCGGCCAACCCCGTCACCAACACCGACCCGACCGGTCTGGCCACGTCGGCCGGCATCGAGATCTGCATCGCAGTGTGCCTGGGGGCCGGGTGGTCCTGGGACGACTACGGCAACCACGGTCTGTACACCAGCAACGGCTTCGGCCTCGGCATCGGCATTCCGGTTCAGGCAACGGATCAGGAGGGACCACTGCAGACAGGGCAGACCACCAACGCCAGTTGCAGTGCCGGACCGTTCGGCACATCGGTGTCCGAGGACGCACAGGGCAACGAAACCTGGGGGACCGCCGAACAGGGGGGCATCGGCTGTAGTTTCGGGACTCAATACCAGTGGTGAGACCTGAGCTGGGCCCGGCCTGCATGGGCCGGGCCCGGTTCGGTTACACCAGGTCGAAGGACTCCCACGGGCCGATCGCGGTGCGGTTCGCGATCAGTGCGCTTGTGCCGGCGTTGTCGGCGCACACGTAGCGGTCGTTGGCGGCGCTGCGGAAGCTGGTGCTGCCGTCGGGGTTGCGGACCTGGGTGAACTTCTCCCAGCCGCCGATGGTGTCACGGTCCGCCGTCAGCGCCGCCGCGCCCGCCTGGTCCGCGCAGACGTACTTGCCGGTGACCGACGAGCGGAGCGCCACCTGGCCGTTGCCGGCGTCGACGATCGTGTAGCGCTCCGAGGCGGTGGACAGGGAGGCGAGCAGGGGTGAGCCGCCGACGAACTTGCCGTTGGCGCGGGATTTCAGGCCAACCGTGGTGGGGACCGGCGTGGTGCTCACGACCGGTGCAGTCGGCCGGGTCGCGGTCAACGACAGCTGGCCCTTGAGCATCCGGCCGCCGTCGCCGGTGAGGCGCAGGTAGTAGTCGGCCGAGCACTTCGTGCCGTCCTCGTCGAGGGCCAAGAACTTCGAGCCGACCGGTACGAACGCGGGGCTCTCGGCCGTTTTGGCGATCTGGTTGCCCTCGTTGAACTCGTCGAACATCGAGATGTAGATCGCCGGTGCGCCCGCCCGGATCACGTTGTAGAACTGCCGCCACATGAAGTCGCCGTGGGCACGCTGGCGTTCCTGCAGGTCGCCGGGCAGCACGCAGGGCTGGTAGGCGATGCCGCGGGCCTCGCACTCGCGGACGTCGGGCACGGTGACGTTGGTGTAGAACCAGTCCGAGCCGGCCGCGTCGCCGATCCGGCCGACCATCCACGGTGAGATCATGTCGAAGGCGCGGTAGACGTCGGCGAACCCGGCCCGCGAGTCCTCGGTGCCGGTCCTCCAGTGCGTCGGCGTCCCGCCCATGACGTAGACGCCTTGCGCCTTGAACCAGGTGACGACGTCGAGGCAGACGGCTGCGCTCCACGGGTGGTTGTCGTCGGCGAACCCGAAGCCCCAGATGCCGACGACCGGCCGGCCGTTCTGCTTCGCGTACGCCGGGGAGGCCGCGTACGCCTTAATCTTGGTCGTCCAGTCGTCCTTGATCTGCTGCTGCATGTCAGTCCAGCCGCTGACGTCGTACATGATGTAGAACTGGCGACCGAAGGCCTCGGCCGCGTTGCGGACCTTGACCGTGACGGCGTCGCGGATCGGGCCCTCGCCACCCACCGGGTTGAAGCGTTGCAGCGCGACGGTGTCCAGGTCGTTCTCGCGCATCCACCGGAAGTGCGTGTCGACGGTCTGCTGGTCGTAGGACGAGAAGAGCGACGCAGGCTGGCCGTTGGCCAGGTTCTGGTATCCGGTCCGGTAGACCCGGTCGAAATCGCGCACGTCGGGCCAGGATTTGAGCGCCTCGTTGGCCGGTGAGGGTGTCTCCTGCCAGTCCTGGCCGTAGTGCCACCAGCCGCTGAGCGGCGCGCCGTCGCCGGCGCCGGTGAACCAGCCCTGATAACCGACGGTGATCTTGCCGACGATGTCACCGGCCGGCAGCGCCGCGGCCGTGGTGGTGTCCGCGGCGAAGGCGTCCAGGGACACGCCGGCGGCCACGGCTGCGGTGCCGGCCACGGCCGTGCCGAGCAGGGTACGACGGGAGAGTTTCATGGCGGTGGCAGCTTTCCTCGGGGAGTCGTTTCGCCCGGATCGGGGGAGCTGGGGATGATCCGGACGGCCAGAGGTTAGTCAGCGTGAGCGGCCTGCACCAAAGACTTTAAATAAGATTAAGAAAAAGGGGTACGCCGAGCGCTTTGCAGGTTGCGGATGAGCTCGTCGCGGCTCTGCCCGTCGACCCGGACCGGGGAGCGCGCGTGGAACTGGATGTGCGTGAACGCCTTCGCCACCTTGGCGGTCGGCAGTTGCTCCTGACGCAGCTCGTGAATCGTCTTGAGCCCGGAGTCGACCTCGGGGTAGTTCCCGTCACGCCAGGCCATGTAGTTGTTGGTGTCCAGGACAACCTTGCCCGCGAGCGCCTCGACGGGCAGCTTGTCGCCGGGCGCGTACGGGAACGCGGTGACCACGAAGTCGGCTGCCGCCGCTGCGTCCGTGGCATGGGCGGCGCGCGCATGGGGACCCAGCTCGTCGATCAGGGCCGCGAGTGTCCCGGGTCCCCGCGAGTTGGCGATCACGACGTCGTAGCCTGCCGCGATCGCCGCACGGGCCAGTGTGCTTCCGGCCTGGCCGGCACCGAGAATGCCGATGGTGGTCATGCTGCACCCGGGCTCACCACGGCAGGGGGCCGGACTCGTCCTGGAAGGTGCCGGTCGGGCCGTCGGTGCCGAGGGTGGCCAGCCGAACGACGACTGCGGCGCTCTGCTCGACCGGCCGGCCGATCCCGAATGCGGCGGTCATGTCGGTGGCGGTGGTGCCCGGCTCGAGGGCGTTGAACTTGATGCCCGGCTGCGACTTGGCGTACTGCACCGTCAGCATGGTGGCCGCCGCTTTCGAGGCTGAGTACAGCGCGAGCGGCAGGCCGTACTCCGGCCGTTCGGGGTTGTTGACCGCCCAGAACGACCCGGCGCTGCTGGAGATGGTGACCACGTTGGCGTTCGAGGACTTGCGCAGCAGGGGCAGGGCCGCTTCGGTGACGCGGACCAGGCCGACCGCGTTCGTGTCGAAGGAGCGCAACGCAGCAGGGCCGTCGAGCGTGGTGGCCAGGACGCCGGCGTTGTGCACGAGGACGTCGAGACGGCCCTCGGCCGCGCCGATCGTCGACAGGGCGCTGCCGACCGAGGCGTCATCGGTCACGTCGAGCTGGACGAAGTTCGCTCCGAGCTCGGCGGCGGCCTTCTGCCCGCGTTCGGCGTCACGCGCGCCGATGTACACGGTGTGTCCCCGTGCCAGCAGCTGCTTGGCGGTCTCGTATCCGATGCCCTTGTTGGCTCCGGTGATCAGCGTGACGGTCACGACGCTCCTCGAGTTTTGTACCGATTGGTTGCGCCGACCGTAACACGGTTTTGTACTGATCGGTTAGGATCGGCGTATGAGTGCTGCAACGCCGACCACCGGACGACCGCGAGCCTTCGACGAGGACGCTGTTCTCGAGCGGGCCGCCGAGGTCTTCTGGCGGCGTGGTTACGAGGGCGCGTCGCTGACCGCGCTGACCAGTGCCATGGGCATCAACCGCCCGAGCCTGTACGCGACCTTCGGCAGCAAGGAGGAGCTGTTCAAGCGCGCCTTCAGCCGCTATCACGAGCGGCAGGTCGCCACCGCCCGCGCCGCGCTCGACCAGCCGAGTGCCTACGCGTCCATCGAGGCGTTCCTGCGGTCCAGCGCTGACGGTCTCACCGCCGAGGACCACCCGCCCGGCTGTTTCTCCATCCAGGGCGGCCTGGCCTGCGCGCCGGAGAACGCCCGCATCTCCGAGTCGCTGGCCGCCGGTCGCGCTGCCACCGAGGCTGCGCTGCGGGAGCGGCTGTCCCGCGCGGCCGCCGAGGGTGACCTCCCGGAGGGTGTCGACCCCGGTGCACTGGCTCGTTTTGTCATGGTGATCAGTGAGGGTCACGCCGTGCACGCCGCCGCCGGTGCCGCGCGCGCCGACCTCCACGCTTCCGTCGACATCGCGATGCGCGCCCTGGGGACAGCTGTTTCTTGAAGATCGTCTGACCTGAGTGATCTGAATCACGTGTAGCGGTCGGTCCTGTTCTGCACATGTGCAGCCGGACGCGACGACGTGACCACGATCCACAGGAGCAGCCGATGACAACAGCCACCCTCGACCAGGCGCCGCTGCGAGGTGAGCCCGGCCTGGCGCCGACCCGCAAACCTCGGTTGTACGTGCTGGACGGGTTGCGGCTGGTGTGCGCGCTCGCGGTGGCCGGCTATCACTTCGGGGACTCGTGGCGGCTGGACGGGGTGCATCCGCCCGCGTACTTCCTGCCGGATGCGGCGCCGCTGCTGATCTACGGCTTCATGGGTGTCGAGGTCTTCTTCCTGATCAGCGGATTTGTCATCCTGATGAGCGGCTGGGGGCGCACCGTCCGTGACTTCGCCGCCTCCCGCGCCGCCCGGCTCTACCCCGCCTTCTGGGCCGGCGTGCTGATCACCGCCGTGGTCAGCGCGGTGCTGCCGATCAGTGGCGGCTTACCGTTCACGTCCCTGCCCACCGGCCCGGACGTGCTGCTCAACCTGACGATGCTGGCGGAACCGCTGAACCGGCCGATGGTCGACCCGGTGTACTGGACGCTCTGGACCGAGTTCCGGTTCTACCTGATCGTCGCGTGCCTGCTGGCGGCCGGCGTCACCGACCGCCGTATGAAGGTCTTCGGCGCGGTGTGGCTGGCCGCCGCGGTGCTCATGCCCGCCTTCCCGGGAGCGCTGCTCGACGAGGTCGTCATGGCGGAGTTCGCCCCGTACTTCATCGCGGGCATGGTGATGTACCTGCTGCGCCGCAACCGTTCCGACCGCTGGTTGTGGGCGCTACTGGCCGCATGCTGGCTGGTCAGCCTGCATCATGTCCATGTGCGGGCCCTGGATCTCAAGCCCGGCTTCGCGGTCCCCGCCTGGCCGGCGCCGGTCCTGCTCACCCTCGTGTACGCGGTCCTGCTCGCCATCGCGCTGGGCGTCACCGACAGGGTCAACTGGCGCTGGCTGGGCACCGCGGGTGCGCTCACGTACCCGTTCTACCTGATACATCAACGGGTCGGGTACAGCCTCATCCGCACCATGCACACCAGGACCGATCTGCCCGCGCCCGTGCTGATCGGGGGAGCTGTACTCGTCCTGCTGGTCGCAGCCTGGCTCGTCCACCGCTGGGTCGAGCGCCCACTCGCGCCACTCGTCCGCGCTTTTGTCCAGGGCCGCCGAGGTCGACCGGCCGGCGTGAGTTCGAGGCAATCATGAACCGGGAAGCGGAGGACACCTTCCGCGATCTCTTCCAGGCGGTGTACGACGACCTGCTGTGTTTTGTCGAGCGCCGGTCCGGTCCGGCGGTGGCCGAAGACGTCGTGTCCGAGACGTTCCTGGTCGCCTGGCGCCGCCTGCACGACGTGCCGGACTCCCTCGACGGGGCCCGCGCCTGGCTGTTCACCGTCGCCCACAACTTGCTGCGCAACCGGCAGCGCAGCGAGCAACGCCAGCAGAACGTCGCCCTGCGCATCCTGCGGCAGCCTGAGGGCCCGGCAGCCGGCGACGCCGACGCTGTGGCCGCCCACGTCGACCTGACCCGGGCGTGGCAGCGCCTGTCCCCGGCCGATCAGGAGGCGCTCGCCCTCACCGCGATCGAGGACCTCACCGGGCCGCAGGCCGCGCACGTGCTCGGCATCACCCGGACGGCGTTCAGCCTGCGTCTGCTGCGGGCCCGCCGCAACCTGCGCCGGCACCTGCGCCACCAGCCGGCCCCTTCACCCGCAATCAGCCGTACCGCATCACACGGAGGCCCCGCATGACCAACGACGACCTCGACCACGCCATCCGTTCGGCCGCGGGCCCGGTTCCCCACCGTGCCGGGCAGGCTCACGCCCAGGAACTGCTCGAGCGCATCGTGCGTACCGATCGGGAGCCGGACGCCGCACCACGCGCCCGGCGCCGCCTGGTGTTCGCGGGCGCGGCCGCGGCGCTCACCGCCGCGGGTGCCGTGGTCGCCGGCCTGGTCGCCGGCGGACCGGCGTACGCGTCCTGGACTCCCGATCCGGGCCCGATCCCAGCCGCCGAGGCCCGCGACATCGTGTCCAAATGTCTGCCGGCGACGGAGGCGGGTGCCGCACGAGTGGTCATCGGCGAGACCCGCGGTGACTACGCCTACCTGAACGCTGTGTCGCCGGAGGGAAGCCGGACCTGCTTCCGCGACCACAACGGGAAAGTGAGCGAGACCAGCATCCTCACCGTGCTGACCGGCACCGAACAGCTGGGGACTTCCGGAGTCGAGCTCTACGCGTGGCCTCAGCTGCGCACCGACGAGGGGTACATCCGCCTCATGGCCGGACACCTCGGCTCCCGGATCACCGGCGTCGACATCACCGTGCGGGCGGACGACGGCAGTTCCTCCCGCACGGCGCGCGCCACCGTCGAAAACGGCTACTTCGCCGCCTGGTACCCCGAAGGCAAGGACGAGTCGAGCAGCAACACCACCACGCTGACCCTTCACCTCGCCGACGGAGGCACCGTCAAAGACCTGTCCGCCAGTGAACTGTACGAACATCCCAAGCTCGACTAGGTTCGGGTCCTCTCAACCGGTCAGTGGTGGCCGGCGAGCAGCCGGCGGGCGGCTAGCTGGATGTCCCGGCTGAAGTAGGCGACGTCGGTGTAGTTGGGCCTCGGCTCCTCGCCGATGTCCCAGTCGCAGTCCGAGCCGGAGCTGACGATGCCGATCTGCTCCCAGGTGCCGTTGGGAAGACGGTGCATGGCCGGCCCTCCGGAGTCGCCGCCGCAGTGGCTCTTCTGGTCCACCGACTTCCCGCAGATCATTGCCCGCGGGTACTCGGGGTGATCGGCCCACCAGGGGTCGTCGAAACACTGCTCGTCCGGCAGGTACGGCAGCTCGACCTTGCGCAGGAACCGCTCCTGGGGTGCTTCCCACTTCTGCCTGCCCCAGCCGACAACGGTGAACTTCTCCAACTGCCGCGGCTTGGCGGCGAGCCGTAGGGTCGGCAGCTTGAGGGGCTTCTCCAGCTTGATCACCGCCCAGTCCGGTCCGTCCCACCACGCCGTCCCGCCGATGATCGCGGTGGACCGGGTGACGGTCCGTCGCGGGTCCTCGAGGTCGACGCTTCCGGAGACGACGGTGAAGCTGTCGCCCGGCTGCTCATCCACGCAATGCTGGGCGGTGAGCACCAGTTGCGGGTGAATGAGGCTGCCGCCACAGCCGGCCGGTTCGACCCGGACGGCCCACGGGAACTCACCGGGAGCGGCCGTCTCACCACCGCTGATGGCGGCTGCCGGAGCGGCCATACCCAGCACAGCAGCGATCGCCACCCCGGCGGTTAGAAGTCGTTTGAAGCGCATCAGCATCCTTTGTAGAGGCTCGGGTGTACCTAGCCTTGACGGCACTGGTGCGCGCTTTGTGGCCTACCGGGTCGATTTTTCGTCAACGCTGGCTTTCGCCACGGCGTCGACTGTGGTCTGGTGTGCCTGGCCGAGGGTGGCGGTCGACTCGTCGACGAGGGCGGTAAGGCGCTCGACCTCGGCGTCGGTCAGCTGGGCGGCGACCTCGTTCGCTGCGATGTTGGCGCGGAGGTGGTCGGGGTTGGAGGTGCCGGGGATGACGACCATGGCGGGGGACCGGCGCAACAACCACGCCAGTGCCACCTGTGCCGGCGTCGCCTCGAGACGCTGTGCGGGGGCGGTCAGGGCTTCGAGGCTGGTGAGCCGTCCCGAGGCGAGGGGGAAGTAGGGGACGAACATGATGCCCTGCGTCTCGCAGTCGGTGAGGACCTGGACGCCGCTGCGGTCGAGGAGGTTGAAGCGGTTCTGCACGGCGGCGATCGGTGTCATCTTCTGCGCGCGGGCCAGCATTTCCGGAGATGCGCCGGACAGCCCGATGCGCCGGATGAGCCCCTGATCCCGCAATTCGACGAGCACACCGAGCGCGTCCTCCATCGGCACGTCACCGCCGGTGCCCGGGGTGTCGCCGGCGAGTCGCAGGTAGGTCAGCTCGCTCACGTCCGTACCCAGGTCCTCGAGGGCCTCGTGCACCTGCTGCCGGACGGTGTCGGGGTGGTCGGTGATGAGCCACGAGCGGTCGTCGCCGCGTCCGGCGCCCACCTTGTTGCCGACGATCACGCCTTCGGGGAAGGGGTGCAGTGCTTGCCCGATCAGCTGGTTGACGGTGCGAGGCCCGTACGCGTTTGCGGTGTCGAAGAACGTCACGCCCAGCTCGACGGCGAGGCGCAGCACCCGCCGTGCGGCCTCGGGGTCGTCCGGGTGTCCCCACACGCCCGGCCCTGCCAGTTGCATGGCTCCGTAGCCGATTCGATTCATGTGTCCTGGCTCCTCGTATCAGTGATACGGCTCTGAGCGTATCGCTGTCCGTTCCAGTGATACACCGAATGCCGTAGCATCGCAACAGTGGACGATGAGAGCAGCAGGCGGCAGCAGATCCTCGAGGTGGCGGCCGAAATCCTGGAGCGCGACGGCATCCAGGCGGTGTCCACCCGCACGGTTGCCGCGGCGGCCGGCATCCGGGCCGCCTCGCTCTACCAGCTGTTCGGGGACAAGGACGGGCTGCTCGACGCGTTGGCCATCCAGGCCTTCGAGCGGTATCTGGCCGGCAAGGACAGCCTGGAACGCAGCGCCGACCCGCTCGACGACCTGCGCCGGGGCTGGGACATGCACGTCGAGTTCGGTCTGCGTCATCCCGCGCTGTACGTGCTGATGTTCGGCACCGACCGCCCCGGCCGGCAGCCCCCGGCCGCGGCTGAGGCACATGACCGGCTGCTGTCGTTCCTGGTCCGGGTGGCCGACGCCGGCCGTCTGACGACTCCACCGGCCGTGGCGGCTCAGCTGGTTCAGGCGGCCGCCACCGGCATCACGTTGTCGTTGATCGCCTCTCCCGCCGGGCAGCGCGATCCGCAAGTGGCCACGAAGATGCGGGAGCTGATGGTCGCTTCGCTGACGACGGACTCACCGCCGCCCTCGGATCCGGGCCTGGCCACCCGTGCTCTGGCCCTCGACGCCGCCCTGAGCGGTGCCGATGACAAGGCTCTTCCGCTACGCGCCAGCGAGGTCGCTCTGCTGAGGGACTGGCTGAACGACCTGGCCGACTGAGCAGGGGAGGGAGCTCCGGTGCAGGACCGGAGCTCCCTCGCTCATCGGCGTTTTTTGGGCAGGTCGAACTGGTCGGCGGCGCGGCAGTCCTTCTGGCTGCCGATCGCGGCGGGGCCGAGGTCGGCGAGTGCTTCGCGGGCCCGTTGGCGGCCGAGGTTCCAGGCGTACCAGGGGTCGGGTTCCTTGAGGTCCTCGGCGATCCAGCTGAGCGTGCACCGGCGTACCGGATCGGGCAGCTCGGTCAGGGCCGGGGTCGCGTCAGCGGACAGCGCACGCAGGTACCAGGCGTCGATCTTGCCGGAGCCTTCGTAGCGGGCCGCGTTGCGGCTGGCCACGTAGCCCTCGGGGTCGAGGGCGGCGAGACCGAGCAGCATCAGCACGGCGAGACCGACGGTGGCGCCGGGGATCCAGCGCCCCTGCCACTTGATGCCGGCGACCGCGATGAGCACGAAGATGACGCCGAGCAGCATCTCGGAGGCCATCACGAAGATCCGCTCACCGGTGAAGCTGTAGACGCGCTGGTACTCCCACATCCGTGACAGCGCGGACGCCACGATGATGACGCTCAGAGCACAGAGCAGACCCAGCAGTACGCGCAGCAGCAGCCGTTCCGCCTTGGTGTCCCGTTTTGCCCAGCGGGCCAGGCTCGCGATCAACGCGAGGGACAGCAGCGTGACCGCGACCAGCTGCCAGAAGCCGCTGCGGGCGTACTGCGAGTAGCTGAGGCCGGCCGTCTCCAGCACGTGCCGGCTTCCGCCGAACAGAACGGTGAACTGCACCGCTACGAAGCCGCAGAAGAGCAGCACGAGCGCGGCGCCGGCGGGCGCCCACTCGATCAGGCCGAATCTGCCCTTGCCCTCGGTGTCCAGGCTGGACGTCGCCGGCGGGGCGGTCAGCGTGTAGACGCCGGAGACGGCAAGCAGGGCACCGGCCACGGCCAGGAAGATCCACTTGAAGATCGAGCTGATGCTGAGGTCGGGGATGGCGTCGTCGAGCAGCTGGGAGAACGCGACGTCGGCGGACGACAGCAGCGCACCGAAGACGAGCAGCACCACAGCGGTGAGGGCGACCGAGAAGAAGATCCGCCCGGCGATACCCGGATTGCGGCCCGCCTTCAGGTGCCTGCGGACCCACGGGATGCCCTTGAACGCGGCGTACGGGGCCGCGACCAGGCTGAACAGGATCGACCTGATCTGGCGGCCGCCGACGATCGCCAGCGCGGTGCAGCCGATCGCGCCCAGCACGCTGAAGGTCACCAGCCACCACGCGTTGCGGAACGCCGGGATCAGCAGCAGAGCCAGCGCGGCCACGGCCCAGCCGGAGCGCAGCAGCCGTTCGCGGCGCGGCAGATCGGCGGACTTCCGGACGGCGAACCCGACTCCCAGCGTCAGCGCCAGCCAGCCGAGGAACCAGCCGA
Organism: Amorphoplanes friuliensis DSM 7358; assembly: GCF_000494755.1. NCBI lineage: Bacteria > Bacillati > Actinomycetota > Actinomycetes > Micromonosporales > Micromonosporaceae > Actinoplanes > Actinoplanes friuliensis. The sequence goes on from NC_022657.1 coordinate 2,883,559, forward strand.
TGCCCACCCGGTTGAGCGGCAGGAAGATCAGGAAACCGAGGGCGCCGGCGAGCACACCGGCCGGGACGGCCCAGCCCTGGGCGTCCTTGGGCCCGGGCCAGTGCTTCTCGCGGAAGGTCCGCCATGCGCTCGGCGGCCGGTCGTACGGGCCCATCGGGCGTGGCGGGAACGGGGGCGACTGCATCGGCGGGCGCTGAGGAGCCGGGGGCTGGGCCTTGGCTGGCGGGAGGTCCGGGGGAGGTGGGACCACGCGCTTGGCCGCTGCCGGCGTGGCCGCTGCCGGCGTGGCCGCTGCCGGCGTGGCCGCTGCCGGCGTGGCCGCGGCCGGCGTGGCCGCGACCGGGCTGGTGGCGGTCGGGCTGGTGGTAGCCGGGCTGGTGGCGGTCGGGCTGGTGGTAGCCGGGGTGGTGGCGGCCGGGGTGGTGACCGCGGCCGGCGTCGGGGCGGCAGGCGCGGTGACCGCCGGGGTGGTGACTTCGGCCGGCGTCGGGGCGGCGGGCGCGGTGACCGTCGGGGTGGTGGCGGCCGGCTTCGGCGAGGGTTTGACGGGTCGGTCGGCCGGCTCGGCGACGGCCGGGGCAGCCGGCGCTTCCACGGGAACCATCGGCACGAACAGGGCGTATCCCCGCGTACCGGGTGAAATCTGGACCGGGATGGCCCAGGCCGGCTGGCCTTCGGGTCCCGGCCACACCAGCGACGGGATCGCGTCGGTGGGTGGCATCACCAGCAGCTGGGGGGCCGGCGGCGGGTCCGCGGGGACGGCCTTTGCCGTCTCCGGGGGATCAGGCTGTTTCGGGGGCAGATCAGCCATTGCACCCTCCTGGGTCGGTCGGTTCGGCCCACGGTGAGCCGATTTGCGCGGCAGCCGGCACGTTGGAACGGGTCCGTATCGCCGCGACGACCGGAGAGTAGCGTGCGGGAACAAGAGCCGCCTATACCGGCGCTGACATCTCTGTGATCAACGCCGAGGTTCGACTCTCGTTGCTGGACCGGTCGCGCACCCGCAGCGGCGAGACCGACGGCGCGGCGCTGCGGGGCACCGTCGCCCGCGCTACGCGTGCCGAGCCGCTCGGCTATCACCGGTTCTGGGTCGCCGAGCACCACGGTGTCCCCGGGATCGCGGGCGCTGCTCCGGCTGTGCTGCTGGCCGCCGTCGCCGGCGCGACACGAGAGATCCGGCTCGGCTCGGCCGGTGTCATGCTGCCGCACCACCAGCCGCTGGTCGTTGCCGAGCAGTTCGCCACGGTGTCCGCCTTCGCGCCGGGCCGGGTCGACCTGGGCCTGGGCCGCTCCCCGGGCTTCACCCCGCCGGTGCGCCGGGCGCTGCGGCAGTCCGACAGCGACTTCGCCGCCGACCTCGCCGAGCTGAGGGACTTCCTCACCGGTACGGCGGAGATCACCCTGCACCCGCAGCCGGAGGACCCGATCCCGCTGTACGTGCTGGCCACCGGAACCGGCCTGCAGATCGCGGCACGACTGGGCCTGCCGGTGATCGTGGGTGGCCCGCTGCTGCGCCCGGACGGTGCCGAGGCGCTGGCCGACTACCGGCGGACGTTCGAACCCTCCGCGCAGCAACCCGAGCCGTGGGTCGCGGTCAGTACGGACGTGCTGATCGCCGACACCGACGCGGAAGCCGCCGACCTGCTGCTGCCCGAGGCGTGGGCGATGGCCCGCAGCCGCACGACCGGGGCGTTCCCGCCGCTCGAGCCGGTGGCTGCTGTTCGAGCCGCCGCCCGCACTCCGCGCCAGCAGCAGTACGTCGACCAGGTGATGGCCGCGGCGATCACCGGTACACCCGGTCGGGTGCAAAGCCGTCTGGCCGACCTGCTCGACCGCACCGGAGCCGCCGAACTGGTCACCTCCGGCAGCACCTTCGATCGCGACGCCCTGCACGCCTCGGACGCCGCGCTCGCCGCATTATTGTTGCGCCGATGAACCCGAGCCCGGTCACCCTCCCCGGATGGAAGCGGTACAGCGTCCTGATGGCCGAGGCGGAGTACGAGTCGGTCAAGAAGGACACGAAGGTGGCCTACGCGTTGTGGTGCGTGGTCGGCATCTTCGGAGGGCACCGCTTCTACCTGGGTGACACCGCCCGGTCCATCACGATGCTGTTCACCCTGGGTGGGCTCGGTCTGTGGACGCTGGCCGACGTGTTCTTCGTGGGACGCCGGGTGCGCGCGGTCAACAGATCACGCCGGTCGGCGATCATGGCCCGGCACGGCATCATCGAGGACCTGTCCAGCGAAACATAGACGAAAATCTATTATGGGGTGCGGGGCCGTGTTAGTTTCATGCGCGCTTGCCGGGGTCTCTGCGTGCGGGGGTACGCGTTGTCCGAAGTCACCATTGATCAAGAAGCCGATTCAGCCGTCGACGAATCTCGACCTGTCGACAAAAAGCGCCGGTTCTTTCGCCATGAATGGACCATCGCCACGGTGGGCTCGGTTCTGCTCGCGATCATCATGGTGTGGCTGCTCCCCCCGTACGCGAACCGGCTCATCAGCGGCGTTGTCAAACCCGCGACCATCGCCGACCCGACGGGCACCATCAGCGGCGACAGCGGCGACCCGACCGCGCAGGCCTGGATCGTCGGCTGGAACGGGCACGCCCTGCGGCACGGCCTGCGCGGGCTGTGGGACACCAACGCCTTCTATCCCGACAGATACGGGCTCGCCCTCACCGACAGCCTTTTCGGGTACGCCCCGGCGGGCCTGATCGGCGACGGTGTCACCGCCGCTGTTCTGCGCTACAACGTGCTGTTCGTGCTGACGTTCGCGCTGGCGTTCCTCGGTGGGTACATGCTTCTGCGCCAGCTCGGCGCTCACCCGGCCGCGGCGGCGCTGGCCGGTGCCGCCCTGGCCTACGCACCCTGGCGCTACGGCCATGTCGGGCACCTGAACATCATGTCGACCGGCGGCATCACGCTGGCTCTGGCGATGCTGGCCCGCGGCCACGGCTGGTCGCTGTCGCGCGGTTACCGCAGTGAACGGGTCCGGCCCGGCTGGGCAATCGCCGGTTGGGTCGTCGCGGCGTGGCAGGTCAGCCTCGGGTTCGGTGTCGGGCTGGCCTTCGTTTATCTGCTCGCCTTCGCGTTCCTCTGCGCGGTGGTCGGCTGGCTGGTCACCGGACGCCCGCGCCTCAGCCGCCGGTTGGTGCTCGGTGACCTCCTCGGCGGGCTCTTCCTCGTCGCCGTGACCGGCTATTTTGCGTACGCCTACCAGCAGGTCCGCGAGATCTACCCGTTGGTCAACCGTTCCTGGGACTACGTCGCCGTGTTCTCGCCGACGCCGCGCAGCCTGCTCGTCGCCCCGCAGTTCTCGCTGCCCTGGGGCTCGGTGCACACCGACGCCCGGGCGCTGCTCGGCGAGGCCGCCAACGAAAAGGCGCTGCTGTGCGGGTACGCGCTCTATCTCCTCGCTTTCACCGGACTTTTTGTCTCGGTCTGGTCGCTGCGGCAACGCCTGTTCCTGCTCGCCGGCACGGTCGTCGGAGTGCTGTTCACGCTGGGTACGAACGGGCCGCTTTACCAACTTCTGCATTCGTACGTCCCGGGCTTCGACGGCAGCCGTACGCCGGGCCGTCTGATCCTCTGGCCGACCATTTTCCTGGCCGTTCTGGCGGCGGGTCTGGTCACCGAACTGGCCCGGCTGGCACGCGAAGCCACGCTGCCGCAATGGTCGGCGATCGCCGTCCGGGTGGTGACCATTCCGCCGCTGCTGCTGGTGCTGGCCGAGGGCACGCCCAACATCGATCACCCGGACGTCCCGCCCCCGCCCGCAGCGATGGCGATGGCGCAGGCGCCGATCATGGTGCTGCCCTCGGACGAGGGCATCGACAACAACGTGCTGCTGTGGTCGACCGCCGGCTTCCCCGCGCTGGTCAACGGGGCCGCCAGCTACACACCCCCGAACCACCAGGCGATCCGTGACATCATGCACACGTTCCCCAGCCAGCCCAGCGTGGATCGCCTGCGCCGGCTGGGCGTCCGGAGCGTGGTGGTGCTCGGCGACCGCCTTTCCGGCTCGCCGTACCAGGCCGTTCTCCAAACCCCGCCGCCAGCCGGCGTGACCCGCGTCTACGTCGGCTCGGACGTCCTCTTCACCATCAGCTGATTCGCCGTCACGAGGCGAAAGCTTCGCGCTCGCACTTCTGCCATTCGGCCGAGTTCGCGTCCCCGTTCGGACCGATCGAGGTGAGCCCGAACTCCCCGGTCACCGGGTCCGGCGCGGTCAGCTTGTACCCCTCCCGCTTCGCGCACTGGTAGAACTCCCGCTGGTTGTCCTTGAACGCCGCCATGTCGGTGCGTTTGAGGACGTCCTGCTGCGTCTCCGGCATCTTCGCCAGGCAGGCCTTCATGACCGGATCGGTCCCATCGAAGCCCTTGCGGAACCACTGCCACGCATCCTCGTCCTGGTAATCGGGACCGCCGCGCTTCGCCAGGCAGGCGACCCACGGCTGGGCGATCACCTTGATGTCCTCCTCGGTGGCGTCGATCGGCACGATCGGACGCTCGGTCCCGGCCTTGGCAGCCGCGCTGCTCGGGGCCGCCGCGCTCTGCAGGGTCGCCACCGCCGGAGCATCCGCCTGCTCGGCACCGGAACAGCCGCCCAGCAGAACGAGCAGACTCAACGCCACGAATTTCCCTGTCATCCGTTTCATGGGGCGCACCGTCACAGGTGAATGTCAGGAGGTCGTTAGCCTCGACGGCCGGGGCCTCAATGTTCGGAAGCTGTTAGGTTTCGGGCCGCGACGTCGTACGGCTCCTATAGTCGTCGCCGTGTGCGCATATCTGCTGGTCGCGGAGGATGACCGAGGCCAGGCCGAGGTGCTGCGCCGTTACCTGGTCGCCGAGGGCCACGAGACGGCCGTGGTGCACGACGGCCGCACCGCCCTGGAGCGGGTCAGGCAGCGCGCACCGCATCTGCTCGTGCTCGACGTGATGATGCCCGGCCTCGACGGCCTCAGCCTGTGCCGGATCCTCCGGCGGGAGTCCGACGTCCCGATCCTCATGCTCACCGCCCGGTCCAGCGAGAACGACCTGCTGACCGGCCTGGATCTGGGCGCCGACGACTACCTCACCAAGCCGTACAGCCCGCGGGAACTTCTGGCGCGTACCCGGGCCCTGTTGCGGCGCAGCCGGGGCAGCACGCCCGTGCTGACCATCGGCCGGATCGTCGTCGACACGACCCGGCACGAGGTGAGCGCCGACGGCAGGCCGGTGGAGTGCACGCCGGGCGAGTTCGCGCTTCTTGCGGCGATGGCCGCTCAGCCGGACCGGGTGTTCACCCGCGCTCAGCTGCTGCAGCACACCAACGGGGTCGAGCGGGACTCGATCGAACGCACCATCGACGTGCACGTGCTCAACCTGCGCCGCAAGATCGAGCCGAACCCACGCCGTCCGTCCCGCCTGCTCACCGTGTACGGCCTCGGATACAAGCTCACGGCCGGGCCCGGCTGATGGACGGCGTACCGCTGCACCGGAGCCTGATCTTCCGCCTGCTGATCGCCTCGCTGACCATCGCGGTGGTCGCGGTCGTGGCCACGTCCTGGATCGCCTCGCAGTCGACCTCACGCACCATTCAGCAGCAGCTGGGCCAGTCGTTGAGCGACGACAAGAGCGTGTACGACGAGTTGCTCGGCTACGCGGCGACGCACCGCGACTGGTCCGGTGTCACACCGCTGGTCGGCTCGCTGGCGAGCAGGCTGAACCGCCGGGTCACCCTGATGACGGAAGCCCGGCAGGTCATCGCCGACTCGCAGGCCGGGCCGGCGCTGTCGGCCACCCGCCCGTCCGCCACCGTCGACCCCCTCGCGGTCGATCTGTCGATCACCGGTGGTGTCAACCGCATCGACCAGCGTGTCATCGGCCCGTACAGGTTGCCGGCGGCTGAGCAGAAGCAGCTGCGTGACGAGCTGAACGCCTCACTGGACTGCCTGCGCCAGTACGACTACGACGGAACGATCGTCGCCGGCCCGCACGCTCGCGGCCGGCTTCAGGTCACCACGATCGGCAAGTCATCCTTCTCCTGCGGCCTCGTCCCGCTTCCCACCCGGTCCGAGACCCGGCCGCTGGCGGCGCTGCGCAAGCTGATCGCCTCGTGCGCGAACGAGAAGGACGTCGAGGACGTGCAGCTGGCAGCGGACCTCACGGTCGAGGTCCGCGAATCGGACTCGGACACGGGACTGCCCGACCCGAAACGCACCGAACGGGCGGTGGGATGTCTGGAAAAAGCCCGCCGGACCCAGCTCGAGGCGTACGTCCCACCGGCGGCTCTGCTGTTCGTCACCGACCCGGCCGACCCGACCGCGCAGCGCGTGCTGCCGTTCACCCGGGCGAATCTCGTCCGTACCGGGACCGCCACCGTCGTGGTCCTGATCCTCGCGTTCCTGGTCACGATCATGGTCGGGTTGCGTCTGGTCCGGCCGCTGCGATCGCTGGCCGAGGCCGCCCGGCGATCCTCCGGCAATCAGCGTGTCCCGGTCACCGGACGCGACGAGATCGGCTATCTGGCGGCGGCACTCAACGAGCTGGCCGAGCGCCGGGAGCAGGCCGAGCTCCAGCGTCAGGCGATGGTCAGCGACGTGGCCCATGAGCTCCGTAATCCGCTGACCAACATCCGCAGCTGGCTGGAGGCGGTGCAGGACGGCCTGGCCACCGTCGACGGCCGGCTGGTGACCCTGCTGCACGACGAGACCGTGCACCTGCAGCACATTGTGGACGACCTGCGCGATCTCGCCGCGGCCGATGCGGGCACCCTGCGGATGCATCCCGAACCGGTCTACGTCAACGACTCCGTCACGCAGGTGCTCGATGCCCACCGGCCGAACGCGGCGATTGCCGGGGTGCAGCTGCGCACCGAGTTCACCGGCGACCCGGAGGTCACCGCCGACCCGGTGCGCCTGCGCCAGATGGTCAGCAACCTGCTGTCCAACGCGATCCGGCACACCCGGCCCGGTGGCTCGGTCACCGTCCGGACCGGCGTCACCGGCGACCGGCTCACCGTCGCGGTCGCCGACACCGGTGACGGCATCGCCCCGGACGACCTGGACAAGGTCTTCGAACGGTTCTGGCGCGCCGACAGCTCCCGCACCCGCGCGACTGGTGGCAGCGGGCTCGGGCTTCCGATCGCGCGTCAGATCGCCGAGGCCCACGGCGGCGGGATCACCGTCATCAGCACTCTCGGTGAGGGCACCACGTTCACCGCCACCATCCGCACAGCGACCGCCGTCCTAACAATTTCCTGATCACGGATCGTCACCATCGTCGCCATGCGGAGAATCCGACGACTGCCGGTCTATGCCGCCGTGGTCCTGACTGCGGCCGGCGCGTCCGTCGCCGGTGTCTGGGCCTGGCGCCGGGACACCACCGCCGCTCCGGCGGCAGCAGCTCCGTCAACGGCGACAGCCGAGATCGTCCGGCAGGATCTGTCGACGAGTGTCTCGGTCACCGGCAAGTTGGGATACGGCGTGGCCCGCTCGGTGAAAGGAAGCCGGCCCGGCATCGTCACGTGGTTGCCGTCCCCCGGTGCGACGATCCGGCGGGGATCGGCGCTCTATCGGGTCGACGACGAGCCGGTGCCGGTCTTCTACGGCCGCATCCCGCTCTATCGCAGGCTGGAGAAGCTCAACACCGTCGGGCGTGACGTCCGCGTGGTCGCCGACAACCTCGAGGCACTCGGATACGCGGTGGGCCGCCGCTACCGGCCGGGCGATCACGTCCGCCAGACGTCACCCGTGCCACTCGTACCTGAGGGTGGTGCCCCCTCCGCTCCGCCGGCGTCGCGGACGTCGTGGGTGAAGGTGGGCAAGGGCGAGGACGTGCTCACCACCGCGCTCGTCCGGGCAGTCGGACGGTGGCAGAACGACATCGGGCTTCCGGCGTCCGGCTCCCTCGGCATTGGTGACGTCGCGGTGCTCGGTGGCGCGGTGCGCGTGGAAAGCACAGCAGTGCAGGTGGGGGACAGCGCCGAAGCCGCCCTCCTGGCGGTCACGCCCACGGTCCAAGTGGTCACCATCGAGGCTGAACCCGCCGAGGCCAACGGCATGAAACGCGGCGAGAAGGTTCAGGTGCACCTGCCCGACGACCGGACCGTGCCCGGACGGGTGAGCCGCGTCGCGACGGCCGTGACCACCGACCCCGACACGCCTCCGAAGCTCACCGTCACCGTCACCCTCGACGATGCCCGCAAGACGGTACGACTGGACGCCGCGCCGGTCGAGGTGGTTCTCCCCGGCAGGAGCCGTAACGACGTCCTGGTCACACCCGTCGGGGCTCTCGTCGCGCTCGCCGAGGGCGGCTACGCCGTACAGGTTGCGGGTGGAGGTCTGGTCGCGGTGGAGACCGGCATGTTCGCGGGCGGGCTGGTCGAGGTCAGCGGGGCCGGCCTCAGTGAGGGAACCCTCGTGGTGACCACCTCATGACAACTGCCGGCACGGCGCCGGTGCCGGCCGTGCGGGACGTCAGCATGGTCCACCCCGGTGACGTCATCACTCACGATCACGACATCCGCGACGGACGCCTGGTGGCCGACCGATGAGGCTCAAGCCCCTGGACCTGCTGGAGCTGGGACTGATCGGGGTCCGCACCCGGCGCATGCGGGCCGCCCTCTCGGTTCTGGGCATCGCGATCGGCATCGCCACCATGGTCGTGGTGACCGGCATCCCCGCATCGAGCGGCGCCGCCCTGCAGCGCCGGCTGGCCGCCCTGGGCGTCGACCTGCTAAAGGTCGTACCCGCCCAGCAGGACCCGCCCGCGGTGTTCCCCGCCGAGTCGGTGGCCATGATCCGGCGGATCGGCCCGGTGACCGCGGTCAGCGCGGTGGCCGGCACCAGCGCTGTGGTGCGCCGCTCGGACCGTGTCGACGCCGCCGACGGCTCCGGCCTGACCGTCCGCGCCACCCGGGCGGACCTGCTCGGCGTGCTCCACGGGCGGGTCCGGAGCGGGCACTGGCTCACCCCGGCCGAACAGCAGTTCCCGGCCGTGGTGCTGGGTTCCGTGGCGGCGACCCGGCTGGGTTTCGACGCCCCCGGCCAACAGGTGATCATCGACAGGACGTGGTTCACGGTGGTCGGCATCCTGGACACGATCCCGCTGTCACCCGAGATCGACCGCTCCGTGCTCGTCGGGTGGGAGTCGGCGCGGTCGGTGCTCGGATTCGACGGCCGGCCCACCATCATCTACGTGCGGGTGCGCGAGGACTCGGTGGAAGCCGTCCGGGAGGTGGTGCCGCCGACCGTGCATCCGGAGCAGCCGCACCAGGTCACGGTCACCCGGCCCTCGGACGCCCTGGCCGCGAAGCGCGCGACCGAGTCGGCCTTCTCCGTCCTCATGCTCGGCCTGGCCGCCGTGGCCCTGGTGGTGGGCGGCGTCGGCGTGGCCAACACCATGGTGATCTCGGTGCTCGAACGTCGGTCCGAGATCGGTCTGCGCCGGGCCCTCGGCAGCAGCCGCGGTCAGATCCGGGCGCAGTTCCTCACCGAGGCGATCGTCCTGTCCGCCCTCGGTGGCGCCACCGGTACCGTGTCCGGGCTGATCCTCACCGCCGCCTACGCCGCCCACCAGGACTGGCCGCTGGTCGTGCCGCTGCCGGCGTTGCTCGCCGGGCTGGGCGGCTCGGTGACCGTGGGCATCCTGGCGGGCGTCTACCCCTCGGTGCACGCGTCCCGGCTGACCCCCACCGAAGCTTTGGCCTCCTGACCTCCACCCGCCGGCTGCGTCGGCCTGGCGGCCGCGGCGCTGTCAGCGTCCCGGCAGTGTCTCGAGTGCCTGGGAGCGTTGTGCCACCAGGTCGGCGTAGGTGCCGTCGCGTTCGGCCCAGCGGTGTTGCAGCACGCCCTGCACGAGGATCTCGTCCGGCGTCGGGTCCTGCCCGAGCAGCTCCAGGACCTCGTCGAGGTAGGCGTCGAGGTCCAGCGCGCGGGGGTTGAGGCGCTTGTGCTCCGGCGTGGTCGCCACCGCCGGCGGCACCAGTTCGGTGACCTCGACGCCCGTGCCGGCGAGTTGTGCGCGCAGCGCCTCGGTGTAGGCGTGCACGCCGGCCTTCGAGGCGGCGTACGTGGCCATCAGCGGGAACGGCAGAAAGCCGATGCCCGAGCTGACCGTGACGAAGGTGCCGGCGCCGCGGGCGAGCAGGTGCGGCGTGAAGGCGTCGAGCACCCGGATCGTGCCCAGCAGGTTGGTCTGAACGGTCGTCTCGGCGGTGGCGAAGTGCCCGGGATCGCGCAGGTCCTCCGTCAGCTGTACGCCCGACATGGTGATCACGAGGTCCAGATCAGGGTGACTTTCCAGCACGGTGTCGCGGGCACGGCGTACCGAATCGGCCTCGGTGACGTCGAGCTCGACGGTGCTCAGCCCGTCGACGGATCCGGGCCGGCGCCCGCCGACGATGACGGTGCCGCCGGCGGCGGCGAAGCGGCGGGCCAGGCCCAGGCCGATGCCGGAGGTGCCCCCGGCGATGAAGACCGTGCGGTTCTTGATGTCCATGACTTCAAGGTCGCAGGGGCGACCCGGCCCAGGAAGTGCCCCGCGAATCCGGGTAGTGGCAGGGCCCCCTGTCCGCGCCCGCGCCGGCGGTAGCGTCGGCCTCATGAGCGGCGACGAGGGCACCAACCGGCTGGGCGACTACCTGCGTGCGCGGCGCGAGCTGGTCACGCCCGAGCAGGCCGGCATCCAGCCCGGCGCCCGCCGCAAGGTCAAGGGCCTGCGCCGTGAGGAGGTGGCGCTGCTCGCCGGGATCAGCGCCGACTACTACCTGCGGCTGGAGCGTGGCCGCGACCACAACCCGTCGCCGCAGGTGCTCGAGGCGCTCGCCCGGGTCCTGCACCTGGACGACGTCGAACGCCTGTACCTGCTCGAGCTCGCCGCGCCCCGGCCCCGGAACCGCCCGCGCCGGCGGCCGGAGCAGGTGCCCGCCCGGCTGCATCACCTGCTGGCCGCCGTCGGGGTGCCGGCCTTCGTCGAGGGCCGGTCCTTCGACGTGCTGGCGGCCAACACGCTGGCCGCGGCCTTGTCACCCCGGCTGCGCCCGGGCCAGAACCGCCTGCGCTCGATGCTGCTCGACCCGGAGGAGCGCGAGTTCCACGTCGACTGGGAGCGTTCCGTGGCGAGCTTTGTCGGCGCGTTCCGCCGGACCGTCGGTGACGCCTCCGACGACGCACGCATCGTCGAGCTGGTTGGTGAGCTGTCGCTGTCCAGCGCGCGGTTCCGCTCGTTGTGGGCCCGCCACGACGTGCGTGAACTCCAGGGCGGTACGACCACCGTCCGGCATCCGGTGGTCGGTGAGCTCACGCTGCACCGTGACAAGCTGCCGGTCGACGGTCTGCTCCTGGTGCTCTATTACCCGGACGAGCACGGCGACAGCGCCGACAAGCTGCGCCTGCTGTCCTCCCTCACCACAGCCTGACGATCGCGCCGGCGGGCTTCACAGCAGGCCACAGGCATCGGCCAGCGTGTCGGCGGCGGCTCGGTCACCGTGGCGGGCCAGGGCTGCCGCGAGGTGACAGGTGATCAGCGAGGCCTCGGGCGCGACGGTCACCTTCTCGAGGAGGATGCCGAGGGTGTCGAAGTCGCTGCTCCGGGCCGCCGCCTCGGCGAGCCAGTTGGTCAGCCGGCCGGGGTGGCGGTTGGGCAGGAACCGGTCGATCACCCGTGCGGCCGTCGCGCGGCCGGTGGGGCCGAGCAGGACGGCGGGAGCCGAACTCAGCGGCGGCGGGTAGGCCGCCAGCGCCGCGATCAAGCCGAAGATCTCGGCGAACAGATCAGGGTCGTGCTCGGGCAGACCCGCCTTCCCGGCGGCCGTGATCAGCAGTTCCGCGGCGAAGCCGTGCCGCCGGTCGGGCGTCGCCGCCGCCACGGCGCGCAGCAGGGCCGCACCCTCGTCCGCCCGGCCGGTCTCGATCAGCGCCGCGGCCAGGCCGAAGTCGACCTGCCCCGGGTCGTGGGCGGGCAACGCTGCCCGGAACGTCGCCGCGCGCGTGCCGAGGACCTCGGCGCGCAGGGCCGGGCCGGCGAGCATGAACACGTCGTGCAGCAAGGCAGCGATGTGGTTGGAAAGCCAGTACGGGTGCAGACCGGCGGTCTTGACCGCGTCGACAACGGCTCGCAGTCGCTCGTCGGTCAGCAGGTCGGGTCGCCGACCGAGCCCTTCCACGATCGCTCTCGCCAGATCGATGGGTGCGGACGAGGTGGACCGGCGGCCGGACATCTTGGACAGCTCGGTCAGCGCGTCGTCGGCCCGGCCGAACCCGAGCAGGATCAGGGCCAGACGGTGCTGGTGGGCCAGCTGCTGCTGGCGTTCGCGGCTGACTTTCGGAGCGGCACGGAACGCGGCGACCACGGTCGATGCCTCGCGCTCGTCGGTCACGACCTCGGCCACGGCGAACAGTGCCTGCTGCCGGTCGAACGGCTGCAGCCGGGTGGCCAGCTCCAGGGCTTCCTTCGTCCGGCCGGCCTCGGCGAGGGCCCGCGCCAGGGGTGGTGCCTCGACGCTGTCTGTCCCGGCGTAGAGCTTGCTGCAGCGCCGGTCGATCTCGGCCAGACCGAGCGGGGCCAGCAGACCGGCCGCGGCGGCCAGCCGGGGACGGTCGGCCTCGCCGAGGATCGACGCCCAGAGATCCAGCCGCTCCGGTTCACCGGGATGCGCCTCGGCCAGCGCGGCCACGACCGCGGCGACGCGGTGCCTCCGCTCCCGATGAACGCGGGTCAACAGCTCATCCTCGTACTGCTCCACCACGAGCACCGCCCGCAGCAGCGCCTCCTCGGCCTCGTCCGACCCCGCGGCGAGACGGGCGTACCCGCCGAGCAGCTGCGACTTGTCGTAGATCGCCGTGGTGAGCCGGGCGTTGTCGATCGCGGCGGCCAGCACGGACCGCGCCTGCTCATCGGGCAGGTGACGCGCCACCTCCGGCAGCGTGGCGGGCGCCGGTCCGGCCCGCAGCACGGCGATCAGCTGGTCGGCGCCGGGGACCGGGTCCCCGCTGTCGATCAGCGCCTCGGCCCACGCGATGCGCTCTTCCGGCGAGGCGGCCGGAGCGTCATCAACGGCGAACCGGGCGAGGGTCTTCAGGGCGGCATCGACGACGGCTGAGCTCATGGAGCGGATGATAGTGATGCCCTCGAAGCCCGCACCGGCGGCGCCAATTGGCAAAGCTGCCGATCGACGCCGGCCGCAGGATCGGGTGATCCTGGTCGAGTGTCCGACAGAGATCCCGATGCTTCGCGGATCGGGCCTTCCAGGGGTGACGGTGGCTGAGCGCTGGTACCGCAACGGTGTCATCTACAACTTCGATGTACGGGCGTTCCAGGACTCCAACGGTGACGGCGTCGGTGACCTGCGGGGACTGATCAGCCGGATCGACTACCTCGGCCGGCTCGGGGTGACGACGCTGTGGTTGAGCCCCGTGCACCCGAGCCCGTGGCGCGACGGCGGATACGACGTCACCGATCACTACAACATCGATCCGGCCCTCGGCAGTCTCGGGGACTTCGCCGAGCTGATGAACGTCGCCGACGAGCGTGGTCTGCGGATCATGCTCGACCTGGTGCTGAACCACACCAGCGACGAGCACCCGTGGTTCCGGTCGGCCTGCTCCGATCCACGCTCGCAGTACCGCGACTGGTACGTCTGGTCCGAGCAGGAGCCGCCGGACCGCAGCGAGGGCATGGTGTTCCCCGGCGTGCAGAAGACGACGTGGACCTACAGCGACCGGGCCGGCGCCTGGTACCACCACCGCTTCTACGACTTCCAGCCTGATCTCAACATCGCCAATCCTGATGTACGCGAGGAGCTCGCCAAGATCGTGTCGTTCTGGGAACGGCTCGGCGTGAGCGGGTTCCGCATCGACGCCGCCCCGTTCGTGATCGAACGCACCGAGCCCGGGGGAGACCCGGAGAACCGCGACTACTCGGTGCTCACCGAGCTGCGGGAGCGGATGTCCTGGCGACGCGGCGACGCGGTCTTCCTGGCCGAGGCGAATGTGCCCAACGACGACCTGATCCGCTTCTTCGGCAACGCGGACGGTGCTGCGAACCGGCTGCAGATGTTGTTCGCGTTCCGGCTCAACGAGGCCCTGATGTTGTCCCTGGCCCGGCAGGACTCCGGAGCGGTGGCCGAGGCGCTGGTCAAGCTGCCCCGCCTGCCCCGGCACGGCCAGTGGGCCACGTTCCTGCGCAACCACGACGAGGTGGACCTGTCACAACTGCTGGAATGCGAGCGGGAAGAGGTCCTGACCGCCTTCGGCCCCGAACGCCGCCACCAGCTGTACGGCCGCGGTATCCGCCGCCGGCTGGCCACGATGCTCGGCGGCAGTCAGCGCCGGCTGCGGATGGCGAACAGCTTGCAGTTCACGATGCCCGGCACCCCGGTGCTGCGCTACGGCGACGAGATCGGCATGGGTGAGGACCTGCGGCTGCCGGAGCGTGACGCGATCCGGACGCCCATGCAGTGGTCGGCCACCACCAACGCCGGCTTCAGCACCGCCGCGGCGCACGACCTGGTCCGCCCGGTGATCAGCGACGGCTCGTTCTCCTACGAACGGATCAACGTGACCGACCAGCGCCGGGACCCGGACTCGCTGCTGGTGTGGTTCGAGCGGATGCTGCACACCAGACACGAGTGCGGCGAGATCGGCATCGGCGACCACCAGCTGATCCGGGTCGAGCCGTCCCACGTGTTCGTTCACCGCGCCGACGCACCCCGCGGTTCGATCGTGTTCCTGCACAACCTCGGCGACCGTCCGGCCCGGATCAACCTGCCGCTGCAACCCGACGAGACCACCGAGCCGGTCGAGGTCTTCAGCGACCGCGAGTATCCGGACCTCGACCTGCGCGATCTGGAGCTCGACGGCTTCGGCTACCGCTGGATACGACTACGCCGCTCGCACCTGCGCCACTGACCCCCCGGAGATCGCCACCCGGCGCGCTCAAGCGATGAGATGGATGACCGAGAACGCTTCGTAGACCGCGCCGATCACGAGCAGGACGACGACCCAGACGTAGAGCTTCGCGGTCGCGGCCAGACCGTCGAGATAACCCGCCCGCCGGTTCGGGCGGCCGAAGCGTTGCGGTTGAAGGAACCGGCGCGCCTGCACCCAGGCCGCGAAACCCACGATGAGGTAGGCGCCGCCCTCGATCAGGAGGGTCACGTAGTGGACCAGGTAGGACGAGTCCGGCCGGCCGAGGGGCGAGAAGAGGATCCCCCAGGAGAACGCCCGGACCACTGTGATGACAACGCCGATGAACGGGATGACCAGACTCGGCAGTGTCGTCTGCAGGAAGGATGCGCTGACCAGGTTCACCCCGAGCGTCACCGCCGCTGCCCACGCGACGTTCTCGCTGCGGTAGGCGTCGGCGATCAGAGTGCCCAGGCCGGGTGCGCCGGAATCGGCCTGGAGCCCGCCGAGGCCGCTGGGTCGGAGCTCCGGAATCACCGCGGTGACCAGCACTCCCACGAGGAACATCACGGGACAGAGGACAGCGAGCACGACAAAGGCGCGTCGGTGCTCGCGGAGGATCGCGAGGGGCTGCAGAACAAGTGACATGAGGGTCTTCCGTGCCGGTTGGAAGGGGGATTCGAGGGCAGCGTCGATCAGGTGCGGTCGGTGCTCGAGGCAACGGCCCGGCCCTGCTCGAGTGCGGCGAGGCGGTCGGTGAGGGCGGCCCGGATGTTGGCGTACGCGTCCGAGCCCAGCGCCTGCCGCAGTGGCGGGTCAGCCTGCTCACCCAGCGCGATGATCGCCGCGGCCACCTTGTCCGGGTCACCGATCAGGTCGGCGGGGGAGACGTCCGACTGCCGCAGGATCGCCGTGTTGTCGCGGTAGGCGGGGTGGTGCGGCGCCGCCGGTGCTTCGGGGATGCCGCCGGTGTCGGCCATGCCGGGCTCGACCATCGTGACCCGGATGCCGAACGGCTCGACCTCGGGTGCCATGGCCTCGAAGAAGCCCTCCAGCCCCCATTTGGCCGCGTGGTAGATCGAGAAGCCCGGGTACGCGATCTGGCCGCCCTGGCTGGTGATCTGGACGAACCGGCCGCCGCCCTGCCGGCGCAGGTGCGGCACGACCGCACGGGCCAGGTGGATCCCCGCGGAGAGGTTCGCCGCCAGGCAGGAGTCGATCTGTTCGTCGGTCAGTTCCTCCGCGGCGCCGAAAACGCCGAAGCCCGCGTTGGACAGCACCACGTCGATGCGGCCGAGATCGGTGAATGCGTCATCCACGACCTGGCGCAGTCGCGCGATGTCGGTGACGTCGAGGTCACGCGTCCAGAGCCGGTCGCCGTGCATTGCCTTCAGGTCGTCGAGCCGGTCGGGCCTGCGCAGCGTGGCCGCGACGGTGTCACCGCGTTCGGGGAGGCGCCGGGTCACGGCCCGCCCGAAGCCGGTCGCGGTTCCGGTGATGAACCAGGTGGTCATGGATCAACGATTGCTTGCGGGCGCGTCCACGAGTAGCGACAGTCACGAATGACCGCATGCGCTTCCCGCATGGGTGACCATGAGGGAATGGCTGAACTTTCGCTGATGGGTCTGCGGGTCGTCGATCGGGTCGCCGCGCTGGGCTCCTTCACGGCCGCCGCGGACACCCTCGGCTACACCCAGTCCGCCGTGTCCCGGCAGGTCGCCGCGATGGAGGCGGCGGTCGGTGCGGTTCTGTTCGAACGTCACGCCCGCGGTGTGCAGCCCACACCGGTCGGTCAGGTGTTGTTGCGGCACGCCGCCGTCCTGCTGGCCGCCGCCGACGCGGCCCAGCGGGAGCTGGCCGCCGCGCGGGAGCAGCTGGTCGGGCGGTTGGTCGTCGGCGGCTATCCGACCGGTCACGTCGTTCTGCTGCCGCGCGCCCTGGCGCTGATGCGCGACGAGCACCCCGCCGTCGAGGTCGCCGTGCACAGTGGCGGCTCGCAGAGCCTGCTGCGGATGTTGCGGGCGCGCCAGGTCGAGCTCGTGGTGGTCGCCCAGATGCCCGGGATCGAACACGACTTCACCGGGCTGCGATCCGAGCTGCTGCTGTCCGGGCGGCTGCGGGTCGCCGTGCCCGACGGGCACCGGCTGGCCGGGCTGGCTTCGGTGACCCCCGACGATCTGCGGGAGGAGCCCTGGATCGTGGGCACGGGCCCGGCCGGTGACGTCCATCTGGGCGCGTGGCCGGGCATCGAGCAACCCCGGATCGCGTACGCCGCAGCCGACTGGCACGCGCGCCTGGGCCTGGTGGCCGCAGGGCTCGGCATCGCCCTCGTACCCGACTCGGTGGCCTCGCTGATCTCCCGGGGCATGACGGTGGTGCCCGTGGACGACGACGGCCCGCACACCCGGCACGTCTTCGCCGTCACGCAGCGGTCCGCCAACCCGCTCGCCAAGGTCTTCGTCGACGCGCTGCGTCAGGTCGCCACGTCCTCGGCTTTGTAGCCGCTACCAGCGGTGCCCGCCGGGGCGGCGTGATCTGACAGGGTGAGGACGTGCCGAGATCAGAGGAACGCCGGACCCAGGCCGAACGACGTGAGTCCGCCGAACGCCGCGTCATCGAGACCGCTGTCCTGCTCATCGCCGAGCACGGGACGCGGGCCGCGACGCTCGCCCGGGTCGGCGAGGAGGCCGGATACAGCCGGGGGATCGTCACCCACCATTTCGGTACGCGCGACCGCCTGCTGCGTGAGGTGGTCGCCCACGCCGCCGGGCAGGTCGAGGTCCCGGAGTACGCGGGTGACGGGCTGCTGCAGCTGCGCGGTGTGGTCCGCGCCTACCTGCGGACCATCGCCGACCGGACGCCGACGGCTCGGGCGTTCGTGCGCATGTGGGGCGAGGCACTCGCGGCCGACCCCGTCCTGGCCGAGGTGTTCGCCGACCAGGACGCGCGTCTGCGCGATGTTCTGGCCGAGATCCTGGTCCGGGGAGTGGCCGACGGCTCGATGCGGGCCGACCTGCGGGTCGACGCCGCTGCGGTTTTTGTGACGGGCAGCCTGCGCGGCACGGCATTGCAACTGATGTCGGGCCTGCTCGCCGAGGACGTGACCGCGGTCATCGACGAGGCGGAGAGGCTGGTCGCCGACGCCTTCGGAGCGTGAGCGCGGCAGATACTTGCGAGCCGACACGCAAGTATCTACAGTCGGATGATGATCGTCCTCGTGCACGGCAATCCCGAAGTGTCCGCCGTCTGGAACCCGCTGCGCCGTCTGCTGGACCGGGACGACGTGATCACCCTGTCGCCACCGGGCTTCGGCGTCCCGGCCTCCTCCTCGTTCCGCCACACCGTCCCGGCGTACCGGGAATGGCTGGCCGAACGTCTCGCCGCGTTCGGTGAGCCGGTCGATCTGGTCGGCCACGACTGGGGCGGCGTACACGTCCTGCAGATCGCCATGCACCACCCGGAACTGATCCGCAGCTGGGCTTCCGACGCTCTGGGGGTGCTGGCGCCCGGTTTTGTCTGGCATGCCATGGCCCAGGTCTGGCAGACCCCGGAGGAGGGGGAGGCGTCCGTGCAGCAGCTGTTCGGCGGCGACCTCGCCCAGCGCCGTCAGGTGGTCGAGCAGGTGGGCATCACCGGGGCAGCCGGTGACGCCGTCGCGGCCGAGCTGGACATGGGCATGGGGGAGGCGGTCCTGTCCCTGCTGCGGTCGGCGGCCCAGCCGGCCATGGCCCGGCTCGGTGCCGACCTGGATCAGGCCCGTGCCACACCCGGGCTGGCCCTGATCGCGGCCGACGACGCCGAGCAGAGCAACGGTACGGACGAGCAGCACCGATGGGCGGCCGAACGAGCCGGTGCGCAGGTCGCGGTGCTGGACGGGGCTGCGCACTGGTGGCCCTCGGAAAGCCCGAAGCCGGCCGCCGACGCGCTGACGGCGTTCTGGCAGAGCCTCGGGAGTCGCTGAGTCGGGGCGACCGGCTACTCGGCGTGGGCGGGTGACGGGTCGCCGGGCTTGGTGGCGTCCGGTGTGGTGGCCGGTTCTGCGGTCACCCGGTCCGCCGAACGCGGGATGAGGCCGGCCAGGACCACCATGACGACCGAGACCAGCAGCATGGCGATGAAGATGCGGTGGACGGCGTCGGTGAGCCGGGCCGGGTCGACGGCACCGTCGCCGACCACCGCGTTGGCCATCGCGCCGAAGACCGCCACGCCCAGGGCGCTGCCCAGGGAGCGGAGGAAGATGTTGTTGGCGGTGACCACGCCGCGTTCGGTCCAGCCGACGCTGGACTGGGCAGCGATCAGGGTGGGCGCGGCGACCAGGCCCATGCCGAAGCCGATGAACAGGCAGTAGCCGCCCACCTCGTAGATCGAGGACTGCTGGTCGAGCAGCAGCAACAGCGCGACGCCGACGACCACCAGCGACGAGCCGATCAGGGCGCAGCCGCGGAAGCCGACGCGGAGGTAGACCTTGCCGGCCTGGCTGGCGGAGATCGGCCAGCCGACGGTGAGCGCGCCCAGCGCCAGACCGGCGACCAGCGGACCGGCGCCGAGAGCTTCCTGGGCGTACACGGGGATGTAGGAACTGAGGCCGAGCAGGATCGCCCCGACGCCCACCGACAGGAAACCGCTGCTGAGCAGGAGCCGGCGACGGAAGATCCACAGCGGGAGCACCGGGTCGGGCGCGGAGCGCTCGACGAAGCCGAACGTGACCAGCAGCGCCAGGCCGACGCCGAGGATGGCGATGCTGTTCGGGGAGTTCCACGCCCACGCCTGGCCGCCCTCGAGAACGCCCAGGATGACCAGGGTGAGACCCGCCGCGAGCAGGGCGGCGCCGCGATAGTCGA
Organism: Amorphoplanes friuliensis DSM 7358; assembly: GCF_000494755.1. Lineage (NCBI taxonomy): Bacteria > Bacillati > Actinomycetota > Actinomycetes > Micromonosporales > Micromonosporaceae > Actinoplanes > Actinoplanes friuliensis. Next base: position 2,903,289 of record NC_022657.1, read on the forward strand.
TGGCCGGGCGCCGGCGCTCGACCTGCTCGTGGAAGCGGCGCAGGATCATCGTGCCGGCCAGCAGGCAGATGGGGATGTTGACGAAGAAGATCCAGCGCCACGACACCCACTCGGAGAACACCCCGCCCAGAGTGGGCCCGACCACCGAGGCGACGCCCCACACGCTGGCGACGTACCCCTGGACCTTGGCCCTCTCGCGGACCGAGTAGAGGTCACCGATGATCGTGATGGTGGTCGGCATGATCGCCCCGGCGCCGAGGCCCTGGAGCACCCGGAAGACGATCAACGGCAGGATGCTCCAGGCCAGGCCGCACAGGATCGAGCTGACCAGGAACAACCCGATGCCCCAGAGGATCACCGGCTTGCGCCCGAACAGGTCGTTGAGCTTGCCGTAGATCGGCACCGACACGGCCTGGGCCAGCAGATAGACGGAGAACAGCCAGGGGAACTCGGTGAAGCCGCCGATGTCGTCGACGATCGACGGCACCGCGGTGGCGATGATCGTCGAGTCGATGGCGATGAGGCCGGTGGAGAGCATCACCGCGAGCAGGACCGGGCCGCGCTGGGAGCGCAGCCCCACATTGTTCTCCGTCACGGTGAAGACCTACCCCAAGCGGGCGGTCACTGCGCGGCCTGAGGGCGAGAGGAGTGCCAGATCACTCGCCGATTGAAGACACCGCGGTCGGGGCACACACCGGCCACCACCCACCGCTGGAGGCACGTCATGCGAGCTCTCATCTACACCGTTGCCGCGGTAGCCATCGTGCTGATCGTGCTCGGCCTGATCCTCAAGGCCGTCAAATGGCTCATCATCATCGGGCTCATCGCCCTGGTCGCCTCCATCGTGATGGGCGTGGTGAAGGGCCGCCGCGCTCTGCGCTGACCTCCTGACCTGCCGCTGACAGGACCCCGCTTCCGAGAAGCGGGGTCTTCGTCGTGCCTTGACTGAACTACGACTTGTTCTATTAGAATGCGAACATGTTGTTCAGGGTGTCACTGGGCAGTGGCGTGCCGCTGGCGGAGCAGATCGCCGGCAACGTCCGCCGTGCGCTGGGGGACGGCATGCTGAGCCGGGGAGACCGGCTGCCCTCCGCACGGGAGCTCGCGCAGACACTCGACGTCAACATGCACACGGTGCTGCGCGCGTACGCGGCACTGCGCGAGGACGGGCTGATCGAGCTGCGCCGCGGCAGAGGCGCGGTTGTCACCGGTGCGGTGCCGCACGAGCGGGCCCAGGCGATCGAGTCGGTGCGGGAGCTGGTCGCGGTGTCCCGCAGAGCCGGCATCGGCCTGGACGAGGCCATCGACCTGCTGCGGCAGCAGTTTGCGAGAGAGGTGAGCACATGAGGGCTGTCCGAGGGGTTCTCGGCGTGGGACTGGTGCCCGCCGCCATGATCGGCGGAGCGGCTGTGGTCACACTGGGCTGGCAAAATCGGCTCCCGGAACGGCTGCCGAACTCCGGCGGCGTCGGCGACCGGCCGGTGCTCACGACGATCGGCGTCGACACGGTGGTGGCGGTGCTGGGCGAGGCCGCGATCGCGGTGTGGCTGCTCGGACTGGTGGCGTTCGCGCTGTCCCGCGGGCTCTCCGGCGTCGGGCGGCACTGGGTGCGAACCGGTGTCCAGGTCGGAGTCTGCGGCTTCGTCGCGGCCGCGGCGAGTGCCCTGCTGATGCTGCTGGCCCCCGCACTCGACGCCCCCAGCGCCACCGACGTACGACTTTCCTGGGGTTACTTCGTCGCCTGCCTGGTGGTGCCGATGCTCGTCGCCGCTGTGCTGGGCCTGGTGGCGTACGCACTGGCCGGCAAACCGCCGACGGATCGTCCTGCCGGCGCCACACCGGACGAGCGCCTGCTCTGGTGGGAGTCGCGGGCGCTGCGTCCGGTGCTCTGGCTGAGCGGGGCACTGGCCCTGAGCGGTGTTGTCCTGGTCGCCGCCCTCGTGCCCTTGATCGGGGTCGCCGGCTGGGCCGGGGCCGCCCCGGCCGCTACCGCGCTGGTGCTCCTGCCGTTCGCCCGCTACCGGCTCGTCATCGACCAGGATGCGGTCCGGTGTGCGGTCGGGCCGTACCGCCGGCGGGTGCCGATGTCGCGGATCCTCGCCGCCGAGGAGGGATATCTGCCGGTCGGGACGTGGCTGACCCGGTCAGCCCTCCACGGCGCCGCCGCCGACCTGCCACTGCTGCCGGGCCCGGCGCTCGCTCTGCGCCTGACCGACGGCACCCGCCGTCTGGTCACCTGCCGGGACGTGCGCACCGCGGTGGAGACGGTCAACACATTGCGGCTGCGCCGGACCACGGCTCAGAGCTGACTTTCCCCGCCGTCGACGTAGAGGCTCGTACCCAGGACGAAGCTGCTCTGGTCCGAGGCCAGGAAGGCCACGGCGGCGGCCACCTCTTCGACCGTTCCGTGCCGGCCCAGCGGCACCGTCGCCCTGAACGTGGCTTTGACCGCCTCGGCGTTCTCCTCGCCGACCATCTTGGCCACGGCCGGGGTCTCGATCGCACCGGGGGAGACGGCGTTGACCCGGATGCCGCGGCCTTTGAGCTCGTTGGCCCATGTCCGCGTGAACAGGCGCAGGGCGGCCTTGCTGGCACCGTAGGCGCCGGCGCCCGCAGGTTCCCCTCGGACACACCGGGCAGGTCGTGCCGATGACCGCCGAGGACCAGATCGCGGTGTCAGGCACCCTGGACGGCGGAGCGATCCTGTCCGTCCACCACCGGGGAGGCATGCCTTCGGGCGCCGGGTTCTCGCTGACCATCGACGGCACGGACGGCCGGCTCGAGGTCACCTCCGGTGAGTTCCCGCACCTCGGGCCGGTAACGGTGCACGGCACACGCGGCGGTGGCAGGCCGGAGAAGATGACACTGCCCGCCGGCTACGACACCTTCCCCGGGCTGTCCGGAACGGTGATCCACACGCTGGCGCACGCCTACGCCGCGATCCGCGACGATCTTGTGCACGACACCGCCGTCGCTCCGGACTTCACCCACGCGGTCCAGCGCCACCGGCTCCTCGACGCGATCGTTCGATCCGCTGCCACGGGCCGGCGGACAGCGGTCAGGCGGTGATCAGCTTGTGCATGTCGAGATTGTCGTCGGCCAGCCACAGCTCGAACCAGCGCGCCAGCGGCAGGTCGAGCCGGTGCAGGGTGCTCTGGTCGAGGAACTGCACCCGGCCCTCGGGCGTCCGGCAGTCGAGCAGCGCCCACATCGCGCAGCCGAAGTCGCAGAACGCGACCACACCGGGCGTCCAGGCCGGGAAATCGTCGGGTAGGTCCTCGACGCGCCACGAGAGGTAATTCTCGAGCATGCCTTCCTCGGCCGCGTAGCCGTCCGCAACGCCCTCGATCCCGTTGAAGGGCCCGAATCCGCCGTTGGCGACCTCGAGGTAGAGCCGGCGGAGCAGCGGCGGCAGGGGATACCCGATGATGCGCTCGGCGTCGGCGACCGCCTCCTCCGTGGCCGGCTCCTGCGGGTACGCGTCCGGCACATCGGCCTGGTGACCCGATTCGACCCGGGCGGCGACGGCGTCAAAGATCTCATCCTCGGTCACAGCGGAGATCATTCCCGGCGGACCGTCGTTCTGCCACCCCGCGAGACCTGAGCAGTGGATCGGCGCGCCATTCCTCGCCGGGCCAGCGGCGCTGGTCGACATCGCCGATGGTGTCGGCGTAACCGGCGACGTGGTCCGCGAACTCCGCCGCGGTGGGCAGATGCCGGTGCGAACCCAGCCGCGCCCGGTAGAGCCGTTGCTGCAGCTGGTGTTCGGTCCACGAAGCGGTGTACGCGTGCATCGCCGAGCGGTGCGCGACCTCGCTCGTCACCATGGTCAGCAGAGCCCAGCACGACAACTCGCCGACAAGAGCCGCGTGGATGTGCCGGCCGGCGGCGTCCCCCGGACGGTCGGCGCCGATCTCCGCGACCTGGTCGATCAGATCGAGCACCTGCGCGGTCGGCTGAGTTTGGTTGACCAGCTTGGTGAACTCGGCGGGATTCCGGACCAGCATGGTGCCGAGGTACACCGCGATCGCCTCGGTGGAACCCTCGAAGATCCTGAACAACCGGTAGTCCCGGAAGTGCTGTCCCACGGTGTTGGTGTCGAGGAAACCGCGAGCGGCCAGCACTTGCAGGGCCGTGTCGATGGCGCTCCAGCCGAGCTCGCACCCCAGGATCTTCGCGCAGAAGTACCAGGCGTCGGGCACGTCACGCCCCGCGTCCAGCCACGTCGCGATGCGGGAGACCAGCGTTTCGACGGCCTGGACTCCGGCTCCGGCCTCGGCCAGCGTCTCCCGGATCCGCCCGTTCTCGGCGAGCGAACCGGTGGCGACCTCGCGGCCCTTCGTGAATCGCTGAGCCAGCTCCAGGGACCGCATGGCCGCGCCCACCGACATCGCGGCGAGCACCACACGACCGCCCATGAACGCCGCTTTGGCCGTGGCGAGGCCGTCTCCCTCGGCGCCCAGCAGCGCCGACGGGGGCACCCGCACGTTGTCGAAGTGCAGGTCGTACTGCGGCACCGCGCGCAGACCCAGGGTCAGCATCTCGGGGCCGATCTCAAACCCGGGCGTACGGGTGTCCACCAGGAAGCCGGTGATGCCCACCGGCCGGCGGCGTTCGTCGCGGAGCTGAGCGAAAACGTTGACGTAGCGCGCATCCCCGCCCAGGGAGATCCATTTCTTGGCGCCGTCGAGGGTGTACGAACCGTCGGCGTTCCTGCTCGCCTCGGTGGTCATACCGCGGACGTGCGAGCCCATGCCCGGTTCACTGATCGCGCTGGTGGTCAAGGCCTGCCCCTTGGCCAGGCGCGGCAGCACAAAATCCTGGACCTCCTCGGTCGCGGACAACAGGATCGGCGAGATCCCCAGGGTGTTGTGCACGGCGCAGAACACGGCCAGGTTGGCGTCGATGGCCCCGAGCTGGGTGAACACCCTGTTCATGTCGACGTGCGACAGGTCCTGGCCGCCGTGGCGCCGGGAAACCTGCAGACCCAGCAGACCGGCTCCGGCAAAATCCGAAACCATTCCCGGGGGTACGGAACGACGCTCGTCCAGCAGCCGGGAGTTGAGGAAGTTCCGGGCGTACTCCCGCAGGAACTGCAGTATCTCGGTGGTCGATGACGTCCCCGGCCAATCCAGTGCAGCGTCCTGACTGAGGGCTTGCGTGTCCATCGTCCGCTCCTTGGGGGATCTCATCAGAGATTCGAGGCGCGTGAAGCTCGCTGAATCTCACCGGAGGCCGCGGCTCCTCGTTGATGCCGGCGATGCCCGTCGGATGTGCAGGGGCTGACACCACCTCAGCGCGGCGCCGGCATGCCGCTGCGAAGCCCGCCCGGGCGGCTCGACCGGCCAGGTGGTGGGGGAGGAATGCGCGAGTCGTAATACGCCCTTTTGTGCCGTGGATTTACGTTCGTCTACATCCGACAGCACTCTACAGCGGAACCTTTGGTTCCTCAACGGGGTCGCGTCGCTACGCAGCGTAAGAATCTTGGGTGCGCGCGTACCACGGCCGGGCGTTGGCGTCCTTGACCAGGCACATCCCGCCGGGATGGTCGCAGAGCCCGAGGGGCAATCATCTGGCGGACGCCGACCGGTCCGTGCGCACCATCGAAGCCAACCCGGCGGATCCGAGCCGGTGCTTCAATGAGCCGCATGCGTGATCACCAGACCTGGTTGCAGCTCTCGATCGACGACCGTCGGCGCGCGGAGAAGATCGTGGCCGCTCTGCACGAGTTGGGATGCGACGAGCCGCAGTCGTGGGCCGAATCCGAGATCAGCGAGAACATTCCGCAGCTGGCCCGATATCGATTTCTGCACACGGTGTGGCCTCAGATGATCGACAGCTGGCGTGACGGCATCGACAACATCCCGGCAGCACGACGCGTTGTCGACTCCGGCGCCGGCGCAGACGACGTCACCCAGCTGGCCCGTGCAGTGGCCTACGAGACGGTCTTCGCCATGCTGTGCCATCTCGAGGACGGGGAGTCAGCCGGGGCCCTGCCGGGTTGGGCTCTGAACGAGGTCGGCGCTGCCGGACACCCGACCGGACGCCGCCTCGGCACGCTGCACGAAGACCTGCTCACGCTCGACCCGTCCGGCCAGGACGGCCAAGACCTCTGGACCTGAGACACGACCTCCCCGGGCCTCCACGGCAAGTGCGGTCGTTGGTTACTTCACCTCGCGGGCGTGGATCTGGGTGATCAGTTCGGCGGCGAGGGACTTGATCGTTTCGAGGCCCGGCCGGCCCCACGGGCGGGGTTCGATGTCGACCACGCAGACCGTGCCGAGGGCGATGCCGGTCCGGTCGATCAAGGGGGCGCCCAGGTAGGAGCGGATGCCGATCTCGTCCACCACGGGGTTGCCGGCGAAGCGGGGGTAGTCGCAGACGTCGTCGAGCACCAGGGCCTTGCGCCGGACGACGACGTGCGGGCAGTAGCCGTGCTCGCGCGTGAACACCCGGCCGGACAGGCCGGCCTGGAGAGCGGGCGGAACGGTGCTGCCGGTGTACAGGCCGCCCAGGTACTGGCGGTCCTCCTGGATGAAGTTGACCATCGCGAGCGGCGCCCGGGTGATGTCGCCGATCCTGCGCGCGAAGTCGTCGAGCTGGGGGTCGGGGCCGTCGCCCAGGCCGAGTTCGCGCAGCCGGCGCATGCGTACGGGTATTTCGGGGTCGGCCGGGGTGAGGGGGTGGTGTCCGGAAAGGTCGTAGATCATGCTGTGGCTCCGTTCGGTCATCGGCAGGCGTGCGCGGTGAGCAGGTGTTGCATCAGGCTGATGAGCACGCCGGTGGCGGATCGCCGGTCACGCGCGTCGCAGAGCATGATCGGGACGTCGGGCTTCAGGTCGAGAGCGCTGCGCAGGTCTTCCGTCTCGTACCGGCAGGCGCGGTCGAACTCGTTGACCGCGACCAGGAAGCCGATGCCGCGCGACTCGAAGAAGTCGACAGCGGGGAAGCAGTCGTCCAGGCGGCGGGTGTCGGCCAGCACGACCGCACCCATCGCCCCGCTGGACAACTCGTCCCACATGAACCAGAAGCGTTCCTGTCCGGGGGTGCCGAAGAGGTAGAGCACGTGATCCTGGCTGATCGTGATGCGGCCGAAGTCCATCGCGACCGTGGTCGTGGACTTGCGCTCGATGCCGGTCAGATGGTCGGTGCCCACGCTCGCGGTGGTCAGGAGCTCCTCGGTGTGCAGCGGCTCGATCTCGCTGACCGCACCCACGAACGTCGTCTTCCCGACGCCGAAGCCGCCCGCGATCAGCAGCTTGAGCGCGGACGGGAACCCGTCAGAGTCGTCGTTGAAGGGCATTGAGGATGGTCTCCAGTACCGCGGGGTTTGAGGCGTTGGCCATCGGGTCGGGGGAGCGGGCGTCCACCGCGCCCCAGTCCACGAGATCGGAGAGCAGGATCTTGGTGACCACCGCGGGGAGTCTCAGCCGCGCCGCGACCTCGGCGACCGTGGTGACGCTGCCGCACAGCCCGAGGGCCTGGGCGTGGTCGGGGCCGAGCTGGCCCTGCGGGTGACGGCCGGTGGCCATCACCATCGACAGCAGCTCCATCCGGGTGGTCGGTTCGGTCCGGCCGTTGCTCACCGCGTACGGGCGGATGAGGCGTCCCGCGGCGTCGTCGAACCAGTGCTCGTCGTCGGTCCCCAGCTTGTTCACCGCCCGTGCGCGCCCAGGGGATCAGGCTCGTGCCGGCTCGGCGTCGACAGGTACGGCCGGACGCTCTTGACCATCTGGGCCATCTCGTAGCCCAGGACACCGGGGTCGGCGGCCTTTCCCGCGATGACCGCGAGCACGGCCCCGGAGCCGGCCGCCGAGACGAACAGCAGGGAATCGTCCAGTTCGGCCACCACCTGCCGGACCCCGTCGCTGCCGCCGAACCGCGTGCCGGCGCTGCGGGCCAGCGAGAACAGCCCCGAGGCGACCGCGGCCAGGTGATCCGCGCCGTCGTCGTCGAGCCCGTGAGCGGCCTTGCGCAGCCCGTCGGACGACAGGAGCAGCGCGCTCCTGGTGTCCGGGACGCGGTCGATCAGGCCGGACAACAACCAGACCAGATCCTGGGACGTACGTGCGGGGTCGCTGCGCGACATGCCGGGCCTTCCTCGGGGAGCGGAGTGCGGATCAGCTGGGATTTCCGGCGTCGGGCGGGTCGGCCTCGCCCTGCGTGACACCGTTCATGAACGACGCCATCAAGCCCGGCTGGTGCTCACCGGCCGGCTCCGTGGCCGGGCGTGGCGCGCCGAGCTGCAGTTGCGGAGCCATGTGGGTCTGGCTGCGACGGCGCGGGAGCGGCGGCCGCGACGGCGTGGGCCGGGGCTGCTGCCCGGCCACGGGCACGCCGGCGATCTGGCGGGGCACTGCGGCAGCCGGACCGGCCTGACCGGACCCCTCCGCACCGGACCGGACATTGCCGCGCCCGGCGGGCCCGGGGGAGACGGGGGCGGTGGTGAAGTGGGACGACACGATCGGGCGCAGCGACTGCTGGGTGATCTCCGAGGCGCTGTCCTGGCTGTGGCTCGGCGGCCGGTCCCGCAGCGGGATCCGCTTCTGCAGCGGAGCCCGCGCCGGCACGATCGGGTGCTCCTGCGTACGGGTCAGCCGGTGCGGCCGCGGCGCCTCCGGTACGGCTTCGGGCTGAAGGCCGAGCAGCAGTTGCGGCAGGACGATCACGGCCTGGGTACCGCCGTAGATGTTGGTCTGCAGCTGCACGACGATCCCGTGCTGCCGGGCGATCATCGAGACCACGTAGAGCCCGATGCGCCCGTCGCGCAGCAGGTCGTCGAGGTCGGTGTCCTCGGGGTTGGCCAGCAGCTGGTTGACCCGGTCCAGATCGGCGCGCTGCATGCCGAGCCCGCGGTCCTCGACCTCGATGGCCACCCCGGCGGCGACCTGCTGGGCGCGCAGCAGCACCTGGGTCTGCGGCGGGGCGAACATCGTCGCGTTCTCGATCAGCTCGGCGATCAGGTGGATCACGCTGGCCACGGCGTGCCCGGGCACCGTCCCCTCGATCGGCGGCACCAGCTTGACCCGCGAGTAGTGCTCGACCTCGGCGATCGCCGAGCGCAGCACCTCGGTCAGCGCGACCGGCCGGCTCCACTGCCGGCGTGACACCGACCCGCCCAGCACGGCCAGGTTCTCCGCGTGCCGCCGGATCCGGGTGGCCAGATGGTCGACCTGGAACAGACCCTTGAGCAGGTCGGGGTCCTCGACCTCGTTCTCCAGCGCGTCGAGCATCTTGATCTCGCGGTGCACCAGCGACTGCAGCCGCCGGGACAGGTTGACGAAGACCTCGACGTGCCGGCCATCGGCGGGTGCCGCCGGCGCCCGGACGGCCTCCACCGTCTGCGCCCGCCGGAGCTGCTCGGTGAGCTGGTCGACCTGGGCACGGGCCGCGGTCAGCTCCGACCGGGTCTCGGCCAGGGCCGTCTGCGCCTCGGCGTCGCTGCTCGGCGAGCCGCTCGACCGGGTGCCGAAGTGCCGGGCTGCCCAGAGGGCGAGGAGAACAGCGACCGGCACCGCGATGACGGCGATCAGATAAGGAGAGTCGGGCATGAGCATCCTTGGTGGTGGTGATGCGGCAATGTCCGGTGTGAGGGCGTTGACTTTAGTAGGCGGTAAGCGCACCGACCAAGGCGGAAATCGCGTCCGGCATCGATCGAATGAATCGGTCGGACTCGATGCTGCCAAGTGTCATCTGAATGGGTGAACCGACGGTGACAGAAGGCCCCGGGCAGGGCTATGTTCGCGCTGGCCGCACTGTCGCCGTAATGCTGGATTCACCGATCAGGCCCACGGAAAGCTCAAGAAGAATGGTCGTCCGAGCCCGTTCACCGATCGGAGGGTTCGGCGCTTTCGATCATCGGTTGGAGCAGTTCGGACATGGTCGCTGCGGCGCGTTCGGGATCTCGGTCGACGATTGCCTCGACCAGATCGGCGTGCAGCTGCGCCAAGGCATCCGTCTCGCCGGCCACGTCGTGGAGTTGCACCTCCTCGAAGACGCCCAGCAGTCCTTCGTAGACGTCCTGCAGCATGGCGTTGTGGGTGGCGCCGACCACCGCACGGTGCAGCGCCGAGTCCGCCCGTACCCGCTCGCGGGCGTCGCCCCCGGTCCAGGCCTGCCGGCGTTCGTTCAGGAGCGTGACCAGGCGCTCGGCGTCGGCCTCGGTCCGGCGGACGGCGGCGATCCGGGCGGACGCGGCGTCGAGCGCCAGTCGCAACTCCAGGCTGTCCCGGCGGGAGGTGGCCGCAGCCCGGCGTGACACCGACGAGCGCAGGTCGGACGTCGACACCACGAAGGTTCCGCGGCCCTGCTCGCGCCGCAGGATTCCGCCCTGGACCAGGGAGGCGATCGCCTCGCGGACCGTGTTGCGCCCGGCGCCGCTCCATTCGACCAGTTCGGACTCGGTCGGGATCTTGCTGCCGAGGGGCCAGTCGCCGTCGGTGACCTGCGACCGGAACAGCTCGGTCACGCGGGTGCTGAGGGCGGAGCGGTCGAAGTTCGGGCCTGGCACGGGTGCAGCCTAACCGGCGGGTGCGGCGACGGGCCGGCACGCGGTCCAGCCGGCGGCGAGGGTGATCAGCAGGGTGGCGGCCAGCAGCACGTACGTCGCGTTCCAGTCGTCGGTGAGCTGGTTGATCGCGCCGAGCGTCAGCGGGCCGACACAGCCGATGCCGTAGCCGACCCCCTGGACCAGGCCGGACAGCCGGGAAGCGCTCTGCGGATCCGCGGCGCGGGCGCCGATCAGGGTCAGGCACAGCGGGAACGTGCTCACCCCGAGCCCGAAGGCGGTCGCCCAGACGAAGGCCCCGCCCGCCGGCGCCGTCAGCATGCCCGCGTAGCCCAGCCCCATCAGCGCGACGCACACCACGACGATCGGATAGCTGTTGCGCAGGCGTTTGGTCAGCGGCGGCACCACGAACGCAGCGATCAGCCCGAGCCCGGCGAACCACGACAGCAGCAGCGCGCTGGCCGTCGAGCTCAGCCCGGCGTCCTCCAGCATGGCCGGGAACCAGGTCACCAGCGTGTAGACGTGCAGGGTGGTCATGGCCATCAAACCGATCAAGCCCAAAACCATCGGGGTACGCCAGGAGGGGCGCGGTGCGGCCGATGCCGGTGCCGGAGCCGTACGGGCAGCCGACCGGGGTACGGCGATGAACCACAGCACGGCCGCCACGGCGGTCACCGCGGCCCAGGCGCCTGCCGCCGTACGCCAGCCGTAGGCGTGGGCCAGCGGCAGAGCGAGCAGTGGCGCGGCGAGCTGACCGACCTGGAGCAGGACCATGTACATGGTGCTGACCGCGTGCAGCCGTTCCGGGAAGTGCTGTTTCACGATCGGGATCAGGATGACGTTGGACGCGCCGACCCCGGCGAACGCGATCACCGTGGCGACGATCATGACGGCCGGCGACCACGCGACGGCCCGCAACAGGATGCCCACGGTCGTAGCGGTCACCGCCAGCGCGGCGGTGCGTTCCAGGCCGAGGCGGCGGGCCAGCGGCGGGGCGGCGAACGCGGCCACCGCAAAACAGCCGGTCACGATGGTGCCGATGGCACCCGCGACCAGCGGCCCGAAGTGCAGGTCCTCGGCGGCGTCGCCGGTCAGCACGCTGAAACCGGTCACCGCCGTCCGCAGGTTGAGGGCGGTCAGGGCGACGGCGATCAGGATGCCGCGAGCCAGCCGGGCCGGGGCGATGGTGGTGGGGGTCGACACCGGACCAGTGAAACATGGGATTATGGGATGAATCTAGAGCGGGCGCATTTTCGCTGGGAGTGAACAGCGGAAGAGGACGGCCACCGCCGAGGTTGAGCGCGACATACTCAACTTCTCGGAGGTACCGAGTGACCAGCAAGCGACTCCCCGTCCTGTTCCTCGAAGACATCGTCCTGCTCCCCGGCATGGTCGTTCCGATCGAGCTGGACGAAGCAGCACAGGCCGCCGTCGACGCAGCGCGCACCTCGGCCGGCTCCGAACTTCTCCTCGCCCCGCGGCTCGAGGACCGCTACGCGACCCACGGCGTCATCGCGACCGTCCAGCGGGTCGGCAAGTCACGCGACGGGTCGCCCGCGGCCGTTCTGCGTACGGGTGAGCGCGCCAGCATCGGCGGCGGTGTGACCGGCCCCGGCGCGGCCCTGTGGGTCGAGGTCGAACCGGTCACGGCCGGCGCGGCGACCGAGCACGCCCGCGAACTCGCCGCCGAGTACAAGCAACTGGTCGTCTCGGTGCTGCAACGCCGTGAGGCCTGGCAGGTCATCGAGTCGGTGAGCGCCATCGACGACCCCGGCAGCCTGGCCGACACCGCGGGCTGGGCGCCGTACCTGTCCAACGACCGCAAGCGCGAGCTGCTGGAGACCTCCGACGTGGAGGCCCGGCTGCGTCTGCTGATCGAGTGGACCCGCGACTTCCTGGCCGAGTCCGAGGTCAGCGACAAGATCGACAGCGACGTCCGCGAGTCGGTCGAGAAGCGCAACCGTGAATACCTGCTACGCGAGCAGCTCAAGGCCATCCGCAAGGAGCTCGGCGAGGGCGAGGCCGACGGCAACGACGACTACCGCGCCCGCGTCGAGTCGGCCGACCTGCCCGACAACGTCCGCGAGGCAGCCCTGCGCGAGGTCGGCAAGCTCGAGCGCGGCGGCGAGCAGAACCCCGAGGCCGGGTGGATCCGGACCTGGCTCGACACGGTCCTGGAACTGCCCTGGACCGTCCGTACCGAGGACACCGTCGACCTCGAAGCGGCCCGGGCCGTCCTCGACGCCGATCACCACGGGCTGGACGAGGTCAAGGAACGCATCGTCGAGTACCTCGGCGTCCGCGCCCGCCGCGAGTCCCGTGGCCTGTCGGTCGTCGGCGGCCGCGGGTCCGGCGCGGTGATCCTGCTGGCCGGCCCGCCCGGAGTCGGCAAGACCTCGCTGGGGGAGTCCGTCGCCCGTACGCTCGGCCGCAAGTTCGTCCGTGTCGCCCTCGGCGGCGTACGCGACGAGGCCGAGATCCGTGGCCACCGCCGCACCTACGTCGGGGCACTGCCCGGGCGCATCGTGCGGGCCATCCGCGAATCCGGCTCGATGAACCCCGTCGTGCTGCTCGACGAGGTCGACAAGGTCGGCAGCGACTACCGCGGCGACCCCGCGGCGGCGCTGCTGGAGGTGCTGGACCCCGCGCAGAACCACACGTTCCGCGACCACTACCTCGACCTGGACCTCGACCTGTCCGACGTGCTGTTCATCGCGACCGCGAACGTGCTCGAGACGATCCCCCAGGCGCTGTTCGACCGGATGGAGCTCATCTCGATCGACGGCTACACCGAGAGCGACAAGGTGGCCATCGCCCGCGACTTCCTGGTGCCCCGGCAGCTGGAGCGTGCCGCCCTCTCGGACGGCGAGGTGACGGTCACCGAGGACGCCCTGCGCGAGATCGCGGCCAACTACACCCGGGAGGCCGGCGTACGGTCCTTCGAGCGTCTGCTGGCCAAGACCTTCCGCAAGGCTGCCCTCAAGGAACTGCCTGTCACCATCGGCCCCGCCGACCTCAAGGACCTGATCGGCCGGCCACGGTTCATGCCGGAGTCGTCCGAGCGGACCGCGGTCCCCGGTGTGGCCACCGGCCTGGCCGTGACCGGAATGGGCGGCGACGTGCTCTACATCGAAGCCTCGCTGCTGCCCGGCGACAAGGGCGGACTGTCGGTCACCGGCCAGCTCGGCGACGTGATGAAGGAGTCGGCGCAGATCGCCCTCTCCTACGTGCGGGCGCACGCCGAGGAGTTCGGCATCTCCCCGGAGCAGCTCGACCACCCGATCCACCTGCACGTCCCCGCGGGCGCCGTGCCCAAGGACGGGCCGTCGGCCGGTGTCACGATGACCACCGCGCTGATCTCGCTGCTGCTCGGCCGCAACGTGCGCGCCGAGGTCGGCATGACCGGCGAGGTCTCCCTGACCGGCCGTGTCCTGCCCATCGGCGGGGTCAAGCAGAAGCTGCTCGCCGCCCAGCGGGCCGGCCTCACCGAGGTCTACCTGCCGCAGCGCAACGAACCCGACCTCGACGAGGTGCCGGCCGACGTGCTCAAGGCGCTGACCGTGCACATCGTGTCCGACGTCCGGGAGATCCTCGCTTCGGCGCTGGAGCCGGTGTCCACCGGCCTGGTCGCGGCAGCCTGACGAACGACGCCGTCAACAAAGAAGCCGCCCGGGCGATCAGCCCGGGCGGCCGGCGCTGTAGCCACAGCCGGGGCGCGGGTCAGGCCGGCGCGTGTTTGGCGACGTGGGCCGCGAACGGCTCCAAGCCGACTTCCGCACGCCGCTGATCCATCTGTTCCGGGTTTTCGCACGGCCACGGGACGGGGACGCCGTCGACGATGCCGGCGATCTGCGTGCCGTAGATCTGTGGGCGGCCCTCGTTGACCAGGATGCGGTCGTGCAGCATGGCCAGCTGGGTGTTGTCGCCTTTGCCCGCGTGCACCGTCTCGGTCATCAAGGCCAGCGCTCGCCGTTGCAGGTGTAGTTGCCGGTCGGCGTGCTGTGCCACCAGCCACGCTCTGCGGGCTGCTTCCCGGCCGACAAGTTCTGCGGTGGGCCAACCGTGATCGTCGATGATTTCAGCAAGGCGATCGCCGTTGCGGACGGTGACTCTTCGATGGGCCAGTTGGGCGGTGAAGTCGTCGCTGAGTGCGCCGGGCTGCAGCCGCCGGTCCTCGTTGGTCATGTCGATCAGTTCTTGGGCGAGCGCGTCGTTGACCATGTCCGGCACGCTAGACGAGTGGAAATCCCTGCCTCTCCACCCCGAACATTATATTTATTGACGTCGATATTAAATACTTGTAGAGGCGGACGAGGCGGGACCTTGTGGGCGCCGGGGCAGCACCACAACGCCGGGCGGTCGAGCTCGGCGTCACGTTCATCGACACCGCTGACTCGTACGGGCCCGCCGTTGCCGAGGAACTGATTCGTGAGGCACTCCACCCGTACCCGGATGGGCTCGTGATCGGCACGAAGGCCGGGTTGCTGCGGCCGGAGCCGATCCGGCAGCCTGGCCGGTGACGGCAGCGAGCTGAGCCGGGTGGCGGCCGCGAAGGGCGTCGCGCCTTCGCAGCTGGCGCTGGCCTGGCTGCTGCACCGGTCGCCGGTGATGCTCCCGATCCCGGGAACCTCGCGCGTGGAGCACCTCGAGGAGAACGTCGCCGCGTCCTCGATCGAACTCACCGACACCGACCTGACCGCTCTGGCCTCCATGCAGGGGTGACCGGCGTCCGCTCAGGCGGGGTGGACGGAATTGGCGAGAACGTTGAGGACGACCCGCCGGGGAAGCCACCGGAAGACCCGCAGAATCAGGCGGTTCGCGCCACCGGATACCACGCGGGCCGGCGTCCGCCCGGCGTCGAGGGCGCGCAGTGCCGTGGCGACGACCTGGTCCGGCGTCTCGAACCGGGCGCCTTTTTCGCTCGTTCCGGAACTCGCATAGAACTCGGTGCGGGTCGAGCCGGGGGAGAGCGCCATGATGCGTACCGCGCTGTCGCGGTGTTCGTGCGCCAGGGCCTCGGTGAAGCTCAGGACGTAGGCCTTGCTGGCGGCGTACACGGTCTGGCCCGGTCCGGGCTGGTAACCGACGAAGCTGGCCAGGTTGATCAGGGCGCCGTCGCCACGGCTCAGCAGATCCGGCAGCAGTTCGCGGGTGAGCTCGGTCAAGGCGGCGACGTTCACGGCGAGCTGATCGTGCACCGTGTCCACGTCGCTCGTCGCGAACGGGCCCGTTGCGCCGAGGCCGGCACTGTTGATCAGCGTCGACAGCGTGATGCCCGCAGCGTCCAGGGCCGCACGAACGGTCGTCGCCGCCCCCGGTTGCGACAGGTCCGCCGGCACCACGGTGACGGTGATCGCATGCCGGCGGCGCAACTCCTGGGCCAGGGCCTCCAGTTTGGTGCCGCGCCGGGCGACCAGCACGAGGTCGGCCCCGCGCTCGGCCAACCGGCGGGCGAACTCTTGCCCGATGCCCGAACTGGCCCCGGTGATCAGGGCGGTTGTCTGTGCGTAACGCATGGGATTCTCCGGATCTGCTGAGCTGGTGAACAGATGTTAACCACCATCGGTTAACAGCTGTCAACCAGACGAGACCCGGGTCTCAGCGGCCGGGGCCGGCAGGGTGATGAGCGAGGATGGTTCCATGACCACCCGTCCCGCCCTCGACGTCACCGCCCGGCAACGCCGTGAGGGCGACCAGCTGCGGGGAGAACTGCTGGAGGCCGCAGCCGTCCTCGCGGCCACCCCGCGCCCGGTCGCCGTGCCCTCGCTGCGGGCGGTGGCCCGCGCCTGCGGCGTTTCGGCGACGGCGGTCTATCGCCACTTCCCGTCCCAGGCCGCGCTCACGCACGCGGTGATCACCGTGCACCATCAGGCGTTCGTGGCTGCGGTCCTGAGAGCTGACGACCCGGCCGGGGATCCCGAGGTCCGGCTCCACCGGCTGGCGGTCGGCTACGTGCGGTGGGGACTGGCCAATCCCGGGATGTACCAGCTGCTCTTCGAGAGCGCCGACCAGCTCGACGCCGAGAGCGGACTCGGTGACATCACCGACGAGGTCATGAAACTGGCCTCCACCCTGCTCGCCGAACTGACCGGAACCGCACCGGCCGAAGTCGCCGTCCTCGCCGAGCGGCTCTGGTTCGGACTGCACGGCATCGTCTCGCTCCGGATGCACAAGCCGGACCAGACCTGGCACGTGGCCGCCGACGAGGCGGCTGTCACCGTCGCCCAGCAGATCCTGGCCTGACGTCAGGGTCAGATGAGCTGGCTCTGCACGTCGCGGGGCACGCGTACGCCCCGGGTGCGCAGGTTGGCCACGAAACGGGCGGCCAGCGGGTCCGAGGTGCCCGGCGTGACCGCGACCAGCTGCCGCACCCAGCGCGGGGAGAAGGACCGGACCGTACCGGGGAAGCCCGCGCTGACCGCGCTCACCGGGCTGATGGCGATGCCGAGACCGGCCGCCGCGAGCTGAGGCGCCGCGGAGGTGACCGAGGTCCGCATGACGGGTTTCAACCGGACGCCGGCCCGGCTCAGTGAGTGGTCGAGCCACTCGCTGAGGCCGTTGCCCGGCGCGAAGTGGACCAGCCGCTCACCGTCGAGCTCGGCCAGGGTCACCGACGGGCGCTGGGTCAGCCGGTGGTCGGCCGAGGCGGTCAGCACAATCTCCTCCTCGGCGACCAGGGCCGAGGTGAACCGGTCGGGCACCGGGCCGGGCATCACCATGATGTCGACGCCGCCGGACTCCATGGAGCCGTACAGCTCGTCGGCCACGACCGACTCCTTCAGGCTGATCACCACCTGAGGGTGGCGCCGGTGCCAGTCCAGCACGACCGGGGCCAGCAAAGGCACGGTCAGACTCTGCGCACAGGCCACCCGCAGGGTGCCTCCCTCGGCCTGTCCGACGGCCCGGGCGGAGGCCACCGCCGAGGTGGCCGCTTCGATCGCCCGGCGTGCGTCGGCCACCGCGGCTCGCCCCGCCGGGGTGAGCTTGACGCCCCGGGCTTCGCGAACGACGAGCGCCGTCCGGGTCTCGCGTTCCAGCGCGGCAATCTGCTGCGAGACGGCCGGCTGCGAGGAGTGCAGCAGCCGCGCGGCTTCGGTGATCGATCCTGTGTCGGTCACCGCGACCAGGCATTCCAGAGCCCTCAACGAAGCCATTCACCGATCTTATGTCAGACATCCGAAACCCCAGGTTCCCTGAGGGAAGCAAAGGGCTCCTCCGATCGCTGGACGTGACAGAGAGCAGTTGACCTAGGGAGAGCGACGATGGTGCAGGCATTTGTGACAGGCGGATCGGGTTTCATCGGCCGGCGGCTGGTGAGCCGGTTGATCGCCGACGGGCACTCGGTACGGGCCCTGGTCCGCAGTGCGGCATCGGCTGATGTCGTGGCCGGGCTGGGAGCGGAGCCGGTGCGCGGCGAACTGACCGAGCCGTCCACGTGGCAGGACAGCGTCGCGGGCAGTGCGGTCTTCTTCCACCTGGCGGCCGAGACCGACATCGCGGCCGAGCGCGCCCGGCAGCAACTCGTGACCGTGGACGGCACCCGTACGGCGCTGGCCGTGGCCCGCCGCGCTGGCGTCGCCCGGTTCATCCACTGTGGCAGCGAGGCCGCGTTGCTCGCCGGTGAGCCGCTGGTCGACGTGGACGAGACCGCACCCCTGCGTCCCGATTCCGAGGCGGCGTACGCCGCGGTGAAGGCCGAGTCCGAGGCTCTGGTGGTGGCCGCCGACGCGCCCGGTTTTGCGACCGTGTCGATCCGTCCGCGGTTCGTGTGGGGCCCGGGGAGCAGCCTGATCGACAACCTCGTGACCGCCGCCCGCACGGGCGCGTTCGCCTGGATCGAGGGCGGCCGGCACATCACCGACGTGACCTACGTCGACAACGCCGTCGAGGGCCTCATTCTCGGCTGGCTCGAGGGCCGGCACGGTCAGGCGTACTTCGTCACCGACCAGCAGCGTGTGGTCCTGCGGGACTTCCTGGAGACCCAGTTCGAGATCCACGGCGTCCAGGCCTCGATCCCCGATATGGACGCCGCCACCGCGGCCCAGGTGGTGCCCGTACCCGCCCGGTGGTTCCTGGGGCAGACCTGCACCCTGCGCACCGACAAAGCCGTCACCGAACTCGGCTACCGGCCGATCGTCTCCCAGGCCGCGGGTCTGGACGCCGTACGGGCCTCGCTGGCCCCCACGAACTGAGCAGGAGCACCTCATGAAGATCGTCACGATCTGAACCCCGGTCCGGTCAGCTTCGATCAGAAGGAAACGCCATGTCGTCAGCCACTGACGAGAGAACTCGTGTCCCGGACACGGCCAGGCTGCCGGTGTCCGCCCTGCTGGCGCTGTTCACGGCCGGGTTCCTGGGCATCATCAACGAGACCATTCCGGCCGGCCTGCTGCCGGAGATGAGCCGCGAGCTCGGCCTCTCGGAATCCACCGTCGGTCAGACCGTCACCGTG
Organism: Amorphoplanes friuliensis DSM 7358; assembly: GCF_000494755.1. Classification (NCBI taxonomy): domain Bacteria; kingdom Bacillati; phylum Actinomycetota; class Actinomycetes; order Micromonosporales; family Micromonosporaceae; genus Actinoplanes; species Actinoplanes friuliensis. Next base: position 2,922,248 of record NC_022657.1, read on the forward strand.
TACGCGCTGGCGACAGCCTTCACCGCGATACCGCTCAACGCCGCCCTGAAGAACTGGGGACGCCGGACGGTGCTCGTCTCCGCCCTTGTCGCCTTCGCGGCGGCGAACGCCGTGGCTGCCTTCACCGGCAGTTTCACGGTGATCCTCGTCGCACGTGTGGTGGCCGGTGTCGGAGCGGGCCTGATCTGGTCGAACATCGGCGGCTACGCGGCCCGCCTCGTCCCCGCCACCCTGCAGGGCAAGGCCATTGCCATCGCCCTGGCCGGCACCCCTGTCGCCCTGTCACTCGGGCTGCCCGCGGGCACGCTCCTCGGCGATGCCGCCGGGTGGCAGGCGACGTTCGGGGTGGTGGCCGCCGTCAGCGTCGCCCTGATCCTCTGGGTGTTCGCCGCGCTGCCCAACCTCGCGGGTGAGGCGGAGGCCGGGCACATCCCGGTCGGGACGATCCTGCGGGCTCCCGGCGTACGGACCATCCTCTGGGTCATCGCCGGATTCATGGTCGCGCACAGCATCGTCTACACCTACATCGGCCCGCTGGCGATCGCCTCGGGGGTGGGCGGTCAGCTCGAGTGGATCCTGGTGGTGTTCGGCGCAGCCGCCCTGCTCAGCATCTGGGCCACCGGTTTGTTGCTCGACCCGCACCACCGCCTGCTGATCGTCGTGAGCACGGTCGTGCTGGGCGCTGCGTTCCTCGTCCTGGGATTCGCCTCGCTCAGCCCGGTGCTTCTCTATCTGGGCGTAGCGGCGTGGGGTTTCGGCTTCGGTGGTTCCGCCACCCTGTTCGTGACGGCCGGGATCCGGGCGGCCGGCTCGGACGGCGTGCAGTCGATGATCGTCACGACCTTCAACCTGAGCATCGCGGCCGGTGGCGTGGCCGGCGGTCTGCTTCTGACCGCCCTCGGCGCCGTCTCCATCTCGTGGGTCGCCGTCGCGATCATGATCCCCACGATCGTCGCGGCCGTTGCGGGCCGCCGGCACGCCTTCCCGCGCTGGCCGCGGACCTAGCCGGCGCTCCTGGGCCCCGCTCGACGTGCGGGGCCCGGCTCGGTGCGCAGCCCGTGTCGCCTGGCTCCGGCGGAGGTAGCTTGGGCATACCGAACGATTTTGATCGAGAAGGAGTGCGCCATGCAGGCAACCATCGACGGCACCGTCGTCGCCGACGCGCCGGAGTCGGAGCTGGTCACCATCGAGGGCAACTTCTACTTCCCGCCGTCCTCGCTCAAGTCCGAGCTCTTCAGCAACAGCGACACGCCCTACACCTGCCCGTGGAAGGGCGTGGCCCAGTACCACGACGTGTCGGTCGGTGACGCCGTTCACCACGACGCCGCGTGGAGCTACCCGGACCCGTACCCGGCGTCGTTCGACCGGGTCGGGCAGGATTACAGCGGTTATGTCGCGTTCGACAAGTCCCAGGTGTCGGTCGGCTGACCGGTGCCGCCGCTCAGGCGCCGGCGCCGCCGTCGACCGGCACGATGGCGCCGGTCACCATCGAGGCCCGGTCGCTGAGCAGCCAGGCGGCGACCTCGGCGACCTCGCGGGGCTCGGCCATGCGGCCCATCGGGGTGGCGGCGATGTTGGCCGCGATGACGCCGGGGGTCGCCTCGTCCCAGGCCTGCATCATCTCGGTGGTCGTACCGCCGGGTGTGATGCCGTTGACGCGGATGCCCGCCGGCGCCCAGGTGACAGCGGCCGACTCGGTGATGCTGTTGAGCGCCCGCTTCATCGCGCCGTAGGCCGGCAGGAACGGGTTGGCCCGGCGGGAGCCGATGCTCGAGGTGTTCACGATCGCCCCGCCGCCGCCCTGGCGCATGAGAGTGGCCTCGGCGTTCATCGCGGTCCAGTGCGCCCGGAAGTTCACCGCGAACTGCTCGTCGATGTCGGCGTCGCTGGTCGTGTCGAGCGGGCCGGGCTGCTGGATCGTGGCGCCGTTGTTGAAAGCGCCGTCGAGCCGCCCGTGCAGCTCTTCGACCCGGGCGATCGCGGCACGGATGCTGCTGCTGTCGGCGAGGTCCACGGTGATCGCGTCGGCGACGCCGCCCTCGGCGCGGATCTCGGTGACGAGGCGGTCCAGGGCGTCGGTGCTGCGGGCAGCCAGGACTACCGCTGCGCCCTCCTGGGTGAAGAGCCGGGCGGCGGCCGCGCCGATGCCCCGGCTGGCGCCGGTGATGAAAATGACCTTGCCGGCGAGCAGGCCGGTCGCGGTGGTGGCGGTTGAGTTCGTCATGACCGCAATGCTGGGCCGGTCCGGGCGCCTGATTCAGGTACGGACGGTACTACGATCCGCCGCTGCCCAGCGGGCACACTCGGGGGTATGGACAAGCAGGAACTCGGTGCGTTCCTCCGCAGCCGGCGTGAGCGGCTCCAGCCGGAGGATGTAGGCCTGTCCTCGGGCCCCCGGCGGCGTGCCCCGGGGCTGCGCCGGGAGGAGATCGCGGTGCTCGCGCACATCTCCACCGAGTACTACGTCCGGCTCGAGCAGGGCCGGGCCCCGCGGCCGTCCGGTGAGGTGCTCGCCGGGATCGCGGGCGCGCTGCGGCTCACCGGCGCCGAGTCCGACCATCTGCACCTGCTGGCCGGCACGGCGCCGATCCGGTCGGGCCTGCACTGCCGGGAGGTCCGCCCGAGCGTCGTGGCGCTGCTGGAACGGCTGCCTCAGACGGCCGGCTTTGTCGTGTCCGCGGCGTACGAGGTGCTCGCCTGGAACGACCTGGCGGCGGCCCTCATGGAGGACTTCGCCGCCCTCACCCCGGAGAACCGGAACCTGGCCCGCAAGGCGTTCCCGGCGTCGGCGCATCAGGGCCCGACACCGTACGGAATTCACGACGGTGCCGAGTTCCGGCTGAACGTGGTCAGGAGGCTTCGCGGCACGCTCGCCCGGTATCCGGCCGATCCGACGGTGACCGGCCTGATCGAGGAACTGTGCGAGGGCAGCCCCGACTTCGCCCGCCTCTGGGAACGCCATGACGTGGAGGCGGTGCCGGTGCTGAGGAAGACCTTCCGGCACCCGGTCGTCGGCGACATCACGCTCGACTGCGATGCGATGACCCTGGAGGACACCGACCAGCACCTCGTCCTCTACAGCGCCCCGAAGGGCTCGCGTGACGCGGAGGCCCTGGCCCTGCTGAACGTGCTCGGAACCGAAACGATCAGCCCTCACCTGCGCTGACGGCGGCAAGCCGGCGCAGCTGGCGAGGCGACAACTCTGCTCGTCCCAGGCCTCGGCGCCGTGGAGTCTGAACACTTTTCCGGGCGATCGGCAATGTCAGGTTGGAAGCGAAAACCTGCCGAGGAGGGCCATGGCTTCGGATGCGGATTTGATAGGCCGGTCGCTGAATGGCGATGTCGACGCCTTCGTGGAAGTCGTCGAGCGGCACGAGGCCGCCGTCGGCTCCTACCTGGCTCGCAGGGCGGGGCGCGATGCGGCTGAGGATCTGCTGGGTGAGGTCTGGGTTGCGGCGTTCGCGTCGCGGCAGTCCTACGACCAGTCGTACGGCGATGCACGGCCCTGGCTGTACGGGGTGGCGTTGAATCGCATTCGCCGCTACTTCCGGTCCCGGCCGGCCGAGGACCTGGTCGCTGACGTGACAGACCTGGCTACCGGATGGGATCCGTGGTCGGCGGTGGACCTCGGCATGGACGCCCGTGCGGTACTCCGATCGGCTCTGCTGCGGCTCAAACCCGAGGAGCGGGAGGTCCTGAGGCTCGTCGCCTGGGAGGACCTGACCGCGGCGGACGCCGCACGGACACTCGGCATGCCGGCCGGCACCGCGAGGCGGCTGCTGAGCCAGGCCAGGGCGGCATTGCGCGACGCGCCGGGGGTGTCCGCGCTTCTGAAGGAACGCAACAGCGCGAAGGAGAGACACCGATGACCGACGAGCTCGATCTGATCGGTGAGTTGGGCAAGGCAGAAGCTCTGCGCCCGGAGGCGTATCAGCGGGCGCGAACGGCGCTACGGGCGGCCATGGCCGACCCCGGAACCGTGCGGTTGCTGGACGCGATGTCAATGGAGAACACGACTGTGGAAAAGGCTTCGACGATGGAAACGACGACCACCACGCGGGACCACAAATTCAGCCCGGAGACTCAGCGCCGGCGCCGGATGAGCATGAAGAGCCGGCTCGGCATCGGCGCCGGGGTGGGGGTTGCCGCCGCGGCGGCGGTCGTTGCTGTGGCGCTCAACTCGTCGGCGCCCGGAGCTGGGGTGCCCGGCGACAATCCGCCGGTCGCCGCCTCGGCGCCGGCTGCCGTCGACGGGTCCGCCGAGCGTGCGCCTCTGATGACTCTGGCCGGGTCCATCAAGACGGCCACCCCGCCGGCGGGCGACGGGTGGCTGGTCAAAGCGACTCAGGTCCACGGCAAGAAGACCATGCAGGTCATCTACACGCTGTACACCGATGATCACGCGATTTACACGGGCGACAGCGTCAAGGGCGTCAAGCGCGCGATCAGCAAGAACCAGGACCAGCTGAAGGACGGTGGCTACGCTCCGCTCCTCAAGGCGGCCGTCGCCGCGGCGGACCGCAGCCCGGCTGACGGCCGGACGCTCATGCTCAAAGCAGCCGGGGACAGGCTGGTCGGGCTTGATTCCGCGGCGCAGAAGACGGAGTGGGACAAGCAGCAGGCGGCCGCCCAGGTGATCGTCAAGCAGAAGGGTGGCAACTTCAAGCCGAAGCCGTACAGCCCTCAGGCCGTCAAGGCGCACCTCGACAACGCCCTGTGGGCGTACAGCACCCAGGCCTTGTCCGCCGGCGACGGCAACACCGAGGTCCGGGCCGGTGTGCTGCGTCTGCTGTCCACCATCGACGCAGTCAGCGTCAAGGACTCCACCACCAACGGCACAGCCACGCTGACGATCATCGCCGGCCCCGAGGTGTTCGGCGGCGCGGGTGACGAGGTCCTGACCGTCGACGCCAAGACCGGCATGCTGGTCAAGGACGTGTCCACCGTGCCGGGCCTGCCCAAGTCCACCACGACGTACGAGTCCTCCCGGGTGACGGCGGCCGAGCTCTAGGCCGGTAGCTCCCGGACGGGCGTAACTGGCCCAGCAGGTGACAACGGTGCGGGCCGCCTACCCAGGCGGCCCGCACCTCGTTCTGCGCAGCTGGATCAGGCCGGCGGTACGGCGATGCGGGTGGCCTCCAGCGTGCCCAACAGCGTGAGCGCCTCGGCGTCCGGTGAGCCGGGTTCGGCGTGGTAGACGACGAGTTGCTGGCCCGGCGCCGCGCGTACATCGAAGGTCTGCATGGCCAGCGTGAGCGGGCCGACCTCCGGGTGCAGCAGGTTCTTGGTCTGTGAGGTTTTGCCGCGGGCATCCTGGCGGGCCCACAACGCGCCGAAGTCCGGGCTCCGGGCCAGCAGGGTGTCGACGACGCGGACCAGAACCGGGTCGTTCGGGGCCACACCCCAGGCGAGGCGCAGACCGGCCGCGGTGTGGGCCGCCACGTCCGGCCAGTCGGGGTAGAACGTGCGGGCCGCCGGTTCCAGGAAGACCTTGAACGCGAGGTTCCCGGTCGCACCGAACAGGGCTGTGCCGAGCTGGTTGGCGGCCAGCACGTCGTAGGCGCGGCCGAGAACGAGCGCGGGGTTTTCCGGCCACATGTCCAGGAGCCGGCGCAGCTGGGGGTCGGCGCGTTCGGTCGCGGCCAACGGGTGGGCGCGAGGGCTGAGCCCGGCGAGGCGGTGCAGATGCTCCCGGGCGTCCGGGTCGAGCCGCAGGGTGCGGGCGAGGGCCTCGAGGACCTGCGCGGACGGGTGGCGCTCGCGGCCCTGCTCGAGGCGTACGTAGTAGTCGGCGCTCATGCCCGCGAGCAGGGCCACCTCCTCGCGCCGCAGTCCCGGCACCCGCCGGACACCGGAGGTGACCAGGTTCGCGTCGGCCGGTGTCACCTTGGGCCGGTGCAGCCGCAGGAAGTCGCCGAGGGCAGTGGTCGCCATGGGTCCGAGGATACGGCGGCGGGCGCCGGCTCAGCCTGGGTGCGGTTCCCCCTGGATGGCACCCGGCGCGGCGGTGAGGCTGAAGTCATGACCGATTCCAAGACGATTCTGATCACCGGCGCGAGCAGCGGCATCGGGGCGGCCACCGCGCGCCGTCTCGCGGACCAGGGGCACACCGTCGTGCTGGGCGCGCGGCGGGTGGACCGGCTCGAAGCCATCCGCGACGCCGGTGGCGACGTGCACATCGACCGGCTCGACGTCACCGACCGCGCGGACGTCACGCGGTTCGTCGACGCCGCGGTCAGCACCCACGGCCGCATCGACGTGCTGATCAACAACGCCGGGGTGATGCCGCTGTCGATGCTCGACGCCCTGCTCGTGGAGGAGTGGGACCGCATGATCGACGTCAACATCCGCGGGCTGCTGCACGGCATCGCGGCCGCGCTGCCGCACTTCCAGCGGCAGGGGTCCGGCCATTTCATCACCGTCGCGTCGATCGGCGCGCACGAGGTGTCACCGACCGCCGCTGTGTACTGCGGCACCAAGTACGCGGCCTGGGCCATCACCGAGGGCCTGCGCCGCGAGGTCGACCCATCGGTCCGGGTGACCACGATCTCGCCCGGCGTGGTCGAGTCCGAACTCGCCGAGTCCATCAGCGACCCGGTGGCCCGCGCGGAGATGAAGGCCTACCGGGCGAACTCGATCCCGGCGGACGCTGTCGCGCGCGCTGCCGCGTACGCGATCGGTGAGCCGGACGGTGTCGACGTGAACGAGATCATCGTCCGTCCCGCGATGCAACGCTGACAACCTCGGTCGCAGGCGGTGGCGTCCTATCATCAGATATGGACGGTGATGATTTCGACGGGGCCGTGGGCGGGCTCGTGATGCTGGCCGCGATCATCATGCTGGGAGCCTGCGTCTTCGGCGCCGACTGGGTTCGTCCGCCCGACGAAGGTGCCGGCCCGTTCGTGACCCCCGAGCGCGAAGAGACCTTCGGGATTCTTGTACTCGTCGCGGCGGGGATCTGCCTGCTCTGTGTCGTGCGGGCGATCTGGGGTGTCACGGCAACGCCCCTGGTGACCGCTGCAATAGCCGTCGTTGTCGTCGCCGGCTTCGCGACCATGCTCTACCTCAGCCCCACCCGCATCGAGCTGCGCAACGACGGGTTCGGCGCACCCACCGTCGAAGCGACCGTGCGGCAGTCGGTGGTGTTCTACAACAGCACCGGCACGGATCTTGTGGTGTGCCTCGGCGTCGAGGGCGTCTGCGATGCCGAGGCCAGCGGTCCCCGGAAGCTTCGCTCACCCGGTCTTGTCGTCCCCGCCGGTTACCGGGTGAGCGTAAAGATGCCTGTCGTCGCCGGCGACTTCACGGTGACTCTGGTCAGCGACCGTCCCGAGATCGAGCGCCGGGACATGATGATCCGATCCAATCGAATCCAAGGCCCATGACCGGCTGACGGTGATGAGATGGTCGGCCCGGGTGCTCAGTGATGGCGCAGCAGTGACATCGCCGCCAGGCCGGCGCCGTTGAGTGCGGCGGTGCGCGGTGAGGACGCCCGGTGGACACGCACCTGCAGCAGGCCGGCGATGGCCGTGGCCAGGTCCGGGCGCACAGCGCCGTCACCGACCAGCAGGACTCCCCGCGCCAGCGCTGTGGCCGACTCCGCAGGGTCGGGGCCTGCGCACAGGTCATCGATGTGGCGACGGACGGTGTCACTGATCAGGTCCACGGTGGCGCCGCGGTCGAGATCTCGCGTACCGATCTCGGTGCGGCGGGCGGTGTGGACACGACCGTCGGTGAGCAGCGCGACCTCGGTCAGTTCGGCGCCGATGTCGACGACCAGCAAGCTTCCCGCGGCCGCCCCTGAACCGATGGCGGCGGCACGAACGGTGTCGATGAAGATCACCCTTTCGGGCGCGAGGACGGCGTGGAGCACTCGGCGGGTGGCTTCCTGGTCGGCCTCGGAAGCCAGCACCGGCCGGCAAGCAACGACCACACCGCCTCGAGGCAGGGGCTGCGGAAATCGGCCGACGAGCCGGGTCAGCTGATTCGTACAGCCGTCGAGGTCGACGACGCGACCCCGGTGTACGGGCATCGCGGTATCACTCCAGGAGTCGTTGACAGTGCCGTGGTGGGCGGCCCACACCCCTACGGTGCGGCTGCCGAGGTCCACGGCGAGTGCAGTCGGCCGGAGTTTCGCGACCGGCGGGCCAGGCAGGGGTGCCGGTCTCAGGGGCACGACCATCTCGGCTCCTTTCGAGGGTGGGCCTTGTGCTGTCTTCAGGCGTCCTGGTGTTGTCTGTGCCTGCGGGTGAGCCGGATTCGACCGCGGCGACGCTGCTTCCCCGGCGGGAACGGTTCGGCGCTGAACGGGTGGGTGCGGTCGACGGCGGAGCGGACCAGTTCGGCATCGTCGAACTCGTACCGGACTCGATTGACCACCGTGGTGACACCCGGCACCCTCCCGGCCACCCGGGTGACGATGTCGGCGGTGGAGAGCCGGCCCACCGTGCCGGTCAGCGTCGCTGTGCCCTCGCGGACCTGCACCCTGACCTGCTCTGGGCGGATCCACAGCCGGCGGCGCAGCACCGCCTCGACCTCCCGCCGGATCGCCGCATCGTTGCGGGCGTAGGGGCGAAGCAGATCGCCGCGGGACACCACTCCGAGCAGTCGTCCCTGCGGATCGGTCACCAGCAATCGGCGGATGTTGCGGACCTGCATGGTTCTGGCGGCTCGGGTCAGCGACGCGTCGGCACCGATGGACAGTGCCGGGGAGGTCATCAGGTCTCCCGCTCGCACCGCTGTGACCTTGGCCTTCCGGCGGCCGCGTCGCTGGTTGTCCCTCGCGCCGCCGGCGACACCGGCGAGCAGATCGGTCTGAGAGACAAAACCGAGCACGTCACCCGTTGCGTCAGTCACCGGTACGGCGCTGATGCCCTCGCGTTCCAGCAGACCAGCCAGCTGACCGACAGGGGTTTCCACCCCCACGGTGACCACCTCTCGTGTCATCACGTCATCGACCTGCCATTGCATTTCGACACCTCCCTTGTACTGTCCCGGACACGTTCTTCTTGTCCCGTCCATCCTCTCCGCGACGAGTGCACACCGACTACGGTCGGCGACGGCGACGTTCCTCGTTCTTGCTTGCCGACCTCCGGCAACCTCCGCTGTCGTCGCCCGGGCGGTCTAGACTGCCGATGGTCGGCAATGGCGGCTGATGAAGCCGTGCTGCCGCCGCCCGATCCGCAACGGCGGACGGCTATCGAGCCGACGGGTGCCACGGCATCAGTGGCTCGAGGGCGAGGCGGAAATGACCGAGAGAGCTCAGCGGCGCGGCGGGCGCCGGCCGGCAAAACCGCAGGCTGGGGACGCGTGGCTGATCGACGTCGCCGAGGGAGCCGGCAGGGACGCCGGCGCTGTTCCCGTGGAACTGCTCGGCGACTATCTGCCGCTGCTCGCCGACGCGGCCACGCACGGGCGCCGGGCCAAGCGCCGTGAGCTGGACGCGGTCGAGCTGCTCGGCCGACGCGCCGCCGAGCAGGGAATCTCGGCCGGAAAGGTGGTCCAGCTCTACTTGTCCGCCGCCCGGCGACTGTGGCAGGACCTCCCCACGGTGGTGCGTTCGCGTGACCCTGAGGAGGTGCGCGCGGCCGCGGCGGCGGTCCTGCAGGTTGTCGACGACGCGGTCGCGACCCTGGCCGAGGGATACGCGGTCGCCCGCCGCGATTTGGTGCGCCGGGAAGAGTCGCTGCGCCGGGAACTGATCGACGATCTGCTGCGCGGTGACTCCGACCTGGGCACCCTGGTGGGGCGCGCGGAGCCGTTCGGGCTCGACCTCGCCCGGGTGCATCAGGTGGCGCTGGCGGCGCCCAGCCGACGGTTGCCGGACGCCGATGCCGCGATCAGCGCCCTCGAGGCGGTGGTGTTCGACCGGCTCGGGGACCGTGACGTCCTCGTCGCCACCAAGGACGGCCTGCTCGTCGTGCTGGCACCCGCCGATGCCGGTGCCACGGGCCGGATGTCGTCCGGGATGGACGCGAGCAATGAACTCGGCCGGCTCATGCACCGGGAGTTGAGCCGGCTGCACCGCGGCCGTCCCTGGCGGGTCGCCGTCGGCCGCGCTCATCCCGGCCTGTACGGCATCGCCCGTTCCTACGAGGAAGCCCGGGAGGCGCTCACCATGGCCGGGCGCCTGAACACGAACACTCCGGTGATCAACGCTCATGACCTGCTGATCTACCGTGTTCTGCTCCGCGACCAGCCTGCCATCGTGGACCTGGTCCAGGCGGCGCTCACCCCCCTCGTCCAGGCCCGCGGCGGCGCCGGGCCGCTGCTCGACACCCTGGAGGCGTACTTCGCCACCGGTGCGGTGGCCACCGAGTCGGCGAAGCGGCTGCACGTCTCGGTGCGCACCGTCACCTACCGGCTGGCGCGGATCAAGACGTTGACGGGCTACGACCCGGCCGATCCCGCGCATCGCTTCACACTGCAGGCAGCGGTGCTCGGCGCCAAGGTGCTCAACTGGCCGCAGGAGCCACTGCCCATTCCTGCCTGACCGGCCGCTACGGCCGCGGTGGTTGCTGATCACCCGAGGAGCGGGCATTGTCGGTGAGCCACAGGCCGCCGCTCACCCCCGCCACGCTGAGCGCGATGAGGGCCAGTCCTCCGCTGCCCGTCAGCACCGCGAAGCCCATGAGCAGAGCGGCCGAGAACAGCCACCCGCGCGCGGTCATGCCCAGCCACTCCTGAGGGCAGCGCAACCCGAGGCGCTCGAAACGCTGGGTGAAGGCGAGATCCTCTGATCGCAGTTCGTGTTCGATTTCCGTCAAGGTGCGCTGCTCGGCCTTGCTGAGCATGCCTGTCTCCTTTCCGTGGGCGGCAGGCCGCGTCGAGGCACTGGAGCCGATCTGTCCGGTCATCCGAGCGCTGCCAGTTCCTTCTCGCTCTTCCGGTGGGCGTTCCTCGTGCCGGTGTCGTCCTCACGCCACCAGACGGGAAGGCGTTCGGTCCACCAGCCGAGCAGCGGGTCACGGCTCGAGGTCCGACGCTCGGGTACGACTGCAGCAGTGTCGTCGACGTCGGCCGTGAGCCGATCGACGACCTCCGTGACGCCGGGAACCGTCTCGGTCAGCCGTACGGCGGCAACGGCAGTGGTCCGGCGAGCGGTGCGTCCGGCGATGACGACGACCCCACCGTCCACACTCACCTCGACGGCGCCTGGCTGGATCGGAAGCGTGCCGCCGAGCACCTGCAACACCTCATCGCGGATGACGGCGTCGAGGCGGGAGTGAACTCCCAGCAGGTCCGATCGTGTGATGATGCCGCGCAGCCGGTGCTGCTCGTCGACCACGACCAGCCGTCCGACCTTCGTACGGTGCATCTCCCGGGCGGCGGCAGCCGGCGTGGCGTCGGGTCCGATGGTGACCGCCGGCCCGCTCATCACTTCTACGGCAGTTCCCTTGGGCCAGTGCAGGGATGGTGCGAACCGGCTCAGCCATCCAGCACGGCGACCGTTCCCCTGGCTGCTGACGCTGATCTTCCGGTGCAGGTCCGTCCAGGACACCAGGCCCAGCACAACGTCGAACCGGTCGGTGATGGGAACCGCCGAGATCTGCCTCTCGGTGAGCAGGGCGACGAGGTCCGCCATCGATGCGGTGTCGGGTGCGGTGATCACGTCGGTGGTCATCAGGTCGCGTACCCGCCAGGTCTGCACGGTGATCCTCCTTTGCCGGCGCTGAGATCGAGTGGCGTCGCGGTGCGCACGTTCCCGCGGGCCGGCCGTTGCCGGCTCTGACGTCTGTCTCCATCTTCACGGTGGACGGCCCGTTCGCGGCAGGGTCACCGCTCACAGACCTCGGCACTCAGACATTGCCGACCGTCGGCAATCTCGGGGAGGAGCGTCGAAAGGAGCCCTTGCGACGAACTGTCGTGGCCGACGCGCTCTTCACTGCCGGTCACCGGCAAGGTGCGGCGCCCTGGATCGGCCGGTGGAGGCCCTGACCGAGCGGATCAGGCTGCGCGACAGTGGAGTTCGGCGAAACCGCAGAAACGAGGAGCGGCATGTCTTCCGAAGGTCAAGGGCTCGGCACTCCGGGCGAGGTCGCCGTCATCGGCGCGGGGATGGTGGGCCTTTCCACCGCATGGTTCCTGAGCGAGCGCTGGAAGCATTCGATGCGCTCGCCGGGGGTGGCGTCACGGCTGCGACGAAGGCAGCGGGCGCCTTCCTCGCCTGCTTCGCTCAGGAACGTGACGCTCACGGTCTGCTGTCCGAGCTGGAGCAGATCGCCGACGCCGGTCAGGTCGTCGACTACCAGCCGATATCCGGACGGCGGGCGCGGGTTCTGGAACCGGCGCTGACCGGCGAGGTGAAGGCCGCCGTCATGATCCGCGGACAACGCTATCTGCACCCACCGCAGTTCCTGCATTCGCTGGCCCAGGCGGTCCGGGCACGTGGTGGCCGGATCATCGAAGACGCCGACGTGACCGCTCTTCAGCACGGATCGTCCGACGTGTCCGTGGTGCGCCGGTCCGGCGAGCAGGACCGGTACGACACCGTCGTGGTCGCCACCGGCGCCGCCCTTCCGGCGCTGACCGCCGGCTTCGGGGTCCGGCATCCGGTGCAGGCCGGTCGCGGTTACAGCTTCAGCGTGCCGGTCGAACGGATGCCCGCCGGGCCGTTGTACTTCCCTCGGCAGCGGGTGGCCTGCACGCCCTTGGGCGACCGGCTCCGCGTGGCCGGGATGATGGAGTTCCGCCGCCCCGGCGACGCCCTCGACCCCCGGCGGATCACCGCTGTCGTGGATGCCGTACGCCCGTTTCTGACGGGTGTGCGTCTCGACGAGCGCCGCGACGAGTGGGTGGGATCGCGCCCCTGCACTGCGGACGGACTTCCACTGGTGGGCCGCACCGCCGCCCCACGGGTGTTCGTGGCGGGCGGGCACGGCATGTGGGGCGTCGTGCTGGGACCGATCACCGGGCAGTTGCTGGCGCAGAGTGTGGTCAAGGGTGAGGTGCCGGCCGAGCTCGCGCCGTTCGACCCGCTGCGCTGACCGCATCGGCCTGCCCGGCCCTGACGCTGATGGAGGAGAAGTGCTTTCGATTCACCACCCCCGACAGACGATCCTGCCCCGCACCGGCGAATCGGACGCTCGACGCCCGACCACGATCCGTGCAGCGCTGATCGGTGCCGGTCTCGGCAGTTGGCTGGGAATCCTCACCGGGGTCGTCCTGGCCCTGTCGGTCGCCGGCCACGTCTGGCCGGCGGTGTCGTCGGGAGGTTTGCTGATCGGCGCGTTTGTCGGTGCGCTCGTCGGCTGTGTCACCCATTGGGCCGCCGACAGGCGCGGCGCCGAACCGCGAGAACGCTCGAGCTGCTGGAGGGCTCCTTGATGGAACTACGAACAGCTGCGCTGCCCGGAACCGGTGTGGTCTCGACCGTCTACGGCTCGAGCGTTGCTCGCAGCGTGGTGAGGGCCGTCTTGATGATGTCGTAGAGCCGGCGGTCGTCGTCGGCCTCGAGCCATGCGGTGACCGACACGTACATCAGGGTTGCCGAGGTCTCGGCGAGCAGGGCGGCCCGGGTCGGATCGAGGCCGCGGTCGCAGAATCCGTCCCGGACAGCGGTGGCCAGCGCGGCCCGCTTCTGCAGCTCGCGCTCGCGCAGGCCGGCGTCGGTCGCGACGATGGCGCGCCACTGCCGGATGGTGTCCTTCCGGCCCTCGAACCGGGCCTCGGCCACGGCCCGCAGACCTTCCAGGGTGATGGTCAGCGGACTGGTGCCGGCGGGCGCCTCGGCGACGAGCTTCCGGGCGTACGCGGGCAGTTCGGCCTCGTCGGCGAAGAGCACCTCGCGTTTGTCGGCGAAGTGCCGGAAGAACGTCCGTGTTGTCAGCCCGGCCCGTTCGGTGATCGCGGGCACCGTGGTCGCGGCGAAGCCCTGCTCGGTGAAGAGCTCGAGGGCCGCCTGCTGCAGCCGCTGGCGGGCGTCGGGTTGCCATCGTGCCATCCCGGAACTATATCGGTGATGACACGGCGTGTCATTGGCAGTATGGTCATGACACGGCGTGTCATCAACGGGATGCTCGCCGCACCAGGGCGGAGCTGTGCCATGACAGACGTGTGGATTCTCGGCGGCACCGGCCGCAGCGCGCGGGCGATCGCGGCTGAGCTGCGGCACCGGGGTGTCCGGCCGGTGCTCGTCGGGCGGGACGCCGGGCGGCTCGCCGCCGTAGCGGACGGCCTGCCGACGGTGGTGGCCGGATCGATCGGCGAGACGGCGGCCGCGATCCGCCGTGACCGGCCGGCCGTGGTCGTCAACACGATCGGGCCGTTCACCGACACCGCCGCGCCCCTGCTGGACGCGTGCCTGCCGTCCAGCGACTATCTCGACCTGGCCAACGACCTGGCCGCGGTGTCGGCGACCCTCGGTCGCGGCGACTCGTTCGCCGCCTCCGGACGCACCGCCGTCACCGGGGCCGGGTTCGGCGTGACGGCCACGGAGAGCGTCGTGGTGAAGCTGTGCGAGGGGCGCCCGGTGCCGCGGCGGGTCCGCGTCGACATGGTGCCGTCCCTGGCCGTCGAGGCCGGTGCCGTCGGCGACGCGCTGGCGGGCACCATCGTGGAGGGCCTCCCGGGGGTCGAAGGCGGCAGCAGGTTCCAGGGCCGGCGCTACCGGGACGGCCGGCTCGTTCCCGGCAAGCTCGCCGGCGACCCGATCCGGCTCGTCCTGCCCGACGGCTCGACCGTCACCACGGCGAGTATGCCGCTCGGTGAACTGATGGCCGCTCAGCGGGCCAGCGGAGCCGCGGACGTGGTCTCCGCCTCCAGCGAAGCTCCATCATCACCGGTCGTCCGCGCGATCCTGCCGGCAGCGACCGCACTGCTGAACCTCGGCCCGATCCGCGCCTTCGCCCGCCGCAGGCTGGCCGCGGTGCAGTTCAAGGCGGCACCCAAGCCGCGTGAACACTCGTGGGGTCACGCTGTCATCGACTTCGCGGACGGCACCACGCGCGAGGGGTGGCTCCGCGTCGGCGAGGCGCAGGCCTGGACGGGTGCGGTGCCGGCCGAGGTGGTCCGCCGGCTGCTCGACGGACAGGGCAAGCCGGGCGCGTACACCCCGGCCGCCCTCTTCGGTCCCGGCCTGGCCGAGTCCTGCGGTGGGGAGTACCAGATCGTGGACGCCTGACCATCACCGCGGCGACGGGCTCCAGGTCCCCAGCGCCGCGATGATGGCTTCGATGAGGTCTTCGTCGGTGGAAGTGCGTTCGATGGTGCTGCGGTAGTACATCGGCCCGATGGCCATGGCGGCGGCATCCCGGCTCGGTAGGGCCGGGGTGAACTCGCCGCGTGCCTGCGCATCGTCGAGAGCGGCCGCCAGACGCGTACCGAGAATGCCGGCGAACTGTGCGCGCCGGGCGTCCATGGTCTTGTCCCACAGGGCGTTCGTGGCCAGGGTCGTGGCCACGGCGCGCACGTCGTCGAGGTCGAGCTGCCGGGCCATCGCCGTCAGCTCCCGGCGCAGCCAGTCCCTGGTCGGAACGGTCGGCTCGTCGAAGAACGGCATCGGGACCGTCGCCATGACCTCCACGAGGAGGAGCTCCGCCTGCGGCCAGTGCCGGTACACGGTCGCGCGTCCCACTCCGGCCCGCTCGGCGACCTGGACGTGGGTCACCGCTGTCGGGCCCTTCTCCAGGAGCAGCTCACGCGCGGCGTGCAGGATCGCTTCCCGGCTGCGCAGGAATCGAGGATCTTGGTCGGTGGGCACGACCCCATCTTATGAGACGGGTTGACTCATAGTCGAGTCATGGCGCATGCTCCTCGCTATGAGACATTCTGTATCGCAAGAGCTGACGGTGGTGGTGCTGGGCGCCTCGGGCGCCACCGGACGGCATGTGGTGTCCACCGCCCTGAGCCGCGGGCACCAGGCGGTGGCGCTCGTCCGCCGGCCCGGGACGTTCACGCCGCAGGAGAAGCTGCTCGAAGTGACCTGGCCGGACGTCAAGGACACCGCGACCCTCACCGCCGCCCTGCCGGGCGCCGACATCGTGATCAGCACCCTGGGCGGAGCAGGCAACGGACCGACCACGGTATGCACGGACGGCATCCGATCAGCGGTCAGAGCGATGGGCGCCACCGGCGTGAACCGGCTGATCGCCCTCAGTGCTCACGGTGTGCTGGAGACCCACGACAAGTCGCTCTACTCCCGGGCCGTGTGGGCGAACGTGGCCGAGCGGATGCGCGACAAGGAGACGATGGAACCGCTGATCACCGCCTCCGGCCTGAACTGGACGATCGTGCGGCCACCGAAGCTGTCGGACCACGACGCCATCGGGAAATACACAGCCGGAACCGACCTGCCGATCCGGCTCTGGAGCTCCATCGGCCGCGCCGACCTCGCAGCTTTCCTGATCGACGAGGCCGAGACCCCTCGGTACGCGCACGCCTGCCCGCGAGTCATCCGATGAACGTCGCCGGCCCCGACCTGACGAACAAGGTGGCGGTCGTCACCGGTGCGACCGGCGGCATGGGCCAGGTCATCGCCGCGGGCCTGGCCGACGCCGGCGCGCATGTGATCACCATCGCCCGCAATCCGGCCCGCAGCGGACAGCGGGGAGAGGTCATCACCGCAGACCTGTCCCGGCGTGAGGACGTCCTGACCGCCGCGCAGACGATCGGAGACCGGCACGATCAGATCCATCTCCTGATCAACAACGCCGGCGCCCACTTTCCCGAACGCCTGATCTCGGCCGACGGCGTCGAGATGCACATCGCCCTCGACTACCTGGCTGCCTACGGCCTCATCACCCTGCTCGACGGCCCGCTGCGCCGCGGCCGGGCGCGGGTGGTGAACGTCGCCAGCGACACCCTCAACGACACCCGCCAGGTCAAACTCGCCGGCCGGCCCCGCCCGGCGACCCTCGACCTGACCGGCGTCCAGGCTCTCGCCCAGCTCAATCCCGCGGCCGGCTTCGTGCCGTTCGAGGCGTACGCGCGGGCGAAGCTCATGACCGTCACCGCCGGCTACGCCCTGGCCCAGGGTCTCGCGGCCGACGGGGTGACCGTGAACGCGCTGCATCCCGGAATCGTCGCCACCGGCATCATCGACGACCTGATTCCCGCACCGCTGCGCCCGTTCGGTGCCTTGATCCGCCGCAACCTCCTGACCCCCGCCCAGGGGGCCGGGACCGCTCTGCGCATCGCCACCGATCCTGCCCTCACCGGCGTGACGGGCCGTTACTTCAACCGCGACCTCGAAACCACCACACCACCGGTGTCCCACGACCTCGCCACCCAGCAGAGGCTCCTGGAGCTGAGCGAACTCCACTTCGCCCGCTGAACGGCGGCGGCCACCGGTGCGGGTGCACCGGTGGCCGCCGAATTCACGTTGTTACTCGGTCATGCGTCGAGACGGATCAGGGGTAGGCCACCACGTTGCGGGGGGTGGTGTTGCCGGCGGGGTTGGGGACGGAGCCGCCGGTGTCGTTGACGACGTTGGCGATGGTGCCGACGTCGCCGAGGGAGACGGTCAGGACGCTGCGGAGGCGGACGCCGGCGCGGTTGGGGACCTCGAAGGCCCGGTCCACGCGGACGGCGGGGTTGGCGTTGAAGAAGGCGTAGGAGCCACCACCCCAGAGCTCGTGGTCGGTTACGTTGTCGTTGACCTTGTAAGCGGCGTAGCCGTTTCCGCGAGGACCGATCCACGCGGCCTGGTTCGGCACGTCGTACGGCTTCTCGTTCTGGAAGAAGATCGTCTTGCCGCGGTTGCCGTTCCAGATCACTTCGTACTTCTGGTAGTGCTCGACGAACAGGCCGGTCGCCAGGACGTCGTCACCGTTGACGAGGAGACCGGTGTCACCGGTGTTCACCGTCCAGCCGGTGGGTGCGCCGCCGTGGTCGGCCCGCCAGGCCCAGATGTGGTCGATGATCGTGTCGTCGCTGTGCACGGCGAGGGTGGTGGTGGCCTTGCCCTGGACGCTGCTGCCGATGCGGAAGAAGACGTCCTGCAGGCTGATCGGGTTCGCGGCGTGGTCGGTGTGGACACCGGCGCGGCCGACGCTCATCAGGGTCGGGCTGTTGGTCGTGCCGGCGTCGAAGGTCAAGCCGCTGACCTTCACACCGTCGACGTCGGCGACGTTCAGGGCCTCGACACCACCGGTCGGGATCAGGGTCGGGAAGCCGATGCCGGTCACCACCGTGTTGGGGCGGGTGACCCGGATGGTCTCGTTGAGGGAGTACGTGCCGGGGGTGAAGAACAGGTTCAGGCCCTGGGCGAGCGCGGAGTTGATCCGGGCCGCGCTGTCGCTGGGCTTGGCCACGTAGAACTGCCGCATCGGGATCGACGTGCCCTGCGTGTTCGGCCAGTTGGCACCGGCGGAGTTACGGCGCAGGGCAGGCACGAAGACGCTGTACTTGCCGGCGCTGTCGACGTACAGGAAGGGCTTCTCGCGGCTCACCGGGGTGGTGGCCAGAGTGGTGTGCGGCGGGTTCGGGAACGCGTTGGCCGGGGCGCCCTGCACACCGGAGTAGACCATGTTCCAGACGCCGCCCTCCCAGCGGGCGATCTTGCTGTCGCGGGTGTACCACTGCTGCTGCGAGCCCGAGGAGACGGTGCCGTCGACCACGGAGTCGGCCAGGTAGCCACCGCTGGAGTAGCCCTGCCCGTTGTCCTGGTTCGAGGGAGCCAGGGTCAGGTTGCCCTTGATGTGCACGCGGCGCATCGGGGCGGCCTGGGAGACGGCCCACCGGTTCGTGCCGCCCTCGGGGGCGATCGACAGGTTCTCCATGCTGCGCCAGAAGTTCTGCGTCGCGTTGGACTCGTCGCCGTAGTTCCAGCCGGAGTCGACGTTGACCGCACCGTTGATCGTCACGTCGTCGGGGTTGAGACCGAGACCGGCGAGCGTGGTGTAGAAGCCGACGTTCGCCCAGACCCGCCCGTACGTGCCGGGCTTGAAGAGGAACACGTGGCGCTGCGTGCCGAACTGCGCGGTGGGGCTGCGCAGCTGCGCGTTGAACGCCGCGTCCACCGCCGACTGGATGGTCGCCGCCGACGAGGACGGGTCGAAGATCCGTACGTTGGGGCCCAGGTCCGGGGTGTCGGAGGTCGGGAGAGCCGGGCCCGTCGGGGTCACCGAGGCCGTGGGGGTCGGGCCGGCGCCGTTGGCGAAGACCTGGAACTCCCAGAGCGAGTAACCGTACGGGGTGGCCCGGGTGGTGCCGTTCATCCGCACGTACCGGCCGCTGCCGGTGACCGGCAGGGTCTGGACGCCGGCCTTACCCGTGGTGGTCGGGGTGATGTTGGTCCAGGTGGTGCCGTTCGGCGAGGTCTGGATCGTGAACGCCGAAGCGAACGCCGCCTCCCAGTTCAGCACGACCTGGCTGATCGTCTGCGTGCTGCCCAGGTCGACCTGCAACCACTGCGGGTCGGCGAACGTGCTGGACCAGCGGGTACCGGCGTCACCGTCGACCGCGGCGGACGCGGAGAACGCGGCACTCTCGACGGACGACGCGGTGGCGGGCTTGCCCTGCGAGATCGGGGCGTCCGCGGCGCTGGCGTTCGTGGCGACCGAGACGACGGTGATGCCGAGGGCTGCGGCGAGGACGCTGCTGAGCAGGACCTTCCCGCGGCGTCGGCGGTGTTGCGGCGGTGGGGACGTCAGTGTCGGGGGAGTCATGAACCTGCCTGTCGGACGGGTTGCCGTGCGTCCGTGGGGACGGACGTACGGCGGGGCGGGGAAAACCGTGCGGCACAGAACCAGAGAGCGCTCTCCGGCAATTGTTACTTCGCTGTTGCGGGCGCGTCAATATCCCGGCAACAAGGGATTGGCCGTGGGTGCGGAATCCGCCGCTTCGACCGGTTTCGCAGAGGCGCTGATCGATCAGAATGCAATAAGAATGTGAGCTAAAGCTTCCAGGAAAACCGTTATCCTGACCGCTTTGACCGGTTGACCCGATATGAGCAGAAATCCGGCGTGCAACCGGAGAGGGCTCGCTGCATCAGCCAGGTAATACATGATGGCATCAACGGTTGCGGCCCGTCAGCATCCAGCCCCATTTCAGGTGGTGGCTCCGGCCCATTCGAACAATGGACAGAATCGATTGTTCAATCGGCTCACTCACCGGTTCCAGGTCGCCCAGTCGAAGGTCAGCGACTGTTCCGCCGCGGACGGGGTGACTCGCAGGACAATCATGGCCAGCTTGCCTTCGGAGGTGCGGACGCAGATCCGATTGCCGACCGGCATCGTGTACAGGGTCTTCAAGGTGCGCGACCACTGCAGCGTGGGAGCGTCGCACGCGGAGGGTTGCACCGTTCCGGCGCCGGCATCGGCGAATTCCGCCGCGGAGGAGACCGCGGTCAGATCGCTGGTGTCACCGGAACCGCTGATGTCGGCGCCGGGGTCGTTCTGGGGCATGACGGCACCGGTGTCGAGGTCGACACCTTCCTGGTCGCCCATCGCGGTGATGGTGCCTTGCGTGGGTACCGGGCTGCTGACAACGGGCGGCGGCGGTCCGCCGTTGCTGGGGGCGGGGATCGCCGCTTTCTTCTGATCGTCATCCTGCGTCAGGCGTACCAGGGCCCAGGCGGTGACAACGGCCAACGCCAGGGTGATGACAGCGAGGCAGACCACGGCGGGGGATGCCGCCACCCGTGTCCGGCGCTGCGCTTCGTCGGAGTTGCCGGCAGAACGCGCTTGCCAGATGGTCGACCCGAGCGAAGCGACACCTGCTGACGCCCCGACGACACTGGCCACCGCGTCGGCGCCGTCCAGACCCAGCCACACCACCCCGACGATCACCGCCAGTCCCGCTACGACAACGAGGACGGTGACCAGCAGCGACTTCGTGCTCATGGCGCCATTGTCGAGATGATCTGGCAATTACCGCAGACCTGCTGTGCGACGGGCTCATGCCCGTGGTGTCAGGCCGGCTGGAGTTGCAGGGTGGCCGACCGGGGACCCTCCTGGACGAGGTGGTCGACGATGCTCGCGTACTGGCTGTACTTGCGTCGGTAGGCCGAGTCGACGGCGGGCAGGTTGGCTTCGGCGGCTTCGGTGAAGACCACATCGGTGGCCCGGCCGCCGGAGATGATCTGCCCTGTGCCGGTCGCGGTCGCACCACGGAACCAGTCGGCGGTGCGCCCGTTGGTGGATCGGATGAACACGCGGTCGCCGTCGCGAACGATCCAGATGGTCGTGGCGCGTCGCAGCGAGCCGTCCGAGCGGCGGGTGGCAACCTGCACTTCTTGAGGCGCGGCGATCTGCGCTGCTTGCTGGCCGATCCAGTCGGTCATGGTCGTGTGCTCCTTACAGGTTGTTGCGGCCTTCGGCGAACGGTCCCCAGGATTCGATCTGTACCCAGGATGTGCCCTCGCTCGTCGAGTCAACACGTCCACCTCGTGACGTGGGAGAGCCTGATGGGACAGGTACCAGCAGGGTCTCCCAGGGCCTGTCGGGGGTACTGCGAGGGGGGTCCTGACAAGGTCTGTCAGGCGGGGGAACCGGCCGCGTACGGTCGATGACATGGCCGACAAACAGCAGATCCGGGCCGATATCCGGGAGTTCCTGACCACCCGGCGGGCACGGATCACCCCCGAGCAGGCGGGGCTCCGGGTGTACGGCAACAGTCGCCGTGTCGCCGGGCTGCGCCGCGAGGAGGTCGCCACCCTGGCCGGAATCAGCGCGGAGTACTACACGCGTCTCGAACGCGGCAACGTCGCCGGGGCCTCCGACAGCGTGCTGGACGGCATCACCCAGGCGCTGCAGCTGTCCGACGACGAACGTACCCACCTGTACGACCTGGTGCGGCTCGCGAGCAGCAGCCGTCCCGCCGCCCGCCGTCGCCCGGCGCAGGTGCGGGTCCGCCCGGCCGTGCAACGGATCATGGACTCGATGGTGCTGACACCCGCGTTCGTGGTCGACTCGCGCCTGGACATCCTGGCCGCCAACGAGCTGGGCCGGGCTCTGTACGCGCCGATCCTCGCCGACACGGTCGAGCCGCCCAACCACGCCCGGTTCCTGTTCCTCGACCGTGGGGCCGGGGACTTCTGGCGCGACTGGAACCAGGCCGCCGACGATGCGGTCGCCCTGCTGCGCGGTTCGGCCGGCCGGGACCCGTACGACGAGCACCTGTCGAACCTGATCGGTCAGCTGTCGACCCGCAGCGACGACTTCCGGGTCCGCTGGGCGTCCCACGACGTCCGCGCCCACCTGACGGGCGCCAAGCGCATCCACCACCCGGAGGTCGGCGACCTCGAGCTGCCGTTCGAGTCCATGCCGCTGCCGTCCGACCCCGGCCAGAACCTGGTGGTGTACAGCGCCGAGCCCGGCTCGGCGTCGTACGCCTCGCTGCAGATCCTGGCCAGCTGGGCCGCCCGTCCCCACGAGGGGCAACCGGCCACCGAAGCTTGACCCACCGCCCCACGCTGACCAGAAGGAAGCAAGACATGACCACCGAAGTCACTGTTGTCATCGGCGCCGGTTCCATGGGCCAGGCCATCGCCCGGCGCATCGGTGTCGGTCAGATGATCCTGCTGGCCGACATCAACGAGGACAACGCCAAGGCCGCCGCGACCGCCCTGACCGGTGCCGGCTACCGGACCAGCACCGCCCGCGTCGACGTGTCCTCGCAGGACTCCGTCCGGGAGCTGGCCGACACCGCCGCCGGACTCGGCGCCGTCATGCACGTCGTGCAGACCGCCGGTCTGTCCCCGGCGCAGGCTTCCCCGGAAGCGATCATCGCCGTCGATCTGGTCGGCACCGCGCACGTCCTGGACGAGTTCGCCCGGGTCATCGCCCCCGGCGGCTCCGGCATCGTGATCTCCAGCCAGGCCGGCCACATGATCCCGGCACTGCCCGCGGATCAGAACGAGGCCCTCGCCCGTACGCCGGCCGGCGAGCTCGCCGCGCTGCCGTTCCTGCAGCCTGACACCATCACCAACTCCGGGATCGCGTACGCCGTGGCCAAGCGAGCCAACACGCTGCGCACCCAGGCCGCCGCCGTGACCTGGGGCGATCGTGGTGCCCGGGTCAACTCCCTGAGCCCCGGCATCATCATGACCCCGCTGGCCCTCGACGAGCTGAACTCCCCGGCCGGCGCCCTGTACCAAGAAATGATCAAAGCGTCGGCGTCCGGCCGGGTGGGCACCCCCGACGAGATCGGCACCGTTGCCGCGTTCCTGATGGGCCGCGACGGCTCCTTCATCACCGGCTCGGACCTGCTCATCGACGGCGGTGTCATCGCCTCCATCGCCGCCGGCCGCTTCCAGGTCCAGATGGGCTGAGGGCGCTCATCGGTGCTCCTGGCTTTGGGTGGGTGAGATGGGTGAGGTGGGTGAGGCGGCCCAGCTGGCGATCAGGTTGAGGGCGTCCTGGTCGGGCGAGGCGGGCTGCGCGCTGTAGGCGTTGAGCCGCAGTCCCTGGTCGGCGGTGAGGTCCATCGACTCGTAGCTGAGGGTCAGGTCGCCGACCAGCGGGTGGTGCAGGCGTTTGACGCCGGAGCGGTGCAGCCGGACGTCGTGGGCAGCCCACCAGGTGGGGAATCGGTCGTTGCGGGTGGACAGCTCACCGATCAGGTCGGTCAGGTCCTTGTCGTACGGGTTGCGCCCGGCCTCGCCCCGCAGCAGCGCCACCACGTCCTCGGCCAGTTGTTCCCAGTCGCGGTAGAAGTCCTGGGAGGCGGGGTCGAGGAAGATGAAGCGGGCCAGGTTGGGCCGGCCGGCGGTGGTGCGGAAGACGGGCGCGAACACCGCACGGGCGAGGTTGTTGGCGCCGAGGATGTCGAGGCGGCCGTTGCGGACGTAGGAGGGTGCGCTGGTCATCGCGTCGAGCAGCTGTTGCACGGCCGGCCTCAGGGAGGCGGTCGTGCGGCGCCGGGTGGCGCGGGCGCGCGGGCCCGCGTTGGCCTGGCGGGCGAGGTCGTAGAGGTGGTCGCGTTCGGCCTCGTCGAGGTGCAGCGCCCGGACCAGGGCCTCGAGGACGTTGTCGGACACGCCGGAGAGGTTGCCGCGTTCCAGCCGGGTGTAGTAGTCGACGCTGACCCCGGCGAGCATGGCGGCTTCCTCGCGGCGCAGCCCGGGCACACGACGGCTGGTGCCGTAGGAGGGCAGCCCGGCCTGCGCGGGAGTGATGCGGGCCCGGCGGGTGGTGAGGAAGTCGCGGGTCTCGGCGCGGTGGTCCATACCTCGACGGTAGTTGGGCCGGCGCCGTATCGGTGACCTGTGCTCGAGCCCGCATACCGTCATCGTCGGCGGGTACGCCGGGGCATCGACGGTGACGGAGGTGCAGGTGCTCGGCCTGATCGTGGTGGTGGTGCTCGGGGCGGTGTTGCTGGCCGGCGCCGCGCTGAGCCGCCGGCTGCACGTCGCGCCGCCGGTGCTGTTGCTGTTCTGCGGGGTCGCGCTCGGCTTCGTGCCGGCGCTGCGGGCCGTCCAGCTGCCGCCGGAGATGGTGCTGCTGCTGTTCCTGCCCGTGCTGCTCTACTGGGAGAGCCTGACCACCTCACCGCGGGAGATCCGCAGCAACCTGCGCACGATCACCCTCAACAGCACCGTCCTGGTCCTTCTCACCGCGGCCGCCGTGGCCACCTGCGCGCATGCGCTCGGCCTCGGCTGGGGTCCGGCGTGGGTGCTCGGCGCCGCGGTCGCCCCCACCGACGCCACGGCCGTCGGCGTTCTTGCCCGGTCGCTGCCACGCCGCACCGTCACCGTGTTGCGCGCCGAGAGCCTGGTCAACGACGGTACGGCCCTGGTGCTCTACGGCCTGGCCGTGGGCATCACGGTCGGTGAGGAACACCTCGGTGTCGGCCACGTCGGCTGGTTGCTGCTCCTTGCGTACGGCGGAGGCGTGCTCGCCGGCATCATCGTCGCCTGGCTCGGTGTGCAGGTCCGCAAGCGTGTCGAGGATCCGCTGCAGGAGAGCGTCGCCGTCCTGCTGCTGCCGTTCACCGCCTACCTGCTCGCCGAAGCGGTGCACGCCTCCGGTGTCCTCGCCGTCGTCTGCTGCGGCCTGATCATGAGCCAGGCAGGGCCGCGGGTCGGACGCGCCGCCACCCGCGCTCAGACGACCCCGTTCTTCACCCTCGCGACCTACCTGCTCAACGGTGCGCTGTTCGTCCTCGTCGGTCTCCAGGTGCAAGCGGCGGTACGCGGCCTGTCCAGCGTCAACCTCACCCGTGGCCTGGTCACCGTCGCCGCTGTGTCGGCCACCGTCATCGCCGCCCGGTTCGTGTGGCTGTTCACCACCCCGTACCTGATCCGGGTCCTGGACCGCCGCCCGCAGCAGCGGGCCCGCCGGGTCGGCGCCCGCGTCCGGGTGGTCAACGGCGTCGCCGGCTTCCGCGGCGCGGTGTCGCTGGCCGCGGCGCTCGCCGTCCCGCACGCCGTGGCCTCCGGGCAGCCGTTCCCCGCCCGGGATCTGATCATCTTCGTCACGACCGGCGTCATCATCGCCACGCTGGTGATCCCGGCGCTGATCATGCCCGCTGTGGTGCGCTGGGCCCGGCTGCCGGCCGACGACGCGGTCGCGCAGGAGCAGCACCTGGCGGAGACCACCGCCGTCGAGGCGGTGCTGTCCGAGCTGCCGAAACTCGCCGCCGAGGAGGGGATCGACGACGAGATCCAAGCTCGTGTACGCCACGAGTACGAGAAACGCCTCCGCCTGCTGCGAGCCGGCGACAGTGACAACGACGACGAACCGGCGGTGCGCTACGACCAGCAGTACACGGCCTTGCGTACCGCCGCGCTCACGATCAAGCGCGACGCTGTCCTGCAGTTGCGCGACCAGGCCCGCATCGACGACACCGTCCTGCGCCGCCTCCAGGCCCGCCTCGACCTCGAAGAACTGAGGCTGACCCGCCGCGTCACCGTGGAATGAGCCGCCTAATCCGCAGCGCGGTGCCGCCCACCGGTGCTCGGCTCGGCGGCTTCCTCCACACCAGCAGGCTCGCCGCCGGAGTCCTTGTCGATCCATCCGGACGGGTCGGCGGACACCTCGGTCCGCAGATCCGTGAGCCAATGTTCCAGTTCGTCGCTCGGCCGGCCTGGGCCGACAGGCTCACTGGTCGGGTCGGTGTCCCCGTTGGCGCTCATAACAGCGCACGCTCCGATCGGTCGGGTGCGGTCAGCGCGAGAGTAGCGGGCGGGTGCGAGACCGGGGCCCGCCCGCTTTAGCCGCGCCGGGCACGGGCGGCGGCGACCATCTCGCCGCGTTCCGAGGACGGGAAGCGGTCGAGCATCGCTCTGACCTCGGCCGCGTCGGCGTTGGCGCCGAACAGTTCGGTGCCGGGTTCCATGCGTACGCCCTCGGCGAGGTCTCCGGCCGGGACCGGGTCGAAGCCCAGCGCGTCGACGAGGGCGGCCGCCGTGGCCAGGTCCTCGGCGTGGTCCCCGGCGATCGCGATCGCCTTGCGCCCGGGCGCACCCGAGGGGCTCGCCCCGGCCTCGAGGTCGTGGTAGCCCATGTGGTTGAACGCCTTGACCACCCGCGACTCCGCCAGGAACTCCTGCACGATCTCGCTGGAGGTCGTCCGCGGATCGCGCAGGTCGTCGCGGTCGCCGTCGACCTCCCACCAGTAGTTCATGGCGTCGAGGACAAGCTTCCCCCGCAGTGCGTCCGCCGGGATGGTCCGGTACTTGCCCAGCGGCAGCGCCAGGATGACGATGTCGGCTCGTGCGGCGGCCTCGCCCGCGGTCACGGCCGTGGCTCCCGGCGCGAGGACGGACACGATGAGGTCGATCTTGGCGGGATCACCGGAGCCGGCCACGAGCACGTCGTAGCCGGCGGCGACGGCAAGGCGGGCCAGAACGGTCCCGACCTTGCCGGCGCCGAGGATGCCGAGCGTGGTCACCGGTCGGCCGCCACGAGATCGCGGACCATGGGGACGACCTTGCCGCCGAACAGCTCGACGGCCCTGGTCCGGGCGCTGACCAGCTGCGGCCCGGCGGTGTAGATCAGGTCGAAGCGACCCACGTCGAGCGCCTTCGCGGCCTTGGCGATCTTGCGGGCCACCGTCTCGGGCGAGCCGACGTACAGCGAGCCCTGTGCCACCTCGGCGTCGTAGTCCCGGCGGCGCAGCGGCGGCCAGCCCCGCAGGGCTCCGATCCGGTCCATCTGCTCCTTGTACGCCGGGAAGTGCAGGTTCTTGGCCTCGTCGTCGGTGTCGGCGACAAAACCGGGCGAGTGCATGCCGACCGGATGCGCAACCGTGCCGAGCTGATCGGCGGCCCGCCGGTACAGGTCGACGTAAGGCGCAAAACGGGCCGGGTCGCCGCCGATGATGGCGAGCATGAGCGGCAGTCCGTACCGGGCGGTGCGCACGACCGACTGCGGGGAGCCGCCCACGCCGATCCAGGTGTCGAGGCGCCCGGACTCGGTCTTGGGGAACACGTCGGCGTTCTCGAGGGCGGGGCGCTTGGTGCCCGTCCAGGTGACCGGCTGCTCGTCGAGGAGCTTGACGAACAGTTCAACCTTCTCCTCGAACAGCTCGTCGTAGTCACCGAGGTCGTAGCCGAACAGCGGGAACGACTCGGTGAACGACCCGCGGCCGAGGATCACCTGGGCGCGGCCGGAGGAGATGGCGTCGACCGTCGCGAAGCGCTGGAAGACCCGCACCGGGTCGTCGGAGCTGAGCACGGTGACGCCGGAGGCCAGCTTGATGCGGCTGGTCTGCGCGGCGATCGCAGCGAGGACGGTCTCCGGCGTGGAGATCGAGTATTCGGGCCGGTGATGCTCGCCGAGGGCGATCACGTCGACCCCGAGGTCGTCGGCGAGCACCGCCTCGGTGATCACCTGGCGGATCGCCGCGGCGTGCGACAACGGCGTGCCGTCGTCGTCGACCGGCACGTCGCCGAAGGTGTCGAGGCCCAGTTCGAGCGAGGTCATGACCCTGCCTTCCATTATTTGACTCGTCAACCATGATGCCATTTGCTTGACCCGTCAAACAAACGCCTCCTGCCGGTTATGCCCGGCCGGTGAGGGCGCCGGTCAGCGGTGCTGGTCGGGGCCGTGCACCCCGAGGTGGGTGATGGCGAAGCTGTGGTCGTACTTGAGGCCGTATTTCATGACGCGGTCCACGCCGATGTGCAGCAGGCCGATGGCGCCGGCGACGATCAGGGCGTTGCGGTCCCAGACGGATCCGGCGATCAGCAGGGCCAGGGGCAGCGGCGCGGAGTGCAGCAGGTTGTAGAACCAGGCGCCGGTCCGGGGCCCGGCCAGGTAGGCGAACCAGGACAGGTCGGGGACGAGGAACAGGGCCGGGACCAGCCACCACGGTTCTCCGGTGGTGGCAAAAACGGCGATGGCGGTCACCGCGACGGCGAGGGCCTCGACGCGCAGCCAGATCGCGGGCCGGCCGGTGACGATGCCGTGAGGGGAGGGCTGGTTCAAGGTTTCTCCCGCTGTAGAGTGAACTCAGGTCCAGTCGTGGACTCAAGTCCATAATTGGATCCGAGTACAGCACACGAGACGTTTCGACGGAAGAGATCATTCGGTGACAGCGCCCACCCCGGACCGCCGTGCTCGCCAGCGGGAGCGACGTCGTGCCGAGCTCTACGACGTCGCCCTCGAGCTGTTCGTGGAGAAGACGTACGAGGGAACGACGATGGAGGACATCGCCGACCGCGCCGACGTCGCACGGGCCACGGTGTTCAACCACTTCCCGCGCAAGGCCGCCTTCCTCGCCGAATGGGCCTCGCGGCGTCGCGGGAAGGCGCTCGAGGCTGCTTACGCGGGCGGCCCGGAGTCGTCGGCACGGGACGTCCTCGTGCGCTATTTCACCGAGATGGGGTCGCTCGCCGCCGCGTCCCGGCGCGAGAGCGTCGCGGTGATCCTCGGCTCGACGGGCCTGCCCGACACCTGGCGGCGGTCACCGCTCGCGGCCGAGTTCGCCGGCATCATCGCCCGGGCCCAGCTCACGGGCGAGATCGATCCGGCCGTCAACGCCGACCGCGTCGGCCTGTTCCTGTCGTCGTCGTACTACGCCATCCTCACCGCCTGGTCGAGCGAGGAACCGGCCCCGTTCGACCTCACCGAGGAGCTCGTCGGAACGGTCGACCTCATCCTCAACGGAGTCCTGCCCCGCCCCTGACACCCGAATGAGTCGCTACCAGGTCACTCGCCGTCGGCTCGAGGCCGCGGTGGGGGCTTTGTCGCGTCCTCCTCGGCCATCGAGTCCGCAGCGGCACGCAGGGCTGCTGCGGCGGCGTCCGCCGCCGCCTGCTCGACCGGCGGGCCGGCGCCTGCCTTACGCCGCTCGGGACGTACGGCCCGCGGATCGGGATTGGCCAAATGCGCCGCAGCCTCCGTCGCGGCCTCCGCGGCGACGTCCATCACCCGCCGGACCGCCTGCCGGGAACGGTCGGTGACCAGCGGCAGGGTCTGTTCGGCGGCACCCACCACGCGCCGTGCCGCCCGCCGCGGACCCTCGGTCACCGACGGTGGGCGCCACGGCTGATCGGCCGGACGTACCGCCGCCTCGATCTCGATCCGCAGCCGGTCCACGGCGGTGAGCAGCGCGCCGTGTTGCTGCCACGCTGCGGCGTCGGCGTGCGGGTCGACCAGCAGCAGCCGGCCCAGCAACTCGCGCCGCCGGTAGAGCTCGTCCAGCTGCTCGGCGACGCGGGCGCGGGTGACCTCGAGCGGCTCATTTCCCGCGGCGACGGCGGCAACGCCGTCCAAGGCTGCGGCGGCGGCCTCGAGCACGTCGGCGAGAACCAGGCGGGCCTCCGGAGGGTAGGCCTCCGTCTCCAGCTCCGGAGGCAGATAGAAGGTCCGGTCGAAAACCTCACGGCACAGGGTACGGATGACAATGGTGCAGTATTCGATCGCCGTGAGGGCCGTGCGCAGACGCGGCTGGGCCACGCGGACCTCGCCTCCGCGGGGGTTGAGCACGGCGCTCTGCTCAGCTCGCATCAGGGAGCGGTCGGCCTCCAGCACCGAGGTGCTCAGGCCCCTGGCCGCCGTGAGCCAGTTCTCCGCGGCCTGTCGTGACCACCCGGCGCGTAGCTCCGTGACCAGCGATCGCAGGAAATCCGCCAGGCGGGTGGCCAGACCGGCAACCGCCGAGCCGGCGGTTGCCACATGGACCGGAGGCGCGACGGCGAAGTTCACCCCGATGCCGATCGCCGCGCCGATGAGCGTCTCGTACACCCGGCCCGCGGCTGCCTGCGGCGCTGCGGTCCCGCCGACCGCGAGGACGAGCATCGCGCTGATCGGTACCTCCAGGGTGTGCGGTCCCAGACGGAGGATCTGCCCGAGTACGAGGGACACGGCCACGACGGCTCCGAGGCTCCACCAACTCAGCCCGACGACGGTGGCGAGACCCACCGCCACGAGGACGCCGGCCAGCACACTCAGGACGCGCTGCAGTCCTTCGGCGACGGTCTGGTAGACGGTCAGCTGCACCACCAGGATGGCGGTCAGCGGCGCAAGGATCGGTACCGCAGTGGTGTTGAGCAGATCGGCGGCGATGTAGGACAGCACTGCGGCCAGCGTGACCTTGGCGGTGCGAATTCCGGGAATGCGGCCCCATCGGGCGAGCACAGCCGTCACGGGGTGGCGCAGGTAGGTGGCCGGCCTCATGGTTCCTCCTCGGCTGAGCCCGGTGCGGCCGGTGCAGGTCGCGCTTCTCGTGCCCGTTTAGCGTAATTCGAAGCGGGTAGCCGGATCCGAATCAGATTTGTTCCGGGGCGTGATGCATCGGACATGTCGGAGAAGGAGGACCGATGGACTTGACGGCCACGACAACCATCCGCAGACCCGCGTCGGAGGTGTACGCGTTCTGGCGCGATCTGGAGAACCTCCCGACCTTCATGGCGCACCTCGAGCAGGTCCGCACCACCGGTGACCGGACGAGTCACTGGGCCGCGGCCGCCCCGTTCGGCACCGACGTCGAGTGGGACGCGGAGATCATCGAGGAGACGCCCGGCGAGAAGATCGCCTGGCGGTCGACCGGCGACGCCGACGTGCCCAACGCGGGCACCGTCCGCTTCGTGCCCGCGCCGGACGGCGTGAGCACCGAGGTGCACGTCGTGATCGTTTACGACATCCCGGGCGGCGCGGTCGGCAAAGCCGTCGCCAAGTACTTCGGTGAGGAACCCCACCAGCAGCTCGACGACGACCTGCGCCGGCTCAAGCAGGTGCTGGAGACCGGCGAGGTGGTCCGCTCCGACGGCGCCCCGTGGGGCAAGCGGGCCCGCAAGGAATTCCCGCAGCGTCCGGCGCAGCCGCTGTCGGACGCCGAGCTCGAGAAGGGAGCGGACGCATGAGGGCGAACACCTGGTCCGGTCGCAACAAGGTCGAGGTCCGCGACGTGCCCGACCCGAAGATCCTCAACAACCGCGATGCGATCGTCCGCATCACCTCCACCGCGATCTGCGGCTCTGACCTGCACCTGGTCGACGGGTACGTACCCACCATGCAGGACGGTGACATCCTGGGCCACGAGTTCATGGGCGAGGTGATCGAGGTCGGATCCGGGGTGCCCGGGGAGAAGCTCCGGGTCGGCGACCGGGTCGTCGTGCCGTTCCCGATCGCCTGCGGCGCGTGTGCCGCCTGTGCTGCGGAGCTGTACTCCTGCTGCGAGAACACCAACCCCAACGCCGGGATCGCGGAGAAGATGTTCGGCCACCCCGTCGCCGGGATCTTCGGTTATTCGCATCTGACCGGCGGTTTTGCGGGCGGTCAGGCCCAGTACGCCCGGGTGCCGTTCGCCGACGTCGGACCCCTGAAGATCGAGTCCGACCTGACCGACGAGCAGGTGCTGTTCCTCTCCGACATCCTGCCCACCGGTTACATGGGTGCGGAGATGTGCGACATCCAGTCCAGCGACGTGGTGGCGGTGTGGGGTGCCGGCCCGGTCGGACAGTTCGCCATGGACAGCGCCCGGGTCCTCGGTGCCGCCAAGGTCATCGCCATCGACAAGGAGCCGTACCGGCTGCAGATGGCCGAGCGCGCCGGTCACATCCCGGTGAACTTCGACGAGGTCGACGTCCGGTCGACGCTGCTGGAACTGACCGGCGGACGAGGCCCGGACAAGTGCATCGACGCGGTGGGGCTGGAGGCTGATCACGGCAGCGCGCACATCGCCGCGTACGACCGGGTCAAGCAGGCCGTCCGGTCGGAGACCGAACGCCCGCACGCACTGCGCCAGGCGATCATGTCCTGCCGCAGCGGCGGTGTGGTCTCGGTGATCGGCGTTTACGGCGGTCTCCTGGACAAGTTCCCGGCCGGCGCCTGGATGAACCGGTCGCTGACCCTGCGCACCGGGCAGTGCCACGTCCAGCGCTACATGAAGCCGCTACTCGAGCGCATCGAGCGCGGCGAGATCGACCCGACCCGGATCATCACCCACACGTTGGCGCTCGACGAGGCCGAACAGGGCTTCAACCTCTTCAAGAACAAGCAGGACAACTGCGAGAAGGTCGTCCTCAAGCCCTGACCACCAGCCTGTGTCCGGCCACCGCGGCAACGCGGTGGCCGGTCGTGCGCCGGCCGGTACCATGGTGACGGTGCCAGCCATCACGATGACCACCTCGGACGTGGATGAGGCTCGCACGACGCTGGGTGAGCACTTCTACTCCAACTTCCTCGAGGTCCTGTCGCCGGAGCCGTGGACAGCCGCCTTCGAGATCGCCCCCGCCGGCGTGGTCACCCTCGGAGATCTGCACTTCGGGGCCGATGTACGGATCAAGTTCGGCGAGCTCGGGGCCTACCACGTCGACATACCGCTCTCCGGTGAATTGGCGTGGCGCCAAGGCCGTGGTGACGCGATGGTGGCCACCACGGGCCGAGCGGCGGTGTTCCAGCCCGTGGGCGACACCACGCTGGAACGCTGGCACGGTGACTGCCGCCTGCTGGCGGTGAAGATCGACCGCGAAGTCCTCGAGGACGAGCTGGCCCGGATGCTGGACGAGCGCATCGGCGCACCGGTGCAGCTGGGACCCGAGCTGGAGATGTCCCGCGGGCCAGGGGCGGCCTGGCTGCGGCTCGCCCGTCTGCTTGCCGCCGACGCCACCGAT
This sequence comes from Amorphoplanes friuliensis DSM 7358, assembly GCF_000494755.1. Taxonomy (NCBI): domain Bacteria; kingdom Bacillati; phylum Actinomycetota; class Actinomycetes; order Micromonosporales; family Micromonosporaceae; genus Actinoplanes; species Actinoplanes friuliensis. The sequence goes on from NC_022657.1 coordinate 2,955,192, forward strand.
GAGCACGGCCTCCTCCGGCACCCGGTCCTGGGCCGCCGGATGTACGAGAACCTGGTCGGTGGGCTGCTGCTGGCCGCCCCGCACAACTACCGGGCCGCGCTGGACAACCACCGCTCCGGACTGGCTGCCCCGCGGGCCGTACGCCGTGCCGCGGAGGCCATGCGCGCGGACGCCGCCCAGCCGTTCACGGTGGCGGATCTGGCGCAGATCGCCGGTGTCAGCCCCCGTTCTCTGCAGGACGGTTTCCAGCGCTATCTGGGCACGTCACCCATGGCCTATCTCCGTGGTCTCCGGTTGTCCCGCGCACACCAGGAACTGCGCGAGGCCGAACCCGGGCAGAGCTCGGTCGCCGAGATCGCCTACCGGTGCGGCTTTGTTCACCTGGGCCGGTTCGCGGCCGTCTACCGCCGCCGGTACGGCGTATCCCCGTCGCAGACGCTGCGCAGCTGACTCGTCCAGGTTTTGGTCCCCCGATCGGGGTAACGCCGGCGACCAGCTGCCGTAAAGGGATTCCCGTTGCGGTTTCCGGCCAGTCGATCGGTCGGAGGCGACCTAGATTGACGCGGCGGAACAACTGGACGGGGTACGGAAGTGGATATCACCACGGTGGCCACGCGCGACAGACCACGGGTGGTGCGGGTGACGGTGAGCGGCGATGTCGATGCAGGCACCGCCCCGATGCTCGACCGGGCGTTGCAGCAGGCGCTGGACCAGGGGCAGGACCGCCTGGAGATCGACCTCGCCGGAGTCACCCATTTCTCCTGCGCCGGTCTGGTCGTGCTGGTGCAGACCGCCGAGCGCTGCCGGGGCGACTTCGTGGTGGTGCGGACAGCCGCAGCGGTACGCCGGCTCCTGCGCGTCCTGGACCCGCCGCCCCTTCCTTCCGCAAGTTCCGAGGGCGTCACCGCGGAGCTGCGGTTCTAGGTCCGCCGGGGTTGATCCATCGCTGCTAGGGTCGCCGGTTACACGTGTAACCGGATCAACGACCGCGGACCGAGGCATCGATGGAGAGCATCACCAAGAACCGGCAGTCGCCGGACACGCTGCGCGCGATGATCGCGAAGGCGTACGGACCGGAGCAGGTCCCGGCCGGCGACGACTTCGCCGAGGAGCTGGGGCACGGCTGGTTCAACGTGGCCTACAAACTTCGCCTGCGTGATGCCTCCCACGTCGTGCTGAAGATCGCGCCCCCGCCACGCGTCGAGGTGATGACCTACGAGCGCGGCGCCATGGCTACGGAGCTGGCGGCGCTCGCCCTGATCCGCGAGGCCACCGCCGTACCGGTGCCTGCTGTTGACTTTGCCGATCGCAGCCATGAGTTGTGCGATGCCGACTGGTTCGTCATGGCCTTCATCGATGCGGACAACTTCGGGATCGTCCGGCCGACCCTGACCCGAGCCGAGCAGGCCGACTGCCTGGACGAGGTGACCGAGCCCCGCTTCGTGGAGTGGGACCTCTGGGACAGCAACGTCATGGTGCGGGACGGGACGATCGTCGGCATCATCGATCACGAGCGGGCCTACTACGGCGACCCGCTCATCGAGGCAGGCTTTGCCGCCACCCAGCTTCCCGCGTTCGGCGATTCGACCGCGTTCCTGCGCGGTTACGGCAAGACCGAGCTCACCTCGGGTGAGCAGATGCGCCGTCGTCTGTACTGCCTGCACCTGATCCTCATCATGATCATCGAGACCGAGTACCGGGGACACACCGACACCCAGCAGTACGACTGGGCGCGTGAACGGCTGACCGAGGCGATGGCCTTGTTCGGACGGTTCCGCTGATCGCGTCGCCGCCTGCCGGTGACCCGATCGACCACGCCGCCGCGCTCGGCACACGCCCGGTGGGGCGGTTGCTGTGGCACGCCTGCACCCAGACGACCCTGTCGGTGGGTGTCTACGGCATCTATGCGCTGACCAACGCCTGGTTCGTCGCCCGCGGTGTCGGTCCGGACGCGATGGCGGCCGTGAACCTGGTGGCCCCTGTCCTGCTGGTCCTCGGCGCGGTCACCACCACTGTCGGCATCGGTGGCGCCTCGCTGGTGTCACGCCACCTCGGCGCCGGGGATACCGCGGGGGCTGCCCGCGCCGCGGGCAACGCCTTCGCCATCTTCTGGGCCGCCGCTGTCACGGTCTGCGTCGCCGGGCTGCTCGCCATCGAGCCGTTGCTGACTCTGCTCGGAGCCCGTGGCGACATCCGAGCCGACGCCCGCGACTACGCGGTCATCATCCTTGCAGGTGCGCTCGTCTCGACCGGCTTCTCCAGCCTCGTCCGCGCCGAGGGCCGCATGCGGTTCTCGACACTGCTGTGGGTCGTCCCCGTCGTCGTTCAGATCACGCTCGACCCTCTGCTGATCTTTGGCTTCGACCTGGGTGTCCGCGGCGCGGCTCTCGGCACCGTCGGCGGCCAGTCCGTGTCCGCCGCCATGAGCATCTGGTTCTTCTTCCTGCAGCGCCGCCGGCCCTACCGCATCACCAGGACCGACCTGATCCCGTACGGGCACACTGTCCGCGCCCTGCTCAGCGTCGGAGCACCGTCGTTCCTGGCCGGATCGGGTGCGACGTTGCTGGCTCTGCTCGTGAACAACACTCTGGTCCACGCGGGTGGGGCGGTCGCTCTCGCCGCGTACGCGGTCTGCTCCCGCATCCGGACGTTCGTCTCGATGCCGCAGCTGGGCATCAGCCAGGGCCTGCAGCCGATCGTCGGCTACAACGCGGGCCGGCGCCTGTTCGATCGTGTCCGGCGTGCCGAGACGCTGTCGCTGCGCGCGACCCTCACCTACGGCGTCCTCACCACAACCGCTGTTGTCCTGTTCGCCGGACCTCTTGTCGGCATCTTCCTCGAGGAAGGCCCCACGGCGGCGGCCGCCCGAGAGGCCCTGCGCATCCTCGCGATCGGTCTCGCCGTGGCCGGTGTCGCGCCTCTCGTCTCGGCCTGTTTTCAGTCGCTGGGCCGGGCCACCCCGTCGTACGTGATCTCGATCGGCACCTTGGTTGTCGTCAAGGCACCACTCGTGCTGCTGCTGAGCCCGGCCGGAACAACTGCTGTGTGGATCGCGCTCGCGGCCGGCGACATCATTTCCGCCCTGATCGCGATCGTTATCCTCCGACGCCTCCGGCCCCGCGGTTCTGACTGAGGAAAGCCGCAGACTGTTATCGACCATCGCAGTTCAGACCGGTCAACCACAACCGTACGGTCCGTTACGATGCGTCGATGACGAACGAGCCGCCGACGATGAGCCGGCGTGAGCGGTTGCGGGCGCAGACCTTCCAGGAGATCGAGGACGAGTCGTTCGCGATCATCGACGAGGAGGGTGTGCACGCGCTGTCGATCGCGGCCCTGGCCCGGAGCATGGCGATGTCCGCACCGGCGGTGTACCGCTATTTCCCGTCACGCGAGGCTCTGGTGGCGCACCTCGTGACACGGGCCTACGAGCAGCTCGTGACCGCGATGAACCAGGCGGTGGAAGGCGGCAGGCGCACACCACGCACGCGGGTGCGGCTGCTCGTCGCCGCGTACAGGGACTGGGCTCTGCAAAACCGGCGCCGCTACGGGATGCTGTTCGGTCAGCAGGCCGGGCTGGGATCCGGGGACGTCAGCGCCCGGACACCGCTGGACCAGGCGATGGCTCAGCTTGTCGATCTGCTGACAGCCCTGCCGGGCGCGACCCCGGGCGCGACCGCGACCAGCGGCGACCGCACGCTCGACGGGCAGCTGAAGGTCTGGGCCCGCACACAGCAACGACCCGGGACGTCCCCGCGCACCGCCCGTGCCGCCATCGTCATCTGGACGCGTATGCACGGCATCGTGAGTCTCGAACTCACCGGGATCTTCGACAACCAGTCGATCGAGGTCCAGCGGCTGATCGACCTCGAGATCGACAACGCCGTTCAGCTGCTCGCCTCCGCCGACTCCTGACCGGCGTTCCCCCTCGACGTCCCGCGGCCCGGGACGCTCTTCGGCGTACCCGAACGCCTCTTGACGCTGGTGTCGGGCCGATGGATAGTTACGACCCATAACAAAGTGATGGATCGTAAAATTCTGAGGGAGTCGTCATGATGGAGATGGACACCGCCAAGTCCACCCCCTCTCGTATCGTCGGGCCTGCCCTGATCGCCGCGGTCCTCGTCAACCTGATCGCCGAAGCGGTCGTCGCCGCGGCGTGGGACCGGCGTCCCTACAGCTACGTCGAGGACTACGTCAATTTCCTCGGCAATCCGTTCGTCGGCGACTTCGAGGGCTTTCTCATCTCGTCACCGCTGTGGTGGCTGATGAGCATCGCCTGGATCGTTTCCGGAACGCTCGTCGCCGCCGCGAGCGTCGCCCTCAGCCGGCGGCTCACCGGCTGGAGGAAACGGACGATCGCCGGCCTGGGCCTCGCGCAGGGATTCGCTCTGATCCTGTTCGCGGCGTTCCCGCTCGGCCCGGCCCGCTTCGACGACGGGACCCTGGTGCTCTATCTGATCGGTGCGTTCCTGTCGATCATCGCCGGGAACGTCCTTGCCATCGTCACGGGCCTCTCGGGCGCGGCGCTGGGGCTGCCGCGATGGCTGACGCGCACGAGCATCGCTCTCGGCGCCATCGGGCTGCTCAACATTCCCCTGACCTACGGGTGGACACCGACCGGGATCGCCGAACGCATCTCCCTCTACAGCTTCCTGCTCTGGGCCCTGATCACCGGTCTCGTCCTCCTCCGGTCCTCGACCGGCAAGGCCCGAATGCCGGTCACAGCGCCGCGCCGGTCATGAGCCCGGCGACGGCCACCGGTACGACGAGGACGGCCACGACGATGACGGCGCGGAGGCGTTGTCGTCGCACCATCTCACGGCCACCGGCCAGGATCGCCTCCAGGTTCTGCGGCGGCAGCTCGACGGTCATCGGCAGGATGGCGGTGAAATGCCGGTGCAGTTCGGCCTCCAGGTCGGCCTCGTGGCCGGGAAGCCCGGTGAGCTGACCGATGGGCATCGGGGTCTGAGGCCTGCGAAGCAGGGAGCGTTGACGCCGGCCCCAGGTGCAGGCGATTTTCTTCATACACCGTTGACGGATGCCGCCCCGTAAATGTTGCGTCGGCGATCGGCGGAAAAGGTGGCGGAAACGCTGTTCTGTTTTCGCCTTTTTGTCGTTCCCGGCCGCTGTTACGCTTCCGCACTCAACCACCAAAAAGGGATGGAATCAGAGTGCGTGCCACTGTATTGCTGGCTTTGACCGCGGCCGTCGCGTCGACCTTCTTCGTCGCCTCGTCGCCTGCCACAGCCGCTTTTTCCTCGGGGCCGGTGCGCATCACCGGCGGGACCCTGGAGGACGATTCCGCTGCCGAAAGTGGCTGGATGGCCACCATCGTCACACCGGCCAAACCGTGTTCGGCCACCCTCATCGCGCCGTCCTGGGTTCTCACCGCCGGTGAGTGTTTCTCCGGCGACGTGCCCGGCGCCGCGCCGGGGTCCGTCGCCGGGCCGGACGACGTGGTGCGGGCCGCGGGTCAGACCCGCAAGGTCACCTGGGCGAGTCACCGGGGATACCTGACGCTGGCGCGCCTGGACCGGCCCATCCAGTCCGCGTACTACCCGCCGCTGGCCCAGACGGACCCGGTCGCGGGCGCTCGCACCTACATGTACGGCGCGGGCACCGGCTGCGTGATGTGCCGCCAGGTCGGCCGGTACCGTTCGGCGCCGCTGACCGTGATCCAGAACGACTACTGGAACCTTTACTACGGCTCCACCCTTCTGTCCGCCTCACCCGTCGGCACGTTCACCCTCGGCGACTTCGGCGGGGCGCAGATGCAGGACGGCGTCCTGGCCGGGGTGCTCGTCGGCAGCGGTGAGACGCAGTACAACACCGCACCCACCAATGTCATCTCGTACAAGGTGGCCCCGGCCCGGAGCTGGATCCTGCAGACGAAGGCGGCCAACCCGCCACCCGGAACAATCGTCACCGTGCCGACCTGCCCGGTATTCGTCTGCGGCAAGTAGCGCGTTCCTTTTCACGGGGTGACGAGGGCGTACGAACGGGGTGCACCGCCCAGTACCCACGGGTGCTGACTCCCGGGATGTGCTCGGCCGAAGCTTTGTTCGCACCGGTCAGGTGCCGCGGCCGAGTTCACCGGACGGGCCGTGTTCCGTCACCTCGGCTGTACGCCGGGGGAGCCCAGGAAGACCTCGCCGATGACTACCGATGTTCGTCACCGCCGTCCCGTTCTGCGCCGCGTTGTTCTCGGTTCTGTCACCGTGCTGGCGGTGGGACTGCTGGCTTTCGGTTACATGCTGACCAAGGCGTTCCTCGAGAAGCCGGGCAACGGACCCGACGCCTTCCGTGACCGGCCCGCCTCCTCGTCGTTGACGGTGGTTGCCGGAGCCAGCACGGTGCAGGGCACCATCAGCGCCGACTGGGTCAGCGGCCTGTACAAGCCGGGAACCGAGACGGTGAACGCCGGGATCAACGGCCATACCACCAAGGACATGCTGGCCCGTCTGGATCGTGACGTGATCGAGTTGCATCCGGACCGGGTCATCATGTTGATCGGGACGAACGACATCCGCGGCGACCTCGCCCCGGCGGCGTCGCAGGCGAACATGGCGAAGATGCTCGACAAACTCACCACGCAGACCGACGCGAAGGTCGCGGTGATGTCGTTGCAGCCCCTGGGTGAGCAGATCAACAGCGACAACAACGTCCGGGTACGCGCATACAACGCCATGCTCCAGCAAGAAGCCGCCAAGCGCGGGGTCGACTATCTGCCGCTGTACGAGAATCTTGTCCCCCTGCTCGGCACCGACGCGCCCGACTTCTCCTTCCCGATCCTCCAGACGGCTTTCGACAAGTTCATCCTCGACAAGACGTTCACCGAGATGTCGGAAAGTCACGGGCTGAAGGTCACCGTGGACAACGTGCACCTCAACGAGCGCGGCGCTGGTGTGGCCCATCGTCTGGCCGCCGAGTGGCTGGAGAAGAACTGATGGAGAAGCAGCCGATTCGCCTGTCCGCACACGGTTACGCCACCACCGACCCGTCGGTGACCTTCACGAGAATCGTCGCGATCGACCTGACCACGGTGTTCACCGGTCACGGCGTACTGCCAGCGGTTGTCGAGGTGACCAAGGGTCACCGGGAATGGACCGGGACCGGGGCCGTGCGAGCGGTGACGTTCTCGGATCGCGGGGAAGTCCTCGAGCGCCTGACCGGGTACGAGCCCGCAGCGCGGTACGCGTACGAGGCAACAAACTTCACCAACGTGCTGCGGTTCCTGGTGTCCGGCGCCCGCAGTGAATGGAGCTTCCGGCCGGACCTCAAGGGCGGGACCGTCATCGAGTGGGACTACACGTTCCACCCGCTGCCGGGTCGCACGGGAATCGTCCGGGCGTTGCTGGCCAAGCCGTGGAAGCGCTATATAGAGGAGGTCCTGCTGAGGACCGTTACCCAGATCGAGGAAGGCACCGTACGCGCGAGCTGAACGGTGATGCGGGCCGGGATCCCACTCCCGGCCCGCATTGTGCTGCCCGTGCTCAGCGGCCGGGTTTCACGAGGCCTGTCTCGTAGGCGAGCATCACGGCGTGCACGCGGTCGCGGAGCGACAACTTGGTCATGATGCGGCTGACATGGCTCTTGGCCGTCTGCTCGGCGATGAACAGCTCCTGCCCGATCTCCGCGTTCGACCGGCCGGACGCGATCAGCTGGAAGACCTCGCGTTCCCGGTCGGTGAGGGCGTTGAACACGGTCGTCGAGCGCAGCCCGGTGGGCTTGTTGCTGACAAATTCCTCGATGAGCCGGCGGGTCACCCGCGGCGCCAGCAGCGAGTCTCCTTGCGCCACGACGCGGACCGCGGTGGCGAGTTCGTCGGCGTCGGCGTCCTTGAGCAGAAAACCGCTGGCTCCGGCCTCCAGCGCCTCGTACACGTAATCGTCGAAGTCGAAGGTGGTGAGGATGACAACGCGGGTCGTACTGTCCGGGCCGGTGAGTTTCCGGGTTGCGTCGATGCCGTTCATCTTCGGCATGCGGATGTCCATCAGGATGACGTCGGGTCGCAGGGCCCGGCTCTGCGAGACGGCCTGCTCGCCGTCGGCCGCTTCCCCGGCCACGGAGATGTCCGGCTGGGCCGCGAGGATGGCGCTGACGCCGGTCCGGTACACGGACTGGTCGTCGACGATGAGGACGCGGATCGTCATGTGTTCTCCCGAACTACGCGGCGGCTGGAATGGTGGCTTCGACGGCAAAACCACCGTCCGGTGTCGGTCCCGTGCTGAGCTCGCCGCCGAGGAGGCTGACGCGTTCGCGCATGCCCCGCAGTCCATGGCCTCCGCGATCGGGACGGGTGGTCGCCACCGGGGCGAAGCCGCCCCGCGGTGACGGCTCGTTGTGCACGGACACGACCAACTGGCTGTCACTGACCTGGACCGCGACGCGGGTGCGGGCCGCCGGCGCATGGCGGACCACGTTGCTCAACGCCTCCTGCACGACCCGGTAGATCGTCAGTTGCACGATCGGACTCGTGTTGCCGGCACGCTCGTCCACGCTGAGGTCGATGACGGTCCCGGCCTTGACCAGTGCGGCGGCCAACTCGTGAAGGTCCGCCACCTGGGGCTGGGGGACAGGGTCCGAGGCGTCCTCGTCCGAGCGGAGCGCGCGCAGCAGCTGCCTCATCTCGGTCAGGGCGGCACGGGCCAGACGGGCGATGTCGTTGAACTCGGCGTCGGTGTCCGCCGGGCGCGGGCCGGTCAGCCGGAACGGCGCGGACAGCGCCTTCATGTGGACCAGCGACATGCTGTGCGCCACCACGTCATGCAGCTCCCGGGCGATCCGCGCGCGCTCTTCCACATAGCGGCGCTGCGCCTGTTCGAGCTCCACGTCTCGGCGGGCCTGCGCGAGGTCGCGGCGGATGTGTCCCCGTTGCCCGACCGCGATCGCCGCGGCCAGCAACGTCACCGTGTAACTCGAGTAGATCGTGAGGTTGACGCCCCACTGATCCGGATCGGCGTACCGATCGGGAGACGTCGCCACCAGCGCGACCAGCATCAGGATGCTCAGCCACCAGACGGACACCGACACCGTCCAGCGCTCGCGGACACCGAGAAGCAGCAAGAGGGCCCCGAGCGAGACGAGCCCGGTGATCGGCAGGGGCCACGGCTGATCCGGCGAGTCCCGGTTGACAAGAACGACGACGGCCGTGGCCACGAGGTGAAGGCCGGCGCCGAGCCTCGGCCAGTTCACCGCCAGGGCGAGCGAACCGGCCTGCACGCTGCACACGGCGAACGCGAGCGGCAGGCCGATGTCGTAGTCGGCGACGGTCACGGGCACGGCGACGGTGATCAGCACCGCGCAGAACAGCAACCAGAGCCTCGACGTCCAGAGGGGCAGCGCGGGGACGCCGAGCAAAGTCAACCCCCTCCGACATCAATCTGTACGGCGTGAGTATTGGCGCGACGGGTGCCCCTGTCAACGGGGACGGCCAGGCCCGTACGCCTGTACGGGCCGGCGCCGGTGTGCGCATACCGGCGTACGGCATCGATCACCCCCGCTGCGGGATGAGCCGAATCGGTCGATCGCCATAGTCTCGAATGGCGCCGGACAAACGGCAGCAGTAATGAGGGAGAATCTGATGTTCACCAATAATCGTGGCCGGCGGGCAGCTGTCGTCGCGGCTTTTGCAGCGGCATTCGTGGGTGTCGGAACCGCGGCGACCTGGGGAGTCACCCGCAGTTCCGCCGGCGACTATCCCGTCTATTTCGACGAGCGCATTTCCGACGACAAGCGCGACCGGGTGGACATCGCCGAACCGGCCGAGGCGCTCACCTTCGCCCGGGTCCGCAACGCCGGTGCCACGCAGCTGATCCTGGTGCGCTCCTACGAGAACGGCACGGTGTCCGGGGTTCCCGTGCCCGGCCAGGCGGATCCGGTCAAGGCCTTCACCGCACTCGGTTACGACGCCTTGCGGGCCCAGGCCGGCAAGAAGGAGCCGGTCAATTTCCCCGCGACCGAGCTCACCATTCCCTTCGAGGGGCACGGGCACAACATCGCCATGGGTACTAACTACCCGGAGCACGGCGCGGAAACCAGCATCGACTCGGCGTTCCTCTTTCCGAAAATGGTCGCGCCCTCGGTGCACACCGATGATCTGCCGGTCGGTGACGGACTCCTGGACTACGAGGTCGAGCTGGGCATGGTCCCGCTGACCGACCTGCACCCGGGCGAGTCACCGGAATACCTCGGTCTGGTGCTCACCGACGACTGGTCCAACCGCGAGACCCTGCTGAAGCACGTGAATGTCGACGATGTCGCCTCCGGTGACGGCTTCACGAGTGCCAAGAGCGAACCGGGCTTCCTGACTGTCGGCAGCCTGTTCGTGATCCCGGCCGACTGGCAGAAGTTCCACCGGGAACTGCAGCTGGAGCTCTACGTCGACGACGAGCTGCGTCAGCGCGGCACTCCGGCCGAGCAGATCTGGGACGCCCCGGAGATTTTCCGGCAGATCTTCGCCGCCGGTGGCCGCCGGTGGGACCACTTCGGCACCCCGGTGACCGTGACCGATCGCCCGGACACCATCCCGGCGCGCACCGTCATCCAGACGGGCACCCCCGAGGGCGTCGTCATGCGCAGGCCCTCCACGAGCGACAAGATCGCCGGCGGCATCGCCTATGTCACCTCCTTCGGGCAGAACGCCGACACCGTCGTGGACTCCGCGGTCGGGGTCTACATCGCCAGGGCGCACGAGGACCAGGCGTACCTGCAGCCGGGCATGAAGGTCATCACCCGCGCCGACCGCCTGGGCCTGATCGAGACCAGCATCGTCCCGGGGTCCCGGGCCACCAAGCAGTAACAAGCAGGCGTCGGCCGCGCCCGGGCCCGGAGTCACCACTCCGGACCCGGGCGCGCTGTTCCGGCCGGTCGTTGCGCTGGGAGCCCTGCGACGGCATGGTGCATACAGATTTGTCGTTCGCGGCCACCACGGAAGTCGGGGAGTTCGATGTCCAGTCTCGAATTGGTGGTCGCGGTGGGCCTCGCCGTGCTGATCGGCACCGGGGCCGCCAGCCGTCTCCGGTCCGCCCCGCCGGTGCTGCTGCTGATCGCCGGGGTGCTCCTCGGATTTGTGCCCGCTCTGCGCGAGGTGCACCTGCCGCCCGAGGCAGTTCTGCTGCTGTTCCTCCCGGTGCTGCTGTACTGGGAAGCTTTCATGTCCTCGCTGCGCGAGATCCGGAGCAACCTGCGGGTCATCACGCTGCTCAGCACCGTCCTGGTCGTCGCGACCGCGGCCGGTGTGGCGGCCGCCGCCCACGCGCTGGGCATGGGCTGGGGGCCGGCCTGGGTCCTCGGCGCCGCGGTCGCGCCGACCGACGCCACGGCGGTCGGGGTGCTGGGCCGGATGCTGCCCCGGCGGATCGCGACCATGCTGCGCGCGGAGAGCCTGGTCAACGACGGCACGGCGCTGGTCATCTACACGCTGGCGCTGGGGGTCACGCTCGGCGAGGAGCATCTCAGCGTGGGCCGGGTCGCCGGGCTGTTCGCCCTGTCGTACCTCGGCGGGATCGCCGCCGGCCTGGCCGTCACGTTCCTGATCCTGCAGATCCGCCGGCGGCTGACCGATCCGTTCCTGCACAACCTGCTGGCCCTGGTCACACCCTTGGCCGCCTACCTGCTCGCCGAGACGGCCGAGGTCTCCGGTGTGCTCGCGGCCGTGGTCAGCGGGCTCTGGGTGGGCCGGGTCTCGCCGCGGTTGTTCTCGGGCAGTGCCCGCCGCTTCGTCCAGTCGAACATGAACTTCCTGACGCAGCTGGCCAACGCGGCGTTGTTCGTCCTGGTGGGCCTGGAGGCCCAGTCAGCGGTACGCGGCCTGCACAGCGGTGGCCTGATCCACAGCCTGCTGGTGGCGGGCGCGGTGTGTGCGGTGATCGTCGCGGTGCGCTTCGGCTGGCTGTTCACCAGCCCGTACCTGATCCGGGCCCTCGACCGGCGCCCCCAGCAGCGCGAGCGGCGGCTCAGCGGCCGTCCCCGGGCGCTGATGTCGGCAGCCGGCTTCCGCGGCGCCGTGTCGATGGCGGCGGCGCTGGCCGTGCCGCACACCCTTCCGTCCGGTGCGGAGTTCCCGGACCGGGAGCTGATCATCTTCGTCACCGCGATCGTGATCGCGGTGACCCTGGTGGTGCAGGCGCCGCTGATGCCGCGGGTGATGCGCTGGGCCGGGCTCGGCGCCGACGACGAACCCGAACGCGAACGCCGGCAGGCCGAGATCATCTCGATGGACCACGCCTTGGCGTCCCTGCCCGACCTCGCCGCCGAGCTCGGCACGGGCAAGGACGTGACAGACCAGCTGCGCACCGAGTACGACCGCCGGTTGCGTGTCCTGCGTGACGGTGACGCGAGTTCCGGTCCCGACGAGGCCGCCGCCGACTACGAGCAGCAGTACGCCGACCTGCACCTGGCCGTCATCGACCACCGCCACGACACGGTCGTCCGGATGCGCGACGACGGTGAGATCGACGACGAGGTGCTCCGCCGGGTCCAGGACGGCCTCGACCTCGAACAGGTTCACATGGCCCAGCGCCGCGACAACAACGCGAAGCAGTAGAGCCTGTAACGGTAGGAAGAAGGAGGTCGGCCGCCCATCCCGCCAGCGCCCCGAAGCAGGTGGTGCGTGCTGTACCTCGCGCCCGTACCCGGCGCTGGAGGTCCGGGTGTGACCGTCTCATCCCACCTTGATGACCACCTTGCCCGACGCGTGACCGTTCTCGACGGAGGCGAGGGCGGCCGGTGCGTCGGAGAGGGGATGGACCGCGGAGATCACGGGTGTGAGGACTCCATCGTGGGCGAGCTGCGCGGCTCGTTCCAGGTTTGCGCGGTCGATGCGACGCTCGACAAAACGCCCGCCGATCTCGGGCACCGACATGTCGCTCACGGCGATGACGGTGCGGGGTTCCTTGGCCAGCGGGGCAACCGCCCGCAGTGACGTGCCGCCGACCAGGTCGACGATGCCGTCGTAGCCGTCCGGAGCCTGCTCGCGTGCCGCGGTGACGACGTCCCCGGCGGTGTAGTCGATGAATCGCACCCCGATGGCTTCGGCCGCCTCACGCTTGGCGGTGCTCCCGGTGCCGACCACACGGAGCTTGCGCTCGACCGCCAGCCGGGCGACGAGGAGGCCGACCCCACCGCCGACGCCGTTGATCAAAACCGTGGCACCGGCCGGGAGGTCGAGCTGGTCGAGTGCGTCCACCGCGGTCGTCCCGGCCACCGGCAGTGTTGCCGCCACGGTCGCGGACAGGCCCGCCGGGATGCGAGCGGTGTTCGGCGCGGACAGCACCGTCGTCTCGGCGTAGGTGCCGCCGCCGGTGAGGGCGAATCCGAAGACCGCGTCACCGACGTCCAGTCCGTCGACGCCCTCGCCGAGGGCGAGGACGGTTCCCGCGGCCTCCATACCCAGAACGAGGGGGAACGGGCGGCCGCCGTCGAGCCCGGGGATCAGACCCGACCGCTGAACGTGGTCGAGGGGATTCACGCCGGCGACGTCGACCCGGATCAGTACCTCGCCGGGACCGGGGGCCGGGTCGGGGCGATCGAAGAACTCCTGCACCTCGGGCCCGCCGTACCTGCCGAAACCCCATGCCTGTCCCATGCCCGGTCGCCTCCTGTGTGACCGCCCGGTGGTTCCGAGCTCTGCGGCCAGTCTCAGCGCTCACACCGATGTAAAGGGCAACCGTCTGAGGTGGGGGTCACAGCATCAGGCCGACGAGGTCACCGGTTCCGCGGACAGCGTCGCCCAGTGCCGGCGGTTGATCCCGATCAGCACGGTGAGCGCCTCCCGGGCTTCCATCAGTTGCGCGATGTCAGCGTCGATCCGGTCGCGTTCGCCGGTCATCGTCACGAACGCCGACTCGGTGGCGCCCGGGTCGAGCGGGGCATCGACACACGGCAGCACCATCGCGATCACCCGGCTGGACATGCCCGCGTCGAAGAGCTGCCGGATCAGCGAGACCCGCTCGACCTCGGCGTCGGAATAGTGCCGCTGCCCGGCGTCGGAGCGTGAACTGCTCAGCAGGCCCTGCTCCTCGTAGTACCGCAGTGAGCGCGGACTCACGCCCGTGCGCTGGGACAGCTCGCCGATTCGCATTCCCCGAAGCCTACGCCCGCGTCCTCCGCGCGACCGAAGTCTCCACCTCGGCCACGGTCGGGCCCTCCGAGGCCGGCCGGTCGCTGACGAACTGCGCTGCTGCGGCCGATCAGGTTGCCTGGTCGTTTCCTTGATATTGATAGCAGCGACATGAGGCTCGCGCGCCGTGTGTAACGTCGCTCACGGCATATTCGTGATCAATCCTCCGGGCCACCGCCCCGTTCATGAATAATTTACGTGGCGGGGGTTTGGTGCCGATGGGAACAGCCCGGGGAATTCACGATGGAACTGCCGCGAAATGTGTTGGTGACGTGCATCGGTAACGGGCGAGAAATGTGCTTCCAGCCGCTCGCGCACCACCGGAAACTCCTGTTCTCTGAGCAGCGGGCGCCGAATCCACGGCGCTGAATGTCGGAGGGGTTCGGGAGCATCCATGACGGCACCGACTGCACGTCCGGCCCGGCCGGGCGCTCGCCTCGCCTGGCGACCGTTGCAGCGCTCGACGCGCGTCGCGATCATCGGAGCGCTCGCGGCCACCATCTTCTACCAGCTGTTCCTGCTCAATCCGGCCTATCGCGGGCCGGGCTGGCTGTGGGTCACCATGCTGGCGGCGGAAGGGCTGACCGCCCTGCACCTGGTCGGTACCTGGTGGACGATCCTCGCCCACGACGACCGGGCCGAGCCGGTGGACGTCACGGTCTGGCGCAACCGGCTGCGGGCCGGTGGGGACGTTCCGTCCATCGACGTGTTCATCACCGCCTACGGCGAGGATCCGGCCCTGGTACGCCGTACGGTGCTGGCGGCCCGCGACATGGACCTGCCGCACCGCACCTTCCTGCTCGACGACGGTGACAGTGACGAGCTGGCCCGGATCGCGGCCGACGCGGGTGTGGGATACCTGCGGCGCCCCGGGGGTGCACACGCCAAGGCGGGCAACGTCAACGCCGGGCTGGCCCGCACCGACGGCGAGTTCGTGGTGATCCTCGACGCCGATCACGTGCCCGAGCCGGGCTTCCTGCTCAGCATCCTGCCGCACTTCCAGGATCCGGAAGTCGCCTTCGTCCAGTCACCGCAGTCGTACACGAACAACGTCAACCTGGTCGCTACCGGATCCGGTGAGGCGCAGCGGATCTTCTACGAGCTGGTCTGCCCGGGGAAGAACCATTTCAACGCCGCATTCTGCGTCGGCACCAACGTGATGTTCCGGCGGGCCGCGCTCGACAGCATTGGTGGCATCTGGATCGGCAGCAACTCCGAGGACATCTGGACCTCGATCGAATTGCACAAGCGGGGCTGGAAATCGATCTACGTACCGCAGGTGCTGGCGCGTGGTCTCGCGCCTCAGGACGTGCCTTCCTATCTCAAGCAGCAGTTGCGCTGGGCCAGCGGCGGCTTCGAGGTGCTGTTGCGGGGCCGGTTGTTCAAGCGGGGCATCGGCCTGACCATCGACCAGCGCCTGCAGTACCTGTTCTGCGGCACCCACTATCTGCTGTCCGTGGCGATGCTGACCTTCATGCTGTTCCCGGCCCTGTACCTGCTCTTCGCGCTGAGCCCGATCCGGGCCGACGGGCTGGCCTGGGCCACTCACTACCTGCCCTTCCAGGCGGCTGTTCTGCTGGTCACCTGGCTGCAGTCGGGTGGCTTCAAACTGTCCGCGATCGTCGCCAGCATCGGCGCCACACCCGTGCATCTGCGGGCGCTCGGCGGTGTGCTGCTGGGGCGGCCGGCGAAGTGGAAGGTCACCAACGCCGGTGGCGACGGCGCGCGGTCCCTGTGGGCGGTCATGCCGCTGGTCGCGATCCTGCTTCTCAACAGCACCGCGATCGTGGTCGGCGTCCTCGTGATGGCGGATCCCGCCCCGACCTGGTTGTCGGTCGGCTGGGCTTCGATGATCGTGCTGATCCTGGGCCGGATGATCATCGAATCGGTCACCGGCGGCCGGATCCGGCGCCGGGTCACCCCGCCGAGCGCAGCGCCGGTGGACGCCCGGTCCGCCACCGTCGAGGACAGCGCCACCACCAAGGTGATCGCCGTCGCGGCAGTCGCCTGATCAGGACGCCCCGAACACCCCTCAGCCATCGGTAGCGGAAAGGCACGATCATGAGCACCACGTACGGGACGGCGATCAAGCCCGAAGAGCACACGGCCACCGAACCAGCGCCCGAACCCGCCCCACCGGCCCCTCGCCACCGGCTCCGGCGCACACTGTCGGTGCTGCGTACGGTGACAGTGGTTCTGATCCTGCTCGCCGCGGCCGTGGGCGGTGGTTACTACGTCGTGACCCACCGGCTCGCCGACCGGGCGTACGTGAACGCCGGCACGGCGGTGCTGACCGCCGAGCCGATCACCGTGGGCTCCGCCGACGCCGCCGTCGTCACCCGGATGCTGACCGCCGAGCGCCGGAGCGTGACCGCCGGCGCGGCCCTGGCCACGATCACCGTGACCGCCGACGGCCGCGGCAACAAGGTGCAGGAGCTGCGCGCGCCCGCGGCCGGCATCGTCACCGAGGTCAACGTCGCCCCCGGGCAGATCGCGCGGGCCGGTGAACCGATCGTCACGCTGTACGACCCGGCCAAGCTGGTCTTCAAGGTCGACGTGCCGCTGGAGACGCTGCGCAAACTGAGGCTCGGGATGACCGCGTACGTCACCGGGCCGGGCCTGTCCGGCCGGATCGCGACGACGCTGCAGGAGGTTCAGCCGAGGG
Source organism: Amorphoplanes friuliensis DSM 7358 (assembly GCF_000494755.1). Taxonomy (NCBI): domain Bacteria; kingdom Bacillati; phylum Actinomycetota; class Actinomycetes; order Micromonosporales; family Micromonosporaceae; genus Actinoplanes; species Actinoplanes friuliensis. Next base: position 2,971,982 of record NC_022657.1, read on the forward strand.
TGACCACGGGCGAGGCGGCGGCTACGGGCGACGGGCTCACCGTTGTGCTGGTGCCCGACACCGCGGTTCTCAGCACCGTCCGGACGCTGGTGCCCGGGCTGCAGTTCGCCGTGGTCGTCGACACCACCACGGCGGTCGGCCAGACGCCGGCGGTGAACAGCGCATGAGTCGCCGCCGGACAGTCGTGACCGCGATGGCGGCACTCGCCGCGCTGACCGCGTGCAGTGCCGAGCCGGCCTCACCGCCGGCCCGGCCCGGCCCGAACCCGCAGACGTCGGCGTCCGGTGCGGTCGCCGAGGCGGCCGCGGTGACAAAGCTGGAGGCTCCGACGGTGACCGGTCGCGGGAGCATCGCCGGCACGCTGCCGGCCGGCTCGGCGCCCACCAAGACACCCGTGCAGGCCGGCGAACTCGCGGGTCAGGCCGTACCGACCAACCAGTGGTGGAGTTCCGCCCTGACCGGGCCGCGCACCCAGCCGCTCTGGGCGCACCCGCTCGCTGTCCAGGCCGCAGCCGGTGGCCTGCAGATCAGCGGCGGGCCCGTCACGGCCGCCCCGAAGGCGATCACCACCGGCTTTGTCCCGGCCCTGACCGTCGGCGCCGCCACCGGTGCGGTCAGCGTCGTCGGCTACGGCGCCTTCCACGTCGTCCTGCGGGTCGGACTGGCGAGTGGTGGCCACGTCGACGCCACCGTGGTGCAGGGCAGTCCGGTGCTGTGGCTGCGCTTCAACGGCGCGAAGCCCACTTTGGACGGTGCTTTCGTCGACGCCGGCAGCTCGGCGACCCGGGTCCGGCTCGACATCGCCGGCGGGCGCTGGGACGTGCTCGGCACCGATCTCAGCGTCACCGGGACCGGCATCACCGGCTCCGGCGAACAGCTCGCTGTCGCCCGGGTGCCGGCCGGGTCCGACCGTGCGGCCTGGGAGAAGGCCAGCACGGGCGATCCGGTCGTCGAGACCACGGCCGCCACCGCGTACGACGCCAAGGCGGGGACCGTCACGCAGACCCTCACCGCACGGCGGGCCGGAGGTGGCACCGGGGCCTGGGCTCTGTTGCCGCACCAGCAGGCCGGCCTCGTCGCCGGGCCGGGTGCTACGGCTGGTTCCTACCCCGACTCCCGCGGGACGATGTCGCTGGTCACCGCCTCCACGGTGCAGATCCGGGTGCCGATGCCGGGGCTGCTCACGGGCGTACCCAAGGTGCCGTTGACTTCGGGCGTGACCAAGGCCGTACGCGCGGACCTGGACCTTGATCTGGCCGACCCGCCCGGAGCGGGCGGCAGCTACTTCGGTCTCAAGGAGCTCGGCCGGCTGGCCTCCATCGCCGAGGTGGCCGGCGCGGTCGGCGCCGACACCCAGCGCAAGACCGCGCTCGACCGGCTGCGGCCCCAGTTGATCGACTGGCTGACCTACAGCGGACCGGCGGACGGACGGTACTTCGGCTACGACAAGGTCTGGGGCGGGCTGATCGCGGTGCCCGCCGAATTCGGTGCCCAGGACTACAACGACCACCACTTCCAGTACGGCTACCTGGTACGCGCGGCAGCCGTGCTCGCGACGGCCGACCCCGGCTTCGCCCGCGACTACGGCGACGTGGTCGATCTGGTGGTCGACGACTACGCAGGCTCGGCCACGACGGGATTCCCGCCGTTCCGAGCGTTCAACGCTTACCTCGGCCACTCGGCCGCGTCGGGGTTCGCCCCCTTCGCGGACGGCAACAACCAGGAGTCGTCCAGCGAGGCGGTGGCCGCCTGGGAGGCCGTGGTGCGCTGGGGCCTGGTCCGGAAGAACACCGAGATGACTGCGTACGGCATCACCCACTACGCCCTCGAGGCCGCAACCGCCCGCATGTACTGGCTCGGCGAGGGCCTGACCCGTGAGCCCGGGTACGAGCACACCACCGCGGGCATCGTCTGGGACGCCAAGGTCGACTACGCCACCTGGTTCGACCCGAAGCCGGAGTCCATCCTCGGCATCCAGCTGCTGCCACTGACCTTCGGCGCGTTCTACCGTGGACCGTCGGCCGTCCGCGAACGGGAGCTGGGCGACAAACCGGTGGTCTGGGGCGACCTGTTCGCCGCCGACCTCGCCCTGTCCGACCCGGCGGCGGCCCGCAAACGGCTCGACGCGGGAGTCACCCGGGAGGACAGCACGAGCCGGGCGATGGTCCGCTACTTCATCGAGGCGCTGGTGGTGCTCGGGCCGCCGCAGCCGGCTTCACCGCAGCCGGTGGGCGCCCTGGCCTTCGGACCGGCGAAGAATCCACGGGTGGTCCGCACGGACGGTTAGGACCGCCTGGCGGCCTCTTGGACAATGGCCGGACGTCGTTGCATACTCGGCGTCGGCTCGGGGGGTGCGATGCGCGGACCGGACGTCGTTCAATCGTGGATGGTCCTGGTGGTGGGTGTAATTTTCCTCGGCGTTGCCGTGGGGCTGCACCATCAGGACCGGCCCTACGACAACGGCGTAACTACAAACGGCACAGTCACCGCATTCACCTCCAGCACCGATTCCAGCAATCGCATCCGCTACGAGCGGGCCATTTCATTCACCGTGCCCGGCAATCGCTCGGTGACGATCCGGGATGTCGAGGGACGCGGCTACCGGCAGCCGGTGGTCGGCGAGAAGGTCGACATCTCGTACCGGGCGGGTGAACCCGGGGAAGCGAAAGTCGTTCCTCCGCCCTCGGCTTATCAGGCCTGGATGACGCCCTTGTTCGCCGCCTTGTCGCTGGGTCTGGTACTGACCGGGTTGATCGGTGTTTTGGGTCCCGCCCTTCGGCGCCGCGCAGCCCGGCGAGCCGCACACGGCTGACAGGACGATCAGCTAGGGCTTCGTGCGGGCGGCTCAGGGCCGGGCTACGGTGATCCGGGGGTGATCATGCCGGAGCTGCCGGAGGTCGAATCGGCGCGTGCGGTCATCGAACGGGGTGGCCTGCGGCGCAAGATCGTCGAGGTGGACGACTCCGACTCCTACGTCTGCCGTCCACACCTTCCGGGTCAGATCCGGGAGGCGCTGCTCGGGCGGACGCTGGTGGCGGCGCATCGCCGGGGCAAGAGCATGTGGTGCGACACCAGCGACGACGGTCCCGAGCTGGGCGTTCACCTCGGCATGTCGGGCAAGATCGTGATTGCCGACCCGGACGGTACGGAGATCGACGGCGGCGACTACTGGGAGGGCCGGCGTGGGTCCGGTGACTACCGGTGGTCCCGGTTCGCGTTGACCTTCGCCGACGGTGGCCGTCTGCTGCTGGTCGATCCTCGGCGGCTGGGGCGGGTGCGCCTCGACCCACCGGTGGAGTCGCTCGGCCCGGACGCGGCCACGATGACACCGGCCCAGTTCCGTGCGGCGCTGGCCCGTGGCACGGCCCCGGTGAAGGCGCGTCTGCTCGACCAGGAGGCCGTCGCCGGGATCGGGAACCTGCTGGCCGACCAGATCCTGTGGTCGGCGCGCATCAACCCGGGCCGTCCGGTCGGCGAGCTCACCCCCGACGACGTCAATCGTCTCCTGCGGGCCACGCGCCGGGCGGTGCGCTCAGCAATTGCCGGCGGTGGTGTGCACACCCTCGAGCTGATTCCGTTCCGGTTTGCGGGCGGCCATTGTCCTCGCGACGGCGCACCCATGGAGAAAAGCACGGTGGGTGGGCGTACGAGCTGGTGGTGCAGTAGAGAACAGGCATATTAGAGGGGCGTTCTAAAGAAACGCTTAACGGTCGGATGGCCATTGTCATAATGGCGTGAGCCTGCCATTGTGCCCATCATGCGAGTTCATTCTTTCCAGCACCGCCGGTACGGGCGGGTCATCGCCGCGGTCGGTCTCACCGTTCTGCTCGGCTTCACCGGCGCGTGCGGCGGATCGGACGACAAAGCCGCCGGCACCACCGCCACGGCCGACGCCACTGCTGCACCAGCGGACGAGCCTGCCGGCGACTGCGGGGCCGCACAGGCCGAGATCAAGGCGTCGCTGACCGGCATGGGCGCGGTGACCTCGGTCGACGTGCCGACCTGCGACAAGGCGGTCGTGGCCACGACGCTGGGTGCCGACGAGGGTGACCAGGCGGCCAGCCTCTGCCAGAACGCCGCCAACGAGGCCTCGACCCACGGCGTCGCCGCGGTGAGCGTCGTGTCCGCCGACGGCAAGGAGCTGGCCACCGGCACCACCGCGGAGGACTGCAAGGCTTCCTGACGGCGTTGCGCGCCCGTTGGTACGGTGTGCCCCGATCGCGGGCCGTCGGCGGTCGACGGGGAGGGTACGCGGTGGGGGAGATACGGCTGTTGGGGCCGGTCGAGGTTCGCGCCCCCGACGGGTCCGTTCTCGCGGGTGAGCCCCGGCGCCTGGCTGTGCTGGCGGCCCTGGCGGTCGACGCGGGCCGGGTGGTGCAGGCGACGACCTTGATCGACCGGGTCTGGGGCGACGATCCGCCCGGGCAGGCCGCCCGGACGCTCGGCACCTACGTCACGCGGATCCGGCGCATGCTGGAACAGTCCGGCGACTCGTCGGTGACCGTGGTCAGCCAGGCGGGCGGTTACCGGCTGACCGCCGGGCACGACCAGGTCGACCTGTTCCGCTTCCGTGACCTGGTCGTCGGTGCGCGGGCACCGTCCATCACCCCGGAGCGCCGGGTCGAGCTGCTGCGTCAGAGTGTGTCGCTGCACCGCGGGGACCCCCTGACCGGAGTGAGTGGAGCGTGGGCGACCCGGACCCGCGAGCAGCTGGCCGGCGAACTGCTGACGGCCCGGGCGGAGTGGGCCGAGGCCGAGCTGGCGGTCGGCAACACGACGGTGGTGCTGGCGCCCCTGACCGCACTGGTCGACGCGAATCCCCTGGTGGAGCCGCTGGTTGTGACGCTGGTGCGAGCGCTGGTCGCTGCCGGCCGTCCCACCGAGGCCCTGGAACGGTGCCGCCTGCACCAGCAGCGGCTGGCTGACGGCTACGGCACGGACCCGAGCCCACAGTTGAAGGCGCTCTACGAGTCGGTCCTGCGCGGCGACCAGCGTCCGGCCGCGGTGGCCGAGCGGTCCCAGGTGCCGGCGGCCGTCGCGGTGCTGGAGCCGGAACGTCCGCTGCCGGCCCCGGCCGTTCCGTCGAGGCGTCGTCGCCGATACGTCATGGCTGCTGTCGGGGTGTGCGCGACGCTGGCCGGTGCGCTCGGCGCCGTGGTGGTGTCCCGGCCACCGGACCGGATCACCGAGACCCGTTTCACCGTCACCGAGGACTTCTCCGGAACCGCGTTGACGCCGATGCAGTGGGCCGCCAATCAGGCCGAGCGGGAGAACGGCTCGTCCTGGTCACCCGGTGCGGTCCGGGTCGGTGGCGGTGAAGTGCAGATCAGCGGAACGGGCCGCAACCCGACCGGCGCCGGCAACGTCGGGGGTGCCGTCTGCTGGTGCCTGGACGGGGGGATCGTGCGCACCTACGGGGTGTGGGAGGTCCGGGCCAGGTTCGACGTCGGCACCGGGTACGCCCCCGCCCTCGGGCTGTACTCCGGGGTCGACGAGGACACCCCGGGCTGGGGTTTCATGACTATGGGCCGTTTCGACGACGGCGAGCGGCGGGTCATGTATCCCGTGGTGCGCGGTGCGGGCGCCGAGCCCGTCGACGGCTCTCCGGTGGCGGGGGACTTCACCGACTGGAACACGTTTTCGATCGAGTGGCGGGCCGATTTTGTCGCCATCTCCCTGAACGGTGTGGTCGTTCTCGACACCCGGAAGCTTCCCGGACCGGTGAGCATCCCGACCGTCCCGATGTTTCTCTACGTGCAGATCATCCCGGGGCCCGAGGGTCCGGTGCCGGCCCCGAACCAGGAGACGCCGAGCCGGGTCGCGGCGCATGTGGACTGGGCGCGCTACACGAGCTGACCAGCGCCTCAACCATTCCACAGCCGAGCCGTCGGAGTGCCCTGCGACCCTCTTGATCAACGGGCCGGGATCACGGCGTCGAGACACGAACTACGGGGAAACATCTGTGAGAAAACTGAACATCGTCCTGCTCAGTGCCGTGATAGCGGTCGCCGGGCTGACGACTGCAGCGCCGGCGACGGCGGGAACCACGTCATCGAGTGCGTCGGCTGCCGCCGTACCGAATCATGGGTTCCTGACCCGCAGCGGGCGCCAGCTGATGCTCGACGGTCAGCCGTACAAGTTCGTCGGTGTGAACGCGTTCGGGCTGACCGGCTGTGACGGGGCGGGGACCGACACCTCCGACGCCGGGCTGGACGCCTACTTCGCCTCGCTGCGGCCCAAGAGTGTCACCCGGACCTGGGCCTTCAAGCCGTTCGGGCTGGAGATTGTGGACCGGGTGGTCGCCGCGGCCGAGCGGCACAACCAGCTGGTGATCTTCGCGCTGGCGGACGGTGCGAACTACTGCGCCGACGGCGGGCACGACGCCGCGTTCTACGCCGGCGGGTACAAGGGCGCTTACCTCACCTGGGTGCGCTCGGTGGTCGCGCGGTACCGCGACTCCAAGGCGGTCGCGATGTGGGAGCTCATGAACGAGCCCAAGGACGCCTCGTCCGACACGGTCATGAAAAACTTCTTCGACGACACGGCCGCGATCATCAAGTCACTCGACCCGAACCACCTGGTGTCGTCGGGCTCGCAGGCTGCGTACGTCGGAGGCACCAGCGACTACGCGTACGTGCACAGTGGCCCGAACATCGACGCGGGTTCGCTGCACGAGTACGACTACGACTACAACAACAGCCACCTGATCGTCTCCAACTGGTTCACCCCGGCGATCGAAGGCATGAACTCGATCGACAAGCCGCTCTACATCGGTGAGGTCGGTGTGGCCGGCGCTGACACCGTTGCCGGTTGCCGCAGCCGCGCGGCGCGGGCCGACATCTTCCGGCAGAAGTTCGACGCCTACCTGAACCGCGGCGCCACGGGTGTGCTGGCCTGGTCCTACCGCACGGCGAAGACCGAGACCTGCCTCGACTCGGAAGCCTCGATCTACCCGGCGGACGCGTACATGGCGATGGCCAAGACCTACGACCTGCCCGGCGTGACCGATCCGACCGACGACCCGCCGGTGATCACCAGGTTCGACGAGGAGTCGTACACGTTCTCCGGAACGTGGGCGCCGAGTGCCGATGACGCGAAGTTCAACGGCGACGACCAGTACACGCAGAGCACGGGCAGCTTCTACACGTTTGCGTTCACCGGTACGAAGGTGCAGCTGTACGCGGCGGTGGCGAGTCATCACGGCATCGCCGCTGTCAGCATCGACGGTGGTGCCGAAGTGGACGTGGACTTCTACGCGGCGGGGCGCGAGGAGCAGCATCTGGTGTATTCCTCGCCGACACTGGCCTCCGGTACGCACGTGGTCAAGGTTCGTGCCACCGGTCGTAAGAACGGGTCGTCGAGTGGCACGGTGATCGCCGCGGACCGTATCGACGTCACGAACGCGCCGGCGCCGGTGGTGACGAAGTACGACGAGGAGTCGTACACGTTCTCCGGTACGTGGGCGCCCAGTGCCGATGCCGCGAAGTTCAACGGCGACGACCAGTACACGCAGAGCACGGGCAGCTTCTACACGTTCTCATTCACCGGTACGAAGGTGCAGCTGTACGCGGCCGTAGCGAGTCACCACGGCATCGCCGCTGTCAGCATCGACGGTGGTGCCGAAGTGGATGTCGACTTCTACGCGGCGGGGCGTGAGGAGCAGCATCTGGTGTATTCCTCGCCGACGCTGGCGGCCGGTACGCACGTGGTCAAGGTTCGTGCCACCGGCCGTAAGAACGGGTCGTCGAGTGGCACGGTGATCGCCGCGGACCGCATCGACGTCACGTCCTAGAAAACCGACGCCGACAGATGCCCGCACCGGCCCGGTGCGGGCATCTGCCGTTCACTCGGACCTCAAAGTCAGGATTGCGGTGCCGTCGGTGATGCTGTTGACGGTCACCACCTGTTTTATGTACAGATCGGCAATGTCCTCGGGCTTTTTCCGTGAGCAGGTGCCGATGGCATATCCGCTGGTGGCGTTGCCGTAGAAGGTGGCCCGGCAGCCCTTGTCGATGCTGATGTCCAGACTGAGCCCGGCGGGCATGTTCATGCGGACGTCGACGCTGCCGGCCTTCACCTTCCGTACCGAGAAGGGACCGGCGTCGGCGGGCGAGTCGGACAGTTCGAACTTGACGGGCTTGGACACGGCGACCTGGCAATCGCCGCCCAGGCACGCCTTGAAGTTTGTGCCGTCGCGGGCAGTAGGGCCGGTCGGGGACGGGACCGGGGCCGGCGCCGGCGCCGAACCGACGGTGGGTGAGCTGGGCGGGGTGACGGCGGAGCCTGAAGGCGCGGGCCTCGGTTCGGCGGAACATGCGGCCAGAGCGAGACAACAAACCATGACCAGTGACAAGCGCATGAGCAACAGTGGGCGCTGTGCGGAGCAGGTGACCGGCCGTGGCCGGAACCTGCCGCAGCGGCGGCCGGCGTTAAGAACGCGTCAATAAAGCCAGGGCCGGCGTAAGCATCGCGTCAACATCTGCGGCGAGGGCTCAAAACGGGGCTTCACTTCGAGCGAAGCACACCTTTCCTCGCCTAGGAGTCCTCGTGGCCGACGTCTTGTTCGTCCTGCTCACGGCGGTGCTGTTCGCAGCACTGACCGTGCTCATCAGGGCGGTCGAACGCTGGTGAGCGCCGTCAACCTCATCGGTCTGATCGTGGCCGTCCTGCTCGGCGCCTTCATGGTCGCCGCCCTGCTGTTCCCGGAGAAGTTCTGATGGCCGGCTGGCTGTTCGTCATCACCCTGTTCGTCGCGCTGGTAGCGGTCCACCGCCCGTTCGGCGATTACATGTACCGGGTCGTCACCGGCACGAAGAACAACGTCGTCGAGCGGGGTGTCTACCGGCTGGTCGGTGTGAACCCCTCCGCCGAGCAGACGTGGGGCGTCTACGCGCGCAGCGTGCTCGCCTTCTCGGCCGTCTCGATCCTCTTCCTCTACCTGTTCCTGCGGGTGCAGGACAAACTCTGGCTGTCGCTGGGCATGCCCGCGGTCACCGACCACGTCGCCTGGAACACCGCCGTCAGTTTTGTGACCAACACGAACTGGCAGGCGTACTCCGGTGAGTCGACGCTGGGCCACCTGGTCCAGATGGCCGGCCTGGCGGTGCAGAACTTCGTCTCCGCGGCCGTGGGCATCGCGGTGGCGGTGGCGCTGATCCGCGGGTTCGCCGCCCGCAAGAACGGCACACTGGGCAACTTCTGGGTCGACCTGACCCGGATCGCGCTGCGTATCCTCCTGCCTGCCTGTCTGCTGATCACGATCGTGTTCATGATCGCCGGGATGGTGCAAAACCTGTCCGGCGGCACCGACGTCACCACGCTGACCGGTGCCACGCAACATCTCACCGGTGGGCCGGTCGCCTCCCAGGAGGCCATCAAGGAACTCGGCACCAACGGCGGTGGCTTCTACAACGTCAACTCGGCGCATCCGTTCGAGAACCCGACCACCTGGACCAACTGGCTCGAGATCTTCCTGCTGCTGGTCATCCCGTTCAGCCTGCCGCGGGTGTTCGGCCGGATGGTCGGGCAGAACCGCCAGGGCTACGCGATCGTCGCGGTGATGGCGATCCTGGCCGTCGGCTCGATCGCGCTGACCGTGGGCTTCGAGACCCACGGCGGCGGCACCGTTCCCCAGGCTGTCGGCGCGGCGATGGAGGGCAAGGACGTCCGGTTCGGGGTGGCGAACTCCGCCACCTTCGCCGCCGCGACCACGCTTACCTCGACCGGCGCGGTCAACTCGTTCCACGATTCGTACACACCGTTCGGCGGGATGATGCCGATCGTCAACATGATGCTCGGTGAGGTCGCCCCCGGCGGTACGGGATCCGGGCTCTACGGTCTGCTCGTCCTGGCCATCATCACGGTGTTCGTCGCCGGTCTGATGGTCGGGCGCACCCCGGAGTACCTGGGCAAGAAGATCGGCGCCCGCGAGATGAAGTTCGCGTCGCTGTACTTCCTGGTCACCCCGACGATCGTGCTGGCCGGCACCGCCGCGGCCTTCGCCACCGGCAACAACTCCACCGCCCTCAACGTGGGCCCGCACGGCCTGTCGGAAGTCCTGTACGCCTTCACCTCGGCCGGCAACAACAACGGTTCGGCGTTCGGCGGCATCACGGTCAACACACCGTGGTGGGACACCGCCCTGGGCCTGGCGATGCTGCTCGGCCGGTTCCTGCCCATCGTGCTGGTCCTGGCGCTGGCCGGCTCACTGGCCCGGCAGAAGGCAACACCCGAGTCCGAGGGCACCCTGCCCACCCACCAACCCCTGTTCGTCGGGATGGTCGTCGGCGTCACCGTCGTCCTGGTCGCGCTCACCTTCCTTCCCGCTCTTGCTCTCGGACCCATCGCGGAGGGCCTCTCATGACCACCCCCACCCCCACCCTGGAGAAACCCTCCACCGATCAGCAGCCGGCCCCGTCCGGTGACCGCCGCGTCGGCGGTGGCCTGCTCGACCCGGCCCAGCTCTGGCGCTCCCTGCCGGCCGCGGTGGCCAAGCTCGACCCCCGCACCCTGTGGCACAACCCGGTCATGCTCATCGTCGAGGCCGGCGCCGTGTTCACCACCGTCCTGGCGGTCACCGACCCGAGCGTGCTCGCCTGGCTCGTCACCGTCTGGCTGTGGCTGACCGTGGTGTTCGCCAACCTCGCCGAGGCTGTCGCCGAGGGCCGGGGCAAGGCCCAGGCCGCCGCGCTGCGCCGGTCGAAGCAGGACATGGTCGCCCGGCGGCTCGGCAAGGGCGGCGCCGAGGAGCGTGTGCCCGCGCCCGAGCTCAAGCTGGGCGACACGGTGGTCGTCGAGGCCGGCGAGACGATCCCGGGTGACGGCGACGTCATCGAAGGCATCGCCAGCGTCGACGAGTCCGCCATCACCGGCGAGTCGGCGCCGGTGATCCGGGAGTCCGGCGGCGACCGTTCCGCGGTCACCGGCGGCACCAAGGTTCTCTCCGACCGGATCGTCGTGCGGATCACCCAGAAGCCGGGGGAGAGCTTCGTCGACCGGATGATCGCCCTGGTCGAGGGGGCCAACCGGCAGAAGACCCCGAACGAGATCGCCCTGAACATCCTGCTCGCGGCGCTCACGCTGATCTTCCTGCTGTCCGTGGTCACGCTGCAGCCCTTGGCGATCTTCTCCAAGGCGTTCCAGGCGGCCGCCCCGGACACGGCCGCGATCGACGGCAACGGTGTCACCGGCATCGTGCTCGTATCGCTGATCGTCTGCCTGATCCCGACGACGATCGGTGCGCTGCTGTCGGCCATCGGCATCGCCGGCATGGACCGCCTGGTGCAGCGCAACGTGCTGGCCATGAGTGGCCGCGCGGTCGAGGCGGCCGGCGATGTCAACACTCTGCTGCTCGACAAGACCGGAACCATCACTCTGGGCAATCGTCAAGCGGCTGAGTTCGTACCGGTGGACGGGGTCACGGCCGCGACCCTCGCCGACGCCGCGCAGTTGTCGAGCCTGGCCGATGAAACGCCCGAAGGGCGGTCGGTGGTGGTCCTGGCCAAGACCGATTTCGGGCTGCGTGAACGCGAACCGGGCCTGATGACACACGCGTCGTTCGTGCCGTTCACCGCGCAGACCCGGATGAGCGGCGTGGACCTGGCCACCGACGGTGACCAGCCGGCCCGCGAGGTCCGCAAGGGTGCCGCCTCGGCGGTGATGAAGTGGGTCCGTGACAACGGTGGTCACCCGACCGAGCAGGTCGGCGAGATCGTCGACACGGTCAGCGGCACCGGCGGCACCCCGCTGGTGGTCGCCGAGCGTGTCGCCGGGCAACCCGCGCGGGCGCTGGGTGTCATCCACCTCAAGGACGTCGTCAAGTCCGGGATGAGCGAGCGGTTCGCCGAGATGCGCCGGATGGGCATCCGCACGGTGATGATCACCGGAGACAACCCGCGGACCGCGAAGGCGATCGCGGACGAGGCCGGGGTGGACGACTTCCTGGCCGAGGCGACGCCCGAGGACAAGCTCGCCTACATCCGCAAGGAGCAGGAGGGCGGCCGGCTGGTCGCGATGACCGGTGACGGCACCAACGACGCGCCGGCGCTGGCCCAGGCGGACGTCGGGGTGGCCATGAACACCGGCACGTCGGCGGCCAAGGAGGCCGGCAACATGGTCGACCTCGACTCCGACCCGACCAAGCTCATCGAGATCGTCGAGATCGGCAAGCAGCTGCTCATCACCCGCGGGGCGCTGACCACCTTCTCGATCACCAACGACATCGCCAAGTACTTCGCGATCATCCCCGCGATCTTCGTCGGCGTGTATCCCGGCCTGGACGCCCTGAACATCATGCGGCTGAGCTCGCCCGGTTCGGCGATCCTGTCCGCGGTCATCTTCAACGCGCTGGTCATCATCGCGCTGATCCCGCTCGCCCTGCGCGGTGTGCGCTACCGCGCGGCCGGCGCCAGCGCACTGCTGCGCCGCAACCTGCTCGTGTACGGCCTGGGCGGCGTCATCGCCCCGTTCGTCGGCATCAAACTCATCGACCTGCTCATCCAGTTCATCCCCGGGATCTGAGAAAAATGCGACTTCCTTCCTGGCTCTCCCAGCACCTGGCGGCGTTGCGTGCGCTGCTCGTGTTCACCGTCCTGCTCGGACTGGCGTACCCGCTCCTGTTGGTCGGGGTCGGCCGGCTTCCCGGCCTGAACGACCGGGCCGACGGCTCGCTGATCACCGTCGGCGACACCACCATGGGCAGCAAGCTGATCGGTCAGCTGTTCACCGACGCGGACGGCAACCCCGTGCCGCGATACTTCCAGAGCCGTCCGTCGGCGGCCGGCGACGGCTACGACCCCACCGCCACCTCGGCCAGTAACCTCGGGCCGAACAGCATGGTCGACACCCTGTCCGACGACCCCGAGGTGGCGTCGCAGAGCCTGCTCACCCAGGTCTGCGCGCGCAGCCTCGCGATCGGTGAGCTCGAGGGTGTCGACGGTCGCCGGCCGTACTGCACCGCTGACGGCGTCGGTGCCGTCCTGGGCGTCTTCCACCGCGACGGTCTCACCGGGCCCATCACCCGGGTCGTCTCGGTCAACCAGACCGGCACCCCGTTCACCGCCACCTACGACGGGGTCACCGTCGAGCCGGCCAAGAACGGCGAGGACTACCAGGCCCTCGGAGCCATCATGACCCCGGTACGCGGTGACGCGCCCGCAAAACCCGCCGTCCCGGCCGACGCAGTCACGGCCAGTGCCAGTGGACTCGACCCGCACATCAGCCCGGCCTACGCCGCCCTGCAGGTGCCGCGGATCGCCCGAGAGCGTGGCCTGACCGAGGACGCCGTCCGGGCGCTGGTCGCCGGGAACACCGACGATCGGGCCCTCGGCTTCCTCGGCGAACCGGCCGTCAACGTCCTGGAGCTCAACCTCGCGCTCGACGGCAAGTAGATGGCACGGGGAGAGCTGCGGATCTTCCTCGGCGCCGCGCCGGGCGTCGGCAAGACCTACACGATGCTCGAGGAGGCGCACCGGCGGGTCGAACGCGGCACCGACGTCGTGGTCGCGTTCGTGGAGACCCACGGGCGGAAACACACCCAGGCCATGCTGGCCGACCTCGAGACCGTGCCGCGCTGCACGGTCGAGTACCGCGGCGCCGAGTTCACCGAGATGAACCTCGACGCGGTCCTGGCCCGCAGGCCCGAGATCGCCGTGGTCGACGAGCTCGCCCACACCAACGTGCCGGGCTCCCGCAACGCCAAGCGCTGGCAGGACGTGCAGGAGCTGCTCGACGCCGGGATCGACGTGCTGACCACGGTCAACGTCCAGCACCTGGAGTCACTCAACGACGTGGTCGCCCGGATCACCGGCGTCGAGCAGCGCGAGACCGTGCCCGACGCCGTGGTCCGCGCCGCCGAGCAGGTCGAACTGGTCGACATGACCCCGGAGGCGTTGCGGCGCCGGATGGCCCACGGCAACATCTACCGGCCCGAGAAGATCGACGCGGCGCTGGGCAACTACTTCCGGACCGGCAACCTGACCGCCCTGCGGGAACTGGCCCTGCTCTGGCTGGCCGACAAGGTCGAGGACCAGCTCGGCAAGTACCGCGCCGACAACAACATCGACACCACCTGGGAGACCCGGGAACGGGTCGTCGTCGCGCTGACCGGTGGGGCCGAAGGTGACACCCTGATCCGCCGGGCGGCGCGGATCGCCGCCCGCGACAAGGGTGCCGACCTGATGGCCGTGCACGTGACCCGCAACGACGGCCTCACCGGCGCGGACCCGGCGGCCCTGTCACGCCAGCGTGTCCTGGTGGAAAGCCTCGGCGGCACCTACCACCAGGTTGTGGGCGCCGATGTGCCGCGGGCGCTGCTCGACTTCGCCCGCGCGGTCAACGCGACCCAGATCGTTCTGGGCGTGAGCAGCCGCGGCAAGCTCGCGCAGCTGTTCGCCGCCGGCGTCGGTGTCACCACCACCGCCATGTCCGGCTCCATCGACGTCCACCTCGTCACCCACGAACGCGCAGCTCAGGGGCGCCGGGCCCAGCGACTGCCGGCGGCCCTGTCGCGGCGGCGCCGGGTCGCCGGTTTTGCCGCCACCATCGCAGGACTGCCTGCCCTGACCGCGCTGCTGCACGTGGGCCCGTCGCTGTCGCTGACCAACGACATCCTGGTGTTCCTGGTCGCCGTGGTCGGCGTCTCCCTGATCGGCGGGTTGTGGCCGGCCCTGCTCGCCGCGATCGCCGGGTCGCTGCTGCTCAACTACTTCTTCACCTCGCCGATCGGCCGCTTCACCATCGCCGAGGTCGACAACCTGCTCGCGCTGGCCATCTTTGTCGTCGTTGCGCTCGCGGTCAGCTGGGTCGTCGACACCGCCGCCCGCAAGACCCGGCAGGCCGCCGAGGCCGGCGCCGACGCCCAGACCCTGGCCACGGTGGCCGGCAGCGTCCTGCGCGGCGACCGCCCCCTGATCGCCTTGCTCGACCGCCTCCGGGAGACCTTCGCGCTGCAGTCGGTGACCCTGCTCGAAGACGGCGCCGTGGTGGCCAACGTCGGCGACACCGCATGCACGGTTGCCGGTGAAGCCGACGCCGAGGTCAAGGTCAACGACCACCTGAAGATGCTGCTCCGGGGCCGGCCGCTGGAGGCCTCCGCCCGGCGCATCGTCGAGGCATTCGCCGCGCAGGCCGCGGTCGCCCTGCGCCAGGAACGCCTCAGCGCCGAAGCCGCCTCGGCCCGGCCGCTCGCCGAAGCCGACCGGATGCGCACCGCGCTGCTCGCCGCGGTCAGCCACGATCTGCGCACGCCGCTGGCCTCGGCCAAGGCGGCCGTCGCCGGCCTGCGCAGCGCCGATGTGGACTTCGACGACAACGACCGCGGCGAGTTGCTGGCCACGGCGGACGAGTCGCTGGACCGCCTCGACCGGCTGGTCGCCAACCTGCTCGACATGAGCAGGCTGCAGGCCGGCGCTCTGGGCGTCATCCCCATCGACGTCGGCGTCGAGGACATCGTCCCGCGCGCGCTCGACGACCTCGGGCCCGACGGCCGCACCGTCGCCGTCCACATCCCCGACGACGTGCCGCTCGTGCACGCCGACCCGGGTCTGCTCGAGCGGATCGTCGTCAATCTGGTCGCCAACGCCCTGCGCTACAGCCCGGCCGGGCAGCCCCCGGTGGTCACCGCGAGTGCGCTGGGCGACATCGTCGAAGTCCGCGTCATCGACCACGGCCCCGGCATCCCCGAGGACCGCTGGAACGACGTGTTCCTGCCCTTCCAGCGACTCGGCGACCGCGACAACCACACCGGCGTCGGCCTAGGACTGGCACTGTCCCGGGGCCTGACCGAAGCCATGGGCGGCACCCTCACCCCGGAGGAGACACCCGCCGGAGGCCTGACCATGATCCTCGCCCTGCCGGCATCCTAAGATCGCTGAGACCGCCGACGTCCTCGACGACCGAAGGAATCGCATGCGCGAGCCGAACCTGCGGCGGATGGTTGCGCTGGTCGGGACGGCTCTCGCTTTCGGGGTGGTCGCCGCCCTGATCAAAGGCCACGGCACCGGCGTACGCGACACGATCGGCAATCTCAGCACCCCGTGGCTCCTGGTAGCTCTGGCCGCCGGACTGCACACACGATCGGTGCCGCGCGGGGCGGTGCTCGGACTCGCCGCCACGGTGACCGCGCTGCTCGGCTTCTACCTGGCGGTCGCCGTCACGACCGACGACCAGCTGCCCACCCTGGGCGAGCACCTGGAGCACGTGCTCCGGGTGAACCGGCGCTGGCTCTACTCGGGGCTGCTGAGCGGACCGGTCCTCGGCGGTTTCGGAGCCTGGGTCCGTCAGCACGCCCGGCATGTGGCGACGGCCACCGCCGCCATCGTCGGTGCACTCCTGGCCGCAGAGCCGCTCGTGATCGTGGCGGCGCGACTGGTGCCGGGCTGGCGGCAGGTCGTCCACTGGACCCTCGACCCGGGGCCGTACCTCGCCGAGGCCGTTCTCGGTGTGGTGATCCTTCTCGTCATCTGGCGGCGGTACCGCGTTGCGCGGCTCACAGGCTCCGGTTGCTGAGCCAGGTGCGGATGGCCTGGATGTGGTCCGCCGGGCGTTCGAGCGGCAGCCAGTGTCCGGCCGGCACGCTCGTCTCGACGAGGTCGGCGCAGGCCGCGCGCATCGGGTCGCCCTGGCGATTGCCCGTGGTCGTGCAGATCACGTCCCACTCGCCGTTGATGAACAGCACCGGCTGCGTGAGGCGGCCGCCGTCGGGCGCCGTACGGGCATAGGCGATGTTGGCGTCGTCGTTGGTGTACCAGGCGGACGAGGGACCGAAGCCTCGAGCCGTGAACGCCTCCACCAGCGTGTCGAAGTCCGCCGGTGGCCAGAGCGCCGGATCAGGCTGGGTCGCCGGGGGGTGGTGCGCGGCGCCGAAGCGCCCGCCGTTGCGAGCGACCTCCGCCATCGGCGAGACCTGCCCGACCGCGGAGGGGTCGCCGGATCGGTAGATCGAGGCCAGCGCCGCTGCCGGAGCGGCGTCGAGGTCGGCGACCGCCGTCTCGAAGTGCGTTGTGTAGTACCGGTAGTAGTCCCATTGACCGTCCGGATACCGGTCCGCCGGATAGATGGTCCGGTCCACCAGCGGCACGAGCGTGGCCAGGCTGTTCGAGGCGGGGAAGTACGCCCACGAGGTCAGCACGACACCACGGCTTCGCTGCGGTTCGTGAGCGGCCAGAGCACCGGCCACGATGCTGCCCCAGTCGTGGCCGACCCAGATCGCCGGCTCACCACCGAGGTGGTCGTGCAGCTCCGCCAAGTCGACCACGACCTGCTCCATGGTGTACGCATCGTGGGACGCGGGGGCAGAGGAATTGCCGAAGCCACGAAGATCAGGTGCGACGCAGTGCCAGCCGTCGGCGGCGAACGCCTCCATCTGTGCGCGCCAGATCAGGCCGATGCTCGGCCAGCCGTGCAGGAAGAACATCAGCGGTCCGTCGGCCGGGCCGGACTCGAGGTAGTGCGTCGTCTGACGAGCCGTGCCGAAGGTGCGCGAGACGAGCGTGGGGGTGGTCATGGTCAGGCACTCCTCGGGGTGTTGTCTTCGGCGGTCCGGCGGCGCGCCTGGATGAGGCCGGCAGTCATCGCGAGCAGGACCAGCGCGACTTCCGCGGCCCCGTAGGTGACGGCTGTGGGTTCGAGCCCGACCCGTTGGACGGCGAGTCCGGCTGCGAGCGCGGGCACACTGAACGCGATGTAGCTGGCGATGTACATCGTGGCGAACACCTGCCCGCGCTGCTCGGCCGGTGCGGCTTCCCCGAGTGCGTTGACAGCGAACCGGAACGCCGCGCCGAAGCCGAGCCCCGCGACGACCGAGCCGACGACGTAGAGCGGCAAGGCGCTCGTCAGCATCGCCGCGATCGTGATCAGGACGCCGAGGATCAGGGTTCCGTAGCCGAACCACTCACGAAGCTCCGGCGGCAGGACGGTCGAGACGGCGGTGCCGGCAATCCCCGCGGCGAAGAACACACCGAGCACGATGCCGACGACGAAGTGGCTGTGCACCTCGAGGACCGTGCCGATCACCGACGACCCGAGCGACAGGTACAGCCCGGCGAGGGCCCACGTCGCGCCGATCGACGGCAGCAGCGCGAAGAAGGTCGGCCGCGCGGCCGGCGGAAGCCCGGCGCTGGGCAGCAGCGATCGCCAGATCGAGGAGTGCGCTGCCCGCTCGGGGCGGGAGCCTTCGGGTATCAGCCAGACGAGCGCGGCCAGGACCAGGTAGACGGCGGCGAGGATCCAGAAGACGAGTTGGCGGGGGAGGGGAGCGAACTCCACCAGCGCGCCGGCCAGGACCGCACCGATCGCGATGCCCAGTGCCGGGACAGCGCTGCTGACGAGGGAGCCGAGCTGCGGGCGCGGTGCGGAATCCATGATCATGGCCGTGACGGTGCCGGTGGCGGCACCAACGGCGAAGCCCTGCACGACGCGGGCGGCTATCAGGCCGCCCGTACCGCCGGCGATCGCGAAGAGCAGCATGCCCAGCGCCAGCAGCACCAGGGCTGCCGAGGCGACTGGCCGGCGCCCTGTCCGGTCGGACAGCGAGCCGACGGTCAGCAGTGCAGCGAGCAACGCGAAGACGTAGACAGCGAAGATCACTGTCAGCGTGAACGCGGAGAAGCCCCACAAGCGCTGATAGACGGGGTAGAGGGGCGACGGGGCCGAGGCTGCCGTCAACGTCGCGGCTCCCGCGGCCCCGGCGACCATGAACGAGACGGGTCTGCTGAACACGGAACGGCCTCCAACTAAAGCAATGATGTTTGCTTTAGTCACCGTAGGCCGCATTCTTGTTAAAGCAAAGATCTTTGCGTACGGTTGTGACGTGTCTGACCGAACAGCCACGAGCCGGCCCGGGGGCCGAAGCAGCCGGGTGCTGACCGCGATCTACACGGCGGTCGGTGAGCTGATGGGTGAGGGTGCCGACAAGATCAGCTTTCCCGTCATCGCCGAACGGGCCGGGGTCAACCCGACCACGCTGTACCGGCGGT
The DNA here is from genome assembly GCF_000494755.1 of Amorphoplanes friuliensis DSM 7358. NCBI lineage: Bacteria > Bacillati > Actinomycetota > Actinomycetes > Micromonosporales > Micromonosporaceae > Actinoplanes > Actinoplanes friuliensis. Next base: position 2,990,956 of record NC_022657.1, read on the forward strand.
GGGCCGACGTCAACGCGCTCCTGGAGGACGTCGCGGTCGCCGCCCTGACCCGGAACGGTGAGTCGATACCCGACACCGGATCCCTCGAGCAGGATCTGATGCTGTGGGCGGACATCATCGCCCGCGACATCACCCGTCCCGAGCGGGTCAGATATCTGCGCTCGATGGTGGCGGCCCGCGTCGATGTTGTCGCGCACTGCCCGATCACGGAGACGCGGTGCGAGCAGGCCGCGGAAATGGTGCGCCGGGCCGCTGAGCGCGGAGAGACGGCACCGACCGTCCCGCAGATCCTCGACCACATCATCGCGCCGCTGTACCACCACGTCGTGTTCGCACTTCCCGTTGACCACAAGTACGCACGACGGCTGGTCCACGATGTGCTGGCCATGGTCCGCTGAGCCGGATTCCGTCATCTCGCGCACGTTGCGTCCTGCTCATCCCGCTGACACGCATGACCGGAACCCCCTTCGCGCGGTGCTGCTCGAGTTCACCAGGCCACCGTCCCGTCGCGGTTGATGAAGGTGCCGGTGGGGCCGTCGTCGTCGAGGGTGGCCAGGTGCACGATCGCGTCGGTGCCTTCGGTGACCGTCTGGGTGCCCTGGCCGTTGTTGAGGTCCGTTGCGGTGTAGCCAGGGTCGGCCGCGTTGACCAGGATTCCGGGCAGGGCGCGGGAGTACTTGAGGGTGAGCATCGTCAACGCGGTCTTGGAGATGGCGTAGAGGGGCGGCACGATCTGCCAGTCGAACATGTCGAGTTCGAGGGTGGCGGCGAAAGAGCCCACCGTCGAGGACACGTTGACGATGCGGGCGTGCTGTGAGGCCCGCAGCAGGGGGACGAAGGCGTTGGTGACCCGGAGTGCCCCCAGCAGGTTGGCGTCCAGGACCGCCGCGGCGTCCTCGGCGGTGGTCTGCTCCAGCGGGGCGACTCCGGTGTTGACGGCCGCGTTGTTGACGAGGACGTCCAGGCGGCCGTGCTCGGCGCGTACCTGGGCGGCCGCCTGATCGACGCTGGTCTGGTCGGTGATGTCGAGGTGCAGGAGGCCGACGCCGAGCTCGGCGGCGGCGGTCTTGCCGCGCTCGGGGTCGCGGGCGCCGATGAGGACCGTGTGCCCGGCCGCCTTGAGCCGCCGGGCGGTTTCGTAGCCGATGCCCTTGTTGCCGCCGGTGACGAGAGTGATCGTTTGCATGCCTGTCAGCCTGCGGCGGGAGGCCGCCCGGAGGAAGGCGACGTGTGTCGGTGGGACTGCCGGTACCACCCTCGGCAGCCGGGTATGTTGGCCGCGTGGCCGGGATGGTGGGGGCACCGACGCTGGGGACGCTGCTGCGCGGGTTCCGTGACCGCTGCGATTTTGCGCTGCCCGGAACGGTCGCCACGGCCCGGCGTGCCCCCGGTCTGCGCCGCGAGGAGCTGGCGATGCTCGCGGGTGTTTCCGTGGACTACCTCGTCCAGCTCGAACAGGGCCGCGCCGCACGGCCTTCCGCACCGGTGGTCGCCGCGCTGTCGCGTGCGTTGCGTCTCGACGAGGAGGCGTCCGCGCTGCTGCACCGCGCCGCAGGGCTGGCTCCCGCGACCGGATCGGTGACCCGGGTCGTGCCCGCCGGCGTCGAGCGGATGGTCACCCGTCTGCCGTGGCCGGTGGCGGTCTACTCCGCCGACTGGTGGCTGCTGCGCTGGAACCCTGCCTGGACGGCGTTGCTGGGCGACTCCGCGACGCTGCACGGGCGAGCCCGCAACGTCGTCTGGTTCGAGATGACGCAGCCCAGCCCGCGGGTGTGGGTCGACCCGCAGGAGGACGAGGCCTACCGCGATGCCATCGTGGGTGATCTGCGCGTGGCGTATCTCGAGCACCCCGACGATGCCGAGCTGGCCGACCTTGTCACCGCTCTGCACGGGACCAGCCCGGAGTTCGCCGAACGCTGGAACGCCGCCCGCCCCGCCCGATACCTGGGCCTGCGCAAGCACATCGACCATCCCGACGCCGGCCCGATCGTGCTGGACGGCGACGTCCTCCAGGTGCCCGGCTGCGACCTGCGGATGGTCGTCTACTCACCCGCACCCGGGACGCCGGATGCCGCTCGCCTCGCACAATTGACGAGCTGACGAAAATCTTTCCGACATCGGGAAGTCGGATCATTGTTTATGTCCTAAAGCCAGGGGCATCCGGGGGGCGTCGAGAGCTTGACCAGGGCGCAAGCGTCCGCTCTTGACATTCCGTACACCCCCGTTGCTCATCGAAGTCGTCATGAGTACTTCCCCCCATTCAGCGAACACCGGCGCGCGCGAGTCCGAGATCGACAATGACAAGAGTGCGCACCGGCCGGCGGCGACCGGTGGCGCCACCGCTGCCCACCTGTCGGATCGGCGTTCCGTCGTGGCGCGGGAAAAGGACCGCTACGGCGGCATCAAGTGGGGCTCGGCGTTCTTCGGCTGGCTCACCGCCACCGGCACCGCCGTCATCCCGCTCCGGATCCAGGATCCTCAGGGGAGATCTAGAAAAGGCGCGGATCCATCGAACCTGATCCCGCACTGAGCGGGGAGGTCAATCTCCCCCTGCACCGTGACCCGGATGACTACCTGAAGGAAGTGGGCCACCCGGACGCCTGGATCGAGCGCGGCAAGATCCGGATCAGCTACGAGATCCGGCTCAGCCATTTTTTCGTCCGCACCCTCAACGCCGATTTCGATCACCTCGGACGCTTCGTGCGCCGACGAACGGCCAGACCTGATCTCACGGACGAGGACAGCGGCCGCACCTGACCACGCAGAACCTGCACACCGCCGACTCGGCCGTAGCGCTCCCCGAAATATCAGTCTCCGCGACCGCGGTACCGAGCGCATCCTGACCTTCTGCGAGGGCGGCGACCTGGCCGGGCAACTGGCGGCTGCTACCGCCCGCCTTCGGCGAAGCGGTCACCACGATGTTCGTCCACTTACCACAAAGGCAAACAGTCCGCCGCCACTCAACTCGGCGTCACCAGCCACCTCGCAGAACATGCTGGAGCTATCGAGCTGGCCGGGACCAACTGCGGACAATGACCATCGAAGCCCTGCATTTCACCAGGACCACCTGCCACCGCGAGGGCCATTCTCGGGTCCGCGCCGCTCCGGGCCCCGCGTGCTGGCCTCGCTACGCAACCTCGCGATGAACGCTCCACGGCTGGCTGGTCGCACGGGCATCATCGAAGCGCCACCCGCTGGGCCAACCGCGATATGACCAGGCTGTTCACCATCCATCCTCGGACTCATCGGATGATGTTGAACCGGTCGTGGGTTGGACGGTGGGGCGGTCAGTCCGGCTACATCGGATTGACGTGGCGAACGACGTTGCGCGCGTTGATTGTCCCGGCGAATCACGGCTGCGTACGCCGTGATCGAGAAGTGCCTGGTGGGCTGTCGCTATGGGTGTTCGGAGCATGGGGTTACGGAATCGATGCTCAGTAATCTATGTTCTAGTCACGTGAACAGCTCAACATCGAGCGTGGGAGATGTCGGCTCAGATGCGGGGGATCGGCTGTTGTAGGTAGGCAGCCGAGTACACCTCATCTTGCGGCCCTGGGTCACCGCAGCAACCCGACGTACGGGAGGCACGAGTGGAAGACAAGGACGAACGACTGCTCGGATACTGGAACCCTGAGATTGCTGTGCGTCTGGTCGAGCACAACAGCGAAGACTGGGACTACGATGCCCACTTCAAACACGTACCGCCAGCCCTTCTCCCGACGGAGATAGCCCTCGCGGACGCACTCCCGGAGTCCACGAACGTCAGAAACCACCCATTTTTTGACTACGCTGGAGCCCATCCGCATGCGCTGGTCACCTGGGTCGGGCAGGAGCTGTTCGTCACGGGACTCTTCGCCCAGTTGCTGCTGCTGACCGCGACAAGCATCACCAACGTGCACGACCGGGCGTTGTTCGACCAGGTTCCGGCCGGCGAGCACGGACCGGTCCGCGACGGCGTTGCTCGCTTCGCCCATCCCTGGCTCTTGCACGAACTGGCCGTGAGCGTGGGCATCGATAAGCGGACGCTCCGCATCCTCCCGCCCACCGAGGAGTTCCTGCGGATGACCGCCCAGGCTATGCGAACGCCGATGTCAGCTCTGGGCTGCCTCGGCGTCGGGAATGAGAAAATGCTGGTCCCGGAGTATGCCGCTGTTGAACAGGCCTTCGAGAAAGCGCGGCCGGAGGCACGGTTCCGGAAGTTTCTCCGAGCGAACATCGATGAGGACACGGAGCACGCCGCGATAATCTCCCAGGTCGCCGCGAACCTCTCGCTCGGGCGCGAGGACCGAGCCCGCCAATATCTGGACGGCGCGCGAGCCGGAGTGGAAGCTCGGATGAAGTACTACGACGACCTGCTCGACATCGTGAGCAAGTCCGAGTGAGAGGCTTGCCGACATCCAGGAGGCCGCTTGCGACATGAAGGTTTGGTGGAAGAATTTCCGTCGCTGTACGACCTTACCTACGCGGACTATCAGGAGGACATACCGTTCTGGATCGACCTGATCGGCCGCACCGAGGTCCTAGAGTTGGGCGTCGGGACCGGACGAGTGGCCCTGCCTCTGGCGGTTGCGGGAGCCGGAGTCACCGGGCTCGATCACTCGTTACAGATGATTAGGTCTGCGCGGAACAAGATGACCCAAGCGGGAAGTCGCATTAACTTGGTGTACTCGGACCTTACGCGTCTGCCTTTCTCGGAAGGGTCATTCGCGAGTGTCATCTGCCCGTTCAGCACCATCAATTACGTCACCGATCTGGCGGCGCTTCGGCGGGCCTTTTCGGAGGCGCGACGTGTTCTCCGGAAAGGCGGGCTGTTCGCCTTCGAGGCGCTCTCCTGGCACACCTATGACCGATGGTTGAACAATGACGGGCTGCAGCACGTCGTCGACCGGGTCGGGAAAGCGCCGGGCGAACCGATCGATATCACCTACTCGTACCAATTCGACGCCGCGCACCAGATCGCGACGCAAGAGCGGCTATACCGAGTCACCGTGGCTGATGGCGTCCGCAAGGAATATCTTATCCATTGGCGTAATCGCTTCGCGTTCCGGGCCGAGTATCTGTTGCTTCTCGAGGACAGCCGCTTCGCAATTGAATTAGAGGCCGGTGACTATCAAGGCTCCACGTACAGCCATGACGCGGAAGCCTATATAGTGGTCTGCCGCGCTGTGTAGGCGAAAGCTGCCCGTGGAGCTCTGCATTCGCGGTCTTCTCGCCGGTCCTCATCCTGCTCTTGATCGATTGCGCTCAAGCGCGGATCGTCGCTCCTTGCTAGTCGGGACCGCAGCCCTCGAAATACTATTCTGCGGCGTGTAGGTGCGCATTCTGCTCGGTGATCGGGCGAGTACGGGAACTGTCGGAACGGCCATAGCTATAGGTAGCAGTGGGCCAATGTGGCATCTGCCGACACCAAATCGAAGCAATTAACCGATGGTCGACAGGATTCGGTTTGAGTGCGCTGCAAAAATGAATCAATGCCGAAAATTCACCCAAAAGAGTCCTAGTGTTGATCAAGGATGGGAAGGTATTATGTCATTGACTTCGAGCTGGCGCGGCGGTATGCAGGTGAAGTTGACGAGCCTTGTCGCGGTCCCATCAGTATGGATCATGGTCGTGACGAGGGTGGTAATCGATCAGTCGACCGACTCGCGGCTTGCCGCACACCGTTGACGAAGCAGGCGGTCGCCCGCCGTCGAGCCATGGAGCCTTGAGGGGAAGCTAGGTTGACGAGCAAGTCCAAGATCCTGGTAACTGGAAGTAGCATCCGTTCGGATCTGCTCGAACCACTGAGGACGGCAGGGCACATCGTCAGAGTGCCGGACGGGACCTTGACAGAGGCTGAGCTGATTCGTGAGTTGGCGGACACCGAGGTTTACCTCTATGGAGGCGACGAGGAGGCGACAGCCCCGGTGATCGAGTCCTCGGTCGCGCTCCGCCTCATCGCTTTCTACGGCGTCGGCTACGAGAGCTTCATGGATGTCGAGGCCGTCCGTCGACACGGCGTCCGGGTGACCAACACGCCCGGGACGCTCAACAACTCGGTGGCCGAGTTCACCATCGGTCAGCTACTGAACTGCCGCAGACACCTAACGGAGTACGCCCTGAAGTACCTGAACGGCAGCTCCGGCGACGAGGCGAAGCAGAGTGACCTCGGTGCTCATACGGTCGGCATCATAGGGATGGGTGGTATCGGGACACGGCTCGCCGAGATCCTCACCAAAGGATTTGACGCGAACGTCGCCTACTTCTCCCGGACCCGCAAGCCGGCTCTGGAGGAACAATTGGGAATCCGATACACCTCCTTGAACGAGCTGTTCGAGGTGTCCGAGTCGCTTCTCGTCATGATCCCCGGCAACAGCGAGACGCGTCACCTGGTCGGCGAGGAGCAACTTGGGCGCCTTCGGCACGGGAGTGTCCTGGTGAATACTGCCCGACCGGAGATCGTGGAGCCGGGCAGCCTCGACGCGAACCTACGGTCCGGCCGAATCTCCGCTGCGGCGATCGACGGCTACTACAGCGAGAAGACGGAGGAGACGGAGAGCCTGAAGCAGCTGCAGCCACATCCGCTGTTGATCACCGGCCACGTCGCGTCCCTGACGCACGACGCACGGGACGCCATGACCCGGCGCGCAGTCGGATCCATCCTCAACTTTTTGGACACCGGTGCCGATGAATGCATTGTGGTCTAGGCTCGTCTAGCGTTTCGAGCGAGCAGGCCAGGAGGGATTGGCGGCTTTGTGAAGGTAGCTGTCATAGGCGGAGGAATAGTCGGCGCGGCGATCTCGGCGGAACTTTCCCGTCTGGGCGCGACTGTGACGATCTTCGAGGCGGAGGCGCAGTTCGGCACGGGTGCGACCGCCGCCGCCATCGGGGGCATCTCGCCGCTGAGTGACGACTTCATTCGCGCCCAGCTAGCGCCGATGTGCGGGGACATCTTCGATGCCTTCTGGCGGCTCGTGCAACGGTGTGCCGAGGCGGGGCAAGCCTTTCCGATCGTCGAAGAGGGTCTGATGTATGTGGCTCTCACGCCCGACGACGAGGCGCGACTGACCGGGCCCTACAGGGAGAGCCTGGGAGACAGGTTCGCCGTTCGGTGGCTGCCCAAGGGCGAGGCCCTGGCCCTCGAGCCGACCCTCACTCCCGCGTTGATGGGCGCACTCCTAATCCCTGAGGAGCCGGCTCTCGACCCCTCATCCCTGCTGCGTTCAGTGCTGCACCTGCTCAGCGAGTCTGGCAAGGTGTCGGTGCGGCTCGGAACGCGTGTGTCCGAGCTGGTTGACAACATGATGACTGCCGTGGGCCGCGATGGCGAGGTGACGGTCGAGGAGTTCGACCGGATTGTCATCGCCACCGGCAACGACGCCGCCCTGTTACCGTCCCCGCTGAGGACGAGCATGGTGCCGGTGAAAGGTCAGGCGCTGAGGCTCGCGGATCCGGGAAGCTCTCATCCGCTGTTCGCCCACCACGTCTATGCCCACCTGCCGGCGTCAGGTTCGGATCTCAATACGAGCGCGTATCTGGTGCCGCGGACCGACGGGTCCGTTGTTGCCGGAGTCACCTACGAAGAACAGTTCCCCCATGATTTCGTCACGGTGGAGGGACTCCATGAAATCACAGGTGGAATCCGCCGCCTGGTGCCCTCCGCTCGGCACTGGGCGATGACGGCAGCCTGGGCGGGGAGGCGGCCGGCAACCGTGGACGGCGGTCCGATAGTCGGCGTTCTGCCGGGGGCGGAGGCCGTCATTTACGCCATGGGGCATTTCGGGCTGGGTGTGACGCTCGCCCCCCTGACTGCAGAACTAGTCGCTGAAATCCTCGGTCTGTCCGACCGAGGGCTGATGGCAGGTGGGGGATACGACCCGCTGTCCCCGGAGCGCTTTCATTGACTAGCCCACCAAGAAAGCGGAAGCGAACTCGTGATTGAGTCATGAAAATATTTTTGTCGGGTGTCTCGAGCGAGTTCCGGGAATGTCGAACCTCGCTGGCGAGCGACCTGCGGGCCATGGGTGCCGAGGTCATGCTGCAGGAGGATTTGCAGCAGGGCGGCAGGTCGCTGCTCGAAAAATTGCAGTCCTACATCGAGTTTTGCGACCGGGTCATCTATCTTCTGGGGGATACCTATGGGTATGAGGCACCCATTTCCGGGGGTGGTCCGGCGCCGCGTTCATACACCCAGTGGGAGTACTTCTTCGCAATGGGGGAGAAGCTCGACGGTCGGAGAGCCCCCGCCAAAGAGATATACTTGTACGTCGCTGATGCGAAGTTTCACCCGCAGAGCCGCTTGATCCAGAGCGAGGAGCACGAACGTCGGCAGAAGGCGTTCGCCGACATGGTGCTGAGCTCCGGATATGACCGGGGTCGGTTCTCGTCGCTCGATGCTCTTTGTCGCCTGGCCCTGCGGGATGGGTTCCATCTGCCCACGCTCCCGCAGACGTCTCCGGACGTTTCCAGCGTGCACGAGTATCTGCGTTCGCTGCGTAGTCGTCTGGACCAGATCGACATCGGCTCCCCGGTTCAACGCGTCAACTCTGTCGCGACCCCGTTGCGGCATCTGAACATTATCGAGGCCGTCTGTACGAGGCCACGCGTTCGTCGCATCCTGAAGCTCGCTGATTCTCCCGATGGGATCGAGGTCTCCGAGACACAGCGAGAGGCCTTCGCGGGCATCGGTGACGCCGGCCGGCGCCAGGTTATTCTCGGTCACCCCGGTTCCGGTAAGACCACCCTGGCGAGGTGGCTCGTGATCCGGTACGCGCAGGACTTCCTGGAGGGACGATCGTTCTCGGTGCCGATCTACCTCCCGCTCAGGGAAGTGGCTCTTTCCTCCATCGGCAGTCTCGACGATCTCATCGAAACCGCCACGAAACTTCAGCCGACGCTTCCGGCCGAGGCCGAAGTGCGTCGATTCCTACGCGAGAACCGCAATCGGCTCTCCCTGATCATCGACGGCCTCGACGAACTGCCCGCAATCTCGGCGGCCGGCGAGGCCAGGGCGGAATCCATCAGCCGACTGTACGGCATATTAGACGAGTTTATCGACTCGAGCGAGGGACATCAGGTAGTAATCACCAGTCGTATCCAGGACTACCTTCACAACCCTGAGTTCCAGTACTCCGGAGCAGTCTGCCTGCTGGTCGATGAGATGTCCATCGATCAGATCAAGGAGTCTATCCTGAATTGGCACCGCATGGCGGGACGGCTCGCCTCGGGCGACCCCGACAACGCTGATTGGCTAGACCGGGCTTCCCGGGTGTTCAGTCTGGTGCAGGGCAACACCGACCTCGCTTCTTTTGTCGCGAATCCTCTCTGCCTCAATCTGTTGCAGATGGTCTACGACGATTCAGAACTGCCTTATCTTTCCATCTCGCGGATCTGCGAGATGGCGGTCCGGACCCTGCTGCGCCTGCGGGTGGAGCCGAAGGCTCCGGCTCGGGACATGCCGACCGACATCTCCCATGAGCAGTATCTCGAGCTACTGTTGAGCGTGTTATCGGACATCGCGGTGGCGGCGACGGACTCGATTGCCGGGGGCGGCGACGGGACGGTGCCGCTCGATGAGGTCCAAGCACGGGTCAGCGCGTGCCTGGGGGCTACGACCGCCAAGGGCTTTCTGGCACGTGGCGCGTTGATCCACCCGATTATGCTTGATCTGGTGCGCGGGCACGGCGTCCTGATCAGCATGAACGCGCAGTGTTTCATGTTCGCGCACGCGCTTTTCCGGGACACGCTGGTCGGTCGCGCTCTCACCCAGCGAGGCCAGACCGAGTATCGCGACCGAGCGTCATCCCTGCCATGGAGCAAAGCGTTCCGGCATGTGGCCGGACTGGCGCTGGCCGACAGGGGCCCGTCGCTCGCGGCCGTCGATCTGGCAAACGCCTTGTTCCAGGACTACACCAGGTCCCGGGATACGGTGATGCTGGCCTCGGCCGCTGAGATTGTCGGCGAACTGAACATCTCGAGCGACGTGCTCTCCGGGGCCCTCTTCGGTCCGTTCCTCGCGCAGATCCGTGTGAGCCTGCTCGAAGCCGCGACGGATCGAACGGCTCCGGCTGAGAGGAGGCTTCTCCTGGGGATGCTCCTCGGCCGGGTTGGCGATCCGCGACTGGCCGGGACTCTTAGGGCGAACAACGGGCAGGCGGACGGCAAGTTCGTCCGGCTTCCCGCCGCGAAGGTGACTCTCGGGGCGGCAATGGAACCCGCGATCACGAATCCGAAGTATGTTTCGGTGTTTCCCCGCCTCGTCGAGAACCTCGCTTTCGAGGAGTTCTCGATATCACGCTTTCTCGTGACCAACGCGGAGTATGCTGATTTCGTCAGCGATGGCGGCTATACAACCGATGTCTACTGGTCGGACAATGGCGGTGTGCAATGGCTTCATGCTGACGGTGCAACCCTGGACCGCCTGCGTGAGTTGATGAGAACGACGTCGATGACGCATTTCTACACCGATCTTAATAATGGCAGGGTATCCGAGGCGGAGATTTCGGACGCGATCGACGCGATGCTCCTCAGAAAGCTCCCCCTGTATTGGTTCAACCATCGATTGAACGGCCCTAACCAGCCGGTCGTGGGGGTGAATTGGTGGGAGGCCAAAGCGTATGCCAGATGGTATTCACTGCGTCGCGCCGGTCACGATGCGAGCAGTCCGGTGGTGGTCGACCTGCCCACCGAGTACGAATGGGAGCGGGCGGCGCGGCTCGGCCCGCGGAACGATACGGACACCATCTGGGCCGCAGGCAGCGCGACCGAGAACGCGCATTGGAACGCGCTGCACAGACTACCGCCCGGCTCGGCTCCGGTCGGTCTGTACCCGTGGGGTTCGCCGGCCATGGAAGGTCCGCACGACCTCATCGGAAACGTCTGGGAGTGGACGACCTCGACCAATCGACCGTATGCGGTTGCCTACATCCATCAAGCAGATGACGGCTACGGCCTAGCCGATCGCATTGTGCGAGGCGGATCGTGGTTGTCCTCGGAGTCGCTGTCGTCGACGATCTCGTTCCGATCGTTCGATCCGCCCTGCAATGCCTACGATGACCTAGGATTCCGTATCGCCGCGACGCGAAGGTCCTGAGGGCGATTGATGTCCAGAGTCGGTAATTCATATCCGGCCCAGGAAGGAAACCCGAACCCGGGAACCTTTACCAAGAGTTACCACCTGGAAATGATCTCGGACGTCGAACGCGTGAATCGTATCGTTCAGGCGGTGCGCGCGGTTGGTGACCCGGAGAAGTCGTTCCTCGAGATCGGCTGCGGGACCGGCATATTTTCGATCGAGGCGGCGCGACACTTCGGTCGGGTCGTGGCGGTCGACAAGGATCCGGCGATCCTGGAGGTGGCGAAACGTGCTGCCGTCCGGGCCGGAGTGGCTGAGCGCATCCGTTTCCTTGATGCGGACGTCTTCACTCTGTCGGCGTCGGATCTGGGCGGCCGGTTCGATGTCGCGCTTGCTGAGATGATGTCCATATGGACCATCGAGGAGCCACAGGTACTCGCTGCCAGCTACGCCAGGAAATACCTTCTAAGAGCGGGCGCCATACTGATCCCGGACAGCGTCACCAACATTGCCGAATGCGGTAACTATGACTTCGAGGTCGGTGACGTCGAACTCCGAACCCCGGTCGTGGAGTTCGTCTCGAGGTCCGCGTTCCGGCTAAACACCACATCGGTTGTCGCGCAATCGCTGGATCTGCAGACGGTCTACGAGCCGAAAAGTAAAGGCGTAATCGATTTCCGGGCTCTCTCGAACGAGCGGGTCAACTGCCTCAGGCTGTCCAGCTTGATACATCTGTGGCGCGACATCAACTTTTACTCGACCGACACCCTGATGCCCACCACGATTGTTCCGGCGGTGAACGATCTGGTGGTCAAGCGTGGTCAGGTGTACCAGGTCGCTTTCCAATACAATCACGGGTCGCCGATCGCCGATGCAGTGTTTAGGCTGATGGAGTAGATCGAGACTAGTTCTCCGAGCATGCGATCGCTTCGGTCAGGCGTCGCGGTCGCACGACTCACGGCGGCGCAGGTCGGCCTTCCGGTTTCTTCAGCAACTGCTCGTCCTCCTTTCGGGAGGCGGCCGCGCCGCGGAGGAAGCCCGGGTCGTCGCCCGGGCGATCGGCCGCGGCGGGCCGGACGCTCGCTCTTCGGGCAGGCGGCGACGAACCACGCGATCGCGCCGATCGGAGAGAAAGGCAGGATCAGCAGGAGGGCTCAAATGCATCGACGAATGCCGAAGAAGCCTCTCTTTGTCTGGGCAGTATCCGGGCAGAGGCCCCACCATGAGGCAGCACGGCGCGGTGTAGGGCGGGCGACAGGCCTCGCCCGCGCATGCATGCGGGATGATCCAGTCTTGCCAGGTCGTATGGTACCGGATCGACGGCCATGCGGGCGTCTCGGGGTGACAGCGGCCCGGCACAAGCACGTCATCATCGATCAGCCAATCGACTGTTCACGGCCTGCGCACCGAGTCGCGAATGCCACAATTGTGACCGTGACGAACCGAGCGTTGTATTACTTCGCGGCGCAGATGCGCGACGGCATGTTCCGTGAGCGCTTCGCCGAGCTCGGCTTCGACGGCAACGCCGGCGACATCGTCTCGGTCATCACGGACGAGACGCCTGCCGCGACGCCGGTGACCGGCCGGATGCTCCTGGTCCGCGAGGACGAGACCGAGAAGTGCGGCTGGCGGATGTGGTGGGCGCAGTCAGCCGCACGCACCTGATCAGCACATGAATGCGCCCTGCACGGCTGCGGCGAGACCAGCCCGGCGGCGCTCGTGGTCGCCGGCCGCGTCAGCCGGAGTTGCGGTGTACGTCAGGCTGCTGGGGGACCAGGTCATGGCCATGGCGATCACCATCGAGTGGATGTCGGCCGCGGACATGTCGGACCGGATCCGCCCGGCCTGCTGACCGGCGGCGATGACCTCGGTCTTGGCCGTTTCGTCGGCCTGCGGAAACAACGGCCCGGACGGTACGCGTTCCAGCCGCGCCCACGTGGCCAGCCGAACCAGTTGCGGGTGCTCCAGGTAGGCGTCGTAGAGGCGTACCGCGTAGTCGGGCAGGTCGGCGGTCAGGGGCGCCCGGTCCAGGATGTCGTTGACCTGGTCCTCGAGGACGGCGTCGAACAGGTTCTCCTTGCCCGCGTAGTACGAGTAGATCTGCGCCTTGCTGACCTTGGCGTCGACGGAGATGCGGTCGACACGCGCACCGGCGACGCCGTACGCGGCGAACTCGATCGCGCCGGCGTCCAGCAGGCGCCGGCGGCTGGCTTGGGATCTGTCCACCCGTCCAAGCCGCCCCAGCTCCGCCGTCACACGTCGGGGGTCGAGCTGAGTTCGCTGATCTGCAGGCCCCAGGGGTCGGCGCCGGTGGTGCGGTTCTCGTACGAGCCGTGACGCACGACGAAGGCGAACCAGTCGCCGCTGAGGGGTTCGAAGACCTCGCCCTCCTCCCAGTGCATCGCCGTGGGTGTCGTGCCGGGGCACCAGGCGAACCCGGACGCACGGGCCATGCCCGGGCCGCGCAGGTTGTACAGCGTGCAGCCCTTGACGCTGTTCACGGAGTTGAACGAGTAGGGGCCGACGTCGGTGGTCGTGTGCACGGGCACCCGATCGGCGAGCCGTTCCAGACTCGTGCGGTAGTGCGCGAAGGTGGCTGTGCCGACAAGATCACCGGAGGCGGTCCAGCAGCTGGCGGTGAACACGGCCGGCACCAGGACGAGTGGCCACAGCCGCCACCGGGGTGCCGGACCAGAGTCTCGGAGCCGCGCCGCCCCGGTCACCAGCCAGGCCGCTCCGACGATGGCCCAGACCCACAACGCCGCGACCAGGGTGCTGTAGTAGCCCCCGGGCACGCTGACGCCGTACAGGGTCAGGCCGGCGGGAACGAGCGCAGCCACCGCGACCGGCCACGGGGATCTCATGCGGAGCATCATGCCAAGGCCCCGCACCCGGGCGGCTTTCACCTAGGATCGGGCGACCGCGGCCGGGAGGAGCTCTGGTGACGGACTCGGCGACGTTTCTTCGCGGCTGTCTGGACAGGGCCGGGATCGGTGACGTTGTCGCCCTCGAGCCGGTCGCGGGTGGGCTGGCGGCGCTTGCGGGCATGGCAACCCGCCGGGACGCGCCCCCGGTGTTCGTCAAGGCCTTCGCCGACGCGCCGGACGACGACGTGTTCGCCGCGGAGGCCGACGGGCTGACGGCTCTGCGCAAGCTCGGCGGTGTGGAGACGCCCGACGTGATCCAGGCGGACCGGGAACTGCTCGTGTTGTCGGTGCTGCAGCCGCGGCCGGGCGGTGAGGACTTCTGGGAGCAGCTCGCGCATGTGCTGGCCCGCCTGCATCTGACGACGGTCAATCCGCGTTTCGGGTGGCACCGCGACAACTGGCTGGGCCGCCGCCGGCAGATCAACACCTGGGCCGACGACGGTTTTGCGTTCTTCGCCGAGCATCGGTTGCTGCGATGGCTCGGGGAGCCTCGCGTCGAGGCGGCACTCGACGCCGGCGACCGGGCGGCGCTGGAACGGCTGTGCCGGCGACTGCCCGACCTGCTGCCCGACCGGCCGGCCTGCCTGACCCACGGCGACCTGTGGACCCAGAACCTCCTGGCCACCGCGGACGGCCGCCCGGCGCTGATCGATCCGGCCGTGTCCTACCTGTGGGCCGAGGTGGACCTCGCCCACCTGTGGACGACCTCGCCTCCACCGGAAGCGCACCGGTTCTTCGCCCTGTACGCCGAGCTGACCTCGCTGGATGCCGACTGGCAGGCCCGGATGCCGATCCTTCAGTTGCGCCAGCACCTCGCCGTGCTGGCCCAGTTCGACAACGACTGGGGTGCGGCCGACCTGATCCGGGCAACTCTGGCCCCGTTCCGCACGCGGAGCTGATCGTGTCAGGATTGCACCGGATCTGTCACCGAGGCGTCGGCCTGCCGTAGTCGTGCGGCACGGTACGCAGCACCGCGGTCGGGGCGTCGGCCATGCCACTGCCGCCCGCACCGGTCGGCGCCGCCATCGTCGGGTCCGACGCGGGGGCTCTCCGGCGGATCATCATCAGCGCGAGCGTGCCCACACCCGCGGCTATGAGGAGCCCGCCCAGGATGGTGAAAAGCAGCAGACCACTGCCTTCGCCGTCGACCTTCTCGGTGGTGGCCGGCGCGGCGGTGACACTCTCCTCTGTCGCGGGCTCCTCCTCGGCCACGGGGGGAACGCTCGCCACGGCGGCCGGTGACGATGGTGCCTTGGAGGGGGAGGCGACGGCGGCCAGGGTCAGCCGCACCGTCGCGGCGCGGCCCCCGGCGCCCTGCACGGTCGCGCGGGCGCTGCGATAGCCGTCCTTGGCCGCGGCGACCGTGATGGGACCGGCGGCGATCGGCCTGCTGTCGTTCGAGGTGATCGTGAACTTGCCGCCGGCGTTCGTGGTCGTCCGGTAGTCATGCCCGGCGCTGTCCCGGACGGCCACGGTCGCGCCGCCGATCGCGTCGCCGCCGGCGTCACGGACGCGACCGGAGATCCGGCTCACCGCCGAGGGTGACGTGTTCGCGCCGCGTACGAGGATCATCTTGTGGTCGAACGCGGTCTGTCTGCCGATCCGCACGCTGACCGCGAGGTTGCGGCCGCTCTCCTCGCCGGCGCTCACCTTCGGCGCGACCACCGTGGCCTCGAAAGTCCGGCTCTGGCCGGCCCGGATGTCCGGGGCCGCGGAACACCCGGCGGTGCAGCGCAGGCCGCCGGACACGGCCACGAAGACCTTTTCGGTACGTTTATTATTGTTCGTGGCCTTGAACCGCACCCGCACCGTTTCACCGGACTTCACCTGGTCCGACGAGACGCTCTGAATGCGGATGGCCGGAGGGGCCGCCGCCACGGGTGCCGCGGACACGGCGAGCACCGCACCGGCCAGCACGATCGAGGCGGCGGGGCGAGACCACCGGGCACCTGTGCTCGTCAAGCCGAACCACCTTCTTCACCGCGTCGACGACATCGCGGCCACTATGCCCTGTACCGGCTGCGTTGCGCGAATTGCCGGCAGGCCCGGCCTTCAGCGCATACGTTCTGAATCGTCAGGCTGGACGAAGAGTCGCTCGTGCAGCCGGCGTAGCGGGGCCGGTGCCCACCAGTTCCACTCGCCGAGCAGCTTCATCAGGGCCGGCAGCAGCAGGCCGCGGACCACCGTGACGTCGAGCAGCAGGGCCA
Organism: Amorphoplanes friuliensis DSM 7358; assembly: GCF_000494755.1. Lineage (NCBI taxonomy): Bacteria > Bacillati > Actinomycetota > Actinomycetes > Micromonosporales > Micromonosporaceae > Actinoplanes > Actinoplanes friuliensis. Next base: position 3,007,143 of record NC_022657.1, read on the forward strand.
CCGTCATCGCGAAGCCGATCTCCTTGACGGCGACCAAATCGCCGAGCAGGAAGCCGAGGAACACCACGCCGATGCAGAGCGCGGCCGCGGTGACCACGGGCCCGGACTTCTCCAGGCCGGCGCGGACGGCCCGGTCGCCGGTGGGGTCGCGTGGGTCCCGTTCCTCTTTGATCCGGGCGAGCAGGAAGACCTCGTAGTCCATCGAGAGTCCGAAGACGAAGACGAACAGCAGGACCGGGGTGGTGACGTCGATCGCGCCCCACGAGTCGAAGCCGAGCAGCGCGCTGCCGACACCCCACTGGAACACGACGACCAGGACGCCCAGGGTGGCGAGCAGGGTGAGGGCGTTCATCATCAGCGCCTTGACCGGCAGCACGACCGAGCCGGTCAGCACGAACAGCAGTACCAGCGTGGACAGCACGACGACCAGCAGGGCGAGGGGGAAGCGGCCGGCCACCGAGTCGCGGTAGTCGACCAGCTCCGCGGCGGCGCCACCGACGAGTACCGGGAACGGTGTGTCCAGAGCCCGGATCGCGCGGACGACGTCCCGGGACGTCCGGTCCGCGGTGGCGCCCTCGGGAGTGACGTCGAGGATGGCCGCCGGGCCGGCGATGTCGGGGCGTGGTTCCACCCGGAGCACGCCGTCCAGCGTGTTGACGGCGTTGAGGAAGTCGCGGACCGGTGTCCCGGCCGGGTCGGTGTCGACGACCACGACGATCGGGTCGGCCTGGCCGCCGCTGAAGTCGCGCTGCACCACCTCCTGCACCTTGCGGGCCTCGGCCGAGGCGGGCAGGGCGCGGGCGTCGGAATTCTCCAGGTTGACGGCGAACACGAACGGCAGCGACAGCGCGAGCAGGCCGGCCGTGACCGCCAGCGCGACCGGCCCGGGCCGGGCCTGGGCAAATCCGGCGAGCCGCGCGAGCAGGCCTGGGCCACGGCCGGAGCGGCCGACAGCCGGCACCCGTGCAGGGATGCGGCGATGCGCCACCGCAATGAGCGCGGGGACGGCGGTCAGGCCGGCCAGGGTCGCCAGCAGCACCGCCACCGCGCCGCCCAGCGCCATCGCCCCGAGCAGCGGTTCGGAGAAGACTGACAAACCACCCATCGCCGCGGCGACAGCGAGCCCGGAGATCAACACGGTACGGCCGGCGGTCGCCGACGTACGGCCGAGCAGCTCGGCAATCGCAGCGCCGGGGTCGGCGTCGCGCTCCTGGCGGAACCGGGCGAGCACCAGCAGCGCGTAGTCGACGGCGAGCCCGGTGCCGAGCAGGGTGACCACGTTGACCGTGAACGGGCTGACCTCGGTGAACGCCGTCAGCCCGAACAGGGCTAGCAGCGTCACGGACACGGCGGCCACCGCGGCGACCAGCGGGATCAGCCCGGCGACAAAACCGCCGAGGATCACCACCAGCACGACCAGCAGGATGAGCAACGCGACCGACTCGCCGAGGGCCGCGTCGGCGATCGCCTGGTCCTCGAACGCACGCTCGGCGAGCTTCTCACCGCCGACCAGCACCTCGGGGGCGTCGATGCGGTGCAGCGCCGCGGCGACCGCGTCCTCCACCTGCTCGCGCCGGTCGTCCGGCAGGCCCTGCCGCAGCTCGACCCGGATCAGCGAACGCCGGTTGTCGGCGCCGATCCGTCCGCCTGCCGCGTTGTACAGGTCCTCGACCTCGGCCACGCCGTCCATCGTGCGGATCTCGCCGGTGACCGCCGTGACCGCCTGGACCACCGCCGGGTCGTACACGTCACGACCGCCGACAACGGCCACGACCACCGGGCCTTCGGGCTGCAACCGGTCGACCCGCCGCTCCGCGAGTTGTGACGGGGCGTCCGGCGGCAGGCTGCCGGCGGTGGAGAGCCGGTCGAAGACCTGGCCGCCCAGGACCAGACCGGCGACGACCAGGACCAGCCAGGCGCCGAGGATCGGCCACCGCAGACGGGCACACGAACGGCCGAGCGCAGCCACCATCACCGGGACATGCAAGCACCGTCGCCTGTGGATGGCCATACCGCGTACGGGCAGCCCCACCGGCCGATCGACGGTCATCGGCCGGACGGACGGGCGGTTCTGGCCGGTCGGCGGACGGTCGAGTCGGTCAGCCGACATGCGGGCGTTCCCGGTCTCGTTAGGCTTCGTCGATCTCTGGGAGTGATGGACATCCATCGCGCCAGCGAACGGGGGAGGGGAATGCCCGTGCTTCGGCGTGTGCTCAGTGGGTTCGCCGCTTTGACGGCAGTTGTCGCGATGTCATCGTTTGTCGGCTCACAACCCGCGACAGCGGTCGCACTGCCGAGCGGTTTCCAGGAGCAGATCGTCTTCAGCGGGCTGAGCTCGCCGGTCGATCTGGAGTTCGCCCCGGACGGGCGCGTGTTCGTCGCCGAGAAGGGCGGCAAGATCAAGGTCTTCGACGACCTCGCCGACACCACCCCGGCGGTCTTCGCCGACCTGTCGGCCAACGTGCACAACCAGTGGGACCGCGGCCTGCTCGGCATGACGCTGGCGCCGAACTTCCCGGCCGACCCGTACGTCTACGTGCTGTACACCTACGACGCGCCGCCCGGGCAGACCGCCCCGGTCTGGAACGACGTGTGCGCCAACGCCAACGACGGGCGGTGTGTGGTCACCGGGCGGTTGTCGCGCCTGCGGGCCGCCGGCAACACGATGACCGGCAGCGAGCAGGTGCTGCTGCACGACTGGTGCCAGCAGTTCCCGAGCCACTCCATCGGTGACATCACCTTCGGTGCCGACGGGATGCTCTACGTCGCCGCCGGTGACGGCGCGAGCTTCAGCGCGGTCGACTACGGCCAGTTCCCCTCGGGGGCGCCGACCAACCCGTGTGCCGACCCGGCCAATGAGGGCGGTGCCCTGCGGGCGCAGGACATCCGAACCTCGGGTGACGAGACCCAGCTGGACGGCGCGTTGCTGCGCCTCGATCCGGCGACCGGAGCGGCGGCGGCCGGGAACCCCAACCTCGGTGCGGCCGACGCGGACACCCGCCGGATCGTCGCCAACGGCCTGCGTAACCCGTACCGGATCACCATGCGGCCGGGGACCAGTGAGGCCTGGATCTCCGACACCGGGTGGAACGCCTGGGAGGAGGTCAACCGCGTGGTCGACGCCACCGCGGGCGTGACCAATTTCGGCTGGCCCTGCTGGGAGGGCAACGCCCGCCAGTCCGGCTACGACAGCGCCAACCTGCCCATCTGCGAAGCCCTCTACACCCAGCCCTCGGGTACGCACACCGCGCCGTTCGTCGCCTGGAACCACTCCAGCAAGCTGGTCGCGGGTGAGGCCTGCCCGACCGGCAGCTCGTCGTCGACCGGCGTGGCGTTCTACCCGGCGGACGGCGGCTCCTACCCGGCGGCGTACAACGGTGCGGTCTTCTTCGCCGACTACTCCCGCCGGTGCATCTGGGCCTCGCTGCCGTCCACGCCGGGCGGCCTGCCCAACGCCGCCGAGGTGCGCACCTTCGTCTCCGACGCGGCCAGCCCGGTCGACCTCGAGGTCGGTCCCGGCGGGGAGCTGTACTACGCCGACCTGGGCGGCACCATCCGCCGGGTGCGCTACTTCCCGGGCAACCAGCCGCCGAGTGCGGTCATCGACGCGACGCCGACACAGGGCCCGACGCCGCTGACCGTGACCTTCAACGGTGCCGGCTCCACGGACCCCGATCCGGCCGACGAGGGCCGCCTGCGCTACGCCTGGGACTTCACCGACGACGGCATCACCGACTCGACCTCGCCGACGGCCAGCTTCACCTACACCACGGCGGGCTCCTACACCGCGCGGCTGACAGTGACCGACACGTTGAACGCGACGGGCACCGCCACGATCGCCGTCGCGCCCGGCAACGAGGCACCCACGGCGATCATCGACACACCGGTCGCGACCACCACCTGGAAGGTCGGCGACACGATCGGCTTCTCCGGTCACGCCACCGATCCGCAGCAGGGCACCCTGGCCGCGTCGCGCCTCGACTGGGACCTGGTCATGCACCACTGCTCCACACCGGACACCTGCCATGCGCACGGCATCCGCAGCTGGAACGGCGTGGCGTCCGGGTCGTTCGAGGCGCCCGACCACGAGTATCCGTCGTACCTCGAGCTCAAGCTCGTGGCCACGGACCAGCAGGGGCTCACGCACGCGGTGACACGGCGGCTGGAGCCCAGGACGGTCGACCTGACTTTCAACTCCGCACCGGCCGGGCTGCAGCTCGCCGTCGGCTCGTCGTCGGGCATCACACCGTTCACCCGTACGGTGATCCAGGGCTCGACGAACTCGGTGTCCGCGCCGTCGCCGCAGAATTCGTCGACGTTCACGTCGTGGTCCGACAACGGGGCACAGAGCCACGTCATCACCGCGCCGACGGCGGCCACCACGTACACCGCGACCTATGCGGCCGCACCCGTCTCGCAGCGGATCGGCTACACCCAGGTCGGGGCGTCGCTGGACTCCGGCGACGTGAACCACATGAACGGCTCTCGGTTCGTCACCGGGGCCGAGGCGGCGACGGTCACGTCCATGTCGGTGTACTCCAAGGGCGTGCAGGCGGCACCGAACAACCAGTACCAGCTCGCGATCTACGCCGACTCGAACGGCTCACCGGGTGCGCGGCTGGCCACCAGCACGACCGGCACGCTGACCGCCAACTCGTGGAACACCCGGCCGATCAGCGCGGCGCTGACCGCGAACACCCCGTACTGGCTGATGTACAACACCAACGGCGACAACAACATGAGTTACGACGCCGGAACGGCCAACCAGGGGGCGTGGAGCGGCTCCACGGCGTTCGGCACCTGGCCGGCGACGTTCGGCACGGCCAGCCGGTGGAACGCGAAGTTCTCCATCTACGCGACCACCGGTGCGGACACCGCCGCGCCGACGGTGACTTCGACCAACCCGGCCGCCGGTGCGACCGCCGTGGCACCCAACGCGCCGATCACCGTACGGTTCAGCGAGGCCATGGCGGCGGGCACGATCACGCAGGCCAACCTCGAACTGCGGGGCCCGGGCGGCACGCTGGTCAACCGGCTGGTCACCTACGACACGACCCAGCAGACGGCTACGATCACGCCGTCCGCGGCGCTGGCCGCCTCAACGCCGTACACCGTGACGGTCCGGACGGGCGTGACCGACGCGGCGGGCAACGCGCTCGCGGCCAACCACCAGTTCTCGTTCACCACGGCCGACCCGAGCGCCCCGCGGTTCGGGTACGACCGGGTGGGCGGCTCGCTCGACTCCGGCGACATGAACTTCATGAACGGCTCGCGCTTCGTCAACGGGTCCACCGCGCTGACCATCAGCCAGATCTCCGTCTACGCCAAGTCGGTGCAGGCCTCGCCGGGCAACCAGTACCAGGTGGCGGTCTACACCGATGCGGATGGCTCACCGGGCACGCTGGTCGCGTCGAGCACGTCCGGCTCGCTGACGGCCAACGCGTGGAACAGCCGGCCGGTCGCCGCGACGCTGGCCCCGAACACGGCGTACTGGCTGGTGTACAACACCAACGGTGACAACAACCTGAGCTACGACACCGGCAGTGCCAACCAGGGTGCCTGGAGCCAGTCGCGCCCGTTCGGCACGTGGCCCGCGTCCTTCGGCTCGTCGTCGCGCTGGACCGCGAAGTTCTCGATCTACGCCTCCTGACCCGGAAAGGTATCCCGCTTCGTGCGTGCGCTCTTTGTCATCGGCATCGCCGTGCTGGCCGGCTTTGTCCTCAGTCCTCTGCTGCGCGCGGACGCGGCCTGCGCGCCGGTCCCGGCCACGTCGTCCCTGGACGACTGGACCGACGAGCAGGTCGCCAACGCGCGTCTCATCATCACGATCGGCAGCGACCGGCAGGTTCCGAGCGAGGGCGCGGTGATCGCCGTCGCCACCGCCCTGCAGGAGTCCGGTCTGCGCAACCTGCGCGGCGGCGACCGGGACTCGATCGGGCTGTTCCAGCAGCGTCCCAGCCAGGGCTGGGGGACACCCCGGCAGCTGTCCGACCCGGCGTACCAGACCCGGAAGTTCTACGACAAGCTGCTCGCCGTCGACGACTGGCAGCAGCTGAAGCTGACCGAGGCGGCCCAGGCCGTCCAGGTGTCGGCCTTTCCGAACGCCTACGCGAAACACACGCGGGCGGCGACCACACTCGTCGGTGCGCTGAGCGGTTCGCCTGCCTGCGCCCCCGAGGGCTGACTCACCGCGGGCGCAGGTCCAGCGGCCGGCGCATCGGCAGGTAGGTCGCGCGGTAGGTCCGGGGCAGCAGCAGGCCGCGGATCCACACCGGTGTCCCGGCGCCGCGGCTGGTCAGGTCGGTCATCTTCGCGATGTGACCGACCCGGGCCCGGCGTCGCGCCTCGAAGCGGGCGCCGGCGGTGTCCCAGTCACCCTCGGCGAGCACGTCGGCCAGGACAAGAGCGTCCTCCATAGCCAGCCCGGCCCCGGCACCCCAGACCGGCGCGGTCGCATGGGCTGCGTCGCCGATCAGCACGCAGCGGCCCTTGCTCCACTCCGGGATGCGGACCTCGGTGACCGGCGAGTGGTACAGCCGGGACGGGTCGGCCATGAGCGCGTCGACCACCTCGGGGATCGGCCCCGCGAAGTCGCCGAACGTACGCCCGAGCCACGACGGATCGTTCTCGACGGGTCCACCCTGGACCGACGAGGCGTAGAAGTACGCCTCGTCGTCCGACAACGGGATGAGGATGGCGGCACTGCCGCGGCCCATCCACACGGTCAGGCAGTCCACGCCCGGGTTCGGTGCCATGCCCCGCCAGCTCGCCGTGCTGAGCAGCGCGGCGCGGGTGCCCGACGCCCCGAGAAGCTCGGTGCGAACGACCGAGTGCACCCCGTCGGCCCCGGCCACCAGCCCGTGCTCCTCGACGTGACCGTCGGCGAAGGTGACCGCCGCACCGGCCGTGGTCGGTCGTACCGAGGTCACGGTGGCGACCCGCCGCGACTCCCCGCCGTCCGGGGCCTCCGCGAGCAGGGCCATCAGATCCGTCCGGCGAACGAGCCGGGGCCGGCTGCCGGGAGCCCAGAGCGCCTCCTCGTCCATGGTGCACAGGAGACGGTTCTTGTTGCTGCGGTACTCCCGCCGCCGGACCGGACGGCCGAGTTGCTCGATGCCCTCCCCGAGGCCGAGCGTGTGCAGGGCGGCGATCGCGTTCCCGGTGAGATGGATGGCCAGACCGCCGAGACCGCCGTCGGGATCGCGTTCCACCAGGGCCGACGGCACGCCCTGCCGGCGCAGCGCGCGCTCGAGGGCCAGGCCGGCGATGCCGCCGCCCGCGATGAGGACTGAGTTGTCGGGCACGGATCTCCCCGGTGCGGTGGTGGACCAACGATGACAAAACGGTTGGCCAGCACCTTAGCCGGACGATCGGTCGGGCCGCGATCCGCCTCTTACGGCTGGACGGGCCGGGCGACGACGCGGTTGCGGCCGGTGTCCTTCGCCGCGTACAGCCGGCGGTCAGCCTCGGCGAGCAGGGCGGCCTGGCTCTGATCGCCCTCCGCCCGGACGCTCACGGCGCCGATGCTGACGGTCACCGGCAGTTCACCAGTTGTCGGTGCCCAGCGGTAGGAGGCGACGTCGTGCCGGATCGTCTCCAGCCGCTCGGGTGCGTCGGCGGCGCTCACGCCGGGCAGGACGACCAGGAACTCCTCGCCGCCCATGCGGGCCGCGAAGCCGTCGGGAGCCAGGCTGTCCTGCCGGGCCGACAACAGGACGGCCACCGCCACCAGGACCCGGTCGCCGACGTCGTGGGACAGCGTGTCGTTGATCCGCTTGAAGAAGTCGAGGTCGATCAGGGCGACCGTGAGCGGCGTACCGGCCGCGAGTGCCTCCGCCATGGCCTGGGGCAGCCGCTCGTCGATGAACCGGCGGTTGTAGAGCCCGGTGAGCGGGTCGCGGCGCGCCTGTTCCCGGTAGTGCTCGGCGTCGCGGCGGGCCTCGGCGGTCTCGAACATCGCCTGGCGGCTGCGGGCGCGGGCCTCCAGCTGTGTCGAGCGCAGCTCCTCGGTCGCCGCGTGGAAACGCTTGTACTCCTCGAACGCGGCCAGATGGTCGCCGGCTGCGGCGTACAGCTCGGCCTGTTCGGCGAGGCCGCGGACGCGGACGCCGGCCAGCTGGTGCTCGTCGCACAGCGACCGGCAGTGGTCGAGGCTGGCCTGGGCGCGGTCGAGGGCACCCAGGCGCCGCTGCGCTGCAGCCAGGGTCAGGGACGCCTCGGCGACGTCGTGCGCCTCGAACCACGGCGGGGAGTCGTACACGTCCCGCAGGGTCTCCTCGGCCTCGGCGTACCGGCCCAGGCTGACCTGGATGTTCGCGATCGTGTCGCGCTCGACGATGAGGAACTCGCGCCCGATCGCCCGGGCCACGGCACGCATGCGCTCGACGGCCGACCACGCAATGTCGACGTTGCCGGCCTCGTGCTCGGTGTACGCGAGGTTGTTCAGCACGAGCAGCTGCCGGGTCAGGTCGCCGATGCCGACGGCGATGCGCTCGGCCTGCCTGTACCGGTCCCGGGCCGCCTCGGTGGAGCCGGCCTCGGCCAGCGAGTTCGCGAGACGGATGAGATGGATGATGCGCAGACCGTGCGGCTCGTCGTCGTCGAGCAGCTCGACCGCGCTCAGGGCGTGTTCCAGGCTGGCGGCGTGATCACCGAGGTAGTGGTAGGTCAGCGCCAGATGGAAGTGGCTGCGCGCGCGCAGCGGCCGGCAGTCGTTCTGCTCCGCCCAGCGGTGGGTCGCCAGGAACGTCCGGGCAGCGGAGCCGAGATCACCCTCGCGGCGGCGCATGTCGGCCTGCACCAGCCGGGCCCGGTGCCCGAGAACCTCGTCCCCGGACCGATCGGCCGCCTCGGCCGCCGCGGTGGCCCGGGCCAGGATCTCCTGTACGTCGTGACTCTCGTGGTTCTCCAGCTCGTCCAGCTCGGCCGCCAGGGCGGCGACACGCGCGGCCTCGACCGGCGCGGGAACGGGCGACAGGTGAATCACCTGTGCCCTATCGGCAGGCGGTAGCCCGACTGAACAGGTCCGGCATGAACCAGATCACTCGGCGTTTCCCTTCAGGGACCGGCGGACCGGGCCGATGGCCCAACCACATCGCAACCCGCACGCTACGGAGGACGCATGGTCAAGCGGACAAGAGGAATTCTGCGTACTGCCGCGGCGGCAGTGCTGCCGCTTGCCCTGGCCGGTGGTTCCGCGGTTGCTCCTGCCGGTGCGGCCATGGCGTTCGGCGGTGGCTGGGCGGGGCGGTGGCTGAGCACCGCGACCGGTACGGCGGCCGGCACCTCACTGCGGGACGTGCGCGCCATCATCGGTGCCGACACCGGCGCCGCGGCGAACCTGACCGGTGCCGGCGTCGGCGTAGCGCTGCTCGACACCGGCGTCGCGCCCGTGGACGGGTTGCCCGCCGGGCAGCTCGTCAACGGCCCCGACCTGTCGTTCGAGTCCCAGGCGGCGAACCTGCGCTACCTCGACACGTACGGCCACGGCACGCACATGGCGGGCATCATTGTCGGCAACGACCCGGCCAGCGGCAGCCGGGGCATCGCACCCGGCGCCAAGCTGACGTCGGTCAAGCTGGGCACCGCCAACGGCGCTGTCGACGTCTCCCAGGTGATCGCCGCGATCGACTGGGTGGTGGAGAACCGCAACCACGACCCGGCGAACCCGATCCGCGTGCTCAACCTCTCGTACGGCAGCGGCGGGAACCCCTCGGCCTGGACCGACCCGCTGCAGTTCGCCGTCGAGCAGGCGTGGAAGGCCGGCATCGTCGTGGTTGCCGCGGCCGGCAACGACGGCAACGCCGCCACGATGCTCACCAACCCGGCGACCGACCCGTTTGTCATCGCGGTCGGCGCGGCCGCCACCAAGGGCACCCTGTCCACCGCCGACGACGACCTGGCCCCGTTCACCAACAGCGGTACGGCCGACAAGGTGCCGGACGTGCTGGCACCGGGCGAGTCGATCCTGTCGTTGCGTGACCCCGGATCGAGCATCGACGTCGCGTACCCGGGTGCCCGCAGCGGCACCACGCTGTTCCGCGGGAGCGGCACCTCGCAGGCCGCCGCCGTCACCTCCGCGGCTGCCGCCCTGCTGCTGCAGGCCAAGCCGTGGCTGACCCCGGACCAGGTGAAGAGCGCGCTCAAGGGCGGCACCACGCTGGCCACCGGCAAGGCCGGCTCGATGCGGCTCAAGGAGGTCAACGTCAACAACGCGCTGGGCCTGACGCCGCTCCTGACCAGCACACAGCTCTACGTGCCCTCGAATGGCAGCGGCAACCTCGACGACGCCCGCGGCCTCAGCCGGGTGGTGAGCAACAACGTCAAGCTCTCCGGCGAGTTCACCGTCTTCGGGCCGTTCCACAGCGCGAACTGGGCCGCGTACTCCGCCACCGGCAACTCCTGGGTCGGGGGTACCTGGATGGGCAACCCGATCGCCGGCAATGGCTGGACCGGCACGTCCTTCGCCTCCAAGACGTGGGGCGCGGCGACCTGGCTCGGAGCTCCCTGGGGCGGTGTCCAGTCCTGGACCGACCCGACCTGGTCGGGCCGGGCATGGTCGGGCCGCGCCTGGTCCACCGGCGCCTGGACCGGCGCCCGCTTCTCCTCCAGCGAGGACTGGACCACGTCACTCTGGGGCTGACCACGGCGAAGGGCACGGCCGCGCGCCGTGCCCTTTGTCAGGCGCCGTACCGCGCCACCATGGTGCGGACGGCTTCGTCCACCACCGCGGTCGTCCGGGCGGGGGTGACTGTCCAGCCGGGAAGCACCAGGGCCGGCCACAACAGATAGTTGGAGATCATCCCCAGGAACTGCGTGGCGGCCAGCTCCGGATCGGCGATGGCGGCGGTCCCCGCGTCGCGCTCGGTCACCAGGTACGACCGGACGGACTCGAAGTACGGCAGTTTCCCCTGGGAGAAGTGCGCCTTGGCCAGTTCGGGAAAGCGCGGGAGCTCGGCGATGACGATGCGGAACAGGTCGGTCATCTCCGGCTGGGTCACCAGGGTCGCGTAACGCCGGCCGAGCACCGTCAGACCGGCTGCCAGATCACCGGCCGGCGGCATGTCGGCGACGCCGGTCTCGGCCCACGAGGTGATGACGATGGCGTCGAACAACGCCGCCTTGGTCGGGAACTGCTTGAACAGCGTGGCTTTCGACACCCCGGCGCGCTCGGCGACCCGCGCCAGGGAGGCCCGGTCGTAGCCCGACTCGAGGAAGAGCTCGGTGGCGGCCCGCACGATGAGCGCGCGCTTCTCCTCCGCCACCCGCTGGTGATAGGCCGACGGTCGGGTCATGAACGCATGATAGCGAGGTGAGTGGCTTGACTCACCACTGCCGCCCGACGTAGCTTCGAGTGGTGAGTCGTTCGACTCACCATCAGCTTTGTCGGAGAAGGACGCCGCATGACAGCCCTGGACCATCTGCCCGACAGGATCAGGCGGGCCATCGAGATCACGCCCGCGGCCGGAACGCATGAGCGGATCGTGGACATCACCACGATCGGACGGCGTACCGGCCGGCCTCGCCGCATCGAGATCTTCTTCTACCGCGCCCACGGCGCCACCTATCTGTGCAGCGGAGCGGGCGGCGGCGCGACCAGCTGGCACGCGAACCTGCTGGCGAACCCTGCTTTCACCTTCCACCTCAAGAACGGCGTCAGGGCCGATCTGCCGGCGCACGCGTTCACGGTCACGGATCCCACCGAACGCGCCGACGTGCTCGCCGCCATCGTCGACGACCTCAACCAGCCCCACGACCCCGGCACGATCAGGCCGACCCGGTTGCAGGACTGGGCCTCCAGCAGGCTGATGCGCGTCGTCTTCGACTGAAAGTCAGCGGGGGCAGATCGTGGTCAGGTGGAAGTTCCTGGCGTGGGCTGCCGCGTCGGCGACCGCTTTCTCCGTCTCGTCCAGGGAGAACGTGGTCACGTCGAAGAGGGACAGGTCGAGCAGGCCGGTGGCGACCATCCGGATCAGCTCGGTGTTGGCCGCGGGCGGATACATCCACTGGCCGCGGACCGTGATGCTGTTGCGCATCAGCCACGGGTACGGCAGAGCAAGGTCGTCGCCGCCGAGCATTCCGACACCGCCCATCAGGACAACCCGGCCGTGCTCGCGGGCCGTCATCGCCGCCGCCCGCGCGGCAGCGGCAGGCGCCTGCGGCGGCAGCAGGTCGAGCACCAGGTCGACCGGGCCTGCGGCGGCGAGCATCGCCGCACGGTCGGCGCCCTCGTCCCCGGTCAGCCGCACCGGCCGCACCCGGGTTCCGAAGCGCCGGACCAGAGCGTCGAGCAGATCGGCATTGCGGCCGGGCGCCACGACGATGCCCGCACCCATCGCCAGTGCCACCGCGATCGCGATGCTGCCGTAGTTGCCCGTCGCGCCACTGACCAGCACCGTCTCACCGGGCCGCAGCTCGCCGGCCCGCAGTCCGCCGTACGGCACCAGGCACACGCCGGCGGCAACCCACCGTGGCGCATCCGCGGGATCGATGTCTCCGATCGGGAAGACGTTCTCGGCCGGTGCCAGAACCTGTTCGGCGAAGGCACCGTTGCCGAAATACCGTTGCAGCACTAGGCCACCGTCCCCGCGGGCGCTCCACCCCTGCAGCGTGATGTCGGGGGTGAGGCCGCCGTCGCGGGAGCGGACGGTCGGGTCGACGAGCACCCAGTCGCCGGGGGCCAGCCGGGTGGCGTCCGGCCCGGCCGAGCGGACCCGGCCGACCGCGCCGGGCCCGGGGATCACCGGCAGCGTCAGCGCGTAACGCCGGGCCCCGCTCAGGACCTCGCCGGTGTACGGCAGCACGCCCGTTGCGACCACGTCGACGACCACGTCCCCGGCGCCGGCCACCGGATCCGCCACCGTCGTGATCTCCACCGGACGGCCGAACTCGTGCAGGATGACAGCTCTCATGAGGCCAGCTTGCGACCTGCCGGCCGGGGCATCCAGGACTAGTATCATCCTGGTATGAGCAATACCAGGATGGGCGAGTTCCTGCGCTCCCGGCGGGAACGGCTCACCCCCGCCGACGTCGGGTTGCCCGACCGCGCCCGGCGACGCACCCCCGGCCTGCGCCGCGAGGAGGTCGCCGACCTGGCCGGCATCGGGGTCGACTGGTACATCCGGCTCGAGCAGGGCCGCGCGGTCAGTGCGTCGGCGGCGACCCTCGACGCGCTGGCCCGGGCGCTGCGACTGGACCCCACCGAGCGGGCCCACCTGCAGGAGCTGGCCGGCGGCAACCACCGCCCACCGTTCGTCCGGGAGAAGGTGCCCGCGGCGATCCGGCGGATCGTCACCAGCCTGCCGCAGCCCGCGTACGTCACCGGCCGACGCTGGGACATGCTGCTCGCCAACGCCGCGGCGATCGAGCTGTTCCCCGGCATGGTGGCGGGCAACGTCCTGGAATATCTCCTGCTGTCCCCTGAGGCGCGGGAGGTGTTCGGCATGAGCTGGGCGACCGAGGCGCGCCGGGTGACGGCCCAGTTCCGGGCGGCCTACGCCGTGTGGGCCGGGGATCCATCCTTCGAGCAGGTGCGCGAGACGCTGGCCCTCAGTCCCGAGTTCCGGCGCTGGTGGGAGCAGCACGACATCCGGCACAGCCGGGCCGGCGCCAAGACCCTGCGGGGCCGGCGCTACACGTACGCGACGTTCCAGGCCAACGACGATCCGTCCCTGAGACTCGCCGTCTACACCCCCGACGACCGGTGACGGCTACAGCAGGTTGGTCAGCACGCCGCCGTCGACGCGTACAGCCGAGCCGTTGATCGCGGACGCCGCGGGGCTGGCGAGGAACGTCACGGCGCTGGCGATCTCGGCCGGCTCGATGAAGCGCTCGAGCAGGGACGTCTTGTTGGCGCCGATGATCGCCGCTTTCATCTGTTCCTCCGGCAGCGACTGCGCGGCGGCGATCGACTTGACCGTGTCGGCGACGCCGTCGGAGTAGGTCGGCCCGCCCAGCACCGAATTGACGGTCACCGCGGTGCCGCGGGTGAGCTTGGCCAGGCCGTTGCCCACGGCGAGCATCGCCGTCTTGGAAGTGCCGTAATGGATCATGTCGGCGGGGACGTTGACGCCGGACTCGCTGCTGACGAACACGATGCGACCCCATCCGCGGTTCAGCATCCCGGGCAGCAGCTGCCGGGCGAGGCGGACCCCGCTGAGCACGTTCACCTCGAAGTACTGCCGCCAGTCGGCGTCGGAGATGAGGTCGAAGGGCTTGAGCTCGAAGAGCCCCACGTTGTTGACCAGGATGTCGACCTCGGGCAGCTGCGCGCTGAGCCGGTCGACCTCCTCGCTGATGGTGAAGTCGGCGGGGAGGCCGCTGACGGACACACCGGGCACCTCACGGCTCAGCGTCTCGACGGCGGTGGCGAGCTTCGCCGGGTCGCGGCCGTTGAGGACCACGTCCACACCCTCGCCGGCCAGGGCCTTGGCGGTCGCGTACCCGATGCCCCGGCTGGAGCCACTGATGAATGCCGTCTTACCGGTGAGCTGCAGATCCACGTGATGTTCTCCTCAGGAAGGGTCCTCGGCAGCGCCGGGACCTCCACCACCTTGCAGCATTGAGATCAGCAACGGATCAGCATCCGATCAACGCCGGCCGGGCCGGGGTCAGGCGGCGAACACCTGGGTCCACACCGGGGAGCCGTGCCGGTCGGCCGCCACGCCCACACCGATCCTGGTGAAACCGGCATCGAGAATGTTGGCCTTGTGCCCGCGGCTGTTCATCCACGCCGTCATCACCTCGCGGGCGGTGCGCTGCCCCCACGCGATGTTCTCACCGACCACCGCAAACTGGTATCCGGTCACCGCCACCCGGTCTCCCGCGGTCGTGCCCTCGGGGGAGTGATGGCTGAAGTAGCCCCGCTGCGCCATGTCATCGGAGTGCGCCCGGGCCGCGACGGCCAGCAGCGGCTCCGCGACGAGCCGGCCGAGCCGGGCACGGCGGCGTTCCTCGTTGACGGCTGCCACCACACGCCGTTCCAGGTCCTCCCGCACGGGCGTGCGCATCATGACGGCCTCCTTCCAGCCCGGCTCCCCAGCGTGCGCGAGCGGAAGGCCGTGGTGCCCCGCTGCCGGCGTGCGACACGCCGCCAGGGGTCGTCCGCCCGCCGACTCTGCCTGAACGCGCACCCGTCTATTGCAATCAGTTTGCAATTGCGTAAGCATGGCAGGCAGAGTTTCCGATCGCACCAGAAGCCTCCGCCGGCCGGTGACCCCGGCCTGCCCAGACCCTGGGAGTCACCCCTGTGATGGTCCGATCGTCTGCTTTTGCGAGTCGCCTGCTGGCGGCCACCGGCGTTCTGTTGCTCGCCGCCTGTTCGTCTGCACCGGCCCCAGCCGGGTCGTCCGAGGCGGGCTCCACCTTCGTGGTCGCGACCGCGGGTGAGCCGGACACCCTGAACCCGGTGCTCAACTTCGGCGTCGACGGAGCCTCGCTGATCTTCGACGGCCTGGTCACCCGGGATGTGAAGAACACGCTGGTCCCGGCCCTGGCGGTCGAGCTCCCGGTCGTGTCCGCGGACGGCCGGACCGTCACGGCAAAACTGCGCGACGGGGTGACGTTCCACGACGGCAGCCCGCTGACCGCCGCGGACGTCGTCTTCACCTACCGGGCGGTGCTGGACCCGAAGGTCGACTCGACGCTGCGGTCCGACCTGGAGATGCTCACCTCGGTCACCGCCCCGGATCCGGCCACGGTCGTGTTCACCCTCAGGTACGCGTACGCGCCCTTCCTGCAACGCCTGACGCTGGGTGTCGTGCCCGCACAACTGTTGAGCGGCCAGGACATCAACAAGGCGGCGTTCAACCGCAAGCCGATCGGCACCGGTCCGTACAGGGTGGAGTCCTGGACCACCGGCGACCGTCTGGTGCTCGCCGCCAACGACACCTACTGGGGTGGTAAGCCCGCCAACCGCAAGCTGATCGTCGCGTTCGTCGCCGACGACAACGTACGGGCACAACGGATGCGGGCGGGCGAATTCGACGCCGCCGAACTTCCTCCCAAACTCGCCGCGGCCTTCGACACCGCCGCCGGCTACACCGTGCAGCGGGTGCCGACCGCCGACTACCGCGGTGTGATGCTGCCCCTCGGTCACCCCGTCACCGGTGACCTGGCCGTCCGCAAGGCGCTCGCCGTGGGCGTGGATCGCTCGGCCATGGTGACCGGCGTCCTCGCCGGAGCCGGCGAACCGGCGTACGGGCCGATCCCACCGACCTCCGAGTACGCCGACCCGTCGCCGGCGGGCAAACCGTCGGCCGACACGGCGACCGCGACCGCACTGCTCGACGCGGCCGGCTGGGCGCCCGGTGCGGACGGGATCCGGGCCAGGGCCGGACAGCAGGCGGCGTTCACGCTGATGTACCCGGCCGGCGACAGCCTGCGCAAGGAACTGGCCCTGGCCGTGACCGCGGACGCTCGGAAGATCGGCATCAAGGTCAGCCCGGAGGGCCTCACCTGGGACGCCATCGACACCCGGATCACCAAGGATGCGCTGCTCATGGGGTTCGGAACCCCCTACGACCCGGACTTCGTCTCCTACAAGCTGTTCGGGTCGCAGTTCGCCGGGCAGGGTTACTTCAACCCCGGGAGCTACCGGTCCCCGGTCGCCGACAAGGCGCTGCAGGACGGCCGTGACCAGGCCGACCCGGCGAAGCGCAGAGCCGCCTACGCGACGTTCCAGCAGCAACTTGCCGCCGACGCGCCCTGGGTGTTCCTCACCTACCTGCAGCACACCTATGTGGTGAAGGACGGCATCACCGGGGTGAGCCCGCGCGTCGAGGCGCACGAGCACGACGTCGCCAACAGTCTGTGGTGGAACATCAACACCTGGACCCGGCAGTGACACAGGCACCACCCGCGCGTCGCCGGCGGGGGATCGCCGGGGCGGGCGCGGTGATCCGCCGCCGGCTGCTGGTCGCGGTGCCGGTTCTGATCGCGACCAGCATCGGCATGTTCCTGCTCGGCGCGGCCTCACCGATCGACCCGGCCAAGCAGTACGCGGGCGCGGCCGCCTTCACCGCCACGAGTGAGAACCTGGCCCAGATCCGGGCGAACTGGGGAGTCGACGACCCGCTCCCGGTGCAGTACGCACGCTGGGTGGGCAACCTGCTGCGCGGTGACCTGGGCTGGTCCACCAGCCGCCACGAACCGGTGACCGCGGTCCTCGGCTCCCGGGCAGGCTGGACCCTGTTGCTCGTCGGGGCCGCCCTTGCTGTTGTCCTGGTGACCAGCCTCGTGCTCGGTACGCTGGCCGCGTACCGGAGGGGTGGTCTCTTCGATCGTGGCCTGCGGGCCGCGGCCTATGCGGTCGAGGCCATGCCGGTGTTCTGGCTGGGTCTCGCCGCGATCGCGCTGTTCGCGCTGACCCTGGGGTGGCTGCCCGCCGGTGGCCTGACCGGGATCACCTCCACCACGACATCGGTGGCGGACGTCGCCCGGCACCTGATCCTGCCGGTCGGGGTGCTTGCGGTCTCGCAGGCGCCGTGGTTCCTGCTGTTCGTGCGGGACTCGGTCGCCGAGAGCCTGCGCGACGACCACGTCCTGGCCGCCCGGGCCCGCGGGCTGCCGGGCCGGACCGTCCTGTTCGGACACGCGCTGCGGACGGCGCTGCTGCCGTTCCTCACCCTGATCGGCACGCACCTGCCGGAGCTGGTCGGCGGGGCGGTGCTGGTGGAGACGGTGTTCTCGCTGCCCGGCCTCGGCGCCGTCAGCGTGCAGGCCGCGCTCGGCAGTGATTTTCCGCTGCTCGCCGCGATCACTCTGGTCACCACCGCAGTCGTGCTGAGCGCAAATCTGCTCACCGACCTGGCCTACGCCGCCGCCGACCCGCGGGTGCGTCTTGATGGCTGACCTGACCCTGCGCCGGGCCCGGCTGCCGCGCGTGCGCCTGCGGCCGGGACGTCTCGGCGTCACCATCGCCACCACCGTGCTGGCCTCGGCCGTGGCCGCCTGCCTGCTCGCGCCCCTGCTCTGGCCCTTGGACCAGAGCGCGGTCGATCTCTCGCAGACCCGCCTCGCCCCGTCCTGGGCCCACCCGGCCGGCACCGACGACCTCGGGCGCGACGTCGCTCACCGCACGCTCTACGGCCTGCGCGTCTCCCTGCTGGTCGGTGCGGTCGCCGCCCTTGTTGCCACGCTGATCGGCGGGGTCGTCGGCGGCATCGCCGGCACGCTCGGCGGCCCGGTCGACCGGATCCTGATGCGCATCGTGGACACCGTCGCCGCCCTGCCGCACCTGCTGCTCGGGATCTTCATCGTCGCGATGCTGCGGCCCGGTCTCGGCGCGGTCATCCTGTCGGTCGGGCTCACCCACTGGCTGTCCACCGCCCGGATCGTGCGTTCCGAGCTGCTCAGCCTGCGCACCCGGCCGTTCATCGACGCCGCGATCAGCGGCGGCGCCGGGCGGCTGCGCGTGCTGACCCGGCATCTACTGCCGCACGTCCTGCCGAAACTGGCCCTGGCCACCACGCTGATGGTGCCGCACGCCGTCTGGCACGAGACCGCCCTGTCCTTCCTCGGACTCGGACTGCCACCGCATCTCGCCTCGCTCGGCAACATGATCAACGGCGGGCAGGGCTCCCTGCTGACCGGCGCCTGGTGGGCCAGCCTGATGCCGGGGCTGGTCATCGTGATCGTCACCCTGGCCCTCGCCGCGGTGGTCGCCCGCTGGCGTGACCGGCTCGACCCCCGCGTCCGAGCGGAGCTGCACCTGTGAGCACCACCGTGCGTACCTCGACGATGCTGACGATCAAAGACTTGACCGTACGGTTCCGGCTGCCCGATGCCATCGTGGAGGCCGTCACCGGTATCGACCTCGCTGTGGCACCTGGTGAACTGCTGGCTGTGGTGGGGGAGTCCGGCTGCGGTAAATCCGTCCTCGCTCACGCGCTGCTCGGTCTGCTGCCCGCTAACGCCACTGTCAGCGGGACCGCGCTGCTGCACGGTAATGACGCACTGGTCGACCTGCTCGCCGCCGACGAGAAGACCTTGGCCCGCACGGTACGGGGACGCCGCGTGGGCCTGGTTCCGCAGAGCCCGGCCACCGCGCTGACCCCGGTCCGCACCGGCCGGCACCTCCTGCAGGAGACCCTGCGCGCCCACGGCCGGGCCCGCACCGACGCCGAGACGGTGGCCGCCGGAGTCGGCCTCGCCCCGGCCGACCTCGACCTCTACCCGCACGAGTTGTCCGGCGGCATGGCCCAGCGCCTCGTCACCGCGCTGGCGCTGGCCCCGGACCCGCCGCTGCTGCTGGCCGACGAACCGACCTCCGGGCTCGACCGGCCGCTGGTCGACGCGACCTTGGACCTGCTGCGGGCCCGCTGCGACCAAGGATCGGCGGTCATTCTGATCACCCACGATCTGGCCGCCGCGGAACGGGTAGCCGACACCGTCGCGGTCATGTACGCGAGCCGGATCGTCGAACATCGGCCTGCCCGGGAGTTCTTCGGCGGGCCCCGGCACCCGTACGCCCACGCCCTGCTCGACGCCCTGCCCGACCGCGCCTTCACACCGATCCCCGGCCATCCACCGATGCTGACCGACCTGCCGGCTGGCTGCGCCTTCGCGCCTCGCTGCCCCCGTGCGGCTGAAGAGTGTGGTAGCCGGCCTGGCCTCGACTCCGACGAGCAAGGACGACTGGCCTGTCATCACCCGATCGGAGCCCACCGGTGATCACCGCCGAAGGCATCACCGTCGCCTACGGCCACCGCCGGGTCCTCGACGGGGTATCGCTGAGCGTCGCGCGGGGTGAGACGGTCGGGCTGCGCGGACCGTCCGGCGCGGGCAAGTCCACCCTGCTGCGTGTCCTGGCCCTGCTGCACCGTCCGGCGGCCGGGCGGGTCATCATCGACGGCACGGCGATCACCGGCACCCGGTACGCGGTGCCGGCCGCCGTCCGTACCCGTATCGGTGTGCTCTTTCAGAGCCCCCGTGCCGCAGCGGATCCGCGGTTGTCGCTGGCCGACATCATCGCCGAGCCGCTGCGCGTCGCCGGCCGGCCGGAGATCGAACGCCGGGTGGCGGAACTCGCCGACACGGTGGGGCTGACCGCCGACCTGTTGACCCGCCGCCCGCACGCGGTGAGCGACGGGCAGCTGCAACGGGCCTGCCTCGCGCGGGCCTTCGCGCACACGCCGCACTATCTGCTGTGCGACGAGGCCACCACCATGCTCGACGCCGCCACCCAGGCCCTGCTGGCGGCCGTCATCACCGACTACCAGAAACGCCACGACGCCGGTGTCCTCATCGTCACTCACGATCCGGCGCTGATGACACGCTGGGCCGATCGCAGCCTGGATCTGGCTCAGCTGTCGGCCGCCGGCGGACAGTGAGCGTGCCGCTGTTGCACAAAGGTGGCAATAGCGTCAGAATCGGACTCATGATCTGCGCTCTGTCGCGACCCGAGGCCGGCGTTCCCGAGGCCCGCCGCCGCCGGGCCGCGTCCGATAGCGGTCATGGACACCTCTGGCAGCTGCCGGACGGCACGGGACTGCATGCCCGGCCGGCCGAGCTGACCGTCGACGATGCCACCGGCCGCCTGTGCTGTCATCTGTGCGGTCGCTGGTACACCTCGCTGGGTTCCCATGTGCGCGCCCACGGCCACACCGCTGACAGCTACCGCAGCACCTTGGGTCTGTGCGCGGGGGAGCCCCTGACCGCTCGCGGGCTGTCGGCGGCGATCCGCGACCGGCAGGCCCGGCGGTACCGCAGCAACACCGAGCTCCGTGACGCCTTCGCCGCCGGCGCCGCGCAGCTGCGGCATACCCGCGATGCCTCCGCGCGCCTGGAGGAGCCCGAGCAGCGGGTCACCCGGCGCCGGGCCGCGCTGCAGGCCGGGCGGGAGACCACCGCCGCCCGGCGCCGCCGAGAGCTCGACGACCGCCTGACCCGCCTCGGTCATCCCGACCTCGCCGGTTACCTGCGTTCCGCGTACGCCGCCGGAGCCGGTCTGCAGGCGTTGGCCGCAGCAACCGGGCTGGGCCGCGCCCGTCTGCGTGCTGCGCTCGACGTCGCCGGAGTCGCGGTTCGCCCCACCGGGGTCAACACCGCGGAGGGACGGCGGTCGAGGGCGCTTTCCGCGGACCGTGCCGCCGCCGTGCGTGTCGGCACCGACGACCTGCACGCGTGGCTGGGGCGGCGGCGTACCGAGGGCTGGTCTCTCGTCCGCCTGGCCGCTGCTGTCGGCCACAGCACCCACTGGGTCCGGTGGCGGCTCGACAAGACCGACGTCCGGGCCGGGTGAGCGCGACGGGCGTGTTCAGCCGATCCGGCGTTGCTCCGGACGGGTGTCGCTGACCGCGGCGACCAGGTCCTCGCGGGCGCGGGCGACGCGGGAGCGGATGGTGCCGACCGGGCAGTCGCAGACCTCGGCCGCCTCGGCGTAGGACAACCCGGCGATCTGGGTGGCGACGAATGCCTCCCGCCGGTCGGGGTCGAGACCGGCGAGCAGGTCCTGCAGGGCGTGCTGCTCCTCGAAGCGGGACTGCTGGGGTGCGACAGCGTCGGCGGTGGCCTGCCAGTCGGGCAGGGACGCCGCCCGGGGCCGCCGGCCGGCGAGGCGAACGGCGTCGGCGGCCACGTGGCGGGCGATGGCGAAGAGCCAGGTCCGCACCGAGGATCGTCCGGCGAAGTCGGGCAGGGCCCGCACGGCCCGCAGGTAGGTCTCCTGAGCCAGGTCCTCGGCGTCGCCGTGGGAGGAGAGCGGAGTGAGGAAGCGCAGCACGTCGTGCTGGGTCGCGCGGATCAGGTCCGTCAGGGCGTCGCGGTCACCGGCTGCCGCGGCAGCTGCGAGGGCGGTGAGGTCGGGCTCCGGCATCACCGCGGGTCCTCTCGTCACGGAATTCTCCGTCAGAATACGGACCTGGCCGCGTGATGGTTCACCCGCGCACGGAAAATTTGAACGTCAGCGGCTGCCCCGAGCCGGGCCGCACGGTGACGACAAGATCCATGCGCCGGTCGGTGCGCAGCGGGACGGCGGCCAGGGCGACGCTTTCCGCGACGCGTTGCACGGCAATCGTCCCCGGGCGCGCGGTGCTGATCTCCCACGCCCGTACCGGTCCGATCGCCGGGTCGGCGCACAGATGCAGGAGAGCCGTGCTTCCCCGTACCGGCTCGGTCCGCACCAGGAGCTCGCGCCCGCCCGAATAGGCGGGCATCGAGGCCCGGGGCGGGCACGGCCCTTCCGCCGCGGCCGGTACGACCGAGACGCCGGTCAGCAGCAGTGTCACGCTGGCGCACAGCACGACGGCGGCCACCACGGCGGTGAATGCGCCCCGCCATGATCGTTTGACCGGCACGGGGTTCGTGCTCCGGTGGGACCGGGTGAGCTGCAGACCGTTGCCGGTGTGCCGGACAGTCATCGCGGAGCGGGGAATCGCACCACGGCGGCGCACTGCACGGCAGTACCGGCTCCCCGCCGTGTCCGCCGGCACGGGCCCGTGGCCCTCGGATCTCATGACCGGATAGTCGTCGTGGCCCGGCGTCCGGTTCCCGCCCAGGTGGCACCGCGTGCGGTGGTGCCACCTGCGGCGGGTCAGCGTCCGGCCGGGGCGGGGGAGACGGGCACCTCGGGCCGCGGACGGTTGCCGCGTCGCCTGCGGATTGCGCCGACGACGACGTCGATGAGCAGGAACGCGACCAGCGGTATGCCGAACAGCGGCACGAACCAGCCCACCGCGAACACCACAGGTACGCCCACGACGATCACCCAGGTGGGCAGCTGCTGCCAGGCGCCGCGCGGGGGCGGGGTTCCGGCCAGGGCCCGGCGGTCGGCGCGGGTGGGGCGCCGCTGCCACCACATGCGGTAGCCCCAGACGATCACCGTGATCAGGCCGATCGCCAGTGCGGCGAGCACGATCTGGTTGGCCAGGCCGAACAGCTGGCCCATGTGGGCGTAGACGCCCCACTGGGTGAGCTTGGCCATCACCGGCCAGTCGGCGAAGTTGCTGCGGTCGGTCACGGCACCGGTGGCGCCGTCGACGGCGATGCTGTCGCGCCCGAGCGGCCACGTCACCTTGTTCTCGGAGACCGTCCAGGCGGTGGTGGCGTCAGCCGGCACGGTCACGGCGACCGACCGGGTGATGCCGTTGTCGGTCGCGGTTTTCAGCACCGAGTCGACCTGCGTCGCCGGGTCGATGCCGGCGGTGGCAGCGGGGGTGGTGCCGCCACCGTGGTGGCCGCCGGCCGCGACCGGGGCGGCACCGGCCAGTGTCGTCGCCACCGCCGGGCGGCTGCCCTGCAGCGCGTCGACCGCCTTGCCGAAGTTGACGCCCGCATAGTCGGACCAGGTCAGCCCGGTCGCAGCCAGGAACAGCAGGCCCAGGGTCAGCCACACACCGAGCGAGGCGTGAAAGCTGCGGGTACGGCGCACACCCTTCTTCGCGGCGAGCTCGGGTGCCAGCATCTTCTTGCCGCGCTGGCGGCGCCACCACAGGATCAGCCCGCCCAGGGCGATGAACGCGAGCCAGCTGGCGGCGAACTCCGAGTAGAGAAAGCCGTACTTGCCGAGATGCATGCTGGTGTGCAGGTCGTCGAGCCAGGTCTGCGTCGGTGTGCTGGCGAACCAGGTGGTCAGCTGCCCGGTCACCGCGCCGGTGTACTGGTTCACGTAGACGGTCTCGGCGTGCATGGCGTCCAGGCCGGGCGCGGTGAAGTCGATCTGCGTGGTGCGGTCGCCGTCGCCGGCCCGGATCGCGGTCACAGTGCCGACGGGATGACTGGCCCGGGCGGCGTTGAGCAGCTCGGACATCGGCCGCGCTGAGCCACCGGGCTCGGCGATCACGAGTTCGTCGGCGTACACGATGCGGTCGATCTGAGGGGAGAACGCGTAGGCGAGCCCGCTGATGGCGGCCAGGAGAAGGAACGGCGCGACGAAGACACCGGCGTAGAAGTGCAGACGTAACAGCAGGGGACCGATGCTGCGCGCGGGCGCAGCCCTCGGTCTCGTCACCGGTGGGGCGGACGTGACGGGGGTGGTGGTGGACATCAGCACCTCACAGCGTTCGGCGGCCACGATTCGCTCGTTGGTCGCCGGGCCGCGGCGATTGGTTCCCGGCGAAAGTGCCGGATCAGATGACGTCCCGGTGGCCCAGCCGTGCCTCCTGCATCGCGGTCACCAGGTCCTCGCGGGCACGGGCGACGCGGGAGCGGATCGTCCCGATCGGACAACCGCAGATCTCGGCTGCCTCCGCATAGGACAGACCCACGACCTGCGTGATGACAAAGGCCTCCCGGCGCTCGGCGGAGAGCCCAGCGACCAGATCGTGCAGGGCGTGTTCTTCCTCGAAGCGCACCGAGCCGCCCTCGGCCACACTGCGCCAGTCGGGCACGGCGATCAGACGCGGGCGGCTCGCGGCGTGGCGCACCGCGTCCACGGCGACACGTTTGGCGATGGCGAACAACCAGGTGCGTACCGTGGAACGGCCGGCGAAGGCGGGCAGGGCCCGGAAGGCGCGCAGGAAGGTCTCCTGGGTCAGATCCTCGACCTCACGCCACGGGGCGATGCTGCCCAGGAACCGCATGACGTCGCGTTGTGTCGCCTGGACGAGGTCGGTGAAGGCGGCCCGGTCACCGGCCGCGGCCTCCGCTGCCAGTGAGACCAGGTTGTGGTCGGGCTCGGGGCCCGGCAACGGGTCCACCGGGACGCCGGAACCCACCATGAGTGTTCGTCCTCCGGATCGCTCGGTGGATGCGGCGCCGCACCCGTCGCATCAGGAGTCGGACCGCAGTCGCTCCTGGTTCCCGCGCCGGCCGACTTTTGTCCCGGTCACCCTCCGGGAACTTTTCTCCCCGCTCGGACGACTTCCCGGAGTGCAGAGTGCGGTGAGGACGCCGTCGCTGGTCGCCGTGGTGACCAGCACGGCCGTGGTGGTCCTGGTGACAGCGTTGATCTTCGGTGGGGCGGTCGACGGCAGTGTGCTGCCCGGCATCCCCAGCCCCGGCCGGCTGACCCTGTGGGCGCTGCCCGCGCTGACGCTGCTCGCGAACACCCTTGGTGTGCTCACGGTCGGTGCCACGACTACGGCGGCGTTCCTGCTGCCCGGCGACGGTCGCAGCGTGTCGGCCCACGGCTGGCAACTGCTGCGCCGCACGACGTGGCTGGCGCTGCTGTGGGCGGCCACGTCCCTCGCCCTGATCGCTCTGACCGTGTCGGACCTGCTCGGTGTGCCGGCGGGAGAGCTGAGCCGCCAGACGCTGGTCAGTTTTGCGGGCTCCATCGCGCAGGGTCAGGCCCTGCTGACCCAGGCCGGACTCGCCCTGCTGCTGGCCGTCCTGACCCGCTGCGGCGTGTCACGCGGGCTCGCCGCCGTCACCGCCGTGCTGGCGATGGTCACGCTGCTCCCGCCCGCGTTCACCGGGCACTCGGCCGGCGCCGGCGACCACCAGGTCGCCGTCACCAGCCTCGCGCTGCACATCCTGGCGGCGTCACTCTGGGTGGGTGGCCTGGCCGGCCTCCTCCTGGTAAACCGCCACCGCCGCTTCGCCGAGACCACCGAGCGCTACAGCCGGCTGGCCCTGGCCTGTTTTGTGGCGACCGCCGTCACCGGCGCCGTCAACGCGGCGGTCCGGCTCGGGAGCGTCCAGGCCCTCACCGATTCCCGGTACGGCGTACTGGTCCTGCTCAAGGTCGTGGCGCTGCTCGCCGTGGGGGTCATCGGCGCCGCGCACCGCAGCCGTACCCTGCCGGCGCTGCGAGCCGGCGCGCCGTGGGCCTTCCTGCGGCTGGCCGCAGGGGAGCTGGTCGTGCTGGGCGCCGCGGTGGGGCTGGCCGTGGCCCTGGCGCGCAGTCCCACCCCGGTGCCCGAGAGCGTCGCGGAGCCCGATCCGCTGGTCGAACTGCTCGGTTTCGACCAGCCGGGCCCGATCACCGCGGCCGGACTGTTCGGCAACCCCCTGCCGGACATGTTCTTCCTGACGGTCGTTGCGGTGGGCATCTTCTACTATCTGGCCGGGGTCCGCAGGCTGCACCGGGCCGGGCACCCCTGGCCGGTGAGCCGGACCGCGTCCTGGCTGGCGGGGATGCTGATCCTGGGTGCGATCACCTGCCTGGGCGTCGGCAAGTACGCCTACGTGCTGTTCAGCGTGCACATGATCCAGCACATGGTGCTCTCCATGGTGGTGCCGATCCTGCTGGTCGGCGGTGCCCCGGTGACCCTGGCCCTCCGTGCGCTGAAGCGGCCGGCGGACCCGCAGGTGCGCGGCGCCCGCGAATGGCTGACGGTCGCGCTGCACAGCCGGCCCATGCGGTTCCTCAGTCACCCGCTGGTCGCGCTCGGCATCTACGTGACCAGCCTGTACGGCCTCTACCTGAGTAGTCTGCTGGGCACCCTCATGCGGTACCACCTGGGACACCTCGCGATGCTCGTGCACTTCGTGCTCGCCGGGTACCTGCTGTTCTGGGTCCTCATCGGCATCGACCCGGGCCGCCGCCGTGTCCCGCCGGCGCTGCTCACCGTCGTGCACCTGCTGGCGATGGCGGCGCATGCCTTCTTCGGCTTTGTGCTGCTGCAGTCCACGACGGTCATCGCCGACGACTGGTACACCGCCGTGCACCCGGCCTGGGCGTCGTCGTTGCTGGCCGATCAGCACCTCGGCGCCGGTCTGGCGTGGGCCTTCGGTGAGGTGCCCGCCGCGGTTGTCATGCTGCTGCTGGTACGCCAGTGGATCCGTACCGACGAACGGGAACAGGCCCGCCTGGACCGGGCTGCGGACCGCGCCGAGGCCTCCGGCGAAGCGGACGACCTGGCCCGCTACAACGCATTTCTCGCCGCGGCGGCACGGGAAACACCACAGCGGGAACCATGAGGGCTCGCGGCGCGACTACCCGGCATGGACATGGATCACCGGCCGGGCCTGCGGCTGGTCGGCGCCGACGAGCGGATGGCGGTGCCCCGCGCGAGGCGTGATCCCGCCCGCTGGGCGCTGGCCGCTGTCGCCGTGCTGCAGATCCTGCTCGGCACCGTCCAGATCCTCGGCCTCCACGCCGTGGACCTGGTCAACGGCGGGCACGTCGGCAACGAGTCCGCCGCCTGGAACATCGCCCTGGGTGCGGCGTTCCTCGGTGTCGCCCGGGCCGGAACGGGTCACGCCGGCGTGCTCATCATGCTGGCCGCGTTCATCGGCGTGCTCACCGTGCTCACCGTCAGCGACCTGCTCAGCGGACGGGTCGGGTCCGCGCGGCTCGGCACCCACGCCCTGCTGGTCCTCGGCTTCTGTCTTGTCCTGCGCCTGACCCGCCGTCCCCGCCCGGCACCGCAAAGCGCGGACAGGCCGGGAACTCGCCACCGGTGGGTCACGACCAATGCAGCGAATACCCCCTGGAGAAACGGACACCATGCCAAACATCCTGAACCGCGGCTCCCGGCGGCGTACCCTCGCCGCAGTGGCACTGGCCGGCGCACTGACCACGCTCGGTCTCGCCGGCTGCGGTAACGGCGACGACACCGCCGCCGCAGCACCGACCACCGGCCCGTCGGCCGCCACGACCCTGACGGTGAAGGACCCGTGGGTGAAGGCCTCCAAGGCCGGCGTCATGACTGCCGCGTTCGGCACCCTGGTCAACAACACCGGCGCTGCCATCACCGTGGTCGGCGCGGAGTCGCCGGCCTCCCCGATGGAGCTGCACGAGATGACCATGAAGGACGGCAAGATGCTGATGCAGCCCAAGCAGGGCGGCTTTGTCATCGAGGCCGGGGGCACGCACGAGCTGTCGCCGGGTGGCGATCACCTGATGCTGATGAAGCCGGCCGCCGAGGTGGCGGCCGGTGACGAGGTCACGTTCACCCTCAAGCTGGCCGACGGCAAGACCGTGCCGTTCGCCGCGGTCGCCAAGCCCTTTGCCGGTGCCGGCGAGAGCTACGACCCGGGCATGTCCATGCCGGGCTCGGGCATGCCGATGGACGGTGCCTCGCCGATGGCGAGCATGACGCCGTGACCTCACGACCCTCCCCGGTGAGCAGGCGAGGCCTGCTCGCCGGGGGTGCGGTCGCCGGCCTCGGTGCGGTCGCCGCAGCTGTTGCACTGTCCGGTGAGGACACTCCCGTCCCGGTCGCGGCCACGGGCCCGCTGGACACCGGTACGGCCACCGTGGCCTTCCACGGCACCCGCCAGGCTGGAGTGGCCCAGGACCCGCCGGCACACGCCGCCTTCGTGGCCTTCACCCTCGCCGCCGGCAGCGACAAACGGACCCTGAGCCGGATGATGCGGCTGCTGTCCGACGACGCCGCCCGCCTGACCCGGGGCGTTCCCGCGCTGGGTGACACCGACGCCACCCTCGCGGTGCTGCCGGCCCGGCTGACCGTCACCTTCGGCTTCGGCCCCGGCCTGTACCGCGTGGCCGGGGTGCCGTCACCGGTCGCGGATCTGCCGAAGTTCTCCATCGACCGGCTGGAACGGCGCTGGTCCGGCGGTGACCTGCTGCTGCAGATCTGCGCCGACGACCCGCTCACGGTCGCGCACACCCAGCGGATGCTGATCAAGGATGCGCGGCCGTTCGCCGCGGTCCGGTGGGTGCAGCAGGGCTTCCGGCGCAGCCCCGGCGTGCAGGCACCCGAGCACACCCAGCGCAACGTGCTGGGTCAGCTCGACGGCACGGCCAATCCCCGCGGCACCGAGATCGACCCGGCCGTGTGGAACACCGACGGCTCGACCCAGCTGGTGATCCGCCGGATGCGGGCCGAGATCGAGAAGTGGGACCTGCTGGCCGTCGCCGACAAGGAGAACGCCACCGGCCGCCGCCTGGAGTCGGGTGCCCCGCTGAGCGGCACCAACGAGCGCGACGAGCCCGACTTCGGCGCCCTGGACGACACCGGTCTGCCGAAGATGCCGGACTTCTCCCACGTCACCCGGGCCCGGGTCACCGATCCCGGCCTGAAGATCCTGCGCCGGCCGTACAACTACGACGGCGTGCCGAACGCGCTCGGGCACCCCGACGCCGGGCTGATCTTCGCGGCGTACCAGCGTGACATCGCCCGGCAGTTCGTGCCCATCCAGCAGCGCCTCGCGGACAAGGACCTGCTCAACGAATGGATCACTCCGATCGGCTCGGCCGTGTTCGCGATCCCGCCGGGCTGCGCCGAGGGCGGCTGGATCGGCGAACAGGTGCTGGCGTGAGGAAGGCTCTGGCCGCACTGGCCGCCGTGGTGATCGTGCTGCTGCCTGCCGCGCCGGCCTGGGCGCACGCCCAGCTGGTGAGCGCGGATCCGGCCGAGGACGCCAGCCTGGCCCGGGCGCCGGCCTCGGTCACGCTGACCTTCAGCGAACGGCTCAACCCCGAGTTCACCACCATCGTCGTCAGCGACGCGGCCAGACAACGGATACCCGCCGCGGCTCCGACCGTCGACGCCGGGAAGGGCACCGTCAGCCTTACTCAGCCGCTGAGCAACGGCGCCTACACGGTGGCGTACCGCGTGGTGTCGGTGGACGGTCACACGGTCCAGGGCTCGTACCCGTTCACCGTGGCGGACCCCACCCGGCCCGCGGCCGCCGCCGCTTCCCAGCCCGCGGTGGCGCGCGCCGACAGATCCACGGGAATCTCAACACCCGTGCTGATCGGTCTGGGTGCGTTCGGTGTCCTGTGCGTGCTGGTCGTCGCCTACCTGTACGTGTCCGGCCGGCGTCGCGCCGCTCGCCGCGAGCAGGTCGTCCCAGCCCGTGACGGCGACGTCGTCCAGCCCGCTCAGACCGGCCGCCTCGCCCGCGAATAGGCGAGTGGAGCAGAAAGGCCGCCCCACCGAGCGGTGGGGCGGCCTGTTCTTGTCCGGCGTGTGTCAGTGCATCAGGATCGGCGCTTCGACGGCGGGCTCGGCCGCCGCACCCGTGGCGCCGGGCGTGCGGCGCTTGCGGGGCAGGAACGCGATCGGGATGAAGGTCGCCAGTACCAGGGCGAACCCGACCCAGAACGTGGTCGAGAACGAGTCGGCGGCGTACTGCAGGCCGCGCTCGAGGACGTTGGGCGGCAGCGGGAGCTGCGCGCCCTGCTGCGTGGCGATGGCCGCGCCCGCCTCGGTGATCGGCTCGCCGGTCTGCGGGTTGTTCAGGCCCGGGATCGGCGTCGAGCCGTTGAGCCGGCTGGTCAGGATCACGGACATGATCGCCGTGCCGATCGAGCCGCCGATCTGCTGGAGGATGTTCACCAGCGTGGATCCGCGGGCGACCTCGGCGGACTGCAGCGTCCGCAGCGCCGAAGTCATGATCGGCATCATCGTGCCGCCCATGCCCAGGCCCATCACGAACAATGACCCGCACAGGAACAGGTACGACGTGTCGGTCCCGACCTGGGTGAAGCCGAAGAACCCGACGGCGATCAGCGCCATCGCGAACGGCACCGTCCGGCCGACCGGGATCTTGTCGGCCAGCATGCCGGCGATCGGCATGGTCAGCACCGCACCGATGCCCTGCGGAGCCATCAGCAGACCGGCGTCGAGCGTCGACTCGCCCCGGACCTGCAGGAAGTAGCTCGGGAAGAGCAGGCCGGCACCCATGAACGCGATCACGAAGACGAACAGCGACAGCGACGCGACGCTCAGGTTGCGGTTCTTCAGCAGGCGCAGGTCGAGCAGCGGGTGCTGCGGCCTGAACGAGTAGATGACAAAACTGATGACCAGCAGCGCACCGACCAGCATGGTGACCCACACCTTGGTGGCGGTGATCGTGCCTTCCTCGGGCAGCGACGACACGCCGTACAGGAAGAGGGCCAGGCCGGGCGAGAGCATCAGCATGCCGACGAAGTCGAACGACTCCGACGGGTGGGGCTCGTCCTTGGGCAGGGCGAGCTGCGCGTAGACGAGGGCGATGATGCCGATGGGCAGGTTGATCAGGAAGACCCAGTGCCAGCTCGCTGCCTCGATCAGCCAGCCACCCAGGATCGGGCCACCGATCGGGCCGAGCAGCATCGGAACGCCCAGCACGGCCATGAGCCGGCCGATCCGCTCGGGGCCGGCGGCCCGCGTCATGATCGTCATGCCGATCGGCATGAGCATGCCGCCACCCAGGCCCTGCAGGACCCTGTACGCGACGAGCTGCTCGATCGAGTCGGCGGTGGCGCAGAGCACCGAGCCGAGCGTGAAGAGCAGCATCGCCATCATGTAGAGCCGCTTGGTGCCGAACCGGTCGGCGGCCCAGCCGCTGAGCGGGATCACCGTGGCCAGCGCCAGGGTGTACCCGGTCATGGTCCAGGCGACCTGCGCGTACGTCGCGTCGAACTCGTTCTGGAAGGTCGGCAGGGCGACGCTGACGACGGTGATGTCGAGGATCGACATGATCGCCCCGAGCACCACCACCCCGGCGATCTTGAGCACCGCGGCGTCCAGCTTGCCCGGAGGCGCGGCGGCTTGTTCGGTCACGAGAAACTCCCTCAGCTTCTTGGGCCTCTCAGAGGCACCACGCGCAACGGAAGTCCCTGCGCGCACAGAAGCGCCCATGCTCCCACCGCTGGGTTACGGGCGGCATCCGGTTATCAGCATGCTCTCAGCGACCGGGCCGCCCGCACTGAATCCTCGAAGTCCCATACCGGCGCTTATACGGCCTGATCGGCGCCGATGACTGGTCAGGCGGTGTGGGGCGCGTCACCCATTTGGGGTGAGGGGATGAGCGGCAGCCGGGCGATCACTCGTCCGCCGGTCGTGTCCGGGCCGGCGGTCAGGGTGCCGCCGAGCATCTCGGCACGTTCCCGCATCGACGTCATCCCGTCGCCGGGATCCCAGGCGTCGTCGCCGGGACCGTCGTCGTGGATCTCGACCACGAGGGCCGGTTCGTCCGCGGACAGCGTGACGGTCGCCTGGTGGCCGTGGGAGTGCCGGGAGGCGTTGGTCAGCGCCTCGACGACGATGCGGTACGCCGTGACCTCCACCGCCGCCGTCAGCGCCGGGAGCTCGGCGGGCACCCGGACCTCGACGGCCATCGGCCGGCCGTCGGAGTGCAGCAGGTGCTGTGCGTGCTGCCGGACGGACTGTTCCAGGCCGACCTGGTCCAGGCTGGGTGGACGCAGACCCTCGACGAGCCGGCGCACCTCGACGATCGCCTCCCCGGCCTCCGCGCGCACACCGGCCAGCAGTTGCGCGGCGCGGTCCGGGTCCCGGCCCAGGATGTTGCGGGCGGCGTCCGCGGCGTACGCGATCCCGGTCAGGCGTGGTCCGGTGCCGTCGTGCAGGTCGCGCCGCAGCCGCCGGCGTTCCTCCTCGATCGCGGAGACGACGGCGGCGCGCGACGCCTGCAGCTCGCCTCGGAGTTTGCGCGCCTGCATGAGCTGGGTCAGGGCCGGCGCCAGGACGGCCACGACCTG
This sequence comes from Amorphoplanes friuliensis DSM 7358, assembly GCF_000494755.1. Taxonomy (NCBI): domain Bacteria; kingdom Bacillati; phylum Actinomycetota; class Actinomycetes; order Micromonosporales; family Micromonosporaceae; genus Actinoplanes; species Actinoplanes friuliensis. The sequence goes on from NC_022657.1 coordinate 3,039,421, forward strand.
CTCGTCACCGCGCAGCAGGGACACCTGACCCGGTCGCAGACCGACGACCAGATGCCCGAGAGTGTCGGTCCCGGCGATCAGACTGCAGCGGACGACGGACTCCGGCTCTTGCCCGCTGACCGCGACCGGCTCACCGGACTCGTCCAGCAGGGCGGCGTACGGCAGGGTCAGCGACTCGCGCAGGGACCGCAACGCCGGCACGGGGTCGTGGCCGAGCCGTTCCCCGATGCGTGACGCGGCGGCGATCGGATCGCTGCGGGCGCCGAACAGCAGCAGCTCGATGACCTGACGGAAGAGTCGAGCGAAGGGGGCGTACCCGATGGCGCAGGCGGCCGCGATGAGCCCGAGCGCGCCCGGGGCCAGACTCACCGGATCTCCGGCGATGGTGTCGGCCAGCGCGATGACGGTCGCGAAGACGCTCATCACCAGCAGCACGGTGATCGAGTGGACGATGACGCTCAGCATGATCGCGCGGACGTCGCGAAGCTCCGGCGCGACCAGGCCGACGCAGAAACAGGCGACGAACACGATCCACACCACCAGACCGAGAACGCCCAAAGGCTCGTACGGGATCACGAAGCTCGCGATGGCCGCCAGCAGTGGTCCCGGCACCGAGCCCAGCGCCAGCCATTGCAGTGCGCGCCGTCCGGTGCTGCTGGTGTGCTCGTAACGCCACCACTGCGCGGCCAGCACCAGCAGGTAGGCGACGATCTCGCTGAGCCCGCTCCCGGCGAAGGTCCCGGGGTACAGAAGGGCCATGCCGCCGGAGAGACCGACCACGGCCGTGGCTGTCCAGCCGAGCCCGGGAGGCGGGCGGTCGTCGGGGTAGAGCACGACCGCCAGGGGCAGCAGAACGACCAGGCTCAAGGCCCACAACCGATCCGGTACGCCGCCCGGACCTGTGGTCAGTCGCACCACCACGGCCAGCAGAGCGCTCACCGCGGCGGCCAGCAGCAGCCCCAGCAGTCGGACCGGAACGGCGGACTCGGGGGCGCGGCGCCGCCGCAGGAAAAGGAACAGGACCGCGCCGCCGAGCACGACCGAACCGGCGCCGAGCGGCAGCCACCCGGACCATTCCAGCTGTGTCATGACGAGCGGCCCCGCCCCAGTCCGTTGTCGCGGGCCCGGACGATGGCGGCCGACCGATCGGTGACCTGGAGCTTGGCGAAGATCGACGACAGATGGTTGGCCACCGTCTTGGACGCCATCCCGAGGGTCCGCCCGACGGCGGCGTTGCGCCGGCCCTGCGCCACCAGCTCGAGCACCTCACGTTCCCGGGGAGTCAGCTCCGGGAACGGGTCGGTGCGGTCGGCCGTCCCGCGGGAGAACAGCCCGAGCACCCGCGCGGCCACGCCGGGACCGAAGATCGCCTCACCGGCCACCACGGCCTTGAGCGCCCGGTCGATCTCCTCCTGCGCGGCGCCCTTGAGCAGGTACCCGCGAGCGCCGGCCTGCATCGCACTGAACACCACGTCGTCGTCCTCGGCCATGGAGAGCACCAGCACGGCGGTGGACGGGCTGGCGCGGACGATCCGGCGTGTCGCCTCCACGCCGTCCAGCCGCGGCATCATCACATCCATGATCACCGCATCCGGCTGATGCAGCAGCACCTCGCGGACGGCCTGCTCACCGTCAGCGGCCTCGCCCACCACCGAAAAGCCCTCGAACGACTCGATGAGCGCCCGCAGACCGCCGCGGACCACGGGGTGGTCGTCCACGAGGACCACGGAGATAGGGCGGTCCGGCGGCGTCATGCGTCCATGATGATGGCTCTACCTGCCCGGACCCAGGATTATCTTCCCGGGAGGACCCGGGAGGATTCCCCGGTCGCTCAGGTAGGCGGACCGATCCGGCGGGAAGTGGCCCGCCCGCAAGCTCGACGTGCCGGCACCGATCAACGGTGCTCATCCGAATCCGGGGTGTCAGCCATGCCGTTCACCAAACTCAACAAAGCCGGAATGATCATCGCACTCGTGCTGGGAGTCCTCGACCTGATCGCACCGTTCACACCGACGCCGGACGGCGAGGACGGCCCGCCCTACGCCATCCTGGTCATCGACGCAGTCCTCGGCCTGATCACGGTGATCGCCGTGGTGATCGCCTGGCGCACTGCCCGGCGCGGCGCGGTCCGCATCGCCGCCGGCGCCCGGATCATCTCCGCGGTCACCGCATTGCCGGCCTTCTTCGTCGACGTCCCCGCCGCCCTCCAGGCCGCGGTCGGCTTCTTCGTCGTCATCACCATCGCCTGCGTGGCGATGATGCTCGCACCGTCCCGCCGGCCGGTCCCCGTCAGCGACTGACCGCAGGTGGCGAAACGGTGATCCTTTCCCGATCGGCCGTCGTCTACCTCGATGTGGAACGAGACCCGGACCTGGACGAGCGCCGATGACCCGCATCCTCCGCATCGAGCTACGCCGGTCCGGCGTGGCCTGGATGGGCGTGTTGTTGCTGGTCGCCGGCACGTGGCTGCTCTACGCCGCGCCCTACCGGTGGACCAGCGGCTACATGATCCTGGCGATGGACCAGCGGTGGTACCTCTCGTTCCTGACCGGGCTCGCCGTGGCGGCGGGAGCCTGGCAGGGGCGGCGGGAGCACCGATCCGGGGTGCTGGAGCTGTTCGCCGGCGTTCCCCGTCCGCGGGCCCAGCAGGTCGCACCGATCCTGACGGTGTACGGCATCACCGCGTTCGTGACCTATGCCGGTGCCTGGGGTCTGGCCGCGGTCAGCATCGTCGACACCGCGGAGTACCTGCGGGCCGGTGCCGTGGCGGGAGTTCTGGTGGCCGGCGCGCTCGCGATGGTCACCGCGGCCTGGTTCGGGCTGGCGGCCGGGCGGTTGCTGCCGTACCTGGCGACCGCCCCGCTGCTGGCGGTCGCGACCTTCGCCACCCCGCTGGTGGCGAAGGGGATCACCGGGAACCGGGAGTGGTTGAGCGCGCTGCTGTTCCCCTCGTCCACGCTGGGCGGTCCGGATGATTTTGCCACCGTTCCGGGACGGTTCAGCGTCGCCCAGGTGCTCTACCTGACCGGCCTGGCCGCGAGCGTCGCTCTGCTGTTCGCCGTCGCCCGTAAGCGCGCCCTGCTGCCGGCATTGCTGGGAATCATCGCCGCGGTGCTGGTCCTCCAGGGTGGCTCGGCCTTCGTCAAGGAGCCGATCGACGCGGCCGCACGTGAGCTGGTCTGCACCGCCGACACCCCGAAGGTCTGCGTGGCCCGGGTGCACAGCGGTGTGCTGGACGAGGTGACACCTCCGGCCCGCGCGGCGCTCGCGAAGCTGGCCCGGCTGCCGGACGCCCCGACCAGCGCGGAGGAGAACATCATCCCCCAGCTGGACATCGCCAATTATCCGGACAGCATGCCCATCCCCATGTCCATCGGCGACGACGGTCACGTGTACGAAGCCGGCAACCTCGAGCACATCATGGTGTCGAACGTCGGCGTCCTGCCGTTCGTCTGCCCCGACGAGTCGCCCGGAACCGACCCGGTGGTGGTCAACGCCGCGACAGCCTGGCTGCTCGGCGTCGATCCGGCACAGCTCGACCTCGCCACGGAGGACGTCGCCCCGGCCCGCAAGGTGTGGCTGCAGCTGCGGAAACTCGACGAGCGGGAGGCCGCGGCGCGGGTCAGCGCCGTCCGCCGGGCCGTTCTCAGCTGCTCGTCCGGCGACGACCTCCTGGCCCGGCCGGCCGCACTCAGGTAGCCGGCGCTTCGTTACCTCGGCCGCGGGGAGGGTAGGCGGCGACGATCAGCGATCGGAGGATGTCATGAAGGCTGTCGTCTACCAGGGTCCCCGCGAGGTCACCGTGAAGGAGGTGCCGGATCCGTCGATCCAGTCACCGAACGACGCGATCGTGCGGATCACCACCACCAACATCTGCGGGTCGGACCTGCACATGTACGAGGGGCGCACGTCGGTCGAGCAGGGCAAGATCCTCGGCCACGAGAACATGGGCATCGTCGAGGCCGTCGGTGACGCCGTCGACCGGATCAAGAGCTGGCCGGTCTGCAGCCCGGCGACCGCGTGGCCGTCTTCGGGGCCGGTCCGGTGGGTCTGATGGCCGCCCACAGCGCGATGATCCGCGGCGCCTCGCAGGTCTTCGTGGTCGACAAGGAGAAGGACCGGCTCGACCTGGCCGGCAAGATCGGCGCGACGCCGGTCGACTTCTCGGCCGGTGATCCGGTCGAGCAGATCCTGGACGCCACCGGCGGGCGGGGCACGGACTGCGGTGTCGAGGCGGTCGGCTACCAGGCACACGACCCGTCCGGCCGGGAGCACCCGGAGCTGGTCCTGGACAACCTGGTCAAGGTGGTGCGCTCCACCGGCGGTATCGGTGTGGTCGGGGTGTACCTCCCGCAGGACCCGGGAGCGTCCACCGAGGAGGCGAAGCAGGGCCGCATCGCGTTCGACTACGGCACGCTGTTCAGCAAGGGCCAGCGGATGGGGACCGGACAGTGCCCGGTCATGCGCTACAACCGCCACCTGCGCGACCTGATCATCACCGGTCGCGCGCAGCCGTCCTTCCTGGTCTCCCACGAGCTGCCGCTGACCGATGCGCCCGACGGTTACCAGCACTTCGACAACCGGGACGACGGCTGGACGAAGGTCCTGCTGCAGCCCGCCGCCTGAGCCTAAAAGCCCGCCCGGCTCCGGCCGGGCGGGCCCTGGCTGTGTCCCTTCAGATGCCGATCCGCTCGCGGAGTTCGTCGGCGGGCAGGTCGGCGGTGTAGACGTCGGTGCCGGGCTGGAACGAGCGGCTGTCGGACAGCCCGCCCGCATCGACGGGTTCGAAGCCGATCTGCTCGATCAGGTCGAACACCTGCTTCTTCGCGGCCGGGTCGTCGCCGGCGACCGGGATGCCGTACCGCCGATTGGCGCCACCCTCGCGGCTGTATTCGCCGAGGTGGTCGTAGCGCAACGATGCGAGGCGGGGCGATGACTCAGGAGACGCCGGCCTGCTGGGCGTACGCGGTGAGGAAGTCGGGTTGGGGGACCGGCCTGCCGAAGAAGTAGCCCTGCGCCATCTGGTAGCCGAGCCGGTGCAGTTCGGCGGCCTGTTCGGCAGTTTCCACACCCTCGGCCACCGCGGTCAGGCCGAGGCCGTCGCTGACCTGGATCAGCGCCGTGGCGATGACCGCGTGCCGGCCGGCCATGGTGATGTTGTCCACGAAGGACTTGTCCACCTTGAGCGTATCCACCGGGACGGTCTGCAGCAGGCCCAGTGACGAGTGCCCGGTGCCGAAGTCGTCGAGTGCGATCTTGACGCCCAGGCCGTGCAGGGCCTTGACCGCTTGCACCGCCCGTCCGCCACCGAAAACCGCCGTCTCGGTCACCTCGATCGTCAGGTTTGCCGCGCCCAGCCCGGTCCGGGCCAGGACCGACGTGACGATGTCGGGGAAGTTGGGTTCGGCCAGCTGGCGGGCGGACACGTTGACGCTGATGCGCTTGGGCGCGGCCTCGCCGAACTCGTTGCGCCAGCGACCGCCTGGGTGCAGGCCTCCCGCAGGATCCACTCACCCAGCTCGACGATGAGGCCGTTCTGCTCGGCGACCGGGATGAAGGCCGCCGGGCTGACAGAACCACGTTCCGGGTGCTGCCACCGCACCAGGGCCTCCACCGAAACGATCCGGCCGCCGGGCAGCGACACGATCGGCTGGTAGACGAGCCGGAACTGGCCGGTGTCCAGGGCCACCTTCAGCTCCGCGCGCACCTGGGCCTGCTCGCCGGCGTCCTGGTCCATGCGGTTGGAGTACCGGCGGTGGCCGCCGTCATCGGTCTTCGCCGCGTACATGGCGACGTCCGCTCGGCGCAGCACCTCGTACGGGTCGTCGGTGCCGGTGCTGTCGGCCGAGCCCACACTCGCGCTGATCAGCAGGTCCTGGTCGTCGACCCGGACCGGACGGCGCAGCCCGGCCTGCAACCGCTCCACGATCCCGTCCATCTCCGCCGACGAGGTGTCCGTCATGATGACAGCGAACTCGTCCCCGCCCAGCCGGGCGACCATGTCGTCGCTCCGGACGGCTTGGGTCAGCCGCTGCCCGACCACAGCCAGCAGATGATCACCTGTGCCGTGCCCGAGCCGGTCGTTGACCTCCTTGAAGCCGTTGAGGTCGAGCACGGCCAGCTGGACGACGTGGGACGGCAGCGATTCCTGCAGTCGCTGCTCGAACCGCCGCCGGTTGGGGAGCCCGGTCAGCCCGTCGAGCATCGCGAGATCTTCCAGCTGTCCGGCCTGGATCTGGACCTTGGTCACGAAACCCGACAAACGTACAAGCACCAGACCGAACAACACGACCGCGCCGGCGGCCACCGGCAGCCAGCTGATCCGGCCCGGCCGGTGCCACCCCTCGATCACCAGCACCACGGGTACGGGCAGAGTCGAGACGCCCAGCAACGTCAGCCGCATCCGGCCGAACCGTTCCTTGGTGGCGTCGTCCGCGCCGGCCCGGCCGGTCGGCGCGTAACGGGCAGCACCGGCGATGCAGACGTACACGAGCAGGTACATCCCCAGCGCTACGTGGTACACGGGGCTGGAGGGTGTCAGGAAGGAATAGCCGGCGTTGCTGAGCATCGCGGTGACACTGCACAGGGTCAGCAACCACAGCGTGGGTGAGCGTCCGCCGACCCGGAAGATCAGCGGCATCGTCACCGCGATCTGCAGCAGGCCGGCCGTCGGATACGCCACCGAGGCCAGGCGCACCAGTCCAGGCAGGTCGGGCTGGTGTGCGATGGGTTCGATGACAAAAACCCAGTACACGAGGCCCAGGCCGGTGACGATCACCGCGGAATCGAGAAGACCGGCGAGGCTGCGTTGCCGGGGCGGACGGCTGAGGCCGAACAGCCCGCCGATGAGCAGAGGGTAGGCGCTGAGGTAGAAGACGTCGGCCCAGGACGGAAACGGCAGAAGGCCCAGGGTCACGGCATTGCCGACAGAGACGAGATCACCGGCTGCCCAGAAGGCCAGTCCGCCGGTCAGGACGTACCACAGCCGGGCGTCCGCCAACGGCCGCCGGCGAATGTTGACAACCGCCAGGACCACAGAGGTCAGGCTCGTCAGCAACATGACGATCTGCCGTGCGGCCTCGCTCGGAGCCACCACGTACGCCACACACGCCAGGAGCCCGACCGCGGGCCAGGCCAGCCAACCGCCATTACGTCGCACACCTATCCGATCGGCGGCAACCAGGCACTCTTGAGCGCCTGTGACGCCTGGGTCAGGGCAGGACGGCCGGGCGGGCGAGGTGGTAGCCCTGACCGTAGGCGACGCCGATTCCGCGAAGGTGTGCGTGTTCGGCGGCGGTTTCGATGCCCTCGGCGATCAGCCGTGCGCCGATCTGGTGGGCGAAGTCGTTCAAGGAGTGGGCCAGTGCGGCCTTGACGGGGTCCGTGTCGATGTCGCGGACCAGGTTGATGTCGAGCTTGATGAGGTCCGGGCGCAGGCGCAGGATGTGTTGCAGGCTGGAGTAGCCCGCCCCGGCGTCGTCCACGCTGAGCTGGATGCCGGCCCGGCGCAGCGAGCCGAGCGCGTCGATCAGCAGGTCGTAGTCGGTGACCTGGGTGTGCTCGGTGACCTCGACGTTCAGGTCGGCTCCGGCGTGGGCCAGGAGGAGGTCGCGCACCTCGGGGTCGAGCAGGGCCTCGGCGGACAGATTCACCGCCAGCCAGGTTCCGAGGGGCAGGTCACGGAGCCGGTGCAGCGCCTGGCGCAGGGCCAGCAGTTCGAGGGAGACGCCGAGACCGCCGTGGCTCGCCGCCGCGAACGCTGTGTCGGGTCCGGTGAACATGCTCGGTTCGAAGCGGGCCAGTGCCTCGAACCCGACGGTGTGGTGGTCGTGCAGCCGGACGATCGGCTGGAAGACCATCCGGACCGCCCGGCTGTCGAGAACGGCCTGCACACTGCGGCGGTTCTTCTCCATCGCGTGGCGTTGCTGGGCGAAGGGGCTGTCCATGTGGTCGCTGATCAGGTCGGCGATCAGGGCGAGATAACGCACAGTGTGCTCGCCGAGGGTCGGATCGGGGTGCCTGCTGACACAACACACCATGCCCGCGGGGATGCCGTCGGGTCCGCGCCACGGCACCCCGATGTACGAGCCGAGGTGCAGGTCACGGGTGACGGCCAGGTCCCGGGTGATCGGGTGACGGCGGGCGTCGGAGATGACTGCGGGCAGCGCTCCGGCGAGCACCCGGGTGCAGTAGGAGTCCGGCAGTTCGGTGCCCTGGCCGACCGGGATGTCCATCGCCTCGACCTCGCCGGTGGCCACGCAGATCGTCTGCTGATCGGCGGTGAAAGCGGACACCCAGGCCACTTCCACGCTGAGGTGGATGCGGGCGAGGTTGAGCAGCCGTTCGATCTCGCCGAGGTCCGCAGGGCCCGGCTGCCATGACGCCGCCTCGAGTTCGTGGGCCGCTGCGTGCACGGTCGTTCTCCTGCCTCGCCCGGGGTCTGAAGCTTCCGACGCTGTGACCCATCGGCCGGGACGCCGGATTCTTGAGGATGCGAGGACGGACCGGGCGAACGGCAATCGCCCGCGGTAGTCGGGGGTGACTACCGCGGGCGATCGCTCATGGGGAAAGGTCAGACGCGAACGCGGAGCGCTTCGAGGCTCAGCGAACGGTCGGTGGTGCCGACCTGCGCCCAGCCGTTGCGGCGCGAGCACCGCCAGTTCTGCCAGCCGATGTTCTGCACGTGGCCCTGCGCGCAGATGCCGGTGCGGGTGCTCAGCCGGACCGACTCGAGCCGCAGCGACTCACCCACGGTGCCGACGGTGATGACCCGGTTGTTGCTGGTGCACCGCGTACGCTGCCAGCCGATGTTCTGCACGTGGCCCTGGGCGCACACGCCGCCGGTCCGGTTCGTCGAGATCGACACTGCCTCGAGCCGCAGCGACCGGCCGACGGTGCCGACCATCGCCGCACGACGGTTGCTGGAACAGCGCCAGCCCTGCCACCCGATGTTCTGCACGTGGCCGTTGACGCAGACCGTGTTGCGGTCACGACGCATCAGCAGCTTGGCGGACGGGCTCAGTGCCGGTGCCTTGACGGTTGCCGCCGGGGCGGCGGGGCCGGCCGGAGCCGCGGAAGCGGTCCCACCGACGACGGGCAGGGAGAGCGCGGAGACGGCCAGACCGACCATCGCCGCCTTACGGAGGAAACTAGGGAACTTTGCCATGCTCTGGAGAGTCGCGAGCGCAGCGGTCATGACGCGATCCGCAGCAGAACGATCTCTCATTCACCCGTAAGGCGTAACGCGCACCGGGTGGCGGCCGCCCCAAGCCGAGCATCAGCGGGCACGTCTACATCGACTGGGTTGCCGCGTACGCGTACACCGGTCGCTGACCGTCGCATCGGGCCCGGTCGATCATCCGACCGGGCAGTTTTTTGTCCGCTCTCGGACGGTCCGACGACCCTTTCGGCACCGGAAAACTCCATTATGGTTGGCCTGCAACGGTGCACCGGATCGCTCATGGACAGTCGGGAGTGTGGGTGCGATGGGTGAGATCTCGCAGGCGCTGGCGACCATTTTCCTCGGTGTTGTGGGTCTGTGGGTCGGCAACAACTATCGGCGCCAGATGCGCAATTCGCTGACCCCGCAGGCCGCGGGGGCGTACGCCCGGTTGTGGGAGGTCACCGCGCCGTCGACCCCGGCCGATGATGATCCACTGAGCCTTGAGCAGCGGGCGGAGCTCGCCAAGGCGATGCACGAGTGGTATTTCCGGGACGGCTCCGGAATGTATCTCCCGGACACCAGTCGCCGACTGTTTTTCGTGATCGTTTCCAATCTGACCTGCGAAGTCGGCAAATTTGCGCCGGCGTCCCTGGCACCGAGACTGAATGATCGCAATCCCCACGTCGTCGAGAAGGTGCGAGGGTGCGCCTCCAAGCGGCAGATGTCGCTGCTGCGGACCCAGCTCAAGAACGACATGGCCGTCTACTACAGCACCGCGACCTTCAACTATCTGCGTGACGACGAACGCGAGCTGCTGGCCTCCAGCGGTATCCGTCCCGGTTTCACCGCGCTGCCGATGGCCCTTCTGCTCCGTCCGGCCCGGACGAACTACGGCTCCTGTTACTGCGACACCTGCGTGAAGTGAGTCGCTGCACCGCATCACCGGCCTGCACTGGTGGCATAGTCCTGAGCTGGACGTACAGCCGGGACGATGACAGGTCAGGAGCGGCCGGATGCCAGAGGGCCGGGACGGCGCCATCGCGGACCTGTTCGGCATCACCGCCCGCCGCCAGCGCTATCTGGACGTCGAGGCGGCGCTGGCCAGGGCGCAGGGTGCCCTCGGAATCATCCCGGCGGACGCGGCCGACCGCATCAGCGCCTCGGCGCAGCTCTCACTGATGGACGACGAGCGCATCGACGCCGGGCAGGCGCGGACCGGGCACACCCTGGTCCCGCTGATCGAGGAGTTGGACAGAGTCGCCGGCGACCCGTACGGCGGTTATGTGCACTGGGGTGCGACCACCCAGAACATCCAGCAGACCGGTGACGTCCTCATGCTCCGCGACGCGCACGGGATGATCGTCGAGCTGCTGCGGCAGATCCTGCTCGAGCTCAGCGAGCTGGGCGAGCGGACCGCCGGTCTGGTGATGCCGGCCCGGACCCACTGGCAGCACGCGGTCCCCATGACCTTCGGGCTCAAGGTCGCGGCCTGGTCCGATGTGCTGATCCGGCACCTGGAACGCCTCGGCGAGTGCCGTCCCCGGCTGCTGACGTGCATGGTGGGCGGTGCGGCGGGAACGTTCGGTTCGCTGGGCGCTCCGGGCCGGCAGGTGCAGGCGCTGGTCGCCGCCGACCTCGGCCTGACCGAGATGCCGGTGCCCGCGCGCAACATCACCGACCACTTCGCCGAGCTGGTCTCGGTCCTCGGCATGCTCGCCGCCACCTGCTCCGGCCTGGCCGACGAGGTGTCCCGGCTCATGGCCGAGGAGTTCGGCGAGGTCAGCGAGGGCATCCCGGCCGGCGACGTGGGCAGCTCCACCATGCCGCAGAAACGCAACCCGAAGATCTCGCAGGGCATCGTCAGCGACGCGGCGCAGGTCAGAGCACTCGTGCCGCTCGCCCTCGACGCGATGATGCAGTCCCACGAGGTCGACGGCGCCCGCTCCGCGATGATGGACCGTGCCGTGGAGGGCGCCTGCCGGCTCTCCTACGCCATGCTGACCGGCGTGCACGACCTGCTGGCCGGCCTGGAGATCTTCCCGGACCGGATGGCGCACAACCTGACCCTGACGAACGGCCTCATCAACGCCGAGAACGTCATGATGCACCTGGCACCACGCCTCGGCCGCCAGCAGGCGCACGGCGTGGTCCGCGACGCGGCCGCCCGAGCCGGTTCCGGCGAGACGACATTCCTCGCGGCGCTCACCGCCGATCCGCGGGTCACCGAGGTCTGCCGGCCCGCCGAGGTAGCCCAGCTCCTCGACCCCTCGACCTACGTGGGCCTCAGCGAAGAACTGGCCCGGGAGACGAGTGCCCGCGCCAGAGCGGCAGCCACCTCGCACTGACAGGCCGCCGCGGCGCGATCATTCGAACAGCGAATGACCGTCGCCCTCAGCGCGCCGGCGGGCCCGGCGTCGCAACTGCACGACAACGAGGTCAACAGCGGCGACCACGGCCAGCGCGACGAACAACCATCCGAACACCGTGACCCCGGTCTGCAACAGCAGCACGGCGAACACGACGGACACGACGGACACGAACGCGGCCAGCACCAGACGCAGGTTCAACGGGCTGTAGGCGTGACCAACGGTGCCGCGACGCCCGCGCGGCTGAGGATCGAGCGGCATCACCGCCGCGTACCCGTCCGACGGTGTCCAAACCTCCACCGCTCGGGGTCACAATGGTGGTAGTCGCCGAACACAGGCGTACGAGCAACCGGCAGGGGTACTCCCCAGGGGTAGCCCCGGTGACCGTGATGGAGGCATGCCGTGCTTGACGATGTCGAACAGCGCCGGTTGTCGGAGATCGACGCGTACCTGAGTGCCGCCGATCCCGGATTGGCCCGGACATTGTCACCGCGTGCGGCCCGGCGCCACCCCAGATGGCTCACTGTCCTCATTGCCGTTCTTGCCCTGGTTGTGGCGGTGCCGGTGGGTGCACTCGTCGCCGGGCCGCCGGCGGCCATCGCCGCCGGTCTGCTCGTCGCGGCTGTGGTGTCCGGCTGCTGGCTCCAGGCCCGGCTCGGGAGTCGTCAGCCGCCTGCCGACAGCTGAACCCGGCGGCACACCGTCATGCGGCAGCCGGGGGTGCTGCCACCGGGCCGAGCCAGTGCAGCAGCAGGACGGTCGCGTCGTCCTGGAGGCAGTCGTCCTGGTGGCCGAGGATGGCGTGGACGAGCCGGCGTGCGGTTTCGGCTGCGGTCAGCTGGTCGGCGAGGGCCTGCTGGGTGAACTCGACGAGCCGGTCGAGGCCGAACGGGGTGCCGTCCTTGTCGCGGGCCTCGGTGATGCCGTCGGTGTAGAGCAGGACGTGGTCACCGGGTTCGAGAGCTTCCTGAATGATGACCGGCGGCCGTCGATCACCAAGAGTGACCGGCAGGGCGGTGGGCGAGGGCAGAACGGTGACCAGGCGACCGTTGCGCAGGACGATGCCGCCGGGGTGACCGGCCGAGATGACGTGCAGGACGCCGTTGTTCTGGTCGAGTTCGGCGAGCACGGCAGTGATCATGCCGGTGCGGTCGTGATCCCGGACGGCGTTGTCGAGATGATGGTAGGTCGAGGCCAGGTCCATGCCGGTACGGCGGGCGTTGCGGTAGGCGGCGATGGCGATCGAGGCCAGCACGACGGCCCGCATGCCACCGGCGGAGCCGTGGCCGACGGCGTCGAACAGGGCGAGGTGGGCGGTGTCGCCGTTGACGGCGTAGTCGAAGGCGTCACCACCGACGTCGTAACAGGGTTCGAGAATGCCGGCGACGACGAGGCGACTGGTGGCGAACGTCAGCGGGGGCAGCTGCGCGCGGAGCATCTCAGCAGCCAGCTGCATGGGCTCGCGGCGCCGCCGCCGTTCGATGGTGTCGCTGTACAGATCACAGGTGACGACGATCTCGCCGACCAGCGCGGCGATGGTGGCGCAGTCGGCGACGGCCTCCTCGGTCAACGGCCGGTCGGCGATGACCTGCAGCACGCCCATGCGTTCACTGCCGTCGAGCAGCGGCACCCACACCACCTGCCTGCCGTCGTCGGGCGACGCGGCAACAGGCGTCAAGGAGCTGTAGGCGCGCCCGGCGAGGGTCCCGTCGACCGCGGTCGGTTCGCAGGGCGGTGACTGGTCGCCGAGCAGCGGCAACAACTGTCGTTGCTGGTGGTCCACGACGTAGATGACCATCGCGGTTACACCGAGCAGCGGCGCCGCCTGCATGGCCATGTCGGCAAGGTCCTCGGGCCGGGCGCGGTAGCCCTGGCGGATCAGCTGCCGGACCGCGTCGAGCGTACCCACCGTGACCTTCTCTCCCGGACGGCCTCGGCCGCCGATTCCACCAGATCAACCGGCCGACCCACCTTATGCCGAGGCGCCCCGCCCGTCACGAAGCCTCGTGGCGATCCGACCGGACAGGCGAGCGTGTGGCGGCCCGTTCCGCGGGTAGGCGCCTGCCGATGCCGCCGGTGGCGGCCTCACCCTTCGTAGGAGGCGGCATGTCCGACGAGATCATCCGTGACGACCGGCCCGACCGTGACACGAGCGACAATCTCCCCACGGACGCCGCCGACCCGCACCAGCCGGCCGCCCGGCGCAGGCAGCAGATCGGTTCGGCCGGTGGCGGGCCCTACGCCGCCGGCCGCCCGGAGGACCAGCACCCCGACCGGCCCGACGAGGACGAGCCGGCGAGGAGCAGCCCCGCCGATCGCGAACAAACCTTCAGATCATGATGTCCCCGCTCCGTGCCTTGCCCTGACCGTCGCTCCCGCGGACACCGCTCGCTGCGCATCCCTGCCGGCCCCGTGCTCCCGACAAATCTCGAGCCGGCCGCCCCGGGCGCCGGCGAACGGCGGGTAGCGTCGCGGTCATCGACGGGGCGGTAGGTGAGTGGTGTGCGTGATCCGGCCGTGGAGCTGCGGCGAGTGGTCGGCAAGTTCGCCCTGCTCCTGGCCTTCGTCTACGTGCTTGCTCTCGTCGCCGGGGTGACAGCGCTCTTCAAGGGCACCTCGATGGCCGTTCTGGGCCTGGTGATCCTGTTGCTGCCGGCGGCTGCGTTCGGTGTTTCGGTACGGGACGCCGTCAGGTTGCATCGGACGTCGGACCCGGCGCGCATGAAGGTGTTGTGGCCGCGGTGCGCTCTCTGGGCCGGGGTTGGTTCCGGCCTTCTGATCGTGGCCGTCGTGGTTGTCGACAGGGTGCGACCCTGACGAGTCAGTCGTCGGTTCGGGGTTCGGTGGGGAGGGTGTGCCAGATGTCGAAGGCCAGGGTGGCGGCGGCCGAGGCGTCGCCGGCGGCGATGAGGTCGATCAGGTGGGAGTGCAGGTCGACGGAGGCGTGGCCGTCGGCGCGGAAGCGGAGGCGTTCCGCGCGGCGTACCAGGGGGTCGAACTGATCCAGCACGGTTTCGATGGCGCGGTTGCCGAGGGCGGCAACCGGGATCCGGTGGATCTCCTCGTCGGCGTCCAGGGCCGCGCCGACGTCGCCTGAGGCCACCGCCTCGGCGAAGCGGCGGTTGGCGGCGCGCATGCGCTCGATGTCGTCGTCGCTGAGCCGGCCTGTGGTCTGGCGTACGGCCAGTTCGTGCATGGCGGCGATGACGTCGCGGGCGTCCCGGACGGCCGGGGCGTCGATGGTGCTGACTCGTGTCGATCGGCCCGGCAGGGCGACCACCAGTCCGCTGCTGCCGAGGCGCAGCAGAGCTTCGCGTACGGGGGTGCGGCTGACGCCGAGCCATTCCGCGAGCTCGCCGTCCTTGAGCTGCTCGCCCGGGGTGAACGTGCCATCGATGATGGCGTCGCGAAGGCGCCGGTAGACGTCGTCACGCAGCAGCGAGCGGTCGACCGCGGGGCTCCCCGTGGGAATGGGCATGCAACATATTGCACACACTTTGCGCGCTCCGACAAATCACGCATGGCTTGTCGCGGCGTTCTACACGCAATATATTGCACATCAGAGCTGGCGATCGTCGGCCCACGGGTGGAGGGAAAGCTCATGAACGAGATCAAGAACGTCGTACTGGTGCACGGCGCGTTCGCTGACGGCTCGGGCTGGCGCGGCGTGTACGACAAACTGACGGGCCTGGGGTACCGGGTCACGATCGTGCAGAACCCGCTCACCTCGCTGGAGGACGATGTCGCGGCGACCACCAGAGCGCTCGACCGGCAGGACGGCCCGACGATCCTGGTCGGCCACTCCTGGGGCGGCACGGTCATCACCGAGGCGGGTGTGCACCCGAAGGTCGCCGGCCTGGTCTACGTGTCGGCGCTGGCCCCCGACGCCGGCGAGACCACCGCGCAGCAGTACGAAGGTTTCGCGGCGACTCCCGACTTCGTGATCGACGTTGTCGAGGACGGGTTCGGCTTCCTCAACCACGACAAGTTCAAGGCCGGGTTCGCGGCGGACACCAGCGACGCCGACGCCGCTTTCCTGCGCGACTCGCAGGTGCCGATCAACATGGCGGTCTTCGCGACGCCGGTGAAGAACGCCGCCTGGCGGGACAAGCCGACCTGGGCCGTCATCGCGGCGGACGACAAGTCGTTCGACCAGGCGATGCTGCAGCACATGGCCAAGCGCGCCGGCGCGGAGATCACCAACGTCCCGGCCAGCCACGCATTGTTCATCACGCAGGCCGGTGTTGTCGCCGACGTGATCGTCAAGGCCGCCCAGAACGCCGGCAGCGCTCGCTGACCATCACCCCCCCCCGGGCCGGCTCGCACGCGTGACGTGAGCCGGTCCCGAGCGCCCGGAGTGTGAATGCATGACCATCACGTCGTTCCAGGTGGCGTTGTGGATCGAGCTCCTCGCGGCCGGGCTCGGCGGCCTGCAGGGCGCCCTGTTCGCGGCCGGCGAGAGGCATCGCCGCATCGACGTGCTCGGTGTCATCGTGATCGGGCTCGCCGTCTCGCTCGGCGGAAGCCTGCTCCGCGACATCATGCTCAACCAGCCGCCCGTCGTGATCTGGAAGAACTGGTACCTGCTGGTGGCCGGCGCCTCAGCCGTCCTCGGCATGGTCCTGCAGCCGATCTTCGCCCGGGCGGACTGGCTGATCACCGTGCTGGACGCCGTTGTCATGGGACTCTTCGGCGCGATCGGAGCCTCGAAAGCGCTGTCACTCGGTGTCGGCGAGGCCGGCGCACTGGTCGTCGGCATCGTCGGCGCCATCGGAGGCGGAATGCTCCGCGACGTCATCCTGAGCCTGCCGATCTCTTTCCTCCAGGTCGGCACCCTCTATGCCGTGGCCGCCGGGGCAGGCGCCGGCACGCTGATCCTGCTCGCCGAACTCGGCACACCGATCCCGATCGCCGGCCTCGTCTGCGTGGCCGTGACCACCACCGTCCGCCTGGCCGCCATCCGCTTCAACTGGACCTTCCCCGAACAACGCCCGGTCCGCCCCCGGCGATCGAAGAAGCCGTCAGCCACCGAAACCTCTGTCTGAGACGGCCGTCAGCTCTCGAGTCGGTAGACCTTCGAATCTCTCACCTGGAAGCCGAGCTTCTCGTACAGGCGATTGGCAGCCTCGCGTGCCGGCCGTGACGTCAGATCGACTGTTCGAGCCCCGTCGGCCCGGGCAAGCCGAACGGCCGCCTGCGTCAACGCCGCGCCGACGCCATGACCCCGAGCCGCCTCGTCCACCACGACATCCTCGATCCACGCCCTCAGACCGGTCGGGATCGGGAACGTGACCAGCGTCAGCGTGCCGACGATCTCTCCCTCGATCCGGGCGATGAGCAGCCGGTTCCCTTGCCATTCGACCAGAGCGCGCAGAGCCGCAGCGTCCAGGGGCGGGGCTGATCGTGACAGCTGAGGCAGCAACCGTCCGAACGCCTCGACCAAGTCCTCGGTGATGTCCTGGACGACCTCGATGTCGACGCTCATGGCCAACGACTTTAGCCCTGACCCGTACAGATGACCGCGTCGAAGCCGCCGCTGCGGAGGACCAGCCGGTGCGGGGAGAGGGCCAGCCCCGCCTCGGGGGAGGGTTGGGGATGGAGACTGTGACGATGCGCAACGGCTTGACCATCGGTGAGTTCGCCACGGTGACGCACCTCAGCGTGCGGACACTCCGGCGCTACCACGAGTCCGGGTTGCTCGAGCCGGCGAAGGTCGACCCGTTCACGAACTACCGGTATTACGTGCCTGACCAGATCGCCACGGCGCAGGTCATTCATCGGCTGCGGGAGCTCGATGTGCCGCTGGCCGAGGTCAGGTCGATCATCGCGACCGACGATCCGCACCGGCGGGCCGAGCTTGTTGCGGGTCACCTGCGCCGGCTCGAGGCCGCGCTCGACCGTACGCGGGTGGCGGTTGTGTCGTTGCGCCAGTTGTTGGAGCCCGGCGCCGCGGCGCTGGACGTCGAGTTGCGGTCCGTGCCGGTCCGGACGGTGGTCGCCATCAGTGCGGAGGTACGGCTCGAGGACTCGCTCGCGTGGTTCAGCACGGCCATGGGCGAGATCGACGCTGCGTTTCCGCCGGACGAACACACCGGGCCGCCCGGTGGCCGGTACGCCAACGAGCTGTTCGCCGCGGGTGCCGGCGCCATGACGGTCTTCCGGCCGGTTCGCAGCCCGCGCGGTGTCGGCCGGATCGAGGTGGTCGACCTGCCGGCGGCCGATCTCGCCGTGGCTGTTCATGCGGGGCCGCACGACACCATCGACGTCACCTACGGGCGGCTGGGGGACTGGGTCGTCTCGCACGCCCTGGGGATCGACGGGCCCGTGTACGAGACGTACCTGGCGGGTCCCCGTGACACCGCGGACGCCGGCTCCTGGCGTACCGAGATCGGGTGGCCTGTCTTCCGTCTCACTCCCGGTTGACCCAGACCTGGAGGCTGCGGTGACGGACGACCGTGGTGCTGCACCTGAATGGCGCCTCGATCACCCGGCTCGTCATCTAACCGTGAGCGACCAGGCCCGGGTCGCTGCATAGGGTCGCCGTGGGTGGGTAGCCGGGCGCCTACGACGACGAACGGAGGACGTCATGGCGGGCGCGTGGTTGCTGGGAGCCGAGACGCGGGCCACGGCGGACGAACGGCCGCGTGCGGTGCTGATGGCCGTTGTCCAGGACGACCGTACGGACGAGGGCGCACCGGGTACGCCGGCCTCGTTGCGGGAGCTGGAGCGGCTGGCCGACACGGATGGTCTGACCGTGGCCGAGACCCTGGTGCAGAGCCGGGACCGGCCCGACCCGGCGACCTATCTCGGCTCGGGCAAGGCCGGGGAGCTCGCCGCGGCGGTCGAGCGGTGTGCCGCCGACGTGGTGATCGCCGATGGGGAGTTGAGCCCGGGGCAGGCCCGCAACCTGCAGGACAAGGTCGGCGTGCCGGTCGTCGACCGTACCGCCCTGATCCTCGACATCTTCGCCGGGCATGCGCGTACGAGTGAGGGGCGGCTGCAGGTCGAGCTGGCTCAGATCGCGTACCAGCTGCCGAGGTTGCAGGGTGCCGGCCGCAGCATGTCGCGGGTCGGAGGTGGCCGCGTGGTCGGCGGAGCCGGCATGGGTGTGCGTGGTCCCGGTGAGATGCGGCTGGAGATCCAGCGTCGCCGGCTGCGCCGGCGGGCGGCCGGTCTGCGGGAGCAGGTGGCGCGGCTGGGCCGGCGGCGGGAACGCATGCAGTGGCGTCGTACCCGGAACCGGGTCCCCTCGGTGGCGATCACGGGTTACACCAACGCCGGCAAGTCGGCCCTGCTGAACAGGCTCTCCGGGGCTGATGCGCTGACCCAGGACGTCCTGTTCGCCACCCTCGATCCGACGGTGCGCCGGGTGACGGCCCAGGAGCTGCGGTTCACCCTCACCGACACCGTGGGTTTTGTCCGCAACCTGCCGCACCAGCTCATCGAGGCCTTCCGGTCGACGCTCGAGGAGGTCGCCCGCGCCGACCTGGCCCTGCACGTCGTCGACGCGTCCGCAGCCGACGCGCTCAGTCAGATCTCCACGGTCCACGAGGTGTTGCGGGAGATCGGCGCCGGGCAGGTGCCGGAGATGCTCGTGCTCAACAAGATCGACGTGGCGTCGCCGGAGACGGTTTCCGCACTGCGGCGGGTGTACCTGGACGCCCTGCAGGTGTCCGCGCTCACCGGTGCCGGCATCAACGAACTCCGTGACGCCCTCGCGGGCCGTCTCCAGGAGCGTGAGGCGCAAAGATCCGCCGGTACGAGTGGCACGCCGTCGCCGGGGTAAGCGCCGTAGCACGCGAACAAATGGAGGCGTCGGTGTTCGGTAACAAGCAGACCGTGGCGGAGCAGCTGGTCGCGCTCCTGGTGCAGGCCGGCGTACGCCGGGTCTACGGCATCGTCGGCGACAGTCTCAACGCGTTCAGTGATGCGATCCGCCGCAACGACGACATCGACTGGGTGCACGTGCACAACGAGGAGGCCGCGGCGTTCGCGGCCTCGGCCGAGGCCCAGCTGACCGGGGAGCTGGCCGTCTGTGCCGGCAGCTGCGGGCCCGGCAACACGCACCTCATCCAGGGCGTGTTCGACGCGCACCGGATGGGCGCGCCGGTGCTGGCCATCGCCTCGCACATCGCGTCGACGGAGATCGGCACCGGCTTTTTCCAGGAGACCGACCCGAAACGCCTCTTCGAGCAGGCCAGCCACTGGGTCGAGATGCTCAGCGTGCCGCAGCAGATGCCCCGGATGGCGCGGATCGGCATTCAGCACGCGGTCGGCCTGCGCGGTGCCGCGGTCCTGGTCGTTCCGGGTGACGTACTTGCGGCCAAGACCGACAACGACCTCGGTACGGGCCACTACGCGACCGGCCGGGTCCTCGGCGCGCCGCCACCGGCGGTCATCGACGAGCTGGCCGAGCGCATCAACCGCGCCGAGAAGGTCGCGATCTTCGGTGGCATCGGCTGCGCCGGATCACGCGACGAGGTGCTGCAGCTCGCGGCGGCGGTGAACGCGCCGGTCGGGCACAGCCTGCGCGGCAAGGAGACGTTGCAGTACGACAACCCGTACGACGTCGGCATGTCGGGGCTGCTCGGCTACGGCGCCTGTTACGACGCCTGCCACGAGGCGGACCTGCTGCTGATGTTCGGCACCGACTTCCCGTACCGGCAGTTCCTTCCGCAGAAGAACACGATCCAGGTCGACATCGACCCGTCACGCATCGGCCGGCGTACTCCGCTGGAGCTGGGTGTCGTCGGTGATGTCGGGGCCACCATCCGCGCCCTGCTGCCCAAGCTGCAGCCGAAGGGGCGCGAGTTCCTCGACCGGATGCTGCACAAGCATGGGGAGAAGCTCGACCACGTGGTGAACGCGTACACCCACGGGGTCGAGGACATGACGCCGATGCACCCCGAGTACGTCGCCGCGGTCCTCGACGACGAGGCGGCCGACGACGCCGTCTTCACCGCGGACACCGGCATGTGCAGCAGCTGGGCGGCCCGCTACGTCACGATGAACGGCCGCCGGCGCCTGCTCGGCTCGTGGGTGCACGGCTCGATGGCCAACGCGCTGCCGCACGCGATCGGTGCCCAGCTCGTCGATCGTCGCCGCCAGGTCGTCGCAATGTCTGGTGACGGGGGACTGGCCATGCTGCTCGGCGAGCTGCTCACCGTGCGTACCCATCAATTGCCCGTCAAGGTCGTGGTCTTCAACAACTCCAGCCTGGCCATGGTGCGGCTCGAGATGATGGTCTCCGGCGACCCCGCCTTCGAGACCGACCACGACCAGGTCGACTTCGCGGCCATCGCCCGGGCCATGGGCTTTTTCACGGTACGCGTGGAGAAGCCCGCCGACCTGCGCGGTGCCCTGCGCTCCGTGCTGGATCACGACGGCCCGGCGCTGCTCGACGTGGTCACCGACCCCGCGGCCCTGGAGATCCCCCCGCACATCACCAAGGAGGAGATGACGGGATTTGCGCTGTCGGTGGGCCTGACCGTCCTCTCCGGCGGTGTCGGGCAGATGGCGCACGTGGCGCGGGCCAACCTCCGCAACATCCCCCGGTGACGACGCCGAGGTCCGTCAGCTGCCCACCACGGCGCTGAACTGCCGGCGGATCACGGCGGTCGCCTCGGGTGGCGGGAGGGGACGGTAGAAGTAAAAGCCCTGCCCGACCCCGCAGCCCATGTCGATCAGGGCAGCCGCCTGGTCGGGGGTCTCGATGCCCTCGGCCACGACGGTCATCCTGAAGGCCTCACCGAGGTGGACCACCGCTTCGCAGACCGAGCGGGCCTCGGCGTCGTCGGCGATGCCGGTCACGAACGAGCGGTCGATCTTGAGGATGGTGACGGGCAGGCGGCGCAGGTAGCTCAACGCCGAATAGCCGGTGCCGAAGTCGTCGACCGCCAGCTCGATGCCGAGATCACGCAGGGCCTCCAGGCGACCGATGGTGAGCGGATCGGGCTGCAGGATGACACTCTCGGTGATCTCGAGGGTGAGGCGGTCCGCCGGGAAACCGGTCTCGGTCAGGATCGCCTCGACGGTCTGCACCAGGTCGGCCTGGGCAACCTGCTTCGGGGACAGGTTCACCGACAGCCGCAGAGCCTCGGCGCCGGGGGACTCGGCGCGCCAGCCGGCCGCCTCCCGGCAGGCTGCGCGCAGCACCCAGGCGCCCAGCGGCACGACCGCGCCGGTCTCCTCGGCAAGATCGATGAACTCGCCGGGGCCCAGCAGACCACGCGCCGGATGGTTCCACCGGACCAGGGCCTCGACCCCGCGGATCTCACCGGTGGCCAGGGCGACGGCAGGCTGGAAGTACACCACCAGCTCGTCGTTGGCGACGGCTTGGCGCAACTCGGCTTCGCGGGCCCTGGTGTCCATCACGGTCGAGTAGTACTCGTAGCGGCCGCGGCCGGCGCGCTTCACCGCGTACAGGGCGGTGTCGGCCTGCATCAGCAGGGTCTCGCCCGAGGCGTGCGGATCGTCGCGGACCACCACACCGATGCTCGCCTCGACCATCAGCACGTGCTCGCCGAAGATCACCGGCGTGCGGAGTGCCTCCAGCAGGCGGGCAGCGACCACTCCCGCGGTCTCCCGGTCCGGCAGGTCCTGGACGAGGACGGCGAACTCGTCACCGCCGAGCCGGCCGGCCAGGTCACCGCTCCGGACCACGGACCGCAGAGCAGCGGCCGCGGCGACCAGCACGGCATCACCCGCTTCGTGGCCGAACGTGTCGTTGATGGGCTTGAACCGGTCGAGGTCGATGAGCATGATCGCGGTGTGCCGGCCCGGCCGGATCGGCCGGCGGGCGAGCTGTTCCAGGCGCTCGGTGAGCAGGGTGCGATTGGCCAGCCCGGTCAGACCGTCGGTGACCGCCATCTCCCGGTTGTCGCGCAACGCGTGCATCTGGCGGGCCATCACCAGCAGGGTCAGCACGGCAGAGCCCAGGATCATGCCCCCGTACGGGTTGAGCGGCAGGTGCGACGACTGCTCGGCGATCAGCAGGTAGGCGGCGATGCCGGCCGCGTACGGCAGGATGAAGACCACGTTGCGGTCGGCGCGCCGGGGCGCGGCGTTGCGCGGCCGGCGGTACTGCTGGTCGGCCGCCAGCACCAGCAGGAAGCAGCCGGCCAGCCACAGCAGATCCACCCAGGAGCCGCCGGTGAACCCACCGTTCAACTGGATCCAGCTGTACGAGACATCGGCGGTCACGGTCAGCGCGATCGCCCCGGCCAGCAGCCGTACCGGGGCGGGGGCCTCCGGCTGATGACGCCGCAGCAGGGCAGTCGACATGGCCAGCACGAGCAGCAGGTCACCGATCGGCAGCGCGGCCGTGAACAACCGCTCCCACCGCGTCAGGCCCGTCGCGTGCAGAATCGGTCCGAGCAGCAGATACCAGATGGCGATGAATCCACCGGCGCCGACGATCAGCGCGTCCAGCGCCAGCCTCTGCCGGTCCCGGCGGCGCCGGTACTGGCCCGGAAGCATCAGCAACCCGGCGAACATCAACGGCGAGAAGAGCAGGAAGCAGTAATCGGCGGTCAAGGGATAACCGGTGACGTGCAGGACATGGTTCTGAACGAACCAGGCGCAGTGCGCCGCCAGCTGGCAGCCGAAAGCGACGGTGATCACCTGCCAGGCGCGCCGGGTCCGCGGTTCCTGCCGCTTCGACAGCGCCACACGGGCGCCGAGCACGGTGAAGACGAGCGCCAGCGGGACGTACGAGGCGTCAGTGACAAACGTGCTGACCTCGGCACCACCCCACCCGCCGAAGAACCAGGCCTGTTGCACGACAAGCAGCACCGCGCAGGCGAGCACGCTCGCGGCGGCTGCCCGGCCGGTCCTGATCCAGGTCCCCATCACCGACCTGTTCGGCCGCAAACAACCGATCGTGAGCTGTTTCCGCCACCGTGGCGCTCGTTCACTCGTAGCGGTACTTGAGAGCGTCCGCCTCCACCTGCTGGATGTCGGCGATCGTCAGCTCCGGCCTCCGCAGCTGGGCCAGCGTCACCTCGGCCGAGGTCGGCTGGGCGTCGGCCGGCAACCACTGCTCCGGCTTCCACGCGCCACTGCGCAGGAACGCCTTGGGGCAGTGGGGGTAGACCTCGTCGATGCCGACCACCAGCGCACTGGCCGGCGGCTTGCCCACGGCGGTCAGCTGCGCCAGCAGTTCGGGGCGGGTGGAGATGCAGGCCCGGCCGTTCACCCTCAGCGTCGTCGTCCGCCCCGGAATGACGAACATCAGCCCGGCCCGCCCGGTGGCAATGACGTTCTGCCAGCTGTCCAGACGCTTGTTGCCGGTCGCGTCCGGAACCGCCACCGTCCGCGCATCCAGCACGGCGACGAACCCGGCCGGGCCGCCACGCGGGGAGACGTCACAATTTCCCCCGGCGTCCACGCTGGCCACCAGGACCAGCGACGAGCAGCTGATCAGCCGCCGGGTCTGCTCGGTGAGCTCGGTCATCTGCTTGCGCACAGCCGAGTCGTTGGGCAGCTCGTAGACCCGCCGCAACGCCTCCTGATCGGCCAAGGCATCACATCGCAACGAGTCGAACGCATCGTCGGTCATGCGGCCGACCCTAGCGGACCACCGCCGACCGCTCGTCGTTCTCGGACGTGGGCACGGGAGAAGGCGACGGCGGGCTCAATCGGGCGGCGCGGTGGCGCTCGCCAGGCGGGTAGCGTCCGGCCAGCTCATCCGGAACTTGCCCGGAGATCCGTTGAGCAGCGCGGGATCACCGAGGGGAGCGGCGGCGATGCCCTTCTCCACCCGGACGCCACCGCAGGCCTGATAGAACCCCTGTGCCCGGGTGTTCTGCTCGAGCACCCACAGGTACAGCGCGGGAGACGCGGCTCTGGCCAGGACTGCCCGGGCGGCGTAGGCCATCAGTTCGGTGCCGATGCCGGAGCGGTGCACCGAGTGCTCGACGTGGAGGTTGTCGACGAGGCTGCCCCAGCGCGGGTCGGCGTCGAGAACAACGTGGACGAAGCCGGCCAGCCGGCCGCCGCTCTCCGCGAGGATCGTGGCCGTTCCGGCGGGGGAGGCGAGCCGCGCCGACCACACCGCGGTGCGTTCGGTCAGCAGATCGCCGTCCAGGTACGCGTCGGCATAGGCACCCCGGTAGTGCCGCCGCCAGCTGTCGGCGTGCAGCGCGGCGATGCGGCCGGCATCGCCGGGTCCGGCGGGGCTGAAAGCGACGAACTCGGGCACAGGGGAAACGGACACGGTGACAAGCTCCTCGGCCGGCGGCTTGCCGGGCAGGTATGCGCGGCCAGGTCGTCACCCGGAGCACCCCGCCCGCGAGCGGAGGGTTGCCGGCCAGCAAGCCGGGGCTGTGCGCTGGCACTCATGACCTTCGCGAAAAACCTAGCACCGGCCCCGTCAGCCGACGAAGGCGGTCATACGGATCGACACGAGAACGCCAGGCAGTTCGACGCCGAGTTTCGCGACGTAGCGCGTCGGCGGCGAAGCGGAGAACCAGGTCGCGTACTCCTCGTTCATGCCGGCAAAATCGGCTGGATCGGTCAGGAGCACACCCACCTCGACGATGTCCTCCCAGGCGGCGTCGGCCGCCTGCAGAACGGTGCGACAGTTGGCGAGCGCCTGTCGTGTCTGGTCGCCGATCGTCGGTCCGGCCATGCTTCCGGTGGTCACGTCGAGGCCGACCAGCCCCGAGACGTACACCAGACCGCCGGCTTTCACCGCCTGGCTGTACAACGGTGAGCTGGGCGCGTCGGGAGTGCTCACGATCTGTCGCATGGCGTCAAGCTAGCCCTCGCGTACGAGGTCGGCGGTCGGCCGGACGGTTCGACCTTCCCGTGACCGGCTCAGCCGGCCAGGGCGCGGAGCTCGCGGACCACAGTGGACCAGATCTCGCGGGGGAGGTCGTGACCGGTGCCGGGCAGTTCGACGTAGCGGGCGTCCGGCACCAGCGCGGCGATGCGGCGCCCGGCCGAGGGACGACACAGCGGGTCCTTCTCGCCGTGCAGCACCAGTGTGGGCACGCTGAGTTCGCGCAGGCGGGGGCCGTGCCAGGAGGCGCTGGTCTGCCGGGCCTGGGCGCGGCTGTCGCGGACCCCGCTGGGCAGGCCGGCGTCGAGTTCGCGTTCCACGCGCAGGCGGGCGTCGTCCTCGTCGAACGGGTAGTCGGGTGAGGCGACCGCCCGCAGCAGTTCCAGGCCGGCCGCTATGTCGCCGTCGCGGCCGGCCGGCTGGCGCATGCGGGCCAGGCGGACCAGGAACGGCAGCCGGATGTAGCGGAGAACAGCCAAGCCGCGAGCGTCACTGGGCACAGCCGCGTACGTGGTCAGGGTTTGCACCCGCTCGGGGTGGCGTAGTGCGGTGCGCTGGGCGACCAGGCCGCCCTGGGAGATGCCGAAGAGGTGGGCGCGCTGCCAGCCGAGCGCGTCGAGCACGGCGACGGCGTCGTCGGCCATGTCCTCGGCGGTGTACGCGAGCGGCCGGCGACGCAGCAGGCCGGTCAGCGGGTCGGACGCCGGGGCGTCGTCGAAGTGGGTGGAGCCGCCGGAGTCGCGTCCGTCGAAGCAGGCCACGTGGAAGCCGGCGCCGATCAGTGCGGCGACCAGGCCGTCGGGCCAGTAGAAGCGGGAGACTCCGAGGCCCATGAGCAGCAGCAACGGGTCACCACCGGCGCCGCCGAGGTCGTCGGCAGCGAGGTGCACGTCGCCGTTACTTGCGATCATCATCGCCTCACCAGATCGGGAACGGTGTTCGCGAACACCGTAGCCGCAACGGTAAGGTGGGCGCAACGGGAAGGGGTGCCATGGAGGCGGTGCCGGTCTGGCTGCGGGAACGGCGTACGGGAGTGGGACGGCCCGCGGAGCGGTCCCGGGCGGAGGTGACCGCCGCGGCGATCGCGCTGGCCGATCGGGAGGGTCTGGCCGCGGTCTCGATGCGCCGCGTCGCCGCCGAGCTGGGCACCGGTGCGGCGTCGCTCTATCGCTATGTCGACAGCCGCGACGACCTGCTCGACCTGATGACCGACGAGGTGGCGGCCGCCTATCAGTTCCCGGAGCCGGGTGGTCCGTGGCTGCCGGCCCTGCTCGAAGTGGGCCGGCAGGGGCACGAGCTCATGCTGAAGCACAGCTGGCTGCCGGAGCTCGTGCTCACCCGGTCGGCGCTCGGCCCGCACGGCACCGACCTGCTCGAGCACGTTCTGGCGGTTCTCGACGGGCACCCGGCGGACGTGGGGCGCAAGCTCGAGGCGTTCGCCGTGCTGACCACGCTCGCCGCCGCGATGGCCTTGAACAAACGCAACGAGGGCGCCCGGCAGAGGCAGGGCGCGTACCTCGCTCATGCGATCGCGGCGGGCCGGCACCCTCACCTGACAGCGGCACTGACAGGCGGTTCGCTGGTGTCGGCCCCCCGCTTCGAGGACACGCTGTCGCGGGTTCTCGCAGGCCTGCTGGGGGAGTGATCAGGGCGCGTACGCCGTGACCGCCGCCCCGGTCGCGCCGTAGAGCCGACCGTTCGCCACGAGCGGAGCATCCCGCAGCGCCGAGGTGGTCGCGGCGAGCTGGATCGCCTTGCCGGTGGCCGTCTCGAACGCCGTCAGAGGGTGGTCCTTGCCCCGCCAGCCGTAGACCACGCCGCCGCCGATCGAGGTGATGATGGGAGCGTTCTCGGCGAAGGTGGCCGTCCACACCTTGTGGCCGTCGACCGCGTCCACGGCGATCAGTTCGTTGTCGTAGGTGTGCAGGTAGACACGTTCGCCGTCGGTGGCGAATCCGAACGTCCCGCCATGGGTCGGGAACGTCTCGAGAGTCGCTCCGGTGGCCGCGTCGACGCTGCGGATCTGCTCGTCCGGCCCGCACCGCATGTAGAACGTCGAGCCGTTCGGGGACGCGCCGATCGGGGTGAAGCACCCGGCGCCGGCCGTCCACAGCGTCTTGCCCGTGGTGACGTCGACCGCGGTTGTCTTGTCCTCGCCGACCACCAGGATCCTGCCGCCTGCGGCCACGGTTTCACCGCCGATCGACCCCACGCGCGCCCAGACCGGCGTGCCGTCGGTGATCCGGTACGCCCTGATGGCGTACTTGCTGATGGTCGCGTCCCACACACCCCCGACCACGATGCCCTTGTCGACGAGCGTGCCGTACATGGTCTCCGGAATGCGCTTGGAATAGAGGACCTTGCCGGTCTTCACGGCCTGGGCGCTCAGGAAGGTCTTGCCGGACCGGCAGTCCCGGGACTGGGCGACGAGCCTGGTCCCCGCGATCGCGGTGAGGCTGATGTCCGTCTTCTTGCCGGTCGCGGGTGTCTGCCAGACCCGCTTGCCGGTGCTCGCGTCATAACCGCTGATCCGGTACGACGCAGCGGTGACCAGCCGGTTGCCGCCGACCAGGGGCTCGCCGGCCGTGGCGCAGGTGGCATCGGCGAGCGGCACCTTCCAGCGCGGCTTGAGTTTGGGGGCGACCGCGGGGGTCAGGCGCGTCTCGCCCGGGTTGTAATGGTCGCCGGTCGCGTTGGCCTCGGGCTGCCCCCAGGCGTCGGGAGCCGCCGCTGCGGCCGGACCCACGGCGGGGATCTGGCCGGCGGTGGCGCCGATCGCGGCGATGACAACTGCCGCCAGGCAACGACGGTTCACGGTGACTCCTCAGAACGGGACATGAAGATCACCGTATGGACAAATGTCGCGTATGGACACGCACCGGGCGGAGTGCTCACCCGGTCGAGCGACTTGCGTCACCTCCGGCCGTACGCGGGTTATCGACGTCCGTGAGGGTTAACATCCGGAGGATGAAGGCCATCACCTACCGCGGCAACGGCGGAACCGACGTCCTCGAGCTGGTCGACCGGCAGGTGCCGGATCCCGGCCCGGGTGAGGTGCGTGTCCGCATCGCCGTCTCCGGCGTCAATCCGACGGACTGGAAGACCCGCTCCGGTGTGACCAACCCGCTGCAGTTCCCCGAGATCGTCCCGCACCTCGACGGCGCGGGGACGATCGACGCGGTCGGTGAGGGCGTCGACCCGGGCCGCGTCGGTCAGCGGGTCTGGGTGTTCATGGCGACGGCCGGACGGCCGACCGGGACAGCCGCCGAGTTCAGCGTGGTGCCGGCCGAGCTGGCCGCGCCGCTGTCCGACGAGGCGAGCTTCGACCTCGGCGCCTCGCTCGGTGTGCCCGCGCTGACCGCACACCGGGCGCTGACCGTGGACGAGGACGGTCCCCGGCGGCTCGCGCCCGGCGCCCTGGACGGCAAGATCGTGCTGGTCGCGGGTGGCGCCGGAGCTGTCGGGCATGCGGCGATCCAGCTGGCCCGGTGGGCCGGTGCCACGGTGATCAGCACCATCAGCGGTCCGGAGAAGGCTCGCCTGGCCGAGGCCGCCGGCGCCCACCACGTGATCAACTACCGCGAGGGTGACCCCGTCGCGGACATCCGCAAGATCGCCCCCGACGGGGTCGACGTTGTCGCCGAGGTTGCGCTCGGTGCCAATCTCGCCCTCGACCTGGCCGTTCTCCGTACGCGCGGCACGATCGCAACGTACGCGAACGACGGCGGCAAGCCGGTCGAGCTGGAGGTCCGGCCGAACCTGATGCTGAACACCCGCTTCCAGTTCGTGCTGCTCTACACGGTCGGCTCCGAGGCGCTCGCCGCAGGCGCCGAGGACGTGTCCGCCGCGGTCGCCGACGGCGCACTGCCGGTCGGTGCCGAGCACGGCCTGCCCCTGGTCCGCTTCCCGCTCGAGCGCACCGCCGACGCCCACCAGGCCGTCGAGGACGGCGCCGTCGGCAAGGTCCTCGTCGACGTCACTGCCGGTGCATGATGTGGCCGGTGGCGGTGAAAGCCTCGTTGCCGACCAGTGACCCCGTACGGGTCTCCGTGATGGTGAAGCCCTCACTCAGGTAGAGCCCCAGCGCAGCCGTGTTGCCGTCGAGCACCGTGACCTCCACCCGGGGCCCGGCGGCCGCGAGCGCGTGGCGCAGGAGTGCGCGGCCGACACCCTGGCGGTACCGCTGCGGATCGACGTACAACCAGGTGACCTCGTCGTCCTCGACGGCGACAAAACCGGCCACGCTCCCGCCGACGTCGGCGACCCACAGCTGACCGTCGAACAGGCCCTCACCCTCGGCGGTCTGCGCGAGCGTCAGGAACGCCTCCACACCGACGGAGTCCCGCAGCTCGTCGAGACGGGCGGCGTCGTGGATGGCCGCGATCGCCGCCCAGTCACCCTCCGCATAGGACCGGATCGTGACGTTCGTGCTCCCCATGCCCGTGATCCTCCCATCCGCCTGTCCCGCTATGTCACCGCCCACGGCTACGACAACGACTGGGCTCACCGGGCACCGGCCGCCTTCGAGTCGGCCGGCCTGACCGACGTGCGCTTCCGATCGTCCGGCGCTGGCTGGCGTGGCGGCGGCGCGGGCTGCCGCCTGCTGCTGGCCGGACTCCCTCAGCTGCGCACCAGTCTGCTGACCCACGGCTTCACCGACGACGACCTGACGGCGACCGCCGCGGCGCTGGCCGACCCCCGGCTGCTGCTCAACGGCTTCCTGTTCACCCAGACCAGCGGCCGCCTGACAACAGCGCAAGAATCGTCAAGGTGCGGCGCCACCCGGGCGGTAGCGTCTTCTCGTGCCGTCGGGAACCCGTGAACTGCTGCAGCTGCTCGCCGCGATCAACGCCCGGTTGAGCGGGGATGTCTCGCTGCCGGTGCTGGCGGCGTGGGCTCACCGGTCCCGGTTCGACCTGCACCGCCGGTTCCGGCGGCTGGTCGGCGAAACACCGAAGGCCTACACCACGCGGGTCAGGCTGGCCCGTGCCGCGGCCGGTCTGGTGTCCGGCGACCGCCGGGTGGCGGTGATCGCCACCGACCACGGGTTCGCCGGCCACGAGGTCTTCACCCGCGCCTTCACCCGTCACTTCGACCGCAGCCCGCTGCGCTACCGCGCCCACGGTTTGCACGTCCCGGGCCGGCGTACCGCCGCAGTGCACGCTTCGGCGGTGGGCTCGGCGGCGCCCTGCATCAGCCTGTACCACCTTCGCCTCACCGAGAGGAAACCACCTGTGCCGCTGAACATCTCGGTTCGTGACGTGCCTGCCTTCCACGCCCTCGTGATGCGTCGCCGGGTCACCCGCGACGAGATCGCGACCGCGCTCGCCGAATCTCTCCCGCGGGTGTTCGGGTACGCCCAGCAGCACGGCCTAGCCATCACCGGACCACCGTTCGCCCGCTATCCCGAGGTGGGGATGGGCTCGTTGGTCATCGAGGGCGGCATCACCATCGCCGGGCCTTCGCCGACAGCCCTCGACGACGGGATCGAGGCGCTCACCGTCCCGGCCGGGCGGGCGGTGGTGGCCGTGCACCGGGGTCCCTACGACACCCTGCCGGAGTCGTACCAGGAGATCGAGAAGTGGATGCGTGACCAGCACCTGTCGGCGGCGGGAGCGCCCTGGGAGACCTACCTGACCGATCCCGGGGAACGCCCGGACCCGGCTACCTGGGAGACCGAGATCGTCCAGCCCGTGCAGGCAGCGAACAGCTGATCAGAGTGTGAAAAGCGGCCCGGCGCACGAGGCGCCGGGCCGCTGAAGCTGGGTCGGTGTGCAGGTCGCCGGAAGGCGAGTGGCGCAACGCGGCTCCAGCCGGACGGTATTCCGCGAAGGCAATGGGGTGAGGCCCTGGGACACTGGGCACACCGACACTTCTGTCAACCGGCCGGCACCTCAGGACAATCCCGCTGCGGTTGTGACGACGGCAACAGCTCAGGCGGAGGGCGGCACGTGGAGGCGCACGACCGGGAACTGCCGGTCGGTCTTCTTCTCGTAGTCGTAGGCGTCCGGCCAGTAGTCACGCCAGACCTCGTAGAGCTCTTCCCAGTCCGGAGCGCCCGGCCGGACCACCTCGTAGTCCACCTCGAAGGTCGCCGCTCCGAGCTCGATCGTCGCCGGGCCGGTCGCGGTCTCGAGGTTGGCGACCCACTGTGGATCCTCCGGGGCGCCGGCGCCGCTGCCGCAGACCACGTACGTGTCCGCGTCGGGCGCCGCGACCAGCGGCGTGACGAACTCCTGGCCGGACCGGCGCCCGACCTGGTTGCAGCAGCACGAGGGTCTTGCCGTTGCCGTTGAGTGCTCGTGAGTGCTTTTGAGCGCTCATGCGGCAGTCGCTCCTTGCGCAGCGACGGTCCCGGTCTTGTCCACGGTATTGACCGTGGTGCCGGGTTGACGCTTCGCAGCCTCTTGCCCGCCAAGGCGGGTCTTACGGATGGCTCCACGTCCTGCCACCGGGCCACTCCCGGCAGGGTCGAACTCGGCCGCGAGGGCGGCCAGGTTACGGGCGGCGTTGAAGTCCCGGTTAAGGACCAGCCCGCAGGTGGTGCAGTAGTAAGTGCGTTCGGCGAGGGTCAGCTTGGTTTTCACCGCACCACAGGCCGAGCAGGTTTTCGAGGACGGGTACCAGCGGTCGGCGACCAGCAACCGGCCGCCGTTCCACACGGTCTTGTAGGCGAGTTGTCGGCGGATCTCGGCGAAGCCGGCGTCAGCGATGCGCCGGGCCAGCCGACGGTTGGCCAGCATGCCGCTCACGTTGAGGTCTTCCACCACGACAATGCCGTAACGGGTGGCCAGACCGGTGGTGAGCTGGTGCAGGCCGTCACGGCGCAGGTTCGCCACCCGGGCATGAGCCCGGCCCAACCGGGCCGCGGCACGCGCCCAGCGTTTCGACGGCTGCGCCCTCGTGCGCCGATCCGGGCCCTGCTTGCGTGACATCGCCCGCCCGAGCGCGCGGAGCCGAACCTGCGCCGTCTCAAGATGGCGCGGGTTGTCGATCATTTCGCCGGTGGACAGCACCGCAAGGTGGGTGATGCCAACGTCCACACCGACCACCAAGTCCGGCCATACCGGGGCCCGTTCGGTGCGGTCGACCTCGACGGTGAACGCGACATGCCACCGCCCGCTCTCGCGCCGGAGGGTCGCCGACAGGATTCGCGCTGTGCCGGCCTCGAGCCGGCGGGCCAGCTTGCGCGCCGACTCATGCAGCTTCAACCGGCCCAACCTTGGTAACGCCACGTGCATCCGGTCGGGCTCGACCCGGATCGCGCCGGTCGTGAACCGCACCGACGGCGTCGACCGGCGCCTGGATTTGAACCGCGGGAACCCGACCTTGCGGCCGGCGCGCTCACCGCGGCGGGAGCCGGCCCAGTTCCTCAACCCTCGGGCCAGGGCGTCCAAGCCGGTATTGAATGCTTCCTTCGACACCTGCCCCCACCACGGCGCCACCACGGCCTTCTCAGCGTTCCAGGCCCTACGTAGCGCGGGAAGCGACCAGCCCAGTGCCGGCGTCAGGACCTCGTCGGCGATCCCGTAGGAACGTTCCGCGGCCCGCTGATCCATCACCGCTTTCACCCGGGCCAACGCCCAGTTGTGCGCGACCCGGGCCGCACCGGCGTGCGCGAGGACCTGCCGCTGCTGCGACGAGGTGAGGTCAAGCGCGAACCGGTACGCCTGCATCACCCTCAACACCACCACCCCCTCCCTCGTGCCCGACCATCATGGACGGCAGGTATGACAATCTCCCGAACCCACGAGCGGAGCTATACCATCTGAGCGCACCATCGAATGCTCGAGACCACTCGAATGGCAGCAGTTGGCAACCCTCCCAATGCTCGCCGACAACATCGTCGTTCGCGCGAAATCTTCTGATGATGCTGTCGTTGATTATCCGGTCGTGGCGCGGGCACACGGCGGCCATGGCCAGAGCGACAGCGGCGTCGAGTCAGTGGATCGACGACAACGGTGTGCGGCAGCCCGGTGGTGAGGTGCACGCCTGGGAGCCCGGTACGAATCAGACCGTGTGCGGTCTCGCGTTGAGCCGGTCACGGCTGCGGCGTTTTCCGCACGTGGTCTTCGACTTCCGGGCCACCGACCAGATCACCGCAGCCGACGAGGTGCGCTACATCTGCCCGCGCTGCGTGGCGGCGACAACCCGGCGCGGGGAGAGGTCCTGGACGCGTACCGCTCCCCGGCCGTGAGCCGTTCCGAGCTCAGACGTAGCGCCGCGCCGTCGAGGCACGCTGGGCGGCGTCGAGCGGGGCCAGGCGTGCCTCGACCGAGCGTGGCCGGGTGCGGCGGCGGGTCAGCACCCAGGGCAGGCCGCGGACGGCGTCCCACCAGGCCAGGGCCGAGATGCGGTCGTGCGGTGCCGTGACGGCCAGGAAAAGCGTACGGCGCAGGGCCGGTGCCAGTGGCCGGCGCAGCCAGGTGAACCACAGGGTGTTGCGCAACCCGTCGCGGCGGCGCCGGACGGTGTCGCGGATCGGCGAGGCGGCGTGGTGCACCACCAGATCCTCGAGGTAGCAGATCTCCCAGCCGGCACTGAGCAGGTCGGTGGCCAGCAGTTCCTCCTCACCACCGAGCCACAGCCGGGAGCTGAAGCCGCCGACCGCCCGGAAGGCGTCCCGCCGCACCACGGAGGCGCCGGCGAGGAAACTGCCGAGGGCGGGGCCGGGGAGCCAGTCCGGTCCGGGCACGGGGGAGTCGCGCAGTTCCGCAACGATCGAGTCCTCGCGGCCGCTGGGCTCGACGACGATGCGGGCGTTGAGCACGGCGAGCTGCGGATGGGCGTCGAGGACGTCGGCGGCCGTGGTCAGGCTGCCGCTCTCCCACCAGGTGTCGTCGTCGCAGAACGCGACATACGGCGTGGTCAGCCGCCCGACGCCGAGGTTGCGCCCGACGGCACCCGCGTTCCAGGCCAGCGCCAGCACGTCGACCTGGGGAAACCTGGCGCGGACGGCGTCGGCCGTACCGTCGGTGGAGCCGTTGTCGACCAGCACGACCGGCGGTTGTTCGGGCAGGGCGACCAGACGCTCGACCGCGGCGAGCGCCTCGTCCCTGCGCTGGTGGGTGATGATCACAACCCCGGTACGCGAGTCAGCCATGGCAGCGTGCGGTACCCGAACTGCCGCAGGTCATCCGTCGATCTCCCGCCGGGACGATCACTGTTTACCCGCTCTGCCGCCGGGTAGGCGGCAGGGGACCGCGCGAGGAGGCAACGGTGGGAGTACCGGTGATCAGCAGGCAGGCCGAGTTCGACGCACCCGCCGAGGTCGTTTTCGGGGTCCTGACCGACCCGGACCGCACGACCCGCTGGCTGCCCCTGGGCATGAGCAGCGAAACCACCACCGTCGACCAGGTCCGGGTGCGGGCCGGTTCCCGGATCCACGAGTACGCCGTGAGTTCCGTCCCGGACCAGCTCCGGCTGGAGTGGCGTTCCCAGGACTCCACCGGTCCTCGAGGCACGGCGTGGGTGGAGGACTCACCGGCCGGTGGCTGTGTGGTGCACGCCGAGGTGTCCCTCCCGCCGGACAGCGCGCAGAGTGAACGCGCTGAGCAGCTGCTGGCTGAGTCGCTGCACCACCTGCAGCGCGACGTCAGCGACAACTTCAACGCGGGCTGACGCCTGCGGTGGATGATCGGCGGCTGCGCGGGTAATCCGTAGCCATGACTGAGAACACCTCCACGGACGACCGTGAACGCGACGAGACGCCGGAGCACCCCGAGCAGGAGCACCCGGCCCACGCGGCACACGGCGGCAGCATGGCGCCCGGCCTCGTCGACGACACCGGCCACCCCACCGGCTCGTCCCCGCCGACCTCGGAGTCTTAGGACGCCCTCCGGCGGCGCCGGATCAGAATGCCGGCCAGGACCACCGCGACGACGTCGAGGGTGATCACCGCGCTGACCCATCCGAACAGCAGGGCCTGGATCGGCACGAAGATGTAGGTCAGGATGCACAACGCGGTGACCCACGGAAACCTGGGCGAGTCCAGGGCCGGTGCGCGCATCCGGGCGGCGAACTCAGGATCGGTGCGGATCAGGTTCTGCTCGATGGCGCGCAGGGTGAGGCGCTCGTCGTCGCCCATGACACGGTCCTTCCAGGCTGCGGCGGACGTCTGCCCCGGTCACTGATCGAGTCGCCGGTCCGGGTCCTCGCGGTACGTCGCGCCGCCGTCGGACTCCGACGAGAGTGGTCGTGCGCCGCCCTCCGGCGGGCCGGCCGGTGACTGGTCGCCGGCGGCCAGCTCCGGGAACTTCGCGTCGAAGGCCGGGCGTTCCGAACGGATCCGCGGCATCCTGTCGAAGTTGCGCAGCGGCGGCGGGGAGCTGGTTGCCCACTCCAGTGAGTTTCCGTGGCCCCACGGGTCGTCGACGGTCACGAGCTGCCCGACCTTGTACGACTTCCACACGTTGTAGATGAACGGCAGGGTCGAGGCGCCGAGGATGAACGAGCCGATGGTGGAGAAGGTGTTGAGCGCGGTGAAGCCGTCGTCGGGCAGGTAGTCGGCGTAGCGCCGCGGCATGCCCTCGGCCCCGAGCCAGTGCTGGACCAGGAACGTCATGTGGAAGCCGAGGAACGTCAGCCAGAAGTGCAGCTTGCCCAGCCGGTCGTCGAGCTTGCGGCCGAACATCTTCGGGAACCAGAAGTAGATCCCCGAGAACACCGCGAACACGATCGTGCCGAAGAGCACGTAGTGGAAGTGTGCGACCACGAAGTAGCTGTCGTGGACGTGGAAGTCGATCGGCGGGGCCGCGAGGAGCACCCCGGACAGCCCGCCGAGCAGGAAGGTGACCATGAAGCCGATCGCGAACAGCATCGGCGACTCGAGGCTGATCTGACCACGCCACATCGTGCCGATCCACACGAAGAACTTCATGCCCGTCGGTACGGCGATCATGAAGCTCAGGAAGCTGAAGAACGGCAGCAGCACCTGCCCGGTGGCGAACATGTGGTGCGCCCACACGCTCATCGACAGCGCGCCGATGAGCAGGGTCGCGCCGACCAGGCCCTTGTATCCGAAGACGGGCTTGCGGCTGAAGACCGGGATGACCTCGGTGACGATCCCGAAGAAGGGCAGCGCCACCACGTACACCTCGGGGTGGCCGAAGAACCAGAACAGGTGCTGCCACAGCAGGGGCCCGCCGGTGTCCACGTCGAACACGTGCGCGCCGAGGACCCGGTCGGCGGCCAGCGCGAACAGTGCCGCGGCCAGGAACGGGAACACCATGACCACCAGCAGGCTGGTGATCAGGATGTTCCACGTGAAGATCGGCATCCGGAACATCGTCATGCCCGGCGCCCGCAGCGTCAGGATCGTCGTGATGATGTTGACACCACCGAGGATGGTGCCCAGACCGGACAGCGCCAGGCCGACGACCCACATGTTGCCGCCGACCCCGGGTGAATGCTGCGCGTCACTGAGCGGCGTGTACGCCGTCCAGCCGAAGTCGGCCGCGCCCCCGGGGGTCAGGAATCCGCCGAGGGCGATCAGCCCGCCGAACAGGTAGAGCCAGTACGCGAACGCGTTGAGCCGCGGGAACGACACATCCGGCGCGCCGATCTGGATCGGGACCAGATAGTTGGCGAACGCGAACACGATAGGTGTGGCGAAGAACAGCAGCATGATCGTGCCGTGCATGGTGAACAGCTGGTTGTACTGCTCGGGCGACAGGACCTGCATCCCCGGCCGGGCCAGCTCGGCCCGCATGATCAGCGCCATCAGCCCGCCGACCATGAAGAAGCCGAACGCCGAGATCATGTACATGATCCCGATCTGCTTCGCATCGGTGGTCCGCAGCACCCGCGCGACCGCCGAACCTCTGACCTGCCGCCGAACGGGATACGGCCGCGTGACCACCGGGCGCGGGGTGACTGTCGTCATGAACTCTCCTCAGCCGTGCGAGCTGCACGCGCCTACCCCACTCGTCCCTCTTCAATCCACCTGTTTCGAGCTTGCGTGTCGCGGTCCGCGGTGATTGCATGTGCCGCGGCGGTCCCTCCCGGTGCCGGTCAGGAGGCCGTCATGCTCGCTGCGCTCGGTCGTACGGTCCACGATCGACGTCTGCTGGTCATCGCCGTCTGGGTGGTGGTCGCGCTGGCCGGCGCGGTGTTCGGTGGCAGCGTCTACGACCGGACGCAGACGATCGACACTCTGCCCGAGGGTGCTCCGGCCACCGTGGCGCAGGACCGTCTGGACAAGGTGTCGCCCGAGGGTGAGCGGCTCGTCGCCGTTGTCTCCGGGCGCGATGTCGGCGCCACCGACCTGGTCAACAGCGTCACCCGGATCGCTTTCGAGATCCGCGACATCCCCGGTGTGGCCGAGGTGGAGGATTCCTACACCACCGCGTCGCGCAAGATCTCCCGCGACAGCAAGAGCTCACTGGTCACCGTCGAGCTGAAGCCGGGCCTGAGCGACGACGAGGCGCTGCGGGTCGCCGACCGGGTCAGCGCGGCCCTGCGGCGCATCGACGCCCCCGAGATTCTCATCGGCGGCGAGCTGCTGGCCGAGCGGGAGTTCGGCGACCAGGCCGTGCGTGACGCCGCTGTCGGCGAGTCCGTGGCCCTGGTCTGCGTCGGGCTCCTGCTCGTCGTGGTGCTCGGGGGTCTGGTGGCCGGTCTGCTGCCGCTGGCTGCCGCCCTGGGCGCGGTCACCGCCACGCTGCTGGCCCTGACCGGCCTGGCCCGTTTCCTGCCGGTCAGCGACTACGCGGTCAACGTGGTCACCCTGCTCGGGATCGGGCTGGCGGTCGACTACAGCCTCCTGATGATCGCCCGGTTCCGGGAGGAGCGCGCCGCCGATGCGCGGGCGCCGCTGGTCGAGCTCCTGGCCCGTACGGTGGCCACCGCCGGCCGGGCGGTGCTGGTGTCCGGCTCCGCTGTCACCGCGGCGCTGGTGGGGTTGTTCGCGTTCGGCGACCCGTTGCTGGCCGCGATGGCGATGGGCGGGGCGCTGGTCGTCGCGCTGACCACGGCGACCGGGCTGACACTCGTGCCCGCGCTGATCGCGGTCGCTCACCGGCGCATCCCGGCGCGGCGGTCCCGGCCGCGTCGCGGCACCGACGTCCTGGCGCGGCTGGCTGCGTTCGCTCAGCGCCGGCCGGCAGCCGTAGCCCTGACCGCGACCCTCGGCCTGCTGGCCCTGGGTACGCCGCTGTTCTTCGTGGAGTTCGCCAACTCCGACGTCCGTGCGCTGCCGAGATCCAGCGAGGCGCGGCAGACCTACGAGGCGGTGCAGGGCCGGTTCGCCGACCCGCCCAAGGCGCCGCTGACCATCGTGGTCGAGGCCGATCCGGCCGGTCCCGGCCTCACACAGTTCTTCGACACGGTACGCGGCCAGCCCGGCGTATCCGATGTGTTCGTACGCTCCGACCTGCCGCCGGGGGTGAGCGTCGCCGACGTGGTGCCGAGCGGGACCGCGGACGGCGAGCAGGCCCAGGGGCTGGTGGCGAGGCTGCGGGCCCTCGACGCGCCCGCACCCGTCCTGGTGGCGGGGCCGGCGGCGGAACTGGTCGACGCGAAACGATCGGTGGCCGGACGGTTGCCCCTCGCCCTGGCGATCATCGTGCTGGCGACCGGGGCGCTGCTGTTCGCGCTCACCCGCTCGGTTGTCGTACCGGTCAAAGCGATCGTGATGAACCTGCTGACGCTGGCGGCGACCATGGGTGTGCTGGTCGCGGTCTTCCAATGGGGGTGGGCCGCGGGCCTGCTGGGGTTCGAGCCGTGGGGTGCGCTCGACCTGACCACGCCGCTGCTGCTGTTCGTCTTCGCCTTCGGCCTGTCGATGGACTACGAGGTTTTCCTGCTGGCCCGGATCAAGGAGGAGTGGGACCGGCGGACGTCCACCGACCGCGCGGCCAGCGACCGTGCCGTGCTGGCCGGGATCACCGCCACCGGCCCGGTCGT
Source organism: Amorphoplanes friuliensis DSM 7358 (assembly GCF_000494755.1). Classification (NCBI taxonomy): domain Bacteria; kingdom Bacillati; phylum Actinomycetota; class Actinomycetes; order Micromonosporales; family Micromonosporaceae; genus Actinoplanes; species Actinoplanes friuliensis. The sequence continues at coordinate 3,078,638 of NC_022657.1, forward strand.
GACCACGGCTGCCCTGGCGATCGGTGTTGTCTTCCTCGGATTTGTCGTCGGTGACCTGGTCGCGGTGAAGGAGATCGGCGTCGGCATGGCCGTGGCCGTCCTGCTCGACGTCACGGTCGTGCGCGGCCTGCTCCTGCCCGCGACGATGTCCCTGCTCGGCCGCTGGAACTGGTGGAGGCCGGGGGTCACCACGAAGCAGGCGCCCCGGGTGCCCGTGGGCTGATCCCGTGGTGTGATCGGTGGGGCCAGTCGTAGAGGAGACCGATGCTTGCGTTGACCGTCCAACCCCTGGTGGCGAACTCCGCCGACGTCCGGGAGGTTCCCGATCCCGTACCCGGTCCGGGGGAGATGCTGGTCGAAGGGCTGGCGCTGGGTGTCTGCGGCACCGACCGCGAGATCGTCGCCGGGGAGTACGGGTGGGCGCCGCCCGGACGCGACCGCCTGGTGCTGGGCCACGAGTCCCTGGGCCGGGTCCGCACCGCACCGCCGGACAGCAGCTTCGCGCCCGGTGATCTGGTCGTCGGGGTGGTCCGCCGCCCGGACCCCGAGCCCTGCGGAGCCTGCGCGCACGGCGAGTTCGACATGTGCCGCAACGGCCGGTACACCGAGCGGGGCATCAAGGAGATCGACGGGTACGGCAGCCGGTTGTGGACGGTCGAGACCGGGTACGCCGTCAAGCTGGATCCGCGGCTGGAGCAGGTCGGCATGCTGATGGAGCCGGCCAGCGTGGTGGCCAAGGCCTGGGAACAGGTGGAGAAGGTCGGGGCGCGATCCTGGTTCGAACCCCGCAGCGTCCTGGTCACCGGGGCGGGCCCGATCGGGCTGCTGGCGGCTCTGCTGGGCGTGCAACGTGGTCTGGAGGTGCACGTGCTGGACCTGGACACCGACGGGCCGAAGCCTGAGGCGGTGCGTGCCCTGGGCGCGCAGTACCACTCCACCGGCATCGGAGAGGTCGCCGCCCGGGCCAAGCCGGACATCATCATCGAAGCCACCGGCGTGTCGAGTGTGGTGTTCGAGGCGATGAACAGCACAGCCTCGTACGGGATCGTCTGCCTGACCGGTGTCTCCTCGGTCGGACGCAAGATCTCGGTGGACATCGGCGCGGCCAACCGGGACATCGTGCTGGAGAACGACGTCGTCGTGGGCTCGGTCAACGCCAACCTGAGCCACTACGCCGCCGCGGCCGGCGCGCTGGCCAGGGCCGATGCCGGCTGGCTGTCCCGCCTGATCACCCGGCGAGTGCCCCTGGAACGTTTTGCCGAGGCCCTCGAGGCACGCCCCGGCGACATCAAGGTCGTTCTCGACCTGACCGCCTGAGCCCCGGCCGTTTGCGGGCGGGCCCGCCGGGTACGCGCGCCGCGGCGTGTGCGGATCATGGGAGGTCCTGTGGAGGTTGTCGGCAGACCGGCGCGGTTGGTCATGGGCGTGGTCGCCGCGTCGGTACTCACGGTGACCCTGCTCGCGTGGGCCAAGTGGATGCCCTATGCGGCCAAGGTTCCCGGGCTGGCCGCGAGCCATGGCTGGGCCGGCGCCGACGTGCTGCGTGCCGGCGGAGTGCAGCCCGGGGACGCGCCGTCCTGGTCGGCCGCGACCAGCTTCACCTGGGCGTACGGGAAGGCGGTCTGGCGTGCTCTGCTGGCCGCCCTGCTGATCAGCGCGGCCCTGCAGACCTTGATCCCGAAGACCTGGCTGGTGCGGGTGCTGAACCGGCCCGGGCGGTTGCGGTCGGCGATGGCCGGCGGGCTGGCCGGAACCCCGTCGATGATGTGTGCGTGCTGCACGGCGCCGGTCGCGGTCGGACTCAAGCGCCGCGGTGTCTCCACGGCGGCGGTGGTGGCGTACTGGCTGGGTAACCCCCTGCTCAACCCGGCTGTGCTGGTGTTCCTGCTGCTGGTGGCGCCCTGGCAGAGGACGGCGACCCGGCTGGTGGTCGGTGTGCTCGTGGTCGTGGGCGGGGCGGCACTGGTCTCCTGGCTGGCCGACGGGCGAGCACCGGCTGCCGCCGCGGCCTCGACGGCCTCGGCGGCCTCCGCGGCCGAGGATGCCGACGACCCGCCTCCGTCGGTGCGCCGGTACCTGAGCGTCCTGCTCCGGTCCTCGGTGATCCTGCTGCCGGAGTACCTCGTTGTCGTCATGCTGATCGGTGCTTTCCGGGGCTGGTTGTTCCCGCTCGGTGAGGGCTCCGGGTTGCTGGTCGTGCTGGTGGCGGCCCTCGTCGGCACGGCCCTGGTCATCCCGACGGCCGGGGAGATCCCGATCGCCCAGGGTCTCGCTCTGGCCGGGCTGTCCCTCGGTGGTGTCGGCGCTCTGCTGGTCACTCTGCCGGCGGTGAGCCTCCCAGGAATGATCATGGTCGGGAAGGCCTTCGGGTGGCGGGTGACCGTCGCGACGGCTGCCGTGGCCGCCGCCGGCGGGATAGCGGCCGCGGGGCTGCTGCCACTCCTTTCCGCTTGACCGCCGAGCGGGGGAACTGACGTCCGGTAGGGTTGTCGCCAGGTGCGCCGGGAAGTCTGGTCGGCAACGTCCTACCCGACCCTGAAATCTGGAGCACACCTGTGTCTGACGCCCCCGACCACAGCCCTCGCCTGTTCGGCCGCGGTTCCTGGCTGGAGGCCCGCCGCATCGGCGATGTCCTCCGCAAGGAGACCATCGGCGGGATGCTGTTGCTGGCCGGTGCGGTCGTCGCCCTGGTCTGGGCCAATTCGCCCTGGTCAGGCGGCTACGAGGCGATGCGCGGGTTCACCTTCGGCCCGGAGGCGCTGCACCTGAACCTGTCCGTGGCGACCTGGGCCGCCGACGGACTGCTGGCAATCTTCTTCTTCGTCGCCGGGCTCGAGCTCAAAAGGGAGTTCGTCGCCGGCGACCTGCGCGATCCGCGGCGGGCGGCCGTGCCGATCGCCGCCGCGGTCGGCGGTGTGCTGGTGCCCGCCGCGCTCTACGCGGTGATCAATCTCAGCGCGAGCGGGGGAGAGGGCAAGGGCTGGGCGATCCCGACGGCCACCGACATCGCCTTCGCGCTGGCCGTGCTGGCGGTGATCGGCCGGTTCCTGCCGCACGCGATGCGCACGTTCCTGCTGACCCTCGCCGTGGTCGACGACCTGCTGGCCATCGTGATCATCGCCGTCTTCTACACCTCCGGCCTGTCCGTTCTTCCCCTGCTGGCGACGCTGGTGCCGCTGGGGCTGTTCACCGTCCTGGTCCAGCGCCGGGTGCGGTCCTGGTGGCTGCTCCTGCCGTTGGCGTTCGCCGCGTGGGCGCTGATGCACGCCTCCGGCGTCCACGCGACCGTGGCCGGGGTCCTGCTGGGCTTCGCGGTGCCGGTGCTGCGCAGCCGCAAGGCCGGCGGCCCGGAGGCCGGTCCGGGCCTGGCGGAGCACTTCGAGCACCGCTTCCGGCCGATCTCCGCGGGTGTCGCCGTGCCGGTCTTCGCGCTGATGTCCGCCGGTGTCGCCGTGGGCGGGCTCAGCGGTCTCGGCTCGGCCCTCACCGACCCGGTGGCTGTGGGCATCATGGTCGGCCTCGTCGTCGGCAAGCCCATCGGCATCACCGCCGCGACCTGGCTGACCACGCGCTTCACCCGGGCGAAGATGGACACCGGCTTCGCCTGGATCGACGTGTTCGGCCTTGCTGTGCTGGCCGGCATCGGCTTCACCGTGTCGCTGCTCATCGGAGAGCTCGCCTTCGGCATCGGCAGCGACCGCGACGATCACGTCAAGGTCGCCGTCCTCGCCGGCTCGCTGGCCGCCGCCCTGCTCGCCACGGTCCTCCTGCGCCTTCGCAACCGCACCTACCGGCGCCTCTACGAAGCCGAGAACGTCGACGCCGACCGGGACGACATCCCGGACGTCTATCAGCAGGACACCGGCACCACCCGGACGACGCCTCACCCCTGAAGATCACGCCGCCGGTAACCGAGGGCACCTCCCACGATCAGGGCGGCGGCGAGCGCCGTCATGGTCGCCGTGGCGGCCCCGTCGACGCCGATGAGCGGGACCGGTGCCAGGTGAGCGAAGGGTGAGAGCCCGGCGACCCACGCCGGTGCGCCGATGCTCTCAGCGATCACCAGCAGCAGGAATCCGCCGGTGGCGGGCAGGGACCCGGCGATCGCGACCACCCGCGGCGCCCAGCCGGCCGCGAAGGTGGCCGCACCGAGGCTGAGCAGCACGATGGGCAGCGTGTTGCCGGCTCCGGCCAGGGCGGCGGGCAGGCTCAGCTCACCGCCGGTCGCGGTGACACCCACCCAGACGGCTGCCCCGGCCACCGTGATCAGGACGAGCGCACCGCCGGTGGTGGCCGCGAGCTTCGCGGTGAGCAGACGGAACCGGCTGACCGGCTGGGCACACAGCAGTGTCAGGTGCCGGCTGGTCTCGGCGGCGACCAACGCGGACACACGGACCGCGGCGAAGCCGCCGACCGGCAGAGCGAGCAACGCGAACAGGGTCGCGGCGAATCCTTCGACCGCACCCAGGCCGGTGAACCCCGCTCGGGCCGCCTCGTCGGCCAAGGCGGGGTTGTCGGCCAGAAACTCGGTGACCGACCTCGCGGTGAAGCCGATGAGCAGGTAGTAGGCGCCGATGCCGAGGGCCCACCCGGTCAACGGCCGCAGCAGGCGCCGCACCGCGAACCCTTCCACGGTGGCCAGCAACCTCAGGCGCGGCCGGCGACCGGAGGCAGCCGCGACCAGCCCACCCCCGACGTCCCGGTGGCCGGCGGCGGCGAGGACGGTACCCGCGAGCGCCACCGCCACGGTGAACAGGATCAGCAGCGGCAGTACGCGGTTCTGCCCGTACGGCTCACTCAGGGCCAGCAGCCCGAACGGTGACAGCCGGCGTAGCCATCCCACTTCGGGGAGGCCGTCGCCGACCATGCGCATCAGCAGTCCTGCGCCGAGTACGGCCACGGCTGAGCCGGTCGCGGCCGCCCGCGCCGGGAACACCTGCGCCGTCAGTCCGGCAACGGCCACGAAGAACAGCCCCAGCGCGCCGAGACCCGCACCGTGCACCGCGGCGCCGGCCGGATCGGTACCGGCCAGGATCAGTACGGCCGTCACCGCGGCCCCGGCAGCGACCGGGACGGTCATGACGACGGCGAGATGGCGGGCCACGACCGCCCGCAGCGGCACCCGGCCGGCCAGCAGCACATCCCACCGGCCGGCGTCCTCCTCGCCGCGGGTGATCCGGGTCGTCACCAGGATCGCCCACGCGGCGAGCAGGACGGCGACAAAGGTGCCGACCCGCCACACCGTGAACCCACCGGCCTGGTCGAGAGCCACCGGTTCACCGAAGAGGGTGCGGATGGCGGGATTGGCGGCCAGTGCGGCGATGCTGCCCGCCGCGCCCGGATCGGCCATGACGCCGGTGTAGGTGGCCACGACCAACGCCGGCATGGTCGCCGCCAGACCCAGCGTGATCAGTGCGCTGCGGCGCACCTGGCGTACCGCCAGCCGCGTGACGGCCCCTCCAGCCGGGTTCATCGTGTGCCCTCGGCGGCGCCGTAGTAGTCGAGGAAGATCTCCTCGAGGGTGGGCTCGCGGATCGCCAGCGCGGTGACGTCGGCGGCGGCGAGCGCCTGCAAGGCCGGTGCCGGACTGCCGATGAGCGAGAACCGCAACCGGCCCGCCCCGACCTGCTCGACCGCATCAACGCCGGGAATCGTGTCCAGGCCCGGAGGCGGCGCACCGGTGTAGGACACGGTCACCTCGGCACGGTGCAAACCTCGTAGCTGGTCCAGGGCGGCGATCTCGACGAGCCGGCCGCCCCGCAGGATGGCCACGCGATCACAGATCGACTCCACCTCGGACAGCTGATGCGAGCTGAGAAACACCGTCTGGCCGCGTTCACGGGCCTGAGCGACGGCGGTGCGGAACTCGCGCTCCATGAGCGGGTCGAGGCCGCTGGTCGGCTCGTCGAGCACCAGCAGCGGCGCCCGGGTGGCGAACGCCGCGACCAGCGCCACCTTCTGCCGGTTGCCGCTCGAATAGGTGCGGGCGGGCTTGGTGGTGTCGAGCGCGAACCGCTCCACGAGCTCGTCACGATAGGCCAGGTCCGTTCCCGAACCGGTGCGGGCCTGCAGGTGCAGGATCTCCGCGCCGGTCAGGCTCGGCCACAACGCCACATCTGCCGGCACGTACGCCAGCAGGCGGTGCGCGCGGGCGACATCGGCGGCATCCGTGTCGAACACCCAGGCCCGGCCGGCCGACGGGCGGGCCAGGCCCAGCAGCATCCGGATGGTGGTGGACTTCCCGGCGCCGTTGGGCCCGAGAAAGCCGAACACCTCACCGGCGGGGACGTCGAGTGACAGCTCGTCGACAGCCGTGACAGAGCCGTACCGTTTGGTCAGATTGACGGTGTGCAGCGCTGAATCGTTCATGGGAAGTCCTCACCGGCCGACGCGAATATGACCGCCGACCAGACTTCCCGGCACACCAAGGCTCACCGTACTCCTGCCGGCACCACTCCGGGGGAAATCCCCCAGGGAAAGACGGCCGTCAGCCGGGTCCTCTCCGGACGCGTGCCTCCCTAGCGTGATCAGGGCCGGTAAGGGCACAGCTTTCGAGGAGGTCGGATGATGCGGGGACATCGGTCGATGGTGATCGCGATGACGGTGTCGGCGGTGATGGCGGCCCCGGGCGCTGCCCCGGCGGCACCGACAAAGGACCGCGCCGGGCTGCAGCAGCTGCTCGACGCCATTGTGGATGCGGGTACGGTCGGCGCGCTGGCCGAAACGCGTGGCCCGGACGGCCGGTGGCGAGGCGCGAGCGGCGTCGCCGAGCTGGGCACAACGCGGGCAGTGCCGGTCGACGGCCGCGTCCGGGCGGGCAGCATCACGAAGACGTTTGTCGCCACCGTAGTTCTGCAGCTCGTCGGCGAGAGCCGGCTGCGGCTGGACGACACGGTGGAATCGTGGCTGCCCGGTGTTGTCCCCGGCGGCCGACGGATCACCGTGCGACAGCTGCTCAACCACACCAGCGGCCTGTTCGACTACGTGCAGACGCTGCCGATGCCGCCGGACCCGGAGTTCCTGAGCAACCGCCTGCGGACGTGGACCCCGGCCGAACTCGTCCAGCGGGCGGTGGCCCACCCGCCGACGTCCGGCGATCCGGGTTCGGCGTACGCGTACTCGAACACCAACTACCTGCTGCTCGGCCTGATCATCGAGAAGGTGACCGGCCGGGCGTACGGGAAGGAGGTCGAACGCCGGCTGATCGGACCGCTGGGTTTGCGGGGCACCTCGATGCCGGGGACGTCACCGGGGATTCCCGGGCCGCACCCGCACGGTTACGTGCCGGCACTGCGCGACGGCGAGGTGGTGCTGACCGACTTCACGCGGGCGAATCCGTCGGTGTTCGGTGCGGCCGGGGAGATCATCTCGACGACCAGGGACCTCAACGAGTTCTTCGCCGCGCTGCTGGGCGGCCGTCTGCTCCCGCCGCACCTGCTCGCCGCCATGAAAACCCCGGGAGTCGCGGGCGGCTCCTACGGGCTCGGTCTGGCCTGGCGCGACACCCCGTGCGGAACCCGTGTGTACGGCAACGACGGCGGAACCCTGACGTACCAGACCTGGTCGTTCTCCACGCAGGACAGGCGCCGGCAGGTCACGGTGGCGGTCACGCCGGACCTGCGCGCTGACTACGCTGTGGTCTTCGCCGCCGTCGACACACTCCTGGACAAGGCCCTCTGTGCCTCACCCGACCACACCCGCCGGCATCCCGCCGGCTGATCAGGCCGCCCTGGTGGCGGGCCGCCCAAGCACTTCTGCGACGCCGCGGCATGGATCGATACGAGCACTTCCGCGGTTCCGCAGTGGATCGGCGTGAGTGTCGGAATTCGACTCCGTCTAAATAGGACCGTGCTGCAAGAACGGTGTCACACGATCTGCGATCATCCCTGTCATGGATCGTTATGAGCAGTTCCGGAGTGCCGCAGTCGATCGGGGCATTCCCGAGGACGAGATCGGCAAGTTCGCCGAGCTGATCCGGTTCGGGGTCTGGACCTGGCTGAGCACGGGTGAGGGCGAAGTCGTCGGTCAGGTCGGCGGCCTTCCCCGGTTACCGGTGGGCGTGGAATGGCCGGGGGGTAGCTCCCCGTTGCCGTTCATCGGGTCTGTCGACTGTGCGGCTCTTCCTCGGGCCGAGGGGCTCGGTCTGCCGGAGGACGGGTCGCTGTTGTTTTTCCTGCACCACGAGGAAGACATCGAGGAGTACCCCACTACCGACTACTCGCGGGTTCTGTACGTTCCTGCGGGCACGGAGACCGAGGAGGCGGCGCCGCCGCCCGGCCACGACTCCAGGTCGACCTACATGGAGGAGACCATTCCGTTCCTCATCCCCGAGCACTGGATCGTCGCGCGGGTGCGGCCAGAGTTGCCGGAGTGGATCGAGGGTCGGGGCGTCCAGTTCGCGACGGCCGATGTGAAGGAGTTGTTCGGCTCGCTGAAGCACCTCGACGAGTTGCGCGAGGTCGTCGAGCAGCTCTGGCCGGAGGAGAGGCCGAACCACCACAGCACGCTCCAACTCGGCGGGTACGGCCGCAACATCGGCAGTGGGCACAGCCCGCACTCGCAGATGGCCGGGGTCTACGGCGAGGGGCAGCGCAGGGCGAACCCCGAGATGTCCCAGGACGAATGGCGGCGCCTGGAGCACGAAGAGGAGGAGCGGCTGGTACGGCAGTGGGTGCCGCTCGCCCAGTTCTCCACGGAGAGCGAGTTCCACTACGCGTGTTTCCTGATCGACAAGGACGACCTCGCTGCCAAAAGGTTCGACAAGATACATTCTTGTACGATGTTCACCGAGTGAAGCCGTGAGGGCGAGGCGTTGCGGCCCGTCGACGCGTTCAGCTGTCGCACGTCGCTGACGATGGAGCACGACTGAGGTCATCCCGCAGGGGGTCGTCCGACGAGGAGGCCCGTGAGGACGGCTTCGCCGGGGCCGCCGATGTCCTGCCCGGGCTGCTCGACTACTACCCCGGGCTGGACGTGGACAGCGAGATCGTCAGCGTCCGCTCCGAGGTCGGCGACGCGGTATAGCCTGCCGGCGGTGCCGCCAACCGTGTGACCGGAGGAGCCGATGACCGCGCAGGACGACGTGCTCGCGTATTTCGACACGCTGTCGAACTGGGGGCGGTGGGGTGACGACGACGAGCTCGGCACCCTGAACCACATCACCGACGACGTGCGGCTGGCGGCGGCACGGGCCGTACGCCACGGCCGGAGTGTGTCGTGCGCGTGGGAGGTCGGCGTACCGGAAGACATGGAACGGTCGACGACGACGTGCCCGTGCGCCGCCGACATGCCGGGTGCGGAGAACATGCCGGCCGCCTTCCACGCCGACCGGCACTGGGGCTTCTCGTCGGAGCGGCTCGGCCTCTCGTTCCACGGCAACACCCTCACCCACCTCGACTCGCCCTGCCACCTGTTCTGGGACGGCCGGATGTACAACGGGCGGCCGCACTCGCTGGTCGACGCGGCAACGGGGTCGGCGTGGGCGGCCGTCACCGCCGCGGCGAACGGGATCGTCACGCGGGGTGTCCTGCTGGACGTCGCGAAGGTCCGCGACGTGCCGTGGCTCGAGCCGGGGGAGGGCGTGTTCCCCGACGATCTCGAGCGGGCCGAGCGCCGTCAGGGCGTACGGGTGCGGTCCGGTGACGCCGTCCTCCTTCGGACCGGTTACGGGCGCGCCCGGCACGAGACCGGGGCGACCGTGGGTTTCACGCAGGCCGGCTGGCACGCGTCGTGCCTGCCGTGGCTGCGGGAACGGGGCGTCGCGCTGATCGGCGCCGACACCCCGCAGGACGTTCAGCCGTCCGGGTTCGACGACGTGCTGATGCCCGTTCACGCCGTGGGCCTGGTCGCGATGGGCCTGTGGCTGCTCGACAACTGCGACCTGGAGGCGTGCGCGGCGATGGCGGCCGAGCTCGGACAATGGGACTTCCAGCTCGCGGTCGCCCCGGTCCGCTTCGCCGGGACGTCCGGGAGCCCGGTCAACCCGATCGCGACCTTCTGATGCTCGCCCCTCAACCGCGGATCTGCGCGTCGTACATCTCGCCGAACCGGGCTCGCCGCTCCGCGTAGTACCCGGCGTGCGCGGGCCGCGGCTCGTACGTCGAACCGGTGACCCGGGGCGCCCGCGGGACGTCCGGCGCCAGGACGTCGAGCGCGAGCAGCGCCGTGCCCCGCTGCGTGGCGCGGCGCCGGGTCACGTGCGTGACCGGACGTTCGAGCACGTCGGCCAGGATCTGCAACCAGTCGGGCTGGTCGTTGCTGACCCGGCCCGCCGCCGCGACCTCGAGGATCTGCGGTGCGGCCGGGCGCAGCTCGTCGGCGACCCGCGCGTAGGTCATGGCCACCCCCTCGACGATCCCGCGGAACAGCGTGTCGGCATCCGTGGCCGCCGACACCCCGCCGAACACCGCCCGTGCCTCACCGACCCAGCCGGGCGCGCGCTCACCGGTCAGGTAGGGCAGCACGAGCGGTGTGGCCTCACCCGGCGGCGTCGCGAGGGCCGACGTGACGTCAGGGCTCAGACGCAACGTGCTCTGCGCCCAGCTCACGGCCCGGCCGACATCGTTGATCGCCCCGCCGAGCAGGGTGCGGCCCGCGTCGACCCGGTAGTTCCACAGACCGAACGGCAGCGGATCAGCCGGACCGTCGAGCAGCACCCGCAGCGCGCCACTGGTGGCCGTCGCCGCGGTCAGCACCGTCGAGTCGATTGCCCCGGCCCCGATGTTGCTGGCGAAGCCGTCGGTGATGACGGGAAACCACACCGCCCGGGTCAGCGCCGGCCAGCGTCCCGGAGCCACCGAAGGCGCCGGATCCGTCATGTCCCGCGGCGGCGAGAACTGCTCGGGACCCACACCCGCGGCCGCGAGCAGCTCCGCGTCGAGCTCACCGGTGCGGCGGTCGAGCAACCCGGTCCACGCCACCGTGGACGTCCCGGCCAGCGGCTGCCCGATCAGCCGGGCCCAGACGTACTCACCCAGCGACCACCAGAACACAGCCCCGGCAACCACTTGCGGCTGAGCGGTCCTGAGCCACCGCAGGCGCGGCGCGTGGTAGCTCGTGTGCAGCCGGGTGCCGGTACGCTGCTGCACCGCGTGCTCGTCGAGCTCCTCACGCAGCGCGGTGACCGCCCCGGCGCTGCGGGAATCGGCGTAGGTCAGGCACGGGCTCAGCGCCCGCCCGTCCGCGTCGACGGCGATCAGCGAGGCGGCGAAGGTGTCCATCGCCACGCCGGCGATGCGGCTCCCCAGCCGGGGGTCGGCGGTCACCGTGTCGATGATCTGCGCAACCTCGGTGGTCACCTGCTCCGGGTCGATGACCGAGGTGCCATCGGGCGCCACCAGGAAGGCGTGCGGCACCTTGTGCTGCAGCCCGTGCACCCGGCGGCCCGACGCATCATGCACACCGCCCCGGGTCGCGGTGGAACCGATGTCCAACGCCAGGACCAGCGGGTCCAGCGCCGTTTCGAGAGCGACGTCGTCGTCGATCCGCGTCATGTCGGTCCTCGTCGTCGGGGGAAAAGGGCTCAAACGACCCTAACCAAACCGAGTCGTGAACGCCCGCCGTGACCATCTCGGACACCGCATTGACAACGTTGTCACACACGCTACGATCTTGTTTCGCCAGTGTTGCGGTGGCGCCTCCGAGGCCCACCGGTGCGCGGTCTTCACCGAGAACGCTGTTCCGAGATAGAGGTTTCCATGCGCTCTGCGCTCGCCATAGCAGTTGTCATCGCCGGTATACCCCTTGGTGCGGCGCCGGCGCAGGCCGCGCCGGCCGACCGTCCCGCCGCGCCGGCGTTCCAGTCGTCGTTCGAGCAAGCCGATCCGCCGTCACTGGACAGCACGCCCTTCGGCAAGCAGACCAACGTCACCGGCCGTATACCGCCCGGCAGCCTGTCGGCCTTCGCGGCCGGTGTCACGGCCTCGGCGGAGAACCCGCCCGGTGAGACGGCCACGCGGCTGCTCGACGGCAACTCCGGCACCAAGTGGCTCGCGTTCGCGCGGACGGCCGAGATCGTGTACCGCTTCGACCGGCCGGTGGTCGCCACCGACTACGCGATGACCAGCGCGGACGACGTTCCCGGACGTGACCCGAAGAACTGGACGGTCGACGGTTCGACCGACGGGACGACCTGGACGCCGATCGACACCCAGGCTGACCAGGCTTTCAGCGACCGTCGCCAGGAGAAGAAGTACAAGACCACCAACACGACGGCCTACACCTCGTACCGTCTCTCGATCACCCTGAACGCCGGCGAGGCCATCACGCAGCTGGCCGACTGGGACCTGCGTGACGGGCGGCCCGGCGAGGCGCCGATGCTGGCCACGGTGGCCGGTGGCCCGGCCAGCGGCCTGAACTCCAAGCCCGGCGTCGGCTTCACCGGCACCCGGGCCCTGCGGTACGGCGGCAAGCACGTGGCCGACGGGGCTGCCGCAGCGAGTGATGTGCTGTTCGACAAGGTCGGCCGGCGCCTCACCAACCGCAGCGAACTGTCGTACCTGATCTTCCCTGAGGGCTCCGGCGATCTGGCCGTACCGTCGTCGTGGGTGGCTCTTGATCTGGTCCTCGACAACGGCAGCAAGCTCTCCACGCGCAACCGGGTGGTGGACAGCAACGGTTTCGGGGTGAGCGCGCGTGACCACGGGCAGCAGAAGTCGCTCTTCGAGAACCAGTGGAACGCGATCCACATCGACCTGAGCAGCCTCGCCGGTCGCACGGTCGAGAAGGTCCTGCTCAGCTACGACTATCCGGGCGGCAAGGCGAGCACCGTGTTCTCGGGCTGGGTCGACGACGTCCGGATCGGCACCCGGGCTCCCGGGATCGACGGTTCGAACCGCCTCAACTACGTCGACACCCGGCGCGGCACGCTGTCGAGCTCGGCGTACTCGCGGGGCACCAACGTGCCGGCGACCGCCTGGCCCAACGGCTTCAATTTCTTCACGCCGATGACCGACGGCGACAGCCAGGGCACCCTGTACGAGTACCAGCGGGCCAACAACGCCGACAACCTGCCGACACTGGAAGCCATCGGCATCTCGCACGAGCCGAGCATCTGGATGGGCGACCGCAACCAGCTCGGCATCATGCCGTCGCTGTCGGCCACGCCGACCGGTGACCTCGCCGCGCGGGCCCTGCCGTTCCGTCACGCCGACGAGATCGCGCGCCCGGACCTCTACAGCGTCAAGTTCCAGAACGGCCTGACCACCCAGGTCACGCCGACCGACCACGGTGGTGTCTACCGCTTCCAGTTCCCCGGGACCACGGGCAGCGTCGTCGTGGACCGTGTCGGCGGCTCGGCGTCGCTGAACGTCGCCGCGGACGGGGTGGTGTCCGGCTGGGTCGACGGTGGCAACGGCAGCGGCATCAGCCGCATGTTCGTCTACGGCGCCTTCGACACCACTCCCACCACCGTGGGGACGGCGACCGGCGGCCGCACCGACGCCCGCTACGCCAGCTTCGCCACCAAGCCCGGCCAGGAAGTGCTGCTGCGCCTGGCCACCTCGTTCATCTCCCTGGACCAGGCGCACAGGAACCTCGACCTGGAGGTCACCGGCAAGAGCTTCTCGGCGGTCAACCGGGCGGCGGCCGTGGCCTGGAACGACCGGCTCGACGTCATCGATGTCGAGGGGGCGACCCAGAACCAGCTGGTCACGCTCTACTCGAACCTCTACCGGCTGAACCTGTACCCGAACTCGCAGTTCGAGAACACCGGGACGGCGGCGGCGCCGAAGTACCAGCACGCGAGCCCGGTGGCGCCGCAGACCGGTGCGGCCACCGGCACCACGACCAACGCGAAGATCGTCGACGGCAAGATCTACGTCAACAACGGCTTCTGGGACACGTACCGGACCGTCTGGCCGCTGTACAGCCTGCTCTATCCGAAGCTCGCGGCGGAGCTCGTCGACGGCTTCGTGCAGCAGTACCGCGAGGGTGGCTGGATCGCCCGCTGGTCGTCGCCCGGATACTCCGACATCATGACCGGGACCAGCTCGGACGTGGCTTTTGCGGATGCGTACCTGAACGGCGCTCTGCCGACCGCGACGGCGCTGGAGGCCTACGACGCGGCGCTCAAGAACGCCACCGCGGTGTCACCGTCGAACAACGTGGGACGCAAGAGCCTCGACAAGTCGATCTTCCTGGGTTACACGCCCGATTCGCAGGGCGAGAGCGTGTCGTGGGGCCTCGAGGGCTACATCAACGATCACGGCATCGGGCTGATGGCGGCCGAGCTCGCCAAGGACCGCAAGACCCCGGCGGCGCGGCGTCACCAGCTCACCGAGGAGTCGGCGTACTTCCTCGACCGGGCCAAGAACTACGTGCAGATGTTCGACCCCAAGACGGGGTTCTTCCGGCCGAAGACCGCCGCGGGCGCTGTCGCCGGTGGCGCGAACTTCGATCCGACCGCCTGGTGGGGTCCCTACACCGAGACCAACGGCTGGAACTTCGCGTTCCATGCACCCTTCGACGTGGACGGCCTCGAGTCGCTCTACGGCGGTTCGGCCGGGCTGGTCAAGAAGCTGGACCAGTTCTTCGCCACCCCCGAGACGGGAGGCGGCGGCACGATCCACGAGATGGTCGAGGCTCGCGCCGTACGGATGGGCCAGCTCGGCATGAGCAACCAGCCCTCGCACCACATCCCCTACCTCTACGCGGCGGCGGGGGAGCCGAGCAAGACCCAGGCAGCGGTCCGCGAGATCCAGCAACGCCTCTTCGTCGGCAGCGAGATCGGCCAGGGCTACCTGGGCGACGAGGACAACGGTGAGATGTCGGCCTGGTCGATCTTCTCGGCTCTCGGCTTCTACCCCCTGTCGCTGGGCAGTGGTGAGTACACCGTCGGCTCGCCGCTGTTCAAGAAGTCCACGGTGCACCTCGAGAACGGCCGCAAGCTGGTCATCAGCGCTCCGGGCAACAGCACCGACCGCCGGTACATCAGCTCGGCCGAGCTGAACGGCAAGAAGCTACGGACCGCGACGCTGCCCGTGGACGCCCTGACCGGCGGTGGCCGGGTCGAGTTCACGATGAGTTCGACACCGACCCGCTGGGGGCAGCGCACCACACCGGCGCAGCCGCAGCGGACACCCGGCACCGACGCCACCAAGGCGGGCTACGGCGTGCTGAGCGTGTCCGACGGCAGCAGCCTCGCGCCGCTGACCGACGACACCTCACGCACCGCCACCACGTTTGCGACAGCGACGCCGGCGATCACCTGGAAGTCGACCAGCGGCGCCGTCACGGTCGGTTCCTACACCCTGACGTCCGGGAGCACCGGCAGCGCACCCACCTCCTGGCGGCTGGAGGGCTCCGCCGACGGCACGACCTGGAAGACGCTGGACACCCGCACCGCTGAGGCGTTCCGGTGGCCGATGCAGACCCGGCCGTTCCAGATCAGCAGGCCGCGACCGTACAAGGTCTACCGGCTGACGCTCTCCGGTCCGGCACCGGCCACCCTGGCCGAGGTCGAGCTGCTCGCCGGTCCGGGCTCCACCGGCGAACTTGCGATCACTCCGGCGACCGGTCTGCAGGCGGTGCCCGGGGCGGCCGTGACCACAGCACTGGCCACGGTCTCGGGCGCGACGAGTGCCACCGCCACCGCGGACTTCCTCGACGGCAAGGGTCCACAACCCGCGACCCTGACGCGTACGCCGCTCGGCACGCAGACGGTCAGCGCCGAGCACACGTTCCCGAATTCCGGGGAGTATTCGGTGGTCGTGGCCGCATCGGAGGGTAAGTCCAAGGTGAGCACCACGGTGGTGGTCTCGGTGGGCCGCGATGAAACACTCACGGGTGCCTTCGACTCGGCCTGCATCGGCGACCCTGGTGTCGGCGCCGACTGTGACGCCGGCGGGTGGGCGTTCAACCGCAAGCTGCTCGCCGACAGCGGACTGGTTCAGGGCAAGACGATCGCGGTGCCGGGCACCGAGCTCACCTTCGACCTGCCGAACGCCACCCCGAAGGGCCTCGACAACGCGACCGCGAACGGCCAGACGATCCGTCTGGCCCCCGGGTCCGACGCGACCCAGCTCTCGATCATCGGTACGGCAACACAGGCGACGCAGCACATCACGGCCACCCTGCGCTTCAGCGACGGTTCCACCGCACCGGTGGCGATCGACTACGGAGACTGGGTCGGGGCGGCGGGTAATCCGATCAGCGGAAACATCGTGGTGGGCAAGTCGGCCGGCCGGCTCAACGGCGCGAGTGACAGCGATGGTCAGACCGTCGCCATCTTCTCGACCGCGCCGTACACGATCCCGGCGGGCAAGACCCCGGTCTCCCTGGAGCTGCCCACCCAGACCGGTGACCCGAAAGCGGTCGGGCGTGTGCACGTGTTCGCGATCGCCTCGGACGGTCGGCGAACCGCGGAGAAGGCGCTTTCCGCGACTCCCGTTCCTGTCGGGACCCAGCGGGCCGGCGCCGACTTCACGGCGAAGGTCGCCACCGCGTCAGGTGGCACGGCGACCTACACCGCCCGGATCAACTGGGGAGACGCGACAGCGTTGCAGACGGCGACCGTGACCGTCGACGATGCAGGCCAGGCCACCGTCACCGGCAGCCACCGGTACGCCCGGCCGGGCAACTACACCGTGGCCGTGACTGTCGACGACGGTGTGACGAGCGCGGTGACAACCACCAGCGTGACCGTCTCCTAGGTAACCAGCGGCTGTGGGCGGGCACCTGGTGCCCGCCCACAGCTGTCCTCGGCGATAACGTTTTTCCGGTTCCGGAAGCAGAACCGGTCGTACGGGCGGACGTCCTTAGCCACTGGTTAAGTTCGTTGCGGCACTACGGTGTGTGGCGATTTGCCGGGCTAGGTTCCTGGTCATGTCAGCATTGCGTTCCCGGCGGCGGGTCCTGGCCGTCGCCGTTTCAGCCACCGTTGTCGCCGGTCTCGGCGTTCTGGGCATCACCACCGCGATGGCGGCGGATGCCGGGCCGATCAAGGGCCTCGGCGGCAAGTGTGTCGACGTCGCGGGGGCCAATTCGGCCAACGGGACGGCCGTGCAGCTCTGGGACTGCAACGGCACCGGGGCGCAGCGCTGGACCGTGGACGGTCAGCAGATCCAGGCTCTCGGGAAGTGCCTCGATGTCACGGCGGCGTCCGCTGCCGACGGTGCCAAGGTCCAGCTGTACGCGTGCAACAACAGCGGCGCGCAGAAGTGGTCCGCGCAGGGCGGCCGGCTGGTGAACGCCGGGTCCGGGAAGTGTCTGGACGCGACCGGGCAGAGTTCGGCCAGCGGCACCCGGTTGCAGATCTGGACGTGCACCGGTGCGGCGGGTCAGACCTGGCAGGTGCCCGGGGCCACCACGGCACCGACCACCGCGGCGCCTACGGCCACTCAGCCCCCAGCCACTCAGCCGCCCGCCACCGGCGTCAAGAAGAAGGGTGTCAGCAGCTGGGAGTTCGCCGGCGTGGCCGGAGGCGTGAAGGACGTCGGCGCCGGCTGGTACTACAACTGGGGCACCAACAACGACAAGATGCCCGCCGACGCCGAGTTCGTGCCGATGATCTGGGACGAGACGGTCGTGACCGCGGCCAACCTTGCCAAGGTCAAGACCGAGGGCACCACGCTGCTCGGCTTCAACGAGCCCGACCTGAACGAGCAGGCGAAGATGCCCGTTCAGCAGGCGCTCGACCTGTGGCCGCAGCTGCAGGGGACCGGGATGCGGCTGGGCAGCCCGGCCGTGGCGTACGGCGGCGACACCCCGGGTGGCTGGCTGGACCAGTTCATGACCGGTGCCCGCCAGCGCAACCTCAAGGTCGACTTCATCACCCTGCACTGGTACGGCTCGGACTTCAGCGACGCCGCCGTCGGCCAGTTCATGGGCTACGTCAAGGCCGTGCACGACCGTTACCAGCTGCCGATCTGGGTCACCGAGTTCGGCCTGATGAACTTCTCCGGTACCCCGAAGTTCCCGAACACCGCGCAGATCACAGCCTTCATCCGCAATGCCACGGCACAGCTGCAGAGCGCCCCGTACGTCGAGCGGTACGCCTGGTTCTCGCTGCCCGCCGTGGGTGACTCCGTCGACTACGGGCTGTACCGCGACGCCACCACACCCACCGAGGCGGGTAAGGCGTACCGGTCGGCAGGCTCCTGAGAGGTCAGTCGCGACCGATGCTGGACCGAACGGGCTGGTCGGAAGTTGACAGCCCTTCGGTCCAGCGCTGTACGCGCTCGGTGATGTCGGCGGCCGTCAGGCCGATCTCGGCGAGGATCTCGGCGCGCGTGCCGTGGTCGATCCACTGCACCGGCACACCCAGGTCACGCAGCGGCACATCCAGCTCGTGGTCGCGCAGCAGCTTGGCGACCGCGTCACCGATGCCACCGTTGCGGACCCCGTCCTCGACGGTCACGACGAGCCGGTGCGCACCGGCGAGCCCGACCAGCTCGACCGGGACCGGGCGCACCCAGAGCGGGTTGACAACCGTGACGCCGATGCCGCGTTTCTCCAGCTCAGCCGCCACCTGTACGCCCAGCTGAGCGAACCGTCCCACCGTGACCAGCAGGACGTCCTTGCGTTCAGGCGTTTCGGCGAGCACGTCGACACTGCCGACCCGGCGCAGCGCCGGCACCGTGGCGGGCACCGATCCGCTCGGGAAGCGCACCACGGTCGGGCCGTCGCTGATCGCCACCGCCTCGCGCAGCGACGTCCGCAGGGTCTCGGCGTCGCGGGGCGCGGCCACGCGCAGACCCGGCACGACACCGAGGAGGGACATGTCCCAGATGCCGTAGTGACTCGGCCCGTCCGGCCCGGTGACTCCGGCCCGGTCGAGGACAAACGTCACGGGCAGCCGGTGCAGCGCCACGTCCAGCAGCACCTGGTCGAACGCCCGGTTGAGGAACGTCGCGTAGATCGCCACGACCGGGTGCAGACCGGCCAGCGCGAGCCCGGCAGCGGACGTGGTCGCATGCTGCTCGGCGATACCGACATCAAAGGCCCGATCCGGGTACGCGGCGGCCAGCGCGTCGATGCCCGTCGACTCCGGCATGGCCGCGGTGATGCCGACGATGTCCGGCCGTTCACCGGCGAGCGCCACCAGCTCGTCGGCGAACACCTTGGTCCACTTGAGGCTGGGCGCGGCCAGCTGCCTGCCCGTCTCCGGGTCGAACGCCCCCGGCGCGTGCAGCCGGTCGGCCTCGTCCTGCTCGGCCGGCGCGTAGCCGCGACCCTTCTGCGTCACCGCGTGCACGATGACCGGGCCGCCGTAACCCTTCGCCCGGGCGAGCGCCGACTCCATCGCGGCCAGATCGTGCCCGTCGACCGGCCCGAAATACTTGATCCCGAGGTCCTCGAACATCGCCTGCGGCGCCACGGCATCCTTGATGCCCCTCTTGGCCGCGTGCAGAGCGCCGAACAACGGCTTGCCGACCAGCGGCGTCTTCCCGAGCGTGTCCTTGATCAGCTCAAGCCCTTTTTCGTACCCCGGGCTGAGCCGCAACGACGCCAGATGATCCGCGAGCCCGCCGACGGTCGGCGCGTACGACCGGCCGTTGTCGTTGACGATGATGACCAGCGGATTGCGGGTGGCAGCGATGTTGTTGAGCGCCTCCCAGCACATCCCACCCGTGAGGGCCCCGTCCCCGACCACCGCGACGACGTGCCGTGCCTCACCCCGCAACGCGTACGCCTTGGCCATGCCGTCGGCGTAGGACAGCGCCGTGGACGCGTGACAGTTCTCGACGAGGTCGTGCTCGCTCTCCGCCCGGCTCGGATAACCCGTGAGCCCGCCCCGCCGCTTCAGCCGGTCGAAACCCTCCTGCCGCCCGGTCACCATCTTGTGCACGTAGGCCTGGTGCCCGGTGTCGAAGATGAACCTGTCACGCGGGCTGTCGAAGACCCGGTGCATCGCCAGCGTGAGCTCGACCACGCCCAGGTTCGGACCGATGTGACCACCGGTACGCGCCACCTTGGCGATCAGAAAAGCCCTGATCTCGGCCCCGAGCGCGGTCATCTGCTCGGCATCCAGACCCTTCAGATCCTGAGGTCCCCGGATCGTGCCCAGCAGATCCTGCCCGCGCTCACTCATGCCCGAAGCTTATCCACCGCCCGCCCGTCGCCGGCGCAGGCGGATCTCGGTCAGCGGACGGTGACCTGACCCAGAGCCAGGTGGAAGCGGTTGTAGGTGCCCAGGTCCGCCACGACGGTGAAGCCGAGGCGGTGCAACAGGGCTTCGCTCGGCCGGTTGCCGTGGGTCACGCCGGCGAAGACGTCGGTGGCGCCGTGCACCGCGCGTGCGTGGTCGAGCAGCGCGCCGACCGCTGCGCCGGCGTAGCCGTTGCCGGTGGCGTCCTCGCTGAGCCAGTAGCCGAGGCCGAAGCGCGGCGGGTCCACCGGGATGAGGTCTGCTCGTCCGATCAGCCGCCCGTGCAGGAAAACACCGAAACGGAACTGTGCCCCGTCCTGGCCGGCCAGGCTCTCCGTGACCTCGTCGGCCGTGGCGGCGACCTCGTCCTGGTAGTCGCCGTGCCTGGTCAGGTGCCCGGCGTTGGCCTGCACCAGGGCGTAGTAATCGGCGGCATCCGACGGGGCGAGCTGACGCAGGTGCAGACCGGCTCTCGAAGTTTCCAGCACCCGCGGATACAAGCGCACAGCGATCGACGATCGCAACTGCATTTCGGGCCGGGGAGGTACTCCCGGTACACCCATCGTCGGTGACTTCCCCGGGGCGGCGGGTGGCGGTGTGCTGGGGTGGTGACTTTGACCGTCGATTCTCCGCAAAACCTTGATCGGGCGCGCCTCACCTCGGGTCTGGTCGCCACGGTGATCTTCCTGACCGCCATCGCTCCGCTGGCCACCGACATGTACGTGCCGGCGTTTCCGCGGGTTGCCGGTGATCTGGCGGGGACCGCGACCCAGGTGCAGTTGACCTTGACCACGTTCTTCGTCGGCATGGCCCTGGGGCAGTTGGTCGGCGGCCCGGTGTCGGACCAGCGTGGCCGGCGCCGTCCGCTGCTCGCGGCACTCGTGCTGATGGCCGCCGCCTCGGTCGTGTGCGCGCTCACCCCGTCGATCGGTGTGCTGATGGCCGCCCGGTTCGTGCAGGGTTTCACCGGTGGCTGGGCGATGGTGATCGGCCGGGCGGTGATCGTCGACCTGGCGACCGGCGCCCGGCTGATCCGCGTACTGAATGTTGTTGCCGGTGTGGGTGGTATCGCTCCGATCGCGGGTCCGTTGCTCGGTGCGGTCATCCTGCAGTTGTCGCACTGGCGGGTGTCGTTCTGGGTCGTGGCGGCGCTGGGCCTGGTGATGGTCGTCGCGGTGCTGGTCGCGGTGCCCGAGTCGCTGCCGCCCGAGCGGCGTCACGGCGGTGGTCTGCGGGCCTTCGCGGTGGCCGGGCGACTCGTGCTGGCCAACCGTCGTTACGTCGGCTATCTGCTGGTCAGCGGGTCGGCGATGGGTGCGCTGTTCGCCTACGTGGCCACCTCGGCGTTTGTGCTGCAGTCGATGAACGGCCTGTCGCCGATGATGTACTCCGCCGACTTCGCCGCCAACGCCGCCGGCATGACCGTCGCCGCACTGGTCGCCGCCCGGCTGGCCGGACGCGTCGCGACCCGCAAGGTCATCCTCACCGGTCAGGTGGCGGCGCTCGCGGCGGGTGTGGCGATGCTGGCCGGCGCGATCTGGTTCGGTACGCCGTTGCTGCTCGCCGTGGTGTGCTTCCTGGTGTTGATGACCGCCCAGGGGCTCATCGGCCCCAACGGTGGTGCGCTCGCTTCCGCCGAGGTGCCCGAGCATCCGGGTACCGGGTCGGCGATCCTCGGTTTTGTCCAGTGGGTGGCTGCCGGCACCATCGCCCCGATCGCCGGTCTCGGCGGCGAGCACACCGCCGTGCCGATGGCGCTGCTCATGATCGCCGGCGCCGTCCTGTCCATGATCGGCCTGCTCGTTCTCGCCCGGCCGGCCCGATGAGCACCAGGTGAAACCGGGGCAACGGAACGATGGTTGTCTCTGTCCGGATGGGTACATAGCGTCAACCTGATCGAATCACCAGGTTCGGAGGTCGTCGTGCCGCTACGTCCACCAGCGGCCTCAGCGCGATCGAGGCCGGCGCTCCGCCATCGCCCCCATCCCTCCTCAATGCTGCTGGTCCTCGCCCTGCTGGCGGGATCCGCACTGGCCGGTTGTTCGTCCGACAACCGCACCACGATCACGTTCTTCCAGTTCAAGGCCGAGGCTCAGCAGTACTTCCAGCAGCTCGCGGCGCAGTTCGAGCGGGCCAACCCCGACATCCGGGTGGTCGTCGACAACCCGGCCGACCCCGAGACCGCGCTGCGGACCCGTCTGGTCAAGAACGACGTCCCGGACGTGATGACGTTGAACGGCAACGGCACGTTCGGCGAGTTCGCCAGCGCGAAGATCTTCCGCGACTTCCGGGACGATCCGGTGCTGGCCGACGTCAATCCGGCGTACCTGTCCGTGACCGGCAGCCTCGGCGCCGGCTCGAAGGGTGAGGTCAACGGCGTGCCGTTCGCCGCCAACGCCAGCGGGCTGCTCTACAACAAGGAGCTCTTCGCCGAGCAGGGTGTGGCGGTGCCGACCACGTTCGACGAGCTCATCGCGGCGGCGAAGAAGTTCCAGGCCGCGGGCATCACCCCGTTCTACGGCACGCTCGCCGACGCCTGGACCGCCCAGTCCCCGCTCGCCCCGCTCTCCGCGCAGTTGCAACCGGCCGACTTCTTCCAGCAGCGGTTCGAGGGCCGGACGACGTTCGCGGAGGGCTGGCGCAGCACGGCCGCCGAACTGGCCGAGCTGTATCGCTACACCCAGCCCGACCCGCTGTCGAAGGGCTACGAGGACGGCACCGCCGCGTTCGCCCGGGGTGAGTCGGCGATGCTGCTGCTGGGCAGTTACGCCGTGCCGCAGATCCGCGACGGCAAGCCCGGCTTCACGGTGGCCAGCATGGCCTTGCCGGCCACGAACGATCCGGCGAAGACGTCGCTGGTCTCCGGGGTGGACGTGGTCCTCACGGCCTCCCGGAACGGTGCGCATCCGGCCGAGTCGAGCAAGTTCATCAACTTCCTGATGGGCACCAAGGTCATGCAGGACTACTGCGCCGCGCAGGTGGCCATCCCGACGTTGAAAGGGCTGACCAACGACGATCCGGCGCTGACGGGCGTGCAGAGCTACATCCGGTCCGGTCGCATCGTCGGCTTCACCGATCACCAGTTCATCCAGGCCATCCCGCTGGGTCCGCTGCTCCAGGAATTCCTGATCACCGGGGACGAGAACACGTTCCTGCGCAAACTCGACAGCGACTGGGACAAGGTCGCCAAACGACGGACGTGGGGGCTGGGAGCGGTGATCAAGTCATGAAGCCCGGCGTACGTCTGGCGAACGCGTTCTACGTGATGGTGCTGCCGGCTTTCCTGCTCTTTTTCATCTTCCACACCATCCCCGTCATCCAGGGCATCTATTACAGCTTCACCGATTCACCCGGGTACGGGCCGGCGAACTTCGTCGGGCTGAGGAACTACATCGCACTGTTCACCGATCCGCGGGTGCTGCACGCGTACTGGTTCACGTTTCTGATCGCGGCCGTGGCCACCGTTCTGGTCAACATCGTGTCGCTGGCGATCGCGGTCGGTCTCAACGGCCGGATCAAGTTCAAGAACGGGCTGCGCGGCATCTACTTCATCCCGAACGTGCTGGCCATCCTGGTCGTCGGGTACATCTTCAACTACCTGTTCTCGAACTCGGTGCCCGCGCTGGCCACGAAGATCGGCATCGACTCGCTGTCGACGTCGTTGCTGACCAAGGCGAGCACCGCGTGGATCGCGATCGTGATCCTGGCGGTCTGGCAGTCCGCCGCCTTCAACATCATCATCTACATCGCCGGGCTGCAGACCGTGCCGACCGAGATGTACGAGGCCTCCAACCTCGACGGTGCGTCCGCGTGGCGGCAGTTCCGCAGCATCACGTTCCCGATGATCGCCGGCTTCTTCACCATCAACATGGTGCTGTCGCTCAAGGGCTTCCTGCAGATCTTCGACCACATCGTCGCCCTCACCGGCGGCGGTCCCGGCACCGACACCGAGTCGGTGGCCCTGCTGATCTACAAGGGCGGCTTCCAGGGCGGCGAGTACGGATACCAGAGCGCCAACTCGGTCATCTTCTTCATCGTCATCGTCGGGTTCTCCATCGTTCAGCTGCGCGTGCTGCAGCGCCGGGAGGTAGAGGTCTGATGGCCACCACGCTTCGCCGCCGGCAGGACGGCCCCGGCATCAACTGGTGGCTCACAGCGCTGCTCATGGTGCTGGCGCTGACCATCGCCGTTCCGCTGTACTTCGCCGTTGTCACCGCCCTGAAGACCACGGATCAGCTCGGGGGTACGGGATTCGGCCTGCCCACCGACATCCGGTGGGCCAACTTCGCCGACGCCTGGCGGCTCACCGATTTTCCCCGTACGGCTCTCAACAGCGCCGTCATCACCGTCGGCGCGGTCGTACTGACCCTGCTGACGAACTCGATGGTCGCGTACGCGATCGCCCGCAACATGCACCGGCGCCTGTTCAAGATCCTGTACTACTACTTCGTCTCGGCGCTGTTCGTCCCGTTCCCGATCATCATGCTGCCGGTCGCGAAGGAGACGGCGATCCTGCACCTGGACAACCGGGTCGGGCTGGTCCTGCTGTACGTCGTGTACGGCCTGGCGTTCAACATCTTCATCTTCACGGCCTACATCAACAGCATCCCGCAGGCCCTCGAGGAGGCCGCGGTCATCGACGGCGCGTCCACCTGGCAGGTGTTCTGGAGGGTCATCTTCCCGCTGATGGCCCCGATGAACGCCACGGTCGGCATCCTGACCTGCCTGTGGGCCTGGAACGACTTCCTGCTGCCCCTGGTCATCCTCTCCGACCCCGGATCGGCGACCTTGCCGCTGGTGCAGTACGTGTTCCAGTCCCAGTTCCAGACCAACTATCCGGCCGCGTTCGCCAGTTACCTCATGGCGATGGCACCGCTGCTCATCGTGTACGTGTTCGCCCAGCGCTGGGTCATCTCCGGCGTCACCCGGGGCGCGGTGAAGTAAAGCGGTCTCACCAGGCGGCCAGGGCAGCCGCGGCGACGGCGAGCGCCGCGGCTGCCGCCCGTACGCGGTCGGCCCGCACCAACCGCTGGACGATCGCCCGGTCGTGGGCGTCGCCGAGACGGCCGTGGGCCGGAGCGGCGACGACCGCCGTGACCAGGGCGGCCACCGCGAGCGTGGCCAGCGCGACGATCGTCCAGCCGTCCGGCCCCGACAGCAACGACCACCCACCCGTGACGACCAGAGCGCCGTAGACCACCACGACCAGCGGGGTGATCGCCCGGGAGTGCGCGAGGTGCGCGGCCGCCCACTGCCCGGCCGGCACCCGGGCGAGCGCCGGGTAGACCAGCACGGTCACGGTCACCTGGAAGCCGGCGTGGGCGGCCGTCGCCGTCAGCAGCGCCACCTCGGAAGACATCACCGGCCGAGCAGATCACGGACGGCCACCGGTTGCACGCTTCAGTGCAGCGGCAGGTCGTCCCCGTGTTCGGCCGCCGGCCGGGTGCCGTGGATGCGTCGCTCGTCCTCGTTGATGCGGACGTCGTTGATGCTCGCCTCGCGGCGGCTCATGTACCCCGAGGCATCGAACTGCCAGTTCTCGTTGCCGTAGCTGCGCCACCACTGGCCGGATTCGTCGCGCCACTCGTACTGGAAGCGGACGGCGATGCGGTCGGCGGTGAAGGCCCACAGGCTCTTACGCAGGGCGTAGTCGCGTTCGCGGGCCCATTTGCGGGTGAGGAAGGCGACGATCTCGTCGCGGCCGGTGAGGAACTCGTCGCGGTTGCGCCATTGGCTGTCCGGTGTGTAGGCGGCGGCGACTCGTTCGGGGTCACGGCTGTTCCAGGCGTCCTCGGCGGCCTGGACCTTGGCCCGCGCGCCGGCCTCGTCGAACGGGGGCAGCGGGGGACGGGGTGCCGGCCCGGTCATGCGGTCACGACCGGGAAGTCGATGTCGACGGCGGCTGCCTTGTTGAAGTAATTGGTCAGCACGTTGAGGGCGACGTGACCGACAACCTCGGCGATCTCCCGGTCGTCGGCCCCGGCACTGCGGACGGCGTCCAGGTCCGCGGTGCTGATGTCGCCGCGGAAGGCGTTGACGGCGACCGCGAAAGTGAGCAGCGCGGCCGTCTTCGGGTCCTCGCTGGTGGCCTTCCGGGCGGCGCTGATCTCGTCGGCCGGCAGTTTGGCGGCGTGCTCGGCCAGGTACGAATGAGCCGAGAGGCAGTAGTCACAGGTGTTGTCCTGCGCCACCGCCAGGGCCAGGCGCTCGCGGGTGGCCGCGCTGAAGGCACCCTTGCTGAGCGCGCCCGACAGAGCGAGGTAGCCGTCCAGCAGGGCGGGGCTGTTGGCCATCGCCCTGGTCATGTTCGGGACCACGCCGAGGCTCTGCTGGACCGCGGCGAGCAGATCCGCGGCCTTGCCGGTGGCGGTGGCGGGGTCGATCAGGGGCAGGTTGCTCATGGTGCTCCTCAGTTCTAACGGCACAGGAAAGCTCTTGCCGTTAGATGTATAGCAGTGAGTTCTCACGCTGACAAGCCAGTGCTACCGTTAGAACATGGCAGGGGAATCCGAGCCGCGGCTCGTCCGCCTGATGAACACCATCTGGGCCGACCGTCGCGGCGTGCATGATTCACTCTCCACCCCCGGCGAGCTGGCGCAATGGTTGAGCGCGACCGGCCTGACCGCGGGGGAGTCGTCAGCGACGGCGGCCCACCTGGAGGCAGCCGTCACCCTGCGAGATGCCCTGCGGCGGCTGGCTGCCCTGAAAACGGAGGACACGCGGCCGGCTGCGGCGTCCGCGATGCAGGACGTCGAGACCGCCGTCGCCGCGGTCAACAACGCGGCAGCCCTCATTCCCGTCCAGCCCGCGCTGGGGTTGTCCGGCGGGAAGTTGCACCTGCGGCCGCGAGAAGCCCCCGCCGATGCCGGCGCCGCCCTGACCGTCGTGGCTGTCGAGGCCATCGACCTGCTCACCGGGCCGGACGGTGTCCTGAACGCCTGCCACGCTCCCGGCTGTGTCCTCTACTTCGTCAAGGACCATCCCCGGCGCGAGTGGTGCTCGACCGCCTGCGGCAACCGCGCCCGGGCCGCACGCCACTACGAGCGCCACCGCCCGGCTAGCGCCCGGTGACCTGCGGCAGCACTGATTCGTACGCCGCGAGCTCATCGGCGACGACGTCGGCCAGTTTGTCGTCGCGTCGGGTGTCGGACCACAGCGAGAAGCCCTCGTAATAGGCGCGAACCCCGAGGTCGGCGAGTACGCCGGCCAGCCGCCGGTCGCCGAGGCGGGTGGCGAGGGTCGTCTCGAGGGCGGCGGCGATGGCCGAACGTTTGAAGATGGCGCGTTCCTTCAGCTCGGGGCTGGCCGCGATCAGGCGATCGATCTGCCGGCCGATCTCCTGCTGTTCGGGCACGTGTGCCTCGCAGAGCGCGAGCAGTCCGGCGCGCAGAAGGTCGAGCGCGGTGGCGCCCTCGGGCGCTGACTCCACGCCTGCGATGGCCACGGCCACGAGAGCCGGCTGCCCTTGGAAGAGCACTTCGCGCTTGTCCGCGAAGTGCCGGAACAGCGTCGTCTTGGTCAGCCCGGCGCGTTCGGCGATCTGTGCGGCCGTCGTGGCGTCGTACCCCTGGTCCGCGAACAACTCGAGGGCGGCGTGCAGCAGCCTGCCACGCGTATCCGGCTCCCACCGACCCATGCCGCGAGCCTACCTGATGTGACTTGGTCACATCAGGGTGTACGGTGATGTGACCAAGTAACATCACTGCTCCTCGAACGGAGTTTCACCCATGCGCGTCTTCATCACCGGAGCCTCCGGTTGGATCGGTTCCGCCCTCACCCGGGAACTGCTGGCCGCCGGCCACGAAGTCACCGGGCTCGTCCGCTCGGACACGTCCGCCGACAAGGTCCGCGCCGCCGGCGGTACGCCGGTGCGAGGAGACATGCACGACCACGACCTGCTGGTGGCGGAGGCCACGAAGGCCGACGCGACGGCCCACCTGGCCTTCACCATCAACTTCGACGAGTTCGACGAGACCATCGCCAACGAGGTCAGCCTGATCGGCAGGATCGGCGACGCGATCGAGGGGACGGGCAAGGCCTTCTTCGCCGCCTCGGGCACCCCCACCAGCCTCGGGCAGATCGCCACCGAGCAGGACGCCCTGGATCCCGAGGGCCCGGCCGGCGCGCGCTCCCGGACCGCCGCGGCGGTGCTCGCGCTCTCCGACCGCGGCATCCGCTCCGGACTGGTCCGCATGCCACGCACGGTCCACGGTCAGGGTGACCGCAACGGTCTGATCGCCGCCCTCGTCGGTCTCGACCGTCAGCTCGGCACCGCCGCCTACGTCGGCGACGGCCGCAACCGGTGGCCGGCAGTCCACATCAGCGACGCCGGACGGCTGTTCCTGCTCGCGCTGGAGAAAGCACCCGCCGGTGCCGTGCTGCACGCCGTCGGCGAAGAAGGTGTGCCGATGCGCGAGGTCGCCGAGGTCATCGCCCGCAAGACCGGCCTCCCGGCCGCGCCCGTCGACCCGGCCCAGCTGGGCATCTTCGGCGCCCTGCTCGGTGGTGACCAGCCCGCCTCGAGTACGGCGACACAACAGCTGGTCGGCTGGAAACCGACCGGCCCGACCCTGCTCGACGACCTCGAAGCCGGCTACTACACCTCCTGATCGTCACCGCGGGACCCGGTCGAAGGACCACTGCCGCCAGGGCCGCTCAGGCGCCGACCGGTGGCCAGGAGAGCAGGGTCAGGTCGGCCACCAGTTGAAGCTCGTCGCGGGTGGTGCCGCCGGCGGCCTGGACGGCGATCCCGTTGCCGACGGTCATCAGGTACCGGGCGAGGAGGCCCGGGTCGGCGCCGGCCGGCAGGTCGCCGTCGTCGACGGCCCGCTGGAAGCGGTCGCGCAGATGGGCGGTGCCTGATTCGCGCCAGGCGGTGAGGATGTCACGGGCCTGGCGGCCGGACTCGCCGGTCGCCAGGGCGCCCTGCACGCCGAGGCAGCCGGCGGGGCAGTCCGCGCCGGTGGAGGCGCGGACCGCCCCGTGCAGGAAGGTGGTGGCCACCTCGCGGGCGGTCGGTTGCCGCAGCGCCTGCGCGAAGTAGGACGCCGGGCCCTCGGTGTACCGCGCCAGCGCCTGGCGGAACAGGCTCTCCTTGTTGCCGAAGGCCCTGTACATGCTGGTCCGGGTGATGCCCATCGCGTCGGTCAGGTCGTCGAGGCTTGCGCCCTCGTACCCCTGGGCCCAGAAGACCTGCACCGCTCGTTCGAGGGCTTCGTCGGCGTCGAACGCCCGGGGCCGACCGATCCGTTTGCTCTCCACGGCCCTAGACTACCTCCTCGGTACTGATCGGTTCCGAAGTGCTACGCTCCTGTTCGGTACCGAATGATACCGAAGTAAGGGGAGGTAGAACCGTGCAGCAGGTTGTTCTCATCACCGGCGGGACGTCGGGCATCGGCCGGGGTCTGGCGGAGGCCTTCCTGGCCGAAGGTGCTTCCGTGGCGGTGTGCGGCCGCTCGGAGCCGGCGCTCGATCGCTTCAGCCGGGACCACCCGGAAGCGCTGGCTGTCCGGGCCGACGTGACCGTCCCCGAGGATCGAGCCGCTCTGCTGGAGGCGATCACCGCACGGTTCGGCCGGCTCGACATCCTGATCAACAACGCCGGTACGTTCGTCGAACGGGACTTCGCCGCGGACGACGCCACCCTGGCCCTCGACGAGGAGATCGACCTGAATCTCACGGCGCCCATCGAGCTGACCGGCGAGGTGTTGCGGCGCTGGCCGGCCCTGGAGGCGATCGTGTTCGTGACCTCCGGCTTCGCTCTGGTCTCTCCGACCCGCGCGCCGACCTACGGTGCCGTCAAGGCCGGACTGCACGGTTTCGCCGACGGGCTGCGCCGCCAGCTCGCACCCCGGGGCACCCACGTGCTCGAGCTGCTTCCCCCCACCACCGACACCCCGATGAACGCGGGCAAGACAGGCCCGATGATGTCACCGGCCGAGGTCGCGGCGGTGACGCTCAAAGCGCTGCGGCACCGCCGGCCGATGGCGCTGCCCGGTCAGACGAGGCTGATGCCGGCGATGCTGCGGCTCGCCCCACGGACCCTCGGGCGTATGGTCGCCAAACTTTAAGTTCGAGTGGCTCGGTGCAACCTGAGCCCTCACCGCTCCGGTCATGGTGAACGTGAGACAACGAAGAAGCTCGGGCGGACCCGAGCGCGACGCAGAGTTCCACGCCTTTGTCGCCGCACGGCGGGGCGCCATGCTCTACACCGCGCGGTTGCTGACCGCCGGTGACGCCCATCTGGCCGAGGATCTGGTGCAGACGGCGCTGACCAAGCTGTACGTGTCCTGGGCGTCCTACCGCCGGGCGGACAACCCGGAGGGGTACGTCCGCCGGACGCTGGTCAACGCCCTGACCGACGAGCGCAAGCGGGTCTGGCGGTTCGGTCGCCCGGTGGCCGAGGTCCCCGAGCCGTCGGCCCCGGGCGCGCCCACCTCCGACGGCGACCAGGAACTGTCCCAGGCGCTGCGGGCGCTGCCGCCCCGGATGCGTGCCGTGGTGATCTTCCGTTTTGTGCACGATCTCGACGTGGCGCAGACGGCGGAGGCGCTCGGCTGCTCGGCCGGCACGGTTAAGAGCCAGACCGCGCGGGCGCTCGACAAGTTGCGGGCCTCGCTACGGCTGCCCGCCACCTCGATCTTTTTCGAACACCAGCAGCAAGGAGCAGGACGATGAGTGATTTGCGTACCCGGATCGAGCAGCTCGGCGGTCCCATCGAGGCAGCCTCGGAGGACGCCATCGTGGCCGACATCGCCCGTGGCCGCCGCGCCGTGCGGCGTCGCCGGACCGTGACTGCCGCCGCCGGATCGGCTTTCGGCGTTGCCGCGATCGTGGCGGCCGTCTCCCTGGCCGGCACCGGCACGGGCCCCGGCGCGGGTCCCGCTGCGGCGCCCGTACCCGCAGTGGTCACGAATGCGGCCGGCAACCTGAAGCTGGTCGCCTATCGCGGTGACCAGTCCCGCTGGTTCACGATCGACAAGGTGCCCGAGGGCTTCTTCATCCAGCACGACTACTACGGCGGCCTCACCCTCGCCCCCGAGAAGGCCCGGAACCGCCCGGCCGGCATCAAGCCGTCGACACCGGCCGGTGAGCTCTACGACCCGCAGATCCTCACCGGCAAGATCGGCATCTACCTGGAGCTCGAGGAGTACCGCGGCGAGCTCTCCGGTGAAACTCTCACCGTCGCCGGCAAGCAGGCGATCCTGCACCCCCTCGAAGGAGGTACGCAGCAGCTGATCATCGCGGTCACCTCCCAGGTGTACGCGACGATCCAGGTCGACGTCCCGCTGAGCCGCGAGCAGATCCTCGAGCTCGGCGCCGGTCTGCACGTCCACCAGGACGCCGTCGACCGCATGGCCGCAGCGGCCGGCGTCGTCCCGGAGAAGATCAAGAAGTAGTCGCCGCTCAGATCAGCTGGGCAGCCAGCGCGCGGAACGCCTCGGAGGGAAACGCCGAGGCGTCTCCGCCGTTGAGGACCTGGATCGCCACCTCGTCCGCACCGGCCTGGAAGTGCTTGTTGATGCCGGCCGCGACCTGCTCGGGTGTGCCCCACGGGATGAGCGCGTCGACGAGGCGGTCGCTGCCGCCCCCGGCGAGGTCGTCGTCGGTCCAGCCGAAACGGCGCAGGTTGTTGGTGTAGTTCGGCAGGGCGAGGTAACCCGCCGTGTACTGCCGGGCGGTGGCCCGTGCGGCATCCGGGTCGGCCTCGAGAACCACGGCGACCTCCGGCGCCAGCAGCGGTCCCTCACCCAGGGCCGCACGCACCTCGGCGGTGTGCTCGACCGGAACGAAGTACGGGTGGGCGCCGGCCGACCGGTCGCGGGAGAGCGTCTGCATGCGCGGGCCGAGGGCGGCCAGGACGCGCCGCTCGGGGGCCAGTCCCGCCGCGTCGAGGGCGTCCAGATAACTGACCATCTTCGAGTACGGCTTGGTGTAATCGGTGCCGTCACCCTCGACGATCACGGCGTGGCTGGTCCCGAGGCCGAGCAGGAACCGGCCGGGGTGCGCCCGCTCCGCGTCCTGGGTGTACGCCGCCACCGCAGCCGGTGACGAGTGCCAGATGGACACGATCCCCGAGGCGACGCCGATGCGGCTGGTCCCGTCGAGGAGCTCGCGGTACCGCTGCGGGACGTCGGCGTCGAAACCGGCCGAGAACCAGATGCGGGCGTACCCGAGCTCCTCCAGCTCGGTCGCGGCCGCGACCGCCGCCTCAAGGCTCTCGCTACCGAGGAAAAAAGGTTGCCACACACTGACGAGTCGTTGGGTCATACCCGAACATTACGACCGATCGCCGCCGGGCCGGTCGACGGCAGGCCCTTCGACCGTACGCACGTGAGCACCGTCGCACTGCACGGCCAGCAGCAGACAGGACTGGGTCACCTCGCCGTCGACGAGCACCGTGCAGGCGCCGCACGTGCCGTCCGTGCAGCGCAGGTCGACGCCGGTTGCCCCGTAGACGCTGGTCAAGGCGTCGCCCAGGGACTGCCGGGGTTCGAGGTCGAGCTCGCGGCGGTCGTCGTTGACCGACAGTGTCACCCGCACGTCGATCACCATCCGTCGCGCGCCTGGGTCAGCGCACGGCGGGCCAGGACCTTCAGGGCGCGCCGCTGCCTGCGCTGGTCGGATTCGGACCCGGACGGGGCGGCGTCGAGAGTCGCGGCGGCCTCGGCGGCCTCGGTGATGGCGGCATCGCAGAAGGTCGAGCCGATCAGGACGTCCTCGGCGGCGCGCGCCCGGATCGGGCACGGCCCGGCGTTGACCAGGCCGATCGCCGCCGCGCTGACCAGCCCGTCCGTCACGGTCACCGCCGCCATGGCCGCGGCCTCGGCGAACTTCGCCTGGGGCAGCCGCTGCTCGGCAAAACCCGCACCCGTGCCGGCGGGCAGCAGGGGCAGACGCACCTCGGCCAGCAACTCCTCACGACGGCGCACGGTCGAGAACGGGCCCGTGAAGAACCGCTCCGCCGCCACGGTCCGGCACCCGTCCGGTCCCACCAGGTCGAGCTCGGCCCCGAGAATCGTCGCCACGACCGGCCACTCGGCCGCCGGGTGCGCGTACGCAAGACTGCCGATCATCGTCCCCCGGGCCCGGATCGGCGGGTGTCCGATGTGGCTCACGACAACCCGCAGCAGGTTGCCCAGCCCACCGCCGACAGCGTCCGTCTCGAAGGTCCGGTGCCGCACCAGCGGCGCGACCCGCAGCATGCCGTCCGCCTCGACCAACCCCGCGAACTCGGCCACCCGGTTGATGTCGACCACCCGGTGACAGTGGCCGTCACGGTGGATCACGTCCAGAACCAGGCTCTGCCCACCGGCGAGCACCGAGGCGTCGCCGTCCGCAAGAGCATCCAGCGTTTCTTCCAAACTGCTAGCAGCGACGTAGTCCAAGGCCGCAGGCGTCATCGCAATGCTCCCACCCATCCGCGTCCGACACGCAAACCCGGCCATCGTGGAGCATCGGCCGGGCACCCGCCCGGCTACCCGTTACCCAAACGGCGAAACGTCACCTCATCGAGTGACGATCACGCCTCTCGTCATTAATATGAGCCGCACTCACTTCCTCAGGAGTTGCCATGGCTGCTTTGCCCGGTTTTCCGTCGAGCTTCGTGTGGGGCGTTTCCACTGCGGCGTACCAGATCGAGGGTGCTGTGGGGGAGGACGGGCGGGGCAGGTCGATCTGGGACACCTTTGCCCACACGCCGGGGCGGGTTCGCAACGGTGACACCGGTGATGTCGCCTGCGATCACTATCATCGGTTCGCCGAGGATGTGGGGCTGATCGCGGAGCTGGGTGTCGACGCGTACCGGTTCTCGATCGCCTGGCCGCGCGTGCAGCCGGACGGGTCCGGGTCTTTCAACGCCAAGGGTCTGGACTTCTACGACCGGCTGGTCGACGAGCTCGGCGCCCGGGGGATCGCTGCGATGCCCACGTTGTTCCACTGGGATCTGCCCCAGGCGCTGGAGGACGGCGGCGGCTGGCTGAGCCGTGACACCAGTTACCGCTTCGCCGAGTACGCCGCCGCGGTCGTGGAGCGGCTCGGTGACCGGGTCAGCCGGTGGATCACGCTGAACGAGCCGATCGTCCACATGGCCGAGGGGTACGCCTTCGGTACGCACGCCCCGGGCCGGGAGCTGATGTTCGACGCGCTGCCGGTGGCGCACCACCAGCTGCTCGGGCACGGTCTGGCGGTGCGGGCGTTACGGGCCGGCGGCGCGACCGAAATCATGATCACCAACAACTGCACGCCGGTGATCCCCGCGAGTGAGTCGGAAGCGGACCTGGCCGCCGCGGCGGTCTACGACGGCTTCCACAACCGGCTGTTCCTGGACCCGGTGCTGCTCGGCGGGAGCCCGCTGACTGACGGCGCGCCCTTCGTCCTGGACGGCGACCGGGAGATCATCGCGACGCCGCTGGACGCGCTGGGGATCAACTACTACAACCCGACCAGGGTCGCCGCGGCGCCGGAAGGGTCGCCGCTGCCGTTCGAGATGGTCCCGATCGAGGGGGTACCGACCACGGCGTTCGGCTGGCCGGTCGTTCCCGACGGCCTGCGAGGCCTGCTGGTCGGGCTGCTCGACCGGTACGCCGATGCGCTCCCACCGATCTACATCACCGAGAGCGGCTGTTCCACCGTCGACGAGGTCACCGCGGACGGGCGCATCCACGACACCGCCCGCATCGACTACCTCGACGGGCACCTGCGGGCGCTGCACCAGGCGATCGAGGAGGGTGTCGACGTCCGCGGCTACTTCGTCTGGTCGCTGCTGGACAACTTCGAGTGGGCCGAGGGCTACGACCAGCGGTTCGGGCTCGTGCGCGTCGACTTCGACACTCAGCTGCGTACCCGGAAGGACTCTTTCTCCTGGTTGCGGACCGCCCTGAGTGACCGGAGATGACCACGACGGCGCAGCCGGAGCGGGTCGGCCGGAGCTGGATCGGTCTGCTGTCGCTGGCCAACCTCGGGTTGTGGATGGGCTATTTCGGTCCGTTGCAGGTGCTGCTGCCCAACCAGGCGCAGGACCTGGCCGGTGTGGACAAGACGACCGCGCTGGGCATCATCACCGGTGCCGGCGCGCTGGTCGCCGTGCTGGTCGGCCCGATCGCCGGTGCGCTGTCGGACGCGACGACGGCCCGGTCCGGGCGGCGGCACACCTGGATCGTGGCCGGCGCCCTGCTCGGCTGCGCGGGGCTGGCGCTGCTCTCCGGCCAGCGCACCCTGATCGGGCTGACTCTGGCCTGGTGTGTCGCGCAGGCGGGTCTCAACACCCTGCAGGCCGGCCTCACTGCGATCGTCCCGGACCGCACCCCTGTACGCCAGCGGGGCCTGGTCTCCGGGTGGGTGGGTCTGACGCAGTCGATCGGCGTGGTGGTCGGGGTCCTGCTGGTCACGGTGGTGGCCGGCGGCTACTTCCTGATCGCCGTGCTGGTGGCGCTCACCGTGCTGCCGTTCGTGCTGGCCACACCCGATCCGGCGGTCGGGGCGGGCGCCGCCCCGCGGGTCACCCTGCGCAGACTGGCCGGTGTCTTCCGCTTCGACCCGCGGGCGCATCCGGACTTCGCGTGGGCCTGGGCCACCCGTTTCCTGGTCCAGCTCGGCAACGCCATGGCCACGCTGTACCTGCTCTACTTCCTGCGCGACCGGGTGCACCACGGCAACCCGGAGGACGGCCTGCTGCTGCTGATCCTGGTCTACACCGCAACGACGGTGCTGACCGTGGTGATCGGTGGTGTCGTCTCCGACCGGACCGGCCGGCGTAAACCATCGGTGATCCTCTCCGGCTACGTCATGGCGGCCGCCGCCGGGCTGCTCGCCCTCTGGCCGACGTGGACCGGAGCCCTGATCGCCGCGGCCGTGCTGGGGCTCGGCTTCGGCGTCTACCTGTCGGTCGACCAGGCGCTGATCACCCAGGTGCTGCCGGCCGAGCAGGACCACGCGAAGGACCTGGGCATCATCAACATCGCCAACTCGGCGCCGCAGGTGCTCGGCCCGGCCCTGGCCTTCCCGATCGTGGCCTACCTCGGCGGATACACGGTGCTCTACCTGGTGGTCGCGGCGGTGACGGTGCTCGGCTCGGTGCTGGTCACCCGCATCCGGTCGGTCGCCTGAGACCCCTAACGCTTGCAATGCGGGGCCAGGTGCGACAGCACCCTCTTCCACATGGGCTCGAGCAGGTCCGGTCCGCCTTGCGGGTTGGCCTCCAGCCGCGCGTCGTCAAGTCGCTGCTGCCACCACCGTCCGGTCCGGGCGCCCGTCGCCTCGTCCCGGGCGGCGAACAGCAGCAGGGTTTTGGCGCTCACCCCGGACAGCTCGATCGTTTCGTCCGGTGGAATCGGTGTCGAGATCAGCACGAGCCGATCGACGATCCCGGCGTGACGCTCGGCAAAGGCCAGCGCGTCCAGTCCGGCACCTGAGGTTCCCACGACCCCGACCGGCCCTGGGTGATCGACAGGGAGGCCGTCGCCGACGGCCAGAGTGATGCCGCGGGCCCAGGTCAGCTCGGGCCCCGGATCCCGGTCCGCGCCGAACAGCAGCACCAGCCGGTCACCGTTGCCCTCCACCAAGGTTCGCACCGCCGCAGGCTAACAACGGGGTACGACGTCCTACTCGACGGCGGCGTAGCCCCAGAACGTCTGCTCGGTGAGGGGTGCGGCTGACGGGTCCTGAGGGGGAGAAGCCTTCGTTCCCCGCCGGCGAGCGTTGATGTCCATGCCCAGCGCGATGAGCAGCGCCGGGACGACCACAGCGGCAACCAGGATCATCGTCATGGACACATCTTCGTGCATCAGCAGGCGCAGCGACAGTAAACGATCGGTCCTCTAGCTGCCGGTGATGATAAGGACGATTGAGGCGGCGGCGGCGAGGAGGCCGTATTGCTGGCTTCGGTTGATCCGCTCGTGGAGGACGATCGCGGCCAGTGTGACGGTGACCGCCGGGTAGAGACCGGCGAGGACCGCGGTGATGGTCAGCTGTCCGGCCCCGGTGGCGAAGAGGAACAGCAGGTTGGCGCACCCACCGAGGAGGCCGGAGGCGCCGCCCCAGCGAACCACCGCACCGATGTCCGAGGCCTGGCTGAGCTGCGGCAGAGCCACCACCAGAACGAGGACCAGGGCCACGAGCTGGCCGGGAAGCAGCGGCCACGCACCGGCGTCTGTTCCGGCCTGGTCGAGGGCGATGAACAGCAGACCGAAACCGAGGCCGGCCGCGAGCCCGTAGCCGACATCGGTCATCCGGTATCCCTGGCCCGATCCGGACCGTGAGGCCAGGGCGATGGCAGGCAGCGCCAGCACGATTCCTGTCCAGCCCCACCAGGTGAGGCGGTCGCCGGCGAGCAGGCCCACCACGGCGGGCAGCGCCGCGGTGATGATGGCCGACAACGGGGCGACGACGCTCATCCGGCCGACCGCCAGACCACGCAGCAGGCAGACGTTCCCGATTCCGCTGCCCACGCCGCTGAGGGCCCCCCACACCCATACGTGTGGCGTCGGTGTTCCGCCGATCACCAGTACCGCCACGACGGCTGTCACCACGCCGACCATCTGCACCGCTATCGGCATCAGCGCGGGGTTGGAGCGTCGCCCGCCGACGCCGCCGATGAAGTCGCCGACGCCGTAGCTGAGGGCGGCAAGCAGCGCCAGAGTGACAGCCATCAGCTGTCTGTTCCCCGATGATCCGGGGCGACACCTAGCTCGCCGCGATCGCGCCTTCCCACATGCGGGTGTAGGCCTCGGCGCCGTTCATCAGCTGCTGGCGCAGGGCGGGGCCGTCGGGGCCGGCCTGCCTGATCAGGTCGGTGGTCCAGTCCGCGTAGAGGCCGTACTGGGCGACGCCGTCGGTGTTGAGGTCGAAGGTGCGTGAGCCGTAGACCTGCTTGCTGACCGTGGTGCCGTTGGGTGCGGTGAACGGGTACGTCAGGGGGTCGGTCCCGCGCGGTGGTGCCTGCGGGCCCAGGCCGTTGACGTCGCTGCCGAAGCCGTACCCGGTGATCGAGGCGCCGTGGGGGAGGGCGCGGTTGGCGCGCCACTCGGTCAGGAACTCGGAGGCCGCGAAGGCGTAGGTGGCGACAAAGCCGCCGCGGGCCAGGATGCGCTCGACCAGCGCCGGATCGGCCCAGGTGTGCACGGAGGTCACGCCCGGATAGTCGGCCGCGTCGGCGAGGTCCAGTACCGCCTGCGCGGTCTTCACCCCCATGTGGTCGACGTGGATGATCATGCCGCGGCTGATCATCTGCTGGATCAGGTACGTTCCCAGCGCCGTCAGGCCCCGCGTGTTGCAGATCGGGCCGCTGGGGTAGACGGGCAGCACCGCCCCCGCGGGCAGGTCGAGCGGCCCGAGTTTCAGCAGCTCCGCGAAGTCGTCGCTGACCAGCGGCTGCTCGTTGTCGGACGGGCCGGTGCAGCTGGTGGCCGTCCACCAGTGGCCGGTCGACAGCAGGTTCGCCACGTTGAGCGCCGCGCCGGTGACCCCCGAGTCGAACCGCGTGCCACCGAACGCGTTGTCGAACTTGTGCACCGGGTAGAGGCCCGAGACGCCGAGTGCCTGCAACTCGTCGAGTCCGGCGTCGATGTCGGCCCGGCTGCACTGGGCGACGTCGTTGATCTCGCGGCAGCCGAAGACCTCGGAGTTCTCCACGCCGACGAGGACGGCCAGTTTGCCCTGCGCGGCGATGGTGCGTACCTGGGCCGGCGTCGTGGCGATCCGGAACCAGCCCTTGCCCCGGCCGCCGTGCTGCGCGTCGATGTAGTCCTGCATCGAGTACAGATAGGTGGCCTGGACGCGGAGCTGGTCCATCTCGTCGCACGACGTGTCGCGGTACGGGAAGATCTCGCAGATGACGCGGTTGGCGACCAGCAGCGCGTTGAGCACCCGCTGACCGGACCGCCAGGACCGCTCGATGCTGCGGTAATAGGACTGCTCGTGCAGCAGCGAGTTGTGCTGCGGCCAGTCGCCGAAGGTCGGCCAGCCGTCCTCGGCCGAGTTGATCACGTCGGTCCCGCCGATGATGCCCTCGAACAGTGCGCCCACGTTGAGACTCGCGTGGGAGGCGCATCCTGCGAGCGCGTCGCGGACGCCGCCGGGAGCCCAGGCCTCGCCGCAGTGCAGGCGCCCGCCGAACGCGGCGCCGGCGGTGATGTGGGCGTGGGCGTCGATCGTGCCCACCATCCCGGGTGCGGCGGTGCCGGAGACGGCCGGATCGATGTCGGGCGGGGTCCAGCATCCCGTGGCCGGCGTCAACGCCATCGAGCTCGACGTGCTGCCTGAGCCCAGTCCCCACAGGAACTGGCCCATGACCTGTCCGGTGGCGGTGCTCGTGAAGCGGTACCGGTCGCCGCTGGGGCTGACCGTCCAGTCGGCCCGGTCGCCGTACGCGTCGCCCGGCAGGATGAAACCCGCGACACTCTGATAGGCCGGGGCGCCCGTGTTGTCGAAGAGCTCGTAACGGGAAAGCTGCGTGGCCTCGAGCCGGAACGGCGTGGCGGACGCGGCGGAATTGGTGAATCCGTAGCCGGTCGAGCTGCGCACAACATAGCCGATGGTGCGGGTGCCGTCATAGGCCTGGATCGCCGCGCAGACTCCGTCGAGGGCATCGGCGGCAACGGTGATCCCGGCCGCGGCGGCGGCTGCGGGTGCCTGCAGGGCGGTCGCCGGCAGCAGCAGGGCGAGGGCCAGGGCGACGGGACGGCGGAGCGAGGACAACGGCATGGCGGCACCCGCTTGACTCACGCTGGAACACGATCCAGCAGGGCGAACGTGTCCAAAGACTGTGCCTGTCATCGATGCCTGTCAAGACGAGTGCGAGAATAGTTCACTTTGGTCCGATGGTGCTGAGTCGCGTCGCTCGACTCCCTCGAACGACCGTAAAGGCGTTGTGAAAGGACCGTCGGTATCGGTTTACGCGATGTCCTGGATCGACACTTCTGATAGCGCTCACACCGGATCGCCCGCTCTTGCTTTCCGTCGTCCCGTACCCGAATATTGCCGGGCATTCCTTTTCTGGCTTCGCCGCGGTGGCGGCCGATAACCGGGAGACAAGACTCTTCATGTCCCATCAGCAATCGGACCCGCCACCCTCCTCCGGCCCGCCGGGCGGTTCGGTTGTCATCGTCGCCGGGGCCGCGCTCGCCCTGCTGGCGATGGTGCTGGTGATCATGATCGATCGCCGGTCGGCCGGGGACGACGCCGGTGCCGCCCGGGCCTGGATCGCGCCGCCGACGGCCGAGCCCGAGGTGCTGATCCCGCTGCAGTCCGATCCGCCCTCCCCGGCCTCGTCGTTCGCCCTTTCCCCGATCGCCGCGGCCACCGGTAAGCCCCTGCCGGTGGCCCGGCCACCCTCGCCCGGCCGCACGCCGAGCCGCGCGGCCACCCGGCTGCTGCCCGAGCCGGGGAGCCGGCTGAGCCTGCTGGCCGCCGGCACGACCGGTCTGGCGCTGCGGCACCAGGACTTCCGTGTGCGGCTGGCCCCCGTCGGCCCGCGCAGCCCCGCCGCCGTCCGGGCCGATGCCACGTTCGTCCTGCGCCGCGGCCTGTCGGACAGTAAATGCGTGTCGTTCGAATCGGTGAACTTCCCCGGCCGGTTCGTCCGCCACCAGAACTTCGTCCTGGTGCTGCAGCCGCGGGAGTCCTCACCGCTCTTCGCCGCGGACGCGACCTTCTGCCCCCGTGCGGCCGGTGACGCCGGTGACTTCGAACTGCGGCCGACGAACTATCCCGATCGTCATGTCAGCAGCGACGGCTCGCGGGTGCTGCTCGGTAAACGTTCCGCGGGACCGGCGCAGCGTTTCCGCGCCGCGACCGGGTTCTGAACCCCGCCGCATGCGCACCGCGAGCATCGACCTGAACCTGCTGGCAGCGCTCGACGCCCTGCTGGCCGAGCGCAACGTCACCCGGGCCGGCCGCCGGCTCGGGATGAGCCAGCCCGCGATGAGTGAGGCGCTGGCCCGGCTGCGCCGGCACTTCGGTGACCAGCTGCTCGTCCGGGTCGGCAACAACTACGAGCTGACCCCGCTGGGTGCGGGTCTGCGGTCGACCTGCGCCGCGGCGATGCAACTGGTCGAGCAGACCTTCACCGCCGCGCAGGGTTTCGACCCCGAGGCCTGCGAACGGGAGTTCGTGCTGCTCGCCTCCGACTATGCCGCCGCGGTGCTGGGCCCGCCCCTGATGCGTGAGCTCCGGCAGGCGTCACCCGTCGCCAGCCTGCGCCTCGACCGGCTGCCCACCGACTGTCCACCGGGGGCGGCACCGGGCCGGATCCGGGTCCCCGACGGGCTGGTGCTGCCCCGCAGCCTGGCCCCGCCCGGTCTGCCCGGCACGACGCTGTTCTCCGACCGGTGGGTCTGCCTCGCCGCCGCCGACAACCCGGCGGTGACCGGCGGGCTGACCGTGGAGACGCTGGCGGCGCTTCCGTGGGTGCTGCACCAGGACATGCACGCCGACCACCCGGTGCTGACCAACCTGCGGGCGCGCGGTCTGCGGCCCGAGGCGCGGTTCTCGGTGGGAGGGTTCCATCTGCTGCCGGAGCTCGTCCGGGGCACTGATCATCTCTGCCTGATCCAGGAGCGGCTGGCCGCGCGCGTCGCCGGCCCGGACCTGTGTGTGCTCGAGGTGCCGTTCGACCTGCCCCCGGTGGTCGAGACCTTGTGGTGGGACCCGGCGCAGACCCACGATCCCTCGCACCGGTGGCTCCGCGACCTGGTGGCGGCCGCGGCCCGCGGTCTGACCGCCGAGCCGGGCCCGGTGGCCACGCCCGCCACCTCCTGCAAGGCGCGGCCACCGGGCCGGACACTGTCGCCGTCGAAGCGCCGCAGCCCGAGCGACTGATCGGCGCTCAGCCCGTCCGGGCGCGCAGGCTCCGGGTCAGGGCGGGGATCATCACCGCCGCGGGAACCAGGTGCAGCCCGAGCAGCGCGGTGACGGAGGCGGCATCCGCCCCCGAGATCAGGGGCGGGACCAGCGACACCGCCGTCAGGGACGCGGCGGTCCAGACGAACAGCCGGCCCGG
Organism: Amorphoplanes friuliensis DSM 7358; assembly: GCF_000494755.1. Lineage (NCBI taxonomy): Bacteria > Bacillati > Actinomycetota > Actinomycetes > Micromonosporales > Micromonosporaceae > Actinoplanes > Actinoplanes friuliensis. The sequence goes on from NC_022657.1 coordinate 3,120,721, forward strand.
GTGAGCGCTCCAGCGCAGCAGGGCGACGGCGAGGACAACACCCACGACGCAGAAGAAGCCGGTCACCACGGCAAACCCGGGCAACGGGATCGTCTCGCCACCGTCGGGAATCTCGAAGGTGACCCCGGCGGCCCCAGCCAGCGCGGCGGCGAGGGTGGTGGCCACCACCGCCACGAGCGTGGCGATCAGCCCGGGGCCGGCGAGGGCTCTGGCGCCGTTCCCGCTGCTCATGCGTCCTCCAGCAGGCGCTCCGGCAGCTCCAGCCGGGCGAACCGGTCGGCGCCGAAGGTGACGATCTCGGTGATGGCCCCGCCGGTGATGCGCAGGACGTCCAGGGTCAGCGGCAGATAGGCCCTCTCCTGCTCACGCCAGTGGTAGAAGGCGACGGCAGGTTGCCTGTTCACCGAGGTGGGGACCGCGCGCAGGCCCGTCATGCCGGCAAATCCGTCCTCAACCCAGCCGGCGACCACCGCATCGCGGCCGGCGGACAGGCCCGGTGTGGGTGGCATCGAGGAGCGGACGTCGTCCCGCAGCAGGACCGCGAGCCGGTCGATGTCCGTGGCCACGCTGGCGTCGGTGAAGCGGCGGACCAGCTCCCGCGTACCGGCGTCCTCCTGGCCGCCGGTCCAGTCCTGCCGTTCGGTGGGCAGGTGTTCCCGCATGCCGGCGCGGGCCCGCTGCAGCGCGCTGTTGACCGAGTTGACCGAGTCCCCGAGCAGCTCCGCGACATCCCTGGCCGGCCAGCCCAGCACGTCGCGCAGGATCAGCACGGCCCGCGGGCGCGGCGCGAGATGCTGGACCGCGACCAGGTAGGCCAGCTCGATCGTCTCCCGCGCGACGGCCAGGCTCTCCGGCTCGTCCGCGTCACCCGCGGGCAGTTCGTCGAGCAGCCGGTCCGGGTACGGCTGCAGCCACGGCACCTCACCACCGGTCGCGGGCTCCGGGCGGCTCCGGGCCAGCCGGTCCAGGCAGGCGTTGGTGGCGATGCGGTACAGCCAGGTCCGGAACGTCGACCGCCCCTCGAAGGTCTCGCGCCGCCGCCAGGCCCGCAGAAACGTCTCCTGCACGGTGTCCTCGGCGTCCTCGAACGACCCGAGCATCCGGTAGCAGTGCACGTGCAGCTCCCGCCGGTGCCGTTCCGCCAGCCCCGAGAACGCCGGCTCGTCGACCGGCCGCGTGTCCGTACTCATCGTGTCGTCCCTCCGCCTCGTCATGTCCTGTCGCAGGTATGACGGCTGCGGGCGCGACAACTCATCACTCGACCGTACGCAGGCGGCCGAGCGCCGGTAACCGCGGTGCGGCGGCCAGGCCCGGCCGCCGCACCGCGGCTGATCAGTCCGCGGCGCTGCTCGCGTCCGCGTACCGCAGGACGCCGCCGATGCCGTGGTCCAGGGGGACCTCGTCCGGGCCCAGCAGGACCAGGTGCGCGCCGGTGCCGGCGATCGCCCGGAGGAGGGCCGCGTCGGCGCGGACCTTCTGCGGGTTCTGCACGCCGGCCTCCCGCAGGACGTGATCGTCGACCGAGACCAGCGTCGGGTCGCCGGGGTCGATCCACAGGGTGTCGGTCGACGACAGGTCGTTGACCAGCAGCACGGTGTCGATCTGGCCGCGCTGCAGGTAGGTCACCACGTCGGTCAGGCCCGTGCTCGCCTGTCCGGAACCTCGCTGGGCCTGGTACCGGTCGATCGCCTCCCGGGTGGTCCGGTCGGCGATGTCGGCGACGGCCTGGATCGTGACGTCGTCGAGGGCTTCCTCGTCGGCGCCGGCGTGCCGCGCTCCCGCATCGGTCTGCACCAGGCGTTCCTGCCACCGCTTCGGCAGCCGGCCTGCGAGCGTCTGCACCGCGCGGACGTCCCCACCGGCCACGATGACCTCCGCGCCGACGGTTTCGGCGAGCTGCACCGCGGCGGCGGCCACGTCGTCGGCGTTGTGCTTCCAGGACTCCTCGACGGCCTGCTGGTAGTGCCGGTGCGACCAGCCGCCGACCTGCACCTTGCGCAGCGGGAACTTCGCACTGCCGGTCACGGTACGGTGCCTCGGCGCCCCACCGACCGACAGTGCGTCAAGGTCGGCGCCGGTGCGGTCGGCGAGCACCCGCACGTACGGGACCTCCTCGCCGCGCTGCGCCACCAGCGGCATGGCGTGCGGCAGGGAGCCCAGATGTGCCTCGTCGGCCGGGGGCGGCGCGGACAGGGTCTCGACCAGGACCGCCTCACCGGCCCGGGCAAAGATCGCCAGACCATAACGACCCGGCTGGTACGGGTGTTCGTCGACAGCCCTCTGCACGGCGTCGAGCGTGATCGCCTCGGCGCCCTGCTGTTCGAGGAGTTCGCGCAGTCCACGCCAGCGCAGATTCACCTCGTGGTCGGCGTTCTCGCTCGCCCGGGTGGCGTCCAGATAGACCGACACCCAGGGTCCCGGCTGGTCGAAGAGCGGTCGGAGAAAGTCCAGGTTCATGGCGACACCTTTCAGCGGGTTGCTGTCTGTGAGACTTCGGCCCGTCGCCTACCCGAAATCGGCGGTCTCACGTCATCAGTTCCGGCCAATCTGGTACGGCTGAACGCCGCCGAACCGGGTAGCCGGACGTCATGAGTGAACAACCATGGGGCGTGGACGCGAACAACCCGCTCGACGAGGGCAGCGAACCGACCGCCGTACCGGGCGGCAGCATCGGCGAGCAGCGCGCCGGTGACGATCCGACCGCGCGGGACGGCACCGATGTACGCCCACCGGAGAAGCCCCTCGCCTACGACCCGGACGAGGAACACGAACCGCAGGCCGGGGAGCAGGGCGGCCAGCCGAACCTGTCGCCGGATCCGGCGGTGGCGGGGCGGCGCAGCAACTTCGGGCAGGGCTCCACCGACGACGGTCCGGGCGTACCGTCCGGCCTGTGAACCGGTTTGGCTGGCCCACCAGGTCGAGCCGGTCGTGCGACCGGCTCGACCGGGGTCCCGCGCGGCTATTCGTCCTTGCCGGGTGTTTCGTTGCCCTGGTATTCCTTCGGGTCGCCGTGGCCGCCGGCCGCGGGGTCGGGGTTGCCGAGTGCCGTCTCACCCGGCATGTCCTCGATCCGTTCCCGGGCCGCCACGCGCAGCTCTTCCTGGTCGTCCTCGTCGCTGGACATATCTGTTCTCCTTGATCGATCTCGGGTACGTCAGCCGGGGAGCACGCGGCGCGCGACACCCTTGAGCGTGGCCGCCGCGCGGTAGGACTGCACCAGGTAGGAACCGCAGGCGATGTTCGCGGCGGCGAGCACCGGGACCGCGTACTGGGCGAAACGCTGCCGGCGCTGCCACTTCGCCAGCTCGGGGGGCGTCTGGTCGGTCGGCTGGGTGGCGTCCAGGACCTCGAGCTTCTGGCCGCGGGCCTCGGTCTGCTCCGCGACCTGGGAGATCTTGTTGCCGGAGTACGCGGCGTACCCGGTGGCGGCCGCTCCGGCCACGGCAAGGCCGGCCTTCAGGGCCCCGATCGTGCCGAAGCCCTTCTGCAGCGCGATCCGCCGGCCGCCGACGCGGGTGAGCTGTAAGCCCGCACCCAGGGTCGCCGCGATCCCGGCCCACTGCGCCGGCGCGAACCGCTTCCAGGCGGACGAGGCGACGCGGATCCGGTCGATGCCCTGCTGGAGGTCCGCACCGGATTTGTTCACCCCGGCGACGCCCATCACGGTCCCGCCGAACCACAGTGCGGAGCCGAGGTCGTGGACCGCCTGCGCGACGGCGTGATTGTCGGTGTTCTTCATCTGATGCTTCCGTTCCTTTCCCTGTCCGGTGGGTGTGCGCGCCGACTACCCACCGGATTCGGGTGTATGCCGGTGACGTGCCCGGCAGTGCACACGGCGCTATGGTGGTGTTCTGTAGCCGGCGCGCCCGACGCGCCGGCGTGCGTGCGTCAAGCAGCGGCGTGAGTTCCGGAATCTGCTCCTGGGTTTCTTGCAGGTGACCCGAGCATCGTCCGGGCCTGACACGGTCCGGGGTGGTGCACGACTCGAGGGATACCCCTGACATGACCGACCAGTACCCCCTGGATCCCGCTGAGGCGTTCGCCGAGATCAGCCGGATCAAGCTCAGCGACACCAACCTCGATGGTGTCCTGGAGCACCTGGCCCGCCTAGCCAAGCGGACCATCCCCGGCGCCGCGGAAGTGTCGGTGACCCTCAGCCGCGGCAAGGGCGCCTACACGGCGGCGTACACCGGCGAGCTGGCCCTGGCGCTCGACGAGAGGCAGTACGAGCAGGGTCACGGCCCGTGCCTGGACGCCCTGGCCTCCGGGGACGTCATGTCCATCGACGACATGGGCACCGAGGAACGGTGGCCGGACTTCGCCGCCCGGGCGATCGAAGCGGGGCCTCACAGCTCGCTGTCGGTCGGACTGCCGGTGCACGAGTCCGCCGCCGGCGCGCTGAACGTCTACGCGATCAAGGCGCACTCGTTCGACGACGACGGGATCGCCCTGGCACAGACGTTCGCCGGATACGCCGCGGTCGCGCTGGCCAACGCGCACCTGTACGACACTCAGGCCTCACTGGCCAACCAGATGCAGGCCGCCATGGCCAGCCGGGCGGTCATCGAGCAGGCCAAAGGCATCCTGATGGGCCAACGGCGGTGCAGCAGCGCCGAGGCGTTTGCCATCCTCGCGAAACTCTCCCAGGACACCAACCGCAAGCTCCGCGACGTGGCCCAGGCCCTCGTCGACAGCGCCCCCGTCTCTTAGTTTTGAACGCCGCCCGCCGGGAACACGGTGCATTCTGCGGCCGACCCCGACGTCGGCGAGCCGTCGTCAAGAAGCCGGCGCGGTCCTGCGGTAATCCTGTAGGAAGGGCACCTTCGATGACGCACCCGCAAGCCATCAAGCCGACGGACGCGTTCGCCGAACTCGGGCGGATCGACTTCAGCGAGACGGACCTCGCGACGGCCCTGGCCAAGGTGGCGGACCTGGCCCGGCGCACCGTCCCGGGCGCCGACGAGGTCTCGATCACCCTGGTCGGTCCCGGCGGGGCGCACACCGCCGCGTTCACCGGAAAACGGGCCCTGGCCATCGACGAATGGCAGTACGAGCAGGGCAACGGCCCCTGCCTGGCAGCGGCGGCCGCGAACCTGACCGTGACCGTGCCGGACCTGGCCGGCGACAGCCGCTGGCCCGCCTGGGCCGACCACGCCCTCACCACCGGCGTGCACAGCTCCATGTCCATCGGCCTGCCGCTGCGCCGATCGGTGAGCGGCGCCCTGAACGTGTACGCCCTCGAGCCGCACGCCTTCGACGACGACGCGGTCATCCTGGCCGAGACCTTCGCCGGGTACGCCGCTGTCGCCATGGCCAACGCGCACCTGGACGACGAGTCGGCGTTCATCGCCGACCACACCCGGTCCGCGATGGACGACAGCGCCCTCGTCGAGCAGGCCAAGGGCATCATCATGGCCGAGCACCACTGCACCGCCGAGGAGGCGTCGGTCATCCTGGCGCGCCTCGCCGACATAGCCGGCAGCGACCTGCACGACGCTGCCACCGCACTGATCGACGAAGCCGTACGACACTGATCGCTTCTGCCGCCGTACTCCTAGGACAAGGATGTTTCGTGACGACGTGGTCGCAGCAACCGTCCCTCCCGCCGTCGATGGCCGGGAACCCGCTGACGGAGACCCTGATCGCCCTGGCGGGAACACCAGACGACGCCTCCTGGATCGACACGCAGCTGCTGACCATCGCCCAGTCGAGCGCCGACCTGATCACGGCGATCGCCTACGCCTCGGTCACCGCGTACCGCGAGGATGCCGTCACCACGGTCGCCACCACCAGCGACATCGCCCGCACCGTCGACCAGGCCCAGTACGACGACCAGACCGGCCCGTGCCTCGAGGCCCTGGACACCGCGGCTCCCACCCCCGTGCCCGACATCTCGGCGACCATGCGCTGGCCGGGCTTCCGTGACTCCGCGAGCCGGCTCGGCGTCACGGCATCCCTGTCGATCCCCCTGTTCGCCGGTCGGGGCGTCTCGGTCGCGGCCCTCAACCTCTACAGCCGTGACGCGTACGACCTGGCGCCGCTGATCGCCGCCGTCAGCGCCGCCTACGACCCCGCCGCCACCCCCGCCGACGAACCCCTGGAGCCCGGTGGCGAAGCCCTCATCGCCGGCCTGATGGGTGCCTTCGCCGTGCGGGCCCGCATCCAGCAGGCCATCGGAGTGATCATGGCAACGTCCCACCGGACCGCGGACGCCGCGTACCTCGTGCTCCGCATGCGCGCGGCCGAGAAAGGAACCACCCTGGCGGACACCGCCACCGCCGTCATCACCGAGCAACAGGTCTGACCGACCCCCGGTCGGTCCCGTGGGTGGCGGCCCAGGAGGCGAGCAGGCGCAGGGCGTCCTCGGTGGGGGAGGCGGGCTCTGCGGCGTACAGGGTCATGGTGAGGTCCGGATCGGCACGCAGGTCCATGCTTTCGTAGGCGAGCTCGAGGTCGCCGACGGCGTGATGGTGAAAGGTCTTGACCCCGGTGCCGTGGGTGCGCACGTTGTGGGAGCCCCAGCGGCGGCGGAAGTCGTCGCTGCGGGTGGACAACTCCCCGACCAGGTCGTGCAGGCCTTTGTCGTGAGGGTCCTTGCCGGCCGCGGTACGCAGGTTCGCGACGGTCATGTCCGCGGCGACGTCGAAGTTCGGGTAGAACCGGCGGGCCGCGCTGTCCAGAAACGTGAACCGGGCGAAGTTCGGCGGCCGGGACGGATCGGCGTAGACGTCGCTGTACATGGCGCGTCCGAGGTGGTTGGCGGCCAGCAGGTCCTGGCGGTTGTTGACGACGATGGCCGGGCCGGTGGTGATCGTGTCCAGCGACCACTGCAGGCTGGGCCGGATCTGCGTCTGCCGGGGCCGGCGGTGCGGGCGCAGGACGGCGTTGCTCCCGTCGGCCTCGTGGGCCAGGCGCAGCAGGTGGGCGCGTTCGGCGTCGTCGAGCCGCAGGGTGCGGGCGATCGCCTCGAGGACACCGGGGGAGACCCCGGCGAGGGCGCCGCGCTCGAGCTTGGCGTAGTACTCGACGCTCATGCCGGCCAGGGCGGCGACCTCACTGCGGCGCAACCCGGGCACGCGGCGCTGGCCGGTGGCGGGCAGACCGGCCTGCTGCGGACTGATCTTTGCGCGGCGGGTGGTGAGGAACTCGCGGACCTCGGCTCGGTTGTCCATGTCTCGACGGTACGACGGGCGCGGCCGGGCTGGGATGCCCTGCCAGTACACCCATCAGCAGAACCTTTTCCACCCTCCGCCGGCGCGTTTTGCTGGACAGGAGACGAACGGTACCGAGAAGGAGAACCAGTCATGCGTGGTGTTGTCATGCACGCCCCGGGCGACGTCCGTGTCGAGGACCGCCCCGACCCCCGGATCGAGCACCCCGGCGACGCGATCATCAAGGTGTCGGCGGCCTGCGTGTGCGGATCCGACCTGTGGCCGTACCGGGGTGTCGAGAAGCTCGACGGTGCGACACCGATGGGCCACGAGTACGTCGGCATCGTGCAGGAAGTCGGCAGCGAGGTCACTACCCTGAAGCCGGGTCAGTTCGTCGTCGGCTCGTTCTGGGCCTCCGACAACACCTGCGAGATCTGCCGGGCCGGATACCAGTCGGGCTGTGTGCACCGGGTCCTGATGGGCACGGTCGGCACCCAGGCGCAGTACGCGCGGATCCCCCTCGCCGACGGCACGCTGGTCGCCACACCCGAGGTACCGCCGGCGGACCTGATCCCGGGCTACCTGGCGGCCTCGGACGTGCTCGGCACCGGCTGGTTCGCGGCGGTCGCCGCCGAGGCCGGCCCCGGCAAGACGGTCGCGGTCGTCGGCGACGGCGCTGTCGGCCTGCTCGCGGTGCTGGCCGCCCGGCAGCTGGGCGCCGAGCGGATCATCGCGATGAGCCGGCACGAGCCCCGGCAGCAGCTGGCCCGCGAGTTCGGCGCCACCGACATCGTCACCGAACGCGGCGACGAGGGCATCGCGCGCATCAAGGACCTGACCGGCGGGCTGGGCGCGCACTCGGTCGTCGAGGCCGTCGGCACCCAGGAATCGATGATGCAGGCCATCAACTCGGCCCGCCACGGCGGACACGTCGGCTTCGTCGGCGTCACCCACGACGTGTCCCTGCCTGGCCTGGAACTTTTCGGCGCGCTGGTGCACCTGCACGGCGGGCCCGCCCCGGTGCGCCGCTTCCTGCCCGAGCTGATGCAGCTGATCGGCGACCGCACCATCGACCCGGGCCGGGTCTTCGACCTCGACCTGCCCCTCGACCGTGCCGCCGAGGGATACCAGGCCATGGACGAGCGCCGCGCCATCAAGACGCTGCTGCGTCCGTAACCGCTGCCCGTTCACCAAGAAGGGAACACGGACGTGCGCGTGACTCTCGGTATGAAGCTGTTGTTCGCTGCGGCCCTCGCGGCGATGTCACTGCCCTGGATCGCAGCCGTGCCGGCCGGTGAGCCGCACACCGGCTCCACCATCGTTCTTGTCATCGAGCAGCCCGCTGCCGTGGATCCCCTCTGCCCGGCCGTCCTCTGACCTTCTTCGCCCCTCGAGATGTGAGGTCCATTCTCATGGAACGTCAAAAAGCGCCCGAGCAGATGATCACCCGTGTTCAGGATCAAACCTCCGCGGCGGGTCCGTCGGACACCTTCACCGGCACGGTACGCGTCGACACGCTGTTCCCCGCGGACGCCACAGCCCCGTACTCAGGTGCGTATGTGACGTTCCAGCCCGGCGCCCGCTCGGCGTGGCACACGCATCCGGCGGGGCAACGGCTGGTCGTGACCGCGGGGGTGGGGCGTACCCAGCAGTGGGACGGTCCGGTGCAGGAGATCCGGGCCGGCGATGTCGTCTGGTGCCCGCCCGGCGTGAAGCACTGGCACGGCGCCGCACCGGACAGCGTCATGACCCACCTCGCCCTGACCGGGGTGCTGGACGAGCAGGCCGTGACCTGGCTGGAGCACGTGTCCGACGACCAGTACGGCGACCACCGGCAGACCGGCGCACTCAGCGAACAGCACGCCGCGCTGGCCCTGATCGGCGCGTCCACCGCCGGTGGTGACCTGCCGCGGCTGACCACGGCGCTGACCCAGGCCCTGGACGCCGGTGTGACGGTCAACGAGGTCAAGGAGGCGCTGGTCCAGATGTACGCCTACGCCGGCTTCCCCCGCAGCCTCAACGGCCTCGGCACGTTCATGACCGTGCTGAAGCAGCGCGAGGACCGGGGGATCAAGGACGAGACCGGCCCGGAGCCGAGCCCGCTGCCCGACCGTACGGACATCCTGGCGCTCGGCACCCGGACCCAGACCGAGCTGACCGGCGCTCCGGTCACCGGCGCCCTGTTCGATTTCGCACCGGCGATCGACGAGTTCCTCAAGACGCACCTGTTCGGTGACATCTTCGGCCGCGACAACCTGGACCGGCGCAGCCGCGAAGTGGTCACCATCGCCGCGCTGGCCACGCTGACGGGCACCGAGTCACAGCTGCGGTCGCACTTCGCCATCGGCCTCAACACGGGTCTGAGCGAGGCCCAGCTACGGGGGCTGCTGCAGGTCCTGGGGCAGGAGGCAGGCAACGCCGCCCGGATCCTCGACGAGGTCCTCCAGGATGGACAGAAGGAGATGCCATGCCCGCCTTACGCTCAGCCGTCTTCGTAGCACTGTTGACCGTCGCCGGCTGCGGTGACGCCGGCAGGCCCGAGAACCCGCCGGTGGGTCCATCAGTCACCGCCCCGGCGAAGCCCGGACCGGGCGGCGCGTCCCGTCAGGAGCAGCAGATGAAGATCAGCATCACCATCGGCGGCGAGCGCTTCTCGGCCACGATCCAGGACAGTGCGGCCGGACGCGACCTTGTCGCGCAGCTGCCGCTGACCATCGACATGACCGATCACGGCTCGGTGGAGAAGACCGGCCCGTTGCCGTCACCGCTGTCGCTGGCCGGACAACCGGACGGCGCCGACCCCGAGGTCGGAGATGTCGGCTACTACGCGCCCGGCAACGACTTCGTCCTCTACTACGGCGACCAGTCGTACTTCCCCGGCATCGTGATCATCGGACGCCTGGACGGCGACGCGGCCGGCCGGATCGCCGGATTGGAAGGTGCCGTCACCGCGACTGTCGACGTCTACGCCCCCTGAGGGAAACCAAGTCTGGGTGACAGGAGCCGTTCCGCTGCGGGTGGCTCCCGACATCGCTCTCAAGTTCGCCAACATCGGCGAGGGTGAGCTGCCGGGAATGCGGGCGACCGCCGGGAACATGAGCGCTCTGTGGGCCGGCTTCGCCCGCTCACGTCCGCGCGGAGCTCGAAAAGTGGCGTCCCGTCGGATCGTCCACAGTGTTCGGAGCGAAGTCTTGAGGAATCCGGCCGGCAGCCGACCCCTCGCAGCGCGCGTATCCGGCGAGCGGTGCTGGACGCGGCGGCCGAACTAATGGTGGAGGCTGGTCTCGCCGCCACGACGGTCGATGCGATCCGGGCCGGTCCGGGGTTTGCAAGACCACCGCCCGGTGCGCCCGGTAAATGTCCGGGCGCACGGGGCGCGGGTGGATCAGAAGGGGGGCGCGTCCTCGCCCATCAGCGCCAGGATGACGCCGCCCTTGCCACTCTTCAGTTTCTGGACGACGACCTTGCCGGTGGCGCCGTCGGGCAGCTCCAGCGTGAAGGTCTTGCCGACCGCGTTCTTGGGGCCGTTGCCGGCGCTGTTGGCGGGCCGGAAGTCGCCCGCCCAGGACGGGACACCACCCTTACGGGCGGGCTCGGCGAAGAGCGCGGCGGTGCCGGGGGTCCGGGTGCCGTCCGCGGAAAGGAGGACTGAGGCGCTGCGAAAGGTAGCCATATGCGCTAAGGCTAACCCGGAACGCCCGTGTTGGGGTCATCACAACCGTGCCGTCATGCGAACCGGTGGCCCGGACTCAGAACGGTGCGGGTCCCTGACCCTGCAACGAGATCAACAGTTGCGTGGCGAGAAGCTTGCGCATGCCGGTGACATCGACCGTGCCCATGCGGTCGTAGGGCAGTTCCAGCTTGAGCCCGTCGGCCGCGTTACGCAGGTCCGTCGTGATCTCGTCCGGGCGGAACGTGCCGCTCCAGCCGTTGAGACCGCCGCGCTGATTCGTACTGAGGGAGGTCATGCCCGATATGCAGGCGCCGTCGGCCAGGATGAGCCGGGCCGGTCCGGAGTAGGTCGTCGTCATAGCCATGTCCTTCGGGGGGTCGCGCGCATGCCCGGCTCTCGTCGGTGTGACCGATCGCCGTCGGGGGGTGAGGCATCGCGTCCGTCAGTGACGTGCCTGACCGGAAGGCCCGGCCCGCTGCCGTTGAACGCCGAACGGCGGCCCGCTGAAAAGAGGGCCGCCGTTCGCAGTTCGAAGATCAGAGCGGGCGGATGTTCTCCGCCTGCAGGCCCTTCTGGCCCTGGGTGATGTCGAACTCGACCTTCTGGTTCTCGTCGAGGCTGCGGTAGCCACTCGTCGCGATCGCAGAGAAGTGGGCGAAGACGTCAGCGCCGCCGTCGTCCGGGGTGATGAAGCCGAAGCCCTTGTCAGCGTTGAACCACTTCACGGTGCCTGTAGTCATGTCTGCTCCTTCGCAGTGTTAGAGGCCGCACTGTGCGGACCCTGACGCCGCCGCGTTGATTACCCTGCGCCGAAACCGACACGACAAACGAAAAGCGCCCGAGGGGGTTTTAATAACCCATCAGGCGCTGTCAAACGTCTACGGAAATCAAAACTGCAACTAGGCCACTGTAGCGCATCTCCCCGCGCCGGTGCCAGGCAGGCGAGTGGATCACCAAGAAATTGGTACGCCCGGACGTGTCGGATCGACCCCGTGCCGTTCGTGGAGAGGGTGGAACTGCCCGCTCGGAAGGGAACCGACATGACTGCGATCTACACCTGGGACGTCTTCTCCACCCTCGATGGCTACGGCTCGTTCGCCGAGGGCGGCGACTGGGGCGGGTACTGGGGCAAGGAGGGCCCTGAGCTGCTCGAACACCGCGCGTCACTGTTCGCCGGCGAGCAGCGCATGGTCTTCGGAGCCACCACGTTCCGCGAGAACGCCGAGATCATGGTCTCGGGCGACGACCCCCACACGCTGCACGAGTGGAACGTCCGGACGATGCGCATGCCGGCGACGGTGATCTCCTCCACGTTGCGCGACACGCTGGGGTGGCCCGACGCGACGATCGTCAGCGGGGACGCCGTGGACATCGTCACCCGCCTCAAGCGCGAGTCGGACGTGCCGCTGCGCTCGCAGGCCAGCCTGTCGCTGAACTGGGCCCTGATGGCCGCCGGCCTGGTCGACCGTTTCCAGGTGACGATCTTCCCCGTCATCTCCGGGCGTACCGGAACCAGCCCGATCCTCGGCGGTGCGGGCGACTTCGACCTCGAGCTGCTGGAGAGCCGGACCCTCGACGGCCACATCCAGGAGCTCGTCTACCGGCCCGTCCCGCACTGACAGCAGCGTGTCAGCGGCCGCGCCACTCGGTCGGCGACATGCCGTAGGCGTCCCGGAACGCCCGGCTGAAGTGGGCCGGACTGGAGAATCCCCAGCGCCGGGCCACGGTGGCGACCGCGAAGCGCGGGTCGAGCAACTCGCGGCGGCACTGCTCGAGGCGCCGGGCGCGTACCCAGTCCCCCAGCCGGACCCCCGCCCCGGCGAGGACCGAGTACATCTGGCGTACCGAGACGTGGTGCGCGGCGGCGATCTTGGCGGCGGAGAGGTCCGGGTCGGCGAAGTGGGACTCCAGATAAATCAGGATGCGGTGGTGCATGGTCTCCCGGAGCGGTTCACGCACCAGCGGATCGTCCGGGAACTGCGCGGCCACCGCGGCCCGGATCAGCTCGATGGTCGGCGTGGCCAGCGCCGGCACGTCGAGCGGCGGCGTCGTGGTCAGCTCGGCCACCAGCGCGTGCAGGTACGTGGAGAGCAGCCGGGTGACGGGGTTCGCCGGGTCGAGTTGCAGGGCGATCAGCCGGGCCAGGATGTCCTCCGGCAGCGCCAGCTCGCTCTTCGGGATGCGGAAGTAGTGGTGGTTGACCCCGGTGTGATTCGCCAGCTTGTACGGGGTGGTCGAGTCGTAGACCGCGAGCGTGCCCTCACGCATGACGGTCTGCCGTTCGCCCTGCTCGACCGCGCTCCAGCCGGCGCCCTGCAACCCGAGGAAGACGGCCGGTTCCGTGTCGTCCTTCGCCAGGTGCGGCGTCCGGCGGATCTCGGTGCAGTTCGAGTCGGCCGAGCAGACCGCCATCGGGCCGAGCATGTGGAACGTCAGGTCGGCGTCGATGGCACGTTCCCGGTCGAACTCCAGCTCCACGCGGACCAGCGACGACCAGACCGCCTCGCGGACCACCTCGAAGCGGTCCTTCGGGGCGAATCGCCGGGTCTCCAGCACGAGGGCCATGCGGCGAGTCTGCCATCGTTCTTGACCACCGGCGCACAACTGTTTTCCGAGCGTGCGTGGCTGTCCACCAGGCTGTCGCAGCACCCTGCCGATAGACCAGGGTGGTCGCATGACGGCGATCATCGGGCGTGACGCGCAGATCGGTACGCTCACCGCACTGCTGGACGATGCGGTCGGCGGGCAGGGCCGGGCGCTCGTGGTGCGCGGTGAGGCCGGGATCGGCAAGTCCGCGCTGTTGCAGCTGGCGGCCGGGCTGGCCGGAGGGCGTGGCATCCGGGTGCTGTCCGCGTCGGGGGTGCAGGCCGAGGTGCACATCCCGTTCGCCGGTCTCTCCCAGCTGGTACGCCCCCTGCCGCTGGATCTCGAGTCGCCCTTCCGTACCGCCGTCGAGCTGCTGGAACGGCTCAGCTCGGACGCGGAGCCGGTGCTGCTGGCCGTCGAGGACGCGCACTGGCTGGACCGGGCCAGCTGGGATGTCCTGACCTTCCTGGCCCGCCGGATCGAGTCGGACCGGATCGCCGTGATCATGACCGCCCGTGACGGTGTGGACGTCGACCAACGGCTGGCCGGCGCTGGGCTCCCGGAGCTGCGGCTCGAACCCCTGTCCGCCGCCGACGCGGGCGCTCTGCTCGACCGGACGGCACCCGGGCTCGCCGCGGCCCTGCGTACGCGGGTGCTCGACGAAGCCGCCGGCAATCCGCTGGGGGTGGTCGAGCTCGGTGCTGTGGCCGCTCGCTCCGGGGGAGCCGCCCTGCTGCCGTCCTGGTTGCCGCTGAGCACCCGGGTCGAGCGGACCTTCGCCGGTCTGGTCGCCGAGTTGCCGGAGCCGACCCGGACCCTGCTGCTCGTCGCCGCGCTGGACGACGGCGACGACCTCGACGAGGTGCTCGCCGCGGCCGGCCGCAGCGTCGGCCGGGTGATCCTGGCCGACGACGTGCAACCTGCGGTCGTGACGCGGCTGGTCACGGTGGACGATCTCTATCGGATCCGGTTCCGGCATCCGCTGCTGCGCTCGGCGCTGCGTCAGTCGGCGGGTGCGGCCCAGCGCCGCCGCGTGCACGACGCCCTGGCGGCGGTCGTGGCGGATCCCGACCGGCAGCTCTGGCATCGGGCGGCCGCTGCGGCCGGACCGGACCAGGCGCTGGCCGACGAACTGGCCGCGCTGGCCGTCCGGGTCCGCGACCAGCAGGCGGTGGCGGCGGCGCTCGCCGCGATGGAACGCGCTGCCCAGCTCAGTGAGGATCCCGAAGCACGGGGGAGGCGGTTGATGCTGGCTGCCTATCTGGCCCACGACCAGGGTGATGCCGAAGGGGTGCGCCGGCTCTCCACCGAGATCGACGATCGGCAGCTGCGGCCCGGCGACCGGGCCCGGCTGGCCTGGCTGCGGGAGGTCTACCTCGCCTCGGGCTGGACCGGTGGGCGGCAGCTGCGCGGTTACGCCGATCTGATCGACACCATGCGCCGCGACGGCGATGCGGGGGCAGCAGTCGACTCGTTGGCCTCAGTCGCGCTGCGGATCTTCTACTCCGCGATCGACGACGAGACACGGGACCGGTTCCTGGCGGTGGCGGACGCCATCGAGACCCCGGCGCGCGACCCCCGGATCATCGCCGCGCTGGCCACCATTGCACCGGTCGACCGGGGAGCGGCCTGCCTCGGCCCGATGGCCGCCCTGCTGACCCGGCTGGACCTGACGACGGCCGAGCGCCACGACCTGGCCGTCGGCTCCTCGGCGATGGGCGCCTACGAGATCTCCACCGCCTTCGCCCGGTCGGCGGTGCCCGACCTGCGGGCACAGGGCCGCATCGGCAGCCTGGCGATGCTCCTGGTCAACCTGTCGTTCGTGACCGCGGGCACCGGTGACACCCGTGCCGCCGTTCAGGCCGGGGAGGAAGGGGTGAGTCTCGCGCAGGAGACCGGGCAGCCGTCCTGGGCGCTCACGGGCCGCCTGTGCGTCGGGCTGGCCGACGCGCTGCGCGGCAACGGCGACGCCGCACTGGTGGCGGCCGACCTGGGCGAGAGTGTGCTGCTGCCCGCCAAGATGCACCCGATGCTGTGCCTGGTCCAGCAGATCCGCGGAGTGCAGGCGCTGGCGGCGGGGCGCCCCGAGGACGCCTACCGGCAGCTCCACCGGATGTTCGATCCCGGCGACATCACCTATCACCCGTACGTGCGGTTCGGCATGGTCGGGCACCTGGCCGAGGCGGCCGTGCTCAGCGGTGCCCAGGACGAGCTGCGTGGCGTGGTGGCGGAGCTGGAGCCGGTCGCCGAGCGGAGCCTGGCCCCGTCGCTGATCGCGGGTCTCTGTTACGCCCGGGCGGTGCTGGCCGACGACGCCGACGGCTATCGGGCGGCGCTGGCGACCGACCTGAGCGCCTGGCCGCTGGAGCAGGCCCGGCTGCAGCTGGCCCACGGCACCTGGCTGCGCCGGCAGCGGCAGGCCGCCGAGTCCCGGCCGGTGCTGCGCGCCGCCGCGGCCAGTTTCGACGCGCTCGGAGTCACGCCGTGGGCCGACCGGGCGCGTGCCGAGCTGCGGGCCACCGGTGAGACCCGGCGCAAGCCACTGGACGCGATCGACGAGCTGACACCGCAGGAACGGCACATCGCCCGGCTCGCCGCCGAAGGGCTGAGCAACCGGGAGATCGCCGAGCGGCTGTTCCTCTCGCCGCGGACGGTCAGCACCCATCTCTACCGGATCTATCCCAAGGTGGGCGTCAAGTCCCGTGGCGAGCTGGCCGCGTTTCTGACCGAACGGCCGCTCTGACACCTACGTCATCCGACGTACGCAAGCACGTCCCCACCACTCCTACCTTGAACGGGTGACCAGCAGACGTACCCGCAACGGCAGCACACCGACCGTGCTGCTGGTGCACGACGCGTTCAGCGACACCGGTGTCTGGGCCGGCACCGTCCGGGCCGGACGCGGGCTGCGCACCGAGATCGTCGCGGTGCCGAACCCGTTGCGGGGCCTCGCGTCCGACGCCGCCTATCTGGCGTCGGCAGTGGCCGAGTACGACGCTCCGGTGCTGCTGGTGGGGCACGGGTACGGGGGAGCGGTCGTCTCGGTCGCCGCCGTGTCAGCCGCCAACGTCGTCGGTGTCGTCTACCTGGCCGCGTTCCTGCCCGACCGCACCAGAGCCATCGTGGACATCCTGCGCGACGCCGCCGCTCATCGGTTCCTCGCGGCGCTGCGGCCGTACCGGAGCGGCTCGGAGACGGAGCTTTATCTCGACCGCCGTGACTATCCCGCGGTGCTCGCCGCCGATCTCGATCCTGCGGACGCGGCCGTGGCCGCGGCGTTGCAACGGCCTGTCCGCGCCTCCGCTTTCGAGGAACGGCCGGTGGAGGTCGCGTCGGTGCCGTCCTGGTACCTGATCGCCTCCGCCGACCGTGTCCTGGACGTGCCGACCCAGCGGTCGCTGGCGGCCGGGTCGATCAGCACCGAGGTCGACGCGTCCCATTCCCTCCCCCTGTCCCGCCCTGTCGCGGTTGCCGAGCTGCTCGGCACCGCACTGTCGCAAGGAGTCCGATGACCGACCATCTCACCGCATCCGTCGATCAACAGGTGGCCGCGGCCAACGCGTCCGGGAAGCGGCCCGTCGTGTTCATCCACGGCCTGTGGCTGCTGCCGTCGAGCTGGGACCGGTGGGCCGCCGTGTTCGCCGAGGCCGGCTACGCCCCCGTCTCCCCCGGCTGGCCGGACGACCCGGAGACTGTCGAGGAAGCCAACGCCCACCCGGAGGTGTTCGCCGGCAAGAGCGTCGGCGACGTCGCCGACCACTACTCCGAGGTCATCTCCCGGCTGGACCGCAAGCCGGCCGTCCTCGGTCACTCGTTCGGCGGCCTGCTCACCATGATCATTGCTGGTCGCGGGCAGTCCGCCGCGTCGGTGGCGATCGACTCGGCGCCGTTCCGCGGTGTTCTCCCGCTGCCCTTCTCCGCCCTGAAGGCCTCGTCACCGGTTCTCGGCAACCCGCTGAACCGGCACCGGGCCATCCCGCTGACCTACGACCAGTTCCGGTTCGCGTTTGCCAGTGCGGTCACCGAGGACGAGGCGCAGCAGCTCTACAAGGAGTTCGCGGTGCCCGCGTCCGGCGAGCCGCTCTTCCAGGCGGCCGCGGCCAACCTCAACCCGTGGACCGAGGCCAAGGCCGACTACCGGAACCCGGACCGCGGGCCGCTGCTGATCATCGAGGGCATCGGGGACAACACGTCGCCGCCGGCGATCAACCGGGCTGCCTACAAGCTGCAGTCGGACAACGCCGGCACCACCGAGATCGCGTCGCTGGACAACCGTGGCCACTCCCTGACCATCGACAGCGGCTGGCGCGAGGTCTGCGACACCGCCCTTTCCTTCATCCGGAGGTTCGCGTGAGACGCAAACTGTTCGCCGGCCTGGCGGCCCTGACCCTCGCGGTGGGCGTCTCGCTCACCGTTGCCACCCAGGCCGAGGCCCATCGGACCAAGCCGACCATCGTGTTCGTCCACGGCGCGTTCGCGGACGCGTCCGGTTTCGGCGCCAGCATCAAGGCGCTGCAGAAGCTCGGCTACCCGGTGATGGCACCGGCCAACCCGCTGCGCGGTCTCGCCGGTGACTCCGCGTACGTAAAATCCGTGATCAGCCAGATCCCGGGTCCGATCGTCCTGGTCGGTCACTCGTACGGCGGCGCGGTCATCACCAACGCGGCCACGGGGAACCCCAATGTGAAGTCGCTGGTCTACATCGCCGCGTACGCGCTGGACGAGGGTGAGGCCGTGTTCCAGGCCAACAGCCTCGGCGGTGGCCACTCCGACCTGCTGGAGAACGTCGAGTACCGAACCTTCCCAGGGGCGGGACCGTTGCCTCCGGAGGCCGGTGGCGGTGTCGACGCGGATGCATACATCAAGCAGTCGTCGTTCCGCCAGATCTTCGCCGCGGACGTGCCCGCCTCGGAGGCGGCGCTGATGGCCGCTGCCCAGCGGCCGGCGGCGGTCAGCTCGCTGCTCTACCCGTCCGGGCCGCCGGCGTGGAAGTCCGTGCCCTCCTGGTACCTGGTGGCGAAGGACGACAAGGCGATTCCGCCGGAGGCCGAGCGGTTCATGGCCAGGCGCGCCAAGGCCCACACGATCGAGATCAGCAGCTCGCACGCCGCGATGGTGAGCAACCCGAAGGCCGTCACCGGCCTCGTTCTCGCCGCCGCGAAGTAAGGGGGTAGCAGGTCTGCCCGGGTCCGATTCCGACCCGGGCGGGCGGCTTCCTGGTGACCGTGGTCACTTACCTTGAACATTCAAGCTCGCGGTGTCACAGTTACCTTGAATGTTCAAGCTGCGACCTCGGGAGCTAGCCATGTCCGTCCTTCGAATCGACGCCAGCATCCAGGGAGACCGTTCCGCCAGCAGTGCGCTGGCCGACACCGCCGAGGCGGAATGGCTGGCGGCCCGCCCGCAGGCAACGTTCGTGCGCCGTCACCTCGGCGCCGAGCCGCTGCCCTCCGATGCCTGGGCCCAGGCGGCATTCGGCAATTTCACGCCGGAGGACCAGCGCACCGAGAGCCAGCGCGAGGCGATCGCGCTGGCTCGGAAGCTGGCTGGTGAGCTGCGGGATTCCGACGGAGCGATCCTCGCTCTGCCGCTGTACAACTGGGGTGTCTCGCAGCACGTCAAGATCTGGATCGACCTGGTCATGGCCGGTGGTGTGCACAGCGAGCGCCTGCTCGACGGCAAGCCGACCATCCTGGTCACCTCGCGCGGCGGCGGTTACGGCCCGGGCACCCCGCGGGAGGGCTGGGACCACAACACCGGTTTCCTCCGCCACGTGATCGCGGACGTGTGGGGTGCGGACCTGACCGTGGTCGAGCAGGAGCTGACCCTGGCCGCGGTCACGCCGGCGATGGCCGAGCTGCTCGAGACCGCCGAGAACCTGCAGCGGACCGCGCACGAGGCTGCCGCTCAGGCCGGCCGCAAACTCGCCGTCTGACCGGCCGGCCCACCGCCCGGCGGGCGAACCGCCTGCCGGGCCGGCCCCCGAAAGACGCGGCTGGGCCGGCGTCCAGGAAGACAGGGCCGGCGTTCAAGAAAGATGCGGCTGGGCCTGCGTCCAGGAAGACAGGGTCGGGCCGGCGTTCAAGAAGACGCGGCCGGGACGGCGTCCAGGAAGACAGGGCCGGGCCGGCGCCCGGGAAGACAGCCCCGGTCTCAAGATCGGCGGGTGCCATACTGGCGGTATTGGTCACCAGAGCGCCGAAGAGGTCCAGGACGTGCAGGACGAGCAGGTACCGTGGCTGAGCTCCCAGGAGACCGCTGCCTGGGTCTACACGGTCGGCGTGATGATGGCGCTCCCGGCAGCGATCGACGCACAGCTCAAGCGGGACGCCGGCATCAACTTCTTCGAGTATTCGATCCTGGTGACTCTGGAACGCGCACCCGACCGGACCGCGCAGATGACCACCCTGGCCTTCCTGACGGGTGGTTCCTTGTCCCGGCTCTCGCACGCCGTCGGGCGTCTGGAGAAGCAGGGCTGGGTCTACCGCAAAGGTAAGACGCGCGGCATCGAGGCGGTCCTGACGGATGCCGGTCTGGCTCACCTGGTCTCGGCGGCCCCCGGGCACGTCCGCGAGGTCCGCCGGGTTTTCCTCGACACCCTGAGCCCCGAGCAGGTGGGCCAGCTGAAACAGATCTTCGGTCAGATCCTGAACGTCGCGGCACCGTCCACAGCAGCCCTGCTGAAGCAGTTCCTCGACCAGGCCGAGCACCAGGCCGAGCACCAGGCCGAGCACCAGGCCGAGCACTAGCCGAGGACAGGGTCACGCAGCGCGGAAACGTCCCGGTGAGACGTTGTACCGGCGGCGGAAGGCGGCCGCGAACGCGAACTCCGTCGAATAGCCGACCTTCCGGGCGATCCCGGCCAGCGGTACGTCGGAGCGGCGCAGCAATCCCGCACCCATGTCGAGGCGCCAATTGATCAGGTACGCCATCGGTGACGTGCCCACCGAGGCGGTGAAGCGACGGTTGAACGCCGTGCGCGACATCCCGGCCACCTCGCTGAGCTCCTGCACGGTCCATTTGTGTTCCGGACGGGTGTGGATCTCGTGCAGCGCGTCGGCTATGCCGGGGTCGGTGTTCGGGGGCCAGCCGGCGAGGCGGCCGTGCTCCTGCAGGTGACGCAGGATGTGCACGAGCATGAGGTCGATCAGGGCCGACCGGCCGGCGCCGGTGCCCGGTCCCGGCTCGGTGTAATCGGAGTGCAGCATCTCCACGAGGGCCTGCAGCTGCGGGTGGCGCTCGTAGTCAGGGGTGAACGTGACGACTTCCGGGAGGTGCCGGAGGAAGCCGGGGACCTTGCCGAACTCCAGCGGATAGCCGCCGCAGAGGAATTCGAACTCGACGGGTGCCGGCGGTGGCGGCACGTCGGCCAGCACGATCGGTGGCAGCTCCGCGAGGGCGCGCGGTGACCGCGCGAGACCGAACTCGGCACCGGAGGCCGTGAAGACGACATCGCCCGGCCGGATCGCGACCGGGGGTGCTGACTGCGTGATGAGCCAGCCCTCGCCGGACAGCATGACGTGGAACCCGAGCACGGGGAACTTCGGGAAGCGCACACCGTAGGCGTTGGCTTCGGCGACCCGGCGACCGTTGGCGCGGCCGATCCGCGCACTGCTGATCGTCGCCGTGATCATGTCCATTCGTCACATGCTAACCGGAAGCGTATTTTTCCGGTCCGGACGAACATGGCTGCGGGCCGGGTCCGGTGCTTCGGTTGACTCATGATCGACATTTTGGCCGCGAACGCGGAGAAGACCGAAGCGCAGGAGCGGCCCACCGCGGAGAGTCTGCAGGCCGCGCGGGCTGCGGGGGCCTTTGCCCTCGGGACACCTGCGGAGTACGGGGGCGCCGCCGCGAGCGCCACGGTCGCCGTGCGCACGCTCGCCGCTATGGGCCGGGCCTGCCCTTCCACGGCCTGGATCGCGGGTACCTGCCTGACCGGCAAGCTCCTGGTCGCCCGGGGCGCAAACTTCAGCGAGCCGGCGCGGCGGGAGTTCTTCGCCGACCCGGACGTCCTGATCTGCGGATCGGGTGTGCCGGGCGGCCGTGGTGTGGCCGGCCCGGACGGCGTCCGGGTCACCGGCCGCTGGCCCAACGTCTCCGGCTGCGAGGACGCGGCCTGGGCCGGCCTGGCGGTGATGGTCGACGGGACTTTCTCGTACGCACAGATCCCGCTGGCCGACCTGACCATCGACCGCACCTGGCAGATGGCCGGCATGCGCGGCACCGGTAGTCACACGGTTGTCGCCGACGACGTGCTGGTTCCCGCGGAGCTCATCCGGCCGCTGCAGCTCCCGCCCGACCCCGGCACCCTGCAGTTCTTCGGGCTCACTGTCCTGGGCCCAGTGGTGGGGGCGACGTTCGGCGCGCTCGACGTGATCACGGCGATGTTCGCCTCGGACCGCAAACCGTTCATGACGGCCTACTCCCGCATGGCTGAGTCGCCTGGTGCGCGGCACTGGCTGGCCGAGGCGACCACGCTGGCGCAGCGGGCCGAGCGCACGATGCTGTCCGTGGCCGCGGAGCTGGACGGCGGCGCGGAACTGACCCCTCTGGACGCCTCCCGGCTGCACTTGACCATGAGTGAGGCCGGTCGTGACTGTCGCGCCGCGGTCGAGCGGATGCTGGACCTGCACGGTTCGAGCGGCTTCCGGACGGCTCAGCCGCTGCAGCGTTTCTGGCGGGACGTGGCGGTGGGCAGCCGGCACCCGCACCTCAACCCCTACCTGGCGATGGAGGGCTACGGCACCGCCGTCGCCGGCTGATGCGCGTGTCCGCGATGACCCACCGGCAGCGGCGGGTCATCGCGGATCTTCTCCCGCAGCCGTTACGGCGCCGGCAGGTCGGTCCGGGTCTGGATGAGCTCGGCGCCGACAGCGGGTGCGGTGTCGGAGTCCGGCCGGACGAGCTCGGCGCGTACATCGTGCATCTCGAGCTCACCGCGAAGGATCTCCTCGGCGAAATGGCAGGCCACCCGCTGCCCGGTGTCGTCGAAGACGCGCAGCTCCGGTCGTTCCTCGGCGCAGCGCTGCTGCGACCAGGGGCAGCGGGTGCGGAAGCGGCACCCGCTCGGCGGTGCCGCCGGAGACGGCAGGTCGCCGGCCAGCAGGATCCGCTCGCGCCGGTCCTCCACCTGCGGGTCGGGGATGGGCACGGCCGAGAGCAGAGCCTTCGTGTACGGGTGCAGCGGCCGTTCGTAGAGCTGGTCGCCGTCCGCCTCCTCGACCAGTGATCCGAGGTACATCACGCCGATCGTGTCGGAGATGTGCCGGACGACCGCCAGGTCGTGCGCGATCACCAGGTAGGTCAGCCCGAGCGAGTCCTGCAGGTCGCCGAGCAGGTTGATCACCTGAGCCTGGATCGACACGTCGAGCGCGGACACCGGTTCGTCGGCGACGATCAGCTCGGGACCGAGGACCAGGGCGCGGGCGATGCCGATGCGCTGGCGCTGCCCGCCGGAGAACTCGTGCGGGTAATTGTTCAGCGCCGACGCGGGCAGACCGACCGAGTCCAGAGTGGACCTCAGTCGTCGCTGCACGTCGGCCTTGTCCTTGTGCAGGCCGTGTGCCTTGAGACCCTCGACGAGCAGGGACTCCACCGACTGCCGCGGGTCGAGGCTCGACATCGGGTCCTGGAAGACCATCTGGATACGCCGGCGGAACAGCCGCATCTTCTCGCCCTGGAGCGCGCGGACGTCCGTACCGTCGAAGGTGATCGTGCCGCTGGTCGGCTCGACCAGGCGCAGCAGGCCGCGGCCCAGCGTGGTCTTGCCGCACCCGGACTCGCCGACCAGGCCGTACGTCTCGCCCCGGCGGACCTTCAGCGACACACCGTCGACGGCGTACACGTGGCCGACCGTACGGTCGAAGAGCAGTCCGCTCTTGATCGGGAAGTGGACCTTGAGATCGTCGATCTCGAGAAGTGCGTCGCTCACGCCGGCACCTCCTGCGGTACGGGGTTGGTGCACCGCAGCGCGCCGCCGCGGTAGGTGGGTTCGAGGGGGACCGTGTCACCGATGCAGTCGTCGATCACCCGGTCGCAGCGGGGTGCGAAGGCGCAGCCCTCCGGCCAGGGGATGTTGTCGCTGACCGAGCCACGGATCTGGTGCAGCCGCCCACCCCGGTCGGCGTCGAGACGGGGCACGGACTGCAGCAGCCCGTGGGTGTACGGGTGCCGGGGCTCGGCGAACAGGTCGTGGCGTTCGGCCCGCTCGACCACCTTGCCGGCGTAGAGGACGTTGACCGTGTCGCAGAGCCCGGCCACCACCCCCAGGTCGTGAGTGATCATGACCAGGGCCGTGCCGGAGTCGTCGACCAGTTCCTTGAGCAGCGTGAGGATCTGCGCCTGGATGGTCACGTCCAGCGCCGTGGTCGGCTCGTCGGCGATCAGCAGGCGCGGCTTGCAGGCCAGGGCGATGGCGATCAGGGCCCGCTGCCGCATGCCACCGGAGAGCTGGTGCGGAAACTCCTTGAGCCGCCGCGCCGGGTCGGGGATGCCCACCGCGTCGAGCAGTCCCCGGGCTTCCCGCAGCGCCGCCTGCCGGGTCCGGCCCTGGTGGCGTTCGAGCACCTCGGCCACCTGGACGCCCAGCGGGATCACCGGGTTCAGCGAGGACAGCGGGTCCTGGAAGATCATGCCGATGTCCCGCCCGCGCCGGTCGCGCAGGTCCTGCGGACGCAGCTTGAGCAGGTCGGTGTCCTCGAAGCGGACCTCGCCGGTGACGGTGTTGCCACGGCGGGGGAGCAGGCCCATGATCGCCAGGCTGGTCACCGACTTGCCGCACCCGGACTCGCCGACCAGCCCGACCGTCTGGCCGGGTTCCACGGTGAAGCTGACGCCGTCCACCGCGGTGACGGGCCGGGTGCCCTTGCGCTGGAAGACGACCGACAGGTCACGAACGTCGAGCAATGGCATGACAGTCACCGCCGGTTCTTCGGGTCGAGGGCCTCGCGCATGCTCTCGCCGAGCAGGGTGAAGCCGAGGGCCACGGCGATGATCGCCAGGGCCGGGAAGTAGGCCAGCTCCGGGCGGACCTCGAAGTAACGGACGCCGTCCACACCGAGCATCAGGCCCCACTCGGCCCGGTTGATGTCCGGGTCCCCGAGACCCAGGAACGACAGTGCGGCCGCGTCCAGGATCGCCACCGCGAAGGTCAGGGTGGCCTGCACGATGACCGCGGTGAGCGAGTTCGGCAGCATGTGCCGCAGCACGATGTCCCGCCTCTTCACGCCCAGTGCGCGGGCCGCGAGCACATGGTCGCTCTCGCGCTGGGCCAGCATCGATCCTCGGAGCAGCCGGGCGAAGATGGGCACATTGACGACCGCGACCGCGATGATCACCGTCCACTGCGTGGACCGGCTGGCCAGGGCGACCAGGGTGATCGCCAGCAGCAGGCTGGGCAGGGCCAGCATCACGTCGGTGACACGCATGATCAGCACGTCCACCCAGCCGCCGACGGCGCCGGCGATCGCACCCAGCAGCACACCGAGCAGCAGGCCGATGAGCGTGGCGAGCACGCCGACGAAGAGCGTCTGCCGCGCGCCGTAGATCATCCGGGACGCGAAGTCGCGGCCCAGCGGGTCACTGCCGAGCGGATGTCCCGCGGTGGCGCCCGGGATCGAGTCGACGGTCAGGTCCCGGGTCAGCTCCGGGAACCGCTGCACCGGGTCGTGCGGCGCCACCAGCGGCGCGAAGATCGCGATGACCAGGAACAGCAGGATGATGGCCCCGCCGACGATCGCCGTGGGGTTGCGCAGCAGCCGGCGGCCGGCGTCGCGGATCAGGCTGACCCCGCCGGCTTCCGACGTACGGGCGGTCAGCTCCTCGATGCGGCGACGCTTGTGGTCGGCGAGTGTCGAGATCCCTCCGGTCACTGGACACGCACCCTCGGGTCGATGATCGCGTACGAGAGGTCGACCAGCAGGTTGACCACGATGAAGACGACGGCGGCGAGCAGGATCAGCGCCTGCAGCACCGGATAGTCCCGGCCGCCGCTGATCGAGTCGGTGATCAGCGTGCCCAGGCCGCCCCAGTTGTAGACCTTCTCGGTCAGCACCGCGCCGGCCAGCAGCGCACCGGTCTGCAGCCCGATGGTGGTGACCACCGGCAGCAGTGCGTTGCGCAGCACGTGCCGCTTGCGGATGGTGGCGTTGCGCAGGCCCTTGGCGTCCGCGGTGCGGATGTAGTCCTCGTCCAGCACGTCGAGCACGCTGGCCCGGGTGATCCGGATGATGATCGCCAGCGGGATCGTGGCCAGAGTGAAGGCGGGCAGCACCAGATGCCAGAGGGCGTCGGCCGAGGCGTCGAACTCCCGGGTGAGCAGTCCGTCCAGCACGAAGAAGCCGGTCACGTCGGTGTTGCCCAGCCCGGTGGTGATCCGGCCGGACGGCGGGAAGAAGTGGATGTCCTGGGTCAGCCAGTCCTTGAGCAGATAACCCAGGAAGAAGATCGGGATCGAGATGCCGATCAGGGTGACGATGATGGTCGCGTTGTCGAGCAACCGCCCGCGGTACCGGGCCGCGACGTAGCCCAGGGGGATGCCCAGCCCGATCGCGATGATGATCGCCGCGACGGCCAGCTCGATCGTCGCCGGGAACGACCGGCTGATCACGTCCATGACAGGCTCACCGGTACGGATGGAGTTGCCGAAGTTGCCGGTGACGACGTTCTTGAGGAAGCGGCCGTACTGCACCCAGATCGGCTGGTCGTAACCGAGGGCCCGGGTCAGCAGCTCGCGGGTCTGCGGGGTCGCGCGTTCGCCCAGCAACGCGTCGACGGGCCCGCCGGGCAGGCTGCGCAGCCAGAAGAAGACCAGGGTCATCAGCGCGATCAACGTGACGACCAGCTGGACCAGGCGGCGCAGGATGACTCTCACCATGAGGAATCCTTCGGGTGGTCGCGCCGAGCGGCCCGGACCTGAGGTCGGTCCGGGCCGCGGCGGTGCGGAGGTGCTGGGAGACCTACTTGGTGACCGAGACGGTGTTGAAGTCCTCGGCCGTCAGCGGGCTCGGCACCAGGCCCTGGACGTTCTTGGTGGCGACGATGGCCGGCGGGGCGTGCCAGAGCGGCACGGCCGGCAGCCACTTGGCGGCCAGATCCCGGTTGACCTGCTCGAACGCCGCCTTCTTGGCCGCCTGGTCGACGGTCGCGTCGGCCTTGCCGATGGCGGTGAACATGTCGGACATCGCCGCGTCACCGAACTCGACCTTGGCCCGGCCGAAGAACGTGCCGACGAAGTTGCCCGGGTCGTTGTAGTCGCCGGTCCAGCCCAGGATGTGCAGGTCCTGCTTGCCGAACTGCTGCACGTCGTCCTTGAAACCGCCGTTCCACGGCCGCGGGACACCGTTGACCTTGATGCCGACGGCCTGCAGGTCGTTCGCCAGCACGGTGAAGATCTCCTGCGGGTTCGGCATGTACGGCCGGGACACCTCGGTCGGGTAGTAGAAGTTCAGCGTCAGACCGGTCGCGCCCGCGTCGGCCAGCAGCTGCTTGGCCTTCTCGACGTTGTAGTCGTACTTCTGCACGTCCGGGGCGTACCCGGAAACTGTGTTCGGCATGAACTGGTCGGCCACGACTGCGCCGCCGGGGCCCTTGGTCTGCACCAGCTGGGCGCGGTTCAGCGCGTACGCGATGGCCTGACGGACCCGCAGGTCCCTGAGCTTCGGGTTCTTCTGGTTGATGCCCAGGTAGAGGATGTTGAACGCGGGCCGGTTGAGCACCTGGTAACCCTCGTCCGCCAGCGCCTTGCGGTCGGCCGGGGCGGGGAAGTCGATCGCCTGGACCGTACCGGCGCGCAGCTCCTGCTTGCGGGTGTTCTCGTCCTTGATGACCTTGATGATCATCTTGTCGACCTTGGCCTTGTCACCCCAGTAGTCGGGGTTCTTGTTCAGCGTGATCTCGCCGGTCGCCTTGTTCCAGCCACCGTAGGTGAACGCGCCGGTGCCGGTCGGGTGCTCGTTGGCGAAGGCGCTGTAGGAGAACGAGTCGCCGTTCTGCGTCACCGTGTCGGCGGCGTACTGCTTCATCGCCGCCGGGCTCGCGATCGAGAAGGCGGTGAGCGTGAACGCGCCCGGGAAAGCGCCCTTGTACTTCGTCATCGTCACGACCGCGGTGCCGGCGTCCTGCGCCTTGCAGTTGTCGTAGACGGCATCCGGGCTGCCGGCGAACCCACCGAAGACGTCGGTGTAGTAGATCATCTGCGACTGGGCGGCCTCGCCCTTCATGTTGTACCAGCGGTCGAAGTTCGCGCAGACCGCCGCGGCGTCCAGCGGGGTGCCGTCGTGGAACTTGACACCCTGGCGCAGCTTGAACGTCCAGATCTTGCCGGTGGGGTCGTTCTCCCAGCTCTCGGCCAGTCCACCGACGAGCTCGGCGGTGCCGGGCTTGTGGGTGACCAGGGTGTCGTACATCTGGCGGATCGGCCGGAACGACTCCCCGTCGTCGTTGAAGATCGGGTCGAAGTTCTTGGGGTCACCGGCACCCGCGAAGATGAAGGTGCCGGCGGCGGCACCCTTGTCACCACCGCTGTCGCGGTCGCTCTCCGCGCAGCCGGCGGCCCCGATCGTCAGAGCCGCGACAACACCGGCGGTGATGACCGTCCGGAGCCTTCCGGCCTGCATCCTTGCTGCACGCAACGTGCTCACCTCGTCCTATGGGTACGGACAAACGCGGTTGTCCTGTGGGTACGGACAAACGCGGTGACGACTGGTCACCGTTGGCGCGACACTAACCATTCATGGCGGCCACTTCGTGAGTTGGTATCGGATTGTGTCCTTTCCGGACTGTTGACCAGGTCGGGCCCCGATGATGTTGGTAGCCTGAACTCTCCGGCCGACGGAGGCGGGTCCAGATGGCACTGGAGATTCCGTACCGCTCGATTCCTGACATGTTCCTGCGGCGGGTCGCGGTTACGCCGGACCGGCAGGCGTTCGCCCGCCCGGCTGCCGACGACTCGCGGCCGGTCTGGTCGACCTGGGCGCAGGTCGGCGAGCGGGCCACCGCGATCGCGGCCGGTTTGCGCGGCCTGGGCGTCGAGGCCGAGGACCGGGTGGCCATCCTGGCCGGCACCCGCCTCGACTGGGTTCTCGCCGATCTCGGGGTGATGTGCGCCGGCGCCGCGACCACCACGGTCTACCCGACGACCGGGCCGGAGGACACCGCCTACATCCTCGGCGACTCCGGTTCGAGGGTGCTCATCGCCGAGGACCCGGCGCAGGCGGCGAAGCTCGCCGGCGCCACCCTGCCCGGGCTCACCCACGTCGTGCTGATGGACGGCACCGCCGACCCCGGGGCCACACCGCCGCAGCTGACCCTGGCCGAGCTCGAGGCGCGCGGCGTCGCGGCCCTGGCCGGCGAGCCGGACCTGATCAAGAACGTCGTCGCCGGCATCGGACCCGGCGATCTCGCCACGCTGATCTACACGTCCGGCACCACCGGCCGCCCCAAGGGTGTGGAGCTGCTGCATCGCGGCTGGTGCTGGGAGGCGGTGGCGCAGAGTGAGCTGGACCTGATGAAGCCCGACGACCTGCAATATCTGTGGCTGCCGCTGTCGCACTCGTTCGGCAAGTCGCTGCTGTGCGGCGTCATGCACGTCGGACTGCCGACCTATGTGGACGGCCGGGTCGACCGGCTGATCGACAACCTCGCCGTGGTCCGGCCGACGATCATGTGCGCGCCACCGCGGGTGTTCGAGAAGGTCTACAACAAGGTCGTCCTCACCGCGCAGCAGGCCGGCGGCGCCCGGGCCGCGATCTTCGCCTGGGCGGTGCGCACCGGCGGCAGACGCGGATCGCTGCGTTCCGCGATCGCCCACAGACTGGTGTTCGCCAAACTGCACGCGCGGCTCGGCGGGCGCATCCGCGTGCTGGTCGCCGGTGCGGCAGCCGTCTCCGTGCCGCTCGGTGAGTTCTTCGCCGCGGCCGGTCTGCCGATCAGCGAGGGCTACGGGCTCACCGAGACGAGCGCGGGCGTCTTC
Organism: Amorphoplanes friuliensis DSM 7358; assembly: GCF_000494755.1. Lineage (NCBI taxonomy): Bacteria > Bacillati > Actinomycetota > Actinomycetes > Micromonosporales > Micromonosporaceae > Actinoplanes > Actinoplanes friuliensis. Next base: position 3,150,104 of record NC_022657.1, read on the forward strand.
GTCAACCGCCCCGGCGCGGTCCGCATCGGCACCTGCGGCACGGCGCTGGGTGACGTGGAGTGCCGCATCGACGCCGACGGTGAGATCCTGCTGCGTGGCGCACCGGTGATGCGCGGCTACCACAACCTTCCCGAGGAGACGGCGGCTGCTTTCACCGAGGACGGCTTCTTCCGTACGGGTGACATCGGCGAACTGTCCGCGGACGGCTACCTGAGGATCACCGATCGGAAGAAGGACCTGGTCAAGACGTCCAGCGGCAAGTACGTAGCTCCGTCGTACCTGGAGGGGACGTTCAAGGCCCTGTGCCCGTACGCGTCGCAGGCGGTTGTTGTCGGTCAGAACCGTAACTACTGCACGATGCTCGTCTCGCTCGACCCCGACGCCGTTGCCACCTGGACCGCCGGTGGGCCGCTGGAGGGCCGGCCGTACGCCGAGATCGCCGCCTCGGAGCAGGCCCGCACCCTGGTCGGCGGTTATGTCGAGCAGCTCAACACGAAGCTCAACCGCTGGGAGACGATCAAGAAGTTCGCCGTCCTGCCCCGCGACCTGAGCATCGAGGGCGGTGAGCTCACACCGTCGCTGAAGATCAAGCGGCGCACCACCGAGGCGAACTTCGCGGCCGAGATCGACAAGATGTACGAGGGCGCCTGACACCGGTCGAGTGGTGTTCGGGCGAAAACGGCCACGCGGGCGTCCCCGGCGCACGATCATCAGAACTGTGCTGCAGCAGGTTCCGGTACGCCAGGTGCGTGCCGTCTACACGCCTGAGACGATCACCGTGTACCAGGCCTACCCGCCGGCGGTCGCGCTGGCCGCGGCCAAGGCCGGCGCTTTTGTGCCGCCCTTCAAACGCGACCGGATGACGTGGCTCAAACCGTCGTTCCTGTGGATGATGTTCCGTTCGCAGTGGGCCGCGCCGGACACCCAGGAGCGCGTGCTCGCGGTCGAGATGACCCGGGAAGGCTTCGAATGGGCGCTGGCCCACTCCTGCCTCGCCCAGTACGACCACACGTTCTTCCCCGACCGTGAGCAGTGGGCCGCCACCCTGAGCCGCAGCCCGGTCCGCGTGCAGTGGGAGCACGAGCGCTCGATCGAGCTCAAGCCGCTGCCGCACCGGGCCCTGCGGGTCGGCCTCGGCGTGGAGACGATCGACCGCTACGTCCAGGACTGGACGGTCGGCATCACCGACGTCACCCACCAGGCGCGCCGCATGGGTGAACTGGTCCGCAAGGGTGACTTCTTCCGGGCCGAGCGGATGCTCCCGGACGAGCGCCCGTACCCGCTCCCGGCACCCCTCGCCGCGGCCCTGCACATCTCCACCTGATCCCCGGCGGCATCACCCCGCCCTGGTCGCGGGGGCGATCCGGCTTGCTGCGACAGCCGCGCAGGCCAGCCAGCCGACGTACGACCAGAGCATGGTCCGCTCGAGCAGTCCGACCAGGGTGGCGTACGGTCCGATCCCGAGTTCCGGGCCGCCCATGACGTCCACCAGGGCGACCAGGAACGCGGCGTAGCCGGCCACCGTCGCGGCGGCTGTCACCGCGAGCAGGGCACGCCATCGGCGCCAGGGCGGGTCGCGCCACCAGGCCCGGGTGAGCAGGGTCGCGGCGATCGGGAGCACCAGGAACGCGGTCAGCGCGGCGATCCCGTGCACCGTGTCGGCCGCGCTCCGGTCGTCCCAGCGTTCCGGGGGATCGGCGGGCACCATCCCGGCGATGATCATGCCGGTGGCCCACACGCCGAGGAGCCACCGGACGGCGCGGCGACCTCCGGACCGGGCGCCGATCGGACCGATCATGGCCGCCGACGCCAGCCCGGCGCCGATCGCGGCCAGGCTGAGGAGCCAGCCGGACCGGCCGCCGACGAAGTTGCTGGCCGGCACCTCGACCCAGGACCACTGCGGGTTCGCCAGGTCCAGAGCCGCGATCGCGGCGGGAGCGGCCAGAAGGCCGGTGAGCACGCGGGAAAGGTTCATGTGGCGAAGCTAGGACGAGGCAGCGGTGCCGGACGTCGTCCTTACGCAGTGTCTGTCACCGACTCCCCGCGATGACACACCTACACCCGTCGGCGTATTTCTCCGGCCGGAATCGTGTCATGTAACCATGGTCCCGGCCGGCGAACGCGACGGTGTCGTCGTGGGGTAGCCGGCCCGGGGTGGGGTAACGCAGCGCGCTGCTCGGGAGGGCGAATGACCGGCACCCTGCACGATGACGTCGTGCCGCTGCGGCGGGCCGTCAAGGTGTGGTTCCTGATCTCGCTGCAGACGTTCGGGGGGCCGGCGGGCCAGATCGCGGTCATGCAGCGTCATCTCGTCGACGATCGCCGCTGGATCGGCCAGAAGCGTTTCCTGCACGCCCTGAACTACTGCATGCTGCTGCCCGGCCCGGAGGCCCAGCAGTTGGCGATCTACATCGGCTGGCTGCTCAACGGTCTGCGTGGTGGTCTGATCGCCGGGACCCTGTTCGTGATTCCGGGTGTCGTGGCCCTGCTCGGGTTGTCGATCGTCTACGTCGCCTTCGGGGACACCACCGTGGTCACCGGCATCTTCGCCGGTCTGGCTCCGGCGGTCGTCGCGATCGTCGCCCAGGCCGTGTGGCGCGTGGGCAACCGTGCGCTGACCGACCGGGTGCTGCTCGGCCCGGCGGTGGCCGCGTTCGTGGCGCTGGCCGCGTTCGCCGTGCCCTTCCCGGTGGTGATCCTCGTGGCCGGAGGGATCGGCTGGGCCCTGCGGCGGCGGGCGGCCAGGACGGGTGACGGCCCGGCCGCCCCTGACGACGGGCCACCGCCGCTGATCTCCGATGATGCGCTGCACCAGGACCGGCCGTCGAAACGGCGCGCGTCGACCATTCTCGGTGCCGGGCTGGTCGTGTGGTTCCTGCCGATCGCCGCCGTCGCGGCGCTGACCGGCGGGAACAGCGTCTACACCCAGCAGGGGCTCTTTTTCTCCGGTACGGCCGTGGTGACGTTCGGCGGCGCGTACGCAGTCCTGGCCTTCGTGGCTCAGCGCGCCGTCGAGCACTACGGCTGGCTCAGCGCCGGTGACATGGTCCGTGGCCTGGCTCTGGCCGAGTCGACGCCCGGTCCTCTGATCATGGTCGTGCAGTTCGTGGCGTTCCTCGGCGCCTATCACGATCCCGGACCGCTGAACCCCTGGACCGCCGGTGTGGTCGCTTCGCTGCTGACCACCTGGGTGACCTTCGTGCCGTGCTTCCTGTTCATCCTGCTCGGCGCACCGTACGTCGAGCGGCTGCGCGGCAATCAGAGCCTCTCCGCCGCCCTGACCGGCATCACGGCGGCCGTGGTCGGTGTCATCGCGCAGCTCGGCCTCTACTTCGCCGTGCACGCCCTGTTCGAGCGGACCCGTACCGTCACCGGAGGGCCGCTGCACCTGCAGCTGCCCGACTTCGCTTCGGTGCGTCCCATACCGGTGGTTATTGCGGTCATCGCCGCAGCTCTGATCTTCCGGTGGAAATGGCCGGTGCTGCGGGTGCTCGGCGTCAGCGCCCTGCTCGGCCTGATCGCCGGCCTGACCGGCCTGCCGGGCGTGTGAGCCCAGGACCAGCCGGCCGGTTCAGGTCCTGGGCTCAGGCGGCTACAACAGGGCCCTCAGGTCCGCAGCAAATCGGTACGGGTCACTGAGCTGCGGCATTCGCGCTGCTGCCGTGTAGCGCAGTTCCCCGGTGCCGGTGTCGCATCCAGGGCTGCCGCTGCTGACCAGCACGTGCGGGACGTCGGCCGGCGCTGACGGATGCTCGGCGCCCAGGCCGGCCGTGCGGTAGGCGCTGAAGAGGACACAGTCGGGCGGGGCCATGGCGTACGGGCGATAGACGGCCGGGACCTCCTGAGGCCGGATGGCCGCCAGCAGCTGTTCGGCGGTGTTGACGTGACAGGGGTCCATCTCGTCGGCGGTGACCAGGGTGTGGATGGCGTAGGAGGCGGCGAACGCGGTGGCGATCAGTGCCGATGTGCCGTGTCCCACGACCACCGGCGCCCTGCGCAGATCGAGACTGTGCACCAGCTCGGCGATCTCGCAGGCCAGCTGTGCCGGCGCCAGTCCCTCGCGGGCAGCAGAGTTGCCGTGCCCGGGCAGATCAGGCGCGATGACCACGCAGTACGCCGCCAGGTCCGCGGCCACCGGCCACCAGACCCGGCGGTCGAAGAGCAGGCTGTGCAACAGGACCACGGGCCGGCCGGTGTCACCCCAGCGGTCGTACGCCCACGGCCCGAAGGTGTGGGTGGAGCGGCGCGGTGGCAGGGGTTCGGTGGCGTTCACGGGTGGTCTGCTCTGAACGAGGGCAGGCGGGCAGGCATCACGGACAGTCCTTCGAACGGGGGGTGTCACCGCGCCGCCGTGTTAAAAGACGGCGATCAACGGTGTGGGCGGCGCAGAATCGGCCGGCGCTATACCCGCAGGACTCCCGGCTGAGCGAGCTCCCGGACATGCGACAGAACGGTGAGGAACGGGGACGCGTCCCCCGTGGCCGGCGTCGCGGTCGGCTCGTGTCCCGGGTACACGGTGGTGGCGGCAGGCTCGACGACGCGGATCCTGCTGGTCGTCGTGGGGGTCCATTCGCTGCCGTGGTGATGAGGGTGCTCGCCCGGCCCGTCGAGGGCCGGCTCCTCGCTGCTCGCCACGGGGACGACGGTGGCCCTGTCGGCGCGGTGATGGTCGCTGCCGGCGGAGAAGAGCAGGGCCACCAGGACCAGGACCAGAAGGATCGCGTAATTGCAGGCACGACGACGAGCGGCGTTGCACACCGGCGGCCGTGGGCCTGACATACGTCCAGGGTACGGCGGCGCTCAGAGATCACGGGCGGTGAGGGCGAACGCGAGCATGCCTGTTGCGGTGAAGTCGATGGACGGTTCGGTGTTGGCCGAGACCTGCTCGTCGTCGGTGTACTGGGCGTCGTCGCGGTCGTAGGCCGCGAAGGAGTCCGTGGAACACGCATCGCTGGTGCGCTGCTCGATGAGTTCGTGGATACGTTCGGCCTTGTTGGGTCCGTTGACCACGGCGCCGGTCATGCCGGGCGCCGGAGGTCCGGCGGTCAGACTCGCGATCTGATCGTGGGGGCAGCGCGGGAACGTCGTACCGGCGGCCACGACCAGCGACGTTCCCCATCCGTTGGCGCCCAGGACGACACCACGCTGGGTGGTGCCGAAGTCCGTGTAGCGGTCGTCGCCGGTGATCCCGCGGTACAGCGCGGCGGTGACGACATAACCGAGCTCGCGGGAGGCGTAGTCGTATCCGCCGTTGCCGGCGGCAGCCCGGAACGGATTGGTCCCGGCGGCCCGGACACCGGCGTCGAGGCGCTTTCGAAGATCACGAAGCAGGCCGCCGGGGCTGACACCCGCTTTGACGAGTTCGGCATCGGCGATGGCGCTGAGGTCGTAGACGTTGAGGGCGTCGGTGCGACCCGTGCCGGTGTTGACCTCGGCCCAGTGCTCGCCCTGCCGGGCCCACTCGGACGTCCGCGGATCCCGCAGGGCCTGGCCGGCCAGGACGAGCTCGGCGGCGCCGGTGGCGAGATCGTCGGCCCAGCTGTCCTCCGGATAGAAGCTTCGGGGTTGAGCAGTGACCAGATCACCGGTGTCCGAGGTGTCGGCCAGCGCGAAGATCTGCGCCGCCGCGGCGAGGTGGCGGCGGGCCCGGGCGGGGTCGGTGGACGCCTCGACCTGCGCGGCCAGGGCGAAGGCAGCGGACACCCGGCCGGCCAGGTTGGGACTCAGCGGTGCGCCCGCGGCGGCGGCCCGGAACACCGGCCGGTACCGCTGGTAGTAGCGGGCCTCGCCGGGCTCGGCCGTCAGCCGGTCGTCGTCCTGCGGCAGTCGCCAGGTGTCGTGATCGCCGAGGAAGCCGGGGTTGATGCCACTGCCGATGCCGACCTGCGTGTAGAGCGTGCCGGTGTCCTCGTCCCACATCTTGTCGAGCCAGGCGATGCCGTGCCGGGTCTCGTCCGCCAGCCCGGCCGGTGCCGGTCCGTCCCGCTGCACCAGCAGCATCGCGATCAGCGCGTACGCGGTGGTGTGGGAGAACTTGAGGTAGTCGCCCGCGTCGTACCAGCCGCCTTCGACGTCGACGGGGCCGCCGACCGGTTCCATCGCCGTGACCATCCGGCCGTCGTCGTCGTAGCCGGGGTCGCTGTAGACGGTCGCCTCGCGGTCCGTCAGGTGCGCCGGAGCCCGCCGCCACGCGCCGGCGACCTGGTCGGCGCCGTCGCGGTGAGCCTGGAAGTACACCAGCGAGTTCCCCGCCAGCGGGCCGAAGAGGTCACCGGCCGATCCGATCCGGAAGGGCGGAGACTCGGCGGTGACCGGCCCCTCGACCCGTACGCGATAGGTTCCGGGCCGGGTGAGTGCCGTGAGATCGATCAGGTGAACCGACGGGAACCCGGTGTTCCAGGTGCCGCGGCGGGTCCCGACCGGCGGCAGCACCGTCTCGCCGCGCGGGCCGACAACGGTGACGCGGGCACCCGTGGCGTCCCGCGGTGCCAGCAGCGTCGCAATCTTGGTCTCCCCGGTCACGTAGCCGACCTGGTCGACGCGCAGGGCACCGTCCTGTTCCGGCAGGACGGCCGGAGGCGTCGGCTGCACTGCTTCCCGGCTCGGCAGCACCACCTCGTGGGGTGGCGGGCTGTCGCAGGCAACCGCCGCGAGGACCGTCGCGGTCAGCATCGCCACCACTCGGCGGCTTCGGGTACTGCGGGCGGATCGGGTCACGATGCGCGAGTATCGGCCACGCGAGGGCCGGAATCCGGACTTCCTGTCCGCCGGCCCGGCGGTGGGGTCAGGTTCGCAGGGTGTGGCTCGGGCTGAAGCCGTAGGCGCGGCGGTAGTCGGCGCTGAACCGTCCGAGGTGGGGGAAGCCCCACCGGTTGGCGATCATCGTGACGGTGACGCCGGTGGCCGGGTCGGCGTTCCGCAGGTCGCGGTGCGCGTGTTCGAGACGGACCCTGCGCAGGTAGTTCGTCGGTGTGGTGCCGAGGTGGCGACGGAACGCGAGCTGGAGCGAGCGCGGATGCAGGCCTGTCGCGGCGGCGACCTGCGCCACGGAGATCGGCCGGCCGGCGTTGTCGTCGATGTACGCCAGAGCGCGGCGCAGCCCGTGGGGACGAACATCGCCACCGGTACTCGTCGGACGGGCGTCGAGGCTGGTGTTCGGGAAGGCGGCGAGCGCCGTCCGGGCCAGCAGCAGGCGTGCCTCCGCGATGATCAGCGGATTCGTCCGGAGACTGGGCTCGGAGAGGATGCTCTGGGTGACGTAGGAGACCGTTGCCGACCAGTGCCGGCCCAGCTGCGCCGAGATCGGCTGTGTGCTGTCGAAGCGCAGGTCGGCGCCGTTGAAGCCGGCCGGCGTGTGAGCGGCCTCCTCGAGCAGGGCTCGGGGTAGCCGCGTCGTGAAGACGTCGACGTCCTCGAAATCGGTGCCCAGGGAATGGTCCGGCAGGATGAGGAACACCTCACCGGGAAGGACCCGATGTTCCTCCTTGCCGTGGATCAAGGAGTACCGGCCCTTGATGGCCCGGGAGACGTTGAGGTCACCCTCCGGCACCGTTTCCACGAAGGTGTGCGCCGAGTAGACCATCCGCGACAGACCGACATCACCGAGTTCGGTGGCAACCGTGCGGAGCCGGAACCCCTCGCCGCGATCGTTGGACGACCGGACGCTGAAGTCGACGTAGGCCTTTCGGATGTGGTCGTACCCCTCGTCGGGGTCCGTGGTGGCGAAGCGCTGCCAATGGGTTCCGGGATGGATCGATTCTTCTGTCATGACAGAACCACGCTTAGGTCATCCACGAAACGCAGGTTTTTCGCCGGAGACGAACTTGACCGGCCGACGCCGTGACGCGCTTGCGTATCGTGCGGATAGGTAGGGAACGGTCCTGCTCGTGCCTTGCCGTGCGGGTCCGGCGGATGCCTTCCGGTCAAGCAGTCGGCCGGTGGGCATCCGCGACCGGTGGGGCGCCCGCTAGCGCTTCGGGGACGCCGGCGCCTGTTCGACCAGGGCCGCCGCGACGTCGCGAAGTTTGCGGTTGGTGTCCTGGGACAGCTTGCTCAAGATCTTGAACGCCTCGTCGGCCGTGCAGTGCCGGCTGGCCATGATGATGCCCTTGGCCTGCTCGATCACGGCACGGTGTTCCATGGCGGCCTGCATGTGCTGGGCCAGCGTGGTTGTCGCGTCGTACGTGTGGGCGTTGGACACGGCGACCGCGGCATAACCGGAGAACGTCCGGGCGAGCACGACCGCTTCGTCGTCGAACGCGTCGGGCTTCCGGGAGTACATGTTCAGCGCGCCGGTGACGTCCTCGTGCATCGGCAGGCCGACCGACAGTGAGCTGTGCACGCCTGCTTTGAGGGCCGCCGGGGTGTAGTGCGGCCAGCGCTGCTCGTCACCGAGATCGGGCACCGACACGACGGCGAGGGTCGCGGCCGCCTCCATGCAGGGGCCGCCGCCTTCCTCGTACTGCCGCTCGTCCATCTGGCGGGCGAGCTCGCCGGTGAACGCGGCGGTGCGGGCGTTCTTGGCCCGGATCAGACTCACCGAGGCATCTTCGATGCCGGGAATCGTCCGTTTGGCGAGGGTGGCCACCTGCAGCAGGACACCGTCGAGGTCCGTCTCGTGCAGTTTGATCCGGCCGAGCTCGGCAAAAGCGTGCGTGGGATCCAACGGCTGCTGATCGGTCACGGAATAAATCCCTTGAAAATGGCACAACTGCTCATATCCGCTGAAATGAGCCGAAGCGCAGGTCACTGCAGGCATCCTCCGCGGGGTAGGAAGCCGGGACCTGCGCCGCTTTTTTGACGCTGGGCTCGCCGGCACCACCTTTCGGTGCCGGACCGCAGACCCCAGAGTCTAGCGGTCCACGCCCGGTCATCCACCTCCGGCGAGGCGGCGATTGCCGCGCGCTGCCGGCGGCCACTGCCGGATGCCGTTCGTGCGACCGCCGGCCGATCGCCGCGGTCATCTCCTCGTCGAGCGGGAAGCCGGGTGACCCCATCAGCCGGTAGATCGCGACCTCCCGGCCCGCTGCCTTTACGGTCTGACCGTAACGAGAGACGCGATCCTCCGGCCGGACGGCCGGAGGACCGCTTGCTGGTCAGGCGTCCTGTTGGAGGAACTTGACCGAGCGGGCCTTGTTGTCGAAGGCGATGTCGCTCAGCTGGGAGTGGGCCGTCCCCGCGTCGATCCGCTTGGACGTGCCCGTGCAGCCGTCACCCGTGTAGAGCAGGACGTCCTGGTCGGGGTAGTAGAGATTTTGCCGCAGCGAGCTGACCTGGCCGCGGACCGCGGTGTTGAGCGTGATGCAGGTGTTGGTCGCCTGGAAACCGATGACCTGGGCCGGCCCGTCGTAGAGGACGTCGTTCCACAGACAGATGACCTGGCCGACACACGGGTCCACCACGAACTTGACCGACCGCGCCTTGTTGTCGAAGTCCACGTCGGCCAGGTCCGGGTGGCCCGTCCAGGCGTTCTGCCGGTGCGCGGCGCCGGTGCAGTTGTCGGTGGCGAAGAGCAGCACGTCCTGCCGCCGGGTGGCGTCGTCCTGCAGGTTGTTCATGATCGAGGTGACCTGCCCCTTGAGCGCCGCCGGGAGCTGCACGCACGCGTTGACCGTCTGCTTGGGGTAGGCCTGGAAGACGCCCGCCGACTCGATGTCCTTGTGCAGGCAGACGACAAAGCGCTGCTTACTGCTGCACACGTCCGTCACGAACTTCACCGACACTGCCCGGGTGAACCCGGTCGGGGTCAGATCCCGGAGGTACGAGTAGGAGCCGACCCTGTACGACGTGCCGGTGCACCCGGTGGCGTCGTAGAACAGCACCGCCAGGTCCTGCCGGTTCCTCAGCGAACTCGCCCGTGTCACCGGCTTGGCCAGGTCGGCACAGGTGCCGTCCGCTTGCGTCGGGATCTGCTCCAGCGTGCCGCTGAACTCCTGCGAGGAGTACAGCTCGAGGTACTGGCAGGCGTACGGGTCCTCGTCGGGGTAGCAAGGCGCCGCGGCGGCCGGGCCGGTGGGCGCAGCCGCGGCGGGAGAAGTGGTGAAGGAGACCAGGCCGGCGAGCAGGACGGTGACAACCGCCAAGGCCCGCAAGATCCGGCTCGATCGATGTGGTTCGGACACGATGAAGCCCCCGTTGTGTGCGGTGAACACTGAATTGCCGGGTGACAATATCACCGTTTATCGATGGATGTGGCCCCGCCGAACCAGCGGGTGAGGTGGTCGTCCAGGTCCCGCTGATCGTCGCCGATCCAGGCGACGTGGCCGTCGGGGCGCAGCAGGACAGCCGGGACCTCGAGGTCCGCCGTGGGATCCCCGACACGGTCGACCCGGTCCCGGTGGCCGTCGGCGTTCAGGCGTCCGGTGCGGTCCAGCAGCAGGCCGCGGCCGCGGTGCATCAGGTCGTAGAGGCGGCCCTGACCGAGGTCGAGGTCGCGCAGGCGGCGGCCGAGCAGATCGGGTCCCGGGCCGAAGTCGTACCGGACGCCGATCGCGGTGATCTTCTCGAGCAGGTGGCGGTTGACCTCGTCGAACTCCATCAGCTCGAGGAACAGCCGGCGCAGTGCCCGCGGACCCGGCTCGTCGGACGACAGCTCGGTCTGGGCACGGGTGTTGTCCAGCACGTCCGCGGCCACCGGACGGCGTTCACTCTGGTAGGTGTCGAGCAGTGTCTCCGGCGCCCAGCCGCGGATCTCCGCGGCCAGCTTCCAGCCGAGATTGACCGCGTCCTGAACGCCGAGGTTGAGCCCCTGCCCGCCCAGGGGTGGATGGATGTGAGCCGCATCGCCGGCCAGCAGCACCCGCCCCACCCGGTAGCGGTCGGCCAGCCGGGTGGCATCGCCGAAGCGGGACATCCAGCGGGGGGAGTGCACACCGAAATCGGTTCCGGCGACGGCGCGCAACTGCTGCCGGAAGTCCTCGAGGGTGGGCGGGTCCGCACGGTCGCTGACCCCCGCGGCCGGGACGACGACGCGGTAGAGCCCGGCGCCCGCGGGCCTGAGGCTGAGGCGCCGGTCCGAAGCGGCGAGCTCCGGCTGCGGCAGATCAGCTGCCATCTCTCCCATCAGCGTCTCGGTGCGTGACGGCTCGCCGGGGAAGCCGACGCCGAGCAGTTTGCGGACCGTGCTCCGGCCGCCGTCGCAGCCGACGAGATGACGCGCGCGCAGCCGTTCGCCATCGGCCAGCTCGACGGTCACACCGTTGTCGTCCTGCTCCAGGCCGGTCACCGCACACCCGCGCCGGACCTGCGTACCTTGGTCGATCGTGTGTTCTTCGAGCAGGCGGACGAGGACCGGCTGCGGGATGCCCAGCAGATAGGCGTGCGCGGAGTCCACCTCGGCGGGCGCGGGTCTGTCGATGGCGGCGAAGTAGGCGCCGGCCGGACGTCGCCGTCCGTGGGCGGCGATGCGTTCCAGCAGCCCGCGCATGGCCAGCAGCTCGAGACTGCGGATGTGCAGACCGACGATGCGGGCGAACGACACGGGTTCGGTGTCCTTCTCCAGGACGAGCACCCGCACCTCGTGCAGCCGCAGCTCGGCGGCCAGCATCGCGCCGGCCGGCCCGCATCCGGCAATGATCACGTCGTGGTTCACAGGGGATTGCCTCTCGGGAGTGCCTCATGGGCGAGGCGCTCCCGGCGACCCCTACGTCGATCGCCCTACCGTGACGGCCAGGGGGAGCACCCACATCGATACAACGTTCACGGGGCTCACCTCCTCGGGTGGTGTCGCGGTCAGTCGCAAGGTACAAGGCCCGGAACGACGCGTCCACCGCATTAACCGCGGGCATACTCGCTTATCAAGGAGAGCTGACATGAACGATCGCGCACGCCGTGTGGGGGCCGATCTTCGCCGGGTGTGTGCTGTCGACGATCGGCCAGTGCCTGCCCAGCGGCCGGGAGCACCCGGTGAGCCGCCGGAGCGGATGGCCGCCGGCGCGATCAAGGCGCGGCTAGAGAGCTGAGATTCGGGCGGCGAGGAACTTCGGGGCCATCTCGCAGTAGCTGTCGGTGAGCAGCTCGGCGATCTCGGTCCAGTCGGTGTGATCGCCGAGGACAGCGCCGGCGACGTTGTGGCCCCAGCCCGCGCGGAAGAACGGGAAGCCGGTGCCGACGAGACCGTCGAGGTCGTCAGGGGGTACGCGGAAGGTCAGGAGGGTGGGATCCTCGCCGATGACCGGATGGCGGGGGTAGGACAGGGTGCGCGCGGGGTCGGCCGTGTAGACGTGGGCGATCGTGCGTTTGCGGATGCGCCAGCGGACGCCGATCCACGCCGGTTCCTCGTAGGTCTCCGGCAGTTGCCGGCAGATCGGGCGCAGCCGGTCGAGGATCTCCGGTCGCACGTCTCCGGGGGCGGACATGGATCGACACTACCGGCTCAGGGCTGGTGCAGCTTCTCGACCTTGACGGTGAGCAGGACACGCTGCTGATCGCCGCCGCCGAAGCCGGGGTAGGGCCGGCCGATGTACTTCTGGGACAGCTCGTCGATGCTCTCCCGGGCGCCTTCGGTGGTGGCGTTCACGACGATCCCGCGCAGCGCCCAGGACCGCAGCGGCGCGGCCGGGTCGGCGATGCCGATGGCGATGCGCGCGTCACGCCGGATGTTGCGGGTCTTCTGGTGGGTGTCCACCGTGTTGATGAGCACGTGTTCGCCGTCCGTGCCGGCCCAGGTCTGCGAGATCTGCGGCGAACCGTCGGGCATGAGGGTGGTCACGAAGCAGATGGCCTTGGTGTTGAGGACCGCGATCAGATCGTCGGGCAGGGTCATGGTGGGCTGAACCTTCATCTCTTCTGGTCGTTGTAGAGGTGGTCGATGACTGTCTCGTCCGGCGGGTCGCCGGACAGGTCGGCGTGGCGCAGCCCGGCCAGGGCCACCCGCAGGGCCCGGCGCCACAGCTGCGGTGCGAAGGTGCGGGAGGCGTCCATGACACTGCCGACCATCAGGTGCGCGGCGGCGAAGTCGGCCGGGGTCGAGCCGGTCGGAAGCTGACCCGCGGCCACGGCCCGGGTGATGAGGTCCGCCACGAGCGGCGTCATCCGCTCGTGTGCCCGCTGGACCAGCGCCGTGGCCTGGCTCCGGCTGCGCAGCAGCTCGCCGAGCCCGCGGCTCTGCGCCTCGATCTCGAGCTGCTGCTCGAGGAACCACGTCAGCCCCGCCCAGGCGTCGTCGTGGCGCGAGGCCTGCTCCGCGAAGCCGATCACCGTGTCGATGTGCTCGCTGAACAGGGCGTCGAGCAGGTCCTGCCGCTGCGGGAAGCGTCGGTACATCGTGCCCATCCCGGTGCCGGCGGCCTTGGCGATGTCCTCGTAGGGAACGTCAAGACCTTTCGAGGCCATGAGCTCGTACGCCGTACGCAGCAGCAGCCGGCGGTTGCGCTCGGCATCACGCCGCAGGGGAGCGGTCATGTGGTGATCGTAGGCTAAGTTGAATTCTTATTCCACTTCTGGGTCAGGGAGCATCTGATGAACAGCTGGCCGATCGCGGTCTCCGACGACGACCTGCACGACCTGCGGCGCCGTCTCGCCGCCACCCGCTGGCCGGACCGCGAAACAGTCGCGGACGGCAGCCAGGGACCACAGCTCGACCGCATCCGGGCGCTGTGCGACCACTGGGCGACCGGCTACGACTGGCGGCGTACCGAACGGGCCATCAACGACCTCGGCTCGTCGCGCACCGTCATCGACGGCATCGACATCCACTTCCTGCACGTCCGCTCGGCCGAGCCCGGCGCGGTTCCGCTGCTGCTGTGCCACGGCTGGCCCGGCTCCGTCCTGGAGTTCCGGCACCTGATCGGCCCGCTGACCGACCCGGTCGCCCACGGCGGCCGGGCCGAGGACGCCTTCCACGTCGTGATCCCGTCCATGCCCGGCTTCGGCTTCTCCGGCAAACCCACCGGCACCGGCTGGAACATCCCGCGGGTGGCCGACGCGTGGGTCACCCTCATGCGGCGTCTCGGCCACGACACCTTCTTCGCCCAGGGCGGCGACTGGGGTGCGGCGGTGGTCGAGCAGATCGCCCGCCGGGCACCCGAGCACTGCCGGGGTGTGCACTTCAACCTGCCGCTGGTGTTCCCGACCGGGCAGGAGATGAGCGAGGCGACCGAGGACGAGCAGCGGATGATGGCGCGCGCTCAGCGCTACCAGAGCGAACTGGACGGATACGCCCGTGAACAGGCGACCCGTCCACAGACGATCGGTTACTCACTCGCGGACTCGCCGGCCGGCCTCGCCGCCTGGATCTACACCCTCTTCCAGGACGTCACCGACAGCGACGGCAACCCCGAGAAGGTCATCGACCGCGACGAGATCCTCGACGACATCATGCTCTACTGGCTGCCCAACGCTGCGGCGTCCTCGGCCCGGCTGTACTGGGAGGACAGGCAGAGCACCACCATGAGCGGCCCCGGGGAACCGAACCCGGTGCCCGCCGGCTTCAGCATCTTCCCGGGCGAGGCCGTGCAGGCCTCGCGGCGCTGGATCGAACGCCGCTACCGGACCGTGCTGCACTACGACCAGCTCGACCGCGGGGGTCACTTCGCCGCCCTCGAGCAGCCGGACCTGCTCACCGATCAGATCCGGACGACATTCCGATCACTGCGGGACGCCTGACCGGAGTAGGCAGTTGTTGCCGACGCGCCGATCGCCGGCGCCGATCAGGATCGACGCCATGGCAACACTTTCCCCGGAGACGACAAGAACGAGCAGGACCGGTTCGTGGAACCGCCCGATGATGGTCCTGGCCGCGGCGATGGCGGTGCTGGTGGTCGTCACGACCATCGGTGTCCTCGCCGACGGCCGGGTGCTGACCGGGTCCGCGATCTGGCTCAAGCCGTTCAAGTTCTCGGTCTCGATCCTCCTGTACGCCGTGGCGCTGGCCTGGATGCTGTCGTTGCTCCCCAGGCGCAGCCGCCTGGCCGAGCGGTCGGCCTTGGTCATCGTGCTGTCGTTGTTCATCGAGATGGCGGTGGTCGTCGTCCAGGTGATCCGGGGGACGACCAGCCACTACAACATGTCCACGCCGTTGAACACGGCGCTGTGGAACATCATGTTCGCGGCGATCATCGTGTTGTTCTTCGCGCACCTGCTGATCGCTGTGGCGGTGCTGCGGGCGCGGATCCCGGATCGGGTCGTGCGTACCGGAGTGGCTCTGGGGGTGGGTGTTTCCCTGGTGGGCCTGTTTGTCGCCACCCCGATGGGCAGTGCGAACCAGCACACGGTCGGGGCGGCGGACGGCGGTCCGGGCCTGCCCGTGGTCGGCTGGAGCACCGTCGGCGGGGACCTGCGGGTGGGCCATTTCATCGGGCTGCACGCGTTGCAGGTGCTGCCGCTGCTGGCGTGGGGGCTGACGCGGTTCGCCGGGCGGCTGTCCGAGCGGGCCAGGGTGCGGCTCCTGCTGCTGGCGGGGGCCGGCTACGCCGGGATCACCGTGCTGACCACCTGGCAGGCCCTGCGGGAGCAGCCGCTGATCCGCCCGGACGTGGTGACGCTGACCGCGTTCGGGGTGCTGGCCGGTCTGGTGCTGGCCGGCGTCGCAATAACCCTGCGAGCCGAGGCCCGTCAGGAGCTCTGAGCGCCGAGGCCCGTCAGGTGGTCTGAGCGGCGTGGTGCGCCCGGCTGCCCTCGCGGTAGAAGAGGTAGCCGCCGTGGTGCAGCACGTCGCCGTCGAACCGGCCGTCGGCGGTGAAGCCGGTGTCGTCCCAGTAGTCGATGTGCTCGCCGGAGACTTCGTAACGGCCGGTGTAGGCGCTGGCCCGGGTGCCGCGGGCCTCGTCGTAACGCCCGTCGGCGCGCAACTCCTGCCGGATGTGGTTGTCCGAGGTCACCCACATCCCGAGGTGGCTGGTCCCTGTGTGTTCTTCCATGCGGCCACGGTAGGTGCGCCCGGAGAGCCCAGCCAGGTTGTGTTGCACCCAGGCTAGCCCTGGGCGGCGCGCAGGTCGGGGTGGTCCCGGAGCTGCCGCCGTGAGGTGAGACCGAGCTTGCGGAAGATGCTGCGCAGGTGGGCGTCAACCGTGCGTTTGCTGATGAAGAGCTGGCTCGCCACCTCGTGGGAGGTGGCGCCCGCGGCGACGAGGCGGGCCACGGCGACCTCCTGCATGGTCAGCCGCTCGTACGGCTGCTCGGAGCGGGAGGTGACCCGTTCGCCGGTGGCGCGCAGCTCGTCGGCGGCGCGCCGGGCGAAGCCCTCGTTCCCGGCCC
Organism: Amorphoplanes friuliensis DSM 7358; assembly: GCF_000494755.1. Lineage (NCBI taxonomy): Bacteria > Bacillati > Actinomycetota > Actinomycetes > Micromonosporales > Micromonosporaceae > Actinoplanes > Actinoplanes friuliensis. The sequence goes on from NC_022657.1 coordinate 3,166,298, forward strand.
GGGTCAGCAGCTCGTGGGCGGTGTGCAGGTGGGGGCGGCAGTCGCGGCGGCGGCCCGCACGGCGCAACCATTCGCCGTACAGGAGGTGGGCGCGACCCAGGTAGGGGAGCAGGCGGCCTTCGGCGAGGAGTTCGACGGACTCCCGGAAGTGGTCCTCGACGCCGGTCACGAGCCCTCGCGCGCAAGCGGCGATTCCCCGGCCCGTGGTGGTCCCGGCGGCCTCGGTGCGTTCGGTCAGCGAGGCCAGCGCCTGCCGCGCGGCGGTGTGGTCGCCGCAGCGGACCGCCGCCTCGATGAGCTCCGGCAGTGCCTGTCCCGTGAGGAAGATGTCGTTGTGCTCGATGGCCCGGCGGGCCGCCCGCAGCGCGGCCGGATAGTCGGCCAGCCCGTTGTGCAGCATGGCCGCCGTCGCGTGCAGATTGGTCACCTGCCCCGCCGACGGGGGAGCGGTCAGCTCCAGGAAGTCGTCCCGCCGGCCGCGGTGCGCGGCCAGGTGCAACCGGTGGTAGACCAGCGGAGCCAGTCCGGCGGCGTCGGCGATCGCGGCTTCCCCGGCGGTCGCGGCGATCGCCCGGGCGATGTCACCGGTCATGATGCCCTCGGTGGCCTTCTGCGCGAGGCCGAGCTGGAGCTGCTGGGGCGAGCCCGACTCGCGGCCCTGCTTGACCAGCCAGGCGGCGATGGTGTTGTGCGTCTCCGGCTCCCACAGCTCGACGGCGATCATCGTGGCCAGGGCCGGCCGGCGTACCCACAACGGCTCGGTGTCACCGTGCAGGGCGTGCCGCAGCAGGGGAGCCGCGGCCGGATACCCGGTGGTGACCAGCTCGATCAGCGCGTCCAGCAGGTCCGGGGAGCTCGACGCCGGTGCCGAGGACCGGGCCGCGGCCACGATCCTGCGGATGACACCGCGGCCCCGGCCGACGACCAGGCTCATCTCGAGGGCTTCCACGAAACACTCGCGGGCCCGGGCCGGGTCCACTGTCGACAGCTGCTGCGCGGCCCGTGCCATCAGCATCGGGCCGGCGTCGACATCGTGCCGGGTGAAAGCGGCCCGGCCCCGCAGCAGGTCGGCCCGGGCGCGCCGGTGGTCGTCGAGGGTCGCCGGGTCCAGGGTCGCCAGCAGCTCGACCGCGTTGTCCGCTCGTCCCGCTTCGAAGGTGGCCTGCGCGGCGGCCAGGGTGCGGTCGATCCGGCGTTCCGGGTCGAGGGAGAGCGCCACCGAGCGTTCGAGGAACGCGGCTGCCGCCGCCACACCACCCCGGGCCCGCGCCCGCGACGCGCCCCGCTCGAGTTCGTCGGCGATGGTGTCGTCGGGGCCGGCGCACGCCTGCGCCCGGTGCCAGGCCTGCCGGTCCGGCGCCGCGTCGGGGTCCGTCGCGCGGGCCAGCGCGTCGTGGGCCGTGCGGCGCTCGCTGTCGGAGGCGGCCCGGTAGACCGCCGACCGGGCCAGCGGGTGACAGAACCGGATCCGCGGGCCGAAGTCGGCCAGCCCGGTCCCGGCCGCCTCCGCCCCGGCCACGGTCAGGTCGAGCCCGAGGTGGCGCGCGGCCGTCCAGAGCAGACCCGGATCGCCGGTGGGGTCGGCGCTCGCGACGGTCAGCAGCAGCCGCGCCCGCGGGGACAACCCCGTCAGCCGGGCCCGGTATCCGTGCTCGATCCGGCTCGGCACCGACGACGCCCCGGGCAGCACAAAACCACCGGCCCTGGGCAGCTCGAGCAGCGCCAGCGGACTGCCCTGGGCCTCGGCGACCAGCCGGTCCCGCACCTGATCGTCCAGTGGGAACGGGCTGCGTGTCCTGAGCAGGATCCGGGCGTCCTCGTCGTCGAGGGCGCCGACGGGCAGGGTGGGCAGCTCGCCCAGGTCGTCCGAGCCCGATCCGGGCCGAACGCCGAACAGCATCACGATCGGGTCGGCGGCGAGCCGGCGGGCCAGGAACAGCACCACTCTCGACGACGCGCTGTCCAGCCACTGCGCGTCGTCGACCACGCACAACAGCGGCCGGTCGCGGGCTGCGACGGTCAGCAGACCCAGAGCGGCCATACCGACCTGGTACGGATCGGACGTCCCCACGGCGAGCCCGAACGCCGCCCGCAGAGCGTCACGGTGCCGGTGCGGCAGCTCGGCCAGGTGCTCCAGCATCGGCACACACAGCTGGTGCAGTCCGGCGTACGGCAGCTCCTGTTCGAACTCCGAGCCCGACGCGCGGACGACCCGGAACGCCGTTGCGGCCTGGGCGGCCCGGGCCAGCAGGGCGCTCTTGCCGATGCCCGCCTCGCCTCGCAGGACCAGCGTGCCGCCCCGGCCCGCAGCCGCCGCGCCGGTCAGCTCGTCGAGCCGGCGTATCTCGCCGGTCCGGCCGACGAGCAGGTCGGAGGTCGTGATCATCGCTGGGTCAGCCGGGCCAGCGCGGTGATCATGCGCTCGCCGAGGTCCGCGGGGCCGGGCAGACGATGGCTGACCGCGCGCTGGTGGGCGAATCCGTGCAGGCCGAGCCAGACCGCCACGGCGTCTCCGGCCGGGTCCGTGCTGAGCGAGGTCCCGGTGGCGACGCAGGCGTCGAGAGCCTCGGCCAGCAGGGCCAGGCTCTCGTTGCCCAGGCTGGTCAGGTCCTCGGCCACGATCGAGCTCTCGCCCGGCGTCGGGGTCCACAGGCCGCCGAACATCGTGCGGTACCGCTGCGGCCGGGACTGTGCGAAGTGCAGGTACGCGTGGCAGAGGGCCAGCAGTCGCTCACGCGGGTCGTCCCCGGCGCCGGTCACGGCGGCGCGCAGGGCCAGATGCAGCTCGGCGAAGGCGTCACGCACCACGGCCAGCATGATGGCCGGCTGGTCCGGGAAGTGCCGGTAGATCGACGGCGCCGCGATGCCCGCCCTCCGGGCGATGGACCGCAGCGTCAGCGCCCGTTCGTCGCCGGTCTCGTCGAGCAGGTCCACGGCGGCCCCGACGATCTCGTCGCGCAGGCGTGCACCTTCGCCGCGGGGGTTGCGGGCACGGCCGGTCTCGGTGAGGTTCACGCCGTAACCTTACACACGTAAACTTTCATCCGTAAAGCTCGGTTAGGCAGTCGTTGCCGACGCGAGCGGACCCGTCGCCACCGCACCGTGGTCGGGTGCAAGCAATTCTCATCCTCATCGATCTGACGCTGGCCGTGCTGACGCTGATCGCCGCGCCCGTGGCCGGCATCCGTCGAACCCGCCTCTGGCTCATCTCACTCGCCGCGCTCGCGGCCGGCCGCCTGGCCGTCGCCTGCCTGATGCTGACCGGTGGGCTGCTGCTGGCGGATTCGCGGCTGGCGGTCCAGGTGCCGCTCGCACTCCTGCCCGCGCTGTGGGCGGTCTGGAGGCCCGGCCGGACGGCCGCACACCTCAGTGCAGCCGGCGCGATGCTCTCCGTCTGGTGGCTGCTCGCGCCGTTCGCCCCGCAGGACACCGTGCTGGTGCTTGCCGGCTCGGTGCTGGCCCTGGCGGGCATCGGCGGCCTCTCCGTCGCGGTCGGTCGCTGGCGCGAGTCGCGGTCACGCCTGTCCCGCCTGCCCTGGCTGACCACGGCCTTCCTGCTCGTCCCGGCCGTGACGCTGGTGGTCGCGGGCCAGGCGAACGCGTCCGCGACGGACCACGACCACGGTGGTGCCGGACAGCTGAGCGTCGACCAGCTCGTCGGACCCCGCAATCAGGTGCCCGACGTGCGGACGACGCTGGTGGCGGCCCGGTCGCAGGTGCGGCTCGCCTCCGGGCGCACGGTGGAGGCCCTGACCTTCAACGGCAGTTCCCCCGGCCCCGAGATCCGCGTGAAGAAGGGCCGGCTCATCGAGGTGACACTGGTCAACACCGACGTGGCCGAAGGCGTGACCGTGCACTGGCACGGGGTCGACGTGCCGAACGCGGAGGACGGCGTGCCGGGCGTGACCCAGGACGCGGTGCCGCCGGGCGGGCGCCACGTCTACCGGTTCACCGCGACCCGGGCGGGGACGTTCTGGTACCACACGCACCGCGACGGCCTGCTCAACGTCAAGAAGGGCCTCTACGGTGCGCTGATCGTCGAGGACACGGCGCCGTTCACCGGGACCGAGCGAACGGTGTTCACCCATGCCTGGCCCGGTTCCGGCGGCGACGTCACCGCGTTCGACCGCGACGATCGGCCCGCCCCCGCTCAGCTCCCGGCCGGCCGGAACGTCCTGCTCCGCATGATCAACAGCTCAGAGGAGCCGCAGACCCTCCAGGTACGCGGTACGCCGTTCCAGGTTGCCGCGATCGACGGCAACACCGTCGAGGGCGCCACGCCCCTGCAGCCCGGAACCGAACTGCTGCTCGCCGCCGGTGGGCGTTACGACCTCAGCTTCACGATGCCCGCGGGCCCGGCCACTGTGGCCCTCGCGGGAAGCCCGGACGTCGCACTCACGTTCAGCCCTGACGGCGCAGCGGGCCCGGCACCGGCCGCCGACGGTGGGCAGTTCGACCCCCTGACCTACGGATCCGGTACGCCACCCGCGGCCGCCCCCTACCAGCGGACGTTCGACCTGCGGCTGGACGACGGGTTCGGCTTCAGTCAAGGCCGCCTCTCGTACGTCAGCAGTCTCATCAACGGCCGGCTGTACCCGGCGGTGCCGTCTCTGGAGGTCGAGCGGGGAGACCGCGTCAGGGTGCGCCTCGCCAGCCGCAGCCTGATCAATCACCCGTTCCACCTGCACGGTCACCGGGTCCGCGTGCTGTCCCGCAACGGTGTCCCCGCCACCGGCAGTCCATGGTGGACCGACACGCTCAACGTCGGCAGCGGTGAGCTCTACGAGATCGAGTTCATCGCCGACAACCCCGGCATCTGGATGGACCACTGCCACAACTTCCAGCACGGCGCGAACGGCATGATCATGCACCTCGCGTACCGGAGCGTCAGCACGCCGTACTCGTCGGACCACGCACCCGAGTGACCACCGACCACCCCCGCCCGACACCCCTCTCGAAGGAACGAACCATGACGACCCTCGCGACCGAAATTGTCCTTCCCGGCATCGTGGAACCGGGCGGTCTGCAGGTCCGCGCCCGCGAACTGCCGCCGCCGGGACCGGGCCAGGTGCTGCTGCGGGTGGACGCCACCGGTGTGTCGTTCGCGGAGCAGCAGATGCGGCTCGGCCGGTACTTCGGTCAGCCGCCGTTCCCCTTCGTGCCCGGCTACGACGCGGTGGGCACGGTCACCGCCCTCGGACCGGACGTGGACAGCGCCCTGCTCGACCACCGGTACGCCGTGGTCACCAAGGTCGGCGGCTGGGCCAGTCACCTCGTCGTCGACGCCGCCGACCTCATGGCGGTGCCGGACGGTGTCGACGCCGCCGCGGCCGAGACACTCGTGGTCAACGGCGTCACCGCGTACCAGATGCTGTTCCGGGTGGCGAAGGTCGAGGCGGGCGGGACGATCGTGGTGCTGGGCGCCAACGGCGGTGTCGGCTCGGCACTGGTGCAACTGGCCCGGCACGCCGGCATCAAGGTCATCGGCACGGCCTCGGCCCGGCACCACGAACTGCTGAACAAACTCGGCGCGATCCCGGTCGACTACCGCGACCCGGACCTCTACCGCCGGATCCGGGCGCTTGCACCGTCCGGCGTGGACGCCGTCTTCGACCACGTCGGAGGCGAGGGCCTGAAGCAGTCCTGGCACCTGGTCCGCAAGGGCGGAACGCTGGTCTCCTACGGCATCGCCGGTTTGAAGGACGAGTCCGGCTCGCCGCAGGTCGCGTACCTGAGCCTGTTCTCGCAACTGTGGATGTGGCATCTCTCCCCGAACAACCGCAGCGCACGCTTCTACAACTTCTGGGCGGGCGAACGGCAGAAGGCGAAGTTCCGCGGACGCTTGCGCGAGGACCTCACCGCGGTGTTCGCGCTGCTCGCCCAAGGTGGGATCACCCCGCAGATCGCCGCGACCTTTCCCCTGAGCCGGGCCGCCGAGGCGCTCGCCCTCGCCGAATCCGGCACCGTGGCCGGGAAGGTCATCCTGACCCGGGACTGACGGCCCCGGCCGGACCTCGACGTCAGATCACCGCGGCGACCCGGATCTCGATGCGCATGGCCGGGTCGCCCAGGGCGGCCACACCGAGCTCGGTCCAGATGGGGGCGCGATCGCCCATGCGCTGGGCGAACTGTTCCACCATGATCCGGTTGTGGGACTCGAAATCGGCGGCGCCGAGGACGTGGAACGAGTCCACCGAGATGACGTCGGCCCAGGTGGCACCGGCCTGGGCCAGGGTCCGGGCAACGTTGCCGAAGGCCTGCACGATCTCCGCCTCGAGATCCGCGGGGAACTCGAAGCTGTCGCTCCACCCGCCCTGGCCGGAGATCTCGACGCGGTTGCCGACCCGCACCGCCTGGCTGTAGTGGCGGCCCGCCAGCATCGTTTCGCCGTATCCGGGCGTGACAAAAAACTCCGGTTCGCTCATGACTGATCTTCCTTCTGTCGAGCCGCCTGTCACCTCCATCCGACACCGTGTTCCTGCCACAGGGTCAACCCGCCTGTGACGGCGCTCGCAAGACTTGCCTCTGACGTCAACGGCAGGTTCTAGCGTCGGGGCATGCAGATCTCCGGAGCAGTCGCGCTGGTCACCGGCGCCAATCGTGGACTCGGCAAGCACTTCGCCGAGCAACTTCTCTCCCGCGGCGCGAAGGTTTACGCGACCGCCCGCCGGCCCGAACTCGTCGACCTGCCCGGCGCCACGGTCCTGCGGCTCGACATCACCGACCCTGAGTCGATCACCGCCGCCGCGGCGGCCGCGCCCGACGTCACGATGCTGGTCAACAACGCCGGAATCGACACGGCGACCGGTCTGGTCACCGGCGATCTCGACCGAATCAGGCTCGAACTCGACACGCACTTCTGGGGCACGCTGGGCATGATCCGTGCCTTTGCGCCACAACTCGCCGGTGGGGCGATCCTCAACGTGCTCTCCGCGATGTCGTGGTTCAACTACCCGGGCCATACCGCGTACGGGGTGGCCAAGGCCGCGCAGTGGAACCTGACCAACGGCGTGCGGCTGGAACTCGCCGAGCAGAAGACGCTGGTCACCGCCCTGCACCTCGGAGCCGCCGACACCGACCTGAGCGACTACGACGGTCCGAAGGGCGACCCGGCCGTGCTGGTACGGGCCGCGCTGGACGGTCTCGAACAGGACCGCATCGAGGTGGTCGCCGACGAGTGGACCGCCCACGTCAAGGCCGCACTGGCGGGCGACCCGGGTGACTTCTACCGGTAACGGTTGACCGTGTGGCGGGAACATGGTTTCTGCTGGAGCCATGAACACTGTGGCCGAGGACCTGCTCCTGCTGCTGTTCCAGCCGGACTCCGGAACCATCGCCGGCGAGAACACGCTCTTCTACGTCCTCGGCGGGGCGGTGCTCGCCGACCTCGCGCTGGGCGAGCACGTGCGAACGGCCCCCGGCCGGATGGGATCGGTCCAGGTGGAGGCGGTCGAGGAGCACCCGCCGGCGGACCCCGTCCTGCGGTCCGCGTGGGACTACGTCGCCGAGAAGCCCCGGAGCGTCCAGACCGTGCTCGCGGCGATCGGGCCACCCCTGCGCGCCCCGCTGCTCGACAGGCTCGTCGATCAGGGTCACCTCCGCCGTACCAGCCGCAAGGTGCTCGGGCTGGTGACCGTGCAGAAGCTGGCCGACGGTGGGACGGGACACCGGGATCGGCTGCTCGCCGACGTCCGGGCGGCGCTGGTCGACGGTGTCGAGCCGGAGCCGCGCGTCGCCGCCCTCGCGGCTCTGCTGTCGGGCAGCGGGACACTTCCGCAGTTCGACCCCGGCATCCCCTGGAGCACGCCGGTCATCCAGCGCGCCAAGGAACTCGAGCAGGGCAACTGGGGTGCCGGCGCCGCGTCCGAGGCGGTCACCCGTACCGTCACGGCCACCATCGTCAACAGCGTCGTCGTCGCGGCAGCGGTCCGTCCCTAAGCCCGCAGGTAGTCGTGGAGGGCGCGCGCCGTCTCTCCGATCACGGCCTCGGCCGCAGGCTGGACGGCGGCCGGTACGCGGGACTCGGTCAGCGCCGCGACGGCGAACATCCCGCCGTCCTCGTGCTCGACGACCCCCACCTCGTGCCGGAAGTTGAGCAGGGTGCCGGTCTTCGACGACCAGGCCGAGGAGTCCGAGGTGAAGTCGGGGGCCAGGCGGTGCCGGACGACGTTGCCGGCCATCAGCGACCGGACCCGTGCGGCGACCCCGGCCGGGATCCGTGCCGGTGTCCACAGGGCCTCGAGCAGGTCGGCGAAGGCGCGGGCGGTGCCGGAGTTGGCCCGGCTGACGTCCAGCTGCGGCACCGCGTTCCCGCGTCCCGGGGTCTGCGCGCCGATGGCCAGCGAGTGCGCGAGGTGCACGTCCTCGGGCTCGAAACGCTCCGCGGGTGTCTCGGCGAGTTCGCGCAGCCGGTGCCGGACGGTGATCCCGGAGATGCCCGCCTCGCGGACGGCCCGGTGCACCTCCTCCGGGGGAACGAGGTCGAACAGCGCGTCGGCGGCGGTGTTGTCGCTGACGGCGGTGCTGAGATAGAGCAGGTCGTCCACGGCGATCCGGGCGGGATGACGGAACTTCGTCAGCCCCATCGGACCGGCGGACTCGACCCGGCCCGGTTCGACGTCGATCATCGTGGCGCCGTCGAGGCGGCCGTCCTCGACACGGTCGAGCACGGCCACCGCCAGGGGCACCTTCACCAGTGACGCGACCGGGTGGACGAGGTCGGGCTCGATGCCGATCTCGGCACCGCTCCTGAGGTCCCGGACGAGGAACGAGCCGGCCAGCCCGGCCGCGGTCAGTCGCCGTCGCAGGTCCCGGACGAGCCGTTCGGCACTCATCCTCGCGCCGCCAGACACCGGCCGACTTGCGAGGCCAGCTCGCCGCGGAGCCGGTCGGCGTCACCACCGGCCGGGGCGGCCACCTCGTAACCCCGGGCGACGGGATCTCCGGCCAGCGGACGCCAGTACAGCTCGAGCTCGTCGGCCTGGGCGGCCGTGCACAGCACCAGATCGTCGGTCCGGACCACCTCGGACACCGCGGCGGTGAGTGTCGGCGCGACCGCGATCTGAGCGGGGGCCAGGGCGGCGCGATGACCCAGACGAACCAGCGTGTCCCGGATGTGGGCGACGTCGTCCTCGGGCTGGATCCAGATCCGCCGGGACGACCGCGCGGAACGGCGTGGCCTGAGCGAGTCGATGTGCAGCACCGCCGGGCCGGTGTCGCGGGCCGAGGCTGCACCCAGGGGCGCCACCCAGGTTGCCGCGTCGGGCGGGACGGCGAGGACCGCCACGCGTACCTCGCCGGATCTGAGCAGCTCCGTGCGAGCCGTCGGCCCGGCCTGCCGGAAGTCCAGGATCGTGCTCTCCTCACGGGCGGCGGCGCCCAGCAGGGCGAGCTGCCGCACGGAACAGGTCTCCGGCATCGCCACGGTGAGCGGCCGGAGCCTGGCCCTCGCCACGTCCTCGTCCAGCGCATCGGCCAGTTGCACCAGCCTCTTGGCCGCCGGCAGCAGGTCACGCCCGAACGTGGTCAGCACAGCACGCCGGGCGGCCCGGTCGAAGAGCCGCTCACCGAACCGCTTCTCCAGCGCCGCGACCCTCCGGCTGGCCACCGGCTGAGGCACGCCGGCGGCCGCGGCGCCGAGCGTGAAGCTGGCCCGTTCACCGACGTGCACGAACACCCGGCAGGCCCCGATCAGATCCACCACCCCATCGTATGCACAAAGCGCATGGATCCTGCGGTTGGTGTCTTTGACTGTATGGATCGCGGTCCGCATGCTCGAAGGCATGATTCGTTCTGCCGTCGCTGCTCTCGCGCTAGTCCTGCTGACCGGATGTGGTGTCCGGGCGGTGGAAACACCCGCACCGCCGAGCGTCGTGTCCGTGTCGCCGTCGGCCACCGGCACCCGCCAGTTCCGTGACCTCGAACGCCGGTTCGACGCGCGTCTGGGTGTCCACGCGGTCGACACGGGAACCGGGCGCACGGTCGGCCATCGCGCGGACGAGCCCTTCGCCCACGCGTCGACCTTCAAGGCGCTGCTGGCCGCCGTGCTGCTGCGCCGCCTGCCCGACGCCGGCCTGCGACAGCTCGTCCGCTACACCGAAGCGGACCTGCTGGAATGGGCGCCCGTCACCTCGAAGCACGTGGCCACCGGGATGACGGTCGAGGCGCTGCTCGCCGCGGCCGTGCAGTACAGCGACAACACCGCCGCCAACCTCCTGCTGGACAAGGTCGACGGCCCGAAGGGTCTGGAGCGTGAGCTGCGCCGGATCGGTGACACCACCACCGACGTCAGCCGCACCGAACCGTCCCTCAACGAGGCCACTCCGGGCGACCGGCGGGACACGAGCACACCCCGGGCGCTCGGCACCGACCTGCGCGAGTTTGTCCTCGGTGACACCTTGCCCGGGCCCCGGCGGCAGAAGCTGACGGACCTGCTGCTCGGTAACACGACCGGTGACACCTGCATCCGGGCCGGCGTGCCCGCCGGCTGGAAGGTCGGTGACAAGACCGGTAGCGCCGAGTACGGCACCCGCAACGACATCGCGGTCGTCTGGCCACCCACCGGCAGCCCCCTGGTCATCGCTGTCCAGTCGGACCGCGGGGTGCCGGACGCCACCACCGACGATGCCCTGATCGCCGAGGCGACGAGGGTCGCCGTCGCCGCACTGTCCTGAGGTGACACGCACCTACCGGGGACGTACGGCGTACGTCAGGTGGGTGACGCGCGGCGAGGACTCCGAGCGGATCTGCTCCAGGGCGACCCTGGACGCGTCTACGCCGTCGAACAGGCGGATGCCGGAGCCGAACAGCATGGGCGACACGGCGATCGAGAACTCGTCGACCAGTCCGGCGTTCACGTACTGGAGGATCGTCGTGCCGCCACCCGCGATGCGGACGTCGCGGTCGCCGGCGGCCTCGCGGGCCCGGTCGAGAGCAGCCTCGATGCCGTCGGTGACGAAGTGGAACGTGGTCCCGCCGGCCCGCTCCCACGGGTCACGCTTCTCGTGGGTGACGACGAAGACCGGCGTGTGGAACGGGGCGTCCTCCGGCCAGGCCTGCTCACCGGCGTCGAACATGCGCTTGCCCATGACGCTCACGCCGGTGCGCTCGAAGGTCTGCCGCAGGATGTCGTTGTCGAGGCCCTCCTCGCCGCCCTCGCCGAAGTGCAGGTTCTCCCGGAAGAACCGCTGCGGGAAGACCCACGCCTGCAGCTCCCGCCACTGCGGGCCCATCAGCTCGTCCGGAGACCCGGGCGCGACGAACCCGTCCAGCGACATCGTCACGCTGAAGAACACCCGGCCGGCCATCAGTTCTGCGCTCCCGCGCCGGTGAGCCCGGTGACGTAGGCCGCCAGGTTGTTCAGGGTCTGCCGGCCGCCCTCGATCGCGTGGTACTTCTCGACCGCGGTGTCGCGCAGTTCCTTGGTGGGGAACACGGTGCGCATCATGAGCCGGGTCGCCGTACCGTCGGCCTCGAAGGTCAGGACCGACTCGAAGGCGTTCGGGTCGTCGCGGGACTCACCGTGCAGCAGCGCGATCCGCTCCGGTGCGGTGATCTCGGTCCAGGTGATCCACTCGGGGTAGTCCGTGCCGTCCGGTCCGTGCATCACGAAGTCCCACTCGCCGCCGTGACGGAACTCGAACGACCGCGTGGTGGTGGTGAACCCCTCCGGCCCCCACCATTGCGACAGGTGCCGCACCTCGGTGAAGGCCTCGAACACCAGCTCCCGGGGTGCGTCGATGACCCGGGAGACCACGATCTCGCGGTCCTGCTCTGTCTCCGCCATGCGTCATTCCTCCATGCGTGTCTGCTTGAGGTCCTGCACGTAGCTGTCCAGCCGGTCGAAGCTCCCGGTCCAGAACTCCTCGAACCCGCCGACCCACTCGTGGATCGGCCGCAGCCCGCGGGCGTCCAGGCCGTAGAGGCGCTGCCGCCCCGCACCGCGGACCCGCACCAGGCCCACCTCTCGGAGCACCCGCAGGTGCTTCGAAGCGCCCGGCAGGCTCATGCCCAGCTGCTGGGCCAGGTCGGTCACCGGGCGATCGCCCGCCCGCAGCAGCGTCAGGATGTCCCGGCGCTGAGGTTCGGCGATCGCGTTGAACGCGTCCGACGTCGTTGCTGCTCGTGCCATGACCACCACCATATTTTCCCATATGGGAAAACGTCAAGCCGGTGGGCACACGCAGGAGGGGCCGGGATCATCCCGGCCCCTCCTGTCGGAACGTCGTGCGGGTCAGCCTGCGCGGCAGGAGACCGTGGGCCAGGTGGAGCTGCCGTTCTTCATGATCGTCACACCGAAGTTGTTGCCGCTGCCGTTCGGCCTGGCGGTCATCACCTGACCACTGGAGTCCCAGGTGGCGGTGGTGTTCCACGTCGAGCTGATCTTCTGGGGGGAGGGGACGTTCATCGTCACGATCCAGTTGCTGGTCCCGCCGACCGCGACGTTGAGGTTGTAGCGGTCGCTCCAGCTGTCCCCGGCCGAGAGGGTCGCGGTGCAGCCGCCACCAGGGTTGGTCGGGCCGGGGGAGGTGGGCGGCGTGGTGGTGCCGCCACCGGCGCCCTCGCTGACCGTGATGGTCGAGCTGGCGTTGCTCTGGTACCCCTCGGTCGCCATGATCTGGTAGTCGTGGGTACCGAGGGTCAGACCGGCCCGGGACCAGGCGTTGAAGTGGTTCGCGGTCGTGATCGTGCCGCTGGTCCGGTGCTGCTGGCGGACGCTCCAGTACTGGTAGAACGTCGCGTTGCCGATGATGGACGGCTGGTTGACCCGCTGCGTGCGGTAGAGGTCGTAGGTGCTGCCGTCGGTCGTCACCGTGCCCAGCCGCGTCGTACCGGAGCTGGGGTTGTAGTTGCCGTAGTCCTCCACGACGTAATACTCGATCAGCGGGTTGGTGGTCCAGCCGTAGAGCGCCAGGTAGCCGTTGCCGTTGGGGTTGAAGCTGCCGGAGTAGTTGACGGTGCGGCTGGAGCCGGGCTTCCAGCCCTTGCCGCCGACGAAGTTGTTGATGCCGCTCATCTGGACGCTGTAGTTGCCGCCGGCGCCGAGCTTCATCGTGACGTTGCCGCTGTCCTTCCAGTACGAGAAGAAGTAGCCGTTGTGGTACCCCGTCAGGTTCGAGGTGAGGGTCCGGTCCGCCTCGGCCTGGGCGACTCCGGCCACGGTCACCGAGGCGACCGCCAGCACGGCGGCGCAGACGGCACTGACGAGCAGTCTGATGCGATTGCGCTTGGTGCGCTTCGGACGGGGGGAGATCTCGTGCATGTGATTCCTCCTCGATGAGGCCGGCGGAGATCAAAAGCGCGACACCGCCGGAGTCGAGCGCACGGTGACCCGGTGGACGGTCACCGTGCTGGTGCGACGTATCGCGCGACGTTGACGCCTGTCGATGGAAAAGTATTGGCGCGGCCCGGAAGGCTTGTCAATATGTTCCGGTAATCTTCCGGAAACCCTGTGAACCCGCCAGGTGGTGCTGATCTCAGCTTGTTGCCGCTCTCCAGCACCTTCATCGTTCGCTCGCGCCGGTCGTCGGCGGTGATGAACAGCCGAAAGTTTCGGTAGCTCAGAAACATCTGCGAAAAGACGGGAAAAGCTGTTACGCCGGCCTTTCAAAGGGAGTCGACATCGATTCTTGTTGAGCCGGCGGAAACCTTCTGGCAACATTGCGATCCTTGAATGCCTGTCCCTGGACCGCTTTCAACGGTGAGTTGTTAACGCTCACAATCCCATTCCATCCTTTTCCCCCGGAGGACCCACGTGACAACATCTCCCCAGAGGCGCCGCCGATGGCTGGCGGCTGCAACCACAGCGCTGGCGACGCTGTCCGTCGGACTGATCGCGGTCGTGAACGCCCCCGCGGCCTCGGCGGCGACCATCGACACCAGCGCGTCGTACGTCCTGGTCAACCGCAACAGCGGTAAGGCGCTCGACGTGTACAACCTGGCGACGACCGACGGCGCGCGGATCACCCAGTGGTCGCGTAACGACGGCGTTCAGCAGCAGTGGCAGTTCGTCGATTCCGGTGGCGGCTACTACCGCCTGAAATCCCGTCTGTCCGGCAAGGTGCTGGACGTCTACAACCTGTCCACCGCCGACGGTGGCGCCATCGTCCAGTGGACCGACAACAACACCACCAACCAGCAGTTCAGCATCCAGGACATCGACGGGTACATCCAGCTGATCAACCGCAACAGCGGCAAGGCCGTCGAGGTGCAGGGCGCATCCACCGCCGACGGCGGCAACGTCGTCCAGTACAGCGACTGGAACGGCACCAACCAGCAGTGGCAGCTCGTGCGTGTCGGCGGCTCCAACCCGACCACACCGCCACCGAGCGGCTCATGCACGCTTCCGTCGTCGTACCGGTGGAGCTCGACGGGACCGCTGGCCAACCCGAGGTCGGGCTGGGTGTCACTGAAGGACTTCACCGTCGCGCCGTACAACGGCAAGCAGCTCGTCTACGCCACCACCCACGACAACGGTTCGACGTGGGGCTCGATGAACTTCAGCCTCATCACGAACTGGTCGGACCTGGCCTCGGCCAGCCAGAACGCCATGAACTCGGCCACGGTGGCGCCGTCGCTGTTCTACTTCGCGCCGCGCAGCATCTGGGTCCTGACCTACCAGTGGGGCCCGACGGCATTCTCCTACCGCACCAGCAGTGACCCGACGAACCCCAATGGCTGGTCAGCTGCCCAACCTCTGTTCACCGGCTCGATCACCGGGTCCGGGACCGGGCCGATCGACCAGACGATCATCGGTGACAGCCAGAACATGTACCTGTTCTTCGCCGGTGACAACGGCAAGATCTACCGGGCCAGCATGCCCATCGGGAACTTCCCCGGCAACTTCGGCTCGAGCTACACCACGATCATGAGTGACACCACCAACAACCTGTTCGAAGCACCCCAGGTCTACAAGGTCGCCGGTCAGAACCAGTACCTGATGATCGTCGAGGCGATCGGCAGTCAGGGACGGTACTTCCGGTCGTTCACCGCGACCAGTCTCAACGGTTCGTGGACACCGCAGGCGGCGACCGAGAGCAACCCGTTCGCGGGTAAGGCCAACAGTGGTGCGACGTGGACCAACGACATCAGCCACGGCGAACTGCTGCGTACCAGCGCGGACCAGACCATGACCGTCGATCCGTGCAACCTGCAACTGCTCTACCAAGGCCGTAACCCCAACTCCAACGGCGTCGACTACGGCCTGCTGCCGTACCGGCCCGGAC
Source organism: Amorphoplanes friuliensis DSM 7358 (assembly GCF_000494755.1). Taxonomy (NCBI): domain Bacteria; kingdom Bacillati; phylum Actinomycetota; class Actinomycetes; order Micromonosporales; family Micromonosporaceae; genus Actinoplanes; species Actinoplanes friuliensis. The sequence goes on from NC_022657.1 coordinate 3,181,522, forward strand.
TGCTCACCCGCCAGCGCTGACGCACCATCCCGGGCGGGCCCGGCACAGAGCCGGGCCTGCCCGGGCCAGTTCGCGGCCCGGGCCACGGGCCGCCGGCCTCCGTGTGCCGGTGACGGCGCCGAAAGGGGAGTTGACCGTGACAGATCCGACGCGATTCAGCCGCAGACTGCTGCTCGGTCTGGCCGCCGCGGCCTCGGCCGGCACCGTCCTGGGCGGGTGCAGCGGTGACGGGGGAGGGTCCGGTTCTTCCAAGAAGATCCGGTGGTGGCACATCGCCAACACCGACCCGATGATGTCGAAGTGGGCCGAGATGGCCCGCCAGTTCGAGGCTACCCACCCCGGGGTCAAGTTCGAGATCACCCCGCTGGAGAACGAGGCCTTCAAGACCAAGCTGACCACCGTGATCCAGGCCGGTGACCCGCCGGACATCTTCCACACCTGGGGTGGCGGCGTCCTCGCTCAGCAGGCCGACGCGGGCATGGTCAAGGACCTCAGCGCGGACGTCGGCCAGTGGCGCGACACCCTCATCCCCACGGCCCTGGACGCGTACACGATCGGCGGGAAGACGTACGCGTCGGCGGTGGACACGGGCATGGTCGGGTTCTGGTACAACAAGCAGCTCTTCGAGCAGGCCGGGGTGACGGCGCCACCGGCGAGCTGGACGGACTATCTCGAGGCCGTCCGGCGGCTCAAGGCGGCCTCGGTCACCCCGATCGCGCTGGCCGGCAAGGAGAAATGGCCCGGCCACTACTACTGGGCCTACCTGGCCATGCGGGTCGCCGGTCTGGACGCCCTGCGGCAGGCCGCCGTGGACAAGAACTTCACTCAGCCCGACTTCGTCGCGGCGGGTGCCCGGCTGGCCGAACTTGTTGCCCTGCAACCGTTCCAGACCGGATTCCTGGCCGCCGGCTACTCCACGGCGGACGGGCAGGCCGCGACCATGGGCAACGGCAAGGCGGCGATGGAGCTCATGGGTCAATGGGCGCCGGTTGTCCAGCGCGACAACTCCGCCGGCAAGAAGGGCCTCGGCGACAAGCTCGGCTTCTTCGCGTTCCCGGCGGTCGACGGCGGCAAGGGGCAGATCACCGACGCGTTCGGTGGCGGTGGTGGCTTTGCCGTCGGCAAGGACGCGCCACCGGAAGCCGTGGAGTTCCTGAAGTTCATCGCCCAGCCGGACAACGCGCGCATCGAGGCGAAGACGGCCGGTGTGCTGCCCGTCGTCAAGGCGGCCGGGGATGCCGTCACCGACCCGGCCCTCAAGCTCGTGGCCGACACGCTGTCCCGCTCGACGGGTTTCCAGCTCTACCTCGACCAGGCCTACGCGCCGGCCGTGGGTCAGCAGGTCAACGACAGCGTGGCCGAGCTGCTGGCGGGCAAGTCGTCGCCGGATCAGGTGGTCCAGGCTGTCACCACCGCGGCCAAACAGGGCTGATCGGCGGTGCTCACCGAGGAACGACGACCGGCGCCGGCGCCACCACAACCGGCCGGGCCGCGTCGTCGCCGCCGGCGGCCCTGGCCCACCGTGGTGGCGTTCCTGAGCCCGGCCCTGGTGCTCTTCGCGCTGCTCGTGCTCACCCCGATCGTGATCGCCGCGTACAGCAGCTTCTTCGAGTGGAACGGCTTCGGCGTACCGACGACGTTTGTCGGCCTGGACAACTTCCACCGGTTGCTGACCGACGAGATCTTCGCCGGTGACCTGCGGCGGGCGCTGCTGCTGGTGGTGCTCTCGCTGGCCATCCAGCTGCCCGTCTCGCTCGCCCTCGCCATGCTGCTCAACCAGCCGCTGCGCGGACGGCGTGCGTACAGGATGCTGTTCTTCACGCCGTACGTGCTCTCGGAAGTTGTCACGGCGGTCCTGTTCACGATGATCTTCTCGCCGAACCAGGGGCTGGCCAATCACGTCACGCGGCTGATCGGCCTGGGTGATCTGGGCGCCACCTGGCTGGCCGACCCCGACACGGTCATGTACTCGCTGTTCCTGGTGATCTCGTGGAAGTACTTCGGTTTCCACACGATCCTCTATCTCGCCGGCCGTCAGGGCATCCCGCCGGAACTCCACGACGCCGCCGCCATCGACGGCGCCGGGCCGTGGCAGGCGTTCCGGCACATCACCCTGCCGCTGCTGGGACCCACCATCCGGATCAGCGTGTTCCTGTCGATCCTCGGCACGATCCAGCTCTTCGACATGATCTGGGTGCTCACCGGCGGCGGCCCGATCCGGTCCTCGGAAACCCTGGCCGTGACGATGTTCCAGGAGGGCTTCAAGCGGTTCCACGTCGGTTACGCCAGCGCCATCAGCATGGCGATCTTCCTGATCAGCCTCACCTTCGGGCTGCTCTACCAGCGCTTCGTCCTGCGCCGCGACCTTGAGGGCGCGATCACCACGATCGGAGACCGCCGATGAGCACAACCGTCGCGCCCGAGCGGCGCCCCCGAAATCCACGGCGTGTGCTGCGGACCGGTGCGCTGCACGCGGTGAGCATCACCGTGGGAGCGGCCGTCGTGGTGCCGATCGTGTTCGGGATCCTCGGCGGGTTCAAGGACAACGGCCAGCTGTTCGCCAACCCGTTCGGGCTGCCCGATCCGTGGGTGCCCGGCAACTACCTCGACGCGGTGAGCTCGACCGCCTTCTGGATGCAGGCGACCAACAGCGTCGTCGTTGCCATCGCCAGCACGGTGCTCGTGGTCCTCGTCGGGGCCATGGCCGCATACATCTTCGCCCGGTACGCCTTCCCGGGCCGCGAGGTGGTGTTCATGGTCTTCGCGATCGGGCTGATGTTCCCGTTCGCCGTCGCGATCCTGCCGCTGTTCGTGCTGCTGCGCGAGATGAACCTGCTGGACAACCCGCTCGGCGTCATCCTGCCGCAGGCGGCGTTCGGCCTGCCGATCACCATCGTCATCCTGCGCAGCTTCTTCCGCAGCATCCCGGCGGAGGTCGAGGAGTCCGCGGTGCTCGATGGCTGCGGCCCGTTCCGCTTCTTCTGGCGCATCCTGCTGCCGATGTCCCGGCCCGCCCTGGGAACGGTCTCGGTGCTCGCGGTGGTCGGCAGCTGGAACAACTTCCTGCTCCCGCTGATCGTCTTCAACGACTCCCGCTGGTGGACGCTGCCGCTCGGCGTCCAGCAGTTCCAGTCCCAGTATTCGGCGGACACCGCACGGATCCTCGCGTACGTCACGCTGGCCATGCTGCCGTCGCTGGTGTGTTACGCCTTCGCCGAACGCCAGCTCATCGGCGGCCTCACGAGCGGCATCGGCAAGGACTGACCCGCCGCGCCCCCGGTTCGACCAGGACGCGGCGGGTGGTGGGTGTGGTCAGCGGACGAGCTCGACCGCCGGTGCAGGCTCGGGGCCGGTGGGGGAGGGCACCTGCAGGCGGCTGCCCTCGACGTCGAGGTCGGGCAGGGCGCGGTCGAGCCAGCTGGGCAGCCACCACGCTCTGCGCCCCAGCAGAGCGAGGACGGCGGGCACGATGGTCATGCGTACCAGGAAGGCGTCGACCAGGACCGCGGTCGCCAGACCGAGGCCCGGCATCTTGATCTGGAGGTCCGGGGAGAGCATGAACCCGGAGAAGATGCTGATCATGATGACGGCCGCGGCGCTCACCACGCGGGCGCTGCCGGCGAAACCCTCGACGATCGCCGCGCGCGGGTCGGCGCCGGCGACGTACTCCTCGCGCATGCGGGTCACGAGGAAGACCTCGTAGTCCATGGCCAGGCCGAAGGCGATGCCGATGATGAAGATCGGCATCATGCTGACGATCGGCCCGGTGGCCGGGACACCGAGCAGTCCGTTGAGCCAGCCCCACTGGAACACCGCGACCATGACGCCGAAGGTCGCCCCGATGGTGAGCAGGAAACCGAGGGTGGCCTTGACGGGCACCAGCACCGAACGGAAGACCACCAGCAACAGCAGGAACGCCAGGCCGACGATCAGGGCGAGGTAGGGCAGCAGCGAATCGCTGATCTTCTGGGAGGCGTCGATGTTGACGGCGGTGATGCCGGTGACCGACACGTCACCGCCGGGCAGGGCAGACGTCGCTGTGCGGATGGCCTCGACGGTGCCGGTGGTGGCCGGATCGGTGGGCCCGGTCGCAGGGATCACCTGGAAGATCGACACCGTGCCGCTGTCCGAGGTGCGGGGCGGGCTCACTGCGGTGACACCGGGAACGGCAGCCACGGTCGTCCTGACCGTGCTGACGTCGGGACCCTGCACGACAACGGTGAGCTGACCGTTGTACCCGGGGCCGAAGCCGTCGGCGATCAGGTCGTACGCCTTGCGCGGTGAGGAGTCCGCAGCGGCCGTACCGTCGTCGGGGAGGCCGAGGCGCAGGTCGAGTGCGGGAATCGCGGCGATGCCCAGAACCGCGACGCCGGCGACCACGGCGATCAGCGGGCGCCGCAGGACGAGCGAGACCCAGCGGTGGCCGAGCGTCCGGGTGGCCGGTTTCCGCCACACCCGCTTGCTGATGATCCGGTGCCCGGCGAAGCCGAACAGGGCGGGCAGCAATGTGAGGGCGATCAGGACGGCGATCGCGACGACACCGGCCGACCCGAGACCCATCACGGTCAGGAACGGGACGTTGACGACCATCAGCCCGGCCAGGGCGATGATCACGGTGAGCCCGGCGAAGACCACGGCCGAACCGGCGGTGGCGACGGCCCGGCCGGCGGCCTCCTGCGGCTCGTGGCACCGGGCGAGCTCGGACCGGTAGCGGGAGGTGATGAACAGCGCGTAGTCGATGCCGACGGCGAGTCCGAGCATCAGGGCCAGGGTGCTGACGGCCGAGGGCATGTCCACCACGGCCGAGGCCAGTGCGATGGACGAGAAGCCGATGATGACGCCCAGGAGCGCGGTCAGCAGCGGCAGACCGGCGGCCACCAGCGAGCCGAACGTGAGCAGCAGGACCAGTGCGGCAACCGCCACACCGATGATCTCGGCGTTGCCCAGGGCCGGCTGACCATCGATCGCGTTGCCCCCGGCCTCGGCGGTCAGTCCGGCCGCCCGGGCACCGTCGAGTGCCGCGGTGAGGCCCTCCTGCGCCGCCGGGGTGAGGTCGTCGCCCCGGGCGGTGAAGGTGACCTCGATGATGCCGGTCCGGCCGTCGGCACTGGTGGAGCGTTCGTCGAGCTCGGTGACCCCGGCGACCTGGGGTGCCGTCCCGAGCCGGGTGACGAGGGCGGTGACGGCCGAGGCCGCGGCCGGATCGGCGAGAGTCCTCCCCTCGCCGGTGGCGACGACAACCTGGGCCGAGGCGCCTCCGGCGTCGGACTGCGGGAACTCCCGGTGCAGGGTGTCGATGGCCTGCTGGGCTTCGGTGCCCGGCACCTCGAGGCCGTTGGTGGGTGTGCCGGACCAGAGCATCGAACCGCCGAGCGTGAGGCCGAGGGCCAGCAGCCAGCCGACCAGGACGTAACGGCGCCTGCGGAACGCGAAGGTGCCCAGGCGGTACAGGTGGTGCGCCATGAGGATCGGTCTCCTGTCGCGGTCGATCAGCGGGTAGCGGGCAGCAGGTGGAGTCTGCGGAGCGTGTCGATCGACCGGTCGCGGCGGAGCCAGGCGATCGTCAGGGCCAGGAGCCCGAAAACGATCGGGATGACCGCGTCGCCGTCCTCGACGACAACGAGCTGGGTGATCGCCGCGCCCATCATTTGCACGGCGAGAGCGGCTGCAGCCAGACCGGCGAGCGGCAGCCAGAGCAGGGCGAGCCCGCCGAGGATCTCGGTCGTCGCAGTGAAATAGCGCAGCCACTGACCTGCGCCGATCTCCTCGTAGGACGCGACGACGTCCGCGCCGCCGCCGAGCTTGGAGATGCCGAAGTACAGGAACGCCAGGGCCAGCAGCCCCTGCAGAGACCAGGCGAGGACGGACCGGACGCGGGACGTGGGCCTGGATGTGGCGAGAGTGGACATGTGCTGCTCCTCGGAGTGCGGTAGGTGCGACGGGCCGCGGCGGCGGACTAACGATCGCCTGGTGGCAGCGGGTTCCGCGTCCTACAGCCATGGACAATGCGGGGTACCACGGCTGTCGTAGGCAGGCCCGCCTGGACGCACGCCTGCCGGACGACCGGGGTCAGCTCGCCCGTGGTCCACGGGGTCTCGCCGCCGCAGGACAGCACCCACAGCACCTCGCCGCGGCCGTCGGCCCGGCGCCGGGCCGTCAGCGCGCCGGCCGGACGCCCGGAGCGGCTCAACGGCACGCGCAGCAGCGTCGTGGCCGCGATGCGTTCGCGGGCCAGGTCGTGGAATCTTTGCCCGTCGCGGATCCGGAGAACCAGTACGGGTACGCGGCCCGGCACGGCGGGGACGAGGACGAGTTCGCCGCGAGCGGAGTCGCGGTCGACGCGTTCGATCTGGTCCCAGCCGAGCCGGTGCCACGGTTCCGGCTCGTGCGGCGCACCCTGGTGGTACACCGCGTACCGGGTGCCGACGACTTGTCGATCGCCGGCCGTGTCGTGCTCACTGATCAGCACCCGCTCGCCTCTCGGCAGCAGGGGGCGCTTGCGTCGATCGATCATGTCGTCACGATGGCCCGGTGGGGGTGCGGTCCGCGTCCTCCCGCTGTGGTCCCCGCCGGATACCACAGCGGTGGTATCCGGGGTTGCCCACGGGCTACCACGCGGGGACGACGTGGGCGGGGTCCGGCCCGCGTACGGTGACCGGCATGGCCCTGTCGAACACCCGGCTCCTGCGTGCCTGGGCTGCCGCTGCCCGCCACCCGCAGGTGGTGGACACGCTGCTGGGGGTGCTGGTCGGCGTGCTGTCCCTGCTGTCGGTGCTGAGCGGCCCCCGGAGCATCCCGGGCCGGAGCCTGACGGCGCTGGACGTGCTGATCGCGGCAGTGGCGGCGCTGCTGGTCGCGTTGCGGCGGTGGCGGCCCGTGGCGGTCCTGGTCGTCGTCACCGTCGCTGCGGCGTGGGCGCGGATCGACGGCGGCGAGGTCTACGTGCTGACGGCGGTGTCGGTTGTGAGCGCGTACACCGTTGCGTCGCGCCGGCGGCGGACGATCGCCTGGACCGCCGGTGCGGCGGCGGCGCTCGTCGTCTATCTCGCCGCGGTGCTCTTCGACGGACAGCTGTGGGACTCCTCCGAGAGCCTGGAGGACCTCGCCTGGATGGGGATGGCCGTCGCCATCGGTGATGCCGTCCGGACCCGGCGGGCCTACGTCGCGGCGGTCGAGGAGCGCGCCGTCCGTGCCGAGCAGAGCCGGGACGAGGAGGCCAGGCGCCGCGTCGCGGAGGAACGGCTGCGCATTGCCCGCGAGCTGCACGACATCGTGGCGCACCACATCGCCCTGATCAACGTGCAGGCCGAGGTCGCCTCCCACGTGCTGCGCGAGGAGCCCGACCAGGCCGAGCAGGCCCTGACCCACGTCCGCAAGTCGGTCCGGACCGTGCTCGAGGAGCTCTCCGCCGTGCTGACCGTGCTGCGCCAGGCCGACGATCCCGAGCCATCCACCGAACCGGTACCCGGCCTGGCGCGGCTCGGCGGGCTGCTCGACTCCGTGGCCGCCGCCGGTCTGCGTGTCGCGCACCAGCAGGAGGGTGAGGCGAGGCCACTGCCGTCGGCGGTCGATCTGGCCGCTTACAGGATCGTGCAGGAGTCTCTGACGAACGTGCGGAAGCACGGCCGTGACCCGAACGCCCAGGTCCGGCTGACCTACACCCCGGAAGGGCTCACGATCACCGTGGAGAACCGCGCGGGCACCGCGACCGGTGCGCACCCCGGGCACGGCCTGACGGGGATGCGCGAGCGGGCCGCGTCGGTGGGCGGCACACTGGACGCCGGTCCCGGTGCCGGAGGCCGATTTGCGGTGTGTGCCTTCCTTCCCGCGTCCGTCAGCCAGGAGGTTCTGCGATGACCGGTCCGATCCGCGTGGTGCTGGCCGACGACCAGACCCTGATCCGGGACGGGTTCCGGGTGCTCATCAACTCGGCACCCGATCTCGAGGTCGTCGGCGAGGCCGCGAACGGGCGGGAGGCGGTGGCGGTCGCCCGCAGCGCCCGCGCCGACGTGGTGCTGATGGACATCCGGATGCCCGAGCTCGACGGCATCGAGGCGACCCGGCTGATCACCGAGGACGAGGACCTGGCCGGTGTCCGGGTGCTGATCCTGACCACCTTCGAACTCGACGAGAACGTCCTGCTCGCGTTGCGTGCGGGCGCCAGCGGTTTCCTCAGCAAGAGTGTCAACCGGGCCGATCTGCTGGACGCCGTCCGGGTCGTCGCGGGCGGGGAGGCGTTGCTGTCCCCGAAGGCCACTCAAAGCCTGATCACCCGCTTCCTCGACATGCCCGAGCCGTCGCCGCTGCCCACCCCGGACGCGCTCGACGTCCTGACCAGCCGAGAGCGCGAGACGCTGGCCCTGGTCGCGGCCGGGCTGTCGAACGACGCCATCGCCGAACGGCTCTACGTGTCACCGCTGACGGCCAAGACGCACGTCAACCGGGCCATGACCAAACTGGGTGTCCGGGATCGCGCGCAACTGGTCGTCATCGCGTACCAGACCGGTCTGGTGCGGCCCGACCGTCGCGAAGTTTAGGACTCCGTTAACCGTCCCTTATCGTTGCCGCCGCGAGACTTCGGACCTCATCCATCTCCGGAACACGGGAGGTCCGTAGTGGACAGAAGAAGTGTGGCGCGATTCGGTACAGCCGTCACGGGGGTGATCGTGCTGCTGCTGGGGATGCAGACCGCCGCCCTGGCCGTACCGTCCAACGACAACTTTGCCGCGGCGGTCCAGGTCGGGACCCTGCCGTTCTCGGACACCCGCAACTACACGGGTGCCACCCGGGAGGACCGTGAGCCACAATCGTGTGTGTTCTCGTCGGCCACGGCCTGGTACTCCTACACGCCTGCCACCACCGGCTCCATCTCGGCGCGGACCATCACCGGTGACGCCGAGATCGCCGCCTACGTCGGTTCGTCGCTCTCCGGTCTGGTGCTGGCGGGCTGCCGGCCGGAGTACAAGGCACTGACGTTCGTCGCGCAGGCCGGCCGGACCTACTACTTCCAGGTCGCGGCGATCGGTGAGGCCACGTTCGAGCTCGCCGTGCCGCCGCCGCCCTTGGTGGACATCTACCCGCCGTTCGCACCGAATTCGGTCGAGCCTGTCAGTTTCAGCAGCATCGCTTCGGACCCGGGAGACACCGGACTGTCCTACGCCTGGGACTTCGACGACGGATCGACCTCCACGGAGGCCAATCCGGTGCATCAGTTCACCGTCGACGGCGATTACCAGGTACGGCTGACGGTGACCACCACCGACGGCCGTACGGCGTCCACCACCCGCCTGGTCGAGGTCCGCACCCACGACGTGGCGATCGTGCGGGTCACCGCACCCGGGCGAGCGCGGGTGGGGCAGACCATCACGGTCGGCGCCGAGGTCCGCAACACCCGCTACGACGAAACCGTACGGGTGGTCGTCGAGCGGAGCATTCCCGGTGGTTTCGCCTACGTCGACGCGATCACCCAGCCGGTTCCTGTCCAGCGGGGCAACCGGACCACGCGGTTCTCGTTCAGCTACACCGTCACCGGTGAGGACCGGGCCGCCGGCACGCTCACCTTCCGGGCCACAGCCGATCCGGACCCGAACCGCGACGCGAACCTGGCGGACAATCAGCGGGTTTCCGCCGCGGTGACGATCAGATGATTCAGCGGTGCCCCGGGCTCAGCGGTCCGGGGCGCCGTGCCCGTTCACGACTTGGTGATGTGGGTCTTGACCACCTCGACCAGTTCGGGTGTCCACTCCATCGGCTGGTGGACGACCTTGGTGTGCAGTTCGACGTGCTGCAGCAGTTCGTCCTCGTCAGGGGTGCTGAACTGGGCGGGGCAGTCGTTGTTGAAGTCAGCGCAACGGATCGAGTAAGCCATGACCATCGGGTACCCCGGGACCGGCGGTCGAATCGCCCGGGGTCACCGCCGCGCTGACGAACTGCTCGAGTGACTCGTCGATCAGGCCGGCCAAGGTGCGGCGGTTGGCGGGCTGGTTCCAGCGGTTGCGCGCGACAAAAAACGCTGCGACCGCCGCCCACCCGGCGATGACCGCCGTCTGATCGGCTGTTCCGCGCTCACGGAGGGCGGCCGCGATGGTGCCGGCCAGGTCGGCGCGCTTGGCCAGCTCGCGTTCTTGCAGCTCGGGGCTGGCAGCAATGACCGGGCCGAGCTTGACGGCGCCTTCGCGGTACTGCTCGGTCGAGCGGGCCAGCAGCTTCAGGCCGGCGGCGGCTGCGTGCAGCGGGCCGACGGAATCGGGCTGGGCCCGGATCTCGGTCGCGATGAGCGCGTCTGCTTCGCCCTGACCGGCAAAAACAACCTCGCGCTTGTCGGCGAAGTGGTGGAAGAACGTGCGCCGGTTCAGGCCGGCGCGTTCGGCGATCTGGGCGACGGTCGTCTTCTCGAAACCCTGCTCGATGAAGAGCGAGAGGGCCGCGTCACGCAGCCGTCCGTACGCGTCGGGTTCCCATCTGGCCACGCCTCAGACTACCGCGATTGCACTCAGTGGCATCACCGACGTACAGTGATGCCACTGAGTGCAATCAAGCGGAGGAAGACACCATGACCGGGTTCACCATTGCCGACCTGCCCGACCTCACCGGCCGGACCGCCATCGTGACCGGATCGAACACCGGCGTCGGCCTGTCGACAGCCCGCGCGCTGGCCGGAGCCGGGGCGCGTGTGGTTCTGGCCGTCCGCACCACCGAGAAGGGGCGGGCGGCTGCGCGGACGATCCGCGGTGACACCGAGGTGCGCCGGCTCGATCTGGCGAGCCTCGAATCCGTCCGCGCCTTCGCGGCCGGCTGGCAGGGCCCGATCGATCTGCTGATCAACAACGCCGGGGTGTCGGTGCCCGAGCTGCGGCGTACCGGGGACGGCTTCGAGATGCAGTTCGGCACCAACCACCTCGGCCCGTTCGCGCTGACCAACCTGCTGCTGCCGCACGTCGACGGGCGGGTCGTGACCGTCTCCTCGCAGGCCGAACGGGTCGGCCGCATCGACTTCGACGACCCCAACGACGAGCGGACCCGCTACGGGCAGTCGCGGGCCTACAACCGGTCCAAGCTGGCCAACCTGCTCTTCACCGCCGAACTCCAGCGCCGCCTCGACGCCGCCGGTTCGAAGGTCCTCGCGCAGGCGGCCCACCCCGGCTTCGTCGCCAGCCAGATGTACGCCGAGAGCGGCCTCGCGGGCAGACTCATGGTCCGGCTGCTGGCCCAGAGCCCCGACGAGGGCGCCCTTCCCGTCCTGTACGCGGCGGTCGCCGACGTCCCGGGCAACAGCTTCGCCGGGCCGAGCCACTTCGCGCACATGCGTGGTGCACCCGAGCTGATCAACCGCTCCGCGCAGGCCCGGGATCCCGAGCTGGCCGCGCGGTTGTGGTCACTGTCCGAGCGGCTGACGGGCGTACCGTTCCCGTCTCAGGGTGTGTAGACGATGGCCATCCGCGTGATGACGCCGTCCTCGGTGGCCACCGCGATCATGGAATTCTTGTTGAGCTCGACCCACCCGCCGAACTCCTTGGCGGTCATGGGGCAGGTGCCGCCCTTCTCGGGGGCGTCGATGCAGACGTCGCCCTGGGCGTCCTCCCAGGTGAAGAACTTCGCCTGCGCGTCGATCGGCACGGTGACCTTCGTGTTGCTCTCCTCCGTGACGTAGGCGTGGTTGACACACCGGGCGTCCGTGCGCTTGATCTTGAAGGTCCGGCAGTACGCGTCGCCGGTCATGAAGATGATGGGCTCCACCACGGCCGACGCGTTCTTGCTGTCGTAGGCGTGCAGGATCACCACCGAGGTGGTGCTGCCCTGCGTCAGGTCGGCGAACCGCGGTTGCGGCGCCGCCCGCGAGCTCGTGGCCCCCGCACTCGGAGTCGAAGCCGACGGGGAAGCCGAAGTCGCCGAGGAAGCCGGGGTGGGGGAGGCGTCCGGGGTGGCGGTGCCGCACCCACCGGCCAGCAGCGCCAGCGTCAGGACCACAATGCTGCGTCTCATAGCTCCATGATTTTCGCCTGGGTGAACGCGGCTCGGGCGTCGCCGCTGATGATGTCGTCGATGACGCCGAACGTCACCCGGCCGGCCTTCAGTGACGCCTCCCCGAGCGGGGTGGCCAGCACTTCCGTACCGTCCACCGCGACGGTTGCCTTCTCGTCGCGGACGACGACCTCGACCCGGCGCGCACGTCCCAGCCCGGTGCCGGTCACCGCGGCCCGGACCTCGCCGGTGACGCCGTCCGCGGCGTCGACACCCAGCCTGACCTCGGACTCGCAGAGCGACACCAGATAGGCGTCCGCGCCGGTCGCCCGCAGCCAGATCACCGCGCACGACCCGGGGGTGAGGACCGTCGCGTCGACGCTGACCGCCTGGTCCTTCGCGAACGAGTCCGCCGGACCCTGGCAGCGGTACACCGGTGACATCCCCGTCCGGGCCTCGAGCCGCCCGTCGGTGAAGAGGCACCGTCCGTCGGCGTCGGTGCGGGTGTCCTTCCACTGGCCCGGCCGGTCCAGCCGGTCGAAGATCTCGGTCCCGCCTGCGGCCCGGCTCAGCGACGGCCGTGCCGAAGCCGGCGCCGCGTCGCCGATCACGTCGTCGGTGGCCGCACCCAGCCCGGGCAGGGCCTGAGCGGCAAGAAGACCGGCCCCGGCCAGCACCAGCGCACCCACGCCGGCCACGACCGCCGCGCGGATCCTCCGCTTCGACCCTTTCCCGGTACGCCCGGGAGCGCGCTGCGCAGCCACCGCCGTCCGCAGCAGTTCCGGACGCAGCAGTTCGGTCGTGTCCGCGGCGTCGAGGTCCAGCAGCAGGTTGAGCAGTTGAGGCGCGGTGGGCCGCTCGGCCGGGTCCTTCGCCAGGGCGCGGGTGACCACCGAGCGCAGCGGCTCCGGCAACCCGCTCAGCTCCGGTGGCTGGGTCAGGATCCGGGCCGCTGTCGCCGCGGGGGAGTCCGCCTGGAAGGGCGTGCGCCCCGTCGCCGCGTAGGTGACGACGGCACCCCAGGCGAACACGTCGGCTGCCGGGCCGACCGCGCCGCCGTCGGTGTCGAAGCGCTCCGGCGCCATGTAGGCGACCGTGCCGACCATCTGATCGGTACGGGTGTGCTGGCTGGTCGCCTCGAACGCGCGGGCGATGCCGAAGTCGATGACCTTGGGCATGCCCCGCGCGAGCAGGACGTTGCCCGGCTTGAGGTCACGGTGGATCACCCCGGCGCCGTGGATCGCGCTCAGCGCCGTGGCCACCCCGACCGCGACGCTGTGCAAACTCCCGCCGCTCAGTGGACCCTGCCCGGCGATGACCTGCGCCAGGCTCGGCCCGTCCACGTACTCGACGACCAGGTACGGCGTCGAGTGGTCGGGGTCGGCGTCGAGCACTTCGGCCGTACAGAAGGGTGGGACCTGGCGGGCGCGGTTGACCTCGCTGCGGAACCGGCCCCGGAACTCGGTGTCGTACGCGAACTCGGGCCGGATCATCTTGACGGCGACCAGCCGCCCCTCGGCGCCCCGCCCCAGGTAGACGGCACCCATGCCACCCTGACCGAGCCGGCCGAGCAGCCGGTAGCCGCCCAATTCGGCCGGATCCCCCGGAAGGAGTGGATCTGTCACGCGCAGGACGATACATCGAAGGCCCTGAACGCCCGCCCGCGCCGGTCCCGTCAGGCGACGATGACGACCTTGCCGTGCAGGTCACCGGTGGCGGCCTGGGCGTGGACGGCGGGCAGATCGGCCAGCGGCACCTGCCGGGCCACGTCGACGCGCAGCTCGCCGGAGTCGACGAGCGTCACGAGCTGCGCCAGCTGGCCCGCGTCGCTGCGGACGAAGAGGTTGATCCCACGGACGCCGCGCTCCTCGTCGGACGGTGCGGGCATCCACACCGTGGTGTTCACCAGCACTCCGCCGGGGCGGATGAGCGTCACCAGCGCGGCCAGCTGCTCCGGCTGGATCGGCGCCAGGTTGAGCACGACGTCGACCGGCTCGGTCACCGCGTCGGTCACCGTGGTCGTGGTGTGGTCGACAACCTCGTCCGCGCCCGCCTTGCGGGCTCCCTCGCTGCTGCCCGGCCCGGCCGTGGCGATCACGTATGCGCCGGCCCTCTTCGCCAGCTGCGCGGCGTAGCCACCGACCGCACCACCGGCACCGTTGATCAGCACCCGCTGCCCGCTCACGAGCCCGGCGTGGTCGAAGAGTGCCTGCCAGGCGGTGAGGCCGACCACCGGCAGGGCGGCCGCGTCGGTCAGCGGGATGCTCGTGGGCGCCGACGCCAGGATCTCGGCCGGAGCCACGACGTACTCCGCGGAGGCGCCCTCACCGGTCATGGCCAGGAAGCCGATGACCTGGTCGCCGACGGGGAAGGTGGGCACGCCGTCGCCGAGCGCTTCGACGGTGCCGGACACGTCGAGGCCGGGCGTGTGCGGCAGCGTCACCGGGATGGGGCCCTGCATGAAACCGCCGCGGATGTTGCCGTCGACACCGTTGAACGAGGTCGCCGCCACCCGGATCAGCACCTCACCGGCGCCGGGGACGGGCTGGTCCACGTCCTCGTACCGCAGGACGCCCGGGTCGCCGTACTCGTGGAAACGCATCGCCTTCATGGGAATCCCTCTTTCGATTCAGTGCTTCGAGTTCGAAGCACTTTGTGAGTGTACATTGCTGCGAATTCGAAGCAATGGGTTCGTGGTGTGAGCCGGCGAACAGCCGGGTCAGCGACCGACGGCGGCCAGGAGCTGAAGCTTCTCGTGACTCGGCGAGCCCGGGATCGCGGTGAAGACGAGCAGCTCCTGGGCCTGCTCGGGATCCACCAGGGGCTGGCAGTAGAGCTCCAGCTCGCCCAGCTCGGCGTGCCGGTACCGCTTGAGGTCGTGGTGGTGGGTGACGTCCACCTCGTGCAGCCGCCAGATCTCGGCGAACTCTTCGCTGACCTCCAGCAGTGCCGCGACGATCTCGCCGGCCCGGCCCTCGGGAGCCGCCGTGTACGCCGTCCGGAGGTCCACGGTGAAGACCCGGCCCCGCAGGTTGTGGTCCTCGGGCGGATAGAGCTCGCGGGTCGCCGGGTCGGTGAACCAGCGGTAGACCAGGTAGCGGGACAGGCCGGTGAACCGCATGAAGTCACCGAGCAGGGCGACCGCCGGGCGGGTCTGCAGCAGCGTCTCGCCGAACCGGGACATCACCAGGGCGGGCGTGTCGGTGAGGCGGTCGACGATGCGCATCATGCTGGGGCTGAGGTGATCGTCGCGCAGGACCCGGCGCGGCGCGGGGTGCCCGGCCAGGGCGAAGAGGCGGTCCCGCTCGTTCAGGCTGAGGTGCAGGCCCCGGGCCAGCCCGGCCAGCATCTGCTCCGACGGCAGTGGACCGCGCTGCTGCTCGATCCGGCCCAGGTAGTCCGCCGACATGCCGGACAGTGCGGCGACCTCCTCGCGCCGCAGTCCGCCGGTCCGGCGCCGGGCGCCGCGGGGGAGCCCGACATCCTCCGGCTGCAGCGCCTCGCGGCGGGCCCGGAGAAAGTCGGCGAGTTGTGCCCGGTCCATCGTCTCAGCCTCCCGTGTTCGACCGGTCAATCGTGACGTGAACCGGAAAACAGGTGAAGGCCGAACTTATCCAGGGACATCCTGTCCCCGGCAGACAGCAGGGTTGCTCAGGCGTCCCGCAGCGCGGCGAGTTCCTGCTCCAGCCGGCGATTGCGGTCGCGCAGGTCCGCGAGCTCACCCTGCATCTTCTCCAGCACGGGGGCCAGCTCGGCGCGGGTCCAGCGGGGAGTGATGTGCTGCGGGCAGTTCCAGTCGTACCCGTGCACGCGGACGGTGATGACACGTTCGACGTGCGCCTGGTAACCCGGGGTGCTGACCTGCTCGGCCAGCGCCGCCCCTTCGGGCTGCCTGACGTCGACCGTGCGGGCCTCGCCGAGGATCTTGAGGCGCTGCTGGTGGCGGTAGTCGACCAGGATCAGCGACACGCGGGCGGACGCACCGAGATTGCCGACCGACACGTACTGGCGGTTGCCCCGGTAGTCGGCCCAGCCGATCACGCTGGCCTCCGCATCGCCGTCCAAAAGCTTCAGGAACCCGGGCGGTCCGCCGCGGTGCTGTACGTAGGGCCAGCCGCTCTCGCCGACGGTGGCGAGGTAGAAGCTGTCGCGCTCGTCCAGGAACGCGGCCTCCTCGGCGCCGAGCACGGCGTCGGTGTCCCAGCCGGCGAGCAGACGTTGCATGGCGGTGTGACTGCCGTACTCCCGCTGGGCGGCCTCGACCGAGGGCGTCTCGAGCGCGGTCAGGTAGCGGTGCGGCACGGAACCCTCCCAGGGCGGTCGTCACGGTCAGGCTAGAACCGGCCGGTTGACGATCAGTGCATCGATCGGCGTCAGCACGGCCCCGGTGCTGCACTTCTCCTGCACCGGCCGGCGACACGATGCCGGCGGTGGGTCGACCACCGGACAACGTGGGGAGAGACAGATGGCCAAACCGACGATCGTTGCGGTGCACGGCGCCTGGGCCGACGCTTCCAGCTGGAACGCGGTCACCTCGGAGCTGCAGGAACGGGGCTACACCGTGCTGGCCCCGCCGAACCTGCTCCGGGGGCTGGCAGCCGACACCGGGTACCTCTCGTCGTTCGTCGCCCAGCGTACGAGTGGTCCGGTGGTGCTCGTCGGGCACTCGTACGGTGGTTTTGTCATCACCAACGCCGCGGCCGGCGGCGACGTGCGGGCCCTGGTCTACGTGAACGCCTTCATCCCCGACGAGGGGGAGACCGTCTTCCAGATCCTGGGTGGATCCGGGTCGGCGTTCGACGTGCCCGACCCGACGACGGTCTTCGACATCGTCGGTTACCCGGGTGGGCCGGAGGGTGACGCGGAGGCCTTCCTGAAGCCGGAGACCGTGCACAAGTCCATGGCCCAGGACCTGTCCGAGACCGACCGCCTGCTGGTGGTCGCCGGTCAGCGGCCGATCACGCTGAGCGCCAACGCCACGCCGTCGGGCGCCGCGGCCTGGAAGATCCTGCCCAGCTGGGCGGTGGTCGGCACCGAGGACCTCGTGATCCCCGCTGCGACCCAGCGGTCCATGGCCGCTCGGGCGAACGCGAAGACCACCGAGGTGGCCGGGTCGCACGTCTCGATGATCTCGAACCCGCAGGCGACGATCACGGCGATCCTGGCCGCCGCCGACCACGTCGAGAACTAGACCGGCTCGGCCGGCTCGGCGAGCGACGCCAGCAACGCGTCGGCACGGTCGGCGAACAGGTGTGCCTCACGCTCGACGGACCGCGTCCGGGCCCGCCCGGCCGCGGCCCGGACGGCGGCGTCAGGCTCGCCGCGGGCCCGCAGCAACCGGGCCCGCACCAGCAGGAGCAGACCTTCGGCGTACCGCTGGCCGTGGGCCTCGAGGAACTCGTCGGCCCGGTCCAGGGCCTTGGCGGCGTCGTCCACCCGCCCGGCGGCCAGCCACATCTCGGCGAGCAGGGCGTACCAGGTGGGCAGGTTGGAGCGTGGCGGGTCGAGAAGCACCGTGGTGATGACCGCCTCGGCCTCGGTTGCCGCACCGGCCGGATCCACGCCGGTCACGGCCCTCGCCCACCACCGGGCCAGCCGCAGATAGGCGCCGAAGAATGTGTACGAGAACCCGGGGTCCTCGGCGATGCCCCGCTCCGCCACTCGCAGTGCCCAGACCGGGTCCCCGACCATCGCGGCGACCCGCGCGGAGAAGGCGGCCCAGACCGTGACGGCGTACGGGTCGTCGCCCGCGGTGGCCTCCAGGGTGTCGAGCAGGCCGCGCGCCGCCCCGACGTCGCCGTGCAGGGCGGTCGTCTCGGCCAGCATCCCGGCCGACAACAGCCGCAGGTCGTGCCGCAGCGGCTGCTCGTCGCGCCGGGCGAGGTCGTCGACCATCGTCTGGTTCGACCGGCTCAGGTGGCGGAACGCCTCGCCGACGTTGCCGATGTCCCACTGGTGGATGCCCCAGGCGTGCAGACCGTACGCCCGCACGACCGGGTCGCCGGACCGCTCACCCTGCTGGAGCAGCCGGTGCGCCAGCCGCCCGCTGTGCTGAAGCTGCGCGGCCTGGGAGTGCGCCGCCCGGCGGGAGAACAGGAACTCGGTGGCCTGCCGCTCCCGGCCCAGCCCTCGCGCCAGGTGCTCGGCCCTCTTCAGCAGGCCGGGCGCCGCCGCGCTGTAACCCGATCGCATCCCGGCAACCATGATGAGCTGCGACAGCGCGGACAGCTCCGACTCCGCCAGTCCGGCGGCCCGGGCCAGCTGCGCGGCTGACTGCAGGTGCCGCTCGGCGGCGTCGAAGGCCGACTTGGCTGCCGCGTGGCCGCCCGCGCGCACGAGCGCGTCCGCCGTACGGGCGGGGTCGGCCAGCGGGCCGGCAGCCCAGAGGTGGTGAGCGAAGCGTTCGGCGACGGACTCGTCGACGGCTGCGGTGCCCTGGAGCGCGTCGGCGATCCGCAGGTGCATCCGGGTCGCCGGCAGCGGCGGGGTGGCCGCCACGACCGATTCGCGGACCAGATCGTGCGCGAAGCGGAAGGAGAACGGGTCTCCGCGTACCGGAGTGAGAAGGCCCGAGGCGGTCAGCAGCTCGAGGCGGGCGAGGCAGGTCTCGCCGTCGAGGCCGGCCGCCGCGGCCAGCAGACGGACGTCGACGTCGCGGCCCAGCAGCGCGGCGATCCGGAGCACCTGTCCGGCCTGCTGGTCCAAACCGGCCATCCGGTCGCGGACGATGTCCCGCACCGTGGCCGGCACCTCCGTCCGCTCCGGGGTGACCTCACCACCGTCGGCCAGCAGGCGGGCCAGCTCGCGGACCAGGAACGCATTGCCGGCCGTACGGGTGTGGATGCTGCGGGCGACGGCCGGACCGGCGTCCTGCCCGGTCTCGCCGCTGACGAGCTGCGCCACGTCGTCCGGGCTGAGCGGGCCGAGCCGGATCCGGCGGTGACCCGGGACGCGGCCGGCCGCCGCGAGCATCCCGGTGAGCGCCGCGTCGGGGACGGGCGCGCTGTCCCGCAGCAGGCCGACGACCGCGGTTGCGCCCGGCAGCCGCGTGGCCAGGTGGCCGAACAGCCGCAGCGAGGCGGCGTCGGCCCACTGGAGATCGTCGATGACGAGCAGCACCGGGCACCGCGCCGCGGCTTGACCGACAACGGCGACGACCTGCTCGAAGAGGCGGAACTGCGTGCCCTCGTCCGGCGGCCGCACGGCGGTGTGCGGTGCGGTGATCCGGCCGAGTTCACCGGCGAGACTTTCCCTGCGGGTGGTGGTGGGCAGACCGTCGAGCACCGCGCCGATCGCCTGAACCCAGGGCCACATCGCGGGCGTCCCGTCACCCGGCAGGCACTTTCCCCAGGCCGTGAACACCCCACGCCGCCCGGCCTCGTCGGTGGCCTCCTCCAGCAGACGGGTCTTTCCGCTGCCCGGCTCACCCTCGACCAGGACAAACCCGGTGCCGCCGCCCAGCGCCGCCGTCACCGCCTGCCGCAATGTCGCGAGCTCGTCGGCCCGGCCGACGAACGTTCCGCCCGGGCCCGGCCGGACGCCGCCGGTCGCCGGCGCCTCGGCCAGCACCCGTTGATGCGCGGCCTGCAACGCCGGGCCGGGTGTGATGCCGAGCTCGTCGCGGAGCCGGTTGCGCACGGCGTCGAAAACCAGCAGGGCATCGGCCTGCTGACCGGCCGCCGCCAGCGTGTCGACGAGGCTCGCCTGCACCGGCTCGTGCAACGGCGCCATCGCAGCGGCGAGGCGCAGCGGCCGGAGCACCCGCTGCGGCCGCCCGGCCGAAACAGCGACCCTGGCCGCCGCCTCGCACGTGTCGAAGAAGTCGCCGTCGAGCGCGGCGAACATCGCCGCCGCGGCCGGTCCGCACTCCAGACCGTCGGCCGCCGGCCCGTGCCACAGAGCCAGAGCCTCCAGGTACGCGTCCAGCGCCGCTTCCGGCTGCTGTGCGGTCTCGGCCACGGCGACAGCAGCGCGGAAGTCGGCCAGGTCTGAGGTGCCCTGAACGGCCTCGATCAGGTAGCCGTGACCGCGACGGACCAGGTACGAGCCCGGCTCCCGCGCCGGCAGCCCGGGCTCCAGCAGCCGCCGCAGTGCGCCGATGTACTTGTGGAGGATGTTCAGGGCGCTGGCCGGGACGTCGTCGCCCCAGATCAGGTCGATCAGCCCGGCGGCACTGATCGGGCGCTGCTCCCGCGCGAGAAGCAACGCGAGCAGACAGGCCTGCTGCCCCGTGAAGGTGGCCGGCTCGCTGCCCTCGTGCCGGACCCGCAGCGGACCGAGGATCTGCAGACGCAGGCCGCCCGACGCCACGCCCGCACCACTCCTCCCGGGTTCCCCAAGCCGTACGCGAAGACTAACGGGATCCACTGGTCGTCAACAGCCGCCGACTACCGTCGCCGCATGAGTTTCCAGAACGAGGTACGCACGGCCTTCCGCCAGGGTGACACCGCCGAGGTGCTGCGGATGGCCACCCTGGAGATCGAGCGTGCCCGCGCCGACGGGGACTCGGCCGGTGAGGTCGAGGCTCTCTACGCCCTGGCCCGCGTCGCCCTGCGCGGCGACGACCTGCCCCGCGCCGAGGAACTCGCCGGCCAGGCACTGGCCGTCGCCGTCCACGCCGGTGACCGTGCCCTGGAGGAGCGTCCCCGGCACGTGCTGGCCGCGGTCGCCCGTCTCTCCGGTGACCATGCCGAGGCCCGCGTCCGCTACCTCGCCGGCATCGAGCTGAACGAGGCCCTCGGACGGGCCGAAACGGTCAACTCGGAGTATCACAACCTGGCCTTCACCGAACTGCACCTGGGCCACCTCGAGCGCGCCCGGCAGCTGTTCACCGAAGGCCGCGAGCGGGTGTTCCGGCAGGGCTACCGCACTTTCGTGCCGTACCTGGGTGTGGCCGCCGCCGCGCTGGCCTCGGCCGACGGCGACCAGGCGCAGGCCGCACGCATGATCGGCTTCACCGACAGCGCCTTCGCCGTCCTGGCCCAGGTGCCGGACCCCGACGACGCCGCCGAACTGGCACGGCTGCGGACCACCGCCGTCGCCGTCCTGGGCGCCGACGGCTTCGCGTCCGAGTACGCGTCCGGTGCGATCCTCGACCCGGCCGGAGCGTTCGGCCTGGAGTGGCAGAGCTGAACCCGGCGCCCCGTACGATCGTGGGGTGCGTTCTGCCGCGCCCGTCCGCCTCGCTGCACCGGCCTGGGACATCGCGGTCCCGGTGCGGCCGAGCCGGCTCGCGGGCGTCACGATGGCGGGGTTCAGCGATCGGGCCACCAGCCTCGTCGACGTCGAGGTGGTGCCGCATCCGGGTGTCATGGTGGTCTTCGACCTCGGCGACCGGGCCCTGGTCGTCGCCGACGGCAAGGGGCGGGAACAGCGCGGCTGTGTTGTCGCCGGCCTCGCCCCCGACCGCGCCCGGGGGCAGGGTCCGGCCGGCAGCTTCTCCTGCCTGCAGGTGCGGTTGTCGCCGGTGGTCGCCCGTGCGGTTCTGGGCGCCGCCCCGGAACTGAGCGGGGTCGTGCTGAGCCTCGACGACCTCTGGGGAGCCGACGCCGTGCGGATCCAGGAGCGGCTCCGGGCCGCCAGGTCGTGGGAGGAGCGGTTCACGCTCGTGGACGTCGCGCTGGCCCGGCGTCACGACGAGGGCCGCGCCGTTGATCCGGAAGTCGCGTTCTGCTGGGGACAGATGATGGCCAGCCGGGGGCGGACGCGGGTCGACGGACTGGCGGCCGAGGTCGGCTGGAGCCGTAAACGGTTGTGGTCCCGGTTCCGGTCGCAGATCGGCGTCGCCCCCAAACGTGCCGCCCAGCTCATCCGGTTCGATGCGGCGGCTCATCGCCTCGCCGCCGGTCAGGCCGCCGCCGTGGCTGCGGTGGACAGCGGCTACGCCGACCAGTCGCACCTCCACCGCGATGTCCTGACCTTCACCGGGGTGACACCCGCGACGGTGGCAAGCGCGCCGTTCCTCGCCGTCGACGATGTGGCCTGGCCCGACCGTCACTGACGGCGCGGGAACATTCGTCCAATCCACCGGTGGGACACGGCTGTGACAGTGACCCGGTCGCGTCTCGCACCCCCGGAGGACACATGAGAAGCAGAGCTCCACTGGGCACCCGCATCCTCAGGGACACCGTGGATTGGGAGGCTCTGACCGACGATCAGGTGATCCTCGTGCGGGACAAAGCCAATCGCGCCGCATCTTCCCCTGCCGCACGGATCGTCACCGGCCTGCCCGACCGCCGCGCACACCTCGAGGAGACCAGCATCGAGCTGCCGGGTCGCCGCCTGAAGCTGCGCGTCCATCGCCCGAAGCTCGCCCGGGGGAACCTGCCGCTGATCGTGTCGTTCCACGGTGGCGGGTTCTTCGCCGGAACTGCGGCGCAGAACGACTGGCTCAACAGCCACCTCGCAGCCCGGTGCCCCGCGGTGGTCGTGGCGGTGGAGTACCGCCTCGCCCCGGAGCACCCGCTGCCCCAGCCGGTCGAGGACGGCTACGACACCGTCGTCCGGCTCGTCGGGGAGGCCGCAGGCTGGGGCGTCGATCCCGGCGCCGTCGTGGTCCTGGGCGAAAGCGCCGGCGGCACGATCGCCGCGCTCATCGCCCTTCGCGCCCGCAAGGACGGCCCGCCGCTGCGTGCCCAGGTGCTGAACTATCCCGCCACGGACCTGACCGCGACCATGACCGACTACCCCTCGATCAGGGAGAACGCCGGCAACCCCACCCTGTCGCTGTCCCGGCTGCGGACAGCCCGCAAGCTGAGCGTCCCCCCGAGCCTCGACGCTCGCGTCGTGTCGCCCCTCAAGTTCGACAGCCTCGCCGGGCTGCCGCCGGCACTGATCGTCACGGCCGCGCTGGATCCGCTGGCCGACCACGGGCGCCGCTACGCCGAACGGCTCCGCGAGGACGGCACCGACGCTCGCCTGACCTGCTACCCCAGGGCCGTGCACAGCTTCCTGAGCGTGCCGGGTCTCGTGCCGGCCGCCCGGCCGGCACGCCGCGAGATCCTCACCTTCCTGCGCAGCCGTCTCCAGCCGGATTCGTGAGGGCCACCGGCCCTCAGACGGCGAAGCGCACACCGACCAGGCGCTCCGAGGCCTCCCACAGGCGCCGGGCGTCGTCCATGCTGCGCAGCGGCGCCCACAGCTCCTGCTCGGCCGGCGCGCCGCCGACCTTGCCGGGGCCCTGAGGGCCGTAGAAGAGCCCGCCGGTGGAGGCCGGGCCGGTTGCCGCCAGCAGCGCCGGGAGTGCTGCGGACTCGACCGTCCCCGTCAGACCGAGGCGGGAGAGCACGCGGATCGCGCGGACGGCGGTGGTGTCCTTGGGGCGTCCCAGGCCGGGCTGCGCGGCGAGCAGGTTCGTGGGCGAGACACCGGGGTGGGCGAAGTTGCTGGTGATGCCCCACCCGCCGGCCTGGCTGCGGGCCTGGAGCTCCCGGGCGTACAGGCCGACGGCGATCTTGGACTGGCGGTACGCCTTGTTGGCGTCGTAGCTCCTGTCCCAGTTCAGGTCGTCCCAGTTGATCGTTCCGCTGCGGGCGGCGATGCTCGTCTGGTGCGTGACGCGGGCCGCACCCTGCTTGAGCAGCGACAGCAGCCCCTGGGTCAGCGCGAAGTGGCCGAGGTGGTTCGTGCCGAACTGCAGCTCGAAGCCGTCCTGGGTGACCTGGTGGGTGGGCGGGGTCATCACGCCGGCGTTGTTGACCAGGATGTTGATCGCCCGGCCCTCGTCGGTCAGGCGGCTCGTGAGGGCGGCCACCGAGTCGAGCGAGGACAGGTCGAGGGCGCGGGTGGAGATCTGGGCGTTCGGGACGAGGCCGCGGATGCGGTCGGCGGCCTTCTCACCCTTGGCGGGATTGCGGACCGGCATGATCACCTCTGCTCCGGCCTGGGCCAAGCGGGTGGCGATGGCCAGGCCGATGCCGTCGCTGGCGCCGGTCACGACGGCGCGCTTCCCGGCGAGGCGGGGGAGGGTGATGTCGATGCTGCGGCTCATGGCTGCTCTCCTCGGTGTCACGACGGGCCGGAGCGGTCCGGCGTCTGCATCAAGGCTGGGGCAGCGCGGCTGGTGGATTAAGGGCCTGCTCAGCCTCGGATCGCCGATCCCCCTCAGGCGTGCGAGGTCTCACCGGCGCCGATCTGCTGGGAGCCGATGACGGACAGCAGCTCGAGCTTCTCGTAGCTCTCGCTGCCGGGGACCGCCGTGTAGACGAGAAGCAGGTGTGACTGGTCCGGGTCGAGGAGCGACTGACAGGTGAGCTCGAGGTCGCCGAGCTCCGGGTGCACGAACCGTTTGACCTCGTTGAACCGGACACCGACCTCGTGGTCGTCCCAGACCGTCCGGAACATCTCGCTCCGGTCCAGGAGCAGCTGCTGGAGCTGGGCCGCCCACGAGCCGGGACCGCGGCGGGCGACCGTCTCGCGCAGGCCGGAGGCGAAGACGCGGCCGAGCAGGGCGTGTTCGTCCGGGTGGTACCGAGCGCGGAAGGCCGGATCGGTGAACCACCGGTAGCCGATCGAACGGGCCGGACCGGTGTACCGGGTGAGGTCACCGGTGAGGGCGACACCCAGGGCGTTCTGCCGCAGCGTCTCGCCGAGCTCGGTGACGATCTCGGCGGGGGTGTCGGTCAGCCGGTCGAAGATGCGCAGCAGGCCGGGGCTGATGTGCTCGCTGGTCGAGCCGCGCAGGGGCGGCTTGTGCCCGGCGAGGCGGAACAGGTGGTCGCGTTCGTCGAGTGACAGGTGCAGGCCCTGGGCGATCGAGGCGATCATCTGCTCGGACGGGTGCGGGCCGCGTTCGCGCTCCAGGCGGCTGTAGTAGTCGACCGAGATGTGGCAGAGCGCGGCGACCTCCTCGCGGCGCAGGCCGGAGGTCCGTCGCCGCTGCCCGCGCGGAAGACTGACGTCCTCGGGCTGGAGCAGCTGCCGGCGGCGGCGCAGGAACTCGGCGAGCCCGGCTCGGTCGATCATGGTTGGGTCCTCCACGGTTGTCAGTCGGTCTGGTTCTACCACTGAAAACCGGGGGCAGCCTGGGATTGTCGATCCCCCCATGAGATGCGGCCGGCCGGTGACCCCGCGGGTCGACCGGCCGGCCGTGGAGCGGGAATCAGCTGGTGGAGCAGGTGGTGCCGTTGAGCGCGTACGAGCTCGGGGCCCCGCTGTTGCCGGTGTGGTTGGCCTGGAACCCGATGCTGACGGACGCACCGGGCGCCACGGACCCGTTGTAGCTGACGTTGGTCGCCGTCACCCGTCCGGAGGCCGGTGCGTAGGTGGCGTTCCAGCCGCCGGTGATCGTCTGACCCGCGGGCAGGGTGAAGGCCAGCGTCCAGCCGTTGAGGGGCGTACCGCTGGTGTTGGTGAGCGTGACGTCAGCGGTCAGGCCGGAGCTCCAGGCATTGACGGTGGCAACCGCGCGACAAGTGGCCCCGCCGGGCGGCGGTGTCGAAGGAGGCGTGGAAGGAGGTGTCGACGGCGGGTTCGACGGCGGTGTGGTGCTGCCGAGCTGCGTGAAGAACTGCCACACCTCGGCCGAGACCCAGGACGTCGAGGCGTTGCGGTCCGTCGGCAGGGGAACGTGGTCGCCGTCGTGGGCCGCCCACTGGACCGGATATCCGGCCCGGCACCCGGTGTACGCGGTGGTGATGTGTGTCCCGCTGCCCGACGCCGGCTCGGGAGGGTTCTGCGCCGTGCAGCCGTTGGCGCGGACGAAGGTGTCCCGGATCGCACGGCCCGACGAGATGTTCAGGACGCTGTCACGGGTGCCGTGGATGCCGAAGTAGGCAACCGGTTGTGACGCCGTGCTGCAGCCGCCACTGAGGTTGGCGCCGGCGATCGGCGCCACCGCGCGGAACACGGTGGGACGGGCGCAGGCCAGGGCGAAGCTCATGGCGCCGCCGTAGCTGAAGCCGAGTGCAAAGCGCTGACTCGTGTCCACGCAGAGGTCGTTCTCGACCACCCGCAGGATGTCGTCGACCAGTGTCACGTCCCGGCCGCCGGTGTTGGCCCAGCCGGCGTCGAGCCCCTGCGGCGCCACGAAGATGGCGCTGTTGTTCGACCGCTGCTGCAGACCGTAGAACCCGTTGCCGACCACGTCGTTCGCGCTGCCGTTGAGCCAGTGCAGCCCGACGACGAGCCGGTACGACTGGCTGCTGCTGTAGTTCGCGGGCAGTCGCAGGATGTAGCTGCGGGCCCGGCCACCGCTCTGGATCGTGTAGGTGCCGTCGCGCAGGGTCGGGCTCTTGCCGCACCCGGGGGTGGCGGCCTGCGCACTGCTCTGCCCGCCGATCGCGACGACCCCGACCAGCATCGCTGCGGTGGCGAAGGCCGCTGCGAGCAGCCGGCGGATCGATGTTCTGTGGTGTGTCATGACAAGTTCCTCCTTCTCAGCGCTGGCGGGTGAGCAGTCCGGGCCGGTACGGCAGCAGGCCGTAGTCGACGCCGTTGGAGTTGGGGTTACGGCCTTGGTAGAGCAGTTGCAGGTTGCACGGGTCGACGGTCATGGTCTGGTCCGCGCTGGTACGCAGCAGTTCGCCGTGGCTGATGTCGTTGGTCCACGTCGCACCGCTGTTGGCCTTACCCGCGAACGGGTTGCTCTCGGTCGCGGCCTGCGGTGTCCAGGAGCCGTTGAGGCTGGTAGCGGTGAACGACCGGAAGTAGCGTCCCTGGCTGCCGATGGCCTCGACGATCATCAGGTACTGGTTCTGACCGGCGACCTTGTACACCTGGGGTGCTTCGAACAGGTTGTTGGTGGTGTCACTCATGATCGTGGTGTACGAGGAGCCGAAGTTGCCGGGGAAGTTGCCGATGGGCATGCTGGCCCGGTAGATCTTGCCGTTGTCACCGGCGAAGAACAGGTACATGTTCTGGCTGTCACCGATGATCGTCTGGTCGATCGGCCCGGTCCCGGACCCCGTGATGCTGCCGGTGAACAATGCCTGCGGCGCGGACCAGCCGTTGGCGTTGGTGGGGTCGCTGGAGGTCCGGTAGATGAACGGCCAGGAGCCCCACTGGTAGGTGAGCACCCAGATGTTCTTGGGCGCGAAGTAGAACAGCGACGGCGCCACCGTGCCGGAGTTCATCTTGGTCTGGGTCGCCGACGCCAGCTCCGACCAGTTCGTGATCGGGCTGAAGTTCATCGACCCCCAGGACGTACCGTTGTCGTGGGTGGTGGCGTAGACCAGCTGCTTGCCGTTGTACGGCGCGACGGTGAAGTCCTTCAGCGACACCCACCCGGACTTCGGAGTGGCCAGCGATCCCGTCGAGCTCCACCGGTACGAGGTCGGAAGCGTGCAGGAACCACCGGGCGGCGGTGTGGTGACCGGCGGGGTCACCGGTGGGGTGGTCGGTGTTGTCGTCCCCCCGGTGCAGGCCACACCGTTGAGAGCAAAACTCGCCGGTACGGGGTTGCTCCCGGGCGACGAGCCGTTGAAGCCGAACGACACCGACCCGTTGGTCGCGATGGACCCGTTGTAACTGACGTTCTTCGCGGTGACCGCCGAGCCGCTCTGGGTCAGCGTGGTGTTCCACGCCTGCGTGACCGTCTGCCCGGCGGTGTACGACCAGGTCAGCGACCAGCTTGTCACCGGGTCACCGAGGTTGGTGATGGCGACACTGGCACCGAAGCCGCCCTGCCACTGCGACGACACGGTGTAGTCCACCGAACATCCGGCGGCTGCCGCACCGGCGGGCAGGGCCACGGCAACCGCGGCGGAACCCAGTAGTGCCACACCGGCCGCGGTCAGGCCGACGTTCCTCACCTTTGATCTCTTCATGAGCTGCCTCCTGTGGGGGATGGGGGTCACGTGCAGGTCAGTGCCGGCGCCGGCAGGCTCACGGGGTGCTCACCGTGAACCGGCTGACGGAGACGGCACCGCCGAGGGACTGGGTGGCGTAGTTGAAGACGCCGAAGCGGTAGCCCATGAAGAACTGCCAGTCGTTGTTGAGCGTCAGCGCGGGCCCGAGTCCGATGAAGGTGACGCCGTCGGTGCTGTACGAGAACGTCGCGGTCCGGCCGGATCCCGGGCGGATGTCGGCGTTGACGCGCAGCCAGACCTTGCCGCCGCTGATGGCCGCGCCGGCCCGTTCGGTGCCGGTGCCGGTTGTCGTCCAGCCGCTGGTGGACATGGTCAGGCCGTTGGTCATCGAGATGCGGGTGGCGCCGTTGTCCTTGCGGATGCCGATCCAGGCCGAGGTGTCGCGCAGCATGGCCAGCCCGGCGCGGTCGCCGTTGGCCATGGCCGAGTAGTCGAGCTCGATCGTCGCGGTCGACGACGGTCCCTGGATGCGGCGGGTCAGGGTGTTGCGGGCGTTGTAGAGGTCGCCCGTGACCGTCGCGGTCGACAACCGCAGGCCGTTGTTCACGCTGACCTTGCTCGTGTCCGGGTTGTGGTTCCACTCGTACTGCGGTCCGAGGGTGGTGCCGGTGAAGGTGTCGGTGCCGGTCATCGGGGTGACGGGGTGCCAGGGCAGGTTCGGGCGCGGATAGGTGGCGCCCCAGCGGCCGTTGACGGTCTGCAGGACCGGCCAGCCGTCAGCACTCCAGGTGATCGGGGCCAGGGTCGGCATCCGCCCGCCGGGGTAGGCGTCGGTGAAGGCCATGTACCACCAGTCACCGTTCTGGGTTTGCACCAGACCGCCCTGGTGCGGGACCCCACCCCCGGAGATCGGTCCCGGCAGGTTCAACAGAACCTGCTTCTGCTCGTACGGGCCCCAAGGGCTGGTCGAGCGCAACACGTACTGACCGTTCGCAGGGCGGGTGAGCCAGATGTAGTAGTAGTTCCCCCGCTTGTACATCCGCGCGCCCTCGAGGGTGCCGATGCTCGACGGGGTCTGATACACGGCTTGCGAGCGGACTTCGGAGGTCAGGTCCGACGACAGCTGGGCGACGCTGATGGTGCCGTTGCCGTAAGCGACGTACGGGGTGTCGTTGTCGAACATCAGCCCGGCGTCGTAGTAGCACTTGTTGATCCGGGCCTTCTTGCCCCACCCGCTACCGGCGTTGGCGGAGGTGTAGACGTAGGTGCGGTTGAACTCGGTGCAGCCCAGCCAGTAGTAGGTGCTGTTGCTGGGCCGGTAGTTGAACGCTGATGCCCAGATGCCTTTGACGTAGGCGCGTCCGCCGTTGAGGTCGTAGGCGTTGGAGTCGAAGTCCAGCCGCGGCACCGAATGCCCGGCGTACTCCCAGTTCACCAGGTCGTAGGAACGCAGGACCGGGGCGCCTGGGGAGTAGTGCATCGTCGAGGCCGAGTAGTAATAGACATCGCCGACCCGGATGATGTCGCCGTCGGCGAAGTCCTGCCAGACAACGGGGTTGGTGAAGGTGCCACCGGCCGGTGTGGTCGGTGCTGTTCCGCCGGTGCAGGCGACGCCGTTGAGGGTGAAGCTCGCCGGTGCCGGGTTGCTCGCGCCGGAGGTCCCGTTGAACCCGAACGAGGCGCTTCCCCCGGTGGGCAGGCTCGCGTTGTAGTCCGCGTTGGTCACGGTCACCTGTGCACCCGTCTGGCTCACCGTGCCGCCCCACAGCTGCGCGACCGTCTGACCCGCGCCGAACGACCACCCGAGGCGCCAGCCGGTGATCGGGTCGCCGAGATTGTCGATCGTCACGTTCGCGCCGAACCCGCCCTGCCACTGGTTCGTGACGGTGTAGGTGACCTTGCAACCGGCCGCGGCACGGGCACTGGTGGCCAGGGCCAGCCCGGCGGTACTGACGGCAAGCGCGAGACCTGCGGCGATCCACAGGCGGGGACGGGTGCGACGCATCGGGAACTCCTTGCCGAGGTGGGGACCGCCGCCGGCCCGGTGATCCGGGCCGGCGGTCGTCGCGTACGGGACGAGAGGCTCAGCCGACCCGGCAGGCCGGAGCGGCGCTGGGGCCGGTCCCGGTGCCCTGGAAGCCGAACTCGGTGCTGCCACCGGCCGGGATGCGGCCGTTGTACTCGACGTTGCGGAAGCTGACCGCGCCGGTCGTGCCGGTGTTGGTCGCACTCCAGACGCCGGTGAGGGCGCCGCCGGACGGCAGGGTCGCGCTGACGGTCCAGCCGGTGACCGCGGACGATCCGGCCGTGACCTTCACCGTGGCGACGTATCCGCCGCTCCAGCTGTTCAGCGAGACGGTGGCGGTGCAGCCGGATCCGGACGGCGGCGGGGTCGTCGGGCTGGCCGGCGGCGAGGTGACCGGCGGCGTGGTGGGATTGGTCGTGCCACCGGCGTTCAGAGCGTTCAGGACCGCGGTGTACGCGGGCTTCTTGTTGCCCGAGCCGTCGAACAGCAGCGGGTTGGCGCCGGTACGCCACGAGTCGGTGTCCCGGATGCCCCACACGGTGATGCCGGTGCACCGCGACACGGCCAGGCAGGCCTTGGTGACGGTGCTGTAGATGTTCGCCTGGTTACCACCCTGCTCGATGTCGAGCTCGGTGATCTGCACGTCGACGCCGAGGTCGGCGAAGCGCTTCAGATTGGCCTGGTAGGTCGAGTCGATGCCGGTGCCCAGGTGGGACTGGAAACCGACGCAGTCGATGGGGACACCCCGGGACTTGAAGTCGCGGACCATGTTGAAGATGCCGGTCGACTTCGCGTTGATGCCGTCGGTGTTGTAGTCGTTGTAGCAGAGCTTGGCGGCGGGGTCGGCGGCCCGGGCGGCACGGAAGGCCGCCTCGATCCAGTCGTTGCCGGTGCGCTGCAGGTTGGAGTCACGCCGGCCACCGCTGCCGCCGTCGGCGAACGCCTCGTTGACCACGTCCCAGGCGTAGATCTTGCCCTTGTAGTGGGTCGCCACCTGGGTGACGTGGTTGATCGCGGCGTTGCGCAGCGCGCTGCCGGACAGCGCCTGGGCCCAGCCGGGCTGCTGAGCGTGCCAGAGCAGAGCGTGCCCGCGGACCTTGGAGCCGTTGGAGAGTCCCTGGTTGAGGATGCGGTCGCCGTTGGTGTAGGTGAACCGGCCCTGTGACGGCTCGGTGGCGTCCCACTTCATCTCGTTCTCGGGGGTGACGGAGTTGAACTCGGTGTTCAGGATGCGGGTGTAGGTCGAGTCACCGAGCCGGCCGGCGGCGATCGCGGCGCCGTAGTAGCGACCGGTCTGGGCGGCCGAGGCACCCAGAGTGCTCGCCGCCTCGGCGGTGCCGACGACGGCGATGCTGGCCGCGAGCACCACGCCGGCGCTCGCGGCGGACAGCACGAGGGTGCGCCGCCTGCGGAACAGACTTCGAGGGTTCATGGGGATGTGCCTTTCGTAGAGCTCGGCGGGCGAGATCACCGCACATTGTGAGCGTTAACAACCGGCGTTCGACGGACGGCGTGGGAGCGCTTCCATCGAGGGTCAGTAATATATCCAGAATGTTTCGGAGCATTCAAGAGGGGATGACAAAGGGTCTGGATCCCCAAAGGCGCGACTCGCGGCATTCCGGCGGCGTAACGGTTTTCGGAAATCTTTCTGACAATGCACCCGGTCCAATCCGGCCGGGCTCGGCGCCGGTCATTCGGCGTACGATGCCCGGGCCATGCGAACCACCCGGACCAGCGATGCCGCCGTTGTCGCCGACGCGCAAGCGGGCGACCGCCGCGCGCTGGAACAGCTCGCCACGACCTACCTGCCGCTGGTCTACACGATCGTCCGCCGCGGCCTCGGCGACGATCCGGACGTCGACGACGTGGTGCAGGACGTCATGCTCCGGGCCCTGCGCAAGCTGCCGAAGCTGCGCACGCCGGACACCTTCCGCGCCTGGCTGGCGGCCATCGCGATCCGGCAGGTCGGCACCTATCAGCACCGGCGGGAGCGCATCACCGGGCGGATCGCCGCGATCGAGGAGGCCGCCGAGCTGGCCGACCCCCGGAGCCCGTCCGCGGAGGTGACGGCGCTCCAGGTCGACCTCTCCCGGCAGCGCCGGCAGGCCGAGCGGGCCGGTCACTGGCTCGACCCCGACGACCAGGTCCTGCTGTCGCTGTGGTGGCTCGAGATCGCCGACCAGCTGACCCGCGCGGACGTCGCGGCGGCGCTGGGTCTGAGCCTGGCCCACGCGGGTGTCCGGGTGCAGCGGATGCGCACCCAGCTCGAGACGAGCCGGGCCCTCGTGGCGGCGCTGGACCGGCGGCCCCGGTGCCCCCAGCTGGCCGCGGCCGCCGAGAAGTGGGACGGCACACCGAGTCCGTTGTGGCGCAAACGCCTGACGCGGCACGTCCGTACCTGTCCGGTGTGCACCCGGGCCTCCGAAGCGCTGGTCAGCACCGAACGCCTGCTCCCGGCGTTCGCATTGCTGAGCGTTCCGGTGGGGCTCGGCCTGGCGGTGCTGGGCAAACTGGCGCTCGACGGTGCTGCGGTCGCCGGTGCGGCACCGGTGGCCCTGCTCGGTCCCGCGGGACCGAGTGTTGTCCCGGTGGCGAAGGTCGGGCTGCTCGGACAGCTCGTGCAGGGCGCGGCGCTGCATCCGGTCATCTCGACGATCGCCACCGGTGCGCTGGTGGCGGGGGCCGCGATCACGACCGTCCAGCTTGCCGTCCCCTCGCCGCCGATACCGCGGGTCGCCACGGGACCGGCCCGCACCATCACAGCCCCGACCGGCACGCCCGGCTTCGGCACGCCGGGGACCGGCGCTCCCAGCGCCGGGACCCCCAGCGCCGGAAGGCCAGGGACCACCACGCCAGGGGCCGGCACGCCAGGAGCCGGCACGTCCGGCGGCGGAAACCCGGGGGCCGGCGGTACCCCGGCGGCCGGCGGCGAGGTCGACACCGGACCGCTCTCGCTGGAGTCACAGAACGCGGCCGGACGTTTTGTGGCCGGCGTGGACAGCCTCGGCGTGCTGGTCGGGCCCGGTTCCGCCACTGATGCGGCTGCCTCCTTCACCGCGGTCGAGGGGCTGGCCGACACCCGGTGCGTGTCGTTCCGCGCCGCCGACGGACGGTTCCTGCGGCACGCCTCGTGGCGGGTGCGCCTCGATCGTGACGCCGGCACCGCGTTGTTCCGGGGGGACGCGACGTTCTGCCCGCGTACGGGATCGGTGGCGGGGTCGGTGGCCCTGGAGGCGTCGAACTATCCGGGGTGGTTCGTGCGCCACCGCGGCGACGAACTGTGGGTCGATCAGTCGGACGGCAGTGCGGCCTTCCTCGCGGACGGCTCCTTCCGGGTACGGCCGCCGCTGACCCGATGATCACGCCGCCAGGTCGGGCTTTCGGCACGTCCCACTGCTGGTGGCGGCGTTGGTCCAGTCCCGGATCACCGGCTGGATCTGGCCGACATCAGTGAAGTTGGGCCTTCGGCGCGCCCCACTGCTGGTGGCGGCGTTGGTGCAGTCGCGGATCACCGGCTGGATCTGGCCGACATCAATGACGTTGGGCCTTCGGCGTGCCCCGATGGTGGCGGCGTGGTGGCGGTCCCGGATCACCGGCCGGGTGTCGTGAAGCTCTGCGGCACGTCCGGCCGGCGGCTCGAGGCGCGCTGCCCGGCAGTGGCCGCGAGCCGAATACCATTGATGGTCAACAATGTCGTTACAACGTTTCACCGTGCTCGATACGTGGATTCAAGTGTCGTGCCGGACTGTGCGACCACGTCCGCATTTGCACTCTTGAATGTCTGGAAACATTCTGGCAACCTGCTGGTGATTGGTTCTGTTACCGGTAACAGCAAGGGGGATCATGAAAAGCCGAAATCGCTGGTGGGGTCTGCTGACGGGCCTCGTAGCGGCCGTGGCCGGCACTGTCGTCATGACCGGTGCCGCCGCCGCGAGCCCGGCCGCGTCGAGCGTCTCGGCGGTCTCCGACGTCGCCGCGGGATACGGGCACACCTGTGCCGTCCGCACCGACAGCACGCTGTGGTGCTGGGGCAGCAACTACCTCGGGGAGCTGGGTGACGGCACCACGACGGCCAGGACCGCACCCGTGCGGATCGGGACTGCCGCCACGTGGGCGAGCATCGATGCCGGCACGAGCTACACCTGTGCGGTCCGCACCGACGGCTCCCTGTGGTGCTGGGGCAACAACTTCCGGGGCCAGCTCGGTGACGGCACGACCACCTCCAGAACCTCCCCGGTACGCGTCGGCGACGGCACGACCTGGGCCTCGGTCAGCGCGGGGGACAGCCACACCTGCGCGACCCGTACCGACGGTTCGCTGTGGTGCTGGGGCTTCAACCGGTTCGCGCAGCTGGGGATCGGGACCGACCCCTACTATGCGACCAGCCCTGTCCGGGTCGGCACGGCGACCACCTGGGCGAGTGTCACGACCGGGTTCGCGCACACCTGCGCCGTGCGTACCGATGGGACTCTGTGGTGCTGGGGTGACAGCACCGACGGGCAGCTCGGCCTCGGTGGGTTGAGCTTCCGGGACACCCCGGCGCAGGTCGGCACCGAGACCACGTGGACCGGTGTGACAGCCGGTTACGCCTTCACCTGTGCGGTCCGCGCCCAGGGGACACTGTGGTGCTGG
This sequence comes from Amorphoplanes friuliensis DSM 7358, assembly GCF_000494755.1. Taxonomy (NCBI): domain Bacteria; kingdom Bacillati; phylum Actinomycetota; class Actinomycetes; order Micromonosporales; family Micromonosporaceae; genus Actinoplanes; species Actinoplanes friuliensis. Next base: position 3,215,887 of record NC_022657.1, read on the forward strand.
GGTGAGAACGGTTACGGACAGCTGGGCGTCAGTGGCACCCACCGGACCGCGCCCGTCCAGGTCGGGACGGCCACCACGTGGACCGAGGTCCGGGCGGGCTTCGACACGGCGTGTGCTGTGCGTACCGACAACAGCCTGTGGTGCTGGGGCAACAACGCGACCGGGCAGCTGGGTGACGGAACGACGACCCACCGGTACGCCCCCACCCGCATCGGCACCGGCACCGCCTGGACCAGCGACTTCGCGGTGAGTTTCCACATCTGCGGCTTCCGCGGCGACAGCAGCCTGTGGTGCTGGGGCAACAACGCCAACGGCCAGCTCGGCGACGGCACTAGCACGCAGCGACCGGTTCCGGGGCAGGTGGTTCTTCCCGCCTGACCAGGAGTGTGCGGGGGTCGCGGTGGCAGGGAACGGCTGCTGCGACTCCCGCGGCCCCGCGTTCGTAACACTTTCCGGGGACTTTTGGCACCTGGATCGTCGACGGACGTCCGGCGTGCGACGCGCGTCCGCCGGACGACATTGATGGGGAGATGCGAACCACACGGACCGATGACGCCGTCGTCGCCGCACAGGCCGGCGACCGTCGTGCGCTGGAATCGCTCTCCGCGACCCACCTGCCGCTGGTCTACTCGATCGTGCGCCGCGCCCTCGGCCCGCACCCCGACGTCGACGACGTCGTGCAGGACGTGATGGTGCGGGCCCTGCAGAAGCTCCCGCGGCTCCGGAAACCGGACACCTTCCGCGCCTGGCTGGTCACCATCACGATCCGGCAGGTCGGCACCCACCTGCGCCGCCAGGACCGCAGCGCCGGGCGGACCGCGCGGATCACCGAAGCCGTCACCCTGGCCGACGTGCACAGCCCCTCGGAGGACCTCACCGCGCTCCGGGTCGACCTGTCCCGCCAGCGTCAGCAGGTGGAACGGGCGACCCGCTGGCTCGATCCCGACGACCGGGCCCTGCTGTCGTTGTGGTGGCTGGAGGTCGCCGACCAGCTGTCCCGGGCCGAGCTCGCCTCGGCCCTGGGGCTGAGCGTCGCCCACGCGGGAGTTCGCCTGCAGCGGATGCGGGGCCACCTCGACGCGAACCGCGCCCTGACCGCCGCGCTGGAACAGCGGCCGCGGTGTGCCGGGCTGGCGGCGGAAACGCGGACCTGGGACGGCACGCCGAGCCCGTTGTGGCGGAAACGGCTGACCCGGCACGTCCGGTCCTGCCCCGTCTGCACCCGGACCTCGGCCGCGGCGGTGGCCGTCGAGCGGCTCTTCCCGACATTTGCCCTGCTCACCGTGCCGGCCGGGCTCGGGCTGGGTGTGCTCGGCAAGCTCGCGGCCGACGGTGCGGCCGTCGGCGTCGCGGTGCCGGCCGCCGCCTCAGCCGGGGCGAAAGCGGGACTGCTCGGCCAGCTGGTGCAGGCGGCGGCGCTGCATCCGCTGGTTTCCACGGTCGCGGCCGGAGCGCTGGTGGCCGGAGCGGGTGTCACGACCGTCCAGCTCGCGGCTCCACCGCCACCGCCGCCGGCGCCGCAAGTCGTCGCGGCGCCGACACGAACGACGGCGCGCACGGCTGTTCCGGGGACTCCCGCATCGGCGTCGGCGCCTGCACCGCGGGCCTCGACCGGTGCCGGTAGCGCCACTGTCGCCCTAGGACCTCTGTCGCTGGAGTCGCAGAACTCGCCCGGCCGGTTCGTCGCCGCCGAGAAAGGTCTCGGCGTGCTGGTCAAGGCCACTCCGGCCACCAACGTCACGGCCACCTTCATCGCCGTCCCGGGTCTGGCCGACAGCCGCTGCTACTCGTTCCGCTATGCCGACGGCCGCTTCCTGCGGCACTCCTCCTGGCGGTTGCGGCTCAGCCCCGACCAGCGCACACCGCTGTTCCGCGGCGACGCGACCTTCTGCGCCCGGCCCGGAGCGGCACCCGGTTCCGTGGCCCTGGAGTCGTCCAACTATCCGGGCTGGTTCCTGCGCCACCGCGACAACGAACTCTGGGTCGACCAGACCGACGGCAGCACGGCCTTCCGGACCGACGGCTCCTTCCGGGTACGCCCGCCGTTGGCCTAGGAGGCCGACGGGACGCCACCGCTGCAGGTCACCGTCATGGTGACCTGCTTGTTGCCGTGCTTGAAGGACACCGCCGGTGACGGTCCGGGGTCCTTGTCGCCCTGGGTCACCTTGTACGGCTTGGTGGCCGTCCAGGACAGGATCTGCGCCGTGCCGGCCTCGGGGCAGGTGGCCCGCACCGAGCCCGCGGACGAGGACAGCGTGCGTTCGACCGGCTCGGCGGGCGGGGTCGTCGTCGTGGCCGTCGGCTCCGGAGCGGGGGTTCGGGGAGTGGCCCCCGGTGACGGCGGTGGCGGTGGCGGGGCGGCCGGATCGCCGGGGCTGATCGCGTTGGCCGGCTGCTGACCGGCCGTGGTGGTCGTCGTGGCGGTCGGGCCTGCCGCGGGATCACCCGGTGCGGTGGTGGCCGGTGCCGGTGAGGCGCCGGGCGGTGGATCGGTTGCGCCCCGGCTCGGGGCGGGCGCACCGGTCGACCCGAACCTGGGCGCCGATTCCGCCGCTGTCTCGTCCGTCGGTCGCAGCAGCCAGACAGAGACGGCGACCGCCATGAGCAGGACAACGGCGACCACGGCAAGGACGGGCCGGATCCGCCGTGCGGATCCCGGATCGTCGCCGGCCGGGGGAGACGGGACGGCTGCAGGCTCCGCGTCGGCCGGTGGGGGCGGTGGTGGTGGCGAGCCGAGTGCACGGATCAGGACGGAGGGCTCGGTGTCGACGATCGCCGCCGGCTGGGCCGGGGGCTCGTCGGTGACCACCTGCAGCCCGGCGGCGTGGGCCAGCAACGCCGCTGCCTCGCGGGCGCTGGGGCGTTCGGTGGGGTCCTTGGCCAGGCACCGGTTGCACAGGGCGGTCACATAGGGCGGCACCTGGGGCATCTGCTCCAGCGGGGCCGGCTCGAGATAGATGTGCGCGGTGAGCATCTGGGTGGTGGTCTCGCTGGTCCACGGTGAGTGGCCGGCGAGGAGCCGGTAGAGCAGCACGCCGAGCGCGTAGACATCGGAGGCCGGCTCGACGGCGTCGTGCAGCAGGCGCTCCGGGGCCAGGTAGGCGGGTGTGCCGAACACCTCGAAGTCGTCGGTGCCCGAACCCGGCGGCCGGATCGCGGCGGCGATGCCGAAGTCGACGACCTTGGCGCCGGTCGGTGCCAGCATGACGTTGCCCGGCTTGATGTCACGGTGGGCCAGTCCCTCGGCGTGCGCGGCGGCGAGGGCGGCGGCGATCTCCGCGGTCAGCCGCATCGCGTACCGGGGGAGCACCGGGCCCTCGCTGAGCCGACGCTGGAGCGTGCCCCCGCGGACCAGCTCCATCACGACGTACGGGATCAGCGCACCGCCGGACTCGGCCTCACCGTAGTCGTAGACCTGGGCGATGTTCGGATGCGAGAGGACCGCCGCGGCCTGCGCCTCCGCGCGGATCCGCTCCCGCGACTGCGGGTCGTCGGCGGAGTGGCCGGCCAGCACCTTCACGGCGACCGTACGCGCCAGCACCGTGTCGTACGCCTGCCAGACGACGGCCATGCCACCCACGCCGATCTGGGAGATCAGCTGATACCGGCCTCCGAGAACCGGGCCGTTTCCGGGGTTTTTGTCCGTCCTGCTGGACATTCCATCGCCGTTCATCACTGGCAGTCTGCCGTGACCGGGTCGCCCGTGCATCCTCGCCCCGGGCTGGAGATCAACTACTCAGTGGCGTCGGGGCGCCACGGGAGCGGAGAGACCGGCGCTGAAGAGCCGGTCGTCGACCTCGTTGAGGGACAGTTTCAGCGCGCCGAGGGCGACCGCGTCCGCACCGAGCGTGGAGGCGCGCACCTCGGGCGTCCGCAGGCAGAGGCGGTGGATCTCGCGGCGCAGCGGATCGAGGATGAGATCCGCCGAGCGGGAGAAGCCGCCACCGTAGACGACCACCTGCGGGTCGAGGGTGAGCACCAGCGCGGCGGTGCCGACAGCGAGGTCCTTGACGTACCGGTTGACGGCGGTTCGGGCCGCCTTGTCACCCGCCCGGGCGGCGTTGAAGACCCACGCGGCGGCGTCGTCGGGCCCGACGGTGCTGGGGACGCCGGGGCAGTTCTGCAGGTGTGCGGGCGCCTGGAGCCAGCGGATCGGCTTGAGCGCGCCGATCTCACCCGCGGCGCCGCCGAATCCGCGGCGCAGGACGCCGTCGATGATCAGGCCGGCGCCGGTGCGCATGCCGCCGAGCACGTAGACGATGTCGTTGGCGTCCTGCGCCGCGCCCTTCCAGCGCTCGGCCAGGGCCGCGAGCTTGCAGTCGTTCTCGACCAGGATCGGGCAGGCGAACCGCCCGCCCAGGTGCGCGGTCAGGTCGACGCTCTTCCAGCCGGGCAGCGGGGTGAAGAAGCTGGTGCGGCCGGTCGCGTCGACGGCGCCGGTGACCGCGATGGCGACACCCCAGATGTCGGCGGGTGTCTTGCCCGCCTCGGTGAGGCAGGCGTTGATGACCTCGTCGAGCTCGGCGAGGCGTTCGGTGGCACCGGCGTCGGCGGCGACGGAGTGGCGCACGCTGTGCACGATCGTCCCGTCGAGGTCGGAGAGCAGCGCCAGTATCTTGTGCACGCCGACGTCGACACCGAGGACGTGACCGGCGCCGGCCCGGAACTGGTAGCGGCGGGCGGGCCGGCCCACGACGCTGCTGGCGCCGGGCTCGAGAATGCTGGCCCAGCCGTCGGTGACCAGCCCCTGGGCGATGACGTCGACGGCGGGCCGGGACAGCCCGGTGCGCTGGGACAGTTCGGTGACGGTGGCCGCCGGGTGAGCGCGCAGGGCCCGCACGACGCTCAGGGAGTTGAGCTCCCGCAGCCGCGGCAGGTCGGCCCCGGCCGTCGCCATCTCAGTCAAGATCTTCCCCTAATACGCTACGAGCTTTACAAAATACCAGGGTCAGGTGATCGGGTACGCCTGTGCCGCGGGAGTGATCGCCGGGGTGAAGTCGACCTCCCGCCCGTCGACGGTCCAGACGTAACGGCTGCGCCGGGCGATCTCCGGCTGTGCCGACAGGTACGCCCGCAGGTCCTCGAGCTCGGTGGCCGTCAGCCAGCTCGGCGGGTCGGACAGTGCCCGGAACCGGCAGATGTCGGCCAGGTCGCGCAGCCAGCCGAGCTGCTGATCGGTGAGCAGGTTGAGCCGGCTGCGGAAGTAGACGACGTCCGGGTCGACCTCGGCCAGCGGCTGGTGCCAGAGCCGGTGCACGGTGTTGACCACGGCGTTGCGGGCCATGGCGTCGGACGGGTCGTCGGTGGCGTAGTTCTGCCACATCGGGGCGACGTCGGGGCCGCTGCGCAGGCCGTCGAGGATCCCGAGCGACGGCAGCAGGACGGCGCCGCTGCCGAGCAGGTAGACGTCGTCGCCGGCCACCCGGCGGACCAGGGCGAGGGCGTCGCGGTAGGTCTGCTCGCGCTCGGCGTCACCGGCGCGGACGCCCGGCACGGCGCCGGCGTTGATGAAGTCGAGCTTGAGGTACCGGAACCCCCACTCGTGCACGACCCGGTGGATCATCTCGCCGAGGTGGTCGAGCGTGGCCGGGCGGGACAGGTCGAGGGCGTGATAGCCGGTTCCCCAGTTGTTCCCGGCGATCACCGGCTCGCCCCGGGAGTCGCGCAGCAGCAGGCCGGGGTGCTGCTGCGCGAACTGCGAGCCGGGCAGGGCGATGAACGGCGCCAGCCACAGGCCGGGTGTCATCCCGGCGTCGCCGATGCGGTCGGCCAGGGCCTTCATGCCGGACGGGAACTTGTGGTTGGGCTGCCAGTCGCCGACCAGCTGCTCCCAGCCGTCGTCGACCTGCACCACGTCGAAGGGCAGGCCCTGCAGGTCCTGGACGTCCTTGGCCAGCTGCTGCTCGGTGATCGCCTCGTAGTAGGCGTACCAGGAGGACCACACGTTGCCGGCGCGGCGGCTGCTGCTGCCCAGCGAGGCGGCCAGGTGCCCGGTGTACGCGGCGAACACCTCCTCCTCGGGGCCGTAGGCGGCGAACCACGGCTGACCACCGTGCTCGTACCAGCCGGTGAGGGTGTCGTGGTCGGCCGCGAGGCGGGCGGTGCCCAGGCCCAGCGCCCCGAGCAGCAGGACGGTGCCGTCACCGGCGTCGAGGGCGGCCACCGCGGAGGAGTGGTGACGGGCCGGATCGTCCCAGACGTCGTCGTCGGCGGTGAGGCGTCGCTGGGGGTTGGCGATGCGCAGCGGGGGTTCGCTCAGCCGCCGCCACCCGCACGGGCTCCAGGAGTTCTGCCCGTGCCGGTAGAACAGGGCGTCGCCCAGTTCGTGCAGCAGCGCGACGCGCCCCGGCGGCAGGATCAGGCCACCGTCGGCGGCCTGCGGGCGGCCGGGGCCTTCGTGGACGAGGGCGAACGTGCGACCGGCGAGCTCGATGAGCGTTGCCATGGTTCTCCTTGGCGAAGGTGAGGACGTCGGTGTCTCCGGTGCGGCGGTGAGCGCCGCACCGGAGAGCTGCGGCCGGCTTACTTGAACAGCGCGTTGACCTGCTCGTTGGCCTTCTTCAAGGCGGTGGCCGAGTCGCTCTGGCCGAGCACGGACGACTGGATGGAGTCCTGCACGATCTGGCTGATCTCGTTGCCGTGCTCGGTGATCGGCAGGAAGAACGTGCCACCGGGCGCCTGCGCCTCGTCGACGAACGCCTGGACGTCACGGCCCTTGGCCTTGTGGGCCGCCAGGGACCGCTCACTCGCCGACTTGATCGCCGGGAAGACCACGCTGTTGTCGCCGACGATGTTCTGGCACTCGGGGGAGGCCAGGAACTTGACCCACTTCCAGGCCTCGTCCTTGTGCTCGGTGCCGGCCCAGATCGCGTCGGACAGGCCGTTGATCGGAGTCTTGCGGCCCTGGGGCCCGGCCGGCAGCGGCGCGAACGCGAACTTCGCCTTGGCGCTGTCACCGAGATAGCTGTTGATCATCCAGGAGCCCGCGGTGGTGACGGCGCCCTTGCCGGCGTTGAGCAGCGCGTCGCGGCTCAGCGTGGACGACTTGTCCAGCGGCGGGCTGTACCCCTTGGCGATCAGCGACTTGAACCACTCGATGGTCTGCGCGAGTGCCGGGTCGTCGTACTTGTACTGCGTACCCCAGGGATTTTTGTCGAGGTAGGTGAAGCCGGTGGTGGCGGCGAGGATGCCCCAGCCGTTCTGGCCCTGGGAGCCGTCGCCCCACTCGGGCAGCCAGCCGTACGTCTTGACCTTGGACTTGTCGAAGGCGGGGTCGAGACCGTCGCGGCCGCTGGTGTCGACGGTGGCCTTCGCGATGAGCTTCTCAAAGGTGCCGCCGTCCTGGGGGTTCCACGTCAGGTCGGCCAGGTCCGAGGCCTTCAGCCGGTCGGTGTTGTAGACCAGCGCGATGGTGTCCCAGTCCTTCGGCAGGCCGTACCGCTTGCCGTCCTTGGTGAACAGGTCGGCCAGGCCGGCCTGGTACTGGGAGAGGTCGACCTTGTCGGCGCTCACGTAGGGCTCGATGTCGAGGATCTGGCCCGCGCTGACGAACTGCGGGTAGTACGAGCCCTGGTTGGTCCACACGTCGGGGGCCTCGCCCGCCGCGAGCTGGGTGGTGAGGTTCTGCCAGTACTGCTCCCAGGCCGACTGCGTGATCTGGATCTTGATGTTCGGGTTGGCGGTGGTGAACGCGTCGGCGCACGCCTGGTAGGACGCCTTCTGGTTGTCGTCCCAGAGCCAGTAGTCGAGGGTGACGGCACCACCGGCGTCGTCGTCGGAGGCGGAGCAACCGGTCAGGCCGGCCGCGATGGCCAGCGACAGCAGGGCCGCTCCGGCGCGCGTTTTACGGGTCATCGGACTTCCTTTTCTGCAGGGGGACGGGGTCTCACTTGTTGCCGGTGAAGTTGAGGGACTGGACGAGGCGTTTGCCGACGAAGCCGAGCAGGACGAGGACGGGAAGGACCGACAGCGTCGAGGCGGCCATCAGCCCGGTCCAGTCGGGCTGGGTGTTGGGCGACTGCTGCAGGAACACCCCGAGCGCGACGGTGACCAGGCGGTTGTCCTCGCCGCGGCCGACCAGCAGGGGCCAGAGGAAGTCCTTCCAGGCCCAGACGGTGGTGGTGATCGCGATGGTGAGCAGTGGGCCCCGGCTCATCGGCAGGGCGATGCGCCAGAAGATGCCCCACGGGCCGTTGCCGTCCAGGACGGCGGCCTCCTCCACGTCGCGGGGCAGCGACAGGAAGAACTGGCGGAGGAAGAACACCGCGAACGGGGTCATCAGGATCGACGGCGCGACCATGCCGGCCATGGTGTTGATCAGGCCGAGATCCTTGACCAGGACGAAGTTGGGCAGCAGCGTGAAGATCGGCGGAACCATCAGCGCGCTGATCACGACGGCGAAGACCAGGTCACGCCCGGGGAAGCGCAGCCGGGCGAAGGCGTATCCGGCCATCGCGCAGAACAGCGTCTGGAACGACGCGATCAGCCCGCAGTAGATCACCGAGTTGAGCAGGTACCGCGCGAAGTTGATGTGGGCGCCCGAGCCGCCGGCCGCCCGCGCCTCCGCCTCGCTGGTCAGGCCGAGCACCCGGGCGAAGTTGATGAGAGTCGGGTCGTGCGGCAGCAGACCCGCGTTGTCGGTGTAGAGGTCGGCGGCGGGCGTCAGTGCCGTGCGCACCATCCACCAGAACGGGAAGACGGTGACCACGACGATCACGGCCACGACCACCCACGCCAGCAGCCGGCCGAGACTGAAGTTCTTCTTGCGCATGTGTCAGGCCCCTTACGCCAGGTCCGACCGGGACGCCCGCAACAGGCGCATCTGGATGGCGGTGAACACGCCGAGGATCAGGGCGAGGCAGACGGCCGCGGCGGCGGCGTACCCGAGGTGGAAGTACTTGAATGCCTGCTCGTAGATGTAGAGGTAGATGACGCGGGTGGCCGAGGCCGGATCGCCCTGCGTGGTGACCGCGATGGTGTCGAAGATCTGGAACGACCCGATCAGGGAGACCACGAGCACCAGCGCAAGAACGGGGCGCAGCAGCGGCAGGGTGATGCGCTGGAACATCCGCCACTCGCCGGCGCCGTCGATCGCGGCGCTCTCGTACAGGTGCTGCGGGATCTGCAGCATCCCGGCGTAGAGCAGCAGCGCGGTGTACCCGGTGTAGGCCCAGGTGTTGATGGCCGCGACCGACGGCATGGCCAGGGTGGCGTCGGTGAGGAAGCCGACCGGTGCCAGCCCGAGCGAGGTGATCAGGTGGTTGACGAAACCCAGGTTGGTGTCGAGCAGCCACATCCACAGGAGACCGACGGTGACGTTGGGGACCAGCCACGGCAGCAGCAGTGTCGCCCGCAGCAGGACCGAGCCCGTGAGCCGGTGCATCAGCGCCGCGATGCCCAGGGCCAGCAGCGTCTGTGAGGCGATGTTGAGGATGACGTACCAGGCCGTGACCTGCAGGGAGTGCCAGAACTGGTCGTCCTGCACGAGCTTGGCGTAGTTGTCCGCGCCCACGAACGAGGGCGTGTTGAGCATGGTGTAGTCGGTGACCGAGTACCAGGCGCCGCGGGCGGCCGGGTAGCCGTAGAAGATGACGAACCCCGCCGACACCGGCAGCAGGAACCACCACGCCGCGCGACGGTCGTCGCGCCGTTTTGTCGAGCTCATCCCTCGCCTCATATCCGTGTCCGGCTTGGCTCTTGCCAGCCGCGCCGTTCTCGAATAATGATGTAGACCTTCAATACTTTGTCAATACCTCCTCGAAATGAGCGCGTAACCCCGACCCGTGAACCCGACCCCGTGAAACCCGACCCCCATCGGAGATCCCCATGAAGTCACGTCCCGTCCGCCGGGCTCTGGCGGCCGTCCTCGCCGTTGTCCTCGGCAGCACGCTCGTCCCGGCCGCCGCGCAGGCCGCACCGGCCGGACCACCCCCACGCCCGGCCGCGCCGGCCACCCCCGACCCGGCGCTGCAGGCCCACCCGCTGACCGCCGCGCCCGGCCCGATCGACAACCCGCTCAAGGGCTTCGCGAAGTTCTACTCACCCGGCGCGAACCAGAACGTCGGTTATCCGCACGCGCTGACCTGGGGATACTTCGGCCTGTCGGAGGTCATGACCAACGCCTCGAGTTGCGGCAGCTACAACTGGTCCCTGATCGACAGCATGCTGGCCGAGACCGCGACCAACGGGAACCAGGCCGCGATCCGCATCTACCTGACCTATCCGGGCGGCACCGGCAGCCATCCCGCCAACGCGATCCCGGCCTGCTTCGCCGGTAACGTGGCCAACCGCTCCGACACGTACTGGAACGTCACGCACCCGGACTACAACAGCCCGTTCCTGATCACCGCGATGAAGAACTTCATCGCCGCGTTCGGCGCCCGCTACGACGGCGACCCGCGCCTCGGCTTCATCCACCTCGGCCTGGTCGGGCTCTGGGGCGAGTGGCACACCTGGCCGTACGACACCGACACGGCCGACGGCCTGCCGAACTACATGCCCACCGACGCCAACGGCGCCCAGCTGATCAGCGCGTTCGACACGGCGTTCACCACCACCAAGGTGGAGATCCGCTATCCGGACGTGGCCGGTGGTGCCGCGAACAGCCGCGACATCGGGTACCACGACGACTCGTTCTGCTACCGCGAAGGCTCACCGCTGCAGGGCGTGACCCTGCCGTCGTCGCTGGGCGGCGCGTCCTACTCGCAGCTGACCCGGACCCTGGCCACCGGGACCGAGAACAAGTGGATCACCAGCTCGATCGGGGGAGAGCTGCGGCCGGAGATCCAGTCCACGGCGTTCCAGTCCTGGCCCGGTGGCTCGGGCGCCGTCGACAACCTCAAGGCCTGCATCGAGCTCCTGCACGCCACCTGGATGATCAACGAGCAGAGCGGGAACTACGCCGCCGGTGACGCCAACGTGGGTGCCGCCGTCCGGCTCATGGGCTACAACCTCACCGTCGACAACGCCTACTTCACCAACACCGCTTCCGGTACGGCCAAAGTGGGCGTCCGCATCGCCAACAGCGGTGTGGCGCCGTTCTACTACCCGTGGACGGTCACCCTCGGGCTGAAGAACAGCTCCGGTGCCGTCGTCGGTACGTGGGACACGCCGTGGGATCTGCGTACCGTGCAGCCCCTGTCGATCCGGAACTTCCCCGAGTGGAACGCCGGCGGCGACCCCAGCTACCGCGACTTCGGGTACCGCCAGTACTTCCAGCAGAGTGTGAACCTCTCCGGTGTCGCCGCCGGTGACTACCAGTGGGTGATGCGCGTCAAGAACCCGCTCGAGACGGTCAGCGCCAACGCCAAGAAGCTGCGCTTCGCCAACGCCACCCAGCAGTCCGACGGCTGGCTCGGCCTCGGTGCGGTCACCGTCGGCACCTCCAACGGCGGCACGCCGGTCAGCTACGAGGCCGAGGCCGGGGGCAACACCCGGACCAACGGCGCCGTTGTGGCCGCCTGTGCCGCGTGCTCCGGCGGCTCCAAGGTCGGTTATGTCGGCAACGGCGCGACCCTGGTCTTCAACGGTGTCGCAGGCGGCACCGGCGGCAACCGCGCGGTGACCGTCCACTACACCTCGGCTGTCACCCGCACCGCCGTGATCAACGGCCAGACGGTGACGTTCCCGGCGACCGCCGACTGGAACACCGTCGGCTCGACCACCGTGACCCTGAGCCTGCCCGCGGGCACCACCACGATCTCCGTGGCGAACCCGTCCGGCTGGGCACCCGACATCGACCGCATCACGGTCGGCTGAGGAAACCCCATGAGAAAAGCACTCTTCGCCCTGCTCGTCCTGTTCACCCTGGCCGCGGGAACACCAGCCGTCGCTGCCCGGCCACAGTGGACACCGCAGACCTACACGGCCGCTCCGGCGGACAACCCCCTCAAAGGTTTCCTGCCCTTCGCCGGCGACTACGAGACCTTCCCGCACAGCATGGAGTGGTTCTATCTGCCGCTGAGCGACGTCATGACCGGACCGCGAAAGTTCGACTGGGACGCGTTCGACAGTCAGCTCGACGCCATCGCCGCCCGTGGCCACCAGAGTGTGTTCCGGTTCTACCTCGACTACCCCGGCCGGCCCAGCGGCATCCCGCAGTACCTGCTGGACGAGGGACTGCTCACCCGCCCGTACCCCGACTTCGGCAACAACGGCGTCAGTGTCGCCCCCGACTACAGCGACCCGCGCCTGGTCGCGGCCCTGGAGAACTTCATCACCGCCCTCGGCCGCCGCTACGACGGCGACCCGCGCATCGGCTTCCTCACCCTGGGCCTGATCGGCTTCTGGGGCGAGTGGCACACCTGGCCCTACGACGGCACGACCCAGCCGGAGAACTGGATGCCGGGCGACGACATCCTCACCCGCATCCTGCAGCGTTACGAGAACGCCTTCGACCGGACCCGGCTGCTGGCCCGCTATCCCAGCCCTTTGAACAAGAACCTCGACATCGGGTACCACGACGACTCGTTCGCCTTCGAGACGCTGCCACCGACGTCCTGGCACTTCGTCCAGCGGCTGATCGACGAGGGTGTCACCGGCAAGTGGCGCCGGGAACCCGTCGGCGGCGAACTCCGACCCGAGATCCAGTCCTGCCTGTGGGACCAGCCGGTCAGCTGCACGCAGTACGAGGACTACAGCGAGTCCGTCGACCAGACCCACGCGTCCTGGCTGATCAACCACGCCGCGTTCACCGGTACGGGCTTCACCGGTGAGAAGTACCAGCGGGCCGTGGCCGGTGCGCGGGCCTTGGGCTACGAGCTGACCGTCACGGCGGCCAAGCTCACCCCCGGCCGTGCCTCGGTACGCATCGCCAACCGTGGCGTCGCGCCCTTCTACTACGACTGGCCCGCCGAACTCGCCGCCGTCGACCGCTCGGGCCATGTCGTCCGGCGCTGGCCCACCCGCTGGACCGTCGACGGCATCCAGCCCGGCGACGCCCCTACGGAGCTGTCGGCGCGCATCACTACCCGGGGCCTGCGCCACGGCCGGTACGACATCGTCCTGCGCCTGCCCAACCCGCTGCCCGGCGGCACCCCGCTGCGCTTCGCCAACACCAGCCAGAACACCACCTCCGGCTGGCTTACCCTCGGTTCCGTGACCGCCCGATGACCGCCCCCGGTGCGCACCGGCGACTCGATCAGCTCACCGGCGAATGGGTGCTGGTGTCTCCGCAGCGCACCGCCCGGCCGTGGCAGGGGCAGGTGGAAGACACCAGCCCCGCGCCACGGCCGGACCACGACCCGGACTGCTACCTGTGCCCGGGCAACACCCGGGCGGCGGGGGCGGTGACACCCGCGTACCCGTCGACGTTCGTCTTCGACAACGACTTCGCCGCGCTGCTGCCGGCACCCGCCGGCCCGGGTCCCGGCCCGGACGGCCTGCTCGTCGCGGAACCCGTTCGTGGCATCTGCCGTGTCGTCTGCTTCGACCCCCGGCACAACGTCACCCTGAGCGGCCTGGAGATCCCGGCGCTGCGGCGGGTCGTGAACACCTGGGCCGCTCAGACCACCGAACTCGGCAGCCTCCCGTGGGTCCGCCACGTCCAGATCTTCGAGAACCGCGGCGCGATGATGGGCGCCAGCAACCCGCACCCGCACGGCCAGATCTGGGCCGAGGACAAGATCCCCGGCCTCCCGGCCAAGGAGATCGACAGGCAGCGCGCGTACGCCACCACGGGCGGCTGCCTGCTCTGCGACTACCTGAGCACCGAACTACGGGCGGGGCGGCGCATCGTCTGCCACAACGACGAGTACGTCGCCGTGGTGCCGTACTGGGCGGTGTGGCCGTACGAGACCTTGGTCCTGCCCCGCCGGCACGGCGGCGCCCTGCCCGATCTCGACGACGCGGGCCGCGAGGGTTTCGCCGACATCCTGCACCGGTTGACGTCCGGCTACGACCGCCTCTTCGGCGTCGAGTTCCCCTACTCGATGGGCCTCCACCAGCAACCCACCGACGGCTCACCGCACCCCGAACTCCACCTGCACGCCCACTTCTACCCGCCCCTGCTGCGCTCGGCAACGATCCGCAAGTTCATGGTCGGCTACGAACTCCTCGCCGGCCCCCAACGCGACATCACCGCCGAGGACGCCGCCGAACGGCTGCGAGCGGTCATGAAAAACAGGTGACCAGGGCTGCTGTCAGCAACCCTGGTCACCTGTCTTCGGGGGACGGGCGGTTACGCGGGTTCGATCCAGAGGTTGCGGTAGCGGACGTTGGCGCCCGGGTCGCCGTGGTCCTGGAGGCGGATGGGGAGGAAGTTCGGGCCCTCGGCCGCGCCGTTGCCGGTCGGGCCGTCGATGGCGATGTTGTTGTGGACGGTGGTGCCGTTCCAGACCACGGTCACGCGGGCGTCCTCGGTTTTGGTGGTGCCGTTCCAGCGGGCCGCCCGGAAGGTGACGTCGTAGGTCTGCCAGGTTTCCGGGGCGGTTCCGGCGTTCGCGGACGGCGCTCGTTTCAGGTAGATGGCGGCGCTGTCGTTGTCGGCCAGGGTGGCCTTGCCGAAGGTGTCGAGGACCTGCAGCTCGTAGCGGTCCTGGAGGTAGATGCCGCTGTTCGCCCGGGCCTGACCCGTGACGTCGGCCGGGAGGTTCGGCAGCCAGAACTCCGCGTGGAGCTTGAAGTCGCCGAACGTCTGCTTGGTGCGCAGATCACCGCCGAGCACCTCGGCCGAGCCGCCGGAGACCGGCCAGGTCGGTGCGGTGCCGTCGGCGTTCTGGAACGCCTGCAGGTTGCCGCCGTTGAAGAGCGTCACCCGGCTGGTGCCGTTGTGCGTCCACTTCTGCTGCGCCACGTCGGCGTACTCGTAGATCTGGACCTGGGTGCCGTCCGCCGTTGCGCCGCCGGCGACGTCGAGCACTTTGCCGGACTGGGGGTTGAGCAGCGATCCGTTGGATTGGGCCTGCCACACCTGGGCGGCGCCGGAGTTGCAGGTGTACAGCTGGACCTTCGTGCCGTTGGCGGTGCCGCCGTTGTCGATGTCCAGGCACTTGCCCAGCGCCCGCAGCGTGTCACCGTCGCGGGTCCAGCTCTGGGCGGACGAGCTGTTGCACGTGTAGAGCTGCACCTTGGCGTAGTTGGCGGCGTTCGCCTGGTCGATGTCGAGGCACTTGCCGCCGATACCGGTGAGGGTGCCGGTGCGGGGCGCCGTAGCTGTGCCCGTAGACGTACCGATGGCCAGGTTGTCGAGGTTGATGTTGCCGATGTCGCCGGTGTCCATCTTGTAGGCGATCGTGTTGCCGCCGGCCTTCAGGCTCACCGACTCCACCTTGGTGGTCCAGGTGTCCCAGTTGGCGGTGCTGGGCAGACTGACCTGACGGACCTTGGCGCCGTTGACGTAGAGACTCATCGTCTTGACACCCGCGGACGGGTTCGGGCCGTTGCTGTAGCGCAGCGTCGCCGGGTAGGTGCCGGCCGACGGGACGGTCACGCTGAACGTGGTGGCCGCCCCCACGGTGTCGATGCCGGCGACGAAGCCCGTACCGGTGTAACCGGGGTGGTCACTGGCCGTTCCGGCCCGGCCGCTGAGCCCGGCGTTCTCGGCCTCGACCTGGTCGGTGCGGACCGTGGTGCCGTCGGCCAGGCTGTTCAGGGTGTACCAGGCCTCGGTGCTCCACAGCGACGATCCCGTGGTCGAGGTGAACGGCCGCGGGGAGCGGACGTGCACGACCCGGCCCGGCTTGAGACCGGACAGCTTGAGCGTCACCTTGAGCCGGTCCGACGACAGCGTCGCCGAGGTGACCCCCAGCTGCTCCTCGTCGACCTTCGGCCCGCCGTACGCCGGTGTCGGGACGTAACGCCACTGCTCGGCCCGGTAGCGGGCGGCGAGCTGCGCCGCGGTGTCGGTCGAGACGGGCTGGGTGTACTCGAGCTCGAAGCCGCCGGCGACCGCGCGCATCGCCTTGATGTCGAAGACGCTCGTGCTGTTGGGGGTGAGCTTCTGCAGGCCGTAGGTCAGCTTGCCTTCCTGACCCCAGTTGCCGCCCGCGCCGAGCCCACCGGCGTAGATCGCGCCGTCCGGTCCCTGGCTCAGCCGGTGCACGCCCATCTCGAGGCCCTGCGTCAGGCGGAAGACCGCGCCCTGGTACTGGCCGTTGATCTTCTCCAGGAAGGCGCGCTGGATCCCTCCGTACGTGACGTCGCCGATCAGCATCTGCCCGGAGTACGGGCCGCTGTTGAGCAGCAGCGGGGTGCTCGGCGAGTTGGCGATCTCGTTCTGCGGCAGCCACAGGACCGGCTGCGTGACCGGCTGGCTGTCGTACGGGCCGTCCGGGTTGGTGTAGTGGTTGAAGAAGCGGTCCTGCTTGATCTGGAGCAGTTTCGAGGAGGGCAGCCAGCCGCCCTGGTTGTCGGTGACGAAGATGTCGCCCTCGGGTCCCCAGCCGATCCCGTCCGGGGTGCGCAGACCGCCGGCGACGTACTGCACCGCGCCGGTCGACCGGTTGATCTTCAGGCTGGTACCGCGGTTCGGTGAACCCTGCGGTTCGGTAGTGGCGCCACCGAGGTTGATCGACACGGAGAGGTTCAGATAGAAGAACCCGTCCTTGTACAGCAGACCGAACGCGAACTCGTGGAAGTTGCCGTCGAACGGCCACGTCGCGACGGTTCGGCGCTGGTCGAGAACGTCGTCGCCGTTGGTGTCGGTGAGCTCGGTCAGCTCGTGCTTCTGCGACACGTAGACCTTGCCGTCGACGATCTTCAGGCCCATCGGCTCGCGCAGTCCGGTGGCGATGCGCTTGGTGGTCACCTGGCCGGGCGAGGTGCTGCCCGTGACGTTGCTCAGGATGTAGACCTCCCCGGCGACGGTGTCGCTGCCGCCCCAGGTCGCGATGGCCAGGCGGCCGTCGGGGTACCAGTCCATCGCGGTCACCTGCGGCTGGAAGCCGTTCGGGCGCAGGTTGGTCAGCGTGAAGCCGGGGTGCACGGAGGTGAGCGGCAGACCGTCACCGGGGCTGTCCGCGGAGCCCTCGCACTCCTTGCGACCCGGCGCGGTCACGCGGACCACATCGGCATCCGTGCTCAGCGCCGAGGTCGGCACGACGGCGTAGGCGGTCGCGCCCGGGGGCCGCCACTCCAGCGTGAGCTGCTGGCCGCCGTCACGCTCGAAGAAGTCGATGTGCAGGGCGTGGTAGCCGGTGGTGAGCGCGATGCTGCCCTCGACGGCCACGACTCCGTGAGCGCCGTCGTTGTTGATGACCCTCGTGCTGTCGATCGTCAGGCGGGAGCCGTCGTCGCTGCTCAGCCGGAACGCGTAGGTGCCGGCGGTGGTGATGTTGACGTTGCCGATGACCTCGCTCTGGTAGCGGTCCTCGAGCCCGAAGTCTGCCGCCGTGGTCCAGTTGATCGTCGGCATGAGCTTGTCGATGTTGGGCGTCTGGCCCGGCTTCAGGGTGCAGATCGAGTCGCGCGACGTCTGCAGGTCGAAGGTCCGCAGCGTGACGCCGGGCTGCTGGGGCGGCGGAGCGGCAGCGGCGGCCGGTGTGGCGGGTAGCAGGGCTGCGAGGAGGACGGCGCAGGCCAGCAGGGGAGTGGGGAGTCGTGAGGGGACGGATCTCTTCATCGAGCGCTCCAGGGCGGCGGCATTGTCAGTCGGCGCAGCCGGTCGACGAGGCCGCCGGGACTGCGGCGACTCGCCCCGGCCTCGGGACTCTTCCGCACGGAAGCGGTGGCTCGATCTCCGACGTCGACAACCATCGATGGTTGTTTACGTTAGGGTTCTTTTTAGAGCCAGTCCATAACTTTGCTGTAATCATTCGAAACTTTTGGCTCGTCCGTTAAAAGTTCACGGCCGTTCGGCCGCGCGCCGCCCGGCGCCTCGTTAGCCTGGAAACGTGGATCCCCGCGCCGTCGAGCAGCCCACGGTCCACGTCGGCCGGCAGGTGATCTTCGACCAGTACGGTGAGGTCTTCGCCTGCGAGCTGCTCTTCCGGGGTGCGCCGGCGCAGGTCACCAGCCTGTTCGTCAGGACGTTCACCGACTTCGGGCTGCCTGAGCTGGTCGGCAACCGCCCCTGCCTCGTCACCGTGCCCCGGGACTTCCTCGTCGGCGATCTGCCGATGCCGTTCGACCCCGGTCAGGTGATCCTCGAGGTCGTCGTGGCCGCCGACCTCGACGACGCCGTCCTCACGGGCATCGAAGCGCTCGCCGCCGGCGGGTTCACCATCGCGGTCACCGCCGAGGTAGCGGACTTCTCCGACCGGCTGCTGCCGGTCGCCGCGTACCTGAAGATCAACCTGCCGGGCGCCGCGGAGAGCGTGATGGACCTCGCGCGCACCTGCCATGAGCGCCACCCTCACCTCCGGCTGATCGCCGCGCAGCTGGAGACCGAGGCGCAGAAACACCGGGCGCCGGCCCTGGGGTTCAGCCTGTTCCAGGGCAGCGTGCTCGGTCGTCCGCACGTCGTGTCGATGGCGGAACTCTCCCCGGCCCGGCTGAGCCGCCTGCGGCTCGTCAGTGTGCTCGCCGCTGCCGAGGTCGACTTCGACGAGGCCGTCTCGCTCATCCCCGGCGACCCCGCCCTGACCTACCGGCTGCTGCAAGCCAGCAACGCCGCGGCGTCCGGCCTGCCCGCGCGGGTGTCGTCGGTACGCGAGGCCGCGGTGCTGCTCGGCCTGCCCACCATCCGGCACTGGGTGACCCTCATGCTGCTCAGCGACCTGTCCAAGGCCCGGGAGGAGCAGCTGATCCCGACGATGATCCGGGCCCGCATGTGCCAGAGCGTGGCCGAGCAGGCCGGTCTGCCCGGCGACGCGGCCTTCTGCGTCGGGCTGCTCGCCGGGATCGCCGAACTCATCGGGCAGTCCCGGCCCGCCCTCGCCCAGCAGTTGCCCCTCACCGACGAGGTCAACGATGCGCTCGCCGACGGCGCCGGCCCGTTGGGGCATCTGCTGGCCGCGGTCCGGGACTACGAGACCGGCGACCCGTCCGGCCTCGCCGAGCTGGTCGACCCCGGTGCTGCCGTGCACGCGTACCTGGCCGCGACGGCGTGGTGCAACCAGGTCATGGGCGCCGCGGGCCCGGTCGAGCGGCAGACCTCGGCGCGCCGCCCGCGCATCGCCCGGTAGGGCGCCTCACCAGTTGCTGCCGACCGCCAGGGCAAAGGTGGCGGTTGCATCGGCGACGTCGACCTCGCGCATCTGCAGTGGGCCGCCGGTCTCGGTGAGACCGGCGTTGCTCGCCCGGCCGGCGAAGAACGGCGCAAAACCCGCGTCCTGGATCAGACGGCTCGCCGCACCCCGTGCATCACGGTGGTCGGTGCAGATGAATTCGGCCAGCAACGGATCCCGGCCCCGGCGCCGCTTCAGCACGGTCGTCGGGAAGGTGTTGAAAGCCTTGACCCAGTGGGCATCCGGCGCCCACGCCGACAACGTCTCGATGCCGCTGAGATCGTCGGGAACCGCACGCTGGTAGCCGTCGGTCTCGCTCCAGACGACGGGATTGGTCGCATCGAGCACCGGCTTGCCCGTCAGGGCGCCGGCGGTGAGGTCGATCAGATCGTGCGCGGTCGCCCACTCCGGGGCGAAGAGCACAACGTCGCCGAAGGCGGCGGCGTCCGTGACGGTGGCAGTGTTCGTTCCGGCCTGCGAAGAACCGACAACAACGTCGTGACCGGCCTCGGTCCACCACCCGGCCAACGACCCGCTCAGTTCACCAGCGCCGATGATTCCGATTCGCATGAGGAAATTCTGCGCTCGCCGTTCCGCGGTTGTCCGCGAAATGCTTGAACCGGTTCAACTTCGGCTTTGCCCCGGTGCCCTAGGGTGCCTGCGTGCCGAACTTTCCGCGTCCGTCCGCTGCCGAGATCCTCAGTGCCCTGCCGGGCCTTTCCCCGTACGCCAGGAGGGCCGTCATCCTCGACGTGAGCCGTGGGGCGCCCGGGGTTCGCGACAGTTCGATCGGCGGTCCGCTGCTGTGGCCCCGCACCGAGACCTGGCCGAGCTGTTCGTTCCCGGACGAGGTCGAGGAATCAGGTTTTCCCGCGGTGGCGATGGTGCCCGTCGCGCAGATCTTCGCCGCCGACGTGCCGGGACCGTGGTGGCCGGAGGGGTTCGACCTGCTGCAACTCCTGTGGTGCCCGAACACCCACTGGGAAACACCGGGCAACCAGGCGGAGGTCAGCCCGATCGTCGAGCTGAGATGGCGTCGCGCCGCCGACGTGCACGACATCCTGGAGACCCCGCCCCAGCCGGCGCGTTACGACGTGGACGACTGCTACACGCTCACACCGTGCTCGTTCACCACCGAGGAGCTCATCGACTTCCCGTACTACGAGGAACTGCCCGAGGCGTTGCGGCCGCCGCTGCAGAAGCTGATCGAGCAGCACAGCCCTCCCGGCACCCGCGGGGACGTCATCACCTGCCTGCCCGGCTGGAAAGTCGGCGGCTGGCCCACCTGGCGCCTGAACGAGCCCCGCCCCATCGACTGCGAGGTCTGCGGCACCGCGATGGTCCTGCTCTTCACCATCGCCAGCGACGACACGGTGGGCACGAACGTCGGCCGCTTCGGCGAGCTGCGGATCTTCGTCTGCCCCGACCACCCCGGGGAGTTCGAGGCGGACCAGCACTAGGAAGCCTCCCGCCGCAGGCTAGGTTGCTCGGATGAGTCTTCTGGATGATGTGGCGAAACGTGACGGCTGGCGATGCTGGGTCTGCGACGAGCCCGTCGACGCCGACATGTCGGTGAACGACCCGCGAGGTCCCAGCGTCGACAGCCGGACCGCCGACAAGAAGGCCAAGGTCACCGAACGGCTCGCCCACCGGGCCTGCAACACCCGCAAGGGTGCGGTCAAGGTCGTCATTGCCTGGCCGGACCGGCTGCAGGTGGTGGAGCCGGCGCCGCTGATCACCGTGGCCGACCGTCTCGAGCGCAAGGGCGGGCGCGAGCTGGTCGCCCGCTGCCCGAGCAGGAAGGACGCGCAGGAGGCGGCGGACTGGCTGGTCGACCGGTTCTCGCGGCTCGCACCCGGGCTGCCGGTGACCGCCAGCGTCGAGCCGGGCGGCGGCCAGTTCCTCGTCGCGCTGGCTACCGGCCGCCGCTGACCGACAGTTCTTCTTGGTTAAGAACGTCTTGACTGAGAACATCTTGGCTCGTATGGTTTTGGCATGCCACCGATCCCTGAACCCGTTCCCTGGGCACAGCCGCTGCCCGAGGCTTCTCCACCGGCGGGGATGACCCTCCATCACCTGCCGACCGGCACCTACGTGACCCGTGCGGCCCTGGCCTTCAGGGGCGGGTCGTTCGGCGACAAACGGCACTTCGCCTCGTCGGCGGTGCTGGTGCAGCACCCGGCGGGCGACCTGCTGATCGATGCCGGGTTCGGCACCGGCGTCGCCGACCACATCGCGATGCTGCCCCGGTTCGTGCGCGCCCCGTACGAGACGGGCCCGACGGTCAGCAGCCAGCTGGACACCGCCGGATATGACCGCAGCCGGCTGCTCGGTGTGCTGCCGACCCACTCGCACTGGGACCACGTCAGCGGCCTCGACGGCCTGCCCGGCACTCCGATCTGGATGAACGCCAACGAACGGGGATACGCGGCCACCGACCCGGACGGCAAGGTCTTCCGCAGCGTGTCGCAGGGCCACGAGATCCACGAGTACGGGTTCGCCGACCGGCCCTACCTGGGCTTCGCGTCGAGCTACGACGTGCACGGCGACGGCTCCGTGGTCATCGCCCTCGCCGGCGGCCACACCACCGGCTCGGTCATCGTCTTCGTCACCCTGCCCACCGGTACGCGGTACGCGTTCATCGGCGACCTCACCTGGCAGATCGACGGCATCCGCCGGCGCGTCGAACGCCCCTGGCTGCTGAGCAAACTCGCCGACAGCGATCGTGAACAGCTCCGGCAAGGTCTCCAGCACGTGATCGCCGTCGAGGGGCTGATGCAGGTCGTGCCCGCCCACGATCTCGGTGCCTATCAGGGGATCCCGCTGCTGTCCGACGGCCCGTCCCTGCGTACGGGATGAGCGCCCGCGCCGAAGCCGGGCGTGAGGTCTACGCCCGCAATTTCGGGGTGGAACCCGCCGAGGCCGAACGCATCATGAACGAGCGCGCCGGCGCTGTGTACACGCAGGAGGCGTTCGAAGCCGCCGGTGGCCCCGGCTGGCAGGGCCAGAACCTGACCGACCGCGACCGCAGCATCGCCGTCATCGCCGCGCTCGTCGCCCAGAACGTGACCGACGTACGCCTGTCCACCTATCTAGCGCTGGCCCGCCGCACCGGACTGGACGAGCAGGCCCTCACCGAACTGATGGTGCTGCTCACCGCCTACCTCGGGCAGCCGTACACCTCGCTGGCGATGGAAGCGGTCCGCCGCTCGGCCGTCGCCGGCACCCCCGACCGGAAGGAAACCTGACATGCCGACCAGGAACAGCGCACTGTGGGCCGCGGTACTGATGGCGGGAAGTGTCGCCGGGCCGGCTTTCGCAGCCCCCGCACAATCGCGGACGGCCCAGCAGCAGGCGACCTGGAACGTCGAGGTGCCGTCGCCGGAATCGCGGTCGGAGGTCGGTGTCGCCGCGCTCAACGGCCGCGTCTACGTCGTCGGCGGTGGTGTGGAACGCGCCGGCGCCGAACCGCAGTTCGCGTCCGATCTGGTGACCAGCTACGACCCGCGTACCGGGCGCTGGGCGAACCACGCGCCGCTGCCGCGCGAGCTGTCCCACGTCGGTGTCGCCGCCCTCAACGGCAAGCTGTACGCCTTCGGCGGTTTCACGAACGTCGTGCACATCGATCCGCAGCCCCTGGCGTACGAGTTCGATCCCCGGCGGGAGCGGTGGACCCGCCTGCCCGACCTGCCGGCCCGGCTCGGATCCGTCAGCGTCGCAGCGGTCGACGGCAAGCTGCACCTGATCGGCGGCCGCGATTCCCGCCGGATCGAGACCATCCCGGGAGTGCCGTTCGAGCTCGGCTTCGGCACCGTCCGCAGCCACTTCGTCTTCGACCCCGGACGCCGTACGTGGTCGACGGCCCCGCAGCTGCCGGCCGAATCACGGGACCACGCCGGCATCGCCGTCCTCGGCCATCGCCTCCACGTCATCGGCGGCCGCGTGGAGGACGTCGACCAGAACCTCGCCCGCCACGACGTCTACGACACCCGGTCCCGTCGCTGGACCAGGGCCGCAACCCTGCCGGTGCCACGGTCCGCCGGCGCCGTGGTTGTCCTCGGCGGCCGCATCGTCTACGCCGGCGGCGAGTGCGGGCCGGGCGGCGAGACCTTCGACGACGTGACCGTCTACAACCCGCGGACCGACCGCTGGTCGACGGTCGCCTCGATGCCCCTCGGCGGCCGCCACGGCCTCGGCGCGGCGCAGGTCGCCGGACGGGCGTACTACATCGCCGGAGCACCGACCTGCGGCGGCGGCTCCAGCGTGGACACGCTCGAACTCGAACTGCGGTAGCCGCCTTACAGGCAGGACCCCGGGTCCTCGCTGTCGCCGATGATGGCGAACAACATCCGGCGCAGCGACATGATGTGGTCCTGACTGAAGCCATCGAGCACCGAAGCCTCGGCTGCGGCGCTGGTCTCGGCCACCTTCGCCCGCAAGGCCTCACCGCTCTCGGTGATCTCCGGAATCCGCAGGCGCCGGTCCTGCGGAGCGCTGAGCCGAATCACCAGGCTCCTCTGCTCGAGCCGGTCGAGCTGGCTCATCAGCGTCGACTTGTCCAGGCTCAAGGCCTTGCCCAGCTCCCCCTGGGTGAGGCCAGGAGTCTTGTGAAGGGCACTCAGCACGATGTATTCACGCAGGGTGAGGCCGTGTTTTGCGGCCTGCTCACCGGTGACGTTGTGCATGTGCTGAGCCGCCCGGTGCAGCAGCCAGGTGAGCTCGGAATCAAGCGACGGACTGGGACCTCGAACGTCTGCGCTTTGTGCCGTCATGGTCATCTCCCTGGAGAACCCGATCGCTAAACCTATCAGACAAGAAGTTCTCACACAAGAACTTCTGGCTTCAGAGATCTGCAGGCCCCTACCCTGTCCACATCCCCGACGCCGACCTGCTGGATCTGACCCAGCGCCTCGAGCAGGTGAGGCTGCCGGAGCCCGGGACCGATCCCTCGCAAGGCGTCCCCCTGGACCGGTTGCGGGCACTGCTCGAGGCCTGGCGCGGCCACGACTGGCGCAAGCTGGAAGAACGGTTCAACACGATCGGTCACCACCGGGCACACATCGACGGCCTGGACATCGCGTTCTGGCACGTGCGGTCGCCCGAGCCGTCGGCCGTACCGCTGCTGCTGACCCACGGCTGGCCCGGGTCCGTGCTGGAGTTCGAGGATCTGATCGGTCCGTTGACCGATCCGGTCGCGCACGGCGGTTCGGCCGAGGACGCCTTCCACGTGGTGATTCCGTCGCTGCCGGGGTACGGGTTCAGCGGACGCCCGGCTGAAACCGGTTGGGGACTTGCCCGGACCGCGCGGGCCTGGACCACGTTGATGACCGAACTGGGCTACTCGCGGTTCGCCGCGCACGGCGGCGACTGGGGCGCTTTTGTCACCATCGAGCTCGCCACCCAGGTGCCCGAGCGTCTGGTGGGCCTGCACCTGACGATGCCCGTCGCATCCCCCCTTCCCGAGGATCGCCAGAGCGCCGACCCCAGGGAGCAGGCGATGATGGCCCAGCGCGATCAGTTCGTGTTCCTGGACGGCACCCACTCGATCGTTCTCGGTGCCAAACCGCAGACGATGGGCTATTCGCTGCTGGACTCGCCGGCCGGGCTGGCCGCCTGGCTGGGTGAGAGGATGATCGCGTTCGCGGACGACGACGGGGTACCGCTGCAACGGCAGGTGGACAACATCGCGCTGTACTGGTTCACCCGCACCGGAGCTTCCAGTTCTCGGTGGTACTGGGAGGCCCGGCGCGACACACCGCTCGGCGCGGAGGCGGAGAACGCCCGTCCGGTCGAGGTTCCCACGGCGTGTTCGCTGTTCCCGGGCGAGCCGTATCCGATCGCCCGGCGATGGGCCGAGCGCCGGTTCCGCAAACTGATCAGCTGGAACGAGATGGAACGGGGTGGCCACTTCCCGGGCTGGGAACAGCCTGCGGTACTGGTCACGGAGATCAGAAACGCGTTCCGGGACCATGGGCGCACCTGATTGTCGAGCTGGGTGTTCGACCCGGGTCGATGCAGCAGTTCCATCGGCTGATCCGGATCGGGCAGGGACGGGCGCGCAGGTTGCGGGGTTCGGGTTTGCTGGAGGGTGGCCCCGGACCCGCGACGATCGGATGTTCCAGCATGGATGAGGATCTCACCCGGCTCGCCGCCGAGGTCAGGGAGCGGGAGTTGCTCGGGCCGCGCAAGGCCGGGATCACCGCCGCCATCAAGCAGCTCACCTCGGAGCTCGCCGAGCTCGGCCGCCGCCACACGATCGAGCAGCGTGACGTCGAGCGGCTGGAGAACTTCTCGCTGACCCGGTTGCTGGCCGACCTGCGCGGTTCGCGGGACGAGGCGCTGGCGCGGGAGCGGGCCGAGGCGGAGACCGCGCGGTACAGGTTGGCGCAGGCGCAGGACCGGCTCGGAGCGCTCACCGCCCAGCTCGCTCAGGTCGAGGCGCGGCTGGTGGCGACCTCGACGGCGCCGGCGACGTACGCGGGGTTGCTCGAGGAGAAGGAGCGGCAGGTGCGGGCGAGTGGCGCCGGGTCGGCCGGGCGGTTGACCGAGCTGGCCGGGGAGCGGGGCCGGCTCACCGCCGAGCTTGCGGAGCTGACCGAGGCGGAGGGTGCCGCACGGGCCGCGGCGCAGGCGCTGGGCGAGGCCAACCAGCTGCTCGAGTCGGCGCATGGTTGGTCGACCGCCGACACGTTTCTCGGTGGTGGGGGACTGAGCAGCATGATCAAGCACAGCCGGTTGGACGACGCTGCGGCGCGGGCCGCCGAGGCGGACCGGCGGCTGGCGGTGCTGCGGGCCGAGTTGCGTGACGTGGACTCGGCGCTGCCGTCGCTGGCCGCTCAGCTCGAGCTCGGTGGTTTCACGCGCTTCGCGGATGTGTGGCTCGACAACATCTTCACCGACCTGTCCGTGCGGGGGCAGATCAAGGACGGGCTCGGCCGGCTCGGGGACGCCGCGCAGCAGGTCGGGCGGATCCGTGCCGCGCTGGCCGCCCGGATCGTGGAGAACCGCACCCGGATCGCTGAGCTGGAACGTGAACGCTCGGCGTTGCTGGCGCCCTAGCGAAGCTTGATCTCGGGGCCGCGGCGGGCGACGGCGGCCGTGGCGCAGTTCGAGCCGGTGACCGGCAGCTTGGTGGGGGCGATCGTGCCCTTGTCGCCGCCGATCTCGGTCAGGCGGCCCTCGGCGTAGGTGAAGAAGCTGCGGAACCACTCCCGACGCGCCCGCGGGTTCGTGACGTCGTTGCTCCAATAGGTCTGGACGAAGATCGGCTTCTTCCGGGACAGAGCGCAGCCCCAGGCCGAGCCGTACGCGGCCGCGCCGCCGGAGGCGATGTCCGCCACCGCGTCGTTCAGTGTCACCGGGCGCAGCCGCCGGTCCGTGCCGACGGCGAGGATCGCCTGGTGCAGGGTGCTCGATCCGAGTCCGGTGGCGACGAGGGCCTGGGCGCGGGGGTCGGGACCCAGGTGGACCACGGCCGCCACGTCGAAGAGGTCGACCCCTTCGATGCCGGGCCAGCGTGCGACCGGGGTCTCCAGCTGGTGGAAGGTGCCGTCGTCGAGGTAGGCGGCGGCGCCGGTGCGTTTTGCGTCGACGTCGATGCCCGGTCCGGGGGAGGGCGGGCGCCAGGTGAGCAGCCGGTCCGGCCGGCCGTTGCCGTCCAGGTCGAGCTTGACGGCCTGTACGCAGATCCGCCCGGCCGGCAGGCCCGGTGGCGGCCAGACGCCCGACGGCAGCGGGTTGCAGGGGATGGTGTCGTCGAACAGCCGTGCCTCCGGCAGGCGCATCGCGTCGTCGTAGGTCATCACCCGCCCGGGCCGCACGGTGACCGTCGTGTCGAGCGCCCCGGTCAGCGCGCCGGGCAGGGCGAGGAGGCCGGCGATCTCGCTGCGCGCGAACGCCATCAGCTTGTCCAGGCCGAGCAGCACGTCGAGCCGCTTGCCGAAGAACTTCTTGAGGCTGTCGAAAGCGCCTTTCCCGACTTTCACGAACGTGTCGAGGACCAGCCGGGCGATCTTGTCCTTGCAGTCCCAGACGGCTTTGCGGACCGCCTTGGCGACGTCGTGGCTGTCGTTCCACTCGTTGACGCCGACGCCCGCGCAGTCGGCCCAGCCGGCGCCTTCGAACGCCGCGTCGAGCTTCTTCCGCGCCTGCGGGTTGTCGGTCGACTCGTCGAGCATGGCGATCTCGACGATCTGGCGCATGAGGGCGATGAAGTAGATGCTCCAGTCCAGCTCACCGCGGATCTCGGCGTCCTCGCCCGCCCCGAACGCCACTTTCAGGCTGCGGTCGGGCAGCACGATGGCGCCTCCGGGGCGGCGGTGCTGCTGCAGCACTCCCTGCAGCATCGGGTTCAGGCGGTAGTCGGTGGTGGTCTCGGTGAAGCCCGCGGGCAGGTCGAAGACGATCGGCAGCTCGGTGTTGTTGATCCACTCCAGCTCGTACGAGCCGTCGTCCATGATCTGCTGGCACAGTTTCGCCGGGCCGACGATGAGGTCGGAGCGTACGGCTGCGGGCACCAGGACCCGGCCGGCGTCGCAGCCCAGGGCGCGCGGTTCGCCGTACATCAGGCTGACGATGCTGCCGCCGGTGGTCCGCTTGAGTCGTTCGGTGACGCTCTGGTCGTACCGGAGGCGGTCGGGGTCGGTGACCGCGAGCATCCACCGGGAGAAGTGTTCGGTCGAGGCGCTGACGGTGTGTTTCCCGGTGTCGAGGGTGTTGCCGGCCGGCAGCCAGATGCCCAGATCCTCGACGAAGGTGTAGACCGCCAGCTCGGCCGGGTCCGGGACCGCGGCGGGGTCGTAGGTCATCGTGATGGTGGCCGTGCCCTCGAGGGCACGGGGTGTCTCGACCTCCACCGGGCTGGCGAGCGCCCGCGTCCCCGGCGGGAGCGTGGCGGGCGCCGCGGCGGGCAGGGCGGAGATCCTGGGTTCGCCGGCCTCGGCCGGGACGGTCACGGTCGTGGGTGCGGCGCCGCCGTCGTGGAAGGTCGCCGTCCGGTCGCCCTCGCCGAAGAGCGAGCACCCGGCGCCGGAGACCAGGACGGCGGCGAGGGCCCCGGCGAGCAGGCGGCGGCTGGCGGGCATGCCTCCACCAGATCATCCGGTACGCCCGCAGCACCATCCCCGAATCAGGGGTCCCCGAACGGCTCAACCCGTACCGGATCCGGCCGATTGTCGCCGGCATGGGAGCGGACCTGGTCGAGATGCAGCGGGGCTTCGCCGCGAACGCGGCAGACACTGAGCGTGCGGTGACCGAGGCCGTCGCCGGCCGGCGTTCGCGGGGCGGCACGATGGTCGCGCTGTCCAGCCCGGGCGCCCGGAGCGTGGTGCTGGCCCAGGTCCGGCGGGACGGTTTCGACGAGGTTGCCGTGGTCGGTACGCCCGACGTGGCCGTGTGCACCGCACTGGGCTTCACGCTGCACGGGTTCGGCGACTGGGTGAAGACCTCCCCGCACGACGCCGACGTGTGGCCCGGTGACGCCGCCGTGGCCGCCGCCGCGCTGGCCACCGACATCGACCTCACCCGTGTCGGCATCGCCTGGTGTGACGGCCTGCACGACGGCCACGACGTGGTCCGCGCCCGCCGGGTCCTGCTCGGCTACTTCGGGGCGGGCCGTCAGCGGTTCACGCTCCCGCCGAAGATCGACCAGGAGCGCCTGCTCAGCTACGACCGCGACGGCCGCCTGGCCCGCGCGGTGATCGCGATCAGCCGGCCGTCGCGGCTGGAACTGACGTCGCTGCGCCACCTCGAGGAGTGCGGGATCCGCACGGCCGCCGACTTCGTGGGTGCCCAGGTCGACTACCTGTCCGTACGCCGCACCGCCTACGTCATCCGTCGTGACGGCACACCGCTGCAGATCCGTGGCATCGGCGCGGACCGGGCTCTGGGCCTGTCCGCCTGGCGGCAGTGGATCGACGCCGGCCGCGCCCCGGTCTTCGGCTGACCCTCACGCGGCCCGGGCGAACCCGACCGTGATCGTCAGGCCCCCGCCGGGCCGTGCGGTGGTGGTGAGCGGGGCGTGGTGCGCGACGGCAACGGCCTGGACGATCGCGAGGCCGAGACCGTAGCCGTCGTGGCCACTACGCCGGTCGGGCGCGAGCCGCTGGAACGGCTGGAAGAGGCGCTCGATCTGGTCGCCGGGCACGACCGGACCACTGTTGGTGACGGTGAGGGTGGCCTGCGCGCCGGAGGTCCGGACGCTGAGCTCCACGTCCCCGCCGGGGTGGTTGTGGCGCAGGGCGTTGTCGAGGAGGTTGGCGACCAGGCTCTCGATCAGCCCGGGGTCGCCGGCCGTCACCGCGGGCGCCAGGTCCCCGGTGAGGGTGATACCGCGCTGCGCGGCCCGGTCCCGGCGGGACTCGAGGACCGCCGAGGTCAGCCGGGCCAGGTCGACGACGTCGGTGCGGGCGAGGCCACGTTCGCTGACGGCCAGCGCGAGCAGCGCCTGGACCAGCCGTTCCTGCTGCCCGCCGAGCGCGAGGGCCTCCTGGCAGGCCGTACGCAGGGTGCCGGCGTCCGCCTCGGGGTCGGCCAGGGTGACCTCGAGGAGGGTTCTGAGGCCGGCCAGCGGTGTACGCAGCTCGTGGGAGGCGTTGGCGACGAAGTGCCGCTGGGCGTCGAAGGAGGCGTCGAGGCGGGCGAACAGGTCGTCGAGGACGGCTCCCAGCTCGGTCAGTTCGTCGGCGGGCTCGCCGAGGCCGAGACGCCGGTGCAGGCTCCCGGCGGAGATCACCCGGGCGGTGGTGGTGATGGCCTGCAGCGGCCGGAGGAACCGTCCCGCGATGAACCACCCCACCGCGAGCGCGAGCGGGACGAGCACGGCGATCGCGACCGCCGAGCTGACGAGCAGCTGGTGCGGCCCGATTCCGGACCCGGTGCCGGTGATCGTGCGCGGTCCCGCGCTGTCGACCTCGACGGTCGACTCGATGCCCGCCAGGGGCAGGGCGACGACGGCGAGGATCACGATCCCGGCGGCGAACGTGACCGTGGCGTACGACAGCGCGAGCCGGACCCGCAGCGGCGCGGTCACGACGACCCGATCCGGTAGCCGCCCTCGCGGACGGTGTGGATCACCGGTGGGTCGCCGAGCTTGGCGCGCAGGCGGTGCATGGTGTGCTTGACCGCGGACGTGAAGGGATCCGCCGCCTCGTCCCAGACGCGGTCGAGGAGCTCCTCGGCGGACAGGACCAGCCCGGGTGTGCCGAGCAGACATTCGAGCAGCGCGAACTCCTTCGGGCTGAGTTCGAGACGCCGGCCCGCGCGCGACGCCACCCGGCGGGCCGGATCCAGGCTGATGTCCTCGCACGACAGCACGGGTGGAAGCGGCGGGGTCGCCCGGCGGGCCAGGGCGCGGACGCGGGCGACCAGTTCGGCGAAGGCGAACGGCTTGGGCAGATAGTCGTCCGCGCCGAGGCCGAGCCCTTCGACACGGTCCTCGAGCGTGCCGGCGGCGGTCAGCATCAGCACCCGGGTGTCGCTGCGGGCGCCGGCGAGCCGCCGGCAGATCTCGTCACCGTGGACGCCGGGCAGGTCACGGTCGAGGATCACCACCTCGAAACGCGTGACGGCCAGGCGTTCGAGGGCGTCGGTCCCGTCCAGCACGACGTCGACGGCCATCCCCTCCCGGCGCAGCCCGGTCCCGATCGAACGGGCGAGGATCTCGAAGTCCTCGACGACAAGAACCCTCATCGTGCCGGGTGTGATCGATGTGCCATGGGCCCCACGATGCCAGGTCCGGGGTCGCAGCCGGGTCGCAGCGACGGCGACCGGGCTGCGACCGGACGCCGCGTACAACCGTCGGCATGAGTTCACTGACGATCACCGGGCTGCGCAAGCGGTACGGCAGGACCCTGGCCCTCGACGGCATGACCTTCACCGTCCGGCCGGGTGTGGTGACCGGTTTTGCCGGACCGAACGGCGCCGGGAAGTCCACCACGATGCGGGTGGTCCTCGGCCTGGACGCGGTCGAGGAGGGCACTGCACTGATCGGGGGAAAGCCCTACCGCAGCCTCCGGTACCCGCTGAGACACGTCGGTTCCCTGCTGGACGCCGCGGCCCTGCACCCGGCGCGCAGTGCCCGCAATCACCTGCTCTGGCTCGCCCGGTCACAGGGGCTGGGTGCGCGGCGGGTCGACGAGGTGCTCGAGCTGGCCGGCCTGACCACGGTGGCCCGGCGCAGGGTCGGCGGCTTCTCGCTCGGCATGCGGCAGCGCCTCGGGATCGCCGCGGCCCTGCTGGGTGACCCGCCGATCGTCATGCTCGACGAGCCCTTCAACGGCATGGACCCCGACGGCATCATCTGGATGCGGGGTTTCCTGCGGTCGCTGGCCGCGCAGGGCCGCGCCGTGCTGGTGTCCAGCCACCTGATGCACGAGGTGCAGGGCACCGCCGATCATCTGGTCGTGGCCGGACGTGGCCGGGTCATCGCCGACGCCGGAGTGGCCGACCTGATCGCGGCCGCCTCCACCGGACGCACCGCGCGGGCCACCCTGGAGGACGTCTACCTGGAGCTGACCCGCGACGCGGTCGAGTTCGGCCGGGTGTCACGGTGATGCGTCTCGTGCGGACGGAATGGATCAAGTTCCGCACGGTCCGGGGCTGGACGGCCGGCCTGGTGGTGGCGGGGCTGATGGTGGTGCTCGTCGCGCTGCTCGCCGGGGTCAGCAGCGATCAGCGGGGTGCACCACCCGTACCGGTCGGACCCGGCGGTGAGCCGGTGACCGACAGCTTCTCGTTCGTGCGCCGGTCGCTGACCGGCGACGGCAGCATCTCCGTCTCGGTCGCCGGCCTGACGACCGGCGTCCCGTGGGCGAAGGCAGGGCTCATCGTCAAGCAGAGCACCCGCCCGGGCTCGCCCTACGCCGCGATCATGGTCACCGGCAGCCACGGCGTGCGCATGCAGCACAACTACGTCAACGACACGGCCGGTCCTGTTCCGGCCGGTCCCGTGCGCCGGCTGCGGCTCGACCGCTCGGGTGACACGGTCACCGGGTACGCCTCCGCCGACGGCACACACTGGACCGAGGTCGGCGCCGTGGAGCTGGAGCTCGGGCCGGCCGCGCAGGGCGGGCTGTTCGTCGCCTCCCCGCCCGTGGTGGAGGGCCTGGGCACGATCGGCACCGTGTCCACCGCGACCTTCACGGACCTGCGTACCTCGGGCAGCTGGTCCGGTGACGCCTGGGCGGGGGAGCAGGTGGGAGCACGGTCCGCCACCTTCGCCGGCTACCCGCAGGACACCTCCGCCTCGTTCGAGGAGACCGGCGGCGGCTTCACCGTCACCGGCGCCGGGGACATCGCGCCCGCGGTCCGGGAGACCCTGCCGACCGGCGGCACCGTCAAGGACCTCCTCACCGGTACGTTCGCCGCGCTGATCGCGGTGAGCGTCGTGGCGGCGCTGTCCGTCACCACGGAGTACCGGACGAGCCTGATGCACGTCACGCTGGCCGCCGCACCGCGGCGCGGCCGGGTCCTGCTGGCCAAAGCGGTCGTGCTGGGCGGTGTCACCTTCGCCACCGGGCTGGTGGGAGCGGTGGCGGCCGTGCCGCTGGGCGAACGGCTCGCCCGGTCCAACGGCGTGTACCTCTTCCCGGTCACGGACTCCACCGGGCTGCGCGTGGCGCTCGGAACCGCGGTGCTGCTCGCCGCGGCCTCGGTCCTGGCCCTCAGCGCCGGGGTCATCTTCCGGAGAAGTGCCGTCGCGGTCACCACCGTGCTCGTGGCCCTCGTGCTGCCGTACCTCCTGGTCGCCAACCCGTTCATGCCCGTGGGCGCGGCGAACTGGCTGACCCGGGTGACCCCCGCGGCAGCCTTCGCGGTCCAGCAGACGCTGGTGGAGTATCCGCAGGTCAGCAGCATCTACAAGCCGTACAACGGCTACTGGCCGCTGGGGCCCTGGGCCGGGCTGGCCGTGCTGGTCGCGTACGCGGTGGCCGGTCTGGGTGTGGCCGCCGTCGTGCTGACGAGGAGGGATGCGTGAGAGCCGCCCTGCGCGCGGAGTGGACCAAGCTCTGGACCGTCGCCGGTCCGTGCGGGCTGCTGCTCGGCCTGATCGTGGCGACGATCGGGCTCAGCGCCGCGGCGGGCGCGGTGGTGACCTGCGCGTCCGCCGGTTGCGACCCGCTCGGGCCGGGCCTGGTCGGTGTCCGGCTCGGTCAGGCGCCGGCCGCCGTCTTGGCCGTGCTGATGATCAGCGGCGAGTACAGCTCGGGCCTGATCCGCACGACCCTGACGGCGGTGCCGCGCCGGCCGGTCGTTCTCGCGGCCAAGGCGGTCGTCCTCGCCGGGGTTGTCGCCGTCGCCGCGACCATCGCGGTCCTCGGATCCCTGGCGGCGGCGGGGACCACCGCCCGCCCGGGCGACGGGACGACACTGCGGGTGACCGGCGGGTCGATCCTCTACCTGGTCCTGATCGCGCTGCTCGGCCTGGGTGTCGCCGCCGTCGTGCGGGACTCCGCGACCAGCGTCGGGGTGATCCTCGGGCTGGTGTACCTCTTCCCGGTCATCGCCCAGGTGATCGGCGATCCGCACTGGCAGCGTGTGCTGCAGCGGATCGCACCGATGAGCGCCGGGCTCACCGTTCAGGCCACCGGTGACCTCGGCGGCCTGCCGCTGAGTCCCTGGGCCGGTCTTGCCGTCACGGCCGGGTGGGCCGCTGCCGCGCTGGTGGCAGGGGGTCTGGTCCTCCACTTCCGTGACGCCTGAGTGGCAGAGGGTAGGTTTCCCGGTCATGACTACCGAGCAGCCGCGCAACCTGGTGCACCGGATCGGCATCGACCCCGATCCGGCCTGGGACGGATCCGACGAGGACAACGGCGTGCTGGTCGTGGAGCTCTCCTGGCCGCCGGATCCGCTGGCCGGGCGCCCACCGCAGCTCGTCGCCACTCCCGAGCTGGTGGCGCTCATGGCGGAGGCCGGGTTCACCGGGTACCGCACCGGCGAGGTCCGCGCGACGTACGACGAGGATGCCTTTGACGTCGAGGACGGTGCGGCACCGCCGCCGCTGGTGAGCTTCATGGTCGGTGACGACACGGGGGCTGACTTCGCCTACTGGCCGGGTGAGGGTCTGACGGTCACCGAGCGGGCGCTCATCCTGCTGCAGGCCCACTGCCAGAACCTCCGGGTGAGCCCCCGGCCGTAGCGGCCGATCTTCACCCGGAAGGTTCACCCACCCCGATCGGGGGAGCGAGATCAGGGGCCTTCGTTGGAATGATGGCCCGCATGCCGGCTCACGCGACACTGGATTCGGTTCGTATCGTCCAGCACGGCGCGGAGCTGCACGTGCACGGCTGGGCCGCCGGGACCGAAACGCTCGGCCCGGTGGTCCACCGGGACACCCCGCAGGAGTGGGGTGAAGCTGTCCGGGGTGACGCGCAGCAGCCGCTGGACGCCCGGGCGGTGGCCCTGGCCTGCTGCGGGCTGCTCCTCGTGGCCGGCTGGTCCTTCGTGCCCGGCCTGCGGCAGGGGGTGTTCCTCGGCGGCACCGTCGCCATCCTGCTGATCTTCGCCGTCGCCCTGTGGTTGCGGCTGCGGGTGGTCGGCGCGGGCC
The DNA here is from genome assembly GCF_000494755.1 of Amorphoplanes friuliensis DSM 7358. Classification (NCBI taxonomy): domain Bacteria; kingdom Bacillati; phylum Actinomycetota; class Actinomycetes; order Micromonosporales; family Micromonosporaceae; genus Actinoplanes; species Actinoplanes friuliensis. Next base: position 3,250,534 of record NC_022657.1, read on the forward strand.
GGCGGGCCCGTGCCCGGCTCCGGCAGACCGGCGACTTCTACCGGCTCGTGGGGGCCGAGCAGCAGGAACGGCTCCGCAAGCTCCTGGAGACCGTCGAGAGCCTGGACGACATCGTGGCGCAGTTGCACCGCTGCCAGGCCGGGAGCCACCGGCCGATGGTGGATCTCGCCGATCTCCGGCGGGCCGCCGCCCGGGCCCTGCTGACCGTGGCGGCGCAGCTGAGCATCCTCGAATCCATCGGGGCGCAGCGACGCAGGACCATCGCCACGGTCAAGCGGGCGCGGGCCCTCGACCCGGCCCTGCGGACCAAGGTCGCGCAGGCCGACGCCGCGCTCGACCGCAGCATGAGACTGGTGGAGGAGGAGATGAAGCCGGTCGTCCGGGACCTCAAGCAGATGACCGCGCTGGCCGGCGACATGCTCGACACCTGGCGGTACCAGATCTGGAAACGGGCCGAGGAGGAACGCGCCCACCGCGTGCTGCGCGACGCCTGGACCGTGCTGGACGACACGGCGGACGCCGAGGAGCCGGCCTCGGACCGGGACTGGCGCGGCGAGATCCAGGCGACGATGCAGGCCCTGCGGACCCTCATCGAGCAGTACGGCCCTGACTTCCTGCCTCCCTCCGACTACGCCTGACCGGTCCGGCGCTCAGCTCAGCGTGAAGGTCACGTCGTCCACGTCGAACGAGGTGACGCCGTTGCCGGCGGTCTCCGAGGAGAAGAAGCTGACCGACGCGGCGCGTTCGGTGGTCGCCGTCCCGGTCGAGCTGCTGTGCTGCTGCCACTGCGGGGAATGGTCGTAGGACAGCGAGAAGACGGTCTTCGGCGGCGTCCCGGTGACGGACAGCCCGACGTTGAGGTAGTCGCCCCGCATGGTCTCGGTGGTGGCCGCCCGCGCCCAGAACGAGACCGTGAGGTTGCACCCGGCGGGCACCGTGACAGCGCCACGCAGCGAGTCGGTGCGGGTGACGTCCAGACCGGCAAAGGTCGCGTACGCCCGGCCGGCGTGCGCGGGCCGCGCCTGGTCGCCGAGGACGACGATGCGCGGCCCGGCGGTCCAGCCGGTGGTCCCGCGTTCGAACCCGGGGTTCGGATGGACCTGGCCGGAACACGGTGCGGCCGACTGCGCCTGGTGTCCGTAGGAGGCGCTGCCCGTCGCGAGGAGCAGCACGGCGACGGCTGAGACGGTGGTGACAACGGCTTTCATGAATCCTCCACTGTCGAGAGATTTGAGTCTATCGATGGATGGAGGTGTCGCGCTGCCCCAGCTGGTCGCGGCGGCGGGACAGATAAGCCGTCTCCGCCGTGTTGCCCGCCAGCTCGATCGCCCGGTCGTACGCCGCCCGCGACTGCCCGCTGCGGCCCAGCCGGCGCAGCAGGTCGGCCCGCGTCGCGTGGAAGGCGTGGTAGCCGTCCAGCTTGTCCCCGAGACGGTCGACGTCGGCCAGGGCGACCTCCGGGCCGTCGAGCTCGGCGACCGCGACCGACCGGTTGAGCCTGACCACCGGCGAGGGGTCCAGACGGACGAGCAGGTCGTACAGGGCGACGATCTGCGACCAGTCGGTGGCGCGCGCGTCGGAGGCGTCGGTGTGCACCGCGTTGATCGCGGCGAGGATCTGGTAGCGGCCCGGAGCCACCCCGGTCGCCAGCCGCTCGCGCACCAGCCGATGACCCTCCGCGATCAGCGCCTTGTCCCAGGCGCCGCGATCCTGCTCGTCGAGGGAGACCAGCTCGCCGCCCGCCGAGACCCGTGCGGTCCGCCGGGCCTCCGTGAGGAGCATCAGCGCCAGCAGGCCGGCCACCTCGCCGTCGCCCGGCAGGAGTTCACGGAGCACCCGGGTCAGCCGGATCGCCTCGGAGGTCAGCTCATGGCGTACCGGAGGGGTGTCGGGGCCGGTCGCCAGGTAACCCTCGTTGAAAACGAGGAAGAGGACCGCGAGGACGCCGGACACCCGGGCCGGCAGGTCCTCGGCCGACGGCACCCGGTAGGGGATGCGGGCGGCCTTGATCTTGGCTTTGGCCCGGGTGATCCGCTGGCCCATGGCGGTCTCCTGCACCAGGAAGGCGCGGGCGATCTCGGGCACGGTCAGACCGCCGACCAGGCGCAACGTCAGCGCGATGCGGGTCTCCGGCGCCAGCGCCGGGTGGCAGCAGGTGAAGATCAGCCGGAGTCGCTCGTCGTCGATGGCGCCGGACGGCCCGGGCGGGTCGTCGTCGTGGAGCATCCGGGCCTCCTTCTGCTTGTCGTCGCGTTTGCTCTCGCGCCGGATCCGGTCGATGGCCTTGCGCTGGGCCGTCGTGGTCAGCCAGGCGCCCGGATTGGGCGGCACGCCGTCGGCCGGCCATCGCTCGACGGCGGTCGCGAACGCCTCGGCCGTCGCCTCCTCGGCGATGTCGAGGTCACCGAAACGCCGGGCCAGGGCGGCGACCACCCGCGCCCACTCGCCGCGGTGCGCCCGGGTGATCGCCGTGGCGATGTCGTCGCTCACAGGAACGGCCGGACCTCGACCTTCCGGTTGCAGGCCCTGGACCCGCCGGCGGCGAGCTCGAGCGCCACGTCGAGGTCGGGGGCCTCGAAGACCCAGAAGCCGGCCACGTACTCCTTCGTCTCCACGAACGGTCCGTCGGTGACCATCCCCGCGTCGTCCCGGTTGTCGATGACGGTCGCCGAGTCCGGTGACGCGAGCCCGCCGGCGAAGACCCAGTGACCCGCGGCCTGAACCCCGGCGTTGAAAACGTCGATGGCGGCCATCTCCTCGTCGGTGCCGGAGTTGGACTTGTCGTCGATCACGGAAACCAGGTATTGCATCAGACCTTCTCCCTCTCACCCGGCCGCCCTCGCGGGTGGCCCTTCACCCCTGCAACGAACGCCGCCACCCCGATCCGACACCGTCGATGGATCTTTTTCCAGGCTTCTCGTACGGCCACTATCGTCGTCGGATGAGCGACTCCGCACCGCACCCGGTGATCGTCGACTGCGACCCGGGACACGACGACGCCCTGGCCCTGCTGCTCGCGGTGGGTGATCCCCGGCTGCAGCTGCTCGGCGTCACGACCGTCGCCGGCAACCAGACCCTCGAGAAGACGACCCGGAACGCGCTGAGGATCCTGGCGCTGGCCGGCGCGGGTGAGGTTCCCGTGGCGGCGGGCTGCGACCGTCCGCTGGTGGGTGAGCTCACCGTCGCCGAGGACATCCACGGCGGGTCGGGGCTCGACGGGCCCGACCTCGACGTCCCGGTCGCCGCGATCGCGGACGTGCACGGGGTCGAGCTGATGCGGCGGCTGATCATGGGCTCGGCCGGACCGGTCACCGTCGTCGCCACCGGCCCGCTGACCAACGTCGCGCTGCTCGTGCGGACCCATCCCGAGGTGCTGCCCCGCGTGCGCCGGATCGTCTTCATGGGCGGCTCGACCGAGCGGGGCAACACGACGCCCTACGGCGAGTTCAACATCGTCACCGATCCGGAGGCGGCCGACATCGTCCTGCGGTCCGGTGTGCCCCTCACGATGATCGGGCTGAACGTCACACACCAGGCTCTGGCCACCGAGGAGATCATCGCGGAGTTCCGGGGGCTGGGCACCCGGCTCGGCGTCGTCTGCGCGGACCTCATGACGTTCTTCGCGAGCACCTACCTCCGGGTGTTCGGCTTCGAGCACCCACCGGTGCACGACCCGGTCGCGGTGGCCGCCGTCATCGACGCGTCGATCGTGCGGACCGTCGCGGCGCCCGTCGCGATCGAGCTGACCGGCACACACACCCGCGGTGCGACAGTGGTGGATCTCCACCGCCGCACCGGTGAGGCCCCGGACGTCGACGTCGCGGTCGGGCTCGACGTGGACGCCTTCTGGCGGCTGCTCATGGCCGCGGTGCGCAACGCCGGTCAGACGCCGAGCTGATAGCCCCCGGAGACCTCGATGTCCTGGCCGGTGATCCAGCGGCCGTCGGCGGAGACCAGCACGGCGATCGCCGCGGCGACGTCCTCCGACTCGCCGATCCGGCCCAGCAGGACCTTCTTCCCGAACTCGGGGATGAGGTGCGCGTACGTCTCGAAGGCGTTGTCCCCGATCCCGGTCCGCGTCGTGCCGGGTGAGATCGTGTTGACCCGGATGCCACGCCCGGCCAGTTCCACGGCGAGGTACCGGGTCAGCACGGCGACAGCACCCTTGTTGGCGGCATAGGCGGCGTAACCACCCCCGCGTTCCGTGCCGTTGGACCGGGCGCTGGAACTGCCGACGTTGACGATCGCCCCGCCGTCGGCCAGCAACGGCAGCAGCTTCTGGGTCAGGAAGAACGGCCCGCGGAACAGCACGCGGGACATCATGTCGAAGTACTCCTCGGTGGTCTCGGCGAACGTCATGCCTCCACCGACACCGGCGTTGTTGACCAGCGACGTGAACCGGTCGGTCTCCCACGTCGATGACAGGGCGTTCCGCACCTCATCGACAAAGGCCGGGAAAGTTGTGGTGTCACCGAGGTCGAGACGTACCGCAACCGCGGCACCGCCGTCCTTCTCGATCTCGGCGACGAGCCCGGCCGCGGCCTGCTCGTTGCCGCGATAGGTGAAGATGACACCCTCACCGCGCTTCGCCAGCTCGACCGCGGTCGCCCGTCCGATCCCGGAACTGCCCCCGGTGACAATGGCGATACCCATGGTGTTCTCTCCCTGTCGACGAGTACGGCGAACCCCGTCAACGCTAGGGAAACGACGGGCTCTCCGGTCCGCCAGAACTCCCGACCTCTTGCCCGATCCTCTCCGCGAATCGATGGGGGTTCTGTCAGAGACTCCCTCAGCGCGGGGCAGGGGTGTTTGCTGGAGTCATGCGTACAGCGAAGCTGGGTGACCTGGAAGTGGGCCGGATCGGCCTGGGGACGATGGGGATGTCGCACGGGTACACCGGTGCCGGCAGTGATGACGCGGAGTCGATCCGCACCATCCACCGGGCGATCGACCTGGGTGTCACCCTGATCGACACCGCGGAGGTCTACGGCCCGTTCGTCAACGAGGAACTCGTCGGCAAGGCGCTCGCCGGCCGCCGTGACCAGGTTGTCCTCGCGACCAAGTTCGGCCTGGTCTCGCACACCGGGGCCGGGAACGCCGACAGCAGCCCGGACAACATCCGTACCGCCGTCGAGGGTTCCCTGCGGCGGCTCGGCACCGATCACATCGACCTCTACTACCAGCACCGTGTCGACCCGAAGACCCCGATCGAGGACACCATGGGTGTGCTCGCGGAGCTGGTGCAGCAGGGCAAGGTCCGCCACATCGGCCTGTCGGAGGCGTGGATCGACACGGTGCGCCGGGCCCACGCCGTGCACCCGGTCACGGCCCTGCAGTCCGAGTTCTCCCTGTGGACCCGCGACCAGGAGGAGATGCTGCCGGTGCTGCGTGAGCTGGGCATCGGCCTGGTGGCGTACTCGCCGCTCGGCCGGGGATTCCTCACCGGTGCGCTGCGGTCGGTCGCGGACCTCGACGCCCTCGACGACTCCGACTTCCGCAAGAACAACCCGCGGTTCACCGGGGAGAACTTCGAGCGCAACCTGCGCCTGGTCGACGGGGTCCGGGCGGTCGCCGACCAGGCGGGCGCGACCGTGGGCCAGGTGGCGCTGGCGTGGCTGCTCGCCCAGGGCGACGACATCGTGCCCATTCCCGGCACCAAGCGGGTGAGCCGGGTCGAGGAGAACGTCGGGGCGGACGCGGTCGAGCTCACCCCGGAGCAGGTGGCCACCCTGACCGCGCTGCCCGCGCCCGAGGGCGGCCATCACACCGAGGACCAGATGCAACTGATCGAACGCTGACCAGCAGCTCGGTACCCTAACCGGGGGGTGCTGCCGCTCCCCGCCACTATCTCAGGAGTCGAACATTTCTACCGTTTCCGCCATCATTGCCCCGTCGGCGACCGAACCTCTGGTCCGTGGCACGGTCGAACGCCGCGACGTCGGGCCGAAGGACGTGCTGATCGAGATCGCGTACGCCGGCATCTGCCACTCCGACATCCACACCGTGCAGGGCGACTGGGGCAAGGTGCCCTACCCGCTGACCGTCGGCCACGAGATCGTCGGCACGGTTGCCGAGGTCGGCGCGGAGGTCACCCTGCACAGCGTGGGTGACCGGGTCGGCGTCGGCTGCATGGTCAACTCGTGCCGCGAGTGCGACAACTGCAAGGCCGGTCAGCAGCAGTACTGCCTGCAGGGCAACACCGGCACGTACGCCGCGGTCGACCGCGACGGCACCGTCACCCAGGGCGGGTACTCCACGCACGTGGTCGTGGTCGAGGACTTCGTGCTGCGGGTGCCGGAGAGCATCCCGTACGAGGCCGCCGCGCCGCTGCTGTGCGCCGGCATCACGACGTACTCGCCGCTGGCGCACTGGAACGCCGGGCCCGGCAAGCGTGTCGCCGTGGTCGGGATGGGCGGCCTGGGCCACATGGCCGTCAAGATCGCGCACGCCATGGGCGCCGAGGTCACGGTGCTGTCGCAGACGCTGGGCAAGAAGGACGACGGCCTGCGCATGGGCGCCGACCACTACTACGCGACCAGCGACGCGTCGACCTTCGAGGCCCTCGCCAACACCTTCGACCTGATCATCAACACGGTCAGCGCCAAGGTGGACCTGAACGCGTACCTCGGCCTCCTGCGACTCGACGGCACGCTGGTCAACGTCGGCGCCCCGCCGGAGCCGCTGCCGGTCGGCGTCTTCACGCTGTTCGGCAACCGCCGCTCGTTCGCGGGCAGCAGCATCGGCAGCATCGGCGAGACCCAGGAGATGCTCGACTTCTGCGCCGAGCGCGGCATCGCCCCCGAGGTCGAACTCATCAACGCCGACCAGGTCAACGAGGCGTGGTCGCGGGTGCTGTCCTCGGACGTGCGCTACCGCTTCGTGATCGACATCGCGACCCTCAACTAGTACCCGACGGCGAGCCAGGTGCGGTGGGTGGCCGGCTTGTCGATCTCGTCGGCGAAGGCGATCGCGTAGTCCTCCACACCGAGCACCGAACGGCCCTGGTCATCAGTGACCAGGGCCGTGGTGCTCGTGCGGTACGCGCCCGTGCGGGTGCCGGGCTGGTGCGGGCCGAAGTTCGCCGCCGGGACGAGGGAGAACCAGTCGACACCGGTGGGCGCCGAGCCGAGGATCTCCAGGACGCGCGCGTGGGCCTCGGTGCGTGGCAGCAGCCAGGCGGGAAAGCCGGGGGTGTCGGCCAGCCGCGGTCCGCCCTCGACCATCGGCAGGACTGACGAACCGCCGACCACTCCCAGCCGGGCTCCGGACGCTACGGCCGCGCCGAGCAGGGCTGTCACATTCTCGTCCGAAGCCGGCAGCGCCGACACGATCACGTCCGCGCCGGACGACACCTCGGCGACAAAGGCGGGGTCGAGCACGTTCCCGGCCGCGGTGGGGGAATGCCGCGCGACGGCGGTCACCTCGTGGCCGCGGGACGTGATCTCGCGGACGAGTGCGCTGCCGACAAATCCGGTGCCGAAAACGACGATCTTCATGCTGCCCTCACGGTTCTTCCGGGGTACCCGGTTCCTTGAAGGAACCGTGCCGATTTATCCTGAGCCGGACCGATCGAGGGGTCAATAAGGCACATGGAGGTAACCGTGAGCAGCTGCGACGTCCGCGAAGTGCTCGATCTGGTCGCCGACAAGTGGTCACTCTTCATCGTGGCGAACCTGAGCGATGGCCCGCGACGGTTCACCGAGCTCAAACGCGCCGTCGACGGGGTCAGCCAGCGCATGCTGACCGTCACCCTCCGCCGCCTCGAACGCGACGGCATCCTGCTCCGGACGGTCCACGCGGTCATGCCGCCCCACGTCACGTACGAGCTCACGCCGCTGGGCACGAGCCTGTTGCACGCCGCCGCGCCGCTCATCGCCTGGAGCAACGGCAATCTGGAGCAGGTCGCGGCCGCTCGTGCCGCCTACGACGCGGGGTAGGCGCGGAGGAATGCGGCGACGCCGTCGGTGATGACGTCGGGGTCGGCGTGGCCCGGCCGGTCGGCGATCGAGTCGAGCGCGAGGCCGATGGTCAGCGCGGTGAAGTGGCGGGCCGCGAGGCGGGGGTCGGGGGCGTGGAGCCGGCCCTCGGCGGCCAGTTCGGCGAAGCGGTCCTCGAGCATCCGTTCCGGCCGGTTGCGGACGTCGTCGGGCAAGCGGGGGACCGGCCGCTGCTGTGCGTTCAGCCGCCGGAAGGCCGTGTAGTCGGCGGACGGGAAGGTGCTCGTGGCGATGCGGCCGGCGAACGAGGTCAGTGCCTCGCGCAGTTCGCGGCCCGGTGTCAGCTCCTCGTCGATCGCGGCGCGGACCATGCCGGTCAGGGCGTCGGTCACGCGCTCGAGCACGCGCAGGAAGATCGTTTCCTTGTCGCCGAAGTGGTCGTAGACGGTCCGTTTGGAGACCTGGGCGCGCGCGGCGATCGCGTCCACGCTCGTCGGGTCGTAACCCTCGGCGACGAACAGGGCCTCGGCCGCGTCGAGGATCGCCGCCCTCTTGCCTTCCGAGCGGCGGCGCCGCCCCGGCGTCTGCACTTCCGCGATACCCCTGGACACCGTCTCAGCGTACGCTCAGCCGCCGTAATTCACACTCACCGGTGTACTTTCCACGACAAGGTGAGGGGCGTCGATGCGCATCGAAGCGCAAGTGCTGACCAAGAGGTACGGGACGCGGGCCGCGGTGGACGAGCTGTCCTTCGTCGCGCGGGCCGGCGTCGTCACCGGTTTTCTCGGGCCCAACGGCGCCGGGAAGAGCACGACGATGCGGATGCTGCTCGGGCTGACCCGGCCGACCTCCGGCACGATTACCATCGGGGGCCGGCACATCGCCGAGCTCACCGACCCGGCCCGCACGATCGGTGCGCTGCTCGACGCGCGGGCCGTCCACGCGCAGCGCACGGCGTTCGCGCATCTGCTGGCTTTCGCCCAGGCGGCGGGTCTCGGCCGCCACCGTGTCGACGAGGTGCTCGGCCTGGTGGGACTCGCGGACGACGCCGGCCGGCGTACGGGTGAGTTCTCCCTGGGCATGCACCAGCGTCTCGGGATCGCGACGGCGCTGCTCGGTGATCCCGCGGTGCTGGTGCTCGACGAGCCGCTCAACGGTCTCGACCCCGAGGGCATCCGCTGGATCCGCACGCTGATGCGGGACTTCGCGCGGGAGGGCCGCACCGTGCTGTTCTCCAGCCATCTCATGTCCGAGATGGAGCTCACCGCGGACAACCTCGTGGTGGTCGGGCGCGGCCGCCTCATCGCCGACGCCAGCCTCGACGACTTCGTCCGGGACCACACCACGCAGGCGGTCACGGTCCGCTCGGCGGCCGCCACCGAGCTGGCCCGGGCGCTGGACCGCGCGGGCATCAGCTTCACCGCCGGTCTCGACGACGCCTTTGTCGTCACCGGCGCCGACACCTCGGCGGTCGGCAAGATCGCTGCCGCCGAGGGCATCGCGCTCGACGAGCTCACCCGGGTCCGCGAATCGCTCGAGGACGTCTTCCTCCGGCTCACCCACGAAGGGCACCTGGCATGAACCTCCTCCGTTCCGAGTGGACCAAGCTCCGGAGTGTCCGCAGCACCTGGATCGCGGCCCTGAGCGCGGTGGCCTCCGCGGTGGCTCTGGGCTTGCTGGGAGCCTTCGACCTGTCGTCCGACGTCCCCGCGGGCTGGGATCCGACGGCCACGAGCCTGAAAGGGTTTCTCTTCGCGCAGCTGATCATCGGGATGCTCGGCGCGCTCAGCATCACCCCGGAGTACGCCACCGGCATGATCGGCACCAGCCTGGTCTTTGCGCCGGCGCGCTCCCGGCTGCTGGCCGTGAAGGCGGTTGTTGTCGCGGCGGTGGTGCTCGTCGTCAGCTTCCTCACGACCGTGTTCAGCTTCGCCGTGGTCCAGCTGAGGCTCCACAGTGCCGGTGTGCCCGCGGCGGGGCTCGGCGATCCCGGGGTGATCGGCGCGCTGGCCGGCGCGACGCTCTACCTGACGCTCATCGGCCTGCTCGGGCTGGCCGTCGGCATGATCGTCCGGTCCACCACGACCAGCCTCGCCGTCCTCGTCGGAGCGCTCCTGCTGCTGCCCGCTCTCGGCCCGGCGCTGCCCGGCGTCCTCGGTGGCTGGTTCGCGCACTACTGGCCGATCACCGCCGGCCAGTCGGCGTACGCGGTGGTGCGGGTGCCCGAGACGGTGACGCCGTCGCTCGGTCTTGTGATCCTGGCGGTCGCCGCCGCGGGCGTGCTGATCGCCGGCCAGGTAGTGGTCCGCCGCCGTGATATTTGACGGCAGAAAATGTCCGTACCTGTTTCTTTCTGTTGACATGACACATGCCCATGCTTGAATCTGGTCGTTACGTGTCGGTGATCGAAAGGAAACACTCGATGCCACGAACGCCCTTGCGACCACTTCTGCTAGCTGTCCTGCTGGTCGTCTCCGTCCTCTCGGCACCCGCCGGTGCCGCCTCCGCCCGGGAACGGGCACCCGAAGCAGCAGCGACTGTCCACGGTCTCAAGGGCGAGTACTTCCGGATGTCGGCGCCCGGCGCCCGCGACTTCGCGGAGCTCGGCGGCATCGTGCTGGACCCGAACATCGACCTGCCCGGCCTGGCCGGCACCTTCGAGTCGCTGACCGGACGCACCGAGCACACCACCGCCCGCTGGACCGGCAAGATCACGGCACCGGCCACCGGGGACTACACGTTCTCGATGATCGGCGACAACGGGTTCCGCTTCCTCGTCGACGACCAGCCCGTGATCGACCACTGGGTCCCGGACTGGGACGTCGAGCAGACCAGCGCACCCGTGCACCTGGTCGCCGGCGAGGCGCACACCGTCCGCATCGAGATGTTCCAGGACATCGGTGGCGCCAATCTCTTCCTGCGCTGGGCCGGCGCCGGACTGGCGAAGCAGCTCGTCCCCGAGTCGGCGTTCACACCGCCGGACGGCTTCCAGGTCTTCCCGGTCGGCCTGACGGTCGGCGCGGACGGCAAGACGCTGACCGCCGACTTCGACGCCAAGGTGGACGATCTCGGGCAGCTCGCGTCCCACCTCGTTGTCGAGGTCGACACCACGCCGTTCCCGATCAAGTCCGTGCGGCTCGACCGCCGCGACACCACCAAGGTCGTGGTCACCCTGGGCGAGTTCGTCCAGAAGGGCCAGCGGGTACGCGTCAACTACGACGGCACCGGCGGCCTGGTCGTCGGCGGTGAGACCGTTCCGCAGGTGGTCCGGTCGGCCACCAACAACTCCACGCACCGCCTGACCACGCCGTTCGGCGACAAGGTGAACCCGCGGCACCCGCTGCCGGAGTACCCGCGCCCGCAGCTGGTCCGCCAGGACTGGCTCAACCTCAACGGACCGTGGGAGTTCGCCGGCGCCGAGGCGGGGGAGCAGCCCGTCTTCGGCAAGAAGCTCGGTGAGCGCATCACCGTGCCGTACCCGGTCGAGTCGCAGCTCTCCGGCATCGAGCGGCGCGAGGACCACATGTTCTACCGCAAGCTCGTCAGTGTCCCGAAGGGCTGGGGCGGCAAGCGGGTCAAGCTGAACTTCGGCGCCGTCGACTACCAAGCGAAGGTCTGGGTCAACGGCAAGCTGGTCACCGAGCACACCGGCGGCTACACCGCGTTCACGGCCGACATCACCGACGCGCTCACCCGGCGCGGCCAGCAGGAGATCATCGTCGGGGTCACCGACGTCACCGGCCCGAACCAGCCCAAGGGCAAGCAGTCGCTGAACCCGGGCGGCATCGTCTACGAGCCCTCGTCGGGCATCTGGCAGACCGTCTGGCTGGAGCCCGTCGCCACCGCCTCGATCGACCAGGTCGTCTCCACTCCGGACGTGGCCACCGGCTCGGTCGTCGTGCAGGTCAAGTCGGCCTCGACCTCCCGCGTCACCGTCACCGCCCTGGACAAGAAGGGCAAGAAGGCCGGCACGGTCACCGGTGCGGCCAACACCGATCTCCGGCTCAAGATCGCGAATCCGCACCTCTGGAGCCCGGACGACCCCTACCTGTACGACCTCGACGTCAAACTGGGCAGCGACAGGGCCCGCAGCTACTTCGGTCTGCGCTCGGTCGCCGTGCAGAAGGTCGGCGGCTTCCCGAAGCTCGTCCTGAACGGCAAGCCGATCTTCTCGCTCGCCACGCTGGACCAGGGCTTCTGGCCCGACGGCCTCTACACCCAGCCCAGCGACGCGGCGCTGAAGTTCGACCTCGTCGAGACCAAGAAGCTCGGCTTCAACGCGGTCCGCAAGCACATCAAGGTCGAGTCCGCCCGCTGGTACAGGCACGCCGACGAACTCGGCCTGCTGGTCTGGCAGGACTTCGTCTCCGCCGACATCGACAGCCCGGCCGGCCAGCAGGCGTGGCTCAGCCAGGGCCAGGAGATGATGAAGCAGCTCCACAGCTACCCGTCGATCATCGGCTGGGTCGTCTTCAACGAGGGCTGGGGCGAGTGGAACAGGGAAGAGACCGGCCGCATCGCCGAGCAGCTCAAGGGTGAGGACCCGTCCCGCATCCTCAACGCCCACAGCGGCGTGAACTGCTGCTCGTCCAAGGGCGACTCCGGCAAGGGTGACGTGATCGACCACCACGACTACGTCAACAACGACCCGGCCTACCCGGACGCCACCCGCATCGCGATGGACGGCGAGCACGGCGGCTTCACCCTGCGGACCCCCGGGCACATGTGGCCCGGCCCGCCGGCCGCGATCTACAGCGGTGTCGCCGACAAGGCCGCGCTGACGGCCAAGTACGTCGACAACACCGAGCGCTTCTACCTCGAAGCCGCCGGCGCGGAGCTCTCCGGTTCGGTCTACACCCAGATCACCGACCTGGAGACCGAACTCAACGGTCTCTGGACCTACGACCGGCGCGAGATCAAGGTCGACCCCGCCCCGGTACGCGCGATCAACGCCAAGGTCATCGCCGCCGGCGCCGCCGCTGGTGCCGACGCGTCCTTCCCGGGCCGCGGCGACTGGAGCCTGGACGAGGGCACCGGCACGAAAGCCGCGGACAGCAGCGGAAGCGGCGCCGACCTGACGCTCGCCGGCAACACCGCCTGGGCACCCGGCGCCAAGGGTTCGGCCCTGAAGTTCGACGGTGACGGCGACTCGGCCGACACCGCGGCACCGGTCCTCGACACCACCAAGGACTACACGGTGTCGGCGTGGGTGACCCTCGACAAGCTGCCCGGCAACTACGCATCGGTGGTCAGCCAGGACGGCCGTGCCACGGAGAACCCGTTCTACCTCCAGTACGGCCAGGGCGCGTTCGCCTTCAGCACCCCCGGTGGCAACCGGGCACGGCTGGCGGTCACACCCGACCTGAACCGCTGGTACCACCTGACCGGCGTCCGCGACCACACCAGCGGCGAGGTCCGGCTCTACGTCGACGGTCAGCGCGCAGCCGCTGTCCCGGCTGGCCCGGACGTCATCAGCACCGGCCCGCTGTCGATCGGCCGCGCCAAGTACGCCGGTAACCGGACCGACTACTGGTCCGGCTCGATCGACCAGGTCCACGCCTACAACCGCACCTTGACGGACGCCGAGGTCGCAGCGCTCTACGCGGCCGAGAAGCCCTGACCTGAGCACTGCAGAAAGGCCCACCCCGCGGGGTGGGCCTTTCTGTCTGTCCCCGGCCCTTCAGACGCGCGTGGCGACACGGACCAGGTCGGCGAGAGCGCGGGAACGGCTGTGGGGTGGCCACGCGATCACCGTTGTCACGGTCGGTGCGTCCGGCACCGGGACAGCGGTCAGGCCTTCGAGCAGGTTGACGCGGCAGGACTCGGGCATGATCGCCGTGGTGCGCCCGAGTGCGATCAGCTGGAAGAGTTGCGTCTGGTTGTGTACCTCGGCGCCCGGTCCTTCGGGGTAGACGCCGTCGGGGCCGGGCCAGCGGGCGAGCGGGAGCTCCGGCAGGGAGTTGACCTCCGCCGTACGCAGCTGGGCCCGTCCGGCGAGGGGATGCGAGCTCGGCAGGATCGCGACCTGCCCCTCGGTGCTCAGCACCTCGGTGTCGAGCCCGGCCGTCGCCTCGAACGGCTGATGCAGCAGCGCCACATCGGCGCGGCCGTTGTGCAACATCTGCTGAGGCTGCGACTCGCACAGCAGCAGGTCGACGGTGACCGCACCCGGCTCGGCGGCGTAGGTGCCGAGCAGCTTCGCCAGCAACTCGCCCGACGTCCCGGTCTTGGTGGCCAGCACCAGCGAGGGCCTGCTCGTCGCGGCGTGCTGCGTGCGCCGCTCGGCCGCGGCCAGCGCGCCGAGGATCGCCCGTCCCTCGGCCAGCAGCACGGATCCGGCCTCGGTCAGCGTGACCCTGCGGCTGGTGCGTTCCAGCAGGGCGACGCCGAGCCGCTGCTCGAGCTGCGCGATCGTGCGGGACAGCGGCGGCTGGGCGATGTCCAGCCGGCGAGCAGCCCGCCCGAAATGCAACTCCTCGGCGACCGCAACGAAGTACCGCAACTCCCGCGTCTCCACCATCCCAGGCTACCGCCGGACCGATACCGGCCAGGTATTGATCCGCCGGTCCGGCGGTGTTGGTCCCGCGCCGACGCCCGGTCACGATCACGTGATGACCCCCGAAGAGCTGACACTCGTCTGCGCGGCCGAAGAACTCGAGATCGCGGCCCGGCGCTGGACCCCGATCTGGGTCGTCTGCGTCGGCGCTCACCCTTACGTCCGGTCCTGGTACCGCCGCGACACCGGCTGGTTCGCCCACGTCCTGAAGGCCGGCCGCGCGGCCGTCCGCGTTCCCGGCCTGCAGATCGACGTGACCGTGGAGGACATCGGTGCACTGCCGGCCGGGCTCCGCTCGGACATCGACGCCGCCTACCGCACCAAGTACGGCCGGTACGGCGCCGGAGGGGTCGGCCCGATGGTCACCGACGCGGCTGCGGCCACCACCCTCCGGCTCAGCTGAGTCATCGGCCGGAGGCGCCTGCCGCCTCGGCGAGGACGGTGGTGAGCCGGCGCAGCAGCCCCTCGATCTCTCCGCAGGCGTCGAACATGTCGGCTCGCTCGTCGATCTCGCCCGCGGACTCCCAGTCCCACTGGCCGTGGGCGACGTTCATGACGAACCAGAGGTGGTCGTTGTCGGGGTGGAGGAACAGGGCGCAGGCCCATTCCTTGACCAGCAGGGTCACGGGCTGGGTGGAGCAGGTCACCAGGCACTTGCAGCTCGCGCTGGTGTAGGCCAGCCGCAACGAGCCGGAATGGGCCGGGCAGTGGCAGTCGCAGAGCCGGTCCGGCCGGCGTGTCAGGTTCAAGGCGGTTCCCCTCGTCGGGCTGGGTGAGCTGGCCCGCTGATAGTGGCGAAAGAACGGCCGGCGTGCTCCAGGGCTGTGGACAGTCCAGCCGTTGTGGACAACGCCGCTGCCATGCGTGCGGGGTGGTAGGCGGGTTGGGAGTTCCGCCGGTTTTTCTGCCGGTCACGCCTGGTCCTCGGGTCGGGCGCGTCGTTACGGTTCCGGCTCGATCCGTTACGGCAAAGGGTGATGATGAGAGTTTCGCGGCGTGTTCTTCTGGCTGGTGCGGGCGGTCTGGCTGCGGCCGTTCCGTTGTCGGCGGTGGTCGCCGCGGCGGCTGATGTCCGTCCCGGCGCGGCCGTGCGCCGGGTTCCGCAGACGCAGCTGCACTCGCGGCCACGTGCTCGTGGCGGCGCGAAGGTGGGCACGGCGGCTTTCCCGCTCAGCCACGTCGGTCTGTCGTGGACCGGTGGTGCTGCGGCCGTGCGGCTGCGGACGCGGGACGGCTGGGGTGACTGGCAGCCGGCTCGGGGGTGTGCGCCCGCGGGTGGCGGCAGCGCGCTGGTGAATGCGCGTGACGCGATCGGTTACGAGGTGCAGGCCGACGGTGGGTCGGTGGCGGCTGTCGAGCTCAACACCGTGGACGGGCCGCTGCGTGCGGTGGCCGCGGCGCCCGGGGTGCTGCCGGCGGCGATCGTCGACGACGGGCCGCGGTACCTGTCGCGGGCGGCGTGGGGTGCCGAGGAGAGCCGGCGGATCACGACCACGCCGTTGTCGTTCTTTCCCGTTTCCGTGCTGACCGTGCATCACGAGGGCGGCACGTACGACCCCAGCCGCGAGGAGGCGCACGTTCGTGCCCTGTACGCGTACCAGACGACCCCGGCCGCGCAGGGTGGGTCCGGGCTGGACGATCTCGGGTATCACCTGCTGATCGGGGCCGCGGGCACGGTGTACGAGGGGCGCTGGTCCGGCACCGACCTCGTCCCGGTGTTCGGGCCGGGGGCGGGGCCGGACGGCGGGCCGCGGATGGTCAACGGCGGGCACCTGGCCGGGTTCAACGCCGGCAACGTGGGTGTCTGCCTGCTGGGCGACTACACCACCGCCGCGCCCGCGGAGTCGGTGTACCGGTCGCTGGCCGCCGTCCTGGCGACGCTGGCCGATGCGTGCCGGCTCGACCCCGCCGCCACCACGCGCTACGTGAACCCGGCGGACGTGGCGAACCCGGCGCGCACCGAGCCGCCGCGGAGCGCCACGATCCGTACCGTGACGAGCCACCGGGACTGGCACGCGGCGAACCCGGCGGCCGGGAGCACCGACTGCCCGGGTGCCGCGTTCCATCCCGGCATGGACCGCGTCCGTCAGGACGTCGCGGCGCTGATCACCACCATCTGAGGGGCGTGCCCCGAGGTCAGTGGGCCTCGGCGGCCGGCTCCGGCTTGCGGCGGTGGATCGTGAAGGTCATGACCACGACGACCAGCGCGCCGACGATGAGGCCGAGGATGGCGCTGGCGATCGTGTTGACGAGCCAGCCGACAACACCGCCGAGGGCGCCGGTAGCGTCGTGGGCTGCTTCCTCCAGGTGGTGCACGGCCTCGTAGAGGAAGTGCAGGCCCAGCTCGTCGGTGCCGACCAGCAGGATGTGGCCGCCGACCCACAGCATCGCCGCGGTGCCGATGATGGTCAGTGCGGTGAGGACGATGGGCATCGCCTTGACGAGGCCGCGGCCGAACTTCGCGATGGCGCCGGGGAGCTGGGCCAGGCGCAGACCCGCGTCGTCCATCTTGACGATCAGGGCGACCGCGCCGTACACGAGGACGGTCATGATCACCGCGACGACGGCGAGGATCGCCAGGCGGGACCAGAAAGGCTCGTCGATCACCTCGTTGAGGGTGATCACCATGATCTCCGCGGAGAGGATCAGGTCGGTGCGGACGGCGCCGGACACCAGGGTCTTCTCGTCCTTGGCGCCCTCGTCCTCGCCGTGGGCGTCGTGGTGGGCGATCTTCGCCCAGACCTTCTCGGCACCCTCGAAACAGAGGTAGGCGCCGCCGAGCATGAGGATCGGGGTGAGCAACCACGGGACGAACTGGCTGAGCAGCAGGATCGCCGGCAGGATGATCAGGAACTTGTTGCGCAGGGAGCCCAGGGCGATGCGCTTGATGATCGGCAGCTCGCGGTCGGCGGCGAGGTCCCGGACGTACTGCGGCGTGACGGCGGCGTCGTCGATGACCACACCCGCCGCCTTGGCGCCGGCCTTCGCGGCAGCCGCCCCGATGTCGTCGACGGACGCGGCGGCGGCGCGAGCCAGCACCGCCACGTCATCCAGCAGGGCTACGAGTCCACCGGCCAAGGCATGTCCTTCCAGAGGTCGGGCAATGTCCGCCCCATTGTCGCCTATGAGCTGCTAGTCGGCAGGTGGGTGTCCCGGCGCCCACTGCATGGCCGGGGCGGGCTTGCGCAACAGGTGATCGCGGACGCTGCGCGGCACGGTCAGGGTCAGCAGTGCGGCCAGGGAGAACAGCACGACGCCGATGCCCGCGAACGGGACCATGTCGTTCAGTGCGGTGATGAGCAGGAGCAGACCGCCGAAGAAGATCGTGAACGGCAGCAGCACGAGACTGACGACCCAGGCCCACGTCCGGCCGCGGCGCACCTGCCATGCGAGCACCAGGATGAAGAGCGCGAAGATCAGCACGATGGCGTTGAGGACCAGGAAGACCCCGCGGGCGCCGGTGCTCCAGCCGTTCTGGCCGAGGTTGGTCACCACGCCGTACGCGACCCGGCCGGCGCTGAACACACCGACGACCGCGAGCAGGCTGGCACCGGCCTCCAGCATCGGTGGCCTGTCAGCAGCGGAGTTGATCATTGCGGCATCGTAGGGCAGGGGGCAGCCGCGCGCTGCCCCCTGCCCTACGAGCGTTCAGGCGGGGATCTCGGCTGTGGCGGTGAGGACGGCGCGGCCGAGGACGTGGCCGAACATGGTGAAACCGAGGACCGCGGGGGTGGCGTCGGCGGGGATGCCGATGTTCTCGACGTCGAGGGCGTGCACGACGACGAAGTAGCGGTGCGGGCCGTGGCCGGCGGGCGGGGCGGCACCGACAAAGCGGGCCGCACCGGCGTCGCCGCGCAGCTGGAAGGCACCCTCGGGCAGGCCCGAGCCGGTGTCGTCGCCGGCGCCCTCGGGCAGGTCGGTGACCGTGGCGGGCAGGTCCGCGACGGCCCAGTGCCAGAAGCCGGAGCCGGTGGGGGCGTCCGGGTCGTACACGGTGACGGCGTAACCGCGGGTGCCGTCGGGGGCACCGGTCCAGGACAGCTGCGGGGAGATGTCCTTGCCGCCGGGAACGCCGAAGAGGCCGGACATCTGCTCGGCCGGCAGGACACCGCCGTCGGTGATCGTGCTGCTGGTGACGGTGAAGCTCGCGGCCTCGGGGAGCCGGGCGAAGGGATCGTTGAGTGTGGTCATGGGATCGACAGTAACAGCAATAATCGATTATCGGCCAAATGGTCTACGATGACGTGCGTGACGATGCTCTCCACCCAGGTCTACGCGGAGCTCCGGGACGCGATTCTGCGCGGTGACTTCGCGCCGGGTGACGCCCTCAAACCCCAGGAGCTGGCGCACCGGCACGGGGTGAGCCTCGCCGTGGTCCGCGAGGCCCTGACCCGGCTGGTCGGTGACGGCCTGGCCGACCGGCTCGTCAACCGCGGATTTGCCGTGCCGCTGCAGTCCGACCAGCGCTGGCAGGACATCGCCGAGGCCCGGCGCACCGTCGAGCCGGTGATGCTGCGGATGGCCATCGACCGTGGCGACCTCGACTGGGAGGCCCGCGTCCGGGCGGCGCACCACCGGCTGGCACGGACGCCACCGCTGCAGCCCGGCGAAGGACCGCACGTCAGTGCCGAGTGGTCCCGCGCGCATCACGACTTCCACCGGGCGCTGCTCGAGGGCTGCGGCAATCCGGTCTTGCTGGAGACCTTCGACCGGCTGTGGCTCGCCAGTGAGCTCAGCCGTCGCTGGTCGGGCGCCGGCAACCCGCACCGCGACTACCTCGAGGAGCATCGTCTGCTCGAAGAGGCTGCTCTGGCCCGTGACGCGGGCGCGGCGGCCGGCCTCCTCGAACGCCACGTGACCAGGACCGCCGCAGCGCTGGTCGCGGGGGAAGCGTCAGGACGGCCGGTCGGCTGAGGCTCGCAGCCGGTCGGCGAGAGCGATGACGCGGGCGCGGAGCTCCTCCGGGCGTTCGATGACAAACGGCAGGTCGAGCGCGGCGAGCACCCCGGGCAGCCAGTCGAGGCTCTCCGCCCGGATCTCCACCCGCGCCCAGCCGTCGGAGTCGCGGTCGCCCACCTCGGCGACGGTGGCCGGCAGCTGCCGGCGGATCTGGTCGAGTGTCCCCGCGACACGCAGGGTCACCTCGTGGCGGTACGCAGCACGGGCCATCGACGTGAGCACCCGTTCCGCAGGGTCGAGCCCGGCCGGCGGTACGAACGAGCCGGGCAGCACCCGCGCGTCCACGATGCGGTCGAGGCGGAACGTCCGGTCCTCACCGAGGCCGGTGTCGACCCCGGTGACGTACCAGCGGCCGGAGTGGTTCACCAGCCCGTACGCGTGCAGGGTGCGGCCGGGGCCGGCGGCGTACCGGATGAGGAGGGGCCGGTGGTGCCGGACGGCGTCGGCCACCGTGAGCAGGATCCCGGTCGCGGGGGTGGGTGTGTCGCGGGGCTCGCTGGTGAAGGCCAGCGTGGTGAGGACGGAGTCCAGCCGGTCGGCGAGGCGCGGTGGCAGCACCCGCCGGATCTTCGCGGCCGCTGTCTCGCTCGCCGTGCCCGTTGCGGTGGCGAGTCCGGCGCGGCGGCCGGCGATCAGGCCGAGCAGCACGGCCAGCGCCTCGTCGTCGCTGAGCATGAGCGGTGGCAGGCGGTGGCCGGCCGCGAGCCGATATCCGCCGTACCGGCCGCGGACCGACTCGACCGGGATGTCGAGGTCGATCAGGTGGCCGACGTAGCGCCGGACGGTGCGCGGCTCGACACCCAGGCGGCCGGCGAGCTCGGTCATCGTCCGGACGCCGCCGGACTGGAGAAGTTCCAGCAGCGTGAGCACCTGTGCCGTGGATCGCACCATGGTTCGAGACCCTAGCGAGAATACTGGACCATTTCTGACCAGTATTGGTTCTAGCGTCGATCCCGTCAGCAACCGACGATCAAGGAGCGACCCCATGAACCTCGTCTCGATCCGCATCATCACCGGTGACATCAAGCGGCTCGTCGGCTTCTACGAGCAGGTCACCGGCGTGCAGGCCGCCTGGGGGAACGAGGAGTTCGCCGAGCTGCGTACCGGGCAGGGGACGCTGGCGATCGGCAGCGAGCGCACGGTTCCGCTGTTTGCTCCCGGTGCCGCCCGGCCGGCCGACAACCACACCGCGATCATCGAGTTCCTGGTCGACGACGTGGACGCCCGGTACGAGGCGGTGCGCGGCATCGTGACGGACTTCGTCAACGAGCCGACCACGATGCCGTGGGGAAACCGCTCCCTGCTCTTCCGCGACCCCGACGGCAACCTGATCAACTTCTTCACGCCGGTGACCGCGGAGGCGCGGCTTCGTGCGGGCGCGACGATCTGACTTCACGGCGATGTTGCCGGCACATCACCTGGTAGGCGCCCCGGAGTCGGCCGGCACGGGTTGGGTGGCGACGTGCCCACCTCTCGTCGTACCTTCCTGGCCGGCGGCGCTGCTGCCGGTGTCGGTCTCACTGTTGCCGGTGCTGTCCCGTCCCTGGCGCAGGCCAGCCCGGGCCGCCCGCACCGGCCGGTCGCCAACGGCTCCGTGCCCTTCCCGCCGCTTGTCGACGACCCCGACGGCATCCTGGCCCTGCCCGAGGGTTTCAGCTACGCCGTCGTCACGCGGACCGGCGTCACCAAGCTCGACCGGGGCCAGGGCGTGACACCGTCCGACCACGACGGCATGGCGGCCTACGACGCCGGTCGCGGCCGGTACACGCTCATCCAGAACCACGAGATCGACCCGGGCGCCGAGTTCGGTGTGCCGCACATCAAGGGCACGGTGTACGACCCGGGCGCCGTCGACGCCGGCGGCTGCACGGTGATCACCACCGACCGGACCGGCCGCAACCTCGGCGAGTTCGTCGCCCTCTCCGGCACCGCGTCCAACTGCGCCGGTGGCCCGACCCCGTGGGGCACCTGGCTGACCTGCGAGGAGACCGAGGACCGCGCCGGTGACCGGTGGGAGGAAGGCGATCGGGCCGGCGTCTTCCAGAAGGACCACGGCTACGTCTTCGAGGTCCGGGCCGACGGCACCGCCGACCCGCGGCCGATCAAGTGCCTGGGCCGGTACGCCCACGAGGCCCTGGCCATCGACCGGGACCGCACGCACATCTACCTGTCCGAGGACGCCGACCAGCCCAACGGCCTCTTCTACCGGTGGACCGCACCGCGCGGCGTCAAGGTCGGCCCCGGCGTGCTCACCCGGCTCGCCCCGACCGCCGGTGTCCTCGCCGCCATGCAGATCATCATGGACGACGGATCCGTCCTGCCGGACGTCGCCTATCTGACCTCCGCCCAGCTCGGTCGGCCCTTCCCCGTCCGCTGGATCGACGTTCCCGAGCGCGACGCGAAGACCACTCCGGTACGCGAGCAGTTCGCGAACGACAAGGTCACGCGCGGTCGCAAGTTCGAAGGCGTGTGGGGCACCGACGAGGGCGTCTACGTCGTCAACTCGTACGCGTGGGAGGACGGCGAGCTGCCGGCCGACGCCGCCCCGCACGACGGCATGGTCTGGTTCTACAACTACAGCGCCGAGACGATCCAGCTGGTGACCTACTTCCCGCACCAGGCCACGGCCGAGGAGGGCGCGCCGGCGAAGTACACCGACCTGACCTTCGACGGCCCGGACAACGTGACCGTGACGCCGTGGGGGAGCCTCGTGCTCGCCGAGGACGGTGCCGGAGCATCGCACGTCCTGAGCTCGTTCCCGGGTGGCCCGACGTACGCCATCGCCCGCAACCAGCTCAACGACTCGGAGTTCTGCGGCCCGACGTTCACCGCCGACGGCAAGGTGCTCTTCGTCAACATGCAGGACCCCGGTCTCACCCTGGCCATCACCGGCCCGTGGCAGAAGTACCTGGGCTGACCGCTTCCGCGGTGGGTCAGCCGAGCCAGACGGCGGCGACCTCGGGTGCCACACGGTGGCCCTGAGCGATCGCCGCCTCGATGGCCGGCTCCCACCGCGTCGCGTCGAACGGGTTCGGTCCGAGTGCCGCCAGAGCCAGGTCGTCCGGGGCCACCAGGGCGACCTTCGACCGTTGCCGCAGACCGTCGATCTCGGCCGCCGGAGCACCACGCATCCGGACCGGGGCCAGCGGCGCCAGCACCACTACCCGCCGTGCCTCGGCGGCGAGGTCGGCGTTGGTCCCGGACCGGACCCCGCCGTCCATGTACGGCCTGCCGTCGATCGTCACCGCCGGGAAGATGCACGGCACCGCACAACTCGCCGCGACAGCACGGCGCAGCGACACCCCGGACGACCGGTCCCACACCACCGGCTCCCCGCTCCCGGCATCCACCGCCGTGATCAGGAGGCGTCGCTCGGGCCACTGCTGCACCGGCAACCGCCGCGCCAGCGACTCCACGTACGGCTCCTCCGCGATGACGTTCGCGCTCACGGCGAGAGCACCCACCGCCGCGCGGATCGCCGCCGGGTCGCGCTCCTCGTCGTTGAGCAGGGCGTACGCCTGCGCCCCGCGAGCCCAGTCGGGCCGGATCGGCGGATCGGAGGCGCCCAGCCGCGCCTCGAGCCGCTGCGCGTCGACCGGATCGACGCCGGCCGTGATCAGGGTGCCGGTCACCGAACCGGCCGACGTCCCGACAACCAGGCCGGCGTCCGTCAGATCGACGCCGGCCTCGCGCAGCCCGGTGATCAGACCCAGGTGCCAGGCAATTCCCGTGATGCCGCCGGCACCGAGCACAAGTGCGGTTTCCATGATCTAACCCTGACACGCCGTCCGGCGGTGGTGCCTCACACCAGGCCGCCCATCGCGGGATCACTGATGCTGTCTCGACCGTTCTCCAGGTGCCCCGCGTACTGCCTGCGCAGCGTCCGGCCGGAGATCGTCAGGTCGTACCAGCCGCGGGTGCGGGTGGTGCTCCACGTCCGGGTGGCCGACTGTCCCCGGCGCAGGGTCAGCCTGGTCTGCCGCCCCGTGTACGCGTCGAGGACGGTGACCTGCGCCGAACGGTCCCCGGGGTTCCGCAGCACCAGGGTGATCTTCTCGCCGGCGCTGTCGTCCAGGGCCGTGACGTCGATCTCGGTGTCGCGCGCCGCGCCCCCGAAGGCGCGGTGAAAGCCGTTGGGCCCGTGCACCGCGACGTCGTAGCCGTCCGCGGCGGCCCAGGTGCCGGTCAGCGTCTTGCCGGGCTCGACCGTGTAGGTGCGCGGCTCCTCGCCGTCCGCGGCGGACCGGGCCAGGAAGACCGCGGCAGCACGCCCGGTGTTGCGGAACGTCACGGTGAGCGTGTTGTTGTCGGCGGTGGCGTCGGCGTGCAGCGTGTACGGCAGGGCGCGCGCCGGGCGTACCCCCGGCTCCTGCTGTGGCACCTGCTGGTCGACCGGCGGGACCGGCGGCTCGTCGGGATGCCGGACCAGCTCCTCGGGCTGGAACTCCACCGTGCCCGGCAGTCGCACCGGCCGCCGGTTCGGTGCCCGGAAGTCGAAGGCGCCGGTGAGATCGCCGGTCACCGCGCGCCGCCACGGCGTGATGTTGGATTCGACGAGGTCGGCGTTCCCACCGGCGAAGCGCGCCTCCAGGAACCGGATCAGCGAGGTGTGGTCGAAGAGCTGAGAGTTGACCCAGCCGCCCCGCGACCACGGCGACACCACGATCATGGGCACGCGTACGCCCAGCCCGTACGGTCCGGCACCGTTCGCCGGGTCGCCGGGGTAGATCTCATGCGTGGTGGGAACCGTCGAAGCGCCCTGCGCAGCCGACACGGGCGGTGTCGGCGGCACGAGATGATCGAAGAAGCCACCGTCCTCGTCGTACGTGATGAACAGGGCCATCCTGCTCCACACCTCGGGATGGGCGGCCAGGATGTCGATGACCTGCGAGATGTACCAGGCGCCGTAGGACGGTTCCCAGTTCGGGTGCTCGGTGTAGGCCTCCGGTGCGACGATCCAGGACACCGACGGCAGCCGGCCCTGCTCGACGTCGGCGCGGAAGTCGCTCAGCAGCGCCAGCGGGTCACGGCCCAGGGCCTTGACCTCGGTGCCTCGCTTGGCCCTGTCCGCCAGCGGCTGACCCGGCGCGGCGTTCTGATACTGGTGGAAGTACAGCAGCGAGTTGTCGCCGTAGTTGCCGATGTACGGATCCCGCGTCCAGCCCCACGATCCCGCGGTGTTCAGGCCGTCGCCGATGTCCTGGTAGACCCGCCAGGAGACGCCGTTGCGCTCCAGCCGTTCCGGGTAGGTGGACCAGTCGTACCCGGCCTCGGCATTGTTGATCACTGGGCCGCCGCCGCGGCCGTCGTTGCCGACCCACCCCGACCACATGTGATAGCGGTTGGGGTCGGTGGGTCCGAGCAGCGAGCAGTGGTAGTTGTCGCACACGGTGAAGGCATCCGCCAGCGCGGACTGGTACGGCAGGTCCTTGCGCGTGTGGTAGGTCATCGTCGTGACGCCCTTGCTGGGCACCCACTGGTCGTACCGGCCGTTGTTCCAGGCCGCGTGGCCGTCGTTCCAGCCGTGCGGCGGGTCGGGCAGGTAGGTCTGGCCGAGGTCGGGCACCTCCGGCCGGAACGGCAACAGTTCTTTGCCGTCGGCCCCGGCCGGCTGGTGCCACACGCTGCGACCCGACGGCAGCCGGACCGGGTGCGGGTCGGCGAAGCCCCGCACACCGCGTAGGGTGCCGAAGTAGTGGTCGAACGAGCGGTTCTCCTGCATCAGGATGATGACGTGCTCGACATCGGCGATCGAACCGGTGCGGTTGTTCGCCGGGATGGCCAGAGCTTTGCTGAGGTCCAGCGGCAGCGCCGCGGCGGCGGCCGGCAGACCGGCCATTCTCAGGAACGTGCGGCGATCGACGGTACCCATGCCGGACCCTTCGGTGGCGTCAGTTGCTTCCTGCAAACGCAAGCTGACGTCCCGAACGCGGGCGGCGGCGAAATGGTGAGCGACATCGAAGCAAAGCGATGCCGACAACCTGACCCACGCCGTCGCCCGATCAGGCTGTCCGGCAGATCGGTGATCGCTGATACGGGGGCGTCAGGTCCAGTAGAGGATGCGGCAGGACGGCAGGCGGGTGGCGAGTTCGGTGTGGAAGAAGGTGCGCAGCTCGGCCATGGTGGCGGCCGGGTAGACGTACTTCACCGCGCCGAACTTGCCGTGTTTGCGGCTGCGGGACTCCTCGTCCATCTCCAGCTTGGTGCGGGGGTACCAGCCCAGCAGCACCTCCTTGCTGCCCGGGGTGAAGCGGTGGGTGATCAGCTCGGCGGTCAGGTCCAGGCCGGGGACGTCGCGGACCGCGTCGGCGATGCCGTCCAGCAGTTCGGTGTAGTGGTCGCGCCAGTCCGGGACGGCGATGATCGGGGCGATCGTGACGCCGACCGGGTAGCCGTCCCGGGCGAGGCGGCGCAGCGCGGCGAGGCGGTCCTCCAGGCGGCTGGTGCCGCCCTCGACCCGGGTGGTCACCGGCTTGCAGTTCACACTGAGCCGTACCCGGGTACGCCCGTGGTGCGGCAGCCCGACGAAGGTGTCCACGTCGTCGAACTTGGTGGTCCAGCGCAGTTGCACCGGGGCGTCCCAGGCGCCGAAGTGCTCGACCGCGCGCCGCCAGCTGCCGGTGAGGTGCTCCAGGGCCAGCGGGTCGGTGTAGCAGGACGCCTCGAACGTGGTGCCCTCGTCGCGGCGAGCGTCCCGCCGGCTGGTGATGGTGCCGCGACCTTCGTAGTCGGCCAGTCCGGCGAGGATGTCGTCGAGGTCGGCGTACACGCGGGTGACCGGTGGCCCGGACAGTGAGCCGGCGAGATAGCAGTACTGGCAGTGCGCCGGGCAGCCCTCGGCCAGGTCGAAACGCCAATCGGCGCTGGGTGCGATGGGCTGCAGTTTGCGGCGGGACGGCGGGCTGACCACGATCGCCATGGTGGCTTTGGCCCGGGCGTACGTTTCACGGTCGGTCTCGCCGCGCAGACCGGTGAGCCGGTTGCTGCGCAGGCGCTCGACCTCGATGCCCTGGCTCTCGACCAGTTCCATGATCCGCCGGCCGTGCGCGTGGTCGTAGGCGGCCGGGGTGGCCACCACCCGTTTCGGTGTCCATCGCCGGGCCGGGCGCGCGGGTGGCGCCACCGCCGCCAGGTCGTGGGTGGCGGCGGCCTCCCCGCTGGCGCTGTGGGGTGCTGCCGGTGCGGCGGGCGCCAGCGGCTGGTTCAGGTCGATCCCGGTGAGCGGCACCGCTGAGGACTACCCTGACCTGGACCGATCTACCGTGCGCCGGCAATTCGGTGGTCAGGGGCGGCTGCGCGGGCGAGCATGGTCGCCATGGCGAAGCCTCTGCAGGGTGGTCTGCCGCCGGTGGGGGCGGTGACCGGGCCCGTGGTGGAGATCGCCTGTGACGAGTCCGGCTTCTCCGGCACCAACCTGCTCGACCCGGTCACCCCGGTGATCACACACGCGAGTGTCGACCTGGGTGTGGGCGAGGCCGTTGCCCTGATCGACGAGCTGCGGTCGCGGTTCGGCTATTCACCGGACGAGCTCAAGTCGGGGCGGTTCCTGCGCGGCCCGTACGCGGGTGAGGCGCTGGACCGGTTTGTCGCAGCGTTGGACGGGCGGGCGCACGTGCACCTCGTCGACAAGGAGTTCTTCCTGGTCACCCGGCTGGTCGACCTGTTCCTGGCCGAGCCGTCCTACGGCGCCGGGACGAGCCTGACCGGGGACCAGCGGGCAGCGGCCCACACCCTGCACCGCGCCGGCCGCGCGGCCGGTCCGGCCTGGGACGCCTTCCTCGTGGCCTTCGTCGAGATGGTCCGGACCAAGCACCGCCGCCGGCCCGACCGCCGTTCCTTCGAGCTGTTCTTCCAAGCCAGGGACGCGCTGGCCGAGACCGCGCCGGCCTGGGAGGACGAGCTCGACCGCGCCCACGTGTGGCACGTCCTGAACCGTCTCTACGACGATCCGTCCGTGCCGCCGCCCCTGGAACCGCTGCTCCCGGCGCTGGCCGAGACGGTGCTGTTCTGGAGCGCCGGGCAGCGGCGGGTCCTGGTCTTCCACGACGAGCAGAGCGCCCTCACGGCGGGCAGGTTGCGGCGGCTGCAGCAGGCGCTCGCCGACGACACCGGGGTGTCGCCGCTGGCCGGCCTGGTGTCCGTCGACTCCCGCGACGATCCCCGGGTGCAGGTCGCCGACCTCCTCGCCGGGGTGGCCCGGCGGCTGCCGCGGACCGTCGGCTCCCTGAGCGACCAGCGGTGACAGACCCCGACCTGCACGGCATGCGCCTCGGCCAGGCGACCGTCAGCTGCCCGCCGACGGCCGTCCCTGACCGGTGAGCCGGATGGCGATCATGTGGCCCTCGTGGGCGTTCTTGCGGGCGCTCTCGTGGAAATCCGGTGCGGCGCAGGCGAAGAGCGTTGCACCGTCGTCCCCGCCGAGGGCGCAGGCGTAGACCGGGGTGCCCGGTTCGATCTCGTCGGTGATGGTCCCGTCGTCGAGCACGCGGACGAGACGGCTGCCGAGGGCGTCGGCGATCCACAGGCCGCCGTCCGCGTCGAGGCAGACGCCGTCGGGGGCGAGTGACAGCTCGGCCAGCGTGTCACCGAGGTTCCGGCTCTGCGGCAGCGGGCCGAAGGTCGCCCAGGGCCGCCGGTTGACGAGCTCGCCCTCGCTGGTGAGGTCGAACGCGGTGACACGGTTGCCGAACGTCTCCGCCACGACGAGCACGTTGCCGGCGGTGATGGCACTGCCGTTGGGGAACCAGAGGTCGTCGGCCACCTGCGTGACGGTTCCGTCGGGATCCACCCGGTGCAGGCCGGCGGTTCCCACCGGAGCGCCGCCCATCAGGTCGAAACCGAAGTTGCCGACGTACGCCCGGCCCTGAGCGTCGACGACCATGTCGTTGGTGTGCCCGGTGGCGTGGTTGCCCAGGTCGCCGTGGACGACCAGGGTGCCGTCCTCCTCGCGGCGCAGCAGCTTGC
The DNA here is from genome assembly GCF_000494755.1 of Amorphoplanes friuliensis DSM 7358. NCBI lineage: Bacteria > Bacillati > Actinomycetota > Actinomycetes > Micromonosporales > Micromonosporaceae > Actinoplanes > Actinoplanes friuliensis. The sequence continues at coordinate 3,278,950 of NC_022657.1, forward strand.
GGTCGCGCATCGAGACGACGAGCAGCCGGCCGTCGGGCAGCCAGCCCAGACCGGCGGGCTGCCCGGGGACGTCGGCCTCGACCCGGCGGTCCGAGCCGTCCGGGAGCATCGAGTGGACCTGCAGGCCGTAGAAGTCGGAGAACCAGAGCCGGCCCTCACGCCAGCGCGGTGCCTCCAGGAAGTGGAAGCCGTCGGCCACCGTCTTGATCTGTGTCATGTCCGTCTCCCCGGGCTCGGCTGATCTCGACGGTAATGAGCCCGGCCAGGATCGTCACCAGGCCGATCAGTCCGACTATCGGGGGAGCGGCGGCGACCAGCGGCACCGCGGCCAGCAGAACACCGGTGGTCACGAGGCGGGTGACTCCGAGCGAACGGTGCATCCGGGCCTGGAACAGCACGTGTCCGGCCAGGTAGACCGCCGCGCCGCCGAACAGTGCCGACGCGGAGAAATACCCCAGCGGTGTGCTCTCGCCCGCGTGGGCGACCACACCCTCGACACCCAGCGCGGCGAGCAGGATGCCGGCGATCAGCGGGAAGTGCCCGTACGTGTACGCCTCGACGGCCAGCCTGACTCTGCTCTCACCGGGTGCACCGGCGAGGCGTCGCTCGGCTCTTGTCGCGACCACGTCGAAGTACAGCCACCAGAAGCACACGGCGACACCCACGCCGAGGACGGCGACGACCACCAGCGACAGGCTGATCGGACGGCCCGCGGCGCCGACACCGATCGCGACGACCGACTCGCCCAGCGCCAGGATGACGAACAGCCCGTGCCGCTCGGTCAGATGGGTGGTGCTGTGCAGCCGCCAGTCCCCGTGCCGGGAGGTGAGATAGATGCCGGCCCAGTCCACCACGAGCGCCGGCGTGAACAGCAGCAGCTGGACCCACCCGCCGGCGAGCGCCCCGCCGATCAGCAGACCCGCACTGCCCAGCAGGGGGATCCAGGTCACCGTGATCTGACGTCGCAGCCCGGCGTCACCGGTCGCGGCCACGGCGTACACCGCGAGGTGCACCCACCGCACCAGCAGGTACGCCGACACGAGCACGACGGGCCCGCGCAGGCCGCCGGGCGCGTCGTGCCACGCCTCCGGAATGGTCAGGGCGACCACGAACATCGCCGCCATCGCCACGACCATCCCGGCCCGCAACGGACCCCGGTCGGCGCGCGAATGGTTGCCCAGCCACGTGTACCCGGACCACGTCCCCCACAGCAGCGCCACCATCAGCAGCCCCTGCACCACGCCGGACACGCTGTGCTCGTGGGCCAGGTAACCGATGATCTGCGTGGTCGCGAAGACGTACACGAGGTCGAAGAACAGCTCGAGCGGCGTGGCGCGATGGTCCTCGCCGGCGGGGTGCACACCCCGCGGTAATCGATCCACCGGGCAACTCCTCAGGCGGGGGAGAGAGCCGGCACGCGGGGGCGGCGGCAGAAGTAGACGAAGGCCGGCGGCAGGTTCGCCCACACCGTCCGGCCGGTGACGACCTCCTCGAACCGGTCGTTCAGCGAACCCCGCAGGCGGCGGGCCGGCGAAGCCCAGCGGCTGAACGTGTACCCGAAGGTCGTGAACACCCCGCCCGGGGCGAGGACACCGGTGACCGCGTCCAGCAGGTCGTCCTGCCGGTGCGGTGCGAACGCCACCCACGGCAGCCCGCTGACGATCACGTCCGCCCGCTGGTGCCCGCGGTCCGCCAGCACCTCACGGAGGTGGCGGGCGTCGGCCACGGCCACGTCGAGCCGCGGATAGCGTGCGGCCAGCGGGCGGGCGAAGCGCTCGTTGACCTCGACGGCGAGGTGGTGCCCGCGGCCGGTGAGCCGGTGCTGGACGGCGGCGGTGAACGCTCCCGTGCCCGGCCCGAGCTCGACGACCACCGGTGCGCCCTCCCGCGGTACGGGTGAGGTGATCACGGTGGCCAGCGAAGCGCTGCTCGGCGCGATGGCGGCGACCGTGAACGGGTCGCGCAGGAACTCCCGCAGGAACGTGCCCCTCATCGCCCGGTTTCCAGGGTGCGGGCGAGCCATTCGGTACGCGTACGGCGCGCCGCCTCGGACAGGCCTGCCTGCGGGAAGAGCGCGTCGAAGCCGTGGAACCCGCCGGCCCAGACGTGCAGGTCGGCGCGTCCGCCCGCCGCCCAGATCCGGGACGCGTACTCGACGTCCTCGTCGCGGAAGACCTCGGCCGTGCCGGCGTCGACGTAGGTCGGCGGCAGGTTCGAGAGGTCGTCGGCCACGGCCGGTGAGGCGTACCCGGAGACGGCCCGGCCGGGGTTGTCGCCGAGCACCGATTCCCAGCCGAACGCGTTCATCTCGCGGCTCCACACGCCCGGCCCGCCGGCGAACTGCTCGCTGGAGGTGGTGGCGTTGCGGTGGTCGAGCATGGGACAGATCAGCAGCTGGGCGGCGATCTCCGGGGTGCCTTGGTCGCGGGCCATCAGGGTGAGCCCGGCGGCCAGACCACCACCGGCGCTGATGCCGGCGACCACGATGCGGGCGGGGTCGATGCCGAGTTCGGCGGCGTTCGCGGCGATCCACCGCAGGCCCTGGTAGCCGTCGTCGACCAGGGTCGTGCCGGTGACTTCGGGCGCCAGGCGGTAGTCGATGGTGACGACCACGGCGCCGAACCGGTCGAGCCATTCCAGGGGGATGTCGAGCTGTGAGAAACGGTCGCCCATCACCATTCCGCCGCCGTGCAACCAATAGACACAGGGCGCCCCGGGTACGCGGTCAGCGGCCGCCGGGCTGAAGATCGACAGGGGGAGTGGTGTGCCGTCGGACGCGGGGACGGTGACCTCGCGGCGCTCGACGGTGCGTCCTTCGAGGAGCGGCTCCACGGGCACGTGCGAGTAGGGGCGGATCTGGGCGAGCATGTCGCGGTCTAGCGCGGGTACGGGCGGCAGGCCGGCGAGCAGCGCGCCGAGCTCGGGATCGAACGGGGGCCGGACCGTGGTCATGAACAGGTTCCTGTCGTCGGAGGAGGGGGAGCTCAGAGGGCGGCTTTACCGCCGACAGGGACCTCGTCGGTGTAGACCGACTCACCGGCGAGCAGCGGCTGGAGCTGCGCGACCAGGGCCTGCGCCTCGGCGGTGGCGAAGAACGCGCTGTGCGCCTCCGGTGTCGTCCAGCCCTCGGTGACGTGCACGACGTCGCTGTCCGAGGCCGACCGGCCGACCAGGAAGACGACGCAGTCCTCGTTCTTCAGCGACGGCGCCGCGAGCAGCAGGCGGATCAGCTCGTCACCCCGGCCCGGCTGCGCGGTCATGGTGGCGTGGAAGCCGTGGTCGATGGTCATGAAAGGTCTCCTCGCCCGGGCGCAGCCCTCCCGCCGGTACCGGCCAGGGAATGATCGACTTGCCCACAGCCGGGGAGGCTAATGGCGAAAAACCCGCGATCGGGCCTGCGGGCAGGATCGAGCAAGAGGTCGCCAGTTTCGGACGATCTCAGCCCGCTGCGGCCGTCCGGGTGCGCCGGTGGAAGCGGCCCGCGTCGCGGCTGGGCGGACCGCCGAACTGCCGCCGGTAGTCGCGGCTGAACTGCGACGGGCTCTCGTACCCGACACGGCGGCTGACACCGGCGATGTCGGTGGGGTCGGCGGCCAGCAGGAGCCGGGCGTGCTGCAGGCGGATCTGCTTCTGGAACTGGATGGGACTCATCGCGGTCACGGCCTGGAAGTTGCGATGGAACGCGGAGACGCTCATGCCCGCCAGCTGCGCGACGTCCTCGACCCGGAACGCCTGCGCGTAGTGGTCGCGGATCCACTGCACCGCACGGGCGACGTGACTCAGATTGCTGTCCGGCAGGCCGAACTGCCGCAGCATCGCCCCCTGGTCACCGGTGATCAGCCGCCAGAGGATCTCGCGCTTGATCAGCGGCGCCAGCACGGCGATGTCCCGGGGCTGGTCCAGCAGCCGGACGAGCCGGGTGAAGGCCTCGATCAGGTCGGTGGAGGCGGTGCTGACGGCCAGACCCGGCGGGGTGTCCGGCCCGGCCGCGGGCAGGTCACCCGGACCCGCCTGCAGCACGATCTCCGCGATGGCGGACGGGTGCAGATTGAGCCCCACACCGAGCCCGGGCAGGCCCGGAGCGGCCTCACTGAAGTACGCCGTCACGGGCAGGTCCACGGAAGCGACGAGGAACTGCCCGGCCCGGTACTCGTACAGGCGGTCGCCGAGCGCGAACCTTTTGGTGCCCTGGGCGACCAGAGCCAGGACCTTCCCGTACGTGGTCGGCCGGGGCGGGAACGGGCGGTCGGCCCGGAAGATGAGCACATCCTCGATCGGTGTGCTGACGTCGGGCCGCGCATGGCGGGCGAGCAGACCACGGAGTTCGTCGAGGGGCATGGGGTCGATTGAAGCACCCGCCGGCCGGGTGCCGCATCGAGCGGCGCCCGGCCGGGTCAGTGCACACTCAGCGTTCGCACCTCCAGCTGATGGCGCCGGAGCTGCCGTCGAACGGCAGGCCGACAACAACGCCGGTGTCCGAGACCGCGATCGGCTCGCCCTTGACGTCGTCGTCGGCGAGCTGCAGTTCGACGTTGGCGTCGTCGCGCATGATCGTGCCGGCCGAGGCGATCCACCCCGAGGCGTTGATGCTGTTGCCGGGGGCGTCGACGGCCACCTCGGTCACCTCACCCGTCTTGAGGTTCCAGCGGGCGACCGCACCGGCGGGCCACAGGTTCCCGGTGGCCCAGTCGCCCCTGGCCTCGTACACGGAACCGTTCTGGCCCTGGGGGTTCTCGAGCTTGGTGCCCTTGCCCTGCGGGGTCCAGACGTAGGAATTCAGGTCCGAGATCTGCGAGCCCTTGGCCAGGACACCGACGATCCGGTCGTCGTCGAGGATGCTGCGGGCCTCGGCGCCGAGGGGCAGCGGCAGCTTGGTGGCCGTCTGCGCGCCGGCTTTCCAGAGCATGACGGCGTCGATGCGATTGCCGGCGGTGCTCTGACGGGTGGCGTTGGCGACGATGTCACCGGCCGTGTTGATCTCGGCCGATTCGAAGGTCCACTTGCCCGTGAGCGGGGTCAGCTTGTGCGGGACACCCCCGGTGTAACGGATGACGGCGTCGGCCCACTTGTCCTTGGGGCCGGCGATGGCCGCCACCACACCGTCGGCGTTGACCGCGGACGCCGAGACCCAGTCACCCAGTTTGGGCAGGGCCTGCGGGGTGCCGTCGGTCCACAGGATCGCCTGGGAGTCACCGACACCGGCCACCTTGCCCTCTGGGGTGTCGAGCTCACTCATGCGTACGTCGTTCCCGACGATGTACCGGCCGCTCGTGTCCACCGCCACGGGCTGCACCGTGGTCATCCCCGCCGGCACCGCCAGCATCTTCCCGGCACACCGCACGGTCGGCAGCCCCGGAACCGCCGTCGGCTCCCGCGGCCCCTCCGCCGACGCGCTGGACGCCGGCTCGTCACCGATCGGGTTCGTCGTCCCGCCGCCGCCGGGGTTGAGCAGCACCGACGGCACCCCGACCAGCAACCCGGTCGCCAGCGCCACCCCGCAGGCAGCCCGCACCGTGCGCCGCTGCAGGACCCGCTTGCGCCCCTGGGCGACCAGCGTCTCCACCCGCAGCCCGGTCGGGGGCACGTCGACGGCGTCCAGCCGGTCCCGCAGGTCGTTCTCGCTGATCATGATGCGTCCCTCATTCCCTGTACGGTGCCGACGTGGCCTTCCTGGTGAAGCGCCGCTCGCAGAGTCGCCAGCCCCCGCGCACACTGGCTCTTGACGTTGCCCACGGAGCACTTGAGTGCCTCCGCGGTGGCTTCGACCGACAGATCGCCGAAGTAGCGCAGCACCACGACGGCCCGCTGCCCCTTCGGCAACGCCCGCAACGCTGTGATCAGCTCTTCCCGCTCGGCGAGCCCGTGATCCGCCGAGTCGGCGGTGGCCGCCTGCACCGGGGCGTCACTCAGACGGACGCGTGACCAGCGCAGCCGCCGCTCGTCCAGGTAACGCCGGACCAGGATGGTGTGCACGTACGCGTCGACGTTGTCAGCCGCGGTGACCCGCTTCCACTGCACGTAGAGCGACGTCAGCGTCGCCTGGACGATGTCGTCCGCCCGGTGCGCGTCACCGCAGAGCATGTACGCCGTGCGGTGCAGGCTGTGCAATCGCCCGCTGACGTACTCGATGTATTCCCGTTCCTGCTCGGGCCGCATCCCGCTCCCTTCACCGGCCGCATTCACTCCTCAGTCGCGCCCGGCCGTCAGAAGGGTTGCACGCGTCGTCACGCGGGTTCGGAAAACGGTGCGTCCACCGGGCTTCGCCCACTGTTCATCCCGATCAGCAGGTGGCCACCGGCCGTCTTCACCACACTGGGAGCAACAAAATCGCGACGAAAGGTGACGGCGATGATCGTCGCAGAGGTGGTTGTCCTCCTGCTGTTCGGAACCACGACCTGGCTTGCGCAGGACAGATCGCCCACACGGCACGAGAAGCGGCGTAACCGGCTGACAGTGGGGGCGCTGGCCCTGAGCGCCGCTGTTGTCGTGAGCGCCGCTGTCGGTGTCGCGTTGACCTGGTCGTGACGAGCGCCCGTCCGAGGCCGCGGGTCAGTCGGCCCGGTCGGCCGGGGGGAGTTCGAGGGCGCTGCTCATCCGGCTGACGTACTGCGCGGCGAGCGCCACGCTGTCGGCGGCGAGGGTCAGCCGGTGGCCGGCGCCGATCGGGCGGCCCGCCGAGAGGTGACCGCGGATGCGCTCGAACGCGGCGATGTGGTCGTCGACGGTGGCGAGCACGAAGACCGAGAGGTCCACGGCCGGGGCCGGTAGCGGTCGGGTTTCCATGGCGGCGGCTCCCTGGGCGGCGTGCGGTGCCCGATCATCGTCGGTCATCGCGGGAGCTGCGGGTGCACTTATCGAGCTTTGTCGGGTGAAGCCCGACCAGGCAGGTCAGCCCGGCAGGGGCCGCACGGCCTGGAGTGACAGGTGAGGTCGCCGGGTGGGGGCGGAGCGTCGGTGAGGCGTACGGGAAAGGTTCTTGTCTCGGCCAAACTTGAATTGTTCCAGAAAAGTCGACTATGTTGGTCCGGTGACGTCCGACTTCGAGGCACAACTTCGAGCGGTCTCGTTGCGCGTGACCCGGCCGCGGCTGGCGGTGCTCGCCGCGCTGCGTGACCATCCGCACGTCGACACCGACAGGGTGATCGAGCTGGTGCGGGCCGGTCAGCCGACAGTCTCCCACCAGACGGTCTACGACGTGCTGCGTGCGCTCACCGACTCCGGTCTGGTGCGGCGGATCCAGCCGGCCGGTGCCACCGCGCGCTACGAGTCGCGGGTGGAGGACAACCATCACCACGTCGTCTGCCGCTCGTGCGGTGCGATCGCCGACGTCGACTGCACGGTCGGTCACGCTCCCTGTCTCACTGCCTCGGACGACCACGGTTTTGTGGTCGACGAGGCGGAGGTCGTCTACTGGGGCACCTGCCCCGGCTGCGCGACCACCCGCATGACCTCATGGCCCGCCAGCTCGGAAGGAAACAAATGAGCGACACCCAGGACAACCCCGCCAGCGCGCAGGGCGTGGACAAGAAGGCGGAGGCCGGCTGCCCGGTCGCGCACGACTCGGTGACCGCGCACGGCAGCGAGAGCGAGAACCCCGCGATCGACTCGCCGACCCCGAAGACCGGCGGGCGTCCGCACACCAACCGCGACTGGTGGCCCAACCAGCTCGACCTCTCGGTGCTGCACGCGCACTCCGACAAGGGCAACCCCCTCGGCCCGGACTTCAGCTACGCCAAGGAGTTCGCCAAGCTCGACGTCGAGGCCGTCAAGCGGGACATCACCACCGTCCTGACCACGTCGCAGGACTGGTGGCCGGCCGACTTCGGTCACTACGGCGGCCTCATGATCCGCATGAGCTGGCACGCCGCGGGCACCTACCGCATCCAGGACGGCCGCGGTGGCGCCGGTGACGGCGGGCAGCGGTTCGCGCCGCTCAACAGCTGGCCCGACAACGCCAACCTCGACAAGGCCCGGCGTCTGCTGTGGCCGGTCAAGCAGAAGTACGGCCAGTCGATCTCCTGGGCCGACCTGCTCGTGCTCGGCGGCAACGTCGCCCTGGAGTCGATGGGCTTCAAGACCTTCGGCTTCGGTTTCGGCCGCGTCGACGTCTGGGAGCCCGAGGAGATCTTCTGGGGCCCCGAGGACGCCTGGCTCGGTGACGAGCGGTACGTCTCCGACGACAAGATGGCCGAGGACGTCGGCGCGACGGAGATGGGCCTCATCTACGTCAACCCCGAAGGCCCCCGCGGCAGCGGTGACTTCCGGGCGGCAGCCCACTTCATCCGGGAGACCTTCGCCCGGATGGCGATGAACGACGAGGAGACCGTCGCGCTCATCGCCGGTGGTCACACCTTCGGCAAGACCCACGGCGCCGGCCCCGCCGACGGCCACGTCGGCCCGGAGCCCGAGGGCGCCGAGATCGACAAGCAGGGCCTCGGCTGGCTGAGCACCTACGGCACCGGCAAGGGCCCCGACACGATCACCAGCGGGCTCGAGGTCACCTGGACCGACAAGCCGACGCAGTGGAGCAACCGCTTCTTCGAGATCCTCTTCGGGTACGAGTGGGAGCTCTCCACCAGCCCCGGCGGCGCGAAGCAGTGGGTCGCCAAGGACGCCGACGCGATCATCCCGGACGCGTACGACGCGGCGAAGAAGCACAAGCCGACGATGCTCACGACCGACCTGTCGCTGCGCTTCGACCCGACGTACGAGAAGATCTCCCGCCGGTTCCTGGAGAACCCCGACGAGTTCGCGCTGGCCTTCGCCAAGGCCTGGTACAAGCTGCTGCACCGCGACATGGGTCCGGTCAGCCGCTTCCTCGGACCGTGGGTCGCCGAGCCGCAGCTGTGGCAGGACCCGGTGCCGGCCGTCAGCGGTGCCCTCGTGGGTGACGCCGACGTCGCCGCCCTCAAGGCCAAGGTGCTCGAGTCCGGTCTCACGACCGCGCAGCTGATCACCACCGCCTGGTCCTCCGCCGCAAGCTTCCGCTCGACCGACAAGCGTGGCGGTGCCAACGGCGCCCGCATCCGTCTCGAGCCGCAGCGCAGCTGGGAGGTCAACCAGCCCGAGCAGCTCGCGACGGTCCTGACCGCGCTCGAGGGCATCCAGCAGGAGTTCAACGCCGCGGGCGGCGCGCAGATCTCGCTCGCCGACCTGATCGTGCTGGCCGGATCGGCCGCCGTCGAGAAGGCAGCCCGCGACGCCGGTGTCGAGGTGACCGTGCCGTTCCGTGCCGGCCGCACCGACGCCACCCAGGAGCAGACCGACGTCGAGTCGTTCAAGGTCCTCGAGCCCCGCGCCGAGGCCTTCCGCAACTACCTGCGTCCGGGCGAGAAGACCCAGCCCGAGGTTCTGCTGATCGACCGCGCGTACATGCTGGACCTGACCGCGCCCGAGATGACCGTCCTCATCGGCGGCCTGCGTTCCCTCGGCGCGAACGTCGGCGGCGTCCAGCACGGCGTGTTCACCGACCGGCCGGGTGTGCTCACCAACGACTTCTTCACCAACCTGCTCTCCCCGGACACCCGGTGGAAGGCGTCGGAGTCCGAGGAGCACGTCTACGAGATCCGCGACCTGGCCACCGACAAGGTGAAGTGGACCGCCACCGCGGTCGACCTCATCTTCGGCTCGAACTCGCAGCTGCGCGCCCTCGCCGAGGTCTACGCCAGCGAGGACGCCCGCGGCAAGTTCGTCGCGGACTTCGTCAAGGCGTGGACGAAGGTCATGGAGCTCGACCGCTTCGACCTCGCCTGAGCCGTCCCGTGTGACCGAGCCCGGCCGATCCGTTGATCGGCCGGGCTCGTCCCGTCGAGTCACTCCCCGAGGAGCAGTCCGGCAACGGCGTCCGGGCGGTCGAGCGGGACCAGATGCCCGCTGCGCGGAACCAGCTCACTGCTCAGCCGGTCGGCGACCGGCACCAGCTGCCGGTGCAGCAGGTCGCCGACCGTGTTGCCACCGACGGCGACCGTGGGCACGGTGAGCCGCCCGGCCGCGACGATCGCCGCCGCGTTCTGCTCCGCCGCCCGGTAGTAACCGAAACCGCACCTCAAGGCCTCACGACCCGTGTACGACCGCACGAACGCCTCGCGGATCTCGGGCGGCACGCCGCGCTGCTCGTACGTCCCGGTCCGGAGGAAGTGGTCGACGTAGGTGCCCTCGTGCCCCTGCAGCACTGTCTCGGCCAGCCCCGGCACGGCGTGGAAGCCGAACCACCACGGCGGTGCGGGAAAACCACCGGGCAGCCCGGGCAGCGTCGCCTCCATCAGCACCAGGCGCCGAACCCGGTCCGGATGCAGCGCGCCGAGCAGGAAAGCGGCGGGCACACCGGCGTCGAGGGCCACGACGTCGGCACGGTCCACACCCAGGGCGTCGAGCAGCCCGGTCAGATCACCGGCGCCGGTCGCGGCATCGAACCCGCCCGCCGCACGAGCGCTGTCACCGAGCCCGCGCAGGTCCGGCGCGATGACCCGCCGCCGCCCGGCCAGCAGCGGCAGCACCAGCTGCCAGACCTGCCAGGTGTGCGGCCAGCCGTGCACCAGCAGCACCGGTGGCCCGGCCCCGTCCAGCGCGACGTTCAGCTCGGTGCCGTTCGCCCGGATCCTGCGGAGTTCCATGTGTCCCCCTGGGTGGTTACCATCGGTTACCTGCTCAAGGGTGGAGATCATGCGATGGCCGGACAAGACAGCACTTCGGTGTCACCAGGTGAGCCCGGGGTAACCGGCGACCTCTTCAGCCCGGCCTGCCCGACCCGGCAGCTGCTCGACCGCATCGGCGACAAATGGACGTCGATGCTGGTCAAGGTCCTGGCCGAGGCGCACCCGGGCGAACTCGGCTTCGCGGAGCTGCGCCGCCGCACGCCCGGCGTGTCCCACAAGATGCTGTCGCAGACCCTGCAGAGCCTCCGCCACGACGGCCTCGTCGAACGCCGCGTCGACCCCGTCGTCCCACCCCGCGTCTACTACTCGCTCACCGACCTCGGCCTCTCCCTGGACGCGCCGCTGGCCGTGGTCCGCGCCTGGGCCGAGCAGCACATCAGAGCCATCGAGGAAGCCCGACGCCGGCCGGATTGATCCCGGCGTCAGTCCTGCAGGTCGCGCAGGCCCTGCTCCCAGCGTTCGCGGCGTTGGGGGAGGGTCTGGTCCCACCACGGGGTGCCGCGTTCGCCGAGGGCGACCTTCGCCAGTTGCACCCGGGCGCGGGCCGGCGCCGGGTCCTCGTCCGCGCGCAGCAGCTTGCCGACGTCCCGGCGGGCGGACATCAGTGCCTTGCGGAGCTCGGCGGCCACGTCCTCGGGGATCTCGGGGTCGGTCGCGCGCCAGCGGCGGCCGTTGATGACGACGAAGTGGCCGTCCTCGGTGGTCTCCATCAGCCCATTCTGGCCAGGGAGGAGCGGGGCCGCCCGGGAAAGGACGACCCCGCGAGGGTGATCAGCCTCCGATACGGACCTCGCCCTGGTTGAGGACGCGGGGGTGGTAGTACGCGGCCTGGATCTCCGCGTTCGTGTTGCTGCCGCGGAGCTGTTCGGACCAGATCATGAAGTACGCCCACCGGGGCTGGCTCGTCAGCAGGCTGCTGTTCGGGGCCTTGCCCAGCTCGGCGATCGCGATCGGCTTGCCCGCGGCGATCGTCTGCAGCTGCTGGTAGTCCGCCGCCGACGGGTAGCTCTTGTACCAGGCGTCCAGCGAGGCCACGTCGACGTAGCCGGCGCCGGGGTAGTACGACGACCAGCCGCCGGCCGGGTTGTCCTGGACGTTCCAGACCCAGATCAGGTTGTCGAGGCCCTGGCTGTCGAAGTAGTCCTTCATCTGCTGGAAGATCTTCGACCCGCCGTTGGCACCGGGGCGGCCGCCCCACCAGTTCCAGGTCTCGTTCATCTCGTGGAAGGGACGCCAGAGCACGGGTACGCCGGCGTCCTTGAGCTGCCGCAGGTACGGGACGACCTCGGCCATCCGGGCGCGCCAGGTCTGGTTGAGAGCGGTGCCGCCGGTGACGACCTGCTGGAACTGGGCGTCGGTGATGCGGGTCTTGACGCCACCCTCGAACTCGCACGTGCGGCCGACCGTGGGGGAGCAGGCGTGCCAGGTCAGCGCGACCATCGAACCGTTGCGCCACTCTGTCTTGGCCTGGTCGACGACCCGCTGCCGGTTGTTGACGTCGTCGGCGCGGAACATCATGTCGCCGCCCCACAGGCCGGGCCACTGGCCGGTGACGTCGTGAACCTGCTGGGTGTACTGGCCGGGGGAGGTTGCGGGTTCCTTGTTGTGCTGGCCGGAGACGATCGACGTGCCGCTGATCGACCGCAGGTAGTTGATGACGGTGGTCCGGGACGTGGCCGCGAACGCCGACGAGCTCGTGGCGTTGTAGACCATGCCCGCGCCGAGCAGCACCAGGGCGGTGCTCAGGGCGAGAGCGGGACGGGGGACTCTCATCGGGGGGAACTCCTAACTATGGAGGACCGACGCGAGGTCGGTGAGGACCCAGGGGGACTTGACCGAGGCGGGGTCGAGCTCGGCCGGGCAGCGCACGGCGAAGGTGGTGCTCTCGCCGGGAAGCAGGGTCACGAAGCCGCGGTCCACCACGGCGTCGGGGTGGATCCGGTCGGGCTGGAGGAGAAGGTCGCGGGCGAGCCCGGCCGACCGCACGTGCACGTCGAGGCCGCCGGGCACCGGGGTGGCGGTGACGGTCAGCCCCGGGTCGCCCGAGGTTTCCGCGGCGAACCACACGTCGCGCACGTCGTCGAGCCGAGCCACGAGAAAGTCGGACGGCACCAGGTCCGCCGGCACCGGGACGACCGACACCGAACGGGGTGACACAGAGATCGGTGTTGTCATCGCAGCGATCTCCAGCGACCCGGCCCAGGGGGCGTCGGTGTCGTTCATGACTGCGACGACCAGTCCGCCGTCACGCGGCTCGATCGACAGCAACCGGTCGGCGTAGAGCGACGTGAGCGCGAAGTAGAGCGGCTTGAACCGCCCGGCCCCGTCGATCGCCGCCCAGGACGTCACCGGCCACAGATCGTTGAGCTGCCAGAGGATCGTCCCCGCGGTGTGCGGCCAGTACGACCGCCAATGAGCGATCCCGGTACGCACCGCGCGTACCTGGTTGAGCTGGGTCAGGTAGTGCCAGGCCTCGACGGAATCCGGCGCGGGGAAGTGGGGCGCGAGTCCACGGGCGAGTTTGCCGTTCCCGTCGTCGGCTTTCTGGTGGTGCAGCACGCCGGGGGAGTCCGGCAGCAGCGGCTCGTCCGACACCGCGTCACGCAGCGTGCGCCACGCCGGCGGCGCCTGCCAGCCGAACTCGGCCACGAACCGCGGTGTGGAGTCGCGATAATGCACGTAGTCCTGGCGGTTCCACACCTCCCACGAGTGGAACGTCTGATGCTCGGGCGAGTTCGGCTCGTGCTCCCACGACCCCGACCACGGGCTCCCCGCCATGTACGGCCGCGACGGATCCAGCTCGGCGACGATCTCCGGCAGCGTCTCGAGGTAGTACCTCTCACCCCACGTGCTGTCGCCGCCGGGTTCGGTGTCCCAGCCGCTCGCCCGGTACAGCCAGAGGTTCTCGTTGTTGCCGTTCCACGCGACCAGGCTCGGGTGGGATGACAGCCTGCTCACGTTCTCGCGGGCCTCGGCGACCACTTCGGAGTACAGCGGCTCCTCCTCGGGATAACAGGCGCACGCGAAGAGGAAGTCCTGCCACACCATCAGCCCGAGCTCGTCGCAGACCTCGTAGAAGTCGCGGCTCTCGTAGATGCCGCCGCCCCAGACCCGGATCATGTTCACACCGGCCGCGGCCGCCTGCCCGAGCCGCAGGGCGTAGCGTTCGCGGGTCATCCTCGACGGGAAGATGTCGTCCGGGATCCAGTTGACGCCCTTGACCAGGACGGGTTTTTGGTTGACGTGGAACACGAAGCCGTCGCCGGACCGGTCGATCTCGACGGAACGGAATCCGGTGCGCCGTTCCCAGCGGTCCAGTTCAAGGTCGCCGTCGCCGTCGCCGTCGAGCAGCACAACGGTCAGGTCGTAGAGGTTGGCAGCGCCCGGATTCCACGGCTGCACACCGGGAACGTCGATCCGCACAGGCCCAACTTCCTTGAAGTCGGGCTGTCGCTCGGCCTGCCCGGGCCCAATTTCCTTGAAGTTGCCCATGGGCTCGCTCGGCTCAGGCCCGACTTCCTTGAAGTTGGGCCTTCGCTCGCCCTGCCCGGGCCCGACTTCCTTGAAGTTGGGCCTTCGCTCATCCGGCACAGGCCCAACTTCGTTGAAGTTGGGCTGTCGCTCGTCCTGTCCGGGCCCAACTTCGTTGAAGTCGGGCTGTCGCTCTGCCTGCCCAGGCCCAACTTCCTTGAAGTCGGGCTGTCGCTCAGCCTGCCCGGGCACAACTTCCTTGAAGTCGGGCCTTCGTTCACCCGGCACGGGCACCACCGCGAGTTCGCGGCCGTCGAGCAGCACCCGCAGCCGCAGCGGCCGGGCCTGAGTGCGTTCCAGGTCAACATCAAGGTCAAGGACACCGACCCCGTCCCGGTACGTGGTGAGCGCACGCACCGACCCGAGTCGCGCCGTGCTCCAGCCCTCGAGGCGCACCGGGCGCCAGATGCCCGCCGTGACCAGCGTCGGACCCCAGTCCCAGCCGAAGCTGCAGGCCATCTTGCGGACGTAGTTGAACGGCTCGGGGTACGCGTTGGGCCGGGGGCCGAGCTGTGTCCGTACCGCCTCGGCCTCGGTGTAGGCGGAGGTGAACCGGACCTCGAGCGGCACCGGATCCGCGCCGACCAGGGAGGTGACGTCGAAGCGGTAGCTGCGGTGCATGTTGCGGGTGGATCCGAGCGCCACCCCGCCGAGCGAGATGTCCGCGACCGTGTCGAGGCCGTCGAAGACCAGGTCGATGCGCTCGGGCCGGGGCCCGTCCCAGCTGATGTCGCGGGTGTAGGTCCAGTCGGCGCGACCCACCCAGGCCGCGGCCTTCTCGTTGTCGTCCAGGAACGGGTCGTCGAGCCGACCGGCGTTCATCAGATCGACATGCACGCACCCAGGAACGACCGCCGGAAGGCCCTCGTCCCCGAGCGACGGCCCACTGAGCGCCGGCCCACTGAGCGCCGGCCCACTGAGCGACGGCCCGCTCAGCGACGGCCCGCTCAGCGTCCACGCCCCGCCCAGGTCTGCGACCTTGATCATTTGGTGGCTCCTTCGGTGATGCCGTTGTAGATGAAGCGCTGGAGCAGCAGGAAGATCACGACGGTCGGCAGGATGACGATCATGGTGCAGGCGGCGATGGTCTCCCACTGCGCGCCGTAGGGGCCCTTGAAGCGGAACAGCGCCGTCGAGATGACGTTCAGGTCGGGGGATCGCAGGTAGAGGAACGGGATGTAGAACTCGTTGTAGATCGCGATGCCCTTGATGATCACCACGGTGGCGATCGCCGGGCGCATCAGCGGGAGGATGATCCGCCGGTAGACCGTGAAGCGGTTTGCGCCGTCGATCAGTGCGGCCTGGTCGAGGCTGCGCGGGATCGACTCCATGAACTGGATGAAGATGTAGATCGACACGATGTCGGTGCCGAGGAACAGCACGATCGCCGACCACGGGGTGTTCACCAGCCCCATCGACTTCACGATCTGGTACGTCGCCACCTGCGTTGTCACCCCGGGGACGAGCGCGGCGACCAGGAACGAGCCCAGCACCAGACGCTTCAGGCGGAACGAGAAGCGGCTGATCGCGTACGCGGCCAGGGTGCCAACCGCAACAGTCCCGGTCAGCGAGACCACCAGGATGACCGTGGTGTTCCAGAAGCCTCGCAGCATGTTGCCGTTGGTCCAGGCGGTCGCGAAGTTGTCGAAGTTGAGCCAGTTGCGCGGCGGCGTCAGCGGTCCGGAGGTGGTGTATTCGCTGTGCGTCTTGAACGCTGCGAAGAGGACCACGACCAGCGGGACGAGCACCACCAGCGAGGCGAGGATCAGGGAGGCGTACTTCGCGGAGCGGGCCAGGTGGGTCACGTCAGGGTCACCTCCTCGTCGGGCAGCAGCCGGCGCTGGATCCAGGTGACCAGCAGGACGATCAGCAGCAGGACCACGGCCATTGCGGAGGCGAGCCCGATCTGCCGGAATTGGAACGCCGTCTCGTAGGCCTGGATGACAAAGGTGCGCGTGCCGTTCGCGCCGCCGGTCATGATGAACGGGATCTCGAAGACCGCCAGGCTGCCGGAGATCGCCAGGATGAAGGACAGGCTGATGATGCGGCGGATCCCCGGCGCGATGATGAAGCGGAACTGGTGCCACCGGTTGGCGCCGTCGAGGTCCGCAGCCTCGTAGATCTCGCCCGGGATGGACTGGATCGCGCCCAGGAACAGCACGAAGCTGAGCCCCGTGAACCGCCACACCGACGTGCCGGCCAGCGAGATGTTCGCGACGTCCGGATCACCCAGCCAGTACTGCGTGTGCCCGCCCAGGCCGACCAGTCTGAGGACACTGTCGAGAGTGCCGTCCGGCTGGAAGAGATAGAGGAAAACGAACCCCACCGCGACCCCGTTGAGCAGGTACGGGAAGAAGAGGATGCCCTTGAACAGGTTGCGGAACCGGGTGCTGAACGACAGGACGACCGCGAAGTACAGGGCGATCGCGATCTGCGCGAACGACGCCACGAAGTAGTAGAGGCTGATCAGGAAGACCCGCCAGTACCGCTCGTCGGTGAAGACACGGACGTAGTTGTCGAGGCCCGCCGGCTCCATGACCGGGTCCAACCCGTCCCACTGGTGGAAGCTGTACCAGACCATGTTCCCGACCGGGACGTAGGTGAAGGTGATCAGCAGGGCCAGCGCGGGGGCGAGATAGAACCAGTGGGCGTTCCGGCCCCTCACTTCATGACCTGTGCCTGCGCCTTGCCCCACCGCTCGTTCAGCTCGGCGAAGTAGGAGTCCTTGTCACCCTTGGCCGCACCGCGGGCGATGTCGACGAGCTTCTGCCGGTAGATGTTGCCGGCCAGGTCGATCTCGGACTCCTTGATGATCTGGTCCTCCTTGCCGGCGTTGGTGGTCGCGGCCGGCAGCTCGACCAGCTCGACACCGGTGTCCTGGAAGTCCTGCAGTGCCCTCGGCAGCGGCTGCCCGACGGCCGGGGGGATGGCCTGCTGGTCGGCGGCGAAGCCCGACTCGGTCACGAACCAGTCGAGCCACGCCCGCGCGGTGGCCTTGTTCTCCGAGGACTTGCTGACCCCGGCCTTGTAGTCGCCCTCGATGCGGGAGTGGAACTTGCCGCCGGTCTGCACCGGGAACGGCCAGAAGGCGATGTCCTCCGGGTTCGCGCCGGCGGCCTTCGCGGCGTCCCGCATCTGCGGAACGGCCCACGAGCCGAGCAGCATGGTCGCCACCTTGCCGGTGGCGATCATCGGCTTGGAGCCTTCCCAGTTGGTCGTCAGCGGGTCCTTCTCGCTCAGTCCGGCGTGGACGAGGTCGAAGAGCAGTCCGTCGGTGACGTACTCGACCTTGCCGGGCTGCCAGGGCGCCGGATCGGCCGGGAACTTCTCGTTGATCGCCGGGTCGGCCAGGATCGCCCGCTGGCTGTTGAAGAAGCTCAGCGGCCAGCCGTCCTTGTAGTTGGTGTAGAACGGCACCGCCTGCGTCTTCGCCTTGACCGCCTGCAGTCCGGCCAGGAACTCCTCGGGTGTCTTCGGCGGCGCGGTGATGCCGGCTTCCGCCCAGACGCGCTTGTTCACCACCAGGCCGTTGGCCACGCCGCCGATCGACAGGCCGTAGACCTGGCCGTCGTAGGCCTTCTCGTCGACGAACCTGTACTTGGCCTTCAGCTCCTCGGTGCCGCCCAGTGGCTCGAAGAACTGCGCCAGCTGGCCGACCGCGACGGTGTTGGGGATCAGCAGCACGTCGCCGTAGTCACCCGAGCTGAGCTGGGTGGTCACGTCACCCTCGTAATTGGTCACCGCCTCGAAACTGACCTTGGTACCCGGGTACTTCGCCTCGAACTTCTTCGCGTACGCGGGGAGGGCGCCGGTCGCCAGGTCGGTGCGGTTGGTCAGGACCGTGATCGCGCCGGTCACCTCACCGCTGTCGGCGGGATCGTCGCCCGCGCCGCCGGTGCACCCGGCCAGGAGGGCGACCGCCGCGAGGGAGCCCAGGAAGTTCCTTCTCTTGATCATGCCGATATCCGTCCGCTCATCGATCGTCTGCGGCACAGCATGGGACGGCTGTAACGACGGTGTCAACCTTAGATTAATAATTTATGTAGTCAGGAGCGAGCACGTCATCGCTGTTGAGCAGGCATTTCTCAGCGGGTGCTGGCGCGCGTCACGATGTGGGCGGCCGGTGCCTCGTAGACGACGGGCGCGGCCCCGGCCATCGCGTCGAGCATCGCGCCCGCGGCCAGCTCACCGATCCGGCCCACGTCGTGGCTCATCGCCGACAACGCCGGCGTGGCCAACTGGCAGAGCGGGGAGTCGTCCCAGGCGACCACCGAGACGTCGTCCGGCACCGACTTGCCGCGTTCGCGCAACGTGTCCAGAGCGGCCAGGGCCATCAGGTCGTTGTCGCAGAAGATCGCGGTCGGGCCGGCCCCGATCAGCTCCACCGTCGCCGCGCGGCCCGACTCGTACGAGTAGTCGCCCTCGGCGTGCAGCAACTGCAGACCCAGCGCCTCGGCCTCGGCTGCCGCTCCCGAACGGCGCAACTGGGTGTGCGCGAAGCTCACCGGACCGCTGATGTGCCCGATCACCTCGTGCCCGCGCCCGGCCAGGAAACGGACGGCCTCGTGGGCGAACCCGGCGTCGTCGGTCCACACCGTCGGCAGACCCGAGGCCGTTGACGGGGCGCCGAGCACCATCGCGGGCAGACCGAGGCTGTTGACCAGGGCGACCCGGTCGTCGCCGGGCGCCAGATCGACGAGCACCACACCGTCGACGTGCCTCCGGGCGGCCCAGCGCTCGTAGGTGTCGCTCTCCGCCTGCCGGTCGGTGACTACCTTGACCAGCACCGAGACCCCGGCCGGGGTGAGCACACGCTCGAGCCCCTCGAGGAACTCGTGGTAGTAGGGCTCCTCGCCCAGCACCCGTGAGGCGCGCGCGAGCACCAGCCCGACCCGTCGCTGTGCCTCGGTCACCGCTTCCTCCGGTTCTTCCTGCCCAGGCGATACGGTACCGCCATGGCACGACGAGAAACGCCGGCTGCGGGGCCGGGCAGTCGCGCCCTCGTCGTGGACGTGATCCGCTCGGCCACGACGATCAGCCGCGTCGAGCTCGCCGAGCTGACGGGCCTGACCCAGCCGTCGATCTCCAACATCGTGCGCGACCTGATCGCCGACGGGGTCATCCACGAGACCGGCTCGGCCGACTCCATCCGCGGCAAGCCCCGCAAGCTGCTCGCCATCAACGCCGCCAACCGCTTCGGGATCGGCTTCCAGGTCGGCGCCGAGTCGCTGACCTGCGTGGCCATCGACCTCACCGGCGGGGTGGTCGGCCGCGAGGTGGTCCCGCTGACCACCGCCGACCTGCCGGCGCAGCTGGCCGAACGCTTCGACGACTTCACGGACGGTCTCGACCTGCCCCGCGACCGGGTCGAGGGCCTGGCCATCGTCGCGCCGACCGCCCGGCCCGGCCACGAGTCGGCCGCCCCGGAGTGGGGCGTGGTTCGCGCTGATCTGGCCGACCACCTGAAGATCCCGGTGCTGGTCGAGAACGACGCCGCCGCCGCGGCCCTGGGGGAGTTCTGGACCCGGCGTGTCTCCCGCGAGCAGTCGTTCGGCAGCGTCTACCTGTCCACCGGCATCGGCGCCGGCCTCGTCTTCGGCGGCGCCCTCTTCCGCGGCGCGAGCTTCGACGCGGGCGAGCTCGGACATTCGTCGATCCGGTACGACGGCCGGCCCTGCCCGTGCGGCAACCAGGGCTGCGTGGAGCGGTACGCCTCGATGGCGGCCACCGTGGACGAGGCGCGCGCGGATCCCGCCCTGACCTCCCGTCTGCGCCTCGACGGGACGGTCTCCTCCGCGTACGACGCCATCGCGCGCGCCGCCGTCCGGGGTGACGCGGACGCCTTTGCCCTGGTGGACCGGGCGGCCGGCTATCTCAGCGTTGCCGTGACCTCCATGGTGAACCTGCTCGACCTGGGCCGCCTGGTCCTGACCGGCCCGGGTGTCGCGGTCGCGGGCTCCATCTACGCCCGCCGGTTGCGGGCCCACCTGGCCCGGACCGCGCACGCCCGGCGCCGCCACGAGATCGTCGTCGAGCTGTCCGCCCAGCCCCGCGACGCGGCGAGCATCGGCGCCGCGGCCCTGGTGGTGCAGGCCTCCATCGCCCCCGGTCACACCCTGGGAGTCCACTGACCACCCGTGTCAGCTGCGGTTGACGGATCCGCCGGCTGTCAACTACGGTTGACAGCATGACGACGGTGCTGATCGCGGCTGCGGCCGCCCCGGCCAGGCCACCCTCCCGCCCCAGCCGGTTGCTCGCCGCCGGTCTGGTCGCGGGTCCACTCTTCACCGCGGCGTACCTGGTGGAAGGTGCTCTTCGAGGTGACGGATACTCGGCGATCCGGCATCCGGTCAGCTCCCTCGCCCTCGAAGCGCACGGCTGGCAGCAGATCGTGAACTTCGTCGTCTGCGGCCTGCTGGTCATGCTCTTCTCTGCCGGCCTGCGCCGGACCCTGCGGGGCGGCCCGGGGGCGGTGGTCGTGCCGCTGCTCGTGGCCGTCTGGGGTGCGGGCCTGATCGGCGCGGGAGCGTTCCTGACCGATCCGGTGGGTGGTTACCCGACATCGACCGGACCGGCCACCTGGCACGGTCAGGTGCACGATCTGGTCTTCTCATTACCGGGCTTTGCCGCCCTGTTCCTCGCCATGGTGACCTTCCCGCGGCGCCGCTCGGGCCGGTTCGCGCTGTACTCGGCGCTGAGTGGCATCACGTTCGCCGTCTTCTTCACCTTCGCCACGGTGGGCTTTGCCGGCACCGATCCGTGGACCTCCACGGCCGGGCTGTGGCAGCGGCTGTGCGTCTCCGTCGGTTGGCTCTGGCTGGCCGCGCTAGCGGCACTGTGCCGCCGGATGACCCAGGTTCACGAATCTCTCTGACGCCTTTAAGGCTCTCTTATGAAAGTCGGGGCTACCGTCCTGCCATCAGTAGCCCCGACGAGCCGAACGAGGTCGACATGTTGCCAGTCATGGTCGCCGACATGGACGCCGGACGGCGTCCCCGGCAAGCCCGGTCCCTGGACCTTCTGGTCGGCCGGAAGCTCGAGTACGTGCGGCTGGGTCACGCCGTCGTCCTGAGCTTCTCCGGCAGCTGCCAGGTTCTCATCGAGACCCTCACCCACCTGGACGGTCCGGCCGGCCGGGTCGCCATCGAGCCGGGTGAGAACCCCTCCGACATTCTCGCCACGCTGCTCGGCGACGTCGTCCGGGAGGCGCGGGCGCTCGACCACGGTGAACTCGAGCTCGTCTTCCGCAGCGGAGCGCGGCTGGTGGTCTGTGTCGACGCCGACTTCGAGTCCTGGGCGGTCGCCGGCCCGGACGGTTTCCTGGTCGTCTGCCTGGCCCGCGGTGAGATCGCCGTGTGGGGTGACGGCACATCCTGAAGTCGCTCAGGCGGTTTCGCAGCGGCCGGCCGGGGAACTCGGGACGAACGCTGTTGTGAAGCCGAGATTCGAGGAGTGCGGGATGAAGGTTGTGAAGCTGGCCGCCGGTATGGCGATCGGGTACGTGCTCGGGAGCCGCGCCGGCCGCGAGAAGTACGAGCAGATCGTGGAGACCGTGCGGAAGGTGAACAACCAGCCGGGTGTGGTCCGCGCGAAGGAGAAGGCCACGGAGGAGGTCGGCGCGAAGCCGGCCGGCAGCACCCCCGAGCCCAAGGCCGCGACCCCGTCCGAGCCGAAGCCGGCACCGACGTCCGAGCCCAAGGCCGCGACCACGTCCGAGCCCAAGGCAACGTCCGAGCCCAAGGCTACGTCCGAGCCGAAGTCGACGACCACGTCCGAGCCGAAGGCCGACGCCGTTCCGCGGCCGCCGCGCCGTAAGCCGGCGGCGGCGACCACGACGACCACGGTCGTCACCCCCGCGGACGCCTCACCCCTGGTCTGACTCAGGGCCGGCGGACGGGGATCCTGGCCGGTGCCGGTGTGTCGACGAGGCGGGCCAGCAACTGGAGTCGCTCGCTGTCGGCGCTGCCCTCCGGGGCTGTGTAAGCGACGATCATCGGCCCGGGTGCCGCCCCGGGCAGCCGGTAGGCGTCCCAGTCCAGCGTGAGCTCACCCACGAGCGGGTGGACGACACGCATCCGCCCGCGGGTGGTCTCCTCGATGTCGTGGCGGCCCCAGAGCGTACGGAACTCGACGCTGTGGACCGCGAGCTCGCCGACCAGCTCGACCGCCCGCGGGTGTCCGGGGTCGGCGGCGACCGCGGTGCGCAGCATCGCCGTCAGCTCACCCACCGTGCCCGCCCGGTCGGGGCAGGTGAGGTCGGCGTCGGGGTGCAGCAGGAGCCAGAGCATGTTGCGGGCGGGCCGGGGCAGGTCGGCGAACTGCCCGAGCAGGGCACCCGCCAGCGGGTTCCAGGCGAGCAGGTCGAGGTGCCGCCCGACCACCATCGCGGGCCCGGTCATCGTGCTCAGGAGCCTCAGGGTGGTCGGCGGCACGACCTCCGGGGGCCGCTGCCGGGTCCGGCGAGCCGGCCGCCGTGCCGTGGCGGCGAGTTTGTGCAGGTGGCGGGTCTCCTCCGCGGTGAAGCTGAGGGCCCGGGCCAAAGCGTCGAGAACCTCCTCGGACGGCCGCACGCCGCGTCCCTGTTCCATCCGCTGGTAGTAGTCCGGGCTCACCCCGGCCAGCAGGGCGAGTTCCTCCCGCCGCAGCCCCTGCACGCGGCGCCGCGGACCCGGCTCCAGCCCGACGTCCTCGGGCCTGATCCGGGTACGCCGGGCCTTGAGGAAGTCGGCGAGTTCACGGCGCGGATCTTCGTCCATGGCCCCAGTATGCGGCGGGTCCCCGCGGCGATGGTGGGTCTCGCAGACCCAGGAACAACTGGCCGACCACGGTGACGTTCCCGCCGCCCACGATCAACGGCATGAAGGCCACACAGTTCTTTTCGTACGGCGCCCCGGGCGTCCTCCGCCTGACCGACGTCGACCGTCCCGAGCCGGGAGCCGGACAGGTGCTCGTCCGTGTCGGCGCGTCCAGCGTGAACGGCCACGACGCCCTGCTCCGCTCCGGCGGCATGAAGATCGTCTCGGGTCGTCGCTTCCCGATCGGCTCCGGCCTGGACTTCGCCGGTGTGGTCGCCGCGACCGGCCCTGGCACCACCCGGGTGGCGGTCGGTGATGCGGTGTGGGGGACCGTGCATCCCCGCGAGAAGCACGTCGTCGCGGGTGCGGCCGAGTACGTCCTGGTCCGCGCCGACCGCATCGGGCCGGCACCGGCGGGTCTCTCGGCGGTGGAAGCCGCCGCGCTGGTCGTGCCCGGTGTCACCGCCCTGGCCGCTCTGCGCGACGCGACCGTCCTGACCGCGGGGGAGAGCGTCCTGGTCCGCGGGGCGGCGGGTGGTGTGGGTACGGCCATGGTCCAGCTCGCGCACGCGTTCGGCGGCCGGGTCACCGCACTGGCCCGTGACCGGCACACGAAGGCCCTGACCGACCTGGGTGCGACCACCGTCGTCGACTACCGGCGGACCGCCCCGGAGGATCTCGGCCCGTTCGACGTCGTCCTGGACACGGTCGGCACCGACCTGGGGCGTTACCGCCGCCGGCTGGCACCGGGCGGCCGGATGGTCACCGTGGGTCTGTCCGGTCCCGCCATCGCCGCGGTCGCCGCGTCCACGGTGCACGGCAGCCGCCGCATCCGCACCTTCAGCGTCAACCCGCTGACCCCGCACCTGATTCGCCTAGCCGAACAGGTCACCGCGGGTGCTCTCCGCCCGGTGATCGACGGCGTGTACCCGCTCGCGGACATCGCCGCGGCCCACGAGGCCTTCGAGCGGGGTGGCGCACTGGGTAAGCAGGTCGTCGAGGTCAGTCACCCGGCGTGAGCTCGGTGGTCGCTTTCAGCTGGGCGAGCTCGAGGGCGGCCCGGCGGGGGTCGCCCGCCCAGCGGCTGGCGAAGGCATCGGCCAGGCGCCACCCGGCACGGTGCAGTGCCTGCCGGCGGGCGAGATGGGCGCCGGTGCCGTCGGGATGAACCTCGCAGAAGACGCCGATCGGTGCCTCCGCCGGGCCGATGCACAGATCGATCGTCCACGGTCCCACCGCATAGCGGGGACGGACCTCCACCTCGAGGCGCCGCAGTTCCTCGTGCAGGGCGGCCGGCCACGGGTTCGCCTCGACGACCTCCTGACCCGCGGGCCCGGGTGGGGTGTCCGCGTAGGTCAGGTAGTCGGCGAGCAGGCCGTCCGGCGTACCGAGGGAGGTGACCACGACCATGCGGTGACGCGCCCGGGTGACCATCACGTTGAACAGGTGGGGGTCGGCGACGAAACGGCGCCGGCCGGCCGGGTCGCCGGGCAGCAGGCCGAGGGAGACCACCACCACGTCGGCCTCGCTGCCCTGGAAGGCGTGCACCGTGCCGACCCGCAGGCCCAGCTCCTCGATGCGGTCCACCGGGTACGCCGCGACCAGCGCGGCTTCGAGGGCCTCGGCCTGGGCGCGGAACGGCGAGATGACCGCGATGCTGCGCGTTCCCGCCCCGGCCTGGGCGGCGACGACCTCCAGGACCGCCGCGACCTCGGCCGCGAGTGATCCCGGGGCGGGGACCCGGACCACGTCGATCCCGTCCGCGACCTCGGCCGCGAGTGATCCCGGGGCGGGGACCCGGACCACGTCGATCCCGTCCGCGAGCTCGGCGGCCGGTGTCCTGGTCATCACCGCGACCCGGTCGTCGTAGAAGCGGCGGGCCGAGAAGCCGATCAGATGCGGCGTGCTGCGGTGGTGCTCGGCCAGCCAGGTGGCCGGTGCGGCCGCCGTGGCCAGGTCGTAGGTGCTCACCCGGCGGACGTCCAGCCGGTCGTCGGCGTCGTGGCGGGCGAGGACCTCGTTGATGTCGACGGTGCTGACGAACGACACGAACCGCAGCTGGCGGGGGTCGCCGACGATCAGCGCACGCCGGGCGCGGGCCAGCACCGGGGCTGCGCGCACCTGGTCCACGTGGGAGGCCTCGTCGATCACCACCAGGTCGAACAGGCCGGGCGCGGCGGGCAGCAGGTCCTCCACGTCGGCGACCGTGCCGATCCACAACGGCAGTGCGCGGACCAGCGGCGCGGCGTCCATGCGGGCGAGCAGTTCGCGGCGCTGGTTGCGCCCGGCCCGCAGCGCCGTGGCCAGTGCGGCGACCCCGCGCCGCGCCTCGCGGTCCCAGCGTTTCTCGCTGCGGGCGGCGCGGCGCATCGCCTCACCGGCGGTCCGGGCCAGTCCGTCCTCGAGGTACCGCAGCGTGCTCCAGCGCCGGTCCAGGTCGGTGCCGCCGGTCGCGGCGAGACGGGCGGCGGACAGCTGGGCGGCGGCCGCGGTGAGCGCCGCACGCACTCTCTCCGCCGGCACCCCACCGCGTACGCCCAGACGGCGCCTCGCCCACCAGCCGCGCAGCCCCGGGCGGTCGAAGTCGTCCGTCCGCACACCGGTGAACGCGCCGGGCACGTCGGCGGCCAGCTCGGGCAGCAGCGGCTCCCAGCGCGGGAGGGCGGCCGCCCGGACCTCCTCGTCGAGGGCTTCGGTGATGCGGGCGCGTTCCTGGCCGACGCCCCTGAGGGCGAGCTGGACGCTGTCGGCATCCGCGCGCAGCTCCCGGTCGCTGTAACCACGGTCGGCGCCGGCGGCGAGCTGGGCGGCGAGGTCGTCGCGGCGCTGCGCGTCGCCGAAGAGGACCGGAACCGGGCCCGGGTACCGGCCCAGCAGGGACGCCAGCACCTCGGCGGCGTGCGGCGACTGCGTCGCGACCAGCACCGATCCGCCGCGGTGCACCACCTCCAGGGCCGCGGCGACCACGGTGTGGCTCTTGCCGTTGCCGGGCGGCCCGGAGACCACGGTGACCGGCGCCGTCCGGACCCGGGCGACCACCCGCGCCTGCGCTTCGGTGAGCGGGAGCGGTGAGACCACCGGGGTGTCGTCGCTGCGATCGGTGCGCTCGTCGCCGTAGACGGCGGCCAGCGCCGTGCCGCTCAGGTCCCGCCGGGACCAGGTGCGCAAGCTGTCGGCCAGGCCGGGCCCGTACACGTCGCGCACCACGAAGAGGCCGGCCGTCGCGACCAGCACGATCCGGTCGTTCGGGAGCTTGCGGCGGTCCGCGACCACCGCGTCGACCGGCAGCCCGGTCGCTTGGGCAGCCGACCACAGCCAGGCCCGGCTGCCGATGGCGTCGAGCCACCCCGGCGCGGCCAGCCCCGGCGCCGCCTCGAACGCGGCGGCCAGTTGCCGGTCGGCGACCAGCGGGGTGATCTCGACGTCACCGATCGGCACCACGCGGTACCCGGTGAGTCCCCGTTCGAGCTGGACCGGCTGGCTCATCAGGGGCACCCGGACCTTGCGGACCTTGCCGTCGACCTCGGTCCGGCCGGCGAGGAAGCCCCAGCCGCGGCGCAGGATCCGTTCGTCGCGGTGCAGGGCCGCCAGGGCGGCCAGGCGGTCGGTCTCGGCCCGGCGCGGCGCCCGCTCGGCGTCGTCGAGCCAGGCGAGCGGCTGCCCGCCGCGGGTCACGTCCAGCACCCGGTCGGCGCCGGCCGGTGCCAGCTCGGCCAGGACGGCGAGAACGGTGGACGGCAGCATGGCGCCCCACGCTACCGCCACCGTGCATCCGGGGTTACCAGCCCAGGTAGCTGCGGGTCAGCGCGGCGACCTGCTCGACGACCTTGATGCCGTCGGCCTGGGTGGGGTGGCCGTGCGACAGGACCGTCACCGCGGTGTCGGTCTTGTCGCCGCTGATGCGGCCGGTGCTGTTGACGATCCAGCGACCCTGCTCGGTGGAGCGCGAGAGCCAGCCGTTCTTCAGCGAGGTCCGCTCGCCGGAGAACGCCGTGGCGCTGACACCCCAGCTCTGGTCGGCGTTGACCGAGGCCATGAGCTGAAGGATGTAGTCGCGGGAGGACTCCTTCAGCGGGCTGTCGGCCGCGGTGAGCGCGGCGATCATCCTGTTCTGGTCCTTGGCCGTCGTGCGGGTCAGACCGAACGACTCGTCGGCGTCGGTGTCGTCAAGACCGAGCTCGTGGCAGGCCAGGCGCAGCCCGTCGGCGCCCCCGACGGCGGCGTACATCTTCACCGCCGCGTCGTTGTCACTCGCCTTGATCATCTTTTCGGCCCGTGTCCGCTCCTTGGCGGTGAGCTGACGCCCCTGGACCTGGGCCTGGAGCAGCAGCGCGGCCAGCAGCTCGACCTTCACCACGCTGGCCGCCTCGTACCGGCGGTCGCCCCGGAAGTCGAACCGGCGGCCGGTCCTGCGGTCGGTCACGGCGACCGAGAAGTCCGGCACCTTGGTCGCGTACAGCTCGAGCTCCGCGGTCAGGCGCGCCACCCGCTCCTGCCAGGAGCCGGTCGCCTTCGACTTGTCGACCAGATCGCCCTTCTGCGGCCCGGGATAGACGACGCCGGGGGCACGTTTGGCGTCGGGACCGAGGGTCCGCAGGTCGGCGGACTCGGGCCGGCCGACCTCCGCGGCCGGTGCCAGCGCCGGCGACCGGCCGCGGAGCGCCCCGGCGAGGAACTTGCGCCAGATCTCGTACGGCATCCCGTCGCCGTTGATGGCCTTGCCGTTCTTCAGGCGGATGGGTCCCGGCTTGTCACGGCCGACCCACGTCACGGCGGCGAGCCCGGACGCCCAGCCCGCCGTCCAGGCGTCGGACGAGTCGCCGGTGTCGGACCACTGCTGCGAGCCGGTCTTGGCCGCCGCGGGCACACCGGGGATCGGGCCGTCGTGCTTCACCACCTGCGCCAGGACGGCACCGACGTCCGCGGCCACGGCGCTCGAGAGCACCTCCACGGGCTCCGACTGGTGCTTGAACAGGGGTGAGCCGTTGGCCCGGGTCACCGTCTCGACGAAGTGCCGTTCCGTCCTGAGCCCACCACCGGCCAGGGTGGCGTAGAGCGTCGCCAGGTCGGCCGGGGCCACCGGATAACGGCCCAGAGCGATGTCCGAGCGAGTCTTTCCGGGCGCGGGCTCGCCCTTCACGTCGACCAGCGTCGGCTGCTTCCCGTACTTCTCGGGTACGCCCAGCCGCAGCGCGAGCTTGCGGACGCTGGCCGGGCCGATCTGCTCGGCCAGGGCGTAGTACGGGGTGTTGAGCGAGTGCACCATCGCGATGTCGAGCGGGCAGATCGGGCACTGCAGGTTGTCCTGGTTGTAGAGCGGCGCGCCACCGCGGTCGGTGAACTGCCGCGGCGAGGTTCCGTTGTAGAGCGACTGGTAGCCGATGTTTTGTTCCTCGGCGGCGGCGAGGACCACCGGCTTGAACGTCGAGGCGGGTGGCCGGGCGGCCAGCGCGTCGTCGAAGTAGCCGCGGCCACGGTCGCCGCCGTAGTAGGCGCGGACGCCGCCGTTCTGCGGGTCGAGGGCGACCAGCGCGGTCCGCAGCTCCTTCGGCTGGCCGCGCAGGGCCGTGCCGATCGCACCGGTGGCGGCCGCCTGCGCGGTGGCGTCGATCGTGGTCGTGACACGCAGCCCGCCCGTACGGATCTGCTGGCGGCTGATGCCTGCGGCCAGCAGCTCGTCCTCGACCCGGTCGGCGATCAGCCCCGCGGGGCCGCCGATGGTGCTCGCGGTGACCGATTCCGGCGCGACGGCCGGGTACGGCGTACGGTCGGCCGTGCCCTCGGGCAGCCAGCCCTGCTCGCTCATCGCCCGCAGGATCCACTTCCACCGCGTCTGTGCCCACTCGGGATCCGCGGCCGGGTCACCGCGCGTCGGGTCCTTGACCATCGCGGCGAGTACGGCCCCCTGGAAGCCCGTCAGCCGGTCGACCCCCGTGCCGAAATAGGCGCGGGCCGCGGCCTCGATGCCGTACGCGCCGCGCCCGAAGTAGATGGTGTTGAGGTAGCGCGAGAGGATCTCGTCCTTGCTGAACCGGTGCTCGACCTTCAGGGCGAGGGCGGCCTCCCGGCTCTTGCGGCTCACCGTCCGCTCCTGCGTCAGGTACGCGTTGCGGACGTACTGCTGGGTGATGGTGGACGCGCCCTGGCCGTCGTCGTGGACGATGTTCGTCCACAGTGCCCGCAGCAGCCCGCGGACGGAGACGCCGGAGTGCCCGTAGAAGCCGCGGTCCTCGGCGGCCAGGAACGCCTGCCGCACCGCCAGGGGTATCTTGTCCAGCCCGACGTCGGTGCGGTCGGTGGTCCCGATCCGGGCGAGCACGGTACGGCCGTCGCGGTAGTACAGCACCGACGCCTGTGGTGGCACCGGGTCCGGCGGCAGGTCCACACTCACCACGTACCCGGCGGCGGCGACGGTCAGCGACACCGTCAGCACCACGACGACGGCGACGGCCCGGCGGTACCACCGGGGTATTCGGACCCACCAGCTCAGGTAATTCCGCGGCTTGCGCTGTCCGGCTGACGGCATCGTGAGTCCCTTCGGAGTGGGTCATGCACCCTAAGGACGTACGAAGACGTGATTTGGTGTACAAAAACGACGAAAAACTTTCCAGTCGTCCCAGGGCAGCCGCCAGCCTTGCGCACGAATGTCAGGTAAGTGTCAGATCAGCCGGACCGGTTCAGGGCGACTCGCGCACGGCCGGGGGCAGCATCGCGGACCCGAGGAGGGCCAGCTTGTCGGCGGCGTCCGTGCCGGGGTCCGGGTGGTAGACGACGAGCATCATGCCGTCGGTCCCGGTGACGGCCAGCTTCTCCCTGTTGAGCCGGAGCTCGCCGACCTGCGGGTGATGGAAGGGCACCACCGCGCTGCCCCGGGACCGCACGTCGTGGCGGGCCCAGAGCTGACGGAAGAGCGGGCTGGCCAGCGACAGCTCGCCGACCAGCTCGATGAACCGGGGATCGCCGGTGTCGGTGCCGACCGCCTCACGGAAACCGGCGACCAGCCCGGCGGCGGCCTCCTCGAAATGCGGGAAGAAAAGGTCCTGCTCGCCCGGGTCCAGGAACACGTCCCGCAGCCGGTTGCCGCCCGGCACGAGACGGGGCGACAGTGCGCCGGCCGACGGGTTGGCGGCGAGGACGTCGAGGTAGCGGCCCTCGACAAACGCGGGCAACGGCAGCATCGCGACCAGTGCGGCCGTACCGGAAGGGAGGATCTCCTTGCGCGGCCGGCGGGACCGGCGGGGTCTGTCCGCCGCAAGACCGAGCAGGTACGCGGTGGAGACGTCGTCGAGGCGCAGGACCCGGGCGAGGGACTCGAGGACCTGCACCGACGGGTGGCGGTCGCGACCGCGTTCCAGGCGCAGGTAGTAGTCGGCGCTGATGCCGGCCAGCATCGCGACCTCCTCGCGCCGCAGGCCCGGCACCCGCCGCACACCGACGACGGGCACACCCGCCTCCTCGGGGGTGACGAGCTCACGGCGGGCGCGCAGAAAGGCGCCCAGCAGGTTCGGCTCCGCGGTCATGTCTTCACGGTAGGCGCGGGGAGGCGCTTCTGAGGGGGTCCTGCCGGACCCCCTCAGCGGTGGTCACTTCGTGGCGCGGCCGGTGAGCTTGTCACGGAGGCGGTCGACCAGACCGACGCCGGGGCCGACGAGCTTGTGGAAGAGCTCGTTGTTCGGTGCCGCGGGGTGCGGCCGGGTCGGCGCCAGCTTCTTGGCCGTCTCGACCTTGCCGGCGATCTCGACGAGCTCCTCGCGCGGCACCCGGCGGCGCAGCTCGGGGAACTGCTCGGACTCCTCGTCCTGGACGTGGTCGGCCAGGATCGTCTCGAGCTTGCGCAGCGCCTCGTCGAACTCGGTGCTGGAGACGTCGACGTCCTCCAGCCGCTTCATCGTCTCCTCGAGCTCCTTGTGCTCCTCGACGTCGTGCTCCACCGACTTGTCACCGTCCGGCAGGTACTTGCGCATCGCCGGGTAAACGTACATCTCCTCGGCGACCGCGTGGCGGACGAGCTCGCTGATCGCGGTGTCGGTCAGGTCCCGCCGGACCATCGGGTCGCGGACCGACCAGATCTCCGCGATCAGGGCCGTGACGTCGCGGTGGTCACTGGTCAGGACGTCCACCACGTCACCGGCAGGGGTACTCGTCATCACTGCTCCTCGAAAGCTCGTTCGTGCACAACTTCCGCCGACTACCCCGGTCCCCGCGATGTATGCGTCGTCAGTCCGCGGTGGAGAGAAGATGGCTGACCTCGGGCGGGCCGTCGGCGAGGGCCCGCGCCCGCTCCTCGGTGGCCTGGTCGGCGCCCGTCAGCCGGCCGGTGTGCTGGCGCAGGTGCTCGTCCCAGCTGGGCACCAGGTACACCTCGACGAAGCGTCCCGGATCCTCCCCGTCGCGGAACAGTCCCCACTGCACCGCGCCGGTCTGGAGCCGCGTACGGCGTACGCCCTGCATGGCCTCGACGAAAGCGTCCTCGTGTTCCGGGCTCACCGGATAGCCGGCGGTGACCAGGACCGGGCCGTCGTACTTCGCGGGCTCCAGCTCCAGGTGCGGCTCGGGCCAGTAGACGGCCGGCTCCCTGTTCAGCGAAGTGGTGTCCTTCAGCGGCCACCAGCGCAGGGTCAGCGCGCCGGCCAGCATCAGCGCGGCCGCCACCAGGTGCGCGGTGACCAGCCCGGCGCCGTCGGAGAGCGCACCCCAGGCCAGCGCCCCGGCGGCCTGCGCCCCGGCGAAGATCATCTGGTAGACGGCCAGACCACGGGCCCGGACCCAGTTCGGCAGGAACAGCTGCATGGAGGCGTTCACACTGGAGAGCACCATGACCCAGGCGATGCCGGCCGGCAGCAGCGCCGCGACGACGACGGCCTCCGAGCGGCCCAGCGCGAGCACGGTGAGCACCACGGCAAAACCGATGCCGGCCACCAGCAGCAGGCGGTTCAGCGACCAGCGGGCCCGCAACTGCGGGAGCAGCAGCGCGCCCGCCACGGCGCCGACACCGACCGCGCCGAGCAGGACGCCGTAACCGCCGGAGCCCAGACCGAGGCGGCGGCTGGCGACCAGCGGGAGCAACGCCCAGAGCGCGCTGCCGGGGACCAGGAACAGCGCCGCGCGCAACAGGATGCGCCGGACCACGGGGGAGTGCCGCACGTACCGGCTGCCGGACCGGACGGCGGCCGTGAAGCGCTCGGGCACGATGCCCGGGTCCGCCGCCGCGCGCCGCCAGCGCAGCAGGACGAGGGCGAAGACCACGAACGACAGCGTGTTGAGCGCGAAGACCACCCCGGCGCCGGTCCGCGCGATCAGCAGACCGGCCACCGCGGGGCCGACCGCCCGGGCCAGGTTCATGCTGATCGCGCCGAGGGCGGAGGCCGACGCGAGCTGATTGCGCGGGACCAGCTCGGGAATGACGGCCTGCCACGCCGGTCCGGTCAGCGCCTGACCGGCACCGAGGACAAACGTCAGGGTCAGCAGGAGCGTCGCCGGCATCCGGCCGGTCAGGGTGAGCACGGTCAGCACCACACCCACGGCGACCAGGAACGTCTGGACGGCGATCAGCAACCGGCGCCGGTCGAAGGTGTCGGCCAGCGCACCGGACGGCAGCGCGAGCAGGACGATCGGCAGCGTGCTGGCGGTCTGCACGATCGCCACCAGCGTGTCCGAGCCGGACTCCTCCACCAGCAGCCATTGGGCGCCGACGGTCTGCATCCAGGTGCCGATGTTGCTGGCCAGCAGGGCCAGCCACAGACTGCGGAACGCGGCGATACGCAACGGTCCCCACGCCGTCGGGGCGGTGGCGGGGACGGTGGCAGGACCGGCGCTCATCATCCCCCGTTACCCCGGGGCCGCTCGATCTACCGTGACGATCTCGTCCCCGCGCCGGCTCGAGGGGCGGCGCGACGTGACAACGGCTGCCATGATGACGCGCGATGATCGAGCTGATCGGATTGACCAAGTCCTACGGGCGGGTCCGTGCCGTCGACGACGTGACGTTCTCGGCCGTGCCCGGGCGCGTGACCGGCTTCCTCGGGCTCAACGGGTCCGGCAAGACGACCACACTGCGGATGCTGCTCGGCCTGACCCGGCCGACCTCCGGCGTCGCACTGATCGACAAGGTGCGCTTCCAGAAGCTCAGCCACCCGGCCCGGCAGGTCGGTGCCGTCCTGGAGCAGGGCATCGCCCACCCCGGGCAGAGCGGCCGGGCCCACCTGACCACCCAGGCCATCCTCGCCGGCACCGGCCGTGACCGGGTCGACGACCTGCTGGAACAGGTGGGACTCGGCGACGCCGCCGAGCAACGCTGCGGTGAGTACTCGCTCGGCATGCGACAGCGGCTCGCGGTGGCGACGGCCCTGCTGGGCGACCCGTCGGTGCTGATCATGGACGAGCCGGCCAACGGTCTTGATCCCGAGGGCATCGCCTGGCTGCGGGAGCTGCTGCGCGAGCACGCGCACGGCGGCGGCACGGTGCTGATCTCCAGTCACCTGCTGGCCGAGCTGGCCCAGCTCATCGACGACGTCGTCATCATCGCGGACGGCTCGATCCGGTACGCCGCGCCGCTGGACGAGCTCTACGGCTCCACGTCGGCCCGCCTGCGCGTCCGCGGCCGTGACCCGGAGACGCTGCTGCGGGTGTACGAGGAGGCGGGGGCGACGGTGGGCACGGACGGTGAGGGGCTCGAGGTGGTCGGTCTGACACCGGAGGACGCCGGTGAGATCGCCTTCGAGGCCGGGGTGCCGCTCTACGAGCTGGCGGTCGACGCGCCCAACCTCGAGCAGATCTTCCTCGACCTGGTGAGCACCGCCCCGGCCGCGGAGCCCGTCCGATGATCGAGGTCGTGCGCAGCGAGCTGTACCGCATGTCGACCGTCCGGTCCAGCGCGATGTCGCTCGCGGTCTTCACCGCCGCCGGCATTCTCCTCAGCCTGGTCGGTTCCGACTTCTGGGCGCTGCTCGCGGGCGTGGGGGCGTTCGGGTTCGGGGTCACCGGCGTCTCGCAGCACTATCAGCACCGGACGGCAGTGCTGCTCTACCTGGCCCGGCCGCGGCGGCTGCGGGTGCTCCTCGGCCAGCTCGTCACCGCCCTGATCGTGAGCGTCGGATTCACCGCTGTCAGCGGTGGCGTCGTGTTCGTCCAGGGCAGCCGTGAACGGTTCCTGATCACCCTGGTCGTCGCCCCGATCCTGGCCCTGCTGGGCGCCGCGGCCGCGGCCATCGTGCGCAGCGCGACGTTCCTCTTCGTCGGCTTCGCGGTCTGGGTCATCTTCGTGGAAGCCATGTACGGCAAGATGCAGGAGCCGCTGCCGTTCTCGGCCTACCTGGACGCGGCCACCGGCGACGTGAAAAAACTCCTGATCCTCCTGGGCTGGACCCTCGCCACGATCGTCGGCGCCGCGTTCGCGATCAGGCGGGACCTGAACAGCGACTGAGGTCAGCGGGCCCGGTGGGTCCACTTCCACACCGTCTGCTGCACGATCAGGGTCAGCACACCGGCGCTGATGATCGCCGCGAGGTTGATGACCAGCTGCAGGGCGGACCCGGAGGCCTCGCTGCGCACGCCGTAGGCGACCGCGACCGCGACGTTGGCCGCGGCGGGCACGGTGGTCACCGAGATCAGCACGCCGACGAGGGTGCCGGCCTTCGCGGAGGTCAGCGACAGGATCCCCGCGACACCGCCGAGGAAGCCGACCACCCACGACAGCGCGTCCGGCCGCCAGATGAAATCGGTCAGGGGCCGCTCGTCGAGCAGCATCGACTTGTCGACGAGCCCGGCCGCGGTCAGCAGCCACACGGCCAGCACGGTGACCGCCATGCCGACGGGGAAGCCGACGCCGAGCGCGAGCAGGGAGTTCCGGACCAGCACCGTCTTGCGCTGCACGACACCCACGCAGAGTGCGGCCAGCGGGCCGAACTCCGGTCCGACGACCATCGAGCCGACGATCAGGATCGGCTGGTCGAGCAGCACCCCGATGCCGGCGATCACCGTGGCGATGATCATGAAGGCCAGGAACGACGCCGACAGGGTCGTCTCCTCGCCCGTCTGCTGCTCGATCTCCTCCCACACCACCGCGTCGACGCCCAGGCCGGGAGTGTCGCGGGCAGCCGCGTCGGCGGAGGCGGACAGAGACGTCTGCACGCGCTCGACCACGATGGCGCCGTCGCGGTCCAGCCCCAGCTCCTGGAGCTGATCGAGCACCGTGCTGGCGCCCTCCCGGACGACGTCGAACTCCAGCACGTCACCCTGCGGCGAATGCGCGGCGCCGGCGAGGACCACGACGTGCGTGACGGCAGTGTCGGCGGTCAGCAGGCTCAGCACCTCGGGTGTGCGCTCGCCGGGGGCGATTACACGTACGTGCAGCATCGGTGCTCCCATGATCACGGTGAATCGTGAGTGTAAGACTCAGGTTCCGGGGCGCCGCGCCGATGAAGGCAGGCGTGGAGACCACGAAGCGGCCTGGGTGGGACACCCTCGGCCTGATGGTGCTGCTGGTGCTGGGGATCATCGCACTCGCGGCGATCCCGCTGTCCGGGGCGTCGGACTCGCTCGTGTTCGTCACCATCACCGGCTTCTCCCAGCTGGTCTTCGCGACCCTCGCCCTGGGATTTGCCGTCCGGACCGCCCGGCTCAAGACCCTGACCCCCCGCGTACGCCGCGCCTGGCTGCTGATGCTGCCCTCGTACGCGCTGTGGCCGGTCACCATCGTCCTGTACGGGATCTTCCCGGGCCAGGAGTTCCCCAGCCCGCCGGACGTGCTGCGGCTGCTGATCCCGCCCGCCACGCTGATCGGCATCCTGTCCTTCGCGCGGATCCCGGCCGCCCCTGCCGAGCGGGCCAAACTGCGCCTGGACGCCGGGCTCGTGGGTGTCGGATCGGCCATGGTGCTGTGGTACCTGATGGTCAGCCCCGCCCTGGCGGACAGCTCGGTCGGCTGGCGTGAGCTCGTGCCGAGTGTGATCCACCCGCTCACGGGAGCCGCGCTCCTCTTCGGGATCGGCGTCGTGCTGATGCGGGGCCCGCAGGCCGCCGCGTCCCGCCGGCCCCTGCTCGCCATCGTCGCCGCGACCCTGCTCATCCTGACCGGGGACGCCGTACGGGCGTACACGCTCAACAGCGGCGGCCCGGTGATCCCGACCGTGCTGCAGAGCAGCCTGTGGACCGGCGGCGTTTTTGTCCTCA
This sequence comes from Amorphoplanes friuliensis DSM 7358, assembly GCF_000494755.1. Lineage (NCBI taxonomy): Bacteria > Bacillati > Actinomycetota > Actinomycetes > Micromonosporales > Micromonosporaceae > Actinoplanes > Actinoplanes friuliensis. The sequence goes on from NC_022657.1 coordinate 3,315,101, forward strand.
TGCTCGCGCCCTACGTGCAGGCCTGGTACGCCCGCCGCCCCGAGGCGAGCCGCTCCGGTACGGACCTGCGGGCCACGCCGCGCCCGCCGCGGTGGCCCTACCTGACCGTGCTGCCCGGGTACGCCCTGCTGTTGATCACGGTCGGCATCCGGGATCCGTTCCCGGCCGGCGGTCTCATCGTCGGCGCGCTGATCGTCTCGACGCTCGCCTTCGCCCGGCAGATGGTGTCCGCCCAGGAGAGCCGCCGCCTGGCCGTGACCGACGGCCTGACCGGGCTGGCCAACCGCGTCCAGCTCTACGAGGCACTGCCCCGCGCCCTGGCCCGGGCCGGCCGCAACGGCACCCGCGTCGGCGTGCTGATCATCGACATGAACGGCTTCAAGCAGGTCAACGACACGCTCGGCCACCAGGCCGGCGACCAGTTGCTGATCGGCTTCGGCGAGCTGCTCCGCCGCTGCGTGCTGGGTTCCGACCTGGTGGCCCGGCTCGGCGGTGACGAGTTCACCGTGGTGCTGCCGGACATCAGCGACGAGGTGCAGGCCCAGGCCGTGATCAGGCGCATCCGTGCCGCCATGGCCGAACCGATCGACGTCGGCCCGACCATGGTCCAGCCGAACGCGAGCATCGGCATGGCCATCTCCGCACCCGGCGAACTGGCCATGGACGAGTTGCTCCACCGCGCCGACCTCGCCATGTACGAGACGAAGAACAGCAGGAACGCCGTTCGGCCCTGACTCTCGTTGATCACGGTAGGAACACCCACGCCTACCGTCCTCAGGAGTACGACATGCTCTCGCGCTGCCTTTCCCGGCTCGCCGCAGTGGCCGCCACGACGTTCGTGGCCGGCGCCGGTCTCACGACCCCGGCGTCCGCGGCGGTCACCTACGACCCCGGGACCAAAGCGGGCTTCGTCGCTCGAGCCGACGTGCAGAAGGCCTTCGGCTGGAGCAGCGCGAAGCTGACCTCGCGGGCGCCCGGTGTCGTCTTCGCCCACGAGTTCTGGACCGACGACACCTACACCGCGTCGTGCGGCAAGAAGCCCTTCCCGGTCGTGCACCACAAGCAGTACGGCCGCTTCGAACTGGCCGGCACCGTCACGTACGCCGGTGACCGCGGCGCTGCGGCGTACCGGGGGAAATTGATCGGTTTCCGGATCACGGGCCCCCGCTTCGGCATCTCGGGCACCTCCGTGCCACCCGCCGTCGGCCAGCCCTGCCCCCGCGGCCACACCCCGGGCGCCACCATCGACAAGATCCGCCTCGTGTCGTCGGCGACCGGCTGGTCCCTCGTGGCCACCTCCGGCACCACCAGCCGCGTACTCACGGCGAAGCAGACACCGCCCGCCCGGCCGGCGAGTCCTCGGCCGGCCTGATCACACAGAACTCGTTGCCCTGCGGATCGGCCAGGACCGCGGTCAGGAAACCGTCGTCGTCGTGCGCGGGATCGACGACCCGGGCCCCGGCCGCGACCAGCCGCCCCACCTCGGCGTCGACGTCACGCACCTGCAGATCCAGATGCATGCGGTTCTTGCCGGCCTTGGCCTCGGGCACCTGCTGCAACAGCAGATCGGGCCACCGCCCACCGGGGTCGCTGAGCCGCACATAGGGCACCTCGAACCGGTGGCGCTCATAACCGAGGGCGGCCGTCCAGAAACCCGCGAGCGCGTCCGCATCAACACAATCCAGCACCATCACGAGGCGCATGACTCCCCCTCCCGAGGCTGTTTCGCCTGCACGCTATCGGGAAGGCGCGGGCGATGCGCGTGCTGACGTACAACCTCTGGGGGAGGCGCGGGGACTGGCCGGCGCGGCGTGCTGTCATGGCCGCCGAGCTGCGGCGTCTGCAGCCGGATCTGGCGGTGCTGCAGGAGACGGTGGTGCTGGACGGCTACGACCAAGTTGTCGACCTGCTCGGTGCGGACTACCACGTCGTGCACCAGCAGGGCCGTACCGCGGACGGCACGGGCGCCTCGATCGCCAGCCGCTGGCCGGTGACCGACGTCCGCCAGCACTATCTCCACGTCACCTCGCGGGTCGACACCGCCGAGCCGTGGATCGGCAGTGTCGTGCTGGTGGACGTCGAGGCGCCCCCGCCGTACGGGCGGATTCTCCTGACGCACTTCAAGCCTTCGTGGCAGTTCGCCCTGGCCCACGAGCGGGAGCTGCAGGCGGTGGCGCCCGCCCGCCTGGTGGAGCAGGCGGTGGCCGCCGACGCACCCGATCATGTGATCCTCGCGGGTGACTTCGATGCCGCCCCGGAGTCGTCGATGGTCCGTTTCTGGTCCGGCCGGCAGTCGCTGGGGGAGACCAGTGTGGCGTACCGCGACGCCTGGGAGGACGCGAACGGTGTCGAGGGCGGTCTCACCTTCGTCCCGGAGAATCCGCTGCGGGAGCAGGGCGACATCCGGTTCGAAATCGGCCGGCGCATCGATTACGTCTTCGTCCGGGCCGATCGGTGGGGCCGACGCTGAGGGTCGCCGAATGCTCCCGGGTGCTGGTGGAAGCGGTCGACGGCGTCTGGGCCAGTGACCACTTCGGTGTCAGCGCGCGGCTGGAAGCGCCCGTTTGAGCGGGGGGTAAGCGGGAATGCGTGCCGCCATGGTGAGTCGATTCGAGCAATGGACGTTGGATGTCCACGATGTCGAACGTCAGGCGGCTTTCTGGTCGGCGGTGCTGGGTTATCGCATCGAGCGCGGTGATGACGGGGACGCCCATCTGTGGCCGCGGGACGGTGGTGGGCTCAGTGTGTGGCTGCAGCCGACCGACGCCCCGAAGGCCGGGAAGAACCGTGACCATCCTGACCTGGTCGTCGCCGACGGGGACCTCGAGGCCGAGGTGGACCGCCTGCTGGCTCTCGGCGCGACGCGGGCCGACGTGGGTCAGAAGGGCGACGAGGGCTTCACGGTGCTCGCCGACCCCGAGGGCAACGAGTTCTGCCTGCTGCACCGGCGCTGACGAGGTACAGCTAGCTGTACCAAGGTCGGGTAGTTGCCGGGATCGATGCCTGCGGCCTGGGAAAATAGCGTTGTTCCCATGACGACGACAAAGAAGTTCCGGAACGTGACGGTCGCTCTCGGCACCGCGGTGGTGCTCGTGGCAGGTGCGGGGGTCGCCGACGCCGCGGTGACGGAGAAGCCCGTGACGGCGACGCAGCAGGCCGGCTGGCACGGCATCACCCGGGAGGCGGTCCGGATCGACTTCGGGCAGGGCTGGGTCACCGAGGGTGAGCTCACCTACCCGACCCGGTCCAAGGGCCGGCTGCCGGTGGTCGTGATGCTGCACGGCAGCGGGCACAACGACATGAACCAGACGCTGCCGGAGGGCGGCTCGACGTTCGTGCCGCTGGCTCAGGCGGCCGGTCGTGAGGGCTTCGCGACGCTGCGCTTCAACAAGCGGGGTGTGACCGGTATCGGCCCGGTGGAGAGCACCGACCCGGCCCAGCTGGCGCCGAAGAACCCGTACAACCGGATCCAGCAGGACGCGTCGGCGGCGATCCGGTTCGCGGCGAAGTCGCCGCACGTCGACCCGTCGAAGATCTTCCTGCTCGGGCACAGCGAGGGCACCAACGTGGCCGCGAACCTCGCGTCCGATCCGAAGAAGTACGGCATCCCGAAGCCGGCCGGTGTCATCGAGATGGGTGTGGTCGGCCTCGACATCAAGAACCTGCTGACGCTGCAGATCTTCGGCCGCCTGCTGCTGCAGATGCACGACGAGTTCGACGTGGACGCCGACGGGCAGCTGACGGCCACCGAGGCGGTCAACGGTCTCGCCGCCCAGCCGAAGGAGCTCGCCGACCAGTTCCGTACCGTGCTGCTCGACGGCAAGAAGGTCCTGGCCTCGACCGACACCAACCACGACGGTCAGGTCGCCATCGACGCCGAGGCCGGCCCGGTGCTGCGCAAGTCCACCGGCATCGACGCCTACCCGAACGTCCCGGGTCTGGACCAGGCGCTGGTCGACTACCTCAACGACATCGCCCGGTTCCCGACGGTCTCGCAGGCTCTGCCGAAGTTCTCCGGCCCGACGCTGCTGCTCAACGGTGAGAACGACCTCCAGACCCCGGCGCGTGCCGCCCTGGTCGCCGACGCCGCCATCGCCAAGGCCGGCAACAAGGACCACAAGATCGTCATCTACCCGGGCATGGCCCACACGATGAACATCACCCCGAAGTTCACACCGGTCTTCGGTGAGCCCGACCGCCAGGTCGTCACCGAGATCCAGGGCTGGCTCAAAGCCCGCCGCTGATCCCCGGGCACATGCAGCGAGGGCGGCCACCGATGTCGGTGGCCGCCCTCGGGTGTGTCCGGTGGATCAGTTGTCGGCGTTCTTGGTCAGGACCTTGAACGCGGAGTCGAGCTCGACGTCGTACTCGACGTTGTCCGCGCCACGGACCTCGACCTCGTAGGCAGCGCCGTCGTCGCCCGCCTCGACCTGCAGGACCGTTCCGCCGCTGACGGCACCCAGAGCGGCCTTCTCGGCCGAGGTCCGCTCGGTGTCCGAGAGCACCCGGTCGGGGGTGTCGGTGCCGTCCTCGGTGTCGGCCTTCTGCGTGACCACGGCAAGGTTCTTGTCCAGCGCGACGTCCACCTCGGTGCCGTCGGCCTTACGGACCTCGACCTCGTACGCCTGACCGGCGTCGTCACTGGTCTCGACATCGGTCGCGGTGCCGCCACCGGCCGCCTGCACGGCCGCCGCGGCGACACGGTCGCGGTCGCCGCCCTGGACGTCGGCGTCGGCGCTGGCCGCGGTGGCCCACACGGTGCCGCCCACGCCCAGGAGAGCCGCGGCGGCGACGGTGGTGACGATGACGCGCTTGCTGCGGAGCTTGGCGGTGTTCATGGAGTGACCTCTCTCGGTTCGGCTGGTGACAAGAGGCAGCTTGCCGGGAGGTCCCTGAATCTCACCTGAACGCCGCTGAAAGGCCGTTCAGGCGGGCAGCCGGACCACGAACCGCGCGCCCCCGGAGACGGTGACACTGCCGTCGTGAGCAGCAACGATCTCCTTGACGATGGCCAGGCCGAGACCGCTGCCACCGGCATCACGGGCCCGGGCCTCGTCCAGCCGGACGAACCGTTCGAAGACCCGTTCGCGCTGGTCGGCGGGGATGCCGGCGCCGTCGTCCTCGACGACGAGCTCGGCGTGGCCGCCGGTGCTGCGCGTCGAGACGGTCACCTTGCTCGTGGCGTGCCGGGCGGCGTTGTCGACGAGGTTGCGGACCACCTGGGCGAGGGCGAGCTGGTCACCGCGTACGCGGGCGCCGCTGATCCCGGAGGTGTCGATCACCAGGCCGGACCGGCGGACCCGGCGGGCCTCGGCCAGGGCCAGGTCGTCGAGGTCGACGTCCTGACGTACGCGGGTGACAGCACCGTCGTCGGCCCGGGTGAGCAGCAACAGCTGATCGACGAGCCGTTGCATGCGCGCGGACTCCTCCAGCACCGCGGCGGCCAGCTCGCCCTCGGGCAGGGCGCCGGGATGGGCGGTGGCGACCTCGGCGACCTGACGGATGCCGGCCAGGGGTGAACGCAGCTCGTGGGAGGCGTCCGCAACGAACCGCTGCTGCCGGACGCGTGAGCTTTCCAGCCGGCCCAGCATCTGGTTCATGGTCCGGGCCAGCCGGTGGATCTCGTCGCGGGTGTGCGGCTCGGGCACCCGGCGTTCCAGGCGGTCACCGGTGATGTCCTCGACCTCGCGCCGGATGCGTTCGACCGGGGCCAGTGCTCGCGTCACCACCACCCAGGTCGTACCGCCGACCAGGACGAGGAGCAGGGGCAGGCCGATGAGCAGCGGAGGGATCAGCGCGGAGGTGGTGTCACCTACCTCCTCGAGGGAGGCGCGCACCGTGATCGTGTAGTCCGCGGCGTCCTCGGTCGCCTCGACCGAGGCCTGGTCACCGTCGAGCGGCGGCGAGGACCGCACGACCGTGCCGGCGGCGTCGGTGATCTGCCACGAGACGTCCTCGTCGTCGCTGTCGTCGGCCTGCTCCTGCGGCGGCAGCCCGGTGGTTTCCACCTGCGCCGCCAGGTCGGAGGCGCGCTGCTCGGCGGTGGCTTCCACGCCGTCGCGGAGCGAGCCGCGTACCAGAAGGACCAGGGTGAAGGCTCCCGCCAGCAGGGCGGCGGCGACCACGAGGACGGCCGCGGCTGTGGTCCGCAGCCGGACCGAGGCCCGGCCCGCCCGGCCGTCAGCCACCGTCGCTCGCCAACCGGTAACCCGCGCCCCGCAGGGTCTGGATCGCCTCGCGGCCGAACGGGCGGTCGACCTTGTTGCGCAGGTGCCGGATGTAGACCTCGACGATGTTCGGGTCGCCGTCGAAGTCCGCGTCCCACACCGCGTCGAGGATCTGCCGCTTCGAGACGACGTCCCCGGTGTTCCGGGCCAGATAGAGGAGCAGCGAGAACTCCCGGGCGGTCAGATCGAGCTCGGTGTCACCCCGCCGGACCCGCCGCGCGGCCGGATCGATCCGGATGTCACCGGCCTCCAGCTGCGTCGGCCGCTCCCGCGCGCCGCGCCGCGACACCGCCCGCAGCCGGGCCACGAGCACCGGGAACGAGAACGGCTTGGTCAGATAGTCGTCGGCGCCGGTGTCGAGCCCCTCCACCTGATCCCACTCGCCGTCCTTGGCGGTGAGCATCACGATCGGCGTCCAGTCCTTCTCCTCGCGCAGCGTCGAGCAGATGCGGTAGCCGTTCAGGCCCGGCAGCATCAGATCGAGCACGATCACGTCGTACTCGTTCTCGCGGGCGAGCCAGAGCCCGTCGATGCCGTTCTCGGCCAGATCGACGGCAAAACCCTCGGCCTCCAGCCCCACCCGCAGGGACCAGCCGAGCCGTTTTTCGTCCTCGACCACGAGTACGCGCATCCGGCCATCCTCCCGCACCCGAACTGAACGCCCGCTGAACGGTGCGCGGTCTAGGGTGGGCGGATGTTCGCGTTAGTGGTGCGGTTCGACTGCCGGGACGAGGCCGCCGCGGTGCGGTTCGACGAGCTCACGGCGGTGGCCGTCCGTGAGATCACCGAGCTGGAGCCGGGCACCCTTGTCTATGCGACCTCGGTCGTGGACGGCGAGCCGCTCGCCCGGGTCTTCTACGAGGTATACCGGGACCGGGACGCCTTCCGGGCGCACGAGGAGGCCGACCATGTGCGGCGCTTCCACGCGCTCAAGGATCCGCTGCTGACGGGCACCCGGGTCGAGTTCCTGACGCCGGGTGCCGCCAAGGGTCTGCCCTGATCAACGCCGTTGACGGGCCATCCACTGCCAGACGCTGGTGCCGTTGATCTTCGGGTCGTTGCGGGCGAGGTAGATCCAGGACCAGTGGCCGGGGAACTGGTAGCCGTTCCAGACGACGTGGTCGTAGAGCGACATCAGCGAGCCGGGAATCAGGTCGTGCGCGTGGATCGTGTTGGGCTCCGGCGGCACCGTCGTGTCGTCGCGTGAGGTGACCAGCCAGGTGGGTGTGCGGATCTGCGTCAGCTCGGCGTCGGTGATCAGCCTGCCGCCGCCGGGCTGGAGGGAAGCGACCACCCCGCAGACGGGTACGGACGCGGCGAAGAGGTCCGGGTAGAGGTTGGTCATCTCCAGGCTCATGTAGCCGCCGTTGCTGCACCCGGCGACGTAGATCCGGTCCTGGTCGACGTGGTGCCGCCGCGCGACGTCGCGGACGATCTCGCGGATCAGCGGGGCGAAGCGGGGACCGTCCTCCATCCAGTACGAGGTGCTCTGCGGGGCCACGACGAGGGCGCCCGCGAAGATCCGCTGGGCCTCCGGGGTGGCGAAGCCGAGCGCACCGCGGTTGGCTCGCAGCGTGGTCTCGTTGTCGTAGTAGTTGTCGGGCAGCGAGGCGCCCTCACCACCACCGTGCAGCCACACGATCAGGGGCCGCTTGTGGCTGCGCCCGGGGGAGTAGAGCCGGTATTTCATGCCCGACCCCGAGACGTGGTAGCTGAACGCGTCCACCTCGGGGTTGGACAGCCGGCCCTGCACAAAATTCCTGATCGTGACCGGGCGGCCGTGCCGCAGGACGATCGGGGCGTTCTGCGTGACGGTGTAGACGAGGTTGAGCTGGACGTTGCGGCCCCGGCTGGCGATGTAGCCGAGCGTGCCCCCGCCGGTCTGGCCCTCGCCGTGGCTGAGCTCGAGCACGATGTTGCCGCGCCGGTCGAGCCGGGCGGCGGTCACCACGCGGTCGAGGTCGTACTCGCTGTAGATGGCGTCACCGGGCGCGATCGGGATCGGGCTCGTGGCCTTGGCGTGCACGGTGAAGGTGCCGGTGGTCAGGCTCGCCGGGTCGATCCGGCCGAGCCGGGACGTGTCGAGGGTGATCGAGGTGACCTGCTCACCGCCGTCGAGCACCTCGGCGTCGAGGGTGAAACCCACGCGGGTGGCCGAATGACCACCGGCCTGAGCGGCGACGCCCGGGAGGGTCAGCCCGGCGGCGGCACCCGCGCCGACGGCCAGAACGGTGCGACGGCTGAGGGTCGAGGCCATACGGGACTCCTCTGTTTCGGCTCCGTTTCCAAGTTCTTACAACGATGTCGGTCTATCACAGATGCATCATCCAGCGGAAGGCCGCACCGCCCGGGCCCGGCCGTCGGCTCGACGGAAAGCGCTGGTCAGGGAAGGAATGTGACCTCCGGGAAGGCCGGGCTCGGGCCGTCGAGGAGGTGGCCGCGGCGGTGGCGGAGGTGGAGGTCGAAGAAGGCGAGCGGGTACGCCTGCTGGATGCGGACCGCGCGGACCGGGTCGAGGGTGCCGATCCAGCTGCGGAGCTCTTCGTCGGTGAGGTTCGCGGCCTCCGCGAGCTGGGGGATCAGCACCTGGTAGTCCATGTACGAGGAGTGGATCGCGCCGTCGGCCTGGATGTTTCGGCGCCAGCCGCGCAGGTGGGACCAGAACTCGGCGACGGCGGGTTCCGCGGCGCGGGTGTTCTCCGCCGTGATCAGCAGGAACGGCCGATCGAGGTCGGCGGGGAGCGGCGGCAGCATCGGGGCGTCGAGGCTCAGGCCGGCTCTGATGCGGCGGTCCTGGACCATCAGGCGCGCGGTTGCCGTGCCGCCCTTGGACCAGCCGAACATGCCGATGCGGTGCAGGTCGAGCGCGCGGCCCAGGCCGGCCGGAAGGGTCAGGTGCCCGAGCTGGTCGAGGACCGAGCGGACGTCGTCGGCGAAGTCCTGCGGCCCCATCGGGCGGTCCTCGCTCGGGACGATGACCTGTCCGTCGCTCAACTGGCTGTAGGCGTCGTCCGTGTGATCCACCGTGACCACGGCGTACCCGTGGCTGGCCAGCTCTTGCACGATGACGGTGGTGTCGGCGCGGTGGTCGTGGGCGCCGTGCGAGTAGAGGACGACGGGGAAGCGTCCCGGCGCCGCGGGGGCGCCCAGGTGGCCGGCCGTCAGAGGTGACACGGCCACGTCGGCCGCGAACCCGGCCGACTCGAGCAGGGCCGGCAGGACCGCGGCGGACAGCCAGCGGGCCCGCGGGAAGCCGGCGACGTGCCGGGCCGGGTACCAGACGCTGACCATCAGTGGGCGCTGTTCCGGACCGGGCAGCTGCATCTGCACGGTGCCCAAGGGGTGCGGGCCGGTGGGCCGCGGTAGCCGGAGCCGCGCGGTGGCCGGTGCGGCCGATGCCGGACTGCTCGGCAGGGTCGCCGCAACGGCCAGTGCGGCCAGAGCCAGTTCGCGACGGGTCAGGGAAACCATGGCGCCTCCTCGGTGGTGTGCGCCGAGCGTATACGCTGAGCGTATACCGGGCAAGAAGCGGTGAAGAGCCCGAGCTCTCCACCGCGGTGCCTAGATCGACAGCAGCGACTCGTACCCGACGGCGCGGTAGAAGTCGCGGCGGATGCGGTCGCCGATGCGGAACACTTCCTCGGCGCCGTCCTGGGCCGGGTCGATGAAGACCCGGAACGGCCGCTCGCCGCGGGGCAGGCCCACGATCCGCGTGATCTCCCGGGCGACCTCGGCCGGGTCGGCGTCCGGCGGGGTCAGCGCGGCCTGCTTGCCCAGCAGGTCGTCCATCACCCCGGGATAGACCTCCTCGTACGCGTCGCGGGTCGCGGTGTCCTCGGGGTGACCGGCGTGGGCGTAGTGGTTGGTGCCGGTGGTGAACGAGCCCGGCACGACGATCGACGTCTCGATGCCGAAGCGCGACACCTCGGCGGCGTAGCTGACGGCGAGCGCGTCCTCGGCGGCCTTCGCGGCGAAGTACGGGCCCAGGTACGGCGGGGTGCCACCGCGGGCACTGCTGGAGCCGACCCAGATCAGCAGGCCTGCCCGCTGACGGCGCAGGTGGGGCAGCGCCGCACGGTTGACCCGCTGGGTGCTCAGCACGTTGGTGTCGTAGACCGAGGCCAGCTGCTCCACGGTGAACGCCTCGACCGGGCCGAGGGTCATGTGACCGGCGTTGTGGATCACCACGTCGAGGCGGCCGGACTCGTCGACGATGCGGGCGATCCCGGCGTCGACCGACGCCTGGTCGGACACGTCCAGCTCGACGCTGTGCGCGGTCCCGGCGTACGCGTCGAACTCCTTGGCGGCGGTGGCGTTGCGGCCGGCGATGTCGCGCATGCCGGCGTAGACGGTGTGACCGGCGTCGGCGAGCGCGCGGGCGGACATCGCGCCGAAGCCGCTCGACGCACCGGTGATCACGATCGTGCTGCCCATCAGATGATCCCTCCGTTGGTGTAGATGATCTGCCCGTTGACCCACCGGGCCGGACCGGCGAGGAACGCCACGGTCTCGGCGATGTCCTCCGGGCGGCCGAGGCGTTCCAGCGGTGACATGGCGGTCAGGTGGTCGACGACGGCCTGCGGTTTGCCGTCGAGGAAGAGCGGGGTGGCGGTCGGGCCGGGAGCGACGGCGTTGACGGTGACGTCGCGCCCGCGCAGCTCCTTGGCGAGGATCAGCGTCATCGCGTCGACGGCGCCCTTGGTCGCGGCGTACGCGGTGTAGTTCTCCAGCGCGAGCTTCACGACGGTCGACGAGAAGTTGATCAGTGCGCCACCGCGCCGCAGCCGCTGGGCCGCCTGCTGGCTGACCACGAACGTCCCGCGGACGTTCGTGCGGTGCATGGTGTCGAAGTCGTCGAGGCTCAGCTCGGTCAGCGGGGAGAGCAGCATGATCCCGGCGGTGTTGACCACGACGTCGACACCGCCGAACTGCTGCTCGGTCTCGGTGAACAACTGCTCGACCTGGGCCGGGTCGGCGATGTCGGCCCGGGCCGCGGCGGCCGAACCACCGGCGGAGGTGATCGCCTTGACCACCTCGTCGGCGCGGGCCGCGTTCCCGGCGTAGTGGACCATCACGCTCATGCCGTCACCGGCGAGCCGTTCGGCGACGGCACGTCCGATGCCGCCGCTCCCGCCGAGGACAACGGCAACTCTTGTCTCGATCATGCTTGCGACGATGCCCGCGTTCCCGGCGGCCGGGACTCCCGTCATTGCTCCGGGATCACTGCGAATTGCGGAACCCGGCCGGACTCACCCCGTACGCGCTGCGGAAGGCGGCACCGAACTGACCTGCACTCCGATATCCGCAGGCCGCCGCGACACGGGCGACGCTCAGGGTCGTCGTCCGCAGCAGGTGCGCGGCCGTCTCCAGCCGCAGCGCCCGCAGGTGGCGGAACGGCGTCACCCCGGTCGTCAGGGCGAACGTACGGATGAAGTGGAACTTGCTGACGTTGACCACCGCGGCGAGGTCCTCGACCGAGATGTCGTCGGCGAGCCGGGCCCGCATGTAATCAGTGACCCGGCGGACCTCGGTGTCGCTCAGGGCAGGAACGGGCCGGCGGGGCGCGGGCTGGGCCGTCCGGTGGGCGAGATGGGCGACCAGCGCCTGCGCGAGCGAATCCGCGTAGAGCGCCGGCGCACCGGCCTCCAGGGCCCGCGCCACAGCACCGGCCGCCGCGCTCACGAACTGGTCCCGCACCGTCAGCGCGTCCGGGAAGGCGGACTTCCCGGCCACCGCCGGATCAAGATGCAGGTGCAGGGACCGCATCGGTGAGGGACCGGTGCTGCGCCAGCGCAACTCACTCTGATTGCCCGGGGCACTGATCCCGACAGACCCCGGCCGGTACGCGGCAGCACGCCACGACCGGCCGTGCCTGCTCTCGATGCGGTACCGCCCACTGGTCACCAGCACCAGCAGCAGCCGCGGATAGCTGGACGAGAACGCCTCCGCGCTCGGCGGATCGGCGTACGTGCGGGCCTCGATCGACCGCCACCCGAGCCCTTCGCTCGAGGTCAGCAGCCGTGACGGCAGTGTCTGCTCGAGCTTCGGCACAGGTGGAAGCGTACAAGCCCTCAGGGTGTGCGATCCGCTGCCGATGCTCCGCGGCGACACGACCGGACCATGAGATGCGAGGATCCATGACCACCAGCGCTCCCTCCGCCGCAGTGCCGGGCCGCCGCGGTTTCCGTGACCTCGGCACCGGGGTGAAGATCTTCACCGCCGTTGCGGTGGCGGCGCTGGTCGCCCTGACCGTCGGTGTGGTGGGGCTGCTCTCGCTGAGCCGGGCGAGCACGGCCGCGGACCAGATCTACACCCGCAACGTCTCCGGCGTGAGCGCGATCAGCCGGGTACGCGCGGAGGTCCTCAAGGCCCGTCTCGACGTGTCGAACCAGGCGCTGGCGCTGGACACCGCGACCACGCAGAAGTACGAGACGGCGTTCGCCACGGCGGTCGGCGACTTCGAGAAGGCGTTGAAGGACTACGAGCAGACCTCGGACACGGAGAACCCGGCGGCGGTCGCGGACCTGCAGAAGCAGTGGCAGGCGTACTCGTCGATCGTCAAGACCGAGCTGCTGCCCGCCGGCGCCACCCACGACATCGCGACGTGGGAGAAGATCCGCGACGCCCGTGTCCTGCCGATCATGGACAGGATCAACACCACGGTCGACGACATGGCCGCAGCCGAGACGGCGGAGGCCGCGGCGGCCGCCGAGTCCGCCCGGCAGGCGTACCGGTCGAGCGTGACGATGTCGGTCTCCGTGCTGGTGGCCGGTCTGCTGGCCGCCATCCTGATCGCTGTCCTGGTCACGCGCGGCATCGTGCGGTCGCTGGCCCGGATCGAGCAGGTGTCCGAGGCCCTCGCCGAGGGTGACCTCACGCGGACCAGCGGGCTGACGTCCCGGGACGAGACCGGCCGTGTCGGCCAGGCCCTCGACGCCGCGGTCGCCCGGCTCCGCGAGACGGTGGCGACCATCAACGGTTCCGCGTCGTCGCTGGCCGGGGCGTCCGAGGAGATGTCCGGCACCGCCCGCAAGATCGCCGCCTCGGCGGAGGAGACGTCGGCGCAGGCCCGGGCCGTGTCCACGGCCGCCGAGGAGGTGTCGGCGAGCGTCGGCACCGTCTCCGCCGGTGGCGAGGAGATGGCCGCGTCGATCCACGAGATCTCCCTCAACGCCTCCGAGGCGGCCCGGGTCGCCGCCGACGCCGTGGCGGCCGCCGCGGTCACCTCGGCGACGATGAACCAGCTCGGCGAGTCCTCGACGGAGATCGGCAACGTGGTCAAGGTGATCACCTCGATCGCCGCGCAGACCAACCTGCTCGCCCTCAACGCGACCATCGAGGCCGCCCGGGCCGGTGAGGCCGGCAAGGGCTTCGCCGTGGTCGCCGCCGAGGTCAAGGATCTGGCCCAGGAGACCGCCCGCGCCACCGAGGAGATCTCCCGCCGCGTCGCCACCATTCAGCACGACGCGGCCGGCGCCGTCACCGCCATCGAGGGCATCAGCGAGGTCATCGGGCGCATCAGCGACTTCCAGACCACCATCGCCTCGGCCGTCGAGGAGCAGACCGCGACGACCTCGGAAATGAACCGCAGCGTCGCCGAGGCGGCCTCCGGCAGCGGCGAGATCTCCAACACCATCAGCGGCGTCGCCGAGGCAGCCCGTCTGACCAGCGAAGGTGTCGCCGAGACCCGCCACGCCACCGCCGAACTGGCCCGCATGTCGACCGAACTCACCACGCTGGTGTCCACCTTCCGCTACTGATCGCGAGCGCTCGAATCCCCTCTTATCTGGCTGTGGTAAATTTTATCCAGCCAGATAAGAGGTGACGGAATGGCGCACTCGATCACCACCGCGGCGCGGCGGGCGCAGATCGTGGAGGCGGCGATCGACACGATCGTCGAGCTCGGCTATGACAAGGCTTCCTATGCGCGGATCACCGAGCGGGCCGGGCTGAGCAGCCCGCGGCTGATCTCGTACCACTTCGCCAACAAGGACGATCTGATCCGGCAGATCCTGGTGGACGTCTACACCACTGCGGCCCGCTTGCTGGGGGAGCGGATCGCGCGGGAGGGCACTGCCGGTGAACGGCTCACCGCGTACCTGGAAGGCAATGTGGATTTCCTACGGGAGCATCCGCGGGAGGTGGCTGCTCTCACCGCGATCGGCCCGCATCTGCGGGACGACGAGGGGAAGCCGTACACGTCGGCGAGCGCTCAGGAGCCCGACGTGCAGGCCTTGGCCGGGCTGCTGAGCGAGGGGCAGCGCAGCGGGGAGTTCCGCGACTTCGACACGAGGTCGATGGCAGTCCTGATCCGTGGCGCGATCACGGCAGCGGTGCAACGGCTGCACGACGGCCTGGACTTCGACGCGTACCGGCGGGAGCTCGTCACCACGTTCCGGCTCGCGACCCGGCGGGACGCCGATGCCACCGGATGACGGACGGCGACGGCAGCTGATGGTGGCGCTGCTGAGTGGCTTCGTGCTGCCCGTGGGGCTCTACTACCTGCTTCGTACGCTCGGGGTCGGCCCTCTGCTCGCCCTGCTGGCCGGCGGTGTCCCGACCCTCGTGCGGATCGTCCTCACCGGTGTCCGGGAGCGGGCGATCGACAGGATCTCGGTCTTCACCCTGAGCCTGCTCGTTGCCGGAGCGCTCGCCTCGCTCCTCACCGGCAGTCCCCGGTGGCTGCTGGCGAAGGGCGGTGTCTTCACCGGCATCATCGGCGTCTGGCTGCTGTGGTCGTTGCGGGGGCGCACGATCGCCTTCGAGGGCATTCTCGGCTTCCAGCGCACCGCCGCGGCGGTCGAGGCGTGGGAGGCCAACTGGCGGGACTCGCCGGAGTTCCGCCACGTGATGCGGGCCGTCACCGTCATCTGGGGTGCCGGGTTCCTGGTCGAGGCGGTCGTCCGGATCGTGCTGGCGTACACCCTGCCGGTCGATGTCGTGCCGGTGGTGACCTCCGTTCAGTTCCTCGTGCTCATCGTCCTGATGCTGTGGATCGGACCGCGGTACGGGCGCGGGTACATGAGCCGCCGGGGCCTGACGACAGGTCCCGACGGCATCCGTACCGTCTCGTCGTAGCGTCAGCGCACGGTCCAGCGCTGCGCACCGGTGCCGTTGCATTCGTACAGCTGGACCAGCGTGCCGTTCGCGGTGCCGTTGCCGCTCACGTCGATGCACTTGAGTGAGTTGGTGTTGACCAGTGAGCCGTCCGGGTTGGCGGTGAAGCGCTGCGCGCCCGTGCCGTTGCACGTCCACAGCTGGACCTTCGTGCCGTTGGCGGTGCCGCTGCCGTTGACGTCGAGGCACCGGTCGAGGACCTTCAGTTCACCTGCCGCCGTACGCGTGAAGCGCTGGTTGGCGCCGCCGTGGCAGTCCCGGATCAGGGCCTGGGAGCCGTCGGTCGTACCGCCGCTGATGTCCAGGCAGCGGGTCGACGGGCCGTGAGACAGCAGCGCCGGCGAGCCCACCGGCGGCACGGTCACCGCGGTGAGGCTGCCCGGCACGGATTGCAGTGCGGAATACCAGCGTGCCGCCATCTTGTCGTAACCGCCGGCGTTCGGGTGCAGGCCGTCGGCCAGGTCGGCGGTGGTCAGG
Organism: Amorphoplanes friuliensis DSM 7358; assembly: GCF_000494755.1. Taxonomy (NCBI): domain Bacteria; kingdom Bacillati; phylum Actinomycetota; class Actinomycetes; order Micromonosporales; family Micromonosporaceae; genus Actinoplanes; species Actinoplanes friuliensis. Next base: position 3,330,922 of record NC_022657.1, read on the forward strand.
GCGGCGTGCAGGTCGACCAGGTGGGTCCGGGAGCCCTTCTGCGCCACGATGCCGGGGATCGTCGCGTTGAACGTCCGGGCCCGCTGCTCGGCCGCCGCGTCGCTGATCGGGGTGATCGTGGCGACGAAGAGTTCGACGTTCGGGGCCAGGACCCGGATCTTGTCGATCAGGGCGGAGAGCAGGGCCGGCGCGTTGCCGACGTCGTCGTTGCCGTTGATGTCGTTCGTGCCGATGTGCAGCAGGACCGTGCGGGGTGCGGACCGCTGGAGCCAGCCGGTGATGTTCGCGTCGAGGTCGCGGATCTTCCAGCCGGAGTGACCCTCGTGGTCGTGGTCGCCGAGAGCCGCCGGCCCGTTGAAGCCCGAGCCGACGAAGTCGACGGTGAGCCGGTCCGCGGCCATCCGCTGCCACAGGTTGATGCGATATCCGCCGGGAACGTTGAAGCCGTCGGTGATGGAGTCGCCCAGCGGCATGACGCGGACGCCGCCGTTGGACTCGGCGAGGGCGGCGGTGGGGGAGACGGTGAGCAGGCCGGTGGCCAGGGCCAGCCCGAGAGCGGCAGCCCCGGCCCGGCGCAGAAGACCATGCATCGTCGATCCTTCCGTGAGGACGTGAAGACGTGAGGACGTGGAGGTGTCCCGATCAGCTAGCCGAGCAGCTCCCACTCGGCCAACTGCGTCTCGGCGGCGCCGTGATTGGCGGTCACCTGGAGGCGGTACCGCGGATAGGCCGTGCTGTTCGGAATGACGAAGGCGCGGGTCTGCCGCCGGTCGGCGAAGTCGAGACCCGTCCGGGTGTCCAGCGTCGTCCAGGTCGTGCCGTCCGCGGAGCCCTGCAGTGTCCAGCTGCGCGGGTCACGCCCGGGCACGTCGTCGCCCGAGGTCAGCGTGTACTGCTTCACCACCGCGGCGGTGGGGAGGCGGTACTCCAGGGTGGGGGTGGTCTGGAAGGCCAGCCACTTGGTCATCGACGTGTCGTCGACCAGCTTGCCGGCGTTCTCGTTGGGGGCGTTCTCGGCGGTGGCCGTGATGGTCCCGCCGGTGGCCTTGTCGGCGAGCGGGCGCGGCGCGGCGCTTCCGGTGGTGATCGACGGCGGCATGTCGTTCGCACCGGAGCCCCAGGACGACGGCGCGCTGCCCATGGTGAAGCTCAGCGTGCCACCGGCCAGGAGATCCGCGTGGGTCACATAGTTCTTCGTGTACGCGACGCCGTTCAGCGTCGCGCTCTGGATGTACCGGTTCGTGTCGCTGACCCCGGGCGCCTCGACGGTGAAACTGCGGCCGTTCTCGAGGTTGACGGTGGCCTTGGGGTGCAGCGGAGCGCCGATCGTGTAGTCGGTGCTGCCCATCCGGGCCGGGTAGAAGCCGAGGGCGCTGAAGACGTACCAGGCCGACATCTGCCCGTTGTCCTCGTCGCCGAGGTAGCCACCGCCGTTGCCGGCGCCCGAGCCGTACAGCTTGGTGAGCACGTCGCGGACGCGGTTCTGGGTCTTCGACGGTGTGCCCGCGTAGTTGTACATGTAGAGCATGTGGTGGATCGGCTCGTTCGGGTGGGCGTACTGGCCCATGTTGGTGTCGTAGGCCTCGCGCATCTCGTGGATCACGCCGCCGTAGCTGCCGGGAAGGTAGTCCCGCGATGCCGCGAACACTGAGTCGATCTTGCTGGAGAGCTGGGCCCGGCCGCCGTACAGGTTGGCCATGCCCTGGGGGTCCTGCGGTGCGGGCGTCGCGTAGTGCCAGGGCGCGCCCTCGGTGAACTCGTAACCCCACTCGTTGGGCTTGAACGCCGAGTCGGCCGTGCGCCAGGCGCCGGAGCTCTGCTTGCCGCGGAACATCCCCACCGACGGCGAATGGAGATTGGCGTAATCGAGCGCGCGGTTCTGGAAGTACTCGGCGTCCTCGGTGAATCCGAGCGCCCGCCCGAGCTGCGCGATACCGAAGTTGTTGTTGGCGTCCTCCAGCGTCCAGGAGGCTGCCTCACCGCGCACGTCCGTCGGCACGTACCGCTTGAACGTCGACACCTCGATGCCCTTACGGCCCTTCGAACCGGACCCCGAATAGACGCTGGCGTTCTTCACCATCGAGGCATAGGCGGCGCGGTAGTCGAAGTTGCGGACACCCTTGGCATAGGCGTCCGCGAACGCCAGGTCCTGATTGGTGCCGACCATGATGTCGATGTATCCCGGCCCCGACCAGCGCGGCGTCCAACCCCCGTTCTTGTACGCGTTGACGAACCCGTCCAGCATCTCCCCGGTACGCGTGGGTGTCAGCAGTGAGTACAGCGGCCACACGGCACGGGCGGTGTCCCAGAAGCCGTTGTTCACGTACATCTGACCGTCGTGCACGGCGTTGTCGTACGGGCTGAAGTACTTGCGCACCCCGCCGACCATCTCCGACATGTTGTTCGGGTACATGAAGGCCCGGTACATGTTGGAGTAGAACGTCGTCAGCCGGTCGGTCGAGGCGCCCTCGATGCGTACGCGTCCGAGCGTCGTGTCCCACAGGGCGGCCGACTCCTCGCGTACCGTGTCGAAGCTCTTGGCGCCGACCTCCTGGCTGAGGTTGGCGGTGGCCTGGGCGACGCTGATGTAGGAGGTCGCCATCTTGAGGGTGACCTGCTCGTTGGCCGTGGTGGCGAAGCGGATCCAGCTCGTCGCACCCTGGCCGCTGACGTTCCCGGACGCGGCGATGGCCTTGTCGACGGTGGCGGAGAAATAGATCCGCGGGCCCTTGTGGTCGAGATATCCGGTGATCGTGCGCGCGGCGTTGTTCACCGTGATCGAGCCGGGGACCTTGTCGATGGTGTCGAAGACGATGACCGATTCGGAGGTCGCCGGATATTTGAACCGCATCACCCCGGCGTGATCCGTCGGCGTCATTTCGGCCGTGATCCCGTACGTGTCCAGCTGCGTCTTGTAGTAGTGCGCCTTCGCGACCTCGTTGTTGTGGCTGAAGGTCGATTTCCGCGCGTCCGGCGTCGTCTTGACCGCACCGGTCATGGGCATGACCTGCAGCTGGCCGTAGTCGCCGATCCACGGGCTGGGCTCGTGACTGACGCTGAAGCCCTGCACGGTGGTCGCGTTGTACTGGTAGAGCCAGCCGTCACTGTTGCCGTTGGTGACCGGTGTCCAGAAATTGAAGCCGTTCGGGACGGTGGCGCCCGGGAAGGTGTTGCCGCGCGAGTACCCCGGCTCGGAGTTCGAGCCGCGCCGCGTGTCGACCAGGTCGGAGAGCCGGTCGGCCGGTGCGGCGGCGGAGATGGCGATGTCGTCGAAATATCCGCGGAAGGTGCCGGTGTTGAGCGGCTGGTCGTACCCGATCAGAATGCGGTCGACGGTCTTGCCGGCGACCTTGTCGCCGATGGCCGAGGTGACGTAATTCCAGCGGTCGAATCCGAGGACCGAGCCGTTGCCCTGGAAGGCCGGGTGCACGCGGATGCCGTTCTGGTCGACGGCGCCGGAGTCCCGCAGATAAGTGCCGTCGGTGAAAGCCAGGTCGACCGCGACATCAAGGTGTCCACCGGACTGCGGATAGACCCAATAGGAGAGGCTGCTGGCCGAGCTCACCGGGATGTCCACGTCGAGGACACGATTGTAGGAATACGAAGACGTGGTGCTCTGGTCGTTGCCGGAGAACATCAGTGCCGACGTTCCGGTGTGGGCGGTCTCGGCCCGCGGGGCGCTTTCCATCGCCGTCAGCGCGCAGCAGTAACCGCCGATGCCGGCGCTCGATTCGACGCTGTTCTGCCAGGTGGTCGGGGGGTCGGCGGCTTCGAAGCCGGTGCTGAAGTCGCCGGGCGCGGCCTGGGCGGGGGTGGCCACGGCGGCCCCCAGCCCGACGGTCAGCAGCACAGTGGCGAGCCAGGTGGACGTGGTTCTCATGCCCATGACGGGACCTGCCGTTCGCGGGGGAGTGGGGGCGCGCGACGGAACTTCTGACAACGTTGTCAGATTTCGGGAGCGTAAACAACCCATGGAGACTCGTCAATCAAGTGACCATTGACGGTCTTCATTGGACTGTGACAACGTTGTCAAATCTGCCGCTGTTAGTGGAGGCCTTCGATGGCATCTGCCCGTATTCGACATCACCTGTCCGTGGCCGCTCTTGTTGCCGCGATTCTTCTGGTTCCCGCCACTCCGGCCGCTGCCGCCGACGCGCCGGTCGACCTCGTCCGGCCGTTCGTCGGCACGCAGAACTTCGGCAACACCTTCCCGGGTGCCGCGGCGCCGTTCGGCATGGTCCAGGTCAGCCCCGACACCGGCGGGCAGGGCGGGTACGACTACCTGCAGAACACGATCTACGGCTTCAGCCAGACGCACCTGTCCGGTGTCGGCTGCGGTGTGGCCGGCGAGGTGCCGATCATGCCGACGACCGGTGCGGTGAGCAGCGTGGACCCGACCGTCTACCGCTCGGCCTACTCGCACACCGACGAGCAGGCGACCCCCGGCTACTACCGCGTCGGGCTCTCGAAGTACGGCGTGCGCGCCGAGCTCACCGCGACACCACGCACCGGCTGGCAGCGTTACACGTTCCCGTCGACCAATGCCGCGAACGTCCTGTTCAACACCGGCAAGGCCAACCAGGGTGTCCTCGACTCCGAGATCCACGTCGTCGGTGACCGTACGGTCGAGGGCCGCGTGAAAGCGGGCGGCTTCTGCGCCGGCCGCGACGACCACACGGTCTGGTTCTCGGCGAGCTTCGACCGGCCGTTCGCCTCCTACGGCACCTGGCGCGGCACGACCCGCAGCCCCGGCACCCGCGACGCGTCCGGCACGGGCGGCAACGGCGGCTGGGTCACCTTCGACACCACCGGCGACCGTGACGTGGTGGCCAAGGTGGCGCTGTCGTACACCGGTGCCGACGGCGCCCGGCGCAACCTCACCGCCGAGACCGGCACCTCGTACGACTTCGACGCCACCCGCACCACGCTGCGCACGGCCTGGGCGCAGCAGCTGGACGCGGTCCGCATCACCGGCGGTACGGCCGACCGGCAGAGTGCGTTCTACACCTCGCTCTACCACTCGCTGATGCACCCGAACCTCGCCGGTGACGTCGACGGCAAGTACATGGGCTTCGACGACCGGGTGCACACCGCGGACGGCTACACGCCGTACCAGAACTTCTCTTTGTGGGACACCTACCGGCCGCAGAACCAGCTGCTGGAGATGCTCGTCCCGCAGGTCGCCCGCGATGTCGCGCGATCGGTGGTGGCGGTCGGCCGCGACGGCGGGTGGCTGCCGCGCTGGGCGCTGGCCAACAGCGAGACCAACATCATGACCGGTGACCCGGTGACACCGTTCCTGGTCGAGGCGTTCTCCAAGGGGCTGCTGGCCGGTCTCGAGGAGGAGACGTACACGCTGCTGCGGGCCAACGCGACCAGTCAGCCGCCCGCGGACTCGCAGTACAACGGGCGTACCGGTGTCGGCTACTACGTCGACCGCGGGTACGTGCCGTCCGGGCTGACGGTGGGCACGGACTGCCGGCACAAGGGTGGCGACAACGACTGCGTGCACCCGGCGTCGTCGACCCTCGAGTACGCCGCCGCAGACGCATCCCTCGCGTTGATGGCCGGCGCTTTGGGCAAGACGGCCGACGCCCGGATGTTCACCGCGCGGGGTCAGTCGTACCGGGCGCTGTGGGACCCGTCGATCAAGCACTTCCGGCCGCGGACGACCGCCGGTGCCTTCGTGACGCCGTACGACCCAGTGGAGGCCGGGCACCAGTTCCACGAGGGTGGGGCGTACCAGTACCAGTGGCTCGTGCCGCAGGACCCGGCCGGACTGGTCGGCCTGATGGGCGGGCGGGCCGGTGCCGAGAAGCGGCTGGACGACTTCTTCGCGTACAACCAGTTGCTGACCGATCCGGCCGGCACGGCTCGCAGCGCGTGGATCACGGCACCGTACGACTACTACGGCAAGGCGACGTACAACCCCAACAACGAGCCTGATCTGCTGGCGCCGTACATGTATCACTGGGCCGGCGCCCCGGCGAAGAGCGCAACCGTGGTCCGTGCGGCCATGACGCTCTTCACGACCGGGCCGGACGGCATGACCGGCAACGACGACCTGGGCACCATGAGCGCCTGGTACGTGCTGTCCTCGCTGGGCATCTATCCGACGATGAGCGGCGCCGGCTTCCTGGCGCTGTCCAGCCCGCAGTTCCCGTCGGCCACCGTGCGGATCGGTGCCTACGCCGACCGCCAGGGCGGCACGCTGACCATCACCGCGCCCGACGTGACCGACTCCAACCGCTACGTCCGGCAGGTACGCCTCAACGGTGCCGACCACACCCGCAACTGGCTGGACTGGTCGGCGATCGCCCGCGGCGGAACGCTGGACTTCACCGTCGGCACCACCGTGTCCGCCTGGGGCACGGCCGTCGCGGACCAGCCGCCGTCGGTCAGCGCCGCACCCGTCCTGCCCTGCGCCGCGACCACCGGCGGCCAGTGCGCGGTCGATCTTGCCGCGGTCCGCACCACCGACGGCACCGCCACGACGGCCGCGAACGCCGAGGGCAACTTCGACGGCGCCGGCTGGAGCTACGACGCGGCGCTGCTGCCCGCGGCGGGCACGGTGAGCTGGGGCGGCATCACCTACAGCACACCGGCACCGGGCGGCGCGGCACCGAACTTCGTCCGCGCCCGCGGCCAGGAGATCCGCGTCCCCGCCGGCAACCGCCAGTCCGTGCGGCTCGTCGCAGCGTCCCACCACGGCCCGGTCCCGGGCACGGTCGTCGTCACCTACGCCGACGGCAGCAGCGCCTCGACAGCGCTGACAGTCACCGACTGGTGCGGGTCGGGCCCGGCCGTACTGACCATGCCCAACCGCATCAAGGCAGGTCAGGGCGTCGACGGCCCCGCGGCGAGCCTGTTCGGTCTCACCGTTCCGGCCGACCCCGCCAAGCATATCCGGTCGGTCACCCTCCCCGGTGACCCGCGCATCCTCGTGTACGCGCTGACGCTGCAGTGACACGCCCGGCCGGTGCGGCAACCTGTCCGCTCCCGCACCGGCCCGGGCCTGCACCTGGCGTTCTCAAAACTCGTCTGGAGAAAGCCGGGACCTCCGCGTCCCGTCCCGACCGACGAGACCGAGGAACGCCAGATGACGACGCGACACGGATCCCGCCTGAAACCCCTGGCCGCGGCGGCCGCCGCTGCCGGGGCCCTGATAATCGCCGGCCCCGCGGCTCCGGCCTCGGCCGCAGTCCCGAAGGCCGCCCAGCAGTGGGCGTCCCTGATGCACCGCAGCCTCACCCCGACACCGCAGGTCCTCGCCCTCCGCGAGAAGCTCGCCGGCCAGCGCGCCACCCTCGTGACCCGCTCCGCCGGCGTCACGAAGTCCAAGACCACCCAGACCGGCGCCCAGACCGCCCTCTCCGCGGCCATCACCGCTGACGGCACCGCCCGCACCCGGTACGCCGTAGCCGTCGAAGCCCTCACCACCGCGAAGAACGCGCGAACCGTGGCTCTCCAGCAGCGCCCCCGCAACGCGACCAAGGTGTCCCGCGCCCAGGCCGCCGTGACCGCAGCCGCCAAGACCGTGACAGCGAGCCGGACGGCAGCCGCCGCAGCCGCCAGGACGCTGAAGACCGCGCAGGGCACCGCCCGCACCGCCACCGCCGACCTCGACACCGCGATCGCGTCCTGGCGGGTCATGTCCGAGGCGGTCGCCACCAACCAGGAACGCCTGGCCGGCCTCAACAAAGCCCCGGAGTACGCCACCCAGGCCGCCGCGCTCAGCCGCGACGTCGTCGCGCAGGTCCGCCCGGTCTTCACCACCGCCGACACCACAGCCGTCAACGGCGTGACCGTGCACAAGAGCGTCTCGTTCGCGTTCCGCGAGATGCTCGCCGCCGCCAAGGCCGACGGCGTGGTCCTGTCCGGCGGTGGTTTCCGCACCAAACAACGCCAGATCGAACTCCGGAAGATCAACGGCTGCCCGGACGTCTACACCGCCCCGGCCTCGTCCTGCCGCGTCCCCACCGCAATCCCCGGCAGGTCCCTCCACGAGCTCGGCCTGGCCGTCGACATCACCCAGGGCGGCAGCTCCCTGACCTCGAGCAGCGCCGGCTTCCGCTGGCTCAGCGTCCACGCCGACGAGTACGGCTTCGTGAACCTGCCCTCCGAGCCCTGGCACTGGTCGATCACCGGCGGATGAGCTCACTCAACCGGGATCACTGTCGTAGATGTCGAGAACCAGCGGCAGACCGAGACCGGCGAGGCGTGACAGAAGGGGTGGTTCGAGCTCGACGATGGCGCCCAACGGCGCGGCGGTGACGAAGCAGGACCAGAAGACTTCTGCACCGGCATCCAGGAGTTTCCTCACGCCGGCTGCTTTCGGCTCGATGACGTCGAGCAGACCGTTCAGATGGTCGTCCGGGGAAGCTTCCTCGGCCAACGGACTCGCCAGCTCCCAGATGTGCAGCCTGCTGCCCCGGGCACGCTGGACAGAGGTCGGCTTCAGTCCCAGCCGCACGCTGATCTCGTCCGCGGTCAGCAAATCGCTGCGGACCATGAACGTCAGCCGATTCGGTGAGGCCATCCGCTCATTCTGGCGCGTCGATCACCGGCGCATAATCCCCGGATGGGCCTGCCCTTCCTGCTGCTGTTCCTGTCGTTCCTGACCACCTTCGTCGCCACCCGGATCATCACCCGCATGATCCGGGCCGGCGTCGGCCCGTTCCGCAACAACCTCACCGGCGGCGTCCACATCCACCACGCCGTACCGGGCATCCTCCTGACCCTGACCGGCGCGTACCTCTCCGTCGGCGTCGGCGGCACCCGCCCGTGGTCGGAGATCTCCGGCGTCCTGATCGGCGTCGGCTCCTCCCTGATCCTGGACGAATTCGCCCTGATCCTGCACCTCCAGGACGTCTACTGGTCACCCGAAGGCCAGCTCTCGGTCCAACTCGTGGCCCTCGCCCTGAGCGGCATGGGCCTGGTCCTGCTGGGCCTCAACCCCCTCGCCGACCAATCCTGGCTGGGCGCGGGCCGCGCCGCCGTCATCACCACCGCGGTCGTCCACATCGGAGCGGTTCTGCTCTGCGTCCGCAAGGGCAAGTATTCGACCGCGGTCCTGGGTGTCTTCCTCCCGCCGGTGGCGTGGATCGGAGCTGCCCGCCTGGCCCGCCCGCACTCGGCGTGGGCCCGCAAGCACTACTCACCGTCGAAGGCCGCCCGGGCCGAGAAGCGGGCTGCCGGCTTCGACGCCCGCTTCGGCCACTGGAGCCTGAGCATCGCCGACCTCGTCGCCGGCCGCCCCTCCCTCTCGGACCCGCCGGCTTCCTAGTGGTCAGGATCGGACCGAAGAACGGCGACCGCACTGCCCGAGCGCAGGTGGGCGGATGCGGTTGCTCCCGTGTTGGGTGATCCCGGTTTCCGGGGTGCGGGGCTGCGACGACAGAGCCGAATACCCGTGGGTCGCCGGCGGTGGAGGCCGCCGCGCTGAGCTGTCGAGCGTGACCCGGGCGGCCGGCCGATCGATGCCGGCCGGCCGCGGGGATGACTAAGCGACGAGAGGCTTGAGGGCGGCGCCGACCTGGGCGACCATGCCCGGGCGGTGGCCGTTGCGGATCAGGTTGATGGTGATGCCGTCGATGCCGGCGCCGAGGATGTTTTCGTGGATCTGGTCGGCGACCTGGGCGGGCGTGCCGAGGAAGGCGCGGTTGCGGCGGTCTTCCGGGATGGTCTCGGCGAGTTCCTTGATCTCCTGGTCGTTCTCGCCGACCATGCCCATGACCAGGAAGCTGGTCGCCAGCGTGGCGGGGTCGCGGCCGATCTCCTCGCAGCGTTCGCGGAGGACGCCGACCTTGCGGGCCAGGTCGGCCACGTCGCAGATGATGTTCATGTGGTCGGCGAAGCGGGCCGCCAGGCGGAAGGTCTTCTGCTCGCCGCTGCCGCCCAGCATGATCGGGATGTCGGGGCGGACGCGCGGGTTGTTCATGGCGCCGCGGGCGGTGTACCACTTGCCGTCGAGGGTGCCCGGGTCGCCTTTGAGCATGGGTTCGATGATGGTCAGGGCTTCTTCGAGGCGTTCGAAGCGCTGGCCGAAGGTGCCGAACTCGAAGCCGTAGTCGTGGTGTTCGCGTTCGAACCAGCCGGCGCCGATGCCGAGGATGGCGCGGCCTTTCGAGACCACGTCCAAGGTGGTCACCGTCTTGGCCAGCAGGGCGGGATTCCGGTACGTGTTCCCGGTGACCAGTGCGGACAACTGGACCGTCGACGTGAGGGACGCGAGGGCGCCGAGCGTCGTGTAGGACTCGAGCATGGCGTTCTCCGGCGCGCCGATGCCGGGCAGCTGGTAGAAGTGGTCCATCACCAGCACCGTGTCGAAGCCGGACGCCTCGGCCTCCTGGGCCTGCGCGGCGACCGTGGCGAAGGTGTCCTCGACGGGGATGCCGGGGTAGGTGAAGTTCGGAATCTGGTACCCGAGCCGAATGCTCACAGTGCCTCCGCATGTAAGAGGGCTATCACTTGGTAATGTAAGAGCCCACTCACATGATGGCAAGCGGGGAGGCGGCGTGTCGGCGGACCGCGGTTACCACCACGGCGATCTGCGCGCCGCACTGATCGAGGCCAGCTTCGACCAGCTGGCCGACGGAGGGCTGGGACGCTTCTCGGTCGCCGCCGTCGCGCGCCGGCTCGAGGTCAGTTCAGCCGCCCCGTACCGGCACTTCGCGGACCGGGATCACCTGCTCAGCGCGGTCTCGGGTGCTGCCGCGCGCAACCTGCGGGAGGCCGTGCTCGCCGCGGCCGACGCGGCGGGGAGCGACCCGGCGGGCCGTCTGGCCGCGGCCGCGGGCGCCTACGTCCGGTTCGTGACCCGTACGGGCGCGGGCTTCCACGTCATCTTCGCCGAAGAGCTCTACCAGATCCCCGACGACGCCCGTCGCGAGCAGACCCGTGCGCTCATCTCCACGCTGCTCGACCTGGCAACGGAGGCCGGCGCCGCGTCGCACGACGAGGCGCTGCTGCTCGTCGAGGCGACGGTCGCCGTGGCCCACGGGTACGTGTCGCTGTTCGCGGACGGCTTTTTCGCCCGCAACGGCCGGACGCTCGACAGCATCGCGGCCCGCGCAACCGAAGCCGCGCACGCCCTGGTCCCCACCCGCAGTTAGCGCGTAGGTGCAGGCCTGCGTTCTAGCGCCGGGCGGCGGCGCGCTTGTCGCGGGTGTACTGCTTGCGGGCCTCGAGGTCGCGCTTCCACTGCTCGCGGGCGAAGGCGTCGGCGCCGTGGACCGCGTTGTCGGTCTGGGCGGGTCCGATGAAGGAGCGGAAGAACCAGCTGTCGAACGTGCGGTGGAACCAGCTCACGAACCGGTTCTGATCCTTCGGCATGGCGAGACCTCCGTTGGTGTGCAAATCATTTGTACACCAACTATCGGCAGGCAGGGAGGCCCTGTGAGCCGAATGACAGGGTGTCGGTCACCACGACGGCGAGATATGCCCGGTATCTGCGGTCACAAGGCCGTAACGTAGAGCGCTGTCCAGGACCCTGAGCCGTTGAGGTGAAGATGGTGCACGCCCGGTGACCGTGACGACCGATCTGCAGTTCGTTGCGCTCCCTCCGATCGGCACCACCGACGTGGCGCCGGCAGTGTTCCGTTCCTCCTCCGCCCCGGCCCGCCGCACACTCGTCGACATCCTCGTCGACACCGTGCGCGCCTACACCGGTGTCGACGCGCTGGACAACGGCTCCACCCGGCTGACCTACCGCGAGCTGGCCGATGAGGTCGAGGCCGTGCGCGTCTCCCTCGCCGGGCACGGGATCGGCGTCGGTGACCGGGTCGGCGTCCGGATCTCCTCCGGTACGACCGAGCTGTACGTGGCCATCCTCGGCATCCTCAGCGCCGGCGCCGCCTATGTGCCCGTCGACGCGGACGACCCCGAGGAGCGCGCCGAACTCGTTTTCACCGAGGCCGGCGTCGCGGCGGTGCTCGGTGACGGGCTGTCGGTGTCGCTACGGCGTACGCCCGAGGGCCGGACCGGACGGCCCGGACCGGACGACGACGCCTGGATCATCTTCACCTCCGGCTCGACGGGCACCCCGAAGGGTGTTGCGGTCAGCCACGGCGCCGCGGCGGCCTTCGTCGACGCCGAGGCCGAGCTGTTCCTCGCCGGTGAGACCGCCGAGGCGATCGGCCCGCACGACCGCGTCCTGGCCGGCCTGTCGGTGGCCTTCGACGCGTCCTGCGAGGAGATGTGGCTGGCCTGGCGGCACGGCGCCTGCCTGGTCCCGGCCGAGCGCTCCCTGGTCCGCAGCGGTGTCGATCTGGGCCCGTGGCTGGCCGAGCAGCGCATCTCCGTGGTGTCCACTGTGCCCACACTGGCCGCGCTGTGGCCGGTCGAGGCGCTGGACGAGGTCCGCCTGCTGATCTTCGGCGGCGAGGCCTGCCCGCCGGAGCTCGCGGAGCGCCTGGCCGTCGAGGGCCGCGAGGTCTGGAACACGTACGGCCCGACCGAGGCGACCGTGGTCGCGTGCGCCGCGCCGATGACCGGCCAGGGTCCGGTGCGCATCGGGCTGCCGCTCGCCGGCTGGGAGCTCGCCGTGGTCGATGCGGCCGGCGAGCCCGTCGCGATGGGCGAGACCGGTGAGCTCGTGATCGGTGGTGTGGGTCTCGCGCGCTACCTGGACCCGCAGAAGGACGCCGAGAAGTTCGCGCCGCTGCCGTCGCTGGGCTGGGAGCGGGCCTACCGCAGTGGTGACATCGTCAAGGCCGAGCCCGAGGGGCTGCTGTTCGTCGGTCGCGGTGACGAGCAGGTCAAGCTGGGCGGGCGCCGCATCGAGCTCGGTGAGGTCGACGCCGCACTGCAGGCGCTGCCCGACGTCGTGGGCGCTGCCGCCGCCGTCAAGCGGACCGCCGCGGGCAATCAGCTTCTGGTCGGCTACGTAGTGCCGCGTGAGGGTGTCGACTTCGACGCCGCGGCAGCCGCGCTCCGGGTTCGTGAGCAGCTGCCGGCCGCGCTCGTGCCGTTGCTGGCCGTCGTGGAGGCGCTGCCGACCCGCACCTCCGGCAAGGTCGACCGGGCCGCGCTGCCCTGGCCGCTGGCCACCGCCCAGGACGCGGCCGGTGAGCTGACCGCGACCGAGGCGTGGCTGGCCGGCGGCTGGGAGGAGATCCTCGGCGTGCGCCCGTCCGAGGCGGGCGCCGACTTCTTCAACAACGGCGGCGGCAGCCTGAGCGCCGCGCAGCTGGTGGCCTGGATCCGGCGTGTGCACCCGCGCGTCTCGGTCGCCGACATCTACCTGCACCCGAGGCTGTCGCAGCTGGCGACGGTGCTCGACGCGCTCGGCACCACCGCGGTGACCCGGCGCGAGGTCCGGCCGACACCGCGGCGCACCGGACTGTTCCAGGCCGTGCTGATGCTGCCGATGCTCGCTCTCGTCGGGCTGCGCTGGCTGACCGTCCTGGCCGCGCTCGGCAACGTCGTCGCTCTGATCGTTCCCGCGCCGTGGGCGCCGTCCGTCTCCTGGTGGTGGGTGGCCGGTGGCTGGGCGCTGCTGTTCAGCCCGCTCGGCCGCATCGCCCTGGCCGCCGGGGGAGCGCGGTTGCTGCTGCGCGGTGTCCGCCCGGGCAACTACCCGCGCGGTGGCAGCGTGCACGTCCGGCTGTGGGCCGCCGAGCGGCTCGCCGAGCTGACCGGCGCGACGGCCGTCGCCGGTGCCGCGTGGATGCTCACGTACGCCCGGGCCCTCGGTGCTCAGGTCGGCCCGGACGTCAACCTGCACTCCGCGCCGCCCGTCACGGGCCTGCTCAAGCTGGGCCGCGGTGCCGCGATCGAGCCCGAGGTCGACCTGTCCGGTCACTGGGTCGACGGTGACATCGTGCGCATCGGCAAGGTGCGTGTCGGCGCCGGTGCCCGCGTCGGTTCGCGCAGCACGCTGATGCCCGGTGCCCGTGTCGGCAAGGGTTCGCGGATCGCCGCCGGCTCGACGGTGTCCGGTGCCGTCCCGGCCGGTCAGCGCTGGGCCGGCTCACCGGCGGCGCCTGCCGCCAAGGACCAGGCCGCCTGGCCCGCCCAGCGTCCGGTCCGGTCCCGCTTCCGGTCCCGTTTCTGGGCCCTCGCGTACGGCGTGACGGCACAACTGCTCGGCCTCGTGCCCGTCGTGGCCGCCCTGCCCGGGCTCGCCCTGCTCGGCTGGACTCTCGCGTACCGGCCCGCCGCCGGTCCGGTGCTCGCGGCCGTGGCGGTGGCGACGATCGCCTACTTCGCCGGGTACGCGCTGATCGTGCTGGTCGCGGTCAGGCTGCTCAGCATCGGCCTGCGCGCCGGCTACCACCCCGTGCAGGGGCGGGTGGCCTGGCAGGTGTGGGCGACCGAGCGCCTGATGGGCATGGCCCGGGTCGGGCTGTTCCCGCTCTACGCCAGCCTCTTCACACCGGTGTGGCTGCGCCTGCTGGGCGCCAAGGTGGGCCGCGGTGTCGAGGCGTCCACGGTCCTGGCGCTCCCGGCGATGACCACGGTCGACGACGGGGCGTTCCTGGCCGACGACACGATGGTCGCCACGTACGAGCTGAGCCACGGGTGGCTGCGTGTCGCCCCGGCCCGCATCGGCAAGCAGGCGTTCCTCGGCAACTCCGGCATGGCCGCGCCCGGCCGGAACGTGCCCAAGCGCGGCCTGGTCGGCGTGCTGTCGTCGGCGCCGCGCAAGGCCAAGAAGGGCTCGTCGTGGCTCGGTGCGCCGCCGATGCCGCTGCGCCGGACCGTCGAGGCCGCCGACACCAGCCGCACCTTCGACCCGCCGCTGCGGCTCAAGCTCGCCCGGGCCACCATCGAGCTGTGCCGGATCATCCCCGTGATGATCGCCGCGGCGCTCGCCACCGCGGTCCTCGGTGCCCTCGCGGTCGTGTGGGAGCTCGCCGGAGGGTGGATGGCCGCGCTGGCCGCCGGACCGGTGATGCTGGCCGCGGCCCTGGTCGCCGCCCTGATCGCGACGGCCGCCAAGTGGCTGCTCGTCGGAAAGTTCCGGGTCGCCGACCGCGCGTTGTGGACGTCCTTCGTCTGGCGCAACGAGCTCGCCGACACCTTCGTCGAGGTGCTCGCGGCGCCGTGGCTGATGCGTTTTGCCGCCGGGACGCCGCTGCTCACGGCCTGGCTGCGGACCCTCGGTGCCAAGATCGGCCGGGGTGTGTGGCTGGAGACCTACTGGCTGCCGGAGTACGACCTGGTCCGTCTCGGTGACGGCGCCACGGTGAACCGCGGTTGTGTGGTCCAGACCCACTTGTTCCATGATCGTGTCATGAGCATGGATCAGGTGACCCTCGGCGCGGGCGCCGCCCTGGGCCCGCACGGCATCGTCCTGCCCGGCGCCAGCATCGGCGCCCGGACCACCGTCGGCCCCGGTTCCCTGGTCACCCGCGGCGACGCGGTCCCCGAGGACAGCCGCTGGCTCGGCAACCCCATCGCGACCTGGCCCGCGCCGGCTGCTCGAGCGTGACCCCGAAGGCGCCTGCGAACGGTGCCGACCGTTCGACCGACTCCTACCTTCCGGGGCACGGCAACGGCGGCTACCGGGTGCTGCACTACGACCTCGATCTGGACTACCGGGTCCTGTCCAACCGTCTCGCCGGCCGGGCCACCCTCACCGCGACGGCCACCCAGTCGCTGTCGCGGTTCACGGTCGACCTGGGCCGCCTGCGGATCCAGGACATCCGGGTGGACGGCCGGCCGGCGAAGTACGTCCACCGCCCGGACAAGGTCCAGATCAGACCCGAGCGTCCGATCCACGCCGGGGACACCTTCCGGGTCGACATCCGGTACGCGGGGAAGCCCGTGCCCGTCTCCGGCCGCTGGGGTGACCTCGGGTGGGACGAGCTGACCGACGGGGTGCTCGTCGCCAGCCAGCCGAACGGGTCACCGTCGTGGTTCCCGTGCAACGACCAGCCCGCGGACAAGGCCGCCTTCCGGGTGGCGATCACGACGTCCTCGGCGTACACGGTGCTGGTGACCGGTGACCTGGTCTCCCGCCGCCGGGGTCCGGGGAGCACGACCTGGGTCTACGAGCGCCTCGAACCCACCTCGCCCTATCTGATGAGCGTCCAGATCGGACGGTACGAGCTGGTCGACCTGTCCGTCGGGGGAGTGGTCCAGCGCGCCGCGATCCCGCCCGCCGTCCGCACGCGGTTCGCCCACGATTTCGGCCGGCACGGTCAGATCATGGAGACGATGCAGCGCTTCTTCGGGCCGTACCCGTTCCGGGAGTACATGGTCGTGGTCGCCGACGACGACCTCGACGACCCGGTCGAGGCGCAGGGCATGGCCATCTTCGGCAAGAACCACGTCGACGGGCGGCGCACCCACGAGCGGCTCGTCGCGCACGAGCTGGCCCATCAGTGGTTCGGCAACAGCCTCACGGTTGCCGACTGGCGGCACATCTGGCTCAACGAGGGTTTTGCCACCTACGCCGAGTGGCTGTGGTCCGGCGTCGGCGGCGAGTTGTCGGCGGACGCGCTGGCGGTCCACTGGTACACCCGCATCGCCGCGCGCCCGGCGGACGTCGTGGTGGCCGATCCCGGCATCGCCCGGATGTTCGACCCGCTGGTCTACAAGCGGGGTGCGCTCACGCTGCACGCCCTGCGCAAAAAGATCGGCGACGAGTCGTTCTTCGCCTGCCTGCGGTCCTGGGTGGCCGAACATCAGCACGCCACCGTGACCACCGAGCAGTTCCGCGAGCACGCGCAGCGCTTCGCCCGGGAGCCTCTGGACGCCCTGTTCACCGCCTGGCTCGACCGCGCCGCCCTGCCTCCGCTACCTCGCTAGAAGTCGTTTGTGGCCGGTTTCGGGGGACACGTCTCCGCATACTTTTGAATCCGACAACAAAAGTTCTGCCTCAAACATTGAAACTTCTGTGTGGCCACTCGATAGTGGACCGTGATGTTCATCTCCGGGAATTGAGCCGGTAACGCTCGCACGAAGGAGCAGCATGGTCCGTGCCCTCGTCCTCAGTCTCGTGACCGCCGCCGCGGCGGTCGCGATCAGCCCCGCAACCGCACACGCCGCCGAGCTTCCGCCGCAGGAACCCGGTGTCACCCTCCGCACCTTCGACACCCGGGTCCCGCTGACCGCGATCTGCAAGCTCAAGCCGGGTCAGACGCCCAATGTCGACAGGCTGACACCGACCATCGACTACCGCACCGACGCCGACTTCGGCCTCTCGGACAACTTTGTGGCGCACGTCCTCGGCAACCTGAACGTCCCGGCCGACGGAGCGTACGCCTTCCGGCTGACCAGCGACGACGGTTCCCGGCTGTACCTCGACGACGCCGAGGTGATCGACAACGACGGGCTGCACGGCGTCGTGTCCAAGGACAACACGGTCACGCTGACCGCCGGTGTGCACGCCCTGCGCATCGAGTACTTCGAGGCGGGCGGCGGCCAGGAGCTGTCGCTGGCCTGGCAGCCTCCGGGTGCGGACGCCTTCGTGCCCGTGCCGACGAGCGTGCTGAGCACCGACGCGGAGGTCGTCCGCGTGACGGCGCCGGGTCAGAAGCAGTGTGAGGGCGCCTTCGACACCCCGGGCGACGGTCTGCCGCTCGACGCGGTCAACCCCGGTTACACGCTGACCAACCTGCGCCCCGAGGGCTTCCAGCCGCAGGTGTCGGCCATGGACTGGCTGGACGACGGCCGCATGGTCATCACCACCTGGGGTGGCAGCGACGAGGTCAAGGGTGAGGTCTACATCGTCAGCGGTGTGACCGGCAAGACCGGCCCGAGCAAGGTCAAGTACAAGAAGATCGCCGGTGGGCTCAAGGAGCCGATGGGTGTCGCCGTGGTCGACGACACCATCTACGTCTCGCAGAAGCACGAGCTCACCGAGCTGCAGGACACCAACGGTGACGAGGTCACCGACTCGATGCGGACGGTCGCGACCTGGCCGTTCGGCGGCAACTTCCACGAGTTCGCGTTCGGGCTGCTCTACCGGGGCGGGGACTTCTACCTGAACCTGTCGGTGTCCATCAACCTCGGTGGTGCCACGACCAACCCGCAGCCGGTCGCCAACCGCGGGACCAGCCTCAAGGTCAACCGCCGCACCGGCAAGGTCACCTACGTCGCCGGTGGTCTGCGGACGCCGAACGGCCTCGGCTGGGGCCCGCAGGGTGAGCTCTTCGTCGCCGACAACCAGGGTGGCTGGCTGCCGTCGTCGAAGCTGCTGCACATCAAGCAGGACCGGTTCTTCAACCACTACACCAACCCCGCCGGCCCGTACGACGACAACGCTGTCACCAAGCCGATGCTGTGGCTGCCGCAGAACGAGATCGCGAACTCCCCGAGCACCCCGGTCACGCTGAAGAAGGGGCCGTTCGAGGGTCAGCTGATCTTCGGTGACGTGACCTACGGTGGTCTGCAGCGGGCGTACCTGGAGAAGGTCCATGGTGAGTACCAGGGTGCGGTGTTCCGCCACACCCAGGGCCTCGAGTCGGGTGTCAACCGCACGACCATCGGCCCGGACGGGTCGATCTACATCGGCGGGCTCGGCTCGGACGGCAACTGGGGCCAGGAGGGCAAACTCCGGTACGGCCTGCAGAAGCTCACCCCCAACGGTGTGACGGCGTTCGACATGAAGTCGATGAGCGCCACCAGCACGGGCTTCACCGTCGAGTACACCAAGCCGCTGTCCGCCGAGACCGTGGCGAACATCGCGAAGGGCTACCAGGTCGAGCAGTGGCGGTATGCGGCCACCCCGGCGTACGGGGGTCCGAAGGTCGACGAGAAGAAGCTGACGGTGACCGCGGCCAAGGTCTCCTCCGACCGCCGCAAGGTGACCCTGACCGTCGACGGGCTGGAGCGTGACCGGGTCGTCCACCTCCGGTCACCCCGCCCGTTCAGCGCGGCCGGCGGCGAGCAGCTCTGGAGCACCGAAGCCTGGTACACCCTCAACGCCATCCCCGGTCCCGAGGCCGACCAGGTCTTCTACGAGGCCGAGGAGGGCCGCCGCCAGGGCACTGCCGCGCTCGCCACCGATCACCCGGGTCACTCGGGCGTCGGTTTTGTCGCCGGCTTCGGCAACCTCAACGCCAGCACGACGGTGCACACCGAGGTGAGCAAGAAGGGCGAGTACGAGGTCGGCCTGCGCTACTCCAACGGTCCGGACCCGTTCGCAGGCAACAAGACCGTGAGCATCCACGTCAACGGCCGCAAGATCCGCCAGACCGTGCTCCCCAGCACGGTGACCTGGAACGACTGGGCGACCAAGACCGAGCGGCTGACCCTGCTCGAGGGGGCCAACACGATCGAGTACCGCGTGGACGCGCTCGACACGGGTCACGTGAACCTCGACCTGGTCACCGTGCGCAAGCCCGGCCAGCGGATCACGCTCTTCGACGGCAAGAACCTGACCGAGTGGCAGCACACCGACGGGCGCACGGCGAGCTGGCCGCGCGTCGCCGGCAACGCCATGGAGGTCTGCTGCGGTGACCTGCGCACCCGTCAGGCCTTCGGCGACTACAAGCTCCACGTCGAGTTCAAGGTGCCGCTGCTGCCGCCGGAGGTCACCGGCCAGAACCGTGGCAACAGCGGTGTCTACCAGCAGGAGCGTTACGAACTCCAGATCCTCGACTCGTACGGGGACACCACGCTGGACAACAACGAGGCGGGAGCGATCTACACCCAGAAGCCGCCGGACGTGAACGCGGCCAAGGCACCGGAGGTCTGGCAGACGTACGACATCGACTTCCGCGCGGCCCGTTTCGACGCGGCCGGTGCCAAGACGGAGAACGCCCGCATCTCCGTGGTGTGGAACGGCGTCACCGTGCACAAGAACTACGAGATCACGACGGTGACCGGCGGCAGCATCGCCGAGGGCCCGTCGACCGGCTCGATCCGGCTGCAGGACCACGGCAACAAGGTCCAGTACCGCAACATCTGGATCGAACCGCGTAACTGAGCGAGCGCTGTGCCCAGGACTCACGGGTCCTGGGCACAGCCCGTCAGAACGCGTACCGGATGCGGCAGTAGGGAGTGCGTGCGGCGATCAGCTCGGTGAGCGCCGCGACGTAACCGCCCTTGGCGCCCGTCCGGTAACGCACGTTCCACGAGCCGTTCTGCGAGCGTTTCGGCTGCTGGAGCTCGGGACGCCAGATCAGCTCCTCGGCCTTGGGGTGCCAGCCGAGGTTCACCTCGTGCAGATCGCGGTTGTGCGTCAGGAAGATGACCTCGGCCGCCAGCTGTGCCTTGGCCGCCGCGCCGATGCCCGCGTCGAGCTGGTCCAGCAGCTCGGCCCAGTCCGCCAGCCAGCCGTCACGGACGACGACCGGGCTGAAGTTGACGTGCACCTCGTAACCGGCGGCCACGAAGTCGTCGATCGCCGCGATGCGTTCGGCGATCGGTGACGTGCGGATGTCGAGGATCTTGGCATCGCGGGCCGGCATGAGGGAGAACCGGATCCGGGTGCGGCCCTGCGGATCCCAGTCGAGCAGGTCACGGTTGACGTGTTTGGTGGCGAACGACGCCTTGGCGGTCGGCAGCCACCGGAACAGCTCGACCAGGTCCCGGACGTTGTCACTGATCCTCGCGTCGAGGCTGCAGTCGGAATTCTCCCCGATGTCGTAGACCCATGCCTCGGGGTCG
Source organism: Amorphoplanes friuliensis DSM 7358 (assembly GCF_000494755.1). NCBI lineage: Bacteria > Bacillati > Actinomycetota > Actinomycetes > Micromonosporales > Micromonosporaceae > Actinoplanes > Actinoplanes friuliensis. Next base: position 3,351,487 of record NC_022657.1, read on the forward strand.
CACTCGTTCGGTGCCGGCTTGGTGCCCTGGCGCGCCACGTGACGGTGGACGTACCCGGTGATCTTGTCGATGTTGGCGAAGACCGTGACGGGGTTGCTGTAACCCTTGTGCCGCGGCACGTAGCAGTAGGCGCAGGCCATGGCGCAGCCGTTGGCCGTCGACGGCGCGATGAAGTCGGCGGAGCGGCCGTTCGGCCGGGCGGTGAGGGTCTTCTTGACGCCGAGCACGAGCGCCTCGCGTTTGATGCGCACCCACCGGTGGACGTTCGCCTCGTCGCCGTGCAGCTCGGGGATGCGCTGGTGGCTGTCGACCTCGACCAGCTGGGCCTCCGGGAAGCGGGCCAGGATCTCCTTGCCGCGCGGCAGGGCGGCAGCCGCGGGCTCGACGTAGATGCGCCGGATGTCCAGCAGGGGAGACGTCACGGCTGGTGCAATACCCGGGCGAGCAGGTCACCGAACGTCTGTAACTCGGTCGTGGAGAGCGGCGCGAACGACTCGGCCACGACCTCCCGCACGATCGCCCGCCCGCGTTGACGCAGGTCGTCGCCCTTCTCGGTGAGCCGATGACGCACCGCCCGGCCCGGTCCCGGCCGCCGCTCGATGAGTCCGCGGTCGATCATGCGCGTGGCCAGCGTGCCGAACGACTGGTCGGTCTGGAACGTGAGCTGCGCGAGATCGTGCAGCGACGCCTCCGGATTTTCGTGCAGGTGGCGCAGCGCGTCCCACTGCACGAGCGAGAGGCCGAGTGGCGCCAGCCGTTCGTTGGCGGTGCGGTGGTGCCTGATCTGCAGCCGCTTGACGGACAGACCGATCTCGGTGACGTCTCTGGGCATGCGCCGAGAATACCAGCTTGTTTATATCAACATGCTGATCTAAGGTCCCTGATATGGAAACCCTCGACCTCGACACCGCGACCGTCGTCTACACCGAGACCGGCGAGGGACACCCGGTCCTTCTTCTTCACGGTGGCGGTGGCCCCCAGACCGTCGCCGGTTTCGCCGAGCTGCTGGCCGGTGAACGCCCCGCCCGCGTGATCACCCCGACGCATCCCGGCTTCGGCGGGACCGCACGCCCGGACACGCTCGCGACCATCGGCGACCTCGCCCGGCTCTACGCCGACCTCCTGGACCGGCTCGACCTGGCCGACGTGACGGTCGTCGGCAACTCCATCGGCGGCTGGATCGCCGCCGAGCTGGCCCTGCTCGGCACGCGAAGGATCAGCGGCGTTGTCCTGGTCGACGCGGTCGGCCTCGAGGTGCCCGGCCACCCGGTGGCGGACTTCTTCGGCCTGACCTTCCCGGAGATCGCCGAGCGCAGCTACTTCGAGCCCGCCAAGTTCCAGATCGACCCGGGCGCCCTGACCCCGCAACAGCAGACGGTCATGGCCGGCAACCGCCAGACCCTCTCCGTGTACGCGGGGACGATGACCGACCCCAGCCTGCGCGAGCGCCTGTCCGGAATCACGGTCCCGGTCCGCGTCATCTGGGGTGACCACGACCGCATCGCCGACACCGACTACGGCCGCGCGTACGCGGAGGCCATCCCCGGCGCCGAGTTCGTGCTGCTCACCGAGACCGGTCACCTGCCCCAGCTGGAGTCACCGAAGCGCCTGCTCCCGGCGGTCTGGGACTTCGTGAAGACCCCCTAGGGCCGGCGTGCGGACCGCACCGGCTCGTGGAGCGGCACCCCGACACGGAAGACCGCCAGGGGCGTGGCGCCGACCCGGGCGGCCAGGCGGGCAGCCGTGGCCGGGCAGTCGAGGAGCTGGCTCAGCGGGTGGACGGCCAGCCCCGAGCGGCCCAGCGTCAGCCACGTGCGCAGCAGGCGCCGGCCCGCGTCGAGGGAGACGTCGCCGGTGAGGACCAGGACACTGCCGTCGTAGCGCAGCAGGTTCCGGCCGCTCGCGGCGAGCAGGGCGGCGAGTCCGAGCCGCCGGGTCACCGGGTAGGCCCGGAGCGCGGACGCCAGAACACGGGCCTCCCCGCGGCTCAGCTCGAGGGCGCGGTCGGTCAGGCCGTCGAGGCGGTACCGAGGGTCGCCGGGGTCGAGGCGCAGCCAGTCCCGCAGCTCCAGCGCGACCCTCGGCGTGGAGAACATCCACCGGTCGGCCACGGCGAGATCGTCGGCGAGGTCGCGGCTCGGCACGTGGACGAGCCCCGGCTCCAGGCCCGCGGTGGACACGACGCCGGGCCGGTAAGCACCCCGGGCGACGCGCCGGGCGGACACGTCAGCCGCGGTGAACGGTGTGACATAAGGGCTCGGGGCCGCCAGGAGACGTCGTGAGTCGTAGGTGACGGAGAGCCCGGCGTCGGCGGCCACGATCAGGCACGTCTCCACGAACGCCCCCAGCCCGAGCCTCAGATCACGCCCGCCGGGATCCGAGCCCGGCAGCGCCCGCGCCGGGTCGATCCCGATGACGATCTCGTCGGCGCGGTACTCCAGCGTCCACGGCTGCGTGTTGTGCGCACTCGGCGCCCGCCGGTAGATCGCCTCGTGGGCGCGGAACTCCTCGACCCAGCTCATCGTGCGGCCCTCTCGTAGAACGTGTAACCGTGCAGCGGGCGGCCACCGGCACGTCGGTAGTGGGCGGCGGAGGCCGCGTTGTCGCGTTCGACGAAGGTGCTGCGCAGCGATCGGTATCCGCCGGCCTCGAGGTGGCGGTGGACCTCGCGGGACAGCAGCCTGAGATAACCGCGCCCCTGCTCGTCCGGCACGGTGCCCTTGATGACCAGCACCGCGTCGCGGCGGTACCGCGACCGGGTGGCGAGCAGGCGCAGTTGTTCGAGGACCCCGAGCCGCCCGCCGACCGTCATCAGGAACTCCGAGATGTCCGGCACCGCCACCACGAACGAGATCGGGCGGCCCGCCTTCTCCAGCCACACCAGCAGGCCCTCGTCGAGCAGGAACGACAACCCGTCGGTCTGCTCGGCCAGCTGGGCCGCGGAGATCTCGGTGTAGTAGCCCAGCTGCGCAAAACTCGCGTTCAGCATTCCGCGCAGGACCGGCAGCTGCTCCCGCAACCGGCGGCGCGAGCCGTGCCGGATCACCAGGTCCTCCGCGGCCAGGCGGGTGTCGTCGAACGGGTACGCCGCCGCCGAGCCGGACACGTCCACGATCCACGTGTCGGCCTCGAAGCGACGGGTGAAGCCGTGGCGCTCGTACATGGCCGGGTAGTAGGAGGGGTTCCAGGCCGAGTCGACAAAACCGCGATCGGCGAAGCCGGAGGTGATGACCCCACCGGTCTGATTGGGCAGCAGGGCGACCGGGCCGAAGAGCGTGTCCTTTCCCGCGACGTCCATCAACGCAGCAAAGACGGCCGGGTCGTCGACGAACTCGGTGTGGCCGAAGAGCTGCCGCGGACCGGCCTTGGTGTCGAACGCCGCGTCGCGGTGCACGCTGGTCCGCCCGACAACACGGCCGGTGATGTCGCGGACGATGAACAGCTCGGCGGTCCGGCGCTGCGCGGCGATCACCGGTGCCGGCAGCGGCACGTAGCGGTCCCGCGGGTGGAGCCGCACCGGAAGGTCGAGGAAGTCGCGGAAGTCGGCCCGCGACCGGACCGGAACCGCCTTCACGACCGGTGCACCGGCGGGCCGGCGGTCTCGGTGGACAGCGGCGTGAACGTCTCGATGTGGGACATGGTGGTGTCCTCGGCGCGCCAGACCCCGTTGCTGTACCCGTGCGGGTCGGCGTCGTAGAGGCGGATGAACCCGGCCTTGGCGTGGCGGGTGCCGTTGTCGGTGATCCAGCACATCAGGTCGCGGTGCGTCTTGCTGCGCGCGAACTTGAGCAGCGCGTCACGGTCGTCGAAGAACGCGATCGTGCCCAGGGTGAACGGGAAGCGGTAATAGACCGTGTGCCACCGGTACCCCGACATGCGTTTCATCTGCTTCACCATCCGGAAGAAGCGCCGGCTCAGCAGCAGGATCGAGCCCAGCCCGGCGTACCGGGTGGCCCCGACGAACATGGCGTTCGCCTGGCCCGCGAGCGGGACGGCGGAAAAATCGGTGGTCCTCACGGGGTACCGCCCTTCACGAGGTAAGCGCTCTTGATCTTGTTGTTGGCGTCGGTGAACGGCCCGGTGGCGTAGTCGTGCACGGCCACACGCAGGTCGGCGGCGGACGGATCCTCGGCCAGCGACTCGGCGAAGTCCCGGCTCACCGCGGTCAGATGCGCCACGATGCCGGCCCGGCAGGTCTCGGCCAGACCTGAGCGCTGCGCCGCGTCGAGCACGGCGTCGTCGCGCAGCTGGAGGTGGACGATCGGGCGGCTCTCCAGGTCGGCGTGCTCACGCAGCTCGAGACAGAAGCCCTGCAGCAGGTGAGCGAGGGTGTTGCCGGTGTAGAGCCCGTACTCGACGTCCTGGGGGTAGATGTTCGCCCCCATGTACGAGATCGTGCTGTCCTTGCGCCCGAACAGGAACAGCAGCGGCAGCCGCATCCGGTCGACCCGGAAGGCCGCCTCCGCCTCGGCCCGCGCGCCCGGATCGGTGATGGCCGCCAGCACCTCGGGGAAAGTCGCCAGCCGGCCCTCGTCACCGATGTTGTAGCGCACCTTCGGCGTCAGCACCGCCATCGAGTTGATGGTGCAGAGGATCTCCGAGTCGGCCGTCGTCTCCAGGTACGTCTCGAGCGGGTTGTACTGGAACACCATCGGCAGCCGGTGCTCGTCCGGACCGAGCAGCGCGGTGCGCAACGCGGCATCGGTACGCAGCCGGCGGCGTACCCAGACACTGAAGTCGGTCTCACCCGCCATGCCGATGGTCAGATCACTGGCGCCGTACCCGGACCGCACCTTGTGGAAGCGCTCCTCCAGATAGTCCCGCAGCGCCTCGGTCATGCCCTCGCCACCGACCAGCCCGGAGATCCGGTAGTCCGCCCACGGAAAACCCTCCGCATCGAGCTCGTCGCGCAGATGCTTCAGGAACGGCGGGTACGCGGTGACGATGTACTCGAACCCCGGCCCGAAATGCCGCAACGTGTCGACAATCTTGCGCAGATCCGGCCCGGTGTTCTTCACCATCGCAATCCGCGCCATGGCAATACCGGTGTTCGTGCCCGTCGCCCAAGCACCCATCGAGTACGCGTTGACGACGAACCGCCGCTTCGACGGAAAGACCATCGTCGCGTACCCGGCCAGATTCTTGTGCACCGACCGCAGCTCCCGCCGCCCGCGCACCCAGTTGTAGGGCCGCCCGGACGACCCCGACGACTCGTCCACGACACTCCCGGCAATCTCCAGCTCACCGTGCCAGCAGCGCTCGTTCTCCGGGTACGCGTCGACGTACGACCGTTTCCCCGTCGGCGGGTAGCTCGTCAGCTCGAACCACCGGAACGCCCACCCGTTACGGCCCAGGAAATCCCGGTACGCCGGCACATCCAACGCCGCGAACTGACAGGTCATCCACGCGTTCAGCCGAGCAAACCGCCCGAGCTGCGGCCGGTAGTTCCGCGCCATCAACCGCCACGCCGCCGGATGAATCCGGTACAGCGTGTACAGCCCACTGAGCGCCGAACTGGCAATCCGCAACGTCCACTGCCGCACAAAGCTCATCACGCGAATCACCCTAGAAACCCGCGCGCCCCACCACCTCAGCGTTGTTACTCAGCCCCAGTGAGTACCCGACCCTAGCGCTGCGCCGTCCCCGAAGGCAGCAATTAACTGGCTCTCGGCGCCGTCTTCCATGGTGCACAATCACGCCGTGACGAATGCCGCCCTGATGGCTATGCAGCGGGCCGTTCAGCGCAGTTGGACACCGGACAGTCACTGGCATATCGGTGACCTGGCGTGGCAGCGGTCAACGCTGCCGTATCGCACTGTGGAAATGTGGCGGGACGCGGACGGTGAGGTCGTGGCCTGGGCCGGGCTGATCCGGCCGGGCGGCCTCGAACTGCATGCGTCACCGAGTCTGGTGCCCACGGTGCTGCGCTGGTTCGACCAGGCGGCCGGTTCGGTCGAGCAGACGGTGACCGCGATGGACACCGACACCGCATTGATCGCTGGTCTCAGGAACTCCGGGTACTGCGAAGCGGACGAACCGTACTTCCGGCACTGCGTCCGTGATCTGGACGGCGACCTCCCCGCGCCAACCCTGCCCGATGGCTACCGGGTGCGCGCAACCCGGCGCGGTGAGGTGGCCGAGCGGGCCGCGGTTCATCGGGCGGCGTGGCGCCCGAAGTCGCTCGGCCGGCTGCAGGTGCCGCCGGTGGACCTCGGTGACGGCGAGTCAGGCATGGCCACCGAGCGTTACCGGGTGATCGCGGAGACCTGGCCTTACCGGCGTGATCTCGACCTGGTGGTGGAGGCGTCCGACGGGACCCTGGTGGCGTCCGCACTCGGCTGGTACGACGACGTCAACCGGGCCGCTCTGCTCGAACCGGTCGGCACCGATCCCCGGCATGCCCGGCGTGGCCTCGGAGCTGCCGTCAGCCTGGCCTGCCTGCGGTCCATGCGTGACGCCGGCGCGACCCTCGCCGTGGTGTGCCCCCGTGGTGACACCGGCTACCCAGTGCCCCGAGAGCTGTATCACCGAATCGGCTTCCGCGACGCCGGACGCACCGTCACCTATCGACGGGCGGCCTGACGCAGCGAGATAGTGACCGCGTGAGCACGCCGGACGCGGACGGTGTCAAGCACCCGACCGTGGTCGCCCCGGCCCGGATCGCCCTTTTCGAGAAAACCATCGAGTTGGCTGGTCATGCAGGAGACGATGCGGGCGTTCCGCGAGGACGCCGGGTATTACGCCCACGGCGGCGCGACGAACGTGGTGTCGCTGAAGTTCACCGTGGCGGTGCTCCAAGAGCTGGCGCCCGGGATGGTGCTGACCGGTTTCGGGTATCAGGATCAGCGCGTGGTGTCCGAGGCGGAATTCGAGGAGACAGCCCAGGAGGACTGCGACGGGTGACGCCCGTTGAGTTCCGGCACCTACTTGCTTGTCCGGCCCGGATCGTCGATTCCCAGCGCTGCCGTGAAGGCTGAGAACGTCGGGCTGATGGTTCGCCAGTGGTACTGCCCGGGGACTGTCCAGATGTCGCTGCCGACGACGGACGGATCGGCCCGATCAGTCCGGTAGTCCAGCGCGATTGCCGTGTCGTCGCCGACACGCTCGCTCACCGCGATGAAGTGAGCTTGTTCGACGTCGAGCCACGGTAGGCCGGCCGTGTCTGCCGGGAGGCGCGGGCGGGCGAGGTGGAAGAGTCGCGCAGCCTCGTCGTCATCCACCAGCCGGTCCAGAGCACGCGACTGCCGTTCCATGTCCTCCACATCGCCCAGGAAGTCCAGCGGGTCGCCGAACCAAGGCGCGACCTGGGCGAACGCGGCCACGCCCGGGTGTTTCCAGCGGCCTTTCCCGATGAGCCGGACCAAGAGGGCCGGAACGACCAGATGACGAACACTTCGCTGACCACCACCGAGCACGGGCGAACGGTCTCACAAGCGCGCTGCTTTCGCGAGAGCGCAGCGGGCCGGATCAGCGGGGTGTCACGGCGATGTTGTCGTAGCTCGCGGCGGTCTGGAAGACGCGGACGCCCGTGGCGCCGGAGGTCCAGGTCGTGTCGGTGACCGAGATCTTCGGGGTGGTCAGGTCGCCGACGTAGACCTTGATCGACGAGCCGATCGCCTCGATGCGCAGGTGGTACCGGGTGCCCTGGGTGATCGGCAGGGCTGCCGAGGCGAGCTGGGTCCAGTTGTTGTTCATGCGGCCGAGTACGACCCGGCCCTGGGTGGAGATGCCCGCGTAGTAGCCCTGGTGGCTGTCGGTGCCGACAGCTGCTCCGGTGGTGCGGAACAGCAGGCCGCCGTCACCGCCGCCGCCGGTCAGGGTGATGTCGGCGTCGTACGCGAGGTTGGCGAAGTTGACGTCGAGCAGCGACTTGCCGCCGGCCGACGACGCGGCGAGGTACTGGCCGCCGGAGGTCGACCAGCCGCCGCCGTAGGTCCGCCAGCCGACGGCGTTGGTGTCGTCGAAGTTGTCCTTGACCAGCATCGCGACGCGCCGGATGGTGCCGTCGGCGTTGAAGTACATGCGGTCGTAGGCGAGCTGCCGGTAGTTGCCGTCGGTCTGGCTCAGCGGCCGGCGGTGGTAGACGATGTACCAGGTCGAGGTGCCGGGCACGTTGATCACCGAGTTGTGGCCGGCGCCGCGGGCGACCGCGGGGTCCTGGTCCAGCACCCGGTCGAGCTTCACGAACGGGCCGGTGGGGGAGTCGGCGATGGCGTACGACACCGAGTAGTTGGGGCCGGTCCAGCCGCCCTCGGACCACATCAGGTAGTACTTGCCGTTGCGTTTGAACATCTGCGGGCCCTCGGTGTAGTTCGACGGGGTGATCTCCTTGTAGGTCGTCCCGTCGGCGAAGGTTCCGAGGCTGGTCATGTCGCTGTTGAGCTTCACGACGTTGGCGTGGCCCCAGCCGCCGTAGTACATGTATGCCTGGCCGTCGTCGTCGATGAAGACGTCCTGGTCGATCGGCTGCGCACCGTTGACGAACTGCGAGATCAGCGGCCGGCCGATCGCGTCGGTGTACGGCCCCTCGGGCCGGTCCGCGACCGCCACCCCGATGCCGCCGAGCGCCGAGTTGTTCTGGATGTCGTTCGCCGCGAAGTACAGGTAGTACTTGCCGTTGCGCTGCACGGGTGCCGGCGCCCACATCGCGTACTTCGCCCAGGACACCCGTGCGGTGGTGAGGACGTTCGGGTGTTTGGTCCAGTGGACGAGGTCCTGCGAGGAGAAGGCGTCGAGGTAGGTCTGCTCGGCGTAACTGCGCGACGAGGTCGGGTACACCCAGTAGGTGCTGCCGTAGACGGCCACGTCGGGATCGGCGTACAGGCCGTCGACGAAGGGGTTGCCGGCCTCGGCGGTCGTGTAGTCGGGGATCGCCGCGGCGGCGGCACCGGGCAGGGAGAACGCCGCGAGCGCGACACACATCAATCCTGCACAGGCTCGGACAGCGGTCGTACGACGGGCGCTGATCATGGTTTCTCCCCAGTGGACGGGCCGGGCAGGTGTAGACGCATTCAGGCACAAGCAATCGGAAGTTGTCAATATCCAACACTCCCGCACAGCGCCGTGACGGCTGCTCGTCCGGGTGACTCTCCGCGCGTCCGGCGCAGTGATCGGGGTGCGGGCGGCGATCGTACGGGGATGCACCGGATTGTGGTCTCCGCTCTCGCCTGCCTGACCCTGGCCGCCGCCGCTGTCCCGGCGGGAGCGGCCCCGGTCACCGGGCCTGATGCGTCCGGCGCGTCACGGCTGCGTATGGCCTGGAGCGTCACGCCGAAGATGGGGGTCGGGACGGCGCCGGTCTACCTCGCCGGCTCGACCTACCACCTCGAGGGTGTCCGCGATCCCACGAACGCCCGCTCGCTCCTGCGGGTCGTGCGGCACGACGCCGGGACCGGGCGCGCGCTGTCGTTCGCCACGGGCGCGATCGAGTCGATCATGCCGTACAAGCCGGTGACCAGCGGGAGCACGCTGTTCGTGACCACGTACCGGGAGGACACGCAGATCCGGGCGTTCCGGCCCGACGGCCGGCTGCTGTCGATGCAGAAGCAGCCCGGTCAGCAACATCCCAATCCGCCGCTGCTGTCGGGCTCGCTCCTGATCACCGTCTCCCGCTCGGAGTGCGAGGTCGACTGCAAACACACGACCGTCTTCGGCTGGCGGGTGAGCGACGGCAGCCCGGTCTGGTCGTACACGCTGCCCGGGGGCTACGTGAAACTCACGACCACCGCCGGGTATGCCGCGGTCATGATCAACACTCTGTCCACGATTACGATGACGTCCACGAACACGATGACGGTCCTCGACACCACCACCGGCAAACCGCTGTGGTCCCGGCCCGTCGAGGGCGGCAGCGGATTTGCCCTGGACGGCAAGCACGCGTACGTCTCGCGCGGGTCGATCCGGGCGTACGGGATCCGGGACGGTGAACCCGCCTGGACCGGTGCGGACGGCGGCTACAACGCTGTCCACACCAGCCCTTACGGCATCTTCGCGACGTCCGGTGACACCACCGCCGCCTACGACTCGACGGGCCGGCGCCGCTGGTGGAGCAGGATCCATCCGCGGTCCACTCTCACCGTCGACACCGGCATCGTCTATTTCCAGCAGTCCCCGAACGGCCGCGCCCGGGGTGCGGCGTACCTGGCGGCCATGCGCGCCTCCACCGGCAAGCTGCTGAGCCGGACGAAGATCTCGGACGGCGGCAGCATCGGTGACGTCGCCGTCGGTGGCGGCCGGGTCTTCACCAAAGTCCTGCTGGAACGCATCGTCGCCTTCGCCCCGGCCCGGCGCTGACCCGTCACCGCCCGGCGTCCTCCACCGGGATCCACAGCTGCGCGTCCGCCTCGCTCCCGTCCGCCGACTGCCGGACACGCAGCAGCTCCGGTCCCGGCCTGCTCCGGTACGGGTTGGACGGGAACCACTCGGTGAAGACGTCCCGCCACAGGTGCTGCAGTGTCTGCGGGAAGGCTCCGGAACTGTCGAAGACCGCCCACTTGCCGGCCTCGACGTCGAGGCTGTCCAGCCCGTCCGGTGTGGCCGCGGTGGTGGCCACGCCGTGGTAGTAGTCCAGCTCGCCGCCCTCGGCGCGGTCCTCGGGCAGGTTCACACTGGCGCTGATGATGCCACCGGGGTCCGCGCCGGACAGGGCTTCGAGGTCACGAAGGTTCTCCTTGCCGATGCCGCGGATGAACTCCGCGATCGCCGGGTTCATCCCCTCATGAACGAGAGGCACCCGGGCGTGGTGCCCGATCACCGAGAACCTCTCCCGCTCCACGATCCGGTATCGCATGCTGCTGCTCCCTTCGACAACGAGGCGGAAGGACATCCGGGGCTGTGAGCTGAGCGTGGCCGCGGTCCGGCGGGCCTCACCCGGCCCGAGACCGTGCACCGCCCGGAACGCCCGGGCGAAGGCTTCGGCGGAGCTGTAGCCGTACCGCACCGCGATGTCGAGCAGCGTCAGCCGCCCGGCGAGCACCTCCGCGCCGGCGACGGTCATCCGCCGCCGCCGGATGTACTCCGACAGCGGCATCCCGGCCAGCGACGAGAACATCCGCCGCAGGTGGTACTCCGACGTCAGCACGATCGCGGCCAGGTCCTTCGGCTCGATCTCCCCGCCGAGCTGCTGCTCGATGTGGTCCATGGCCTCGTTCAGCCGTTCCAGCACCCCGGGCTCCTTCCTGGTCACGAACCATTACGCCAGGCGGGAAGGGGGCGGCACCCGACAATCCGAGCCCGCTTCGGTCAGAGGGCGTCGAAGCGTACGCCGGTGGTCTTCTCGGAGAGCTCCCACAGCCGGCGGCCGTTCTCCGGGTCGGTGGCGGCGGGCGCCAGTTTTCCCGGTGCGGGACGACCGCGCAGCTCGCCCGGCCCGTCCGGAGCGATGAGCTGACCGGGCTGCGCCGCCGGGTCGGTGGCGGCGAAGAGCAGCGGCCGGGCGCCGCTCTCCACGGGCTGGGCCAGCAGGGGGTTGCCGATCCGGCCCAGCAGGAAACGCCACATCGGGGTGGTCGCGCTGAACTGCAGATTGGTGACGGTGTACCCGGGGTGGGCGAGCACGCTGCTCAGCGGGAGGCCCGCCGCGGTGAGCCGCCGGTGCAGCTCCACGCCGAAGATCGCGTTGGCCAGCTTGGACGTGTTGTAGTCGCCCATCGGGGAGTAGGCGCGCTCGCCGAAGGGTGGTTTTGCCTGCCGGTGGTTGACCGAGGTCACGGTGACCACCCGGGGATCGCGGCCGGCGAGCAACAGGTCGAGCAGCAGTCCGGTGAGGGCGAAGTGGCCCAGATGGTTGGTGGCGAACTGCAGCTCGTGCCCCTGCGGGCTGAGCGTGCGCGGCGGGGCCATCACGCCGGCGTTGTTGATGAGCACGTCGATCCGGGGGTGCCGGTCGTGCAGGCGGGCCGCGAAGTCACGCACGGAGTCGAGGTCGGCCAGATCGACATGTTCGATCTCGTGACCGGGAGCGACCCGGCGGGCTTTCTCCTCGTCGCGGACGGCCAGCACGACGTGTGCGCCGCGGGCGGCGAGGGCCCGGGTGGTGGCCAGGCCGAGGCCGCTCGAGGCCCCGGTGACGACAAAGGTGCGGTCGCTCAGATCGGCAGTCATGTGCCCAACTGTGCTGGCGGTGGCACAGTGTGTCAAGAGGGCCCGATTGTGTCGTCGAGGGCATGGCATAGCATCGGCGCATGAGATCGGGGACGGACAGCAGCATCGCGGGCCGCAAGCGTCAGCTCGTTGCCGACGAGCTGCGTGACGCGGCCCTGATGCTGATGGCGACCAAGGGCTTCGACGAGGTGACCGTCGACAACATCGTCGCGGCGGCCGGTCTCTCCCGGCGGACGTTCTTCCGCTACTTCGCGTCCAAGGAGGACGTGGTCGTGCAGTTCCTGGCCGGCCTGGGTGCGGGGGTCGTGGCCGAGCTCGAGAGCCGTCCCGCGGCCGAACCGCCGTCGGTGGCCCTGCGCCACGCGGTCTGGGTGCCACTCGCCGCCTGTACCGACGAGGCCGACCACACCGAGCGGGCCCGGATCGTGGTGCGCCTGGTGCTGGACCACCCGCCCCTGCACGCCCGCTGGATGGAACGCCAGATCGAGTGGCGTACGGGGCTCGCCGCAGGGCTCGCTGCCCGGCACGGCCTGGACCCGGTGACGGACCCCTACCCGGTCATGGCGGCCGGGATGGCCCTGCTCGCCCTGGAGACCGTGGTGGGCCAGTGGCGGGAGGGTGACGACGAGCGGCGGCTCGCCGAGCTGACCGACCGGGCCTTCGTCATCCTCGCTCCGGCCCTGGACGGACCCGTCGTCTGATCGGCGCCATCCCTGGCGTATTGAAGATCAACAATGCCTCTGGCCTGCGCGAAGATGATTTCGAGGTCATTTCCGGGGTCTCTGCTTTGATGTTTGAGACCTTTACTTTCGTCAATGCGCTACATAGATTGCTCTCATCCGACGAAAGTCGTGGGGGTCGCCGAGAAAAGGGCACCCCCACTGTGGACACTTCTCGATCTTCCGCACCCATTCTCGTGGACGGAGACGCATGGGCGACAACGTTGTCAGGTGGCCTCGGAAGAACTTCTCACGACGGTCGCTGATGGTCGGCGGCGCCGTCGGCCTGGCCGGGGCCGCCGGGGCCGCGAACGCCCTGCGGGGTGAGCCGGCACGGGCCGCCGCGGGGGCGACCCGCAAGGTCACGATCTACGCCGAGGCGCTGCCCGGCGGGCTGTTCGGCTACGGGCTGGAGCCGGGCAAGGCGACCGTGCCGGGCCCGGTGCTGGAGATGTGGGAGGGCGACACCCTCGAGATCACCCTGGTCAACACCACGAACCAGCGGCTGTCGATCCACCCGCACGGTGTCGACTACAGCACCGAGTCCGACGGCAGTCCGTTCAACGACTCGTTCAACAAGCCGGGTGAGACCCGCACCTACACCTGGCGTTCGCGCGAGATGTTCGCCGCCGAGGGCCGCCGGTTCATGCCCGGCAGCGCCGGCTACTGGCACTACCACGACCACGCGATGGGCACCGATCACGGCACGGGCGGTGTCGCCAAGGGTCTCTACGGCGCGCTGATCGTGCGGCGGCGCGGCGACATCCTGCCGGAGAAGCAGTTCACGGTCGTTTTCAACGACATGATGATCAATAACAAGATGGCGCCGAACACACCGATGTTCGAGGCGAACCTCGGGCAGCGTGTCGAATGGCTCGCCATCGGCCACGGCGGCACCTTCCACACGTTCCACCTGCACGCGCATCGCTGGGCGGACAACCGCACGGGCATGCTCGAGGGCCCCGCGGATCCGAGCCTGGTCATCGACAACAAGGACCTCAACCCCGGCAGTTCCTTCGGTTTCCAGGTGCTGGCCGGTGAAGGCGTCGGACCCGGCGCCTGGATGTACCACTGCCACGTGCAGTTCCACTCCGACGGCGGCATGGCCGGGATCTTCCTGGTCCGCAACGCCGACGGGAGCATGCCACCCGGTGCCGAGGAGGCGATCCACCGTTTTCAGGGCCACGTCCACAGCGCGCAGCACGGCTGACCAGCAAGGGGGCTTGGGATGAGACGAGGACAACTACTGCGGAGGGCACTGGCTGCGGCCGTGCTGCTGATCGCCGGGACACCGGCGATCGCGCACGCCGCGCCGGCTGCGGCCGTACCGATGGAGGTGCTGGTCTTTCACGGACCGGCCGCGGAGCAGCAGGATCCGGTGGCCCGCGCGACCCAGGCGGTCAAGGAGCTCGGGCAGGCGGACGGTTTCACCGTCACGGAGACGACCGACCCGGCGACGTTCACACCGGCCAAGCTCGCGAAGTACCGCGCGGTGGTGTTCCTGTCCGCGACGGGTGCCGCGCTGAGCCGTGATCAGGAGACGGCGCTGCAGAGTTACGTCAAGGCGGGCAACGGTTTTGTCGGCATCGGCGACGCCGCGAGCGCGCAGCTCGACTCGGCCTGGTTCACCGGCCTGATCGGCACGCGGCCCGCGGGCAGCATCCCGGTGCCGGAGGCGGTCTCGAAGGTCACCGCGAGCGGGGAGAACACCCCGAACGAGACCAAGGAGAAGCTCACCGACGGCGACGCGAACACCAAGTGGCTGGTCCGCACCCCGGCCGCCTGGGTCGCCTACGAGCTGAGCAAACCCACCGCGATCACCGGGTACGCCCTCACCTCCGCCAACGACTTCCCCGGCCGCGACCCGAAGGACTGGACGCTGCAGGGCTCCGCCGACGGCACCACGTGGACCGATGTGGACAAGCGGACCGGTCAGACGTTCGCGGACCGGTTCCTGATCCGCAAGTTCGAGGTCACGGGCGCCGCGGAGTTCAAGTTCTGGCGCCTGAACATCACCGCGAACAGCGGTGAGCCGCTGATCCAGCTGGCCGACCTGCGGCTCTTCACCGGCACGATGTCGGCACCGCAGCCGCCGGCCGTGAACGAGGCCGTCGTGGACATCCTCGACCGCAACCACCCGTCGACCAAGGCGTTGCCGACGACGGTCAAGCGATCCGACCGCTGGTACAACTGGGACCCCAACCCGGTCGGGACCGTGCACACGGTCGCGCAGGTCGAGGAACGCTTCTACGACCCGGGCCCGGGCGCCAACGGCCCGTTCCACCCGGTGTCCTGGTGCCGCGACTACGAGGGCGGCCGGTCCTTCTACACCGGCATGGGCCACACCGAGGGCAGCTACGGCGAGAACGCGTTCCGCGGCCACCTCGCGGGCGCGCTGCGCTGGACCACCGGTGTCGAACGCGGTGACTGCCAGGCCACCATCGCCGCGAACTACAAGGTCGAGCGGCTGACCGCGGCGAACAAGACCGGTCAGCTCGACCAGATCGGCGAGCCGCACGGCCTCACCATCGCCGACGACGGCACGGTGTTCTACGTCGGCAAGGCCGCCTGCCCGACCGGGCCGGTCGTCGACTGGGCCAACCCGAACGTCGGTCTCGGCTGCGGCACGATCCACTCCTACGACCCGGCGAGCAAGCAGGTCAAGCTGCTGACGACGCTGCCGGTGATGGGCAACCGGGGGAGCGGCTCCGAGCTGGTCAAGAACGAGGAAGGTCTGCTCGGCATCGTCCCGGACCCCGCGTTCGCGACCAACGGCTGGCTCTACGTCTACTGGATGCCGCACGACTCGATCGACCGGGAGAAGCGGATCGGGCAGCGGACCGTCTCGCGGCTGACCTACGACAAGGCGACGCAGACGATCGGCCAGGCTTCGCGCAAGGACCTGCTGAAGTTCCCCGTGCAGATCCACAGCTGCTGTCACGCGGGTGGCGGCATGGCCTTCGACAACAAGGGCAACCTGTACGTCGGCTCGGGTGACAACAACTCGTCCGAGGGCTCGAGCGGCTACTCCGGCAACAACTGGACCGCCGCGTACGAGGGTGTCTCGTTCCAGGACGCGCGCCGGACCTCCGGCAACACCAACGACCTCGCCGGGAAGATCATCCGGATCCACCCGGAGGCCGACGGCACGTACACGATCCCGGCCGGGAACCTCTTCCCGCCGGGCACCGAGAAGACCCGCCCCGAGATCTACGTGATGGGCGTGCGCAACATCGCCCGGCTCGCGATCGACCCCGAGCACCAGTGGCTGACCGCCGGCTGGGTCGGCCCCGACGCCGCGGCACCGAGCCCGACACTCGGCCCGGCCAAGTACGAGTCCGCCACGATCATCACCTCGGCGGGCAACCAGGGCTGGCCGTACTGCATGGGCAACAAGCAGCCGTACCGCGACCGCAGCAGCACCGACGCCACCGTCCTGACCGGTTGGTACGACTGCGACAACCTCAAGAACGAGTCGCCGCGCAACACCGGCCTGGTGGACGTGCCGCCGGCCCGCGACAACATGATCTGGTACTCGCCCGACGGTGGCGGACCGGTCTTCCCCGACCGCGCGGACGGCAGCGGCATCCCGACCTACAACAAGGCGGACGCGACCTACACGCAGCCGTACCTGCGGGGTGGCGGTCAGGCCATCATGTCCGGCCCGACCTACCACCGCGACCGTGTCGACACGGCCAGCGGCGTGGCCTGGCCGGCGTACTGGGACGAGAAGTGGTTCATCGGTGACCAGTCCAACGCGGCGAACCGTGTCGCGGTCACCGTCGACCCGGCCGGTGTGCCGCAGCAGGCCCCGCCGATCTTCGGCGAGTCACTGCGCTCGATCATCCCGTCGGGCAACGGCGACACCCGTCTGCAGAGCTGGATGGACGCGAAGTTCGGCCCGGACGGCGCGCTCTACCTGCTCGACTACGGCGGCGGCTTCTTCAGCCTGCACGCCAACCAGAAACTGATCCGGATCACCTACACCGGTGGTGCGCCGACCCCGGCCCCGGCCGCGTCCTCGGTCGCCGTGCAGAACAAGCCGCTCACCATCGCCTTCAACGGAACCCGGTCCGGCGGCGTCTCCTACCGCTGGGAGTTCGGTGACGGCGGCACCTCGACCGAGGCCAACCCCCGCCACACGTACGCCCGGACCGGCAAGTACACCGCCAAGCTGACGATCACGTACGCGAACGGCGAGACCGCGACCGTGCAGACGGCTGTCACGGCCGGGTGCACCACACCGGACACCCGCAGCACGGTGTTCGTGGACGACGTCAACACGGGTGTGGAGAACAAGCAGGCCGGTGAGGGCTGCACCGTCAACGACCTCATCGACGACGAGAGCACCTGGCCCGACCACGACAGCTTCGTCCGCCACGTCACCGCTGTCACGCGTACCCTGCAGGGCGACGGTGTGCTCACCGGCCGCGAAGCGGGCACACTGACCCGCGCGGCAGCCGGATCGGACGTCGGCAAGGCCGGCCACCGGGGTTACGAACCGCTCTTCGACGGCACCGCCGAGTCGTTGCTCGGCTGGGAGCAGGCACCTTCCGGGCAGTTCACGATCCAGCCGGACGGCTCGCTGCGCTCCGGTGGTGGCCTGGGCATGCTCTGGTACACCAAGCAGTACGCCGACTTCTCGCTGAAGCTGCAGTTCCGCGACGTGGCACCGGGCACCGCCCGCGCCAACAGCGGTGTCTTCACACGCTTCCCGGACCCGCGCATCCCGCTCGACGAACGCCCGCCGGGCAGTTGCGGCACGACCGGCTCGGCACGGACCTCGGAGGCCTGGGTGGCGATCTTCTGCGGGCACGAGATCCAGCTCTACGACGGTGACACCGGCGAGACGCAGAAGACCGGCTCGATCTACAACTTCGACCCGGTCACGCTTCCCGACGCCCGGGTCACCCCGAAGAACGTCTGGAACAGCTACGAGATCCGCGTCGTCGGCCAGCACTACACGATCCTGCGCAACGGCGTGGTCATCAACGAGTTCGACAACACACCCGGCAAGCAGTCCTCCCGCGCCGGTGACCCGCCGACCGACCTGCGGCAGTTCGCCAGCGGTTTCATCGGGCTGCAGAACCACAGCGACACCGACCTGATGGACTTCCAGAACATCCGGGTGAGGCCCCTATGAGACGCTTCCTCCTCAGTCTGCTGCTCGTGCTGTCCCCGGTGGTGGTGGCCTCTCCGGCCGCCGCCGCGCAGACCCTGACCTGGACGGCCGACGACGACATCACCCGCTACAAGTCCACGCCCTCGTCCGCGGTCGCCGGGGCGACGACGATCGTCTTCGAGAACAGCGCGGCCACCGGCAACACGACCGGGATGCCGCACACCCTGACCTTCGACACCACGGCCGAGGGTTACAACCACGACGTCTCGCTCAACATCCTGGCCAGCCCGTTCGACGCCCAGGACGGCCGGCACCAGCAAGCCGTCACCCTCACCCCGGGGCGCTACCGCTACTTCTGCTCGATCCCCGGACACAGCACGATGGTCGGCGAGCTCGTCGTCACCGGCGGCGGCGGCGATCCGGACACCACCGCACCCACCGTCTCGGCCCAGGTCTCCGGAGATCAGAACCCTGACGGCGACTACCTCGGTACGGCCACAGTCGCCGTTTCCGCCTCGGACGCGGGTTCGGGCGTCGACACGATCGAGTACCAGGTCGACGACACCAGCTTCCAGGCGTACACGGCTCCGGTCGCGGTGACGGCGGTCGGGGACCACTCGGTGCAGTTCCGTGCCACGGACAACGCGGGCAACGTGTCCGCCGTCGGCTCGGTCTCGTTCTCGATCGTCGAATCGGCTCCGGGGGACACCACTCCGCCGGTGGTCACCTCGCAGGTCACCGGTGACCGGGACACCCAGGGCCGCTACCTCGACCGGGCCACGGTCACGCTGGCCGCGACCGACACCGGCTCCGGGGTCGCCCGGATCGAGTACAACGTGGACGGTGGTGCGTTCGCGGTCTACTCGGCCCCGGTCGTCGTCACCGGCGCCGGCTCGCACATGGTCCACTTCCGGGCCACGGACGTCGCCGGCAACACCTCGGCCGAGCAGATGGCGAGCTTCACCGTGGTCGCGGCTCCGGTCCCGGACACCACCGCTCCGGTCACGGCAGCCACGGCGAACACCTCACAGCCCGGCCGCGCAGTCGTGACGATCACGGCCACGGACGCCGGGTCCGGGGTCGCCTCGATCGAGTACGCGCTCGACGCGGGTGCGTGGGCGGCGTACACGGCACCGGTCACGGTCACGGCCGTGGGTGCGCACACGATGCGCTACCGGGCCACGGACGTCGCCGGAAACGTGGCGGCCGTCGCCTCGATCACCTTCACGGTCGCGGCGCCACCCACCGGTGACTGCCCCGTCCCCGACACCCGGGCCACGGTTGTCATCGGCACCGAGGACACCGGCATCCCCAACACCGACACGGGCAACGGCTGCACGATCAACGACCTGATCGACGAGCACGCCGGCTACCCGAACCACGCGGCGTTCGTCCGGCACGTCGAGACCGTCACGACGCCGCTGGTCGCCGCCGGTCAGCTCACTGCCCGCCAGCAGGGAACCATCGTGCGGGCAGCCGCCCGCTCCGAAGCCGTCAAGGGAGTTCAGCGATGAGACGTACCGCCGCGAAGCTGGCCACCGCCACCGTCGTCGTCACCGCCGCGGCGCTGACGCTCGCACCGGGCAGCGCGAGCGCCGACCTGGTCACCCACTGCATCGGCACCGGCGGCGCCGTGACCGTGCCCAACGACCTCTTCGTCCCGGCGGGCCAGTCGTGCGCCCTCACCGGCACGACCATCACCGGAAACGTCAGCGTCGCCGCGGGCGCCAACCTCGTCATCACCGGCGGCCGCATCAGCGGGGAGATCCAGGTCGCCGCGGACGGATACCTCGACGCGGGTACGACCGACATCGGCGGCGGCATCGACCTGGCCTCCGGTGGTTACGGCGTGTTCCTCGAGGACACCGGGACCGGGTCGATCACCGTACGCCCGAAGGGCTCCGCGACGATCGACAGCTTCCTCTTCGTGGAGAACGCCGCCATCGACGGCACGGTCACCGCGAACGCCGGCGAGGTCCGCCTCGACCTCGGCACGGAGGTGACCGGCAACGTCAGCACCACCGGCACCTACTACACCGACGTCCACGACTCCTTCGTCGACGGCACCCTGTCCGTCCTCAACAGCGCAACCGGCAGCGTCGTCTGCGGCAGCGCGATCCGCGGCCGATCCACCTTCGCCGGCAACCTCGGCGGCGTCCAGCTCGGCCCGAACGGCGCCCTCGCCGGCTGCGCGTCCGGTGGGTACTGGGGCCGCGACGTCAGCATCACCAACACCACCGGTGGTGTCACGGTCGACGACAACATCATCGACGGCAAACTGACCACCACGTCGAACACCCCGGCCGCTCGAGTGGCCGCCAACAACCGCATCCGCGGCGGCGTCACGGGCGAGCAGGGCACGGCTGCGGCCAAGTCCAGCGCCGCTCAGCGCACCGTTGCCGATCGCGACGCCAAGATCGAGCAGCACGCGGCGGACCGTACGTCCTCCGCGGTCCAGGAAGCAGACGTCGCGGGCCCCGCCAAGCTCTGACGATCGAACGGGCCGGGGACCGCGTGTCCCCGGCCCGTCGTATGCGCCCTTGTCGTGGGTGACCCGGTCGAGGTGGCCGAGACGCTCACCCGCTGTGCCGGTTGCTGTCGATCGCCAGGACGCCGGTTAGTGTCGCTCGGGTGATCGACGAGGACACGCTGCTGGGATCCGCGGTTGTCGCCAACAATGCGATGAACCGGGAACGGCAGTTGACCGGCGCCAACAGTTACGCCAAAGAGCTGGGCTTCGACCCGGTGGATCTGCTCGGTGAAAACTCCGCCTGGCTGGATCTGTGCTGCGGCAGCGGGCGGGCGCTGATCCAGGCCGCAACCCGGGTACGCGCCGCCGCGCTGGTCGGGGTCGATCTGGTGGACGCGTTCGATCCGGTGCCGGGTGGGGCGCCGCCGGAGCTCATCTGTGCGCCGTTGCTGAGCTGGACTCCGAACCGCACGTTCGACCTGATCACCTGCGTGCACGGCCTGCACTACGTGGGGGACAAGCTCGCGGCGCTGGGCCGGGCCGCGAGCTGGCTCAGTCCCGGCGGGCGGCTGGTCGCCGACCTCGACCTGTCCGCGATCGACACCGGTGAGCCCACCACCCGGCGCCTGGCGTCGCGTTTGAGGGCGGCCGGCTTCACCTACGATGCCCGCCGGCGCCGGATCAGCCGCACCGGTCCGGCCGTGCTGAACCTGCCCTACGTCTACCTGGGCGCCGACGACCGGGCCGGGCCCAACTACACCGGCCAGCCCGCGGTCCGCTCGCACTACCGGGTGGCGTGATGGACGAGCACCTGTTCGGCTTCCTGCTGCGCCGCATCGCACCTCTCGTGGTGGCGCCGGTCGGGTCGCTGCCGCCGGCGGGGTTTCAGTTGCGCGGTGTGGTGCGGGCCGGCCACACCAGGGCCCGGGTCGTCTTCTCGCCGGATGCGCGGAGGGAGTCGGGCATCGGTTACGAGTTCACGTTGACCGAGGACGGCGTTGATGCCGCGATCGACTGGCTGCGCATCACCGTGAGCGCCGGGGTCACGCCGACGGGCGGGGTGGTCGACAGTCACGGCAACACCGTCGGGGATGCGGCTGAGCACGGCTTTCGCCCGACCGGCCTGAACAGGACGGACGACCACAACGTGTTCAGCCTGCTGAGCACGCTGATCCACGGCGGGGGATCACCGTGGTTCGAGGACGAGTACACCTGTGCCGGGTTCATGCTCGGGCCCTCCGGCGCGTGCCGCGTCTACGTCCGGGTGGCCGCAACCGGCGAGGTTTACGGGCTGCAGCTCCCGATGGAGGAAGCCGACGGGACCAACGTCTCCGGCAAGGCCGGGAGCCTGCCGAGTGTGCTGGGCTCCCTCATCGACAACGGGACGCTGCTCACGCTGCCGGTGGTCGACACGGCCGACGACTACTGCCGGATCGTCTACGACCTGGGGGACTGGATCTGAGGCGGCACTCTTGTATTGTATGACAATCATACGAAGCGAGGGAGAGTGGCGTCGTGGAGCTGACTGCTGTGGTGACCGGGGCGGCGCGGGGGATCGGGCGCAGTGTCGTGGAGCAGCTGCGGGCGAAGGGCTACCGGGTTGTCGCGGTTGATGTCTCGCCCGCCGTGGAGGAGCTGGCCGAGGCCGGCCGGGTGGTCCCGATGGTCGCCGACGTGACCGGTGAGGCGACGCCAGGCGACGTGATCGGGCGGGCGACAGCGGAGTTCGGGCGGCTCGACCTGCTGGTGAACAACGCGGCGCGGTTCCTGCGCCGGCCGATCCTGGCGACGAGCGACGCGGACTTCGACGCGTTGTTCGCCCTCAACGTGCGGCCGGTGTTCAGGTTCGTCAAGGCCGCCCTGCCGGCGCTGACGGAGACGCGGGGCTGCATCGTCAACACGGCGTCGATCTCGGGGTTGATCGGCGTGCCCAACCAGAGCGTCTACGCCATGACCAAGGGCGCGATCGTGCAGCTGACCCGGCAGCTCGCCATCGAGTACGCCGGCCGCGGCGTACGCGTCAACGCCGTCGCGCCTGGTGCCGTGGACACGGCCTTCATGGACGAGGCGCGGGAGGCGGACCCGGATCCCGCCGCGAGTCTGGCCGCCACCCTCGCGAACCACCCCATCGGGCGCATGTCGACACCCGGCGAGGTGGCCCGCGCGATCGTCTTCCTGGCCGCACCGGAGTCGGGCGGCATCACCGGCACGATCCTCAGTGTGGACGGCGGTTACGTGGCCCGCTGAGCCTCGATTTCCTCCAGCAGGATCGGCGCGGCGGCGGTGACGCCGTGGATGCCGAGCACCGACGCGATCTCCATGACCTCGAGGATCTCCTGGGCCGTCGCGCCGTGGTCGATGGCGTTCTCGATGTGGAGCTTGAGGCCCTTGACGTAGAGGTGTGTCGCGGCGGTGTCGAAGGCGATGTAGATGAACTCCTTGACCTTCGGTTCGAGCGTCCCGGTGCGCCACGGCACCGAGGAGAACTCCGTGTACGCCTCGAACATCTCCGGTGTCAGCTCGAGGATCTCGTCCCAGAACGTGTGCCAGTAGCCGCGTGTCTTGGTGAACTCCGCCTTGATCTGCTCCTGGCGCTCGGTCAGCGGCGCCGGGCCGGTACGCAGGCCCTTCTCCTCGAGAACCTGGACCAGGATCGGTACGCCGATGTTCATCGCGTGGATGCCCAGCGTCGCGGAGAGCTCCAGAACCTCCATGATCTCCTGCGGCGTGGCCCCGAGCGCAAACGCCGCCTTGATGTGCTGGCGCACGCCGGGCAGGTACATGTGGGTCGCGTTCGCGTCGATCGCGATGTAGATGAACTCCTTGACCTTCGGGTCGAGCGTGCCGAAACGCCACGGCACGGCGGAGAAGTTCAGGTACGCCAGGAGGAACTCGGGGTCGAGGCGCAGTACACCCTCCCAGGTGTCGCTCCACGTGCCGCGTACCCGGATGAACTCTTCCTTGATCTCGGTCTGGCGGGGGGTGAGGCTCATCGGGAGTGGTCCTTTCGCAGCCAGTTCACGATCTCGGTGTGGTCGGCGGTGGGTTCGAGCTCCTCGGCGGCCCGCGCCCACAGCTCGGCGGAGGCCTGCCCGAGCGGATCGGGAGCACCGAGCTGGTCGGCGAGGCCGGTGGCGATGCGCATGTCCTTGAGCATCAGCCGCAGCCCGAAACCCGAGTCGTAGCTGCCGGGCAGGATGAAGTTCGGCCACTTGTTCTCGGTGGAGCCGCTGCGCCCGCTGGAGCTGTTGAAGATCGACAGCATGGTCTCGGCGTCGAGACCGAAGCGTTCACCGGCCAGGATCGCCTCGCAGGTGACCAGCAGGTGCGTCGCGGAGAGCAGGTTGTTCAGCGCTTTGACGGCGTGGCCGCTGCCGACCGCGCCCGCCCGCGTGACCGTGCCGAGGCAGGCCAGGACAGGTGCGACCCGGTCGAGGTCCGCCTGCTCGCCGCCGGCCATGATGGTCAATTTCCCGGTACGCGCACGCGCGACACCGCCGGACACAGGCGCGTCGAGCAGCGTGATGCCCCGATCGGCCAGTTCGGCGGCGAGTTCGCGGGTGCGCATCGGTTCCGACGAGCTCATGTCGATGACCGTGGTGCCCGGCGGCGCCTCGAAGCCCGGATCGTGCACGGTCGCCGCGACGATGTCGGAGTTCGGCAGCATCAGCACGATCACCGACGCGCCCTGCACGGCGTCGGACAGCGTCGCCACGGCTGTGCCGCCGGCGTCGGCCAGCGCCTGCCGTGCCGGTGCGGCCGGGTCGAAGCCTTGCACGCGATAGCCGGCCGCGACGAGCAGGGCGGACATCGGGCCGCCCATGTTGCCCAGGCCGATGAAGGCGATGGTGTCAGTCATCGACGACCTCCTCGGCCCAGGTGGTGGTGCCCAGCGAGATCGCGGTGTGGGTCATGAACGAGCCGGGTGCGGCGCCGTGCCAGTGCCGTTCGCCGGGTGGGACCCAGATGGTGTCCCCGGCCCGGATCGGCTCGGGGGTGGACCCGTCGGAGCAGATGAGTCCCTGCCCGGCCAGCACCTGGAGGATCTGCCCGTGCTCGTGGCTGTGCCAGAACGTCCGCGCGCCCGGGGCGAAGAACACCGTGGCGATCGTCGTGCCGTCGGTCGGGGGCAGGACCTGGTCGAACCACACGTCCCCGGTGACGGTCGCGCGCTGGTCGGACAGGCTGCCCTCGGCGCGGCCGTGGATGATCTTCATGCGGCGGGCTCCTCGCTCGTGTGCAGCCGGACCCCGCCGGAGAGGTCTCCGAGGGCGTCGACAACGGTGTTGCTGATCTCGTCGGCGTACCCCAGCGCGCGGGCGAGACCGAAGCTGGCGAGCGGCCCGGACGAGTTCGGACTGGCCACGCCCAGCCGCGCGACGAGCTCGACGTAGAGGTTCACGTCCTTGAGCATCAGCGTGTTGGTGAGACCACCCTTGAGGTAGTCCCCGTGGATGATCTTCGGGAAGCGGTTCAGGGTGGCGAAGTTGACGCCGGAGCTCGCGTTCAGCACGTCGAGCAGCACCTGCAGGTCGAGACCGGCCTTCTTGCCGGCGACCATCACCTCGGCGGTGGCCGACAGGGCGATCGCGTTGAGGAAGTTGTTGAGCAGCTTCACCGTGTGCCCGGCGCCGCTGGGTCCACAGTGGAAGACATCGCTGGAGAAAAGATCCAGGACCGGCCGGGCCCGCTCGAGCGCCTCCGCCTCACCGCCGACCATCAGCGTCAGCGCGCCCTTCTCCGCGGCGGCGGCACCCCCGGAGATCCCGGCGTCCAGGTACGCCGCCCCGCGTTCGGCCAGCAACCCGTGGATCCGTGCCGTCGAGTCCGGTGCGGCCGTGGACAGGTCGACGATGATCTGGCCGGGCCGGGCGTGGGCGAGCACCCCGTCGTCGCCGAGCACCACCGCCTCGACGACCTTGCTGTCCGGCAGCGACAGCAGCACGATGTCGCTGCCGTCGGTGACCTCGGCGACCGAACCCGCTGCTTCGGCGCCGGCCGACTTGACGTTCTCGGCGCGGACGTCGAAGCCGAGCACCTCGTGGCCGGCGCGCACGATGCACGCGGACATGCGGCCACCCATGTTCCCGAGTCCCGCAAAGCCGATCCTCATCAGCATTCCTCTCCGATCGTGGCCGCGAGGCCGGCGAGTGGCCCGGTCACCGGGGTGAACCGGTCGAGCGTGTCCGGGTCGTGACCGGGGACCAGGTGGCGGACCTCGCCCGTGGCGAGCATCGTGCGGATGCGTTCGAACGCCGCGTACATGTCGACCAGGCCGGAGACCTGGGTGAACGGCATGCTGCGCTCGAACTCCTCGTAGTAGTGCACCGAGTCGGAGGCCAGGAGGACCACACCGTCGGTGGTCTCGACCGTCACGACACTCTGGCCCGGCGTGTGGCCACCCAGCCTGATCACGCGTACGCCCGGAGCCAGGTCGGCCTCGTCGTCGAACGGTCGCAGCCGGCCCTCGGCGTCGGCCTGCTTCAGGGAGGCGATCTCCTCGTCCTCCACCGAGTGGTGCAGCAGGGTGCGATCCGCGTACGGGCCGGTCCAGAACGCGTACTCGGCGCCGGCGACGGTCAGCGGTGAGGCCGGGAACAGTCCGAGGTTGCCGATGTGGTCGTAGTGCGCGTGGGTGATCACGACCGGCGGTCCGGCGGCCCGGTCGACCCCGAGGGCGTCGAACGCGGCCGCCGGCTCGATCAGGGTCGTGCGCTTGCGGTTCGCGCCGCCGATCGCCGAGAAGCCCGTGTCCACGACGATCGTGCGCTCGGTGTTGCGGACGACCCAGAAGAAATAGTCCATGCCGATCGGGCCGTCCGGTTCGCCGTACAGGTGGTGGTTGAGGTAGACGTCGCTGCGGACGGTCTGCCGGGTCCCGTACTTGACGATCGTGACCTGGTACCGCGCGGTCATGACAGGAGCAACTGCCCGGCGTTGGTGCCGACCAGCCGCCGGAGGTCGTCCTCGCCGATACCGGCATCGAGCAGTCCGCGGACGGCCCGGCGGAAGAGTGTCACCGGCAGCGGATTGGTCTTCTGGCCGGAGTCCGACGACAGCACGGTCCGCTCGACACCGACCTCCTTGATGAAGGTCAGCAGCTCGTCGAGATCGCGCCGGCGTTCCGGGCGGCCGAAGTACATGACGATGCAGTGCTCGATGGTCACGCCCTTGCGGGCCCACGCCACGGCCTGCTCGACGGAGGCGCCGACGACAAAGATGGGGTGGTTGACCACGATCCGGCTGATGCCGGCCTCGAGCGCGGCGTCGATCAGGGCCTGCGACTCCTCGACGCCGAGGTGCCCACAGGTCAGCACGGCGTCCTCGGCCGCGATCACCGACAGGATGTCGCGCACCTCGGGCAGCACGGCACCGCGGTCGTCCAGGATCGAGATGATCTCGTTGGGGCGCAGCTCCACCTCGGAGGTCGGGAAGCCCGTGTCGTGGTGCTCGTGGTGTTTGACGTGGGCCGCGGAGGACAGCGTCGGGAACCACACCATGCGACCGCCCATCCGCAGCGCGAGCTCCACCGCGTACGGGTTGAGCCCGCCGACCGTCCGGTTGAGCGCGACCCCGCCGTGCACCTCCGTCGACAGGTCCGCGAGCCCGGCCGAGCGCAGCGCCAGGATGTCGGTGATCATGCTGTGGTGGTGGGACTTCGCCACGATCGCCCGGAAGCCGGCCTGCGAGGCGTCCCGCGCCGCGTCGAGGATGCTCATCCGGCGGGGGAACGGGCTCGGACCGGGGTGCTGGTGCAGGTCCACGGCACCGACCAGGAGGCTGTCGGCCTGCTCGTCCGGCACTTTGCGGTCCTCGTCGGCCTCGGGGTCGAAGCCGTAATCGACTGACATCATGATGACTTCCTCACCGTCACTGGGAAACCAGGACTTGGTCTTCGGGGCGCCAGTGGGCGATGACCCGGGTGCCCGGGTCCACCACCGCCGGCGCGCCGACGGGCAGCACCGCCATGCCGGTCGAGTTGTCGTCGAACGCCAGCTCGATCCGGTAGTACGTGCCGTAGAAGGAGACGTCGGTGACCGCGGCCGGAGCGACGTTGCTCCCGGACGGCACCGACTCCTCGTCGAAGGCGACCTGCAGACGTTCCGGGCGCACGATCAGCGCCTGGTTCTCGGTGCCGTCACCGGTCTCGCGGACGGTCCACTTGCGGTCGTTCCACTCGTAGACGTCGGCCGAGCGGTACCGGCCGGCGAAGACGTTGGACTCGCCCAGGAAGCGGGCGACGAACTGCGTCGTGGGCCGGTGGTAGAGCTCGGCCGGGGTGCCGACGGCGACGATCTTCCCGTGGTCGAAGATCGCGATCCGGTCGGACAGGGTCATCGCCTCGTCCTGGTCGTGCGTGACGAAGACGAAGGTCAGGCCCAGCTCGTCGTGCAGGCGCTTGATCTCACGCTGCAGCGACTGCCGGAGTTTGCGGTCGAGCGCGCTGAGCGGCTCGTCGAGCAGCAGCACGCTGGGGGAGAAGACCACGGCGCGGGCCAGCGCGACCCGCTGCTGCTGGCCGCCGGACAGCTCGTGCGGGCGCCGGTTGCCCATGCCGCCGAGGTCGACCAGCTCCAGCGCGTCGCCGACCAGCTTGGCCGACTGCGCCGCCGGCACCTTGCGCTCGCGCAGCGGGAAAGCCACGTTCTGGGCCACCGTGAGGTGCGGGAAGAGCGCGTAGTTCTGGAACACCATCCCGAAGTTGCGCTTGTGCGCCGGCGTCCGGGAGATGTCCTTGCCGTTGAGCTCGATGCGGCCCGAGGTGGGCTCGGTGAAGCCGACGATCATGTTGAGCGTGGTCGTCTTGCCCGAGCCGCTCGGCCCGAGCAGCGTGATGAACTCACCCGGCTGGATGTCGAGGGCGATGCTGTCGACGGCGGGCGGCTCGGCGGTCCCGTACCGTTTGCAGAGGTCGACCAGCTCGACCCGGGCGCCGGTGGCGCCGATCGCGGGGCTGTTCATCGGGTGCCTTTCTTGCCGCGTCGTGCGCCGACGACCTGGGCGAGCAGGATGGGAACACTGACCAGCACGACCATCAGGCTCGACGCGGCGGAGATCGTCGGGTCGATCTGGACGGTGATGCTGTTGAACATCTGCACCGGCAGCGTGATCGCCCCCGGGGCCTGCAGGAACAGCGCGATGACCACCTCGTCGAGCGAGGTCACGAAGGCCAGCACGGCGCCGGAGAGGATGCCGGGCAGCACCAGCGGCAGCGTCACCCGCCGGAACGCCGAGATCGGGCTCGCACCCAGGCTCGCCGCCACACCGGGCAGCCGCCCGTCCATGCCCTGCAGCCGTGCGGTCACGGCGATCACCACGAACGGCAGCGCCATCGCGGTGTGCGCCAGGATGATGCCGATCAGCGTGCCGTTCAGGCCGAGCTGGAGGAACGCCGAGAACACGACCAGCGCCACCAGGATGTGCGGGACGATCATCGGCGACAGCAGGAAGCCGTTGACCGGTCCCCGCCACCGCGGACGCAACCGGGCCAGCCCGAACGCCGCCATCGTGCCGAGCACGGTCGCGATCACCGCCGTGTAGATGCCCACCTGCAGCGTGTTGAGGATCGCGGCGGTCCACTCGGGCGAGGTGAAGAGGTTCTCGTACCAGCGCAGCGTCCAGCCGTCCGGCGGGAAGCGGAACGTCTCGGACGCCGAGAAGCTCATCGGGATCACCACCAGCGTCGGGGCGACCAGGATGATCGCCACGATCGTCGTGTGGATGCGGAGCCACGGGCGTACCGGGGCGGCGTTGTCGGAGGTGGAACCGGCGCGGGAAGGCTGACCGCCGGCCGCGGCCACCGCGACGTTCTGCCCCGCCAGGCGGCGGCTCAGGGCGAGCACGATCAGCGTGACGACCAGCAGGAACATGCCCATCGCGCCGGCGCCGCCGAAGTCCAGGAGCTCCTTGGCGCGCACGTTGATGACCTGGGCGATCATCGCGCTGCGCGTCGAGCCGAGCAGGGCCGGTGTGACGTAGAAGCCCAGGGCCAGCACGAAGACCAGTGACATGCCGGCGATGACACCCGGCGCGGACAGCGGCAGGTAGACCCGGCGGAAGGCGCGTGACCGCGGTGCGCCGAGGCTCTGCCCGGCCGCGACCAGCCGGCCGTCGATCTGCGACATCGCGCTGTACATCGGCAGGACCAGGAACGGCAGCAGCACCTGGGTCATCGAGATGCCGACGGCCAGGGGAGTGCCGAGCAGGCGGACGTCACCGAGCCCGAACGGGGTGAGGATGCGCTGCACCACACCGCCGTCCTGCAGCAGCACCAGCCACGCGAAGTTGCGCGCCAGCATGCTCGTCCAGAACGGGATGAGCACGATGGTGACCAGCAGGGCCCGCGTGGTCGGTCCGACCAGGGTCATCGCGTACGCGTACGGATAGGCCAGCAGCGCCCCGATGACCGACACGACGAGCGCGATGAACAGCGTGCGCCCGAGCACCCGGATCGTGTAGCCGTCGGTGAACAGCGAGGCGTAGTTCCCGAGTCCGGTCTCCGGCTCGGTGAAGCTGTCCACCACGAGGCTGAACAGCGGCACCACGAACAGGACCACCAGGGCGATCAGCGCGGGCGCGAGGAACAGCCAGCCGGCCCAGCGCGCCCTGCCCGCCCGGGCCGGGCCGAGGCGCCCGGTCGTGGGCGCCTCGGGTGTGGCGGTCGAGACGGCCATGGTCAGCCGACCTTCCAGCTGGTCCAGCGCTTGACCAGCGCGTCGGTGTTGTCGATCCACCACTGCTTGTCCTGCTCCAGCGTGCGGCCGCGGTCGGGCAGGAAGGCGTTGTACTTCTTCTGCTCCTCCGTGTAGCCGACCGAGTTGAGGTCGATCTCAGGCCGGGCGGGTGCGGTGCCGGTCAGCTTGGCGTACGCGATCGACTGCGCCGGCTCGGTGACAAAGGCGAGCATCTGCTGGGCGAGGGCCTTGTGCGGTGCGCCCTTGGGGATGACCAGCGCGCCGATGTCGGTGGTGTTGAAGTCCCAGACCGGCACCAGTTTCGCGCCGCTCTGCGCCGAGACGATCGTGCGGGCGGTGACCGTGAGGACCATGCCGGCCTGCTTGTCGACCATCATCTGCTGGATCGCGCCGTAACTGGGCGCGAAGACCAGCGAGTCCTTGATCGTGTCGATCTTCTTGAAGGCCCGGTCGAGGTCGATCGGGTAGACCGCCTCGGGCGCCACCCCGTCGGCGACCAGCGCGGCCTCGAACAGCCCCGCCTTCGGGTAGTCGTAGACGACCCGCTTGCCCGGGAAGCGCTTGGTGTCGAAGAAGTCGTTGATCTTCGTGGGCTTCTCGCCGGGGTAGAGGTCGGCGTTGTAGCTGAAGATGTTGGCGTACCGGTAGGTCGGGACGAAGCAGTCACCGGTCGTGCCCTCGGGGAACTTGCTGCGGTCCAGGGCCGGGTCGTCCAGCTTCTCGAAGAGCTCACCGCAGTAGGCGCCGGCGTAGATCCAGCTCATGTTGGCCAGGTCCCAGATGGTCTTGCCGGCCTTCACCATCGTCCGCACCTGCGCCTGCTCGGCCGGGCTGATGTTGGTGAACTTCGTCCCGGTCGAGGCGGTGAACGGCTCCTGGAGCGCCTTCTTCTCGTCCTCCTGGAACTGCCCGCCGGTACTGGCCCACGTCAGCGCCTTCTCGTCGGCGGCGCCGGTGCCGGAGTCGCCGCCCACACCGCAGGCCGAGAGGAGGAGTGTGCCGATCGCTATCGTCGTGAGGAATCGGTATGTCTTCATAGTTCATCGCCTTTTCTCGATCGGGAAGAGTCACCTGTTCCCGCGCACGGTGAATCCGGGACGGCCGCTCCCCGCTTGCGCCGTCGATGTCGATCTGCCCCGCGAAAGGTGGTGCAGGGGTCAGTCCGCGCCGCTGTCGAGCGGGCTGACCAGTCGCCGGTTGATGGTCTCGGCGCCCGACAGCAGGGCGCGTGCCACCTCGGAGTCGGTGCCGTCGGGTACGAACTGGGCGATGTCCACGGCGGCCAGGGTCGCCACGACCTGGCCGGCGGGATCGCGGATCACGGTTGCCACGGCACTCACGCCGTTCTGCGGGCTCTTGCGGAACGCGATCCCGGTGCGGCGGACGTCCTCGAGCTCCGCCTCGGTCGCGTTGACCGGTGGCGCACCCTCACGGAACCGGTAGTACGACTCGTCGCGGAAGGCCCAGAACGCCACCGTCTGCGCGGCGTCCGGCCCGAGCTGACTGCCGACGGCGATCGAGACGTGGGCCGTACGGCTGCTGTCCTCGCGCACCTGCGCCACCACGGGAGCCGTACCGTTCCACACGCTGAGCACGACCGTGAGCCGCACGCGCAGGCTGATCTCCTCCATCACCGGGCCGGCGAGGTCGAGCACCCCGAGCCGGGACAGTGCCATCGTGCCCAGCTCGGCGAGGAGGACGCCGAACTCGTACTGGTTGCGGTCCCGGCGCTGCAGGAGTCCGTGGTTCTCCATCGACGCCAGGTAGCGGTGGGCGGTGGACTTGCCGACGCCCAGCTCCTCGGCGGCCGACACCAGGTCGATGGTGTCGTTGCCCGCGAGCAGACGTAGCAGCTGGACCACCCGCGCCACCACCTGCAGGTCGCCACTGGCGATCTCCAGGCCGTCGGTCACGGCCCGCGGCCCCCGAGAGGTGCTGGTCATCCCTGTCCTCCCTGTCGCCGCGGCTCCGTCCCGCATTGCGGGGTGGCCATCCGGATATCCGGTACCGAGGAATGTAGGTGATCCATCCCGCCGCATGTCAAGGTCCGGACGAGATTTCCTCCGCACTACCGGCAAGTTAAATCAGCCGGGTGACATCATTGTATGATTGACCTACAATCCGTGGCCAGTGGTGATCATAGATCGAGGAGGTGGGCATGCGCGGACTCACGGGCAAGGTCGCGGTGGTGACCGGTGCGGCGGGTGGGATCGGCGCGGCCACCGCCCGGCGGCTCGCCGCCGAGGGGGCCCACGTCGTCGCCGTCGACACCGACGAGGACCGCGTGCGTCAGGTCGTCGAGTCGCTGGAGACCGAGGGAACCTGGGTACGCGCCGACGTCTCGGCCGAGGACGGCGTGGCCGGCTACGTGACCGCGGCCGTCGACCGCTTCGGGCGCATCGATCTGCACCACCTCAACGCCGGCATCCCGGGCTCGTTCGCCACGCTGCCCGAGCTGACGGTCGACGAGTTCGACCGCGTCCTGGCGGTCAACGTCCGCGGTGTCTTCCTCGGCGTCCGCGCGGCCTTCCGGCAGTACGCGGCTCAGGGCGGCCCGGGCAACGTGGTGATCACCGGCTCGATCGGCAGCCTGCGCGGCAGTGCCGACCTGCTGGCCTACCAGACCTCCAAACACGCGGTGCTCGGCATCCTGCGCGGCGCGGCGATGTACGGCGGCCCGCTGGGCATCCGCGTCAACGCCGTCGCCCCCGGCATCGTCCCCACGGACCTGTTCGCCGCGACGCCCGACGTGTCCGGTGGCAAGGACGACATGTCACGCCGGGCGAGCAGCACACCCCTGCGCCGCGCGGGCACCGGTGACGACGTCGCCGGGGTGGTGGCCTTCCTCCTCAGCGACGACGCCGCCTACATGACCGGTGAAGTGGTCTCGGTGGACGGTGGCGCGAGCATCGTCAGCACGGTCCGGCCCTCGGGCGGCGCCGGCGCCTGGGACTTCGAGGCCTACGACCGGGCCCTCTATCAGTGATCAGCTGACGGGCGGGGGAGCGGCCACGCCGATGTCGGTGTGCACGTCGACCACCACCGGCCGCCCGGCGGACAGCGCCCGGTCCAGTGCCGGAGCGAGGTCACCCGGCCGGTCCACCCGGAGGCCCAGCGCACCCATCTCCGTGGCGATCCGGGCGAAGTCCACGTCCTCGTACGTCCACAGCTCCCGCGCCTGATCGGTGGCCTGCCCGCCGTACGCCCGGTCGAAGCCGCGCTTGCTCTGATTGCCGCCGTGGTTGTTGTTGACCACGGTCACCAGGTTGACCTTGCGGCGGACGGCGGTCTCGATCTCGCCCAGGTGGTAATACAGCCCGGCGTCACCGGTGAAGACGACCACGGGACGGCCGGGTGCCGCGCACTTGGCACCGACGCCCGCGGAGAACGCCCAGCCCAGATGCCCGGCACTGCGCAGATAGCTCTGCGCGGGTGAGGTGATGTCGTGGAACTGCGCCATCCACATCCCGGCGTGCCCGGTGTCGACCACCAGCACGGCGTCTGCCGGCAGACCGGCGGTCAGCTCGGCGCAGATGCGTTCCGGCCGGATCGGTACGGCGTCACTGGTCAGCACCTCGCGGTAGCGCGAGCGCCAGTCGGCCTTGAGCGTGTCCACCTCGGCCAGCCAGGCCGTACGGTCGACCGCCGGCTGGCGGGGCGCGAGCGCGAGCAGCCGGGTGAGCGCCGTCCGGGCGTCGGCGGTGAGGCCCGCACGCAGCGGATAGTTGCGCCCCAGGTGTGCCGGCTCGATGTCGATCTGGATCGCCGGAGTGCCGCTCGGTGGCACGGCCCAGAAGTGGGTGGTCATGCTGCCGGTCCCGGTGCCGACGAAGAGCACCAGGTCCGCGCGGGAGACCACCTGGTTGGCGCACTCCCGCGAATAGGTCCCGGCGACACCGGCCGAGAGCTCGTGCGTACCCGGGAAGGTGTCCTTGCCGTTCGCGGACGTCGCCACCGGCAGGCGCAGCGCCTCGGCCAGCGCCACCAGCGCGGCTCCGGCGCCGGACGACCGCACACCACCACCCGCGACGATCACCGGGCGCTCGGCCCCGGCCAGCAGCCGCAGCACCTCGGCGACGTCGTTGTCGTCAGGGGCCGGGCGTACCGGCGGGACCTGCGCGAAGGCCGGCTCCACGAGCGGCTCGGCGTCGGTCTCCTCGGTGTCGAGCTGCCCCTCGTTGCCCTGGATCTGCAGGTGGACCGGGCCGGGCGCACCCGTGGTCGCGACCCGGAACGCGTGCCGCAGCATGTCGGGGAAGCGCCCGGCGTCGTCGATCGTCGCGTTGAACTTCGTCACCGGTTCGAACGCGGGCAGGTCGTCGATCTCCTGGTAGACCTGCCGGAACTTCGTCGCCGGCGTGCGCCCGCCGGTCAGCGCGATCACCGGCGACCCGGCCAGGAACGGTTCCCGCAGACCGGCGGCGAGGTTCAGCGCCCCGACCACCTGGGCCGCCACCACACCCGGACGACCGGAGACCCGGGCGTACCCGTCGGCCATGTAGGCCGCGGCCTTCTCGCCGTGGGTGACCACGCGGTCGATGTGCGGATGGTGGCGTTCGAGCTCGGCCAGCGTGCGCCGCAGGATCGCCGGGACGAGGAAGAGGTGGCTCACGCCGTACCCGTCGAGCATGTCCGCGACGACCCGGGCGCCGGTCCGCGGGGTCATCCGGCGACGGCTTCGACCGGCTCGGCCGCGGCCTCCCGCACCTCGATCATGACCCGCTCGGCCAGCCGGAACGCCTCCAGGGCGGCCGGTGCCCCGCAGTAGGGGGCGGTCTGCAGCAGGACCTCCTGGATGTCCGCCTCGGTGCAGCCGTTGCGCAGGGCGCCGCGGACGTGCACCTGGAACTCGTGCGGACGGTTCAGCGCGGTCAGCATGGCCAGGTTGAGCAGGCTGCGAGTGCGCCGGTCGAGCCCGGGCCGGGACCAGACGTCACCCCAGCAGCTCGCCGTCACGTACTCCTGGAGGACCCGGGTGAAGTCGGTCGCGGCCAGCATCGACCGGTCCACGTGGGCGTCACCGAGGACCTCGCGCCGCACCTTGTTGCCGCGCTCCAGCCGGCTCTCGTCATCACTCATCAACCGCTCCTGTCCGAAGGTCGTGTGCTGGCGCCAGCGTACGACGATCATACAATCCGAGGGAACAGGCGGAGGTGAGAGAAAATCGGCGCCGGTCTCAGCCGGCGTCTTGCTCGGAGAGGGCGATCAGCCCGGCACGCCCGGCTTCCTCGACGTGCTTGGCGCAGGCAGCCGCGGCAGCGTCGGCGTCGTTCGCCTGCACGGCCTCGACGATCGCGCGCAGCTCGGCAACGCTGTGCGCGAGCCGGCCGGGGACCGACATCGACAGCGACCGGAGCACGCTGACGCGGGCGTGCAGACCGCCGACGACCGAGCGCAGGGCCTCGTTGCCGCCACCCTCGAAGAGCACGTCGTAGAACGCGTCCTTGGCGGCGAGGATCGCGGAACCCTTCGCGTACTGCCGCTCGACGCGCTCGAGGGCACGGGCCAGGGCCTTGCGCTGGGCGGCCGACGCGTGCTCGACGAAGAGCCGGCCGGCCAGGGCCTCCAGGGCCGACCGCACCTGGTAGAGCTGGCGCGCCTCCTCGGCGCTGACGCTGGTCACAACGGTGCCCTTGTTGGGGACCGCGGTGACGAGGCCCTCGGCGGCGAGCTCGCGGAGAGCCTCACGGACGCTGGTGCGGGAGACGCCGGTCAGCTCCACGAGCTCCCGCTCGATCAGCCGCTGCCCGGGCGCCAGCCGGCGGTCGAGGATGGCCTGGCGAAGGTTCTCCAGGACCTGGGAACGGATCAGCGCCGGTGTCCGCTCCACGCGCAACGCATTGGCTCGCGTCACCGCCGCCCCCTCGTTCGTCGTGTTGTGCCTGACATCGTACCCAGCGGCCGGCGACGGCCCGACCGTTGTTTCAGATCGTATGACGATGCTACATTTTCGAAACCCATAACCCCTCGTGAGGAGCGCTATGACGCGGATGGGTTTCGCTCGCAGACTGGCCACCACGGATCGTTGCCTGGTCGGCACCTGGGTCAAGATCCCGGCGCTGGAACCGGTGGAGATCCTGGCCGACGCCGGGTTCGACTACATC
This sequence comes from Amorphoplanes friuliensis DSM 7358, assembly GCF_000494755.1. Classification (NCBI taxonomy): domain Bacteria; kingdom Bacillati; phylum Actinomycetota; class Actinomycetes; order Micromonosporales; family Micromonosporaceae; genus Actinoplanes; species Actinoplanes friuliensis. Next base: position 3,387,699 of record NC_022657.1, read on the forward strand.
GTGATCGACCAGGAGCACGCGCCGCTGACGCTCGAGTTCGCCTATCAGGCGACGGTGGTGGCTCAGGGTGCGGGCATGTCGGTGCTGGTCCGCGTCCCGGACCGCAGCGGCAGCCACCTGCAGCGACTTCTCGACTCCGGAGTCGACGGCATCCTGGTGCCGCGGGTGACCTCCGTGGCCGAGGCGACCGCGTCCGTCCGGCAGATGGTCTTCTCACCCGCCGGCGACCGCGGTCTGGGCACCACCTCGCGGGCGGGCCGCTGGGGCGGCACCCCGCGTGCGGAGTACCTGCGCTTCGGCGACGAGGAGGTCATGCGCGCCGTCCAGCTGGAGGAACGCGCCGCGATCGAGACGGTCGAGGACATCCTCGACGTCCCCGGGCTCAACGGGGTCTTCCTCGGGATGGGTGACCTGGGGTTGTCGTCCGGTCTGACGCAGGCCGACCCCGAATTCCAGAAGCTCGTCGACCGGTTCCTGACCGCCGCACACGATCGGGGTGTGCCGGCCGGCACCGCGGTGCAGACCGCGGCGCAGGCGCAGGAGGCCGCCGACCGCGGCTACCGCTACGTGATGGTCAGCAACGACACCAGCCTGCTGAGGGGTGCCGCGACCTCCGTGGTCGCCGGCCTCGGCAGCCGATTCACCGAAGGAGCCCCCCATGGCGTTTGAGTCCACCGACCTGCGCTCCACGCTGCCGTCCGCCGCGGCCGCACCGGCCACCCCCGAGCGGTTCTCCGGATCCGAGCACGTCCAGTTCCGCGACGTCCCGCCGGTCGAGAAGACCGAGACCATCTCCACCTGGTACGCCCGGGGCCAGAACTTCGTCGTCGGGTACTCCGATCTCGACGGCACGGCCGCCCTGTCCCGGACCTCCCAGCCCGACGAGTACGTGGTGCTGCTGGCCGACGACGACCTGGAGGCCCGGGTCGAGGCGCCGGGTGAGGAGCTGACGGTGTCCGGCCGCACGATGATCGTTGTGCCGCCGGGGGACAGCACGGTGACGATCACCGGGCGGGGACGGGTGCTGCGCCTGCTGACCACGAAGTCCGAGGACATCGCCGCACTGGCCGCCAACGCCGGCTCCTACGCCGAGGCGCACGAGAACATCCCGCCGTTCCAGCCCTGGCCCGACCCGGTGGGCGGCTTCCGCGTCCGCACCTACGACCTGACCGTGGCGCCGCTGGCCAACCCGCCCTTCCGGCTGTACCGCTGCACCACCTTCATGGTCAACTTCATCGACCCGAAGCAGGGCCCGCGTGACCCGGCGAAGCTGTCGCCGCACAAGCACGACGACTTCGAGCAGTGCTCGATCGTGCTGGCGGGGGAGTACGTCCACCACCTGCGCTGGCCGTGGACGACGAACAAGGCCAACTGGCGCGAGGACGAGCACTACACGGTCGTCGCCCCGTCGGTGACCGTGATCCCGCCGCCCTCCCTGCACACCAGCGAGGCCGTCGGTGCGGGCACCAATCACCTCATCGACGTGTTCTGCCCGCCGCGGTTCGACTTCTCCGACATGGAGGGCTGGGTGTTCAACGCCGCCGACTACCCGGCACCGGAGGCTCGATGACCACCGGGCGGAGCCGTCTGCGGGTCGCGGTCGTCGGCGCCGGACTGGGTGGCATAGCGGCCGCGATCAAGCTGCGGAAGAACACCCGGGCCTCGGTGGTCATCTTCGAGCAGTCCGCCGGTGTCGGCGGCACCTGGTACGACAACCGGTACCCGGGGTGCGAGGTCGACGTCCCCTCGCACGCCTACTCGTTCTCGTTCCTCAAGTACGACTGGCCGCGGACGCACGCGACCCAGCCGGAACTGCTGGCCTACGCCGAGCACGTGGTGGACCGCTTCGGGCTGCGGCCGCACCTGCGGCTGAACACCCGGGTCACCGACCTGGTGTGGGAGGAGTCGACCAGCACCTACACGCTGTCCACCGAGCACGGTGACAGCGAGGAGTTCGACGTCGTCATCTCCGCGCTGGGTCTGCTCAGCGTGCCGCGGTACCCCGAGTGGCCGGGGCTGGAGACGTTCACCGGCCCGTGTTTCCACACCTCACGCTGGGAGGACCACGACCTCACCGGCAAGTCGGTGGCAGTGGTCGGCACCGGGTCGACCGCGGTGCAGATCGTCCCGTCGATCGCCGGTGCCGCGGCGAAGGTCCACGTCTTCCAGCGTGAGCCCGGCTGGATCGAGCCGAAGAACGAGCGGGAGTACACCCCGCGCGAGCGGTGGATCTACCGTCACGTCCCGCTCGCCCAGCGGCTCAGCCGGGCGAAGATCTTCCATCAGGGCAACCGGCGCTTCAAGGGTTACGACGTCGGATCCCGCCGGCAGCAACGGATGCGCGAGGTCTGCGAGCAGTTCATCACGACCAGCATCACCGACCCGGCGACCCGGGCGGCGGTCACCCCGGACTACCCGTGGGGGTGCAAGCGGCCGGTCATCTCGTCGACGTTCTATCCCTCGCTGAACCGTGACAACGTCGAGCTGGTCCCGCACGCGGTGAGCCGCGTGACCGAGGCCGGCGTGGTCGACGCGACCGGCACGGCCCGCGACATCGACGTGCTGATCCTCAGCACGGGCTTCCAGCCGACGAAGTTCCTGGCCGGCCTCGACGTGAAGGGCCGCGACGGCCGCGGCATCCACGACGTCTGGCGCGAGCGTGCCGCCGCCTTCATGGGCATCACCGTGCCGGGCTTCCCCAACTTCTTCATCCTGTACGGCCCGAACACCAACGGCGGCGTCTCGATCATCGCCCAGCTGGAACGTCAGGCCGAGGTGGTCGTGCAGTCCGTCCGGCGGCTGGAACGCACCCGGCGGCGCAGCATCGACACCTCACCGGCCGCCGCCCGCCGCTTCACCGAGTGGATCGACCGCCGGATGGCCGGCAGTGCCTCGGCGATGAACGCGGGCTGTCACAACTACTACCACGACCCCGCCGGCCACAACGTGACGCAGTGGCCGGGTGGCCACCTCGCCTACGCCCTGGCCACCCGGTTCGTCGCCCGTTTCGGGCTCAGGACACCACGCTAGGGTGACCGCCGGCCAGTGACACCTCCGCCACGTGCAGACCGTCGTCGCCCGTGGCGGAGGGGAAACGGTCCCAGACGGCGGCCTCGTGGAACGGCAGGATGCGCCGGCTGTCCCCGCCGACGCCGGTCAGCAGGTCGTCGGCGAAGTCGAGCCAGGTCGCCGCGCTGCCCGTGGTCATCGCGATCGGGGCGAGAACGCCGTCGCCGTGCAGCCCGTCGAGGTTCTCGTAGCTGTAGACGTTGTCGCCCGCGAAGACCCACGTGCCGTCGGCGGCGTTGGTGACCGCGACAACCTGGGATCCCGCGGTGTGGGTGTCGTGGGCCGGTCGCAGCTCGATGCCCGGCGCCACCTCGGCCACGCCCTCGACGAGGGTCGACGGGCGGCGTCCGAGCTGCTCGGGCAGATCCGTCTGGCACGACCGGGTCAGGAACTCGAACCGGGACGCCCGGGCGGAGGCCGCCACGTAACTGTCGATCTCGCGCCGCTGGATCCAGACGTGCGCGTCCGGGAAGACGTCGACACACCCGGCGTGGTCGAAGTGGTTGTGCGTCAACAGGATCGTGTCGACCTGCCCGGCCGTCACGCCGACCTGTGCGAGGGCCTCGACCGGGGAACGCCAGCGGGTCTCGCCGTACTTGGTGGTGAGCCGGTCGTGGACAGCCCGGTCGGCAAAACCGGTGTCGACCAGGATGCACCGGTCCGCCGACCGCACCAGCCCGAAGCAGTAAGGCATCCGCCGGTACCCCTCGTTGGGCTGCGCGGCGAAGAGGTTGCTCGCCGGGAAACGGTCGACGTAGCCGTACTCGAGAATCCAGATCGAATAGCTCATGCCGGGGGCTGGATGTCGAAGACGGCGAGCTGCCACGCCACCATGTTGTAGTAGCCGACGATGGTGACAAGCTCGAACAGACCCTCCGCGCCGAGCACACCCTCGGCGTCCTTGTACTCGTCCCCGTCGAGGGTGCCGCGGTCGACAATCCGTGTGGTCGTACGGAAAACGCAGGCCTCCACCTCGGAGAGGCCGGATGGTTCCCTGGTCTCGGCCAGCGCGGCCAGGTCTTCGGCGGTGAGGCCGGCGGCCGCACCGGCACGCTCGTGCGCGTAGAGCTCGAAGGCGCTGCGGTGGTGATGGCCGACCAGCAGGATCGCGATCTCCCGGGCCCGGACGGGCAGCCGTGAGTCGTAACGAACCGCACTGCCGATGTGTTGCAGGGCCTTGCCGAAGGCCGGGCTGATGACCCAGACCGCGGGTGGCCCGAGGAGCCGGCCGTCCGCACCGACGAGCGAGAACGGGCTCTCCGGCGCCACGCGTCGGCCGGTGGTGTAGATGTCGTACAGCTCCCGCTGGGCCGCGCTCATGTCCGCGGGGTCGACGTCGTCGATTCTCATGCAGGCTCTCCCAGGAAGGCGCGGGGATTGGTGGCGACCATGGTGGTGATCTGCTCGGCCGTCCAGCCGAGATACGCCAGTTGCTCGACGAACATCCGCAGGCACTCCGGCTCGGGCGGCACCCAGCGGGAGAACACGTCAGTGGTGAGGATGACCCGCTCGGGGCCGGCCGCGACGATCGCCTCGTGCACGTCGCGGACGGTCAGATGCCCGTCCGGATGCACCAGCGGCGCGTTGCAGAACTCCAGGTACGCCCCCATGGCGGTGAACTCCCGCAGCAGGCCCGGATCCGCCGTGTAATGCAGTGGATGCGTGACCAGCAGCCGCTGACCGACCTCGGCGCAGTACGCGGCGACCGCCCGGCTCTCCTCGACCGAGGCGTGCCCCGTGGCGAGCGCGAGGCCGAGCGCGCGGCAGGCGTCGATGACTGCGCGCGCCCGGCCGGAGAGTGCGCCGTCCGGCTGGCACAGCGCGATCGCCGTCCGGGCCGCGTATTCGTCGAAGGACGGCGCGATCCGGCCCAGCACCTGTGAGATGTAACCACCGCGCGCGGCGTCCGCGGCCGAGCCCCACGTCGGCAGGAACACCACACTCGCGCCGTGTGCGGCGGCGAGCTCGACGATGCCGGGCTCCAGCCCACCGGCCGGTGGGTTCAGCGTGATGCTGCCGTGCACCCGGAACCCGGTGCCGGCCATCGCCTCCTGCACCGCCCGGGCCCGGTCCGTCGTCGCCCACAGGTGGGACTTCAACACCCAGCCCGACATCCCGTACGCGTGCGCCAGCCGGGCCACTGCCACGTCGGCGCCGCGGTTGGGGAGTCCGGCCGACAGATCGGGCTGACCGTGGACGTGGACGTCGATCGCCCCGCGCAGCAGGCGGTCGAAGTCGTCCGGCAGCGCCGCCGTGAAAGTCTCGAGCACGGTTGAATTGTATGACGGTATGACACTAGGCTCAAGCGATGGGACCACTGGCCGGAAAGGTTGTCCTGGTTGTCGGCGCGAGTGCGGGGATCGGCGCCGACACTGCACGGGTGCTCGCCGCGGACGGTGCCGCGCTGATGCTGGTCGCCCGCAGCGCCGGGCCGCTCGCTGAGCTCACCGCGGAGTTGCGGGAGGCGGGGCACGAGGTCGCGTACACGACGGGGGATGTCTCGAGAGCCGTTGACGTCGCTGCCTTTGTCGAGGCGACGGTGGCGCGCTTCGGGCGGCTCGACGGTGCCTTCAACAGTGCGGCCATGACCCAGGGCGGACGCCTGGACGAGGTGCCGGAGGACGATATCGACCGGATCCTGGCGGTGAACGTCAAGGGCACCTGGCTCTGCCTGCGCGAGCAGGCCCGGGTCATGGAGAAGCAGGGCTCCGGCTCGATCGTGACCGTGAGCAGCATCGGCGGGCTGCGCGGCAGCTCCGGCATGGGCGCCTACCAGGCCACCAAACACGCCGTCATCGGCCTGACACGGACGGCCGCCCACGACTTCGGGCCGCTCGGCATCCGGGTCAACTGCATCGCCCCCGGCCCGACCGAGTCACCGATGCTCGATCAGACCCGGCTGGCCATCCCGGGTGGCGTGGAGAAACGCATCGCGGCGACACCGTTGCGCAAGGCTGGCACCGGCGCGGAGGTCGGGGCCGTCGCGTCGTTCCTGCTGAGCGATCGAGCGAGCCACCTCAGCGGGGTTGTCCTGCCGGTGGACGGAGGGTTCCTTGCCTGAGATCGGGAGTCGAGACATGAAGCTGCACACCGACCTGTTCATCGACGGTGCCTGGCGGGCCGGTGCGGGCGGGCGGCGATTCGACGTCGTCGACCCGTCCGACTTGTCGACCATCGCGCAGTTTGCGATCGCCGAGGAACAGGACTGCATGGACGCCGTCGACGCGGCCGCTGCGGCGCAGGAGGGGTGGGCCGCCACCGCACCCCGGGAGCGGGGCGAGTTGCTGCGGGCCGCGTACGAGATCCTCAGTGACGAGGTGGAGGATTTTGCTGCCGTGATGGTGCGGGAGAACGGCAAGTCCTGGTCCGACGCCATCGGGGAGGCGACCTACGCGAAGGAGTTCTTCCGGTGGTTCTCCGAGGAGGCCGTGCGGGTGCCGGGGGACTACCGGCTCGCACCGGCCGGCGACAAGCGGATCATCGTGGACCGGCAGCCGATCGGGGTGTCACTGCTGATCACCCCGTGGAACTTCCCGGCGGCCATGGCGACCCGCAAGCTCGCCCCCGCCCTCGCGGCCGGGTGCACGACCATCCTCAAGCCGGCGCGTGAGACACCGCTGACCGCCGCGTACGTGGTGGAAGTGCTCTTCCGCGCCGGGGTGCCGCGCGGTGTCGTGAACCTCGTGACGCCGGTGCCGACCGGTCCGCTGGTGCGGCGGATGATCGACCGCCCCGAGATCCGGAAGCTGTCCTTCACGGGCTCCACCGAGGTCGGCCGGGACCTGCTGCGCGCCTGTGCCGACAGTGTGGTCAACACGTCGATGGAGCTCGGTGGCAACGCCCCGCTCGTTGTCCTGCCCGGCGCGGACATGGACACCGCGGTCGAGGGCGCACTGCTGGCCAAGATGCGCAACGGTGGCTCGGCCTGCACCGCGGCCAACCGCTTCTACGTACACAGTTCGCTGCACGACGAGTTCGTGGCGCGGATGGACGACGCACTCGCCAAGATGTCGGTCGGCCCCGGACTGGACCGTTCCAACAACCTCGGCGCCCTGGTCTCCGTGCCCGAACGCGACAAGGTGGCAGCCCTGGTCGACCGGGCCGTCGCCGAGGGCGCGACGCTGCGCCGCGGTGGCCGGGCCTCGGCGGAAGGCGCGTTCTACGACCCCACACTGCTCACCGGCGTCGAGCACGGCTCGACGATCACCACGACCGAGATTTTCGGCCCGGTGACGGCGGTGGTCCGCTTCGACGACGTGGACGAGGCCGTCCGCATGGCCAACGACACCGTGTACGGGCTGATGGCGTACGTCTTCGGCGAGGAGCGCGAGGCGGTCCGTGTGGCCCGCCGCCTCGAAGCCGGGATGGTCGCCGTCAACCGGGGTGTTGTCAGCGACCCGGCGGCGCCGTTCGGCGGTGTCAAGCAGAGCGGCCTGGGCCGTGAGGGCGGCTCCGAGGGCATCTTGGAGTACCTCGAGGAGAAGTACATCGCGCTGACCGAGTGACCTGTCCGGTCTATCCGAGGCGCCTCAGCGCTGACTCGACAGCAACCTCGACCCGGGACGTCATGCCGGGCACGTCGACGGGACGGCGCCCGGCGACCTGACCACGGATCCACTTCGACCCGCTGTTGTCGTAGTGCAGCAGGGCGTACAGGTCCCACCACGGATCAAGAGTCACCCCGGCGGCCGACTCGTAGAGCGACCGGAGCTGCTCCGACCACTCGGGCGAGAAGAGCGCCGCCAGGTATCGCCGGCAGTGCCCGACGTCGATCGCGCGTGATCCCCGATGGAGGGAGTTCCAGTCCGTCAGGCCGGTGATCTTCCCGCGCGACCACAGCAGGTTGACGGACAGGAAGTCGCAGTGCAGGAAGACGGCGGTGTCCTTGGGTGGTGGCTCTGCCATGGCACGGAACGCTGCCTTCCACACGGCCGGCCTCGGCGCGTCGACCGGCACCTGGAACCCGTCCCGAGGGGCGATCCAGGAATCCGTCCAGGGCCTGAAGGTCTTCGCGGGGAGATCGAGGGAGTGCAGCACCACCGCCAGCTCGGCGATCCGCGTCAGCCACGACCCGGGTTCCGCCGGATCGAGGTGAACATGTCCCGGCAACCGAGTCATCAGCAACGAGGGTGTGCCCCCGGTCGAGGCGCCGGCAACATCGGATGCCAGGACGCTGGGAACCGGGAGCCCGCTTCCCGCCACCACACCGAGGTTGGCGATTTCCTGCTCCAAGGTGTCCCGCAGGCCGAGCCCGTCCGGGTACTGCCGCAGGACGACAGACGTGCGCTTTCCGCCTCGCTCGACGGTCAGGCGATTCACGGCGGAGCACACGCCACCGGTCATGCGGCGAAACCCCACGACCCGGCTGCCCGGGCCCATCGAGGCCGCGACCCAGGCGAGCGTCTCCGCGGAGGGCCGGCGCTGCCTGAACCCGCCGTCCCTCCAGTCGCCGGTCATGAGCGGGAGCCTATGCGTCAGCGGCCCGCCGCTTCAACGCGTTTGCCGGAGCGCAGGACGGTGACGACGGACAGCAGGGCGATGCCGGAGGTCACCATCAGGACGCCCGCCACGGGTGCCGGGCCGGTGATGCCGATGAGGCCGGCCACGGGTGAGATGACACCGGCCGCGGTGAAGTTGGTGAACCCGTGCAGCGAGGTAGCCGTGCCGGACTGACCGCCCTGCCCGTCGAGGGCGAGGGCGGTCGCGCACGGGAAGCAGCCACCGCAGGCCGCCACGAACAGCCACAGGCAGAGCAGCAGACCACCCGTACCGGTGTGCGCCCACTGCAGAGGCACGATGGCGACCGCGGCCAGCACGGTCACCGCGGTGAAGCCGGCCAGGACGCGGGCCGTGTCCCACCTGCGCGTCAGCAGGGAACTCAGCTGCACCCCGGCGACCAGGCCGAGCGAGTTCACCAGGAAGACGATCGAGTACGTGCGGGTGCCGAGGCCGTACACCTCCTGCAGGAGCAGGGGTGATGCCGCCACATAGGCGTAGACACCGGCGTAGGTCATGGCGGCGACCAGCGTCGCCCGCCGGAACGCGCGGTCGGACCAGACCGCCCGCAAACGGGACCGCAGGCGGACCGGTGCGGGGGAGGGAACATGCGTCTCGGGTACGCCCAGCGCGCCGGCAAGGAGCACCGCGGCCGACGCGGCGGCCAGGACCGCGAAGATCCCGCGCCAGCCGGCCAGGTTCAGGAGTTCCGCCCCGGCCACCGGCGCCAGCAGCGGCACCGTGGTCGTCACCAGCGTGACGCGGGACAGCAGCACGACCAGGGCGCGCCCGTCGGCGGCGTCGCGGATGATCGCGAGAACGAGCACCGCGCTCCCGGCGGCCCCGATGCCCTGGACGACCCGGAAGGCCGCGAGCACCGCGATCGAGGGAGCCAGCGCGCAGCCGATCGTCGCCGCGACGTGCACCGACGTCGAGAGCAGCAGCGGCAGGCGCCGGCCCACCCGGTCACTCCAGGCGCCCATGAAGAGTTCGCCGGCCGCCAGACCGAGGGTCATTGCGGCCAGGGTCAGCTGGACCGTTCCGTCGGTGGCATCGAGGTCGCGGCGCAGGGCGGGGAACGCGGGAAGGTACAGGTCGATCGACAACGGCCCGAGAGCCGTCAGCAACCCGAGGACAAGAACGGTCGAGCCCTTCAGCATCGGCGGCCTCCTCTCCTCCGACCATCCCAAGCCGCATTCACACCAGTCAAGTGCTTACGATGGAGTGAATCAGAGGAGGCGCGATGAGCTCGGAGATCGAGGTGCCGCCCGCCGCCCGGCTGGTGCGTGACTTCGTCAACACCGCTGAACCGCAGGTCGCGGGCGAGGTGCTGACCTCGCCGGAGCGCCTGGCCGGCTGGTTCGCCGAGCAGCGGCTCGTTGATCCCGGGACCCGGCTGGGCCCGGCGGATCTCACTGCCGCGGTGTCGATCCGCGAGGGTCTGCGCTCGGTGCTGCTCGGCCACGCCGGTCACTCCGCCGATCCGGATGCCTTGGAACGCCTCACCGGGGTGCTGGCGACGGTCCCTCTCCGTCCGGTGTTCTCGGTGGACGGATACCGGCTGGCCGCGACCGGTGGCACGGCGTTCGACGGCGCGTGCGCCCAGCTCGTGGACGCGATCCGCCGGTGCCGGGAGGACGGCACCTGGGGTCGCCTGAAGGTCTGTGCCCGCGAGACGTGCCGCTGGGCCTACTACGACGCCTCACGGAATCAGGTACGCCGATGGTGCTCCATGGAGGGGTGCGGCAATCACGTCAAGACGAAGCGGGCGTACGCGGTGCGGAAGCAGCGAGCCGCTGAGCAGTGATGCGGTCGAGCAGCGCCGCGACCCTCGGGTCGGACAGTGCCGCCGGTTGATGGACCACGTGATAGGTGACCGGTGGCAGGCCGGTGACCGGGCGGGCGACCAGTCCCGCCGGTGCGGGCACGCAGCCGTTGACGACGGCCAGCCCCACACCGAGGGCGACGAAGTGCGTGATCAGCGGCCAGCCCTCGGCCTCCACGGCGACCGTCCACTCCACCTCGGAGGCGCGCAGGGCCTGTTCCAGCAGGACCCGGTGCGGCCGGTGCTGAGGCGGTACGACAAGACCCGCGCCGGCCAGATCGGTCAGGGCGATCGACCGGCGCCGGGCCAGCGGGTGATCGTCGGGCAGGAGCAGGACCTGGGGAAAGGTGGCCAGCTCGAGGACGGTCAGGTCGTCGGGCAGCACGTCGAGCACACTCACGCCGAGGTGCGCCTGGCCGGTGCGTACGGCGGCCAGCATCTGCCGGTGGTCGCAGTTGATCAGGCGCAGGCGGGTGGGTTGTTCGGCCAGGACAGCCTGGATGGTGTCGCCGAGAAGGTAGAGGTAGGCGCCCTGGCCCGCGGCGAGGACCACCGGACGGGCGGCCTGGTGTCCGGCGAAGTCGGCCAGGAAGTGGGTGAGTCGCTCGTCGTGCGACCGGGCGAACCGAGCGACGGCCTCCCCGTCGGCGGTCAGCACCAGCCGGCGGCCACTGCGGTGGTAGAGCGGGCGACCCAGCGCCGCCGCCAGCTTGCGGATCTTCACGTGCAGCGCGGGCTGGGAGATGTGCAGCTCCGCGGCGGCCCGGGTGAAGTTGAGGTGGTCGGCGAACACGACGAACGAGGCCAGCGCATCGGCGGAGACCGCCCGTTCATCCATAGCGGGAGACTATAGCTGGGACATGATCGATAGTTCTGCTCTAGCGATGCGGGCCGCACGCTGAGGGCATGAACACGCAGAACAGTCGGCTCGGTGTCGACATCGGCCGGGTCATCATCGGTGGGGGCGTCGTCCCCGGCAGCAGCGACACCCAGTTCTTCAGCGGCGACACCGCCCGGATGCTGGCCACACCGGCCGTACCCGGAGCCTTCGAGACACTGGCCCGGCTCGTGCCGCGCTTCGAGGAGGTCTGGCTGATCTCCAAGTGCGGCGACCGGGTCCAGCGCCACACCCGCCAGTGGCTCGACCACCACCGCTTCGCGGCCCGCACCGGCATCCCCCGGGCCAACATCCGCTTCTGCCTCCAGCGCCCCGAGAAGGCGCTGCACTGCGAGGAATTGGGGATCACGCACTTCATCGACGACAAGCTCGACGTCCACCGGGCACTGCGCGGCATCGTCGAGCACCGCTACCTCTTCGGCCCGCAACGCACACCGCCGCCCCCGTGGGTGCAGCACACCCTGACGTGGACGGCGGTGGAGACCGCGATCGACCGCAGTACGGCGGTGCCTACGCGCGCCGGCGGCGGGTGACCCACAGTGCGGCCGTACCGGCGAGGAGCAGGACCAGACCGCCGAGGCCGAGGGGCAGGGTCGCCGATCCGGTGACCGGCAGGCCGCCGCCACCGCCGGGAGCCGCGGTGGGCGGCGTGGTGGGCGGGGTCGTCGTGCCGGGCTTCGGCGCGAAGACGAACTTCACCCTGATGTCGCTGTTGGCGGGGTCGCCGTCACGCGCCCGGATCCGGACGACGCCGTTCGCACCCCAGGTGTCCTCGTTGGCATGGGTCGGGAACGTGTGCTCGATGCGCCTGCTCTCCCCGCGCTCCAGATCGACGGCGAAGTCGCACACCATCTCGCCGGGGTCGGCGACACACTCGGCACCGTCGACGTCGATGTCTCCGCCGGTGAACCACAGACCCAGCTCGGCGTAGGTGAAGGTCAGACGGGAGATCCGGGTGTCGCCGACATTCTTGGCGATCACGGCGAAACGCACCGGCTCACCGGCGGTCACGGGGCCGTTCGGCGGGACGGCGGTCAGCGCGACGTCGGAGAGGCCCAGGAAGGTCACATCCAGATCGGCGACGTTGTCGGCCGGGGTGGCCTCCTCGCCGGCCGATGCGGCGGTGGCGCGCAGGCCCAGCCGGGTGTCAGGGCTCATACTCCGGTCGAAGACCAGCCGGACTGTCCAGGTGAAGTACCCGCGCTCGACGTGCTCGGGCCTGGTCACCGTGCAGAGGCCGGCGACGCACGGGCCGGACTCGTCCTGGTCCTGCCAGTCGTCGGGACTGAAGATGACACCTGACGGCAGATAGAGCGACGCCTTCACCGAGGCGGCGTCCGCCGCCGGGCCTGCATCGACCCGCAGGTGGTAGGCGACAACAGCGCCACCGGTGACCTCGTCGGGTCCGGTCAGGGTCATCTTCAGGTCGATCGGTGCCGCCCAGGCCGGTGCCGGACCGAAACCGATCGCCGTACCGAGAACAAGGACCAGGATCGCGAAAGATCTTGCAAGACGTGCCGTCATGGGCGCCGAGTATGCCAGCCCGGCGCTGATCCTGGTGTACTGCTCGGGTGAGCGACTACGACGCGATCTATCGGGCAGGCCCGCCACCCTGGGACATCGGGGTTCCGCAGCCCGCGATCGCGGCCGTTCTCGACGACCGGGTACGCGGCCCCAAGGTGCTCGACATCGGCTGTGGCACCGGCACGCTGGCGATCGACCTGGCCCGCCGCGGTTACGAGGTCACCGCGGTCGACATCTCCGGCGTCGCGATCGACGAGGCGCGGTCCCGTGCGGCCGCGGCCGGTGTGACGGTGCACTTCGGCGTGCAGGACGCCACCGCGCTCGACCTGCCGTCGGCGCCGTTCGACTCCGTGTTCGACTCCGGGCTGCTGCACAGCCTGAACAGGCACGGCGGCTCGGAGGTGGACGACTACCTGGCTCAGCTGCCGGACCTGGCCGCGCCGGGTGCGACCGTTTTTGTCCTGGCCGTGTCGCTGGAGCCGGGCCAGGTCTGGGGTGTGACCGAGGAGTTCCTGCGGGCGTCCTTCGCCGAGCCGGTGTGGACCGGCACGGCGATCGAGAAGATCGAGATCTCCGCGGTGGCGGACGGTGAGCAGTTGCGGCTCCCCGGTTTTCTGCTGCGCTCCGTGCGTAATCCGGGCTGACCTCTTGTCACATCGATGAACATCTCCTTATGCTCTGCCCCGCAGGTAAGCGCTTTCCTGACGCACGCGGATCCCACCTGGACGAGGCGAACTCCGTGACATCGGCCGAGACCACGCGCGTGAAGCACCACGTCACACCTCGAGAACGAAGGTGAGACCAGGATGAGACGACCACACGGGCGACTGCAGGCCGGGCTGGCCACGCTGGCTGTCGGGGCCGCGATCGGTCTGGCCCTGCCGATGTCCCAGGCATCGGCAGCGGTCGGCGGCGTGACCGGATATGCCACCCAGAACGGCGGGACCACCGGCGGGGCGGGCGGCGCCACCGTGCGCGCGACCACGGGTACCGCGATCCACACCGCACTGTGCACACGGGCCACCAGCAGCACCCCGATCATCATCGAGGTGCAGGGGACGATCAACCACGGCAACACCGCCAAGGTGTCCGGCAGCAGCTGTAACACCGCCGCCGGCGTGATCGAGCTCAAGCAGATCAGCAACGTCACGATCATCGGCGTGGGCAGCGGAGCCGTCTTCGACCAGCTGGGCATCCACATCCGCGACTCCAGCAACATCATCGTCCAGAACGTGACGGTCCGGAACGTCAAGAAGTCCGGCTCACCCACGTCCAACGGCGGCGACGCCATCGGCATGGAGAGCACCGTCCGCAACGTCTGGGTCGATCACGTCACCCTGGAGGCGTCGGGCGGTGAGTCGGAAGGCTTCGACGGCCTCTTCGACATGAAGGACAACACCCAGTACGTGACGCTGTCGTACAGCATCCTGCGCAACTCCGGCCGTGGCGGGCTGATCGGGTCCAGCGAGAGCGACCTCTCGAACGGGTTCATCACGTTCCACCACAACGCGTACGAGAACCTCGACTCGCGGACGCCGCTGCTGCGCGGGGGAATCGCGCACATCTACAACAACTCGTACGTGAGCCTCAACGAGTCCGGCATCAACTCCCGGGCCGGCGCGCGGGCCAAGGTCGAGAACAACTACTTCAAGAACTCCAAGGACGTCCTCGGCACGTTCTACACCGACGAGGCCGGGTTCTGGCAGGTCAGCGGCAACATCTTCGACAACGTCACGTGGTCCGCGCCCGGCACCGACAACCGGCCGGCCGGCCCGAACCCGCAATCCAACACCACGGTCAGCATCCCGTACGCGTACAGCCTCGACGGCGCGTCCTGCGTCCCTGAGATCGTGCGGCAGACGGCGGGCGCGAACACCGGCCTGCAGGTCTCCAACGGCAACTGCACGCCGCAGTCGCCCACGCCGACAACTCCCACGCCGACCACCCCGACGCCGACGCCTTCGCAGCCCAGCGGCACCAACCTCAGCATCGGTGCGGGCTCCGACGGCTCCAGCAAGGCCGCCGGCACCGGTTACGGCAACGTCCGCGACGGCGACCTGACGACGTTCTGGTCCCCGGCCGGCGCAACGGGCTCCATCTCGATCAAGTGGGGCTCGGCCACCACGGTCTCCCGGATCATCATCCGTGAGGCCTCCGGCTCGGCCGGCAGCATCGGCTCCTGGCAGGTCCTCAACCACGCCACCGGTGCGGTCCTCAAATCCGGCAGCGGGGCGGGAGCCATCACCTTCATCCCGACCTCCCTCACCAAGATCACCTTCAACATCACCAGCTCCACCGGTACGCCCAAGGTCGCCGAGTTCGAGACCTACGCGAGCTGACACCAGCGTGCCCCGGGGCCCATTGCCGGGTTCCGGGGCCTGGCCGGTCGTAGGCTCACGGGCATGACGCAGACCTTCACTCTGTCCGTACCCGGGGCTGATCTGGTTTATGACGTGCGCGGACCGCTGCCGCCGGCAGACGGGCGGCCGGTGTTGCTGATGATCGGGCAGCCGATGACGGCGGAGGGGTTCGGGGCGCTGGCCGGGCACTTCGAGGACCGGACGGTCGTCACCTACGACCCGCGCGGGCTGGGCCGCAGCAAGCGGTCGGACGGCCGTTCCGACAACACTCCGCAGCGGCAGGCGGCCGACCTGCACCTGCTGATCGAGGAGCTCGGCGCCGGGCCGGTCGAGGTGTTCGGGAGCAGCGGCGGCGCGGTCACCGGGCTGGAACTGGTCGCGACGCATCCCGGCGACGTCGTCACGCTGGTGGCGCACGAGCCGCCGATCAACGCTGTGCTCCCCGACGCCGAGGCCGCCGACCGGGCGCGGGCGCGGTTCCACGAGGCCTACCAGGCGAAGGGGATGGGAGCCGGCATGGCGGCGTTCATGGTCATGACGTCGTGGCAGGGCGAGTTCACCGACGCCTATTTCGAGCAGCCCGCCGCCGATCCGGCGATGTTCGGCATGCCGGACACCGACGACGGCAGCCGCAACGACCCGCTGCTGTCGAAGGATTCGTGGGCCGTCATCGACTACCGGCCCGACGCTGGTGCGCTCGAGGCCGCGCCGACCCGGATCGTGATTGCCGTCGGCGAGGAGTCGGCGGGCACGTACACCGCGCGGACGGCGCTCGGCACGGCGGCGCTGCTGGGCCAGGAGGTCACGGTCTTCCCGAGCCACCACGGCGGTTTCCTCGGCGGCGAGTTCGGCTACGCGGGCAAGCCCGAGGAGTTCGCGGTGAAGCTGCGCGAGGTGCTCTCCGCGGGCTGACCGGCACGTATGACAAAGCTGATATGGGGTTTCCGGCCCGCCGGTTCCCCATACTCAGGTACATGTCCGGACTGACAGCACGCAGGCGCGCCGTGGCGCTCCTGATGCCCGCGATCCTCGCCCTGTTCGCACTGACCGTCACGATGTTCCGCGCCCCGGCCGGCATGCGCCCGGCGGCCGCCGCCACGCTGACCGTCGCCCAGGCGATCAGCAACCAGAGCGGCACCGGAACGGTCCGCGGTTACATCGTGGGCCAGCCCACCGGCACCAGCACGGTGCTCCGGAGCAACTTCACCGGTGACACCGCGCTGGCGATCGCCGACAGCCGCACCGAGACCGGCACCGGGGCCATGCTCTACGTGCAGATCACCACAAGTTACCGGTCGGCCTTCGGGCTGCAGACCAACCCCGGTCTGATCGGCTCGGTGCTGACCGTGACCGGCTCGCTGGAGGCGTACTTCACGCACCCGGGCCTCAAATCGCCGTCGGCGATGACGCTCGGCGGTGCCACACCGACACCGACGACTCCGACGCCGACACCGACGGGGTCCACCAGCGCCTACTACGCGGCCGCGGCCGGGAAGTCCGGCGAGAACCTGAAGAACGCGCTGCACGGCATCATCTCCAGCGGAGTGACCAAGCTGTCCTACGACGCTGTGTGGAACGCGCTCAAGGCCACCGACCAGGACCCGGCGAACTCGTCGAACGTGATCCTGCTCTACTCCGGCCTCAGCCGGTCGAAGACGCTCAACGGCGGCGACAGCGGCGACTGGAACCGCGAGCACGTCTGGGCGAAGTCCCACGGCGACTTCGGCACGAGTGTCGGTCCCGGCACCGACCTGCACCACCTGCGCCCGGAGGACGTCCAGGTCAACGCCACCCGCGACAACAAGGACTTCGACAACGGCGGCAGCACCGTCTCCGGCGCCCCCGGCAACAAAACCGACGCCGACTCCTGGGAGCCTCGCGCGGCGGTCAAGGGTGACGTGGCCCGCATGATCTTCTACATGGCCGTCCGGTACGAGGGCGGCGACTCCTACCCGGACCTCGAGGTCGACGACACCACCGGCAGTGGCACCGCGCCGCGGCTGGGACGTCTCTCCGCGCTGAAGGCCTGGAATCTCCAGGACCCGCCGGACGCCTTCGAGAAGCGCCGCAACGAGCTCATCTACAGCACCTACCAGCACAACCGGAACCCGTTCGTCGATCACCCGGAGTGGGTCACCTCGATCTTCGGCTGACCCGAGAGCAGGGAGACCAGGCGTTTTGCGTACCGATGATCGGGGTCCAGGTCCGGGCGGAAGTCCGCGACGCTGACCCCGATCAGTCGCGGTGACGCCAGCAGGGGCGCGAGGACGGCGGCGAGCTGGTCGAGGTCCGGCCCGCCGCCCTGCGGGTAGGTCACCGCGGGGAGCACCGACGGGTCGAGGACGTCGACGTCGAGATGCAGCCACATCGGCACGGCCGCCCAGGCCGCCGCTCGCTCTCCGGCGCCGCGGGGGTCGGCGAGCAGCGCGGGGGAGTCGATCGTGAACAGGTCGTCCGGCAGACGGGCCACCTCGGCTGCCGATGCGGGGTCGAGGCTGGTGGTTCGATGCCCGAGCAGGGCAGCGTTGCGGGCCGCCAGCATCGGAGTCGCCCGGGTCAGCTCCGGCGGTCCGTCACCGAGGAGGATCGCCAGCTCGAGGTCGGCGGTCTCGCCCGTGTCCGACGAGGGTGCGTCCAGGTAGTCCGGATGGCCGTCGAGCAGCCACAGCCCCAGCTCGCCGACCGCCGCACGGGCTCCGGCGAAGACACCAAGAAGCAGGCTGCAGTCGCCTCCGAGGACCAAGGGGCGCCGGCCGGGATGGTCGCGGACGCCGGTCCACAGGGCGGCCGAGAGCGCGTGTGCAGCGGCAACCGTCTCGGGCAGCGCGCGTACGCCGGTGGTCCTGTCCCGGTCGGTGCTCGTGATGACCGTTGCGGCATCACCCAGGTCGAGATCGACAAGGTCGGCCAGGCCGGCGTCCCGCAGCGCCGCCGGTGCTCGCGCCTCGCCGCGGCCCGTGCCCGAGCAGTCCCAGGGCGCGCCGAGCAGAAACCAATCAGAGCCGTTCATGCCCCGACAGTAGAAGAGGGAGGGCCCGATCGGGCCCTCCCTCTTTCCGCGCCGGTCCTGGTGGTACTAGCCGAAGGCCTTGATGGTGCGCCAGTCGACGGAGAGCACGGTCTTCTGCGACCCGCCCCAGGTGGTGGTCGCGTGGTAGACCCGGGTGGTTCCGTCGCTGCCCGTGACCGCCCACATGTCGGGGACCCGGTCACCGTTCACGTCCGGTACGCCGATGACCGCGTAGATGCCCGACGCCGACCATCCCGTCCCGTACTGGACGTCACCGGAGCGGGAAGCCGCGGCGGTCTTGAGCGAGTCGAGGTTGACGCTGCCCGCGACCGTGCCGGGCTTGCCGTGGCGCAGCGACATGACCCCGGTGTCGAGGTGCCGCCAGGTCAGGTCGGGTGTGCCGTCGAGGTCGATGTCGGCGATGTTGACGATCTCGCCGCGGCCCCAGGCGGTGCCCTCCATCAGCGTCGCCGTCTGGAAGCTGCCGCCGGTGTACCCCGACAGCACCCAGAAGGCCGTTCCGGCGCGCAGAGCCAGGTCGGGGAGCTTGTCACCGGTGATGTCACCGACGGCCTTGATCTGGGTCCACGTCGACGGCGCCGGTGTGTTCGACGGCAGGAGCACCTTCAGCCGGTCGTCGATGTTGAAGCTGCCGTACCCGTCGCCGGGGTAGAGCCAGAACCCGCCGTCCGGGGTCCGCGCGAACAGGTCGGTCGTGCCGTCACCCGGGTAGACGTCGCCGAACTTCGCGATCAGCGCCGCCTTGCCGGTGGCCGCGTCGAGCCAGTGACCGGCCGGGTTGAGCTTGCCGCCGGTGGAGTAGGACGCGGAGAGGCTGCCGTAGAGCTCGCCGTCGGTGTCACCGGGCAGGGTGAGAAGCCGTCCGGACGCGTCGATGACGAGCAGGTCGGCGCGGCCGTCACCACCGACGTCACCCGGTCCGTCGGCGACGTCGCGGGGCGGCACGTAGAACTGGTAGAGGGTGGCATCACTGCGGTTGCCGGCCGCGTCGTACGCGTACACGACCAGGGTGGTCGGGCCGGAGTGACGTGGCGCCAGGGCCGGCACGGTGTACGTCCCGGTGGTCGTCGTGACCGTGGTCGGCAGCACGTACTCGAACGAGTACTCGAACTTCTTGGCGCCGTCCGACTTGAAGGTGATCGGGCCGGTCGCGCCGAACTTCACCGTCGACCAGGTTGCGCCGTCCGGTGTGGCCTCCAGCCAGACATCGCTCTCGACGTCCGGTGCCGGTGGCTTGGTGGCGTCGATCGTGAGCAGGCAGGCGTAGTCACCCG
Source organism: Amorphoplanes friuliensis DSM 7358 (assembly GCF_000494755.1). Classification (NCBI taxonomy): domain Bacteria; kingdom Bacillati; phylum Actinomycetota; class Actinomycetes; order Micromonosporales; family Micromonosporaceae; genus Actinoplanes; species Actinoplanes friuliensis. Next base: position 3,407,176 of record NC_022657.1, read on the forward strand.
GCGGGAAGTACGACGACTCCTCGCCGGACGAGTCCTCGGCGCGAACCGCCCAGGCGTACGTGGTCTTGTCGACCAGGGTGCTGGAAGCGATGGTCAGGCTGGCCTTGCCGGTGCTGTCCGGGGTGACCGCCGTGCCCGCCGGCAGGCTCGTGCCGGCCTTCCAGAACTGGAACCGCAACTTGCTGAGGTTGCTGTCCGGGTCGACCGCCTTGGCCGACAGCACGATGTTGGTCTTGCCGACCGTCACACCGAGCTGACCGGTGGGACCGGGCACACAGGCGCCGCCGGGGGAGGAGACACCGTTGGTGGGCTCCTTCGGCGGGGTGTTGTACACGGCCTCCAGCGTTGCCGTGGTCGCCGCGAACTTGCGCCACGTCTGGGTGTCGTCCTCGCTGGTGGCACGCATGCCGAGTGTCACGTTGGTCGCACCGGCATCGGCGGCCCGCTGAGCCGCGTTCTGGACGTTGAACGCGACGTACTCGTCGGAGCAGTTGCTGCCGTACCCGTACGCGAAGGACTTCTTCTGCTGCAGGGCCGTCCACGAAGGCTGCTTGTTCCAGGTGGTGCCCGAGGAGATGGCCCCGGTGAAGTACAGCTGGAACTCGCGGCTGGTGCACGACCACGAGTGGTTGTTGAGGACCTTGAAGGAGGCGGAGCTGACCTTCGCGCCCTTGATGTTCTTGAAGCCCATCCGCCAGAACGACCGGGCCGTGCCGCCGTTCTCGCTCTCGTAACCCACGCGGGCGTCGGTGGTGCCGCCGTTGTAGCTGGTGCCGTTCAGGAAGTTGCTGTTCGGGTTCTTCTTGTGCACGAACAGCCAGGCCTGCTCGCCGCTGTTGATGGGCGGGTCGAGGAAGACCGGGAAGCGCACCCGGGCGTCGCTCAGGAGCCCGGTGGAGGCGACGTCGAGGTGCAGGCGGGCGGAGCCGGTGCCGTCACCGTCGAGACGCGTGGGCATGGGCGCCTCGCGCGAGCCCGGCTCGAAGCCGCCGAGCCCGGAGAGCTTCAGGACGTCCGCGTCGGTGGCGACCGAGAGACGCGGGGCCTCGGGGGACTCGGGGTCCTTGCCGGAGGAGTCCCACGCCATCGGGGTGGGGATGGAGCCGACCTCGGTCTTGGTCTTCGCGTCGAGGATCCGCACGCCGCCCGTGGTGGCGTTGCGGCGGAACACCGCGCTGTCCGACCGCAGGCCGTAGCTCAGCGAGGCGAGTTCCTTGTTCTTGGCCGCCTCGCGGGTCTTGACGATGAGCAGCTGGCCGAAGCCGCCTTCCTGCCGGGCGACCAGGAGCAGGTCCACGCCGGGCAGCACCTCGGGGTAGAGGGCGCGAGAGCCGTCCAGCACCGGCGCCGGCAGTGCACCGGGCCAGGTGTAGGCGATGGTCCGGCCCCCGATCTCCAGCTCGGCCAGCACGGTGTCCGCCTCGCCGGCCTTCGGTGTGCTCGCGCCGGCGAAGCGTACGGGGGTGGGCGGGTTGCCCGGCCGCACGCTGAGCCCGCCCGGGGTGGCGTCCTTGGCACTGGCGAGGTTCATGTCGACGGGCTTCCAGGCGCCCTGGGAGTCCTGCGTCTGCTGCGTCACCGCGTGCGTCCGGGTGCGCAACTGCCCGTCCGGCAGCGCCCAGGTCTGGGAGTTGCCGGTGGTGGCGCTGTCGACGAGGACTTCCTTCTTCGACTGCCGGGCCTCGGTGAGGGCGGCCTCGCGGTCCCGGAACTGCACCGCACCGGGTGCGGGCGCGGGTGCACCGGCGGTCGCGGCCGGACTGTCGCTTGTGGAGGGCCACCACGGCACGGAGGCGGCCACCAGTGCGGCGATCACCAGGCCGGCGGTGCAGATCAGCCTGGTGCGCGTACGCACGAAGTATCTGAGAAAACGAGGCACGGTCACGGCGGTCGACTCCCGGAGGCAGGGGCGGAAAGCGCGCACACCGTCGCACGGCACCGGGTCGGCTCCGCTACCCCGTGCTTGTTATCGATTCGATACATAGCGCAGTGCAACCAGCCGGGAATGCGGCGGATAGGTGTTTTGAGAGGTCTTCGTTTGACGAAACGCGATGGATCTACCGTTTTGCGGGTTGGGCACCAAAGCCGATCAATGGTGAGCTATATTCACGATCATCGAGTGACCTAGATCACTCTAAATCGAGTTTAGTCACGGTCCGTAACGTTGAGTTCCCGCGTTCCGTCCCGCACAGTCGCCGCATCCTCCGTCCGGCCCTGAGTGGGAGTCGACTCGTTATGCGTGGAACTGGTCCACTGTGGTGGCGTGTCCGTACGGCGCTCGTCCTGAGCCTGTCGGCCACGCTGGTGGCGACGAGCCTGCCCGCCCGGGCGCTCGGTGTCCCCGGCGACGGGATGTCCCGCGAGGGCGCCGCGGTCACGCTGCCGAAGCTCGCCGCGAACACACCCGTCGACCAGGACGAGGCGGCGGAAGCCGACCTCACCACCGCTGACGAGGTGCCGGTCGAGCCGTACCAGCCGACCGCCGTCGCGCCGTGGCAGGAGGACAGCGGTGTTGTCGATCTGACCGGCCTCGAGCCCGGCGCGAGCCTCCCGGTCGACGACCTGCCGATCGCGCTCGGTGTGCCCGAGGGCGCCGACCCGGCCGACCTCGCCGGCAACTGGACCGTCGACCTCGCCGCGCCCGAGGCGTCGCAGGCCTCCGACGTCGCCGGCCTGATCATGAAGATCGTCCCGCCCGCGTCCGCCGCCGCGGACGCCGAGGTGGCGCTCAGCGTCGACTACACGACCTTCGCCGACCTCTACGGCCCGCAGGCGGCCGACCGCTTCGGCATCGTGGTCCTGCCCGACTGTGCCTACGACGCGCCCGGCACGGGCGAGTGCGAATCGACCGGCGAGCCCGGCGAGGAGACCGACCCCGCGACCGCGACCGCCGTGCCCAGCGAGGTCCAGGTCGTCCCGGCGTCCTCGGCCGCCGCCCGCTCGTTCTCCGGTGCCACGGCCTCGGCCGGCAAGCGCCACATCATCAGCGCGACCGTCCCGCTCGACAAGCTGCTCGACGACTCCGCCACCGGCGGGGTGGGCGGGATGGCACGCGCCGCCGCCGCGTCCGGCTCGGGTGTGGTCGGCGCGATGGACACCGGCGCCTCGGCTGCCGGTGACTTCACCGCGACGCCGCTGCTGTCCTCGGGTTCGTGGGCCGCGGGCTCGTCGTCCGGTGCGTTCACCTACTCGTACCAGGTGCAGGTCCCCGAGACCGCCGGCGGTCTGATCCCGAAGGTCAACCTCGGCTACTCGTCGCAGTCGGTCGACGGCCGCACCTCGGCGACCAACAACCAGGCCTCCTGGATCGGTGACGGCTGGGACTACAGCGCCGGCTCGATCACCCGCACCTACGCCAACTGCAAGCAGGACTCCAAGCGGCCCGGCGCCAACAACACGCAGCTCAAGACGGCCGACCTCTGCTGGGGCTCCAAGAACGCCACCCTGTCGCTCGGCGGTATGAACACCGAGCTCGTCTGGGACGCCTCCAAGAACAAGTGGTTCACCGCCAACGGTGACGGCTCGGTCATCGACCAGGAGTTCGACACCAGCAAGGCCAACGGTGACAAGGACGGCGAGTACTGGGTCGTCACGACCCGCGACGGCACGAAGTACCACTTCGGCCTGAACAAGCTCCCGGGCTGGACCAGCACCGACCCGGTCACCAACTCGGTCCTGACCGTCCCGGTCTACAGCAACCACTCGGGCGAGCCCTGCTACAAGGGCTCCAGCACCGACGACTACAAAAAATCCTCCTGTACGGAAGCCTGGCGCTGGTCGCTCGACTATGTCGAGGACGTGCACGGCAACGCCATGAGCCTGTGGTGGGCCAAGGAGCAGAACTACTACGCCAAGAACTTCGACTTCAAGGCCCCCGTCAAGTACGACCGCGGCGGTTACCTGAGCCGGATCGACTACGGGCAGCGCAAGGACAGCATCTTCTCCGCCGTCGCCCCGGCCCGGGTCAACTTCTCGGTCGAGGAACGCTGCTACGACAAGGGCTCCCTGACCTGCAGCGAAACCAACTTCACCAGCAAGAACCCGGGCGACTACCGCATCTGGTACGACACCCCGGCGAACCTCCGCTGCGCCGCACCCACCCCGAAGGTCCTCTGCTGGAACGCCGCACCGACGTTCTTCTCCCGCAAGCGCCTCGACAAGATCACCACGTCGGCGCAGCGGCGTACCGACACCACCGCCCGCCAGGTCGTCGACGACTACCAGCTCAAGCAGTCGTTCCCGATCCTGAAGACCGGCCCCAACACGGCCCTCTGGCTCGAGTCGATCACCCGTACCGGCTACGCCCGCAACGGCACGACCGACGAGAAGGTCACCCTCAACCCGGTGCGCTTCGAGTCCAACGTCGAGAACATGCCGAACCGCGTCATGCGCGGCACGAACGACCCCCGCCCCGGCTTCTCCCGCCTGCGCATCGGCCGTGTCATCAACGAGTACGGCGGCGAGACGGTCGTCAGCTACAAGAAGCCGACCGGTGACTGCGAGACCGGCCTCGGCCTGCCCGGCAAGACCGCCACGGGTGAGCTGAAGTCCAACACCCGCCTGTGCTACCCCGCGTTCTGGCACCCCGACCCGGCCGCGGAAGAGATCGACTGGTTCCACAAGTACGTCGTGGAAACCGTCGAGGAACTCCCCGCCGTCGACGGCGCGTTCGGCACGACCACGACCTACGCGTACAAGAACGCCGGCTGGAAACTCGCCGAGTCCGAGTTCACCAAGAAGTCCACCCGCACGTACTCCCAGTTCGCCGGCTTCCAGCAGCTCACGGTGCTGACAGGCGAGGAGAACCCCGACTTCGGCAGCAAGCGCACCAAGTCGGTGACCCGCTACTTCCGCGGCATGGGCGACACCGTCGGCGTCGACGACATCACCGGCACCGAGATCGCCAAGGACCGCGAACCCTTCGCCGGCCGCATCGCCGAAGAACTCACCTACTCCGCCGCCGGCGACGCCGACACGGACTGGCTCACCCGCAGCATCACGTACCCCCAGGCCGTCGAACTCGCCCGCCGCAACCGCGACGCGGACGACATCAGCCCCCTGATCGCGTACCGCGTCCTCGAACCCCGCCAGCTCACCGTCACCAAGTCCTCCGGCACGGGCGACGACAAACGCACCGAACGCAAGGTCGAAACCCGCACCACGTACGACCCCACCTACGGCCTCCCCACCCAGATCGAATCCCTCGGCGACACCGCCAAAACCGGCGACGAGTCCTGCGGGACGGTGGACTACGTCCACCACACCACGAAGAACATCATCGGCCTGACCCGGCAGCTCCGGACGAGCCCGACGACCTGTGCCGCCGCCGACTTCGACAACCTGACCACGCTCACGTCCGCCAGCCGTACCGCCTACGACGGACTGGCGTACGGTGCCGCGCTTCCCGCCACGACGCGCGGTCTCGCCACCCAGACCTTCTCGCTGAAGGCTGACGGCACCGGATTCCAGCTCGAGGGCACCACCGGCTTCGACGCGATCGGCCGGGTCACGTCCAAGGCGGACCGGGACAACCGCACCTCCACGATCACCTACGAGCCCGCGACCGGTCAGGCTTTCCGGGTGCGGGAGAAGAATCCCCTCCAGCACGAGCAGGTCCGGGAGATCGAGCCGGGCCGAGCCGTCGGGATCAGCACGACCGACGTCAACGGGCACTTCAGTCAGGCGCAGTTCGACCCGCTGGGCCGCATGCGCAAGGCCTGGGGACCGGGCCGTGCGACGAACACCGTGCCGGACTTCGAAGCGATCTACACCACGCCCGACCCGGCGAGCAGCCAGCGGAAACCTCCGTACGTCACCACCAAGACACGGGGACACGAAGGCAGGATCCAGACCTCCGTCACCATCTACGACGGTCTGGGCCGGGCGCGGCAGAGCCAGGAGGAAGCCACCGGTGGCGGCCGCCTGATCACCGACACGCTGTACAACAGCTCCGGTGAGGTCTACGAGACCAACAACGCGTACTACACCGCGGGTACCCCGGACGGTCAGCTGTTCAAGCCGGACGCCGCCGTCCCGAACACCACGCGCTACCGGTACGACGGACTCGGCCGTGTCGTTCAGGAACTGCCCATTCTCCGCGGCGACGAGATGCCGAACCGGGCCACCAGGTACGAGTACGGCGCCGACTACTCGACGGTGATCAACCCGACCGGCGCAGGCTCGTACCGGACCTACTCCGACGCCTTGGGCCGCACGACCCGGGTCGACACCTTCCGGGATGCCGGTCGCAGCACCTTCACGTCGATGTCCTACCAGTACGACGCACGCGGTCAGCTGGAGAAGGCCACCAACTCGGAGAACGCGAAGATCACCTGGTCGTGGACGTACGACCGGCGCGGCCGGATGATCGCGGCCTCCGACCCCGACAGCGGCGTCACCAGCACCAGCTACGACGACTACGACCGGCCGCTGACCGCCACCAACGCCCGCGGCGCCACGGTCTGGAACAGCTACGACGAGTTGTCGCGGCCCAAGGAGCAGCGCCTCAACAACAGCACCGGCACGCTGCTGGCATCGTTCGGTTACGACACCGCCGCCGGTGGCAAGGGCCTGCCCGCGTCGTCCACGCGGTACACCGACGGCCAGCCCTACACCCAGACCATCGGCGGTTACACCGATGACTACCAGCCGACCTCGACCACGTTGTCGCTGCCGGCGACCGTCGCGAGCACCTGGGGTCTGAAGCCCTCGTACTCCTACAGCTACGGCTACACCGAGACCGGTCTGGTGGAGTCGGCGACACTGCCGTCGGTCGGCAGCTTGGCCGAGGAGAAGCTGCTCATCCGCTACACCAAGGACGGTCTGCCCCTGTCGGTCTCCGGCCGGGACTGGTACGGCTCGGAGACGGTCTACTCGCCGTACGGGCAGGTCCTGCGCTCGACCCTCGGCGCACAGCCCTACCGGGTGTGGGCGATGGCGAACTACGACGACGCCAGCGGCGCCCTCACCGGGCAGCAGGTCTACCGGGAGAAGTCCGACGACAAGAGCATCGTCGGCGGAAACCTCGTCTCGCAGCGGTCCTACGCCTACGACGACGCGGGCAACGTCACGGCGGTCCGGGAGCACTCCGTCGGTATCGAGGAGCGGCAGTGCTTCGTGCACGATCCGCTCGGCCAGCTGAAGAAGGCCTGGACCGCCAAGGACCAGGACTCCTGCAGCGCCGGACCGGTCGGCGCCGACGGCACCGTCAACGTCGCGGCCGGCAAGGACAACACGGGCTACTGGCAGGAGTTCGAGTACGACCTGCTCGGCAACCGCAAGAAGCTGGTCCAGAAGGACATCACCGGCGCGTCGGCCAAGGACGCCACCACCGACTACACCTACGGCAAGGCCGACGGCAGCCAGCCCGGCACCCTCACCAAGGCCACCAAGAAGTACGTCACCCCGGCCGGTGCGGCGATCACCGCCGAGGCCGAGCGTCTCTACGAGCTCACCGGTGAGACCAAGTCGGTCACGTCGCTCCAGAACGGCGACAAGCAGGACCTGGCCTGGACCTACGACGGCAAGATCGAACGCATCGCGGGTCAGGGCGAGAACGGTAAGACCGCGTACGTCGGCCTGGCCGACAAGTGCATCGACCTCAAGTCGAGTCTTCCCGTGGCCGCTCAGCCGATCCAGCTCTACACGTGCAACGGTGGTCTCGCCCAGAAGTGGCGATTCACCGCGACGCCCGGTCAGAGCGATTCCACCCTGGGAACGCTGTCCATCCACGACGGCTGGTGTCTGCAGCCCGCGGCCGGCACGGCGGGATCAGCAGCACAGTTGCAGAAGTGCGACGGCACGGCCGCTCAGCAGGTGAACCGGCTGTCCGCGACCAACCAGCTCAAGCACGTGGCATCCGGACTCTGCTTCGCCGTGAAGGACGGCATCACGACGGACGCGACGCCGATCGTGCTCGCGGCCTGTGCCGGCACCTCGACCGCGCAGCAGTGGCTGGCTCAGAACGAGACGCGCCACATCTACGGTCCTGACGGCGGCCGGCTGCTGACCATGCAGGGCAAGCAGGCAACGCTGTACCTGGGCGAGGCCGAGCTGACCGTCCAGCGCGGCGGTATCGCGGTGAACACCCAGCGCACCTATTCGACCCCGGGTGGAGCGGTCGTCCGCAACGCCTACGGCGCCGGCGCTCCCGGACTGACCGCCGTTGTCGGTGATCACCAGGGCACGCCGTACGCCGAGGTCAATCTCAGCGGCACCATGCAGGTGCGGATCCGTAAGCAGGATCCGTTCGGCAACCAGCGGGGAACCGTTCCGCTCGGCATGCACATCGCCAGCAACGACGGCTTCCTCGGCACCACCCGTGACGACGCCTCCGGCTACGTGCCCCTCGGGGCCCGGTTGTACGACCCGGTGGTCGGGCGCTTCCTGTCCGCCGACCCGGTCCTCGACCTGGCCGATCCACTGCAGTCCAACGGGTACGCCTACGCGCACAACAACCCGGTGACGCACGCCGACCCGACCGGTCTGTCGGTCGCGTCGGTCACGCTGACCGGTGCCGAGATGGCTGCCGCACTCGCCGGTGTCGGCCTCAGCCCCGCTCAGGTGGCGGAGGCGCAGGCCAACGCGAACCGCTCGCTCAGCTCGATCATCCTGTCCGCGGCCTGGGGCATCCTCAGTGAGTTCATCGGACTCACCGATGCCATGAACTGCTTCGGCGGAGACCTGTGGGCCTGCGGCAGCCTGATCATCGGCGCCATCCCCTGGACCAAGGTCCTGAAGATCGGCAAGATCGCCAAAGCCATCGACCGCACCATCGCGGCGATCCAGGCCTGGCGAACAGCCAAGAAGGCCGCCGAAGCCGTCCTGGCCGCGGCCCGGGCGGCGGAGCGGATGGCGCTCCAGGCCAAGAAGGCGGCGATCGAGCGGGCCAAGAAGGCTGCGCAAGCCGCACAGAAGAAGGCCGCCGACAAGGCGGCGACAACCAGCAACGCCGCCGCCAACGCGTCCAAGAAGACCGGCAACCCGGTGCACAAGGAGGCGCAGGCCAAGGCCAACCCGGCGGGAGCCTCCAGCGGCGCCGGCAAGGGTGGATCCAAACCCGGTGGATCGTCCGGCAGTTCGTCGCGCAGCAGCGGCGGAACCAGCGGCGGGGGCGGCGCCGGCAAGTCCCGGGACAGCGACGGTGGTGGTGACGGCGACGGCGGTAGCTGCAACAGCTTCCTTCCGGGCACCAAGGTGCTCATGGCGGACGGCTCGGCCAAGCCCATCGAGGACGTCAAGACCGGTGACGAGGTCAAGACGACCGACCCCAAGACCGGTGAGAGCCGGGACTCGACCGTCACCGCCGAGATCGAGGGTGAGGGTCTCAAGAACCTCGTGAAGGTCACCGTCGACACCGACGGGGACAAGGGTGAGGCCGAAGCCCAGGTGACGGCCACCGACGGCCACCCCTTCTGGGTGCCCGAGCTGGCCGACTGGATCGACGCGACGGAACTTCAGGCCGGGCAGTGGCTGCGGACCAGCGCCGGCACCTTCGTGCAGATCACCGCGATCGACCGGTGGACCACCACGCAGGCGGCCGTTCACAACCTCACGGTCAGTGACGTCCACACGTACTACGTGGTCACGGGCGGTTCGTCGCTCCTGGTCCACAACTGTGATGCCACCGTCTACCGGGTCGAGGGCGCTGCCAACGAGCGGATCCGGGTGCACGAGGACGGCTCGGTGCTGATCCGGGGCGCCAGCAAGACGCTGTTCGTCGGCTTCGACAACCGGGCGCGGGCCGAGGAGTTCCTCGCGAAGCGCCTCGAGCAGGGCTTCTCGGACTCGGTGATCAAGAGCTTCAAGGTCAAGCGCGAGTTCCTGGACTACCTGCGGGCGGACATGGTGCCCGAGTCGATGTCGAAGCAGTTCCCGACCAGGCCGATCTCCGTCGACCATCCGGCCACGGATCAGTACGGGCTGAAACCGTTCAACACCAGGTTGATGCTTGACTACATCGTGCCGAACAGCGGCAAGGTCGGTTAGGAGCGGGTATGCGTACCAGAGTTGAGTTGGCCGGCTCGGAGGAACGGGTCCGCGAACTTGCGGACCTCCTCACCGGGCTCCGGGACCATCGTGACGATGACCCGGAAACGGCGCTCCTGGCCGCCCCCGACTGGCTCTTCGACGCCTTCAAGCCGGAACGCACGATGGAGGAAGCGGAGGCGTGGCTCGTGCAGTGGCGAGCCGCGCCTGACAAGCTCGCCTTCGAACGCGACTCGGGCTGGACGGCCTCCGGCTGGCTGCACTGGTTCTCGGCCGACAACGACCTCTGGCGTCTCGGCGAGATCTCCGTCGACGAGGCGGGCAGTCGACTCGTGGTCGCCCTGGAGCACGACGACGACCCGATCCCGTTCGAGGCCCTCCGCTGGCTCGCTCTCACCGCGGGTCTCCGGCTCGGCGACGAAACCCGCGTTGCCTGAACCGACCGGCCAGGAGATCCTCGAATTGCTGCGCCTCGTTCCGCACGCGCCGGGTGACACCCCGTCACCCGGCGCGACGGAGGAGCAGGTCGCAGCCGTTCAGGCCCGGTATCCGATGGCGTTGCCGCCCGCCTATCTGGAGTGGCTGCGTCTGTGCAACGGCTCGATGAGCGGGCCGGGTGGGATCTACGGCGTGGGTGTCGGCAAGGAGTGGATCGACGCCCTGGTGGTTCTGGACGGGCATCCTGGGTGGGCCGAGCTCGGCTGGGTGCCCGTGGCCGGCGACGGGAACGGCAACACCTACGTGCTGGACGCCTCGCGCAGTCACATCGACCGGGACGCGGTCTTCTTCGTCGACGCCATGGGCGACGGTGGCTTGACGTATCTCGCCGGCAGTTCGCTGATGGTCTCCTTTCGTGGCTTGCTGCGGAAGGAGGCTCGTGAGGAGGACCGGTGGCCGTTCGACGCGAACTACGTCAGCGCGACCGACCCTCACATTCTTCTGGTCCGCGATGCCGGGCTGCTGCCCTGGTTCAGCTGACCGGAGTAGGAGTGAAGCTGATGCAGTACATCCACGTGAGCTGGGTGCATGACTACGTGGACGAGCCGGTCGAGCTGCTGTCGGAAGTGGATGGGGACGGCGACGAGGTCAGGCGCGTGCAGATCTTCCGGGACGGACGCCTGGAGTGGGCTGATGGGCTCGGGGGCACCGATGTGGGAGGGCTCAGCGAGGTGCCCATCGATCTGGAGGAGATCCGCCGGCAGCCGGGCGAGTTTCTCCTGACGGTGATCGACCGGCAGCGGTTCGAGCAGGAATGGGGACGGGCCGGCGGACGTCGTTGAGCTGCCTGGTCAGGTTGTCTGGGCGGCGTGGGCGATGGCTCGGCGGAGGGTGGCCAGGGAGATCTGACGCTCGTCGTTCATCTCGGTGAGGCCGAGTTCGATCCATTCGCGGATGAGCTGGGAGAACGGCACGCCCGCCTGGTCGGCGGCCTCGCGCAGGCGGGCGTCGAGGGTGACCGGCAGGCGGACGCCGCGGGTCACCATCGGCTCGGGTTCCGGTGTGGCGGGTTGGGCGGAGGACTGCACCGTCACGGCGATCTGGATTCGGCGGTCGAGGTGGTTCGCGAGGGCGTCGACGATTTCCGGGCGTAGCCGTGATTCGATGACGTCGCGGGTGAAGGCGTCCGGGACCGACAGCAGGGCGGTGTCCTCGACGATGGCGTGGAGGCGGGTCAGGCGCAGGTAGGCCCGTTCCCGCACCGGCACCCGGTCGGTCAGTTCGTCGGTCACCGCGGTCCAGAGCTCGTTCAGGTCGGCCATGAAGCGCACTGTACAACGATCGTTAAACGCTCCGGCGGCGCAGGGCGGGCTGCAGGACGGCCGGCGGAACGTACGCCTGGTCGAGGCGGGTGACGTCGGTGCCGGGCGGGACGATCTTGTCGATGCGGTCGAGGATGTCGTCGGTGAGGGTGACGTCGATGCCCTCGAGGAGGTTGTCGAGCTGGTCCAGGGTGCGGGCGCCGAGCAGGGTGCTGGTCACGCCGGGGTGTGCGGTGGTGAAGGCCATGGCGAGGTGGGTCAGCGGCAGGCCGGCCTCCTCGGCCAGCGGCACGAGTTGTTCGACGACGTCGATGCGGCGTTCGTCGTTGAGGTGCTGGAAGTAGCGGGCGCGGCTGAGGTCGTTCTGCTGTCCCCGGCGGACGCGGCCGGTGAGCATTCCCTGGCCGAGGGGGCCCCAGATCAGGGTGCCGAGGCCGTAGCGCTGGGCGGCGGGCAGCACGTCGTTCTCCGCGCCGCGGTTGAGGATCGAGTACGGCAGCTGTTCGGTGTGGAAGCGCTGCAGCCCGTGCTGCCGGGCGAGCCACTGGGCGTCGGCGATGTCGACGGCCGGGGTGTTCGACGAGCCGATCGCGCGGACCTTGCCGGCGCGGATCAGGTCGGTGAGGGCGGACAGTGTTTCCTCGAGGTCCGTGCCGGGGTCGAGCTGGTGGATCTGGTAGAGGTCGATGTGGTCGGTCCGCAGGCGGCGCAGCGAGTTCTCGACGGCGGTCATGATCCAGCGCCGCGAGGTGCCCTGCTGGTTGGGGTCGGTGCCGGTGGGCCGGCCGAACTTGGTGGCGAGCACGACGGTGTCCCGCCGTCCCTGCAGTGCCCGGCCCACGACCTCCTCCGAGTCGCCGTAGGCGTCCGAGGTGTCGATCAGGTTGAGGCCGGCGTCCAGCGCCCGGTGGATCACCCGGATCGAGTCCTCCGGGTCGGGGTTGCCGATCGACGTGGCGAACATCAGGGCACCTAGTGCGTACGGGCTGACCTTGATGCCGGTCCGGCCCAGGGTGCGGTAGTGCATGAGCGTCTCCTCGCGGGTACTGTCGACGAAGCGGAAAGTCTTTCCGAAACTATACGGAAAAGCTTTCCGGATAAGCAAGGGAGTCTGACGTGTCCGACGACACCGCGGTTTCGAATGCACCGCGCCGGAAGCGCACCGACGCGCGCCGCAACGTCGAGTCGCTGCTCGACGCGGCCAAGACGGTCTTCGCCACGTCCGGCGTCGACGCGCCGGCGAAGGAGATCACCGATCTGGCGGGAGTCGGCGTCGGCACGCTGTACAGGCACTTCCCGCAGCGCGCACACCTGATCAAGGCGGTCCTCGAGCGCGAGATCGACGCCTGCGCCGACGCAGCTCCGGTGCTGGCGGCCGCGCATCCGCCGGGTGTCGCACTCGTGAAGTGGCTCGACCGGCTGGCCACGTTCGTGGCGACCAAACGGGGGTTCGCCACGGCACTGCACTCGGGTGATCCGGCGTTCGACGGGCTCTCCGCGTACCTGCTGGAGAAGCTGGGGCCGGCTCTCGGGGGGCTGCTCGACACGGCGACCGCGGCCGGTGAGGTGCGGGCCGCGGTGAGCCCGAAGGACTTGCTCTACGCGGTGGCCAAGCTGTGCGCGCCGCTGCCGGACGAGGCGCCGGACTACGGGCGTCGCATGGTCGCTCTGCTCGCCGAGGGGCTGCGCACGGGACCATAAAGGCCAAAACGAACACCGCGACCCAAAGGGTGACGGCGCGGGCGGGGAGACGCAGCATCAGCGCAACACACGCGCAACGGCGCGGTAATGCGTGGAGCTGAGGAGGATCGCCCGTGAGGACCCTGGTTTGCCCTGCGCCGACCGTACGGTCGGGCCGGATCCTGGCCGCCACGGCGGTGGCGATCCTCGCCGCCGCGACCACGGCCGGGTGTCAGAAGGACACCGCCGGCGGCAGCAAGAACGCCGGCGGCACGACCACCTATCCAACCAAGACGGTGCAGCTGATGGTGCCGGCCGCGCCCGGTGGTGGCTGGGACCTGACCGCCCGGACCATGCAGAAGACGATGACCGACGGCAAGCTGACCGACCAGGCCGTCGAGGTCTACAACGTGACCGGCGCCGCGGGCACGATCGGCCTGGCGCAGCTGGTCTCCAAGAACCAGGGCGACGCCCACCACCTGATGGTCATGGGGCTGGTCATGGTCGGCGGTGTCGTGGCCAACAAGTCGCCGGTCAAGCTCGACCAGGTCACGCCGATCGCGACGCTGACCGCCGAGCAGGAGGTCATCGTCGTCCCGGCCGACTCGAAGTACACGACGCTCAAGCAGCTGATGGACGATGCGAAGGCCAGCCCGGCGTCGATCAACTGGGGCGGTGGCTCCGCCGGGGGTACCGATCAGATCCTGGTGGGGTTGCTGGCCAAGGCGGCGGGTGCCGACCCGAAGGCGATGAAGTACGTCGCGTACTCGGGCGGCGGTGAGGCCAAGGCGGCGCTGCTGGCCGGGGATCTCACGGCGGCGGTGTCCGGGCAGAGCGAGTTCAAGGACCTGGTCTCCGCGGGCAAGGTCCGGGCGCTGGCGGTCTCCGGGGCCACCGGCGTCGACGTCGGCGGCGGGAAGCCGGCACCGACCATCAAGGAGCAGGGGCTCGACGTCGAGCTGATGAACTGGCGGGGTGTCGTGGCGCCGCCCGGCATCAACGCCGCGGACAAGACCGCGGTCACCGCGTTCGTCGACAAGCTGCACTCGTCGCCGGACTGGACGTCGGCCATGCAGGCACAGGGCTGGGAGGACTTCTACAAGAGCGGGGACGCGGCGGCGGCCTTCTTCACGAGCGAGAACGAGCGCATCACGACGGTGCTGACCGACATCGGGCTGGGCTAGATGGACGCACCCGTCCGGGCGGCGAGGTCCCACGTGATCCTCGCCGCCGTCCTGCTCGTCGCCGGTCTGCTGCTGCTCTGGTCGGCGGTGACGGCCGAGGGGGACTTCGGTCTGCAGGGACCGCGCCTCGCACCGGTCGTGGTGACCGCGGCCTGGGTCGTCGTGTCGGCCTTCTACCTGGTGACGCAGCTCAGGCCGCAGCAAGTCGAAGAAGAACAGCTCACACCGGAGATCGCGGCGGAAGCCCCCGCGGACGTGACCGAGGAGAACGAAGAGGAGGAGCACAAGCCGGGCTGGTGGGCTCCCGCCGGCGTCCTGGCGGCTCTCGTCGGCTTTGCGATCGCCCTGGAATACGCCGGGTTCGTCGTCTCCGCCGCGCTCTTCACCGTCGTCACCGCCCGGGTCCTCGGCAGCCGCAACCTGATCCGTGACGGCATCGTCGCGATCGTGCTGCCGGTCGCGGTCTACCTGAGCTTCACGCGGTTCCTCGACATCTTCCTGCCCGCGGGGGTGTTCCCGCTGTGAACGTCTTCGGTGACCTGCTCTCCGGGTTCGGCACGGTCCTCACCCCCGAATACCTCCTGTACGCGGCCATCGGCGTCACCCTCGGCACGTTTGTCGGTGTGCTGCCCGGCATCGGCCCCGCGCTCACCATCGCGCTGCTGCTGCCGGTCACGTTCAGCCTGGACGACCCGATCGGCACGTTCATCATGTTCGCCGGCATCTACTACGGCGCCATGTACGGCGGGTCGACCACGTCCATCCTGCTCAACACCCCGGGCGAGTCGGCGTCGGTGGCCACGGCCATCGAGGGTTATCAGATGGCGCGGCGGGGCCGGGCCAAGGCGGCCCTGGCGACGGCGGCGATCGGCTCGTTCGTCGCCGGCACGATCTCGACGCTGCTGCTGAGCCTCTTCGCCCAGCCGGTGGCCAGACTCGCGACGACGTTCCGCGCGGCCGACTACTTCGCACTGGCACTGCTGGCGATGGTCGCCGTCACTGCGCTTGTCGGCCGTTCCCTCGTACGCGGGCTGATGTCCCTGATCTTCGGTCTGTTCCTGGCTCTGGTGGGGATCGACGGGCTGACCGGGCAGGCGCGGTTCACCTTCGGCACGATGGAGCTGCTGGAGGGCATCGACATCGTGGTGGTGATCGTCGGGCTCTTCGCGATCGGCGAGACGCTCCACGTCGCGAGCCGGTTGCGCAGTCTGCCCGAGCACGTGACGCCGCTGGAACCGGGCTCGTCCGGGCGCGGCTGGCTGAGCCGTGACGACTGGCGCCGCTCGTGGGGGCCGTGGCTGCGCGGCACCGCGGTCGGCTTCCCGTTCGGCGCGCTGCCGTCGGGTGGTGCCGACGTCCCGACGTTCCTGTCGTACACGTACGAGAAGCGGCGCTCGAAGAACCGCGCGGAGTTCGGCAAGGGTGCGATCGAGGGGGTTGCCGGGCCGGAAGCCGCGAACAACGCGGCGTTCTCCGGTGTGCTGGTGCCGCTGCTGACCCTCGGGATCCCGACGTCGGCGACCGCGGCGGTCATGCTGGCGGCGTTCCAGATCTTCAACCTGCAGCCGGGCCCGCAGCTCTTCGACCGCTCACCCGAGCTGGTCTGGGCGCTGATCGCCTCGCTCTACGTCGGCAACGTGCTGCTCCTCGCCCTGAACCTTCCCCTGATCCGCGTCTGGGTCAAGGTCCTCCAGATCCCCAGGCCCATCCTGTACGCGGGGATCCTCGTCTTCGCCACCCTCGGCGTCTACGCGGCGACCGGCAGCGTCAACCAGGTCTTCATCGCGTACGGGGTGGGCGTGATCGGCTTCGGCATGCGCCACTTCGACTTCCCGATCGCACCGGTCATCCTCGGGCTGATCCTCGGGCCGATGATGGAGCTCCAGTTCCGCCGCGCGCTGGTGCTCTCGAACGGTGACCTGACCGTCTTCTTCACCCGTCCTCTCACGGCGTGCCTGCTGGCGCTGGTCGTGGTGGCGGTGCTGGTGCCGTACCTGCCGCGGATCGTGGCGCGGCTGCGCGGCCGTCCCGCCGAGGCGAAGCGGCTGTCCTTCGCCGAGGACGACTGAGCAGGGCGCTGCCCCGGCCGCCACCGGGGCAGCGTCCGTTTCACGGGCGGGCTGTCACTCCGAGGCGGTCCAGGACTCCCGCCACGCGGCGGCTCTCGTCGGCCATGAAGGTGGCGAAGGCGTCACCGGCCAGGTAGGCGTCGGTCCAGCCGAAGCGGGCACGCGCACCGGCCCACTCCGTGGATGTGGCGAGCCGGCCGATGAGAGTGCGCAGCTCCTCGGTGTCCGGTGCGGACAGGCCGGGTGGCGCGACCATGCCCCGCCAGTTGTTGACGACGATGTCGTACCCGGCCGAGCGTACGGTCGGGACGGCGACGCGGGGGACCGGACCTTCGCTGGTCACGGCGAGCGCTCGCAGCTGACCCGACTCGATCTGGTCGGCGTACTCGCTGAGCCCGGACAGCGCAAAATCCACTTCCCGCCCGAGAATCGCCGCGAGCAGATCGCCACCGCCGTCGTGCCGGGTGTACGCGACACGGGCCGGGGACAGGCCGACCGCCTCGGCGAACAGCATGGTGGCCAGGTGATCGGGCCCGCCGACCGCCGAGCCGCCGCCGGCCCGCAGACCGGTGTCGGCGCGCCAGCCCTCGATCAGCTCGTCCAGCGACCCGAACGGCGAGTCGCGGCGGACGACCACGATCGCCGGCTCCTGCACGAGACGGGCGACGGGTGTGGCGTCGGCCAGGATCATCGGCGGTCCGGCGGCGAGCTCGGCCCCGACCAGCCCCAGACCCATCAGCATGACCAGGTGGTTGTTGCCGTGCTCGTACGCGAGCCGCCGCAACCCGACGACCCCGCTCCCGCCCGGCAGGTTGAACACCTCGACACCGCGGGCGATGCGGGACGCGTCCAGCGCGCGGGCCAGCACCCGGGCGGTGATGTCGTACCCGCTGCCGGGCGGGTTCGGCACCATCAGCCGCAGGTCGGCCTCGGGCGCGGCGCACCCGCCGAGCGTCAGGCCCAGCGCACCCGCGAGCATCGTCCGCCGCCGCACCCCCGCATCCAACCCCGATCCGGCGTACGGCGCCAGCAGGCGCCCTTGCGCCCGCGCCCGGGACGCACTTGGCTGTGGACACCGGACAGGGAGGTCCAAGGTGAGACAGCGCCTGTCGCTCGCCGGCCAGCTGCTGATCCTGCAGCTGGCGATCGTGCTGCTGGTCGTCGGCGCCGTCGCCGCGGTGTCGATCACGGAGGCGGACGCCGCGTTCCGCCGTGTCGAGGGTGAACGGTTGCGGTCCGTCGGCGAGAACACCGCGATCAACCGGACCGTACGCCTGGGCCTGGGTAACCCCCTCGGCCGCGAGGCGCTGGAGACCGTCGCGGAGAGCGCCCGCGCCGTGTCCGGGGCTTCGTACGTGATGGTCACCGACGCGGCCGGCACCATCGTGACCGGCCCGGACGCGGGCCGCACAGCGCCGATGGGCGACAGCACCGGGCTGACCGGCCGGTCGTGGGTGGGTGTCAGCACCGAGGGCGGCAAGTCGCTGACCGCGCACGTGCCGGTCCTCGACGAACGCGACGGCCGCTTCCTCGGCCTGATCATCGTCGGCCGCACCTACCCGACCCTGGCCGACCAGCTCACCGCCGCCCTGGCCAACCTCCTCACCTACCTCGTCCTGGGCATCGTGCTGGGTGTCGGCGGCTCGCTGCTGCTGGCCCGCCGGGTCAAACGGCAGACCCTCGGGCTCGAACCGCGGGAGATCACCGGCCTGGTCGAGCACCGCGAGGCGATGCTGCACGGCATCAAGGAGGGCGTGATCGGCACGGACTCGGCGCACCGCGTCACCCTGGCCAACGACGAGGCGATCCGGCTGCTCGGCCTGCCCGCCGACGCGGTCGGCCGCTCCCTGCACGACCAGGACCTCGAACCGGCCCTGCTCGACGTGCTCACCGGGCGGTCGGAAGGGATCGACCAGGTTGTGCTCAGCGACGACCGGGTGGTGGTCCTCAACCGGCAACCGGTTGTCATGCGCGACCGGACCGTCGGCTCGGTGACCACCCTGCGCGACCGCACCGAGCTGACCGCGCTGCGCCGGGAACTCGACGTCAGCCGGCACACCACCGACACGCTGCGGGCGCAGGCCCACGAGTTCGTCAACCGGTTGCACACCATCGCCGGCCTCGTCGAGCTGGGCGAGCACGACGAGGTGGTCCGCTACATCACCCGCACCAGCGAGCTGCACGAGAGCCTCGACCGCGAGGTGACCGAGGTCGTCGGCGACACCGCGCTGGCCGCCCTGCTGATCGCCAAGGCCAGCCTGGCCGGCGAGCAGGGCGTCACCCTGTCGATCGGTGACGGCACCGACCTCCCGCCGGTCAGCGACCGCCTCTCCGCCGACCTCGTCACCGTCGTCGGCAACCTCGTCGACAACGCCCTCGACGCGACCGGCCCCGGCGGCGCCATCACCGTGACCGTGCGCGAGAGCGACGGCGAGGTGGCCGTCACGGTCGTCGACACCGGCCCCGGCGTCGACCCCGAACTGGCCGACCGCGTCTTCCAGCAGGGCTACAGCACCAAGGACGAAAAACACGGCCACCACGGCCTCGGGCTGGCGATGATCCGGCTGATCTGCGTCCACCGCGGCGGCACGGTCCAGGTCTCCGGATCCACCTTCACCGCCCGTCTCCCGTACGAGCTGGAGGCCATCTCGTGATCCGCGTCCTCGTCGTCGACGACGACTTCATGGTGGCCCGCGTGCACCGCGGCTTCGTCGACCGCGTCCCCGGGTACACGACGGTCGGTGTGGTCCACACGGGCGCGGACGCGCTCACCCAGATCGACGCCCTGCGCCCCGACCTGGTGCTCCTGGACATCTACCTGCCCGACTTCAGCGGCCTGGAGGTCCTGCGCCGCCTCCGCGAAGGCGGTAACGGCCCGGACGTCCTGGCGGTCACCGCGGCCCGCGACGTCCAGACCGTCCGCTCGGCCCTGCACGGCGGGGTCGTCCACTACGTCCTGAAGCCCTTCAGTTTTGACGTCCTCCGGGACCGCCTGGAACGCTACGCCGCGGCGTACGGAAGGCTCTCGGAGACGACGGACGTCGACCAGGCCGACGTGGACGACCTCTTCGTGGCCCTGCGCACCACCACCGCACCCCTGCCCAAGGGCCTGACCGCCGACACCTCCACCCTGATCGCCACCGCCATGCGAGCCTGCGACGGCGACCTGTCAGCGGGGGAGTGCGCCGAACGCATCGGCCTGTCCCGGGTCAGCACCCGCCGCTACCTCGAACACTTCGTCACCGCGGGCAAGGCCGAGGTCCGTCTCCGCTACGGCTCGGCCGGCCGCCCCCAGCGCCGCTACCGCTGGATCGGCTGAACCCGGCCACCGTAGGCCGGATCGCCGACGGTCAGGTCTCGAGCTCGGCCAGGGCCGTACGGGCTCGGGACTGTTCTTCGGGTTTGTCGATGTCGGTGGCGAGGGCGAGGGCTTCGCGGTGGCGGCCGATGGCGTCGTCCGTTTTGCCCTGGCCGGTGAGGGCGTGGCCGAGGCCGTTGAGGACGCAGGTCTCGCCGTACCGTTCGCCGAGGTCGCGGAAGATCGCCAGCGCCTGCTCGTAGTGATCGACGGCCTCGGCGTAGTGGCCGAGGAGGGTCTGGGCGTCGCCCAGGTTGTTCAGGGCGGTGGCCTCGCCGCCGTTGTGCTGCAGCTCCCGGAAGATGGCCAGGGCCCGGCTGTTGTGTTCGACCGCCGGTTCGGGGCGGCCGAGGCGCACGGAGACACTGCCGAGGTTGGTCAGGGTGTTGGCCTCGCCGACGCGGTCGCCGAGCTGGACAAAGCGGTCGAGCGCCTGCTGCTGGTAGGTCAGGGAGATCTCGCCCTGGCCGGAGGCGCTGTGCACGACGCCGAGGTTGCCCAGGGTGCGGGCCTCGCCCCGGCCGTCGCCGAGGTCGCGGAAGAGGGCCAGGGCGCGATTGAGGTGCCCGATCGCCTCGGGATAGCGGCCGAGCTGCCAGCAGACGACGCCGAGGTTGGTCAGGGCGGTGGCCTCGGCGACGCCGTCACCGAGGAGCCGGGCCGCGTGCTGGGCCTCGGTGTGGACGATGACCGCGTCGGCCGGGTGACCGCCGTTGTCCAGATAGGAGTACAGGATGGCGGCGAGGTGGACGGCCTGCGTGGGCCAGTCGGCGCGGGCCGCGTGCCGGCAGACCGCGACCAGGGTGGCACGTTCCGCGTCCAGCCACTGCAACGCGGTTTTCGGGTCGTCCAGGCGTGGTCCGCCCGATGGCCGGGGCGGGAGTTCTGGGCGGCGGTGGCGTTCGGCTGGATAGAGGGCATCCATCGCTGCGGCCGCACTGTGGACGTAGTGGTCGAACAGGCGCGTGAGCGCGGCCCGGCGGTCCGCGGGCCGGTCCTCGTCCTGGGCCCGGTCCGCCGCGTACGCCCGGACCAGGTCGTGCAGCAGGTAGCGACCGGCGACCGGCTGCTGCACCAGGTATTCACCGGCGAGGTCGTGCAGGTGCCCGGCGGCGGTCTCCGTGCCGGTGCCGAGCAGGGCCGCGGCGGCGTGGTCGTCGAGGTCCGGGCCGGGGTGCGCCGCGATGTGCCGCAGCAGCGTCCGCCGGGCCTCGGGCAGGTGCTGGTAGGACAGGTGCAGCGCGAGCTCCACACCGCTGTCGAGCCGGCGGTGGCGGTGGCGTTCGTCCAGCCGGTCGGCGTGGTCGGTGACCGTCCAGCCGTCACGGGCCACCATCTGGCCGGCGACCACGCTCAGGGCCAGGGGCAGATGCCCGCACCTCAGAGCCACCCTCCGGTACGCGGCCACGTCCGTCCCCAGCGCGACCTCGGGCACCGACCGGGTGAGCAGGAGTTCCGCCTCGTCCGTGGTGAACGGCTCGACGTCGATGTGCACCGGCTCGAGCCCGTCGAGGCGGCGCCGCGAGGTGACCAGTGTCAGGCTGCCGGTGCTGTCCGGCAGCAACGGCCGGACCTGGTCCTCGTCGGCGGCGTTGTCGAGCACGACCAGCGCGCGACGGCCGGCGAGGCGTTCGCGGAACAGTGCCGTCCGGGCCGGGAGCCCGTGCGGGATCTTGTGCCCGGAGACGCCCAGGAGCCGCAGGAAGCCGTCGAGGACCGCCGCGGGCTCGGCCGGTGGCTGCCCGGGGTCGGGGTGGAAGCCGCGCAGGTTGACGAACAGCGTCGTGTCGAAGCGTTCCTGGGCCATCAGCAGGTGACCGGCGTGGATCGCGAGCTGGGACTTGCCGACACCGGCCATTCCGGCCAGCACACGCACCGCGGCGTCGGGTGCCAGGAGCCGTTCGATCTCGGCGTCGCGGCCGGTGAACACGGCGATGTCGTCCGGGAGACGGTCGAGGACGCGTACCTGGGCGGCGGCCGCGGTCTCGGCCAGGATGACCCGCAGGGCCTGCCGCCAGTGGGCGAGATAGCCGGCGTCGTCGTGCAGCGCCTGCACCACGGCGACGACCAGGTCGCCGTTGATGCGCCGCCGCCCGGTCTTGAAGCAGTCCACGACGGTGCCCCGGCGGGCGAGCTCCTCGGCGGGACGCCCCTCGGCCTGCCAGCGGGCGTTGACCCGGCGGGTGATCACCTCGTACGAGGTGTCGCCGCCGAAGAGCTTGAGCGCACGCAGGCACCCGACCAGGTCGTCGAGGCTGCGAGCCGAGCCCGGATCGGGCGGATCGGACACGTGTTCCATCGGACCTCCCGGGCGGCCACGATACCAATCGGCCCGCAGTCGTACGGAATCGTTTGGATTCCGTACGGGAAGGCCGGCGGTGGGGTGGTATCAACTCCGGGTCCCGCAGCTGGTGAACGGGGGGTTGCGACGACCCGAGCAGCGCCGGCCTCGCCGGTCCGAGACCGGCGGGGCCGCTCAGTCCTCGGTCAGCAGCCCGCCGGTCTCGGTGAATCCCGCGCCGGTCTCCGGGCAGACCCAGGCGCCGTCACCCTTGGCGACCAGTGGGCGGCCCGCGCGGCCGACCCAGCCGATCCGCCGGGCGGGCACACCGACCACGAGGGCGAAGTCGGGAACGTCCTTGGTGACCACGGCACCCGCCGCGACCAGCGCCCAACGGCCCACGCTCACCGGGGCGACACAGACGGCCCGGGCACCGATGGCCGCGCCTTCACCGATGGTCACGCCGACCGCGGTCCAGTCGTCGCCGGACTTCAGCCGGCCGTCGGGGGTGACGGCGCGGGGATATTCGTCGTTGGTGAGCACCGCGGCGGGACCGATGAACACGCCGTCGCCGAGGCGGGCGGGCTCGTAGACCAGTGCGTGGTTCTGGAGCTTGACGTTGTCGCCCACGACCACGCCGGGGCCGACGTAGGCGCCGCGGCCGATGGTGCAGTTGCTGCCGAGGGTGGCGTCCTCGCGGATCTGGGCGAGGTGCCAGACCCGGGTGCCCGCGCCGATCGTGGCGCGCGGGTCGACGTCGGCGGTCGGCGCGACAGTTGCACCGTCGGGAGAAACGTCGGCCATATCGGGTCCTTCCGGGCGGGCCCGTCACCGGTCGGGCGGACCCGGCCAGAGTAGTGGCGACGGGGGCCGGACGATATCGGGAAGCCGACGCTACGGGTCGATCTGACCGATGGTCGGCGTCGGCCCTGACCGACAAGTGCCGCGGCGGTGACCGAAGGTACCGGAGCACCCTCCCGGCTTCCGCCGTAATTCCGTCACTCATCTGGCGGCGGGCCCGGCGACATCGATAGCTTCCCCACGGACCCCGCGCGGGAGACCCGCCCGCACCGGCACCCTCGCTCTTCCGACGAAGCCGTGGCTTCCCCAACGAAACGGATGTCTGTGACTCCTCCGCCCGCGTCCGGACCGATCGGCGTCGCCGTTGTCGGCGCCGGTTACTGGGGACCGAACCTCGTCCGCAACTTCCAGGCGACACCGGCCTTCCGGTTGCGCCGGCTGTGCGACCTCGACGTCGAGCGGGCCCAGCGGGTCCTCGGCGGCTACTCGACCGTCCAGGTCTCCGCCGAGCTCGACGAGGTCCTCGCCGACCCCGAGGTGCACGCCGTCGCCATCGCCACCCCGGCCGGCACCCACCTGCCGGTCGCCATGGCCGCGCTCGAGGCCGGCAAGCACGTCCTGGTCGAGAAGCCCCTGGCCGCCACCTACGAGGAGGGCCGCCGGCTCGTCGAGGAGGCCGACAAGCGTGGCCTGACCCTGATGTGCGACCACACCTACTGCTACACCCCGGCGGTGCTGCGCATCCGCGAGCTCCTGCACTCGGGTGAGCTGGGCGAGCTGCACTTCCTCGACTCCGTCCGCATCAACCTCGGTCTGGTGCAGCGCGACATCGACGTGGTCTGGGACCTGGCCCCGCACGATCTGTCCATCCTGGACTTCGTGCTGCCGCCGGGTGTCAGTGTCACCGAGGTCGCCGCGCACGGCGCCGACGGCATCGGTGCGGGCCGGGCCTGTGTGGCCTACCTGACGCTGCGCCTCAACACCGGTGCGATCGCGCACATCCACGTCAACTGGCTGTCCCCGGTGAAGATCCGCACGTCCATCTTCGGTGGCTCGAAGCGGACCCTGGTGTGGGACGACCTCAACCCGAGCCAGCGTCTCGCCATCTACGACCGTGGTGTCGACGTGGCCGCGCCCGAGGAACTCGGCGACGAGCAGCGGCGTGACATCCTCGTCTCGTACCGCTCCGGCGACATGGTCGCACCGGCGCTGACCGAGCGGGAAGCGCTGCGCACGATGGTCGAGGAGTACGCACGGGCCATCACCACGGGCACCCCGGCTCTGACCGACGGCCGCTCCGGCCTGCGGGTGCTCGAGATCCTCCAGGCCGCCTCGCGCAGCCTGGCCGAGGGCGGAAAGATGATCAAGCTCGACGAAGGGCGCATGGCGTGACTGGCGTACAGATCGAGGGCGCACGCGCCCTCGTCACGGGCGGGGCAGGCACCATCGGCTCGCACGTCGTCGACGAACTCATCCGTGGCGGTGCCGCGGAGATCGTCGTCCTCGACAACTTCGTGCGGGGCCGGCGGGAAAATCTCGCCTGGGCCGACGCGAACGGGTCGGTACGGCTGGTCGAGGGCGACATCCGTGACCAGGCCCTGGTGCGGGAGGTGACCGCCGGCAAGGACCTCGTGTTCCACCTCGCCGCGATCCGCATCACCCAGTGCGCGGAGGAGCCCCGGCTGGCCAACGAGGTGCTGGTCGACGGCACCTTCAACGTCATCGAGGCGGCGGCCGAGGAGGGTGTCAAGAAGCTCGTCGTGTCGTCGTCGGCGTCGGTCTATGGCCTGGCGGAGGAGTTCCCGACCACCGAGCGGCACCACCCGTACAACAACGACACGTTCTACGGTGCGGCGAAGGCGTTCAACGAGGCCACGCTGCGCAGCTTCCACAGCATGAAGGGCCTCGACTACGTCGCCCTGCGCTACTTCAACGTCTACGGCCCCCGGATGGACATCTTCGGCCTCTACACCGAGGTCCTGATCCGCTGGATGGAACGCATCGAGTCGGGCACCCCGCCGCTGATCCTCGGCGACGGCCTGCAGACCATGGACTTCGTCCACGTCGCCGACATCGCCCGCGCCAACATCCTGGCCGCCCGCGCCGACGTGACCGACGAGGTCTTCAACATCGCCAGCGGCACCGAGACCAGCCTCAAGGAGCTGGCCCAGGCGCTCAGCGAGGTCATGAAGTCCGACCTGGCCCCCGAGCACGGCCCGGCCCGTGCGGTCAACGGCGTCACCCGGCGCCTGGCCGACACCAGCGCGGCGGCCGAGAAGCTCGGCTTCCGCTCCGAGATCGACCTCCACCAGGGCCTGCAGGGCCTCGTGGAGTGGTGGCGGTCGTCGCGATGACGCAGCGCAAGATCCCCGTGATGATCCCGCTGCTGGGGGAGGAGGAGGCGCTGGCCGCGGCCGACGCCGTCCGCTCCGGCTGGGTCGCCCAGGGCCCCCGCGTCGCGCGCTTCGAGCAGGAGTTCGCGGCGACCGTGGGTGCCGCCCACGGCGTCGCCGTCAGCTCCTGCACCACCGGTCTGCACCTGGCGCTGGTGGTGCTCGGGATCGGGCCCGGCGACGAGGTGATCGTGCCGTCGCTGTCGTTCATCGCCACCGCCAACGCCGTCCGCTACGTCGGCGCGACCCCCGTCTTCGCCGACGTCGACCTGGCCACCGGCAACCTCACGGTCGAGACCGTCGACACCGTCCGCACCCCGCGTACGCGGGCAGTCATCGCCGTGCACCAGGGCGGTGTCCCGTTCGACGTGGCCGCGCTGCGCAAGGCCGCGGACGGCTGGGGTGTCGGCCTGGTCGAGGACGCGGCCTGTGCCGCCGGCTCGACCGCGTACGGCCAGCCCGCCGGTACGGGCGCCGCGATCGCCGCGTGGTCGTTCCACCCCCGCAAGCTCATCACCACCGGTGAGGGCGGCATGATCACCCTCGACGACGCCGACCGGGCTGTCCGCCTGCGCCGCCTGCGCGAGCACGGCATGAACGTCTCGGCCGCCGACCGGCACGCCAGCGCACAGCCGGTGCTCGAGGCGTACCTGGAGACGGCCTACAA
The DNA here is from genome assembly GCF_000494755.1 of Amorphoplanes friuliensis DSM 7358. Taxonomy (NCBI): domain Bacteria; kingdom Bacillati; phylum Actinomycetota; class Actinomycetes; order Micromonosporales; family Micromonosporaceae; genus Actinoplanes; species Actinoplanes friuliensis. The sequence continues at coordinate 3,433,356 of NC_022657.1, forward strand.
CTACCGGATGACCGACATCCAGGCGGCGGTCGGGCTCGTGCAGCTCGGCCGGCTCGCCGGGCTGGTCGAGCAGCGCCGGGCCCTCGCCGCCCGTTACCAGGAGCTGCTGGCGGACCTCGACGGGCTGGTGCCGGTGCGCGACCCCGCGTACGGGCAGACGAACTACCAGTCGTTCTGGGTCCTGATCAACCCGGAGTTCGGTGCCACCCGCGACGAGGCGCTCGCCGTGCTGGCCGAGCGCGGTGTGTCCGCCCGGCGCGGCATCATGGCCGCACACCTCGAGCCCGCGTACGCCGATGTTGCACCGGGCCCGCTGCCGGTGACCGAGCGGCTGACCCGGGACTCGCTGATCCTGCCCCTGCACCACGCGCTGACCGCCGACGACCAGGACTACATCGTCGGGATCCTGCGCGACCTGGCCCGGCGGTGAGAAACCTCGTCATCGTCGGCGCGGGCGGCTTCGCCCGCGAGACGGCTGCCGCCGCCACGGCAGCCGGCCGCCAGGTTCTGGGCTTTGTCGACGACGATCCCGCCCTGCACGGCACGACGCGGTCGGGGGTGCCGATCCTCGGCAGCGTCGACAGCGTGCGGGAATTGACCGACGCCGCCGTGGTGGTGTGCGTCGGCAATCCCCGCAACTACACCGCCCGGAAGAGCATCGTCGAGCGCCTCGGCCTGCCCGCCGAGCGTTACACGACGGTGGTGCACCCGTCGGCCTCGATCGGCGCCGGCAGTGTGGTCGGCCCGGGCAGTGTGCTGCTCGCCGGTGCGGTGCTGACCGCCGACGTCACCGTGGGCTCGCACGTCGCGGTCATGCCGCAGGTCGTGCTCACCCACGACGACCGGGTCGCCGACTACGCCACTGTCGCTTCGGGCGTACGCCTGGGTGGTGGTGTGGTGCTCGAAGCCGGCGCGTACGTGGGTGCCGGAGCCCTCGTCCGCGAGAGCGTGACGATCGGTGCCTGGTCGCTGGTCGGCCTGGGCTCGGTAGTGCTGCGCGACGTCCCACCCGGCCAGGTCTGGGCCGGCAATCCCGCTCGTCTGTTACGCGACGCCGGTGTCCTGGCGTCCCCGAGGAGTTGATATGACCCGCATCCCGCTCGTCGACCTGGCCGCCGCCCACGCGGAAGTGGCCGAGGAGGTCGAGACCGGCTTCAAGCGCATCATCGCCGAGACGGCGTTCATCGGCGGCGCCGAGGTGGCGGCGTTCGAGCAGGAGTACGCCGCGTTCTCCGGCCTGCCGCACTGCATCGGCGTGGCCAACGGCACCGACGCGCTCGAGCTGGCCCTGCGCGCGGTCGGCGTCGGCCCCGGCACCGAGGTGATCCTGCCGGCGAACACGTTCATCGCCACCGCCGAGGCCGTCGCCCGCGCCGGCGCCCGGGTGGTCCTGGTCGACTGCGACCCGGCGACCTACCTCATCGACGTCGAGGCCGCGCTCGCCGCCGTCACTCCCGCCACGCGGGCCATCGCGCCCGTCCACCTGTACGGCCAGCTGGCGCCGGTCGAGCAGCTCCGCGCCGGTCTCGCGGGCCGTGACGTGGCCATCGTCGAGGACGCCGCCCAGAGCCAGGGCGCGACCCGTCACGGCGTCGCTGCGGGTGCGGACGGCATCGCGGCCACCAGCTTCTACCCCGGCAAGAACCTCGGCGCGTACGGCGACGCGGGGGCGGTCGTGACGGCCTCGGAGGAGCTGGCCACCACGGTCCGCACGCTGGGCAGCCACGGCGGCCTCAAGAAGTACACGCACGACCTGATCGGCGTGAACAGCCGCCTCGACGGCCTCCAGGCGGTCGTCCTGCGCGCCAAGCTGACCCGTCTCGCCGGCTGGAACGACCGCCGTCGCGCCGCCGCCGCCCGCTACGACGAGCTGCTCGCCGGCCTCGACGTGGTGCGCCCGGTGACACTGGACGGCAACGAGCACGTCTGGCACATCTACTGCATCCGGGTGCCCGGTGGCCGCCGCGACGCCGTCGTGGCCGAGCTCAACGCCGCCGGTGTCGGCGCCGCGATCCACTACCCGGTGCCGGTGCACCGCACGGGCGCGTTCGAGCACCTGGGCGGCTCGTTCCCGAACGCCGAGTCGGCGGCGCCCGAGATCATGTCGCTGCCGATCTACCCGCAGATCACCCCGGACCAGCAGACCCGGGTCGTGGAGACGCTGACGGCGGCGATCGCTGGCTGAACGTCGGATCCGGCCGCCCGAACTGCCGACAGATCGGGCGGAACAGGCCTCGGCGGGTGTCAGAGGCCGCCGATAGTGTGGGGCCGCCCGATTCAGGCAGACGGCCCGGAAGGTGGCAAGCAACGTGTACGTGTCGCTGCGGGACCGGCCCGGTGCCGACGCGGCGCCGGGGGCCGGTCGCACCGTCCGCCGGGTCTCGTCGACGGTGGTGCTCCTCGGCATCGTCAGCCTCCTGACCGACGTCTCGTCGGAGATGGTGGCCTCGGTGCTGCCGCTGTACCTCACGGCGGCGGTCGGTCTGAGCCCGGTCGCCTACGGCTTCCTCGACGGGACCTACCAGGGTGTCAGCGCCTTCGTGCGCATCGCCGGCGGTTATGCCGGCGACCGTGGTGGTCACCCCAAGTGGGTCGCGGTCCTCGGGTACGGCGCGTCGGCGCTCAGCCGCATCGCCATGCTCCCCGCCGCGGGGTTCGCCGCCATCACCGGCGTGGTGACCGCCGACCGGCTCGGTAAGGGACTGCGCACAGCACCACGGGACGCACTCATCGCGGAGGCGTCCGACCCGGCCACACTGGGCCGGTCGTTCGGCGTCCACCGCGCCCTCGACACGTGCGGTGCCGCCCTCGGGCCACTGGTGGCGTTCGCGCTGCTGGCCAGCGTGCCGGGCAGTTACGACTCCATCTTCGTGGTGTCGTTCGCGTTCGCCCTGGCCGGCCTGGCGGTCCTCGTCCTCTTCGTGCCCAACCTGCGGACGGCGGCCGGTGCCGCCCGCGTCGGCCTGCGCCGGGCCCTGCGCGAGGTCGGCGGCCGCAAGCTGCGCCGGCCCCTGCTCGCCGCCGGTGTGCTCGGCCTGCTGACCGTCGGCGACGGCTTCATCTACCTGTCGCTGCAAAATCGCGACGACTTCGCCGCCGGCTACTTCCCCCTGCTGTACGTCGGCACCAACGTGGCGTACCTGGCTCTGGCCGTACCGATGGGACGCCTGGCCGACCGGGTCGGCCGCGGCCGGGTCCTGGTGGCCGGCCACGGCGCGCTCTTCGCCTGTTATCTGATGGCCGCGCTGCCCGCCGGCGGCATCGGTCTCACGCTCGGCGTCCTGCTGCTGCTCGGTGTCTTCTACGCCGCCACGGACGGTGTGCTGCCCGCCCTGATCAGCCGTCTGGTGCCGGCCGAGACCCGGGGGAGCGGCATCGCGGCCGCCCAGACCGTCGTGGCGCTGGCCCGCTTCGCCTCGTCCGTGCTCTTCGGTCTGCTGTGGAGCCTGCAGGGGCCGAGCCGGTCGCTGGTGCTCTTCGCGGTGGTGCTCGCCCTGGTAGTGCCGGTGGCGGCCTGGCTGCTGCGCGGCATCGACCGCCCCGAGGTGGCCGCATGACCAGCACCGACCTGCGCCCGGCGGGCACCGTGAAAATGCGTGCGGGCCTGCTCGCAGGGATCGTCGTCGCCGCGGCGGCCGGCGCCGGCGGTTACGTCTGGAACGTCCGCCAGGACCAGGCCGCAACGATCGCCAACGCCCCCGCGGTCGCGGCGGGCGGCGACCTCACCACCCTGCGCACCCAGCCGCACCTGGTCTTCCGCAGCACCGCCCTGGGCCCGGACTACGGCCGGGTCGCGGTGGTCCCGCTGACAGCCCCAGGCGGCCCCCGCACGTTCACCCCAGCCACCTGCGAACGCGTCTACGCCACGCAGGGCGACGCCATCTGCCTCTCGGCGCAGCGCGGACTCGTCACCAGTTACCAGGCGCGACTGCTCGACGCCTCCTGGGCACCCACCCGTGACCTGCCGCTGACCGGTGTCCCGAGCCGCGCCCGCCTCTCCCGCGACGGCTCGCTGGCGGCCACGACCACGTTCGTCTTCGGCGACTCGTACGCCAACCCCGGGCAGTTCTCCACACGGACGATCGTCACCCGTACCGACGGTGAGGTCGTCGGGGACATCGAGAAGTTCAAACTGACGGTCGACGGCAAGGTCGTGAAAGCCGCCGACCGCAACTTCTGGGGCGTCACGTTCGTCGACGACGACCGCTTCTACGCCACCGCGGCATCCGGCGGAAAAACCTGGCTCGTCGAAGGCAGCCTGAAAAGCCGTGCGGTCACGGCACTCCGAGGCGACGTGGAATGCCCGTCGCTGTCCCCGGACGGCACCCGCATCGCCTTCAAGAAACACGGCGACCTCCCGGCGGGCCGCTGGCGCCTGGCGGTCTACGACCTGCGCTCCGGCACGGAAACCCTCCTGGCCGAGACCCGCAGCATCGACGACCAGGTCGAATGGCTCGACGACAGCACCGTCGTCTACGGCCTGCCCCGCGACACCGCCAGCTCCGCCTCCAGCGACGTCTGGAAGGTGCCCGCGGACGGCAGCGGGGCGCCGCAGACCCTGATCCAGGACGCCTGGTCGCCCGCGGTCGTCCGTACACCATGACAGCCTGAAGCTCCCGGGCGATTCCTGTCGTGCGTGGTTGCATGGCACAGACCGTCGCTCACGCCGAGACCGGCCGGGGGCGGCCAATCGCCTGGCGGCTCATGAGCAGCCACCCCCACCCTGCCAGGTCCGTGCTCCCCGGCCCGGTTTCCGTGAAGTTGGGCTTTGTCGGCTTGCTGTAGGGCCGGCTTCCTCGAAGTTGGGGTTTGTGGGGCTGCGGTGGGGCTGACTTCTTCGGAGTTGGGCTTCCGGGCTCGCCGTGGGCCCGGTTTTCTCGGAGTTGGGCGTTGGCGGTTCGCTGTAGGCCCGACTTCGTTGAAGTTGGGCCTTTCGAGGTTGCTGTAGGCCCGACTTCGTTGAAGTTGGGCCTTCCGGGGTTGCTTTAGGCCCGACCTCCTTGAAGTTGGGCCTAGTGGGTCTTCCGAAGGGCCCCGCGTGCGCAAGCTGAGTGAGAGGTCGGCGGAGAGGTCCGCGGCGCGCGTGTAGTAGCCGTCGACTTCGGATCCACTGCGACCGAGCTTGGAACGCCCGCTTTGTGGCCACCCGCTATGAGCCAGGGGTCCGGACATGCAGCGGCGCGCCGCCCTGGCGGGGGTGGCGCGCCGCTTGGTGCGTGGTTTGTCCGGTCGTCAGCTTCCCGAGGGGAAGAAGTAGACGTCCACCCAGAAGTTGTGGTTCGAGGTGCCGGTCGGGAAGGCCGAGGAGCCGTACTTGTAGAGGCCGCCGCCGGGTTCGACGGTCAGGGCGCCGTTGGTTGTCGTGTCGGCGAAGCCGTTGAGGTCCGCTGCGTAGTAACCGCGAGTCGTGTTGTACGAGGCGACATACGTGGTGTTCGCCGTGATCGCGACCGGCTGGTCGAACAGCATGGTCTGCCAGCCGGACGCGGACTCGTGGGTGAACGTGCCGCTGGCCTTCTCCTGGCCGTCGGCCGCCCACAGCGTGCCCTTGTGCACACCGGTGTTCTGCGAGCCCTTGTAGAAGCGCAGGCCGCGGACGGTGCCGGCGACGCTGGACTTGAACTTGACGCCGACCTCGATCGTCGAGTTGTCGTCGAACGATGCCACCGCGGGTGTCCGGGTGCCGAGGATCGTGGCGGCACCGGCCGGAGGATCGGGCTGGGTGGGGAGCGCCGGCGGCGGGCCGTCCGGCACGTACAGCGGGTCGATCCAGTAGTTCGTCGAGCCGTAGCTGCGGTTCGGGAAGACGTCGCCACCGTAGGCGTAGACGCCGTTCTCGCCGGCGGGTGCCGTCAGGTAGCGGTCCTCGGTGGCGTACGGCTCGTTGAAGTAACCGGGGTTGTTCGAGTAGTTGCCGTTCGAGGCCCAGTAGGCGGCGACGTAGGTGGTCCCGGCGGTCACGTCGACCGGCTGGGAGAAGTGCACCTTCTGCCAGCCGGAGCCGGTGCCCGCCCCGAAGGTCGCCTTGGCCTTCATGCTGCCGTCGGCGCCGTAGAGCGTGCCGATGTGCGTACCGGTGTTGCCGGGTCCCTGGTAGTAGCGGACACCGATCACCTTGCCGTTGACGGTCGGGGTGAACTTCACGCCCAGGCTCACCGAGTCGGAGTCACCGGAGGACGCGTTCTGCGGGAGTGCACCGGCCGGCATCAGCGTGACGACCTGCGCGTACGGCGTCGTGGTGAACGACCAGGTGTACGGAGCCGACATCGAGCGGTTCTGGGTGTCCTTCGCCGTGACCGTCGCGGTGTAGGTCAGGCCCACGCCGAAGCCGTTCGCCGGCGTGAACCGCACCGTTCGGGTGGAGCTGTCGTAGGAGGTGCTGCCGGTGATCGTGACGTTGGCCGCGTCCTTGACGGTGACCTGAACGCTGGAGGCGTCCAAGGGCTTGCTGAACAGCGCCGAGAGTCGCGTGTCGAGGTCGATTCCCGTCTCGCCGCCGTCGGGCGTCGTCGCGAGCACGCTCGGCGGCGCGGTGTCGCCGTCGACGAAGAGCACGTCCACGTAGTAGTTCGCGTCCGTGGTGGACGGCTCGGCCGGGAAGCCGTTGCCGGGCCGGAAGATGCCGTTGCCCCCGGAAGTGACACCGCGCGGCGCACTGAGCGGGAACGCGTTGTGCGGCAGCGCGCTGAAGAACCGGTCGTCCGCGGCGTAGTGACCGTTCGGCGCGTAGTAGGACGCGACGTAGGTCGTGTTGCGGGTGACCGGCAGCGGGCTGGAGAACTTCAGCGTCTGCCAGCCGGTGCTGGTCTCGTCGGAGAAGGTGCCGTTGCGCAGCAGTTCGCCGGTCGAGGACCAGATCGCGCCGCGGTGGCTGCCGGTGTTGCCCGCGCCCTTGTAGAAGCGCACGCCGGTGATGTTGCCGTCGGCCTGGGGCACGAACTTGATGCCGAGGGTGGCGGCCGAGGCGTCGTCCGCCGCAGGCACCGCGGGCACCCGCTGACCGAACAGCGAGCTGGAGCCGTCGAGGTCGAGCGTCCGGCTTGCCGGGCTCTGCTCGAGGTTGCCGCTGTCGTCCACGGCCCGGGCCTTGAGCACCTGGGCCGCGGCGCCGTTGCTGTAGAAGCTGTAGGCCCACGACGAGGTGCCGGTGGCCGGATGCCAGGTGGCACCCGCGTCGGTGGAAACCTCCACGCCGGCGACCCGGCCGCCACCGCTGTCGGTGGCGGTACCCGTGACGGTCACCTTGGCGCCATTGGTGGCCTTGCTGCCCTCGGCGGGCGAGGCGAAGGCCGTGTCCGGTGCGATCGTGTCCGTGGAGGCGGAGGCCGCGACCATGCCGGTCATCAGCGTCGTCGGCTGGGCGCCCATGTCCGCGAGCAGGTTGATGGTCGCCTGTTGCATCCGGGAGTCGGCGGGGGACTGCGTACCGTCGTGCTCCGAGTCGAGGCCCCACGCCCATTGGATGGTTCCGGCGCCGAAGACCAGGGCGCCGCTGGCGGCACGGTAGAGCGTCATGTTGTGGGTCGTCGTCCCGGGCGTCACCGCGGTGCCGAAGTCACGCAGGTATTCGGGTGCTTCGCCGGTCGTGGTGGACAACCGGAACAGGCCCGCCGGGCGGAAGCCGTTGTCGAGATCCTCGTCCGACTCGTAGCCGACCGTGTGCGGTGCGAGCGTCGCGGTCTGCCCGGCCGACTGGTTCGCCACCGAGGTGTTGCGCCAGAACCGGTTCTTTCCCTGATCCGCCGGCACCTTCATCGCCAGGTCCGTGTTGTTCGACATGTACGCCGTACCGGTCAGGGCGTTCTCCGGTTTGCCGCCGTTCGACGGTGGGCTGAACCGGGGGTCACGCCAGGTGCCGGTCCACTCCGAGGAGGGGTCGATCTTGGCTTGCGCCCACGTCTCCTTGTAACAGACCAGGGTCCGGTACGGCGTGTTCGTACCGTCGACGCTGCTTTCCCAGCGGGTCTTCCAGTAGACCTCGTTGCCGCTGAAGAAGGCGAGGTTGACGTTGGCGTCGCGAGCTGCCTCGACGTGCGCACGCTGGGGTCCGGACCAGTATTCGTCGTGACCGACGGAGAGGAACGTCTTGTGGTTGCGGATCAGCTGGCCCCGGCGGTCGGCATCGACGTCGGAGGTGTAGCTGACGTCGTAGCCGTTGCGCTCGAGGAACCGGATCATCGGGAACTCGTTGCTGAAGACGTAGTCGCGGCCCTCGCCGATGTTCCGCGTCTCGAACGGCCGGTTGTAGCTGACCTTCAGCGCCCGCCCGTTGGCGCCGCCCCAGTAGAAGTTGGAGCCGCCGTAGGTGTTGTAGGCCTGCCAGGTCGCGTCCGAGGTCTTGAAGTACAGCTTCGAGGTGCTGGCGTCGTTACGGACGACAAACGGGATCTGACTCGCGCCACCGGTATCGGTGCGCGTGAGACGTGCGATGAATACCCCGGAAACGGTCGCCGCCGGAACTGCCCAGCTTGCCGAAACCGTCCACGTTCCGCAGTCATAGATCTCGGTTGTCGGATTGACGACGCAAGCGGGCTGGGTGGGGCCTTGCGGCGGATTCAGGGTGGCGTGCTTTCGCGCGCCGTTACCGCCGTAGTAACCGAGCCGGTAAATGTCGATCCGGTACGGACCGGCCGACTTGACCTTGAAGCTCACCGTCTGTCCGACGTTGACGCTCATGTCGGTCGCAAAGCCCTGAATGGTGTCGTCGCCGGCACCCCAGATGTCGTCCCACTCCGAGGGCGGCGAGCCTGTTTTGCTGTTCTCGCAGGCGATCGCGTTGACCGGGGTCGCGCAGGGGTCGGCGGCGAGCACCGGGGACGCCTGCACCCCGAAAGCCAGCACCAGGGTCACCGAGGCGGCCACCGCGACGATCGGGCGCCACCGATGGTGACCGGTGCGCTGCGGAGAATCACCGGACAGGCCGGCACCCGCGGCGGTCCGCCGCAAGGCTCTGACAAAACGCGCACCGACGGTGGTGCCGGGCATTGTGCTCACCGCGATAACTCCCCACGACGCCATGGATCAGGACGCACCGATACGCCCACCCATGAATGTGAGCCGACGGTAGGTGGTGCCGAATAGTCCACGCAAGACACATCAGCCTCGAAAGGCAACACCGGTCAGTCTCTGTAACTCAGCCGTTCGGCCAGCCGCGACGAATATCGCCGGCGATCAGCTCGTGAATAATCGACGGAGTTCGAATTCCGGGGGATTTCCCGAGCCGTTTTGCGGGCTCAGCGCAGCTTGTCCTCGACCAGCGTGGTGAGGCTGCCGAGGGTGTCGAAGACCTCCGCCGTCACCTCGTCGTCGTCGATGGTGACCCCGAAACGCTGCTCGAGCGCGGCGACCAGCTCCAGCACGGCCATCGAGTCGAGCTCGGGCAGGCTGTCGAGCAGCGGGGTGGCGGCGTCGATCGTCGCCGCGCGATCCTCGATGCCGAGCACGGACACCAGCACGGCCTTGACGTCCTGGGTCGTCGTGGTCAGGTCCATGGGTTTGCCTCCGGAGACGGTCGGGTTCACAGCAGCACCTCGGCGGGCGCCGGGTGGCTCAGAAATGCGGTCGGACTGGCGGTCAGGCCGTATGCACCGGCCTGGTAGAGCACCACGAGGTCGCCGACACCGGCCTCGGGGAGTGTCACATTGTCGCCCAGCAGATCGAGCGGCGTGCAGAGGGACCCCACGACGCTGACCTGTTCGGCCGGCTCCTCCGCGATCCTGTTCGCCACGGCGATCGGGTAGTTGCGGCGGATGACCTGACCGAAGTTGCCCGACGCCGCGAGCTGGTGGTGCATCCCGCCGTCGACGACCAGGTACGTCTTGCCGCGCGACTCCTTGCGGTCGACGACCCGGGTGACGTAGACGCCGCACTCGCCGACGAGGTAGCGGCCGAGCTCGACGACTACACGCGCCTCGGGCAGACGGGGACGCACCTCGTCGCGCATCAGCGTGGTGAGGTTGTCCCCGATCATCGCCAGGTCGAGGGGTACGTCCCGATCGGTGTACGGGATGCCGAAGCCCCCGCCGAGGTTCAGGTAGCGCACGGGCTCCGGCGCGTCCCCGGCCAGCCGCAGCAACAGCTCGACCGTACGCTGCTGCGCCTCGCAGATGATGTCGGCGCGGAGGTTCTGCGAGCCGGCGAACACGTGGAAGCCCAGGACCTCCAGGTCGGTCCCGGCGAGATCCTTGAGCAGCGCGGGCACACGTTCGGCGTCGACGCCGAACTGCTGCGGCCCACCACCCATGCGCATGCCGGAGCCCTTGACGGCAAAGTCCGGATTGACGCGTACGGCGACCCGGGGCCGGATGCCCAGCGCCGCACCGGCGAGGCCGATCCGCCGGGCCTCGTTCTCCGACTCCAGCTCGATGGTGACACCCGCGGCGACGGCCTGGCGCAGCTCGGCGTCGGTCTTGCCGGGACCGGCGAAGCTCACCCGGGTCGCCGGCATCGTCGAGTCGAGTGCCGTCCGCATCTCCAGTGCGGAGGCCACGTCGAACGCGTCCACCAGCCCGCTGAGATGCTGCACGACGGCCGGCATCGGGTTGGCCTTGATGGCGTAGCTCAGCTGGACGTCCGCCGGCAGGGTGGCCCTCAGCAGGCCGACGCGGCCGGTGAGCAGTCCGCGGTCGTAGGCGAAGAAGGGCGTGCTGCCGACCCGCTCGGCGAGGCGGCCGACCGGGACGCCGCCGACGGCGAGTTGCCCGTCGATCCGGGCGAAGGCGGCCGCGGTGGGGTGCTGGGTCACGCGCTCAACTCCTGACGTAGCAGATTGCGGTCGAACTTGCCGTTGGGCGACCGGGGCAGCTCGGGGCGGACCACGACGTCCTTGGGCAGCATGTAGAGCGGCAGGTCCTTCTTGAGGAGCGCCTTGACCGCGGCCGGGTCGAGCTCGGCGCCGGCCTGCGGGCTGACGATGAGCACGATGCGCTGACCGAGCTGAGCATCCGGCAGGCCGAGCGCCACGGCGTCGCGCACGAGGCCCGTGGCGTACGCGACCTCTTCGACCTCGGTGGGACTCACGCGGTAGCCGGACGTTTTGATCATTTCGTCGGCGCGGCCCACGAAGTAGAGGAAACCCTCCTCGTCGCGGACGACCGCGTCACCGGACCACACGGCCAACTCGGTGGAGAGGGCACCCTCGGCGCCCGGCAGCGGCCGGAAGCGCTCGGCGGTGCGCTGAGGGTCGTTCCAGTACCCCAGGGCGACGAGGGCGCCGCGGTGGACGAGTTCACCCTCCTCGCCCGGGTCGCACGTGCTGCCGTCGGGGCGGACCACCAGAATCTCCGCGTTCGGGATGGCCTTGCCGATCGAGTCCGGCCGCCGGTCGACCTCCGCCGGGTCGAGGTAGGTGGACCGGAACGCCTCGGTGAGGCCGTACATGAGGAAGGGCTTCGCGGCCGGGAAGAGGGACCGGAGTTTGTCCAGAGTGGTCTTGGGCATGCGCCCGCCGGTGTTGGCGAAGTAGCGCAACCGCCGGCCGGTCTCCTCGGGCCACTCCTGCTCGACGAGCTGGATCCAGAGCGGTGGCACGCAGGTGAGACCGGTGACCCCGTGCTTGGTGCAGAGGCGCACCACGTCCCGCGGCAGGAGATAGTTGACCAGGACCACGTGGGCGCCGACGGCGAACGACGTCGTCAGCTGGCTGAACCCGGCGTCGAAGCTCAGGGGGAGGGCGGCGAGCACCACGTCTTCGCCGGTCATCCCGAGGTACTGGCTGACGCTCTCCGCGCCGGCCAGGAGATTGCGGTGGGACAGCACCACACCCTTCGGCTTGCCGGTGCTCCCCGAGGTGTAGAGGATCGCGGCCAGGTCGATGTCGATCCCCGCGACGACGGGCGGGCTCGCCTCGGCGGGCAGGTCATCCCAGGAGGACACGGCATAGCTGACTCCGGGAGGCGTCTCCACCGGCGCAGCACCGACGACGATGACGTGCTCCAGCGACTTGACCTGCTCCAGCTCGGTCCGCAGGGTCTGCAGCCGCTCGGGCGTCGTGACGAGCACGCGGACGTCGCAGTCGGCGAGGATGTACGCGACCTGCCGCGCCCGCAGCACCGGGTTCACGGGCACGAAAGCGCCACCGGCGGCCGACGTGGCGAACACTGCGGTGACCGTCTCGATCCGCTTGTCGAGGTAGACCGCGACGCGTTCGCCCCGGGCGAGACCGAGCTCGAGCAGCCCCGCCGCGGTCGCGCGCACGTCGCGCCAGAGCTCGGCGTAGGAGCGGGTGTCCTCGCGGTAGGTCAGGGCCGGAGCGTCGCCGGACCGGCCCGCGGCGTCAGCCAGCAGGTCGTGCAGTCGGATGCGCATCTTCCGTTGGTACCTCTTCCGGTGAGGGTGAGCTGGGGCGCGGCCGGGATCACCAGCTCAGGCAGGTCAGCTCGCTGTAGAGATAGTCGATGTCCCGCGCCTTGAGGTCCGCGCTGCGGAACATCTTGCGACGTGTGTCCGGCAGCATGCGGGAGAGCGCGGGCCGCCGGCCGACCACGCGGAGCTCGGCCAGCATGGCGAGGATCCCGTGGCGGACCAGCAGATGGCTCTGGAAGCGGCGCTGGAGAGCGCGGAAGAGCTCGGGCTCGCTGACGTACAGGATCGAGGCGAAGAACGGGAGGTTCTTGCGCCGGTCGGTCCGGTAGATGACGTAGCAGTACCGGTCTCCACGGGTCAGCAGCACGTGCCGGGTGGCTGCCGCACCGGTGTGGTCCCGGTAGATCTGGAGGTCGTCACCGGTCAGGGTGTTCTCCAGGGTGACCGGGTCGGTGCTGACCCGCCCGAGACCCGGCACGGCCGGCCACGGCAGGTTGGGGGCCAGGGCGGTGGCCGTGTCGAGCGTGGTGAAGCCGAGCCGGGTGTTCATCGGCACGACGGTGCCGCTCGGCGACAGGTCGGTGAAGTCGTAACCGTCCTGGGCGAGCAGCGCCTTGAGCAACTTGAGGCTGTGGAAGCGGTGCTGCGGCAGCACGCACCAGGCGCCGAGGTTGCAGAAGCGGCGTGTCCGGCCGTCGATCGTGCGCTCCGAGTAGAACGCCAGGTAGGCCCCGACGACAGCACCGTCGGCGTCCCGGAGGAGGAAGCCGTGGTTGGGCGCGGACACTTTCCACGGCACCTGGACCGCCCGCTCCCAGGCCTCGGGCGTGACCCGGTCGTTCAGGTTCTCGTGCAGGAACCGCGCCACCGCGGGTACGTCGGTCGTCGTGATGGGTGCGACTCCCAGGGCCATCAGACAGCCCGCCGGGCGCAGCGGGTGACGCAGGGTCTGCGTGCGGAAGCGATGCGGTCGGTCAACGTGTGCTCCCTCGACCTTCCGGGGTGTGCGGACGGGTTGGCGACCCCGGACCTGCCTGCCGGGCCGGCGCGCCTGACCGCGCTGACGATAACTCGCAGCCCGCCCGGCGAACGCCGCTGTGACGGATATTGTCATATGTCCCGAGAGGTGTTCGTGCCGTCCGCCCGGACCGCGCGACAGTTCGGGCCGGGCGTCGCCACGGCCTCATTCGAACAGCCGCTTGACAGCGCCGCCGCCGATCTTCGGAACGGTGCCGAAGCGCTCTTCCGACAGTCCGGAGCGTTTCACACTCGCCCCTGGACTTGGTATATATGTGCGGCCAGCACGAACCGCACGGGCACGCCGGCTCAGCCGGATCCATGAGGAGTCTTCCCGCATGAAGCACCGTCGCATATTCCTTTTTCGAGGTGGGTTCCGCCATGCTGTCACCCTTTATTTGGTAGTCGGCGTAATCGTCCTCGGAGCGGCCGGATTCGCTTTGTTCTCCTACGCCGGCCGGAACGACGCCACCATCGCGGCGAGTGACGAACAGCTCGCCGTTCCGGCGCCCGTCGCCTCGCCCCCGGGTTCCTCGCCGGCCGGACCGCTGCCCTCCGCCTCGGCCGCGCCGAGCCCCTCGGCGCCGCCGAGCTCGGCCAAGCCCTCACGCGAGAAGTCCAGCCGTCCCGTGCAGAGCGGCCGTTGTGCGCTGCCGGCGTACCCCACCGAGGGCTGCACGGGTGTTCCTCGCGGCTGGCGCCCCAAGACGACGAAGGACGGCGACCTCACCATCACCAAGCGTGGCACCGTGCTGTCCGACTACCTGGTCACGGGCACCATCTGGGTGAAGGCGGCCGATGTGACGATCCGCCGGACGCGGGTCTACGGCACCGTCGACAACTTCCTGTCCGACCAGATCTACGGCCACCTGACCATTGAGGACACCGAGGTCGTCAACCCGCCCGGGCAGGAGTTCTCCACCAACGAGCAGTACGCCTTCGGCGTTGCCAACTACACGTGCCGGCGGTGCAAGGTGGTGAACCGCATGGAGGGCTGGCGCATGGGCGCAAGCAGCTTCAGCGGCTCGGGAAAGGTGACGATCGAGGACTCCTTCGCCCAGCTGGCCGTCCCGCCGGGCATGTGTGCGAGCGCCGACCCGCACGGCGACGGCATCCAGGGTTACGGCGGACCGGCCGCGGTCATCAGGCACAACACCATCGATCAGCGGGGCGACGACTGCCCGACCGCGCCCATCTTCATCCCGGACCAGGACAACGCCGGTGGAGTGATCGAGGACAATCTCCTCGCGGGCGGCGGTTACGCCCTGCGACTGACGGGCGGGTCGTTCTCGTCGGTGACGGGCAACAAGATTGTCAGCGGCAGTGCCGAATACGGGCCTGTCGAGGTCGAGTGCTCCAAAGTCGGTACCTGGAAAGACAACGCGGTCGTCACGTACGACTGGAACAAGGGAACTGTCCTCGAGGAGACCAAGAAGCTGAACGACTGCTGACCACGCTCAACCACAGAAAACGGCCCCGGGTAACTGCGCCCGGGGCCGTTTTCTGTCAGCCGGAACAACAAACGCGGCGAAACCTCAGATGCTCAGGATGCCGAGCCGGCGGGCCAGCCGCAGGGAACGGTCGAAGATCCACAGACCGGCGGTGAGCATGACCACACACAGAACGGCAAGAACCACGAGGGAAAGCCCGACGCCGAGTTCACCGGCCGGTGGGTTCGGCATCAGCAACTGGCGCTCGGCGCTGATCACGTACGTGTGGGGGACCAGGTAGCTCACCCAGCGGATCCAGTCGGGCAGGACGCTCACGGGGAAGAGCGCGCCACCCAGCACTCCGGCGGCCAGCGAGAACAGCATCACCACCGGGTCGCCCCGCTTGAACAGCAGCAGGAAGCTGGCAGCGAGGGTGCCGAGAGCGTTGCAGGCAAGGATTCCCAGGAACAGCACGGCGAGCCCCAGCGGGATACCCGCGGGGTCGATCGGCATGCCCAGCAACCAGCCGACCGCGATCATGAAGCACGCCACGAGGCCGCCGGTGAAGCTGCGCCACAGGTTCATGGCGAGCGGGATGAGCACCCACGGCACCGGCTCGACCAGGTAGGTCTCGAGCGTTCCCCGCTCCATGGCGAAGTTGAGCCGGGCGGTGAGCTGGGTGAGTGCATCCTGCAGGCCGACCGTCACAGCCGTACCGATGAGCATCACGCCGAAGACGTCGGCACCGGCACCGAGAAACTTGCTCTGGAAGAAGTACAGCAGCACCGGGAAGACGACGGCGATGTACCGCATGATGCTGGTCGCCGGGAACATCCGCTCCTCGACCAGGTCGAGGCGGATGTACGCCTCGAGCGTCTCGTACACCTTCCGGGTCCGGCTGCGGTGCCGGATGGTGGTCGGATAGGCGAGAGTCATTGCGTACCTCCGTCGGCCGCCGGGTCGAGCCGGTAGATCTGGGCGATGAGGTCGCGCAGCGGCATGGGAATCTCACGGATGTGCTGGATCGACGCGGCTGAGGCGCCGAGACGGCCGAGGACCGCGCCGATGGTCAGGGTGTCGCCGAGCCGGCACCGGACGGCAAAACCGTCCACCACGACGTCGAGGCCCTGGGCCTGAAGGCCGTCCGCGACGAGCCGCGTGGCGCTTTCGTCGGCCATGACCAGCTCGAGCTGGGGCCGGTCCCATTTCTGCCGCAGGCTGTCGAGGTCGCCGGAATACTTGATGCGGCCGCCGTCCATGAGCAGCGCCTTGGACTGCAGGGCCTCGATCTCCTCGAGGCGGTGCGACGAGATGAGCACGGCCAGCTGCTCCTGCTTGACCAGGTCCATGATGAGCTTGAGCAGGTCGTGCGCGGCGATCGGGTCCACCGCGCCGGTCGGTTCGTCGAGGATCAGCGCGCGGGGACCGGGCAGCAGCGCCCGGGCCAGGCGTACGCGTGCCTTCATGCCGGCGGACAAGCTCGCGATGACGACATCCGTCTTCGCGGTCAGGTCGACCGTCTGCAGGACGTAGGGGATCCGCTCCTGGAGCTCGGTGCGCGACATGCCCTGGAGGCGGCCGTGCAGCTGGAGGTTCTCGCGGACCGTGGCCCGCATCAGGAGACTGCGGTCCTCGGCCGGCATCCACCCCACCACCTGGCGGATCTGCTCGGACTGCCGTGCCACGTCGAGTCCGAGGACCCGGCCCTGGCCGGAACTCGCCTCGGTGAGGCCGATGATGATGCGGAACAGCGTCGTCTTGCCGGCGCCGTTCGGGCCGACGACGGCACAGATCTCACCCGGCCGGACGACCAGGTCGATGCCGTCGAGCGCCTTGACCGGCTCCGTGAGGTGTGAACGCGCGAACATGCGCATCCACCGTGGTGTCGGCTCGTAGAGTTTTGTCAGCCCCGACAACACGATGACACCGTCGTCGTCGGGCTCGTGCCCGAGCTCGCTCATGGCAGCTTCACCGCGCTCTCCACCCCGTACCGCCTCCATCGTCGCCATTCGACGTGCTGCCGGACCCGCTTGTTGAAGGCACTGATGCTCCGCGGCACGAGCGGCCCCTTGCCCTGCTCCGTGCGGCTCACGAGCCGCGTGTACGTGCGCCGGAGCCGGCTGTCGCGGGCAGGCGGGTAGATCTCCTCCGCCAGTGCGACCAGCCGTCCGGCCAGTGCCGCCTCCTCGGTGGAGGGCTTCGTCTCGTAACAGGCGCAGGCGATGACCAGCGCCTCGCGGGCGACGGCCAGACGGGCGGCGGTGCGCAGCCGGTCCGCGTCCGGCATGTCACGCCCGTCCTCGTCGAAGAAGATCTCGAAGGACTCGTACCGCTGGCGCAGGTCCGTGTCCGCACCCGCGAACTGCTGGACGTGCATGTTGTTGCCGTGCACGCGGTAGTAGGCCTGGTCGACGTCGTTGACCCGGCCTATACCGCCGAGGGCCGCGGCGCGCAGCCACATCAGGAAGTCACCGGCGTGCGGGACGCGGGGGTCGTAGTCACCCAGCTGGTGCATGGTCGAGGTGCGCAGCATCACCTCGGGGGTCGCCACCGGGTTTCCCCCGGCCCGGCAGATCCGGGCGACCCATTCCGCGCCGGGCCACACGGTCCAGGACCGCATCTCGGTACGCGGGGGAGGCGGCACGTCCTTGAAGGTCCGCGCGAAGCCGTGCACCATGACGACCTCGGGGTGTGCCTCCATGAGCGCCGTGGCCCGCTGGAACGAGCCCGGCGTGACGAGGTCGTCGGCCGACAGCAGCACGACGTAGTCACCCTCCGCCGCGGCCAGCCCCTCGTTGTAGGTGGCGATATGGCCGGCGTTGACGTGGTGCTCGATGAGCCTGACACGAGCGTCACCGTCGGCGATCTTGCGCGCCACCGCGACACTGCCGTCCGGTGAGTCGTCGTCGATGATGAGGACGTCGACGTCGACACCGTCCTGGTCCAGGACGCCCTGGACACAGTCCTGGAGGTAATGACCGTAGTTGTAGCAAGGAATCACCACTGAGACACGTGGCCGCCCCCGCAAGGGCCGCGGCCGCTCTCGCGTCACCATCGACTGCCATCAACCTTTCGTTCGGCGCCCGTCGCAGACGGCCGTCGGCCGCGCCCGGCGACTGCTCGGTCTGCAAGCGCTGTGCCGGCTCCGGACCAGACGGATGTCCGGTCCCCCTTGGACGGTCAGGGTGCTCCGGTGAGCGGGCGCGACCCCCCGGCGACGGCGCCGGGACGCGCTCGGCAAGGCTCAGGCGGAGCGTAGCGCCGGGCGACGGGACGCCCTACCGCGAGTCGGCCAATTAATGTGTACGACCGGACAGCCACTCCGCCGATCCGCCGTACGCCGGCGCAACGGGTTTCAGGATAGATGAATCCGGTTCACCGAACGCATCAGGCGATGTCGGCATTAAGACTGCTGCGGCGGTACCAATGGAGGTTGTCCGGCACCGGTCGGTCCCGCAAGGGTGGCAAGGAGGCCCGAACCTGGTGCGGCCGATCTGCTGGGAAGGGACATCTATGGCGGTGGAGTCATGACGCAGGCCTTGGTCCGGCCGGTCCGGAACGCCCTGCGTCGCGCGGCCGGCCACCGGGATCTCCGCCGGCGCACACCACCGGTGGTCCGCTACGACGCCGCGCTGTCCGTCCGGCCGACGATCTATTACCTCAGCCCCGACGACGACGTGCCGTCCGGTGGCATCCGCATGCTCTACCGGCACGTCGACCTGCTCAACGCCACCGGCCGGGACGCCGCGGTCCTGCACGACCGCCGTGGCTTCCGCGCGACCTGGTTCGGCAACGACACCCGGGTCCTCTCGGCGCGGGACGTGACGCTCGGGCCGGACGACATCCTGGTGGTCCCGGAGTTCTACGGCCCCGGACTCGGCGCCCTGCCGCCGGACTGCCGGAAAGTCGTCTTCAACCAGAACGCCTACTCCACCTTCACCCAGGTGCCTTTCGAGGGAACCGGTCCGGGGGCGCCGTACGCGGGCGTGAACGGCATCGAGGCGCTCCTGACCGTGTCCGAGGACAACGCGGCCCTGCTGCGGTACGCCTTCCCGGACCTCGCGGTGCACCTCGCCCGGGTCGTGGTTGACGAGCAGGTGTTCCACCCCGGCACCAGGGCTGCGGGCCGGCGTCTCGGTTACATGCCACGCCGCCGCGCCGCCGAACAGGAGCAGCTGCTCCACATCCTGCGGAGCCGGGGCTGCCTCGACGGCTGGGAGCTCGTTGCCATCGACGGGCTCTCCGAGGCGCAGACCGCCGAGGCGCTGCGCGGGTGCGCGATCTTCCTCAGTTTCAGCGAGCGTGAGGGTTTCGGCCTGCCGCCTGCTGAAGCGATGGCCAGCGGGGCCTATGTCGTCGGGTTCACCGGGCTGGCGGGCCGGGACTACTTCGACCCCCGGTTCTGCACGCCGGTCGCCGAGGCCGATCTGCTGGCTTTTGCCCTCGCCGCCGAGGAGGCCCTGCGGCGCCACGAGGAGGACCCTGAGACGCTCGCCGCCGCCGGCCGTGATGCGGCCAAGCAGATCCTCGGGCAGTACCACGAGGAAGGTCTCCGGGCCGATCTGACGACGTTCTACGGATCGCTGCGGTAAAAGACCGCCTCTACTCGAGCAGCCGCTTCACGGTCGACGTCCGGATGAGCCGGGTCGGATGCGTGAACCGCCACACCGCGCCGCACAGCCCGGACATCAGAGCCAGCGTGAAGGCGAACGTGGTGAAGCTGAACGAGTCGAAGGTGGCGCCGACCAGGATCGCGACCACCTGTGAGGAGATGAGGGCGGCGCACAGGTGCCGGTCCTCCTCGGTCACCGACCGGCGCAGCGCGATGGTGGCCAGCCCGATGCAGGTGAAGTGGAAGATCGCCAGGGCCGCGACACCGATGATGCCGCACGTGATCAGGGTCATCAGCCACTGGTTGTCGAGAATGATGTAGAGGTCCGGGATGAGCGTCCCCGGGCCCCGGCCGAGCCAGGGCCGCTGGGAGAACCAGTGCCCGACGAGCTCGTAGTCGTCGGTGCGGCCCGTGATGCTGGGGTCGGCGTCGGCCCACAGGAACATCGCCTTGAGGGTGCCGAGCAGGCCGGGGCGCAGCACCGTGATCGCGCCGAGGACCGCCACGCTGATCAGCGCCATGTTGTACCGGGCGCGCCAGTTCCATGCCGCCACGAACATCACCCCCATCGCGACGACGAGAGCCAGCACGCCGGTACGCGAGATGGCGACCGGCACCGCGGCCGCGATGATCAGGGTGAGGACAGCGAACATGCGGCGGTGGCGCTTGAGCGGCGCGAACCGCGCGAAGTGCAGCCCGAACGGCACGGCCATCGCCAGGACGGTGCTGAACTCGATGTAGTGGATCGCGGTGCCGGCCACGCGGAACAGCCCGTCACCGCGCTTCTGGAAGTCGGCGAGGTCCGACTTGAGTTCCAGGCCCGGGATCACCAGGCGCTGGGCGATGTCGTACTCGAACAGCGACTGGATCAGGCCGATGACCGCCATGAAAGCGGCGGCCCAGACGAACACCCGCAGCACCCTGCGCAGGCGTTCCCAGTTGGCGATGCCGTCGGCCGCCATCAGCACCAGACCGAGGAACTCGAAGGTGATGAGCAGGGTGAAGTTCTGGGCGTTGGCCTCGAGAGTCGGCAGCCCGCGCAGCTGCCCGGCCATGTACGACAGCAGGATCGACGAGAGGTAGAGCAGGCAGGCCCAGCGCAGCGGCTGCGGCCCGACCATGAGCAACGGGGCGCTGAGCCGGGCCAGCATCCACCAGGCGAAGAGCGCCAGCGCGAGCAGCAGCGCCGGCCGTCCCGCGAACGTCAGGTTCGGGACGATGAGCGTGGCCGGCAGCATGTACAGCAGCACGATGTGCAGGCAGATGACCCCGGCCACGTCGAGGCGTACCCGCAGCCGCCGCGAGGTGTACATACCCGGTGCGATCAGAGACGGTTCCAGATCGACCGGGTGCACGGTTGATGCCGTCATGACCTGTTCTCTTGCCCCCGCCGCACCTGGTGAGGAACGGGCAGGACGATCGTGGCGTCGACCGGGGGTTCCGGCTCGGCCGCTGCGGCGCTTTCCCGGACCCCGTTCGCCGGGCGGTTCACGTCCCGGGCACCGGCCTCGGCTGCCCGCCGCTCACCGGAGTACACCTTGCCGTTCCCGTTCCCGTTGGTGGGTGGGGTCTGCCGCGTCGGGCGGAGCACCCGGGTCTTCTCGGCGGACTCGAGCAGGCCGGCACGGGAGGCGTCGGACGTCTGGGCCTTGCCCACGGGAACGGGATCGGAGGTCGCGCTTCCCTGGCCGGCGTCATCGTCGTCATCCTCGGGCCGGCGGCGGGAGCGGCGGCGCAACCAGTAGTCCAGCGCGATCGTGGACGCGGTGGTCAGGAGCACACCCAGACCCGCGGCGACGATGAGGACCCGCTTGACCTTTCCGCCGTCCTGTTCCGGCGCGCTGCCGTCGTTGATCACCAGCGTGGAGATGGTGTCCTCGGTGAGCGTGCCGTACTGCTTCTGCTTGGCGGCGATGTCGTCCTGCAGCAGCTTGATGATGCGCTGGACGGTGCTGGTCGCCTGTTGCCGGGAGTCGCCCACCGCCTCGATCTCGAAGAGCGGCGTGCGTTCGTTGAGGACGACGGTGACGCTGTCGGAGAATCCCTCGTCGGCGAGCTTGTCGAGGTTCGCCTGGTCGGTCACCGTGAGCGCGGCGGCGTTGCCCAGCGCGGCATAGCCCAGATCGAGCCAGGGGTTCGCCGGCCGGGGCTTCGCCTTCGGATCCAGCGGCTTACCGGTGCTGGGCGCGGGGATCAGCTGCATGTAGCCGTTCGCCTTGTAGTCGGGCGACACCGTCTGGGCAGCCACGATCACCAATACCACTGAGAGCAGCAGCATCGGTACGGCGAAGTACCACCGGCGCAGCAGCAGCCTGGTGAGATCCCAGAGATCCACGGTTCCCTCTCGTTGGCGGGTCGCGGCCGGCCAGGCACGCCTCAGGGGTGCGAGACGGCAGCGGCGCGCCCAGTTTGTACTCGGCCTTCGGTCCTTGGCATCAGCCTGCCGGACTGTACTGCGTACCGGCTCGGGGCTTGTCGTCAAGCCGACAAGACCCTTCTTGCCTCCTGTTGCGATGACGGCAGTCCCGATAACGTGGTTATCGACGTCAATGTCCTGAACCGGTTTCCGGATGATCCACTTGAATCGGTAAACAGTTACTAATCGGACATCAGCCTTGAAGTCATAGTAAGGCGGCCGGCCACTGAAACGGATGATACGGTCCCGCCCGGACAGCCGGTTGCCTCAGCCTCGCCCGGTCCAGCACTGTTCGGTGCGAGTTTCGCCGACTATTGAGGGGGACGGACGACACGATGGCTGGAAATCCGCACGTCACCATTCTCATCGCCAATCTGCCGGCCGAGCGTGACCGCCGGGTCATCCGCGAATGCCTTACGCTGGAGGAGAAAGGGTTCGACGTCACGGTCATCGCCCCGCGCGGGGACCGGAGTCTGAGGACGTTGCCGGGCAGCCGCAATACGCGGCTCAAGCCATATCCCGTCGTCGTCTACGGCGGCGGTGTCCTTTCCTTCGCATTCGAATTCGGCTGGTCGTTCCTCTGTATCGCCGTCCGTCTTGTCGGTGAGGTTTTATCCGGTCGCGCCCACGCTGTCCAGGTCTGCAATCCGCCGGACGTCTATTGGCCCCTTGCGCTGCTGCTCCGCGCGATCGGGCGGCCGTGGGTGTTCGACCACCACGACCTGTGCCCGGAGGTTTACGCAGCGCGTGTCGGCACCCCCAACAAATGGGTTTCCCGCACACTCTCCGCTCTGGAATGGTTGACGCTGCGTACGGCGACCGAAGTGGTTGCGACGAACGAATCGTTCAAGGACAACGCGGTACGCCGAGGTGTGCAAGCGGACAAAGTCACTGTGGTGCGCAACGGTCCCGCGGCCCGTGAGATCGCGACCGCGGACGCGCCGGACGACGTCGAGCCCGCGGACGACGTGAAGCGTGTTGTTTATCTCGGTGTCTTCGGGCCTCAGGACAACGTCGAGGGTGCGGTGCTGGCGGCCGAGGAGCTCGTGCGGCTGCGGGGGCGTGAGGGCTGGCGGATGGTGCTGGCCGGTGACGGCGAGAGCATGCCCGCGGTGCGGAGCCTGGTGACCGAGCGTGGACTCGAGGACGTCGTGACGATCGCCGGCTGGCTCGACGGTGCGGCCGTCGACACGCTGTTGCGTGAGGCCACCGTGGCGATCCAGCCCGACCTGCCGACCCGCATGAACGACCTGTCGACCATGGCGAAGACCGTCGAGTACGTCGGACGGGGTGTGCCCGTCGTGGCCGCCGACCTGACCGAGACCCGCCGGACCCTCGGCGACGCGGGTGTCTACGTGCCCACCGGTGCCCCGGCCGAGTTCGCCGAGGCGATCAACGCGCTGCTCGACGACCCGGACCGGCGCCTGCAGATGCGCAAGCTCGGCCGCGACCGGTTCCGCAGCCTGCTCTCCTGGGAGCACCAGGCCGGCGCGTACGCCGCGGTGTTCGAGCGCCTGCTCGCCCGTCGCCTGAAGGGCCGGACGCCGGTCACGGCTCCGCGCATTCCGGCACAGCGCAAGCCCTCCGACGTCAAGGCGCCGGTGGACCAGGGATGACCAGCATCGTCATCGCGGCGCACAACGAGGCCGCGGTCATCGGCCGCTGCCTCGACGCGCTGCTGGCCGATGCGGCTCCGGGCGAGTTCGACGTCACGGTGGTCGCCAACGGCTGCACCGACGACACCGCCGCGGTGGCTTCGGCCCGTCCGGGCGTACGCGTGGTGGAGCTGGAGACCGCCGGCAAGGTGCCGGCGCTCAATGCCGGTGATGCAGTGGCCGTCGGGTTTCCGCGCGTCTATCTGGATGCCGACATCGTGCTGAGCACCGCGGCGGTGCGGTCGGTGGCGGACGCGCTGGACGACACGGCGCTCGCCGCCACCGTCGGGCGTGAGCTGGATCTGACCGGGCGGCCGTTGCTGGTCCGGGCCTACTTCGCGGTGAACGGCCGTTTGCCGGTCTTCCGCGACGGCTTGTTCGGGCGGGGTGTCATGGCGGTGTCCGAGAAGGGCCGCGCACGGTTCGGGACCTTCCCCGAGCTGGTGGCCGACGACCTGTTCCTCGACTCGCAGTTCGGCAGCGACGAGAAGAGGCACGTGACGTCCTTCGCCGCCCGCGTCGCCACGCCCCGGCGTACCGGAGATCTGGTCCGCCGGTTGGTCCGGGTGCGCGGCGGGAACGCCGCGATGCGCGCCGCGGCGGCGAACGGCCAGGTCGCAGCCCCGGTACGATCAGCGGCGCGGATGTCCTGGCTGCGCGACGTGGTGCTGCCGCGGCCCTGGCTGGCCCCCGCGGCCGTCTGTTACGTGGCCATCACCGTCGTCGCGGCGCGGGCCGCACGACGGGCCGGCGACGGCGGAGCGGCGTGGGGACGTGACGAATCGTCCCGGCGGGTGGAGTCACCCGCCGGCGGAAAGAGGTAGGGCCCGATGGGCGAGCAGGTCGTCAACGTTTGTTTCCACGGCATCGGTGTCCCCGCCCGGGAGCTGGAGCCGGGCGAGGACCGTTACTGGGTCACCGAGGACCAGTTCCACGCGGTCCTCGACGAGATCCGCACCTGGCCCTCGGTCCGGATCAGCTTCGACGACGGCAACGCCTCCGACGCCCGGATCGGTCTGCCCGCGCTCGTCGAGCGGGGGCTCACCGCCGACTTCTTCGTGCTGGCCGGCCGGCTCGGCACCGCGGGCAGCCTCGACGAGGACGACGTCCGCGAGCTCGGCAAGCAGGGGATGGGCGTCGGCAGCCACGGCATGGCCCACCGGTCGTGGCGCGGCATGGACGAGCAGACCCGCCGGGCCGAGCTGGTCGAGGCCCGCGACCGCATCGCCGGGGTCAGCGGCAGCCCGGTCGAGGCGGCCGCCTGCCCGCTGGGCCGGTACGACCGCGAGCTGCTGAACAGCATGCGCAGCCTCGGGTACACCCGCGTCTACACCAGCGACCGGCGCCACGCGCGCGGTGGGAGCTGGCTGCAGCCGCGGTTCAGCGTGCGGCGGGAGGACACACCCGAGAGCCTGCGGGCCGAGGTGCTGCACCGCCCGCCGCTGGTACGCCGGGCGAAGCTCGCCGCGATCGGCACCGTCAAGCGCCTGCGTTAGCCGTTGGGGTGCACCATGCGCGGCCCCGGCTGCTCGCGGAGCCGTGACGGGCTCAGCAGCGCGCGGACCGCCGTACGGCTGGGTGTCTTGCCCAGAGCGGCCCGGCTGCCCTCCCGGAGGACCAGGGCCGCCCAGAAGCCGGCCGCGGCCACCGGGTTGTGCCGCCGGCGGTAGAGCCGGACCTTGTTGAGGGTCAGCAGCATCCACAGCCGGGGCGAGACGCGCGAGTCGCCCTCCAGGTGGATCGCCTGTGCGGCTGGGGTGAAGCGGGTGACCAGTCCGGCGTCGCGGGCGCGCAACGCGAAGTCGGTCTCCTCCGAGTAGAGGAAGAACGACTCGTCCCACGGGCCGCAGCGCTCCCAGCACTCTGCGCTGAAGAGCACGGTCGAACCCTCGGCCCAGTCGGTGATCGCGGCGATGTCGTACGCGCGTTCCTCGGTCACGACCTCGCCGAGCGCCGGATAACGCCCGGCCCGGCCGGCACCGAGGACGGCGTCACCGAGCGTCCGCAGGATCGACGGCTCGCGGCGCATCGTCTGGATCAGCTTGCCGTCGCCGTCCACGAGCAGCGGCACGGCAATTCCGGTCCCTGGGGTACGCAGAGTGCCCAGCAACGTGCCGATGCACCCCGGGGTGAGCCGGACGTCGGGGTTGAGCACCAGGACGGCGGTGAACGGACCGGCCTTGGCGACGGCCGCGTTGATGCCCGCGGCGTACCCGGCGTTGCGGCCCATCTCGACCACCGTGGCGTCCGGGGCCAGTCGCCGCACCGCACCCACGGAGTCGTCCGCGGACGCGTTGTCGGCCACGGTGAGGTGCCAGTCGATGCCCTCGAGACCGGGCCCGAGGGAGGCGAGCAGGTCGGGGATCAACCGCTCGCTGTTGTACGTGACGACGACGACGGCCACCGTCTCGGCTGTGCTGACCACATGTCCTCCCAGTGCTGCGACGCCTTCATCCTGCCGCCGGCCTCGCTGAGCCGGTACGGCCGGACGGCTCTTCCGTCACGCCGATCGATGGCTCAGGGACGACCCAGCGCCTTGTACTCCCAGCCCGCGGCGCGCCAGGCATCGGAGTTCAGCGCGTGCCGCCCGTCGAAGATCCGGCGGGCGCCGACCACCTCGGCCATCGCCTCGGGTGCGATCTCCCGGAACTCGGTCCACTCCGTGAGCAGCACCACCACATCAGCATCACGAGCCACGTCAAAAGCACTGCTCCCGTACGAGAGTTCGGGGTGTGCCTTGCGCGCGTTGTCCATGGCGGCGGGATCGAAGACGTGCACGTCGGCGCCGAGGCCGGCCAGGGTGCTGGCGACGTCCAGGGCGGGTGCGTCGCGAATGTCGTCGGAGTTGGGCTTGAACGCTGCTCCCAGGGCGGCGATTTTCTTGCCGGCGACGTTGCCGCCGCAGAGTTCGACAACGAGGTCGACGGTGCGGGCGCGGCGGCGGCCGTTGATGCCGTCGATCTCGCGCAGGAAGCCGACAGCCTGGCCCACACCGAGTTCTTCGGCTCGGTGGGCGAACGCGCGGATGTCCTTGGGTAGGCACCCGCCACCGAAGCCGAGCCCGGGCCGCAGGAACTTCCCGCCGATCCGCTCGTCGTAGGCCAGGGCCTCGGCCAGGTCGTGCACGTCGGCGCCGGTCGCTTCACACACCTCGGCCATGGCGTTGATGTAGGAGATTTTGGTGGCCAGGAACGAGTTCGCGGCTACCTTGACCAGCTCCGCGGTCTGCAGGCTGGTGACCTTCACCGGCACGCCCTGAGCCAGGACGGGGGCGAACGCGGCCCGGAGCTGTTCTTCGGACCAGGCGGAGGTGACGCCGAAGACCATCCGGTCGGGCTTCATCGTGTCGTCGACGGCAAAGCCTTCGCGCAAGAATTCGGGGTTCCAGGCCAGCTCGACCTGATCCCCGGCCGGCGCGGTCGTACGAATCAGCTCGGCCAGCCGAGCAGCGGTACCCACCGGCACGGTCGACTTACCCACGACCAGCGCCCGGCGGTGCAGGTGCTTGGAGAGCTCGGTGACTGACGCGTCGACGTAGGTCATGTCGGCGGCTTCGGAGCCTTTGCGTTGCGGGGTGCCGACGCAGATGAAGTGGACGTCGCCGAATTCGCCGGCTTCCTGGAACGAGGTGGTGAAGCGCAGCCGTCCGCTCTCGAGGGCCTTGGTGAGCAGCTCGGGCAGGCCGGGCTCGAAGAACGGCACCTCGCCGGAACTCAGCCGCTCGACCTTGCTCGCGTCGACATCGACGCCGACGACGTCATGACCCATCACGGCCATGCAGATCGCGTGGGTGGCACCGAGATAGCCGGTGCCGATCACCGTGAGATTCATCAGTACGCTCCCGAGCTGCGGACGACCGCGCTGGCGGTACGGGCGAGGATGGCCAGATCCATGGCCAGGGACCAGTTCTCCACGTACGTCAGGTCGAGCCGGATCGACTCCTCCCAGGACAGGTCCGAACGCCCGGACACCTGCCACAGACCGGTCAGACCCGGCTTGACGACGAGCCGCCGGCGCATGTCGGCCGGGTATCCGGCCACCTCACGGGCCAGCGGCGGGCGCGGGCCGACCAGGGACATGTCGCCCTTGAGCACGTTGACCAGCTGCGGGATCTCGTCCAGGGAGAACCGTCGCAGCCAGCGGCCCACCGGTGTGACCCGCGGGTCCTTGCGCATCTTGAAGAGCGCGCCGTCGTTGTCGTTGAGGTTCCTCAGCTCGGTCAGGCGCGCCTCGGCGTTCACCTGCATGGTGCGGAACTTGAAGAGCATGAACGGCCGGCCGTTCTTGCCGACCCGCTCCTGCCGGAAGATGGCCGGGCCGCGGCCACCCGGCGCGAACTTCACCACGGCGGCGATGGTCAGGAGCAGTGGTGTCGCGAGGATCAGCAGGACGAGCGCGCCGACCCAGTCGAAGACCGTCTTGACGACACGGGCACTGCCCTTGAGCCGGGGGTGCTCCACGTGCAGCATCGGCAGGCCGTCCACCGGGCGGATCGTGGTGCGGTCACCGGCCACGTCGACCAGGGTGCTGGCCACGATCAGGTCGATGTCGTCACGTTCGAGCTGCCAGGCGAGCTGGCGCAGCGCCGTACCGTCGATCTCCGGGCAGGAGAGGACGACCACCGTGTCCGCATCGGACCGGGTGACCGCCGCGGCGACCCCGTCGAAGGTGCCGTAGATCGGGGGCAGACCGGGGGAGAAGCCCTGCCGGCGCTGACCGGGAGGCAGGCACGCGCCGATGATGCCGAGACCGTGGTGGTGCTCGCGGCGCAGCCGGCGGGTCATGTCGGCGACCGCGCGCTCGTGGCCGACCAGGATGACCCGGTGGAGTTTCTCGCCGCGGGCCCAGGAACGGTGAAGCATCTGCCGGAAGACGAACCGGGCGCCGAGATCGACGATGATGACCAGCGGCATGGCGATAATCACGTAACCGCGCGCCAGACGCAGGTCGAACGCAAAGGAAACAATGGCCAGCCCGGCGGTCAGCGCCAATCCGGAACGAAATACGCGAGCGTACTCGTCGGTGCCGACGAACAGGTGGCGGGGCTCGTGGGCGCGGTTGACGGCGAGGCAGGCGATCCAGGCCACGGGCAGAATCGCGGTCAGCAACAAATAGCCGCGCATGTATGGCTCGCTGCCCGCGGTGCCGAACCGCAGGAACAATGCCAGGACCGCCGCGCAGAGCACCACGGCGGAGTCGATGAGGTAAAGCGTCAGAGCGTAACGGTGTTGCCACCCTGTGCGCGCCTTGCCGGCTCGCTGGTGCGGGTTGAACTGCGCAGATACCCCAGTGATATCAAGCGTCGACACTGGTTCGATGGTCTGCACGCCTCGCCCCCGTCAGTGATTTTGCAGCCGATCCTGACGTCCGTTGTCCCCGGCCTGTCAGTGGTGTCCGAAACACCGGCCCCCGCCGGACAACGGCGACAAATCTGCCGCCCGGCGGAAACCTGTGAGACACATGAGAAGACTGCTCAACTGTGACCCGTTCGCGCTACACCTTTCCGTTCGATACGGATGGCGAATCGGATGATACAAATTTTCAAACCCGTGCAAGGTGGTCAGATCGGACTTTTAAGATTCCCAGTACGGTCTCCGGCGGAATTGCACGGCAAAACGGCGGTCCTACTACATGAATAACGAACGGGTCAATCGGCCGACGGGGACGACCCCGTGTCTTTCATCCGACGTCTTGTTTCGATATAGGTAGAACAAGCAGCGTATTCAGGTAGCAGCCCCGCGGCCCGCGCCTGCGACAGCGACGGCGCCCCGGCGTCCTTGGTGGACAGCAGCGGCGTACCGACCGGCCAGGTGATGCCGAGCTCCGGGTCCAGCGGGTCGATGCCGTGCTCGTGCCCCGGCCGGTAGGTCGACGAGCACAGGTACGCCACGGTCGCGCCCTCGGTCAGCGCGCAGAACGCGTGCCCGAGACCCTCGGACAGATAAACGGCCTGCCGCGCGTCGTCGTCGAGCGGGACGGCCTCCCAGAGGCCGAACGTGGGCGACCCGACACGAATGTCCACCACCACGTCGAGCACCGAGCCCGACACGCACGTCACGTACTTCGCCTGCCCCGGTGGCACATCGGCGAAATGGATGCCGCGCACCACGTCCCGCGCCGACGTGGAGAGGTTGGCCTGGGCCAGATCCAGCGGATGGCCGACCGCCGCGGCCAGCGCGTCGAACCTGTACCACTCCAGGAAGGTGCCGCGGGAGTCGCTGTGCTGCACCGGCGTCACCTCGTACGCGCCCTCGATGGTGAGCTGGCGGATCTTCACAGGGCGCCCCCGAACCGGTTGGTCTCGAGCATCCGCACCAGGTACTCGCCGTACCCGCTCTTCATCAGCGGTTCCGCCAGCTCGCGGACGCGGTCGTCGGAGATGAACCCGAGCCGCCAGGCCGCCTCCTCGACACACCCGATCTTCATGCCCTGCCGCTCCTCGATGACGCGGACGTACTCCGACGCCTGGACCATCGACTGGAACGTGCCCGTGTCGAGCCACGCCGTGCCCCGGTCCAGCACGGTCACGTCGAGCCGGCCCTGGCGCAGGTACTCCTCGTTGACCGCGGTGATCTCCAGCTCGCCGCGGGCGCTGGGCTCCAGCTTCTCGGCGATCCGGACGACGTCGGCGTCGTAGAAATAGAGACCCGGCACCACGTACGTGGATTTCGGGCGTTCCGGCTTCTCCTCGATCGAGAGCACCTTGCCGTTGTCGTCGAACTCGACCACGCCGTACCGGTGCGGATCGGCCACCGGATAAGCGAAAATCCGCCCACCGGCCGGCTGGGCGTACTTGGCCAGCTGCCGGCCCAGGCCGACACCGTGGAAGATGTTGTCACCGAGAACCATCGCGACCGGCTGATCACCGATGAAATCGGCCCCGATCCGGAACGCCTGGGCTATACCGTCAGGTTTCGGCTGTTCCGCGTACGTCAGGGAGAGCCCGAAACGGCTCCCGTCGCCCAGCAACCGCTGGAAATGGGGTTGGTCCTCGGGTGTGGTGATGACGAGGATCTCGCTGATCCCGGCCGAGACCAGCGTGGTGAGGGGGTAGTAGACCATCGGTTTGTCGAAGATCGGCATGAGCTGTTTCGACATGGCCATGGTGATGGGCCAGAGTCGCGAGCCGGTGCCACCGGCGAGCAGGATTCCGCGCACCACGGAAGGTTAGACAGAAGCGACCATGCGACTACACTCGCCAGCCGTGCAGATTTTTGTCACCGGCGGCGCCGGATTCATCGGTTCGGCCTATGTCCGTGCCCTCCTGCAGGATGAGTACCCCGGTGCTGCCGGGGCCTCCGTGACGGTTCTGGACCTGTTGTCCTATTCGGGAAATCGGGCCAACCTGCCGGTGGCAGATTCCCGACTCCGATTTGTGCAGGGCGACATCGCCGATGCGGCGCTGTTGCGCGACCTCCTGCCCGGGCACGACGCCGTGGTCCATTTCGCGGCGGAATCCCATGTGGACCGGTCAATTGCGGGTGCTGTCCCTTTCGTCACCACAAATGTGCTCGGGACGCAGGTGCTGCTCGACGCGGCCCGCACCGCGGGGATCGGTCGTTTTGTGCACGTCTCGACCGACGAGGTCTACGGCTCGATCGCCGAGGGCTCGTGGACCGAGACCTGGCCCCTGATGCCGAATTCCCCGTACGCCGCCTCGAAAGCCGGATCGGACCTGCTGGCGCTGGCGGCGCACCGCACCCACGGCATGGACGTCGTCGTGACCCGCTGCTCCAACAACTACGGCCCGTACCAGTTCCCGGAGAAGGTCATCCCGCTCTTCGTGACCAACCTCCTGGACGGCAAACAGGTGCCGCTCTACGGCGACGGCGGCAACATCCGCGACTGGCTCCACGTCGCCGACCACTGCCGCGGCATCCAGCTGGCCCTCGAGAAGGGCCGGGCCGGCGAGGTCTACCACATCGGCGGCGGCACCGAGCTCAGCAACCGCGAGCTGACGGGCCGCCTGCTCGACGCCTGCGGCGCCGGCTGGGACATGGTGCGGCCCGTCGAGGACCGCAAGGGTCACGACCGCCGCTACTCGCTCGACATCACCAAGATCAGCGAAGAGCTCGGGTACGCCCCGCAGGTGACCCTCGACGAAGGCCTCGCCTCGACCGTCGCCTGGTACCGCGACAACCGCGACTGGTGGGAGCCGCTGAAGGCCGGGTCAGCCTGATGCGCTGGCTCGTGACCGGTGCCGGCGGCATGCTCGGCCGGGACCTCCGCACGGTCCTGGCCGAGGCGGGCGAGACGGATGTGGTGGCGGCGACCCGCGCCGACCTCGACGTCACCGACCAGTCCGCGGTGCGAGCAGCGGTTGCCGGTGCCGACGTTGTCCTCAACACCGCCGCCTGGACGGACGTCGACGGCGCCGAGACCGCCGAGGAGGCCGCAACCGCCGTCAACGGTCACGCCGTGCACACCCTGGCGGCGGCCGCCGGCAAACACCTGATCCATCTCTCCACCGACTACGTCTTCGCCGGAGATGCCACCGCCCCCTATCCGGAGGACGCGGTCCCGGCTCCGGTCAACGCGTACGGGCGGAGCAAGGCGATCGGTGAGCAGGCCGTCCTGGCTGCCGGTGGTTACGTCGTACGGACCGCGTGGCTCTACGGCGCGCACGGCCCCAACTTCGTGCGCACGATGCTGCGCCTGGCCGCCGAACGCGACACCCTCGACGTCGTCGACGACCAGCAGGGCCCGCCCACGTGGTCGTACGCCCTCGCCCGGCAGCTCGTCGACCTCGCCGGCGCCGCCCGGGACGGCCGAGCCGCGCCCGGGGCGTACCACGGCACCGCCGCCGGCTCGACCACCTGGTACGGCCTCGCCCGCGCGGTCTTCGAGGAGGCCGGCCTCGACCCGGACCGGGTACGCCCGACCACGAGCGCCACCTTCCGCCGCCCGGCGCCCCGCCCGTCCTACAGCGTCCTCGGCCACGCCGCCTGGTCCAGGTCCGGCGTCGACCCGCTGCCCGACTGGCGCTCGATGCTGACCTCGGCGATGCCCACGCTGAGCTGACCTCAGATCACCAGCAGGGTCTTGCCCAGAGCAGTGTGGTTCTCGACGACGGCGTGAGCGTCGGCGGCGCGTTCCAGCGGGAAGGTCTGCCCGATGACGGGCCGGACCGACCCGCCGACGGCCGCCGCCATGATCTGTGCCGCCCACCGCCGCACCTGCGGGCGGAATTCGAAGAGCTGCTCGATACCGATCACCTGCACGCCGCGATCCCGCGCCTCGGCCGCGTCGATGCCGGTGACCTCGCCGCTGGACGCGCCGTGCACCGAGAACCGGCCACCGCGAGCAGTCACCTCGAACGCGGCCCGCCCGATCCGGCCCCCGACGCCGTCGAACACGACAGTCGGCCCGAGGCCGCCCGTGGCCTCGAGCACCTCCGCGGTCCAGCCCGAACCGGAATAGTCGACAGCGGCGTCGGCTTCCAGCCGCCGGATCAGATCGACCTTCGCCGGCCCACGGGCTGCACCGATCACCTGGGCGCCGGCCGTGAGGCAGAGCTGCACCAGCAGCGTGCCCACACCACCCGCCGCAGCCTCGACCAGGACCCGATCGCCGGCCCTGATCCCGGCGCGTTCGACGAGACCCTGCGCTGTGCTGCCGTCGCTGCAGAGGGCGGCGGCCTCCGGCAGACCCAACCCTTCCGGCACCGTGAACAGGTCCTCGGCCTCCGCCACGGCCCTTTCGGCGAAGCCGCCGGTCTCTCCGGTGCCGGCGACCACCCGCTGCCCCAGCCAGGCCGGGTCCACGCGCTCCCCGGTCTCGATCACCAGCCCGGCCACCAGCCCGCCGGGCACGTACGGCAGCCGAGGCGGTTCGTGCCACCTGTCCACACCCTGCCGGATCTGGGTCTCGACGAACGTCATGCTCGCCACCGACACCTCGACCACCACCTGACCGAGGCCGGCCACCGGATCGGGAGCCTCACCCACGACCAGGAGCTCAGGTCCACCGAATCCCGTCGCCCGCACCACCCGCATTCGACCCACCCCGTCCGCTCACCAGCAGTGCGGAGCATCGTCGAACATTAAGCCCGGTTGAGGTCAACATGCGCGGGGACTACCAGAAGCGCAGGCGGGAGCGGCCGAGGCCTCGGGGGAGACGCGGGGCGTGGCGCTGGGCGATGTCGTCCTCCTGCAGGCGGGCCTGGAAGCGTTCGGGCACCCAGCCCGTGCCGAGGTCGGCCGGTAGCGCGCGGGTGTAGGCGGTTCCGAAGAAGTGCCACGCCGGACGGGTGGGAGGCAGGCCCAGCCAGAAGCCCAGCGGCGCCAGGTACGGCTCCGCGGGGCGGTCGCCCGGGCCGTACAGGGTGCCGCGGTCGAGGGTTTCGCCGCCGGACACCGAGGCAGAGACGTAGATGGTGCCCGGGTGGGTCAGCGCGAGCGCAAAACGGTGCAGGCGTTCGTCGGCCGGGTCCAGCTCGGCGTGCAGGGTGTGCGCGCCGACGGGGCCGCCACGGAGGCGTCCGGTGCCGCGGGTGGACAGCGAGGCGTGGAACACCGGTGGTGTGCCGGCCAGGAAAAGCAGCGAGTCCGCCTCCGCGTACGCCCGGGCCAGTCCCGCCTCGCCGTCGCGGTCGAAGCGGTCGCGCAGGGGTTCGGAGTCGCCGTAGCGGCGGGGTGTCGCCTCCGGGAGGTGGTCGCGGGCGGCCGCGAGCCAGCGGGGGACGACGTCCGGTGACCGGTCGAGGCGCTCGTACCAGCGCACCACGACCACGTCCAGTTTGCGTTGAGCCACACCGTCAGCCTATTCCTGGCTGCTGAATACAGTCAGAAAGGCATCAGGAAAGCCTTGTTGACTTGTGCGGTACAGTTTCGGAACTCGCATGGTCCGTCGGCTGGGCGGCACGACGGACAATGCCTGCAGCACGCGAGGGGTAAAGGCGATGATCAATCGCACCGTCACGTTCGCCAAACATCACACACCCAATTCCGTACGCGTCGTAGCACGCCGGATGTTGCTCGAGGCGCACAACGCCAAGGTGCGGATGACGGTGCCGGTGCAAGCGCCGAGTGCGTACGAGAACGTCTTCCACTGTGCGATGCGCAAGACGGCGAGTCAGTGGATCAAGGCGATGCTCAGCGACCCTCTCGTCTACCGTCATTCGGGTCTGCTGCCCTACGATCCGCGCCCGTACAAGTGGCAGCACCCGGAGCCCTTCCCGTCCGGGCGGATCGTCTCGTCGCTCTTCCTCTCCCACAAGAAGTTCCAGGCCATACCCCGTCCCGAGCGGTGCCGGGCCTTCTTCGTCATGCGCGATCCGCGCGACATCGTCGTGTCGAGCTACTTCTCCACGCGCAGCTCGCACACGCCCATGGGCGACATTCCCCGCGTCCGCAAGGTGCTGCTGGAAAAGCCGCGGAAGGAGGGCCTGCTGTACGTCATCAGTCATCTGACCGCCAAAGGTTCCTTCAAGGCACTGCGGTCGTGGGCGGTCGCTCCGGAAGCGGACGACATCCGCCTGTTCCGCTACGAGGATCTGACCGGACCCGATCAGCGGGCGGAGGTCGACCGGTTACTGCGCCACTGCGGGATCGTCCTGCCTCCCGCTGAATTGGACAGCCTTCTTTCCCATTACAGCTTCTCCCGCATGCGGAGTGAAAAAGAGGTTGCCGGTGCGATCTCGCACTACCGCAAAGGCGAGGCCGGTGATTGGGAGAAC
This sequence comes from Amorphoplanes friuliensis DSM 7358, assembly GCF_000494755.1. Taxonomy (NCBI): domain Bacteria; kingdom Bacillati; phylum Actinomycetota; class Actinomycetes; order Micromonosporales; family Micromonosporaceae; genus Actinoplanes; species Actinoplanes friuliensis. The sequence continues at coordinate 3,468,466 of NC_022657.1, forward strand.
CATTTCGACGACGACATCCACGAGGCCTTCGCCGCGGCGACCGGCGACCTCGTCGAGCTGCTCGGCTACCCGGTGCCGAGCCGGATCCCGCACCAGCGGACCGAGTGAGGACGTCTCAGGGGGTAGCCGGGTGCAGGCGGCGGTGGCGTTGTGCCGCCATCCGGACCGGCGCGTTGGGCTCGCCGAAGCGGTCGTATCCGTGCCGTCGCTCGACGAGCTCGAAGAACACCCGGCCGCCGAGGACCGGTGTGTAGAGGTGCAGCAACTCGCCGCCGTCCTCGTCGCGGTCGTAGAGGATGCCGTGGCGGTGCAGCGCTGTGACCGTACCGTCGGAAAGGCCGAACCGGGCCGCGAGGTCCGCGTAGTAGTTGTCCGGGACCGGAAGCAGGATCGCGCCGGACCGGGTGAGTGCCTCGGCGCTGGCGACGAGGTCCGTGGTGGCGAAGGCGACGTGCTGCGGGTCGGCGACCGCGGGTGCCCAGTCACCGCGGCGCAGCAGCGAGACGGTCAGGGCGAGGCGCACGGTCCGGCCGGGGTCGGCCAGGGCGCGTGAGCGGGTGAGCCCGAACGGCGCCGCGTATTCCTCCGTCGCCAGGTGGTCCAGGCCGAGCACCGACTGGTAGAAGAGACCGGCCTCGTCGAAGTGGTCGAAGGGCTGCGCCAGCCCGAGGTGGTCGACGCCGGTCAGGCCGGCTCCGGGCGCGGGCGTCTCGCCGGTCGGCAGGAAGTCGCTGCGCCAGGCGTCGTCGGGCCGGGTCACGAAGATGCTGGTGCCGTCGGGCGCGGTGATCGCGGCGAGTTCGGTCTCGCCGGGCTCGCGGACGTTGGGGGAGGCCGGCGCGAGCAGCGCCGCGGCCCGGCGCAGCGAGCTCAGCGGGTCACTGCTGCTGATCGCCAGAGCGCTGATCGCCGCTGCTCCCGGTGCCTGTGCCCGGGTCACCGCGCTGTTCAGGACGATGCGGCAGGCCTGCTGCTCCCACAGCTCCACCGGTTTGGTGCGGTGCTGGCCGGTGTGGGTGAAACCGAGGCCGCGCAGGGCCTCGCGGAGCTCCGGACCGGAGTTGCCGTCCACCGTGAACTCGGTGAAGGCGTGCCGGGTCAGCGCCGGTGCGGCGGGCAGCCGCCGCAGGGGAACCTCGCGGACCGGGTCGAGACGGTCCTCCAGCGCGGTCAGGGAGCGCATCGCGTCGACCGCGGTCCGCGCGGGGTCCGACTGACGGAAGACGTCGTTGAAGACCTCGAGCGACAGCGGCCCGTCGTACCCGGTGGTGAGCACCGACCCGACAAAGCGGGGCAGGTCGAAGGCGCCCTGGCCGGGGAAGAGCCGGTGGTGGCGGCTCCACTGCAGCACGTCCATGTGCAGCTTCGGCGCGTCGGCGAGCTGGAGGAAGAAGACCTTGCCGGGTGTGATGCCGGCGATCCCGGCCGGGTCGGCGTCGCGCGACAGCACGTGGAAGGAGTCGAGGCAGAGCCCGAGCGCGGGGTGGCCGGCGCGCTCGACGATCCGCCACGACCGGTCCCAGGTCGAGACGTGCCGTCCCCACGCGAGCGCCTCGTAGGCGATGCGCATCCCGTGCGCCGCGGCCCGATCGGCCAGGAGCGACAGCTGCTCGGCCGCCAGATCGTCGTCGTCGATCGCCTCCGGGGAGACCGACGAGCAGACCAGGACCGTCGACGTGCCGAGCTCGGCCATCACCGCGAACTTGCGCTCGGCGCGGGCCAGATTGGCCCGCAACCGGTCGGCCGGCACCGCCTCGAAGTCGCGGAACGGCTGGTACAGGTCGATGGACAGGCCGAGGCCGGCGCAGCGGGTGCGGATCTCCGAGGGTGACCAGGGCGCCACCACGAGGTCGTTCTCGAAGAGCTCGATGCCGTCGAAACCCGCGGCGGCGGCCGCGGTGAGCTTGTCGTCCAGCGTGCCGGAGAGGCACACCGTCGCGATCGACCGGCGCAGTGGTGCGGTCATCGAGCCTCCTGTCAGAGTCGCAGATATCCGGTCACGAAGTCGCCCAGCATGGTGCGGTAGTGGCCGCGCCGCTCCGGGTCGAGCAGGTCCCGGTCGAAGAGCGCGCCGAAGGTGTGGCGGTTGGCGACGCGGAAGAAGCAGAACGAGCTGATCATCATGTGGACGTCGAGCGCGTCGACGTCCGTGCGGAAGACGCCGTCGCGCCGGCCGCGGTCCAGGACGCCGTGCAGCACGGCGACGGCGGAGCTGTTGAGGTCCACGAGATGGGCCACGTGGGCCAGATGCTTGGCGTGCTGGGCGTTCTCGACCCCGACGAGCTGGATGAACGCCGGATGCGCCTCGTGATGGTCGAAGGTGACCTCGGCGAGGCGGCGGACCGCGGCGACCGGGTCGAGATGGTCGATGTCGACGGTGCGCTCGGCGGCCCGGATCTCCGCGTACGCACGCTCCAGGACCGCCAGGTAGAGCTGCTCCTTGCCGCCGAAGTAGTAGTAGATCATCCGTTTCGTGGTGCGGGTGCGCCCGGCGATCTCGTCGACCCGGGCGCCGCTGTACCCACGCTCGGCGAACTCGTCGGTGGCCACGTCGAGGATCTCGGCGCGGGTGCGTTCCGCGTCGCGCCGCCGCTGCCCGGTGGCGGGCGGGGCAACATCCACCGACATCGGTTCTTCCTCCGGGCTGCTCGTCATGGATCCAGTTAACCGTGGGGGCGTGCGGGGCTTGACAGTGGCCGCCGTCACACCGGATAACTAACGTACCAGTTCGTACATTGACTGGCATCTGTGAGAGGGAGTGCGGGATGGGAAGCCGGTGCGGACTGATCGGAGCCGGGATCGGCACGTCGCTGTCACCGGCGTTGCACGAGGCCGAAGCCCGCAGCCAGGGCCTCGACCTGACCTACGAGCTGTTCGACGTGACCCGGCCGGACACCCCGGCGGAGCTCGGCCGGACACTGGACGAGGCCGAACGTGACGGTTTTGCCGGCCTCAACATCACCCACCCCTTCAAACAGCAGGTCATCGAGCTCCTCGACCACCTGTCACCCCAGGCCGCCGCGATCGGCGCGGTCAACACCGTCGCTTTCCGCGACGGCCGGCGGTACGGCTACAACACCGACGCGTACGGCTTCACGGAGTCGTTTCGGGCGAACCTCCCCGGCGCCGCCACGGGCCGCGTCGTCCAGCTGGGGGCGGGCGGAGCCGGTGCCGCCTGCGCGTACGCACAACTCAGCCTGGGCGTCACCCACCTGACGATCGCCGACCCGGACGCGGGCCGCCGTGACCAGCTCGCCGCCGCACTGGCCACCCGTTTCGACCGGGCCCGCATCACCGCCGTGGCACCTCCGGAACTGCCGGTGGTGCTCGCGGACGCGGACGGGCTGGTCAACGCCAGCCCGGCCGGCATGCACGACCACCCCCTCCTGCCCCTGCCCGCCGAGCTGCTCCACCGCGGCCTGTGGGTCTTCGACATCGTCTACATGCCGGTCGAGACGGCGCTGCTGCGTGCCGCCCGTGCCGCCGGCCTGCGGGCGCTCGGCGGCGCGGCGATGTGCGCGTACCAGGCCGCCGCCGCCTTTGAGCTCTTCACCGGTCGTACCCCCGACACCACGCGGATGCTGCGCCACCTCGACGTGCTGCTGGCCGCGTGACCCCCCGTTCACCTTCTCCCTGGAGCGCGTCATGGCCCGTTCTCAGACCACCGACGACCTCGACACCCGGTCCCTCCCCGAACCCCTCTCCCTGCGCCGGATGGTCGGCCCCGGCGTGGTCGCCGTCGGCATCGGCATGGCCGCGGGCGAGATCATCCTGTGGCCGTACCTGACCGCGATCGGCGGGCTGGGACTCCTCTGGCTCGCCTTCACGACCCTCGCCGTCCAGTTCGTCATCAACATGGAGATCGAGCGATACACCCTGGCGACCGGCCAGACCGTCGTCGCCGGCTTCTCCCGCTGGTGGAAAGGCTGGGGCATCATCATCTGTCTCGCGGGCGCCTTCCAGTACGTGTGGCCGGGCTGGGCGACGAGCGGCTCGACCGTCTTCACGTACCTGGTCGGCGGCGGTGACCCGGTCTGGATCACAGTGGCCAGCCTGGTCATCGTCGGTGTGCTGCTCTCCGTCTCCAAAGTCGTCTACACCACGGTCGAGCGCGTCGAGATCGTCAAGGTCGGCCTGACCCTGTTCTTCCTGCTCGTGGTGGTCATCTTCGTGATCTCACTGAGCACCTGGGGCGAAGGCGCCCGCGAAACCGTCACCGGCTTCGGCCGCATCCCCGAAGGCATCACCTTCACCCTCCTCCTGAGCGCCATCGGCGCAGCCGGCGCCGGCGGCGTCCACAACCTCGTCCTGAGCAACTGGATCCGCGACAAGCGCTACGGCATGGGCGCCCACGTCCCCCGCCTGGTCTCACCCATCACCGGCCGCGAGGAAGCCGCCGGCACCACCGACCGGTACGCCCTCGCCCTCGACGACGCCAACCTCAGCCGCTGGAACATCTGGTGGAAGCGCGCCAACGCCGAACACCTCGTCACCTTCGTCGCCGTGTGCTTCGCAACCATCACGATCATGTGCCTGCTCGCGTACGAGACGCTGTTCGGCCGTGACGACCTCAAGAGCGACGCATCGTTCCTGCGCATCGAGGCCGACATCCTCGCCGACCAGGTCGGCACCTGGCTAAAGATCCTCTTCCTGGCCGTCGCCGCGGTCTCCCTCTGGGCGGCCTCGATGGGCTTGCTGGACATCATCGGCCGGGTCGCGTCCGACTTCCTGCGCCGCAACTACCTGACGAACTCGGCCCGCTGGACCGAACCCCGCCTCTACCTGGTCGTCGTCTGGGCCGAGATCGTGCTGGGCTCACTGATCCTGCTGGCCGGCTTCACCCAGCCCCTCGGCCTCCTGATCGTCTCAACTTGCGCGGCGTCGGTGGTCACGCTGCTCTACTCGGTCCTTCTTGTCCGCCTCAACACCCGAGACCTGCCTGCCCCTGTACGCCTGCGTGGCTGGCGCCTCGGCGGGATGCTCATCGCGATCGGCTTCTACGGCTTCTTCGCCATCGCCATGCTCATCACCCAACTCCAACGCCTGTAACCGCCTCGGGTGCCCATTGGACCTCAACGCCTCCGCGATCCGCCACCGCCGTGGCCCAACATCAGCGAGGTTGGGCCTTCGTGGGCGGGCGTTGGCCCAACTTCGGTGATGTTGGGCTTTCGGGTTCGCGGGGTCTGCGGTTCGCCGCCGCCGCCGCTAAGGCCCAACTTCGGTGAGGTTGGGCCTTCGCGGGCTGGGGTGGCCCGACTTCCGTGATGTTGGGTCAACGGGGGTTCGGGGGGCCTGCGGTTCGCCGCCGCTGTGGCCCAACTTCGGTGAGGTTGGGCCTTCAGGGGTTGGGTTGGCCCGACTTCGGTGAGTTTGGGCTTACGGGGATTTGTTGAGGCCCGCGATCGCCGCGCTGCCGTGGCCCGACATCGTTGAAGTTGGGGCTATGCAGGCTGGGGTGGGCCCGACATCGTTGAAGTTGGGGCTATGCGGGCTGGGGTGGGCCCGACATCGTTGAAGTTGGGCCTTTGCGGGCTGGGGTGGGCCCGACATCGTTGAAGTTGGGGCTATGCGGGCTCGGGCTGGCCCGACATCGTTGAAGTTGGGCCTAACCGGGCCGGTTTTAGCCCCGACATCGCTGATGTTGTGGTGATCTACGGCTTCCTCGCTGCGGCCTTGAACGGCGGTCCTCGTCCGATCGCCGCGGCCTTGACCCGCGGTCCCTGTCCAATTCGCGCGGCCTCCACCGGCGAGAGACCTAAGCGATCGACTGCGAGTGCGGGACGGTCCACGCCCATAGCCCTCCCGGGAGCAGCATAGGACCAGATTGACGGGGTGGAAACCAGCAGAAAACGCTGACGTAGCGACGAAGTGGAGCGTGCGGCCGACCCCGACGAGGAGCGACGCGGAGCCGGTCTCGGTGACGATGTCGGGGCGCCCACAGGGTGGTCGATGATCGGTCGTCCAGCCGTTCTCGTCCTGCACCGTGGACAAGGTCTACGGGCAGATGGTGGGGCTGAAACCACTCAGCGGTGAGTCCCACAGTCACACCGTAGGTTGCGCCTCTGATCGGGCGTCAACAGCCGTCGGCAGAGGCTCAGACCCCGGGCGACGGAGCAACAACGGGGTGGCCAGGAGAAGAACGCCGGCGGCGCCGATGGCGAAGCGGGGACTGGTGACCGCGGCCAGCAAGCCCCACACGGCGGTCAACGCAGCGATCGTGATCGAGCTGCTGATGCTCCAGGAGACCAGAACCCGCCCGACACGCCCGGGCGGCACACGATTGAGCCGGGTCGTGGCGTAGAGCGGGTTGAAGATACCAATGCAGGTGATCAGAGCGAACTCGACAGTGATGACCAGCAAAACCCCCTGCAGGCCCGGCGTGACGAAGATCAGGCCGAGCGGCCACACCGCCCGCAGCACCCCCGTGGTCAGCAGGACCCGGCGGTGACCGTAGCGGGAGGTGAGGCGGGGAGCGAGCTGGGCGCCCAGGAGGCCGCCGAGGCAGGGGAGTCCGAAGGCGAGGCCGTACTGCCAGGGCGCCCAGTGGAGCTCGCCCAGGAGCAGGACGGCCAGGAGTGGTTCGGTCGCCAGGATGAGGGCGTTCACAGCAACGGTGTTGAGGAACAGGGGGCGGAGTTCGCGGTCGGCGAGGATGAAACGCCAGCCCTGCGCCAGGTCGGCCGCGCGGAGGCGGGTGGGGCTGGGCGGTGGGGCGGCTTCGGGTTTGCGGATCATGCCGATTGCGGCGGCGGAGAGCAGGAAGCCGGATGCGTTGGCGAGCAGGGTGGCGACGGGGCCGAGGAGGCCGATGGCCGCGCCGCCCAGTGGTGGGCCGATCGCGGTGGCGGTCCACATTGTTGATTCGATGCGGCCGTTGGCCGGCAGCAGCTGGTCGGGGCGGACGAGCGACTTCAGGTACGCGCCGCTCGCGGACGTGAAGCCGATGTTCGCGGCCGCGGCGATGACCGAGACGGCCAGGAGCTGGGCATAGGTCAGAAGCCCGAGCGCGTACGTGATCGGGATGCTCAGCAGGGCAGCGGCGCGCAGAACGTCGGTGGCGACCATGATCGGCTTCTTGCGCCGGCCTTCGACCCACGGGCCGAGGGGGAGGGCGAGCACGGCACCCGCGGCCAGTCCGGCTGCGGCCAGGGCGGAGACGGCGGCCGGGCCGGTGCCGAGGACCTGGATGGCGATCAGAGGGAACGCCCCGAACCCGAGCCACGTGCCCAGCGTGCTCGCCGCGAAAGCCGTCCACAACCAGCCGAACGAGCGTCCCATGTTGCCCCCTGACGTTACAACCGATCGTTGACCCCGAGCATTCGATCAGGAGCACTTACCGGCAGTCCAACAACAAGGGAGGCAGCGAGCCACAACCATGGGTTGTACCGTTACGGCGTGGAGATCGAGGCTGTGCGTACGTTTGTCGCCGTCGCCGATGCGGGGCAGTTCCAGGAGGCCGCCGTCGAGCTGGGGGTCACGCAGCAGGCGGTCTCCAAGCGGGTGGCGAACCTCGAGCGCAGCCTCGGTGTCACGCTCTTCGCGCGGACGGCTCGGGGGGCGCAGGTCACGCTCGACGGGCAGGCTTTCCTGCCGCACGCCCGCGAGTTGCTCCGGGCGGCCGAGCGGGCGGCGGCCTCGGTCCGGCCGGGGGAGCGGGCGTTGCGTGTCGACGTCATCAACCGGCGCATCGCCCCGGCCGTCGCGTTGCAGAACTTCTATCAGGCGCACCCGGGGATCGAGCTCGACGTCGTGACGCTCTCGGATGCGAATTTCGAGATCGCGATCGAGGCCGTCCGCACGGGGGAGATCGACGCGACCTTCCGGGCACTTCCCGTACGGGTGAAGGATCTGCCCGGTGACATTCGTGTCGAACGGGTGCTGGACGACCCGTTGCAGCTGCTCGCCGGCCCGTTGCATCCCCTGGCCGGCGCGCGTTCGCTCACACCCGCGGACCTGTCCGGGCATCGCATCTGGATCCCGGGCATCCGGCCGGGCACCGAGTGGGCCGCCTTCTACGAGGAGCTGGCCGAGACGTTCGACCTGCGGATCGACGCCATCGGGCCGAACTTCGGCACGGAAGCGCTGCAGGACGCGATCGCCGGGTCCGACGGCCTGACGACGCTCGTGGGGTCACGGGACAGATATCTCTGGCCGGCCAGTCAGGATCTGCGCCGCATCCCGTTGCGGGACCCGGCACCGGTCTATCCGCACTCCTTCGTGCGCCGGGCGGGCAACCCGCACCCGACGCTCACAGCCCTGCGCCGGCATCTGGCGGCGACGCGGCCGGCGGGCCCGGCCGGCGCCTGGATGCCGAGCTGGGCCCGCCGCCGCGGGTGAGGCCCCGCCTGGATGCTGAGCTGGGCCCGCCGCCGCGGGTGAGGCTCCGCCTCAGTCGTCGTCCCCGCCGTCATCGTCGTCGTCATCGTCCCCGTCGCTGCCCGGGCAGCCCGTCAGCATCAGCAAGCCCGTCACCGCGCCGGCCGCCAGCAGCGTCCGGCTGAAGAAGGCCCGCCGCCCGATCGCGGCCCCGGTGCCCTGGTCGTCCCGCAAGTCACTCCTGGTGTCGTCCATCCCAGCATCCTCGCAGCGTTCCGGCCCCACGGGAAGCGGCCCTTTCAACCAGGCGGTTGACACCGTACGCGAAAGCGGTCTACGGTCCTCTTTAAACCAGGGAGTTGAAAGTGACCACGGACGTGCTGCCCCGCGTGTTTGCAGCCCTCGCAGACCCGACCCGCCTCGACATGGTGGCCCGGCTGTCCGAGGGTGACGCCACGGCGAGTCAGCTGGCCGAGCCCTACCGGATGACGTTGCAGGCTGTCTACAAACACCTGCGTGTGCTGGAGGAGGCCGGGCTCGTCAGCCGTCCGCCCGGGCCACAGCCCCGGCCGGTGCGCCTGGAGGTGGAGGTGTTCGACCTGATGAACGCCTGGATCGAGCGTTACCGGGTCCGCGCCGAGCAGCGCTACCGCCGGCTGGACGCCGTGCTGGCGGAGATGGAGGAGAGCGGCGATGCCCAGGATGAGTGAGACGCTCGTCGAGGCGGATCCGGCCCTGCCGGTCGTCCGGACGACCCGTGCTTCGCGGCGACACCGGCCCAGCTCTTCCGCGCCCACACCGATCCGGTCGTGTTCGCGCGGTGGATCGGTCCGGACGGCATGACCACCCGGATCGACCACTGGGACGCGTCCACCGGCGGCAGCTGGCGGTACGTCTCGGAACGCGACGGCACCGAGTACGCGTTCCGGGGCTGCTTCCACGACGTCAGGCCGGACCGGATCGTGCAGACGTTCACCTTCGAGGGCGAGCCCGACGGGGTCGCACTGACGACGTTGTGGATCGACGACCTGGGTGACGGCCGCGCGCGGCTGCGGACCCAGTCGCTCCTGGACAGTTTTGAGGGCCGCGACGGCTGGTTGCGCAGCGGCATGAGGACCGGCCTCGATCAGGGGTACACGAAGCTCGAGAGGATGACCACCGATGACCTTGTCTGACCGCCCGGACGACCGGCACCGCCGGATCGCCGGGGACTTCACGGACCGCGTCGAAGGCACCGGGTCCTGGGACGTGCCGTCCCCGGTCGCCGGCTGGACCGCCCGCGACGTGGTGCGGCACCTGACCGACTGGTTCCCGGGGTTTCTCGCCGCCGGCTCCGGCATCGAGCTGCCCCGCGGGCCGTCGGTCGACGAGGACCCGGTCGCCGCGTGGCGGGTGCACAGTGACGGTGTGCAGGCGGTGCTGGACGATCCGGGGTCGGCGCAGCGGGAGCTCACCAACCCGCACCTCGGCAGCGTGCCGGTGCCGGCCGCGATCGACCGGTTCTACACCGCCGACGTGTTCATGCACACCTGGGACCTGTCCCGCGCCACCGGCCAGGACGACAGCCTGGACGCCGCCTTCTGCGCCCAGCTGCTGGCCGGGATGGAGTCGATGGAGGACGTCATCCGCTCCTCGGGCCAGTACGGCGCCCGCGTCGAGGTGCCCGCGGACGCCGACGTCCAGACCCGCCTCCTGGGCTTCATCGGCCGAGACCCCTACTGGAAGGCTTAGCTGCAGTGCTTGGCCATCGGGGCGAGCCACTCCTTGAGGGTGGGGCCCATGACCTTCTGCGCGTCCTCGGCGGTCTTGATCGTACGGAGGAACTTGGCGTCCCCGGCCCGGGCGCGCAGCTGGTCGGCGGTCTTCTCGCCGTCCGTGCGCACCGCGGTGTCGTTGCTGTCGTGGGTGGCCAGTTCCAGGGCGGTGGCGAAGTTGGTCAGTGACTGCTTGACCTTCCGCTCCTGCTCCTTGTCGGCGCCCGCGCTCGTGCGGGCGGCGACCATCTCGTTCAGTGACTGGGCGAGCGGCGCCAGGTTTCTGCTGTAGACCTGGCTGAGCGACTCGCACGCGGCGCGGGTCGAGAGGTCCGCGGCCGTGACCACGGCGGGGGCCTCCGACACGCTGGCGCTGGGGGTGCTGGCGGCGGTGCCGCAGGCGGCTGCGGGGAACAGCACGCCACTGATCAGTAGTGCCTGGACGGCCCGGCGCATCGGAACCTCCTGCGGTTCGGGGTGGGGGACGGCGGGTGCTGGGAGCGCTCCCATAGCCGTCCTGGACCATACTTCCTGCGGGTGCGGTCCGTCCAGAGACGTTCTTCTATCGATAAGCCGCCGCTCACACCATCGGCGGTGTGAGCAGGTCCTGCACCTGCCGACGGGCCTCCCGCAGCGGCGCGACGTCGTCGCGGGCGGCCGCCGCCAGGATCTCCCCGAGGCGTCGGCCGATGTCGCCGACCCGGCGCGCGGCCTCGTCCGGCGACACGAGATCCCGCTCCCGCGCGATGGCCGAGACGATCCCGCCCGCGCTGACCACAGTGTCCGGAGCCCAGCAGATGCCGCGGGCGTGCAGCAGATCCGCCGTCGTGTCGGCGTCGAGCTGATTGTTGGCCGCGCCGACGATCGCGCCGCAGCGCAGCGTGCCGATCGTGTCCGGGCACAGGATCCCGCCGACGGCGGACGGGACGAGCACGTCGGCCTCCGCTCCCAGCGCCCGGTCCGGGTCGATCCAGGTCGCTCCCCACCCGCGAGCCACGGTACGCCGGGAAGCGTCGATGTCCGTGACAGTGAGCCGGGCACCGGCCGCCGCGAGGTGCGAGGCGACCAGCGTGCCGACGTGTCCGAGGCCGAGCACGGCAAAGCTGAGCGACTCCAGCGGGCGGCCCGGGAAGCGGTGTGCCCGGACTGCCTCGATCGACGCGAGCACACCGGCGGCGGTGGGCCCGGAGGAGTCGCCGCTGCCGCCCTCGGACTCGGGGCGGCACAGCACGTGCTCGGTGGTCCGCCGGAGCACGGTCATGTCGTCGGGGGAGGTGCCGACGTCGGGGCCGGTGAGATACCGCCCGCCGAAGCTCTCCACCAGGTCGCCCACGTCGGCGAGCAGGTCGGCGCGACGCGGTTCCGGCCCTTCGAGCGCCACGACCGTCTTGCCGCCGCCGTAGGGCAGTCCGGCCAGCGCAGCCTTCTCGGTCATCGCCGACGACAGGCGCAGCGCGTCGTCGAGGCCGTCGCGCCAGGCCGGGTAGGTCCGGATCCGGCACCCGCCGAGCGCCGGGCCCAGCACGGTCGAGTCCACGCTCACGATGATCATCTGACCGGTGCGGGTGCCGCGCTGCACGCGTACCGTCTCGGGTCGTGAATTCAGGGTCATGCCGTGATCGTGGGTCTCCTGCGCATGATGCGGGAGTCTGACCGAACGATGTTCGGTGAGGTGGCAGGATCGGTGGTCATGGACGAACTGGATTCGGCGATCCTGCGGGAACTGCAGGCGGACGCACGGCTGACCAACCGGGAGCTGGCCGCCCGCCTCGGGCTGGCGCCGTCGAGCTGCCTGGTCCGCACCCGGGCGCTGCGGGAGCAGGGTGTCCTCAAGGGTTTCCACGCCGAGGTCGACCTGGCCAAGATCGGGCGCGGGGTGCAGGCGCTGATCGCCTTCACCATCCGGCCGCTCGGCCGCGACGTCATCCGGGGGTTCGAGACCTTCGCGCTGCAGCAGCCCGAGGTGCTCGCCGTGTTCGTGCTCGGCGGCAGCGACGACTTCCTGGTGCACGTCGCGACACCCACCATCGCCGACATGCACGCGATGCTGGTCGACCGGTTCAGCAAGCGCAAGGAGGTGATCGGCTTCCGGACGTCGATCGTCTACACCCACAAACGACGGCTGGCCGTCGATCCGGTCAGCGCAGCAGACGGCGCTTGAGCCGCGACAGCGTCCGGGTGGGCTGCGGGGGCTCGGTGCGGGAGTCGGCGTGCGCGAGCATGCCGATGATGGTCTCGATGGCGGCGTCGAGCACCTGCTTCTCGTCGAGGTCGTCGGGGGAGAACGTCGCCGCCATCGCGGCCGGGCGCAGCTCGTCGAGGTCACCGGCGATCTCGCACGGGTAGTCCGCGAGCTCCTTGATCTGCTGCTCGGCCTGCTCCGCGACCCAGTCGGCGCGGTCCAGCCCGACACCGAACCTCAGCTTGTTCGGGGCCTGCTTGAGCACCGCGTCGACCAGGTGCCGCTGGACGACCCGCTGGTACGGCGTCCGGTGCGGGTACCGGTCGCCCAGCGCCGCGTTGACCCGCCGGAGCACCTCGATCTCGGCGGCGCCCAGCGACGGGTTCGCGGCCGGAGCGGTCAGCTCGCACAGGCCCTCGGGAATGCCCAGGATGCCGGCAAAACGCAGCCAGAGGGTCTCGTGCGGTGTGCCGGGCGGCGGCACGGTCACCAGGTGCCGCTGGGTGGCCGGAACGAGGTCACCCCAGCGCCGCAGCATCCGGTTCGCGGTGTGCAGCTCCCAGAAGGTGTCGAACTTCCCCTGCTCGACGCTGCGCAGGAAGGACTCGAAGCTGCCGACGTTCCGGGCGCGGATGCCCTGCTGCCACATCGACGGGAAGGTCCGCCACAGGTCGCGTCCGGCCACGACGATGTGCACCTCGGCCGGTCGCAGGCTCTCCACCGCGCGGGCGGCCTGTGCGTCGGTGGCTCCGCCCAGCGCCTCGTTGCTGATGACCACGTCGCCGGACCAGGCGGCGGCCTCCGCCGCGAGCCGGTCCCAGGTCCAGGTGGCGTCGGCGTCCCGCCAGGAGACCTGGCGCAGATCGGTCATCGCCTGGTCCTGTGCCGACGGGCTCCCGGGCAGCAGAAGGCCGGCGCCTTTCAGGGCCTTGCGGTTGCTCCAGAGGACGTTCTGCACATAGGTGCTGCCCGTTTTCGGCGCACCGATGTGCACAAAAACGCGCCTGGCCATGGTGCCTCCGTGATTGTGGGGCCCCAGGGTGGCATATCGACGTCCCGGAACGGCGCGAAGATGCGTACCGGCACCGAGCGTTCATCCATTTGTCGACTGCCCACGGTCGGAGCAGCTCACCGCAGTCGATCGATGACTCTCCGTGGAGAAGCTGGCGGATCGGCTGGGCCGGGCTCGGATGGACAGCCCATGTCCGGCCCGGCGGGTGACGGGCACCATGGGCGCTGGCGAAACGGGGAGGGCTCATGGACGACGTGCTGCTGGCGTACAGCACCGGGCGTGCGGACGCTCTCGCGGGAGAGCGCAACGCGGACCACGCGGCGCATCCGGCCACCGGTGCGGACTACCGGATGGGCTTCCTCGACGGGCGCATCGAGATCTTCCGGATGCTGGCCGGAGTGCGAGAAATTCTCGACGGGTCCGACTGACCGCACCAACGGGGGAAATGACCGGGGATGACCCCCGCGATGGCTGATGATCGGGCCATGACCATCGCAGCGGACGCCGCCGCCACCAAGATCCTGCTCTCCGAGTCCGAGATGCCGAGCCACTGGTACAACATCGTGCCGGACCTGCCGAGCCCGCCACCGCCGGTGCTGCACCCCGGGACCCTGCAGCCGATCGGCCCGGACGATCTTGCGCCGCTGTTCCCGCAGGCCCTGATCGAGCAGGAGGTCACGACCGAGCGCTACGTCGAGATCCCCGAGGAGGTGCAGGAGGTCTACCGCCTCTGGCGCCCCTCGCCGCTGTTCCGGGCCCACCGCCTCGAACGCCTGCTCGGCACACCCGCGAAGATCTACTACAAGTACGAGGGTGTGTCGCCGGCCGGCTCGCACAAGCCGAACACCGCGGTGCCGCAGGCGTACTACAACGCCGCGGCCGGCATCCGGCGCCTGACCACCGAGACCGGTGCCGGGCAGTGGGGCACCGCGCTCGCCTTCGCCAGTGCGCAGTTCGGGCTCGAGTGCGAGATCTGGCAGGTGCGGGCCTCGTACGACCAGAAGCCGTACCGGAAGATGATGATCGAGACGTTCGGCGGCACCATCCACCCGTCACCGTCCGAGCTGACCGAGGCGGGCCGCCGGATCCTCGCCGCCGACCCGGACTCGCCCGGCTCACTGGGCATCGCCATCAGCGAGGCGGTCGAGGTCGCCGCGCAGTCACCGGACACCAACTACGCCCTCGGCAGCGTCCTCAACCACGTGCTGCTCCACCAGACCGTGATCGGCGAGGAGGCGCTGGCGCAGCTGGCCAAGGTCGGCGCCGTGCCGGACGTCATCGTGGGCTGCACCGGTGGCGGGTCCAACTTCGCCGGGCTCGCGTTCCCGTTCCTCCGCGAGAAGCTGGCCGGCCGGATGGCGCCGGTCATCCGCGCGGTCGAGCCCAGCTCCTGCCCCTCCCTGACCAAGGGCGTGTACGCCTACGACTTCGGCGACACCGCAGGCATGACCCCGCTGATGAAGATGCACACCCTGGGCCACGACTTCATCCCCGACCCCATCCACGCCGGTGGCCTGCGCTACCACGGCATGTCCCCGCTGATCTCCCACGTCTACGAGCTGGGCCTGATCGAGGCGGTCGCCAAGAACCAGCGGGAGTGTTTCGAGGCCGGCGTGACGTTCGCCCGCAGCGAGGGCATCATCCCGGCGCCGGAGCCGACCCACGCCCTTGCCGCCTGCATCGAGGAGGCGTTGCGGTGCAAGGAGACCGGTGAGCCGAAGGTCATCCTGACGGCGCTGTGCGGCCACGGTCACCTCGACCTCCCCGCGTACGGGCGGTTCCTCGCCGGGGAGATGGTCGACCACGAGCTGTCCGCCGACGCGGTCGCCGCGGCCATGGCGAGCCTGCCGGCCGTACCCGCCTGAGCCACGCCCGGCGGCACCCGCACCGGGTGCCGCCGGGTCCCTGTCCACAGTGCGCCGGAGAAGCTAATCTTTCGGCCAGGACAGGGGAGGTCGTCGATGGGTCGGGTGTTCGTTGCGGTGCTGGCCGGACTGCTCGCGGGAGCGGTGCTCGCACCGGGTCCCGCACTGGCGCACGGCGGGCTGGCCGTGACCGCACCGGCCGGTGGCAGCACGCTCGCCGACCCGGTCGAGACGGTTTCGCTGACGTTCACCGAGAAGCCGTCGCCCTTTGCGTACTTCACGGTCACCTCGCCGACCGGGGAGCGGGTGGACGCCGGCTGGTCGAACGCCGAGCCGGTCAAGCTGGCCAAGCCGGTGCAGGAATACCAGCTCACCGACGGCGAGTGGAAGCCGCTGCTCTACTCCACGGGCTTCCCGGTGAAGGTCGGCGTGAGCCACTGGCCGGCCCTGGGTGAGTACGTGGTGCGCTACCACACGGTGGCCTCGGACGGCGACGTGGTCAAGGGCGACGTCAAGTTCTCCTACAGCGGCCGGTCCACACCCGCGCCCGCCGGCTGGCAGGCCCCGGCCGACCAGCCGAAACCGGAGCTCCTCGCCGCCGCCGCTCACGAGTCGGCCCCGGCCCAGGCTCAGGCCCAGGCCGCACCGCAGACCCGGCAGGCGTCCGATGACACCAGCATCTGGGTCTGGCTGGTGCCGCTGCTCCTGGTGGCCGCCGCCGGGCTGATCTTCCTGATCGTCCGCCCACCGTCCCGCCGCACTAAACCGCGGGCGTGACCAGACCGCTCTCGTACGCGAGGACGACCAGCTGAGCCCGGTCGCGGGCGCGGAGCTTGGTCATCGCCCGGCTGATGTGGGTCTTCGCCGTGGCCACGCTGATGACCATGCCCGCCGCGATCTCGTCGTTGGACAGTCCCCGCGCGGCGAGCGCCACGACCTCGCGTTCCCGGTTGGTGAGGACCTCCAGAGCGGTGGCGCGGTCGCCGCGCGGCGGCCGTGAGACGTACTCGCCGATCAGCCGGCGGGTGATCGCGGGCGAGAGCAGCGCGTCCCCGCGGGCCGCGACCCGGATGCCGTGCAGCAGGTCGACCGGTTCGGTGTCCTTGACGAGGAAGCCGGCCGCTCCGGCCCGCAGCGCCCGGTAGACGTACTCGTCGAGGCCGTAGTTGGTCAGGATCACCACGTGGACGCCGGCCAGGGCCGGGTCGTCGGCGATCCGGCGGGTGGCCTCGATGCCGTCGAGGACCGGCATCTGGATGTCGATCAGGGCGACGTCGGGCAGGTGCCGGGCGGCCAGGGCCACCGCCTCACGGCCGTCGGCGGCCTCGGCGACCACCTCGAGGTCGTCCTCGGCGCTGATCAGCGCGCGGAAGCCCGCCCGGATCAGCGCCTGGTCGTCGACCAGCAGCACCCGGATCACGACGGCGCCTCCATCGGCAGGGTGGCCCGGACGCTGAACCCGGTGCCGGAGCGTGGACCGGCGTGCAGCGAACCACCGAGGGCGGCGACGCGTTCCCGCATGCCGACCAGCCCGACACCGGTCCCGCCCGGCGCACCACTGCCGGTGCCGTCGTCGTCGACACGGACGCTCAGCTCACACTCGCCGTAGTCGAGCCGGACCGCCGCACTGGCCGGACCGGCGTGCCGGGTGACGTTGGTGAGCGCCTCCTGGACGATGCGGTACGCGGTGCGGTCGACCGGCGCCGGCAGGTCACGCGGCAGCCCGTTCACGGTGACGGTGACCGGCAGCCCGGCCTTGCGGGCGCCCTCGACCAGCCGGTCGAGACGGTCCAGGCCGGCGCCGCCGGCGGTGTCGTCGGCGCGGAGCACCTCGAGGGTCGCCCGCAGCTCCCGCATCGCCTCGCGGCCCGTCTCCTGGATGGTCACCAGCGCCTCGGGGACAGACTCGCCGTTCTTGCGGGCCAGGTGGACGGCCACACCGGCCTGGACGTTGATCAGCGAGATGCTGTGTGTCAGCGCGTCGTGCAGGTCGCGGGCGATCCGCAGCCGTTCCTCGTCGGCCCGGCGGCGGGCGGTCTCCTCGCGGGTGCGTTCGGCCGTGGCCGCACGTTCCTCGACGAGGCCGAGCTGGTGGCGGCGCTGGCGGGACAGCTCGGCGGCGACACACGAGGCGAGCAACCAGCCGACCAGCAGCAGCCAGCGCTGGAACACACCTTGGTCCGGATCACCCGGGGCGGCCAGCTCACCGGCGAAGCCGCCCAGCAGGCTCACGGCGACGGCCACTCCCGCCGCCCAGCGGTGCCCGGCCCTGACGGTGGCGAAGAGCGCGACCATGACGGTCAGCGCCGGGGCGACGCCCGGATAACCGCGCACCTGATAGACGACCAGTCCGAGCGTCGCCACGGCGAGCACGGCGACCGGGAAGCGGGCGCGGGCGGCCGTGGCCAGCGCCGGGAGCACCAGCACGACCGAGCTGAGCAGGTCGAGCCGGACGCGGCCGGGCGGTGAGGTGACCGCGGCGACGACGACGAGCACGGTCAGCCCGGCCGTGGCGGCGAGGAGCCGCCACCCCCGTACGCGACTGTCGGCTTCCATGCCACGAAACGATAGGGGACCGGGGCCCGTCGGCACGTCCTCCTCAGGATGCAGTCGTGACTACCGCAGCGGACGTAGATCGTGCCGTCCTGCGCTGCCCGCCGTAGCGCAAGTGACCGCACCGGCCTGACGACGGCGACCCACCCCGGGCGGCATCGTCTCCGCCATGCCCGTACCGATGACTGTCGTGAGCGGAAGGCCGCTGCCATGGAACGCTTGACCCGCTGGGTGCTCGCGCACCGCCTGCCGGTGGTGCTCGTCTGGGTGGCGTTCGCGCTGGCCGGCGGCGCGCTGGCCGCCGGCACCGTCGACCGCCTCAGCTACGAGACCCGCCTGCCCGACCGCCCGGGTCAGGCGGCCAACGACGCTCTGGCCCAGCGCTTCGCCCAGACCGGCGGCCGCAATTCACCCCTGCTGCTGACCGTCACCCTCCCCGAGGGCAAGACCGTCACCGATCCCCGGGTACGCGACCAGTGGCGGACCCTCGTCGGCACGGTCACCCCGTCGGGCGGTCGCAGTGTGTCCTTCGACGACCCCGGCGGCGCCGCGCTGTTGTCGGCGGACGGGCGGACCACGGTCGCCCTGGTCTACCCCCGCGCCGATGCGTCGAACGCGCCCTACCAGCGGTCGCTGCCCCGGATCGGAGCGACGGTGGCGCAGGCCCGGATCGGGGGCGCCCCGGTCGAGCTGACCGGGCAGCCGGTGCTGTCCGGGCGCAACAGCGGCGCCGAGCCGAGCCCGATCTACGAGACCCTGCTCGGTGCCGCGGGCGCGCTGCTCGTGCTCGTCCTGGTCTTCGCGAGCGGCCTGGCCGTGGTGCCGCTGCTCATGGCCGCCGTGGCCATCCCGACGACGTTCCTGCTGGTCCGCGGGATCACCACGGCCACCGACGTCTCGTTCATCGTGCAGTTCCTGGTGGCGCTGATCGGTCTCGGCGTGGCCATCGACTACGCGCTGCTGGTCGTCACCCGCTGGCGTGAAGAACGCGCAAAGCTCGGGGCCGGCCCGGAAGCCCGCCGGAACGCGGTGATCGCGGCACTGGGCAGTGCCGGCCGGGCCGTGGTGCTCAGCGGTGCCACGGTGGCGATCTCCCTCGCCGCGCTGGTGGCGCTGCCTGTGCCGTTCCTGCGCAGCGTGGGGTACGCCGGTCTGCTGATCCCGCTGGTCAGCGTCGCTGTTGCGGTCACCCTGCTGCCGGTGCTGCTCTACACGTGGGGCGACCGGCTGGACCGTCCCCGCCGCCGGCACCGCCCGGACAGCCCGATGTGGACGCGCATCGCGGGGTTCACGACCCGCCGTCCCGCCCTGTCCGCGGTGCTCAGCGGTGTTGTTCTCCTCGCGCTCGCGGCCCCGGTGCTGGGACTGCGGCTGGGGCAGCCCGCCACCGCGACCCTGGCCCAGGGCGGAGCACCGGCGCAGTCCTTCGCCCGGATCGTCGAGGCCGGCTTCGGTGAGGGCGTCGCCCGCCCGGTCGAGGTGCTCGTTCCCGCCGCGGCCGCCGAGACCCTGGCCGGTCGGCTGGGCGGGCTCGACGGGGTCGCCGGTGCCGTGGCACCCGGGGACTGGGTCGCCGAGGGCAACCGCGTGATCGACGTCTGGACGACCGCCGACCCGTCCAGCTCGGCGGGCCGTGACACCGTGACGGAGGTTCTTCAGACCGCGCGGCAGACCCCGGGTGCCCTCGCCGGTGGGACGCCGGCCTTCGACGTCGACTTCATCGACGCGGTCTACGGCTCGCTCGGGCTGATCCTGCTGCTGGTCGCGGTGGCCACCTTCGTTGTCCTGGCCTGGACGCTGCGCTCGATCGTGCTGCCGCTGAAAGCCCTGCTGCTGAACGCGTTGTCGACCTGTGCGGCGTACGGGGTGGTGGTCGTGATCTGGCAGTGGGGTCACGGGAGCGGGCTGCTCTTCGACACACCGGCGGTCGGCGCGATCACCATCTGGATCCCGATGGCGGTCTTCGCGTTCCTCTTCGGGCTGTCCATGGACTACGAGGTGTTCATCCTGCACCGGGTCCGCGAGACGCACCTCGAGCTGACAGCGCGCGGCGTCGAGGACACCCTGGTGCCGTCCGTGGTCACCGGCATCAGCCGCACCGGGCGCCTGGTGACCTCGGCCGCGCTCATCCTCTTCCTGGCCTTCACCGCGCTGGCGAGTGTGCCGGTCACCGACGTGCGGATGTTCGCCACGGCGCTGGCGGCGGGCATCATCATCGACGCCACGGTGGTCCGCGGTGTCCTCACGCCCGCCCTGATCACCCTGCTCGGCCGCTCGAACTGGTGGTTCCCGTCGCGCCGGCGTGTGCCCGTACCGGTGGGGGAGCGGGTGTGACGTAGCGTGGCGATCAGGGCGAGGGAGGGTGCAGGATGACCGGGCAGCGCACTTATCCGCACGGCGTGACCAGCTGGATCGACACCGAGCAGCCGGACCCGCGGGCGGCCGCGGAGTTCTACGGCGCTCTGTTCGGGTGGACCCTGACGGCGGCCGGACCCACCTACTTGATCGCCACGCTCGACGGCAAGGACGTGGGTGGCCTGGCGCCGGGCGGGGACGGCCAGGCGGTGTGGAACACCTACGTCGCGGTCGACAGCGCCGACGCGTCGGCCGAGGCCGTCACGGCGGCGGGTGGCACGGTGGTCTCGCCGCCCGCGGACCCCGGACCGGCCGGGCGGGCCGCCGTCTGCCGGGACCCGGGCGGTGCGGAGTTCCGGCTCTGGCAGGCCCGGCGCCGGCTCGGCGCCCAGGTCACCAACGTCCCGGGTACGTGGAACTTCAGCGACCTGCACACCGGCGACCCCGACGCGGCGCTGAAGTTCTATCCGGCGGTGTTCGGCTGGAAAGCCGTCGCGATGCCGGGCGCCGGGACGATGCTGCAGGTGCCGGGTTACGGCGACCACCTCGCGTCCACCGTCGACCCCGGCATTTACGAGCGGCAGGCCGGTGCGCCGCCGGGATTCGCCGACGTGATCGGCGGGCTCACCACCACGGAACCCGGCGAGACGCCCCACTGGCACGTGACGTTCACCGTGGCCGACCGCGACGGCAGCGCCGCCACCGCCGAACGTCTCGGCGCCACGATCCTCGGCTCCGCCGACGAGATGTGGGCGAAGAAGGCCCTGGTCCGCGACCCCCAGGGTGCCGAGTTCACCGTCAGCCAGTTCGCGCCGCCCGAGGACTGGTGACGGCTTCTTCACCCGCCGGCCGCCTGAACGTACCGGCCGGTCTTCTCACCCTGCGACGATGCCCGCATGGCATTTCATCGATGGCTTGCGGGCGTCGCCGCGGCGGCTGTGGCGGCCGGGCTCGCTCTGGCGGCTCCCGTTCCCGCGTCGGCCGGGCACCGGTCCTTCGACCTTCAGGCGCACCGCGGTGGGCTGGGGCTGCGCCCCGAGAGCACCCTGAGCGCGTTCACCAACGCCCTGCACGTCGGTGTGAGCACGCTGGAGCTCGACGTGCAGATCACCGAGGACGGCCGGCCCGTGGTCACCCACGACCGCAAGGTCGACGGGCGCAAGTGCCTCGACACGGCACCCGTCAGCGCCGGTGACCCGGAGTTCCCCTACGTCGGTAAGTACGTCAACACTCTGACCCTGGCCCAGGTGAAGACGCTGGACTGCGGCACGCGGACCCTGCCGGACTTCCCGGAGCAGCAGGCCGACCCGGGTGCGCGGATGCCCGTGCTCGGTGAGGTCTTCGACCTGGTCAAGCGCTTCCGGGCCGACGGCGTCAAGCTCAACGTCGAAACGAAGGTCGAGGCCGGCGCACCATCGGAGACCGCGCCGCGCGAGCAGTTCGTGCAGGTGGTCGCCCGCGAGGTGCGGGCCGCCGGCTTCCTGCGCCGGGTCACGATCCAGAGCTTCGACTGGGGCTCGCTGATGCGCATGCGCCAGGTCGAGCCGCGGCTGCCGGTGGTCGCCCTGACCAACATCGACTTCCTGCAGACCGGGCAGCCGGGCGCCTCGCCGTGGCTCGGCGGCCTCGACATCGACGACTTCGGCGGCGACCCCATCGCCGCGATCAAGTCCTTCGGCGCCACGACGTTCTCACCGGTGCACGGCACGCCCCAGAACGGCAAGGTCGGCGATCCGGGTTATCAGCCGTACGTGACGAAAGCGCTGGTCGCCCGCGCACACCGCGCCGGCATCAAGGTCGTGCCCTGGACCGTCGACGACCCGGCGACGATGAACAAGCTGATCAGCGACGGGATCGACGGCCTGATCACGGACTACCCCGACCGTCTCCGTCAGGTGCTCGCCGACCGCGGCTTCCGGCTCCCACCCCCGTACGCCGTCCTGGCGCGGCCGCTCGAGCAGGCGCACGCGCACAACGACTACGAGCACACGAACCCGCTCTTCGACGCGTGGGAGCACGGCTTCACCAGCGTCGAGGCCGACGTCTACCTGGTCGGCGGTGAACTGCTCGTCGGCCACGACCCCGAGGACGTCGTGCCGGGCCGCACCCTGCAGAAGCTCTACCTCGACCCGCTGCTCGCCCACGCCACCGCCCGCGGCGACCGCATCCCGCCGATGCAACTCCTGGTCGACCTCAAGAACACCGGGGCGGCCACCTACACCGAGCTCGACCAGGTCCTGCGCGGTTACCGCCGGATCCTCACCCGGTACGCCCACGGCCGCGTCACCGAGGGCGCCGTGACCGTGGTGATCAGTGGTGACCGGCCGCGGGACCTGATGGCCGCGCAGCCGGTGCGGTACGCGTTCTACGACGGGCGCCTGGCCGACCTGGGCGGCGCGGCGAAGGCGTCCTTCATGCCCCTGATCAGCGATAACTGGACGAACACCTTCACCTGGACCGGCGTCGGCCCGATGCCCGCCGCCGAGCGCACCCGGCTGCGGGACCTCGTCGCCACCGCACACCAGCACCGGCAGCGCGTGCGCTTCTGGGCCACGCCGGACGCGCCCGGCCCCGAGCGGGAAGCCGTGTGGCGGGAGCTCGTGGCCGCCGGTGTCGACCACCTCAACACCGACGACCTCGCCGGACTGCAGAGTTTCCTCAGTCGACGTCGTTCGTGAGCATCTCGTACGCGGCCGGGTCCAGGTCCGTCGCACCCTCGGGCGGACCCTGGACGGCCGTCTCGCCGTACGCGGAGACCGTGATCGTGAGGGGTGGCTCGGCGGCGGTGGTCGGGGCGTCCGACGGGAAGCCCTCGGGCGGCTGGGAGGCGGCGTCCTGCAGCGGGCCCGGCAGGTCGACGGTCAGCTGCGTGAGGCGCCCGCCGTCGTCGACGGTCGCCTTGAACGTCATGGACTTCGCCCGCGGGCCGTAGACGTAGTACGGGTCGTTCGTGAGGATGCCCAGCTCCGGGTCGACCTTCGTCGCGTCGAGCGTGCCGGTGATGGTGCTGCCGGAGAGCTTCGCCGTGACCGCGGCGTCGATCAGCGCGGTGGCCCCGGTGATGTCGGCCTTGGCGGCGGTCGGGGTGGGCGGCAGATTTTCCATGCCACTCAGGTCGTCCTCGGCCGCCGCGGTGACCAGGCGCTTCTCGTCGGCACGGACCCAGCGCGTGCCGTCGAGAACACGCAGAATCTCCTTGGCCTTGCGGAGCTCGGCGGCTTCCTTCTTGGTGGTGGCCTTGCCCGC
This sequence comes from Amorphoplanes friuliensis DSM 7358, assembly GCF_000494755.1. NCBI lineage: Bacteria > Bacillati > Actinomycetota > Actinomycetes > Micromonosporales > Micromonosporaceae > Actinoplanes > Actinoplanes friuliensis. The sequence continues at coordinate 3,491,749 of NC_022657.1, forward strand.
GTACTGGTCGTAGAGCTTGCCGTACTGCTCGTGGCCCTCGCCGTGGATGCGGTACTTCATGAAGAAGTCCCGGCCCGTGCGCAGAACCGTCGGGCCGTACGCGTCGGAGATCATCGAACTCTCCGGGAGGTGCACCGAGCCCTCCGCTGCGCGTCCACCCGTACGGGTGAAGGTGTAGTTGCCGGTCTGCAGGCCCTGCAAGGACTGCGTGAGCGCCTGCCTGCCGTCGGTGGACGTGTCGGCGGCGCCGCCGTTGGCGCAGCCGGCCGCGGCCAGGCCGACCGCGAGAACGGCCACCACCCGCGGCACGAGCTTGTCAGTGATCACACGCAACAACCTAGCCAGGCCGTGCCACGGTCACTCAAGCGGTTTGCCCCGGGAACACATCGGGCATCAATTCCTCAGCAGACGACGAGGAGGCTTTCCGATGGCAGGCACCGAGCACGAGGTCAACCGCAGCGCCCGCAGTGGCCGGTTCGTCAAGGAGACGACCGCCCAGCGCGACCCCAAGAGCACCACGACCGAACACGTCGGTGGTGACAAGAGCGGCGGCGACCAGGAGGTCAACCGGAGCACGAGCACCGGTCGCTTCGTCAAGGAGACGACCGCCGAGCTCCACCCGGCGACCACCGAGACCCAGCACCTGTAGGTCCCGGACCTCAACCGCCCCTCACGCCCACGCGAGGGGCGGTTTGTCATGTGCCGCGGACCGACAGGCCGGTGAAGGTGAACGCGGCACCCCAGACCCTGATGGCCGCGCCACCACATTCGACGTCGCTCAGGTCGTACTCGGCGATCTGGCGACCGTCGATGTCGATGGCCATGGTGGAGCCGACGGCGTAGATCCGCACGTGCCGGGCCAGCCGCAGATCGGGGGCAGGAGTCGGTCGCACCGCGATGCTCCAGGCGCCGCCGGGCAGCGTGGCGGGTCTGACGTACGACCCCGGGCGGCTGGTCAGCTCCGGCGTCTCGTACTCGAACTGGATCGACGCGCCCTGCGGCTGATCGTCGACCAGGGCCGACCGGGGCGCGACCGCCAGCCCGTACGCGGGAAGCCGTGGCGTCCCCGTCAGAACCACGTCGAACTCGACGGTGGTGGCGCAACGCTGTGCCGGAAGGTAACCACCCCACAGGTGCCGATAGTCGGCCGGTGGCTCGATGAACAGCGAGCTGTCGCCCGCGGTGAACGCGAAGTCCTGGTACGACCCGCCGAACGCCCGCATGCCCGCCGCGCTCTGCGTGCTGCCACCCGGGGCGGTCGCCACGGACTCGATCGTGAGAGTGCCGGTGGCGTACAGGGAGACCACGGCCGCGACCAGGACAGCCAGCGTGAGGCCGAGCGCAGCGGGCCATTTGCGGCGCCGGGCGGTGATCCGCAGCAGCTGCCGGGCCCAGGCGTCCGGCCCGATCGACGCCCGTTCCTCGGGCCGGGGTGACAGGGCAGGTGCGAGGTGGACGGCCAGCTGCCGGCGCCACCGGCGGGGAGCGTCGATCGCGGCCCGGATCCGGCGCGGCGTGAGGTGCCCGTGCTCAGGCGGGTCCTGCCGGGTGAGGCAGAAGTAGGCCACCGCGGCCATGGAGTAGACGTCCGAGGCCGCCGAGCGTGGGCCGTGCAGGTCGGCCAGCACCTCGGGCGCGGTGTAGCGACGGCTGTGCAGGCCCCGGGCGTCGTAGGAGGAGTCGGTCCGGCGCATCGCCCCGACATCGACGAGCACCAGGCGGCCGTTGTCGTCGATCATGCAGTTCGCGGGCTTGATGTCGCGGTGGACCATCGGATTGCCGGCCGTCCGGGTCGCCGAGTGCAGTGCCGAGACCGCCTCGCCGAGCTGGGCGATCCAGCCGATCCGGGCCCGGGCGTCCCTGGTGCCGGTCACCGCCCGGACCCGCCGTTGCAGGGTCGAGCCGCTCACCCACTCCATGATCAGATACGGGATCTCGTACCGTGCCTGCCCGGCGGTGTCGGCCAGGGCACCCCGGCGATGCGGCGGTGCACCCGTGAGGATCGTGCGCACCTGGACCAGGTGCGGGCTGCTGACCTGGTGGATGATCTGGATCTGGTCCTGCCACCGTGTCCAGTCCGCCGGCTGCGGCCACGTCGAGGGGGCGCCGGCGGGCCGGTGCAGTTGTTTCACCGCCACCCGGATCGGCGTTGTGCCCTGTTCGCCGTGGTAGAGGGCCGCGAAGGTGGTGCCCTCGCCGCCGGAGAGGCCGGCCCCGAGCAGCTCGTAGCGGTCGGGATCCTCGTTCGTCCCCACCCACCACCCGTTGGGTTCCGCCGCGCCCGGGCCGGGCGCCCCGTGCCCGACAACATCTGCGGCCGCGACCACCGGCATGACCCCGGGCTGGTCCGAGGCCCCGGACGAGTCGAGAGTCGCCGAGGTGACCGAGGTGACCGAGGCGCCGGGGTCGTTCATCGGTCCAGCCGGCTCAGGTCGTCCGGGGTGATGTTGCCCGAGTCGATGGCCCAGCCGGCCAGGGCGCGCAGGAAGTTGTCCCCCTGACCCCCGGGGGCGGGACGGTCCTGGCGGACGAGCCCCGGCACCCCGTGATCAGCGGCGAGGCTCTGGCGCAGGCCGTCCAGGCAGTTGCGCACCGTACGGTCCGACACCCCGCACCGGTTCGCGATCTGCAGGTAGGTCGCCGAGGACACACCGGCCACCGGGGTCAGCAAGGGCTCGCACAGTGCGGCCAGGTAGCGGCGCTGCACCGGTGTGAGGTCGCGCCGGGCGAATGCCGGTGAGGTCGGGTCGCCGGCGATCACCGCCTGCGGCCGGGCAGCACCGGTGGACGGCCCGCGGGCCGCCGACCGGATGTCGAGCACGTACCGCGCCTCGTGCCCGCCCAGCAGCACGATGCGGCTGCGCTCGTGCGGTGCCGTCCCGACCGTCATCCCCGGTTTCACCTCGATCTCCGGTCCGGGTACCGCCTGCAGGTACATCGTGCGGCGGACGGATTCGTTGGTGACCAGGACGCCGCGCCCGGTGGCGTCGAGGCAGCCGGCCGATCGCGAGATGGTCAGATCGGCCGGCTGTGTCGCCACCGGGATGTCGACGCCCGTGCTGCGACCGAACCGCAGGTGCCCGCCGTCGTGCAGCACCCAGGTCCGGGTGCCGTGGCGGACGACGGCCACCGCGGCCGGCTCACTCACACGCGTGTTCACGTCGGTGCGTCAGAAACAGATCTTCTTGCCGAACACCTTCACGCAGTGGGAGCTGCCGCCACCACCACCGGAGCCGCTGCTCTTCGGCGGAACGGTGTTGGGCGGGGTCGAGCCCGCCTGGGCCGGTGCGACGCCGACGACGGCCACCGCGAACATCACCGTTGCCGCCACAGCCGCGCCCCGGACCGGGCCTGTGAACCTGCTCATCGCTGTCTCCCAACCTCGTGGAAACGCGACCTTAACAGGGCAAACGGCCCCCGAAGCGCACCCAGCCGTTTCGCCGACCGCCCCCGGATTAGGCCGTTCGGACACCCGGGCACCCCTGCTCTGCCGGCCCCCGGCGCCGGTCGCGTTCTCTGTTCCCAGCGCGGCACCGATCGCCGCGAAACCCGAGTGGACGGAGCAGAATCATGGGCAACAGGCGAGCAGGATGGTTGGCCGCGGCCGGCGTCGTCACGGCGCTGCTGACCGGTACGGCGGTCGTGACGGCCGGACCCGCCCAGGCCGCGTCGGCCGACCGCCTCACCCCCGGCCGGACGCTGACCCCCGGTGCGGAACTCCGGTCGGCCAACCAGCGGTACCGCCTGGTCATGCAGACCGACGGGAACGCCGTGGTCATGACGGCCGGAGGAACGCCGCTCTGGTCCAGCGACACCCCCGGGTACGGCGGGGCCGCTCTGGAGATGCAGAACGACGGCAATCTGGTGCTCTACAAGAGCGGTCACGTCGCCTTGAAGGCCTCCGGCACCGCAGGGCGTCAGAGCGCGTCACTCGTCCTGCAGGACGACGGGAACCTGGTGGTCTACACCTCGGACGGCCGTCCCTGGTGGTCGACCAACACCAGCGGTGGCGCCAAGGCGCCGGCACCGACGGGCGCCCGCCTCTGCGCCCGGGTCGGTTACTACGCGGGCTTCCGCGAGCAGGGGCTGCAGCTCGCCGTCCAGGTCGCTCTGGCGGAGTCCGGGTGCAACCCGGCCGCCACCAACCGCAACACCAACAACTCCGTCGACTACGGGCTCTGGCAGGTCAACAACCGGGCCCACCCGCAGTGGACGCCCTCCCAGCTGCTCGACCCGCAGACCAACGCCAACGCCGCCTGGAGCATCTCCGGACGCGGTGGCAACTGGCGGCCCTGGGTTGCCTACACCTCCGGTGCCCACACCAGGAACGGGATCCCCGCCAAGGCCAACGCCGCCGTCACCCAGCTCTGACCGACCCTCCGGAAAGGACAATCTCATGAGGAAGACCTTCAAACGGACCGGTCTTGCCGTCGCACTCGTCTGCGCCGCGCTGGCCGCACTGCAGCCGACCGGCGCCTACGCCGCGGACACCCGTGACTCCCTAGGCGTCGACCAGACGCTCGGGACCGGCCAGTCGCTGTGGTCGGCCCGTCACACGTACGAGGCTCGGATGCAGTCCGACGGCAATCTGGTCGTCTACGGGCCGGGCGGGGCGATCTGGTCCAGCAACACCCGCGGCAGCGGAGCCCGGCTCGTGTTGCAGAGCGACAGCAACCTCGTCATGTACTCCAACCAGGGTGTGCTGTTCTCCACCGGGAAAGCCCGGACCGGAAGCAACCGGCTGGTCATGCAGGACGACGGCAACCTGGTGCTCTACGGCAGCTCCACCCTGTGGGCCAGCAAGAGCTCGTCGGAGGCCGCCATCCAGTGGTTCTACAACCACCTCGGCGCGACGAACTACGAGCACAAGTGCGAGCTGGCCGTCGAGCACGCCTTCGGCACCTCCGGCCGGTACCGGACCGCCGCGGCCGCGGCGGGAGCGGCCAAGGACCGCAGGGACCACGCGAACTGGAACAACCGGGCGCAGCGCACCCCCTACACCGATGCGCCGCGCGGTTCGCTGGTCTTCTACAACACCAGCATCGACGGGCACGTGGCAATCAGCGTCGGCAACGGCACGGTGCTGAGTTCCAGCGCGCCGGGGGCGAAGATCGGTACCGCGCCGATCGGCTACTTCCAGCGCCCGTACGGCTGGGCCTGGGCGCCCTGGTGAACGGCTGAGCTGCAGGCCCGGGCACTTGCCCGGGCCTGCTTCGTGTCGGCCGCGGGCTCCCTATAGTGACAAGATGACCTTCGTAGCCGCCTCCGACCGTTATAGCAGTGGCATGCAGTACCGCCGCACCGGGCTCTCCGGCCTCGATCTGCCGGTGCTCTCGCTGGGCTTCTGGCACAACTTCGGTGACGACGTGCCGTTCGAGACGCAGCGGGGGATCGCCCGGCGGGCGTTCGACCTCGGCATCACGCACTTCGACCTGGCCAACAACTACGGGCCGCCGTACGGCGCTGCCGAGGTCAACGTCGGGCGGCTGCTGAGCGAGGACTTCCGGGCGTACCGGGACGAGCTCGTCGTGTCGACCAAGGCCGGCTGGGACATGTGGCCCGGCCCGTACGGTCAGGGTGGTGGCGGCCGCAAGTACGTGCTGGCCAGCCTCGACCAGTCGCTGAGCCGCCTGAAGCTCGACTACGTGGACATCTTCTACTCGCACCGCTTCGACCCGACGACGCCGCTGGAGGAGACCGCCGCGGCGCTCGACGCGGCGGTACGCCAGGGCAAGGCCCTCTACGTCGGCATCTCGTCCTACGACGCCGGGCACACGCGGACGATGGCGGGGCTGCTGCGTGAGCTCGGCACTCCGCTGCTCATCCACCAGCCGTCGTACTCGATGCTGAACCGCTGGATCGAGACCGAGGGCCTGCTCGACGCGGCCGCGGAGGCCGGCGCGGGTGTCATCGGCTTCACCGCCCTGGCCCAGGGCCTGCTCACGGGCAAGTATCTCGGTGGTGTCCCCGAGGGTTCGCGGGCCACGCAGGGCAAGTCGCTGGATCTCGAGACGGTCGACGACACGATGGTCGAGCGCCTGAACGCGCTGAACGAGGTCGCCGGGGCACGCGGGCAGAGCCTGGCGCAGCTGGCACTGGCCTGGGCGCTGCGCGACCCTAGGGTGACCTCGCTGGTCGTCGGGGCGAGCAGCGTGCACCAGCTCGACCAGAACGTCGCCGCGCTGGAGAACCTGGCGTTCACCGCCCAGGAGCTCGCCTCGATCGACGAGATCCTGGGCGGCGCGGCGCCGGAGGGCATCGACCTGTGGAAGGACGCCCGCAACGGCACGCTCTGACGGCCGGTCAGCGGGTGAGGTACAGGTGGGTCTGGTCGTTGCCGCCGCGCACCAGGTTCGTGGCGAACGAGCCGTAGACGACAGTCCTGCCGTCGGGGGTCGAGCGGCCGTTGAAGCTGTGGTCGTTGCCCTGCCGGCCGTTCGAGGCGCGGCTGGCGATCCTGGTGCTGCCAGCCCGCAGGTCGGTCACGAACACGTCGTCGGCGTTGTTCGTGTCACCCGCGACCAGGTTCGTCGCCCCGCCCGAGAACGTGACGTAGCGGCCGTCCGGTGTGATCCGCGGGTCGGCGCTGGGCTGGTCACCGATCACACCCTGCGGTGACGAGCTGATCGCGCGGGTCGTCCGGGTCTGCATGTCCCGCAGGTAGACGTCGGCGGAGCCGTTGGTGTCGCCCTCGACCAGGGTGGGGTCCTCGGACCAGAAGGTCACGTAGCGGCCGTCGTCGCTGACGTCCGGCCCGCCGACGAAGTCGGCCGCCTGCTGGTTGTCGTGCGTCAGGCTGGCGCGGGTGGTCGTGCCGGCGACCAGGTCGCGGACGAAGACGTCGCGGCTGTCGTTGGTGTCGCCGGGGACCATGTCGGCCTCGTAGGAGACGAAGGCGACGTAGCGGCCGTTGCCGCTGATCGACGCCCAGTAACTGCCGCCGGCGGACGCCCAGCCGTCACCGCCGTCCTCGACGCTGACCAGGCTGAGCCCGCCGGTCGTCCGGTCGTGCAGCAGGACGTTGCCGGTACCCGCACCGGGCGCCAGGTTGGACGCCACCGTCTCGAAGGCGACGGAGCGGCCGTCGCTGCTGATCGAGACGCCGCCGCTGTCACCGTCGGCCTGGGTGCCGTCCGCCGTCACGCTGATCCGCGTCGTGGCGCCGCTCCTGCGGTCGAGCAGGAAGATGTCGGCGACGCCGTTCGTGTCGCCGGGGACGAGGTCGGTCGCGGCCGACCGGAACGCGACGAAGCGCCCGTCGTCGCTGATCGCCGGTTCGCTGCTGTCGCCGTCGGCCTCGCCGCCGTCCGCGGCCAGGCTGATCCGGGTCGTCGTCCCGGTCCGCCGGTCGCGCAGGAAGACGTCGTCGGCGTTGTTGGTGTCACCGGCGACAAGATTGGCCGCCCGGGTCCCGAACACCACGTAACGACCGTTCGCGCTGAGGTCGCCGACGATCGTCCAGTCGTCGCCCGCGACACCGGTGCTCGAAACACTCACCCGCTCGGTTCGCTGCACCGCCGCGGCCAGGGCCGGTCCGGGCACGGTCAGCGCGGCGGTCACGACGACGGTCAGGGCGGGTATCACAAATCGAGCTTTCACCGTAAAACCCCCATGGTAGTCACGCACGATGCGCTCGACGTTACACAGTGGATACAAGAATGTCTTTTTCCGCAAGATCACCGCATTACCGCTTGTGCTGCCGCGAGCAATAAGAAAATGTTTCCTTGAATGGTCGGGGGTTCGAAACTTTCGACCGCGAATTTACGAAACATTATCGAAAGTCACTTTCGGCGAAAGGGCCAGGAATGCGAAAAGGAATGGTCGCACTCACGACAGCCGGTCTCTTGGCGACCGTCGGTCTCAGCGCCTGCGGGGACAGCTCCGGCGATGACAGCGGCAGCGGCAGCGGCACCTCGGGCGCGGGCAAGGTCGGCGTGATCCTGCCCGACACCAAGAGCTCGGCGCGCTGGGCCACCGCGGACCTCACCTACCTCAAGGAGGCGTTCGCGGCGGCCGGTGTCGAGGCCGACATCCAGAACGCGCAGGGTGACAAGACCGCGTTCCAGACCATCGCGGACGGCATGATCTCCGCCGGCGTCAAGGTCCTGATGATCGTCAACCTCGACTCCGGTACGGGCAAAGCGGTCCTCGACAAGGCCAGGAAGGCCGGCATCGCCACGATCGACTACGACCGGCTGACGCTGTCGGGCAACGCCGACTACTACGTCAGTTTCGACAACGTCAAGGTCGGCGAACTGCAGGGCCAGGGTCTGGTCGACTGTCTCGCGGAGAAGAAGTACACCAAGCCGGTCGTCGCCGAGCTGAACGGATCGCCGACCGACAACAACGCGACGCTGTTCGCCCAGGGATACGACTCGGTGCTCGATCCGAAATACACCGACGGCACCTATCTCAAGGGCCCGAACCAGGACGTGCCGGACTGGGACAACACCCAGGCCGGAACGATCTTCGAGCAGATGCTGACCTCCAACAAGGAGATCAAGGGTGTGCTCGCCGCGAACGACGGTCTCGGCAACGCGGCCATCGGGGTGCTGCGCAAGAACAAGCTGAACGGTCAGGTCCCGGTCACCGGCCAGGACGCCACCGTGCAGGGCCTGCAGAACATCCTCGCGGGTGACCAGTGCATGACGGTCTACAAGGCCATCAAGAAGGAGGCCGACGCGGCTTCCCAGCTGGCGATCGCGCTGGCCAAGGAGCAGAAGCCGACGACGGCCACCGGCACCACCAAGGACCCGGAGTCCGGCAAGGACATCCCCTCGGTGCTGCTGACCCCGGTGTCGATCACCAAGGCGAACGTCAAGGACGTCATCGCCGACAACTACGTCACCAAGGAAGAGCTCTGCAAGGCCGAGTTCGCCAAGCTCTGCGCGGACGCGGGCATCAGCTGATCTTGTCTCCGTACGCCGCCCACTCCCTGCCGGGGAGTGGGCGGCGCCGGCTCCGATGAAGGAGAACCACCCTGTGCCCGCAACACCCCTACTGGAGATCAACGGGGTCGACAAGAGCTTCGGTCCCGTTCAGGTCCTGCACGATGTCGGACTGAGCGTCTATCCCGGCGAGGTCACCGCGCTGGTCGGCGACAACGGCGCCGGCAAATCCACCCTGGTCAAATGCGTCAGCGGCATCTACACCATCGACTCCGGCTCCGTCACCTTCGACGGCAACCAGGTCGCCATCCACACCCCCCGCGACGCCGCCGCCCTCGGCATCGAAGTCGTCTACCAGGACCTCGCCCTCTGCGACAACCTCGACATCGTCCAGAACATGTTCCTCGGCCGCGAAAAAGTCCGCGGCCTGGTCCTCGACGAACCCACCATGGAACAAATGGCCGGCGACACCCTCGCCAGCCTCTCCGTCCGCACCGTCAAATCCCTGCGCCAACTCGTCGCCAGCCTCTCCGGCGGACAACGACAAACCGTCGCCATCGCCAAAGCCGTCCTCTGGAACAGCCGCGTCGTCATCCTCGACGAACCCACCGCAGCCCTCGGCGTCGCCCAAACAGCCCAAGTCCTCGAACTCGTCCGCCGCCTCGCCGACAACGGCCTCGGCGTCGTCCTGATCTCCCACAACATGAACGACGTCTTCGCCGTCTCCGACCGCGTCGCCGCCCTCTACCTCGGCCGCACCGCCGCCCAGGTCAAAACCAGCGACGTCACCCACTCCCAGATCGTCGAACTCATCACCTCAGGGCGCAGCGGCAACCTCGGCCTGCCACCCGAGAAGCCCTCCGACCTCAACGGCGGCGTCATCGATCTCACGCCCGGAGGCGTCCAGTGACCACCCAGACGACGACCACGGCCGGCGGCGTCACGGTCGTCAAGCCGACCCTCGCCGGGCACCTGCACGACTACTGGGGACGGGTGCGCGGCGGTGATCTCGGCAGCCTTCCGGCCGTGCTGGGGCTGGTCGTGCTGTCCCTGATCTTCGGTGTGGCCCGGGAGACGTTCTTCAGCCCGCTCAACTTCGCCAACCTGTTCACCCAGGGCGCCCAGGTCATCTTCATCGCGATGGGGCTGATCTTCGTCCTGCTGCTGGGCGAGATCGACCTGTCGGCGGGCTTCGCCAGCGGTGTCTGCGGCGCGGTCATGGCGATCCTGCTGACCAACCACGGTGTGGCCTGGTACGTCGCCATCCCGGTCGCCCTGCTCACGGGTGTGGTCATCGGGCTCGCGCTCGGTGTCCTGATCGCCAAGGTCGGCATCCCGTCCTTCGTGGTCACGCTGGCCGCCTTCCTCGGCTTCCAGGGCCTGCTGCTGGTGCTGCTCGGCGGGGGCATCAACATCTCCATCCGCGACGAGTTCGTCATCTCGCTGAACAACAACAACATCCCGGTGCTGTGGAGCTGGATCCTCGCGATCGGTTCCGTGGCCGGGTACGCCTTCCTGCAGTTCTCCCGGATCCGGGCGCGGGCCGCACGCGGGCTGGTGACCGACCCGCTCGGTGTCGTGGCGCTGCGCATCGGCGGCCTGGCCGTGCTGGTCCTGGCCACCACGGCCGTGCTGACCCAGGAACGCGCGGTCAACCCGGCGATCAACTCGCTCAAGGGCGTGCCGATCGTCGTCCCGATCATCGCGGCCTTCCTGATCTTCTGGACCTTCGTGCTCGGCCGCACCACGTACGGGCGGCACGTCTACGCGGTCGGCGGCAACCAGGAGGCGGCCCGCCGCGCGGGCATCCCGGTGGACCGGATCCGCATCTCCGTCTTCGCGATCGGCTCGTTCATGGCGGCGATCGGCGGCATCATGGCCGTCAGCCGGGCCAGCTCGGTCGACCCCAACACCGGCGGCAGCAACATCCTGCTCTACTCGGTCGGCGCGGCCGTCATCGGCGGCACCAGCCTCTTCGGCGGCAAGGGCAAGGTGATCAACGCCGTCATCGGTGGCGCGGTGATCGCGGTGATCGACAACGGCATGGGCCTGATGGGCTTCTCGTCCGGCCAGAAGTTCATCTTCACCGGCCTGATCCTGCTGGTCGCGGCCAGCGTCGACGCCCTCGCGCGGCGCCGGGCAGCGGGCGCCGGCACGCGATGACCACCGCGGGCACCGGGGGCGGCGCGTTGATGCGCGCCGCCCCCGGTCCGGAGGAGATCCGCCGGACCAACCTCGGAACCCTGCTGCAGTACGTGCACCTGCACGGCGCGACCTCGCGGGCCGAGCTCACCACCCGGCTCGGGCTCAACCGCAGCACCATCGGCACCCTGACGGCCGAGCTGGCCACCGCGGGGCTGGTGAGCGAGGCGGTGCCCCGCGGGATCCGCCGGGCGGGCCGGCCGTCGCTGGTGGTGCGCCCGGAGTCGGCGCGGGTCTACGCGTACGCGCTGAGCATCGAAGTGGATCAGCTCCGCGCGGCGCGGGTCGGACTGGGCGGCACCGTCCTCGATCGCCGGGTGTGCGACCGGCCCCGCGGCCTGCCCCTGCCCGGCACGGTCGCACCCCTGGCCCGCCTGATCCACGAGATGCATCGCGAGGTCGACGACGATGCCCGTTACGTCGGCACCGGTGTGGCCGTCGCCGGGCGGTACCGCGGCGACGACGGCACGGTCCGGCTCGTACCCACGGACGGCTGGGGCGCTGAGCTCGGCGCCGCCCTCGGCAGCGTGGGGCGGCTGACCGTCGGCAACCACGCCGACGTCGCGGCCCTGGTCGAGCACAGCCGCGGGGCCGCGGTCGGCTGCGGCAACGTCGTCTACCTGCACGGCGACGCGGGGATCGGCGCCGGCATCATCGCCGCCGACCGCAGACTGGCCGGGTACGGCGGTTACGGCGGCGAGCTCGGCCACATGGTCGTGAACCCGTACGGCCGCGAGTGCGGGTGCGGCTCACGCGGCTGCTGGGAGACCGAGATCGGCGAGTCGGCGCTGCTGAGGCACGCGGGCCGCGCCGGTGAGCGGGGCCGTGAGGCGGTGCTGTCGGTCATCCGGTCGGCCATGCACGGCGACCGCCAGGCCCAGTACGCCGTACGCCGGGTCGGGGAGTGGATCGGTTTCGGCGTCGGCAACCTGGCGAACATCTTCAACCCGGAAGCCGTCATCTTCGGCGGCACGCTGCGCGACGTCTACCTGGTGGCGGCGGCGCAGATCCGCAGCCGGATGAACGCCGTCGCCCTCCCGGCCTGCCGTGAGCACATCCGCCTGCGCACGCCGGGTCTGGGGCCGGACGCCGTCCTGATCGGCGCGGCCGAGCTCGCCTTCGCCCGTCTGCTGGACGACCCGCTGACTGTCCTCACCGCTCGTGCCCTGTGACGAACATCCCGCCGATTCGGACGTGTTCTGTCGTCCGCCGGGTATGCGTCCTCCGTATCAGCGGATGTAGGCGGGGGAGTCCCGCCGGCCACGGCTGCTGCGGAGGCACTGTGCTCAGCTCCTACGATCGCCGACGGTTCAACGAGATCGTCGCGGGTCTGCTCGCCGAAGATCCCTCCTTCACGGACCGGCAGGCCGGGCCACCGCGGGAGGTACGCCCGCGCCCGGTGCTGGCCCTGCTGTTGTGGATCAGCATCCCGTTCGTCATCGCGCTGGGCGGGTGGACGGGACTGCTGGTCGCGGCGGTCGCGGGTGGCTACGGCGTACACCTGGCCCGGCGGGGGCGTACCCGAAAAGATTGATAGGCATCGCTGAAGGTGCCAGGATGACCGGGTGGTGAGACGCCGTGTGACCGCTGTCCTTCCGGTGCTGCTGCTGGCGCTCGCCGCCACGCCGGCCGGTGCCGCCCCGCCGTCCGGTGACGGGCCGGCCAACCCCTGGCAGGTGCGGCACTGGCCGCAGACGCAGCCCTGGCAGCAGGCGCAGCCCGCGGCCCGGACGTTCGCGGCCGGTGGACCCCGCGCGGTCGACCCGCAGAACTACGAGCTCCCGGACACGATGACCTGGGAGGACTACCGGCCGACACCGGGCACCGACTGGTCCGACCCGTCGGTGCCCGGCTCGGTGGAGAACTTCAAGGGCGCGCTGGTGCTCGTCGACTTCCCGACGCAGCCGTTCGTCGTGACGCAGCCCGCGGCATCCACGATCTACGGCAATCCGTCCGGTGTGCACGACCTGGCCCGGGCCGACGTCCCCGGGTTCTACCGCGACTTCCTCAACAAGCCCGGCGAGCTCAACCGCGGCCACACCATCCACGAGTACTGGATGGAGGACTCCGGTGGCCGCTACGGCATCGAGCTGGGCTCCTTCGGGGTCTACCAGATGCCGGCCGAGGGCTACGAGTACGGCATCGAGAGTTCGATGCAGCGCGGCATGGGCTGCCCGGCCGGTCACACCTGCGGCCGTGACCTGCGGCGCGACGCCCGTGCGGCCTGGATCGCCGACGTCGGTGAGGACGTCGCGGCCGGTTACGACTTCATCTTCTTCCTCGCGGCCGGGCAGGACGAGTCGGCCACCTGGCAGGAGTTCGGCCAGATGAAGTTCACGACGAAGGAGGACGTGAGCGACGCGTTCGGGCCGCCGGACGAGCTGCTGCCGAACTGGAACAACACCCGCTACGTCGACTGGACCTCGTGGGCGGCGTCGTCGGCCATCTGGCCCAACGCCACCAACGGCAGCTCCCTGCAGGCCGAGAGCTCGGGCATGTCGACGTACGCCCACGAGTTCAGCCACATCCTGGGTGTGGGCGACAACTACAACAACCCGTACTCCGTGCCCGCCCGCCGCGACTACAGCGGTCCCTGGGAGATGCTCAGCCGCGGCACCTTCAACGGGCCCGGCGGACCGCACAGCCGCTGGCTGATCCCCGGCACGGCCGGCTCGTCCATGGGCGCCCAGCACATGCTCCGCAACAAGATGAAGCTCGGCATCATCGCCGACGACAAGGTCCTGCGACTGTCCCGCGAGGACCTCGCCACCTCCGGCGTGGTGGTGGCGCGGCTGACGGCACGGGCGGTCGAGCCGGGCGCACGTGGTCTCTCCGGCATCAACGTGACCCTCGACGGCGGTGATCGCAGCCCGGCCTGCACCACCGCCACCGACCCGTTCTGCGACGGCGGCGGATACGACAACTACACCGTCGAGGTCGTCGACCGGATGGGCTTCGACTCGTTCACCCCGGACGCCGGGGTGCTGCTGGCGAAGACCAAGGACGAGGACGCGGCGCCGTTCATCTGGACCGTCGACGCGAACCCGCAGGACATCGACAAGGTCGACTTCGTCCGGCCGGACGGCACACCGCAGAAGATGACCATCGGCGACTACCGGCAGCTGTCGGACGCCCTCTTCCACGCCGGTACCGACTCCGGCAGCGAGTACGAGTACGTCGACACCGCCAACCGCCTGCACTTCTACGTGCTGGACCTGCAGCGCGACCGCCGCGGTGTGCTGTCGTACACGGTGGCGGTGCGCTCCCTCGACGGCGCCGGACCGCAGGCCCGCGACGTGACGGCTCTCCCGGCCCTGGCCGCGGCCGGCTCGTCCGGGTGGTCCCGCTGCCGGATCCCGGTACGCAACACCGGCGGCGGCCCGGACGTGCTCCGGATCGCCACCGGTGCCGTGGAGGGCTGGACGTCCACCCTGCCCCGGGCCGTGATCGATGTCGCCGCCGGGCGGACCAAGCTGGTCGACGTCTACGTCCAGCACACCGGCGGCGCGGCCCGGACGGCGAAGATCCCGGTCACCGTCACCTCCGAGAGTGACCCGTCAGTGAACGCCACCACGTCCTGCCGCGTCCTGCGGTAGCAGCTCGTGGCGGCCCGCCGGCACGGCCAGGGCCCGGAACGCCACAATCAGGGCCACGTTGACCAGCACCGCCAGCCAGGCGATGTTCGCGATGTGTGCCACCGGCCAGACGACGGCGGCCACGGCCAGCGTCGCGACGACCCACACGGGCCGGTCGCGGCGCAGGGCCACGGCGGCCAGCAGCAGCGCGAGCGGGAAGAACAACCCGAGCGGCTTGATCAGGACGGCGGCTCCGGTCGCGTCGACCAGATCGGTGTCACCCAGCGACACGTGGATGGTGTTGAAGCCGTAGGCGACGTTCCCGGCCACACCCAGCACGCTGACGACCAGCAGGATCGCCGCCTGCACGCCCTCGGTCCAGGTGACGACGCGGAGCAGGGTGAACGCGTACGCGACCGCGCCGAGGACGTGCACCACGGCGGCGGTGGGGTCGTCCCAGCCGCGGAGGGCGTAGAGGACGTCGGCCAGCAGGTAGGTCACCGGCCCGACGATCAGGAACGCGGTGAGCAGACGGTCGAGGGGTGATCCGGGCACTGATCTCATGACAACTCCGGGGCTCCGGTGACGGGACACCGATCACGCTCGTCCCCGGAGCGATCGTCGTCATCGGGGCAGACCCGCCGGAAGTCGAGGGTCAACCCTGGTCACAGGAACGCCCGGCGCTGGCACGATACGGCTGTGACCCGGACCGCGATGCTCAGCTCCGTGGCCGGCGCCGCCACGGCGGTGCTGGTCGCGGGTGGGTTCGCGCTGGGCCTCCACGTGGGGAACCTGCACAACGGCCTCATCGCGGCGTCGTTCACCGCGGTCGGGCTCTTCGTGCTGAGCCGGCGCCCCGGCAACCGCGAGGGCCTGCTGTTCCTCGTGACCGGCACCGCCCACGCGGTCATGTTCGCCGGACGCCAGTACGCCCTGCACGACGGCCCGCTGCCGGGTGCCTCGTGGGCGGGCTGGCTCGGGGTCTGGCCGCTGCCGCTCGTGCTGTTCGCCGCCGGTCTGACGCTGATGTGTTTCCCGGACGGGCGGCTGCCGTCGCGCGGGTGGCGGCCCGTCGCCGCTGTCCTGGCCGTCGTCGGCGTCGCCCTCTCCGCGGTGTCGGCGCTGTGGCCGGTCGAGTACGCCCGCACGGGCCTGGTGGCGGGTCATCCGCTGGACCTGCCGGGCTTCGCCGCCGCTGACGCCTTCTACAGCGTCGCCCGTCCGGCCGGATACCTGCTCTTCCAGCTCACCTGGGCCGCGTGTGTGGTCGTCCGCCTGCGCCGGGCACGCGGGGACGAGGCCCGGCAGCTGCGCTGGTTCGTCTACGCCGTGACGCTGACCGCCGCGATCATGGTGGTGGGCCTGGCGGTGTGGGGCTCACCCGTCCCCGGCGCGCTGGCGATGCCCGCGGTGGCCGTCGTCGCGGGTGCGGCGATCCTCAAGTACCGGCTCTACGACATCGACCTCGTGATCAACAAGTCGCTGGTCCTCGGGGCGATGGCGACCATCGTGACGCTGGGCTACGTGGCCGTGGTGACCGGTGTCGGCCGTCTCGTCGGCGGCAACCGTACGGTGCTCTCCGTCGTCGCCACCGCGATCGTGGCGGTCGCCTTCGAACCCCTGCGGCGCCGGGTGCAACGCCTTGCCGACCGCATCGTGTACGGGCACCGGGTGAGCCCGTACGAATCGCTCGCCCGGCTGTCGGCGCACCTGGCCGCGCCGGACGCGGGTCTGCTCCTCGACGGCATCTGCCGGACCGTCGCGGACGGCGTCGGCGCCCGCGAGGTTGTGCTCAGCACCGGCCCGCCGGACCAGCCGCAGGTGGTCTCGCGCTGGCCGGACACCCCGGCGCCCCGGCGGCCCGGCGAGGTCGTCACCGTGCCCGTGCGTCACGACGGACGAGCGCTCGGCACCCTGACCGTCCGCAAGGTGTCGGGGGAGGCGCTGTCCGGCACCGAACGCAAGCTGGTCGGTGACCTGGCCGCCCAGGCCGGGTTGGTCCTGGAGCTGCGAGCGACGGCCCAGCGCCTGGTGACCTCCGCCGACGCCGCCCGCCGGCGCCTCGAACGCGACCTGCACGACGGCGCCCAGCAACGCCTGGTGACCGTGGCGATGGAGCTGGGCGCGGTCGTGCGGCTGGCCCGGGATTCCGGCGCGGCGCAGCTCGCCGACCGGGCCGACTCGGTACGCGCGCAGCTGCTCGAAGCCACCGCCGACCTCCGCGAGATGGCCCGTGGGCTGCACCCGGCCGTGCTGACCCAGGACGGTCTGGAGGCCGCCCTGGGTTTCCTGGCCGACCGTTCCCCGGTGCCGGTACGCCTGGGTGTGACGGTCGACCGCCGCCTGCGCCCCGAGGTGGAGGCGACGGCGTACTTCATGGTGAGCGAGGGACTGACCAACACCGCCAAACACGCGAGCGCCGGATCGGCGTCGGTCCGCGCCGAACTCGCCGACACCTTTTTGATCGTGGAGGTGGCCGACGACGGCATCGGTGGCGCCACGATGCCGCCGGGCAGCGGCCTGGAAGGGCTGGCCGACCGTCTCGCCGCCCTCGGCGCACGGCTGACGATGGACAGCGGCCCCTCGGGCACCCGGCTGACGACGGTGATCCCGTGCGCGTGATGCTGGCCGACGACGCGGTGCTGTTCCGGGAGGGACTCGCCCGCATCCTCACCGACGGGGGCTTCACGGTCACCGGGCAGGCCGGCGACGGTCCGACGCTGATCGACCTCGTCCGCGCCGACCCGCCGGACGCCGCGGTGATCGACCTGCGGATGCCCCCCGGTCACGCCGCCGAAGGCCTGGAGGCCGCCGCGGCCATCCGGGCGATCGCACCCGGTGTCGGCCTGATGCTGCTGTCGCAGTACGTCGAGGTCCACCACGCCCTCCGCCTGATGACCGAGTTCGACGGCGGCGTGGGCTACCTGCTCAAGGACCGGGTGTCGGACCTCGGGTCGTTCGGCGCGGACGTCCGCAAGGTGGCCGGCGGCGAGACCGTCATCGACCCCGAGCTGGTGACACGGCTCGTCGCCCGCCGCCGCGCCCGGGACCCGCTCGAAGGCCTCACCGAGCGCGAACGCCGGGTTCTGGCGCTGATGGCCCAGGGGCTCTCCAACACCGCCGTGGCCGGTGACCTGCACCTGGCCGTGAAAACCGTCGAGGCCCACGTCGGGTCGATCTTCACCAAGCTGGGTCTCGTCCAGCACGACCGCGAGCACCGCCGCGTCCTCGCCGTCCTGACGTTCCTCCGCGCCTGAACCCCGGCTATCCGGCGAGCACCAGTGCCTGAGCTGCGATGACACGCTCACCGTCGAACGTCAGGGCCGGCGAGCCGTGCAACCGGTAGCCACTGTCCAGCAGCTTGCTGACACGGGCACAGAACTCGGCGTCGTCGGGCCCGGTGATGAGCCGGTAGCGGAGGCGCTCCGTGGGATCTGACATCAGCGCATTGTGCCGCACCCCTCCTTGTCGTTGACGAACATGTTCGTTACGATCGTGTTCATGACACCACGTCGCGAACCTGTCAGTCGCCGGGACCGGCCGGCCAAACCGCCGCTCAGCCGGGCCGTTCTGGTCGGGGCGGCCCTGCGGATCATGCGCGAGGAGGGGCTCGAGCGGGTGACGATGCGCCGGCTCGCCACCGAGCTCGACACGGGGCCGGCGTCGCTCTACGTCTACGTCCGCAACACCGCTGAGCTGCACGGCGCCCTGCTCGACGAGTTGCTGGCGGACCTGGACGGCGCCGGTGTGGCCGGGCGGGACTGGCGGGAGCGGCTGATCGAGCTGCTGTGGGCGTACACGGTGCTGTTGATCGGTTATCCGAGCCTGGCGCGGTCGGTGCTGACCTTGCGGCCGTCCGGGCCGAACTATCTGCGGCTGATCGACACGATGCTGGGCCTGCTGGACGCGGGGAAGGTGCCGCTGCGCCAGGCCGCGTGGGGTGTCGACCTGCTGCTGCAGCACGCGACCGCGACGGCCGCCGAGCAGGGCACCCGGCAGCAGTCCGTCGAGGCCGACGGCGAGGAGGCGGACCTCGCGGTGGTCGTCCGGGAAGCCCGCCCGGACACCTACCCCCACCTGGACCGGGCCCGCGACGAGCTTTTTTCCGGTACGGGCGAGCAGCGCCTGCGCTGGGCCTTCTCCGCACTCATCAGCGGACTGAGCACCACTACCGAGACGAGGAAAGCATGACCACACCGACGATCGCCATCGTGGGAGGCGGCCTGGGCGGATTGACCCTGGCCCGCGTCCTGCACGTCCACGGCATCCCCTCGACCATCTACGAGCTGGACGACTCACCGTCCGCGCGGACGCAGGGCGGGATGCTCGACATCCACGAGACCAACGGGCAGGTCGCACTGCGGGCGGCCGGGCTCACCGAGGGGTTCCGGAGCATCATCCATCCCGGCGGCCAGGCCATGCGGATCCTGGACCGCCACAACACCGTGCACCTCGAGGAGGAGGACGACGGTGAGGGCGGCCGGCCCGAGGTCGACCGGGGACAGCTGCGGCAGCTGCTGCTGGACTCGCTGCCCGCCGGTACGATCCGCTGGGGCATGCGGGTCACGGAGGCCCGGCCGCTCGGCGACGGGCGCCACGAGCTGAGCTTCGCCGACGGGTCCACGGAAACGGTCGACGTGCTGGTCGGTGCGGACGGCGCCTGGTCGCGCATCCGACCGTTGCTGTCCGCGGCGCGGCCGGCGTACACCGGGGTGTCGTTCGTGGAGGTTGACCTGGCGGAGGCGGACCGGCGTCATCCCGGCCCGGCCGCTGTGGTCGGTGGTGGCATGCTGTTCGCGCTCGGCGGGGGCCGGGGTTTCCTCGCCCACAAGGAGACCGACGGCAGCCTGCACATCTACGCCGCGGTCCGCGCGCCGGAGGAGTGGATCACCGGCCTCGACTTCGCCGACCACGACAAGGCGCGGGAGCAGGTGCTCGAGCAGTTCGCCGGATGGGCGCCCGAGCTGCGCGCGTTGATCACTGAGGCGGACGGCGAGCTGATCCCTCGCACCATCAACGCTCTGCCCGTCGAGCACCGCTGGGAACGGGTGCCCGGGGTGACACTGCTCGGTGACGCCGCGCACCTGATGTCACCGTTCGCCGGTGAGGGCGCCAACCTCGCCATGCTCGACGGTGCCGAGCTGGGGCAGGCTCTCGCCGCGCACCCGGATGACGTGGAGGCGGCGCTGACGGCGTACGAAAAAGAGCTCTTCCCCCGCAGCGCCGAGGCCGCAGGGGAGGCGGCGGCCAACCTGGAGATCATTTTCGCGGACGACGCACCGCAGAGCCTGATCGACCAGTTCGCCGCCTACGGCGAAGCGGGCTGATCAGGACGGGCGGGCCACCAGCGCGCGGTCGTTAGGATGCATCCGTGAAACGATCATGGCGGGCTGCCGGCCCGGTGCTGCTGGTGCTCGCGCTGGCCGTCACGGGCTGCGACGCACCTGACTCACCCACCGCCGGTGGCTCGACCGCCACGTCGGCCCGGCCCGCGCCGTCACCCTCACCGTCGCCGTCCGTGCCACCGCCGGTGGTCAAGCCGAAGGTCAGCAAGGACACGCTGAACTACTTCTACAAGATCGCGCTCGGCGCCGAGTACGGCGACAAGGTCAACGTCGTGATCAAGTGGGCGCAGCCCGTGGTGACCATCAAGGTCGACGGCTCGGTCAGCGGGTCCAGCCGCAAATGCCTCAACCGCGTCATCAGCGACTTCAACGCGCTCACCGAGACCACGGACCTGCGGATCACCGGCAACCCCGGCGCCGACATCAAGTTCCACTTCGCGCCGGTCTCACGGTTCAAGAAGCTCGAACCGGAGTACGTCCCGGGCAACGACGGCTTCTTCTACGTCACCTGGCGTGGTGACCACACCATCTCCTCGTCGACCGTCCTGATCCGGACGACGGGCATCTCCAGCAGCATCCGCTGCCACCTGATCCGGGAAGAGCTCACGCAGACCATGGGCCTGATGAGCGACTCCACCGAACACACCGACAGCGTCTTCTACGGCCGCTACACCCCGGCCCCCACCAAGTATTCGGCGCTCGACAAAAGACTGATCAAGCTTCTGTACGGCGGTGCGGTGAAGCCGGGCGACGGCAAGAAGGAAGTCGCCCGGGCAGTCGTCGTCACCGGCTGATTGCCGTCATCGTCGTCCTGGTCGGCCTGGTCAGGTCTGGGGCGGCACGCTCGTGGCGGGGCGGATCCCGGCGAAGTAGCTGAGCTCGGCCCGGCTCGCCGGCAGCAGCAGCGTCCACTCGTCGCACCCTTGCCAGGGGTGGCAGTCGGCGGCACCGCCGCGGACCACGCGCGTCTCGTCCGGTGACCACCGTTCGGCGCAGATCTCGGCCGCGGAGCCGAAACCGGCCACGCCGAACGGGTTCTCCGCCGCCGCGGTCCGCTCCTCGTCGCCGAACTCGTCGATCAGCATGTCCTCGCCGGGCTTGTCATTGCCCCGGTGCGTCAGCGTCGCCGTGCCCGCGCGGGCGGCGAACTCCCACTCGGCCTCGGTGGGCAGCCGGAACGGCAGCGCCTCCAGCACGTCGTCGACGAGGTCCTCGTCGACCCGGGCGGCGGTGTTGTCGTCCTCGATGAGGCCGTCCTCGTAGTCCGGCACAAAATGGCGGACCTGCGCCACGGTCAGCGGATGCCGCGCGATCAGGAACGACCCGACGCTCACCCGGCGAGCCGGGCCCCACGCGCGGGCAGCATCCAGGAGCGGCTCGAGCGTGCTCTCGACGCCACCCTTCTTCTCGATCTTCCGGAGCACCTTCGCCTCGGCGTCCGACAGGCCCATCAGGAACGTGCCCGCCGGCACCTCCCGGAAGACGACCCCCGACGCCTCGTGCACCCACGCCGGGCGTCCCGCCACGATCTCTTCTGCCCACATGGCGGAGGAGGTTAGCAACCGGCCGATCAGCGTGCCGCCCTCCTTGCCGCGGTCGTGGCTCCCAGAGACCTCCAGAGCGCCGAGGTGGGCGTTCTTCATGTCCGGCTCCGGGGTTCAGGTGGCTGCGTCGGCTCTCAGGTTGTTCACCGCTTCGGGCCGGGCGGTTTCTGTCGTACCCGTCCGATACAAATACGGTCGATCGTTGCCGAGGGAGGACTGGTTGTGACCAGGGACGGTGTCGCCTACGAGCGGCGCAGCGCTGCACCCGTCATCGCGCCGGTGTGGCCGCGCAAGCTGGCCAAAGTGCCGTTCGTCGAGCTGGCCGAGGGGCGCCTGCAGGGGGTGGTGTCGAGCGGTTCGGACCCCTCCCGGGTCTACGTCTCGTCGATCACCGCCCGGGAGCACGGGCTGAGCTGCAACACCAACAACAACCGGCCGTGCGGTGGCCTCAGCGGCGCGCACCCGTGCAACCACATCGGCGCGCTGATCGACGCCGCGGTCGCGCAGTACGGTCTCGATCGGGTGACCCGCTACCTCAAGGTCGAGCTTTCCGAGGGCGACGAGAACGTCCGGGCCGCCCTGCATCCCACCGCGGCGCCCACCCGCGCGCCGGAGGTGTTCAGCAGCTTCCTGCGCCACCTGGCCTATCTGGAGCTGCCACCGACCACCGACCCGCTGCCCGAGCTGCACTGGTTCCCGGCGGCCGGGGCGGTGCGCTGATGCTCGACGAGGTCCTGCACACCCGGCCCGCCGGGGTCGACGACGCGTTCGCCCTGGTCGACGGTCTGGACGACGCCCTCGTGCACGGTCTGGCCCGCATCGACGAGACACGCGCCGCCGCCCTCGAGGCCCTGGCCGCGGCGTTCAGCGGATCACCGCTGGGCGGCCGCGTCACCGACTCCGTCGGCAAAATCATCGCCGGTACGGTCACCGACGAGCACCTGGCCGCCCTGGCCGGCGCGCGGACCGCCCTGCTCGGGGCCACGCACGACGCGCTGCTCACCGGGCTCGACGACGCCCTCGGCCGGTCACGCGACCCGTGGTCCGCGGTGGCAGTTCCGGCACTACCGGGCGGATTGCTGGCCGGGGGCCGTTCCTGGCTGCGGGAGCTGGCCATCACGGGCTGGCGCGGCGTCGACCACGAGGTCGCGAGCGGTGGCGCGCAGACTGTGCAGACGCTGATCGCCGACCCGTCCACGCGCCGCCTGGCGGTGCTGCTGGACGGGTTTGCGGCCGAGCTGCGAGCGTCCGCGCCCGTGGCCACGCTGGACCGCGTTCCGGTGCGTCGCTGGGCCGACCTCTGGGCCCGTGCCGTGCTGCTCGCACAGGAGGTTTCCACCGCCCACGACACCTCGCCGGTCGACGGCCGGTTGCTGCCCCTCGGCGTCGACCTGCACGAGCACCCGACGGTGTTCCGGGCCCAGCTGCACGGCCTGCTCGAGACCACCGACGGCCGGGTCCGCCTGGTCCGCACGAGCGTGGCGGGCGCAAAGGTCGACACGATCAGTGGCCCATCCGCCTGGCGGCTGCTCTCCGCCTTCCCTATCTTCCGCACTGTGGTGGCCGAGCACCGCACGGTTGAGGTGTCGGGTCTGGCGCTCACCCCGGGCGGGGATCTGATCTGGGAGGAGTCCCGCGCAGCGGCGGGGGAGCCGGCCGACCCGTTCGCGAGCGCCCGGGTGCGGCTCGCCGCGGCGACGGCCGCGCCCACCCCGCCGCTCGACCGGCACCCGGCGGTGATCGCCGAACCGGTTCTGCTGGAGGGATACGCCGCGGGGGAGGAGTCGTTCGACCTCGCCGGGGGCGGCACCCTGGCCGTCGCCCTGGACCGGTTGCCCGCGGCCGGCCCTCTCACCCCGGCGCTGGTCGCCGCGTCCACGGCCTGTCTGGGTCTGCTGCGCTGGGACGGCGGCCGGTGGTCGGTGCAACCGCTCGCCGTGCAGTCCGTGGTCAAGCGGAAACCGGTCGCCGTGCACACCGGCGACTGGGCGCTCGGGCCCACCGAGGCCAAGGCGGCCAAGGCCGAGGCCGTTGCGGGCACGGCTGTCGAGGTGCTGCGCGAGCGCGCGGGAAGGCTGCTGCGGAAATGAGCTCAACCGAAAATCGGCGGCAGGCGCTCTACTGGCGGCTTCTGGCACGGCTCTTCGACCCCGAGGAGCAGCCCGCCCTGGAGTCGGCCAGCGTGGCGATCGTCGACGACCTCGGCCTGCCGGCCGCGCTGCTCGACCCGGCGGTCTCGATCGACACCGTCGTGCAACGGTTCCCCCATCTCGAGGCCGAGCTCGACGGCCTCATGGTCACCACCGACGACGACCGCGAGGGCGAGGTGCGCCGGGCCGCGCTCGCTTCCAAGATCCTGCTCAACATCTTCGCCACCGGCTCGGGGAACGTCACCGCCGCGCAGCTCGGCCGGTGGCAGGCCGACGCGGGCTGGTTCGAGCGGGCCCTGGGCTGCGAGCCCGGGCAGCTACGGGGCCGTTCCGGCGGACCCGCCGACCTGTTCCCGGTGCTCTCCGGCATCGAGGGCGACCTGGTGAAACGCATGCAGCTGCGGGAGGTGCTCGCCGATCCCCGGCTCGCCGCGCAGCTCACACCCAGCATGTCGCTGATCGAGCAACTGCTGCGCGACAAGCACAACCTCGACGGGGTCGCGCTCGCCAACGCCAAGTCGCTCATCCGGCGCTTCGTCGACGAGGTGGCCGAGGTGCTGCGCACCCAGGTCGCCCAGGCGAGCAGCGGCACGATCGACCGGAGCGTCCCGCCGAAACGCGTCTACCGCAACCTCGACCTCGACCGGACCATCTGGAAGAACCTCCCCAACTGGAGCCCCGCCGACGAACGCCTCTACGTCGACAAGCTCTTCTACAAGCAGACCGCCAAGCGGGTCACCCCGGCGCGGCTGATCGTCGTGGTCGACCAGTCCGGCTCGATGGTCGACTCCATGGTCAACTGCACGATCCTCGCCTCGATCTTCGCGGGGCTGCCCAAGGTCGACGTGCACCTGATCGCGTACGACACCCGGGCGATCGACCTGACGCCGTGGGTGCACGACCCGTTCGAGGTGTTGCTGCGGACCAATCTCGGTGGTGGCAACGACGGCCCGGTCGCGATGGCCATGGCCCAGCCCAAGATCACCGATCCGCGCAACACGGTGCTGGTCTGGATCTCGGACTTCTACGAGTTCGACCGGTCGCAACCGCTCTTCGACGGCATCGAGGCCGTGCACCGCTCCGGTGTGCGCTTCATCCCGGTCGGCTCGGTCACCAGCTCCGGCGCCCAGAGCGTCAACCCGTGGTTCCGCCAGCGTCTCAAGGACCTCGGCACACCCGTCATCTCCGGTCACATCCGCAAGCTCGTCACCGAGCTCAAGAACTTCGTCGCCTGACACCTCCCGAGGAGAACCCACCTGATGTCCGAGATGCTGCGCGCCCCCGCCGAGACCAAGTACGCCGACGAGCTCGACTGGCTCGAGTCGGTCGACGACGGGCCGAAACCGTTCTCCTGGCGGCTCAGCCCCAAGATGGTGCGCCTCTTCGTCCTCGGCTCCGAACGCGCCGACGGCCTCGACCGGGACATCCCGCAGAAGTGGTTCGGCGACCGCAGCTTCGTCGAGCGGGCCATCGTCACGCTCGCCTCCGACCGCGGCCTGCTGCTCATCGGTGACCCCGGCACCGGCAAGAGCTGGCTGGCCGAGCTGCTCGCCGCCGCGATCAGCCGCAACTCCACCCTGGTCGTGCAGGGCACCGCCGGCACCACCGAGGACCACATCAAATATTCGTGGAACGTCTCGATGGTCATCGCCAAGGGTCAGTCGCGCGCCTCGATGATCCCGTCGCCGATCATGACCGCGATGGAGGGCGGGGTGATCGGCCGCTTCGAGGAGCTGACCCGGTCGACCAGCGACGTCCAGGACGCGCTGATCTCGATCCTCTCCGAGAAGTACGTCTCCATCCCCGAGCTCGACGAGGACAACATCGTCTTCGCCAGGCCCGGCTTCTCCATCATCGCCACCGCGAACAGCCGCGACCGCGGTGTCAACGACCTCTCGTCCGCGCTCAAGCGCCGCTTCAACTTCGTCCGCATCCCCGTCGTGACCAACAAGAAGAGCGAGGCGGAGATCGTCCGCTTCCGCACCGAAGAACTGCTGCGCCGCCACAACATCGAGCTGGAGGTCCCGCCCACGCTGCTCGACGTGCTGCTGCAGAGCTTCGCCGACCTGCGGGCCGCCTCGGCCTCGGCGACCAGCGACGACGAACGCCTGGAGTCGGCGCTCTCCACCGCCGAGCAGATCGGTGTGCTGGAGGACGCGATCCTGCACAGCACCTTCTTCGGCGCCAAGGCGCTCGACGCCGGGACCCTGGCCGGTTCCCTCGTGGGGTCGCTCGCCCGGCGCAGCCCCGAGGACCTGGCGATCCTCAACAAATACCTGCACGGTGTCGTCGAGCCGCGCAGCAAGGACCGTGGCGGCGACTGGAACGACTTCCTGGAGGGTGGTCGCGAGGCGATCGCCACCCTGTCATGAGCGCCGGTCCCTTCGACGCGCTCCGCGAGCAGCTGCTCGGCGCGGCCGAGGCGCTCGCCGGTGGGCCGGCCGCCCTCCCGGAGATCCTCGCCGGCCTCGTCGACGACGTCGGTCTCGTCCTGGCCGAGCCCCTGGAGATCTTCCCGGTCTGTCACCACTCACCGGCGTCGGCGCTCGCCATGGTGCGGCGGCTCCGCGAGAAACAGCCCAAAGTCGTTTATCTGGAGCTCTGCGAGGACCTCGGACCGCTGCTCACCGAGCTGCGCAACTGCCGCCTGCCAGTGGCGTTGCAGGCGTTCGCCTCCGACATCGAGGGCTTCCCGCCGGAGTCGGCGCCGCTGAGCGTCATCGCGCCCATCACCGAGGCCTCCGCCGAATACCAGGCCATCGCGTACGCCCTGGAGACGCCCGGCGTGGAACTCGTCCTCGTCGACCGGTCCACCGACCACGTGTTCCAGTGGCAACCGGTGCCCGGCGCGACCGCGGCCGATGCGGAGGAGCTGCACGGCGACGCCATCGGTGTCGAGCTCGGCGACCTGCGGCCCCGCTTCGCCGAGCTCGAGGAACACCTCCTGCACCACGGCCGCGTCCGGCACTGGTCGGAATGGTGGGACCAGTTCGTCGAGCAGCCACTGGCCGGTGCCGACCACGAGACCTACCGGCAGGTGATGGTGCTGATCGGAAGCCTCTTCCGGCGCCTCGCCCCGCACGACTCCCAGCGGTACGACAGCGACGAGGACCGCGAACGCTACATGTGGACGCGCATCCGCGAGCACCTCGCCGTCACCGGCACCGACCGCGCCGACTGCCTCTTCATCTGCGGCGCTTTCCATGCCGCGAGCCGTGTCCCCGAGGCCGGCTCGGACCCGTCGACACCCGACTTCACCATCACTCCCCGCACCGGCAGCAAGTGGCTCTACGGCCTGATCCCGTCCAGCCACTCGGCGATCGAGGCGCAGTTCGGACTCGCACCCGGCTCCGTCTCCATCGCCGGCGCCACCTGGGAGAAGACCCTCGGCCGGACCCGCCTCACGCCGTTCCGGCTGGAAGGACAGAAGGGCGGCCGGAAACGTGCCGCCAAGGCGCTCCCGCCGCCCGCCGCCGACGCCGGTCCCGTCACCGACCAGCTCACCGGATATCTCTCCGCGCCCGCAGCGCTCGACGGGCTCGACGAGGAGGAACTGCGCGGCTGGTGCGTCGACATCGTCCGGCTCGCCCGCCGCAACGGATACCTGGCGAGCACCGCCGACGCCATCGCCGTTTTCGAGACGTCGATCCTGCTCGCCGGGATGCGAGGCCGGGCGCGGCCGACCCCGTACGACTTCCAGGACGCCGCCGTCACCTGCATCGAGAAGGACATGGTCCCCGGCCGGCGCGACGTCCGCCGCCTCTGCGAGATCCTCCTCGGCGGCGACCGCACCGGCCAGGTCGGCTACGACGCGATGCCCCCGCTCGCCCGCGACGTCTACGACCGGCTCGCGCCGCTCGGCCTCAACCTCGAACAGCGCACCATCCAGCGGGCGCTGCTCGACCTCGCGTCCGGCCCGGAGCTGGCGGCGTGCTCCCAGCTGCTGTGGATGCTGCGCTACCTGCTGCCGGACCATGCCGTACGCCCCATCATGGGCTCGCGCCGCCTCGGCGAGACACCCATCCAGGAGAGCTGGGACCTCGACCTCGGCCGCCACCAGCGCACCATCATCGAACTGGGCTACGAAGGCGTCACCGTCGAACAGGTCCTCGAACAACGCTTGCGCCGCGCCGCCTGGGACCCGAAAGCCACCGCGGCGACGGCCCTGAAAGCCGTCGAGCACTCCCTGCTGTTCCTCTCCAGCCCCCGCCTCACCGACGACCTCGGCGCCCGCGCCGTCGAGCTGCTGTCCACCGAACGCGACGTCGACGAGGCCCCGGCCGTCCTGCGCCGCATCCGCCGCCTCCTGGCGTTCTACCGCGCCACCACACCGGCGCTGCCGGCCTGGTCGGAACGGTTCGTCACCGAGGGCTACGCCCACTACTGCACGCTGCTGCCCGTCGCGTTCGTCGAGGAGGAGACCGGCGTACGCCAGGTCGGCGCGATGCTCGGGTTCCTGTTCAGCATGGAAAGCCTGGCCTTGTCGCTGGGGTGTGACCGTACGCAGCTCGAACTGGCCGTCCGCCAGGCCCACCCCGAATCACCCGCCAAGATCGCCCTCCTCTGGGCGGCCCGCCACCAGCTCGGCCTCCTGCCCCTGGCCGACCTCCGCCACCGCGTCGACGACCTCCTCGGCAATCCGCTCGTGGTCCCGGCCTTCCCGCAGTACGTCAGCGGTTTTGTCCAGTCCCTGGAAGCGGTCCCGCGCCTCACCCCGTTTGTCGTCGAAACGCTGTCGAACGCCTTCGCCCGCCTCCCGGACCCGATCCTCCTGCCCTGGCTCCCCACCCTCATCACCACCCTCAGATCCCAGGCCGCCGAGCTGGTCCCGGTCCTCACCCGGGAAGCCGCCCGCACCTTCCCGGGCACCCTGACCGCCCTCGATGCCTGGACACCCCCGTGGCTGGCGCCGCAGCCGGCTGCTCGCGCCTCGTCACCACCGCCGGCAAACGCGGTGCTGCTCGCGAGCCACCCCGCGACGACGGATGCGGTGGCGGCCCTCCTCGGCTGCGAAGGGGACTGGTCGGTCGCCGCCACCGGGCCGGACCCGGGCACCGCCGTCGCCGAGCTCCTCGCCGCCCACGCCGAATCACCGTCAGCGATCGCCGCACTGCTCGCTGCCCCAAGCGGCGGAGGCGCCCGGGGTTAGGGAGGTGCCCGGACAAGGGGATGCGCCGGGGCGAGCAATGTGGCCGGGTGCGCTGAGTCAACGGGCCTCCTGGGGTGGGGGAGCGATTCACTTCGATGAGGGAGGTGACCGACTGGCGGAAGTGCCGGGTGAGGGAGGCGCTGGGGTGAGGGAGATGCCCGGGTGACGAAGGTGTGAGTCCGGGGCGGGGGCGGTGTCTTTCGGTGCGGGTGGGTGTCACCCGTTCGGGCGTCATGATTCGGGTCCTGAGCTGCGCCACCGGTAGCGTCTGTCGCACGCCGACTGCATATCGGAGGGCTTGTTCGTGGACACGTCCGCTACGCGTTCCGCGCCGGCCGCGGAGCCTGCTGTACCGAGTTCGCGGCGGCACAACCGGTTGTTGCTGTGGCTGTCCGGGGCCGACCTCGACACGCTGGCCAAGGTGCCGCGGGAGGCCCGGAAGTACGTCGGGCTCGGCGGGCTCGTGCTGACCACGGCCGTCCTGGCCATGGTGTCCGCGACCTTCGCGTTGTACGTCGGACTGCGGGCGCCGGTGGTCGTGGCGTTGCTGGTCGGCCTCGGGTGGGGTCTGGCCATCATGAACATGGACCGCTGGCTGATCTCAGCCGCTCAGCGGCAGCGGCGCTGGTACCTGAACCTCATGCTGACGACGCCCCGGCTGCTGCTCGCGCTGATCATCGGGACGGTGGTTTCCACGCCGATGGTGCTCTGGATCTTCAACCAGGAGATCGAGTCGGAGCTCAACATCGTGCAGCGGGAGCGGGACGCCGCTTACCAGGTGTCCCTGACGCAGGATCCGCGATTCCAGATCATTCCCGGTCTGGAGAAGAGCGTCGCCGAGAACCAGCGTGTTGTCGACGGCACGGCCCCCGCGACCAGCGCCGCCGCCGGCACCGAGGTGGGGCGGCTGCAGGAGCAGTTCGACAAGCTCGACAAGGAGTTCCAGGCCGCCCAGAAGGCCGCCACCTGCGAGCTCGACGGCACCTGCGGGACGGACAAGCCCGGCAGCGGCACGGCCTTCCGCACCAAACAGGACGTGGCCGACGAGCTGAAGGACCGCCGGGACGAGGTGGGGAAGCGGCTCGACACCGCCGTCGAGCGGGCGTCCGCGGCCGACGCCACCGCGTCGCAGAGTGCCCGGCGGTCCGCAGCCGACAATCTCGCCGCGGACAAGGCGCAGCTGGCGGGCCTGGTGGCTGAGCGGGACAGGCTGAAGGCCAGGCACGACGCGGACAGCGCCGAGAATCGCGGGCTGCTGGCGCGGCTGGAGGCGCTGAGCCACTTCACCAAGGACAACAGCACGCTGCGGTCGGCGTACGTTGCGCTCTTCCTCTTCATCACGGCGCTGGAGATCCTGCCGGTCTTCGCGAAGCTGCTGATGAACCTGGCCGCGCCGAGTCTGTACGACAAGATCGTCGGTCAGGCCGACGCCAAGGACGAGCAGACCGCACGGGCGGCGATCGATTACGAACACACGGCCGCCGTGCACTACATCAACAGCCGCGCCGAACGGGACCGGGAGGTCATCGACGACACCCGCGACCGGATGGTGACGCTGGAGGCCGACGTGTACCGCCGCACGATCGACCGCTGGCACGCCGACCAGGTCGGCCGCATGGCCGGCGAGGAGCGGGCGCCATCGGTCCGCGACCGGCTGGCGCGACTGACCGGGCTACCGCGTCAGACCCGCCCCCGCGCGGCGCGCGACCCCGGCCGGGCCGACGACTTCAGCCCGTTCCCGGAGCCCGAGGAAACCACCGAAGCCCCGCGCTGAGTCGCGGAGCGCGCGGCCCGCGCCGCAGGCTCCTTCAGGGTGAGGGTCGCGATGGCCGCGCCGGGCCGCGCGGTTCGTGGGGTCTTTCAGGGTGAGGGTCGCGATGGCCGCGCCTGGCCGCGCGGTTCGTGGGGTCTTTCAGGGTGAGGGTCGCGATGGCCGCGCCTGGCGCCGCGGTTTGTGGGGTCTTTCAGGGTGAGGGTCGCGATGACCACGTCGGGCCGCGCGGTTCGTGAGGGGGTCCATCGGGGTGAGGGTCGTGATGACCGCGCCTGGCGCCGCGGTTTGTGGGGTCTTTCAGGGTGAGGGCCGCGATGACCCCGCCGGGCCGCGGTTCGTAAAAGGTCCATCGGGATGACGGTCGTGATGACCGCGCCCGGCGCCGCGGTTCGTGAGGGGGCCATCGGGATGAGGGTCGCGATGACCCCGCCGGGCCGCGCGATTCGAGACGGGTCCATCGGGATGAGGTCGTGCCTGGCGCCGCGCGGTTCGTCAGGGTCCTTCAGGACCGAGGGTTGCGATGACCGTGCCGGGCCGCGCGGTTTGTGAGGGGGCCTTCAGGGTGAGGTCGTGGTGACCGTGCCGGGCCGCGCGTGCTGTCAGGGGTCCATCAGGATGACGGTGGCGATGACCGTGCCGGGCACTGTTCCGGGTTCGGCCTGAGCCTCGCGAACCCGTATGGGCGGGTTCTCCGGGAAGACGGGCCGCAGACTGGCAGCGATGAGGCTCGCCTGCTCCTCACCCTCGCCCAGCGCCGCTCCAGGTGCGGTCTGCCCGGTCAGGACCACAGCGATGACCAGCCTTCGCTGCTCGAGGTCGGTGCCGAGCTTGTCCAGGATGAACTGGCGGTGGCGTTCGCTCGGGTCCTGGGGGTTCAGCGGTGGTTTCAGGGTCCGCAGGGTGACGCCGGTCGGTCGGGCATCGGTCACCGGCTCGACCCGGGACGGTGCCTGAGAGGCGGCCACGGCGTTGTGCGCGACGGGTTTGTCGTCGCGCAGGGCCAGCAGAATCCCGGCCGCTACGAGGATCAGCGTCGCGCCGACCGCCACGGCGAAGGACCTGCGTCGCAAGAACGGTCGCGACTCGGGATCACCGTGGCGGCTCGTCAGCGGGACCTCGTCGTCGTCCGTGTCGGGTGAGCTCCGGTAGATCGCCGCGCGGCTCTCAGGAAATTCGGCACTTGGTGAGAGGTCTTCCCGCAAGCGTGCGGGGCCCCGGCTGTGGGTCACCCGCTGCCGCACCTCACCGACCGGCACCTGTTCCTGCTGCGCCTGAACCATCAGCGCGCGGACCTCGGCGGGCATGTCGTCGGTGACCGGTATCCCTTCGACGATGGCGTGCAGTTCCGGGTGGTTCCACAGGGTGGTCACACCCCGGGCCTGCAGGGCGGCGAGTCCTCCGTGGGTCACCGGCACCTGCAGGTCGCCGCGGTTGAGGTGGCTCAGTTTGGTGAGGAGGTCGGCCAGCCAGTCCGCGGGGGACGCTGCTCGGGAGACCAGGATGGTGGTCAGCCGGGCGACCTGGTCGCGGCGTGCCGCGGAGAGTTCGGGACGTCTCTTCGGGACCAGGAAGTCGATGAGGTGGGCGGCCTCGCCGGCGTCCATGGCGGTCAATCGTGAGGCGGCCTCGGACACGATCTGGAGACGGTCCTCGCTGCGTTTCAGCTCCGCCTTGGCGTCCTCGGTGAGGGTGCCGGCTTCGTTGATCATAGCGACGACGGCATCCGGCCGTGGAGGGTAGAGCCGGCCAAAAGTTCGGGGGGACAGCGAGAGCTTCTCCTGGAACCAGGTGTGGAGGGCGCGCAGGTCGCGGACGTCCGCCAAGGGACCGCCCGGTTCGGTGAGCTCCTCCAGATAGCGGGCGCGGTCCTTGGCCTGCCGGGCTCCCTTCAGCAGCATGGCGGCCAGCAGGTCTGCGAGGACCGGATCGGGCGGCTCCGACGGTGTGGGGAAGCCGAGCACGTTCTCCGAGGTGGTGTCCTGCAGCTCCAGGAGCGCCTCGAACAGCTCGGTGCGTACCTTGGGGTCGTTCTGGATCGTCAGGCCGCGGCGGGCGGCGCGCCAGTCCAGCTCGACCCACTCGTGGAGCACGCGGGGGTCGTCGCGCAGCCTTTTCAGGCCGTTGGGCCAGAAGAAGGCGGCGGGCAGGTCGTGGACGGTGATCGGGAGCTCGTTGCGGGCGACGTGGTCGAGCACCGGACGCATGTCCTCGGCCGTGAGCAGCAGCGCCGGATCCAGCGCGATACCCGCTTGGGCGTACCGGGCGAGGTCGGGCAGGCAGCGGGCCAGCAACTCGCCGTCCTGCTCGTGGTGCAGGTCCGACGGGCGGGGTGCGGGGGTGCGGAAGTGCTGGGCCATGCGCCCGGCCATCACGCGGTCGCTGTGCTCGAACTCCGGGGGCCACAGACCGGCGATGACCCACCGGTCGGCCGCTTCGGGCCGGAAGAGGAGGCAGGTCGACCAGGTCCACTGGCGGGCGATCCGGGTGGGGACGACACGCAGCGCCGCCCCGATCACCGCCGCCGCCGTGGCCGGGTCGTTGCCGACGGGGAGCCGTGATTGCCGCCGGCAGACTCCGCCCAGCACGCCCTCGATCAGGTCGGACGGTGCCTGTGGGGCCACGGCGGAGTCCTCCGGCGCGACCTGTTCGCGGCCGAGCTCCCAGGCCTCCGCCGGGAGGACCTCGTCCGGGACAAAACCGAAGCGGCAGCCACCGGCGACGCCGAACGGGCCCTTGCGGCCCTGCACCGCGAAACACCAGTGGCCCCGGCCCTCCACGTCGAGGTGGCGCAGGGTCCAGATCGGATGGGGGATGGTGGTCAGGAACGCTTCCGGTGGCTGGCTGAGGTCGGAGCGCAGCAGCCGCTCGGCGACCGCCCAGTACGCCGGGGGTGCCGACTTCGGCTCGTGCCGGCTGAAGCCGGTGCCGGCCAGGTCGGCCCAGCGCACCACGATCATCTCCGTCATGACCTGGCCTTTCCGAGTACCGCCAGCATCAGCTGGGTGAGGGCGGCGGATCGTTCGTGGGCCTGCGGGAAGCGGTCCCCGCCGACCAGAGGGGTGATCAGCTGATTGCTGGTGCTCATCGGTACCGTGCCGAGCGGCGAGCACAGGAAGAACTTGAGGGTGAGCCAGTTGTCGTGCAGCAGGCTGGCGATCGCGTCCTGGTGGCCGAGGCCGAACATGAGCCCGCAGCCCAGGGCGGACATCACCAGGTCACGCAGCAGCAGCCGGTGACCCGTCTCGGGGACCAGCGCCGCCGTCAGATGATCGGACAACGACGGCACGGACAGGTGCCAGCCCTGGAGGTTCATCGTGGGCCCGTCGGTGATGACGACCTCCTCGGCGCGGCCGCTGTGCACGAGGTTCCAGAAACGGGTCGGGTCGGAGTAGACCCGCAGCAGGCCGTCCGCGATGTGCTCGATCCGTTCCTGGCGGGCGACCGCCGACCCGGCGGCGCCGCCGTGCAGGTAGACCAGCAGCCCGGTGGCGGCCTCGTCGGCCGTCAGGCGTTGCTCGGCGAGCTTCCGCGCGGTCGTGAAGAGATACCGGGCGACACCCCGGCGTACGACGTCGGGCGCGCCCAGGTCGGTCAGCTTCTTGTTCCGCAGCGCCGCGTGGATCAGGTCGCACTTGCTGAGGGCGACGAACAGGTTGAGGTTCTGTTCGGGGCCGCGGGTCAGGATGCCGTCGATGAGGGTGAGCTGCCGGCCGATCTCGATCTGGAAATGGTCACGGTTGCCGCGGACCACCTTGTGCCCCGAGGACTCCGAGGCGCCCGGGCGCAGGCTGCCGTCGAGCATCATCGGATAGTCGGTGACGTCCGGCAGGCTGTCCGCCACCAGCCAGTCCAGGGCGTTGGCCGCCACGACCGGGTCCACCACCCACAGCAGCGAGTCGAAGCCGCGCAGCTTGCCGGCCTCCTGCGGCTGGGTGTCGTCGGGGTTGAACAGCTCGCCCGGCAGGTCGGCGACGCCGGTCCAGAACCGCCGGCCCTGGCTGTCCGTCCGCAGGACCAACGGCTGCCGGAAGTTGCGGCCCCATTCCTCGGCGCGGCGCTGACCGTCCACCACCGTCTTGAAGACCAGCTGGCGGATGCCGTCCTCCAGCGCCGACGGCAGGGCGCGGTCGAGGATCCCGACCGGTTTGCCCTCCTGCTCGGTGTTCGTCGGAGGGATCGGGTGGCCCTCGGACACGGTGCGTTTGTACCGTTCGGCGCGGACCGCCAGCGGCATGCGCTCCAGGGGGGTCAGCTGCCGCAGCCGGACCCGGCCGCTCGCGCCGGAACTCAGGTCGAACCCGTCCGGGGTGTCGAGGTTCTGGTGGAGCATGCGGACCAACAGGTAGGTCTTGCCGCTGGCCGGGGCGCCGATGGCCGCCACCATGTTCCAGCCGTCGATGCGCTGGGCGTTCCGGAGGTGGCCGCCGCCGGCCTGGTCGAAGACCGACACCACGTCGGGAAAGATGTGCCCGCCGCCGCAGAGCAGGTACGTGTACTCGACCTCCTCGGCGATGAACCGTGGTGTGGTCGACGTCAGAGGTTCGTAGGGCAGACCCGACGCGTTGACCGACAGCACGGTGACCCGCCAGGAGTTGCGGTTCTCGGCGTCGGCCGGTCCGACCTCGAGACGCATCGACGGTGGCAGCTTGAACCGTCCGGTCGCCCGGTCGAGCTCCAGGTCGACCGCGCCGAGGGCGGCCCCGCACACCGGGCAGGTGTTGCCGAAGCGGTTCACCGACTGGTCCGGCACGGCCGGGCGTGTCCTGCGGCCGAACATCAGGCGATCGCCTTCACCAGGAGGACGACGACCGCGGCGACCGCCCACAGGCTCAGACCGGCGCCGGCACCCAGGCCGATGCCCCACCACTTGCCGACCGCCGCGGCCTTGGCGAAGTAGCCGGCCACGGCACCCTCGACCGGTTCGCGGACCGCCTCCGGGGTGTTCTCCCCGTTGGTGAGCCAGTAGCTGAACTGGTATTGGAGCGCGTCGAGTGCCTCGCCATTGCCGTACTGCCGGCGTACCTGGGCGCGCATCGCTTCACGCCCGGGGTAGGCCATCTCCGAGACGTCCATTCACATCCCCCATCCCGTCACGTCGAAGAGCACGACGATCAACACGGCTGCAAAACCCAGGAGGACCAGTCCCGCGTACCGGGCCGCGGTGCGTGCCGCCACTCGCTGGCTCTGCCGCTCCAGCAGGCGGTTCGCCTCGTTCTGCAGCTCGAACTGGGAATGGGGACGCTGCCGCAGGGCGGTCCGGAAGAGGGCGATGTCGTCGGCGTACGGGTCCGGATCGACCCAGCCGGGCGGCCGGGGCGCCGGGGTCTCCGCACCGGACGGCACCGCCTGCCGGAGACGGCCGAGCCAGCCGACAGCCCACGGCCCGGTGTCCTCGACGGACCTCCCGGCCTCCCCGGTACGTCCGAACGGCTCGGCCAGCACGGTGATGAGCTCCTGCCAGTGGCTCTCGCGCCAGTGCTGCCGCAGGATCCCGGCGACGGCCTCCGCGGAGTCGACGGGTCGTTCGCCGTTGTCGGTGCGCAGCAGCCGTTCCATGCAGTCGCGCCCGGCGAGCGCGGTGAGCAGGACCAGCGCAAAACCGAACCTGTCCTGGGCGCGCAGCTCACCGGGGTCGTACCGCAGTCCGTCGGCGAGGCGGGGCCGGCGCAGGTAGAAGTCGGGTGTCGGCAGTTCCGGTGGCGGCTGGCCGGTGGGCGTACCGGAGTCGGTGTCGACCAGGACAAATTCCCGGGCGCCCGGGATGAGGTAGACGCACACGTTGTCGGGGCGGATGTCGCAGTGCGCCCAGCCCAGGTCGTGCAGTTTGTCGAGTCCGGCCGCCATCGACGCGAAGTGGTTCAGGTGCTCGATCGCCGGGGTGGGGCACCACGGGTCCCACGGGGGACGGATCAGCAGCGGGGACACGGCGAGCAGGTAGAGGCCGGAGTTCGAGGGATGGTCCTGGAACCACAGCGGCAGTGTCCGCATCGGCCGCTCGGCGACGACCAGCGCATCCACCGGGGCGCCCAGCCGGGTGGCGACGTCACCGGCCCGGTCCTCCTCCCCGCTGCCCCGCACGATCTGCACCGGGGTCACCGCCCACGGTGGCTCGATCGGGATGCGGGTGCGTCCGGGGACCGCCGCGTTGGCCTCCTGCAGGGCGACGGCCTGCCGGTGCAGGTAGTCGCGCATCGCGTCCACGTCGGCCTGCTGACACTGGTAGATCTTGACGAACCAGTCGTCCCAGCGTGCCGAGGCCTCGCCGGAGAACTTCACGGTCCGGCCCCGCGTGTACGCGACCGTCGCCAGGACCTTGCGCCCGTGGGTATGCACCTTGTCGCCGGGCAGGGAGAAGTAGACCTGCCGGGACTCGCCCAGCTGGTCGCCGGGCTCGTGGACCGGTGGAGCGATCGTCACCTCGGCCGACCAGCCGGTTCCCCGGAGCACGATGGGCAGTTCGGTGTCCAGCGACGGCACGGCTCAGACCCTCCGATCGACGCGGTAGGTCAGCCGGGTGGAGACGGCGCTGTCCGCCCGCGAGAAGACGATGCTGCCGGTCTCGCCGGCCGTCACGAGGTACCCGGGTTCCAGCCGGAGGCCGTCCACTTCCACGATGTACTCCGGGCGTTGCTCGGACCGGCACACCTCCGTGTCACCGAGCTGGTGCCGGACCTCCAGCAGCACCCCGCGGGGCACGGCCTGCACGGTTTCCGGGATGAGGTACCCGCTGCCGCGCTGGGCCGGGATGCTGCGCCCCAGCGGGACCCAGTCCGGGCCGGACACCAGCGGGAAATCCCAGCGCAGCGAGCTGCCGTACGAGAGCCGCAACGTCCGGCCGGAGTCGGGCCGGCGCTGCTGCGGCGGCCGTGTCTGCTCGCTGCCGGGGATCGGCGGGGTGACCTCGAGGCGGTACCCGGGTGCGCCGAGCCGTGGCTGGACGGGGAACCGCACGTCCACGGCCCGCGCGCGGACCAGGCGGCCGGCGAAGATGTCGGCCTGGCGGCGGATCTCCACGGTGACGAGCTGCAGCGCGGACGCGGTGACGAGCTGCGCCTCGATCACCGTTCCCCGCAGGTCGAGCCCGGGGGTGCGGTGCGCCCGCTCGCAGTATTCGTGGAAGGCGCTCCGGAAGTACGCCAGCACCTCGGACTCGAAGGCCCGCTGGTCGTCGGCGGACAGGGCTGGTGTCATCGGCTCTCCACGATCGCCTTGGCCAGGGTGCTGGTGACGTGCCGGGCGCGTCGGCCGCCGGCCTGCTGGTCGCGGGTCTCCATGACCACGGCGAAGGCGACCGGTCCCCGGGGCGTCTCGAGCCAGCCGGCCACCCACGAGTTCTGCCGGACGAACTCACCGGCCGGCAGCGGCTGGTCCTGCGGTACGAGCTCGTGGGTGCCGGTCTTCACCCACAATTTCGTACCGGCGGCGGTGGCCAGCCCCGCGGCGGTGCCGGTGGTCGCGGTCAGCCGCAGGGCGTGGCGCAGTTTGGTGTCGGCGGCGGTGCTCAGCGCGCGTTCGCCGGCACCGGACGGGGTACCGGACCTCAGACCGGACGACGGGTCGACGACCTCACCGACCAGCCGCGGACGCACCAGGGTGCCGCCGTTGGCCACTCCGGCGAACACCGACGCCATGCCCAGCGGGGTGCCCGACACGTCCTGGCCGCCGAGCGCCCGGTTGCCGATGGCGATGTCGTCGCTGGTCGCCGGGACACACGTGGGTGCGGCGCCGGGGACGCCGCCGTCCGGGCGTACGGGATCCGTGGCCGGGCAGGAACCGACCCGGAGGCCGAAGCGGGCTGCCTGGGCGGCGATCGCCGGCCAGCCCAGGCGCTGGGCCAGACCGACGAAGGCGGTGTTGCAGGAACCCGCGAGGGCCCAGGTCAGGCTGATCATGTCCGCCTCGGCGCCGGTGCAGGGACCCCCGCCGGCGTTGCGGATCCGGACGGTGCCGGACAGCGCGAGCTGCTGCGGCGCCGGCAGCACCGGCGCGTCGACGTCCGCGTCCGGGTTCTCCTCCAGGTACGCCGCAGCCGTGATCACCTTGAAGGTGGAACCGAGCCCGTACTGCTTGCCGACGGCCCGGTTGATGTGCGGGTCCGGCAGGCGTACCGCCGTGTCACCGTCCACGTAGCGGCGCAACTCCGCTTCCCGCTCCGGTGCCGCCGGTGGTGGGACGGCGTAACTCCAGAGCCAGCAGCCGCGCTGACGTTCCACCTCGGTGGTCCGGCTCGTGCAGCTCGGGTCGTGCTGTTTGTCCGTGAGTCGGCCGCCCTCGGACGGCCGGTTGTAGTGCCGGTGCTCGGCCGAGAAACTGCGCCGCGCCTCCTCCGGCACGGGTGTCTTCGTGATCACCGTGGCGGGTTCGGCGGGTGCGGTGGCCGCCGCCAGGATCCGCCCGGTCCGCGCTTCGAGCACCACGAGGCCACCGGCGAGCGGGCCGTCCGTGCCAGGATCCCGCAGAGCCGCAGCGGCGAGGTGCTGGAGCCGGGGATCGATGGTCAGGTCGAGCCACCCGTCCGCGTCACCGGTACGCGGTGGCGGCAGCAGGCGGCGGCGCAGGTCGGTCCCGGCCGAACCGTTCAGGACCCGGGCGTACGCCTGGTCGAGCACGCCGGACTCGCCGGTGCCGACGCGCAGCAGGCCGGCCATGTCCGCCTCGGTGAGGTCGCCGGCGGCGCCACCGTCGAGGCGGTGCCACGTCCCGGCCGGGCGCTCCTGGCGGAAGGCGGGCTCCCCGCCGAGCCGGATGTCCACCCGCGTCCGCAGCACGGCGATCTCGTCGGTCGAACAGCGGGCGGCATCGGGCGGCGGGGAGGTCAGGCCCTCCACGGTCGCCTCGCGGGCCGGGCACGGGGGCCGCTTCTGGTCGTGGCCCATCCCGATCATGGCGGGGGCGGGGTAGGGGACCAGGGTCACCGCGATCGTCAGCAGGACGCACCAGGCCATCGCCGCGGGCCCCCACAGCCGGCCCTGGACCGCGACCGGCGCCACCCCCGCCGCCCGGGGCGCGTTCGCCGCCAGCGCCAGCACCACGATGATGCCGATCAGGAAGGCCAGCGTGGACTGCCCGCCCCGGGAAAGCAGCGGCGCGGGCACGCCGGAGTGCGGCACCAGGTTGACCGTCGCGGACAGCACGAACAGGAACTGACCGACCAGCATCGTGGCCATGCCGGCCGCGAACAGCGTGGCCGCGTTGACCCCGGGCCGGGCGCTGCGCACGGCCCGGACGACCGCGACGCCGAGCAGGATGGTCAGCCCGGCGCAGGCGAGCACGGCCAGGCCGCCGAGCTTGTTCCACATGACGGCGAGGACGAAGTCGGTCGCGCCGGCGGGCACACGACCCGACGCGGTGTCGGCCAGCCCGTGCCCCCAGAGCCCGCCGTCCGCCACGGCCGACAACGCCGCGGCCACCTGGGACCGCTGACTCTCGGTGTCGGCCAGCAGCGACCGCTGACAGGCGATGACGTTCTCGGGCAGCAGCGCCGCGCCGCCCGCCCCGGCCTGCGGCACGGGCGCACACCCCGCTCCCCACCGGTACGCCCAGGGATCGAGCCAGACCTGGCCCCGCTCGCCGATGTACCCGGTCCAGAAGAGACCGATCACCGCCAGTGGCAGCACCGGCAGCGCGATCATGAAGTAGAAGCGGTAGCCGGCCGCCATCCGGCGCAGGTTGCGCGAAAAACGGGCGGGTGCCGGGCCGGAGCCGAAGTCCGGCCGGTCGGCGACGTTGGACCAGGTCGCGGCCCACGTCACGCCCAGTGTCACGGCGAACGCGGCGACCAGTGTGCCGAAGTCGCTGCGCAGCCCGCTGGCCACGACGATCACGCTGAGCAGGGCGAGTGGCTTGGCCATCACCATGGTGGTGGAGTGCAGCGCCGGCCGGTGCCACGGTCGCGTCGCGGGCCGCCGGATCAGGCTGCTGTCGAAGAAGTCCCGATCGGCCGCGACCAGACCGGCGACCACCGCCAGCAACAGCAGCTTGCCGTACTCCGGGGTGGCGACGCCCAGGAAGACGAGCGGGGTCGCCTGGTCACCACGGTCGGCCAGCGGCAGCAGGAACGGGACCGCCACGACGGCCAGGACGACGGCGGCGAGCGTCCGGTTGGCGCGGATGCCGCGGGCGCGCACGACGAGCCGGTCCCACCGGCCGCGCGCCCAGGTGGTGTCCCGGCCCAGCACGGCCAGCACAGCGGCGACACCGCCGAGCGGCACCAGCAGGGACCAGAAACCCGCGCGTACGGCGTTCT
The DNA here is from genome assembly GCF_000494755.1 of Amorphoplanes friuliensis DSM 7358. Lineage (NCBI taxonomy): Bacteria > Bacillati > Actinomycetota > Actinomycetes > Micromonosporales > Micromonosporaceae > Actinoplanes > Actinoplanes friuliensis. The sequence goes on from NC_022657.1 coordinate 3,532,622, forward strand.
CCGCGAACGCCGCGCTCACCGGCGCGTCCGGCTCGGCGACGATCACCAGGCGTACGGCCAGCAGCGAGCCGACCTCGAGGAGGACCAGGGTCGCCAGCAGCACACCCGACGCGGGACCGGCGATGGTGCCCGGGTGCGGCCCGGGGGACGACCGGCGCAGCAGACCACGGCCGAGGTGGGCCAGGAGCACCAGCAGGGCCGAGGTGACGGCGAGCCACGGGCCGTTGAGTGATCCACTGAGGAGGAAACCGCCGGCGATGAGCGCGGGCGGACCGTAGAACGCGATTCTTTCCCGCATTCCGGCCCGTCGGCGCAACCGGCCGGTAATCGCGACCGTCACCATTCCGCACGCCCACAGAAGTCCTGCGAGAATCAGCAGATTTGTCCGGCCGGGACCCGTGACCAGCGCCGCCAACCGTCTCCGCCCTTTCACCGCACCGCGAAACAAATTCATCAGACGGCGCCGGGAATGGACAAATATGGTGTGGCGGCCCGTACGGAAATCCTCCGCCGCGGCGCGGGAATGCGTCAATCGCCCGCAGCGTGGTTATCCGGAACCGCTCGGATTAACCCGTACGTGTGGTCAGGACGGTAACGAGGCCGCGAGTTTTCGCAACTGGTCGGCGGCGCCGCTGGTCAGGGGGTCGCCGTGGCCGGGAAGGACCGTCTTGACCGGCAGGGCGGCCAGTTTGCGGATCGACGCTGCCGCCTGCCCTTCGTCCGCTGTGTAGCGAGGGTCGGACCCCGCCAGGCCGTCCGAGGTGCGCAGCGCGTCACCGGCCACCAGCACGCCGGTCGACGGATCGAAGACCGAGATGTGGCCGCTCGTGTGCCCCGGCGTGCCGATGATCTGGAGGCCGAAGACCTCGTCGCCGTCGTTCAGCGGCTTCAGGGGCTTGTCCGAGGTGATGGCGGCGACGTCGGCCGCACCGGCGTACAGGGTGGCGCCGACCTTGGGGGGAACGCCGGCCAGGCCGCCGGCGTGGTCGGGGTGCTGGTGGGTGAGGACGATGTGGCGGACGGCGTCCCAGCTGCTGCCGGCGCCTTTCAGGGCGGCTTCGATCGCATCGGCCGAGCCGCCGGTGCCGAGGTCCACGATCGCCACCTCACGGCCGCGGATCAGCAGGTAGGCCGAGACGAAGGTGAGATCGACCCGCTTCCAGTCCAGCGAGGACGGCGGGGAAGCGGAGGCAGGGGGAGTGGCGGGCGAGTCGGAGGTGCATCCCGTGACGGTGTTGAGCACGGTGACGCCGAGGACGCCGGCGCCGGCGGAGAGGAGGAGGCGGCGGCGGGTGACCAGGAAGTCCGTCATGCCGGTTGATTATCCGCCAGAACGGCCGCCTCGTCGTGCAGCGCGCGGACCATCGCGGCCGCCGCCGGGGACGGGTCCTGGGCGGTGACGGCGGCGCAGGACCGGCCGCCCCAGTCCGGATCGTCGACCTTCACCACCTTCACCCCCTCCGGTACGGACGCAGCAGCGATCCCCGGCAGCAGCGTGATGCCCAGCCCGGCCGCGACCAGGCCGAGACGGGTCGGCCATTCGCGGACGGCGTGGCCGGTGCGGGCGTCGCGGAGGGTCGGCCACGCCCCGAACTGCGGATCACCCTGTGCGCCCGTACCGATGATCCAGGTTTCTGATCGGAGGTCGGCGACCGTGACGCGGCGCCGACGGGCCAGGCGGTGGTTGGCGGCGACGGCGATGCGGAGGTCGTCGTCGAGGAGGCGGTGCCGGCGCAGGCCGGTCAGGTCGTAGTCCTGGAGGCCGTGGCCGACGCCGATCACCGCGACCTCGAGGCGGCCCGACCGGAGCCTCGACAGCAGGGCCGGGGTGGAACCCTCGTGCAGGGCGACGGCGAGGCCGGGGTGGTCGCGGGCGAGGTGGGCGATCGCCCGGGGGAGCAGCACCGCCGCCGCCGTCGGGAAGCCGCCGATCGACAGGCGACCCGCAAGACGGTCACGGAGACCGGCGAGCTCCTGCTCGGCGGCTTCGATCCGCGCCAGCACCGTGGTCGCGTGCCGGACCAGGACGGCACCGGCCGGGCTCGGGACCACACCACGGGCGTGACGGTCGAAGAGCGGGCTGCCCGCGGCGTCCTCCATCACCCCCACCTGGCGGGAGATCGCCGACTGCGTGTAGCCCAGCGATTCCGCGGCGGCGGTGAACGAGCCGGTGGCCGCAACCTCCCGGATCACCCGCAGCCCGACCAGCGTGAAGTCTGCCATCCCGTCAACCTAGGCATGAGCAGAGCGCATGGCAAACATGATTAACCATCGCTTGTCGTGCTGGCTCGACCGGCGCAGGGTGGAGACATGACAAAGGTTTGGTTCATCACCGGAACGTCGAAGGGCTTCGGCCGCGAATGGGCCGAGGCCGCGCTCGACCGCGGGGACAGGGTCGCCGCGACAGCGCGGGACACGACCCAGATCAAGGACCTGACCGCACGGTACGGCGAAGCTGTGCTCCCGATCGAGCTGGACGTCACCGACCGCACGCGTGCCTTCGAGGCCGTGCGCACCGCCGCGGACCACTTCGGCCGGCTCGACGTCGTGGTCAACAACGCGGGCTACGGCCACTTCGGCATGGTCGAGGAGCTGAGCGAGGACGACATCCGCGCGCAGATGGAGACCAACTTCTTCGGGGCGCTGTGGGTCACCCAGGCGGCACTGCCGATCATGCGGGCGCAGCGGTCGGGGCACCTGATCCAGGTCACCAGCGAGGGCGGCGTGATCGCCTACCCCGGTATCGGCGCGTACCACGCGTCGAAGTGGGCGCTCGAAGGGCTGACCCAGTCGCTGTACCAGGAGGTCGGCGCGTTCGGCATCCACGTCACCGACCTCGAACCCGGCCCGTACGCGACGGACTGGCTCCCCGGCGGTGCCCGGCACAGCGCCGAGAACCCGGACTACCAGCCCGTCCGGGCCGGGCTGAAGAGCGACTGGGATCTTGGTGACCCCCGCGCCACCAGGGCCGCGATCCTGGCCCTGGTGGACGCCGAGAAGCCACCGCTGCGCCTCCTGCTCGGCAAGTCCCTGGCCATGGTGACCGAGGACTACCGCAGCCGCCTGCAGACCTGGAACGACTGGCAGGACGTCTCGGTGCGCGCGTTCGGCTGACAGCTCAGGTCGAGCTGCAGGTGGGTGTCAGCCCACCGCTGCTGCCGGTGGCCTGGAAACCGAACTCGGTCGCCTGCCCGCCGCCGAGCCGGCCGTTGTGGGTGACGTTCGTGAACTGGACCGCGCCGCTGGTGCCGGTCCGGTTCGCGTTCCAGATGCCGGTGATGGTGGCGCCGGAGGGCAGCGTCAGGCCGACGGTCCAGGCGCTGGTCCCGGCCGCGCCGGCCGTGACCTGGACCGTGGCCACGAAGCCGCCGGTCCACGCGTTGACCGAAACCGTGGCCACGCAACCTCCGGAGGCCGGCGGCGGGCCACTGGAAGGCGGCGGGCCGCTCGAAGCCGGAGGGGGCGTCGAGCCGAGCACCGGCGTCGGCCAGTCACGCCACTCGGCCAGGTTCCCGGCTGCCCGGCTGGAGATCCGCATCGTGCCGGCCGCGTTTCCCGTCCCCAGCAGGTACTTCTGGATGTGCTGCTGCAGCGGCGTTCGCCACTCGGCCCGGCTGGCACAGTGCGTGCCGTCCGTGACGTCCGACCAGTAGGTGATGTTCGACCCGGCGCCGAGGGCCCGGTAGACCTCCGCACCGCCCAGTGCCGCCACACTCGCGGACTTCGGGCCCAGGTTCGCGATGTGCGGGTTGTCCATGACGAACAGTCCGCGCGGCGCGACCATCGCCACCGTCTCGTGGGTGTCCACGGGCAGCCGTGCCGGACTGCCGGTGAAGGTGCCGAACGCGTCACCCAGCCACGGCTGTTCCCCGTACGCGCTGCTCAGGCTCTGTGCGCCCTCGCCCGGGATCCCGCGGAAGATCGGCGCGCCGGCGCTGCCGGACTCGATCGGCATGGTCAGGGCGATCCGCTGGTCGAAGGCGCCGGTGACAAAGGCGCCCTTGCCGAACCGCGAGCACCCGGTGACACCGGTGGCGTCCGCCTTCAGGATGCTGCCGTTCGACTGCTCGATGACGTCGATGATCCGGCTGACGCCCCAGGCCCAGGCCATGAGCAGCCCGGTGCTGCTGGAAGCGCCGTAGATGCTGTAGAACGCGCCCTGTTTGTTGTTCCGCGGCGTGCCTTCCTTGCCCACCGCGTACGGGTCGTAGTTGATGACCGCGGCCCCGGCGGCCTTGATGGCGGCGGTGTCGGCGCCGAATCCGCCCAGGACGACCACGGCCGGGAACGGCCCGGTCCCGCTGGGCAGTTCGACCCGGGCGGAGAAGCTGGAGCTCTTTCCGTTGTGCGCCACGTTCACGGAGATGCTGCTGCTCGAGACCGTCCCGCTGACACTCGCGGGCTTGGCGGGCTTCTCGCCGTAGACGAACTTCTCGGCCAGCTTCTTGATCTCCGCCCGCCGGCACTGCCAGTCGGTGGCCGAGGTGATCCGTGTGCCGTTCAGCCGCAGGAACGGGTCGGGGAGCTTGGTGATGCTCGGCAGCGCGCCGGCCTCGGGAAGAGCCGGAACGGCGCAGCCGGCACCTTCGTCCTCCACGCCGGCGGCCAGGACGGCGGCCTCGGCGGGAGCGGTGACCGGTAGGAGCGTCGTCGCGCCGGCGACCGTGAGCGTTCCGGCCACGAGCATGACGATCAGGGGATGGATCCTGGGGCGGCCCGAGCTGGTGGTCACTGGGACCTCCTTCCGAAACTATCGGATGACAGCACGCATGGAAGCGCTCCCATGAGTGTTGAGCAAGCATTCATAGCTGTCAATCGATGGATGCCGGAGGTCCGAAACTTCCGGCGGTCAGCCGATGTAGGCCAGGGCGAAGCCCGCGGTCGGCACCCCGAAGACCACGGACAGCAGGGCCAGCTTGGTGATGGTCGGGCGCAGCGTGAGGATCGCGTACGCGGCCAGCAGCACCGGCACCATCACCAGTTGCGCCGCCAGGGTGGAGCGGGGGACCAGGACGTCGAGCGAGGCGCAGACGAGCGAGATCGCCAGCGCCGCACCCCACAGCACGATGCCGATCACATAGGCGAGACGCGATCCGAATCGGACAGCGAACGTCGTGTCGCCCGCACCGGTGTCGGCGGCCAGGTCGGTGACCGTGGTCGGCAGGTAGAGCGCCGCCGCGAAGAGCAGTCCGATCAGCCCGAACTGCCACGGGAAGTCCCACGGCGCCCGGGTGATCGACCAGCCCGCGGCCGGCGACACCACACCGACAACAACGGCGTTGACCACGACGTCCCAGCCCGGCCGGGTCTTGAGGCGCAGCGGCGGGACGCTGTACGCCCACCCGAGCACCAGCACACCCAGGACGCCGAGCACGAAGAGTGGGCCCACGAACAGTGCGCACGCGAGTGAGGCGGCGGCGATCACGCGGTACCAGCTGCGCAGCCGGGCGGCGGACACCGCGCCGGTGACCAGCGGGGCCGTGGCCTTGCGGGGGTTGGCACGGTCGCTGCTCAGGTCGTACAGGTCGTTCTGGGCCAGGACCGCACCCCAGATGAGCGGGCCGAGGACGAGCAGGGCGACCAGCGCGCGGGGTGTGTCGGCGCGGGCGGGCAGCCAGGCGTGGCCGGCCAGAACCGTGCCCAGGTAGGCGGGCACCCAGGACACCGGCCAGAACCACGGCCGGGACACGGCGAGGAGCAGGGCGGCGGGGCGGTCCCGGACGGTGGTCATGCCCGGCAGTCTGATTGCTTCCGGCTGTGGGCGGGCTGAGACGTAACCGGCCCGAAATGCACCGGGAATGTTCGGCCGGTGTCGGCGTAGCTTGAGGAGGTCGGCATCATCCAGCGAGGAGCCTGAGATGAACAAGCTCATCAACGAACCGGCAAATGTCGTATCCGACGCGCTCCGCGGCATGGCCGAGGCCCATCCGGAGCTGCGTGTCGACCACGAGAACCGCATCGTCTACCGAGCCGGCGCGCCCGTCCGGGGCAAGGTCGGGCTGATCTCCGGCGGTGGGTCGGGGCACGAGCCCCTGCACGCCGGGTTTGTCGGTCCGGGCATGCTCGACGCCGCCTGTGCCGGCGAGATCTTCACCTCGCCCGTGCCGGACCAGATGGCCGCGGCCACCACGGCGGTGGACGGTGGCGCCGGGGTGCTGCACATCGTCAAGAACTACACCGGCGACGTCATGAACTTCGAGATGGCGGCCGAGCTGGCCGCGGCCGAGGCCAGTGTGGAGGTCGTCGCGGTGGTGACCGACGACGACGTGGCCGTGCAGGACAGCCTCTACACCGCCGGGCGCCGGGGTGTCGGCGTGACCGTCCTGGTGGAGAAGATCGCCGGTGCCGCCGCGGAGCAGGGCCGGTCCCTCGCCGAGGTCGCCGACGTCGCCCGCAAGGTCAACGCGAACGGCCGCAGCATGGGTGTCGCGCTCACCTCGTGCACGGTCCCCGCCGCCGGCAAGCCCACCTTCGACCTGCCCGACGGTCAGATGGAGGTCGGCATCGGGATCCACGGCGAGCCCGGGCGCCGCCGGGTGCCGATCGCGCCGGCCGCCGAGGTGGCCGACCTGCTGCTCGGCCCGATCCTGGCCGACCTGGACTTCACCGGCGGCGACGGCGTGATCGCCTTTGTCAACGGCATGGGCGCCACCCCGCAGATCGAGCTGTACGTGATGTTCCACGAGGTCGCGGCGATCCTCGCCAAGGCCGGGATCACGGTCGCCCGGACGCTGGTCGGCTCCTACATCACCAGCCTCGACATGGCCGGTTGCTCGGTCACCCTCCTCAAGGCCGACGACGACCTGCTGCGGCTGTGGGACGCACCGGTGCGGACGCCGGCGCTGCGGTGGTGACCGCGGTGGAGAACGCCGCCCTGACCGCCTGGATCCGGGAGTTCGCCCGGCTGATCGCGGAAGCCAAGGAAAGGCTGACCGAGCTGGATTCCGCCATCGGCGACGCCGACCACGGCTCCAACCTGGACCGCGGCCTGACCGCCGTGGTCGCGATGCTGGACGCCGAGGCTCCGGACACGCCGGGGCAGCTCTTCAAACGCACCGGGATGACGCTGGTCAGCACGGTCGGCGGGGCCAGCGGCCCGCTCTACGGCACGGCGTTTCTGCGGATGGCGGCCGCGGCCGGTGCGGGCAGTTCGCTCGATCCGCCGGAGTTCGCCCAGGTGCTGCGGGCCGCCCTGGAGGGTGTGGTGGCGCGCGGCAAGGCGGTTGCCGGCGACAAGACGATGTACGACGCGCTGGCCCCCGCGGTCGACGCGCTCGACGCCGCGCTCGCCGCCGGGAAGTCGCTGGGGGACGCGCTTGCCGCGGCGGTGAAGGCCGCCGAGGAGGGCACAGCGGCGACCATCCCGATGGTCGCCCGCAAGGGCCGGGCCAGTTACCTCGGCGAGCGCAGCGCCGGGCACCAGGATCCGGGCGCCACCTCGATGACCATGCTGTTCACCGCCGCCGCGACGACGCTGTCCGGCGAGGGCTGAGGCCGATGGTCGGGCTCGTGGTCGTCTCCCACAGCCGTGCGCTGGCCCTCGCCGCGGTGGCCCTGGCGACGGAGATGGTCCACGGGCCGCCGGTCCCGATCGAGATCGCCGCCGGCCTCGACAAGACGACGTTCGGCACCGACGCGGTGGCCATCATGACCGCCGTCACCACCGCCGACCAGGGCGACGGTGTGGTCGTCCTGATGGATCTCGGCAGCGCCGTGCTCTCCGCCGAGCTGGCGCTCGAGTTGCTCGACGACGACACCCGCGCCCGTGTGATCCTGTGCCCGGCGCCGTTCGTGGAGGGCCTGGTCGCCGCCGCGGTCACTGCTGCCTCCGGCGCCGACCGCCACGAGGTCGCCGGGGAGGCAGCCGGCGGTTCGGCCGGCAAAGAGTCCCAGCTCGGCGCCCCGACACCCGACCCTTCTCCCGGTACGCTCACAGCCCCGTCCACCACGTTCACGGTGACCGACCCGCACGGCCTGCACGCCCGTCCCGCCGCCCGGCTGGTCGCGGAGGCCCGTGCCCACGACGCCCGGGTGGAGCTCCGCAACAGCAGCACCGGATCGGCGTGGGTGCCGGCGTCCAGCCTCTCCCGGGTGGCGACCCTCGGCGCGCTGCCGGGCCACACGATCGAGGTCCGCGCCTCGGGTCCGCAGGCCGAGCAGGCCACCGCGGCGATCGTCGCCCTGGCCTCTGAGAAGGCGCCGGCCGCAGGTGCTGAGACGGCGGGTCGGGCGGCATCACCCGGGATCGGGATCGGTCCCGCGCGTCACCTGCGGGTGCCGGACCCGGAGCTTCCGGACGTGGCGTCGCAGGGCCCGGAGGCCGAGCTGGGCCGGATCGAGGAAGCCCTGGCCACTGTCCGCCGTGACCTGCGGAAGATCCGTGCCACCGGCGAGGCCGCCGCCATCTTCGACGCGCACCTGCTCCTGCTCGACGACACCGTCCTGCTCGACGACGTCCGTGCCCGCCTGGCCGGGGGCCTGGCCGCGCCCCAGGCCTGGTCGGCGGCCACCGGGCGGATCGCGGCGGAGTTCGCAGCGCTCGCGGACCCGTACCTGAAGGGCCGGGCGGCCGATGTCCGCGCGGTCGCCGACCAGGTCCTGCGGGCTCTCCTGGGTCTGCCCGAGGCGACCGTGCCGGAGTCGGGGGTCATCATCGCGCCGGACCTCACCCCGGCGCAGGCGTCCGGGCTCGATCCGGCGCGGGTGGCGGCCGTGGTGCTCGCCTCCGGAAGCCGCACGTCACATGCGGCGATCCTGGCGCGGACGCGCGGCATTCCCGCGGTTGTCGCGCAGGGTCCCGGGGTGCTGGACATCGGAGAGGGCACGACGGTCGCCGTCGACGGCAGCACCGGCGAGGTCGAGGTGGCGCCGTCCGAGGCGGTGCTGGCGGCGTACCGGGACAGGGCCGTCGAGCTGGAGGCCCGCCGGGCGCGGGCGGGCGCACGGGCCTCGACCCCCGCGGTGACCCGGGAGGGCGTGGCGGTGACCGTGGCCGCGAACGTCGGATCGGCGGCGGACGCGCGTGCCGCCGCGGCCGCCGGCGCCGACGAGGCCGGGCTCGTCCGCACCGAGTTCCTCTTCCTCGACCGCGACACGGCACCGACCGCCGCGGAGCAGCTGACCGCCTACCGGGAGATCGCCGACGCCCTCGGCGGGCGGCGGCTCACCCTGCGCACGCTCGACGTCGGTGGCGACAAACCCCTCCGGTACGCGCCTGCGGCCGCGGAGGACAACCCCTTCCTCGGTGTACGCGGACTCCGGCACTCCCTCGCCCATCCGGCGCTGTTCGAGGAGCAGCTGCTGGCGATCGTCCGCGTGGCGCACGAGGTGCCGGTCAGCATCATGTTCCCGATGGTCGCCGTGGTTCCCGAGCTGGTCCGCGCCCGGCAGTTGCTGGATGAGGTCATCCGGCGCGACGGTGGCGGACGGCCGTCCGGTCTCCGTGTCGGCATCATGGTCGAGATCCCGGCCGCCGCCCTCAAGACAGCGGCCTTCGCCCCGCACGTCGACTTCGTCAGCATCGGCACCAACGACCTCACGCAGTACGCCCTGGCCGCAGAACGGGGCAATGCCGCCCTGGCCGGCCTCGCCGACGGTCTGGACCCGGGTGTCCTGCGCCTGATCGACGCGGTCTGCCGCGGCGCCGGGACCAGGGTCACCGTGGCGGTCTGCGGCGAACTCGCCGGGGACGAGGCCGCTGTGCCGCTGCTGACCGGTCTCGGTGTCCGCGAGTTGAGTGTCGCCCCGCCGGCCGTGCCCGCGATCAAGGAAGCCGTCCGGGCCACCACCCTGGACCGTGCCGCCCTCGACTCCGCCCGGGCCCTCGACCTGCCCGACGCCGCAGCCGTCCGCGCCCTGCTCACCTGACACCTTCCGGCCATCGGTGTTGCCGTCCTCGGTGGAGTGCGCGACCGTGCCCTGATGCCGGGTACGGGATTGGCCGACGTGTTCCGGATCCGCGAGTTCCGGTTCCTGTGGGCCGCCGAGGTGCTGTCGATCGCCGGCGACCAGCTCGCTCGGGTGGCGCTCGCGGTGCTGGTCTACGGGCGTACCGGATCAGCGGTCTGGGCGGCCGGGGTCTACGCCCTGACGTTCCTGCCCGCCCTGGCCGGTGGTGTGCTGCTCTCGGGTCTGGCCGACCGCTACAGCCGCCGCGAGGTCATGGTGGTCGCGGACGTCCTGCGTGCCCTGCTGGTCGCGGTGATGGCGATCCCGCGGCTGCCGCTGCCCCTGCTCGCCGCGCTGCTGGTGGTCGTGGTGCTGCTCGGCTCGCCGTTCACCGCGGCGCAGGGCGCGCTGCTGCCTGAGATCCTGCCCGGCGACCGGTACGAGCGGGGGCTCGCCGTCCGGCAGATCACCGGCCAGACCGCGCAGCTGGCCGGGTTTGCCACCGGTGGCCTGCTCGTGGCGGCCGTCGACCCCGGCCCGGCGCTGCTCGGCAACGCCGCCACCTTCGTGGTCTCGGCGCTGCTGATCCGTCTCGGCCTCGCGCGGCGGGAGCGGCCCCGGCCCTCCTCGGTGGAGACCGGCACCTCGAGCACTGCGCATGCCCTGCGCGGCATCCTCGCCGATCCACGGCGGCGTGCGCTGATGGCCCTCGCCTGGCTGATCGGCTGGTACGTCGTGCCGGAAGCGCTCGCCGCGCCCTACGCGACCCAGCTGGGCGCCGGACCCGCGGCGGTCGGCCTGCTCATGGCCGCGGACCCGCTCGGCAGCATCGTGGGCGCCTGGCTCTTCGTGCGGTTCGTACCCGGCGAGCTGCGCGACCGGCTGGTCGGTGTGCTGGCCGTCGGCGCGGGAGTGCCGCTGCTGCTGTGTGCCCTCCGGCCGGGGATCCTGCTGTCGGCGGTGCTGTGGAGCCTGTCCGGCCTGCTGAGCACCGCCTACCTGCTGCAGACGCAGGCGGGTTTTGTCCGCGCCACGCCACCGGACGAACGCGGTCGCGCCATCGGTGTCGCGGCCTCCGGCATCATCGCGGCCCAGGGTCTGGCCGTGCTCGCCGGTGGGCTGCTTGCGGACACATGGGGACCGGCCACGGCGATCACCGTGGCCGGTGCGATCGGCGTGCTGCTGTGCGCGGTGTGCGCGATCGCGTTGTCCGCCGCCGACCGGTGAGGAACCCTCGGATCACCAGTTCTTGTTCCGCATGGCGCGTCTCCCTCGTCGAGGCAACAGGCTGCCCCCACGCTACCGCGGTACCCGCCCTACAGTGTGCCGATGAAATTGACGTTCGATGTCGGCGTGAACGAGCGCCACCAGGTCGTGTTCTCCTTCGACAAGTTCTGGGGTGCCCTGTCCATCAAGGTGGACGGCGTCAACGTCGTGCGGACGGTGCGCCTGGCCTCCGTCGACCGGGTGAAGGCGTACGACTTCGTGGTCGGTACGCAGGAGCAGCACCACGTGCGCATCGAGAAGCACCGCGAGGTGTTGTTCGCCGGCTTCCGCCCCCAGCCGGTCTACGCCTTCGTCGACGGGAACCTGGTCGCCCAGGGCGTCGCCTGATCGCGGGTGTCAGCGACCGTGCAGGAACGAGACCGCTTCGGTCAGGGCCAGGTCGGTGAGTTCCGGGTCGTGCCGCGCCCCGACGTCGCGCATGAACGCGTGCTCGCCGCCGGAGTAGACGTGCAGCTCGAGGTCGTCGTGGCCCGCGGCGTAGAGGGCCGACAGGATCTGCAGACGTGCGTCGGCGGGGACGTGCGGGTCCTGCGAGCCGAAGACGATCATCAGCCGGCCCCGGATGTCGGCCGCGCGGGCCAGCGACCCCGCGTCGGCATCGGCGCCGAGCGCGCCGTTGTGCACCCCGGTCGGGTAGAAGCACACGGTCGCCGCGACCCGGGGATCGAAGGCGGCCCGGAAGGCCAGGTGCCCGCCGATGCAGAAGCCGGTCGCGAACAGCGTGGTGATGTCGCTGCGCTGCTCCATGAAGTCGAGCACCGCGACACGGTCGGCGTCGAACTGCGCGGCCGTGGTGGCGGCCGCACCTCCGAGGCCCGCCTGCTTGCCGGCGTCGTCGAACTCGAGCGCGACCCCGGCCAGCTCGCCGTGCGGGTAGATCTCGGGCACGCAGACGACAAAACCGGAGGCGGCCAGGCGGCGTGCGGTGCGCAGCGTCGACTCGGTCAGCTGGAAGATGTCGGTGTAGAGCAGCAGGCCGGGCCAGGGGCCGTCACCCACCGGGCTGATCACGATCGAGCGGATGTCCCCGCCCGGCGACGCCACCTGAACCTCGTTCTCGCGCACCTTCATGCCGAGTGACCTTACTGGCGGTCCCGGCCGGTCCGATGTCAACCGCGCCGTCAGTGGGATTATGCACCCAGAGTGCACTTGTCTGGCCCGCCGGTGCTGTCTAGCGTCACACCATGCCTGCTTCCTGGACGTTTGCCGTCGCCCGTGACGACCTCGGCCGGACCACCCTGACCGAGGGCGAGACACTGGCCCTGGCCGACGGGGAGGTGCTGCTGCGGGTGGACCGGGTCGGTCTGACCGCCAACAACGTCACGTACGCGGTGCTCGGCGAGGTCATGCGCTACTGGCAGTTCTTCCCGCCGGAGCCCCGCGGCCTCACCGGTGAGTGGGGACTCCCGCCGCTGTGGGGCTTCGCGGAGGTGGCCGAGTCGACCGTGCCCGGGGTCGAGACCGGCCTGCGCGTCTACGGCTACCTGCCGCCCGCCGGTCACCTCGTGGTGCGGCCGGACCGGGTGGACGCCTCCGGCTTCCGCGACGCGAGTGAGCACCGGGCCGCGCTCCCGTCGCCGTACAACGCGTACCGGTCGACCGGGAACGACGCGGCCTACCGCAAGGACCAGGAGGACCTGCTGATCCTGTTCCGGCCGCTGTTCTTCACCTCGTTCATGCTGGCCGACCAGGTCGCCGACAACAACTACTACGGCGCGTCCGCCCTGGTGCTCTCGTCGGCCTCCAGCAAGACGGCGTACGCCGCCGCGTTCGAGCTCCGGGGCCGCGGCCCGCGCCTGATCGGGCTCACCTCGCCGGGCAACGTGGAGTTCACCCGCTCGCTCGGCTGTTACGACGAGGTCCGCGCCTACGACGCCGTCGACGGCCTCGACGTCGTCCCGACCGCGTACCTGGACCTCTCCGGTGCCGCCGCCACCCGCACCGCTCTCAAGGAACGCCTCGGTGACCACCTCGTCCGCGACGTCGCGATCGGCCTCACCAACCAGGTCCCGAACGCCGCGGACGCCGGCGAGGTGTTCTTCGCACCGACCCAGATGCGCAAACGCAGCGAGGACTGGGGCCGCGAAGGCCTCGACGACCGCTTCGCCGAGGCCTGGCAACGCTTTGCCGCGGTCGTCGAGGGCTGGATCGACATCCGCGTGAGCACCGGCCCCGAGGCCCTCCAGGCGGCCTGGCTCGAAGTGCTCGCCGGTGGCACACCGCCTAGGGTCGGCCAGATCGTTCAGCTGTGACGGGGGAGCGCTGGTCGACGGCGTTGATCGTGCGGACGCCGTAGGTGTGGGCACCGGGCCGCGGCCGTGCGACGACGAGCGAGGTGGCGCCGGTCTCGCCGATCGGCACACCGTCCAGGAAGACCTCGTACCCGGCGACGGGCGGCTGCACGAACGGCGACGTCTCGGCCGGGCCGGTCCACGACAGTTTCAGCAGGCGGCGCGATTGCGCTTCCACGCGCAGATCGGTCGGGGCGGCCGGGATCTCGGTGCCGCTCCAGATCTGACCCACCGTCCGGTAGACGTACGGAGAGGGGTTCCCGGCCGGATCCACCGCACGCACCGCGAAGATGAAGATGCGGGGCGGCAGGGTCCCGCCGGTCGAATAGACGTAGCTGGTGCCGGTGGTCGTGGTGCGGAGGCTGTTGCTCTCGTAGACCTCGTAGGTGACCGGGCCGCGGTCGTCCGTCGAGGGCGCCCAGCTGATCGTCAGCCCGGAGGTGAGGTCGAAGACCAGTGGTCCGGGCCGGGTCGGAGGGGTGTGGTCGACCCCCGCGGCACCGGCGGCCGCGGGGGTGACGAGGACGGCGCCGGCGATCAGCGCGAGCGTCGCTGCGATACGCATCCGTGACAACATATCGACGACCGTATATCAATGGCGCTGGCTGTCACTTGCATCGCCAACTCATGGGATAGAACGGCGCGGACGTGCCGGGATTGCCGTGGCCCGCCGCGGTCAGACCGTCCGCTCCGACCGTGATTGCGCGGTATCCGGCCGGCCTCGCGCGATCCACCGGCAGGACCACCAGCCGATTGCCGAGGTGGAGGAAGGGCTCGGACAGGTTGGAGGGATACGCCAGCCGCTCGCTTTTGCCGGTGGCGATCTCGTAGCGGAACGGCGCCTCCTTGGAGACGTCGTAGAGCGTTCCGGTGGTGCTGCCGTCGGACGGAGCAACGCTGACCACGGCTGGGACTTCGGCCCGGCCGTAGACCCACCCTCCACGGATCTGTTCGGCCCGGTATCTGGTTGCTTCCCTGTCTCCGTCCCGGGGCACGGGTATGGCACGCCCGGTGCCGTCCGGGAACCACAGGTATCCGGTCAGATCATGGTGGGCGTCGGCGACCTGGCCCAGGATCGTCCCGTCCTCGGCGAGATCGACGATCATGCTCCCGGTTGCGCCCGCAGGCAGGGGCAGCACTTCGGGCTCGGCGGTGGCGGAGGCCCAGCGAACGCTGCGCTTGCCGGACTCGCCGGCGATGACCCCGTTCTCGTTGATGCTCCGGGCCGACAGCCACTTGCCGCCCTCGAGCGGGGTGAGTTCGCCGTTCCGATACAGGTAGGACCCCTTCCCGTATCCGGAGGCGACACCGACCCCGGTGGAGGTGAGGTCGTGCAGCGCGATGCCGGGCTTCTTCAGAACCTCGACGACCTTGTCGTCGTGCCACACGACCGCAGCCGAGACCGTCCCCGCTATGGGGTTGGCCTGGCCGGCGATCCAGCGGCCCGTGGGGTCGGCGCCGGTGACCTCGACGGTCTCGTAGCCGGCCATGGGCAACGGGATGCCGACGCAGTCCGGCAGCGGTGGCAGGGGAGCCGGGTCGGCGCCGCCGAAGGCCAGGTTGCCACCGATCGCCACACCACCGACGAGCGCGGCGATCGCCGCACCCGCACCGGTGATCGTGAAGCGTTTACGCCGCCGTCCGGTCCGCATCGCCGCGGCGATGTCCACCCGGGACGGCTGGTCGGGGTCGACGTTCATCGGCTCGAGGAGTTCCGTGGGACTCTTCTCGTCAAAGGACACAGCGTTGTCCCTCCTCATCGGACGGCAGTCGCGGACGGGGACGACCACTTGGTCAGCAGGCGCCGCAGCGTCGCCAGGCCGTGGGTCGTCTGACTCTTCACCGTGCCCTCGGAGCAGCCGAGGATCGTGGCGACCTCCGCGATCGGCAGGTCGTGCAGGAACCGCAGCACCAGTGTGGCCTGCTGCTTCGGGGGCACCCGCTTCAACGCGGCCACCAGCAGCAGCCGCTCCTCGACGCCGGGCGGCGGTTGCCCCGCACTTTCCGGTACGGCGTCGAAGAGGCGCACCCGCCACCAGCCCCGGCGCTTCTCGTCGAGGAACGCGCGGACCAGCATCGTGCGGGTGTACGCGTCGAGCCCGTCCGACCCGCTGATCCGGCCCCAGACCGCGTACAGCTTGGCGATCGTCTCCTGGACCAGGTCGTCGGCGTGATGGGAGTCCCCGGCGAGGTGGTACGCCAGGCGTCTCAGGGCGGGTAACCGCCCCTGGACGTACGCCACGTAGTCGGCGTCCGATTTCTTCATGAGCCTTAGACGGCCGCGCCGGCGTAAAAGTTGTATGCGAATTTCCTGCGACTGTTCACACCGGATCCGTTCTTGACAGCAATGGGGCACGCGAGCATGCTTGTCGGGTCCACGATAATGCCTCCTTCACGTCGAGGCCCGTGGCTCTACACGCATCGTTCCTTTGCGCCGATGCTCAACGGGGATCATTTGCGCTCTCAGGCGTTTCCGCTGGTGGTACCGCCGCGCCCACGCCTTTCTCCACCTGCGTTTGCCTGCATCCGGTTCTCCGCAGAAATCTGTCGAAAGCCACGGATAGGAACAGCAGATGACGTTTCATATCGATGTCGAAATGATGACCGCCCTGCGATTCGACCAGGCCGCGGCGACGCGGCAATCGGCCGCTCTGACCGCCTCGGATGCTCCGCAGACCGCAACCGTGGCCGGGGAGCTTCTGGTCACCGGTCCCGCCCGCGACACCGCGGCCGGGATCCTGACAGCCCGCGGGTTCGACCTGGTGGCCGAGGCCGGCTCCGTCGCCCTGTGGCGTCACCCGTCGGCCGACGTCGCGGGCACCTGCGCCGACCTGCGCGTGCTCGGCCTGGTCGCCGCGCCCAACCACGTGATCGTGGCGGCCGCCGTCAGCAAGGGCCGTGGTGCTGCCGCGCCGAGCCCGGTGGCCGCGGCCGTGGGCAAGGGCCGCGGTGCCACCGCCCCGAGCCCGACCGCGCTGCGGCCGGCCGGCCCGGCGGGGAGTACGGCCGGAGCGGGTGTCCGTGTCGCGGTGCTGGACAGCGGCCCCGGCCGGCCGGTCGACGGTGTGCTTCCCGGAGCCGCCGGTCACGGCACGTTCGTGGCGGGAATCGTGCGTCAGGTCGCACCGGCCGCCGCGATCACGACGATCGAGGTGCTGGACGACACCGGCACCGGCACCGAGTTCACCGCCGCCGCCGCGCTCTTCGCCCTGGCGGCCGAGGCCGAGGCGCCGCAGCTCGTCAACCTCTCCTTCGTCGCGCTCGGCCCGGCCGGCGAGCCCGTGCCGATCGGTCTCGACGCGGCGGTGCGGGAGCTGAAGGACCGTCACCCCGGCACGATCGTGGTGGCCGCGGCCGGCAACACCGCGAGCAGCACACCGGCGTTCCCGGCGGCGTTCAAGTCGGTGCTCGCCGTGGGTACGCCGTCGGCGTACTCGAACCACGGCTGGTGGGTGGACTGCACGGTGGCGGCCGACGGCATCGTCAGCGACCTCACCACGGGCGTCCGGGACACCGGTGTGGCGCTGGTCGAGCAGCACAGCCCGTGGGCGGCCTGGACCGGCACGTCGTTCGCCGCACCGCAGATCACGGGGATCCTGGCGGTCCTGATCTCGCACGGCTGGGATTCCGCCGCCGCTCTCACCGCACTGTCCCGGCCGGCCACCGCCGGCCGATGACACGCCCGTGGCAGCGACACGGGGTTCCGGCCTGTTCCACTGCTACTGGGCGTCGGTGTTCGTCTCCTATCTCGGTGACGGGATCAGACTGACCGCCTTCCCCCTGCTGGCGGTGTCGCTGACCACGGATCCGGGCCTGGTGGCGGTCGTCTCGGCGGCCGCCACCGTGCCCTGGCTCCTGTTCGGCCTGCACGCCGGTGTCCTGGTCGACCGGGTGCCGCGCCTGCCGCTGATGGTGGTGCTGCAGCTGGTCCGGGCTGCCGCCGGCACCGCGGCCGCGGTCGGAGTGGTCACCGGGCGGCTCACCGTCGCCGAGCTCGCGGTGATCGCCTTTGTCATGGGTACCTGCGAGGTCGGTTACGACATGGCGAGCCAGGCGGTCCTGCCGGAGCTCGTGCCGGCCGACCGTCTCCAGTGGGCGAACAGCCGGCTCGTCTCGACCGAGGCCGTGGTGCTGGAGTTCGCCGGTCCGGCGCTGGGCGGTGTGCTGTTCGCGGTCGCCGCGAGCCTGCCGGTCGCCGTCGACACCGTCACGCTCCTCGCCTCGGCGGCCCTGCTCGGCTCGATGGCGGTCAAGTCGATGGCCCGGCTCAAGGGCAAGCCGAGGGAGACGGTCGTCCCGGAGCCTGTCTCGCAACAGCTGAAGGACGGTGTCCGCTGGTTCCTGCGGTCGCCGCTGATCCGGTCCATCACCGTGCTGACGACCTGCATCAACCTCGGCTCGGGCGGCCTCGAGGCGGTGCTGGTGCTCTTCGCCCGCAACCATCTCGGCCTCGGGCCGGCGGGTTACGGCCTGCTCATCGCGGTCGGTGCCATCGGATCGTTCGCCGGCGGGCTGCTGGCCGAGCGGGTGGTGACCGCCCGGGCGCGGCGGACGGCGATCCTCTGGACAGCGCCCGTCAACGGCACCTGCTTTGTCCTCATCGGACTGTTTCCCGACCGTGTGGTGACCTTCGCGATGTTCATCGCCTTCGGCATCACGATCAGCGTCTTCCGTGTGCACGCGTCCTCGCTGCGGCAGTCCAAGGTGCCCACGGAGATGCTCGGCCGGGTCCTGGGCGTGCACCGCGTGGTGTGCTGGGGTGCGCTGCCGGTGGGCGCTCTGGGGTCCGGCGCGATCGCCTCGGCCTACGGCATCCGCTGGGCGATCATCGCCTCCGGCGCGACCGTCGTGCTGTCCTGGCTGGTGCTGATCCGCTTCCTGGCCCGGCCCGCCGTCGACGAGTACACCATCGCGGAGTCCGTCAGTCGCTGTTGATCCAGTGCGAGTCGGTGAGCTCGGCGGGCACACCGGCCCGCCGGAACACCTCCGCCACCCGGTCGCGCGCCTCCTCCAGCCCGAGCTCGGCGGTCAGCGTCCCGTCCGCGACGAGCGCCCGGAAACCCCGGGTCAGGCCCTCCTCACCCGCACCCCCGCCCAGGTACGCGACCAGCGCGGCCAGCGACGCGTACGGCGTCCGGACGCCGTAGCTGTACTCCCGTCCGGCGTCACCGGCCTGCGGCAGGTACTCGTACTTCTCGGCGAAGGTGATCTCCGCGGTGGCGTCCATGGTCAGCACCAGCTCGTAGATGCAGTCCGTCGACGAGCGGTGGACGTGCACCAGCTGCTCGGTCCGGGCGAACCCCGTCACGGTCGGGGTGACCCCGGAGGCGGTGATCCACTCCGCCACCAGGGCGCGACTGCCCTGCCGGGAAAGGAGTCCGATCCGCGCGACGAGCACCTCGAGGCAAGCGATGAACCGGTCGTCGGCCCGCCCGGTCGCCGGTTCCAGCCCGAGGCGGCGTTCGAACTCCTCGACCAGGCGCGGAAGGTCGTCGAGGGGCGCATCGACGTGATACTGGGTGCCGCCGTGGCGCAGGTCGCCGGTGCGGTACGCCTCGGTGAAGCGGACGAACGGGCTCGGGCCGAAGTGCGGCCAGAACGCCACCTCCAGGACCGGTTCACCGGTGCGGAGCACGTGTGTGCGCGTCCGCCCGTCGAGGCGGGGCCGGGCGCCGGCCTCCCGGCACCAGTCCGCGAACCGCCGGCCGTTCGCGCCGGGCGGCAGGTCCGGGCCGAGCTCACCCCGCTCGGCCAGACCGGTGAGGATCGTCGCGGCCCGGTCGTCGACGTGCTCGCGGTGCGGCAGCCCGAAACGGGCCTCGAGCAGATCCGCCACCGGCCCGAAGTCCTCGTACGCCTGCCACACCGTGTGCCCGTACGCGGTGTAGATGTCGTCGGGGTGTGCGGTGGCCGGGTCGGAGAAGCTCTCGACGAGCCGGAAGTCCTCGCTGCGGGACCCGAGCCGGGGCAGGACAGCCGTCAGCGTCCGCAGGAAGCCGTTGGGTTCGACGGACCGGAACAACGGAACGCAGCGATGCGACAGCAGCCACCGCTCGCCGTCGAACCAGATCCGCTCGTAGGTGATCCCGGCCCGCTCGCAGTACGTGGCGAGATGATCGTGATTGCTGAGGTACCGCGCCTGGATCTCCTCGCGGTCGGCCATCACCTGGATCGCCGCACTCAGCCGCTCCTCGACGGTGCCCGCCGGGGGCAGCCCGAAGCGCTGGTCGAGGTAGTCCGCCAGCGTGCCGAGGTCCGCCCGGGCCACCCGGATCGCGCCCCGGCGGCCGAGCCGATTGAGCAGGCTGCGGAACTCGGCCCCGGCCGGATCGGTGACCAGCTCGAGCGGCAGCGTCACGAGGCAGCAACCGGATAGACGCGCCAGCCCGCCGGTGGCGGAAGGCCGCGCCAGGTGGCCAGGCTCATCGCCGAGGGCGGATAGAGCGGCTCGGGCAGCGCGGCGGGGTCGTACCAGCCCCAGGACTCCAGAACGTCCGGCTCGCGGACCTCCGGCGGCGTACCCGGCCAGGTGGCGACGGCCCCGGCGGTCACACCGCTGCCCGTCGTCTGCACCCCGATCGCGAACACCTCTGGCTTCGTACCGTCGATCCCGGCCTCTTCCTCGGCCTCGCGGGCCGCGGCCTGCTCGATCGTCTCACCGGCCTCGACGTGACCGCCGGGCAGACACCACGACGGGTCCTCACCCGCCTTGATGCGGCGACCGAGCAGCACCCGCCCCTCCGCGTCGACCACGATCAACCCCACACCCACCACCGGCCTCGTCATGCCACCGATGATCGCACTCCTACCCCCGGCGCCAGAGCTGGGCGCCGACGCCGGTGCAGGGGTAGAGCGAGAGGCGGGCGCCGTTCGCGGTGTTCCAGCCGTCGTTGTCGAGGCACATGTTCCCGGCGAGGTTGCGCAGGGAGAACCAGCCGTTGCCGCGGTCCTGGATCGTCCACTGCTGGGCGGTCGAGCCGTTGCACGGGTAGAGGCCGACGTCGGCGTTCGCGGCGGTGTTGTGGCCGAGGTCGTCGAGGCAGGTGCCGGTGTTGCGGTTACGGATCTCGTAGCCGCTCGCACCCCGGTAGGTGAACTCGAACTCTTGCGCCGTGTTGCCGCTGCAGTCCCACAGGCGTACGAGGGCGCCGGGTGTGGTGTCGAAGTTGTAGTTGTCCACGCACTTGGAGCTGTGCTGCCCGCGGATGCCGGGCGCCCGGACCGTGCTGGGGATCGGCTGCCCGAAGAACGGGTCACCGTTCTCCCGCCAGTAGAGCTGCTGGACACGCGTGTGCCTGTTCGGATCCGTCAGCGCGTCCGGTGTCGGCGTGGCGTAGTCCCGGGCGTGGTAGACGAGCAGGTCCGTCGTGTTGTCCTCGGCGACGGTGAAACTGCCGTGCCCGGGCCCGTAGACGCCATTCGCCGTCCGGAAGACCGGGTCCGGGTGCTTGTACCAGGAGGCCGGGTCGAGCAGGTCGGCGTCGTCCCACGAGGACAACAGGCCGAGCTTGTAGCGGGAGTCGGTCGCCGACGCCGAGTAAGCGATGTAGACCCGTCCGTTCCTGATGAGCGGCGACGGACCCTCGACAACACCGGCGACACCTTCCATCTCCCACGCGTACGTGGGTCGCGCGATCTCGGTGACCGTCCCGCTGATCCCCGTCGCGCCGTTCATCCGGGCGATGTACATGTGGCTGTTGTAGTTGGTGTTCGGGCTGTCCTGCGCCCACACGAAGTAGCGCACCCCACGATTGACGAACGACGCCGGATCGAGCTGGAACGACTCCCACCCGGTGGTGAACCGCTGCGGAGCACTCCACGCGCAGGTCGTCGGGTCGGCGCAGGTGTTCCGGATCCAGTAGAGCCGCTGGTCGAAGACCGCCGACCCGGGCGACGCCGAGAAGTACAGGTACCAGGCGCCGTCGTAGAACCGGATGTCCGGCGCCCAGATCCACCCGCTCAGAGAACCACTGGACGGCGCCGTGAACGCGTTGACCGTCGGCGCGGTCGCCAGCCCTTGCACGGTGGCGGATCGCCGCAGTTCGACCCGCTTGTAGTCCGGCACCGACGCCGTCATGTAGTAGTAGCCGTCGGTGTGCTTGTAGATGGCCGTGTCGGCCCGCTGCCGCACCACCGGATTGCCGACCACGACAAACTGCGCGGCTGCCGGCGGCGCCAAGCCGGCCACCAGGGCGACAACCATCCCGACCACGGCGAAGATCTTCACGCGACACTCCCAGCGCTGTTGTTACCGTTCACAGCGTCGCCATCGAAGGTCGGGCTGTCAATAGACAGACTTCGATCGAGAGTGCAAGGAAAACCCGGTGCGCCGGTCGGCCGGTGACACTACGGTCGCGCCATGGAGATCCGTGAGGTTTTGCCGGCCGAGGAGGGGGCTGCCGAGGCGGTCGTCGCGGCGGCGTTCGGCGAGGCGCCGGACGGGCGTGTGGTGCAGATGATGCGGGCTCTGCGGGCCGGGGGAGCAGCTCGGGCGAGCCTGGTCGCCGTGGCGGAGGGGGAGCCGGCCGGGCACGTCGGTCTTTCCCGCGCCTGGGTGGATGCCCGGCGGGAGCTCGTCGAGGTGGTGGTGCTCTCCCCGCTGTCGGTACGTCCCGACCTTCAGGGCCGCGGCGTCGGCACCGCGCTGGTCGCGGCGGCGCTGGAGGCCTCCGAAGATCGTGGCACGCCGGCCGTTTTCCTCGAGGGCAGCCCGGAATACTACGGACGCCGCGGGTTCAGGCGCGCCTCAGCCCTGGGGTTCGACCGGCCCTCGACGCGCATACCGGACCCGGGGTTCCAGGTGGCGCTGCTGTCGTCGTACCAGCCGTGGATGGTCGGCCGGCTGATCTATCCCGAGGCGTTCTGGACCACTGACACGGTCGGCCTGCGTGACCCCGAGCTGGAGCGGATCGAGGCCCTGATCGCGCCCTGACCTGACAGGTGTTGCCCGCGTCCGGCCCGGCGGAGCGCCGAGCCGGACGCGCTGATCGATCCGAGGACTCAGTACGTGTTGCCGGCGGTGATCAGGCGGGTTTCGCCGGCCGGGAGGGCGGGGCAACCGGTGCTGCCCGGCCAGGTGGCGCCACCGGGGCTGAGGTACCAGACCGGGAGGTTCTCGGTGCTGCCGACGAGGTAGGTGCCCAGGTCGTTGTACGCGAACCGGTTGTGGAACGACGAGCACTCACCCTCGGTCGTGCTGACCTCGTCGAGGTAGTGCACGGCCGGCGGGGTCGACGAGCGGACGAAGCCGTTGGCGCCGAAGATGTTGTTCTCGAACGAGTTGTAGTTGCTGGCGTCGCGGATCTTCACCGGGTCGCTGCTGACGTTCGTGACCTGGTTCGCGGTGAACTGGTTGTGCGAGCTCTTGTGCGTCACGTAGATCGCGTGGATGTAGCTGAGCTCGGAGTTGCGCAGGTTGACGAACTGGTTGTTGGCGATGCGGTTGCCCGACGACTCGGTCAGGACGATGCCGCCGTAACCGCAGCGGGTGAAGTCCGGGTCGGCGCAGGTGCCGCCGGTGTAGAGGTTGCCGATGTTGTTGAACCGGACACCGAAGATCGTGTTGCCGTCGAGGCCGCGGGCGGACGGCTGGCCGGGGCCGGAGGTGGCGGCGTACTTGCCGCCGCAGGTGCTGCCCCCGGAGCCGTCCAGCGAGATGCCGGCGTTGGCGTAGTAGGTGACCTTGAGGTAGTAGAACCGCAGGCCGGAGACGCCGCCGTCCTCCAGCGGCTGCCCGGGGCCGCCGGGGCAGGCGAAGAACCAGGGCCCGGTGATGTACCGGTTGGACTGGCTGGCCCGGGCGTTCTGGAAGACGGGCAGGGCGGCGATGCCGTCGAGGCCCTCGCCGTACTCGTAGTCGTCCGGCATGAACGAGATGGTGTGCCCGGGCCGGTACGTCGTCCAGACGATGCCCTGGGCGATGTAGGTCCCGGCGTGGACCCGGACCTCGACGTCCTGGTCGAGCGGTCCGGCCGCGACGAGCTGCTGCACCCGGGCGAGCGTCTTCACCGCCGTACCGGGAGTGCCGCCGGTCTGGGTGTCGGACCCGGCGGCGTTCATGTAGATGGTCTGGACGCCGGCCGCGGCGGCCGGTGCGGCCGTGACCAGGCAGGTGCTCAGGCCGACGACGGCCGTCACCAGGGCAGCTTTGAGAATGCGGAACATGGCCTCTCCCCGCAGAGGTCGTGAACAGATTGGCGACCGCACTCTATCGCCGCCCGCCGATGCGTGCGTGCCCGTCCACCACGAATATCGACATTGATGGATGCGCGAACGCGGCCGGCGTGGTACTCCGATTACATGACATCGACACCGGAACGGTTCGGCCGCGGTTCGGGGATGTTCCGGCGCAAGCCGATCGACGACATCGCCGACGAGCGGGACACCGACCTCTCCCGATCGCTCGGGCTGTGGCAGCTGACCGCCATCGGCATCGGCGGCATCATCGGCGCCGGCATCTTCGCGCTCGCCGGAGCGGTGGCCAACGAGACAGCCGGTCCGGCGGTGCTGTTCTCGTTCCTCATCGCCGGCATCGCCAGTGCCGCCGCGGCGCTGTCCTACGCGGAGTTCGCCGGGATGATCCCCAAGGCGGGCTCGGCCTACACGTACGGCTACGTGGTGCTGGGGGAGATCGTCGGCTGGTTCATCGGCTGGGACCTGCTGCTGGAGTACATCGCCATCGTGGCGGTGGTGGCGATCGGCATCTCGGGCTACTTCTCGTTCCTGATGGCCGACATCGGTGTCGACCTGCCGAAGTGGATGCTGGGCGCGCCCGGCACCGGTGACGGGCACGTCGTGGACCTCTTCGCGGTGATTCTGTGCCTGCTCATCGCGTACCTGCTCAACCGCGGGATCCGGGCCGCGGCCCGGACCGAGACGGTCGTGGTCGTCATCAAGATCGCGGTGGTTCTGCTGGTCGTCGTGGTGGGCTTCTTCCACGTCCGCAGTGAGAACTACCAGCCGTTCTTCCCGTTCGGCTGGGGCGGCGCGATCACGGGCGCCGCCACGGTGTTCTTCGCGGTGTTCGGCTACGACGCGATGAGCACGGCTGCCGAGGAGTCCAAGGACGCCAAGCGGCACCTGCCCAAGGCGATCATCTACTCGCTGGCCGTCTCGATGGTGCTCTACGTGCTGGCGACCCTGGTCCTGACCGGCATGCAGGACTACCGGGAGATCGACCCGGAGAGCGGCTTCTCCTCGGCGTTCGCGGCCGTCGGGCTGTCCGGGCTGGCCGACGTCATCGCGATCGGCGCGATCATCGGCATCCTCACCGTGATGTTCACCTTCATGCTCGGCGTGACCCGGGTCTGGTACGCCATGAGCCGCGACGGTCTGCTGCCGACCTGGTTCGCCAAGCTGCACCCGGTCCGGCGGGTGCCGAGCCGCGTGACCTGGATCGCCGGTGGCGCCTCCGCGGTGATCGCGGGTTTCCTGCCGATCCGCGAGGCCGCCGAGCTGACCAACATCGGCATCCTGCTGGCCTTCGTCGTCGTCTGTGTCGCGGTGATCGTGCTGCGGTACCGGCGGCCGGAGCTGCCGCGCACGTTCCGGCTGCCCGGCATGCCGGTGATCCCGGCGCTCGGTGTGGTCTTCTCCATCTGGCTGATCACGTTCCTGACCCCGGTGACCTGGCTGCGGTTCGCCGTCTGGTTCGTGCTCGGCCTGATCGTCTACCTGACCTACAGCCGCCGTCATTCACGCCTCAACGACCGGGCCGGAGAAGACGGCGATCGCGGCTGAACAAAACCCGGCCGCGGCGGGACGAACAAGGTGAAGGCTCCCGACAAGAAGGAGAACCACCATGCGTCGTCCGATGTTGTTCCGTTTTCTCGCCGCCGGAGCGCTGGCCCTGGCCACGCTCGGCACCTCCGCGGCGCCGGCCACGGCGACCGCTGCGGCCCCGGCCGGCACCACCGAGGTCCTGAGCGTTCAGGGCGCCGGCCCGTACCGGATCGGGGCGAGCCGGCAGTCCCTGGCCGCGGCCGGGCTGGTGAGCTGGGTCGACGAGCGGCCCGGTTGCCCGATCGTGAACGCGGGCGCGACCGGTGACTGGGCCGGCGTGATCCTGCTGGCGTTCCGTGACGGGCGGCTGGCCGAGGTCGGCACCGCGACCGTGCCGCCCCGGTCACCGGCCGGTGCCTCGGTCGGTATGACCTGGACCGAGCTGGAGGGCATCTACGGCCGCCGTGGTGCCCTGATCCACAACACCGACGGCGAGCCGGCGTACCTGGTCCGGAAAGGTTCGCGGGTGGAGCTCTTCACCGGGCACCCGATCCGACAGGGTGCGGGCTATTTCCAGGTCGGCCCGGCCGACTTCGTGCTGAACAACTTCCTGCACGGACCGGCCTGCTGATCCCGGGGCCGGAGGCAGTCGTGACTGCCTCCGGTCAGGACCGGCAGGCCGCGCGGGCGGGCAGCCAGCCGTCCGCTCCCCGCTGCCAGGTGGTCTCCGAGAGCGTCTCGAAACGACCGTCGTTCCAATGTCTGACGTGCACCGACAGGGTGTCGCCGGTGAGCTCCAGCAGGGTGTAGGACTGGCTCTCACCGGCCCGGGTCCGGCGGGAGCACGCCGTCCCGCTCGCCACGGCGATCATGTGCCGCCCGAGGCCCGGCCAGGTCAGCGCCAGGTCCGCCTGCGCCTGCACATGGTCGTGTCCGCACAGGATCACGTCGACACCCGCGCGGGCCGCGGCGCGCAGTGCCTGCTCCGCACCGCGCACCAGAGGCTGGCCCGGTCGCTGCGCAGGCCGGAAGACCGGGTGGTGCAGCATCAGCACCCGCAGCCCGGCCGGCCCGGTGAAAGCCGTGCCGATCCGGGCCACCTGCGCCGCGTCGATCCGCCCGTTCCTCGACAGGTACCGCTTCGGCGAGCTCAACCCCAGCACCTGCAGGCCCCCGCTCCCGAGCTCCGGTTCGGCCCGGCGTCCGACCCCTTTCCGGTACGCGGACAGTGGCCGGAAAGCCCTCGTCAGCACGCGGAACAGGGGCAGGTCGTGGTTGCCGGGCACACTCGTCCACGGGTGCCCGATCGACTCCAGCAGCTCCCGGGCGGCCCGGAACTGCCCGGCCCGCGCCCGCATCGTCAGGTCGCCGCTGACCAGCACGTGGTCGAGGTCCCGGCCGGCCAGGTCGTCCCGGAGTGCGGCCACGACCTCCGGCACCTCGGCGCCGAAGTGCAGGTCGGTGAGGTGAGCCAGGCGCATGCTTCCAGCCTAAGGGCGGCGCAGGAGGCCGCCCACAAGATCCTGCAAAGGTCCGAGGAGGTCGTCGCGGCCGGCCGACGACAGGGGTTCGAGGGCCGTCGACGCGCGCAGCAGGGCGATGCCGAAGCTGGCGGCCAGCGTGACCTGTGCCCGCAGGACGAGTTCCTCGCGGTCGGGGTCCCCGGCGCGCAGACCGGCGGCGGCCGCCAGGCGCTCGGAGAACGACTGCAGGATGTCGAGCCGGATCCGGTCGGCACGTTCGTCACCGGACGAGCGCAGGAGCAGCAGGAGCCGGTTCGGGAACTGCCCGGTGTGCGGGCCGGCGAGCTGCGCGGCGATGGTGTGCGGCACCTGGTCGAGCGTGACGTCCTCGGTGACGGTCCGGCCCAGCTCGTCGACTGCTCCGAGCAGGCACGCCTCGAACAGCCCTTCCTTCGAGGTGAAGTAGCGGCTGATCAGCGCGACGTTGACCCCGGCGTCGTCGGCGATGTCGCGGACGGTGGTGGCGGTGTACCCGTTGCGGGCGAAGCGGTGCTGTGCGGCGTCGAGCAGGAGCCGCCGGGTGCCGGCCGCGTCCCGGCGCCGCGGCCCGGACGTACTTGTCGTCATGGCTTCCTCTCGGTCCGTCACCAGGGTAACGGTCCGCTCGTGTGACGTAAACAACCGTTGACTTAGCCTCGGCCCGGCGGACAATGAGTCAAGTCAGCAAACGTTTACAAGCCGTGCGGGGAACTCCATGACACAGACCCTCCAGGGGCCGGGCACCGAGCCGGTCCGGCCCGAATTCAAGTCGGGCGGCAGCCTTCTGGTGGTGTACCTGTCGCTGGGCGGCCTGGCCTTCGCCGTGCTCCAGTCGCTGGTGGCGCCCGCGATGTCGACGATCGCGCGCGACCTGAACGCGACGACCGGTGACATCAGCTGGATCCTCACCGCGTACCTGCTGTCGGCCTCGGTCCTGACCCCGATCCTCGGCCGGCTCGGCGACATGGTCGGCAAGCGCCGGGTCCTGATCGGCGTCCTGGCCGTGCTGGCCGCGGGCACCCTGCTCGCCGCCCTGGCCCCGAACCTCGCGGTCCTGATCGTCGCCCGGGCGCTGCAGGGCGCCGCCGGTGCGATCCTGCCGCTGTCGATCGGCATCGTCCGGGACTCGCTGCCCCGCGAACGGGTCGGCGTCACCGTCGGCCTGCTGTCCGCGATCTTCGGTGTCGGCGCCGGTGTCGGCATCGTCTCCGCCGGCCCGATCGTCGAGCACCTCTCGTGGCACTGGCTCTTCTGGCTGCCGCTGGTCCTCGTGGTCGTCGCCCTGCTCGGCGCGATCTTCGGCATGAAGGAGTCCCCGGTGCGCACGCCGGGCCGCCTCGACGTCCTGGGCGCCGGCATCCTGTCGATCTCGCTGGTCTCGCTGCTGCTGGCGATCAGCAAGGGCCAGTCGTGGGGCTGGGGCGACACCAGGACCGTCAGCCTGCTCGCGGTCGGCGCGCTCGCCATGATCGTGTTCGTCGCGGTCGAGCTGCGGGTCAAGGAGCCGCTGATCGACATGCGCCTGATGAAGATCCGCGGTGTGTGGGCCACCGACGTGGTCGCCCTGATCCTCGGCTTCGCCATGTTCGGCACGTTCCTGCTGGTACCGACCCTGCTGCAGCTGCCGGCGGCAACCGGGTACGGTTTCGGCAAGTCGGTGTCGCAGGCCGGGCTCTTCCTGCTGCCCACGGTCCTGATGATGGTCGTCTTCGGCCCGCTCGCCGGTCTCCTCGACCGCCGCTACGGCCCCAAGGTGCCGATGTTTCTCGGCGCGGTCTCGGTGGTCGTGGCCTTCGCCCTGCCGGCCCTCGGCCACGGCGCGATCTGGCAGGTCCTGGCGTCGGGCGTCCTCACCGGCGCGGGCATCGGCCTCGCCTTCGCGGCCATGTCGAACGCCATCATCGAAAGTGTCCCGGCGGCGCAGACCGGCGAGGCCAGCGGCGTCAACACCATCGCCCGCACCATCGGCAGCAGCATCGGCACCGCGGTGGTCGCGGCCGTGATCTCCTCGCAGAGCACACCCCAGGGCCTCCCGACCGACAAGGCCTTCACGTACGGGTTCTGGGTGTGCGCCGCGGTCGCCGTCCTGGCCGTCGCCGCCTCCCTGGCCCTGCCCTCGGCCCGCCGCCGGCACGAGCAGGCCGTGGCCACCGGCGTCAGCGACCTCCCGCCCGAGCCGGCCGAGCTGCGCCGCTGACCGTCACGGTTTCCGCTGCCCCCACCGATTGATCGTTCCTGTTTAGACTCGTCGATACGTGAATCGACTGCAACGGGGATGTTTCATGCGCAAACTGGCCGGCCTGATGGCCGCCGCACTGCTCGCCGCTCTGGTGCCCGCTTCGGCGGCCCGGGCGGCCGAGCCGAAAAATCTGCAGGTCATGTCGTGGAACATGTGCGGCTCCCAGAATCCGAGCTGGGGGTGCGCGACCCACGGCGGGCCGCAGGACAAGATCAATGTGGTGAAGTACCACGTCGAGACCAACTTCGTGCAGGCCGCGCTGCTGCAGGAGGTCTGCGAGAACGACCTCACGGCCCTGATGAGCCAGCTCGGCAGCGGGTGGAGCAAGGCGTTCCAGCCGTACCAGTACTCGTCGGACGGTGTCCGCCGCAACAACACCTGCGGCGGAACGCGGACCGACCGGATCGGCACGGCCATCGTGATCAAGGCGGGGCTGGCGGACGCGCGGGCGTACGAGATCGAGCAGTCCTGGACCGGTCAGGCCCGGCCGTTCCACTGCGCGACCGCGACGTACTGGGGTGCCCGCCTGTGCAACGTGCACCTCTCGCCGAAGGGCAACAACCCCGACCACCCCGACTGGGACTATGCGGACGACCAGATGACCGACATCGCGGCGATCGTGGCGGGCTACCCGACGCTGGTCATGGGTGGTGACTTCAACGTCTCGCCGCCCGACAAGCCCGGTAACGCCCGTGCCTGGGTCTGGCGCGACGGCCCCTACAACGCCGGTTACCGCGAGTGCGACCAGGAGGGCGACGTGCGCGACGGCCGCCCCACCATCGGCGACCCGGTCACCGGCACCAAGATCGACTACATCTTCAGCACCGAGACCAAGCGCTGGTGCGCGGTGGGCGACTCGGCCTACTCGGACCACAACGTCGTGATCTACAGCGTCGCGGTGGCCTGACGGATCCCGGACGCCGGCTGTCCACCCCGAGCGGGAGGGCGGCCGGCGTCACTGTTCCGGCAGTCGCAACCCGAAGCCGTGGAAGGGCTCCAGTGCCACGCAGACCAGCGTGAGCGCCACGGAGACCACCACGCTCGCCAGCGCGGCCCGGCGCAGTCCTCGTGTCGGTGCCGCCCCGACGGCCACCACACCGGCCGCCCAGGGCAGCGACCACCACAGCGCGAACTGCCCGATGGCCGGCAGCCCGGACAGGTGCAGGTTGGCGCGCAGCAGGGCGGGGAGCAGGATCGCGACCGCGGCCCCGGCGACCAGTGCGACCGGCTGCGAGCGCAGCCGCTGGTTCCGGCAGGTGGCGTGGCGGTAGAGCACCGCGCTCGCCACGATCACACCGGTGCCGAGGACGGCGATCAGCAGGGCCAGCCGTGAGCCGGCGTACCCGCGTTCCCAGCTGGAGTAGTCGACACCGGCGAAGTTGCGCCAGTCGTGCGAGGCCACCACCGCGATGCCGGTCACCTGGAGGCCGTTGACCCCGCCGATCACCGCGGCGACACCGGCAGCGGTGGGACGGCAGGCGGCCACCAGACCCGCGACACCGATCGTGACGAGCGCCGGCAGCATCATCAACGGGTACACGGTGTCGGCCGAGCGGTCGGACGAGCTTTCCGGCAGGGCCAGCACTCCGGCGATCGCGGCGGCCAGCACCGTGACCAGGAGGCCTGTCCACCGGACCGGCGTGGTGACACTGAGACGGCCCACGTCCCTGATCAACGACTCCGCGGCGCTCAGGTCACTGCCGGTCAGCGGGCGCGGACCACCCCGGAGGTGGTGTTGCGGACGTTCGGGAAGACCGAGCGGGTGTTCTTCAGGCCGCAGCGTTTCTGCAGGATCTCGCCGATGACCGCGCGGTAGTCGGTGGTCACCGCGAGGTCGCCGTCGACAAGGTGGCGTTCGCCCAGACCGGGCCAGCGGCCGTGCACCTTGCCACCGGCCACGCCCCCGCCGAGCAGCAGCATCGCGTTGCCGTAACCGTGGTCGAGCCCGCCGGAGCCGTTCTGGCGGACGCGGCGGCCGAACTCGCTGACCGTCACGACCGTGACCCGCTGCATCCCCGTCTTGCCGAGGTCGGTGGCGAACGCGGCGAGGGCGGCGGCGAGCTGGGCCAGCTTGTCGTGCATGCGCTTGCCGGGTACGGCCAGGCCGACGTTCTCGTGCATGTCCCAGTCACCCGAGTCGATGCACGCGCTCATCAGGCCGGCCTTGCCCTTGATCAGGCGGGCGACGTCCCGCAGCGCCTTGCCGAGGGTGTCGTCGGGGTACTTCGCGCCGTTCGCCGGCTGGTACGCCTTGGCCGCCAGCGCCTTCGTGGTGGCGAGCGACGACGTGACCTGACCCGCCGCCTGGCTCAGGACGGCAGGCGCACCCGCGTAGAGCGCCGACAGGGTCGCCGCCATCGGCTGGTTGTCCTGGTCGCCGAACAGGCTGAAGTCGTCGAGGCTGCGCATGCCCAGCGCGGGGGCGGGACCAGCCATCACCCGGGCGGGCATCGGGCTGCCGAGCGACACCCCGTTGAAGGGGCTCGCCGCACCGAGGCCGCCGAGCATCCGGTCGAGCCAGCCCGTCCGCAGCGAGGTGCCGGGCGCGGCGCGTTCCAGCTCCTCCATCGCGGAGAAGTGGGACCGGTTGGGAGCGGGCTGGCCGACGGCCTGGACCGCGCCGAACGTCCGGGCCTTCCAGAACGGCAGCAGCGGCGCGAGCGCGGGGTGCAGGCCGAAGCGGGTGTCACCGCCGATCAGGCGGGACTTGGCGACGGCGATGTCGGGTCGCGCGGCGTAGTAGCCGGGGTCGCCGGCGGGCACGATGGCCGAGAGACCGTCGAAGCCTCCGCGCAGCGACAGCAGGACGATCGTGTCACCGGTGTACTTGCCGGCCGCGAAGGCCAGCTGGGTGGAGAGCTGGTCACCGGCGAGGCCGGCCAGAGCGCCGGCGGCCGCCGCGCCCAGGATCCCGCGGCGGGTCACGGTCGGCGGGCAGTCGCAATCGGTACGGGTCATCGTCGTCACCTCACCGCGAAGAAGGGGGAGTTCAGGATCAGGGCCACGAGCTGGGGCAGCCGCCAGCCGACGGCGGCGTCGGCCGGCTTCAGGACCGTGGCTGAGGTCTTCCCGAAGAACGCCGCCAGCGCCGTCGTGTGCGCGGCGGGCAATGTCCGGCCGAGCAACCGTCGTGCCAGGGCGTCGATCAGCGCGCCGTAGGTCGCGGGCAGCTCACCGATGAGCTCCTGCGCCAGGTTCGCCGGCCGCTGGAACTCCTTGGGGCGGTACCCGGCGACGATGTTGAGGTGCGCGTTCCACTTGGCGAGCAGGCCACCGGGTGAGGTCCAGGCCGAGGCGACGTCGGGAAAGCCGTTCGGCGGCGCCCAGGACATCGGGGCGTGCCCGAGCGAGCCGATCAGCCAGTACAGCGACTCGATGCCGGCGGTCCCGGACGCGTCCGGCCCGTAGCCGACCGTGCGGACCGTGGCGACGATGTCCTCGTACGGCGTGCGGATCTTCTTGCCGACGGACTCGCGGAACTCGGCCGAGGTGAACAGCGCCCGCAGCACCGGCGCGATCGCCGAGCCGTGGTCGAGATAGACCTTCGCCAGCCTGGTCACGAGCGAGGCGGGCGGGGTGTCGGCGACGAAGCGCACGACCAGTTTGGTGGCGAGGTGCCGTGCGGTCGCCGGGTGCAGGGCCAGGTAGTCCAGCAGCTCCAGCGCCGCCGCCTCACCACCCGCGGCGGTCACGTTCGCGTGCCGGAACTTCAGCACGGTGACCGGCCCGGTGGCGTGGGAGTTGGGGCTGAACTTGTAGAGGCCGGTGTCCCAGTCGACGGTCAGGCCGGTGAGCATCCGGGCGGCGTTCCTGACGTCGGACTCCGAGTAGCCCAGCCCGACCGTGTGCAGCTCGAGCAGCTCCCGGCCGTAGTTCTCGTTCGGCGCGGCACGCGTGGAGAAGCGGTTGTCGAGGTAGGTCAGCATCGCCGGGTGCCGGGCACTGGCCTTGAGCATGTCGGCGAAGCGGCCCAGGGCGTACGGGCGGATCACGGCCCGGTCGTAGTCGTGCCGGTTGTCCCAGACGTCGGCGGACGGGTTGGTCACGTTGAGGTGGTTCGACCAGAAGTCGACCATGACCTCGAAGAGCTGGCGCTCGCTCCAGATGGCCCGGCTGGTGGTGGCGAAGCCCAGCTGGAGCATGGTGTCCCAGCCGTACCGCTGGGTGCCGGCCGCGACGCGGGACCGCAGCTCGCTGATCGACAGCGCGGTCAGCGGGAAACGCGTCAGCAGCGCGTCGCAGTCCGCGTCGGCGATGCCGGACGGGTCGAGCTGCCGGTCGAGCCAGGCCGCGGTGCCGAGCTCACGGATCTCGGCGAGCGAGGCCGGGGTCGGACCGTAGGTGGCCCGGCGCAGCAGGTGCAACTGCTGATCGGTGCTGACGTAGTAGCTGCCCGGACGGACCGTGGCGGCGTCGGCGGCCGCGGCCGGCACAGCCACGGCGGCGGTCACGCCGGCGGCACCGCCCAGGACACGGCGGCGGCTGACAGGAGTCTTCGGAAATGCCCTCACGGACACCTGTTCGACCCGGCGCGGAAGCGACTTCGGGGTACCGCGTGATGGCTACCCAGCCGCAACCGACCGGTTCGCGGGGCGGGGGATGGCGGGGCGCACCGGGCGGGGCCGCAGGTCCGTCGCGGGCTCGGCGTGGCGGCCCATGCCGCGGTAGCGCCAGCCCGCGGCGGTCCACGCCGCCACGTCGAGGCAGTTGCGGCCGTCGACGACCAGCCGGCCTGCGGCGAGCCGGCCCAGGTGCACCGGGTCGGCCGCGCTGAACTCCGGCCACTCCGTCAGCACGCAGACCAGCTCCGAGCCCCGGACCGCCTCCTCCAGACCCGGTTCGAAGATCAGGTTCGGGTGTACGCGGGCGGCGTTGCCCATGCCCTCGGGGTCGTAGACGTGGACATCGGCACCGGACGCGGACAGGGCGGCCGCGATCGCCAGCGCGGGGGAGTCCCGTACGTCGTCGGAATGGGGTTTGAAGGTCGCCCCGAGCACCGCCACGCGGGTGTTGCCGAAGTCCGGACCGGCCGGCCCGGTGGGGCAGTCGAGCAGCTCGGCGGCGCGGCGCAGCACCCGGCTGCGGCTGCGCTGATTGATCAGGTCGACCTCGTGCAGGAACCGCAGCGACTCACCGACACCCAGTTCCTGCGCCCGGGCCTGGAACGCCCGCAGGTCCTTGGGCAGGCAGCCACCGCCGAAGCCCGCCCCGGCGCGCAGGAAGCGGCTGCCGATGCGCGGATCGTGCCCGATCGCCCGGGCCAGCTGGTCGACATCGGCCCCGGCGGCCTCGCAGACCTCCGCCATCGCGTTGATGAAGGAGATCTTGGTGGCGAGGAACGCGTTGGCAGCCACCTTGACCAGCTCGGCGGTCGCAAAATCGGTCACCACCACCGGAACCTCGCGCTGTTCGCGGGCGGCCAGATCGAGGACACCCCGGTGCGCCGCGGACAGCATCGTGGCGGCCCAGTCGCTGCGCACACCGGCGACGATGCGGGTCGGGCGCAGGACGTCCTGCACGGCGAAGCCCTCCTGGAGGAACTCCGGCGACCAGGCGACCTCGGCCCCGAGCCCGGCCGGTGCGTGCTTGTCGACGAGGCGTTGCACCCACTCGGCCGTACCGACCGGAACGGTGGACTTGCCCACGATCAGCGCCTTGCGGGTGAGCCGGCGGGCCAGCCCGGTGACCGCCGACTCCACGTAGGACAGGTCGGCGCCGGTGTCGTCGGCGCGTTGTGGTGTCCCCACGCACACGAAGTGGATGTCGCCGAAGTCGGCCGTCTCGGCGTACGAGGTGGTGAAGCGCAAGCGGCCCGCGGCGAGGTTGCGGCGCAGCAGCACGCCGAGACCCGGCTCGTGGAAGGGGACCACACCGTCGGACAGCGCCGCGATCTTGGCGGTGTCGACGTCGAAGCCGAGCACCTCGTAGCCCAGCTCGGCGAAGCAGACGGCGTAGGTGGCACCCAGATAGCCGGTGCCGACGAAGGTCAGGCGGGGAAGCGTCATTTCACGTCCTTGCGGTCGAGCGCGAAGATCCGGACGTTCTCGAAGGTCCGGTACGGGACGACGGTGTACGCGGTCAGCAGGAAGCCCTGCGTGGCACCGGGCATGCCGTCCATCGGCGACAGGTTCGACTGCGTGGTCGACACCAGCCAGATGCGCCCGGTGTCGCCGACGCAGAGGCCCGGGTCCGCGCACTCCTCGGCGCCGAACGTGCCGTTGGCCTGGGAGGTGCGGTGGACCAGCACGTCGCGCGGCATCGCGGCGTCCCGGGCCTCGTAGTCGAAGGCCCGGCGGCCGTTACGGGTGGAACCCGCGTAGGCGATGCCGTCACCGGGCCGGGCGGCGGCCAGCACGGCAGCGGCGGCGCCCCGGAAGTCGGGCTCGCCGTAGACCGGGCTGTGCCGGGCCGCGCGCTGCCCGGGACCGCTGACAAGAAGCATCGCGGCCAGCACCAGCAGCGCGCTCAGCGACACCGGCACCTTCGACGAGAGTCTTCCCGTGAACCGCACCAGCGAGTAGCCCACGGCGGCCGCGAGCAGGGCCCAGGCCGGCAGCGTGAAGAGCAGGTAACGGTGCAGGAACAGGTGGAACAGCGGGAAGGTGACGTAACAGAAGACCGGCGGGAAGATCGCCCACGACAGCAGCAGCACCAGCGAACCCCGGTGCCGGGCGCCGAGCAGGACCGTCGCCAGCAGGGCTGCCGCCGTGACCACCAGCGCCACCTGCCAGGAGCCGAAGATGCGCTCGGGCAGTCCCGTCACCGCGGCGCCGTCGGCCTTGATCCAGGCGATGACACTCGCCTGGTCCGAGCCCTTGGCCGCCAGCGGCAGCGCCGCGGTCACCGCCAGGGACGCCCCGGCGATCCACCGCAGCAGCCGCAGATCACCGCTGACCCGGAACGCCCGGGCCATGAACGCCGCGTGCGCGAGCAGCACGGTCAGGGTCACGATGTGGACCAGCCCGGCCAGGATCAGACCGGCGGCGTAGAGCAGCCACCGCCGCCAGTCCGGGCGTTCCATCGCCCGCAGCAGCAACAGCGTGGCCAGCACGGCAAAACCGATCGCGAACGCGTACGGGCGGGCCTCCTGGCCGTACCGGGTGACGGAGGGCAGCCCGCCCAGGATCAGCCCCGCCGCCAGACCCGTCCCCGTGTCGAAGAGGCGGCGCCCGAGCAGGGCGGTGAGTGCGGCGGTCCCGGCCATCGCCAGCGCGGAGGGCAGCCGCAGGCTCGTCTCGGAGTCACCGAACAGCACGATCCAGTAGTGCATCACCACGTAGTACGGCGCCACCACCGCGTCGACGTTGACCAGCAGCTTCGACAGGTCACGGAAGCTGAGCGTCGAGGCGTACCAGGTGGCGTACTCGTCGTTCCACATGCTGCGGGAGCCGATGCCGAGGACCGAGAGGGTCAGGGCGAGCGCCGCCGGTGGCAGGGCCAGCAGCACGGTGCTCAGCAGCGACCAGCGGCGTGGTGGGGGCTCGGCCTGCTGCGCGACGACAGGGGGGACGGGACGGGAGAGCACCTGTGTGTCAGTCAACGTTCTTCCCTTCGGTGGCGAGCTGCTCGTCCAGCAGCCCGGCGAGGCGCTTCGCGTACACGGAGGTCAGGTGGTTGTCGTCGCGGTAGACGACGGTGCCGCCGATGACCGACGGGCAGATCCACGGGGTGCAGAACCAGGCGGCCGTGTCGACGACCTTCGCGCCGTGGACCTGGACCAGCGCCCGGACGAACCGCTGCCGCGACAGCAGCAGCGACTTGAGCACCTCGAGGTGGCAGTCGGCGGCGACCCGCCGGGTGGCCAGGCACCCGGGGACGTCGAAGTGCGCGACCGGCGTGTCCTGCACGACGACCGGCAGCGCGCCGCTCTCCCGCACCCGCAGGACGGTCGACGCCCACGCCTCGGCCCAGTCCTGGTCCGGACCCGCGGTGACCTTCACGTCGAGCGGGCTCGCCTCACGGTTGCGGCCCGACATGACCACCATCGCCGGCCGCAGCTGCCGGATCCGGGCCAGCGCCCGCTCCCGCCACCGGTCACATTCCGTGTACGGCCCGACGCGGTTCACCCCGCCGACCGTGCCCCGGGCGGGCCCGCAATCGGTCTTGGTGAACACCGCGAGCCGCCACCCGTGCTTGCGTGCCACCACGTCGAGCGCACCGAACCACTGCTGGGCGTGCGAGTCGCCGAAGAGGACAACCAGCTTGCCGCCGTCCGCGACGCCGAGCTTCTCGCAGCCGCGGGCGATCGCCGGGGACACCAGCTCCTCCTTGAGCGACGCCAGGCAACCACCGTCCCGCGGAACGCTTGTCACCGCCTCGTCCAGGGACGGCGTGAGGGTGGCCGGCAGGGTCCGCCGGGTGCTGTCGGCGCGGATGATCCGCTGCAACTGCGCCAGGCCGACCTGACCGGACGCCAGCACCCGCACCGGGTCGAACGCCGCGGCCTTCGGCGCCGGCGGCGCGGGGACGGGCAGCGCGGCCAGGACCACGGCCAGACCGGCGGTCACCGCGGTCAGCACGCCGCCGAGGACCAGGGTGCTGCCGGGCCGGGCCCGCAGAACGCTGTTGAGGCGGATCCTGTTCTCCACCGCGGCCGTCGACATCGCCGCCGGCACCAGGGCCCCGGCCACCAGGGCCAGCCGTTCCGGCACGGAGAGCGGGTGCCCGAGCACGTACGGCGCGAGCACCAGGACCGGCCAGTGCCACAGGTACCAGGCGAACGACACGCGGCCCAGCTCCTGCACCGGCCGCAGTCGCAGCAACCGCCGGGCGCCGAGTGCCGGGCGGGCACAGCCTCCCCCGATCAGCAGCGCCGAGCCCGCGACCGCGAGCAGTGCCGCGTACACACCGGGGACGGGCGCGTCGTCGTAGGTGGCCACCGCGACACCGACAACCGCGAGTCCCAGCCAGGTCAGCACGGCGGCCGTCCGGGAGCCGAGCCGTGCGAGCCGGACCGCGCCGAGGGCGACCAGCGCGCCGAGCCCGAACTCCCAGGCCCGCGCGGGCAGACCGTAGAACGCCCAGAGCTGACCGGTGGCCGCCTGCCACACGCACAGGCCGAAGGAGGCGCCCGTCAGCGCCACCAGCACGACGGCCACCGAGACCCGGCTCGGCCGGCCGCGGCGGGCCCAGCTCAGCGCGACCACGACCAGCAGCAGGGGCCAGACCAGAGAGAACTGCGCGGCCAGGGCCAGCGACCAGAAGTGCTGCAGCGGTGCCGGATCTGCCACGCCGCCGTCCTGCAGGACCAGCCGGACGTTCATCGTGGACGTCAGCGCGGCGGCGGAGTCCCAGGAGATCGCCGGGCGTACCGCTGCGGGCATCCAGTGCCAGCAGGCGGCGAGCGTGCCGGCCACGACCACCGCGGAGGCGGGCAGTAGCCGCGTCATCCGCCGGGCGTAGAAGCGGCGCAGCGAGAGGCGCCCGGTTCGCTCGAGCTCCCGGACGATCCCGCCGGTGAGGAGAAACCCGGAGATGACGAAGAAGACGTCGATCCCGACGCCGCCACCCGCGAGGCCGGTGCCGGCCTGACCGGCGACCAGCAGGAGCACGGCGACGGCCCGCAGACCGGCGACGTCCCGGCGGAACACGGGTGCCTCCGGGGGTGCAGCCTGCATCGGCGGCGGCAGAGCAGTGGCGGCGGCGTACGTCATCGTCGAGGTGCTCATGACACCACCGCCGACGTGCGGGCGCCGGGGATCGCCGGGCGGGCGGCCGGACGGCGTTCGGGGGTGGCGCGACCGCCGAGCAGCAGCGGCCAGACGAAGTAGATCATCGGACCGGCGAACAGGATCGTCGCCCAGAGCAGGTCCAGGCCGTGGCTCCGGACGGCCAGGACGATCCCCGTCCAGGTCAGGACCTGGGTCGTGATGAGCCAGACCCGCAGCAGGCGCAGCACCCGCTTGGCGGTCGGCGTCCGCTTGGCGGCGCCCGTCGGCACCCAGGCGGCGGTACGGCCCCGCAGGAAGTCCAGCAACGCCAGCGCGTGGCAGAAGCCGATGAGCATCTGGACGCGGACGACCGCGGGTGACCAGCGGTAATCGGTGACCCGGGGCATCAGCGTCGACCAGACGAAGATCGTGCCGATCAGCGGCAGGTAGTTCAGCGGCCGGATCTGGTCGGGGAAGAACCACAACATCAGGAAGGCCGGGAGCTGGCTCGTGAAGGCGGCGATGGCCGTGGTGATGTAGTACAGGAAGCCGGTCCAGAAGCAGAGCTTCTGCTTGACGGTCAGCCGCGACCGGTGGAAGCCCGGGTCGGAGAGCAGACTCATGCTGCCCGTGCACCAGCGGTACTGCTGGTTGGCAAAGCCGTCGAAGTTGTCCGGGCAGACACCCTTGGCCAGGTTCACCGGCACGTACCGGGTCCGGAACCCGGCCTTCGCCATGTTCACCCCGGTGTGGACGTCCTCGCTGTGCCCGATCTGCGCAAACCCGCCCGCGGCCTGCAACGCACTCCGGCGATAAACAGCATTGGTACCGACACAGATCGCGGCGTCGACGGCGTCCCGGGCCGGCTGGATCCACCGGTAGAACATCTCCTGCGTGGCGCCGGCCGACCGTTGCAGCCAATTGAAGTGATCCTGCTGAACATCGAAGAATTGCGGCGACTGGACGATACCGACGGCCGGATCCTCGAAGTACGGCGCGAGCTCACGGGTCATGTCGGCACGCGGTGCGAAGTCGGCGTCGAACACGTGGATCAGGTCACCGGTGGAGTGCTCATAGCCGTACCGGAGGTTGCCCGCCTTTTTGAGCTCTCCCCGGTTGGGCCGGGACAGATAGTGAAAGCCGTGATCGTGCGCGAGTGCGGCGACAGAATCGCGCCCGGAGTCGTCGAGCACGTAAACGGTGAGTGGTCCGGGCCACTCCAATGCGGCGACGTGCCGATAGGTATTGGTGAGGATGCTCAGCGGTTCCCCGGCCGACGGCAGGAACACATCGACCGACGGATGCACAACGGGCCGGTACGCGGCGATCAGCGCCTCGTGCCCGGCCCGGGAACCACGTCGTTTGCGCGTGCTGGACAGCAGGCTGATGAACACTGCCGCCACCTGGAGAGCGATCAATTCGTAGAGCAGGCTGGTCCACATCGAGTTGGCCGCCAGCCGGGCCATACCGAACATGACACCCGCGAAGGCGAGCAGGAACACGCAGAAGATCCAGCGGCCCTGGCGTCCGTAATAGAGATATTTCTCCTTGTCGTTCGGCGGCAGCGGCACATAATCCACCACTGTCGGCGGACCGGTGACGGACCGCGAGACTTTTTCCTGTCGAATCTGTTCGACTACCACCGACAAAGCCTTCCGAATATGGTGACGGAACCGGACCGCGCAGCGGCGCAGCGATCACCGTGGCCGGGCCCGGCAGCAGTAGTCGATCACACGGAATCGGTACACAAATGACGTTCTTCGCAGGTTCACCGTTCTCTTGCGGGGTCGGCCGATCGGTCGGGGATTAATCGCCGTTTCGTTCCGTGACAGGGGAGTGGACGCAGTTTCCCGCACATATGTGAGCACCGCGCTGCGCCATTCACGTTCCAGCCCATCACGGTGTCACTATCCGTAACCGGCGGCGCAATGCCGCGGAAACACAATGAACAGCCGGCAACCGATCCGGGAGTACACCGGACGGGGTACCGCGGCGACCGCCGAATCGACCTACCTGGCCTCCGGCGCTTTTGACCCGGACGCCACGATCGAGGCCTGGCGGACGGAGTCGGAGCAGGCCCGCAGGGAGGGATCCCCCGGGCGACCCGGCGCCGCTGCTGCGGGCCGTCCGGACCGAGGGCCCTGCCGGTCTACGACTGGTCGGCGAGGCGGATCTCTCCAACCGCCGCGCGCTGCGGGCGCTCCTCGAGCACCTGCCGGAGGACACCGCCTTCCACGGCTCGGCGACCGTTCCCGGGCTGACCGTGGAGGCTGCCGCATGACCGCTTCCCTGGTCAGCCGGCCTGAGGCCGGGCGCGGTGGCTTCGAGCACCCGGGCCTGCTGTACCGCAACACCACCGAATACTTCGAGGCCGTCACCGAGTTCGTCCGTTCCGCACTGGCGTCCGGCGATGCGGTGCTCGTGGCCGTGCCGGAGCCGAACCTCACTGCGCTGACCGGCGATCTCGCCGACGTCGCCGACCGGGTGACGTTCGCCGACATGGCCGTGGCCGGCCGCAATCCGGGCCACATCATTCCCGGGGTGCTGCTGGCCTTCGCCGCCGCGGACCGCGGCCGGCGGGTGTCGATCGTCGGCGAGCCGATCTGGCCGGAGCGCACCGCGATCGAATATCCGGCCTGTGCGGCCCACCGCCCGGAACGCCTCTGCCGCCGGGCTGGGCGAGGACCGGGTGGACGACCTGGTGGTGGCGGTGAACGAGCTCGCGGCCAACACCGTCGAGCACACCGCCGCCGGTGGCCGGGTGAGCATCTGGGCCGAGCCCGGAATGGTCGTGTGCCAGGTCGACGACGAGGGTCATCTGGCCGACCCGCTCGCCGGGCGGCTGACCCGGCCGTCCCAGGACGAAGGCGGCCGGGGACTGCTGCCGGCCAATCACCTGTGTGACCTGTTCCGCATGCACACCGCAGCCCAGGGCACGAGCATCCGCCTGCACATGTGGCGGTGAGAACGGGACTGCGGGCGGGCGGCTGCTCGCGTACCGTCTCCGCCTTGTGATCCTGAAATTCTCTCGCTCCCGGCCCGCCGCCACCGTTGCTCTCGGTGTCACGCTGGCCTTCACCGCCGCCTGTAATTCCTCCGGGGACGGTGCCGGCGGACCGTCGGCGGCGCCCGTCGCGACCGGCAACACCGCCGAGATCTGCGCGTCCGGTGGAACGGCGGCCCGTCAGGTCGTCGTGGACCTCTTCACCAAGGTGGCCGAGGCCGCGAAGGGTGACACCGAGCCGACGCCGGCCGATCTCAACAAGATCTACCAGCAGACCTTCTCCGAGCTGGGCAAACAGCTCACCGAGCACGCGGCGAAGGCCACCGACCCGGAGCTGGCCGCGACGCTGACGGATATCGCGGCCGAGGCGGACAAGGTCGCGACCGCTCCCGAGCCGGCCGCGGCCGGCACCACGGGTCTGCAGGCGGCGATCGGCAAGCTGGAGAAGCACTGCCCGAGCGGCGGCCCGTCGTCCTCGGCGGCGCCGGCCGGCCCCGGCGACGGGACCGTCGGCGCGGCGGGCAGCGCCTGCGAGCTGCCGGTGACGTTCAAGGTGGCCGACGGGTGGAAGCCGAAGGCCGTCGAGGTCGAGGAGAACGACCCGCTCGCCGAGCTGACGCGCCGCGGGCCGCTGCAGATGGCCTGCGAGATCGACGCCAAGCCCGCCGGGCTGCTCGGCTTCCTGCGGGTGTGGATCGATCCGTCCCCGAGTGCCGAGCCGCGGGCGGCTGTCGAGCCGTTCCTGGAGGGCAAGAAGAACCGCAACGTCAAGTACACGCCCGTGACGGTGGGCGGGGCGCAGGCCGTCGACGTCAGCTACGAGCAGTACCAGGAGTTGCTGGAGGAGAATCTCAAGCGTCGCGCGTTTGCTGTGCGGACTCCGGCCGGGGTCGTGGTGCTGGAGGTCGGTGGTCTCAGCGACGAGGACCACCGGTCGCTGCTGCCCGCGTACGAGCTGGCAAAGGGCTCGCTGGCCGTCAGGCCGTGACGCTATCGTGGCGGCATGACCTGGCGATGTTGATCCTGCCGCCGCACCGCACGTAACGGGGCCCGCTCTCGTGGGCCGCCGGTGATGTCGCGTTTCCCCGCACATCACTCCGGCACCCACGAGAGGCCCCATGACACCGAGCCGCCGCGTCGCCGTGACCCTGTACGCGTACGCGTTTCTGGACGATCTTGTTCTGCTCTATCCGGTGTATGCCCTGCTGTTCAGCGAGACCGGCCTGTCGGTCTGGCAGATCTCCACGTTGTTCGCGGTGTGGTCGGCGAGCAGCCTGATCCTCGAGGTGCCGTCGGGTGCGCTCGCCGACGTCGTGTCGCGGCGTCTGCTGCTGTGGATCGGCCCGCTGCTCACCGCCGCCGGTTTCGGCCTGTGGGTCGCTGCGCCCTCGTACTGGGCGTTCGCGCTCGGGTTTGTGCTCTGGGGCGCGAAGGGCGCGCTGACCTCCGGCGCCCTCGAGGCCCTGGTCTACGAGGAGCTCGACCGCGCCGGGGCCGCCGGCCGGTACGCGCAGATCATGGGCCGCGCCAAGGCGGCCGGAACGGTCGGTGTGGTGCTGGCCATCGCGATCGCCTCGCCCGTGCTGGCGGCCGGCGGTTATCCGGCGGTGGGTGCGGCCAGCGTGGTCGCGTGCCTGGTGACGGCCGCGGTGGCCGCCACCTTTCCGGAGCACCGCGATTGCCGCACCGGCGCCGACGAGGACGACGAACTGGGCTGGGCGGCGACCCTGCGCGCCGGTCTCGGCGAGGCCCGCCACCACCGCCCGGTCCGGACGGCTCTGATCCTGGTCGTGCTGGTCACCGCGGTGTGGGGCTCGCTGGACGAGTACACCCCGCTGCTGATCAGCTCGACCGGTGTGGCGGACGCGACCGTGCCGCTGCTGCTCCTGCTGATCTGGGCAGCGGTCGCCGTCGGCGGCCTCGCGACGGGACCGGCGGAACGGCTGCGCACCCCGTGGTTCGCGGTGCTGCTCGTGCTGGCCGCAGCGGCGATGGCTGCCGGGGCCCTCAGCGGTCATCCCGGCGGCATCGTCCTGGTCGCGCTGGCCTTCGGGGCGTTCCAGGCCGCCGACGTGGTCGTCGGTGCCCGCCTGCAACAGGCCGTGACCGGCCCGGCCCGCGCCACGGTCACGTCGGTCGCGGGCATGGTCACCGACCTGGCGACCATCGGCGT
The DNA here is from genome assembly GCF_000494755.1 of Amorphoplanes friuliensis DSM 7358. NCBI lineage: Bacteria > Bacillati > Actinomycetota > Actinomycetes > Micromonosporales > Micromonosporaceae > Actinoplanes > Actinoplanes friuliensis. The sequence continues at coordinate 3,576,377 of NC_022657.1, forward strand.
TTTCGGTCTCTACGCCGCGCTCACCGGTCTGTCCGGTCACGGCGGCGCGTTCGCCCTGCTGGCGATCCCGTACGCCGGAGTGGCCCTGTGGCTGCTCGGTTCGCGAATGCCGGACCGCCGGCCCGGGTGAGCTTCTAGGGTGCAGGAACACGCGTCCGGGAGGGGCCATGCAGGGGGACGAGGTTCGGCTCGACGGCCGTACGCTGACACCCGAGGGCCTGACGGCGATCGCCTCCGGCCACGCGGGCATCGCGGTGGATCCCGCGGCGCTGCGACTGGTCGAGGCCCGGCACGCCGTCATGCGCGACGCGCGCGAGCGGGGAACGGTCTACGGCGCCAACACCGGTGTGGGCGCCAACCGCCACGAGACCGCCGGCACGCCGGACGTCGTCGATCACGGCCTGCGCCTGCTCAGGAGTCACTGCGCCGGGAGCGGGCCGGTGGAGGACAACAGCACCGCCCGCGCGGCGATGGCGGTGCGGCTCAACCAGATCCTCGCCGGCGGGTCGGGCATCTCGCTGCGGGTCACCGAGGCCCTCGTCGCCGCGCTGCGGTCCGGTGCCGTGCCTGCGCTGCACCGATGGGGCGCCATCGGCACGGCCGACCTCGCCGCCCTGGCCGAGCTGGGGCTGACGCTGGCGGGGGAGCGGCCGTGGCGGTCCGGCGCCGGACCGGTGACCACCATCGACGCGACCGACGCGCTACCGATGATCAGCTCCAGCGCGCTGACGGTGGCGACCGCCGCGCTGGCCCTCACGGAGGTGCACCAGCAGCTGCGCGCGTCCACGGTTGTGGCGGCGCTGTCGTTCCTGGCCCTGCGCGGCAATCCGGAGGCGTACGACGCCGTGGTGCACGCGGGCCGGACCCATCCGTCGCAGTCCGAAGTGGCCGCGCTGCTGCGGGAGCTGGTGGCCGGCTGCTCCACGCCCGCCCGCATCCAGGATCCGTTCGGGCTGCGGGTCGTGCCGCAGGTGACCGCGCCCGCGCTGCACGCGGTCCACGAGCTGCGGCGGGTGCTGACGACCGAGCTCAACGCCGCCGCCGAGAACCCCCTCGTCACCACCGAAGGCGTCCGGCACCACGGGCAGTTCCACACCGCGACGCTGTCCGCCGGGCTCGACGCCGTGCGGGGCGCCTACTTCCCGGCGCTGTCGCTGTCGGTCGCCCGGCTCGGCCTGCTGATGCGGCCCGACCTGACCGGGCTGCGGGCCTTCCTCGCGGCCGGTCCGGCAGGCAGCTCCGGCCTCATGATCAGCGAGTACGTGGTGCAGGACGTGCTGGCCGAGATCCGGGTGATCGTGCCGCCCGTCCTGCCCGGCACGCTGAGCATCTCTCTGGGTCTCGAGGAGCACGCGAGCTTCGCCACCCAGGGCGCCCGGTCGCTGCGGACGATGGCCGGGCTCGCACCCGTCCTGCTGGCCGCCGAACTCGTGGCGGCCGTCCGGGCCCTGCGGATGGTGCCGGAACGGCTCACCGGCGGCACGGCCCGGCGCGCCTTCGAGATCGCCGCGGAGGTCCTGGACGACGGCACGAGCGACCGCCCGCTCGGGACGGACCTCGAGCGGGCCGCGAAGGTCCTGCCCCTACTCGTCGGCGACGGCTTCCAGGGGGCGTAGCTCGTCGGCGTAGCTGACCGCGTGGCGGCGCAGCACCCCGGCGGGACTGATCGAGTACTGGCCCATCCGCCACAGCGGCGGCGAGTACGCGTGGATCGACACCGAGCCGTCGACCGCGCCGCCCATCCGGTGGATGTGGTCGGGGCCGAAGGCGAACGAGCGCCCGGCGGGCACGACCCGCGTGACGGGGTCGCCGCCCATGCGCGGGTTGGACTCGGTGACCGCGCCGCGGGTCACCGCCACGGCACCCGAGGACACGTCGTGGTCGTGCCAGCCCGTGTCGTCCTCGACCTTCCAGCTGAGCACCCAGACGTCGATGTCGCTGTCGCGGTACAGGGAGGCGTAGTGCCGGCGGGCCGGGTCGTGGCCGGTGAGCGGCTCCCACACCTCGGTCCGTGTCGCCAGCTCGGCCACCCAGAGCTGCAGCTCCCGGGGGCTGAGCACACGTCCCGGCAGGGCCGGCAGGGCCGTGCCGACGGCCATCGTCATCGCGGTTCTCCAGTCAGCAGGTGGCGGGGATTGGTGGTGAACAGGGCCCGGGTGAAGGCGTCACCGAGCCCCGGGTCGCACGGCTGCGCGTAGGGCCGGTCGGAGCCGTGCACGATCGGGTCGACGCCCACGACCCGGACCAGCGCGTCGATCGCCCGGGTGCCGTAGGACGAGGTCTCGTAGTAGACGAACGGATCCAGCGGTCCGAGCGCACCACCCCGGGCGGCGAGGCGTTCGTGGTGCAGCGGCGCGAGACCGGCCAGGGCCACGAAGGCGATGCGCAGCCGCGGGTGCTGCCGCCGCCCGGCGACGTGCCACGCCAGCCAGGCCCGGTGCTGCTGGGACACGTACGGCACGAGCGCCGGCCACCACGCCGGGACGTCCGCGGTGTCGGCCGGTGCCGGTCCCGGGTGCACGAGCAGGGGCTTGTCCGCGCGTTCGGCCTCCTGCAGCAGTGGCGCGAGGTGCTCGATCGCGGCCGGGTCGGCCAGCGCGGTGGCGGGCAGCTGCAGGCCGGCGACGCGGTCCTCCCGCAGCACCTTGGCCAGGCCCTCCGGGTCCGGGTCGAGGACCTGCGCCGCGGCCCAGACGCCGAACGGGTCGCCCAGCTCCAGGGCGCTCGCGTGCCAGAGCGCGACCAGCTCGGCGCCCTCGTCACCGGGCAGGTACTCGATGCCGAGCGGGCTGGACAGCGAGACGAGCACCCGGCCGCTGCCGTCGGCGAGCTCTCGCGCCCGCCGGGCGTCGACGTCGTGGTCGGCCGCGACGACGGAGTACGGCGCCTCGCCCGCCAGGTGCAGCGTCCAGTCCCGCAGGTAGGGGTAGCTGTCGCGGCGGCGGAGCGCGTCGACGAACCGGGCCGGCCACAGGTGCTGGTGGCAGTCGATCCGCATGCTGGCTCCTTCCGGATCGGCGGGGAGGGAAGCGCTTCACATACCGAGAAGTGAAGCGCTTCCCTCCCGTCGGTGGAAAGGTGATCCCAGTCACCGGAACGGGTGTTACCCTCGGGCGATGCCCCAACCGCGGCGGACCCTGCAGGACCTGGCGACCACCGCGGGACTGTCGCTGGCAGCCACCTCCTACGCCCTGCGCGGCGTGCGGGGATCCCCGGCCACCATCGAGCGGGTCCGGGCCCTGGCCGAGGAGCTCGGCTACACCGTCGACCCCATCGCCCGCGCGCTGGCCAGCGGGCGTACGGGCTCGGTCGGTGTCAGTGGCTCGCTCCGGGACCTGTGGCAGCAGGACCTCTCCGTGCTGCTGACCCGTGCCCTGCGCCGGCGGGGGAAGTACGCGACGATCGCCGACGCCGATGCCGACCCCGAGCAGGAACGCCTGATCGTCGAGCAGTTCGCCGCCCAGCGTGTCGACGGCGCCCTGGTGTCACCGGTCGACCCGTCGGCCGGGTACTGGCGGCTGCTCGGCCCGGAGGTCGCCGTGGTCTCCATCGGCGACGCCCTGACCGGCCGGCCCGGCTCGGGCAGTGTCGTCTTCGACAACCAGCACGGCGTCGAGACGGCCCTGACGCACCTGGCCGGGCTCGGCCACCGGCGGGTGGGACTGCTCGCCCCGTCGCTGCCCTCCACCCCGGCCGCCCCGCCCGGGTCCTCGCCGGCCGCATCGCCACCGACCTGGGCATCGACCTGATCGTGATCGACGCGCCCGCGGCGACGACCGACGCCGTGGCGGTGGCCGCCGAGCTGCTGGCGGTCGGGGACCGGCCGACCGCGGTGTTCTGCCTCAGCGACTCGCTGGCGTTCGCGGTCTACCGGGCCGCCCGCGAGGCCGGCCTGCGGATCCCGGCGGACCTGTCGGTCATCGGGTACGACGATCACCAGCTCGCAGTGCTGGTCGACCCGGGCCTGACCACGCTGGCCTGGGACGAGGACGCCATCGTGGAGGGTGCGGTCAGTCAGCTCACCGGACTGCTGGACGGCTCGCCCGCCGACCTGCCACCGTTCCGCCCCGAGCTCGTCGTCCGCGGCTCCACCACCGTGCCGCAGCGCCGGAGAGCAACCGGTTAAACTTGGGTCCGGGTCAAGCCAGGTGCCCGTCTATCTCCGTTGTCTCGAGGAGGGGACGTGGCGATCTTGCCACCTGGAGCCCAGGATTCCCCCGGGCCGTTGCACGACCGGCTGGTCGGGCTGGCCGGCATGCCGGACAGTGCGGCGTCGGTCGAGATCGATCTCATCGTTATCGCGCAGCTCGTGGCGAGCCGGGTCAAGGCCGTCGACTACGCCTCGGTCACCAGCCGGCGCGGCGGTGCCTATGCCACGGTCGCGACCAGCAGTGACGTCGCGCTGGCCGTCGACGCCGCCCAGTACGCCGACGATGCCGGTCCCTGCCTCGAGGCCCTGGACGGCGGTTATCCCGCGGCGGTGCCGGACATCGCCACGACGATCACCTGGCCGGGGTTCCGCGACGCCGCGGTCGGCATGGGACTGGCCTCGTCGCTGTCGATCCCGCTGGTGGCCGGGTCCGGCCGGACCGTCGCCGCACTGAACCTCTACAGCCACGACCCCGATGCCATGGCGGCCTTGACGACGTCCGTGTGGTCGGCCTACGACAGCGATCCGCCCGTGAACGCCCTCGACACGATCGGGGAGGGCGGGACCGAACTGGTCGCCGGTCTGACGGCCGCGCTGGAGGTGCGGGCGGTGATCCAGCGGGGGCTCGGCACGATCATGGGGATCGACCGGTGCGGCGCCGACGTGGCCTACCGGACGTTGTGCACGCTGGCCGAGGCGAGCGGCGACACGCTGTTCGCCGCCTCGGCGCGGCTCCTCATGGACAGCGAAGGCTGACCGCGGCGTCCGCTGCCTCCAGCACCTCGCGGGCCGTGATCCGGAGCAGGGCCGGGTGGGGATCCGGTCCGGGCGCGTCGCCCGGCTCGGCCCGGGTGCCGTGCCAGATCGCCCGATGGTACGCACGCGGCGGCGGCCCCCACCGGCCCGGCGACATCGGCCCGAACAGGACGACCGACGGTGTCGCGTACGCGGAAGCCAGGTGGGCGATGCCGGTGTCGCCGCTGATCACGAGGCGGGCGTGGGCGACGAGCGCGGCCAGCTCGCCGACACCCGTGCGTCCGGCGAGCACAGCACCGGGTGCCAGCCCGGCTTCCCCGGCGATCCACGTGGCGGCCGCGGCTTCGTCGTCCGAGCCGGTGACGACCACGTCGTGACCGCGGGCGACGAGACTTCGTGCCACTTCGGCGTACCGGCGGGCCGGCCAGCGACGGGTGGGTGACTTCGCGCCGGGGTGAACGATGGTCAGCCCGGTCGCGGCCACCGGCGACGGCACGGTGAGCGCCAGGTCCGCCGGGTCGGCAGGGGCGCCGTAGTGCCCGGTCAGCCGGCACCACCGGTGCACCTCGTGGTCCTCCTCCGACCAGGCCGGGCCGCCGGGGTGGCCGGCCCCGGCGTTCGCGAAGGCCCACAGCACGCCGGGGTGCGCGGACGCCAGCAACCGGTGCGACTCGGGGCCGCAGCCGTGGAGGTTGACCGCGAGCCGGGGAGCCGGGAGGTCCCAGGTCACGCCGGTGAGACCGGCGGTGGGCACGAGGTCGAGACCGCCGACCAGCTCGACCAGCGGGGAGAGCCAGGCCGGCGCGGCCAGGGCGACACGTTCGCCCGGCCGCGCCGCCCGCTGGACCGCCCGCAGGGCCGGGACCGCGGTGGCCAGGTCGCCGACCCCGAGGGCACGCAGGACCAGGATCACGGGTACGAGGTCTCCGTCTCGGCCGCGACGACCAGCTCACGGACAGCGCAGCCGGCGGGCTGGTTGAGCGCGAACATGATGGCCGCGGCGACGTTGGCGGGGTCGTTGAGGATGGCGTCCGGTCCGGGCTTGTACTGCTCGTCGCGGTCGTCGAAGAACTTCGTCCGCATGCCGCCCGGCACGATCAGCGTCACGCCGACCTTCCCGGCGAGTTCCGCGGCCAGCGAGCGCGTGAAGCCCACCACGCCGAACTTCGCGGCGCAGTAGGCGGTGGCGTCACCGACCGCCTTGACACCCAGCGTCGAGGCGACGGTGACGGCGGTGCCGTGCGACTCGACCAGCGCGGGCAGCGCGGCCCGGATCACGGCCGCGGTCGCGAACAGGTCGATGGTGACGATCCGTTCCCACGTCTCGGCGGGGATGTCGGCGAGCGCGCCGGGCACGTCCATCCCGGCCGCGGTGACCACGCCGTCCAGGCTTCCGGCCCGCTCGATCACGGTACGCGTGGCAGCCTCGGCGGCCCGGGTGTCGGCCAGATCGCACTCGACCCAGTCGACGCCGTCCGCGGGGGCCTGCCGGTCGATGACGTACGGGGTTCCGCCGGCCTTCGCGACGGCGTCGACGACGGCGGCACCCAGACCGCTCGATCCTCCGGTGACGAGCACGTTCATACTTTTCCTTCCGTCCTGCCGCGCGCGGCGGCGATCGTCCTGGTGGTGGAACGGCCGTCCAGGTACGGCACGATCACGGTCTGGCCGCCCCAGCGGTGCACGATCTCCGCCTCGGGCAGGCCGGGACCGCCGTCGGCGTAGTCGCCGCCCTTGACCCAGACGTCGGGGCGCAGCCAGGTGAGCACGGCTTCCGGGGTCGGCTCGTCGAACACCACGACGGCGTCGACGCAGTCGAGTGCCTCGAGGATCCGGCTGCGGTCCCGTTCGGCGTTCAGGGGCCGGTCGGGGCCTTTGAGCCTGCGCACCGAGTCGTCGGAGTTGAGGCAGACGATCAGGCAGTCGCCGAGGCTGCGGGCGGCGCGGAGCGTGGCGAGGTGGCCGACGTGCAGCAGGTCGAAGCAGCCGCCGGTGGCGACCACGATGCCGTTGCGCGCCCGTACCTCGGCGAGCACCTCGTCGACCGGGCGGCCGAGACCACCCGGGGCCGGCTCGGGCCCGGACCTCGCCGCCGCGGCCAGGCCACCCGCGGCCACGAAGGCGGTGGCACCGGCAACCGCTTGCTGAACCGCCTCGGACACCAGGGCGCCGTCCGCCAGCGCGAGTGCAGCACCGGCAGCAAAACGGTCGCCCGCGCCGCAGGTGTCGCCGTCGGCGGTGGACGGGGCCGGCACCACCAGCGGGGTCGGTCCGGCATGACACAGCACCGCACCGCGCGAGCCGCAGGTGACCGCCACAGCACCGGCCCGCCACCGCGTACGCAGCAGGTGGCCGGCCCGCTGGGCGGTGCTCAGCGCCGAGCCCTCACCGGCGTCGTCGGCGAGCTTGCGCACCTCGGCCTCGTTCGGGGTGACGAGCCGGACACCCGGGACCGGCGCCGGCCCGTTCGGGTGCGGGTCCCAGACCACGGGTGCGGACGCCTGTTCCAGCGCGGCCCGCAGTTGCGGGTGCCGGGCGACGCCACGGCCGTAATCGCTGACCAGGATGGCCGAGGCGCGGGCCAGCACGTCGCGGGCGGCCTGCGGCAGGTCACCGGACGGTGGGGACGGTGCGCCGCCACGGTCGAGTCGCAACAGGACCTGGCCGCCGGCGCGCAGCCGTACCTTCTCCGGGGTGGCGCCGGGCAGGTCCAGGGCGTAGACCTCGATGCCGGCCGCGGTGAGCAGCTCGCTGAGCCGCGCGCCACCCGCGTCCCCGGCCAGGGCGGTGATCAGGGCGACGTCGTGCTCACCACCGGCGGCGGCGAGCACCGCGGCCAGACCGGCGCCGCCCGCCCGGTCGTGGCGGCTGTCCTCGTCGAGCACCGGTGCGGGTGCGTCCGGGGCGACCCGGCGCACGTGGCCGTCGACGTCGCGGTCCAGCAGCGTGTCGCCGACCACGACCAGCAGTTTGCGGCTCACGTCAGCACCTCCAGGGACTCCGGAACTTTTCCCAGGACGGCCGGCAGCTCCCGGTCGACGTACTCGCAGAGGACGTGCACCGAGACCAGGTGGAGCTCCTGCACCACCTGGCTGTCGTCCGACGGGCAGCACAGCGCCTCCTCGGAGACGGCGGCCAGGGGGCTGTGCCCGGCGCCGACCATCGCCCAGGTCCGTACGCCGGTCTCCCGGGCGGCCTTCACCGCGGCGACCAGGTTCGGGCTGCGGCCGCTGGTGGAGAGCACGAGCAGGATGTCGCCGCGGCGGCCGTGCGCGCGGACCTGGCGGGCGAAGACCTCCTCGAAGCCGTAGTCGTTGGCAATGGCCGTGACCGCGGAGGAATCCGGGGTGAGAGCGATCGCGGAGAGCGGGATGCGCTCGTCGCGCAGACGCCCGACCAGCTCGGCCGCCAGATGCTGGGCCTCGGCCGCGCTGCCGCCGTTGCCGGCGACGAGCAGCCGTCCGCCCCGGCCGAGATGCCAGGCCAGCTCGCGACCCCAGCGGGCGAGCTGCCGGGCGGTGGCACGGTACGGGTCCAGGGCCGACGCCAGCGCGTCCAGATGACTGTCCAGCGGAGAGAACGTATCGGTCATGAAACAGCCTCACGGGTCGGTTCGCCGGCCACGGGGAGACCGGCGACATCGGTGTAGAGCGCGGTGAGCTGAGTGGCGACTCGCCGCCACGAGTACGAGTGGCCCGCCCGGTCGGCGGCGGCGGCCGCGTAACCCTGCCGCCGCAGGTCGTCGGCGAGCAGCCGCCGCAGGGTCAGGCCCAGGGCCCGCGGATCGTGGCTGGGCACCAGATCGCCGGTGATGCCGTCGACGACGGTGTCGGTGAGCCCGCCCACGGCGGTGGCCACGACCGGTATCCCGCACGCCATCGCCTCCAGCGGCGTCAGGCCGAACGGCTCGTACCAGGGGGTGGCGGCGAGCACGTCGGCGGACCTGTACCACCGGGGCATCTCCTGTGCCGGGACCGCGGGGACCAGCCGGACCCGGTCGCCGACACCGCAGTCGGCTGCGAGGGCGCGCAGGTCCCGGGCGTACGGCTCGCCGGGGTCACCACCGACGATCACCAGCTCGGCGTCCCCGACGAACCGCATCGCCCGGATCAGATCGGCGAAGCCCTTGCGCTCCACGAGCCGGCCCACGCTGAGGATCCGCCGACGGGCGGTACGCGTCTCGGCCGGCCCGTCGGGACGGAAACGGCTGGTGTTCACCCCCGAGGGGATCAGCGTCATCCGGGAACGGGGGACACCGAGCAGCAGCAGCTCCTGGATCTCGTCCTGGCACTGCACCACGATCCGGTCGACGATGCGGCCCAGCTGCCGCTCGTACGCGATCCGCCGCGGCGGGCTCGTGTCGGCGCTGCCCTGGTGCCTTCGTTTCACGGAGCCGAGGGCGTGGAACGTCTGCACCACCGGCACCGGGGTGTCACGGGTGGCGGTGACGGCGGCCAGCCCGCTCATCCAGAAGTGCGCGTGAGCCACGTCCGGCGGGCCGTTGTCGTCCCAGTCGGCGGCGAGCCAGGCCCCGAACGTGCCCATGTGCGGCAGCAACTCGTCCTTGGGGAGCACCGTCGCGGGCCCGGCCGGCACGTGGACGACCGTGTACCCGTCCGCCTCCACACGTTCCGGGGTGCGGGGATCGTCGCGGCGGGTGTAGACCTGCACCTCGTGACCCTGGTCCGCGAGGGTGGCGCACAGTTCGGCGACGTGGGCGTTCTGGCCGCCCGCGTCGGTGCCGCCCAGGGCGGCCAGCGGGCTGGCGTGTTCGGAGATCATCGCTATGCGCACGTTTCCTCCAGCAGTAGGCGGTCCCAGTCCGCGAGGAACCGGTCGAGGCCGTACCGGATCAGGGAGACCTGGCGGGCCCGGTCACCGAAGCGGCGGGCTGCTTCGGGTTCCTCGATCAGCCACCGGGCGGCCTCGACGAGCGTGTCGACCCGGGTGGCGAGCACACCGGCGTCGTCCGGGACGGCCGCGACCGCCTCGGTGGTGGCCAGGGCGAGCACGGGCATGCCCATCTGCATGGCCTCGATCAGGCTCAGGCCGAGGGAGGTCCAGCGGCAGAGGTGCAGGTAGGCACGCCGCCGGGCGACGGCCGCGTGCATCTCGGCCTGGGGTGGATCGTCGAAGGCGGTGATGCCGTCCCCGGTCAGGCCGGCCACGCCCATGCCGAAGACGTCCAGGGGTGCGACGGCGGCGAAGCGGGGGAACAGGTCGGTGCCGGTGACGCGGCCCCGGCGTACGGGCTCGTTGGTGACGACGGCGAGCCGGTCCAGGTCGCCGGTCCACCGCACGGCCGGCTCGACGATGCCGTGCTCGATGACGGTGGTGCGGGTCGCCCCGGTGTCCCAGAACAGCTCGTTGAAGTGCGTGACGTGCGCGATGATCAGGTCGTCGCGGTCGGCCAGCGGGTGCCGCGTCTCCGGGACGTCGCCCTTGGGGGTGTTGTGCTCCACGTAGATCTTCGGCGCGCGGATGCCGGCGACCCGCTCGACCTCCTCGGGCCGCTGCAGGATCACCACGTCGACGTCCGTCACCTCGGCCAGGTCGACCTCCTCGACGGTGTCGGGCCAGTCGAAGGTCCGGGCCCGTCCACGCCCCCAGGCGTCGCGTTCGGCGTTGACCGGGACCAGATAGCGGTGTTTGCCCTGGACGAACGAGGTCGTCCAGGAGCCGTGCACGTGCCACAGCAGGATGTTCACGCGGCGATCTCCTCGGATAAGGCAGGTGCGGGCACGCCGAGCAGGCGCACCGCGGCAACCACGTCACTCGGGGCGACGCCGCTCAGGCACGGGTGCCCGGGCACCGGGCAGATCGTGGCCCGGGTGTTCCGGCAGGGTGCCGCGGCGTCACCGAGGCGCACGTGCGGCACCCGGTAGGGACCCCACTGCCCGAACGGGACGGTGGGGGCGTAGAGGCTGACGACCGGTGTGCCGACCGCGGCGGCGAGGTGCGCCGGGCCGGTGTTGGCGGACACCAGGCAGTCCGCGCCGGCGATGAGGCGGGCCAGCCCGGCCAGGGTGGTCGGACCGGCCGGCTCACCACCGACCTGGTCGGCGAGGCCCTGTTCGCCGGGCCCGGCGGTCACGATCACCCGATGACCGGCGGCGGTCAGCGCGTCGACGATGCGCCGGACGACCTCCGGCGGGCAGGCGCGGGCGGTCACCGACGCACCCGGATGCACCACCAGGTAGCCACCCCGCTCCTGCGGCTCGACGGCCACCCGCAGGCGGCCGTCGTCGCCGGCCGGCAGCCCGAAACCCGCTGCGGCGGCGACGCTGCGGGCCCGTTCGGCCTCCGGCAGCCCGTCCGGTACGCGGTGACGAACGTCCAGCAGCGAGCCGGGGTAGTCCTCGCTGATCGCGGTGATCCGGGGCGTACCGGCGGCGCGCAGCAGCAGCGCGAGGGGCAGAGCGGACTGGTGGAACGAGGTGAAGACGACAGCCTCGTCGGCCTGCACCGCCGCAAGTTTGCCGGTCAGCCGTCGCAGGGTGCCGGCGTCGACGGGCTGAGGCTGCGGGTCGATCCAGGGCAGACGTTCCTCGATGATGGCGTCGACCCCGGGCAGCAGCTCGGCCGCCGCCCGCCCCCGCGGACCGCACAACAGCACGACCCGGCGGGCGCCGGCCGCGACCGCGCGGATCGCGGGCCCGGTCAGCAGCACGTCACCCGCGGAGTCGGACCGGACGACGAGGACCGTGCCGGCCCGGGGCCGGGGCGTGGCTGTGACCAGAGCCTGACGCTCGAGGATCAGGTCGGCCGCCGCCGTCAGATCGGCGACGACTGCGGGTGCCGCCGCGACCTCGTCCGGCAGCGTGACAGGAGTGGGCACCAGGACACCGGCCGCACCCGCGGCGGCAGCAGCGGCCATGTCCCGGCCGATGTCACCGACCACGACGCACCGCGCGGGTGTGGTGCCCAGGGCCGCCGCCGCGGCGGTGACCAGCCCGGGGGCGGGTTTACGGCAGCGACAGCCGGCCGTGTCGTCGTGCGGGCACACCTGCCAGGTGTCGAACGGCCCGAGCAGATCCTCCACGCGGGCGTTGACGGCGGCGAGCTGCTCCGGCGTGAACAGACCACGGGCCAGCCCGGACTGATTGGTGACCACCCCGAGGCGCAGCCCGGCGGCACGCAGGCGGTCGAGCGCGGCCCGGGCGCCGGGCATGGGCGTGACCAGGGCCGGATCGCCGTTGTAGGGGACGTCCGCGATGAGCGTGCCGTCCCGGTCGAACAGGACGGCGTCGTGGAGGGCCGTCACCGGGCGGCCACCGGCTCACGGCCCGGCACCCGGAGCACCTGCGGGCGGGCGCCGCGCCAGGCCAGCCAGCCGCGCAGCCAGTGCGCCACCGCAACCGGCGGGATGACGGCGCTGGTGGCGAGCATGGTGGAGACCTCGCGACGGTCACGCGGACCGGGTGCGATGCGGGCGGCGGCGAACTCGGCGGTCGCGCCGGCCCAGACCAGAGCGGCCAGCCCGGCCGCGGCCGTCCAGCCGGGTCGAGCGGTGCGGGCGGCCAGGACCGTGCACCCGAGTGCCGTCACCGCGGCCGCCGTGATGACAGCGTGCCGGCTCCGGCGTCCGGGCGGGATCTCGAGGAGCTCCCGCCAGGACGGGCCGTAGAGGCGGCGCAGCAGGGCGTCGTCGGCGTTGCCCCGCTGGGTGCGGACGCTGACCCAGCGGCTCTCCGGGCGTACCGGATGGGTCACTGTCCTGGTCCCGCGGACCAGGCGCCCGCCCGCCTGCCGGACCCGGTGGGCCAGCTCGGCGTCCTCGCGGAAGGCGCGGGGGAGCCGCTCGTCGAAGCCGCCGGCCGCCTCGAGCGCCTCACGCCGGTAGGCCATGTCCGCCGTGATCCACGCGCCGTCGGCGAGGGCGGCGGTGACCCGTTCCCAGTCGGTCGGACGCCGGTCAGCGGGCAGCGGGACGTGCAGACGGCCCTGGACACCGGCGGCGCCGGTGCCGGTCAGGTCCTCGGCCAGGCGGACCGCCCAGTCCGGGCCGGGCAGCACGTCGTCGTCGAGGAACGCCACCCAGGCGTGCCGGGCGGCGCGCCAGCCGAGGTTGCGGGCGGCGGCGGGACCGGCGGCCCGCCCCGCGATGATCCGTGCCTCGATCCCCGGCGGCAGTGACAGCGGTGTCCGCGCCGACGGCCGGTCGTCGACCAGGATCAACTCTGTCGGCAGTGGACAGGGTGCACCCGCGGAGAGGGCTTCCAGCAGTGCGGTCAGACTGGGCCTCCCCACCGTCGGCACCACGATCGAGACACCGGGTCCGGTCACCGGGCGCCGCCGAAGGTGGTGGCCCTGTGAACTGCGAACGGGCCCAGAGCCAGCAGGTCGACGGGCGCCGACCCGAAGAGCTCCATCGCCTCGCGCGGGGTGTCGACCATCGGCCGTCCCGCGGTGTTGAGCGAGGTGTTGACGACCACGGGCAGACCGGTGAGCTTGTCGAACTCGGCGAGCAGCTCGGCCACCAGCGGTTCGGTCTCCGTGTGCACCGTCTGGACGCGGGCGGTGCCGTCGACGTGCACGACGGCGGGGATCCGGTCCCGCCACTCGCTCTTCACCCGGTGCACGAAGAGCATGTAGGGGCTGGGATAGACCCCGTCGAAGATCTCGCTGAACCGTTCGGCCCGGACCATCGGCGCGATCGGGCGGAACTGCTCCCGGCCCTTCACGTTGTTCATCCGCGTCGTGGTGTCGGCGTCACCGGGGTGGGCCAGCAGCGACCGGTGACCCAGTGCGCGGGGCCCGTACTCGCTGCGGCCCTGGTACCAGGCGACGATGCCGTTGCCGGCCAGGACCCGCGCGGCCTCGGCGGCGATGGAGGCGGGCCGGGTGTAGGGCAGCGCGGCCCGGCGCAGTTCCTCCTCCAGCTCCTGGTCACTCCAGCCGCGGCCCAGGTCGGCGCCGGTGAAGGGTACGAGCGGACCGGCGTCGCGGGCGACCGTGAGCGCGGCGCCCAGCGCGGTGCCGGAGTCGCCCGCCGCCGGCTGCACCCACACCCGGTCGTACGGTCCCTCGGCCGCGATCCGGGCGTTCGCCACGCAGTTCAGCGCGGTGCCACCGGCCAGGGCCAGGGTGGACGGCCCGCCCGCCGCGTCGTACGTCCAGCGGGCGAGGTCCAGCAGCACTTCTTCGAGGCGGGCCTGGACGCTGGCGGCGAGGTCGGCGTGGGTCTCGCCCATCTCCGCGTCGGCGGTCCGGGGCTTGGCCAGGGCGGACCAGTCGATGCGCTCCACAGTGAAGCCACCGTCGTCGTTCGCGTGCACGAGCTCACGCAGCAGCCCCAGGAAACGCGGGGTCCCGTACGACGCGAGCGCCATCACCTTGTACTCGTCGCTGGAGTGCTGGAAGCCCAGATGACGGGTGAGGTCCTCGTAGAGCAGCCCGAGGGAGTGGGGGAGCTGCTGGGCGGCCAGGACGTCGAGCGACCCGCTGCGGTAGACGCCGGCGAGGTGACTTGCGGTCTCGCCCCGGCCGTCGAGCACGAGCACGGCGGTGTCGTCGCCGAGGGCGAGACCGGCCGACGCCGCGTGGGCGACGTGGTGCGGAACAAAACGGACCCGATCGGGGTCGAGGCCGGGCAGTGCCGCGGCGAGGAACTGTGGTGCCCGGCGGGCGTAGTCGACGCGCAGGTGGTCCCACGGGTCGTTGAGGCCGAGCTCGGCCGCGTCGCGGCTCAGGGCCGGGTCGAAGGAGTAGACGACCGCGTCGAGGTCGTCCGGACGCAGGCCCGCCGACTCCAGGCACCAGGCGGCGGACAGCTCGGGTAGTTCCCAGGCGGAGAAGGGAACGGGTCGCTTGCCGTGCTTACGCCGGCTGAACCGTTCCTCCTCCGCGGCGGCCACCGTCCGTCCGTCGACGACCAGGGCGGCGGCCGGGTCATGGAAGATCGCGTTGATGCCCAGGACTCGCATGGGTGGGCGGCGTACCCGGCGATCTACCACCTATTCTCTTGATCATCGACTTCTCGGGAAAATATTTCTCCCTTCCGGACCTGCACTGATAGTCGTGCGGTGACCGTTTGAGGGATTCGCCGCCGGGCATGCGGCGACCATGTACGAGACCCGACATCTGATCGCCGGCGCCTGGACGACCGGTGATTCCTCCCGTCATCTGACCGTGCTCGACCCGGCCGACGGCTCCCCGGTCACCCGGTGCGCGATCGCCGGACCGGCCGAGGTCGGTGCCGCCGTCGACGCCGCCCGGGCCGCGGCGCCCGGCTGGGCGCGGACGTCTCCCGGTGCCCGCGCGGCGGCGTTGCACGCGGCCGCGAACGCCGTGGAGGCCGCGACCGGGGAACTCGCCGCGATCATGTCCGCCGAGATGGGCAAGCCGGTCGGGGGAGCGGCCGACTCGATCGCCGCGGGTGTCGGCACCCTGCGCCAGTACGCCGAGCTCGGACCCACTCATCGGGGCAAGGCGCTGGCCGGCAACGACGACGCGATCGACCTGATGGCGTACGGCCCGCGGGGTGTCGTCGCCGTGATCACGCCGTGGAACGATCCCGTCGCGGTGTCGTGCGGCCTCATCGGAGCGGCCCTGGTCACCGGGAACACCGTGGTGCACAAGCCCAGCGAGCGCACCCCGGCGACCGGTCACCGGCTGGCCGAGCTGCTCGCACCCCACTTCCCGGACGCGGTCCTCTCGCTGCTCAGCGGTGACGGCGAGACCGGTGCGGCACTCAGCGGCGCCCCGGTCGACGTGGTCGCCCACGTGGGGTCGACCGCGACCGGGCGGGCCATCGCGGCGGCCTGTGCCCGCACCGGCGCCAAGGCGCTGCTGGAGAACGGCGGCAGTGACCCGCTCGTCGTCGACGCCGACGTCGACCCCGTCTGGGCGGCGGGGCAGGCCGCTCTGGGAGCTTTTGCGAACTCCGGCCAGATCTGCACCTCTGTGGAGCGGATCTACGTGCACGCCGATCAGGCCGAGGCGTTCTCGGCGGCGCTGGTCACCGAGGCGGAGAAGTGGGCCGGTGAGATCGGCCCGCTGGTCGACACCCGGCTGCGCGACGCGGTGCATGCCCAGGTGCAGGCCGCAGCCGGGGCGGGCGCCCGGATCCTGACCGGTGGGTCGGTGCCGGAGGGTCCCGGCGCCCACTACCCGCCGACGGTGCTCACCGGCTGCACCGACGACATGGCGGTCGTGCGCGAGGAGACCTTCGGCCCGGTCGCGGCGGTGGTGACGGTGGACTCGTTCGACGTGGCCCTCGAACGGGCCGCGGACTCAAGCTACGGCCTGGCCGCGACCGTGCTGACGGCCTCGATGAGTCACGCCCAGCGCGCCTGGCGGGAGCTGGCGGCCGGCACGGTCAAGATCAACGCCGTCTTCGGTGGAGCTCCGGGCGGTGCCGCGCAACCGCGCCGCGCCAGCGGCGACGGTTTCGGGTACGGCCCGGAGCTGCTCGACGAGCTGACCGTCCTCAAGGCTGTTCACCTCGAGGCGCCACCCGGGGGCTGGTAGTTCGGGGACTGGGTCGCCGCGACCAGCGCCGCGGCGACCTCCCGGACCTTGCGGTTGGAGTCCTGCGAGGCCCTCGTGAGGATCGCGAACGCCTCGTCGGCGGTGCACCGCCGTTCGCCCATGATGATGCCCTTGGCCTGCTCGATCACCGCACGGTTCTCCATGGCGGCCTGCATGTGCTGGGCCAGGCTGGCCGTGCTGTCGTACAGGTGGGCGTTGGCCAGGGCGGTGCCCGCATAACCCGCGAACGTCCGGGCCAGCCGGATCGTGGCGTCGTCGAAGGCGTGCCGGCGCCGCCCGTAGATGTTCACCGCACCGTCGATGGTGTCGAGGATCGGCAGGCCGACCGAGAGGCTGCTGCCGATCCCGGCCGCCGAGGCGTGCGCCGCCCAGCCGTCCCACCGGTCGTCGTCCGTGGTGTCCGGGACGGAGACGGTGGCCTGGCCGGCGGCGGCGTCCAGGCAGGGGCCGGTCCCTTTCCGGTACTGCACCTCGTCGAGCTGCAGGGCGGTGTCGCCGGTGAACGCGGCGGTGTGCGGGCCGGTGCGGGGCACCAGGGTGATCGAGACCTCGGCGGCCCCCGGCAGCTTGGCCTTGGCCAGACCGGCGACGCGGTCCAGGACGCCGTCGAGGTCGGTGTCGGAGAGTTTGATGCGGCCGAGCTCCGCGAAGACGGAACCCGGATCGGTGGGATCCTGCGCCATGTACGTCCAGAAACCTCGCAGCGGGCACAGCGCCACAGCCGGGCAAATGTGCGGAACGGGCGGATTGCTGCCCGGAGGATCGATGTCCTCCGGACCCGCGCCGCTGCTTGACGCTGGTTCCCTGACGGACCATGGGCCCATCAGTTGCAGAGTTGTCATATTACCCGAGGGTCCGGGCGCCGTGAGACCGGGGAAGCGTCAGTTTCCGTCCCGCACCGCGGTGGCCACCAGTGCCTGCGCGACGTCGCGAAGCTTCCGGTTGGAGTCCTGGGACAGCTTGCTCAGGATGCGGAACGCCTCGTCGGGAGAGCACCGCCGTTCGCCCATGATGATGCCCTTGGCCTGCTCGATCACCGCGCGGCTCTCCATTGCAGCCTGCATCTGCTCGGCCAGGGTCGCGGTGACGTCGTAGAGGTGGGCGTTGGCCAGCGCCACGGCCGCATAACCGGAGAACGTCCGCGCCAGCACGACCGCGTCCTCGTCGAACGCGTCCGGCTCGGTGCCGTAGATGTTGAGGGCGCCCGTGACCCGCTGCGCCACCGGCAGTCCGACCGACAGGGCACTGTGTACTCCCGCCTCCAGCGCCCGCTTCCGGTAGTCCGGCCAGCGGTCCTCCTGAGCGAGATCGGGCAGGGAGACCGTGGAGGTGGTCGCCGCCGCGTCGAGGCAGGGGCCGGTGCCGAGCTCGTACTGCCGCTCGTCGAGCTGGAGCGCCACGTCACCGGTGAACGCCGCGGTGTGCGGGACGCTGTCCCGGATCAGGGTCACCGACACCTCCGCGGCGCCGGGAATGGTCCGCTTCGCCAGCTCGGCGACCTTCTGCAGGACATCGTCGAGGCTGGTCTCGGTGAGCTTGATCCGGCCGAGCTCGGCGAAGGCCTCGGTAGGGTCGATCGGCTCCTGGTCGGTCACGGCGGATTCCCCTCGAGCGGGCACACCGCAGGCGTCGGCCGCGGACGTGCGCAGGTCACTGCAGGAATGCCCCCACCGGACCGAGTGGGTTGTCCGGGACCTGCGCCGCTTTTTGACGCTGGGCTCGCCGGCGCCTTCCGGGGTACCGGCCACAGACGGCCAGCATAGAGGACCGGCAGACGCCGGGAGCCTCGGCCGCCGCGGGGCGGAGGAGACCGTCCCGGCGGAAAACGTCCGGTGATGCTTGGTCCTTTCGGCTTGCCCGACATCATCCTTTCGGCTAGCGTCCAGTCATCGGTCAAGCCAGGTGCCGAGTCCTGACGTGCAGTACGACGCCGCAGGACGGTGCCGGCCCGACACTCTGAGTACCGTTCCTCGCGCTCGTGCTGTGGCGCGCCCTGGGGGTCCTCCGGAGCGCGCTGCGTTCGAGAGGAACCACCATGAATGCATCGGTTGCCGACGCCTGCCGCACACACCAGCCCCGCAGGTCCGGCCAATTCCCGCCCACCGACGCCGACAAGCGTGCCAACGAGATGGTCATCGCCCTCGCGGCCATGGCTCCGGACGATCCTCGCCGGGCCGCCCTGCGCCGCCGGACCATCGAGGCCTGGCTGCCGATGGCGCAGCGGCTGGGCCGTCGTTACGCCGGGCGCGGCGAGAACCTCGACGACCTGCAGCAGGTCGCCATGGTCGGACTGATCAAATCGGTCGACCGGTTCGACGCCGAACGCGGTGACGACTTCGTCGGGTTCGCGGTTCCCACCATCCTCGGTGAGCTCCGGCGTCACTTCCGCGACCGCACCTGGTCGATGCGGGTGCCCCGCAAGGTGCAGGAGATGCGGCTGGCCATCAACGAGGCCAACGCGACGCTCTTCCACAAGCTCAACCGGCTGCCCACCGTCGCCGACATCTCGCAGCACCTCGGTGTCAGCGAGGAGGACGTGCTCGAAGGACTCGAGGGTGGCCGGGCCTACCGGGCGACCTCGCTGTCCACGCCGGTCGCCGCCGACGCCACGGTCGTGCTGGCCGACACGCTGGCCGAGGAGGAGCACGGCTACGACCTGGTCGAGATCCAGCTGGCCCTCGGCCCGGCGCTGGCCCGGCTCACCGCCCGCGAGCGGCAGATCCTGGCCATGCGGTTCTGGGGCAACCAGACGCAGTCGGTCATCGCCGAGAAGGTGGGCGTCTCGCAGATGCACATCTCCCGGATCCTGAGCACCACCCTGGCCAAGCTGCGCACCGAACTCACCGTCGACTGAGCGTCACGGACCCGCGCCCGGAAAGACCCGGTGCGCGGGTCCGTGACAACCGGCCTGCCGGATGTCAGCCTTGATCGTTCGTCGCGCGGGTGCCGGCGGCCGGGAGAGGACGACTCATGCGGGTGTTGATGGTCGCGCCACCGGGCGCGGGCAAGGGAACCCAGGGCGCGGTGATCGCCGCGCACTTCAACATCGCGCACATCGCGACCGGCGACCTGCTCCGGGAGCACGTGGCCAAGCAGACCGAGCTGGGCCGGGCCGTCCGTCACCATCTCGACCGCGGTGAGCTCGTCCCCGACGAGATCGTCCTCGACATGGTGACGGACGCCTTCGCGGCGGCCAAGGAGAACGGTGGCGGGTACGTCCTCGACGGCATGCCCCGCAACATGGCCCAGGCGCGCACGCTCTACAAGATCGCCCTGGGTCTCGGGATGACCGCGAACGTGGCGCTGCACCTCAAGGCCGGTGACGACGAGCTCATCCGCCGGCTGCTGGCCCGCGCCGCCCTGGAGCACCGCACCGATGACACCGAACCCGTGATCCGGCGCCGGCTCGCGCTCTACCACGAGGTCACCCACCCGATCGTCGCCTGGTACGCCGAACGCGGCATCCTCGTCTCGGTCGACGCCATGCAGCCGGTCGAACGTGTCGCCCGCCAGATCCTCACGGCCCTCGAGGCGATGCGCCCGCTGCTGGAACACGTGCCGGAGAGCGCCCGCCGCCCGGTCGACCTCACCGGCCTGGGAGCCGCGTTCGGCACCGAGGACTGACCGGCCGCCGCACCAGCGGCTTCGACCTTAGGTTAGCCTGCCCTAATGAACCTGACGGGCGAAGGGCTGACGCTGGCCTACGACGGCTGCACCGTGGTCCACGAGGCGGCCATCACGCTGCGCGCCGGCGAGGTTGTCGCGCTGGTCGGGCCCAACGGCTCCGGCAAGTCGACGCTGCTGCGGTCGCTCGCGCGGCTGCACACCCCGCAGTCCGGTTCGGTCACGCTCGGCGGCGGCACCGACGCGCTCGCCCTGCGGCCGAGGGACTTCGCCCGCCGGGTCACCCTGCTCACCCAGTCGCACCCCACTCCCGGTGGCGTCCGGGTCCGGGAGGTCGTCGCGTACGGGCGGCACCCGTACCGTGGCCGCTTCGGATCCGGTGACGCCGACGGGTCCGCGGTCATCGACCGGGCCATGCGGCTGACCGGCGTGACCGGCATGGCCGAGCGTCCCGTCGACGAGCTGTCCGGCGGTGAGCTGCAGCGGGTCTGGCTCGCCACCTGCCTCGCGCAGGACACCGGTGTGGTGCTGCTCGACGAGCCCACCACGTTCCTCGACGTGCGCTACCAGATCGAGACCCTCGACATCGTGCGCGATCTGGCCGACGAGCACGGCGTCGCCGTCGGGGTGGTCCTGCACGACCTCGACCAGGCCGCCGCCGTCGCCGACCACGTGATCCTGCTGCACCAGGGCCGGATCCGCTCCACCGGGCGCGCCGCCGACGTGCTCGTCGCCGACGTGCTGACCGAGGTCTACGGCGTGCGCATCGACGTCCACGTCGACGACGACGGGCGTGTCCGCACCCAGCCGGTCGGCCGGCACACCACCCGTTTCCGCGGTCTGTCTCCCGCCTGATCACGGCACCGGCCGGTGCCCGACCCCCCGAAGGAAAACCATGCGCATCACCCTTCCCCGCCGGACGCTCGTGGCCGCGGCCGCCGTGTCGGCGCTGCTGCTCGCCGCCTGCGGCACCACCGAAAACCCGGCGGACACCGCGGGCCCGTCGACGGGCGTGTCGTCCGGCCCGGTCGACCTCACCGACGAGCGCGGCAAGGTGCACCTCGACGCGCCGGCCAAGGCGGTCGTGTCCCTCGAGTGGGGACTCACGGAGGGTCTCGTCGCCCTCGGTGTGAAGCCGGTCGGCCAGGCCGACGTCAAGGGTTACAACAACTACGACACCGTGGCGCCGATCGACGCGTCGACACCCGACGTCGGCACGCGCGGTGAGCCCAGCGTCGACGCGATCGTCGCGCTCAAGCCGGATCTGGTCGTCACGACCACCGACCTGCCCGAGAACGTCATCGCGTCGCTGGCCGGCCAGGTCCCCGTGATCGCGCTGCGCGGCTCCGACGGGACCGACCCGATCGGCTACATGAAGCGCACGGTCCAGACCCTCGCCCAGGCCACCGGTACGCAGGCCCAGGGCGAGAAGCTGATCGCCGACTTCGACGCCAAGATCACCGCAGGCAAGGACGCGCTGGCCAAGGCGGGCAAGAAGAACGCGCCGTTCACGATGTCCGACGGCTGGATCGACTCTGGCACCGTCTCGGTCCGCATGTACACGCCCGGATCCTTCTTCGGCGGTGTCGCGGCTGAGCTCGGCCTGGAGAACCAGTGGACCACCGGCGGTGACAAGGACTACGGCCTCGCGCAGACCGACATCGAGGGCCTGACGAAGATCACCAACCCGGAGACCACCTTCCTGTACGTCGCCAACGACGCGGACGGTGGCCCCGCCTTCGTCAAGGCGCTCACCGGCAACGCCGTGTGGAAGCAGCTGCCGTTCACCAAGGCGGAGAACCTCCACCGCATCCCGGACGGCATCTGGATGTTCGGCGGACCGCCGTCGGCCGGTGCCTACGTCGACGCCGTCGTCGCCGCGTTCACCGGCTGACGATGACCGGCACCATCGGTACGGTCGCCGCACCGCCCCGTGACCCGGCGACCGTACCGGGGACCTCGAAGCGCGGTCTGCTGATCGCGTTCGGGGCGGCCCTGGTGCTGCTGCTGGTCCTCTCGGCAGTGCACCTCACGCAGGGCACCGCCGCACTGAGTCTCGGGGAACTGCTCCGCGCGGTCACGCCGTGGGCCGCCGCCGACGACAGCCGGGCGCAGACGGTGGCCGTGCTCGTCGCCAGCCGGCTGCCCCGGCTGCTGGCCGCCCTGCTCGTCGGTGTTGCCGTCGGCATCTCCGGCGGTGTGCTGCAGTCGGTGGCCCGCAACCCGCTGGCCAGCCCCGACACGCTGGCCGTCAACGCCGGTGCGTACGTCACCGTCGTGGCCGTCGCCGCGTTCGGGATCGCCGTGCCGTTTGTCGTCGGCGGGCTGGTCGCCTTCCTCGGCGGACTGGCCGCGTCCGGGCTGGTGCTGCTCGTCGCCCGCGGCGGCGCGGCGGGCCCGGCGCGGCTCGTGCTGGCGGGCTCCGCCGTCGCGCTGGCCCTCAACGCACTGACCTCCGTGCTGCTCATGCTCTTCCAGCAGAACACCGTGGGGTTGTTCGCGTGGGGGAGCGGCTCGACCGTGCAGTCCGGCCTGGGCCAGGTCGCCCTGGGCGCACCACTGGTCGCCGTCGGAGTCCTGGGCACACTGCTGCTGGCGCACCGCCTCGACGTGCTCGGCCTCGGCGACGACCCGGCCCGGGTGCTGGGCGTCGACGTCCGGCGTACCCGGGTGCTCGCCGTGGTGCTCGCCGTCCTGCTCGCGGCGACCGCGGTCACCATCACCGGGCCGATCGGCTTTGTCGGCCTCGCCGGTCCGGTCGTCGCCCGTCTGGTCGCCCGCCGCGTGCCCGGGCTCGGCCGGCACCTGCTGGTGCTGCCGTTCGCCGCCCTGCTCGGTGCCCTGATCATCGTCGGCGCGGACGTGCTGCTGCGCCTCGTGCTGCCCGCGGCCGCCTCGATCTCCGTGCCGACCGGTGTGGTCACCACGCTGGCCGGTGCGGCCCTGCTCGTCCATCTCGCCCGGCGGATCCCGGTGGGCGGCCAGGCCTCCGGCCCCGCCCGGGGCAGCCACGGCACCGTCCGCTCCCGGTTCTGGGTCACGGCGGTCGCCGTGGTGCTCGTGGTCGCGCTCGCCGGTGCGTTCGTCGCCGCGCTGCTGCTCGGCGACCGCCTGGTCCTGCTGGGCGACGTCACCAACTGGTGGCGGGGCGCCGCCGGCCGTGAGGTGACGTTTGTCCTCGACCAGCGCTGGCCCCGGGTGCTGGCGGCCCTGCTCGGCGGGGCCGCCCTGGCGCTCGCCGGTGCGGTCGTGCAGAGCGTGAGCCGCAACCCCCTCGCCGAGCCCGGTCTGCTGGGTGTCACACCCGGCGCCGGTGTCGGCGCGGTGGCCGTGGTGCTGCTGTTCCCCGGGATCGGCGTCTGGCCGGTCATGGGCGCCGCGACCCTGGCCGCGCTCGGGACGTTCGCCCTGGTCTACCGGCTCGCGGCGGGGCGGGGCGCCGGCTCCGACCGGCTCGTCCTCATCGGTATCGGTGTCAGCGCGGCAGCCCTCGCCGTCACCACGCTCATCGTGCTCGTCGCCTCGCCGTGGAACACCAACCTGGCACTCACCTGGCTGTCCGGATCCACGTACGGGCGTACCTCCGGCCAACTGGTGCCGGTGGCGGTCGCGCTGCTGGTGGGCCTGCCGCTGGCCGTGGCCGGCGCCCGGACGCTCGACCTGGTCGCGATCGACGAGGACGTGCCGCGGGTCCTCGGTGTGCCCCTCGACCGCACCCGGCTGCTCCACCTGACGCTGGCCGCCGTCCTGACCGCAGCCGCCGCGTGTGCGGTCGGTGCCCTGGCGTTTGTCGGGCTCGTCGCCCCGCACGCGGCGCGGGCGCTCGTCGGGGCACGGCACAGGTGGGCGCTGCCCGTCTCCGCCGGGCTCGGGGCGCTGCTGGTCAGCGTGGCCGACACCCTCGGCCGGACGGTTTTCGCTCCCGCGCAGATCGCCGCCGGACTCGTGACCGCCCTGATCGGTGCGCCCTATTTCCTCTGGCTGTTGCGCCGCACTCGCACGCGCGGCTGAGCCATTCTTTGTCACTGCGAAAATAGGCGCGGTAAATACCTTGCCCGGGGTTGAGCGCGGCCGTACTGTTGTCCTTGTCGCCAAGACCTACCGGAGTAAGACCGATCAGACAAGGAGCACCCGATGAACACGCAGTCGTGGACCAGCTCGCAGCGAGGTTCGCTGTGTGGTTCCGAGCTGTGTGGTTCTGAGCTGTGTGGCTCCGTCGAGGTGCGACCGCACAGTCGCGAGCGTAATCGGCTCCACCTGGCAGGACGGCACGACTGACGCGGCAGACCAGCCGCCTCGGCGCCGCCGTCCCCACCGGGAACGGCGGCTTTCTTTTTGTCTACACCTCTTATGGGCGTAGCTCAATCCGGTAGAGCAACGGTCTCCAAAGCCGTGTGTTGCGGGTTCGATTCCTGCCGCCCATGCAATGGTCTTTGACAATTCCACAGCGAATGACACATGCAATTTTTCAGCCGGAGCGAGGGAGCTGGGTAACCCGCCTGCTTCGGGAGCAGGACACGCCGGGTTCG
This sequence comes from Amorphoplanes friuliensis DSM 7358, assembly GCF_000494755.1. NCBI lineage: Bacteria > Bacillati > Actinomycetota > Actinomycetes > Micromonosporales > Micromonosporaceae > Actinoplanes > Actinoplanes friuliensis. The sequence goes on from NC_022657.1 coordinate 3,600,929, forward strand.
ATCCCCGGGCTCCGGACCGATGGGCCGTTGGAGTAGTGGTCAACTCGCCTGGTTCTCAACCAGGAGACCGCCGGTTCGACCCCGGCACGGCCTGCGCATGCGGTTGTAGCTCAGTCAGGTCAGAGCGCGACGTTGCCAACGTCGAGGTCCCGGGTTCGAATCCCGGCAGCCGCTCACGCCAGTGCAGCACGACAGGTCGTGCACCGGTTTCGTAATCCGGAGGCAGGCGGTTCGAGTCCGCCCGCTGGCTCGCAGAGCAACAAGCCCGGGTAGCCCAACGGCAGGAGGCGGCTGGCCCAGAACCAGCACAGTGCGCGTTCGAATCGCGCTCCGGGTACGAGCGTCCCCCGTACGGGACGCCGGGAGGAAGGGTGGCTGAGAGGCCCAAGGCGCTCCCTTGCTAAGGGAGAGACGCGCAAGCGTCCGCGGGTTCGAATCCCGCCTCTTCCGCACCACCCCGCCGGCACGCGGCGGGTGCAGGGCCCCGATGGCGCAGCGGAGAGCGCGCCTGATTACGGATCAGGAGGTCGCAGGTTCGAATCCTGCTCGGGGCACGAACAGGTATCACCAGGGAGGAGCCAGCCGACAGTTGGCGACGGCCGCGGTCCCGAAAACCGTTGGGGCATCTGCCCGTAGGCGTTCGACCCGCCTCTCCTCCGCGCACCTCATTCCGGCGTCGCCCAACGGCAGGGCAGCGCACTGTTACTGCGTACAGGTGAAGGTTCGAATCCTTCCGCCGGAGCGGCAACAAGCCCGTGTAGCTCAACTGGAAGAGCGCCGGTCCTACAAACCGGATGCCGGGGGTTCAACTCCCTCCGCGGGCACGGTGATCATGGTGTACCGGTGTGCACACCAGGTTGTGGTCCTGGAAGGCGTGGGTTCGACTCCCCGTGATCACCCCAGGCCCTCGTAGCTCAGCGGACAGAGCGCCAGGTTCCGAACCTGGTCGTCGCTGGTTCGATTCCAGCCGAGGGCACGACCCTGCCCGAATGCCCGAGTGGCCAGGGGTCCGCCTGCAAAGCGGTTCACGCCGGTTCGAATCCGGCTTCGGGCTCCATGTCATTCGCTGTGGACGGCTGCTGCGATCAGTTCCCCGGGGCTGGTCGTGGTGGGGCGGTCGCTGACCTGGGCGTCGCCGAGCTCGATGACCCGCCAGCGGCCGTCGTCGCGCTGGGCGAGGTCGACCGTGACGAAGGGCAGGCCCAGAGCGGTGACCAGGGGAGTGACCTCGTGCAGGTCGGCCGGCGGAACGGTGTCCGGGGTGTCCGGGTGAGCGGTGACCAGACGGCAGACTCCGTCGACCCACCACGTCCGCGCTTCCGCGCCGCCGGTGAAGGTCTCGAAGCGGCGCAGCACAAAACCGCCCGTGAAGTCGTCGCCGCGCAGCTCCCGGAAGCGGCTCGCCACCCTCCAAGCCGCCTCCCGATCGCTGATGTCCGGGATGTACGCGGCCTCGTGCCAGTAGTGCTTCATCGACTTGGTGTAGTCCCGCAGGACCGCCGCGCCACTCCTCAGGGTGTCGCAGGCGTGCTCGAACGCGTCCCGGTCGTCACCGGTCGTCCAGGCCGACTCCGGCGTGACCGCGGCGAGTGCGTCGTACCAGCCGGGGAGCTCGTGCGCCCGGCGGTACTGGTCGGCGCTGGTGCGCAGCACGACGTCGCGCGCGGCCAGGGCCGAGGCCAGGGCGGCGTACTGCGGCGAGTGCAGCATCCAGCCCCGGTAGACCGCGGTCCCGCCGGAGGGCACCCGGGCGACCGCGGCGGCCGGGTCGTCGCCGCGGGCGAGAGCGTCGTGGTCGATCACGGCGACGTCCAGGCCGGACTCGCGGGCCGCCGCCGCCTCGGGGGCGAAGTGCTCGTCCGGGCGGCGGGGGCGCAGGGCGTCGGCGGGTACCAGCAGGATCATGCCCCCATCGTCACAGAGAGCCGGTCCCAGCCGGGCAGCGACTCCGGGGAGCGGCCGGCCGGTCCGACATAGTCGGCGGACGGCCGGATGATCTTCCCGAGGCGTTTCTGCTCGATGATGTGCGCGCTCCAGCCCGCCGTCCGCGCGCAGGTGAACAGCGGTGTGAAGAGCTCCGCCGGCACGCCGGCGAAGTCGAGGACGACCGCCGCCCAGAACTCCACGTTGGTCTCCAGCACCCGGTCCGGTTTGCGTTCGCGCAGCTCGGCCAGGGCGGCGTTCTCCAGGGCGAGCGCCACCTCGTACCGGGGAGCGCCGAGCTCCCGGGCCGCGGCCCGCAGGATGCGCGCGCGAGGGTCCTCGGCCCGGTAGACGGGATGGCCGAAGCCCATCAGCCGCCGGCCGCTGTCGAGCACCTGCTTGACGTAGGCGCGGGCGTCGCCACCGCGCTCGACGGCCTCGACCATGCCGAGCGCCCGGGCGGGTGCGCCGCCGTGCAGCGGACCGGACAGGGACGCGACCGCGGCGGACAGGCAGGCGGCCACGTCGGTGCCCGTGCTGGCCACGACCCGGCCGGTGAAGGTCGACGCGTTCATGCCGTGCTCGGCGGCGCAGACCCAGTAGCGGTCGATCGCCTCGACGTGACGCGGGTCCGGGTCACCCTGCCAGCGGATCATGAACCGCTCGGTGGCGGTGCGGCCCTCGTCGACCCGGCGCTGCGGCACGGCCGGCCGGCCCACGCCGCGCGCGGCCTGGGCGACAAAAGACAGGACCATGACCGAGGTACGCGCAAGGTCCTCGCGCGCCTGCGCCTCGTCGATGTCGATCAGCGGCCGCAGCCCCCAGTAGGGCGTCAGCATCGCCGTCGCCGCCTGCACGTCGACCCGGATGTCGCCGGAGTGCACGGGCACGGCGAACGGCTCGGCGGCCGGCAGCGCCCGGCGGAAGTCGCCGTCGACCAGCAGGCCCCACACGTCGGCGAAACTCGCCCGGCCGATCAGGGTCTCGATGTTGATCCCGCGGTAGCGCAGGGAGCCGCCGGAGCGGTCCGGCTCGGCGATCTGGGTGTCGAAGGCGACCACGTCGGCGAGCCCGGGTTTCACAGTCAGCATGCCTCCAATGTCGGGCGCAGTCATCCACCTGTCAACATTGATCCAGTCAACATGAGAAGATGACCACATGACCTCCGAACGCCTGCTCACCACAGACGAGGTCGCCCGCCGGCTCGGCGTCAAGAAGGCCACCGTGTACGCGTATGTCAGCCGGGGACTGCTGGCCAGCCGGCGCAACGCGGACGGCAAGGAGAGCCTCTTCGCCGAGCCCGACGTGGCGGCGTTCGCGGCCGGACGCCGTCGTCAGGGTCCCGTCGCGGAGATCCACACCGGACTGACGCTGATCACCGGCGACGAGCTGTTCTACCGCGGGCGGCGCGCCCGCGACCTGGCCGCCGAGGCGTCCTACGAGTCCGTCGCGACGCTGCTCTGGACCGGACACCTGGAGCACGTACCACTCGTGCCCACCGCCGGGGTGCTGGCCCTCGCCGAGGCCGTCTCCGCGCCGTTGCCGCCGGACACCCGCCCGGCCGACCGGCTGCGAGTCGTCGTCGCCGCGGCCGGCTCGGCGGACCGGATGCGCTTCGACACGACACCCGCCGCGGTCGTCACCACCGCCCGCACCCTGCTCGGGACGATGGTCGCGGCCCTGCCCGAACGCTCCGCCGTGTCCGGGACGGGCCTCGCGGAGGTTCTGTGGTCACGGCTCAGCGACCGTGCGCCTGCGCCGGCGGCGGCGGCCGGGCTCAACGCCGCTCTGGTGCTGCTGGCCGACCACGACCTCGCCGCCTCGACCTTCGCCGCCCGGGTCGCCGCCTCCACCCGGGCGCACCCGTACGCCGTGGTCGGCGCCGGACTGGCCGCTCTGGACGGTCCGCTGCACGGGGCGGCGAGCACCCTGGCGTACGCCCTGGTGTCGGAGGCTGTGCGGACCGGGGACGTGGTCGGCGCGATCTCGGACCGGCTCCGCGCCGACGGCTGGGTGCCCGGCTTCGGGCACCTGCTCTACCCCGGCGGCGACCCCCGGGCGACCGCGCTGCTCGATCGCCTCCCCGCGGACGGGCCGTCCCGGGAAGTGCTGGACGCCCTGGTCACGGCCATGGCCGACCACTCCGGCACCGCGCCGAACATCGACTTCGCCCTGGCCGCCTTCGCGCTGCTGCACGGCCTGGGCGCCGACGCCGGAGAAGTCATCTTCGCGGTCGCCCGGACCGCCGGCTGGATCGCCCACGCTCTCGAGGAGTACGCCGACCAGCCGAGCCGCTTCCGCCCCAGCGGCCGTTACGCCGGCCGCACACCCCAGGCCTGATTACTGCTGGTGCCGGTCCTGCTGAGAGGCCCACGGGTCGATCGCCGGGATGCTGCCCGTGTGCGGCGGCGGCTCGGGGCCCCGGGGTGCGGGCACGACCGGCTGCGGCAGGTAGACGACCACCGGCGGTGGCGGCATGTCCCTGATGAGCTGCGCGTTGATGAAGAACCGGTTGGACGGCGGCAGCACCAGCAGCACCAGGGCGCCCAGGATCCCGAGCGTGATCAGCACGTCCAGACCGGCGACCGTGATCCCGTACGCCGTGGGCAGGATGTCACCGAGAGTGCCGTCTCCCGTCGTCCGGGAAGCGCCGTCGGGCCGATCGGCCAGAGTGGCAAAACCGCCGCAGAAGAAGAAGAGACCGCCGAGGACGAGCGTCACGACGCGGGCGTTGCGCCGGCCGTGGCCGTTGAGGATGGCCAGGATGCTGAGCCCGGCGGCGAAGAAGATGTCGAGGGTCGCGCCGAAGATGCTCCCGAAACCCGAGCCGGTCTCGCCGGTCCAGGTGTCGCGGTAGACGCTCAGGCCGGTGTTGACGAACAGCAGCTCGATCACCGCGCCCACCAGGGCGAGCGCGGCCACGCCGAACAGCAGGGCGGACGACACCCGCAGGGTGGTCGGCCGCTCCATCGGCGGCGGAGCCGGGTACATGGCAGACAAGCTGGACCTTTCGCTACCTCGATGGTCGAGCACGGACGAGCATAAGCCCCCTGGGCCAGCGATCCGCACCCGTGCGCCGGGCGGGCACGTGGTGCTGCCCCATCCGGCGGTCCGGCCGCTACCGTGCGGGGATGGAGGTCGACTTCGCTGATCCCGGGTTCGTGCGGGACCCGTACCCGGTGCTCGGTCTGCTCCGGGAGCAAGCGCCGGTGAGCCGGCACGAACCGACCGGCCGGTGGCTGGCGGCGAGTCACGCCGCGGCGAACGCGGTGCTGCGCGACCGGCGGCTGGGCCGGTTCTGGCAGGACCGGGAGCCGGCCGAGGTCTACGAGCCGTTCAACCTGCTGCACCGCCACCAGATGATGGAGAACGAGCCGCCGGTGCACACCCGCCTGCGGTCGCTGGTCGCCAAGGCCTTCGTCCGCGGTCACGTCGAGCGGCTGCGCCCGGCCGTCGCCGCCGAGGCCGGCGCGCTGCTGCGGGCCGCCGGGCCGGAGTTCGACCTGCTCGCCGACGTCGCCGAGCCGCTCGCCGTCACGGTCATCGCCGAGCTGCTCGGAGTGCCCGTGGCCGACCGGCACCGGCTGCGCCCCTGGTCGGCCGCGATCGTGCGGATGTACGAGGTGACGCGGACCCCCGAGGTGGAGGCGGCCGCGCTGACCGCCGCAGCCGAGTTCGCCGATTACCTGCGCGACCTGGCCGACCGCCGCCGGGCCGAACCGCGCGACGACCTCGTCAGCCACCTGGTGACGGTCCGCGACGGCACCGACAAGCTCTCTGCCGACGAGCTCGTCGCCTCGGCGATCCTGCTGCTCAACGCCGGTCACGAGGCCTCGGTCAACGCCCTCGGCGGGGGTGTGGTGGCCCTGCTGCGGCACCCGGACCAGCTCGCCCGGCTCCGCGCCGACCGCGGCCTGATCCCCGCCGCGGGGGAGGAGATGATCCGCTACGACCCGCCGCTGCACATGTTCGTCCGGATCGCCGCCGCCGACGTGCAGGTCGAAGGGGTGACGATCCCGGCCGGTGCCGAGGTCGCCGCGCTGCTCGGCGCGGCCAACCGCGACCCGGCCGTCTTCGCCGAACCGGACACGTTCGACGTCGGCCGGGACCCCAACCCGCACCTGGGCTTCGGTGCCGGCCTGCACTTCTGCCTCGGAGCTCCGCTGGCCCGCATCGAGCTGCAGGCCGGTCTGGCCGCGCTGCTCGACCTGCCCGCCCTGGCCCTCGCCGCGGAGCCGGTGCAGCGGCCGACCTTCGTGTTGCGCGCTTACACCGCCGTCCGGCTCACAACGAGGCAGACCTGATCCGCTGATTTGCGGCCCTTGCGCCGACATGGATCAATGTCCGGTGGACATCGCGGCCGCCGGTGCGGCCGTGCCGACCACCGCAGAGGAGCTCCGAGCGTGCGACGCAGCACCAAGACCAAGCTGGCTGCCGGTCTACTCATCCCGGTCGTGGCCGCTGTCACGGCCTACGCCTTCACCGGCACGGCGAACGCGATCGCCAACGGCGAACCCGTCCCCGACGGGAAGTACAGCTTCTCCGTCAAGCTCACCATGACCGGCATCCCCACGGCGACCGGTGGCAAGCGCAACAGCGCCTGCTCGGGCGCCCTGATCGCCCCACAATGGGTGATCACCGCGGGGCACTGCTTCCGGGACGCCGACGGTGTCCGCGTCGAGCGGCCCGTGGCCGACCTGACCACCGCGACGGTCGGGCGTACCGACCTGACCGGCACCGGCGGCCGCGAGGTCAAGGTCGTCGCCGTGCGCCAGTCGACGACCGCCGACGTGTCGCTGGCCAAACTCGACACCCCGATCCGAACCGTCCGCCCGATCCGCCTCAGCAACCGGGCGCCCGAGATCGGCGCTGTCGTCCGGCTGACCGGCTACGGGTCGACCCAGAGCGCCAACCCGGTGCCGGAGACGCGGCTGCGCACCGGCCAGATGAGCGTCGTCTCCCTGGCCGACTCCGTCACGGGCCTCACCGGTCACGCCCCGGAGCCGGACACGACACCGTGCCCGTACGACTCGGGTGGCCCCTTCTTCCTGGAGGGCAAGCGCGGCCCGGCGCTCGTGGCGGTCGTGAGCAACGGCCCGTCGTGCCCGCACGGCAGCGTCGAGAACGCAGCGCGTGTCGACAACATCACCCCCTGGATCTACAAGGCGATGCGGGACGGTCGCAAGTGACCTGAGGCCGGTGTGCCGGCGTACGTGGGCGGTTCGCGCTGCGGACGTGGTGGGGTGATCCCTAAGGTGATCCCCATGTCCGCCTCCTTGAGCTCCAGGAAAACGCAAGCCGCACTGCGTACGTCGGCACGCATCTCCGCGCAGTCGCTGCTCGTCCTGCTGATGGCGTGGGTGGCCCTGTGGATTCTCGGCCGGACCTGGTCGGTGATCTGGCCGCTGGTCATCGCGCTGCTGCTGACCACGCTGACCTGGCCGGTGGCCCGTTTCCTGCGCCGCCACGGCTGGCACCCCGCCCTCGCCGCCTCGACGGTGACGGTCGGTTTCCTGCTCGTCGCGGCGGGCATCATCGTGCTGATCGCCGTTCCGGTCGCCTCGCAGTCCGGTCAGCTCGTCACCGGTGTCATCGACGGCATCCAGCAGGTCCGCGAATGGGCGTCCGGCCCGCCGCTCAACATCGGCGACGACCAGGTGACCCAGGCATTCGACACGGGGATCCAGCGGGTGCAGGACAGCGTCGGCAGCATCATCACGGTCACCCTGACCGGTGTCGGCACCGTGGTCAACGGCGTCGTCACCACCGTGCTGGCGCTCTTCCTGATGTTCTTCTTCCTCAAGGACGGCCCGCGTTTCCTGCCGTGGCTGACCCGTCAGCTCCCCGGCCGCCTCGCCGTCGACATCCCGATCGTGACCTCGCGCGGCTGGGACACCCTGGGCGCGTTCGTCCGCTCCCAGGCGTTCGTCGGCCTGCTCGACGCGGTGTTCATCGGCGTCGGCCTGTGGATCGTCGGCGTCCCGCTCGTCCTCCCGCTCGCCGTCCTGACCTTCGTCACGGCGTTCATCCCGATCGTCGGCGCGCTCTTCGCCGGCTTCGTCGCGGTCCTGATCGCCCTCGTCTCGAACGGCCCGACGGACGCCCTGATCGTGCTGGGCATCATCGTCGCGGTCCAGCAGCTCGAGGGAAACGTCTTCCAGCCCATGATCCAGAGCCGCGGCCTCGGCCTGCACGCGGCGGTCGTCCTGCTGGCGGTCACCCTCGGCGGTGGCCTGGCCGGCATCGTGGGCAGCCTGCTCGCCGTCCCGGTCGCCGCGCTGATCGCGGTCGTCTGGAACTACATCCGCGAACAGCTCAGCGACCCGGCCCCGCCCGAGGAGGTCGTCCCCGACACCGACCCCGACCCGTCCGATCCCGCCTCACCCCAGGCGGCGTAGCACCAGCGTCACGAAGCCCAGGACACCGCGGTACCCGCGAAGCCACTGCTCGCGGTGCTCCTGGGCGACGGCGAGCGCGTCCGCGGCGTCGGGATGGCCCGGGTTGTCCAGCGCCCACTCCGTGAGCGACCCCGTCCACGACCACTCGTAGTCGTCCCACTCGGCGAGGTCACTGACATGGGCGTAAACGGGCGCCCACCCCGCGCGGGCCGCGACGTCGGCGAGCCCGGCCAGGTCGGTGTAGTCGTCCGCCTTGGCGTCGAGCGCCTCCAGGGCCGCCGCCGTCGGCGGCACCGACCAGAAACACTCACCGACCAGCAGAACGCCGTGCGGGTTGACGTGCTGCCCGGCCAGCTCCAGCGTCTCGGCGAACCCCCCGAACGCATGCGTCGACCCGACACACAACACCAGGTCGTAATCGCCGTCGGCCACATAGGTCCGCGCGTCCCGCTCGTGCACCGTCAGCCGGTCGGCCAGCCCCCGCTCCCCGGCGGCGGCCTGCGCCCGTTCCAAGCCGTACGGGTCCAGGTCCACACCATCCGCATGCCCGTCCGGAAAATGCGTGAGCGCCTGCAACACCCAAGCGCCCTCCCCGCACCCGAGGTCAAGAATCCGCGCGGACGGCTCCCGCCCGGTCCTCCGCAACAACCGATTGACATTCACCCCGAAAACCGGCGCCGCAATCGGATGATGCGTATGCGCGATGCTGCTCAACCGTCGACGATCCATCCGCCCAGCGTAGGACCACCCGCGCGGCCTGCGCGTAGTCTGTCGGGGCAGGTCGCTGATCGGCGGGCAGAAGCAGCCCGGCCACGGTCGTGACCCCCGCCGCCGCGTTCTTCGCGAGCGAAGCGGGCCGACTCACCACTTCTTCGTCGCGGCCCCGGCCGTCGGTTTGTCGTGCCCGGGCCGGATCCGGACCACAGGAGGAAATCATGCTCAGGTACATCGTGTCCGGGGCGCCGGGGGCTGGAAAGACCGTGTTGGTGAGGGCCCTGCGCAAGCTCGGATATGCCGTTGTCGACGAGGCGGCGACCGATGTCATCGCGTGGGGGCAGGCGGGTGGGGACGACGAGCCGTGGCGGGGTGCCGGGTTTGTCGATGCGGTGGCGCGGGTGCAGCGGGAGCGGCAGCAGCAGGCGACCGGTGTGGTTCAGGTGTTCGATCGGTCGCCGATCTGCACGCTGGCGCTGGCGCGGTACAGCGATCGGCCGGTGACCGCCGGGCTGGCGGCCGAGGTCGAGCGGGTGGTCGCGCAGGGGATCTATCAGCGGCGGGTGTTCTTCGTACGGCTGCTGGGGTTCATCACGCCGACGGCGGCGCGGCGGATCGGGCTGGCGGACTCGGTCAGGTTCGAGAGGTTTCACGAGGAGGCGTACCGGGAGTACGGGTTCGAGCTGGTGGACGTTCCCGCCGGGACGCTGGAAGCGCGCGTCGAGCTGGTCGACGGGTACCTGCGCGCCGAGTCCCTCAAGGAGGGGAGCGGTCGCGGTAGACCGTGCGGTAGCTGATCTTGTCGCGGAGGATCTTGCCGTCCTGGCAGACAAATTCGACCCACACGCGTGGGCCGTCGATGCGGACGTAGTCGGCGTGGTTCGTCAGCCCCGGTGTGCCGGACCAGCCGATGAAGGTTCCGTCCAGCTCGGCCGCGTAGGTGCTCAGGAGCCTCTCGCCGGCCACCCACGGCTGGACCGCGGCGAGGACCAGTTTCTGCTGCTCCGCGGAGAGGGCACTCACCGCGAGCCCTTGTTTGGTCCGCGGGAACGGCCCGGCCAGCACATCCGAGTACGTCTTCCGGAGCTTGGCCTTCGCCTGCTGCGCCCCGCTCAGGCTGCCGGTCATCGCCAGCACTGCCTTCCTCATGTCGTCGAGGGGCGCGTGGGTCTCGCCGTCGGCACTGGTCCACTTGGCCGGCTCGGACGCCACGAAGAACGGCGAGGCGCCGGCGACCGCACCGGCCCGGTACGTCCGGGTGACGGCCAGGAGGCGCCCGCGGAAGTGCAGCTCCCAGGAACCGGCCGCGGTGGGCGTACCGAGAAATGTCAGTGAGTAGGAACCGCTTCCACCCGGGAGTTGGTCGGCGGCCTGGAGGATCTGGGTGACGCGGTCGAAGCCGGTGCCAAGGGCCGTTCTCAGGACCGACTTCGCGGCGGCGAGTTCCTCGGTGTCGAGGTCGCCGAGCTTGATCCCGAGGGGCACCTTCGTCTTTTCCGTGGCGTCCAGCGTGGCCAGGAACACTTCGGACGCCTCGACGATTGCGGACATCGGATCCGCGGGCCTGTCCTCACCACAGGCGGCCGCGCCGGTCAGGATGATGCCGGCGACGGCCGCTCGCAGCCATCGTGGGTTGATCATGCAGTGAGCGTAACGGGAGTTATGTCCGCCTATGGCGGTTTCTCAACGGCCGATCACCCCGACCTCCGCGGCCGACGTCCACGGGTTGCCGGCCACTTCGGACAGGGCGCGGAGGCGGAGGTAGCGGGCGGTCCGGGCGCTGAAGCAGGCGTTCTGCTCGTTCACGGTGTCGAGCCAGGTGCCGGTGGCGGCGGCCGTTCCCCAGTTGGTGCCGTCGGTCGACGTGTGGACCTCGAAGGTGGCGATCCGGCCGCGAGGGCTGTTCTGGCGGGGGCGGTAGTAGACGCAGCTGACCGAGCCCGCACGGCCCAGATCGAGCTGGATCTCGTGGGGGTGGGGCGGGCTGGCGGCCTGCCACTGCGTGTGCCAGTAGGTCGCATTGTTGCCGTCCAGCGCGTTCACGCCGCGGCCGTCCTCGCCGGCTGTCTCCTGGCTGTCGACGGAACGGACCTTCATCGTCACCCGGGGGACGCGCGGGGCGACACCCACGTTCAGCTCGGCGGCCGAGGCCCAGGCACGGCCGCCCACTTCCGAGAGCGAGCGGAGACGCACGTACCGGCCGGTCTTCCCGGCGAAGGTGACCGTCTGCTCGGCGGTGGTGCTGGGCCACGTGCCGGTGGCGACCGGGGTGCCCCACGTCGTGCCGTCCGTCGAAACCGAGATCTCGAAGCGGGCGATGCGGCCGTTCGCGCTGTTCTGGCGGGGCAGGTAGTACAGGTTGGTGACGCTGTAGGTGGCGCCGAGATCCAGCTGGATCTGATGCGGGTGCGGCGGATCGGCGGCCTGCCACTGGGTGTGCCACATCGTCGCCGGGTTGCCGTCCAGCACGTTCAGACCGCGTCCGTCCTGCCCGGCGGTCTCCTGACTGTCCACCGACCGTACGCGCATCTGCGACTGCGTCACGCGCTGGCGTACAAAGGTGGCGGTGTAGGTCTTGGGGGTCGAAGGAGCGACGATGACGTGGGTCTGCGCGCCCCCGTCGGACCAGGCGGCGTAGATCTGCGGTGTGCCCGCGGCGCTCTGCGGCGTGACACCGCTGACCGAGTTCTCCGAGCCCTGGATGACCGTGCGCGTGAACGGCGTGGCCTGCGCGGTGCTGCCGACCGCGACCATCATCCCGGACGGGTTGCTGGTGAACGTCAGGTCGACGGTGCGCGGGTCGATGCGGCGGGTGGTCGTCGACGACAGGCCACCGGAGTCGGTCGCGGTCAGCACGAGCTCCAGATAGGACGGATATTCGTGGTCGGGCGCAGGGAACGACGCGCCGGCCACACCGTTCCACTCCTGCGCGGTGTGGATGTGGCAGCTGTCCAGGGTGAAGCAGTGGTGCTGCAGCAGCCGCCAGCGCAGCGCGGATGCAGGCAGGTCACCGAGCTCCGGGTCGGTGGCGTGACCGGTGAAGGTGAGGTTCTGGCCGACGGCGAACGTGGTGCCCGCCTCCGGGGTGTCGATGACGGCCTCCGGCGGAGTGTTGCCGGCCTGGATCGCCACGGTCTGCGTGTCGGCCACGTCCAGCGTGTCGATCACCCGCAGGCGTGCGGTGTAGGGCCCACCCGGGGGATAGGTGAAGGTCGCGGTCGCCGTCCGGGCGTCCACGGTGCCGTCGTCGGTGAAGTCCCACTCGTACCGCAGCAGGCCCTCGTCGGCGGGATCCGGGTCGTCGGAGGCGGTGGCGTCGAACGACACCGTCAGCGGGCCGGGGCCGGTCGTCGGGGCCGCGACGAGCACGGCGTTCGGCGGCTGGTTGCCCGCGAAGTACCGCACGCGGCGGATCGTGCCACCGGCGTCGACGTAGTACAGGTCGCCGCCCGGCCCGATCGCCAGATCCACGGGGTTGGCGGCCGAGGCGGCGAAGGTGATCCTGTTCGCCGCGACGGGCACACCGCCCGGGGAGGCCGGGCGCATCGCCCAGATGCAGTCGCGGGTGTAGTCCGAGAAGAACACCGCACCCTGGTACGCGGCCGGATAGTCACCGCCCGAAGTGGGGTAGAACGCCATGCCGGAGGTGCTCGACCCACCCGTCGGGCAGGTCTCGCCGCTCACCACCTTCTCGGTGTGCTGGTACGTGTAGAACGGCGCCGTCTGCCCGCCTGCGCTGTAGAGGTTCTCGCACATGTCGAGGTTCGCGCCGTCGTACCCGCCCTGACGCCCGGTGCCCTCGAAACAGGGCCAGCCGAAGTTGGCGACCCCGGCCGTCGGGTTGCTCAGGCGGTTGATCTCCTCCCAGGTGTTCCAGCCGACGTCACCGATCCAGACCTCGTTCGTACCCGGCCGCATCGCGAACCTGTACGGGTTCCGCAGGCCGCTCGCGACGATCCGCCGCGTGTTCAGGTCGGCCGACCCGATGGCGGGGTTGCCGGCGGCCGCCGCACCGGTGAGGGGATCGAGGCGCAGGATCGTCCCGTCGAGGCCGGCCGGGTCGCCCGTCGTGCGCACGTCCTGGGACCGCAACGCGCCACCCTGGGCCGCCGGCGGTGTCATCGTGCCGCCGGGCGGGTCGGCGCACGGGTTGATCGGGGTGCCGAGCTGGCCGTAGTCGGCGACGTTGAAGCTGGCGCCGTCACCGGCGCTGGCGTAGAGCATGCCGTCACCGCCGAAGTGCAGGTCACCGATCGAGTGCGACGAGAACTGCTGACACCAGTCCTGCACCAGCACTTGCTCGGGCCCGGTCATGACGTTGCCGGCGGCCTGCAGGCGCGACAACCGGCCGGTGACGATGCACCGGCCACCATTCGTGCCGCCGACCGAGGTGCAGTTGTCGTTCCAGACCGGCGCCGTTTGTCCCGGTGGCGCATCGTACGTATAGAGCACATAAACGTACGGTCGGACAGGAAAGTCGGGCGGTAGGGCCAGTCCGAGAAGTCCTCGATCATTTTGGTTGTGCACATTGGCGGAAAGATCGGCAAAAAGCGTCGGTGTCGGATCCGCGATAGAGTCGAATACCTTGATCCGTCCCGCTTTCTCCGCGACGAAGACCCGCCCGTCGGGCGCAAATTCGACGTTTATCGGCTGGTCAAGGCCGGTGAGCACGATCTGCTCGCGAAATCCGGAAGGCAATACGGCGGCGGCCGCGGGCGTGGCGGATTCGATCACGAAAAACGAGGCTGCGATCAAGGCGGCCGCGGCGAACGCGGACAGGCTGCGCCGATATGACACGGTCACCCTCCCCTAAAGGCGATTGTCATTGGCGCGAATAGAAACACGCCGGCAATGTTTACGGGGAGCATTTCAGGGGTGTGAACGACCAGCGTTTCTTCCGACTTCTCGGGTCCAATCAGGCATTGCCGTCGTGGCGCCGGCCGGATAGTGTGGGTTACATTGCAGTCGTATTGCAACGAGGAGGGGTCCGATGCAGGTGCTCGCACTGGCCGACGTGACGGCTGTCACCGCCCTCCCCGGAGGCGTGACCGGCCTCACCGGGGGCGTCGTCGGTCTCGTCGGGGGTAAGGCGGCCGGTCTCGGCGCGTTGATCGAGCAGGGCTTCCGGGTGCCACCGGGCTTCTGCGTGACCACGGAGGCGTACCGGAAGGGTGTCCTGCCGGAGGCGGAGATCCTGGCCGCGTACGGGAAGCTCGGCGGCGGGCCGGTCGCGGTCCGCTCGAGCGCGACCACCGAGGACCAGCCGGACGCCAGCTTTGCCGGGCAGCACGACACGATCCTCGACGTCACCGGCCCCGGCGCCCTGCTCGCCGCGATCACCCGCTGCTGGGAGTCGCTGCACAGCCCTCGCGCCACCGCCTACCGCAAAGCCCACGACCTTCAGACCGACACGGTACGCATGGCAGTCGTCGTCCAGCGCATGATCGACGCCTCGGTCGCCGGCGTCCTCTTCACGGCGAACCCGCTGACCGGCAGCCGCACGGAGATGGTCGTCGACGCCGCCCCGGGCCCGGGCAGCGCGGTCGTCGACGGAACGGTGCAGGCCGACCACTACGTCCTCGGTGCGTCCGCCACCCCGGCCGGTGGATGCCTGTCACCCGAGCAGCTGGCCGAGCTGCAGGCCGTGGGGGAGCGCCTGCCGGGCGAGGTCGACGTGGAGTGGGCCTTCGACCGCTCGGGGACGTTGTGGCTGCTGCAGTCGCGGCCGATCACCACGCTGTTCCCGCTGCCGCCGGCGACACCTGATCTGCGCGTGTACTTCGAGTTCGGGCACGTGCAGGGCATGCTCCAGCCGGTCACGCCCCTCGGCCTGTCGACCCTGTCCGACCGGATCGCGGCGATGCTCGCGGCCCTGGGTGTCCGCGCGGAGATCGTCGACATCGGCGGCCGCCTCTACGGCGACCTGACCGACCTGGCCCGCCACCCCGCGACCCGCAAACGCCTGATCAAGCTCATGGCCGTCGACTTCGGGCCGCGCGCCCAGGCGGCGATGGAATGGGTCCTTCAGGATCCTCGCTTCGCCCCGGACGCTGCGGCCGCCCGGCCGGGTGCCACGATGCCGTCGCTCGCCACCGCGGCTCGCGGCGTGAGCGGGGTGGTGGGTGCCCTGGCCCGGCCGGAGAAGGCGCGCCGCCGCCTGCTCCAAGCCGTCGAGAACCTCCGCCTCGCCTCGGCGCCGCCCGACCACCTACAACCCTTGCCTGCTGCTTCGGGCGCCGACGGTCTGCTGCCGGCGGTGTCCGGTACCCGCGAGTTGCCGCCGGCGGTTCCCGGTGATCGGGGTCTGTCGCCGGCGGTGTCCGATGCTCGCGGTCTGTCGCCGGCGGTTTCTGGTGCTCGCGGGCTGGCGGCGGCGGTTTCCGGTGCTCGCGGGCTGGCGGCGGCGGTGCCCGGTGGTTTGGAGGTGGCTGCGGAACGGTTGCGGTTCGTGCGGCGGCAGGATGCGCCGGATGGTGCCGATGCCATCACCTGGACGATCGTGGCCGGGATGCTTGCCGCCGCCGCGCCGGAGCAGCTCCTCAAGGGTCTCGCCGGACCGGACGAGATCCACGCCGTCCTGGCGGGGATGCCGCACAACGTCACCATCGAGATGGACCTCGCGCTGTGGAGGCTCTCACAGCAGGTCGGCGAGCACCGCGACCTCGTGCTCACCACGCCCCCCACCGAGCTCGCCGAGCGCTTTCTGGCCGGAACACTCCCGGAGATCGGCCTCACCGCCTTCCTCACCCGGTACGGCCACCGTGGCGCCGCCGAGGTGGACCTGGGCGTGCCGCGCTGGGACGAGAACCCGGCACCGGTCCTCGCGATGATCGCCAACTACCTCCGGGTGCAGGATCCGGAGCAGGCACCGGATGTCCGCTTCGCCCGCGCCGCCACCACCGCCGAAGCAACCCTCGACGACCTGGTTGCCCGGGCCCGCCGCCGCCGACCGGTACGCGGACGCCTCACCGGCTTCCTCCTGCGCCGCGCCCGAGCACTGGCCGGCCTCCGTGAGTCCGGCAAGTTCGCGGGCCTCTACTCCCTCCGCGAGATGCGCCGCCAGCTCCTCCTCATCGGCGCCGACCTCGCCACCGCCGGCCGCCTCGCCGACCGGGACGACATCGTGTTCGCAACCCTGGGCGAGGTCCACGCCGCCGTCCACGACAACCTCGACCTCCGCGCCGTCATCACGACCCGCAAAGCGGTGCACCAGCGCGAACTGCGCCGCCGCACGGTCCCCGTCGCCCTGCTATCCGACGGCACCGACATCGAGTCCCTGCTCACCGCCGGCCCGGCACCCGACGACGCTCTGCGAGGCGTAGGTGCGTCAGCCGGGCGGGCGACCGGCCGAGCGCGGGTCGTGCTCGACCCGGCCACCGCTCACCTGGAACCCGGGGACATCCTCGTCACGAGCACCACAGACCCCGGCTGGACACCGCTGTTCCTCACAGCGGCCGGTCTGGTGACCGAAACCGGCGCCATCATGGCGCACGGCCCCACCGTCGCCCGCGAATACGGCATCCCCGCGGTCATCTGCGTACCCGCCGCCACCACCCGCATCACCGACGGCCAGCTGATCACCGTCGACGGCGCGGCCGGCACGGTGACAACGGCCGATCAGAGCCCGAACCAGTCGGTGGCCTCGTCGTAGGTGTCCTTGACCGGCGTCAGCCGCGAACCGTCCACCGCCGCCGTGAAGACGCGCCGCACCCAGGGCTGATCCGGGTCCGGGAAGCTCTCGGTCGCGGTGAAGGCGACGCTGCGGCCGTCAGGTGAGAACACCGGTGACCCGACCGAGTGCATCATCGCCGGCCACGCGGCGGCCACCGGTGTGCCACCAGCGGCGGGAACGACGAAGAACGTCGACTCGCCCGCATAGACCAGGAACCGCCCGTCCGGCGACCAGTCCGGCGCCGACCACGCAGCCAGCCCGTCACTGGTCACCTGCCGAACCTGCCGCGTCCCCAGATCAATGACCTGCAGGTTGCCGTCCTTGACAAAGGCGACGCTCCGCCCACTGGGCGCAAAGGTCCCGGGCCCACTGAACGAAACGATCTGCTCGTTCCCGGAACCATCCGCACGAACCAGATTGAGCCCCCGCTCCCCGGGCGTGTGCCAGGAGTAGACGATCAGCGCCCCGTCAGGCGACCAGTCAGGATCGGAAACACCGCCCTGCGCCTCAGGATTGTGCACAAGAAGTCGCTCTCCGGTGCCGGCCACCGACGATGTCAGCAGGTCGGCCGCCCCGAAACAACCCTCGACGTCGGGATGACAAGGATCGACATCCCGTCCGTAGGCCACACTCGCCCGCCGCGACACAGCGGCGTCGAACCCATCACCCACCTCGGCGATCACGCGGCCGCTGCGAACGTCGACCGCATGTGTCGCCCCACCACCGGACAGCAGAAGCACACCGGTCGGCCGTGCAGCGGCTTGAGCCGGAGCGGCCTGGACGGCGGTGACCAGTGCGAAGCCGGCGACAATGGACAGAGTGCGGCTCAATTTGTTTGCCATGAACGTTCCCCCCGTTGACGACCAGCCGACGCTAGCATCGGACCCCGTCAATTTCTGCCCCGCTCCGGGCCGGTGTCACCGGCCCAAAACCTTCGCCCTCTGAGGCCGCCCAGCTCGCGGTCCAGGACCGTCTCAATCTCAGCGACGTGCCGGCCTGTACCGGCTCAGTCTCGGCTTCGTGTGGGCCTGGACCGTCTCAATCTCAGCGCCGTGCGTGCCTGGACCGGCCCATCCGAGTGGGCTGCGGCACTTGGCCGGTTTGATCTCAGCGGCCTGCCGGCCCGGACCGGCTCGATCGGGGCCCCTGCGGACGGTGGAGGCTCCAACTTCCTTGGATTTGGGCGCTCGCGGATCGTGGACGCCCCCGACTTCGTTGAAGTTGGGGTCTTCGTGGGCCATGAGGCCTCGACTTCCTTGGGCTTGGGCGCTCGCGGGTCGCGGACGCCCCAATTTCGTTGAAGTTGGGGTCTGCGTGGGCCACAAGCCCTCAACTTCTTTGGACCTGGGCCCTCGCGGGGTCGCGGACGCCCCGACTTCGTTGAAGTTGGGGTCTCCGTGGGCTCCGGCTTCCTTGAAATTCAGCGGCGCAGGGCCTCGACCGGCTCGATCTTGGCGGCGCGGATGGCGGGGAAGAGCCCGGCGGCGACCCCGACCAGCGTTCCCGCCGCGGGCGAGGGCAGCACCGTCCAGGGTTGGAGCACCGCCGTCCAGTCCTGGATCAGAGCGACCACCACGACCACGACCACGCCGAGGCTCGTGCCGACCAGACCGCCGAGTGTGCCGAGGGCGGCGGATTCGGCCAGGAAGTGGGCTGCGATGTGGCGGCGGCGGGCGCCCAGGGAGCGGCGGAGGCCGATTTCGCCGGTGCGTTCCAGGACGGCGACGAAGGTGGTGTTGGCGATGCTCACGCCGCCGATGATCAGGGTGATGGCGGCCAGGACGACAAAGAGGACGTTGAGGTCGGAGGTGACGCTGCCCCGGAGGGACTGGGGGTCCGGTGGGGCGATCGCCCGGAAGCGGTCCGGGGCGTCCGGGCGCAGGGCGAGCGGTGCCTGCTGCGCGACGACGCGGGCCGCGCCCAGGCGGGTTTCGACGATCATTTTGGCCGGTTGGTCGACGGGTGGCCCGTACGCGGTCAGCGCCGTCGACGACGGCAGGATGACGCCGAGCAGGAGTTCGGGCTGGCGTTCCAGCTCGGAGATGATGCCGATGACGGTGTACGGGGACCCGTTGATGAACACCGCCGGGTATGCGTCGAGCCGTGTGATGCCGAGGCGGTTCGCCGCGCCGATCCCGAGCACCGCAACGCGTTCGCGGCGGCTGACGTGGAAGGCGTCGAACGTGCGGCCGGTGGTGATCACGGGGTGCAGCGTGGCGAGGGCGTCCGGTTCGGCGGCGTAGAGGGCCAGGCCGCTGCTCTCGCCGCTCACCTCGGGGACGCCGCTGATGGTGGCTTTGCGCAGGGGGAGAGGCCAGAGGACACCGCCGCGGACCACGCCGTTGATCTGGCGGATGCGGCTGCCGGCGTCGGCGGGGAAGCTCATCTCGTGGCTGACCTGGTCGGCGCCGACGTCCTCGACCGTCACCTCGGTGGCGGCCAGGGCGGTGAAGCGGCGGTCGATCTGGCCGCCCGCGGTGGTGGTGAGGCCGAGGATGGCGACCATCGCGCCGATGCCGAGCACGGTGCCGAGCATCGTCAGGGTCGAGCGGCCCGGGCGTTGGAGGATGCCGGAGACGGCCTCGCCCACCAGGTCTCTGAGCGACAGCCGGGAACGCTCATCCATGCAGCACCCCGTCGCGGATGGTGATGCGGCGCGGGCTGCGGGCGGCGACCTCCGCGTCGTGGGTGATCACGATGACCGTGAAGCCGGCGGCGTGCACCTCGTCGAGCAGGGCGAGGACCGTTGCGGCTGTCTCGCTGTCGAGGTTGCCGGTGGGCTCGTCGCAGAGCAGCAGGCTGGGCTGGTTGGCGAGGGCGCGGGCGATGGCGACCCGCTGCCGTTCACCACCGGACAGCATGGTCGGCAGGGCTTCGGCCCGGTGCGCGAGCCCGACGCGGTCCAGCACGGCGAGTGCGGTCTGCCGGCGTTCCGGGCCCGGGGGTCCGGTGTAGAGCTGCGCCAGGGCGACGTTCTCGACCGCGCTGCGATAGGGGAGCAGGTGGAACGACTGGAAGACGAAGCCGACGCGGCGGCCCCGCACGGCCGAGCGGTCCGACTCGCGGAGGCTGCCGACGTTGATGCCGTCGAGCTCGTAACATCCGCTCGACGGCCGGTCGAGCAGCCCGACGAGGTTGAGGAACGTCGACTTGCCCGAGCCGGACGGGCCGACGACCGCCACGTACTCACCGCGTTCGATGGTGAGGTCGGCCGCGTGCAGGGCGTGGACCGGCGGCGGGCCGGGGTACGTCTTGGCGACGGCGTCGAAGCGGACGACCGGCGCGGTCATCGGCCGACCACCACGCGGTCACCGGCGGCGAGGGTGGCGTCGGCGGCCGGGGTCACCGCGATGAATCCGTCCCCGGACACGCCCGGTTCGACGCTGACGCGTACCAGGTCGCCTGAAGGTCGGGACACGCTGACGGTGGTGGTGCCGTCGGCGGAGGCGCTCACCGCGGAGACCGGCACGACCAGGACCTTGCCGCTGGTCTGCGCCGCGGTCACGGTGAGCCGGACGTCGAGATTGTTCCACTGGTTGCCGAGCGCCTTTTTGGTCGTCACCGTGACGGGGACGTAGGGGAGGCCCGCCGCCTGACCTTCCTCGCCGTCGCCGCCGGACCGGTCGGTGGTCAGCTTGCCGACCGTGCCGACCACACCGGTGGCCTTCTCCCGCAGGGTCTCGGAGAGGATCTCGACCGGCATCCCGGGCCGCAGCAGCGATGCCTGCTCCGGCTGGAGCTTGGCGGTGACGGTGAGCCGGCCCGTGGCGAAGGTGATCAGCGGGGCCTCTACGGGGTCGCCGACCTTGCGGCCGACCGCGACCACGGTGGCCGGGAACGTCGTCAGGAACGCCGCCTCGGCCAGCGGCACCATCGGACCGGTGCGTGCGACCAGGTCCCTGCGGTCCTGCTCGGCGCGGGCCAAGGTGCGCTTGGCCGCCTTGAGCTGGTCCTTGAGGGTCGGCTCGCCAGGGGCGGACGGCGGCGGGGTCGCCGCGGCCAGCCGGGCCTTCAGCGAGGTGACGGCCGAGCGGGCCGCGCCGACCGCATCGTCCGCGGCCCGCAAGGGCTCGCGGTCCTCCTGGCCGCCGGGCCCGCCCGTGTCGGGCACCTCGTACCCGATGTCGGCGTAGAGGCGGCGGACCGCGGCCTTGGTCGACGGCCCGAACCAGCCGCGGCGATCACCCGAGTCGTAGTGGCCGAGCCGACGCAGCGCCGACTGCAACTGCGCGATGTCGTCACCCTCGTCGCCCGGCTTCAGGTCGCGGTAAGCCGGGATGGCACCCGGCAGGATCATCAGGGGCCGGCCCGAGACGGTCAGCACGACGTCACCAGGCTTGATCTTGGCGCCCACCCTGGTACGGACGGCGGTCACGACGGTGACCTCGGCACCCTGCGCACTCGCCGGGGTGACCTCGACCTGCCTGTCCGCACCGACCTCGCCGCGGGTCACCACCGTCGACGCCAGCAGCCGTTCCTCCACGGTGGCGGTGAGCACGCTCGGAGCCGGCGGCAGCGCCGAGGCGCGCTGCTGCTCGGGCGACTGCACGAACGACGCCCCGATGAGCCCGCCGAGCGACAACAGCGTCGCCCCGCCGGCCATGAGCAACGCCCACCGCCGCCGGCCGTTCCGCCGGACGGGACCGTCCTCCCGGGGCGCCGGCGCCGGAGCGGCAGCCGGCTCCTCGAGAATCTGCTCCCCGTCGGGCCTGTCCCAGGCGAACCCGAACATCACTACCTCCGTCGGCGGCTGTTGTCGCTGCTCAACCGGTCACGCCGGCGGCCGACTGGAGCATCGCGTCGATCGCCTTCTTGATGTCGGCGAGCCGCTCCTGGTTCTTTTCGATCAACTTCTCCTCGTACGCCGCCTCGACGGTGAACCAGACGCCGACGAGGTTGACCTTCTGTTTGCACTCGACGTCGGCGACGGCTGTCCGGATCTCCAGCGCGCTGGGCACCGGCTGGGCGAGGCTGCTCTTGAGGATCTCGCCGTCGAGCGGCTGGAACGGGTCGCTGTAATCGAAGCCGTCCGTTTTCATGCACGCGGACCACTCGGCGAACTTGCCGGTGACACGGCGGTCCGCGTCGGCCTGCTTGCCCGCGGCCAGCTCGATGTCGCTGGCGAACTGCCCCGGGTCGACCCGCTCGTACGCGTCCGCGCTGAGCTTGCTTTTGCTCTCGCCCATGCAGCCGCCGGCGGGGATCTCGGCGCCGTTGGCGGCGGTGCCCGTCTGCTTGCCGGTGCCGGTCGGGTCGGGAGCGCCGTAGAGCACCAGGCTCAGCTCCTTGGTGACCGGCTCGGCAGGTGGGCGACTGGTCTGCCCGTCGCTGCCACCCGGCTGGTGATAGCCGTACTTCGCTGCCACCGCTCCGTCGGTGATGCCGTACCGGCGGCTGTTGGAAGCGTCCATCGGCTGTGACGCCGGGACCTCCCGCAGCGACGGCGGGAAGCCGAAGCGGGCGAGGCACTTGTTGGCCAGCACCGTCTGGGCGTTGTTGAGCTGGCGGGTCTTCTCGGGTGTCAGCTTGTAGGCCTCGACGGGGAAGACCTTGCCGTCCAGCAGGTCGAGCTGGGGCGCGGCCCCGACCACGGGCGGGGAGTTGACGGTCAGCGCGTCCGAGGCGGCGCCGGGCTGCTTGTCGTCGCTGCAGCCCGCCGCGACGAGGCACAGCGCGAGGGCGGCCGCCAGCCGGACCGGCGTGGTGTACCTGTTCATGGTGGTCCTCTCATCATCGGAGAAAAAGGGGCAGCGCGACGATTCATGCGGAATACGGAAAGCGCGCGATCGTGTCCTTTGCGGAATACAGCAAAGGCGCGCGGCAGGGCCCGGGAGGCCGTGACGAAGTAACGCCGGCCTCCCGGGTCGATGATATTTACTGCGCGTCGTTCCTAGGTGCAGGAACGCCAGCTCTGCGAGCGGTTGTTGTTGTTCAGCTCGTCCAGGGTCGAATCGCGGTCGCCGACGTAGCCGTTCCAGTTCAGTTCCTTGACGCGGCCGGTCTGGGTGCCGTGCTCCCAGATCCGGGCGACGCACCGGGTGTCGGCGTTGACGCCGGAGCCGGCGTTGTTGGCGACGTCCTGATAGGCGCCCGCGCCGGTGTTGCTGAACTCGTAGGCGTAGAGGTCGTTGACCCAGCCGTTGATCGCTGCGCGCGAGCCCCGGTAGGACGACTGGAAGTAGTAACACATCGGGCCGAACGAGGTGGCGCTGCAGTTGCTGCTGGCGGTTGTGGCAGCGGCCGGGCTGGCCGAGAGGGCCACCATGCCCGCTCCGACGAGAGCTGCGGCGAATCCGGCCCGGGATGCGAGACCCAGGTGACGGAGTACCCTGCTTCCTGTCCTCATGTTGACTCCTTTGGTCGATGAGCGAGGACAACTGGGTGGTCGCGGCCTGGCCGCCGCGGCCACCCACCTGACTGTGATCAGGACCGGCTGACTGTGATCAAAGGTCGGCACGGTTCCCGATCATTGGATCAATCCAAAGGCGAGCATAGTTGTCGGCCAATCTCTTCGCTGTCCCTTCCGGCGCGGAAGAAATGCATTCCCGGCAGTCCGGTCACGGCGTGTAATGCTCATCGATCATGCAAAACCGGGTAACGCGCTGAATGCCGCATGTCACAGCCTTGTGAACGCTGATTCGACGGCGTCAAATACACACGGTGTGTGGAGCGGCTTCGGTAAATCTTTTGACACTGTCCTGCTATTCGGTCACCCGGCGAGTTGTTGATCTCAGAAAGCGGCCACCATAGATCCACATTGGACCGGACGATTAGTGGATCGCCACTTTCGTCCGATAGTGGCGATCTAGTTCGGGGCGCCGCCCTCGCCGGTCGGTGCCGTGTTCCACCGCTTGCTCGTGGCGATCTCCTGAAGCTGCGCACCGGTCAGCGCGGGCGCCGGCCGCGTCACCTCGCCGGAGGAGACGTCCACGGCGTTCCAGACGGTGACGACCACCCGCTGCCCGTCAGGCCCGAGCACGTCCACCTGCCGCCGGACGATTTCCGAGGCGCCCGGCTCGTCGGCCGGACCGTCGATGGACACGATCCGCGTCCTGTCGTCCCGGGTCGCCGCGGTGCACTCGGTGCCCTGCGGATCCGTCCGCTTGGCGCAGTCGTACCGGTCGAGGAGATCCGCCGGAGAGGCCTTCCCCGCGTCGGTGGAGAACTCAGGATCGACGTTCACCTCGACGGTGGTGCGGCCACCGGCGTCCTTGACCACCAGACTCGCGAACCCCTTACGGGCCACCTCGTTGCTGACCCGGCTGCCCTTCGGCAGCAACGTCCGCAGGGTGTCGAGAGCCGTTGTCGCCGTGAGGGGCGTCCGGGCCTGTGCCGACGGTGTGCCGGCGGGCGCCGCCGTCGCCGGGGCCACGCCGTCGGTCGGCTCGGGGGTGGCCGCAGGCCCGGACCAGGTCACTCCGGCGGCCACCAGCACGCCCAGCGTGGCCGCACCAGCGAGTCCGACCCCGGCGCGCCGCCGCCGCTGGATCGAACGGGCCCGGCTGAACACCTCGGCCGTTCCCGCCCCGGGCGGTGGCTCGTGGGTGGTCGCGTGCTCCAGCAGATCCCTGAGGTGGTGCTCTCCGGTCATTTTCCGCCTCCTCCGTTCAGCGACAGCTCCGGCCGGACCCCGGCGAGGGATCCGCGCAGCGTGGCCATGGCCTTCGCGCACTGGCTCTTGACGGTGCCGGTGGAGACGCCCAGTGCCTCCGCCGTCTCCTCCGTGCTCCGGTCCTCCCAATAGCGCAGCACCACCGCCGCACGCTGCCGGGGCGGCAACGCGCGGAGAGCGGCGAGGACTGTCAGGGAGAGTGCCCGGTCGCCGTCGGCCACCGGTTGTTCGTGCAGCTCCGCCAGCGGGCGCTCGCGCTGCCACGGATGGCGGCGCCGATGGTCGAGGTAGACCCTGGTCAGAACCGTCCGGGCGTACGCGTCGAGGCTGTCGATCGTGCGGCGCCGCGCCGCGACGACCACCTTGGCCAGGGCGGTCTGCACCAGGTCCTCGGCCCGGTGCCAGTCACCGCACAGCAGGTAGGCAGTGCGGCGCAGGTGCAGATATCTCGCCTCGACGAACGACTGCAACTCGGTCTCGATGTCCGTGACCACGGACGCTCCCTCTGCCGGCTTGAGCTCTCACCCGTACTAGACAGGGTGCGCCACGGTCCGGTTGCCCCGCGTACGGGAGATTTTCTGGCGGTCACGGACGCAGGACGGGGGAGATCCGGTCGGTGCGGTTGGTCCAGAGCCACCCGGACCAGCCCGCGGGCATCGTCTCGAGGTCCTCAGGCCGGTCGAACCCGGCCGACCAGGGCCCGTCACCGGCCACGAGGATCACGCGGGTGTCCGCCTCGCGCATGCGGTCGGCGAAGAGGAGCGGCCAGCCCCACATGAGGCGGCCGTAGCGTTCCGGCAGATGCAGCTCGGTGTGCCGGCAGGCGCCGGGGACGTGGCCGCTCCAGCCGAGCGCGAGGTACCCGGTCAGGCAGGACTTCATGATCTTCCGTGAGGTGGCGCGCACCTGCGGAAGGCGGCTCCTGACAACCTCGACCGGCGCGTCGCCGCCGTAGACGCCGATGGTGGCGAGCCGCTCCGCGGGCAGGGTGGCGAGGTAGGCGGCCAGGCGTTCACCCTCGTCCGCCTCGTCGTTCTTGAGGTCGATGAGCAGCTCCCGGTCCGGGAAAGCGGCAACCACCTCCTCGACGGTCACCAGCAGACCGGATCCCTTACCCCGCAACGGGTACGTGGCACCGCCGTCCGCGGTGTACCCGTGGCCGAGGTCGAGCCGCCGCAGCTCCGCGAGGGTGTGGTCGCGGATCCGGCCGGAGCCGTCGGTCCGGCACTCCAGCGTGGAGTCGTGGAACACCACCAGGCGATCGTCGGCGGTGACCTGCACGTCGAACTCCAGCATGTCCGCACCGGCCTCGAACGCCGCCCGCATCGACGCGAGGGTGTTCTCCAGGTACGCGTGATCCGGCGGGTGGATGCGCGCGGCCGTACAGGTGTTGTTGTCCACTCCGTCGAGCGGGAAGGTCTGCGCGATGCCCCGGTGAGCGAGGAGTAGAGGGCGGCCGTCGTCGTCGCCCCACAACGCGGAGCTGTTCGCGGTGAAGAGCCCCGCGGTGGTCAGCAGGACGACGCCGAGGGTGATCAGAAGGCGGCGCCGGCGTCTGTTCATCCGATCATCCTGCCGGTCCGGGCCGGGAGCCCGGACAGCCGGTGGACGTGGCCGGCCCCAGCTTCAAACAGGTTGCCGGTCGGCAACGAGGCCTGGGCCCGATCGGTAGCGGCCTTCGCAGCCTCACCGAAACCTTCTCGGGTACGGGGAGAGCTGCTCAGTGGTCGGGGCAGGCCGGGTGGACCTGGGTGTCGTTGCTGCTGGACCGCGGTTCACAGCCGGGCCTGGAGGGTGGCGAGGCCGGGGCCGTGCAGGTCGGCCAAGGCGGCCCGACGTCCCGTGACAGCCAGGCCCAACGCCTCGAGCGGCCCGCTGATCAGGGCGCCGGCACCCGGACCCCAGCCGGTGCCGTGACCAGGGCTGGTGTTGTGGTCGGAGTTGGTGTTGGGGCCCGAGCCGGTGTTGGGGCCCGAGTCGGTGAGGAAGGCGGTGGCTTCGAGCCGGAGGCCGTCGAGTCGGCCGGGCGGCACGAGGGCCGGGGCCACGCCGGGTGAGGTCAGATGGTCGAGCAGGAGGCGCCAGTGCTCGGCCGGCACGTCCGCCGCCAGCCCCAGCGGGCGCGCGATGTCGCGCAGGTGGATGCAGGTCTCGGCGAAGGGGCCGAACGGTCCGACACGCGGCGGATCGACCCGGTCGGCGGCGTGCTCGCGCAGGAGGGCGATCAGCTCCGCGCGGGGCCGTGCGGCGAGCCGCCGGGTGAAGTGGTCGACGGTCCGGGCGGTGTCACCGCGGTAGCGCAGCGCGGTGAGGAAGAACCGTCCGAAGCCGACCAGCATCGGCTGGACCAGGTGGGCGGCCAGGTGGTGCACGGTCCAGCCCTCGCACAGCGTGGGTGCGGCCCACTGGTCGTCGTCGAGCGTCTCCAGGAAGTCGGCGATCATGCGGCGGTTGGCGCTGGTCAGGCCGAAGACGTCGGAAGTCATGACTGGCGGCGGACGTCACGGCTGAGAGCACCGAGGACCTTGGCGGCGGTGGTGATCTCCGCCAGGGTGCACTCCGGTGCCAGTGCGGCGAGCCGGTGCAGTTCGTCGTCGCGGATCTTGGTGATCACCGCGGTGCCCGTGGGGGTGAGGGCGATCAGGACCGAACGCCGGTGGGCCGGGTTCACCCTCCTCTCGGCGTGGCCTCGGTCGATCAGGTCGTTGACGTGCCGCTGGACACCCTGCCGGGGCAGGTCCAGGAGCTCGCCGAGCGCCGGCGCCGTGGCCGGGCCGTGCTCGGTGAGGACCTCCAGTACGGCTCGCATGCCGACGGTCAGCCCTTGGGGGCGCAGGGTCGCCTCGACCACCCGCGCCGAGTTGAGCACGAGCGGCCGGACGTGCCGGAGGACCTCGTAGAGCGCGACTCCGCGGCGCTGTGACATGACAACAATGATGTCATCTCTCTGCCAAAAGTTGTAGATCCGCGCTGCTCGAAACCCCGCTGAGCGTCGATGCGGCACCGGCCGTCCGGGCGACATAGTCGTCCTCATCGCGGCACCGGCCGCTGACGACACGAGGGAGACACGACGATGGCAAGCCACACGAGCGTTCGGGGCGCGGGCCCGCTGCGGGAGATCCTCTCCGACCCGGCCGTGGTCCGGCTCGGGCTCTTCGCCGCTGGGCTCCCGCTGCTCCTGCTGATGGTCGCGGTCCTGCTCTGAGCACGGTGTCACGGCAGGAGCAGGTTGACGTCGCCGAACTCGTGCCACAGGTAGCGGGCGTCGAGCGCCTCCGCGTAACAGCGTTCGAGCAGCGGTGTCCCCGCGACGGCCGCCAGCATGTCGAGGTGTGAAGCACGCGGCTCGTGAAAGCCGGTGAGCAGCCCGTCGACCGCGCGCAAGCCACGGTCCGGGGTGATCACGAGCTCGGTCCAGCCCTGCGCCGGGCCGTCCCAGGCGGTCTCCAGCGCCCGGACCGCGGTCGTGCCGACCGCGATGATCCGGCCACCGTCGGCCCGGGCCCGCGCGACCAGCCGTCTGCTGGCCGGGGGCACCACAAATCTTTCCGGGTACGGCCGCTCGTGCGCCTCCGGCGACGCCACACCGGTGTGCAGCAGCACGGGGGCGAACAGAACGCCCGCGGTGACGAGCCGGGTGACCAGCACGTCGGTGAACGGCCGCCCCGCACTCGGCATCTCGGCGCTGCCGGGACTGACCCCGAAAACCGTCTGGTACGCCGCCAGTGGCCACCTCCGCCGCACATAGCCGTACCGGATGGGTCGGCCGTGGGCGTACAGGAAGGCCTGCACGGAGCGGGCGCCGCCGGTCACGACCTCGGCCCGCCACAGGCGTCCGGCCGACCACGGCTCCCCCAGGACGACTGCCCCGCCGCCGGGAAGCGGATAACGCCGGCCGCTGGAGCCCTCGGGGAACGGTTCGGTGGCCTTGCCGCGGTTGCGGCGCAGCTCGACGAGCCAGGAGCCGTCGTCGCACTCGGTCGAGAAGTGGACGGTCAGCGGGCTGTCGGTCACCGGCACCGCCGCGGGCAGCGTGGCCGAGGTGTTGACCACCAGGACGTCGCCGGGCCTCAACAGGTCCGGTAGGTCGGTGAACCGGTGATGCGTGACCCGGCCGCTCGATCGCTCGCCGACCAGCATCCGCACACCGTCGCGCGCGGGCGGCGGCCGGTCGGCCTCCAGCGCCGGTGGCAGCGCGAAGTCGATCATCATCGGCTGGCCCCGGTGAGCAGGTCGGCGAGGCGGAACCGCCCCGACGGCGGTGCGTCGGCGAGCAGCTTCAGGAAGGCTGGAACCACCGTCTCCGGCAGTGGCCGGTCGCTGATGTCGGTGCCCGGGAACGCCTCCTGGTGCATGCGGGTGCGCAGATCACCCGGGTCGACCGACCACACACGCAGGGTCGGCTCCTCGACGGACAGCACGCTGGTGACCTGCTCGGCGGCGGCCTTGGCCGAGGCGTACCCGCCCCAGCCCGGGTACGCCTCGACCGCCGCGTCGGAGGTGACGGTCACGATCGCGCCGTCCCTGGACCGCAGTGCGGGCAGGGCGAGCTGGATCAAAGCCAGCGGCGCGACGACGTTGACCTCGTGAACCTCCCGGAACGCGTCGAGCGGGTGATCGGCGAGTGACGGCAGCGGGCTCGGTCCGAGGATGCCGGCGTTGTTGACCAGCAGGTCGGGCCCGCCGAGCCGGTCGGCCGCCTCGATCAGCGCCCGGCGGTGCGCGGCGTCGGTGACGTCCCCGGGTATGGCGACGACGCGGTCCCCGGCGCCGAGCTCCGCGATCGCGGCGGTCAGGTCCGCGGCGCCGCGGGCGTCGACGACCAGCCGCCAGCCGGCGCCGGCCAGACCGGCGGTGAGGGCAAGGCCGAGCCCCCGGGACGCCCCGGTGATGATCGCTACTGGGTTGTCGGATCTCATGCCGCCGACGCTAGGGCCGTCCGGGTTCTTTGCCATCAGCCTGGAGACTCACCCGGCGTCAGACCATGGAACTACGCCCTTGGTCCGATCCCGCCCGGGCCCGGGCTGAGTACGGTTCATCCCATGACCGCCTGCGACCGCGCCGAGCTCCGGGAGGTGAGTGAGGCCGTGCTCGCCGTCACCGCCCGCCTGTCGGTCCGCGACGTCCTGCAGACGATCGTCGCGTCGGCCCGCCGCCTGCTCGATGCTCGATATGCCGCTCTGGGTGTGCCCGGTCCGGCGGACACCTTCGCGGAGTTCCTGACCGACGGCATCAGCGACGAGCAGTGGCGGGCGATCGGCCCGCTCCCACGCCGGCACGGCCTGCTCGGGGCGATGCTGCGCGACCCGGAGCCGGTCCGGCTGACCGACGTGCGGTCGCATCCGCGGTTCGGCTGGTGGCCCGCCGCCCATCCGGAGCTGACCGACTTCCTCGGCGTGCCGATCCTGCACGGCGACGAGATCCTCGGCAGCATCTTCCTGGCCAACAAGACCAGGCCGGGCGGTTTCACCGCCGATGACGAGGAGCTGCTGCGCCTGCTCGCCGCCCACGCGGCGATCGCCCTGGTCAACGCCCGGCTGTACGAGCAGAGTCGCGAACTGTCCATCGTGGCCGAGCGCAACCGCATCGCCCGGGAGCTGCACGACGCGGTGGCCCAGAAGCTGTTCAGTCTCCGGCTGACCGCCGACGCCGCGGCGACCCTCGTCACCCGGGATGCCACGAGGGCGCTCGCGGAGCTCGACACCGTCCGCCGCCTGGCCGCCGAGGCCACCGAGGAGTTGCGCGCGATCGTGGTGGGTCTGCGCCCGGCCGAGCTGGCGGGGGACGGCCTCGACGTGGCGCTGCGCAAACAGGCCGACCTGCTCGACCGTGTCCATGCGCCCGCGGTCCGTTTTGCCGGCGCTGCGGTGCCACGCCTGCCGGCCGTCCGCGAGGAAGCGGCGTTCAGGATCGCCCAGGAGGCGTTGCACAACGCCTTGCGGCACGCCGGGCCCGGGGTGGTGACCGTGACGCTGCGGGCCGCCGGCGGCTCGGTGGTGCTCGAGGTCGGCGACGACGGCCGGGGTTTCGACCCGCGGGAGGCGTCGCGTCAGTTCGGCCTGGCCTCGATGCGCGAGCGGGCCCGGGGCGCGGGCGGCCGGCTCGACGTGCTGTCGCGGCCGGGAGAGGGCACCACCGTGCGTCTGGAGGTGCCCCTTGAGTGAGCCGATCCGGGTGCTGGTGGTCGACGATCATCCGGTGGTGCGGCAGGGTCTGCGCACGTTCCTGGACCTGCAGGACGACCTGAGCGTCGTGGGCGAGGCGGCCGACGGGACGACGGCGGTGGCCGTGGCGGAGGAGCTGCGCCCGGACGTGGTTCTGCTCGATCTGTGGATGCCCGGATCGGACGGGCTGACGGCGCTGCGCGGGCTGCGCGCCTCCGGCAACCCGGCCCGGGTCCTGATCATCACGAGCTTCACCGAGCCGGCGACGGTGCTGCCCGCGCTGCGGGCCGGTGCGCACGGTTGTGTCTCCAAGGACATCGACCCGCCCGCGCTGGCCTCGGCGATCCGCGCGGTGCATGCGGGTCACGTCCTACTCGATCCCGACATGGCGCGGATGCTGGCGCAGGGGGAGCAGCGCCGGACCGAGACGCGGCTGACCGCTCGCGAGCACGAGGTGCTGGCCGCGATCGCGCGTGGCCGGGCCAACCGGGAGATCGCCCGCGAGCTCGGCCTGGCCGAGAAGACGGTGAAGACCCACGTCAGCGCGATCCTGACCAAGCTCGGTGTGCAGGACCGCACTCAGGCCGCTCTGCACGCGGTGCGCACCGGGATCGTCGACCCCTGACAGTTTGAGCGTTGACAGTTAGGGCTCTAACGGTTAGTGTTCTGACCATGGAAGCACCGAGGATGACCACCGCACTCGAACTGGTCCGCTGGATCGGGTGGGCGCAGCGCAAGGCCGGGGAGGACTGGATCCGCGCCCGCGAGCTCAGTCACGAGCAGGCCTTCGTGCTGGGCTATCTGGTGCGGAACCCTGGTGCGATCCAGCGCGACATCGCCGAGGTCAGCCGCACCAGCGCCGCGAGCGTCTCCAGCCTGCTCCAGGGCCTCGAGCGCCGTGACCTGGTCGAACGCCGCACCGAGCCCGGCAACGAGCGCAGCAAACGCGTCCACGCGACAGCGGCCGGCGCCGAGCTCATCGCCGGGTTCGAGTCGGCGATGGCCGCCGCCGACGAGACGATCCTGGCCCCGCTGGACGAGACCGAGCGGGCCACCCTGCAGACCCTCCTGAACAAGATCACCGCGCAGCTCCCGCAACCGTCCCGGTAACCCACCAGCCCGGAACGCGCCGGCGACACCGGCGCACGCCCGACCCTGCCTGAAAGCGCCTCCAACCGCGGCGCGCGCCTGACCCTGCCATGAACGCGCCGGCAACCGCGGCGCGCGCTCGACCCTGCCTGGAGGCGCGCCGACCGCGGCGCACGCTCGACCCTGCCATGAACGCGCCCGCAACCGCGGCGCGTGCTCGAACCTGCCTTGAACGCGCCCACGGAGAGCGTCGGCGTGCCCCGAATCCCGCCTTGAACGCGCCTGCGGACACCGTCGGCGTGCCCTCGAACCTGCCCGGACGCGCCGGTGGATGCCGTCGTGCGCTCGGTCCTGCCCACACGAAGGAGCAGTCATGAGCACTGCGAACCTGGACAACCCGGCGACAGCCGCGGCCGTCGGCACCAACCGCTGGTACCTCTCGGCCGCCCCGATCACCCGTGCCCTTGTGCACCTCTGTTTGCCGATGGCCGCTGCGATGATCGTCGGCGCCGTCTACAACCTGATCAACGCGGGTTTCATCGGCTCGCTGCACGACACCGCGCTGCTGGCCGCGGTCACCCTGGGTGCCCCGATCCTCGGACTGGTCATGGCGGTCGGCAACGTCTTCGGTGTCGGTGGCGGCGCGCTCGTGTCGCGGCTGCTCGGCGCGGCGGAGCACGACCCGGCGCGGGCCGGGGAGATCAAGCACGTCTCGTCGTTCGCCTTCTGGGGTTCGGTGCTGGTCGGGGTGGTGATCGGCGGTGCCGGCCTGCTCCTGCTGCACCCGCTGGTGGCGCTGCTCGGCGCGGATGCCGCCGCCGTGCCCGCGACGAACGCCTTTGTCGGCGTCATGCTGGCCTTCGTCCCGGTGCTCGCCGCGTCGGTGTGTCTCGAGCAGCTCGTCCGGGCCGAGGGTGCCGCCCGGCAGGTGATGATCGGTCTGATCGCCTCGACCGTGGCGAACCTCGTCCTCGACGTGCTGTTCATCCTGGTCCTGCACTGGGGTGTCGCCGGCGCGGCGCTGGCGACCGGTCTCGCGAACCTGGTCGTCATCGGCTACTTCGCCTTCTGGCTGCAGCGCAACAGCGAGCACATCAGGCTCGCGCCGCGCTGGTTCACGCTGTCGCCGGCCGTGCTCAAGCCCGTGCTCGGTGTCGGTGTCGGCACGCTGCTCCAGTCGGCCTTCCTGATCGTCACGTCGCTGGTGCTCAACAACCTCGCGGCGGCCTACGGTGACGGACCGCTGGCGGCGATGGGTGTTGCGGTCCGCATCGCCCAGGTGCCGGAGTTCCTGATCATGGGGGTCACGTTCGGTGTCCTGCCGCTGCTCGCCTACTCGTACGGCAAGGGGGACGGCGGCCGTCTCGCGGCGGCGCTGCGGGGCTCGGCGGTCACGGTCGGTGGCATCGCGCTGATCTTCTCGGTGGTGGTGTTCGTCTTCCGGGAGCAGCTGTTCTCCGCCTTCGTGGCGGATCCCTCGGTCCTCTCGATCGGCGTCACCATCATGACGGCGCAGCTGGTGGCGATGATCGCGAACGGCTTCACGGGTCTGATCACGTCGCTCTTCCAGGCGGCCGGCCTGGCGATGGCGGCGACCGTGATGTCGGTGACCCAGGGTGTCCTTTTCATCCCGGTGGTGCTCCTCGGCAACCTCTGGTTCGGGCTGCCGGGCATCATCTGGGCGCTCACCGTCACCGAGGGCGCTGTGCTGGTCGCCGGGGCCGTGCTGTGGCTCGCCTACCGTCGGAGCATCGACCGTGGTCTGGCCGAGGGCAGCCCGGAACGCGCCGAGGAGGCACTCGAGCAGGCCTGATCAGACCCGCCGGGTGGACCTGTTTCAGGGCTTCCGGGCGAGCCCGCAGAACTGGTAGACGTCGGTGCCGGCGGTCGGGTCGCCGGGCTCGGGACGCCACTTCGTGCAGGTCACCACCCCCGGCTCCAGGAGGTCGAGACCCTCGAAGTACTCCAGGAGGCCGGCCTTGCTCCGCAGGGTGATCGGCGGCTTGGCGGTCTCGTTCCACTGGCGGGCCGCGACCGCCGACTCCTCCGGCCGGATCTCCGTGGTCGGGTGCGCGAGCGCCAGATAGCTGCCGGACGGCACGGCCGCCATGACGTTCCGGACGACGGCGCGGGCCTCGTCGTCGTCGCCCACGAAGTTGAGGACGCCGAGCAGCATGACGGCGACCGGCTGCGTCAGGTCGAGTGTCCTCGCCGCACCGTCCAGGATGGCGGTGGTGTCCCGGGCGTCCGCGTCGAGATAGTCGGTCGCGCCCTCGTCGGTGCTGGTCAGCAACGCCCGGGCGTACGCGAGCACCATCGGGTCGTTGTCGGCGTAGACGATCCGGCTGTCGGGTGCGAGCGCCTGCGCCACCTCGTGGGTGTTGTTCGCGGTGGGCAGACCCGTACCGATGTCGAGGAACTGACGGATGCCGGCACCGACCAGGACGCGGACGGCGCGCTGGAGGAACGCGCGGTCGGCCCGCGCCGAGGTCACGATGTCGGGCAGGAACCGCTGGACCTGATCACCGACGGCGCGGTCGGCGGCGAAGTTGTCCTTGCCGCCGAGCCAGTAGTTCCAGATGCGCGCGGTGTGCGGGACCGTGCTGTCGATCGCGGGTGGCGATGCACCGGAGCTCTCAACCATGGTGCACGGTCTCAGGTCGAGGACGAGACGCTGTCGAGATCCTGCAGCTGCTGCGTCAGGTGGCTGTTCAGCGCGGACTGGTAACTCTGCGCGAGCTGTCCGAGCCGCTCGATCTCGTCCAGCAGCGCCGCGCGCTTGGTGCCCAGGCTGTTCATCGCCTCACTGTGGTTGCGACGGGCGTCACCCTCGATCGTCCCGGCCTTGAGCTGGGCGTCGCTGGTGATCTGGTCGGACTTGTCCCGGGCGTCGTTGAGCAGGGCGTCCGACTCCATCCGCGCGTCGCGCATGTGGTCGTCGGCCGTGCGCTGCGCCATCATCAGGACCCGCGCGTTGCGGTCGTCGCTGTCGGGCGAGGACACCGGGGCGGCCGGGGTGGCGTTGCGGGCCTGCTCGAGGCGGGCCTGGATGCTGCGGGCGTTCTGCTCGGCCCGGGCGCGGGCCTCCTGCATGCGCTCCAGCTGGGCGCTGAGGTCGGAGAACTCGGCGTTGAGGGCCATCGACGAGGGAGCCGGGCCGGACGGGCCACCGGCGCCGCCGCGCTGGACCTGGCCGTGCAGGGCGTTGTTCTCCTCGAGGAGACGGATCAGCTCCTGCTCGAGCTCGTCCAGGAAGGCGTCGACCTCTTCCTCGTCGTACCCGCGCTTCCCTATCGGCGGCTTCTTGAAGGCCATGTTGTGGATGTCGGCCGGCGTTAACGGCATCGTGCTCCTCGGATCATCTCGGGTGCAGGCGTGCGGCCGGAATCCTACGCAACTCACTCCACCCTCGGGGCCGCCGCGGGGCCGGTCCGTGTGCTGTCTCGCAGAACCTGGCGATATCTCACCCTAGGTGATCTCAGCCCTGCGTACTGTCCTCACCGGCCGCGGTGGGGTCCCACTTCGGCAAACAGCACGTAACATGCGGGACATGGATCGGCGCCCGACGATCTACGACGTCGCCCTGGAAGCGGGGGTGGCGGCCTCCACCGTGTCCCGGGCCTACGCGCGGCCGGGCCGGGTCAACGCCGAGACCGCGCAGAAGATCTTCGAGGCGGCCGAACGCCTCGGGTACCGCACCGGCCGGGGCGGCGGTCAGCGTCCCGGCGACCGGATCGCGCAGGAGTCGATCGCGCTGGTCATCGCCGACGTCACCAACCCGTTCTACGGCGAGATCATCAAGGGTGGTTACGAGGCCGCCCGGGAGGCCGGTTACCAGCTGATCCTCTCCCACACGAACGAGTCGCCGGAGGTCGAGCGGCAGACCATCGAGCGGGAGCTGGAGCAGGTCGACGGCATCGTCATCGCCAGCTCGCGGATGACCGACTCGTCCCTGCGCATGGTGATCAAGCAGAAGCCGGTGGTCCTGCTCAACCGGATCATCCCCGAGGCGAGCTGCGTGGTGAACGACATCGACCGCGGCATCCGGCGGGCCGCGGAGCACCTCGGGTCGCTGGGCCACGAGCGGATCTTCTACGTCGCCGGTCCGGAGACCAGCTGGTCGGACGGCATGCGCTGGCGGGCGTTGCGCGAGGCCGCGGCCGAGCTGGAGCTCGAGGTGCGGCGCATCGGCCCGAACGAGCCCACCGTCCTGGCCGGTCTGAGCGCGGCCCGGCGGGTGGCGCAGGCCGGGGCGACCGCGGTGCTGGCGTACAACGACGCGGTGGCCATCGGTGTGATGAAGGGCCTGCGCAAGCTCGGTGTCGCCGTGCCGGACGAGGTCAGCGTGGTCGGCTTCGACAACATCATCTTCGACGAGCTGGTCGAGCCGGCCCTGACCACGATCGCCTCGCCGCTCTACCGCATGGGCTTCACCGGCGTGCAGAACTGCATCGCGGTCGCCCAGGGTGCCCGCTCCCGGGGCGCGCCGCTGGTGCTGCCCGTCCGGCTGGTCATCCGGCAGTCGACCGGTCAGTGCAGACGGAAGAGGACCTCCCCGGCGCGCGGCACGACGAGCGTGTCGGGATCCGCCTCGAAGGCCGCGACGTCGATCGTCCCCGGGTCGCGATAGCCCAGGTTGACCGACCGGCAGACTTCCTCGGGGATGCCGGTGGCCAGGGTGACGTTCACCCGCAGCCGCTCCTCGCCGGTCGCCGCGTCGTACGTGCCGGCGCCGCGCAGGTGCGTGGAGTGGGCGAGCACACCCCAGTGGATGCCGCTGAAGGTGTCCCACTGCTTCACGAAGTAGTCGCGGCAGTGGTAGCCGATCTCGTGGATCTGCGGGTGGCTGGTGGCGATCTCGGTGATGTGCGGGGCGTAGAGGATGACCTCGCCGCCGTCGGCCACCACGGGCTCCACCTTGTAGAACCCCTTGGCGCCGGTCCAGATCTCGTCGTACATGGCCGGGATCAGCGAGAGGACCCGGCGTACGGGGGCGTCGAGGTAGGTGACGTGCGTGGCGGCGCTGATCTCGGCCGCGCTCTCCCACGACGAGATGCAGTCGCCGAAGGACACCGAGTGCAGCCCGGCCGGTTCGGCGGTCACGACGCACAGGGCGTACGTGTCGGCGGGGATCAGGGCCGCGCCGTCGTTGATCAGCGCGCGCACCGGGGTCAGATCGGTGGTCCCGATGATCTCCGCGGAGGTGATCAGCGCGCCCAGCCAGTGCGACACGTCGATGATCCGCTGGCCGGCGACGCCGGGGAAGAAGTACTTGTTGCCGCCGGACATGCCCACCACCTCGTGCGGCAGCACCGGGCCCACGACCAGCGCGACGTCGTGGTCGACGACGGCCCGGTTGAGCAGGACCTCCACGTCGCCGCTCATCCGGCCCTCGGACAGCTCCTCGAGCCGGGCCGAGGGGACGGTGCCGAGGTGCGCGAACGTCTCCGGCAGCCACCACTCGTGGTTGAGGACAGTCGTGCCCGGATAGATCTCTCCCAGCTCACGCCCGGCGTAGCCGAGGTGCACCGCCAGCGCCTCGTCGTTCATCGGCGCGTGGGTGCCCAGGGCGATCAGCACGGTGAGGCGGGACACCCGGCCGTGCAGGGCCCCGTGGACCGCGCCGACGAGCAGGGGGAGCGGGCAGACACGCGTACCGTCGGGGACCAGGACGCAGACGCTGCGACCGTCGAGGTCGAGGCCTCCGAGCTGGTCGGTGACGAACTGCCGGACCTCGTCCTCGGTGAGGATGCGGTCGGCGCCGCCGATGCGTGCGCTCATGAGAGTGCCCCCTTGGCCCACTCGAGGGAGATCCGGTGGGACTCCTTCTTCGAGTCCATGCTGGGCTCGTCCACCTCGATCATGAAGTCGCCGTCGTAACCGGCCGGGACGGCCGCCAGCACGGCGTCGAGGTCGATCACACCACGACCGGGCTCGGCCCACAGCCGCTTGGTCGCCTGCACCTCGTGGTAGCTCATTCCGTGGCGGCTCGCGGGGCTCAGGTAGTCGGGGAAGCAGTCCTTGAGGTGGATGCCGCCGAGCCGGTCGGCGTACCGGGTGATGAACGGGGCCGGGTCGATCCCGGCCCAGCGCAGGTGGCCGGTGTCGGGCCCGAAGCCGATCACGCCGGCGCCGAGGTCGTCGAGCAGCCGGACGATCTCGTCCTCGGTCTCGAAGACGCCGCCGACGTGCGAGTGGTGCAGCGGCCGCAGCCCTTCGGCCTGCAGAACCCGGCAGACCGTGCCGCAGTTGTCGATCGCCCGGTCCAGCCGGCCGGCGTCAAAATCGGCTCCGACCGCCGGTTGCGCCATCCGGGCGGGCACGGCCATCGAGGAGATCATCGTACGGTCGAGCCCGAGCGCCACCTGGCCGGCCGCGAAGACCTTGGCCCGCTCGATCTCCTCGGCCAGCTCGACGGTCTCGTCGAACGGTGAGCTGAAGAGGCTGAGCGCGGGCGCGAGGCCGTAACCCGCGATCCACCCGGCGTACTCGGACGGGGTCATGCCGTCGGGGACGTCCGCCTTGACCGCGGTGAAGCCGATCTCCTGGAAGTCGCGGAACGCCTCGTCGAACACCTCACGGGTCTTGCCCGCCCGGCTCCAGTACGGGATCGGGTTGGCAGCGATGCGGTTCACAGGGCCACCGGCTTCCCCGTCCGCGCGGACTCGTAGGCGCCGGTGATCACCGCGATCGACCGGCGGTTGGTCTCCAGGTCGACCCGCAGCTCCTCGGTGCCGTCGAGGGCGCCGAGGAAGTTGAGGTACTGCAGGCGGTGCGCGTCGGAGAGCATCCCGGGGTTGCTGCCGGCGGTCGGCATCTCCCGCTGCGCGGTGACGCCCATCAGCCGGTCGTCGGGCTCGGCACCGGGTGCGGTGGTGTGCAGGAACGACAGCTGGTCGTTGTCGATCACCGCCGAGCCCCGGTCACCGTGGACCTGCAACCGCGCGCTCAGCCCCGGGTACGCGGCCGTCGTGGCGTGCAGGACACCCAGCGCGCCGCTCTCGAACCGTACGACACCCGTCGCGACGTCCTCGACCTCGATCCGTTCGTGCGCCAGCGTGCCGGTGTAGGCGAACACCTCCACGGGCCGGCCCAGCGCCGCCACCAGCAGGTCGACGGTGTGCACACCCTGGTTCATCAGCGCACCGCCGCCGTCGAGGGCCCAGGTGCCACGCCAGTCGCCGGAGTCGTAGTACGTCTGCCCGCGCCACCAGTCGATCGAGGCGATGCCGGAGGTGACCCGGCCCAGCTCGCCGTTCGCGATGGCCGCCAGGGTCGTCTCGGTGGCCGGGTCGAAACGGTGCTGCGAGATGACGGTGATCAGGGTGCCCGCCTTGTCCCGGGCCTCGATGATGTCGTCGGTGCGTTCGACGGTGATGTCGGCCGGCTTCTCGACGATGACGTGCTTGCCGGCGGCGAGGGCCTCGATCGCCACCTCGGCGTGCCGGCCGGTCGGGGTGCAGACCACGACGATGTCGACGTCCACGGCGGCCAGCGCCTCGCTCAGCGTGGTGAAGGCCCGGCCACCACGCTCGGTGGCGAGGCGTTCGGCCCGGCCGAGCTCGACGTCGGCCACGGCCACCAGCTCGGCCCGGTCCGCCAGCTGACTGATGACGAGCCCGTGGTGCGTGCCGATGACCCCGGCGCCGACCACGGCGATCCTGCGGATGGTGCTCATGCGTACTCGATCCCCTCGGCCTTGAGCAGGTCGGTGAAGGCCTGCCACGCGGTGCGGAACAGGTCCGGGCCGGAGAAGCCGCCGGCGGCGGTCCCGGCGCTCAGGTGCGGTTCGAGGGAGAAGAACCCGTCGAAGCCGTCGTGGTGCAGAGCGCGCATCGTGCGGGCGACCTCGCCGTCACCCTCACCCGCCGGTACGACACTGCCGTCGGCGGCGCGCGCGTCCTTGATCTGGATGTACTCGACGTGCGGGCGCAGCACGGCGTACCCCTCGGAGTAAGGCTGGACGCCGACCTGGACGAAGTTCGCCGGGTCCCAGGCGAGCCGCAGGTGCGGGGAGTCGACCGACCGCACGATGTCCAGGCATCGGCTCGGCACGTCGCCGTAGATCTCCTTCTCGTTCTCGTGCAGCAGGACGAGGTCGGACTCCTCCGCGACCCGGGCCAGCGCGCGCATCCGCCGGATCACCTCGTCGCGGTGCGCGGCCGGATCTGCCCCCGGGCGCAGAAAAAAGGAGAAGATCCTGATGTACGGCGCACCGAAGAGGTGCGCGACGTCCGCGGCGTGCCGCATCCGGTCGAGGTGCGCCGGGAAGTCCTCGTCGATGAAGATCTTGCCGATCGGCGACCCGATGCTGGACACCTCCAGGTCGTACGCCTCCAGCGTCTCCTTCATCACGCCGAGCCGCGCGGGCTCGAGGTCGAGGATGTTGACCTCCCAGGCGCTGCGCAGCTCCACGTACTTCAGGCCCAGGTCCGCGGCGGTGCGGCACTGCTCGGTGAAGTCCGGCGAGATCTCGTCGATGAATCCGGACAGGGTCCACATCGGCGGTGTCCTTTCGTGCGTCAGCGGGGCTGGTGGTAGATCCGGTGGACCAGGCGCAGCGACCCGGCCCCCTCCTGCGGTGAGATCCAGAACGGTGCCGGTCCGGCCAGGGTCCGGTAGAAGTCGGCGATGAGCAGCTCGTGCGACGCTCCCCAGTACGCGCGTCCACCGCTGCCGGGCGGCCGTTCGGCGACCGTCTCGACACGCCCGTCCGCGTACGTGACGGTCAGGTCGCCGCGGATCAGCAGCACGGCGCGTTCGGTGACGATCTCGATGGTGACCGGCGAGTCGGTGACGTGCGTGACCGTGGCGAAGAAGGTGCTCCGGGCGCCGCCGGCGTGCTCGAGCACCGCGTGCGCGGTGTCCTCGACGTCGATGTCCTTCAGCAGGTAGCGGCCGCTGTGGCCGCGGACGCCGACGACGTCCCCGAGCAGCCATTGCAGCAGGTCGAGCGTGTGGATCGCCTGGTTGATCAGGACACCGCCGCCGCTGTTGCGGACCTGGCCGCGCCACGGACGGGCCGCGTAGTACGCCGCCTCGCGGTGCCACAGCACGGTGGCCGAGGCGCCGAGGACCGTGCCCAGCTCCCCGGACGCCAGCAGGTCGTGCGCGGCCCGGCTCGTCGTGTTGTACCTGTTCTGCAGGCAGATGCCGGCCCGCAGCTCGGGACGGGACCGGGTGGCCGCGACGAGCCGGTCGGCCTCCTCGACGGTGTGGGCGACGGGTTTCTCGACGAGGATGCCGGCGCCGGCGTCGAGGCAGTCGATCGCCACATCGACGTGCTGGTGGTGCGGGGTGGTGACGTGCACGACCTCCGGGCGTACGGCGGTCAGGAGCTCGTGGTGATCGGTGAACGCCGGGACGCCGTACCGTTCTGAAGCGGCCCGGGCCCGGCCGGGATCGGTGTCGCAGACACCGGCGAGCTCGACGCCGGGGAGCTCGGCGATCGCCTCCAGGTGCACGACCGACACGTCCCCGCAGCCGATGAGGGCAGCTCTGGTCACTTGACGCCTCCGGCGGTCAGGCCGCCGACCAGATAACGCTGGAACACCAGGTACAGCAGCACGACGGGTGCGGCGCAGATCAGCGCCGCCGCCATCATCTGCGAGTACACCGGCAGGGCGCCACCCTCCTGCGTGGTGCCGAAGATCTGCAGGGCAACCGCAGCCGTGTGCGTCTCGGGCCGGGTCAGCACCGAGGCGAAGAGCACGTCGTTCCAGCCGAGCAGGAACGCGAAGATGCCCGACACCACGATCGCCGGCAGGCTCAGCGGGACGATGATCCGGAACAGGATCACCAGGGTGGAGGCGCCGTCCGTGCGTGCCGCCTCCTCCAGCTCCCGCGGCAGCCCGCGCAGGTAGGTGACCATCACCCAGGTCGAGAACGGCAGGGCGAAGGTCAGGTACGCGAGGAACAGTCCCCACCGGGTGCCGATCACGGTCAGGCCGAGGTAGTTGCCCGCCGACGAGAACAGCACGAACACCGGCAGCAGCATCAGCGTGCCGGGCACACTCTGCAGGCCGACCAGACCCCGCAGGATCGTGAGCCGCCCG
Source organism: Amorphoplanes friuliensis DSM 7358 (assembly GCF_000494755.1). Lineage (NCBI taxonomy): Bacteria > Bacillati > Actinomycetota > Actinomycetes > Micromonosporales > Micromonosporaceae > Actinoplanes > Actinoplanes friuliensis. The sequence continues at coordinate 3,642,556 of NC_022657.1, forward strand.
AAGAACGTGTACCGCACGAGCACGTACGCGGTGATCGTGCCGAGCAGCGCCGACGCGACCGCCACGAGCCCGCACACCAGTAGGCTGTTGCCGATGCCGGTGGTCAGATCGGCCGTGGTCCAGATCTTCGTGTAGCTCTCCCCGGAGAACGAGCCCGGCCAGAACTGCCCCTCGGCGACACCGACATCGGTGTTCAGCGAGGCGAGCAGGATGTAGAGGACCGGGACCAGCACCGCGGCGCACAACGCGACGGTGATGATCACCAGCAGGGGCCGGGGCAGGAGCCGGTGGGACTCGACGGCGGCCGTCATCTCCGGCCTCCTTCCTCGTGCACGTCCAGCCGGACCGCCCGCAGATAGGCGAAGAGCGGAACGGCGATCAGCAGCAGGGACACGATCGCCATCGCCGCGCTGAGCCCGAAGCGCAGGCTCTGGAAGCTCGTGACGTAGACGACCATCGGCATGACGTTGACGTCGTCCGGTGCGGGCGCACCGAAGAGCACGAACGGCAGCGTGAAGTTGTTGATGTGGTTGAGGGTGGCCAGTAGGCAGGCCAGCAGCACCGGCCCCCGCAGGTACGGCAGGATCACGCGCGTCAGCTTCGGCCACCAGTCCGCGCCGTCGATGGCGGACGCCTCGTGGACCTCGTTGTCGACGCTCTGCAGTGCCGCCAGGGCCATCAGGTAGATGAACGGCCAGGCCGCCCAGATCTCCACCAGGATCAGCGTCCAGTACGACTTCGGCCCGCTGAGCCACAGCCCGCCGGAGACACCCACCTTCTCCAGTGTCGTGTTGACGATGCCGTCGGGCTGCAGCATGGTCCGCCACACGGTCGCCACGACGAACGACGGCAGCACGTACGGGATCAGGAAGACCGCCCGCACGAAGGCGCGGCCACGGTAGGCGTTCTGGGTGACGACCGCGGCCGCCACCCCCAGCGGGACGGTCGCGACGGTCGCGATGACGGCGAACGACACGCTGATCCAGATCGAGTGCAGCAGCCCCGACTCGAACGCCTCGACGAAGTTGTCCAGGCCGACGAACGGCGCCTGGAGCCACCGGCGCAGCGTGTACTGGTCCAGGTCGATCAGCGCGATGTACACCGCCACCAGGAGCGGGAGACCGATGACGAGAGTCATCAGCAGTCCGCCCGGTGCGAGCAGCCACAGGGGGCGCTGCCGCTCGGTGACGCCGCGGCGCCGCCGCCCGGTGCTGTCCGGGGCCGGCCCGTCGCCTGCGGGTTCGGCGGGGGCCGGCTCGCCCAGTGTCGGTGTTGCCGTCCGGTCGTCGGCCATGACGGGCTACTTCACCCGGTCCAGCGAGGACTGTGCGGCCTTCTGCGCCGCGGCGAGGCGTTCGTCGATCTTCGCGTCGGTCATCGAACCACCGGCCAGGTCCGGGATCGACTGGACCACCGCGTTGGTCAGCGCCAGCTGGACGTCGGCCCAGGCCCCGCTGAACGGTGTCGCCACCGACTTGCCTTGTGCCTCGACGACCGCCTTCAGCTTCGGGTCCGCCGTCAGGGTCTGCGCGGCCGCGGCGTTCGCGGGCAGCTGTCCCAGGGCCTTGTAGATGTCGAGCTGCGCCTCCTGATCGGTGATCAGCTTGACGAACTGGAACGCCAGGTCCTTGTTCTTGGAGTAGTCCGCGACCAGCAGGTTGTCACCGGAGAGGATGCTCGCGGCCTCCACGCCGTTCGCGGGGCGGGTCGTCGCGCCCGGCGGGACGGTCGGCAGCAGCGTGAACGCCCACTTGCCCTTGACCGCGCCGTCATCGAGGGCCTTGGCGGCCAGCGCCGAGGTCAGCGCGAAGTAACCGGTCTTGCCCTTGGCGAACGCGGCCAGCGCCTGCGAGTTCGTCCAGCCGACAGCCGCGGGATCCACCACCTTGTCGGTGCCGATCCAGCCGAAGAACGTCTGGTACGCCTTCTTGGTCGCGGGATCGGTGATGCGTGCCGTCTTGCCGTCGACGATGGGGTTGCCCGCCTGCACCGACATGCCCCAGATGAACTTCCACGGGTCGAAGTTGTCCTTGTAGGCCACCGCGAGGCCGTACTGGTCTCCCTTGGTCAGCTGCTTCGCCTGCGCGGTCAGCTCGTCCCAGGTCGTTGCGGGTTTGTCGATGCCGGCCGCCTTCAGCAGCTCGGTGTTGTAGACCATGACGAACGGCCGGCCCACCCACGGGATGCCGATCTGGTTCTTCTCGTCCGGCCCGGAGATGCCCAGCGACGACGGGACGAACTTCTCCCGGCCGCCGATCTTCTTCCACTCCTCGTCGCCCAGGGTCACGAACGCCTTGGTCGAGTACGCCGTCGGGGTCAGGGTCGTGCCGATCGCGTACACGTCCGGGCCGCTGCCGGCGACCACCGAGGTCTGGATCTTCGTCAGCTCGTCGCTCGCGCTGGCGAACGTCTCGAACTTCACCTCGGCGCCGGTCTGCGCCTTGAACTTCTCGCTGATGGACTTCTGCCAGGCCTGCTGTTCCGCCGGGTACTGCGTGTTGGCGCCGATCAGCACGTTGAGGGTCTTGCCGCCGCCGTCACCGGAGTCGTCACCACCGCAGGCGCCGAGGGCTGCCGTCAGCACGGCCGCACCAGCCAGCGCCACCACCGCACGCGTTCGTCTCAAACCCATCGCGTTCTCCCTAGGTGTCGAAGAGTTACGAGATGGGTACGCCGACACATCGACGTCCGTAAAGGAATTGCCAGTTGTTGCTGCCCCGCGCGGGCAACAGGTGGCAACACCTTGCCCGCGCCCGTCCACCCCGCGACGCTCGGGCCATGGCCACCTTGACTGTGCACCCCGACCGGCTCCTGCCCGCCGATCCCGGGGTACGCGACATCGCCCGCCGGCTGTACGCCGCGGTCCGGGAACTGCCGATCATCTCGCCGCACGGTCACGTCGATCCGCGGATCCTGCTGGACGACACCCCGTTCGCGGACCCGGCGAGCCTGCTCATCCAGCCGGACCACTACGTGACGCGGTTGCTGCACGCGGGTGGCGTACAGCTCGACCGCCTCGGTGTCGGCGAGGGGCCGCTGACCGAGGACAAGGCCCGGGAGGTCTGGCGCCTGCTCTGCACCAACTGGCACCTGCTGCGCGGCACCCCGGTGCGGTACTGGTTCGACAGCGAACTCGCCGAGATCTTCGGCATCACGCAGCGGCCCGACGCGGGCAACGCCGACGACCTCTACGACCGGATCGCCGGGCAGCTGGCCGGCGAGGGTCACCGGCCCCGCGCGCTGCTGGAGCGTTTCGGGATCGAGGTGCTCGCGACGACCGACGACCCGGCCGACGATCTCGAGGTGCACGCCGCCCTCGCGGCCGACCCGGGGATCAAGGCGCGGATCACGCCGACGTTCCGGCCCGACCGCTACCTCGAACCGGCCGCGCCGGGCTGGGCCGAAGCGGTCAAGCGGCTGGGCGCGGTCGCGGAGACCGAGGTCGGCGACTACGCCGGTTACGTGGCCGCGCTGGAACGCCGCCGCCGCTACTTCGTCGACCACGGCGCGGTCTCGGCCGACCACAGCCACACCGACACGATCACCACGCCGCTGGACCGCGCCGAGGCCGAGCGCATCTACCGCTGGGCCCTGGCCGGGCAGGTCTCGGAGGCCGAGGCGACCGCCTTCCGGCGGCACATGATCCTGGAGATGGCCCGGATGTCCTGCGACGACGGCCTGGTCATGACGCTGCACCCGGGCGTGCGCCGCAACCACCACCCGGACACGCTCGTGCGCTACGGCCCGGACACCGGCGCCGACATCCCCCTGGCCGTCGAATACACCGACGCGCTGCGCCCGCTGCTCGGCCGGTACGGCACCCATCCCGGCTTCCACCTGGTGCTCTTCACCGTGGACCCCGACGTCTTCGCCCGCGAGGTCGCCCCGCTGGCCGGCTTCTACCCGTCGGTCTACGCCGGGGCGCCGTGGTGGTTCCTCGACAACCCGGCCCTGATCCGCCGCTATCAGGAGTCCGTCAGCGAGATCGCCGGCTTCGGGCGCATGTCCGGCTTCATCGACGACACCCGCGCGTTCTGCTCGATCCCGGCCCGCCACGACATGTCCCGCCGCCTCGACGCCGGCTTCCTCGCCGGCCTCGTCGCGGCCCACCGCCTGGACGAGGACGAGGCCCTCGACACCATCACGATGCTCGTCACCGAGCAGCCCAGGAAGGTCTTCAAGCTGTGAGGGCACCCGTCCGCATCGTCCACCTCGGACTCGGCGGCTTCTTCCGCGCCCACCAGGCCTGGTACACCGGCGCGGCGCCGGACGCCGGCCGGTGGGGGATCGCCGCGTTCACCGGCCGGTCCCGCGGCCTCGCCGACGACCTCGCCCGCCAGGACGGCCGCTACACCCTGATCGTCCGCGGCCCTTCGCACGACGAGATGGCGGTCCAGGAGGCGGTCGTCAAAGCCCTTCCCGGTACGGACACAGCAGCGTGGAGTGCTCACCTCGCCCTGCCCGAGGTGGCCGTGGTGACGCTGACCGTCACCGAGTCGGCGTACGCCGAGGGCGGCGTGGTCGCGCGGCGTCTCGTCGACGGGCTCGCCGCACGCCGGGCCGCCGGCGCCGGACCCCTGGCGGTGGTGTCCTGCGACAACCTGCCCCGCAACGGCTCGCGGACCGCCGACGTCGTGACCGCGCTGGCCGCCTCGACCGATCCGGCCCTGGCGCCCTGGATCCGCGACAGTGTGTCCTTCGTGGACACCATGGTCGACCGCATCACGCCGCGGACGAGGCCGGAGGACGTGGAAGTCGTCCTGGCCGAGACGGGCTGGGCGGACGCCGTCCCGGTCGTCACCGAACCGTTCACCGAGTGGGTGCTCAGCGGCGACTTCCCGGCCGGGCGCCCCGCGTGGGACGCCCGCTTCGTCGACGACGTGCACCCGTACGAGACCCGCAAACTGCTGCTGCTCAACGGCGGGCACAGCCTCCTCGCGTACGCGGGCAGCGCCCGGGGCCACGAGACCATCGCCGCCGCGGTCGCCGACCCGGTCTGCCGCGGCTGGCTCGACGACTGGTGGGACGAGGCGGCCCGGTACGTGCCGCTGCCCGCCGGCGACGTGCTCGCGTACCGGAAGGCCCTGCTGGAAAGGTTTGCCAACCCCCGGATCCGGCACACGCTGGCGCAGATCGCCGCCGACGGCTCGCAGAAGGTCCCGATCCGCGCGCTGCCGGTGGTGCGCGGCGAACGCGCGGCCGGACGTGTGCCGGTCGGGGGAGTCCGCATCCTCGCCGCCTGGATCGACCACCTGCGCGGCATCGGCGCACCCGTGAAAGACGCCGGCGCTGCGGCGTACCGGGAAAGGGCCGGCTCGGCCCGCGACGTCCTCACCCTGCTGGCGCCCGACCTGGCCACCGACGAGGTCCTCCTGGCCGAGATCCGGAAAGCCCTGCGCTGAGATGGCCTACCGGCATCCCCTCGCGTTTCTGCTCGGATACGAAGGACTGGCTCTGCACCGCGCGTACGCCGGCGAGTTCGGCGCCCGGTTCGTCGAGGCGCGGCTCGACGAGATACGCGCCATGGTCGCCGCGTGGGACCGGGGTGAACTCGGGACCGTGGACCACGTGGGCGAGATCGACACCGTTGCGGGTTACCGGCACTGGTCGAGGACCTACGACGAACCCGGTAACCCGCTCATCGCGGTCGACGAACCCCTGGTGCGGGACATCCTCGCCGGGCTGCCACCCGGTCACGCGCTGGACGCGGCCTGCGGTACCGGCCGATTTTCCGCCCTGCTGGCCGACCGCGGATGCACCGTGGTGGGCGTCGACAGCTCCGAGGACATGCTCGGGCGAGCGCACGACAAGGTCCGGTCCGGCGTTTTTGCGCTCGGCGATCTGCGCCGCTTGCCCTTGCCCGACAGCAGCTTCGACATCGTGACGTGCGGTCTCGCCCTGGCTCACCTGCCGGCGCTCGGACCCGCGTTCGCGGAACTGGCCCGTGTCCTGAAGCCGGGCGGGCATCTCGTCACGTCCGACATCCACTGGCAGTCCCTCTACCTCGGCGGTATCGCCGCCGTCGTGGACGACAGCGGCCTCGAAGCGCGCCTGCCGGCCGGGCGGTTCCGGCCCAGCGACTACATCACCGCGGCACTGTCCGCCGGCCTGGAGATCCGCCAGTGCCACGAGCCGTCGTGGCCACCGTCTCCCCACCAGGGAGGCCCTTTCGCCCGGACCTGGGCAGCCGGCGCGGTGGACGCCGCCTGCGAGAACACCCCGGCCGCCATCATCTGGAGCTTCCGCCGCGTCCCCTGACCGGGGAGCGCAGGCCGAGCCACTGTTCGGCGTCCCAGGCCTCGAAGCGCTCCACCTCGGTGAAGCCCAGCCTGGCCGCGAGGCGCATCGAGGCAATGTTGGCGGTCTGGGTGGTGAGGACGACCGGCTCATCGGGAAGGGCGTCGTCGAGCCAGGCGAGGGCCGCCGCGCACGCCTCGGTGGCGTAGCCGGACCCCCACGCCCTTGGCACGAACAGGTAGCCGAGGTCGGCCCGGCCCGCAGCGGCCGGGCGGCGGTGGCCGGTCGCCCTCCGCAGCAGGACGTGGCCGATCATCGCGCCGTCGAGCTCGACGACAAAACTGCCGGGCCGGCTCTCCGGCACCGCGGGGAGATCTTCACCTGATTGCGGGCCGCCGAGGTAGGTGTTCACCTCGGGACACGTCAGCAGCTCGAGGAACACCGGGCGGTCACGGGCCTGCGATTCACGCAGGACGAGCCGCTCGGTCCGGATCGGATCGGGCGGCCAGGCGACGGGTCCGAGATCGGTCATGCGGCTCAGCCAACCACCGGCGCCGGACTGCGATCAAGCTCGGGTCACGCGGTCAGCAGCGCCTCGACGGCGGTGCCGCCGCCGAGCTCGCGGCACCACTCCAGGGCGGTGCGGTGGGTGAACGGATCGCGGTGCTGCGGATCGGCTCCGCGGCTGAGCAGGTGCGCGACGCTGCGGGTGCGGCCGCGTGTCGCGGCCAGGCGCAGGGCCTGCCGCCGGTAGTGCGTGTCCTCGGCGTCGATCGGCGTCCGGGCCTCGAGCAGCTGGTCGATCACCGCCAGGCGCTCGTGGTCGGCCGCCATCGCCAGGGCCCGGACACGGTCGAGCGGGGGAGTGTCCGCGGTCAGCCACCCGGTCACCGTGCCGGCCGCGGCGGCTTCGCTGAGGCTGCCGACGCGCGCGCCCGCGGCGAGCAACAGGTCCAGGACGGCCGTCATACCGAAGACAGCCGCGTGCAGCAGAGCGGTGCCGCCCCGCACACCACCGGCGTCGGGTGAGGCGGTCGAATCCAGGTCGGCGCCTGCATCGAGGAGAACCCGGGCGACCTCGGCGTCGCCGTAGCTCGCCGCGGTGATCAGCGGTGTCTCCGGGTCCTCCGGCAGGCCGTCCACCGGGGTGCCGGACTCGATCAGGGTCCGCGCGAGGGCGCCCGCGCCCGTCAGCGGCCCGGTCACGCCGTGCCGTGCGGCGTCGAAACGCAGCATCGCGAGATGGCTGAGCGGGCCGGTGCCCGGAGTCCGATCGCTGCGCTCCCGCAGGCGCCGCGCGGCCTCCCCGGGGTTCCGCGCCACCAGAGAGACCAGCTGTTCCAGCTCGGTCGGTTCCTTCACGGACAGCAGACTCTCACGCGGTCTCGACCGGCACCCAGTCGAGGTATTTCCCCGTGCGGTCGTCACCGGAGGAACGGCCCCGGAGGCGGCGGGTCACCCAGGGCAGGACGTGCTCGCGGTAGTAGCGGGCCTCGGCCAGCACCCGGCGGCTCTCGCCGGGCCCCGGGTCGACGACGTGCGCGGCGTGGTCGTGGCCCAGCTGGGTGAGGACCAGACCGGCGACCCGCTGGTGACCGGCGGCGTTGAGGTGCAGGCGGTCCGCCGACCAGTACGGCGCCTTGCGGATCTCGACGTCGTGGAAGACGTCGACCAGTTCGATGTCGTACTTCTCCACCAGCTCCCGCGTGCGGGTGGTGAGGATCTCGGCCCGGCGCTGGATGACACCGCCGAACGGGAGCCGCTCCGACGGGTCGGCGCCGCTGAGGACCACCATGCGGATGCCGGCGTCGACGCAGCGGCGGATCGCGCGGTCGAGCAGGCCGACGAGGCGTTCGATGTCGGTGCCGCGGCGCATCATGTCGTTGCCGCCGCCGTTGAGCGTGACCAGCGTCGGCGCGGGCGACAGCGCCATCGCGGCCTCGAGCTGGTCGTTCACGATGGGGTCGAGCAGGCGCCCGCGGATCGCCAGGTTGGCGTACTGCACCGAGCCGGGCTCGGCCGACGCCAGCCCGGCGGCGACCAGATCGGCCCACCCGCGCACGGACCCGTCCGGAAGCTCGTCGCCCATTCCCTCGGTGAAGCTGTCACCGACCGCCACGTACCGCATCGTGACACCTTCCCTCGTACCGTCCTTGAGCCATCAAGTTACCCGGCGGTAGTCGCCCGATGCGCGGACACCCCTCCCGGCACCGTCCGCGGCGGCGGAGGTGACAGACTCGGACGTCATGGGGCTGTTCACGATCGACGAGGCGCGGGCCGAGCTCGCGCAGCTCATGCCGCTGCTGGACGAGATCGTCGTGGTGCGCGCCGACGTGGTCGAGCTGACCGCGGCGCTGACGCCGGGCGGGCCGCAGAGCAGTCTCGGGGGTTTGCCGGAGCGCAAGGCCGCCGAGGCCCGGCTCAACGAGCTGATGACCGAGGTTCAGCAGACCGGTGTTGAGCTCAAGGGCATCGCGCCGCTGCTCGTCGACTTCCCGGCCGACCTCGACGGGGTGCCGGTCCTGCTGTGCTGGCTGGAGGGCGAGGCCGCGCTGGAGTGGTACCACCGGCTCGACCTGGGGTTCGCCGGCCGGCGCAGGTTGCCCTGACACCGGCCGGGTGCGTCGCTTCAGTCACGGACGTAGTAGTGGCCGTTGGCGTCGTCGTACCGTCCGCCGCTGCGGCAGCACCGGCGGAAACCGCCGCCCGGAGCCGCACGGGCAGGGGTCGTTGCCGCCGAGCTTCTCGATCAGCTCCTTGCCACCACCGACCACGCGGTCGCCCCGCTTGACCTGTGTCTCGCTAGAGGGAACCCCCGGCGGCGCTTGCTGGTGCGCTCAAAAGGACGCCTCGGCGTCACGGTCGCTGTACATGATGACCTCCTAGGTGTGCGACCGCGACGATAACCGCCGCCCGGACACCCGGTCGATCCATTTACGCAGCCGCCCGACGTGCTCGATGACCAGCGGTTCGACGAGGTCGAGGTAGATCGTGTCCCCGGTGTCCGCGTACCACCGCCACCGGCCGGCGGGCCTGAAGTGCAGGGCCGCGGACGGGCGGGGGAGCCGTCCGATGTCCAGGGGCGGGTCGAAGCGCGAGATCGCCCTGACGATGACCTTGGTGGGCGGGGCGAAGAGCGTGCAGACGTCTCCCGTGGTCAGGTCGGCCGGCGGCGGGTCCAGCCGCCACACCTGATCCTGGAAGTCCTCGCTCGCGGGGTCGCGGGCGAACGCCCGGGACTGCTCCCCAGGGTGCTCCGACCCGGGGTCGGGCTCACCCCACGGCCAGCGCACGTAGACGAAGAACCGATCGCTTCCGGTCACCTCGACGGTGCAGGGTTCGCAGGACAGCAGCAGCCTGTCGCCGCGGCGGAAATCGCTGGCACTGACCATGGCGGGCACCCTCTCTGTCGGCGAGCCGCCAGATGCTACCGGGGCTCCAGGGTCGCCTGACGGGGCGGGAGCGGCGAGGATGCGAGGGTGAGCACTCGAGAGATACCGGATCACATTCTGGACCAGCTGCTCGTCGGCCTGGTGTTCTACGAGGCCGAGCTGACTCTCGGGCACTTCGAGCCGGGCGGGGCGGCGCTCGTCAGCGATTCCTTCGGTGCCGTCTTCACCTGGTTGTGGCGGGACAACCCGGTCAAGGCGACGATGCTGATCGCCGACTTCGTCGCTCAGCTGCGGTACTACCACCACAACGCCAACCGGGCGGTCGACCTCGAGACGGTCCTGCGCGGGCTGCCGCCGGCGCTGCGGGAGGCCTCGCCGGAGGAGATCGAGGCGATGAACGAGCGCCTGCGCCGGGAGGTGCCGATGTTCGTCGGCCTCGACCGCAACGAGCGCGCCTGACCTGTCAGGTCAGCAGGGCGAGCAGGTCGCGTTCCCGCTGAGCACTGAGACCGGCGTTGCGGGGACGGTCCAGGCCGGTTCGGCGTTCCCAGGCCAGCACGTCGGTGACCAGTTCGGCGCGGGGCCGGTGGTGCAGGCCCGCGGCGAGGGCCGCATCGCCGCTGCGGGCCGACCAGCCCTCCCAGCCCGGTTCGACGAGCCACATCGCCAGGGACTCCGGGCCCATGTACTCCTTCACGGCGTGCTCGAGCAGCCACCCGGGTGAGGCCTCGACGACAGGTCCGGTGTGACCGCCGATCCGGCGGCACAGCTCGACCCACTCCCCGAACGGCACGATCGGTCCCAGGGTGTTGAACGTCCCCGTGGTGCGGGCCGCGGCAGCGTCGAGCAGCCAGCCGGAGAGGTCCCTGACGTCGATGACCTGCGTCGGGATGCCGGGGGAGCCGGGGACCAGCATCGGTCCCTGCGGGTCACGGGCAGCGCGGGAGACCCAGTATCCGGACCGTCCCGTGTGGTCGCCGGGGCCGCCGATGAGTCCGGCGCGGGCGATCAGGAGGCGGTCACCGGCTGCTTCGGACGACAGGGCCTCGCAGGTCACCTTGGCCTCGCCGTACAGGTCACGGTCCACTTCGTCCCGGTCGGTCGCCGGCAGCAGCGCCGCGGACTCGTCGGCGCCGATGTCGCCGTGGGAGGCGTACGCGCTGACCGACGACACGTACGTCCAGTGCCGCGCCCGGCCGGCCAGGGCGTGCAGCGCCGAGCGGACGAACCCGGGTTGCCAGGAGACCTCGACCACCTCGTCCCAGTCGCGGCTGGTCAGCGCGTCGTAGGCCGCGGGGCTGCGCCGGTCCGCCGTGATCAGGGTGCTGCCCTCGGCGACGCCGCCACTCTCACCGCGGGCCAGGCAGGTCACCGAGTGGCCGCGTTCCACTGCCTGCCGGGCGATCTCGCGGCCGAGCCAGGCCGTGCCGCCCAGAATCAGAATCTCCATTCCCCACCCAACCATCGAGTGGCGCGCACCTCCCAGCCCTTTCGCCACGGGCGTAGTCCACGGGATCATGGCGGGCATGCCTCAGATGTTCGTGAACGGCGCCTGGACCGGCGCGCTCTCCTCCGCCACCACCGTGGCGACCAGCCCGGCGACCGGCGAGGACCTGGGTACGGTCCCGGAGGGTGATCGGGAGGACGCGCGTGCGGCGATCGCGGCGGCGCGCCGGGCCGCTCCCGGGTGGGCGCGGCTGTCCGCGTTCGAGCGGGCCGCGCTGATGCACCGGGTCGCGGACGTGATCGAGGGCCGCCGGCACGAGCTGGCCCGCACGCTGACCCTGGACCAGGGCAAGCCGCTGCGCGCCGAGGCGTACGACGAAGTGGACGAACTGGTCACCTACTGGCGCATGGCGGCGGAGGACGGCAAGCGGCTGGGCGGCCTGCTGCCCAACTCCGCGAGTACGGGCAAACGGGCCCTGCTGATCCGCCGCCCGCGCGGAGTCGTCGGGGTGATCACGCCGTGGAACTGGCCCTACACGATGCCGGCCGAGCTGATCGCCCCCGCGCTGGCCAGCGGCAACACGGTCGTCTGGACGCCGGCGCCGTCGACGGCGGTGTCCGCGGCCGCGCTGGCCGCGTGTCTCGCCGAGGCTGATCTGCCGCCGGGTGTGGTCAACCTGGTCACCGGTCCCGGCCCGGTGGTGGGTGACGAGATCGCCCGCAACCCGGGTACGGACGTGGTCGCCTTCATCGGCTCGACCGCCACGGGACGTTCCGTGGCGAGTGCCGCCGCGGGCAAGGCGACGCTGCTGGAGATGGGTGGCAACGGCCCGATCGTGGTGCTGGCGGACGCCGACCTCGACCGTGCGGTCGAGGGCGCGCTGCTGGCCTGCTTCCTGTGCGCCGGGCAGAGCTGCACCGCCGGTGAGCGGCTGCTGGTCCACGACGCGGTCCGGGACGACTTCGCCGACCGGCTGGCGCGCGCGGTGCAGGACCGGATCCGGCTCGGTGACCCGCTCGACGACGCCACCACGATGGGCCCGCTGAACAACGCCGGTGTCGCGGCCAAGATGGACGAGCACGTCGCCGACGCCGTGCAGCGCGGTGCGAAGGTCCTGACCGGCGGCGCCCGCGCGACCGGTTTTGCCACCGACCTCTACTGGCCGGCGACCGTGCTGACCGGTGTGCCCGCGGATGCGCTGGCCGCCACCGACGAGACGTTCGGCCCGATCGCGCCGATCGTCGGGATCGGCTCGCTCGACGAGGCGATCGAGCTGACCAACGCCTCCCGGTACGGCCTGCTCGCCGCGGTCTACACGGCTGACCTCAACGCCGGGCTGGCCTTCGCCGACGCCGTCCGCACCGGCTGGGTCAACATCAACGAGTCGACGAACTACTGGGAGAGCCACCTGCCGTTCGGCGGGCGCGCCGGCACCGACAGCGGGCTCGGCCGGGTCGGCGGAGCGTCGCCGATGGAGACGTTCACCGAGCTGCAGACCGTGATCATCGGCTGAGGGTGGTCACCGCGCCCATCGGCGCCTCGGTCTCCTCGAAGACCAGCAGCGTGCGGGTGTTGATCACCCCGGGCATGCCCTGGATGACGTTCAGGACGAGGCGGCCGAGGTCGGCGTTGTCCTTGGCCCGGACCAGCAGGATCGCGTCGAACTCCCCGCCGACCAGGGCGATGTGCACCACCCCGGGCAGGGCCCGCAGCTGCTCGCCGACGACCCGCCACTCCGCCTGGTGCAGGTTCACCGTGACGTAGGCCGAGGTGCCGAGACCGGCCGCGACGGGATCGATGTCGGCGCGGAAGCCCCTGATGACGTTCGCGGCGCGGAGGCGTTCGACCCGTGCGTACGCGTTGGCGCGGGAGATGTGCAAGGTCTCCGCGAGGGTGCGCATGGACATCCGGCCGTCACGGGTGAGCTCGGCGAGGATCTGCCGGTCGATGTCGTCCAGCGCGCTGGCCACTTGTCTCGTCCCCCTCGCCCGCGAACCGCCGCGGCTGGACATCTGGCGTCGGAAAGGCCGGTCCGAGCGTACCTTTTCTCGGTTTCCGGCGGCTTGTGGAAACCGAATGGCCGGGATACGACCATGTCTGCATGACAGGTGACGCGCACCACCTTTTGCCGTCGCCGGAGCCCGTCACGCTGATCGGCGTCGACGGGCAGGCGACCGGCGATCCCGGCCATGCCGTTCCCGACGACACCGAACTGGTCCGGGGCCTCGCCGCCCTGATCACCGCCCGGCGGCTCAACGACCAGGCGTACGCGCTGGTCCGGCAGGGCCGGCTGGCGGTCTACCCCTCCTCGCACGGCCAGGAGGCCTGCCAGGTCGCCGCCGCGCAGGTCCTGACCGGCGACGACTGGCTGTTCCCGACCTACCGCGACACGGTCGCCGCCGTCGGCCGGGGTGTCGACCCCGTCGAGGCGCTGACGCTGCTCAAGGGCGACTGGCACTGCGGTTACGACCCGTACGACCACAAGGTCGCCCCGCACGCCACTCCGCTGGCGACCCAGCTGCCGCACGCGGTCGGTGTCGCGCACGCGGCCCGCCTGCGCGGCGAGCCGACCGTGGTCATGGCCATGTGCGGCGACGGCGGCACCAGCGAGGGCGACTTCCACGAGGCGCTCAACTTCGCCGCGGTCCTCAAGGCCCCGGTCGTCTTCTTCGTGCAGAACAACGAGTACGCCATCAGCGTCCCCCTCGCCCGGCAGACCGCGGCGCCGTCGCTGGCCCACAAGGGCATCGGGTACGGCGTACCGGGGGAGCGTGTCGACGGCAACGACCTGGCCGCGCTGCTCGCGGTGCTGGGTGCCGCTGTCGAGCGGGCTCGCGCCGGCGGCGGACCGCAGCTGATCGAGGCGCACACGTACCGGATGCAGGCCCATACCAATGCCGACGACGCCACGCGGTACCGCAAGGACGACGAGGTCGCGGCCTGGGTCGAGCGAGACCCGATCACCCGCCTGGAACGCCACCTCCGCGAGCGCGGTCTGGTCGACGACGAGCAGCTCGCGGGCTTCGCGGCCACAGCCGAGCAGCTCGCCGCTCACGTCCGCGACGGGCTGCACCGCGACATCGAGCCCGACCCGGCGAAGCTGTTCGACCACATCTACGCCGAGCCGACCCCGCAGCTGCGCGAGCAGGCGGCGCTGGTCGCCGACGAACTGGACCGCGAAGGAGCGCTGCGATGACCGCCACCGCCACCGAACACGTCAAACTGACGATGGCGCAGGCCCTCAACCGCGCGCTGCGAGACTCCCTGGCCGCGGATCCGACCGTGGTGGTCTTCGGTGAGGACGTCGGCGCGCTCGGCGGCGTCTTCCGGATCACCGACGGCCTCACCGCCGAGTTCGGCGAGGACCGCTGCTTCGACACACCCCTGGCCGAGTCCGGCATCGTCGGCGTCGCCGTCGGCATGGCCATGAACGGCCTCCGCCCGGTCGTCGAGATGCAGTTCGACGCGTTCGCCTACCCCGCGTTCGAGCAGATCGTCAGCCACGTCGCCAAGATGCGGAACCGCACCCGCGGTCGCGTCACGCTCCCCATGGTCATCCGGATCCCGTACGCGGGTGGCATCGGCGGCGTCGAGCACCACTGCGACTCCTCGGAGGCGTACTACGCCCACACACCGGGACTGCACGTGGTCGCACCGGCGACGCCGGCTGACGCGTACGCGCTGCTGCGGGAGGCGATCGCCTCGCCGGACCCGGTCGTGTTCCTGGAGCCGAAGAAGCTCTACTGGAGCAAGGAGGAGGTCGAGCTCGCGGCGCCCGTGCCCGGCATCGGCCGCGCGGTCGTGCGCCGGGAAGGCACCGACGCGACCCTCATCGCGTACGGGCCGACGGTGCCGGTCGCCCTCGAAGCCGCGGCCGTCGCGGCGCAGGAGGGGCGCAGCCTGCAGGTCGTCGACCTGCGCTCGATCGTGCCGTTCGACGACGAGACCGTCTGCGCGGCGGTGCGATCCACCGGCCGCGCCGTGGTCGTCGCCGAGTCCTCCGGCTTCGCCAGCGTCTCCTCGGAGATCGTCGCCCGCGTCACCGAACGCTGCTTCCACTCCCTGCACGCCCCGATCCGGCGCGTGACCGGCTTCGACATCCCGTACCCGCCGCCGAAGCTGGAACACTTCCAGCTGCCGGGCGTCGACCGCGTGCTCGACGCCGTCGACGACCTGCAGTGGGAGGACCGATGAGCGACCGGACCTTCCTCCTCCCGGACCTCGGCGAAGGACTGACCGAGGCGGAGGTCGTGCGCTGGCTCGTCACCGAGGGTGACACGGTGGCCGTCGACCAGCCGGTGGTCGAGGTCGAGACGGCCAAGTCCCTGGTCGAGGTCCCGACACCGTACGCCGGCCGCATCGCCACCCGGCACGCCCCCGAGGGCGCGACGCTCGAGGTCGGCAAACCGCTGCTGACCGTCGCGGCGCTCGTCCCCGCGGCGGAGACCTACCGCGAGGAGGAACAGGCCGGATCAGGCAACGTCCTCATCGGGTACGGGACCACGGGCGCGTCGGCCACGTCACGTCGCCGTCGCCCGCGGGCCGCGCTGCAGCCGGCTGCCCCGGCGGCCGGACGGGCGCCCCTGGTCATCTCACCGCTGGTCCGCCGCCTGGCCCGCGAGGGCGGCCTCGACCTGCGATCCGTCACGCCCAGCGGCCCCGGTGGCATCATCACCCGCGCCGACGTCGACCGCGCCCTCACCCGCCCATCCGCGTCCCCGCAAGCCGCTGAATCCGGGTCGACCAGGGCCTGGGCTCCGGCGCAAGCCGATGATTTTGCGGCGGCCGCGTCCGCGTCCCCGGCGCAAGCCGCTGATCTCCGATCGACCGCGTCCGTAGCTTCGGCGCAAGCCGCTGGTCTTGGGTCGACCGCGTTCGCGGCTCCGGCGCAAGCCGCTGGTTCCGTGGCGGCCGCGCCCGCGGTGGCGGGGGAGCGGCGGATCGCGCTGAGCGGGTTCCGGAAGGCGGTCTCGGCGGCGCTGACACGCAGCCGGGCCGAGATCCCCGAGGCCACGGTCTGGGTCGACGTGGACGCGACACCGCTGTGGGAGCTGCGCGCGAGCACACCCGGAGGCCCCGGACTGCTGGCCTATATCGCGCGGTTCGTCGTGGCGGGGCTGCGGCAGTACCCGATGCTCAACGCGCGGGTGGACACCGAGCGGCAGGAGATCGTCGAGTTCGAGCGGGTGAACCTCGGCATCGCGGTGCAGGGTGAGCGTGGTCTGGTCGTCCCCGCGGTCATGGACGCCGGGAACCGGACCACCGCGCAGCTGGACGAGGAGATCCGCCGGGTCACCGCGAGCGCCCGCGAGGGGCGGGCCACCGCCCAGGAGCTGTCCGCCGGGACGTTCACGCTGAACAACTACGGCAGCTTCAACGTCGACGGCAGCGCGGCGATCATCAACCATCCGCAGGTGGCGATCCTCGGCTTCGGCCGCATCATCGACCGCCCATGGGTCGTCGGCGGCGAGGTCTGCGTCCGCAAGATCACGCAGATGAGCTTCGTCTTCGACCACCGCGTCTGCGACGGCGGCACCGCCGCCGGCTTCATGCGCAGCGTCGCCGACGCCATCGAGGACCCCGCCTCAGCAATCGCCCGCCTCTGAGCAATCCCCGATTTCCGCCAAGAATCGCCCGCCCCTGAAAGCGCTCCACTTCGGCGTAAGCGGTCCCGTTCGTGTGAGCGGCGCCGCCCGGCACGAGCGGGACCGCCGGGTGAGCGGGAGCGTTCGGGCGAGCGGCACCGCCCGGCACGAGCGGGACCGCCCGGGTGAGCGGGAGCGTTCGGGTGAGCAGGACCGCCCGGCCGAGCAGGACCGCCCGGGTGAGCGGACCGTCCGGCACGAGCAGGACCGTCCGGCACGAGCAGGACCGCCCGGCGTAAGCAGGACCGCCCGGCCGAGCAGGACCGCCTGGCCGAGCAGGACCGCCCGGGTGAGCGGACCGTCCGGCACGAGCAGGACCGTCCGGCACGAGCAGGACCGCCGGGCGTAGGCAGGACCGCCCGGCACAAGCAGAACCGCCCCGGCCGGGAGGCCGGGGCGGTCGGGCAACGCGGGTGGGTCAGTGGGCGATGACGGGGGCCGCGTCCGGGTCGACCTCGAGCGGGCCGGTCCGGAAGACCACGGCGGCGACGACGGCGCAGACGAGGAAGAAGCCGGCCGACCACCAGAAGACCGTGTGGTAGCTCGAGATCGCGGCCAGGGCGGCGGTCTCGGGTCCAGGGGCCCGGCCCACCATGGCGTTCGTGGCAGCAGTTGCGGCGAAACCGCTGAGCAGGGCCGTACCGATGGAACCGCCGATCTGCTGGGCGGTGTTGATCATCGCTGAGGCGACGCCCGCGTCCTGGTGCTGGACGCCGGAGGTGGCGGTGTTCTGGGTCGGGGCGAAGATCAGGCCCATGCCGAGGCCGATCAGGACCAGGCCCGGCAGGACACCGGTGACGTAGCTCGAGTCCAGGTCCAGGCGGGTCAGGAGGACCATGCCGCCCGCGGCGATCAGGGCGCCGAGCGGGACCAGCGGGCGCGGGCCGATCTTCGGGGTGAGTGTGGATCCGACCGTGGTGGCCGTCAGCATGACGCCGGCCAGCAGCGGCAGGAACGCCAGGCCCGACTGGATCGGCGTGAAGCCGAGGGTGTTGGTGAGGTAGTAGGTCAGGAAGAGCATCACGCCGAACATGCCCGCACCGGCGATGGCGACGGCGGCGTAGGCACCGCCGCGGTTGCGGTCGATCACCACTCGCAGGGGGAGCAGCGGGTTGGCGACGCGGCGTTCGATGATGACGAAGGCGATCAGGATCAGGGCGCCGGCGATGATGAAGCCGTAGGTCATCGGGTCGTCCCAGCCGTCGGTCTCCGCGTTGCCGAGACCGTAGACGAGCGCCACCAGGCCGCCGACTGCGGTGACGACACCCGGCCAGTCGAGGCGGGCACGGTTGCGGACGGGCTCGTCGCGCAGCTTGAAGGTCGCGCCGACGACCGCGGCGACGGCGAAGAGCAGGTTGACGTAGAGGCACCAGCGCCAGGAGGCGTACTCGGTCAGGACTCCGCCGAGCAGCAGGCCGACCGCGCCACCGGCGCCGGAGATCGCGCCGAAGATGCCGAAGGCCTTGCCGCGTTCGGCCGGGTCGGTGAAGGTCGTCGACAGCAGCGACAGCGCCGCCGGGGCGAGGGCCGCGCCGAACGCGCCCTGGAGCACCCGGGCGACGATCAGCATCTCGATGCCCTGCGCGGCGCCGCCGAGGGCCGAGGCCAGTGCGAAGCCGATCAGGCCGATGAGGAACATCTTCCTGCGGCCCACGTTGTCCGACAGGCGCCCGCCGAGCAGCAGCAGGCTGCCGAAGGCGAGGGCGTACCCGGTGACGACCCACTGCCGGCCGGCGTCGGAGAAGGCCAGGTCGCGCTGCGCGGTGGGCAGTGCGATGTTCACGATCGTGGCGTCGAGCACCACCATCAGCTGGGCCATGGCCAGGACCACGAGGGCCCACCAGCGCCCGGTGTGCCGGTCCGGTGCGGTGGACGCCGGGAGTTCGCGTGTTGCGGTGGTCATGGTGATCCTCACGGAGGGTGGTCGAGGTACCCCCTCCGTATCGGATCCGTCACGGGCGAGTTGAGGGCTCTGCCGGTGCCAGCCATTCGCGCGCCGCGCTGACCAGGCCGGCGGGCTCATCGGCGTACAGGCGGAGCTCCTGGACCGGCTCGCTCGGCCCCTTGGGCAGGGTGAAGGTCGTCGGGCGGCGGAGCCGGACGTCGACGCTGGTCTGGCCCGCGGCGACGACGGCGAGCACCCGCCGGTCACCGTCGTCCTCGAACTGCACCGACTTGCTCGACGGCAGCGAGCGGTAGTGCTTGCCGACCGACTCGACGTCCTCCCACGGCACGGTGACGTCGAGGCCGGCGCCCACGCGCACCCGGAGGCCGGCCGGCCCGGTCACGTGGGGGTGGATCTTCATGCTCGCGTAGAAGCCGATCATCCAGAGCAGTCCCCAGATGCTGATCACCAGCATGATCCACCGGGCGGGCGGCCACGGGACGACGTTCTTGATGATCAGGTCGAGGATGGGGATCTCGACGACCGACAGCCCGATGAGAACGAAGAGGATCGGCTTGACGACGCCGAGGTACCCGAAGGGCGTCTCGCCGGGCCCCAGGTCGAGGGGCCGGCGCCGGATCAGCACGAACATGCTGCGCCACATCGCAGCCTCGGCCCGCAGCAGCGCCTTCATGTCGCCTCCTCGTTTTGCAATACGACTGCATTGTAACCGTCGTGAGGAGGTTCTGTCGATCAGGCGGCCGAGCTCCGGCGCACCCTCAGCTCGGCCGGGAAGACACGCTGCCAGTGCGGGGCGACCTGGCGGCGTACCAGTGCTCGCGTCGCGGCGGCCGCCATCTGCTCGACCGGCTGGTGCACCGACGACATCGGCGGTGTGGAACAGGCCGCGATCACGCTGTCGTCGAAGCCGACCACCGCCACATCCTCCGGAATGCGCCGCCCGGCGTCGGCGAGCGCCTGCATCGCACCGGTCGCCATCAGATCGCACGCGACGAAGATGGCATCCAGCTCCGGCTCCTCGGCGAGCAAGCGCTGGGTCAGCTCGTACCCCGCCTCCCGCCGGAACTTCCCGGCTGCGGCGACGTCGGGGATCCCGAGATCCCGGACGGCCCGCTGATGCCCCTTCCGCCGGCCCTCGGCGCAGGGATTTCCCTCCTGCCCGTGCAGCGCGGCGATGCGCTTGCGGCCGGTCTCGTGCAGGTGCACCATCGCGGCGTACGCCCCCTCGGCGTTCTCCACACCGACGAACGGGACGCCCGGAGCCGACGGGCTCATCGCCACCACCCGCTCGCACCGGGCGTGGAACTCCGCGGCCAGCGCCGGCGCGACATTGACGAGCACGACCCCGGCGCTCACCGTGTCGGCGATCCGCGTCAGCAGGGCGGCTGCGTCCGGCTTCTCCACCACATGAACGCTCAGCTGCGAGTTAGTCCCGGCCAGCTCCTGCAGGATCCCCGCGGTGACCCGCCCGTAATAGGGGCTGCTCCCGAAGACGGTGGCGTCGTCGACCACCACCAGCTCGATGACGTCGCCGTGCCCCGAAGCAAGCGCCCGTGCCACCGGATCGGGCCGGTAGCCGAGCCGGTCGATGACCTCCCGGACCCGCGCCCGCGTGTGCGGTGCCACCCCTGGCGCATCGTTGATCACCCGTGAGACGGCGGCCTTCGACACCCCCGCCCCGGCAGCGACATCGGCCAGCGTCGGTCTCCTTTGTGGCATCCGCCAACTATAGGAGGATTCGCCCGTCCGCTGCCTTCCCTTTGTTTCCGCCCTCGGCGCAGGACCGGCGGCGGGTCACTCGGCGATCGGGGTGAAGGCCTCGACGGCGGAGGCGCAGGTGTCCGGCGCGTCGACGACCACTGTGGCCGGGTCCTCGGGGGCGGAGACCTTCAAACCCTTTACCCGTACGGGATCACAGGCCTTGGTGGCCGGCCGGAGCACCGCCTGGACCCGGTCGCCGGGTGACAGGAGGATGGCCTGGGTCTTGTCGCCGGCGGGGGTCAGCGAACCGATCGCCGGGTGGCCGTGGAGCGAGCAGGCGTGGCCGGTGATGTTCTCGAAGATCAGGGCCTGGTCGCCACCGGTGATGCGGAGTTCGCCGGTGCGGCACGGGGTGGGCGGTTCGCCGGTGGCGGGGTCGACGAAGTCGGCGCCCTCGTCCGGGACGACAAACGTGTACTCGGTGGACGACGCGGGCAGCAGCGACGTCGCCGTGGTGAGCTCGCCGGCTTCGGTCGAGGTGGAACCGCAGGCGGCGGTGCTCAGGAGCAGACCCACCACGCCGGCCATCAGCAGTGTCGTGCGCATCGGGGTTCTCCTCCAGCAGTGCCGTGTCCGTCCCCGTAGACGCTAGGAGGACGGGCGACGGTACTGCTCCCCTTTACGTGCCAAGCGTTCCGAGCACCGCGGCGACGCCGTCGGCCCGGGGGTCGCTGGCCGCGTCCAATGTCGTGCCGCGCAAGCGCGCCAGCTGCACGTGGCCGCCGCTGTCGTGCAGGGCCGCCGTGGTGGTGACCGGGAGATCGCCGGCGGCGGCGGTCAGGTCGCCGGCGCCCGGTGTGCCGGGCTCCAGCACCAGGCCGCCCGGGCCGATGATCCAGCGTGGCCGGTCGACGATCGCCTGCGGGTCCTCGCCGCGGAGTGCGTCCGCGGCCAGCTGGGCCAGGATCCACGGCTGGGAACGCCCGCCCTGGCAGCCCAGCGCCAGAACGGTGTCGCCATCGATCGCCACCACCGGACACAGGGTGTGCGGGGGACGGGATCCGGGGACGAGCCGGCCGGGGTGCCGCGGGTCGAGGCTGAACATCGAGCCCCGGTTGTGCAGCACGATGCCGGTGTCCGGTTCGAGCAGACCGGACCCGAAGCTGTGGAACAGGCTCTGGATCAGCGACACCGCGGTGCCGTCGGCGTCCACCGCGGTCACGGCGACGGTGTCACCGGTCGGGATCGGGCCGGTTGCGGCACCGGCCGCGGGCCGCGGGGCGTCCAGCAGCAGGCCGGGCAGGTCGACCGGCCCGGTACGCGGATCGCCGAGCAGGGCGTCCCGGGCCGCCTGGGCGCGCCGGGCGTCGGTCAGCAGCCGGCCGGAGCCGACCAGGGCGAGGAACGTCGCGCCCTGGCTCGGCGGCGGAGCCGCGGCCCACTCGGCGCCGTGGGCGTACCGGAGGAGGGGGTCGGTGATCTCGGCGCGGTGGGCGGCCAGGTCGGCGGCGGTCAGCGGGCTGCCGAGGCGGGTGAGCCCGGCGGCGAGGCGCTGCCCCAGGGGGCCGCGGTAGAAGGTCGTCCAGTCCCCGGCCAGCTCGGTCAGGGACGCGGCCAGGGCGGGCTGGCGCACGACGGTGCCCTCGCCGGCGTCGCCGAACACCGCACGCAGGCCGGGGTCGGCGCTGATGGTGTCCCGGCCCTCGCGCAGTGCCCGGCCGAGACCGGGGCTGACCGCGGCACCCCCGGCGGCCAGGGCGATCGCCGGGGCGAGTCGGTCGGCCCAGCCGAGCCGGGCGCCGAGGCTTGCGACCGCCGCCCACCCCGCCACCAGGCCGGGGACGGTGATGGTCAGCGGGCCGGTGTCGGGCATGACGGTGGTGCCGGCCGCCCGCAGAGCGTCCGGGTCGGCGGCTGCGGCCGCGGCGCCGAGTGACAGCACCGCGGCGGGGCCGGCCACCGGCGGGCCGGACGATCGCGGTCAGGTCACCGCCGATCGAGCACTGGTGCGGGTAGACGACCGTGAGCGCGGCTGCCGCGGCCAGTGCGGCGTCCAGGGCGTTGCCGCCCGCGGCGACGACGGCCCGGCCCGCTGCCACGGCCTCGGGATGCGGAGCGGCCAGTGCTACGTCACCATTCATGAGTCAGCACGCTACCCAGGGTGGGCCGGCGCGCACGAGGCTGCCCAAAACAATCAACTTGTCGTCAGGCGGCCGGCACGTCGCTGCTGACGCGCGGCTGCCGGTGGTCCGTGAGCCGGAAACCGACACCCCGGACGGCGTCGATGGTCACCCCGGTGCCGATGCGGCTCAGCTTGCGGCGCAGTCGTTTGACCAGCGACTGCACGTCGGCCTTGCGTTCCAGGCCCTCGTCCTGCCACACCGCCCGGTGCAGCTCCCGGTAACTCCAGGCCCGGACCGGTTCGGTGCGCAGACAGGCCAGCAGGGCCAGCTCGAGCCTGGTCAGGCCCACTTCCCGGTCGCCGTGGCGGACCGCGGGCCGGGCCGTGTCGATCAGCAACTCGTCGGGGGCGGCGTCGTCCGCGGGCCGGGACGGAGCGTTGGCGATCAGCCGGCGGAGCTCGTCGAGATCGGACACCAGCAACAGCGGGGCGATGCCCTCGAGACGTTCGGCGAGGCGGATCCGGTCGGCGGCCGACGGCGCCACCGCGATGAGCAAAGGAAGCAACTCGTCGGCACGCCCGGCTTCCGCTCCGGCACCTTCGTCGAGTTCGGCCACGGCACCTGCCTGGAACGAGGGCATGTCTGCCCGGTCTGCACCCGAGGTGCCTTGTTTCGCTTACCAACCGATAGTGACGAGTTGCTCACCTAATGGCTTGATCATCCATTCATACCGATCATAGTGTCCAACCGGGCAGCCGGCGTGACCCGCCCGGCGTCTGGGCGCGGGTTCCCGCTGACCGGTCTCATCCCAACGGTCAGCGCAGACCCCTCACCCACTCCATCGCTCGTTCCTACCCGGGGTCGTCCTGAAGGAGACAGCAACAGTGTCAAGACGTCCAAGCAGGAGACGCGGCGCCAGATCCCTGGTCGCCGCGGGCATGGCCGGCATTCTTGCCGCAGGCCTCGTGGCCATCGGCTCGGCGACGCCCGCCTCGGCGGCGCCGGCCGCGTCCAAAGACGACAAGATCCGTCCGGAGCTGACCGCACAACTGAAGGACAAGAACGCGGGGGACTTCTGGATCCGGTTCGGCGCCAAGGCGGATCTGAGCGCGGCCAGTGCGATCAAGGACTGGGACAAGCGCGGCAAGGCGGTTGCCGACGCACTTCGCAAGACCGCGGCCGACAGCCAGGCGGGCATCAAGGCCGAGCTCGACGGTACGGGCACCAAGTACCAGACGTTCTGGGCCAGCAACGCGATCAAGGTCACCGGCGGTTCGCAGGCGATGGTGCAGAGCTTCGCCGCGCACGCCGAGGTCCAGGGTCTCTACCCGACCCGCGAGTACAAGGTTCCCGAGGTCACCAAGGGCGCCACGGAAAAGACGGTGAACGCCCTCGAGTGGGGCATCGCCAACATCAACGCCGATGACGTCTGGGACCAGTACGGGGTCACGGGCGAGGGCATCACGGTGGCGAACATCGACACCGGTGTCCAGTTCGACCACCCGGCGCTGGTGAAGTCGTACCGCGGCAACAAGGGCGACGGCACGTTCGACCACAACTACAACTGGTTCGACGTGGCCGACTCCTGCAACGGCGCGCCCTGCGACACCAACAACCACGGCTCGCACACCATGGGCACGATGGCGGGCTCGGACGGCGCCAACCAGATCGGTGTCGCGCCGGGCGTCAAGTGGATCGCGGCCAACGGCTGCTGCCCCTCCGACGCCGCCCTGATCGAGTCCGGGCAGTGGATGCTGGAGCCGACCGACCTCGCGGGTGCGAACCCGGACGCGAGCAAGCGGCCGAACATCATCAACAACTCCTGGGGCACGACGCTGCCGTCGAACGACCCGTTCATGGAGGATGTGACGCTGGCGTGGACCGCCTCGGGCATCTTCGGGACCTGGTCCAACGGCAACAGCGGCTCGGGCTGCAACACCTCCGGCTCGCCGGGCAGTTCGGTCAGCAACTTCTCGTCGGGCGCCTACGACATCAACAACAACATCGCGAGCTTCTCCAGCCGCGGTGCGGGCCAGAACGGCGAGATCAAGCCGAACATCTCGGCGCCCGGCGTGAACGTGCGCTCGAGCGTCCGGGGCAGCGGGTACGCCAGCTTCAACGGCACGTCGATGGCCGCGCCGCACCTGGCGGGCGCGATCGCGTTGCTGTGGTCGGCGGCTCCCGCCCTGGTCGGTGACGTCGCGGCGACGCGGGCGTTGCTGGACAACACGGCGATCGACAAGGCCGACACGCAGTGCGGTGGCACCACCGACGACAACAACGTCTTCGGTGAGGGCCGCCTCGACGCGCTGGCCCTGCTCAACGCCGCCCCGATCGGCGACACCGGCACCCTGAACGGCACGGTCACGGCGGAGGCGACCGGTGCCCCGATCCCCAACGCCACGGTGACCCTGACGGGTGCCGCGGCACGCGACCTCACCACGGGAGCGGACGGGAAGTTCTCGTCGCTGCTGCCGGCCGGTGAGTACCAGGTCGCCGTGACGGCGTTCGGTTACGCCGGCAAGACGGCGTCGGCCACGGTCACCACCGGAGCGACCACCACGGTCAACTTCGCGCTGGCCGCGGTTCCGAGTGTCACCGTCAGCGGTGCGGTCACGGACGGTTCCGGCCACGGCTGGCCCCTGTACGCGAAGGTCAGCGTCGCGGGCCCGTCGGGCGTGTCCGACTACACCACCCCGGCGAACGGTCGTTACAGCTTCAGCCTGCCGGCCGGCGCCACGTACGCGATCACGGTCGACCCGGAGTACCCGGGTTACGAGACCGTCACCAAGGACCTGGTCGTCGGTACGCGCAACGTCACCAACAACGTCGCGGTGCCGGTCGACCTCGAGGCGTGCACCACGGCGCCCGGGTACGCGTACAAGTCCGACGGTGAGTACGAGACCTTCGACGGGTCCACCGCTCCGGCGGGCTGGTCCGTCGTGGACAACGCGGGCAACGGCCAGGTGTGGAAGTTCACCGACAGTGGTGCACGCGGCAACCTCACCGGCGGTACCGGCAACTTCGCCATCATCGACAGTGACGACTACGGCGCGGGTGGCCGTCAGGACACCTCGCTGGTCAGCCCCGTCATCGACCTGAGCGGCGTCGCCACCCCGGTGGTCCGGTTCAACCAGGACTACGACTGGCTGGGCACCGACAAGGCCGACGTCGACGTCACCGTCGACGGCGGTACCACCTGGACCAACGTGCTCCGGCAGTCGGCCGACGCCCGCGGTCCGCGCACGACCGAGGTGCCGCTCCCGCAGGCCGCCGGCAAGTCGGCGGTGCAGGTCCGCTTCCACTACTACGACGCCACGTACGAGTGGTGGTGGGAGGTCGACGACGTCCTGATCGGCAGCGCCCGGACCTGTGAGCCGGTCGACGGCGGTCTGGTCCTCGGCAACGTCAAGGACGAGAACACCGGCACGTACGTCAACGGCGCGACGGTCACCAGCGACGACGCTCCGGGCGAGAAGGCCACGAGCATGGCGACCCCGGACGACACCGGGCTCGCGGACGGCTTCTACTGGATGTTCTCGTCGAAGACCGGCTCGCACAAGTTCACGGCCAAGGCCGGCAACTACGTCTCGCAGACCAAGACGGTCGACGTCGAGGCGGACTGGGCCACCCAGGCGAACTTCGAGCTGGCCGCCGGTCAGCTCTCGGTCTCGCCGACGGCGCTCGCGGGCACCGCACGGATGCCCTCGGGCAAGGTCAGCAAGTCGTTCACGGTGACCAACACCGGCAAGGCGCCGGTCGACGTCGAGTTCAGCGAGCGTGACAACGGCTTCGAGCTGCTGCGCGCCGACGGCTCCAAGCTGACCAAGCAGCAGATCCTCAATTCCGAGGGCGCGCCGGAGCAGCGCATCACCGCTCCGACGTCGTTCGCGGCCAAGCCCGGCAAGGGCATCGCCGCGGTTGCCCCGGCCGTTCAGGGTCCGCAGGCGGCACCCTGGTCGGACATCTCGGACTACCCGGCCACGGTGATGGACAACCGCGTGGTGAACGTCGATGGCAAGGTCTACTCCATCGGTGGCACCGACGGCACGGCCTCGACGGCGAAGAGCTTCGTCTTCGACCCGGTCGCGCAGACCTGGGCGCCGATCGCCGACCTTCCGGGCGCCCGCAGCGCCATGACCGTCGGTGTGCTCGACGGCAAGATCATCGCTACCGGCGGCTGGGCCGCGGCCGGTCCCGACGCCACCACCTGGTCGTACGACCCGGCGGCGGACGCCTGGACCAAGAAGGCCGACAACCCCGCGCCGCGCTCCGCGGCCGGCCAGGCCGTCGTCGACGGCAAGCTGTACGCCATCGGCGGCTGCACGACCTCCAGCTGTCTCCCGATGTCCAACGACGTCGTCCGGTACGACCCGGACGCCGACGCCTGGGAGACCGTGGCGGACTACCCGAAGGCGCTCGCCTTCGCCGCCTGTGGTGGCATCGACGGTGCGGTCTACTGCACCGGTGGCAACGACGGTTCGGTGTCCCAGAAGGCCGGGTACACCTTCGACCCGTCCGCGGGCACCTGGGCCGCCATCGCCGACGCGCCGTCCGACAACTGGGCCAGCTCGTTCGCCGTCGCCAACGGCACCCTGCTGGTCGTCGGTGGTTCGCAGGCCGGTGCGATCTCGAACGCCGGTTTTGCCTACGACCCGGCGTCGAACTCGTGGGCGAACCTGCCGAACGCCAACACCGCCCGGTACCGCGGCGGCGCGGCGTGCGGCTTCTACAAGGTCGGTGGCGCGTCCGGTGGCTTCACCGCGACGGCCGACAGCGAGGCACTGCCCGGGCTCGAGGAGTGTGCCGCGGGTGGCGCCGACGTCAGCTGGCTGAGCATCGACAAGACGGAGGCCACGCTGGCTCCGGGCGCCAAGGTCAAGGTCACGGTCGGTATGACCGCGAACGTCGACCAGCCGGGCACCTACTCCGGTGGCGTCGCGATCAAGGAGAACACGCCGTACTCGGTCCCGCCGGTCGACGTCACGCTGACCGCGCAGCCGCCGACGACGTGGGGCAAGCTGCTCGGCACGGTGTCCGGGAAGACCTGTTCCGGCACCAGCGCACCGCTGTCCGGTGCGACGGTCCAGGTGGACTCGTGGGCGATGTCGTTCACCTTCACCACCGACGCCGCGGGCAAGTACGCCTACTGGATGGACAAGCGCAACAACCCGCTCACGATGATCGTCGCCAAGGACGGCTTCAAGCCGCAGACCCGGTCGACGAAGATCAACACCAGCACACCGGCGGTGGAGGACTTCGCTCTGCTGCCGGTCCGCTGCTGACCTGACGGGGTCCTGACAGAGAGCCGGCCCGCCTGCTGGAATCAGCAGGCGGGCCGGTTCGTCGGGAGGCGGGGCGGCTCGGGAAGCGGGACGGCTCGGGAAGCGGGACGGCCCTGGCCGGAGGCGGGGCGGCTCGGTCAGCCGGTCGCCGCGAGCCGGTAGCCCACGCCGCGGACGGCGTGGATGGTGGCGGCGGCGTCGAGCAGGGCGAGCTTGGTCCGGACACGGCGGACGACCGAGTGGATGTCGGAGCCGCGGCCGAGGTGCTCGTTGCCCCACACCTCGAGGTGCAGCCGCTGGTAGGTCCAGACCTGGCCGGGCGTCGCGACCAGGCAGTGCAGGAAGTCGTGCTCCAGCGGGGTCAGCCCGACCTCGCGGTCGTGCCAGCGCAGCACACGCCGGTCGGAGTCGACGCTCAGCGCCGCCGACGCCGGTGCGGTGGTCACGGGCTCGGCGACCGGCGGCCCGGCCACCGGTGCGGCCGTCGCCGCGACGGCCGAGGTCTCCACGACGTTCAGGAACTGCCGGGCCTGGTCGACGCTCGACACGATCAGGAACGCCTCGGTGCCGCCGAGCAGCTGGGCGAGTTTCTTGCGATCATCCGGTGAGGAGGCGATGCCGATGGCCAACGACGCAACCGGACTCCCCAGCATGTCCCACATGTGCCACCCTTTCCGGATCCCCACGATCTCCGGTCTGGCCTAGGTGAAGTTGATCAATCGATGCCTGACGATAATGCCGCATTGTCACACCGCGGTTAACCATTTCCGCCCCGAAGGACCCCGGTGTCCTGCCCGGATATCCCATTTGTGGCCACCGTATCAATGGCAATCAATGAAAATGCAGCGCTGCCTGGGACAAATGACGGTAATTGCCCGCGGAACCGGGCCGTGTCCAGGTGGTGCCATGTCGTCTTTGCGCCACACCCCGGTGCGAGCTGCGAAGATGACCATCACTGTAAGGATGGACCCGAGGGGGAGCTGATGACACTCGAGCGCCGGGCGCTGATTGTTCGCGGGGGCTGGGACGGGCACGAACCCGTCGCGGCCACCGATCTGTTCATTCCCTATCTGCGGGAGCAGGGCTTCACCGTCGAGGTGGCGGACTCCCCGGCGCCCTACGCGGATGCGGAGCTGATGGCCCGGACCGACCTGGTCCTCCAGTGCATGACCATGTCCTCGATCGAGCGCGAGGAGGTCGCCGGCCTGGTCGCCGCGGTCGCCGCCGGTACGGGTCTGGCCGGCTGGCACGGCGGCATCGTCGACTCCTACCGTGCCAGCGCCGATTACCTGCAGCTCGTCGGCGGGCAGTTCGCCGCGCACGCCGCCCGGACCGCGCCGGGGGAGCGCGCCGGTGAGCAGTCCGACAACTACGTGCCGCACCGCATCACCCTGACGGCCGCCGCGGCCGGCCACCCGATCACCGAGGGCCTGGCCGACTTCGACCTCGAGACCGAGCAGTACTGGGTGCTGACCGACGACTACAACGACGTCCTCGCCACCACGACCACCGCCGTACGCCCGTGGGAGCCGTGGAGCCGGCCCGTCACCGCGCCCGCCGTGTGGACGCGCCGGTGGGGGCAGGGGCGCGTCTTCGTCGCCACGCCCGGCCACAAGACCGACATCCTGCAGGACCCGAACGTCCGGACCATCGTCGAGAGGGGACTGCTGTGGGCAGCCCGCTGAGGATCGGCGTCGTCGGCGCCGGCAAGATCAGTGCTCAGTACAGCGCCACGCTCGCCCGGCTGGCCGACCGGTTGCCGGTGACCGTGGTCGCCGACCTCGACGCCGGACGCGCCCAGCTCCTGGCCGATCAGCATCCCGGTGCCCGCGTCCTCGGCCTGCCGGACCTGTACGCCGCCGAGGACGTCGACGTGGTCCTCAACCTCACCACCCCGGCCGGGCACGCACCCGTGGCTCTGGCCGCTCTCGCCGCCGGCAAGCACGTCTACGGCGAGAAGCCCCTGGCCGCGGTGAGCGCCGACGGCCGGGCGATCGCCGCCGCGGCCGCCGGCGCCGGTCTACGGGCCGCCTGCGCACCCGACACCGTGCTCGGGACCGGCGTGCAGACCGCCCGGGCCGCCGTCGACTCCGGGCTGATCGGCGTCCCCCACACGGCGACCGCCTTCATGACCGTGCCGGGTCACGAGCGGTGGCACCCCGACCCGGAGTTCTACTACCAGCCCGGTGGTGGCCCGCTGCTCGACATGGGCCCCTACTACCTGACCACCCTGATCCACCTGCTCGGACCGGTACGCCGCGTGGCGGGCATGTCGTCGCGCCCGCGCAGCGAACGCAGCATCGGGGACGGCCCGCGCGCCGGTACGACGTTCCCCGTCGAGGTCGACACGCACATCACCGGGGTCCTGGAGCACACCGGTGGCGCCCTGACCACGCTGATCATGAGCTTCGACGTGTGGGCGACCAACCTGCCGTTCATCGAGGTCTACGGCTCGTCGGGCTCGCTGTCGGTGCCGGACCCCAACCACTTCGCCGGGGACGTGCGGCTCTCCACCGCCGTCGCGCCGGAGTGGGTCACCCTCCCACCCACCTCCGGGTACGCCGGAGCGGGTCGTGGTGTGGGTCTGCTCGACCTGGCCGATGCCCTGTCGGAGGACCGCCCCCACCGCACGGGCGCCGACGTCGCGCTGCACGTGCTCGACGTCATGGAGTCGATGCTGGAGAGCGCCCGCACCGGCACCTCCGTCACCGTGAGCACGACCTGCGAGCGGCCGGAGGGTTTCGGCGGCGTCATCGATCTGCCCTGACCATGGCCGCGAGCAGCGCCTCGACCTCGACCGTGGCGAAGCCGATCCGGGCGTCGCTCGCGCCGTAGGGAAGCCACAGCACCCCGTCGTGGATCAGTCCGCCGCAGGAGTAGAGGACGTTGGGCACGTAACCGTCGCGTTCGGTCGCGTCGGGGGACAGCAGGGGGCCGGGGAGCTCGGCCAGCACGCGTTCGGGGTGGTCCAGGTCGAGCAGGATCGCCCCGATCGCGTACCGGCGCATCGTCCCGACACCGTGGGTGAGCACGAGCCACCCCGCGGAGGTCTCCAGGGGTGAGCCGCAGTTGCCGGTCTGGATCAGCTCCCAGCCGCGCCCGGGGGCGTGCAGCGGCACCGGCGTCCGCCACCGGGCCTGGTCGTCGAGCTCGGTCAACCCGATGGTCTCCCCGTCGGCCCGGGACAGCGCCAGCCGGCGCCCGCCCACGGTACGCGGGAAGAGCGCAACACCCTTGTTGCGGACGCCGGGCCCTCGCATCGGCTCGATGTGGAACTGCCGCAGGTCCGGTGAGCTGATCGTCCGGGCCGCGATCTCCCGCCCGTCGTACGCCGTGTAGGTGGCCCAGTAGTCCGCCACCCCGTCGTCGCCGACGAACCGGACGAAGCGCGCGTCCTCCATGCCGTTGCTCTCCGCCGGGGTCGCCGGCCACAGCACCCGCTGGTGCAGGTGGGTGTCCTCCGGGAAGGCGGTCGCATAACCGGCGGCGTTGGTGCGGCGCAGCTGCTCGAGGGTGCGCTGGGCGTTCTCGCGACTGTGGAGGCCGTCCGGCAGTGTCCCGAGGACACTCTCGAACGTCGCGTCGTCGAAGTGCTCGGGCAGCGACCCGAGCAGCGCCGCCGCCACCTCGTTGTCCCAGCCGTCGTCGGCCAGGCCGGCCGCGAGCAGGTCGCGCCGGTGCCGGGCCGGGACGCGGCTGCCGGTGACCAGCGGGCCGGTGCGGCCGGCAACCGTCAGCTCGGTGCCGGGTCCGACGACCGCCGTGGCGAAGCCGATCGACGACAGGTGTCCCTCGCCGATCTGCCGCACGCTCAGGGCCACCCGCAGCTGCCCGGCGCCGAGCCCGGTCTGGTCGGGGTGCTCGACAGCCGAGGGGTTGCAGAGGGCAGCGGCCTCCACGGCGTACTCGTTGGTGAAGTAGGCGCCGACCAGCAGCCGGCGCTGCGGTGAGAGATCGGCGGCGTGCTCCACTCGGTGCCGGACCAGCTCGAAGTGGTGCAGGAAGGTGCTCTCCAGATCGCGGTGCCGGTCCGCGAAGAGCGCCACGGTCTCCCCGAGCAGGCGGTCGACCTCGTCACCGGGCAGTCCGGCGATGCGGTCGATGAGGGCCTGGGCGCGGGTGCGGACGACGGCCGCGTCCTCACCCGGGACGAAGAGCTTGACGATGACCCGGCTCGGATCGGGTGTCAGCGAGACGCTCTGCCGGGCGGCGAGAAGGTCGGGCGTCGGTGAAAGCGTCATACCGGATTCTCGCCGACGGCACCCGCCTCCCGGTCGGCAGGACGTCGCCCGGGGCTTCCCGACCAGCTCACAGGCCGCGCAGGTCGTGGGCGAACCAGGCGTTCGGCTCCACGTAGGTCGCGACGTCCCGGTCCGGATCGCAGAGCACCGGCACCGCGCCGCCGGGCACGACGACCGGTCCGGCGGTGTCGAACGGCAACCCGGTCCACTCGCGCCAGCCGGCCAGCCCGGCCGTGATGGTCATCGAGTGCGGCGCGACCGCGACGAAGCGGCCGCCGGCCCGCTCGTGCACCCGGATCCAGGGGTCCGCCGCGGTGCCGTCGGGGCGGCGCCACGCCACGTACTCGGCCATGGACATGCCCACGTGCTCGTGCTTGTGGGTCGGGCGTACCGGGGCGAGGAGCTCGGTGTGACCCAGGCCGGCGGCGTTGCGCCGGGCCGCGTCCACCATCAGGGCCGACACCCCGCGGCCGCGCAGATCGGTCCGGACGGTCGCGAACAGCGCCGACACCGAGGCGCCCTTGCGCCCGGCGAGCGTGTCGGCGGCCGCGCTCAGCAGCACCGCGTCGTAACCGCCCGGCGGAGGGCCGCCGGTCTCGGTGAACGGCAGGGTGCAGACCATCGCGGCCGGACGGCCGGTTTTGCGCTCGACCGCGAGCAGTGTGTACTCCGGGTGGCGGCCGACCAGATCGAGGAAGAGCGCCGCCGAGACGGGGTCCTGGTAGAGGAAGGGCGCCACGGCCGGATCCTCGAGCTGTCCCGCGAGCGGCACCCTGTCCGGTCGCTGGGACAGCGTGGTCACTTCGAGCCAGTGCGGGGCCATGGGGAAACCCTGCCAGACGTGAATGAACTCAGTTCTCCGGCCCGGTTGCCGATCGGGAGCGGCGAACGCGTCCGCTGCAGACCTCGCTATGCGGCGGTGTTGACGACACACTGATCGGCGGACGACGGAGGAGGGCGGATGACCAGGCACCTGAGCTGGTGGTATGTCGCCGTCGGCCTGGTTTTGTCCGCTATCTACCTGACTGTGCCGGAAGCGGCCGGAGGTGCCTTCGCCGGCATGGTGGTCACCACGGTGGCCGCGATCCTCTACGGCGTCCGCCGCCTGCGACCGCGCCGCCGCCTGCCGTGGTGGCTCCTCGCGGCCGGCACCTTCGCCTTCTCCGTCGGCTCGGTGATCGCCGTCGTGCAGACCGAGATGCTGAAGGACGAGTCGTTCCCGTCGCTCGCCGACGCGGTGTCGCTCGGGCTGACCTTCCCGCTGCTCCTGGCGGCCATGCTGGCGCTCAGCCGCACGGGTGCTCCCTCCCGGGACCGCGCCAGCATGATCGACTCTTTGATCCTGACCGCCGGCGCCGGCTTCCTGGCCTGGGTCTACCTGATCAACCCGTACCTGACGAGTCCCGATCTCACCGTGCTGCAGAAGGCGGTCTCGGTCGCGTACCCGCTCGGGGACGTGCTGCTGCTGGCCATCCTCGTCCGGCTGGCGCTGGGTGCCCAGCGCCGGTGGAGTGTGCTGTTCCTGGTGACCTCGGGCGGCGCGCTGCTCGTCTCGGACATCGCGTTCAGCCTGGAACGGCTCAACGGGCAGTGGAGCATGGGCGGCCCGATCGACGTCGGCTGGGTCATCTTCTTCATGGCCGGCGGCCTGGCCGCGCTGCACCCGTCCATGGTGGCGCTGACCGAGCCCCGCGTGGTGATGCAGCCCACCGAGTTCCGCGCCCGGCGGGCCGTCCTCACGGTCGCTTCCCTGATCGCGCCGACGGTGCTGTTCGTCGAAGCGCTTCGGAACCCGGTCCACAACGGTGTGCTGATCGCGGTCGTCTCGGCCGTGCTGATCCTGCTGTCGCTGGGCCGGATGTCGGTCGTGGCCGCCGGTCTGCGCCGGACCGTGGTGCGCGAACGCGAGCTGCGGCTGGCCTGCGAGACGCTCCTCGGGGCGGCCGACGTGGACGAGGTCGAACGTGTCGTCCGCGGTGCCGTGTCCGCCCTGCTGCGACCGGGCACCCCGCACCGCACGGTCCTGATCCTGCACGGCGGCCGGCCCGGTGGTGACACCACCGGCGACGGCGACCTCCGCTACGTCACCACCCTGCCGCCCGGCCTCGCCGGTCAGCTGGACGGTTTCGAGCTGGCGCTGCACTGCCCGCTGGCGGTCGGGGGCGCCCGGGTCGGTGACCTCTACGTCGGCGCCGGTGAGCTCGAGCTCGTCTGGCTGCACGAAGCGGCGCGGGTCCTCGCCGGGCAGGCTGCCAGCATGATCGACCGTATCGCCCTGAACCGCGAGATCAACAAGCGGGACAGCGAGGCGTACTTCCGCACCCTGGTCCTCAACGCGACCGACGTCATCCTCATCGTCGACGGCGACGACCGGGTCGGCTACGCCAGCCCATCGGCCCAGTGGCTGTTCCGCTCCGGCTCGGTCGTCGGCAGCGCCCTCGAGGACCTCATCGAGCCGCTGTCCAGCCCCCTCGCTCCCGAGGAGACCACCGCGCTCTACCTGGCCCACCGGGCCGGCCACGAGCCCGCCGAGGTCGAGGTGACCATCCGCGATCTCCGGGACGAGCCGACGGTCGCCGGGCGGGTGCTGACCCTGCGCGACGTGACCGAGCGCCGCCGGCTCGAACGTGAGCTGCTCGAGCGGGCGTACCGGGACCCGCTGACCGGTCTGGGCAACCGCCTGCGGTTCCAGGACGCGGCGCAGGCGGCCGTCACCAGCTCCGGCATGACGGGCCGGACCGCCGGGATCCTGCTGGTCAACATCGACGACTTCCGGACCGTCAACGACACCATGGGTCACGAGATCGGCGACGAGCTGCTGAACGAGTTCGGCCGGCGGCTGGTCACGGCCGCGGCCGCGTACGGCACGGTGGCCCGTCTCGGCGCCGACGAGTTCGGTGTGGTGGTCACCTCGGTCGGGGACGTCAGCGAGATCGAGGCGCTCGCCGTCCACATCCTCACCGTGGGCACCGAGCCGTTCCTCCTCGGCGGCTCGGCCGGCAGCATCGTCTCGATCCAGCCCAGCATCGGCGTCGCCACGACCGCCGACGCCGGTGACGTCCACGACCTGCTCACCCAGGCCGACGTGGCCCTGGGCAGCGCCAAGCGCGGCACCCCGCGCTGGCGGCGCTACGAGGAGTCCATGCACGCCCGGATGCTCCAGCGCATGCAGCTGCGCGCCGACCTCGGCCAGGCGATCACCGACGACGCGTTCGTGCTGCACTTCCAGCCGATCGTCGACCTGGCCACCGGGCACACCCGCGGCCTGGAGGCGCTGGTCCGCTGGCAGCACCCGGCCCGGGGGCTCGTGCCGCCGCTGGAGTTCATCGAGATCGCGGAGGAGTCCGGGCTCATCGTGCCGCTCGGCGACTGGGTGCTGCGGCACGCCGTCGACGCCGCCGCGAAGTTCCGGGCGGCCGTGCCGGAACAGGCGCCGTACATGAGTGTGAACGTCTCGGTCCGGCAGTTCCGCTCGGCCGGGTTCGTCTCGCGCGTCTTCGCCGAGCTGGCCCGGGCCGGGCTCCCGGCCGAGCTGCTCACCATCGAGATCACCGAGAGCCTCCTGCTCGGTGACGACGAGCAGATCCACGCCGGGCTGCAGACGCTGCGGGCCGCGGGGGTCAAGGTGTCCATCGACGACTTCGGTACGGGCTACTCGTCCCTGAGCTACCTGCACCGCGTCGACGTCGACACCCTCAAGCTGGACAAGTCCTTCGTGGACACCATCGCGACCTCACCCCAGCAGTACGACCTGGTACGCGGCATCATCCAGCTCGCCGCGACACTCCAGCTGGACGTGGTGGCGGAGGGCATCGAGACGGACCAGCACCGTGAGCTGCTGATCGACGGCGGTTGCGCGTACGGGCAGGGTTATCTTTTCGCCCGGCCCCTGCCCGAGGACGCCGTGCTGGGGTACATGGCAGGCAGTGAGCACTCGGACACGCAGGTGACACCGGCCGCGTGATGCCGCCCACGTCCTCCGCAGGACGTTTGGCGCACAGGAAAGAAGCTTGAATACTCGCTGACGTGAATCCCATCCTCCTCAGTGGTCTGCCCGCGCTCTCGCCGGGACAGCAGGGCATCGCCGAGCTCCACGACGCCGGTCTCTGGGACCAGGTCATCGAGGAGATCGACGGCCGGCGCATCCGCGTCGGTGACCACTGGATGACCGACTTCGCCTCCTGCAACTACCTCGGTCTCGACCTCGACCCGCAGGTCCAGGCGTCCGTGGGGGAGCAGATCGCCCGCTGGGGGACGCACCCGAGCTGGTCCCGCATGCTCGGCAGCCCCCGGCTGTACCCGCAGCTCGAGGAGCGCCTCGCCGAGCTGCTCGGGGCGCCCGACGTGCTGACGCTGCCCACGATCAGTCAGATCCACCTGTCCGCGATCCCGGCCCTGGCCGGCAAGGGCGGCACCATCCTGCTCGACAGCCGCGCGCACCGGACCATCTACGACGGCTGCGTCTACGCCCGCGCGCAGGGTGCGACGGTGAAGCGGTTCGCCTCCGGTGACCTCGAGCAGGCCGCCGAGCTGCTGCGCCAGGCGCCCGCAGACCAGCCCCGTCTGGTCTGCATGGACGGCGTCAACAGCATGACCGGCAACCACCCCGACCTGACCGCGTTCGCCGAGCTCTGCCGCGAGCACGGCGCACTGCTCTACGTGGACGACGCCCACGGCATGGGTGTCATCGGCGAGCGCCGCCCCGACGAGACCTCCCCGTACGGCGCCCGCGGCAACGCCGTCGTCAAGCACACCGGCGGGACGTACGAGAACATCGTGCTGGTCGGCGGGCTGTCCAAGTCGTACTCGTCGCTGCTCGCCTTCATCGCGTGCGAGCCGGCCGTCAAACGGCACCTGAAGATCACCTGTCCGCCGTACCTGTACTCCGGTCCGGTGCCCACCGCGTCGCTGGCCACGGCCCACGCCGGGCTCGACGTGAACGCCGAGCGTGGTGACGCCCTGCGTGCCCACCTGCACCACCTGACCGCCCGGGTGCTCGACCAGCTCGACGCGTTCGGTGTGAAGACCCCGAACGAGTCCGGTTTCCCGCTGATCGAGGTCCCGCTGCGCGACCCGGCGCTGCTCCAGCCGGTGGGCCGCGCGCTGCTCGACCGCGGCGCCTACGTGACTCTGGCGCCCTACCCCGGTGTGCCGCGGGACGAGGTCGGCTTCCGCATCCAGCTCACCGCGGCCAACACCGACGCCGAGGTCGACGCCCTCCTCGACACGCTCAAGTGGCTGCACCACGACTTCTCCGACGCGGGCTCACCGATGCGGCCCGCCTGAGGTCAGCAGCCAGTGGTGGCACCGCAGCGGCCGCCCCTCGTAATCAAGATCGCAGTCGCCCTCGAGCTGGAAGCCGAGACGGATGCAGGCCTGACCGGCCGGCACGTTGTCGACGGCGGTGAAGGCGTGCACGGTGTCCGAGACCCCGGCCGTCCAGAAGTCCTCGAGGAGCAGCCGCGCCGCCGCCAGGCCCAGACCGAGCCGCTGGTGGGCCGGCAGGAACATCACCCCGAGCTCGAAGATCGATTCCTCCTCCCACCGGGTACGCCAGATCGCCACGATCCCGACGGGTGAGACGGCCCCCGCCGGTGTGACCGTTCTGTACCGGTCGCCGGCCGCCACTCCGGCCAGACGCTTCTCGTGAACGACACGGACCCGGTCGTCACCAGCGGCGCCACCGAGATGCCGCATGACCACCGGGTCGATCTCCAGCGCGGCGGTGAGCGCCAGATCCGCCTCACCGTACGGGCGCAGGTGCATGAGGGAAACGCTACTGCGGTTTCCGGTGGTACCCGTGC
The DNA here is from genome assembly GCF_000494755.1 of Amorphoplanes friuliensis DSM 7358. Taxonomy (NCBI): domain Bacteria; kingdom Bacillati; phylum Actinomycetota; class Actinomycetes; order Micromonosporales; family Micromonosporaceae; genus Actinoplanes; species Actinoplanes friuliensis. The sequence continues at coordinate 3,680,337 of NC_022657.1, forward strand.
CTGCATGTCGAGGGCCCCGGCGCGGTCGCGCCGGGGCCCAGGGTCATCGGGTCTGAAACACCATCTACCGGCAGTCGCGCCGGGTTGTCGTATCCGCACCAGCCGCGTGTGGCGGGTTCGGGTGCGAGGATCGCTTTCTCGTGACCGGTGACCACCTCTCGTACGATGGAAACTGCGGGCATGACCGCCCGGCCTGACCTCCAGGCCGCCGGCGGCGATCCAACGGTGCGGAACCCTCCCTCTCCTCGGAACGCTGATCCTTGCGTCGTGCACTCACGCCGGCGACGGAGCCCTCGACCGATTTCCCGGCCCCGTCACGTGCGGAGGTCCACGGAGCCGGGCCGGACCTCGGGGGCATGGGCCCTCGCCTCGGCTCCTGCTGTGCCCGTCGTGACCTCACGGCCGGGCACCGCGTCCGCGTCTTTCCCTGCTCTGTTCGACGAGAGATACGTTAGCCACGGCCGTTCAGAAAATCTAGTTTTCCCCGACTAGTTTTTCTTGCGTCGCAGCCGAGTCCCCCGGGCGGGTGACCCCGAGCCGGTACGCGAGCAGCGTCCGGAACTGGCCCGGCGCCGCCGCCCCGGTCAGGGCTGCACAACCCGCGGCCCCCGGCTCGCCGTTGTCCCACCGCTGCTCGTACCGGCCCCGGGCGTCGGTCACGATCGAGTCGGCCGCGCCGCCCTCGAGATCGCAGCCGCTGTCGTACGCGACCGCCAGCGGTTGCCCGGCGAGCGGCCGCCCGGTGTCGGTGAAGTACGCCCGCCCGTGGATCCGGAACCCGCCGCCGGGCAGCAGCGTGTACGTGAGGGTCAGCGCGGGCCGGTGCGTGCCGATCACCCGCAGCGCCGCGTCCGCCGGCCGCACGGACAACTCGTTGCCGGCGGTGTCCACGGCGTCGACCGAGGTCATGCGCACGACGCCGTCCCAGGTCGACGGCACGTTGACGGTCGCACCCCAGACGCCGTCCCTCGCCGTCCCGGAGGTCAGGGCGAGCCGCGGATGCAGCCGTTCCTGAAAACCCGGGACGGGACCGAGCGTGATCTGTGGCGACGGGCCCATGCCGGTGGCGTTCTCCGCGACCCCCGAGGTGTCGGTGAGCCGGAGCTGGATCCGTACCGGGACGAGCGTCAGCCCGGAGACCGCGACGGACGTGCGGGAGAAGGAGACGCTCACGAGCCGGGGCGGGCTGGTGTCCGGGGCTCCGGCAACGGCGGGGACGGTGCCCGCGAGCAGCGCGGCGGTGGCCAGGACGAACGATCGGTGCATGGTGGACTCCGCTTCCTCGGGTGGTGCTGTCACCCGATTGGTCCTGCCGCTGCCGCGCTTTGTTCGGTGCTGTCCTGGGAACGACACCGGCCGCTACTCTCAGGCGGTGGTGACCTCTCCCGCGCGGATCGGGTCGTACCGCATCGAACGGCTGCTGGGGATCGGCTCCTTCGCGACCGTCTGGCTGGGGCACGACACGGTGCTCGGGGCCCACGTGGCGATCAAGGTGCTGGCGGAAAACTGGAGCCACGACCTGCGCGTCCGCGAACGGTTCCTGGACGAGGCCCGGCTGCTGTGGCGGCTCGACGACGAACGTGTCGTGCGGGTCCACGCGCTGGGTGAGCTGCCCGACGGGCGCCCGTACCTGGTCATGGGCTGGGCCGAGGGTGGCAGCCTGCGGGACCGGCTCGCCGGGGATCCGATCCCGGCCGGGCCGGCGCTCACCCTGCTGCGCGAGATCTGCAAGGGCGTCGCCGTCCTCCACGACCAGGGCATCGTCCACCGTGACCTGACACCCGGCAACATCCTCTTCTCCGGCGGCCGGGCGGTCATCGCCGACCTCGGCCTGGCCAAGGCCCTCGCCGCCGCCTCCGGGCTGACGGCCCGCGCCGGCACCCCCGGCTACATGGCCCCCGAGCAGGACGACCCCCTGGCGATCATCGACCGCCGCGCCGACGTCTACGGCCTGGGCCGGCTCGGCCTCCGGCTCCTCCCGGCGCCACCACCGAAGATCGCCGAGGTCCTGCGCACGGCCACGGCCCGGCGCCCCGAGAACCGATACCCGGACGCGTCCGCGCTCGGCGCCGCCCTGGACCGCGCCACGATCGGCCGCTCCCGCGCAAGCCCGCTCGCCCTCGCCGCCGGCCGCGGTGTGCTCGGCCTGGCCTCGGCGGTGCTGCTCGTGGCCCTCGCCTCGGACTCGATCGGCGACCGCCTGCCCCCACGCCCCGGCACGGTCGTCGACGCCGCCGGGCGGCTCTCCCTGCCGGTCCCCGCGGGCTGGACCGCCCGGTCGGGCCACTGGACACGACCCGGCCCGGTGGTGGTGATCTCCCCGGACCCCGCCCGCTGGACCACCGACACCACCGTCCCCGGCGCCTTCGCCTGGCTCTGGGCCGACGCCGCCACCACACCGTCACAGTTCGTCGCCGAACGCCCCAACCAGGGCTGCAGACCCCTTCCGGTACGCACGCTGCGCGCCGCCGGGCTGGACTGGTACATCGCGGCCTTCCGCGCCTGCCCCGACGGCCGCGCGGAGATCGTGGAAGCAGTCGGCACCCGCCCCGGCGATCCCGGTCTGGTCTACGTCCAGATCGCCCCGCCGCCGGACAGCCCTGCCTTCACCGACACCCTCCTCGCCGGTGTCCGGGCACGCTAAAGTTTGCCCATCAATTCCTCGCCGCTGTACGAGCGCGTCGCCGCCGTGCTCAGCGAATCCGCGCCTTTGCTCGAGCAGCGTCCCGCCGTGATCCTGGCCGCGCTGCACGATCTCGCCCTCGCCGGCCACGCCCCGGCCCTGGCCGCCGCGTACGCCGCGCGGGACGGCGACGCCGCGGCCGCCGCAGCGATCGACACGCTGGCCCGGATGACCGACGAGGTCATGGCCCTCGCCACCCGCCGCAAGGTCCCGGCCGACCAGACCGGACGCCACACCGTGCTGTACCCGGCCATCACCGAAGCAGCCCACCGGGCCGGCGCGGCGACCATCGGTCTGATCGACGTGGGCAACCCGGCCGGCCTCAACCTCAACGTCAACCGCACCGGCATCACCTACAGCGACGGACTCTTGCTCGGCGATCGGTCATCCCCGGTGCAGGTGAAGGCCTCTCTGGTAGGGAGGCGGCCGGTCCCGGCGCAGGTGATGCCCGAGGTCGTCGCCCGGATCGGTGTCGACCGGCATCCGCTGGACCTGACCGACGAAGCGGACACCCGATGGTTGCGGGCCAGCCTCCCCCCGGAACTGGCCGCCACGCACGACGCCGAGATCGCGCTCGCGGCATCGGCTCCTCCGGTGCTGCTGCGCGGTGATCCGGTCTCGCTGCTGCCCGAGGCGCTGAGCCGCATCCCCGCCGACGTGCTGCCCGTGGTGACGACGACGTGGGCGCTGTCGCGCCTGTCGCCCGCAAAACGCCTGGCCTTCCTGCACCACCTCGAGGAAGCCGTCCGCCCGGTGGCCTGGGTGTCGGCCGAGGGAGTCGGCGTCGCACCATCCGTACCCACCTACGGCGACCGCCCCGCCTCCGGCCACAGCATCATCGGCGTGGCCCTCTTCGACGGCCCCACCCGGCAGATCGAAGCCCTCGGCCGCTGCTGGTCAAAAGGCCGCCTGTTGTCCTGGCTCCCGGACCCACCCGTCAGCTGATCACGGCGAGCAACCTCCTTCCGTCGCGGGTCTGGAGAAGCCGGCACACATACGAGGCGTACCAGTGCGAACAGTCGTTCGGGGTCGGAATATCGAGCCCATTCAGCACTTCGCTGATCGCGCGCTGCGACCATCCGGCCCGGACAAGCTGAACGACCAGTAGCAACGTGTCGTCCGAGCAGGCGCGAGGCCGGCTCATGCCTGACCACCGCGACCCTTGAAGACGTCGAGCAGCGCGTGAAAGAGCGCGAACAGGTCCTTGAGAATCGCTCGCGCGTTCTTCCCGACCTCACCCTTGAGCAGGGCAAAGGGTAGCAAGAACAGGACATAGAGGGTAAAGGCGCCGACGATCCACACCAGCGGAGTGGGGTCGAACAGGTCAGGTAACGAGGGCAGGTACCGGTCCAGCACGGAAAACTCCCAGGAAGGGGCGGGAGTCCCGTGCCTTGAAAGCACGCCGACGGTCCCGCAAGCCGATGTCAGCAGATGGCTGGCCGGCAGTGCTCGGACCACGAAGTTTTCGACGGGTGGTGTTCACGCGCGTGCCCGGCGAAGGCGAATGATCAACGTGCAACCGGACAGCGAGCGCCGAGCTGGTCGCCGTCCTGGTGAGAATCTCGGTCACGGACCGAATCAGCAGCGCGCTGAACGCCCGCAGATTCAACCGCTCACGCCGGGCCCGGACATGCTCGTAGGCGTTCCGGATCGCCGCGGAGACCCGTTGGAGTTTGCGTCGCACTCGCAACGCCCGCTTCTGGTCCTTCGGCGAAAGACCAGGGTCACGCGAGAAGTCAGCCGGTCGAGACCCGGTTATGGCTTCCTCGACGAACCGTTCCAGAAACGTGCGGTGAAGGAAAAAGTAGTCGACCTCGGGTGTGGTGTTCGACTCTTCAACAGGCTCGGCCGGGGCCATCACCAAGGCGATGACTTTTCGGATGATGTCCAGCCTCGGGCCCCGTTCGGTCAAACCCGGCCGCAGACGTCGCCCAACCAGTCGGCGAGACCGACTGTCCTCGCACAACGGTTGGTCTACCTGCACTTTCAGCTGCCGGGGCAGCTGGGCTTCGTCGGGGAGCCGCTGGTCATGTCACCAATGTAGGTATCGCTGGAGGTGTTCCCTGAATTCGGCGGGCTAGGTGATCACGACGACGGTGATCGTGTAGGTCTGGGTGTCCTGGGGGATTGTCACGGTGACTGTGCCGGGGCGGACGAAGCGGATGTCCACGACCCCGGCCTCGTAGAACTGCGAGACCAGGGACTCGGGTGTCGCGGTGACCAGGCCCGGGCCGATGCCCTGCAGGCGCAGCGTTCCGCCGAGGTGGAAGCACATCGATCTGACCAGGGCCAGTTCGGTGTCCTGGAGGTTCAGGTCGTAGCGGACCGCGCCCAGGCAGTTGCCGGTCGAGTCCGTCGGTTTCGGCGACGAGGTTTTCGGTTGCGGCGGCCGGGAGGTGCGGGTCCGCCTCGCCTTCGGAGACGGCGAGGCGGACGGCGACGGACTGGCGCTGAGCGGGGGCGCGGAGGGCGAAGAGGACGGAGACGCCGACGCGGTCACTCCGGCGACCGGCTGGCCGGGCAGCGGCGCGAGGGCCTCACCACCACACGCAGCCAGTGAGGCGATGGCGAGCGCAGAGCAGAAAGCCACAACCCCGCGCACGTCAGGTCAGCCTCTCGCGCAGGCGGCGGCGTCCTTCGTGGATGCGGGATTTCACCGTTCCGTCGGGGACGGCGAGGAGGGTGGCGATCTCGCCGTAGGTCAGGCCGAGCACGTCGCGGAGCACCACGGCCTCGGCGTGGTCCGGTGCGAGCGACTCCAGGGCATCCAGCAGGTCCAGGCGAGTGCCGGCCACCACGCTCGTGCGCTGCGGGTCCGGGTGGTCGGGGAGGGGGACACCGGCGGCTTCGGCGTCGAAGCGGCGGCGCAGGCGCTGGTAGGTCGAGCGGGAGCGGTTGGCGGCGACACGGTAGAACCAGGTGCGGAACGACGACCGGCCCTGGAACTGGCCGATGCCGTTCGCGACGGCCAGCAGCGTGTCCTGGCAGGCCTCCTCCGCGTCCTCCCGGTACGGCAGAAAGCGGGCGCACAACCGCAGGGCTTCGGGGCGTAACACGGTCAGCAGGGTGTCGAGGGCTCGGCGGTCGCCGGACGACGCCGAGTGGACCAGGGATTCGACGTCCGGCGTTTCCATGTGCCGAGCATGCGCCCCGGACGCCAGTTTCGATAAGGTCTGCGGCAATGCGTACGAAGCAGCAGCTCACCGACGACATCCGGAACGAGCGGCGGGCGGTGCTGGTGGTCAACGCCCATGCCCGGCGCGGTCGCAAGCTCTACGACACTGCCCTCGCCGGGCTCACGGCAGCCGGGTTCACGCTGCTGGGGGCGTACCCGGTGGATCGGCCCGGTGAGCTGGAGCGGACCCTGGAGCGGGGGATCGGGCTGGGTCCGGACCTGCTGGTCGTCGGAGGCGGCGACGGCACGATCAGCACGGGTGCGCGCGTGCTGGCCCACCGGGACATCGCGATGGGCCTGCTGCCGCTGGGCACGACGAACAACTTCGCGCGGACCGTCAACGTGCCGCTCGACCTCGGTGACGCCGTCGCGACGCTGACGGGCGGCAAGGTGGTCGACGTCGATCTGGGGCTCGCGGGCGACATGCTCTTCACCAACCACGTCGGTGTCGGGCTGTCCGCGGAGGTGATGCGGAAGGCGCCGCGATCGCTGAAGAGGCTCACCGGGCGGCTGGCGTACCCGGCGACGGCCCTGGCGTTGCTCACCCGGCATCGGCCGCTGCGGGCGACGGTCCGCGCGGGCGGGCGCGAGCATGAGTTCCTGACCCACCAGCTGTACGTCGCGAACGGCGGTTTCCACGCCGGGCGCCCGATCACCGCGGACGCCGACGCGGACGACCGGCTGCTGGTCGCGTACCCGGTGGGTGGTCCGACACGCCGGACCCTGCTGCGGGAGACGGCCCGGAACGCCGCCAGCGGTGACCGGCGCACGCTGGGTGACGACCCGTTCATCGCCGTCGGTGAGCTGCTGCTGGAGACCGACCGGCCGGCGCTGGTCGAGGTCGACGGCGAACCGTGCGGTTCGACCCCGATGCGGATCGGGCTGGACGCCAACGCCCTGCGGGTGATGGCCCCGCTGGACACCGTCGATCGATGACGGGAGCCTCGGCTCCGCCACCGTGACGGCCGGCGAAGCCCGGGCCGGCGTTCTAGCGGTGTTCTTCGGGGAGCCGGGTGGTGCCGGTGAGAGCGGCCGTCGCCCGGCGGATGCGAGCCTCCGCGGAGGCACCCGACTCGCCCGTGAGCGCCACATGGTGCAGAACGGCCACTGCGGCCAGCGCCAGGGACTCCGTGTCCGTGTTGTCGGGCAGCCTCCCGAGACCCCGTTCGGCGGCGAGATAGGCCGCGATCGCGCGTTCGGCCGCCTGCAGACCGGCGCTGCCGTCGCCGAGCACTGCCTCGATCCCCGCTGTCAGTTCCGGGCGGTAGGCCAGCAGCCGCGTCAGCGACAGGAGGGTGGCCGGGGGTGCTGCCAGCAGGGCGTCGGCCACGTTGCCGGCGACCGAACCCGTCCCGGCGCGGGCGGGCAGCCCGGCCACCTCGCCGGAGATCAGGAAGGCGCGGTCGACCGCGTACCCGGTCAGGAAGTCCTCGAAGGTGGTGAAGTGGGCGTGCAGCAGCCCCGTGGCGACACCGGCCTCGCGGGTGACGGCCCGGCCGGTGAGCCGGCCCGGCCCGTCTCCGGCGATCACCCGCTCGACGGCGGCGAAGAGCTGCTGCCGCAGCTCGGGGATGGCAACTCCACGGGGCATGACCGCAGTCTAAGCCCGGCCTTGCATCAGAATGAACAACTGCTCATACTGCTTTGAGCAACTGTTCATTCTTACCGGGAGGTCGCGATGCCACACGCGGTGATCATCGGCGCGGGGATAGCCGGGCTGGCCGCGGCTCTGCGGCTCGGCCGGGACGGCTGGCGCACGACCGTGGTGGAACGTGCGGCGCAGCGGCGCACCGGCGGCTACCTGGTGAACTTGCTCGGGCCCGGCTACGACGCCGCCGAGGGCCTCGGGCTGATCCCCGAGCTCGCGTCGCACGATGTGGGTCTGTTCACCACCGTGCTGGTCCACGCCGACGGTCGTCCCAAGCTCACCGTGCCGTCCGCGGTGGCCGAGGCCGCCCTCGGCGCGCGGGCGCTCACGGTGTTCCGCGGTGACCTCGAGTCCACGCTGTACGACGCCGTCGCCGACCACACCGACTTCCGTTTCGGCACCACCGTGGCGGCCGTCGACCAGGACGCCGATGAAGTCCGCGTGGTGCTCAGCGACGGCACGACGCTGCACGGCGATCTGCTGATCGGCGCGGACGGTGTCCGGTCCGGCACCCGCGGGACCGTGTTCGGCGCCGGTGGGCAGGTCGACCTCCCGTACGTCGTGGCGGCGTTTCCCCTGCCCGGCCCGGCGGCGGAACACACCGCCACCACGTACATCGGACCCGGCCGCACGGCGGCGACCTTCGGCGGGAAGAGGGCGGCGGCCTTCTTCACCTACCGGTGCGCGGACCCGGCCGCCGAGCTGCGGCGCGGAGCGGCCGACGCGCTCACCGCGGCGTTCGGAGACCTGGGTGGCCCGGTCGCGAAGGCCCTCGAAGTCCTGCCGGCCGGCGTGTACTTCGATGCGGTCAGTCAGGTGGTGCTTCCACGCTGGAGCAATGGCCGGGTTGTCCTGCTGGGCGACGCGGCGTGGTGTGTCACCCTCTTCGCCGGTCACGGAGCGGCCCTCGCCCTGGCCGGCGCCGACCGGCTCGGCGCCGCCCTGCTCGACCATCCCGGCGACCTGGGCGCCGCTCTGGCCCGGTGGGAGGCCGGCCTGCGCCCTGAGGTCACCGGACGCCAGGAGAGCGCCCGCCGTGGGATGGCCCAGTACGTCCCGCCCACCCGTTTCCACGTCTGGATGGGTGAACTGGCCATCCGTGCCATGACCCTGCGCGGCGTCCGTGGGCTCGTCCGCCGGGGCATCGAACGCGCGAACCGCTGATCCGGCCGCCCGTCGGGGGTGCCCCCGCGTGGACGTACCGGGGGATATCGACTATGGTCGCTTCAACGCCGTTGCGAGTTCTTCCCCCGTGGAATTCGCAGCGGCGTCCTACTTTTTGTCACCGGTTGTTTCCCCTGTGTCCGCCGGGCCGACCGCGAGCGATGAAACCGTGTCGGTTCCGAACGGGGGAAATCGATGAAGGTAAGCAGCAGGAAGCTGTCCACCATGGCCGGTCTGGCCGTCCTTGCTCTGGCCGCGGGCCTGACGCCGGCACTGATGGCGCAGGCGGCGACCACACCGGCCGCGGGCATCCAGATCAAGATCGGGCACAGCAACAAGTGCCTGAACGTCTCCGGTGGCAGCACCGCGGACAACGCGCGGATCGTGCAGTACGGCTGCTCCGCGGGGGCGACGAACGACAAGTTCCGGATCGTGCCCAAGGGCAACGGCACCTACTGGATCCAGGGTGTCGGCTCCGGCAAGTGTCTCAACGTCAAGGGCGGCTCGACCGCGAACAACGCCGCGATCATCCAGTACGGCTGCGCGATGTCACCCAATGCGCTGTGGCGCATCGACGAGGTCCTCGAGCAGCCGACGATCCGTATCGTGTCGGTCGGCTCGGGTCGCTGCCTGAACATCCCGAACGCCTCGACCGCCGACAACACCGGGCTGATCCAGTACGGCTGCACCGCTGCGGAGACCGCGCCGAACGAGCAGTTCTACCTGCCGCCGACGACGTCGCGGACGGCCGTGCACCGGCCGTTCACGAGCAAGCAGCCGATCTCCGTGGTCCAGGGTGTGCCGCCGACGGGTGCAGCGGTCGCGCCGGTGTACTACAGCTACATCAGCGCGGACAACCAGCTGACGATGCTGACGGACCGCAACCCGGACCCGTACAACGACGACCCGAACGCGCCGGAGCCGGTCTTCGCGCAGACCTTCGATTACGGCTACACCGGGCGTACCTACTCGGCGCCGCTGCAGGACGGCCGTGTGCAGGTCGTGTCGCACGATGCGGCGGCCGGCGACGTGGTCCTGGCCGACGAGGTCACCCGCGGCACCGGCGAGTACGGCGACCTGGCGGATCTCGGCGGCGCCGTCGCCGGGCAGCCCTCGGTCGGGCCCCTGGTCAACGACGGCCGTCTGGCGGCCTACGCGATCGTCGGCGGCGCCCTCTGGGTCGCCCCGCAGGCGGCGAACAACCCGCAGACCCCGTACGGCGCCTGGCGCAACCTCGGGGGCACCGGCCTCACCGGTACGCCGGTCAGCGTGATCACCCGTGCCGGCGCCCGCATCTTCGCGCTGAACACCACGGGCCAGCTGATGAGCGCCGTCTTCGAGGCCGGCGTCCTGTCGGACTGGATCAACCTCGGCGGGTCCGGTCTCACCGGCACCCCGACCGCGGTGGTCAACCCGGGCTACACCTCGTCGGTCTTCATCCGGGCAGCGGACGGCACCGTCGTCACCAAGCGTCAGGCGGCCGGGGGCGCGTTCCCGGCGGACTGGACCCCGGTCGGCGACTTCAGGATCGTCGGCTCGCCGTCGGCGGTCATGAACGTCAACCCGGGCCGGATCGCCCTGGCCGCCCGCGGCACCGACAACCTGATCTACCTGGCGTACGAGACCGTTCAGGGTAGCGGCCAGTTCGGTGACTGGGTCCAGATCTCGGAGCCGGAGGACTACCCGGAGACCGTCGCGGCGAGCGACCCGACGACGTTCGCCTACGACGTCCCGTCCGGCGCGAGCTTCGGCATCGCGTTCCAGAGTGTCGACGACCTCGATCTCCCGGTCGTCTACACCTTCGCCGCCGGCACGGCCGCGAAGAGCACGAAGGCAGCACCCAAGGCCGACTTCCACCAGCTCGACAAGCCCAAGAAGACGGTACGGCTGAAGTGACGGGTCAGTCCGCCGCGAGTACGGCGTCGGCCTGGCCGACCGCGGTGGAGAGGCCCTGCTCGTAGCCCATCACGATGAGCTGGTCCATCGCCCCGGTGGTGGGGAACGTGGTCTCGACGACCATGAGCGTTCCCCCGCCGGGGCGGTCGTCCATCCGGACACGGACGGCCAGCGGTGGGATGCCGGCGTCACCCAGCTCGAAGTCGAGCCGTCGCGGCGCGTCCACCGCCCGGACGTGCCACCAGCCGGGGGAGCGTTCGCCGTCGGGGCCGGTCACGTAGTACGAGACCTTGCCGCCGGGCCGCAGGTCGTGGTCGACCACGGTGGCCGGGTGGGTCGGCGGGCCCCACCAGCGTTCGAGGCGGCGCGGGTCCGACCACAGCAGCCAGACCCGGTCGACGGGTGCGTCGTACTCCGCGGTCAGGGTCATCCGGCGGGCCTCGGGGTCCTTGTGGACGCTGAGCACGGTCATGCGGGATCTCCTCCGTCTTCCTCGGCGAGCAGGTCGCCGAAGCGGTCCAGGCGGTCCCGCCAGACGATCTCGAGCTGGTCGAGCAGGCGGGCCGCGTGGCGGATGGTCTCGACGTTGCCGGTGACCAGCTGCTCGCGGCCGCTGCGGCGTTTGGTGACCAGGTGGGCGCGTTCGAGCACGGCGACGTGTTTCTGCACCGCGGCGAACGTCATCGGATAGAGCCGGGAGAGCGCCGACACCGAGTATTCGTCGCGCAGCGTGCGCACCACGATGTCGCGTCGTGTGCCGTCGGCCAGGGCGTGGAACACCTGATCGAGGTCGACCTCACCTACAACCATGTGGTAGTACGTTACACCCATGAAGCTGACACTGATGCAGTTCGTCTCCCTGGACGGCGTCTCGCAGGGCCCGGGAGCACCGGACGAGGACACCAGCGGCGGGTTCGAGCGTGGCGGCTGGTTCGTGCCGTTCGTCGACGACGCCTTCCTGCGCCTGGCCACGGCCTGGACGAACGAGGCCGACGCGTTCCTCTTCGGCCGCCACACCTACGTGAACTTCGCCCGTGACTGGCCGAAGAACACCGACCCGGACGACGCCGTGGCCACGCAGCTCAACGGGCGGCCGAAGTTCGTCGCCTCGCAGACCCTGACCGCGGCGGACTGGGAGCCGACCACGATCCTCTCGGGTGACGTCGCCGCCCGGGTCGCCGAGGTCAAGCAGCAGCCCGGCCGGGAGCTCCAGATCCACGGCAGCGCCCGGCTCGGCGCGGCGATGCTCGCCGCCGGTCTGGTCGACGAGCTACGGCTGGTCGTCGCGCCCGTGGTGGTCGGTCAGGGCCGTCGGCTCTTCCCGGCCGGCAGCGAGCCGGCCGGGCTGCGCCTGACCAGCCACGACACCACGCCGGGCGGGCTCGCGATCCAGGTCTACGAGCCGGCCGGGCCCGCGCGGTTCGGCACCTACGGCAGCTGAGGGCGGGTGCGGGCGGCGAGCTCGCGGACCACGTCGACGAAGAGGTCGATGTCGGTCTCCGTGGTGCGCCAGTTGACGATCGCGGGCCGCAGTGCCACCCGCCCGCCGTAGACGGTCGTGCCGCAGAAGACCCGGCCGTCCGTGATCAGCGCCTCGCCCACCGCGCGGTTCCACCGGTCCAGCTCCTCCTCCGGTACGCCCGGAGCACTCACCCGGAAGCACACGATGCACAGCGGCACCTCGGCGAGGCGTTCGAGCTCGGGCGCCTCGTCGACCCGCGCCGCGAGGTGCTGGGCCAGGTCGAGGTGCCGCTCGACCATCGCCCGGTAGCCCTGCCGCCCGTACGCGGCGAGGGTCGCCCAGATGGGTAGCGACCGCGCCCGCCGGGACGACTCGGGCCCGTAGAGGCCGTAACCACCACCCGGGTCCTGGGGCCCGGGCAGGTACGCGGCGCCGGGCATCCCGAACGCCGTGCCCAGCCGCGCCGGCTCCCGGATCAGGGCGAACCCGCTCTCGTAGGGCACGTTGAGCCACTTGTGCCCGTCCGCGGCGATCGAGTGCGCGCGGTCGATGCCGCGGACCAGGGGAGCGCTGCGTGGTGACAGTGCCGCGAAGAGGCCGAAAGCGCCGTCCACGTGCAGCCACGCGCCGTAGCGCTCGGCGAGGCCGGCGAGCGCGTCCACCGGGTCGAAGTCACCGGCGTTGACCTCACCGGCGTTCGCGATGATGACGGCCGGGGCGCCCGCGAGACCGGCCAGCCGCGCCTCCAGGGCGTCGAGGTCGACCCGGCCCACGTCGTCGCGGGAGAAGACCTCGACCGCGGCGCGTCCGTGACCGAGCATCTGCAGCGCCTTGCGGGCGCTCGCGTGCACGTAGCCGCCGGACAGCACGGGCATCCGGGGCAGCCCCGAGAGGCCGTCGCGGACGGTGTCGGCACCCTGCCGCTCGCCCCACCACTGCGTCGCGCACCCGAGTGACGTGAAGTTGGCGAACGTCGCACCGGCGACCAGCGCGCCACCCCAGCCCGCCGGCAGCCCGAAGAGATCCCGCAGCCAGTCGAGCGCCACCGTCTCCGTCTCGTGCGCGAAGGGCGACGAGACCCGGGCGAAGCTGTTCTGGTCCAGCAGCGACGCGGCCCAGTCGGCGGCCAGCGCGGCCGGGGTGGCCCCGCCCGTCACGAAGTGGAAGAACCGGGGGCCCGACGAGGCCGTTGCTGTGGCCGTACCGATGTCGAGGAGCCGCCGGACCGCCTCGGCCGTGCCCTCACCGTCCTCCGGCAGCGGGCCGGTCAGACCGGCCAGCTTGCCGGCCGCTGCCGGGTCGTGCACCGGCCGGTCGGCGAGCGAGCCGAGGTACGGGCCCGCCGCGGCTCCGACCTGCGCCAATGCCGCGACCGTGGCGGCCTCGTCGTGCAGTGGGTCAGCCATCCCGCCAGCCTCGCGCACGTTGAAAAACGGCACAAGTCCTTCAGTGGTGGCCTCCCGGAGCCGATACGGCGGGCTACGGCAACCCCCTGCCGTCCTGGAGATCGGAGCGCCATGCTGTTGCGTACTGCGCATGCCCGCTTCGTGATCGGGATGCTCGTGCTCACCGCGGCGTTCTACGCGCTGCCGGAATACCGCATGTACACGTGGGCGGCGATCGGGCTGTCCGCTGCCGCGGCCGTGCTGGTCGGCGTGCGCAAGCACAAGCCGTCGAGGCGGTTGCCGTGGTGGCTGCTTGCCGGCGTGCTGGTCAGCTTCACCGCCGGTGACACCACCTACAACATCCTCACCGACCACCTCCACCAGGAGAACCCGTTCCCCTGCCTGGCGGACGGCTTCTACCTCGCGTCCTACCCGCTGCTCGCCGCCGCGCTGCTGATCTTCATCCGGGCGCGGTCCGGCAGCGGCAACCGGGCGGCCCTGCTCGACGCCCTCGTGCCGACGGCCGGTCTGGGCCTGTTGTCGTGGGTCTTCCTGATCGCCCCGTACGTGCGGGACACCGATCTCACGATCATGGAGAAGCTCACCTCGGTCAGCTACCCGCTGGGTGACGTGCTGGCGCTGGCCATGCTGCTGCGCCTGCTGATCGCGCCGGGCCGCAAGCCGCTCGCGATCACCGTGCTCGGCGCGGGCGTCTCCGGCCTGCTCGTCACCGACGTCCTGTACGGCCTCCGGCAGCTCGCCGGCACCTGGGCGACCGGCGGCCCCACCGACGCGGGCTGGGTCTTCTTCTACGCCGCCATCGGCGTGTGCGCCCTGCACCCGTCGATGACGCAGCTGACCCTCGACCGGCAGACCGCGCCGGTGGCGGTCCACGCCAGCGGCCGTCGCATCGCGCTGATGTCGTTCGCCGCGCTGATCGCGCCGGTCATGCTCCTCGTCGAGGACCTGCGCAACGAGGTCCACGACGCGCTCGTCATCGCCGTCGCCTGCGCCTCGATGTTCCTGCTGGTCATCGCCCGGGTGGTGGACCTGCTCCGGGCCCAGCGCGAGGCCGGCGCCCGCGAGCGTGCGCTGCGGGAGGCCGGCGCCCTGCTGGTTGCCGCGTCGACCGAGAAGGACGCCGCGGCGGCACTGCGGCAGGCCGTCGACGACCTCGTGCCGGACGGCGAGCCGTACCGCCTGCACTTCGTGGCCGAGGACTTCTTCGGTGACACCCCGCCGCCGCACCTGGCCGTGATGGTCGAGGTGGCGAGCCTGCCGGAGTCCCTCGCGGCGGAGTTCGCGGGGTTCGAGTTCGCGCTGCACGCGACGGTGCTCGGCAGCGGCCGCACCGCGACGAGCCCGGCCCGCAGCAAGCAGACCTACCTGGCCGCCGCGCCGGGCCGGCTGCACTCGCTGCGCCCGTCGTTCGACGCGCTGATGGCGCAGGGCGCCATGGCGATCGGCCGGATCGGCCTCACCGACGAGGTGAGCCGCCGCAGCAGCGAGGACTACTTCCGGACGCTCGTGCAGAGCGCCTCCGACGTGATCCTCATCGTCGGCGGCGACGAGGAGATCCGGTACGCGAGCCCGTCGGCCGAGCACGTCTTCGGCCGTCCGGAGCTGGTCGGCTCCCCGCTGACCGGGCTGTTCGCGGGCACCGACCACGCCGAGCTGCGAGACCTGCTCTCCCGCGCGCACCTGGGCCGGGGCCGCCAGGACGGCATCGACCTGACCGCGATCCGCGCCGACGGCCGCCTCCTGCAGGTCGAGAGCGGCTGCCGGGACCTGCGCGACGACCCGACCGTCAACGGTTACGTGCTGACGATGCGCGACGTCACCGAGCGTCGCCAGCTGGAGAACGACCTGACGCATCAGGCCTTCCACGACGGGCTGACCGGTCTGGCCAACCGCGTGCTGTTCCAGAACAGGCTCGAGCACGCGGCGGTCCGGGCCGAGAACGACGGCTCGACGATCGGTGTGCTCTTCGTCGACCTGGACGACTTCAAGGAGGTCAACGACACGCTCGGGCACGCCGTCGGCGACCAGCTGCTGATCGCGGTCGGCGAGCGCATCACCCGCGCGATCGGCCCGCTGAACACGGCCGCGCGTACCGGTGGTGACGAGTTCGCGGTCCTGGTCGAGCACGCGGCCGGGCCGGACGACGTGGACGAGCTCGCCGGTCTGATCGTCGCCGCGCTGGGCGTCCCGGTCGAGGTCGGTGACGGCGCCGGCGGTACGCACGTGGTCAGCGGCAACGCCAGCATCGGCGTCGCGACCACCGCGGAGGCGGGCAGCACGTCCGAGTTGCAGCGTCAGGCGGACCTGGCCATGTACCTGGCCAAGGGCGAGGGCAAGAACACGTGGCAGCGGTACCGCGGCGACCTGCACTCCGGTGTGGTCGAGCGGCTGGAGCTGCGCGCCGCGCTCAACGATGCGGCCGCCGCCGGCCAGTTCGTCCTCCGCTACCAGCCGATCGTCGAGCTGGGCAGCGAGGACGTCGTCGGGCTGGAGGCGTTGGTGCGCTGGGAACACCCGACCCGGGGCCTGCTCGGCCCGGACCAGTTCATCGACCTGGCCGAGGAGAACGGCTCGATCGTGGCCATCGGCAACGCCGTGCTCCGGGAGGCCCTGCGGGCGTTCGTCGGCTGGCGGGAAGCCGCGCCGGACCGGCCGATGCGGTACGTCAGCGTCAACGTCTCCGCCCGGCAGTTCCGTACGCCCGGCTTTGTCGCCCAGGTCCGCGACGCGCTGGCCGAGACCGGCGCCCGTCCCGAGTGGCTGCTGCTCGAGATCACCGAGAGCCTCGTGCTGCGCGACGCCGAGAAGGTCTGGGCCGACCTGCGGGAGCTGCGGGAGTGGGGTGTCCGGATCGCCATCGACGACTTCGGCACCGGGTACAGCTCGCTGAGCTACCTGCGCCAGATGCCCGTCGACGTCCTGAAGATCGACAAGTCCTTCATCGACGACATCCTGCACAGCGACGAGCAGCTCGCGCTGGTCGAGGCGATCGTCAGCCTGGCCCGCACCCTCAAGCTGGCGGTCGTCGCCGAGGGCATCGAGCACCGCGACCACCACGACGTGCTGCTCCGCCTCGGCTGCCCGTACGGCCAGGGCTACCTCTTCTCCCGTCCGGTTCCCCCGGATCAGGTGACCGCCTGGCTCGCTCCCGAAGCCGTCGTCTCCTGAGCCGTCCCCCTCACCCGCACCACCGAAAGGAAGTCATGGATCACGTCCTCGGCAACGCCAAGTGGGCCGACCTCGAACGCCTGCGCAGCGGCAACCCGATGTACGACGCCACGATCGAGGAGATCGACGGCCGCCGCATCCGGGTCGGCGAGCACTGGCTGGCCGACTTCGCCTCCTGCAACTACCTCGGTTTTGATCTCGAGCCCGAGATCATGGACTCGATCGGGGAGCAGGTCCGCCGCTGGGGCACCCACCCGAGCTGGTCGCGGCTGCTCGGCAACCCCGCGCTGTACCCGCAGATCGAGGAGCAGCTGACCGAGCTGCTCGACGCGCCGGACACCCTGGTCCTGCCGACCATCACGCACATCCACATGTCGGTGCTGCCGATCCTGGCCGGCCAGGGCCTGATCCTCCTGGACTCGCAGGCGCACAAGACCATCTACGACGGTGCCGTCTATGCCCGCGGCATGGGCGCGACCCTCAAGCGCTTCCGCAGTGGCGACGCCGAACAGCTGGCCGAGATGCTGCGCGACGCGCCCGCCGGGATGCCGAAGCTCGTCTGCATGGACGGCGTCAACAGCATGACCGGCAACGCCCCGGACCTGGCGACGTTCGCGCGCATCTGCCGCGAGTACGACGCCCTGCTCTACGTGGACGACGCGCACGGCTTCGGCGTCCTGGGTGAGCGCGCCGCCAACGAGATGTCCCCCTACGGCATCAAGGGCAACGCCATCGTGAAGTACGCGGGCGAGACGTACGACAACATCGTGCTCGTCGGCGGCTTCTCGAAGTCGTACTCGTCGCTGCTGGCCTTCCTGGCCCTCCCGACATGGCTGAAGAACCACCTCAAGGTCTCCGCACCGCCGTACCTGTACTCGGGTCCGGCCCCGACCGCCTCGCTGGCGACGGTGCTGGCCGGCATGGAGGTCAACGCCAAACGCGGCGACGCGATCCGGGCCGACCTGTACCGCAAGAGCATGCTGGTGCTCGACCACGTCCGCGCACTGGGCGTCTACACACCCAACGTGGGCAGCACGCCGGTCATCGAGCTGCCGCTGGCCGAGGGTGAGGACATCGACGTCGTCGGCAAGCTGCTCTGGGAGCGCGGCATCTACGTGACCCTGGCGGCGTACCCGCTGGTCCCGCGGGATCAGGTCGGCTTCCGCGCCCAGGTCACCGCGGCCAACACGGACGCGGAGATCGGCGAGCTCAACGCGGTCATCACCGAGCTGGCGGCGGCCGGGCGGCTGCGTAAGGCAGGCTGACGTGGGAGCCCTCGCCCCGCTGCGGAACCGTGAGTTCCGGCTGCTGTGGACGGGCATGACCACGTCGCTGATCGGCAACGGCATTCTGCTGGTGGCGCTGGCCTGGCAGGTCTACGACCTGTCGGGCCTGCCCGCCGCCATGTCCGCCGTCGGCGTGGCGTTGTCGCTCCCGCAGGTCGTGACGCTGCTGATCGGGGGAGTGGTCAGCGACCGCTTCGATCCGCGGCGGGTCATGCTGTTCTCGGATCTCGTCCGTGCGGCGGTGATGGCCGCCCTCGCCGCCTTGAGCATCACCGGCGCGATCCAGCTGTGGCAGATCATCACCCTGACCGCCGTGTACGGCGCCGCGGCCGGCTTCTTCGGTCCGGCATTCGACGCGCTGGTGCCGCAGATCGTGGCGGAGGAGGACCTGGTCGCGGCCAACGCGCTGGACCAGTTCATCCGGCCCGCGGGCATGCAGATCTTCGGCCCGATGCTCGGCGGCGCGGTCATCGCGATCGGCGGCGCTGGCTGGGCCTTCGCGGCCGACGCGGCCACGTTTGTGATCTCGGTCGCGTGCCTGCTGGCCATGCGCCGCATCGCCGCGCCCGCGGTCGTGGCCGATCAGGGGTCCGCGGAGTCGCTCTGGACCGAGTTGCGCGAGGGCATCCGGTACGTCCGCAGCCACGTCTGGCTCTGGGGCACGTTCCTGTCGGCCACCTTCACGTACCTGTTGTTCGTCGGCCCGACCGAGGTGCTGCTCCCGTACGTGGTGAAGACCGAACTGGGTGGCAGCGCGACCGCCCTGGGCCTGATCCTGACCTCGGGCGGCCTGGGTGCGATCGTCGCCGCGATCAGCGTCGGCTGGGCGGGCATCCCGCGCCGGTTCATGACCTTCATGTACGGCACCTGGGCGATCGCCACGCTTGCGGTGGCGGGCTACGGGCTGGCCACGGCGACCTGGCAGCTCGCGGCCGCGTGTGTGCTGGTCAACGGGCTCGAGGCGGCCGGCACGGTGGCGTGGGCGACGGCCAAACAGCGGCTGGTCCCCGGGCGCCTGCTCGGCCGCGTCTCCAGTGTGGACTGGTTCGTCTCGACTGCCCTGCTCCCGCTGTCGTACGCCCTCGCGGCGCCGGTCGCGTCGTGGATCGGCGTCCGCAACACCCTGGTGGGTGCCGGTGTGCTGGGCGCGATCGTGACGTTCGGTTTCCTGTTCCTGCCGGGTATGCGGGCGCCGGAAGCACCCGTACCGGCCGACGAGGCCCGCGTTCCGGTCGGAGCGGCGGCGTGAGCGCGGTCCTGGCCGCGGTGGCGGAGCTCAGCGCGGCCTTCGCGGCCCGCGACGTCACCGCGGCCCTGGCCTGTTTTGTGGCCGACGACGACATCTCGTATGTGGGATCGGAGCACTCGGAGTCGGCCACCGGCCGCGATGTCCTGACCGTGTTGTTCAAGGACGTCTTCAGCCGCGACGAGGCGTATTCCTGGCAGGTGACCACAGCGTCGGTCCGCGAGTACGGCGACTGCGCCTACCTGATCGCGGAAGCGGATGCCGTCGCGCACACCGACGCGGGCGAGACGATTCCGTTCGCGTACCGGATCTCCGGTCTGCTCGAGCCGGCCCCGGACGGCTGGCGCTGGCGCCACTGCCACGGCTGCGAACCGGCCATTGGCAACACTGTTGACAACTGACCCAAATAGATAGATCTTCATCAATAGCTTTTGATGGAGGTCTTGCATGCGGATACGCCGGATCGTCCTGTCCCTGCTGCTCGTGGTCGCGGCCGTCCCGGCGCTGCAGTCACCGGCCGCCGCCATCGACAACGGCCTCGCCCGGACACCACCGATGGGTTTCAACAACTGGAACTCGACGTGGTGCCGGGCCGAGTTCAACGAGGCGATGATCAAGGGGATCGCCGACCTCTTCGTCGACAAGGGCCTGAAGGCCGCCGGCTACCAGTACGTCAACCTCGACGACTGCTGGGCGCAGCGGCAGCGCGATGCGCAGGGCAACCTCGTGCCGGACCTGACCCGCTTTCCCAACGGCATCAAGGCGCTCGCTGATTACGTCCACGGCAAGGGCCTGAAGTTCGGGATCTACACCAGCGCCGGGACGGCGACGTGTGCGCCGGAGGGCTTCCCCGGCGGCCTCGATCACGAGGACCAGGACGCCCGGCTGTTCGCCTCGTACGGCGTCGACTACCTCAAGTACGACAACTGCAACAACCAGGGCCGCGACGCCGTGCAGCGGTACACCCGGATGCGCGACGCGCTCGCCGCCACCGGCCGGCCGATCATCCTTGCGCTGTGCGAGTGGGGTGAGAACCAGCCGTGGCGCTGGGCCGGTGCCGTCGGCAACCTGTGGCGGACCACGGGTGACATCGAGGACAACTGGGGCTCGGTGCTGAACATCATCCGGCAGAACAGTGTGCTGGCCGCGTACGCGAAGCCGGGTTTCTGGAACGACCCCGACATGCTGGAGGTCGGCAACGGGGGAATGACCGACACCGAATATCGGACGCACTTCTCGCTGTGGTCGATGATGTCCGCGCCGTTGCTGATCGGCTCCGATCTGCGCACGGCCTCCGCTTCGACGCTGAGCATCCTGACCAACACCGCCGTCATCGCGATCGACCAGGATCCGCTGGGCAAGGCGGCCTACGTCGTGCGCAACTCCGGCGGGCAGTGGGTCTTCAGCAAGGTCCTCGCCAACGGCGATCGTGCGGTGGCGCTCTTCAACGAGAACGGCAGCGCCACGACCATCAGCACCAGTGCGGCCCAGGCAGGGATGAACGCCGCCGGCAGCTACACCCTGCGCGACCTGTGGAGCGGCAGCACCACCACAACTTCGGGGACGATCAGCGCTACCGTCCCGGCGCACGGCACGGTCGTCTACCGGGTCTCGGGCGGTTCGGCCTACGCCGGTCACTCGCTGGTCGGGCAGGGGTCGGGCCAGTGCCTGGACGTGCACGACAACCTCGTCGCCGGCGACGCGCCCGTGGAGATCTTCGGGTGCAACGGCGGTGCCAACCAGCGCTGGAACGCCACCCCGGCCGGTGAGCTGCGCGTCTACGACGGCACGCGCTGCCTCGACGTGACCAACGGCGGCACGGCCGGCGGCACCAGGGTGATTCAGTGGGAGTGCAACGGCGGTGCCAACCAGCAGTTCCGGCTCAACGCCGACGGCACGATCACCGCGGTCCAGTCGGGGCAATGCCTCGACGTCTCGGGTGGTGGGTCCGCGCCCGGCACGGCCATCATCATCTGGCCGTGTCACCGTGCGGCCAACCAGATCTGGTCCCGGGGGTGACCGGATCTAGACTCGGCGCATGACGACCCTCGCAGACCGCACGATCGACGCCCTGCGGCGCCGCCACGACCAGCTCGCAGCGGTCGTGGCAGCGCTGACACCCGCCCAGCTCGTCGGCCCGTCCGGCGCCACGCAGTGGATCGTCGCCGACGTCCTCTCGCACGTCGGCAGCGGTGCCGAGATCACCCTGGCTGGCTTCCGGGCGGCCGTCGACAGCACCCCCGCCCCGGACCAGGGTTTCAACCAGGGCGTCTGGGACCGGTGGAACGCCCTGAGCCCCGAGGAGCAGGCGCCCGCGTCGATCACCTCCGACGCCGCGCTCGTCGACGCCCTCGAAGCGGTGCCGGCGGACCGGCGCGACGGCCTGCGGATCAGCATGGGCTTCCTGCCGGAGCCGCTGCCGCTGGCCGGGTACGCCGGGATGCGGCTCAACGAGGCGATCCTGCACGGCTGGGACGTCGAGGTCGCCGTGGACCCGGCGGCGACGCTCGACCCGGAGTCCGCGCAGGTCCTGGCCGAGCAGCTCGCCGGTGACCTGAGCTTCCTGCTCGGTTTCATCGGCAAGCCCGACACGCTCGGGCAGCCCGCGACGGTCCGGATCCAGGGCACGCCGTTCAGCATCGTCCTGGACGGCTCGGCGCGGCTCACGGCCGACCCGGCCGAGCCCACAGCGACCTTCGAGGGCTCCCTCGAGGCGGCGATGCGCCTGCTCGCCGGCCGTCTCCGCGAGCGGGACACCGCCGACGTCAAGGTCAGCGGCAACGTCTCGCTCGACGACCTGCAGCGCGCCTTCCCCGGGTACTGATTCAGGGTTGCCTAGGGGTATGACCCGATAGCCCGCAGGTGGACGGCCGACGAGGCTGTAGGGGTGATAGCAGACCTGTTGAACGCCGCTTCGTCCTTCGTCGGCTGGCTCGCCACTCTCGACGAGTGGTCGGTCCTGCTCTTCACCTTCCTGTCCACGGCCGTCGAGATGACGTTCCTGCTCGGTCTGCTCGTGCCCGGCGAGGCGGTGGTCATGCTCGCCGCGGCGCTGCCGTCCGGTCCGCTCGGCTTCGCCCTCGCCGTCACGGTGGGCACGGCAGGCGCACTGGCCGGCCAGATCCTCGGGTACGCCGTGGGCCGCGGTTTCGGCGCCCGCCTGCGCACCACCCGGCTGGGCCGCCGCATCGGTGTGGAGCGGTTCGACCGCGCCGAGGCCTACCTGGCGGAGCGCGGCGCGGCGGCGCTGGTCGCCGTCCGGTTCGTCGCCGTCATCCACGCCGTGGTGCCGATCGCGGCCGGGGTCGCCCGGATGCCGTTCGGGCGGTTCCTGGGCTGGTCGGCCCTGGGCACGCTGCTCTGGGTCGGTGCGTTCGCCGGGGTCGGCGCCGCGACGGCCGGCGCGGGCGCCGGAGGTGGCACGGCACTCCTGCTCACCGCGCTCGGGGCGACCTGCCTCGGCGCCGTCCCGATCGGCGCCCGGCTGCTGCGCCGCAGCTTCAGCCATGTATCCGCCGTACATGGCTGACCTCACCTGATCGCGGCACGCTCGGGGAAACACCACCGAGCGGAGAACTGTTGTGCGGAACGTGAATGCTCTGGCCGTCGTGACGGGCGGAAGTGACGGCATCGGCCTGGCCCTGGCGACCCGCCTGGCCGCGACCGGCACCGAGGTGATCCTGCCCGTCCGCAACCCCGCCAAGGGCGAGGCCGCCCTGACCCGGATCCGCGCGGCCGTGCCCGCGGGCGAGGTGTCGCTGCGCACGCTGGACCTGGCCTCGCTGGAGTCCGTCGCCGCGCTGACCGCGCAGCTGCGCGCCGAGGGCCGCCCGGTCCACCTGCTGATCAACAACGCCGGCGTGATGACCCCGCCGGCCCGCCTGACCACGGCCGACGGCCTCGAGCTGCAGTTCGGCACCAACCACGTCGGGCACGTCGCGCTCACCGCCGGTCTCCTGCCGCTGCTCAGCGCCGGACAGGCCCGGGTCACCACCCTGACCAGCAGTGCCGCCCGTCAGGGCCGGATCGACTGGGCCGATCTGCAGAGCGAGCGCCGGTACGCGCCGATCCGGGCGTACGGTCAGTCCAAGCTCGCAAATCTGCTCTTCGCCCTGGAGCTGGACCGGCGCAGCCGGGCCGCGGGCTGGGGCATCGTCAGCAACGCCGCGCACCCGGGCACCACGATCACCAACCTCTACGCCGCCCGTCCGAAGCTGGAGAAGATCATGACGCGCCTGGCCCGCCGCGGCGTCCTGGTCCAGGAGGTCGGCCGCGGCCTGCTCCCCATCCTGTACGCCGCCACGAGCCCCGAAGCGCAGGGCGGCCGCCTCTACGGCCCGGACGGATTCGGCCAGTTCACGGGCGGGCCCACCGAGCTGACGATGTACCGGTCCGCCCGCGACGAGGCGGCAGCGGCCCGGCTCTGGGAGCTGTCGCTCGATCTGGCCCACGTCGAGTTCGCGGCGGCGAGCTGATGGACCGGCCGAGACTCGCCGCCTTCCTCCGGGCGCGGCGTGAGGCCCTGCAACCCGAGGACGTCGGTCTGCCCCGCGGGCAGCGCCGTCGCACGGGCGGGCTGCGCCGCGAGGAGGTGGCGGTGCTGACCGACATGTCGATCGACTACTACAGCCGCCTCGAACAACCGCGCGGGCCGCACCCCTCCGAGCAGATCCTCGCCGCGCTGGCCCGGGGCCTGCGGCTCTCGCTGGAGGAACGGGACCACCTGTTCCGGCTGGCGGGCTACGCCACCCCGTCCCGCGCGGCGCACAGCGAGCACGTCAACCCCGGCATGATGCGCATCTTCGACGGGCTGGAGGACGCCGCTGCCCAGGTGGTGAGCCATCTCGGCGAGACCCTCCGGCAGACGCGGCTGTCCGCCGCGCTGATCGGCGACGAGAGTGTCCACACCGGACTCGCGCGCAGCCTGCACTACCGCTGGTTCACCGACCCGGACACCCGGCTCCTGCACCCGGAGGAGGACCGCGACACGCAGAGCCGGACGATCGCGGCGCATCTGCACGCGTCGTACACCGGCGACGGCGCCGGGTCGCGGGCGGCCGAGATCGTCGGCGAGCTGCTGGCGGCCAGTCCGGAGTTCGCCGGGCTGTGGCGGGAGCACCCGGTCGCGGGGCCGTACTGCGTGCCGAAACGGCTGGTGCATCCGGAGCTCGGCCGGCTCGACCTGCACTGCCAGACGCTGGTCGACCCGGACCAGTCGCAGCTCCTGGTGGTCTACACGGCCGCGCCCGGTTCGGAGACGGCCGACAAGCTGCGGCTGTTGTCGGTGATCGGCGCCGGGGGCGTCTGAGGTCACATCCCCAGGCGGCATATCCGCCCAGCTCAGGACGCTGTCCCTAGGGGAATTGAAGAAGGAGCTGGGACACATGCGGGAACGGGTTGTCGTGGTCGGGGCGGGCTTCGGTGGGCTCTTCGCCACCCGGGCGCTGCGCCGGGCCGACGTCGACATCACTCTGATCAACGGCACCGCCTATCACCTCTTCCAGCCGCTGCTCTACCAGGTGGCGACGGGCATCCTCTCCGAGGGCGAGATCGCGCCGCCCATCCGCGAGGTGCTCAAGAACCAGGACAACGTCGACGTCCGGCTCGGCTGGGTGCGAGACGTGGACGTGAACGCGAAAACCGTCTCGGTCGCCGGTCCTGGCATCGACTACACCGTCGGTTACGACACGCTGATCGTGTCGGCCGGCGCCTCGCAGTCGTACTTCGGCAACGACGCCTTCGCCGAGCACGCGCCCGGCCTCAAGAGTGTCGACGACGCCCTCGAGCTGCGCTCCCGGATCTTCAACGCGTTCGAGCTGGCCGACCTGCAGACCGACGAGGACAAGACCGACCGCTGGCTGACCTTCGTCGTGGTCGGCGCCGGTGCCACCGGTGTGGAGATGGCCGGGCAGATCGCCGAGCTGGCGCACCGCACCCTGCCGGGGCAGTACAAGCACATCGACCCGCACCGGGCGCGGATCATCCTGGTGGACGCGGTCGGCGCGGTGCTGAACACCTTCGGTGACCACCTGTCGACCCGGGCGCTGCGGCAGCTGCACCTGCTCGGGGTCGAGGTCGAGCTGGACACGAAGGTGGTGGGTGTCGACGCCACGGGCATCGAGGTCGAGACACCGCGGGGTCACCAGCGGATCGAGTCGATGACCAAGGTGTGGGCCGCCGGTGTGGCCGCCCCGCCCCTGGCCCGCAGGCTGGCCGAGGCGACGGGCGCCGGGACCGACCGCGCCGGACGGGTGCTGGTCGAGCCCGACCTGACCCTGCCGGGGCACCCCGAGATCTTCGTCGTCGGCGACATGATGGCGCTGGACCGGCTGCCGGGTGTCGCGCAGGTCGCGATCCAGGGCGGGCGGCACGCCGCGGGACAGATCAAGCGGCGTCTGGCCGGCCGTGAGACCGGTCAGGCGTTCCACTACTTCGACAAGGGCAGCATGGCGACGGTCTCGCGGTTCTCCGCGGTGGCGAGCATCGGCCGGGTCCGCATCTCCGGGTTCCTCGGCTGGCTGATGTGGCTGGCGGTGCACCTGCTCTACCTGGTCGGCTTCAAGAACAGGCTCACCGCCGTACTGCACTGGGCGGTCAGTTTCCTCGGCCGCGGGCGCTCCGAGCGGGTCTCGACCCTCCAGCAGGGCTTCGCCCGGGCCGCGGTCCGGGAGTACGGCGACCCCTTCACCCGGGAACGCGCCGGCGCCGGTAAGGCGACCTGAAGCGAACCGTAAGGATCATCGGGCAATCTTCTCGGTGTCAGCAGCGAACACCGAGGAGAACCCGATGCGCAAGCTCATCAACTCGACCTACATCACCCTCGACGGCGTCATCGAGAACCCCATGTGGACCATGCCGTACTTCGACGAGGAGGCCGGCGCGTTCGCCGGTTCGCAGACCGACGCGGCGGACGCCCTGCTGATGGGCCGGGCGACCTACGACGGCTTCGCGGCGGCCTGGCCTGCCCGCGACGAGAGCGACCCCAGCACCGGCGCGGCCTACTTCAACAACGTCAAGAAGTACGTCGCCTCGACCACGCTGACCGACCCCACCTGGAAGAACAGCGAGGTGTTGCAGGGCGACCTGGTCGAGGCGGTCACCGCGCTCAAGGCCCAGGACGGCAAGGACATCATCCAGTACGGGTACGGCTCGGTCACCACTCAGCTGGTCCGGGCCGGGCTGGTCGACGAGGTCCGCTTCTGGATCCACCCGGTGCTCGAGGGCGGCGCGACCCTGTCGACGCCGCTGAGCGACGTGAAGGCCTCGTTCGAGCTGATCGACACCAAGGTCTTCAAGAGCGGTGTGATCGTCGCCTCGTACCGACCGGCCAAAAACTAACACGGAATATACAGGCCGCCGATATATGGTGCCGCTGACGTGTGCAGCGGTACCACCGGGGGATTCTGATGAGCTTGGCGCGAGTGCGATCACTGATCGTGGTCGGGGTGTTGTTGGTCGCCGCGGTGGTCTCGGTGGTGACGGCTCTGGTTCGCGACACCGCGAGCGGGGCCGTCCCGGGCGCCTGCGCCGAGGGTGCCCCGGTCGCCGACCTCACCCTCCCGGAGGGCCCCGACCAGGTGACGGTCAAGGTGTTCAACGGCTCGGGCCGCCCCGGCGTCGCCGACAGCCTGACCACCGACTTCGTCAACCGGCGCTTCCGCACCGAGAAGCCGGCCAAGAGCAAGAAGAAGGTCGACGGTGTCGCCCTGCTCCGGTTCGGTCCCGAGGGTGTCGGCTCGGCCCAGCTCGTCCGCGCGCTCTTCCTCGGCGACGCCGAGACGCAGTACGAGGCCAAGCGCAAGGGCAAGGTCGTCGAGGTGGTCGTCGGTGGCGGTTTCCGGCAGCTGGCGACCTTCACCGAGGCCAACCAGTCGCTGGCCCAGCTCGGCGAGCCGGAGCTGCCGCCCGGAGCCTGCCGCGCCTGAGCTCGGCCCGCTTCCGGGCTCGGCCCGCTTCCGGGCTCGGCCCGCTTCCGGGCTCGGCCCGCTTCCGGGCTCGGCCCGCTTCCGGGCTCGGCCCGTGTTCGGGCTCAGGTCATCGCGAAGGGGGACTTGCCGGCGGCGAGCAGGCTGTCGAGCGCTGACGGGTTGAGCACGTGGTCCCGGACCAGATAGCCCGCCCCCGCGATGCCCGCCCTCGATTTGAACTTCGTCGGGACGATGCGCAGCTGACGGGTCGCCAGGGGCAGGGACCGCTGGTAGACGACCTGGCGGATGCCGGCCAGCAGGTGGTCGCCCGTGGTGCCGAGCATCCCGCCGATAACGATCACGTCGGGGTTGAGCAGGCTGGTCGCGAAGGCGACCGACTCGCCCATGATGCGGCCCGCGTTGCGCAGCCCGGCGACCGCCTCGGAGTCCCCGCGCCGGACCCGGTCGGCGACGTCCCGGGCGTCGTGGCTGTCGAGGTCCTGGTCGCGCAGGTCGCGGGCAAGGGCCCAGCCGCCGGCCAGTGACTCGAGGCAGCCGACGTTGCCGCAGCGGCACTGCGGGTCACCGAAACCGGCGATGTGGGCGTGGCCGATGTCGCCCGCCGCGCCCTGGGCGCCGCGGTTGACCGCGTAGTCGATGACCATGCCGCTGCCGACGCCGGTGCCCGCCTTCAGATAGAACAGGTGCCGCTGGCTGGCCCAGAAGCGACGGTGTTCGGCCAGGGTGAGCAGGTTGACGTCGTTGTCGATGAGGATCGGCACCGGCCAGCTGCGGCGCAGGTGCCGCCGGATGTCGTAACCCTCCCAGCCGGACATGATGGACCAGCCCATGACGCGGCCGGCCTCGTAGTCGACCGGTGCGGGCAGGCCCAGCCCGAAGCCGGCGACGGCGCTCTCCTGCAGGCCCAGGTGGTCGATGAGGTCGCGGACCGTGGCGGTGATCCGGTCGAGCAGCACGTCGGGCCCGTCACCGAGCGCGAGCCGTTCGACCCGGTCGCCGATGATCGTGACGTTGAGGTCGAGGACGGCGACGCGGGTGCGTTCCTCGCCGATGTCGACCGAGATGACCACCCCGGCGCGCGGGTTGAGCTCGAGGGCGCGGGACGGCCGGCCGCGGGAGGCGACGTTCTCCTCGCTCTCGCGGATCAGCTGGGCGGCGAAGAGGGCGTCGAGCCGCTGCACCACGGTCGACCGGGACAGACCGGTCTCCTGGGCGATCGCGGTGCGGGTGCGCGCGGCCCCGGTGGTGATCAGCTCGAGGATGCGGCCGGGGCCGTCCTCGGCGTGGCCGGGCGCGACAGGTAGGACGCTGGTCAATGGATCTCCCCGTGACTGTGTCGAACGCCGGTCAGTGAACCACAGCACTTATGTCGACCGCAACACATAAGTCGGAACTTAGTGATTGACAGTCGACGTAACCGAACGCACTATGTGGCGTAACACGATGGACTTCATGCTTGTCATCGACGGAATGAGTCCGGTCGCCGGGATCGATCTCAGGAGGACCTCATATGAACGTCAGTCGCACGGTTCGCCACCGTGTCGTCGCCTCCGGGCTGGCCGCCGGGCTGCTGGTGTCCGCAGCCGCGTGCGGCTCCGACGACGCCGGCTCGGGCTCGGGCTCCGGCTCGGACAGCACCGACGTCACCATCGGCATCGTCGAGCTGAACCTCTCCAACCCGTTCTTCGGGACGCTGGAGAAGGCCACCGAGGCCGCCGCGAAGGCCAAGGGCTGGAAGGTCATGAAGGCCGAGGCCAAG
Organism: Amorphoplanes friuliensis DSM 7358; assembly: GCF_000494755.1. Taxonomy (NCBI): domain Bacteria; kingdom Bacillati; phylum Actinomycetota; class Actinomycetes; order Micromonosporales; family Micromonosporaceae; genus Actinoplanes; species Actinoplanes friuliensis. Next base: position 3,709,158 of record NC_022657.1, read on the forward strand.
GTGCCCGGCGACTCGGCCACCCAGGTGACCGCGATCGAGAACATGATCGCCAACAAGGTGAAGGCGATCGTCCTCGACCCGGCCAACCCCACGGCGCTGGTCGACGTGGTCAAGAAGGCCCGTGACAAGGGCATCCTGGTCGTCACGGTCAACGCGACGCTCACCCCGATCGAGGCCGCCGACGCGACCTTCGCCACGGACAACACCGCGGCCGGCAAGCTCATCGGCCAGTGGGCCAAGGCGACGGCGCCGGCGAGCCCGCGCATCGCCATGCTGGACTTCGACCTCTCCGACGGGCCCGCGGGCGGCCGCCACAACGGCTACCTCGAGGGCTACGGCATCACCGGTGAGGACCCGAAGATCGCCGGGTCCGCTCTGACCAAGGGCACCGTGGAGACCGGGCAGTCGGCGATGGAGAACCTGCTCTCCGCGCACGCGGACATCAACACCGTCTACACGATCAACGAGCCGGTGGCGCACGGTGCGTACACGGCGATCAAGAACAAGGGCCTCGAGGGCAAGGTCAGCATCACCTCGGTCGACGGTGCCTGCTCCGGCGTCCAGGACGTCAAGGACGGGATCATCGGCGCGACAGCAATGCAGTTCCCGAGCAAGATGGGCGAGCTGGCCGTCGCCGCCGCGGACGCCTTCCTCAAGGACGGCACCAAGCCGAAGTCCGGCCTCAACGACTCGGGCACGGTCCTGATCACGGACAAGCCCGTCGACGGCATCGAGTCCCAGACCTCCGAGTGGGGGCTGCAGAACTGCTGGGGCGGCAAGTGACCAGCACCCCGACGCGCGAACCCGACGCGGCCGTCCTCGAGCTCGAGGAGGACCGCGGCGGGTTCCTCCGCGGTCTCGCCACCAGCCAGATCACCGGCCCGCTGGCCGCGCTGGTGCTCGCGGTCGTCGTCTTCGCGCTCACGACGAGCACGTTCTTCAACGCGGACAACCTGTCGCTGATCGCCACGCAGTCGGTGGTCGTCGGCACGCTGGCCCTGGGCCAGACGCTGATCATTCTGACCGCCGGCATCGACCTGGCCAACGGCGCGATCATGGTGCTCGGCGCGGTGGTGATCGGCAAGCTCGCCACGGACGGCAACGCGCTCTGGGCGCTGGTCGTCGGCGCGCTCGTCTGTGTGGCGTTCGGACTGCTCAACGGCGCGCTCATCTCGTCGTTCTCGCTGCCGCCGTTCATCGTCACGCTCGGCGTGCTGTCGGTGCTCTCGGCCGTCGCCCGCCTCTACACCGATTCGCAGTCGTACCCGATCGACTCCGACCTGCTCACGATCCTCAACCAGGGGCCCACGGTCGGCGGGGTGACGATCACCTACGGCGTGTTCCTCTGGGTGGCCCTCACCGCCCTCCTCGGGTACGCGCTGACCCAGACCGCGTGGGGTGTGCGCGTCTACGCCGTCGGAGACAACAAGCGGGCCGCCGCGCTGACCGGCATCAAGGTCAAGCGGGTGCTGCTGAGCGTCTACATCACGGCGGCGGTCATCTACGCGTTCGCGGCCTGGCAGGCCCTGGGGCGTACGCCGACCGCCGACCCGAGCGGCTACTCGACGGCCAACCTGGACAGCATCACCGCGGTGGTCATCGGGGGCACCAGCCTCTTCGGCGGCCGGGGTGGTGTCGTGGGCACGTTCATCGGCGCCCTGATCGTGACCGTGCTGGCCAACGGGCTCACCCAGGCCGGCATCGACTCGCTCTACCAGCAGGTGGCGACCGGTGTGCTCGTGGTGATCGCCGTCGCCGTCGACCACTTCGTCCGGACGAGGCAGACGCGATGACCGACACCGTCCTGCAGGCCCGAGGCCTGACCAAACGTTACGGGCACGTCGTCGCGATGGACGACTGCGACTTCGACCTGCGCGCCGGGGAGATCCTGGCGGTCATCGGTGACAACGGCGCCGGCAAGTCGACGCTGATCAAGTCGCTGACCGGCGACGTCGTGCCCGACGCGGGCACGATCAGCGTCAACGGCGAGGCGGTGCAGTTCCGCAGCCCGCTCGACGCGCGCCGGGCCGGCATCGAGACCGTCTACCAGGAGCTGGCCGTCGCCCCGGCGCTGGACATCACCCAGAACCTCTACCTGGGACGCGAGCAGCGCCGCAAGGGCATCCTGGGCACGGTCTTCCGCAAGCTCGACAAGACCGCGATGCGCAAGGGCTCGGCGACGCAGATGGCCGATCTCGGCATCCGCATCCAGTCGATCCGGCAGAAGGTCGAGACGCTCTCCGGCGGCCAGCGTCAGGCGGTCGCGGTCGCCCGGGTCGCGGCCTGGGCCACCCGCGTCGTGATCATGGACGAGCCGACCGCGGCGCTCGGGGTGCGCGAGACCAACCAGGTCCTCGGGCTCATCGAACGGGTCCGCGAGAACGGCCTGCCGGTCGTGCTGATCAGCCACAACATGCCCAACGTGTTCCAGGTGGCCGACCGGATCCACATCCACCGGCTGGGGCGGCGCATCGCCCTGGTCGAACCGGGCACCACGACGATGGAGGAGGCGGTAGCGGTGATGACCGGCGCCAGATCACCCGATTCCCTGCAGCGGCTCGACGGCGGTGCCGCGTGACGGCGCCCGGAGGGGTCAGCCTCTCCCACCTCGTCGAGACCGCCCGGGCGCTGGTGGCCGACGGGCAGCGCCGCATCCTCGGCATCACCGGTGCCCCGGGCGCCGGCAAGTCGACACTCGCCCGCCAGATCGTGGACGCGCTGGGCGACCGTGCCGTGCTGGTCGGCCTGGACAGCTTCCACCTCTCGAACGCGGAACTGGACCGCCTCGGCCGGCACGCCCGCAAGGGTGCGGCGGACACCTTCGACGCGGCGGGCTACCAGAATCTGTTGCGGCGGCTGCGACCCCAGCAGGACGAGGTCGTGTACGCGGCGGAGTTCGATCGCAGCCTGGAGGAGTCCATCGCGTGTGCGGTGCCGGTGCACCGTGACGTGCCGCTGGTCGTGACCGAGGGGAACTACCTGCTGGTCGACGACGAACGCTGGGGCGGCACCGCGGCCCTGCTCGACGCGTCCTGGTACGTCGAGCCGGGGGAGGACGTGCGGCTCGAGCGCCTCATCGCCCGGCACCGGCAGTTCGGCCGTAGCCCCGAGGAGGCGTACGAGCGTTCGCACGGCTCGGACCAGCGCAACGCCGAACTCATCGGCAGCACCCGGCCGCGGGCCGGGCTCGTCGTCCGCATCACCACCGAGAAGGAGCCGGCATGACCGTCCTCGATCTGTTCCGCCTCGACGGCAAGGTGGCCGTCGTGACCGGTGGCAACCGGGGCATCGGCAAGGCGATCGCGATCGCCCTGGCCGAGGCCGGCGCCTCCGTCGTGGTGGCGGCCCGCGACGCCGAGCGCAACGAGCAGGCCGTCGCCGAGCTGTCGAAGATCGGCCCGGCCGCGCTCGCGGTCACCACCGACGTCACCAGCCGCAGCGACCTGACGGCCCTGCGCGACACGGTGACCGAACGCCTCGGCCCGGTCGACGTGCTGATCAACAACGCCGGGGTCGGCATCCACGGCGAGTCGCTGACCATCGACGACGAGTCGTGGCAGCGGGTCATGGCGACCAACCTGGACGCGGTGTGGAAGGCGAGCCAGGTCTTCGGCGAGCAGATGGTCGCCCGCCGCTCCGGCTCGATCGTCAACGTCGGCTCGATGTCCGGCATGATCATCAACCGCCCGCAGTGGCACGCGCCGTACGCCGTCTCCAAGGCGGGCGTGCACCACCTCACGCGGTCGCTGGCCGCCGAGTGGGCGCCGCACCGCGTCCGGGTCAACGCCATCGCTCCGGGCTACACCAAGACCGAGATCTCCGACATCGACGCCCCGGAGTTCAAGCACTACTGGATCGACGAGGTCCCGATGCAGCGGTACGCCCAGTCGTCGGAGATCTCGCCGTCCGCGCTCTACCTCGCCAGCGACGCGTCCACCTTCGTCACCGGCTCGGTGCTGGTCATCGACGGCGGTTACACGTTGTGGTGAGCGCGCCGGACGCGCCGGTCGTCCTGCCGGCCAACACGCTGCCGTCGTTCTATGCCGGTGCCGGCCGGATCGCCGCCTTCCGCGGTGATCCGGCCGTCCCGGCGACCGATCCCGAGGACTGGGTCGCGTCGGCGACCGCGCGGACCGGGATGGCACCGCGGGGCCGGACCCGGCTGCCGGACGGCACGGATCTGGGCGAGCGGTTCGCCGCCGACCCGCAGGGCTGGTTCGGGCCCGGGCACGTGGCGCGGCACGGCGACCGGGCGGCGCTGCTGGTGAAGCTGCTCGACGCCGGTCAGCGGCTGCCGCTGCACGTGCACCCCGATCGGCCGTTCGCGCAGGCACACCTGGGCAGCCCGTACGGCAAGACGGAGGCGTGGCTGGTCCTGCGTGCCGATCCGGGGGCGAGTGTGCATCTGGGCTTCGCCCGTGACGTCACCGCCGCGGAGCTGGCCGGGTGGGTGTCCACTCAGGACGTTGCGGCGCTGCTGGACGCGTGCAACCGCGTACCGGTCAGGGCCGGTGATGTTCTGCTCTGCCCGGCCGGGGTGCCGCACGCGATCGGCGCCGGGATCCTGGTCGTCGAGCTGCAGGAGATGACCGACTTCTCGATCATGCTGGAGTGGGACGGTTTCCCGATCGCGCCGGAGGACGTCTTCCTGGGCTTGGACGCGGAGCTGGCGCTGTCGGCCGTGCGCCGTACCGCCGTGCCGGAGTCCGAGCTCGCCGGTCACGTCCTGCGCGCCGAACCGGGCATCACCTCGCTGCTGCCCGCGGCGGCCGACGAGTTCTTCCACGCGCAGCAGATCGTCGGCGAGGCCACCCTCGACGCGCGTTTTGCCGTGCTGATCGTCGACCGGGGCGCCGGCACGCTCACCGGTCCCGGCGTCACGGAGATCACCGCCGGCCAGACGCTGGTCGTCTCGTACGCGGCGGGCCCGCTCACCCTGGCCGGCGACGTGTCTGTTCTGCGCTGTTTTCCGGACTGATGGCGATCAATGGTTACGCATCGTAGTCTGTCGATTACTATCGACCGCCTGCGGAGGACGTATGCACGTCAGCCTGACCGTCGCGCTCATCCTGTCCTCCGCCGTGCCGTCGCCGGCCGCGGCCCTGACGCTGCCGACGTTCGCGGTCGGGGCGACCACCTCGGCCACCGACGTCGTCGGTAGCGGCAACACCTGCGCCGGGTTCCTCGACGAACGCGGACACCTCGGCCCGCTGCTGGGGATCCGCCGGGTGTTCGCCAACGCGGGACAGCTGCCACCCGCCGACGCCGTCACCTGCCACACCACCCAGGGCGCAAAACTCTGGTACTCGTTCAAGACCTCCTGCACACCCACCGCGGTGGCGGCGGGGTCGTGCGACACCGAGATCCAGGCGATCGCCGCGGCGATGCCCGCGGGCAGCATTCTCACGTACTTCCACGAGCCCGAGGACGACATGACGGGCGTCCAGTTCGTGAACGCCTTCAAACGGGTCTACTCGCAGGCGAAGGCGATCACCACGACCGTCGACGTGGTGCCGGTGCACATGGCGTACCAGTGGCGGACCGGATCGGTGAACGTCACGAACAACGGAACCGGCGGGGACCGCGAGATCCAGGACTGGATCGTGCCGGTGGCGTTCTCCGACGGGTACGGGATCGACCTGTACTGGCAGGCGAGCACCCGCGGCAGTGAGCCGGACGACCCGGTGAGCGTCGGCAGTGACCCACGGATGCTCCGCTGGTACACCGCCTTCGGCGCGCTGGGCCGCCCGCTGGCGCTGACCGAGTGGGGGATCGACGACGACCTGGGCGTCCGGGCCTCGCGGGGACCGGCCATCCGCGCCTCACGGACCTGGCTGGCGTCGCACGGCTTCCGGATCGTCTGCTACTGGCAGCACGACAACTGGTACCTCGGCTCGTCGGTGACACCCCCGGGCGGTTACGCGGACCCGGACGGTGTCGCGGCGTACCAGGAGTTGGTGGCCGCCTCGATCCCCTGAGCGACGTCGTCCGCGGAGAGCGGGCGGTCGTAGAGGAAGCCCTGCACCAGGCGGTAGCCGGCCTCGTAGAGCCGCTGGGCCTGCTCGGGGGTCTCGACGCCCTCGGCGACGGCCTCGACCCGCATGCCCTGGGCGACCGTGATCAGGCTCTGCACCACCAGTGCCTGCGGGCCGTCACCGGTGACACCGTCCACGAAGGACTTGTCGACCTTGAGGACGTCGACCGGGCAGTCGACCAGCAGGCTCAGCGACGAGTTGCCGGTGCCGAAGTCGTCCAGGGCCACCTGCAGCCCGAGACCGCGCAGCTCGCGGACCGCCGCCATCGCGGTGTCGGCCCCGAGCACCGCCGTCTCGGTCACCTCGATCATCAGCCGGCGCCGGTCCGCGCCCGTACTGCTCAGCACCGCGGCGACCTCGGCGACAAAACCGGGCTCGGCGAGCTGACGGGCGGACACGTTGATGCTGACCTTGCCCGGTGCGCGCTCGCCGTACCGGTGCTGCCAGGCCGCGGCCTGACGGCAGGCCTCCTCCAGGACCCAGCGGCCCACCTCGACGATCGCGCCGTTGCGCTCGGCGATCGGGACGAAGACGTCCGGCGGGACGAGGCCGTGCTCGGGGTGCTGCCAGCGCAGCAACGCCTCGACACCGGCCAGGCGGCCGTGGGGCAGCTCGACGAGCGGCTGGTAGAGCAGGAACAGCTCGCCGCGGGCGACGGCGCCGCGCAGGTCCCGGCCGAGACGCGCCTCGCGGTCGGCCTCGCGGTCCATGACCTCGTCGAAGCGGGTCCAGCGGTTGCCGCCGGCCGCCTTGGCGGAGTACATCGCCACGTCGGCGCGGCGCAGCAGCTCGTGGGGGTCGTCACCGGGCCGGCTGCGGGTCACGCCGATGCTGGCCTGCACGACGATGTCCTGCCCGTCGAGCGGTACCGGCCGCTCGACGGTCTCGAGCAGGCGCGTCAGCAGCGTCGGCAGCGCGGCCTCGTCGCCGTCGCGCACCAGGACCACGAACTCGTCGCCGCCCAGGCGGGCGACGGTGTCCTCCCGGCGGATCTCCCGTTGCAGGCGCCCGCTGAACTCGACGAGCATCTGGTCGCCCCGGCCGTGACCGAGCCGGTCGTTGATCGACTTGAAGTCGTCGACGTCGAGCAACGCCAGGTGGAAGTCGTCACCGGTGACGAGCAGCGCGGCGATCTCACGCTCGAGCAGCGCGCGGTTCGGGATGCCGGTCAGCGTGTCGTGGGTGGCCTGGTGCTCGAGCTGGTCCTGATAGCGGCGCAGCTGACCCAGGTTGGCGTCCACGGTGTTGAGCAGGCGCACATTCTCCCGCATGGTCACGATCTGCCGCACGATCACCAGCGCCGTGAGGGACACCGCGCTGATCTGCATGACCGTGATCTCGGCCGGGTGGCTGGTCCCGATCGACAGCAGCAGGGCGTCGGTCGCGGCCACCGCGAGATAGGGGACCACGCTCGCCCGGTGCGGCTTCGTGCGTACCGGGGCGATCTGCACCTCGGAGTGCAGCTGCCGGACGGCGGCGAGCTGGACGGCGAAGGCGGCCACGGAGACCGCCACAAAACTCGACGACAGGTACGGGCGGTCCACCAGGAACGGCGACAGGCCACCGAACAGCGCGCTGGCCGCCGTGCCGTACGAGAGCAGGCGCACCGACTGCCGGTCGAGGCAGCCGGCGCCGGCGAACGCCACCTTGACGAAGGTGACCACCGAGATGAAGCCGACGACGCTCAGCGCGAGCAACGGCATCGCCGACCCGGTCTGCTCGGTCCACACCTCGACCTTGCGCAGGGAGAAGTGCCAGACGAACACGCCGCTGGTGATCAGCACGATGCACGTGTCCAGGCCGAAACGCGCCCAGTCGCTGCGGGAGCGCTGCCAGGTGGGCAGGCGCAGCAGCGCCCAGAGCAGGACCGCCAGCGCCAGCAGATAGACCGACAAAGTGAGGGTGCTCAGGCGCTGCGACGGCTCGGGACCGCCGACGGCGTCGTACGCGTTGCTGACGATGCCGACGGCCATGATCGTGGTCGCGTGGCCCAGCTGCGTCCAGAACCGCCGGGTCGCGATGCCGAGCTCCACGCGGCGGCCGGTCTGCCGGCAGGCCCGCGCGGCGAGCAGGCTCAGCACGGGCAGGGGGAGCCAGCCGAGCACCGGGTACGCCCAGACGTGCCCGAGACCGATGCCCAGCCACAGGAAGGACACGACCAGCAGGGCTCCACCGGCCGCGAGAGCGGCGCGCGGGTGCACGGTCCTCACCGGCGACCGCCTTTCCTGACTCCGTCGGGGTGTGACGGATCAATTCGGCGCGCGCCGGCGAATCTCAAGAAGAGTGCACGATCCTTTCCGTCGCCCCGGTGCCGGCGACGAGCCGGGCATGGGCCGGCAACGAGAACCAGAAACGGCTGCCACCGCCGGGGTTGCTGTCGACACCGACCAGGCCCCCGTGCCGCTCGATGATGCGGTGCACGATCGCCAGGCCCAGTCCGGTGCCGTGGTATCCCTCGCTGCCGCCGGCCCGGATGAACGCGTCGAAGATCGTGTCCAGCTGGTCCGGCGGGATGCCGATGCCCCGGTCGGCGACCTCGACGCGCCAGCCACCCGCCTCTTCCCGGCGGCTCGTGATCTCGATGCTCGGGTCCTCGCCCTCCGGCGTGTACTTGAGGGCGTTGCCGATCAGGTTGTCGACGACCTGCCGCAGCAGCGTGGCGTCACCGTCGACGGTCGGCAGCGGCCAGACGACGATCCTCGGCTGCTGGGCGCCGTGACCGCTGACCCGGTCGCGGACCACCTCGGCCACCATCCGGTTGAGGTCGACCTGCGCCGTGACCAGGTCCTGGTTGTCGGCCGTGGCGTAATCCAGGAGGTCGTCGATCAGCGACTGCATGCGCTGGGCGCCGCCGTAGAGGCGTTCGAGGAAGTCGCGGTGCAGGGGTTCCAGCCGCGGCGCCGCCTCCTCGCGCAGGAAGTCCGCGTAACCGGTGATCCGGGCGAGCGGGCTGCGCAGGTCGTGCGCGACGATGCCGGCAAAACCGACCAGCTCGCTCTCCCGCTGCCGGAGCTGCACCTCGACGGCCTCCCGGCGATCGATGTCGTCCCGCAGCGCGGCGGTGGCGGCGTCGACCCGGCGCAGCGCGCGGTTGCGTGCGGTGATCACCGTTCCGGTCAGGGCGGCGAGGAGCAGGGTGATGAAGCCGCCCACCGCCCAGGCGATCATGTCGAGATGCAGGTCGGTGCCGGGCAGCAGCCGGTCGGTGGGCGTGACCGTGAGCTCCCACGTGCCCTGCGGCACCACGATCGGCACCGTCCGCGCGGGCTGTCCCCGGGCCGGTTCCGCGGCCGGCTGCCAGCGTCCGACCTCGGTCCGTCGCCCGGCCGAGCTGTCGGAAAGGGCGAGGACGACGGTGTTACCCGCGGTCCGGCTGATCGCCTGGTGCAGGAAGTCGGCGCCGCGCAGCCCCATCACCATCCATCCCCGGAACTGTCCGGCGTCGGGTGCCGCGGGTGAGGTCGAGTACACGGGCGCGGCCAGCACGAACGACCACTGCCGCCGGGCACTCGGCACATCGCCGTCCTCGAGCAACCGGTAGGTCGGGCTGATGGCAACCTGATGGCTGTCCCGGGCCTTGGCCAGCGCCGTCGCGGCCGGGGTGGAGGCGGCGAGGTCCTGACCGACGGCCTCCGCGGTGCCGTCGATCGGCCTGCTCTGGACGACGAAGAGGTGGCCGTCGCGGATGCCCGGCGCGGCCCGCAACCGCAGTCCCGGGCTGCCGGCCGTCCGCCAGGCCCGCTCGACACCACCGATCTGACCCGTGGTGGCCGGCACGACGAGCGAGACACCGCTCGCGCCGGGCAGCCGCTGACGGTCGGTGGCCGCGGTGATCGCCGCGAACTCGGCCGTCTCGAGCCGGCTCTGCGAGCCCACCGCTGCCGCGAGATCGAGGAGCGAGGTCGTGTACCGGCGCATCTCGCCCGCGAGCGTCTGCGCCACGATGGCGGTCTGCTGGTCCAGGGCCCGGCTGAGGCGGTCGGCGTCGGTGCGGCGCAGCGCGAATGCGGCCAGGGCCGTACCGGCCAGCCCCAGGGCGATCACCGGAATCAGGAACCGCAGCGCCCTCCGCCGCGGGCCGTCTCCCTCCGGAGCCGCTTCCACGTCTTCAAGCTACGCCGCGGCACCGGCCCGAGCAGGCAATCTGCGATCACGAGCGCGGCCGGGGGAGCCGGCCGCGCCCGTGGGTCACTCAGCGGACGACGACGGTCTTGATGAGCTTGTCGGCGATGGTCTGCTTCTTGGCGTCCCAGAGCGGGAACAGCCAGCCGATGTAGCAGATGATCGAGTCGATGAAGTGCGCCAGATCGCGCACGAACGCCATGCCGGCGCCGATCGGCTGACCGGTCTGCTCGCTGACCAGACGGATGCCGAGAGCCTTGCGGCCCCAGCTCTGACCGGTCTTCCCGGCCTGGAACCAGCGGTTGTAGCCGCTGACCACCAGGGCCAGGAGCACGAAGACGAAGTACAGCGCGTTGAAGGTCGGCAGACCGGTGGCCTCGTCGGTGTCGCGGCCCAGCGTCACCGCCAGGATCGAGAACGGCGCCACGCAGAGCATGTCGATCAGGTAGCCACCGACGCGCTGCACCCAGGAGGCGTAGTTAACGGCGGGAGCGGCCTGGCCCTGCCCGGAGTAGGCAGCACCCTGCGGGTGGTCGTACGTCATAGGTTGTTCTCCCTGTGCAATTGAAAGAGCCAGCTCGCGAGGGCGAGCAGGCCGACCGGCCATCGAAGGAGACGGCGCCGCGCCGCGGGCCACGGACGGGGTGCGGCGAGCACCCCGGCCGACCGCAGCACGAGCAGCGGCACGGCAACGGCGGTGAGCGCGGCGAGCCCGAGGATCACCGGGTTGGCCGCCACCGCCCCGCCGACGTCGCCGCGCACCAGTGCGACCGCCGCGGTGGTCAGACCGCAGGCGGGGCAGGGAATGCCGGTGAATGTCCGTAGAGGACACGGCAGACCCAGACCGGTCCCCACGGCGACCGCCGGCCAGGCGAGGGCGGCCGCTGCTACGGCCAGCCCGAAACCGCCGAGCCGTTCGGGGACCGAAAAAGTCCGCACGGTTCCGCTCCAGTTGTTCGATGGGAGGCGCCCGATCGTAGAGGCACGGCGATCTCCGCGCGACCCCGTTCCGGGGGTGGGGAGTGAAGTGGGCTCCGACTGGGCACTCAGGGACGCCCGGCCGTTCGGTCCGGAAGCATTCGGCGCGAGCTGGGAGGTCTCATGGCAGGCACACAATGGGCGCGGACGGTCCGTCAACGGGCACGCGACCGGCTGGCCGAGGCGGCGAGCCGCAACGCCCCGCCGCCGTTCCAGGCCACCCCCGACCTGCAGGACACGGTGACCCCGGTCATGGTCGTGCAGCAGCAGGAGCCCCGGTCGGAGGACGTCCTGCCCCGCGGCGTACGGACCGCCGGCGCCTGGGCCTGGCGGTTCATCCTCTTCGTGGTCGCCGGTTACCTGTTCCTGCGGGTCGTCGGGCTGCTCCACGTCGTGATCATTCCGGTCGTCATCGCGATCCTGCTCGCGGCGATGTTCCAGCCCGTCTCGGCGGCGCTGACCAAGCGCGGCATGAAGAAGTCGCTCGCGGCCGGGCTGGTGCTCATCTCCGCCCTGCTGCTGGTCTTCGGTGGCCTCGGGCTGATCATCCGGACCTTCATCGCCCAGATCGACACCCTGTCGTCACAGGTCGGCGACGGGATCGACGAGGTGCAGAGGTGGCTGTCGCAGGGGCCGCTGCACATCAGCGACGCTCAGCTCAGCCAGTACGTGGACCGGATGCAGTCGGCGCTCACCGAGAACCAGGGCGCCCTGACCTCCGGTGCGCTCAGCACCGCCACGACGCTCGGCGAGGTGGCGACCGGCTTCTTCCTGGTGCTGTTCACGCTCTTCTTCTTCCTGCGTGACGGCGGCCAGATCTGGTCCTTCCTGTGCCGGCTGCTGCCGCGTGAGGCCCGCGTTGCGACCGCCCGTGCCGGTCACTACTCCTGGCACACACTGGTCTCGTACGTCCACGCCACCGTGCTGGTCGCCTTCGTGGACGCGGCGGGCATCGGCATCGGCCTCTTCGTGCTCGGTGTGCCGCTGGCGCTCCCGCTGTCGGCCCTGGTGTTCCTCGGCGCCTTCATCCCGGTGGTCGGTGCAACCGTCACCGGTGTGGTCGCGATCCTGGTCGCCCTGGTCGCCAACGGACCCGTCACGGCCCTGATCGTGCTGGCCGTCGTGATCGCCGTCCAGCAGCTCGAGGGTCACGTCCTCCAGCCGCTGATCATGGGCCGGGCGGTCGCGCTGCACCCGCTCGCCGTCATCCTCGCGATCGCGGCCGGCATCGTGGTGGCGGGCATCGTCGGCGGTCTGATCGCCGTACCGCTGCTCGCGGTGCTCAACACCGCGATCCGTTACCTCGTCCGGCATCCGTCCGGTGAGCCGACGCCCGGCCGGGTGCCGCCGGGCACCGAGCCCACGGACGACGACGAGGCCGAGGTGGAGGACCGGGAGCAGGACGCCGCCCGCGCCTCGGACGCGTCCGAGCCGCCTCCGGCAGAGACCTCCGTCGATGAGGATGCGATGCCGGTGGCACAGAGGCAATAAGACGACAGTATCTGCGCGTACCCCGTCACGCTCTTGTGCGTTGACGGGGTACGAGTCGTCTGGAGGCCCCCATGGTGCGGTTGTGGGGACTCAGCGTCCTGGCCACGGCGGTGTCGACGTACGCCCTCGACGCGATCGCCACGGCGGCGGGCATCACCCTGGTGGCCGCGGGTGTCCTCGGCGGCCTCTCCCACCCGTGGCTCCTGGCCCTGCTGGTGTCGAGTTACGGACTCTGGGGCGCCGGGCTCCGCGCCGGTCTGCTGGCCAACGGTCGCCTGCTCGTCGCCACCGGCGCCAGCACCAACGTGCTGTCCAAGGCCGCGTACGACCTGACCCGGCGCCGGACGGCGAACCCCCGCACGGCCCGGGTCGCGGCAGCCGCCGGCTACACCGGCACGGAGATCCTCAAGGAACTGCCCTATTACGCCGGCGCCTTCGGCACGGCCGTGGTCAGCGACTCCGTCACCACGAACAAGGCCCTCGTCTTCCTGATCGGCGCGAACCTCGGCGCGGCCGTCTACGAGTACGCCCTGGCCCGGCTGACCGGTGTGTTCCTGCGCCGCCGGTCAGCCGCCCGCGCCGGCGTCCTCGTCGTCGACCCACTCGAGCAGGTCGCCCGGCTGGCAGTCGAGAACCCGGCACATGGCTTCCAGGGTGGTGAAGCGGACCGCCTTGGCGCGGCCGTTCTTGAGGACCGCGACGTTTGCCGGTGTGAGCCCGATCGCCTCGGCGAACTCGCCGACACTCATCTTGCGCTTGGCCAGCTCGACGTCGATGCGGACGACGATCGGCATCAGATCACCGCCTGCATGTCGGTCCGCAGCGTGGTCGCCTGCCGCAGCAGGGCGCGCATGACGACCATCAGCAGTCCGAGCACGGTGACCCCAACGACCATCAGGAACAGCAGCAGCGGGACTCCCGGGTCCGACGCGTTGAATCCGACGTAGAGGAACACCCCGACCAGCACGGTCCAGCCGGCGACGATCGCGCCCAGGATCACGTTGACCCAGACCATCGAGTCGTCACTGAAGATGCGGTCCTTGCGGACCAGGGTGAGCAGCTTCCAGGTGGAGACGATCACCACCTGTACGCACAGCACCCAGAACACGGTGACGGCCGTCAACGGCCAGCGGAGATAGGCCTCGTCCGGGGACTGCTCGGCCATGTAGCGGAACTGCCCGGGCAGCGAGAAGGTCTGGAGGAAGACCAGGACCGCGAACAACAGCACCAGAAAGACCTGAAGAGCGGCAACCGCTCGACGCTCGATGAACATGCATCGAGTTTCAGTCTCTTTCTATCGATTGTCAATAGGTGACACGGAGTCAGAGGCCGTGCCTCCCGTGCCGGGTGACCGTGGGGTCGCGCCGCATGACCACCGGGAAGACACTCGAGTACGCCTGCCAGTTCGGCTGCTTGCGCGGATCCGGCACGGCGAGCAGACGGCCCAGGGCGCGCAGGGTGTCGGTCAGCGCCATCGTCAGGCGCGGATCGTCGACCACACCGTCGGCGTCGACCGCCTCCGGGCTGACCGGGACCCGGATGCAGGCGGCCTTCAGCAGCCGCGCGTTGCCGTTGGCCAGAACGGCCTCCAGGGCGGCGAGGGCACCGTCGTCCTGACCCGGCGCGGCGACCGACAGCCAGGCGGCCGGTTTGCCGACCAGATCACCACCGGCGATGAGCCAGTCGAGGAGGTTCTTCAGCGTCCCCGGCAGCGAGCCCGCATATTCGGGAGTGCTGAACAGCACGGCGTCCGCTTCCTCGACGCTCTGCCGCAGCGCGGTCACCGCACCGGGCAGGGCCGGTTCACCGGGTACGAAGGCAGGGAGGTGCCGCAGTTGGTCGTACAGGATGGTGCTGATCCCGGGGGGTGCGAGCCGTGCCGCCGCCCGCAGGGCGGAGGTGTGCAGAGAGCCCTCGCGGGTGCTGCCCGAGATCAGCAGGATGCGGGTCATGCGCCGACCCTACGGTGTGGATGTTACCGGGGGAGCAGCGCGACATCCCGGTAGAAGCGGTTGATCTGACCGACGGTCGACTCGAAGGCATCGAGCTCCATCGGCTTGGTCACGTACGCGTTCGCCCGATGCTCGTAACTGGCCAGGATGTCGGCCCCGGCGGCCGAGGTCGTCAGGATGACCACCGGGATCGCCTTCAGGGTGTCGTCTTCCTTGATCTCGGCGAGGGTCTGCTGGCCACCCATGCGCGGCATGTTGAGATCCAGCAGGATCAGATCCGGCCGGGAGGCCCCGGAGTGGGAACCGGTGCGGCGCAGATAGTCGAGGGCCTCGCGGCCGTCACCGACCCGGTCGACCCGGACGTCGGCATCGGACAGCTGCAGCGCTTCCTCGATCATCATCGCGTCGGCGTCGTCGTCGTCCACCACCAGGACGGAGAGGGTCTTTCGGTTCACGTCGCGCATGCCTTGCCCTCATTTGTTTGCCGGAGGGCAAGCATAGAGGTCGGGGCCCTCATGTTCGTACACTGACGAGGTGAATACTTCGAGTGGCATGCTGACGCTGCCCGGTCGTCTCGACGCGGTGCGGCGAACGGGGCTGCTCGACACCGGTCCGGAGGAACCCTTCGACCGGCTCACCCGGCTCGCCTGCGAGCTGCTCGACGCGCCGTTCGGTTTTGTCACGGTGGTCGACGAGCGCCGCTCCTTCTGGAAGAGCTGCGTCGGCATCACGAGCAACGAGCTCGCCGACCGGCAGAACCCAGTGGGCGAGTCCTTCTGCCAGTACATCATCGCCACCGACGAACCCGTGATCATCGGCGATGCCCGCCTCGACCCGATGACCCGCGACAACCCGTCGATCGAGTCCATGGGTGTGATCGCCTGGGCCGGCTTCCCCGTACGGTCCCCGGACGGTTTCGTGCTCGGCTCGTTCTGCGTCGTCGACAGCCGGCCCCGGCAGTGGACCGCCCAGGACCTCCGCACCCTCGAAGTGCTGTCCCACGCCGCCGGTGGCGAGGTCGCCCTGCGGGTCGCGGCCGATGCGGCCTCCCGCGAGGCGGACGATGCCCGTGCGGCGGCCGATCGTTACCAGCAGCTCGCCCTGACCATGCAGGAGAGCCTCCTGCCCCGCGACCTGCCGACCATCGACGGCCTCGACCTGGCGGCGGCCTACCGCCTCGGCGGCGACGACGTCCTCGGCGACTTCTACGACGCCGTCCAGACCCCCACCGGCTGGGCCCTCTTCCTGGGCGACGTCGCCGGCCGTGGCGCCCAGGCCGCCCGCACCAGTGCCCTGGCCAAATACACCCTCCGGGCCGGGGCACTCCGGGCCAGCTCACCGGCGATCGTGCTCACCGAGCTCGACTCGGCCCTGCACCGCTGGTACGCCGAAACCACGGCCCCGGGCTTTGTGACCTGCGCGTACCTGTCTTTGCGCGCGTCCGAGGGCGGCTTCGTGGCCCGCATCTGCACCGCGGGTCACCCGGCGGCGTTCATCCGCCGCGCGGACGGGTCCGTCGAGGCGTTCGGCCAGCCGTCGAGCCCGCTCGGCATCCTGCCCCGCCTGTCCATCCGCATCGACGAAACAGAGCTCCGGCCGGGCGACCTCCTGGTCCTGCGGACTGACGCCCCGATCGACGACGCGGCCCTGCGGGCGGGCCTGGGCACCGGCCCGGCCGACCACGCCCAGGCGGTGGCCGACACCCTGCTCGACCACATGCTCCAAGCCACCGAAACCCCGATCCGCGACGACACCGTCGTCGTGGCCCTCCGCATCCGCTAGCGGCAACCCGCCGGGCCCGGTGTCACCCGACGCTCGCCAGGAAGCGGGTCAGGGTGGCGGCCCAGAACTGTTTGGCTTCGAGGTTGAGTTCGGGGGTCTGGAGGCCCTGCTGGCCCGCCACGATCGTTGCCGTGCCGGTGGGTTTGGGCTCGCTCGTGATGGTGATGAACGAGTCGTCGGCCGCTTTGACACGCCAGGTGATGCGGCGGTCGGTGCCGCTCACGCGGGGGTCGGTGGCGATGACCTTCTGCACGTCCGGGTCCGTGGCGGCGAAGGTCACCCACCTGTCCATCAGGTCCTGCATGCCGAGCTTGGTGGCCTTG
Organism: Amorphoplanes friuliensis DSM 7358; assembly: GCF_000494755.1. Taxonomy (NCBI): domain Bacteria; kingdom Bacillati; phylum Actinomycetota; class Actinomycetes; order Micromonosporales; family Micromonosporaceae; genus Actinoplanes; species Actinoplanes friuliensis. The sequence goes on from NC_022657.1 coordinate 3,725,841, forward strand.
CTGACGCTGGTCTGGAACGTACCGTCGGGGCGCTGGCCGGGGATGCGGCGGCCGATGTGCTGTTCGTAGGCGACCGTCACCGCCTGGGTCCACCAGCCGAGCGGGTCGACCTTGCCCTGGAGTTCCTCGTAGACCTTCAGGGCGATGGCCTGATGGTCGAGGTTCCTGGCGTCGATGCCGTCCATGAACGTCAGCCACTCGTCCCAGGTGCGGTCGGTGGCCCGCTCGACCGGTTTGATCCGGGGGTTCGTGCCCATCGTGCTCCTACTCGAAGAACTTCAGGCCGAACCCGGTGGTGCTGGTGGCGCCGGGGACGTTGGCCCGTGTGTACGTGCTGTTACCCCACCACAGGAACGTGCCGGTGTACCAGTACCGGTTGTCCCAGGAGTACGGCGTGCCTTTCGGGACGGCGTGGAACATCAGCGGGAAGTGCGAACCGGCGGGCGGGCTGGTGTTGATGTCGCCGTTGAGCAGCACGAAGCTGTGGTGGCCGGGGCCGTTCACGGTCAGGGTCGGGTCCCAGCCGGCCATCATCGTGGCGCGGTTGGAGCCGAACTGGCAGCCGTTGGACTTGTACCAGTCCCAGACGTAGGTCGGGTCGCCGCCGGCGCGCAGGCGCAGGTCCGCGATGCAGTACTGGTCGCTCCAGCTGCCGTTGGCCGAGTAGAAGACGTGCAGCTGGCCGTTCGGGTCCTTGATCGCCTCGGGGCCCTCGTTGATGAACGGGTTGCCGACGACACGTTCCCAGCTCTCGCGGGGCTGGGAGATGACAAAACGGCCGCCGGTGGTCGCGGACGGGCTGCTCATGCGGGCGAGGTAGAGGTTCTGCTCGACGTTGGTGTCGCCGGCCCAGCCGGACCAGACGAAGTAGCGCTGTCCGTTGAAGACGAACATGCTGCCGTCGACCGCCCACTTGTCGTCGGGCAGGGCCATGCGGGTCTCGCCGGTGTACCCGGAGGTGGCGGCGGCGGAGCTGATCACGTACATGCGGTGGGCGTTGCCGCGGCCGGCCGAGAAGTGGATCCAGTAGCGGCCGCCGTCGAAGGTGATCTCCGGGGCCCAGACCTCACCGAGGTTGCGGGTGTCGCTCCAGATCTGGCGGGCCGGCGCGGCCGCCAGGCCGCCGGTAGACGACGCCTGCCGGACGGCGATCCCGCCGTTGTACGACTGGACGGCGGTGTAGGTGCTGCCGACCCGGATCACGCTGGGGTCGGCCGCGCGCAAGCTGGTCTGAGCCACCGGCACCGGCGGTGCGGTCGCGGGGATGAGGTGTCCGGCCACGAGGAGGCCGGTGAGAGCGAGGGTGACGATTCCGGGGATTCTCATGGTCACGACCCGTGGTCGGCCTCCGCTTCGACGCCGAGGAGGGGGATGGCGTCCGGACAGGGCTGGTGGAGGTGGAGGCGGATCCATGGGGGGCAGCCCCGCCGTGCGCTGAGAGCGCTCTCTGAGTTTTCAGGTTTGTAACAATGTTGTCAATGGACATCGATCGATGGGTGGGTGACGAGCTTCAGTGCGAGAGCAGGACGGCGAAGCGCACCTGGGTCGCACCGTCTCGGTGCCCGATCCCCAGGGCGTCGCAGAGCTGTCGCGAGATCCACAGCCCGCGGCCACCGGTGCCGGCCGGATCCGGCGGTCGGTAACCGGCCAGCGGGTCGGCCGGACCCGGTCCGTCGTCGGCGACCTCGCAGGTCAGGGTGCAGCCGTCCACCCACACCCGCAGCTCCCGGCGTCCGCCGCCGTGCCGGAGGCTGTTCGTCGTGATCTCGCTGAGCGCCAGCACCAGGTCGTCGGCCCGGTCCAGCCCGGTCCAGCCGTTCGCCTCGACCAGCGCGGTGACGGCCTGCCGGGCCTGGACCACACCGCCGACGAGTTCCATGGTCAGCACCGGTGGCCCGCTGACCGGCGGCAGGGCCTCGGGCACGTTCAGCAGGAACTGTGCCGTGGTGACGTACGCGTCGCTCGGCTGCCGGCCCTCGCCGGCGACCACGGTCGGGTGAGTCCGGCGGGCCTCGTCGAGCAGCTCCGGCGGCAGCACCCGGGTGTCGTACGGGCAGACGATCGAAACCGGCGCGGCGGCGAAGATGTCGTTGAGGGCCGCCTCGTAGCGGTGCCAGGACGGGAGATGCCCGCCGAAGCCGACCTCGCCGACGAGCCGCACGTGGCGCCGCCCGCGACGGGTGGCCTCGGTCAGCACCCGGTGCCAGCGGGCGACGGTGGTGGCGGGCCGGGCATACCAGTCGTCGCGGTCGAAGAACGACACCTGCGTGTGGTCGGTGCCCAGGGCATCACGCAGCAGGGTGATGTTCGGGCCCGTCACGGCGGCCGCGACGGCTTGCCCCTCGGCGAGACCGGCCCGGACGTACGGCACGAGGGTGGCGGCGAACTCGTGGTCGTCGCGGTAGAACATCGCGTCGTGGGTCAGGCAGCCGGAGGCCTCGTCCCGCATGCGTCACCCCCGGATCCGTCCAGGCGGCCCAGGCTACACCGGCCGGACGAGCGGCTGCCTCACTGGTCCAGGGCGTCGCCGAACGGGATCTCGCAGACCGCGCCGGACAGCGCCGTGGCCTCCATGACGACCTTGTTGTCGACCCAGATCGTGCAGGTGATGGCCCCGCCGGCGGGGGACAGGGCGTGCAGCCAGAGCTTGCCCGAGGTGTCGCTGATCTCGTAGGACTTCGACCAGGGTGCGGCCGCGGCGGCGCCGACGTCCTTGCCGAGCTGCTTGTCGCCCGAGCCGTAGATGATCGAGGAGACCTTCTCACCGCTGGAGGCGATCTCGAACGTGACGTTGTGCGGGCCCCCGCGGGTCAGCAGCAGCACACCGGCGGCCACGACCAGCACCAGGGCGGCTGCCGCGGCCGCGCCGATCCACAGCACCGTGCGGGGCCGGCGGGCGGCGTCGATGTCGTTCACGGGCGGAGCTTAACCGCGTACGCGGGGTTGGAGGATCGGCCACTCGGACGGCTTGCGGGCGGGGTCACGGCGGTCTCGGACGGTTTTGTGAAGCCCGGAAACCGGCTCGTCACAAACACTTCGGCCGGCGCCGAACCTTCCGGGCCCTAGCGTGCGCCCATGCGTGAGATCACCGGCCCCGCGGCCCGGTCCGTCCTGTGCGACCCGGCCTTCGTCGTTCCCCCGGTCCCGCCCGCAGCCACCGGCGTCGGCTGGCTGCGTGCCTCGGTCGCCCGGTTCGGTACGGGTGACAGCCACGCCCGCTGCCGCGCCCTTTCCACCGCCGTCCTCGCCGCGATCCCACCGCACACCCTGCGCGGCGAGCCCGGCGTCCACCCGGTGACGACCCTGGCGACCGCGATGGGTCTGGTGGACCTGCCCGCGGATCTTGTCCGTGAGGTGGCCCAGGCCTACCAGCCGGGCACCGGTGACGAGGACCGTGCCGATGCGGCCGTCGAGCAGCTCGTCGTTGGTCTCGGTGGTGCCCACGACGAGGCGACCGCCGCCCGCATCGGCATTCTCGTGCAGGCCTGCGAGGCGACCGCCACGCTGATCGACCGGGCCCGTCACCGCCCGGCGGGCGAGGTGCTGCGGGACGACCCGCCGGTCCGGGCGACACGACGGCAGGCGCTCGTCGCGACCACTGTCGACGGGGTCCGGGTCGAGGCCGGTGAGATCGTGCGGGTGGGTCTGGCGGACGGGCTCGCCTTCGGCGCGGGACCGCACGCCTGCCCGGGCCGCGACCATGCCCTCGCCTTAACAACCCGGACATCGATCAGCGACGGGCCCGACACCGGGTGCGCCTATCAACAGCAGGCATGACTGAATTTGCGGGCAAGGCCCGGGACACGCTGGTGGCGGCGCTGGGACGGCGGACCTTTCTGCGGGCCGCCGCGGCCGTGAGTGCCGGTGGGCTGACGGCCGGGGCGACGGCGACACCCGCGAACGCGCAGACCCGCACCTCGCCGGGCGGCATCCTGCAGCCCGGCACCGGGCCGATCCCGGGACGCCACTACCTGCCGTCGCGGCCGGACGAGGTGCGCTGGGGTTACGTGCCCTCGGTGACCAGCGAGCCGGTGCTGCGGATGCGCTCGGGACAGACCGTCACGATCGACGCCGTGTCTCACGAGGGCATCCTCGAGGACCAGGGCCGCGACCCCGTGAGCTTCTTCGCCGGGCACGGTGTGCCCGCCCGCCGCGTGCTGACCGATGCGGTCGCGATCGCCCGCGGGTACGACCGGACCCCGCGCAGCTTCGACGTGGACGGGCCGCACGTAGTGACCGGCCCGATCCACGTCGACGGTGCCGCACCGGGTGACGTCCTCAAGATCGAGGTGCTGTCCGCGGTGCCCCGCGTGCCGTACGGCGTGGTGTCCAGCAGGCACGGCAAGGGGGCGCTGCCCCGGCTGGCCGGTGGTGCCGTGCCGCCCGGGATCACCGAGGCCGAGATCATGCCGCCGGTGGCCACGGACGGCCGCGCGACCGGCGACCCGCTGCGCTACGGCAACGTGTCGGTCTTCACGCCGGTCCGGTCGGGCCGCGGCGGCGCCCTCACCGGGGTGCTGCCCCGTCCGGGTCACCGCGACGTGGCGTTCCCGCTGCACCCGTTCATGGGCATCATGGGTGTGGCCTTCGCCGACGCGGGATCGCTGACCGATCCGCTGCTCAACTCGATCCCGCCGACGCTGGGCGGCGGCAACATCGACATCAGCCTGCTCGGTCCGGGCGCGACGTTCTATCTGCCGGTCTTCGCCGAGGGCGCGCTGTTCTACGTCGGTGACCCGCATCTGGCCATGGGTGACGGCGAGGTGGCCCTGACCGCTCTCGAGGGCTCGCTGCGCGCCACCTACCGGCTGACGGTGGTCAAGAAGGGTGGCCGGGGTGCGCCGTCGGTCGCCTTCACCTACCCGTTCGCGGAGACGCCGCAGGCCTGGGTGCCGATCGGCCTGTCGGACCCGGACGGCGCGCGGGACGGGCAGGGCAACGACCTGGACATCGCGATGCGCCGGGCCGTGGTGAACGCCCTCGACTTCCTCGAGCACGACCTGGGGATGAACCGGGCCGTCGCCTACGCCTACCTGTCGGCCGCCGCGGACTTCTCCGTGTCGCAGGTGGTCGACGGGACCGTCGGTGTGCACGGCGTCATCCCCAAGACCCACTTCTGAACGCGTCCACGGCCAGCTTGGCCGCCAGCACGAGTCCCGCACAGGCGATGCCGATGCGCAGTGGGCGTTCGGGGAGGCGGCGGACGACGGCGGGCCCGAGCCAGCCGCCGGCCAGTGATCCGGCGGCCAGGGCCAGGGCGGCGACCCAGTGGACGGGCCCGCCGACGGCGAAGATCACGGCCGCGACGGCGTTCGAGGCGCCCGTGATCAGGGTCTTCGCCGCGTTGGTCCGGGCGAGGGACTGCGTGGAGATCGCGGAGAGGAGCGCGAGCATCAGCACGCCTGCCGCCGCGCCGAAGTAGCCGCTGTAGACGGCGATGAAAAAGACGCCGACGCTCGCGTGGCGATGGTCGCCGTCCGTCGGGCGGCGCAGCCGTGGACCGAGCAGGAGGACCACGGAGGCGCCCGCGATCAACCAGGGCACGACCAGTTCGAACACCCCCGGTGGCAGCGTGAGCAGCAGAATCGCCCCGGCGGTGCCGCCCACCGCGCTGACCACGGACAGCCGGCCGATGCGGCGGCCCTGACCGCGCAGCTCGGGCCCGGACCCCGCGGCCGCGCCGACGGTGGTCGCGACCAAAGCCACGGAGTTGGTCACGTTGGCTGCGGTGGGTGGCAGGCCGGCGAGGAGCAGTGCCGGGTACGACGCCAGCGAGGCGAGGCCGCCCACCGAACCGAAGATCCCGGCGAGAACACCGGCACCGGCCAGGAACACGACCGTCCACGGGCTCACCGGACGAACAGCAGGAAGAGGCCCGCCCACGTGTACGCGATCATCAGCAGCACCACGGGAAGCTCGTCGGCCAGCGTGGCCAGCACCGGCCGGGCCGGGCCGGCGGCGAGCGCCATGTCGTGGGCGATCAGCACCGCCAGCAGGTGCCCGAGCAGGATCAGGGTGATCTGCAGTCCCGCGATCAGCCCGGGGGCGGGCCCTTCGGTGAGCAGCAACGTCAGGTAGTGCGCCACGGTGTAACCCACCGCGATCGGGATCAGCGAGGCCGTGACGTCGAGGCGGCCGGCCATCCACCGCACGCTCGCCAGCACCCCGGCACAGAGCAGGACCAGGCCGGCTGTGCCGTACAGCAGGGGGTTGCCGGCCCGGTCCAGGAAGTCGTCCCAGGCGGGTGACGAGGATGCACTGTCGAAGATGGTCGAGCCCCACCACACCGCGAGGAACACCGCCAGGCCGCGGTCGCGCGGGGTGTTCGCCACGGCGGCCAGGGGATTGCGCCACCGCAGCGGGCTGAGCCGCCCGGCCAGCTCCGAGTAGACCTCGAAGCAGTCACCCCGGGCGAACCACTCCTCGCCGCGCACGGTGGCGAAGGCGAGCTGCACCAGGGCGTACCCGAGGAGGGCGCAACCGATCACGACCGGGTCGGTGCGGCCGGGCGAGACCAGCTCGAACCAGACGAAGACCAGCAACCAGACCGCCGCCGGGAGGCGTCCGGCCGACTTCTCCCCGGGTACGGGACGCAGCCCCGCGGCAGGCAGCCGGAGCAGCCGGAAGAGGGTCCGCAGGGGGTTGACGATCCGCCACACCGGACCGAGGACAACGCTGACGGGCACCAGCCCCACCCAGAGCCAGACGAACAACGCGCGGGTGACGGGGTTCTCCGGCCCGCGCGATCCGGTGAACGCGTTCACCACCAGATACAGCGACAGGACCAGGACGACCACCTGCAGCGGGAGCCGCCACCAGGTCGAGCGCACGGCCCGCCGGACGGCCGCACCCAGTCGCGGGCGCTGCCACAGCACCGCCGAGACGAGGAACGAGAGGACCACGGTGGCGGCGCCGGCCTGCAGCACCAGGTCGAGGGGCAGCGGCAGGTCCTGCGACTGCCCGATGCCGTGGGCGAGGACGCTCACCGCACCTCGGCGCCGGCTCGGAGCGCGAGTGTACGCAGAACGGAAGCACCCGCCACGGCGACGCCGATCCCGGTGCCCAGGGCGAGCACGACCAGGATCCGCTCGACGACGGCGGGGCCGGCGAACGGCAGCACGGCCCGGTGGAACGACGTCACGTCGGGCAGCACGAAGACCGCCGTCAGCGCCGCACCCGCGCACACGGCCAGCACTCCGGCGGGCCGGCCCCGGAACACCGTGACCGCCCCGCCGAGGATCAGCGGCCAGGCGAGCAGGTTGATCCCGGCGGCGCTGAGGAACGTCCCGGCCATCGGCGCGGACTCGACGGCCAGGGTCGACCCGGCCACGTGGGTGATCGAGGCGGCCATCGCGACCAGTCCCGTCGCCGCCAGCAGGTCACCCGGCCGCCGCGAGCGCCGGGCGACCAGCGGCACGGCGACGGCGAGAAGGACCGCGGCCAGCCACCACGGCACCGGCGAGGGCGGGCGGGCACCGACGAGCTCGCCGGTGACGGTGACCGGTGTGCCGCCCACGTCCAGGACGATCGACCAGGCCTGCGTGGCGCCCGCACCCAGGGAGCGTCCCTCCGGGGTGCTGCGGGTGTCGATCCAGGTGAGCTTCTGCCCGGCGGCGACCACTGCCGGGGTGGCTGCGCCGCCACCCGTGGGCACGCCGACCGGGACCGTCGTGTGGTTGCGCAGACGCAGCCGGGCGCCGTCCTCGATCGCGGTCACCTCCAGGCCGGGCACGGCGGGGGAGAGCGCCACCACGTGACTGCGGGCGTCGGTCGCGACCAGGCCTCCCGCGTGGGCCGCCGCGGGTGACGCCCAGGCCAGGAGGAGCCCGCCCGCCGTCAGGACCAGGCAGGCGAGCCGGTGCAGCACCGTCACGACGCGGGAACGCCCGTCCGGACCTCCTCGGGGACGGCCTGCGGTGTCGCCGCGGGGGCCGGGCGCACGTTGCGCGTCACCAGCGTGGTCGCCGCACCGGTGAAGGCGGTCAGCGTGAGCAGGCCGCTGACCATGTGGACGTTCCAGCCGACACCCTCGATGCGGGAGGCCACGATCAGCACCGTGCCCCACACCAGCGGCGGGGCGAGCAGGCCGATCAGGAACCAGCCCGCCTCGGCCGGCAGCCGCAGGAAGTGCGCGCCGAGGCGCAGCACCAGCTCGGCACCGGCGGCGGCGCCGGCGACGGTCAGGGACATCCACCAGCCGTCGTCGGTGGTGAACATCAGGTGCATCAGGATGGCCGGCAGGCCCACCAGCAGGGTCGGCACACCGATCGGCAGATGCCAGCGGCGGCCGATCAGCAGGATCGGGACCAGCAGCAGAACCGTGCTGAAGAGGTACCCGTGGACGGACTGCGCGTCGGTCGAGAAGATCCGCACGGGGTCGCGGCCGTCACCGAAGAAGGTCGAGCCCAGCGCCGAGGCGTGCAGCGAGTAGATGTGCAGCGGCAGCGCGGACAGCAACGCCGAGATCGTGGCCAGCGTGGCGTCGCCGGGGGACAGCCGGTCACCCGGGACCGTGGCCAGCATCAGCGCGGGACCGGCGGCCACCAGCACCATGCCCAGGATGATGAACTCGTGGCTCGGGCTGACGAAGATCTCCAGGCCCTGTTCGATCCCGAACACGTTGTGCCACAGCGTGTCCACGCCCCCGCCGACCAGCAGCAGAGCCATACCGATCATCGGTACGCGCAGAGCGTTCGGCAGCGCCAGCAGGGTCCGGTAGGTCGGGATCACGGGCAGTCGCGGGCGCATCAGCCAGACCAGCGTCAGCCCCGACACCGCGATGCCGGAGTAGAGCACACCGTGCCACGGCGTCCAGAAGGTCTCCAGCTCGGGTGTGGTGGCGTGCGCGTACGCGTCGAGCTGCAGGCCGCTCACCAGCCAGGCGCTCGCCACGAGCAGCACCCAGCGTTCCCGTGCGCTGAACGACGACGGTGTCACGTGAGTCTCCTCAGGTCGGTGGTGCCGGACCGTCCGGCCTGCAATCTACATTTCCGGTGACGAAAGGGGCACCCGCCGACCGGGCACCGCTGCGCAGTGCGGTGATTGGGTATAACAGGCCCATGGACCTTGAGGAGCTCGCCCAGGTGATCGCCGAGGTGCCCGAGATCGAGGTGTCGATCGAGGGCGGGCTCGTGGTCACGCGGGTCCCGGCGATCGGGGACGCCGTGCGGCTGGAGCCCGTGGACGTGCTCGACTGGGAATACCTGATCGCGCCGAGCGGTGTGCCGGGCATCGAGCTCGAGGTGCGGCGCGGCCACGAGCGCCTGCCGCTGATCATCACCGTGGATGACGTCGTGTTCATGCCCGCGTACGCCGCCGACATGGTGGAGCCGGACGCGCCCCTGCTGCGGGTGCCGTCCTCGCCCAACCTGGTGGCCTATTCGGAGATGCACCGCGACGTGCGGGCGCTCGGCAAGGCGATCGACGATCCCGCGCTGGAGCTGGACCCGGAGACGCTCGGGGCGACCCTGCTCGTGCATCGGTGCTTCCTGGCCGGCGCGCTCCGCGCCGGGCTGTGGCCGGTGCGGGTGGCCGCCTGGTGGGAGTACATGTGGGCCCGGGTCGGCAACGACATGCTGGCCGGGCCCTTCCGCGCGGATCCGGTCTGGGACCAGCTGATGGCCGACGTGACCGAGGCGCGCCGCCACGTGACCCCGGAGAACGTCACGCCGTGACGGCGTCCAGGAACTCGTCGATCATCGGGGCCAGCCAGTCGGCCCGGTGCGGGACCGTGGTGTGGGTCGTGCCGGGCAGGATCGCCAGCCGGCACCGCGGCAGACCGGTCAGGTCGCCGGGCACACCCCCGCCGAGCAACCGGAACATCTCGACGGCGTGCTCGGGCCGGATGATGTCCGAGTCGGCCAGGACGATCATCACGGGAGCCTGAAGGGCCCGGATCTGCTCGGGCGTCCAGTGCGGAAGGTTCGCGTCGAGGACCTTCATCTTGGTGACCAGGCCGGGCCAGCCCGAGGGGTCCGGTGCGGTCCGCAGGTACTCCTCGTGGAACTCCGAGCCGTGCAGGTGTTCCGGCTGGAGGTCCTGGATGCCGTCCAGCAGGCCCGGGTGGAGGCCGGCGTCGTCGAAGCTCACCGAGGCGAGCACCAGGCGGCCGACGCGGTCCGCGTGGTCGGTGCCGAGGCGCAGGGCGACCGCCGCGCCCATGCTCCAGCCGAAGACGTCGGCGCGGTCGACACCGAGCCGGTCCAGCAGGCCGACGACGTCGTCGGCGAACGCCTCGACGGTCAGCGGCCGGTCGATGTCGGGGGTGTGGCCGTGCGCCTGCAGCTCGACGGCGATGACCCGTCGCGACTTGGCCAGCAGCGGCAGGATCAGCCCGAACGACGTGCCGATGCCGGACAGTGCGCCGTGGACGAGCAGGAGCGGACGGCCCTCGTCGGTGCCGTGTACTTCGTGGTGGATGTCCATGTCCCGACGATGCGCCGTGGCGCTTACGGTCCCCTTCAGCTCGTCTTACGGCGGTTAGGATGCTCGCCGTGGAGTTCGGGGTGCTCGGGCCGCTCGCCGTCACGACCGGTGCCGGTGAGCCGGTGGTGGTGCCCGGGGTCAAGGTGCGGGTGCTGCTGGCGGACCTGCTCGCGCACCGCAACCAGGTGGTGTCGGCCGACCGGCTGATCGAGGACTTGTGGGGCGACGATGCTCCGGCCAACCCCGCGGGCGCCCTCCAGGTGCGCGTCTCGCAGCTGCGCAAGGCCCTCAACGACGCCGAGCCCGGTGCCCGCGACCTGATCGAGTCCCGGCCACCGGGCTACGTGCTGCGGACCGCCGCGGTGGACGCCGATCGCTTCGCCGAGCTCGCGAGCGCGACCGACACCGGGCGGCTCCTTGCGGCCCTGGCCCTGTGGCGCGGTGACGCCTACGCCGACATGGCGGACGAGGAGTTCGTGCGGGCCGAGGCCCTGCGACTGGCCGAGCAGCGGCTCGCCGTCCACGAGCGGCTCGCCGAGGCCCGCCTGGCCGCGGGTGAGCACGATCTGGTCGCCGCCGAGCTGGCGGAGCTGGTCGCCCGGCATCCGCTGCGCGAGGGCCTGCGCGCCCTGCACCTGCGAGCCCTGTACGCCGCCGGCCGCCAGTCCGAGGCCCTCGACAGCTACACCGACCTGCGCGCCCGCCTCGCCGACGAGCTCGGCCTTGATCCCGGCCCGGAGCTGACCGCGCTGCACCGCAGGATCCTCGAACAGGACACCGGGCTGGCCGCCGCGCCCCGGACCGCGATCGTGCGCAACAGCCTGCCGGCGCGGCTCGACGACCTGGTCGGACGGGCCGAGGCCCTGGCCGGGCTGCGCACCCTGCTCCCGGAGCGGCGGCTGGTCACACTGATCGGCCCCGGCGGAGTCGGCAAGACCCGGCTGGCGACGGAGGCCGCGCGGGAGCGCACGGTCCCGGACGGCGTGCACCTTATCGAGCTCGCTCCGCTCCCGGCCGGCGACCCGGGCATCGCCGAGCTGGTGCTCGGGGCACTCGACCTGCGCGAGTCCGCGGGGACCGGCCTGTCCGCGACCGACCGCCTGTGCACCGCGCTCGGGCAGCGGCAGCTCCTGCTGGTGCTGGACAACTGCGAGCACGTGGTCGAAGCCGTGGCCGGTCTGGTCGCCCGGTTGCTGCGCGAGGCTCCCGGCGTCAGCGTGCTGGCCACCAGCCGTGAACCCCTCGGGCTCACGGGCGAGTTCCTCTGGGAGGTGCCGCCGCTGGCCGTACCGGAGGACGACCGTGACCCCGACGCTGTCCGGCGGTCGGCCGCGGCCCGGCTCTTCGCCGTGCGGGCGGCCGCGCAGCAGCGAGGTTTCCGGCTGGACGACCGGACCGCGCCGGTGGTGGCCCAGCTCGTCCGCCGCCTCGACGGACTGCCGCTGGCCCTCGAACTCGCCGCGACCCGGGTCCGCGCGCTCGGTGTCCAGGGGGTCGTGGACCGCCTCGACGACCGGTTCCGGCTGCTCAGCACCACCCAGCGTGACGTCGCGCCGCGGCAGCGCACCCTGACCGCGGTGATCGGCTGGAGCTGGGATCTCCTCGACGACACCGAACGCCTCGTGCTGGCCCGGCTCGCGGTCTTCAGCGACGGTTGCACGCCCGAGGCCGCCGAGGAGGTCTGCGGCACCGACCTCGACGTCCTCGCCCGGCTGGTCGACCGTTCGCTGGTGGTCCTCGACGACACCGGCGCCCGTCCCCGCTACCGGCTGCTCGAGTCCGTGGCGGCGTTCTGCCTCGAACGGCTCACCGGGGCCGACGACGTCCGGGCCCGGCACGCGGCCTTCTTCACCGCGCTGGCCGAGACGGCCGATCCGCAGCTGCGCGGCGCCGGCCAGCAGGAGTGGCTGGCCCGCCTCGACGCGGAGACGGCGAACCTCCGGACGGCCCTGGTCCGCGGCGGCCTGCGTCTCGCCCTCGCGCTGAGCTGGTACTGGTTCCTGCGCGGGCGGCTCACCGAGGCCCGCCGGGCCCTGGCGGCCGCAGGCGACCCCGCCGACGAGATCCGCGCCGCGCCCTGGCGACTCGGCTTCGCCCTGCGGCAGGGTGCCCCGGTCGTACCGGACGAGGTCCGGGCCGCGGTGGCGGGCCGCACCGACGGCCCGGCCACGTGGTTCGTCGCCTCCGCGGTTCTCGACCGTGGCGACGTGACCCTGGCCGCAGCGCTGCTGCCGGACACCTTCGTCGACAGTTGGACCGAGGCCGCGGTCCTCAGTTCCCGCGCGATGCTCGCGCACGCCGCCGGCGACCTCGAAGCCCTGGAACGCGCGGGCACCCGCAGCGCCGCCCTCTTCGCCGGGCTGGGCGACCGCTGGGGCCGCCTGCAGGCGAACGGGTGGCTCGGCGGGCTCGCCGAGATGCGCGGCGAGCTCGAACGCGCGGCCGCCCTGCACCGCGAAGGACTGCGGTGGGCGCAGGAGCTGTCGCTGTGGCCCGAGGCCGGCAGCACCCTGTCCTGGCTGGCCTGGTTGGCGGTGCAGACCCGTGACTACCCGGCGGGCCGCGAGCTGGCCGAACGCGCGTACCGGCTGGCCGTCGAGCAGGGCGCGCCGACCGCCGTGGTCTTCGCGGAGCTGAGCCTCGGCATCGCCGCCCGGCGCGAGGGCAAGCTCGACGTCGCCGTGACCCACCTGACGAACCTCGCCGACCAGGGCCGCAGCGAGTCGCAACCGGCGCTCTACCTGCCGATGGTCCTGGTCGAGTTGGGCTATGCGGCCGAGCAGAGCGGCGACCCGGAGGCGGCCCTGGCGCTGCACGCCGAGGCGTACGCGGCCGCCGAGGCGATGGGCGCCCCGCGCGACACCATCAGCACCCTGGAGGGGATGGCGTCGGCGTGGCCGGGGCCGAGCCGGAGGTCGCACGCCCGGCTGCTCGGTGCCGCGGCCGCCGCTCGCGAGACCGCCGGGGCCCCGGCCGCCCCGGCCGAACGCGACGAGCTCGAGCGGGTCGGCGACCGCCTCACCGCCGTTCTCGGCCGTGCGGGCTTCGACGCGCTGGCCGCCGCCGGACGGGAGCTGAGCGTCGCGGAGGCCCGGGCCCTGGTCCGGTCGCCGACGTCCGGCCCGGGGCGTTTGACGATGTCACCCGGGGGTAGCGCTGCGTCATGACTGATCATGTCCTGCTCCGCGCGGCCGTGCTCGGCGCCGCCGCCGGTGCCCGCAGCGCGACCCCGCTCGCCGCTCTGGCCCAGCGCAGGGGAGGACCGGTCCGGATCCTCGCGACCCTGGCGGCGGCGGGTGAGCTCGTCGTCGACAAGCTGCCGGGTACGCCGAGCCGGCTCGAACCGGGACCGCTGGGTGGCCGTATCGTGCTCGGTGCGCTCGCCGGTGCCGTCCTCGCGCGCCGGGCGGGCGCCGGTGTGGTCGCACCCGCGCTGATCGCGGCGGTGGCGGCTGTCGCCGCGAGCCACGCCGGCGCGTCGTGGCGGGCGTACGCCTCCCGGAGCGGCTTCGGCACTCCGGGAGCCCTGGCCGAGGATGCCGCGGCTGTCATCGCGGCGTCGATAGCCGCCGAAGGTGCCCTCGTTCACTCGTCCTGACGCAGATCTTTGCCATAGGGCAACGAGTTGCGTAGCCTTCGTCGCGATGCGGACACTCCTGGCGATCACCGAGCAGCCCGGCCCCGCCGGTGCCCTCGTGCTGAGCGCGACCGGTGAGCTCGACGGCCAGACGGGCGTCGACCTGGGCCGCAGCGTCGGGACGGCCGCACGCCGTCCCGAGGTCCGCGAGATCATCCTGCTGCTCACCGCGGTGACCTTTCTGGACGCCGGCGGCCTCACCGCGCTGATCGGCTGCCGCTCGGCCACCGCGGCACTGGACGTGCGGTTCCGCGTACGGGATGCTCGCGGGGTGGTGAGCCGGGTTCTCGACATCACGGGGCCGTGGCCCTGGGCCGCCGGCTGACCCGGTGCGCACCGTCCATCTGAACTCCTCGGACCTCGACCAGGCGCGCGGCATGCTGGCCGAGCACTTCTACCCGAACGTCATCGACGGGCTCTCGCCCGGCGCCCTGCCGGCGGTCGACTTCGAGATCACCCGCGCCGGTCTCTTCACGATCGGCGACCTGCGGTTCGGCACCGACGTCCGCCTCCGGTTCGGTGAGCTCGGCGCCTACCACGTCGATCTGCCGTCGGGTGGTGACCTGCTGTGGCGTCAGGGTCGGCGGGAGCCGATCCTCGCCACCCCGCGCAGCGCCGCCGTGTTCTCACCGGACGGTGACACCACCCTCGACCGGTGGGACGCGGCCACCCGGGTCCTGGCGATCAAGATCGAACGTCCGGTCCTCGAGGCCGAGCTGGAGCGGATGCTCGACGCGCCGGTGACCACACCGCTGCGGCTGAGTCCCGAGCTCGACGTGTCCCGCGGCGCCGGCGCGACCTGGCTGCGGCTCGCCCACCTGATCGCCGCCGACGCCGCGCAGCCGGAAGGTCTCACCGGCCACCCGGTGCTGGGCCGCCGGCTCCGGGAGAGCCTGGTCGCCGGTCTGCTCCTGGCCGTGCCCCACAACTACCGTGACCGGCTGGAGCGGCGGCGCACGACCCTGGCGACACCCCGCGCCGTGCAGCGTGCGATCGAGGTCATCCGGGCCGATCCGGCCCGCCCGTTCACCGTCGCCGACCTCGCGGCCGCTGCCGGGGTGAGCGCCCGGTCGCTGCAGGACAGCTTCCAGCGGCACCTGTCGACGTCGCCGATGGCGTACCTCCGCGACGTCCGCCTGGCCTGGGTCCACGACGAGTTGCGCCGTGCCGACCCGGGCCGGACGACCGTCACGGAGGTCGCCTACAGCTGCGGCTTCCTGCACCTCGGGCGGTTCGCGGGGCTGTACCGCAGCCGGTACGGCGTACCGCCGTCGGCGACGTTGCGGGACTGACTCACCGCGCGAGGGCCTCGGTCGGGGAGAGCCGCGCCGCGCGCAGTGCCGGATAGAGACCGGCCAGGGCGCCGACCACCAGCGTCGCCGTGAAACCACCGGCGAGCGCCCACAGCGGGACAGCCACCGGCCACGACCGCCACCACGACCAGCCCGCGGTGGCCAGCACGCCGCAGAGCACACCGGCACCGCCGCCCAGGGCCGAGAGCAGCAGCGACTCCATCAGGAACTGCACACTGACCTGGCCTCCGGTCGCACCCAGGGCCCGCCGCAGACCGATCTCCGAGCGTCGTTCCAGGACGGAGATCACCATCGTGTTCGCCACGCCGACCCCGCCGACCAGCAGGGCGACCGCGCCCAGGCCGAGCAGCAGGCCGTTCAGCGCCGCGTCGGTGGCCCGGGCCGCGGCCAGGGCGTCGGACGGGCGGGAGACCTGGACCTCGTTGGGCGCCTGCGGGTTGACCGTCGCGGCCAGCACCTGGCGGACCTCCTCGACGGACTGCTCGACCGACCGCGTGTAGACGGTGGTCGGCGAGCCGTCGAAGTCCAGCAGCCGCGCGGCGGTGGTCCAGCCCACCAGGGCGGCCGAGTCCAGCTCGGGCGCCAGCGGCACCGGGGCCAGGATGCCTGCCACGGAGAACCAGAGACCGCCCAGCCACACCCGCGGGCCCGGCGCCCCGGGATGCCCAGCCGGCGGGCGGCCGTGTCGCCGAGCACCACGACCGGGCCGTCCACGGTGGCGTCGAGCCAGCGGCCCTGCGCGGTCCGGGCGCCGACCGTACCGGGCAGGTCCGGCCGGGCGGCGAGGACCGCGATGCTGCCCGTCTCGCCCTCGGGGATCCGCTCGGTGCGGTAGACCTTCGCGGCCAGGCGCGCGATGGCGCTGACCGAGCGGACCGGGCCGATGCGCCCGACCATGGCCAGGGACTCGGCGGGCAGGTCGGCGTCCGCACCGGAGAACGTCCGGCCCGGCGCGACGGTGAGCAGGTTGGTGCCCAGCGCCGCGAGGGTCCGGTCCAGACCGGCACGGCTCGACGCGGAGATGCCGATGACCGCGAGCATCGCCGCGATGCCGATGGCGATGCCCGCCGCCGACAGCACCATGCGCAGCGGCCTGGCCCGCAGGCCCGCCGCCCCCAGGCGCAGCACGTCGGCACCGGCGAGCCGCGCCGGACGCAGGGAACTCATGGCGCCACCAGCTTTCCGTCGCGCAGCTCGACCCGCCGGGGCAGCGCCTCCGCGATGTCCCGGTCGTGCGTGATGACCACGACCGTGGTGCCGGCCGCGTGCAGGTCGTGCAGCAGCCGCATCACGACCGCCCCGGCCGCCGAGTCGAGATTGCCGGTCGGCTCGTCGGCCAGGAGCAGCGCCGGTTCCCCGACGACCGCGCGGGCGATCGCCACCCGTTGCCGCTCGCCGCCGGACAGCTCGTGGGGACGGTGATGGGCCCGGTGCCGCAGGCCCACCCGGTCGAGGGCCTGCGCCGCGCGGACGCGCCGCTGCCGCCGCCGCACCCCGGTGTAGAGCAGGCCGTCGGCCACGTTGTCCATTGCGGACACCCCGGCGGCCAGGTGGAACTGCTGGAACACAAAGCCGATCGTCCGGGCCCGCAACGCCGACAGGGCCCGGTCGGGGAGAGCCGCCACATCGTGCCCGGCGATGCGGACGATGCCCGTCGACGGCCGGTCCAGCGCGCCGAGCAGGTGCAGCATCGTCGACTTGCCCGACCCCGAGGGGCCCACGACACCGACGAGCTCACCCGGGCCGACCTCCAGCGACACCCCGGCGAGGGCGGTGACACCACCCGGGTACACCTTGCCGGCGCCGGTCATCGTGATCACGAGGGCATCCCCACGGTCAGGCCCTCGGTCAGGCCGTCGGCGCGTACCTCGGCGCGGCCGTCGGCGAACAGGCCGACCTCGACCGGGAGGTAGCGGGTGGTGCCGTCGGCGACCACCTCGAGCCCGTACCCGCCCTCGGCCAGGGCCAGCAGTGCGGCGACCGGGACGGTGAGCACGTCCTTGCGCTGCTCGCCGGTGTGGGTCACGTCGACCGGCGCCTCCCGCAGCCGGCCCGGCGCCCGGCCGGCGAGCGAGATCGTGACCGGCACCGTGGGGGTCTCACCCTCCTTCGGGTCGGCCTTCGTCCCGACGAAGGTCACCTGGCCGGCGATCTTCTTGCCGTCCGGCAGAGCGATGCTGACGCGGGCGCCCTCCCGGGCCCAGTCCGCGGCGTCCGCGTCGACGTCGGCGGTGACCACCGAGGCCGCCCCGGTGCCCGAGAACACCTCGCCCGTCGCCGGGGCGCCGAGTCGGACGGTCAGCTTCGCCACCCGGATCGCGCCGTTGGCCACCACCGCCCAGGCCGGGTCGACCGTGCCCGTCTCGCGCAGGCCCAGCTTCTTCTGCCAGCGGCGGACGGCCTTCGCGGTGAGAGCAGTGAACTCGTCGTCGACGGTGAAGCCGTCGTAGCCGAGCTTGTGCAGGTTGCGTTCCAGCTGCTCGACGTCCGGCCCCTCGGCGCCCGTGGAGAGCTGCCGGTACATCGGCAGGATGCCGAAGAGCAGGACCACCGGCCGGTCGTCGGCCCGCAGCAGGGTGCCGCCGCGCCTGACGACCGCACCGGCCTTCGGCAGCCAGGTGACGGTGCCGGTGGCCTTCGAGACGACCGGTACGGGTGTGCCGAAGCCCAGCTCGCCGTCGACGGTGACGGAGGTGGCGAGGGTCTG
The DNA here is from genome assembly GCF_000494755.1 of Amorphoplanes friuliensis DSM 7358. Taxonomy (NCBI): domain Bacteria; kingdom Bacillati; phylum Actinomycetota; class Actinomycetes; order Micromonosporales; family Micromonosporaceae; genus Actinoplanes; species Actinoplanes friuliensis. The sequence goes on from NC_022657.1 coordinate 3,743,923, forward strand.
CCGGGTCACCGTGGTCGTCGCCGGGGGCAGGTCGGCTGCAGGCGTACCGGAGGACCGGTCGTCGAGGGTGACGGCGACCGCGGCCGCACCGCCCAGGGCGAGGGCCGCCGCGGCCGCGACCGCGACGGTCCTCGCGCGGCGGCTCATTTGACCGCCGTGATGCCCGGCAGGGCGTCCGGCCCGACACCCCGGCACTTCTCCGTCGCCTTGCCCAGCTTGGAGTTGTCGCCGAGGTCTTCGGTCATCGCGAAGGCGCCGGTCTCGGGGTCCGGGTCCGGGAACTCCGGTACGCCGTTCTCCCGCATGCACCGCGAGAGATCCCGCGCCTTGGTGAGGTCCTCGGCCGACAGCTTCGGCGGCTCGCCACCGGCCGGGAGCAGGTCGCGGCACTTCTCCATCGCGGCGTCCATCTTCTTCGCGCCGGGCGAGCCCTCCGAGCCGGCCGCCTGCGCCGGGACAGCGATCATCCCGTCGGAGCGGGGGTCCGGCAGCTCGATCCCCGCCGCCCGCATGCACTTCACGAACTCCCGCGCCTTCTGCGTGTCGTCGGCCGGCGGGGCCGAGGCCGGGGCGCTGCCGTCCCGGCCGGCCGACGCCACCCGCGGCCTGTCCTCGGCCGCACCACACCCACCCAGCACCGGTACGAGCATCATCGGTACCGCCATCAGCCACAATTTCTGTCCGCGTGTCATCACGGCTCCTCTCGGTCGGCCGCAACCACACCGCAGGGGCCGTAGGACGGGCATCAGCGCCGGCGCTTACAGCAGTCTTATAGGTGGGCCGGTCACCATGCACGGATGCGGATACTGATCGCCGAGGACGAGGTCGTGCTGGCCGACGCCATCGCGGAAGGGCTGCGGCTGCAGTCACTGGCCGTGGACACGGTCTACGACGGCGAGACCGCCCTGCAGCGGCTGGCGGTCAACGAGTACGACGTCCTGGTGCTGGACCGGGACCTGCCCCGGGTGCACGGCGACGACGTGTGCCGCTCGGTGGCCGGCTCCGGCGGTGACGTACGCGTGCTGATGCTGACCGCGGCCGGCGAGCTCCACGACCGGGTCCACGGGCTCGGCCTGGGCGCCGACGACTACCTGCCCAAGCCGTTCGCCTTCGCCGAGCTGCTGGCCCGGATCCGGGCGCTGGGCCGCCGGGCCCGGCCGGCGGCGCCGCCGGTGCTGCACCGCGCCGGTCTGCGGCTCGACACCGCCCGCCGGGAGGTCTTCCGCGACGGGCAGTACGTCGGCGTCTCCCGCAAGGAGTTCGCGGTGCTGGAGGAGCTGCTGCGGGCCGACGGGGCGGTGGTGAGCACCGAACAGCTGCTGGAACGCGCCTGGGACGAGCACACCGACCCGTTCACGAACGTCGTCCGGGTGACCGTGATGACACTGCGCCGCAAGCTCGGCCCGCCGCAGGTCGTCGAGACCGTGACCGGAGTGGGGTATCAGATCCCGTGACGACCCACCGGTGGACCGTCCGGGTCCGGCTGACTGCCCTCTACAGCGTGTTGTTCCTGGTCGCGGGGGCAGCCCTGCTGACGATCACCTACTTCCTGCTGGCCCGCGCGCTGACCTCGCAGCAGGTCGACCAGACGCTGGTGGTCGCCGGTTCGTCCTCGGCCGTGGTCGCCGCCCGCGCGGTGCCGGCGAACTCGGGGCTCGACCTGACCGCACTGCCCACGGGGCTCACCGCCGAGGAGCAGGAGGAGGCGGAGAGCCGGTGGCAGCTCGCCCAGAAGCTCCAGCAGGAGTTCCGCGCCGACACGCTCGGCTCGCTGGTGCAGCAGGGTGTCATCGCGCTGGTCGCCGTGGCGGTGGCCGGTACCTCGCTGGCCTGGCTCGCCGCCGGGCGTACGCTGCGGCCCCTGCAGCACATCACCGCGACCGCGCGCCGGATCGCCGAGCGCAACCTGCACGAGCGGATCGGTCTGACCGGGCCCCGCGACGAGTTGCGGCGGCTCGCGGACACCTTCGACGACATGCTGGCCCGCCTCGACGCCGCCTTCGCCGCCCAGCGTCGTTTTGCCGCCAACGCCTCCCACGAGCTGCGGACACCGCTGGCCATCAACCGCACCCTGATCGAGGTGGCGCTGAGCCGGCCGCACCCGTCGGCGGAGGTCCGTCAGCTGGGGGAGACGATGCTGGCCGTCAACGCCCGGCACGAGGCGCTGATCGACGGGCTGCTCCTGCTGGCCCGGTCGGACCAGGAGATCACCGATCCGGTGCCGGTGGATCTCACCGAGATCGTCACCCGGCTCGTCCGCGCGGCCCGCCCGGAGGCGGCGGCGGCCGGGGTGGAGCTGACGCTGACCGCCCGGGCGGCGCCGACCTCGGGCGATCCGGTGCTCCTGGAACGACTGGTGCAGAACCTCCTCCAGAACGCCGTCACCTACAACGTCAGCCCCGGCAGCGTCGAGGTCACCTGCGGACCGGGCCGGCTCGTGGTCACCAACACCGGTCCGCCCATCGCCGGGTACGAGGTCGACCGGCTGTTCGAGCCGTTCCAGCGGCTGACCGACCGGGTCGGCTCGGCCCGCGGCACCGGGCTCGGCCTGTCGATCGTGCGGACCGTCGCCCGCGCCCACGGCGGCGACGTCACCGCGGAACCGGGCCCGGCGGGAGGCCTTCGCGTCACCGTGACTGTCTGACCTTTGGGAAAATCCCGCGCCCGGACCCCGTCAGCGGGAAACCTGTACGGATGAGGCACGCGTGGCGCCGGCTGCTGATCGGCGGGCTGCCCGTCGTGCTGGCCGCACCGTGGCTGGGCGAGGCGGGTGAACAACTCGCCTACGCCCTGGTGGCTGCGGCTGCCGTGGTGGCGGTGGTCGCCGGTGTGCGCGCGTACCGGCCGGCCCGTCCGTGGTCGTGGTGGTTGCTCGCCGCCGGACCGGCCGCCGGCGGGCTGAGCTGTCTGGTCTGGGGGATCGGGTTCCTCGCCGGTGCCGACCTCACGGACGTTCCCGTGCTCACGATCGTCTACTTAGCCATGTACCTGTTCTTCGCCGCCGGGATCGTCGCGGTGACCCCGGCCGGCCAGGGCTCGGCGCTGTCCGGCCTGGCCGAGGCCGGCATCGCCGCGTGCACCGCCGCCGTCGTGGTCTGGGTCTTCCTGCTGGACCCGTTCGTCAACGACCGCGGCGGGTGGGCGAGCGGCGGCGAGATCGTCGTGTACCCGCTGGTGGATCTCCTGGTGCTCGCCGCCGCGGTCCGGCTGGTCGTGTCCGCGGGCGTGCGGACCCGATCGCACACGTTCCTGCTGCTGGCGGCAGCTGCCCTGGTGTCGGCCGACGTCGTCTACTTCCTCTCCGTCGTCGCCGGCGGATCGTGGTCCGGCACCGGCGTCAGCGTGGCCGGCTGGCTGCTGTTCCACCTGCTGACCGGGGCCGCGGCGGTGCATCCCTCGATGGCGGACGCGCCGGGCAGCCGCCGGTCCTCCGCCGGCCGCTGGACCACCGGCGTCTACCTGGTCGTTGTCCTCGTCGGCCCGGCGATCACGGCGTACGCGTTCCTGAAGGATCTGCGCGAGGGTGAGTTCGACGCCGGTGACATCGTCGTCCCGCTCACGGCCACCGCCATCATCGCGGTGCTGCTGGTGATCAGGCTGTCCCATGCTGGTGCCCTGGTCGCCCGGCGCGCCACCGAGCTGCAGGTGGCTCTGGAGGAGCAGGCGGCCCTGCAGCGCAGGATGAGCCACCTGGCACTGCACGACGCCCTGACCGGGCTGCCGAACCGCCTCTCGCTGGAGCAGCGGATCGATGCGGCCGTACGCGACGGCGAGCCCGCCACGCTGCTGATGCTGGACCTGGACGGCTTCAAGCACGTCAACGACAGTTTCGGCCACCCCGTCGGCGACGCGCTGCTGTCCGGGGTGGCGTCACGCCTGCGGACGTCGCTGGACGAGCGGGTGCTGGTGGCCCGGCTCGGCGGCGACGAGTTCGCGGTGCTGCTGACCGAGGATGATCAGTCCGGGGTGACCGAGAGCTGCGGGACCGTCCTGGACGCGTTGCGCCGCCCGGTCGAGGTGCGTGACCACCGGCTGTACGTGACGGCCAGCATCGGTGTGCGCCGCCTCGACCCGGGGGCGACCGCCTCGGAGGCGCTCAGCGATGCCGACATGGCGCTGCACGCGGCCAAGGCGGCCGGCAAGGACCGCGCGGTCAGCTACGACACCCGGCTCCGCGACCAGCAGCAGACCAGGATCGCGGTCGTCGAACGGCTGCGCGGCGCCCTGGGCACCGACGAGTTCGCCGTGCACTACCAGCCGATCCTCTCCTTCGGCACCGGCGGTTTCGACGCGGTCGAGGCGCTGGTGCGCTGGCGCCCGCCGGGTGAGGCCCCGATCTTCCCGGACAGTTTCATCCCGGCGGCCGAGGACAGCGGTCTGATCGTGCGGCTGGGGGAGTGGGTGCTGCGCCGCGCCTGCCGCGACGCGGCCGTCTGGCACGAGCGGCACGGCACGAAGGTCACCGTCAACGTCTCACCGCGCCAGTTGCGGGAGCCCGATTTTGCCGCCAAGGTCGCCCGGGCGCTGCGGGACACGGGTCTGCCGGCACCGGCCCTCATCCTCGAGATCACCGAGGGCGTGCTGGTCAGCACCGGCGACCACGCCTCGCAGAGCCTGGCCCACCTCACCGAGCTGCGAGCGGCGGGCGTCGGGGTGGCCGTCGACGACTTCGGCACCGGTTACTCGTCGCTGGCCTACCTCCGCGACCTGCCGATCGACATCCTGAAGATCGACAAGTCGTTCCTCCCGGTCGGGGAGGACGCGGAGGCGGGCCAGCGGACCGCCCTGGTCCGCACCATCGTCGGCATGGCGCACGACCTCGGCCTGACCACCGTGGCCGAGGGTGTCGAGACACCGGAGCAGGCGGCGTTGCTGATCAGCCTCGGCTGCGACAAGGGTCAGGGCTACCTGTACGCCCGTCCCGCACCGGCGGCCGAAACCGATCAGCTTCTCTCCGTACTCCCCGCGGCCAGGCTCCGGACCTTCTCGTAGAGCTCGAGGTAACCGGCGGCCATCACCGCCGGGGTGAACCGGCGGGCCGCCTCCGCCCGGCACTCGGCTTCCTCGATCTTGTCGACGGCCTGGACCAGGTCGCCGAGCTCCGCCTCGTCCGTGGTGAGCAGGCCGGTCCGGCCGTGCTCGATCAGCTCGGGCAGGCAGCCGCGGGCGATGCCGACCACCGGGGTGCCCAGCGCGAGGGACTCCACGACCGCCGTGCCGCCGGGCTCGTTCCAGCGCAGCGGGAACAACGTCGCCCGGGCGCCGGCCACGAGCTGGTCGCGGTCCTCGCCGGTGACCGTGCCGATCCAGCGCACCCGGTCACCGTCGACGTGCGGGGCGACGTGCTCGCGCCAGAACCGCACGTCGGGGTTCTGCTGGTCCGCCGCGGCCAGGTCCTCCGGCCGGTGGTACGGCCCGACCGGACCGGCCAGCACGAGGTCGAAGCCGGCCTCGTGGGCCAGCCGGGCGGCGAGATCCTGACCCTTGCCGGGGTTGATCCGGCCGAGCACCACCACGGAACCGTCCTTGACGACCGGTGCGCGGCGGTCCGCGCCGACGGCCAGCGGTGTCGCCAGGTGGACGTGGCCGACCGAACCGGCCTGCAGCGCCGCGGGGGCGTGTGTCAGCTGGTCGGCGGAGACGCCGTTGACGCGTACGCGGTCACCGCCGTCGAAGGTGCCGTAGAGCTCGGGGTGCTTCTGCAGATCCCAGTGCAGGGTGTGCAGGGCCGGCGGCCCGTACGCCCCCAGCGCCACGAGGGTCGACAGCCCGGCCGCCTCGACGTGGTCGTGGACCAGGTCGATGTCCCCCTCGGCGAGGCGCCGCACGACGGCGTTCTGGTGCGCCGGGACCACCCCGCAGACCTGGTTGTACGGCCGCTGCAGCACCCCGAACATCCCCTCGGGGAAGACGGAGACCTGTTCCTCGACGGGAAGTGAGCTCTCGCCGACCGTTGCGAGGACCACCTCGACGCCGAGCCGGCGCAGTTCCGGCACGAGGGTGGCGATCACGTTCTCGATGCCGCCGTACCCGTGCGGCGGCACCTGCAGCCACGGCCCGGCGTTGACCAGGACCCTCATGCGGCCGGTACCGCCACCGGGCGGGGCAGCGTCGCCAGTGGCGGCCGCTCCTGCACGCCGATGTCGGTCACCACGATCTCGCGGTCCAGGTGGGGCAGGGCGTCGCCGCCGCGGCGGAACTGTGTCAGCAGCGACGAGGGCGGCATCGGCTCGGTGACCAGGCCACGGCGGTGCAGCCGCGACCAGGCGGTCACCATGATCTGCGCCGACATCCGGCCGAGCGCCTCGGTGTTCTGGTGGCGGTGGAACCGCTCGCCCAGGTCGACCTGGGCGAGGGCGTCGAGGCCCACGAGGTCCAGCAGGTCGATCAGCATCGCGATCTCCACGCCGTACCCGGAGACGAAGGGGATCCGCTCGAGGGTGCGGCGGCGGCCGGCGTACTCACCGGCGAGGGGCTGCACCATGCCCGCGAGGTCGGGCCAGAAGAGGTTGAGCATCGGGCGGGCCGCGAGTTCGGTCACCCGGCCACCACCGTCGGCCTCGACGCCGGTCGTGGAGACCAGGGGCCGGTGGTAGAAGCCCTTGACGAACTCGACGGAGGGATCGGTCAGCAGGGGACCGAGCAGGCCGGTGACGAAGTGGGAGGAGAACTCCCGCAGGTCGCCGTCGACGAAGGCGACGATGTCGCCGGTGCTCGCGGCCAGGCCGGCCCACAGGGCGTCACCCTTGCCGTCCATCCGGGGCAGGCCCCGGGTCACCTCGTCCTGGCTCACCACCCGGGCTCCCGCGGCCTGGGCGACGGCGGCGGTGGTGTCGGTCGAGCGCGAGTCCACCACCAGGATCTCGTCGACCAGGGACACGCGGTCGACCAGCTCGCGCCGGATCGTGGAGACGATCGCGCCGATCGTCGCCTCCTCGTTGCGGGCGGGGATGACCACGCTGACGCGGTCACCCTTCTTGGCGCGCGCGAGTCCCCGTGCGGTCCAGTCCGCGGCGTTGCCGGTGCGATAGGTCGTCCAGGCTTCGACGACGGGCGAGGCCACCGGTGCCACGGTCGTGTTTGAGTGCCCCAAGGCACACCCCCCAAGAGTCACGATCACGAATGGAGATCAACGTTTGCCCGGTGTAGCAGGCGCCAATCCAGCCACCGGGTTACGGCTGCGTGTCCGGGAGGTGCGGGGAAAAGTCACACGTTTCGGCGGTCCGGGCGCGGAGAAGTCCTGGCGCGGTGACACCGATCGAGACGGGGAGACCGCATGGCGGCAACAAGAGTGGGACTGATCGGCGCGGGCGGCGTGGCCCAGCGTCATGCGAGGGTGCTGTCCGGTCTGCCGGACGTGCAGGTGGTGGGCGTGACCGACGTCGTGCCGGAAGCCGCGGAGAAACTCGCCGCGGAGCACGGCACACGAGCGCTGCCCGATGTGGCGGCGTTGCTGGAGTCGGGGCTCGACGCGGCGTACGTGTGCGTTCCGCCGTTTGCGCACGGGCCGGCCGAGCGGGCCGTGATCGCCGCTGGACTACCGCTATTCGTGGAAAAGCCAATAGCGCTCAATTTGGACGATGCGCAAGAAATCAATGGCCTCATCGCCGAGCGTGACCTCCTGACCTCGGTTGGTCATCATTGGCGCTACCTGGCGATCGTCGAGCAGGCCCGGGAATTGCTGGGCGACCGGCCGGTACGCCTCGTCAGCGGCGCCTGGCTCGACAAGGTGCCGCCCGTCGGCTGGTGGCCGCACCGCGACCGCTCCGGCGGTCCGGTCGTCGAGCAGGCCGCCCACGTCCTCGACCTCGCCCGGCACCTCGCCGGAGAGGTCGTCGAGGTGTCCGCGATCGGCAACCCCGCCCCGCCCGTGGACGGCGCCGACGTGGACAGCGCCACGGCCGCGACCCTGCGGTTCGCCGGCGGCGCGGTCGGCACGCTCGCCGCCACCTGCGTCCTCGGCTGGAAGGAACGCGCCGGCCTGGAGGTCTACGCCGACGGCCTGGCCCTGGCGATCACCGAGACGAGCCTGGTCGTCCGGGACGCCGACGGCACCCGCACCTACGAGAGCGACCCCGACTCGGCCCGGGTCGCCGTCGACCGCGCCTTCATCGAGGCGGTCCGCGGCGAGGGCTCCGACATCCGCGTGCCCTACGCCGAGGCCCTGAAGACCCACGCCCTGGCCGTCGCGGTCGCCGAGTCGGTGGCCCATGCGTGACCGCAACCTCGTCGTCACGGCACCCGGCCGGCTGGAGATCGTCGAGGAGGACGTCACCCCCGGGCCGTTCCGCGTCCGTACGCTCTACAGCGGCGTCTCGGCCGGCACCGAGCTGAGCTACGTCAAGGGCACCAACCCGGCGCTGCACGCGGGGTTCGACCCCGTGCTGGGGCTGTTCGGCGGTGAGGCGCCCGACGCGTACCCGGTGACCCGCCTCGGGTACATGGAGGTCGGGCGGGTCGAGGAGAGCAGCACCCCGGCCGTCGCCGACGGGACGGTCGTGGCGATGACGTACGGCCACCGCACCGGGTACACCGGTGATCCACTGGTCGACCGGGTCGTCCCGCTGCCCGCCGGGCTCGACCCGATCCTCGGCATCTACGTCGCGCACATGGGCCCGATCTGCGCCAACGGCCTGTTGCACGCCGCGGCCGATCTGCGCGGCCCGTCCGTCCGGGGTCTGGGCGACGGTGTCGCCGGTCGTCGTGTCGCGGTCACCGGTGCCGGCGTCGTCGGTCTGCTGACCGCTCTGTTCGCCCAGGCGAACGGCGCCGCCTCCGTCGTGGTGCTCGACCCGACGCCCGAGCGGCGCGCGGTCGCGGAGGCGCTCGGGCTGGAGACCCTCGACCCGGAGGCCGGCGATCCGGCGGTGACGCTGAAGACGCGGTGGCGGCACACGGCCGACGACCGTGGCGCCGACGTGGTGTTCCAGTGCCGCGGGCAGGCCTCCGCGCTGCACCTGGCCCTGCGTCTGCTGCGTCCGCAGGGCACGGTCGTGGACCTGGCCTTCTATCAGGGCGGCGCCGACGAGGTACGCCTCGGCGAGGAGTTCCACCACAACGGTCTCGGCGTGCGCTGCGCCCAGATCGGCCGGGTGCCCCGCGGGCTCGCGCCGACCTGGGACCGCGAACGCCTCTCGGCCGAGACGGTGGCGCTGCTCGGCTCCCACGGCGACCTGATCCGCAAGCACCTGATCTCGGCCGTGGTGCCGTTCGCCGAGGCCCCGGCCCTGCTCGACGACCTGGCCGCCCGCCGGCGCCACGAGCTGCAGGTGGTCCTCGAGTTCTGAGTGCTCCCGGGCTGATACCCGGCGGGACCGCTGCTGCTCCCCGCCGGGTGTCTCCTGGGACTGTGCGGACCCACCTCTGGAAGCTGTACGCCCTGGCGGCGCTCCTCGCGATCGTCGCCTATCAGCTGATCCCGGAGACGCCCGCCTGGAAGGTGCCCTGGCAGGTCGGCCTGGGCTGGGCGGCCGCGGCGGCGATCGCGGCCTCCGCCCGCCGCATGAACCGTCACGACCGGTTGCCGTGGTTCCTCTTCGCGGCCGGCATCTTCGCCAACGCCACCGGCATCGCTGTCGCCGAGTTCTGCACCCTGGTGCTGGACCAGACGTCGATGCCCACCCTGGCCGACCCGTTCTTCCTGGGCCTCTACCCGGCCTGCGCCTACGGGCTGGTGCTCATGATCCGGCGGCGGGAGAGCCGGCGGAACACCGCGGCCGTCATCGACTCGGCCATCGTGACCGTCGGTTTCGGTCTGCTCGCCTGGATCTTCGTGATCCAGCCGACGGCGTTCGGTCTGGGCATGACCGCCGCGGCGAAGGCGGTGCAGGTCGGCTACCCGATCGGCGACCTGGTCCTGCTCGCGCTCACTGCCCGGCTGCTGCGTGGTGGCGGTGTCCGCGGCTCGGCGTTCTGGTGGGTCACCGCGTCGCTGACGGCGTTCCTGGTCGGCGACACCTGCTGGGTCGTCCTCGGCAACCTCGACGAGCAGGTGCAGGACATGCTGCTGGTGAACCGGGGGGTGGAGTCGGTGGCGCTGGTCGCGTACTCGCTCTTCGCGGTCGCGGCGCTGCACCCGAGCTCGTCCGGACTCTCGCGCAGCACCGGTGATCAGTCGCGGGGTGTCAGCCCCGCCCTCCTGCTGCTCCTGACGGCGGCGTCGCTGGTCGCCCCGGTCACCCTCATCGCCCAGGCGTACGACGGTTCGGTGACCAACGGCACCGCGATCGGCATCGGCTCGACGGTGCTCTTCCTGCTGGTCGTGGGTCGGATGAGCCAGCTGCTGCGGCAGGTCGAGCGGCAGTCGCGCCTGGTCCGCGAGCTGGCCCGGACCGACGAGCTCACCGGCCTGGCCAACCGCCGGGCCTGGAACGACGAGTTGCCCCGCGCGCTGGAGGTCGCCCGCCGCGACGGTGTGCCCGTCAGCGTCGCCCTGCTCGACCTCGACAACTTCAAGACCTTCAACGACACGTACGGGCACCCGGCCGGCGACCGCCTCCTCAAGGAAGCCTCGGCCGCCTGGCACGGGCAGCTGCGGACGACGGACACCCTGGCCCGCTGGGGTGGCGAGGAGTTCATCGTGCTGCTGCCGGCGGCCGGGCCGGAGCTGGCCACCGAGGCCCTGCACCGGGCGTTGACCGCCACACCGGCGGGCCAGACGTTCTCGGCCGGCGTTGCGGCCTGGGACGGCACGGAGACCTCGGACGAGCTGATCGCCCGTGCCGACAGTGCGCTCTACCGCGCCAAGCACGCGGGCCGTAACCGCGTCCTCACCGCGGAGCCGGCCCTCACCCGCTGAGGGGTTCCCCGGGCTATCGTTCGCGGATGCCGGCCACCGTCCCCGCCCCCGGCGAACGGATAGCCTGGCTGGACGGGCTGCGTGCGCTCGCCGTGCTCCTGGTCGTCTACGCCCACCTGAGCCGCTACCTGTTCCGCGGCGCACGGGACTTCTCCAGCGAGTGGCTGCACGCCGGGACCGCCGGGGTCATGCTGTTCTTCCTCGTCAGCGGGTTCATCATCCCGGCGTCGCTGGAACGGCACGGGAGTCTGCGCGCGTTCTGGGTCAGCCGGCTGTTCCGCCTGTTGCCGCTCTATCTGGTGGTCACCGCGGTGGTCGTCGTGCTGGGCCTGGGTGGGCTGGTGCCCCTCGATCCCTGGCTGACGGCGCATCCGTGGACGTCGGCGGTGGCGCACGCGACGATGCTGCCGCACCTGCTGGGCGTACCGCTGGTGACACCGGTGTTCTGGACCTTGACCTTCGAGATGGTGTTCTATCTGCTGGTCAGCGCGCTCTTTGCCGTCCGGTGGCACCGGCGCGGGGGAGCGGTTGCCGTGATCCTCGCCGTGCTCACGGTCTGCACGGTCCCGCTCGCGCCGACGCTGATCCCTACCGGCACGGCCACCGTCGTGGCCGCCGTGAGCCTGCTGATCGGGCTCGTCGCGGTGACCAGCGGCCATCGGTGGGCCGTCGTGCCGGGCGGTCTGCTGCTGGCGGCGCTGGCCGGCACGTTGCTGGTCGCCGATCAGGACCCCGCCCACGTCTGGGACGGCCTGCTCATCGTCGCCGTCATGTTCGTCGGCACGACCCTCTACCGGGCCCAGCAGCGCCAGCTCCGGTGGTGGGCCGCCCTGACCGTCGCGGCCACGGTCGCCGCCGCCCTCCTCTTCACCTGGTACGCCGAACTCGACGCCCTCGGCGCGCCGACCGCCCGGTACCGCACCCGTTCCGTCATCACCCTGGTGGTCTTCGGCGGTGCCTTCGCGCTCGCCCTGCTGACCCGCCACCGGCGCACGCCCCGGGCACTGGCCTGGCTCGGCGTGGTCAGCTACTCCGTCTACCTCGTGCACTTCGTGCTGATCCAGCTGCTGGCCCCGGTGCTGACCGGTCTCGGCAACCGGTTGCCGGCGATCGCCGAGGTGCCCGTGGCGGTGGCGTTCCTCGCCCTGCTGCTGAGCCTGTCCTGGCTCACCCACCGGTTCGTGGAGCTGCCCGGTCAGCGGCTCGGGCGCCGCCTCGCCCGGTGGCTGACCGCGCGCCGGGGGTCCGATGCCCTGATCAGCGACCCGCGGCCGCGCTCGCCCGTGCCGGCCGGGGTGCCGCCGCCCACAGGTCGGCCATGAGCTCGGGCGGCAGCGGCCGCGAGAACAGATAACCCTGGCCGTACTCGTACCCGAGGCTCTGGATCAGCTCACGCTGCTCGTCGGTCTCGATGCCCTCGGCCACCGAGGAGAACTCGAGGGCATGAGCCATCTGGCTGACGGCGGTGGCCACGGCCGACTGCCGGCCGACCGTGGTGATCGACTCGACGAACGACCGGTCCAGCTTGAGCGTGGTGACCGGGCAGGTCAGGAGCAGCCCGAGCGACGACGCGGCCGTGCCGAAGTCGTCCAGCGCCAGCTTCACGCCGAGACCGCGCAGGGCCAGCATCGCCTCGTGCGACTCCTCGTCGTCCAGGACCGCGGTCTCGGTGACCTCGATGCTCAGGCAGGCGGCCGGGAGCTGCGTACGCTCCAGGACGCCGCGCACCTCGTCGGCGAACCCGGGTGTGCGGAGCTGCCGGCCGGCGACGTTGACCCCGATGGTCAGATTCAGCGCCGACGGGAATTCCCGGCGCCAGTCCGCGGCCTGGCGGCAGGCCTCGCGCAGCGCCCAGGCGCCGATCGCCACGATCTGCCCCGTGCGCTCGGCGATCGGGATGAACTCGATCGGCGAGACCAGCCCGCGGCTCGGGTGGTTCCACCGGATCAGCGCCTCGACACCGGTCAGCGCCATGTCGTCGAGCCGCACGATCGGCTGGTAGACCAGCGAGAACTGGTCCGACTCGATGGCCTGGGCCAGCTCGCGGATCAGATCGGCCTCCGAGCCGATCCGGGCGCCCATCGCGTCGGTGTACACCACGGACGTGCTCTTGCCGCGGTGCTTCGCCTCGTACATCGCGATGTCGGCGTTGCTCAGCAGGGCCGACGGCTCGTCGCCGGGGCTCGCGCCGGCGACACCGACGCTGGCCCGGGTGACGATGGTGTGCTGCTGCACCTCCGTCGGCACGGCGAGCCCGCGCAGGATCTCCCCGGCCGTCCGCATCGCCGTCGCCGGACCTGCGGATCGCAGGAGGACGGCAAACTCGTCGCCGCCGAGCCGGCAGACGACATCGTCGGCGCCCACGGCCTCGCGCAGCCGCTCGGCCACGGTGACGAGCAGGGCGTCGCCGGCGGCGTGACCCATGGTGTCGTTGATGGTCTTGAAGTCGTCGAGATCGATGAGCAGCACCGACGCCTCGTCGGCGGTCCGGAGACCGGCCAGCGCCCGGCCCAGCTCCTCGCTGAAGTGCGTCCGGTTCGCCAGCCCGGTCAGCCCGTCGAAGGACGCCTGCCGGCGCAGCAGCACCTCGTGGTCCCGCAGCACGTTCAAGGCGACGTCGAGACGCCGGATCAGCTTCATGTTGTCCTGGAACGCGACCAGCTGCCGCCCGGCGACCAGACAGGTGATCACCACGACACCCGCGGTGGCGCCCCAGAGCTGGCTCGACACCCGCTCGGGCAGCATCGCGAAGAACACCAGGAAGGTCAGGGCGATCATCCCGTACGGCAGCAGGCTGTACGGGCGGCGCTTCGCGGTGCCGCTGTGCGCGCCGACCCGCACGACGATCTCCTGGATGCGCGGACCGGCCGCGATGAACAACGACGGGAGCAGCCACAGGGCGTACCCGTACGCATGGTCCTGCTCCTGGAACGGGCCGGGCAGGAAGGCACTGACGCCTTGGAGCAGGGCCGCGCCGACCATCGGCCACGCGGCGATGCGGGCCATCGGCGGCTCGGGGATGAGCGCCACCTTGGTGGCCGAGAAGGCCGCGACGATGACCAGCGCGGCGGTGACGCTCGCGGTGACCCGGTCGGTGTGGGCGTCCCCGATCGGGTTGACGGCAAAACACCAGGCCATGACGGACCCGCCGACCAGCACCGTGGTCGCGTCCAGCCAGAAGACGAACTTCTCCCGCCCGGTACGCAGGCCCTGCGGGAAGATCAGGCAGGCGATGACGTTGCTGGACATGCCCACGGCGAAGAAGGCCGTCTGGACGCTGCCGCCGGTGCTGGAGGGCACGCCGGCGGCGAAGAGCGTGTGCAGGAAGTGGTAGCTGTCGCCGATGGTGAACGACACACCGGCAAAGGTGATCATGGTCCAGAACCGCCGGAACCGGGCCGGCGCGGCCTGCCGCAGACGCCACCCGCCGAGGGCGAGCGCCGCGTCGAGCGGCACCTGGAACGCCCAGAACGTCTGCGCCAGCCGCGTCTGCTGCCCGTCGAAGATCAGGAACAGCACAAAACCGGCCGCCGTGATCGCGCCCAGGACCCGCAGGGCCGGATCCTTCAGCAGGCTGCGCGGGGACAGGACGGACACCTGCGTCGTGCCCATGCGTCATCCCCCCTCGTCCTCGGCCGTCCGTCTGATCGGCCGGGGGCCGGGAAAACCGAGGAAAACGAGCGGTGACCGGAGGCACTGCCACACTGGGACGATGGAATCGGTCTGGGACTATCCGCGCCCGCCGCGGCTCGAACGCAGCGCCGCCCGCGTGACGGTCACACACGCCGGTGTGGTGGTGGCCCGCAGCGACCGGTGCCTGCGGGTGCTGGAGACGTCCCACCCACCCGTCTACTACGTGCCGCGGGAGGACATCACTCCCGACGTGCTGGTGGCGGCGCGCGGGCGGTCGTTCTGCGAGTTCAAGGGGAACGCGAGCTACTGGGACCTGGTCGTCGGGGAGGTCCGCGTCCCCGAGGCCGGGTGGTCCTACGAGCGGCCGTCACCCGCGTACGCGGACCTGACCGGCGCGGTGGCCTTCTACCCCGGCCGTGTCGACGAGTGCCGGGTGGGTGACGAGGTGGTGCGTGCCCAGGAGGGCGACTTCTACGGCGGCTGGATCACTGCGGACATCACCGGCCCGTTCAAGGGTGCGCCGGGCACGATGGGCTGGTGAAGGCTCGTTCGCGTCAGGCCTGGTGCTGGTCGGCGCGGCTGCGCTGCACCACGTCGGGGCCGAGCCGGCGGGTGTCACCGTCGAGGAGCCACTCCGGGACGTGATGACGGCCGGTGTCGGCCGGGCCGGGCTCCTCGACGGCCGGTTCCTCCCCGCGGAGGCCGAGATAGATCGCGAGGCCCCCGCCGAGGGCGGCGGCGATCACGACGAGTCCGAGCAGGATGGAGGTGGCGGAGAAATCCATGACTGCGAACGTAACGCTTGACGCTCGCGTAGTAACCCTCCGTGCGAGTGAACGGTGCGGGGTCGCAGGTGCATGATGCAGCGGACATCCGGCCGAACCCTTTCGTGGTACCCCGTCCGGGTGCGGCGGGGACGAACCGCGGAAGTCCCCGGGCCCGGACCTTCCGGAGGCCGCGGTGGTCTAAGGTAAATCGGTACATCTACGGCAGCCGATGGGCGGGAACCGGGCGACGGGTCAGCAGCTCGGGGGTCACCAGCTCGGGGGTCACCAGCTCGCGGGTCCACAGCGGAGGCGACGATGACCGGCACGGAGCCGAGCGACGAGGTGGCCCAGCTCGTCAGCAAGGCTGTCGGCGGTGACCAGGCCGCCTGGAACGAGATCGTCGAGCGGTTCGGGCGGCGTGTGTGGGCCACCTGCCGGGCCTACCGTCTCAGTCAGGCCGACGCCGCCGACGTCTTCCAGCAGACCTGGTTGCGGGTGCTGGAAAACCTCGGGTCGCTGCGCGATCCGGCCCGGCTCGGCGCCTGGATCGCCACCACCTGCCGCAACGAGGCGCTCGTGGCCCTGCGGCGGGCCAAGCGGGCCACGCCGGTCGGGCAGACGTGGTTGCTGGACAGGCCGACCGGGCCCGAGGAGGCGCCCGAGCGCCCGTTCCTGATCGCCGACCGTGACGCCGAGCTGTGGTCGGCCTTCCAGCGCTTGAGCTCCCGGTGCCAGCACGTGCTGCGGGTGCTGGTCGTCGAGGCCGAGGACGGGCGTCCGTCCTACGAGCACGCGGCCGAGGTGCTCGAGATGCCCATCGGGAGTCTCGGGCCCACCCGGGGACGATGCCTGACCCAGCTACGCCAGTTCCTGACAGAAGGTATCAACGGCGCCGGCGCGTGATCGTGACAGTGATGGACACGCTACGCAACGCATTTTCCCACCGGCCAGAGGAGACACGGTGACCGATCCGATGACGCCGGACGACGGTCTGCTCACCCGGCTCGGCGCCGTGCTCGCCGGGGCCGAGGAGCCGCCCGCCGAGGTGCTCGAGCTGGCCAGGCAGAGTTTTGTGCTCCGTGAGCTGGACGCCGAGCTGGCCCTGCTGGTCGAGGACTCCCACGGCCCGGCCGCCTCCGTGCGGTCGGTGGCCGTACGCGGCTCGGCCCGCGAGCCGCGGCAACTGACCTTCCAGGTGGTCGACGCGCAGGGCCGCGACGAGCTGATCATCGCGGTGCAGGTGGAGTCGGTGGGCCGGCACCGCCGGCTCACCGGTCATCTCGCACCGCAGGGCCCCGCGCACATCGAGGTGCGGCAGCCCGCGGTCCCGCAGGCACGCGGTGTCGACGCCGACCTCCGGGGTCTTTTTGTCATCGACGACGTGCTTCCGGGACCGATGAGGCTCACCTGCCGCAGGGCCGACTGGCCGGCGGTCGCCACCCAGTGGACCCTGCTCTGATCAGGTGGGGGTGCCGGGCAGCAGGTGCACCGCCGCCCCCAGACCGGGCACGGGATCGCCGGCCGCGACGAGCTGATCGAAGGCGGCCGACGGCAGCAGGGCGCCGTCCTCGCCGCAGAGGGCGGCCGCCGCCCCGGCGATCTGCGGCGCCGTGAAGGAGGTGCCGCTCCACGTCGCCCAGGAGTTCGCCGGGAAGGTGACGTCCGTCCCGATGTTGTCCTCCGGCGGCAGCTTGCCCTCGACGAACGTCGACACGATCCCGACCCCGACGGTCGAGCACTGCACCCAGCTGCCGTGGTTGGAGAACGCCGCGGGAGTCAGGTCGCTGTTCAGCGCGCCGACCGCCTTGACCCCCGGGAAGGCCGCCGGATAGAGCGGCTCGTCCAGGCCGTCGTTGCCCGCGCTCGCCACGATCAGGACCTTCGGGTACGTCTCGGTGATGTACTCCACGGCTTCCCGCATCGCGAGAGGCGGAATGCCGTCGACCGCCGGCGCGCCGAACGAGGCGTTGATGATCAGACGCTGTCCCGCGGCCTCGTCGGCGGCCCGGATCATCATGTCCGCGGCCGCCTCGTCGGTGCCCAGGCCGTCGGTGCAGGTGAAGCGGTAGACCACCACCTCGCAGTCCGGGGCGATCTGCCGGACGATCCCGGCCGCGAACGTCCCGTGGCCGGCGAACCAGTCGATCCGGTCCAGCGGCGCCAGCACGTTCACCAGATCGGTGCCCTCGCGCACCATGCCGGCGTCCCACGAGTCGGTACGGGGCGTGGCGGTCAGCCCGGTGTCGATGACGGCGACCCGCACCGGTGCACCACCGCCGTTGCTCGTGAACGGAGGCGGGGCGGTCGTCGCCCCGGGGTACGAGTTGCCCTTGACGATGTAGCCGAGCGGGACGATGGCGTTGACGTTCGCCATGACGTTGTGGTCGTCGCGGAGCCGCTTGGCCTCGGCGCGCAACTCCTCGAAGGACCGTGCCGAGGTGCTGCGGACAACACGGGTGCGGCGCCGGGCGCTGCGATCGGTGCGGTCCGCCGCCGCAAATCCGGACAGCAGGCCGCGCAGCCGGGGGGCCTGCGCGGCGCCGCCGTCGATGACAAGCTCGCCCTCCGCGCACAGCAACGGGCCGGCGCCGTCCGAAGGGCTGAAACTCACGAAGCGTGTCGCGTGCTCGTCGGTCGCCGCGAGCTGGCGCCGGCGGATCCGCTCCACGATGCCGTCGAGATCCCGCCGGGCCGCGACGTCCGCGGCCGGCGAGACGAGATTGGCGACCTGGGCGCGGACAGCCACCTGGTCCTGAGCGATCTGCCCGGCGGTGCGGTGGTCCGGAAGTGGCCAGTTCTGGGTCATGGCTTACTGTCCCTCTCCATCGATAGGCTGGCGTCGTCGATCGGGGCGGTGCGCATTGGACATTCAGGTGAGCCTCATTGCCGAGGCGGACGCCGCGTACAGAAGAGTCGTTCTGGATCCGGCCAGATACGCCCCCGAGGCAGAAGAAGCCGTTCGGGTGGCCCGGGCCGCCGGTGACATCGAGGCGCTGGTCGTGGGTCTGCGCGCCCAGGCCTGGGCGCGGCACGTCGCGCTCGACAACGACGGCGCCCGCCGGCTCATCGAGCAGGCCGTCCGCCTCGCCGAGTCGCACGGCCTCCCGGGGCGCCTCGGCGACCTGCTGGTGACCCGGTCCGTCGCGCTGCACGAGCTCGGCCGCTACGACGCCGCCGCCCGCGATCTGCGGCGTGCCGAGCCGCTGGTCGCCCCCGAGGAGCGCCCCGACCTGCACCTGCAGCTGGCCATCCTCGACCACAACCGTGGCCGGGTGCGCGCCGCCGAGCAGGCCTACCAGGAGGTGCTCGCCGACCCGGCCTGCCCGCCGGTCGTCTGGGTCAAGGCGGCGAACAACCTGGCGAACGCCCTGACACAGCTCGGCCGCCCGCACGAGGCCCTCGACCACCTCGCCCACGCCGCCGAGCTGTGCCGCGAGCTGAGCCCGCGCCTGCTCGCGGTCATCGCCAACAGCCGCGCCTGGTCGACCTTCCACGCCGGACAGCTCGCCGCCAGCGTCCGCCGCTTCGAGGAGGCCGGCCGCCTGCACGCCGCCGCCGGGCTGCCCCTGGGCGAGCACCAGCTCGAGTACGCCGAGGTCCTCAACGACCTGCGCCTGCTCGACGAGGCGATGGCCGCCGCGCGGTCGGCCGAGGTGGAGTTCGACCGCCACGGCGCCCGGCTGATGGCCCCCGAGGCCCGTCTGCGCTGCGCCCGTCTGGCCCTGGAGCTCGGCGACTGCGCCACGGCCCTGACCGACGCCGCCGCCGCGGCCGACGACTTCCGGCGGCAGCGGCGGCCCGCCTGGGCGGCGCGCGCCGCGGTCACCGAGGCTCAGGCCCGGGCGGCGTGCGACGGTCACTCACCCGAGGTGTTACGCCGGCTCGGCGGTGCCGCGGCCACCCTGCAGCGCCTCGGCCTGCGCACCGAGGCCGTGTACGGCCACCTCGCCGCCGGCCGGACCGCGCTGGCCCTGGGGCAGCGACCCGCCGCCCGCCGTGCGCTGACCCTCGCCGGTGACCTGGCCCGCGACCAGTCGCTGCTGGTCCGCCTGCGGGGCAACCTGGCGCGGGCGCTGCTGGCCGAGGCCGAGGGCACCGGCGACGTCGTCAGCGAATGCTCACGCGGTCTGCGGGACCTCGCCCGCCACCGTGCCGCCCTGCCCTCGCTGGAGCTGCGGGTCCTCGCCGCCGGTCACGGCGCCGAGCTCGGTGAGCTCGGCCTGCGCCGGCTGCTCCCGACCGCCTCGGCCGGCCGCATCCTCGGCTGGCTGGAACGCACCCGGACAGCCGCCCTGCTGCGCGTCCAGCCCCCGGCGACCGGCGTCGACCAGGACGTCATCGCGCTGCGCGGCGTCGAGCAGGAGCTCCGCACGGCCCGCCTCGAACGCGGCGAGGAGCCCCCGGCGCTGCTCACCCGCCAGAGCGCCCTGGAGACCCGCATCCGCCGCCGCTCCTGGGCGGGCGAGGACGTCGGCGGGGAGGCGGCCGCGCTCGCCTCGGCCGCGGACCTGCGCGCCGCCCTGGACGGCCAGTGGCTGGCGGAGTTCGCCGTTGTCGACGGTCAGATCCTCGCCGTCGTGGTAGAGCCGCGCCGCACCCGCATGGTCGAGCTCGGCCCGATCGCCCCGGTCCTGCAGGAGGCGGACGCGGCGGCGTTCGGCCTGCGCCGCCTGCTGCACGGCACCCGCTTCTCGGCCGCGGCCCGTACCGCGGCGCAAAGCGCCTTCGACGCGCTGTCCCGCCAGCTGATCGTGCCGCTGGGTGTGCCCGCCGACGTGCCGCTGGTCGTCGTCCCGTCGGGCGAGCTGCTCCGGGTGCTGTGGTCCCCGCTGCACCCCGCGCCCGTCTCCGTGACACCGTCCGGCGGCCTGTGGGCCCGGGCCCGGCGCACCCGCACCGACAGCCCGGTCCGCGTCGCGGTGATCGCCGGCCCGGACCTCCCCGGCGCCATCGAGGAGGCGCACGCGGTGGCCGCCGGGCACAAGGAAGTCGTCACGCTCCTGCCCCCGGACAGCACCGTGGACGCCGCGGTCGAGCTCATCAAGGGCGCGGACCTCGCACACCTCGCCTGCCACGGACTCTTCCGGTCGGACAGCCCGCTCTTCTCGGCCCTCGAGTTGAGCGACGGCCCGCTGACGCTCTACGAGATGCTGGCCCGCGGCGTCGCCCCGCACCGGGTGGTCCTGGCCTCCTGCGACTCGGGCACCCAGCAGCCGTACGGCGGCAACGAGATGCTCGGCTTCGTCAGCGCCCTGATGTCCAACGGCACCGCCGGCCTCGTCGCGGCCGAGGTCCCGATCCCGGACGGCGCCTGCGCAGGCCCGATGACCGTTCTCCACGAACGCATCGGCCAGGGCGACACACTGGCGACAGCGGTCTGGCACGCCCGGTCGGCCCTCGCCGACGGCACCCCGGAGGACTACGTCGCCTGGAGCGGCCTCACCGCGTACGGGCCGGCTTAGTTGCTCTTCGCCAGGAGGTCCTGCAGGGCCCGGCTGCTCTGTCCGAGGAAGGACCCGGCCAGCAGGCGCTCGCAACCGTCGAGTTCCACGTAGACGTCGTCGCCCCCGGTGAGCAGGACGGTAAAGCGGCCGGCGTGTGTCGTGCAGTCCTTCGCCGCCGGAGCGTTCTCGATCGCCGCCTTTGCCGCAGCCCACTCCCTGCCGGACAGCGCCCGACCGGAGAGGAAATCGCCGGCGGGCTTGCCCGACCCCTGCTGGTCGGCCGGCACCCGGTAGACGCACATCCTCACGGCCCCGGCGCCGGCCGGAAGCAGGCCCGTTTTCGAACCCGACCTGGTGCCCATGGCGATCGTGGCACCGATCATGTCGGCCCGATGCTGGCCGCAGCCCGTCCGGGCGGCCTCAGCCGACTCGAGCTCGCGAACCGGGCGCGACGAGACGGGCGTCAGACGTAGATCTCCGACGGCCCGGCGGACCTCGACCCGGACCTTGCCGCAGGAGTCCTGGGGGATCCCCGGGGTGATCCACCGGCCGTCACGATCCAGCAGCACCAGACGGGGGATGACGGGCAGCTCCAGGGTGCAAGCGCCGTTCGTCCGCCGTTCGTCCTTCAACCGCAACGCGGCCAGCAGGCTGGTGATGTCGTCGGCACGACTCTCGGTCGCGACCTGACTCTCGCCGCCGTCGGCGCGGCGGGCCGGCCCGGTGAAGCAGACGATCGCCGCCACGGGGGCGAAACTGTCATCGAGCCGGGGGAGTGGCGAGGCGGCGTCAACCGCGGGTTCGGCCTCACACGAACGCCAGGCCTCGTTGACCTGCGGGGACGCCTCGGGCGGCCCACCACAGGCCGAGGCCAGCAGCGCGATCAGCGCCCCGATCGTGATCAACGCTCCGGGTCGGCTCATCGTCACACCTCCGCACCCTCCGACGCCCACCCAGCCGCCCCGGTTCCTTCAACCCTGCTACCTATCCTCCTAGGATGCCCTGCGGGGTGTGCGCCGCACCCCACACCCGAGCACCATGCGCCGAGAAGCCGCCGGCCGAGATCCCCGCGCGGCGGGGCTAGTGCCGCCCTTGAGGCCGTTGCCGTCTCGTCACGAGCACGCGTTCACGGCCGTGGGCGGTCGTCAGAAGCACGCGCCTAACCGGCCGAGGCGGACCCGCAAACGCGGCCGGCCACGCCGACGAAAGCGCGGCCGTGCAGGCCGGGGTTCGGACAAGTGCGCAGCTGCAGGCTGTGGATTGGACAAAAGCGCGTAGCTACCGGTGGGTCGACGAAGCGCTCAACTTCTGGTCTTGGTTGGACCAAGGTGCGTAGCCACAGCCCGGGGTTTCGAGGAAAGCACGAAGCTGGAGGGACAGGGTTTGGACGAATGCCGTAGCTGTAGGCGGGGGTCCCTCAACGAAAGCGCGCAGCTGCAGGCCGGGGGTTCGGCGATGAGAGCACGCAGCCGTAGGCGGGGTTTGGCGGCGAAGCGCAAGGCTCCGCGCCGATGTTCAGGAAAAGCGCATGGCCCACGCCCGAAGTCGTCGACGAGAGCGCGCAGCTGCAGGCAGGTTCGGCGACGAGAGCACCCGGCTGCAGGCGGGGGTTGGTGGCGAAGCGCACGGCTCCGCGCCGGTGTTCGGACCAAAGCGCGTGGCCCACTCCCGGAGTTGTCAACGAAAGCGCGCAGTTGCAGCCGGAGCGTTCGTCGACGTAAGTGCGCAGCTGCAGGCGGGGGGTTGGTGCGAAGCCCACGGGCTCCGTGCCGGTGTTTGGACAAAAGCGCATGGTTCCAGCCCGGGGTCGTTGACGAAACGAGTAGTCATAGGGCCTGGGGTTGCCGACAAAATCGTGCAGCTACGCGCCCGGTTGAACGAAGGGCATAGCCCACGCTTGAGTTGTTGATCAGAGCGCGCAATGACAGCCGGGGTCGATAGGGGCGCGCAATTACGGCCGCGGGTTCGTCAGGAGCGCGTGGTTACGGCCCGGGGCTTCGACGAATATGCGCAGCTGGAGGCGGGGGTTCGTCGACGAAAGCGCGCAGCTGGAGGTCGGGGTTTGGACGAAAGTGCGTAGCCACGGCCCGGGGTCATCGACAAAAGTGGCCAGCTGCGGGCTGAGGGCACCTCCGCAGCCGTGCCGCCGGGGCATGCCGACAAAAGCGCGCGGCCGTAGGTAAGGGCTTGAAAGTGCAGTCACGCGGCCGGGCGTGTCACGGGCGTCGGCTGGGGAGGCACGGTTTGGGTGGCGAGTTCACGTCGACATGGTCGGCGGAACGCCCTGGTCGCCGGCCGGGAGCGGGTGAGTCAATGCTGCGTGCCCGGCCGGCGTGGGGTGGGCTGGCTCAGTCGGCGACCGGCTGGATCGTGGTCTGCAGGACCCGGTCGCTCGCCGCGGCCAGCAGCCGGGCGGCCTGGTGGAGGCGTACTGCCTGTTCCGGTTCGACCTCGCCGGCGCAGGAGAGGTCCCAGACCGCTGCCTGCAGCCAGTTGATGATCTCTTCGACAGTGTGGGTGGCCTGCACGGTGGTACCTCGTCTTCCTCGCGCGGATCGCTGTCCTCGTGAAGGGCTACGCCCGTGGCGGCCCCGGTGGATGCACCCGGAGGGTTGTTACTTTGCAGGAAAATGATCGACCGGAGGGGTGAGATGAGGATCGCCGAGGCGCGCGGGGCGGACGTGGACCGGATCACGGAGATCTACGGGCACTTCGTCGAGCATTCGCTGGCCACCTTCGACGAGGTCGCGCCGTCCGGGGATGACTGGCGGCACAAGCTCGAGACCGTTCAGGCCCGCGGCCTGCCGTTCCTGGTGGCCCGGGCCGGCGACGACGTGGTGGGGTTTGCGTACGCGGCGCCGTTCCGGCCGAAGCCCGCGTACCGCTACACGGTCGAGGACACGATCTACGTCGCGCCGGGTGAGGGTGGGCGTGGGGCCGGGCGTCTGCTGCTGACCGAGCTGATTCGTCGCAGTGCGGAGGCCGGGATGTGCCGGATGATCGCCGTCATCACCGATGTGGGCGACCCGGCCTCGGCGGCACTGCACCGCAGGCTCGGCTTCAGTGAGGCGGGACGCCTCACCGCCGTCGGTTTCAAACACGACCGCTGGATCGACACGGTTCTCTACCAACGCGAGCTCACCGCCGGCTGAAGAGCCCGGGCTGGAGGCGTCAGCCGCGGCCCTTGAGGACGCAGGCCATGCCCAGCAGCCACGGCACGATGGCCAGGACGGCCCCCTTGACCCCGCCGAACGCCAGCAGGAGGATCGCGGCGGCGACGAAGACCACCCCGGCGATCAGGGCCCAGGGGCGCCGGCGGCGCGGAGCGGGCCGGCCGACCCCCTCGTCGCGAAGGCGGGCAGCGATGTCACCGAAGCGGCGGTTCTCGGCGTCGTCCACCTGGCACCTCCGCGGCCGTAGCGATGGTTCACGCTACCCCGCCGGTGCGACGATTTCTCTGACGAAGAAGACGCGGCAGAAGCCGTCCTGTTCGGCGCGGTGTGTCTCCCGGAAGCCGTGGCGGGGGTAGAACGCCAGGTTCTCGGTCATCTTCTCGTTGGTGCACAGCCGGATCTCGGTGAAACCCGCGGCGGTGGCCTGCTCGTCGGCGAGGGCGAGCAGCCGTGTGCCCACGCCGCGGCCCTGCAGGTCCGGGGCCACCGCGAGGGTTTCCACCTCCAGGTGGTCGCCGGCGGGCACGAGGACGACCAGGCCGCCGATGCGTCCGTCGAGTTCGGCGACCCAGCAGAGGCCGCGGGCGGTCAGTGAGGCGTAGTCTGCGCCGATCGGCGCGGGTTCCTCGCCGATGCGGGGCGTGTACCGGGAGAAGGCGAGCCGCACCAGCTCACGGATCGCGGTGGTGTCGGCGGTCGTCGCAGGTCGGAGCCGATCCATGAGCTCATCTCACCACGCGGGTTGACCGGCTGAATACGGTGACGGGGTGACATACGTTCCGCCGCCTCGCCGGAGCCGGCTGCCGTGGGTGCTCGGCGGTGCCGCCGTGCTCGCCGCCCTGGTCTGTTTCTCCGGGGCCGCGGTGTTGTTCTTCCTGCTCCGCGCCGAGAGTCAGCTGCCCGACCCCGAGCCGATCGCCCGGCCCACGGCCGCGGTGGTCACCGAACCGGCCGAGGGCTCGGCGCCGCTGCCGGCCGGCCCTGACATCGGGGCCTGGCCCGAGCTCACGGCGCTGCCGGGCTCTGCCGAAGCAGGCCTGCGGTCGGCCGGCAACGGGCAGGCGACCCAGGTGGCCTTCTTCAACACCCGCGCCGAGCCGGTGACGGTCTCCTGGCTCGGGCCGGACGGCAAGCGGGTGCAGTACCAGGTGCTGGGGCCCGGGGAGGCCTACACCCAGCAGACCTACCTCGGTCATCCGTGGGTGGCCTCCACCGCGGACGGGAAGGCGGTCGCGGTTTTCGAGCCGGGCCTGAACCCGTCCCGGGCCGTCATCCGCTGAACTTCTCGCGCGAAGAGCGGCCGGGCCGCCCCGCACGTACGCCCACCCGGCCGCAGCGGGCCGGATGGGCGTTTGCCGTGATGGTGGAGCGGGTCAGCTGCCGACCGGGCCGCCGTCGAGACGCCAGGTCACCACGACCGCGGGCTTGGCGAAGTCGCCGTCCGGCCAGGTCGAGGCCGGCTTCTCCAGGCTGGCGCCGGTGATCTCACCCGGGTGCTGGACGGCGGCGAAGACCGAGCGGTCGTCGCCGGTGATGAACGGGCCGCAGGTCTCCGCGCCGTACGGGACGGTCAGGAACTGCTTGAGGTGTCCGCGTTCCGAACCCTCGATGGCGGTGGCGAAGAGGCCGTCGTTGGCGCCCAGCGCGTTGCCGTCGGTGGAGATCCACAGGTTGCCGGCGCTGTCGAACGCCACGTTGTCGGGGCAGGAGATGGGCGAGACGGCCGCCTTGTCGTAGCCGGCGAAGTAGGTCGAGGGGTCGGCCGGGTCGCCGCAGACGATCGGCAGTGACCAGGTGAACGACTCGGCGGTGTTGTCGCCGCCCTGTTCGACCAGCTCGAAGATGTGCCCGTGCTTGTTGGCGTTGCGCGGGTTCGCCTCGTCCGGGCCGGGGTTCGTGCCGACACCACGGTTGGAGTTGTTGGTCATCGCGGCGTAGACCTTGCCGGTGCGCAGGCTCGGCTGGACGTCCTCGGGACGGTCCATCTTCGTCGCGAGGACGGCGTCACCGGCGAGGCGGGTGAACGTGAGGACGTCGGCGGCGGTCATCCCGGGCACGTACGAGCGATTGCCCGACACGAGTTTGATCCAGGTGCCCGTACCGTCGAAGGCGCCGTCGGACGGCAGCTTGCCGGACCCGTCGATCTCGCCCGCCGGGCTGTCGCCGGTGACCTTGGCGACGTAGAGCGTCCCCGACTCCAGCAGGGTGAGGTTGTGCCGCCGCGCGTAGGCGGAGTCGCCCGGCAGGTACTTCTTGTCGGAGACGAACTTGTACAGGTAGTCGAAGCGTTCGTCGTCACCCATGTACGCGACGACCTTGCCGTTCTTGGCCACGATGACGTTGGCGCCCTCGTGCTTGAGCCGGCCGAGCGCGGTGTGCTTGCGCGGACGGGACTCGGGGTCGAACGGGTCGACCTCGACGATCCAGCCGAAGCGGTGCGCCTCGTGCGGGTGCTTGGCCAGGTCGAAGCGCTCCTGCGCGCGTTCCCAGCGGCGAGACCCGGCCGGTACGCGAGCAGTGGTCGAAATGCCGTACCGCGCCAGCTTCGGCTTGAGTGCCTCGGGCGCGCCGTCACCGCCGACGAAGTACTGGTTGAAGTTCTCCTCGCCGGACAGCACCGTTCCCCACGGGGTGACCCCGCCGGAGCAGTTGTTGAGCGTTCCGATCGCCGTGGTGCCCTTCGGGTCCGCCGCGGTCCTGAGCCAGGCGGAGCCGGCGGCCGGGCCGGTGAACGCGAACGACGTCGCCAGCGCGGTGATCCGGCGGTTGTAGGGCAGGTGCCGTCCGCGGACGGGCTGCCACTGTCCGGTGCCGTCGACCCGCTCGAGCTCGACCACCGAGAGGCCGTGCGCGGCCATGGCCACCTCGACCTGGTCGACGGTCAGGGCCTCCAGGCTGGTGAAGCCCGGGAACATCAGCTCCTCGTTGGTGTACTCGTGATTGACCACGAGCAGCGCCCGGCGGTCACCGCGCAACGGCAGCACACCGACGAAGTCGTTGTTGTAGCCGAACTGCGCGGACTGACGCTTCGCGGTCTGCTTCGTGACGTCGAGACCGGGCGCGCCGGGCAGCACCGGGTCACCCCAGCGCATGACCACGGCCGAGTCGTACCCGTTGGGGACGATCAGGTTGTCGAGGCGGTTCGGCGGGATCGCCTTGAAGGTGAGCGGCCCGGCCTTGCCCTTCTTCAGGGTGCCGGGCATCGCCGGCGCCACCTCGGCGGCCGCGGCCGGACTCGCTGTTGCGGCGGCCGTCCCACCGAGACCGAGCACCAGGGCGCCGACGGCACCCGCACGGACGACACCGCGGCGTGACATCTCCGCGTTGACGACGTCACCCAGGTACGGGTTGTCCGACTTGTTCGGCACGGGGTGATCGCAGGCGTTGCCGCAGCGGTAGAGGCAGGTCATCGAGTCGCGCCCACTGTGGCCGGCCTGGCCGAGCAGGGGTAGCAGCCGGGGTCGTTCAGTCATGCCCTGACGCTAGGCAGCGGCCGTGTGTCGTGGCCGGACACAACATGAACAGAAGATGGCCGTACGGTACGCCCGGCCGGTCCACCGACCCGTTAGCCTGCCGAGATGACCGCGGATCTCTGGGGCACCGACCGGCAGCGGCAGAACGAGGCCTACGCCGCGTCCATGGCGGAGACCGTGCCGGGCGTCCCGTGGGACGAGCTGGTCGCCCATCTGGCCGACAAGGACAACCACAACCGGGCCATCGCCGCGCAGTTGCTCTGCAACCACGCCGCGCAGGACCCCACCGGACGGATCATCGGCGCCGACCTCGACGCCCTGGTCGCCGTGACCTGGGACGAGCGCTTCGTCACCGCGCGGCACTGCCTGCAGTCACTGTGGAAGGTCGGCCTGGGCAGCGACGCCGCCCGCGCGGCGGTCGTCACCGCGCTGGCGCGGCGTTACCGGGACAGCACTTCGGAGAAGAACGGCACCCTGGTACGCAACGACATCGTCGAGAGTCTGCGGAAGTTGCACGCCAGCATGGCCGACCCGGTGATCGAATCCACCGCCCGCGAGCTGATCGACGAGGAGCCGGACCTGAAGTACCGCCGCAAGTACGCCAGGCACTGGAAATGAGCGAAGCTCAGGCGCTGCGGAAGGTGGCCCGGTAGGCCTGGGGCCCGACCCCGCTGAGCCGCTTGAAGTGCGTGCGGAAGGTCGCCGGTGAGGCGAAGCCGACCTCGTGCGCGATGCGGTCGACGCCGTGACCGGTCCGCTCGAGCAACTCCTGCGCCTGCCGTACGCGGACGCCGATGAGCCACTGCAGCGGTGTGCGGCCGGTCTCCTCGTGGAAGCGGCGGTTCAGGGTGCGGGTGCTCAGCCCGGCCCGCCCGGCGATGTCGGCCAGGGTCAGGTCGCGGTACGCGTTCTCCTCGATCCACTCGAGCACGGCGGACAGCCCTGTCGGCGTCTCGGCGGCACGGTTCCGCACGATGTACTGCGCCTGCCCGCCGTCGCGGTGCAGCGGCGCCACGGCCAGGCGGGAGGCGTCGGCGGCGGCCGCGGCGCCGTGGTCGCGCCCGATCAGGTGCAGGCACATGTCGATGCCCGCGGTGGCGCCGGCCGACGTCACGAACTGCCCCTCGTCGACGTAGAGGACGTCGGGGTCGAGGGTGACCGCGGGGTGGGTCCGGCGGAACAGGCCGGCGGCGGCCCAGTGGGTCGTGGCGCGGCGGCCGTCGAGCAGCCCGGTGGCCGCGAGGGTGAAAGCGCCGACGCAGATGGACACGATGCGTGTCCCGGCGGCGGCCGCCTCGCGCAGGGCGTCGAGGACCGGGGCGTCGATCGGGGCGGCGGGGTCCTCACGACCGGGCAGCACGATCGTGCCGGCGGTCGCGAGGGCGTCGAGCCGGTGATCGGTGGCGAGCCGGAACGGTCCGGCGTTGATCAGCGGATCGGGTGAGCAGATCTCGACGCGGTACCCCGGGCTCCGGCCGAAGATCTCGATCGGCGTGGTCAGGTCGAACCCGATGGAGTCCGGCAGGGCGAGGACGAACACGGAATGCACGGCGGGAGCCTAACGACTGCGGCTGGCAAGAAACAATCGGCGGCTGGCATTCTTGCCACTGGTGACCCCGGCGGCCCCTGACGACCATGGACGCATGGATACGCAGATCGTTCTGTACGACGGGTTCGACCCGCTGGACGTCGTCGCCCCGTACGAGGTGCTCACGGCCGGCAGTGACGCGGCCGGTGGCGGACCGCGGGTCGAGCTCGTCTCCGCGGAGGGGGCGCGCGACGTGGTGAGCGGCAACCGCGGCCTGACGCTGCGGGCGACCTCAGTTCTGGACCCGGACCGCCCCGGGTTCGTCGTGGTGCCGGGCGTCTGCGGGCCGGTCGCCGGTGACCCCGACGCCGGGGTCGCGACGATCCCGGTCCTGCTGGCCCGTTTCGGCACGACCGCCGCCGTGCCGCTGATGCGGCGGGCCCTGGACAACCCCGAGGTCACCGTGGCGACGGTCTGCGGCGGCTCCCTCGCCCTGGCCATGGCCGGCCTCCTCGAGGGCCGGTACGCGGTGACCCACGCCCAGGGCATGGACATGCTGGAGGCCACCGGCGTGAACGCCGTGCCCGCGCGGGTGGTCGACGACGGCGACCTGATCAGCGGAGGCGGTGTCACCTCCGGCCTGGATCTGGCCTTCCACCTGCTCGACCACGCCTACGGACCGCGGATCGCCCACGCGGTCGAGCTCCTCTTCCAGTACGACCGGCGGGGCACGGTGTGGGCGAACACCGGCCGCACCCCGGTCGAGGTCTGAGCCCGTGGACACCGTCGCGGGAACCTGGGACCTGAGCGTGCGGACGCCGATCGGCACCCTCGCCGCCGTCTATGTCTTCACCGAGAGTGAAGGCGTGGTCAGCGGCACCGCAACCGGCAGCGGCGAGACGGTCGTTCTGACCGACATCGGCCTCACGGACACCGCCGACGGCCTGCGGGTGACCTGGAGACAGGCCGTGACCAGGCCTTTGCGGTTGAATCTGGACTTCGAGGTGATCGTGCGGGGCGCCGGGCTGACCGGATTTTCCCGGGCCGGACGCCTGCCCCGGAGCAAAGTAACCGGGGCGAGACAAACATGAAGGGTTTCCACATGATCCCGCGGGGCATTGAGCGAAGCCATGAGTCTCCTGCGTTCCGCCGGACCGCCCGCCCGGGCGGTCGAATTGCAGCGATGGCTCCTGTCCAGCGGTGACGAACTGCGCTCGATGCGGTCCGGGCTGCACCTCCTGGTCGGCACCGGCGACCTGGGTGAGCGGATCGTTCTGGTGGCGACCGAACTGGCCAGCAACGCCATCCGTCACGGCCGCCTGCCGGCCGACGTCCGCCTGCTGCGCGGCGACGGGGAATTCATCCTCGACGTCGCCGACAGTGACCTGACGGGGGTGCCGCTCCTCGCGAACGCCCACCACGCGGACAGCGGCGGCCGGGGCCTGCAGATCGCCCGCACCCTGGCCGGCGAGTTGTGCTGGTACGCCACCGACACCGACAAGCACGTCTGGGCGTCCTTCCCGATCTAGGGCGCGATCAGGACCTCGGCCAGGCCGGTGATGTCGAGGACCTGCCGGACCATCCCGTGGGCGTTGGCCACGGTGAAGGATCGTCCCTCCTGGACGGCGGCGTCAAAACCGGCGATCAGCGCGGCCAGGCCGTGCGAGTCGAGGAACTTGGTGTGCTCGAGGTCGACGACGACGCGGTCCACGCCCGGCGTGCGGGCCGAGGCGACCAGGGACTCGGACAACTCGGTCGCGACGCTCATGTCGAAGTCGCCCGCCAGTCGCACCCGCAGGACGCCCGCGGGGGACACGTCGGAGTCGATTTCGTAGATGGGTGTGCTCACAACGTGCATGTCTAGCACGGGGGTCCGACAACGCAGGGCACGATCCGATCACGCCCCCCGGGTCCTGGGAACGCTCCCAGGCCTGCTGTCCCGACGGCCGAGCCGCAAACGGGCGTCCCGGCGGTAACGTCTGGCCATGACGATGCTCGAACGGATCCGCCGGGGGCTGATCGGGGCCGGGGAGGTGCTCGACGGGCCCT
Organism: Amorphoplanes friuliensis DSM 7358; assembly: GCF_000494755.1. Taxonomy (NCBI): domain Bacteria; kingdom Bacillati; phylum Actinomycetota; class Actinomycetes; order Micromonosporales; family Micromonosporaceae; genus Actinoplanes; species Actinoplanes friuliensis. The sequence goes on from NC_022657.1 coordinate 3,774,788, forward strand.
ACGGCGCCCGCCGCATCACCTACGCCGACTACACCGCGTCGGGGCAGGCGCTCGACTTCGTCGAGGACTTCATCCGGGCCCAGGTGCTCACCCGCTATGCGAACACCCACACCGAGGCGTCGACGACCGGGCTGCAGACCGGGGCGCTGCGGGAGGAGGCGCGGGGGATCATCCACCGCAGCGTCGGTGGCGGCCCCGGCGACGTGGTGCTCTTCTGCGGGTCGGGCGCCACCTCGGCGATCAACAAGCTGGTCGCCGCCCTCGGCCTGCGTCTGCCCGAGACCCTGGACGACCGGTACGACCTGGGCGCGCACATCCCGGCCGGTGAGCGGCCCGTGGTGTTCGTCGGGCCCTACGAGCACCACTCCAACGAGCTGCCGTGGCGGGAGTCGATCGCCGACGTGGTGGTCATCGCGGCCGGGCCGGACAGCCACGTCGACCTGGACGACCTGCGGGAACAGCTCACCGCGTACGCGGACCGGCCCGTGCGGATCGGGGCGTTCTCGGCCGCGTCGAACGTCACCGGGCTGCTCACCGACACCGATGCCGTGTCGCGGGTGCTGCACGAGCACCACGCGCTGGCCGTGTGGGACTACGCGGCCGCGGGCCCGTACGTGGAGATCCGGATGCGGGAGTCGGCGCCCGGGCGTGGCGACCACCAGGACGCGATCTTCCTGTCGCCGCACAAGTTCGTCGGCGGGCCGCAGACGCCCGGCGTGCTTGTCGTGAACAAGACACTGCTGACCAACCGCGTCCCGACCGTTCCCGGTGGCGGGACGGTCGCCTTCGTCGATCCGGGCTCGCACCGATATCTGGACGATCCGGTCGCGCGCGAGGAGGGCGGCACCCCGGCGGTGGTCGAGTCGATCCGGGCGGGACTCGTCTTCGCGGTCAAGGACGCCGTCGGCACGGAGACCATCGCCGTCCGTGAACGGCAGTTGTGGTCGGGGCTGCTGGCCCGCTGGGCCGGCGAGGAGCGCATCGAGGTGCTCGGTGATCTCGAGGTCGACCGGCTCTCGATCGTGTCGTTCCAGGTCCGCTCGGGTGCACGCCATCTGCACCACAACTTCGTCGTCGCGCTGCTCAACGACCTGTTCGGCATCCAGGCCCGCGGCGGATGCTCCTGCGCCGGGCCGTACGGCCACCGGCTGCTCGGCATCGACGACGCGCACTCGCGGGAGTTCCAGGCCGAGATCGTGCAGGGGTGGGAGGGCATCAAACCGGGCTGGGCCCGGATCAACCTCAACTGGTTCATCTCCGACACCGTCGCCGCCTACCTCGCGGACGCCGTCGCGCTGATCGCCCGGTACGGGCACCGGCTGCTGGCCGACTACCGCTTCGACCCGCGGACGGGACTGTGGCGGCACGCGGGCGGGGCACGTCTGCCCGTACGCCTGAGTGATCTGCACTTAGGTCCCGACGGTGTGGTCACGATGCCGGGACCGCGCCCGACGCTCGGTGAGGAGGTGCTCACCGGTTACCTGGACGAAGCGCGCTCGATCATGGCGGATCGACCGGAACCCGCCGACGGCGCCGGGCTCGACCTGCCGGACTCCTTCGAGAAGCTGCGCTGGTTCCTGCTGCCCGCCGAGTGCCTGGAGCGGTAGGCCGCCGGTGAATCGCCCAGCACCCGCTTGAAGGCCACGCTCAGCGCGCTCTCCGAGCCGTACCCGATGTCGCGGGCGATGACCGCGATCGGGTCGGTGCCGCGGCGCAGCCGGTCGGCGGCCAGCTCGAGCCGCCACCCGGTGAGATAGTCCAGCGGGCCGCGGCCGACGAGCGCCCGGAACCGCGCGGCCAGGGTCGAGCGCGACACCGCGGCCTCCCGGGCCAGACCGGCCACCGTCCACGGGTACGCCGGACGGGCGTGCACCGCCCGCAGCGCCGCGGCGACCACGGGATCGCCCAGGCCCGCGAGCCAGCCGGACACCGGCGCCGGTGTGGTGCTCAGCCGCAGCCGCAGGATCTCGATCAGCATGACGACGGCCAGGTGCTCGGCAAGAAGTCCCGAGGCGGGCCGCCCCTCGCGCAGTTCGGCGTCGATCCGGCCGATCGCCCACCTCAGGGTGCCGGCCTCCCGGGTGCCGGCCGGCACATGGACGACCGGTGGCAGCGCGTCGAGCAGCAGGTCCCGGGCCCGCGCCCCGAAGTCGAAACCGCCGCCGAGCAGGGCCACCTCGTCGCCGGTCCCGGCGCGGGCCGGGCCGCCGGCGGCCGCCGCGAAGATCAGGCCGGCCGGCACCGGGAACGCCTCCGGGTCGCCGGCGAGCACAAAGCCGCGTGGCCGGGTCAGCAGGAAGCAGTCACCCTCGGCGAGGGGGATCGTGCCGGGCACACCGTCGACCGTCAGCAGGCAGCTGCCGCGGCTCACGGCGTTGAACTTGACCCCGGCCGGTGGCTCGAACCGGACCGCCCAGCTGCCCCCGGCGACCAGGCCGGCCGAGAGGTAGGCCGCCGGATCGAGCAGCGTCAGCACGTCCTGCAGCGGGTCCATGGCGATCCCTGTCTGGACGATGGCTAACAAATCGTGGACCGCCAACGATACACAGTCCAGAACTGGCGACTTACCGTTCGGATATGACTCAGACATCACCCTTCACCGCCCGGACCACCGCCCAGGAGATCCTGGCCGGTGCCGACCTCACCGGCCGGCGGATCCTGGTCACCGGGGGCGGTTCCGGTCTCGGGGCCGAGACGGTACGCGTGCTCGCCGCCGCCGGTGCGGACGTGACCCTCGGCGTCCGCGACCCGGCCACGGCGAAGTCCCTGGGGGTGCCGCCGCTCGACCTGGCGGACCTGGACTCCGTCGCCGCGTTCGCCCGCTGGTGGCGAGGTCCGCTGCACGCGCTCGTCGCCAACGCCGGTGTCATGGCCGTCCCCGAGCGCAGGCTCACCGCCCAGGGCTGGGAGCTCCAGCTCGCCACCAACCACCTCGGCCACTTCGCGCTGGCCACCGCCCTGCACGACAACCTGCGCGAGGCCGGCGCGGCGCGGCTCGTGGTGGTCAGCTCCGGCGCCCACCGCGACGTGCCGTTCGACTTTGCCGACCCGCAGTTCGCGCGGCGGCCGTACGACCGGTGGGTCGCGTACGGGCAGTCGAAAACCGCGGACGTGCTGCTGGCCGTGGGCGCGGCGCGGCGGTGGGCGGCCGACGGCATCACCGCCAACGCCGTCAACCCGGGCTGGATCATGACCGGGCTGCAGCGGCACGTCGACGACACGACGATGAAGGCCATGGGGGCGATGGACGAGCACGGCGTGATCATCGAGCAGCCGTATTCGAAGAACCTGGCCGAGGGCGCCTCGACCTCCGTCCTGCTGGCCGGCTCACCGCTGGTCGCGGGGGTCACCGGTCAGTACTTCGAGGACAACCACATCGGTGGCGGTGCCGCTCACGCCCTCGACCCGGAAGCGGCCGACCGCCTGTGGGAGCTGGCGGCGGCAGCCGTCTCATGAGGGGGCGGGTTCACGGTCGGGCAGGAGCAGCAGGACGGACAGGACGAGGACGCCGCCCAGCGCCACCATGTTCCCGACCCGGTCGATCACCGGGAAGGCCTGCAGGTGCAGGGCGTGCCAGAGGAAGTGCTCGGCGTTGAACACCAGCCAGGCGCCGCCGGTCACCCGCACGGCGGCCACGGTCGGCCGGCGCCAGGTCCACACGCTGAGCACCAGCAGAGCCAGGTAGAGGCCGCCGACGTCACGGATCAGGTGCTCGTTGTACGGGCCGAGGGTGGAGACCCAGTTGCGCCCGGGGGAGGGGAAGTCGCTGTAGAACGACTCCGGGAACGCGGCGGCCCAGATGCCGACCACGGCGGCGGAGACGGCCAGCAGGGCCACGACAAGACGCTTGAAACGAAGGCTCATGCCGGCAGGACGCGGCAGCAGTGGCGAACGTGACACTTCGTTTACCGGTCGGGGCGCGGGGCATCCCCACGATCCGTTCCGGCGGTGAGGGAGGTACGCGGTGCGACTGCGGCGTAGTGACTTGACCGGACCGGGCCTGAGCCGGCGGCGTTCCGGGAAAGGCTTTCGCTATCTGGGTCCGGACGGACAGGCCGTCAAGGACGCCGGGACCCTCGACCGGATCAAGGCGCTGGTCATCCCACCGGCCTGGGAAGAAGTCTGGATCAGCCCCGACCCGCAGGGTCACATCCAGGCCACCGGCAAGGACGCCGCCGGGCGCAAGCAGTACCTCTACCACCGGGTCTGGCGCAGCACCCAGGACGAGGCGAAGTTCGATCATGCCCTGGAGGTCGCCGGGCACCTGCCCGAGCTGCGGTCCCGGCTCTGCACCGACCTCAGCGGCCGGGGCCTGACCCGCGCACGGGTGCTGGCCGCCGTCGTCCGCCTCCTCGACATGGGCATGTTCCGGGTCGGCAGCGACCAGTACGCCCGCCGCGACGAGGACCCCTCGTACGGTCTGTCGACGCTGCTGCCCGAGCACGTCCGGGTCCGCGGCGGCTGTGTGGTGCTGGAGTTCACCGGTAAGGCGGGTGTCGAACACGCCAACCCGGTCGAGGACGGGGAGGTCTGCCAGGTGCTGCGCGACCTCAAGCGCCGCCGTCGCGGGGAGCAGCGGCTGTTCGCGTACTGGGACGGCTCGGGGCGGAGGTGGCGGGAGATCCGCGCCGACGACATCAACGACTACCTGCGGGAGGCCACCGGCGAGGAGATGACCGCCAAGGACTTCCGCACCTGGCACGGCACGCTGCGGGCCGCCGAGGAGCTCGCCGCGGCCGGCCCGCAGGAGACGAAGACCGGCCGCAAGAAGGTCGTGACGCACGCCGTCAAGGAGGTCGCCGGGCTGCTCGGCAACACACCCGCGGTCGCCCGCGCGTCGTACATCGACCCTCGCCTGATCGAGAAGTACGAGGACGGCGAGGTCACGGGTGCCTCCGAGGAGGAGGTCCTCGACCTGCTCACGGAGTGATCACGCATGAAATCGGCTTCACCGGGGAAGTCAGCCCCGTGCACAAGTGGCGAGTTCTGACCCTTCTGCTGGTTTCGGCCGGTCTGTCCGTGGCGGGTTGTGGCGCCGGCGGCGACCGTGAGAGCGCGGCGGACGCCGTGGCCGTCAGGCTGCTCACCGCCGTCGGCGCGCGTGACGGCGTCACCGCCTGCTCGGCTCTCGCTCCGGAGACCGCGTCCGAGGTTTCCCGCAACGCCGGCAAACCGTGCCCCGAGGCCGTTCTCGAGGAGGATCTCCCAGCGCCGGGCCAGGTCACCGGCACCGACGTGTACGGCCAGTGGGCCCAGGTGCGGCTCAGCGACGACACGGTCTTCCTCGCGGTGTTCCCCGACGGCTGGAAGGTCGTCGCCGCCGGCTGCACCTCGCGGGGCGAGCGGCCGTACCTCTGCGCTGTGCAGGGGAGCTGACCGATGCGAGCTCTTTTTGTCCTGCTGCTCGTGGTGGTCACGATCGGCCTGATCTACGTCGTCGCTCTGGGGCTGATGCACCGATGAAGCGCTTCGTCCGGGACAACTCCCTCGGCCTCGTCTTCGGCGTGCTGTTCCTGCTCGTGCTGGTCGGGCAGGCCCTCGCCGGTCACGCGCACTTCAACCAGGAGCAGCTCACCGAGGGACTGCCCCCGGTGTCGCTCGCCCGCTACGTCACCTCGGCCAGTTTCGGTACGGACGTCGCGGAGAACTGGCAGTCCGAGTACCTGCAGTTCTTCCTCTACATCTTCCTCACGGTCTGGCTGCTGCAGCGGGGTTCCCCGGAGTCCAAGGCGCTCGACGAGCCGGGCCTGGAGTCGGACCGGGAGCAGAAGGTCGGTGCTTTCGCCGACGACGACTCCCCGGCCTGGGCGCGGGCGCGGGGCTGGCGCCTGCACCTGTTCTCCAACTCGCTGGGCCTGGTCATGGGCGCGATCTTCCTGGCCTCGTGGTTCGCCCAGTCGGTGTCCGGGGTCGCGGCGTTCAACGAGGACCAGCTCGGCAACCTGCAGGACCCGGTCTCCTGGGGTGAGTACCTGATGGAGCCCGACTTCTGGGACCGGACCCTGCAGAACTGGCAGTCCGAGCTGCTGGCCGTCGCGTCGATGGCGATCCTCGCGATCTACCTGCGGCAGCGCGGCTCACCGCAGTCGAAACCGGTCGGCGCCCCGCACTCCGCCACCGGCATCGACGGCTGATCAGCTCGCCGGGTAAGGGCTCTTCGCAAGCAGGTGGGCCAGGTGCGCGGCGTTGGCGGCGAGGGTCTTGGTCGCGGAGCCGGTGGTGTCGGGCTTGGGCCCGGCGTCCTGGTAGTCGACCGAACCCATCGCCTCGCCGACCCAGTAGGTGCCGGAGTTGGCGGCGATGGTGAAGCCGGTGTCGTTGAGGCCCTGGAGGACCTCGGCGACGACGTGGTGAGCGCCGTCCTCGTTGCCGACGACGGCGACGGCGGCGACCTTGCCGAAGGTGAGCAGGCGTCCCTCGTCGTCGGTCTCGGACAGCTCGGCGTCCAGGCGCTCCAGGACCATCTTGCAGACGCTGGACGGCTGACCCATCCAGATCGGCGTGGCGATCACCAGGAGCTGCGCGGCGAGGATCTTGGCGCGGATCTCCGGCCAGCCGTCTCCGTCGCCCTCGTCGATCGAGACGCCGAACTTGACGTTCCGGTCGACGACGCGGATCACCTCACCGGTCACGTCGTGATCGGCCAGGGCGGTCAGGACCTCGCGGCCGAGCAGTTCGGAGCTCGACGGCGCGGGGGAGGGCTTGAGGGAACAACCGAGAACCAAGGCTTGCAGTGTCATATGGCGAGGCATACCCGCCGTGATCACGGGTACACCTACAGGGCATTCCTCCGGCTTGTAGCGGAACGACACGAAAGGGTACTCATACTTTCGGTTGTTTGTGTCTCATCCGCATGGGCTACAGTTAGTTGCGGCGGGGCAACAATCGACACAGGGAGTTTTGCATGACCACAACTACCGCTCGGCGGACAGCGGCGGAGAGCAACCCGTTGACCAGCGCTCGTACCGCTGACAACGCCGGGGAACTTCTCGCCGCGATGGCGGCCCTGCCGGTGGATCACCCGTCGCGCCCCGCCGTGCGCGAACGTGCGATCGAGGCGTGGCTGCCGCTGGCCCGCCACCTGGCCAACCGCTACTCCGGTCGCGGCGAGCCCAACGACGACCTGCTCCAGACCGCAGTCGTCGGTCTGATCAAGGCGGTCGACAAGTTCGACCCGGACTACGGCACCGACTTCGCGGGGTACGCGATCCCGACCGTCATCGGCGAGATCAAGCGGCACTTCCGCGACCGCACGTGGGCCATCCGGGTGCCGCGCCGCCTCCAGGAGCTCCGCCTGGCCATCACGGCCGCGAACAGCACGCTCACCCACACCCTGGGCCGGTCGCCGACGGTCCCGGACATCGCCGCGCACCTCGACATCACCGAGGAAGAGGTCCTGGAGGGCCTCGAGGGCGCACGGGCCTACAACGCCACCTCCCTGTCGACCCCGGTCGGCAGCGAGGGCAGCAGTGAGCTCGGCGAGACCCTCGGCGGCGAGGACCACGGCTACGAACTGGCCGAGGCCCGCATCGCCCTCGGGCCTGCGATGGCGTCGCTGGACGAGCGGGAGCAGAGGATCCTCACGCTGCGCTTCTACGGCAACCTCACGCAGACCGAGATCGCGGAGCAGATCGGCATCTCCCAGATGCACGTCTCCCGCCTGATCAGCCGCGCCCTGGTCAAGCTGCGCGGCCAGCTGGACGGCTGATCACCGCCCGTACCTCCCGGAAGACACAAGAAGCGGCCCCCCGGCTCGGGGGACCGCTTCTTCGTGCGTGATGCGGTGTTACGGAACTGCCGGGTAGTCCACGACGTAGACCGGCGCACCGGTGTTGCTGTTGTCCGCCGGGCCGCCCACGCCGTTGACGACGTGGTCGATGGTGCCGGCGCTGAGGTTGACCGTCATGATGTGGTGGAGCTTCACACCCGGGCGGTTCGGGACCTCGAAGCCGTTCTCGGTGTGGATCTCCGGGTTGTTCTGGTTGAAGACGTAGACACCCGCGCCGTACAGCGTGTGGTTGCGGACCTTGTTACCGACCTTGTAGCCGGCCCAGCCCTGCGTGCCGTTGTCGTTCATCCAGTCCGCCTGCGTCGGCGGGTCGTACGGGAGCTCGTTCTGGTAGAGCACCGTCGTGCCGTTGTTGCCGTTCCAGATGGTGTTGTACTCCTGGAAGTGCTCGACGAACAGGCCCGTCGCGGTCACGTTGTCACCGTTGATCACGGCGCCGTTGCGACCGATGTTGGTACGCCACCGCTCGTTGTCACCGTTCACGCCACCGGTGAAGCCCTCGACGCCGTGGTCCGCGCGCCACACCCAGGTGTGGTCGATGAGCACGTTGTCGCTGTTGACCTCGAGCGCCACGTCGGTCTTGCCGATGTGCGGCCCGCCGACCCGGAAGTAGACGTCGGACAGCGTCGTCGGGTTGCTCGCCGAGCTGATGCCGAGGCCGTTCTTGTTGCCGACCTGCAGCAGCGTCTTCGACTCCTTGGTGCCGGCGTCGATGGTCACACCCGCGATCACCACGCCGGGCACGTCCGCCACCTTCAGCGGGGTCGAGCCCTTGACGGCGGTCAGGGTCGCGTGACCGATGCCGAGCACCACCTGGTTGGGGCGCCAGACGTTGATGCTGCTGGCGATGTCGTAGACACCGGGGGTCAGCAGCAGGTTCTTGCCCAGCGCCAGGTTGGCGTTGATGAGCCAGACCGGGTCCGACGGCTTCGCGACGAAGAAGTCGCTCAGCGGCAGCGTACGACCCGGGGTGAGACCGTTCGCGAACGACGTGCCGGACGAGTTCTTCTGCGCGGAGGGTACGCGGACGTTGTACTTGCCCTTGGCGTCGACGAACAGGTACGGCTTCTCCCGGCTGACCGGGGTCTTGTCCAGCGTCGTGTACGGCGGGGTCGGGAAGCCGGCCTCGGCCGGTGCACCCTCGACGCCGGAGAACACCTGGTTCCACACGCCGTTGGACCAGCTGGTGACCTTGCTGTTCCGGGTCAGCCACTGCTGCTGCGAGCCGCTGACCACGTCGGGCATGTTCGAGTCGGCGATGAAGCCACCGCTCGCGTACTGCGGGCCCGCGGTGCAGTAGTCCATCAGCGACAGGTTGCCGCCGCTGATGTCGAGCCGGCGCAGCGACACGGCCTGCGACACGGCCCAGAAGTTCGCCGAGGCGCGGCAGCCGTCCTGACCCGCCCCGTTGACCTTGATCGACAGGTTGGAGAGCGTCCGCCAGAAGTTGACGAGCGCCAGGCAGTTGCTGGTGCCACCGTCGGCGAGGCAGCGGTTGTAGACCTCCACCTTGCCGTTGATGACAACGTCGCTGGGGGAGGCGCCGAGACCGGAGATCTCGGTGTAGTAGCCCACCTTGATCTGCAGCGGCTGCTCGGCCGTGCCGTAGGTGCCGGGCTTGAACAGGAACGCGTAGCGCTCGGTGCCCATCTCGTTGTCGACCTGCCGCGCGTTCGTGGCGTCGAGCGTCGCCTGGATCTGGCTGACCGGCATGCTCGGGTCGAAGACGGTGACGTTGGCCCCGAGGTTCGCCCCGGACGTCGTTCCCGGACGCGGGGCGGCCTCGGCGGCGGTCGAGGTGACCGTGCCGATGGTCGTGACCGCGAGAACAACAGCAAGGGTGCGGGCGAGGTGCCGGCGATATGTCCGGGGCCCGGCGAGACGTCCGCCGGTGGGGCGTGTCGTCATGCGGTGAGGTCCTTTCCGTAACAGGGTTGCAATGAACCAGGTCACAGGAAGCGATAGACGAAGCCGCATGTCAAGCGGAGATTCGGTGCCCGGGGGCGGCAATCACCCCTTGATCAGGACAACTCGCCTGAGTTCCGGAACCGGTTACGTACGAACGGGCCATACGGCGAGGGCGCGCGCACCCTGCGCCGACCTCGCGTAGCGCGACGGGGATAGGTTGTTCCTCAGCGCAGCGGACGGAGGACAGCGATGACGGCGGAGCGGACCCGGGCCACCGGACGCCCGACGCTCGACCAGGTCGCGCTCCGGGCCGGTGTCGGGCGCGGGACGGTCTCCCGCGTGGTGAACGGCTCGGCGCAGGTCAGTCCCGGTGCCCGCGCGGCGGTCGAGGACGCGATCGCCGAGCTCGGCTACGTCCCGAACAGGGCCGCGCGCACGCTCGTGACACAGCGGACCGACTCGATCGCGCTGGTCATCTTCGAGTCGGGGGAGCGGTTCTTCGCCGAACCGTTCTTCGGCCGGATCGTGCAGTCCATCTCGTCCGGCCTCGTCGACCGCGGCCTCCAGATGGTCCTGATGATCTCGCAGTCGCCGCAGGAGCGCGAACGCCTCGAGGGCTACCTGACCCGCCAGCACGTCGACGGCGCGCTGCTGCTCTCGCTGCACGGCAACGACAACCTGATGGCCACCCTCGAGCAGCGCGGTGTCGCCACGGTCCGGGCCGGGCGTCCCACCCACGCCGACGCGGGCACCTTCGTCGACGCCGACAATCGTGGCGGCGCCCGCGAGGCCACCGGTTATCTCGCCCAGCTGGGCCGCCGCCGGATCGCGACCATCACCGGCCCGCTCGACATGGCCGCGGGCATCGCCCGCCTGGACGGATACCGCGACGTCGTCGGCGAGGGCATCGTCGCGAACGGCGACTTCAGCGAGGAGAGCGGCGCGGCGGCCATGCAGTGGCTCCTCGACCGGCACCCCGGCGTCGACGCGGTCTTCGCCGCCTCCGACATGATGGCGGCGGGCGCCCTGCGGGTGATGCGCCAGCGCGGGCTCTCCGCGCCCCGGGACATCGCGGTGGTCGGCTTCGACAACTCCGTGATCGCCCGGCACACCGACCCGCCGCTGAGCAGCGTGCACCAGCCGATCGAGGAGATGGGCCAGGAGATGGTCCGTCTCCTGCTCGCCAAGATCGACCACGAGGACGCCGGCGAGGGCGGGCTGGTCCTGAGCACCCGGCTGGTCCTCCGCGGCTCGGCCTGACCTACCGTCGCCGGGCCCCGCGGTTCGCGCTCTGGGCCGCGTGCTCTGGGCCGCGCGCTTCGGGCCGCGCGCTTCGGGCCGCGCTTCGGGCTGCGCGCTTCCCGCGAGAGCGAGGACGTGAGCGGGTTCAGCCCGTGGCGCGTTCGGCAGCGCGGGACAGGTCGGCGAGGCGGGCCGAGAGCAGATCGGCGCGGGCTTCGTCGACGCTGCCCTCGTCGGTGCGTTCCTGGACCTTGCGCTGGAGCTCCTCCACCCTGACGCTGACGTCCGCCGCTTCGGCCCGGCCCAGCGGTTGCAGCAGGTTGAGCAGATCCTGCGCCACGTCCGGGCGGATCTGACCGCTCTCCCTGCCGGTCCGGACCGTCGCGCGTACCCGATCGATCGCATCGTCCACCCGCAGCGGCGCCGCGGCGGTGGGGGTGGGGGTGGGGGTGGCTCTTGCGGTGGGCGGGGCCGCCGGCCGGGTGCTCGCGGGCGCGGACCTGGGCGTGACGCCCGAGGGCGCGGCCGACGGTGCGGCTGACGGCGCCGTGGACGGTGCCGCGTCGATGCTCTGCCGGGACGAGCCCAGCGCGGCGAAGAGGGCGATCAGCGAGACCACCAGCGCGGCCAGCCCCGAGAAGAGCGCGACCCGCCGCTTCTTCCTCGGCGCAGGCGGCGCAGCGGGCGGGGTGAGGGCGGCCAGCTCACGACTGACGTGGGCCGCGGTCGGCCGCCGGTCCGGCTCCTCGCGCAGGCACAGCTCGACGAGCTCCCGGAAGGCGACCGGCAGCTCCGCCGGCAGGGACCGCGGCGGTGCGGTCCGGGCCGCGTCGAGCTCCTCCCAGGTGTCCACCGGGTACGGCGGATCCCCCGTGACCATCTCGTAGAGCAGCACACCCAGGCCGTACACGTCGGTGGCGGGTTCGGCGGGCTTGCCGTCGAGCCGTTCCGGGGCGACGTAGGCGGGGGTTCCGAAGGTCACGCCGGTCTCGTCGTCGTCGGGTTCACCGGTGGCGGCGCTGATGCCGAAGTCCAGGATCTTCACGCCCGTCGGCGTCAGCATCACGTTGCCCGGCTTGATGTCGCGGTGCACGACACCGTTGGCGTGGGCGGCGGTGAGGGCGTCCGCGACCGCGATGCCGATCCCCGCGGACTCCTGCCAGGACAGTGGTGAGCGGTCGAGCCGGGCGGCCAGCGACTCACCGGCCAGCAGTTCCATCACGACGAACGGCGCCATGAACCCTTCGGGCCGCATCGCCGCGTTGTAGTCGTGCACGGCCGCGATGTTGGGGTGCGACAGCCGGGCCGCCATCCTGGCCTCTTTCCAGGCCAGGTGCAGGACGTCCGCGCGTGCCGGGTCGAGCCCGGAGGGCAGTTTGAGGGCGACGGGCCGGTCGAGCAGCTCGTCGTCGGCGTGCCAGATCTGCGCCATCCCGCCCGTTTCCAGGCGCGAGACCAGCCGGTAGCGGGATGCCATGAGGGTGCCTGCCGGTGGCCAGTCATCGCTCATCTCGGAACACTCGCCCAGCCGCGCACCGGTGTCAACCGGAGCATAGGGTCGCGGGGTGCTCGAGTTGTTCGCGATCTTCGCCGCGGGGTTCTGGGCCGGCATGATCAACGTGGTCGTGGGCTCCGGCACGCTGGTGACTTTCCCGACGCTCCTGCTGTTCGGCTATCCGCCGCTGGTCGCCAACGTGTCGAACAACATCGGCCTGGTCGGTGGCGGCATCACCGGCACCTGGGGTTACCGCTCGGAGCTGGCCGGCCAGGGCGCACGGCTGCGGCTGTTGCTGCCGGCCTCGGCCGCCGGAGGCATCACCGGTGCGCTGCTGCTCCTGGTCCTGCCCGTGGGCGCCTTCCGGGCGATCGTGCCGGTCCTGATCACGATCGGCCTGGTCATGGTCGTCGCCGGCCCGGCGATGCAGCGCCGCGCCGCCCGCCGCCGTGCGACCGGGGAGTCACCGGCCCGCCGGGTGGCCATCGTCGCCGGTGTGTTCCTGCTGGGCATCTACGGCGGCTACTTCGGCGCGGCCCAGGGTGTGCTGATCGTCGGTCTGCTCAGCGTGCTGACCACGCAGTCGATCCAGTCCATCACCGGCCTGAAGAACCTGCTGACCACGGCCGTGAACGCCCTCGCCGCGATCACCTTCATGATCGTGTCGTGGGACTCGGTCGACTGGCGGGTGGTCGCGCTGATCGCCGCGGGCGCGACGCTGGGCGGACTGGCAGGGGCACGTTTCGGTCGCCGGCTGTCGCCCTTCCTGCTGCGCGGCTTGATCATCCTCATCGGCCTGATCGCGCTCGCCCGCCTGCTGTTCTTCAGCTGACGGCGACTCTTCAGCTGACGGCGGCCGACATCAGCTGAACGTGAGCGGCGATTTGCCCTATTTAGACCGGTTATTTGGATAGCGTGCGACCCGACCGTTATCCCTTCCGGAAGGTACCGCCATGTCTGTCCGCCGCCGTTTCCTGTCCGCCGCGGTGACCGCCCTGCTCACCGCCGGCCTGCTGGCACCCGGCGCCGCCGCCGAGGCCGCCCCGCCCGGCCCGACCGACTTCCTCTCCGGGTTCCTGCTGATCAACACCAACAGCAGGAAGTGCCTGACGGTCGACGACGGTTCCAGCCTCGCCGTGCAGCGGCCCTGCCGCGACCAGCGGTCCCAGATGTGGCGGATGCGGCTCGCCACCTGGACCGGTCTCTTCCAGATCCAGAACCTGCGCAGCGGCCGTTGCCTCACCATCGCGGCCGGCGGCAAGGACAACAACAACCGTGCCGTCCAGGCGCCCTGCGACGACGCGCAGTCCCGCCGCTGGCGGCTGCTCGACGCCCCGGGGGACACGTTCCTCATGCGCAACGCGAACAGCGGCCGCTGCCTGACGATCGCGGGCGGCGAGGTCGGCACCGGCGTCCCGGCGGTGCAGAACGACTGTGACGGTCACCGGTCGCGCCGCTGGTCGGGCGAGCTCATCGGCGGTAACCGCCCGTGAGATCGGTGCGCTGCGCGGTGGCCGCCCTCGTGGTGGTCGCCCTGACGCTGGCCGGAGGACCACCCGCGCACGCCGACAACACCGCGGCGATGACTTTCCCGGCGGACGGCCGGCTGTCGATCGAGCTGATCGTGGCGGCCGGCAGTTACGAGCCGGACTTCCTGTCGTTCGTCGCCAACGATTACGACGACACCCCGTTGTGTTCCGGCTCCTGCGGGAGCGGCGTGTGGGAATCGCCGTCCGAGCCGGCCGGGACACCCTTCGACATCGCCCTCGGCGAGCTCGACGGTTCCTTCCAGCTGTCGGACGACCGGTACGCCCTGCAGCGGGACGGAACGACGGTGTGGACCTTCACGCGCCGCGCCGACAAGAGGAACTTCGCGTACACGGTCAGGCTCACGTTCCTGCCCGGCACCGGTCCGGGTCCCGGCAGCGGTGAACCCGCGCCGGCCAACCGGCCGCCGGTGTTCACCGAGGCGCCGCAGCAGGTCGACGGTGTCTTTCCGCAGCCGGGCAGCTTCCGGGTCGCGGCGCAGGACCCCGACGGCGGTCCGGTCACCGTGACCTGGTCGCAGTTGCCCCTGCAGCCGGTCAAGGTCGATTGTGTACGCTCGGCCGACGGCTCGGTGGCGACCTGCTCCACGACCGCGAGGTCGGGGCTGGACCACGCCGGCGAGATCACCTTCACCGCGACCGATGCGCCCGGCGCCCGGGCCACGACGAAGGTCCTGGTCCGCCCGGCGAACTACGTGGCGCTCGGCGACTCGTTCTCCTCCGGCGAGGGTGCACCGCCGTTCGATGCGGGCACCGACACCAAGGCCGACAAGTGCCACCGCAGCAAGTTCGCGTGGGCACGCTATCTCGACATCGAGGCGCCGCTGGCCCTGAGCGGGCACTTCGCCTGCTCGGGTGCGCTGGCGACGAACGTCGTCCGGGACAGCTTCAAGACCGAGCGGCCGCAGACCGCGCAGTTGCGGAGTGTCGCGAACGTCCCGGAACTCGTCACCGTCTCGGTCGGCGGCAACGACGTCGGGTTCGGGGACATCATCCTCACCTGTTACCTGACGGGACTGGCCACCCGCGGCCGGGAGGTCGGCGCCGGGCCCTGCATCAACCGGGTCCGCCGAGCGAAGCAGGACATCGACCGGCTGCTTCCGGCGCGTCTGCCGGACGTCTACCGCAGCATCGGCGCGCAGCTCACCGCCGGTGGTCGTGCCGGTCGGGTCCTGGTCGTCGGTTATCCCAACATCATGGCGACCGGTACGGCGTTCAAGGCGCACTGTCTCTGGCTGTCGGGCGGCGCGCGCGAGGCTCTGGTCGGGCTGGGCACCTACCTGGACACCCGCATCGCGCAGATCGTGGCCACGACCCGTACGAGCGGGGTCCCGGTCAGCTACGTCTCCACGCTGAACGTCCTGGCGGGGCACGAGCTGTGCACCGGTGATGCCTACGTCGAGGCGATCGTGCCCAACGGCGGGAAGACGCAGCTCTCCGGTCACCCGACCGCGGCCGGGCAGCAGAGGATGCGTGGCCGCGTGGATGCGGCCATCGCCGCGATGCGCTGACGGAACAGCGCGGGAGGGGACGGCAGCCGTCCCCTCCCGCGTGGTGCACTACCGCTGGACCGAGGTCCCCTGCAGCAACCGGGCGGCGCCACCGCCGGTGGCTGTTGCGCTCTTCGCCGCCGCAGCCGTCGGGTCGGGCTGGGGGAGAGGGTCGCACTGCTTGTCGGAGCGGTTGCCCCGGACGCGGTTCGGCAGCGAGCCGTCGGCCAGGTACGCCGCGATCGTGTCGTCCACACACGCGATGCCGTTGAGCGAGCCGGCGTGGGTGGTGCCGCCGACACCCTCGACGAGGACCGAGCGCGGGTAGAGCTTGCGCACCTGGAGACTGCCGGAGTACGGCGTCGCCGCGTCCTTCGTCTCGCTGATGAGCAGGATCGGCGGGGTCTTCTTGCCGCTGATCCGCACGGGCTTGCCCACGTCACCCTTCCAGTACAGGCAGGGGGCATTGAACCAGGCGTTGCCCCAGGTCAGGAACGGCGCCTTGGCGTAGGTACGCCAGTTGTCGCGGCGCCACTTGTCCCAGCTCTGCGGCCACTTGACGTCGGTGCACTGGGTGGCGAGGTACATCGCGTAGCCGTTGTCGGTGCCGGGGCCCTGCGGGTAGCCGCCGTCGTAGAGCGCCTTCACCGGGGCGTAGTCGCTGTTGTTCACCAGTGCCGCGAACGCGTCGGCGATGTCGGTCCACTCGAAGACGTAGTACGCCGCCGAGGTGAACACGTCGGCCCACTCGTCGGGGCCGATGACGCCGCCCGCGGGTGCCTTCCGGAGCTTCTCCAGGGTCGCGTAGTACTTCTTCTCGACCGCCTTGCCGGTCGTGCCCAGGTGGTAGACCGAGTCGTACCTGGCGATCCAGTTCCAGTACACCTTGGAGTTGGCGTCGAAGGCGGTGTCCTGGGCCAGGTTGGCGTCGTACCAGACGCCGCGGGGGTCCACGTTGCCGTCCAGCACCATCCGGCGTACCCGGTCGGGGTGCAGGGTGCTGTAGACCTGGCCCAGGTAGGTGCCGTAGGAGAAGCCGTAGAAGTTGATCTGCTTGGCGCCCAGGGCCTTGCGGATGCTCTCCATGTCGGCCACCGTGTCGGTGGTCTTGACGTGGTCCAGCAGCGCGCCGCCGGCCTTCGCGCACTCCTGCGCGTACGTCTTGGAGCGGTTGAGCCAGGTCTTCTCCAGCGACCGGGTCACCGGAACGTAGTACGGCCGGTTGTACGCCGTGGTCAGCTCGCCGTCGCAGGTCAGGGACGGTTCGCTGGAGCCGACACCGCGGGGGTCCCAGCCGATCCAGTCGTAGTCGCTGCCGACGTCGTCCGGGACGTACTCGCCGAGCACCGACAGCGTCAGGCCCGAGCCGCCGGGACCGCCGGGGTTCGTCAGCATGACGCCCTGGTAGTCGGCGGCCGACGACTTGTGCACGATCCGCGACACGGCCAGCTTGATCTTGGTGCCGCCCGGACGGCTGTAGTCCAGCGGCACCGTGAGCAGGCCGCACTGCGCGTTGCGGGACTGGAGCCCGGGGCTCTCGCACTGTCCCCACGAGATCGGCGCCGGCGTGAAGCCGGACTCGCCGCGAGCCGGTGCGGCCTGCACCGGCGCCGCTGCCACCGCGCCGCCGGCGGTGAGGCCGGCGACGACGAGGGCGGCCAGGAGTCTTCTCATGTCCTGCCTTTCGGTTCGTGACCGGGCCGCCGCTTCTTGGTCCCCACCTGCGGCAGACGCCCGGACGAAGGCGAGCGTAAGCCCGATCTTCAGCGACCGCGAGTCCACGGACGGGCAAAAAATCGTACGCCCGGGCCACGCGCTTCGCGGCCTTTTCCGGTTACCGACGGCAACCGGACGCAATGACGGCAATGCCCTTTACCGGCGTTAGGTTCGTTCCCGGAATGTCCACCACGAGAACGGGGAGAAAGATGAACGGGAACCGGCGCCTGCTGGCGTTGACGGCAATCGCGGCCATGACGGTGGCGGCACAACTGCAGGGCCTTCCGGCCGCGGCGGCACCGCCGTCCGGCGGCGGATTCGGTGGCGTGGCCGGGGATTTCAACGGTGACGGCCGCGACGACATAGTCACCTTCACCCGCGGGCCGGCGGCCGACGTCTACGTCGCGTTGTCCAACGGCTCCGCCTTCACCGGTACCGGAGTCAAATGGCATGACTATTTTGCGGCCGGGACCGAAACGCCGTTGGTGGGTGATTTCAACGGTGACAACAAGGACGACATCGTGACGTTCACCCGTGGCGCGGCAGCCGACGTCTACGTCGCCTTGTCGACCGGTTCCTCCTTCACCGGAACGGGCGCCAAATGGCATGACTATTTCGCGGCGGGCTCGGAGATCCCGGCCGTCGGCGATTTCAACGGTGACGGCAGGGACGACATCGCCACCTTCACCCGCGGTTCCTCGGCCGACGTTTACGTCGCCCTCTCGACCGGCTCCGCCTTCTCCGGTACGGGTCAGAAGTGGCACGACTACTTCGCGGCAGGCTCGGAGATCCCGGCCGTCGGCGACTTCACGGGTGACGGCAAGGACGACATCGCCACGTTCACCCGGGGCGCGTCGGCGGACGTGTACGTCGCGCGGTCCACGGGTTCGGGGTTCGTGGGCACCGGCGCCAAGTGGCACGACTACTTCGCGGCGGGCTCGGAGTTGCCGTCGGTCGGCGACTTCACCGGTGACGGCAAGGACGACATCGTCACCTTCACGCGCGGTTCCTCGGCCGACGTCTACGTGGCCCGGTCGACGGGTTCGGGGTTCGTGGGCACCGGGGTCAAGTGGCACGACTACTTCGCGGCCGGCTCGGAGATCCCCGGCACCGGCGACTTCACCGGCGACGGCTTGACCGACATCGCCACGTTCACCCGGGGCGCGGCCGCGGACGTCTTCGTGGCGCGCTCGACCGCCCGGACCTTCGCCGGCACCGGCGTCCGCTGGCACACCTGGTTCGCCGCCGGATCGGAGCTGCCCCAGCCCGGCGTCCTCTGGTGAGCTGACACGACGGCCGTCCCGCCCCCGCGGGACGGCCGTTTGCCGATCTGACAAAGTTTCGTGCGACCAGGACAAACAGTCGGGCAGAGTGGCGCCCATGAACGACGAGTTCGACGCCGTGCTGGCCGCGGTGGGCCCCCGTTTGAGGGAGCTGCGCCGGCGCCGCGGATCAACTCTGACCGCCCTCGCCGAGTCGACCGGCATCCCGATCAGCACGCTGTCGCGGCTGGAGTCCGGTCAGCGCCGGCCCGCGCTCGACCTGCTGCTGCCGCTGGCCAAGGCCTTCCAGGTGCCGCTCGACGATCTGGTCGGGGCTCCGGCCAGCGGCGACCCCCGGGTCTTCCCCCGCCCGGTCACCCGCTTCGGCCTGACGGTCATCCCGCTCACCCGCAAACCCGGCGGACTGCAGGCGTTCAAGATGGTCCTGCCCGCGGGGCCGGCCGACCGGGAGCCCGATCCGAAGTCCCACGAGGGCTACCACTGGCTCTACGTCCTCAACGGCCGGCTGCGCCTCGTGCTCGGCGACCAGAGTTTGGTCCTGAGCAGCGGGGAGGTCGCGGAGTTCGACACCCATCTCCCGCACTGGTTCGGCACGGCCGACACCCACCCGGTCGAGCTCCTCAGCATCCTCGGCCCGCAGGGTGAACGCTTCCACCTGCGGGCGAGCTCACGGCGTCACGGCCAGGAGGAAGAGGACAAAGGCCGCGAGCGCCGCGCCCGCGCGGACGGTGTCGAGGCGTTCCCAGCGGGTGACCAGGGTGCGCCAGTCCGGCGGCGGGGCCTGCGGGTCCCAGGTGAGGACGGCACTGTTGATCGGGACGGTCCCGCCGAAGGTCGTCACGGCCCACACCAGCAGGGCGGCGAGTCCGGCGTACCGGAGAAGTGAGCCGTCGGTGATAGAGACCGTGACCGCGAGGGCCGCGGTGAGCAGGAAGACACCCGCGACCAGGATTCTCATCCGCAGGATGAGCGCCTGGCGGAGCCGGATCTGCGGCTCCGGCTCCACGGCCCCGAGCGGATCACGCAGGGCGAAGCGCACGAGAATCTCGAAGCCCGCGAGCAGCCCGGCGAAGAACAACCCGGCGTAAGCAAGATCAGTCATGGACCGAGCTTCGCGGAGACGGCTGACACGCCGCCGACACGAAGCCCCGGCGCGCTGACACGCATCCATTGACGAATGTCACTGCCGGTCCTACCGTCCTGAGGTAAGCGCTTACCTCGGGAGGTCCCATGCACCGCCGCACCTTGATCCGGCTGGCCGCGACCTCCGGCGCCGCGGTGGCCGCCGGCCTTGCCACCGGCCGTTCCGCGCAGGCCCGTCCAGGCGGGCCGACCACAGCCGACGGCTTTCCCGGGCAGGCCCACCCAGGCGGGCGGGTCGCGGCCGACGGCCTTCCCGGGCCGGCCCACCCGGGCCGGCGGATCACGGTCGCGGCCGACGGCAGCGGTGACGTCACGACCGTCCAGGCCGCGATCGACGCGGTGCCATCCGGGAACACCACCTGCTTCACGATCGACGTGCGGCCGGGTGTCTACACCGGGCAGGTCATCGTTCCGGCGGACAAGCCGCACGTCCTGCTGCGCGGCCGGGCCACCCGTGCGGAGCAGGTGGTCATCAGCGACGACCGCGCCAACGGCACCCCGCGCCCCGAAGGTGGCACGTGGGGCACCTCGGGCAGCGCCTCGGTCACCGTCGACGCCTCGGATTTCACTGCCACGAACCTGACGTTCGCCAACACCTTCGACGAGGCCGCCCACCCGGAGATCACCGGCAGGCAGGCGGTGGCGGTGCTGACCCGCGCTGATCGGCTCGTTTTCGATCACGTCCGGTTCCTCGGCAACCAGGACACGCTCTACCTCAACAGTCCGGCCGCGGACGTACCCGCCCGGATCTACCTGCGTGGCTGTTACGTCGAGGGTGACGTCGACTTCATCTTCGGCCGTGGCACGGCCGCCTTCGACCGCTGCCGGATCCACTCGCTGACCCGCGGATCCGAGACCAACAACGGATACGTGACCGCGCCGAGCACGAGCATCACCAACCCGTACGGGCTGCTCTTCTCACGCTGCTCGTTCGCCTCCGACGCACCCGCGGCGAGTGTCTTCCTCGGGCGGCCGTGGCATCCGAGCCAGGACCCGAACGCGATCGGGCAGGCGGTGATCCGGAACTCGGTGCTCGGCGCGCACATCGGCCCGGCGCCGTGGAGCGACTTCGGCACCTGGTCGTGGCGTGACGCGCGGTTCGCGGAGTTCCGCAACCGCGGCCCCGGCGCGCTGGTGACCCCGGACCGCCCGCAACTCACCGCCGCCGAGGCCACCGGCTACACCGTCGCGTCCTACCTGGCCGGCACCGACGGCTGGTCACCGCACTGCTGACCCCAGCGGGAAGAGGCCGGCGCGTGACAGTTGCCCGGGTACTTCGTGGCCGAGCTGGTCGCCCAGGCGGCGGGCTACCGGCAGCAGCGCGCTGACGTCCACGCCGACGTCGTATCCGCTGCGGCCGAGCAGGTAGAGCAGGTCCTCGGTCGCGATGTTCCCGGTCGCGTCCGGTGCGAACGGGCATCCGCCGATGCCACCGGCGCTGCTGTCGAGCGCCACCGGCGAGTCCCCGGCCAGCTCGGCAGCCGTCAGAGCGTTGGCATAACCGGTGTTGCGGGTGTTGTGGAAATGCCACCGCAACGGCACACCCGGCGCCTCGCTGGCCGCGACTCCGGCCAGCGCCCGCACCTGCGCGGGCACACCGACGCCGATGGTGTCGGCCAGGGCCAGCTCGTCGGGTCGTGCCTGCAGGCATCCGGCGACGACCTCGCGGACGCGGCTCACCGGTACCTCACCCTCGAACGGGCAGCCGAACGCGGCGGCGATCGTCACCGTGGTCCGCAGACCGGCATCCTTGGCCCGCACGGCGATCCGCTGCCACGCCGCGATGCCCTCGGCCGTCGTGACGCCCTGATTGCGGGTGCTGAAGGTGTCCGTGGCGACGACAACAACGTTGACCTCGTCCAGACCGGCGGCGATCGCCCGGTCGAGACCGCGCTCGTTGAGCACGAGCCCGATCCAGGACACCTGCCCGCGGGGGAGCCGTGCGGCGACCGCTTCGGCGTCGGCCATCTGCGGGACCCGTTTCGGGTGCACGAAGCTGGTCGCCTCGATGCGGCGCAGGCCGGCCGCCGCCAGCGACGAGATCAGGGCGACCTTGTCGTCGGTGCTCAGCAGGACGTCCTCGTTCTGCAGCCCGTCACGCGGGGAGACTTCTACCACCGAAACGCTCATTGCATACAACCCACCAACATCATGGACACCCCTCTTGCGGAAACGTCCCGGCAGTGACCAGGATTGCATGCAATCGAGCTGAGCGGGAGGTCCAGTGCGACCAGCGGCGGAGCAAGCGGCGCAGTCACTGCGAGAGGAGATCCTCTCGGGGGTGATCGCGTCCGGGACCCGGCTCGGCGAGGCCGAGTTGGCCAGTCGCCTGTCGGTGAGCCGGACCCCGATCCGCGAGGCGCTCAGCCGGCTCGCCGCCGAAGGGCTGGTCGAGCTGCAGCCCAACCGGGGCGCCCGTGTTGCCACCTGGTCGACGGACGAGCTGCGGGAGATCTTCGAGCTGCGCCTGCGGCTCGAGCCGTACGCGGTGCGTCAGGCCGTACCGAAGCTCGGTGCCGGGGAGCTCGCCGAGCTGGACGAGCTCGCCGAGGCCATGCTCCGGATCGGTCGTCCGGGACGGCACCAGGACCTGACCGCGATCGTCGACCTCAACCGGCGCTTCCACGGTCTGTTCATCGAGGCGGCCGGCGCGGCACCGCTCGCGGCGGCCCTGCGCGGCGTCACGCACGCGGCCGTGGTGCACCAGAACTTCCACGACTACGCGCCGGATGCGTTGCTGCGCAGCCTGAACCACCACGTCGAGATGGTCGCCGCGGCCCGCGCGGGTGACGGCGACTGGGCCGAGGCCATCATGCGCGCCCACCTCTACAACGCCCGCGCCACGATGATCGGGGTGACCGCATGACCCTGCCCCTGGACGACCTGCGAGTGGTCGAGTTCGGTCAGCTGCTGGCCGGGCCGTTCTGCGGTCAGCTGCTGGGCGACTTCGGTGCCGAGGTCATCAAGGTCGAGGACCCGGCGACGGGTGACCCGATGCGCCAGTGGGGACGGGAGAAGCCGCACGGCAAGTCGCTGTGGTGGCCGGTCGTCGCCCGCAACAAGAAGTCGATCACCTGCAATCTGCGGGACCCCGAGGGGCAGGCGCTGATCCGCCGGCTCATCGACACCGCCGACATCGTGGTGGAGAACTTCCGGCCGGGCACCCTCGAACGCTGGGGCATGGCGCCCGAGACGCTGTGGAAGACCAATCCGGGCCTGATCATCACCCGGGTCACCGGGTACGGCCAGACGGGCCCCTACGCGAGCCGGGCCGGCTTCGGCTCGATCGGCGAGGCGATGGGCGGCATCCGTTACGTCATGGGTGAGCCCGGCAGCCCGCCCGTCCGCGCCGGGATCTCGCTCGGTGACTCGCTCGCCGCGGTCTACGCCTGTCTGGGCACACTCGTCGCGGTGCACAGCCGTGGGCGGACCGGCCGCGGGCAGATCGTCGACTCGGCGATCTACGAGGCGGTGCTGGCGATGATGGAGTCGCTGCTGCCGGAGTGGGCGGTCGCCGGTTACCAGCGCGAGCGCACCGGCGCGACGCTGCCGAACGTGTCACCGAGCAACGTCTACCCGACCGGTGACGGCGATCTGATCCTCATCGCCGCCAACCAGGACACGGTGTTCGGGCGGCTGGCCGTCGCGATGGGGGAGCCGGAGCTCGCCGCCGACCCCCGGTACGCGACCCACTCGGCCCGCGGCGCGGCGATGGCCGAGCTCGACGACCACATCGCCCGCTGGACCTCGGGCCGCGCGGCCGAGGACCTGCTCGGACTGCTGCATGCCAACGGCGTACCGGCGGGCCGGATCTTCCGGGCGAAGGACATGTTCGGTGACCCGCACTTCGCGGCCCGCGAGGCGATCGTGACCGTGCCCCATCCCGATTTCGGTGAGCTGCCGATGCAGAACGCAACACCGCGGCTCTCCGAGACCCCGGGAGCCGTCCGCACCGCCGGGCCGGCCCTGGGCGAGCACAACACCGAGATCTACGGCGGACTCATCGGTCTGGACGAGACGGAGCAAGCGCGCCTGCGTGCAGCCGGCATCATCTGAGAAGGGAGCGAGATGTCATATCGACTCGGCGTGGATGTGGGCGGAACCTTCACCGACGTGCTGTTGGTCGACGAGGATTCCGGGGCGACCTGGCGGGCCAAGACCGCCTCGACGCCGAGTGACCAGTCGGTGGGTGTGCTGCACGGCATCGACAAGGTGTGTGCCGAGGCGGGTGTCGAGCGCGGCGACGTCGCGCACGTCCTGCACGGCACGACCGTCGCGACGAACGCGATCCTGGAGGGCAAGGGCGCCACCGTCGGTCTCGTCACCACCGAGGGTTTCCGGCAGGTGCTGCAGATCGCCCGGTCGTTCGTGCCCGGCGGCCTGGCCGGCTGGATCATCTGGCCCAAACCCGAACCGCTCGCCGCCCTGGAGAACACCGTCGAGGTGCCCGGGCGCACGGGCAGCGACGGCAGCGTCGTCCGGCCGCTCGACGAGGAGGCCACGCGCAAGGCCCTGCGACAGCTGCGGGACAACGGCATCGAGGCTCTGGCGGTGTCGCTCATCAACGCCTTCGCCAACGACGAGCACGAGCGGCGCATCGCCGAGCTCGCCGCCGAGGAACTCCCCGGCATCGAGGTCTCGCTCTCCAGCGTGGTGCTCCCCGAGATGCGCGAGTACGAACGCGCCCTCACCACCGTCGCCAACGGATACGTCCAGCCGCAGGTCGCGCGGTACGTCGCCAACCTGTCCGCCCAGCTCGCCGCCGAGGGCGTACGCGGGGAGCTGTCGATCCTGCGCAGCGACGGCGGCCTGTCGTCGGCCACCGCCGCGATCTCCGCGCCCGTCACGATGTTGCTGTCGGGCCCGGCCGGTGGTGTCACCGGTGCCGTCTGGGTGGCCGAGCAGTCCGGGCACACCGAGCTGATCACTTTCGACATGGGCGGCACGTCGACCGACGTCGCGCTGGTGCAGGGCGGGACGGCCCGCATCGGCCGCGAGACGAAGGTCGGTGACCTGACCGTGCGTGCCTCGGCGGTCGACGTCCGGACGGTCGGTGCCGGTGGCGGCTCGATCGCCCACGTGCCGCAGCTGACCAGGGCGTTGCGGGTCGGGCCGCAGTCGGCCGGTGCCGAGCCGGGGCCGGCCGCGTACGGGAAAGGGGGCACCGAGCCGACCGTGACCGATGCGAACGTGGTCCTGGGTTATCTGCCGTCCTCGCTGGCCGGTGGCGAGATCACCCTCGACCGCGAGGCCGCCCGCGCCGCCGTGCAGACCGTCGCCGACGCGATGGGCCTGCCGAGTGCCGAGGCGGCCGCCGCCGGGATCATCGACATCGTCAACGAGAACATGCTCGGCGGTCTGCGCCTGGTCAGCGTGCAGCAGGGCTTCGACCCGCGCGACTTCGCCCTGGTGGCGTTCGGTGGTGCCGGACCGTTGCACGCCAACGCCCTCGGGCGGCTCACCGGCGCCTGGCCGGTCATCGTCCCGCCGTCACCCGGTGTGCTGTGCGCGCTGGGCGACGCCACCACGTCGGCCCGCGACGAGGCGGCGCGGACCGTGCTGCGCAAGGTCGGCGACCTCGATGCCGGGGAGTTCGCCACGGTCTTCCGCGAGCTCGCCGAGGCGGCTTCCCAGCGTCTGGTGGCCCAGGGGGTCCCCGCCGACCGGCACACCACGACCTACTCCGCCGATCTGCGTTTTGTCGGCCAGGGCAACGAGTTGCCGGTCACCTTCGACGAGGAGCTGCTGGCGGCGCCGGACGCGCCCGCGTTGCTCGCCGCCCGTTTCGACGCCGAGCACGAGCGGCTCTTCTCGTTCACCCTCGCGGCCGGGCACGAGCTGGTCAACGCCCGAGCCACCGTCACCGGCCCTCGTCCCCGCGTGGCGCCGATCCACCTGGAGAAGGGCGACGGTGACCCCTCCGCCGCCCGGACCGGTGACACCCGCGTGTACGTCGACGGCGCGTTCGTCGATGCCGGGCTCTACGACCGGCTCAAGCTCCGGGCCGGCGACGTGATCGCCGGGCCGGCCATCGTGGCCGAGATGGATTCGACCACCCTCGTGCTCCCCGGACACACCGCCACGGCCGACGCCGGCGGCAGTCTCCTGATCCGCCCCTCGGAGGCCTGAGATGGCACGCATCGTCGAACGCGACACCACCCCGCTCGCCCGGGCCGACGTCGACCCGGTGACGCTCGACCTGGTCGAGAACGGTCTGCGCAACGCCCGGTACGAGATGGACGAGGTCCTCTTCCGCACCGCCCTCTCACCCGGCATCCGGGAGCAGCACGACGAGTTCCCGCTGATCGCCGACGCGAGCGGCAAGATGGTCGTGGGCCAGTTCGGCCTCTCGATCCCCGACTTCCTGGCCGGCTTCGACGGTGACATCGGCGAGGGTGACGTCCTGCTCACCTCCGACCCGTACGCGTGCGGCGCCGCGATCAGTCACGCCAACGACTGGCTGGTCGTTCTCCCGATCTACGTCGACGGGCGGGTCGTCGGCTGGGCCTCGATGTTCGGGCACATGTCGGACGTGGGCGGTAAGACGCCGTCGTCGATGCCGACCGACGCCCGCACGATCTACGAGGAGGGTGTGGTGATCCCGCCCTTCAAGCTCTACGAGAACGGCAAGGTCAACGAGGACGCCCTCCGGATCATTCTCAACCAGGTACGCGTCCCCGACTGGAACCGCGCCGACCTCAACGGCCTCGTCGCCGCGTGCCGCACGGCCGCCCGCCGGGTGCAGGAGATGTGCGCCCGCTTCGGCACCGCGACCTATCTGTCCGCGCTCGACGATCTGCTCCAGCGCAACCACGACGCGATGAAGGTGCTGCTCCAGGTCGTCTTCGAGGAGGGGCGCACGCTCTCGTTCACCGACTACATCTGCGACGACGGGGTCGGCTTCGGGCCGTACGAGCTGAAGCTGTCGCTGACCCGGACCGGTGAGAAGGTGCACCTGGACTTCACGGGCTCGTCACCGCAGGCCGCCGGGCCGATCAACTACTACCTCAACGAGAACCTGGCGCGGATGTTCTTCGGCATCTACATGATCACCGTGGCCGACCCGCAGATCCTCTGGAACGACGGCTTCTACCCGCTGGTCGACGTGACGATCCCCGACGGCTCCTACTGGAAGCCGAAACATCCGGCCGCCCTGAACGCCCGCAACCACGGCATCGGCCGGGTCTTCGACCTCTTCGGCGGCCTGCTCGGGCAGACCAACCCGGCGCTGCTCAACGCGGCCGGTTTCTCGTCCTCGCCGCACTTCATGTACTCCGGGAACTACTCGGGCGGCGACCGCAAGGGGGAGTGGTTCCAGCTCTACTCGATCGGCTTCGGCGGCATCCCCGGGCGGCCGCTCGGCGACGGTCCCGACGGGCACTCGCTCTGGCCCAGCTTCGTCAACATCCCGTGCGAGTTCCTCGAGTCGTACTACCCGCTGCGGATCGAGAAGTGGGAGACGCTCGCCGACACCGGCGGCGCGGGCCTGCACCGGGGTGGCAACGGTGTCGACGTCGCCTACCGCTTCCTCGAGCCCGGCACGATCGCGATCCACGACGACCGCTGGCTGATGTACCCGTGGGGTGTCAACGGCGGCACCCCGGGCGCCCGCGGTCGCAAGTGGATCGACCGCGCGGGCGGTGAACGGGAGATCCTGCCCAGCAAGTGTCACGACGTGCCCGTCCACCCCGGCGACGTGCTGCACTTCGTCACGTGGGGTGGCGGCGGCTGGGGTGACCCGCTCGAACGCGACCCCGCGCTGGTCGGCCTGGAGGTCCGCCGCGGCCTGGTCAGCAGCGACGGCGCCCGCCGGTACGGCGTGGTCACCGACGACGGTGGTGCCGTCGACACGGACGGCACCGAGGACCTGCGCCGGCGGCTGCGGGCCGGGCGGCCGGACGAGTTGCCGGTCTTCGACATGGGACCGGGCCTCGACGAGATCCTCGCCCGGTGCGAGGAGGAGACCGGTCTGCCCGCGCCGACCCGGCCCGTCTGGACATGACCACGCCCTTCGGCGCCACCCTCGGCTGGGGTGACCGCCCGGCGTTGCTGCTCATCGACATGATGCGGGCGTACTTCACGCCGGGCAGCCCGTTCGACCTCGGCTCCCGGGCCGCGGTCGACGGCTGCGCCGAGCTGCTGGGCGTGGCGCGGGCGGCCGGGATCCCGGTCGTGCACACCCGGGTCGCCTATGCCGCGGACCTCACCGACGGGGGCCTCTTCGTCCGCAAGGTGCCCGGTCTCGCGGTGCTCGCCGAGGGAGCCGGACACCTCGGCGAGTTCGTCCCCGAGCTGGAACCGGGCGCGGGCGAGGTGGTCGTCGTCAAGCAGTACGCGTCCGGCTTCTTCGGTACCTCACTGGCGGCCACCCTGACCGCCCGGGGGATCGACACCGCGGTCATCGCCGGGGTGTCGACCTCGGGCTGTGTCCGGGCGACGGCGACCGACGCGCTGCAGCACGGCTTCCGCCCGATCGTCGCCGCGGACGCCTGCGGGGACCGGACCCGGGCCGTGCACGACGCGTCGATCTTCGACCTGGGCGCGAAGTACGCCGATGTCACCACCGTCGCCGAGGCCGGGGCTCAGCTCAGGGCCCGAAACCGACAGCGCTGACCCGGGCGCCGGCGCGGTCGAAGACCAGGTAGAGGTCGTGGCGGCCGGACGCGCCGGACAGCGGCGCGTCCACCTCGATCCAGTCGTGGCGTCCGGCCACCGCCGGCACGTCCAGCACCGCGGCCACCGGACCGGAGAGCGGCTCGTCGAGGCGTACCTCGATCCGTGCGCCGGAGCCGGAGGCCGCGGCCGAGGCGGTGATGCGGTGTTCGCCCGCGCCGAAGTCGACGCGGTCGAAGGCCAGCCACCCGCCGTCCCGGACCGCCACCACGGCGTCGCCTTCCGACGGGCCCTCGGCGGTCAGGGCGGTGCCGTACTCGGCGTCGCGGTTCGCCGCCCGCAGGCTGGTCGCCGGCCGGTCCGGGACGGTCTCGCCGTGCACCGTCAGGATCGCGGACGCCGTGAGGTCGGTGCACGAGCGCCCGGTCAGCACGGTGTGCCGGGCCGACTCGATCAGCGGCCGGTCCTGGACCACGTCGTAGAACGCCAGGTCGGCCGGGTCGAGGGTCAGCGTCACCGTGGCCTGTTCGCCGGGAGCGAGCCGGACCCGCCGGAAGCCCCGCAGCTGCCGCAGCGGTTGTTTGACCCGCGACCGCCGCTGCCGTGTGTAGAACTGCACCACCTCGGTGCCCGTCCGGTCGCCGGTGTTGACGACGTCGACGCTGACCTCGACCCGGTCGCCGGCCGAGACGGAAGGGGTGCTCAGCCGCAGGTCCCGGTGCTCGAAGCGGGTGTAGCCGAGGCCGTGCCCGAACGGGTAGAGCGGTGTGCCCCGGAAGTAGAGGTAGGTCGCGTCGCTGCCGATGATGTCGTAGTCGAGCAGGTCGGGGAGTTCGTCGGTGCCGGCGTACCAGGTCTGGGGGAGGCGGCCCGTGGGCTCGACCGGCTCACCCGTCCCCGTCGCGCCGAGCAGTACGTCGGTGAGGCCGGTCCCGTGCTCCTGACCGCCGTGCGCCGACCACAGCACCGCCGGCACGTGCTCCTGGGCCCAGCCGATCGCGTACGGGTAACTGCTCGTCAGCAGCAGCACGGTCCGCGGATTGGCGGCGTGGACGGCCCGCAGCACCGCGTCCTGCCCCGGCGGCAGCTCCAGCCCGGTGCGGTCCTCGGTCTCGCGCCCGGCGACCATCGGATGGTTGCCGAGCACGACCACCACCACGTCGGCCTCGCGAGCCACAGCCGCGGCGGTTGCCGCACCGTCCTCGACCAGCTCGACGTCGAACGCCGTGGCTGTCGCGGCCTCCGTGGCCTCGGCGCGCAGCACACCGTCGTCACCGGCCACGACCCACCGGTTGCTCGCCAGGTGCCGCAGCAGCACGGCGTGACCCCGCCGGAGCGGCTCGAACGTCTCCCGCACGACCCACTCGCCGGGCTCCGGCCGGTCGTTGATCAGCACGCCGTCCTCGCCCGCGCGCACGTACCGCCGGTTGCCCGCGGCGCGCAGGGTGAGCGTGCCGCCACCCCAGTCGAGCACGTCGAAGAGGTCGTCGCCGCTCCCGCCGGCCCGCAGCACGGCACCCTCGGGCCCGTCGCCGCCGGTCACGACTCCCGCCGGAGTGCGCAGGCGGATCCGGTCGGCACCCTCGGTCCCGCTCACCGAGTCCACGCCCAGCCGGGCGGTCAGACCGGCCCGCACCGAGACCGCGTACGGCAGACTGCCGCTGTACCAGTCGGCCGCGACAGTGTCGCCCAGTGGCCCGATCACGGCGACCGTCCGCCCGGCGTCCAGGGGCAGCAGGTCGTCGCTGTTCTTCAGCAGGACGACGGAAGCCCGGGCCGCCTCGCGGGCGAGCTCCTGGTGCTCGGGGCAGTTGACGACGTCGGCGGTCGTGGCCGCGTACGGGTCGAGGCCGGCGGGGTCGAACTCGCCGAGCCGGAACCGGATCGCCAGGATGCGCCGGACGGCCGTGTCCACGTCGGAGGCGGTCAGCAGGCCGCGGTCGAGTGCCTCGTGCAGCCGCGTCACGGTCGTCGCGGGGTCCTCGGTGAAGCAGTCGACCCCGGCCCGCAGCGCGGCGGCCAGCCCGGACACGTGATCGGGCAGGTAGTGCTGGTCGCCCGCGAGGTTGGTGCAGGCGCCCGCGTCGCCGACCACCAGCACGTCGTCGCCGGTCCAGGTGCGCAGTTCGGAGGCGAGCAACGGGCTCAGGTGGGCCGGCCGGCCGTTCACCAGGTTGTAGGACGCCATGACCGCAACGGCCGCACCGGAGGCGATGGGCCCGCGGAACGCCGGCAGTTCGTACTCGTGCAGCACCCGCGGCGGCAGGTCGCTGGACGTGAGGTGGCGATCGGTCTCGTTGTTGTAGCCCAGGAAGTGCTTCAGCGTCGGTGCTGTCCGCAGGTAGCGGGGGTCGTCGCCGCGCAGCCCGGACGCGTACGCGGTCCCGAGCACCCCGGTCAGCCAGGGATCCTCGGCGTACCCCTCCTCGTTGCGGCCCCAGCGCGGGTCGCGCAACGGGTTGACCACGGGCGCCCAGACGTTGAGCCCGGTGCCGACGGGGTCCTTGTGGTGCAGGCCGCGTACCTCGTCGCCGACCGCCGCGCCGACCCGCCGGACCAGCTCGGGGTCCCAGGTGCTGCCCAGCCCCACCGCCTGCGGGAAGACGGTGGCCTCGCCGAGCCAGGCGACGCCGTGCAGCGCCTCGGTCCCGGTACGGAACGGCCCGACGCCGAGCCGGGGCACCGCGCCCTGGTACTGCTGGAGCAGTCCGACCTTCTCGTCGAGGGTGAGCCGGGAGAGCAGGTCGGCCACCCGCCGGGACAGTGGCGCGCCGGGGTCCTCGAAGGTGCGGCGGGCCGTGTCGTCCATCGCGGTGCTCTCCCTGCGAGTCCGTCGAAGCGCTTCGATGATGGCCTGAGAAAAGGCTCCGCCGACGCGCTGTTACGCACGTGTTACGGCGGAGCCCTTCGAGGTTGACACCCGGCATCGATCCCGGTCAAGAGAAACATTTAGATAAGACGATGTCCTATTCGACGGGTACGGGCAGCCGCCCGGCCTCCAGACGGTCCAGGGCCAGCATTGCGCCGCCGACCGCCGCGGCGTCCGGGTGCAGGGTGGACACCGTGACCCGGAAGCCGAGATCACCCGGCGCGGCGGCCCGGGACTTCACCTCCGCCTCCACCGCGGGCAGCAGCCACGGTGCGAGCGTCGCGAAGGTGCCGCCGAGCACCACGACCTGCGGGTCCAGCAGCTCGGCCAGGGTCGAGACGCCGCGGCCCAGCAGCCGGCCGGTGTCCGCGAGGACCTCGGTCACCCGGGTGTCACCCGCCTTGGCCAGCGCGACGATCCGCTCCAGCTCGGGCGCGTAATCGGTGACCGGGCCGTCGTCCTCGGTGTCCGGCAGCGCCCGGCGCACCAGGGCGGGCAGCCCCGCGACGGCTTCCAGGCACCCCGTGCGGCCGCACCGGCACAGCGGGCCGTCGCAGTCGACCTGGAGATGACCGACCTGACCCGCGGATCCGCGCCCGCCGCGTAACAACCGGCCGCCGGTGATGATCCCGGCGCTCACACCGGCGTCACCGACCAGCGTGACCAGGTCGGGTGTGTCCGCGTCGGCGCCGGCGCGGTGCTCGGCCAGGGCGGCCAGATTGGCGGCGCTGTCGACGACAACCTCGTAGTCCGGCCGGCGCAGCCCGCGTTCGAGGGCGGCGTGCAGCTCCAGGTCGGGCCGGCCGAGATGGGGTGCGAAGCGCACACCACCGTCGGCGCCGACCTGCCCGGGCACACCGACGGTCAGCCCGAGGACCCGGCGGTCCTGAGCGGCCATCTTCGCGACCACCCGTCCGGCCAGCGCCGCGACCGCGGCCTCGGCCCGCCCGGGGGTGCCGTCCAGCCCGGGGTACGCCCGGCGCCAGGTCAGCAGGCGTTCACCGGTCAGGTCGACCGCGACCACGGCGAGGTGGTCGGTCGCGACCTCGAGCCCGATCGCGGCGTACGGGCGGGACTCGAGCGTGAGCATCGCCGCCGGGCGTCCGATCCTGTTCTCCGCCATGCCGGTCTCACGGAGCAGCCGTCGCTCCAGGAGATCGGCGACCAGGCTGGACACCGTTGCCTTGTTCAGTCCCGTGGACGCGGCGATGTCCGCGCGCGAGCAGGGTGCGTGGGTGCGTACGTATCTGAGGACCACCGCCAGGTTCGTCATTCTCACGTCGGACAAGTCCGCCGGCTGCGTCATGCCGTGCGTACCGATCACGTCAGTCCTGCCTCCCGCCGCCGGGTCCCCGGCTGGCCCGTCCCATCATGCCGTGCCCCTGCTCCGCGGGCACGGACATCTCTTGTGGGCCCCACCACCGTCGGCTACTTTGTTTGGCTACAAGCCAAACAAACTCTAGCGGGAAGCTGTCGGTCCCGTCGACCATCGAACAGGAGCGCGCCGTGAGTTCACCCGCCGGCCCGTCCGCCGATCGCCGGACCTTTCTCAGCCTGATCGGCCTCTCGGCCGCCGCCGTCGCCGGAGGGGGAGTGCTCGGCGGCTGCGCCGACAAGGCCACCCGCGGCGGCGCGACCCAGCAGCTCGACAAGCTCGCCGGGATCCTGCCCGAGCAGCGCGCGCTCACCATCGCGGTGCCCAAACCGGACATCATCAGCACCCGGCCGGTCGCCGACGGCTACACGAAGTTCCCGGCTCGGCTGGTCGACGCCATCACCGACAAGCCCGGCGCGGGTGGTCCGGCCATCCGCGCGATGGTTCCGGTCTGGGGGCCCGCGCCGCCGTCCGGCTCGAGCAACGCCTACCTGACCGCGATCAACACCGAGCTCGGCACCGAGGTCGACTTCAGCGTGCAGGACGGCCTGAA
This sequence comes from Amorphoplanes friuliensis DSM 7358, assembly GCF_000494755.1. Classification (NCBI taxonomy): domain Bacteria; kingdom Bacillati; phylum Actinomycetota; class Actinomycetes; order Micromonosporales; family Micromonosporaceae; genus Actinoplanes; species Actinoplanes friuliensis. The sequence goes on from NC_022657.1 coordinate 3,807,811, forward strand.
GTACGCGGAGAAGCTCGGCGCGATCCTCGGTGCCCGCGACGTCCCGGACGTGCTCTGCGTCCCGGGCTGGGAGGTCTCCAAGCTGGCCCGTTTCGGCGACGCGGTCGGTGCGCTCTTCGAGGACCTCACGCCGTACCTGCAGGGTGCCGCAGTCGGGGCCTACCCGATGCTGGGCACGTTCCCGGCCGGCGCGTGGCGCAACGCGTGCTGGAACGAGCGCCTGATGGCCGTGCCCAACCCGACCGATGGGCCGTTCCCGTGGGGGCTCTTCCACCGCAAGGACCTGCTGACCAAGGCCGGGCTCGCGGCGCCGACGACCATCGACGAGCTCTTCGAGGTCGGCCAGAAGGTGACGGACGCCGACAAGGGCGTCTGGGCGTTCTCGGACATCTTCGCCATGGTCCAGATGTTCCACAAAGTGCCGGGCAGCAAGGACGGCTGGCGGCTCAAGGCCGACGGCACGCCGGAGTTCAAGTACGAGACGGCGGAGTTCAAGGCCGCCGCCGAGTTCATGGCCAAGGTCTACCAGGCGGGCCTGGTCCACCCGGACATCGTGGCCAGCAAGGGCGCCGACGCCAAACAGCTGCTGCAGAGCGGCAAGATCATGTTCCACCAGGACGGCATCGGCATGTGGCAGGTCATGCAGGCCGAGCAGCAGAAGATCACACCCGGCTTCGACGTGCAGCCGGTGAAGCTCTTCTCCGCCACCGGTGGCAGCCCGCTCGCCTGGGGTGACGACGAGCCGATCTCGTACACGTTCGTCAAGAAGGGGCTGGGCAAGGCGCGGGTCGAGGAGATCCTGCGGATCGTCAACTGGTGCTCGGCGCCGTTCGGCACCAGCGAGTTCGACCTGCGGGAGTACGGCGTCGAGGGCAAGCACCACACCCGCAGCGCCGACGGGCCCGTGAAGACCGAGCTCGGCTTCAAGGAGATCCAGAACCAGTACTTCTTCATCAGCGGGCGCAGCCCGGTCGTGCAGCCGTACCCGCAGACGCCGCAGTACGTGCCGCAGCTGCTGGCGTACTCGAACGAGACCGTGAAGCACCTCGAGAAGGACCCCTGGGACGGCCTGAAGTTCGAGATGCCGAACAAGTACAAGGCGGGTCTGGTGCCCACCGAGGACAAGATCACCGACATCGTCCGCGGGCGGCGGCCCCTGACCGACCTCGACACCGTGGTCAAGGAGTGGCGGGCCGCGGGCGGGGACGAGGCGCGGCAGTTGCTGGGGACGGCGCTGACCGACGCCGGTCGATGAGCAGCGACCAGGCGAGCCGCCCGGTCGTCGCTCCCGGCGCACCCGCGGCGGAGACCCCGCCGCGGGTGCGCCGGGCGCCGAAGAAGGCCCGGCGCTCGCCGCTGCGGGCCCGGCTGCGGCGCGACTGGCCCCTGCTGGTCATGGTCGCGCCCGGTGCGCTGCTGCTGGCGGTCTTCCACTACCTGCCGGTGCTCGGCAACGTGGTCGCGTTCCAGGACTACAACCCGTACCTGGGTGACAGCCCGCTGGGGGCGATGGCCGCCAGCCCGTTCATCGGTCTGGAGAACTTCCGGGAGCTCTTCGCCGACCCGGCGTTCTGGGACGCCCTCTGGAACACCCTGTCGATCACGGCGTTCCAGCTGGTCTTCTTCTTCCCCCTGCCGATCGCCCTGGCGATCGTGCTGAACAGCATCATGTCCAGCCGTCTGCGCGGCTTCGTGCAGACCGTGGTCTACCTGCCGCACTTCTTCAGCTGGGTGCTGGTGGTGACGTTCTTCGTGCAGATGCTGGGCGGTGCGGGTCTGCTCTCCCAGGAGCTGCGCGACGCCGGGATCTCCCCGCCGGAGATCATGTCCAACCCGGACACCTTCATCGTGCTGGTCACCGCCGAGGCCGTCTGGAAGGACCTGGGCTGGGGCACGATCGTCTTCCTGGCCGCGCTCGCGGCGGTCGACCCCAACCTGTACGAGGCGTCGGCCGTCGACGGTGCCGGACCCCTGCGCCGGCTGTGGCACATCACCCTGCCCGGGCTGCGGCCGGTGATCGTGCTCCTGCTGATCCTGCGGCTCGGCGACGCGCTCTCGGTCGGCTTCGAACAGTTCCTGTTGCAGCGGGACGCGGTGGGCCGCCAGGCCGCCGAGGTCCTCGACACGTTCGTCTACCACCAGGCCATCGCCACCGGCGACTACGGCTTCGGTGCCGCGGCCGGCCTCTTCAAGGCCCTCGTGGGGCTGGTGCTGATCCTGGCCGCCAACAAGTTCGCCCACGCACTCGGCGAACGGGGGGTGTACTCGCGCTCATGACCACTGACCTGCGTACCCGGCGGCGGCACCCGAACCGCCCGGCCTGGGAGGAGCAGCCCGGCGTCGTCGCGCAGACGGCCAAGGGCACGGTGCTGACCGCGGTGGTGCTGGCCGTGCTCATCCCGTTGTGGGTGGTGCTGCTGACCAGCCTGTCGTCGCGCGAGACCATCAATGCCGCCGGTGGGCTGGTGGTGGTGCCCCGCGATCTCGACTTCTCGGCGTACCGGATCATCTTCTCGGGTGGTCAGATCACCAAGGCGCTGCTGGTGAGCACCCTGGTCACCGTGGGCGGCACGGCGCTGAGCCTGGTGCTGACCGTGCTGGCGGCCTACGGGTTGTCGCGGCCCGGGTCGCTGCTGCACCGCGGCCTGCTCTTCTACTTCCTGCTGACGTTCCTGATCTATCCCGGTCTGGTGCCGCAATATCTGGTGGTGACGGGCCTGGGCCTCAAGGACAGCCTGTGGTCGCTGATCCTGCCGGGCGCGCTGAGCGTCTTCAACCTGGTCGTGGTCCGCGCGTTCTTCCAGAACATCCCGTCCGAGCTGCTGGACAGCGCCCGCATGGACGGCGCGGGGGAGTTCCGGATCCTGTGGCGGATCGTCCTGCCGCTGTCCAAGGCCGTCATCGCGGTGGTCGGGCTCTTCTACGCGGTCGGCTACTGGAACGTCTGGTTCAACGCGCTGCTCTACATCGACGACAACGAGAAGTTCCCGATCCAGCGCATTCTGCAGAGCTACATCCTGGCCGGGCAGGCGCCGCAGAACGCCGGGACGGTCGGGTCGGCACTACCGCCCACGCTCGCCATCAAGATGGCCGTCGTGGTGGTGACCGTCGCGCCGATCGCGCTGATCTACCCGTTCATCCAGCGCCACTTCACCCGTGGAGTGATCGTCGGGGCGATCAAAGGCTGACCGCCCTGAGCTGGCGGGGTTGCCCGGCGGTCAGCTCGACGGTCACCTCGGGCCGGCCGTCGATCAGCAGGCCGGGCGGGGCACTGACCGTCAGGCGGACGTCATGGCGGGCCGTGAGGACAACCTCGGCGCTGTCCGGATCCCAGCGCAGCTCCTGCAGTCGCACGGCGTCGCGCGCGCACAGGCCGGTCACCCGCCCGCGGGGCCACTGAGGTGGCAGCGCCGGGAGCAGGTCGAGGCGGCCGTGGGCGCAGCGGACCAGCATGGCCGCCACGACCGCGGGGAAGCCGCCCGCGATGTCCACGTTGAAGATCGCGTCACGGTTGTGGGTCGGCACGAGCGTCGGCCGCCAGTAGCACTCGGCCATCCGTACGACACACGCGTACGCCTCGGACGCCAGGCCCAGTGCCGCCGCGGCCAGCCCCAGCTGCACCAGGCCGTACGCCATCTCGTCGGAGTCCGCGCTCAGCCACCAGTCCAGGCGGCGGCGGATCGCGGCCACCGCCGACGCGCGCATCGCCGGGTCGTCCGTGATCAGGGGATCCGGCTCGTACCAGAGCGGCCACAGGTGGGACGCGTGACGGTGGGCCGGCTGGTCGTCGAGGTCCGGATGGCACCACTCGGCGAGCAGCCCGCCGGCGATGCGATAGCAGGGCAGCGCGTCGAGCAGCCGGCGCCATCGCGGCGCCTCCGCATGGTCGGCGTCGACGGACAGCAGCGTGGTCAGCAGGTCACGGACCACCGCCACGTCCATCGTCGCGTTCACACAGGCCTGCGAACCGGTCGCGGGCGGGGCGTTCTCGGGGGAGTACGAAGGGCTGAACACCGCCCCGCCGTCCTCGATCGTCACGAAGTCGAGGTAGAAGTCGGCGGCCTCCCGCAGGAACGGCAGCGCCCGCTCGTGCAGGAACGTGTCGTCGCCGGTGTAGCGCCAGTAGTCGGTGTACAGCCGGCCCATCCACGCCGCACCCGCCGTCCAGAACGTCTGGCACCACACCGGTCCGAAGTGGTTCTGCCGCCCGTGCGACGACAGGTGCACGGGTGTCAGCAGACCTCGGGCCCCGTAGAGGCGGCGCGCGTTGTGGCGCAGGTCGTCGCGGACGGCGTCGAGCAGGTCGAAGACGGGCAGCAGCAGCTCCGGGGTGCCGGTGGGGAGGAGCCCGGCGACCGCGGCGGGCAGGTTGCCGTCGAGGGTGTAACCACTGGACCACGGTGGTGTCCAGGTGCCGCTCCACACGCCTTGCAGGGTCGGCGGGAGCTCACCGGTGCTGCTGACGATCGTGTACCGGCCGGCGTCGAAGAGCCGCTCGATCCGGGTGTCGCCGAGCTCCAGCCGCACCCGGTCCATCAGCTCACCGTGGACCTCGCGGTGCGCGGCGAGCAGGGCCTCGAAGTCCTCCTGGACGGGCGGATCGGGCTCACCGGGCAGCAACGTCCGCAGCACCAGCACCACGTCCTCGCTGCCGGGCAGCAGCTGGCACCGCACGCGATAGCCGGTCGGTGCACCAGGCCAGTCCGCGCCGAAGCCGACGGTCAGCGCCAGCCCGTCGTGCCTCACGGCGATCGGGACGGGCGGGGTGCCGTCGATGAGTCCGAGCTGCAGCTCACCGCGAAATCCCTCGAGCCGCAGCACGATCGCGTCCGCCGGCCGGGAGGCGAACACCTCCAGGGAGCCGCCCGTCCAGTGGTGCGTGACCAGGCCGGTCGCCGGATCGATGTCCTGCCGGAGGTCCGTCAGGGGAACGTCGGGGCGCAGGGTCAGCGTCGCGGCGCCGACCAGGGGATCGATCCAGACCGTCTCCGCGTACGCGGGATCGCCGGCGATTGCGTGCGCGCACACGGCGTCGGCGGCTGCGGCGTACTCGCCCCGGCTCAGCAGCTCGCGGAGGCGGGGGAGGATCGCGGCCGTGTCGGGTGCGTCCAGCGGCGGGCCCATCGGCAGGAACAGGCGCTCGTGGGACACCGTGACCCGCAGCGCGCCGGGATCGCCCCAGCACAGGGCGCCTTGGCGACCGTTGCCGGTGATCCGCGCGTGCTCCCAATTGACAGCTTCTCGCACCGCTCCTAGTTTGGCTTGATTCCCAACAAAGGACAAGCGGATGCTCTACGGCGGTGACTACAACCCTGAGCAGTGGCCGGATCAGGTGCAACTGCAGGACGTCGAGCTGATGCGCCGTGCCCGGGTGAACCTCGCGACGGTCGGCGTCTTCGCCTGGTCGCGGCTGGAGCCCGCCCCCGGCCGCTTCGAGTTCGGGTGGCTCGACACGGTGCTCGATCGCCTGGCCGCACAGGGGATCTCGGTCGCCCTGGCCACCCCGACCGCCTCACCGCCGCCGTGGTTCAGCCTGGCCCACCCCGAGGCGCTGCCGGTCACCGCGGACGGCGTACGCCTGAGCCACGGCAGCCGCGACACGTACTGCGTGAGCGCACCGGCGTACCGGTCGGCGGCCCTGCGCATCGCCACCGCCCTGGCCGAGCGCTACCGCGACCATCCCGCCCTGGCCCTGTGGCACGTGCACAACGAGTACGGCACCACCTGCCACTGCGACCTGACCGCCGAGGCGTTCCGCCGCTGGCTGCGCGAGCGCCACGGCAGCCTCGAGGCGCTCAACGACGCCTGGACGACCACGTTCTGGAGCCAGGAATACAGCGACTGGGCCCAGATCCGGCCACCGCGGGCGACGCAGTACCTGCCGAATCCCGCGCAGGTGCTCGATTTCCGCCGGTTCACCTCCGACGAGCTGCTGGCGGCGTACCGGGAGCAGCGAGAGGTGCTCAAGGCCGCGACACCTGGCGTGCCGGTCACCACCAACTTCGTCCTGGGCGGCTGGGTGCCGGTCGACCACGCCCGCTGGGCCCGCGAGGTGGACCTGGTGGCGATCGACCACTACCCGTCCGACCCGGGTCTCGAGGCCGAGGTGGAGGCGGCCTTCGCGGCGGACCGGGCGCGTGGCTGGGCACGGCACAGCCCGGGCGCGCCGGCGTGGCTGCTGATGGAGACGGCGCCGAACCTCATCTACACCGGCGGGCGCATGCACACCAAGGAACCCGGCCGGATGGCGCGGCAGAGTCTGGCGGCGATCGCCCGCGGCTCGTCGGGTGCGCTGTTCTTCCAGTGGCGGGCGCCGCGCGGGGGTGCCGAGCTCTTCCACTCCGCGCTCGTGCCGCACGCCGGGCCCGACAGCCGGGTCTTCCGGGAGGCGGTCGCGCTCGGCGAACAACTGGAACGGATCGCCGAAGCCGCCGAGGGTGTGGTGGTGGAAGCGAACGTTGCGGTCTCCTGTGACGAGCCCTCCGCTTGGGCGCTGCAAGCCCCGGGTCTGCCGTCCGACCGGCTCGATCACCACGACGAGGCACGGCGGGCGCATCGGGCGTTGTGGCGGCGGGGGATCGTCGCGGACGTCATCGGGACGCTCGAGCGGCTCTCCGCGTACCGGATGATCGTGCTGCCGGGGCACTTCCTGCTGTCGGACGCCCAGGCCGGCGGCCTCGGGGACTGGGTCGCCGCGGGCGGCCGGCTGGTGGCCGGGTTTCTCAGCGGGGTGGCCGACGAACACGGCCGCGTCCGTCTCGGCGGTTATCCGGGCGCGTTGCGCGAGTTGCTCGGCGTGCGCGTCGAGGAGTTCCACCCGCTCGGCCCGGAGGAGCGCGTCACGCTGACGAGCGGCACCGGCGACCTGTGGAGCGAGACCGTGCACCTCGAAGGCGCCGAAGCTGTGCTGTCCTACCTGGATGGTGGACCGGCCGTGACCCGGCACAAGGTGGGCCGGGGCGAGGCCTGGTACGTCTCCACCCGCCTCGACGAGCCGGACCTGGAGAAGCTGCTCGGCGAGATCGCGGGCGGTGCGGCCGGACTGCCGCCGGGCGTGGAAGCGGTCCGCCGCCGCGCCGGTGAGCGGTCCTGGCTGTTCCTGCTGAACCACACGGCCGACGACCACGACGTGCCCGCCACCGGGCTCGACCTGCTGACCGGGCGGCGGGTGAACGGGTCACTCGGGCTGCGGGCGGGCAGCGCGGCGGTCGTCCGGGAGTGACCACGGCACAGGTCCGTCGTGCGGGACTGCTCAGGTCCGGGCGGAATGCTGCCGATGGAAGGCGCAGACCGGTGGGCGCCCCCGCCGGCACCGTCCGACCCTGAGCGAGGAACCCATGGCGTTCGCCACGGCTGTGCCGGCCATCGACCGGACCGGATCGTACGGTCTCGCCCGCCCCGACCTCGCCGAGGCGCAGGAGTCGCTGCGGCAGGTCCACGGCGCCGCGGCCGACGACCTCTGGACGGCGCTGACCACGAGCGCGGGCCTCACGGGCACCGAGACCGACAGCGCGTCGTTCGGCCGTCTGATCGAGGCCATGCTCGCCGCCGACCCGGTCACCGCACTCTGCGGCCGCGCCCTGATCATCCGGGGGTCTGCCTACGTCTACCTGGCGGACGCGCCGCCGAGCGACACCCCGGTGGCTATTCGGTGATCCGGTAGCGGGCCAGGATGTCCATGACCTCGGCCGCGCCGATGTGCAGGTTGTCGATGTCGGCGGCGCTGAACTCGCGCGCCTCGGGGCTCATGACACAGTGCGTGCCGATGAGCTCGCCGCTCTCCGAGGTCAGGGGCACACCGGCGTAGGCGAGCACGAGGCCGGTGAGCACACCCGGGGTGCCGGCGAAGTCGTCGGACCGCCGCAGGTCACCCGCGATGAGCGGCCGGCCGGTGACAACAACGGCCGGGCACATCGAGATCTCGTTGGGCGTGCCCCCGAGCGGCGACAGGAAGTCGCCCTCGCCGCCGTTGGTGGCGAGCGCCGTCGTCGACGTGTTGAGCACGGCTTGCACGGCCGCCAGCGGCATGCCGAGGCGCTCGGCCGTCCGCAGGCACACACCGCGCAGCTCCGCGGCGAGCACCGGGTGGAAGAGGTCGTACGACGCCACCGCCTGCAGCCGGACGAGATCGGTGAGCACACGGGCGTTCTCGGACATCACCCCGTCATTGTCGTCCGCGGCCCGCGAGCGGGAGCGGGTTCCACGAAAGAGACCGGCTTCACCCGGCGCAGGTCGTCCCGCCGAGCGTGAAGGAGTCCGGCGCCACGTTGGTGCCGGTCCACGTGCCGAGGAAGCCGGCCGACACCGAACCACCGGGGGCGATCGTGGCGTTCCAGGCGGCGTTGGTGAGCGTGACGTCTGCTCCCGTCTGCCGGTAGGTAGTGTTCCAGGCCTGGGTGATCCGCTGCCCCGACGGGAACGACCAGGCCAGCGCCCAGCCGGTCAGCGGGGTCGTGCCGGTGTTCGTGAGCCGCACGTCGCCCTGGAAACCGCCGGGCCAGCTGCCGGTCACCCGGTAGGCGACCGAGCACGGCGCGCCGGCCGGGGTGAGGCGGGACGGATCCACCACACCCCAGTACGCCTGTTTGGCCTGCAGCCGCGTGTCGAACAGCAGCGGGGCGTCCTTGCGGGTCACCGGGAACGTGTCGAGCCAGGTGTTGTCGTCGGCCAGCCCCCACAGGGTCACCGAGGTGATGTCGGCGGCGTAGCGGCGGAACAACGCGAACAGGTCGCGGTAGGCGTACGCCTGGGCGAGGAGACGGTCGGCGGGCGGGACCTCGAAGGTCTCGGTGCTGTCGCGGTAGATGCTCACGTCGAGCTCGGTGATCTGCTGCTCGATGCCGAGCGGGACGAACTTCCGCAGCATCGCCTCGGTCTCGGCGATGGTCGGCCAGCCCACGTTGACGTGCATCTGGTGTCCCACACCGTCGATCGGTACGCCCTCGCCCCTCAGCTGGGCGACCAGGTCGTACAGCGCGTCCCGTTTGGCCGGCACGTTCGTGTTGTAGTCGTTGATGATCAGCGTGGCCTGCGGTGCGACCTCCCGCGCCACCCTGAAGGCCGTCCGGATGTAGTCCAGCCCCGTGATCTCGTACCAGGTGCTGCGGCGCATCCCGTCCGCCTGGCTCTCGTCGATCACCTCGTTGACCACGTCCCAGGTCGCGATGTCGTCGCCGTAGTGGGCGGCGACGTTGCGGATGTGGTTCTCCAGGCGCGAGAGCAGCAGGGCCTTGTCCGCCGCGGTCGCCGTCATCGGCTCACCGTCGGCGCCGGTGAAGACCCAGGCCGGCGTCTGGTTGTGCCAGACCAGGGTGTGGCCGCGCACGGCCAGCCCGTGGGCTTTCGCGTACGCGAGGAGCGGATCCGCCTGCGCATAGGTGAACGAGTTCTCGGCCGGCTCGGTGGCATCCCACTTGAGGGCGTTGCCCGGCGTGACCGAGGTGAAGTGCCGGGCGAGCAGCTCGCCGTGCACACCGAGCGTCTCCGCGGCCGTGATCGCGGCGCCCACCGGGAATTCCGTGACGACGTCGCGGATCCGGGGGATGTCGGTCTGGATCGGCAGCGCGGGCACGTAGGAGACCACGAAGTCGTCGACGTGGAACGAGGCGGTGGTCGTCGTCTCCGCGTAGACCCGCAGGAAGTCGACGTCCGTGGCGAGCGTGTACCGGCCGCTCAGACTGGTCCACCCGTCGGCCGTCACCGCGGTGTTCCCCACGACCTGGTCGTAGCTCGCCGTCCCGTCCGTCCGGCGCTCCACGCTGAGCCGCGCATCGTCCGCGGGGGTGCCGGCCGCGAGGCGTACCCAGACCGTGAACGTGTACTGCGTGCCCTTCTCGACGACGTCGAGGAGGTCGAGGGACGGGCCCTCCCAGGTCGCCGTCCGCCCGGTGACCGCCAGACTGCCGTCGCCCCCGTGCGCCACGACGTCGCTCGCGGCGACGGTCTCCCCGCCCCGCGCCGACCAGCCCTGCGTCGTCGAGTCCTCGAAGTCGCTGGTGACGACGGTGACGGGTGCGGGGTCCACCGCAGCGGCGGCGGGGCCGGCGACCACCACGGTGGCCGGCAGGGTGGCCAGCAGGGTCAGGGCGGCGACGGATATCCGGGTCAGGCGCATGGCGGGGGATCCTCACGACGAGACAGTGACGCTCATCGTTACATGGGAGCGCTCCCAAGCCAACCGTTCTCCCGCGCGACGGTCGCCGCTGCGGCCCGGCTGGGCACGCCGAGCTTGGTCGTGATGGCCGTCAGGTGATTGCGGACGGTGCCGGGGGAGAGCCGCAGCCGCCGGGCGACCACACTCACCGGCACGTCCGGCTCGGCGTGCCGGAGCACCTCCAGCTCACGCTCGGTCAGCGGGCAGGCGGGCAGGCTCAGCGCCTCCGCGGCCAGAGCCGGATCGACGTACCGGCCGCCGCCGTGCACCCGGCGGATGACGTCGGCGAGGGCGCCACCCGGAGAACCCTTGGGCAGGAAACCTTTGGCGCCGGCGGCCAGCGCCCGCGGGATCTGGGCCGGCCGGCCGCGCCCGGTGAGGATCACCACCGCGCACCCCGGCAGAACCCGTCGAAGCTCAGCGGTCGCCTCCAGACCGTCGAGTGCGGGCATCTGCAGATCGAGGACGGCCACGTCGGGCCGGTGCGCCAGGGCCTGGGTGATCGCCGTACGCCCGTCCGCGGCCTGGGCGACCACCTCCAGATCCGGCTCGAGCCCGAGCAGGGCCGCCACGGCGACACGGATGAGTTCCTCGTCGTCGGCGAGCAGCACACGGATCACGGCGTCGAGCGTACGACGGCCTCGACGGTGAAGGTGCCGTCCGCCGCGCGGGTGCGCAGCTGTCCACCGTGCTCCGCCAGCCGCTCGGCGAGTCCGCGCAGGCCGTGACTGTGGGCGTCCGGGGTGGCGGCACCCGCGCCGTCGTTGACCACTGTGAGGCGTACGCCCCCGGCGCTGTCCTCGACGTCGATCGTGCACCAGGTCGCCGCGCTGTGCCGCAGCAGGTTCGTCGAGGCCTCCCGGAGCACCGCCGCGAGCACCGCGGCGCCCGGCCCGGGCAGCTCGCCGGCCGGCGTGGTCACCGTGCAGCGCACCCCGGAGGAGACCAGCACCCGCTCGATCGCCGACACCTGCTCGCGCAGATCCACCTCGCGGTAGCCGTGCACCACCTCGCGGAGCTCGGTCAGGGCCGTGGCGGCGATCCGGCGTACCTCGGCGGCCTCCGCACCGGCGCGACCGGCGTCGGAGGGCGCCAGCCGCTCGGCCAGCTCGGCCTTGAGGGCGATGACGGACAACCGGTGGCCGAGCAGATCGTGCACGTCGCGGGCGAAACGCAGCCGCTCCTCGGTCGCGGCGAGCTGCGCCTGCGCGCTGCGGCCCTCCTCGGCTTGGAGCAGCAGGTCCCAGAACCACACGTGCAGCCCGTTGATCGCGGCGATCCCCGAGCCGAACCCGACCGTGATGAGCACCGTGTCCACCACGGACCCCGGTGAGATCACCACGGAGATCACCGCGACCAGCGTGCACAACAGTGCCGCGGCCACCTTCCCCGTGAGCACCGGCACGATCCCGACGATGCACGCCGCCAGCCAGGCCCAGCTCGGCCAGCTGTCACCGAGCGGACCGACCAGCGGCACCGACACGAGCGACGCGCCCGCGAAGACCACGATCGACCGGCGCCGTGCCCGCTCACTGATCCACGGCGTGACCAATGCCCGCAGCACCACCGCCTGCGCGACGGCGAACAGCACGATGCCCGTCAGGCCCCACACCACCCGCGCCTGGTCCGGCTCCCGCCCGAGCCCGATGGCCGGCATGAACCACGCCGCCGCCGCGTTGGTCGCCAGCACCACGAGGGTGACGACCCGGACCCGCCTCAGACGCCGATGCATCGCTCGATCGTAGGAGCCGCAGGCGTCGCCGGACCCATGACAAGTTCACGGTCCGGCCATGACACCACGCCGGTGCCGCCTGCCCGCGAACCGCCGCACGCTCCCACCATGAGACATTTCCTGCGCCACCTGGCCGAGATGATCATCGCGATGGTCGTCGGCATGGTTGTCCTCGCCCCGTTCTGGCCCCTGCCCACCGACCGTCCCGACGTGGCTTCGTTCGTGATGGCCACGAACATGTCCGTCGCCATGGCGGTCTGGATGTGGCACCGCGGCCACAGCGCCCGCGCCACCGCGGAGATGACCGCGGCGATGTACGCGTCGTTCCTCGTCTTCCTGATCCCGTGGTGGGCCGGCCTGCTCCCGCCCGCGGCCGTCCTGACCGGCGGCCACGTCCTGATGGTCCCGGCGATGATCCTGACCATGCTCCACCGCCGGGCCGAATACACCGCGCCGCACCCCGCCGTCGAACGCACCGGGTTGCTCGCCCGCTGGCCGACGGTGCTGGCCGTGCTCATGACCATCGACGTGATCGTCGAGCCTCAGAGCATGGCACCGTGGACACTGCTGGTGCTGGCTTTCGCGTACGTCGCCATCGGGGCGGTGCGGGGCACGCTGCGGCCCCGGCGGACGCTGGTGGTGCAGGTGGCGGCGCTGGTCGCGTACCTGGTGCTGCTGGCCGCGGCCCTGACCGCCGGGCCGGTCCTGAGCGTCGTGCTGGTGGGCTCGGGCTGGCTGGCCCACGCCGGCTGGGACCTGTGGCACCACCGCCACAACGCTGTCGTCCCGCGCGCCTTCGCCGAATGGTGCGGTGTCCTCGACGCCATCACCGGCATCTCGGTCCTCACCTACGCCGCCACCCTGTGACCGGTCGTTGCTGTGCTTGCCACCGCCGGGTAGCGTGTGGACCACGGCAGACGGAAGCCGAGTCGCATGGATCTCCCGGTCGAGATCCAGTCGGTGACTAAAGGGTCCAAGATCCTCCAGCACGGCACAGGAACACCAGGCGCCATCCATCTCGATTGCCGTTGGCCGGGCAACGGAACGGGAGTGGATCATGCCCACCTTCGACCTCGCCACGCTGCCGGCCACTCTGGTCCGGCCTCTCGTCGTGGCCATCGTCTATCTGCCGATCGTCCTGGTCACGCTGTTCGCCTGCCTGGTCCTGCTGGTGGCGATCGTCCTGCCGGCCACCCACGGTGACTTCGCGCTGAAGACCCTGTCCCTGCTCCGCAAGTGGAGTGCCGACGCGTTGCGGGACACCCGAGTGGCGCGCCGGTCATGACACCGAAGACGATCAGCGCGCGGGCCCGGCGGCGGGCCCGCTACACCGGCGAGACGTACGCCCAGGCCCGCGACGCGGTGCTGCGGCTGACCGCCGCCGGAGCCACCGCTCTGCCCGAGGCGCACAACGCCGCCCAGCAGCGGCTCGAGTCGCGGATCATGTCGGCGATCCTGAGCCGCCCGGCGCCGGCCGGCCTGCTCCCGGTGCGGGCGGTGCGCCCGTTCGGCGACGGGATCGAGCTGCTCATCACCGAGGGTCTGACCGAGCCGTTCTGCGGTGACGTCTTCGCTCCGCTCGACGGCTTCACGGCCCGGCCCCGCGGCCACGCGATCGAGGTGTCCGACGCGGCGTCGTCGGCCCGGGTCCTGCTGCGGAACCTGTCGCTGCGCCGGTACCGCACCGCGGTGGCCGCCGGGTCGGACGAGCCGGCCTCGGTCGATCCCGCGCGGCAGGGCGAGGTCAGCGCGATGTTGCGGCGTCTCGCGCTGCTGGACGAGCCGGACGTGGCCGGCTGGGCCTCGGACTGGTTCCGGTGGGTTGCGCGGCTCTCCGCCGAGCCGGCCCGGCAGCCCGGTGAGCAGCTGGTCGCCATGCTGGCTGATCCGTTGTTCGGGTGTGCGGTCTCGGGTGTCGACGGGCTGGAGAACGTGCGGCGTCGCCGTCTCGCACCGTTCCGGGCCCCGGCGCCGCGCCGTCGCCGGGTCTTCGCCCTGATGGTCGGCATCGACCGGTACCTCGGGCCGATGCCGGCGCTGAGAGGGTGCCGCAACGACATCGAGGCAGCGATAAGCCATCTGCGCGGCATTATCCCCGACGACCTGCACGTTGTTGCTCTCTATGACGAGCAGGCGACCCGGGCTGCTGTGCTGGCGGGATTCCACGATCACCTGGGCCAGGCGGGTCAGGGCGACAGCGTCCTGTTCTGGTTCTCGGGCAGTGGCTCGCAGGCGCAGTCACCCCTCGACCCCGGCCCGGTCCAGACTCTGGTGTGCTCGGACAGCCGTGTCGATGACGTGCCGGACCTCTACGCCCCCGAATTGACCAGGCTGGTCGACGACATCGCCGGTCGTGGCGCGCACGTCGTCACCGTGCTGGACGCCTGTCACTCGGGCGGGCTCTCCGCGCGGCCGTCGATCGTCCGCTCCCCGGAAGAGCTCGCCCCGGATCTTCCCCTCGGGTCGCTGCCCGGTCTCCTGCGGGAGGACGGCCGGACCGCGGTCCGGCCCGAGCACGTGGCGCTGGCTGCCTGTCGTGCCGACGAGACTGCCCAGGAGATGGTGATCGACGGAGCCACGCGCGGGCTGTTCAGCTCAGCGCTGCTGTCGGCCCTCACGAGGCTCGGTCCCGGCGCCACCTACCGCGAACTCATGATCGCGGCGCGGGCTCAGGTGGAGGACCGCATCGAGCATCAGGTGCCGACGATGTCGCCGGTGGACGGCCGCCTCATCGATCAGCCGTTCCTCGGTGGACCGGTGCGGCGACCCGCCACGCGCGCCGTGATGCGGCGAGTGCGTGAGCAGTGGGAGATCGATCTCGGCGCCTGCCACGGTTTTGCTGCTGACGGGGACGGTCCCACCCTGGTGGCCGTCGCCGGATCCGGACCGTTGCGGCAGGCGCAGGTCTTGGAGGTGCAGGTCGCCAAGAGCCTGGTCGCTCCAGTGGGCTGGGAACCCGATCCCGGTGCGCAATATCCGGTGGCCCTCGCCGCGGTGCCGAGGCCGGCGGTCAGCTTGGCTTTCGACAACACCGCCGGTGCTGCTGCCGCCGGACTGCGGGCAGCGATCGAGACAGCCGGTCCCGGTGGGAGGCCATCGCCCTACCTCCGGGTCGTCGAGACCGGCCCGCCCGATGTCATCGTGTCTGAGGCTGATGGCCTCACGGCTCTCGACGGGAACACCGGGAAGCCACTGGGGATCCTGCCGGATCAGGACCCGGTCCGTGAGCTCGAACGCCTGTCGCAGTGGCTTCAGTTGCGCCGCCTGGACAATCCGGGTTCTCCGCTCGCCGGCGCCGTGAAGATCGAGCTGATCAGCGGTGGCGGCGGGCGCCTCCCTGTCGGTGCGGACGGAACCGTCGAGCTGGCCTACCGGTTCGCCGGTGACGGCTGGCAGTCGCCCGAGGTGCGGATCTCCCTGCGCAACACCACCGATCGGCGGCTCTACTGCATCCTGGTCGATCTCGCGGGTGAGGCCAGGAGTCACGTGGATTTGTTTCCCGGCGGCTGGGTCGATCCGGGAAAGGTGGCTGCCGCCATGCGTGGCCGGCAGATCCGCGTCTCGCTGCCGCAGTCGCGGCCGGTGATGCCGGGCGCCACCGCCACCGACTGGCTCAAGCTTCTTGTCGCGGAACAGCCCCTCGACGCCGAGAAGTACCTGTTGCCGAGGACCGGCCAGGGTGGGCGGGCAGGGGAGTCACGCCTGTCGCGCCCGGCGACGGCAGCGCCGGTGAGCGGTTCACTGGTGGGTCATCGGGACGTCGCCGCGGCGTACCGGGGTGATCTCGGCGGAGGCGACTGGGCGGTGACCACGCTCCGGTTGATCACCTCAGTGCCGGTGGCTGTCTAGAAGAGAGACAGCTGGCCCGGGGTGGGTTCGCGGGAGCTGGCCAGACCGCGGCGGAAGACCCACGGCCGCAGCTCGGGGGTCAGGTCCTCGGTGCCGACCGGTGCCGACTCGCCGGTCAGGGCCCACAGGGACGGTCCGAGGTGGATGCCGCGGCCGGAGAGGGCCCAGCGGATCACCGAGCGGCGCAGGGGGAGGCGGGCCGCGCTCAGGTCCGGCATCGGGAGGTCGGCGCGCATGGCCATCAGGCGGCGGTTGCGGGCGACGATGTCGCGGGTCGCCGCGGCGGCCAGGTGTTGCAGGGCCTGTTCGCCGACCACCTCGCGGACCGCGGCGGAGTCGCCCCGGTCGATTGCCGCCCAGGCCGCGTCGACCGTGCCGAAGGTCTTGAGCAGGGCGGCCGCGCGGGCCCGGCCGAATCCGCGGACGCCGTGGAGGTTGTCGGACGGGTCGCCGCGCAGGGCCGCGTAGTCGCGGTACTGCCAGGAGTGGACGCCGTAGAGCTCGACCAGGGCCGGGGCGTCGATCAGGACGGCCTCGTCGAAGCCGCCGTTGCGGACCCGCAGGACCGAGGTGGTGTCGTCGATGAGGGCGAAGGCGTCGCGGTCGCTGGTCATCAGGACCGAGCGCCAGCCGCGGCTGCGGGCGTGCTCGGCCGAGCTGGCCAGGACGTCGTCGGCCTCGTACGAGGGCGGGACGACCGTGCAGATGCCCGCGGCCCGCAGCAACTCGGGTGCGCCGGCGATCTGCTCGGCGAGGTCCGCCGACTTCGCCGGACGATGCGCCTTGTACGCCGGGTAGTCGACCTTGCGCGCAGAGTCGTCAGGGCAGTCGAAGCCGACCACCACACCGGACGGCCGCAGGTGGGCGGCGGCCCGGGCGATGTAGCCGATCAGACCCTTCAGCGCCCACACCGGCCGGCCGGCCTTGTCCAGCAGCCCGTCCAGCGCCGCGGCGTGGTACGCGCGGTGGACCAGACTGTTGCCGTCGAGGACGAGCAGCAAGGGGGCGGGGGCCGGCACCGGCCCAGCTTAATCGCCTCCCGCCGGACCGTAACGGGCGACAAGTTCCGACCCGAGCCGGGCGAGCTCGGCGCGGACCGACTCGGGCTCGATGACCTCGACGGATGCACCCCAGCCGGCGAGTTGCTCGGCGATCGACACGGCCATCGGCGCGGCGACGCGGACCTGGACACGGCCGTCGTCGAGGGTGCCGAGGGTCTCGCAATGGCGGCCGAAGTGGTCGCGCAGGATCGGGAGCAGGCGTTCCGTGATCAGGACCGTCGCCGAGAGCAGGGAGCGGCGCTGCTCGACCTCGCCGACCACCCGGTCCCACTCCCGCTGCAGGTCGAAGCCGGCGGGCCGTTCGGCGACCAGGTCCGTCACGGTGGCGTCGGTGATCCGGTCCACCCGGAAGGTGCGCTGACCCCGGTCGGTGCCGGCGATCAGGTACCAGAGGTCGTCCTTGTCGACGAGTCCCAGCGGGTCGGCCAGGCGCGGGGCCGGGGGTCGGCCTCTGCTCGCGTACCCGAAGGTGACCTTGCGGCGGCGGACCACGGCGTCCTGCAGCAGGTCGACCACCGCCGGGCGGGTCTTGTCGCGATCACCCCAGCGGGCGGCGTCGACGATCACGGCGTCGGTCGCGGCCTCGGCGTCGGCTCGGAAGGTGTCCGGCAGGGCCCGGACCAGCTTGCGCAGCGCGGACCGGACAGCGGGCGCACCGGCCGCGGCCGGCCCGGCGAGCAGGAACAACGCCCGGGCCTCGGACGACGTGAGACCGGTCAGGTCGGTGCGGGCGCCGCCGACGAGCGACCAGCCACCGCCGCGGCCGGGCTGCGGATAGACCGGGACGCCGGCCGCGGACAGGGCCTCGAGGTCGCGGCGGGCGGTCGCCACCGAGATCTCGAGCTCGCCGGCCAGCTCGGCCGCGGTCACCCGGCCGCGGGCCTGCATCAGCAGGACGGTGGCCACCAGACGGTCTGCGCGCATGACGGAAGACTCCCACGGAAAGTGCTCAGAAGGTGAGCACTTATGGGGCGCAGGATGAGGCCACAACACACCGGACAGGGAGAACACGATGTTCCGAGGATTTGCCACCATCAGCTTCTACGCCGACGACCTCGCCGCCGCCCGCGACTGGTACGCCGAGCTGCTCGGCCAGGAGGCCTACTACGCGTTCCCGCCCGCGCCCGCCGCGCCGGCCTACGTGGAGTTCCGGGTCGGCGACGACGAGGACGAGCTCGGCTTCATCGACCGCCGGTACGCCCCTCCGGGCGCCGCGAACGCCCCCGGTGGTGCGGTGATGTTCTGGCACGTCGACGACCTGCAGGGCACCTTCGACCGGCTGCTGAAACTCGGCGCGACCGAATATCAGCCGATCACCGCGCACGGTGACGGCGAGGGTTTCACCACCGCGTCCGTGGTCGACCCGTTCGGGAACGTACTCGGCATCATGCACAACCCGCACTACGTCGAGCTGCTGGCGTCCCGGGTCAGCTCACCGAGCGCGGCGTCGAAGACCTCGTGATGCCGGGCCACGTCCTCGGGCGTGGTCGCCGGGCACATCAGCGCCATGTTGTGGAAGGGCGTGAGCAGGATGCCGCGATTGAGCAGATAGGTGTGCAGGTAGTCCTCGAGCTCACCGTCGGCTGACGCGGCGGACGCCGTGCCGTTCCGGGGTGCCGGCGAGGCGAAGCGGTATTCGACCCGCGCGCCGAGCCGGCTGACCGACCACGGCAGCGCGTACCGGTCGATGATCTTGCGGACGCCGTCGGCAAAACCGGTCGCGACCTCGATCATCCCGGCGAAGGCGGCCTCGGTGAGCACCTCCTCGAGGGTCGCCCGGGTGGCCGCCATCGACACCGGGTTCCCGGCGAGCGTCCCGCCGACCCCGCCCATGTCGATCAGGTCCAGGTCGCCGCGTCCGAGCAGGTCAGCGGCCAGTTCCGCCGACATCCCGTACGCGCCGACCGGCACACCGCCACCGATGGCCTTCCCGATCGTGACGACGTCGGGCTCCAGCCCCCACGCCGCCGTCGCGCCACCGGGCCCGGCCGAGAACGTGTGCGTCTCGTCGTTGATCAGGTACGTCCCGTGCTCGCGGGTCAGCGCCCGCACACCCTCGAGATAACCGGGCTCGGGCAGCACGATGCCGATGTTGGTCAGCGCCGGCTCCATCAGCACGGCCGCGACGTCCCCGTGCGCCAGCTCCCGCGCCAGACCGTCCAGATCGTTGAACTCGGCCACCCGGCTGGTCAGCGTCACATCGCTTGGCGCCCCGACGTTGCCCTCCCGGCTCCGCGGCCGCCCGTCGGGCCCGACGACGATCAGCGACTCGTCCACCGACCCGTGATAGCAGTAGCTGTTGACCAGGATCCGCGAGCGGCCCGTCACCGCCCGCAGCAACCGGATCGCCCACCGGTTCGCGTCGGTCGCCGTCAGCGCAAAACTCCACTCCGGTACGCCGAAGCGCCGGCTCAACTCCGCACCGACCACAGCGGCGTCCTCGGTCGGCAGCATCGTGCTCGCCCCGCCCAGCTCACCGAGCCGTCGTGTCACTGCCTCGACCACGGGCGCCGGGGAGTGCCCGGCCATGGCGGCGGTGTCACCCAGGCAGAAGTCGACGTACTCGTGCCCGTCGACGTCGCTGAGCCGCGCACCCCGCGCCCGGTCGACATAAACGGGATAGCCGGCGGCACTCTTGTTCATCCACGTCATCGGCACCCGGCCGAACAGGTGCCCGGCCCGCGCGTAGGCGTCCGCCGACCTCGGGTTCCGCTCGGCGAACAGGGCCCGCTCCCGGCCCGTCAGCAGCCGGAGGCGGTCACGATCGATGACGCGCTCCGCGCCGGGGTCCGTCGACATGGCGGAACGCTACCTCGCTTTTCCTCAGCCGCCGGCCGCCACGGCCGATCTTCGGGGCCCGGTCACCGAACAGGAGCTCACGAGATGGACCTGGCCATGAACGCGCTCAACTCGGTGATCGCCGATCTCTTCGGCCCGGATTCGCCGGTCCCGTGGTGGGCCTGGGCCGCCACCGCCATCATGATCTTCGGTGGCTTGCTGGCCCCTATGTACCGCGACGAGTGACTCCCATGATCTGATCCCCCGATGGCAGGCTTCATCGTTCTCGAGGACGGCCGCTCCTACGCGGCGTCCGGCCGGGCGACCGACGCGGTGATCCGCGCGATCGCCGCCGAGCTCGCCGACCCGGTCTTCGCCGAGTGGCTGACGGGCTGTCAGGCGCAGTTCCTCGGTAGCGGAATGGGCGGCGTCGACGTCCGCCAGATCGCCCCACAGCACCGCGGACCGTTCTACGAGGCGGCCCGCGCGGCCTTCGGGCGTGCGCGGGACAACGGCTTCGAGCACATGGAACCGGGTTCCGACGAGCTGGCGACCTGGCTGTCGAACTTCGGCGACCTGATCGAGATGGTCGACCGGTGGCGTGCCGGTGAGGCTCCCGAGCTCTTCAACCCGCACGTCGCCGGCCTCGAGCCCCCGACCGACCGGCGTGAGGGCCCGGGCTGGGGCTGATCGGGTCCGCGCCCCGGCCGGAACGTTTCGACCCCCGACCACCCGGCTGGATGCGCGCCCCGGCCGGGAACGGCCTGCGAGAATTCCGTCCGGGACTTCGGCGAGGCCGGGAGGCGCAATGACCATGATCGGGCACTGGACCGGTGACGGAACGGGCGTGACGGTGATTCTTCCGCCCGCCGGCACCGTCGGCTCCGGCGAGGTCCGGGGAGGTGCGCCCGCCACCCGGGAGTTCGCGCTGCTCGACCCGGCACGTCTGGTCGACCGCGTCGACGCCGTGGTGCTGTCGGGCGGTTCGGCGTTCGGTCTTTCCGCCGCCGACGGGGTGATGGGCCTGCTCCGCGACCGTGGCGCCGGCTTCCCGACACCCGCCGGGCCGGTGCCGATCGTCGTCGGCATGTCGATCTTCGACGGGTCGGTGCGGACCGGCCCGCCCGGCGCGGAGGCCGGCCGGGCAGCAGCCGAGGCAGCCCTCAACAGCGCGGACCTCGGCGGCCCGGCTGTCGGCGGCCCGGCTGTCGGCGGCGCGGGCCTCCGGTCGGGCCGGATCGGTGCCGGTATGGGAGCGTCGACCGGCAAGTGGCGGGGACTGCTCGATCCGGGTGGGCTCGGCCGGGCACAGCGCGACGTCGACGGGGTGCGGGTCGAGGCCGTGGTGGTGGTCAACGCCTGGGGCGACGTCCTGGGCCGCGACGGCGAACCACTCTTCGGCGCCGGGGAGGACGCCGCCCACCCGGGAACGCCGTTCGGCCTGGACAACACGACGATCGCGGTCTTACTGACCACCGCGCGACTCTCCAAGGCCGACTGTTTCCTGCTCGCGCAGAGTGGCCACACCGGCTTCGCGCGGACCATCCACCCTGCTCACTCGCGGTACGACGGTGACGCGGTCGTCGCGCTGGCCACCGGCGAATCCGAGGCCGAGGCAGACCTGGACCTGCTGCGGGCGGTGGCCGTGGACGTGATGGCCGACGCGATCCGCTCGGCCGTGTGCTGAGCCGGCAACGCCACCACCAGCACGATCAGCATCAGCGTGTACGCGTTCTCCACCAGCACACCACCCGGCGCGAACCAGATCGGCGAGACGACACTCAGGGCGTACGCGGACAGCGCAACGACGGCCGAGAGGGGATCCCGCAGTCGGACCGCCCGGGTGGTCAGCAGGAGCACCGCCACCGGCAGGAAGACGAGGTGGTGGGTCCACGACATGGGGCTGACGAGGTTGGCCGTCAGGCCCGTCAGCGTCAGCGCGGTCAGCTCGTCACCGGCCCGGAACGCCTGCCGCGCCCGGTGCAGGCCGATCGCCAGGACGAGCAGGCTCACGACGAGCCACCAGCCGGACGGCGCGTGCAGACGGGCGAGCAGCCCGCTGAGCGCCTGGTTGGTCAGGGCTTCCGCGGCGCCGACCCGGCCGGGCTGCCACATCAGGTCGCCGAAGTAGCGGACCGACTCGGCCGGTGCGAGCAGGAAGCCGCCGACGGTGAGGGCGGCGACGGTCGCGCACGCCGTGCCCGCCGCACGCCACTGACGGGTCACGAGCAGGTAGACGATGAACAGGCCGGGAGTCAGCTTGATCGCCGTGGCGATGCCGACACCGACGCCCGTCCAGCGGGATCCGCGGCGGCTCAGGACCACCAGGTCCACGACGATCAGGGCGAAGAGCCAGAGGTTGACCTGGCCGAGGCCGAGGGTCTGGCGTACCGGTTCGGTGGCCAGGGCGAGCGGCACGGCGACGGCGAGGACGGCGGGCCGGGACCGCCCGAGGCGGGCGGCGAGCGGCGCGGTCAGCACGGCCAGGACAACCGCCAGGGCCAGGACGCTGCCCGCGGCGTTGAGCCAGCCGGCCGTGGCGGCGGAGACCGACGCGACCGGCATCAGCGCGAACGCCGCGAACGGCGGGTAGGTGAAGCCGAGCTGCCCGCGGACGGGCGCTACGTAGTCGTAGAGGTCGCCGCCGTGGGTCCACCAGCGGATCGCGTCGTGGTAGATGACCATGTCGAAGAACCGGTAGTGCTCGTCGAACACCAGCACGGCCAGCACGGCGGCGACGACACACACGGTTGTCCTAAGTGGACTGACAAGAATGCGCACAGCGAAAGGCCTTCCAGGGCGGGGATCAGGGCTTGTCGCTCCAGGCGACCGAGGTGACGGCGGTGCTGTACTGCACGGCGCCCGGTGACAGGCTCGCGTTGGCCGGGCCCGGCTGCCGGACCACCGCCTGGCTGTACATGATCAGGTCCGAGTCCGCGCCGAGGTAGACCTGCCACTCGATCAGGCCGAACCGGGTCGTCCGCTCGGTGTACGCCAGACCCCGGGACGGGCGCCCCAGCGGATCGGCGGCCGGGCCGAGACTGCTGACCCCGGTCAGCCCGGCGAGCATGCGGTAGATCTTCGCCCGTTCCTTGCTGCCGGCGACCGAGGTGAAGGTGTCGAGCAGGCCGGTGCCGGTCCGGAAGAGCCAGCCCTGCGGATCCGGCGGCACGGGCAGGCCCTGCTCGGCCAGCCAGGCGATCATCGCGCTCCCGGTCTGCGCGGGGTCGTCCGGCAGGGCCGCGACGTCACCCTCGAAGCCGTGATCCCCGGCGAGGTCCGGATGGAGACCGCCGGCGGGATCCCGGGGCAGGGCAGCCGCGTCCGGCGCGCCGTCCCTGGCGTAGGCGGCGGCGTCCGCGGCGGTCAGCGGCCGCACACTCGTGCCGGCCTCACCGATGGTCAGCCAGCCCTCACCGGGCAGACCGCCGGCGGGCTGCACGCTGCGCACCGCGTCCACGCGGATGACGTCGTACCCACCGGCGGAATCCAGATGCACCACCCGGCCCGCCGTCCCCGTGACGTGCACGAACCGTGCCCGCCCGGCGTCCTGCCCGGCCTGCTCCGCCGCGGCGTTGAGGACCATGGCCGAGGTCACGACGGGCGGATCCGGCGCCGGGGGCGCGGGCGTCTGCAGCACGGCAACCGCTGCCACAGCGGCCGCCACGAGCCCGGCCGGGAGCAGAGCCCACCGGAGCCGCCGCCGGGAAGTGACGGCAAAACGGCGACGCGGCCGGGACAGGACGGTGCGGAGCAGGAACTGCGCGCGGGCCGAGGAGGCGGCGGCGTCGCGGACCTCCTCGGCGGGCACCGGGTTGGCGGCGGCCAGGCGGGCCAGGGCGTCCTGCTCGGTCATGCGGACCTTCTCCTCGGGCTCACGGCGAACGGTTGCTCCTCCGCCGACTCCAGCAGGCGGGCCAGGCGCTTCCGGGCCCGGTGGACCCGCACCTTGAACGCGACGGCGGAACAGCCCAGCACCTTCGCGGCGGCGTCGTGATCGAGGTCCTCCCAGCCGATCAGCAGCAGCGCCTCACGGTCGAGCGCCGGCAACTGCCGCAGCGCGTCCCGCAGGCCGGCGTCGGCGATCACCTCGAGCGCATGGTCCGGCGCCTGCGGAACGCCGCGGCGGGCGATCCGCTCGGCCAGGCGCAGCTGCCGCCGGGCGGCACGCTCCTCGTTGGCGAGACTGTTGCGGGCCACCCGGTAGAGCCAGGGCAGCGGCTCCTCGGGCAGCCGCGAGAAGTGCCGCCAGGCGGTCGTGAACGTGTCGGCGACAACGTCGTGGGCGCGCGACGGATCGGTGCGGCGCGCGACAAACGCGAGCACGCGCGGATAGTTCCGGCGGAACATCGCCGTGAACAACTCCTCGTCCGTCATGACCCTCCTCGCTCACCGATACAGGTCCGGAAGGCGTGTAGCGGTTACCGGGTGGGTCGATTCTTTTTCATCGAAGCAACAGCCGAGTCCTTTTTGCGACGCTGCGTCGGAGTGCGGGACGTCGCTCCCGCCGGGACCGGATCGCTGCGCTCCCTGCCGGGTGCGTGATCGCCAGACCCGGTGACACGCTGTCGCTGTAGGCCGAAACTTTCGACGATTGTGGACGCCGAGAAATGATCTTCGACGATCAAACGTGCAGTCCCGCTGGTCGTGGGCGCGTTGATACGTACCGGAAAACTTCCGGAAATTTGTTGTTGACGTTTGCCGACGGGGCTGCTGAGAATGGGGGAACGATGGCTGTCGATCGTTGGCACCGAGGCCCGGCCGGTGCTCCTCGACACGCTCCACATTCCAGAGAGGTGACCCCACCATGATCGAAAAACCTGCCGGGCGACACCGGCCGAGCTGGCGCAGTCTGTTCCTCGCCGGTGCGGTCAGCGTCCTCGCCGCGGCCGGCGCTGTCGCCGTGACCACCACGGCCGAGGCGGCCACCACTCTCGGCGCGTCCGCCGCGCAGTCCGGGCGCTACTTCGGCACGGCGATCAGCGGCGGCAAGCTCAACGACTCGGCCTACACGACCATCGCGAACCGCGAGTTCAACATGATCACCGCCGAGAACGAGATGAAGCTCGACGCCACCGAGCCCAACCAGGGCCAGTTCAATTACACCAACGGTGACCGGATCGCGAACTGGGCGTCCACCAACGGCAAGCGGCTGCGCGGGCACACCCTGGCCTGGCACTCGCAGCAGCCCGGCTGGATGCAGAACATGAGCGGCACCGCCCTGCGCAACGCCATGCTCAACCACGTCACGCAGGTCGCCACGCACTACCGCGGCAAGGTCTACGCGTGGGACGTCGTCAACGAGGCCTTCGCCGACGGCGGCAGCGGCGCCCGCCGCGACTCGAACCTGCAGCGCACCGGCAACGACTGGATCGAGGCCGCCTTCCGGGCCGCCCGGGCCGCCGATTCGGGTGCGAAGCTCTGTTACAACGACTACAACACCGACGACCCCGGCCACGCCAAGACGCAGGCCGTGATCTCCATGGTCCGCGACTTCAAGGCGCGCGGGGTGCCGATCGACTGTGTGGGTCTGCAGGCGCACTTCAACAGCGGCAACCCGGTGCCCAGCAACTTCCAGACCACCATCTCCACGCTGGCCGGTCTCGGTGTCGACGTGCAGATCACCGAGCTCGACATCCAGGGTTCCGGCAGCGACCAGGCCAACAAGTACCGCACGGTGGTCAACGCCTGCCTGGCCGTCGCCCGCTGCACCGGCATCACCGTCTGGGGTGTGCGTGACAGCGACTCCTGGCGCGCGAGCGACACCCCGCTGCTGTTCGACGGCAACGGCAACAAGAAGGCGGCCTACACGTCCACGCTGGATGCTCTGAACGCTGCGTCACCGACCGATCCGACCACCCCGCCGCCGACGCAGAGCTGCCCCAACGGGTACGTCGGGCTGACCTTCGACGACGGCCCCAACCCGTCCAACACCACCGCCCTGCTCAACGCGCTGCGGTCGGCCGGTGTGCGGGCCACGCTCTTCAACACGGGTCAGAACGCTGCCGCGAACCCGGGCCTGGTCGCGGCCGAGGCAGCCGCGGGCATGTGGATCGCCAACCACAGCTACACGCACCCGCACATGCTGACGCTGAGCGCGGAGCAGATGTCCTCGGAGCTGTCACGGACCCAGTCCGCCATCCAGAACGCCGGCGGCGGCACTCCGAAGCTCTTCCGTCCGCCGTACGGCGAGACCAACGCTACCCTGCAGTCGGCCGCCTCGGCGCTCGGTCTGCGCACCCTGACCTGGGACGTCGACTCCCAGGACTGGAACGGCGCCAGCACCGCCCAGATCGTGCAGGCCGCGTCGACGCTCACCAACGGCCAGACGATCCTCATGCACGACCAGTACGCGACCACCGTCGCCGCCATCCCGCAGATCGTCTCGGGGCTGACCAGCCGGGGCCTGTGCGCCGGCATGATCTCGCCGACGACGGGCCGGGCCGTGGCGCCCGACACCGGCACGACGCCCCCGACGACCGACCCGACCACGCCGCCGCCGGCCGGTGGCTCCTGCACCGCGACCTACTCGGAGGGCCAGAAGTGGAGTGACCGCTTCAACGGCCAGGTCGCGGTCTCCGGGACGAACAGCTGGATCGTGACCGTCACGGTCCAGTCGCCCCAGAAGATCATCGCCACCTGGAACGCCACCGTCAGCTGGAACTCCTCCGGCAACGTCATGACGGCGCGGCCCAATGGCAGCGGCAACTCGTTCGGCTTCACGGTGCAGCACGGCGGGAACTGGTCCTGGCCGTCGCTCACCTGCCGGGCCGGCTGACAGGGGAGAGGGTGCGGCGGGTGCCGCACCCTCTCAGTCCGCCTCAGTCCGCCTCAGTCCGCCTCAGTCCGCCGAGTAGACGCGCTCACCGTTCACGACGGTGAGCGCGACTCTTGTCTCCCCGATCTCCGCGGGTGGTCCCGCGAAGGGATCGCGGTCGAGCACGACCAGATCGGCCCGGAAACCGGGCCGCAGCTCCCCGGTGTCGTCCAGGTGGTTCACCCGGGCCGACCCCGCCGTGTACGCCCCCAGCGCCGCCCGCAGCCCGAGCGCCTGCTCCGGCAGGAACGCCGGCCGGTCGCCACCGAGGTGCGCCCGGTTGACCGCAACGTGGATCCCCAGCAGCGGATCAGGGCTGCTCACGGGCCAGTCGCTCCCGGCGGCCAGAGGCGCACCGGCGCGCAGCAGGTCACCGAAGGGGTACTGCCGGCCCGCCGGTCCCGGCTCCAGGAACGGCAGCGTCAGCTCGTCCATCTGCGGTTCGTGCGCGGCCCACAACGCCTGGATGTTCGCGGTGGCCCCGAGCGTACGGAAGCGGGGTATGTCGTCGGGGTGGACGACTTGCAGGTGCGCGAGGTGCGGCCGGGTGTCCCGCCTCCCGTTCGCGTCCCGCGCGGCGGCGACGGCGTCGAGCGCGTCCCGCACGGCCCGGTCACCGAGCGCGTGGAAGTGGGCCTGGAAGCCGAGCGCGTCCACCGCGGTCACGGACCGGGCGAGCTCCTCACGGTCGATGAAGGACAGACCGTGGTTGTCCGTGGGGCTCCCGCAGGCGTCCCGGTAGGGCACCGTCATGGCGGCGGTGAAGTTCTCCACGACACCGTCGAGCATGAACTTGACCGACCCGCCCCGCATCGGCCCGATCGTGAACCGTTCCCGCTTCTCGACGAGCCCGGCGATCTGCTCGAGGCCGCTCTCCCTGTCCCACCACAGCGCACCCACGACGGCCGAGACCAGCGAACCGTCCCCGGCAGCGGTCAGGTAGGCGTCGGAGATGTCGGGATAACCGTTGGTGCCGCACAGCAGCGCGTCCTGCCAGGCCGTGATCCCCAACGAATGCAGCAGCCGCTGCGCCCGCAGCAGCCCGGCGAGCCGGTCGGCCGGAGTGGCCGGGGGCAGCACGCGAGCGACGAGCGACATCGCACCCTCCTGCAGCCCACCGGCGGGTGCGCCGCCGGGCTCCCGGTCGATGCGCCCATCCGGTGGGTCGAGTGTGTCCGCGGTGATGCCGGCCAGCTCCAGCGCCCGGCTGTTGACCCAGGCACCGTGGTGATCACGGTTGGTCAGGCAGACCGGACGATCGCGGACGACGTCGTCCAGCAGGCCGCGGGCGGGCGTCCCGCCGGGAAAGCTCTCCATCGACCAGCCGCTGCCGACGATCCAGGCCGCGTCCGGATTCGCTTCCGCGTACGCACCGATCCGCTCGAGGTAGACACGGACGTCCGTCGTACCGGTGAGGTCGCACTGCCCGAGCTCGAGCCCGCCCATCACGGCATGCACATGGGCGTCCTGGAAGCCGGGCAGCAGCAGCCGCCCCCGCAGCTCGACCACCTCGGTCCGCGGCCCCGCGAACTCCCGGGCTTCTTCACCGACAGCCAGGATCCGGCCGTCGTGCACGGCGAGGGTGGAGGCGCCCCAGGCGTCGGAGCCACCGGTGAAGAGCAGGTCGGCGGTCGGCACGGGCGTGAGCATAACCGCGACCGCTCAGATCGTGCGCAGGTCGAGCGAGTGCCAGACGATGCCGTCGAGGTTGCCGGTGGTCCACCACAGGACGCCCGCGCGGTAGGAGACCGAGCCGGCGTCCGGGCTGATCTCGATGGTCTGGCGGGTGGCCAGCTCGAAGACGACAAGCTGGTTGTTGCCGGTCAGTTCGGAGTTCGGGCCGGCCAGGGCGAGGACGTCGAAGCGGTCGAGCGGGGCGACATCGGTGATCACCGTGGTCGCCGCGTCGCCGGCGATGCGTTCGCGGCCGGTGCCGTCGGGGTGCATGAGCTCGATCCGGTTGGTGCCGTCCTCGGCGAGGGCGGCGATCCGGCACCACACCGGGCCGCAGGCGGTGGTGGCGCGTTTGTCGGCCCGGGCGACCTTGACCTCGCGCCCGGTGGTCAGGTCGCGCAGCAGGGTCGCGCCGGCCGCGTCGTTGACGCCGTTGACCAGCCACGGGTAGGCCGACAGCTTCCAGGTGCCCGCCTGGGGGCGGATGCCGACGGATCCGCCGGCCAGCGGGATCGAGCGGATCTCGGTGGCACCGCCGGCGCCGGCGGCGGCCCAGAGGACGCGGCCGTCGGCGATCACCAGGTCGTAGTCCGACTGGTAGAACGTGGCGCGGCCGAGGTCGGCCGTCAGCTGCCGTGCGGGGCTGCCACCCTTCACCCCGGCGGTCCACAGCGCCGGGCGCCCGCCACCGGTGCCTTCCACCCAGACCAGGACATCCCCGGCGATCGCGAACGTCTGGAACGACGGGTGCTGTGCCCGCGGGAGTCGCCGCAACTCGCGGACGGTGGCGTCGGCGCCGACCTCGAGCAGCCGCAGGAAGCGCCCGTCCGGCGTCTCCGCCGTACCGATCGACGTCGTGGCGTCGAGGAAGATCCCTGGGCGGTATTCGGTGCCGTCCGCGAGCTGGGGCTGGACCGTGCCCCGCTGCGCCTGCGGCCAGGCAGCGCCGGCCGAGACCAGGACCGTGGACGGGGTGCCGGAACCGGCCGGCGGCAACGCCAGCAGGGTGCCGCCCGCGAGGAGCGCCGCACCCAGCCCCAGCGAGCGCCAGCGCGAAGTGGTCATGCGTCCCGGCCCATCGCAGCGATGATAGCCGCGTCCGGCGCAGAGACGGTTCGGCGACAATGCCTTGCGAGGGCTTCCACAGTGGTCCCACCCTGGACGCTGCCCGCCGAAGAGCCGGCACCGAACAAGCCCGGGGGAGATCCCATGGCACTTCGTGTTCGTACGCCCGGAAAATCCTGGAAATCACGCAGCCTGGCCGTAACAGCCACCTTCGCCCTGTTCACCCCGGTCGCCCTGCCGGCCACAGCGGCGCAGGCACGGCCCGCCACGGCACCCAACGCCGTCGTCACCTGGAACACCCACGCGCAGACCGCCATCTTCGAGGTCGCCCGGCAGCCCCCGTACGTGACCGGCCGCAGTTTTGCGATGGTCCAGGGCGCTGTTTACGACGCGGTCAACACCATCGCCGGTACGCCCTACGAGCCGTACCTGGTCGCCCCGCGGACCCGCCACGGTGACTCGGCCGACGCCGCCGTGGCGACCGCGGCCTACCGCGTCCTGCTGTCGCTCTTCCCTGGTCAGGCGGAGTCCCTGCGCACGCAGTACGACGCCTCGCTCGCGGTGATCCGGGACGGCCGGTCCAAGAGCGGTGGCATCACCGTCGGCGAGGAGACCGCCGCGGCGATGATCGCGGCCCGGACCGGCGACGGTGCCTTCGGCGACGCCACCTGGAACGCCGGCACGGCCCCCGGGCAGTGGCGGCCCACCCCACCGGCCTTCGCGCAGGACGGCGCCTGGGTGGGTGACCTGAAGCCGTTCGTGATCCGCCGCGCGAGCGACTACCGCACGTCGGGGCCACCGGCGCTGACCAGCAAGGCCTATGCCCGCGAGCTGAACGAGATCAAGGCGCTCGGGTCGGCCACCAGCACGGTCCGCACACCGGACCAGACCGAGGCGGCCATCTGGTGGCACGACCGGCGCCTGGGCGAATGGGAGATCAAGCGTCAGCTCGCCACGACCCACCGGCTGAGCCCGCTGCAGACCGCGCGCATGTTCGCGATGGCCGACATCGCCAACGCCGACTCGCTGACCGCGTGTTTCGCCGAGAAGAAGCTCTGGAACTTCTGGCGGCCGGTAACGGCGGTCCCGCTCGCGGACACCGACGGCAACCCGGCGACCACGGCCGACCCGGCGTGGACGCCGCTGCTGGCCACGCCGCCGTTCCCGGACTACACCTCCGGGCACACCTGCTCGACGGCCGCGATCATGGCGGCGCTGCGGGCGTTCTTCGGGCGGGACGACGTCCCGTTCAGTGCGTACAGCGCCGACTCCGGCACCACGCGTTCCTTCGCCAGTTTCTCGCAGGCGATGGCCGAGGTCGTCGAGGCTCGCATCTGGGGCGGCGTGCACTACCGCAGCGCCGACGTCCAGGGCCAGAAGCTCGGTGAGCAGGTCGCCCGGTACGTCCTCGGTCACGAGTTCGGCCGCCGGTAAAGTGTGGTGATGACTGCGACCGTGGGTAGTTCGACCTTCATGCGCCGCCTGCGTCACCGCTTCCGTTTTCTGGGCGGTGGCATGGGCAGCGCGGTCTCGCACGCCGACATGGGCCCCTACGCTGGTGCGCCGCGGGATCCCGAGCTGCGGATCGGCGACGAGAAGTCCTACTCGACGATCATGCCCACCCACCAGGTCACGGTCGTCGCGACCGCCGACGACCGGTGGCAGTCACCGATGCCGGCGATCGCCAAGGCGCGCGAGGCCTCCCGCAAGACCGTGATCTGACAGGTCGTCAAGCCACCGAGATCTCCACCGGGCCGACCCGCAGTACGCCGTCGTTGAGGGGTACGCACCGGATGCCGCCCTTGCCGCGTAGAGCCTTGAAGCCACCCGGGCCGAGCGTCACGTCCATCCAGGCGCACGGGTTCGCGCGGCGGCGTACCTGCAGGGACACCGGGCCGTCGCCCGAGTCCAGGGTCAGGACCGCGCCGATCAGCGTGTCGACGGCGATGCCGCGTACCAGAATGTTGCGCCTGACCTGCACCAGGCCGGCGCCGGAGGGCAGGCTCTCCGCCGCGATGACCGTGACGCTCGCGTCGCGGTGGGCGGGTTTGCCGAAGTAGCGGTCGCCGACGATGCCGAGCCCGGCCCGGATCCGGATGCTGCCGGCCAGCTCACCCTCGGGTGCGGGCAGCGGGCCGTCGCCCGGGCGGCCCTCGAAGCGGTGGACCGGTGAGGCGAGCAGCTGCACGATCTCCGGTGGCGTCAGGTCCGTTGTCCCGCCGAGACGCGGACGACCTGCATCGCGAGACCTTCGACCTCGCGGACGACCTCGACGAGCCGGTGGAAGTCGACGGGCTTGACGATGTAACCGGCCGTCCGCAGCTGCCGCGCGCGCAGGATGTCACGCTCGGCGAGGGAATTGGTGAGCACCACGACCGGGATGGCGCACAGCACCGGGTCGTCCGCCAGCCGGGTCAGCAGGTCGCGGCCGTCGAGCCCGGGGAGGGTGAGGTCGAGCAGGATGAGGCCCGGCGGGCGCGCGTCCTCGAACGGACCTTCGCGCCGCAGGTAGCGCAGTGCCTGCCTGCCGTCGCCGACGACGACCAGACGGTTGCGGACCTTGTGGTCGGCGAACGCCTCACGGGTCAGCAGCACGTCACCGGGGTCGTCCTCGACGAGCAGGATGTCGATCTCCTGATGGGCCACGCCGAAAGTGTAGGGCCTCGGCTCACACCACCGCGGCACTCACCGTCAGCGTCCCGGCGCCGGCATCCAGCACGGCCGGCGTTCCCACCGGTACGGCCACAGGATCACTGCCGTGCCCGATGGGCAACCCGCCGAGGATCGGCACCCCGAGCCGCCCCAACCGGTCCCGCAGCACGTCGACGGCGGTCCAGTCCAGCTGCTCGTCCGGTGTGGGGCCGCATTCGGTGTACTGACCCACCGCGATGCCGCGTACGCCCTCGAGGCGCCCCGACCGCTCCAGCATCGTGAGCTGCCGGTCGATGTGCCCCAGCCGCAGGTTGTACGCCTCCAGCAGCAGGATCGCGCCGGTCAGGTCCGGCAACGCCCACCCGGCCGCGGTCGCGACCATGTCCTGGTTGCCGCCGAGCAGCACACCGGAGACGCGTCCGCTCGTGGTCAGCGCCGAGGTCGGCTCGTCCGCGGACGCGGTCACCGTGATGTCGTCGGTGGTGAAGGCCGCGGTCAGGAACGACTGCGCCGCCCGCTCACCGGCCCAGGACACCTCGAAGGGTGCGCCGTGCAGGCCCGCCACCCCGGTCCGCTGCCACAGCGCCAGGTGCAGGACGGTGATCTCACTGAACCCGACCAGCAGTTTCGGATGCCGGGCCGCCGCCGCGAAGTCCAGGTCACCCGCGATGCGGTACGCGCCCTTGCCGCCCTTGGTGGCGATGACCGCGGTGATGCCGGGGTCACGCAGTGCGGCGTTGAGGTCCGCGAGCCGGTCCTCGTCGGTGCCGGCCAGGTAGCCGAGACGGTCCAGGGCGTGCTCGCCGACAGTCACCCGCAGACCGAGCCCCTCCAGGAACCGCGAGGTGCCTTCGACCGCCTCGGGGGCCGGCGTACTGGCCGGCGACACCAGCCGGACGTGGTCACCGGGACGGAGACGCGGGGGACGGACGATCGCAGGAATCATCGGAGGATTATGGACGCAACGCTCAACCGGCTGCCGGTGTGGTCGATGGGACAACCATGCTGCGCCGACTTGCCGCCCTGTCCGTCGCCGGTGTGCTGGCAGCCGGTTCGCTGGTCGCCGGGCCTGCCGCGCCGGCCGTCGCGGCTTCCGCGCCCTGCCTGCCCGACGGCACCGGACCGGTCTGCCAGGTCTGGACCGGCAAGGTCACCTACGTCAACGACGGCGACACCATGTCGGTCGACCTCGCCGGTGACGGCACGAGCACACCGCGGTCGATCCGCTTCATCAACGTGCAGGCCATGGAACAGACCGTGTACTCCTCGGTCGTCGCGCGGCGCCGGGGCGAATGCCACAGCCTGGCCGCGACCGCGCGGGTCGAGCAGCTGGTCAAGGCCGGTCAGGGAGTCGTCCGGCTGACCGCGCAGAACGCCTCCAGCAGCAGCAAGAACCGCCCGTTGCGCAGCGTCGCGGTGAAGATCGACGGAGTCTGGCGCGACCTCGGGCTCGACCTGCTCAGCCACGGGCTCACCCTGTGGCAACCGTTCGGCGGCGAGTGGGCCTGGAACGCGCAGTACCGCGCCGCCCAGGCCGCGGCGGCCCGCAAGGGCCTCAACCTCTTCGACACCGACTCCTGCGGCACCGGCCCGGCGCAGAGCGCCCCGCTCGGCGTCCTGGTCAACTACGACCCGCCCGGCCCCGACCAGGACAACCTCAACGGCGAATGGGTCCGCATCAGCAACGCCGGTGACAAGCCGGTATCCCTGGCCAAGTGGTGGGTCCGCGACTCCGCCCTCCGCCGCTACACCTTCCCGTCCGGCACCCTCCTGCCCGCCGGCGGCGCCGTCGTCGTCCACGCCGGATCCGGTACGGACACAGCCACGGACAAGCACTGGCGCCAGACAGCACCGGTCTTCGACAACCCGACCTTCGACGAGGAAGCCCGCGGCGACGGCGCGTACCTCTTCGACCCCCAGGGTGACCTCCGCGCCTGGACGCAGTACCCGTCCGTGCCGCCGCTCAGCGCAGGCGCGTGAGCAGGAGACGCCCGCCTTCGAACACCCCGCCGTCGACGGCGACCACACGGCCACCGGCGTAGCGCACCGCCTCCCGCACGTCCCCCGCCGCCACCCCGAAGTGCTGGATCAGCGTGCTGTGCCCGTGCGCGATCACCTCACCACCGAGCACACCCAGCATCACGGCGGCCTCGTCCTCCCCACCATCGGCCCGGAACGTCCCGCGCCCACTGATCCGCCTGACGAACTCCCACCAATCGTCGACGTCGGTACCCCGCAACGCCTCGGCGACGGCGGCATTGACCGCCTCGACACTGCGCCCGAACTCGAGATAGCGCGTGGTGTCGGAATGCATCAGCAGATGCCCGTCGACCAGCGCCATCGCCGGCAGCGCGGTGATCCAGGCCAAGTGTTCCGGCGTGAGGCGTCGCAGGTCCCCGGCCTGACCGCCGTACCGCGCCCACAACTCCCGGAACCCACCGGGCCGCCCCCAGCCGGCCACCGGTGCATGGCCGAACCGGTGCGCGGCCAGCAGCTGAACCTCGTGGTTGCCCAGCAGGGCGCCGACCTCGCCACCGGTGGCACGAGCCTCCCCGGTGAGCCGGCGAATGTCGTCGACGACACCGATTCCGTCCGGCCCCCGGTCGACGTAGTCACCCAGCAGCCACAACTGGGCGTCCTGCCCGGCCCACCGCCCGTCGGCCCCGGTGAGCCCGGCCTCCCGGAGCGCCTCCCGCAACGCCTCGCGATGCCCATGAACGTCAGAGACCACAAAGAGAGGCACGGCAGCACCCTAACGCCGCCCACCAAGGCCCGAAGCTCGCGGCACCGTCGTGGCCGGCAGCCCGGTGGTTGTTCGTAGGCTGGGCTGATGGCGCGTCGTGCACCCCGGGTTCTGGTGGTCGGATCAGACCGGTTCGCTTGGTCTGTCGGTCACGCCCACGAGTCGGGGGATGGGGAAGCCGAACGCTGGGTGGGCTGCCGTGAGGTGGTGCGGCTTCGCCGTGACGGTGCGCGGGGACAACTCTCGGTGATCTTCAGATCTGGTGACGGCCACCTCGCCGCGGACGGGTTTCCGATGCACTCGGGCCTGGTGGCGCATGCCGATGGGCGAACGTTGAATCTGAACGAGCCGGGTGTGGTTCGAGCATTGCTCGATGAGGCGATCGCCGGTGGATGGCAGGCTGACGCGCCCGTCCGGTCAGAGCTCGACGGGTGGGTGCTGTTCGACGCCGTGGCGACCCGCTCGGGCACAGCGAGCAGATCGAACGCTGCCGGCGGGAGTTCGACGCGTTCCGAGTGAGCGGAGGCTCAGACGACGGAGAAGTTCTCGGGGAGGCGGGCGCGGCCGGTGAGGGCGCGCAGCACCTGGGTGCCGTCCCCGGTGGCCGAGGCGATGCGTGCGGCCAGGACCAGCGCTTCCGTCTCGGCCTCGGCCGCGATCGCGAAGGAGACGCCGCCGGCCGCGGCGATGTCGAGGCCGTGGACGACAAGTTCGAACGTGCGGGTGGGGATCCAGTCGCAGACGGCCATGC
The DNA here is from genome assembly GCF_000494755.1 of Amorphoplanes friuliensis DSM 7358. NCBI lineage: Bacteria > Bacillati > Actinomycetota > Actinomycetes > Micromonosporales > Micromonosporaceae > Actinoplanes > Actinoplanes friuliensis. The sequence goes on from NC_022657.1 coordinate 3,843,086, forward strand.
CGCCGACCGGGGTGGCGACGATGTCGTGGTCGCGGACCGCGGCCAGGGCGGAGGTCGCCTTCCCGGCCAGGTCGCTGACCCGGTCGGCGGCCTCGTCGCCGAGCCACCGGCCGGCCTCGCGGGCGTCGTCGGTGGAGGCGGCGACGGCCGCGGCGTAGAGGGCGGGCGGGGCCGAACGGGCGTAGGCCCAGTAGCCCTGGGGCGTGTCGACCGAGACGGTTTCGCTGGTGGAGGCGAGCACGCCGGGCACCTGGCGCAGCGCCGAGCTGACCGTGTGGCCGACCAGTTCGCGGAGGGTCCACTCGCCGAGGCCGGGGGAGTCCCAGCGGTCGGCCGGGAGGCGGGAGACCAGGTCGGCGAAGGAGACGGCGGCGCTGCGGTACGTCCGGCGGTAGTCCATGTCCCTCAACCTAGGCGGGGAGCCCGAACACGTGGCTCAGGCCGGTCACCTGGATGGCCTTGCGGACCGGGCCCGACGGGTTGGCCAGTGTGAAGGAGACACCCCGGCTCGCCGCGGTGTTGCGGGCGCTGACCAGCGCGCCCAGTGCGTACGAGTCGATGAACGTCACGGCGGCGACGTCGACGTTGAGGTAGCGGCAGGTCGGGTCCGAGGCGGCTTCGGCGAGGCTGTCCCGGACCGCGTCCGCGCGATCCAGGTCGAGCTCTCCGGAGAGGCTGGCGATCACCAGCCCGTCGGCGTCGGCCTGCTCGTATGTGACCACGGCGTCCTTGGGCATTCACCAGACGATAGTCGGCGTCCGCGGATTGTCGATTCGGGGACCGCCCGTTCGTGTAGGGCGTGAAGGGCCGGCGAGGGGTCGGCCGCGTACCGAGGAGCGGAAAAATGGGCGAGGTTGTTGTCGTCGAGAACGTGACCCTGGACGGCGTCATGCAGGCGCCGGGCGGTGCCGACGAGGACCCGCGGGGCGGGTTCCGGCACGGCGGCTGGGCGCAGCCGTACATGGACCGGGTCGCCGCGGAGACGATGGGCCGGGGCATGGGCGACGACGGGGCGATGCTGTTCGGGCGGCGCACCTATCAGCAGTTCCACGGGTTCTGGTCCGCGCAGACCGACGGGAACCCGTACACCGAGGTGCTGAACCGCAAGCACAAGTACGTCGCCTCGCGGAGCAGGGACACGGCGTTGCCGTGGGAGAACTCGTCGCTGCTGGAGGGCGAGGCGACGGAGACGGTGGCGAAGCTCAAGCAGGACGTGACCGGAGCCCTGGTCGTGCTCGGCAGCGGGGAGCTCGTGCGCGCTCTCACCGCTGCCGGGCTCGTCGACGTCTACACCCTCTCCATCCACCCGCTCACGCTGGGCGAGGGCACCAAACTGTTCGGTGACGCGTACCGGAAGATGCAGTTGGTCGAGACCGTGACGACCACGACCGGGGTGATCATCGCGACCTATCGGCCGTAGGTCTCCAGGAGGCGCAGCCAGATCTCGCTGATCGTGGGGTAGGCCGGGACGGCGTGCCAGAGGCGGGCGATCGGGACCTCGCCGGCGACCGCGATCGTCGCGGCCTGGAGCAGCTCGCTGACGTCCGGGCCGACGAAGGTGACGCCGGCGACAACCTGGCGGTCCTCGTCGACGACCATCCGGGCCTTGCCCTGATATCCGTCCGCGTGGACGCTCGCGCCGGCGACCTGGCCGATCTCGTAGTCGACGACACGGACCCGGATGCCGGCCTTCTGCGCGGCGGCCGCGGTGAGGCCGACGGAGGCGACCTCCGGGTCGGTGAACGTGACCTGCGGGACCGCGCTGTGGTCGGCGGTCGCGACGTGCTTGCCCCACGGCGCGTCCGAGACCGGGGTGCCCTGGGCCCGTGCCGCGATGACGTCGCCCGCCGCGCGTGCCTGATATTTGCCCTGGTGCGTGAGCAGCGCGCGGTGGGTGACGTCGCCGGCGGCGTAGAGCCAGTCGAAACCCTCGACACGCATGGTGTCGTCGGTGGAGATCCAGTCACCGGGCTTCAGCCCGACCACGTCGAGACCGATGTCCCGGGTACGCGGGGTCCGGCCGGTCGCGACGAGCACCTCGGCGGCGGTGACCGTGGTGCCCCCGGAGGTCTCGATCGCGACCTCCTCGCCCGTCCGGGTCACGCGGGTCGTCTCCGTGTCGAGCAGCACGGTGGCACCCTGCTTGCGCAGCGCCTCGGCGACGGCCTCCCCGGCGAACGGTTCCATCCCGGCGAGCAGCCCCGATCGGGAGATCAAAGTCACCGTCGACCCCAGGCTCAGGTACGCGGTGGCCATCTCGGTGGCGACCACTCCACCGCCGATGATCGCGAGGCTGGCGGGGACCTCCTTGGCGCTGGTCGCCTCCCGGCTGGTCCACGGGTCGGCGTCGCGCAGGCCCTCGATGTCGGGCACGAGCGCGTCCGATCCGGTGGCGACGGCGACCGCGTGGCGGGCCGTGAGCACGGTGGTGGTGCCGTCGGCCGCGGTCACGGTGACCTCGCGGACGCCGGTGAGCCGGCCCTGGCCGCGGATCAGGGAGATGCCGGCGCCCTCGACCCATGCGACCTGGCCGTCGTCCTTCCAGTTGCTGGTGAAGGAGTCACGCCGGTCGAGCACGGCCTGGACGTCGAGGCCGCCGGTCACGGCCTGCGCGGCGCCGGCGACCTGGCGGGCCGCGCGGACGGCCTGCGCCGGGCGCAGCAGCGCCTTCGACGGCATGCACGCCCAGTAGGTGCATTCGCCGCCGACGAGTTCCTTCTCGACCAGCACCACGGTCAGGCCGCCGCGGACGGCCCGGTCGGCGACGTTCTCGCCGACGGGTCCCGCACCCAGCACGATGAGGTCGAAAGAATCTTGCTCAGATGTCATGTCTCCTGCGTACCACGGCGGCGGTGCGGGGGATGCACGCGTCATCGATCTTCCGTGCGGTTGCGCATCGGCGAGGGAACCTGCACGGTTGTATGCACGTGCACCTGGGTACGGAACGTTGGAGGTACCGAGCCTTGGACCTTCGCCTGATCGGGGTGGACAGATGATTTCGGTTCGTCCGGACGACGGCACCGGGCCGACAGCGCTGCGGATCAGGCTGGGCGCCCGGCTCCGCCGCCTGCGCAAGGCCCGGGGGATCGCCCGGGAGACCGCCGGCTGGGAGATCCGCGGCTCCGAATCCAAGATCAGCCGGATGGAGCTCGGCCGCGTCCCCTTCAAGGAGCGCGACCTCGAGGACCTGCTGACCCTGTACGGCGTGGACGCCGACGAACGCGCCGCGCTCCTGACGCTGGGGCGCCGGGCGAACTCCGCGCCGTGGTGGCAGCAGTTCGGTGAGGTCATCCCGCCGTGGTTCCTGGCCTACCTCGGGCTCGAGGAGGCGGCGTCGCTGATCCGTGTCTACGAGGCGCACTCCGTGCCCAGCCTGCTGCAGACCGGCGACTACGCCCGGGCGGTGCTGAGGCGGACCTGCGTCGATGCGTCACCGGAGGAGATCGAGCAGCGCATCGCCCTGCGTCTCGGCCGGCAGCAGGTGCTCGACCGGGCCGACCCGCCGCAGATCTGGGCGGTCCTCGACGAGGCAGTGCTGCGGCGGCAGGTGGGCGGGCCGGAGGTGATGCGCGCCCAGGTCGAGGCGCTGATCGAGGCCGCCGTCCGGCCGAACGTCCGGCTGCAGATCGCGCCGTTCGACCCCGCGTCGCCGCCCACGCCCGGCTTCCCGTTCACCATCCTGCGTTTCACCGAGCCGGAGCTGCCCGACGTGGTCTACGTGGAGCAGCTGACCAGCGCGCTCTACCTGGACAAGAACGGTGACGTCGAGCAGTACGCCCTGACGATGGAACGGGCCTGTCTGGAGGCCGAGCCGCCGGACCGGACGCTCGACATCCTCGCCGCGGCCCTGGACGGGATCGTCTCCGTCACCCGTTAGAGGGATCGGTCGAACGGCTACCCGCACTGGCGGATCTTCCACTTTCGCGCCCGCGTGCATATGCACGTGCATCCGGCCTTGCGTATGCGATGCGCATACGGCCATGCTTGAGCACGTGCAGAAGTCGCCTCGACCGTCCACGCGGGACGAAGGTCAGGCCCTGCTCCGAGGGGTGAAGATGGACAGCAACCGCGGGCCGCTCCGGCCGGTGACCCAGTTCGCCGAGTCGGACTACTGCTACGGCACCGGCCCGCTTTCCATCAGGGTCGACCGGGTCGACTGGACCCGTCCCGTGATCTACGACGGCGAGAACTGGTACGAGGTCGAGGGTGTCGAGGTCGCCGCCGACGGCCGGGAGATCGGCCGCCGGCAGGCGCTGGTCCGCGGCCGCCGCCTCAGCTCCCAGCCGGGCAGCCGACGAACCTAGTTCTCCGCGCCGGAGTTGACCGACGAGGTGGTCACGGCGCCGCTGGCCAGGCCCCAGCGTTCCAGCAGCTCGGTGTAGGTGCCCGAGCGGATCAGCTGGTCGAGCGCGTCGCGCAGGGCGTCCCGCAGCTCGGGGTTGTCCTTGGCCACCGCGATGCCGAAGAGGCCCGGCTCGTACTGCACGGTCGAGGCCAGCTGGTAGCGCGAGCGGGTGCGCGGGTCGGTCGCCAGGTAGGCCGCCGGCGGGTAGTCGTTGAGGATGGCGGCGGCCCGGCCGGTACGCACCTGCAGCAGCGCGTCGGCGTTCGTCTTGAAGGTCTTGATGACGATCGGCCGGTCACCGCAGGCGGGCTGGGTCCGCCGCAGCAGGTCGACCTGGACCGTGGCCTTCTCGGCCGCGACCACCTGGCCGCACAGGTCCTTGAGGTCCGTGATGCCCTGCGGGTTCCCGCGCTGCACCACGATGGCCAGCCCGGCCGAGAAGTAGTCGATGAAGTCGACCTTCTTCTCCCGCTCGGGGGTGTCGTTCATCGAGGACAGCACGCCGTCGAAGGTGCCCTTGCGGGTGCCGTCGATCATGCTGCTGAACTCGGCCGGGACCATCTCGACCCGGACGCCGGCGACCGCGCCGAGCGCCGCGGCCAGGTCCGGCTCGAAGCCGATGATCGTGCGGCCGTCGGCGGCGTAGGACTCCATCGGCGCGTAACTCGGGTCGGTGGCGAGCCGGATGACACCGCTCTTCTGGACGGCGTCGGGCAGCCGGTCGTGGATCTGCTGCGAGAAGGCGACGGCACCGGTTGCCGTCCCGTCACCAGTGGTCTCGTCGGCCGAGGCCGTGCCACAGCCCGCCGTGGCGAGGGTGAGGACAACACCGGCTACGGCGTACCGGAGACGGGTCGGGGTGTGGATCTTCATGGGGTCGGTCCTCCGGTGGTCAGCTGGGCGGGCGCGGCGGGTTCGTCGAGGGCGGCGTGGCGCCCGGTGCTGCGGGGATGCAGGAACAGGTCGAGCAGGTGCGGCCAGACGACGGGCCGGGAGTAGAGGTAACCCTGGGCGTCGTCGCAGCCGGCTTCGGCGAGCCAGGCGCTGACCTGCGCGGTCTCGACACCCTCGGCGGTGACGCGGCAGCCCAGGCCGTGGGCCAGCTCGATCACCGAGCGGACGATGGCCTGGTTCTGCGGGTCCTGGTCGAGGTCGATGACAAAGAGCCGGTCGATCTTCACTTCGGAGACCGGCACGGTACGCAGCTGCGACAGGCTCGTGTAGCCGATGCCGAAGTCGTCGACCGCGACACCGATGCCGAGCGCCCGGAGCTCGACGACGGCCCGGGCCACGATCTCGGCGTCGCCCGCCAGCGCGGTCTCGGTGACCTCGAGCAGCAGCTGCCCGGGTGGCGTGCTGTGCTCGGCGAGGAGGCCGGCGACGAACTGCGGGAAACCGGGTGCCTCGAGGTTGCGGGCGGAGACGTTGACCGCCACCGGCCACGACTGGCCGAGAGCGGTCCAGCCCGCCTGGTCCTCCAGGGCGCGGCGCAGCACCCAGGCGGTCAGGACCTCGATGACACCGGACTGTTCGGCGGCCGGCAGGAACTCCGAGGGCGGCAGCAGACCGCGCTGCGGGTGCTGCCAGCGGACCAGGGCCTCCAGGCCGCCGATCTCGTCGTCGGCGAAGCGCACCTTGGGCTGGTAGTGCAGCACGAGCTCGTCGCGGTCGATCGCGTGGCGCAGCTCGGCCTGGACCATGAGCCAGTGGGTCGGGTTGGCGACGCCGCCCTCGGCGTAGAGGACCACGTCGACCGCGCCGCGTTTGCCCTGGTACATCGCGGCGTCGGCGTGCTGCAGCAACTCCTCGACCTCGGTGCCGTGGTGCGGGTAGAGCGCGACGCCGAAGCTGGCCTCGATGCTCAGGGGTACGCCGTCGAGGACCGTCTCGCGGGTCAGCTCGCGCCGGGCCTCCTCCAGCAGATCGAGCACGTCCTGTCCGGGCAGCGCCGGCAGGATCAGGCCGAACTCGTCGCCGCCGAGCCGGGCGACGGTGTCGCCGGTGCGGAGCGCCTGGCCCAGCCGGGACCCGACCAGCCGCAGCAGCTCGTCGCCGGCGTGATGGCCCAGGGTGTCGTTGACCTCCTTGAAGCGGTTCAGGTCGACGAGCACGATGGCGCCCTCGCCGCCGCTGCCCGTGGCCACGGAGATCGCGGTCCGGGCGCGTTCGCGGAAGGCGGCGCGGTTGGGCAGACCGGTGAGGCCGTCGTGCAACGCCTCGTGCTCCCGCCGCGCGGCGTGGCGGCGCAGCGACCGCGTGGTCGACCAGGCGATCAGCGCCAGCACCAGGTAGAGGATCGCCAGGGTGACACCGAGCCGCCAGTACGTCGCGGTCATCTGGCGCTGCAGCTGCGCGTCGATGGCGTCGTACGGCAGGTACAGCTCGAGGACACCGATCGCCTGGCCGGAGGCGCCCGCGATGACCGGCTGCAGCACCCGGATGACCTTGCCGGCGCTGCGCTGACTGTCGGCGACGACCGCGATGTCGACCTGCCCGGCCACGGCCGCGCGGAAAGCCGCGCTGGAGACGGAGATGCCGCCCGCCGTCGACCCGTCGTCCGAGAAGACGACCTGGCCGGTGTAGCTGCGGACGCGCAGCCGGACCACCGAGCCGTGGAAGATGGCCAGGTCGGTGGCGCCCTGGAGACGTTCGAGCTGGGTCGCCGTGAGGCCGGCGGCCAGCTCGGCACCGTCCAGGGCCGGGGCGACGGCCATCTCCTCGATGACGGAGGCCTGCGCGCGGCCCTGCTCCCGGCCCTGATGCTCGGCGTCGTCGCGGTAACTGCGCACCAGCATGACGCCGAGCAGCAGGACCAGGACCAGGCTGGCCACGGCGTACGCCAGGAACAGGCGGGAGCCTGTTCCGCTCCGCCTGCGCACGTTCTGCCGACGCCACATGGCCCCTCTATCGACGGGCCCGCGGAGTTCTGAAGAAGCATCAGTCGACGTAACGCGCCGGAAACATTGACTCGCTGCAGGATGCATTCTAGTTTGTGAGCCAGGTCACGTTACTGACCGTCGCCCGCCTGACACACCAGCCCTTCGCGCGCGGTGCTGGCGCTCGCTTCAGGCGACGTAAAGGAGGCCTTCATGTCCGCTTCCGCCCCCAACCGATCCGTCGATGTCGTGGTGGTCGGTGCCGGCTTCTCCGGCCTGTACCTGCTGCACCGGCTCCGCGAACTCAACCTGTCCGCCGTCGTCTTCGAGGCCGGCACCGACGTCGGCGGCACCTGGTACTGGAACCGCTACCCCGGTGCCCGCGTCGACGTCGAGAGCCTCGCCTACTCGTACTCGTTCTCCGAAGAACTCGAGCAGGAGTACCCCTGGGAAGAGCGCTACCCGACCCAGCCCGAGATCCTCCGGTACGCCCAGCACGTCGCCGACCGCTTCGACCTGCGCCGTGACATCGTCTTCCGGACCCGGGTCGCCGCGGCGCACTGGGACGACGAGGCCGGCACCTGGCAGGTCCGCACCGAGCACGAGGACGCCGTCACCGCCCGCTTCCTGGTGCTCGCCACCGGTTGCCTCTCCGCGTCGAAGCTGCCCGAGATCCCCGGTCTCGACACGTTCAAGGGCGCGACTTTCCACACCGCGCACTGGCCGCACGAGGGTGTCGACTTCACGGGTCAGCGCGTCGGGCTCATCGGCACCGGGTCCTCCGGCGTCCAGTCGATACCCGTCATCGCCGAGCAGGCCGCCGACCTGACCGTCTTCCAGCGCACACCCGCGTACTCGCTGCCGGCGCGGAACCGGCGGTTGCGGCCGGACGAGATCGCCGACATGCGGGCCGGCTACCGGGCGTACCGGAAGGCGCAGCGGGAGTCGGGCTTCGGCGTGCCCACACCGGTGCCGACGAAGTCGGCCCTCGAGGTCTCCGACGAGGAACGGGACGCGACCTTCGAGCGGGCCTGGGAGAGCGGGAGCCTGGTCAACCTGCTGACCGCGTTCACGGACACCGCCGTGGACCAGGCGGCCAACGACACGGCCCGGGACTTCATCCACCGCAAGATCCGTCAGATCGTCACCGATCCGCAGGTCGCCGGCGACCTGTGCCCCGGTTACCCGGTCGGCACCAAGCGGCCGTGCCTGGACACCGGTTACTACGAGACCTACAACCGGCCCGACGTGCACCTGGTCAACCTGCAGCGCGAGCCGCTGGTCGAGGTCACCGAGCGGGGTATCCGCACGGCGGAGCGCGAGTACGCCTTCGACGCGATCGTCTACGCCACCGGCTTCGACGCGATGACGGGTGCGCTCACGAACATCGACATCCGGGGGCGGGGCGGGGTGTCGCTCAAGGAGACGTGGAGCGCGGGGCCGCGTACCTATCTGGGCCTGGGGTCGGTCGGTTTCCCCAACATGTTCATGATCACCGGCCCGGGCAGCCCGTCGGTGCTGTCGAACATGGTCGTGTCGATCGAGCAGCACGTCGAGTGGGTCACCGGCGTCATCGAGCACCTGGAGAAGCAGGGGCTGCGCGCCATCGAGCCGACGCAGCAGGCGCAGGACAGCTGGGTCGACCACGTCAACGAGATCGCCGGCTACACGCTCTATCCCAAGGCCAACTCCTGGTACATGGGCGCCAACGTGCCCGGCAAGACCCGGGTCTTCATGCCGTACGCCGGTGGTGTCGGCGCGTACCGCAAGCGCTGCGACGAGGTCGCCGCCCAGGGCTACGAGGGCTTCGCACTGACCGCCTGACCAGTTCACTGTTTGAGGAGTGCCCATGTCTCGTCGTCATCTCATCGATTCCGAGGTCCTCGTCCCGCTGGAGGCCCTGCAGCAAGCTCTGCCCGGTGGCTTCAACGCCATCCCCGACATCGTCCAGCGCCGTGCGGCCGTGGTCGGCATGCTCAGCGCCATCGAGGTGCCGGAGAACCCGAACGTCGTCAAGGAGGACCGGACGGTTCCCGGGCCGGCCGGCGACCCCGACATCACGGTGCGGATCTACCGGCCGCGGAACGCCACCGGCACCCTGCCGGGCATCTACTACATCCACGGCGGCGGGATGGTGCTCGGTTCCGTCGACGGTGAGGACCCGGCCGCGACCGTGCTGTGCGACCAGGTCGGCGCGGTGGTCGTCTCGGTCGAGTACCGCCTCGCCCCGGAGCACCCGCACCCCGCACCCGTGGAGGACTGCTACGCCGGGCTGGTCTGGGTGGCTGCCAACGCGGCCGAGCTCGGCATCGACCCGGACCGGCTGGCGATCTACGGTGCCAGCGCCGGTGGTGGCCTGACCATCGGGACCGCGCTGATCGCCCGCGACCGGGGCGGGCCGGCGCTGAAATTCATCATGCCGATCTACCCGATGCTCGACGACCGCAACGAGACGGAGTCCAGCCACGAGATCACCGACATCGGCATCTGGGACCGGTCCGGCAACCTCGAGGCCTGGGGCTGGTACCTCGGTGGCAAGGAGGCCGACCAGTACGCCGCTCCGGCGCGGGCGCAGGACCTGACGGGACTGCCGCCGGCGTTCATCGACGTCGGGACGGTCGACCTCTTCCGCGACGAGGACATCGCCTTCGCGCAGCGGCTGATGGCGGCCGGGGTGCCGACCGAGCTGCACATCCATCCCGGCAGCTACCACGCGGCGGAGACCTTCGCCGCCGACGCGGCCCTGTCGCGGCGCATCTGGGCACTGCGGATCGACGCCCTGAGAAGGGGTCTCGCCTAATTTTCCTAAAACGGTCAAACTGCCACAAAGATGCCGCTACGGTAACTCTGGTAAGTGTCCGCAAAGGAAAGGTTTGTCATGAAACTGGTTCGAGGCACGCTGGTCATGCTCGGTACCGCTGCGGCCGCCCTGGCCTTCGCGGCGGGTCCCGCCAGCGCGCACTACGACGATGACGACAACTACGGTGGTTACGGCGGCGGCAGCCAGTCCTCCCACCACAACGTCGGTCTGCTGAACGGCAACCAGGCGTACTTCCCGATCAGCGTGCCGCTGAACTTCTGCGGCAACAGCATCGCGCTGCTCGGCGTCAGCCAGAGCAGTGCCGCCTGCTACAACGACTGAGAAACGTCCGGTGGCAGGTGCCTCGTCGCCCACGACAGCACCTGCCACCGACCCTCAGCCGCGTCCCACGCGCAGGGTGCCGACGCCCGCGACCGCGTCCAGGTCGATGCGGTCCGTGCTGCGGGACCAGCCGGGGGAGAGGAACGCCGCACCCCGGGCCACCCCGTCATCGGTACGCCCGTCGAGTTTCACCTGGCCGGCGCCCTTGCGGGTGCGTACGCGAACCGGCACGTCGCGGCCGGTGCGGACCTCGAAACGGTTGACACCACCGGACATCCGGATGGGCAGCGTGCCGTCCGGTGCGGGCAGGGTCAGGTCGATGCGGGCCGCGCCCCCGGCGAAGTCCACGGTGCCGACCTTCGCCCCGCCGAGATCGAAGACCCCCTGACGAACGCCGCCGCTGATGCGCAGACTCCACCGCACGTCGGTGTTGAGCAGCACTTTCACCGCCGCGTCCCCACGCTCGCCGTTGTCGTCCAGGAACAGCCGGACGCCGGTGTCACCGATCGTCGCCCGCGGTACCACCGAGCCGCGTTCCGGGGTGCTGATCCGGTAGAGGTCGGCCCCCAGCGCCGCCGTGCTCAGGTCGATCGTCGCGGTGTCACTGACCAGCTCGAACCTGGCCTCGGTACGCCCACGCGCCGGTGCCGAGAGTGAGTTCGGTGTGGTGGTGACCGGCGTCGGCGCCGCCCGCACCGGCCCCGGTTCCCGCTCCTGATCCCGCGCCACCTTCGCCACGAACAGGCCCGCCCCTGCCAGCAGCACGGCCGCGAGCACAAAGCCGTACACACGACGGCCCCTCCGTCGCGGTGGCGGCGGTGCCGAGGTGGCGGCGACAGGGTGAAAGGTGCGGCTCTTGCGCAGCAGCGAGTCGACCGAAGCGGCCGTCGGCTCGTCGCTGTAGTGGTCGGCGGGCGGGCCGATCCGGTGCGGTGCGTCGGGCCAGTAGTCGGAGATCGAGGGAAAGGTGGGTGAGGCCGGCGCTGCGGGCCGGCGGTAGATCTCGTCGGAGTCGGTGTTGTCCACGGCTCGTGCTCCCTCGGGCAAGCGCCACGCCCGCGGGATCGCAGCGGGCAGCAGCGCGTGGTGATTCCCTCGTGACTACGGATGGAAGCGCCCGTCGGATCGATCACTGTGGGTGTTCGTCGGATTGCCTCTTGCCATCGTCGCGTTTTGCCCCGAATATTGCTGCTGCGTGTCTTCACTTATGGATCGAACGGAACCGGATGTCCCCAGAGGATGGTCGGCCCGGCGGATGGATTCCCCCGGTTCAGCATTTCGCTCCTCCCGCACCACAACGCCCACCCCTTCCGCCCGTGCCGGTCTCACCGGCCGGCGCCCATCGGCTCGCCCCGCGCCTCCGGCCGCGGACCGTCGTCGCCGGTGCGGCCACGCTCAGCGCGCTCTTCGTGATCGGCTTGGTGCTGGCGCCCGAGGAGAAGGAGGCGCGCCGGCCGCCGATGTTCATCGCGCTCCCGACCGTCCCCGAGGCGACCGTCCCGGCGGCGGACCCGTCCTCCGTCCCGGCGTCCGTTCCGTCGTCCACCGCCGCGCCGCGGCCGTTCCCGAGCCGCTCCACCGTGCGGGTGACCAGCGACTCGATCAGCACGGTGCGACCGCCGGCGGCGCGGAGGGTGGCCTCTCCCCGGCCGTCGCTTCCCGTGGTGGGTTCCTCGATCGGTCTGGGCTCGGCGTCCGTGCCAGGCCTGCGCGTGCGGCACCGTGACTACCGCGCCTACCTCGAGGAGGTCGGCGCCCGCAGCTCCGCGCAGGACCGGGCCGACTCGCGGTTCACCGTCCGGCCCGGCCGGGCCCGCACCGGCTGCCTCTCGTTCGAGTCGCAGAACTTCCCCGGCTATTTCCTGCGCCACCGCAACTTCGTGCTCCGCCTGGACCGCGTCGACGGCAGTGCGCTCTTCGACGCGGACACGACCTTTTGCGCGGTGCCCGTGACCGGTGGCGGATTTGTGCTCCGGGCGCACAACTACCCCGATCACTACCTCACGGAGCGCGACTCACTGCTGTCACTCATCCGTACGCGCCCGGCCGAGGCGACAGCGTTCGTCACCCGTCCGGTCGTCTAGACGTCGTACTCGTCGGGCAGCCGCATCCCCGGGCTGCCCACCTGCAGGCCGAGCGGGGTCGCCCGGCCCTGCGGCTCCTCCCACGCCTCCTGCCGCCCGAGAGCGGTCAGGTCCAGGTAGGGGTAACCGTTGTGGAACTCCTCGATGCCACGTCCATAGGTCGAATAGGTGTGGAAGACCTCGTCATCGACCCGCAGGAACGCGCTGAGACCCGGCAACTCCCCACCCCGCATGCTCTCGGTCCACGGCCCGCCCGTCCACGGCGTCCCCGTCTCCGCAAGCTCGTCCTCGGTACGGAAGTGCAGCAGCACCGGCGTCACACGGTCGTCGAGGGTCGCGTGGAAGTCGTAGTTGAAGTCGCTGCCGTACGACGAGTACCAGGGGAACGTCCAGCCCATCCGCTCCCGGAAGGCGGCAATCTGGGCGTACGGGGCGCGCGACACCGCCACCAGGGTGGTGTTGCGGGCGTGCAGTTGCCGCAGCCCGGCGATGCTGTCGGCCGCCGAGGAGCAGCTCGCGCAGGCCGCCTCCCAGCCGGGCGCGAACATGAAGTGGTGCAGCACCAGCTGCCGGCGGCCCTCGAACAGCTCGGGCAGACCCACCGCCCCGTCCGGGCCTTCGAAGCGGTACGGCTTGTCGATCCGTACCATCGGCAGCCGCCGGCGATCGGCGTTGAGCCGGTCCCGGGCCCGGGTGAGCTCTTTCTCCCGCGTCAGCAACTCCTTGCGGGCCGCGAGCCACTCCTCCCGCGTCACCACGTCGGGTGTCATGTCATTTCCTCCTTCAAGGCGCACCGTCCGCTCCTTTTGTGGCAAACCATCGGGGTTGCTGTCGACGCTGTGGCGACCATCTTGCGCGTCTGCGACCGTCTCGGCGCCTCCACTGTGGAAATCGTGCCGCCCTGGGGCGATTCCGGCTCGGGGTCCCGGCCGGACGTCCCTGCTGAGCAGCGGGGCGGCCACCGTAATGCGGCCGTTCCGGCATAAACGGACCGCCCAGGCGATATCCGTTCCTTCCAGGCCTAGCGGCAACAGGTGTTCTTGTCGATGATGGCTACGTGACAGGCCGGCACCGTCGACGAATGCGATTTCGCGCAGGTACCGCCGCTCTGACGACGGTCGCCGTCGTAGCGGTGGTTGCCGGTGTGCGTGTGGGTATCAACCAGTTCAACGGCGCGGAGTGTTCCGGTGAGGTGCACCTGACCGTCGCGGCTGCACCTGGGCTCGCCGAGGCCGTGCGCAGCGAGGCCGACGCCTGGACGGGTGAGAAGGCCGAGATCGACGGGTCCTGCATCCGCATCGACGTGCAGTCCTCGGATCCGGCGGACGTCGCCGCGGTCCTGAGCGCGAAGCAGCGGGTCTCCCTGACCGGCGCGGGTGCGCCCCGGGAGGGTGTCGCCGCCCCCGACGTCTGGATCTCGGACTCGCGCAGCTGGTTGCAGCGGCTGCGGTCGGCCGCGCCGTCCTTCGCCTTCACCGAGGAGGGCTCGGTCGCGCTCAGCCCGGTCGTCCTGGCGATGCCCGCGCCGATCGCGGAGAGTCTCGGCTGGCCCCGCAAGAAGCTCACCTACAACGACCTGCTCACCCTGATCACCACCAGCACCACGACCCGGACCGGGACGGCCGATCCCACCCGCGACGCCACCGCGTTGTCGGGACTGCTCGCGCTGACCGCCGCGGCCACGGCCGCCGACCAGCGCAAGCCCGGCACCTCGAACGGTCTGCTGCGGTCGCTGGCCACCGACACGTCGGTGCTGCGCGACGACCTGATGGCCCAGCTGCCCCAATCGGCCGACGACGCGGCGCTGGCCGCCGGTCTCAGCCTCGCGGCCATGCCCGAGAGTGACGTCGTCCGGTACAACGCCGGCAACCCGCCGGTGCCGCTGGCCGCGCTCTACCTCGAGCCGGCGCCGGTGCCGCTGGACCACCCGTTCGCGGTCATGCCCGAGATCTCCCCGGACCAGGCCGAGGCCGCCCACCAGTTCTACGGCCGGCTCACCACGGGCAGCGCCTTCCGGGCCCAGCTCGGCACCGCCGGTCTGCGGGCGCCCGACGGCACCGCACCCTCCGGCCTCAAGCGTCCCGAGGGCGCGCCGGCCCGCATCGACACGGGTGCGTCGGCCGGCAGCGGCGAGGCCGCCGCCTCCGACGCCGACGGTGCCAGCATCGACCGTGCCCTGGCGGGCTGGTCGGCCGTGATCGCCCCGGCCCGGATGCTCGCGATCGTCGACTCCTCGACCAGCATGCGGACACCGGTGCCGACCGCCCGCAACGCGACCCGCATGCAGCTGACCATCGCCGCCGCCCGTGGCGGCCTGAGCCTGTTCAGCGACGACTGGGCGGTCGGTCTCTGGCAGTCCGCCGGCGGCTCCGGCGGCGGTCACAGCGAGCTCGTCCCGATCCGGCCCCTCACCGGCAACCGCACCACGGTCGCGAACGCCCTGGCCGGCATCCGGCCCTCCAGCGGCGAGGCGGGCCTCTACCGCTCGATCCTCGAGGGTTACCGCGCCGTCCAGAACGGCTGGCAGGCCGGCCGGGTCAACTCCGTCCTGGTCCTCACCGACGGCGTCGGCATCGGCGAGGGCGACCTCGAGCTGAACGACCTGCTCGATCAGCTCGCGGAGGCCAAGACAGCCGACAAGCCGGTCCAGGTGATCGTGCTCGGCATCGGCAACGCCGTCGAACAGCCCCCGCTCAAGAAGATCACCGGTGTCACCGGCGGCGGCGTATTTGTCGCCGAGGACCCGGCCCAGATCGGCGCGGTCTTCCTCGAGGCCCTCTCGCTGCGCACCACCGCACCCCGCTGACGCTTGACGTATCCACTTCCGTCGATTAGACCGGGGTGCGGCATTCGTCGAGCTCCGGGGGTACGGAAAATGGTTGTTGGTCGTGTGGTGGCTGCGGTCCTGATGGCCGGGGCACTGGGTCTGACCGGTGCGTCGCCCGCCGTGGCGAGCGGTGGTGATCCTGATGCGCCGACCGCGGGGCCGTGCGCCTACACGCCGACGCCGGACGATCCGGCCGCGCGGCCGGTGCCGCTGCCGCGTGATCCGGAGCGGACGCCGAGCCGGGGAGTGGTCGAGGTGCTGCTGCGGACCAACCTCGGGCCGATCCCGCTCGTGCTCGACCGGGCCGCGGCGCCCTGCACGGTGCAGAGCTTCGTGCACCTGACGCGGCAGCGGTTCTACGACCGGACGATCTGTCACCGGCTCACGACCTACCCGACCCTGCTGGTCCTGCAGTGCGGTGACCCGTCGGGGACCGGCGAGGGCGGGCCGGGGTACCGCTACGCCGACGAGCTGCCGACCGGTCTGCCCCCGGCGCCGACCGACCCGACCGGTGAGCGCCGCGTCTACGCCCGGGGTGTGCTCGCCATGGCGAACGCCGGGCCCGACACCAACGGCAGCCAGTTCTTCCTGGTCTACGGCAACTCGGCACTGCGCCCGAACTACACGATCTTCGGCAGTGTCACGACCACCGGCCTGGAAACCCTGGACGAGGTGGCAGCCGGGGGAGTGACCCCGACCGCGGAGGACCCGGCGCCGCTGGACGGGCCGCCCGCCCTGCGCACCGAGATCCGGACGGCGCGAGTCCGCTTCTGATCACGGCGGCGGTGCGCCGGGACCGGGGTGGTCTGCGATACCGTCTGTCGGTCGGGCCGTCGCGTTTCCCGGGTCGGGGACGACCCGCGCGGCAGTCAGCGATCAGGGAGACACCGATGACCGAGTCCACTGCAGGTTCCGACGCCACCGCCGGCGAGCAGCCCGAGGTCGAGCCGACCGAGGGTGACCAGCCCGAGGAGGAGTTCGTCAACCGCGCCGCCCGGCGGGCCAAGGGCAAGAAGGCCGGGGGCGGCCCCGAGGTCTTCACCAAGGGCCAGCGCCCGATGGGTCGCGGCTCGGTCCAGAGCCCCCGCCAGTACGGCAACCGTCGCAGCGGCTGATCCTTACCGGACCGCGGCAACCGTGGCGTCGGCCGCGCCCCGCCACAGCAGGCCCGTCTCGGTGAACCCCGCGGCGCGCAGGGCATCGAGATGCCAGGCCGCCGGCGGGGTCCACTCGGCCGCGCCGTGGGCGGCGGGATAGATCTTCTCGCGTTCGGCAAAGAGCGGCGCGAGCTGCGGGTCCGCCGCGACCTTGCTCCACCAGCCGGGCCAGGACAGTGCGGCACCCGTCGCGTAGCGCGTCTCGCGACGGGTGTCCGCCCTGGTCATCAGGCGTTTTGTCAGCCCCGGCAGTCCCTCGTCGGGCATGTGGTCGGCGTTGGCGAAGACGCCACCGGGGCGCAGCACCTGGAGGATCTCGCCGTAGAGCGTGGTCAGCCGCTCCGGTGGCAGCCAGTGCAACGCCGTGGCGGTCAGCACCGCGTCGTACCGCCGGTGGGGGAGTGCCGCCGTCCAGGACGGGTCGCCCAGGTCGGCCGCGATGATCGTCGCCCGGTCACCCAGGGAGGCGGTGGCCAGCGCGAGCAGCACCGGATCCTGGTCGACGACCGTGACCTCGGCGCCCGGGAAGCGGGCCAGCGTCCGCAGGCTGATCGTGCCGGTGCCGCCGGCCAGGTCCAGCACCCGCGGCGGTGCGTCGTCCGTGACGGCCCCGACCGCGTCCAGCATGGTCGTGAACCGGTGTTCCCGGTCGGGCAGGAACGCCTCCTGCTGCAGATTCCAGCTCTCCTGCCACGCTGCCGCCGAGTCGGCCAGGTAATGAGTCATGCCCGTCACGCTACTTACACAGGTCGGGGCGAGTCCAGAGGTTCCGGCGACTTGTTGCCACTAATTTGCAACAGTGAGGTCAGGGCCACGCCGGTCAGGCACAAGGCGCCGCCGACCAGCGCCAGCGGTGCGGGCGCCTCGTCCAGCAGCAGCCAGGACATCAGCACGGCCAGACCCGGGACCAGGTACGACGACGAGCTCAGCGTGCCCGCGCTCATCCGCTTGAGGGCGTGCGCCCACGTCGCGAACGCGATGGCCGTCGGGAACACCCCCAGGTAGACGACCCCGAGGGTGGCGGACCCGGGCGCCGCGCGAACCTCGTCGACCAGCGCCGGGGCGAACGGCAGGCAGGCGACGGCGCCCGCGACGCAGCCGAGCCACGTGGCGGTGAACGGGTCCACGAAGTCGAGGGCCTGCTTCTGCAGGAGCACGCCGACGGCGTACAGGGCGGCGGCGCCGAGCGCGAGCAGCACACCCGTCGTGTCGTGGCGGCCGGTCGAGGTGGCGGCAGCGATCGTTGCGACCCCGGCGAACGCGACCACCAGCCCGATCATCAAGCCGCGCGGGAAGCCCTCCTTCAGGTACAGCCCGGCGAGGACGGCGATCAGGATCGGCCCGACGTTGATCACGAGGGCGGTGGTACCCGCGTCGAGGTGGTGTTCGGCCGCGTTCACGAGCACGGCGTAGATGCCGAACCACAGCACTCCGTACACGATGACCAGCAGGAGGGGACGGCCGCGCGGGAGGCGACGGGGTCTGAAGGACGCGACCAGGGTGAGTGCGGTGGCGCCGACGGCGAGCCGGCCGAGCGCCATCGCGCCGGGGCTGTAGTGCGCGCCGGCACTGCGGATCACGATGAACGCGGACGCCCAGAGGATCATCGTGGCCGCCGCGGCGAGCAGGGGCAGAGTGGCGGTCTTCGCGGGAGGCATGTGTCCAATCTCAGCCGCCTGCCGTTTAAGCACAAGCAAAGACTTCTACCGGATCATTAAGCCCTACTGTACGGTGGCCGCATGCTGGACCTGCACCGTCTGCGTATCTTTCGGGCCGTCGTGGCCAGCGGCTCCGTGAACGCCGCGGCTGCCAACCTGGGCTACACCGCATCGGCGGTGAGCCAGCACGTCACCGCCCTGCAGCGGGAGACCGGTCTGGTCCTGCTCTCCCGCAACGGCCGCGGCATCCAGCCGACCTCGGCCGGCCTGGCCCTCGCCCGCGAGGCCGACGGCGTGCTGACCCGGCTCGGTGACGTCGAGGCCTTCGTGGCGGACCTGCGCGACGGGCGCACCGGTTCGCTGTCGATGGCCTACTTCCCGTCGGTCGGCGCGGCGTGGCTGCCGACGGTCGCCCGTGTGCTGCTGCGGGAGTTCCCCGACATCCGCCTCGACCTCGAGCTGCGCGACGATCCACCGACCGGCGCGGGAAAGCGCCCCGACGTCCAGATCATGGTGTCGCACCGGGACTACACGGGCACCCGCGACGCCCGGGCCGAGCACCTGATCGACGACCCGTACGTCGTCGTGCTCCCCAAGGACCATCCTTTGGCCGGTGAGGACACTGTGGACCTGGGTCGCCTCGCCGGCGAACGCTGGATCGACAACGACTTCGCGCGCGGCTGGTGCCGGCGGAACCTTGTCGAAGCCTGCCGGGCAGCGGGTTTCAGCCCGCCGTTCCGGGTCGAGGCCCACGACTATCCGACCGCGATCGCCTTTGTCGCCGCGGGAATCGGTGTCACCGTGCTGCCGAGGCTGGGTGCCGCGACCCTGCCCGGTGGGGTGGTCGCCGTGCCGGTCACCGGACCGGTTGTGCAACGCTCGATCTACGCGCTGGTGCAGACCGCGGTGGCGTCCACCCCGCCGGTGCGGTGTGTTGTCGAGACGCTCGCCCGGTGCGCCCTCACGGCGTGATCCGCCACTCCTGGCAGACGTTGCCCAGCGCTGCCCACTGCCGTACGGCGGTGCCGTTGGCAGTGCCGCAGTCGGCCACGTCGAGGACCTTGCCGTTGCCACGGTTCGCGATCAGGTAGCGGCCGTTGACCGGCGTGATACTCCACTGCTGGCAGGCGTTGCCCAGAGAGGCCCACAGATTCAGCGCCGTGCCGTCGGCCGTTCCGCAGTTGACGGAGTCGAGCACCGTCCCGCTGTTGACGTTGGTGATCGTCCAATAGCCACTGCCCGCCTTCGTGAACGTCCACTGCTGGCAGGTGTTGCCGAGCGACGCCCACAGGTCGATCGCGGTGCCGTTGGTGGTGCCGCAGTTGACCGCGTCCAGGACGGCGCCGCTGTTCTGGTTGATCAAGCGGTACCGGGCGCCGGTCACGGGGAAGCCGACGCTGCCACCCGGATCGCCGGAGGGTGCGGTCAGGGTGCTGCCCAGCGAGGCAGGTGTGCCGAGGTTCGGCGATCCGTCCGAGTTCCAGCTGATCTTCTGGATTCGGGTCGTCCGAGTGCCGCCGCAGCCCTGACCGGTGGTCTCGTTGGCGTGGTAGACCATCCAGGTCTCTGAACCGTCGGGTGAGCTGAAGAAACCCTGCCCGCCCGGGCCGTAGACGCCATTGCCGTCGGCGCGCTGGAAGATCGGTGTGCTCTTCTTCGTCCACGACGAAACGCTCAGCGGGTTGCTGCCGGTCAGCGTCAGCAGGCCGAGCTTGTAGTCCGGCGTGTTGCACGAGCTGGCCGAATAGGTCAGGAACGTCTTCCCGCCGTGCTGCAGGACGTACGGGGCCTCCTGGGTGTTGCCGCCGCTCGTCTCCCACGCGTACGACGGCGACGAGAGCTTCGTCCCGTACGCGCTGACGGTCCAGGGGTTGCTCATGGGCGCGATGAACAGGCTCTGCAGGTTGCCCACCCACGACGAGTAGAGGTAGTAGTTCGCGCCGTTGATGGTCGCCACGCTGCCGTCGATCGCCCAGCCGTTACCGGCCTGGACCTTGAGCTGCCCCGCGAAATGATAGGGCCCCATCGGGTCGGAGCCGCTGCTCTCCAGGACGTAGGAGCGCTGCCCGTCGCAACAGGTGGGCGGGCCGGCCGAATAGTAGTAGTACCACCGTTTCCCGTTCGGGCCGTCGAGCTGGTGCAGCGACGGCGCCCACATGTTGCAGCAGTTCGTCGACCCGGATCCGGTGTGGACGACGGTTTCGCTCGCGCCGGCCAGCGCGGCCACCGACGCTGCCTTCTTGATCACCAGCTGGGAGTTCCAGGTGGTCGCGGCGACGTAGTAGTTCCCGTTGTAGTAGCCCATCCAAGGGTCGGCACCGTACGGCGCGGCGGCGACCGGATTGGTGAACGTGGTGGCGGCTGCGGCGCGGTCCTGTGCCGGCGGCGCCGCGACCGCGACGGTACTCAGCATCAGCGTCACTGCGGCGAGCAGGGAGAGAGGTCGTTTCATGGCGGCGATTGTGAACGTTCACAGAGATGAGGGTCAATAGCTTGACCCCATCTGCCCGAAACAAGTTCGAAACCTTGACGAGAAAGTTGTGACCGTTAACACTGCGGCACGACATCGACCGATGTCTCTGCTCAGTCAGGAGGAGTGCCATGTCCAGAACCCGTACCGGCCGTGCGTTGTGGCTAGGTGTCGCCACGGGCGCGCTGCTCGCAGTGGCCGCCGTCGCCTCCGTCAACGCCGAGGCGGCCGTGCCGGTGGTTGCCGCGGCGACGCCCACTGTTCCACCGGCCGCGTACCCGAACCCGGGGGTGGTCACGGGTGACACCGGCACGCACGATCCGTCGATGGTGAAGACGCCCGCGGGGGGTTATCTGGCCGCGTACACGGGGGACAACGTGCAGCTCAAGACCTCGCCGGACCGGACCGCGTTCCGCAATGCCGGGGCGGTTTTCCCCGGCGGCGCGAGCTGGACCACGGCCTACACCGGTGGCAGCCGGAACCTGTGGGCGCCTGATCTGTCCTACCGGAACGGTCGTTACTACCTGTACTACTCGGCGTCCACGTTCGGCTCGAACCACTCCGCGATCTTCCTGGCCACCAGTACGACCGGGGCGTCCGGCTCGTGGACCAACCAGGGCCTGGTGATCGAGTCGCGAACCTCCGACACCTTCAACGCGATCGACCCGAACCTGATCGTGGACGCGCAGGGGCGCTGGTTCCTGAGTTTCGGGTCGTTCTGGTCCGGCATCAAGCAGATCGCGCTCGACCCGGCCACGGGCAAGCGGTCGGGCACTTCTCTGCGGGCCATCGCGGGCCGCAACGGCGGTGCGATCGAGGCGCCGACCATCTTCCGGCACGGCAACTACTACTACCTCTGGGTCTCCTTCGACCTGTGCTGCCGCGGCGCCTCCAGCACGTACCGGATCATGGTGGGCCGGTCGGTCAGCGTCACCGGGCCCTTCGTGGACCGCAACGGCACCGCGATGACAGCCGGCGGCGGCACGCAGGTGCTGGCCTCGCACGGCAGCATCCACGGACCCGGGCACCAGGCCGTTCTTGCGGACACCGACAGCGACGTGCTGGTCTACCACTACTACGCGAACAGCGGTGCTTCCTACCTCGGGATCAACCTCATCGGGTACGACCAGGCGGGCTGGCCGTTCGCCTACTGAAGCCGAATCACTGCAAACAACCTGCAAACACATTTGTCTTCACATTGACAGACGTCTGTGTTGTTCTGTAACAGGAAAGCGCTTGCTTCGGGCAAAGCGGGCGCGGGAGCCGGCATTCTTCGCCGCGATCCACCGCGCGGTAAACACCAAACATCAAGGAGAAACAACCATGCGCAAACACTTGCGCCAACTCGTGCTGGGCGCTTCCGCCGGTGCGACCGCACTCGCTCTCACCGGCGTCGGCATCATCGCGACCACGTCCGCCTCGGCGTCGACACCGGTACCCCTCGCCGCGGTTGACCAGCTGGTCGGCTGGGCGACCCAGAACGGCGGCACCACCGGCGGTGGCAGCGCCGCGACCACCACGGTGACCAGCGCGTCCGCACTGACCTCGGCGGTCGGCTCCACCTCGGCGTCGGTCATCCGGGTCTCCGGAACGATCAACTGCTCCGGCATGCTGCGGGTGCGCTCCAACAAAACCATCATCGGCAATTCCGGCGCGGCAATCGTCGGCTGCGGCCTGAACATCAACGGCGATCGCAACGTCATCATCCGCAATCTGACGTTCCGCAACTGGAACGACGACGCCATCAACGTCCAGACCTCGGCCACCAACATCTGGATCGATCACAACACCTTCAGCAACGGCTACGACGGCGCCGTCGACGTCAAACGCGGCTCCGACTTCGTGACCGTTTCCTGGAACCGCGTCTTCAACCACGACAAAGCCATGCTGCTCGGCCACAGCGACGACAACGCGAGCCAGGACACCGGCCACCTCCGCGTCACGTACCACCACAACTGGTTCGACGCGTCGACCCAACGCCACCCGCGGGTCCGCTTCGGCAACCCCGTCCACGTCTACAACAACTTCTACTACCGCAACAGCGGCTACGGCGTCGCCTCCACCGAAGGCGCCGGCGTCCTCGTCGAAAACAACTCCTTCGACGGCGTCTCCGACCCGTACCACCTGGGCGAAGGCGACTCCGGCCCGGGCACGCTGGTCGCCCGCGGCAACCTGCTCGTCGGCTCCGGCTCCGGCCAGACGGGCGGCAGCGTCAAAACCATCCCGTACGGATACACCCTCGACGCCGCCGGCAACGTCAAGTCCATCGTGACGGCGAGCGCGGGCGCGGGCCGAATCTCCCTCTGATTCGCCTTGCCGGCCCGGTCCCTGTACCCGCCCCACGGCGGCCGGGGACCGGGCTGGCCCTGTCTCTCCGCCGCGCCGAAACCGTTTGCACCCACGGTTCCGAGCCGCCGAAGCACCGTCTGCGGATCCGGCTCGGCGACCTCAACATGCCGTCCGGGGCGGCGGGAGGTCGCGGGCCGATCGAGGCTGCTGCAGCCTTCGACCTCGCCGTCCCCCAGGGGATGGACGGACCGTTGACCACGACGGCGAGCAGCGGTCGGGCCGGCTGCAGCTGGGCGGTCCTGAGCGGTCTCGCGGTCAGGTGGACTGATGGGTCTCGCAGTTGCCCGCCGCGGCGTGCACCACGGCACCGCGGTCGGGAACGGCGGGGAGCAGCCCTGTGCCTGCCATCGCAACCGCGCCCGCGTCCCGGCGGCCCTGCTGGTGATCCGGGACGCCGGGAGAGGGAGTCTCCTCGACGGATCTTGCTGGTCCGTTGTGGAAGTTCTGCGGTGCCCGCGATTGGGCAGTTCCCAAGGGCTGTGGTCCTTGCACGTTGCGGCGTTCACCACGGTGGTCAGACCTCAAGCTGCGCGGCTGCGCTGGCGGCGACCACGCCAGACTGCTGACTCACCGGCCCGGAACGAGCTTTGGGAGAAAGCGGGGCGGTCGTCGCGAGTTGCGAACTGCATAGGTCGTGGAGATGCAGGACCTCGGAGGGGCGCAGAGGGCGGGAATCGAGCAGCTGCAGAGGGCTCCAGGCGGAGGGTGATTACCGCGGCTCAATCAGTTGCCAAAACTGTTAAGAACGCTGCGAGAGCATGAGTGGGCCTTCGCTGTGCGCTTGAAAGAAAACTGTGCGTTATTTCTTTCTTCCGGCCCTCTCAAGGTCGGTCGCCCGGCGCTCGATCACTGCGTTTTGCTATCGCCGCGGTGATCAATCCGGCGATGGGTCAGTGGCGACTTCCGCGGCGGCGGGCAGTGTGGTTGAGCCACCAGCAATGACGTGGGCGCCGCGATCAGCTGAGCCCGGCGGGGCGTCAACGGTCCGGCCTGCGTTGCAGGGCGGGCGCCGGGAACTCCGACCCCGGACGAGCGCTGCGAGTTCGCGGCCTGCGTCGAGACGTGCGGTTGCCGGACGAGTGCCGCGAGATCGCGGCTTGGGCGGCCTGCACCGAGACCTGCGGTGGCCAGGCGAGTGCTGCGAGATCGCGGCGTGCACCGAGACCTGCGGTTGTCAGGCGAGTGCCGCGAGATCGCGGCCTGCGCTGAGAATCGGTTGCCAGGCGAGTGCCGCCAAGATCGGGGCCTGCACCGAGGCCTGCGGTTGACCAAAGGCCCGCGGCGCTGCCGTAGGCCTTCGGCGTGTGCCCGCGTCACCTGGGGGACCGGGGATGCGGGCACCGCAAGGGGAAACGGGGGACGAGGAGGGCGCCTCGTCCCCCGTCCAATTCTGTTCGGACGGATCATCCGTGCCGGGAGCCGGGTCACGCGAATGGTCTTGTCCGGTCACCTCCAGCTCGTCGGGACAGTTCTATGGGAGCGCTCCCATAGATGACTGTAACTGTCCCGGCGGGCCGGTGGAAGAGGGAACCGTAATTGCTCAGACGGTCGCGGTGCAGGTGACCGCCGGGGTGCTGCTGGTGCCGGATCCGATGAATCCGAAATTTGTCGTGGCGCCGGCGCTCAATGCGCCGTTGTAACTCGCATTGGCTGCTGTCACCGTCGTGCCGCTGGCGCTGACGGTGGCGTTCCAGCCCTGCTGGACCGTCTGGCTGCCCGGGTAGGTCAGCTTCACGGTCCAGCCCTTGATCGCCGACGTGCCGGCCTTGACCGTCACGTCTCCCTGGAAGCCGCCCGACCAGGTGGAGCCCACTGCGTAGGTGGCCGAGCAGGCGCCCGTGGCCGGCGGAGGGGTCGTGACCGGCGGGGTGGTGACCGGCGGTGTGGTGACCGGCGGTGTGGTGACCGGAGGGGTCGTGACCGGCGGCGTCGTGGCCGGCGGTGTGGTGACCGGCGGAGTGGTCGAGCCGCCGCTGAAGTTCACGTCGCTGCAGAAGTAGTACGACTGGTCCAGGTGGCTGGCCTGCCAGATGGTGTAGACCATTGCCCGGCCGGTACGCCCGGACAGCGCCACCGGCACGTCGATCTGCACGCCGCCGTTGGCCGTCTGCCACTGTGCGGCGGGCGTGTTGCCGATCTGGCTGACGAGGTTCAGGTCGGACCACTTCAGTGCCGTGGTCACCGGGTTGAAGCCGGGCTTGGTCACGTAGACCCGGATGTAGTCGGCGCCGTGCAGCGCGCCGTCGAAGAGGCGGACGTTGAAGTTGTTGCCGACGGATGCGGCTTTCCAGTCGCCGACGGTGTCCATGGCGTTGTAGCGGCCGCTTTCGGTGCGGCCGGCGCTGCACAGCTGGCCGTCGGGGATGGCGGCCTGGTGGTTGCCGGCGACACCCTCGCGGAACAGGCCGTTCCAGTTCCACATGGCGCTGGGGTTGGCCTGCCAGGCTTGCCAGCACATCGGGTCCTCGGTCGCCATGGCCGGGTCCTGGAACTTGCTGCCCCACCGTTCGTAACAGCCGTAGTTGCGGGACGCCGGGCCGGTGACGTTGCCGTGGGCGGAGGCGGGACCGGCCGGGATGACGACCGCCGCCAGCGTGGCGACGACGACTCCGACCAGACCGCTGACAAGGATGCGGATTCGTAGAGAAGAGGACATGGGGGCTCAGCACTCCGAAATTGAAGGCCCTCGAGGAAAAGGGCGCAGGTCAGGGGGGATCCGGCGGAAGCTGCCCAGGGCTTCCGCCCGCCACGTGACCCGGCAGGGGTGCGTGCCCAGCGTCGCTGAGCGATCGGCGTCTGTCAATAAAACCGGGAGGAACGATGACAGGTGTACTGCAAGCCGTCGACTGCGTGCAGGTGCCGGTGCCCGATCTGGAACGCGGCCTGGCGTTCTACCGCGACGAGCTGGGGCACGAGCTGATCTGGCGTACCGGGACGGCGGCCGGGCTGCGTCTGCCCGGCGCCGGGACCGAGCTGGTCCTGACGACCGAACGCGACGGCCTCGAGGTGGACTTTCTCGTCGACGACGTGGGGCGGGCGGTGGCCGGCGTCGTCGCGGCGGGTGGATCGGTCCGCGTGGAGCCCTTCGACATCCCCGTGGGGCGTGTAGCGGTGGTCGCCGACCCGTTCGGCAACGACCTGACGATCCTGGACCTGAGCAAGGGTCGCTACGTCACCGGCCCGGACGGCACAGTCACCGGCGTCGCGTGACGGACGGAAAAGTTTTCGTCGGGTGGCAACCATTTGTCATCGTGCGGCCACTGAGGGGTGGGCGGGGGGACCGTCCGATCTGGCGAATGGATGTGCCATGACTCCACCTCGCGCGCCGCACACCGGCGGGCCCGCCCGGCGGCGTACCCGGGACAGTCACGCCGGGGGCCGCCGCCCCGATGCGGGCCGGGTCCGGCCGTGCCGGAGCCGCCGGGGGCCGGGCGCCGGACAGGTCAGTGTGGAGTTCGTGACCGATCTGGCCGGGCCGGCCGGGCGGCTCTGCACCGATTTCTCGGCCGAGCAGGCCACGATGCTGTCTCTCGCCGCCGCGGCCGACACCATCCGGGCCGTGCAGGCGATGCCGGGCTGGGCGGCCGCCACCGGTTCGCTCGCCGAGGTCTTCGCGGGCGACCGTCGCTGGCCCGGCCCGGTGCTGCTCATCGCGACCGAGATCCCGCAGCTCGGCCCCGATCTTCTGGTCTGTGCGACCGACCTGCTCCGGGATTTCGACGCGGTCCTCGGGCCGACGACCGGTGACGGCTGGTGGGCGTTCGGCCTGCGGGAGCCGGCCCGGGTCGCGCTGGGCCCGCTGACCGGCCTGGGGCTGCTCAACGGTCTGGGGTCGCTGACCGTCGCCGCGTTGCGCCTCGGCCTGCGGGTGGCCATGCTGCCGACCCTGCGGGGTCTCGGCAGCGGCGCGGACGTGCGGCCGGTCGCCGCGCACTGCCCGGCCGGCAGCATGTTTGCCACCACGGTCGCCCAGCTGACGGGCCGCACGATGTGACCGTGGATCCGCCTCGCCGGTGGCTTGCAGCCGGGGCGGTCGCCGCAGTTCAGATGATCGTCGTCGCCGGGCTCGACGGCGCCACCCGGGCCGGCTACGACTCGTCCAGGAACTGGGTCAGTCAGCTGTCCCTCGGCCCGGGCGGGCCGCTCGGTGTCGCCAACCTCGCGCTCTGCGCGGTCTGGCTGCTCGCCTTCGGCCTCGCCCTGCGCCACCATCTCCGGTTGTCCCGCGCCGGCCGGTGGGCGGCCCGGTCGGTGCTCGTTGCCGGTACGGCCATGCTGGTCGTCGCGGCCGTACCGATCGATCCCGGGCTGGACTATCCACCCGGTGTTCCGGCCGTGCACACGGTCACCGGTTACCTCCACCAGGCCGGGGCGCTGCTGCTCTTCGTCTCCGGTACGGCCGCAGCGGTCCTCCTCGGCCGCTGCCTCAGCCCCCGTTTCCCGCTCGCGGCGCCCGCCGGGGTGGCCGTCGCCGCGGTCATGGTGCTCGCGTTTGTCGCGGCGAGTGTGCTGGTCACCCTGGACATCACGGGGACGGTCACCGGCACGCCGAGCGGGCTCCTCGAACGGGTGGCCCTGGGCGCCGGGTTGTGCTGGATCGGCGGCGTCGGCCTGCTGCTGTCGCGGGCACGCTAAATTCTCGGGATGCTGCGCGCCCTCTCCGTTCTCTTCTGGACGGTCATCGTCGTGACCTGTCCCGTCTTTTTCCTCGGGGCGCTGGTGGTGTGGGCGGTGTGCCTGCCGTTCGACCGGCGCAAGGTCGCCCTGCACCTGTACTCGTCGGCGTGGGCGGTGTTCTACGTCCGGCTCAACCCGTTGTGGCGGCTGCGCACCTCGGGCCGCGAGCTGCTGCCCTGGCGGGGTGCGGCGGTGCTGGTCGCCAACCACGCCTCGCTGATCGACATCCTGGTGCTGTTCGACCTGTTCCGGCCGTTCAAGTGGGTCTCGAAGGCGGAGATCTTCCGGGTGCCGGTGATCGGCTGGAACATGCGGCTCAACGGGTACGTGCCGTTGGTGCGGGGCAGTGGCGCGTCTGTCCGGCGCATGCTGGATCGCTGCTCGGAGCTGCTGTCGGCCGGGTCGCCGGTGCTGTTCTTCCCCGAGGGGACGCGCACCGACGACGGGCTGCTGAAGGCGTTCAAGGACGGAGCTTTTGATCTGGCGGTCCGCCACGACGTGCCGGTCTTCCCGATCGCGGTGCACGGCACGGGCCGGGCGCTGCCGAAACACGGCCTGATCCTGCGTGACCACGTCGACGCCCGGGTCGAAGTGCTGCCTGCATTGCTGCCGGCGGACCACGCCGATGTCGCCGCGCTCCGGGACGCCGCCCGCGACAGGATCGAGGCGGCGCTCCGCGCGCGTACGGGTCCATGAGGATCGCGCATTTCAGCGACTGCGAACCGGCCCGGGCGGACGGGATCTCGGCCTCGGCCGGGCTGGCGGTGGCGCTGCTGCGCGAGGCCGGTCACCACGTGGACGACTACCGTCCGGGCCCGTTCTTCCGGGGTGACCGGCCGGTCGAGCTGCGGTCGGTCCCGGTGCCGGGGCGCAGTGTGCGGATGGCGATGCCGTGGTCGCGGGCGGGCCCGCCCGCCGATCTGGTGCACGTGCACACGACCGGGCCGGTGGGCCTGGCCGGTTTCCGGCTCGCCGCGAAGCACCGGATCCCGCTGGTTCTGACCTGGCACACCGACCTGCTGGCGTACGCGGAGCATTTCCCGGAGATCCCGATCGGTGCTGCCTGGTGCGCGGTGCGGCTGGGGCTCGGCTGGAGCGCCCGGGAGACCCTCGAGCTCGCGCACCGGGGACGGCGGCGGCACACGCGGCTGCTGGTCCTCGGGCAGGCGATGATGGCGGCGTCGAGCCTGGTCATCGCGCCGTCGGCCAAGACCGCCGCGGGCCTGAGAGCCTTCGGGACCCTGCCTCCCGTACGCGTACTGCCGACCCCCGCGGTGCTGCCACCCGACGGCGGGGAGGATCTGCGGGCGGTGCTCGGCATCCCGCACGACGCGGAGGTGGTGCTGTCAGTCGGGCGGGTCACGGCGGAGAAGAACCCGGTGCTGCTGCTGGAGGCGTTCGCGCGGGTTCGGCGGCTGCGTCCGTACGCGAAGCTGGTCCTGCTCGGTGCCCGGCAGCGACGTCGCGCGGTCCGCGCGCTGGCCGGGACACTGGGGCTGGAGGACGCGGTGCTGCTGGTGCCGCCGGTGCCGCACGACCGGGTGGCGGCGTTCTACCGGATGGCCGACGTGCTGGCGTTCGCGTCGACGACGGACACGCAGAGCCTGGTGATCGGGGAGGCGGAGGCCGCGGGTCTGCCGGTCGTGTCGGCCGATCCGGAGCTGGGCCGGCTGACCTGCGGGCCCGGCCCGGAGTCCTTCGCCGCGGCGATCGTGCGGGTGCTGGACGACCCCGGACTGCGGGACCGGGCACGAGCGGCGGGGCTGGCGGCGGCCCGTGACCGCTCGCCGGAGCGATACCTGGAGCAGCTGCTCGCGGCCTATGCGGAGGCCCGGTCGCTGAGGGGTTGAAGGTTGGTGACGAGCAGGCCGGCGGTCGCCTCGAGGTGGGCGCGCATGGCCGCCTCGGCGCCGGAGCCGTCCCGGGCCAGGACGGCGGTGACGATCGGCTCGTGCTCGGCGTGGATCTCGGCCAGGGTGCGGCCGCTGGCCGTCGTGGGCGGGCCGAGCAGGGCGGTCGTGGTGCGCAGCCGTTCGACGATGGCGGCGGTGCGGGGGCGGCCCGAGGTGCGCAGGAGCAGGTCGTGCAGGGCGCGGTCCGCGGGCCAGAACGCCGCCTCGTCCTCGCGGTCGGCCGCGTCGGCCATCGTGTCGAGAGCTGATCGCAGGGCGGCGTGCTGCTCGTCGGTGCCGTGCTCGGCGGCCCGGCGTGCGGCGGGGGGTTCGAGAGCGAGCCGGATGCCGACGATCTCCTCGATGTCGTGCACGCTCGGCCGCAGCACCCGGAAGCCGCGGTTGCGCAGGATCTCGATCAGTCCCGCCTCCTCCAGCCGGAGCAGACCTTCCCGGACCGGGCTGCGCGACACCTGCAGCAGGTCGGCCAGCTGATAGACGGAGTACGTCCGGCCGGGGACCAGCTCACCGGCGGCGACACCGTTGCGCACCGCGAGGACGACGGCCTCGGCGAGGGAGGGCGCCTCCGGCGGCAGGACCAGCTCAGGCATGAGTAACATGTTACGCATGGCTGAGCAGTCCAGTGGAGTGGTACCGGCCCTCGAACGGGCCGGTCTCGAGGTGCGTTCCGACGCCGGCACCCTCGGGATGTACGCGTCCGACGCGTCGCTCTACCGGATCCCGCCGCTGGCCGTGGTCCGTCCCCGGCACGTCGACGAGGTGGCCGTCGCACTCGCCGTCGCCCGCGAGACCGGTGTGCCGCTGACGTCGCGTGGCGCCGGCACGTCGGTGGCCGGCAACGCGGTCGGGCGCGGCATCGTGCTGGACTTCTCCCGGCACCTGAACCGCGTGCTGGAGATCGACCCGGAGGCCCGCACCGCCGTGGTCGAGCCCGGCACCGTGCACGCCGTCCTGCAGAAGGCCGCCATGCCGCACGGCGTCCGCTTCGGCCCGGACCCGTCGACCCACCCGCGCTGCACGATCGGCGGGATGATCGGCAACAACGCCTGCGGCTCCCGCTCGCTGGCCTACGGCCGCACCTCCGACAACGTGGCCGGCCTGGAGTTCCTGACCGCGGCGGGGGAGCAGGTCACCACCGGGTACGACGCAGCCGGCGCGGCCTACGTGCGCGGTGGCGACCCCGAGCTGGCGGGTGTGCGCGAGGTGCTCGGCGCCCACCTGGCCACCGCCCGCACCGAGTTCGACCGGTTCGGCCGTCAGGTCTCCGGGTACGCCGTCCAGCACCTGCTGCCCGAGCGTTTCGACCTCACCCGGGCGCTCGTCGGCTCCGAGGGAACGCTCGCCGTCATCACCCGGGCAACGGTCAAGCTGGTGGTGGACGCGCCGGTGCGCGTGGTGGTCGTGCTCGGCTTCCGGGACATCGTCGCTGCCGGTGAGGCGGCTCCGGCCGTGGTCGCGCACGGCCCGACCTCCTGCGAGGGCCTCGACTCGCGGCTGCTCGACGTGCTGCGGGCCCGCCGCGGCGCCGACGCCGTCCCGCCGCTGCCGCCCGGTGGCGCCTGGCTCTTCGTCGAGCTGGCCGGCGACGACCTCGGCGAGGTGACCTCGCGGGCCGAGCGGCTCGCCGCCGACGGCATCGGTGACGGGCTGGTCGTCACCGACCCCGCCACCCAGGCCCGGCTCTGGCGCATCCGCGAGGACGGCGCCGGACTGGCCGGTCGCGCCCCCTCCGACAAGCCCGCGTGGCCCGGCTGGGAGGACGCCGCCGTGCCCCCGCAGAGCCTCGGTGCGTACCTGGCTCGCTTCGACGAGCTGGTCGCCTCGTACGGCCTGAGCTCCGCCCCGTTCGGCCACTTCGGCGACGGCTGCATGCACGTCCGCCTCGACTTCCCCCTGGACGAGCCGGGCGGGACGAAGATCATGCGGGAGTTCCTGACCGACGCCGCCCGCCTCGTCGGCGAGTTCGGGGGATCGCTGTCGGGGGAGCACGGCGACGGACGCGCCCGCTCGGAGCTGCTGCCGCACATGTACTCCCCGGAGGCGATCGCGCTCTTCGCGGGCATCAAGCACGCCTTCGACCCGGGCAACCTGCTCAACCCCGGCGTGCTGGTGGACCCCGACCCGGTCGATGCCGACGTACGCCCGGCGGGCCGGTTCCCCCTGAAGCAGCTCGCGATGGCGTACCCCCACGACGCCGGTGACCTCGGCCAGGCCGTGCACCGCTGCACGGGCGTCGGGAAGTGCCGCGCGGACAACTCGGCGGCCGGCGGCGTCATGTGCCCGTCCTACCTGGCCACCCGCGAGGAGAAGGACTCGACCCGGGGCCGGGCCCGCGTGCTGCAGGAGGTCGTCCGTGGCGAGCTCGCGTTCTCGGACCCGTCCGTGCACGACGCCATGGACCTGTGCCTGTCCTGCAAGGGCTGCGCGTCCGACTGCCCGACCGGCATCGACATGGCCACCTACAAGTCCGAGGTGCTGCACCAGACCTACCGGCGCCGGCTGCGGCCCCGCTCGCACTACACCCTGGGCAAGCTGCCGTTCTGGGCCCGCCTGGCCGGGTGGACGCCGCGGCTGGCCAACCTGGCCGTCCGGCTGCCGGTGCTCGGGCCGATCGCCCTCTGGGTCGCCGGTGTCGACAAGCGGCGGTCGGTGCCCGCCTTCGCGCGCCGCCCGTTCCGGCGAACCTTCACCCCGGCCGCTGAGCCGGCCCGCAAACCCGTCGTGCTCTTCGCCGATTCCTTCTCCGACGCCTTCTCACCCGAGGTCGCGGAGGCCACCGTCCGCGTACTGCGCGCCGCGGGCTACGAGCCGCAGCTCCCGTCCGGGTCCGTGTGCTGCGGCCTGACCTGGATCACCACCGGTCAGCTCGACGCGGCCAAGAAGATCCTCTCCCGTACGGTCGCAGCACTCGCCGCCGACGCCCGGGCAGGTATCCCGATCGTCGGCATCGAGCCGTCCTGCACGGCCGTGCTGCGCTCCGACGTCCACGAGCTGCTGCCCGGCGACGACGACGCGAAGGTGGTGGCCGGTTCGGTGCACACCCTGGCCGAGCTGCTGGCGAAGACCCCGGGCTGGACCCCGCCCGACCTGTCCGGCGTCGAGGTCGTCGCCCAGCCGCACTGCCACCACCACGCCGTCCTGGGCTGGAAGGCGGACGCCGACCTGCTCGCCTCCACCGGTGCGCAGGTGCAGCGTCTGGCCGGGTGCTGCGGGCTGGCCGGAAACTTCGGTGTCGAGATCGGCCACTACGAGGTGTCCGTGGCGGTCGCGGAACAGAACTTGCTGCCGGCGCTCGACGCCGCGCCCGGTGCCGTCGTGCTGGCCGACGGGTTCTCGTGCCGTACCCAGGTGGCCGACCTCCGCGACCGCCCGGCCGTCCACCTGGCCCAGCTGCTCGACCGGTGAGACTTACCACTTGTTCGTAACCGCACTTCTCGTCAGTATTGGGCGCCATGGAGACCGCCGGCCAGACCCGTGCCCAAGCCTGCGGGCAGCTTCCCGTCGAGCACGGCGACTTCGTCCGTGAGGTCATCGACCGTGTCGGCGACAAGTGGACGCTGCTCGTGATCGCCAACCTCAGGGACGGCCCGCGCCGGTACTCGCAGCTGCAGCAGCTCGTGCCCGGCATCTCCCAGCGGATGCTCACCCTGACGCTGCGGCAGCTCAAGGACGACGGCCTGGTCACCCGGACCGCCTACGCCGAGGTGCCGCCCCGCGTCGAGTACGCCCTGACGTCCCTGGGCGCGAGCCTGCTCGACACCGCCACCGCGCTCATCGACTGGGCGACGGCCAACCACGCGGCCATCCGCGACAACCGGCTCAAGCGGCCTTCCGGCCGGGCGTGAAGCTCCCGCCGAGCTTGCGGGCCTGGTCGTGGGCATCACCCAGGGACGCCCGGTGGAAGTCGAGGAACTGCGCCAGGGCCGGTACGACGGGCGCCAGGCTGAACTCCGGCGTGATGAACTCCAGCTCGAGGCCGAGCTCGCCGCCCATGATCTCGCGCAGGTGCGGCACCAGATGATCACGCCCGTGGTGCGGTGCACCCGGCCCGTAGGAACCACCCCGCGAGGAGATCACCAGAGCGCGCCGCCCGGCCGCGGGCGGCCCGTCGGGTCGTGCGTGCGTCCGCCCCGTGACGACGATCTGGTCCAGCCAGGCCTTGAACGACGACGGCGCCGCGTAGTTGTAGAGCGGCACGGTGAACAGGTAGGCGGATGCGCCGAGGAACTCGTCGATCAGCTCGTCCTGGAGGGCCGCGGCGGCCGCCTCGTCCGGATTGTGCCGGGCGGGATCGGTGAGCCGGGCCGAGATGCCGGCCGCGGTCAGATGCGGGACCGGCGCGGCGGCGAGGTCGCGGTGCACGACCTCGCCCGGCCAGGTGTCCAGGAAGGAACGGGCGACGCTCCGCGAGATCGACTCGGCGTCGAAGGACGTGGCATCGAGGTGCAGCAAATAGGTCATGAGCCAGATCATGCGTCAGTTTCCGAGGCCTTACAAAACGAACATTCATGTCCGTATCGCAGGTGGATGTGCGTATCGGCGGGCCTGCTTCAATAGGGGCATGGCTGATCTCGACCTCCGGCGGTTGCGGCACTTCCTGACGCTCGCGGAGGAGCTGAATTACGGGCGGGCCGCCGCGATTCTGCACCTTGCGCAACCGGCGCTGAGTCGCTCGATCGCCACGCTGGAACGCGAGCTCGGAGTGGTGCTTTTCGACCGTTCGCGCTCCGGCACCCGATTGGCGCCCGCCGGGGAAATTCTGCGGGACGAGGCACGACAGCTGCTGCGCTCGGCCGACACGCTGAAACGGCGGGTCCGCGAGGGCCGGACGGTGACGATCGGCTTCGCGCCCGGCCTGATCGTCACCCCGGTGGTCCGCCACCTGGAGGAGCGGTTCCCCGAGCATCGTTCCGGATTCTGTCGCGGGTTATTGCCGCCGTCCCGATCTGTCATTCGTTCCCGTTGCCGATCTGCCGCATTCACGGGTCTGCCTGGTCGTCGAGGCCCGCCGGAATTCCGCGGTCCTTCGGGAACTCGTGCGGTTCGCCGGCAGTGCTGAGGCCGTACAGGAATGAGTTGATGCTCGATCGGTCTTTGACGACCGATCCGGGCGGCAGGAGGGTCGGGGGTGACTTCTCCGAAAGGCATTCCTGTGACTCTCCTGTCCTCGTCCCGTGTTGTTGTTGTCGGTGGCACCAGCGGTATCGGGCTGGCCGTGGCCCGGGCGGCCGCGGCTCACGCCCGGGTGACCATCGGCTCCCGCTCGGAGGAGTCCGTGAAAAGGGCCCTGGCGGAGCTTCCCGACACCGTCCAGGGCCGGGCGGTCGACGTGACCTCACCCGCCTCGCTGGAGTCCTTCTTCGCCGCGGCCGGGCCGTTCGACCACCTCGTCTACACCGCGGGTGACGCGCTGGTCCGGGGCCCGATCGGCGACTACGACGCGCGGCAGGCGCGCGACTTCTTCGACGTCCGGCTCTTCTCCGCCCTGACCACCGTGCGTCTCGCCCTGCCGACGCTGAACGCCTCCGGGTCGGTGACGCTCACGAGTGGCGCCGCCGCGTACCACGGTGGTGCGGGCCGCCTGCTCGGGTCCACCGTCAGCGCGGCGGTGATCGCGGCGGCACGGTCGCTCGCGATCGAGCTGGCCCCGATCCGGGTCAACGCCGTCGCGCCGGGGGTCGTGCGGACGCCGCTCTGGGCCGACCTGCCCGGGGACGCCCGCGAGCGGCTCTTCGCGAGTGCCGGTGCGGTCGATGCCGAGGACGTGGCCAAGGCGTACCTCGGCTTCCTGGACCAGGATCACGCCACCGGGAACGTGGCCGTCGTCGAGGGCCGCAGCGCCGGGTAGCGGACTCACCAAGATCCGGTACGTTGCTTGTCATGAGCGTGCGTTTCGGTGTGTTCGTGCCGCAGGGATGGAAGATGGACCTGGTCGAGATCGCCGACCCGGTCGAGCAGTACGAGGCGATGACCAACGTGGCCAAGGCGGCCGACGCCGGCCCGTGGGACTCGGTGTGGGTCTACGACCACTTCCACACCGTCCCCGAGCCGACGATCAACACCACCTTCGAGTGCTGGACGGTCACGTCGACGCTGGCCCGGGACACGTCCCGGATCAACATCGGTCAGATGGTCGGCTGCAACGGTTACCGCCAGCCCTCCCTGTACGCCAAGATCGCGTCCACCGTCGACGTGGCCAGCCACGGCCGCCTCTACGCGGGGCTCGGTGCCGGCTGGTACGAGCACGAGTGGAAGGCGTACGGCTACGAGTGGACCGAGGTGCCGCAGCGGATGGGTGAGTTCCGCGAGGCCGTCGAGATCGTGCACAAGATGTGGACCGAGGAGCAGCCGGTGTTCTCCGGCAAGCACTACTCGATCGACAAGCCGATCAACGAGCCCAAGGGTGTCCGCAAGCCGCACCCGTCGTTCTGGCTCGGCGGTGGTGGCGAGAAGGTCACCCTGAAGCTCGTCGCGCAGTACGCCGACGCCTGCAACGTCGGCGGTGGCAAGCCCGACGTGATCAAGCAGAAGCTCGAGGTCTTGCGCCGTCACTGCGACAACCTGGGCCGCGACTACAACCGGATCATCAAGTCCACCGGTCTGGAGCTGGACCTGACCGAGTCGAAGGCGGACACCATCGGCCGGATCGAGCAGATGGTCGAGGCCGGCGCCGACTACGTGATCGTCTACGTGCCGCGGGTCGCCTACGACCACGAGCCGATGCTGCGCTTCGCCCAGGACGTCATCCCGCAGTTCGCCTAGATCACCAGGGGACGGTTGAGCCGTCCCAGGAGATGAATTGCCCGGTGGGGCCGTCGTCCGGCAGCAGTGCCAGCCGGACGGCGCCCGCCGCGGCCTCGGTGGGATCCCCGTCGGCCGCCGCGGCCCGGTCGTTCAGGCCGGTACGCCGCAGCCCCGGCGCCAGCGCGTTGACCTTGAAGTCCGGCAGCGCCTGGCCGTAGAACACCGTGAGCGCGTTCAGCGCCGTCTTCGAGGACCGGTACGCGGCAGCCGAGCCCTCCGGCGGGAAGTGGCCGTCGACACTCCACGTCAGTGAACCCGTACCGCTGGAGACGTTGACGATCCGGGGGTGCGCGGACCGCCGCAGCGCGGGCAGGAACGCGTTGGTGACCGCGAGCACCCCGAAGACGTTGGTCTCGTAGGTCCGCCGGAAGCTGTCCAGGTCCGCCTCCGGCGCGGTTTCGGAGTCGGGGGAGATCCCGGCGTTGTTGACCAGCATGTCCAGCTCCGCGACCTGACTCGCGGCGTCGGCGATGCTCGCCGGGTCGGTCACGTCGAGGATCAGCAGCCGGGCGCCGGCGCCGATCTCCTCGACCGCGAGCTTGCCGCGTGAGGCGTCGCGGGAGCCCACCAGGACCGTGTGGCCGGCCGCGGCGAGCTGCCGGGCGATGTGCAGACCGATGCCCGTGTTGGCACCGGTGACGAGTGCCGTGGAATTGTTCATGGTGTCGACGGTGCCGCCGCCGGGACGCCGCATCCAGGTACGACCTGTACCTGGCAGAGGGGGTGCGTGACATGGCGCGTCAGGAACTCGCCCGATTCCTGCGGGACCGGCGCGAGGGTCTGCGCCCCGCCGACGTCGGGCTGCCGGCCGGCCCGCGGCGCCGGACACCCGGGCTGCGCCGCGAGGAGGTCGCCGGCCTCGCCCACATCTCGGTCGACTACTACGTCCGGCTCGAGCAGGCCCGCGGCCCGCACCCGTCCGGCCGGATCCTTGAGGCGCTGACCGGGGCCCTGCGGCTCACCACCGCGGAACGCAACCACCTGTTCCGGCTGGCCGGGGCGAGTCCCGCGCCGCCGGGGGCGCCGTCGAGGCAGGTGCGGCCGTACGTCGCCGATCTGCTGCGGCGCCTGCCCGGGTCGGCCGCGATTGTCACCGATGCCACCTACGACGTGATCGCTTGGAACCCGCTCGCGGAGGCCCTGCTCGGCGATCTGGGCAGCCGCCCCAACCTCGCCCGGCGGCGGTTCCTCGAACCCGGCCGTGAGTACGGGCCCGGCGCGGCGGATTTCGCCGAGATCGCCGTGGCCCGGCTGCGGAGCTCGGCCGCGCGATACCCGCACGACACGGGTCTGTCCCGGCTGCTGACGGAGCTGTGGGACGGCAGCCCGGAGTTCCGCGCGGTCTGGGAGACCAACCCCGTGCGGGTGCCCGGTCACCGCACGAAGACGATCGAGCACCCGGTGGCCGGCCCCCTGAAGGTCAACTGCGACGTGCTCACGGTCCCCGACGACGACCAGCAGGTCGTCTTCGTGACCGCCGACCCTGGTACGCCCGCAGCACGCGCTCTGCGTTTGCTGTCACCGGTCTGAGACGGCGAACGCCAGTCCGCTCTGCACCGTGAAGTACGGCCGTACGGAGACCTCGGGGGTCGGCGACTCCTCGTAGAGTGCGGCCGGCACCTCGTCGTCGACGCGTACCGGGGGATAGACGTAGGTTTTCTTGCGCTCGACGATGTCATCCAGGAGCCGGGCCAGCGGGGCCGGCGGGCCGTCCGCACCGGCGCTGACCTCGGCGTCCCAGTCCTCCAGCCGCAGTTGCCGGTGCGCGGCCAGCCGGTGCAGATCGACGTCGAAGCTGAAGACGGCGCTGCCCGTGCTCCAGCCGGTCACCGTCAGCTCGGCCGGCCGGTCACCGCGGCGGATCAGGCGCAGGTGCGGCACGGCGTCCCCGAAGGTGGCGCCGATGAGCCGCCCGGTGATCGTCACCGTCCCGGAGCCGTACCAGAGCTGGCCGGCCTCGGCATGGCGTTCGCGCTGCCAGGCGGCCACCGCGAGGAACCCGTCCGTGGTGGGGTACGGGACGTTGCGCACGAAGGGGGTGGTCTCCGCACACCCGCCCAGCAGCCCGCGCACGTCGAGGCGCCCCGCCCGCACCCGGTGCTGCTTGCCGCGCCCGTCCTCGGCGAAGAGGTCCCAGCGGCCTTCCGCGAGCAGCGGTTCGTCGGCGGCGAACGAGGCGCTCAGGTGCGGCTGCGCGCCCGCCAGCGGCAGCCGCACCTGAGCTCGCTCCGGCCCGGTGCCCCGGGCGCGGAGGACAAGGTGGGTGAGGTCGCGCCCGGCGGGGTCGTGCGGCACCTCGACGACAACACGGCTGCCCTCCATCCGGCAGTCGGCCCGGTAGTGGTCGCGGACCGGCCGCCAGCGTCCCGGCAGCACCCGGAGCAGCCCCCGGGGGACGGACCGTGGCGCCCGGGGCCTCAGGCGGCTCAGCCCACCACCACCGCTACGCAGGCGCGTGAAGAGCTCCTCGTAGCGGCCTGCCACGACGGCCGGGTCGTACCGCCGGGAGTTGCGGAGAGCCGCCCGCCCGAAGGACTCCCGCAGACCGTCGTCGGTGATCAGCCGTAGCAGGCCGGTGGTGATCGCGTCCACGTCGCCCGGGGTCACCAGCAGCCCGTCGACGCCGTCCTCGATGATCTCCGCCGGTCCGACCGGGCAGGCGGTGCTGACCACCGGCACACCGCAGCGCATCGCCTCGACGATCGTCATCCCGAACGATTCCTTGCTCGAGGTCACCGCCGCGATCGAGCCCTTCACCCACTCGGCCTCCAGCGGGGCGTAGGTGCCCATCAGGAAGACGTGGTTGTGCAGCTCCATGTCGGCGATCAGGCCGGCCAGCGCCGCGGCCTCACCACCGGCGCCGTAGATGCGCAGACTCCAGTCGGGGCGCTCGGTGACGACCTTGGCGAAGGCGCGCACCAGGAGCTCGTACCGTTTGACGGTGGCCAGGCGGCCGGCCGCCACGACGATCTTGCTCCGGGTGTCCGCGGGAGTGACGTCGGGCTCGGGGACGCTGTTGGGGATGGAGAGAATGGGCAGGTCGCCGGCCCGGAGGCGGTCACGCACCGACCGGGCGTCGGCCTCGGTGACGGTCACGACCGCGGACAGGCGCGGATAGTGCCGCCGCATCTCGTTGCGGACGGACTCCGGGATCGAGTCCTGCGTCATGTGCTCCTGGGCGATCCGCACCTGATCGGTGCGGCCCAGCCGGGCGACACAGAGGTTCAGCGCCGACCGCGTGCCGACCACCACGTCAGCACTCGTCCGCCGCAGGTAGGTGGTGATCCGCTCGTCGGTGAGCCGGCTGTAGAAGCGGAAGAACTCCTCCTCGACCGGCACCAGGGCGGACATCTCTCGGGCACGGGGATCCTGCGAGTCGGCCGAGCCCGGGCGCAGATCGGCCAGAGCCACCACCGAGATGCGCGGCGAGATCTCCAGCATCGGGCTGTCCAGCCGGCGCAGGATCGAGACGATCTCCACCTGATGCCGGCGGGAGAGCTCCTCGGCCAGGTTGATCACGGTACGGATCGTGCCGCCGACGCCGTACACGTTGTGGACCAGGAACGAGATCCGCACGTCAGCT
Organism: Amorphoplanes friuliensis DSM 7358; assembly: GCF_000494755.1. Taxonomy (NCBI): domain Bacteria; kingdom Bacillati; phylum Actinomycetota; class Actinomycetes; order Micromonosporales; family Micromonosporaceae; genus Actinoplanes; species Actinoplanes friuliensis. The sequence continues at coordinate 3,882,971 of NC_022657.1, forward strand.
CCGCTCGTACGGGGAGGGGACCGGGAAGTAGCTCTCCAGGAACGGGAGCAGGACGGCGTGCTGGTAGGCCAGCTCCTCCTCCGTGGAGTAGGCGTCGTTGAGGCAGAACGCGTCCCAGTCGCGGCGGGCCAGCACGCGGCTCAGCCGGGCCGCCAGATCGGGCACGGCCAGCTGGATGTACCCGTAACGCACGGCGCCCGGCAGCGCCCGCCCGCTGTGATATGCGTAGTAGTGGTGCAGGTTGGACACCGGTGAGAGGTCCTGCTGGCTGCGGAACCGCGACCCCATGGTGGCCGCCCACTCCTGCGGGAACTCCGCCTCGATCTCGCTCAGCACACTGCGCCGCAGCGGGTACGGGACGTGCTGGAAGACCTGCGTGATGGTGACGCCGAACTTCGCGGCGAGCAGCCGCCGGTTGTTCTTGCAGGCCGCGTCGACCGGGGTGTCGCCGGGCGCCACGGGCCGCAACGGCACCTGCCCCTGGGAGAGGAAGAACCGCGAGAGGCCGTTGGCGAGGAAAAACGCCTGAGGGCTCAGCGGCCGGCCGATGAACATGTCGTCGTTGAAGTAGATGAAGTGCTCGGCGAGCCCGTCGATGTGGTGCAGCTGGCTCTCGATGGCGTGCGAGTTGAAGACCGGCAGCACACTCGGGTCGCTGAAGATCTCCTTGTGGCTGACCACGTGCAGGTTGGGCCGACTCGTGTCCAGCCACTCCGGCGTCTGGTCGTCCGTGACGAGGTAGATGTTCCGCACCCACGGCGCGTTCGCGTGCACCGACCGCAGTGAGTAGCGCAGCTCGTCGCGGCTCAGGAAGCGCGCCTCGCTGGCCGACTCCTCGTGGTAACTCTCGCCGGTCACCTGCGCCCGGCGTCGCTGCCACTCCGGGTCGGTGCCGTCGACCCAGGTGTAGACCACGTCGATGGGAAAGACGATGTCGTCGGGCAGCACCGCGGTCATCTCGGCGCGGGTGCGGACCGGTGGCAGCGGTTGCCGGTCACCTCCGAGACGGGTGAACTGCTCCGCCGGCGCCTCGACCGGCTCGGCGTCCACATCGACGAAGCTGGTCACGCGGTTGGGGCGGGGCGCGACGAGCAGGCCGTCGTCGCCGGGCTCCCAGAACTCGACGTCGCAGCCGTAGTCGCGGTCGTGGACCAGGCGGTGGCTCGGGTCGGTGCGGAACCAGATCAGCCGCAGCACCCGCGCCCGGCCCGGTTTGCGCCACGATCCCGGGTTACCGGCCTCGCCCAGCAGGTCCCGGGCCGTCGGCCGGGGCAGCACCGCGGCGACGTAGGCCGCCGACTCGCGGCCCAGCTCCTGCAGTGCGGTGAGCACGCCGGCCCGCTGATCCTCGCGGACGGCCACGACCGGTGTGCAGTCCTCCATCCCCCGGACAACGAAGTGCTCCAGCCCGGCCGCGGTGAGCGCGCCGGTCACCGCGGTCAGATTGCGCGACCGCACCTGTACGGGTGTGAGCCCCGCGTGCACGTGGACCGTGCGCGGCACCAGGTCGATCGTCAGGCGTACGCGCCCGTCAGCCATGGTTGTCCCGCACGAACTCCCGCGTGGACTGCCGCGGGACGAGTCGCTTGCCGGGCTGCGACGCGGCCAGTGCCAGCTCGGTGGCGCTGAACGCGGACCGTTCCGCGGCCACGTCGTCGGGCAGCTCGAACGGCGAGCGGAACGGGAAGTAGTGCGGCAGGAAGTCCGCCATCATCGCCGCCTGCTCGGCCAGAGCCACCTCGGCCGAGTCCGTGTCGTTCAGGCAGAAGACGTCGCAGTGCCGCTTGGCCAGCAGGAACGCCAGCTGCACGGGTGTCGACGGGTGCGCCAGATCGGCGTACGTGTACTTGATCGAGCCGGGCACCGCCCGCTGGGTCAGGTACGCCCAGTAGTGCTGCAGCGAGGACGGGATCGACAGGTCGCCCGGGTGCCGGAACTGGTGCTCCGCCGTCTCCAGCACCTCCTTGGTCAGCGTCTGCTCGATCTCCTCCAGCACGCTCTTCTGCAACGCGTACGGGACGTGCTGCATCTTCTGCGCGATGCTGCGGCCGAACCGCTCCTCGATGTGGCGGCGGTTGTTCTTGCCGGCGGCGGTGACCGGTGCGTCGTACACGGTGGCCGGTCCGGCCGCGAGCTGTGCGGTCGACGGGAAGAACTTGGCGATGCCGTTCGCGTGGAAGAACGCGGTCGGGAGCACCGGGCGGCCGAAGAACATGTCGTCGTTGAAGTAGATGAAGTGCTCGGCCAGCCCCGGGATGTGGTGCAGGCGCGACTCGATCGCGTGGGAGTTGAAGGTCGGCAGCGCCCCGGTGCTGCCGAACAGCTCACGGTGGCTGACCACCGTCAGCCGCGGGTCGCTGTCGTCCAGCCAGGGCGGGATCTGGTCGTCGGTGACCAGGAAGATCCGCCGGATCCAGGGTGCGAACGCCGCCATCGAGCGCAACGAGTAGCGCAGCTCGTCGCGGCTGATGAACCGGGACTGGTTGGTGGCGATCGTGTTGATCTGCTGGTGGCCCAGCGCCGCGAGCGCGGCGTTCTTGCGCCGCAACCAGTCCGGGTCGCCACCGTCCACCCAGGTGTAGACGGCGTCGATCGGGAAGCGCACGTGTTCGGCCGCGTCCGGGGCGAACTCGGCCCGTGTCCGGTAGCGCGGCTCGGTCTCGGTGAGCGCCAGGAACGGGTTCAGGGCCAGGGCGCCGACGTGCCGGATCTCGGCCTCGGCGGGCAGGGCCGAGGCGACCTGGTTGCCGCGGGGCCCGGTGATCGTGGCGGGTGCGCCGGCCTCGCCGGGCACCGTGCGCCAGAACTCGATCTCGCAGGCCGAACCGCTGCCCAGCACCGTGGTCCCGCGGGGATCGGTGACCGGGAAGTAGACCTGGACGCCGCTGCGTGCGGTCTTGCCCGGCCGGAAACCGGTGTCGGTCAGGTCGCCGACGCGGATCCTGGCCTCACGCAGACCCTCCGCACCGCGCAGCGCCGCCATCGTCCGGGCGCGGTCCTTGACGCCGACGGCCACGGCGCTGTGCTGGAAGCCGGTGGGGCGGACGCAGAAGTAGTCGATCCCGGCGGTGTCGAGGACAGCCACCACGGCGTCGAGGTTGCGGTGCCAGGCCTCGGCGGGTGTGCCCGCGACCGCCACGCGCGCCTGCACGGCGGAACCCCGGTCACGGGCCCGGACGAGATCACCCGCGGGCGCCGCCGACCCCAGGGCCCGCTGCCGGGTCAGCCGGCGGACGAGCCACAGGCGACGGTCGGGCGGGAGGATCTCGAGCATCTGCAGGCGGCGGCTCTTCGGCAGCAGGCGGTACAGCTTGTGCGCGATCATGCCCGTTCCTCCTGCTCGGTGCGGCAATTCCTGATCAATTGCGTGAACAACCTTTCCCCCGAAAAGATCGCGATCACGAATGGTGTGTCGGGCCATCGTCGTCATCGATGCCGCAGGTTAACAGTGGCTGAACGGATGATTTCTGATGAATGAAGAGAATGGCAAAAGAGCAGGTCAAGGCGATGGGCAACCGCATTCGGCAGCCCGGAATTGTTTCTTGTCCGGGCGTGCTTGAATGACGATCAAGGGAATGCAGTCCCCTGATCGTGTCTTTTTCCGAGCGCCTTTTTCCGTGATCACACGGAAAGGTGTCAGGTGTGCGACACCGTCTTCGTCGTCGAAGCCCCTTCCGGCCGCCCTGCGTGTGCGGCTCGCGTAGCTAGGACGCCGGATCCCCTCCGGCCGGGCGACAGCCACCAGGTAACGGATCGATAACGGTGACGGGGCCGGTTCCCTGAGTACGCGTACGGATGGCAGATCGCGCCGGCTCGGAAAGACTGGCCGTCATGCGAACGACGAACCGCACCCGGGCCCTGACCCTGACACTGCTCGCGGCGGCGGCCGTGGCGGCGGCTCTGCTCACCGCGGGCTGCTCACTGAACGAGGCGATCTGCAGCAGCGACCACTACCCGGTCGCCGCGGTGGGCTCGACCGGCCGCGACTGTGTTCCGGACGGCCAGGAACCTCCGGCGGGGTACGTCCGCTTTCCCGAGGGCAAGGTCCCGGAGCACGTCGGCGACGAGTGGGACCTGTACTGGAACACCCACATGATCGACAAGGCCGGTGCGATCGTCGAAGCCCCGGCGGAATAGGGGTGCGGACCCGGGCCTGATGTCCTTACGGTGGCGGGATGTCCCTCGAAGCCGCCCGTGCCGCCGATGTCCTCGCCCAGCTGTCCAGCCCGGTGCGCCTGCTCGCCCTGGCCGAGCTGGTCCGGCGCGGTGAGGACGGTGCCACCCTGGCGGAGCTGCGCGAAACGCTGGATCTCTCGCTACCGGTGGCCGGGGACGCGCTCGCGCGGCTCGTGGGCCTCGGACTGGCCACGGGCTCGGGCAGCGGCACCTACCGGGCCCGGCCCGAAGGGTTGCGGGAGGCGGCTGCCGCCGTCGACCGGACACAACCGATCGCCGCCCTGCTCGACGACTACCCGCAGCTCCGGTCCAACTTCTCGCACGGCCGGCTGACCGCCATGCCGCCGACGCTGAGCGACCGCACCCCGCTGCTCGGCGAGCTGCTCGCGCGGTTCCTCGACCTCGACGGGCTGTGCGACGAGGACCGGATCAACCGCCGGCTGGCCGAGGTCACCGACGACGTGGCCGGTGCCCGGCGGATGCTCGTCGACACCGGCTGGCTCGAGCGCGACCGCGCCGGCACCACCTACGGCCCGGGCCGGCCCCTGCCGCAACCGGTGCCGTGACGGGCAGCGGCGGCGCCGGCCCCGGCCGGCGCCACCGCTACTGCCCCTCTCACCGGGCGTTCTGGATCACCTCGACCGGGGTGATGAGCCGGCGGTCCGCGCCGACCGTCCGCAGCGGGCCGGTCAGGTGGACCGAGCCCTGGCACGGGAGGTTCCCCGCCGACGTTCCGACGAGCACCTCGATCTCGCCGGGCTCGACGATGCGCTGCAGGTCGCGGCCCGTGAAAGCCGTGCGGTCGGCGTGCACCTGGAAGCGGACCTCCGCGTCGGCGCCCGCCTCCAGGTGGACCCGCGCGAAGCCCGTCAGCTGCTTCACCGGACGGGTCACCTGCGCGACCGTGTCGTGCAGGTAGAGCTGGACCACCTCGTCACCGGCCCGGCTCCCGGTGTTGCGCACCTTCACCGACACCGTGAACTCGGCGTCGGTGGGGACCTCCGTGGCGTCGATCGCGAAGTCGCCGAGCTCGAACGTCGTGTACGACGAGCCGTGGCCGAACGGGAACAGCGGTGTCGGATCGAGGTTGCTGATGTCGGTCCGGTCCGCACCGAGCGGCGGCTGCAGGTAGGTGCCCGGCTGGCTGCCCGCGTGGCGCGGGATCTGCACCGGCAGCTTGCCGCCGGGCTGGAGGCGGCCGCTCAGGATGCCGGCGATGGCACCGCCCGCCTCCTCGCCCGGCATGAACGCCTGGACCAGGCCGGCCGCGCGGCCGTGCACCTCACCCAGGGCGTACGGGCGGCCGGAGACCACCACGACGACGACCGGCGTACCCGTCTCGAGGAGCTCGGTGAGCAGCTCCGCCTGGACGCCCGGCAGCCGCAGGTCCTGGGCGTCGCAGCCCTCACCCGAGGTGCCGTGGCCGAACAGCCCCGCGAGGTCACCGACGACCGCCACGCACAGGTCCGAGTCGCGGGCCGCGGCGACGGCGGCGGCAAAACCGGTCCGGTCGGTGCCCTGCACCTGGCTGCCCTGCTCGTGCACGATCTTCACGTCGGGGAGCTCCTCCCGGAGCGCCTCGACGACCGTGGGCACCTCGATGCCGAGCCCGAGACCGGGGTGGCGGGGCAGGACGTGGTTCGGGAACGCGTAGCAGCCCATGAACGTACGCGGGTCGTCGGCGCACGGCCCGACGATAGCCACCTGGCGCAGCGGCGGGCGGTCGTCGCCGAGCACCGGGAGGGCGGTGCCGGCCTCGAGCAGCACGATCGAGCGTTCGGCCAGCTCGCGGGCGAGCTCCCGGTTGGCGGGGGAGTCGAGGTCGATCCCGGCCGCCCGGGCCACCGAGGCCTCGGGGGTCCAGTCCGGGTCGAGCAGGCCCAGTTCGACCTTCTGGGTCAGCAGGCGACGGGCGGCCCGGTCGACGAGCTCCTCGCTCACCTCGCCGCTGCGCACCCGCTCGACCAGGGCGGAGCCGTAGCCGAGGGTGTCCGGCAGCTCGACGTCGATGCCGGCCGTGAGGGCCTGCACGCCGGCGTCGGCGGTGTCCGAGGCGACGCGGTGCATCGTGGCGAGGAAGGGCACCGCCCAGTAGTCCGAGACCACGGTGCCGGTGAAGCCCCACTGGTCGCGGAGCACCTCGGTCATCAGCCACGGGTCGGCGCCGGCGGGGACACCGTCCACATCGGAGTAGGAGTTCATGACCGAGCCGACCCCGGCGACGGTCACCGCGGTCTCGAAGCTCGGCAGGATCACGTCCATGAGCTCACGACGGCCCATCGGCACCGGGCCGTGGTTGCGGGCCGAGCGTGACGCCGAGTAGCCCGCGAAGTGCTTGAGGGTGGCGATGACCCCGGAGCTCTGCAGACCCCGGACGTACGCCGAACCCAGCATCGACACGAGGTACGGGTCCTCGCCCATGGTCTCCTCGACCCGGCCCCACCGGTAGTCGCGGACGACGTCGACGACGGGGGACAGGCCCTGGTGCACACCCACGGCGGCCATGTCCCGGCCGATCGCCGCGGCCATCCGCTCGATGAGCTCCGGGTCGAAGGTGGCGCCCCACGCGATGGCGGCCGGGTAGACGGTCGCGCCGTACGTGGTGAAGCCGGTCAGGCACTCCTCGTGCACCATGGCCGGGATCCCCAGCCGGTTGTCCTGCAGGACGATGCGGTGCTGGCGGATCACCTCGGCCGCGCCCTCTTCCGCGGTGACGGGCACGCCGCCGTAGACGCGGGTGAGGTGGCCGAGCCCGTGCCGGCTGGCGTCGGAGAGCGAGATCGAGCTGGAGGCGGCGAAGACGTCCTGCATCGGGGCGACGTTGTGGTTCGTGTCGGGGTCCGGATCGCTCTCGCCGGTGTCCTCGAGGTCGTTGTTCACCCACCGGCTGCCCAGCTGTGCGACCTTCTCCTCGAGAGTCATCTCCGCCAGCAGCAGGCTGACCCGGTCGGCGACGGGCAACGAGGTGTCGTGCCAGTCAGGTGTCGTCACGATGGTTCTCCTTACGAGCCGGACGGCGAGGATTCCGAAACTTTCGGGCTTTTGGTGAGACCCGGCCGCGACCGGATCGTGACCTGCGGTGCCCTCGTTCGGTGCTCCAAGCGCTGCGATGGGGTCCACTCTCGCTGGTAAAGCACGAGTCTTTCAAGGGCCTTGACACGCCAATCCCGAAATCCTACGTTAACAAAATCTCTCGGTAACTTGCGGTTGTCGATCGAAAGTTCCAGAACCCTGGGGCCGACGGTCGACCGTCTTTTCCCTCTAGCTCATTCGACTCGCCGCGCTCCTGCGGCCTCGAGTACGGAGATCAGCGTGGAACGCAGCCCGATATCCCGTCGCACCCTTCTGAGCCTCACGGCCGCCGCCGGTGCGGGCGCGGCCCTGGCCGCCTGTGGCAGCTCCGGCCCCGGCACCAGCTCCGGAGGTGGCAAGGCCGGCACGGCCAGCTACTGGTTCCTCACCGGCCAGCCCGGCGAGGGCATCCGGCAGGCCGCGGCGGAGCGGTTCAACAAGGCCAACCCCGACACCAAGCTCCAGTTCACGGCGTTCGAGAACGACGCCTACAAGGCGAAGATCAAGACGGCGATCGGCGCCGGCCAGGCTCCCACGCTGATCTGGGGCTGGGGCGGTGGCGGCCTGAAGAGCTACGTGGACGCCGGCCAGGTCGAGGACCTGACCGACTGGTTCGGCCAGAACGCCCCGATCAAGGACAAGCTGTTCCCGACCTCGTTCGGCCCCGCCACGATCAACAACAAGATCTACGCGATGCCGTGCGAGACCGTGCAGCCGATCGTCCTGTACTACAACAAGAAGGTTTTCGACCAGGCCGGCGCGAAGCCGCCGCAGTCCTGGGGCGAGATGATGGCGCTGGTCGAGACGTTCAAGGGCAAGGGCATCACGCCGTTCTCGCTGGCCGGCAAGTCCCGCTGGACCAACATGATGTGGCTGGAGTTCCTGCTGGACCGCATCGGCGGCCCGGAGGTCTTCCAGAGTGTCTTCGAGGGTGAGAAGGACGCCTGGTCCAACCCGGCCGTGACGGACATGCTCACCAAGCTCGTGCAGCTGATCGACGCCGGCGGTTTCGGCAAGGGCTACTCCTCGGTCGACGCGGGCAACAACGCCGACCAGGCCCTGCTCTACACCGGCAAGGCGGCGATGATGCTGCACGGCGGCTGGACCTACGGCAGCATGAAGAACGACGGTGGCAAGTTCGTGGCCGACGGTAACCTCGGCTGGATGAACTTCCCCGGTGTCGAGGGTGGCAAGGGCGACCCGACCGACACGGTCGGCAACCCGGGCCAGTACCTCGCGATCTCCTCCAAGGCCACGGCCGAGCAGAAGGAGACCGCGAAGAAGTTCTTCCAGACCGGTGTCCTCGACGCCGACGAGACCAAGGCGTGGATCAACGACGGCGGTTCCGTCCCGGTCGTCAAGGGCACCGAGAGTGTCCTGGCCGCGTCCCCCGACGCCGCGTTCCTCAAGTTCGTCTACGACACCTCGGTCAACGCCAAGGTCTTCGCGCAGTCCTGGGACCAGGCGCTGAGCCCGACCGCGGCCGAGGCGCTGCTGGACAACATCGCCAAGTTGTTCCAGAAGCAGGTGTCGCCCCAGCAGTGGGTCACCAACATGAACCAGGTCATCGGCAAATGACGGCTCTTGCTCCGCCCCCGGTCCGGGTGGCGGACCGCTCCACCTCGACCGGCGGGCGGAGCAAGTCCGTGGTGTGGATGGTGCTGCCCGCGCTCGTGATGTTCGCGGCGTTCGGCATCATCCCGCTCCTGGGTGTGCTCGGCCTGAGCTTCACGCAGTGGGACGGCATCGGCGCGATCAACCCGGCCGGCGCCGACAACTGGTTCTCGGTGCTGAGCGAGCCCGGCCTGCTGCACGCGCTGTGGGTGACGTTCCTGATCATGGCGCTGTCCTGGGTCTTCCAGACGCCGGTGAGCCTGCTGATCGGTGTCTTCCTGGCCTCGCGCAAGCGATACCGCGGGTTCCTCGCGGTGCTCTACTTCATCCCGCTCCTGCTGAGCTCGGCGGCCATCGCGATCACCTTCAGCGCGCTGCTGAACCCGAACTTCGGTCTGGGCGCGGGTCTGGGTGTCGAGTTCCTCAACCAGGACTGGCTGGGTCAGAGCAACCTCGCGATCGCGACACTCATCTTCGTGGTGTCCTGGCAGTTCATCCCGTTCCACTCGCTGATCTACCAGGGCGGGGTGCGGCAGATCCCGACCTCGATGTACGAGGCAGCGCAGATCGACGGCGCCGGGCGGGTCCGCACGTTCTTCAGCATCACCCTGCCGCAGCTCAAGTACACGATCATCACGTCGTCGACGCTGATGGTGGTGGGGTCGCTGACGTTCTTCGACCTGATCTTCGTGCTCACCGCCGGTGGTCCCGGCGACGCCACCCGGGTGCTGGCCCTGGAGATGTACCAGACCGGCTTCCGGGCCAACCTCATGGGCCCGGCCAGCGTCATTGCCGTGATCCTGGTGCTCGTCGGCCTGGGTCTCGCGCTGCTGCTGCGCAGGCTCGGCGGCGGTAGCGCCTCCGACAGCCAACTGGAAGGTGCCTGATGGCCATCTCGACCCGGCCGGCACTGCCGCGACCCGCCACCTCGGTGTCGGGCTCCCCGGGAGGCTCGCACGCCAAACCGTCCTCGGCGCGTCGCTGGAACTGGTTCGGCGGCGGCTTCGGGTGGCTGTGGCTGGTTGTTGTCATGGTGCCGATCTACTGGATCGTCATCACCAGCTTCAAGACGCGGGCGAACTACTACGCCGAGAACCCGCTCGCACCGCCGACCCAGCCGACGCTGGAGAACTACCGCCAGGTCATCGAGGCCGACTTCACGCGGTACTTCGCGAACAGCGTGATCGTCACGGCCGGGGCGACACTGCCGGCGGTGCTGATCTCGTTCATGGCGGCGTACGCGATCGTCCGGGGCAGCGGGGCCAGCCGCTTCCTGCGGTCGGCCAACGGTGTGTTCCTGATGGGGCTGGCGATCCCGCTGCAGGCGGTGATCATCCCGATCTACCTGATCATCATCCGCCTGCAGATGTACGACACCCTGCTGGCGATCATCCTGCCGTCGATCGCGTTCGCCATCCCGCTCTCGGTGCTGGTGCTCGCGAACTTCATCCGGGACGTGCCCAAGGAGCTGTTCGAGTCCATGCGGCTCGACGGCGCCACCGAGTGGGGAACGTTGTGGCGGCTGGCGTTCCCGCTGACCCGCCCGGCGCTGGTCACGGTGATCATCTATCAGGGTCTGGGCATCTGGAACGGTTTCATCCTGCCGCTGATCCTGACCCAGAGCCCCGAGCAGCGCACCCTGCCGCTCGGACTGTGGAGCTTCCAGGGGCAGTACGGCGTGAACGTGCCGGCCGTGCTCGCGTCGGTCGTGCTCACCACGCTGCCCGTGCTGATCTGCTACGCCATCGGCCGGCGTCAGCTGCTCAGTGGTCTGACCGCGGGCTTCGGGAAGTAGAACCCCGAGCCGCGGTGCTGTCCCGCACGACGAGTTCTGTCGCCAGCTCGACGCGCGGGGTCGCCAGGGTCTCGCCGCGCGCCATCCTCAGGATCGTGCGCGCGGCGAGCCCGCCCATCTCGGCCAGCGGTTGCCGCACGGTGGTCAGCGGCGGCGAGGACCAGCGGGCCTCGGGCAGGTCGTCGAAGCCGACCACGCTCAGGTCCGCCGGTATCCGCAGCCCCCGGCGGCGCGCGGCCTCGTAGACCCCCAGCGCCATCTGGTCGCTGGACGCGAAGACAGCGGTCGGCGGGTCGTCGAGGTCGAGCATCCGGTCACCGGCGGCAAATCCGGAGTCGTGGCGGAAATCGCCCTGCATGATCAGCTTGTCGTCGAGGTCGATGCCGGCCGCGTCGAGGGCCGCCCTGTACCCGTCGAGCCGGGCGCGGCTGCAGAGCAGGTCGCGCGGACCGGCGACCAGCCCGATCCGGCGGTGCCCCAGGGAGATCAGGTGCTCGGTGGCGCTGAGCCCGCCCGCCCAGTTCGTGGCGCCGACGGTCGGCACCTCGGCGGCGGCGCCGTTCGCCGGGTCGATCACGACGGCCGGGACGTGCAGGCGGTGCAGTTGCGTGAAGATCGGCGAGTTGACGTCGGTCATCACCAGCACGACGCCGTCGGAGGTCCGGGTCCGCAGGTTGGTCAGCCAGTGCCGGGTCGCCGTCGCGTCCTCGTGCACGGCCGACACGACGGTGCCGACGCCGGCCGCGTGGGCGAAGTCCTCGACGCCGCGGATGAGCTCGACGGCCCACGGGCTGTCCAGGTCGTTGAAGACGAGGTCGATCAGCTGCGCGCGACCGGGCTGCCGAGAGTTCCGGCGCCGGTAGCCCTGGTCGCGCAACAGCTGCTCGACGCGTTCCCGCGTCTCCGACGAGACGTCCGTACGCCCGTTGAGCACGCGGGACACCGTCGGCACGGAGACTCCGGCCGCGTCGGCGATGGCCGCGATGGTCACCCGTCTGCCGTCCTGCGCCGTCACATCAACCTCGCTTCGCCGGCACTCCGGGCTGGAAGTTTCGGACCCGGTTCCGGGAGTATGGCACAGGCGGCGGTGGACTCAGCGCCCGGCGAGTGTCAGGGTGTCGCGCATCGCGAACCACGCGGGCTTGGGGACCAGATCGGCGTCCAGCGGTGTCGCCGAACCCTCACCGTCGAAGACGTCCGGAACCCACGAGTAGCGGTCGGTGAAGCCCCACAGCGTGTACGACACGCAGCGCCGGGCCAGCAGGCAGGCCTGGAGCAGCGCCGTGAAGCCCTGAGCCTGCGCCTGGACCTTGATCGGGTCGGCGGGCAGGGGCATGCGTACGTCGACCTCGGTGAAGGCGGTCTGCAGGCCGAGCGCCTCGAACCGGCGCAGGTTGGCCAGCGTGTCGCCGGGTACGCCGTACTGGACGGCGAGGTGGCCCTGGATGCCGTAGCCGTCGACGGGCACCCGCTGCGCCTTGAGCTCGCGGACCAGCCGGTAGTACGCGTCGCTCTTGGCGTTGACACCCTCGTTGTTGTAGTCGTTCAGGAAGAGCTTGGCCTGCGGGTCGGCCTGGCGGGCCCAGCGGAACGCGTCGGCGACGTAGCCCTTCCCGAGGTTGCGCAGCCAGATGGTGTCGCGCCAGGTGCCGTCGTCGTTGAAGATCTCGTTGGCGACGTCCCAGTGCCAGATCCGGCCCTTGAAGTGGGTCACCTGATCGATGACGTGCTTGCGCAGCAGCGCGCGCAGCTGGGCGGGGGTGAATGCGTCCTCGGTCAGCCAGTCCGGGTTCTGGCTGTGCCAGACCAGCGTGTGGCCGCGGACGGTCTGGCCGTTGGCCCGGGCGAAGTCGACCAGCCGGTCGGCGGCCGCCCAGTCGTAGACACCCTGCTGGGGCTCGACGAGCTGCCACTTCATGACGTTCTCGGGCGTCACCGAGCTGAACTCGCGCTCGATGGTCTCACGGTAGGGGGCGTCGGCGGCCAGAGCCGTCGTGTCGACCGCGGTCCCGATGCGCACCCCGGCGCGGTCGGCGAGGACCCGCAGACTTTGTTCGCGCGGCGAGGCGGGCTTCACGGCAGCCGCCGCCGGGTCCTCCGCCGCCACGGCGGGGGAGCCGGCCAGCAGGGCGAGCGAGGCCAGAGCGGCCGCGCTCCAAGCTTTGTGGACTCTCATCTCGGACTGTCCTTCCCAGACCTGCGTATGTTTCCCAGAGATTCCGAGAATTTCCGTTACGTGTCCGGAAGATAGGCCAGCTCCGGGGCGCGGTCAACCGTTCACAAGGTGGCCAGATAGCGGTGAAGATCAATGTCAAAACGCGGTGATCTGGGACGCGGCAGTGCCTTGACGGGACTTCGACCGGGCTCTATGTTACGAGAAATTGCCGCGAGGGTTACCGAAACTTCCGGAACCGCGCAGCGTCATCAGGTCTTTGCGACAAGGGAGCCGCATGTCCACCAGACGCGAAGTCATCGCCCTCGCCTCAGGCGCGGCGCTCGCCGCGGCGGCACCGGCGGCGGCCGCGGAGGCGGGTGGCCGCCAGGGTGACAAGGTCTGGACCGCCACCTGGGCGGCCGTGCCGACCACGGTCCCGCCCGGCCCGCCGGCCGTCCTCGAGAACGAGACCGTGCGGCACGTCGTGCACGTCAGCGCCGGCGGCGACCACGTCCGCGTCCGCCTGACGAACGAGTTCGGCGAGCAGCCCCTCGAGCTCGGAGAGGTGCGGATCGCCCGGCGGGCCGGTGCCGGCGCGAGCACCCGGACGATGCCCGGCACCGATCGCCGGGTCACCTTCGGCGGCCGGACCGCCACCACCATTCCCGCAGGCGCGCCGCTGGTGAGCGACCCGGTGCGCCTGCGGGTCCCAGCGGGCACCGATCTGACGGTCAGCCTTCACCTGCCACGGCGCACCGAGGTCACCACACTCGCCGCGTTCGCGTACCAGGAGAACGTGGTCGCGGCCGGGAACGTGACCGCCGCGCCGGAGGTCACACCGACCTCGGTGGTCTCGCAGAATCTGTTCCTCTCCGGTGTGAGCGTGGCCGGTGGGGACGGAACCGTCGTGACGCTCGGCGACTCCATCACCAACGGCGCCAACACGGTCGCCAACCTCAACCACCGCTGGCCCGATCTCCTCGCCGCGCGGCTGCGCACCACCCGGGGAAACCTCGGAGTGGCCAACGCCGGTGTCTCGGGCAACCGGCTGCTGCACGACCCGAACCCGCCCGCGGGCAGCGACGCCGAGGCCTACGCGGCGTTCTTCGGGCAGAGCGCGCTGCGCCGCTTCGACCGCGACGTGCTCGCCCAGCCCGGTGCACGGTTCCTCGTCGTGCTCCTGGGCGTCAACGACCTCGGTCACCCGGGCACGACCGCACCGGCCGGCGAGGTGGTGAGCGCCGACGACCTGATCGCGGGTCACCGGCAGCTGATCGCCCGCGCGCACCAGGCCGGACTGCGGGCCTGCGGGGCGACCGTGCTGCCGTTCAAGGGCGACACCTTCGGCTTCTTCTCCGCGGACAACGAACGCAAGCGCTCGGCCCTGAACCACTGGATCCGCACCGGCGGCGAGTACGACGCGGTCGCCGATTTCGACGCCGCGATCCGCGACCGCACCGACCCTCTGCGGCTGGAACCCGCGTACGACAGCGGTGACCATCTGCACCCCAACGACGCGGGTATGGCGGTGCTGGCCGCCGCCGTGCCACTGCGATTCTTCCGACAGGTGGACCGATGAAGGCCCTTCTTGCCCTCGTGGCGCTCGTCGCACCGCTGTTCGTGGCGGCGCCGGCGGGTGCTCACGGCGTACCGGATGATGCTCTTGCCTCGGCGGAGCGCGGCAACTACGTCTCCGCGCTGCCCGGCCGCGGCCGTTTCCCCGTCGTGGCCGGCGGGCGTGCGGCGCCCCTGGTGGTCAGCACCGGCGACCACGCGGGGGTGATCCGGGTGCTCGACGATCTGCAGGCCGACATCAAGGCGGTCACCGGGGTGACGCCGGTCGTCGCCCACGACCGCATCCCCGGCGGGCGTGACCCCGTGCTGGTCGGCACCGTCGGCAAGAGCCCGCTGATCGACCGGCTCGTCGCCACCGGGAAGCTCGACGTGCGCGGTCTGGCCGGCAAGTGGGAGACCACGGTGCAGCAGATCGTGGACCACCCGCTGCCGGGTGTACGCCGCGCGTTTGTCATCGCCGGCAGCGACCAGCGCGGCACGATCTACGGCGCCTACGACCTGTCCAAGCGGCTCGGCGTCTCACCCTGGAAGTTCTGGGACGACGTGCCGGTGCGCCACCAGGACGCCGTCTACGTGCTGCCCGGGCGGCACACACAGGGCACACCCGCGGTGAAGTACCGCGGCTTCTTCATCAACGACGAGAACCCCGCGACCGGCACCTGGGCGCCCGGGTACTTCGGCCCCGGCAAGGCACCCGGCTACCCCGGTGGCCTGAACGCGCAGTACTACGCGCAGGTCTTCGAGACGATGCTGCGGCTGCGCGCCAACTACCTGTGGCCGGCGGTCTGGGGCCGGGCGTTCGCCGAGGACGACCCGCAGAACCACGCCACCGCCTCGTTCTACGGCGTGGTCATGGGCACCTCCCACGAGGCGCCGATGATGCGCGGCATCGAGGAGTGGAACAGGCACCCTGCCGGTACGGGCGAGTGGAGCTTCCGCCGCAACCCCGACGCGATCAAGGCGTACTGGCGGGACGGCGCCCAGCGGATGGCCGACCAGAAGATCGAGGGTGTCGTCACGCTCGGCATGCGCGGCAACGGCGACGTCAGCCTCCCCGACGGCGACGGCATCGACCTGATGAGCTCGATCATCGACACCCAGCGGCAGATCCTGCGCGACACCGGACTGATCGGCGCGCCCCAGGTGCAGACGCTCTACAAGGAGGTCCAGCGCTACTGGGACGAGGGCTACCGGCCGCCGGACGACGTGACCGTGGTCTTCTGCGACGACAACTGGGGCAACCTGCGCAAGCTCCCGGACGCGTCGCTCCCGGCCCGCAGCGGTGGCTACGGCATGTACTACCACTTCGACTACGTCGGTGGCGGCCGCAACTACAAGTGGGTCGACACCGTCAACCTGACGAACACGTGGGAGCAGCTCAACCTCGCGTACCGGTCGGGGGTCGACCGGTTGTGGATGGTGAACGTCGGCGACCTCAAGAACGAGGAGCTGCCGACGCAGTTCTTCCTCGACTACGCCTGGAACCCGAACGCCTGGCCCGTCGAGAAGCTCGGGGAGTGGGAGCGGCAGTACGCCGCCCAGAACTTCGGCCCGAAGCTCGCCGGCCCGATCGCCGAGGTGCTCGCCGACTACGGCCACCTGCAGTCGCGCCGCAAGCCCGAGCTGCTCAACCGCCGCATCACCAAGGACGACGAGACCGGCGTGATCACCTACGACGACGAGGCGAGCCCGTTCAGCCTCACCGATTACGGCGAACTCGACCGCGTCACCGCGCAGTGGCAGGCCCTCGCCGCCCGCGCCGAACGCATCAAGGCGGCGATCCCGGCGGCCTGGCAGGACGCTTACTTCCAGCTCGTCTGGTACCAGGTCAAGGGCACGGCCAACCTGTACGCGCTGCGCCGCGCCGAGTTCACCAACATCCTGTACGCCGGACAGGGCCGCGCCTCCACCAACGACCTGGCCGACGTGGCCGAGGCACGCTTCGCCGACGACCAGGCACTCAACGCGCACTACAACACCGCACTGGCCGGCGGGAAGTGGAAGAACTGGCAGCTCCAGCCCAAGATCGGGTACGGGAACGTGGCCCGCTACGGCCCGAACGCGCCGTGGCAGCAGCCGGAGCAGGACAACGTCGCCCTGCCCGACGAGATCTACCCGTACCTGAAGCGCATCGAGGTGCCCGCGGGTGCCGAGCTGGGTGTGGCGCTGGACGGGGGCGATCCGGTGACGTTGCCGGCGTTCAGCCCGTACCAGGCGCAGCCCGCGCAGTACGTCGACGTGTTCAACAAGGGTGCGGCGCCGTTCGCGTACAGGATCACGCCTTCGGTGCCGTGGGTGCACGTCACCCCGGCGGCCGGGCAGGTGAGCAAGGAGGTCCGGGCGACCGTCCGCGTCGACTGGTCCCGGGCGCCGAAGGGGCGGACGACCGTCCCGATCACGGTGACCGGTCCCGGCGGCTCCCGCGTGGTGGTGCAGGCGCCGATCGACAACCCGGTGCTGAAGCCGAAGGGCTTCGTCGAGGCCAACGGATACGTCGCGATGGAGGCCGACCACTACACCCGCAAGGTCGGCGACTGGAAGCTGCTGCCCGGCATCGGCAAGACCGGCAACGGCCTGACACCGCTGGGCGGCACCGGCGCCCGCCTCGAATACGCGATGACGCTGACCAGCACCGGCCCGGTCGAGGTCACCGCCGTCCTGTCACCGCGCAACAACGTCCGGCCCACCGACGGCCTCAAGTACGCGGTCTCGATCGACGGTGACACGCCGCAGACGGTGAACGTCACGACGGCCACCGGTGCCAACGACACGACGATGAACAAGCAGTGGGAGCGCAACACCTCCGACAACGTCAACGTCACGACCACCACCCACACCGTCGGATCAGCCGGTACGCACACGCTGAAGTTCTGGATGGTGGACCCGACCGTCATCGTGCAGCGCCTCGTCGTCGACACCGGGGGCGTCAAGTACAGCTACCTCGGACCGCCCGAGAGCCGGAGGGCGGGCCGATGAACCGCAGAAAGCTCCTCGGCCTCGGCGGTGCGGCAGCCGTCTCCGCCGCCACGGTCCATCACGGCCGGCCGCGTCCCACCCGGGCCTGGCTGCACACCTGGGTGTCGATGCCGCAGCTGACCGAGCCCGGCAACCTGCCACCGGCGCCGTTCACCGCCGACGGTGTGGTGCTGGCCGACACCACCCTGCGGCAGACCGTGCAGACCTCGATCGCGGGGTCGTCGGTCCGGCTCCGCTTCTCGAACGCCTTCGGTGGCGCGGTCCTGCCCATCACCGGCGTGACCGTGGCGCTGCCGCTCGGCGGGCGGGCCGGAGTCAGCGCGATCGAGCCGGGGTCGGCGCGACCGGTCACCTTCTCGGGCCGGACGTCGGTCTCGGTGCCGGTCGGCGCCCAGGTCGTCTCCGACCCGGTCGACCTCGACCTGCCCGCCCTGACCAACCTCACCGTCACCGCCTACCTGGCCACCGGGCAGGCGTCGACGGCGATCACCTCGCACCCCGGCTCGCGGACGACCTCGCACCTGCTGCGCGGTGACCACCGAGGCGACGACGACCTGCCGGGGGCCACACCGGTCGACCACTGGTACTTCCTCAGCGGTGTCGAGGTCCGCACGACCGGCACGGCAACCGTGATCCTCGGCGACTCGCTGACCGACGGCCGGGGCTCCACCACCAACGGCAACGACCGCTGGCCGGACGTCCTCAAGGCACGGCTGCGCGACGTCGCGGTCCTCAACCAGGCGGCCGGTGGCAACCGGGTGCTCCAGGACGGTCTCGGCCCGAACGTCCTGGCCCGCCTGGACCGGGACGTGCTCGCCCTGGGCGGCGCCGACCGGCTGATCGTCTTCGAGGGCGTCAACGACATCGGTACGGGCGCAGCCGCCGAGGACCTGATCGCGGCGTACGACCAGATCGTCACGCGGGCCCACGCGCGGAGCTTCGAGGTGTACGGCGCGACGATCACCCCGTTCGGTGGCAACACGGGGTACGACGACCCGGAGGGTGTGCGCGAGGGCATCCGCCGGACGGTCAACGACTGGATCCGGCGCTCACGACGCTTCGACGCCGTCCTCGACTTCGACGCCGCCGTTCGTGACCCGGCCGCACCCCGGAACCTGCTCCCGGCGTACGACACGGGTGACCACCTGCACCTCAATCCGGCCGGCTACCGGGCGATCGCCGCGGCCGTACCCGATCGGTTGTTCCGCCCGTGACGACCATGACCAACGTTGCGGTGCTGGTGCCGCCGAGCAACGGACGGGCGCGGCTGTCGACGTACCGTGCCGTTTTCGGCGGCCCGGTCTTCGACCTGTCGTTCGCCGCCGGTGGCCTGCCGTTCGCCGGGCAGGATCTGCTCGCCCGGGCCGACATCCTGGCCGTGGCGCCGCTGGCCCGCGGTGCCCGTGACAACGGCGCGGAGGTCGCCGAGGCGCTGCGGGACGCCGCCCGCCGCAACTGCCGCATCCTGGCGGTGGGGGAGGCGGTGCTCACCCTGGCCGCCGCCGGGCTGCTCGACGGGCGGGCGGCCTCCACGTGTCCCGCGCACGCCGACGAGCTGCGGCGGCGCTTCCCGCGCGTCCGCATCGCTCCCGGTGTGCGGTACGTCGACGACGACCCGATCTTCACGGCGGCCGACGGGCCGGCCGGTCTGGACCTGTGCCTGCATCTGGTCCGCAAGTACCACGGCGCGGCCGCGGCCGCGGCGATCGCCCGAACCCTGTAACCCGCCCGTCCTGATCCCCCCAGGTTTCCGCTGTCAAGTGGGAGCGCTCCCAAGTGAGAAAGGCACACCGCATGAATCAGCCACCCGTCGCCCGGAGATCCCCGCTCCGGCTGGCCACCACCCTGATCGCCGCGAGCCTCGTCGCCGCCGGCACGGCTGTCGCCCTGGCGACCTCCGCCGACGCCGCCACGACACTGGGCGCCTCGGCCGCCGCGTCGGGCCGCTACTTCGGTGCGGCCGTCTCGGCGAACAAGCTCTCGGACTCGACCTACGTGGGCATCCTCAACCGCGAGTTCAACAGCGTCACCCCCGAGAACGAGATGAAGATCGACGCGACCGAGCCCACCCAGGGCCAGTTCAGCTACGCCAACGCCGACCGGATCGTGAGCCACGCCAAGGCGCAGGGCATGCAGGTACGCGGTCACACGCTCGCCTGGCACTCCCAGCAGCCCGGCTGGATGCAGAACATGAGCGGCACCGCCCTGCGCAACGCCATGCTCAACCACGTCACGCAGGTCGCCACCCACTACCGCGGCCAGCTGTCGGCCTGGGACGTGGTGAACGAGGCGTTCGCCGACGGCGGCAGCGGCGCCCGCCGCGACTCGAACCTCCAGCGCACCGGCAACGACTGGATCGAGGCCGCCTTCCGGGCCGCCCGGGCCGCCGATCCGGCGACCAAGCTCTGCTACAACGACTACAACACCGACGACTGGGGTCAGGCCAAGACGCAGGCCGTCTACTCGATGGTCCGCGACTTCAAGGCCCGCGGTGTCCCCATCGACTGCGTCGGCTTCCAGTCGCACTTCAACAGCGGGTCCCCGTACCCGAGCAACTACCGGACCACGCTGTCGAGCTTCGCGGCGCTCGGTGTCGACGTGCAGATCACCGAACTGGACATCGAGGGGTCCGGCACGACGCAGGCGAACACGTACCGCAACGTCGTGAACGACTGCCTCGCGGTCGCCCGGTGCAACGGCATCACGGTCTGGGGCATCCGGGACACCGACTCGTGGCGTGCCAGCGGGACCCCGCTGCTGTTCGACGGCAGCGGCAACAAGAAGGCTGCCTACACGGCCGTGCTCGAGGCGCTGAACAGTGGCGGCACGACTGATCCCACCACCCCGCCGCCGTCCAGCCCCGGCCCCACCACGCCTCCTCCGGCCGGTGGCGGCGCCTGCTCCGCGAGCGTCACGCTGAACCAGTGGACCGGTGGCTTCACGGCGACCGTCAAGGTCACCGCCGGTGCCTCCGCGGTCAACGGCTGGTCCGTCACCGTCACCCTGCCGTCCGGCACCTCGGTCACCAACACCTGGAACGCCGTGGCCACCGGCAGCAGCGGCTCGGTCCGCTTCGGCAACGCCGCGTACAACCCGCGGATCGCCCCCGGAGGCAGCACGGAGTTCGGCTTCCAGGGCACCGGAACCGGCCCGTCCGGCACCCCGTCCTGCGCAGCCACCGCATGAAACGGCTCTTCCTCGCGCTGGTCGCCGTGGTCACCTTCCTCGGGGTGACCTCGGCCCCGGCGGCCGCGGCCTCCCTCCAGGAGGTCACCGCCTTCGGCGCCAACCCCACCGGTCTCCGGATGCACCTCTACGTCCCGGACCGTCTGCCCACCAACCCCGCGGTCCTCGTGGCCGTGCACTACTGCACGGGATCCGGGCCGGCGTTCTACTCCGGTACGCAGTTCGCCTCGCTGGCCGACCGGTACGGATACATCGTCATCTACCCGTCCGCGACCCGCTCCGGCAACTGTTTCGACGTGTCCTCACCGGGTGCGCTGCGCCACGACGGCAACAGCGACCCGCAGGGAATCGTGTCGATGGTCCGCTACGTGCAGGACCGGTACCGCACGGATCCGGCCCGCACGTTCGTCACCGGTGCGTCGTCCGGCGCGATGATGACCAACGTGCTGCTCGGCGACTACCCGGACGTGTTCCGGGCCGGGTCGGCGTTCATGGGTGTGCCGTTCGGTTGTTTCGCGACCACCGACGGCTCGAGCTGGAACAGCGCCTGCGCCAACGGCCAGATCACGAAGACACCGCAGGCCTGGGGCGACCTGGTCCGGGCCGCGTACCCGGGATACACGGGCGCGCGTCCCCGGATGCAGGTCTGGCACGGCACGGAGGACGCAACACTGCGCTACCCGAACTTCGCCGAGGAGATCAAGCAGTGGACCAACGTGCTCGGTGTCAGCCAGACACCGGTGCTGACCGATTCACCCCAGTCCGGCTGGACGCGGACACGGTACGGCTCCGCGGGTACGCAGGCTCCGGTCGAGGCGATCAGCGCCGCCGGAGTGGGTCACTCGCTGCCCGCCGCGGGCATGGCGGAGCGGACGATCGCGTTCTTCGGCCTGGACTCGGGCACCGTCCCGGACCCGACGAATCCGCCGACCACTCCGCCGACCACTCCGCCGACGACCCCGCCGACCTCTCCGCCTGCCGGTAACTGCCGGGTCGGTTACACGGTCAACGCCTGGAGTTCGGGCCTGACCGCTTCCATCGCCATCACGAACACGGGACCGGCCCTGACCAGCTGGACCCTGGGCTTCACCCTGCCGGCCGGACAGACGATCACGTCCGGCTGGAATGCCACCTACACGCCGTCGAGCGGGGCGGTCACCGCCCGCAACGTCTCCTACAACGGCGCACTGGCGACCGGAGCCTCCACCTCCATCGGCCTCCAGGCCACCCACACCGGCGACAGTGGCAAGCCGGGGGCGTTCACGCTCAACGGCGTCGCCTGCGTGATCGCCTGATGACCGCCTGCTGTCCCGGACCGGGTGAGCCGGGGCAGCAGGCTTCAGGCGGTTGTCACGCGCCCGACCGCGTCGCGATCGCCTCGAGGAAGATGTCGGAGATCCGCGCCGGGTCCTCGGCGATGAACACCCCACCGGAGCTGGTGGCGCTCGCGATCTGCGTGAGCTCGTTCCGGTCGACGCCCGTACCGATACCGATGAAGACCAGGCGGACCGGGCGCTTCGGGTCCCGCAGTTTCTTGAGCTTAGCCAGCAGCTCACCCCGCTTGAGACCACCGGGATTCTCGTTGGCCCCGTCGGTGAAGAGAATGACCGAGTTCACCCGGCCCGGCTGCCAGCTGTCCTGCACGTTCCGGTACGCCGCCAGCGCCGTGTCGTAGAGCCCGGTGTCGCCGTCCGGCTTCGGGATGATCTGGGAGATGGCGCCGTTCAGCTCCGTCCGGCCGGAGGTCAACGGGGTGATCGGCACGAGCTCTTTCCACGGCCGGCTGCCGACCATGTCGGTCGAGAAGATCCAGGTGCCGACGGCCCACCGGTCGTCGAAGAGTGCCAGCCCCTGCGCCGCCGCCCGCTGGGTCACCTCGGCCCGGGTGATGTTCCCGGCGGTCGGCACCTTCTCCAGCATCGAGCCCGAGACGTCGAAGACCGCGAGCACCCGGCCTGGCAGCGTGATCGCCGCCCAGCTGCCCAGCACCTGGTTGATCCCGGTGACCGCCCTGGTCGCGGCAGCCGCCTGCCCGGCGGCATCGGCGGGCACCACGTTCACCGGCGCGGCAACCGCGGGAGCACCGGCGGGTGCGATGAAACCGGCACCCGCCGCGCCGTCCGGGCCCCGCAGACCGGCCGCCGCGAGAGCGTCACGGAAACCCTGCCCGCGCAACACGTCGTGGAACGCGCCGGCCGCGGCCTGCTTCTGCGGATCGGTCTCCGGCATCACCGCGAACGGGTAGTTCAGGGCGGCCGGGGCCGGATCGAGATAGAGCGCCGCCAGCTGGATCGGCGGCTTCCCCGCGTTGAACGCCACCACGTCCTCTTCGGACAGTGGCGCGGCGCTCAGCGCGGTCGTCACGTCCTCGACCGACCGCGGGAACTTCTCCAGCAGGTCCTGCCGGATACTCGAACTGTTGGCGGCGAGTGCTCGCAACGCGAAGACCTTCTTCTGCGTACCGGCGGCGTCACTGCCGGCCGCACCACCCAGGGCGAGCAGACCGGCCAGCCCGGCCGCGTCCCGGGTCGGGTCGACGATGCCCGGACGCAGGGCGTTGCCGCCCCCGGTGATCGTCGCCAGCATGTCCTTCCACTGCAGCTTCTTCTTCGGCCAGCCGAGCTTCTGTGCGATCGGCGCGGGCATGGCCAGCACGACCGGGCTCTCGGCGATCGGCTCCCGGTCGGTCGGGACAAAACCGGGCGCCTCGGAACTCACCCGCAGCAGCCACATCGACGAGTCGGGGAGCCAGACATCCGGGACGGTGCCTTTGCCCTGCCCCGCGCCGAGCCCGGTGAGGGTCACGCCGTGCCGCTGCGCGATCGTCGCGGCGCCGGCGGCGGACTCGACGTCCTCGACGCTGACCGCCACGCAGACGCCACCGACCTGGGCGTCCTCGCCCTCCATCCACTTCTGCGCGGTGGTGCGCACGGCACCGGCGATCTCGGGGGCCGCCGCCACGTTCAGCTTGA
The DNA here is from genome assembly GCF_000494755.1 of Amorphoplanes friuliensis DSM 7358. Taxonomy (NCBI): domain Bacteria; kingdom Bacillati; phylum Actinomycetota; class Actinomycetes; order Micromonosporales; family Micromonosporaceae; genus Actinoplanes; species Actinoplanes friuliensis. Next base: position 3,906,492 of record NC_022657.1, read on the forward strand.
CCTGCCCCGAACAGTCCTGCGCGGCCAACTGTTCGTAACCGACCCAGGAGCCGGCGCCGATCACCACAACGGCGGCCGTGGCCGAGGCGAGGATGATTCCGGTCAGGCTGAAGTTTCTGCGATGGCGTCCGGACACGCGCTCCATGGTCCGCAGGTGAAGATCCGATCGCCAGGGACGTTCGGACGAACCTTCACCCCCCATGCAGAATTATGCCGAAGCTAAACCTTTCCGTCCGGTCACCACTGCACGTGGTGATGAGTCGGACACGCAGCGCGAGATTCCCTGCCTGCCGAGTTTTGTCGGACCCGTGCGATATCAAAGACACCGCACACCGGTTCCAGGAAAGCGAGTCCCGCATGACCTCCGCCTCACCCGAGCTCACCGGCCACGAGGTCGCGCCGGTCGTCGACGCGGCGAAGGCCGCGTCCTTCGGCACCGCCGAGGACTACCGCGCCGCGATCGCCCGTATCCGGTCGGCCGCCGAGTCCTACTACGCGGGCACCGACCTGGCCATGGACGACGCGACCTACGACGCCCTGCTGGCGCGTGTCGCCGCCACCGAGCAGGCCGAGCCCGGCTGGGCCGAGGCCGGATCCCCGACCACCACCGTCGGGGCGGGTGTCGCGGGCGGCGACGTCGAGCACAGCACCCCCATGCTGAGCCTCGACAACGTCTTCGACGCCGACGAGCTGCGCACCTGGGCCGCGCGCCTGGACCGTGTCCTCGGCCGCCCGGCCCAGGGTTACACCGTCGAGCCGAAGATCGACGGCATGGCCATCGCCGCCCGCTACACCGACGGTCGCCTGCGCCAGATCGCCACCCGCGGTGACGGCCGCGCCGGCGAGGACGTCACCACCCAGGCCCGCCTCGTCGCCGGCCTGCCCGCCGAGCTGACCCGCCCGGTCACTGTCGAGGTCCGCGGTGAGGTCTTCATGACCGACGCCGACTTCGCCCGGGCCAACGAGCTGCGTGTCGCCCACGGCGGCCAGGCCTTCGCCAACCCCCGCAGCGCCGCCGCCGGCACCCTCCGGGCCCAGGACCGCGCCTACGACGCACCCCTGTCGTTCCTCGCCTACGCCGTGCACGACCTCCCCGGCGGCGAGGGCCTGACACACTCCGCCGCCATGGCCGCGATCGCCGGCCTCGGGGTGGCCACCACCGCGGGCTCCCCGGCCGGCATGCCGCAGTGCGCGACCGTCGACGACCTCCTGGCCGCGATCACCGCGATGGGCGAGGCCCGCGGCACCCTCGGCTTCGACATCGACGGCGCGGTGGTCAAGGCCGACGACCCCACCGACCGCGACCGGGCCGGCTCGTCCAGCCGCGCACCCCGCTGGGCGATCGCGCACAAGTTCCCGGCCGACACCCGCACCAGCAAGCTCGCGGCCATCGAAGTCCAGGTCGGCCGCACCGGCGTCATCACCCCGGTCGCCGTCCTCGAGCCCGTCCAGGTCGGCGGCGTGATCGTCACCTCGGCCACCCTCCACAACTTCGACGACCTGGTCCGCCGCGACGTCCGCGTCGGCGACACCGTCTTCGTCCGCCGCGCCGGCGAGGTCATCCCCGAGATCACCGGTGCCAAGCTCGACGAACGCCCCGCCGACGCCCGGCCCTTCACCCCACCCGAGGTCTGCCCCCGCTGCGGCGGCGAGATCGACCGCACCCAGAAACGCTGGCGCTGCGTCCAGGGCCGGGCCTGCGGCGCGGGCGAGTCCCTGTCGTACTTCGCCGCCCGCGACTCCATGGACATCGAAGGCCTCGGCGACAAGGTCATCGCCGGCCTCGTCGCCGCCGGCCTGGTCACCGACCCGGCCGACCTCTACGACCTGGACGTCGAAGCCCTGTCCCGGCTCGACCGCCTCGGCCGCACCTCGGCCACCAAACTCGTCGCCAACATCGAAGCCTCCAAGGCCCAGCCCCTGTCCCGCGTCCTCACCGGCCTCGGCGTCCGCATGACCGGCCGCTCGATGTCCCGCCGCCTGGCCCGCCACTTCGGCTCCATGGAAGCCCTGACCTCGGCCACCGTCGACGAACTTCAGGAGGTCGAGGCGGTCGGCCCCGAGCGCGCGGCCACCATCGCCGCCGAGCTCACCGACCTGGCCCCGGTCATCGCCAAACTCACGGCCCGCGGCATCACCATGACCGAACCCGGCGCGCCCACTTCTTCCGCCCGGCCGGCCACTCTGCCTCTGCCTCTACAGAAGGAGGACGGCAAGCCGATGACCGTCGTCGTCACCGGCTCGGTCCCGGGCCTGACCCGCAACGAAGGCAACGAGGCCGTCGAAACCATGGGCGGCAAGTCGTCCGGCTCGGTCTCCGCCCGCACCGACCTGGTCGTGGTCGGCGAGGGCGCCGGCAGCAAGGCCGCCAAAGCCGAGACCCTCGGCGTCCCCATCATGGCGTCGCAACGCTTCGCCGACCTCCTGACCGAACACAACGCCGGCTCCTCACCCACCCTCGCCGACTACCTCGACTGACCCCGCCGGCGCGATTCGGTTGCCCGGCTGTCAAAGCGTGTAACGGAGGAGGACACAACCGGCGCTGAATGTGCGTGATTCGACGAGGGTGAGTTCGGGCGGCGAATAGCCTTCCGGGAACAGCCGGCGTCCCTCACCGAGTAGCACCGGATAGACGAAAAGCCGGACCTCGTCGACAAGCTCGTTGCGGAACAGGTCCTGTGCCAGGGTGATGCTGCCGGTGAGGACGATGTCGGTGCCGTCCTGCGCTTTCAGTGCGGTAATCTCCCCGGCCAGTTCTGTACCGCCGCGCAGGACGGTCGTCCCGCTCCAGCCCGGGTCGTTCATCGTGCGCGAGACGACGTACTTCGCCACACGGTTCAGATGGTCCGTGACTCCGGTCCGGTCGTCTTGAAGCTGCGGCCAGAAGCCGCGCATTTCCTCGAACGTGACCCGCCCGACGAGGAAACCGTCGGAGGCGGCGCTGTGCTCGGCGGTCACCTGCTGCAGTTCGCGGTTCTGTGGTGTGTCCGCGGTCGGATCGAACCAGCACCTGGCGTTGTCGACGATCCCGTCCAGGGTGATGTTCTGCGTGACGACGATGCGGCGCATCCACTGACCTCCACGATGGGGAACGGTGGATTTGTACCCCACCTCACGTGGTTGCAACCGACGATCGCCCGGCAACCTGAAGTCGGAATGCGTTTTGTAAATAGACGTCGAGGGAACATGAGCTGAACAATTGAGAATGGCATTCGTGTATTACCGTGTGCGGTGTGTCAGTGGTGACAAAAGCGTTGAGCAACAAAACGCCGGTGCGGTTGCGGCTGTGGGCTTCTGCCGTTGTGGTCACCGCGGTGGCTCTGCTGGCTTCGACCAGTTTGTTGATGGGCCGCGTGCAGCAGCAGGTGCGGGTCATCGGGGAAGAGGCGGCGCCGCAGGCGGCCACCGCGGCCGACCTCTACTTCGCGCTCAGTGATCTGGACGCGCAGGTCGCTCGGATGCTGCTGATCCGGGACGGCGGGCAGATCGACGCGCTCGGGACGTACAGGGAACGGAGTCTGCAGGTGGATGCCGACCTGCAGCGATCGCTGACGACCGCGACCGGTGACGCCGAGCGGGCCATCGTTCTGGACCTGCTCAACCAGCTGGCCGTTTACCGGCAGTGGGTGTGGCAGACGTTGACGGCCCAGTCGCAGGGGCCGCCGCAGCCGCCCGGGAAGCTGCCGCCGGACGCTCTGGGCTACTACACGCAGGCGACCAACGTCCTGCACCTCGAACTACTGCCCACCGCGCAGCGGTTGCGGGACGCCGGCGAGATGCGGCTCGACCGGGCGTACGCGGGGAAGCGGAGCACCCAGGTCTGGGGTGTTGTCCTGACCGTTGTGCTGGGTGCCGGGCTGGTGGTGCTGCTGCTGGCTCTGCAGGTGTGGATGGCCCGGCGGTTCCGGCGGGTGCTGAACCCGGCGCTGGCCGCGGCGACCGTGCTGACGGCGGTCCTCGCGGCCGCGGCCGGGCTGGTGTTCGTGCGGCAGGCGCAGGAGCTCGGTGCGGCGCGCGACGACAGTTTGCGGCCCTATCTGGCGTTGTCGCAGGCCCGGGCGCTCAGTTACGACGCGGCGGCCGACACGAGCCGCTATCTGATCAGTGCCAACCTGCCGCTCTATCGCGACGACTTCGCCAGGAAGTCGGAGCGGCTGGTCGACGCCGTGGCCGACAAGCAGGTGGTCGATCGGTGGCTGGCGTACGAGCGTGGGCACGAGAAGGTCGTGGCGCTGGCCGGGGCGGGTCGGACCGGCGCGGCGATCGACACGCTGACCGGGATCCGGCGGGGTGACGCGGCGTTCGACTTCTCGTACTTCGATGCCGCGGTCGACGAGATCGCCGCCGGGCACAAGCGTGACTTCGACCGCTCGCTCGGTGACACGGAGCGGCTGCTGGCCGGGTGGACGCTCATCCCGGTGCTGCTGCTCGGGCTCGTGATCCTGCTCGTGCCGCTCGGCGTCCGCCGGCGCCTGAACGAGTACCGCTGAGGGGGCGTCATGAGGTTTCTGCCCGTACTGCTGGTGGCGCTGGTCGCCGGGTGTGGCACGAGCGCCGCCACCGCGACCGGCGCCGAGGGCATCTCGTGCGCGGCCGGGTCGATCACGGCGCAGGGGTCGTCGGCGCAGACCACCGTGGTCAGCGCCTGGATCAAGGGCTATCAGATCGCCTGCCCCGAAGCCACGATCGCGTACGCGTCCACGGGGTCGGGCGCCGGCGTCCGTGCCTTCGGTGCGGGGACCGGCGACTTCGTGGGTACCGACTCGGTGCTTTCGGGGGAAGGCCGGCGGACCGTGGGCGCGCGCTGCCCGGCCGTGCACCTGCCCTTGGTGGTCGGCCCGATCGCCTTGGCCTACAACGTGGCCGGGGTGGGTGGACTCCAGCTGCGGCCGGCCACCGTGGCGAAGATCTTCGCGGGCGTGGTGACCGTCTGGAACGACCCGGCTGTCGTCGCCGACAATCCCGGTGTGACGCTGCCGTCCACGAAGATCCGGACGGTGCACCGGAAGGACAACTCCGGCACGACGGACAACTTCACCCGCTTCCTGACGGCGGCCGGGGGTGCCGACTGGAAGTTCGGCGCCGGGAGCGTCTGGTCCGCGCCGGGCGGTTCCGCCGAGCAGGGCAGCAACGGCGTGGCCACCGCGATCGCCCGCACCGACGGCGCGATCGGGTACGTCGAGGGCTCCTACGCGCGGTTCCACCAGCTCGCGACGGCGCGGATCGGCAACGGTGCGGGGGAGTTCGCCGTGCTGACCGACGAGGCCGCCGCGCTGACGATTGCCGGTGCGCGCGTCTCGGGTACGGGCGGGGACCTGCGCCTCACCGTCGACCACCGCGTCGCGGCGCCCGGGGCGTACCCGATCGTGCTCGTCACGTACGAGGTGGTCTGCGGGAAGGGTTCGCCCGCGCTGGTCAGGAGCTTTCTCGCCTACGCCGCGAGCCCGGCCGGGCAGGCCGCGGCCGCCCGCCTGGGTTACGCGCCGCTGCCGGAGAAGCTTCGCGCTCAGGTCGTGGCGGCGATCAACCGGCTCTAGGGTTGGTTCATGGAATATCGCGCGCTCGGTAAGTCAGGTCTGCGGGTCTCGGTGCTCACGATGGGCACCATGACGTTCGGCGGCAAGGGCGGTTTTGCCGACGTCGGCTCGACCGACGTGGCGGAGGCCCGCCGCCAGGTCGACCAGTGCCTCGACGCCGGGGTCAATCTGATCGACACCGCGGACGTCTACTCCGGCGGGGTCTCCGAGGAGATCGTCGGTGAGGTCCTCGAGGGCCGGCGCAACGACGTCCTCGTCGCGACCAAGGTGCGGATGCCGATGGGGTCCGGGCCGAACGACGCCGGTCTGTCGCGGCACCACGTCATCAAGGGGTGCGAGGACAGCCTGCGGCGGCTGCGGACCGACCACATCGACCTCTACCAGGTGCACGAGTGGGACGGGCTGACGCCGCTCGAGGAGACCCTCGAGGCGCTCGACCTGCTGGTCAAGGCGGGCAAGGTCCGGTACGTCGGCGCGTCGAACTACGCCGGCTGGCAGCTGATGAAGGCGCTCGGCACCGCCGACCGCACCGGGCTGCCGCGGTTCGTCAGCCAGCAGATCTACTACTCGCTGCAGGCCCGCGACGCCGAGTACGAGCTGATCCCGGCCGCGGTCGACCAGGGCCTCGGTGTGCTCGTGTGGAGCCCGCTGGCCGGTGGTCTGCTGTCGGGCAAGTACAGGCGGGACGCGCAGCCGTCCGGCGGTTCGCGTCAGCTCACCGAGTGGAACGAGCCACCCGTGCACGACCGGGAGAAGCTCTACGACACCGTCGAGGTGCTCGTCGCCATCGGCGCCGACCGGGGTGTCTCGGCGGCGCAGGTCGCCCTCGCGTACCTGCTGGGCCGGCCCGCGGTGACCTCGCTGGTGATCGGCGCGCGGACCGCCGAGCAGCTCGCCGACAACCTGGCCGCGGCCGACCTGACACTGACCGCCGAGGAACGGGCGCGGCTCGACGAGGTGAGCGCGCCGACGCTGCTGTACCCGTATTGGCACCAGGCGAAGACCGCCAGTGACAGGCTCTCACCCGCGGACCTGACGCTGCTCGGACCGCACCTCACCTCTTAGCATTGTCGGCATGCCCAAACAGGTCGACCATCAGGCGCGGCGGACCCAGATCGCCGACGCCCTCGTCCGGGTCGCCGCCGAGCAGGGGCTCGAAGCGGTCAGCCTGCGGCACGTCGCGGCGGCCGCGGACGTGTCGACGGGCATGGTGCAGCACTACTTCCGCACCAAGGACGAGATGATGGGCTTCGCGATGGCGGTGGTCCGCGAACGAAACCAGGAGCGCATCACCGGGCGGATGAGCCGGCTCGGCCCGGAACCGGGGCCGCGGGAGCTCCTGCGGACGCTGATCGCCGGGGTGCTCCCGCTCGACGACGAGAGCCGGGCGTACGGGCGGGTGGCGCTGGCCTTTCTCGCGTACACGGCGGTGCGCCCGGCCGCCGGCGACCCGCTGCGCAAGGACACCGAGGAGCTGCTCGGTTTTGTCACGGACCTGATCCGCGCGGGCGGGAAGGCGAGCGACCCGGCCGGCGCCGCGGCCGGGCTGCTCGCCGTGATGGAGGGCCTGGGTGTCCACCTGCTCGCCGGCCACTTCACGCCCGAGCGGGCGATCGGTGCCCTCGACACCCACCTCGACCTGCTCTTTCCCTAGGCGCGGAGCCGCCGGTAGGCCCGCGCGGACAGCGGCAGGAACACCGCTGTGATCAGGGCGGGCCAGGCCACGGCCAGCAGCACCGCGTGGTCCGCGAGGGGTCCCTGGGTCACGCCGGTCGGGTTGCCGAAGAGCACCCGCGCCGCCGTCGCGGTCGCTGACACCGGGTTCCAGGCGGCGATCGCGCCCACCCAGCCCGGCATCGTCTCGGCCGAGACGAGCGCCGTGGAGAGGAAGCCGATCGGCCAGATCAGCACCTGCACCGCCTGGGTGCCGCCCTCACCGCGGATCGCCAGTCCGAGAAAGATGCCGATCCACAGCATCGCGAAGCGCAGGAACAGCAGGAGCAGCACCGCGAGCAGCGCCGAGGCCGGGTCCGAGCCGATCCGCCAGCCGATGAGCAGACCGCCGAGGATCAGCACGAGCAACTCGGCCGCCGAGTTGGTCAGGTCCGCGCCGGCCCGGCCGAGCGTCACCGCCGCGCTGCTGATCGGCATCGAGCGGAACCGGTCCGTCACGCCCTTGCGGGAATCCGCGGCCATCGCGGTGGTGGTCGCCTCGATGCCGAACATCATGGACAGCGCGAGCATCCCGGGCAGCAGGAACGTGATGTAGTCGCCGCCGCCGGGCACCTCGATCGCGCCGCCGAACAGGAAACCGAAAACGAGCAGCAACATGATCGTGAAGAGCAGCCCGAAGATCGGCGCCCAGGGCTGGCGGACCCAGTGGGCCAGGTCCCGTTGCGTGATGATCCAGCCGTGCCGGAGTGCGGTCACCGGTTCGCCTCCTCGGTGGTCAGGCTGAGGAAAACTTCGTCCAGGGTCGGGCGCCGCAGGACGAGGTCGTCGGGGGTGATCCCGGCCCGGTCCAGGGCCCGGACCAGCTCGGCGAGCAGGACCACACCGGAACCGGACGCGTACGTCGCGGTGTGCGCCTCCTCGTCCATCGAGACGGGTCCGTCGATCAGCGTCCGCAGCGGCTCGTGCCGGGGGAACGTGACGGTCACCCGGTCGCCACCGAGCCGGCGTTTCAGCTCGTCGGGGGAGCCGGACGCCACGACCCGGCCGTGGTCGAGCACCGAGATCCCGTCGGCGAGCTGGTCGGCCTCGTCCAGAAATTGCGTGGTCAGCAGGACCGTGGTGCCCAGCCCGGCGACCTCCCGCACGGTCTCCCACACCTCGTTGCGGGCCCGCGGGTCGAGCCCGGTGGTCGGTTCGTCGAGGAAGAGCACGGCCGGGCGCAGGATCAGCCCGGCGGCGATGTCCAGGCGGCGGCGCATCCCACCCGAGTACGTGGAGACGGCCCGTTCCGCCGCCGCGGCCAGCCCGAACGCGTCGAGCAGTTCGCCGGCGCGGGTTTTCGCGGCTGCGGTGGACAGGCCGTACAGGCGACGGAACATGACCAGGTTCTGCCGGCCGCCGAGGATCTCGTCGACGGCCGGGTGCTGACCGACGAGGCCGATGCGCGTGCGTACCTGCTTGGGCTGGCGCCGGACGTCGAGCCCGGCGACGCGGGCGGTGCCGCCGTCGAGGTCGATCAGGGTGGCCAGGGCCCGGACCGCGGTGCTCTTGCCGGCGCCGTTCGGGCCGAGCAGTCCGTGGATGGTGCCGGCCGCGACGGTGAGGTCGAAGCCGTCGAGTGCGTGGAGGTCGCCGTAGCGCTTGCGCAGTCCCTGCGCGACGAGTGCGTGCTCGGTTGTCACGGTTCCCCTAACTCCGTATGCCTTACGGAAAATCCCGCGGGCAACGTCAGACAGGTCACCGAACGGTACGGCGGCTGCGAATGGGTGGTTACGCGGACGTACCCGAACGCCCGCGTCGCCTTCCGGGCTCCGTACACCTCACGGGGTAATCTGTGCACATGGAAAAAGCGGACGTCGACAGGACCCTGACGCTGCTCTGGCGCCGGACGCTCGGCGTGCCCCAGGGCAGCCGGGGGCCGCGGCAGCGCGTCAGCGTCGACGAGGTGGTCGCTGCCGCCGTCGCGGTGGCCGACGAGGAGGGGCTGCCGGCCTTCTCGATGCGCAAGGTGGCGGACCGCCTCGGGATCAAGCTGATGTCGATCTACACGTACGTGCCGGGGCGCGCGGAGCTGATCGGCCTGATGGTCGACGAGGTCTACGGCGAGGCGGACCTGACGCCGCACACCGGCCCGGTGCGGGAGCGGATGGCCACGGTCGCCCGGTTGCTCTGGGACGAGTACCACCGGCACCCCTGGCTGCTGCAGATCGACGAGACCCGTCCGTGGATCGGCCCCAACGGCTCGGACCGCTACGAGTGGCAGCTGGCCGCGATCGAGGGCGCGGGCTTCACCGACCTGGAGATGGACCAGGTGGTGACGCTGCTGTCCGGGTTCGCGGCGAGCTCCGCCCGGCTGTCGATCGACTCGCGCCGCACCGAGCAGCGCTCCGGCATCACCGACGCGCAGTGGTGGGAGGTCAACGCGGCGGTGCTCGAGCGGGTCATGCCACCGGACCGCTATCCGCTCTCCGGCCGGGTCGGGACGGTCGCGGGGAAGGAGTACAACGCCGTCGCCGACCCCGGGCGGTCGTTCCGGTTCGGCCTCGACCGGCTCCTCGACGGCCTGGAGCTGATGCTGGAACAACGGGGAGACTGACCGGCCGGATCAAGATATGGTCAGTCCTCGATGGCTTGACGTCGGCGACGGGGGACCGCATGAAACGGCTCTGGGCAGTTCTGCTTCTGCTGGCCGGCTCGGTGGTGGTGGCCGGTCCCGCTCAAGCGGCGGTGGAGGAGGAGGACATCCTCGACCAGCTGCGGAAGGTGCCCGGACTGACCGTCGTCGAGGAACAGACAGCCCCCGCGCCGTACAGGTTCTTCGTCCTCACGATCACCCAGGCCGCCGATCACCGGGATCCGTCGGCGGGCACGTTCGAGCAGCGGATGACCCTGCTCCACCGCGGCACCGACCGGCCCACGGTCCTGCACACCACCGGGTACGGCGTCCCGGGTTACGTCTTCCGCGCCGAGCCCACCCGCCTGATCGACGGCAACCAGCTCTCGGTCGAGCAGCGGTTCTTCACGCCGTCGCGGCCCGCGCCCGCCGACTGGTCCGACCTGACGATCTGGCAGGCCGCCACCGACCACCACCGGATCGTGGAGGCGCTCGCGCCGCTCTACCCCGCGAAGTGGATCTCGACGGGGGCGAGCAAGGGCGGCATGACCTCGATCTACCACCGCCGTTTCTATCCGTCCGACGTGGACGGCACGGTCGCCTACGTCGCGCCGCAGGACGTGGTCAACCGGGAGGACTCGGCGTACGACAAGTTCTTCACTACCGTCGGCACCGACGCGGCCTGCCGGGCGGCGCTCGACAACGTGCAGATCGAGGCGCTGAAACGGCGGTCGGCGCTGGTCGCCCGCTACGAGGCCTGGGCAACGGCCAACAACCGCACCTTCACCATCGTCGAGTCCGCGGACCGCGCGTTCGAGTTCCTCGTCAACGGCGCACCCTGGGCGTTCTGGCAGTACAGCGGGCAGAGCCAGTGCGGCTCGGTGCCGGCCACGACGGCGTCCGACGAGGCGATCCTCGGCTGGCTGGACGCCGTCTTCGGGCTCGACGCCAACACCGACCAGGGCATCAGCGGGTACGTGCCCTACTACTTCCAGGCCGCCGCGCAGCTCGGCTACCCCGTGATCAAGCTGAAGCACCTCGCGAAGCTGCAGCGGTACCCCGGCGAGGACCGCGCCGAGTCGTACGTCCCCAGCGACCTGCACCCGCGCTTCCACCCCCTGGCGATGACCGACATCGACCTCTGGGTCCGGCTCGCCGGCCGTGAGCTCCTCTTCGTGTACGGGCAGAACGACCCGTGGGGCGCGGAGCCGTTCCACCTCGGGCCCGGCACTCGGGACTCGCTGTCCTACGTGGCCGCCGGCGCGAACCACGGCGCGAACATCAGCCTGCTGACACCGGAGGAAGCCGCCACGGCGACCGCGGCGCTGCAGCGCTGGGCCGGTGTCACCGCGAAGGCACGGCAGGCGACGGCGTTCGATCCGGTGCTGGACGCGTACAACCCCGCTCTCGACCGTCGTTACAACCGCTGAGGAACGCCCATGCTGCGCAGTGCCGCCCTGGTCGTCGGTCTGGTCCTCGTCGGCACGCCCGCCCAGGCGCAGCCGCCGCCGGTCTATCCGGCCGTCGGGCCCACCACGCATTTCCTCGACCAGGAACGGCTGCTCGGCGACACCCCGGAACCCGGCTGGTACAAGGCGAACATCCCGTTCGTCGACCTGCCGGACGCGGCGATCCAGGACACGTACTACTACCGCTGGCGCACCTTCAAGGAGGCGCTGAAGTACACCGGGCCGAAGGACGGCTGGATCGTCTCGGAGTTCCTCGGCCCGGTCGGCTACTCCGCGCCGAACGGTGGCATCAGCGCCGCCGCCGGGCACCACCTCTACGAGGGCCGCTGGCTGCGCGACACCCGCTACCTCGACGACTACCTGGACTACTGGCTGCGCGGCTCCGGCGCCGGTGCCAAGCCGGCGACCGAGGGCCTCGGCAAGAACTCCACCGACTGGGCCCACCAGTATTCGTTCTGGGCGGTCGACGCCGCGGTCGCCCGCGCCGAGGTGACCGGCGACTGGAAGTTCCTGCTGCAGCGGCTGCCCGAGCTCGAGCGGCAGTACCAGCGCTGGAAGGAGACGAACTTCGACCCGGCCCGCGGGCTCTACTGGCAGACGCCGGTGTGGGACGCCATGGAGTTCACGGCGAGCTCCTATCAGAGCGACGACCCCTATCACGGCGGCGACGGTTTCCGGCCCACCCTCAACGCCTACCAGTACGGCGACGCCCGCGCGCTGGCCCTGCTCGCCCGTCGCGCCGGTGACCCGCGCAAGGCCGCCCGCTACGAGCGAGAAGCGGCGACCCTGCGCACCAACCAGGAGAAGGACCTCTGGGACGGTTCCTTCTACAAGCACGTGATGCGCGACGGCACCCGCATCACCGACCGGGAGCAGATCGGCTTCATCCCCTGGTACTTCCACATGCCACCGGCGGGCAACGCGGCGGCGTGGGCCCAGCTCACCGACCCGCAGGGCTTCGCAGCCCCGTACGGCCCGACGACCACCGAGCGGCGCAGCCCGTGGTTCATGCACCAGGCGCTCGACGGGTGCTGCCGGTGGGACGGCCCGAGCTGGCCGTACGCGACCAGTCAGACGTTGACCGCCCTGGCCAACCAGCTGATCGACTACCCGGCGCAGAGCTACGTCGACCGCCAGGACTACTACGACGTGCTCCGCGGGTACGCCCTGACCCAGCGCAAGAACGGCAAGCCGTACGTCGCCGAGGCGCACCACCCGGACGAGGACCGCTGGATCTACGACGGCCGCGGTCACAGCGAGGACTACAACCACTCCACGTTCACCGACAACGTGCTCTCCGGCCTGCTCGGCATCCGCCCGCAGCCCGGCGCCTCGATCGAGCTGGCACCGCTCGTCCCGGCGGACTGGGACCACTTCGCGGTCGAGAACCTCGCCTACCACGGCCACAACCTGACGATCCTCTGGGACCGCGACGGCACCCGGTACGGGCAGGGCGCGGGTTTGCGCCTGTGGGTCGACGGCAAGCTCCGGCACACCCAGACCACCCTTTCCCGTACGACGGTGGCGCTCGCGCCCACGCGCGACTCCAACCTGCCGGTGCTCGTGGACGACGCCGCGAACGTGGCCGAGTCGGGCTATCCGCTCGCGACCGCGTCGTACACGTGGCCGGGTGACAAGGCCGTCGACGCGATCGACGGCCAGGACTTCCACCTCGACGTGCCCGCCACCCGCTGGACCACCTGGCAGTCCCCGAACCGCAGCGACCACCTCGACGTCGACCTGGGCGCGGCGACCAGCGTCTCCGACCTGCGCGTGGTCTTCTACGACGACGGTGGCGGCGTCCGCACCCCGCAGTCGTTCACGGTCGAATACCAGGACCGTGCGGGCACCTGGCAGGACGTTCCCGGTCAGACCCGCGACCCGGCAACCCCGGCGCTGCGGGCGGTCAACCGCGTCCTGATCGACCCGCCGCTGCTCACCGACCGGCTACGGATCACGCCCGTCCGCGACGACGGCGGCGCGGTCGGCATCACGAACCTCCAGCTGTGGCGCCGGCCCGACCCGGCGGTCACCGCCACGTTCCTGGATCTGCGGGACGGCGCTGTCCCGGCCGACTCCGGCAGCACCGTGACCGTCCGGACCCGGGTCAGGGGCCCGCGCACGGTCCGCCCGTCGCTCGAGGTGCCGCGCGGCTGGACCGCCACCCCGGCCGCCACGACCCGTCGCGGGACCACCACGGACACCACCTGGCAGGTCCGGATCCCCGAGGGCGCCGACCTCGGCAACAGCCCGCCGATCCGCCTCCTGGCCACCACCGGCCGGGGCGTGACGACGGCGGTCGCCCCCACCCGCTACTTCTTCGACCCGGCCGACTTCCCCGTCACCGCCTGGGCCGACGACTTCAGCACCGACCGTACGGCCGGCTACCGGCTGGACCAGCAGGTCTCCGGCGAGGCGCTGCCCGCGCTCTCCGTCGCCGATGGCGGCCTCACCGCCCGGGCCACGACACGCTCGTTCGGCGTCCTTGCCGTGCCGGCCCGGGGCTCCGAGAAGGGCACGGCCGTCATCGTCACCCCACGGTCGTTCAGCGGGGCGTCGCCCGAGGACAGTCTCTTCGCGGGCCAGTCGGCGGGCGTCGACAACAACGCTCTGGCCTGGTACAACAACCACTTCGGGACGTCCGGGGCCGACGTGCGGCGGGCCGGCGTCAACCGCCCCGAGGCCGCCGGCGGCTGCTGTGCGGACGTCCGCTGGCAGCCCGGCGATCGCTTCGCGGCGGTTTTGCGCGACGGCACCCTCACCACCTGGCTCGACCACGACGACACCTGGCGGCTGCTGCACACCGCACCCGTCGGCGCGGCCGTGGACGCCACCACCCTGGCGAGCTGGTCCCCGGCCGTCGGTCTCCGCCTCGACCCGGGCACCATGGTTCTCGATGACCTCACCGTCCGTACCCGCTGACCCGATCCCCGTCGGCCGCCTCGGTTTCGGGGCGATGCACCTGCCGACCGCACCCGAACCGGACCGCCGGGCCGCGATCGCCGTCGCCCGGCGCGCGGTCGAGCTCGGCGTCACCCTCATCGACACCGCCCACCTGTACGGCTGGGGTGCGAACGAGGAGCTGCTGGCTGCGGCGCTGTACCCGTACCCGGAGAATCTGATCCTCGCCACCAAGGTCGGCGTGGCACCGCCGCGCGGGGACCGCGAGGCCGCCTTCGACGGCAGCCCGGCCTTCCTCCGCGAACAGGTCGACGAAGCGCTCCGGCGGCTCCGCGTCGACCGGCTCGACCTGCTCCAGCTGCACCGCATCGACCCTGCGGTGCCGCTTGCCGACCAGCTCGGCACCCTCCGCGACCTGCAGACGGCCGGGAAGATCGCCCACCTCGGGCTCTCCGAGATCACTGCCGCCCAGCTGGCCGAAGCCCGGACGATCATCACCGTCGCGAGTGTCCAGAACCGCTACAACGTGCTCGACCGCGAGCACGAGACGGTCCTGGACGCCTGCACGGAAGCGGGCATCGCCTTCCTGCCGTGGCGCCCGGTCCACCCCGCCACCACCACGACCGGCACCGAGATCGCCGCCGTGGCCGCGGAGCTGGGCGCCACACAGGCCCAGGTGTCGCTGGCGTGGCTGCTGGCCCGCTCGCCGATCATGCTCCCGATCCCCGGCACCGCCTCGATCACCCACCTCGAGGAGAACCTCGCGGCGGAAGGCCTGCGCTTGAGCCCGGACCAGTACGACCGGCTCACCGCCGCGGCATTCCCCCGTGCGGGCTGATGAGGATGAGCGGCAGGCTGCCTGCGCCGAGGTAGAAGTGGCCCTCGAAATACTCGATGTGGGCGTGGCCGCCGTCATCCATGTCACCGACGGCGCGGAGCTCGTCGGCCAGGATCGACCGGCCTTCGTCGCCGCCGCGGACAGTGAGACGGCGGTCGTGGAGCCCGGCGACCACCGGACCCTCCGTCGCCTCGACCAGAACGCCCAGCAGCTGACCCTCGTCGGACAGCGCCAGCTCACCCCCACCGGCCACGAGCACAGCCAGGGCGTGGAAACCGGCCTGGTCGCCGGAAACGTTCACACCCTCCGTCACGGAGAGAAGATCGAGCACCAGCATCGTCAGAGCGGGCCGCGGTCGACGAAGCTGAACGTCGTGTCGGGCGGGGCGTCGCCGAGCTGCTCGACGTAGACCCGCTTCTCGGTCTCGTAGTACTGCACCAGACCGTAGGAGTCGTTGTAGATCGTGTAGGTCGGCCGGCCCTTGTCGTCCTTGGCACCGGTCGGCGAGATGGAGAACAGCGTCGCCTTCGTCCCGGCGCACTCGGTGGCGACCAGCTCCGCCGAGTCGTCCGGGACGATCTTGACCCCGAGGCACGGGGGTTCGCCCTCGGTCGGCTGCACCGACTGGATCAGGAAGTCGACCCCCAGCGGGATCAGCGCGAAGAGCGCGTCCTTGCCCGTCCCGTCGGAGGCGATCACCTCGTCCTGGAAAGGCATGGCCAGGTCGCGGTCGATCTCCACGAAGTGGATCAGCGTCTTGCGGGACCCGGCGAGCACCCCGGCGTTCCCGGTCGGGCCCGGGGCGGGCCGGCTCGCCGACGGGGAGACGGCCGGAGCGCTGCTCGGGCCGCCGATACCCGTCGCGGGGTTCCGGCCCTCGCCGGTGGTCTCGCTGTCCGCCTTACTGAACAGCACCACACCACCGAGCGCGACGGCCGCGGCCAGCGCGAGCGCCGCGGTCGTGAGCACACGACCCTTCCGACGGCCTTTCCGACCGCTCGGCGCCTGCCCGCCCGGCGCTTGCCCGCCCGGCGCCTGCCAGGTCTGTGGCTGCCCACCTTGCGGTTGCCCGCCGTGCGGTTGCCCGGCCTGCGGTTGCCAGGGTTGTGGTTGGCCGGCCTGCGGCTGCCCGGCTCGCGCCGCCCCGGCCTGTGGCTGGCCGGCTTGCACCGGCCCGGCCTGTGGTTGGCCGGCCGGGCGGTGCGGATCGTCCAGGCCCTGTCCGTCTCCGGCCGTTGTCGCGCCGGCGGGTGTCGATCCTGCTGCGTACTGCGGCAGCACATGGGTTGGGTCGTCCGGGACCGCACGCGGTGGCAGCGCGGCCGGGCTACCGGTGGCGAGCAGCAGATCGAGCAGTTCGCGGGCGGTCGGGCGTTCGGAGGGCTCCTTGGCCAGGGTCCGCTCGACGATGGTGCGCAGCGGCATGGGCAGATCGCCCAGCGACGGCGGCTGCGTCAGGATGCGCATCGCGGTGGCCGGCGCCGAGTCGGCCGCGAACGGGGTCCGTCCTGTGCCCGCGAACGTGACCACCGCGCCCCACGCGAAGATGTCCGCCGCCGGGCTGACCCGGGGGCCGGGTGCCTCGTCGAAGCGTTCCGGCGCCATGTAGGCGACGGTCCCGACCATCTGATCGGTACGGGTATGAGCGCTCGTCGCCTCCAGCGGCCGGGCGATGCCGAAGTCGATGACCTTGACGCCGCCCAGGGCGAAGAGGACGTTGCCGGGTTTGAGGTCGCGGTGGATGACACCCGCACCGTGGATCGCGGTCAGGGCGGTCGCGATGCCGATCGCCGCGCTGTAGAGACCGGCGGGGGAGAGGGGCCCGTGCTCGCGGATCACGTCGGTGAGGGTCGGCCCGTCGACGTATTCGACCACCAGGTAGGGCGGGTCGTGGTCGAGATCGGCCCCGAGCACCTCGGCGGTGCAGAACGGTGGCACCTGGCGGGCCCGGTTGACCTCGCTGCGGAACCGCCCGAGGAACTCCTCGTCCCGGACGAACTCGCTGCGGACGACCTTGATGGCGACCGGCCGGCCCTGCGGTGCCCGGCCCAGGAAGACGGTGCCCATCCCGCCGGCGCCGAGACGCGCGGTCAGCTCGTACTCGCCGAGGCGTTCGGGGTCGCCGGGACGCAGGGGGAGGCTCGGCAACTTGTTCTCCCCACGCTTCACGGCACGCCGAGGGCACAATATCGCGTGCACGCTCGCCCCACGCGCCCGGCCGGACGATGAAGGTCAACCCGGCCCCGCGAGCTCCCGGAGTCGTGCCTCGCCGACGCTGGACAGCATGTCGGTCACCGTCGGCGTCCAGCCGAGCTCGTGCCGTGACCGGGGTGCGCGCCCGCGGCTGGACGCGCCCATGATGAGCGCCCCGAACTCACCCCAGACGTGGTTCGCCTCGGACGGGCTCAGGCTGCGTACCGGAACGCCGAGGTCGCGGGTGACGGCCTGCCCGCCGCACGGCCTGCTCGACCGCGAACCGCTGCCGGGCGAGGGGCTCGACCTCGAACGGGTCGTCCTCGGCGTACACGTCCTCGCTCCAGGCGCCGCCGGTGCGCTGCAGGAAGGCGCCCGTTCCGGAGGTGAGGAGCAGGGTCCTGCCGGTGCCCGCGAGGGCGTCCAGGAGCTCGTCCACCAGCACCTGCTCGACGGTGGGATCCAGCTGCGCGGCGACGATCACGGCGTCGGCGACCGAAGCGACCACGGCCGCCCGGCCCTCCTCCAGGTCGCCACGGACAGCGACGATTCCCTGCTCGCTCAGGGCTCGAGCCGCCGCGTCCGAGCGGGCGAGCCCGCTGACGGAATGCCCGCGTGCGGCCAGGTGCCGGGCCGCGGCGCCGCCGACAAAACCGGTCGCGCCGATGACGAAGATGTCCATGGTGGGCGGTCAGGCCGGGAGGGAGCTGCGCTCGCCACCACTGGCGACGATCACCGAGCCGTTGATGTAACTGCTTCCGTCGCCCACCAGAAAACCGACGACCTCGGCGATTTCCTCCGGCTCGCCGACGCGCCCGCGGAGGTTGGCCTGCCCGAGCACGTCGATGTTGTCACCCAGCATCTCGGTGGTCCCGGCCGTGCGGACCGGTCCGGGTGAGACACCGTTCACGCGTACGCCCTGAGCACCGAACTCGGTCGCCCACGACCGCGTGAGCAGCTCCACCGCGGCTTTCGACGCACCGTAGGCCGCACCGACCGGGGCGGGTGAGGTGGCGGCGGTCGAGGTGATGTTGACGATCGACCCGTACCCACGCTCGGCCATGCCCGGCGCCAGCGCCCCGACCAGCAGGAACGGCGCCCGGGTGTTGATGGCCAGATGCTCGTCGAAGCTGCCGGCGGAGGTGCCGGCCGTGCTCGTGAAGGCGTAGATCCCGGCGTTGTTGACCAGGATGTCGACGTCACCGGCCTCGGCCGCGAGCCGCAGCACGTCGTCGGACCGGGTCAGGTCGGCCGTGACGAACCGCGCCGTCCCGCCCCCACGGGTGATCTCGTCCACCAGGTCGTCGCCGCGCCGGGCGTCACGTCCGTGGGCGACGACCTTCGCCCCGCGAGCGGCCAGCTGAAGCGCGACCGCGCGGCCGATGCCGGCGGTTGCTCCCGTCACGAGCGCGGTGCGGCCGGTGAGGTCGGTGGTGTCAGACATGCGAGCTCCTCATTTATGGGTCGTCCTGTCCAAAAACGTAGCACGGTTTTTGGACGGTTCAACCCATTCCGCGGTACGGTGAGGTGGTGACCGCGCCGCCCGAACCCCGCAAGCTGACCCGCAAGGGCCAGGCGACCCGGGACCGCATCCTGCAGACCGCCGTCGACCTCATCGCCGCCCGCGGCGTCGCAGGCACCAGCACCGAGGACGTCCGCAAAGCGGCGGGCATCAGCGGCTCGCAGCTCTACCACTACTTCGACAGCAAGCAGGCGTTGATCCGGGCCGTCATCGCCCGCCAGGCCGACGCCGTCCCGATCCCGGGCCGCCCCATGATGGGCGCCCTCGACAGCCTCGAAGCCCTCCGCGCCTGGGCCGACGCCGGCATCGAACGCCAGGAAACCATCGGCTTCGGCGGCGAATGCACCCTCGGCACCCTCGCCGGCGAACTCAGCGCCGGCGACGAAGCCTCCCGCGAGCAGATCGGCCAGGGCTTCCTCCGCTGGCAGGAGCTCCTCCACACCGGCCTGCAGGCCATGCAGGACCGCGGCGAACTGTCCCCGGACGCCGACCTGGACGAACTCGCCCTGGCCCTGCTCACGGCCCTGCAGGGTGGCACGCTGCTCACCCAGACCCTGCGCAACACCAAGGCCTTACGCGCGGCGATGAACGCCGCCCTGAGCTACATCGCCTCCTACAGCACCCCCAACCCCGACCGGCCGCCGACCACGTAGCTGGTCCGCGCCGGGCCTCCCCACGCAGCGGCTGGCTGCACCCGTCCAGCCGCCGCCCGGGGGTGTCGCAAGTGTCCCGGGGCCAGACCTTGTGGCCCCTCCAAGCAGGCAGGTGTGACGCTTCGCGTGCCGGCTGGGCGATCGGCCGCGGCGCGGCTCGGCCCAGGGCGATGCGGCCCGGCCCAGGGTGGCGCGGTGCGGGCAGTGCGGCCGAGGGCGAAGTGGCCTTGTGCGGGGCGGCCCCGGGCGGCGCGGTGGGCGCGGGGCGATGCGGCCCGGCCCAGGGGCGAAGCTGCCCGGCCCGCGGCGGCACGGAGCGGCCCGGCGCGGCGCGGTGCAGCCCGGCCCGGCCAGGGCGAAGCGTTGCGGCGTTGTGCCGGGCGGCGCGGTGCGGGGCGGCCCGCGGCGCCGCGGCGCAGCCGGTGCGGGGCGATGCAGCCCTGCCCCAGGGCGAAGCGGCGCGGCCCGGTGCGGTGCGGTGCAGGGCGAGGCGGGGCGGGACCGCTGATTCCGGTTGCGGTCAGTGGCGCTCCGGGGATTGCGAAAGGCATTTAGGGCTGGGCTTCGGGCTCATGGCTGTCGTATTCAGGGCGTGAGGGTGCGCAGGAGGCGGGCCGCCTCGGTGACGAGGCGACTGGTGCCGCCCCGGGAGGCGACGTCGGCCAGACCTGGCAGTTCCCCGCGGGCGCCGGCGGCCGTGGCTGCGGCGGCCGCGAGCGAGAGCACCTCCGCAGCTCGGGCAGGCGGCGGCGGGACCAAAATCGACTCGACCAGAGGGCGGACCGTGCTCCACACCGCGCCGGCCGCCCCCGAGCGCAGCGCCTCGGTCAGTGCTTCGGACACTCTCTTGAGGACCACGACGCCGCCGGTGGTGAGGGCGGCCAGCTCGTGGCCGATCAGGGCGCCGTCGAAGGTCGGGGTGGCGGCGAGGATCAGAAAGGCGTCCGTCGCCGCGAGGCGGGAGGCGGGGTGGCCGGCTGCGAGGCCGTAGGCGAGGCACAGTGCCGTCGCCGGTCCGAACGGGCCTGACGAGTCGGCCAGGGCGGGCAGGATGTCGACGCCCGCTCGGCGGGTGCCGTTGGCTGCTTCGGCGATCAGGGGCTGGATGTGGGCGGCCATGATGTCGCGGTGGCCGGGGAGGATCATCGGCCAGCACGCCATCGGGGTGCCGTGGTGCAGGCCGTGGGCGCGGTCGTAGGCGGCGTCCCCGCCGGGCAGGTCGAGCAGCCCGTCGGGAACGGTCAGTGCGGGGTGGGACACCGGCGCGACTGTTGCCACGCGGCGCAGGCCTGGTCCTTCCGTGCACCAGCACTCGTAGTCCGCGTCCGGGGGCAGGTGGGTGCACGGCCGCAGGGTGGCGGTGATGGTCGAGGTGGCCGGGTCTGGCAGGCCGCCGTCGTGCAGCCACCGGGCGACGGCGCGGCCCGCTGCGGAGGTGAGCCGATCCGCGGCCTCCTGCACGGCCGGGTCGACCGTACGCGGGAGGCGGAGCAGGGCCTGGCTCAGGTCGTACGGCCCAGGCTCCCAGTCGCCGGCCAGCAGGGTCACTACGCGTAGCGGATCGACGTGGCCGTCCACAGTGGCCGGGGTGGCCAGCAGTGCGGGTGGCAGGTCCCCGCTGAGCTGGGTGGACAGCTCGTGGGCGCGGGCGACGAGCATCCAGAACGGGGGTGTCGGTTTCCGCCAGTCCTCGGCCTGCCACTCGGTCCACTCCTGACCGGCTGCGGCGCGGAGGACGTTGACGAACGGGGACGTCCAGTGTCCGGGGATCAGGGGTTCGAGCATGCGGGCCAGTGCTGCGCGGTCGGCGTGGGCGTGGGCGACGAGGGCCGCGTAGGTGCGTTCCAGCAGGACGGGCTGGTCCGGGTCCCGGAGCAGGAGGCTTTTCACGGCCGTCCTGAGCTCGCCCAGGGTGGTGATCGGCCCGGGCATCGGCTCGCTCGGGGCCACGGGTGGCAGGACCGTGACAGCCGGGGCGGCGGCCGGTGTCTCGCGGTCGAGGAGCTGGTCGATCTGGCGGCGGAGGTCGCCCTCCAGGGCGGCTGCGGCGTCGGCCAGGAGCGTACGGCTCTCCGGGAGGTGCTGCGCCAGCACCTTCAGGGCGCTCTCCGCGAGGTCGATCGAGTCGTTGGACAGGCCCGCGGTGACCGCGTCGAGCAGGGGCAGGACCGGGCCGCGGCCGAGGGCGTCGCCGAGCCAGGCGAGCTGGGCCCGGACCAGTTTCTTCTCGGGGCGGGGCAGGACCGTGCGGGCTGCCTCGGTGAGGGCCTCGGTGCCGAGGAGGCCGGCCTCGTCGAGGCGGCGCAACGCGGTCATCGCCAGCTCGGCGACGGCGATGTGCGGGCTGGACAGCAGGCCCAGATAGTCCTGGCGGCGGGCGGCGCACTCGTCGAGGCCGGGATCGAGCAGCCGGTGCAGGGTCACGAACGGGCGGATCGCCGCGGGCCGGTCGCCCGCGTGGAGGCGAAGCAGGCAGCCGTCGAGCATGCCGGGGGAGAGGCCGGCGAGGACCGGTGGCCAGCGGTCGTCGAGCTCGCTGCCCAGGCCGGGCTCGGTGAAGAGGTGGGGCAGCAGCAGCGGTGTCCTGGCATCGCGGTGCACCGCGTCGGCCAGGGAAGGGGCAGCGCCGAGCTCGCGGATCCAGCCGCGGAGCACCGCCTCGGTGGGCGGGAACGGCAGCTCGGCCTCGGTCAGCAGACGGGCGACGATCGGCCACTGCTGGTCGACCTGTGCGGTGCGGAGCTTGGTCGCCAGCCCTTGCGCGACCGCGGTGAGTGACGGCCGCCCTGGTGCCCGCAGGATCCGGGCCAGAGCGTCGATCGTCTGCCGGGTGGGTTCGTACCAGAAGCGGTCGGAGCGCAGCCACGAGACGATGTCGGCGGCGCGGGGAAGGCAGCCGGCTCCGGCGACGCGCAGCGCGCCCTCCTGGCGGCGGGCGGCCCGCTGCTCGGTGTGCCAGGAGGCGCCCGGCTGCTGGGTGCGGTCGACCTCCAGCGCCCGCACGGCGGCGGCGAGCGCGCGGCGCCCCGGCTCGTCGAGGCTTTCCAGGACGCCCAGCACGGCCCCGATGTCGCCCTTGCTGACGAGGGTGGCCAGGGCGCCCGAGCGGGCTGCTGTGGGCGTACCGGAAATCATGCCCGGGAGGCTAGCGGCCGGGTCCGACAGAAAGAGGGCGGGCGGGGCCGGGAAGGCCCCGCCCGCCGGAGGATCAGCGGTGACCGGGCATGGCCGCGAAGAAGCGCGGGCCCGGGCTGCCGACGCCGGTCTCGGCGTCGTAACCGGGGGTGCTGTGGATCGTCGAGGTCTGCACGTCGACCTGCTGGAGGATGTACGTGCGTCCCTCACTCGGGTCGAGCGAGTTCACGTAGTTCGCGCGCGCCTGGTAGATCGGCGTGCGCGGTGCGCGGATGTCGGTCAGCGCCGATGTGCCGAGCAGGCTGTAGTAGAGCGGGTTGACGAAGCCCAGCGCGTGGTGCGCCTTCTGGTTCGCAATGGCCTGGACGCCCGCGAGCAGCGGTGACGCCAGGCTGGTGCCACCGATGCGGTATTCGTCGTAGTAGGTGCCGTCCGGGAATTCCTGCGTCTGGCCGACGCGGAAGCCGGTGTTGGGGTCGCCCGGCATCGAGATGTCCGGCACGGCCCGCGCGGGGGTGCTGCCGAAGTACTTCGAGATCGCCGCCGGGACCTTGCCGCGCTGGTAGAACGGCTGCGCGAAGATCACGCTGGTGCCGCCGCCCCCGCCGGAGACGTACGCCGACGGGCCCCACACGCCGTTCTCGAGGGTCTGGTACGCGCTCTGCCAGCCGTGCTCCCACACCCGCTTGCTGTGCTTGTCGATGCCCACGCTCGTCCCGCCGACACCGGTGACGTACGGCAGGTCGGCCGGGAAGTCGACGGTTTTCGACGCCACGTCGGTGCCGCCGGAGGTCTGGTCGCCGGAGTCGCCGCTGGAGAAGTCGACGGTGATGCCGGTCAGCGCGGCCTCGAGGGAGAACTGCTGGTAGAACGCGACCACGTCCTCGCCGAGCAGCTCGATGTCGTCGGTCGCGTTGCCCCACGAGTTGGTGATGATGTCCGCGACGTGGTTGTCGATGGTCTCGGCCCACGCCTCGTCGAGCCCGGTGACGCAGTCGCTGCCGCCGACGTAGACGACGTTCGCGCCGGGCGCCATGGCGTGCACGGCTTCGACGTCGAGCGTCTCCTCGCCGTACCAGCCCTGGGCGTCGCACAGTTCGGTGTTGGCGTAGCCGTCGGCCGGCGGGGTGATCTGCCGGAACTGCCGGTTCTTGAACGCCGGCAGCCCGTGCTTGCGGTTGTACTGCCGGGCGTCCTGGGTGATGGTCGGCGATGCGTACGCGTCGGTGATCGCCACGGTTACCCCGCGTCCGTCCAGCCCTCGTTTCAGCTGGTCACTGACCCCGTACGCGGACTGGTACTGCTTCGGCTCGTACCCGCAGACGACCCAGGGCGCCTTCGTGGGCAGCGTGGTCGCCTTCTTCTCGCCGTAGTACGACGAGCAGGGTGTGCCCGCGCGGAAGCCGGGCCCGGGCGGCGGCAGCGTCTCACCGGGCGTCTTGAGCGAGCTGCCCTGGTCGACGCCGATGACCCCGGTGACCAGCCCGGTCACGGCGGCCGGGGTGTTCTCGGGCAGTGACAGTTCGGTGCTGTTCGCGTGCACCGTGTGTCCCTGGTACGTGTAGTTCTCGACGGTCGTCCCGAACGTCTTGTTGATCTGGGCCGTGGTGCCGGAGGTCTCGACGTACATGCCGCCGGCGAGGGTGCCGCGCAGCGTGAAGCCCTGGTCCTTCAGCCAGGTCCGCACCGCCCGCACGTCCGCGGCGGCAGGGGCGTAGCGGGCCTCGAACTGCCCGGCGCTGAGCCACTTGCCGTAGTCCGCGGCGGCCGGGTCGGAGATCGCCGCCAGGGCTGCCTCGGCGCCCGCGCGGTCGCGCATGGTCAGCAGCAGGCCGAAGTTGATGGTGCCGGCGGCGGCCGGGGTGCCGGCCTTCTTCGCGCGGCCGAGCCACCGCGGTTTGCTGCCGTTGATGGTGTGCCGGCCGGGGCGGGCGGCGGCCGGGGGCGCCGCGCCGAGAACCGACACGAGGGCCGCGCCGACGGCGACGGCCGCCGTGAGCCGGACCCTCGTGGTGGACAGGATTTGCACCGGAGTCTCCCGTTCTCAGCCACTGATGTAGCTGTATGGACCAGCCAACTCCCGTCGATGGCCCGCGGTCAAGAACTTCCGGGAACCTCAGGTGCCGCATCCGGCGGCCGATGGACGAGTCGTGCTGACCAGGAATGCCGAACGCGCGTGGTTGCTGTGGATGGGGCTGGGCACGGTGGCGTGCCTCGGCTACCCGTTCCTGCCCCCGGGCGGTGGCCGGGCTGTCGCCGCCTGGCTGTTCGGTCTCGTGGCGCTGCTCGTCATGGTCGCCGGTGTGCGCCGCAACCGGCCCACCGACGTACGCCCGTGGTACGTCTTCATCGCCGGCCAGGTCCTCTGGGTGCTCGGCGACGCCGCGTACGCGATCGACGAGACGGTGCGGGGCTTCCACCCGTACCCGTCCTGGTCCGACGCCTTCTATCTGAGCGCGTATCCGCCGCTGATCGCCGGTCTCTACGGTCTGGCGCGGGGCCGGCGCCGGCGGGAGTGGTCGGGCCTGGTCGACACGGCGATCATCGCCGCGGGCCTCGGCCTGATCTACTGGATCTTCGTCATCGGCCCGATCCTCGGCGACACGGCGTCACCGCTGGTCGGGCGGCTCGTCACGATCGGCTACCCGACGGCCAGCGTGCTCATGATCGCGGTGGTCGCGCGGCTGGTCACCCGGGCCGGACGCCCCACGGTCAGCGGCTGGCTGCTGATCATCGGCAGCGTCCTGACCCTGGCCGCGAACGTCGTCTACACCCTGATGCCCGCCGTGCTGATGGTCGCCGGCGACTTCGTCTACACCGGTTTCCTGTTCGCGTACGTCTACTGGGCCGGTGCGGCGCTGCACCCGTCGGTGAGCGCCAGGCCGCGGGCGACGGGCCGGGAGCAGTTCGGCCGGGGCCGCCTGGCGATCCTGACCTGCTCCACACTGGTCGTCCCGGCGGTGCTGTTCCTCCAGGGCGCGCACGTGGGCCGCCCGGTGAGCTGGCTGGCGATCGGCGTCGGCGCGGTGGTGCTCTTCGTGCTGGTCCTGATCCGGATGGCCGGTTTTGTCGCGCAGGTCCAGGCCCAGGCGGGCCAGCTCGAGATCCTGGCCATGCGGGACGAGCTGACCGGGCTGGCCAACCGTCGCCGGTTCGAGCAGCGGGTCCGCGAGGCCCTCGAGACGGGGTCGCCGCAGGTGGCGATGCTCGACCTGACCGGCTTCAAGGCGGTCAACGACCGGTTCGGCCACGCCGTCGGTGACGAGCTGCTGGCGGCTGTCGGCGCGCGCCTCGGGTCCGGCCTGCGTCCCGGCGACCTGGCGGCCCGGATGGGCGGCGACGAGTTCGCGGTCCTGGTGGCCGACGCCACCGCCGCCGAGGGCGACACGATGGCCGCGCGGCTCGGCGCCGCTCTGCGCGTCCCGATCGAGACCGGGGAGCACGAGCTGCTCATCGGCGCCGGCATCGGCGTCGCCGGCGCCGACGGTACGGACGACGCCGTCGAACTGCTCCGCCGCGCGGACGTGGCGATGTACGCCGCCAAGGCCGACGGTGACAAGCTGCGCCGCTACTCCGCCGACCTCGACGACGAGGCCGGTGAGGAGGCCCGCCTCGGCGCCGCCGTGCGGATCGCGCTGGACACCGGCCAGTTCCGGCTCGTCTACCAGCCCATCGTCTCGCTGCCCGACGGCCGCATCGTCTCCGTCGAGGCCCTGATTCGCTGGGACCACCCGGACCGCGGTTTTGTCAGCCCGGCCGAGTTCATCCCCGTCGCCGAGCAGAACGGCCTCATCGTCGAACTGGGTGCGTGGATCCTGCGGACGGCCTGTGCCCAGGCGGTCGTGTGGCGCAACACTCTGGGTGACGCCGCCCCGGAGCGGGTCAGCGTGAACGTCTCGGCGCGGCAGCTCGCCGAGCCGGGCTTCACCGAGCTGGTGTCGTCGGTGCTGGCGTGGACCGGTCTGGGTGCCCAGAACCTGATCCTCGAGGTGACCGAAACGGCGGTCTTCGGCGGCGGTCAGGCCGTTCAGGCGGTCAAGGACCTGCACGAGCTGGGTGTCCGGATCGCCCTGGACGACTTCGGCACCGGCCACTCGTCGCTGGGTCTGCTCCAGACCGTGCCCGTCGACGTGCTGAAGGTCGACAAGTCGTTCGTGGACAACATCACGCTGGCCGGCCGGGAGGCGGTCATCGCCACCGCCCTGATCCAGGTCTCCCACGGGCTCGGGCTGATGGCGGTCGCCGAGGGTGTGGAGACCGCCGAGCAGGCCGCCGAGCTGCACCGTCTCGGCTACCGTCTCGCCCAGGGATACCACTTCGGGCGGCCGGTGGCCGAGCCGGACTTCCTCGGCGAGCCGACAGCGGTCGCGGTGGTGTAAGAACGCAGTCATGACCTCCGAGGACATCCGGCTGCACCACGAGACGCTCGGCGACCCGGGCGACCCGGCGTTGCTGCTCATCATGGGCCTCGGCGCCCAGCTGATCGACTGGCCGCAGGAGTTCTGCGAGCAGCTCGCCGCCCGCGGCTTCCACGTGATCCGCTTCGACAACCGCGACGCCGGCCTGTCCACCCGGCGGCCGGAGTGGGGTGTGCCCGATCTGCCGGCGATTCTGGCCGGTGACCGGACGACGGTGCCTTACCTGCTGGCCGACCTCGCCGCCGACGCTGCCGGTCTGCTCGGCACCCTCGGGATCGAACGCGCCCACGTCGCCGGTGCCTCGCTCGGCGGCATGGTCGCCCAGCAGCTCACCATCGACCATCCGGACCGGGTCCTCAGCCTCTGCTCGATCATGTCGATGACCGGGGATCTCACCGTCGGCCGCCCCACGCCGGAGGCGGCAGCCGTGCTGGGCCGCCCGCCCGCCCCGGACCGGGAGGCGGCCATCGCCAACTCCGTCGCGTCCTCACGGATCATCGGCTCACCGGGCTTTCCGGCCGCCGAGGAGGAGTTGCTGCGTCGCGCGGCGGCCAAGTACGACCGCGCTTATCACCCGCTGGGCACCCTGCGGCAGTACGCCGCGGTCCTCGCCTCTCCCGACCGCACCGCGGCGCTGCACGGTGTGAAAGTCCCCACTGTGGTCATCCACGGCGAGGACGACCCGCTCATCGGCGTCAGCGGGGGCCGGGCCACGGCCGCCGCCGTGCCCGGCGCGGAATTGATCGTCATCCCCGGAATGGGCCATGACCTGCCGCGAGAGGTCTGGCCGCGCATCGTCGAGGCCATCGCCGCCAATGCCGGCCGGGCGCACGGCGACCATCGTTCATAACTCCGACTATTGTGAATAGCATGTTTCAGGTCGGCCCTGAACTGCGGTTTGTTCACGCCGTCACGTGCTGATTGCGGAGTGTGCCCCGCGCCATTGGTTCACATGAATGATTTGGGACCGCTCCCACCACGGACCACTGTGGCCGTTCGGGCGGTTCGTGTAGTACCTTCGGGTCCCGGAGCGCGCCAGTCGTCACGCCGGTGAGTGGATGAGTCTCGAATCACCCCCAACCCGGCGAATCCCGAGATGTCGGAACGGGACTCGACATGGGGGCGGTGTTCGCCTTTTTCCCGGGTCATAAATGAAGCCCGTGTTTCCGTCGGCGACCCCTTTTTGCGAAGCGTTGCCGCGTCGTTGTGAAAAAGAGATCCGCGAACTTGAAATCGCCTCGCTATTGGCTATTGTCGGTCCGCTGGTGGGAGTGGGGCCCACCTCACCCCGGAAAGGCAAACGGCTTTGGCTGCCGCCGTCATGATTGTGGTTTCCCTGGTGCTCGCCGGATTCGCGGCGGTCACTCTGTGGTGGACGATGCACGCCTGGCGTACGCCGGAGACGCTGGCGTCGACCCGCTTCGCCGCGCCGGACGGCGCGCACCGGCTGACGTTCTCGCTGCTCGTGCCCGCACGGCACGAGCAGGCGGTGCTCGAGCACACTGTCGGGCGGCTGCTCGAGTCGTCGCACGAGGGCTTCGAGATCATCATCATCGTCGGCCACGACGACCCGGAGACCGCCGAGGTGGCACACCGGGTGGCCGCGCGCTCGCCCGGCCGCATCTTCGTCGTGACGGACACCAACGAGCAGAAGAACAAGCCGCGGGCGCTGAACACCGCGCTGCCCTACTGCCGCGGTGACGTGGTCGGTGTCTTCGACGCCGAGGACCAGGTCGACCCGCTGCTGCTGGAGCATGTGGACCACGCGTTCCGGTCGACGAACGCCGACGTGGTGCAGGGCGGTGTGCAGCTCATCAACTTCCACTCCAGCTGGTACAGCCTGCACAACTGTCTGGAGTACTACTTCTGGTTCCGCAGCCGGCTGCACCTGCACGCGGCCAAGGGCTTCATCCCGCTGGGCGGCAACACCGTCTTCGTCCGCACCGACGTGCTGCGCTCGGCCGGGGGATGGGACGGCAACTGTCTCGCCGAGGACTGTGACCTGGGCGTGCGGCTGTCCAGCCAGGGTGCCCGGGTCGTCGTCGCGTACGACTCGGCGATCGTGACCAAGGAGGAGACCCCCGGCACGCTGACGTCGTTCCTCAAGCAGCGCACCCGGTGGAACCAGGGCTTCCTGCAGGTCTACCGCAAGGGGGACTGGCACCGACTGCCCGCCTTCGGCCAGCGTCTGCTCGCCCGTTACACGCTGACGCAGCCGTTCCTGCAGGGCTTCTCCGGCATCGTCATCCCGATCGGCATCGCGATCGCCATCTGGGCCCGGCTTCCGGTCTTCGTGGCGATGATCACCTTCGTCCCGGTCATCCCGTGGGCCTTCAACCTGGTCTTCCAGACGGTCGGCCTCCGCGACTTCGGCAAGCACTACGACCTGCGCATCCGCTGGCACCACTACGCCCGCCTGCTGCTCGGCGCCTTCCCGTTCGCCGTGGTGCTCGCGGTGGCGGCGCTGCGCGCGGTCTGGCGTGAGTACACCGGCAAGCGCGACTGGGAACTGACCGCCCACACCGGCGCGCACCTCGATCAGAAGCACGTCCCGGCCGAGAGTGGTGCCGCCGCATGAGCATGGCAACCGAGGCCCCCACCCAGGTCATCATTCTCGCCCCGGTCCCGGACCAGATCGAGGCGCCGCCCCCGCCCCCGCGCGGGTCCCGGACGGACCTCTACGTCGCTCTCGGGCTGACGGCCGTGGTCCTGTTCTTCCTGGCCTGGAACATCACCGGCTTCCCGACCGCGACCGACGACGAGGGCACCTACCTGGCCCAGGCCTGGGCGGTCCAGAACGGCCACGGTCTCGCCCACTACACCTACTGGTACGACCACCCGCCGCTCGCCTGGATCCAGCTGGCCGGGCTGGCGTGGGTGCCGGCGGTGCTGGCGCCGGACCTGCTGGCGGTCGCCGGCGGGCGCATCGCGATGATCCCGGTCGTGGCGGCCAGCCTGCTGCTGGTCTACCTGATCGGGCGCCGGCTGGAGTTCTCCCGCTGGGCCGCCGCGTCCGCCCTGCTGATCTTCGGCCTGTCACCGCTGGCCATCACCATGAACCGCCAGATCTACCTGGACAGCTTCGCGGTCGCCTGGATGCTCGGCGCCCTGGCGCTGGCGCTCTCCCCGCGCAAGCACCTGTGGCACTACGCCGCCGCGGGCGCCGCGACAGCGGTGTCGGTGCTGTCCAAGGAGACGATGCTGATCACCGTGCCGGCCGTGCTCGTGGCCATGTGGCAGAACGCCGCCCGGACGTCGACGCGACCGTGGGCCTTCGGCGGTTACACCAGCGGCATCGTCCTGGTCGGCGTCTTCTACCCGCTCTACGCGCTGCTGCGCGGCGAGTTGTTCCCCGGCGAGGGGCACGTGTCGCTGATCGGCGCCTGGCAGTTCCAGCTCATGTCGCGCTCGGGCACGGGCACCGTCCTCGACGAGGGTTCCGGCACGCACTCGCTGATCACGTCGTGGCTCTACTACGACGCGGTCATCCTGGCCGCCGGTCTGGTCGCCACCGTGGTCGCGCTGGCCGTCCGCCGGCTGCGGGCACCCGCGATCGCCGCGACCATCCTGGCCGTCGTCGCGCTGCGGCCCGGCGGTTACCTCCCCGCCATGTACGTCGTGCAGGTCCTGCCGTTCTTCGCTCTGGTCATCGCGGGTGTCGCCGACGAGGGTGTCCGCCGGCTCCGGCCGGAGCGGTCCTGGTGGCGCTGGTCGATCGTCGGCCTGGCCGCGGTGACGGCACTGGCCCTGGTGGTGCCCCGCTGGTACGTCGGCGTCGAGCGGGCCCTGACCACGGACGACAACGCGAGCTACCTGGCCGCGGCGAACTATCTGCGGAACGACCTGCCGGACCAGCCGGACACCACGATCGTCCTCGACGACGTGCTCTGGCTCGACGCGGTCAACGCCGGGTACAGCCGGGAGAACGTGATCTGGTTCTACAAGCTGGACCTCGACACGGAGGTCGCCGCCCGGCTGCCGGGCGGGTGGCGCGACGTGGACTACATCGTGTCCACACCGGCGCTGCGCCAGGACCTCAGCACGCTGCCCACCGTGACCAAGGTGCTGGCAAATTCCACACCGGTCGCCTCGTTCGGGCCGGTGGACGGCCGGATCGAGATCCGCCGGGTCGACAAGGAGAAATCATGATCGGCGCCCTCGGCGACCTGCGGGGCCGCACCAACCCCCGCCCGCTCTTCAGCCGGCGCGACCGGGTCCGCATCGGCCAGGTGGTGATCCTGACCCTGCTGCTCGTGCTGGCCGTGCCCGGCAAGTCCTTCGCCGGTGCCAACCTGCTGAGCAACCCGGGCTTCGAGGCCCTCGGCGCCAACGGCTTCCCGGTCTGCTGGGAGCAGTCCGGCTGGGGCGACAGCACGCACACCTTCGAGGTCACGAAGACGGCGCCGCACGGTGGTGCGAACGCCATGAAGATCACCGTCAAGGCCATCACCAGCGGTGACCGCAAGGCGCTGATGCTGGAGAACCCGTCCTGCGCGCCGAATGTCACGCCGGGACACCAGTACGACGTCTCCGCCTGGTACAAGTCGACGACTCCGAACACCGTGATGACGATGTTCCGGCACGACGTCGAGCAGGGCTGGGTCTACTGGACCGATCTGGCCACGCTCACCACGTCGACCGCCTGGAAGCAGAAGACGGTCCGGACGCCGCCCGTGCCCGCCGGCACCGACCAGGTCGTCTGGGGCGTCACGATCTACGGCGCGGGCACGCTGCAGACCGACGACTACTCGATGGTGGACGCGACGCAGGCCGCGCCCGGCACCTCGTGCAGTGCCGGTCCCGCCTGCACCGCCGGTGCGTGGCAGGTCATGCCGTTCAAGTCGCCGGTGCGGGGCATCCACGCGGTGGTGCTCAAGAACGGCAACGTGCTGCTCGTCGCCGGCTCCGGCAACGACCCGGCCGCCTTCGCCGCGGGCACCTTCACCACGGCGGTCTACTCGCCCACGACGGGGAAGTTCACCAACGTCGCGACGCCCGCCGACCTGTTCTGCTCCGGGCACGTCCAGCTGGCCGACGGACGTGTCCTGATCATGGGTGGCAACAAGGACTATCCGGCGGCCGACGGCAGCCACGGCTACAAGGGCCTGAAGGACTCCTACATCTTCGACCCGGACACGATGGCGTACACCAAGGTCAACGACATGTCGTCGGGCTCCTGGTACCCGTCGGCGACCGTGCTCGGCAACGGTGACGTCATCTCGCTCGGCGGCCTCGGTGAGGACTCGTCCGGCACCGTCGCCACGCAGTACTTCAACAGCGCCCAGCAGCGCTGGCTCACGCTGAACGAGGCCAAGCAGACCTGGAGTTTCTGGGGCCTGTACCCGTCGATGATCCTGATGCAGGACGGCCGTCTCTTCTACAGCGGCAGCCACGTCTTCGGCAACGGCCTGCCCGGCACGGGCGCGTCCATCTACGACTACAACGCCGCCACCATCACGCCGGTGCCGGGCCTGCAGCGCAAGGACGAGCGCGACCAGTCCATGAGCGTGCTGCTGCCCCCGGCCCAGGACCAGCGTGTCCTGACCGTCGGCGGCGGCAACATCGACAGCAACCCCGACGCCAACCGCCTCACCGACCTGATCGACCTCAAGGTGGCCGGCCCGGCGTACAAGGCCGGCCCGCTGCTGCCGACCGGCAAGCTGACCGGCGGCGTCCCGCAGACGGCCACCCAGGGCAAGATGTACGTCTCCGCGGTCCTGCTGCCCGACGGCAAGGTCTTCGAGACCGGTGGCGCCCTGCACAACCGCGCCGACCCGGTGTTCGAGGCGTCGATGTTCGACCCGGCGACCAACACGTTCACCCCGAACATGGCCACCGACCCGGTGCCGCGCGGGTACCACTCGTCGGCGTTCCTGCTGCCGGACGGGCGTGTCATGTCCGTCGGTGACAACCCCGGCGACGGCTCGTTCGACATGCGGGTCTCGGTCTACTCGCCGCCGTACCTGTTCAAGGGCAGCCGGCCGCAGATCCTGGACGTGGCGGGCGGCACGGCGTGGGCCTACGGCACGACGAAGCAGATCACCGTGGACGGCCCGGTCCTCAAGGCGTCCCTGATCCGCCCGGAGGCCGTGACGCACTCCAGCGACCCGAACCAGCGCTACGTCGACCTGCCGATGACCGTCACCGGCAACAAGATCGGCCTGAACCTGACGAGCAACCCCAACCTGGCCCCGCCCGGCTGGTACATGCTCTACGTGCTCGGCACCAACGGCGTGCCGTCGGTGGCCAAGTGGGTGCAGGTCAAGTGACCGGCAAGCGTCGTCTCGCCATCATTGCCGGGGTGCTCGGCGTCGTGGCCGCCGGGACCTGGTTCGTCGTGGCGGCGGGGGAGTCCGAGACCTCCCCGCCGGCCGCGTCGGCCCCGCGGCCGACCGACAGCACCTGGCCGCTGCTCGACTCACCCGGGGCGACCGCGCCGGTGACGTCGTCCGCCGCTGCCCCCACGACCAGGTCGACACGGGCGGTTCCACCGCCGAAAAAGGCCGAGCCGTTCGTCCAGAGCTTCGCCGGACAGCCCGGGGTACGCCCGCAGAAGCCGCTCCCGTCGCCGACCAGCACCCATTACGTGCGTCCCAACGTCGACGGGTGCGACCACAACTACGGCACGATCACGCAGTGTGTGCCGTGGACGTTCCCGGCCGGCACGAAGGACAAGTGCGCCTGGCTCGCCGACCACGGCTTCAAGAAGCTGGCCGTGGCCGGCAAGGACCGGCAGAAGCTCGACACCGACGGCAACAAGATCGCCTGCGACTGATTCAGTGCGCCAGCACCCGCTGGTGCAGAGCGGTGACGGCGGCACGGGCCGAGACGAACGCCCCGTGCTGCCACGCCACCTCGTGACTGAGCCAGTCGCCGGCGAAGTGCACGTGCCCGGCGGGCTGCAGCAGCAGGTTGTAACCCGCCGAACCCCACGGTGGTGAGGTCCACGCGCCCTCGAGGTAGCGCGTACGGTGCCAGGCGATCGAGAACGAGTGGGTCAGCTCCGACCGGTACTTCTCGCCGTGGATCTTCACGCCCTGCTCGACCGCCCGCAGCAGACGCTGCTCGGGGGTCAGCGAGCCGTACGCGCGGGCGTTCGCACCGGTGTTGTAGTAGCCCACGATCAGGCCTCGGTCGGCGTGGAAGCCCGTCGACGGGTACCAGATGTGCGAGACGTCCAGGTCGGTCTCGGTGATGCCGCCGTAGATCCGCAGGTCGTTCTCCCACCAGCGGCCGGCGTACTCCAGACCGATCTTGCCGGAGGCGGTGACGGGGAAGGAGCCGAGCGCCGACTGCACCGCGGTGCCGAGGTTGTGCGGGATCCGGGCCATCAGGTGCGGTGGCAGCGCGGCGACACAGAAGTCGGCCTCGATCGTGCGGGTCCGGCCCTCGCGGCGGTAGGTGACCTCGACACCGTCCGGCTTGTCGGTCACGGCGGTGATCTCGGCACCGAGCCGGATCCTGCCCGCGCCGATCGCGCGGCTCAGGGCGTACGGGATGCGGTCCATGCCACCGACGGGCTGGAACATCATCATGGCCTGGTCGTAACCGAACTCGAAGCTGAAGTAGCGTCCGACGTTGCTGGCGAAGACGTCCGCGAGCGCCGCCGGACCGTCCAGGGGCGTCCCGGCGTCGTTGCCGGCGCCGGGGTAGCTCGCGTAGCCGCGGCGGTTGGTGCCCTGGTACTCCCAGCCCGCGGTGCGGCCCCCGATGGCGCCGAAGCTCTGCAGGAACGACAGCACCCGTTCCTTGTCGGTGGCGGTCAGCTGACCGTCGAGGGCGCCCTGGTCGGTGGCCTTGGCCAGCAGTTCCGAGACGTATCCGTAGACGTCCGCCTTTGCCGTGCGGTAGCGGACGGGCTTGCCGTTCGCCTCGTTGTAGATCAGCGCGTCGGCGTTGGCGTTCACGAAGGGTTCGATCGGCACACCGAGCTCGCGGCAGTAGTCGAGGGTGACCATCCACTGGGCGATGCGCGCCGGGCCGGCGTTGAGGTAGATGCCGGGGGAGAACGACGCCCGCTGCGTCTGCCCGTCCAGATCGGTCTCGGTCGTGCCGCCCCGGACGGTGAGGTTGCGCCCGCCGGCCACCCCGCGGGCCTCCAGGATCGTGCAGTCGTACCCGGCCTTGCCCAGCTCGTACGCCGCGGCGAGCCCGGCGATGCCGCCACCGAGGATCACCACCCGCTTGGCGCTGCGCCCGGTGAGACTGAAGTCGGACTTCCGCGGCGGGTCGAACGGTGGCGCGGGCGCCGCGGCGGCCGGTGCCAGCCCGAGTGCTCCCATGGTGGCGAAGAGGGCGCCGGCACCCCCGCTGACACCGACGGACTGCAGGAACCGCCGACGGCTGACACTTTCACGCACGGCTGCCTCCGGAATGTGGGGTCACGGAACGCCTGATTCTGTGACCGCCCGGTTACACCCGCCCGCGACCCGTGTTACTGATGTGTGTCGATGCATCTAGTGCAGTTGGAGCGTCACCTCGCCGGTGCCCGCACGCGCGGGGTCGACCACCAGGCGGTAGGTGCCGTCCCGCGGCAGTGTCACGTCTTCCAGGCGCCCGGCACCCCGGGCCAGGCAGCCTTCGGCGAGGCCGGCGCCGTCGGAGGCTTGGATCTGGAGAACGCCGCACTGGTCGGGGATGCTGGCGCCGCTCGCGTCGACCGCGACCGTCTGCCCGGCGGTCCCGGTGAAGGTGAACCGGGCCAGCCCGCCCGGGTCGCCGATCGTCGCGGTCACCGGTCCGCCGCCGATCGAGATCTTCTCCCGCTGGTCCTTCGACACGACGATGCCGAGTCTCACCTCGCCGACAGCGTCGCCGTCCGGGTCGACGTCGATCCTGTACTCGCCGTCGACGGGCAGGGCCGCGCCGTCGATCACGCCGCCGGTCTTGACACAACCGAGCCCGATGGTGCGACCGTCGGGTGCGCGCACCGTCAGGGAGCCGCACTGGTCGTCGAACGACGACGACTCGACCTCGATGTAGGCGCGTTCGCCCTCCTTCCCGGCGAAGGTCTGATGGCCGACCGCGCCGGCCTGCTCGACGGAGGCGACCGAAGAGGCCGGGTCGCCGACGGCCGGTGCGGAGACGAGGGCGGCGATGTCGGACGCGATCGTTGCGAAGTCGGCCGACCCCGTCAGCGACACGTCGAGCACACAGTTGGCCAGGTCGGTCGCGCCGGTGACCCCGGCCGCACTGCACGCCACGCTGGCCGCCTCGGCCCGTGCCGGCGACTGCGTGGGCTCCGATTCGGAGGGGAAGGCCCGATCGGTGAACGTGGCAGTGTTCTGGCCGTCCGCGTAGTCGAAGAGCGACGTGTCGTCGGTGACCCGCCACTTGTCGGCGAACGCCGTATAGAGCTGGGCCGTACCGGGGAAGTCCCCGAGCAGGCCGGACCGGTCATCGCGGCGGTTCGCGGCCGGCGCGACGGTGAGGACCAGACCGTAGGCGCCGGTCCGCCAGACCGAGGCCACCGCACCATCCGCCCAGGTCACGTCGTAGATGTCACCGGTGTACTGGTCGACGCTGCGACCGAGCACCGCCCCGCCGGGGAGGGGCGTGTCGCCCGTTTCCACCGTGGCCGGGTCGCCGTCCCGGTGGACCACGATGTGCCCGTCGACCAGATAAAAACCGAGCCGCGTGTCACCGGCCCGCAGCGCGACCGCACTGTTGACCGAAACCGTCCGGTACCCCGGCAGCGGCGCCTGCCGCACCTGGATGCCGGGATCCCCTGCCGCGACGAACTCACCGACCGCCTGGAACGAGTACTGCTGACCGTCGAACGTGGTCAGGTGCGGATCACCGTTGGACACGGCACAGCTGCCGGAGGCGCACCGCCGCGCCTTCTTGGCCGGTGCTGACGTACCGGGCGCGGGCTTGGCGGTCTTGTCCTTCTTCGTCTTCTTGCCGGGCGCGCAGTCGTCGAGGGTCGCAGGCAGCGCGATACCGCCGTACCCGGTCCGGGGCTTGAGCCCGTGGGAGGTGCGGTACGCGTTCTCGGCGTACGTCGCCCGGATCTCGTCGACGAAGACGTTGCTGTCGCCGCACTTCGCGTCGCTCAGCTTGTTGTTCGCGGCGTCCTGCGCGTGCACGAGCTCGTGGTAGAGCTCGGCGCACGGGTCGTAGTTGACCCCCGCGGCCTCACCCTCGATATGGCTCTTGTCGCGGTAGTCCCACTTGATCAGAGAGCTGCGGGAGTCACCGCCGAGCTGCACCCGCTCGGAGTAGATCCACTGGTAGATCCGGACGGTCGGCGCACCCTTGCCCCGGCCGTCGAGCTGCTCCCACAGGTCCGGGTTGAAGTCCCCGATCAGACCCGCGCACCCGCCGTAGACCACGTTGGACGCCGTGTCGGAGCCACCGCTGTAGACGATGTCCGCTCGCGCCCGCCCCGGCAGGGTCAGCGTCCCCGCCACCACCAGCAGGAGCACCAGGACCGGCGCGGCCGTCGAACGCCGGCGGACGACAAGAAGGATCACGACGACCAGCAGCAGGATCACGAGGAGGGCGCCGGCGGTCAGCAGCGCGAGCAGCAGCCGTGACGGGCCCGGCTCCCCGACCTCGAACGCGACGGTCACGAC
The DNA here is from genome assembly GCF_000494755.1 of Amorphoplanes friuliensis DSM 7358. Taxonomy (NCBI): domain Bacteria; kingdom Bacillati; phylum Actinomycetota; class Actinomycetes; order Micromonosporales; family Micromonosporaceae; genus Actinoplanes; species Actinoplanes friuliensis. The sequence goes on from NC_022657.1 coordinate 3,944,023, forward strand.
GTTGCTCCGGCCGGTGCAGGCGTCGGCGCCCACGATCGCCGGGACCTGGTAGGCGAGGTCGACGCGGTAGGTGCCGGCGTCCGCAGTCGGCCAGGTCGTCTCCAGCGCCGACTGGTCGCGCAGGGGAGTCACCGTGGTCAGGCCCTGCGGCTGGACGGCATCCAGCGTGAACGACGCCGTGTCGCCGGGTGCGATGCTGCGGGCGTACCGGGTGAGGATCGTGCCCGAGCCGGACCCGATCAGGGCGCGGGCGAACGACGGGGTGAGCGGCCGGCCGTCCCGGGTCGCGGCAAGAACGGAGACCGAGGCGTCGGCGACCGAGGCCAGGACACACGGCTCGTCGTGCCGGTTGGTCACCACCAGACGCAGCGGCACCCCGGCCCCGGGCTCGTGGACCGCTTCGGGGGTGGTGACGTCGAGGTGCACTCCGGAATCCGCCGCGGCGGCCGGACTTCCCCATCCTGCGATGACCGCCGCCGCAAGAGCCGCACCGGTGATCATCGACCTCACGACCGAGCTCAGCATGCCCCGATGGTCGGGCCGGGCGCTGAAGGATCGCTTAACGCGCCCGGAAGACGATGGTGGTGCTGAAGCTGGTGCCGTCGGCCTGGATCGCGTAACAGCCGGGGCCGCCGACCGTGGTGGTGCCCGGCAGGTCACCCGGGTCGTTCTCGATGACGGCGTAGTGGCCGCCGTCGCGGTCCTCGCCGACGTAGGAGAACTTGCTCAGTGCCGTCCCCGGGCCGTCGATGCGGCCGGCGCGGATCAGGACCGGTCCGAGGTAACCGGCGCTGGTCCAGCGGACTTTCGCCTCGTAGGCGCCGTCCGGCAGGCGGTTCTCGGATCGCAGCGCGAGGGTCGTGCCCGGCCCGAAGTAGTAGGCGATCGGGTGCACCGGGGCGTCCCCGAGCACGGCATCACCGGGCGGGCTCACCGGCGTCGGCACGGTGACCGGGCACGGCGCGCCGGCGGCGAGGGTGGGCAGCCGCAAGGGCGGGGGTGTCCAGGAGGCCGACGCAGAGGGGGAAGGTGAGGGTGACGGCGTGCTGTCACAAGCCGTCAGCAGTGCCAGTGCGGCGACCGCCGGGATCCAGGACTTCACCGGACCAGTTCTACCAGGCCGTGTCGGACGGGTCTCGAACATCGATGACAGGCGATAGTGTCACCGGATGCGAACCGTCCGAAGTGTGGCGCACACCCTCGCCGCCGTCACCACCGCAGCCCTCACGGTCCTGGCCACCGCCGCGGTCGCCCAGGCGGCTCCCGTCGCCGCCGGCACCGAACCGGTCCACGACTACAGTCAGGCCGTCCGGGAGCAGGTCTGGGTGCAGACCCAGGTCGACAGCGACTTCGACGGCAAGCCCGACCGGGTGGCCGTCCGCATCATCCGTCCCCGCACCGAGACCAAGGTGCCGGTGATCTTCCAGGCCAGCCCTTACTACGCGGGGCTCAACGACGTCCCGAACCACGATGACATCGACCGTGACGGCTCCGACGCGCGCCGCAGTGCCGCCCCCGGCGCCGACCGCGCGGAGTCCATCGTCTTCTCGGGCTACCTGGACAACTACTTCGTGCCGCGCGGTTACGCGGTGGTCTTCGCCGACAGCCTCGGCAGCGGCGGCTCGGACGGGTGCCCCACCTCGGGCGGCCGCAACGAGACCCTGGGTATGAAGGCGGTCGTCGACTGGTTCAACGGCCGTGCGCCCGGCTTCGACGCCGAGGGCAAGCCTGTCCGGGCCGACTGGTCGACCGGCCGCACCGGCATGATCGGCGTCTCCTACAACGGCACCCTGCCCAACGCCGTCGCCGCCACGGGCGTGCGCGGCCTGGAGACCATCGTCCCGATCGCCGCGATCTCCAGCTGGTACGACTACTACCGCGCCAACGGTGGTGTCGTGGCACCCGGCGGTTATCAGGGTGAGGACACGGACGTGCTCGCCAAGGCGGTGCTGACGCGCGACAACCCCGAGGTCTGCGCCGAGGTGATGGCCGACCTGGAACAGGACCAGGACCGCGTCACGGGCGACTACAGCAGGTACTGGGCCGAGCGTGACTACGTGCGGGACGCCGGCAAGGTCCGTTCGAGTGTGCTGCTGGTGCACGGCCTGCACGACGACAACGTCCGGACCATCCAGGCGGGCCAGTGGTGGGACGCGCTCGCCAAGAACAACGTGCCGCGCAAGATCTGGCTGCACCAGGCCGGGCACACCGACCCGTTCAACGTCCGCCGTACCGAGTGGCTGACGACCCTGCACCGCTGGTTCGACCAGTGGCTCTACAAGATCGACACCGGCATCATGCAGGAACCGATGGCCGACGTCGAGGTCGCCCCGACCGTGTGGCGCACCTCCACCACCTGGCCGGTCCCCGGCACCGAAGCGACCTCGATGTTCCTGGGGAAGTCCGGCCTCCAGCCCCGGCCGTCCTGGCCCTTCGAGCGTCAGTCCTTCGTGGACGACCCCTCGCAGACCGCCGAGGAGCTGGCCGACAACGAGCTCAGCACCGACCCGAACAGGCTGGCCTGGCTCTCCGCGCCCCTCACCCGCGAGACCCGCCTCTCCGGTACGCCGAAGATCACCGTGCGCGCCGATCTGGCCGGCAAGTCGCCCTACCTGACGGCGCTGCTCGTCGACTACGGCGTCGCCGACCGCTATGCGGGCCTGCGGTCGCTGCCGGTCCAGGACTGTGTCGGCCCCGGCATCCCGGAGGACCCGGGCTGCTTCACCCGCCGGGAGTACGTGACGGCGCAGACCCCGTCCGAGATCGTCACCCGGGGCTGGATCGACGCCCGCAACCGGATGTCCGCGGCGCACACCTCGCCGATCAAGGCCGGGAAGGCGTACACGTTCACCTGGGATCTGCAGACCGAGGACCACGTCTTCGCGCCGGGCCACCGGATCGGGGTGGTCCTGATCTCCACCGAACGTGACCACACCCTGCGCTACCCGGCCGGCACCGAGGTCGGTGTCCGGCTCGGCATCTCCCGGGTCGTCCTGCCCCTGAGCTGACGTTCATCGAGTTGGTTCGATCGGTTCTCCAGACTGATCGAACCAACTCGCCCCGTTGTCCGTGAACAGTTCCGAGACGTCTCGTACCAGGCACACCACGTGCACCGGCTCGGCGAGGACGGCGGGGAACTGTCATGACCAACGTGACCGACCAGCACTTTCACGAGGGCACCCGGCATTCGGGCAAGTCCTGCCAGGAGCGCCAGGGCGACCTGATCATGAGCCGCCCGTTCAACGAGTGGACCTTCACCCACATGAACTGGCTCCTGCCCAGCGAGCGTGTCTCCCGCGGTGGTTTCCGGTTTCCGCTCCCGGGGGAGTCCCGCCCGCTGGACCTGACCTACCGCTTCGACGGCCGCGACCACACCCTGGCCGACCTGCACCGCCGCACGCACACGACGGCCTTCGTGGTGCTGCACCGCGGTGCGGTCGTGCACGAGTCCTACCCGGGCCGGTTCGCCGGGCCGCGTGCCCGGTTCCAGCTCTTCTCCCTGTCGAAGTCGATCACCTCGATGCTGGTCGGCATCGCCCTGGCGCAGGGCGCGATCGGCAGCCTGCGTGATCCGGTCACGGCCTATCGGCCCGACTTCGCCGGTACGGCGTACGACGGCACCACGCTGGGCGACCTGCTCGACATGACCAGCGGTGTCGGCGGCCCCGAGCAGTGGGATCTCCCCGGCGCCGACATCAAACGTTTCGAGGAGGCCTGCCTCGGCCGCGGCACCGTGCTCGACGTGCTCCGCACGGCCCCGCGCACGGCCATCCCCGGCACGCGTTTCAACTACTCCACCCTGGACGCTCAGCTCATCGGCTGGATCCTCGAGGCGGCCACCGGCCGGACCCTCGCCCAGTACGCCGCCGAGCACCTGTGGAGCCGCATCGGCGCCGACCGGGACGCGTACTACTGGCTGACCCGTTCGCGCCCCCGGACCGCGGTCGGTGGTGGCTCGTTCAACGCGACCGCCCGTGACCTGGCCCGTGTCGGTCTGCTCATGGCCCACGACGGCCGGCTGGCCGGCGAACAGATCGTGCCCCGCTCCTGGGTCCGCCGCACCGATGTCCGTACCGTCCCGCACCTGGCCGTCGGTGCGCTCGGCCCGAGCGGCTACGACCACTACGGGTACGCCGGGCAGTGGTGGACCCTCGCGGGCGACCACCGGGCGTTCACCGGCCTGGGTGTCCACGGCCAGTACCTCTTCGTCGACCCGGTGGCCGACGTCGTGATCGTCAAGTGCAGCGCCTGGCCCGACGAGGACGACCCGTCCCGCGACCGCGAGACGATCACCGCCCTGCAGCGCATCGCCGAACACCTCGACCAGCGCTCGGACGTCCTGACCGCCTGACCACGGCCTGTCCGCTTGCTCGCGGCTCAGGCGGTCGTGGCGCGGAGGGTGGCCAGTGCGGCGTCCCGGGCCGCGTCATCGGCCAGAATCTCCGGGCCGTCCGCGAGCGGGCGCAGGGCGGCGAGCACCGCCACCCGGGAGTCGGTGTCCAGCACGCCGCGCAGCGCCCGCACGAAGAAGCCGAGCGGATCGTCCTGCGGTTCCGCCAGCCAGTCGCGGACCCTCAGGCCCAGCGGTGAGCCGATGGCCACCGGGCTGCCACCGGCGAGGGCCTCGTCCAGGCCGGGAGTGCCGGTGATCCCCAGGACCGCTGCCTGGCGGCGCAGCTCGGCCACGGCGACCGCCCGCTGGACCTCGGGCTTCGCGGCCTCGGCCGCGGCGACCAGTTCGGCGGCCTCGGGTGTCCGTCGCCCGGCGCGCAGCAGGTCACCACGCCGGGCCGGGGTGACGAACCACGGTTCGAGCCGGGCCGAGAGCCGCGCACTCCGCAGCGGTCCGGCCGGCACCCGGACGCCCGTGATGCGCTGCGCCAGCACGAGGGCCTTGGCCTCGGCGTGTTCCCAGGTCGTCTCGGACTCGTCGGACGGCGGTTGCAGGCCCAGCGCGTCCATCAGGTGGCGCAGCATCCCCGGGTCGGAGCCCCAGGTCGTCTCCGGCGCCGGGTAGCCCGGGTCGAAGCCCGACACGGTCGTTCCGTCGACCGCATATCCGAAGTGCGCCGCGGCCGCGTCGTTGCGCAGCACCGAGACGGCGGCGGTGCCGCGGGAGACCGCCTCGAGCACGGCATGGTCGGCACCGAGCGTCCCGGCGGGCTCGACGACCACCGACCAAGTGCCGAGGGACAGCGCCGCGGCGATCGGCGGGCCGGACAACTCCTCCGGTGTGCGTTCGCGCAGCGTGTCCGGGTAGCCGCCCATCCGCAGGAGCGCCTCGGACGGGTCGGCGTTCTTCACGAACGTCAGGCAGAAGGTCTCCCCGAGCTCGGCACTGAGCTCTCGGGCGATCACGAGGTCATTCACAGCGCCCAAGGGTAGGCCCTGCGGTTATGATGGCGTTTTGTCCAGAATTTGGGGATAGTTATGGACCGTCGGACCCTGCTGCGCGCCACCGTGCTCGGCGCGGGCGCCGTGGCGTTGCCGTTCACGAGCTGGTCGGCGGCCTACGCGGCCGCCCAGCCGGGCGCGGGACCCTACGGGCCGCTGAGGTCCGCCGACGCCCACGGGATCAAGCTGCCCGCCGGGTTCACCAGCAGCGTCGTGGCCCGCTCCGGCCACCGCGTCGCGGGCACCGGGTACAAGTGGCACGACGCGCCCGACGGCGGTGCGACCTTCCCGGACGGCGACGGATGGATCTACGCCTCCAACTCCGAGGTGCCGCCCCCGGCGGGGCGCGGCGGCGCCTCGATGATCAGGTTCGACGCCGACGGCCGTGTCACCGGCGCGAAGCGCATCCTCGCCGGGACGACCAGCAACTGCGCGGGCGGCGGCACGCCGTGGGACACCTGGCTCTCCTGCGAGGAGATCGACCGCGGCCGGGTCTTCGAGACGTTCCCGAAGGGCGGTCCGGCGATCGCGCGCCCGGCGATGGGCCGGTTCAAGCACGAGGCCGCCGCCGCGGACCCGGACCGCAAGGTCGTCTACCTCACCGAGGACGAGCCCGACGGGCGGTTCTACCGCTTCGTGCCGGACCGCTGGCCGGACCTGTCCGCCGGGACGCTGCAGGTTTTCTGTGCCGGTGACGGCAGCTCCGGCGCCTTCACCTGGGAAAAGGTGCCCGACCCGGGCGGTGCGCCGGCCCGGACCCGCCACCAGGTACGCGCCGCCAAGCCGTTCAACGGCGGTGAGGGCTGCTACTACGCCGGTGGCACGGTGTGGTTCACGACCAAGGGTGACGGGCGCATCTGGGAGGTCGACCTCGGCGCCGGGCGGTTCCGCCTCGCCTACGACGACAACCTGGTCAAGCCCGGGCCGGCGCCCCTGACCGGTGTCGACAACCTGACCGGCTCGTCGTCCGGCGACCTCTACGTGGCCGAGGACAACGGCTCGATGGACATCTGCGTGGTCACGCCGTCGGGGCGCGTGTCGCGGTTCCTGACGGTCACGGGACAGGAGAAGTCGGAGCTGTGCGGGGTCGCGTTCAACCCGAAGGGGGACCGGCTCTACTTCTCGTCGCAGCGGGGCCGGTCGGGGCTGATCACGGACGGCATCACCTACTGCGTGCGGGGCCCGTTCCGCACCTGAGCGGCGTACGGTCGCGGCATGGACCGTGACGGCGAGCTGCACCGCCTCCGTGAGGAGGCGCTGGCGCAGGTCGAGCGGCTCGACGCCGACCTGCACGAGCTCTTCGAGGCGTCCCGGTCGTCGAACGCCGACGACGAGCACGACCCCGAGGGCAGCACGATCGCCTTCGAACGCGCCCAGCTGACCGCCCTGCTCGCCGCGGGCCGCCGGCGCCTCGCCGACCTCGACGCCGCCCTGGAACGGTCCGCGGCCGGCACCTACGGCTTCTGCGAGCGCTGTGGCAAGGCCATCCCGGCCGAGCGGCTGGCCGTCCGCCCGTTCGCAGTCACCTGTGTGAGCTGCGCTCAGTAGCGGAAGGCGGCCACGAGCCCGCTCAGCTCCGTCGACATCCGGGCCATCTCGGCCGTGGCCTGCCGGGTCTCGCCGACACCCTGGCTGGTCAGCCGGGCCGCCTCGGCGACCCCGGTGATGTTCTGGGCGATCTCGCCGGTGCCGCCGGCCGCCTCCGACACGCTGCGGTTCATCTCCGCGGTGGTGGCGGTCTGCTCCTCGACGGCGGACGCGATGGTGGTCTGGAAGTCGCTGATCCGGGCGATGACGGCCGAAATGCCCTCGATGGCCGTCACCGCGCCGCTGGTGTCCGACTGGATGGCCTGGACGCGGCGGGAGATGTCCTCGGTCGCCCGGGCGGTCTCCTGCGCCAGATCCTTGACCTCGGAGGCGACGACGGCGAAGCCCTTGCCCATCTCACCGGCGCGGGCCGCCTCGATGGTGGCGTTGAGGGCGAGCAGATTGGTCTGCTCGGCGATCGAGGTGATCACCTTGATGACGTTGCCGATCTCCGCCGACGACTCGCCCAGCTTGCCCATGGTCGCCGACGTCTCGGCGGTCACGCTGACCGCCTCCTCGGCCACGCGGGCCGCCTCGGTCGCATTCTGGGAGATCTCCCGGATGGACGCGCCCATCTCCTCGCTGCCGGAGGAGACGGTATCGACGCTGCGCGAGACCTGCTCCGCGGCGGCGGAGACGGCCTGGGCCTGCACGGTGGTCTCCTCGGCCGACGCGGCGATCTGAGCCGCGGTGCCGGTCATCTGCTCGGTGGCACTGGCCAGGGTGGCGGCCGAGCCGTCGATGGTGGAGATCGTCTCGCGCAGCCGGACCATGGCGGTGTCCAGGGCACGGCCCATCTGACCCGGCTCGTCGAGCGAGGTCAGGCCGGTGGTCCGGGTCAGGTCACCCTCGGCCAGGCCGTCACAGACGTTCCTGACCCGGGCCAGCGACTGCACGATCTTGCGAGCCACCAGGACCCCCAGGCCGAGGGCGATCACCAGCCCGACCGACAGCACCACGATCGAGGTGAGCCGGCTGGACTCGTATCCCGACTTCGCCGCGGCAGCGTTCGCGGCGGCATCGTCGGTCTCCATCGCGTCGAGAGCCGCCACGGTGTCGTAGACCTCCTTGAGCAGCGGCACCGTCTCGGTGTCGCGGATCTTCGCCCAGCCGACCAGGTCGTTGCGCGTACCGGCGGGCAGCATCTTGTCGCGGGCGATTCCGGCGTAGGCCCGCCAGGTCTGCTCCAGCTCGTCGATCACCGCCGGGTCCGCGGCCGGGCCGCCGGCCCGGTAGGCGGCCATCGCCGCGTCGAACGTCTGCAGATCCGCCGCGAAACCCTGGGCGAAACGCGTCGTGGCCGCTTCGTCCTGCGACAGCGCCTGATTGGCCAGATCGACCCGGGTCTGGGCCACCGCCGCCTTCAGCTGGCCGACCGCCTTGATGCTCGCGACGTTGTCACGGTAGATCGTCTGCGCCGAGGCGCTGGCGTCGCTGAGGGACAGCAGCCCCATGCTGCCGATCACCAGCGCGACCAGCGCGGCGGCACCCACCGCGGCGACAACCTTGATGTTGACACTCAGATCGTTGAGAGAGCGTGGCGCAGCCATCGGAACCTCTTCCGCCTTCACGCGGCGAGCCCCCGCCTGCCGCACCCTCACTATCGCCATTCCCGGCCGGGAGAGGGGTGCGGTTACGAAAATGCATCCGAGGCGTCAGCCGGCCGGCAGCGCCAGGGAGGTCTCCGGGTCGTAGAACCGCAGCGCCGTCACCGGCCCCCGCAGCCAGACCCGGTCGCCCGGTTTCGCGGCAAAACCGGGCCCGGCCTGCACCTTGAGCTCGTGCGGCCCCCAGCGCACGGTGAGCAGAACGGCGGCACCCGTCGGCTCGGCCACCTCGACCTCCGCGCTCTGCCAGCCCTCCTCGGCCGTGGCGGAGACCTCGATGTTCTCCGCGCGCAGCCCGACCAGCACGTCGCGGCCGGACCACCGCGCCAGCCGGTCCGGCCCGGCGAGCTCCTCGTCGCCGACACGCAGGCGGACGCCGGAGCCCTCCTGACGGACCGCCGCGGTGAAGAAGTTCATCGGGGGAGCGCCGAGGAAGCTGCCGACGAACTTCTCCCCGGGCCGGTCGTAGACGTCCATGGGCGTACCCAGCTGGGCGATGCGGCCGTCGCGCATGACCGCGACACGGTCACCGAGCGACATGGCCTCGGCCTGGTCGTGGGTCACGTACAGCGTGGTGGTGCCGAGCCGGGCGACGATCTTCTTCAGCTCGGCCCGGAACTGCATGCGCAGCAGGGCATCGAGGTTCGACAACGGCTCGTCCATCAGCAGCACGTCGGCGTCGACGACGATTGCGCGAGCCACCGCCACACGTTGCCGCTGACCACCCGAGAGCTGGGCCGGATAGCGGTCCAGATAGTCGGTCAGGTCCAGCAGCTCGGCCGCCTTTTGTACGCGCGACTCCCACTCCTGGCTGCCCACCTTGCGCATGGTGAGCCCGAAACCGATGTTCTGCCGCACCTTCAGATGCGGGAAGATCGCGTAGGACTGGAACACCATCGACAGGCCGCGCTCGCGGGCGGGCAGACCCGTCACGTCCCGCCCGCCGATCGTCACGGTGCCGCTGTCCGGCGTCTCCAGACCGGCGACCATCCGCAGCAGCGTCGTCTTGCCGCAGCCGCTCGGGCCGACCAGCACCAGGAACTCGCCGTCGGCGACCTCCAGGGTGACGTCGTCGGTGGCCCGCCGGTTGCCCGACGGGTACGTCTTCACCAGGTTGCTGACCACTACACCGGCCATCAGTCGTCCCCCGTCATCGGAGCGTGGTCCCCCACATGTTGAGCAGGTAGCGGCGTACCACCGCGATGAAGATCAGGGCCGGCAGCACGAGCGCGAGGCCACCGGCGAAACGGAAGGCCAGCGGGGAGTCCGCCAGCGTGGCGAGCACCTGCGCGGGCAGGGTGCGCCTGTTCAGGGTGAGGATGCTGGCGCCCAGCACCTCGTTCCACGAGAGCACGAAGGTGAACATCGCCGACGCGGCGATCCCCGGCAGCGCCTGCGGCACCACCACCCGGACGAAGGCCTTCAGCGGCGAGGCGCCGAAGATCATCGCCGCTTCCTCCTGCTCGCGGGACACGCCCAGGAAGATCGCCGAGGTGATCAGGATCGTGGTCGGCAGGGCCAGCGCCGTGTGCAGCAGTGTCACCGCGTACGTCGTGTCGTAGAGGCCCGTGTCCAGGAAGATCCGGGCCAGAGGCACCGACAGCACCACGATCGGCAGTGCCCGCGTCAGCAGCAGCCCGAGCTGGTACGGGTTCCGGCCCCTGAACGCGTACCGGGCCAGGGCGTACCCGGCGGGCAGCCCGATGAGCAGGGCCAGCACCACCGTGCTCAGGCCGATGGTCAGGGAGTTGAGCAGGCCGCCCACGATGCCGGTCGACTGCAGGAACGTCGTCATCGTCTCGCCGGACACGTCGGTCGGCAGCAGCGGCAGCGGGAACGTGTTCAGCGACTCGCGGCTCGACAGCGCCGCCAGCGCGATGAGATAGATCGGTACGCCCATGAAGAGCGTGATGACGATGCAGCCGATCTGCACCCATATCCGTCCGGCCCTCATCCGCTGATCTCCGGGCTTCGCCGCATCAGCCGCAGATAGCCGATCGCCGCCACGATGGACAGGGCCAGCACCACCAGGGCGATCGCCGTGGCGACGTTCGGGTTCTGCAGCGAGTAGTACCACTGGTAGGTCTCACCGACGAGCAGCGGCAGGTTGCGCCCGGTCAGCGCCTGCGCGACCGCGAACGCCTCGAGGGCAAGAATGGTCCGCAGGATCAGCGCCACCTGGAGGCTGGGCCGCAGCTGCGGCAGGATCACGTGCCGCACCCGCTGCCAGTAGGTCGCCCCGAAGACGGCGGCCGCCTCGTCGTAGTCCCGGGGGATGCCCTGCATGCCGGCCACCACGATGACGAAGACCAGCGAGGTGGCCCGCCACAGCTCGGCGATCACCACCGCCACGAACATGCTCGTGGGATTTTCGAAGGACAGCCACGCGTACGAGCCGAGGCCGAGCATGTCGAGCACGGAGTTGAGGTAACCGCGGTCGGTGAAGATGGACAGCCAGACGAGCCCGGCCGCGAGGTCGCTGATCGCCAGCGGCACGACCCAGATGTAGAAGTGCAGACCGGCCAGTTTCGGCCGCTGCCGCAGCAGCAGCGCCATCGTCAGGGCCAGCACGAACTGCAGCGGGATCAGCACGACGATGAGCAGCGCCGTGTTGCGCGTCGCCTCCCAGAAGTACGGGTCGTCGACCATGCGCCGCACGTACGCCAGGGTCGGCCCGTCCGGTCCGGTGAAGGCCTGCCCGATGCCGGCGATCAGGGGCCACAGGAACAGCGCCGTCATGAAGATCAGGGACGGGGCGATGAGCAGGACCGCCGCGGGCGGCCGGACTCGACGGGCCATCAGGCCACCCGGCACGGGTTGCCGGCCGGGTCCGGCTGCCAGCACGGGATCTTGAGCTCGTCGAGGATGGCGTTGAGCTGACCGGCCTGCGCGTCGAGGACCTGCCGCACCGGCTTGTTGTCCAGGCAGATCTCCTTGAAACAGTTCTTGAAGATCTGGCCGACCTCACCGTCGCGGGCGCCGAGCCCGACCGGGGGCAGCGACAGGAGGGCCTTCGGCGCGTCCCGCTGGGCCTTGATCGCCTGCTGGGCGAGCGCGATCGCACCCGGCAGGTCGGCGGGCACCTGGGCGTTGGTCACCGGGAAGAACGCGTTCTGCCGCAGCACGTCGAGCTGCACCTCCGGGGTGGTCAGCGCCTTGATGACCTCCTTGGCCTTGTCGGTCTCGGGCGCGCCCTTCGGGATGCCGAGCCCGGCCAGCACGAGCATGTACCCGAGGCCCTTCGGCCCGGTCGGCGCCGGCACCATCAGCCAGTCGTCGGGCTTGTCCGCGGGCGCCCCGACGAGCCGGGCCACGTGGTCGAAACCGATCAGCACCTCACCGCGCTGCAACGGTTCCTGGAGGTTGTCGTACGTCGTCGAGCCGCGCGCTGTCTGCGCCCACAGGTCCTTCATGTACTCCCAGGCGGTCACGGCCTCGGCGGAGCGGAACGCGGTGATCTGCGCGCCGGTGAAGCTCGGCAGGAGGAACCCCTGGAAGAACCGGTGGTAGAGACCCTTCACACCGGCCGGGATGCCGAAGACCGGTTTACCGCCGTTGCCCTGCCGCGCCGCCGTCGTCCAGCTCAGCAGCTGGTCGTAGGTGAGCTTCTGCACGTCGGCGCCGCTGGGCAGCCACTCCAGGGCCTTCTTGTTGACCGCGAGGACGTAACTGGCCTGCATCCACGGGACGTACTTGGTGGTGCCCCCGCCGAGCTTGGCCAGGCCGGTCAGCTCGGGGGCGAACCCGCGGTCGCCGAGCGAGCCGATGACGTCGTCGAGGTCGATCAGCCGCGAGGTGTGCTGCGCGAGGTCGCCGTGCAGGGCGCCGACCACACCCACCTGCACCTTGCCCGCCTCGACCTGCGTCTGGATCGTCGACGAGAAGATGCCGGTATCGACCTGGTTGAACGCGACCTTCTCGGCGGTCACGCGGTCCTTGAGGATCTTCTCGAAGCGCTGCTTCTCCTCGACGGGGCTGAACTGGTTGGACATCAGGGTGACCGTGCCGGCCTCGCCGCTGGTGCCGCTGGTGGACACGCCCCCACAGGCGCTGAGCACGGGCGCGGCCGTCACACCGGCACCCAGCGCCAGCAGGGCACGACGGCTGATCCGTGGTCCGTCCGTGTTCCGGTACGTCATCGCCACATCCCCTTCGTCGCGGCACGGCGCCGCCGACGTGCGAGAAGGGCGGACGTCGGCGGGCCGCGCTCTGCTGTGGACATCAATCTATGTGACTTCGTTGTTTCCGGCATGCCACGAAGTCAGATCGCCGGATCCGGCCGCTTCCCGGTGCTGCGCAGGTTGACCAAGCGGTTGAGCAGGTCGAACCAGAACGGCGCCCCGAGCGCCGCCGCCGCGGCCGTGAGGACGAGGCCGAGCAGCTTCAGGAGCCAGTCACGGGCACCGGGCTCCTGACCCGGCAGGCCCACACAGGACTGGAAACTCCCCGGGCAGTCGTCGGGCCACCAGAGCGTGCGCCCGGTGCCGTCCGCCGCGGCGACCAGATCGCGGACACACGTGGCCCGGTCGGCGGCTTGCCCGGCGGTGCAGGCCTGACGGCCAGACCCAGCAGCGCCTTCCGCGCGGGCATCGACTCGTCCAGCGCGGCCACGGCGGCCCGGACCCGGTCGAGGGTCAGCGGGTCACCGTCGTCCGGGGTCAGTGTGTCGACCAGCGCCCGCGAGAACATCTCCGCGGGCACGTACGGCGGCACCCGGGTCCGCTCGCCGGCAGCCGACCGCCGGGGCTGCATCATCGCCCGCAGCATCGGGTGGTCGAAGAGCCGCGCGGTCAGGTCCCCGGTCGTGCCGTCGCCGGGCGCCAGCGCCTTGCGGTAGATCGCGTTCTCGGCCTCGGCGCCGGCGAGCGGGCCCGACTTGGCGGTCCGGCCCGCGTCACCGGCGGCGTCGAGCATGTTGCGCAGGCCGCGCAGCAGATATTTGGCCCGCTTGTGGGTCAGGTTGCCGATCCACTCGACGACGGCCGACGCCGCCAGTGCGGTCAGGGCCAGGGTCAGGACAACGGCGATGACAACATCGACGACCGCGCTGGACACGGTCAGCGTCGCAGCCAGCGCTTGACGACGAGGTTCGGCCCGGCGATCTTCGCGCGCACCGGTGCGGGCGTCACCTCCGGGCGTACCGGAGTGAAGAGCCAGGTCTGGAAGAACGTGTCCAGGGACCGGCCGGAGATCCGCTCGGCGAGCGTGACGAACTCGGGTGTGGTGACGTTCTGGCCGCGCTTCGTGGCCGCCCACGTCCGCAGGATCCGGAAGAAGGCGGTGTCGCCGACCTCCTTGCGCAGCGCGTGCAGCGTCATGCCGCCCCGGACGTAGACCGGTGTGTCGAAGAGGTGCTCCGGGCCGGGGTCGCCGATCGGCAGCGCCCAGAAGTCCGGGTCGTCGGCGAAGATGCCGTAGAGGTTGTCGAAGTTCTCCTGGGCGGTGCCGAGACCCTCGCGCTCGCTCCACAACCACTCCGCGTAGGTCGCGAAGCCCTCGTTGAGCCAGATGTCCTGCCAGCGGGCCACCGCGAGGCTGTCGCCGTACCACTGGTGGGCCAGCTCGTGGACGACGACGCTGTCGCCGCTCTCCGGCGTGGTGAAGAAGCCCTGGGCGTAGACGGGACGCGTCTGGTTCTCCAGCGCGATGCCGAACGCGTCGGTGCTGTCGACGATGCCGCCGGAGGCCTTGAACGGGTAGCGGCCGAAGGTGTCGGCGAGGAAACCGACGATCTCCGGCTCGCGGGCGATCGAGCCGGTCGCGATGTCACCGGCGGTCGGCGGCAGGTCTGCGGCCGTACCGGAGATCCAGGTGCTGGGGTTGGCCGGGCTGCCGGCGGGCGGGCCGCCGGGGACCCAGCCGTCGAGGGTGTTGCCGTCGTCCTCGAAGGACGTGGTGCCCTCGCCGGTCGAGACGACCACGTCGTCGACGAAGACGCCCGGCAGGGTGACCGACTGGTCGTTCACCGAGCTCAGTGACACCTCGACATTGCGTCCCGCGTACGCGGAGAGGTCGATCGACCAGGGCTCGTACCCACCGCTGCGCCCCGAGGCCCCGGACCACGTCCCGCTGGTGCCGGTCGGTGTGCAGTCGTCCTCGCCGGGTGTCAGGTAGTGCAGCAGGAAGGGGTGCAGCTCGGGGGCGTAGGAGCAGAGGGCTCCGGTCTCCGCGCTGCTGTGGCCGCCGGTGTCCGGCAGGGTGGTCCAGTCCTCGGCGCCGGCCGTCCGCGCCTCGACGAAGAAGAAGTCCCAGCCCTCCTCGGTGTCCCGGGTGACCTGGAAGCCGAGGGTCGCGCCCCCGGCGGGGACGGCGATGCTCCTGGTCAGCCGCTTGTACGACGGCTCGCCGTCCTGGGTCAGCGCCATCCGGCTGCCGGTGCGCGGCGCGGCGGGCGGCGTGAACAGCTTGGGGTCGAGCGCGTCCCAGTACTTCACGCCACCGGACTTGTACGCCTTCACGTCGTACTCGCCGACGGTGGCGGTTGCCAGGTAGGGCGCCATCGGCTCGCGGGCGTCCCACGTGGTCGTCGTCCAGCCCCGGCGGGTGGAACGGCTCAGCAGCACGCCGTTGGACACCGACTCGAGGCCCTGGGGTGCGGTGATGCGGGTGGTGAACGACGCCTTGTCGAGCGGGTGGTCGTTGACCGGGAACCAGGTCGATGCGACCTCCGGCTGCCCGACGATGACCATGCCGTCGTCGGTGGCGAAGACCCCGGAGGCGCCGAGGTTGGGGTCGTCGATGACCTGCGGCACGCCGTCGTAGCGCGCCACCACTGTGAAGGCGGTGCCCCGGCGCAGCCCGCGGTGCGGTGTCACCGTCAGCTCGCCGTTCGCCCGGGTCCACGCGGCCGGCCGGCCGTCGACCGTCAGCGACCGCAGGGTCAGCCCGTCGAAGTCGAGGTTGAACGCCGAGAGGTCCTGTGTGGCCCGCGCGCTGATCGTGGCCACACCGGCCAGCACGTCGGTCGCCGGTGTGTAGGTGATGTCGAGCCCGTAGTGCCGCACGTCGTAGCCGCCGTTGCCGGCCAGCGGGAAGTACGGGTCACCGATGCCCGCGGCCCCGGGGCGGAACGGCGGCGCTTGGGCGCCCGCGGGGGCGGCCCCTGCCAGGACCAGTGTGGTCACGACCGAGAGGGCAACAGCGGCTCTGCGCAACATCCGCGCAAGTTACCGCCGGGAGGAGCGTATGACCAGGGTATTGCCCCTATCGGACAGTCCTCAGGAGGGCCGCGCGCTGATCTCCAGACCGGCGGCGCGCAGCCGCTCGACCAGCGCGTCCCCGAGTGCGGTGGCCGGGGTCAGCACACCGCCACCGGACGCCGGGAGCTTGTCCCGGTCGTGGACCAGAGTCAGGGCGGACTCGCCGAGCATGACGGCGGTGGCGGCGTACCCGGGATCGCCCTTGGCCCGGACCCGGGCCCGGTAGCGGGCGCCGGTGGTGGTCCGGGTGAAGAGGTCCATGGTGAAGTGCCCCGAGTTGCGGGCCTTCTCGTCGGGCCCGTCGCCGGGCTTGGGCAGGATCCGGTCGAGCACGAACCGCGTCGGCGGCAGCGACAGCCCGGCAACGACGGCACCGAGACCGAGCTTCATGACCTTGGCGATCACCGGCGACAGCGGGGACGTGCCCGTGCTCATCGCCTCGCGGTAACGGAACTTGCGGCCGTAGGCGAAGTCGCGCAGCGCGTTGCTCCGCCGGACCACCCGGGTGTTGTAGGAGGCCATCACGAACGGCGCGAGGCTGCCGCGCAGCGCCGGGTCGACGTCCGAGGCCTTCAGCGACGCCATGTCGTCCTGGCGGCCGAGGTCGGGCTCGCGGTCCCGCGCCGGGCTCAGCGAGTACGGGCTCGCCGCCACCCGCCGCAGGTCACGGTCCTTGCGGACGACGTCCAGCTGGTTCCGCATCGAGTCGATCGTGCCGCCGCTGAACCCGCCCTTGAGGCTGGTCACGACCAGGGTCGTGTCGGTCAGCTCGCCGGCGTCGTCGTCGGAGACCCGGCGGTGCAGGACGTGCACACCGAGGTCGGACGGGATCGAGTCGAAACCGCACGAGTGCACGATCCGGGCGCCCGTCGAGCGGGCCAGGTCGTCGTTCTCGTCGATGCTCGCCCGGGCGAAGAGCACTTCACCGGTCAGGTCGACGTAGTCGGTGCCGGCGGCGGCACACGCGTGGGCCAGGGGACGGCCGTGGCGGGCGTACGGCCCGACGGTCGTGATCACGACGTGCGCGGCGGCGGCCATCTTCTCGAGCGCGGGCTCGTCGGCGGCGTCCGCGACCAGCACCGGCCAGTCCACGCCGAGCTTCGCCCGGACCGCCTCGAGCCGTTCCGCCGACCGGCCCGCGAGCGCGATCCGGGTCCCGGCGGGGGAGTGCCCGGCGAGGTACTCCGCGACCAGCACACCGACGAAGCCGGTGGCGCCGTAGACGACGATGTCGAGGTCACGGACGCGGGGAGTCGCAGCATCGCTCATGGTCGCTGATTCTCCGTCACCTCGGCCGGTCGTGCCCGCTCAGGGTGGAACTCACGCGGCGAGGCGGTTGCGTCCCTGCCGTTTCGCGGCGTAGAGCTGCGTGTCCGCCCGGTCGAAGAGCTCACTGCCGGTCATACCCTCCGAGTACGCCGCCAGCCCCATGCTCAGCGTCACCCGCAGCCCCGGTACGAGCTCGTCCCAGTCGCGCCGGACGACGACCCGGCGGATGCGCTCGGCGATCCGCCTCGCCGCGGGCAGGTCCGCCAGCAGGAACAGCGCGAACTCGTCACCGCCGAACCGGACCGCGACCTCACCCTCGCGGCAGTGCGCGCGCAGCACCTCGGCGACCCCGCGCAGCACACCGTCGCCGACACCGTGGGAGTACGCGTCGTTGATGCCCTTGAACTTGTCGACGTCGATCAGGATCAGCGAGGTGCCGCCGTGCAGCTCGCCGAGCCGGCGGTCGAAGGTGCGGCGGTTGCCGAGCCCGGTCAGGGCGTCGGAGGCGGCGACACCCTCGGCCCGCTCCCGGTCGAGCTCCAGCTCGGCGCGCCGCCGGGCCTGCTGCAGCATCAGCCGCCGGTCGAGCCGTTGTCGCCACAGGTGCCCGACCTGCTCCCGCAGGGTCGCCTTCATCGTCCGGGTGGCCTCGCTCGGCGCCCGCTCCCCGGCCAGGTCGGCCAGCTCGTACCCGATGATCAGCCGTTGCCCGGTCTGCCCGGCCAGCTCCTGCGCGGCCGTGAACTCCCGGTGGGCCCCGGCGCGGTCCCCGAGCGCCCGCAGCGCGGACCCGTACGCGAGGTGCAGCAGGCGTACCTCGTGGGTCTGACCCGCGGCGCGCAACGGCAGCAGCATCCGGCGGATCAGCACGATCGCGTCGTCGGGCCGGCCCGTCCGGGCCAGGCCGAGGGCGAGCATCGCCGTGGCCAGCGGGGCGTCGGGGTGTGCCTTGAGGTGCTCCCGCATGAGAGCGACACTGCGGTCGAGCCGCAGCCGTGCCTCCGTCGCCCGCCCGACCTGTTCGAGGCGCAGAGCCCACTCGAGCAGCATCTCCGCGTGCTGCAGCCGCCCGGCCGCCCGGAACAGCTCGTCGACGGCCAGTGCGTCGGCGGCCAGCCGGGCGCAGTCGTCGGCCAGCTCGTAGAGCTCGGCGGCCTGCGCGGCGTCACCGACCGAGCAGATGGCGGAGAAGTACCGCAGGCTGTCGTGCGGCGCGAGGTCGAGCGCGGTCGTGGCCCGCGCGAGCCAGTGCAGCCCCTCGTCGATGCGGCCCAGCTTGATCAGCAGCTCGGCCAGGTCGGCGAGGGCCTTGGCCTGGCTCGCGCGCGGCCCGACGAGCTGCCGGTCCTCGGCGAGCGTCTGCCCGATGACCAGTGCCTCGCTGAGGCGGCCGAGGGCGAGCAGGGCGTACATGCGGCCCTGGCGGATCATCAGCTGGGCCCGCTCGTCGCCGAGGATCGCGGCGATCGCCTCGGCCCGGTCGGCCAGGACCAGCGCCTCGTCGTGGTGACCGTTCATGGTCCGGTCGTGCACCTCACGCGCGAGCGCGACGAACACCCCGTAAGGCTCCACGGGAACGGGCAGGCGGGTGTCCGGCACTCACCCCGTATCGGCCCGTTCCCCCGGGACCTGAGTTTTCAGTCCGGCAGCTTGACCCCGGACAGCTCGGCGCAGGCCGCCAGCAGCTCCTCCTGCAGATCCTCCCGGTACGCCAGCGGGTTCGCCCGGAGCTCCTGCCGCCGGTTGAAGTACCGCCCCGTGACCTTGGCCGCCGGCTCGTCGGAGGTCGCCAGCCAGATCGGTGTGTCGGCGCCCTCGCTGAGCTCACCGGTGGCCCCGGCGCCGCCCATCCGCGTACGGATCCAGCCGGGGTCGACCGTGTTGCTGAGTGTCCCGGGCCGGCGGCGCGCGACCGCGAACGCCAGCATGACGTCGTACAGCTTCGAGTCGCTGTAGGCCTGCATGCCGTCCCACCGCCGCGACCGCCACGACAGGTCGTCGAAGTGCACCTCACCACCGGACTGCAGCCCCGAGGTGAGATAGACCAGGCGCGCGGGCCAGGGGACAAGAGCGGTCAGCACGTACGGCGCCAGCACGTTGACCTGGAAGATCCGCTCCACCCCGTCGCCGGTGAGCACGGGCTCGCTCTGCCCGCCGCCGACACCCGCGTTGTGGATGACGACGTCGCAGGCGCCCGCCGCGGCGGCCAGCGCCTTCGTCTCGTCCAGCGACGTCAGGTCGCCGATCACCACTCCGGCGGCCTCGGACGGCAGCCCCTCGGCCCGGCTCTCGCTGCGGGCGTGCAGGATCACGCGGTGCCCCGCCTCGATCAACGTCCGGGCGGTCTGCAGCCCGATGCCGTCGCTGGACCCCGTCACCAAAATCGTCGCCATGGTCGTCCTAATCCCCTCGAAGTGCCGGTCGTAACGTCACCAGTGCAGGCGCAGGTCGAGGCGGGTCGACGGGAGCAGCGGATCGTCCGCGTCGACCACCGCGATCAGTGACACACCGGCGGGGTCGGCCTGCCGCACGGCTAGCCCCTCGATCTTGTAGGGCCCGTCCGGCACCGGGGCGATCGCCAGGACCCCGGTGTCGTCCAGCAGGGCCAGGGCCGACCCCACCACCGGGCCGTCGTCGACGGGGTTCGGGGTGTCCTCGGCGGCCGCGGAGACCACGATGCGGCCGTCGGGCAGCGCGACCGCGTCGGTGATCGACAGCGGGACACCGGCGACGCTGCCCAGGTCCCAGTGACCGGCCGCGCGCACGGTCACCGCGTCCGGCTCGGCCCGGCCGGTGAGCACGTCCAGCAGACCGGGGAAGTCCAGGTCGACGGCGGCGGACCCACCCCGCTGGAACCACCGCAACCGGTCGCCGACCAGGCACGCACCCTCGAGGTTGAGGCGGTCCGGGCGCAGGCCGAGCACCTCGGCGACCCGCCGGTAGACCGCCGTCAGGTCGGTCGTCGTGACCGCCGGGTCGGGAGTGACCAGCGACGCCCGCATCCGGGCGCCGGTCGAGCCCGAGCCCAGCAGCAGGACACCTCCCGGCACCGGGCACGCCGCCTCGAAATCGGGCTTGAGATGTTTGGTCCCGTCGGCCGCGCTGAACGTCTCGTGCCCGTCGACCGCGTCGGCGACCCGGACCGCCTCGATGCCACCGGGCCGCAGCCAGGCGGCGTGCGTCGCGTCGTCCTGGACGACGAGCCAGCCGTCGCCGAAAGGTGCGACGGCGGAGGCCGCACGGACGGGCAGTCCAGGACCGAACCACAGGTCCGCGGTCGCCTCGATCTCGATCTTCACGCCCGATTGTCCCCCGCCCGCATCCCGAACAGGAAACGGGTCACCCGCGTACGCCGGACCAGCACGTCGTACGCCGCGAAAGTCAGGACCAGCGAAATCACCACGATCACCGCATATCCCACCACGATCGGCGCGTCCCAGGACACCACGACGTAGGCGACCGCCACCACGATCGGCTGGTGCAGGACGTAGACCGGCAACGCGGCCTCACCCAGGTAGGCGCGCCCGCGACCGGTGCCGGTCGAGGGCACCCGGCGGCGGCGTTCGAGGAAGCCGAGGATCGCGACGAGACAGCACCACCCGGAGATGCTGAAGAACACCCGCGTCGTGACGGCCAGGGCCGACCTGCCGGTGAACGGGTCGGCGCCGTCGCTCAGAAAGCCGGGGGAGCAGGCGCCGAACGCCAGGAACGCCAGCACCGCCGCCGCGGGGGCGTGGCGGCGGAACGCCTCGGTGAAACGCGGATCGGTGGCGAGGACATATCCGTACAGGAAGAAGAGGAGGTAGACCCAGCGGTTCCAGGCCGCGAAGCCTTCCTCGAGCCCGGCCACCGCGTTGACCAGGGTGATCGGCAGCGCCGGGAGAAAGATCACGCCCGGGTGGCGCACGGCCGCGGCGAGGCGTTCCCCGGGCTGCGGCAGCCAGGCCACCGCGGCCGCGAGCATCAGGGAAAAGGTCAGCAGCAGTACGACGAACCACAGGTGACCGGTCTCGAAGTGGTCGCCCTGGACGATGAACGGGAAGTCCGGCGGCGACAGGTGGACGGCGAAGAACGACGGCAGGAAGTCCCAGTAGCTGCCGGTGTACCCGCTCTGGGAGCGCAGCCTCAGCCATTGCGGGACCGGCACGATCGTCAGGGTGGCGAAGATCAGGGGCACACCCAGCCGGAGCAGGCGTTCGACCGCGAAGGTCCGGGGTCCGCGCCGGGCCAGGGAGTGCCACGAGCCGACACCGGCGACCAGGAAGAGCAGGGGCATCGCCCAGACCACACCCAGGCCGGCCAGGATCGTGGTCACCTCGGTGGTCCCGGCGTTCTTGACGTAGAAGTCGTCGTTCGCGTCGAAGACCAGGGCGGCGTGGAAGAAGACCAGCCCGATGACGATCGTTATGCGGAGCGTGTCGAGTTCGGGGCGGCGGGGAGGCATGGTCGTTGCCGGTCGTGGGTACCGTCGACCCGTGTTCCTCATCTTCGGTTTCCGTTCCTCCGACAGTCGGCTCGCCGCGCCGATCATGGTCTGCGCCTATTGCGGTGCGACCGCCGCGCAGGTGCTGATCAAGCGGACGACGAAGTTCAGCCTGTTCTTCATCCCGCTCTTCCCGGTGCGCCGGCCGCGATATTTCCTGACCTGCACCAACTGCGGCACGACCCGGGCGATCGACGACCGTGACGCCGAACAGTTAACCGTCTGACGGGGGTGCGGTGCTGCCCCGCAGCACCAGCTCGGCGGCGGCGTGCTCCACCAGCGGGGTGGTCCGCTCGCCCTCGCGCAGGGCCAGGGACATCGCCCGGACGCCGATGTCCTCGAGCGGCAGGCGGACGGTGCTGAGCGGCGGAGTCACGTCGACCGAGATCGGCATGTCGTCGAAGCCGATCAGGCTGACCTGCCCGGGCACGTCGATGCCGCGTTCCCGCAGACAGGCCAGCGCCCCCACGGCCATCGAGTCGTTCAGCGCCGCCACCGCGGTCAGTGCGGGGAAGCGGTCGAGCAGCTCGGCGGCCGCCGCCCGGCCGCCGTTGCGGTCGAAGTCGGCGTAGACGACCTGCCGGGCGGTCAGCCGGTGCCCGTGCTCCTTGGCCGCGCGCCGCAGCCCGGCGAGGCGGTCGGTGGTCGTGGTCAGGTGACGCGGCCCGGCGATGACCCCGATGGTTGTGTGGCCGAGCCGGTAGAGAGCGTCGCCCGCGAGGTACCCACCGGGCTCGTTCTCGGGGACGATCGCGTCGCCGCTGTGCTCGTGGCGGCCGATCACCGCGACGCGGCCGCCGGTGCTCTCGTAGATGCGCAGCTTGGCGTCGAGCCGCGCGGTGATCGGCGCGTCGTGGTACCCCGAGCCGGCCAGCACGATCGCCGCGGTCTGGTGGGCGTGCAACAGGTCCACGTAGGCCAGCTCGCGCTCGGGATCGCGGTAGCTGTTGCAGATGATGACCAGCCGCCCGTGATCGGTGGCGACGCGCTGCAGCCCGCGGGTGATCTCGGCGAAGTACGGGTCCGAGACGTCGTGCACGATCACGCCGACGGCGGTGCGGTCGGCCCGGGCCAGCTGCTGCGCGTTGGCGTTCGGCACGAATTGGAGCTCGGCGACCGCCGCGAGGACACGCTCACGGAGCGCCTCGGCCACGGGCTTGGGGCTGTTGTTGATGATGCGGGACACGGTCGCGGTCGAGACGCCCGCCCGCCGCGCGACGTCCGCGAGAGTCGCCACGGGTGCAGAGTAGCCCATCGGCAGCCGGGGGCAAGCGCTTGCCTGAGGTGTCCGCGCGCCGGTAGCCTGCCAGGAAAGCGCTTACCTGAGGGGGTCGGCCCAATGTCCGCTCGCGTCCCGATCGGGATCGTCATGAACGGTGTCACCGGGAGGATGGGCTATCGCCAGCACCTGGTCCGCTCCCTGCTCGCCATCCGCGAAGCCGGCGGCCTGCCCCTGCACGACGGATCGAAACTCTGGCCCGAGCTCGTCCTCGTCGGCCGCAGCGAGGCGAAGCTGCGCGACGTCGCCTCCCGCCACGGCCTCACCGACTACACGACCGACCTCGGCGCCGCGCTGGCCCGCCCCGACGTCCAGATCTACTTCGACGCCCAGGTCACCAGCGAACGCGAGAAGGCCATCGGCCTGGCCATCGAGGCCGGCAAGCACATCTACACCGAGAAACCCCTGGCCACGACGCTGAGCGGCGCGATCGAGCTGGCCCGCGCCGCCGACACCGCCGGCGTCAAGCACGGCGTCGTGCAGGACAAGCTCTTCCTGCCGGGCCTCCGCAAACTGCAACGCTTGATCTCCGGCGGTTTTTTCGGCCGCATCCTCTCCGTACGCGGTGAGTTCGGCTACTGGGTGTTCGAGGGCGACTGGCAGGCCGCGCAGCGCCCGAGCTGGAACTACCGGGCTGCGGACGGCGGCGGCATCGTCGTCGACATGTTCCCGCACTGGCACTACGTGCTGGAGCAGCTGTTCTCGCCGGTCCGCACGGTCACGGCCCACGTCACCACGCACATCCCGCGCCGCTGGGACGAGCAGGGCGACGCCTACGAGGCCACGGCCGACGACGCCGCGTACGGGATCTTCGAGCTCGAGGGCGGTGTGGTCGCGCAGATCAACTCGTCCTGGGCGGTCCGGGTGAACCGTGACGAGCTGGTCGAGTTCCAGGTCGACGGCACCGAGGGCAGCGCCGTCGCGGGTCTGCGCGGGTGCCGCATCCAGCACCGGTCCACCACCCCGAAACCCGTGTGGAACCCCGACCTGCCGCTGACCGAGCGCTTCCGCGACCAGTGGCAGGAGGTGCCGGACAACGAGGAGTTCGACAACGGCTTCAAGGCGCAGTGGGAGATGTTCCTGCGTCACGTCGCCGAGGACGCCCCGTACACGTGGGATCTGTGGGCCGGAGCGCGCGGGGTGCAGCTGGCCGAGCTGGGTCTGCAGTCGGCCCGCGAGGGCCGTCGCCTCGAGGTGCCGGAGCTGGACCGATGAGCCGGACCCTGCACCTGCCCGACGGCCCGCTGACACTTTCCGGCACAGGGTCGGAGTGGGCGGCGCCGGGGGAGCGGTTCACCGGCCGGGTCGCCTACGCCGCGGCCCACGTCGTCGCCGACCCGGCCGCCGAGAACGTCCCCGGCGCGCCACCGGTCCTCGACTGGGACGCCACGCTCGCCTTCCGACGCCACCTGTGGGCGCACGGCTTCGGGGTGGCCGAGGCCATGGACACCGCCCAGCGCGGCATGGGCCTCGACTATCCGGCGGCCCGCGAGCTGATCCGCCGCTCGGCCCGCGAGGCGGCAATGGCCGGCGGCACGGTGGTCGCCGGTGTCGCCACCGACCAGCTCCCGCCGGGCCCCGCGACCCTCGACGAGATCCGCAAGGCGTACGGCGAACAGCTGGCCGACGTGCAGGAGGCCGGCGCCGGACCGGTCCTGATGTGCAGCCGCCACCTCGCCGCCGCGGCCCGCGACGCCCGGGACTATCTGGACATCTACGGGCAGCTGCTCGACGACTCCGGCCGGCCGGTGATCCTGCACTGGCTGGGACCGGCCTTCGACCCCCTGCTCGCCGGTTACTGGGGAGCCGGCGATCAGGGCCGGGCCGCCGACACGGTGGCCGAGCTGATCGCCGCGCACCCCGGCAAGGTCGACGGCATCAAGCTGTCCCTGCTGGACGAGGACTTCGAGATCGCGCTGCGGCGCCGCCTCCCGGCCGGTGTCCGCCTCTACACCGGCGACGACTTCAACTACCCGGTCCTGATCCGCGGCGACGACCACGGTCACTCCGAGGCGCTGCTGGGCGTCTTCGCCGCGATCGCCCCACCGGCCTCCGCGGCGCTGCGAGCGCTCGACACCGGTGACCTCGCGGAGTACGACCGGATCCTCGCCCCGACCGTGACCCTGTCCCGGCACCTCTTCGAGACACCCACCTGGTACTACAAGACCGGCATCGTCTTCCTGGCCTGGCTGGCCGGCCACCAGGACCACTTCACGATGGTCGGCGGTGTGCAGAGCGGCCGGTCGCCCCGCCACCTGGCCACACTCCTGCGCCTGGCCGACGCGGCCGGGCTGCTCCCCGACGCCGACCTCGCCGCCCACCGGGCCCGCGCCTGGCTGACGACCGCCGGGGTGGTGCAGCCGTGAAACGCTTCTCCCTCAACCAGGCCACCACCAAACACTGGCCCTTGCCCGACCTCGTGAACGGCTGCGTGGAGGCCGGCGTCACCGGCGTCGGCCTGTGGCGTGAGGAGGTCCAGGCGTACGGCGTCGAGCGCACCGCCGCCCTCGTCCGCGACGCCGGGCTGGCCGTCACCTCGCTGTGCCGTGGCGGCTTCTTCCAGGAGCCGGGCTGGCAGGACGAGAACAGGCGCGCCCTCGACGAGGCCGCCACCCTGGGCGCACCGTCCCTGGTCCTCGTCTCCGGCGGCCTGCCCCCGGGCAGCCGCGACCTCGACGCCGCCCGCGCCCACGTCGGCCGGGCCGTCGGCACCCTGGTCCCGCACGCCCAGGACGTCGGGGTACAGCTCGCGATCGAACCGCTGCACCCGATGTTCGGCTCGGACCGCTGCGTCGTCTCGACCCTCAAGCAGGCCCTGGACCTGGCCTCGCCGTACCCGTCCGAAGCCGTCGGTGTCGTGATCGACACCTACCACCTGTGGTGGGACGACACGGTGTGGGACCAGATCACCCGCGCCGGCCGCGAGAACCGCATCTCCTGCTTCCAGGCCGCCGACTGGGTCACCCCCCTCCCGGCCGGCGTCCTGCTGGGCCGGGGCCTCCCGGGTACGGGCTGCGTCGAGCTCCGCCGCTTCCGGGAGGCCGTCGACGCGGCGGGCTACACGGGCCCGGTCGAGGTCGAGGTCTTCGCCGAGAACGTCTGGTCCCGCCCGGGCCGCGAGGTCCTCGACGAGACCATCCAGCGATACCTCACCCACGTCGCCTGAGCTCAGTGGTCCAGCACCTCCTGGACCGTGCGGGAGAGCAGGCAGAACTCGTTGCCCTCAGGGTCGGCCAGGACGGTCCAGCTCACGTCGGACCCCTGGCCGACGTCGACCTTGCGGGCACCCAGCCCGAGCAGGCGTTCCAGCTCCTCCTCGGTGCTGCTGCCGTCGGCGCGCACGTCGAAGTGCAGCCGGTTCTTCACGGTCTTGCCCTCGGGCACCTTGAGCACGTCGATCGTCGGCCAGGCGGCATCGGCCGGGGCCAGGCTGATGCCGTCTTCCTCCTCCTCGGTGATCCTCCAGCCCAGGACGGCGGCCCAGAACTCCGCCACAGGCCGAGGATCAACAGCATCGATGGCAATCATGTTGATACGAGCAGTCATGGCGGTCTCGTACCCCGTTGAGCGGCCGGATCACACAGCCGGGACCGGACCGGTGGAGTCGCGGACTATCAAGCGGTGGCCGGTGGCGCGGCGGCGGGGGCGGGCCGAGCGCGGTTTGAGCGCCAGCTCCAGAGCCATCCGGCCCATGTCGGTCATCGGCAGGCGGACCGTCGTCAGGCTCGGGGCCAGGTCGGCGGCGACCGAGACGTCGTCGAAGCCGACCACCGAGACGCGGTCCGGGACCGGGGTGCGGCGGGCGCGCAGGGCGGACAGCACACCCATGGCCATGGCGTCGTTGAGGGCGACGATCGCGGTGGTCGCCGGGTGGTTGGTCATGATCTGGTCGGCGGCGGCGCGGCCGCCGTCGCGGGTGAAGTCGGTGTGGACGACGGGGAGGTCGTCGAGGGAGAGGCCGTGGGCGCGCAGGCCGGCCGCCACGCCGGCGAGGCGGTCGGCGACCGTGGTCAGGCCGGGTGTGCCCGCCGCGACCGCGATGTGCCGGTGGCCGAGGCCGACCAGGTGGTCGCCGAGGGCCTGGCCGCCGGCCTCGTTGTCGGGGAGGACGGCGTCGACGCCCAGGGAGTGGCGGCCGATGACCGCGACCCGGCCTCCGAGGCTCTGGAACGCGGACAGCTCCGCCTTCGCCTCGGCCTCGATGCGGGGGTCGTTGTATCCGGAGCCGGCGATGATGATGATGCCGACCCGCTGGGCGATCAGGTGGCGGATCTGGCGGAGCTCGTGGTCGGGGTCGCGGCCGGAGTGGCAGATCTGCACGAGCAGGCTCTGTTCGTCGGCGACCTGGATGACACCGCCCGCGATCTCGGAGAAGTACGGGTCGTCCACCTGGTGCACGACCAGGCCCACGGTGGAGCTGGCGCCACCGGCGAGGGTGCGGGCGTACGGGTTGGCGACGTAGCCGAGCTCGCGGGAGATCTCGCGGATGCGGGTGGCGACCTCCTCGCTCACACCGTCGCGGCCGGCTAGGGCGCGGGACGCGGTGGCCAGTGAGACGCCGGCGCGTTCGGCGACGTCGACGAGGCGGAGCCTGGGGCCGGGTTTGGGCATCCGTCCACTCTCTCCCGAAAGTTGATCACTGAGCGTCAGGCTGGTGTTACGAGGCTATTGCCAGTGACGCAAAACTGAGCCTAGGCTACGTAAGCGCTTTCGCAAGCGCTTACGTCCCGGGCAAAGGAGCTTCCGAGGATGCGTTCATCACTTAGGCGTACACGTGGGGCTGCGGCCCTTGGCACGACTCTGATCCTCGCTCTCGGCGCGTGCAGCGGCGACGGCGGCGGGTCCGACTCCGCCGATGATCCGATCGTCGTCGGCATCTCGCTGCCGCTCACGGGGGACTTCTCCGAGCCCGGCAAGGGTGTCCAGGAGGGCTACGAGGCCTGGGCGAAGATCACCAACGACAAGGGCGGTCTGCTCGGCCGTCAGATCGAGCTGAAGATTCTGGACGACCAGTCCAACGCGGACAGGGTCGTCGCCGATTACGAGCAGCTGATCGGCAGCGACAAGGTCGACCTGGTGGTCGGCCCGTTCTCGACCCGCCTGGTCGTTCCGTCGGCCCGGGTGGCCGAGGAGTACGGCATGCTTTTTGTCGAGCCCGCCGGCGCCGCCAAGGAGGTCTTCGAGCAGGGTTTCAAGAACCTGTTCTACGCGGCCCCCGCGGTGGCGAACGACCACTACAACCACCTGGCCGACTACCTGCTGGCGTTGCCGGCGGACCAGAAGCCCAAAACCGTGGCGTACGCCGCCATGGACGACCCGTTCGCGCAGGGCACGGCGTACGGGCTGAAGGCGAAGCTCGAGGCGGCGGGGATAAGGACCGTGGTCGACGAGGTGTACCCGCCGAACACCACCGACTTCAGCAGCATCGCGGCGAAGATCGCCTCGTCGAAGGCGGACATGCTGGTGGGCGGCTCGCAGTACCAGGACGGCGTCAACCTGATCGTCGCCCTGCAGCAGCTGAACTACCAGCCGAAGCTGGCCGCGTTCTCGGGTGCGCCGACCAATCCCGAGTTCGCCTCGGCCATCGGCAACAAGACGGAGGGTGTGCTGTCGCCGACCGGCTACAGCCCCGACGCGCCGTACGAGAGCAACAAGGAATTCGTCGAGAAGTTCAAGGCGCAGTTCGGCAAGGAGCCGGAGGAGGACCAGGCGAACGCGTACACGACCGGCCAGGTCGTCGCGGCCGCCGTGACCGCCGCGGGGTGTGCCGAGCAGGGTGACTGTCAGCAGAAGCTGGTCGACTGGGTGCACGGCAACAAGGTCGAGACGGTGGTGGGACCGCTCAGCTGGGACGCCGCCGGCAAGCCGCAGGGTGCGCACATGATCCAGCAGTGGCAGGGCGGCAGCATCAAGATCGTGCTGCCGGAGCCGGTCAAGGAGGCCGGCTTCCTCTACCCGAAACCGGCCTGGTGAGTCGCCGATGCCGTCCGGTGGCCTGCTCTTCCAGAGCATCATCCTCGGCCTGCTGCTGGGAGGGCTCTACGCCCTCCTGGCGGCGGGGCTGACCCTCTACTTCGGCATCATGCGCGTGGTGATGATCGCCCACTCGGCGTTCCTGATCCTCGCGGCCTATCTGGCCTGGTGGTCGCACGAGCGGCTGGGCGTCGACCCGCTGCTCTCGATGATCGTGACGGTCCCGCTGTTCTTCGGCGCCGGGGTACTGCTGCAACGGATGCTGCTGTCCCGGCTGCGGCCGATCACGCTGACGATGATGTCGGTCCTGCTGACCTTCGCGATCGCGCTCATCATCGAGGGCCTCCTCGGGTACGCGTTCACGGGCACCCAGCGCCGCATCCAGCTCGGTTACGGCTCGGCGAGCTTCGGGCTCTTCGGCGCGCGGATCGCCGTGGTCAAACTGATCGCCTTCGGGCTGGCCGTGGTCGCCCTGGCCGCGCTCTACCTGCTCATGAAGAAGACGACGTTCGGGTGGGCGCTGCGGGCGACGATCCAGCACCGTGACGCGGCCCGGCTGGTCGGGATCGACACCGAGAAGGTCGCCGGGTACGGCTTCGGTCTCGGACTGGCCACCGCCGCGATCGGCGGCACGGCCCTGTCGCTCGACACCACCATCTACCCGTCCCTGCACTGGCACTGGATCGGCCCGCTGATGGCCATCATCGTGGTCGGCGGGCTCGGGAGTGTGCCGGGCGCGGCGGCCGCAGCGGTCCTGCTCGGGCTGATGCAGAGCCTGCTGCAGATCCCGATGGGCACCACGTGGGCGCAGACGATCTTCTACCTGGCGCTCTTCGCGACGCTGGCGTTCCGGCCACAGGGATTTTTCGGAGGTCGTCTTGCCCAGCGTTTCTAGGAAGGTCCTGACCGGCGCCGGACTGGTGCTCCTCGCCGCGGCCGTGCTGTCGTTCCCCAGCCTCGCGCCGAACCCGTACATCCTGTCGGCCGGCATCGTCGTGCTGAACTACGCGGTCCTGTCGACCTCGTGGAACTTCGTCGGCGGTTTCACCGGCTACATCTCCCTCGGGCACGGCGCGCTGGCCGGGCTCGGCGGTTACGGCACCGCGCTGCTGGTCACCAAGGCGGGCCTCCCCAGCTTCGTGGCCCTGGCGGTGGCCGCCCTGCTCGTCGCTCTCCTGGCGGTGCCGATCGGCCTCGCGGCTCTCCGGGTACGCGGGGCGTCGTTCGTCATCGTCTCGATCGCGCTGGTGCTGATCCTGCTGCTGGTCTTCCAGAGCTGGGCGTCGTTCACCGGCGGCTCGCGCGGTCTCGTGGTGCCACGGCCGTTCCCGGGTCTGCTGCGTCCCGAGCACCACCGGGTGTTCTTCTACCTCTTCGCCGCGCTGCTCGCCCTGGCGCTGCTGGTGTGGTGGGTGATCGACCGGTCCCGCTTCGGGCTCGGGCTCAAGGCGGTGCGGGAGGACGAGGACAAAGCCGAGGCCCTCGGTACGCCGACCTTCGCGTACAAGCTGATCGTCTTTGTGATCTCGGCCGGGTTCACGGCGCTGGCCGGCGGGCTCTACGCGCTGTGGTTCGGCGATCTCGACCCGGTCTTCCAGTTCTCCATCCTCACTGGGTCCTACCTGGTGCTGATGGCGCTGCTGGGCGGGGTGCGCAACCTGTTCGGGCCGCTCGCCGGCGCGCTGATCGTGGGAGTCGCGCTCGAATACTTCAAGGGGCAGTTCGGCAACACGCCGCTGCACCTGGTGGCGACCGGTCTGCTGCTGGGCCTGGTCGTGATGTTCATGCCCGACGGTGTCCTGCCCGCCATCGGCAGCCTCTTCCGGCGCTTCGGGAAGTCCGAGCAGAGCTCGATCCGCGAGGTCACCGCCGCCGAACTCCAGGAGGAACGTAAGCGCGAGGAGGTCAAACAATGAGCCTGGAGACGAAGGACGTCAGGAAGGCGTTCGGGGGAGTGGTGGCGCTCGACGGCGCGACCGTGAAGTTTCGCGAGGGGCAGGTCAACGCCCTGATCGGGCCCAACGGCTCCGGCAAGACCACGTTCTTCAACTGCGTCACCGGGATGATCCGGGCCGACAGCGGGCAGATCACGTACGCGGGCCAGGACATCACCCGCAAGGCGCCGCACGCGATCGCCCGCGCCGGTGTCGGCCGGACCTTCCAGCTCTGCCGCGTCTTCCCGCGCATGTCGGCCCTCGACAACGTGCTCGCCGCCGTACGCCCGGGAGGTCTGCTCGGCGGGCTGCGCGGCGCGCGGCACCGGGCCGAGGTCGACCGGGCCCGCGGGTGGCTCACGCGGCTCGGCATCGAGCACCTGATCGACGTCGAGGCCCGCAACATGTCCTGGG
The DNA here is from genome assembly GCF_000494755.1 of Amorphoplanes friuliensis DSM 7358. Taxonomy (NCBI): domain Bacteria; kingdom Bacillati; phylum Actinomycetota; class Actinomycetes; order Micromonosporales; family Micromonosporaceae; genus Actinoplanes; species Actinoplanes friuliensis. Next base: position 3,975,162 of record NC_022657.1, read on the forward strand.
GCCAGCAGAAACTGCTGGAGCTCGCCGGGGTCCTGATGGGCGAGCCGGCCACGGTGCTGCTCGACGAGCCGGCCGGCGGCGTCAACCCGGCGCTGCTCGACCGCATCGGCACGCTCGTGCGTGAGCTCAACGCCGAGGGCCGCACCTTTGTCATCGTCGAGCACAACATGGACCTGGTGATGAGCATCAGCGACCACATCGTGGTCTTCGACCGCGGCCGCCCGATCGCCGAGGGGCCACCGTCGCTGATCCGCACCGACGAGCGCGTTTTGGGGGCATACCTTGGCGTCTGAGATCGAACTCGTCGACGTCCAGGCCGGGTACGGCCGGGCGGCGCCGGTGCTGCGCGGCTTCAGCGTGGCCGTGCCCGCCGGGTCCGTTGTCTGCCTGGTCGGGCCGAACGGCGCCGGCAAGTCCACTGTGCTCAAGGTGGCCAGCGGCCTGCTCAAGCCCCGCTCGGGCCGCATCCTGGTCGGTGGTGAGGACGTCACCGGCCTTGGCCCGCAGAAGATGCTGGCCGCCGGGGTGGCTCTGGTCCTTCAGGGCCACAGCGTCTTCCGCGAGATGACCGTCGCCGAGAACGTCCTGCTCGGCGCGTACACCCTCAAGGACAAGTCCAAGCTCGCTGCGCGGACGGCGTTCGTGAAGGAGCTCTTCCCGGTCGTTGCCGAACGCTGGAACGCGCTGGCCGGGCTGCTCTCCGGCGGGCAGCAGAAACAGGTCGAGTTCGCCCGCTCGCTGATGGTCGACCCCAAGGTGGTGCTCCTCGACGAGCCGTCGATGGGGCTCGACCCCAAGGCCACCAGCATCATCTTCGACCAGGTCGTGCGCATGCGCGACGCGGGCACGGCCGTCCTGCTCGTCGAGCAGAACGCCCGGCGCGCCCTCGAGACCGCCGACACCGGCTGCGTGCTCGACCTCGGGCGCGTCCACATCTCCGGGCCGGCGGCCGAGCTGCTGGCCGACCCGCAGCTCGGCGAGCTCTACCTCGGCGGCCGTCCCGCCGAACCACCAGTCGCACCCAAGCATTGATGGAGGTCAGCGATGACCAGAAGAAGCCGTGCGCTCGTCGCCGTCGCCGCCGTCCTGGTGACCGGCGCCGCCGCCGCACCGGCGCGGGCAGGCAGCAACGGCCCACGTGACATCCATCCGTCCCTGCGATCGTCCGTGGTCGCCTACTACAACTTCGACCACCCGATGCCCGGTGACCCGGCCCTCGAAGCCGACCTCGGGCGCTCCGGCACCGAGATCGAGCTGGTCAACGGCGGCGCTGCCATGCGCGTACAGGATCGGGCCTATCCCGGGAGCCGGAACGCGCTGAAGACCGGGCCGGTCGCGGCCGGGACCACCGACGACTGGAAGGCCGGGATCTGGTCGGCCAGCGGCGTGCGGACGTTGCGGGCCTTCAACGCGGCCGAGGGCAGCACGGTGATGGGCTTCTTCAAGCGCTCGATGGACGGCCCGGCCGCCGGGTTCAACGCCATCGGCCTGACCGGCGTGCTCACCGGCGACTCCGACGGGCACGCCGTCCGCGCCCTGCTGGAGCTCATCGACGTCAACGGCACCCTGCGCCTGGTCGCGCTCGGCCGGCGGCTCGACGGCGGCAACTCCCAGACTTTCGCGGCGAACGCGGACTGGCAGACGCTGCTGCCCAAGGACCAGTGGGTGCACCTGGCCGCGACGTTCGACTTCACCAGCGGCACCATGGCGCTCTACCGCGACGGCAGGCCGGTCGAGGGCTTCTACACCCGCACGGACGATCCGTGGCTGCTCAACGGTCCCGGACCGCACGTCACCACGGCCACCGATCCCCGTGGCATCAAGATCGGCGGCAGCTTCCCGTGGCAGGGCTCGCCGGACCGCAACCCGTGTGACTGCCGGATGGACGCGCTGATGCTCCTCGACCGCTCGCTCTCGGCGCGCGACGTCGCGAACCAGTACCGCTTCATGACCCGGGGGTAATGATGATCCGCAGACTGCTGTTGCCGATAGTCCTCGTTCTGTCCACATTGGTCGGCATCCCGTCGGCCGCTCGCGCCGCTGACGGCGCCGTCTACGACCCCGTACCGACCGAGCCGGAGACCTCGAGGCTCGCGCTGGTGCTCTCCGAATATGCGAGCTTCCCGCAGTCGGTGACCGACCCGCCGCTCGTCGACCAGCGGCTCAACCGCGTCGCCCGGATCAACACGATCATGGAGGTGCCGGACGGCTCGGGCCGGCGCGCGGTCCCCGACCTCAACGGCAACCTCTACCTGGTGAAGAACGGCGTCCCGCACGTCTACCTCGACGTCGCCGCGAGCTTCCAGCCCGAGTTCTTCTCCGGGCGCGGGCTGGGACAGGGCTTCGGCTACGTGACGTTCCACCCCGACTTCCGGCGCAACGGCCTCTTCTACACGATCCACACCGAGGAAGCGGCGATCACGGCCGAGGTCCCGGACTACCGGCAGGCGACCGTGCTCTACCACGGTGTCATCACCGAGTGGAAGGCCACCGACCCGGCCGCGGACACGTTCGCGGGCACCCACCGGGAGGTGCTGCGCATCGGCTTCGGCGGCCAGATCCACGGCATCCAGGAGATCAACTTCAACCCGACGGCCAAGCGCGGCTCGGCCGACTACGGCAACCTCTACCTGGCGGTCGGTGACGGCGGCCAGGGTGCCGGCAACACCGACCCGCAGAACCTCGCACTGCCCCACGGCAAGCTCCTGCGCATCGACCCGCGCGGCACCAACGCTCCGAACGGCAAGTACGGCATCCCGCCGTCGAACCCGTTCGTCGGGCAGGCCGGGAAGCTCGGCGAGGTCTACGCGTACGGCTTCCGGGACCCGCACCGGTTCAGCTGGGACCGGGCCACCGGGCGGCTCTACCTGGGCCACATCGGCGAGCACGCCGTCGAGGCGATCTACGAGGTCCGCGCCGGTGACAACTTCGGCTGGAGCGAGCGCGAGGGCCGGTACGTCTTCGACAAGACACCCACGACACCGTGCGACCGGCTCTTCCCGCTGCCCGCCGACGACGCCGGCTACCAGTACCCCGTGGCCGAGTACGACCACAACCCGGCGCCGGACTGGAACTGCACCTCGGACGTCGGCGTGGCGGTCGCGGGCGGGTTCGTCTACCGGGGCCAGGACGTCCCGGCGCTGCGCGGCAAGTACGTCTTCGGCGACCTGGTCAACGGCTGGGTCTTCTACACCGAGGCCGACGAGATGCGCCGCGGCCACGCCCCGGCCACGATCCACCGGCTCAACCTGTTCGACGACGCGGGTGTGCCCGTACGCCTGCGGGATCTGTCGTCGCCGGGCGCGCCCGGCGATCCCAACCGGGTGGACCTGCGGTTCGGCACCGACGCCCAGGGTGAGCTGTACCTCCTGGCCAAGGCCAACGCCAAGGTCTGGAAAGTCACCGGGACGCGCACCTTCGCGTCGGCCCCGGCCGGCACCACCAAGGTCCGTGACACCATGCGGCCGACCAACTGGGCGCCCGTGACCCCGTCCAAGTGGAAGTTCACCGGCAGCCAGGTGATCCTCGCCGAGGCCGGCGTCGCCCGGCCCGGACCCCGCCGGCCCTTCGAGTACGCCGTGCTGACGGCCGGACCCGTCCTGTCCTCGGTCGAGATCAAGGCGAGCGTGCGCCTCGACGAACCGGTCGAGATCACGAACCGCGACGTGATCATCGTCTTCGGCTACAAGAGCGACACGGAGTTCTACTACGCACACCTCTCCACCGACAACACGATCTACCCGCACAACGGCATCTTCAAGGTCAACAACGCCGACCGTGAACGCATCGACTACGAGTGGAACGGCCGCTCCCGGGGCGCGAACCCGGCCGTGGTCGACGCCGACTGGCACGACGTGAAGGTGAAGCACCTGCCGGCGACGGGCGAGATCGCGGTCTACGTGGACGGTGCCAAGGATCCGCTGATGACCGCCCGGGACACGACGTTCTCCTCGGGACGGGTGGGCTTCGGCTCGTTCGACAACATCGGCCGCCTCCGGGACCTCGAGGTCACCGGCACGCCGGCGTCCTGAGAACGAGCGGGTGATGCCCGGGGGAGGCCTCCCGGGTGTCACCCGCGGTCGTGCCGGAACCGCTAGGTTCGCGGCATGTCCACTGTGATTGATGATGCCCTCGCGCTGCTCACCACCCGCTACATCTTTCCGGAGAAGGCGCAGGCCGCGGCGGTCGCGATCCGGCGGCGGCAGGAGGCCGGCGAATACGACGGGCTCGACGAGGAGAAACTCGCCGAGCGGCTGACCGCCGAGCTGTTCGAGGTCTGTGCGGACAAACACCTGCGAGTCCGGACCCGCCCGCCCGAGATGCACGCGTCGCTGACCGAGGCTGAACTGATCACCGCTTACAAGGAGAGCGTCAGGACCGCCAACTACGGCATTGCCCGCGTCGAGCGCCTCGACGGCAACATCGGCTACCTGGATCTGCGCCAGATCGCCGATGCGTCGGTGGGTGGACGGGCGATCGCCGCCGCGATGGAGCTGGTCTCGCACACCGAGGCGCTGATCCTCGACCTGCGCAGGAACAGGGGCGGCTCGCCGAACGGCGTCACCTTCTGGCTCAGTTACCTCTTCGCGGACGACATGACACACCTCAACAACATCTACGACGGTGAGTCCGGCGGGACGCGGCAGTTCTGGAGTCTTGCGTACCTGCCCGGCGAGCGGTACCCCGACCGGCCGGTCTGGGTGCTGATCAGTGATGTCACGTTCTCCGCCGGTGAGGAGTTCTGCTACAACCTCCAGGTGCTGGAGCGGGCGACCCTGATCGGCCGTACCACCCGCGGTGGCGCCCACCCGACGCAGTTCTTCCCCCTCACGCCGACGCTGGAGATCACCGTGCCCACCGCCCGGTCGGTCAACCCGATGACCGGCGGCAACTGGGAGGGGACCGGTGTCGTCCCGGACGTCGACGTGCCCGCCGAAGAGGCGTTCGACATCGCCTACCGCCGGGCGCTCGACCACGTGCTCACCACCACGGCCCCGGCGACGGTCCTGGCCGAGGCGCGGGCGGCGCTGGAGGACCGGAGCTGACCTGCGCTGCAACCATGCTGCAACGCCCCGGCTGAACCATCGGTCAGCGTAACGCCGGCCGGAGGGACGGGAGCGACAGCATGGACGGTCCGATCAAGACGTCGACGTGGTTTCTCGAGCCGTACGCGGACCATTCCGCCGCGTTCGTCTTCTCCCGGGAGCCCTTCGGTGTCAGCGTTCTCGACCGGCTGACCTGGTATGTCCTGGAGCTGTGCGACGGCCGGACACCCGAGGGCATCCGCGAGCGGGTCGGCGCGCTGCTGGGCGACCGCGCCACCGGCGACCAGGTCGGCGCCCTGGTCGACCGCAAGCTGGACCTGCTCCGGCGGCACGGGCTGATCACCGCGGGAGCGCCGCGATGACCGCCGCCCTGGTCTCCGCTCTCGAACGCAAGCTCGCCGGCGGCACGTTCGGCCGCGGTGACGACATCCGCCGCACCGGGACGGCCTACTACCGCGGCCTCGGCGCGCTGTGCGCCCAGACGTGTGGCCTCGACCCTGCCGACCTGGCACCGGCCGCAGCGCCGCAGCTCGAGTCGCTGCGGCGCGGGGTCCTGGACGCCGCCTTGCGGTTGCTGCTCGCCGGTGACGTCCCGCAGGGCCGTGCTCTGCTGGCGGAGCACGCGGCGTACAGGCGGGCTCGTCAGGACGACCCGGCGCTCACCGCCGACACGGAGCCGTCCGGGCCTCGGCCCGCGGCGCTGAAGGCCTGGCACGGCAACCCGGCCGGTGAGGAGCTCGTCGCCCGGTTCAACACGTCGATGGCCGGGACGGCGGACACCTCGGTGGTCGCCACGGTGCCGGTGACCACCGAGCTGGAGGCCGCGCTGGCCGAGGCGGCCGCGGTGCTGACCACCGCGCTGCCGCTGATCGGGCCGGACGTCGTCGACGGCATCGCGGTCGGGATCTACGACGGCGCCATGAACAGCGGCTACTACGCCGGGACGCCACTGGTCATCTACGTCAGCGACCGCGTCTTCGCCGACCCGGTCCGCGCCGCCGAGATCGTCCTGCACGAGAGCCTGCACCAGAAGCTCGCCGATCTGGGCGTGGCCCGCGACATCCTGCGGGCCGGTTATGTCGACGAGAGCAGCGAGTTGCTGCCGGTGCCGTGGGGTGGCCGGGGACGGCTGTTCAGCGCGGACCGGTCGCTGGCGGCGTACCACGTCTACACCCACCAGAGCCTGTTCTACCTGTCGCTGCTCTGTCGCGGAGCCGGTGACGAGGCCCGGCTGACCAGCAGCCTCGTGAAGTCCTGGGCCCGGGCGCACCACTTCGCGCGCGGGGCCGAGACACCCGCGTTCGCCGCTGAGTACGGCGTCGACGGCCGCCGCCTGACCGCCTGGCTGGCCGAGGTGGTCGACGCGCTGGCCGGGGTGCCGCTGGCGGACGGCTCGGTGCTGCGCGCCCACGCCGAGGGCTACTCGGGTGTGGCCGTGGCCTCCTGATACCCGCACAACACCGTTCGGGACTGTGACGCTGAAAGGAGGTGAGTGTTAATGGAATCCATCGAGGCGCTGGAGCGGTCTCTCGCGGACATGTTCGCCGAGCCGCAGGGCCTGAAGGTCGAGGACCTGGGTCTGACGGACGACGTCGAGGTGCTCAGCGGGGACGTCCGGGAGATCCGGACCGACCTGTCGATCCTGGCGATGAACCGCCCGAAGACGAGCGAGCTGGGGCAGTAGGCCCGTGCGTTCGAGGTGCCGGGCGCGATCACAGCGCGCCCGGCACCGGCCCGTCCCCTTGGAGAGGAGCCCCGGGATGACCACACCGCAGGCCGTGCCGCCGCTCGTGCGGTTCCCGGACACCGCCATCTTCCGGCACGCGCTGGAACTGCCGACACCTGCCCTGGTCTACGACCTCAAAGGGCTGCGTCACTCGGTCGGGCTGCTCGTCGCCGACGTCGCCACGGTGGCCGGTGCGCAGCTCAACGTCGCCCTCAAGGCCTGTCACACCGTCGGGGTCCTGAGCGAGCTGGCGGCGCTGGGCCTCGGCGCCGACGTGGCCTCCCTCGGCGAGTACAACCTGGCCCGGGCGGCCGGCTTCACGCGGATCACCGCGACCGGGCCGGCCTTCACGATCGCGGACGCCGAGAAGCTGCGCGCGGACGGTGTCCTGGTCGACGCCAGCTCGTACGAGCAGCTCGAAGCCCTGTGCGCGGCGTTCCCGGGTGAGCCCGTCGGGGTGCGCCTGCGGGTGCCGCTGCCGGAGGCCATCGAGAACGAGCACAGCACGTTCGGCGCCCAGAGCCGGTTCGGGCTGCTCGCCACCGACCCGCGCCTGCACGACCTGCTCGGCCGTACCGGCAACCCCCTGGTCCGGCTGCACACGCACACCGGGCAGATGACGGCGGAGCACCTCGTCCACAAGACCCGTTACCTGCTCGCGGTCGCCGAGGCGTTCCCCGACCTGCACACCATCGACCTCGGCGGCGGCTTCTTCAGCCTCTACGCCCAGCGCAGCGCCGCCCTGGGCGCGCTCGCGGCAGTCGACCGCATCCTGCGGCAATGGTGCGAGCGGACCGGGCGCGCGATGACGCTGCAGTTCGAGCCCGGCGGCGGGGTGCTCGGACCCCACGGCTACCTCTTCGTCTCCGTGCTGTCGTCCGAGCGCGACCACCCGGCCTTCGGGGCCGACGTGGTGACGGTCGACGCCTCCGCCTGGAACTACGCGCCCTGGCACCGGCCCGTCGTCCTGCCGGCCGACCCGGACGCCACGCCGGGGGAGGGTCGCGCCACGCTGCTGGCCGGCAACACCCTCTACGAGAACGACTTCTTTGGCACCGACGTCCGCGGCCGTCGATCCACCTTCGACCTCGCCCCCTGTACGCCCGGGGACCGGCTCGTGCTGACCGCCTCGGGGGCGTACACGTCGACCAACAAGCGCTGGTTCAACCGGATCGAGCCGCCGGCCGAGTGGGCGTACGACGGCACCGGGATCCGGCCGGTGTCATGACCGCCGGCACGCAGGCCGCGCCCGCGACGGGCCGCCGCCACCGCGACGAGCTGAGCCTGGAACGCGAGCTGCTGACGGGGCTGGCCGCCCTGGCCGAGGCCCAGAGTGCCGGCGACGAGCGGCAGTGGGCCCGCTTCCGGGCCCGCCTCGCCGCGATCGACGTCGCGGCGGACCCGCTCGCCGCCGAACACCGGCTGGAGACGGCGTCCGAGCAGCTCCGGGCCCTGCTCCTGCGCCGCGGTCACCGCCTCGACGAGGAGCACTTCCGCTCACCCGACTCGACCGGCGACCGGCGTCTGCCCAGCGGACTCGCTTTCCCGCACAGCTACGAGCGCGGACTCCCGGTCGCCCACCTGGAGAGCCGCCTGGCGTCGACCCCGCCCGACGGGTGGAGTGGGGCGGTGGTCACGTTCAACAGCTGCATGGCAGGCCTCGGCCACGTGCTCCAGAGCCTCGTGCACATGCTGCGCCCGGACGAGCGGCGGCCACTGTCGGTGGCGTACTGGGGTGACTACTTCGAGACCGACCTGCTGATGGAGTACCTCGGCTCGGCGGTGCTGCGTTACGACAAGGTGGGGGTCGGCGACCTCACTGAGACTCTGCAGCGCGGTGGTCACGACGTCCTGCTGATCGAGCCGGTCCGCTACAACTGGGAGCTCGACGTGCTCGACGTCAGTGCCCTGCTCCGGGCCTGGCGGTCCGCACCCGACCGGCCGAGGATCATCGTTGTCGACACCACGCTGGTCTCGCCGCTCTGGCCGACCCGGGCCTTCCTCGACGGGCTCACCGGCCTCGGTGACGTCCTCGTCGTCGAGCTGCGGTCCGGGCTGAAACTCGACCAGCAGGGCCTCGAGCTGGCCAACCTCGGCATCGCCGAGATCTACTCGCACGCCGGTCCACCGACCGCCGACCAGCTGGCGTCGACCCTCCGGCTGGCCCGGTCCACCACCGGCTCCGGCATCGCGGTGGCCGCCGCGGCGGCCCTCGACACCGGTTTCGTCGCCGACCCGGCCTGGACACGACGGCACGCCGGTCAGGTCTTCGCCACCAACGCCCGGCTCGCCCGCGAGTTGGCCGAGGTCCGGGGAATCTTCGCCGAGGTGGTGCACCCCGCGTTGCGTCCGGGCACACCCGGCCTCGCCCAGAGCCCGTTCGTGATCGTGAAGCTGGCCGAGGACACCCTCGAAAACCACGGGCTGCTGCTCGCGGCCCTGCGCCGGGAGGTGGCGCGGCGCGGGATCCGCTTCACCCACGGCTCCAGCTTCGGTTTCCGCTCCCACCGCTTCGAGACGATCGTGCCGCGTGTCGCCCGCCGGGAGGGTCTCTTCAAGATCGCCGCCGGGTCGCGGTCCGGCCCGTTCCTCGACATCATCACCGACGTCCTCCGTGACCTCGGCGGCCTTTCCGGTATGGCCGCCCTGCGAGCCCGATTCCCCGACCTGAAGGCGATTCCCCTGTTATGACCGTGCCCCACCCGGCCGCGGCGCCGCGCCGCGCGCTGCTGCGCTCGGCGGTCCGCGGCCACCTGCCGGTGCTCGGCCTGATCCTCGCCGTCGCGCTCCTCGGCAGCGTCGCCGAAGCACTGACACCGGCCGCGATCGGGGCCGTGCTGAACGCCGCAACCGACGGCGAAGGCCTGGCGGCCGGACCGGTGGGCGTGCTGGCCGTCCTGATCGTCGTGGCGATCGTGGCCAGCGTCTGGCGGTACGCCGCCTCGTCACGGCTGCGGATCCGGGTGGCGTTCCAGCTCAAGCAGCGCCTCGGCCTGGCCGTCGCCGGCCGCGCCCGAGCGATCGGCCGTGAGGTGTCACCGGGTGAGCTCGCCACCGCCATGACCTCGGACACCGACGCGATCGCCGGCTACCCCGGCGCGCTCATCCAGCTCATCGCCTCGGTCGTCGCGTTCGCGGTGGTGGCCGGCTATCTCCTGACCAGCTCGCTGCTGCTCGGGGCGATCGTGCTGGTGGGGGTGCCGCTGCTGATGTGGACCACGACCCGCGTCGCCGAGCCCCTCGAGGGCCGCCAGCGGGAGCAGCGCAGACTCCTCGGCCGGCTCGGTGACCTGGGCTCCGACATCGCCCTCGGGCTGCGGATCCTGCGGTCGATCGGCGCCGAGCAGACGTTCCGCACCCGGTACCGCGAGACGTCACGGCAGGCCCGGACCGCCGGCACGGGGATCGCCGGCACCGAGGCGCTGATCGAGGCGGCCAAGCTGCTGCTCCCCGGCGTCCTGCTGATCCTGGTCACCTGGGTCGGCGCCCGCCTGGTCCTGCGGGGCAGCATCGAGCCGGGTGAACTCGTCGCGTTCTACGCCGCCGCGGCGTACCTGGTCGAGCCGCTGGGTGCGCTGGCGACCTTCGTGACGACGCGGGCCCGGTCGCGGGTGGCGGCCGACCGGGTGCTGCGGGCCCTCGCCGTCGACCCGCCCGGCTGGCCCGGCACGGGCACCACGGCGTCCGGCGACCTGCGGGACGGCACCACCGGCGTCGAGGCCGCCGAAGGGGAGTTCACCGTCGTGGCGATCGGCGACGAGCGTGACGCGGGTGCGCTCGGCGCCCGGCTGGCCGGGCTCGACCCGGTCGACGCGCTGACCACGACGATCGGCGGCGTCCCGATCGTGGCACTCGACCGCTCGGCCCTGCGCCGCCTGGTCCGCCTGCACGGCGCGGAGCCCACCCTCTTCTCCGGTACGCTGCGCGCCAACGTGGACCCGGGTGCAGCCGCCGCAGACGCTGCGGTCGCCGGAGCGCTCGCCACCGCCGTCGCCACGGACGTCGTCGACGCGCTGCCGGACGGCCTGACGACCGTGGTCGGGGCGCAGGCGCGCACGCTGTCGGGTGGCCAGCGGCAGCGGGTGGCGCTGGCGCGTGCGGTGCTGGACGCACCGGCGTACCTGATCCTGGTCGAACCGACCAGCTCGCTCGACACGGTGACCGAGGTGGAGGTCTGCGGGCGGATCCGGGCGCAGCGGGCCGGCCGCACCACGGTGGTCGTCACGACCAGCCCCGCCTTCCTGGAGGCCGCCGACCGGGTGGTCTTCCTGGCCGGTGAACCGATCGGCGGCACCCACGCCGAGTTGCTCGCGACCAGCGAGGACTACCGCACCTTGGTCGCCCGGGAGAACGCATGAGCGCGCTGCCGGTCGCGGACCGGCGAACGGTCGCCCGGGAGATCCGTGCGCTGCAGCGCCGCCACCGCGGACGGCTGGCCGGGATCGTGGCGCTGCAGGTCGTCACCGTCGCGGTGGGCCTGCTGCCGCCGATCCTGCTCGGCCGGCTGGTCGACGGCATCACCGGCGGCTTCGACACCCACGACGCCGACCTCACCGCCGTCCTCATCGCGGCCTGCCTGCTCGCCCACGGGGTGCTCGCCTTCGTGGCGACCCGGGCCGCCTTCACCCTCGGCGAGCTCGTCTTCGCCGAACTGCGCGAGGACTTCACCGACCGGATCCTGGCGCTGCCGCTCGGCACGGTCGAGGAGACCGACTCCGGCGAGATCCTGTCGCGGACCACCACCGACATGGAGGCGATCCGCGAGATCGTCCGCACCGGTGTGCCGGAGACCCTGATCGGAGTGCTGACCACGGTGCTGACGGTGGTCGCCGCGTTCCTGATCGACCCGCTGATCGCCGGCGGTGTGCTGATCGGACTGCCGATCATCGCCCTGGCCACCCGCTGGTACACCCGGCGGGCCCCGGCCGCGTTCGCCGCGCGTTTTGCCACCCGGGCCCGCCTGACCTCGGCCGTCACCGAGACCGCGCGCGGTGCCGACACGGTCGAGGCGTTCGACCTGGCCGGCGACCGCCGCGACCTGGTCCGGGAGCGCATCGGCACCGCCCGCGACGCCGCCCTGGTCCCTATCGGCCTGCACGTCCGCTGGTTCCCGGCGGTGCAGATCGGCTACCACCTGCCGCTGCTCGTGGTCCTGGCCTGGGGCGCGGTGCTGGTGCAGCAGGGCCGGGCCGAGATCGGTGCCGTCGCGGCCATCACGCTGCTGGTCCGGGCGCTGATCACCCCGCTGGACGACCTCGCGTACTGGTTCGGCGAACTGCAGTCGGCCACCGCGGCCTTCGCCCGCATCTTCGGCGTGCCCCGGGCACCGGCCTCCCCGGCCTTCACACCCGTCCCATCTCTCGATGCGCGGGTCGAGGTGGCCGGTGTGACCTTCGGATATGCGCCGGACCGGCCGGTCCTGCACGACGTCACGCTTGTCGTCGAGCCCGGAGAGCGGGTCGTGATCGTCGGCGCCTCAGGAGCGGGAAAGTCCACCCTGGCCCTGCTGATCGCCGGTGTGCACACCGCCGCGACCGGCCGCGTGGCGATCGGCGGCACCCCGGTGGCCCACCTCCCCGACGGCCTGCTGCGCGACCGGGTCGCGCTGGTCACCCAGGAGGACCACGTCTTCACCGGTACGGTCGCCGACAACCTGCTCCTCGCCCGCCCCGAAGCCTCACCGGAGGAGCTGGTCCGCGCCCTCGAAGCCGCCGGCGCCACCTGGGTCACCGACCTCGGCGCCGAACTCGGTGCGGACGCGTACCTGCCGACCCCGGCCGAGACACAGCAGCTCGCAGCCGCCCGGCTGATCCTGCGGGCACCGCAGGTGCTCGTCCTCGACGAGGCGACCTCCGCACTCTCCCGCGCCCAGGCCGCCCGCCTCGAAACGAGCCTGGCCGAGACCGCCGGGCGGCGCACCATCATCGAGGTCGCCCACCGCCTCGACACCGCCACCCGCGCCGACCGCGTGGTGATGCTGGTCGACGGCCGCATCGCCGAGAGCGGCGCGCATCAGGACCTGCTCACCGCGGACGGCCCGTACGCGAGGCTCTGGCAGGCGTGGCTCGGCGGCCAGGCCCGAACGGTCCCGTCATGACCGGGGCGGACCTTTCTTTTGTGCTCAGCGCGGACGATGTGCTCATGATCGCCGGCGACGTCGTGCGGCGGCCCAACGGCGTGTACTGGTCGCCGCTCACCGGCCGCGAGGTACGTCTCGGCCCCTCGGCGGTCCGCCTGCTGGCTGCCTTCGCCGTGCCCACCAGCGCGGCCGTCGTCGCCGCCGACCTCGGCGTCGGGCCGGACGCGGTTGTCGAGGGTGTCCGGTCGCTCGTGGGGCACGGCCTGCTGCGGGACTGTGCACCGCCCGCAAGCCCCGAGGTCGCCCGGCGCACAGGCCTGTTCGGCATGCCCGTGACCGACCTCGCCGGCGCCCTCCGCGGCGAGACCAGCCACGGCGTGGTGATCGGCGTCCCCTACGACGCTGGGGTCACCTACCGCGCCGGCGCCAAGTTCGCCCCCGAATACCTCCGCCGGGTGAGCCCCGGGCTGTTCCGCAGCGTTGTCCGCGACGGGCGGCCGACCGGCATGTACGACCCGGTGCGCGGCCGCCGCATCCTCGACGGCATCCGCCTGCTCGACATCGGTGACCTCGCCGGGGTCGCTCCCCGGCCCGGCGGCCCGATGCTGGCCGCCCTGACCGACACCGTCGCCGCCGTCGTCGAAGCCGGCCGTGTCCCGATCGTCCTCGGCGGCGACCACTCCATCACCATGTCCGTCCTCGACGGCATCACCCGCGCCGCAGAAGGCATCGGCGTCCTGCACCTCGACGCACACCACGACTTCGGCCAGGTCCGCACCGGCTCCCGCGACGAACTCCACCACGGCAACTTCCTGGACTGGGCCCTGGGCGACCCCGCGATCTCGTTCGTCGCCCAGGTCGGCGTCCGCCAGCTCACCGACGAGGTGGGCCAGGCCCCGGGCCGCTTACGCTGCTGGCCCGGCCGGACCGCACTGGATCTCCCGGTACGCGACATCATCGCGTCCCTCCCACCAGGGCTGCGCTGGCACGTGACCATCGACGTGGACGTCCTCGACCCGTCGGTCCTGACCAGCACCGGCACGCTGCTGCCGGGCGGCTTCGGCCATCTGGAGACGGTCGCACTGCTCGAAGGCCTGTGCAGCGGGCTCGACGTGCTCGGAGTCGACGTGGTCGAGCTGATCGCCGGGCCGTCCGACGCGCCGGGCATCATCGTCGCCGACATCCTGCTCCGCACCCTCGACGCCATCTTCCACCGGCAGAAGACCCACGCTCCGGGCTTCGCAACTGCCCTCGCTGTATCCGAGCGTGACGGGGCCTCGCAGGTCGCAGACCCCGATGCGGCCGTGCCGGCTCCGGCTCTTGATCCGGCGGTTCCGGCTCTTGGGCCGGCGGTTCCGGTTGTTGATCCGGGGGCTCCGGCTCTTGAGCCGGCGGTTCCGGCGTTGAGACGCGGCTCGCGTTCGAAGGTCGATACGACGGTGCCGGAGCCGTCGCTCGGCCGGGTTGTGCCGGGTTCGGCGCTTCCTTCGGTGGTTTCCGCTCCGGAGCTCGAAGAAGTCGTTCCGGGTTTGCCGCCAGGCCAGGCCAGGACGGGTCCGGGCGACGATACGGCTGGTTCGCGTCGGGTTGGAGAGGTGGACGGATCATGACTGCGGGCGGTGCGGTGCTCGAAATGCTGACGGATCCTGTGCGGGAGCGGCTCGTGGCTGCCCTCTGCGCCGCCGAGACGGGAGTTGCGTGCGCCGGCGGGGACGCCTGCGAGCTGCGGCATGCGCGCCTGGAACGCCCGCTGGTGGCGGCCGCCGACGGTGACGTTGCGGTGGTACGGGTGGACGGGGCTGTTGCGGGTTTCGTCCGGCTCGAACGCAGCACCGACGCCGGGCACGCGCTGGTCGAGGTCGCCGGTCAGGTGCTCCCGCCCTGGCGTCGTCGCGGGGCCGGCACCAGCCTGGTCGACTGGTCCCTCGACCGGGCAGCAGCGGGCGCCGGCGGGGCCGTGGAGGTGCTGATCGACGTGGCCGACGAGTATCTCGGCCCGGTGCTTCTCGAGCGTGGGTTCACCCCGGCCTCCGTGTTCACCGAGCTGACCCGTCCGCTGAGGCCGCCGTTGCTGACGTCCGGAGAGCCCGCCGCCACGATTGCGCCGCTCACACCGGTGGACTACGCGGCGATCGGTGAGCTCTACGCGCAGGTGTTCGCCGGTGATCCGCACGCGGGGCGCGGGCGGGCGGCCATCACGGCCGCACTGGCCCACCCGGGCCTGCGGGTTGATGCGTCGCGGGTGGCTCGGTCGGCTGCCGGCGGTGGTCTGCTGGCCTACCTGCTTGCGGTGACGTGGCCGGCCGACCCCGCCGACCTGTGGATCGAAACGATCGGACTACGTCCTGCCGCACGCGGCCTGGACCTGGTGCGGCACATGATCGCCGACATCACCCGGCAGCCGCCTCCGGGCATCACGACGATCAGCCTCGGCGTCCCGAACCGCCTGGGAGACCCCGTGGTGACCGGTTATGAAGAACTCGGCTTCACCGCCCGCGGAAGCTGGCAGCGCTACTCACTGCTCCTGCTCTAGGCACTCCGCTCGACAACGCGGGCCGCCCGGTTGCGGCCCGGCCTGCACGCCCTGGAACGCCTCGTTGGCCAGCAGGTACCGGCGCTGCGATCTCCATCTGGACAGCGGACGTTCGGCACAACGGGTGGGGCTGCTATGGCCGGGGCCGGTGGTTGAGGCTGTGCTGGACGGCGAGCCGGCGGCGGGCGCCGGCCGGCTCGGCGGTCGGGGGCAGGCCGTGCCGATTGAGGTGCATGTGGAGAAGGCCGGCCAGGACCGCTTCGCCGTGTTCGCCGTTGATCAGGTCGGTGAGGGCCGGGTCGATCGGGCGGCTGTCGTAGGCGCCCGCCAGCTCCTTGCCGGGGCCTGCGGTGAGCAGGTCGACGAGGATCCGGCGCTGGCGGTGTTCCTCGGCCCGGGCACCTCGGTCCCCCTCTGGGGGCGGTCCGGCCAGGCGCTTCACCGCGCGTTCCAGGGTGGCGGGCGCCGCGCCGACCATGGTGGCGAACAGGTCGATCAGCACCGCGGCGAGGGTTGACGGGTCCGTGTCGGCGGGGTGCTGGGCGTCGAGGACCACGAGCGTGTCCACAGTAAACAGTTGCTCGCACAGCGCCAGGCCCGCAGGGCCACCGTAGCGGCGGGTTTCCGGTTCGTACGGCTCGAGCGTGAACCGCAGCACCGGGCCGCGACGGGCGATCAGGCGAAGTGCGGCGCACCATTGGGCGACGTCGAGGACTTCGCTGTGCACGCGGACGCGGAGATGCGGCGCCGGGTTGTCGTACCGGGTGAAGAACCAGCGGGCGTCCTGACCCGCCAGGTAGGTCGCGAGCAGGCCCAGCACCTCGTCCTGCGATCCGGGTGCGCAGGTGACGTGCGTGGACCACCAGCCGTCACCGGGCAGGCGTGCCGGGGTCGTACCCGTGAAATCGCCCGGGCGAGCGGTGCGTAACGGTGGCAGGGGGCGGTAGGCGTCGTTGACGGCGGTCACCACAAATTCGGTGACGTGGCCTGTCCCGTCCGGGTCGAAGAGGCACTCCTCGGCCCACTCGGCGCCGCGGCGGCGCTGTTCTCGGAGGAGTGCGCGGTGCCGGGGGTGGTCGAGGTCGAGGAGGAGGCGGGTGTCGCCGGTGCCGGCGTACACGAAACGGGGCACCTGGAGGTCCTCGCGCCAGGCGGTGATCTTGTCGTCCGGGAGACGCCAGCGGGCCGCGGACAGGACGACGCCGGCGGTTTCGACGCGGGGGAGCGCCGAGTGGGCGTCGGCGAAGCGGCCCCAGGACCAGCCCGGCGTCGCGACATGGGCGCGGGAGATCCTGTGCACCAGGTCCAGCAGGGCGGGTGCGGTCTCGGTGGCCACCAGATGATCGGTACGCACCAGCACACGCCGCCCGTCGAGCCGTGATCGCAGGTAGAGCGCCCCGTCCTGGACCCCCACCAGCAGATCCTTCACCCGCAGCGCCCGGCGCCCGGGCCGCACCGACGACCACAGCAGGACGGTGTCGTACGCGGAGCCGCCCTCGCCCAGGTTGATCGTGCTCTCGTGCCAGTAGTCCATCGCGACCAGGTCGATGTCCTCCTCGCCGGGGGCGTGCGCGGCGGTGCGGACGTGCTCGGGCACCCGGTCGTCGGCGTCCGCGAAGCGGGCGAACGCGCGTCCGCCCGGAACGACCGCGCCGCGCGGGGTGACGGCTGCGCGCCCGTCGGGCAGGAGCTGGACGAACAGGTCGCACGACGGCGCGGCACCGCGGTGCAGGGCGGGCAGGTCGGCCAGATCGGATGCGCTCAGGACCGCGACCGGGCCGCGCCGCACCAGGAGCCGCCGGAGGCCGTCCAGCGCCGGGGCGTCCTCCGAGGCGCCCAGCGGAGGGAGCGGTCCCAGACCCGAGGCCGGGTCGGCTACGTCCTCGAGCGGGACCTCCTCAAATCCGTACCGTTCGGCGAAGGCAGCCGCGTAGTGCCGCAGTCCCGGATCCGCCTCGGTGGCCAGCCCGGCCCTCTGCAGCACTGCCAGTGCCGCGGACAGCCCTTCGGCCAGCCGGCGGTCGACCGTGCCGGTCGGGTGCATCGTCAGGTCGGCCCGGCCGTCCGCGGGCCAGTGCGGCGGAAAACCCTCCGGCGCGGTCGGGTGCAGGGTGCTGACCAGCAGACCCTCGTCGAGCAGGCGCGACGCCACGGTCTCGTCGCCGAGCAGGGTGGCGACCGCGGCCCACGGCTGCGGCGAGGCGGTGAAGGCCAGCAGCGTGTCGATCCTCCTCGATCGGCGCAGCGTACGCCGCCGCGTGGCGTACGGCGGCTGAAAAGTGATCCGGTCGGCCAGCACCCGGGCGGTGGGATTCGCCGCGACGGGCCGGCCACGGGCAGCCTCCCGCAGCAGGCCGGCGGCCCGGCGGCTGTCGATGCGCCGCCGCCGCACCGGTGGCGTGGCGGGTGGCCCCAGCGGGCCGTCACCCCAGGTGCTGAAGCCCGTCATCGCGAACAACCCGAACGGCGTCGGCCGGGTCGCCATCCGGATCGTGTATTTCGTGAGCGCGGCGGCCAGCCGCTCCCGTCGGTCAGAAGTGCCGGTCCGCGAGCGGTCGGCAGCGGCGGCGAGCTGCGGATTGGCCAGCCGGACGGCGTCACGGAGCTCGGGGCAGCGCCACAGCGCACCGACCGGATCCGACTCGTCGACGGTGGTCGTACGGGAAAAAGCGGCCAGGCTCAGAGCGGGCATCCGGACCATGATCAGCGGGAGGAAACGCCAGGCACCGGGCTCGGGTGGCAGTGGCGGTGACGGCATCGATCCTCCAGCTCGGACAGGTTCCCGATCCTCGTGGGGTGCCGTTGCAGCCCTGTTGCAGTCAAGGTCAGGGCCAGATGATCACTCACGATCACCATGTCGACCCGGAGGGTGAAATTCCGCTAGGGTGCTGATGCGCATCGATGACCATGTGATTTCTCGGGGGAGTTACATGCTTGAGTTCAGCGTTCTGGGTCCTCTGACGCTGCGTCGTGACGGGCGGGCCCTGACGGTTCCGACCGTCATGCTGCGGCGTGTGCTGGCCGTGCTGCTGGCCCGGTCGGGCACACCCGCGTCCGTCGACCTGCTGATCGACGAACTGTGGGGCGAACGACCGCCGCGGTCGGCGCGGCGCACCCTGTCGGCGTACGTGTCGCGGCTGCGGAAGCTGCTCGGCGACGACGACCGCGTGGAGTCCTCGCCGGGCTTCTACGCGCTCTGTCCCCGCCCGGGCGAGCTCGACGCGGAAGCGTTCCGGCAGCTCACCGAGCGGGCGGCGCAGGCCCACGCGACCGGCGACCGGCCGGCCGCGGCTGCCGCGATGCGCTCGGCGCTGGCCCTGTGGCGGGGCCGGGCGTTCGACGGCCAGCGCGACACCGCCCTGGTCGAGCGCACTGCGGAGGGCCTCGAGCAACTGCGGCTCAGCACCTTCGAGGAGTACATCGACTTCAAATTGGACGCCGGAGCCACCGGCGACCTGGTCGGCCAGCTCGACGCGATGATCGGCGAACACCCGTACCGGGAACGGCTGCGCGGTCAGCGCATGCTCGCGCTCTATCGCGGGGGTAACCGGGCGGATGCGCTGGAGACCTTCCGCCGCACCCACCACGTGCTGGTGCAGGATCTGGGGGTCGAGCCCGCGGTGAAGCTGCAACAGCTCCACCAGCGGATGCTCGCCGGAGACCCGACGCTGGCCTCGTCAGGGGTCGCGTAGGGCCCGGCGCGCTGTGCTCGTTACAGTCTCGGGCCCTCGCCGGGTCCGTCGGGATCGTCGGTGACGTGGATCGCGGCCTCCTCGGCACTGGCCGCGCCGGAGTCGATGCCGGCGTCGGAGGCGACCGAGTCGGCTTCGTCGTCGGGGCCGAGGCCCTCGTCCTCCGCGATCAGGCGGCCGGCGCGGTCGTCCGGCTCCTCACCGCGGCGGGAGATGTCGTCCTCGTCGGCGTCCGGGTCCGGGTCGGCGTACGGGTCGACGTCCGGCTCCTCCTCGGCCAGCAGCTGGTCGAGCGACTCGCCCTGACGCTGCTCGGCGGCCGTGGTCCCGAACCGGTCGGCGCCGGACCACTTGTCGGCGGCCTCGTAACCGACGTCCAGCGGGTCACCGGCCGCGTTGTCGTCGAGGGTGTCGGAGTTGTCGAGCACACCGTCGTCCTCGACCGCGTCCCACTCGTCGTCGGGCTGGCTCATGGTCTCTCCCCAGGGGTACGCGTTCGCGGTTGACCTTCGCGAGGTTAGACCCCTGCCCCGTACGGATGACATCGGCGTTCGGTGAGTGTCGGCTTCGCTACGCACCGGCGCTCCCCGGGGCCGATCGGCCGGAGAATTGCCGCGACTCTTCAGGAGGAAGCCATGGCCGACAACGGCGTCCGGCCGATGATCCTGGTCCGCGGTTTCGGCGGTCCGGATGTCACCGACGAGCAGCGCAGCCCCTACCAGGGGTTCAACGAGGGCACGGCCTATCCCGGCAAACGCGGGGAGAACTACATCTACGAGGGCTTCATCCTGCGGGCCCTGAAGTCCGACCGGTACCCGTACACCGACGCGACGAACGTCGTCGGGTACTACGACCGTGACGTGGAGGTGCGGTCCTCCTCGGGTCCGGGCGGCCCGCCGTCGGCCGGTTCGATCGTCATCGACCCCTTCATCGCCGAGCGGGTGCTGCGCCGCGGCACCGCCGGCACCATCTGGGTCTACCGCTACTACGACCTCACCCCCAGAGCCCTGGCACGGTACGGCGAAGGGCTCGTCAAGCTGATCGACATCGTCGAGGCGGCGGCCGTGGAGCGGAACGAGGGTTTCCGTGGTGTCGACATCGTGGCCCACAGCATGGGTGGTCTGGTGGTCCGGGCGGCGCTGGGTCTGCTGCACGAGCGCGAGAACGGGTCGGCGCCCGGCAAGGTGCACCGGATCGTCACGCTCGGGACCCCTCACCGCGGTATCGCGTTCCAGCGGGCGCCGCGGTGGCTCCTCGACCGTCTCCCGGCCGTGCGGAAGGCGAAGGACGAGGTGGCCGCTTTCGACCCGGCGGACACCTCGTTCCGGAAGGTCGCCGACTGGTTCCCGCTGTCGCGGCTGCTCACGGTCGTGGGGACCGACTACCGCAGTTACGGCAACTCGGCGGCGTCGGCCCTGAACCGCTTCTCGAGCCTGCTCGACGAGGGCACCCTCGCCACCAACCGCAGTGACGGGCTCGTCAAGCAGTCGTCGGCGCAGCTGCCGGGTGCGCCGCGCACGTTCGTGCACAAGTGTCACGGCGGCGCCGATTCGCTGGTGACGTCGCGGGAGGCGTACGAGATCGCCATGCGGTTCTTCCACGGGTCGCACCGGGTGCGGCTGTGGCTGGACACCGCCGAGATCCGCCGGGGTGGCGACTGGATCGGTGACAGCGAGTTCTACTTCGGTGTCTCGATCAAGCCCCGCTACGTCGACTTCGACCTCTTCCATCAGAGCACCGAGGCGGAGAACTGTTACGGCCCGTTCCGCAACCGGGATCTCGGCGATGAGCTCGGTGATCTGGCCGTGGAGTTGTCCGAGCCGCTCGCGGCGGCCGGGGACCGGACGACGACGTGGGCCGGACCGGACCGCCTCATCTGGGAAGGCTGCCTGGACGTCGACGCTAAACCCGGTGACACCACCGACAACGCTCTCGTCTTCCGGCTGGACGTCTACGTCGGTGAGCGCGACAACCGGGGTTTCCGCTCGTCCGACGACGTGATCTTCCGCAAGCAGTACTTCGTGCAGGTCGTGCCCGGTGAGGACGCCGAGCTCTACGTGCACACCGACCAGCAGTACCTGACGGGACGGCAGCCGGTCACGCGCGCCGAGCTGCAGGGGATGGCGCTCACGGAGGTGACCGCTCAGGTCCAGCGGGCCGAGCGGATCCCCGGCGGCTGGACCTTCATGGTCGGCGGCACCGGGTTCGCCGCCACGTTCCGGGTCGGGTTCGAGGGTGTCGACCCGTCACTGTGAAGGAACTGCCTCGATGCTGTAGAGCATCACCTGGTCGGGGTGGATCCGCGGGCAGGCGACACCCGGCCGTTCGAGCGCGGCCCCGCTCAGGACCTGACCGGCGTGGTCGTCACCCCACCAGAGCGGGGGGATCAGACCCGACGGCGGCGGACCGGGGAGCAGCGGCCGGATCCGGTAGAGGCGGCCGGGATCGAGGCCGCGCACCCGCAGCCGGGTGGCCGGATCGGGCGCGATGCTGTCCGTGACGGCCATGGCGAACACCGCCCGGGAGCGGTTCGGGGTGACGACCCCGTGGACGAAGATGGTGTCGTCGTAGCCGTCCATGCGGACGACGTCACCGCCGAGCAGCAGGTCGCGGTGCTCCTTGTAGAAGGCGATCCAGGCCGCCAGTCCGGTGAGCTCGGCGGGGGTCGCCTCGGCCAGGTCCCATTCGATGCCGAGGTGGCCGAAGACGGCCGTCGCCGCGCGGAAGCCCAGGTCGTGGCGGCGGCCGGTCACGTGGGAGCGGCCCGAGGCGATGTGCGAGCCGAGATATTCGGGGGCGACGAGCTGGGTGGTCCAGCGCATCATCCGCTGCCGGTCGTGCGGGTCGATGTTGTCCGACACCCAGATCCGATCGGTACGCGTCAGCACGCCCAGATCCGCGCGGGCGCCCCCGGAGGAGCACGACTCGATCTCCAGCCCCGGATGTGCGGCCCGGATCTCGTCCAGCAGCCGGTAGAAGGCGAGGGTCTGCGCGTGCACACCGGCGCGCCCGCCCGCGGTCTGCGTACCGGCCTCGATCAGGTCCCGGTTGTGGTCCCACTTGAGGTAGCCGATCGTGTATTCCCGGAGCACCGCGAAGATCTGCGCCTTGACGTGCTCGTACGCCTCGAGGATGCCGAGGTTGAGCACCTGCTGGGTCCGCGACTCGACCGGCCACTCCGAGCGCGCCGCCATGATCCACTCAGGGTGCTCGCGGGCCAGATCGGAGTCCGGGTTGACCATCTCCGGCTCGAACCAGAGGCCGAACTGCATGCCCAGCGCGCGGACCCGGTCGACCAGCGGGTGCAGGCCACCGGGCCAGACGTCGGGGGAGACCACCCAGTCGCCGAGACCGGACGTGTCGTCGCGGCGGGAGCCGAACCAGCCGTCGTCCAGCACGTACCGCTCGACACCGGCGGCCGCGGCCCGCTCCGCGAGGTCGACGAGCCGGTCGGTGTTGTGGTCGAAGTACACCGCCTCCCAGACGTTCAGGGTCACCGGCCGGTCGGTGGACACCCGCGGCTCGCGGGCGCGCAGGTGCCGGTGGAAGCGCCGGGCGACCTCGTCGAGGCCGTCGCCGTACGCGGCGTAGACCCACGGCGTTTCGTAGCTCTCACCGGTGGCGAGGCGGATCTCGCCGGGCAGCAGCAGCTCACCACCGCCGAGCAGCCGTTCGCCGGTGAACACCTGCTCGGCGTAGTGCGTGTGGTTGCCGCTCCACGCCGTGTGCACCGCCCACACCTGACCCGTGGCGAAGCCGAAACCGGCCGTGCCCGCGTGCAGCAGGTACGCGCTGTCCGCACCCGTACGGCCCTTGCGGTTCTCCCGCAGGTGGATGCCCGCAGGGAACGGGCCGCGCCGGGGTACACGTTCCAGGTTGTGGCGCCCGGTGAAGTCGAGCAGCTCGGCCGCGTCGGACGGCACCGGGTAGGCCAGCACGAGGTCGTCGACGGAGTACGTCCCGGCGGCCAGGTTGCGGACCGTGGCCCGGGAGCGCAGCAGCCCCGACGGCAGCAGCTCGAGGACGATCCGCAGCTCGAGGCGGCCGGCGTCGTCCACGGCCAGGACCTCGAGGCTGCCCGCGCCGCCGGACCGGAAGCCGGTGACCGGGACGCCGTCGAGCGTCACGGCGGTGGTGGAGAAGGCGGGTGACCAGCCGGCACCCTCGAACGAGCCGCTCAGACCGGGGCGCCCGGTCCAGCCGGTGCGGTGCTCGGGCACCAGGGCGACGCGGGGTCGCGGCTCGACGTCGTTGGAGCCGGGGACCGCGACTGCGGCCGTCGCGAGCGCCCCGGCCTGCGCCGCGTCGAGTCCGGGCAGCTCGGGACCCCAGTACGTGATCGCGGGAAGCTGCGCGGAACCGACGTCGACGAGGACCGTGACGCCGGCCGCGGTGAGCGCAACGAGCCGCATCAGGACGTCAGCCGCGGCGGTACGGCGTCCTGGTCCGGGCCGCCGGACGCCAGTCCCCGGGCCCAGGCTGCGAGCTCGGCCACAGCGATGCCGTACGGCGCCGCCGCGGCGTACGGCTCGATCCGCAGCGCCGCACGCTGGAGCAACCGGGCCGCGCCGGTGTGGTTGCCGCGGCGCGCGTGGGTGACCCCGACGGCCAGCTGGGCCAGGCCCCGCCACAGGTCACGCTCGGTGTCCGGGGCGGCCTTCCACGTGCCCTCGAGCACCTCGTGGGCGTGGAACGGCCGCCCGGCGTCGAGCAGCCGCTGGGCCTCCCGCAGCGCCTCGGCCGGGGGCAGGATCAGGTCGTCCGGGGTGGTCGGGATGCCGGGCGCCCCGTGCGGGAGCGGCCGGCCCAGACCGTCGCGCGGCCGGGCGTTGCGGGGCCGCCCGGCGGCGTCACGATCACGCGAAGGGCTCACCATCCCGCCAGTTTGCCACTCCGGCGGCGGGCCGCTCACCCAGACGGTCCCG
This sequence comes from Amorphoplanes friuliensis DSM 7358, assembly GCF_000494755.1. NCBI lineage: Bacteria > Bacillati > Actinomycetota > Actinomycetes > Micromonosporales > Micromonosporaceae > Actinoplanes > Actinoplanes friuliensis. The sequence goes on from NC_022657.1 coordinate 3,999,162, forward strand.
CAACCAGTCGTGGAAGCCGGCGATGTGGTGCTCGCTGGGCACCAGGACACCGCCGCCGGCGTACGCGCGGGACGACATCGCCGGCTGGCAGCGTTCGCAGGCTTCGAAGTCCTGCCGGTTGACCCGGTCGAAGAGCTCGACCGAGCGGGTCAGGTCACGGCCCTCGGCGACGACTTCGGGCAGGTAGAGCCAGTCGCACTCGACGATCGTCCGGTCGGGGCCGAGCGGGTACATGCGGTGGAAGATGACGTGGTCCGGCACCAGGTTGAGGAAGACCTGGGGTTTGATCGTCACCGCGAAGTAGCGCCGGTCCTGCTCCTCCTCGAGGCTCGCGATCGTCGTCACGCCCGCGCTGCCGTCCACCGTGAAGCCCTCGATGCCCGGCCCGAACTCCGCGCCGTGCCCCACGTAGTACTGGGCGGCGTACCCACCGGCGAACTCCGGGAGCACGTGCACGAGCTCCGGGTGGATCGTCGCGCAGTGGTAGCACTCCATGAAGTTCTCGATGATGAGCTTCCAGTTGGCCTTCACGTCGTAACGGATCCTCCGGCCGACGGTCAGGCTCTCGATGCCGTACCGCTCGACGGCCGCGAGGTCGCCGAGCCGTTCCTCGCACGCGGCCTGCACGGTCTCCTCGAAGGACGGCGCCGTCTCGGCCAGGCACACCCACACGTACCCGAGCCACTCGCGGACGTGGACGGGCCGCAGTCCGTACTCGACCCGGTCGACGTCGGGCATCTTCACCAGGTTCGGGGCCGCCACCAGCTTGCCGTCGAGGTCGTACGACCAGGCGTGGTACATGCAGCGGAAGGTGCGTTTGACCGAGCCTTCGCCGTCGGCGCAGAGCATCGCCCCGCGGTGCCGGCAGATGTTGAGGAACGCCCGGGCGGCACCCTCCCTGTTCCGGGTGACCAGGAGACTCTCGCGCCCGACCTGCACGGTGCGGTACCTGCCGGCGTCGGCGATGTCCTCGCCGCGGACGGCGCAGAACCACATCTGCTCGAAGATGTGTTCCTGCTCGGCCGCGAACACGGCCGGATCGGTGTAGTAGGAACCGGGAAGGGTGGGCAGGAGACTGGTCAAATGGTCACCCCTGACAGGCGGCGCGGGTCGAACAGGCCGATCGGGTGCTGGGTGGTGCCGGTGGTGGCCAGGTCGGCGAGGATCTCGCCGACGACGGGGACAAACTTGAAACCGTGCCCGGAGAAGCCGCACGCGACGGTGACCGCCTCGTGCGCCGGATGCCGGGCGATGACGAAGTGCTCGTCCGGCGTGTTGCTGTAGAGGCAGGTCTTGGCCGTGAGGAAGGTGCCGGGCAGGTCGGGCAGGTTGCGCCGGGTCCGGTCGGCCATCGCCGTGATCTCGTCCGGGTGGACCTCGCGGTCGATCGTCTCCGGGGTGGTGACGATCCCGCGCCGGAAGAACGCCACCTTGGCGCCACCGTCCGGGCCGTCGATGGCGGGGAAGCCGTAGATCTGGCTGCCGGCCGCGTCCTCCCAGATGTAGATGGGATGTCGCTCGGGCACGAACGGCTCGACCCCGCCGGTGGGCTGGAACCAGTACTGGACCTGGCGTTCGATCGTGAACGGCACACCGAGGTCGGACAGCAGCTGCGGCGCCCACGGTCCGGGCGTGATGACCAGCTGCCCGGCCTCGTAACTGCCGGCGGCCGTCTCCACACGGACGCCGCCGCCGGGTGCCGCGCTCCAGCTGGTCATCGGCTCGTCGAAGTGCAGGTCGGCGCCCGCACGGTCCGCCAGCTCCAGATGCGCCGACACCGTCGCCTCCGGCCGGACGAAACCGGCCTTGGCCTCGAAGAGCGCCACCTCGTCGGGCTCCGGGCTCAGCGTCGGGAAGCGGCGGCGCAGGTCACCGGCGTCGAGCATCTCGTGCTCCAGACCCCACCGCTCGGCGCTGAGCCGGCTGCCCGAGACGGTCAGGCTCTCCGGCCGGCCGACCATCACCCCGCCCGTCAGCGTGATCACGTCACGGCCCGAGTCCCGGGCGAGACCGTCGAACAACTCGTACGCCCGCAGCAGCAGCGGCACGTACTCGGGGCTCTCGAAGTAGGACTGGCGGGTGATCCGCGAGCCGCCGTGGCTCGCACCCCGGTCGTGCGCCGGGCCGAACTTCTCCAGGCCGAGCACGCGTACGCCGCGGGCGGCCAGGTGGTAGGCGGCCGCACTGCCCATGCCGCCGAGTCCCACCACGATGACGTCATAACCAGGCACAAGTACTCCTAACGGCGGATGCGTTCATGTTTCGGGTCGAACAGCGGCTCCTCGGCGACGGTGGCACGGAGACGACGATCGAAATAGCCGATCTGCAGAGACGTGCCCGGCAACGCCACAGCCGCGGGGAGCCACGCGTACGCGATGGGCGCCCCGATGGTGTGGCCGTAAGCGGCGCTGGTCACGTAGCCGACGGGCTTGCCGTCGGCATACACGGGTTCCCTGCCCATCGGGACACAACCCTCGTTGTCCAGGAGCAGGCACGTCAGCCGGCGTTGCGGCTCGGTACGGTCCAGCAGTGCCGCCCGTCCGGTGAAGTCCTCGCCGTCGAGCCGGACCGCGAACCCCAGCCCGGCCTCGTACGGGTCGTCCTCCGCCGTCATGTCGGTGCCCCAGGCCCGGTACCCCTTCTCCAGCCGCAGACTGTTGAACGCGGCCCGGCCGCCGGCCACGATGCCGTACGGCTCCCCGGCGGCCCAGAGGGTGTCCCAGAGCTTGAGCCCCAGCTCGGCCGTGGTGTAGATCTCCCACCCGAGCTCACCCACGTAGGAGAGCCGCAGCATGGTCACCGGCACCGTCCCGAGATGCCCCCGGCGCGCCTTGAAGTACCCGAACGCGCCGTGCGAGACGTCGATGTCCGCGAGCGGTGCGATCAGATCCCGGGCGTGCGGCCCCCAGAGGCCGACACCGCACGTGCCGCCGGTGACGTCCCGGACCGAGACGCCGCCGGGCTTCCTGCGCAGCAGCCAGTCGAGGTCGAGCGGGCCGTTGACGCCGACCTGGAAACGGTCCTCGGCGAGGCGGGCCACGGTCACGTCGCTCCGGACGCCCCCGGCCTCGTCGAGCAGCAGCGTGTAGACGACCGTGCCGACCGGACGGTCGACGTTGCTGCTGGTCAGGCCCTGCAGGAAGGAGACCGGGCCGGTCACCTCCAGGCGGGTCAGCGGGGTCATGTCGTAGAGGGCGACACCCTCGCGGGTGGCCCGCGCCTCACCCGCGGCGATGGGTGACCAGTTCCGCGCCGACCAGGCGTCCCGCTCGACGTCGTCGCGGGGGAGTCCGGCGTTGGCGGCGTACCAGAGGGGTCGCTCCCAGCCGGCGCCCTCGCCGAAGACCGCGCCCAGCTCGGCCTGCCGGGTGTGGAACGGGCTGACCCGCAGGTCACGGACCGATGGCGGATCCAGCGGATGGATGATGTCGTAGACCTCGACGAAGCTGCGGATCGATCGCTCCCGCACGTAGGCCGGGGACAGTTGCGAGACGTCGAAGCGGTTGAGGTCGCACTCGTGCAGGTCGATCCCGGGACGACCGTCCACCAGCCATTCCGCGACCGCTTTGGCGACACCCGCCGAGTGGGTGACCCAGACCGCCTCGGCCGTCCAGAAGCCCCGGACCTCGCGGGACTCCCCGAGCAGCGGAAACCCGTCCGCGGTGAACGAGAAGACGCCGTTGAAGCCCTCACCGACCTCCGAGCCCGCCAGAACCGGCAGGAGCTCACCCGCGGCCGTCCACGACTCTGCGAAGTCCTCCGCCGTGAACGGCAACATGGACGGCTGCGCGCCCTCGGAGAGGTCCCCGAGGTCCACGGGCATGGGCCGGTGCAGGTACGAGCCGATACCGAGCCGGTCGTCGTGGCTGCGGAAGTACAGGTCACGGTCCTGATGCCGCAGGATCGTGGCCGGCAGCTCGGCGTCGACCGGAGCGGTGCGGACGTACTGGTGGGCCATCGGCAGCAGTGGCACCGGGACGCCCGCGAGCCGGCCCACGGCAGGCCCCCAGAAGCCGGCACAGCTGATGACGACGTCCGCCGGGTAGGTCGTGTCGTCGGTGCGGACGCCGGTGACCCGGCCGTCGCTCTGCTCGATCGCGACCACCCGCTGGTGCGGCAGGAAGCGCGCGCCGCGTTCGACGGCCCGCCGGGCCTGCGCCTCACCGGCGGCGACCGCCCGGGCCAGCCCGTCGCCGGGGACGTGCAGGCCACCCAGCACGTCACCCAGCAGCGGATAGAGCTCGCGACAGGCCTCGGGACCGAGGATCTCGGCCTCGATGCCCCACGAGGTGGCGAAGCCGTGCCGGCGGTGCAGCTCGGCGAGGCGTTCCGGGGTCGTCGCCACCTCCAGGCTGCCGACGGCGTCGAAGCAGTCCAGCTCGGTCAGCTTCTCCACGGTGTAGCGGGCGAGCGCCGCCATCGTCCGCGACGGGTTGGTCTGGAACACCAGGCCCGGCGCGTGCGAGCTGGACCCGCCCGTCGTGAAGAGCGGGCCCTGCTCGAGCACGGTGACGTCCGTCCAGCCGCGCTGGGTGAGCTCGTCGGCCAGACCGCAGCCGACGATGCCCGCCCCGACGATGACGACTGTCACGGGATCCACGGCTTCCAGGTGGCTTCGTGTTCCTTGGCCCATTTCTCGCCGGCGGCTTCGGCGGTCATGCCCTGGTTGGTGATGTAGTCCGAGACGAGGTTCTGGTCGTCGTTGGTCCAGGTGAAGTTCTTGATGAGCTGGTACGCGGGGCTGTTGGTGTCGGCGAACTTCTTCGACGCGATCTTGTCCAGGATGTAGTCGGGGTAGTCGCAGGCGACCTTCTTGGGGTCGGCGTCGCAGCCGGCGGTGTACGCGGGGAGTTTCACCCGGGCGTACTTCTCTTTGGCGAAGAGCCACTGCGGTTCGTAGAAGTAGAACAGCAGGGGTTTTTTCTGGGCGGTGGCTTGCTGGGCGGCCTTGATGATGGCGGCCTCGCTGCCGGAGAACACGACCTCGTAGTTCAGTTTGAGGTTGGCGACCAGGGCTTTGTCGTTGGTGACGAAGGACGGGTCACCGTCGAGGAGCTGGCCTTTGCCTTTGGACTCGCTGGTTTTGAAGAGGTCGGCGTACTTGTTGAGGTTCTTGCCGTCGGTGATGTCGGGGTACTTGTCGGCCATCCACTGGGGGACGTACCAGCCGATGACGCCTTTGTTGCCGGTGGGGCCGAGGTCGACGGCGGTTTTTTTGTCGGTGATGTAGGTCTTCTTGAGGTCGTCGTGGCCCCAGTTCTCGACGATGGCGTCGACTTCACCGGTTTCGAAGCCTTGCCAGGCGATTTCCTCTTTGAGGTTCTTCTTGTCGACGGTGTAGCCGAGTTCGTGTTCCAGGAGGTATCCGAGGACGGCGGCGTTGGCTTCGTAGCCGACCCAGGGGTTGATGGCGAGTTTGACGGTGCCCTTGGATCCGGCGGCGGGTTTGTCGTCGGTGCCGGCATCGGAGGTCGCCCCGCCACAACCGGCCAGACCCAAGGTCAGTACGGCCACGGCAGCGGTCAATCTATGTCTCATGCTCGTGTTCCCTTCGCGGAGTGGAGGCCCTGGGTGAGCCGGTCGAGCAGGACGCCGAGCAGCACGATGGCAAATCCGGCGGCCAGTCCCTGTCCGAAGTCCTCGCGCTGGGCGAAGCCGGTCACGACGTCGTAGCCGAGCGCACCGGCGCCGACCAGACCGCCGACGACGACCATGGCCAGCACCATGACGATGCCCTGGTTGGTGGCGAGCAGCAGACCGCCGCGGGCCATCGGCAGCTGCACCTTCCAGAGCAGCTGCCGGGGTGTGGAACCGGCCGACAGCGCCGCCTCGACGACGGTCGGCGGCACGTCGCGGACACCCCGCTCGACCAGGCGGACCACCGGCGGCACGGCGTAGATCACCGCGGCGACGATGGCGGTGAAGCGGCTGGCGCCGAAGAGCGCCACGGCCGGCAGCAGGTAGACGAACGACGGCATCGTCTGCGCCGCGTCCAGCAACGGCCGCAGCCCGCGGGCGAAGCGGTCGTGGCGGGCGCAGAGCACCCCGAGCAGGACCCCGAAGGCCATCGTGGCGACGGTGCCGACGAGCACGGTCGCGAGCGTCTGCATCGCGTGCTGCCACAGGCCCAGCCCGGAGATCCCGGCGGCGGCGAGCGCGGCGATCACCCCGGACTTCCACCCGCTGGCGAGACTGCCGAAGACCAGCACCACCACGACGAACAGCCACCACGGTGTGGTCACCAGCACCGTCTGCAGCGGGTCCAGCAGGCCGGCGCTGATGACGTTCTTGAGGGCTTCGGTGGCGTCGTACCAGTGGAACTCGACCCAGCTGGTGATGTCGTTGACCGGGCCGGCGAAGGAGAACTGCCAGCGCTCCGGGAACTCCGAGCTCAGCGGCAGCAGGGCCAGCACGGCGGTGAGGACCAGGGCGCCGGCGACGTACGGGAGCCTGGGGCGGCGCCCGGCGGCCTTGGTGGTGATCCGGTCGAGCACCACGGCCAGCACGACGATAGCCAGACCGGCGTCGAACGCGACACCGACGTTGACACGCTCCAGGGCCGTCACGATCGTCTGTCCCAGGCCCGGCGCGTCGATCAGCGCGGTGACGACCACCATGGACAGCGCCATCATGATCGTCTGATTGACCGCGAGCACGATCGTCGGGCGGGCCATCGGCAGGCGCACCTTGCCGAGCAGCTGCCAGCGTGTCGAGCCGAGCGCGGTGGCCGCCTCGACCGTCGTCGGTGACACCTCGGAGATGCCCAGCGCCGTGATCCGGATCGTCACCGGGATCGCGAAGATCAGGGTGGCGATCACCGCGGCCGGCTCACCGATCGAGAAGAGCAGCGTCATCGGGGCCAGATAGGCGAACGTCGGCATGATCTGCATGACGTCCAGCACCGGTTTCAGCACCGCGCCGACCGCGGGCACCCGGGCCGCGAGGATGCCGATCGGCACACCGATCAGCACCGCGAGCAGCACGGCGGACAGCGTCAGCACGAGCGTGTCGACGCTCTCCTCCCACAGGCCCAGCACGCCCAGGAAGAGGAAACCGGCCACCGCGCCGATCGCCAGCCGCCAGCCGGCGAGAACCGCTGTGAGCGCACCGACCGTCGCGACCAGACCGGTCCAGCCGAGACCGTAGAGCAGACTCTGCACGAGCCCGACCAGCTCGACGACGCCGAGCCGCAGGTAGTTGACGCCGTACAGGAAGACCGGGCTGGTGTCGCGATTGTCGTCGACCCAGTCGCGGACACCGCTGAAGAAGCGGAACGCCCACGCGTCGGGTTCCTCCGCGGCGCCCCCGTTGCGCAAGCTCAGATAGGCGACCACGGTCGCGACCACCAGGACCGCGACGACGGTACGCCGTGACACCCGTACCTTGGGGCGGGCGGGCTCTTCCGGGCCGGAGAGCTCGGTCGTCTCCACGGCCTCGGCCGGGGCCACCGTGGCGGTCACGCCGGCACCTGCGGCCGGTGCCCGATCAACGCCGGCACGAGCTGCTCGGCGTCGACGACACCGAGCACCTCGTCACCGTCGACGACCCGGATGGCGTGAGCGGAGCGCAGCACCCGCGGGACCGCGTCGCGGATCACCGTGCCGGCCGGGAACGGCTGGTCCTCGATCTCCTCGTCGTCCTTCGCCGGGCGCACGATCCACCGGACGCTGAGCACGTCCGCGCGCGGCACCTCCGACACGAAGTCCGAGACGTACTTGTCCGCCGGGGCGCCGACGAGCTCCTCGGGGGTGCCGACCTGGACCAGCTCACCGTCGCGCATGACCGCGATGTGGTCACCCAGAGACAACGCCTCGGCCAGGTCGTGCGTGATGAAGACCATCGTCTTGCCGACCTCGGCGTGCAGGCGGCGCACCTCGGCCTGCATGTCCCGGCGGATCAGCGGGTCCAGCGCACTGAACGGCTCGTCGAAGAGCAGCACGGCCGGGTCGGTGGCCAGCGCGCGGGCCAGGCCGACCCGCTGCTGCATGCCGCCCGATAGCTGGTGCGGATATTGGTGCTCGTGGCCGTCGAGACCGACCAGGGACAGCACCTCACCGGCCCGGGCGTGCCGGTCCGCCTTCGACATGCCCTGGATCTCCAGGCCGTACGCGATGTTGTCGACGACCTCGCGGTGGGGCAGCAGGCCGAAGTGCTGGAAGACCATCGCGACGCCGTGGCGGCGCAGCTCGCGCAGCCGCCGCGGGTTCATCTCGCGGACCGATTCACCGTTGATCCGGACCTCGCCGCTGGTCGGCTCGATCAGGCGGGTCAGGCAGCGCACCAGGGTGGACTTGCCGCTGCCGGAGAGGCCCATCACGACGAACACCTCGCCGGGGGCGACGTCGAAGCTCACGTCCTTGACGGCGGCCAGGCAGCCGGTCTGCGCTCGCAGGTCCGCGCGCGACAGGTCGGCGAGCGGGGTGCCGACGATGCGGTCCGGCTTCGGACCGAACACCTTCCACAGGTGCTCGACGGCGATGGTGGGTGTCATGGTCGGGGCCTCACTGTTCGGGCGGTGGGTGTTCCTGAGTCCGTGCGAGCCCCTCGGCGACCAGGTCGGCCGCCCGCTCGCCGATCATGAGCACGGCGACCACCGGGTTGACGGAGGGCATCGTCGGGAACACCGAGGCGTCGGCGATGCGGACGTTGGTGCACCCGCGCAGCCGCAACTCCGGGTCGACGACCGCCAGATCATCGCTGATCGCACCCATCCGGCACGTGCCCGCCGGGTGATACACCGTGTGAGCAGCCGCCCTCCCGTACGCGGAGAGCTCCTCGTCGGTCTGCAGGTGCGGCCCGGGGGCGATCTCCCGCGCGATCCACGACTTGAACGGCTCGGTCGCGGCGACCTCGCGGGCGATCCGCAGCCCGTCCACGATGGTCTGCTCGTCGTAGCCGTCCGGGTCGGTGAAGTAGCCGAAGTCCAGCGCGGGTTTGACCGACGGGTCGGCGCTGGTCAGCCAGAGGCGGCCGACACTGCGCGGCCGGGGGATGTTCGGCGTCATGCCGAAGCCGTGCTCGGGCACGTCGTAACCGAGCCGCTTGGTGTTGACCGTGAACGCCAGCTGGTAGAGGTGGAACATCAGGTCCGGGCGTTCGTCGCCGGTGTCGCGGCGCACGAAGAGACCGGCGTCGGAGTCCATGGCCGACTGCGGCGGGATCGGCCGGGTCGACTCCCACAGGATCAGCGACTCCGGGTGGTCCAGCAGGTGCTCACCCACACCGGGCACGTCCAGGGCGACCTCGATGCCCAGGTCACGCAGGTCGGTGGCGGGGCCGATGCCGGAGAGCAGGAGCAGCCGCGGCGTGTCGATCGCCCCGGCGCACAGGACGTACTCCGCACCCCGGACGACCTCCTCGTGCCCGTCCCGGGTGACCCGCACGCCGGTGACCCGGTCACCGTCCACGTCCAGCCGCGAAGCCCAGGTCTCGGTGAGCACGGTCAGATTCGGCCGATCCAGGTACGGGTGCAGATAAGCCACCGACGACGACGAGCGCACCCCCGTCTCCGGGTAGTACGCGACCGGGAAGAAGCCCGTCCCGTCGGCGAACGGCTTCGTGTTGAAGTCCTCGTGCACCGGCACACCGAGCGCGGTGTGGCAGGAGGCGACGAACGCCTCGGTGAGCGGGTTGCGGTCCTTGGCGGCGACCGGCTGGATCTGCACCGCCAGCCGCTGCCAGTACGTCTGCATCTCGTCCCAGGACCAGCCGGTGGCCCCCGCGGCGACCCAGTCGGCGAAGTCACCGGGCGGCGGCACAAAACTGATCATCGTGTTGTGCGACGAGCAGCCCCCGAGCACGCGGGCGCGGGAGTGCCGGATGTGCGAGTTGCCGCGCGGCTGCTCCACGGTCGGATAGTCGTAGTCGTACTCGGTCTCGAGCAGGTTCAGCCAGTTGCGCAGCTGGAGCACCCGGTCGTCGCCGACATCGGACGGTCCACCCTCGACGAGGCAGACCCGGACCCCCGGATCGGCCGACAGCCGGGAGGCGACCACCGCGCCGGCTGTCCCACCGCCGACCACCACCACATCGAACTCGTCTGTGTGCAGAGCCGGCACCTTCCGTCGTGTCGTGGTGACAGGATCATCAGGCGGCGGCGCAGGGTCAATGCCGCGCCGAGACTTTTACCGCAGCGCAACAAACTCTGCCCGCCGGCCCGGACGGTGTGGTTTTCCGCAGGTGGACGCTGCGGATCACCACCGAATAGTCAACGGCGCAGCTCATGGTGGGTGCGGGGCCCCGCGCCATACCGTCGTTTGCATGGACACCACGCTGGCGTTGTTCGACCGGACCGCAGTTCTGGCAGCAGAGACGTCAACCGAGCAGAGCGGCCTTGTCAGCTTCGTCACCGATCTGGTGGAGAAGCTCGGTGGCCCGGGCGCCGGCCTCGCCGTCGCCCTCGAGAACCTCTTTCCTCCGATTCCCAGCGAGGTCATTCTTCCGCTGGCCGGGTTCGCCGCGAGCCGCGGTGACCTGAGTCTGGCCAGCGCCATCATCTGGACCACCATCGGTTCGGTGGTGGGTGCCGTGGCTCTCTACTACGTCGGCGCGCTGCTCGGCCGCGACCGGGTGCGCCGCATCGTCGAGCGGCTGCCGCTGGTGAAGCTGGCCGACGTGGACCGCACCGAGGCGTGGTTCGCCAAGCACGGTGTCAAGGCCGTGTTCTTCGGCCGCATGATCCCGATCTTCCGGAGCCTGATCTCGATCCCGGCCGGTCTGGAACGCATGAAGCTCGGCACGTTCCTGCTGTTCACCACCCTGGGCAGCCTGATCTGGAACTCGATCTTCATCTTCGCGGGCTACGGCCTGGGCGAGAACTGGACGGAGATCGAGACCTGGGTGGGCACCTACCAGAACATCGTCATCGCCGTCTGCGCCCTGATCTTCGGCTGGTTCGTCGTCAACCGGATCGTGAAGGCGCGTCGCCGCCGCGCCGGCGAGACCCCCGCCGACGGTGAGGGTTTCCTCCCGGCGGTCGACCCGGCTCCGTCGCACCAGGACCTGCGCAGCCACTCGCAGCAGGAGCCCGAGGCAGGCCCGGGCCGCGTCTACGGCTCGCCCCGGCAGTACCCGGAGCAGCGGTGATCGACATTCGACCCCGCGCCGCCGGCGGTTGGCAAAGAATTCACTCGCCGAATGGTGTGAGAATCTCGTAATAATTGCCTGATCCGGAAAGGACCGATCAGGGCCCGGCCATCGGCCGCGGAATGCCTTCGAGGCAACCGCGGCCGGTGGCCTGTACGTTTTCCCTGGTCAATGGTCGGCGTTCGCCGTTCTTGCAGTTTGTTCACAGGTTTCCAGGAGCCGTTCAACAATGGCCAGGAAGTGACGCGCGTCAACGTCTCAGCCTTGACCCACATGTGTCGACTATGTACGCTCGGTGTTGCTGGTAGGAGTGTTGACGATACCGGCTGACCACGGGGGTTATATCGAATAAATCAGTGGCTGACGTGTGCCTTGCGGCGCCGGGCCGACCATCATCCCAGCGATTCCGGCTACTGCCGAAGCCCGGAATTCGCCACCGGTCTGTCGCCATTCTGACTTTGTGCGTGCTCGCCCCGGACGCCGGGGCGGCACCTCTGATCTAGTCAAGCTTGAGGGGAAGCTGTGACAAGATTTCTCGATGACGTCCGCGTGTCCAAAAGCGAACGCCTCCACTCCCTGACCATCGCGGCGCCGACGCCCGGCAACGAGATCGAGCACATGCTGCTGCAGGCCCGGGCCCTGGTCGAGGGTGCGGTCGGCAAGCATCGCAACTATCTCAACGAGCACTCCGTGACGGCTCTCGAGGCCGGCGACACCGCTGTCGCCGACGCCGCGCAGAGCCTGACCGCCACCGCCCGCGGTTTTGTCGGGGTCGTGCTCCCGGGTGACGGTTCCCGGTCGCTGATCCCGTTGCTGGACGTGCTCACCCGGGCCGGCGCGACGGGGATCGAGGTCAAGATCCTGGCGGCCACCCGGGTTCTCGACGACACCGACGCGGTGAAGCGGCTGGAACGTGTCGCCCACCGCTCCGAGATCCGGCTGGTCGCCGCCCCGCTGCAGGAGACCCTGCTGGTGGACAACTCCTCGGCGCTGGTCCGGACCCAGGGCGGCGGTGCGGGCGACGAGGCCTGCGTCGTGCGCTCCCCGGCCCTGCTGCGCAACCTGCGGGCGTTGTTCGCCGCCTCGTGGCAGGGTGGTGTGCCGCTGGCCGATCATCGGCGGCTCGGTGAGCGGTCGCGCACCGTCGCGGCCCGGCGGATCCTGGTGGCGCTCAGCTCGGGTGTCACCGACGAGGCCGCCGCCCGCAATCTGGGAATGTCCGTCCGCACCTATCGGCGCAATGTCGCCGACATCGCCCGCGAACTGGGTGCGCGTTCCCGTTTCCAGGTCGGAGTGCGTGCCGCCGAGCTGGGACTGCTGCATCCGCAGGACGCCGGCGCGGCCTGAGCGGGGCTTCACCGACGGCCGGTCCTGGCGATTAGTGGCCAGGCCGGCCGGCCCGTCCGGCACCGGCGCCGGTGCTGTTGGCAGGTAGTTGCCCGCGCATTGCCCGGGGTCCGCGAAACGCAGTAGAAATAGCTCGTACCCAGCCCTGCGTTTTGTTCCCGGAAAAGAATGGCGCACCGTGAGCCCTGCGGCTGTCGAAGCAATTGCAATCGGCCGGAAATTCGGTCGCCGGACGGTTCTTGCCGACGTTTCCCTGCAGCTGCAGAAAGGCGAGATCCTGGGCCTGCTCGGGCACAACGGGGCAGGAAAGAGCACACTCGTCAAAATCCTCTCGACCGCTCTGCCGCCGTCCGCGGGAGCGGCCCGGGTGGCCGGTTTCGACGTGCTGAGCCAGGCGGCGCAGGTGCGCAGCCGCATCGGCCTGGCCGGCCAGTACGCCTCGGTCGACGAGAACCTGACCGGCCGCGACAATCTGGTCCTGCTGGCCCGGCTGTGCGGCGCCTCCCGGCGGGCTGCGCGGGAACGGGCCGGTGAGCTGCTCGACACGTTCGCGTTGAGCGAGGTGGCCGGGCGGCAGGCACGCACCTACTCCGGGGGCACCCGGCGCCGCCTCGACCTCGCCGCCAGCCTGGTGGCGTCACCCGCGGTGCTCTTCCTGGACGAGCCCAGCACGGGTCTCGACCCGGTCAGCCGGACAGCACTCTGGGACCTGATCCGGTCCACCGCCGACCAGGGCACCGCAGTGCTGCTGACCACGCAGTATCTCGAGGAGGCCGAGCGCCTCGCGGACCGGATCCACCTGCTGTCCGACGGCCGCACCGTCGCGGCGGGCACCGTCGAGGAGCTCAAGCGCCGGGTCGGTGAGAGCGCCGTGCACGTGGTCCTGGCCGACCCGGGCACGGCGGGCACCGCGATCACCTGCCTGCGCCGGGCGCTGGGACGGGAAGCGACGGCGGCGCCCGGCGAGGGTCGTCTGAGCGTCCCGGTGGCCAGCTCCGTGGACGTGGCTGCCGTGGTCCGCGCCCTCGACGGCGCGGGCGTCACCATCGCCGACATCTCCGTCGCCAAGCCGACCCTGGACGACGTCTATCTGTCCCACGTCCGACCACACCATCGGGGGAGCACACCATGAACGCCACCACCGCCTTGTTCGACGAGATCACCGAGGCGCAGATGATGCCGCGTCTGGTGCGGCTGGGCCCCAACCTCTACGGCGCCGTCTTCACCCTGATGAAGCTGCTGCCGGCCCGGTACATCCTGCGCCGCGCCATCGAACGCGGTGAACTGGAGCCGGACACCGCCGTCGTCGAGACGACCTCCGGCACCTTCGGACTGGCGCTGGCCATGCAGTCGGCGCTGCTCGAGCGCGAACTGATCCTGGTCAGCGACCCCGCCATCGACGTGCACCTGCACCGGCGGCTCAACGACCTCGGCGCCCAGGTGGAGATCTGCCGCGACCCGGCGCCGGTCGGCGGGTACCAGCGGTCGCGGCTGGACCGGCTGGCGGAGGTCCGGGCCGAACGCGAGCGCACGTTCTGCCCCGAGCAGTACACCAACCCCGACAACCCGCGTTCGTACGGCGTGGTCGCGGACCAGCTGGCGCGCACCCTCGGACAGGTCGACGCCGTGATCGGCCCGGTGGGCTCGGGTGGCTCGATGTGCGGCACGGTCCGGGGCCTGCGCGCCACGACACCGCACACCCGGGCGATCGGCGTCGACACCCACCACAGCGTGCTCTTCGGACAGCCCGACGGGCACCGGTCGCTGCGCGGGCTCGGCAACAGCCTCTGGCCGGAGAATCTCGACCACAGCGTCTTCGACGACGTGCACTGGTGCACCGCCGGGGAGGCGTACGCCGCCACCCGTCGCCTGCACGGCCGTCACGCGCTCTACCAGGGCCCGACCAGCGGCGCGGCCTACCTCGTCGCCGACTGGTACGCCCGCCGCAACCCCGGTGAGCTCTGCGTGGTCATGCTCCCGGACGAGGGCTACCGCTACCAGGCCACCGCCTACGACGACGGCTGGCTGGCCGCCAACGGCTACTCGCTGGGCGACGCGCCCGCCGGTCCGGTCGAGACGGCAACTCCGGAGCGCCCGGCCGACGCCTGGTCGTGGCTGCGCTGGAACCGCCGGTCGTACGACGACATCCCCGGTGCGGTGGCCCGGACGGCCGGTCCCGTACCGGCCGAGGCCGCCCGATGAGCGGAACGGGCCGCCTCACCGCGACCATCGGGCCGCGCACCCGGCGCATCGTCTACGGCACGCCCGGACCGGCGGAGATCCGGGCCGAGCTGGGTCCGATCAGCACCGTCGACCTGGCTCACGTGATCATGCTGGCCGAGCAGAAGCTGCTGCCCGCCGACGTGGCGGGCCGCCTGCTGGAACGCATCACCGAGCTGCGCGGGACGGGCTTCGCCGCCATGGTGGACGTGCCGGCGCCGCGCGGGCTCTACCTGGCGTACGAGAATCTGCTCACCGCCGAGCTCGGCACCGAGGTCGGCGGCAAGCTGCACACCGGACGGTCGCGCAACGACATCAAGGCGACCACGACCGCCCTGCGGCTGCGCGAGCAGGTCACGGCCCTGGCCGCCGAGCTGCTGCGCCTGCAGGCGATCCTGCTGAACCGGGCCCGGGTCCACGCCGGCACGGTGATGCCGATCTACACGCACTTCCAGCCGGCCATGCCGGTCACCTACGGCTACTACCTGACCGGGCTCGCGCTGGCCGTCGGCCGGGACGTCCTCGGTCTGCGGCAGGTCCTGGCCGGACTCGACCGCAGCCCGCTGGGTGCGGGTGCTGTCGCGGGCACGGACCTGCCGATCGAGCCGGCCCGGACCGCGGAGCTGCTCGGTTTTGCCGGTCCGCCGGTGCACGCCACCGACGCCGTCGCGAGCCGGGACGGCGTGCTGCGCGCCCTGGCCGCCGCCGCCACCGCGGGGGTGACGCTGAGCCGGCTCGGCACCGATCTTCAGCTCTGGAGCACCCAGGAGTTCGGTTTCCTGGTCTTCCCGGACCGCCTCGTCGGTGGCAGCTCGGCCATGCCGCAGAAGCGCAACGCGTTCCTGCTGGAGCACGTCAAGGCCGCGGCCGGCGGTGCGATCGGCGCGTGGACGGCGGCGGCGTCGACCATGAAGTCGGCGCCGTTCACCAACTCGATCGAGGTCGGGACCGAGGCCGTCGGCGGCTCGGGCGCCGCACTGGCGGCCCTCAGCGATGCCGTGCAGCTCGCCCAGGTCCTGGTCAGCGGCGCACAGCCGGATGCCGCCCGGATGTTGCAGCGCACCGGCGAGGGGTTCGTCACGGCGACTGTGATCGCCAACCGCCTGGTCCGTCAGGGTGTGCCGTTCCGGGCCGCCCACCACACGGTCGGTGCGGCCGTGCGCGCGGCGGTCGACGCCGGTGAGACCGAGCTGCCGGCGATCGCGGAGCTCGACGCGCCGATGCCGCCGATCGGGGCGCTCGTCGCCGAGCAGGACCGGGGTGGAGGCCCCGGCGAGCACAGCGCGGCGTGGGCGGCTGCTGTCGCCGGCCTGGCCGACCACGCCTCGTGGTTCCGAGCCCGCGAGGCCGCGTCCCGGGCCGCGTCCCGCGCGCTCGACGAGGCCGTCCACGACCTGATCCGGACGGGGGCCACGGCATGACCTGGTTCGCCCTGCTGGAGAGCAACACCACCGGCACCGGACGGCAGTTCGCCGCGGCCGCGCTGGCCCGTGGTCTGCGGCCGGTGCTGCTGTCGCGCGATCCGTCCCGATACCCGTACGTCGTGGACGACAGCCTGGACACCCGCGTCCTGGACACCGGTGACGCCGGTCAGGTCCTCGCGGCCTGCCGGGCGCTGGCCCGCGACGGCGGTCTGGCCGGTGTCACGTCGAGTTCCGAGTACTACGTCGCTCCGGCGGCCCGGGCCGCCGCCGAGTTGGGCCTGCCCGCGCCCGACGCCGACGCCGTGGCCCGCTGCCGCGACAAGAGCCACCAGCGGCGGGCCCTCTCGGCCGCCGGGGTCCCGGTGCCCGGCTTCCGGACGGTGAGGTCGGCCGGAGAGGCTGTCGCCGCCGCCGCGGAGCTGGGCCTGCCCGTGGTGCTCAAGCCGATCACCGGCTCCGGGTCGGTCGGCGTGCGGCTGTGCACCGACAGCACCGAGGTGGCACGCTGGGCGGCCCGCCTGGTCGGCGACGACGGGTCGCCGATCCTGGTCGAGACCGCGGTCCGGGGGCCGGAGTTCTCCGTGGAGACCTTCGACGGGGTGGTCCGGGCGGTCGTCGGCAAGCGCCTCGGGCCCGAGCCGTGGTTCGTCGAGGTCGGCCACGACGTTCCGGCACCGGTGGGGGAGACGGTCCGCGCCGAGCTGGGTGCGACGGCCCGGCGTGCTCTCGCCGCCCTCGGGCTGGGCTGGGGGGCCGCGCACACCGAGCTGCGTCTCGGCCCGGCCGGACCGGTGGTCATCGAGGTGAACCCGCGACTGGCCGGCGGCATGATCCCGGCCGCCGTCCGGGCCGCGACCGGTCTGGACCTGGTCGACGCGGTGATCGCCCGGGCCAGCGGCGGCCCGTCACCCGTGATCGCACCGGCCGCCGGGCACGCCGCCATCCGGTTCCAGCTGCTGGCCCGCGAGGGCCGGGTCGCCGCCGTCCGGGGCCGCGCCCAGGCCGCGGCCAGCCCTGGAGTGGTCGTGGCGAACGCCCTGACCGTGCCGGGCGCCGTCGTGCGGAGGACCAACTCGTTCCAGGACCGGCTCGCCTGCGTGGTCGCCCAGGGGCGCGACGCGGCGGCGGCCCAGCGCAACGCCGAGCGGGCAGCACCGCTCTTCTCGATCGACATCCAGGCACTGGAAGACGTGTACGAAGGAGGACGGGGACGATGACGAGCGCCGCCGAACTGACAGGCACCGCCGCGCCACGCTGGACCGGGGCGGGGAACACCGCCACCGGTCCGGGGCTCCAGCGCGTACGCCTGCCCGACGACCTGGTCCGCGCACTGCGGTCGAGCGGAGCGGACCTGGCGTCGGTGTTGCTCGCCGTGCACGCCCGTGTGCTGGCCACGGTGACCGCCGAGCACGAGGTGCAGTTCGGCCTCGTCGCGCCCGGGTCGGCGGCGCAGTCGGGCCGCCGTCTCGAGGTGACCAAGTCGACCTGGCGTGAGCTCACCGCGCAGGCCCGGGCCGCCGTCGCGATCGCCGGTGACTGCGAAGTTGTCCTCGACCTGTCCGCCCTGGACGGCGACCCCGCCGCTCCGGCCGGCGGTGAGCCGCTGCGCCTCTCCTACGCGGGCGGCGACGACCTGCATCTCACCGTGCGGCACGACCGGGCGGTGCTCGACGACACGTACGCCCAGCGCCTCGCCGGCTACCACCTCACCGCTCTCCGGGCGTACGCGGAGGATCCGGACGCGCCGCACCACCGCCGCAGCCTGCTCTCCGACGCCGAGATGGAGACGCAGCTCTACCACCTCGCCGGGCGCCGGGCCGAGCTGCCGCGCACCACGTTCCCCGAGGTCTTCGAGGAGCAGGTGCAGGCGGGCCCGAACCGGGTGGCGGCGAGCCACGGCACGGCCACGCTGACCTACGAGGAGCTGAACGCCCGCGCCAACAGGATCGCCCACGCGCTGCTCGGCGCCGGGCTGACCGCCGAGGCGCCGGTGGCGGTGGTCCTCGACCGCACCCTCGACTGGCTGGCGGCCGCGATCGGCGTCTTCAAGGCGGGCGGCGTCTACCTCCCGGTGCGGCCCGACTTCCCGGCCGACCGGATCGCCGCCCAGCTGGCGCGCAGTGAGTGCCGGCTGGTGCTGGCCGAGCCGGGCAGCGAGGACCTCGCGCACCGGGCGGTCGCCGTGGCCGGGGCCGACGCGCAGGTGCTGTCCGTGCCGGAGGTGCTGGCCGGGGACGCCGCCACCACCGATCCCGGGGTGCCCGTCGCGCCGGAGCAGGCGGCGTACATCTACTTCACCTCCGGGTCGACCGGCACGCCGAAGGGCGCGCTGTGCGAGCACGCCGGGATGCTCAACCACCTCCTCATGAAGCTCGAGGACATGGGCATGACCGGCCGTGAGGGTGAGGTCGTCACCCAGACCGCGTCGCAGTGCTTCGACATCTCGTTGTGGCAGTTCGCGGCGCCGCTGATGGCCGGGGGCAGTGTGCGCATCGTCGACACCGACGTGCTGCTCTCCGTCGGCGGTTTCCTCGACGAGCTGGTCGGCAACAACGTGACCGTCGCCCAGATCGTCCCGTCGTACCTCGAGGTCGTGCTGACCCACCTCGAGCAGTGGCCACGCCCGCTGGGCCGGTTGCGGTCGCTGTCGGTCACCGGCGAGGCGCTCAAGCTGGAGCTGGTCCAGCGCTGGTTCGCCGCCTACCCGGACATCGCGCTGGTGAACGCGTACGGCGCGACGGAGGTGTCCGACGACACGATGCACGAGATCCTCGACGGGTTGCCGGACCGGGACTTCGTGACCGTCGGCACGTCGCGGCGCAACATCAACACGTACATCGTGGACGAGAACCTGGCGCTGGTGCCGCTCGGGTCGCCGGGGGAGATCGCGTTCTCCGGGGTGTGCGTCGGGCGCGGGTACATCAACGACGAGGAGCGCACGCGGCAGGCGTTCGTCGCCGACCCGTACCGTTCCGGCACCCGGATGTACCGCACCGGCGACTTCGGCCGCTGGCTGCCCGAGGGGCGGATCGAGTTCCTCGGCCGGCGCGACGAGCAGGTCAAGATCCGTGGCTTCCGTATCGAGATCGGCGAGATCGAGAACAAGCTGCTCACCTTCCCCGGTGTCCGCGAGTCCGCCGTGGTCATCGACGACGGCGCGGGGGAGATGCGCAACCTCGTCGCGTTCTACAGCGGCGACGGTGTCGAGCCCGAGCACCTGCGGGACTTCCTCGCCGGGCTGCTCCCGGAATACATGGTGCCGACGTACTTCCACGGCCTGCAGCAGCTGCCGCTGACCGAAAACCTCAAGGTCGACAAGAAGGTGCTCAAGCGGCTGGCCGGCACGCTCGGCCACGGCGGTGCGACCTACGTCGCCCCGACCACACCGACCGAGCAGCGGCTCGCGACCCTCTGGGCCGAGGTCCTCGGTGTGCCCCTGGAACGCCTCGGCCGCGACGACGACTTCTTCGAGCTCGGCGGGACGTCCCTGGCCGCGGTGCGGATGCTCATCAGCATGAACGGCACGCTGTCGCTCAAGCAGCTCGTCGGCAACCCGCGGCTCGGCGAGCTCGCCACCGTCCTCGACGGCCGGGAGACCGCGCAGACCCGCAGCGGCCTCGTGCAACCCCTCTCCACCGTGACCAACCCGCACCACGCGCTCGTCTGCTTCCCGTACGCCGGTGGCAACGCGGTCAACTTCCGCGCCCTCGCCACCGCCCTGCGCCACGACGGGATCGCCGTCTACGGTGTCGAGCTGCCGGGCCACGACCTGGCCGCCGACCGCGAGCCGATGGCCGACGTGCCGCAGATCGCCGCGCGGGTCGCCGCCGAGATCCGGGACCAGCTCCGGATCCCCGTGCTGCTGTGGGGCCACTGCGCCGGTGCCGCGGCGGCGCTGGCGACGGCCCGCCTGCTCGAACAGGCCGGCGCCCCGGCCGAGCGGGTGTTCCTGGGTGCCCTGCTGGTCGAGAGCGCCGGGGAGCTGCGCCGGGAGTCGGCCGAGGCCGAGGCGGCCGACAACCCGACCCTGCTGGCGCGGTTGCGGGCCGAGAGCGCGTACGTCGAGCTCGACGGTCTGCAGCCCGAACGGCTCGACATCGTGGGCTCGTCGTACCGCCACGACGTGGTGACGGCGAACCGCTATCTGCTCGACCTGCTGGCCGAGCCGCACCGGCACCGGATCGAGGCGCCGGTGCACGTGGTCGCCGCGGCCGACGACCCGACCACCCCGGGTCACGAGACCCGGTACGCGGACTGGAAGCTGGTCGCCGACCGGGTCGAGCTGCACGAGGTCGCCGACGGCGGCCACTATTTTGCGGGGTCCCGTCCGGAGGCCACCGCCGAGCTGGTCCGGGCGGCCTGCGCAGTGCGGCAGCCGGCCCCGGTGGGAGGAGCGGCATGACCATCACGAGCACCACGTCACTACGGCCACGCTCGGCCGGCGCCACCGGTGTCAGCTCGGCGTTCGGGACCTTCGGGGAGCTGCTCCAGGGTGTGCTGCCCGAGGACGACGGCGACTTCCTGGTGACCCTGCCGGTCGCCCGCTGGACGATGGCGCGGTTCCAGGAGACGCCGGGCTCGGACCGGCTCACCGTCTGGCCACCGCACAAGTCCAAGGCGCTGCGCCTGACCGAGATGATCATGGCGGATGTGGCCGAGCCGGTCGGCGGCCTGCTGACCATCGACAGCACGCTGCCCGAGGGCAAGGGCCTGGCCAGCTCGTCGGCCGACCTGGTGGCCACGGCACGGGCGGTGGGGAACGCTCTGGGCGTACCCATGCCGCCGCGCCGGATCGAGTCCTATCTCGCCCGGATCGAGCCGACCGACGGTGTGCTCTACCCGGCGATCGTCGCGTTCCACCACCGCAGCGTGCGGCTGCGGGCCACGCTCGGCTCGCTGCCGTCGATGGCCGTGGTCAGCATCGACGAGGGCGGTGCGGTCGACACCGTGGACTTCAACCGGATCCCGAAGCCGTTCACCGCCGCGGACAAGCGCGAATATGCCGGGCTCCTGGCCGAGCTCACCGGTGCGGTGGCGGCGCAGGACCTGGCCGCGGTCGGCCGGATCACCACCCGCAGCGCGCAGATGAACCAGATCCTGCGGCACAAGCGGTCCCTGCCCTCGATGATCGAGATCTGCGAGGCGGTCGGTGGCCTCGGCGTGGTGGTCGGCCACAGCGGCACCACCCTGGGCATCCTGCTCGACAGCGCCGACCCGGCCTGCGCCGGCCGGCTCACCGCCGCCGCACAGGCCTGCGAACGGCTCGCCGGCAACGTCACGGTCTTCCACACCCTCAGCTTCGGCTGATCCGGTACGCACGAAGGCCGCGCTCATCGACGATGAGCGCGGCCTTCGGTGTCTGTCAGAGGCGGACCGGATCGCTCATGCCGACCAGGATCTCGCGGGCACCCCGGTACGGCTCGCGGCTGTGCGCCGTGAGGATGTTGTCGAGCACCAGCACGTCCCCGCGCTGCCACGGCTCGCGGACCGTGTGCTTCTCGTAGACCTCGTTGATCGTGTCGACGGTGTCCCGGTCGAGCGGCGTCCCGTCGCCGTACGCGGTGGTGAACGGCAGCCCGTCCGAGCCGAACTGGGCGACCAGGAACTCCCGCACGTCGGGGTCCATCGTCCACTCGTTGAGGAACGCGAGCTGGTTGAACCAGCAGTCCTCCCCGGTCACCGGGTGGCGGACCACGGCCGGCCGCTGCTGGACCGTCCGCAGGGTGCCGTCGGCGTCCCAGGTCGTCGTGATGCCGTGCTCGGCGCAGTACGCCTGCGCGGCCTCCCGGTCGGTGGTGCCGAACGCGTCCTGCCAGCTGATCCCGACCACTCCCGTGTAGCTGCGCAGCAGACGCCAGCCCGTTGCGGTGCTGCGGCGTACAAGATCGGCGGGGAGGCCGGCGAGGACCGCGCGGGTGTCGGCCAGCGCGGTGATGCCCCCGGAGACCGGCGGGGTGACACAGGCCAGCACCAGCTGGCGGGGCACCTCGGCGCGGTAGCTCAGCTCGTTGTGCATGCACATGGGCTGGTCCGGCGGCCATTCGCTGGACGAGTGCACACCGGCGCCGTGGTTCTCGCGGGGTGCGAACCCCTCGCGCTCGTCCAGGGGGCCGGCGGTGAGCGTACGGATGACGGCAGCGGCCTGGGCCCGGTCGGTGATCGGGAGGCCGCGGATCCGGACCCAGCCCTCGATCGCCGCCCGGGATCGAATCTTGTCGCGGTGCGCGGCGAGCCAGTCCGTGTCACCGGTTGCTTCGAGTGTCGACATCGCAGGGTTTCCTCTCTCAGATGAGCGGGCGCCGGAATCCGCGCACCGCGACGGTCGCCCCGGCCACCGCGACCAGCACGCTCATGCCCAGAGCCAGCCAGATCCGGTTGCCGACCGGCAGGTCCAGGGCGAGGCCGCGGGCCGCGTCCATGGCGTACGTCAGGGGGTTGACGGTGGCCAGGGCCTGCAGCCAGCCCGGGAGCCGATCCGTGGGCACGAAGGCGCTGGAGGCGAACATCAGCGGGAAGGTGACCAGGAAGCCCGCGCTCTGCAGCGCCTCCGCGTTGCGCAGCCAGGCGGCCAGCGCCAGGAAGACCCAGGTCAGCGCCCAGATGACAAAGCAGGTCAGCAGCAGCGCCGCGAGCAGGCCGAGCGGGCCGCCACCGGGGTCGGCGCCGAAGAACAGCACCGCGCACAGCACCAGGACCACCAGCTGCAGCGCGGTCCGGAGCAGATCGCTGAAACTGCGGGCGAACAGCAGCGTCGCGGCGTTGACCGGCAGCGTCCGCAGGCGGCTGACCACGCCGTTCTGCATGTCGCGGACCAGGCCGATACCGGAGGCGACCGCCGGGCCGATGCCGGTGGTCACCAGCAGAGCGGGCAGCAGGAAGTCGATGTAGGGCAGGTCGCCCGGGAGGTGGCTGCGGTCCACGATGACCCCGAAGACCTGGCTGAGCAGCAACAGCATGAAAACCGGCTGCAACAGGTTGAGCACCAGGGCGCGCGGGTTGGCCAGCTGCGCCCGGACGGCCCGCGAGGTCAGGATCAGCAGCTGCGTGGGGGGTGCCACGCCGGTCCAGCGGGCGGGGAACGGGTCCGTCACCGGGGGTGCGGCAGCCTCGGCCTGGGCGGTCATGGTGCTCCTTCGTCGTACCGGTGCTGCATCCCGGAGAGCGCGGTGAGCAGGCCGGTCGCGGTGAGCCGCCGGGCCGGGTGGCCCGCGCGGGAGGCGGGGATCGGCATCGCGCCGGTGTCGGACCAGAGCAGCCGGCCGTGGTCGTCGACGTAGCTGCGGGACCGGCCGGCGTTGTCGGGGTGCAGGCAGAACGGCACGTCGAGCAGCCCGCGGGCGAACGCCGCGATCAGCGCGTCACCGACGTCGTGGTCCAGGCTCAGCACGGCCTCGACCAGCGCGAGCGCCTCCTCGTAGACCTCGGCGCCGTCCTGATCGGGCAGCCGCCGGACGCCGGCGGCCCGGTCCGCCGCCAGTTCCAGGGCCTCGACGTTGTCCGCGATGGTCGGGATGCGGTGCGCCTCCGCGGCGGTCTTCACGATGAGCCGGGCGGCGCCCGCGGTGACCGCGAGCTCGGCGGCGGCACCGAGCAGGCGCAGCGCGCCGCCGTGCGTCCGGGGATAGACCCCCATGTACGCGTAGAGCACGATGTGCCACTCGACCCCGGGCAGCAGGTCGGCGGCGAGCCGGCGCAGCGCCGCGAGGGCCTGCCGGTCCTGTCCGGGGTTCTGCTGCTGGGCGTAGGACAGCGAGATGCTGCGCAACCCGTGCTGCGCGAAGAACAGCCCCTCGAGGAGGCTGATCGCGACGAGCAGTCCGGGCGGGCAGAGCTGGCCCAGCATGCAGCCGCCGAACGACTCCAGGTGCGGCACGACGCCGTGCCCGGCGGTGTCCGCGAGCATCAGGCAGCTCCGCCGCCAGCTGGCCACGGCGTCGCGCAACGGAGTCCGGCTGTACGGCAGGCAGTAGGAGACGGGCCCGCCCTCGGTGGCGTCCAGCCCCAGCTCGATGAGCGCGGCGAAGATGTGCTCCGGCCGTGGCGAGCCGTGGCGTACCTGCACCGGGAAGGTGGCGTCCCGCAGCCCGTCGAGCACGGCCAGGGACGTGGCCCGGGGCAGCGCCACGATCGGATAGCCGTTCAGCGGGGCGTTCTCGCGCAGTGCCCGGGCCACCGACTCGTCGTCGCCGACCCGGGTGTAACTGTCGAGCGTGAGGGTGCCGACCGTGGTGGCCGCGGCGGCCTTCGTCGCCGCCAGGCCCTCGCGCATCAGGGCCGGGTCGCCGAACCCCATGCGGGGCTGGACGACCAGGGCGCCCCGGCTCTGCGCGCGGGTGACGAACTCGCCGAAGGGCGCCGCGGCGGTCACGACGCGACTCGGGCGCTCAACCGTCCGACCAGGGTGCGGAAGCGGGTCAGGTCGCCGTTCTCGAACACGGCGTCGTACCCGGCGGCCCGCAACCGGCGGACCAGGCCGACGTTGCGCAGCCCGTCGGTGCTCAGCTTGCCGCCGATCACCACGGGCGTGCCGGCCAGCTCGGGCCGGGCGCGCAGCTCCTCGATGAGGCGCAGGCCGTCGTGGAAGCCGTGCCCGTTGACGCTGCTGACCACGACCAGGTCGGGATTGTCGCCGAGGCATTCCGCGGCGACGAGTGCGGGCGGGACACAGGCGCCGAGATTGTGCACCCGGCAGCCCATCTCCTCCAGCATCAATTGCAGATAGACGAGGTTCCAGGTGTGTGAGTCGGAGGAGGTCCCGGTCACCAGAATGGACGGGCCCGGAATGGCGTACGTGAGATTCATGAGCGACCCGAAATTGTGCGGCAATCAGCCGGGATCAATTGGTTTCGCGCCGACTCTACTGTGTCCGGACGGTGCCCGGAGGCCCGTACGGTGGCCGCAACCGGCCGCTACGGCCCGGGAACGGCGACCGATGTGGGCGATTTGCTCGGACCGTCGCACCGCCGTGGCCCATCCCATGCAGTTTGCTGTCAGACGCTTCCCCGCACTCGCCCGGTCCCGGTAGAAGTAACGGGGCCGACATCGGCACGGACGATCGGGGAGCGGGCGAAATGGTGGAGCTGCGGACGGCAGAAAGCATTCCGGCGGTCTTGCGGAAAAGCGTGGAGAATACGCCGGACCGCGGAGCCTCGGCTTTTGTCACGCATCTCGACGACCCCACCGGTGTCGCCTGGCTGACCTACGCCGAGCTGGATCGGCGGGCCCGCGCCGCGGCCGTCCAGTTCTCGGCGCACGCCGCCCCCGGCGACCGGATGCTGCTGCTGCACCCGGCCGGGCCCGACTTCCTGATCGCGCTGCTCGGCTGTCTCTACGCCGGCCTGGTCGCGGTCCCGTCCCCCCTGCCCGGCCGGTACGCCCACCAGCGCCGCCGGTTGCGCCTGATCGCCGCCGACGCCGACGTGGCGGCCGTGCTGACCGCCGGCGAGTCCCGCGACGAGGTCACCGGCTGGGCCGCCGAGCAGGAGCTCGGCGCGGTTCCCGTGCTGACGCTGGACGGCACCGCCGACGCGGACGCTTGGACACCGCCGCCGTTGAGCCAGGACACGGTCGCCGTCCTGCAGTACACGTCCGGGTCCACGGGCGACCCCAAGGGTGTGGTCATCGACCACGGCAACATCCTGCACAACGCCGCCACGATCATCGCGGTGACCGGGATGCGACCGGGGTACGCCGTCGGCGGCTGGCTCCCGCACTTCCACGACATGGGGCTGATGGGCCTGCTGCTGCCGCCGTTGCTGGCCGGTTCGGCGAGCGTGATGACCAGCCCGATGGCGTTCCTCAAGCGCCCGCTGCTCTGGTTGCAGATGATCGACCGGTTCAACATCGAGATCAGTGCCGCCCCCGACTTCGCCTACGACCTGTGCGTCGCGAAGGTCACCGACGCCCAGCTCGCCGGCGTCGACCTGTCGCGCTGGCGGGTGGCCATCGACGGCTCCGAGCCCGTCCGCGCGGCGGTCCTCACCCGTTTCCAGGAGCGGTTCGCGGCCGCCGGGCTGCGGCCCGAGGCGGTGACCCCCAGCTTCGGCATGGCGGAGGCGACACTGTTCGTCTCCGGCGCCCCGGACACCCCGTTCGTCATCCGTCACGCCGACACGGATCTGCTGCAGCGCAACGAGTTCCGGCCCGCGACCGGCGACCGGCCCGGCCGTGACGTGGTGTCCTGCGGCGCACCCGTGGACGTCGAGGTGCGGATCGTCGACCCGGACAGCACCGAGGTCCTCGCGGACGGTCAGGTCGGCGAGATCTGGCTGCGCGGCCCGTCGATCGGGCGCGGTTACTGGGGACGCGACGCGGGGACAGCGGGCTTCGGTGCGGTGACCAGCACCGGTGACGGCGGCTATCTGCGTACCGGTGATCTCGGCACGCTCTTCGAGGGTGAGCTCTACGTGACCGGCCGGCGCAAGGACATGCTCGTCCTGCGCGGCCGCAACTACTACCCGCAGGACATCGAACACGAGCTGCGGGTGCACCATCCCGAGCTGTCCGGGCGCGTCGGCGCCTGCTTCTCCGTGCGATCGCGCGACGAGGCGGGCGGGGGCGAGGAGGTCCTCGTGGTCACCCACGAGGTGCGGGGGATCTCCGATCCGGACCGGCTGTCCGCCCTCGCGGCGGCCATGCGGCTGACCGTGGCCCGGGAGTTCGGTGTGCAGAGCGCGGCGGTTCTGCTGCTGCGCCCGGGTGCGGTCGCCCGCACGACCAGCGGCAAGATCCAGCGGGCGGCGATGCGGGAGCTCTTCGAGACGGGCGCGCTGGAGCCCGTCGCCGGGGACGTCGACCACCGGCACGTCGCCGGCCCGGCCGCGGTGGCGGCCCGATGACGGACCTGTCCACCCTGCTGCGGGGAGCCGCGTTCGACCCGGCGACGCTGGCGAAGCTCGACGAGGCCGAGGAGTTCCCGGCCGACGCCTGCGCGGCCCTCGACGACTTCGGCCTGCCCGGCTACTACGTGCCCGCCGAGCACGGCGGTGTGCTGCGAGGTTTCGACGAGGTCGCCACCCTGCTGCGCGAGGTCGCGGGCCGTGATCTGACGGTGGCGGTCGCGCACGGCAAGACCTACCTCGGTGCCGTCGCCACCTGGATCGCCGGTGAGCCCGCTGCCGCCGCCCGGCTCGGCGAGCGGATCCGGGCCGGTGCGGTCGTCTCCTGCGCCCTGACCGAACGCGCCCACGGCAGCGACCTCCTCGGCGGCGAGGTGACCGCCCGTCCGGCCGGCGACGGCTGGACCCTCGACGGCGAGAAGTGGCTGATCAACAACGCGACCCGCGCGGAGCTGGTCACCGTTTTGGCGAAGACGGACCCCGCCGGAGGCCCTCGGGGCTTCACGCTCTTCCTGCTCGACAAGAACCGGCTGGAACCCGGCGCCCTGACACCCTCGCCCAAGGTTCCGACGTACGGGGTTCGCGGCGCGGACATCAGCGGGATCGTCCTGCGCGATGCCAGGGTCGGGGCGGACGCGGTGATCGGACCGGTCGGGCACGGCATCGAGATCATCCTGAAGGCGCTGCACATCACGCGGACCGCCTGCGTGGCGATGTCGCTCGGCGCCGGTGACCACGCCCTGGAGCTGGCCGGGGCGTTCGCCCGCGAGACGGTCGTGGACGGGCGTCCCCTCGCCGACCGGCCCGCGATCCAGCGGGTGCTCGCCGACGCGGCGGCCGCCCTCGACCTCGCCTCGGCGGCAGCGACGGTCGCGGTGCGGGCCATCACGGGTCTGCCCCGCGAGCTCAGCGTGCACTCGGCCGTCGCCAAGGCGTTCGTGCCGGCCCAGGTCGACGACCTCATCGCCCGGCTCACCGTCGCCCTCGGCCCGTACGGCCTGCTGGGTGCGGACTTCCGGCACGGCGCCTTCGCCAAGCTGGAGCGCGACGCCCGCATCATCGGCATCTTCGACGGGTCCAGCCTGGTCAACCGCAACTCCCTGATCGACCAGTTCCGGCGGCTGTCCCGCGCCTGGCGCAAGGGGGAGTGGAACGTCTCCGGCCTGGCCGAGGTGACCACCCCGGACGCGGCGCCCAGCCCTTTCCGGCCGGGTGCCCTGTCGCTGGTCACCGACGGCAACTCGGTGCTGACCGCTCTGCCCGGCGCGGCCCGTGCGATGACAGCCTCGGACCGTTTGACCGGACTCGTCGACCGGGTGGTCGCGGCGACCACCGGCGTGCACGAGGAGATGGCGGCGCTGACGATCCGGCCGCACGCCGTGCCGCCGGCCGCGTTCGAGCTCGCGGAGCGTTACGAGCTCTGTTACGCCGCCGCCGCCGGGATTCACCTGTGGCTGCACGAGCCCCGGCCCGCCGGCGAGACCCGTCTCGTGGCGTTGCTGGAGCGGGCCCTGACCGGGGTCGGTGCCCGATGACCACCTTGGACCAGCTGCTCGGTGACCCGTACGACGCCGCCAACCCGTACGGGTTCGCGGCGATCGGCGCCGGTGCCGCGTTGCCCGCGGGCTCCGGGACCGGCGAGGACCTGCGGGCGCTCTACCGCCGGTCGCCGCGGGCCGCCCGGGCCGCTCACCCGGCGGTGGACGACCGGCGCCGGCTCGGCGCGGCGATCGGCGCCGTCGACAGCGGTCTGCGCATCACACTCCGGCACCTGCGCGCCCGTCGCCTCTACGACCGCCCGGCGACCGAGATCCCGTACCTGCGCTCGGCCCTGGCCGGAGTGCTGGCCGATCTGCTGCTCTGCGACCGCCTGCTGGCAGCGGCCGACCTCCGCGTGGCCCGGGGTTTGGTGCCGCAGGCGCTGCTCGGGGCGATGGACGGCCTGTCGGTCCTGCTCGGTTCCCGGTTCTACATCCGCGTCGGCGAGCAGGCGATCTTCCCGGTGCTGTTCCGCGAAACCCAGGACGACCTGCTGGCGCTCGGCACCGCCGGACCCGCCCCGGTGACGGACGTCCGGGCGCTGCTGCCGGGTGTCGACGCGCCCGCCCTGCACCGCGACCGCGGCGGCTGGCGGACCCCGCCGGGACCCGCTGCGGACCTCGTCGACGACCTGTTCGACCGCTACCACGGCAACCGCTCGTTCGACCTGAGCCGCCGGCCGCTGCCGGACCGGCCCTGATCCCCTTGAGGAGCGTCATGTCAGACCTCAGCACCGCACCCACCCTCGACAGCCTGCGCGTCTGGCTCGTCGACTGCGTCGCCGGTCACCTCGGCCTCGACGCGGCCACCATCGCCACGGACCTGCCGCTGACGTCCTACGGCCTCGACTCCGTTTATGCCCTGTCGATCGCCGCGGAGCTCGAGGACCACCTGGACGTCTCGCTCGATCCGACCCTGATCTGGGACCACCCCACGATCGACGCCCTCAGCACGGCCCTGGTGGCCGAGCTGCGTTCCGCCTGAGCGTCACCGCCCGACCGCGAGAGGATCCCGCCACCATGACCGACGTATCGGTCGATCGTCGTCCCGTCTCCGCCGCCCAGCTGGGCATCTGGGTCGCGCAGCAGGTGCTGCCGGACAGTCCTCTCTACAACTGCGGCTGTTACTACGAGATCGGTGCGGCGGACCCCGTCCTGCTCGACCGGGCCGTCCGGCACGCGGTCGCCGAGACCGAGGCGCTGCGGTCGCGGTTCGAGACCATCGACGACGAGTTGTGGCAGCTGGTCGGCCCGGCCGAGCCCGAACCCCTGGAGGTCGTCGACCTGAGCGCGGAGGCCGACCCGCAGGAGGCCGCGCAGAGCTGGATGCGGGCCGCGATGGCCGGTGTCCGTCCGCTCGGCCGGGGACCGCTGAGCCGCCAGGCCGTGCTGCTGCTCGGGGCGGACCGGCGGCTCTGGTTCCACGGTTACCACCACGCGGTGCTCGACGGCTTCGGGCAGTCCGTCTATGCCTCCCGCGTCGCCGAGGTCTACGCCGCCCTCGCCGCCGGGCAGGCGCCGCCGCCACGGGTGTTCACGACCCTCGACGAGGTGCACGCGGACGCGGCCGTCGACCCGTCCACCCGCCGCTACGCCGCCGACCGCGACTACTGGCTGAACACCTTCGCGGACCGTCCCGAACCGGCGGGGCTCGCCGGGCGTAGCGCCGGCGCGGTGCCGACGCAGCTGCGCCGCATCCGTGCGCTCACGCCCGAGACAGCGACCCGATTCGCGGCGGCCGCCGGTGCCGTGGGCAGCACCTGGCCCGCAGCCGTGATCGCCGCGGTCGCCGCCTACTACCACCGGCTGACCGGCCGCGAGGACATCGTCTTCGCCCTGCCCCTCGCCGGTCGCCGCGGGCGCACGTCGCTGACCACCCCGGGCGCGCTGGTCAACGTGCTGCCGATCCGGCTCACGGTGTCCTCCCGCGACACGTTTGCCGAGCTCGCCGGGCAGGCCGCGCGGCGGCTCGCGGACGTCCTGCGGCACCAGCGGTTCCGCGGCGAGCAGCTCTTCCAGGAGCTCGGCCTGACCGGCGAGCGCGCGTTCTGGGGTCCGACGGTCAACGTCATGGGCTTCGGCGGGGACCTCGCCCTCGGTGAGCTCACCGCGGTGCCGCACCCGCTCGCGACCGGCCCGGTCCAGGACCTCAAGATCAACTTCTATGGTACGCCCGCAACAGGCGTCCGCCTCGAGTTCGACGCCGACCCCGCCCTCTACGACGCGGCCGCCGTCGAGGCGCACCAGACGCGGCTCGTCCGGTTGCTGACGGCCCTGGGCGACGACCCGGCGACCCGCATCGGCGCGGTCGATCTCCTCGACGGCACCGAACGCCACCACCTCCTGCACACCTGGAACGAGACCGCGCCGCTGCACACCGGCCACTACCTGCCCGAGCTCTTCGCCGAGCAGGTCGCGCGGACGCCGGACGCGGTAGCGGTCCGGCAGGCGGGCACCGCCCTCACCTATGCCGAGCTCGACGAACGCGCCAACCGCTTCGCCCGCTACCTGATCGGGCGCGGCGCCGGGCCCGAGCGGCTGGTCGGCGTCCACCTGCCCCGCTCGGCCGACCTCATGGTGGTGCTGCTCGGCGTCCTCAAGGCCGGTGCCGGGTACCTGCCGATCGACGCGTCGTACCCGCCGGACCGGATCGCCGCCGTGCTCGACGACGCGCGCCCGGTGCTGCTGGTCGACGACACCGCCGTGCTCGCCGCGTCGGCGGGTCTGCCCGGCACACCCGTCACGGATGCCGAGCGCCGGACGCCCCTGCTGCCCCAGCATCCCGCGTACGTGATCTACACGTCCGGGTCGACGGGCCGGCCCAAGGGTGTGCTCATCGACCACCGGGCGCTGGGGGAGTTCCTCACCACCTGCCGCGACCGCTATCCGCAGGCGGCCGGCACAGCCCTGCTGCACTCCTCGATCTCCTTCGACCTGACCGTCACGGTGCTGTTCACACCCCTGGTGGCCGGTGGCTGCGTGGACGTCGCCGACCTTCCGAACGACGGCCGGCCGCCCGCCTTCGTCAAGGCCACCCCGAGCCACCTCGCGCTGCTGGAGGGCCCGGGCGACAACGCCTCACCGACCGGCGCCCTGGTCCTCGGTGGCGAGCAACTGCTCGGTGAGGCGCTCGCACCCTGGCGTGCGCGGCACCCGCAGGCCGCCGTCTTCAACGACTACGGGCCGACGGAGACCACCGTCAACTGCGCCGACTACCTGCTCGAGCCCGGCGACGACACACCGGCGGGTGCGGTGCCGATCGGCCGTCCGCTGCCCGGCAACCGGTTGTACGTGCTCGACCCGGCGCTGCAGCCGGTGCCGGCCGGCGCCACCGGGGAGCTCTACATCGGCGGCACCGGCCTGGCCCGGGGGTACGTCAACCGTCCCGGCCTGACCGGGCAGCGTTTTGTCGCCGACCCCTACGCCGGCCCCGGCGCCCGCATGTACCGCTCCGGCGACCTGGCCCGCCTGCGGGCCGACGGCAACCTCGAATACCTCGGCCGCATCGACGACCAGGTGAAGATCCGCGGCTACCGGGTCGAGCCCGGTGAGATCGAGGCGGTGCTCGCGAGCGCCGATCAGGTGGCCCGCTGCGCCGTCGTCGTGCGCGAGGACCGGCCCGGCGACCAGCGGCTCGTCGCATATGTCGTGGCGGCGGACGGGACGGTCGATCCCTCGGCGCTGACCGCTCACCTGGCGGCGCGGCTGCCGGCGTACATGGTGCCGTCCGCGATCGTCGGGCTGGACGAGCTGCCCTGGACGGCGAACGGCAAGGTCGACCGGCGCGCGTTGCCCGTACCCCCGCAGCAGGCGCCGGTCGCCGGCCGCGCGCCCGCCTCGCCGCGTCAGGAGATCCTGGCCGGGTTGTTCGCCGAGACCCTCGGTGTGCCGAGGGTCGGCGCGGACGACGACTTCTTCGCCCTGGGCGGGCACTCCCTGCTCGCGACCCGGCTCGTCAGCCGGGTCCGGTCGGTGTTCGGCGCCGAGCTGACCATCGGCCAGGTCTTCCGCAGCCCGACCGTCGCCGGTCTGGCCGCGGGCCTGGACAGGGCCGGGGCCGGGCGGTCCCCGATCACCGCACGGCCCCGGCCCGGCCGGGTGCCGCTGTCGTTCGCCCAGCAGCGGCTGCGGTTCCTCGATCTCCTGGAGCAGGACAGCACCGCCTACCACGCACCGGGCGCGCTGCGGCTGACCGGACCGCTGGACCGCACCGCGCTGGCCGCGGCGCTCAACGATCTGGTCGTCCGGCACGAGAGCCTGCGGACGGTGTTCGCCGCGGACGACGAGGGCTTCCACCAGGTGATCCTCACGCCGGAGCAGGCGCCGGTGCCGCTGCCGGTCGCCGAGCTGGACGAGGCCGCCCTGCCGGACCGGCTCGCCGCCGAGGCCGCGCAGCCCTTCGACCTGGCCGGTGAACCGGCGATCCGCGCCCGGCTCTTCGTCCTCGGCCCGCAGGACCACGTGCTGCTGCTCGTGCTGCACCACATCACCGGTGACGGCTGGTCGATGCGGCCCCTCGCCCGTGACCTCGCCGCGGCCTACCGGGCCCGGCTCACCGGCGGCGAGCCGTCCTGGCCGGCGCTGCCCGTCCAGTACGCGGACTACACCCTCTGGCAGCACGAGGTCCTCGACACCGAGGGTGAACAGCTCGGCTACTGGCGGCAGAACCTGGCCGGTCTCCCCGCCGAGCTGGCCCTGCCCGTCGACCGGGCCCGTCACGACGACATGCCCGCGCACGCCGAGCGGGCCTCGGCCGACCTGCCCGCCGAGCTGCACGAGTCGCTGCACGCGGTCGCACGTGAGCACGGTGCCAGCCTGTTCATGGTCGTGCAGTCCGCCCTCGCCGCCCTCCTCACCCGGCTCGGGGCGGGGGAGGACATCCCGCTCGGCACGCCGATCGCCGGGCGCAGCGACGCCGCGGTCGAGGACCTGGTCGGCTTCTTCGCCAACACCCTGGTGATCCGGGCCGACACGACCGGCGACCCGACCTTCGGTGAGCTGCTCGGCCGGGTGCGGGAGACCAGCCTCTCCGCCTACGCCCACCAGGACGTCCCCTTCGAGCGGCTGGTCGAGGAGCTGAACCCGCCGCGGTCGCTGGCCCGGCACCCGCTCTTCCAGGTCTGCCTGACGCTGCACCATGCCGATCCGGCCACCGTGGTCGCCGAGGTGACCGACCTGCCCGGTGTTGCCGTCCGGATGCTGCCGGTGCCGGGCGCCGACGCGATGTTCGACCTCAACCTGGAGCTGACCGAGCGGTTCACCCCCGACGGCCGGCCCGCGGGTGTCCGCGTCGATCTCGACGCCGCCGCCGGACTCTTCGACCCGGCCACCGTCCGGGCGCTCACGGACGGGTTCGCCGCCGTGCTCACCTCGGTCGCGGCCGACGCACGGCAACGTCTGTCCGAGGTGGACGTTCCTGCTCTGGGAACGCGGCCGGGTCTCACTCCTGCCGAGCCGGTCGTGGTGCCGGCGGTGCGGTCGCGGGCCCCGCGGACGCCGCAGGAGCAGATCCTGTGCACGCTGTTCGCCGAGACCCTCGACACGGACGCGATCGGCGTCGACGACGACTTCTTCGCCCGGGGCGGGCACTCGCTGTCGGCGGTGCGCCTGCTCAGCCGGATCCGCGCCGAACTCGGCGCGGAGGTCTCGATCCGCACGCTCTTTGCGCACCCGACCGTCACCGGGCTGCTGCCGCACCTGAGCACGGCCACCCGTCCCGCGATCGAGACGGCGGCCCGCCCGGCGCGGCTCCCCCTGTCCTACGCCCAGCAGCGGCTCTGGTTCCTGCACCACCTCGAGGGCCCGAGTGCCACCTACAACATCCCGGTGGCGCTGCGGCTCACCGGTGACCTCGACCGCTCGGCGCTCACGGCGGCCCTGTCCGACCTGGTGCTGCGGCACGAGAGCCTGCGTACGGTGTTCGCCCAGGACGAGTCGGGGTCGTACCAGGTGGTCCTGCCCGGGGAGCGGGCCCGGCCCGAGCTGATCGTCCGTGCTCTGCCGTCCGCCGGTCGCGAGGAGGCCGTCCGGGAGGCGGCGGCCGAGCCGTTCGACCTCGGCCGGGAGCTGCCGGTGCGCGTCACGCTCTTCGAGGGCACCGGCGAGCACGTGCTGCTGGTGGTCCTGCACCACATCGCCGGTGACGGCCAGTCGATGGGCCCGCTCGCCCGGGACCTCACCACCGCGTACGCCGCCCGTGCCGCCGGATCGGCCCCCGCGTGGGCCCCGCTGCCCGTCCAGTACGCCGACTACACCCTGTGGCAGCGCACGATGCTCGGCGCCGAGGACAACCCGGGCAGCGAGTTCGGGCGCCAGCTCGGCTACTGGCGGGAGACCCTGGCCGGCCTGCCCGGGGAACTGCAGCTGCCCACCGACCGCCCGCGGCCGCCGCGGCAATCGTACCGCGGCGACCGCGTGAGCCGTGGGGTCCCCGCCGAGCTTCACCGCGCGCTGCGGGAGCTCGCCCGCGAGACGCGGTCCAGCCTGGTCATGGTCGTCCAGGCGGCGCTGGCCACCACCCTGAGCCGGCTCGGCGCGGGCACCGACGTGCCCATCGGCATGCCGATCGCCGGGCGCACCGACGCCGCCCTCGAGGACCTCGTCGGCTTCTTCGTCAACACCCTGGTGCTGCGCAACGACGTCAGCGGCGAGCCGAGCTTCCGCGACCTCGTGGCCCGGGTGCGGGAGACCAACCTCGGCGCGTACGCCCACCAGGACGTCCCGTTCGAGCGTCTCGTCGACGTCCTGAGCCCGGCCCGCTCGCTGGCCCGGCACCCGCTCTTCCAGGTGCTGCTCGGCTTCGACGACAACACCGAGGCGCTGTCGGCGCTGCGCCTGCCCGGGCTGGCCGTCGAGGCCGGCGCACCGGAGACCGGCCGCGCCAAGTTCGATCTGTCGTTCTTCTTCGACGAGGCGTACGCCCCGGACGGCACCCCGCAGAGCCTGACCGCCGCGCTCGAGTACAGCACCGACCTGTACGACCGCAGCACCGCCGAGGCGATGCTGGCCACGCTGCTGCGCGTCTGCGCGGGTGTCACCGCCGACCCGGACGTCCCCGTCTCCCGGGTCGACGTGCTGGACGACGCCGACCGTGACCGCGTCCTGCGGCACTGGAACCGCGCACCACACCCGGTTGCGGCCGATCTGGTCCCGGACCGGCTGGCGCGGCAGGCGGCGGCCCGGCCCGGCGAGCTTGCGGTCCTGGCGGACAGCGCGGAGCTGACCTACGGGGAGCTCGACGCCGCCGCGAACAGGCTCGCCCGTCACCTGATCGGCCTGGGCGCCGGCCCGGAACAGGTCGTCGCGATCGCGCTGCCCCGCACGCCCGGCATGGTGGTCGCCATGGTGGCCGCGCTCAAGACCGGCGCCGCCTACCTGACCCTGGACCCGGCCGTGCCCGACCAGCGCCTGCGGGCCGTCGTCGCGGACTGCGGCGCAGTCGCGGTGGTCACCGACACGGCGATCGCGCCCCGCCTGGACGGCACCTCCCGGGCTGTCGTCCTGGACGACCCGGCGACCGCCGCAGCCGTCACCGGACAGCCCGGCACCGCGATCACCGACGCCGACCGGCGGGGCCCGCTCGACCCCCGCCACCCGGCCTACGTGGTCTACACCTCCGGCTCCACCGGTACGCCCAAGGGTGTCGTCATGCCGATGGGCTCGCTCACCAACCTGCTCGCCTGGCACACCGGCACGTACCCGGCCGCCCCCGGCACCCGGACGGCGCAGTTCCTCGCGGTCTCTTTCGACTTCGCCGTCCAGGAGATCCTCCAGGCGCTCGTGGCCGGCAAGACGCTGGTCCTGCCGGCCGAGCACGTACGCCACGACGCGTACGAGCTGGCCGCGTGGATCGACCGGTACGCCGTCAACGAGCTGTTCGCACCGCGCCTGGTCATCGACGCCGTACTGGCCGCCGCCGCCGACCGGGGGAGTGACCTGCGCACGCTCACCGACGTCTTCCAGGGCGGCGAGGCGTTCCAGCTCGGTGACGAGTTGCGGGCCTGGGCGGCCGGCGGCAACCGCCGGGCGCACAACGTCTACGGTCCGGCCGAGACGCACGCCGTCACCACCGCGACGATGCCCGCTGATCCGGCTGCCTGGCCCGCGACCGCGCCGATCGGCCGTCCTCTGTGGAACGCCACGGTGTTCGTCCTCGACGCCCGTCTGCAACCCGTTCCGCTCGGCGCGCCGGGTGAGCTCTACGTCGGTGGCGCTCAGCTGGCCCGCGGTTACCTGAACCGCCCCGGGCGCACCGCGGAACGGTTTGTCGCCTCGCCGTTCGGCGCACCCGGGGACCGGTTGTACCGCACCGGCGACCTCGTCCGGTGGACCCGCGACGGGGAGCTGCAGTTCCTCGGCCGCGGCGACCACCAGGTCAAGATCGGCGGCTTCCGGGTCGAGCCCGGTGAGGTCGAGGGTGTCCTCGCCGCCCATCCCGGCGTCACGACCGCCGTGGTCGTCCCGCGCGACGACCTGCCGGGTGGGACACGCCTCGTCGCGTACGCCGTACCGGACCCGCAGCACGACCTCGGCCCCGACGGCGGCCGGCGGCTGCGCGCTCACCTCGAGGAGCACCTGCCCAGCTATCTCGTGCCGGCGGCCGTGGTGTTGCTGGACGTGTTGCCACTGACGCCGAACGGCAAGCTCGACCGGGCCGCCCTGCCCGCACCGGAGTTCGGTGGCAGCACCGGCCGCGGTCCGCGCGACGACCGGGAAAAGCTCCTGGCGGCGTTGTTCGCCGAGGTGCTGGGTGTGGCCGAGGTCGGTGTGGACGAGGGTTTCTTCGACCTGGGTGGTGACAGCATCATGTCGATCCAGTTGGTCAGCCGGGCTCGGCGGGCCGGTCTGGAGCTGTCGGTGCGGGAGGTGTTCGAGCACCGCACGGTCGAGGCCCTCGCGCCGGTCGTCCGCGAGGTCGGCACCGCCCCGGCGGAGGCGCCGGGCGAGGCCTACGGCGACGTCCCGGCGACCCCGATCATGCACTGGCTCGCCGACCGGGTCACCACGGCCGCCGTGGTCGACACCTTCAACATGTCGATCGTCCTGCAGGTGCCGGCGACCCTGGCGGTCGCACCGCTGACCACCGCCGTGCAGGCCGTGGTCGACCGCCACGATGCGCTCCGGGCCCGCCTGCACACCGAGGGCACGTGGAGTCTGACCGTGCCCGAGCCGGGCAGCGTCGACGCCACGACCCTCGTGTCGCGGGTGGACGCCACCGACCTCGACGAGCCTGCCCTGAACACCCTGGTCCGGCAGCACGGCCACGCCGCCCGGTCCCGCCTCGACCCGGCTCGCGGCGTCCAGCTGCAGCTCGTCTGGTTCGACCGGGGCCCGTCCACCGCCGGGCTGCTGCTGGTGCTCGTGCACCACATCGTCATGGACGGCGTGTCCTGGCGGGTGCTGCTGCCCGACCTGATGGAGGCGTACAGCGCTGCTGAGGCCGGCACCGAGGTGCGGTTGCAGCCGGTCGGCACGTCCCTGCGCCGCTGGGCTCACGGGCTCGTCGCGGCGGCCGGTGACCCGTTGCGGGCCGCCGAGGCCGGCTGGTGGCGGGACGTGCTGCGGCACAGCGACCCACTGCTCGGCGCCCGCCCGCTGGATCCGGCCGTCGACACGTACGGAACGGCCGGGTCGCTCACCCGGCACCTGGATCCGGTCGTCACCGAGGCGGTGCTGACCCGGGTGCCGGCGCTGTTCCACGCCGAGATCAACGACGTGCTGCTGACCGCGTTCGTGCTGGCCTGGTCCCGCTGGCGCGGTGACCGGACGACCGGGCTGCTGCTCGACCTCGAGGGTCACGGCCGCGAGGAGCACCTGGTCCCGGGCGCCGACCTGTCCCGCACGATCGGCTGGTTCACCGCGATCTTCCCGGTCCGGCTGGACGCCGGGCCGGTGGACCTGGCCGACGCCTTCGCGGGGGGACCGGCCGCCGGAGCGGTGCTCAAGCGGGTCAAGGAGCAGCTGCGGGCGATCCCCGACAAGGGCCTGGGTCACGGGCTGGCCCGCCACCTCGACCCGGGCGCCGCCCCCGGTTTTGCCGGGACAGCCGCACCCCAGGCCGGATTCAACTACCTGGGACGGTTCGCCGCCCCGGCGCCCGGGTCCGCCGGCTGGACGCCGGTCTTCGGCCTCGAGGCCGTGCCGGGCGAGGAGGACGGCCTGCCCCTGGCCCACACCGTCGACCTGAACGCCCGCACCGAGGAGACCGCGGACGGGCCGAGCCTGACCGCGATGTGGACCTGGGCCGGTGAGCTCCTCACGACCGCGCAGGTGGACGAGCTGGCCGGTCTGTGGTTCGAGGCGCTGGAGGCCCTGGTCGCCCACGCCGACGGTCCGGGCGCGGGCGGGCTCACGCCGTCCGACGTGCCGCTGGCCGTCACCCAGGACGAGATCGACGCATTCGAGGATGAGTTCCAGGACGAGTTCGACGCCGAGGAAGAGGACGAGCTGTGAGCCGTAACCACCGCAAGATCGAGGACATCCTGCCGCTCACGCCGCTCCAGGAGGGCTTCCTCTTCCACAGCGTCTATGACGGCGACGACCTCGACCCGTACGTGGTGCAGGTGTCGTTCACGATCGACGGCACCCTGGACGCCGGGGTCCTGCGGCTGGCGGCCGACGCCCTGCTGCGCCGCCACCCGAACCTGCGGGCGGCGTTCCGTCAGCGCAAGAGCGGCGACTGGGCGCAGCTCGTCGTCCGGGACGTGCCGACACCCTGGACCGACGTGGACCTCTCGGGTCTGTCCGGCGCCGCCCAGGACGAGGCCGTCGCGGAGGTGCTGGCCGCCGACCGGGTCAAACGTTTCGACGTGAGCAAGCCACCGCTGCTGCGCTTCACCCTCGTCGACCTCGGCGCGGGCCGCCGCCGGTTCGTGCTGACCAACCACCACCTGCTCCTCGACGGCTGGTCGCTGCCGGTGCTCATGGGCGAGCTCCTCGCCCTGTACGCCGCCCGTGGTGACGCCGGCGCGCTGCCGCGGGTCCGGCCGTACCGGGACTATCTGACCTGGCTCGCCGCCCGTGACAACAACGCCGCCCGCGAGGCCTGGCGCACGGCCCTGGCCGGGCTGGAGGAGCCCACGCTGGTCCATCCGGGCGCGGCACGCACCGCCGTCACCGGTGCTGAGGTCGAGACGCTGCTGTCCGCGCCGGAGACCGAGCGGCTCACCGCGGTCGCCCGGCAGCACGGTGTCACCCTGAACACCATGGTCCAGGCGGCCTGGGGCATCGTCCTGGGGCAGCTCACCGGTCGTGACGACGTCGTCTTCGGCAGCACGGTGTCCTGCCGCCCGCCCGAGCTGGACGGTGTCGAGACGATGGTCGGTCTCTTCATCAACACCGTGCCGACCCGGATCCGGCTGCACCCGGCCGAGACCGCCGGTGCGCTGCTCACCCGGGTTCAGGGGGAGCTGGCCGCCCGGACGGCCCACGAGCACCTCGGTCTGGCCGAGATCCGGCGTGAGAGCGGGCACACCGAGCTGTTCGACACCTCGATGGTGTTCCAGAACTACCCGGTCGTCCCGGCCGCCGACGCGGGCAGCGAGCTCGGTGTCGGCATCACCGTCGCGGCGGGCAACAACCGTGAGGCCACCCATTACCCGCTACTGCTCATCGCCGCGGCCCGCGACACCGTCCAGCTGCGCCTGAGCTACCGCCCCGACCTGTACGCCGAACCCGCCGCCCGGCGCATCGTCGAGCGCGTGGCCCGGGTGCTGGCACAGTTCGCCGCCGGGCTGGACCGCCCGGTCGGACGGCTCGACCTGCTCACCGCCGACGAGCAGCGGACCGTGCTGCGGGAGTGGAACGACACGGCCCACGACGTGCCCGACGCGTCACTCCTCGACCTGTTCCGCGCGCAGGTCGCGCGGACGCCGGACGCCGCCGCGGTCCAGGCCGGGCCGGTCGTGCTGAGTTACGCCGAGCTCGACGCCCGGTCCACCCGGCTGGCCTGGGCGCTGCGGGAGCGCGGCGCCGGACCGGAACGGTTCGTCGGCATCGCCCTGCCCCGCGACGCCCAGCTGGTCGTCGTGCTGCTCGCCGTCCTCAAGACCGGCGCCGCGTACCTGCCGATCGACCTGAGCCACCCCGCCGACCGCATCGCTTTCATGCTGGCCGACACCGAGCCCGCGCTGATCGTCACGACGGCTGCCTCGGCCGCTGCGCTCCCGCCGGCCGAGGCACCCCTGCTGCTCGTCGACGACCTGGAACCCGCGGGAGCCGCCGCGGCCGACCTGCCGCCGGTCCGGCTCGGGCACCCCGCCTACGTCATCTACACCTCCGGCTCGACCGGGCGCCCCAAGGGTGTGGTCATCGAGCACCGGTCGCTCGGCGCCTATCTGCAGTGGGCGCGGCAGGCCTACCCGGCGATGTCCGGCACGTCGCTGCTGCACTCGCCGATCTCGTTCGACCTGACGGTCACCGCGCTCTACACCACGCTGGTCGCGGGTGGCCTGGTTCGCGTGGCCGACCTCGACGAGCGGGCTGCCGCCGACGGGCCGCGCCCGACCTTCCTCAAGGGCACACCCAGTGTCCTGGCCATGCTGGACGCGCTGCCCGACGACGTGTCGCCCAGCGAGCTGATCATGCTCGGTGGTGAGCTGCTGCTCGGTGAGGCCGCCGACCGCTGGCGCTCCCGGCACCCCGGCGCCGACCTGCTCAACGTGTACGGCGCCACCGAGGCGACCGTGAACAGCGTCCAGTACCGGCTCGCGGCCGGGACTCCCGCACCCGCCGGGCCGGTGCCCGTCGGACGCCCGTTCTGGAACACCCGCGTCTACGTCCTCGACGCCGGTCTGCGGCCCGTGCCGGCCGGGGTGCCCGGTGAGGCGTACATCGCCGGGACCGGGCTGGCCCGCGGGTACTGGCGGCGGCCGGGGCTGTCCGCCGAGCGGTTCGTCGCCAACCCGTTCGACGGGCCGGGCGCGCGGATGTACCGCACCGGCGACGTCGTGCGCTGGAACACCGACGGTCAGCTGGAGTTCGTCGGCCGCGGTGACGGGCAGGTCAAGCTGCGCGGCTACCGCATCGAGCTCGGCGAGATCGAGTCCGTGATCGCCGCCGACGACGCCGTCACCCAGGCCGCCGTCCTGGTGCGCGAGGACCGGCCCGGCGACAAGCGGCTCGTCGCGTACGTCCGCGGCAACGCCGACGGCCTCCGTGAGCGGGTCGCCGAATTGCTGCCCGACTACATGGTCCCGGCCGCGTTCGTGGTCCTCGACGTGTTCCCGCTGACGCCGAACGGCAAGCTGGACCGCCGCGCGCTGCCCGCCCCCGCGTACGACCTGGAGGCGACCCTGCGGGCCCCGCGCAACCCGCGCGAGGAGGTGCTCTGCGGTCTGTTCGCCGAGGTGCTGGGCCTGGAGTCGGCCGGCATCGACGACAACTTCTTCGCCCTCGGCGGCCACTCGCTGCTCGCCACGCGCCTGATCAGCCGGATCCGCTCGGTCCTGGACGTCGAGGTCGGCGTGCGGCAGCTGTTCGAGACGCCGACCGTGGCGGGCCTGGCCGACGCCCTCGACGCCGCCGACCCCGACCGGGTCCGGGCGCGCGTCGTGGCGGTCCGCCCGCGCCCCGAGCGGGTGCCGGTGTCGTTCGCTCAGCAGCGGTTGTGGTTCCTGCACCAGTTCGAGGGTCCGAGTGCGGCGTACAACTCGCCGGTGGCGTTGCGCTTGACCGGCGAACTCGACGCGGCGGCGATGCGGACGGCCCTCGCCGACGTCGTCGCCCGGCACGAGAGCCTGCGGACCATCTTCGCCGAGGACGGCGCGGGTCCGGTGCAGATCGTGCTGCCGCCGGCACCGGTGGAGCTGCCGGTCGTTCGTACCGATGAGGAGTCCCTCGCGGGCGAGCTGGCCGCCGCGTCCCGGCACCGGTTCGACCTG
Organism: Amorphoplanes friuliensis DSM 7358; assembly: GCF_000494755.1. Classification (NCBI taxonomy): domain Bacteria; kingdom Bacillati; phylum Actinomycetota; class Actinomycetes; order Micromonosporales; family Micromonosporaceae; genus Actinoplanes; species Actinoplanes friuliensis. The sequence goes on from NC_022657.1 coordinate 4,041,494, forward strand.
GCCTCCGAGATCCCGGTCCGCGCCGTGCTGTTCGCCCTCGGTGAGGGTGAGCACGTCCTGCTGCTGCTCACCCACCACATCGTCAGCGACGCGTGGTCCCGGGCACCGCTCGCCCGCGACCTGGCCACGGCGTACGCGGCCCGCGCGGCCGGCAACCAGCCGTCGTGGCCGCCGTTGCCGGTCCAGTACGCCGACTACAGCCTCTGGCAGCGTGAGGTGCTGGGCGAGGCCGAGCTGGGCCGCCAGCTCGACTTCTGGAAGCAGGCCCTCGCCGGTGTCCCGGAGGAGCTGGACCTGCCCGCCGACCGGATCCGCCCGGCCAGCCCGTCCCACCGCGGCGGTCGCATCGAGTTCACCGTGGACCCCGAGCTGCACGGGCGGCTCACCGCCCTGGCCCGGGACCACCGCGCCAGCCTCTTCATGGTGCTGCAGGCCGCCCTGGCCACCCTGCTGACCCGGCTCGGCGCCGGCGACGACATCCCGATCGGTACGCCCATCGCGGGCCGCACCGACGACGCGCTCGACGACCTGGTCGGCTTCTTCGTCAACACCCTCGTCCTGCGCACCGACACCTCGGGTGACCCGACGTTCGCCGAGCTGATCGCCCGGGTCCGCGAGGCGGATCTGGCGGCGTACGCGCATCAGGATCTGCCGTTCGAGCGTCTGGTCGAGGAGCTGAACCCGGAACGATCCCTCGCTCGGCACCCGCTCTTCCAGACGATGCTCAACCTCAACAACGCCCGCCTGGACGAGGCCCTCGACGCGATCGACCACTTCGCCGGGCTGACCGCGCGCCGCGAGGACGCCGACACCGGCCAGGTCAAGCTCGACCTGGCGTTCTCCTTCGCCGAGGACCACGGCCTGGCCGGCGCCCTGGACTACAGCACCGACCTGTTCGACCACGCCTCCGCGCAGGCCCTGGTCGAGCGGTTGCAGCGGATCCTGGAGACGGTTGCCGCCGACGCCTCGGTCCGCATCGGTGACGTCCCCGTGCTGGGCGCCGACGAGGCGGACCGCGTCCTGCGGGAGTGGAACGCCACCGCCCGGCCCAGCCGCGCGGTGTCGCTGACCGACCTCTTCGCCGAGCAGGTCGCGCGGACGCCGGACGCCGTCGCGGTGGAGTGCGACGGCCGCACCCTGTCCTACGCCGAGCTGGACCGGCGCTCCAACCAGGTCGCCCGCTGGCTGATCGGCCAGGGCGCCGGACCCGAACGTTTTGTGGGTGTGGTGCTGCCGCGCTCACCCGAGCTGATCGTCACGCTGCTCGGTGTGGCCAAGTCGGGTGCCGCCTACGTGCCCGTGGACCCGGCCTATCCGGCGGAGCGGATCGCCTACATCCTCGAGGACGCCCGCCCGGTCCTGGTGATCGACGACGCCGCGGTCCTCACCGCGGCGGGGGATCACGACGAGGCCCCGGTGAACCAGGCCGGCCCGGCGCACCCGGTCTACGTCATCTACACCTCGGGATCGACGGGGCGGCCGAAGGGTGTTGTCGTGCAGCACTCGTCGGTCGGTGCGTACCTGCTGCGGGGGCGTGAGGTCTACCCGGACGCCGCCGGGTCGGCGCTGGTGCACTCGTCGGTGTCGTTCGACCTGACGGTCACCGCGCTCTACACCCCGCTGGTCTCGGGTGGCCGCATCGTGCTCGGTGACCTCGACGAGAAGGCTCCGCCGACGACGTTCATGAAGGTGACGCCGTCGCACCTGGCGCTGCTCGAGGCGCTCCCGGGGGAGGTGTCGCCGTCGGGCACGCTGGTTACCGGTGGTGAAGCGCTGACCGGCGAGGTGATCAGCTCGTGGCGTGACACGCATCCGGACGTCGCGCTGGTCAACGCGTACGGGCCGACCGAGGCGACCGTCAACTGCACCGACTTCACCATGGCACCCGGTTTCCGTCCGGGGCCGGGCCCGGTCCCGATCGGACGGCCGTTCTGGAACACCCAGGCCTACGTCCTCGACGAGCGCCTGCGTCCCGTCCCGCCCGGTGTCACCGGTGAGCTCTACGTCGCCGGTGTGGTCCTGGCCCGCGGCTACTGGCAGCGTCCGGGCCTGACCGCGGAACGTTTTGTGGCCAACCCGTTCGGTGCTGCGGGCACCCGGCTCTACCGCACCGGTGACCGCGCCCGCTGGAATGCCGACGGCAACCTGGTCTACGCCGGTCGTGCCGACGCACAGGTCAAGGTGCGCGGCTTCCGCATCGAGCTCGGTGAGATCGAGGCCGTTCTCACCACCGACCCGGCCGTCACGCAGGCCGCGGTCCTGGTGCGCGAGGACCAGCCGGGCGACAAGCGCCTGGTCGCCTACGTCCGCGGCAGCGTCGACGGTCTGCGCGAGCGGGTCGCCCAAGCGCTGCCGGACTACATGGTCCCGGCCGCGTTTGTCGCCCTGGACGAGTTCCCGCTGACGCCGAACGGCAAGCTCGACCGGCGCGCTCTGCCCGCCCCCGAGTACGGGCCGACGACGGCCGGCCGGGCACCCCGCAACCCGCGCGAGGAGCTGCTCTGCGGCCTCTTCGCCGAGGTGCTGGGCCTGGAGTCGGCCGGCATCGACAACAACTTCTTCGCCCTCGGCGGCCACTCGCTGCTCGCCACCCGGCTCGCCGCCCGGGTCCGGTCGGTCCTCGACGTCGACGTCACCGTGCGCCAGCTGTTCGAGACGCCGACCGTCGCCGGTCTGGCCGCCGCCCTGGACGCCGGTCGTCCGGCCCGCGCGCGGATCACCGCCGTCGTGCCACGGCCCGAGCGGCTGCCGGTGTCGTTCGCGCAGCAACGGCTGTGGTTCCTGCACCAGTTCGAAGGGCCGGGTGCGGCGTACAACTCCCCGGTGGCGTTGCGCCTGACCGGCGTGCTCGACGTGCCCGCCATGGAAGCGGCGCTCAACGACGTGATCGCCCGCCACGAGAGCCTCCGCACGGTCTTCACCGAGGACTCCCACGGTCCCGTCCAGGTGGTGCTCCCGGCGGCGCGGGCCGCCCTGCCGGTCGTCACCACCGACGCGGCGTCGCTGCCGGCGGATCTTGCTGCTGCCGTCCGTCACCGCTTCGACCTCAGCACCGAGATCCCGGTACGCGCCCAGGTGTTCAGCCTCGGCGAGCGCGAGAACGTCCTGCTCGTCCTGACGCACCACATCGTCAGCGACGCGTGGTCCCGGGTGCCCCTGGCGCGCGACCTGGTCACCGCGTACGCGGCCCGGGTGTCGGGCGACGAGCCGTCGTGGTCGCCGCTGCCCGTCCAGTACGCCGACTACAGCCTCTGGCAGCGCGAGATCCTCGGCGACGACGAGCTCGACCGTCAGCTCGGACACTGGAAGCAGACGCTCGACGGCCTGCCCGACCAGCTGGAGCTGCCCACCGACCGCTCCCGCCCGGCGGTGGCGTCCTACCGTGGCGAGCGCCTCGACTTCGACGTGCCCGCGGACCTGTACGAGCAGGTCAAAGCCGTGGCACGCCGCTCCGGCGCGAGCCCGTTCATGGTCCTGCAGGCCGCCCTGGCCGCCCTGCTGACCCGGCTCGGAGCGGGCACCGACATCCCGATCGGCACACCGATCGCGGGCCGCACCGACGAGGCCGTCGACGACCTCGTCGGCGTTTTCATCAACACCCTGGTCCTGCGCACCGACACCAGCGGCAACCCGGGATTCACCGAGCTGCTCGCCCGCGTCCGCGAGACCGACCTGGCGGCGTACGCGCACCAGGATCTGCCGTTCGAGCGCCTGGTCGAGGAGCTGAACCCGCAGCGGTCGCTCGCCCGGCACCCGCTCTTCCAGGTGCTGCTGACCCTCGACAACACCGATCACCAGGGTGCGCTGGACAGCCTGGCCGGGCTGCCCGGCCTCACCGCCGCCGAGCAGGTCCTCGACTCCGCGGTCGCCAAGTTCGACCTCGCGTTCGGCTTCTCCGACCACCGGGCCGGCGCGGGCCTGCGCGGTGTCCTCGAGTTCAGCACCGACCTGTTCGACCGGGCCTCGGCCGGGCTGATCGCCGACCGTTTCCTGCTCGTGCTGCGGTCCGTCCTGGCCGACCCGCAGGCACCGATCGGCGCCGCGCAGACCCTGGACCGGGCCGAGTCCGACCGCATCCTCACCACCTGGAACGACACCACCCGGCCGACCCCGGACCTGTCGCTGGTCGAGCTCCTGGCCGAGCAGGTCACCCGGACTCCCGAGGCGATCGCGGTGGAGTGCGACGGCGCCCGCCTGACTTACGCGGAGCTGGACGACCGGGCCGCCCGGCTGGCGTCGTGGCTGGTCGACCAGGGTGTCGGCCCGGAGCGGTTTGTCGCGGTGGCTCTGCCTCGCTCGATCGACCTGCTCGTGACGCTGCTGGCGGTGGCCAAGGCGGGGGCCGGTTACCTGCCGCTGGACCTCGAGTATCCGGCGGACCGGCTGGCCTACATGCTTCAGGACGCGCAACCGGTCCTGGTGCTGGGCTCCGGACTGCCCGGGGCGACGCCGATCGACGACATCGACCTCACCATGCACCAGCCTTTGACGACCACGGTCGAGGGCCTGCGCGACCGGGCGTCCTACGTCATCTACACCTCCGGTTCGACCGGGCGCCCGAAGGGTGTTGTCGTCCCGGACGCGGCGTTCGTCAACTTCGTGATCGACATGCGGGACCGGTTCGGCCTGACCGCAGGCGACCGGCTCCTGGCCGTCACCACGGTCGGGTTCGACATCGCCGGTCTGGAGTTGTTCGTGCCGCTGCTGACCGGCGCGACGGTGGTGATCGCACCCCGGGACGTCGTGCGGGACGCGGCCGCCCTGTCGGCGCTGATCGGCTCCGCGGGCATCTCGGTTATGCAGGCGACGCCCAGCCTGTGGCGTGCGGTCCTGGCCGAGGACGCCGATCTGAGCGCTCTGCACGTGCTGGTCGGTGGTGAGGCACTGCCGTCTGACCTGGCCCGGGACCTGCACGAGCGGGCGGCGTCGGTGACGAACCTGTACGGCCCGACCGAGACGACGGTCTGGTCCACGGTGGCCGAGGTCGAGCCGGGACGGTCGACCATCGGCACGCCGATCGCCAACACGCAGGTCTACGTCCTGGACGCCGCGCTGCGCCCGGTGCCGGCCGGTGTCCCCGGTGAGGTCTACATCGCCGGTGACGGCGTCGTCCGCGGTTACTGGCAGCGCCCTGCCCTGACCGCTCAGCGGTTCGTCGCCAACCCCTACGGCACAACGGGATCCCGCTTCTATCGCACCGGTGACATCGGCCGGTGGGCCGCCGACGGAACCCTCGAATACCTCTCGCGGGCGGACGACCAGGTCAAGCTGCGCGGCTACCGGATCGAGCTCGGCGAGATCGAGGCGGTCCTGGCCGCCGACCCGGCCGTCGTCCAGGCCGCGGTGCTGGTCCGTGAGGACCGGCCCGGCGACAAGCGCCTGGTCGCCTACGTCCGCGGCAGTGCCGACGGGCTGCGGGAGCGCATCGCCCGGTCCCTGCCCGAATACATGGTCCCGGCGGCGATCGTCGAGCTGGACACGTTCCCGCTGACGCCGAACGGCAAGCTGAACCGGCGGGCGCTGCCCGCACCCGACTACGGCGTCGAAAGCGCCGGCCGGCAGCCGCGGAACCCGCGCGAGGAGTTGCTGTGCGGGCTCTTCGCCGAGGTGCTCGGGGTCGAAAGTGTCGGGATCGACGACGACTTCTTCGCCCTGGGCGGCCATTCGCTGCTGGCCACCCGTCTGATCAGCCGCATCCGGTCGGTCCTGGGCGCCGAGGTCGCCGTCCGGCGGCTGTTCGAGACGCCGACCGTCGCCGGCCTGGCCGCGACCTTCGACACCAACGCGGCAGCACGCACCCGGATCACACCAGCTGCCCGTCCGGACCGGGTGCCGCTCTCCTACGGGCAGCGGCGGCTCTGGTTCCTGCACCAGTTCGAGGCGTCCGGCGCCACCTATCACCTGCCCGTGGCCCTGCGGCTGCACGGCGCCCTCGACGTGGACGCGATGACCGCGGCGCTCGGTGACGTCACCGACCGGCACGAGAGCCTGCGGACCGTGTTCGGGGAGGACGCCGACGGCTCGTACCAGACGGTCCTCGCGCCGGACCAGGCCCGGCCCGCTCTGCCGGTCCTCGACGTGGCCGAGGCCGGTCTCGACCACGAGCTGGACCTGGCCGTCCAGGAGGCCTTCGACCTGCGCACGCAGGCGCCGCTGCGGGCACGGCTGTTCCGGCTCGGCACGGACGACCACGTCCTGCTCGTTGTTGTGCACCACATCGCCGGTGACGCCTGGTCGATGGGCCCCCTCGCCCGCGACCTCGCGTCGGCCTATGCGGCCCGGGTGGCCGGCGCGGCGCCCTCGTGGTCGCCGCTGCCGGTCCAGTACGCCGACTACAGCCTGTGGCAGCACGACGTGCTGGACGAGTCCGAGTTGGACCGCCAGGTGGATTTCTGGCGGCAGGCCCTGGCCGAACTGCCGCAGGAACTCGACCTGCCCGCCGACCGTTCTCGTGGCACCCGGGCGGCACACGCCGGTGGACGCGTGCCGTTCGAGCTCCCCGCGGACCTGTCGGCGCGTCTGACGGCGGTGGCGGGGGAGACCCGGTCGACGCTGTTCATGGTCCTGCAGGCGGCCCTGGCGACCCTGCTGTCGAAGCTGGGTGCGGGCACGGACATCCCGATCGGTACGCCCATCGCGGGCCGTACCGACGACGCGCTCGACGATCTGGTCGGGTTCTTCGTCAACACCCTCGTCCTGCGCACCGACACCTCGGGTGACCCAACGTTTGCGGAGTTGATCGCCCGGGTCCGTGAGGCGGATCTGGCGGCGTACGCGCATCAGGATCTGCCGTTCGAGCGCCTGGTCGAGGAGCTGAACCCGGAACGGTCCCTCGCTCGGCACCCGCTCTTCCAGGTGCTGCTCACTGTCAACAACACCGAGCAGGTGGAAGCACCGGCATTGCCCGGACTCACCGTCACCAGCCGTGCGGCGGGCACCGGCGCGGCGAAGTTCGACCTGTCGTTCCGGCTCACCGAGCACGACGGCTCCCTGAACGGCGCTCTCGACTACCGCACCGACCTGTTCGACGCGTCGACGGCGGCGCAGCTGGTCGAGCGGTTCGTCCGGCTCCTCGACACCGTCACCGCCGACCCCGCGGTGCCCCTGCGGACGGTCTCGGTTCTCGGCGCCGACGAGAAGCACCGCGTGCTGCACGAGTGGAACAACACCGCCCGTCCGACCCGTCCGGTCACGCTGCCGGAGCTCTTCACCGAGCAGGCCGCCCGCACCCCGGACGCGATCGCGGTCGAGTGCGACGGCACCACCCTCACGTACGCCGAACTGGACCGGCGCTCGAACCAGGTCGCCCGCTGGCTCGTCGGCCGGGGTGCCGGCCCGGAACGGTTCGTCGGGGTGGTCCTGCCCCGCTCGACCGACCTCGTCGTCACTCTGCTCGGTGTCGCCAAGTCGGGTGCCGCCTACGTGCCGGTCGACCCGGCGTACCCGGCCGAGCGGATCGGATACATCCTCGACGACGCCCGGCCGGTCCTGGTGATCGACGACGTGCGGGCCCTGGCCGAGGCCGGCACCTACGACACCACCGCGGTGAACCACGCCGTACCCGCCCACCCGGTCTACGTCATCTACACCTCCGGATCGACGGGCCGGCCCAAGGGTGTTGTCGTCCAGCACTCGTCGGTCGGCGCGTACCTGCTGCGCGGGCGTGAGGTCTATCCCGACGCGGCCGGGGTGGCGCTGCTGCACTCGTCGGTGTCGTTCGACCTGACCGTCACCGCCCTCTACACGCCGCTGGTGTCCGGCGGGCGGGTGGTGCTCGGCGACCTGACCGAGACCACGACCACCCGGCCGACCTTCATGAAGGTGACGCCGTCGCACCTGGCGCTGCTCGAAGCGCTCCCCGCGCACGTCTCGCCCTCGGGCACGCTGGTGACCGGTGGCGAGGCGCTGACCGGCGAGGTGATCAACTCGTGGCGGGCCGCGCACCCGGACGTCGCGCTGGTCAACGCGTACGGGCCGACCGAGGCGACCGTCAACTGCACCGACCACCACGTTGCGCCCGGCGAACCCCTGGGCGCCGGCCCCGTGCCGATCGGACGGCCGTTCTGGAACACCCAGGCGTACGTCCTCGACGCCGCGCTGCAGCCGGTCTCCGCCGGGGTCACCGGTGAGCTCTACGTCGCCGGTGTGGTCCTGGCCCGCGGCTACTGGCAGCGTCCGGGCCTGACCGCGGAACGCTTCGTGGCCAACCCGTTCGGCGCACCCGGCACCCGGCTCTACCGCACGGGCGACCTGGTCCGCTGGAACGCCGACGGCACCCTGGTCTACCTCGGCCGCGCCGACGGCCAGGTGAAACTCCGCGGTTTCCGCATCGAGCTCGGCGAGATCGAGGCCGTCCTGACCACCGACCCGGCCGTCACGCAGGCCGCGGTTGTCGTGCGCGAGGACCAGCCGGGCGACAAGCGCCTGGTCGCCTACGTCCGCGGCAGCGTCGACGGTCTACGGGAGCGGGTCGCTCAAGCGCTGCCGGACTACATGGTCCCGTCGGCGTTCGTGGCCCTCGACGAGTTCCCGCTGACGCCGAACGGCAAGCTCGACCGCCGCGCCCTGCCCGCACCGGACTACGGCACCGCCCCGACCGGCCGGGCACCCCGCAACCCGCGCGAGGAAGTGCTCTGCGGGCTCTTCGCCGAGACCCTCGGCCTGCCCGCGGCCGGCATCGACGACAACTTCTTCACCCTCGGCGGGCACTCGCTGCTCGCCACCCGTCTGATCAGCCGCATCCGCTCGGTCCTCGCCGTCGAGGTCGGCGTCCGGCAGCTGTTCGAGACCCCCACGGTGGCCGGCCTCGCCGCCGCGCTCGACGGCGGGACCGTCGCCGCGCGGACCCCGGTGGTCGCCCGGGTGCGCCCCGAGCGCATCCCCCTCTCGTACGCCCAGCAGCGCCTCTGGTTCCTCCACCAGTTCGAGGGGCCGAGCGCCACGTACCTGCAGCCGATGGCCCTGCGGCTGTCGGGTGACCTCGATCCCGCGCTCCTGCGGGCGGCCCTGGGCGACGTGATCGAACGCCACGAGAGCCTGCGGACGGTGTTCGGTGAGGACGCCTCCGGGCCGTACCAGGTGGTCCTCGACCGGGCCGAAGCGCCGCTCACCGTGATCGAGAGCAGCGAGAACGCCGTGGCGGAGCAGTTGCGGGCCGAGTCCCGCCGCGGTTTTGACCTCCGCGCCGACCTGCCGGTCCGGGCGACGCTGTTCGTTCTCGGCCAGCGCGACTTCGTGCTGCTGATCCTGACCCACCACATCGTCAGCGACGCCTGGTCGCGCGGACCGCTCGCCCGCGACCTCGTGACGGCCTACGCCGCCCGGGCGGCCAGTGAGGCACCCTCGTGGTCGCCGCTGCCCGTGCAGTACGCCGACTACAGCCTCTGGCAGCGCGAGATCCTCGGCGACGACGAGCTCGACCGTCAGCTCGGACACTGGAAGCAGGCTCTCGACGGCCTGCCCGACCAGCTGGAGCTGCCCACCGACCGGCCCCGACCGGCGGTGGCGTCCTACCGCGGCGAGCGCCTCGACTTCGAGGTGCCCGCCGACGTCCAGGAGCAGCTGACCACGCTCGCGCGACAGTCCGGGACGAGCCCGTTCATGGTGCTGCAGGCCGCCCTGGCGACCCTGCTGACCCGGCTCGGAGCGGGCACGGACGTTCCCATCGGTACGCCCATCGCGGGCCGCACCGACGAGGCCGTCGAGGACCTCATCGGTGTTTTCATCAACACCCTCGTCCTGCGTACCGACACCAGCGGCAACCCGACGTTCACGGACCTGCTCGCCCGGGTCCGCGAGGCCGACCTGGTCGCGTACGCCCACCAGGACCTGCCGTTCGAGCGCCTGGTCGAGGAGCTGAACCCGCAGCGGTCGCTCGCCCGGCACCCGCTCTTCCAGGTACTGCTCACGCTGAACAACACCGACCTGGGTGCCGTCGACGACGCGCTCACCCGGCTGCCCGGGCTGACGGTCACCCGCGCCGGCACCGACACCGGGACGGGCAAGTTCGACCTGTCGTTCGCCTTCGCCGACCGGCCCGGTGGCCTCGCCGGCATTCTCGAGTTCAGCACCGACCTCTACGACCGGGGCACCGCCGGGTTGCTCATCGAGCGTTTCCAGCGAGTCCTGCGCGAGGCGGTACAGGCGCCCGGCGCGCCGATCGGGGAGATCGACATCCTCGGCCCGGCCGACCGCGCCCGCCTGCTCCTCGACTGGAACACCACCGCGCGTCCCACCCCCGACCTGTCCCTGGTCGAACTCCTGGCCGAGCAGGTCGCCCGCACCCCGGACGCTATCGCGGTGGAGTGCGACGGCGTCCACCTGACCTACGCGGAACTGGACGACCGGGCCGCCCGGCTGGCGTCGTGGCTGGTCGACCAGGGTGTCGGCCCGGAGCGGTTCGTCGCGGTGGCTCTGCCTCGCTCGCTCGACCTGCTCGTGACGCTGCTGGCGGTGGCCAAGGCCGGTGCGGGCTACCTGCCCTTGGACCTCGAGTATCCGGCGGACCGGCTGGCCTACATGCTTCAGGACGCGCAACCGGTCCTGGTGCTGGGCTCCGGACTGCCCGGGGCGACGCCGATCGACGACATCGACCTCACCACGCAGCTGCCTTTGACGACCACGGTCGAGGGCCTGCGCGACCGGGCGTCCTACGTCATCTACACCTCCGGTTCGACCGGGCGCCCGAAGGGTGTTGTCGTCCCGGACGCGGCGTTCGTCAACTTCGTGATCGACATGCGCGACCGGTTCGGTCTGACCGCAGGCGACCGGCTCCTGGCCGTCACCACGGTCGGGTTCGACATCGCCGGTCTGGAATTGTTCGTGCCGCTGCTGGCCGGCGCCACCGTGGTGATCGCACCCCGAGACGTCGTGCGCGACGCGGCAGCACTGTCGGCGCTGATCGGCTCCGCGGGCATCTCGGTCATGCAGGCCACCCCGAGTCTGTGGCGTGCGGTTCTGGCCGAAGACACCGACTTGAGCGCTCTGCACGTGCTGGTCGGTGGCGAGGCACTGCCATCTGACCTGGCCCGGGACCTGCACACGCGGGCGGCGTCGGTCACGAACCTCTACGGCCCGACCGAGACGACGGTCTGGTCCACCGTGGCCGACGTCGACCCCGACCGCTCCACGATCGGCAGCCCGATCGCGAACACGCAGGTCTACGTCCTCGACGCGGCCTTGCGCCCGGTGCCCGCCGGGGTTGCGGGTGAGGTCTACATCGCCGGTGACGGCGTAGTCCGCGGCTACTGGCAGCGCCCCGGTCTCACGGCGCAGCGGTTCGTCGCGAACCCCTACGGAACAACGGGATCGCGGTTCTACCGCACCGGTGACATCGGCCGCTGGGCCGCCGACGGGATGCTCGAATATCTGTCCCGCGCCGACGACCAGGTCAAGCTGCGCGGACACCGCATCGAGCTCGGCGAGATCGAAGCCGTGCTCGCCGCCGACGCCGCGGTCGCCCAGGCCGCCGTCATCGTCCGCGAGGACCGGCCGGGTGACAAGCGTCTGGTCGCGTACGTCCGGGGCAGCGCCGACGGGCTGCGGGACCGCGCTGCCGCCGCCCTGCCCGGCTACATGGTTCCGGCCGCGTTCGTCGAGCTCGACACGTTCCCGCTGACGCCGAACGGCAAGCTCGACCGCCGGGCACTGCCCGCTCCCGAGTACGACGTCGAGGGCACCGGACGCCGGCCGCGGAATCCGCGCGAGGAGTTGCTGTGCGGGCTGTTCGCCGAGGTGCTCGGGGTCGAAAGTGTCGGGATCGACGACGACTTCTTCGCCCTGGGCGGGCACTCGCTGCTCGCCACCCGTCTGATCAGCCGCATCCGGTCGGTCCTCGGCGCCGAGGTCGCCGTCCGGCGGCTCTTCGAGGCGCCCACGGTTGCCACGCTGGTTGCCACGCTCGACGACGGCGGTGCTGCCCGGACCCCGGTCACCGCGGCCCGGGAACGACCCGCCCGCGTGCCGGTGTCGTTCGCCCAGCAGCGGCTCTGGTTCCTGCGGCAGCTCGAGGGCCCGAGCGACGCGTACAACGTGCCAGTCGCCCTGGATCTGGAGGGTGACCTGGACGTCGAGGCGCTGCGGGGCGCCCTCGCCGATGTCGTGACCCGCCACGAGAGTCTCCGGACGGTTGTCGTCGGCAGCGACGAGGCCGAGGCCTACCAGGTGGTGCTCTCGCCGGCCCAGGCAGCCGTGACCCTCACCGTCGAGGAGACCGACGAGGCCGATGTCGACGCCCGGGTCCGTGAGGCCGCGTCGTACGTCTTCGACATCTCGGCCGAGACGATGCTGCGGGCCTGGCTCCTGACGACCGCGCCGGACCGGCAGGTGCTCGTCCTGCTGACCCACCACATCGCCAGTGACGCCTGGTCGCGGGCCATCCTCGTCCGCGACCTGGCCACCGCCTACGCGGCCCGGGTGACCGGCACCGAGCCGGCCTGGCCACCGCTGCCGGTCCAGTACGCCGACTACAGCTTGTGGCAACGCGAGGTCCTGGGTGAGGCCGAGCAGACCCGCCAGCTCGACTTCTGGCGGAACACCCTCACCGGTCTGCCGCAGGAGCTGGACCTGCCCGTCGACCGCCCGCGTGGCTCACGGCCGTCCTACGCGGGTGCCCGGGTGCCGTTCGAGATCCCGGCCGAGCTGTCCGCGCGTCTGACGGCGGTGGCGGGGGAGACCCGGTCGACGCTGTTCATGGTCCTGCAGGCGGCCCTGGCGACCCTGCTGTCGAAGCTGGGTGCGGGCACGGACATCCCGATCGGTACGCCCATCGCGGGCCGCACCGACGACGCGCTCGACGATCTGGTCGGGTTCTTCGTCAACACCCTCGTTCTACGCACCGACACCTCGGGTGACCCAACGTTTGCGGAGTTGATCGCCCGGGTCCGCGAAACGGATCTGGCGGCGTACGCGCATCAAGATCTGCCGTTCGAGCGGCTGGTCGAGGAGCTGAACCCGGAACGGTCCCTCGCGCGGCACCCGCTCTTCCAGACGATGCTGAACCTCGACAACGCCACGCCCGCCACCGTCGCGGAACTGCCCGGCCTCACGGTCAGCGGCCGCCCGTCCGGCACCGTCGCGGCGAAGTTCGACCTCTCGTTCGAACTGGCCGAACGCGGCGCCACCGCGGACGGCCCGCCGGTGCTCGGCGGCTGGCTCGACTACAGCACCGACCTCTTTGACGAGACGTCGGCCGCGCGGCTCACCGCCCGGTTCACCCGCATCCTGGCCGCCGTCGCCGCCGACCCGCACCGGCGGCTCGGCAGCATCGACGTCCTCGACCCGGCCGAGCGTCGCACGCTGCTCGCCGACCGCAACGACACGGCCGAGGACTTCCCGGCCGTGGCGGTGCACGAGCTCGTCGCCCGGCAGGCGGCCCGGACCCCGGACGCCGTCGCGGTGACGGCCGGCACGACCACCCTCACGTACGCGGAACTGAACGCCGCGGCGAACCGTCTCGCCCACCGGCTGATCCGCCAGGGTGTCCGTCCGGAGGACCGCGTCGCGGTGCTGCAGGAGCGGACAGCCGAACTGGTCGTCACCAGCCTCGCCGTCCTCAAGGCGGGCGGTGTCTACGTGCCGCTCGACCCGCACCAGCCGGCCGCCCGCTCCGAGTTCATCCTGCGCGACACCGCCGCCGTCGCCCTGGTCACCGACCGGGCGCCGGACGCGCTCGGGTTCGCCGCCCTCGCATCGGTCGTCGCGGCGGACAGCGGCGACGGCACCACCGCGGACCCCGACGTGCCGACCGCCCCTGACCAGCTCATCTACGTCATGTACACGTCCGGATCGACCGGTACGCCGAAGGGCGTCGCGAACACCCACGCCAACGTCGTGCACCTCGCCGGTGCCCGGTACTGGCGGCAGGGGCGGCACGACCGGGTGCTCATGCACTCGCCGTACGCCTTCGACGCGTCGACCTTCGAGATCTGGACGCCACTGCTGACCGGGGGCCGGATCGTGGTCGCGCCCCCGGGCCGGCTGGGGGCGCCGGATCTGGCCGCCGTCATCGCGGAACAGCAGGTCACGGGCATGTTCGTCAGCGCGGGCCTGTTCCGGGTCCTCGCCGACGAGCACCCGGCCTGCTTCGCCGGGGTGCGGGAGATCTGGGCCGGTGGCGACGTCGTCTCCCCGGTCGCGGTCCGCCGGGTCCTCGACGCGTGCCCCGGCACGATCGTCGCCAACGAGTACGGCCCGACCGAGACCACGGTCTTCTCGACGGTCAACCCGCTGCGGGCCGCTGACACCGTGCCCGAGGCGGTCGTGCCGATCGGTGCGCCGCTGTGGAACACCCGCGTCTACGTCCTCGACGAGCGGCTGCAACCGGTCGCCCCGGGCGTGAAGGGTGAGCTCTACCTGGCCGGTGCCGGTGTCGCCCGTGGTTACCTCGGCCGTCCCGGGCTGACCGGGCAGCGTTTTGTCGCCGACCCGTTCACCGGGTCCGGCGAGCGGATGTACCGCACCGGCGACGTGGTCAGCTGGGACGCCGACGGACGGCTGATCTTCGCCGGACGCGTCGACGACCAGGTCAAGCTGCGCGGCTTCCGCGTCGAGCCGGGCGAGATCGAGGCCGTGCTGCGGCAGCGCCCCGAGGTCGCCGAGGCCGCGGTCATCCTGCGCGAGGACCGGCCGGGCGACAAGCGGCTGGTCGCGTACGTGGTCACCGCCGCGGCGTTCTCCGCCCACCCGGACGACCTGCGCCGGCACGTCGCCGCCACCCTGCCCGACTATCTCGTCCCGTCGGCCGTGGTGCTGGTCGACGTGTTGCCGCTGACGGCGAACGGCAAGCTCGACCGGGCTGCTCTGCCGGTGCCGGAGTTCGGTGGGAGTTCGGGCCGGGGTCCGCGTGACGAGCGGGAGAAGGTCCTGGCGGCGTTGTTCGCCGAGGTGCTGGGTGTGGCCGAGGTCGGTGTGGACGAGGGGTTCTTCGATCTCGGTGGTGACAGCATCATGTCGATCCAGTTGGTCAGCCGGGCTCGGCGGGCCGGTCTGGAGCTGTCGGTGCGGGAGGTGTTCGAGCACCGCACGGTCGAGGCACTGGCCCCGGTCGTGCGGGAGGTGGGTGCCGCGCCGGTGGAGGCGCCGGGTGAGGCCTACGGCGACGTCCCGCTGACCCCGATCATCCAGTCGTTCCTGGACCGTGGCGGTCCCACCGACCAGTTCAACCAGTCGCGGCTCGTCCAGGTCCCGGCGAGCCTCACCACCGAGCGGCTGGCCGAGGCGCTCCAGGCCGTGCTCGACCACCACGACGCGCTGCGGGCCGAGCTGCACGCTCGCCGGCTGACGATCCCGCCTCCGGGCGCGACCGACGCGCGGACGCTGATCACGCGGGTCGAGACCGGCGAGGACGGTCAGGAGGCCCTGCTGCGCACGCACACCGAGGCAGCCCGGCAGCGCCTCGATCCCGGCGCCGGGACGATGCTCCAGGCCGTCTGGTTCGACCGCGGCCCCGCGACACCCGGCCTGCTGCTGCTGATCGTGCACCACCTGGTCGTCGACGGCGTCTCCTGGCGGGTGCTGGTCCCGGACCTGGCCGAGGCGTACCAGGCGGTCAGCGCCGGGCGGCCACCACGGCTGCAACCCGTCGGCACCTCGCTGCGGGGATGGGCGCGGCAGCTCACGGAGGTGGCGGCGTCACCCGTCCGGGCCGCCGAGGCGACCTGGTGGCAGCAGGTGCTGAGCCGGGACACCCCGCTGCTCGGCAAACGCCCGCTCGACGGCGAGCGGGACCGGTACGACACGGCCGGCCACCTGACCGTCACGCTGCCCGCGGCGGTCACCGAACAGGTGCTGACCACGGTTCCCGCGTTGTTCCACGCCGAGGTCAACGACGTGCTGCTGGCCGCGTTCGCGCTGGCCTGGGCCCGCTGGCGCGGTGGTGACGGGCTGCTGCTCGACCTCGAGGGCCACGGCCGCGAGGAGCACCTCGTCCCGGGCGCCGACCTGACCCGCACGATCGGCTGGTTCACCAACGTCTACCCGGTACGCCTCGACGGCCGCCCGGACGACGAAACCGACGCGTGGGCGGGTGGCCCGGCCGTCGGAGCGGTGCTCAAACGAGTCAAGGAACAGCTGCGGGCCGTACCCGACAAGGGCATGGGCTACGGCATGGTGCGCCACCTCAACCCGGACACGGCTCCCGGTCTTGCGGGCCTGCCGGAGCCGGGTGCGGGCTTCAACTACCTGGGCCGGTTCACCACCGCCGACCTCGCCGACGCCGGTGCCGCCGAGATCCCCGACTGGACGATGCTCGGTACGGCCGCCGGCTTCGGGGCCACCGACCCGCGGGTGCCGCTGAGTCACGCGGTGGAGGTCAACGCGCGTACCAATGACGGGCCGCGCGGGCCGGAACTGGCCGCGAGCTGGACGTGGGCGACCGGCGTGCTCACCGAGCCCGAGGTCCAGGAACTGGCCGATCTGTGGTTCGCCGCGCTGGAAGCGCTGGTGGCGCACGCGGGCCGGTCCGACGCGGGCGGTCTGACCGTCTCGGACGTCTCGCTGAGCCTGCTCGACCAGGACGAGATCGACTTGCTGGAAGACGAGTGGAGGGTGTCGTGATGGCGGCGCAGAACGGGTTGAAGGACATCTTGCCCCTGGCACCGCTGCAGGAGGGCCTGCTGTTCCACAGCGAGTACGACACCGACGCCACGGACGTCTATGTCGTGCAGCAGGCGATCGACCTCGAGGGTGATCTCGACGTCGGAGCCCTGCAGGCCGCGTGTGCCGCGCTGCTGCGGCGTCACGCCAACCTGCGGGCGGCGTTCCGGCACAGCGGTCTGAAACGGCCCGTGCAGCTGATCCCGCACGAGGTGGCGCTGCCGTGGTCCGAAGTGGACCTGACGCACCTGCCGGTGGAGGACCGGGTCTCGGCCGCGGATGCCGCCCAGCACGAGGATCGGCTGCACCGCTTCGATCTCGCCCGGCCACCGCTGCTGCGCTACACGCTCTACCGCCTCGGTACGGACCACTACCGGTTCGTGCTGACCAACCACCACATCCTGCTGGACGGCTGGTCCCGCCCGATGCTCGTCCGCGAGCTGCTCGCCCTCTACGCCACCGGGGGCGACGACAGCGGCCTGCCACGTGTCCGGCCGTTCCGCGACTTCCTGCAGTGGCTGGGCGCCCAGAACAGGGAACGCGCCCTCGACGCCTGGCGGGACGCGCTCGCCGGTCTGCCCGGTCCCACCCTGGTGGCGCCGCGGGCCCAGGACCGCCGGCCCGTCGTGCCGGGACGTCTCGACCGTGAGCTGCCCGCGTCCACGTTCACCGCCCTGACCGAGCTCGCCCGGGCGCAGGGCCTCACGCTCAACACGCTCGTGCAGGGCGCCTGGGCGGTCGTGCTCGGCAGCCTCACCGGGCAGGACGACGTCGTCTTCGGCACCACCGTCTCCGGCCGTCCGCCGGAGCTGGAGGGTGTCGAGACGATGGTCGGGCTCTTCATCAACACGTTGCCGGTCCGGGTACGCCTCGACCCGCGCGAGCCGCTGGTGGCGGGGCTGCGGCGGTTGCAGGACGAGCAGTTGCGGCTGCAGCCGTACCAGCAGCTCGGTCTGGCCGACGTGCAGCGGCTGGCGGGTCCCGGTGAGCTCTTCGACACGACGATGGTCTTCGAGAACTACCCGGTCGACGTGGGGTCGGGCGGCGCCGACGGTTTCCGGGGTGTCCGCGTCACCAGCAGCCGCAACCGGGACGCCACTCACTATCCGCTCGCCCTGGTCGTCGTCGCCCGCGGCAGCCTCAAGCTGCGCCTCGACCACCAGCCCGACCTCGTGCCGGAGACGCAGGCCGGAGCCGTCCTGGACCGCCTCGAGCGGGTGCTGAACGCCCTGGCGAAGGACCCGTCCGTTCCGCTCGGGCGCCTCGCCCTGCTGTCGGACGCCGAGCACCGTGCGGCGCTGGCGCTGGGCCACGGGCGGCGTCGTGAGGCAGCGCCGGGCACCGTGCCCGCCGCGTTCCGGGCCCAGGCGGCCCGAACCCCCGGCGCGATCGCCGTGCGGGCCGACGACACCACGCTGACCTATGCCGAACTGGACGAGGCGTCCGACGGTCTCGCCCGGCACCTCGCCGGTCTGGGCGTCGGCGCGGAGACCCCGGTCGCGCTGCTGATGGACCGGTCGGCTTCGCTGATCGTCGCGCTGCTCGGCATCCTCAAGGCCGGCGGCGCCTACCTGCCGCTGCACCCCGGCGACCCGGACGACCGGATGCGGACGGTCGTCGCCGACACGGGCGCGCCGATCATCCTGGCCGACCCGGCCAACGCGGCCCGCGCGGCCGGCCTCGGCCCCCGCGTCGTGGACCCCTCGGCGACCGAGGGCGGCCCTGTCCCCGAGCCCGCCCTCAGCCCCGGCGCGCTGGCCTATCTCATCTACACCTCGGGCTCGACCGGTGTGCCCAAGGGTGTGGCCGTCACCCACCACAACGTGCTCGAGCTGGCCGCCGACTCGGCGTTCCGGACCGGCGCCCACGAGCGGGTGCTGATCCACTCGCCCCAGGCGTTCGACGCTTCCACGTACGAGCTCTGGGTGCCCCTGCTGTCCGGCGGCACCGCCGTGGTCGCGCCGCCCGGCAAACTCGACGTGGCCCAGCTCGGCAAGACCCTCGCCGAGCACGCGGTCACCGCTCTGTGGCTCACCTCCGGGCTGTTCCAGCTGGTCGCCGACGAGGCGCCCGAGAGCCTGGCCGGCGTGCGCGAGGTGTGGACCGGTGGTGACGTCGTCCCGGCCGCGTCGGTGCGGGCCGTGCTCGACGCCTGCCCCGACGTCACGGTCGTCGACGGGTACGGGCCGACCGAGACCACGACGTTCGCGGTCCGGCACCGGCTGGCCCCCGGCACCCCGGTCCCGGCGGAGGTGCCCATCGGCACCGCCCTGGACAACACCGACCTGCGGGTCCTGGACGCTGCGCTGCGGCCGGTCCCGCCCGGCGTCCCCGGCGAGCTCTACCTCGGCGGTACGGGTGTCGGCCGCGGGTACCACCACCGGCCCGCGCTGACCGCCGCCCGGTTCGCCGCCGACCCGTACGGCGAGCCCGGCGCCCGCCTGTACCGCACCGGCGACCTGGTCCGCTGGACGGAGACCGGGGTGCTCGAATACCTCGGCCGCGCCGACCACCAGGTGAAGATCCGGGGCTTCCGCATCGAGACCGGTGAGATCGAGGCCGTCCTGGCCCGCCACGACGAGGTCGCCCAGGCCGTCGTCACCGTGTGGGAGCCCGCACCGGGTGACAAGCGCCTCGCCGCCTATCTGGTCGGCGCCCGCGGCGGCACGCTCGACACCGCGGGCGTCCGCGCTCACGCCGAGGCTGTGCTGCCCGGCTACATGATCCCCGCGGCGTTCGTCGTGCTCGACACGTTGCCGCTGACCGGCAACGGCAAGGTCGACCGCGCCCGTCTGCCCGTTCCCGAGCTGGCCGGGGCGCCGGCCGGCCGGGCGCCGCGCTCACC
Source organism: Amorphoplanes friuliensis DSM 7358 (assembly GCF_000494755.1). NCBI lineage: Bacteria > Bacillati > Actinomycetota > Actinomycetes > Micromonosporales > Micromonosporaceae > Actinoplanes > Actinoplanes friuliensis. The sequence continues at coordinate 4,060,932 of NC_022657.1, forward strand.
CCGCGAGGAGTTGCTCTGCCAGCTCTTCGCCGAGTGCCTCGGCGTCGCGTCGGTCAGCATCGACGACGACTTCTTCGCCCTCGGCGGGCACTCGCTGCTCGCCACCCGGCTGGTCAGCCGCATCCGGACCGTCCTCGGCGCCGAACTGGCGATCCGCGGCCTCTTCGACGCCCCCACGGTCGCCCGGCTCACCCGCGCCCTCGACACCGCCGGTACGGCCCGCGAGCCCGTCACCGCCGCCGACCCGCGACCCGACCGCGTGCCGGCCTCGTACGCCCAGCGCCGCCTCTGGTTCCTCCACCGTTTCGAGGGGCCGAGCCCGACCTACAACATCCCGTTCGCGTTGCGGCTGACGGGCGACCTCGACACCGGGGCGCTGCGGGCCGCGTTCGCCGACCTGGCGGCCCGGCACGAGGTGCTGCGGACCGTGCTGGCCGAGGATGCCGACGGCCCCCACCAGGTGGTGCTCGACGCCGACCGGGGTGCTCCCGTGCTCACCGCCGAGGACGTCACCGAGGAGGAGCTGCCGGACGCGCTCGCCCGTGCCGCCGGCTACTGCTTTGCCCTCGATGCCGAGACCCCGCTGCGCGCCTGGCTCTTCACCATCACGCCGGACCAGCACGTGCTGCTGGTCCTGCTGCACCACGTCGCCGGTGACGGCTGGTCGGTGCCGATCCTGGCCCGCGACCTCAGCACCGCGTACGCCGCACGGCACACGGGCACCGCACCCGCCTGGCTGCCGCTGCCGGTCCAGTACGCCGACTACACCCTGTGGAACCGGCGGCTGCTCGGGACCGAGGACAACCCCGGCAGTGTGCTGAGCGAGCAACTGGCGCACTGGAGCCGTACCCTCGCAGCGCTTCCGGAGGAGCTCGGCCTGCCCACCGACCGCCCCCGCCCGGCGGTCTCGACCTATCGCGGCGACCGGGTCGTCTTCGAGGTGCCACGGGAGCTCCACGACCGCCTGGCGAAGTTGGCACAGCAGTGTCACGCGAGCCCGTTCATGGTGCTGCAGGCGGCCGTGGCCGTCCTGCTCAGCCGGCTCACGGGTGGCACCGACATCCCGATCGGCACACCGGTCGCCGGGCGCACCGACGACGCGCTCGACGACCTTGTCGGCTTCTTCGCCAACACCCTGGTGCTGCGCACGGACACCACCGGCAACCCGGCCTTCCGCGACCTGGTCGCGCGGGTGCGCGAGACGGACCTGGCCGCGTACGCGCATCAGGACCTGCCGTTCGAGCGGCTCGTCGAGGAACTGAACCCGGAACGGTCCCTGGCCCGGCACCCGCTCTTCCAGGTGATGCTGACGTTCAACAACACCGCCCGGGGCGGCACCGCGCTGCGGCTGCCGGGACTGCGCGCGGAGGACCTGCCCGGCACCGCGGAGACGGCCAAGTTCGACCTGCTGTTCGCCTTCGCCGAGCGCCGTGACCCGGCCGGGCGACCCGGCGGGCTGGGTGCGAGCCTGGAGTACAGCACCGACCTGTTCGACCACACGACCGCGGAGTCGTTCGTGGACCGGCTGCTGCGCCTGCTGACGGCCGTCACGACCGATCCGAAGCAGCGGATCGGCGCCCTCGAGCTGTTATCGGAGCCCGAGCGGCGGCTGGTCACCACCGGTTTCAACACCACGGAGACCGAGGTCGGCGGCCGGTCCCTGCCCGAGTCCTTCGAGGCCCAGGTCGCGCGTACGCCCGGCCTGCCCGCCGTCGAGTGGCCGGGCGCCGTCCTCACGTACGCGGAGCTGAACGTCGCGGCGAACCGCCTGGCGCGACTGCTGGCCGCCCGGGGAGCCGGACCGGAGAGCCGGGTCGCGGCGCTGCTGCCCCGCTCGGGGGAACTGGTCACCACGATGCTCGCCACGCTCAAGGCCGGTGCCGCCTACCTGCCGGTCGACCCCGAATATCCGCCCGCCCGGATCCGGGCGATGCTCGACGACGCGGCACCCGACGTGATCGTGACCAGCCGGGACCTCGCCGCGCGGTTCCCGGACGATCGGACGGTCGTGCTGGAACCCGGGGCCCTGGACGGCTTCGCCGGCACGGATCTCACCGACGCCGACCGGACCGCGGCGCTGACACCCGCCCACCCGGCCTACGTCATCTACACCTCCGGCTCGACCGGCCGCCCCAAGGGCATCACCATGCCGGCGGGCGCGACCGCGAACCTCCTCGAGTGGCACGCCCGGGAACTGCCCGGCCGGCCGGGAGCCCGGGTCGCGCAGTTCACCGCGGTCAGCTTCGACGTGTCGGTGCAGGAGATGCTCTCGGCCGTGCTCACCGGTCGCACCCTGGTCGTCTGCGACGAGGACGTCCGCCGGGACCCGGTCGCCCTGACCCGCTGGCTGCGCGACTCCCGCATCCAGGAGCTCTACGCGCCCAACCTCGTCGTCGACGCCGTCTGCGAGGCCGCCACCACCCGGGGCATCACGCTGCCGGAGCTGACCGACCTGGTCCAGGCGGGGGAAGCCCTCACCCTGCACCCGGCCGTACGCCGGTTCCACGAGCAGCACCCCGGGTGCCGCCTGCACAACCACTACGGTCCCGCCGAGACGCACGTCGTCACGGCGTACCGGCTGCCGGAGCGGGTGGAGCAGTGGCCCGCAACCGCGCCGATCGGGGCGCCGATCGCCAACTCCGCGATGCGGGTGCTCGACCCGTGGTTGCGGCCGGTGCCGCCCGGCGTGCCCGGTGAGCTCTACATCGCCGGGGCGAACCTGGCCCGCGGCTACCTGAATCGGCCCGCTCTGACCGGCCAGCGGTTCGTGCCCGACCCGCTCGGCGCGCCCGGCACCCGGATGTACCGCACCGGCGACCTGGCGAGCTGGGACGGCGACGGCAACCTGCGCTACCTCGGCCGCACCGACGACCAGGTCAAGATCCGCGGCTTCCGCGTCGAACCGGGCGAGGTCGAGGCCGTCCTCACCACCCTGCCCGGCGTCACCCGGGCCGCCGTGACCGTCCGCGAGGACCGGCCGGGGGACAAACGCCTGATCGCGTACGTCGTCCCGGCGCAGGACACCGCAGCCCTGCACCGGGAGCTGACCGGGCGCCTGCCCGCGCACCTGGTGCCGGCGGTGATCGTGGGCCTCGACGAGCTGCCGCTGACCCCGAACGGCAAGCTCGACCGGGCCGCGTTGCCGGCACCGGGGCAGTCGGCGGAGGGCCGGGCTCCGGCGACGCCGACCGAGCGGGTGGTCGCCGAACTCTTCGCCGAGGTGCTCGGGGCCGCGACAGTCGGCGCCGACGACGACTTCTTTGCCCTCGGTGGTCACTCGTTCCTGGCGGCCCGGCTCGTCGCCCGCCTCCGGGAGCGGCTGGACACCGAAGCGCCCGTCCGGTACGTCTTCGAGGCGCCGACCGTGGCCAAACTGGCCGCGCTGCTCGACGGCGGCCCCCGGGACCGGCGCGCCTCCGGTGCGGTGGTCCTGCCCCTGCGGACCGGCGGCTCGGCGGCGCCGCTCTTCTGCCTGCACCCGGGTGGCGGCTTCAGCTGGTGTTACGCCGGGCTCGTCCAGCACCTCGACGCCGACGTGCCGGTGTACGGCATCCAGGCGCGCGGCCTCGACGGCCGCACCACACCGGCGTCCACGATGGACGAGATGGTCGACGACTACCTGACCGAGATCCGGCGCATCCAGCCGCACGGCCCGTACCGGCTCGCCGGGTGGTCGTTCGGCGGGCTGTCCGCGCACGCGCTCGCCGTGCGGCTGCGGCACGAGGGTGAGGAGGTGGAGTTGCTGGCGCTGCTGGACGCGTACCCGCCGACGCCGGGCGCCGACCGCCTCGAGGTTGTCGAGCACGAGGTCGTGGCCCACAACATGCGGGCTCTGGGCTTCGATTTCGAGGAGCAGGAACTGCTCGGCGATCAGGAGGCGGTGCTGCTGCGTTTCCGCGACTTCCTGCGCGCGAGCGACGCGTCACTCGGGCATCTCGACGCCCACGACATTCTTGCGCTCAAGGACGTCTACGTGAACAACGTGCGCATCATGCGGGCTTTCCGCCCGCAGTTCTTCGACGGCAACATCCTGTTCGTGTCGGCCGCGAAGATGTCCGCGCAAGACCGCGAGTCCCGCTTGAATGTCCACTTCTGGCAGCCGTTCATCGGCGGTTCCGTGGACGTCGCGGACGTAGAATCGACACACGGCGATCTGATGACGGACCCGCGCCACGTCGCGAGCGTCGGCGCCATCCTCGACAGCCGGCTGCGCAGCGGCCGCGTTTGACCGACCGGGCCGATCCCAAGGAGAAACAGATGAGCACAAACCCGTTCGAGGACCCCGAGGGCACCTATCTCGTGCTGGTCAACGACGAGGGCCAGCACTCGCTGTGGCCCGCTTTTGTCGAGGTGCCGGCGGGCTGGGAGACCGTCCTGCCCGAGGGCCCGCGTGACGCGGCCCTGGAATACATCGACACGACCTGGACCGACATGCGGCCGAAGAGCCTGATCGCCGCGATGGACGCCTGACGCACCGCAGTTTCCGGCCCGCTCACCGTCCGGTGGGCGGGCCGTCCTCGTCCCCGCCGCCGGAAAGGAACGGGCATGCCCCTCGCTGCCGTCAACGGTATTCAGCTGCACTACAAGGAGTTCGGCTCGGGCGACCCGGTCGTGCTGATCCAGGGCACCGGCGGTGGTCACAGCGTGTGGCTGCTGCATCAGGTTCCCGACCTCACCGCCGCGGGTTACCGCGTCATCGTCTTCGACAACCGCGGGATCCCGCCGACCTCGGTCTGCGCCGAAGGCTTCACGATCGACGATCTGGCCGGTGACGTCGCCGGGCTCATCGAGCACCTGCGCCTCGGGCCGTCCCACGTGGTCGGCACGTCGATGGGTTCCTTCGTGGCCCAGGAGCTGGCCCTGAGCCGCCCCGATCTGGTGCGCAGCGCCGTCCTCATGGCCACCCGCGGTCGCAGCGACCGGCTGCGCGCCGAGCTGACCCGGGCCGAGATCGAGCTGCACGACGCCGGCATCACCCTGCCGCCGCGGTACGCCGCCGTCGTCCGGGCCCTCAAGTCGCTGTCCCCACGGACCCTGGACGACGAGCGCAAGGTCGCCGACTGGCTCGAACTCTTCGAGTTCTCGCCCGGCGCCGGTGCCGGACAACGCGCCCAGATGGAGATCTCCAAGCTGCGCAACCGGCTCCCGGCGTACGCGGGGATCACCGTCCCGTGCCAGGTCATCGCGTTCGCGGACGACCTGATCACCCCGCCGCACCTGGGCCGGGAGGTTGCGGACGCGATCACCGGCGCCCGGTACGAGCTGATCGCCGACTGCGGCCATTACGGGTACCTCGAGGATCCGGAGTCGGTCGGCAAGTGCATCGTGGACTTCCTCGCCGCCGTGGAGTGATCCACGGCGGCGCAGGAGGGGAGGGGGAGGGAGGACGCCGGCCGGGGGAACCGGTGTCCTCCCTCCCGGTTTTCGGGCGGCAGGTCAGTTGCCGTCCGGCCGCCGGTGCTGCGGGCCCTGGCCGTAGACCGGGAACTGCGCGGTGGCGGCGTGCGCGTAACTCTGCTCCGGCGGCGCCCACTGCGCCGCCGATTCCGTCGGTGCCGGGGTCTCCTCGACCGGCCGGTCGACCTTGATGCGGCCGGGCCACCAGTTCGCGTCACCGAGCACGGCCATCAGGGCCGGCAGGACGTAGGTGCGGATGACCAGCGCGTCGATCAGGATCGCGGTGGCCAGACCCACACCGAGCTGCTTGAACTCGATCAGGCTGAGCGTTCCGAAGATCGAGAAGACACCGACCATCACGATGGCCGCGCTGGTGACCACGCCGGCCGAGCGGGTGATGCCCTCCTCGACCGCCGCCCGCATCGTCAGGCCCTGCTGGGCCGCCTCACGGATGCGGCTGACGACAAAGACGTGGTAGTCCATCGACAGCCCGAAGAGCACCACGAAGAGGAACAGTGGCAGCCAGTTGACCAGGGCACCCGACGAGCTGAAGTCCAGCACGCCCTCGGCCCAGGTGTTCTGGAAGACCGCCACCAGCACACCGAACGCGGCGGCCGCCGAGAGCAGGTTGAGGACGACGGCCGACAGCGCGATGGCCACCGAGCGGAACATCACCGCCATCATGCCCATGGTCAGCAGCAGCACGAAGCCGACCACCCAGGGGAGGCGTTCCTGCAGGTGGTTGGTGAAGTCGTCGCTCTGGGCGACCTTGCCGCCGACCGCGTACTCGACACCGGAGACGCCGCCGACCGCGTCGGGGAGCCAGCCGCGCAGGGCGTCCAGCGAGTCGTGCGCGCCGTCGGACTTCGCCGGGTACGGCGTACCCACGGTGACCGTGTGCACGGTCTTGTCGGCGGACTCCCGCACGGTCGGCTCGCGGTCCTTGGCGAACAGCGGGTCGGCCTCGGCCTTGCCGATCAGGCCCTTCAGGGCCGTGGTGACGGCCGCCGACTCCTCGGCCGGTGCCCGGACGACCACCTGGTGCGTGGTGCCCTCGCTGGGGAAGTGCGCGGTCAGCCGGTCCAGGGCCCGGATCACGGCGATGTCGCGGGACAGGTCCTCGCTGCTGGACTGCTTGAGTTTCATGTCCAGCGCCGGAACGGCGAGCGCCAGCAGTGCGCCGACCGACACGATCAGCGTGAGCACCGGGTGCTTCAGCGCGGGACGCAGCAGCCTGGGCCAGACGCGGGACCGGCCGGACCGCATCGTCAGACGCCACAGGAAGGGCACCTTGGGCCGGTCGACCCAGCGGCCCAGCTTGGCCAGCAGTGCGGGCAGGACGGTCAGCGAGGCCAGCATGGCCACGGCGACCACCACGATCGAGCCCGTGGCCAGGGAGCTGAAGGTCGCCTCGCGGGCCAGGTAGAGACCCGCCATCGCCACGATGACGGTGATGCCGGACATCACCACGGTGTGACCCGAGGTCAGCGCGGCGATCTCGATCGCATCGAGCCGGTCGCGGCCCTTGGCCCGCTCCTCGCGTTCCCGCTTGATGTAGAAGAGCGAGTAGTCGACACCGACCGCCATGCCCATCAGCAGGATGACGTTGGTGACCGTGCTCGTCGCCGGCACGAAGTGCGAGACCAGCGCGGAGAGGCCGATCGCGGCGGCGACCGAGGAGAGCGCCAGGACGACCGGGATGCCGGCCGCGATCACCGCGCCGAAGACGACGAGCAGGATGAGCAGGGTCATCGGCAGGCTGAGGAACTCCGCCCGCTCGAAGTCCTCACCGAGCGTCTCGGTCAGGCCCTTGGCGGTCGAGCCGGTGCCGACCTGCTCGACCCGGAACCCGGGGTGCGCCTGCTGAACGGCCGCACTCTGGTCGAGCAGCGGCTGGACGTGCGCGTCCGCCGTCTCGCTGTCACCGGTCATCGTGACCGGCACCAGCACGGCCTCGCCGTCCGGTGCGGGGATGGCCTCGCCGACCTCCGCGACCTCGGCGAGGGTCTTCATCCGGGCGATGACGTCCTGCGACACGGCCTTGGCCTCCGCCGCGTCGATCTTGCCGCCGTTCTCGGCGGTGATCAGCACACTCTCCTCGGGCGCCTCCGGGAAGTTGCCGGACGCCTCCAGCCGGGTCGCGGTGCCGGACTCGCGGACGCCGGAGTCGGCATCGCTGATCTTGTTGGTTCCGGCCGCGCCGCCCAGCAGAAAACACACGACGACGAAGGCCGTCCAACCGACGATCGCGGACCACGGATGGGTGGCGCTCCACCGCGCGATCCGTACCGTTGCCGGGTTTTTCCTCACGTCGTTTCCTTTCGAGCTCACGGGTGTTCTCCGGACCCCGATGACGCTAGTGATCGCGGGTCCTCCCACCTACAAGACGAACCCCCGAAAACGGCGCAGCGAACCGCAGTCGGAAACTGCGAGAAACCACAGTCACCCGGTCGTGCCGGGCGCGTTGGTAACTTCCTGCAACTTGGTCGTCGCAGTGACCGTCGTCGACATTCCTCCGGTAGCGTCACGGCTGTCGCAGCGGCCCGCGAATTGCGGCTCGGTACGCCGGCCGGCGCCACCCCCTCATTCGTGCACAGGTCTTGTGCTGCGCCCTGCCCCATTGCTGGAGGAGAACGCCATGGATACGCTCCTGCTGACGCGGCAACATGTTGCCAAACTCGTCGAGATGAATGGCCGGGACCATTTCATGGATCTGCTGATCCGCAATCTGCGGACGGCATTCCGGGCCGAGTCGAAAGGGCACACACCGCCCCGCGGCGGTTTTCTCCGCTGCCCCGGTGACACCGGCGTCATCGAGTGGATGCCGCACCACCGGGCCGGCGAGTCGATGACGCTGAAGCTGGTGGCCTACACACCGTCGAACCCCGAGCGCCTCAACCTGCCGACGATCATCGGCACGCTGACCCGGTACGACGACGTCACCGGTCATCTGGAGGCGGTGAGCGACGGCGTGCTGCTGACAGCGTTCCGGACCGGTGCCGCGTCCGCGGTCGCGAGCTCGCTGCTGGCCCGGCCGGACTCACGGACCCTGGGTCTGGTCGGTGCGGGTGCGCAGGCCGTCACCCAGGCGCACGCCCTGAGCCGGATCTTCCCGCTGGAGCGCATCCTGGTCACCGACGCCGAGCCCTCCCACGCCGCGTCGTACGCCGACCGTGTCGACTTCCTCGGGCTCGACGTGCGCGTGGCCGACGTGGAGGAGATCGAGCGGGAGTCCGACATCATCTGCACCGCGACCACGGTCGGTGTCGGCGCGGGCCCGGTCCTGCCGGGCACCTCGCTGCGCCCCGACGTGCACATCAACGCGATCGGCGCCGACCTCGTCGGCAAGTTCGAGCTGCCGGTCGCGGTGCTGCGCAGTGCCACGGTCGTGCCCGACCACTTCGCCCAGGCCCGGGCCGAGGGGGAGTGCCAGCAGCTCGCCGACGACGAGGTCGGCCCGGACCTGATGACACTGTGCGCGCGCCCGCAGGAGGCGGTGGCGCTGCGCTCCGGGCGTACCGTCTTCGACTCGACCGGATTTGCCCTCGAGGACCACGTCGCCTTCAGCACGCTCATCGAGCTGGCCGCCGAGGCCGGTGTCGGCGACCGCGTCGCCCTCGAGCACCTGCCCGAGGACGCGCTCAACCCCTACAGCTGAGCCTCACGAGCCCAGATACTGCAGGACGGCCAGGACCCGCCGGCTGTAACCGGTCGTGCGGGTCAGGTCCAGTTTCTCGAAGATCATGTTGACGTTCTTCTCGACCGCGCTCTGCGAGATGTGCAGCTTCAGGGCGATGGCGGCGTTGGTGTGACCCTGCGCCATCTGGTCGAGGACCTCGCGTTCGCGGTTGGTCAGCTTGCTCAGCGGGTCGACGTGGGTCGTCCGGGCCAGCAGTTGCCGGACGACCTCGGGGTCGATGGCCGCTCCGCCGTTGTGCACCCGGTCGAGCGAGTCGAGGAACTCCTCCACCCGCGACACCCGGTCCTTGAGCAGATAACCGACGCCCGCGGTGTCGGACGCCAGGAGCTGTGTGGCGTAGTTCTTCTCCACGTGCTGGGAGAGCACCAGCACGCCGAGCGCCGGCCAGCGGCGGCGGATCTCCAGGGCCGCCTTCAGGCCCTCGTCGGTGTGGGTCGGGGGCATCCGGATGTCCACCACGATGAGGTCCGGCTGACGCGCCTCCACCTCCCGGATCAGCTCGTCGCCGTCACCGACCGCGGCGAGCACCTCGTGCCCCTCCTCGGTGAGCAGCCGGATCAGGCCCTCACGCAGCAGGATCGAGTCCTCGGCCAGGATTATTCGCAAGGGATCTCCACAGTGATCTCGGTCGGTCCGCCGGGCGGGCTGCCGACGGACATCCGGCCGTCGAGGGCGGCGACCCGCAGGCCGAGCCCGGACAGGCCGCTGCCCGCCGGGTCCGCGCCACCGGCGCCGTCGTCGGTGATTCTGACGTGCACACAGCCGGAGCGGCGCTCGATGGCCACGCCGATCGCGGCGGCCCCGGAATGCTTCACGGCGTTCGTCACCGCCTCGGACACCACGAAGTAGGTCGCGGTCTCCACCGGCCGGGGCAGCGGCGTGTCCAGGTCGATGCGGACCCGCACCGGGATGCTGGACCGTTCGGCGACACCGGCCAGCGCCTCGGGCAGCCCCAGGTTGTCCAGCGCCGACGGGTACGCCCGCCAGGCGACCTCCCGCAGCTCGACGAGCACCTCCTCGGATTCGCGGTGGGCCTGTTCCATCAGCCGTCCGGCCTCGACGGGATCGCGGTGCCGGCGGGCCCGGCCCAGGAGCATGGCCAGGGCGACGAGTCGTTGCTGGACACCGTCGTGCAGGTCGCGTTCGATGCGCTGGCGTTCGCTGTCGACGGCCCGCACGATGCCGGCGCGGCTCGCGGACAGCTCGGCGATGCGCCGCTTGAGCATCTCGCGTTCGGAGGGGCCGAAGTAGCGGCGGGCGAGCCGGCCGTCGAGGCCGGCGAGGGTGATGATGCCCTGGATGTCGAGGAAGAGCAGGACGCCACCGAGGAGCACCTGGGCCAGCAGGTCCCAGATCCCCAGCGAACCGCGGATCATGCCCCGGGTGACCAGCACGACCAGCACCAGACCGAAACCGAGCAGCCCGACCACGATCGCGGACAGCAGACCGGCGGCGAGGTGCGACGTCAGATAGGGGAGAGCCTTCTGGTCGTCGCGCTCGACGGGGAACAGATCGTCGAAGAACCGCGACCGGCGGCGCAACTCGAGCTCGGTCAGCCATCGCACACCGACCAGGAATCGCCGGATCGCGGCGGCGCGGGTGCGCGGCCACAGCATGGCCGGTCCGAGGACGGCGCCGACCACCACGAAGTAGCCGGCCTCGAGCAATGCCGTCAGGATCCCGGCCACAAAGCCGAGCGCGCGGTTGGTGAAGGAAACCTCCGGCGCTTTCGCGGTGTCGTTTCCGGAATGGTTCTGCGGAACGGTGATGTCGCTCGGGTCGCCGGGCACGATGGGCGACTTTACCGGTTTGCTCACCGGCCCGGCAAGCGCGCCCGCGGCAGGGCCGTGACCTCGCCTTTGGCAACTTCCGGCCGAATCCGCGCGGATCCCGGGGCGCGGCACGGCGACAATGGCAGGAATTGACCGGCGACATTGATGGATGACGATCACTGCCCTCTCTACAGTGACCGACATGAAATCCCTTCTGCGTTACGCCGTCGTCTCGGCCGCCGCTGCCACCGCATGCGTGCTCGCCGTGCCCGCCGCCGCGCACGCCGCCTCCCCGACCGGGGCCGCGACGCAGGTGGCGCCCCTCGCGCTCCCGCCGTACGAGACCTGGATCGCCGACGTGGGGGCTGTCGCGGCCACCGCGTCCGACTACCTCGAGGGCCGGTTGCCCGACGCGTCCGTCCGCCCGGCGATCGTCCTCGACATCGACAACACGGCTCTGCAGACGCAGTACCGGCCCGGTCTGGTCTCGCCGGCGACGGAGGCGGTCCTCGACGTCGCGCAGCAGGCTTCGGCCGACGGTGCGGCTGTCTTCTTCGTGACGGCCCGGCCGGAGATCCTCGGCTGGCAGTCCGAGGCGAACCTGCGCGGGGTGGGGTACCCGTTCGCCGGCATCTACCTGCGCCCGTGGTTCAACACGCAGCCCGACGCCGAGCTCAAGACCGACGCCCGCGAGGACATCGAGAGCAAGGGCTACACGATCGTCGCGAACATCGGCAACAACACCAGTGACCTGTCGGGTGGTCACGCGGAGCGCACCTTCAAGCTGCCGGACTACGACGGCCAGCTGGCCTGAGCGCGGTGTCACCCGATCGCGGGTGACGGTCGACACAATCCGATACGAGACCGTTCCGTATCCCCGGCGACCAGCCTATGGTCTGTCGAGGATACGGAACAGTTCCGTATCGAAACGTGTACCGATCTCAGGAGTGGCACCACATGGACGTTCCTGCCGCAGAGAACACCGGGCATCCCCGGCGCTGGGCCATTCTCGGCGTACTCGTCATCAGCCTGCTCGTCGTCGTGCTGGACAACACCGTCCTCAACGTCGCGCTGCGCACCATCGCGGACCCCCGGGAAGGCCTCGGCGCCAGCCAGAGCCAGCTCGAGTGGGCGATCAACTCGTACACCCTCGTCTTCGCCGGTCTGCTCTTCACCGCCGGCATCCTGGCCGACCGGCTCGGCCGCCGCATCACCCTCACCGTCGGGCTCGCGCTCTTCGGGATCGCGTCGCTGGTCTCCGCGTACGCGCAGACCGCCGACCAGCTGATCTGGGCACGGGCGCTGATGGGTCTCGGCGCCGCCGCGGTCATGCCGTCGACGCTGTCGATCATCGCGAACGTCTTCGACCCGCGGGAGCGCGGGCGTGCCATCGGTGTCTGGGCCGGCGCCGTCGGTCTCGGCGTGGCCATCGGCCCGATCGTGGGCGGCCTGCTGCTGGAGCACTTCTGGTGGGGTTCGGTCTTCCTGATCAACGTGCCGATCGTGATCGCGGGGGTCGCGCTCGTCCTCACCCTCGTCCCCGAGTCGCGTGACCCGAAGCCGGGACGCATCGACATCGTCGGCGTCCTGCTGTCGATCATCGGTCTCACGCTGCTGACCTACGGTGTCATCGAGGGCGGCGAGAAGGGCTTCGGCCAGCCCGAGGCGTGGGGCACGCTGGTCGCCTCCGTCGCGGTCCTGACCGGCTTCGTCCTGTACGAGCGCCGCATCAAGTTCCCCTCACTCGACGTCAAGCTCTTCGGCATCCGGGAGTTCTCGGCCTCGGTCGGCGCCATCGGCCTGGTCTTCTTCGCCGCCATGGGTGCGATGTTCTTCAGCGCCTTCTACCTCCAGCTGGTCCGGGGTTACGGCCCGCTGGCCTCCGGCGCGTTGTTCGTCCCGTTCGCGGTCGCCCAGATGGTCTTCGCCCCGCGCAGCGCGGCCATGGTCAAGCGGTTCGGCCCGAAGCTGGTCAGCACCGTCGGCCTGCTGCTCGTCGCGGCCGGTCTGGCCGGCTGGCTCTTCGTCGGCGCGACCACGCCGATCTGGGTCGTCGGCGCGCTGTTCTTCCTGATGGGCGTGGGCATGGCCAACGTGATGCCGCCGGCGACCGAGGCGATCATGTCGGTGCTGCCGCGGGAGAAGGCCGGTGTCGGCTCCGCGGTCAGCAACACCATCCGGCAGATCGGTGGCGCCCTGGGTGTCGCCGCGCTCGGTGCGGTCATCTCGTCCTACTACCGCGACGGCGTCACCACTGCCACCGCCGGGCTGCCGGACGAGGCCCGCGACGTCGCCCAGGAGTCCATCTCCGGTGCGTACGGTGTGGCCGAGCAGGCCGGTCCGGCAGGTCAGGCGCTGATCCAGTCCGCGAACGACGCCTTCATCACGGCGATGCACTACGCGTCCATCGGCAGCACGGTCTTCGCCCTGCTCGGCGCGCTCGTCGCGGCCATCTGGCTGCCCGGCAAGCGCCCGGCCAACGCCCCCGCTCCCACCAATGCGGAGGGTCTCGCCGAGAATCAGGGTGTGGAGCTGATCGAGGCATGAACGCCGGGGCGTATGGCCACGACGTGAAGGCTCGGTAACAATGGAGCGCATGACGACGGTCAGCCTTGACGATGCGGCCGACCAGGAGCGTAAGGCTCCTGGTCGGCCGCGCAACGCCCGCGCGGACGCGGCCATCATCGAGGCGGTGCTCGAGCTGCTCAGCGCCGGGCAGAGCGCGGATGCGCTCTCGATGGAGGCCGTGGCGGCCAAGGCGGGCGTGGGCAAAGCGACGGTCTACCGCCGCTGGCCCAACAAGGAAGCGCTGCTGATCGACGCCATCCGCACGATGAAGGGCCCGCCGCCCGTGCCGGCCGGTGAGTCGGTCCGTGAGGACCTCGTCATGCTGATCGCCGGCATGCGCAACAAGCGCATGGAGCACTACGGCAAGGTCACCGCCTGCCTGGTGCCGGAGCTGCTGAAAAGCCCCGAGATGTACACCATCTACCAGAGCGCCATGGAGCCCCGGCGTGACGTCATGCGCCAGGTGCTCGTGCGCGGTGTCGCGAACGGTGATCTGCGGGCCGACCTCGACATCGAGCTGACCATGCTGATGCTGTCGGGGCCGACCATCGCGCAGAACATGCTCCGCTGGAACCCCAACGTTCCCGACCAGGGTTTTGCGGAGGCGCTGGTCGACGCCGTCCTGCGGGGTGCGGCCGCATGAGCGTCACGCTCGACGACGTGCACGACGCCGCCGCCCGGCTCAAGGGTGTCGCCCATCGCACGCCGGTGCTGCGGTCCCGCACGCTCGACGCTCTTGTCGGCGCCGAGGTGCACCTCAAGGCCGAAAATCTGCAGCGGGTGGGCGCCTTCAAGTTCCGGGGCGCGTACAACGCGGTAGCGCGGCTCTCACCGGAGCAGCGCGACCGCGGTGTCGCCTCGTTCTCGTCCGGCAACCACGCGCAGGCCCTCGCCCTGGCGGCCCGCGAGTTCGGCACGACCGCGGTGATCCTCATGCCGGAGGACACCCCGGCGTCGAAGCGGGCCGCGGCCGAGGGTTACGGCGCCGAGATCATCACGTACGACCGTTACACCGGCGACCGCGTCGCCCTGGGTGCCGCGCTGGCGGCCGAGCGGGGCCTCGCGCTCATCCCCCCGTACGAGCATCCGGACGTGATCGCCGGGCAGGGGACCGCCGCGCTCGAGTTGCTCGAGGAGACCGGCGAGCTGGACGTCCTGTTCGTACCGGTCGGTGGTGGCGGGCTGCTCGCCGGCAGTGCGACGGCGGCCAAGGGTCTCTTCCCGGCGATCCGGGTCGTCGGTGTCGAGCCCGAGGAGGGTGACGACACCAGACGTTCCCTCGCGGCGGGGGAGCGGGTGGCGGTGCCCGTGCCGCGCACCATCGCCGACGGTCAGGCCGCGGACATCCCCGGTGAGCTGACCTTCTCGATCAACCGGCGCCTCGTCGACGACGTCGTGCTGGTCAGCGACGACGAGATCCGGGACGCCATGCGCTTCGCCTTCGAGCGGATGCGGGTCGTCATGGAGCCCAGCGGCGCGACCCCGCTGGCGGCGCTGCTCGCCGGCCGGGCCGGACCGCTGCCTCGCCGCGTCGGTCTGATCATTTCGGGCGGTAACATCGACGCCGCGCGCTTCGCTCAGCTCGTCGGCGGCTCTTCTGTCGGGTAGCCGCCGGGACTCTGGTCAGCGCGGCCCGGCTTCTCCATGGTTGATCGCGTGGAGGTTCCCATGACGGTCGTCTTCGATCGCGACGGTGTCCAGGACAGTGCCGCCCGCCTGCGGGACGGGCGGATCCAGCTCGCCCCGGACTCGTGGCCGGGCCGCGGCTGGGCACCCGCCCACCAGGAGATCGCCGAGCTCTGCGCCATCGCACCCACCGACATCGGCGGCGTGCTGCGGGGGCTCACCACGGCCCAGAAGATCTTCGACGGGCTGCCACCGCCGGCGGGCAACCGGGTGGCCGCGTTCAACTCGCTGTACTTCACGATCACGGACCGCGTCGCCCGGTCGCTGAGCACGGCGAACGTGCGCGACGCGGCGTTCCTGGAGCTGCTCGACGTCGAGTTCGCCAAGCGCTACTTCCACGCGCTGAGCCTCTGGGGTGCCGACGACGACAGCACGCCGGACGCCTGGGAGGTGCTCTTCCGGCGCGCTCAGGACGGCGAGGTGAGCAAGCTGACCGCCGCGATGCTCGGTGTGAACGCCCACATCAACCACGACCTCGCCCTGGCCCTGATCGCCACCTGGGAGCAGCTCGGACCGCCGGACGAGGACCGGGTCCACCCGGACTACCTCCTCATCAACAAGATCTTCTTCGAGGAGATCCCGGACCTGCGCCGTCGTTACTCGACGCCGTGGCAGCTGCGCCTCGACGACCTCGTCGGCACCCTCGACGACTGGAGTCAGCGCGTGCTGGTGTCGGCCACCCGGGCCCGCGCCTGGGAGCAGGGCGAACGACTCTGGGCGCTCCGCGAGGACCCCGACGACCTGGCCCGGGCCCTGCTGGTGATGGATCGCGTGTCGTCGTACCTCGGTGAGGTCCTGGTCGCGGGTGACCAGTTCGTCACCCGCGTCGGAACGGTCCTCGGTCGTCACCGCTAGAGTCACGGCTGCCCGCTGTTCACCGAGGAAACGAGGAGCACTGATGCACGCAACGATGACCGGAGCTCCCGTCCGCCCCTTGGTGACCGCGGTCGCCGGCTGGTGAAGCCGCGCGTGTAGCAGCACAGTCAGCACACATCTCCCGGTCGCCAGGGGCTTCTCCGGCCCCAGGCGCTTCTTGGCGTCTCCTTCTGCCTTTCCGGGAGTTCTGCTGTGTCCGCACGTCCTTCCTTGCTGCTTCGTGCCCGTTCGCTGTTCCGCGAGCCACCGGCCGACCGCACCGTCCGCCTGCTCGGCTGGTTCAACTTCTTCGGCGACTTCCGCCTGTACGGGCCGATCATGGTCATCTACTTCGCGCAGGTCTCCGGCTCGTACACCGCCGCCGGCAGTCTCCTGGCGGTGAAAATGCTGTCGTCGGCGGCGTTCGAGGTTCCGGCCGGGATCCTCTCCGACCGCCTCGGCCGGCGCGGCACGATGATCGCCGGTGCCGTCGTCATGGTGGCCGCCCATCTCGGGTACGCCGCTGCTCCCGGTTACGGCCTGCTGCTGGCGGCCGTGGTGCTGGAGGGACTGGCCACCGCGCTGTGGAGCGGCAACAACGAGGCCCTGCTCTACGACACGTTGCTCGAAGCCGGCCGGGCGGACGAGTTCCCCCGCCACTCGGGCCGGGTGAACTCGATGTTCCAGATCGCGCTCGCCCTGGGGGCAGCCGTCGGTGGTGTCGTCGCCGGCGCGTCGTCCCTGCGTACGGTGGTGGTGTTGTCGGTCGTGCCGCAGGTGCTGTGTGTGCTGGTGGCTCTGCGGATCCGGGAGCCACGGGTGCACGGCCCGCTGGAGTCGAGCGTGCTGTCGCATCTC
Source organism: Amorphoplanes friuliensis DSM 7358 (assembly GCF_000494755.1). Classification (NCBI taxonomy): domain Bacteria; kingdom Bacillati; phylum Actinomycetota; class Actinomycetes; order Micromonosporales; family Micromonosporaceae; genus Actinoplanes; species Actinoplanes friuliensis. Next base: position 4,077,768 of record NC_022657.1, read on the forward strand.
GGATCGGCCGTGCGCGGCATCCGCCGCAGTCCGGTGCTCCGCCGGATGACGCTGGTGTCCGCACTGCGCTACAGCAGCGAGAGCGCGGCGCAGTTGTCGCCGGTGTTCGTGGCCGGGCTGTGGCCGTTCTGGGCGCTCGGTCTGTGGCGCACCTTCGGCCACGGCGTCGCCTTCGCCGGATTTCGTGCCAGTGGCTGGGTCATCGGGCGGTTCGGTGCGGTCCGGACCCTGCGGGGCGGTGAGCTGTTCGACAACGTGGTGAACTTCGTGGCGCTGGTCAAGCCCACGGTGGTGTCACCCGTGCTGCTCGGATCACCGGCCTACGGCATGTCGACGATCGCCCAGCAGACGCTGCTGCAGCGTGAGTTCAGCGACCGGGAACGCGCGACGATGGGTTCGCTGGCGGCGCTGCTCGGCAGCGTCCTCTATGCGCTGGTCGCCGTTGGAGCCGGTCTGGTGGCGGATCGGTGGGGCATCGTCGCGGCGTTGTTCACGATCCAGGCGGTGACGCTGATCGCCCTGCCCCTGGCCTGGCGGGCGCACGCCTGATCTTGGTTTATGCGACAACCTGTCGTAATCTTTACGACAGGTTGTCGCAGAGGGCGGCGCCCGGAGGAGGAACTGCCATGGACGTGCTGGCCGATCGCGCCGAGCTCATCGAATTGTTCGGCCTGTACGCCGACATCGCCGATCTCAAGGAGTTCACCGAGCTGCCCGGCCGGGTCCTGACCGACCCGATCACCCTGGACTTCGCCTCGGTCGCCGACATCCCGCCGATGACCGTGCCGCTCGCCGGCTACGTCGAGAACCTCCGCGCCGCCTTCGCGCCCTACGCGGCGACACACCACGTCATCACCGGTCACGTCATCAAGATCGACGGTGACCGGGCGACGATCCACGCGCACGTCCGGGCCGAGCACTGGCTCCCGGAGGAGGCGGCCGCCGGTGGACCCGACCGGTGGCTGGTGGTCGGCTTCTACGACAACGAGGCGGTCCGTACGCCCGGCGGCTGGCGCCTGAGCCGCGTCAAGCTCACCGCGACCCACCAGGAGAATCCTCACCTGTCCTCGGGTCGGAGCTGACCTGGTCGCGGCCGGAGTGCTTGGCGGCGTACAGGTGCTCGTCGGCGCGGCGGACGACGGACCGGGCGTCGTCGCCGGGCCGGACCGTCGTCAGACCGATGCTGGTGGTGACCCGGAGGCCGGGTGCGACGGCCTGCCAATCGTGACCGGCCACGGCCGCGCGGACGGCCTCGCACGTCTGCGCGGCGGTCCGCGGATCGGCGTCCAGGATCAGGATGAACTCCTCGCCGCCGTGCCGCCCGGCATGCCCGGCGACCGTTTGCAGGATCTCCGCGACCCGGCACAGCACGAGGTCGCCGACCGCGTGGGCGTACGTGTCGTTGACCTGTTTGAAGTGGTCGAGGTCCAGCAGCGCGACGGCCGCAGGACGGCCCGCGCCCAGCATCGTGTCCAGTTCGGCGTCCGAGCGGCGCCGGTTCCAGAGGCCGGTGAGGGCGTCCCGTTCGGCCAGATCGCGGAACCGCTCGGTGTTGCGGTGCGCCTCGTCGACGGCGAACTGCGCATGGGCGACACGGGCCGCGACGTCGCTCTGCTCCGACCGCCGCACGGTCCACGCCTCGTGGAAGTCGACCATGTCCTGGTACGCGGCCTGGAAGTCACCCAGCTCGGCGTGGCAGCCGGCGAGCATCCGCAGCGCCAGCGCATCCACGTCGGGCAGCAGGTCGCGGGCGGCGATCTCCCGGCACGCCTCGAGCGTACGCATCGCGGTGCCGATGTTGCCGTCGCGGCGCTGGATGTCGGCCAGGGTGATCAGTGCGGCCGGGATCGCGTCGGAGTCGGTCGGCGCGGCCCCGGCGATCGCGGCCTCGATGACAACGGTCGCCTCCCGCGGGCGGCCGGTCTCCAGCAGGATCCGGGCGACGGTGTCGGCGCAGGAGGCGTTCAACGGCTCGCCGGTGCTCCCGCTGTGTGCGCGCATCCGCTGCACCAGCTCGGCCGCCGCGTCCAGATCGCCGTGCGTGTAGGCACACCAGGCCCAGTTGTTCAGGTTCGCCAGGATCAGCGCGGGCACCCCGGTGGCGTCGGCGAGCTCCTGGGCAGCCCGGAACTCCGCGTGCGAGACGCCGCCGATGCGCTGGTCGTTGACCTGCAGCGCCAGGATGATCGCGTGGTCCGCGCGCAGGGCCGGCGGGTCGCCGTCCTCCAGCATGCGGTTCGCCGGATAGGCGTGCCGGACCGCGGCGGCGTTGTCACCGACACGCCACAGCCCGCCCGCGATGACAGCGTGGGCATGCGCGACAACAAGCCGGTCGTCGGTGCTCCGCAGGATGTCCCGGGCCCGCCGGACACCCTCGTCGACGCGGCCGCTGCGGTTGTCGAGCTCGGCGAGGATCAGCCGGCCCAGGTCGGCGTGCCGGCGGTCCCCGGCCGCCGTGGCCGTCGCGACGAGCTCCGCGGCCCGCCCGGCCAGCCCGTCGTGACGCACGTAGATGTCAGCGATCAGGCTCTCGACCGTGGCGGCAACTTCGGGACGCACTCGCACGCTCCGGCCTATCGGCGGCGCGGAGCGGGTCATGAGCGTCAGCCGACCGCCTTCTTCAGCAGCGCGGCGATGCGCTTCTCGTCATCCGCGGTCAGTTCGGTCAGACCGAAGGCGGTCGGCCACATGCTGCCGTCGTCGAGCGTGGCCGTGTCGTTGAAGCCGAGCGTCGCGTACCTGGTCTTGAACTTCTCCGCGCCCTGGAAGAAGCACACGATCTTTCCGTCGCGGGCGTACGCGGGCATGCCGTACCAGAGTTTCGGTTTCAGGACCGGGGCGTGCTCCTTGATCAGCGCGTGGAGGCGCTCGGCCAGGACGCGGTCGCCGTCCGGCATGCCGGCGATCTTCTCGAGGACGGGGCCCTCCTCGTCGGCCTTCTTGCCGCGGGGACGCCGGGTGGCCGCCTTCAGCTCGCCGGCGCGTTCCTTCATCGCGTCGCGCTCTTCGTCGGTGAACCCGTCGTACTTCTGCGTCTCCGCCACGGCTGCCTGCTTCCCGGTCGATCCTGCTGGGGTCGTTTCCCATGCTAGGGAGGCTGCCGCGAGCCGGCTTCTTCAAAACTGATCGAAGGGCCCGGCGGGTGCACCACCCGCCGGGCCGTGCCGGGTGGAAAAGGTCAGGAACTGCTGAGGGCCGGAGCGGTGGACGCCTGGCCGGTGTTGATCGCGATCCGGCGCGGGCGGGCGGCCTCGGCGATCGGAATGGTCAGCGTCAGGACGCCTTCCTGCCACGTCGCGTCGATGCGGTCGAGGTCGAGTCCGTCGCCCAGCGTGAGCCGCCGGGTGAAGGTGCCGGTCGGGCGCTCGCGGCGGAGCCACTGGACGTCGGCGTCGGTCCGGGCACTCCGCTCGGCGCGGATGGTCAGCACACGCCCGTCGACGTCCACCTCGACCGAGCCCGGGTCGGCACCGGCCAGGTCGCAGTGCAGCACGAAGTGGTCACCGGAGCGGTACAGATCGATGGGCATCGCCAGGCCGGCCGGGTCGCCGGCACCGCCGGACAGCTGTCCGGCCAGGCGGTCGAACTCGCGGAAAGGATCGAAAGTCAGCACCACGGGAGACACCTCCTCGACGTGGCCCGCCGGACCGTCCGGCGGGCGTGTGGCGCTCGGCCGTCAGATCAAATCTGCCGAGGTCGCGTGCCGTCAGCGGTGGCTCATCACCGCGGTGAGCAGCAGCGACAAGTAATTTTTTAGCACTGACCCCGGCCGAGTGCCAAGGCATTCCCCAAGAATTTTCGGAGGAGGTGCGGCACGCTGGGCGAGTGGTGATCTTGCGTGGGGTCCAGGTGCCGGGTCACGTCGTGCACAGCGACGGATTCCGGGCCACGACGGGCGATCTGATCACCGTGGCGCTGGGCTTCGCGTGCCTGCGGCGCGAGGCGGCCGCTGCGGACGAGCCGAGCCGGGTGACGAGCGAGGAAGGCCGGGACTGCGAGCTCGTCGGCGTGTCGCAGTCCTACGCCACCACGATCTTCGCGGACGGCTGGCTCGTCGAGGCCGCCGGGATCCTCCTCTACGCCCAGGACCTCGGCCCGGCCGCGGACCTCCCACCCCCGGGCACCCGCGTACGCGCCCAGGGCAGCCTCGCCGTCGCCGAAGCCTACGAGTCCGCGGGCTTCGAACCGGCAGCCGACCTGCTGGCCCGCGCGGAACAGCAGTGGCTGGTGCAGCGGATCGTGCGCCGCAGCGGCCCGGCCCGGCGGGTCGTGGAGGCGATCGACAGCTTCCGTACCGGCTCCGACGACTACCTCCTCGACCTGGCAGGATCGGGCCATGCTCGTTGATCGTGCCGGACGCCGCTATCCGCTGGACGAGCCCCGCTGGCAGGGCGACGACGGCTCCCCGTTGCTGGTCGAGGACCAGCCCGGCATCACCCGCGGCGACGTCGACACCCGCGTACGGTCCCAGTGGCGGTACGCCGCCGCGCTCCCGCTCACCTACGACCGTCCGGTGAGTCTCGGTGAGGGCTGCACCCCGCTGCTGCCTCTCGAGGTCGACGGGATGACGCTGGCGGTCAAGCCCGAGTGGTTCAACCCGACCGCCAGCTTCAAGGATCGCGGCACCACCGTCATGGTGTCGACGCTGGCCCGGCAGGGTGTCACCGAGATGCTCGAGGACAGCAGCGGCAACGGCGGCTCGTCGGTGGCCGCGTACGCCGCCGCGGCGGGCATCCGCGCCACGATCCTCGCCCCGTCGTCGACCTCAGCCGCCAAGATCCAGCAGAGCCGGGTGCACGGCGCGACGGTCGAGCTCGTGCCCGGCACCCGCCAGGCCACGGCCGACGAGGCGGTGCGCCGCTCGGCGACGACGTTCTACTCCAGCCACAACTGGCACCCGTTCTTCCTGCAGGGGACGAAGCTGATCGCGTACGAGATCTGGGAGGACCTGGGTTTCACCGCCCCGGACGCGGTGATCCTCCCGGCCGGCGCGGGCAGCCTCGTCCTGGGTTGTCATGTCGGTTTCGGCGAGCTCCTCCGCTCCGGCGCCATCACGCGGCGTCCCCGGTTGCTGGTCTCCCAGCCCCGCAACTGCAGCCCACTGGTGAGCGCCTTCGCCGCGGGCGCCGAGTCGGTCTCACCGGGGGAGTGGACGCCGACGATCGCCGAGGGAACAGCGATCGCGATGCCGGTCCGCGACCGCGAGGTGCTCGCCGCCATCCGCACGTCCGGCGGCGACATGACCGCGGTCGACGAGACCGACCTCGGCCCGGCCACCTTCGAGCTCGCCTCCCGCGGCCTCTACGCCGAACCGACCAGCGCGGCCATCCTCCCGGCGATCCGCGAGTTCGTCCGCCGCGGCTCGCTGCGCCCGGGTGAGACCGCGGTGGCCGTCCTCACCGGAACAGCCCTGAAAGCAGCCGACACCATCGGGCGCCTCCTCTAGTTCTCCTTGTCCGGGGCGGTGATGCTGCTTCCGGGCCGGAGCAGCAGACGGAGAACGTGGGCGGCCCTCCGGCGGCGCAGGTCGTCCTTCGACCACAGGTAGACGCACGCCAGCATGGTGATCAGTCCGGTGGCCACGAGGGCGGCGTCGGCAAGCTGTGACATGACGGGTGAGCACTCCTTCGGATCCTTCGAGAGGGGACGGCTCAAAGTGGACCAGACGGCTGGGGCGCTCGGTGATAACTGCTGCGGGGTTCTAAACTGCGTCCATGCCGAGGTCGCCGGCCGGTGCTGCTGACCATGAACTCATCCTGATTCTGGCGCTGGACGGGTTCACGGTGTCGCCGTACCAGCTGGAGCGCTGGAGGACCGCCGGCCTGCTGCCGCGGAACCAGCGCCGAGGTCTCGGCCGCGGTCGCGGATCGGTGTCCGTCCTGAGCCCGGAAGCCGTCGAGTGCGCCCGCATGCTGGAGCGGTGCAGCCGCACCGGCCCCGACCTCGTCGGCCGGATTCTCTGGCGCTTCTACGACCTGGCCATGGTGTCCTTCCAGGACGCGACGGCGATTCCCGAGCACCCGGTGCGGAAGGCCCTCGACACTGTCTTCTCGGGTGAGGCCGGTCCCCAGCGGGACGAGGACTCCGCCTACGCGGACGCCGAGCGGGAGGCCAAGGCCGACAAGTACCTGGCACGACAGGGGATCAAGGCCTTTCTGGAGGACTTCGAGCCCCTGGGCGCAGCGCTGAGCGGTGAACGGCGGCTGTCGGACGAGCCCGAGCACCGGCCGAAGAGCCGCACCGACCTCCGGTCGCTCCGCCCGGCCCTCCAGCACCTCCTGGCCGCCCGCAGCCTGGGGGTGGACACGGTGGGTCACGACCTGATCGAAGAGTCGATCGTCGCCCTCGGCTGGGCCGCACCCGACCACGCCGGAAGCCTGACCCGCTATCTGGCCTGCACCTTTCACCAGGCCGAGACCCATCGCCGGCTGGTCCGCGACCTCGGCTGGGACGGCCTGTGCGCGACGGCTCTTGTCGCCGGTCGTCTCCACACCACGCTGCTGCACGCCCACCAGCGCCTCGAACGCACACCGCTGCGCTGGATGGTGACCTGTGACTACTCGCTGCTGCGCCCGTGGCTGCTCCACATGGCACTCGTCCTCGACGAGGACTTCCTGTCCGAGGCGTTACCGATCGCGGCCCATCCGGACGGGACCCGGTGAGGCTCAGTCGCTGACGGTCTGGAACGAGCGTTTCGAGAAGCCCATCATGTAACCCTCGATGGCCGTCCGGACCGGGCCCTCGGGGCGGTCGGCGGCGCCCAGGGTGACGAAGAGCGGGGTGAAGTGGTCCGGGGTCGGGTGGGCGTAGGGCATGCCCGGCGCCTTGGTGACGTAGCCTGCCAGCTCGTCGATGTCGCCGCGGGCGAGGGCGTCGGCGGCCCACGCGTCGAAGTCCGACGACCAGGCGGGGACCGTGCCGTGCAGGAACATCTCGCGGGTGACGAACGGCAGGCCGTGGACCATGAAGCCGGAGCCGACGACCAGGACACCCTCCTCGCGCAGCGAGCGCAGGCGGCGGCCCAGGTCGAGCAGCCCGCCGGGGTCCTGGGTGGGCATGCTGAGCTGCAGCACCGGTACGTCGGCGAGCGGGTACATCGCCATCAGCGGCACCCACGCGCCGTGGTCGAGACCGCGGCTCGGGTGCGCGAAGACGCCCGGGACCAGCCCGGTGACCTGGCGAGCCAGCTCGGTCGCGTCGGGGGTCTCGTATCGCATCGTGTAGTAGCGGCGGTCGAAGCCGCCGAAGTCGTAGACCAGGGGAGTGCGGGCGGCCGGCGACGACAGCATCACCGGCGCGGTCTCCCAGTGGGCGGAGACGATGAGGATGCTCTTCGGTTTCGGCATCGACTGCGCCCAGTCGAACAGCTCGCGCAGCCACGGGCCGTCGTTGAACAGCGGCGGTGCGCCGTGGCTCAGGTACAGCGTCGGCAGTGGGCCGTCGGCGGGCGTCCAGTCACGCTGGGCCTGTGCCCGCGGCAGGGCCTCCGGCAGGAACGTGTCGTACGCCCCGGCGTGGACGGCCGGATTCATGATCGAGTTCATCGGGATCCACGATAGCCGCCGATCACTTGCACCTTGAACCATGGAGCCCTATGTTCACGCGGTGAACCTGGTTCTGTGGATCATCGCCGGCCTGCTGGCCGTGGTCTTTCTGGGCGCCGGCGTGATGAAGGTGCTGCAGCCCAAGGAGAAGCTCGCCGAGTCCGGCCTGGCCTGGACGGAGAGCTTCAGCACCGGCACGATCAAGCTGATCGGCGTGCTGGAGATCCTCGCCGCGATCGGCCTGATCCTGCCCCCGCTGCTGGACATCGCACCGGTGTTCGTGCCCCTCGCGGCCGTCGGCCTGGTCCTGATGATGATCGCCGCGGCGGTGACCCACGGCCGCCGCAAGGAGTACCCGATGATCGCGGGCAACGTCGTCCTGCTGCTCCTCGCGGCGGTCGTGGCCTGGGGTCGCTTCGGCCCCTACGCGTTCTGAAGGCCAAGAATGGTCAGCTGACCTGCACGTTCACCCGCGCGTCGGAGCCGTCGTCGGCGTCGGGCGTGCCGGAGTAGACCGCGTTGAACGAGTGCTGGCCCTTCTCGTCGAGCGTCACCGTCACGCTGTAGGACCCGTCCGCGCCCGTCCGCAGGTCGAGGACCTCACCCTTGCCGTCGCGTTTCGGCGAGTGCCAGGACACGTACAGGAAGGCGTTCTTGGCCGGGGTGCCGTCGCCGTTGAGGATCTTGCCGGAGAGGGTGACCTTGTCGCCGACCCTGGCGGTCGTCCGGGTGGTGGCGATCGTGGTCTTGGAACCGGTGGCCGGCGGGGTGCTGCCGCCGGTCGCGAGGGTCTTCTCGAAGCGGATGATGTCGTCCTTGCCCTGGTCGACACCGAGCTGCGGCACGACCAGCTTGACGCCCGCGGTGAGGCCCGCCTTCAGCGTCCAGGCCGGTGACGAGTCGATCCGCACGTACGCACGGGTGCTCAGCCGCGGACCGGCAACGCCGTAGATCAGGAAGCTGAACTTCGGCGAGACCCCGGCCTGCGCCGACGACGTCCTGCTGATCGTCGGCGGCTGGTACGAGAACGTGTTGCTCAGCGACGACACCGGGCTGAGCTGGCCGTTGCGGTAGGACACGCCCGCCTTCGCCGTCGCCTGCTGGCCGACGGAGGTCTCCAGCGCGGCCTGCACCGAGCCGGTGGCGTCCAGGTACAGCTGCAGTTCCGGGGTGACGACGATCGGGACCGGGCCGACGGAGAAGGTGATCGGCTTGAAGCGGACCGGCTCGGCGAGCAGCGCGGTCTCCTTCAGCGAGCACGACGCGTTGCCGCTGATGGACGCCTTGAGCTGCGCGTCCTCGGTCACCGTGCCGGTGAAGGCCACGTTCTCGACGCCGCCGAGGAGGCTCCACTTCGCGTCGAAGTCGAACGTCGGCGTGATGCTGACCGAGCCCGTGACCTCGGCCTTGGCGCCGTTCCCGCAGGTCATGTTCTTCTTGATCGGCTGCAGGAGCGGGCCGCCGGACGAGCGGGCGGCGACGTCGCCCGTACCGAGGGTGAAGGTCTCGTCGATCGTGCCCTCGGGGATCGCCTCGGTGAGCTTGGCCGGGCCGGCCTGGATCGTGCGGCCGGAGACCGACGTGACCTTGACCAGCAGGCCGTCCGGGGTGGCCGGGGTACTGGTCGCGGCCAAGATCTCGCCCGCCTTCGGCAGGCGCGCGGTCGGCGCCAGCTGAATGGTGCGGGTGCCCGCGGGGTCGCCGCTGACCGACGTGACCGCGTCCTCGGGCAGGACGGTGGTGCTGCTCGTCGCGACCAGGCGGAACTCGCCCCACCGGCCGGACCCGCGGGTGCTCTGCACGACCCGGCCGTCGAGGCCGAGGGCGGCGATGTCCACCGTGCCCCGGGCGCGGGAGGTGGCGGCGATGCCGGAGCCCAGCCGGCCGTTGAGCCGGGTGGGGCTGCCCCAGGTGCGGGCGCCGTTGACCGAGATCCGGGCGGCCGGGGTCAGGTCCGGGTTGCGGGTGATCAGGTGCAGGGTGCCGCTGCCCGGTTCGGCCGCGAGGCCCGGCGTCGCCGTCGACACCACGCCGGTGTTGCGCCAGCCCGACGACCTGCCGCCGGTGACGACGGTGGTGCTCACCTGACGGTTCCTGCCCGCTGCGGCGACGACCAGGCTGCCGGAGCGGCCCACCGCCGCCGGCGACGTGCCGAACTTGCCACCCAGCGCCGACCAGCGGCTCCACCTGCCCCCGCGCAGGTAGCGGACGCGGATCGCACCCTCGTCGTCGCGGACGACCAGCGCGAACGCGCCGCCGCCGAGGTGGGCGACCGCCGGGGCGCCGGTTGCGTTCCCGCCCAGGCCGGACCACTTCCCGCCCGCCTCGGTACGCACCCAGACCTGCTCGTCGGCGACCGTGGCCGCCACGACCTTGCCGGTGGCCGGGTCGGCGCCGAGGCCGACGCCGCTGGTGTCGCCGACGGGCCGGGCGCCGGTGAACGCGGCCGCCTCGCCCCAGCGGCCGCCCGTCGAGGTCTGCTCGTTCAGCCGGCGGGGCGCGGAACCCCGCCAGACCAGGCTCATCGACTCGGCGCCGGTGGCGGCCAGGGCGGGTGTCGTGTCGGGTACGGCCGACGCCGACGCGTCCGGCAGCACCACCAGGGCGGCACCGCCGAGACCGAGCAGCGCCAGCATGGTGAAGGTACGTCGCAATGCACTCACATCCACAGTTCGGGTACTTACGTACGGCGAACGCGGGGAGCCGCCGCGCGACGCGGCCTCCTGTCCGGGTGGACCCGAACGCTGCTGGAACGTGCGACCCCGAACGGCTGAGAGCAACCTCACCGTGTCTTGATCGACGAAGTGATACACGGTTTTCACCGTGGTAACACGTCCTACCCGCGCAGGTAACTGCGGGTCGGCAGCCTGCGGGGATGGCCGACTCGACCGGGCCGGTGACGCCCGCGGGCGCTTCCGCCCCCGACGCACCCGCCGGGCCGCTGGCGGGTTTCACCATCGCGGTCACCGCCGAGCGGCGCCGCGACGAGCTCGCCGCGCTGTTCCAGCGTCGCGGCGCGAAGGTCCTGGTCGCGCCCGCGATCACGATCGTCCCGCTCGGCGACGACCAGGCGCTGCACGCCGCGACCGAGGCCTGCGTCGGTCTGGCCCCCGACATCGTCATCGCCACCACCGGGATCGGGTTCCGTGGCTGGCTCGAGGCCGCCGAGGGCTGGGGGATGGGCGACACGCTGCGCGCGGCACTCAGCCGGGCCCGGCTCATCGCCCGCGGCGCGAAGCCCTGTGGTGCCATCCGGGCGGCCGACCTGAGCGAGGAGTGGTCGGCGGTCACCGAGTCGTCCGAGGAGATCCAGGAGCGGCTGATCGCCCAGGGCATCGCGGGCCGCCGCATCGCGGTCCAGCTGCACGGTGGCCCGCAGGCGGAGTTCACCGCCGCCCTGCGGTCGGCCGGCGCCGCCGTCGTGGAGATCCCGGTCTACCGCTGGACGCTTCCCCCCGACGTCTCCCCGGTACGCCGCCTCGTCGGCCAGCTCGCAGCCGGGCAGGTCGACGCGGTCACGTTCACCAGCGCACCGGCCGTCCAGGCACTGCTGGAGATCGCCGGTGACAACGCCGCCGACGTGCTCGACAGCTTCCGCACCGGCACGATGGCGGCCTGCGTCGGCCCGGTGACCGCCGCGTCCCTGGTCGAGCAGGACGTCCCGGTGGTGACACCGCACCGGTCCCGGCTCGGCGCCCTGGTCAAGGTGGTGACCGACGAGCTGCCCCGGCGCGCCCCGAGCCTGTCGGTCGCCGGTACGACGCTGGAGATCCGTGGCCACGCCGTGCTCATCGACGGCCGCCTCCAGGCCCTGGCCCCGGCGGCGATGGCCATCCTGGGCGCCCTCGCGGCCCGCCCGGGTGCGGTCGTCTCGAAGGACCGCCTGGTCGCGTCGCTGCCGCGCGGCACCGACGGTCACGCCGTCGACGTCGCCGTGGCCCGCCTGCGCACCGCGCTGGGCCCGGCGGGCCACATCGAGACCGTGATCAAGCGCGGGTACCGGCTGCGGGTGGACGAGTGAGCCGCCCGCCGGCACTCCTGGCCGTTGCGCACGGCACCCGCTCGGCGGCCGGTCAGGCCCAGATCCGTGACCTCGTCGACCGGGTGGCCTGCCGCCGCCCCGAGCTCGACGTCCGGCTCGCCTATGTGGACGTGCAGCAGCCCCGCGTGGCGGACGCCCTGCACGGGCCGGACACGGTGGTCGTGCCCCTGCTCCTGTCGGCCGGCTACCACGTCCGCGTGGACATCGCGGAGGCCGTGGCGGCCCACCACGCCGTGGCCGCCCCGCCACTCGGTCCCGACCCCCTTCTCGTGGAGAGCCTGCGCCGGAGGATCGGCCCGGGTGACGCCGTCGTGCTGGCGGCCGCGGGGTCGTCCGACCCGGTCTGGCGCGCGGACATCGCGGGCGTGGCCGCGCAGCTCGGCGCGCATGTGGCCTACGCCTCCGGCGCCGACCTCCGCGTCCCCGACGTGATCGCCCGCCTCCGCGCCGAGGGTGCCCGTCACATCACGGTCGCGGCGTACCTGCTGGCCGAAGGTCTGTTCTACCGGTCACTGCACCGGGCCGGCGCCGACGTCGTGACACCGCCGCTGTGCGAGGATCCGTCCCTCGTCGACCTGGTCCTGTCCCGCTACGACCGGCAGACCGCGGACCTCACAACGGCGATCCGGCGGTTGTAGGGATTTCCGTACGCCGTGGCAACCGGGACGGTCCGGTGCGGTAACGGTGAACGCCGAGCATCATCTGCGTGACGGTGACCGAGACGCATTGCCCGTACTGCGCCCTGCAGTGCGGCATCGCCCTGACGCCTCAGATCCCGCGGGTCCGGCTGGAGCCGACCGAGTTCCCGGTCAACCGCGGCGGTCTGTGCGCCAAGGGCTGGACCGCGGCCGAACTGCTCGATCATCCCGACCGGCTGCTCACGCCGCTGGTCCGCAAGGATCCGGCCGACCGCACCAGCCCGCTGCGCGAGGCGACCTGGGACGAGGCGTACGAGCGCATCGTCACCGGGATCCGCCGCAGCCAGGCCGAGTACGGTCCGGACAGCGTGGGTGCGTTCGGTGGCGGCGGGCTGACCAACGAGAAGGCGTACACACTCGGCAAGTTCGTGCGGGTGGCTCTGCGGTCGGCGTCGATCGACTACAACGGGCGCTTCTGTATGTCGTCGGCCGCGACCGCCGCGAACCGCTCGTTCGGTGTGGACCGTGGGCTGCCGTTCCCGCTGGAGGACCTGGCCGGGGCGCGGACCGTGCTGCTCGTCGGCGCGAATCCGGCCGACGCGATGCCGCCGTCGATGCAATATCTGGACGCCGGGCGGGCCGAGGGGGCGCGGCACATCGTCGTCGATCCGCGGCGGACGGCGACGGCTGCGGGCGCGTACCGGCATCTGCAACCCCTGCCCGGCACGGACCTGGCGCTGGCCAACGGTCTGTTGCACGTCGCGGTCCGGGAGGGCCTGCTCGACGAGCAGTACATCCGGGACCGGACCACCGGTTTCGACGCCGTCCGGGCCGCGGTCACGTCCTACTGGCCCGAACGTGTCGAGCGGATGACCGGTGTCAGCGAGTCCGATCTGCGCGAGACCGTGCGGCTGCTCGCTACCGAACGCCCGTCGATGATCCTCACCGCCCGCGGCGCCGAGCAGCACAGCAACGGCACCGACACCGCCCAGGCCTACCTGAACCTGGCCCTCGCGCTCGGGCTGGTCGGGCGGCCGCACTCGGGGTACGGCACGATCACCGGCCAGGGCAACGGGCAGGGCGGCCGCGAGCACGGGCAGAAGGCCGACCAGCTGCCCGGATATCGCCGGCTCGACGACCCGGCGGCCCGCGCACACGTCGCCGGTGTCTGGGGCATCGACCCCGCCGAGCTGCCGCAGCCGGGGAAGTCCGCCTACGAGATGCTCGACCGCCTCGGCACCGACGGCGGCGTCCGGGCCCTGCTCGTGCTGGCCAGCAACATGGCCGTCTCCGCGCCGCACGCCGGGCACGTCATCGAGCGGCTGCGGGCGCTGGACCTGCTGGTCGTCTCCGACATCTTCCTCTCCGAGACCGCCGCGCTCGCCGACGTCGTCCTGCCGACCGCGCAGTTCGCCGAGGAGGAGGGCACGATGACCAACCTCGAGGGGCGGGTCATCCGCCGCAAGATGGCGTTGCCGCCACCGCCGGACGTGCGTACCGACCTGCAGTTTCTCGGTGGGCTGGCCGACCGGCTCGGTCGTGGCGAGTTCTTCAGCGACGACCCGCGGACCGTCTTCGACGAGCTGCGGCGGGCCAGCGCCGGCGGGATCGCCGACTACGCCGGCATCACCTACGAGCGGATCGAGGCCGAGCAGGGTGTGTTCTGGCCGTGCCCGGCCGAGGACCACCCGGGTACGCCGCGACTGTTCGCCGAGGACTTCCCGACCGCCGACGGGCGCGCGAAGTTCTTCCGCGTCGAGCACCGGGACCCGCACGAGATGCCGGACCGCGACTACCCGTACGTGCTCACGACCGGCCGCAACATGCAGCAGTACCAGAGCGGCAACCAGACGCGCCGGGTCGCCGCGCTGACCGTCTCGCTGCCCGAGCCCCGCGTCGAGCTGCACCCGGACCTGGGCCGGCGGCTCGGTGTAGCCGACAGCGACATGGTCGAGCTGCGCAGCCGCCGCGGACGGGCGTACTTCCGGGCCCGCCTCAACCCCGGCATCCGGCCCGACACGGTCTTCGCGCCGTTCCACTGGGGCGGCGACGGCGCCGTCAACCTGCTCACCGATCCGGCGCTCGACCGGCACTCCAAGATGCCCGCCTTCAAGGCCTGCGCGGTCGCCATCGCGCCGGCTCCCCACCGAGAAGGGACCACCTAGGTGAACTCCACACCCCGATTCCTGCAGGGCGTCTTCGCCTTCGAGGGCAAGGGCCTCGACCAGGCCGCACCGATCGGTGCGTCCCTGGGATACGTAGTGCCCGGCGGCGTCGTCGCGCAGGCCGTCTACTTCCGCGGCGGCAACTCCGCCGACGAACTCGTCTGCCTCGTCCTGATGCGCGACGGCACACCGATGCGCTACTTCCCGATCGGCGCCAAGAGCGACGTCCACGTCCCGCTGCGCGTCGTCGAGGACCTCGATTCCGGTACGGCGGTGGAGCTGTGGCTGGCCGCACCCGCCGGTGTCACGGGCACCGTGATCGTCGACCTCGGGCTGGTCGAGGTCTGATGGAACGCCTCGTGGTCATCGGGAACGGGATGGCGGGCGCCCGCACGGTCGAGGAGATCCTCGCCCGGGGCGGCGGCGACCGCTTCGCCATCACCATGTTCGGCGACGAGCCGTACGGCAACTACAACCGCATCATGCTGTCCAACGTCCTCGCGGGTGTCGAGGACGAGGCGGGCATCTTCCTCAACGACCTCTCCTGGTACGCCGACAACGGCATCACCCTCCACACCGGCACCCGCATCAGCCGCATCGACCCGTACGCCAAGCAGGTCCACGCCGAGGACGGCACCACGGCGGCGTACGACAAGCTGATCATCGCGACCGGCAGCCGGGCGTTCGTCCCGCCGATTCCCGGCATCCACCGCCCCGGCCGCGGCTACCACCAGGGCGTCTTCGCCTTCCGCACCCTCGACGACACCCGCAACATGATCCGGTACGCCCGCGAGCACGAGCGTGCCGTGGTCATCGGCGGTGGCCTGCTCGGTCTCGAGGCGGCCCGCGGCCTGCAGAACCACCTGTCCCACGTGACGCTGCTGCACGCCGCCGGCCACCTGATGAACGCCCAGCTCGACGCGCAGGCCGGTGCGATCCTGCAGCGCAGCGTCGAGAAGCTCGGCATCAGCATCGTCACCGACGCGCGGACCACCGAGATCCTCGGCAAGCACGCGGTCACCGGCGTCAAGCTCGCCGACGGCCGGGTCATCGACTGCGACGTCGTGGTGGTCGCCGCCGGCATCCGTGCCAACGCCGAGATGGCCGCTGCGAGCGGGCTCACCGTCGAACGCGGCATCGTCGTCGACGATCAGATGCGCGTCCAGGACGAGCCCGACATCTACGCCGTCGGTGAGTGTGTCCAGCACCGCGGTGAGACGTACGGCCTGGTCGCCCCGCTCTGGGATCAGGCCAAGGTGCTTGCCGATCACGTCACCGGCCGGGACCCGCAGGCGGCGTACCACGGCTCGCGGATCGCCACGAAGCTCAAGGTGGCCGGTGTCGACGTCGCCTCGATGGGCCTCAAGGAGGCCGAACGTGACGACGACGAGACGCTGGTCTTCAGCGAGCCCCGCAAGGGCATCTACAAGAGTGTCGTCATCCGTGACGGCCGGCTCGTCGGCGCCACCCTGGTCGGCGACGTCAAGAAGGTCGCGTTCCTGATGCAGGCGTTCGACCGGGGGCTGGCGCTGCCCGAGGAACGCGTCGAGCTGATGTTCGACCTCGGCGGGCCACCGGCCGAGGTCAGCGCGGCCGAGCTCGCCGACGACGCCCAGGTCTGCAACTGCAACGGCGTCACCAAGGGCACGATCGCCGAGACGGTCCACGCGGGCTGCAAGACGGTCACCGGCGTCATGGACAAGACGCGGGCGGGCAAGGGCTGCGGCACGTGCAAGGGCCTGGTCGCGCAGATCGTCGAGTGGGCCGCCGGGGGAGCCGTCGAGGAGGACCCCAAGGCGAGCTGGTACGTCCCCGGCGTACCTATGCCCAAGCCCGAACTGATGAACGCGATCCGGCAGTACGAGCTGTTCTCGGTCTCGTCGGTCTTCGCCAAGCTCGTGCCCGGCGGCGAGGAGGACGCCAAGAGCAAGATGGGCCTCGCCTCGCTGCTGAAGATGATGTGGGGCGACCGCTACGTCGACGAGCGCGACGCCCGCTTCATCAACGACCGCGTGCACGCCAACATCCAGCGCGACGGCACCTTCTCGGTGGTGCCGCAGATGAAAGGCGGCGTGACCACCCCGGCGCAGCTGCGCAAGATCGCCGACGTCGCCGAGAAGTACGCCGTACCCATGGTGAAGCTGACCGGTGGGCAGCGGATCGATCTGCTCGGGGTGCCCAAGGAGCAGCTGCCGAAGATCTGGGCCGATCTCGACATGCCGTCCGGGTACGCCTACGGCAAGAGTTTCCGCACGGTGAAGACCTGCGTCGGCTCGGACTTCTGCCGTTTCGGGGTCGGTGACTCGACCGCGCTCGGCATCGCCATCGAGCAACGCTTCCAGGGCATCGAGGGCCCCGGCAAGATGAAACTCGCCGTCACCGGCTGCCCGCGCAACTGTGCCGAGGCGTACGTGAAGGACCTGGGTGTGGTGGCGATCGACGGCGGCCGCTGGGAGATCTACGTCGGCGGCGCGGCCGGCGCCCACATCCGCAAGGGCGACCTGCTCGCGACGGTCGACTCGCCGGACGAGGTCGTCACGCTGACCGGCCGATTCCTCCAGTACTACCGCGAGAACGCCAACTGGCTCGAGCGCACCTACGCGTTCGTGCCACGGATCGGCATCGAGCGGGTCCGGGAGATCGTGGTCGACGACAGCGACGGCCTCGCCGCCGACCTCGACGCGGCGATGGCCGCGTCGGTGGCGGCCTACAAGGACCCGTGGAAGGAACGCGCGGAACCGGCGACACCCGGCCAGTTCCGCACTTCACTGCCCCTGGTCGTCCTGCCGCAGGTCCCGGTCCGCGCCTCGGGGGAGCCGGCATGACCCGCCTCGGACCCGTCGACGACATCCCCCTGGGCGAAGGCCGCACGTACGCGGTCGACGGCGAGATGGTCGCCGTCTTCCGGCTGCGCGACGGCTCGTTGCGTGCGCTGCAGGCCGTCTGCCCGCACCGCGGCGGACCCCTGGCCGACGGGCAGATCGACCTCAAGGTCGTCGTCTGCCCCCTGCACCTCAACGCCTTCGACCTGACCACCGGCTGCTCGCTGTCCGGCCAGCCCGACCTGACCGTCTACGCCGTCACCGTCGACGCCACCGACCACCTCGTCATCTCCTCACTCGCTTCCGCGGAGGTCCCCTCATGAGCGCCACCACCCTGGAACGTCCCGCCGCCCTGACCGTGCAAGGCCACTGGATCGACGACTGGCGCCCCGAGGACCCCACCTTCTGGGAGCAGACCGGTGCCCGCATCGCCCGGCGCAACCTCATCTTCTCGATCTTCAGCGAGCACATCGGCTTCTCCGTCTGGACACTGTGGTCGGTGCTGGTGCTCTTCCTCGGCCCCGCGTACGGCATCGACCCCGCGGGCAAGTTCCTGCTCACGGCCGTACCGGCTCTGGTCGGGGCGGCGCTGCGGATCCCGTACACGTTCGCGGTGGCCCGTTTCGGCGGCCGCAACTGGACCATCATCAGCGCATCCCTCCTGCTGATCCCGGCGGTGCTGGCCGCGTTCCTGATCGAACCAGGCGTCTCCTACAGCACGCTGATCGTGCTCGCGGCGGTCGCCGGTGTCGGCGGCGGCAACTTCGCCTCCTCGATGGCCAACATCAACGCCTACTACCCGGACCGCCTCAAGGGCTGGGCCCTCGGCATCAACGCCGGCGGCGGCAACCTGGGCGTCGCCGCGGTCCAGCTCATCGGCCTCTTCGTCCTCGCGGTCTTCGGCGCGGGCAGCCCCGGCCTGGTCGCGGGCATCTACATCCCCCTGATCGTGATCGCGGCGGCCGGCTCGGCGCTCTACATGGACAACCTGTCGCAGGCCCGCAACGAAAAACGCGGCATGCGCGACGCCACCCGCGAACCCCACACCTGGATCATGTCCCTGCTCTACATCGGCACGTTCGGCTCGTTCATCGGCTTCGGCTTCGCGTTCGGCCAGGTACTGCAGGTGCAGTTCGCGGACGTCTTCAGCACTCCGGTGAAAGCCGCGTACCTGACCTTCCTCGGCCCGCTGCTCGGCTCCCTGATCCGCCCGGTCGGCGGAGCCCTGGCGGATCGCCTGGGCGGCGCCCGCGTGACGTTCTGGAACTTCGTGGCCATGGCGGCGGGGGCGAGCATCGTGCTGCTGGCTTCGCAGCTGCGGTCGCTGCCGCTCTATCTGGTCGGCTTCATCGCGCTGTTCGTGTTCAGCGGCATCGGCAACGGGTCGACCTACAAGATGATCCCTCGGATCTTTGCGCTGAAGCACCCGGGCGACAACCACGAAGCCCGGCGTCTGTCCGGCGCGGTGATCGGGATCGCGGGGGCTATCGGCGCTTTCGGCGGTGTCCTGGTCAACCTGGCGTTCCGCCAGTCGTTCCTGACCTACAAGACCGCGGATGCTGCCTATATCGCGTTCATCGCGTTCTACGCCCTCTGCGTGCTGGTCACCTGGGCGGTCTACCTCCGCTCGTCGTCCCGCAAACTCGCCGGAGTCTGACGCTCCGCGGACTTCAAGCGGGCACCTGGTGGTTCCGGCCGATCAGAGCTACTTCAACAATCTTGGTGACGACAGGGAAAGAACTGTCCACCTCGCTGCCCAGGTAACGCCTCAACTCAGACTTCAACCGCGTCCGAACGTCGTCATCCGTTGCCTCCCAGGTGGCTTTGACCTGGTTGAAGTAGGACTCGTAGGTCCCCTGTCCACTCGGGAGGGCGACGCCATCGACGACGGGAAAGACCCGGGGCAGAAGGAAGTGACAGAACTTGGAGGTGAACACCGCGGAGGGAGTCTTCGTAGGCTTCAGCCGGCCCACGAGGTCCGGGAAGCCTCGCACGTTCTCCCACGTCACCTGCTCGATGTCGGAGTTGCCGTAGGGCTCGCAGGAGGTCCTCCACGCTTCAGCGAGTTCTTCGGCGTTGAGCGCGACCCGCCGGCCCACCTCCGCGCCGCTGAAGGGGCGCAGGGCCTTCCAACTGGTGAGTCTCTTGACCGCGCTCGCCCACCACACCGGATCGAACTTGCCGTTCGGATTCTGCTCGGCAAGAACGCGATAGTCGGCGTGGTGGAGGTCAGCGGGCCACGTGGTCTCGGTGCGCCACCAGGACACGCCAGATTGGAATTCGGCCAGCTCGATCGGCTTCACCGTAGAAGCCTAGGCGTCAGAACTCGGGCGTTCGATCGTCGGTTCGGGTGAACTCCGCCGCGTCGGTGTAGATCAGCCGGCGCGGCGGCTGGCCGGGGCGCAGGAGGCCGGGCGTCGGTGGGCCTGGGCGGAGGACCGGGGCCAGGGCGTGGAAGGCGGCCTCGACCTGGGCCGGGCCGTAGTCGCGCCAGTCGTCGGTGGCCAGCAGCCAGACGCCGCCCTGGGCGAGCGCCGCCACCTCGGTGAAGGCGCCGGTCACTTGGAGGGCGGGGACGCCGCCGAGGCGGTCGGCCAGTTCGGTGGGGACGACGGTGAGCCAGGAGTAGCCGCGGAGGTAGCGGCGGGATTGGCCGACGGCGTCCTCCAGCGCGGTCGTGCCCTCGGTGTCGAAGCCGTATTCGATCTGGCCGAATCCGGGGTTGAGGCGTTCGGCGAAAGGGGCGCAGGACGTCGAGCCAGACGCGCTGGACGTGGGAGTCGGTGAACAGATGTTCCGGGACGTAGGCGTCGATGCGCAGCCAGCGCGGTGACTCGTCCGGCGTTGCCGCGTACAGCGACGGCCAGTAGCTGACCGAGCGGGTGCCGGCCCGCAGGCCGAAGGACACGTCGGTGCGGGCGGGCAGCTCGGCAAGCTCGCGGCGCAACCAGCTCATCGTGTGAGGGCCCCAGCGGGTGCGGGGACCCTCGGCGACCTCGGCCATGCCCCAGATCTCCGGGGGCTCGCCGGTCGGGTTCCAGGATGACGGCGCTGGAGGCTGCGACGTCCAGTTCCAGGTTGATGCCGTGGTTGGTCACTGCAGGCCGGAGAGGACCGCCGGCGCGAGCATCGGGTAGAGCGGGAGGCGGGCGGTCATGGTCGCCTGCAAGGCGTGGTACAGGTCGGGTTTGCCCGGCCAGACGGTGTCCGTGGGGGCGTTCTGCGGGTCGAGCTGGTGGAACCAGGAACCCTCGTCGTGGTCCATCAGGTACGCGGCCGAGTAGTCCCACCAGGTCTGGTACCAGGCGGCGTACTGGCTGGTGCCGAAGCGGCTGTGGAGGGCGGCTGCCGCGCTGATGGCCTCGGTGGCGACCCAGTGCATGCGGTCGCGGACGACGGGGGTGCCCGACCAGTCGGTGGTGTAGACGAAGCCGGGCTGGCCGTCGACCGCCCAGCCGTCGGTGACCGCGCGGTCGAAGAGTTCGGTGGCGCCCTCGGCGAGCCACAGGGCCGAGCCGGGGGGCTGGGCGGCCTCGGCGTGCAGGAAGAGGCGGGACCACTCCAGGCCGTGGCCGACCGTCGCGCCGTACGGCTTGAACGGGTGGTCGGGCTGGTCGCGGTTGAAGTCGAGGAGGGGCTGCCAGTCGGCGTCGTAGTGCTCCGGCAGGCGCCACTCGTGGGCTTCGGCGGTCTGGGCCACGAACCAGCAGACGCGCAGGGCGCGGTTGAGCCATTCCTGGTCGCCGGTGACACCCGCGACCGTCAGCATGGCCTCGACCGCGTGCATGTTGCCGTTGAGCCCGCGGTAGTCGTCGAGTTCGGTGAAGCCGGGGTTCCAGGTGTCGGTGCAGCGGCCGGCTTTCTCGTCCCAGAAACGGTCGAGGAACGTCCGTTCGGCCGTGGCGAGGAGCCCGGCCGCACCCGGGAGTCCGGCCGCCGTGGTCGTCGCCGCGGCGAGCAGCACAAACGCGTGGTCGTAGCAGGCCTTGATCGAGCGGTCGGCGACCGACGGGAACCAGCCGCCGTGCTCGGCGTCGTGGAGGCGGCCGGTCAGGCCGTGCAGCGCCTGCTGGGCGATCGGCGCCGACCCGGGCACGCCGAGGAGCGTGCCGACGCCGTAGACGTGAGCCATCCGGCTGCTGATCAACGTCGATGTGGGCTGACCGGGCTCGGGCAGTCCCGTCGCGCCGAGCCAGCGGGCGCCGCCCTCGGGGTCGGCGGTCCGGCGGCCGAAGGCCAGCAGGTCGCGGGTGTGCTGGTCCAGCCAGCGGTGGTGGGCTTGACTGCTCGGCCAGGTGGACATCTGGATCACTGTAGGTTGACACCCTTCGACCCACGCGAAGGGCACGCCGATTACTGCCTCCGGTGGCTGCGCACGCCGGCCCGGCGGTGGGCCCGGCGGCGGCTGCGGCCGCCGAGGACCAGGGCCAGGACACCGCCGAAGCCCACCAGTACGAACGCGGCGACGGCGGCGGGTGCGACGACGGGCGCGCTGCTCTCGGCCGGGGAACCACCGGTGAGCAGGCGGTCCTTGGTGCTCGCCGAGGGCTTGGGGCGGACCGGCGCGGGTGCCGACGGACGAGGTTTGAGGGCCTCGGCACCGACGATCTCCGTGATCCAGCCGCGGATGGTGTCGATGCGGCCGCTCAGGTCGACCTTCGAGTGCGGGCACGACGGCCCGTGACTGACGACCGACACCAGGACCGCGGTGCCGTCGCTCTGCTGGGTGAAGTACGGCCCGCCGGAGTCGTGCGAGCAGGGGCTGGTCGTGGAGCTCGGTGCGTGCCCGGTCATGCCGAGGTAGGCCGTGCTGCGGGACACGACCTCGAACTGGCCCGTCTGCAGACGTGTGGCCAGGGACGACTCGTCGTCGTCGGCGATGAGGCCAAAACCGGCCAGCCGGACGATCGAGCCGACCTTCGGACCCTTGCGGCTGAGCTGCGCCGGTGTCACGCCGGTGATCGGCTTCTCGAGCTTGGCCAGCGCCACGTCCGTGGTCGGCGACTGCTTCACCGAGATCACCTTGGCCACCTTCCCGGCCTTGGTCGTCAGATCGGTACGCCCGGCCGTCACCGTGGTCAGGCGGGCCACCGGGCGCGACACCCGCGTACCTCTGGCGGTCTTGAAGCAGTGCCCGGCCGTGATGACCCAGCGGGGTGCGATGAGCGCCCCGGTGCACGAGCTGTCCCGGCGCCCGCCGTCGGTGGTCGGCAGATCGGTCATCGTGAGCTTGACCGCGAAGCCGTACTTCCCGATGGCGACGTCCTGGCCGTCCGCGATGGCCCGGGCGGGGGCGGCGCTGCCGGTGAGGAGACCGGCCATCACCCACGGCAGGAGCAGGAACATCGCGACGAAGCGGGCTCGCAAAGGTGCATTCCTCACGTAGAGCGTTGGTGGTCCGGCATCCATGAGTACGCGCGAGTCGCATCATAGGTTGCCTTCGCCACCACAATTGGCTCTACGAAATCGAATGCTGACTCTGCGCCAGGAACGTCCGGATCAGTTCGGCGAATGCGTCCGGGCGTTCGATCTGCGGCATGTGACCGGTGTCCGGGAAAAGGTGGGTCCGCGCGTGCGGGAACGCCTCCCGTGCCGCCGCCAGGTGGGTGTGCGGCAGGATCAGGTCGCGGTCGCCCCAGATGATCAGGGTCGGCCGACGATGGGCCTTCACCTGCGCCAACAGTTCCCGGCGCCAGGGTGCCCGGACGCCGCGGAAGGTGCCGAGGTGCCGTGCCGTCTCGAGGTAGACCCGCGCGTTGTCCGGCCGGGCGGCCACCCGGAGAGCGAACGCGATCCGTTCCTCGGTGACGTGCGCACGGTCGTGGAACAGGCTGCGCTCGATGCGCCGGGCGGCCCGCGGATCGAGGCGGCGCAGCAGCGGCTTCCCGAGACCGGGAATGGCAAGAATGCGCAGCGCCAGGGTCACTTCCTGGCCGAATCCGGCGCTGTTCACCAGGACCAGGGTGGCTATGCGTGAAGGCGCGACCGCGAGCAGTTTCAGTGCGACCGCACCGCCGAGCGAATTGCCCATCAGGTGCAGCGGGCGGTCCTCGCCGAGGGCGTCGAGAGTCGCGGCCACACCGTCGGCGAGCGAGGCCAGGGTGATCGGGCCGGGGATCGCCGTCGACAGGCCGCAGCCGCTCAGGTCGACGGCGAGCACCCGGTAGGCGTCCGACAGTCGTTCGTGCTGGGGATCCCAGTCCTCCAGGCTGCGCCCGATGCCGTGCAGCAGCAGGACGGGCGGGTTCGCCGGGTCGCCGCTCTCGCGGACCCGGATGCGCGCGCCGCGTACCGGAAGCTCTCTGATCATCGGCTCGCCGCCGCGGTGAGGCGGCCGATCACCCGCATGTGGCTGACCGGCAGCAGCCGGGCCAGGAGGTCGGGGATCTTGGCGCTCGCGGCGACCAGGACCCGGCCGCGCCGGCGTTCGACCCCGGCCAGGATGTCGGCCGCAGCCTTCGCAGGCGGGTACGTGAGCAGCGCCGCGAACACCCGCTGCTGCCCCTCGACCTCGCCGGCCGGGACACCGGCGCCGATCCGTGCACTCTCCGCGATCCGGGTCCGCACCCCGCCGGGGTGGACGGTCGTCACGCCGACACCGGACTCGAGCAGCTCGGTGCGCAGCGCCTCGCTGAGCCCGCGCAGCGCGAATTTGCTGGCGCTGTACGCGGACTGCCCCGCCGGCGCGATCAGCCCGTACAGGCTGGAGACGTTGACCAGGTGGGCGCCGCGCTCGGCGGTCAGCGCGGGCAGCAGGTGGTGGATGAGCAGCAGGGGAGCGGTGAAGTTGACCGCCATCACCCACTCGAACTCGTCCAGGCCGACCTGGTCGAAGCGGCCGCCCAGCGCGACCCCGGCGTTGTTGACCAGCAGCCCGAGCACGGGATGCCGGGCGCGGATCTCCTCGGCCGTGCGGATGACCGCCGCCCGGTCGGCGAGGTCGGCGACGAGGGTCTCGACGCTCAGGTCCGGATGGTCGGCGCGGAGGCTCCCGGCGACCTTGTCGAGCCGTGGGGCGTCACGGTCGACCAGGACCAGGCCGCTGCCGCGGGCCGCGAGCCCGTGCGCCACCTGCTCCCCGATGCCACTCGCGGCGCCTGTCACCACGGCCGTGCGACCGGCGAACAGGTACGGGCCCAGTCGTGTCATCGGCTCTCCTCGAAGCTCATGTCCCGGCTGACGTCGGCGCGCGGGGTGGTGACCACGTCGCGCAGGTAGTTCTGCCGGACGGTCCACGGGTCCTTGTCGCCCTGCTGCGGGAACCGGTCGAGGGCCCGTTGCACGTACCCGGAGGTGAGGTCGAGCAGCGGCCGCCGGTTGCCG
Organism: Amorphoplanes friuliensis DSM 7358; assembly: GCF_000494755.1. NCBI lineage: Bacteria > Bacillati > Actinomycetota > Actinomycetes > Micromonosporales > Micromonosporaceae > Actinoplanes > Actinoplanes friuliensis. The sequence continues at coordinate 4,102,302 of NC_022657.1, forward strand.
GGCGTCTCCTTCGGTGTCGCCGCGGCGTACCCGTGCTTGTCGAGGTAGGACAGCAGTCGCAGCACGTAGCGGTGGGACAGGTCGGCGCGCAGCGTCCACGAGGCGTTGGTGTAGCCGATGCAGTAGGCGAAGTTCGGCACGCCGCTGAGCATCAGCCCGCGGTAGGCGACCCTCGTGCCCGGATCCACGACCTGCCCGTCGACCGTCAGTGTCACCCCGCCGATCGGCAGCAGCGACAGGCCGGTCGCGGACACTACGATGTCGGCCTCCAGGGTCCGCCCGGAGCGCAGCCGGATCCCCTCGGGCACGAACCGCTCGATGTGGTCCGTGACGACCGACGCCTTCCCGCCCCGGATGGCCTCGAACAGGTCACCGCCCGGTACGACACACAACCGCTGGTCCCACGGCTGGTACGCGGGAGTGAAGTGCTCGTCCACGTACGCGGGATCGTCCAGGTACCGCAGCGCGAACCGCCGCAGGAGCGCCTTGACACGGTCCGGCCGGCGCCGCGCGAGCTGGTAGAACGCCTGTGACAGCACGATGTTCTTGGCCCGGGCGACCCGGTGCGCCGCCTTCGCGGGCAGCACCCGGCGCAGGGCGTCGGCGACGGCGTCCCGCCCGGGCAGGACCGTCAGGTACGACGGCGAGCGCTGCAGCATCGTCACGTGCGCCGCGGCCGGCGCCATCGCGGGCACCAGCGTCACCGCCGTTGCGCCGCTCCCGATGACCACGACACGTTTGCCGGTGTGGTCCAGGTCCTCGGGCCACGACTGCGGGTGCACGAACCGTCCCGTGAAGTCGTCGAGCCCCGCGAAGTCCGGCTGGTGCCCGCGGGCGTAGTCGTAGTAGCCGGCGCACGCGTACAGGAATCGGCAGGTCAGGGTCCGGCCGTCGGTGAGCCGGACGGTCCAGCGGCCGCCGGACCACGAGGCGGTCTCGACGCGGGAGCCGAAGCGGATGTGCGGCGTGATGCCACCCTCGTCCGCGGTGTCCTGGATGTAGTTGCGGATCGCCTCGGCCGGTGCCAGCGACTCCACGCCCCGCCAGGGCCGGAACGGGTAGCTGAGGGTGAACATGTCGCTGTCCGAGCGCACGCCGGGATAGCGGAACAGGTCCCAGGTGCCGCCGATCGCGTCGCGGGCCTCGAGGACCGCGAACGTGGTGCCGGGGCGTTCGTGCCGCAAGCGCCAGGCCGCGCCGATCCCGGACAGGCCGGCGCCGATGATGAGGACGTCGAATTCTTCGGCCACGGTCCTCAGTCTTCGTCACGGTACGGGCGGCGGACTTGCCCCCGCGCGACACTCATTTACCTCTGCGCGACACATCGGCTATCGTGCCGCATGGATTCGATGGTCCGGGGAGCATCCCTGCGCGGGCTGCCGGAGCTGGTCGACAGCCTCGGCGGCGACGGCGCGGAGCTGTTCACGCGCTTCCGGATCCCACTGGCCGCACTGGCTTCCGACGACGCGGTGATCCCGACGAGCGCGGCCGGGCGCATCCTGGAGACCGCGGCCGCCGCCCTCGGCTGTCACGACCTCGGGCTCCGGCTGGCCGGGCAGCAGAACGCCACCGTCCTGGGGCCGCTCGCCCTCGCGATCGAGAATTCTCCGACCTTCGGCGACGCGCTCGACACCGCGAACCGCTTCCTCTTCGTCCACAGCCCCGCGCTGACCGTCTCGCAGATCCCCGACCCGGCGGGCCGGCCCGGAGTGGTCGGCCTGCTCTACCGGGGCACCGAGGAACCCCTCCCGCCGCAGGTCGTCGATCTGGGACTGGGCCTGTTCCACCGGATCATCGTGCTGCTGCACGGCGGCCCCTACGGCCTGCGGTCCGTGCACCTCCCGCACCCGCCGCTCGCGCCGGTCACCGCCTACACCACCTTCTTCGGTACGGACGTGCGCTTCGACCACCCCGACGCGGTGCTGCGGGTGCCCGGTGGCCTGGCCACGACCGCGGTGCCCGGCGGCAACCAGGTGCTGCGCGACATCGCCGTCGACTACATCACCAGCCACTTCCCGGCGCCGGGGCGTGCGCTCGCCGGCCGCGTCCACCTGCTGCTGACCCAGGCCCTCGGCTCGTCGCCGATCGAGGTCGGCGCGATCGCACGGCTGTTGCGGACCCATCCGCGAACGCTTCAGCGCCGGCTCGCGGCCGAGGGCACCACGTTCGAGGCGATCCTCGACGACGTCCGCCGCGCCACCGCGGCCCGGCTGATCACCCAGACCGATCTGCCGTTCGTGCAGGTCACCGCGATGGTGGGACTGACCGAGCAGTCCGCGCTGAGCCGGGCGGCGCGGCGGTGGTTCGGTGTCACCCCGCGGCAGCTGCGTGCCACGGGGGACGTCCCGTCCCGGTGAGGCGTACGCCGCCCCACGGATCGGGCTCGCCGAGCCGGGCACGGACGGCCGCACCGCCGATGCGGACGGTCGCCTCCCGGACCCCGGCCCGCAGCTGAGCCGTCAGGGTCTCGTCCGGGACGGCCCGCCCGGCCCACCGGTAGCGCCCCTCGACCGGCTCGAACCGCGCCGACAACCGCACCACGACGGTCACGCTCAGCTCCCCGGTCTCGATCACGGCCTCGCCGCGGTAGTCCTCGTCGTCGCTCATCGCCCGCTCACCGCCAGCCCGCCGGGAGTGTCCGCCGCGCTGCGGATGCCGGCGATGCCACCCCACAGGAACGTCGTCAGATAGTCGGCCAGGGCCGTGCGGCTGATCGGCTGCTGCTGCCGCAGCCACCAGTCACCGGTCGTCTGGACATAACCCACGATCCCGTACGCCCAGGGCAGCGCCGGCCCCGAGTCGAGCCCGAGGGCGCGCAACCGGTCGCCCAGGATCCGCGCCAGCCCGCTGGCGACGGTGTCCATCGCGTCGGCCACCACATCGGTGTCCCGGGCAATGCCGCGCTGGTGGACGACGAACCGGTACACGTGCGGGTCGGCCTCGATGAACGCCAGGTACGCGTCGACCGCCGCGGCGACCACGTCACGCTCCTCGCGGACGGCGGAGACGGCCGGCGCGATGGCCTCGACCACCGCCCCGGCGGCATGCCGGCCGACCGCGAGCCACAGCCCCGACTTGTCGGTGAAGTAGCGGTACAGCACGGGTTTGCTCACCCCGGCGTGCGCGGCGACCGCGTCGATCCCGGGCTCCGGACCGAGCTCGCGGATCGCCTCGATCACCGCTTCGACGAGCTCGGTGCGGCGCCGCTCGCGGTGGTCGGCCCAGCGGCGGCTGCGCCCGTCGGGACGGTTGACGCCCTCATCGGCAGAGTTCATAGTACGAGAAGTAGCTGTTACTTCCGGTAACGTCAACCCTTCTGGAGGTTTCCATGGCCGTCTCCGACCGGGACCGGACCGCGACCCGGCTGCTGCGCTCGTCGGCCGAGCACTCCTACGACCCGGACGTCGAGATCGACTGGGAAGCACCCCTGGCCGAGGACCGCTGGTTCACGCCGGAGCACCGCTCCAGCCTCTACGGAACCGACCTCTGGAAGGGCCTGACCGTCCCGCAGCGCATCACCCTGACCCGCCACGAGGTCGCCAGCATCGCGTCGCTCGGCGTCTGGTTCGAGACGATCCTGATGCAGCTCCTGATCCGCGAGTACTACCGCCAGGACCCCACCGCACCCCACGCCCAGTACGCCCTCACCGAGGTCGCCGACGAGTGCCGCCACTCGGTCATGTTCGGCCGCATGATCGACAAGCTGGGCTGCCCGGTCTACCGCGTCGGCGCCTTCGACGACGGCCTCGGCAAGTGGATCGCCGCCACCGCCACCGGCCCCCGCATGTACGCCGCGATCCTCATCGCCGAGGAGATCCTCGACGCCCTGCAGCGCGAGGCCTCGACCGACGAGACCGTCCAGCCGCTGGTCCGCATGGTCTCCCGCATCCACGTCATCGAGGAGGCCCGCCACGTCCGGTACGCCCGAGAGGAACTCGCCCGCCAGGTCCGCGCGGCCGGCAAGCGCCGCCTCGCCTTCGACCGCCTGGTCATCGCCCGTGCGGCGTACCTGACCGGCAGCCGGATCATTTCGCCCGAGGTGTACCGCTCGGTCGGCATCGACCCGGTCGCCGGCCGCCGGGCCGCGCTGGCCAACCCCCACCACCGCGCGACGATGCGCTGGGCCGGCGAGAAGGTCGTCGCCTACCTGCGCGACCTCGACCTGATCGGCGGACCCGGCCTCGCCCTCTGGCGCCGGTCGCTGCTCCTCTGAAATGTCAGGGGGTGCTGGCAGGGTGACCCGGTAACGACCACCCAGGGGGAATCACTGTGCCGTTCGCCGACGAGCTCATCGGGGAGCAGACCACCGGGCAGCTGATCGCGGCGATCGCCGCGGCGGCACCCGGCAACCGGTTGCCGAATCTGCGTGCGGCCGCGAAGGGGATGGCCGGCCTGTCACTGCGGGAACGCAGCGACCGGTTGCGGGACGGCCTGCTCGCCGACCTGCCGGGGGACTACGCCGGCCTGGCCCGGACCGTCCGTGCCGCCGCGGCCGGCCCCCTGCCCTTCGGCGGGTGGCTGATCTGGCCGGTGACCAGCGCGGTCGCGGCCCGCGCGGTCACCGACGGCACCGGTACGGCGTTCGACGACGCCCTCGCTCTGCTGGCGGAGCTCACCGGACGGCTGACCTCGGAGTTCGCGATCCGCGTCCTGCTCGACCACGACCTCGGGCGGGCGCTGCCGATCGTGCTGGAGTGGACGCGCTCACCCGACGAGCACGTGCGGCGGCTGGCCTCGGAGGGCACCCGGGCGTACCTGCCATGGGCGAAGCGCGTGCCGGCCCTGCTCGCCGCCCCCGAGGCGACGGTGCCGATCCTCACGGCGCTCTACCGCGACGACAGCGAGTACGTGCGGCGTTCGGTGGCCAACCATCTCAACGACCTGAGCCGCGAGCACCCGGACCTGGTCGTCGCCACCGCGAAGGCCTGGCTCGCCTCGCCGGACGCCACCACGGCCAAGGTGGTGCGGCACGCCCTGCGCACGCTGGTCAAGAAAGGCCATCCGGGCGCGCTCGCTCTGCTGGGCTTCGCACCGGCCAGCGTCACCGTCGACGGCCCGCTGCTGGCCGGGGCGGAGATCCCGTACGGCGGTGAGGTGGCTTTCACGGCAACCGTGGTCAACACCGGCGACGCCGCCGCGACACTCGCCATCGACTACGTCGTCCACCACCAGAAGGCCAACGGCAAGCAGACGACCAAGACGTTCAAGCTGACAACGGCGACGCTGGCCCCCGGCGACCGCCTGGAGCTGTCCCGGCGGCACTCGTTCCGGGCGATCACCACCCGGCGCTACTACCCGGGTGCGCACGCCGTCGAGCTGCAGCTCAACGGCGTGCGCTCGGGCCGGGCCGACTTCGAGTTGCTGCCGCCTCAGCGGGCGGGCGCCGACTCGTAGGCCGTGCGGAGCGCCTGCAGGAAGACGTCGGACGACTGCGCGCCCGAGACCCCGTAGGCGCGGTTCAGGACGAAGAACGGGACACCGGTGGCGCCGTACATCTGCGCCTGGCGGATGTCGTCGTTGACGTCCTCGGTGAACTCGTCACCGGCCAGCACACGTTCCGCCTCGGCCGCCGGGACACCGAGCTCCGCGCCCAGGCGTACCAGGGTCGGGGTGTCCAGGGTCTCGCCCTCGATCAGGTTGGCGCGCATGAGCCGCTCGTGCGCCTCGGCGCCCAGACCGTGGGTGTTCGCCAGGTGGATCAGGCGGTGCGCGTCGAAGGTGTTGACACTCACCGCGTGCTCGAAGTCGTAGTCGAGACCCTCGGCGGCGGCGAGCGCCCCGACCTGGCTCGTCATGCCTTTGACCTGCGCGAGCGAACCGCCGAACTTCTTCGCCAGGTGGTCGTAGACCGGCTCGGCGAACCCCTTCGGGTGCGACGGGTCGAGCTGGAAGCTGCGCCACACCACCTCGACGTCGTCCGCGTGCTCGAAGGTGCCCAGCGCCGTCTGCAAGCGTCGCTTGCCGATGTAGCACCACGGGCAGACGATGTCGGACCAGACCTCCACCAGTACGGGAGCCATGTCAGTCACAGCTCCCGTCGGTGCAGGTGCCGGCGTTGTCGCCGCCCAGCACGATCAGCGTGGGCAGCTCCGGGGCGGGTGCCGGGGGCGCCGGCGGCGGGGTGGGGGGCGTTTGTTGATCGGTCACGTGATCCATCATGCGTCGGGTTTCGACGATCGGTAAGAACGCACTTTCAGGTAAGCCTCACTTCGTGAACTTCAGGTACTGCCAGGCGCCGGTCGCAGCCCCGCTCGTCGAGTCGCCGGCGAACGACGCGCGCAGCCGGTAGGTGGTGCCGGAGCTGTGCGACCCCAGCAGCGTGCCGCCGCCGATGCTGTCACCGTCGAGCCGGAAGCACTTGGCGGTCGCCAGGGTCCGCCACTTGCCCGACCGGTACTGCTCGGCGGTGAAGCCGATGCAGCCACCGGGGTGCGCCGGTGACACGCGGACCGCCAGCGCCGGGTCGACGCTGGTGCGGTAGAGCTTGTACTTGCCCGAGGTCGCGTACTGGCCGACCAGCACTTCTTCGATCTTCGCGCCCGCCTTGACGGTCCGCGACGCCGTGAGCGGGGCGTACCACTGGTCACCGGCGAAGGAGGCGCTCAAGACCGTGCGGCGCGTCGGTTTGTAGGTCGCCGTGACCGTGCCGCTGCCGCACTTGATCTTCTTCTTGTCGCCGCCGGCCGGCTGCGCGTAGACGCACAGCGTGCGGGAGTCGTGCGTCGTGCCGAGCTTCGCCGTGATCTTGGCAGTGGCCGCGTACCGGTAGGTCGAGGCGTCCGTGGTGATCGTCACCTTGGTCGCCCGGCGGGAGACAGCCACGCTGACCTGCTGGTTCGTCGGGTCGTGTCCGGCGTCACCGGCAAAGACGACCGTGTACGTGTTGGTGCCGCCGATCATCGGCTTGTCACGCAGCGTGAAAGCACCGCCCGCGTCGGCGGTGATCGCGGGCAGGGTGTGAGAGCCGGTGAGGTCCTTGCGGGTGACGGTCAGTGAGGCCGGGCCGGCGGAAAAGGTGCCGGTCACGACCAGCGATCCCGCCCGGGCCACCGAAGCCGGCGCCTGCAACGTGAGTGTTGCCTGCTCAGCCGCGTGAGCCGCGCCCGCGGGAGCGATCAGGGCCGCCGCACCGCCGATCGCGATCGCCGTCCATCGAGCCATCGTGTTGTCGACACCCCGTGACCTCCGCGTACCCGGCACCGGGACGATCCCGGCACGGTCCGAGCCGATGCGTCGGCATCACCCGCGCAAGTGTGAGGCTTATGTCCCTTTGGTCGGGCGGTACCACCCGATCGGGCCAGGTCGGCTAGCGTCGAGCTTTCGTGCCGACGAGTGAGGAGTCACCGTGCCCAAGGTGGGGGGAGTGTTCTGTGTCGAGGGTCAATGGGAGGACGACCTGACCAGCCGCGGGTCCGTACTGCCCACCCTCGAGCTGCTGGAACGGCTCGGCAGCATCCGGTTCATCCACCGTGACACCGCGACGACCGAGGAGCTGCACTACTACCTCGACGCCTGGCTGTCCCGGAAGTACGCCGACTTCAAGGTCGGCTTCTTCGCCCTCCACGGCCAGCCGACCCAGCTCTGCCTGACCAGTAAACAGACGGTCGAGCTCGACGAGGTCGCCGCCTGGATGTCGGGCCGCTGCGGCGGCCGCACCCTGTACTTCGGCAGCTGCTCGGTCCTCCGCGCCTCCGACCGCGTCCTCCAGGACTTCCTCCACGAGACCAAAGCCACCATGCTCTGCGGCTTCACCAAGGTCATCGACTGGGTCGAGTCCGCCGCCTTCGAGACCGTCGTCCTCAACGCCCTCGTCAACGGCGGCAAGATCGACAGCGCCGAACGCCTCATGCGCTCCTCCCGCTGGACCGCCCTCTCCGACCACCTCGGCTTCCGCGCCGTCTACGCCAACGGCCGCTGAGGGACCTTCGTTGCAGCGGTGAGTGACCATCCAGTGCATGGAGCGTAACGAGCTTGTCCTCTACGCCGACGGCGCGAATGATCACCTCGACCTGGCCCTCCGGCCCGGCCGCCCGCTCGGCTGGGCCACCCTCGACACCGGTGGCACCCTCGCCGGAACCTTGGGCGAGCTGGGCGCCGAGCGTCTCGGCCGCCGCTATCCGGTCCTCTTCGACGACGGTGACCGCCAGGAGCTGACGGAGTCGCTCGCCCGGCGGGCACACGGCAGCCCTTACTTCGACCCTGCCCTGATCCTGCTCGATGCCTTCGCCCCGGCCGGGCTGCCGGTCCCCGGCTTCGTCGCACTCGTCAGCAGCGCTCAGCTGTCGGTGCTGCCACCCTGCCGCTCACCGGAAGGCGTCGTGCTGGGGAACGCCCGCCTGATCCGCACGGTGCGTCCCGCCGACCCGGCGCCCGGCACCCTCGAATATCAGGGTGCCGAATACCTGACCGAGCACGCCCCCGGACCACGGGACGGCGAACTGCTGCTCCGGACCACGCCGTCGTCGCCCTTCGCGGACCTGACCGGCAACCGCCACTCGTACTTCTGCGTGCTCAACCCCGTCCACGCCCCGCACTTCACGACCGACTACCTCTACGTGCGCAATCCGTTCCTGGCCGCGGACCATCCCGGCCTCGAGACCGCCATTCCGGTACGCGTGGTGTTCGACGACCGGGTCCCCGCGGCCCGTGTGGTTCTGGACTCGACGACGTTGTTCGCCATCGGGCTGCCACAGGGGGAACCTGCCGTGCTCGGGCCGTGCCACGGTCGCGCCGGCCGGGTCCGGAACACGCTGTTCGGGCACCGGCACGCCGTGGCCCGGGTGGGCCGGACCGCGGTGATCGACATCGAGAAGCCGGTCACCCGGCTGCCCGAGGAGATGCTCGATCTGCTCGGCATCTCCCAGGGTGACCGGGTGATCGTGGAGGCGGCGGCACACCGGGCCGGCCACATCGAGATCGCCCGGACGACGTTGCGGGCGCTGCCCTGGCGTGAGCAGTCACCGTTGCTCCTCGCCCGCAGCCGGACCGGGGTGCCCGACCACCAGTTGCTCGTCGGTGACGAGGACTTCCCGATGATCAGCCTCGACCTCAACGCCCGGACGACGCTCGGCATCGTGCCCGGGTCGGCGGTCTACGTGCGGCCTGCGCTCAGCAGCCTGCTCGGGCGGGAGTTCACCTCGGTGTCGTTCGTGCTCATCGCGGCGATCTTCTCGGCGGCGGCGCTGCAGAGCCTGGCGCTGGCGGTGGTGTCCGCGTCGATCTATCTTGTGCTCACGGTTTTCATCGTGGGCGCGCGGTTGCGATGATCCGGTGTCGCCGGGTGGGTTCGAACCACCGGCCTCCGCCTTATGAGGGCGGCGCTCCAGCCTGCTGAGCTACGGCGACGTGCGTGGACCCGGCCGGAGTCGAACCGGCCACCTCCCGCGTGCGAAACGGGTGCTCTACCAGATGAGCTACGAGCCCGTGCCCTCGGCGCGATTCGAACGCGCGCCGTCGACGTCCTCAACGTCGTGCCTCTGCCGTTGGGCCACGAGGGCGGGTGGTGCTGGGAAACAAAAGATGGGGAACAAGAAAGCCGCCCGTTCCCGGTCCGGGAGGGCGGCGCTGGATCGCTAGGCGAGTGCTAGCGGCGCCACCGGCCCCGGGCGAGGGCGGTCATCAGGAGTGCGGCGATCGTGCTGTGGTGCATCATGTCCGTCTCCTGCCCCTGGTCGGTGTGCTTCCTGCTGCTGATCACGGTAGGCCTGCCGGCGGGGACCGGCAACGCAATAAAAGCCGGCCGCGATCTGCGAATTGGCCCGCCCGCCGGCGTGCGGGCGGCCCTACGGTACGACCATGAGCGAAGAGATCGGCTTTCTGGGGCTGGGCGTCATGGGGGAGCCGATGGCGCGGAACCTTGCCGGGGCGGGAATGCCGGTGGTCGCCTGGTCGCGTACCCGGAAGACCATCGCCGGGGTGAGCCCGGCAGCGAGCGTGGCCGAGGTCTTCGCCCGGGCCCGGGTCGTGCTGGTCATGCTGGCCGGCGGTGAGGTGATCGACGAGGCGCTGGGTCGCGGCACGGACGGGTTCGGCGCGTTGGCGCGGGACCACGTCATCGTCCACATGGGAACGACGTCGCCCGGGTATTCGGCCGGGCTCGAGGCGGATATCGTGGCCGCGGGCGGGCGCTACGTCGAGGCGCCCGTGTCGGGGTCCCGCACACCCGCCGAGGCCGGAGCCCTGGTCGGGATGGTCGCCGGTGAGGCGGAGGCGGTCCGGGAGGTGCGGCCGCTGCTGGACCCGATGTGCCGTGCGGTGGTCGAGTGCGGGCCGGTCCCGCAGGCGCTGCTGATGAAGCTGTCGGTGAACATCTTCCTGATCACGATGGCGACCGGGCTCGCCGAGTCGATGAACTTCGCCGCGCGGCAGGGCCTCGACCTGGAGGTGCTGCGCGGGGTGCTCGATGCGGGTCCGATGGCCAGCGACGTGTCCCGGGTCAAGGCGGCCAAGCTCGTCGACCGCGACTTCGCCGTGCAGGCGTCGATCCGCGACGTCCTGATGAACAACCGCCTCATCGCCGAGTCGGCCCATGCCGCCGGCATCCCGGTGCCTCTGCTGGACGCCTGCCACGCGTTGTTCGGCGAGACGTTCGCCCTGGGCCACGGCGCCGAGGACATGGCGGCGGTCATCCGAGCTCTGGAGGCGCGCGGAGAGTAGTTCTCAAGCGCGGCAGATCGTGGCCGATCACCAAGGTCATGAGGCATCTGGGCAGTCGGCTCCGCGCCGCAGCAGCCGTCGTCGTGCTCGCTGGGAGCGCGCTCATCGCCGTACCGGGATCGGCGTCCGCCGCCGGCTCGGACATGCCCGAGTGCAAGGGGCAGATGGGCGTCGTCGCGCTGAACGACGGGAGCGGCTGTCGTCGGTTTGCCGTCCCGTTCCCGGCCGACTCGGAAATGCTCGACCCCTCCGAGGGCGAACAGGTGCCGGCCGGTGTCGCTCCGGCGCAGGAACTGGCTGAAGGCGAGCTGCCTGACGTCGGTGTCGCCCGGCCGGTCTGGCTACCGTTCGCCGGCCGTTACCTCGTCTTCTACCCGGTGACGTCGGATGTCGTCTGCGCCACGGGCGCGGGCGCGACGGTGGCCTACTACAACGGCGTCTGTCACTACTTCAACATCCCGTACCCGAACTTCTGGGTGCAGTTGGGCGACGGCGGGCGGCCGGGCGGCATCGAGCAGGCGCCGGCGCTCACCCCGAGGGCGCGCTACCGCGCTTACGACAAGCCGGTCTGGATCAGCCATGGTGTCGGGAGCAGCGGCGCGGTGTACTACCCGCTCAACTACAACCCGAGCGGTCGCTGCGATCCGGCTGCCGACATCGCGGCGGTTGTCGTGCAGGGCACCTGTCTGCGCTGGACGATTCCCGCCGGCGGCACCACCGTTCCCTATACCGAAGAGTTGGCCGAGAAGCTCCAGAACGCTCACCAGGCTCATCTGCTCACCGACGGTGAGGTGCCTGAGACCGAGACCGGCCCGGTGTTCTACACCTATCCCGACGGCTCTCCATCCTTTCGGACGATGATGGTTCTGCCGGCCGGCGTGGATCCCGCTGACCCGTCCTGCTTCCCGCCGGGCGTCGAACGTCCCGGCCGGATTCCGGTTCCGTGCCCGTCGCCGCCGGTTGTTGTCGTCCCGCCGAAGCAGGGCGCCAGGAAGCCGGCTGTCGTGGCCGAAACCAGCGCCGTGACGTTGAATCGGGGTCAGAAAACCATCCGGTCGTTCACCCTGACCTCGGCCGGCGAGCCGCTCAGCGGGGCCACGGTCGCCGTGAACGTCTTCGTTCCCGGCGCCAGGCAATCGGGGCGCAGCTACGTAACCAACAGCAAGGGCCGCATCAAGGTTGCTGTCGCGGCCGGGAAAGCGCTCGGACGAGGGTGGATCATCGTCCGTTACGGCGGCAACTCCTTCGTGAAGCCGGTCTCCGTCGAGGTCCCCCTCAGGGTTGTTCGCTGACCGGTGCCGGTTTGCGAGTGTCCTCGGCCGGGCCGAAGAAGACGAGGGTGACGAGGTCCTCGGTGATGTCGACGAAGCGGTGCGGCTCGTGTGCCGGTACGAAGATCACCGTCCCGGCCGCCACGTCGACGGTGCGGTCGGGGGTGCGGAAGCGGGCGCGGCCGGCGGTCACCACGTAGATCTCGTCCTCGGTGTGCGGGCTTTGTTCGTCGGTGCCGCCCGCCGGGATCGAGTACGTGCCCGTGCTCAGGTCCGGGGTGCGCAGGTGTTCGAAGTAGCCGGGGCGGTAGGCGCCGGCTTCGGTGACGATCTCCATGGGGCATGCCTACCAGACATGCCGGGTTTGCCATTAGACCATATAAATGAAAACGATTACCGTTTCGCTCATGAAGGCAGCCATTCGGTATCTCCTGGCGGCCGGCGCCGCCCTGTCCCTCGCCGCCTGCGGCAGCACGACCCCCGGTGACGAGGCCGGTGCCGCGCCCGCCGGCAAGCTCGCCGTCGTCGCGACCACACCCGAGGTCGCCGACTTCGTGCGGACGGTCGGCGGCACCGACGTCGCCGTGACCCAGATCATCAAGCCCAACGTCGACCCGCACGACTACGAGCCGACACCCGCCGACCTGCAGGCGATCGGCGCCGCGAAGCTGGTCGTCAAGAACGGTGTCGGGCTCGAGGAGTGGCTCGACCAGACCATCGAGTCCGCAGGGTTCGGTGGCACGGTGGTCGACTCCAGCCAGGGCGTGAAACTGCGCAAGGACGATCCGCACATCTGGCACGACCCCCGCAACGCGAAGATCATGGTGACGAACATCCAGAAGGGTCTCGCCGCCGCTGATCCCGGCCGGGCCGGCACGTTCGCGAAGAACCTCACCGCCTACTCCGCGCAGCTCGACCAGCTCGACGCCGACAACACCGCCGCCTGGGCGAAGATCCCGGCCGGGCAGCGCAAGCTGGTCACCAACCACGACGCCTTCGGTTACTACGTCGACCGGTACCAGCTCGAGTTCGTGGGCTCGGTCATCCCCAGCCTGGACACCTCGGCCGAGCTCTCGGCCGGTCAGCTCGGCGACCTGGTGGCGAAGATCAAGGCAACCGGGACCAGGGCGATCTTCACCGAGAGCTCGCTGCCGGCCAAGAGCGCCGAGGCCATCGCCGCGCAGGCCGGCGTCAAGGTTGTCGGCGGTGAGGACGCCCTGTACGGCGACAGTCTCGGCGAGCCCGGCACCCCGCAGGGCACGTACCTGGGCGCCGAGAAGCACAACACCGCGACGCTCGTGGCGGCCCTGGGTGGCTGAGGGCGACGTCGCCCTGCGGTACGTGACCGCCGACCTCGGGTATCGGGGCCGGGCCGTGCTCCGGGGTGTCGACTTCACGGTGCGCGACGGGGAGACGCTCGCGCTGGTCGGGCCGAACGGCGCCGGCAAGTCGACGCTGATCAAGGCGGTGCTGGGGATGGCCGAGGTCGTCTCCGGCGAGGTCGTCGCGCGGGCGCCGGTCGGGTACGTGCCGCAGATCGACAGTCTCGACGCCGACTTCCCGGTAAGCGCGGCCGACGTCGTCCTGATGGGCCGCTACCGCCGGATCGGCTGGTGGCGGCCCACGGGCCGGGCGGACCGGGCGGCCGTGCGGGACGCCCTCGACCGGGTCGGGCTGGCCGACCGGGCACGGGTGCGCTTCGGGCTGCTCTCGGGCGGCCAGCGGCAGCGGGTGCTCGTGGCCCGGGCCATCGCCGCCGAGGCCCGGCTGCTGCTGCTCGACGAGCCGCTCAACGGCGTCGACGCGACCAGCCAGGAGGCCATCCTGCGGGCGCTCGGCGAGCTCACCGCGTCCGGTGCCGCCCTGGTGGTGAGCACCCACGACCTGAACGTCGCGGCGCGTATCGCCGACCAGGTGTGCCTGCTCAACGGTCGCCAGTGGGCCGTCGGCGCACCGGCCGACGTGCTCACCGGTGACGTGTTGCGGCAGGCGTACGGCGGCCACGCCATCGACCTGCCCGGTGGACGCGCCCTGCTGGTGGAGCCCTGATGTTCGAGGCGCCGTTCATGGTCCGCGCGTTCGCGGAACTCGCCCTGCTGGCCCTGATCTGCGGCCCGGTCAGCGTCTTCGTGTTCACACGGCGGCTGTCGTTCGTCGCCGACGCCCTCACGCACACCGTCTTCCCGGGTGTGGTCATCGGCTTTGTCGCCGCCGGGTCCGAGGGCATCTTCGGTGGTGCGCTCGTCGCCGGGGCGCTGACAGCGGTCGCCCTGACGCTGCTGACGCGGGGCGGTCTGCTCAGCGACGACGCCGCCACGGCCGTGGTGCTCACAGCGATGTTCTCGGTGGGTGTCGCGCTGGTGTCGCGGCGCTCGTCGTACACCTCGGATCTGACGTCGTTCCTCTTCGGACGGCTGCTCACGGTGACCACCCGCCAGCTGGCCGAGACGGCGGTCCTGGCCGTCGTCATCCTGGCGCTGGTCGCGCTCGGCGCCCGCGCGTGGACCTTCCGGGCGTTCGACCCGGACGGTGCGCGGGCCGCCGGTTACCGCACGACGCTGCTCGACCTGTGGCTCAACCTCGTCGTCGCGCTCGTGGTCGTCGCGGCCGTCCGGGCGGTCGGCACGGTGCTCGTGATCGCGCTGCTCGTCGTGCCCGCCGCCGCCGCGCGGACGGTCACCGATCGGCTGCCCGTCATGGCCGCGCTGGGGACGATCCTCACGCTCCTCGCCGGGTACGCCGGACTCTGGGTCAGCTGGACCGCCTCGGTCGGCTACGGACTGCGGCTCACGTCGGCCACCGCGGTCGTGCTGGCGCTCGTGCTCGCGTACGCGGTGCTGCTCGGAGCCGGACGCCTGCGGACCGGGAGGCTCCGATGACCTGGGCCCTCTATGAGGCTGTGCTGGCCGGAGCGCTGGCCGGGCTGATCGGCGTGCAGGTCGTCCTGCGCCGGTTGTCGTTCTTCACCATGGCGCTGACCCACGCCACGTTCCCGGGTGTGGTCGCGGCCGCCATCCTCGGCATCAACATCTACCTCGGCGGGATGCTGGCCGGCGTCCTCGTGGCCTGCGGTGTCGCGGCCCTCAGCCGGCGGCGGGGTCAGAACGCCGCCGCGGCGACCGGGGTCATTCTGGCCGCCGGGTTCGCGATCGGCGTCGGGCTGGTCGCCACCCGCAACGGTTTCAGCCGTGACCTGTCGTCGTTCCTGGTCGGCAGCATCCTCACCGTCGGCCCGCGCGACGTCGTGGTCACCGCGGTGGTCCTGGCCGTCGTCGCGGTCGTCCTCCTGGCGGGCGGCCGGGCGTTCCTCTTCACCGGCTTCGACCAGGCCGGCGCCGCCGCCGCGGGTTACCGCACCGGCCTCGTCGACCTGTTCCTGCTCATCACCATCGAGGTGGTCATCGTGACGATCGTGCCCGCCGTCGGGACGATCCTGTCCTTGGCGCTCATCGTTGCACCCGCGGCCGCGGCCCGGCTCTGGTCAGACCGGCTCGCCACGGTCACGGCCCTGGCGGTCGCCTTCGGCGTGACCAGCGGGCTGGCCGGGCTGCTGCTCTCCGGCCGCTACGACATCGCCGCCGGTGCGGCGATCACCCTGGTCGCGACCGCGCTGCTGCTGGTCTCGCTGGCGGCGACCCGCCTGCCGCGCGTCGCCCTGGTGTCCCGATGATCGGGGAGGCGGTCACGGTCCTGCAGGCCATGGGGTACGAGCACCGCCTGCGCATCCTCGTCCTGCTGCTCGACGGCGAGGCGACCCCGGACGACCTGGCCCGGGTCATGAACCTCGACACCACCATCGTCGGCCACCACCTGCGCAACCTGCGGGACACCACGCTGATCCACCGGCAGCGCCGGGGCCGCCACGTCTACTACCGCCTCAGCGGTCCCGCGGCGCACCGCCTGATCCGCGAGGTCATCCGGTACGCGGGCCCGCTGAGCGCCACCGCCTGAACGTGTCGTGACGACCGGTTCGCCGGATGAGTGGCTTTCCTGCACCCGCGGCCCGCGGTGTGCGGGTCGGGACCCGCGAATGGCCTGGTCAGACGGTTGATGGAGGCGAACGGACGAGCCGCGGGCACCGGAGCGCGGGGCAGGGTGGAGTGCGGGCGTGACCGTCGCGCACGCGATCACCTCAGGGAGCCGACATGACCGCCGAGAAGCCCGGCGGGCGCCGGCTGCCTCGCCGTTCGGTGCTGGCCCTCGCCGCGCTGACCCTGCCCGCCGCCTGCTCGGCCGATCCGGCCCCGCCGTCGCCCGCCGCCGCACTTCCGACCACGGCCTCACCCACGCCGTCGGCGACCTCCGCGAGGCCGTCCGCGAAGCCGTCCCCGAGCCCGTCGAAGAGCGCGTCACCGTCGCCGAAGCCTGCGAAGGCGGCGCCGCGGCGTGGGGGACCAGTGCCGTTCGAGCCCGGAACAGCCCTGCTGGGCTCGTACCTGTCGCTGAGCGGGAAGTCGCTCCGGGAGAGCCTGGCGTTGCGCCGCCGCCAGCTCGGCCGGGAGCAGCGCATCGTGCACGTGTTCTACCCGTGGGACGGTTACGTGCCCTCGTCGGAGCCCGCGGTCGCGTCCTCCAGCACGCTGATGGTCTCCTGGCACGGCGCGCCCTACGCCGGGATCGTCGACGGCTCGTCGGACCGGATCATCGCCCGCGTCGCGAAGAAGCTGGCCGGCATGAAGCGGCCGGTCCTGCTGCGCTGGGGCTGGGAGATGAACGGCGACTGGTTCGCCTGGGGTGGCGCCGGCAACGGCCGGGACACCGCGGGTTACGTGAAGGCCTGGAAACGGCTGCACCGGATCTTCGGCGAGCACGGCGCGGACAACGTCGCCTGGGTGTGGAGCCCGAACTGGAACTCGGGGCCCGACGAGTCCTGGAACCGCTTCTCGCGCTACTACCCGGGTGACGAGTACGTCGACTGGGTCGGCGTGTCCGGCTACGACTTCTTCGCCGAGACACCGAAAACGCTGTTCACGCCGGTGCTGAAGGCGTACGGGAGTCGCAAGCCGATCATCCTGAGCGAGACCGCCGCCGTGAGCGGTGTCGGGGTGAGCAAGGCGGCCTGGATCGGCAAGCTGGCGTCCTGGGTCGAGCGGACGCCGGAGGTCGGTGCGGTGGTCTGGTTCGACACCGACACGCAGGACGACTCCGAGCACAACTTCCGGCCCGACACCGACGGGGCGGCGCTGGCGGCGTACCGGAAAATGGTGCGCAGTAAGCGTTTCTCCGGTTAGGGCAGCGTCCATCGCTGGTTGTCGGCGCCGGTGCAGGCCGCGAGGGTGACCGTTGCGCCCGCGTTGCCGGGGTCGGTCAGGCACTGGCCCGTGCCGGGGTTGACGAGGGAGCCCTCGGGTCCGGCGCGCCACTGCTGGGCCGGCTGTTCGCCGCAGGCTCTGATGTGGACGGTGCCGTCGTCGTCGGTCTGCGCGCAGCGGTTCGTGACCCGCAGCGTCCCGTCCGTCTCGACCGTGAACTCCTGATAGCTCATGCCGGAGCACGACGCGGTCTGCACCGGGCTGCCGTCGAGGGCGAGGAGACCGCCCAGGACCAGGCAGCGGCCGCTCGCGGCGGTGATCGCACCGGTACGCGCCTGCGCCGGCGGCGGCTCCAGGGTGGTGGCGGCGGGCGGCGGGGTGCCCGTCGGCGTCCCGGGCTGCTGCGGCGCCGGTGCGCCGGCCGCCGGTGCGCCGCTGGTCGTGCGGCCCGGCGCGGCCGGACGGCTCGTGGCGCGGCTGGTCGGTGCGATGCTGCGACCGGCGACGCTCGCGACCGGTGCGGCCCCGAGTGAGCCGTTCGGGCCGGGTGCGGGTGCGGTGGGCCGGGCGGCCTGCGGCGGCGGCTGGTCCTCGCTCGTGCCGAACACCAGCAGACCTGCACCGATCAGGACGGCCAGGATCCCCAGACCGCTGAGCACCATCAGGCGCTGGCGCAGCAGAGCGCTGGTCTTCGCGGCGGGACCGGCCACGGCGGGCGGCTCGACGGTGGCGGCGGGCGCCGCGCTGTTGTCCTCGGACGGCAGCAGCGCCTCCTCGGGCCAGGTCTCGAGCGGCCGGTCGTCATGACCGCCGGGGGCGCTGCCCGGCTCGGTGGTGATGTAGGGACGGACCAGCACCGGGTCGTTCCGCTCGAGGTCTTCGTCAGCCATCGTGTCGTTCCTGCCGCAGGGGAGGTGCCGGGCGGCGAGGTGCGCCGACCGGTACGTCAAGATACGTGAGGTTCGGCCGCAGAGATCACTGGATGTGCATGCTTTTTGCCCGTTGGTACGAAACTCCTGGTCAGGGCAGGAAGAGCTCGGCCAGGCGGGTGGCTGTGCCGTCACGGACAGTCAGACGGAGCAGGAGGTCCGGGTCGCCGGTGCTCCACCGCACGCGTTCGTCCCGGGGCAGCGGACAGGTCCCGGCGCCGTCGTCGCCGATGCACTCCGCCTCCCCGCCGCGCACGCTCAGCAGCTCCGCCTTCGTGCTGACAGGGAGTGTCGTCTTCGTACGGCTGTCCTCGGTGACCCAGTCCCGGTCGCAGCGCGGATCGGTGCCGCTCACGTGGTACGCCGCGCAGTAGTCCGGCCCCTGCAGGAACACGACGGGCTCGACCACGACCGAACGCGCCCGGGGGTCGTACGCCCGCAGCCGGACCACCGAGGAGGAGTCGCCGCGGAACACGTCGGTGAACGTGGGAGTCGGCGCGACCGAGCTCGACGCGGTGGGCGCCGGGGACACCGGGTCGGGACTGCTGCAAGCGGCCGGCCCGAGGATCAGCAGGGCGACGAGCAGGAGGCGCTTCACAGCGACCGGAATTCGGCTTCGGCGAAGGACACCCGGGCCGGGCCCTCGGCGCTGTCGCTGCCGGCACCGAGCACGATCTTCCCGGCGACCAGGCCCGGGTCGGTGACCGGCGCCTGGAACACGACCGCGTCGCCGATCGTGACGGACGCGGTCTGCGCGCGCAGGTCGATCAGCACCCGTTCGCGGTGCCCGGCCCGGAACGCCGTCGACGCCACTTTGGTCAGTGTCGTCTCGTCACCGTCGTTGTCCAGGTCGAGCCGCACGGTGGTCTCGCACGCCGACAGCTTGTACCCGCTGCGGCCGACGAACCGGAACCAGATCAGTGCACAACTGCCGGGGTTGCGCACGGTCACGTCGACCTCGATGGACTGGTCGCCCGCGAAGCTGTCCGCGGGTCCCGGGCACTCGACGACGTTCGACTCGTCGGTGGTGACCACGAGCTCGTCGTCGAAGACGCAGCTGCCGCCCGGGTCCCCGGTGAGCGGACGCCACTGGGCGGGCCGGTCGAGCCGGTCCAGGATCGACGGCCCGCGGACCTGGCGCGGGGCCGGTTCGGCGACCGACAGCGGCGTGACCGCCTGGCCGGCCGACGACGCCGGGTTGCCGAGCATGGCGTAGGCGCCGCCCGCGGCGAGAGCGGCCAGCGCGGTGCCGGCGGCGATCGTCAGGCCGAGGCGGCGGCGCCGGGTGCCGGGGTGTTGTCGGTTAGCGTCCGGCTGCGCCGCCGCTGCCCGCCGGTCGAGTGCCGGCCGGAGTGCTGGGCCGCCTCGGCCGCGTGCCGCAGATCGGGCCGCTGGGCGAGCGCCAGGGCCTCCTGCGGCCCGGCGGCCAGCAGCAGGTCCAGCAGCTCGTGCGCGGTGGGGCGGTCCTCGGGCTCCTTGGCCAGGCTGAGCGCGACCAGGTCCAGCAGCGGGCGTGGCAGCCCGGACAGCTCCGGCTGCTGGGTGAGGATGCGCGCGGCCGTCGCCGCGGCCGAGTCCGCCGCGAACGGTGTCCGGCCGGTGCCGGCGTACGCCACCACGGCGCCCCAGGCGAAGATGTCGGCGGCGGTGCCGACCGCACGGCTGGCGGCGTCGAACCGCTCCGGCGCCATGTAGGCCACCGTGCCGACCATCTGGTCCGTCCGCGTGTGCTGGCTGGTCACCTCGAGCGCCCGCGCGATGCCGAAGTCGATGACTTTGGGCGTACCGAGGGAGAAGAGCACGTTGCGCGGCTTGAGGTCGCGGTGGATGACCCCGGCGCCGTGGATGGCGGTCAGCGCCGTCGCCACGCCGATCGCGACGCTGTGGAGGTTGCCCGCGGTCAGCGGGCCCTGGTCCTGGACGACCTCGGCGAGGCTGGGCCCGTCGACGTACTCGACGACCAGGTACGGCGTGGCGTGCTCGGGGTCCGCGTCGAGCACCTCGGCGGTGCAGAACGGCGGCACCTCACGCGCGCGGTTGACCTCGCTGCGGAACCGGGCGCGGAACTCGTCCTCGTACGCGTACTCGGGCCGGATGACCTTGACGGCGACGAGCCGATCGCCCCGGCCCCGGGCCAGGAAAACCGTGCCCATGCCGCCTGCGCCCAGCCGGGAGAGCATGGTGTACCCGCCCAGTTGCCGTGGGTCACCGGGCCGGAGTGGAGTGGTCACCGCGTCGATCGTCCTGAGACGTGGCCCGGGCACATGGTGACGAACCCTACCGCCGCGCCCCGGGCTCTGTCCCCTCGCGCTGGTTCCCAAGGCCTAGGCTGCTCCTGAAACCCACGACCGGAGCTGACATGGATCTCGTGCACCGGATGTCCCGGCGGCTGCCGCAGCTGCTCGCCGACATCGAGGAGCTGGTCGTCTGCGAGTCGCCGTCCAGCGACTTCGCCGCCCTGGCCCGCAGCACCGACGTCGTCGCCGACCTGGGAAAACGTCACCTCGGCGCGGCGCCCGAGCGCATCGCGACGACCGACGGCCGCACCCACCTGCGCTGGCGGCTGGGTGCCGGGCCGGCCCGGGTGCTGCTGCTCGGGCATCACGACACGGTCTGGCCGCTGGGATCGCTGACCACCCATCCGTACGCCGTGACCGCCGGCGTCCTGCGCGGTCCCGGCTGCGTCGACATGAAGGCCGGGCTCGTGCTCGCGCTGCACGCCCTGGCCGAGCTCGGTGTACCGGAGGGCGTGACCCTGCTGATCACCTGCGACGAGGAGCTGGGGTCGCCGACCTCGCGCGAGCTGGTCGAGACCTCGGCCGCCGGTTGCGCGGCGGCCCTCGTCCTGGAGGCGGCCGCCGCCGGTGGAGCCCTCAAGACCGAGCGCAAAGGCGTTTCGAGATACCGGGTACGCACCCACGGCCGTGCCGCCCACGCGGGCCTCGAGCCGGAGCGCGGTGTCAACGCCACCGTCGAGCTGGCGCATCAGATTCTCGCCCTGACCGCCCTCGCGGACGTGTCCCGGGGCACCACCGTCACCCCGACGCTGGCTTCGAGCGGCACCTCGGAGAACACGGTGCCGGCCGTCGCCGAGGTCGCCGTGGACGTCCGCGTCCGCGACACCGCCGAGCAGGACCGGGTCGACGCCGCGATGCACGGCCTGCGCCCGGTCCTGCCCGGCTCCCGCGTCGAGGTGCTCGGCGGCCCGAACCGCCCGCCGCTGGACGCCTCGTCGTCCGCGGCCCTCTTCGCCCGGGCCACCGCGGTCGCCGCCCGGCTCGGCCTGCCCGCCCCGGGCAGCGCGGCGGTCGGTGGCGGCTCCGACGGCAACTTCACGGCCGGCATCGGTACGCCCACCCTCGACGGCCTCGGTGCCGTCGGCGGCGGCGCGCACGCGGACGACGAACACGTCCTGGTCGACGAGCTGCCCGCCCGGGCCGCCCTGATCGCCGGCCTGATCGCGGACGTCCTGGCCGGGGAGCCGTCTTGAGCCGGGTCGTCGCGGCGGCGGTCGAGGCGGCGCAGGCCGCCGCGCGGGCTGCCCGGGTGCAGGTCCGGCCGGTGTCGAGCCTCGCCGAGCTGGCCGCACTCGACCGGCTGCTCGCCGGGATCTGGCAGGCCGAGGGCAGCAGCCCGGTGATGACCACCGAGCTGCTGCGGGCCCTGGCCAAGTCCGGCAGCTACGTGGCCGGTGCCTTCGACGGTTCCACGCTGGTCGGCGCGGCCGTCGCGTTCTTCTCCGCACCCGCGCACCGCGAGCTGCACAGTCACATCGCCGGTGTCGGTCCCGCCGCGGCCGGGCGCAGCGTCGGCTTCGCCCTCAAGCAGCACCAGCGTGTCTGGGCGCTGCAGCGGGGCATCACCGCGATCTGCTGGACCTTCGACCCGCTGGTCGGCCGCAACGCCTACTTCAACCTGGCCAAGCTGGGCGCGGTGCCGACCGAGTACCTCACCAACTTCTACGGCGTGATGCACGACCGGATCAACGGCGACGACGAGAGTGACCGGCTCTTCGTCCGCTGGGACCTCCACGCGCCCGCGGTGGTCGCCGCGGGTGCCGGTCGGCCCCTGCGACCCGTGAGCCCGCCGACCGCGACGATCGCGCTGCGGCGCTCCGACACCGGCGGCCCGCTCACCGGATCGGTCTACGGCCCGGTCGTGCTGGTCGCTGTTCCCGAGGACATCGAGACCCTGCGCCGCGCGGCGCCCGCGGTCGCCAAGGAATGGCGGTCGGCGGTCCGCGACACCCTCACCACCCTGCTCGCCGACGGTGCACGGTTCGCCGGCTTCGACCGGGACGGCTGGTACGTCCTCACCCGCGACACCGAGGAGCAGCGACGATGAAACTCCAGGGCGTCGAACTGCGCCGGATCAGCATGCCGCTGGTCTCGCCGTTCCGGACCTCGTTCGGGACGGAGAATTCCCGCGACGTGCTGCTCGTCCGCGTGGTCACCGGCGACGCCGAGGGCTGGGGCGAATGCGTGGCGATGACCGACCCGCGGTATTCGTCCGAGTACACCGAGGCGGCGGCCGACGTGCTCCGGCGCTACCTGATCCCGGCGCTCGCGGCGGTCCCGCGACTCGACGCGTACGCCGTCGGCCCGGCCCTGGAGCAGTTCAAGGGTCACCGGATGGCCAAGGCGGCGCTGGAGACGGCTGTGCTCGACGCCGAGCTGCGCTCCCAGGACCGCCCGCTGTCCCGCGAGCTCGGCGCCGTCCACGACCGCGTCCCGTGCGGTGTGTCGGTCGGCATCATGTCGTCGATCGGCGAGCTGCTCGACGCGGTCGGTGGTTATCTCGACGCCGGCTACGTGCGGATCAAGCTGAAGATCGAGCCCGGCTGGGACGTCGAGCCGGTCCGCGCGGTCCGCGAACGGTACGGCGACGACGTGCTGCTGCAGGTCGACGCGAACACCGCGTACACGGTGGGGGACGCCCGGCATCTCGCCCGGCTGGACCCGTTCGGGCTGCTGCTGATCGAACAGCCGCTGGACGAGGAGGACATCCTCGGGCACGCGGAGCTGGCCAGGCGCATCAGCACGCCGGTCTGCCTCGACGAGTCGATCACGTCGGCGCGTACGGCCGCCGCGGCCATCACGCTCGGGGCGGCGGCGATCGTCAACGTCAAGCCGGGGCGGGTCGGCGGATACCTGGAGGCGCGGCGGATCCACGACCTGTGCGTGGCTCACGGCGTACCGGTGTGGTGCGGGGGGATGCTCGAGACCGGTCTGGGGCGGGCCGCGAACGTCGCGCTGGCGGCGCTGCCGGGCTTCACCCTGCCCGGCGACACCTCGGCGTCCGACCGGTACTACCGCACCGACGTTACCGAGCCGTTCGTGCTGGAAGAGGGGCATCTGCGGGTGCCTACGGGGGCGGGGCTGGGCGTCTCTCCCGTACCGGAGATTTTGGATGAAGTGACCGTCTCGACCGAGTGGATCCCGCTGGGCTCGCACTGAGAAGAAGCTCACGAAAGTCGCTCAGGGCTTGGCCGGCGGCCTTCGGGGGTGGCTAACGTCGGCCCGGTCCGCTGACGTGGACCCCGCGGTCGGTAACGCCGAATCCTGCCGCCGACCGGGCCGGGACCTTTATCGAATGGCATGGAGCGGGGGACCCACACGTTCCCCGGCACGCGCTTGCCGCGTGCCTCGGGGTGAAGCCGCGCACCCGGCGGCCGGGCAACCTCAGCCCGAACCCGACAGCTGACCTCGCAGGCGTGGAGGTTGTACACAAATGGCACAGAATCACCAGCGGTTCCTGCGCGCCCTCGGCCTGATGGCGGCCGGCGCAGCGGGCACGGTCGCGATGCTCGGCCCGGCCACCGCGGCCGAGGCGAAGTCCGGTGTGAACTGGGATGCCGTCGCGAAGTGCGAGTCCGGCGGCAACTGGAAGATCAACACCGGCAACGGCTACTACGGTGGCCTGCAGTTCAGCCGCAGCACCTGGAAGGCGTACGGCGGCGGGAAGTACGCGAGCACGGCCAACAAGGCCAGCAAGGCGGAGCAGATCCGGATCGCCGAGAAGGTGCTGGACGGGCAGGGGATCGGCGCGTGGCCGACCTGCGGCAAGAAGGGCAAGACCAAGGCCAAGTCCTCGTCGTCGTCCGCGCATTCCTCGGCCCGGACTTCGCACTACACCGTGAAGCCGGGTGACACGCTCGCCTCGATCGCGGCGGCGAAGCACGTCAAGGGCGGCTGGCGGGCGCTCTTCAAGCACAACCGTTCCGTGCTCGGTGGCAACCCGAACGTCATCGTCCCGGGTCAGCGCCTGGCGCTCTGAGATCCGGCCCGGCTGCCCTTCCTCCGTGGGGCAGCCGGGCCCTCCCTTTCTGTCGCACCCCCTCTCTATGTTGTGCGCATGGTTTCGGCGGCGTACTCCTACCTCGGGTCCTCGGCTCTCACCGACGGTCTGACCCTGCAGACCTCCGGTGGCCCGGCGGCGCATCCCCGCTTCTTCACGGGCTTCCTGAACGATCCCGGTGCGGCGGCGACCGGTCTGCTGGCGGTGGCCGAGGTCGCGCGCAGCCGCTACTTCCGCCCGGTCAGCCCGGCCAGCCTCGATCCGGTGGTGACCGCGGGGTCCGACCGTCTGCGGTTCGAGTCGTTCTCCGGCTGCTGCGGTGTCTACGCCCGCCTCGACGTGCTGCCCGCGGGCATCGACGGTGAGATCACCGCGCACGGCACCACCAATGTGGACGTCAACGTCCCGCTGCAGCGCGCGCTGACCCGTGTCGGCCGCGCCGATCCGCTGCACCTCGCGGTCGGCCCGGACGATCTGACCGTCACGACCTTCGACGGGCCGCTCGTCGAGCGCAAGGTGCCGCTGCCGTCGCGCTGGCTGCGCGGCTTCGCCGAGGCGCAGGTGCTGACGTCGCGGTTCGACCCGCGCGCCGAGGTCGGCATCGCCGACGCACGAGCCCTGCTCAACCGCCTGCCCGCCGGTGACCGTTCGGTGCTGTGGGCGGTGCCCGCCGGCCGCAGCCTGCGGCTCACTTCCCGGCCGGTGCCCGGGGCGGTCTGCCTGCCGGGCGCGGGACGCCTGGTCGCGCTCAAACCGTTCCTGCGCCACGCGACCGCCCTGCGCGTCTACGGTCCGCCGGTCGCCGCCGGTGCCGGTCCGGTCGCGAGCACCTGGGAGCTCAGCCTGCCGTCGCTGCGGCTCTCGCTGACCCTGTCGCCCGAGCCCTACCGGGGCTTCTCCGGTGAGGGTGCGGTCCTCGAGGCCCTGGCCGGTGACGAGGTCGCCGACGACGCCGATCTGATCAGCGCCCTGCTGTCCTGGGACCCGGCGATCGACATCGACGCGCTCGCCACCGCCTCCGGCCTCGGCCCGCAGCGGGTCAGGGCCGCTTTGACCCAGCTCGGCACGGCCGGCCGCGTCGGTTACGACGTCGCCGAAGCGGGCTACTTCCATCGCACGTTGCCTTACGCCGCCGACGTCGTCGCCACGATGAATCCCCGCCTGGTCGGCGCCCGTGCCCTCGTCGACGCCGGCGCGGTCACGGCCACCGGTGAGGTTGCCGAGGTCCGCAGCGGCGACGAGATCTACCACGTCCGCGACACGTCCTGCACGTGCCCGTGGTGGGGAAAACACCGCGGGGAGCGCGGGCCGTGCAAGCACGCTCTCGCCGTCCGTATGGTCCGCGCGTCGTGAGCCTCGACGGCGAGACCCTCGACCGGCCGCTGCGCTCGGGCGACGCTGCCTCCGTGGCGGCGCTGCTGCTGGCCGCCACCGAGGCCGAGCGGACAGCGCTCGCCGACTGGGTGGAGACGAGCCTCAAGAGCATGCGGCGCGAGGACTGGTGGAAGGTCGAGGACACCACGGCCGGTGCGTACGCCCTTGCCATCATCGGCTGCCTGTCGTCGCCGACCCGCGCGGCCACTCTCCTGTGCCGGCGGGACATCCGCGACCGCTGGGACCGCGTCCCCGCCGCCGCCTTCCTCGAGCTCGTCCGGATCCGCGAGCTGCCGTGGCTGGGCGACCTGGCGGTCCGCCTGGCCGGGAAGCTCACCATCGACGGCGCGTGGCAGGGCGGCTGGGCGTTCGTCGCCGGTCTCCTCCGTGAGTCCGGCACACTGCCGCCGGCCACCGAGAGCGTGCTGCGCGGCTGGCTCAACACCCTTCACGACGGTGGAGCAGACCTGACTCCGCTCCTGCGCGACGACCCGTTCCTCGACGCGCTGCTGCCGGCGGTCTTCACCATCGACGGCCTCGGCTCGGAGCTCAACCACGGCCGCTGGAACAAGGAAACCGGCGAGTGGGACAACGCGCCCCGCTTTCCCGCTGCCATTGTCGACCTCATCGCCGAAGGCCGCCTGGCCCGCGGCCCGATCCTCGACGCGACGGTCGACCGCCTCACCCGCGGTGACAAACCGGGGTTCCTGCGCGCCTTCGTGATGCTTCATGATCTTCTCGAGCCCACGGTGGACGAGCTGGCCCGCCACACCGTCGCCTACGTCCAGCTCCTCCCGCACTCCGGGCCGGTGATCGCGGCGCTGGCTCAGCGCGCGTTGCGAACCCTCGACGAGGCCGGTCGCCTCGACGCCGAAACGCTGTGCGAGGCCGGCGGCCTGGTCCTGCTCCGCAAGGAGAAGAACCTCGCCAAGGCCCAGCTGTCGATCCTCGACAAGGCTGCCGGCCGTGACCCGGGCCGCGCCGGGGAGGTGCTCGAGACGATCGCCGTTGCCTTCGGACATCCGGCCCTCGACATCCAGGACCGGGCCCTCGCCCTGATCGCCAAGCACCTTCCTCTGCTCGACGACCCCGGCCGGGACTCTCGTCTCACGCACCTGGCCGAAGCGGCCACCGCACTCGGCGGGGATCTGCCGGCCCGTGCCGCACAACTGTTCGGCGCTCCGGAGCCCGAGGCCGCTCCGCAGGTCGTTCTCCCGCTGCCACCGCCGCTGCCGACCGCGGAGATGCCACCGCCGATCACCAGTGCCGTCGAGCTCGCCGAGCAGCTGGTGGCGCTGCTCCACGAGCGCACGGCAGTCCGCTGGGAGCATGTGCTGGCCGGACTCGTCTCGCTGCCCGCCGCCGGGCTCCCCGAGGTCCTGCAGCCGGTGCTCGACCGCTATCCGGACCTGTTCGTCCAGCGCTACGGGGCTTGGCAGCCCCGCCTGGTGTACCTCGGCGAGGCGATCCGTTCCGTCATCGCCCCGCACGACCACGGCACCTTCTGGCCGCGCATGATCTCCATGGCCGAGACGGCCGGGCCGGCCGATTCACCGGCCGTGATCCTGGTGCTGCGCATCTCCGAGCTGGCCGTCCGGATCACGCAGACACCGGTACCGATGCTGGTCGCCACCCCGACGCACGTCAACGGCAGCCTCGACGCCCGGGTGCTGCTCACCCGGCTCCAGCGTGCCGAGGCCGAGGGATGGGAGCCGTGGCCGATCGACTTCGACCAGGCTCTGCTGCGGGTGCCCCGGGTGACAGACCCGGAAGTGCGGGCCGCAGCGGATGCACTGACCTCGCCGCGAGGACGGGAATTCGCGGCCTGGCTGGCTGCCGGCGGCCTACCGGATCCGTTGAGCGTCCGCCTCGAGCAGCTGTCCGGCAAGGGGACCCGAGCGATGCGGTCGGAAGAGCTTGTAGCCCGGCGTGTCGTCGCCGAGCTCTACCCGGACCCCACCGACCGGCTCGGGCTGGAGACGCAGCTGGTTGCCCTCGAACGCTCCCCGAATCCCGACTACTCCAGCGGATCGGCGAAGACCCCGGACGTCGACACCATGGTGCTGCCCCACCACCGTGAGGTCATCGCGGCCTGGTCCCTGCCGGGCCTCGCCGGGCACGCCGACCAGGACGGCCGCGGCGGAGGCGAACTTCTGCCGTTGCTCGCCGACTGCACCGGCCCGATCGGACCGGCGATGGCTCTTGCCCTCGCGTACGTGTTCGGTGCCCGTCACCAGACCGACCGCACCGCTGCCGTGGACGCTTTCCTGGCCCTGGTGCCCACCGACGGCGCTGTCGCGGCGGCCGTCGGTGCCGAGCTCGGCGATCTCTGCGGCGACGGCACGATCAAGCTGAACCGCGTGGTCACCGCTCTGACCGACGCCCACCGCGCCGGCGCCACGGCCGCGGTCTGGGAGGTGCTCGCTGCCGCCCTCCCGCCGCTGCTGCCCCGGGCCCCTCGTGGCCTCCCGGACCTTCTCGAGCTGGCAGCACAGACCGCCGGCGCGCTGGGTGTCACCGCCGAGCTCGACGGGCTCGCCGACGTCGCCTCCGGCCCGGGAACCACCCGCCTGGTAAAGGAGGCGAAGCGCCTGCACACCGTCCTGTCCCGCTGAAACCGCAATCCCAGGAGATCGTGTGGAAACCTCTCATCGCTGGCTGCGCCCGACGGATCCGCGGGCCGGTCGCCGGCTCGAGTTCGGTGCGGACTACAACCCGGAGCAGTGGCCGAGGTCCGTGTGGGACGACGACATCCGGGCCATGCGGGTCGCGGGGGTCACCGTCGTCTCCCTCGCGATCTTCTCGTGGGCGCGGCTGGAGCCGTCCGAAGGGGAGTACACGTTCGGCTGGCTCGACGAGGTCATGGACCTGCTGCACGCGGGTGGCATCGCGGTCGACCTGGCCACGGCGACCGCGTCCCCGCCACCGTGGCTGACCACCAAATACCCGGAGATCCTGCCCGTCGACCGGCAGGGCGCGACGGTCTGGCCCGGCGGCCGCCAGCACTGGCGGCCCACCTCGCCCATCTTCCGGGAGCACGCGCTGCGGCTGGTCCGGACCATGGCCGGGCGCTACGGCGGTCACCCGGCCCTGACCGCCTGGCACATCTCCAACGAGCTCGGCTGCCACAACGCCTACGACTACTCCGACGACGCGGCCGCCGCCTTCCGCACCTGGCTGCAGAACCGGTACACCGGTCTCGACGCCCTCAACGCGGCCTGGGGCACAGCGTTCTGGTCGCAGCACTACAGCGAGTGGGCGCAGATCCTGCCGCCACGTCAGGCCGCCACCCATCCGAACCCGACCCAGCAGCTCGACTTCAAGCGTTTCTCGTCGGATGCGCTCAAGGACTACCTGCGCGCCGAGAGGGCGGTCCTGCGGGAGCTCACGCCCGAGGTGCCGGCCACGACCAACTTCATGGTCATGGACAGCACGAAGGCGCTGGACTACGCCGACTGGGCGGCGGAGGTCGACTTCGTCGCCAACGACCACTACGTGCAGCGGGGTCCGCGGCCGCTCGACGAGCTGTCGTTCTCGGCCAATCTGACCGGGCACCTCGCCGGCGGCCGCCCGTGGTTCCTGATGGAACACTCGACCAGCGCCGTGAACTGGCAGCCGATCAACGTGCCGAAAGCGCCCGGTGCGCTGGCCCGGGACTCGCTCACCCACGTCGCCCACGGCGCGGACGCGGTCTGCTTCTTCCAGTGGCGGCAGTCGGTCGCGGGCGCGGAGAAATACCACTCGGCGATGCTGCCGCAGGCGGGGGAGGACAGCGCGGTCTTCCGGTCGGTGGTCCAGCTCGGCGAGACGCTGCGCCGTCTCGCACCCCTGTCCGGTACGCCGCGGAGTCCCGCCCGCGCGGCGATCCTCTTCGACTGGACGTCCTGGTGGGTCGCCGAGCAGGACTCGCACCCGACCGACCGGTTGCGCTACCGCCAGGAGGCCCTCGACTGGTATTCCGCCTTTCTCGACCTCGGCGTGCGCGCGGACGTGGTGCCGGTCGCGACGGACCTGTCCGGTTACGACCTCGTGGTCGCGCCGGTGCTGCACGTCGTCCCGGCCGCTCTCGCCGAACGCCTGACCGCCTTTGTCGCCGGTGGCGGGCACCTGGTCACCACGTACTTCTCGGGCATCGTCGACGAGAACGACCACCTCTGGGCCGGCGGTCATCCGGGCGCGTTCCGTGACCTGCTCGGCCTGCGCATCGAGGAGTTCGGGCCGCTGCCGGACGACGAGCCGGCCGAGCTCGACAACGGCTCCGCCGGCACTCTGTGGGCGGATCACCCCACGGTCACGGGGACGGACGTCACGGTGCTGGCGGCGTACCGGGACGGGTCACCTGCTGTCACCCGCCGCACCGCCGGGACGGGCTCGGCCGCGTACGTGGGGACCCGGCTCGGTCCGGACGGCCTGGCGCCGGTGCTCGGTGAGTTGTTGTCGCTGGCCGGCGTGGGCAGTGAGCTGCCGCCGGAGCTGCGCGGCCGGGTGGAGCTGGCGATCCGCGGTGACTTCCGCTTCCTGATCAATCGCACCGCCGGGCCGGTCGAGCTGACCGGCCTGGCGGGCGAGGCACTCCACGGCTCGGCGACCCTCCTCGAAGCGAGAGGGGTCACCGTGCTGCGTGTCGATCCTCAGTGACAGGCGCCCGTGCCGGTGTCGCTGTAGGTCTTGCCGGCCACCGGGACGAACTGCCAGTCGTAGCTGTTCGCGTGGAGGGTGAACTTCAGCAGGCCGTAGGCGTCGGCGTTGCGGGCCTCGCTGCCGGGCTGGATCGTGCCGAAGGTGTAGTGGCTCGCGCCGCCCATGCCCGCCACGAACGACCGCAGGCCGCGCGCCGGGTCCGCGGCCCCGTTGGCGTTCATCGGGGCGAAGCGCTCGTAGACGTGGTTGTGCCCCCACACCGCAACGTCGGCGTTGTAGTCGTAGAGCGCCTGGTAGAGCGGGCGGGTCGAGGTCGACGGCGCGTGGTTCGCGCTGGAGGTGAAGAGCGGGTGGTGCCAGTACGCGAGGGTGCACGGCTTGGCCGAAGCGGCCAGATCGGTGCGCAGCCACCGCTCCTGCGCCGACCCGGCGGCCATGGCGATGTTGGAGTTCAGCGCCACCACGTGCCAGTTGCCGAGCTCGTAGGAGTAGTAGCTCGCGACGCCGAAGTAGTTGTAGTAGCCCGTGGCACCCGAGGTGTTGTAGTCGTGGTTGCCGGGTGACGGCTTGGTGCGGGCCTTGTGACGCCCCCAGGTCGGCGCGTAATAGCTGGTGAACTCCGCCGCGGTCCCGTTGTTGTAGACGTTGTCGCCGGTGGTGTAGACCGTGCCCGCGATGCCGTCGAGCAGCGCCGCCGTGGCGGTGTCGCCGGACCCCGAGTTGGCGATGTCACCCGCACCGACCAGCACCGGGTCGTCCGACGGGGGAGTCGTGCCGGTGGTCAGGACCAGCTGCGGGGCGTCCGCGCCGCTCTCCCGCGAGTCGTAGTAGGCGCCGTCGGAGTTGGCGGAGGTCGCCCCGAAGCTGAAAGAGCCGTTGCCCGAAACCACGGACGTGACGTCGAGCTCGTACCAGCCGTCCGCCGCGACCGCGCCGATCGCGCCGACCGCGGTGCCGTCGATCGCGGGCTGGTTGTTCCAGGTGGTGCCGGTCTCCGACCAGGTCGTGCTCGTCATGGATCGGAACGTGCCGCCGGCCGGGCTGCCGTCGTTGCCGCTGATCGTGCGCAACCGCAGCTTCGCCGCCGTCACGGTGCCGCTGACGCCGCTCACCGTGAAGCGCAGGAAGCTCCGGCGTACGGGGGAGTTGTCGACCACGATCTGCGTGGCCGTGCCGTAACCGGTGGCTGCCGTGTCGCTCTGCACGTAGGTGTCGGCGGTGGGGGTGAAGGTCGCCGTGGCGGCTGACGCGGGGGTGCCCGAGGTCAGCACCACGGTTGCGGTGGCGGCCGTCAGCAGCGCCGTGGCGGCGGCCGGCCCGAACTTGCGAATGCCCATGGCCGCAACCTAGGGATCCAAGGCGACCGATACGTGAACGCCCGGCCAACCCTCTTCTGTGAGCCTGCTGTCCGGCGCCTGAATGCCTGACGATGCCTGTGTGTACCTGTCGACCATCACCCGGCCGGCGACGTCACGACGCGGGCTCACGCTCGTCGGCGGCAACGTCCTCGCGCTCGGCACCGTCAGCCTGATCACCGACGTCTCGTCCGAGATGGTCACCGCGATCCTGCCGATGTACCTGGTCCTGGGCCTGCACGTGAGCCCGCTCGCCTACGGCGTGGTCGACGGGGTCTACACCGGAGCGACCGCCGTGCTGCGGCTGGCCGGTGGCTATCTGGCGGACCGCTTCCGGGGGCGCAAGGCGGTCGCCGGTTTCGGGTACGCCCTGTCGGCCGTCGCCAAGCTGGGCCTGCTCGCGGCCGGCCGGTCGATGACGGCGTTCGGCGTGGTGATCGCGGCCGACCGGCTCGGCAAGGGCCTGCGGACCGCGCCCCGCGACGCGCTGATCACCCTGTCGGTGCCGCAGGAGGCGCTCGGCCGCGCGTTCGGTGTGCACCGCATGATGGACAGCATCGGTGCGTTCCTCGGACCGCTGGTCGCCCTGGCCGTGCTCGCCGCCTCTGCGGAGTCCTACGACGCCGTCTTCGTCACCAGCTTCTGCATCGCGGTCCTCGGTGTGCTGGTGCTCGTGCTCTTCGTCCGCGAACAGCGCACGGTCACGGTGGCACCGCCGGCGGCCCTCCGCGAGGCCCTCGCCCTGTTGCGGGACCCACCCGTCCGGCGGCTCGCCGGAGCCGCCTGCCTGCTCGGCCTGGCCACCGTCGGCGACGGTTTTGTCTTCCTGCTGCTGCAGCGGCGTGAGGACCTCGGCATCGCGTGGTTCCCGCTGCTGGCCGTCGGGACCAGCCTCGCGTACCTGCTGCTCGCCACCCCGCTGGGTGTTCTCGCGGACCGGGTCGGACGTCTGCCGGTCGTTCTCGGCGGTTATGTCGCGCTCGCGGGCACCTACCTGCTGCTCTTCGGCCCGGTCGGCGGCTGGCCGCTCCTGGTCCTGGCCCTCGGCCTGTACGGCCTGTTCTACGCGGCGACCGACGGGATCCTCGTCGCGCTGGCCGGGCCGCTGCTGCCGGAACGCCTGCGCACCACCGGGATCGCGCTCGTCCAGACCGGTCAGGCCCTGGCCTACCTGGTGTCGTCGGTGCTGTTCGGGCTGGCCTGGCAGACGTTCGGGCCGGAGACCGCCAGCCGTCTCGCCGCCGCCGTCGTGGTGCTGGCGATCGGCGCCACCCTGGTCGTGCTGCGAAGGAGAACACCATGACCACCCGGCTGCGCCTCCTCGCGCTCGCCCTCGCCGCGATGGTGCTCGGTGGCGTCGCGGTCGCCTACACCCTTCTCGCGGACCGCCCGACGGCTGCCGCACCCACGACCGGCGAGACCGTCACCCTCACTCCCGGTCCCCGCCTGCTCGCGGTGACCGACCGGCGCCTGTCGACGGTCCGGCTCGGTGATCCCTCCGGCCCCCGCACGGTGTCGGCCACCGATTGTGTACGCGCGTACGCCGCGGCCGGCACGGGTGTCTGCCTCCGCCCGGTCACCACCTGGTCGTACGAGGTGGCGGTGCTGGACGAGCAACTGCGGACCGTGCGCACGGTCGACCTCCCCGGCCTGCCGAACCGGGCGCGGGTCTCGGCGAGCGGGCGGATGGTCGCCTGGACCACCTTCGTCGGCGGCGACTCGTACACCAGCAGCGGGTTCTCGACGCGGACCGGCATTCTCGACACGCGTACCGGCACCACCGTGGCCAGCCTGGAGGGTTTTGCGATCACCCGGGACGGGCGGGCGTACCGCAACGCCGACGTCAACTTCTGGGGTGTCACGTTCGCCGCGGACGACAACCGGTTCTACGCCACCATGGCGACGGCCGGGCAGCGCTACCTGGTCCGGGGTGACTTCGCCGCGCGGACGGTCGAGACGCTGCTGACGAACGTCGAGTGCCCGTCGCTGTCGCCGGACGGGACACGGCTCGCGTTCAAGCAGGCCGTCGGCGGTGACCCGGCGAAGGGCTGGCGACTGTCGGTGCTCGACCTGGCCACGCTGCGCAGCACCCCGACCGCGGAGACCGCGAGCGTCGACGACCAGGCCGCCTGGCTCGACGGCGCGACCCTGGCGTACACGCTGCGGGGCAGCGACGGGACCCCGGCGATCTGGACCGTCCCGGCCGCCGGTGGCGGCGCATCGTCCCTGCTGGTGCCCGGTGCGGAGTCCCCGGCGCCGCTCTCGTAGAAAAAACTTGGCGGAGGCGGGCAACCTTTCGGGCGTGCACGACCACTGAGGGGGCAAGTGATCCGCGGAGAGGCCGTTCCAACAGGACCTCAACCGGCCTCTCCGCGGGTTCCTGAACGGCCGTGGGCCAACAATCTGAACTCCGGCTGCTCCGGTTCCGTATCCCCCCACACAGCCGGGGCAGCCGGCTTCCACCCGCGTACCGGTGACAGGGAAGGACCGTGTGAGGGACACCGATCACGAGCGCGCCTTCCGGCGTTTCTTCGAGCAGCACCACGCGGACCTGTCGCGGCTCGCCTACCTGGTCACGGGCGAGTCCGGCGTGGCCGACGACCTCGCGGCGGACGCGTTCGTCGAGGTCTGGAAGCACTGGGAGCGGGTCGAGGCGGCCGACAGCCCGATCGCGTACGCCCGGGGCATCCTGACCAACCTGGCCCGCCAGTGGATCAAGCAGCGGAGCCGGGAGCGGCTGGGACTGCTGGGGCTCGGCCTGCTGCGCCGGGATCGCAGCGAGCCGGACACCCCGGTCGTCCTGGACGTGCGGGCGGCCCTGCGCCACCTGCCGCTGCGGCGCCGCGAGTGCGTGGTGCTGCGGTACGCGTTCGACGTGCCCGAACGGGAGGTCGCCGAGATCCTCGGCATCTCCGTCGGCGCGGTCAAGAGCCTGACGTCGCGGGGGGCGGCCCAGCTCAGTGAACACCTGATGGATCTGCCGGTCAGGACGGGAGGACTGAGTGCGTCAGCAGGATGAGCGCGACCTCCGCACCGTGCTGCGCGAGGAGGCCGAGAGGCACCGGCCGGACCGGGACGCGATGCGGGACAGGATCGCCCGCGGCCGTGCCGAGGAGACCCGTCGCCCGATGGACCGGGTGCTGAGCCTCATGCGCCCGCTGGCCGCCGCGGCGGCGGTCGCCGTCGTGCTGGGTCTGGGGATCGCCGGGGTCCGCCTCTCCGACCAGGGCGGGATCGACGACAGCACCACCCCGGTCGCCGCGCCGACGACCTTCACGCCGGCCACCCCCGCACCCACGAAGGCGACACCGGCGGCGCCCCGGGCGTCGGCCAGCAGCGGCACCACCACCAGGACCCAGGCGGCGCACCCCGGCAAGGACGGCTTCCTGTCGTCGTCGGGCCGGCTGGACCCGCACTCGAACGACGGCTGGTCGCAGGACAACGTCGTCCTCACGACGACAAGAACGATCACCGAGCTGAAGGTGTCGGTGCACGTCGCCCTGACCGCCGGTGTGGTCGAGACCGGCCGGTGGAGCACCGTGCCGGCCAACCTGCTCAGCATGACCAGCAGCCGCAAGGACGACACGCTGGTCTTCCGCTTCACCCTGGCGAAGGGCGCCAAGCTCGGGCCCGGCAGCTACACCTTCGCCGTGCAGTTCAACCACGCCGCGGGCAAGCGGTCGCCGGCCGGTGACACCTACTCCGCCGAGGCGGCCGCCGGTGACAAGGACGTCCAGGTGACGGGCACGGTCACGACGAAGTGACCGGGTCGCCGCAGACGCGGTCCCGGCCGCCGCGCTTGGCGGCGTACAGGTTGCGGTCGGCGGCGGCCAGGACGGCCGCCGGGGCCGGACCGGGGCCGCGGACCGAGGTGACACCGACACTGCAGGTCACCGGGAGCCCGCCGGTGACCGGTGCCCAGTCGTGGCCCGCGACGGCCAGCCGGATCCGTTCCGCGGCGATCCAGGCGGCGGTCGCGTCCGCGCCCGGCAGCAGGACGACGAACTCCTCGCCGCCGAGCCGCCCGACGACGGCGTCGTCCGGCGCCGTCCCCAGCAACAGGTCCGCGACGTCCCGCAGCACGAGGTCACCGGTCTCGTGCGACCTGGTGTCGTTGACCCGCTTGAAGTGGTCCAGGTCGATCAGGGCGACCGAGAGCCAGCCGCCCCGGACCCCGATCACCCCGAGCGCCACCGGGAGCGCCTCGTCGACGTGGCGGCGGTTGTGCAGACCGGTGAGCGCGTCGCGATGGGCCAGCTCGCGGAACTCGTCGGTGGCCCGGCGCGCCTCCTCGGCCTGGTGGACCGCCTGCAGCGTGCGGGACCGGGCGTCCTGCTGCGCCGAGGTGAGGACCTGCGTCTCGGTGTGGAAGCGGCGGTACTCCTCGAACGCCTCCCGGTAGCGCCCGGCGGCGGCGTGCACGAGGGCCTGCTGCTCCCGGGCCCGTGCCTGGAGCCCCGGCAGGTCGTGCTCCGCACACAAGCGCAGCACGCGGTCGAGGATGGCCTGGGCCCGGCTGTCGTTGCCGAGCTCCCGCTGCGCCTCGGCCGCGGTGAGCATGGCCTCCTCGAGAGCGTTGCCCTCGTCGAGCAGGTGCTTCGGGGCGTCGTCGGTCAGGAACGCGCCGAGGATGACCTCGACGTCGGCGTACCGGCCGGCCAGCATGGCGACGCGGGCGCAGGTGTCCAGGCAGGTGGCGCTCAGCGGCACCCCGGCGCTGCGGGCGGCGAACCGCATCCGTCGCTCGAGGTCCTCCGCGGCCGCCAGGTCACCGCGTACGCAGGCGGTGTAGGTCATGTTGTTGAGCAGCAGCAACGCCAGCTCGGCGTCCCGGTGGACCGTGGCGATCTCGAGGGCCTCGCCGAAGCGGCGCAGGGCCTCGCCGGGGGAGCCGGTCTCGTCGAGCAGCACCGCCAGGCACATCAGGTGCCGGGCCCGGATCGCCGGGACGACGTCGTCGGCGGTGTGCGACATGCACTGCACGGCGTGGGCGAGCGCGGTGGCCAGGTCGCCCAGCTGCCGGAAGAAGATCGAGAGTGCGCGGTGGCAGCGGGCCAGGAGATAGTCGTCGCCCAGCTCGACGGCCTCCGGGTGGACCTGGTGGATCGCACGACCGCCGCCGGCGGTGTCACCCTCGCGGAGCAGCACGACGATCTCCGCGACCCGCGCCCGCAACACCAGATCCGTACGCCCGAGCGCGACCGCCTCCCGCTGGATGCGCCCGGCCGCGATCCTGTCGTCCTGAACCGTCGCGGCGAAGCCGATTTCCAGGGTCAGCAGCTCGTCGGCCAGACGACGGGCGTCCGCCGGCGCGTGCGTCGTGGTCACGATGCTCCCGAGGCTGGGTGGCTCCCCAGGATGTCGGCCCCGGAGAGCGGAACGGGTGCGGCGCGGGTGCGCGGCGGTTGCGGCCCGGCCCGGTGCCGGCCGGGCCGCAACCCGTGCTCAGGCGGC
The DNA here is from genome assembly GCF_000494755.1 of Amorphoplanes friuliensis DSM 7358. Classification (NCBI taxonomy): domain Bacteria; kingdom Bacillati; phylum Actinomycetota; class Actinomycetes; order Micromonosporales; family Micromonosporaceae; genus Actinoplanes; species Actinoplanes friuliensis. The sequence continues at coordinate 4,139,531 of NC_022657.1, forward strand.
CGAGCAGGTCGCCGTAGGTGCGGTGTTCGTGCCGGTCGAGCTGGCGGTGAAGCCCCAGCTGGTGCCGCCACCGGCGGGTAGGGACCCGTTGTAGTTCAGGCTGCGGGCCGTGATGGCGCTGCCCGACGAGGTGACCGTGGCGTTCCAGGTGTTGGTGAACTGCTGGCCGCTGGGCCACGTCCACGTCACGGTCCACGAGCTGATGGCGGCGCTGCCCGCGGTGACGGTCACGGCGCCTTGGAAGCCGCTGCCCCACGAGCCGGTCATCGCGTACGTGGCGGTGCACTGCTTGCCGGCCGGCGGCGGTGTGGTCGGCGAGGGCGGGGGAGTCGACGGCGAGGTGGGGTCCGTCGGCGGGGTGGTGCCGCCGTAGACGGAGGCCTCCCGAGAGGTCGCCTTGATGCCGTTGGCGCCGTTGAAGAGCCGCTCACCCCACGAGGTCAGCGCGGCGGCGTTGAAGTTGGTGACCAGGTCGAGGTATTCGACGCCGCCGCCGTTGCCGCTCCAGGACCAGCCGAGATAGCCGATGCCCTGCGCCTGGGCGGTGGCCAGGATGGTGTCCTCGTCGGGGTTGCCGTCGGAGTGGTTGTGGCCGAACTCGCCGACCACGATCGGCAGGCCCGCGGTGCGGAACCGGCCCAGGTAGTCGGTGATCTCCGCGGCGGTGTCGAACACGCCGTACATGTGGATCGAGAAGATCGTGTTGCGCTGCGGATCGGCGGCGAACACCGAGGCCGCGTTGTCGCGCATCACGAACTGCCAGTCCTGACCCCAGTTCGGCGCGTCCACCATGATCGAGTGTTCGAATCCGGCGGCGCGCAGCCTGGTGATCGCCGACTTGGTGTCCGCTGTCCAGGCCGCCGCGTTCGTGTTGCCGTACGGCTCGTTGCCGATGTTGAGGATGACGTAGCGCTCCTGACCGGCGAGGGCGCTCTTGATGCTGATCCAGTAGTCGACGGCTTTCGCCAGGGTGGTGGCGGCGCTGTCCTCGCCGTACCCGGTGGTGTCGTGCACCTCCAGGACGCAGATGAGCTTGTTCGCCTTGCAGGTGTTGATGACCGTGGTGACGTTCGCGGCGTCGTTGCGGGTCCAGCGGTCGCCGCTGCTCAGCACCACCCGGACGGTGTTCGCGCCCAGCGCCTTGATGTCGGCGAGCGAGCCGAGCTTGTCGGCGTACCAGGTGTGGGCGTGGTTGACGCCGCGCATGACGAAGTTGTTGCCGTTGGCGTCCAGGATGCGGCCGCCGCTGACGGTGAAACCGGCGGCGGCCTGGGCCGGCTGCGCCGCGACGGTGACCACGGTGGTCACCGCCAGGAAGAGGGCGGCCAGGCCGCCGAAGAGCTTGCGTCGTCTCACGGGGGTCCTCCTCAGGCGGCGCTCACGGCGCCGTTCGGGTGAGTTGAGTGACGGGAGCGCTCCCACAATGGATTGACGGGCATCTTTCTACCTACTCGGTTCAGTTGTGTCAACGAGCCGGAAACTTTCTCGACACATTGATTTGTTTCGAGCTCTTGACAACGAAATCACGACAGGACACATTCATGGGAGCGCTCCCATGAGAGACGTCCGTCGATGGCGCAGTCCCCGGCGTCGTGACGTGTCCGGAGAGGAATCCCCTTGCGACGCCCTTTCATCGTTCTGGCGGCCGCCGCACTGCTCGTCGGTGCGACGACCTATGTGGCCCAGGCGGCCGGCCGTCCTCCGGCCGCCTGGGCCGCAGCCGCCGCCGCCGAGCCGCACACCTGGAAGAACGTGCGCATCGACGGCGGCGGTTTTGTGCCCGGCCTGATCTTCAACCGCACCGAGAAGAACCTGATCTACGCGCGCACCGACATCGGCGGCGCGTACCGCTGGAACCAGGCGGGGCAGAGCTGGGTGCCGTTGCTGGACTGGGTGGGCCAGGACAACTGGGGTTACAACGGGGTGCTGAGCATCGCCACCGACCCCGTCGACACCGACCGGGTCTACGCGGCGGTGGGGATGTACACGAACAGCTGGGACCCGAACAACGGCGCGATCCTGAGGTCCAGCGACCGCGGTGCGACGTGGCAGGTCACCAAGCTGCCCTTCAAGAACGGCGGCAACATGCCGGGCCGCGGCATGGGGGAGCGGCTCGCCGTCGACCCCCACGACAACAGCCGCGTCTACTTCGCCGCCGAGGGTGGCAACGGCCTGTGGCGCAGCACCGACTTCGGGGCGACCTGGGCGAAGGTCACGGCGTTCCCCAACGCCGGCAACTACGTGCAGGACCCGGGTGACACCAACGGCTACCTGAGCCAGAACCAGGGTCTGACCTGGGTGACCTTCGACGACGTCACCCGCGACGTCTACGTCGGCGTGGCCGACAAGGAGAACCCGGTCTACCGCTCCACGGACGGGGGCGCCACCTGGGCACGCATTCCCGGGCAGCCCACGGGCTACCTCGCCCACAAGGGTGTCCTCGACCCCGTCAACCACTACCTCTACACAGCCACCAGCGACACCGGTGGCCCGTACGAGGGTGGCAAGGGTCAGGTCTCGCGGTTCAACACGGTGACCGGGGAGTGGACCGACGTCAGCCCGGTCAAGCTCAGCGCCGGTGACGACCTGTACTTCGGCTATTCCGGCCTGACGGTCGACCGGCAGAAGCCCGGAACGCTGATCGTCGCCACGCAGATCTCCTGGTGGCCGGACGCGATCTTCTTCCGCAGCACCGACAGCGGCGCCACGTGGACGCGGATCTGGGACTTCACCAGTTATCCGAGCGTGTCCAAGCGCTACACCATGGACATCTCGGCGAACCCGTGGCTGGACTTCAACACCAGCCCGCAGCCGCCCGAGTCGACACCGAAGCTCGGCTGGATGAACGAGTCCGTCGAGATCGACCCGTTCGACTCCGACCGGATGCTCTACGGCACCGGTGCCACGGTCTACGGCACGACGCAGCTGACCAACTGGGACCGCAACACACCGTTCACGATCAAGCCGATGGCCAGAGGGCTCGAGGAGACCGCGGTCCTGGACCTCGCCAGCCCGCCCTCGGGTGCGCCGCTGGTCAGCGCGCTCGGCGACATCGGCGGCTTCCACCACGCCGACCTCGACACGGTGCCGGCGACCTTCCACGACACGCCGAGCCTGGGCAGCAACACCGGCCTGGACTTCGCCGAGCTCGACCCCCAGGTGTTCGTCCGCGTGGGCAACGCCGACGCGGCACCGCACATCGGCGTCTCCACCGACGGCGGCAAGAACTGGTACAACGGCCAGGAGCCGGCCGGGGTCACCGGCGGCGGCTCGGTCGCGGTCTCGGCCGACGCCGGCGCGGTCGTCTGGGCCCCGGGCGGCGCCGGTGTGCACTACTCGACCACGCGCGGCAGCTCCTGGACGGCCTCGACGGGACTTCCGGCCGGTGCCAAGGTCGAGAGCGACCGGGTCAACCCCAAGACCTTCTACGGGTACGCGGCGGGCAAGTTCTACGCCAGCACCGACGGGGGCGCCACCTTCACCGCCTCGACCGCCGCGATGCCCTCCACGGGACGGGTCAACTTCCACGCCGTACCCGGAAAGGCCGGGGACGTCTGGCTGGCCGGTGAGACCGGTCTGCTGCACTCGACGAACGCCGGCACCACCTTCACCGCGGTCGCGGGCGTGACGTCGGCGATCAACGTCGCCTTCGGCAAGGCGGCACCCGGCGCGGCCTACCCGGCGGTCTTCCTGGTCGGCACGGTCGAGGGCGTGACGGGGGTCTTCCGGTCCGACACCGGCGGCACCTCCTGGGTCCGGATCAACGACGACGCCCACCAGTACGGCAACGCCGGTGACGCGCTCGCCGGTGACCCGCGGATCTACGGCCGTGTCTACCTCGGCACCAACGGACGCGGCATCCTCTACGCCGACCGTCAGGGCGGAGCGACGCCCCCACCGTCCACCTCGGTGTCCCCGCCGGTGCCGTCGGCGTCGGTCTCCACGCCGGCCCCGGCCACGGGCTGCTCGGCGACCTACAAGATCACCGGATCCTGGCAGGGCGGCTTCCAGGGTGAGGTCAGTGTCCGCAACACCGGCAATGCCGCCACCAAGAGCTGGACCACCGGCTGGGCCTTCACCGCGGGACAGAGCCTGTCCCAGGTGTGGGGGGCCACCGGCGGACAGACCGGCACCACGGTGTCCCTCCGTGACGCCGGCTGGAACGGAGCCCTGGCCCCGAACGCCACGGCCACGATCGGCTTCCTCGCCTCGTGGACCGGCTCCAACCCCGTTCCTGCGCCGATCACCTGTGCGGCCACGTCATGACCCTCCCCACCCCCAGGAAGGACCAGCGATGAGATCCCACTCCCGGAGAACGCGCTACCGACGCGGGCTCGCCGCGTCGGCGGCGGTGCTCCTCGGCGCCGGCCTGGTCGTCGCCGGCTCGTCGCCCGCGCAGGCCGCGGCCGGCTGTACGGTCGTCTACCGCGTCCAGAGCCAGTGGACCGGCGGGTTCACCGGTGACATCGCCATCACCAACTCCGGTGACCCGGTGACCAGCTGGCGTCTCGAGTACGACTTCCCCGACGCGAACCAGAAGGTGACCCAGGGCTGGAGCGGCACGTACGCGCAGAGCGCCCGCCACGTCACGGTCTCGAACGCGGCGTGGAACGGCAACCTCGGCACCGGAGCGTCGGTCAGCACCGGCTTCAACGGTACGTTCACCAGCGCGAACCCGGTCCCCACGGCGTTCACCCTCAACGGCACGCCGTGCAACGGGGCCGCCGCCGCGCCGACCGTGTCGATCAGCAGCCCGGCCGCCAACACGCGGTTCTCGGCGCCCGCGTCGATCCCGATGGCGGCGACCGCCACGGCCGCGAGCGGGTCCACCATCAGCAAGGTCGAGTTCTACCACGACGGCCTGCTGCTCAACACCGACACCACGGCGCCGTACGCGTACACCTGGGCCGGCGTCCCGGCGCAGACCGCGGCGTACCACCTGCAGGCGATCGCGTACGACTCGGCGGGTGTGAAGAGCCCGACGGCTGACGTGCCGGTCTTCGTCGACGCGTCGACCACGCCGGCCGTCATCACCGACGCCACCTCGCTGACGGTGTCGCCGGGCAAGACCGCGACGTTCAAGGTGGCGCTCTCCAAGGCGCCGGCCGAGAACACCACCGTCACGGTCGCGCGGAGCGCCGGTGCCACCACGGTGTCGGCGACGCCCGCGTCGCTGACGTTCACGCCGGCCAACTGGAACACCGCGCAGACGGTGACCGTCGCCGCGGCCACCACGGCCGCGGTCAACTCGACCGCGACCATCACCGCCTCGGCCACCGGCCACACGGCGGCGAGCGTCACCGCGACCGTCCTCGCCGAGGGCAGCGCCGACGCGCGGTTCACCCAGCTCTACAACGACATCAAGAACCCGGCCAACGGCTACTTCAGCCCGGAGGGTGTGCCCTACCACTCGATCGAGACGCTGATCGACGAGGCGCCCGACCACGGTCACGAGACCACGTCCGAGGCGTTCAGCTACTGGCTGTGGCTGGAGGCCGAGCACGGTCAGGTGACCGGCGAGTGGACGCCGTTCAACGCGGCGTGGGCGTCGATGGAGAAGTACATCATCCCGTCGCACGCCGACCAGCCCACCAACGACAAGTACGACGCCTCCAAGCCGGCGACGTACGCCTCCGAGCACCCGCTGCCGTCGCAGTACCCGTCACAGCTGGACCCCAGCGTGTCGGTCGGCACGGACCCGCTCGCCGGTGAGCTGAAGTCCGCGTACGGCACCTCCGACATCTACGGCATGCACTGGCTGATGGACGTCGACAACACGTACGGCTTCGGGCGCTGCGGTGACGGCACCAGCCGGGTCACCTACATCAACACCTTCCAGCGTGGCCCGCAGGAGTCGACGTTCGAGACCGTGCCGCAGCCGGCCTGCGACACGTTCAAGCACGGCGGCCCGAACGGCTACCTCGACCTGTTCACCAAGGACTCGTCGTACGCCAAGCAGTGGAAGTACACCAACGCCCCCGACGCGGACTCCCGTGCCGTGCAGGCGGCGTACTGGGCGCTGCAGTGGGCGACCGCGCAGGGCAAGCAGTCGCAGATCTCCGCCGCGGTGGCCAACGCCGCCAAGATGGGTGACTACCTGCGGTACTCCTTCTACGACAAGTACTTCAAGAACCCGGGCTGCACCTCGACGTCGTGCCCGGCGGGCTCCGGCAAGAGCAGCTCGAACAACCTGATGTCCTGGTACTACGCGTGGGGCGGCGCGACCGACACCCAGGCCGGCTGGGCGTGGCGGATCGGCTCCAGCACGAGCCACTTCGGCTACCAGAACCCGATGGCCGCGTACGTGCTCTCCAACGTCAGCGCGCTGACACCGAAGTCGCCGACGGCCAAGGCCGACTGGCAGGCCAGCCTCAACCGGCAACTGGAGTTCTACCAGTGGCTGCAGTCGTCCGAGGGCGGCATCGCCGGCGGTGCGACCAACAGCTGGGAGGGCGCCTACAAGACGCCGCCGGCCGGCACCCCGACGTTCTACGGCCTGTCGTACGTCGAGGCCCCGGTCTACGAGGACCCGCCGTCGAACCGCTGGTTCGGCATGCAGACCTGGTCGCTGGAACGCCTCGCCGAGTACTACTACACGACCGGTGACGCCAAGGCGAAGTCCGTCCTGGACAAGTGGGTCACCTGGGCGCTGGACAACACCGAGATCGGCGCGTCCAGCTTCGCCATCCCGTCGGACCTGGCGTGGACGGGCAAGCCGGCCACGTGGAACCCGTCGAGCCCGGTGGCCAACACCGGCCTGCACGTCGAGGTCACCAGCAAGGGTCAGGACCTCGGTGTGGCCGGCTCGTACGCCAAGCTGCTCACGTACTACGCGGCGAAGTCCGGTAACGCCCGGGCCAAGACCGCCGCGAAGGGCCTGCTGGACGCGATCTGGGCGTACAAGGACCCGAAGGGTGTCTCGGTGACCGAGACGCGGGCCGACTACAACCGCATGGACGACGTCTACGACGCCGCGACCGGTCAGGGCATCTACATCCCGCCGGGCTGGAGCGGCAAGATGCCGAACGGCGACGTCATCAAGCCGGGGGTGTCCTTCGTGGACATCCGTTCCTTCTACAAGAACGACCCGGACTGGCCGAAGGTCCAGAGCTACCTCGACGGTGGCCCGGCGCCGACGTTCAACTACCACCGTTTCTGGGCCCAGGTCGACGTGGCCACCGGCTACGCGGACTTCGCCCGCCTCTTCCCGAACGGCTGAGAGGAACTGCCATGAGAAAGAGATTCCTGTACGCGGCCGCGGTGCTGCTCGCCACGGGCGTCGGCGTCACCGTCGTCCAGACGGCCGCCGAGGCGCACGGGGCGATGATGGCCCCGGGCAGCCGGACGTACTTCTGCTGGAAGGACGGCCTCTCCGGCACCAACGGCTCGATCGTCCCCAAGAACCCGGCCTGTGCCGCGGCTGTCTCGCAGAGCGGCACGACACCGCTCTACAACTGGTTCGCCGTGCTCCGCTCGGACGGTGGGGGCCGCACGTCGGGCTTCATCCCGGACGGACAGTTGTGCAGCGGCGGCACCGGCGGCCCGTACGACTTCACCGGGTACAACCTGGCCCGCAACGACTGGCCGCAGACCCACCTCACGGCGGGTGCCAGCATGCGGTTCGACTACAACAACTGGGCGAAGCACCCGGGGACGTTCTCGCTCTACATCACCAAGGACAGCTGGAGCCCGACCCGGCCGCTGGCCTGGAGCGACCTCGAGTCGCAGCCGTTCTCACAGGTGGTCAACCCCACCTCGGTGGGCGGCCCGGGCACCAACGACGGCCGGTACTCGTGGACGGCGAACCTGCCGTCGGGCAAGTCCGGCAAGCACCTGATCTACTCGGTCTGGTCCCGGTCGGACAGCCAGGAGACCTTCTACGGCTGCTCGGACGTGACCTTCGACGGTGGCAACGGTGAGGTGACCGGCGTCGGGGACGGCACGATCCCGCCGCCGCCGACCGATCCCACGACACCGCCGCCCAGCGGGCCCACCAGCCCGCCCGCGAGCCCGCCCACCAGCGGGCCGACCACACCGCCGCCGGCGGGCAGCACCGGCTGCTCCGCGATGTACTCGGTCACCGGTGGCTGGGGCGGCGGTTTCCAGGGCGAGGTCATGGTGCACGCGGGTTCCACGGCGGTGAAGAACTGGACGGTGTCGTGGACGTTCCCCGGCAGCCAGACGGTCACGCAACTGTGGAGCGGCAAGTACACCGCGAGCGGTTCCCTGGCGACGGTGAAGAACGAGACGTGGAACGGCGCGATAGCGCCGAACAGCCACACCACCTTCGGGTTCATCGGTACGGGCACCGCGCCCACGACCGTTCAGAACCTGAGCTGCACCGCATCCTGAGGTGAGGTACGGGGTCCGGGAGCGACAGGGCGCTTCCGGGCCCCGTTCACCGTGGGGCAGCGGTGCTGTTCCGCACGACCAGTTCGGGGGAGACGACGACATGAGCCGGGGACTCGGCGTCATCCGGTACGGCCATGTGCTCGAGCAGCAGCGTGAGGCTGCGCCGCCCGAGCTCGGCGAAGTCCTGGCGGACCGTGGTCAGCGGCGGCAGGAAGTACCCCGAGTCGGGCATGTCGTCGAAGCCGACCACGCTGACCTCCTCCGGCACCTTGCGACCGGCCTCGTGCAGCGCCCGCAGCACACCCAGGGCGATCCGGTCGTTGGCGCAGAAGATGGCCGTGACCGAGCGGTCGCGGGCCAGTTCGCGGCCCTGGGAGTAGCCCGACTCGGCGTTCCAGGACTGCGGGACGATCGGCGGAACGGTGGCACCGGCCTCGTTGAGGGTGTCGCGCCAGCCGGTGACGCGCTCCTGGGCCTCGGGCCAGTCCGCCGGACCGGCGACATGGTGAACCGTCCGATGTCCCAGATCGAGCAGGTGCTGCGTGGCGAGCCGGGCCCCGGCCGCGTTGTCTATGCGGACGGTCGGCACCGCGTCGGCCGCGCCGGCGCCACCGACCGCGACACAGTAGAGCCCCGACGGCGCCTGGAGCAGGCCGTTGGTGACTGCGGGCTTGGGGGCGATCGCGATGATGCCGTCCACCGCGTGCTGGCGCAGCCGGTCGACCGCCTCGAGCACCGGCCGCCGGTCCAGATTGCGGACCATCGCGATGCTGACCAGATATCCCGCTGTACGCGCCGCGTCCTCGATGCCGTAGAGCATGGACGCCGGGCCGAACAGGGTGGTCTCGAACCCGATGATGCCCAGCGTGTGCGACTGCCGGGTCACCAGGGTCCGGGCGGCGAGGTTGCGCCGGTAGTCGAGCGACTGCATGGCCTCGAGGACACGATCCCGGGTCTCCTGCCGGACGTTCGGGTGCTCGTTGAGGACCCGCGACACGGTCTGGTGCGATACGCCGGCGAGCTTGGCGACGTCCCGCATCACCGCTACGGGCTTCTTCGGTGCCACGGTGTTTCCCCTTGTCGCCGCGGATTGTCGATCTCAGTGTAGTTCTCGGAAGTTTCCGAACAGTCTCCCGTGACCTTGGGTGTTGCCGCGGTGGCAGGCGGTTTCTCGGTGTCAATCGGCGATCATCTCTTGACGCCGCGTTTGGGAACGGTAACACTCCTGAAACGCACCATGTGACGGGAGCCACTGCATCGAGCAGTATGGCTGTCGTCAGGCTGCTCCGCGCGCTCATGATCTCTTTGCGCCGGTGCCGCCGGGCCCCCCTTCCGTACCAAGATCGACCGGCTCCCCGAAGTTCAGATTGTGAACGCTAACAAATGAGATCCCTGGAGGACGTTGTGCTCAAGAAGTGGTCCGCGGCGGTCCTGGCCGGCGCCCTGGCGCTCGGCGCCCTCGCCGGTTGCGGCGGCGACGACGCCGGTGGTGGCACCGGCAGTGGCGGCGACGACAAGCTCACCCTCGGCTTCTCCCAGGTCGGCGCCGAGAGCGGCTGGCGCACGGCCAACACCAAGTCGATCCAGGAGGCGGCCGCGACGGCCGGGATCGAGCTCAAGTTCTCCGACGCGCAGGGCAAGCAGGAGAACCAGATCAAGGCGATCCGCTCCTTCATCGCCCAGCGCGTCGACGTGATCGCGTTCTCGCCGGTGGTCGAGTCCGGCTGGGACACCGTGCTCAAGGAGGCCAAGGACGCGGAGATCCCGGTGATCCTCACCGACCGCGCCGTCGACTCCAAGGACACCACGCTCTACAAGAGCTTCATCGGCTCCGACTTCGTGCTCGAGGGCAAGAAGGCGGGGGAGTGGCTGGTCAAGGACTACGAGGGCAAGAACGACCCGGTCAACATCGTCGAGCTGCAGGGCACGCCGGGCGCGGCGCCGGCCAACGACCGCAAGGCGGGCTTCGCCGACGTGATCAAGGCCGACCCGAAGTTCAAGGTCGTGGCCTCGCAGACCGGTCAGTTCACCCGGACCGACGGCAAGGAGGTCATGGAGGCCTTCCTCAAGTCCCAGCCGAAGATCGACGTGCTCTACGCGCACAACGACGACATGGGCCTGGGCGCCATCGAGGCGATCGAGGCGGCCGGCAAGAAGCCCGGCACCGACATCAAGATCATCACGGTGGACGCGGTCAAGGACGGCATGACGGCACTCTCCGAGGGCAAGATCAACTACATCGTGGAGTGCAGCCCGCTCCTCGGCCCACAGCTGATGGACCTGGCCAAGAAGGTCAAGGCCGGCGAGACCGTCGAGGCCCGGGTGCTGACCGAGGAGACCACCTTCACCCAGGAGCAGGCCAAGGCCGTCCTGGCGGAGCGCAAGTACTGATTGGCGAGCGTGTGGCGCCGCCCCGGCCGCTGCGCCGGGGCGGCTCCGCCGTCGAGAAGGAGCAGAACCATGGTCGACCCGCCGATCCTGCAGATGACCGGCATCCGTAAGACCTTCCCGGGCGTCGTGGCCCTGGACGGGGTGGACTTCTCCCTGCGCCCGGGCGAGGTGCACGCGCTCATGGGCGAGAACGGCGCCGGCAAGTCCACGCTGATCAAGGTCCTGACCGGGGTGTACGGCATCGACGCCGGCGACATCACGCTCGACGGCGCCCCCGTGCGTTTCGGCGGGCCGCTGCAGGCTCAGCAGGCCGGCATCAGCACGGTCTACCAGGAGGTCAACCTCTGCGCGAACCTCTCGGTCGCCGAGAACATCTTCATCGGCCGGGAGCCCCGCCGCCTGGGCAAGATCCGCTGGGGCGAGATGCGCCGCCGCTCCGCCGCCCTGCTCGCCGATCTCGACCTCCACCTCGACGTGGCCGCGCCGCTGAGCACCTACTCCCTGGCCATCCAGCAAATGGTGGCCATCGCGCGCGCGATCGACATCTCCGCCAAGGTGTTGATCCTGGACGAGCCCACGTCCAGCCTCGACGCCTCCGAGGTGGAACGCCTCTTCGACGTGATGCGCCGGCTCAAGCGCGACGGCGTGGCGATCCTCTTCGTCTCGCACTTCCTCGACCAGGTCTACGAGGTCGCCGACCGGATGACCGTCCTGCGCAACGGCACGCTCGTCGGCGAGTACCTCACCGCCGAGCTCAGCCAGATGCAGCTGGTCACCAAGATGATCGGCAAGGAACTGACCGTCCTCGAACGCCTCGAGGAGGAGCCGCGCACGGTCACCGCCGACGCGCCCCGGGAGCCCATCCTGCAGGCGCACGAGCTCGGCCGGACCGGAGCGATCGCGCCCTTCGACCTGACCGTGCGGGGCGGCGAGATCGTGGGACTGGCCGGACTGCTCGGCTCCGGGCGTACCGAACTGGCCCGGTTGTTGTTCGGCGCGGACCGTCCCGACCACGGCCGGCTGGAGATCGACGGCAAGCCCGTGACCCTGCGGACGCCGCGGACGGCCATGACCCACGGCATCGGGTTCTCCTCGGAGAACCGCCGCACCGAGGGTGTGGTCGGCGAGCTGAGCGTCCGCGAGAACATCATCCTGGCGCTGCAGGCGACCCGCGGCTGGTCCCGGCCGGTGCCACGGCGCAAGCAGGACGAGCTGGTCGCCCGGTACATCAAGACGCTGGGCATCCGGCCGTCCGACCCGGAGACCGCCGTCCGCAACCTCAGCGGCGGCAACCAGCAGAAGGTCCTGCTGGCCCGCTGGCTGATCACCGAACCCCGCCTGCTGATCGTCGACGAGCCCACCCGCGGCATCGACGTCGGCGCCAAGGCCGAGATCCAGCGCCTGCTGGTCGAGCTCGCGGACGGCGGCATGGCCGTGCTGTTCGTCAGCGCCGAGCTGGAGGAGGTGCTGCGGCTCAGCCACAAGATCGAGGTGCTGCGGGACCGCCACCTCGTCGAGGAGCTCGACAACACCGGTGGCGGCGTCGACGCCGACCGGGTGATGCAGGCCATCGCGAGCGGAGTGACCCCATGACCACCCTCACCCGGCACCGGCTCTTCTGGCCGGCCGTCGTTCTTGTCGTGCTGCTCGCCAGCAACGTCTTCTTCGCACCCCGGTTCTTCACGATCACCCTGCAGGACGGCCACCTCTACGGCTCGCTGATCGACGTGCTGCGCTCGGCGACGCCGCTCGCCCTGGTGGCGCTCGGCATGACCGTCGTCATCGCCACCGGCGGCATCGACCTGTCGGTGGGCTCGGTGATGGCGATCGCCGGTGCGGTCGCCTGCCTGATCATCGGCGACCTGCCGAACCAGGGCAGCGTCGGTGGCGTGCTGCTGGCCGTGGGCATCGCGATCGCCCTGGCGGCGGTGCTGGGCGTCTGGAACGGTGTCCTGGTCTCGGTCATCGGCATCCAGCCCATCATCGCGACCCTGATCCTGATGGTCGCCGGTCGTGGCATCGCGCAGCTGCTGACCAGCGGGCAGATCATCAACGTCTCGTCACCGCCGTTCCGGGTGATCGGCGCCGGCTACTTCCTGGCGATACCGGTCTCGGTGATCATCGTCGCGGCCGTGGTCGCCGCGGCGGTGCTGCTGATCCGGCGGTCCGCGCTCGGCGTCCTGATCGAGTCCGTGGGCGCCAGCCCCACCGCCAGCCGCCTCGCCGGCATCCGGGCGCGCGGACTGACGATCATGGCGTACGTGTTCGCCGCGATCTGCGCCGGAGTCGCCGGCCTGATCTTCAGCTCGAACGTGGCCAGCGCCGACAGCAACGCGGCCGGCAACCTCATCGAGCTGGACGCGATCCTCGCCGTGGTCATCGGCGGCACCGCCCTCACCGGCGGCCGCTTCTCGATCGCGGGCAGTGTGCTCGGTGCGGTGCTTATCTCGGCGCTGGACATCACCACGTACACGATCGGTGTCCCGGCCGAGACCACCCTGCTCTTCAAGGCCGTCGTGGTGGTCGTGCTCTGCCTGAGCCAGTCCGCCGCCTTCCGCGCCGCGGTGTTCCGGCGCCGACGCGCCGCCCCCGCCACTCCCGCAGCCGAGGTCCCCGCATGATCGACGTCAGCGCACCGCCTCAGACCACGACGGCTCCCGCCACACCACGCCGGCGCCGCCGGGCCGACCGGCGGCACATCCCGGTCCTGGCCACCCTGGCCCTCCTGGTCACCATGTACGCCATCGGCGTCGCCAACTACGACAACTTCTCCGACACCCAGGTCCTGCTCAACGTCTTCGTCGACAACGCGTTCCTGCTCGTCGTCGCCGCGGGCATGACCTTCGTGATCCTGACCGGCGGCATCGACCTGTCCGTGGGTGCCGTGGTCGCCCTGACCACGGTCGTCGCCGCGACCCTGCTGAACGCGGGCTGGCCGGCGATCGTTGTCCTGCCCCTGGTCCTGCTCATGGGCACGACGCTGGGTCTCGGCATGGGCGCGGTCATCCACTACTTCAAGGTGGAACCGTTCATCGCCACGCTCGCCGGCATGTTCCTCGCCCGCGGCCTGTCGCTGCTCATCAACCGCAACTCCATCCCGATCACCGACCCGTTCTGGACGGGCATGGCCCAGGAACGCATCCGCTTCGGCCCCGGCATCTTCATCTCCACCAGCGTGGTGATCGCCCTGGTGGTGGTCCTCATCGGCGCGTACGTGCTGGCGTACACCCGCTTCGGCCGGACCGTCTACGCGATCGGTGGCAACGCCGACTCGGCGCTGCTGATGGGTCTGCCCGTCGGCCGCACCCGCATCGCCGTCTACACGATCAGCGGCTTCTGCTCGGCCCTCGGCGGGGTGCTCCTGAGCTTCTACATGCTCTCCGGGTACAGCCTGCACGCCCAGGGCATGGAACTCGACGCCATCGCGGCGGTCGTCATCGGCGGCGTGATCCTCACCGGCGGTTCCGGCTACCTCTTCGGCACCGTCCTGGGCGTCCTCGTCCTGGGCCTGATCCAGACCATCATCACCTTCCAGGGCACCCTCAGCTCCTGGTGGACGAAGATCGTGATCGGCATCCTCCTCTTCGCCTTCATCGTCATCCAGCGCCTCGTCACCCGCCGGGCCCGCTGACCCGCTGAGATCGCCGCGCAGCTCGACCAGCCCGGCCTGCGCGGCAATCAGCGACTACGTCAGACCCCTGGGGGAGCTTGGCGGGTGTCCGGCGGACGGACGGGCAGCCCGGCCGGGGCCACCTCCCGCGGAGCAGGCACAATCGCCCGCGTGGACGTCCCCGAACTGCTGCGCCAGGCGGCACGCGAGATCCCGGCCGGGCTCCCGGTGGCCGATGTGGACGACTACCTGGCCGCGAACGAGTGGGAGATAGCCCTCGACGTCCTCCTCGATCTGGGCGACACCTACCCGGCCACCACCTCGTACTGGCAGACCCTCGGTGACGCCGCCCACCTGATGCACCTGGAACGCAACGCCGCCTGGTGCGCGTGGCGCCGCCGCGAGGTCCTCCACGGGATCATCCGCGCCGAGCTCCAGCTGCTCCCCGGCAGCCGGACGACCCCGATCCCGGGCGACGGCAAACTGCGGCCGCTGTGGGACATCGGCCTGGTCACCCCGGCCGGCCTCCCGGACCTGGCCGTGGCCCTGATCTGGGTCGAGTACGCCCCGGACCTGCCCCCGGACGGCCGCGGCTCGGTCCGCCTGGCGCCACTGACCGCCGCCCGCTGGCACCACCTGCAGCCGGGCGACCGCATCACCATGCACGAGGACCGCCCGATCGCCGGCACGGCCTTCATCACCGAACTCGCGTTTCCCGGGCGCTGAGGCGACCGTCCGCGTCGGAAACTCGCTTGACCTCGACGCCGGGGGCCGCTTCTAGTGTCGCGGTATGACCACGGTTGATGTCGACGCTCTGATCGGTGCCCGGTTCGACGAGGACGGCGCGCTGGCGCGGGCTGTTGAGCTGGCGGGGGTGCATGCCGCGGCCGGGCAGCTGCCGTTCGTGGCGCTGGTGGTGCGGGACGGGGTGGTGATCGGGGGTGGGGCCAATTCTTACCTGGAGGATCACGATCCGTCCGGGCACGGTGAGGTGGTCGCGATCCGGGACGCCACGCGGCGGCTGGGCCGCGCCGATCTGGGTGGGGCGATCGTCTATTCGAGCTGCGAGCCGTGCGCGATCTGCCGGCTGGTCGCGGCGGCGGCCGGGGTGCGCGAGATCGTCTTCGCCGCGGACAAGGGTCTGGTGCCGGCTGCGATCGACAGTGATCCGGTGACGACCGGGCGGCTGATCGATGCTGTCACCGCCGTCCTGCCCGCGATCGCCCGGCGGGGGAGGACCGGCGCGGACCCGTCCGTGCCGTTCACGATCTTCGGGGAGAAGCGATGATCCGGCTCGGTGTGAATGTGCCCAACTTCGGGCCCGGGGCGGATTACGACGCGTTGCTCGGGTGGGCCCGCTTCGCCGAGGACAACGGGTTCGACACGCTGGTCGTCTCCGACCATGTTGTCCTCACCCCGGAGGTGGCGGACATCTATCCCGAGCCGTTCCACGACCCGTTCGTGCTGCTCGCGTGGCTGGCCGGGCAGACCTCGACGGTCAAGCTCGGGACGTCGGTGGTTCTCCTGCCGTACAGGCATCCGCTGCACACGGCGCGGATGAGCGCGATGCTGCACCTGATGAGCGGGGGACGGTTCGTGCTGGGGGTCGGTGCGGGCTGGGCGGCGTCGGAGTTCGCGGCGCTCGGTGCCGATCATGCGCGGCGGGGGCCCGTCACGGACGAGTATCTGGAGATCATCACCGAGGCGTGGGCGAAGGAGCGGGTCAGCGGGCCCGCGTACGAGAATGTGCGGACCGGGCCGCGGCCGCAGGGTGGGAGCGTGCCGGTCTGGGTGGGTGGGCCGTCGCGGCGGGCGATCCGCCGGGCGGTGCGGTCCGGCACCGCGTGGCACCCGATCAACCCTGATCTCGGCTGGCTGCGGGACACGGGTCTGCCCGCGCTCCGCCGGGAGGCCGCCGAGCAGGGCCGGGCCGTTCCCGAGCTGGTCGTGCGCATGAAGGCCAGGCTGCAGGCCGAGCCCGCCGACGACAGCCGTCCGGCCGGCGTCGGCACTCTCGACCAGGTTGCCGGCGACGTGCGGGCCCTGGCCGAGCTGGGGGCGGCCGAGGTGATCCTGGATCCCAACCCGGACAGTCCCCGGCCGCGGGACTTCGGCGTCGAGCAGCGGCAGCTCCGCGAGATCAAGACAGCGCTCGGAGGTTGACCGGCAGCCTGTGGCGGAGCCGGTCGTTCCTGCTGCTGTGGGGCGGCCAGACCGCGGGTGAGGTCGGCGCGCGGATCTCCGGTGTCGCGGTGCCGCTGCTGGCGGCCACGGTGCTGCACGCGAGCGTCTTCCAGGTGTCGGTGCTCGCCGTGCTGGGCTGGGTGCCGTACCTGATCGTCTCGCTGCCCGCCGGTGTCCTCGCCGACCGGGTGGACCGCCGCCGGCTGATGATCGGCTGCGATCTCGGCCGGGCGGTGCTGCTGCTCGCCCTGCCGGTGGGCGCGCTGACCGGTCACCTCACCCTCGTCCTCCTGTACGCCGTGGTCACGCTCACGGGCGTCCTGACCGTGTTCTTCACCGTGGCGTACCGGACGGAGCTGCCGGGCCTGGTTGGCCCGGAGCGGCTGGTCGACGCCAACGCGAAGGTGACGATGTCGCAGGAGCTGGCCGAGCTGGCCGGTCCGGCCCTCGCCGGCGCGCTCGTCGGGCTGGCCGGTGCTGCGCGGACGTTCTTCGTCAACAGCGTCACCTACCTGATCAGTGCCATGGCGCTGGCGCTGATCCGGGCACCGGCCCGCGAACGGGTCGCGGCCGAGCGTGTAGGGCTGCGACAGGCGATCGCCGAGGGGCTGAGCTTCGTCCGGCGGGACGCGATCCTGGTGAAGCTGCTGGCCTGTACGGCGGTGTCGAACTTCTTCGTGATGGCCACGCACGGCGTCGACGTGGTCTTCCTGACGCGGGAGCTGGGCGCTTCGGCCGTACAGGTGGGGCTGGTCTTCTCGCTCGGGGCCGTGGGCGGGGTCCTGGCCGGGACGGTCGCGGACCGGCTGACCCGGTGGGTCGGCACCGCCCGGACGATCTGGGTGTCGATGGTGGTGCCCGGCCCGCTCTACCTGCTGATCCCGGCGGCGCAGCCGGGCTGGGGGCTGCTGCTCTTCGCGGCCGGGTTCGCGGCCTTCGGTGCGAACGCGATGCTCTACAACGTGTCCGCCCTGTCCTACCGGCAGCGGATCACGCCGCCGCCGCTGCTCGGCCGGGTGAACGCGTCGTTCCTGTGGATCTCGTACGGCTCGATCCCGCTCGGTGCGCTGGCCGGTGGTGCGCTGGGCAGTGCCTTCGGGCTGCGGCCGGCGTTGCTGATCGCCGTGCTGGGCATGTGGAGTGCGAGCCTGTTCGTCGTCTTCTCACCCCTGCGCGGGCTGCGCGACTTCCCGGCCGCCGCGACGCGCTCGGACGATGCCCCAGGCGACCAGCGCCGCGGCCAGCAGCGTGAGCGTGAGGCCGGCCGTCGTGACTGAGTCGCGGAACTCCGACGTCTGCTGGGCGGTCCAGCCCGCCCGGGTGATGTCGCCGGTGAACAGCGCCGCAAGGATGGTGCCGGTGACCGCGATGCCGGCGCCGGAGGCCACCTCGGTGGAGGTGTCGACGAGGGCCGCGCCGATCGTGGTGCGGTTCCCGGGCAGACCACGGAGCACGTTCGTTCCGGCGACCACACCGGCCACACGCATCCCGGCCGCGACCAGGACCAGGGAGAGCGCGACCCACGCGTACCCGAAACGGCTCAGCAGAGCGTAGACCGCGAGGCCGGAGACGACCGTGAGGGCGCTGATCCAGGCGGCCCGCTCGAGGCCGGCCCGTTGCACGAACGGGCTGACGAACCGGCCACCCGCCACGAGGACGACAACCTGTGGCAGCAGGCCGACCGCGGCGAGGGCCGGCGACCAGCCCCAGTCGAGCTGAAGTTGCAGCGTCACCAGGAAGCCGAGGCCGGCGGTGGCCAGCCCGGCCGCCGCCTTGAACGCCAGACCGCTCGCCACCAGCGGGTGCGCGACGAGCCGGAGGTCGAGCAGCGGGAAGCGCGCCGAGCGCTGGCGCACGACGAAGAGAACCGCGCTCGTGACGGCTGCCGCGGTGGTCGCCCAGGGCGCCCACGACCCGGCGCCCCCGGCGAGGAACAGGGTCGGTGCGATCAGCGTGAGCACGATCGCCACGGTGCCGAGCAGGGCGCCTGCGACGTCGATCGGATCACGGTGTAGCTCCGCCGGGTCGTCGGCGGCGATGCCGGCCCGGATGCCGAGGTACGCGAGCGCGGCGATCGGCACGTTCACCAGCAGCAGGACCTGCCAGGGAGCGACGGCGAGCACCAGACCCCCGGCGGTCGGGCCGATCGCGAGCCCGACCAGGCCCACGGTCGAGATCAGGGTGATCGCCCGTACGCGGAGGCCGTCGTCGTCGAAGAGCCGGAAGGCCAGCGCCAGCGACCCCGGTGTGGTCATGGCGGCGGCGATGCCCATGACCACGCGGACGGCGATGAGCTGCTCAGCGGTCGTGACGAAGGCTGTCGTCAGGGCGGCCAGGCCGAGCAGAACCAAGCCGGTGAGCATGACGCGGCGGCGGCCGAACCGGTCGGCGATTGCGCCGAACGCCAGCATCAACCCACCGAAGACCACGGCGTACGCGCCGGTGACCCACTGCAGGATGGTTGTCGAGGCGTGGAGCTCGTGTCCGATCGTGGGCAGCGCCACGGTGAGGATCGAGGTGTCCAGCATTTCGAAGAGGAACACCGCGGACAGGCCGGCCAGGGCGACCCCGGCCTCCCGGAGCGTCCGGGGCGGTCGTGGACCGGTGAGAATGGCGGTCGGTGTCGAGGTCATGCGACTATATTAAGCGACTAAGTTTAGTTGCACAAGGAAGTGAGGGTGGATGCCCAGGACAAGTGCGCGGGGCGGGCCGCAGACGCGTGCGCGGATCTTGGAGGTCGCGAACCGGATGTTCCTCGAGCGCGGTTATGACGCGGTCACGGTCGCCGAGGTCGCGAAGGAGGCCGGCGTCTCGAGCGTGACGGTGTTCAAGCACTTCCCGCGCAAGGAGGACCTCTTCCTGGACCGCGCGGCCGACGCCGTCGAGCTCCTGCGGTCGGCGGTGCGGGACCGTGCCCCCGGCACCGACGTGCTGACGTCCCTGCGGGACTCGACGTTCCGGCTTCTCGACGCGCGGCACCCGCTCTCGGGCATCGACGGCCGGTCCGTGCCGTTCTTCCGGACCGTGGCGGAGTCGCCCGCGCTGGTCTCACGCGCCCGCGAGATCGCCGCCGAGCTGCAGCGGACCCTGTCCGAGGAGCTCGACGACGATCCCGCCTACGAGGGTGATGCGGCGCTGCTCGCCGCGTTCTTCCTCGCCGGCTACATCACCGTGCTGGTGGGGACCGCGCGCCGGCTCATCGCCGGGGAGCAGGCGGATGCGCTGCTGGACGACCACCGCGCACGCTTCGAGAGGCTGTTCGAGGCCCTGCGCGGCGGCGTCTGATCAGCCCTGCGGCGGGTCCTCCCCGACGACCCCGTCGATCGCCTCGCGGAACAGGTCGGCGTGGCCCACGTGGCGGGCGTACTCGTCGTGCAGGTCGACCAGCGCGCGCCGCAGGTTGGGCGACTCGCCGGTGCCGGTGTCGTAGTAGGACGCCCGGCCCGGGCCGCCGTCGGCGAGCAGTGCGGTCAGCACCTCGCGGGACTTCTCGACGGCGCTCTCCCAGATCGCGTACAGCTCCTCGGGGGAGTGGTCGGCGGCTGTCGTCCACTCCCACTGCGGGTCGGCGCCCAGGTCCGGCGGGAACCAGTCCGGCAGCACGGGGTCGGCGCTGAAGAACAGGTTGGTGTACTTCTCCTCGACGGCGGCGAGGTGCTTGACCAGGCCACCGATCGTCATCGTGGACGGCGGGAACGTCCGGCTCAGCGCGGCCGCGTCCAGGCCCCCGGTCTTCCAGGCGAACGTCGCCCGCGAGCGTTCCAGCGCGAAGAGCAGCATCTCGGCCTCGCCGGCGGTCATCGACGGCTCGGTGATCGTGGTGTCCATGACCGCATGTTAGGTGCCGTTCCGGGTGCTCGGAGGCCCCGAACTGCGAGCAACCGTCCTCTCGCTGGGGGAACGGTTGCTCGCTGCGGGTGGGTGAGACCTACTTCTCGCCGCGGGCGCGGGCGTACTTCGCGCGGAACTTCTCGACGCGGCCGGCGGTGTCGAGCAGGCGCTGCTTGCCCGTCCAGAACGGGTGGCTGCCGCTGGAGATGTCGACGTCCAGGACCGGGTAGGTGTTCCCGTCCTCCCACTCGACCGTCTTGTCGCTCGTCGCCGTCGAGCGGGTGAGGAACGAGTAGTCGGCGCTGCGGTCGCGGTAGACGACGTAGCCGTAGGTGGGGTGGATACCAGTCTTCATGTGTCAGTCCTCCTCGGGATCCACGGGGAAGAAGCCTGCGAAGGGGTCGGATATTCCGGCCCGGGCCTCGGATCCGCCCGCGAGTTCGTCGTCTGTGATCAAGCAGTCGGTCAGCCGTGCGGTGAGGTCGTCGGCGTCGCCGTCCAGGCCGATGAAGGCCAGCACGGTACGCCGGTCGCCGTGGTACGGGTCCCAGTCGAGATCCGCCGCCAGACGCCGCAGGTCGCTCGCCTCGTCCCACCGCTCGGCGTCGAGGGCGTCGAGCCAGTAGCCCAGGCTCGTCAGCGAGATGCCACCACCGGCGGACTCCCAGCCGATGGCCACGTCCGGCTGGGTGGCGAGCCACAGCTGCCCCCGGCCCCGCAACGCCTCCCCGGTGAGCTCCGGCAGCGCGTCGAAGAGCCGCTGCGGGTGGAACGGGCGCCGCGCCCGGAACAGCATCGAGTCGCCGGGGTCGTGCACACCGATCGGGTAGCCCTCCAGGGCCCGTCCCAGCAGGCCCGGTTTCCGCGGATCGTGCCGGCCGGTGCCCCGGACGCGGGCGGCGAGACCCGTGCAGTCGATGGTCGTCGTGTCGCCGACGCGGAGCTGGGTCGCCCACGGGGCGAGGTGGTGCAGCATCGTCTCGGTGCGGTGGTCGGGGCGGCCCCAGACGACGATCGTGTCGGCGTACTCGACCTGGCGGGCCACGACCGAGGCGACGCTGCGGCGGTCCTCGTCGGCCGCGTGCAGACCCCGGTCCCGCAGGTCGTCGGTGGTGCTGAGCTCGTCGAGAAAACCGTCCGCCTCGACCACGGTGACGTAGGAGTCGAAGCGGACGGGTGCACCGGCGGCGCAGCGGGCGAGGGATTCCGGCTCCACCACGCCGGGCAGGGCCAGGATCACGTCAGAGGCGGGATGGGTACGGCTCAGGCGTACCAGGGTGGGCAGGACGTCCTCGCTCAGCGTGCAGGCGACGCACCCGTGCACGAGGTGGACGGTCTCGTCCTCGAGCAGCGTGGTGGCGGTGCGGACGATGCGGCGGACGTGGCCGTCGCGTACCCGGGTCAGGTCGTGCCGGACCAGGAGCAGGCGCGGATCGGTGACGAGGAGGCTCCGGGCGACGGCCTCGGTGGCGTGCGGGGAGAAGCCGGCGAGCACGGTGACCCGCGGGCGGCGGTCGACCGGCGACGGCGCGACGGTGGTGATCGGACGGGTGCTCATGCCCCCATCTTGTTGGAAATGGTTTTCATTGTAAAGTCGGGTCGACCCGGACGGCCGTGATCCAGCCCGGCGGCTCGGGCGCCTGTGCGCCGATCAGCCCGGCGATGAGCCGCGTCCGCTCCAGCGGCGCGTCCGGCCAGGGTGTGAAGCCGTCGGTCAGCACGATGACCACGTGCGGCCGTGACCGCAGCGCCTCGGCGACACCGACACGCAGGTCCGTGCCGCCCCCACCGGCCAGCTGCACGTCGGCGGCGCTGTAGACCGACCGGGTGACCTGCACGGCCGCGTCGCAGGCGAGCACGGTCGTCCGGTTGCCGCCGACGCCGACCACCCGCAGCACAGCCGCGACCTCGGCCAGGGCCGCCGCCAGCTCCGGCTCGCCCATCGACCCCGAGGTGTCCACGACGATGGCCACCCGCGGCACGGGCCGGCGCAGGCTGGGCAGGATCACACCCCGCAGCGCCGCCGAGCGCCGTGACGGCCGCTGGTACGCGTAGTCCACCGCCCCGCTCGCCCACGCGACCGCCTCCCGGACCGCACCGGCGAGCTGCCTCCGCCAGTCCACCTTCGACTCCAGCAGCTGGTCGGCCCAGCGCCGCCAGCCGCCCGGCACGTCACCCCGGGACCGCAGCTGCCGGGCGGTGTCACGGCGGATCGCCTCGGCCTCGACGTCGCTGACACCACCCGGGTCGTCGTGCTCCCACGGCCGGTCCACGCCGTGGGCCCCGGAACCGCAGTCGACGCTCCGGACCTCCTTCGGCAGGAGCTGGAGGTACTTCTCGAAGACCAGGCCCGCACGCAGGCCGTACGTCCGGGGTTCGACCCGGTCCGCGGGCAGCGGCAGGCGGTCCGCGACGAGGTCGTCGTTGATCTCGCAGTCCTGAGCGACGTTCACCCGGTAGTGGTCGTCCCCGGTGCCGGGCGGGAGCCGCGTGGCGCGACCGTGATGATCGCGCAGCAGATGGGCGACCTCGTGGATCCACACCGCCGCCAGCTCGGGCACCGGCGTCCGCGCCACGAACGCGGGGGAGACGTAACACCGCCACCGCCGGTCCACACCCATCGTCGGCACCCGTGCCGATTCGACGACCGTGATGCTGAACAGCGCCGTCGCGAGGTACGGCCGGTCGATCGCGGCCCGGTAACGGGCCGCGAGCAGCTTCGTGCGGTCCAGCGTGCCGCTCACCCGGGCAGGCGGCCCGACAGCGACAGCACGTCGATGAACGCGTCGACGGTCGCCGGCACCGGCCACTGCGGCTCGCGCAGCGCGGCCAGGTCGGCGGCCGCCCGTGCCGCCACGTCCGGCACCCCGGCGTCGACGGCCTTCTGCAGCACCACCCAGCCGGCCTCCCACCGCGGGCGGGTCGCCTCGGCCTGCACGGCCGCGATCACCGCGGTCAGGAACGCGAGCTGCCGGTCACCACGACCGGGCAGTTCGAACGCCGACGGATCGGCCAGCACCCGTTCCGGGTCGGGCAGATCCAGATTTTCCAGGTAGCTGACGAACTCCATCCCGGCGCCGGGACCGACCGCACCCGCGACGGCCAGCGCCAGCGCACTCGTGCTGGTCCGGGCGCTGTAATGGAACGTCAGCAGGCGCAGCACCATCTCCCAGGTGCGCGGCGACGGCCAGGCGCCACCGCGCGACTCCGCGTCCTCCGGCAGATGATGCGTGAGGCCGGGCCGTGCGGTGAGGAAGCCCGCGAGTGCACCCCGGGCGCGGGCCAGGGACGTCCGGGCGCGCTCCGGGCGTACCGTCGGAACGGTCACCGCGGGCCACGTGCCCGCCAGGCCGCGCGCGACGGTCCGCGGATCGTGTGTCCACTGCAGATGGACGAAGCGGTTGGCCAGCGGCGGTGCCAGATGCCAGCCGTCGGCCGCGCTCGTCGGTGGATTCGCCGCCGCGACCACGCGAACGGGATCCGGCAGCTGCAGGCTCCCGACCCGGCGCTCCAGGACCACCCGCAACAGCGCGGCCTGCACCGCCGGCGGCGCCGACGACAACTCGTCGAAGAACACCAGGCCCGATCCGGTACGGGCGAGGCGTACCGCCCAGTCCGGCGGCGCCATCGGCACCCCGTCGGTCGCGGGGGAGTCCCCGACGATGGGCAGCCCGGCGAAGTCCGACGGCTCGTGCACGCTGGCGATGACGGTCTCCATCGGCAGTCCCAGACCCGTCGCGAGCTGCTGCAACGTCGCCGACTTGCCGATGCCCGGCTCACCCCACAACAACACGGGCAGGTTCGCCGAGACGGCCAGCGCCAGCGCCTCCACCCGCGGATCGGCGGACGGTTCGGTGCGGTGCGCCCGCGTGGCCGCGATCAGGGCGTCGGCGCCGTCGAGCGCGCTCACCGGTAGATGCTCGCGATCGCCCGTACGTCCGGGTGCGGCGGCGTGACCTGCCGCCCCTGCTCGGCGATCAACGCCGTTGCCTTCCGCCGCTGCTTGCGCGGCACCCCGCCGTTGATCCCCAGATATTCCAGCGTCGGATGCCCCTCGACCGCCGCCACCAGCCGCCGGGCACCACGCCCGCCGATCCCCGTGCGCCGCAGGTCCAGCCGCCGCAGCCGCGCCTGCGGCAGAGCGTCCGCGAACGCCGCCGCACCCTCGTCACCGACCACGTTGCCGTGCGCGCCGAGCGCTCGCTCCGACGGCGGCCGCGACAGATCCAGAGCCGTCCACGCCCCGCAGTGCGCGGCCAGCCCGGCCGCCCCCGCCGGTGACAGGTGGTTGCCACCCAGACCCAGCGTCATCGGTACGCCCGCAGCAACGCGCCCCAGCTCCGCGGCACCCTCGTCCCCGAGGTGGTTCGCGGCGAGATACACCTCGCGGATCCCGGCGTCGTGGATCAGCACACCGAGCGCGTCGACGGCCTCCGGCCCGAACCCGTTGCCACCCAGGTAGAGCCGTTGCAGCCGCGGTTCCCGGGCGGCGAGAGCCCCGGCCAGAACCGTCAGACCGCGGACGGTCATCCCGACATTGACCAGGTCCAGCGTACGGATGGTGGTGTTGCCCGAAAGCGCCGCCGCCAGCCGGGCGACACCCTCGTCACCGACCGGATTGCGCTTGAGCCACAACGCCCGGACCGTGGTGTCGTCCGCAAGCCGGCCGGCCAGGGCGTCGACACCTTCCGGGTCGATGCGGTTGCACCCCAGGTAGAGCGTCTCGACGCCGTGGCCGGGCTGCAGGGCTCCGGCGACCGCGCGGGCGCCCTCGGCACCGAGACCGTTGGTGCCGAGCAGCAGGTGCCGCACGAGCGGCGACCCGGCCGCGGCGGCCACGATACGGCCGGTCTCGACCGGACCGATGCCCTGCTTGCACAGATCCAGCCGCCCGTCCGGCTGAACCGTCCCCCGTGGGAAGATCTCGGACTCGGCGACGTTCCCGCCGGTCGCCAGCCGGGCCAGCAACGGCTCGAAGTCGGCCGGATCCGCCAGCCCGGCGTCGGGATTCGTGATGGCGGGACACCGCACGGGAGTCGGATCGTTCACCAGGGCACGCTCCGGTAGTCCTTGAGAAATTGGCCGTGGACCGGCTCGCCGCGCAGGCCGCGGACGATCGGGTCGTAGACACGGGCGGCGCCGTCGACGACGTCGAGCGGCGGCCGGAACCCGAGATCACGCTGCGCGGTCTTGCCCGGGTGCGGGCGTTCGTCGGTGACCCAGCCGGTGTCGACACTGTTCATGTGGATGCCGTCGGCCGCGTAATCGGGGGCGACGGTGCGGACCAGCATGTTCAGGGAGGCCTTGGCCATGTTGGTGTGGGGATGGCGAATCGTCTTGCCGCGCCGGGAGAAGCTGCCCTCCATCGCGGAGACCTGCACGACGTGCCGCTGCGGGTGCCTGCTTCTTGTCAGCAACGGCCGCAGCCGGGACGTCAGCAGAAACGGCGCGAACGCGTTCACGACATGCACCTGCAGCCATTCGTGCGGGCTCACGTCACCGTCGTGCAGAACCCACGAGTTCACCGCGCGGAGGTCGAGCTGCTGACCCGTCTCGTCGTGCTGCCCGACGGGGAAGAACAGCTCGTCCGCCGTGGCCGGCACGTGCGCCGCCCCCGCGGTGATCGCCACCCGCGCCGCAGGACCGGACAGCTCCTGGTCCTCGGCCGCACGGACCTCCCGGTGGTACGCCCCCGGCCGGTACAGCGTCTGCGCCGCGTTGTTGATCAGAATGTCGAGCCCGCCGAGACGCTTCTGGGCCAGCGCGACGAAGTCCAACGTCCCGGACAGGTCCAGCAGGTCCAGTGCATGCACCGACAGCCGGTCCGACCAGTCCCCGAAGTCGGGCACAGCGGCATACCGCCGAGCGGCGTCCCGAGGGAAACGAGTGGTCACGATGACCTCGGCCCCATCACGCAGCAGCTTCAACGCGGTGTGAAAGCCGATCTTCACCCGTCCACCGGTGACGATCGCCGTCCGCCCGGTCAGATCACACCGCGCCTGACGCCGCTCCCTGTTCTCGTCGGCGCAGGCCCCGCACAGCATGTGGTAATCAGCGTCCACCTGCCGGTACGCGATCTTGCACACGTAACAGAGCCGCTCCCGCCGCAGCGTGCCCGGCGAGGCCGCCGCCGGTGTGCCGGCGGGAACGACCGGCGGTATCTCGGTGTGAAACCGGGTCGCAGCGGCCAGCACGGCACGGTCCGCCGACCGGGTCTCACGGTCCCGGCGAGCCTTGGCCCGCTTCTTCACGCCGCGGGCCGCGGCCGTCACGGCGCGTTCGAGCTCGAGCCGGGTGTGGTCGTCGAGATCGGTGTCGTCGAGCCGGGCCAGCACGGAAAGGCAGGCGGCCAGCTCCGCTGGATCGATCGGCACAGGCCCTCCCCGCTTCCGGGGCGAGACCGACCGGAATCGAACCGGCGTCCCCCCGGACGACGACCGGGTGCGTCGACCTCTGCGCTACAGCCTCGCCGCGCGGAAGCATAACGAACGCCCCGCGACCAGCGCGGCCCGGTTTCACGACACCCCTCGCCCGCTGCGCCCCGCGCCCCACGTCCACCGCGTCCCGCGCCGGCCTCGGATAGCAGCCGTTCACGTCCTCATCCTGGTGCTGACTTGTGGATCGGTCCCGGGGTGCCCGTCAGAGGCCTGCCGGTGGCGTTGGAGCGCGCCGCGATGATCTCCGCCGCCACGCTGATCGCGGTCTCTTCCGGGGTCTGCGCGCCCAGGTCGAGCCCGAGCGGCGAGCGGAGCCGGGCCAGGGCGGGCTCCGCCAGCCCGGCCTCGCGGAGGCGTTCGAGTCGGTCGGCGTGCGTGCGGCGGGAGCCCATGGCGCCCACGTACGCCAGCGGCAGCTTCAGCGCCAGGCTCAGCACGGGTACGTCGAACTTGGCGTCGTGTGTCAAGACGCAGACCACCGTGCGCGTGTCGAGCCGGCCTGCCGACGCTTCCGCAGCGAGGTAGCGGTGCGGCCAGTCCACGACCACCTCGTGGGCGCCGGGGAAGCGCTCGGCGGTGGCGAAGACCGGCCGGGCGTCGCAGGCGGTGACCCGGTAGCCGAGGAACGTGCCGATGCGGGCCGCCGCCGCGGCGTGGTCGGTGGCCCCGAACACCAGCATGCGGGGCGCCGGCGCGAAGGAGGTGACCAGCACGGTGACTCCGCTGCCGGGCCGGCCGTCCGCGTTGTAGTGCAACAGTCCGGTGCGGCCGGCGGCGAGCAGGCCCCGCCCGTCGCCGGCCGCAGCGTCGTCGATGCCGTCGGCGCCGAGGGAACCGTGCCGGACGTCCGGGGTGAGCACCAGGTGCCGGCCGATCCGGTCAGGCGGGCCGGCCACACAGGTCAGCAGCGCCACCGGCCGCCCGGCGGCCACCTCGTCGGCCAGCACTGCGAGCTCCGTGAAGCTCGCCGGTTTCGACGAAGACCTCGATCGTGCCGCCGCAGGGCAGGCCCACCTGGGCGGCGTCGTCGTCGGTGACGCCGTACCGCGCCGTCCGGGGTGCCCCGGAGCCGGCCACCTCCCGGCACAGCTCGTAGACCGCGCTCTCGACGCAGCCGCCGGAGACGCTGCCGGCCGCGGTGCCGTCGGCCCGGACGAGCATCGCCGCCCCGGCCTGCCGGGGCGCGCTGGACCAGGTGGCGGTGACCGTGGCCAGACCGGCGGGCTCGCCGCGGCGCCACGTGGCCACGATGTCGTCGAGGATCTCACGCACGGCCGCCGACACCCCTCACAGTCCGAGCACCTTGTCGGGCGTGATCGGCAGGTCGCGGATGCGCCGGCCGGTGGCGTTGTGGACCGCGTTGGCGACCGCCGCGGCCACGCCGACCATGCCGACCTCGCCCACGCCCTTGCCGCCCAGCGGCGCCATCGGGTCCGGGTGGCCGAGCCAGGCGACCTCGATCGGCGGGATGTCGGCGTGGACGGGTACGTGGTACTCGGCCAGTGAGGCGTTGAGGACCCGTCCGGTCCGCTCGTCGAAGACCGTCTCCTCGCTCAGTGCCGAGCCGATACCCATCACGATCGCGCCGCGGAACTGGCTGGCGGCCGTCCGCGGGTTGATGATGCGGCCGGTGTCGAACATGCCGAGCCACCGTGACACCCGGACCTCGCCGGTGACGTCGTGGACCCGTACCTCGCAGAACTGCACCCCGAAGGAGTGCATCGCGTGCTGAGCCGTCTCCGTCGGCGGTGAAGCGGCGCCCTCGCCGGTGAGCTCGCCGCGACCGGCCCGGCGCAGGATGTCCGGGTAGGACTGCCCCGCCCCGCCGTCTCGCAGGTAGACGCCGCCGTCGCGCAGTGACACGTCGTCCGTACCCGCACCGGCCAGGGGTGAGTCCGAGGCCGTGAGGCGCAGCAGTTCCGCGATGAGCGCCCGGGTCGCCGCCACCACCGAGGCGATGATGCTGACCGTCTGCGCTGACCCGCCCGCCGGCACCGCTGCGGGGTGGCGGCTGTCGCCGTACTCGAAGTGCACCCGGTCCAGCGGTAGACCCAGATGGTCGGCGGCGTACTGGGCCTGGACGGTGGCGGTGCCCATGCCCATCTCGTGCGCCGCGGTGCGGACGGTCGCGTGCCCGTCCGCGCTCACCGTGACGGAAGCGCGGCCGCCCGGCATGCGGGTGTAGGGGTACGTGGCGGTGGCGACGCCCTGGCCCACCCACCACCGCCCGTCCCGCCGCGAGCGTGGTGTCGAGCTGCGCTCGGCCCAGCCGAACCGCTCGGCCCCCAGCCGGTACGCCTCGACGAGGTGCCGTCCGGAGAACGGTTTGCCGTTGGTCGGATGCACCGCCGGCTCGAGCCTGGTACGGAGCTCGAGCGGATCCAGGTCGAGCTGCTCGGCGAGCTCGTCGAGCGCGCACTCCAGGGCGAACGAGCCCACCGATTCGCCGGGCGCCCGCATGGACGAGTTGGCCGGCGTGTGGAGTTCCACCACGCGCTGGTCGATGCCGAACGCGTCAGCGCCGTAGAGGACCCGGGCCGGGAACGTGCACTGCTCGGCGAAGCCGTCGTTGACGCCGGTCGTGGTCGTCGCCTCGTGGACCAGCGCGGTGAGCGTCCCATCCGCCCGGGCGCCCAGTGCCACCCGTTGCTCGGTGCGGGTCCGGCCGCCGGTCACCCGGAAGACGTCGGAGCGGGACAGGACCAGCCGGACCGGGCGTTGCGCCAGCCGCGCGGCCGCGGCGCACAGGATCTGGTGGCTCCACATCATCTTGTTGCCGAAGGCGCCCCCGACGAACTGCGAGACGACCCGGATGTTCTGCGGATCGAGGCTGAAGACCTCGGCCAAGGTGGCCTGGGAATGGGTGATCGCCTGGGTGGCGTCCCACATCGTCAGGCTGCGCTCGTCGTGCCAGGCGACGGTGGTGGCGTGCGGTTCGATGGCGCAGTGCGTGTGCCACGGCGTCCGGTAGACCCGGTCGACGCTGGTGTGGGCGGTCCGCAGGGCCGCAGCCGCGTCTCCGAGCGTCACCGCGGGCGCCTCGCCCTGGACGTGATCCGGCTGCGGCGCGCCGATCTTGAGGTCGTCGAAGAGGAGCCGGGCCTCGGTGGGGGCATAGCTGATCCGGACGAGTGAGGCGGCGTGGTCGGCCTGTTCCGGAGTCTCGGCCACCACGATGGCGACCGGCTGGCCGTTCCAGCGGATCCGTGCGTCCTGCATGACGGGCGCGCGGGTGAACGAGGCGCCCTGCAGTGTGATCAGCAGCGGCGCGATACGCATGGCCGGTGCGTTGTCGTGCGTCATGATCGCCACCACGCCGGGCGCCGACCGCGCTCGGGTCAGGTCGATGCCGACGATCTCGCCCGCGGCGATGGTGCTGCAGACGAGCTTGGCGTGCGCCAGGCCGGCGACCGGTACCTCGGCGGTGAACCTGGCTGCGCCGCTGACCTTGGCGGGGCCGTCCCGCCGGGGGACGGCTCGACCGACGATCTGGTCGGCGTTCATGACAACTCCTCGAGAGTGGCGACGAGCACGCGCCGTACCAGTGGGATCTTGAAGGCGTTGTGCGCCAGTGGCCGCGCGTCGGCGAGCGCCGCGTCGGCCGCCCGTTCGAAGGCCGCCCGGGTTGCCGGGGCTCCGACCAGCGCCTCTTCCGCCGCGGCGGCGCGCCATGGTTTGGCTGCCACGCCGCCCAGCGCCAGCCGGGCCGAGATGACCACACCGTCGCGGACCTCGAGCAGTGCGGCGACGGAGATGAGCGCGAAGGCGTAGCTGGCCCGTTCCCGGACTTTCCGGTACGCCGAGCGTGCCGCCGCGGGCGGCATGGGCACGCTGACCGCCGTGATGAGCTCGCCCGGTTGCAGAGTGTTCTCGATGTGCGGGGTGTCGCCGGGCAGCCGGTGCAGGTCCAGCAGCTCGGCCGTGCGCGGCCCGGCCGGTCCGGCGAGGTGGACGCGGGCGTCCAGCGCGGCCAGCGCCACGCCCAGATCCGACGGATGGGTGGCCACGCACTGCGAGGACGCGCCGAGGACGGCGTGCATCCGATTGTGGCCGTCGATGGCGTCGCAGCCGCTGCCGGGCTCCCGCTTGTTGCAGCGGGCACCGGTGTCGTAGAAGTAGAGGCATCGGGTGCGCTGCAACAGGTTGCCGCCGACCGTGGCCATGTTGCGGATCTGGCCCGAGGCGCCGTTGACGATCGCTTCCGCGATGATCGGGAAGTCGCGGCGGACGACCGGGTCGGCGGCCACGTCGGTGTTGGTGGCCGCCGCTCCCATCCAGAGTCGTCCGTCCGGGCCGATCTCGATGCGCGCGGGCAGCCGGGAGACATCGACCAGCGCCGCCGGGCGCTCGATGTTCTGCCGCATCAGGTCGACGAGATTGGTGCCGCCGCCCAGGTACACCGCGCCGGGTGTCGCCGCCGCTGCCACCGCCGCCGCCACATCGCCGGCCCGTTCGTAGGTGAAGGGCTTCATCGCGGTCCGCCCACGTAGGTCTCCTCGATCGCGGCGACGATGCCGTTGTAGGCGCCGCAGCGGCACAGGTTGCCGCTCATCCGCTCCCGGATCTCGTCGGAGGACAGGTCGAACGACGCGGCGCCGATCTCGGAGGACACCCGGCTCGGCACCCCGCGCGCCACCTCGTCCGCCATGCCGATCGCCGAGCAGACCTGGCCGGGCGTGCAGTAGCCGCACTGGAAGCCGTCGTGGGCGATGAACGCCTCCTGCAACGGATGCAGCTCTCCGTCCCGGCCGACACCCTCGACGGTGGTGACGGCTCGGCCGTCGGCCTGGGCCGCCAGGGTGAGGCAGGCCAGCACCCGCCGGCCG
Source organism: Amorphoplanes friuliensis DSM 7358 (assembly GCF_000494755.1). Classification (NCBI taxonomy): domain Bacteria; kingdom Bacillati; phylum Actinomycetota; class Actinomycetes; order Micromonosporales; family Micromonosporaceae; genus Actinoplanes; species Actinoplanes friuliensis. The sequence continues at coordinate 4,171,162 of NC_022657.1, forward strand.
TCCAGGAGCACAGTGCAGGCGCCACAGGCGCCCTGGTCGCATCCCTTTTTCGGGCCGTGCAGGCCGGCGTCGGTGCGCAGGTGGTCGAGCAGCGAGCGCCGGGTGTCGGCGATGGCGATCTCGTGCGGCGTGCCGTTGATGACGATCACGGAGTTCACCTTCTCTGGATCAAGGGAACAGCGGGGCGGCCGTGGGTTCGATCCGGCCCAGACCGCGCTGCCAATAGATGAGGGGCCGTGCTTCGGAGCTGCTGCGCAGGTCCGCGACGGCGAGGAGGACCAGCTGGTGGTCGCCCACGGCGATCTCGTTGTCGCTCTCCGCCTCCAGCCACAATGCGGCGCCGGGTAGCAGGGCGGCGCCGTCCGGCGTCTCCACCGGATCGAGGCCGGCGAAGCGGTCGCCGGTGCGCGAGCTCAGCTGCCGGACGAGGCCGCCCTGCTGCTCGGAAAGCAGACTGATGCCGAGCGAGCGCGAACGGCGCAGGGCCCGCCAGGTCCGCGATCCCGACCGGACGGAGAGCAGGGCGCGCGGCGGATCGAACGAGACACCCGTCTCGAAGGTCGAGGCCACCATGCCCACGAGCTCGCCCCCCACGCGGGCGGCGACGGCGGCAAGGGAGGTCGGTGACCGGGTGAAGGCCTCCTCCACGTCCTGCCGCGTGGACAGGGGCATCCGCTGCATGCCGGGCTCGTCAGCGCGGTGGGGCGCCTGCGGCGCCGGTGCGGTCGCCGCCATGTCAGGAGATCGCCGTCGGCGCCGGCAGGGGCTTGCGGTTGCCCTCGACGAACGTGATGCGGGCCCGCAGCGAGTTCAGGCGGCCCCAGGAGTAGTAGTAGTCGTCGAGGAGGTCCTTGCGGCGCAGGTGCGGATGCGCGTCAAGGAACTGTGCCGAGGTCTGCCCCGGGTCATCGATCTCGCCCGCGATCAGCTTGATCCATGCCTTGGTCCGCGTCATGTGCAGCATGAACGGCAGCGCGCCGAACCGGTACGCGAGCCGCCGGAGGCCGCGGACGAACTCCTGGGCACCTTGCGCCTCACCCTGTTCGCGCACCAGAAGGTAGGCCACCCGGAGGTGGTCCTCGTGCGGGAACACGTCCAGCCGGCTCCGCCGGAAGCCGGCGAGGAGCTCTTGATCGTTCATCGGATCCCTCCCAGTAAAGCGGACGGAATAGTCCGTTTCATCGACCACCATAGCGTGAAGCGGACGGAATCGTCCAGCTAGACTTCTGGGCCATGGACAGCGGTGGCACGGACACGAAGACCATGCGCAGAGACGCGGCGCGTAGCCGCGCGGCGATCCTGCGCGCGCTCGACACCATGTACGCCGAGGAAGGTTCCGTGCCGGGGATGCATGCGCTGGCCGCCCGGGCGGAGGTCGGCGTGGCCACCCTGTACCGCCACTTTCCGACCCGCGAGGACCTGCTGACCGCACTCGCCGTGGACCGGCTGGTCCACCTCGTCGAGTTCGCCGACCAGGCCGGCGCGACGCCGGACACGGCCCAGGCGGTGCGGAACTTCTTCGAATCGGTCGCGGGTGCCGGATGCGACCCGGCGCTCGTGGCCCACCTGTCACCGGACTCCGCCGACAGGGCTTCGCAGGAGCTGCTCACCCGCTTCCAGCGCGGCCTCGACCACCTGCTGGAACGCGCCCACGCCGACGGGGTCATCCGGGCCGACGCCCAGCGGGAGCACGTCATCGCGCTGCTGCACGGCCTCCTGGCGACGGTCGCCCACCTCGGCGATCAGCCCGGCGGCTGTGACCTCGCCGTCGACATTCTGGCCCGGGGCCTGGCCGCGCCTCAGTAGACCGGCCGCTTCCCGCCCCACCCGGCCGGCCGAGGCGGGGTCGGCACAGTCGGGCCTTGGTGGATTGGGTTTGCCCGACATCCTTGAAGTTGGGCCTGGGCGGCACCGGGTGTGCTTGCGTGCACCGCGCGAACCCGTCACCCCGCGGGCGGCACGGTCAACCCCGGGCGTAAACCGCGAGCCCGTGCGTAAGTAACCCGGGCAACAGCGCCCATGGGTGAGTGCCTGGGGCGAGACCGACCGGATTCGAACCGGCGTCCCCCCGGATGCGGTCCGGATGCGTCGACCTCTGCGCTACGGCCTCGCCACGCGGAAGCGTAAACCACCGTGTCCTGGACTTCGGCGCGAGACCGACCGGATTCGAGGGGTCGGGCCGGTCTCGCCGCGCGGAGGCGTGACGGCATGGGGCAGGGCCGGCCGGATTCGAACCGGCGTCCTCCCGGTTTTGGAGACCGGGCGCGTCGACCTCTGCGCTACGGCCCTGCCGGGCGGCAGCATAGCGAAACCTCAGCGGGCGCGGAGCCGGCTCAGCACTGTGGCCGCCGTGTGGTCGCCGTTGTCGCGGGCGGTCGGGTTGGCGCCCGCCGCTGCCAGGGCGGCCATCGCGGGTTCGGCGCCGGATTCCGCTGCTGCGTGGAGTGGGGTGCGGCCGTTGTGGTCGCGGTCGTCCAGGGAGAAGCCGGCGGCGAGGAGCACGGGCAGGACCCGGCGGTGGTCGACGTGGGCGACCAGGTGGAGCAGCGTGCCGCCGCCGGGTGTTCGCAGGGCGGGGTCGATGCCGTCTGCCAGGCGGGCCAGCAGTCCGTCGGTGTCGCCGTGGAGTGCCAGCGCGAAGAGGTCCTGGCGGTCTTTACGGACGGCTTTCGGGATCGGTTTGGCGCCACTGCGCCAGGCGCGGACGGCGGCCGCACAGCCGCCTATCGGGCCGCCCAGGCCGGCGAGGACGAACTCGCGGCGGATCTCCGCGTCGTCGTGGTGCGGGGTGAGCAGACGCCCGCCTGTGGCGATCACGGTGTGCCATTCCGTGCCGCATCGGACGCGGATCGGGACCGGCTCGTGCCCGGCGGGCGGTGGCCGCTTCTGGACGCGGCCGGGGAAGAGCGCCTCGTGGATCAGTGGGTGGAGGTCGTCGGGTGTGAGGTCACCCTGGCGGAGCAGGGCGGCGTCCATCGGTGCCGGCACCCCGAAGGCGCGGGGGCCCGGCTCAAGTTTTTCCTCCCGCTCGGCGACGGTGGTGCCGTTCACGGCGTACAGGCGGGTGGGGGTGGCGAAGCGGGTCCGGGCGTACCGGTGGGTGAGTCTGGTGATCTCGGCGTGCGCCGTCGGCAGGGCCGTGGCCAGCTCGGCCAGGGACGCGGTGACCTCCTGGTCGTGCCAGTAGTAGACCTGGCCGCGGGGTGTCGGATCGAGGTGCAGGCCGGCGGCCGCAAAGGCTTCGGTGGCGACCGGGGCAGCGGAGATCCGCTCGAACACGGCCGGGCGGTCCGCTCCCTCCTCCGGCGGGGTCACGGTCCCCTGGGGGTACGGGGTCCCGTCGGGGAAATGCCACGGGAGTCGTGTGTCGGAGGCGCCGCACGCCCAGCGCCGGGCGGCGACGGCGTCGGCGTGCCAGGCCCAGTCGGGCAGGTCGTAGAAGTGCTCGGGGACGCGGTGGCCGACACGCAGCGCGATCGCCTGCCGGGGTGATCTCCCGCCGCGTGGCAGGCTGGCGATCAGCCGGGGCTCGTCGCTGTGCAGCGGCTCGTGGCGGAACAGCACCACAGTGGCCGAGTGCCGCAGCAAGCCCTCGCTGCGCGGCAGGAAGCGCCGGAGCAGGTCGGGGGCGAGGCCGCGCAGATCGGCCTCGATCCGCGCGGCGTGGTGGGCGCCGTAGGTGCGGGCTACGTCGGCGAGGTCGATGTGGACGTCGACCATGGCTGCCTCGCACGCGCCGCGCCAGTCGCCGGCGAGGCGTCGTTCGGTGGCGACGGTGACCATGCCGGGCGGCATGAAGTGCGCCAGGTCGCGCGCGTACCTCTCGCGTTCGCGTCGCCGCTCCACGGTCGTGCCTCCTCTGCGGCTGCCCGCGTTTGTGCAGGTGGCGGACCGGCCGGGATCGAACCGGCGTCCTCCGCATGGGCAATGCGGCGCGACGACCTCTGCGCTACGGCCCGCCGTCGCGAGACTTTATCGGCTCCGGCTGTTGCTTTCCGCCCCGCCTTCTTTCACAGTGACATTTGTCGATGGCTGACACTGATGTGAACTCGTCCACATACGTGGACGTTGTCCGTCCGAATGGAGGCATCATGAGAAGAAGAGCAGCGGCTGTCCTCGCCGCGGTGCTCGCCCTCGCCGCCGCACCGTCCCCGGCGTCCGCCGCACCTCTCGAGACCGGGCCCTGGACGTCGTACTCGCCGACGTTCGACCTGCAGCAACGCGGGTGCGGTACGGCGAGCGGGCTGACGTTCCGGCTGACCTGCTCGACGGCGAGCGGCGACCAGCGCGCCGAACGCCGGTACGCGACCTACAGCAGCGGCGTCCGCCAGTTCGAGGGGTACTTCCGGATCACCAGCATGCCGGGGTCCCGGATCAGCCTGAAGCAGACCTTCGGCCCCAGCGGCCCGTTCTTCATGCTCGCCGTCGAACGCGGTGGCCGCCTCTACGCCGTCCACGGCGGTACGACCCTCGCCACCGGTGCGACCGTCGGCACCGAGGTCCGGGTCAACACGGTGCACAACACCGGGAACGGTGCGCACCGCACGTACATCAACGGCTCGAACCGCCACTCGCAGACCGGTGGCGGCGGCGGTTACTACGACAAGTTCGGCGCCTACCGTACGGAGAGCGGCGCCGGACCGGTCGACGTCACCTGGAGCGGCATCCAGTTCTGGCGCAAATGATCCGCCGCACCCTGCTGGTTGTCGTGCTCGTCCTGGCCGGCTGCTCCGCCGGCCGGGGCGGGCCGGCGATCACCCTGACCGCGACCCTGACCACGCCCGTCGACATCGACCTGCGCTGGGAGGGCGCCGAACCGGGGACGGCGGCGCAGATCGCCGAGTTCGCCACGGACCCGCGCGGGCCGTGGACGATCCTCGAGTTCCTGCCCCCGGACCGGCGCACCTACCGCCATCCGGACCTGATGCCGCGGACCGCGTTCTCGTACCGGATCCGCCCGGTCCTCGGCCCGGCCACACCCCCGGTGCCGATCCGCCTGACTGCGCCGTCGTTCGACGTGGCGGCGCCGGCCGACCTCAGCTGGGCGGCGCCGAGAAGCCTGCCGGGCACCACGGGCAACGGAGTGCCGGGCGGCGCTCCGACCGGTCTGCTGGCCGAGCCCCGGACCCGCGACGCGATCCTGCTCACCTGGACCGACACGTCGTCGGACGAGGAGGGTTTCCTCGTCGAGATCCTCCCGCAGGGCGCCGCGGCCTGGTCGGTGGTCATGGTCGTGGACCCGGACATCACCTCCGTCGGCGTCCAGGCCCTCGACACGGAACGCACAGCCGACATCCGCGTCCGCGCCCACCACTACGGCACCCCCTCGGGGACAGCGACCCGCACGACCGGCGGCTAGCTTGCTAACCGAGGGCCGGACGACACAGGGGGATGCCATGTTCGTGATCGCTCATCTCAGTGACACCCACATCGACGACACGCCGGAGTCCGCGGAGAAGACCGCACGGGTGCTCGGGTATCTGAACGCGTTGCCGCGCCCGGTGGACGCGATTCTGATCACCGGGGACATCGCCGACAACGGGCGTGAGGACGAGTACCGGGTGGCGGCGAAGCTGTTCGCCTCGGAGCTGCCCGTGCTGGTCCTTCCGGGCAACCACGATGTGCGGGACGCGTACCGGAAAGGGCTGCTGGGGGACGCCGCCGGGGGTGACGGGCCGATCAACAGCCGGCACGAGGTGGCCGGGGCGGTTTTTCTGCTCGCCGACTCCAGCATCCCGGGCCGGGACGACGGGCGGCTCGACGAGGAGACACTCGCCTGGCTCGCTGCGGAGCTCGCGGCCGTGCCGGCGGGTGTGCCGGTCTTCATCGCCTTCCATCACCCGCCGGTCGAGCTGCACCACCCGTTCATCGACTCGATCCGGCTGCTGGAGCCCGGGCCGCTCGCCGAACTGATGGCCGCGCACCCGCAGGTGGAAGCCGTCCTCACCGGGCACGCCCACACGGCTGCGGCCAGCACCTTCGCGGGCCGGCCGCTGCTGGTGGCGCCCGGTGTGATCTCGACGCTGCGGCTGCCGTGGGAGGGGCCGGGGCCGTTCGCCGACCGTGACCAGCCGCCCGGTGTCGCGTTCCACATCCGGGACGACACCGGGCGGCTGACCACGCACTACCGCGTCGTGATCTGAGGCCGGGCCCTACTGGCCGAGCAGCCAGCCGTGCGGGGCCGCCAGCTTCTTCGCGGCGGCCGGGCCCATCGAGTCCTGCGCGTACTTGTGCAGGCGGGGCGGGTTGTCCAGGATCGGCTGGACCGTGCGCCAGGCCGCCGACAGGCCGTCCGGGCGGGTGAAGAGCGATCGGTCGCCGAGCAGCACGTCGTGAATCAGCCGCACGTAAGGCGGCAGCGGCTCGGCGTCGGGCAGCTCGGCCAGCGGAAGCTTCACCGTGGCCGACTCGAGGTGCAGCTCGATGCCGGGCTTCTTCGCCAGCAGGCTCAGGGCGATCTCACCGTTGCCTGCGAGGGAGAACGACAGGGCGTTCGCCTGACCCGGCAGGCCCTTGAGCGGGCCCTGCGGCGTGCGCAGGACGACGGTCACCCTCTGCTCGCTCACCGCCATCCTCTTCCCGGTACGCAGGAGGAACGGCACACCCTGCCACCGCGGGTTGTCGATCCACAGCTTCGCGGCGACGTACGTGTCCGTGGTGGACCGGGGCTCGATGCCCTTGACCTTGCGGTAGCCGTCGAACTGGCCCAGCACCACCTCGGCCGGGTCCAGCGGCCGGAACGCGCGGATCACCCGCTCGCGCGCCGACTGGAGGTCCGGTGCCGTCAGGGTCTCCGGTGGCTCCATGGCGACCTCGGCGGCGACCTGGAACAGGTGCGTGACCAGCATGTCCAGGACGGCACCGGTCGCGTCGTAGAAGCCCGCGCGGTCGTCGACGCCGAGGTCCTCGGGGACGTCGATCTGCACACTCTCGATGTGGTCGCGGTTCCACATGGCCGCGAACAGCTCGTTGGCGAAGCGCAGCACGTGGAGGTTCTGCGTCGCCTCCTTGCCCAGGAAATGGTCGATCCGGTAGACCTGCGACTCGTCCAGCACCGAGTGCACGATGCGGTTCAGCGAGCGGAAGCCCTTCGGTGACGTGCCGAACGGCTTCTCGTAGACGACCCGGGCCCCCTTGGCCAGGCCGTGCTGTCCCAGCGCCTTGGTCAGCTCCGGGAACGTGACGGGCGGCACGGCCAGGTAGTGGACGAGCTGGGCGCGTGCGCCGACGCGGCGGCGGGCCTCACCGATGACGTCGAGCAGGCTGCCGGGGGAGTCGGTGTCGAAGCCGCCACCCGCGAAGTAGAGCCGCTGCTCGAACTCCTTCCACGGCCCCCGGTCGGGGTGCGGTCCGAACTCGACGAGCACGTCGTGGACGTGTTTGCGGAAGTCCTCGTGAGCGACGTCGCCGCGGCCGTTGCCGACCAGGACCCAGTCCTCGGGCAGCAGGCCCTCGATCGCCAGGGTGTAGAACGCGGGCAGCACCATCCGCCGGGCCAGGTCGCCGGTGGCACCGAACAGCACGAACACAGTCTTCTTCGTCGCCATGGGTCCACCATTCACCGTTCGCGGCGCATCTAATCGCCCTTGTGACCAGGACGTCCCCACCGTATCGAGATCGGATCAAAAAAATCGGCGAGATTTTGAACCGGATGAATTCGGCGCAGAACTGAACCCCCATGCGGTTCGGTCGCGTACTGGCATTCGTACGACATTGATGACCGACGACGAGGAGTGGTGATGAGACTGCGACAGCGACGACGCACCGGGGGCAGCAGCACCGGGGTCAACCGCAAGGCGATCGGCGGCGCAGTCATTGCTGGCGTGCTGGTGGTGGGTGGTGTCACCGGCCTGCAGTACGCCTCCGCGGGCGAACAGAAGAAGGCTTCCGCGATTATCGTGGTCGAAGGCCAGAACTTCGACGTGGCCGGTTGCGAGAAGCTGGAAATCAACGCCGGCGCCGTTGTCTGCGACGGTGAGCAATTGGCGCCCGAGGAGGAGATCGGTGCCGCCGACGCGGCCGCCGCCTCCGCGCAGGCGCTCGAGGATTCGTGCGACCAGTTCGCGATCGACCAGGCCGCCGCGGACGAGGAAGCGGCCGGTGCCGGCGAGGAAGATGCCGCCGGTGAGGAAGGCGCCGCCGAGGACGAGGCCGCCGCTCCTGCCGCTCCGGCCGACATGTCCAAGAAGGCCAAGAAGGCCGTGGCCAAGAAGTGGGCCAAGGGCATGGGCAAGGAGAAGGGCGCCGAGCAGAAGGAAGAGGCCGGTGCGGGTGCCGCCGAGGAGGAGGGCGCCGGTGCTGAGGAGGGCGCTGCTCAGGAGGACCTGGACGCGGCCGTGACCGACGCCCGGGCCGCGCTGCTCGTGGCCTGCCTGGACCTGTCCGGCAAGAAGGCCGCCGCTGCCGAGGCAGCCGGCGACGCCGGTGCGGGCGAAGAGGCCGGTGCAGGTGAAGAGGCCGGCGCTGGTGAAGAAGCCGGTGCGGGCGATGAGGCCGGCGCGGGCGAGGAGCAGGAAGCTCCCGCCAAGGCCAAGAAGTAACAGCACCGCAGCACCGGTCCCGCCCGCGTCACTCGCGGGCGGGACCGGTGCGTCGGATCAATACCTGTCCCGGTCGCGCACACCTTCGAGGGTGGGCTTCCAGTCCGCGCTGTCACGGCTGTCGGCCGTCAGACCGAAGCCCGACGCGATCGCGATGGCGACGAAGAAGAGCAGTACGACAAATCCCATGACCTTCACACCCTTGTTCCGGCTGGCTCGTGTTCCTGGCCGGTGCGCACCGGGTTGCTTGTTCTGAGTTTGCTCCGGTGGCGAACGGCCGGACAGTGGCAGAGATGCCATACATCTTCAAAATCCTGCCAACTCGTCGTAGGCTGGCGGACATGCTGAGGAACGTCGCCGTCATCGCCCTGCCCGAGGTGGCCGTCTTCGAGCTCGGCGTGCTGTGCGAGCTGTTCGGGTACGACCGCACCGCCGAAGGGCTGCCCGGCTACACCTTCTCCGTGTGCAGCGTGGACGGCGCTCCCGTGCGTACCCATGCGGGTTTTTCGATCACTCCCGACCACGACCTGGCGCCGGCCGCCGAGGCCGACCTGGTCGCGATCGTGCCGAACGACACCGACCGGGAGCCGCCCGAGGCCGTCCTCGACGTGCTGCGCGCCGCTCACGCCCGGGGCGCCTGGGTGATGAGCGTGTGCACCGGGGCCTTCGTGCTCGGCGCGGCCGGGCTGCTCGACGACCGGCGCTGCACCACCCACTGGCGGCACACCGAGGCCCTCGCCGCGCGGTTCCCGTCCGCGAAGGTGGACCCGAACGTCCTCTACGTCGCCGACGGCAACATCCTCACCAGCGCGGGCACCTCCGCGGCGGTCGACTGCGGACTGCACCTCATCCGTGAGGAGCAGGGCTCGGCCGTCGCCACCATGCTCGCCCGCCGCATGGTCGTCCCGCCGCACCGTGACGGCGGTCAGGCGCAGTTCATCGAGTCGCCGGTGCAGCCGGTCGAGTGCGAGACGCTGCAACCGCTGCTGACACACGTCCTGGAGACCCTGGACGAGCCCCACACCGTGGACACCCTGGCCGCGCAGGCGCACATGGCGCCGCGGACGTTCGCCCGCAAGTTCCGGGCCGAGACCGGCGCCACCCCGCACGACTGGCTCACCGGCCAGCGGGTGCTGCTCGCCCGGCGTCTCCTCGAGGACTCCGACCTGGGCGTCGACACGATCGCCGTCCGTGCCGGCTTCGGCAGCGCGGCCACCCTCCGGCACCACTTCGGACACCGCCTGAACACGACACCGCAGGCGTACCGGTCGATGTTCAGGACAAGAAGCTCTTGACCCGCCGCCTGCGGGTCGACCACAGGAAGTGGGCGGCGAGCCCGAGCAGGCCCAGCGATCCACCGATGATCAGCTCGGCCTTCGGGGTGCCCTTGTGCACGATCGGCAGCGCGCAGTAGGGCGCGGTGTACTCGACCGCGAGCACGGTCCCCACCGGCGGCCAGTCGCCGTCGAAGTCGTCCCGCCAGATGCTGCACAGCAGCGTGGTCCGCGGATCCGACACGCGCAGCACCACGTTCGCGTCGTCGCCGAAACCGCGGTGCTCGATCACCTCGGCATCGATCAGCGGGCCGTCGGCCACCACCTCGTCCTGGCCGTCACCGGTGATGCCGAACACCAGGCCGAGCACGGAGAGCAGCGCGACGACGAAGATCGTGAGCGCCCTGCCGCTCATCCGAGGATCCGCTTCGGGAGCGCGGGCGCCTCGGGCCGTTTGCCCCACTCGCGCGGGTAACCGAGCGAGACCTCCTCGAAGCGCACACCGTCCTGCCAGGTCGTCCGCGGTATGTGCAGGTGCCCGTAGACCGCGGCCGTCGCCCGGAAACGCCGGTGCCAGTCGGCGGTGAGCTCGGTGCCGCACCACTGCGCGAACTCGGGGTACCACAGCACCTCGGTCGGGTGCCGGTGCAACGGCCAGTGCGTCACCAGCACGGTCGGCAGCGCCGGGTCGATCGCGGCCAGGCGCCGCTCGGTCTGCGCGACGCGGTCCCGGCACCAGGACTCCCGATCCGGGTACGGGTCCGGATGCAGCAACTGCTCGTCGGTGCAGACCACACCCGTCCTGTACGCGTACGCGAGGGACTCCTCCTTGGTGGTGGTCCCCGGCGCCCGGAACGAGTAGTCGTAGAGCAGGAACAGGGGTGCGACGACCACCGGCCCGTCCTCACCGGGCCAGACCGCAAAGGGGTCCTCGGGCGTCAGCACGTCGATCTCCCGGCACATGGCGACGAGCCGCTCGTAGCGCTCGACACCCCTCAGCTGCACCGGGTCCTTGGCGTGCGTCCACAACTCGTGATTGCCCGGCGCCCAGATCACCTTGGCGAACCGCGACCGCAGCAACCGCAGGGTCGCCTCGACCGACGAGAACAGCTCCGCCACGTCCCCGGCCACGATCAGCCAGTCGTCCGGCGACGACGGGCGCAACCCCTCGACGATCCGGCGGTTCTCGGCGTAGGAGACGTGCAGATCGCTGACGGCACACAGAGTCGGCATCGACCGTGATCATGCCAGGCCCCGGCAAAAACCGGTGTCGCCCCCACCCCTCGGACACCTATCGTTCCGGTACGCCCCGCGGGCGCGCCGAAGCTGGAGAGTCGGAGCCGGCTGTAACCCGGTTGCCCTAGCGCTGAGCAGGTTCGAATCCTGCCGCCCGCACACCTTCGCCAGGACACCCGGCCGGTAGAATCCGCCGGTCGGAAGGTGGGGATCAAGTGACGGATGACCCGACGCGGTCGTTGCGGTGGTTCGGCGGGCTCGCCGTGCTGGTGTTCGGCATCGGGCCGGCGGTGATGCTCAGCCTGCTCGTCGCCCAGGGGCGGACGCCGGGGTCGGTCGGCATCCTGCTGATCTTCGCGATCCCGCTGGTGCTGCTCGCCCTGGTCATCGGGGTGCTCGGCATGCGGGGCGGCCCCGACCTCGAGCTGACCAGCCGCCGCATGCACCTGTCCATGGCGCTGGTCGCCGGGGCCGACGTGCTCATGCTCGGAGGGAACGCCATCATCCGCATGATCGCGACCTGAGCCTGGAGCACTGTCCAAAAAAGAATCTTGTGCGTCGATGTCACGCCGAAGGGCTTCCCGAGACCTATCTAGGTGGGAGTTCAACGGCGAACGGAGACATCGGTGGTCGACGCGGACGACGTGGGCAGCTCGACGGCGCCCGCACCACCTCCGGCGGCGATCCCGAACCCGCCGCCGGCCGCACAGATCGAGGAGTTCTTCCGGACAGATCGAGGAGTTCTTCCGGCGTTACTGGGAGGGCCTCGTGCGCAGTCTGCTGCGCGAGGGCGCCAACCGCTGGGAGGCCCAGGACGCCGTTGCCGAGGCGATCCGTGAAGCGCTGCGCCGCTGGTCGGAGCTGACACACCCGGTTGCCTGGGTGCGGACCGCCGCCCGGTCGCACTGGCTCAAGCAGCGGCGCAGCGCCGGGCACGGCGAGCTCGAGGTGCTGGTCGCCGACGTCGCCGAGCTGGGGGAGGGGCGCACCGACCCCGATCTGGTCGCGTACGAGCTGGAGGAGTGGTTCGCCGGTGTGCTGGCGCAGCTGCCACCGGCCCGGCGGGAGGCCCTGGAGCTGTCCGCCCAGGGTTTGACCCCGACCGAGATCGCCGAGCTGGTGGGCAAGACCCCCGAGGCCGTCCGGACGGCGCTGAAACTGGGCCGCCGGCAGGCGGTCGCGATCTGGCAGCAGGTGCCGGGGCAGCGCACGCCGCGCCCGGCCGGCGAGACCGAGGGAGGCGAGCGCTGATGGCCGCACCGGACGACGACGACTCCGTGCTCACCCATGCCATGATGATCGCCGCGCTCAACCAGATCCTCTGGGAGTGCGGGTACGACCCGGTGCCCGAGGACGAGCACGTCCCGGGGGTCTCGGAGAGCGCCGACCGGCTGATCGAGGACGCCCGGCAGCGGGCCGACGGGATCGTCGCCGCGGCCCTGGAGACCGCCGTGCAGTACACCGACGCTGCCCTCGACCAGGCGGCCCGCACGGTGATCAGCGCCCGGCGCACCCTCGCGCATCTCCCGGCCTCCGCCGTGCCGGTCGAGCTCGCCCCGATGCCGGCCTCCGCGGCCGCCGGCACGACCGTCGGCGCTGCCTGGCTCGCCGCGGCCAAGGCCGCCGGCGTCTACCTCCCCATCTCCGAGCAGGTCGCCGCGCAGACCCTCGACGTGTACGCGGGGTGTCTCTACGACGCCGCCCACGCGAGCCCGCCCGACCTCGACGCGGCGTACCGGGTGGGGGTGGAGATCGTCGCCCTCGGGATCTGCCGGCACGAGGCCCTGCCCGCCACGATGGGTCTGGTCCTCGACCACGTCAGCGACGCCGAGATCATCCGCCACCCGGCCCGGCAGGTCGCCGGGGCGTTCGCGGCCGGGTTCGCCGCCGCCCTGCAGGCCCGCACGCTGGCCCAGCAGGAGTCGTTGCACCGGGCCACCCAGCGCGCGGCCCGGGAGTTCCAGCTGGCCCTGCAGAACAGCGAGGCCCGCTACCGCCGGCTCGCCTACTTCGACCCGGTCACCGGCCTGGCCAACAAGGCCCGCCTGGTGCAGCGGCTCAAGCAGTCCGCCAACGGCGACGACCCCGCCCGGCACGTCGGCCTGTGCCTGATCGACCTCGGTGGCCACGCGGCCGTCTGCGAACAGTTCGGCGCCGACGCCGGCGACCACGTCCTGACCGAGGTCGCCCGGCGTCTCCAGCAGCTCTCCCGCCACCCCGACTACCTGCTCGCCCGGCACAGCGGCCACACCTTCGCGATCCTCGTGCAGGACAGCGCCGGGCTGGCCCACCTGGCCGAGCTGGCCGAGCGGATCACCACCGCCCTGGCCGAGCCGACCTCGCTGCCGGGCACCGGCCTCACCGCGCCGCTGCAGGCCGCCGTCGGTGTCGTCGACGTGGCCACCGGAGGCCTCGACGTCTCCCGGGTGCTCGTCGACGCCGAGATCGCCCTGCGGCAGGCCCGGGCCGGCACCACCGGCTGGGCCACCTACGACCCGCAGCCCGCTGCCCCCGGCCGGGCCCGGTCGGCGACCAGCGTGTCCGGCCTGGTCACCGGCCCGCCGTCCTACCAGCCGATCGTCAAGCTCAGCAGCGGCCGGGTCGCGGGCCTGCACACCCGGATGGCCTGGCGGCACCCGCACCTGGGCACCCTCGACCTCACCCGGATCGGTCAGCTCACCGGCGACCGCGACACCACCACCCGGCTCGCCGGCAGCCTCCTGCGGCAGGCCTGCCGCCAGGCGATGAACTGGGACGGCAGCAAGAAGGGCCCGTTCGTCGGCCTCGACCTGCCCGTGCACCAGATCGGCTATCCCGACATCGTCGAGCTGGTCCGCGAGGCCCTGACCGGCAGCGGCCTGCCGGCCAAACGCCTGCACCTGCACCTGTCCGGCGTGGATGCCGTCCCGGCCGGCGCACACAGCCACACCGTGCTGACCGCGCTCGCCGCGTTGGGCGTCCGCATCGTCCTCGATGATTTCGGTACGGGCTACAGCAGCCTCGCCTACCTCCGCGACCTGCCGGTGCACGGCCTGCGCACGCCGGCCTCGCTGCTGCACGTGACGCAGAGCGGGCTCGACGCCGACCGTGAGCTGCTGACCGGCATGACCCGCGTCGCACACGCACTGGGCCTCACCCTCACCGTGCACGGCGTCGACGACGACCAGAGCGCGGCCGTCATCGCCGGCACCGGCTGCGACGGCGCCCAGGGTCTCCAGTTCGGGCTACCCAGCACACCGCACCAGGTCCCGGCGCTGCTCCGCCGGCCGGCCACGCTCAGCGCCGTCCCTGACCGATTGGTGGCTTCGTGACCGACCACAGTGGAGTAAGCTTCCTCGGCATGGGAGACGCCGACGCGGACTTTTCAAGCCGGCCCAGCAGCGCCCGGATCTACGACGCCCTGCTCGGCGGCAACCACAACTTCGAGGCCGACCGCGAAGCCGCCAAGCGACTCCTGTCGATGATCCCGGCCGCCGGCGAGATGGCCCGCGCCAACCGGGCGTTCCTCAACCGCGCCGTGCAGTTCCTCCTCGACGCCGGCGTACGCCAGTTCCTCGACATCGGCAGCGGCATCCCGACCGTGGGCAACGTCCACGAGATCGCCCAGCGCCGTGTCCCCGAAGCCCGCGTCGTCTACATCGACATCGACCCGGTCGCGGTCGCCCACGCCGGCGAGATCCTGGCCGACAACCCCCGCGCGACGGTCGTCCAGGCCGACATGCGCTTCCCCGAAGCCATCCTCGAGCACCCCGGCGTCCGCCGGCTGATCGACCTGGACCAGCCCGTCGGCCTGCTCCTGGTGGCGATGCTGCACTTCGTGCCGGAGGACGACGCCTTCGTCGCGGTCGACCGCCTCCGCGAAGCCCTCCCCGCCGGCTCCTACATCGTCATCTCCCACGGCGTCTCCGAAACCGCCGCCGACTCCGAACTCGAAGGCATCACGGCCCTCTACCGCCGCACCGACGTCTCAGCCGCCTCGGGCCGCACCCGCGCCGAGATCATGCGCTTCTTCGGCGACACCGAGCTCGTCCCCCCGGGCCTGGTCTGGGTCCACGAATGGCCCGACGGCCCCCAGGACAAAACCGGCCCCGCCGACATGGCCGTGGTCGCCGCCATCGGCCGCAAACCCTGAAACGACGTCCCGTCCGGCCGGCCGAGGTTCCGTCGAGCATGTCGACGAGGTCGCGGGTGGCTTGGAAGTGGGCGCCCAGTTTGAGGTAGCGGGCCGCTGATCCACGCCGGTGCTCGCGCCCGTCGAAGCCGCGTTCGACCTGGTGCGCCGCTTGTACGCGGTCGGGTCGAACGCCGGCGGCCGGCCGCCGTTACGGGTTCTGCGGAGGCGGTCGGCGATCTGGTCGCGAGGCTGCGGGATCGTGCAGGTGATGCGTTCATCTCGCAACACCTGCCGGATGGCCCGTAACGAAGAGGATCTCCGGTTCGGGAATCCGGACGAACCCCGTGGGTGCCCGGGTCCGGGAGTCGCGACTCGTAGCTGATGAAGTAGCGGGATCAGCTGTTGGGCGTCGGCGGCTTACCCCGGTGTGATCAGTGAGGCCAGAGACCGGCCTTGGCCGTCGGCCGGGGCGTGCATCTTGGTGGTCAGGCCGCCGCAACGCTGGTAGGGCGTTTTCCGCGGCCCGTATTAGATCCCGCCGCGGCGAACCGGTCCGCTCGACCCCGGCAGATCGCGTTGATCACCTGCCAGTGATCGCGCCACCGTCGGCCCTGGGCCGGCTGAGCCTGCGGCAACGGCGGCGGCACAGCCCATCCTTCAATCGTGAGGGGCGGCACATGGTTCGATCAGGTCCCACTCCGTGCCGTGTACTTGCGGATAGCCGAGCAGTTCGGACAGGTCCTGGCGGGCGGTCGGGGACGGGTCCTGGCCGGGCAACCAGACGGAATCACACTCCGGGCACAGGAGGAACGTGAGGCCGTCGTCCTTCACCCGGTACCACCGCAGCCAGTCCTGGCCGCAGACCGGGCAAGCAATTTTCCGCACCGAATGCCGTTATTCGTTTTCGAGGAGTTCGCGGACGCGGGGGATGACTTCTGTGCCGTACAGGTGGATGGCGGTCATCATCGCCTCGTGGGGCAGGGTGCCGGCGGAGTATTTGAGGTCGAAGCGTTGCACGTCCAGCACGCTGATCGTGCGGGCGATCTTGCGGGCGACCGTTTCGGGGGATCCGACGTGCCAGGCGCCTTCGGCGATGTCGGTTTCGAAGCGGTCGCGGGTCAGGGGTGGCCAGCCGCGTTCCGCGCCGATGCGGGTGATGACCGCGCGGGCGTGCGGCCACAGGGTTTCGACGGCTTCCTCGTCGGTGGCGGCGATGAAGCCCGGTGCGTGGACGGCGATCGGGAGCTGCTCGCGCTCGTACTGGTCCAGGGCGCGGTGGTAGAGCTCGACGTACGGCGCGAAGCGGGCCGGGTCGCCGCCGATGATGGCCAGGACCAGGGGGAAGCCGTAGCGGGCGGCGCGGACGACCGACTCGGGGCTGCCGCCGACGCCGATCCAGGTGGGGATGCGGCCGGATGTGGTTTTCGGGTAGACGTGCTGGTCGGTCAGCGGCGGGCGGACGCTGCCCTGCCAGGTCACCGGGCCCTCGGTCAACAGGGCGGCCATCAGGTCGGCCTTTTCCGCGAAGAGCCGGTCGTAGTCGGCGAGGTCGAAGCCGAAGAGCGGGAACGACTCGGTGAACGAGCCCCGGCCGAGGGTGATCTCGGCGCGGCCCTGGGACACGGCGTCGAGGGTGGCGAAGCGTTCGAAGACGCGGACGGGGTCGTCGGAGCTGAGGACGGTGACCGCGGTGCCGAGCCGGATGCGCCGGGTCCGGCTCGCGATCGCGGCCAGCACGATCTCCGGCGCTGACACCGCGTAGTCGTCGCGGTGGTGCTCGCCGAGCCCGAACGCGTCCACGCCGACCTCGTCGGCCAGCACCGCCTGCTCCACGACGTGCCGGATGACCTGCGCGTACGGCAGGGTCGTCCCGTCCGGTCCGGCGGTGACGTCGCCGAAGGTGTCGAGTCCGAATTCCACGGGCAGCATGTCTTGATCATGCCGCAGGAGCCGGGGGTCACACGATCGGGCCCGCCGCGACAGCCTGGAGGCGCACCGCGTCCCGGCCCGGCGGCACCCCGAACATGCGGCGGTATTCGCGGCTGAACTGCGACGGGCTGTCGTAGCCCACGTCGTGGCCGACGGCGGCGACGTCGTGCGGGTTCGCGATCAGCCGCGTCCGGGCCTGCTGGAGGCGTACCTGTTTCTGGAACTGCAGGGGGCTCATCGTCGTCACGGCCCGGAAGTGCCGGTGGAACGACGTGACGCTCATGCCGGCGACCCGCGCCGCGTCCTCGATCCGGAACAGGTCGGCGTAGTGCTCGCGGATCCACCGGATCGAGCGGGCGACCTGGGAGAGGCGGCTGTCGGCCAGGCCGATCTGCCGGATCATGGCACCCTGCTCGCCGGTGACGAGCCGCCAGAGGATTTCGCGTTCGGCCGCCGGGGCCAGCACCGGGAGGTCCGCCGGGCGGTCGAGCAGGCGCAGCAGGCGGACGACCGGGTCGAGCAGGTCGTCGGTGGCCTCGCTGACCGCCAGGCCGGGGACCTCCCGCGGCAGCCGGCGCGAGTCCGCCGTCTCCAGCAGGAGGGTGGCGATCGCTTCGGGCTGGAGGCACATGGCGAAGACCAGGTAGGGCTCGTCGCGGCTCGCCTCGATCACGTGGGCGGTGACCGGCAGTTCGACGGAGACGACCAGGTACTGCCCGGCGCCGTACTCGAAGACCCGGTCGGCCAGGATCGTGCGTTTGCGGCCGGACGCGACGATCACGAACACCGGGTCGGACAGCGCCGAGACCGGCTCGGTCGGCCCGTCGGCGCGCAGCAGGACCACGCCGGGCAGCGGTGGCCCCTCGCGCGGGGCGTGCCGGTCCAGCAGGTCGCGCAGGTCACCGATCAAGGCCATGACCGCACGGTACCCCCAAAGTTGGCAGGATCGTGCAACCAGCTGACAGTTTCGGTCTACCCCCTCCGCGCCCGTCACGCTGGACTGGAGGCATCGGTTCCACCACGCGAAAGAGGCGAGCAGATGTCACTCGATTCCTATGTCTCCCTGGGCCGTTCGGGTCTGCGGATCAGCCCGTTCACGCTGGGCGGCATGACGTTCGGTGAGGACAACGGGTGGGGGTGCAGCCCGGCCGAGGCCGAGGCGATCATGACGGAGTACCTCGACCGGGGCGGCAACTCGATCGACACCGCGAACATCTACACCAACGGCCACTCCGAGAAGATCATCGGTGATTTCCTGGCGGCCCGCCCCGGGCTCCGCGACCGGATCGTGCTCGGCACCAAGTTCTTCGGCAATCTCTTCCCGGGCGACCCGAACGGCGGCGGCGCCGGTCGCAAGGCGATCGTGCACCAGCTCGAGGAGTCGCTGCGCCGTCTGCAGACGGACTTCGTCGACGTCTACTGGGTGCACAACTGGGACCGCACCGCGCCGATCGAGGAGACGCTGCGGGCGCTCGACGACCTGGTCACCGCCGGCAAGATCCGCTACGTGGGTCTGTCGGACCTGCCGGCCTGGAAGGTGGCCGAGGCGCAGGTGACCGCGTTCTTCCGGGGCTGGGCGCCCGCGATCGGGCTGCAGGTCGAATATTCGCTGCTGGAGCGCACGGTCGAGGGTGAGCTCATCCCGGTCGCGCGGGACAAGGGGCTGGGTGTGCTGCCGTGGAGCCCGCTGCGCAGCGGCTTCCTCTCCGGCAAGTTCTCCCGGCGGCGCGCCGGTGCCGTGGACACGTTGCGCAGCGGTCTGGTCGGGGTGCCGGGCGAGCACGACTACGACGTCATCGACGTGCTCGAACGCGTCGCGGACGAGGTCGGCGCCACGCCCGCGGCCGTCGCGCTCGCCTGGGTGCAGGGGCGTCCCGGTGTCACGTCCACTCTGCTCGGTGCGCGGCGGCTGGACCAGCTCAAGAACAACCTGGACGCCGTGGACGTCCGGCTGGAGGCGGAACACGTCGCCGCGCTGGACGAGGTGTCGGCGCCGAAGCTGAACTTCCCGGCGGAGAACAACAGCCTGCTGGCACCGAACCTGGCCTTCGCCGGGGCCACGGTCGACGGGCAGCGGACGACGCTGCTGCCCCTCTTCGGTACGGACGGGACGCGGTACTGACGCCACCTCACGGCAGGTTCATGGTCACTCCGGCACGATCACCGATGGAGCCGCCGAATACCCGAGTGTCGCGAACCCGCCACTAAAGGGCAAACCTCACCCGGACCACACATATCGACAAGCATTCTTCCCCTCGACGCCGTCAAGCGGCGGTGTCACGAGGGGGAGGAGTCGCTTTGAGGGCGGCAACAGTACGGAGATTGTCCTGGGGGCTGGGCATCTCCACCGTGACAGCGCTGGCCGCGTTCGGCGTGGCCTCGTGGCAGGCGAACGCGGCACCGCCGTCACCCGGCGGGCCCGGTGTGGCGGCGGAGCAGCCGCGGGTCTCGGACCCGAGCCCGGCGCCCGAGCAGGCCACGGGGACCGGCAGCGACGCGCTCACCACCGACGAGGTCGGCCGGGCCCGGGCGGTGGCGCTCGCACCGCTGACCGGAGGCACCGAGGACGTGACCGGGGCGGCCGGGCCGGAGTACCTCTCGGCCGAGCTCGTGACCGACGGCGCCCAGCGGCGCGCCGACGTCTACTACTACGACTACCGCGCCGAAAAGCTGATCAAGCAGGTCGTCGACCTCGGCACCGGCAAGGTCACCGGCTCCTACGCCGCCGCCGGGATGCAGCCGCCCGCCGCGGACCGCGAGGTCGGCACCGCGCTCGACCTGGTGCTCGCTTCCCCGCACGCGGCCGAGCTGCGGGACGGGTACGCCCGGGCGACCGGCAGGACGTACTCCGGCAAGGACGACATCGTCGTGACCGCCCACGTCTACAAGGCCCGGCCGGCCGACACCGCGGTGCGGAACTGCGGCAAGCACCGCTGCCTGCAGCTGATCGTCCAGGCCGCCGACGGCCCGTTCATCGATCTCAACCAGATCATCATCGACCTTTCCGGGCGCACGGTCGCCCGGCTGAAGTAACGGGGACCGGGGGCATGAGAACCACCAAGATCATGGCGGCCGTTCTGATCGCGACCGGCGGTCTGATCGGTACGGCGCAGAGCCCCGCCGCCGCGAAGGCACCGGCCCCGGCCGCGGCCCAGTGTGCGGCGTCCTCGACCGTCAAGGAAACGCTGCCGAACGGCACCACGTGGGAGCTGTGCTGGCGCATCGAGGGCAAGAGCGGGCTGGTCCTCGAGAACGTCCTGGTCTCCTCGAAGCGCTGGCCGGACCAGGTCAAGGTGCTCAAGTCGGTGACCCTGGCCCAGCTCAACGTGCCCTACGACAGCGGCAAGACCGAGTACAACGACATCACCGAGTACGGCTTCGGCGGCGAATACCTGCAGACCCTGGCCGGTGACGACTGCAAGGGCGGCTCGGCCCGGGTCGGCTCCGACGGTGGTGCCGAGCCGACACGGCGCGAGGTGCTGTGTGTCAGCGCGGAGTCGTCCGGGCTGGCGTACCGCCTGCAGAACGACGACTCGGCGACCAAGCCGTACTCCAAGCAGGGCCACGACCTGGTGCTGCGCGCGCTGAGCAAGGTCGGCTGGTACGAGTACGTCACCGAGTACCGCCTGCACGACGACGGTGAGATCTCCGCGCGTCTCGGCGCCACCGGCGATCTGTCCCCGCTGGACTGGGTCGGTGCCGACAAGGGCTGGCCGATCGGCAAGGGCAACAAGGACTTCGCGTCCAGCCACTACCACAGCGCGTTCTGGCGGGTCGACTTCGATCTGGCCGGGCGGGGCTCCGAGAAGGTCGAGCAGTACGACACCAAGGTCACCGGGCAGGGCGACACGTCGGCGGTGCTCAAGACCAGTCGCACGGCCATCACGAACGAGGGCAGCTTCTCCAAGGCCAACCGCCGCTGGTGGCGGGTCGTCAGCCCGATCGCGAAGAACAAGGACGGCCACGCCCGCTCGTACGAGCTGGTCACCGGTGCCTCCGACGTCTACGAGGCCCACCCGGAGACGACACCGGACGTGACCTTCACGCAGAACCACGCCTGCGAGAGGTACGCGACCGGCAACGCGGACCCGCAGTGCGCCGGACGCGCGACCATCCTGGACTTCGCCCGCGACAAGGAGAAGATGACAAACCCGGTGATGTGGGTGCGCGTCGGCTTCCACCACGTGCCCCGCGACGAGGACCAGAGCCCGATGCCGTTGCACTGGCAGGGTTTCGACCTCGTGCCCCGTGACTTCACCGAGATCAACCGTCTCGCGCCGGACGCCCTGGCCGACAACAACGGCCAGAACTGACGCAGAGCGCCGGGCCCGTCCTTGCCGGGCGGGCCGGCGCCGCGGTCGAAGGAGATGTGCTGTGTCCGTACGGAAAATGGTTGTGGCCCTTGCCCTGCTGGCCCTGACGGGGTGCAGTGCGGAGCAGCCGGCTGTCGTGCCGGTGGCGGCGACCGTGGCCGCGCCGAACGGTGTCGACGTGCTCTACGCGCAGATGATGGTCGTGCACCATGCGCAAGCGGTGCAGCTGAGCCGGATCCTCCTGGCCAAGCGGGATGTGCCCGAACGTGTCGCGAACATCGCCGGGTTCATCGCGCAGGACCAGCAGCGGGAGATCGACGAGACCAACGCCTGGCTGGTCGCGTGGGGGAGGCCGGCGGCTGATCCGGCCGATCCGGTGATCCAGCAGATGCACGGCGGGGACGCCGCCGCGCACGGCATGCTCGGGGCGGACCAGTTGCGGGAGGTCGAGGACGCGGCACCGGCCCGCGCGACCGAGCTGTTCCTGCGGCAGATGATCGCGCACCACACCGGGGCGATCACGATGTCCCGCTCGGTGCTCGAGGACGGCGGGAACGTCTACATCCGGGACCTGGCCGCGCACGTCATCAACGAGCAGACGGCGGAGAACACCGCGATGCGGGCGCTGCTCAGCCCACCTCGAGGCTGACCCGGCGGGTCTTGGCGAGCATCTCCTGGAAGTCGCCGGCGGTGACCGGGCGGCTGAAGAAGTACCCCTGGATCGCCGGGCAGTCGGCCTGCCGCAACGCCTCCCAGTCGGCCAGGTCCTCGACACCCTCGGCGACCACCGACATGTTCAGCGACCGGGCCAGCCACAGCACCGCCGAGATGATCGACGCCTTGCGGGGGTCGTCGGCCAGACCGGCGACGAACGAGCGGTCCAGCTTCACGATGTCCGCCGGCACCGACTGCAGCCAGGTCAGCGAGCTGTACCCCGTGCCGAAGTCGTCCAGAGCCAGGCGGACGCCCAGCGCCTTGATGGCGTCCAGCCGCTGCTTGAGGTCGACGGAGGTGGACAGCAGCGCCGTCTCGGTGATCTCCAGGACCAGCCGCGACGGATCGACGAGCGTACTTCCGGCCAGCAGCCGGGCCAGCATCGGCACGAAGTCCGGTTCGGACAGTTGACGCGGGCTGACGTTCACCGACACGTAGCCGAGCTCGTGGCGCCACTCGGTGAGGTGACGCAGGGCGGTCTCGAGGACGTGCTCGCCGAGCGGCACCACCAGGCCGGTCTCCTCGGCGGTCGTGATGAAGTGGCCGGGGGCGAGGAGCTCGCCCTCGGTCGTCCACATCCGGACCAGCGCCTCGGCGCCGACGATCAGGCCGGTGGCGGGGGAGACGATGGGCTGGAACCAGACGGGCAGGGTCGCGAACCGGTCGCCGTCGAGCGCCTGACGCAGCCGCGACTCGGCGACGATGCGCTGCTGCACCGCAACCCGCATCTGATCGTTGAAGATCTCCAGACGGTTGCCGCCGGCCCGTTTGGCCGTGTACATCGCGGTGTCGGCGGCCAGGACGGCCTGCTCGGCCTGGTCCGGCCCGTGGGCCAGGGCCAGGCCGATGCTCATGGACAGCTGGAGGCGGCCACCGGCGACCGGCAGCGCCTCGGCGAGCGATGCGAGCACGGCACGCCCGACCTCGAGGCCGGTGTCGATGGACCCGGGGAGGGCCACGACGAACTCGTCACCACCCAGCCGGGCCACCAGCGAACCCTGCGGCACGACGGCACGCAGCCGGGCGGCCAGGGCACGCAGCACGTCGTCACCGGCGGAGTGCCCGGAGCCGTCGTTGATCGTCTTGAAGCGGTCCACGTCCAGGTAGAGCACCGACGCCGGTCCGGCGCTGCCGGCGAGCAGGCCGACCAGATCGACCTCGAACGCGGCCCGGGACAGCAGCCCGGTGAGCGAGTCCTGGCGTACCTGGCGGCGCAGCGCGGCCTCGTGCTCCTGCTGCCGGGTGACGTCCAGGCAGTGGACGAAGACCGACTGCAGGCGGCCCTGGCGGTCCCGCAGGCCGTTGCTGTGGATCTCCACGTAGATCAGCGAGTTGTCGTCGTGCCGCCGGTACGCGCGGGTGATCGTCGTGGCGTCCGGCGAGTCGACCAGCTCGGCGAAGGTGTTGCCGGGCTCGTCGTCCACCCCGGTCAACGGCAGATCGCTCACCGAGAAGCCGGGCGGCAGCTCGTCCGGCAGACCCAGCCAGGCCCGGTACGCGGAGTTGGTGCGCTGCAGCCGGCCGTCGGGGGCGAGCATCGCCATCGGCACCGGGGTCTCGTCGAAGGCCACGCTCAGCTGCGCCTGACTGGCCGCGAGGCTGTCCTGGGCGCGGCGTTCCTCGGCCTCGGTCAGCCCCCAGGCCACCACCTGGAAGACCGCCGCGAGCAGCACCGCCAGACCGTGCAGCAGCGCCCACACCCACGGGTGTTCCATGGCGTTGTGGTGGTCGTAGGTGCGGTCGCTGACCAGGGTGCCGAAGACGGCGTGGTGCAGCGTGGTGCCGATCAGAAACGCGCCGAACGGCGCCCAGTCGCGGTAGAGAGCCAGCGCCGCGACCGCGATGAAGAAGGAGAAGTGCGACTCGGTGAGCCCGCCGCTCATCGCGACAAAACCGCCGCACGCGACGGTGAAACCGGTGGCTACGAGGATCGAGGGCAGCCGGCGCGGGCGCAGGACCACGGCTCCGACCACACACGGCAGGATCAGCAGGACGGTCAGCAGCCAGGCCCAGTCGAGACCGTGGCGCAGCGACCCGAAGATCGTCAGCACGACGACACACGACGCGAGCAGCAGGGTCAGCAGCCGGTGCCGCCGGGCCCAGTCCTCGTCGCGTAACCCGCCGCCGGCCGGAAGCCAACCGCGCATAGTCGAACTCCCGTCTTCTCGGCCGTCACGGTGCAGATCGGCTCGGGGGTCCCCGGCTTGAGAGAACTGGTCCCGGCCGTCGCGATATTCGCTGGACGGCGCCGGTCATCATGATCGGGTGGAAGTGCTGCTCGCCGGAGGGATCCGGCCGAAACCGGACCACCGCGTGCACGCGGTGGCCCGGACCGCGCTGCTGCCCGGCACTCCCGTGGCCGTCGGACCGGCTGACGAGGGTCCCGCAAACGCTCTGGCCCGGCTGCACGCCCTCGTCGCCGCGGGTGGTGTGATCGCCGCGGGGGCCGGGGTCGACCTCGGCGACGGCTTCCGGTCGGCCCGCATCGACGGTGGGGTGGGCGACCGTCGCGACGCCGTCCTGGCCGCCCTGTCCGTGCCCGCCTTCGCCGACCACCTCGGCGCGCCCACGGCCCTGCTCGTCGCCCTCTTCGGCCCCTTCGCCACCCGGCCGCTCGGCACGGTCACCCTCGAGACGATCGCCGCCGGCCGGTGGCCGATCCTCCGGTACGCCGTGGCGTGCAGCGACCTGCTCGGCCCGGAGCAGCTGGTCCAGCTGCTGGCCCTGCGCGCGCCCGAGGGCGTCGACCCGTTCCCCGCAGGCCTGCCGTCGGTGGTGGCGACCCAGCTGCGCCGGGTGACGGCCGGCTTCTCCGCACCGCGGCGCCTGCGCGTGCTGACGGACCTGTGGGAGCAGGCCTGTGGCAGCAGCGCCGACCGGGCCCGCCGCGAGCGGATCCGCGGCAGCCAGGGCCGCCACGACCGCTACGAGGAGCTGTTCGAGCGCCGCCGGCGTCACGAGAGCGACCTCATCACCGCAGCCCTGCACCGCCATTTCTGTGCTGAGCCCTCGCTGGCGGACGTCGCTCTCTGGTCGCCGCCCGCCCAGGTGTGGGTCGCCCGCGCCGACCGGATCCGCGACGACGCCTTCGCGGCCACCGTGCTGGCCCGGGTTGCCGCCACGGCGGCCGAGGCCGGACCCGAGGAGGCCCTCCGGCGGCACCAGCACGAGATCGCGGCCGGAGCGGCCACGCTGAGCAAGCGTGCTGCCTCGGCGGCGTCCCGTGCCGTTCCCGGGCTCACCGGCCACCCGGCGCGGCCCGCCGTCTACCTGCGCGACATCCACGAACGGATCCCCGTGGGTGTGCCGCTGAGCCCGAAACGGGTCGTCTTTCTCCGCGACCGGTTCGCCCTCGCCCGCGACTACGGCCAGGTCGCCCTGGCAGCCTGCAACCTGTTCCTGACGGGCAACCCCGAGTCGAGCGCCGACGGTCGTGATGCCCGGAGCATCTGGCTCCGGACCGGGCTGCGACCGTGGCGCGAGCAGGTCGGCTACTTCTCCCCGGACCGCCTGCCCGGCTGGGACCTCGAGCCGGAGGACGGCGCCGAACCCCTCGGCCGCCGCCCGGCCGACACCGAGACCGTCGCCGACCTCCTCTGGTACGCCGAACTCGCCGACGCCGTGGCCCGCCTCAACGGGCACGCGGCCGCCCGGCTCGAGCGTGAGCGCCACCAGCTGTTCCCGGACACCAACCCTGCGCCGGAGCAGGAGGAACCGGCCACCGTCGCGGATTTCGCCGCCGGTGCCGCCCAGCTCGCCGAACTCGGCGGTGCCGTGCCGCCCCGCGCCCGCACGTGGACCGAGGTGGTGGCCGGCCTGCACCAGGTCGTCGAGGCCGCGACGGCACAGTCGGGGCGCTTCGTCGTCCCGCCGGCCGTCGACGCGTTCGAGGGGCAGCTCCTGCCCGGCTCCGGGATGCGCATGGAGATCGCGCGCACCGCACTGCAACTGGTCGGCTGGGCCGGATACATGGGCAACTGCATCGCCGAGGAGCCGTACCCGGAGGATGCCGCGAAGGGTCGCGTGATGCTGGTGGCCCTGCGCGGGCCCGACGGCCGGATCCGGGCGAACGTGGAGGTGCGCCTCACCGGCCGGGGCTGGCGTCTGGCCCAGATCCAGGGCCGCTTCAACGACGATCCCGACCCGGAGCTGCGCCGCAGCACCGAGGAATGGGTGGCGTCGCTGCCGCGCACCGTGGTCCCACCACCGGCCGACTCCGTTCCCGAGCCGGCCCCGGCGCGGCGCCCGGCCCGGCCGTCACCGGCGCGGCGGATCGTCGCGGATCTGGGTGACCAGCTCGGTGACCTGGCCGCCGGCACGGTGGGCCCGGCGCCGGTGCTCGCTGCGCTGATCGACGCGCCGGACGGCCCGGAAGCACTGGTCGCGCTGCGTCGCAGCAGTCCGGCCACGCTGCTGCGTGCCGTCCGCCGGGCCCTGGCCGGTCCGGTCACCCTGGACGAGCTGTGGGCCGCGAGCGCGCGCCGGCCCCTCGCCGAGGCGGTCGCCGCCCTGAGCGACGAGGAGGTCCGGGACCGGTTGGCGCCGCTCACCGTGGACGCCCCGCTGCCGGGTGCGCTGCGCAAACTCGCCCGCCTGCCACGGATCGCGCCGGCCCGCACCGCCGACCAGGTGGCGATCCGGGTACGCGCGGCGCTCGGCACCCTGATCCGCATCGACGCACCGGAACTGTCCGCAGCCATGACCAGCCGCCCGCACGCGGAACTGCTGCGCGCGGGAGCTCTCGCCGTCACGTCCTGGGGCGGCCTGGACGGCAACCGTCCGGTGATCGCGGTGATGGCCCGGCGGCGCATCCGGGTGCCGGGCTACCCGCAGACCACCCTGCGCGACGACCTGTGGCAGCAGGCCTGGCCCGGCGCGGAAGAACTCGGTGCGGCACGGGACGTCTTCTGGGACGCGATCGCCGCGAAGGGCCTGCTGGTGCCGGCGTCCTGGCTCGAACCTGCGGGCTGGCCGGCGCTGTGGGCCCGCGCCCACCGCCGGTGACGGACGCCGTGCAGATCAGGCGGGGACCAGGGCGCCCTGCAGGACCGTGGTGGCCCAGGACGCCTGGCCCGGCACGCGAGCCGTGCCCCGCACCGGGCGCGACGTGTTTCGCGGACGCCGGGACGCAGCGGCCGGACCGGTCGGAGCCGGCAGCAGCGCGGGAGCCGTGAGCAGTCCCGGAGCTGGGACCAGCGCGGCAACCGGAGTGGCCGCGGTGCCCCGAGTGGCCGCCGTGACGGGAGTCGAGGCCGGGCCGGAGACCGGACGGGCCGAGCGGGCGACCGAGGCGGCGGGCCGGACGATCCGCGCGCCGGCCACCGCCGGACGAACAGCAGCAGCGGAGGCGTAGGCCGGGCGCAGAACACGCGCAGTACCCCGGGCCGGGACGGCCACAGCAGCCGGCACGGTGACAGCAGCCGGGACGGTCAGAGCAGCCGGGGCGGCAGCGGCGGCCGGGGTACGGCCCGCGGCCCAGAGCACCCAGCACACGATCAGCGCGGCCGAGAGACCCACCGACGCCGACAGCCACACCGCCACCTGGCCGGTCGTCAGGCCGTACGCGAACCAGCAGGAGCAGGCCGCGGCCGCGAGCCGCCAGCGCAGGGGTGAGAGGCCGGCCAGGTCCTGCGTGCGGTCGCGCAGCAGGGACAGCGGCTGCGGCACCGCCGAGAGCATCGCGGTGATCGCGAGTACCGAACCGAGGAACGTCGCGACGCGGGCCTCGCCGAGGTCGGTCGTGACGGCGACGATCGCGCTGCCCGCGGCGGCGCTGAGCACACCCGCCGCACCGGCCGCGCTGATGAGCATCTTGCGCGGGGTGCGCAGCTCGCCCTGCTTCACCAGGACCATCACCAGGATCGACAGACCTGTGAGGCCCGTGACCGTGTTGGTGACAATCTGGACGCTCTCGCCGGTCAGCAGGCCGTAGGTGATCCAGCCGATCGGCATCGCCACACCCTGCCAGCAGGCGGTGGCCGAGAGGCCGCCGGTGCGGCCCCTGACGACGGAACGCCAGACCTGGGGCCAGGGGAGAGTCATGGACAGAGCAGCGCCGAACCAGCCGAGGAGAGCAGTGGAGTGCATGATCCGTTTCCGTTTGCAGCGATGGGAAGTGGCCGGACGAAACGCGGCCACCTGCCCCATCGGCCCTCGGCGCGGCAGGCCTGACAAGATCCATCGGTGAGAGGCAACACGGCCCGAAGCCACCCTTTTGCACCCAAGTTCCGGGAGGACCGAACGACTATGGCGGCGCATCCCCTGATCGACCTGCACCGGCATCTCGAGGGTTCGATCCGGTCCAGCACCTTCCTCGACGTGGCTTCCCGCGACGGCCATCCGCTCGCCGCCGCCGACCGGCCCCGGGACCTGCTGGTCGCGGACGGGCCGCTCGGCGGGCTCCTGCCGTACCTGGCGAAGGTCGACGACCAGATCGGCGTTTTTGCAGCTCTGGACGATTGGCGGCGGGTCGCGCGGGAGGCGGTCGAGGACGCCTTCGACGACGGGCTCGATTACGTGGAGTTCCGGTTCAGCCCGTACTTCATCCGGCAGCAGACCGGTCTTGCGCCGGAAGCGGTGATGGACGCGGTGGCGGACGGTGTCGCCGACGGCAGCCGGGTCACGGGACTGCCGGTGGGCCTGATCGCGACGATCCTGCGGGATCTGGGCCCGGAGGAGGCGCTCACCCAGGTCCGTACGTTCCTGACGCGGCCCGGGCTGTGGTGCGGTGTCGACCTCGCCGGGAACGAGGCCGGGTACGCCGCCGAGCTGTTCGTGCCGGCCTTCACCCGCGTACGGGAGGCGGGTCTGCATGTGACCGTGCACGCGGGGGAGGCGGCCGGGCCGGAGAGTGTCCGGGCGGCGGTCGAGCACCTCGGCGCGGAGCGGATCGGCCACGGCGTGCGGTCAGCGGAGGACCCGGCGCTCCTCGACGAGCTGGCCCGGCGGGGTGTGACGCTGGAAGTGGCGCTGACCAGCAACACCCAGACGGGTGCCGCTCCGGGATACCGCGACCATCAGATCCACACGCTGCTGGCCGCGGGTGTGCCGGTCACGCTCAACACCGACAACCCCCGTGTCAGTGACGTCACCCTGTCGCAGGAGCACGGCCTGGCCCTCTACGCCGCAGGGCTCACCCGGGCACAGCTGGAGGCGGTCGCGCAGCAGTCGGCGAGGGCGGCTTTCCGCTGACTTGAGGTTTCCCCGGGCCTGAACCGAACGGCAACCGTGGCGCGCCCGTTGTGCACTCCCAGGGCCCGCGCGGGGCCCGAAGAGGATGGCATGACGGACACGAAGATTGTCGAGCTGGGCCTGCAGGCGATGACCATCTCCGCCAAGATGTGTGCCCCGGTGCTGATCACGGCGCTGCTGATCGGCTTTGCGATCTCGCTGTTCCAGTCCGTCACCCAGATCCAGGAGGCGACGCTGTCCTTCGTCCCGAAGGCGGTCGGTGTCGGTGCAGCGATCCTGTTCTCGGGCAACTGGATGCTGCACGAGATGGTGACCTACACGACGCAGCTCTTCGAGAACATCCCGTCGCTGCTCGCCTGAACCCTGCACCACCGAGGCCGTCCCTGCCGGGGGCGGCCTTTTTTCATGCGGCGGCCTTGACCAGGGCGACGGTCTGCTCGATGGTCGCGGCCCGGTCGGCGGAGAACGCATCGTCGATGATCACCAGTGGGTCGGCCGGGTAGACCAGCGCCGAGATGTGCAGGTGGCCACCGGGCACATCCGTCGCGCCGAGCGCCAGCCGCAGCCGGTTCGAGCGGTACATGCTCTCGTTGGACAGGTAGTTGCCGCCGCCACCGGACTGCGCCTGCGAACCGGGCGTCGGGCCGTTGGTGTGGCACCGCACCGCGGCCGGGTCCGGACGGGTGCCGGCGGGCCACTCGCACAGCCGCGGGTTCAGCGCCGTCGGCCACGGGCCGGTGCCCGCCGCGATCATCTTCTCGAAGGGCAGTGTCGTCTCGATGAACTCCGGCTGCGGATCCGGCTGCGGCCAGCGCGGCGCGGACGGGACCGGCTCGGCCACACCCTCGTTGTTGTTGTCCGGCGAGCCGCCGCGCCAGGCGCCGGCCCACTGTTCGATGTTCATCAGACCGCGGTTCCCCTGGCTGATCGTCATGATCAGGTCAGCGCGGTCGCGGGACCGGGCGGTCAGATGCGGCCCGAACGTGTCCTCGACGATGCCCGCGTCGAAACCGCTCCACGTCACGGGCAGCACCACGGCCTGCACCAGGACGTCACCGAACCGCAGACCGTCCAGCTGCAGCGCCGAGGCCCCCGACGGGTTCGAGCGCCGGATCTCACCGTTCAGCTGGTAGGGGTCGAACCCGCTCACCAGCACCCGCTTGACACCCCGGCCGAAGGTGGTCGACGAGACGCCGCGGGACGCGTACTCGAAGGTCTTGATCAGGCTTGCCCGCTCGGCGTCCGTGACCGGGAACGCCGGCTGCCACTGCCGCAGGTCCCGCGTGCCGAGCAGCCGGGTCCAGTAGAGCGGGCGGTCGTCGTAGCGCTCGATCGTCCCCTGCTGCACCTTGCCCTGCGCGCGCTGCACGGCCGTGCTCCACAGCTGCGCGCCGCGACGCTGCAGGAGCAGTTTTGCCGCGGCGACCGACCGGGTCCGGCAGAGTGCTCCGCTCAGCCCTTCCGCGTACGCCGTGAAGCCGCCCGCCTCGACCAGCGTGTAAGGCACCCGTGTCCCGCCGGGGAGTGCCGGTGTCTCGATCCGGCTCTCCTCGTAGGTGATGGGAGCCGCGCGGTCGTAACAGCTGCCGGAGGCCGAGGCGGCCTGCGGGACGGCCAGCAGGGCCGCACTGACGGCGAGCACCGTGAACAGACGCATCGGACCTGCCTTCACCGGAGGGCATCGACGACGGTGACTATATCGTGAATCGGGGCGCTTCCCGGGTGAGAACGGACACCTGTGTGGTGCCCAGGGCGTCCGCCAGCGCGGCTGTCACGTGGCCGATGTCTTGAGCTGCGGTCTCGTGAAGTGCCTCGGTCACGATCAGCGCGGTGCGGGTGGTCGCGGAAACGGCGGACAGGCCGCTCTGGCGGTTGGTCCAGCGCCGGGCGTGGGCGTTGCCGGCCGTGTCGGCGAAGGTGATCTCGCCCGGCGCCGGATGCTCCTTCTCACCGCCAAAAGTCAGGTGGACCTCGTCGCCGACGGCGTGGCGGACCTCCAGATCCCCGTCGATCCGGTCCAGGTCGAGGGCGGCCACCGGGATCGCGTACGCCACGGAGATCGCGTTGCAGACGTCGACGAGCGGGTGGACGCGGGGCAGCTCGCCGTCGCGGCGCAGGCGCCGGAGCAGCGACTCGGACGCGCAGCGGTACTGCGTCGGCTTGAGGCCCAGCGCGCCGAAAGCCCGCCGCCACGCCTGGATCTCCGGGAACTGCCCCTCCGGGCCGGTTTCCAGACGCGACCGTCCGATCGCGACGAAGTGCTCGACCAGCGCCTCCGCTCGGGCAGGATCGAGGCCGGCGTCGGCTCGCAACGCACCGGCGCTGAGGGTCGGAAAGTCCCGCCAGACGTCGTCGTGATGGCCGAAGTTCATGCCCTCTCCCCAGCAGTGGACCCGACAAGTAGTGGAACCGGACCGCCCGTGATCGTCGCCGTTGGTCCGGGCCGATCAGGTGGCGTAGCGCGGAGCCCGATGGCGAGACCTGTTGCCACGACGGCGATGCCCAGCCAGACCGAGGCCTGCGGTGCGGGGCCGCCCAGCGCCACCCCGGTCAGGGCCGCCGCGATCGGCGCGATGCCGGTCAGCAGACCGGCCCGTGCCGCGCCGATCCCGGAGACACACGCGTACCAGAGGACAAACGCCACCGCCGTCACGGCGACGGCAAGGTAGGCGCCGGCCAGCAGGTCCGTGCCGGTCAGCCGGGTGATCGCGGACGGTCCCTCGTGCAGCGGGCCGAGCACCGCCAGCATCAGCGCCGCCAGCCAGGTCGTGTGCACCGACACGCCGACCGGGCCGTGGCGGCGCAGCACCGGCACGGCGAGCAGCGTGAACGCGGCCTCGCACCCGAACGCCACCGCCGCCCACGCCAGCCCGGCGCCGTCCGTACGCCCGAAGCCCTGCACGAGGGCCGCGCCGACGGTGACCACGGCCGCGCCGGCCAGGACGGACCGGCGAGGGCTGCGGCCTTCGAGGACCGGCCCGATCGCCGCGAGCAGCAGCGGCACGCCCGCGATGGCCACACCGATGACGGCCGGCTCGGCATGTTTGGCCCCTTCGACCAGCGCGAGGTTGAAGACCACCAGTCCGGTGATCGCGATGCCGCCCAGCCACAGCCACTCGGCGCCGCGCGGGCGGACCAGCCGGAAGCGGACCAGCCGCGCGTAGACGACCAGCAGGAGGCACGCGAGGGCGTACCGGAGGGCCTGGGTGGTGAACAGGGGCGCGCCGGCGAGGAGGCCGGAGACGGCCACACTGCCGCCGACGCAGGTCATTGCCGCGGAACCGGCGGCCACGGTCAGGATTCGGGACACACAAAACATGCTGGTCGGCGATATGGTCCTGCAGAAGGACCAATCCGGAGCCGTGGAGGTGGACCAAATCGACTTTTTGGCACTACATCCGGCAGCGGCCCCGGCCAAGGGCGTCACCACCTGGCTCGTCGACGAGCTGCGGGCCGCGATCACCTGCGGCAAACTCCCGGCCGGCTCGCGGCTGCCCGCCACCCGCGTCCTCGCCGTCGAGCTCGGCCTGTCACGCGGTGTGGTCGTCGAGGTCTACCAGCGGCTCACCGACGAAGGGCTGCTCAGCGGGCGTACCGGGGCCGGCACGGTGGTGACCGCGCTGGCACCGAAGCCGCGGCAGGAGTCGCGCACCCGGGAGACCTCCGGGATGCGGTTGCCGCTACCGCCGTCACCGGACATCGACCTGGACCTGTCCCCGGGCGTACCGGATCTCTCGGCCTTTCCGCGGGCAGCCTGGCTGCGCGCCGAGCGGCAGGTGCTCGCCTCCGCGAGCAACGCCGACCTGGGTTACGGCGACCCGCGCGGCAACCCGCAGCTGCGCGCGGGCCTCGCGAGCTGGCTCGGCCGCACCCGCGGTGTCCAGGCGAGCGCCGACGACCTCATCGTCACCAGCGGCGTCGCCCAGGCCCTGGCCCTGCTGTCGCAGACCCTGCGGTCCCACGGCGTCACCGACGTCGCGGTCGAGGACCCGGGCTCGCGCGGCACCCGCGACGAGCTCGCCCACTGGGGTCTGCGGCCGGTCCCGGTCCCCGTCGACGACCAGGGGGTACGCGTCGACGCGCTCGACGCCACCGGCCTGGAGACCGTCCTGCTCACCCCGGCCCACCAGTTCCCGACCGGCGTGGTGCTGAGCCCGGCCCGCCGCCGCCTCCTGCTGGACCGCCCCGGCCTGATCATCGAGGACGACTACGACGCCGAGCACCGCTACGACCGCGCCCCGGTCGCCGCCCTGCAAGCCTCGGCCCCGGACCGCGTCGCGTACGCCGGCAGCGTCTCGAAGTCCCTCGCCCCGGGCATGCGCCTCGGCTGGCTGATCGCCCCCCGCCGCCTCCACGCCGACCTGGTCACCGCCAAACACGCCAGCGACCTCGGCAACCCCGCCCTGCCCCAACTGATCTTCGCCCGCCTCCTGGCCACCGGCGACTACGAACGCCACCTCCGCACGGTCCGCCGCCGCCAGCGCACCCGCCGCGACGCCCTGCTCCTCGGCCTCCGCGAACACCTGCCCCGCGCCCGCGTCGAAGGCGTCGCCGCCGGCCTCCACCTCCTGATCACCCTCCCGGGCCGCGCCGACGATTTGGCCCTGGCCGCCCGCATCGAAGGGGCGGGCGTCCGCGTGCACCCGCTCTCCTGGCACCGCCAGCTCCCCGGCCCACCGGGCCTGGTCATCGGCTACGCCGCCCTCCCACCCGACCGCCTCCAGGAAGCCGCCCGCCGCATCGGCCGCGTCCTCCGCTGACCCCACCCGCTCACCCGGTACGAAGGTCACTCAAGGACCGTGCGAGTGCAGGCGACAGGCCGCCGGCGCCGGACAGAAGCGATGTCATCGCGCCACTGTTGCTCTTCATGCAGGCGATGACTTCTTCCCGGCCGGTGAAATCGGGCCCAAAGACAACCCGGCCGCTGTCGTGATCCGCGCTCCAGAAATAGCCGGCCCCGTCGACAGGTGTGAGAGGTGTGGCCACGACGGCCGTTCCTGCATCCAGCCGCGCGCCGTCCCTGCCGAGTGCCAACTCGAACCGGATCCGGTACAGGTGAACCGTGGTCGGGGACAACGGTTCCGGGGAACCGAACCGCAGGGTGAAGCGGTCAGCTTCGTCCGAAGCTTGGTGCTGACTCACAGGCACCTGCAGTTCGGCGCCGTCGGCCGGCCGAAGAGGCATGAGGACGTCGTACTCCGCGGAAACGGCCACCGGCATGCCCTCCGCAGCGCACTGCTCGATGACTGCCGAATCCTCGATCTTCATGATGACTCGAGTGATCACGGCCCGGTGCGTGCCGGGATTGTGCACCGTGAACTCTGC
The DNA here is from genome assembly GCF_000494755.1 of Amorphoplanes friuliensis DSM 7358. Lineage (NCBI taxonomy): Bacteria > Bacillati > Actinomycetota > Actinomycetes > Micromonosporales > Micromonosporaceae > Actinoplanes > Actinoplanes friuliensis. The sequence goes on from NC_022657.1 coordinate 4,205,798, forward strand.
CGAAGGCAGCGTGAATTCCGGCTCGCCGCCGACTGTTCCGCCGCTGCGTAGCGGATCTCGGAGCACCAGGTCGAGGACACGAAGATCCGGCGTGGCCGCCGAGGACGGAGTTGGCGTTACCGAGACTTCGGCGGTGTGCACATCAGCGGGCGGAGGGTCACCGTTCATGACCATGTCGCGCCAGTCGGGCACAGCGGCGAGTACCCCCACGCCCAGTGCGGCGAACGTGGTCAGGGCGACCATTCCGGAAAGTCCCGGGCGTTGTTCGAGCCGTTGCAGCAGACCGCCAGGGTGGGGGATTTCGGTCGGCGAGCAGTCCTCCGTCGACTGCTTCCGCTCTGCGTCGTGCTCTGCTGCCTGCACCGCACTCCCGCCCATGTAGCTCTGCCCGAAGATCAACGAGGATCACGGCGGGTGAGTGACGGGCCGGTCAGGTGGGGTCTTCGAAGCCTGGTTGGAAGCGCGGGTGGGGGTCGCCGTGTTCGGCCCAGATGCGGGCGCCGGTGATCTCGATGGCGGGGACGGCGGGGAACAGGGTGCCGGGGTCGGCCAGGCCGGCGAGTGAGTTGAGGAGGTCCGCGCCGAGTTCCGCGGACGCGGTCTCCAGGTCGTCCTCCTCGGTGGCCCAGTCGATGTCGCTGTCGCGGAGCTGTTGGACGGCCAGGCCGGTGACGGCGGCGGGGTCGTGGACGGTGACGGTCACCCGGCAGTAGACCTGCACGGTCAAGGGCTGATTCACGGTTGCAGCATGGCGTAGCGGGTGCGGGTGCCGAAGGTGCGGTCCTCCAGCTCCAGCCAGGACAGCTGGGGGATGCGCGGGGACAGGTCGGCGAAGAGGTGCCGGGCGACCAGCTCGAACGTCGGGCGGAACGGGAAGCGGGTCGTCCACGGGCCGTCGGTGAGGCGGGCCGCCCAGGTGTCGAGGAGTTCGGCGACCGCGTCCGTGTCGAGGAACCAGCCCTGGTCGGTCAGTTGGTCGTCGTCGAAGGTGACGGCCACGCGCAGGGTCACGTCGATGGTGGACGTGGGCGGCAGGGCCCGGCGCCGGCGGACAGGGGAGGGCAGACCCTGCTGGGCCTGGAAGTCGCGGGAGACCTCGACCAGATAAGACACGCGCTCAGTCCAGCAGACTGCTGTAGTCCGCGATCGTCAGTGGTCCCTCGGCGAGTCGGCCGTCGGCGCGGGGGACACCGACCGGGCTGCCGTCCTCGGACACGAAGGACACCGTGCCGACGTCGGGGAGGCTGGTCAGGGTGCAGACGATCTGGGCGTACCCGAGGGCTTCGTCCGTGCGGACGCCCTGGTCCTGGCGGTCGCCGAGGACGATGGTGGCCCGGCGGTCGCCGAGGCGCAGGTCCTGGACCGTGGTGGTGGTGAGGGCGCTGCTCAGGCCTTCCTCGCTCTCCTCGGCGGTCGGGCCGGCCAGCAGGTCGTCGAGTTGTTCGCGGGGGCTCAGGGGCGCGGGGACGCGGCGGGGGACGCGGACCAGGCGGTCGTCGCGGACCAGGTAGAGCCGGATCAGGGCGGTGCCGCCCACGTCCGGGGGTGGGCCGCCGGAGGCGTTGACACGGCCGGGTGACTCGATCGACCGGGGCGTGTCCTCGGCCGGTACGCCGCAACCAGCCGGTCCGAGCGCCGCCACCAGCAGGACCGCGAGCAGCCGGCGCCTCATGAGCGGCACCCCGGCAGCTCGACCAGGAACCGTGCGCCGCCGCCCGGGCGGTCCTGGACGGCCGCCGTGCCGCCGTGGGCCGCGGCGTGCTGGGCGACCAGGGCGAGGCCGAGGCCGGCGCCGCCCGAGTCGGCGCGGGCGCCCGCCGAGCGGCCGCGGACGAAGCGGTCGAAGATCACGGGTTTGTCCTCGGGGCTGACACCCGGGCCCTCGTCGTCGACCTCGATCCGGCCCACGTCACCGTCGAGGCGCAGATGGACGGCGATGGCACCGCCGCCGTAGGCCTGGGCGTTGTCGAGCAGGTTGCCCAGGAGCTGGCCGACCCGGCGGCGGTCGACACACCAGGCGGCGTCGCCGGTGGCCTCCACGATGGTGTCGGGCACACGGCGGTCGCGGCAGATCTGGCGGGCGAGGTCGGCCACGTCGGTGCCGGTGCGGGCGGCCGGGCGGTCGCCGCGGGACAGCTCGAGGAGGTCGTTGACGAGCTGCTGGAAGCGGGCGATCTCGTCGGTGACCAGGCCCGCGGCGGTCGCGGTCCGCTCGTCGAGGTGCTCGCGGCGGCGTTCGAGGACACTCGCGGCGGCGGCGAGGGTCTGCAGCGGCGACCGCAGCTCGTGGCTGACGTCGGCGGCGAAGCGGCGGTCGCGTTCGAGGCGGGCGGAGAGCTCGTCGACCATGTGGTTGAAGGACGTGGTGAGCCGGGACAGGTCCGGTTCGGCCGCCGGGTCGAGCCGGTACTTCGAGGCGCCGCCGGCGATCTCCTGCGCGGCGTCGGCGACACGGGTCAGCGGGCGCAGGACGTAGCGGCTCGCGTACCAGCCGAGGAGTGCGCCGAGGGCGGCCGTGCCCACGGCGACCAGGGTCAGGACGACGGTGAGGACTCCGAGCGTGTGCTCGAGCTCCTGCAGCGAGTCGACCTCGTAGAAGACGTCGTTGTCGCCGAGCGGCAGGGCGACCACCAGGCTGGCGTGGCCGTCGACGCGGACGCGCTGGACCGAGGGTGTCCCGGCGGCGGCCTGGCGCTGCAGCAGCGGGGGGATCGCGTCGGTCACGCCCACGTCGGCCTTGGAGCTGAACCACTGGCCGTCGCGCTGCAGGACCGCGCGCCTGTTCTCGCCCGTGTCCAGGGTCCGCAGCACCGCGGAGACGTCCGGCCGGGTCGTCGAGCCGAGCCCGGAGCGCACCACGGACGCGTCGAAGTAGGCCGCCCGCACGGCGGTCCGCTCCCGCTCACCGAGCAGCGACTTCCGGGCCACCTGGTACGTCGCGAGGGCCATCGTCGCCGACAGGGCGAGGGCGCCGGCGGCAAAACCGGCGATGACGCGGACCCGCAGACCGGCGCGTCTCATCGCTGGAGCTTGTAGCCCAGGCCGCGGACGGTGACCAGGTGGCGGGGGAGGCCCTCGCCGTCCTCGATCTTCTGCCGGAGCCGGCCGACGTGCACGTCGACGAGCCGCTCGTCACCGCCGTCGTAGCCCCAGACCCGCTGGAGCAGCTGCTGGCGGGAGAGCACTCGCCCGGGGTGCTCGGCGAGCTCGCAGAGCAGCTGGAACTCCGTCCTCGTGACCGCGACGGCGGCGCCCCGCAGCCGGACCTCACCCGCTTCCGGGGAGATCTCCAGGTCACCGAAGCGCAGCACGGGCACCTCGTCGGCTGACGTCGCGCGGGCCCGGCGGCGCAGCGCCCGCAGACGTGCGGTCAGTTCTTTCACGGCGACCGGTTTGACCAGGTAGTCGTCGGCGCCGGCCTCGAGCGCCGCGACGATGTCGTGGGTGTCGTCGCGGGCGCTGATCACCACGATCGGGACGTCGTCGGCGCGGCGCAGCTGGCGGATGCACTCGAAGCCGTCGATGCCGGGCAGCATCAGGTCGACCAGCACCGTGTCGGCAGGCCGGCGGCGCTGTGCCGCGATGCCCTCCTCGGCGGTCGGGGCGCCGGTCGCCTCGTATCCCTCGTCCTCCAGCGCGAGCACCAGGGACAGGCGGATCCGGTCGTCGTCCTCGATCACCAACACTGCTGACATGCACCGCATTCTCCCCGCGTACGGGTGAAGGAGACAAAGACCTGGCACCCGCGGGACCGGACTGTCACGTAACCGTCATATGCCTGCGGATCTCCCGCCACATGCCGGGTCGAGGGTGACAGGTGTGAGAAGTGACCACACGATCCGGGAGGCGACCGTCGTCGTCACCGAGGCGCTGGACGGCGAGGCGGTCGAACGGTGGCGTGACCGGTTCACCGAGGCCGCGGCACGGCGGCCCGAGCGGCTCGTCGTCGATCTGCGGCACAGCCCGCGCATAGACGCGGCTGCCATTGTGTTGCTTCTGCAGCTGCACCGCGAGATGCTGCGTGCCGACGGGCAGCTGACCCTGCGGGCGCCCGTCGAGCGGGTCCGGCGGATGCTCGGGCTGGCCCGGGTGGATCACGTCCTCGAGGTGGAGGAGTCCCGATGACCGCGACGCTCGTGGAGCTCGACGAGGGTGAGGGTGCGGAGGTCGCCGTCGTGCACGTGCGCGCGGACCTCGACGCCACGGTGGTGCCGACGTTGCGGGAGACGCTCACCGATGCGGTCGACCGGCATCGGCACGTGGTTGTGGACCTCTCAGCGGTCCCGACGCTGGACGACGCGGGACTGGGTCTGCTGGTCCGGGCCCACCGGCGGGCGCGGCGTCACGACGGCATGGTGGTTTTCGCCGGGCCGTCCCGTTTTGTCATCACCGTACTGCACACGATGCACGTCGACGGGCTCTTCCCGATCTTCGACGACTGCGACGCCGCGCTCGAGTGGCTCCGGGCAGAGACGAGCTAAGGTTCCGTCAGCGCGTGGGCACCCGAACCGGTGCGCCCACGCGCTGAAAAGGATGGCGCGGACGTCGCGACGCTGCTCCAGGGGGCACGGGAGCAGCGGAACAGCCGTCCGCGTCATCCATGATCAAGCATCCGGTCCGCACATGGCGGATGCTCCGCGGCCGTGTGACGGTTCCATGACGGAATATGCTCGCACCGTTCGGCGATCAGCTCAGGTCGTTCGCCGCACCGCCGATCAATCAGGGTCCACGACCTGTAGGCCCATGCACTACGGTCGGTTGATCACGGATGTGGCGAAAGGAGCCTGGGTGACCGCCTCCGATCCGCAGCTGCAGGCCTTGCGGGCCCTGCACGCGGTGACCAAGCGTGTCCACGCCAGCCTCGATCTGACCCAGACCCTCGACGCGGTTGCCAACGGTGTCGTGGAAGCCGCCGGTTTCGGCCTCGCCGCCCTCAACCTTGCCGAGGACAACGGCGACTACACGACCGTCGCGGTCGCCGGCAGCGACGACCTGCGCCGGGCGCTGCTCGGCATGCGCGGGTCGGCGGAAAATTGGCGCGAGCTGTTCCGCCGCTCCGAGCGCTGGGGCTCGCTCTACTTCGTCGATCACCGGTTCGGCGCGCCGGAGTCGCTCTACGTCTGGGTGCCCGACATCGCGCCCAGCGACGATCCGGACATGTGGCACCCCCTGGACTGCCTCTTCGCGCCGCTCATGGCGCCGTCGGGCGAGTGGCTGGGTGTGCTCAGCGTCGACCTCCCCGAGGGCGGCCGGCGGCCGGACCCCCAGCAGCAGGAGATCCTCGCGTTCTTCGCCGAGCACGCGGCCATCGCCATCCAGCACGCCCGGCTGCACTCACAGCTGGAGCGCAGCCAGGCCGAGGCCGAGTACGCCGCCACGCACGACAACCTCACCGGGCTGGCCAACCGGGCCCTGCTGAAGTCCCGCATCGACGCGTTGCCCGCGCTCGCCGTGCCGCAGGTCGGGGTGCTCGTCATCGACCTGGACGGCTTCAAGAAGGTCAACGACGCGGCCGGGCACGAGGCCGGCGACGAGGTGCTGCGGATCGTCGCCGAGCGCCTGCAGCACCACCTGCGCGCCGACGATCTGCTGGCCCGCACCGGCGGTGACGAGTTCGTGGCGGTGCTGGTCGGCGACGATCTCACCACCACCATCTCCGAGACCGCGCAGCGGCTGCGCGAGACCATCGCCGAGCCGATCTGCGGCAGCACCGGCGTGCACCGCATCGGTGCCAGCGTCGGTTACGCCATCGGCGGCGCCGGCGAGGACTTCTCCCGCCTGGTCGCGACCGCCGACACCGAGATGTACAAGGAGAAACGCCGCTCTAAGGCGCCTGCGTGGTGATCCGCAGGTCCGCGGTGATCCGTTCGGCCGCCGCCAGCAGCGGGGGCAGCAGCTCGGCGCGCATCGCCGCGACCGACGTGCGGCTGGCGTGCACCGAGACGTTCACGGCCGCCGTCACCGCCCCGGCCCGGTCCCGCACCGGCGCCGCCATCGAGCGCAGACCCTCCTCGAGCTCCTGGTCCACGATCGCAAAACCCTGATCCCGGACCTTCCCCAATTCGGTACGCAGGGACGCCGCCGACTTCACCGTGTGCGCCGTGAGCTGCTCCAGGCGTACCCGGGCCAGATAGGCATCGATCTGTTCCGCGCCCAGATGAGCGACGAGAACCCGGCCCATCGACGTCGCGTACGCCGGGAACCGCGTCCCCACGTTGATCGCCACCGTCATGATCCGCCGCGTCGGCACCCGCGCCACGTAGACGACCTCGTCACCGTCCAGCACCGACACCGACGACGACTCGTGGACCTCCGCGACCAGCCGTTCCAAGTGTGGCAGCGCGACCTCGGGCAGCGACAGGCTGGAGAGGAACGAGTATCCGAGCTCGAGCACCCGCGGCGTCAGGGAGAAGAGGCGCCCGTCCGTGCGGACGTACCCGAGGTCGGTCAGGGTCAGCAGGAAACGTCGTGCGGCGGCCCGCGTGAGGTCGCAGATCCGGGCGACCTCACTCAGCGTCAGCTCGGCGTGGTGCGCGTCGAACGCCCGGATCACCGCGAGTCCACGCTCGAGCGACTGCACGTAGTGCGGTTCACGGACCTGGTCGCTCATCGCTCGCACCATAGCGTCACGCTGCGGGTTCGTCGGCGGCGAGGGTCTCCTGCGCGATCTTGAAGGCGGCGTTGGCGGCGGGCACCCCGGCGTAGACGCCCGTGTGCAGGAGCACCTCGCCGATCTCGTCCGCGCTCAGGCCGTTGCGGCGGGCGGCCCGCACGTGCATCGCCAGCTCCTCGTGGCAGTGCAGTGCGGTCAGCACGGCCAGGGTCACGCAGCTCCGCGTACGCCGGTCGAGGCCGTCGCGGGTCCACACGCCGCCCCACGCGTACCGGGTGATGAAGTCCTGGAAGTCCGCGGTGAAGGCGGTGGTGGCGGCGACGGCGCGATCGACGTGCGCGTCGCCGAGCACCTCGCGCCGCACGGTCATGCCGTCCTCGTAGCTGTCACCCATCGAGTGCCTCCAGGATCAGTCGGTTCGCGGCCTCGGCCTGCTCGAACGTGGCCAGATGAGCGGCGTCCGCCAGCACCTCGAACCGGGCGCCGGCGATCGCGGCGGCGATGGCCCGTCCGTGCCCGGGCGGTGTCGCGGGGTCGTCGGCGCCGGCCACCACCAGGGTCGGCGCGGTGATGCGCCGCAGGTCGTCCCGCAGATCCATCCCCTCGATGGCGGCGCACGCACCCGCATAGCCGATGGGATCCGTGGCCGCGATCATCTCCCGCAGGTGCTGTTTCTGCGCTTCGGGAAAACCTGCGGTCACCCAGCGTGAGACGACCGTATCGGCCACCGCGCCCGTGCCGCCACTCCTGACCGTGGCGGCGCGCTCGGCCCAGGCTTCCGGTGGCCCGAGCAGGGCCGACGTGCAGAACAGCACGAGCCGGTCGACCCGCTCGGCGGCGTGCGCGGCCAGCCACATCGCGGTCATCCCGCCCAGCGACAACCCGCAGACATGAGCCCGCGCGACCCCGAGACGGTCCAGCAGATCCAGCGCGTCCCGCCCGAGATCGTCCAGGGCATACCGGCCCGGGGGTACGGGTGAGCGCCCGTGCCCGCGTGCGTCGTACCGGATGACCCGGAACCGCTCCGACAGGGCCGCCACCTGCGGTTCCCACATGGACAGATCCGCACCCAACGAGTTGATCAGCAGCACCGCGGGCGCGTCCGCCGGCCCGTCCTCCCGGTGGTGAACCGCAACCGTGACGCTCATCGGCGGGCCGCCCGCAGGGCGCGGTCGATCAGGGCGCCGGCGCTGCCGGTGTAGCCGGCCGGGTCGAAAAGTCCGGCGAGGCGGTCCGGGCCGAGGTGGGCGGTGATCGCCGGGTCGCCGGCGAGGTCACCGCGGGCCACCGCACCGGCGACCACGGCGTGGGCCTCGCTGCCGAGCGCCGGGCGCAGCGCACCGGCGACACGCTCCGCGAGCAGCGCGCCGCGGGTGAGATCGAGGTTGGCCCGCATCCGGCCGGTGTCGACCCGCAGACCGTCCAGGGCGGCCCGCAGCTGGAAAGCCGCCGAACCGGTCGACCTGAGCAGCGAGCGCAGCGGCTGCCACTCGGCGTGCCAGTTCCCGGCCGCCCGCTGGTGCTCGTGCGGCATGGCGGCGAGCAGCGTCGCGACCAGGCCGGGCGCCTGGGCCGCGGCAGCCGCCGCACTGATCGCCCGGACCGGGTTGTGCTTGTGCGGCAGCGTCGAGGAACCACCGCCGTCCCCGCCTTCGGCCACCTCACCCACCTCGGTCTGAGCCAGCAGGATCAGATCGCGGGCGACCTTGGCGATCGCACCCGCCGCGCTGCCCAGGGCGCCGGCGAGGTCGGCGATGCGGGTCCGCTCGGTGTGCCAGGGCAGGTCCGGCTCGGCCAGCCCCAGCTCGGCACTGAAAGCCGCCAGCATGAGAACCCCGAGATCAGCTTCCGGCCTGGCGGCGCTTTCCGGCCCGGCGGAGGCTTCCGGCCCGGCGGAGGCTTCCGGCCCGGCGGCGGCTTCCGGCCCGGCGGCGGTCTCCGGCCCGGCGGCGGCGGCTTCCGGGCCGGCGGCGGCGGCTTCCGGTCCGTCGGCGGCTTCCGGGGCGTAGGCGGCGAGGGTGCCGGCCGCGCCGCCGAGCTGGGCCGCGAGGCGATGGTCGCGGACCTCGGTGAGGCGCCGGCGGGCGGCGTCCAGCCCGGTCAGCCAGCCCGCCGCAACCAGCCCGAAGGTTGTCGGCAGTGCCTGTTGCAGCAGCGTCCGCCCGGCCATGAGCGTGCCGCGATGCCGGTCGGCCAGCTCAGCCGTCAGATCCACCGCAGCGCCCAGATCGGCCAGCAGCGCCAACACCGCACGCCGGGCGACGAGCATCGTGGCGGTGTCCATGATGTCCTGGCTGGTCGCACCGCGGTGGACCAGGGCGGCGGCCGGGCCGGGCACCGCGGCCCGGATCCGTTCGACCAGGGGCACGACCGGGGTGCCGGTGGCCGCGGCCTCGGCCCCGAGCGCTCCGGGGTCGACCTCGAGCCCGGCGCAGGCCGTCAGCACCGCGGCGGCGTCGGCGAATGTCGCCAGGCCGGTCCGGGCGGCGGCCCGGGCCAGGGCGGCCTCCGCGTCCAGCAGCGCCCGCACCCAGGCCGCGTCGGTGGTGGCGGCGTGGACCGGGCCGGCGGCGAGGACACCGTCGAAGAGGCCGTCAGACGGCGAAGAAGACTGTCTCATCGGGCCCCTGCAGGGTGATGTCGAAGCGGTAGCCGTCGCCGGTCCTCGCCGCGATCAGCGTCGGCCGCCGGGTGGCAGGCACGGTGGCGAGGACGGGGTCGGACTCGTTCGCGGGTTCGTCGGCGAAGTAGAGGCGGGTGTAGACCCGGTGGAGGAGGCCGCGGGCGAAGACCGTCACGGCGATGTGCGGCGCCTGGCCGGAGAGCGCGCCGGGTTTGAGGGTGCGGATCGCCCACCGGCCGTCGTCGTCGGTGGGACACCGGCCGAAGCCGCGGAAGCCGGCCGTGTGGAACTCGCCCGAGGGGCCGGCCTGCCACGTCTCCACCAGCGCATCCTGCACGACCTCGCCCGCGCCGTCGCGGATCTCGCCGCGCAACCACACCGCGCCGGGCGCGTCGGGAGACACCACGTACGGGCCGGAATCCCAGGTGAGACCGATCGACAGGTACGGCCCCACGGTCTGCGACGGGGTGCTCATCGGGTCTCCATGGGTGTCGCCGACGCCCCGGACAGGACGATGTCGAAGCGGAAGCCGAGCGCCCACAACTCGACCGTCGCCGTCAGGTCGAACGCGGCCACGAGCCGGTCGCGGGCGAACTCCGGCACCGAGTGGTAGATCGGGTCGTACCGGAAGAGCGGGTCGTCGGGGAAGTACATCTGGGTGACCAGGCGCTGGGTGAACGCCTGCCCGAACACCGAGAAGTGGATGTGCGCGGGCCGCCACGCGTTCGGGTGGTTGCCCCAGGGGTAGGCGCCCGGCTTGACCGTCACGAAGCGGTAGTGGCCGTCGGCGTCGGTCAGCGTGCGCCCGAGACCGGTGAAGTGGGGGTCGAGCGGCGCGTCGTGCCGGTCCCATTTGTGCAGGTAGCGCCCGGCGGCGTTGGCCTGCCACACCTCCAGCAGCGTGTTCCGGACCGGCCGGCCGTCGGCGTCGCGGACCTGGCCGTGCACGACGATGCGCTGGCCCTGGGCCTCGCCGCCCTGGCCGAGCGTCAGGTCCGCGTCGGCGGCCGCCACCGGGCCCTCGCCGAGCACCGGGCCGGTCAGCTCGGTCATCGACTGCGCCAGCAGCAGGGGCGCCTCGCTCGGCGCACGGAGGATCGTCGACTTGTACCCGGGGGACAGCAGCGGGGGATGGGCGCTCATGCGGGCTCCTCGGCTCCGGTCAGGGACCGCAGGGCGGTCAGTTCGTCGTCGCTGGGCGGCTCGGTCGTGGTGACGCCGGGGGCGATCCGCAGCGGCCAGCCCGTCGCCGCCACGGCCTGCTCGGCGGTGACACCCGGGTGCAGCCGCGTCAGCGTCAGCTCGCAGTCCCCGGGGTCGGGCTCGAGCACGCCGAGGTCGGTGATGACCAGGACGGGTCCGCGGCCACGCAGCCCGAGGCGTTCGCGGTCGCCGGGGCCCTTGCCGTGGCCGACGGAGGTGACGAAGTCGACGCGGTCCACGAACGTCCGCGTGCTCTGCCGCACCACCACGATCACCTCGCCGCAGGACGCGGCGATCTCCGGGGCGCCACCCGCCCCGGGCAGGCGGACGCGGGGGTCGTCGTAGTCCGTACCGATGACGGTGGTGTTGATGTTGGCGTAGCGGTCGAGCTGGGCCGCGCCGAGGAAGCCGACGCCGATCCGCCCGGGCTGCAGCCAGTAGTTGAACATCTCCGGCACGCTCACGACGGCGTCGGCGGTCTCGGCGAGCACACCGTCGCCGATCGAGAGCGGCAGCCGGTCCGGTTTGGCGCCGATCGTGCCGGACTCGTAGACCAGGACGAGGTCGGGGGCGTGGGTGCGGCGGGCGAGGTTCGCGGCCGTGCTGGGCAGCCCGATCCCGACGAAGCACCGGGTGTCACCGCGCAGGGCCCGGGCCGCGGCCACGGTCATCATCTCGTCGGCCGTCCAGCTCATCCGAGCACCTCCGTCAGCCACTGCCCGAACGTGTCCCGGTCCCGGCTGATGGCATCCCAGGCCTGGTAGTGGTCGTTGTCCCGCTCGCTGAAGCCCATCGCGTACGAGGGGTGCGCACCGCCCGGCACGAGTGCGACCCGGGTGACCGCCCAGCCCGGCAGCACCACCGCGCCGGGCATCGGCGTCAGCTCGTCGACGATCTCCTCGACCGTGACCAGCGACCGCGCGGAGGCGAGCACGACCTCCTTGTGCACACCGGTGATGCCCCAGAACTGCACGTTGCCCCGCCGGTCGGCGCGTTGTGCGTGCACGATGCCGACGTCCGGGTTGAGCGCCGGGACGGCCGTGAGCATCTCGCCCGTGAACGGGCACTGGATCGGTGCCACGGTCGCGGTGTGGGCGGGCAGATCGGTGCCGCTGTAACCGCGCATGACCGCGAACGGCAGCCCGGACGCCCCGGCCACGTACCGGTTGGCCATGCCCGCGTGGCTGTGCTCCTCGATCTCCAGCGGGACCGGCCAGGCGTGCTGGACGGCGTCGCGGAAGCGGTGCAGCGAGCCCACACCCGGGTTCCCCGCCCACGAGAAGATCAGCTTGGCGGCGCACCCGGCCCCGATGAGCTGGTCGTAGACGATGTCGGGGGTCATCCGGACCAGGGTCAGCCCGCGCCGGCGCTGCCGGATGATCTCGTGGCCGGCCGCCACCGGGATGAGGTGCGTGAAGCCTTCGAGCGCGACGGTGTCGCCGTCGTGCACCAGCTCGGCCACCGCCTCGGCCAGCGACACGATGCGGGCCGTCACCGCGGCAGCCCGACGTAGTTCTCGGCCAGGGTCGTCGCCGCGGCGGTCGAGCCGGTCACGTACGCGAGCTCGGCGAGCTGCACCCGGTGACCGAAATGGTCGTCACCGGGCCGCCGGTGCAGCATCGTGGTCATCCAGTTCGAGAACCGCTGCACCTGCCACACCCTCTTCAGACAGATCTCCGAGTACGCGTCCAGCAACGTCTCCGAGGAGTCGCGGTAGTACGCGGTGAGCGCCTCGGCCAGCACCCGTACGTCGGACACGGCCAGGTTGAGCCCTTTTGCGCCGGTCGGCGGGACGATGTGCGCCGCGTCCCCGGCCAGGAAGAGCCGGTCGTGGCGCATCGGCTCGACCGCGACACTGCGCATGGGTGTGACACCGCGTTCCAGCACTTCACCCTCCTGGAGCGGCAGGCCCAGCCGCGTCCGCAGCTCGTCCCAGATCCGGCTGTCGGGCCAGTCCGCCAGGTCGGTCCCCGGCTCGACCTGCAGGTAGAGCCGGACGATGCCCGGCGTGCGCATGCTGTGCAGCGCGAACCCCCGCTCGTGGTACGCGTACACCAGCTCGTCGGCCGCCGCGGGTGCCCGGGCCAGGATCCCCAGCCATGCGTACGGGTGCACCCGTTCCGCCACGGTCAGCGCCTCCGGCGGGATCGCGGTGCGGGCGACCCCGTGCGAGCCGTCGCACCCGGCGACGAAGTCGCACTCGAGCCGCTGCTCCACGCCGTTGTGCTTGTAGGTGATCGTGGTGCCGTCGACACCGGTGACCTCGGCCTCGAAGTGCAGGGGTCCGGCGCCGGTGCGGGCGGCGATCAGGTCCTTGACGACCTCCTGCTGCCCGTACACGGTGATGGTCCGGCCGGTCAGGCCTTCGAGGTCGATGCGGTGGCCGGTGCCGTCGAAGCGCAGCTCGATCCCGCGGTGGACCATCCCCTCGCGGCGCATGCGGGCGCCGACACCGAGCTCGTCGAGGAGGTCGGCCGTGCCGTGCTCAAGGACCCCCGCACGGACACGACTCTCCACATAGGATCGGGAGCGGCGTTCCAGCACCACCGCGTCGATCCCGGCGCGGTCGAGAAGCAAGGCCAGGACCAGGCCCGCCGGGCCCGCTCCCACGATGCCGACCTGTGTGCGCATCTCCGGCCTCCCCGCGTGACGGATCGATATCGATCGTTGACGTGAGCCAGGCCACACGCCTACGTTCTCCTGGAGAACTTACGTGCGGAGAGCGCACAACGACAACCCTGGGAGGTTCTGTCATGCGCCGGTTGGTGGCGGGGATGGCCGTGCTCGCTCTTGCCGCCGCAGGCGCCGGCTGCGGCTCCTCGGGCGGGGGTGACGCGCCGACCACGGCCGACGGGGTCGCCCAGGTCAAGGTCGGTGTCATCCCGATCGTGGACGTCGCGCCGATCTACCTCGGGCAGCAGAAGGGCTTCTTCAAGTCCCGCAACATCGAGCTGACGATGGAAAGCGGCCAGGGCGGCGCGGCGATCGTGCCCGGCGTGGTCAGCGGCCAGTTCCAGTTCGGCTTCAGCAACGTCACGTCGCTGCTCATCGCGCAGACCAAGAACGTCCCGATCAAGGTGGTCGCCAACGGTGTCGCCTCGACCGGCGAGGCGGGCAAGGACTTCGGCGGCGTCGTGGTGCGCAAGGACAGCCCCATCACCAAGGCCGCGGACCTGGCCGGCAAGAAGATCGCCGTCAACACGCTGAAGAACATCGGCGACACCACCGTGCGCGAGTCGGTCCGCAAGGCCGGCGGCGACCCGTCCGCGATCAGCTTCGTCGAGATGCCGTTCCCCAACATGCCCGCTGCGGTCGAGGGTGGCCAGGTCGAGGCCGCCTGGGTCGTCGAGCCGTCGCTGTCGGCCGTGACCGCCGCCGGTGGCCGCGTCGTGGCCTGGAACTACGTCGACGCGGCCCCCGACCTGACCGTCGCGGCGTACTTCGCGTCGAGCAAGCTCATCGGCGAGAATCCCGACCTGGTCAAGCGGTTCACCGAGGCCATGAACGAGTCCCTCGCGTATGCCGACGCCCACCCCGACGAGGTGCGGGCGGTGCTCGGGTCGTACACGAAGATCGACGCCAAGGTCCGGGAGGGTTTGACCCTGCCGAAGTGGCCCACCGCGATCAACAAGCCGTCGGTGGAGACCCTGGCGAAGCTCGGCGCGACGGACGGCATCTTCGGTGGTGCGACCCCCGACCTGGCCAAGATCCTGCCGTGACCGCAGCCGAGCGGGGAGCGCCGCGGACGGCCCTGCTCGGCCTCTCCGGCCTGGCCGGGCTGCTCCTGCTGGTCGAGGTGCTGCCCCGCGCGGGGATCGTGTCCGACAGCTACCTGCCGCCGGCCAGCCGCATCCTGGCCGCGCTCGGCCGGGAGGCGGCCACCGGCCCGTTCTGGGTGGCGGTCGGCGACACCCTCCTGGCCTGGGCGATCGGCCTGGCCATCGCCGTCGTCGCCGGTGTCACCGTGGGCATCGTGATCGGCGCAGTGCCCGTGCTGCGCGCGCTGACCGCCTCGACGGTGGAGTTCCTGCGGCCGATCCCGTCGGTCGCGCTCATCCCGCTGGCCGTCCTGCTCTACGGCTCCGACCTCGGCTCGACCCTCCTGCTGGTCGTCTACGCGGCCTTCTGGCAGGTCCTCGTGCAGGTCCTGTACGGCGTCGCCGACGTCGACCCGGTCGCGGCCGACACGGCGCGCAGCTTCCGCTTCAGCTCGTGGGGGCGCATCCGCTACGTGCTGTGGCCGACCGCGCTGCCGTACGTCTTCACCGGCGTCCGCCTCGCCGCGTCGGTCGCCCTGGTCCTCGCGGTCACGACCGAGCTGGTCATCGGCGCACCCGGCCTCGGCGCGGTCATCGCGGTCGCCCAGACCTCCGGCGCGATCCCCACCATGTACGCCCTGATCGTCGTCACCGGCCTCCTCGGCGTCACCATCAACGTCGCCGCCCGCGCCACCGAGCGTCACTTCCTCTCCTGGCACCAGTCCGTACGCGGGGAGGCGTCGGCATGACCGACCGCACCGAACCTCGCCCGGCGGGCGCTGATCGCCGCCGTGCCGGTGAGGGCCAGGAGGGCATGCCCGGACTGCACAGCATGATCAAGCGCTTTCTGCTGGTCATCGGCTTGCCGGTGGTTCTGTTCGCCACCTGGTATCTGGCCAGTGCGAACAGCGAGAACTTCTACGCGCCGCCGCTGCGGCAGATTCTCGTGGCGTTCGCCGACACCTGGACACTCGACCGGCTGCGCGCCGACGTGCTGCCCAGCCTGGCCCGTCTGGGCGCCGGCTACCTCCTCGCGGCCGTCCTCGGCATCGCCCTCGGTGTGGCGATCGGCGCCAACCCACGGCTGCGCGCCGCCTCGGAGCCCGTGCTGGAGTTCTTCCGCGCGGTTCCGCCGCCGGTGCTCGTCCCCGTGATCATGCTGTTCGCGGGCATCGGCAACGGCATGAAGATCATCGTGATCGTCTCCGGCTGCGTCTGGCCGGTCCTGCTCAACACCGTCGAGGGCGTCCGTGCCACCGACAGCGTCCTGTCCGACACCAGCCGCGCCTACGGCATCACCGGCGTGGCCCGGCTGCGTCACCTGCTGCTGCCCGCGGCGTCTCCGCAGATCGTCGCGGGGCTGCGCCAGGCGCTGTCCATCGCGATCATCCTCATGGTGATCAGCGAGATGTTCGCCGCGAGCAACGGCCTGGGCTTCACCATCGTGCAGTTCCAGCGCAGCTTCGCCATCCCGGAGATGTGGAGCGGCATCATCCTGCTCGGGCTGCTGGGCTTCGCCCTGTCCGAACTGTTCCGGCTGGCCGAGCGTCACGCCCTGTCCTGGTACCACGGCCTGCGCGACGCCCAGCGGCGCTCGTGAGCGAAGGGAACACCATGCTCGAGGTCAAGGGCCTGCGGAAGGTCTACCGCTCCGGCACCCGCGAGGTGGAGGCGCTGCGTGAACTGACGTTCACGGTCGCGGCGGGGGAGCTGGTCTGCCTCGTCGGGCCGTCCGGCTGCGGCAAGACCACGCTGCTGCGCTGCATCGCCGGGCTCCTCGAACCCACCTCCGGGCAGGTCGAGGTCGGCGACAAGGCCGGCCTCGCGATCGTCTTCCAGGAGTACGGACGCAGTCTCTTCCCGTGGCTGACCGTCCGCGACAACGTCGACCTGCCCCTGCGGCAGAAGAAGGTGCCCAGGGCCCGGCGTCGTCAGCTCGTCGACGAGGCGCTCACGGCGGTCGGTCTGGCCGGCACCGAGTCCGCGTACCCGTGGCAGTTGTCCGGTGGCATGCAGCAGCGGGTCGCGATCGCCCGGGCCGTGGCGTACGAGCCCTCGGTCCTGCTGATGGACGAGCCGTTCGCGGCGGTCGACGCGCAGACCCGCGCCGACCTCGAGGATCTGGTCCGGTCGCTGTGGCAGCGGCTCGGTGTGACCATCATGTTCGTCACGCACGACATCGACGAGGCGGTCTACCTCGGACAGCGTGTCCTGATGCTCTCGGCGTCCCCGACTGTCATCCAGGACGAGCTGACCGTCGACCTGCCCGCCGAGCGCGACCAGCTGCACACCCGGGCCGACCCGCGCTTCACCGCACTGCGGACCCGCGTCTACGAGCAGATCCAGCTGGCCAAGGTCAGAACGGGAACTGCTTCGGGCGCTGCTGGAGAGTTATCCAGCGCAGATCGGTGAACGCCTCGACACCCGCCCGGCCCCCGAAGCGGCCGTAACCGGAGTCGCCCACCCCGCCGAAGGGCGCGGTCGGATCGTCGTCGACGGACTGGTCGTTGACGTGCGCGATCCCCGTCCGCAGCCGCCGGGCGACGGCAAATCCGCGGGTCACGTCACGGGTCAGGACCCCGGTCGTCAGGCCGTACGGGCTGTCGTTGGCGACCGTGATCGCCTGTTCCTCGTCGTCGACGCTGAGCACGGTCACCACGGGACCGAAGATCTCCTCGGTGTGGATGCGCATGTCCGCGGTGACACCGGTGAGCACGGTTGCCGGATAGTGCGCGCCGTCGGGCCGGCCACCGCCGCTGAGCACACTGGCGCCGGCGGCCTCGGCTGCGTCGACCAGTCCCGCGACCCGGTCGGCAGCACCGGCGTTGATCAGTGGCCCGATGACGGTGTGCGGGTCGGCGGGGTCACCGGCGGGGAGCCCCCGCGCCTTCTCGGCCAGCCGCGCGCCGAACTCCTCGACGAGCGACCGGTGGACCAGCACGCGGTCCGCGGACATGCAGATCTGCCCGGAGTTGAGGTAGGCCCCGAAGGCGACGGCGTTCACGGCGTACTCGAGGTCGGCGTCGTCGAGGACCAGCACGGAATTCTTGCCACCGAGCTCGAGCACGGCGGGGGTGAGGTGGCGCGCGGCCAGTTCGCCGATGCGCCGCCCGACCCCGGTCGAGCCGGTGAAGTTGACCCGCCGCACCCGGCGGTCACCGATCAGCGCCTCGGCGACCGCGGCCGCGTCGGTGCGGTCGTTGGTCAGGACGTTCAGGACTCCCGGCGGCAGCCCGGCGTCGCGCAGCACGTCGGCCAGGAACAACGCACAGGCGAGCGGTGCGTCCTCGCTGGCCTTCACGACAACGGTGTTCCCGGTGGCGAGCGGGGCGGCAACCGCCCGCGCACCGAGAATCAGCGGCGCGTTCCAGGGCGCGAACGCGGCGACGACCCCGGCCGGCTGCCGGATCGCCAGCGACAACGCGCTCGGGTCGGCACCGGCCAGCACCTCACCGACCGGCAGCGTGGCCAGGGCGCCGGCCTCCCGGAACATGTTCGCGGCCAGCCCGACGTTGAAGAGCGACCAGCCGAGCGTCCCACCGGTCTCGTTCGCCATCAGCGCCGCGGCGTCGGCACCGCGTTCCTCCAGGAGGTCGCCGGCCCGCATCAGGATCCTGCGCCGCTCGGTCGGCCCGGTGCCCGCCCACCCCGCGAAGGCCCGATCGGCCGCGTCGACGGCCCGCGTCACGTCGACCGGTGAGGCCGCGGCCACGGTGGCCACGACACCACCGGTGTGCGGGCTCAGATCCTCGGTGGTCCGCCCGTCCGCGGCCGGCACCTCGTCGCCGCCGATGAGCAGGTTCCGGATCTCGGTCACGGCGCCACCTCCAGAATGTTCGGGATGCGAACACATGTACGCCCCGAAACAGAACTGAAACTAGCGCCGTCCCGTGATGGTGGTCAACAGCCGGAGATCTAGTGCTTGTCGAGCCACCGCAGAATCGCCTCGGTGGTCTCTTCCGGCTTCTCCTGCTGGATCCAATGGCCGCAGTCCAGGCTGACCACCTCCACACCGGGCACGAAGTCCGTCAGATTTTCCGACTTCCGGATCGCATCACGGTCGCCGTAGATCATCAGGGTGGGCTGCCGGATGATCGGGTCCACGTCCGCCAGCAGGTGCCAGTTGCGGTCGAGGTTCCGGTACCAGTTGATGCTGCCCGTGAACCCCGATTTCTCGAAGGCGGAGACGAAGACCGCGAGTTCGCTGTCGCTCAGCAGAGGATCGCCCGCCGGCGTTTCTGCTTCGGCCAGGTCGACCATGGACGTTCCAATTTCCGCCTTGCGGTACAGATTCCGAAGAAACTGGAACGTGTTCTTGTCCAGGACGGCGTCGGCAACACCCGGCCGGCGATTGAAGTGGACGAAGTAGAAGTCGCCGCCCAGGAACTGCTCCATGACCTCGATCCAGGGCCTCTCCCCACGCTCCTGGTAGGGCAGGCTCAAGTTGATCACCTTGTTCACCCGGTGCGGATGCAACAGGGCCAGGCCCCACACGACCATGGCACCCCAGTCGTGACCGACAAAGGTCGCATCGTCGTATCCGTAGTGGTCGAGCAGGGCGACAAGATCGCCGGACAGCTTCTCGATGTCGTACTCGGTCACCTCCTCCGGCCGGGACGAGTTGCCGTAACCCCGCTGGTTCGGGACGATCACGTGATAGCCCGCTGCGACCAGGGCGGGCAGCTGATGACGCCAGGAAAAGGCGTGCTCCGGCCATCCGTGACACAGCACGATCGGCTTCCCGGCGTTCTGCCGGCCCGCTTCGAAGACTTCGAGTTCCACACCGTTGACAGAGACGAGGGTGGGCTGGGGAAAGTTCATGCCATCAGCTTGGCGACCTAAACAGGTCACCCTCTGACCGGTTTCACTGACAATGTTGCGGCCATGCGAGCCGACCGCCTGATGGCCATCCTGTTCCTGCTGCAGCAGCGCGAGCAGGTGACGGCAGCCGAGGTTTCCCGGGAGCTGGAGGTCTCCGAGCGCACCGCCCGCCGCGACCTCGACGCCCTGGCCATGGCCGGCGTGCCGGTGTACTCGATGCAGGGCCGGGGCGGCGGGTGGCGCCTCGTGGGTGGCGCCCGCACCGACCTGTCCGGCCTGACCGCCGGGGAGGCCCGCGCCCTGTTCCTGGCCGCCGGCCCGGCCTCAGCGGCGACGCCGGCCGCGAGAGCGGCGCTGCGCAAGCTCGTCCAGGCCCTGCCGGAGCCGTTCCGGAGGCAGGCCGAGGCAGCGGCGTCGTCGCTGGTCACGGACCCGCAGCGCTGGGGGGTGAGCCGGTCCGAGCCCCGGCCGGCCCGCTTCCTCGACGACCTGCAGGACGCGGTGATCCACGGCGTCCAGGTGCGCCTCGGCTACGTCGACAGCTTCGGCAGCGAGACCGAGCGAACGGTCCACCCACTCGGCATCGTCGCCAAAGGTCCGTGGTGGTACCTGGTCGCCGGCACCGAGGCCGGCCGCCGGACCTTCCGGATCGACCGGGTGTCGTCCGCCGAGCCGACCGGCGATCCCGTCCACCGGCCCGGGGACTTCGACCTGGCCGGGAGCTGGCGCGAGATCGCCGACGAGGTCGACCGCAGGCGGACACCCCTCGAGATCCAGGGGGTGTGCGTGCCCCACGGGACGGCCAAGCTCCGGATGGTGCTCGGCGACCGGCTCGTGGTGGGCGCCGCCACGACCGACGGCCGCATCGAGGTCGCGATCCGCGGTTACAACGAGTACGCCCTGGCCGGCGAGCTCGCCGGACTGATCGAATGGCTCGAGGTGACCGGCCCTCCAGGCGTCCGCGACCACCTGGCCTCGATCGGCGCCGCGCTCGTCGGACGGTACGGCGGCAGCTCAGCCCTTGACGGCCCCCGCGGTCATGCCGGCGACGATCTGGCGGTTGAAGACGAGGAACATCAGCAGCGGCGGGATCGTGATCAGCAGGATGTTGGTGAAGAGCAGGTTGAACTGGGTGTTGTACTGGCTGGAGAAGTTGTAGAGGGTCAGCTGCACGGTCGCGTTCTGGTCGCCCGGCAGGAAGTAGAGCGGGTTGACGAAGTCGTTCCAGACCGTCACCGACTGCACGACCACCGCCGTCACCACGACCGACCGCAGCAGCGGGAAGATGACGCGGAAGAAGAGCCGCAGCGGGCCGGCGCCGTCGATGATCGCCGCCTCGTCCAGCTCGCGGGGGATCGTCGCGATGAAAGCTCGGAAGAGCAGTACACAGAACGACATGCCGAAGGCGACCTCGACCAGGATCAGCCCCGGCATCGTGCGGAAGAGCCCGAGCCGTTGCAGCACCCAGATCGTCGGGACGACCGCGGGCGGGATGATCAGGCCGGACAGCACCAGGAACGTGATGAGGCCGTTCCAGCGGCTCTGCCGGCGCTGCAGCACGAAGGCGACCATCGCGGCCAGCACCACCATGATCGTCACGCTGGCCACGGTGAGGATCGTGCTGTTGATAAAGGCGATGATCAGCATGTAGTCGCGGGCCTGGACCACGTCGACGAGGTTCTGCACGAACTGGAACTGGTGCGGCCACGAGAACCGTAGCTCCGCCGCGTCCTGGCGGGTCTTCATAGCGGTGAGCACGATGAAGGCGAACGGCACCAGGAAGACGACACCGGAGAGCAGGACCGCCAGCGTACTGAGGAGGTAGTTCTTGCGGCCGGTCACAGCTCCACCTCCTTGCGGTTGAGGAAGCGGGAGAGGGGCAGCACGATCGCGGTGACGACGAGGAAGAGCACCACGTTGCCCGCGGTGGACAGGCCGTAGAACCCGGCCTGGTACTGCTTGTAGATCACCGAGGCGATCACGTCCGAGGTGAAACCCGGGCCGCCGCGGGTCATGGCCCAGATCAGGTCGAACGAGCGCAGACCGCCGATCAGCGACAGGATGATCACCGTGACCGTCGCGGGCCGGGCCAGCGGCAGGACGATGCGGCGGAAGTTGTCCCAGGCGCCGGCGCCGTCCATCCGGGCCGCCTCGAAGTATTCGGCCGGGATGGACACGATGCCCGCGATGTAGATGACCGTCGCCAGCCCGACGCCCTTCCAGACGTCGACCAGCGCGACCGACAGCAGCGCGTACTGCGGGTCGGTGAGCCAGCCGGGGCCGTCGATGCCGAGGACACCGAGGGCGTCGTTGATCAGGCCCTGGTCCGGGTTCATCAGCACGGTGAAGGTCAGCCCGACCCCGATGGTGCTGACCAGGACGGGGAAGAAGACAACCGAACGCAGGTAGCCGCGTCCGGCGATCTGCGAGGTGAGCAGCAGCGCCAGGAGCAGACCGAGCACGACCTTGAGGCCGGAGGTCACCAGCGCGTAGATCAGCGTGTTGGTGAGACCCTTGACCAGGGCGGGCTCGCGGAAGAACGTCACGAAGTTGTCGAAGCCGATGAACTTCCAGTCGAAGATGCTCCACCGGGTCAGGCTGAAGAAGAACGACGCGAACGTGGGGACCGCGAACAGGATGCCGTAGATGACGGCGGCCGGCAGGTAGAACCAGTTCGAGTACGGGCTCCGGGCGCTGGTTGCCACCGGGTCTACCAGCCCTCGAGACCGAGCTGCTGGGCCTGCTTCTTGACGTCCTCGTCGTACAGGGCCGCGCCGGCCGGGGCCCTGCGGATGCCGGAGCCCACCTCGACGGTGATCTGCTCCAGCGACGGGCCCTTCACCGGCGACAGGAACTCCAGCGCCAGACTCGACTTGCCCGGGGTGTCGATGTACGGCTGCATGTCCTTGATCGCCTGCGGTACGTCGGCCGGCAGCGTGCAGCCCTTGACCAGGAACGGGCCGCTCGGTGCGTACGCGGCAGCCTGCGACGCGCACCCGTCCGGGCTGGCGATGTACGCGAGCAGCTTCTTCGCGGCCTCGAGTTCGGCGCCCTCGGTGGACTTCGGGATGTAGATGCCGGCGGGTGACCACACCGTCAGGCCGTTCTTCGCCGCGTCGGCACCCGGCAGGGCGAAGAGGCCCACGTCCTTCGCCGATTCGGGGAAGTTCGCCACCATGCCGCCCACCGCGAAGGTCAGCATCGGGTACTGCGCGCCCTTGCCCTGCGCGAGCTGCTTGAGCCCGTCGTCGAGCTTGGCGCTGGCGAAGTCCTTGTTGAGGTACCCGGCGTCGTGCACCTCCTGCTGGTGCTGGAAACCCGCCACCGCCGCCGGGGTGCTCGCGAACTTCACCTTGTTCGCGGTGTAGTTCGCCGCGAACTGCGGGTCGGCCGCCGACACATTGTGGAAGTCGCCGAGGACAAAGAGCTGCGACGTCCACGTGTCACCGAACGTCTGGATCACCGGCGCCACCCCGGCCGCCTTGATCTTCGCGTTGTTGGCCATGAACTCGGCCCACGTCGCCGGCACCTTCAGCCCCAGATCCGCGAAGACCTTCTTGTTGTAGAGCACCGCGCCACCGGTCACCCCACCCAGCGGTACGCCGTACAGCTGGTCCCCGGCCGTGACCGTGCTCTTGAAGTTGTCGTCGAGCTGGCCCGCGTACGGCTGGTCGCTCAGCGGCACCAGGTTCTGCTGGGGTGCGATCGCCTGGAACAGCGAGCCGGAGTTGTAGAGGAACACGTCGGTCATGTCACCGGTCGACAGCCGCGTCTTGATGATGTTGTCGCCCTCGGTGCCGCCCGGCCGCGTCTCGACCTTGACGGTGATGCCGGGGTTCTTGGCCGAGAAGTCCTTGGCGACCTGCTCGACGGGTTTGAGGCTGGAGTCGGAGTTGTCGACCAGGAACGACAACTCGACCTTGCCGCCCTCGTCGTCGCTGGAACCCAGGCTGCCCGCACTGCAGGCGGACAGGGCCAGGGTGGTCGCGGCCAGCAGGGCCAGGGGAAGGGATCGGAATCTCATGAGGGGCCTCCGGGGGAGTGCAGGGCTACAGGAAGGGCAGGGCTTCGAGCCGGGCGCGGAGCTCGGCGGTGCCGGGCACAAAACCGCCGGCGGTGGCGGCGTCGGCCAGGCCGGTCGCGGGCGCATCGAGGTAGGCCGCGAGCCGCCCGGCCAGCTCGGCCTCGTCGCCGAAGCCGGCGTCACGAGCCGCCGCGACCACCTGCTCCCAGGCGGGTTCGTGATCCATCACCTCGCGGATGGTCGGCTCGGCCGAGAGCTCCGGCTCCGTCGCGGACGGGTCGGTCACGGTCCACTCGTGGGTGCCGTGACGCACCTCGACGGGCGTCGCCGCCCCGGGTACGTGCACCTCGGCGGTGGCGCCGACGGGCACGGTCACAGTCAACGTCAGCCGCCCGTCACCCCGCTGCCAGGAGACCGAGGCTTCCCCGTACGGGGTGAGATGTCTCGCCGAAGCGGAAGTGAGACGGCCTCCCGGGACCGGCCGGACGAGCAGCCGCCGGTAGCCGGGGGCGGCCGGAGCCAGGCCCGCGACCCGCCGGTGCAGCCAGTCGGCGACGGCACCGAGCGCGTAATGGTTGAACGACGTCATCTCGCCCGGGTTGATCGAGCCGTCGGGGAGCATGCTGTCCCAGCGTTCCCAGACGGTGGTCGCGCCCATCGTCACGGAGTAGAGCCACGACGGGCAGCCGGTCTGGAGCAGCAGCCGGTAGGCCAGGTCCGGTTCACCGGCGTCGGTGAGGGCGTCGGTCATCAGCGGCGTGCCGACAAAGCCTGTCCCGATGCGGAAACCGGCTGTGCGGACCAGATCTGCGAGCCGGCGGGCCGCGTGCTGCCGCTGGGCCTCCGCCGGCAGCAGCGACCACTGCAACGCCAGGGCGTAGGTCGTGGCGGCGTCACCGAGCACGCGGCCCGCCGTCGTCACGTACTCGCGGGCGAACGCGGCGCGGACCTGGGCGGCCAGCAGGTCGTACCGGCGGGCCTGTGCGGTGTCACCGAGCACCTCCGCGGCCCGGGCGACGATCTCGGCCGAGCGGGCCAGGTGCGCGGTGGCGATGACGTCGGGGTCGGCCTGCGCCTGGAACGGCGACTCCGGCGGCGCGGTCGGGTCGAGCCAGTCACCGAACTGGAAACCGCCGGTCCAGAGCCGGTCCGGCCCGGCCAGCTCGGCCATCCGGTCCACCCACGCCCGCATGCTCGGCAGCTGCTGTTCCAGCAGACCTCTGTCACCGGTACGCCGGTAGAGCACCCACGGCACGATGGTCGCCGCGTCGCCCCACGCCGCGGTGGCGGGACCGGGCTGCCGCAGCACGTCCGGGATCACGAACGGAACCGAGCCGTCCTTCTGCTGTTCCGCGGCCAGGTCCTTGAGCCAGCTGGTGAGGAAGCCCGCACTGTCGAAGAGGAAACTGGCTGTAGGGGAGAAGACCTGGATGTCGCCGGTCCAGCCGAGCCGTTCGTCGCGCTGCGGGCAGTCCGTCGGTACGTCGAGGAAGTTGCCGCGCATGCCCCAGACGACGTTGTCGTGGAAGCGGTTCAGCAGCTCGTGGGAGGACTCGAACCAGCCGGTGCGGCGCAGGTCCGAGCCGAGCACGACCGCTTCGAGGTCCTCGGCGCGCAGTCCGGGCACGCCGGTCACCTCGGCGTAGCGGAAACCGTGGAAGGTCAGCGTGGACTCCAGCATCGCCTCGTCCGGACCGGCGAGCACGTACGCATCGGTGGCCCGGGCGGTACGCAGGGGGCGTACCCCGAGCTCGTTGTCCTCGAGGACCTCCGCGTGCCGGACCACCACCTCGTCGCCGGCCGTCAGGCCGCGGACGCGCAGCCGGAGCCGCCCCACCAGGTTCTGGCCGAAGTCGGCCAGGGTCTTCCCGGCCGGCGACGTCCACACCCTGACGGCGGGCAGCGTGCCGGTGACCCGCACGGGCGGGCCGTCCGGCGCGACCAGCAGACCGAGATCGGCGTCGACCACCTCGACCGGGCCGGTGGCGCGGGGCCCGGGCCGCAGATCGGTGCGCTGGCCGTCGTAGAGGTCGTCGGCGAGAACCCCGCTCTCGCTCGCGGTCCAGGAGCCGTCGGTGGCGAGCACGTGCACGGTGCCGTCGGCGGTGGTGACCTCGAGCTGGGCCAGCAGGGCCAGCCGATGGCCGTAGAGGCCACGCCGGCCCTGGAAGCCGAGCCGCCCGCGCCACCAGCCGTTGCCCAGCAGCACGTCGAGGCGGTTCGGGCCCGGCCGGACCAGGCCGGTCAC
Organism: Amorphoplanes friuliensis DSM 7358; assembly: GCF_000494755.1. Lineage (NCBI taxonomy): Bacteria > Bacillati > Actinomycetota > Actinomycetes > Micromonosporales > Micromonosporaceae > Actinoplanes > Actinoplanes friuliensis. The sequence goes on from NC_022657.1 coordinate 4,231,088, forward strand.
GTCGTAGGTCTGGAAGCGCAGCCGGTGCTGGTAGCTGGTCCATCCCGGCGCGAGCTCCTGGTCGCCGACCCGCTCGCCGTTGAGCTCGGCGGAATAGACGCCGTGCGCCGTGGCGTGGAGCCGGGCGCGGACGATGTCACCGGGCAGCTCGACCGTGCCGGTGAGCACGGGCGCCGGTCCGCCTTCCGCGCCGAGCGTCACCGGGCTGATGAACCGCGCGGTCCACGTGTCCGGTGCAGCCTCGACCTCCGCCGGCGCGCTCCACGCACTCCACTCCTCGCCCGGCCCGCACACCCGCACCCGGACCTGCGCGGCTTCCCGGGGGGCCAGGGGCGCGCCCGGCCACGGCACCAGGATCTGTTCCTCGGACTCGACGGTGGTCAGCTCAGCGGGCCGGTCCGGCCGGGTGACCTCGACCTGGTACGCGTGCTGCCGGTAGTCGTCGCCGGCCCTCGGCACCCGCCACGACAGCCGCGGTGCGGAGGTGCCGACGCCGAGCAGGGGACCGTCGTCGGTGTGGTGCTCGAAGCGAAGGCCCACGGGGGCAGCGGCAGATGACATGGACTCTCCCGATCTGAAACGATTCAACAGCAGCCTGCGGAGAACCGGTCCCGGTGTTTCGGTGAGGTTTCAGCTGCTCCCTGATCCTGCTTCCGCCGCAGGATGTGACATAGCCCGCAGTGCACCGGTGGTAGCACAAAATTCACCTGGCGCCGGAAACGCGCGTCTGCCGTATCGTCGGCGGATGGCCGAACCGCCCGTCGAGAGCTCGCACGCGATGCTCTACTTCTCCGACGGTTCGCTGGCCTACGCCGGGCACTATCTGCACGAGGGTCAGCACCCCGTGCACACCCACAGCTTCGTCGAGGTGGCTGTGATGATCGGCGGCGCCGGTGTCCATCACAGCCTGGCCGGCCGCCAGCAGCTCGAGGTCGGCGACGTCGTCCTGCTGCGCCCCGGTGTGTGGCACGGCTACGAGGAGTGCGAACGCCTCGACCTCTACAACTGCTGCTTCTCCACCGAGCTCCTCCAGCGCGAGCTCGCCTGGACCCGCGCCGACCCGCTCCTCGGCTACCTGCTCTGGACCGGCCCCTACTCCGACCAGCGGCGCGGCATCCTCACCGCCCGCCTCTCCCCGGAGGTCCTGGCCGAGGCCGTCGACCACCTCGACGCGCTCGACCGCCTGCGGTTCAGCCCCATCAGCAGGCACCGCGGCGACATCATCGGCCGTCTCTCGCTCTTCCTCAGCTGCCTCGCCCGCGCGGTTGTCGACGGTGTGGAGGCGGGCTCCGGACAGACCCACCCCGCGGTTGTCGACGCCATGCGGATGATGGAGGCCCGTCCGGCCCACCAGTGGACGCTGACCGAGCTGGCCGAGGCTCTGCACCTCGCTCCCGGCTACCTGGTCCGGCTGTTCAAGTCGGCGACCGGGTTACCCCCGATGGCGTACCTGTCCCGCCACCGCGTCGAGGTCGCGGCGGCCCGGCTGCTGCACACCGACGACACCATCAGCCGCATCGGCGAATCGGTGGGCTGGCCCGACCAGAACTACTTCGCGCGCCGCTTCCGCGCGCACTACGGCCTGAGCGCCTCGGCCTACCGGTCGCGTTTCACCCACAACTCGGTCCGCCTGCGCAGCTGGGATGCCGCCCCGCAACGCGGCTGACTCAGCCGAGCAGCGGGAACTCCCGGTGCTGGCGCCAGCGGGACCCGTCGCTGACGAGCAGGCTGACGGACGAGATCGTCGCGGTGAGGGGCAGCCGGCCTGTCAGGTCGGCCTCCACCTCGTCGAAGACCTCGGGCGGCCGGCCGTGAGCGACGGTCAGGTGCGGGACGACCTCGGTGAACTGCCCCTCGTAGGGCGGCGCCTCGGGCCAGCGCTCCGCCATCTCCTCGGTCAGAGCGCGGAACGGCTGGTCCGGCGCCGGGGCGAGGTAGAGCACGTCGGGAAAGCGCCGGCACTCCTCGAACCGGACCGCAAAAGGCGAGCGGGCGCCGATCAGGGTCGCCAGCTCGTCCACCACCGCTGCGGTGACGCGGTCGATGTCCAGGAACGGGAAGAGCACCGTGACGTGCGCCGGGACCCCTGCCGAAGCCGACGAGTCGAAGCGGTGGCGCCAGTGCCCGACCAGCGGCTCGGCCTCACTGACGAGGGCCAGCAAGGCGGTCTGACCCACTCGGTAGCGTGGTGGTGCATCATCGGTGGACATCGCCGAATGATCCCTGACAGCAAGGTGGACGCACCACCGGTTTCGAGCTCTAGGTGAGCGTCAGCAGGATGTGCTCGGTGCCGTCGTAGTCCAGGGTTTCGGTCCGCTGGAAACCGTGCTTCTCGAGCACGCGCACCGAGCCGATGTTGCGGGCGGCCGGGTCGGCGTGGAGCGGGCGGGTCTGCTCCAGCTCGAGGAAGAGGCCGAGCGCCCGGGTGCCGATGCCCTGCCCCCAGAACCGGCGGCCGAACCAGTAGCCGAGGAAACGCCGGTCGGCGTCCCACCAGGCCAGGATGTTGCCGGCGGTCTCGCCGCCGACGGTGACCGTCTGCACCAGGTTTTCCGGGACGCCCAGGACGCGGGTCTTCCAGTGCGTCATGAACCGGTCGCGCTCGCGGGGCGGGAAGTGCGCCAGCTCGGCGGCCTCCTCGTCGTGCTCGTAGTCCAGGAACACTTCCAGGTCCGGTAATTCGACGTCCCGCAGTCCTACCTCTGCACTCATGCGCGCAGTCTGGCACCGACCACCGACATTTTTTTCAGATGTCGAGGGCGCTCTCGATGCGGCGGAGCTGGTGGCGGGCCATCGCGAGGTTGGCGCGGGAGCGGTCCAGCGACAGGTAGAGGAACAGCCCGTGGCCGGAGCGGGCCTTGAGCGGGCGGATCAGGTGGTACATCGTCTCCAGGGTGATGAGGATGTCGTCGATCTGCTCGTCGAGACCGAGCAGGTCCATCGCGCGCAGTTTGGCGCGGACGACGTCGGTGTTGCCGGCGGCGGCGACGGTGAGGTCGAAGTCGCGGGTGCCGCCGGCGACACCCAGCGCCATTCCGCTGGTGTGGTCGACCAGGGCGACACCGATGGCTCCGTCGATCGTCATCGCGTCCTTGAGGGCCACGTCCATGTCCGGCATATGTACGTCCTCCAGCTTTTTCAGGTGGGCGGATGCGAAGCTACCCACGCGTTCGAGTCTCGCCCCGGACGACGACCATCGATCGCACACAATGTGCGAACCCGGCGCGTGGAGGAGAGACATGGGTAACAGCCGCCTGACGGTGAGCCTTCCGAGTGCGTCCCTCGCCGAAGCCCTCGAGGACGTGGAAGCGGAGGTGCTCCGGTGGGACATGAGCGGCCCCGCGCCCCGGCCTGAGATCGACCTCGTGGTGGTCCCCTACATCCCCGGGTCGGAACACCTGCGGTGGCTCGACGGGGTGACGACCCGGCTGGTCCAGGCTCAGTACCTCGGCTACGACGGTGTCGCGGAGAACCTGCCGCCGGGCCACGTCTACGCGAACGCCCGGGGTGTGCACGAGACGTCCACCGCGGAGCTGGCGTTGGCCCTGCTGCTGGCGTCGCAGCGGGGGATCGGTGCCTTCGTCCGCGCCGCGGGAGTTCGCACACCCGAACCCACCTGGTACCCCAGCCTGGCGGACCGGCGGGTGCTCGTGCTCGGCCAGGGTGGTGTGGGCCGGGCGATCGAGGAGCGGCTCACCCCGTTCGAGGTGGAGATCGTGCGGGTGGCCCGGACGGCGCGGGAGGGTGTCCACGGCCTCGCCGAGCTGCCGCAGCTGTTGCCCTCCGTCGAGGCTGTCGTGGTCGCGGTGCCGCTCACCGACAAGTCCGTGCACCTGGTCGGCGCGGAGTTCCTGGCCCGGCTGCCGGACGGTGCCGTGGTCGTCAACGTCGCCCGGGGCCGGGTGGCGGACACCGCGGCGATCCTGCGCGAGGCCCGCACCGGGCGGCTGCGGTTTGCGCTCGACGTCACGGATCCGGAGCCGCTGCCGGTGGACCACGAGCTCTTCACCCTGCCGAACGTGCTGATCAGCCCGCACGCCGGTGGGATGTCCACCGCGATGCTGCCGCGCGTGGCCCGGCTCGTGCGCCGCCAGATCGAGCTGCTGAGTGCCGGGGCCGAGCCGGTCAACGTCGTGCTGCGACGGTGACCGGCCCGGCGGTGGCTCAGCGCCAGGTGTCGTTCCAGGTCGCCGTGCACGGCGACGAGGCACCGGTCGTCCTGGTGCGGTTCGGGTCGCTCTCCCAGACGACGGTCGAGCCTTCCTTCTTCAGGTACTTGTACTGCACCGCGGTGTTCCCGGGCAGTGACACCGTCGCCGTCCACACCGGGTAGGTCGCCGACGAGAGCGGCACCGCGGCGGCCGGGTTCCAATTGCCGAGCGCCGCCGTGTTTCCGGTGACGAAGACGTTCTGGCCCCACGTGGTGGTGACGTTCGCCGAGAAGGTGGTGGAGCAGCCCGAGGCGGGCGGCGGCGTGGTCGAACCGGAGCCGCGGGCGTTCACGTGCAGGGCCAGGGCCGAGTTCGCCGCGACGGTCGCGGTCACCTGACCGCTGCTGTTCACCGCGTACGCGGGACCCGTGCACGATCCGCCCGAGAAGTCGCCGGCCATGACGTCGCAGTAGGTGCCGGCGGGCAGCGACGTCTGGAACGTGCGGGTCAGCGCCGAGCCGGACCGGTTGAACGCGGCGTACCCGGTGCTGCCCCGGCCGAAGGCGATCTGGTTGGAACCGTTCGTCCACCAGTTGGTGACACCCGCGCCGGCGGCGGCGTTGCGCAGCCCGACCATGTTCGCGGTCGTGCGCCAGCGGTGCTCGCACTCCCAGCCGCTGCCGCACGTCACGGCGTTGGTCGTGCCGTTGCTCGCGGCGGGCGGACCGGCGTCGTTGTTGCTGAAGGTGAAGCTCGACATCACCTGCGGCACACCGTACGGCCAGGCGATCATGAACGCCTCCGCGAGGGCGTACGAGGAACCGTTCTTGTAGGTGAGTTTGGCCTTGCCGTTGCGCTGGGTGTCGTGGTTGTCCACGAAGGCCACCGCGTCACCGCTCGCGAGGCGCATCGAGCTCGCGAGGTTGTTGAGGTTGGACAGGCTGCCGTTCTGGAACGCCCCGCCCACGACGTCGCCGTAGCGGAACTCCGTGACGTCGCCGATGCCCTGGTACTCCTCGGGTGTCGGCTCGCCGGAGCCGCCCTCGATGACCTCGGAGAAGACGTACGGGTCACCGTTCACCGGGTCGATGAAGGCCGCCATGTCCGCGGCCGGCATGTGCTTGGCCGCGTCCACCCGGAAGCCGTCGACACCCAGACCGACCAGATCGTTCAGGTACGCGGTGAGCTTGCCCCGCACGTACGAGGACTCGGTCTTGAGGTCCGACAGGTCGACGAGCTCGCAGTTCTGGACCTCCCACCGGTCGCCGTAGTTCGCGATGTCGTCGTTGCCGTTGCGTCCGCAGTGGTGGAAGTCGTCGGTGCCGTAGGGCACGGCCGGATAGGCGTAGTGGCTGTAGGCCGACCCGCCGCTGCCGGTGCCCGTGGACGTACCGCCGGCCATGTGGTTGACCACCGCGTCCACGTAGATCTTCACGCCCGCGGTGTGGCACGTCTGGACCATGCTCGCGAAGGCCGCCCGGTCACCCCGACGTGTCTTGAGCTGGTAACTGACCGGCTGATAGTCCTGCCACCAGGGGTACCCGCTGCCGGGCAGCACCACGTGTTCCTGGGGCGGGGAGACCTGCACGCCGCCGAACCCCTTGGGGCCCAGCGTGGTCGTGCATTCGTTCGCGACCGACGCCCAGGGCCACTCGAAGAGGTGGACGATGACGTCCTTGGGGCCCGGCGAGGCGGTGGACGCCTCGGCCTGGTCGCCCTGGCGGACGACGCCGACGGCCAGCAGCGCCGCGGCGAGGACGGTGGTCGTCGCGGCGGCGACAACCTGACGGGTACGCATGGGGGACCTCCAGGGGAACGCGAGGAGTGGTGAAACTTCTTGCGCAAGTGCCGGGAAGTTATCAGGGTGTTTCCAACCGGTAAAGCGACACGGCTCGATGCCGACGCCCGATTCGATGGCACTTGTCGGGTTCGGCTTGCAGAACGGGATCTTTATGGCGCGGCGTGTCGCAGCATTCCACCAGGTGGGCGCGGTAGTGGCCGCCGGCGGAGACGGCAAGAACTTTTCAAAGATCGACTTAACAAGTGTTGCCCGCAGGTGTCAGGCGGCGGGGGCGTTCACACTCTCCGCGGTACGCCCGGCCTTGTTGATGGCTGTCGAGCCACGAACGACCAGCTCGGGGGCGTAGACGTACTCGGAGCGCGGCGCGCCGTGGCCGTTGATCTCGTCGACGAGCTGCCGGATCGCGGCGTTGCCCATGGCCGCGACCGGCTGGCGCAGCGTGGTCAACGGCGGGTCGGTGAAGGCGATCAGCGGGGAGTCGTCGAAGCCCACCACCGAGACGTCACGCGGGACACTGAGCCCGCGCCGGCGGGCCGCCCGGATCGCGCCGAGCGCCATCAGGTCCGAGCCGCAGACGATCCCGGTGACCCCGCGGGCCAGCAGCTGGTTGGCCGCGACCTCGCCGCCCTCCACGCCGAACAGTGTCAGGGCGATGAACTCGTCCAGGTCGCGGTCGCTCACGTCCAGCTCGCGGCGCATGGCCGCGCGGTAACCGTCGAGCTTGCGCTGGACGTTCAGGAAGCGGTCCGGGCCGGACACGAAGCCGATGCGGGTGTGCCCGAGGGCCACCAGGTGCGACACGGCCAGCTCGCCGGCCAGCCGGTCGTCGCACGAGATGAAGGGGACGTCGAGTCCCTCCGCGTACCCGTTGATCATGACGATCGGCAGCGGGCGGTTGATCAGGCGCTGGTAGCGCTCGTGATCGGCGGTGGTGTCCGCGTGCAGACCCGAGACGAAGACGATGCCGGAGACCTGGCGGTCGAGCAGCATCTCGACGTACTCGTCCTCGGTGACACCGCCGGGCGTCTGCGTGCACAGCACCGGGGTGTAGCCGCTCTGCGACAGCGCGGACTCGATCGTCTGGGCGAACGCGGGGAAGATCGGGTTCTCCAGCTCCGGCACGATCAGCCCGACCAGCCCGGCGCTGCGTTTGCGCAGCCGCTCCGGGCGTTCGTAACCGAGGACGTCCAGAGCCGTCAGCACTGCCTGACGGGTGTCGGCGGACACGCCGGGCCGGTCGTTGAGGACCCGCGACACGGTCGCCTCACTGACGTCGGCCTGGCGCGCGATGTCGGACAGTCGTGCGCGCATGGGCGTCACTATAGAACCTGGAACTTCTTGCGGAAGGACTGCAAGGTCTTCCATTGACGGAAATCCCTTGCTAACGTCCCCGCAACAGCCGGGCAGGGCCTATCGGGGCCTTGCTACCGGTTCCCCCCCTTTCTGTCCGTCCACCCTCTTCGGGCTCCTTTTGCTGTGCCCGATTGGAGAAGATCATGCGCATCCGCACCCCGGGTGTTGTCCTTGCCGTTGCTGCTCTCGCACTCACCGCGGGTTGCAGCAGCGGGGGCGACGACCCTCAGAACTCCACCTCCGCCACCCCCGCAGGCGCCACCGGCAAGCTGGTGATCTGGGGCGACGACAAGCGCGCGGCGGCCCTCAAGCCTTTCGCGGACAAGTTCGGCCAGGAGAACGGCGTCACCGTCGAGGTGCAGGCCATCTCCAAGGACCAGCAGACGACCTTCGTCACCGCCTCCCAGCAGGGCAGCGGACCCGACGTGATGGTCGGCGCGCACGACTGGATCGGCAACCTCGTGCAGAACGGCGCGATCGACCCGGTGCAGCTCACCGCCGAGCAGCAGCAGGGCCTCGCCCCCAACGCGCTGAAGGCTGTCACGTTCAACGGTCAGGTCTACGGCGTCCCGTACGCGACCGAGAACCTCGCGCTCATCCGTAATACCAAGCTGGCCCCCGAGGCTCCGGCGACCATCGAGGATTTGGTCAAGAACGGGAAGAAGCTCAAGGCGGACAAGAAGGCCAGTGAGATCCTGTGCCTCCAGGTCGGACAGAACGGCGACGCGTACCACGCGTACCCGCTGTTCACCTCGGCCGGCGGCTACCTGTTCGGCACCGATGCGTCCGGTGCGTACGACAAGAACGACCTCGGCGTCGGCAAACCCGAGTCCATCGCGGCGTTCGCCAAGATCCGGGCGCTGGGGGAGAAGGGCGACGGCGCGCTGAAGCGGTCGATCACGGTGGAGAACTCGATCGCCACCTTCACGTCGGGCAAGTGCGCGTACCTGGTGTCGGGGCCGTGGGCGGTCACCGACGCCAAGAAGGCCAAGATCGCGTACGACATCTCGCCGGTGCCGGGCTTCGCCGGCGGCAAGCCCGCGCAGCCGTTCCTCGGTGTGCAGTCGTTCTACGTCGCGGCCAAGGGCAAGAACAAGGCGCTTGCGCAGGAGTTCGTCACCAACTACGTGACCACGCCGGAGCTGGCCGTCGCCCTGTACCAGGCCGAGCCGCGCCCGCCGGTGCTCACCGCCGCCTTCGACCAGGTCAAAGGCACCGACCCGGACCTCGCCAAGTTCGTCGACGCCGGCAAGAACGCCGTCCCGCTGCCCGCGATCCCCGAGATGGCGACCGTCTGGGACCCCTTCGGCAAGGCCGAGTCCGCCGTCATCGGCGGCGCCGACCCCAAGGCCGCGCTGACCGCCGCGGCCAAGACGATCTCGGGCCAGATCAAACAATGACCGCTCTGCTCGAACGGGAGACCGCCTCGGATCCGGCGCAGCAGCCGGGCCGGGGTGGCCTCACCGGCCCCCTGCTCAAGGTCGCCCTGCTGGGGCTGGTCGCCGGTCTCGCCGTGTGGGCGGCGTTCCCCCTGGTCGCCGAGCGCGCCTGGCCCGGTCTGGCGGTGCTGGCCGTGGCCACCGCCGGACTGTTCTACCTCTACCTGACACCCCGGCATGTGCCGCTCAAGTACCTCGTCCCCGGGACGCTCTTCCTGATCGTGTTCCAGCTCTTCCCCGTGCTGTACACGGCGGCGACGGCCTTCACGAACTTCAGCGACGGCCACCGGGGTGACAAGCAGGACGCCGTCGTGGCCATCCAGACCGCGTCGGTCACCCGGGTGCCCGGCTCCGCCGAGTACGCCCTGACCGTCGCCACCACCGGTGATCCCGCGACCGGGCCGCTCACGTTCCTGGTCACCGACCCGGGTACGCGGACGGTCTCGGCCGGCACCGCCGCCGGTCTGGAGCAGCTCCCGTCCGGCGGTGTCTCCGTGAACGCCGCCGGACGGGTCACCGCCGCCGAGGGCTACACGGTCCTCAACGGCGGCCAGGCGAGCGCGCGCAGCCGCGAGATCACCGATCTGGCGGTGCCGACCGCCGGTGGTGCGATCCGGTCGCAGGGCCTGTCCCGGGCGTACGAGGGCAAGGCCGGCCGGGCCTACGACGCGGGTTGTGACTGCATCCGCGACACGACCAGCGGCAAGACCTGGACCGCCGACGAGGAGGCAGGCGCGTTCGTGGCCGCGGACGGGGAACGGCTGGCGCAGGGCTGGCGGGTCGGCGTCGGGCTGAGCAACTTCGGCCGCCTCGTCACCGATTCGGCGGTGTCCGGCCCGTTCGCCCGTACGCTCGTCTGGAACTTGTTCTTCGCCGTCGCCTCCACGGGCGGAACCTTCGTGCTCGGGCTCGCGTGTGCGCTGGCCCTGCACTCGCCCCGGATGCGCGGCCGCGGGATCTACCGGATGCTGCTCGTCCTGCCCTACGCGATGCCGTCGTTCGCGATGCTGCTCGTCTGGCGGGACATGTTCAACACGGACTTCGGGCTGATCAACAACCTGTTCGGGCTGGACGTGGACTGGTTCGGCGGCGCCGCGTCGGCCCGGATCGCGGTCATCCTGGTGCAGCTGTGGCTGGGGTATCCGTACATGTTCCTGGTCGCCACGGGCGCGCTGCAGGCCATCCCGCCGGAGCTGTCCGAGGCGTCCCGGCTCGACGGGGCGTCGCCGTGGCAGTCGCTCGAGCGGGTCACGCTGCCGCTGCTCATGGTGGCGCTGACCCCGCTGCTGATCTCGTCGTTCGCGTTCAACTTCAACAACTTCAACGCGATCTACCTGACCACGGACGGCGCGCCCTTCCCGGTCGACAACCCGGCGAACGGCGCGACGGACCTGCTGATCACGTACACGTACCGGCTGGCGTTCGGCGGTTCCGGGGCGCAGTACGGCTTCGCCGCCGCCGTGTCGGTGTTCATCTTCGTGATTGTCGCGGTGATCTCCGCCGTCAGCTTCCGCCGTACGCGCCGACAGGAAGAGGTCTACGCATGAGCAAGTGGCTGACGCGGGTCGGCTGGCGGCACGGCGTCGCGGTGCTCGCTGTGGTGTTCTCGCTCTTCCCGATCGTCTTTGTGCTGTCGGCGGCGCTGAACCCGCTCGGGACACTGTCGTCGACCACCGCCGTGCCGACCGGCGCGTCGGCGGACAACTTCGGCAACCTGCTGGCCGACACCGGGTTCGCCCGCTGGTTCGGCAACTCGGTGCTCATCGCCGGGGTGTCCGCCGCAGTGTCGGTGTTCCTGTCGGCGCTGGCGGCGTACACGTTCAGCCGAATGCGTTTCCGTGGCCGCCGGGTCGGTCTGCTGGCCCTGCTGCTCATCCAGATGTTCCCGCAGTTCCTGGCCATCGTGGCGATCTTCCTGATGTTCTCCACGATCACCGACCTGTGGCCGGCCATCGGCTTCAACCGGGCCTGGGGTCTGATCCTGCTCTACCTCGGCGGGGCCCTGGGCGTGAACACCTGGCTGATGAAGGGCTTCTTCGACACGGTTCCGCGGGAGCTCGACGAGTCGGCCACTATGGACGGTGCGTCGCACGCGCAGACGTTCTTCCGGATCCTGCTGCCGCTGGTGGCACCGATCCTGGCGGTCACCGGCCTGCTGGCCTTCATCGGCACGATCAACGAGTTCCTGATCGCCAACGTGTTCCTCACCGACACCGGCGCCAAGACCCTCTCCGTCGGCATGTACGGCCTGGTGGCGGGGGAGCGCAACAACAACTTCGGGATGTTCTGCGCGGGCACGCTGCTGACCGCGATCCCGACGGTGCTGGTGTTCCAGTTCCTGCAGCGCTACATCGTCAACGGCCTGACCGCCGGTGCGGTGAAGGGTTAGGGAGTCAGCACCACCTTGCCGCGGGCGTGGGCGCGTTCCAGCTGCCGGATCGCGTCCACGGCCTCGCGCAGGGGACGGGTCGCCTCGATCACCGGCGTGACCGTGCCCGCTGCGACCAGGGCAGCCACCTCGGCGGCGTCCGCGGTGTCCGCAGTCGCGACGAGGCTGCGCAGCCGCTGCCGGACGAACGGGCTCAGCACGGCGGCGGCGAGCACCCGGGGCATCGGGCCGAGCACCGGCCCGCCGTTCCCGCTCGACCCGACGTAGGTGCCCGCCGGCGTCAGGATCCGGCGCATCACCGCCAGCGGATGGCTGTTGACCAGGTCGAAGACCGCATCGAAGCGTTCCTCGCCGTGGGTGACGTCCTCCCGCGTGTAGTCCACGACCCGGTCGGCGCCGATCGAACGCACCAGCTCGGCATTACGGGTGCTGCACACACCGGTGACGTGCGCACCCGCCGCCTTCGCCAGCTGGACGGCGAAGGTGCCCACCCCGCCCGAGGCGCCGTTGACCAGCAGCCTGCTGCCGGGGCCGGCACCGGTGAGCCGGACACCTTGCAGTGCGGTGGTGGCGGCCACCGGCAGCGTCGCCGCCTGCTCGAACGTGACGGTGGCGGGCTTGCGGGTCAACCGCCGGACCGGCGCGACGGCGTACTCGGCGAAGGCGCCCTGATCGAGCTCGCCGAACACCTCGTCCCCGGCCTGCAGCTCGCTCACACCCGGCCCGGTCTCGACCACGGTCCCGGCGGCGGCACGCCCGAGGACCGGCCGGCGAGGGCGCCGCAATCCGAAGGCGAGCCGTCCGAGCCGGGGCGTGCCGCGCATCATGAACAGATCGGCCTGATTGAGCGAGGCCGCTTCGACCCGCATCAGCACCTCGCCGGCGCGCGGCACCGGCCGTTCCCGGTCGGCCCAGCTCAACACGTCCGGCGGGCCGTACTCGTGGTAGGTGATCGCCTTCATCGCTGCTCCTTGGGTACGGGTGTGCCGCTCACCGGCGGCGGGACCGGCCGAACGCCTCGGTCACGGCGCTCAGGAGGGTGCCGAGAGCGATGACGATCAGGCCGATGTTGATCCACCGGGCGGCGTCCGCCGGCCACTCCGCGGCGGTGACAAAAGCGGGGTTGAGGATCCGGTCGGTCGCCGCGGCCCAGACCAGGGCGACCGCGTTCACGACGGTGACCAGGGCCCCGGCGAGCGTGAGAGCCAGACTCCAGCGCAGGTAGTAGCGGGCGAAGGAGAACCCCAGCAGCACCGCGCCCAGCGCGACGAACACCCACACCAGACCGGTCTCCCAGAACCACGGTGAGAGCACCCCGACCGGGTCACCCTGAGCGTCCCGCTCGGTGCTGACCACGGGTGAGAGCAGGATGAACGCGGTGACGAGCACAAACGCCAGCGATTCGGCGACGAGCTCACCCCACCGCGCCCGGCGGCTCGGCGGTGCGGCCGGCAGCGCGTCCGGGGTCCAGCTCCGGCCGGGCAGGCGGCGCAGCGCCGGGGTGCGCTCGATGATCGCGAACAGGACGGTCGTCCAGACGGCGATGTGGACGGCCGTGGTGACCGCGGCGCCGAGGGTGTCACCGACCACCGTGACCACCGAGTCCTCCTCGACGCCGCGGACGAACCCGACCGCTGCCGCGACGGCCGGCACGACCGTGGCGAGCAGCGTCGTCAGCAGCCGGAGGTAGTCCAGGTAGAGCCGCGGGCCGATGAGCTGCAGCGGCCGGTCCGCAAAACCGGCTGCGAGCCGGTCCGGGTCGCCCAGCTCCGTCAGCACGGCGGTCTCCGCCTCGTCCGGATCGGCCCCGGCCTCGAGCCGGTCGTCGACCGCATCGGCGATGGACGCCCGCAGCTCCCGCTCGATGTCGCTGCGCTGCCGCGCGGGCAGCCGGCGCAGGGTGGTTTCGACGTACCGGTCGGAGAGGCTGCTCATGACTCGCCCTTCAGCGTGCGCAGTGCGGTGTCGAGCCGGTCCCAGTCGCGGCTCAGGTCCCCGGCCAGGGCGGTCCCCTCGGCGCTGGTGCGGTAGAACTTCCGCGGCCGGGCCTCGTCGGTGTTCCACTCGCTGGTCAGCAGTCCCTGCTTCTCGAGGCGGCGCAGCAGGGGATAGAGCGTGTTGGCGTCGACGGCAAAACCCCGCCGCTCGAGCAGATCGAGCAGCGCATATCCGTAGCCGGGCTGCTCCAGCAGCAGCAGGCAGGCCAGCACGACCGTGCCCCGCCGCAACTCCTGCAGATGCGTCGCAAGCAGATCATCGTCACCCATGACTCACACTATAGTGTGCGGCGCACAATATTGGCACAGCGCCATGTCACGGCCAGTGCCTCGCCCAGGAAGCTGACACCGATCGACAGCTGCACCGGCCGCGCGCCCCTTTCCAGCGGCGGCGTGAGATCGCCGATGCCGTGCTCGTCGTCGTCGCGCGACAGGGTCTCGAGGCGGCGTCGCTGCGCTCGGTCGCCGAGCAGGCGGGGCTGGCGATCGGGTCGGTGAGGCACTACGTGGACGGTCACGAGGAGCTGATCATCTTCGCGGTCGGCGAGCTCGGCCGCCGGATCCGTGAGCGGGTGTGGTCCCACGCCGAACCGATCCTGGCTTCGGTGGCCGAGGGTGGCGACCGTGCGGCGCGCCGGCGGCACACGGTCGACCTGCTCGCCGAGTGGCTACCTCTCGATGACATGCGCCGCGACGAGGCGGCGCTGCGGCACACGTTCGCGGCGGCTGCCCGCACCCGGCCGGAGTTGCGGCCGCACGCCGAGGCGATGCGGGAGGAGATGGCGAGCCTGGTCGCCCGGGTGCTCGACGCCGCCAGGGCGGCCGGTGGGCTGCCCGCGGAGCTCGACGTCGAGCTGGAGACCGTACGGCTGTGCGCGCTCCTGGACGGGCTCAGCGTTCACCCGGAGCGGTGTTCCCCGGCGATGATGACCGCGGTGCTGGAGCGCCACCTCGACTCGCTGGGCGGTCAGCGGGTTGCTTCGTCGCGCTCCGGGTCGAGGCCGGCGGCGGTCAGGGCGGCGGCGACGCCGGCGTCGAAGCGTTCGTAGGCGGCCACGCGGCCGCCGGTGACCCGGAAGAACGAGCCGATGCGGAAGCTGTCCTGAGCCGCTCCGGTCGCCGGGTCGGTCCAGCGGGCCTGCTGCTCGACCACCACCCGGCCGTCGCCGCCGCAGAACCATCGGACGGGGTCGGAGGAGAAACCCGAGCGGCCGAGCCACTCGCTGAGGATCGCGCGGGGTGCCCGGCCGCGGCCGCGCGGGCCGACGATCTCGACCTCCTCGTGGCTCAGCGACTCCACCCGGGCGCCGTCACCGGAGTTGATCGCTGTCAGCCATTCTTCGACCACTGCCAGTTCGCCGTTCACTGCACGACCCTAACCCCGGGCGTAGGGTCGGAAGCGACCCTGGGAGGCAATCGATGGCGTCGTTCAACGACACGGTGATCGAGAACTTTCGCGCAAACGACGGTGTGGTCGGCGGGCACTGGGAGGGCAAGACGCTGCTCCTGTTGCACACGACAGGGCGGCGGTCCGGTAAGGAGTACGTGACGCCGCTGGTCGCCGCGCCGGACGGTGACAGCTATGTGATCTGCGGCAGCCTCGGGGGTGCGCCCAAGGATCCGGAGTGGGTCGCCAACCTGGAGGCCGCCGACGAGCCGGTCACCGTCGAGCTGGGCAAGGACACCGTTCAGGCGGACCAGACCGTCGTGCGTCCCGGCGACGACGACTGGGAGCGGCTGTACGGCATCTGGCGTGCCTACTGGCCGGACGCCGCCGACTACGAGACGAAGACCGACCGTAAGTTTCCGGTCGCCCGCCTGACCGTCCGCGACTGAGCACTCAGGACAGAGCCGGGGCCGGGACGCGGGTGCGGGCGGCGGCCGAGGCGGCGACCATCACGGCCAGTCCGGCGGCGGTGATGCCAGCGCCGGCCCAGATCGGGGACGTGTAACCGAGGCCGGCGCTGATCGTGGCACCGCCGGCCCACGCGCCCAGGGCGTTGCCGAGGTTGAAGGCGCCGATGTTCGCCCCTGAGGCCAGCGTCGGTGCCTGGTCGGCGTAGTGCATCACGCGGGTCTGCAGGGCCGGGACCGTGGCGAAGCCGAAGCCGCCCATCAGCAGCAGGGAGCCGAGGGTCGCCACCTGGCTGCCCGCGGTGAGCGCGAAGACCGTCAGCACCACGACCAGTCCGGCCAGGACGACGATCAGGGTGCCGTCGACGGACCGGTCGGCGAAGCGTCCGCCGACCATGTTGCCGACGAACAGTCCGGCGCCGAGCAGCACGAGGAGCCACGGCACGGTCGCGGCGGAGAAATCACTCACCTCGGTGAGCGTGTACGCGATGTAGGTGAACGCGCCGAACATGCCGCCGAAGCCCAGCACGGTGACGACGATCGACAACCACACCTGACCGGACCGGAACGCCCGCAGCTCGTGCCGCACGCTCTGCGTGGCCGCCGGGGCGGCGAGGGCCGGGACCAGTGTCAGGACCCCGAACCAGGCCACGACGCCGATCGCGGTGATGGCCCAGAACGTCGCGCGCCAGCCGTACGCCTGGCCGAGCAGTGTGCCGAAGGGCACCCCGAGGACGTTCGCCGCGGTGAGCCCGGTGAACATCATCGCGACCGCCGCGGCCCTGCGCTGCGGTGCGACGAGACCCGCGGCGACGACGGCGCCGATGCCGAAGAACGCGCCGTGGCAGAGCGCCGCGATCACCCGGCCGGCCAGCATGACCTCGTACGTGGGTGCGATCGCGGAGACGAGGTTGCCGGCGATGAACAGGCCGAGGAGTCCGAGCAGCACCTGCTTGCGCGGCAGGCGGGTGGTCGCGGCGGTCAGGCCGAGTGCACCGACGACGACGGCCAGGGCGTAGCCGCTGATCAGCCAACCGGCGGTCGCCTCCGAGACGCCGAAGTCGCCGGCTACTTCCGGCAGCAGGCCCATGATGACGAACTCCGTCAGGCCGATGCCGAATCCACCGATGGCGAGGGCGAGCAGGCCCAGCGGCATGAGAACTCCTCGGTAAGATAGTTGCGTACGCGGCCTAACTGACTGTTGCACGCGCCGATAGGCCGCGCAAGCAACTATCGCTCCGGGAGGCGGGGGTCACATGGGAATCGCCGACGACGCGGTGGAGGTGCGTGCCCAGGGCTGGCGGCGGCTCGCCGCCCTGCACGGGCTTCTCGAAACGGCCCTGGAGAAAGCGCTGACCAGCGCAGTCTCGCTCTCGGTGGTCGAATACACGGTCATGGACGCGCTTCGCCGGCAGGACGGGTGGCACATGCGCATGCAGCAGCTGGGCCGGGCCGCCGCGCTCAGCCCCAGCGCCACGACGCGGCTGGTCAACCGGTTGGAAGACCGTGGCCTGCTGACCCGCGTCCTCTGCGCCGACGACCGGCGGGGCATCTACACCGAGCTGACCCCGGCCGGTCATGCGCTGCTCACCCAGGCTCAGCCGATCCACGACGCCGCCCTGGCCGAGGCCCTGGCGCGCGCTGAAGGCGTACCCGAGCTTGCCGACCTGGTCGTGGCCGCGTCAGGGTGACCCTCGCAGTCCCAGGAACACCGGGGCAGCGGGTGTCCGGCCGGTTCGGTCGCACGCTGAGGACATGCCGAACACAACCTTGGAACTTGCCCCCGATCTCACTCTGACCCGCATGGGCTACGGCGCCATGCAACTGGCCGGCCCCGGCGTGTGGGGGCCGCCGCGCGACCGTGAAGCCGCGATCGCCGTGCTGCGGACGGCCGTCGAACTCGGGATCACACACTTCGACACCAGCGACTACTACGGGCCGTACACCGTGAACGAGGTGATCCGGGAGGCGCTGCACCCGTACCGGGAAGGGCTGCGTCTGGTCACCAAGGTCGGGGCGCGCCGCGACCCGGACCGGTCCTGGCCGCCGGCGCTGTCCCGACAGGAGCTCACCGATGCCGTGCACGACAACCTGAAGCACCTCGGGGTGGACGTCCTCGACGTCGTCAATCTGCGTGTCGGTGCCATCGACCACCCGACGGCCGGTTCGATCGCGGAGCCGTTCGGGGTGCTGGCCGAGCTGCGCGAGCAGGGTCTGATCCGGCACCTCGGTGTCAGCATGGTGACCTCCGAGCAGCTCACCGAGGCGCAGTCGATCGCGCCGGTGGTCAGCGTGCAGAACCTCTACAACCTGGCGCTGCGGCAGGACGACACCCTGGTCGACCGGTGCGCCCGGGAGGGTATCGCGTTCGTGCCGTTCTTCCCGCTCGGCGGCTTCTCGCCGCTGCAGCACGGCGTGCTCGACGCGGTCGCGGCCCGGCTCGGCGCCTCGGCCCAGCAGGTCGCCCTGGCCTGGCTGCTGCAGCGGTCACCCACCGTGCTCCTGATTCCCGGTACGTCCTCGGTGGCGCACCTGCGGGAAAACGTCGCGGCCGCCGATCTCGACCTGCCCGCCGACGCGATCGCGGAGCTCGACGGGATCGGTGCCTAACGGACGCCGCTCATCAGACGGCTGATCGGGCGGGCGGCGAGGGCCAGGGCGGCGCCGATGACGATCGCCACGGCACCCAGGACACCGAAGTACGCGACCTCGTGCGCCTCGTCGTAGTAACCGGCGAGGGTGCCCGAGGCCGCCGTGCCCAGCGCCACGGACAGGAAGAACAGCGCCACCATCTGGGTGTGGAAGACCCGCGGGGCGAGTTTGGTCGACAGCGACAGGCCGACGGGGGAGAGCAGCAGCTCGGCGATCGTGAAGACGAGCAGGATGCCGGCGAGCCCGAGCAGCGGTGCGCTGTTCGGGCCGCCCCCGGCCAGGGGCAGGAACAGCAGGAACGCGACGCCCATGATGGCCGTACCGGCGGCGAACTTGACCGGCGTGCTCGGCTGACGCGGGCCGAGCCGGGTCCACAACGCCGCGAAGACCCCGGACAGGATGATGACAAAGACCGGGTTGATCGACTGGACCCAGGAGACGGGCATCTCCCAGCCGAACAGGTCGCGGTCCAGGCGCCGGTCCGAGTAGATCGTCACGACGGTGAACTGCTGCTGGTAGAGCGACCAGAACACCGCGCTGGCGACGAACATCGGGATGAACGCCAGGACACGCCGCCGCTCGACGCCGGTGATCCGCCGGCTGCTCAGGATGACGACGAAGTACGCGATCGCCGCGAGCGCGCTCAGCACGATCACCACGTCCGAGAGGCGGTCGGCGCGGAGCACACCTGTCACCGCGAGCACCACGATCAGGACGGCCACGGCCGCGACGATCACCGCGACCGGCAGCCGCCGCCCGGCGGGCAGCGGGTTCGGCACCTCGTCGGCCTCCCTCGGCAGCCGGCGGCGGCCCAGCGTGTACTGGACGAGCCCGGCCGCCATGCCCGCCGCGGCGAGGCCGAACCCGGCGTGGAATCCCCAGGTCTTCTGGAGCAGGCCGGTGAGCAGCGGACCGGCCAGCGCGCCGAGGTTGATGCCCAGGTAGAAGAGCGAGAAGCCGGCGTCACGGCGTTCGTCGTGCTCGTCGTGCTCGTCGTAGAGGCTGCCGACCAGGGACGTGGCGTTGGCCTTGACACCGCCGCTGCCGATCGCGATCAGGATCAGGCCGGTCGTGACACCCGTGAGGCCGGGCAGCACCGCGAGGCTGATGTGCCCGGCCATCACCAGGACCGCGCTGAGGAAGAGCACCCGTTCGGCGCCGAGCAGCCGGTCGGCCGCCCAGGCGCCGAGGATCGTCGACAGATAGACCGCGCCCCCGTACGCGCCGACGATGCTGGTCGCGGTCTGCTCGTTCAGGCCCAGACCGCCGTCGGCCGCCGAGTAGTACAGGTAGATCAGCAGGATGCCCTGCATGCCGTAGAACGAGAACCGCTCCCACAGCTCGACGCCGAACAGGTTGGCCAGGACCGGTGGCTGGCCGAAGAACGTCCGTTCGCGCGTCGGTGTTGTCATGTCCCTCCGGTTACCGCGGTGCTGCCTCCGGTAAACGGTTGATCTCGTCGCGGCCGGGGTGCTCACGGCCGTGGCAGGCTGTGCGCGTGACAACTTCGCCGGGGCGGATGCAGGAACGCACGCAGTGGACGCGCGGGCTCGGTGCGCCGTTGCGCGCCTTTCTGCGTACCGAATCGGGCAGTGCGGGTGTGCTGGTCGCGGCGATCGCCGCGGCACTGGTCTGGGCCAACGTCGACGTCGCGTCCTACGAGGCGTTCTGGCGCACCGACCTCGCCGTCCGCATCGGCGGCACGGGGGTCAGCGAGGACCTGCGGACCTGGGTCAACAGCGGGCTGATGACCATCTTCTTCCTGGTCGTCGGGCTGGAGGCGCGGCGCGAGTTCGACCTCGGTGACCTGCGGGAGCGCCGGCGGTTCGTGCTGCCGTTCGTCGCGGGCCTGGCCGGCATGCTGATCCCGGTCCTGATCTACCTGGCCCTGAACGCGGGCGGCACCGGCGCGCACGGCTGGGGTGTCGCGATGTCCACCGACACCGCCCTCGCCCTGGGCCTGCTCGCCCTGCTCGGCAAAGGTGTCCCCGACGCCGCCCGGGTCTTCCTGCTGACGGTCTTCGTCGTCGACGATCTCGTGGCGCTGCTGGTGATCGCGGTCGTCTACAGCGAGGACATCGAGGTCATGCCGCTGCTGGTCGCGTTCGCGGCTTTCGGGGTCTGGCTGCTGCTGCGCTATCTCGACGTGCGGCGGGCCGTCCTCTACGCCCTCGTCGCCATCGTCCTGTGGGCGGCGATGCTGATGAGCGGCGTCGACCCGGTGGTCGCCGGTCTGGCCATGGGCCTGACCGCGGTGGCCTACACCCCGGCGCGGGAGAAGCTCGAGGCCGCCAGCGGGCTGTTCAAGCTCTTCCGGGAGCAGCCGACACCGGAACTCGCGCGGTCGGCGGCGCTCGGAATGACCCAGACGCTGTCACCCAACGACCGGCTGCAGCGCATCTACCACCCGTGGTCCAGCTACGTGATCGTGCCGCTCTTCGGCCTGGCCAACGCGGGCATCGCCATCGACGGCGGCTTCCTCGCCCGCGCGTTCACCTCGCCGGTCACCTGGGGTGTCATCCTCGGCTACCTGCTCGGGAAGCCGATCGCCGTCGTCGGCGTCTCCGCCCTGCTGACCTGGCTCACCCACGGCCGCATCCGCCCCGGCGTCGGCTGGGCGGCGGTCCTCGGCAGCGGCACGATCGCGGGCATCGGCTTCACCGTGTCGCTGCTGATCGCCGCGCTCGCGTTCGAGGGCCCCGAACTCGCCGAGGTGAAGATCGGTGTCCTGACCGCGGCGGCCGGTGCGTCGTTGCTGACCTGGACCGTCTTCCGCGTCACTTCGCTGCTGCCGGCCGACCGCCGCGCCCGCGCGCTCCTCGGCGAGACCGAGGACCTGACCGACCTGGTCCCGGCCGTCGACCCCGACCGTGACCACGTACGCGGCCCGGCCGACGCCTCGGTCACGGTCGTCGAGTACGGCGACTTCCAGTGCCCGTACTGCGGCCGGGCCGAGCCTGCCGTCCGCGACCTGATCACCGACACCGATCTGCGCTACGTCTGGCGGCACCTCCCGCTGACCGACGTCCACCCCCAGGCGCAGCTCGCGGCGGAGGCCGCCGAGGCGGCAGCCGCGCAGGGGAAGTTCTGGGAGATGCACGACGTGCTCCTCGACCACCAGGACAAACTGCGGATCATGGACCTCCTCCGGTACGCGGCGGAGCTCGGCCTCGACACGAACCGCTTCCACGACGACCTGATGGACCACGTCCACGTCACCCGCGTGGCCGAGGACCTCGAATCCGCCGACGCCAGCGGTGTGTCCGGCACGCCGACCTTCTTCATCAACGGCCGCCGCCATTACGGCGCGTACGACATCGCCACCCTGAAGCAGGCCGTGAAGACCGCCCGCGCCCGGGTCGGCATCACCCGGGTCGGCTGAGGTGTCGCCGGCGTATCCGGAAAACGCATACGCCGTGGCAACATCCGGACCACTTCACTGGGGGCATGACAGGAAACGCACGGGGAATCGACCGGCGACGGCTGGTCGCCTGGGGCGGGCTGGCCGCCGCCACCGCACCGCTCCTGGGAGCCGGGCCCGGCCACGCCGCCGGTGACCGCATCCCGCCGGACACGCTGCCCGGCGGCGCCTACGACCGGTACGTCGCCCGTCTGGCCGCCCAGGGGAAGTTCTCGGGTGTGGTGCTGCTGTCGCACCGGGGCCGGACGGTGCTGTCCCGCAGCTACGGCTGGGCCGACCGGGAGCGGGGGATCCGCAACCACGAGGGCACGGCGTTCAGCCTCAGCTCGGCGGGCAAGCCCTTCCACGCGGTCGCGCTGCTGCAGCTGGCCCAGCGGGGCAGACTGCAGCTGTCGGACCCGGTCGGCACCCACCTGACCGGCTTCGCAGCGGACATCGCCGACCGGGTCACCGTCCACCACCTGCTCTCGGGCACGTCCGGGCTGGCCGCTCCGGACGAGGACGTGGAGCGTGTCTTCCACAGCCGCGGCGAGGTGCACGCCTACTACGAGCAGCGTGCCCGGCAGGCGACCCTGGCGGGCATCCCGGGTCTGCCCGGGGCCGGTCACGCCGAGCCGGAGGTCACCCTGTCCGCGCTGATCGTGGAGGCCGTCGCCGGGACGACGTACTGGGACTACGTGCAGAAGAACATCTTCGAGCGCGCCGGGATGACGCGTTCCGGGTTCTTCACCCGGCCGCAGTGGCTCAGCGACCGGCACCTCGCTCACCCGTACATGGAGGTGGCCGGTGGCGGTGTGGTCGACGCGCTGCGCCACCTGGACCAGGGCAGCCCGTACCCGTACGTGCTCGGTAAGAACCCGGGCCGGGCCTTCGTCGACGCGCCCGGTGACGGTGGTTTTGCCTCTGCGCCCGACCTGGTCCGCTTCGTGCACGCGCTGCGCGACGGCACGCTGCTGGACCGCCCCTGGGCCGACGTGCTCACCGCGCCCAAGATTCCCCACGGGCCGGCGTCGTTCGGGGCGTACGGGCTCGCGGTCGAGATCGTCGACGGCCGGTGGGTGTACCAGCGCGCCGGGGGCGATCCCGGCGTCGGCGCCAACTGGAGCAGCTACCCGGACACGGGCTGGACCGGCGTCATCCTCGTCAACCGTGACGCCGGCGGCGTGTCGCTGCAGGACCTGATCGGGCAGGAGATGCAGGCCGTCACCGGGGTGGCGCCCGGCGAAGGCGGTGGTGGCTGAGTGGTTGTATACAAAATCGCTGACGCCGCCGCGACAGTCCCTTCTCTGTAATGGGTGCCATGGACCAGACAACACCGCCCGGCCGTGCCCGGCGGATCGTGCTCGCGGGCCTGACGGTCCTCGCCCTGGCCGGCGTGGTGTTCGTGCTGCGGCGGATGCTCTTCATGGCCGCGCCGACGTGCCTGGCCGGGAGGTGGCACGGCTGCTACGACACCGAGAACGGTGTGCTGTTCATGATGCTGGTGGGTCTGCCGCCGGCCCTGCTCGTGGCCTGGGCTCTGGCCCGTCACCGTCGTCCCGTGGCCGGCTCGACGCCGTGGCGGCTGTCGCTGGCCGAGGTGGGCCTGGTCTACGGCACGGTGCCGTTCGTCTGGATCACCCTGATGCCCGGCCCGGGCGCCGGCGTCGTCCCGGGCCGGCTCAGCCTGGTGCCGTTGCGGGACCTCGCTACGATGGGCCCGCTCGGGATCGGCGGCAACCTGGTGATCCTCGCGGCGCTGGGCTTCTTCGCGCCGATGCGGTTCGCGGCGGTGGCCTCCGTGCCGCGGATCCTGGCCCTGGGTGCGGGCTGTTCGGCCCTGATCGAGATCGCGCAGTACGTGCTGCGGCTGGACAGGGTCTCGTCCGTCGACGACGTGCTGGTCAACGCCGCCGGTGCAGTGCTGGCCGGGCTGGCGTCGCGACGCTGGTGGCGTGGCCGGTCCCCGAGCCGGCACGAGCGGGTCGAGGCGGCGTGCGCGTACTGATCGTGGAGGACGAGCCGCACCTGGCCGAGGCCGTCCGCGACGGTCTGCGGCTGGAGGCGATCGCCGCCGACATCGCCGGTGACGGCCACACCGCCCTCGAGTTGCTCAGCGTCAACTCCTACGACCTCGCCGTCCTCGACCGCGACATCCCCGGCCCGTCCGGCGACGAAGTGGCCCGGCACATCGTCGCCTCCGGCAGCGGCCTGCCCATCCTCATGCTGACCGCGGCCGGCCGCATCGACGACAAGGCGTCCGGCTTCGGCCTCGGTGCCGACGACTACCTGACCAAGCCGTTCGACCTCCGCGAACTCGTCCTGCGCCTCCGGGCCCTCGACCGCCGCCGCGGCACCGGCCGGCCGCCGGTCCACGAGATCGCCGGCCTGCGGCTCGACCCGTTCCGCCGGGAGGTCCTCCGCGAGGGACGCCACGTCGCGCTCACTCGCAAGCAGTTCGCCGTGCTGGAGGTCCTGGTCGCCGCCGGGGGCGGGGTGGTCGGCGCCGAGGAGCTGCTGGAACGCGCCTGGGACGAGAACGCGAACCCCTTCACCAACGCCGTACGCATCACCGTCTCCGCCCTGCGCAAACGGCTCGGCGAGCCCTGGATCATCACCACGGTGCCCGGCGTCGGCTACCGCATCGAGGGCGGGGACGGTGGATAGGGAACTCGGGCTGAGCGTCCGCCTCAAGCTGACCCTCAGTTATGCGGGGTTCCTCATGGTCGCGGGTGTCCTGCTGATGGGCGCCGTCTGGGTGTTCCTCCTGAGTTACGTCCCCGACCGGTTGCTCATCGTCCCCACCGGCACGGAGATGACCGGTGTCTTCCCGGTCCGGTCCGTGCTGCTGCACGTCTTCGCGCCGAGGGCGGCCGCGGTGCTGGCGGTGCTGCTGGTCTTCGGTCTCGGAGGAGGA
Organism: Amorphoplanes friuliensis DSM 7358; assembly: GCF_000494755.1. Classification (NCBI taxonomy): domain Bacteria; kingdom Bacillati; phylum Actinomycetota; class Actinomycetes; order Micromonosporales; family Micromonosporaceae; genus Actinoplanes; species Actinoplanes friuliensis. The sequence continues at coordinate 4,255,041 of NC_022657.1, forward strand.
TGGTTCCTCGCCGGTCGCATGCTCGCGCCGCTGTCCCGCATCACCGCTGTCACCCGGGCGACCGCGGCCGGATCACTCGCGCACCGCATCCGGCTCCCCGGACGCAGGGACGAGTTCCGCGACCTCGCCGACGCCTTCGACGCGATGCTCGCGCGACTCGAGGACCACGTCGCCGAGCAGCAGCGGTTCGCCGCCAACGCCTCCCACGAGCTGCGTACGCCGCTGGCGATCTCCCGGGCCCTGCTCGACGTCGCCCGCCAGGATCCGGACCGGGACACCGCCGACCTCGTCGAACGCCTGCACGCCGCCAACACCCGGGCCATCGACCTCACGGAAGCCCTGCTGCTGCTCAGCCGGGGCACGTTCGCCCGCGAGAGCACCGACCTCTCGCTGCTCGCCGAGGAAGCCGCCGAGACGCTGCTGCCCCTCGCCGAACAGCGCGGGATCACCCTGGACGTGACCGGCGGCATGGCCCGGACCAGCGGTTCCACCGAGCTGCTGCTCCGGGTGGTGACCAACCTGGTCCAGAACGCCGTCGTCCACAACCTCCTGACCGGCGGCACCGTCACGGTCCACACAGAGACGTACGCCGGCACGAGCGTGCTGCGGGTGGCGAACACCGGTCAGCCACTCCCACCCGATCTGGTGCCGACCCTCGTCGAGCCCTTCCGGCGCGGGACCGACCGTGTGCGCACCGGGGAGCACGCCGGTGCCGGTCTCGGGCTGGCCATCGTGCACCGCATCGTCCGCGCCCACGACGGAAGCCTCGACCTCGCACCCGGTCCCGGCGGCGGTCTTGTGGTCACGGTCCGGCTCCCGGCCGCCCGAGCTTCTCTTCTCCGTCCGGTTCAGGCACCGTAGGCCCGTGAAGGAGTACACCGCAGCGGACCTCACGGTCCTGTATTTCGACGAATCGGTCCGGCGCAGGCCGGCCATGTATTTCGGGACCGATCCGCATCTGGCGACCAGCGTCCTGACCGCCCTGGTCATAGCCTCTCTGCACCCGGGCCCGAAAGCAGCACCCACCGGTCCACCCGACGTCACGGCTGAGATCCTCGACGACCTGGTTCTCTCGATCACGGACAACTGGCCGACCGGGCCGGACGGCTCGACCGCCGGCTACTTCGGCTCCGTCCTGACCTCCTGCCGCTGGGTTCACGCCGCAGCCGCCGCCGTGAGCACCCGCACGACGATCGAGACCTGGCACGCGGGCCGCGCCTGGCAGCAGACCCTGACCGGGCTCCGTCCCACCGGACCGCCCCGCGATCTCGACGCACCACCGGGGACCGGCACCAGCCTGACCTACCACCTCGACCCGTCACGCTTCGCGCCGTCCACCCTCGGTGCCCTCACCCGCGACGTCCACGCGGAAGGATGCTGCGAGCTACCCGGGGAGTTCCGCCTCCACGACCGCCGTCCCTAGACCTTCGGCGCGCCGCCGAGGCCGATCTCGTTGCCGTCCGGGTCGCGGAACGTGGCTTTGCGGACGCCGTTCTCGTACGTCTCGCGGTCGGCCGGTTCGAGGCCTCGCGCGGCTATCTCGGCGATCCGGGTGTCGAAGTCGGAGACGAACACGGTGTGCATGGCGTGGCCGGCGTGCGCGGGCCGCACCTCGATGAACACGTACCTGTTCTCGGCGAGCTCCCACACGGCCTCGGTGTCGTTCGGCAGGAACGACGGCGGGCCGCCGAGGAGCCGCTCGTACCAGGCCACGGCGGTGGCGTAGTCCCGGACGGGAATGCCTGCGAACAGGTCCACGGTCACCCCGCCCATGCTAGACCGGCGATGAGACCCGCGGCGGTGGCCGCGGCCAGGGCCTCCTGCAGCACCACGCGCTCCGGGCGGCCGGTGCCGGCAGCCAGCGCGGCGACGTCGGCGAACTCCGGCATCGCCTGGGTGATCAGACCGTCCGCGTACCCGATCTTGATCGCGACCGTCCCGCCCGCGACCGTGACCTCCCGGAAGGCTCGCGGCAGGGCGGTCTTGGTCCGGCTGCTCTCGCGTACGCCCAGAGTGCTCGTGTCGCGGAAGATCCTCGTCCGCAGCGCCGCGGCGCGCTCCGGGGTGCACAGCACGGTCAGGGTGTGCGCGGGCCGGCCCTTTTTCATCAGGATCGGGACGAGCCAGGCGTCGTCGGCTCCCTCGGCCAGCAACCCGGTCAGCACGCCGGGCCACAGCCGGGGATCGAGGTCGTCCACATTGGCCTCCAGCACCACCGATTGTGCGCTGGTGGACGGGACGGGCGCACCGAGGACAACGCGGACGACGTTGGCGCGGCCCGGGGTGTCCCGGCCACCGGCGCCCACACCGACGGTGTCGACGGTCATCGGCGGGAGGTCCTCGCAGCGGCCGGCGAGGGCCTGGATCAGGGCCAGACCCGTCGGGGTGGCCAGCTCGTTGCTGCCACCGCCGCTGGTGACCCGCCAGCCGCGCGACAGCTCCAGGACCGCGGGCGCGGGCACCGGGAGCTCGCCGTGCGCGGTCCGGACCCGGCCCGCCCCCAGGGCCACCTCGCCCGCGCTGACCGACGTCACGCCCAGATCCCGCAGGGCCGCGCAGACCCCGACGATGTCGGCGACGGAGTCGAGGGCACCCACCTCGTGGAAGTGGACCTCGTCGGCGTCGACGCCGTGCACCCGCCCCTCGGCCTCGGCCAGCCGCTCGAACACGGCGAGCGCGTCGCCGGAACCGTCGAGCAGCGCCCGGATGTCCCGCCAGGTGCGGTGCGGTGGCGCCGCCACCAGCGGTGTCACCTCGGCCTTGAGGGCACGCAGACCCGCCCGGGTCACGGTCGCCGCCGACAGGGCGATCGAGTCGGGAAGGACCGCGTCGACCGCCCGCTGCACCACCTCCAGGCTCGCTCCCGCGTCCAGGAGGGCGCCCAGCAGCATGTCCCCGGCCACCCCGGCGGACGCGTCGATCCACGCGTGCCGGCTCACCGGGGCGCGGCGATCTGCGCGGCCAGGTGCCCCGCGCCGTACCCGTTGTCGATGTTGACGACCGCAACACCGGGCGCGCAGGCGTTCAGCATCGCCAGCAGCGCGGCCAGCCCTTCGAACGCGGCGCCGTACCCGACCGACGTCGGCAGGGCGACCACGGGCGCGCTGACCAGACCGGCGACGACACTCGGCAGAGCGCCGTCCATCCCGGCGGCGACAACGATGGCGTGGGCACGGCGCAGCACCTCCAGATGACCCAGGACCCGGTGCAGGCCGGCCACGCCGACGTCCACGATCAGCGAGGTGTCGCGGCCGAGATAACGGGCCGTGAGCAGTGCTTCCCGGGCGTACGGGAGATCCGAGGTGCCGGCGGCCAGCACCAGCACCGGGCCGCCGGTGGGCGCCGGGACCTCGGGCGGCCAGGCGAGCAGCCCCGCATCGTCGTCGTGGAAGGCCGTCGGGAGCACCTCGAGAACCGCCGCCGCGTGCGCGGGGGAGGCGCGGGTGAACAGCGTGATCACGTCGGGGCGGCCGGCCACCGCGGCGGCGATCCCGGCGACCTGCTCCGGCGTCTTGCCCGCGCAGTAGACCGCCTCCGGATAACCGCGGCGGGCGGACCGGTCCAGATCCAGCTCCGCGTACGACGAGAGGTCAGGCACGCTGCACCAGCGGCAACGTGAACGCCCCGGACTGCACGCCCGCCACGTCGACGGCGGCAAAACGGAAACCCGCCGCCAGCATCGCCTTGTGGACCTCGGCTCGCAACGGGTCGGCGACTGCGCGTACGAGATCTGCCGGGGGAAGCTCGATGCGGGCGACGTCGCCGTGGTGGCGTACCCGGAGATCCTGGAAGCCCAGGCCACGCAGAGCGGCCTCGGCCCGCTCGACCTGGGCCAGCTTTTCCCGGCTCACCGGCTGGAAGTGCGGGATGCGCGAGGCCAGGCACGGCGCCGCGGGCTTGTCGGCGCAGGGCAGCGCGAACTCGCGGGCGAGCCGCCGCACCGCGGCCTTGTCCAGACCCGCGTCCGCGAGCGGCCGCAGCACCCGGTGCTGGGTCGCCGCCCGGCTCCCCGGCCGGTCCGGACGCTGCGCGTCATCCGCGTTCTCCCCGTAGGCAACCGCATCCAGCCGGTACGCGGTGACGACCTCGTCCGCGATCCGCGTGAACAACTCGTCCTTGCAATGGAAACAGCGGTCCGGACCGTTCGCCCGATAGGCGTCCCGATCACCCTCGAACGTGGTCACCTCGACCACCGCCACACCGATGAACCGGGCCACCGCGTGAGCCGCCTCGCGCTCGTCCGCGGCCAGGCTCGGCGACACCCCGAGGACGGCCACCACCCGGTCCCGGCCCAGGTCACGCACGGCCAGCGCGAGCAGCACCGACGAGTCCACACCGCCGGAAAAGGCGACACCGAGCCGGCCGACGCCGGGGAAGAAGTCCATGCTGACCATGTAAGAGCCGGAAATGGCGAAGTGGCAAGCGATTGCCGGATGTTGCGGTTAGCCTGAGCCCGATGGCCGAGAATCGGGCGCCCACGATCTACGACGTCGCCCGCGCCGCCGGGGTGGCGCCGTCCACCGTGTCCCGCGCCTTCTCCCGGCCGGGCCGGGTCAGCGCCGGGACTGCCGAGCGTATCCGGGAAGTCGCCCGCGAACTCGGCTATCGCACCAATCCCTTCGCCCGGGCGCTGCCCACCGGCCGTACCGCCATGATCGCTCTGGTCGTGTCGGACGTGACCAACCCGTTCTGCAGCGAACTCGTCCAGGGCGCGCAGGCCGCGGCGGGCGAAGGCGGCTACACGATGCTGCTGGCCGAGGCCCGCGAGAGCGAACCCCTCGAGCGGGCGCTGGCGAGTGCCGACGGCATCGTCCTGGCGACCTCGCGGATCAGCGACGAGACGGTCCTGACAGCCGCCGGGCAACGCCCCGTGGTCGTGCTGAACCGCGTCCTGCCCGGCGTGCCCAGCATCATCAGCGACAACGCCCGCGGCATGCGCCAGACGGTTGCGCACCTGGCTGCCCTCGGGCACGAACACGTGACGTACGTGGCGGGTCCGGAACGGTCCTGGGCCGACGGGATGCGGCGCCGGTCACTGCGCCAGGCCGGCACCGAACAGGGCATCCAGTCCCGGCGCGTCGGGCCGTACCCCGCAACGGTCGAAGGCGGTGCCCGGGCAGCCGTCGAGGTGGTCCGCCGGCCGACCACCGCGGTCATCGCGTACAACGACCTGATGGCGATCGGCCTGATCCGCGCGCTGGCGTCCCACGGCCTCCAGGTGCCCTGGGACGTGAGCGTGGTCGGCTTCGACAACATCTTCGCGGCGGAGCTGATCACGCCGCCGCTGACCACGGTGGCGGCGCCGCTGCACCTGCTGGGGGAGACCGCGGTGCGTCACCTGCTGGCGATCCTCGGTGGAGCCCGGGCGGAATCCGCGGAACCGGTGGTGCTGCCGGCGAGTCTGGTGGTGCGGGGCTCGACGGCTCGGCGGCGGCGGAACAGTACGGCGCTGACGTCGGAGTCGTTCCTGCTGTCCGCCGCCTCGCCCTACGCGGAGATCACCCAGTCCTAGCGTCGCCGCTCTTACGGCAAGCGATCCGGCCGCGCTGCCGGGCCGTCGGCTTTGCCTGTCACCATGCTGCGCCGCGCTGGGGCGGCGACGCCTAAAGTCTCTATCCCAGCAACCTAGGATGCTTTACGGGTTGTGCCCCGGGCCGCTCGACCAGCTCGAGGGAAAGGGAGTTCACGCGACCGCGACTGGGAGTAGCAGCCGTGTTTACCTCGGCCGCCGTGCTGCTGGGCCGTTGGGCCCGGTGCCGCCGCCCGGCATGGGCGGCGGCGCGGGGTGGGCGGCGGCGCGGGGCGGGTGGCGATGTGTGGTGGGTGGCGATGTGGTCAGCGGGTTCGGCGGCCGCGGGCGGCGACGCGGGCCAGGACGCCGCCCACCACCAGCAGCACCGACAGGAGCAGTAATCCGGTCAGGTCCTGCCCGGTTTTGGGGAGGGCGCCGCCGCCGTTCGTGCCCTGGTTGCTGTCGCTGGGGTCGGTGCCCGGCGCGGGGATCACGATGTCGTCGGGGTCGGGTGTCGTCCCGGCGGCGATGGTCAGGTCGGCGGTGGCGGTGTTGTTGACCGTGTCGCCCTCGGGGCTGGTTGTGCTGATCATGACGGAGATCGGGTAGGTGCCGGCCTTCGCCGTCTGTGCCACCGCGAGGTAGAGCCAGAGCTCGCTCGCCGTGCCGATCGGGGCTTCGGGGCCGGTGCAGCGGGCCGCGTTGCTGTCGATGTCCGGCGCCGGGACGCAGGTGGCGTCGATCGTGCTTGCCGCGGCGGCCTGGGCGCCGGTGCCCGCCGCGGTGAACGCGGCCGAGGAGGCGTCGAGGAGGATCGCCGCGCGGGTCAGGGTCACGCCCGCGGGCGGGTCGATGACAAAGACGACGTCGGCGGCGCTCTGGGAGCCGTTGTTGCTGTAAGGGAGCCTCAGCAGGATCGGCTTGCCCCTGACGACCGTCGGCTTCGGGTTGGCGTACTCGATCTCGAGGTCGACGCTGGGGGCGACCACCGTGAGGTTCGGCAGGGCGACGTCCTCGTCGCTGCCGCAGGTGCCGTCGCCGTCGGTGTCGACGCAGCCGCCGCTGATGGTCGAGCCGACACTCGCGTCCTCGTCGACGACCAGCGGGATGCTCAGGTCGGCCGTCTCGCCGGGCGCCAGCGACAGTGTGCACTTCACGGTCCGGTCGGTGGTGCCCTCGGTGCAGCCGCTGGGCAGCGTGCCGTGGGTCGTGCGGGCCGGGAGGACGATCGTCGCGGTGTACGGGTCAGCGTCACCCGGCCCCGCGTTGGCCACCGTGATCGGGAGGATCGTGGTCTGGCCCGGCGCGGGCCGGCGTACCGACGGGGTTCCGACGGAGACCGTGACGGCCGCGCCGGTGGCCGTGGTGCCGGCGAGCTTGCCCCCGGCGGTGATCCTGTCGGTCACGTCTGCGGTGTTCACCAGGGTGATGCCGGTCGCCTGCCAGGTGGTGCCTGCGGCCACCGTCGGTGCGACCCCGAGTGCGATCGACAGGACGAGGGGTTCACCGGCGGAGAGGGACACGTCCGAGCACACGATCGACGCTGGTGTCACGGTGCAGGCGGCGTCGCCCAGGGTCGCCCCGGTGACGTCGAAGCCGGTCGGCAGCTGGCCCAGCGGGACGGTCAGGGTCAGGGCCTCGTTGTCGGCCGTGGACGTGACGGTGACGGTGGCCGTGCCGTTGTCGCCCGCGGCGATGGTCGCCGGGCCGAGAAGCAGCTGGGTCGTCTCGATCAGCGGGCGTCCGACGGAGAACTCCGGCCCTTCCACGTCGACGGAGTCGGTGCAGCGGGTGTCGGCGTTGACCGAGACGCAGCCGCCGGAGACGGTGTCGCCGGTGGTGGCGGTGGACGACACGATCAGGGGAACGGTCCAGACCAGGGTGGCCGCGGTCGCCGCCTGGCTGAAGGTGCAGGTCAGCAGGGTGCTGCTGGTCCGGCTGCAGTTCGCGGCGGCCTGGCCGGACAGGGTGCCGAAGGTCGTGTTGCCGGGTGCCACGACGGTCGCGGTGACCGAGGTCGCGTCCGACGGGCCCGGGTTGGTGATGGTGATGGTCATGGCCGTGGTGGCGCCGGGGGCGACGGTGCCGGTCGGCCCGGCGACGGCGAAGGCCACCGGGGCGATCGGGGTGCCGGTCACCGCGACCTGGCCGCCGCCGCTGATCGTCTGGGTGCCGTCGGCGAGGGTGATCCCGCCCGCGGTCCAGGTGACACCGGGCGCGAGGTTCGAGGCGGCGCGGACGGTGAGCGACACGGCGGTGTTCGCGCCGGTGGTGAGGTTGACGCCGGTGCAGACGATGCGGACGCTGTCGCGGGCGCAGGTGGAGCCGGCCGGGCCGCCGAACGTCTCGACGGTCAGGCCCGCGGGCAGTCCGGCCAGCGGCACGGTGACCGTGGTGCCGGTGAGCGCGCCATCGGCCGTGGCCCGGACCAGGGCCGTACCGGTCAGACCGGGGGTGACCGTGACCGGCGTCAGGCTCAGCTGGACCCGCCCGGCGAGGGGCGTGGCCAGCGTGAAGGACGGCACGGTGGTGTTGCAGGAGCCGTTGTTGTCGGTGTCGACGCAGCCGCCGCTGACCGGTGTCGCCGGGTCGGCGTTCGACAGAACGCTCACCGGCAGGTTGAAGGTCACCGAGTCGGCGGCGTCGACCTCCACGGCACAGCTGATCTCGGTGGACGAGGTGAGGTCGCAGTAGCCGACCGTCGGCGCCAGGAAGGTCGTGCGGGCCGGGGCCTGGAAGGCGACCCGGTACGGGCGGGCGTCCGACGGGCCCGCGTTGCTGACGGTCACGGCGAGATCGCCGGTGCCGCCGGGCAGGACGGTGCCGGCCGCGGGCGGGACCACGGCGACGGTCACCCCGGTCGCGGGTGCGCCGACGGTGGCGACGGCGACCGTCCGCGTGACGGTCGCGACGGCGATCCCCGGGCTCCACACGCCCCCACCGGTGGCGCTCGAAGCGGCGGACAGGGTGATCACGATGGCCGTGCTGCCGCCGCCGGTGAGGCTCACGCCGGTGCACGAGATCGTGGCGGCGGAGACGATGCACGGTGTGCCGCCGCGCTGGGCCGCGGTCGCGGTGAGCCCGGCCGGCAGGGAGGCGAGGGGGATCGTCACGTCGAGGCCGGTGCGGTTGTCGGCCGAGGCCACGGTGACGGTCGCGGTGCCGGTCTGCCCGGGTGTGATCGACGGGTTGTCAGCGCTGACGGTGAGGGCCTGGTCCAGGGTGCGCCGCAGGGTGAGGCCCGGCAGCGGGTCGTCGCCGGTGCAGGCGCCGTCACCCGCCTCGTCGAGACAGCCGCCGCTGACGACCACGGCCGGGTCGGCCAGGGACGAGACCAGCAGCGGGATGCTCCACACCAGGGGCGCGGCTCCCGCGTTCAGGCCGAAGGCGCAGTTGAGCCGGGTGTCGCCCGTGACCGGGGTGCAGTTGGCCTGGGCCTGGCCGGTCAGCGTGCCGAAGGTCGTGCCGGTCGGCGCGAGGATGCTCGTCGTCCGCCCGGTGGCGTCCGACGGGCCGGCGTTGGTGACCGTGACCGTCAGGGTGGCGGTCCCGCCCGGCTCGACCGTGCCCGGGGCCGAGACCGTCGTCGCGTACGTGACAGACGCGACGGGGCTGCCCGTGCTGATCAGCGTGCCGGTGGTCTGCGAGGACTCGCCGCCCGCGTTGGTCAGGGTGATCGGGCCGGCGGACCAGTCGACACCGCTGCCGAGGTTTGCAGCGGCCCGGACGGTGACGGCGATGACCCGACGCTGCCCGGTGCCGAGGTTCACGCCGGTGCAGACGATGTCCGGCGTCAGGGTGCAGGTGGTTCCGGACGGGCCGCTCGCACCGTCGACGGTGAAGCCGGTCGGCAGGGCGTTGCGGGGGATCGCCACGGTCAGGCCGGTGAAGGCCCGGTCGGCGTCGATCACCACGTAGCCGGTCGCGGCGGTGTCACCGGGTACGGCAGTGCCGGTCTCGACGGTGAGCCGCGCGTCGGCCGCCAGCGGTGTCGCGAGCTGGATGTCGGCGATGGGCTGGTCCGGCGCGCCGGTGCAGGCGCCGTCGAGGTTGATGTCGACGCAACCGCCGTCGAGGACCACGTCCGGGTCGGCGTTCGGCGGCACGACCACGGGCAGCGTGAACGTGCGGGTCTCGGCCGCGAGGGTGAACGTGCACTCGACCAGGGCGGGTGAGGTACGCGAACACGACGCGGAGGCCGGGGCGGGCAACGGTGTGGCGAAGGTGGCGCCGGTCGGAGCCCGGAAGGCGACGCGGGCGTTCGGGTACGACGACGGGCCGGCGTTGGTCACGGCCACGGACAGGTCGCCGGTGCCGCCCGGGAGCAGGGTGCCACTCGCCGGAACGCCGACGGTCACCGACAGCGGGTGGACGGGTACGCCGACCGTGGCGGTTTGCGGGCTGCCGGTGATGGTCTCGCCGCCTCCGGTCACGGTGACCGTCGGCGTCCACACGCCGCCCTGCGGTGCGTCGGCGGTGGCGCTCAGCGCCAGGACCACGCGGGCGTCGCCGCCGCCGGGGATGTCGACGCCGGTGCACTCGAGGACGCCGTTGCCGGCCGCGCAGGCATTGCCGGCGACCGTGGCGCCGGTTGCCGTGAGACCGGTGGGCAGGGTGCCGGTGTCGATGCTGATCGTCAGCCCCGTACGCGCCTGGCTCGCGGCGATCGTGAGTGTGGCCGTACCGGTGCTGCCCGGGGTGACCGGGGGATCGTCGGCCGAGAGGGTCAGCACGGTGCCGAGCGGGGCGCGGGCCGTGATGTCCGGGAGGACGGCGTCGTCGGTGCCGCCGCAGGCGTTGTCACCGTCGAGGTCGGCGCAGCCGCCGGTCAGCGCGACCTGCGGGTCCGCGTTCCCGGGCAGGATCACCGGCAGCGTCCAGACGAGGGACCGGTCCGTCACGGCGAGCGTGACGGTGCAGGTCAGGGCCGTGCTGGCCGGGTTCGGTGTGCAGGCCTGGGCGGCGGGTCCGTCGAGCGGCCCGAAGGTGGTGCCGACCGGCGCGCGGACGGTGACGGGCGCGTTGAGCGCGTCGGACGGGCCGCTGTTGTCGAGGGTCAGGGTCAGGTCGGCGGTGCCGCCGGGCAGGACCGTCCCGGCGGCGGGGCCCGTGCTGGTCGCCGTCAGCCGGTACGCGGCGGCCCCCGTCTGCAGGAGCAGGCCGTTGCCGCTCGCCGTGTCGCCCCCGGCGTTGGTGACGGTGATGCTCGTGGCGTTCCAGGTCAGGTTCGCGGGCGCGGACGGGGTGACCGACAGCGGCACGGTGATCGTGGCGGCGTTGCCGGCCGCGATGTCCACACCGGTGCAGCGGATCTCCGTGGCGTCGGCGGTGCAGGTGCCGGCCGGGCTGATGCTCGGGCTGCCGAGGAAGACGTCCGCGGGCTTGCCGGCGAGCGGGACGACAACGGTCAGGCCGGTCTGCGCGCGGTCGGTGGTGACGACGACGCGGCCGATGTCGTTCTCGCCGGCGGCGGGCTCGGCCGGGGTGGTGCTGACGGTGATCTGCTCCGCGAACGGTGTCGCGACCGTGACCGGCGGCAGCGGCTCGTCGGCGCCCGTGCAGGTGCCGTTGTTGTCCAGGTCGACGCAGCCGCCCGTGGGCGGGTTCGCCGCGGTGGCACCGGGATCGACGACCAGCGGCACGGGGAAGGTGATGACGGGTGCCGCCGCGGCCAGGTCGAAGGTGCAGCTGAGCCGGGTCCGGCCGGCGTTCGCCGTGCACGCGTCCGAGGTCGGCGCGGTCAGCGTGCCGAAGGTCGCTCCGGCCGGCGCATTGACGCCGATGACGGCCTGGGTGACGTCGGACGGGCCGAGGTTGTCGACGGCCACGCTCAGGTTGCCGGTGCCACCGGGCAGGATCGGCTGCGCCGGCGGGGTGACAGTCGCGTCGAGCAGGTGCACCGGCGTACCCGTCACGGCGAGCGCGCGGTTGGCGGCGACCTGGCCGGCCGCGGCGGCCGCGGTGATGCCGTTGGCGGTCCAGGTGACACCCGCGGCAGCCGACGGCAGGGCCAGGACGCGCAGGGTGATCGTCGTGGTGGTCTGGTCGGCGGCGTCGATGCCGGTGCACCGGATCTCCCCGTTGCCGACGGTGCAGCCCGGGTCGGTGGTCGTGACGGTCAGCTCCGGCGGTACGTCCGCGAGCGGCACGGTCAGAGTCACGTTCGTCAGGTTGCCGTGGAGGGCGTGGACGCCGACGGTCGCGGTGTCCTCGGTGCCGGGGGTGACCGTAGCCGCAGCGGTGTCGATGCGCGCCAGCCGGTCGAACGGCACCCGCAGCACGATGGTGTCCACGTCGGTGTCGGCGTTGCCGCACCCGGCGACCCCGTCGATCTCGACGCAGCCGCCGGCGATCGGCGTGAACGGGTCGGCGGCCGGGTCGATCACCAGGGGGAGGTCCAGCTGCGGTGTGCTCGTCGTCGCCGCCAGGCTCACGGTGCAGGTCACCAGCGTCGGGTTCGAGACCGTGCACAGGGTGGCAGCGTCGCCGGTGAGCGTTCCGAACGTCGTGCTGGGCGCGGGAGCGCTGATCGTCACGGTCCGGCCGGTGACGTCCGACGGGCCGGCGTTGCTGACCACCACGGTCAGGGTGGTGGTGTCACCGGCGTTGACCGTGCCGTCAGCGGGTCCGGCCACGGTGGCCGAGACACCCGTGGCCGGGGTGCCGGCGATGGCCAGCGGACCGCCGCCGGTGGCGTGGTCGCTGCCCGCGGCGACGTCGATCCCCGCGACCGTCCAGGTCACCGGGGGGACGACCGACGAGGCGACCGTGACGCGGACCGCAAGATCCAGCGGGGTGTTCGCGGTCAGGTCGACGCCGGTGCAGGTGATCGCATTGGTGTCGGCGGTGCAGGCGCCGCCCACGGGAGCGGCGGTGAAACCGGCCGGCAGCGCGGCCTTCGGCACGGTGACCGTCAGGTTGCTCTCGGGGCGGCTCGACGTGAGGGTGACCCGGCCCAGCCCGAACTCGCCGGGCACGATCGTGGCCGCGGTCGTGCCGATGGTGAGCCGCTCGCTGAGCGCCTTGGCGAGCCAGATGTCGGTGATGGCCCGGTCCGGCGGCGTGGTGCACGTGGCGGTGTTGTTCAGGTCGATGCACCCGCCGCTGACGGCCACGGCCGAGTCCGCGCCGGGGTCGACGAGCACGTCGAAGCTGAGGACCAGGTCGGGTGCCGTCGCGGGAAGGGTCGTCGTGCAGATCGCCCGCTGGTTGCCGGGCTCGAGCGCGCAGACGGTGGCGGTCGCGCCGGTCAGCGCCTGGAAGGTCGTGCCGGTCGGTGCCAGCACCCCGAAGGTGGCGCCGAGGGCGTCCGACGGGCCCTGGTTGTCGACGGTCACGCCGATGGTGCCGACCTGGCCCGCCTGGACGGTTCCGGGGGCGGGCACGGTCACCGTGGGATCGAGGACGAACACCGGCGTACCCGTCGTGGCGAGCAGCGGGTCCTCGGCGAGCTGGCCGCCGCTGCCGTCGGCGACGGTCACACCGGTCGCCGTCCAGGTGAGACCGGCGATGCTCGCGGGGTCGGCGCGGACGGTCAGCTCGACGGTCGCGGTCGCGCCGTCCTGGATCTCCAGGCCCGTGCAGGTGACGTCGCCGTTGTTGACGACACAGGCGGCGGCCGTGGAGGTGGCCGCGGTGACGGTGAGCTCCGCGGGCAGGCTCCCGGTCGGCACGGTCAGTGTGAGACCGGACTGGTCACCGTGGACGGCGGTGACGGTCACCCGGGCGGTGGCCGTGGCGCCGGGGGTGACGGTCGCCGGAACCGCACCGATGGTGACCCGCTCGTCGAACGGCACCCGCAGCAGGATCGGGTCGAGGGCCACGTCGCCGGGGTCGCCGCAGGAGCCGTTGTTGTCCAGGTCGGCACAGCCACCGGTCAGCGGTGTCATCGAGTTCGTCCCGGGCGGCACGACCACCGGCAGGACCAGTGCGGGGCTGCTCGCCCCGTCGGCGAGGGGCAGGGTGCAGACCGCGCTGCCGCCGCCGTTGGCCAGGACGCAGATGCCGTCGGTGGGGGCTGTGGGCGTACCGAAGGTGGTGCCGGTGGGTGCGGTGACCGTGAAGGTCGCCGCGGGGTTGTCCGACGGTCCTTCGTTGGTGACGGTCACGGTGACGCTGGTGGTCTCGCCGGGCAGCACGGTGTTGTCCGGCGGACCGGACACGGTCGCGCTCAGCGTGGACGCCGGAGTGCCCGCGGTCGCCAGGGCACCGTCGATGGTGACGTCCTCACCGCCGTCGGAGACCATGATGCCGGTCGCCGTCCAGGTCGCGGGCGGGGTCACCGACGAGGCGGCGGCGATCGTCAGCGAGATGTCCCGGGTCTGCCCGGCGGTCAGGTCGACGCCGCTGCAGACGACGTCCGGCCCGCCGAGGGTGCAGGAACCACCGGTCACGGTCGCCGCGGTCACGGTGAAACCGGTCGGCAGGGCAGCCTTGGGGACGGTGACGACCAGGTCGTCCTCGGTCTGGGTCGAGGTCAGCCGCACCCGGCCGGTGCCGTCGTGGCCCGGCACGATCGTGGCGGAGGTCGTGGCGGCGGTGAGCCGGTCGGCGAGCGGCGTCCGCAGCTCGATCGACGCGAGCGCCACGTCCGCGGCGTCGTCGCAGTCCAGGTCGTTGTTCAGGCTGACGCAGCCGTCGGCCAGCGGCACGGCCGGGTCGGCCTGACCGGAGACGACGAGCGGCAGGGTGAGCACCACGTCCGGGCCCGCGACCGGGATGTCCTCGGTGCAGCGCAGGGTGGTGGGGGAGAGCTGGGCGCAGGCCCCGGCCGCGCCCGTCAGCGTGCCGAACGTGGTGCCGGTCGGTGCCTTGACCACGAACTCGGCGTTCCGGGCGTCTGAGGGCCCGAGGTCGCGGACGGTCACGGTCATGGTGGCCGTCTGCCCGGGCCGTACTGTCCGCGCGGCCGGGCCGCTCGAGGTGACACCGAGAGTCCAGCGCGGGTCGGCGGTGACGATGGTGCCGCTCGCCGTGCCGGTCGAGTCGCCGCTGGTCGCGCTGACCGGAGACCCACCCGGCGCGGTCCAGCTCGCCGTCACCCCGGCCGCCAGGGTCACCGGTACGGACACAGTGACCGACCCGTTCGCCGGCACCGTCACACCGGTGCACGTGATCGCACCCGACGTCGTGCACGTGCCACCACCGGTGGTGGTCACCGCGCCGACGGTGTAGCCCGCGGGCGGCGCCGGCAGCGTGATGGTGGTGCCCGTCGCCGGGATGATGCCGATGTTGCGCACGCCGACGGTGGCCGTGGCCTGTGAGCCACCGGGCACCGCCGTGGCGGGCGTGATGGTGACACCGGCGTCGAGGTTCACGTCCGGGTCGCTGACGGTCAGCAGCCGTCCCGAACCGGTGATCGGTGTGCCGTTGAGCGTGCCGGTGATGCCGGTCAGATCCCAGGTGGCGCCGGGCGGGGTGGTGATCGTGGCAGCGGCCCGGACGCTGATCGCGGTGCTGCCGCTGCCGGGTACGCGCACACCCGTACAGGTGATGGCGGAGGCGGAGACCGTGCAGGGGTTGCCGGCGACGGTGGCCGAGACGACGGAGACGCCGGCCGGTTTGTCGGCGCCGACGATCGGAACGGTGATCGTCGTGGTGGCGTCCGACGGCCCCTGGTTGCTGACGGTGAGCGTGGTCGTGGCGGCCTTGCCGGCGGCGAGGTTCATCGGGTTGACCGTGATCGAGCCGCCGGTGCTGACCGGGGCGAGCGCGGTGACCAGGGTCCCGCCGCCGTCGACGCTGATGGTCGTGCCGCTGACCCCGGCGATCGGCGTGCTGACCGCGGTGATCGAGTTCGCGGACGGCGCCCAGTTCTGGGCCGACGTGGCCGAGGCCGCGAGGGACACCGGCAGGGAGACGAGCACACTGCCCTGGCCGGGCACGGTGACGCCCGTGCAGGTGATGAACGTGCTGCTCGCCGTGCAGGTGCCGCCACCGGTCACGGTCGGCGTCCCGAGGGTGTACCCGGCCGGCGGCGCCGGGATCCGGATGGTCGTGTTCGGCGCGGCGATGTCACCGGTGTTGGTCACGGCGACCTTCGGCACGACAGCGGCGGCGCCCGGGACGACGGAGGTGGAGGTGAGGTTGACCGCGCCCAGCTTGACGATGCCCGAGCAGGTCGACTCGGCGACGACGATGCTGCCGCTCGCCACGACCCCGTCGAGCAGGTCGATGTCGAGCGCCCGCACGGTGTAGTCCAGCCGCCCGGTGCTGGTGTTGTACGCCGCCACCCGCTTGTCCACGGTCGCGGTCAGAATGCCGGGAGCACCGACACCCAGCCCGACCGCCGGGTTGACGGGCTGGCCGGCGACGTTGAGGTTGGCGATGTTCGTGGTGGTGGTGATGTTCGAGGCGGTCATCGTGCAGCTGGTGCTGACGGCGTCGACGCTGAGCGCGCCGAGCACACCCAGACCGGCCGTGCCCGCCTCGGCCTTGCCACCACCGGCGACCGGCGCCGCCGTGGCGTTCACCGCGCCGACGTTGAGGATCTGGGTGGTCGACAGGGGCACGTAGAGGGTGGTGCCGAGCGTCGAGGCGGTCGAGGTGTTGCCGCCGGTCGTCCAGCTGCGTTTGACCGCGGGCAGGGCGAGGGAGAGCGCGTCGGAGATGCCGAGCAGGCCGATGCCGACCCGCAGGCCCTGCGCCGTGGTGTTGATCGGTCCCGCCGCGGCGGCCCTCGCGGCCGTCGGCGGACCGGTCAAGGCCAGGACCAGCACCGCCGCCACCAGCACGGCTACCTGTTTTGTTGCTCTCTGCGCCCGCGTCGCCACGCTGCGAACCCTAAAACGTGAATAGCGAACAGTCCTCGTTTTTGGGATTTACAGGACAAGTGGCCGACGGGGGCCGAGCCTGGTGGTTGCTATCCGGTTCCGACCAGCTCGGTCGCCAGATCCA
Source organism: Amorphoplanes friuliensis DSM 7358 (assembly GCF_000494755.1). Lineage (NCBI taxonomy): Bacteria > Bacillati > Actinomycetota > Actinomycetes > Micromonosporales > Micromonosporaceae > Actinoplanes > Actinoplanes friuliensis. Next base: position 4,271,449 of record NC_022657.1, read on the forward strand.
CGGCGACCCGGGCGCGCGCGGGCGCGTCCGGCCGTCCGGCCACCGCGTAGAGGCTCTCGACCACGAGCCACAGGCGGTCGGCCAGCGTGTCGTCCCGGCTCAGATCCCGGATCTGCTGCTCGGTGCTCGCCAAATAGTCCCGGGCGATCCGGTCCGGCGCGTCGTCACCGGTGGGGAATTCCGTCAGGTAGTTGCGCATCGCGCACCCCCGGAAGCCCGGCTCCCGGACCCGGTCGGCGATCTCGCCGAGCACAGCGATCAGCGCTTCCTCCGGCCCTCGGGCTCCCTGCACGGCCCGGCCGGTCGAGCGCTCCCGCTCCCCACGGACCAGTGACAGGTACGCCGCCACAAGATCGGTCTTCGCCGGGAAATGGGTGTAGAGCAGGTTCTTGCCGCAGCCGGCCGCCTCGACGACCTGAGCCATGCCGACGGCGCGGATCCCCTGCGTGTAGAAGAGCGGTGCCGCCGCCGCCACGATCCGTTCCCGGGTGCCTGGTGCTGCCGTGCGTGCCATGTGGCAAATATAACGGACCGATCAGTCCGCCACTCTCGTAGTATCGGACCGATCGGTCCGTCACGTCTCAGCGGAGGTGCACCATGCGAGATGCAGTCATCGTCGAAGCCGTTCGCACACCGGTCGCCAAGGGCAAGCCCGGCGGCGCGTACGCGGACATCCACCCCGTCGACCTCCACGCCCATGTCCTGCGTGCCGCGGTCGACCGGCTGGGACTCGATCCCGCCGAGGTCGACGACGTCATCGGCGGCACGGTCGGGCAGGTCGGCGAGCAGAGCACCAACAACACCCGGCTCGCGGTGCTGGCCGCGGGTTTCCCCGAGTCGGTGCCCGGCACGACCGTCGACCGCCAGTGCGGCAGCAGCCAGCAGGCGTTGAGCTTTGCCGCCCAGGGGGTCGCCGCCGGTGCCTACGACATCGTGATCGCGTCCGGCATGGAATCGATGAGCCGCGTACCGATCGGCAGTTCTGCCCTGGCCGGCGGGACCCGGGCCTTCGTCGGCGGTCCGGCGGTCGCCGCGCGTTACCCCGGTGGCCTCGTCCCGCAGGGTGTGAGCGCCGAGCTCATCGCCCGCAGATGGGGTCTCACGCGTGTCCAGCTCGATGAGTTCGCCGCGACGAGTCACCAGCGGGCGGCCGAGGCGTGGAAACAGGGGCGGTTCGCGGAGCAGATCGTGCCGATGGCCGGCCTGGAGACCGACGAGACGATCCGTCCGGGCACGACCGTCGAGACTTTGGCCGGTCTCCGCACGGCCTTCGCCGACGAGCGCTGGGAGCAGCGGTTCGGCGCCATCGACTGGAAGGTCACCGCCGGCAACTCCAGCCCGGTCAACGACGGCGCCGCGGCCCTGGTGGTCACCACGAGTGAGATCGCCCGGCAGCGCGGCTGGCGTCCACGCGCCCGCGTCCACACCGCCACGGCCGTCGGTGACGACCCGATCCTGATGCTCACCGGCATCATCCCGGCGACCGCCAAGGTGCTCGCCCGCGCCGGGCTCACCCTGGCCGACATCGACGCGTTCGAGGTCAACGAGGCGTTCTCGTCCGTGGTCCTGGCCTGGCTGGCCGAGACCGGCGCCGACCCGGCGAAGGTCAACATGGACGGTGGTGCGATCGCCATCGGTCACCCGCTCGGCGCGAGCGGGGCCCGGCTGGCGACCACGCTGCTCGGAGTCCTGGACCGGACCGGCGGCCGTTACGGGCTGCAGACGATGTGCGAGGCGGGCGGCACCGCCAACGCGACCGTCATCGAGCGACTGGGCTGAACCCGAACGGCAGCTCGAGCCGGTGGGCCTTCAGCAGTTCCTCGTCGGCCAGGAGTTCGGGTGTCGGGGCGTCGGCCACGATCCGGCCGTCGTCGAGGATCACGGCGCGGGAGCAGAGCTGCAACGCGTACGGGAGGTCGTGGGTCACCATCAGCACGGTGACCGGCAGGCGCTGGAGGATCTCGGCGAGCTCGCGCCGGCTGGCCGGGTCCAGGTTGGACGACGGCTCGTCGAGGACCAGCAGCGAGGGCCGCATCGCCAGCACGGTGGCGACCGCGACCCGCCGCCGCTGACCGAACGACAGGTGCTGCGGCACCTGGTCGCGGTGGGCGGCCATGTCGACGGCCTCGAGGGCCTCGTCCACCCGGGCCTGCAGCTCAGCGCCGCGCAGGCCGAGGTTGGCCGGTCCGAAGGCGACGTCCTCGGCGACGGACGGCATGAAGAGCTGGTCGTCGGGGTCCTGGAAGACGATGCCGACCCGGCGCCGGATCTCCGCCAGGCGGGCGCGGTCGGCAGCATCGACGCGCAGGCCGCCGACGTCGACCGTGCCGGCACCGCCGTGCAGGATGCCGTTGAGGTGCAGCACCAGGGTGGTCTTGCCGGCGCCGTTGGGGCCCAGCAGTGCCACGCGCTCGCCCTCGGCGACGCTGAGGTCGACACCGTGCAGGGCGACGCTGCCGTCCGGGTAGGCGAAGGTCAGCCCGGCGATCTCCAGGCTCATCGCAGCACCGCCAGCAGCGCGATCGCGGCGGCGGCGACCGGCAGCACCGCCGACACCGCCCAGTCCGCGGTCGTCGCGCCGCCGCCCTCGGGCCGGGGCAGGCGCCCGTCGTAACCGCGCGACACCATCGCCAGGTACACCCTCTCGCCGCGCTCGTACGCCCGCAGGAACAACGCGCCCACACCGACCGCGAACGCCTTGACCTGCCACAGAAACCTCGGATCGTAACCGCGGGACAGCCGGGCGATCCGCATGCGCCGCGCGTCGTCGGCGAGGATGTCGAGATAGCGCAGCATGAACGTGGCGATCTGCGTGAAGACGCGGGGGCAGTGCAGCCGGTCGAGGCCCAGGATCAGGTCGCGCATGGTCGTGCTCGCGGCGAGCAGCAGCGACGCGACAACACCGAGCGTGCCCTTGGCGAAGATGTTCCACGCGCCGTAGAGGCCGTCGACGGACAGCGACATCCCCAGCCAGGTGATCCGCTCACCGTGACCGGCGAACGGCAGGGCCACCGCCAGCACCACGAACGGCAGCTCGATCGTCGCCCTCCGGGCCAGCCACGGTACGGGCACACGGGCGAGCGCCGTCACCACCGCGAGCAGCAGGGCGTACCCGCCGAAGGCCAGGAACTCCGTCCGCGGCGTCGCCACGACCACGATCGTGAAGAGCAGCGTGGCCAGGATCTTCACTTCGGGGGCGAGCGCGTGCACGGGGCTGCGGTGGTCCAGGTGCAGCGGATGTGCGTGGCCCGCGCCCATCAGACCTTCTCGGGCGTACGCCGCCGCACGAGCCAGAACACGCCGCCGCCGATGGCGAAGGTGATCAGGACGCCGAGGACACCGGAGAGACCGGTCGACAGGTACTCGTTGTCGATGCCCTTGATGCCGTAGTCGGCGAGCGGGCTGTCCGACAGCTGGTGGTCCTGCTCCTTCTGCAGCATGCACGTGCCGCCGGTGATCTCGCCCTGGGCGTTGAACGTGCAGCCCTCACGGGCGGTCGCGTCGAGGCCGTCGGGGCTGCCGGAGGCGAAGTTGCTGACCACTCCGGCCAGCAGCAGGGCCACCAGCAGGCCACCGGCCAGGAACCATCCGAGTCGTTTGCTCACGCGGCACCTCCGGAGACCGTGGCGGGCGCCGCCGGGGTGGCGACGGGCGGCGGCTTGCGGAAGCGCCGCAGCGCGTAGACGAGGTCCGGGCGGACCCGCGCCACGGTCGCCACGGTGGTCGCCGCGATCAGGCCCTCACCGATGCCGATGAGCACGTGGGTGCCGGCCATGGTCCCGGACACCCACGGCAGCGACAGCTGCGTCGTGCCACCGAGCCAGTACTCGAACACGAACCCCTGCGAGGCGACCACCACACCGACGATCGAGGCGATCAGGGCGGTCGCGCCGACGCCGCCCGGTGTCTTGGGCAGCAGCCGCATCAGCCCGGCGACCAGCAGGTACCCCGCGGCCGTACCGAGAATGGCCATGTTGGTGATGTTGAGCCCGAGGGCGGTCAGGCCGCCGTCGGCGAAGAGCAGGCACTGGATGATCAGGACGGTCGAGACGCACAGCGCGCCGACCCACGGTCCGACCAGGACGACGGCGAGGGTGCCGCCCAGCAGGTGACCCGAGACACCGGGCAGCACCTGGAAGTTGAGCATCTGCACCGCGAAGATGAACGCCGCGACCAGGCCGGCCATCGGCGCCAGCTTGTCGTCGAGGTCGGCACGCGCACGCCACACGCAGAAGGCCAGGGCCAGAGCGGCGAAGACGGCAAAGATCGCCGAAACCGTGCCGTTCACGATCCCGTTGGCGATGTGCATCGCCTGAACGTCCATCGGACAACCTCCCCGGTCGATCGGCACCTCCGGGTCAGCATATGGGGCTCAGTAGCAGTTGCAAAGCTTTGGCAACAGCCTCGGCGGGGCTGGGATGTGGATCACTTCCGGGGCGGTGCCGCCGCGGCGAGAAAACCGGCCTTGACGAGGGTCCGGCTGAACGGCCGCGTCAGCTCCGCGAGCCGCTCACACCCTTCAGAGCCCAGCACCTGGTACGCCGGGACGGCCAGCCGGTCCGTGTCAGCCTCGAGGCGCGCCCGCAGCTCGCGGCCGCTCTCGCTGAGCTCCTCACCGTCGATCAGCCCACGCTCCTGCAGCACGGCGACCTCGGCTGCCCACCGCTCCCGGCTCCACCCGCGGCTCGCCCGCAGGAACCGACCGTTGGCCTGCCCTGACGCGGCGTGCAGAACGATCGACTGCAGTCCGGTGACCCCAGCGACCAGCAGCGCGGCCACGTGCCCGTCGCCCCGGAACTCCCGCAGCAGCGTGATGGCGTGCCAGAGCTTCAGGTGCGGCTCGTCCGGCCAGTCGAGGCCGGCGTGGGCGGCGAACAGCGGCCGGCCCTCGGCGTACGCGGTGGCGGACTCCGCGGCGCGCCGGGCCAGCTCGGCGGCCTCGGCCACCTCCGGGCTCTTGACCGCGTCACCGAGCCCGCGGGTCAGCGCGGCACCGGCCGCGTCCAGCCGGGCCGCCAGAGCCGCCGCGGGTGAAGCGATCTCCCAGACCGCCGGCAGTGCCCGCGCGACCAGCCCGGGCTCGAAGTTGTAGAACGTGGCGACGACCGGCCCCGGCCCGACGGGACCGAAGACACCGCCCCGCGAGGCGAAGTAACCCGCCGTGACCGGGATGCCGAGGGCGTCGTAGCGCTCCTGCGCCTCGGGCACGAAGTAGATCATCGCGTGCAGCGGCTCGGCGAGCCGCCACGCTTCACGGGCCAGGGCGGGGGTCACGTCGGTCATGACCGCCATCCTGTCATTACCCGCTAGTAGGGTGCGACCGTCAGTGCCGACATCCCGGCCGCCGCGTCCACGTCGACGCGGTTCGCCGTCGCGTCCCACGAGTCCGGCGTGAACGTCCTCCCGGCTGCTACTCCTGCGTGGCTGCGGCCGTCCACGGTGACCTGACCTGCGCCGCTGCCTACGCGGACACGCACCGGGACCGCGCCCGCGGTCCGTACGTCGAAGAGGCTGACACCGCCGCTCATCCGGACGTTCAGGGTGCCGTCCGGCCGGGGGAGGGTCAGAGCGATGCGGCCCGCGCCGCCGGTCAGATCCACACCGCCGACGCGGCCCGCGCTGAGATCGATCGTGCTGAGGTCGGCACCACCGGCCATCCGCAGGTCCCAGAGCACGGCGGCATTCAGCAGCACCTCGACCGCCTGGGCGTCACCGTCGAGCCGCAGCCGGACGCGGCCGTCCTGCTCATCGGCTCGGGGCACCACGGTGCCGGTCTCCGGAGTGCTGATCCGGTAGAGGCTGTCGCCCAGGTCCGCGGCCCGGACGGTCACCCTCTTCGCGCCGTCGATCAGGTCGAAACCGGCGGTCGTGCGGCCTTCGAGGGCCGCGGTGGCGGTGTGGGCCGCGGCGGCGGCAGCGACCGGCGGGCTCCAGCCACCGCCGTCGGCCGGCGGGCTGCCGTCCCGGCCGAGGACGATGACGGTCGCCCCGGTGAGCAGCAGCGCAACGGCGGCGACACCCGCACCGATCAACCACCGCCGGCCCGGCGCGGCGGCATCAGCCGATGCCGGTTCCAGCGTTCCGGGTGCCGCCGTTCCCGGTTGCGCGTTCCCGGCCTGCGGCGTTTCCAGCCGCGCGTTTCCGGCCTGCGGCGTTTCCGGCTGAGCGTTTCCGGCCTGTGGCGTTCCCGGCTGAGCGTTCCCGATTTGCGGCGTTTCCTGCGTGGGTTCGGTCAGGGGTGCGGGCCCGGAGCGGGGACGGCCGAGCCGGCCCAGGGCCGGGACGCGCCGCGAACGCTGGGGATCGGCGCCGGTCAGAGCCAGGGTGAGCGCCGCCTGGGCCAGCGTCGGCGTCGACCGCGGTGTGTCCGCCGCGAGCATCTCCGCGGTGACGACGGGCAGTTCGAGCGTCGGCTCGTCACCCGGCAGGGGATGGCCGGGCTCGGGCCAGTCCTGCGGTGACGAGGGGTCGCCGGTGATTCCGTGCATGGTGTACCTCCATGTCGGTGCCACCGACAGGTACGCATCCGGGACGCCCGCGGATCGGAGTAATCAGGAAATTCGCGCACCCCGCCCATCCGTACGCCACGCGGACGAACCCTGAGCCCTCAGCTCGTCACCCGCGCGGGACCCATCACGAAGCCCGGGTCGACCTGCCGGGTCAGGTCCTCGCCCGTGGCGTCGTTGGCCCAGGCGTGCGCGTTGCGCAGGTGGAACTCGACCGCCTGCGCCTGGAAGCGGTCCCAGTCCCGGACGGTCGCGTCGACCGTGGCGCGCATGGTGTCCAGGACGGCCCGGTTCTCCGGTTCGAGCCCTTCGATCGGCCCGGGGCGGCCCTGCTCGGCGGCCCGGACGTGCCGCGAGGTGCCCAGCCAGGCGAGCAGGTCGGTGCCGGTGTGCTCCCGCAGGAAGTCCACGTCGACCGCGTCGGTGACCTTGTTGCCCACGACCGACAGTGCGACCCCGTGATCGGCGGCGTACTGCCTGTACTGCCGGTAGACCCCGATCCCGCGTACGGTCGGCTCGCACACCACGAAGGTGTGATCGAACCGCGTGAACAGCCCGGAGGCAAAGGCGTCGGCGCCCGCTGTCATGTCGACTACGACGTACTCGTCGTCGGCGTCGGCCAGGTGGTTGAGGATCAGTTCCACCGCCCCGACCTTCGAGTGGTAACAGGACACACCGAGGTCCGACTCGGCGAATGCACCCGTACCGGCGAAGCGGATCCCGCCGGTGGTGGCGACGCAGCGGGACCAGATCGGGTTGGTCTCCGTGACCCGCAGCAGGCGCGAACCGCGACCGGCCGGTGTGGTCTTGACCATGGCCGCAGCCGAGCTGATCAGCGGGTTCGAGCCGCGCAGGTGGTCCTTGATCTCGGTGAGGCTGTCGCCCAGAGCGTGCTGTCCGGGTGAGGCGCCGAGTGCTGGGGCGAGGTTCTGGTTGATGTCGGCATCGAGCGCCAGCACGGTCCGCCCCTGCGCGGCGAGCTGACGGCTGAACAGGGCGGCGAGCGTGGTCTTCCCCGCGCCACCCTTTCCGACGAAGGCGATTTTCATGGCGATAGTGATAACCGTTTTCAACAAGAGGGTCAAGTCGCCGGGCCGGATGTCGGAGGGAGCCGATAATCTGCCGCCATGGACGACCTCGAAGCCTGGCTGGCGCGACTGACCTTCGCGGACCTCACCCAGGACGAGGTGACCACCCGCATCATCGACGCGGTGGCAGCCTGGGGTGAGGCGCAGGGCTGGCGCGTCTACCGCCGTGCCCCGAGCGTGGTCACCCTCCCGCCGCCGATGGACAAGCAGCACTCGGTGCTCGACGTGGCTCTCGCGCGGCCCGGCGCACCCCCGATCGTGGTGGAGATCGACCACACCGACCGCAAACGCACCCTGGAAAAACTTCGCGCCGAGGCCGAGGCAGGCCGTGTTCCGCTCTGGGTCCGCTGGGGCCCGGGGCGCTTCACCGACCCGCCGGCCCCGATCCGCATGGTCCCGCTGCCGGTCACCCGCCACCAGGGCCGATACAGCCGCACCACCGAGCCGGACCGCCCGGCCCCGGCCCACTCACCCACAGCCCCCGCCACCGCCGAGGTGACCGAGCTGCCCTGGTGAGCCGGGCTCAGGCCTTGGTGCGGCCCTTGAGGTGGCGGCCCATGGCGCGGGCGATCTCCCGGTTGGCGTCGCGTTCGGCAAGGGTCTGGCGTTTGTCGTACTCCTTCTTGCCGCGGGCGAGGGCCAGCTCGACCTTCGCCCAGCCGTCGTTGAAGTACAGCGACAGGGGCACCAGGGTGTTGCCGGGCTCGCGAAGCTTCTCCAGGATGCGGGCGATCTCGATCCGGTGCAGCAGCAGCTTGCGGGTGCGGCGTGGCGCGTGGTTGGTCCAGGAGCCGAAGCCGTACTCGGCGATGTGCAGGTTGTAGAGCATGAGCTCACCCTCGTGTTCCTGCGCGAAGGCGTCGACGATCGAGGCGTAACCGGCCCGCAGGGACTTCACCTCGGTGCCGGCGAGCACCAGCCCCGCCTCGTAGGTCTTCAGCACGGCATAGTCGTGCCGGGCCTTCTTGTTGGACGCGATGACCTTGCGCCCGGTCTCCCTGGCCACGCGGCCCCCCTCGTCGTCACCGGAACCTCACCCGGTGCTCACCGTAACCGTCGCCCCTCAGGTCCACGCCATCGAATTCCGGTGGAGGATCGAACTGCCGGAGATCCCGCTCGACCACTGCAGGGTCCGTGGGCCGGTTGGATGATTCAGGTCAGCGGCCGGTGCAGGCCGGACGATCCCCGACGCGGAGGCACTCATGATCTTCATTACGGCGAAGTTCCTGGTCAAGGCCGAGGACGCGGACCGCTGGCCCGAGATCTCGCGGGCTTTCACCGAGGCGACCCGGGCGGAGCCGGGCTGCCTGTGGTTCGAGTGGTCCCGCAGTCTCGACAACCCGCACGAGTACGTCCTGGTGGAGGCTTTCCGCGACGGTGACGCGGGCGGTGCGCATGTCGGGTCGGCGCACTTCAAGCAGGCCCAGCAGGAGTTGCCACCGCACCTGGCCGCGACCCCGAAGATCGTCAGCCAGTCGGTCGAGCAGGAGGACTGGTCCGAGCTCGGCGAGATGGCCGTCCGCGACTGACCGCGGCAGGGCCCCGGGGTATCGGGGCCCTGCCGAGCGGCGTCAGGACAGAGCTGCGGTCAGCGCCGGATACCAGCGATTCGCGATCTTGACGTTGCCGGCGTCGTTCGGGTGCACACCGTCCGGGGTGTCGATCGCGGTATTGAAGCCGGTGTACTGGTCGACGACCGTGACCGGGGAGGCCGCGGTGCTCGTCGATGCCGCCCAGGCCGGGATGGCCGCGTTGAGGGCGAGCACCCGCTGGTTGCAGTCCGCGCAATTGCTCGGTGTCATCGGCAGGATCTGCGCGACCAAAATCTTCATCGCCGGGTTCGAGGCGCGCATCTGGCCGACCAGCTTCGTGAACGCCGCCAGGATCGTCGCGGGGGAGCGGTTGCTCCACACGTCGTTCGTGCCGAAGTGCATCATCACGACGTCCGGATCGGTGGCCGCGAGCCAGCCCGGCAGCTGGTTCTGGTCGGCGACGTTGGTGGCCAGGAAACCGCCGTGGCCCTCGTTCTCACCGTCGTAGGTGAAGCCGCAGCCCTGCCCCGGCAGCGTGCCGACGAAGTCCACACCGGTGTACCCGCCCTGCTGCAACTGCCGCCAGAGCAGCGCCCGCCAGCACCCGGGCGACCCGGTGATCGAGTCACCCAGCGCCATCACCTTGACCGCAGCACCGGGCGGCGGGGTGGTGGGCGGCGGGGTCGTCGGAGGCGGCGTGGTGGGCGGCGGTGTGGTCGGTGGTGGTGTGGACGGCGGCGGTGTGGTCGGGGGAGTGGTGACGCCTCCGGTGCAGGTCACGCCGTTGAGCGTGAAGGAGGACGGCACGGTGTTCGACCCGGACCAGGCGCCGTTGAAGCCGAACGACGTCGACGCGTTCGTGCCGATCGACCCGTTGTAACCCGCGTCCTTGACGCTGACCGCGGAGCCCGATTGTGTGACGACACCGTTCCAGAGCTGGGTGACGGTCTGTCCGGAGGGGAACGAGAACGCCAGGGTCCAGCCGGCGACGGGGTCGCCGAGGTTGGTGATCGCCACGGACGCGCCGAAGCCGCCCTGCCACTGGTTGGTCACCGTGTAGGCGACGCTGCACCCGGCGGCGGCGGACGCCGGCGCGGCGAAGAGACCGATGGGGACGAGCGCGGCCACGGCCATGCAGGCGAGCAGTTTCTTTCCGGACATCACTTCACCTCGGGGAGAGCTGAACCGCGAAAGGGGAATGACCGCATCATGGCATGGGAGCGCTCCCAGAAACAGACCCGGCATTCACGAAGGTTAATTGCCTGTAGATTTCGGGGGCTTGACGGCAGCATTACGCGGCGGCATTCTTGGGAGCGCTCCCAATTGATACGTGTCACTGCGTGAGGGGATCCGGATGCGGACCATCGGAAAGATCGCCGGTCTCGGCGTCGTGGCGATCGGCGCCACCCTGCTGACCGTCGTCGACGCCCGGGCCGCAGCCGGCTGCCGGGTCACCTACGCGGTCACCAACACCTGGCAGGGTGGTTTCGGCGCCTCCGTGGAGGTGACCAACCTCGGCGACCCGGTGAACGGCTGGACGCTGGGCTGGACCTTCCCGTCCGGGCAGACGGTCACCCAGCTGTGGAACGGCGTCGTCACGCAGGCGGGCTCCGCGGTCAGCGTCAAGGACGCGGGGTACAACGCGGCGCTCGGCACCAACACCTCCGCGACCTTCGGCTTCAACGCCGCGAGCCCGGGCGCGAACACCAACCCGTCGTCCTACACGCTCAACGGTGTCGCGTGCACCGGTGGCACGACGCCGACCACACCGCCGACAACACCGCCGCCGACGACAGCTCCACCGCCGGCCAATGCGGCCGGGCGGCAGATGGAGAGGCTCGACCGCGGGCTGATCAGCGTACGGTCCGGGAGCGGCAACCTGGTCAGCTGGCGGTGGCTCGCCGCCGACCCGGCCGACGTGGCTTTCAACGTCTACCGCGGCACGACCAGGGTGAACAGCACGCCGATCACCGCCTCGACGAACTATCTGGACGCCGGGGCCGCGGCGGGTTCCGCGTACACGGTCAGGGCTGTGGTGGGTGGGGTCGAGCAGGCGGCTTCGGGCACGGCGCTGAACTTCGCCAACGGCTATCTCGACGTGCCGATCCAGAACCCGAACGGCTCCGCGTACGCCGCGAACGACGCGAGTGCCGCCGACCTCGACGGCGACGGTCAGCTGGAGATCGTCCTCAAGTGGGAGCCGCTGAACGCCAAGGACAATTCGCAGTCCGGCGTGACCGACCCGGTCTACGTGGACGCGTACGAGCTGAACGGCACGCGGTTGTGGCGGATCAACCTCGGGCGCAACATCCGGGCAGGTGCGCACTACACGCAGTTCCAGGTGTACGACTACGACGGCGACGGTGACGCCGAGGTGGCCATGAAAACCGCCGACGCGACCGTGTCGGGCACGGGTCAGGTCATCGGCTCCGCGAGCGCCGACCACCGGAACTCCAGCGGCTACATCCTCACCGGACCCGAGTTCCTGACGATGTTCGACGGGCGTACGGGTGCGGCCCTGTCCACCGTCGACTACGTCCCGCCGCGCGGCACCGTCTCCTCCTGGGGCGACTCGTACGGCAACCGCGTCGACCGTTTCCTCGCCGGCACCGCCTATCTCGACGGCACCCGGCCCAGCCTGATCATGGCCCGCGGCTACTACACCCGTACGGTCGTGGTGGCCTGGGACTTCCGCAACGGCACGCTGACCCGGCGCTGGACCTTCGACAGCAACAGCTCGACGAACTCCGGCACCGCGGGCCAGGGCAACCATCAGCTCTCGGTCGCGGACGTCGACGCCGACGGCCGGGACGAGATCGTCTACGGCTCGCTGGCCATCGACGACAACGGCTACAAGCTGTGGAACACCGGCCTCGGTCACGGTGACGCGCTCCACGTCGGCGATCTCGATCCGTCCCGGTCCGGTCTCGAGGTGTTCAAGGTCGACGAGGACGCGAGCAAACCGTCGTCCTGGTTCGCCGATGCGCGTACGGGTCAGGTGCTCTGGTCGACCCCGGCCGGAGGTGACAACGGCCGCGGCGTGTCCGCGGACGTCTGGGCCGGCAGTGCCGGTGCCGAGTCGTGGTCCGCAGCCGCCGACGGCCTGCGCGGCCCGTCCGGCTCGGTCGTGCAGAGCCGCAAGCCGGGCTCGATGAACTTCCTCGCCTGGTGGGACGGCGACCCGGTCCGCGAACTGCTCGACGGCACCCACATCGACAAGTACGGCACCTCGTCGGACAGCCGGCTGCTGACCGCGGCGAACGTCCACTCCAACAACGGCACCAAGTCGACCCCGTCCCTCTCGGGTGACCTGTGGGGCGACTGGCGCGAGGAGGTGATCTGGCCGACCGCCGACAACACCGCACTGCGCATCTACGCGACGCCGGTCGCGACGGACCGCCGGATCACCACCCTGCTCCAGGACTCGCAGTACCGGGTGGCGCTGGCCTGGCAGAACACCGCCTACAACCAGCCGCCGCACCCGAGCTTCTTCCTCGGCTCGGGCATGGCGACCCCACCCCGGCCGACCATCAACCAGCCGTAGGTCCCCGGCGCGGCGACACGGTGTAACTGAAGGCCCAGATGAAGTCGACGACGAGCACGATCGCCCACGGTGCCATCACGGACCACAGCGGCACGGTCCGCGCGACGTCACCGACGAACAGGGTGAAGACGGCGAGCACGGCGGCGGCCACGGCATACGCAAGCAGATGCCTGAGCCACTGCCGCCGCTCGCGGGCGGCGTGGGCCCGTCCGGTACGCGGTGGGCGTACCGGTGCGGGCCCACCCGCGAACCGGTGGGCGAACCGCTGGTCGGCCCAGCTCATCAGCTGGTGGCCGAAGGCCAGCGAGACACCGATGTAGACGGCGGCGAGCCCGTGTTGTGGGCCGGCCTCGCCGCCACCGCGCAGGTCCAGCGCCGCCACGACGAGCAGCACGACGTCGACCAGCGGCACGGCCAGCAGCAGTGCGGTGCTGAGGGCCCGGGCCCGCAGCAGGTAGCGGGCGGCCAGCCCGAGGCCGAGCAGCACCCAGAACCCGATCTCACACGCGACGATCACCGCGACCATGGCACCCTCCCCGTTTTCGCACAACTGTGTTGTTTCCTTGATAACACAGTCGTGCGACAATCGGAAGGTGCCGAAGATCGTGGACCACACCGAACGCCGCCGTGAGCTGGGCGAAGCCGTCTGGCGTGTCATCGACCGCGACGGTGTCGCCGAGGTCTCCATCCGTACGGTCGCGGCCGAGTCGGGCTGGTCATCTGGGGCGCTGCGGCACTACTTCGCCACCCGCGCGGAGCTGCTCGCCTTCGCCTGCGAGCTGGTCATCACCAAGGTCACCGAACGCATCGAGGCCGGGCCGCGGACCGACGTGAGCGCCATCCTGCGCGAGACCATGCCGCTGGACCCCGAACGCCGCACCGAGGTCTCGATCATGTTCTCGTTCCTGGCCCTCGGGCTGGGCGACCCGGCCCTGGCCCGCGTCCAGCGCACCCACTTCACCGCGATGTACGACCTGTGCCGTCACCTCGTCCCCACCGAGGACGAGCGCGCGGCCCGCCGCCTGCACGCCCTGGTCGACGGTCTCTCGGTGCAGGTCCTGGCCGGCCACCTGACCCCGGCCGAGGCCGACACCGAGCTGGTCGCCTACCTCGACGAGCTCTACGGCTGAAGCAGGCTCGAGACGGGAAGGCCGCGGAGCGAGGCGTCGAGGACCTTGGCGGTGTGGGCGAGGGCGATCTCCCCGCCCTGACGCCGGACGGCCGACGCCACCTGCATGAGGCAGCCCGGGTTGGCCGTCACGAGCAGGGTCGCGCCGGTGGCCAGGACGTTGGTGGCCTTGCGGTCGCCGAGGTCGGCGGCCGGGGCCGGGTTGAGGATGTTCCAGACGCCGGCGGAGCCGCAGCAGAGTTCCGGGTCGGCGATCTCGCGCACCTCCAGGCCGGGGATGCCGTTCAGCAGGGCGCGGGGCTGGGCGCGGACGCCCTGGGCGTGCGCGAGGTGGCAGGCGTCGTGGTAGGCGACGGTCACCGGGAGCGGGTGGCGTTCAGCGACCGGGCCGAGTTCGACCAGGATCTCCGACAGGTCACGGACCTTGGCGGCGAAGGCCGCGGCGCGGTCGGCATAGCGGGGGTCGTCGCGGAGCAGGTCGGCGTATTCCTTCATCGAGGAGCCGCAGCCGGCCGCATTGACCACGACGTGGTCGACGCCGGCGCGTTCGAAGCGGTCGATCAGGCGGCGGGCGAAACCCTGCGCCTCCTGCTCGCGTCCGTTGTGGACGCTCAGGGCGCCGCAGCAGCCCTGCGCCGGGGGGATCACCACGTCGCAGCCCTCGGCGGCCAGGACGCGGATCGTCGCGGCGTTCACGTCCGGGAAGAACGCGCCCTGGACGCAGCCGGTCAGGACGCCGACGACGGCGCGCCGCTTGCCTCGGGCGCGGACCCGCCGCGGCGGACGGGGGACCCGCGTCAGCCGCGGCGCCAGCGACTCCAGGGTGGCGAGTGCCGGCGCCAGCCGTTGCAGCAGACCGGTCCGGGCGACAAGACCCTGCAGACCACTGACCTGGTACGCCCGCAGCGGCCCCCGCAGCAGCCGCAGCCTCCGCGGGTACGGGAACAGGGCGAAGATCGCCGACCGCAGCGCCCGATCGCGGGCGGACCGGGGGTGCCGCCGTTCGACCTGCGCGCGGGTGTCCTCGATGAGCCGGTCGTACTTCACCCCGGACGGGCACGCGGTCACGCACGCCATGCAGCCGAGGCACGCGTCGATGTGCTGGACCATCGAGTCCGTCATCGGTTCGCCGTCGAGGCCCTCCTTCATCAGGTAGATGCGGCCGCGCGGCGAGTCCATCTCCTCGCCCCACAGCACGTACGTGGGGCAGGTGGTCAGGCAGAAGCCGCAGTGGACGCAGTCGTTGACCAGATCGAGGCTGGGCGGGCGGTGGTCGTCGAAGGCGCGGACCGGGCCGAGCACGTCGCGCGGCGGCTGATCCCCGCTGCCCCAGGTCCCGTCGACCATCAGATGCCTCCCACGAAGCGGCCGGGCGCAAAGGCGTGCGCCGGGTCGAACTGGTCCTTGACCCGGCGCATCAGGGCCAGCCCGGGCATCGGCCCCCACATGTCGACCTGGTCGCGCACCGGCGGCGGCGCGGTGAGGACCACGCCGTGGCCGCCGGCCCGGATCGCCGTCGCGCGCAGACGCTCGACCACGGTCGGCGCCCCCTCGGCAGGGACGGCGGCGTAGAGCACCCCGGTGCCGGCCGACCCGCGCAGGGCAACACCACAGCCCAGGAGATCCGGTACGCGCGACAGCGCCGCGGTCAGCTTCAGGCCCGCCTCCTCGCCCGTCCACGGGTACGCGCCCCACCACGGCGGCAGCGTGTCGGTGACCTCGCCGTCCAGCACCTTCGCGAGGGTCGCGGCCCGGTCGCGGACGCCGATCGCCGTGCCCTCGACCAGCACGGCCAGCGTCACCGGGCCCTGCGCGGGAGCGTCGAGCTCGACTGCGGCCGGGACGACCTGCTCGGCGCGGACCGCCGCCAGCAGTGCCCCGATGGCGGCGGCCGGAGCCGTCCGGAGCACCACCGCCTGCGCGGCCGGGCGCGGGTGGAGCCGGAACGCGCACTCGGTGATCAGCCCGAGCGTGCCGTACGAGCCGGTGTAGAGCTTGCCCAGGTCGTACCCGGCGACGTTCTTGACGACCTTGCCGCCCGCCCGGGTGACCATGCCGCCCGGCCGGACCACGGTGATGCCGATGAGCAGGTCGCGGACCGTGCCGTAGGCCTGGCGCCGCGGCCCGCTGGTGTTGGTCGCGACCGTGCCGCCCACGGTCGCGCCGGGCAGTGGCAGGTCGAGGGCGAGCTGCTGGCCGGGCAGGTCGAGCGACGCGAGCGGCGTCCCGGCGCGGAGGACGACGATCAGGTCGCCGGCGGCGTGCTCGACGACGCCGGTGAGGTGCCGGGTGTCCACGATCAGGTCGGCGCGGCGCGGTGGCATTCCCCAGTCGAGCTTGGTCGCGCCGCCGCGCACCACAACCGTGAGATCGTCGGCGGCGGCCGCGCGCAGGACCTCGGACGCCTCCTCGGTGCTCGCCGGGGCCGCGACGAACCGGGCCGGCACACCCGCGACGGTGTCCTCGCCGGTCGCTGCCTCCCAGAGCGCCATCAGAACAGCTCCGCCGGGGTCGTCTCGCCGGCCTTGTGCCGCCTGGGCACCTCGCCGCAGAGCCGGGGCGTAGGGAAGACCTTGCCCGGGTTGGCCAGCCCGGCGGGGTCGAACGCGCAGCGCAGCAACTGCATGGTCTCGAGGTCGTCGTCGGTGAACATGCGGGGCATGTACTTCGCCTTGTCCATCCCGACGCCGTGCTCGCCGGTGATCGACCCGCCGTACTCGATGCAGAGGTCGATGATCGCCCCGGAGACCTCCTCGGCGCGGTCCGCCTCGCCGGGGACACCGTCGTCGAAGAGCACGAGCGGGTGGAGGTTGCCGTCGCCGGCGTGGAAGACGTTCGCGACGCGGACACCGTGCGCGCGGGACACCTCGCCGATGCGGCGCAACACCTCGGGCAGCGCCGTCCGCGGGATCACGCCGTCCTGGACGATGTAGTCCGGGCTGATCCGGCCGACGGCGGCGAATGCTGACTTGCGGCCCTTCCAGAACAACGCGCGTTCGGCCGGGTCCGCCGCGATCCGCAGCTCGAACGCGCCGTTGCCGTCGCACAGGGCGGTCACCTGCTCGAACTGCGCCTCGACCTCGGCCCGCGGCCCGTCCAGCTCGACGATCAGCACAGCGCCCGCCCCGGCCGGATAACCGCAGGCCACGGCGGCTTCGGCGGCCTCGATGGCGAGCGCGTCCATCATCTCCACGGCGGCGGGCACGACCCCGGCCGCGATGATCGCCGAGGTGGCGGCGCCGGCCTCGTCGGTGGTCCGGAACGCGGCCAGCAACGTCCGCACGGTCTCCGGGAGGCGTGTCAGGCGTACGGTCACCCGGGTCGCGATGCCGAGGGTGCCCTCGGAGCCGACAAACGCGCCGAGCAGGTCGTACCCGGGGGAGTCCGGCGCCCGGCCGCCCAGCTCGACCAGGTCGCCCTCCGGGGTGACGATCTGCGCGCCGATCACGTGGTTCGTGGTGAAGCCGTATTTCAGGCAGTGCGCGCCGCCGGAGTTCTCCGCCACGTTGCCGCCGATCGAGCAGATCTGCTGGCTGGACGGGTCGGGCGCGTAGTAGTAGCCGGCCGGGGTCGCGGCGTGGGTGACGTGCAGGTTGATCACGCCGGGCTCGACGACCGCACGCTCGTCGTCCGGGGCCACCTCGATGATCGTGCGCATCTTCGACGTCACGATCAGCACCCCGTCGGCGTGCGGCAGGGCGCCACCGGAGAGCCCGGTGCCCGACCCCCGGGCCACGAACGGCACACCCGCCTCGACGCAGGCCTTGACCGTCCGAGCGCACTCGGCGGCGTCGCGGGGCAGGACGACCAGGCCGGGCGTGACCTTGTAGTGGGCGAGGCCGTCGCACTCGTACGTCCGCAGCTCCTGCCGGTCGCTGATCACCCGGCCGGCGCCCAGCGCGGAGCGCAGTCCGGTGGCGAGGCGTTCCAGTGCGGTCATCGGCGACCCTCCGGGGGACAACGTAACCCGCCGGGCCGCCCGCCGTCATCGTTGAAACAATTCGTTCATCTACGCACGTCTATGCACGCGTAGTGTCTCGAACGTCCGGAGAGATCCTCCGGGCCGATCTCAGGAGGCATGCGTGCGCAGACGCAGACGGTCCGCCGTCGCCGGTATCCTCGCCGCGACCACGATATTCGCCACCGCGCCCATCGGCGCGCAGGCGGCACCCGCAGGCTCCGAGCCCGCGGGGGCCACGCCGCTGACCGGCGAGCACCTCGACGACGAGTACGCGTTCGTCGACAACCGCGGCGGCACCGCCGCCCCCAGCGCCGGCCAGCGCTCCCTGGTCCGCGACGACAACCTCGTCACCCGCTGGAACAAGCTCGGCACCCCGGCCTCCGTGACCCCGGCCAAGGGCCGCCTCGCCGCGGGGCTCAAGGGCGACGCCAACAGCGTGGCTCGTGCGTACCTGAAGGGCAGTGTCGGTCTCTTCTCCCTGAAGACCGCCGCGGTCGACGAGCTCGAGACGATCGCGCAGACCAAGGTCGGCAAGGGCACGGTCGTGCTGATGCGTCAGCGTTACGGTGGTCTGCCCGCGGCCCACGACGGCCTGGTCGCCGTCGCGGTCAAGGGCAGCGACGTCCTCCAGGTCACCTCGACGCTGAGCCCGAGCACCGCGAAGCCCGCCGCCGCGAAGCTGTCCGCCGACGACGCGACCGCCGCCGCCCTCGCCGACGCGAAGATCGACCGCGCCGACCTGGCCGACTCCCGCGTCCGGCTCGTTGCGGTGCCGATGCCCGGCGCCGACCCGCGGGCCGCGTACGAGGTCGTCGTGATGTCGAAGGACGCCGAGCACCCGCTGGGCTACACGACCTACATCGACGCCCGCGACGGCAAGGTCCTGCTCCGGGAGAACCTGGTCAACTTCGCCGAGGACGACCCGCACTGGAAGGTCTTCCCGGCCACCCCGCCGGCCAACGGCGCCGACACGCGCCAGACCTGGTGCGCGACGACCGCGACCGGCTGCTCGCGTCAGGTGATCGACCCGGCCACCGGCAAGCCGTGGGACATCGACCCGGCCACCGGCCTGCCGACGTTCACCACGACCGGCAACTCCGCCGAGACCGTCAGCCTGTGGGGCAACGGCTCCCCGGCGACCCCGGCGACGGCCAGGCCCGACCGGGAGTACGTCTACCCGTTCACGAACCAGTGGAACACCAGCAAGTGCGACCCGAACTCGCTGACCTCGCCCGAGCGGGCCGACGTCGACGCCGCCACCGCGAACCTCTTCGCGATGCACAACCGGATGCACGACTGGTCGTACAACCTCGGCTTCACCGAGGCCACCTGGAACCTCCAGAAGACCAACACCGTCGCGTACGGCAAGGGCGCCGACGCCGAGCGGGGCAACGCCCAGCAGGGTGCGGCCACCGCCACCACGCGGAACAACGCCAACCAGGCGACGCCGCCGGACGGCATGCAGCCGACCACCAACATGTACATGTGGCAGCCCTTCGCCGGCAGCGCGTACCCGCCCTGCGTCGACGGTGACTACGACATGACGGTCATCGGCCACGAGTACACCCACGCGATCAGCAACCGGATGATCGCCGGCCCGGACAGCGGCATCAGCTCCTCCCAGGGCGGTGCGATGGGCGAGAGCTGGTCGGACCTCCTGGCCATGGAGTACCTCTTCGAGAGCGGCTACACCCCGCGGGGCAACACGCCGTACGTCACCGGCGCGTACGTGACCGGCGACCTGGGCACGGGCATCCGCAACTACGACATGAGCAACAGCCCGCTCAACTACTCGAACGTCGGGTACGACCGCGGTGCAGCCGTCCACTCCGACGGCGAGATCTGGAGCGCGACGAACTTCGACGTCCGCCGCGCGTTGATCGCGAAGTACGGCTCGGGCACCCGGGCCCTGCAGGAGAGCTGCGCGGCCGGCACCACGCCGGCGACCGAGTGCCCGGGCAACCGGCGCTGGGCGCAGCTGGTCTTCGACTCGTTCCTGCTCGCGGCGACCGGCTCGATCAGCATGCTCGACATGCGCGACAACATGATCACCGCCGACGCGCTGCGCTTCGACGGCGCCAACGCCGACCTGCTCTGGAACGCGTTCGCCACCCGCGGCATGGGTGCCGGCGCGTCCAGCGGCCCGGCCGACGCCGACCCGGTGCCGAGCTTCGCGTCGCCGTACGTCGAGAACTCCGAGATCACCTTCAAGGCCCTCGGCGAGGCGTCGGGCAAGCCCGTCCGCCTCTACGTCGGTGACTACGACTTCGGCGCCGTGCCGGTCGCCGACACCGACCCGGCGACGGCCCTGCCCGAGACCGTCACCCTGGCCCCCGGCACCTACAAGTTCCTGGCCATCGGTACGGGCTACGGCCACAAGCGGTTCACCCAGACCGTCTACCCGGGTGTCACCGCGAACGTCGGCGTGGTCATGCCGGCGAACCTCGCGTCGTCCGCCTCCGGTGCGACGATCAGCGGTGACGGCACCAACCTGGGCCGCCTGACCGACGACGCCGAGGGCACCGCCTGGACCGCCACCGGCGGTGCGGCCGGCCGTCAGGTCACCGTCGACCTCCCGACGGACGCCGCCAAGCTGGTCTCCCGGGTGCAGCTCAGTGCCTTCCCGGGCGCCGGTGCCGCTACGTCCACGATGTACAGCACCGTCCGCCAGTTCGAGGTGCTGACCTGCAACGCCGCGGCGGGCGCCGACTGTGCGACCGACGCGGGTTACAAGGTCGCGTACGCCAGCCCGGCGAACGCGTTAGACACCGCGCAGTTCCGGCCCAAGGTCCCGAACCTGGTCCTGAAGTCCTTCCCGGTCCGGCCGACCCTGGCCACCCACGTGAAGCTGCGCGTCCTCACCAACCAGTGCACCGGCAACCCGCTCTACGCCGGCGAACAGGAGAACGACCCGCGCAGCGCCACGGACTGCACGACCGCCTCCGCGGCGGCCGGCAACGTGGTCGCCGCCGAGTTCGAGGTGTTCAGCAGCTGAGGAAACCGGGCCCGGGAGACTGCGGTGGCGGCCGCACCTCCCGGGCCCTTCTCTGTCCGGAAGTGTCAGATCTCGCACCGACCCCCTCCGTCCCCGGCGAACCGGTGGATGCTGAACGATGCCCGCGCGTCGTGAAGGGGGATCTGATGCAGAGCCGGTCACCGTGGTATCGCATCGTGGCGGTGTTCGTCGCCGTCGCCGTCTCGGCGGTGTTCGTGCCGCAGCCCGCCGTTGCCGCTCCCTCCTGGCGCCTGATCGACCTGGGCGCGGGCGACGACAGCGAGGCGATCGCGATCAACGATCTCGGTCATGTGGTCGGCAACCGGAACGGGACGTCGTTCCTTCTGCGCGACGGCCGGTTCACCGAGCTCGGCTCCCTGCCCGGCGGATACACCCGGGTCAGCGACATCAACAACCGCGACGAGGTCGTCGGCTGGAGCTTCGTCGACGGGGACACGATCCACGGGTTCCTGTGGCGGCGCGGCACGATGATCGACCTCGGCGCGCTGCCCGGTGGCCGCGACAGCCAGGCCCTGGCGATCAACGACCGCAGCGAGATCGTCGGCAATGCGGACAACGGCAGTGCCCTGCACGGGTTCGTCTGGCGCGACGGTGTGCTGACCGATCTCGGCGGTGACCCGGTCAACGACTACTCCGACGCCCAGGACATCAACAACGCCGGTCAGATCGCGGGCTACTGGGGCGCGGGGAACTACAGCGCCGTACCGGTCCGCTGGTCGCGGGGCGAGCGGCTGCAGCTCTCGGACGAGCTCGGCGGCGCCACCGGCATCAACGGTCGTGGTCACGTGACCGGCTCGTTCGTGGTCGAGGGTGGAGGGTTCTCCCGCGGATACCTGTGGCGTGACGGCCGGTTCACCGCGGTGGATCCGCCGGCCGGTGCCTCGTTCTTCATCGTGCAAAAGCTCAACAACCGCGATCAGGTGGTGGGCCGCAGCGATCTGGGCGGCGTCGTGTGGCAGGACGGGCGGGCCCGGGTGCTGCCGAAACTCGGCGAGGCCGCCGAGGCCAACGACATCGACGAGCAGGGCCGGATCGCCGGTTACAGCACCACCGCCGGCCCGGGCTTCACCACCCGCGCCGTGCTGTGGGTGCGACAGGGGTTCTCTTTCCCGGGTGGCCGGTGAAACATGTCCGTCATGGCTGCGTGACAATTCAGGAACGGAGCGTGACATGGCAGGCAACAGAGCGGTTGTCTATCGAGGACCCGGCCGGGTCGAGATCCAGGACGGCGACTACCCCACGTACGAGATGAAGGACGGGCCCGGCGTCAACAAGGAGAACGTCGGCCGGAAGACCCCGCACGGTGCCATCCTCCGGACGGTGGCGACCAACATCTGCGGCAGCGACCAGCACATGGTCCGCGGGCGCACGACGGCGCCGGAAGGGCTCGTCCTCGGTCACGAGATCACCGGGGAGGTTGTCGACATCGGACCGGACGTCGAGTTCATCAAGGTCGGCGACCTGTGCTCGGTGCCCTTCAACATCGCCTGCGGCCGGTGCCGCAACTGCAAGGAACGCAAGACCGGCGTCTGTCTCAACGTCAACCCGGACCGGCCGGGGTCGGCGTACGGCTACGTGGACATGGGTGGCTGGATCGGTGGCCAGGCGGAGTACGTGATGGTGCCGTACGCCGACTGGAACCTGCTGAAGTTTCCCGACCGGGACCAGGCCATGGAGAAGATCCTCGACCTGGCCATGCTGACCGACATCTTCCCGACGGGCTACCACGGCTGTGTCAGCGCCGGCGTCACCACGGGATCCACCGTCTACATCGCGGGTGCGGGACCGGTCGGCCTGGCCGCGGCGTCGTCGGCGTTCCTGCTCGGCGCGGCCGTTGTCATCGTCGGCGACCTCAACGAGCAGCGGCTGGCGCAGGCCCGGAGTTTCGGCTGCGAGACCGTCAACGTCGCCGAGGGTGACCCGGTGGAGCAGGTGCACCAGATCCTGGGCCGGGACGCACCGGCGATCGGTCAGCCGCTGGTCGACTCCGCCGTCGACGCGGTCGGCTTCGAGGCCCGCGGTCACGGCGCCGACTCGGAGACCGAGATGCCGGCGACGGTCCTGAACTCGCTGATGGAGCTCACCCGGGCCGGCGGCGCGATCGGCGTCCCGGGTCTCTACGTCACGGGTGATCCGGGTGGTGTCGACGAGGCGGCCAAGGTCGGCTCGTTGTCGATCCGGCTCGGGCTCGGCTGGGCCAAGTCCCACTCGTTCGTCACCGGTCAGTGCCCGGTGATGAAGTACAACCGGGAGTTGATGATGGCGATCCTGCACGACCGGGTGCAGATCGCGAAGAACGTCAACGCCACGCCCATCTCGCTGGATCAGGCGCCCCAGGGGTACCAGGACTTCGACCAGGGCGCGGCCCGCAAGTACGTCATCGACCCGCACGGTCTGCTCGGCGGGCGCGCCGCCTGAGGTGGTGCGGGGTCAGTGGGCCTGGCGGATGAGCCGGTAGCAGCGCTGGAAGTGCACGGCCCAGACCGCCACGAGTTCACGGGCGACGTCGCGCCGGGTCTGGGGACGGTCTCCGTCGGTCCAACTGCTGATCACCACCATGCCGAGAAGTCTGCGGGGTGCCGGTCGGCAGGAGGGTTTCCGGACCGCAGCAGAACGGGTGCAGGTTTTCCCGGGCACAATCGGCGCATGAATTCGAAATGGTCCATCCGCTCCGAGAACTCGGTCCTGAGCATCTGCTCGAAGGATTCCGTGCTGTCGATCGGGTCGGTCGGCTCCGGTCTGTCGATCGGGTCCGTGGGCTCGTTCGCGTCGGTCGCGTCCGTCGGCTCGGTGCTCTGCGTCGGCTCGCTGCTGTCAGCGGTGTCGCTGTGGTCGGTGATGTCCTGGCGTTCCCGCAAGGCCGTCACCGCCGGTCGGCGGTGACGGCCCGGCGGGACACCCCCTACGGAACGGGACGGCGCATCGAGTACGTGACGCCGTGCAGGCGGTGCGGCTCGTTGATGACGTGGATCGCGGCGCGGTCGTAGGCCTGCCAGCCCGCGGCTCCCGCGCGGTTCAGGTGGCGCAGGTCGTCGAAGCGCTCGTCCGTGCCCCAGCGCAGGGTTCCGCCCGGGTGGTAGAAGGTCGCGGTCCAGTCCATGTACTTGTCCGCACCGAACGTGCCCGCCGCCCGGTACTCGAGTCGTGCGTACTCCCAGTTGGTCACGTTCATGATTATCTCTGTTCGGCGCGGGGCCGCACGCCACCGGCGTACGGCCCCGCGACAGGAAGTGGATCAGGCCACGTTCACGGCGGACCAGGCGGCCGCGGTGGTGGCGTACTCGGTGCTGCCGGCGCCGTAGAGGTCACGGGCGGCGTTGAGGGTGGCGGTCCGGGCCGCGGCGTAGTTCGTGCCCGACGTCATGTAGGTCGTCAGCGCCTTGTAGAAGATGGCGCCCGCCTTGTCGTTGCCGATGCCGGTCACGGTGCTGCTGTTGCAGGTGGGGCTGTTGTAGGTCACACCGTTGACCGTGGAGGCGCCGCTGCCGACGGCGAGCAGGAAGAAGGCGTGGTTGCCGACGCCGGAGGAGTAGTGCACGTCGAGGTTCTTGACCGCGGTGCTCCAGCACGCCGCCGACTTGCCGTCCTTGCCCGGGTCGTCCATGTAGCGCAGCGGCTCGTGGTCGAAGGCGATGTTCTCGCCGATCAGGTAGTCGCCGGTGTCCTCGGCGTTCGCCGAGTGGAACTCGACCAGGGAACCGAAGACGTCGCTCATCGACTCGTTGATCCCGCCGGACTCACCGCTGTAGACCAGACCCGCCGTCCGCGAGGTGACGCCGTGGGTCATCTCGTGCCCGGCGACGTCGAGGGCGGTGAACGGGCCGTAGGTCACGCCGTCGCCGTCCCCGTAGAGCATGCAGAAGCAGCTGTCGGACCAGCCGGCGTTGTTGTAGCGCGAGCCGTAGTGCACCTTGTTGTAGCTGCCGACGCCGTCACCGGCGATGCCGGAGCGCCCGAACTTCTCGAGGTAGTAGTCCCAGGTCTCGGCCACGCCGTACTGGGCGTCGACCGCGACGGTCTGATCGTTGGTCAGCTCTCCCGTGCCCCAGACGTTGTCGGCGTCGGTGAAGAGGGTGCCCTTGCCGATGCGCCGGTTGTTCATGTCGGTCGTGTAGTTGCCGCCCCGCACCGGGTCCTTCAACTGGTACGTGGAACCGGACTTCGTGGTGTCCAGCGTGACGGTGCCGACGCTGTAGCCGGAGCCGGAACCCTCGACCGTCTGCACCTCGGCCCACTTGTCGACGACCGTGCCCGTCTGCGCGTTCACGAGGACGTGGGTCACGCCGTCGCCGCCGGCCGGGTCGGTGACCGTGACGACCGTGCGCCAGACCAGGACCGGGGTGGCGGCACGGGCGTCGACCGCGAGGGTGGCGGTCACGCCTGCGTTCTTCCCGCCGAGCGCCTTGGCCGCGGCACTGGTCGCCTTCGCCGCGGTGAGTGCGGGTGCGGCCGACAGTGTCAGGGGACGTGTCTGCGTGCTCGTGACGGCGTTCAGGGCGCCGGTGGGCGTCAGGTGGGCGATGACGTCACCGCTGATCACCGGCAGACCGCGGTACGCGCGGTTGAGGCGTACGTGGGAGGCGCCGTTCTTCTCGATGATCACGCCGCGGTCCGAGAACGTGTCCGCCGGGCTCGCGGCGAACAGCGCGGCCTGCTTGGCGACGGCGCTCGTGGCCCGGTCGACGGCGAGGGCGGGGGTGACCGGCGCCGGTCCGGCGGCCTCGCGGGCAGTGGCGGGTGATGCCAGCGCGACCGACGCGACTAGCGTGGTGGCAGTGACGATGGCTCTGGTGCGCACCGTTTCTCCTCTCGCGCCCGGCCGGGGTACGGCCGGGACCAGATAGAGCTTCGTGAATATCTCTCACGATCGGAAGCCTTTTGTGTAACAAACGTGTCACGCAGAGGTACATTTACGGACATCACTGACACGAAGACCCCCGCCGATCCCTCAACCGCCCGTCCGGAGCGCCGATAAGCGGGGACATGCAATCGGTACCGCGCGTCGGCATCCTCGGTACGGGCTCGTACGTGCCCGACCTCGAGGTCACGAACGACAACCTGGTGGAGCGGGTGACCGACACCACCTCCGAATGGATCACCCGGAAGACCCTGATCGAGGCCCGGCGGTTCGCCGCGCCCGACGAGGCGACCTCCGACCTGGCCGTCAAGGCCGCGGTCGCGGCGCTGGACCGGGCCGGGATCAGCGCCGAACGGGTCGACTACCTGATCGTGTCGACGTCGACCGGTGACTCGCCGCAGCCGCCGACCGCGTCCCTGGTGCAGCACGCCATCGGGGCGTACCGGGCGGCGGCGTTCGACATCAACGTCGTCTGCGCCGGTTTTGTCTTCGGTCTCGCGCTCGCCAACAGCCTCGTCGCGACCCGGCCCGACGCCGTGGTGCTGGTCGTGGCGGCTGACGTCTACTCGCGGATCCTCGACTTCGACGACCGTCGCACCGCCATCCTGTTCGGCGACGGTGCCGGAGCCGCCGTGGTCGGTGCCGTGCCCGCGCCGTACGGGCTGGTCGACCTCGAACTGGTCACGCGCGGCGACGCGCACGAGCTGATCCACGTCAAGGCCGGTGGCAGCCGCCTGCCGGCCTCCGCCGAGACCGTGGCCGACGGCGACCACTTCTTCCGCATGAACGGCCGCGGTGTCCGCGACTTCGTCATGGCCGGTGTCCCGCCGGTGCTCGCCGACCTGCTCAAGCGGGCCGGTTTCACCGCGGAGGACGTCAAGCACTTCGTCCCGCACCAGGCCAACGGCGTGATGATCGAGGAGCTGGTCGAGGCCGCCGGTCTGGGCTCGGCCCGGACCCACCTGGTCCTGGACCGTTACGGCAACACCGGCAGCGCCTCCGCCGCGATCGCGCTCGACGTCGCCGCCCGCTCCGGTGAGCTGCACGACGAGGAGCTCGTCCTGATCGCCGGCTTCGGCGGCGGCATGTCGGTGGGCGCGGCCCTCCTGCGCTGGTACGAGCGTTAGCGGCTCATCCGGGCACCGAGGAAGAAGATGCCCGGTACGGTCTCGAAGCCCGCACTGCGGTTGGCCTCGAGCGTCGAGCTCTTGATCGTCAGCGTGCCGGTGCGGTCGTTGCTCACGAAGAAGATCGCCCCGCCGCCCTCGTTGGCCCGGTTGTCCCGTACGACCGTGCCGGCGAGGTTCACGGCGAACTTGTCACCGTCGGTGTAGATCGCCCCGCCGGACCCGCCGCCCGGTGTGCCGCCGCGGGCCGGGTTGGCTCCCTTCCCGATGGCCTTGTTGCCGGTGAAGACGCTGTTCAGCACGGTCCACGAGACACCGATGCTGCTCAGGGCGCCGCCGTTCGAGCAGATCCCGCCGGTGAAGGTGCTGTGGACGATGTAGACCGGTTTGCCTTGTGACTGGGACAGCACGCGGATCGCCGCACCGCCGAGGTCCGGGCCGGTGCTGTCGCAGCGGTTGCCGGTGAACCGCGAGTTGACCACCTTGAGCCGGCCGCCGCGGACGAAGATCGCACCCCCGCCGCCGCCCTCGAGTTTCTCGCCGGTCGCGTTGCCGTTCCGGAACGCCAGGTTCTGCACGGTCAGCCGTGGTATCGCCTGGTCCTGGCAGTGCGACGTGGTGAAGCGCTGCGCCTCGTCGCACGTGTTCTGGTACAGGATCCGGCGTCTGCCGTCGCCGCTGAGCGTGACGCGGCCACCGCCGTCGAGCACCACCGCCGGGCCGTGATCGTTGCGGACCTTGGCGGTGGCCTTCATCGTGATCGTCACCGGCGCCGGCCCGCAGTCGAAGGTGATCACGCCACCGGCCGCGACCGCCTTGACCACTGCCGCCGAGGTGCAGCTCGCGGCTGTGCCCGTACCGATGACCCTGTCGGGTTTGCTGGTGTCCACGGCCCTGGCCTCGGCCGGGACGGAGGCCTTCCCGCCGGGGTTGCCGGGACTGGGCAGGGCAGCGACCTTGGCGGGTGACGATGACGACGGGACCGCCGACGGTGCCGGCGAGGAAGGACGCGCGCTCGGCGCGGCCGGAGCCGGGGCGAGCGACGGCGCGACAAAAGCCGGCGCCGGCGCGGCGGGCGGGGGAGGCGACGACCCGCACCCGGCGAGCAGCAGCGCACAGCTCAATACCGAGATCCTGGAATGCACCGGCCGATACTAAGACGCGAAGTGTCGATCCGGGCGGGGCTGCTTCGTCGTGATGCTGACCGGGCCCGCCAGAGGCCCTGGACGAACGGACTGACGAGATGGCCAAGTACCTGATCCTCATCTACGGCGACGAGAAGGAGTGGGCGGCGGCTACGCCGGAGGAGCGGAAGCAGAAAGAGGCTGCGCACCTGGCGTTCATGGCCGCGGCGGGCTCCCGGGTCGTCGGCGGCGAAGAGCTCATGCCGCCGGACACCGCGACCACCGTGCGGCGCGGCGACGCGGACCGGCCCGCCGTCACCGACGGCCCGTTCCTCGAGACCAAGGAGGTGCTGGGCGGCTTCTACGTGCTGGAGGCGGCGGACCTCGACGAGGTGATCGCCCTGGCCGCGACGCTGCCCGAGGTCGCGGCGGCCCACAGCGGCGTGGAGATCCGGCCCCTCGTGGACCACTCCTGAACGCTGGGATCGGTGAGGCGGTAGCGCACGCGCACCGTCGCGAGTGGGCCAAGGTGCTCGCCGCGACGGTGCGTGTCACCCGCGACCTCGACCTCGCCGAGGAGTGCACCCAGGAGGCGTACGCCGAGGCGCTGCGGAACTGGCCGGTGCACGGCATCCCGGCCCGGCCCGGCGCCTGGCTCACCACGGTCGCCCGCAACCGCGCCACCGACGTGCTGCGCCGGGAGTCGGCGCTGCGCCGGGTGCTGCCACTGCTCGTCCTGGACGAGCCGGTCGCGGGTCCGGCGCACGACGACCGGCTGCGGCTGATCTTCACCTGCTGTCACCCGGCGCTGTCACCGGACGCCCGGGTGGCGCTGACGCTGCGGCTGCTGTGCGGGCTGTCGACGGCCGAGGTGGCCCGGGCGTTCCTGGTGCCGGAGACGACGATGGCCGCCCGCATCACCCGGGCCAAGAAGAAGATCGCGGCCGCGCGCATCCCGTACCGGGTGCCGGGCCCGGGGGAACTGGGCGAGCGTCTCGGTGCCGTCCTGGCCGTGGTGCACCTGGTCTTCACCACCGGGCACAGCGCGCCGACCGGGGCCGCACTCAGGCGGCACGATCTGGTCGAGGCGGGGCTCGACCTGGCCCGCATGCTGCACCGTCTGCTGCCCGCCGAGCCGGAGGTCGCCGGTCTGCTCGCGCTGCTCCTGCTGACCGACGCGCGGCGCGACACCCGGACCACCGCCGACGGCAGGCTGCTGCTCCTCGCCGACCAGGACCGGTCCCGCTGGGACCGCGGGCAGATCGCCGAGGGTACGGCCCTGCTCACCGAGTCGCTGAGCGGCGGACCCCCGACCCGGTACGCGGTGCAGGCCGCGATCGCCGCCGTCTACACCGAGGCTCCGACCTGGGACGACACCGACTGGACGGAGATCACCGGTCTCTACGAGGTGCTGCTGCGCCTCTGGCCGTCACCCGTGGTGGCCCTCAACCGCGCCGTGGCCATCGGCCTGCGCGACGGGCCGCAAGCGGGACTCGACGCGCTGGCACCCCTGCTGGACGAGCCCGCCCTGGCCACCTACGGCTACCTCAGCGCGGCGCGGGCCGACTTCCTGCGCCGGCTCGGGCGGCGCGCGGAGGCCGTCACCGCGTACACGGAGGCTCTGGCCCTGACCGGCAACGAGGTCGAGCGGGCTTTCCTGGCCGGGCGTCTGGCCGAGCTCGGTTAATCCCAGTCGGGGCGGACCGCGCCGGGCCGGGAGAAGGCGGCGAAGTCGGTGGTGTCGCGGAACGCGGGGATCCGGTAGAGCGCACGGGCGTACGACCACAGGTGCGGGTGGACGTGCAGGCCGGGGCTGACGGTCCGGCCGGCGTTCACACCCACGTCGTACCGGACGAGCGTCACCCAGAGCCGGATGTCGGCCTCGGTCAGGTCGTCACCGATCAGGTAGCGCGAGCCGGACAGGTGTTCGTCGAGCTGCTCGAACGCCTCCAGCAGCGCGGACCGGGCCGCACCCGGTCTCGCGGCGGCGCCGGCGCCGTGGTTGACGGCCGGGCCGAGCCACCGGTCCAGCTCCTCGATCCGCTCCCGGTGACGTTCCGGGTACGTGTCCACGACCGGCGTCGCGAGGTGCCGGAAGCGGGTGGCGAGGTCGATGCCGATGGTCGCGCAGTCGTTGCTGACCAGCCGGGCGTTCTCGCGGTCCCACAACGCCGGCACCGAGACGTGGCCGTCGAAGTTCTCCTCGGTGGCGTCGTAGGCCTCGCGCAGCAGCGTGAAGCCGTTCACCGGGTCCGGACCGTAGCGTTCGCGGAACGCCCACCCGCGCCCGTCACGGTCACCGTCGACGAAGGACATGCCGACAACGTCCTCGAGCCCGGACAGGGCCCGGGTGATCGCCACGCGCTGCGACCAGGGGCAGAACCAGCCGCCGTACACGTGATAGCGGAACGGTCGCGCGTCTCCGGTGATGCGGCCGGTGAAGCGCAGCAGCGGTCCGGGTGTGTCGGGGATCGCGTACTCGCCGTGGGTGGCGGTGTCGACGGGGGAGGCCAGCATCATCCGCGGAAGCCTAGTTCTGGGTCGCCTGAACGGCCATCCGCGACCAGCGCATCGCATCCATGACGGTGCCCGTGAGGTCGTCGCCGGAGTACGCCGCCGCCACCTCGGCCAGGTCGCCCCGCTCGTACGCGTTGACCACCCGCAGCACCTGACCGATCGGTCCCGTACCCCGTTCGAGCGCACCGGCGATGTCCGGGCTCAGCGGCAGCTGGTGTGCCATCGCGGCGTTGGAGAGGCCGAGCATGCCGGCCACCGCCCCGATCAGCCCGGCCATGAACGCGGCGTCCGCACTGGCGCCGAAGGCCACCGCGACGTTCTCGCACAGGCGGGCCCGGGTCAGCGCCTCGGCCATCTGGACCTCGGTGGCCTCGGCCACGTCGTCGACGACCATCAGCATGGCCCACTGCCGGATGTGCGCGATGCCGAGCATGACCACGGCCTGGCGTACCGAGGAGATCTTGGTGGTGGCACCGACCGCGGCCGAGTTGCTGGCCCGCAGGACCCGCATGGTCAGCGCGGGGTCCCCGGCGATGATCGACAGGATCCGCTCGAGGTCGGTGTCGGCGGCGCTGAGGGCGCCGAGGAGCTCCAGGCGGCGCAACCGCGACGGGGTCAGGCTGGTGGCGGTCAGGACCTGGGGCCGGCTGAGCACGTACCCCTGGCGCAGCTCGAAGCCGTACCGGTTGCTCAGCGCCAGGTGCTCACCCGTCTCCAGGCCCTCGGCGACGATCTGGATCCCCGGGTACGCCCGGCAGGCCGCGACGATCTCGTCGAGGTGCGTGAGGTCGCCCTCGAGCAGGTCGAGCTTGACGAACGAGGCCAGCGGCAGCAGCTTCTCGTGGCCGGAACCCCAGACGAAGTCGTCCAGCGCGATCCTGTACCCCTGCCCGACGAGCGCGGTGACACCCGCGATCACCTCGTCGTCCACGGCGACCGTCTCCAGCACCTCCAGCACCACGTGGTCCGGGCCGAACGGCAGGACCAGCTCACCGGTGAGGAACTCCCGGGTCAGGTTGATGAAGCAGGTCCGGTCGCCGACGACCTCGTCGATGCCGAACTCGGTGAAGGTGTTGACGATGACCTGGCTGGTCGCGTACGTGTCGCGGCGGCCGGCGTCGACTGCGTCCATGCTGCCGCGGAACAGCAGCTCGTAGGCGACCACATCGCCGGTCACGTCGAAGATCGGCTGCCGGCCGACGTGCACGAGCTGAGTGCCCGGCAGGGGGAACGGCAACGTTGGGTTCACGGCTTGATTGATCGGCCGGACCGGCCCTCGGTTGAGACTTCTGCGACCGTCATCACCCGAGGGTCGCACGAAGGGCGTAGATCAGCGGCAGTTTCGGTGCCGGCAGCCGCCACCAGCCGCTCGCGGCCTGTTCCATCTGCGGCCAGCGCGGCCAGGGCAGCTCGTCGCTCTCCCGCAACGACCGGACAGTCAGCCCGGCGCCGGTCAGCGCGGTGACGACCTCGCCCAGCCCGTGCGCCCACTCGTAACTGGTCGTGGCCTCGACCAGCTCCGGCCCGTCGGTGTAGGTCCGCGTCGCGTCGAGCGTCACCGGCCCGCGCCCGCCGATGACGTCGTTGCGCAGCGCCAGCGTGTCGTCGTCGCCCCGCGGCACCAGACCCAGGCCGGTCAGGACCGGATGGAACTCCACGACATACACCTGCCCGCCGGGACGCAGCAGCCCCGCGAGCACCGCCGCCCACTCCCGCAGGTCCGGCAGGTAACAGAGCGCACCCTTACCCGTGTAGATCACGTCGAAGCGGCGGTCGCCGAGAGCCTCCCGCGCGTCGTAGACGTTCGCGTGGACGTACTCGATCTCCAGCCCGGCGTCCGCGGCCAGCCTCCGGGCCGCGTCCACCGCGGCCCCCGACAGATCAAGTCCGGTCACCGTACGCGCACCGCGCCGGACGAACGCAGCCGTCTCGGTCCCGAGGTGCGACTGCAGGTGCAGCACGTCCCGTCCCGTGAGGTCGCCGAGGTCCTCCCACTCGTAGGCGGCGAACCACGCGGCGGGATCACGCCCCTCGACGTCGTAGAAACGGCTCGCCAGGTGGATCGGTGTGCGCTCGTCCCAGTTCGCCTCGATGGCCGCCATGAGGCGCCGGTCGCCGGTCTCCATCAACGCGGAGTGTTCTGGTCGTGAAGCAGCAGCCAGGTGTCGCCGTTGCGAACGAAGACCAGCGTGAGCAGGTAACTGAGCTCGTACGGCTGCCCGTTGCCGTCCAGATCGTGGTAGTCCACCGCGAAGATCGCCACACCGGTGTCCCCGGCCGTGGTGCTGCGCTGCAGGTCCAGCTCCCAGCTCCAGTCGGGGTCGTCGAACCATCCCCGGTGGAAGGCGGCGACCTCTTCCCGACCGCTCAGCAGCTTGCCGTTCGGCATGATCAGGCTGACCTCGTCG
Source organism: Amorphoplanes friuliensis DSM 7358 (assembly GCF_000494755.1). Classification (NCBI taxonomy): domain Bacteria; kingdom Bacillati; phylum Actinomycetota; class Actinomycetes; order Micromonosporales; family Micromonosporaceae; genus Actinoplanes; species Actinoplanes friuliensis. Next base: position 4,304,259 of record NC_022657.1, read on the forward strand.
TGCACGGTCGAGAGATAGCCGTCGAGGTCCCGTTTCCCGATGGTCGTCAGGTGCAGATTGACTGCCGCAGTGAAATCCATGGCCGCATCATGCCCTGTTTGTCAGGCGTAGGTGCCGGAGCGAAGATCGTCGAGCAGCGACACGGCCTTCGGCGCCCAGCCCAGCGACCGGGCCTTCGCACCGGTGGTCTGCTGGTCGAGCAGCAGCGCGTCGGCGAAGAGAGCACCGAGCCGCTCACGAGACGCGTCGACACTCTCCGGGGTGACACCGGCGTTGCCGGCTGCAGCCTCGCCCAGCTCACGCACGGTCGGGTTCTCACCCGAGGCGCCGATCAGGTAGCCGAGCCCCTCACCACGCTCGAGCACCGTGCGGTAGAGCGCCGCGATGTCGTCGACGTGCACGGTCGTCCAGTGCTGCGTGCCTTGGCCGACGAGCTTCCCGCTGCCGTCGAACACCCCACCCGGAATGCCACCGCCATACCCGTAGACAATCCCCGGTGCGATGATCGTGGCCGTCAGGTCGGCCTGGAGAACAAGCTTCTCGACCGCACTGCGCCACGCGGTCAGCTGCGGGGGTGCGAACGGCGACTCCTCGGTGATCGTGTCGTTGCTGCCCCAGATCCAGATGCCGCTCGTGTGCACGTACGGCTTGCCCGCGCGGACCGCCGCCGCGACCACGCCGCGGTCCAGCTCCTGGGTTGTTGCATCGCCGGTGGCCGCGAGATGTGCCACGGCATCCCCGGCGGCGAACTGCTCGGCCACCCACGCGGAGTCGAAGAGATCACCCACGGTGGCCTGCGCACCGAGCGCGGTGACCTTGGCCGCCCCGGCCTCGTTACGCACCAGCGCGGTGACCTGATGCCCGGCGCCGACCAGCTCCTTGATCAGCGCAACCCCGATGTAACCCGTCCCACCCGTCAAAACGACCTGCATACGCTCGACGCTAGACCCGCCTCAGCCATCACGCGGCGTGACGATAAACGCTCTTCCACCGGGACCGTACGGCCCGGCCGGAGTCAGCCCTCAGCCCGAACCGCCCTCCCACACGCCCAACTTCATCCATGTTGGGGCTAACCCAGCGCGGGTAGGCCCGACTTCGCTGATGTTGGGGCTAACGCGGTGTGGGTAGGCCCGACTTCGCCGATGTTGGGCCTAACGCAGCGCGGGGAAGCCCAACTTCGCTGATGTTGGGCCGAGCGCGGCTGCTAGGCGGCGTCGGGGTTGCGCAGTGGGTCGATGTCTCGGGTTGGCCCAGCTTCGCTGATGGTGGGTCTCGCGCGGCTCGGCGAGGCCCAAGTTCGCTGATGTTGGGCCTAACGCGGCGTGGGAAGCCCCGACTTCGCTGATGTTGGGGCTAACGCGTAGCGGGAAGGCCACGCTTCGCTGATGTTGGGCTGAACGCGGCCCGGATAGGCCTAACTTCACCGATGTTGGGGCTAACCCAGCGCGGGAAGGCCCAACTTCACCGATGTTGGGGCTAACCCAGCGCGGGAAGGCCCAACTTCACCGATGTTGGGGCTAACCCAGCGCGGGAAGGCCCAACTTCACCGATGTTGGGGCTAACCCAGCGCGGGAAGGCCCAACTTCACCGATCTTGGGGCTAACCCAGCGGGGGTAGGCCCGACTTCGTTGATGTTGGGCTTAGCGGGGTGCGGGAAGGCCCGACTTCGCTGATGTTGGGGCTAACGCCGCGTGGGTAGGCCCAACTTCGCTGAAGTTGGGCTTGGCGTGGCTCGGACAGGCCCAACCAAACCGACCTTGGTTACCGCCGTGGCATCGCCGCCGCGGAGTTGTTCGTCGGCGACAGCACCGGCCTCGGCGCGGGAACCCACACGCCCTGCCGGTGCTGCGTCAGGCCCGGGTCACTCCTCGGCCAGGGCCTTGAGGACCTGCTCGCCGAACTTGGCCAATTTGTTCTCCCCGACGCCGTTGATCGTGGACAGTTCGGCCAGGCTGCCCGGACGCTGCGTGGCGATCTGGCGCAGCGTCGCGTCGTGGAAGACGACGTAGGCCGGAACGCCGGCCTCCTTCGCCGCGGCGGCCCGCCAAGTGCGCAGGCGTTCGAACATGGGCGCAGCCTCCGGCGGCAGGTCGGCCGCCGGGGCCGCCGTCTTGCTCGTCCGGGCTTTCGGGGCGCGGGCGGCGCGTTCCGGTTCGCGGCGCATCATGACCTGGCGTTCCTTGCGGAGGACGCTGCCGCTGTCGTCGGTCAGGACGAGGGTGCCGTATTCGCCCTCGACCGCGAGCAGGCCCTGGGCGAGCAACTGCCGGACCACGCCACGCCATTCGGCCTCGCGGAGGTCGGCGCCGATGCCGAAGACGCTCAGCTCGTGGTGGCGGAACTGGGTGACCTTTTCGGTGGTCTTGCCGAGCAGGATGTCGATGGACTGGCCGGCGCCGAACTTCTGGCCGCGTTCGCGTTGGAGGCGCAGGACGGTCGAGAGGAGCTTCTGGGCGGCGACCGTGCCGTCCCAGGACTCCGGGGGGTTGAGGCAGGTGTCGCAGTTGCCGCAGTCGGCGGCGCCCTGCTGACCGAAGTAGGCCAGGAGGCGGGACCGGCGGCACCCCACCGTCTCGCAGAGGGCCAGCATCGCGTCGAGGTGTGCGGCGAGGTTGCGGCGGTGCGCGAAGTCGCCCTCGGACGTTTCGATCATTTTGCGTTGCTGGACCACGTCCTGCAGGCCGTACGCCAGCCAGGCCGTCGACGGCAGGCCGTCACGACCCGCGCGGCCGGTTTCCTGGTAGTAGCCTTCGACGGATTTGGGCAGGTCGAGGTGGGCGACGAACCGCACGTCGGGCTTGTCGATGCCCATGCCGAACGCGATGGTGGCCACCATGACCAGGCCGTCCTCGCGCAGGAAGCGGGACTGGTTGGCGGCGCGGACCCGTGAGTCGAGCCCGGCGTGGTACGGCAGCGCGGCGATGCCGTTCTGCACCAGGAAGTCGGCGGTCTTGTCGACCGAGGCGCGGGACAGGCAGTAGACGATGCCCGCGTCGCCGGGGTGTTCGGTGCGCAGGAGGTCGAGGAGCTGGCGGCGGGGCTCGTTCTTGGGGACGATCCGATATTGGATGTTGGGCCGGTCGAAGCTGGCGGTGAAGTGGCGGGCGCCGGTCAGGTCGAGCCGGGTGGCGATCTCGGCGTGGGTGGCGGTCGTCGCCGTGGCCGTCAGCGCGATGCGCGGCACGTCGGGCCAGCGCTCGTGCAGCATGGACAGCTCGAGGTAGTCGGGCCGGAAGTCGTGCCCCCACTGCGACACGCAGTGCGCCTCGTCGATCGCGAAGAGCGAGATCTTGCCGCGGTCGAGCAGTCGCTGCGTCGACGGCACCCCCAGGCCCTCGGGCGCGACGTAGAGCAGGTCGAGCTGGCCCTCGGTGAAGGCCTGCTCGACGCGGCGCCGCTCGGTGAGGTCCTGGGTCGAGTTGAGGAAGCCGGCCCGCACGCCGAGCGTGCGCAGCGCGTCGACCTGGTCCTGCATCAGGGCGATCAGCGGCGAGACGACCACCGCGACACCGTCCCGGACCAGGGCGGGGATCTGGTAACAGAGTGACTTGCCGCCACCGGTCGGCATCAGCACCAGGGCGTCGCCACCCGCGATGACGTGCTCGATGATCTCCCGCTGCTCGCCGCGGAATCCGGAGTAGCCGAAGACGCGGTTGAGCACGTCGGCGGCGGGGGACCGATTGATCTCGGGGGCGGAAGTCACTCCGCGATAGTAGTGACTCCCTCGGACGAGGGCGCGGACGCTGTGGACAACTCCGGGCCCGGCGCCAAGGGCAGTCCGAGCAGCAGGCCGGCGGTGATCCACACGTACGTGTTCGCACCGGCGAAGGCGAGCAGCCCTTCCGCGCCGGCCCACCACAGCCACACGACGCTGCTGCTGAGCACGCACCACAGCACCACGGCCACCGCGCGGCGGCCCCGGTCGAAGAGCAGGAACAGCGCCGGCAGCAGCCAGACCAGGTGGTGCACCCAGGTCACCGGGCTGATCAGGCAGGCCAGCGCGCCGGTGAGGGCGAAGCCCGCCCGGAGGTCGGCCCGCCGGACCCGCAGCAGCCAGCAGACCAGGGTCACGGCCACGGCGGCGAGCCACCAGACCGAGTCCCCGTCGAGGCGGGCGACCACGCCGCGCAGGGACTGGTTGGACACGTACGCGAGCTGCCCGACCCGGTCGGTGTCCCACATCGCCCCGGTCCAGAAGCGCCACGACGAGTCCGGCGCGACGAGGACCGCGAGGCCGGTCGCCACGGTGGTGGTCCCGGTGGCGATCGCGGCCGCCCGGAACCGCCGTGTCACCAGCAGGTAGCCGATGAACACAGCCGGGGTCAGCTTGATCGCCGTGGCGAGGCCGGTGGCGACACCGGCCCAGCGGCTGCCGCGTTCCAAGGCCCGCAGGTCGGCCAGCACGAGGACCAGCAGCACCAGGTTGACCTGGCCGAAGCTGAAGGTGTCCCGGGCGGGTTCGAAGACCAGGACGGCCAGGAAGGCCAGCGCGGCCCACATCCAGGGGTCGCCGCGGCGGAACCAGCGCACCAGCAGCACCACGGCACCGGCGTTGACCAGCAGTGATGCGGCCACCGCGACCGGCCACGCGGTCAGCGCCAAAGGGCTCAGCACCAGCGCGGCGAACGGCGGATAGGTGAAGCCGTACCCGGTGCCGCGGTAGTCGAAGTCGTAGAGGTCACGCCCGTCGACCAGCCAGAATCGCACCGCGCCGCGGTAGACACCGAGGTCGAAGAAGTGCCGGAAGGCCGGCACGGTGACCAGGAAGACCGCGACGGCGATGGTGGCGACCACGACGGTCGTGATCCGCGTTCTCATCGCGGCACCTTCCCGGGGACGCCCGGAGTGGTGGCCAGCGCGAACACCGCCGTGCCGAGCAGGACGCCCAGCACGGCGGCCAGCACCTCCGGCAGGTCCGCCGCGAAACCGTCCGGCAGCACGACGGGGGTCAGCGCGATGCTCAGCAGCGCCAGCCACCGCCGGGCCGCGGGCAGCCCGGCCGCGAGCGGCACGAGTCCCCAGATCATGTACCAGGGGCGGAAGGCCGGCGCGAAGGCGACCGCCGCCAGCAATACCAGACCCAGACCGGTCAAAGGCCCGACCCTGTTCCTGTACGTCCACACGAGCCCCGCCACCACCAGCGTGGCCAGCAGGCCGGCCCAGCGCCACAGGTCCACCGCCAGCGAGGCGCCGACGTCGTCGTGGGTGAACGTCCCGGCGGTCCAGCGGCCGAGCACGGCGACGGGTGCCCAGTTCCCCGGCGACACGGGCGTGGACAGGGCGGCGATCCACCCGTACCCGGTGCCGGAGATCGCGGTGATCACGACGGTGGCCGCGGCAGCGACGAGGCCTGTCGCGGTGATCGCGCGCAGTTCCGGCCACCGGCCGGGGAGCCGGGCGGCCCAGATCAGGGCGACGGCCGCCAGCCCGAGCGCCGCCGGGGCCTTGACCAGGGCGCCCGCGGTGACCAGCACGACGCCGAGCACCGGCCGGCGCCGGAGTGCCGCGGCGAGCCCGGCGACCAGCAGACCGACCATCAGCGCGTCGTTGTGCGCACCGCCGACCAGGTGGATCAGCACGAGCGGATTGAGCACGACCAACCGGAAGACCGGCTCGACCGCGGGACCGGCGAGCGCCGGGAGGCCGAGGCCGATCAGCACCAGCCCGGCCACGGCGGTCAGGCGCAGGCCGAGCACCCCGGCGATCGGCTCGCTCCCGGTCACCTCCGTCACGAGGCGGGACACCAGGAGCGACACCGGCCCGTACGGGCTGGGGGTGTCCTGCCAGATCTCGGGCACCCGGGCGGCGACCGGACCGCCGAGCGCGGCCGGTCCGCGGGTGTGGACGTCGAGACCGTTCCCGGCCATCAGGCCCTGCGCCAGGTAGCTGTAGACGTCCCGGCTGAACAGCGGGGGAGCGATCAGCAGCGGGCCGGCCCAGAGCGCGAAGGTCAGCCACGGCCGGGGCAGTTCGCCCGGCCACCACCAGGCGAGCAGGAGCAGGGCCAGGCCGGCGTACACGTGGACCAGACCCGGCCGGCCCAGAAGGGCACCGAGGGTGATCAGCACGGACCCGGCGCAGCCCGTGGCCGTCGCCACCCTGTGATCACCGCGCACGGACAGCACGCTGGCAGGGGCAGGTGTCCGGCGGGCGGCTGCCGGAAGGCTCCTTAGGGGACGGATCCGGGATTCTCCGGATTACCCGCCGGTCCGGGATCCGTGAGAGTCGATCCATGATGATTGCCCGTTTTATGGTGCTCGTTACGGTGGCCGCGGGGGTCACCGCCGTGGCGCCACCGGCGTCCGCCCGTCCTGCCCCGATCGACTGGCGGCCCTGTGCGGCCGACAAGGACGCCCAGTGTGCCGACCTCACGCTGCCCGTCGACTGGTCCGAGCCGTCGGGTGCAACCTTCACCCTGGCCGTCGCCCGGCGTGCCGCCCCGGAGTCCACCCGGATCGGCACGCTGATCTTCGGTCCCGGCGGGCCGGGCGACTCCGGCGTCAGACGAGTCGTGACCGGACAGTCGCGGTTCAGCGACGAGCTGCGCAGCCGCTTCGACATCGTCAGCTTCGACCCGCGGGGTGTGGGCGGCAGTAATCCGATCAAGTGCCCCACGAAGGTGCCGGCCCCGGCCGTCCTGAAGGACCAGGCCGAGTTCGACGCGACCAGGAAGGCCAACCGGGAGTTCTGGGACGCCTGCCGGGTCCTGACCGGGCCGGTGTTCGACCACGCCGACACCGGCAGCACGGTCCGTGACCTCGACGCGCTGCGCGCCGCGCTCGGTGAGCGGTCGTTGACCTTCCACGGCTCGTCCTACGGCACGCTGCTCGGTGAGCTCTACGCCGAGCGCTACCCGGGACGGGTCCGGGCGATGGTCCTGGAGAGCGTCGTCGACCACAGCCAGGACACCCGCGGCTTCCTGACAACTCAGGCGTGGGCACTCCAGGACTCGTTCGACGCGTTCGTCGCGTGGTGCGACACCACCGAAGCCTGCGTGCTGCACGGCGAGGACGTCCGGTCGATCTGGGCGCAGCAGATGGCCCGTGCGGACGACGGCACCCTCGGTGTATCGGCGTTCGAGCTGGCCGCGAACGCGCACGACGCCCTTCGCAAGCCGAACTATCCGGCCCTGGCCACCTTCATCGACGGCCTGCGGGACGGCGGTACGGCGTCACCCGCGTCGCAGCGACCGGTCCAGGCGGTCTTCTGCGCGGACTGGTCGCTGCCGGTCCGCAACTACCGCGAGTACCAGCGTCTGCTGCGTGCTGCGGCCGCCGAGGCACCGGACGTGCGCCTGCCGGCGGCGACGTTCGGGCTGTCGGACTGTCTGGGCTGGCCGAAACCGGTGGCGAGTCCCCAGCATGTCCTGCACGTCCGTACCCGGACACCGCTCCTGCTGATCAACGCCCGGCACGATCCGGCGACCGGCTACAACTGGGCCACCGAGGTCGCGCGGCAGCTGGGCCGGCACGGGGTGCTGCTGACGTACGCCGGTGCCGGGCACGGGTCGTACGGCTCGACCTGCATGAGGAGTGCCGTCGACGCCTACTTGATCTCGGCGGCGCTCCCGGCGCCGGGGACGGTGTGCCCGGCGGCCTGATCGACGCGGTGGGGCAGCGCGACCAGCTCGAGCACGTGCTGGGCGACGCTGCCCCGCCGCGCGTGCAGGTCGAGTTCGGTGCCCTCACGGCGGTGGCGGTCGGCCACGTAGTGCAACGCGGCCACCCCGGCGCTGGCCAGGTGGGTGACGCCGGTGAGGTCGACGCTCAGCGGCAGGTGGCCGCCGCGGGTGCGCTGCAGCAGATCCTGCTGCAGGTGGGCGGCGGTGGTCGCGTCGACCGGGCCCTCGACGCGGACGGCGGCGTCGCCCGAGCCGGGCACGTCCTCGAGACGCAGAGGCTCGCCCAGGGCGATGTGCGGTGGGCGCCCGTCGGTCAGCTCCGGGGTCCGGGCGGGCCGGGTCAGCGTGTGCAGCACCGTCGCGACCGTGCCGTGCTCGCCCGGCACCACCGTCAAGCGGGTCACGAGCTGGGCGGTGAGCGCGAGCCCGCGCCCGCGCAGGGTCTGCCGGGCCGGTTCGCGCCAGGTGCCGTGGTCGGTGACCCGGGCGCTGATCTGGCCCTCGGGTGTCAGCGTGACGCACACCTCGACCGCCGCGTGCCCGAGCTCGCCGCCGAAGGCGTGCTCGATCGCGTTGGTCGTCAGCTCGCCCAGGGCGTGCTGCAGCACGAAGATGTCGTCGTCGGTCGCGCCGACCCCGGCCAGCCAGTCGGCGAGGGCGATCCGCGAGGCGCGCAGCGAGGTGAGCTCGGCGGGGAGCACCAGGTCGAGGTCGGCCGAGGGGGTGACCCGCTGGGCAGCCAGCAGCGTGATGTCGTCGTCGTGCCCGGTGGCGCGGACCAGGAGCTCGACGGTCTGCGTGCAGACACGGTCGGCGGCGGTGGCGTCCGGTGCGTGCAGCGCCCGCCCGGTGGCGGCGGACGCGGCCACCCGGGCCAGGTCCTCGATGCTCGCTGCCGGGTCCCGGCCGGGGCGTTCGAGGATGCCGTCGCTGTAGAGCAGCAGCAGGTCACCGACTTCGAGCCGGTCGGAGCGGACCGGGAACTCGCCCACGTCGCCGGTGCCCAGCGGACCGCCGCCGGTGCTGCGCAGATAGCGCGTCCCGCCGGTGTCCGAGACGACCAGCGGCGGCGGGTGCCCGGCCGTGCAGTACTCCAGGGATCCGTCGGCGGGATCGAGAACGGCCACGCAGACCGTGGTCGCGCGGGCCGCGGGCAGCCGCCGGGCGAAGCGGTCGGCGGCGGTGAGGGCCTCCACGAGGTCTGCGCCACTGTCGAGCCGGTCCTGCAGAACCGCACGGAGCTGACCCATCGCGCCGGAGGCGGTGACGCCATGACCGACGACGTCACCGACGACCAGGGCGACCGTGCCGTCGGGCCGCACGACGGCGTCGAACCAGTCGCCTCCGGCCGAACGGTGGGTGTCCGCGAGCAGGTAGGTGGCGGCGACCTGGAGCCCCGGCAGCACCGGCAGCCCTCGGGGGAGCAGCTCACGCTGCAGGGCGGTGACGACGTCCCGGGTCTGCTCGTAGCGTTCCTGGAGCTGGGCGGTCTCGCGCTCGGCGGTGATCCGGGCGGTCACGATCTCGGTCACGTCGAAGCCGGCGCCGATGACACCGCGGATCTCACCCCGTGCGTCCCGCCACGGGCTGATGCTGAAGTTGGAGTAGATCTCGTGGATCGACCCGTCCGGGTTGGTCAGGTGGGCCCGCCACTCCGCGCCGGCGATCGCCTCGCCCGTGCGGTAGACGGTGCTGTACATGTCGATCCACTGCTGGCCGCTGAGGTCGGCGAAAACCTCAGCCAGGGTGCGCCCGACCGCGTCGCGATCCGGGATCAGGGCCCGGGTGGCGTCGTTGATCCAGGCGAGCCGCAGGTCGGGACCCTCGCACAGGATGACGATGAAGGGCATCTGTTCGGCGGCCGAGGTGACCACGTCCTGCTCGTCGCCCATCTCACCTCGCACTCGCCGATTCACGACCGTCCTGGTCATCATCGTGCCCGATCGCCGGGCGAGCATGCCGAACGGGTGCGGTTCCCCCGGTTCCGGAACCTCTCCCGATCGACCCCCGTCGCTGCCGATGACCAGCGTCCGGTCAGAGGCCGGGCAGGTCCAGGGTGTGCGAGGTGTGTGTCGCCTTCGTGGCCAGGTAGCGCAGGTTGGCCGAGGAGAGATGCACACCCGTCGGGATCCGCTCGGCGATCCGCACGCCGCGGGCCTCGAGCTGGGCCGCCTTGTCGGGGTTGTTGCTGAGCAGGCGGATGCGGCCCGCGCCCAGCGCCAGCAGCATCTGCGCCGCGGCGGTGTAGTCGCGCTCGTCCTCGCCGCGGCCGAGCGCGACGTTCGCCTCGTACGTGTCCAGCCCGGCCTCCTGGAGCGCGTACGCGTCGAGCTTCGCGTACAGGCCGATGCCGCGGCCCTCCTGGCGCAGGTAGAGGAGCAGGCCACCGGTGTCGGTGATGCGCTCGACCGCCTCGCGCAGCTGCGGGCCGCAGTCGCAGCGCTGGCTCCCGAACACGTCGCCGGTCAGGCACTCGCTGTGCGGGCGGACGAGCGGCGTGGCCTGCACGGCGCGTTCCCAGTCGCCGAGGCCCAGCGCGAGGTGTTCCTTGCCGTCGACGAGCCCGTCGAAGGTGAGCACCCGCGCGGTCGTCGAGTAGCCGTCGGCGAAGCGCAGCGGGACGGTGACGCGGGTGCGTACCGTGGCTTTCGGAATCGTCCCCAGGCCCAGCGCCTCGGTCATCGGCCCCCCAGTTTTCTTGTCGGACACGTCGGTCACCCAGGTCAGGCCCGGTAGCGGTCGGAGAGCGCGTAGCGCAGCAGCACCACGTCGCCGATCTGCCGGACCTCGGTCAGGTCGGCGCGGCGCCGCGGGCCCCACGGGAAGGTGCCGTCTCCGACGAAGCGCGGCGCCCGCGAGTCGCCGACGAAGAACGGCGCGACCACGAGCTGCAGCTCGTCGGCGAGGCCGGCCGTGAGGAACCCGGTGTGGATCATGCCGCCTCCCTCGACCATCAGGCGGCGGATGCCGCGCGTGTGCAGGTCGGCGGTGACCTGGCCCAGATCGAGCGGATCACCGCCGTCGATCACGGTAGCGACCCGTCCCAGCTTGTGCCGGGCGTTCGGCAGGGCGGAAGAGACGCAGTAGACCAGCTTGTCGGCCTCGCCCAGGGTGAAGAACCGGGCGTCCGGGTCCAGGTCGCAGCTGTTGGTGACGGTCACCTTGACCGGGTCGGGCTGCTCACCGCGCTCGACCCGGGCCTTGCGGCGGGTCTCGTCGCGGACCAGCAGCCGCGGGTTGTCCTGGCGGACCGTGGCCGCGCCGACCAGGATCGCGTCGCAGCCGGCCCGGACCTCGTCGACCCGGTCGAAGTCGGCGTCGTTGGACAGCAGCAACCGCTCGTCGTCCGGGGTGTCGACGTAGCCGTCGATGGACATCCCGCAACTGAGCACGACATACGGACGTTGCAGCACTGACGGCCCCCCTGACGAGCGACCACCGTCACCCCGGGGTCCAACATAATCCGAACATGAGGCTGTGACACTTTCAGGCACCGGTGCCGACCAGCTCCCGGACCGGGATCATGATCCGCTGCTGCGGGACGACCACCGGGGTGGCCAGGGTGATCGGCGCCAGGACCGGCTCGGTCACGACGACCCGGGCGGCCCGGCGGGCCTTCGCCCGGGCCAGGGCCCGCGTGATGATCACGACGAGGCCCGGCAGTGCGGCGACGAAGGCGAAGAGGCCGTAGACCACGGCGATGGTGAGGCCCTGGGTGGCGCTGAGACCGGCCGCCCCGAACGCCCAGGCGGTCACACCCTCGCGCGGGCCCCAGCCGCCGATGTTCACCGGCAGGGTCATGGCCAGCAGTGCGAGCAGCATCAGCGGCGCCAGGCGCAGCAGCGAGGCGTCCGAGCCCGCGGCCCGGGCGGCGACGACGAAGGTGGCCAGGTGACCGGCCAGGACCACGGTCGAGGCGAGCACGATGCCGGGCCAGTTGCGCCGGGAGAGCAGCCCGGACCGCACCTCGGAGGCGCCCGTCCGAGCCGCGCGGGCCCAGCGCGACGCGCCGCTGCGCAGCCGCGAGAAGGCGAAGACCAGCAGAGCCGCCAGGCCGGCGACGGTCGCCGCGGCCACGGCGATCGAGCGGGCGTGTTCCTCCAGGTGCGACAGCACCGGCGACGGCACGGTCAGCAGCACGGTGACACCGACCGAGATGAGAACGACCTGGCCGGCCGTGCGCTCGAGGACCACGGCCCGGACGCTCTTGCCGACGTCACCCTCCTCGCGGCCGTGCTGCACCGCGCGGTCGACGTCGCCGAGCACCCCGCCGGGCAGGGCGGCGTTGATGAACAGCGCCTTGTAGTAGTCCGCGATCGCGCCCTTCAGCGAGAGCTTCATGCCGAGGCCGCGGGCCACCAGGCACCACCGCCACGCCGAGAAGACCGTCGTGGCCACGCCGATCCCGAACGCGGTCAGCAGCGCCGGGCCGTCGATCACCCGCAGCCCGTCGAGGAAGGCGCCGGTACCCAGGCGCCAGAGCAACACGGCGAGGATTCCCATCCCGCCGAGTACCCGCACCCACGCCCAGATCGATCGGTTCATTCCGCTGCCCCCTCAGGTTCACCCTTCTGCGACTAATACGTCGCAGCGGCGGCAGGCGGTTCAGTCTTTCTGCGCGAGAAGATCTTGATGCCCGACCGTTACCTGCAGGCGGCCCGCCTCCGCGGCCTCGATCCGGCCCTCCAGGTACGCGTCCAGCCGCAGGTCAGGTCGCTGTTCGGCGGCGGCGCCGACCCACCCCCGGAGCCACTCGGCAGTGAGTTGTGCCTCACCGGGCCCGAGCCGCCACGGGCTCGGGCGTACTCCGACCGTGGCGCCGGCCTTCGCAAAAGCCTCCGCCGCGGCACCGACCGCCTCGGGCCCGAGCAGTCTCCGGTCACCGACGGCCCGCCGCTGGTGGGCGTTGAACGCGGCGGCCACCTCCGCGTCGAGCGGGTCCTCCGGCTCGAACGTCACCTCGCCCACGACCGACAGCGTGAACAGCGCCGGCGTGCCCGAGGCCACACACACCTCGGCCAGCGCGGCGACCTCGTCGGTCGTGAAGAGGTCGAGCAGCGCCGAGCAGGTGACCAGCGACGTGCCGGCCAGGTCCTCGACGGTCAGCGCGGTGACGTCACCCTCGGCCGTCTCGACCGTGACCGGGCTGCCGTCCGCGGCCGCCGCCGGCAGGTGCGCGGCGGCGTGCGCGAGCAGCGCCGGGTCGCGGTCCTGCAGCACCCAGCGCTGCGGGCCGGGCAGGCGCGGGGCGAGCCAGCGGCCCATCGAACCGGTGCCGCAGCCCAGGTCACGGATGACCAGCTCGCCTCCGGCGGGCAGGCGCAGGGCCTCGACCAGTTCCACCGCGCGGGCGGCCGCGTCCGCGGGCTCGCGCAGCGTCAGCCATGTCGAACTGAACTCTCCGGTCATGCGTCCAGCACCTCGCTCAATCGTCGTGTCGTCTCGTCCCAGCCGCGGAGCCCGTCCCGCCGGCTCCGGGCGGCGGCCCGCCACTGCTGCCGCAGCTCGGGCTCGGTCAGCCAGCGGCGAAGTGCCGTGGCCAGGGCCTCGGGGTCGCCCGGGGGGACCAGCATCCCGGGCAGTGTGCCGTCGGCGGCGGTGCCGAGGGCTTCGGGCACACCCTCGACCCGGGTGCCGAGCACGGGGACGCCGCGCGCCAGCGCCTCGGTCACCACCATGCCGTACGTCTCCGCCAGCGACGGCAGCACCAGCAGGTCCGCCCCGGCGTAGGTCTCGGCCAGCGCTTCCCCGGTCCGCGTCCCCACCAAATGGACCCGGCCGCCCTCACCGCCGGCCAGGGCAGGGATCGCCGCCGCCAGCTCCTGGACGTGTCCGGTGAAGTCCGGTGCCCGGTCGAGGGCGCCGACCAGCGTGCACGTCCAGGGCAGCCCGGACAGCGACTGCAGGGCTGTGACCAGCACATCCTGCGCCTTGCGGGGGGTCACGGCGGCGACACAGAGCAGGTGGCCACCGCCCGGCGACCCTTCCGCGAGAGGCGCGGCGTCGACACCCGGGGGAGCGACGTGCACGCTCCCGGCCGGGAGGTCGTGCAGCGTCTCGAGCCTCCGCGCCGCACCTGCGCTGGTCGCCACGGCGGCCGCGGCCGCGTGGAGAGCGCGTCGTTCCCGCGCGGTCAGGTCGGCGGCCTCGGCCGGTGACAGCCCGGTCTCGTCGCCGAGAGGCAGGTGCACCAGCACGACCAGCTGGAGCCGTCCTGCCTCCGGCTCCAGGAGGTCGGGGACCGCGCACCCGACCAGGCCGTCCAGCAGCACGGTCGTACCGTCCGGGAGCCCGGCGAGGGCCCGGGCCAGCGCCGACCGTGCCGCCGCGGAGGGGTGCGGCCAGGTCGCCTGGACCGCGATCTCGTGCACGTCGCGGGTGGCGGCCAGGCCGGTCAGCACCCGGCGGTCGTACGTGTTGCCGCCGCTGGGTGCCGCCGGGTCGTCGATCCCGCCCGGCAGCACCACGTGGAAGGCTTCGGTCACAGGTTCCGCTCGTAGCTCGCCCAGGCGATGTGCGACTCGTGCAGCGTGACCGCGATGCCGGTCAGGCCGCGCGCGCCCACGCCGAGGTCGCCCGACTCCGCCTTGCCGGCGAGCCGGTCGGCGATCACCTTGGCGAGGAACTCCGTGGAGGTGTTCTGCCCGGCGAACTCGTTCTCGTCGTCCAGGTTGCGGTAACTGAGCGTGCCGCAGATGGTGTGCAGCTCCTCGCTCGCCCGGCCGATGTCGACGACGATGTTGTCCGCGTCCAGCTCGGGCCGCTTGAACGTGGCATCGACCACGAAGGTGGCGCCGTGCAGTTTCTGGGCCGGTCCGAAGACCTCCCCCGAAAAGCTGTGCGCGATCATGATGTGGTCACGGACGGTGACGCTGAACATTCACTCTCCTGCCGGGTAGTTGATCAGGTGACACAGGGCGGGCAGCGTGCCGTCGGTCAGCCGGGGCAGAACCTCGGGCAGCTGCTCGAAATCCGACTCCCCGGTGATCAGGGCGTCGAAGACGGGGTCGGCCAGCAGATCCAGGGCGATCGCCAGCCGGTCGGCGTAACTGCGGCGGCCGCGGCGGGCCGGGGCGATCCCGCCGACCTGGCTGCTCTTGACCACCAGGCGGCGCGAGTGGAAGAACTCGCCGAGCGGCACGCTGACCTCGCGGTCGCCGTACCAGCTCAGTTCGATGACCGTAGCCTCCGTGGCCAGCAGCTCCAGGGACCGGGTCAGCCCGGCCGAGGTGGCGCTGGCGTGCACGACCAGGTCGCAGTCGCCGGTCGCGTCGGCGGGCAGCGCGAAACCGACACCGAGCGCCGCCGCAACCGTGGCCTTGGCCGCGTCGGCGTCCACCAGCTGCACTTTTGCCCCGGGGAAGCGCGCCAGGACCGCGGCCACACTGGCACCGACCATGCCGGCTCCGACCACGGCGATCCGGTCGCCGACCAGCGGCGCGGCGTCCCAGAGCGCGTTGACCGCGGTCTCGACCGTGCCCGCCAGGACGGCCCGCGCGGCCGGGACGTTCTCGGGGACCACGGTCACCGACTCGGCCGGGACGACGAAGCGGGTCTGGTGCGGGTACAGCGAGAAGACCGTACGGCCCAGCAGCTCGGGTGGGCCCTGCTCGACAACGCCGACGTTCAGGTAGCCGTATTTCACCGGCGCCGGGAAGTCACCCTCCTGGAAGGGGGCACGCATGGCCTCGTGCTGGCTGTCCGGCACACCGCCGCGGAACACCAGTGTCTCGGTGCCGCGGCTGACACCGGAGTGCAGCGTGCGTACCAGAACCTCACCGGGACCGGGATCACTCAGGGTGACCGGACGGAGCTCGCCGGCCCCAGGCGCGGCGAGCCAGAAAGCGCGGGCCTCACCCGTCATCGGTATTTCTCCTCCGTGCGCTGAACCGAACGCGCGGATCAAGCGTGTTCAGTGACGACAGCGGCAACCATACGCGGCAACCGATCTTGCCCACCCGGAGGCACGGTGACTATCAGTATCGCCACGATGACGGCTCGCGAGAGCCGTGGACCGATCGTCGGCCTGGCCGCACACCTGATCCTGATGCTGGCGCTGGCCGCCACCACGGGTGTCAGCGCGGCCGGCTGGCTGGCCGGCACGGCGTACGCCGTGATCCTGGCCGGGTCCCTCGGCGCGGGGATGCACCGCACCGGCATGCGCGCCCTGGGACCGGCGAACGCCGTGACCCTGGGCCGCGCGACGCTGGTGGGCGGTGTGACCGCGCTGGTCGTGACGTCGTTCGAGGCGCCGGTGCCCCTGCCGGTGCTCGTCACGCTGATCGGGGTCGCCCTGGCCCTGGACGGTGTGGACGGTCAGGTCGCCCGGCGCACCAACTCGACCACCCAGCTCGGCGCCCGCTTCGACATGGAGGTCGACGCGTTCCTGATCCTGGTGCTCAGCGTCTTCGTGGCCGGCACGTTCGGCTGGTGGACCATCGCGATCGGCGCCTTCCGCTACGTCTTCGTCGCCGCGTCGTGGGCCTGGCCCTGGCTGAACGCCGCACTGCCGCCGAAGTTCTCGCGCAAGGTCGTCGCCGCCGTCCAGGGTGTCGTGCTGGTCGTCGCGACCGCGAGCCTGCTGCCGGACGCGCTGGCCCTCACCGCGGTCGCCGGTGCGCTGGTGTCGCTGGTCTGGTCCTTCGGCCGCGACGTGCTGTGGCTCCGGGACCAGGAGCAGAAGCGCCGCTTCGCCGAGGCCCGCGCCGAGGTGGTAGCCCGCCGCTCGGTCACGGTGCCGCGGCAGCGTCCGCGCCCCGCGCCCGTCAACGTCTGAGCTCAGGCGACCCGGTCGATCGCACCCGGCGGCGGCGCCGGGACCGCGCCCGGATGCAGGATCGCCGCGATCGCCTCGACCCCGTCGATCAGCCGGGGGCCGGGGCGGACCACCAGGCCGTCGCCGTCGATCGCCCAGACCTGCGCGGCCGGGAAGTGACGCACGACCTCGCGGGCCTGTGCGGCGGCACCTTCCAGGTGGAAGCCGCACGGCGTGACCAGCACGATCTCCGGGTCGTCGGCTGCGAGCTCCGCCCAGGTCGTCTCCACCGATCGGGCGCCGGCCCGCGCGGCCACCGGTGTCCCACCGGCCGCCGTGACCAGATCGGGCACCCAGTGCCCGGCCGTGAACGGCGGCTCGACCCACTCGACGATCGCCACCCGCGGCCGCTGCCGTCCCGCGACCGCCGTGGCCACCGCGGCCAGTCGCGTGCGCAGCCCGGCGACCAGCTCCTTCGCGCGTCCCGGCACCCCGGCCCGCTCGCCGACCGCCACGAACGTCGCCAGCACCTCGTCCAGGGTGTACGGGTCGAGCGACAGCACGTCGGCGCGGCACCCCAGATAGTCGAGTGCGTCCGTGACGTGGCCGGACGGCAGCGCGCACACCCGGCACAGGTCCTGGGTGAGGATCAGCTCCGGGTCCAGGCCGGCGAGTGCGTCGGCGTGGAGCGTGTAGAGGTCGCCGCCCGCGCTGAGCTGCTCCTTCACGTACGCGTCGATGTCGCCCGGGCTCATGCCGCGGGTGTCCCGCCCGCCGACGACCACCGCCTTCTCGGTACGGGCGGACGGCGGCTCGTCACACTCGAACGTCACGCCGACCAGCTCGTCGCCGAGGCCGAGGGCGTACACGATCTCCGTGGCGGAGGGCAGCAGCGAGACGAGGCGCATGGTCAGGAAGTGTGCCTCAGGATCTCCGCGGTCACGACATCCCACACCGCCGCCGGCGGGTTCTCGTGGCCGACGTCCTCGAGGGGCACGAGCCGCGCGCCGGGGATCTCGCGGGCCAGGGCCTGCGCGTGTGCCATGGAGAAGAACGGGTCCACGGTCCCGTGCAGCACCAGCGCGGGCATGGTGATCGTGGCGAGCCGCTCGCGGATCGGTGCGCCGGTGTCCGCGGCCAGCCAGTGGTTGGTCTGCGACGCGGCCATGTCGGTCGTGCGGTCGAAGATCCGGCCGGCCAGCTCACGCAGGTGCCGCTCGTCGGCGGTGAACTTCCCGCCGCAGGCGATCACGTCGGCCACCAGCCGGTCCACCGCCGCATCCCGGTCGGACCAGTCCGTCTCGACCGGGTCCGACGGAGTCCCACCAGCATCGGACGAGGCCGCCGGCTCCTCGACGTCGCCCGGGCTCGTCGACATCAGTGTCACGCTGAGCAGCCGGCACGGGTCCTCGACGGCGAGCCGCTGCGCGATGCCGCCGCCCATGGACAGGCCGACGACGTGGGCCCGCGCGATCCCGAGCGCGTCGAGCACCCCGAGCGCGTCCCCGACCAGGTCCGCCGCCGTGTAACGCGGGTACCCGACCGGGTAGGCCGTGGAACGCCCGGTGTCGCGGTGGTCGTACCGGATCACCAACCGTCCGCCGTCGGCGAGCCGGCGGCAGAAATCGTCCTCCCACCAGTCCATCGCACTGGCGGCGCCGCCGATGAGCAGCAGCGCGGGATGGTCGCGGTCGCCGAACGTCTCCACGCACAGGTCCACGCCGTTCGCCGGCACCATCGTCCTACCCATGGCGGCAGTATCGCCGCAGACCCTGACAGTTTGCTGGTGTCGCCGGGACACGGCCCGCTACCTGTTGACCCGTGCGACGAGGTCGAAGGCCGCGGGCAGGCACGTGCTCCAGTAGCCGAAGTTGTGGCGTCCCTCCGAATAGGAACCGGCCGCCTTGGGCTGCGGCAGGGCCTTCTCCAGGGCCTTGACCTCGGGGAGCAGACCGTCGTCGGTGCCGCACCACAGTCCGACCGGGACGTCACGCAGGGCGCCGGCCTGCGTGAACACCGGATCGCCCGGGGACACCGCGGGGGAGAAGGCGGCGACCGCCTGCACGAAGCCCGGGAACGTCGCGGCCAGCAGCAACGCCCCGAAGCCGCCCATCGACCAGCCGCAGGCCGACATCCGGCTGGTGTCGAACCCGCGCTCGGCGCACCAGGCGGGGATCTCCTCGTGGACCATCTTCTGCGGATCGTCGGCGCCGGACGGGCGCCAGGCCAGGCGGCCTCCGGTCGCGCCGGCCAGCACGAAGGGGGCGTTTCCCCGGCGTACCGAATCGGTCGCGAAGCGGCCCAGACCCAGAGCGGGGAAATCCTTGGCCGTCTTGGAGGCGCCGTGCAGAACCAGCAGCACCGGCAGGCCGCGGCCGTCGCCGTGCCCGGCGGGCACCGCTGTGTAGAAGTAGACGTCCTGCCCCCGCGCGACCGAATGGCGTTGCTCGAGCCGTTCGTCGCCGAGCGGGACGTCGGGGATCACCGGCTCGTCGCCGCCGTACCGGCGGTAGAGGCCACCCGCCGTCACCACGCCCGCCGTCGCCGCGATCGTGGCCAGCACTGTGCGCCTGTTCATGCTTCTCCAACGCCCCGCGGCGCCGGGAGTCACGCAACCCCTCGCCCATACATCACAGTGAGTAATGCATCTTTCCCGCTCGGGACGCTTGGCTACTGAAGGTAACTTCGCTTACAGTGGCTCGGTCGGCGCCCGCCGACGCACTGAGCAGGAGATACCCGTGAACCTGAGCGAGGTCGCTATGGCTGCGGCTATCACCGTAAGTATTGCTTGCGTGTCCTACGCAGCGTTGAACACGACCAGCGTCACCGGCACGGCGAAGACGGTCGCGAGCCAGGCCACGTGCCGCGCGGTCGACCAGGCCATCGTCGCGTACGTGGCGCAGAACAGCACCGTCCCGACCACGATCAGGCAGATCAAGCCGTTCGTGAAGGGCGACATCTCCGCCTACCGGATCGTCAAGGGGCAGGCCGCCGGTCCGGGCTGCTGACGCCGTCACGCAGCGTTCACCGGAACGCAACACAGCGAAGCGGCCCGTAAACAATCACGGCGAACAATCCGGGGATGTCCCAGCCCCGGGAGGTCGCCGTGCCCGTCGAAAAACATCCGGTCGATCAGATGCTGCCGTTCGGCCGCCTGGCGGTCCTCGGCCTCCAGCACGTCCTGGTCATGTACGCCGGCTGCGTCGCCGTGCCCCTGATCGTCGGCGGCGCGCTCGGACTGAGCACCGACGTGATCGCCATCCTGGTCAACGCCGACCTGTTCGTGGCCGGCGTCATCACCATCGTGCAGAGCTTCGGCGTCGGCAAGATCCTCGGCGTACGCCTCCCGATCGTCGCGGGCGCCACCTTCACGGCCCTGACCCCGATGATCCTGATCGGCAGCAAGTACGGTCTCCCGGCCGTCTACGGCTCGATGCTGGCCGCAGGAGTCTTCGGCCTGCTCATCGCCAAACCCTTCTCGAAGATTATCCACCTGTTCCCGCCCCTGGTCACCGGCACGGTCATCACGGTCATCGGTCTGTCCCTGATCGACGCCGGCGCAGGCCTGATCGCCGGCAACGACGAGTCCGACCCCGGCTACGGCAACCTCAGCCACCTGGCCCTCGCCGCCGCGATCATCCTGCTGATCGTCCTGATCAACCGGTTCGCCCGCGGTTTCCTCGTCTCCCTGGCCGTCCTGATCGGCCTGGTCTTCGGCGTGATCGTGGCGTCCTTCATGGGCCTGGTCGACTTCAGCTCCGTCGGCGACGCCGGCTGGTTCGGCCTGGCCCGCCCCTTCTACTTCGGCGCCCCCGAATTCCCCGTCGCCGCGATCATCTCGATGTGCATCGTCATGCTCGTCATCTACGTCGAGTCGACCGCGGACATGCTCGCGGTGGCCCAGCTCGTCGACAAGAAACTCACGGAGAACGACATCGCCCGCGGTCTGGCCGCCGACGGCGTCAGCGGCATCCTGGCCGGCACGTTCAACTCGTTCCTCGACACGGCCTTCGCCCAGAACGTCGGACTCGTGCAGGTCACCCGCGTCCGCAGCCGCTACGTCGTCACGGCGGCGGGCGTCATCCTGGTCCTGCTCGGCCTCATCCCCAAGCTCGGCGAGATCATCGCGGCCGTGCCGGGCCCGGTCATCGGCGGAGCGGCCCTGGTCATGTTCGCCACCGTCACCGCGGTCGGCATCCGCAGCCTCCGCCGCGTCCGGTTCGACGGCAACAACAACCTGCTCATCATCGCGGTCGCCATCGGCGCCGGCATGGTCCCGGTGGTCGCACCGAGCTTCTACGCGAAGATGCCCGACGAATTCCAGATCATCTTCGGCAGCTCCATCACCACGACGGTCCTGGTGGTCTTCCTCCTGAACCTCCTCTTCAACCACCTCAAGTGGCGGAGGGAGTCCTCGGAGCCCTCCGACGAGGAAGTTCCCTCGGATTCACCAGCCCATTAGATCTTTTGCCACGGTTCGTGCATGTCATCGACCGTCGCTCCCGCGGGGACCGGGCGCGGGAATCCATTTCGCCGGCGCTCCATGAGCGGATCCCCGCACCCTGCCAGGTCCGTGCTCCCGGGCCTGAAAGATCAAGGGCGGGTCAGGCAGAACTCGTTGCCGTCGGGGTCGAGGAGGACGACCCAGCCGTCGCCGTCCGTGGTGCGGCGGTCAGCGAAGACCTGGGCGCCCAGGGCGACCAGGCGATCGACCTCGGCGTCGCGGTTGCGGTCGCCCGGCTGCAGGCACACGTGGACCCGGTTCTTCACGATCTTCACCTCGGGCACCGCTTGGAAGAACAAGCGCGGGCCCTGCGGTGGCTCGATGACTACCTCGGTGTCGCCGGGAGCGGAGTCCGGGTGGACCGGGTGGCCGATCACCTCGCTCCAGAACTGCGCCAGCGCGTACGGGTCGGCGCAGTCGAACGAGACGTTCCGGATGAAGGAGGCCATGGCCGCCAGCGTAAGTCGCAGTGGTCATGACTGCGCGGTGGCAAGGCGGAGAGCCGTGGCGAGCCAGCGGAGCTCCTCGGTGGCGTCCGGGTGGCTGCGCTGTCCCCGCACGCGGGCGACGAGTCGGCGATATTGCTCCGCGCCCGCGTCGATCCCGGCTTCCAGGGACACCAGGACCGCGCTCAGGTCCGCGTCGCCGAACATGGCGGTGATGACTTCCGCAGCGGCCGGTTCGCCAGGGCCGACGCCGTTCTCCCGGGCCGCCGCGACGGTCTCCGCGACCTGCCGGGCCCACCAGATGTTGGCGCCGGGTGGTGCCTTCTGCCCGGGTACGGGGGTGTTCAGGGTCAGGAACGTCCGCATCCGGGCCCGGAACGACGGGTCCTGGACCAGCCCGGCCAGCTCGATCCAGGCGTCGACCTGGTCCGGCGTGGGATCGTCGGGCAGGTCGATGCGGAGGTCGTTGATCCGGTCGCGCAGACCCGGTTCGAGGTCGAGGCGGCCGAACACGTCGGCCTTGAAATCGTCGATGATCTGCAGACGTTCGGCGGCGGAAAGGCGGGCCAACCGGTTCATCAGGGCTGTCTCCTCGGTGGTGGATCGCTGTTTCGACACGGTGGACAGCACGGCCCGGCTCACCTTCAGGGACCGGATCTGGGCGTCGATCGCGGCCACCTGCACCTCGGCGACCTCGGCGACCGTGGCCCGGCCGTCGAGCACCCGGCGTACGTCGTCGAGCCCGAGACCCAGCTCACGCAGGGTGCGGACCAACTCGACCCGGGCCACGGACGCCGCGTCGTAGAGCCGGTAGCCGCCTGCCGTGCGGCCCACCGGTGTGATGGCCCCCTCGTTCGACCAGAAGCGCAGTGTCCGCGCGGCCAGGCCCGTACGGCGGGCGAGCTGGCCGATGGTCAGCAGGCCGGTGTTCGTGTCCATGCGGAGATCCTCGACGTTGCAGCCGCTGCAAAGTCAACCGTTCGTCGGAGGAGGTGCCGGTGCTTCATGATGGCGGGGTGAACAACCTGACCATCCGCCCTCTGACCATCCGGGCCCGGCAGGCCGAGGACCTCGACCGGTGTGTGGAAGTTCTCCGTGAGGTACGCCTGACCGACGGCTACCCGCTGAAGTGGCCGTCGGATCCCGGGGCGTGGCTGGACCGTCCGGAGCTGGACCAGGCCTGGGTGGCCGAGAGCTCACCCGGCGTGATCGTCGGGCATGTGGCCGTCCAGAACGCCCGGGAGGTCACCCGGCTGTTCGTGGCTCCGGCGGCCCGGCGCCTGAAGGTCGCCAGCGCGCTGCTGGACCACGTGAGCGTGTGGGCCGGCGGCCGACTGATCCTCAACGTCGTCGACAAGCCGGGTTCCCGTGCCGTCGCGTTCTACGAGGGCACGGGCTGGCGCTACACGCACACGACAACCGCGGACTGGACCGGCCCGCGCGGCGAGGCGGTGCGGCTGCGGCACTACGTCCGGTAGTCCGCCAGGTCGACGGCGACCAGCTGACCCGAGGGCTCGGCGCTGGGATAGACGGCGGTGGCGGCATAGAGCACGCCGTCGCCGACCGCGCAGTCGAAGCCGCCCCGGTCCAGGGGAATCGTCCGCAGCACCTGGCCACCCTCGCGCACCAGCACACACTGCTGGTTGGGCACATCGGCGTACCAGACCGTGCCGTCCCCGGCGGCGAAGATGCCGTCCGGCGCCGCGCCTTCCCCCAGCGGAGCCCAGACCCGCCGGCCGGACAGCGACCCGTCCGGCGCGATGTCGAAGGCGGTGAGCCGGCCGGCATGTGACTCGGCGACGATCAGAGTCTCCCCGTCGACCGCCATGCCGTTCGGGAACTCGAGCCCACCGGCCACCTCACGCGCCACCCCGTCCGGTGTGACCACGGAAACGGTGCCGGGCGCGGGCGACCCACCAGGGAAGTCGTACCCGATGTTGTTGACGAAGATCCTGCCCCGGCCGTCGACCGCGATGTCGTTGAACAGGAACGGTGAGGTCAGCGTCGTGAACACCGCCAGGCTGCCGTCGGCTTCCTGTCGCAGCAACGGCCCCCGTCCGGTGATGACGACCAGGCGCCCGTCGGGCAGCCAGTCGATGCAGGACGGGAAGTCGTCGACCCGGGCGACGACCGACGGCAGCCCGGCGTCGAGCATCACGATCTGCCCGGCGCCCCAGTCGCAGAACCAGAGCCGTCCGTCGTGCCACCGCACCGACTCACCCATGACCAGCCCGTCCAGCACCACCCGCATCCCGCCAGCCTAGAACCGCCTACAGTGCAGGCCATGGATATCGACGCGATGCCGCGCGCCTACTTCGCCTTCCCCGGCCCTCTTCGCGATCAGTTGGTCGGCGCGATCCTGTCCGGTGCGAAGACGTCGACGTCGAGCCTGCTCGCGGATTACGAGCACGAGGGTGAGGCGCTGCCCGTGGTGGGGGAGGTGTCCGTCGTCGTGGACTCCGACGACCAGCCGGTCGCGGTCATCGAAACCACCGGGGTCCACACCGTCCGCCTCGGCGACGTCGACCTCCAGCACGCCATCGACGAGGGCGAGGGCTACACCACGGTGGCCGAGTGGCGTACCGGCCACGAGAACTTCTGGCACAGCCCCGAGGCCCGCGCCTCCCTCGGCGACCCGGCCTTCACCGTCGACGACGACACCCTCATGGTCGCCGAACGGTTCCGCGTGGTGACGACCCTCAGACCTGCTGCCTGATCCACGTCCGGCAGGCCTGATCGATCGGCCGGAAGGGCGTTCCGAAGACCTTCACCGACGAGTCGTCGACCCCGTCGTTCTTCCGCAGCACCTCCGTGACGAAGGCGAAGAGTTTCTTCTCGCCGAACTTCTTCGCGAGGCAGTCGACGGCGAAGTGGCTCAGTCCGTAGTAGACGCTGCTCTCGTTCCGGCTCGCGTTGTCCTTCAGCTGACCCAGGACGATGCTGCTGGGCCGGTCACCGCCGGTCAGTGCCCGCCGCACCTCCGGCAGACGCGTGGTCGAACGGGCCGGCCGGGGCGCGTAGGCGATGTACTCCGCGACGCCCTCCTGCAACCACATCGCCGGGTTGGCGATGCTCTGATAGCCCAGCTGGAGCCCGCCCAGCGTGACCGCGTGCCCCATCTCGTGCCTGATCAGGTTTTCCAGCGACCGGCCGCTCCCGGCCCGGCTCATCCGCAGCACGATCTCGCTCAGCACATCCTGCGGGAAGGTCGTGTAGCCGATCGCCCAGTCGCCGCTGTGACCCCCGAACCAGGTTCGCCATTCCTTGTCCGTCGCCATGTAGACGCGGTACCGGGTCTGGGGATTACCCACCAGGCCCGCATAACGGTCGGCTCCCACAGCAGCGCGCTCCGCAGCGGCAAGAACCTCTTTGCTCCGCCGGGTGTTGCCCACGCTCGCGGCGACCGCGACCCGCTTGCCTTTCAGCACCTTCAGCGAACTGACCTGCCAGGGTGTCGACGACCAGTTCTCCCGGGCCATCTTCGCCCGTCCCACCTTCACGACCCGATAGTCGCCCGGCCCGGCCTTTTTCAGCGTCAGCGCATGCGTGATCATCGGCGCGCCGGGCTTTCCGGGGTTGAGATACTTGAAGCCCGGGCACGAGGACATGCTGAAGCAGTACAGCAGGTAGAAGTCCTCTTCCCAGGTTCCCTCCCGGTTCACGGGTTTCGGGATCAGCGTCTGGAACTCGAGATGGCTGACACCGAGCCCGCGCAGCGAGGTGTAGAGATCGCGGAAGTACGCGCGTACCTGGGGCTTCCCGGGGTCGGCGAGCGCCATCCAGCCGGCTTCGTCACCCTTCACCAGGGCGTCCGCACCCTTGTTGAGCGCCTCCTGCACCCACCCGCTCGGACTGTTGTCCCTCGTCGTCCTCGCCGCCGACGGTGTCGTGGTGGCGCCGGCCGGGCCGCTGTAGTGCTCGACCGCACGAGCCGGAGCGGGCTTCTCCGACGGCCCACCGGCAACCGCGACTCCGACGGCCACGACCACCGCTGCCACCACCACCAGGGCCCCACCGATGATCAGCCGTCGTCGCAGCCCCGGACTCGCCGTCGCCGGCTCGGCCTGGACCGAAGCCTGAAAACTCGCCCGGACCCGAGAAGGTTCTTCCACTGTCCTGCCCCCGCTAACCCTCAACCATGAACGTCGATTAGATCAGGACCACCGGCTCACGGCTGCCCCGCCCGCGCACGACCGGGGTCGACGAGCCAGTGGTTGCTCCGCAGGGTGCGCCCGGCGAACTCCAGGTCGAGTTCCTCGACGAAGGTGAAGCCTGCGGAGCGGCAGATGCTGTTCGACGGGCCGTTCGCCGTGCCGGGGTAGGCGTGGATGACACCCCAGCGGCCGTCCTCGCCGGCCTGGTGGAGGATCTCGCGGACCGCCTGCCCGGCCAGGCCGCGGCCCTGGAATTCGGGCAGCACGAGCCAGCCGATCTCGGAGAGGCCGTCGTGCTGCCACACGGTGACCGTGCCGGCGACCGGTGACGACTCCGTGGGCAGGATCATCTTGATCCAGGCCGTGCCGGCCTCGGCCCAGGCGACCTCGCGGTGGAAGGACCGCTCGATGCCGTCGCGGGGGAGAGGGCCGCCGAGGTCGGCCATCATCGCCGGGTCGCCGCGCATGCGGATGCAGGCTTCGAGGTCGGCGGGCCGGATGTCGCGCAGGAACATCGGGTCAGCCGGCCAGGCTGAAGCGTTCCGAGTGGATCTGGGCGGTGGGGAGGCGGAGGGTGCGGAGGCTGCGCAGGACCGCGTTTGTCATGGCCGCCGGGCCGCAGACGTAGACGTCGCGGTCGTGGATGTCGGGGACGAGCGCGGAGAGGTTCTGCGGGTCGAACGGGTTGTTCGGGGGCGAGCCCGCCCCCGTGCGTCCGGTCAGCAGGTGCAGCTGGGCGCCGCGGGAGCGCGCCAGGTTCTGGAGTTCGCCGAGCAGGACCGCGTCTTCGGTCGTGTGTGCCCGGTAGAGCACGGTTACCGGGCCGGTCAGTTCCTCCAGCAGAGCGCGGATCGGTGTGATCCCGACGCCGCCGGCGATCAGCAGGGTTGATTCCCGGGTACGGCTCAGCGACGTGAACGCCCCGTACGGTCCCTCGGCGAAGACGCGAGTCCCGACGGGGATGTCGCGGAGTTTGGCGCTGGCCGAGCCGACCGCCTTGGCCGTGAGTCGCAGGGTGCGCCCGTCCGGGGCGGCCGACAGGGAAAACGGGTTGGCGTCCCACCAGTGCCCATGCCCGGGGAACCGCCAGATCATGAACTGGCCGGCGCGGGCGGGAAGCTTGTCGAGGTCCTTGCCCGTGACGTAGACCGAGGTGACGTTGCCGGCCTCCGGCACCACGGCGGCGACCCGGAACTGGTGGCGGGCGTTGCGCCAGAGCGGCATGACCACACGGCCGGCAACCAGGGACACCAGAGCAAAAGCCCACAGCGCCCACCAGTACGCGGTGGCCAGCGGCGTGGACGTGAACGTCGACACCTCGAACATCTGGTGGATCAGGCCGAGGACGACCGCCACGTACAGGCAGATGTGCACCGCGTGCCAGGCCTCGTACGAGAGACGGCGGCGCGCTGCGCGTACCGAAAGGCCGGCCGCGACCAGGATGATGACGGCGGCGACGATGCCGAGCAGGACCGGCGTCTGGGCTTTGAGGTTGTTGAACTCGGTCAGGGGTGTGCTGTTGTACTCGTTCGCGTAGCCCAGCAGGACGAACGCCGGGTGCAGCAGGACCAGCCAGAAGAGGCTGAAGCCGGTCCAGCGGTGCCATGAGGTGAGCCGGTCCATGCCGATGCGGCGGTCCAGCCACGGCAGGCGGGCGACCAGGACCAGCTGCAGCACCATGATCAGGGCCAGGTGCAGGCCGAGCCACTTGCCGAAGCCCAGGATCGGGTTCTTGGCGGCCTCCGCGGTGAGGAACACGAGCTCGACGATCAGGACGTTGACGCCGACGACCGTCCAGAGGACAAGCCGTGCGAGCTGGGCCGGAGGTAGTGCCGTGCGCGTGGGCGCCGGGTGCAGCCGTTCGTTCGCAGCCGTCATGGCGGTCTCCTGTTCGCGGGCCTTGCGTCACACACGTCCGGGTCGGCGATCCGGTTCACTGCGACGGTGTACAGCGCGCAGGCGACGACAGTTCAGCACAGCAACCCCGTACGCGGAAAGCGTGCGACCGGGCGTACCCGTGCACGGGCGGTCACGGTGAGGTCATACGATCGCCGGGGAATCCCGGAAACAGCACGGAGGGTGTCATGACGGAGACGCTGGAGTTCCAGGCCGAGGCGCGGCAGCTGCTGCAGTTGATGGTCCATTCGATCTACTCGAACAAGGACATCTTCCTGCGGGAGCTGATCTCGAACGCCTCCGACGCCCTGGACAAGCGCCGCCTGGTCGCCCTGGCCGAGGACGGCGCCAGCCCGGACGACCTGCACATCGAGATCGAGGCGGACTCCGAGGCGCGCACGCTGACCGTCCGCGACAACGGCATCGGCATGTCGCGCGACGAGGTCGTGTCGCTCATCGGCACGATCGCCAAGTCCGGCACCGCCGAGATGCTGCGCCGCCTGAAGGAGAGCAAGGAGTCGGCCGAGCTCATCGGTCAGTTCGGTGTCGGCTTCTACTCGACCTTCATGGTCGCGGACAAGGTCACCCTGATCACGCGCAAGGCCGGTGACGACGCCGGTACGCGCTGGGAGTCGGCCGGCGAGGGCACGTACACGATCGAGGAGGTGACCGACGCGCCCCAGGGCACCGCGGTGACCGTCCACCTGCGCCCGAAGGACGAGGAGGACGCGCTCTACGACTACGCCGACGAGACCAAGATCCGGCAGATCGTCAAGAAGTACTCCGACTTCATCTCGTTCCCGATCCGCCTCGGCGACGAGACCCTGAACTCGATGAAGGCCCTCTGGGCCCGCCCGCGGTCCGAGGTCAAGGACGAGGAGTACACCGAGTTCTACCGGCACATCAGCCACGACTGGACCGACCCGCTCGAGACGATCCAGATGCGCGCCGAGGGCACCTTCGAATACGAGGCGCTGCTCTTCATCCCGTCCCGCGCCCCGCACGACCTGTTCCAGCGCGACGGCCGCCGCGGCATCCAGCTCTACGTCAAGCGCGTGTTCATCATGGACGACAGCCGCGAGCTGATGCCCGACTACCTGCGCTTCGTCAAGGGTGTCGTCGACGCCGCGGACCTGTCCCTGAACATCTCCCGCGAGATCCTCCAGCAGGACCGCCACATCCAGCTGATCCGCCGCCGCCTGGCCAAGAAGGTCCTCTCCACCATCAAGGACCTGATGACCAAGGACGCCGACAAGTACGCGACGTTCTGGCGCGAGTTCGGCCGCGCCGTCAAGGAGGGCCTGCTCGGCGAGGCCGACGACCAGAAGGCCATCCTCGACATCTCCTCCTTCGCCTCGACCGCCGGCGACGAGCCGACCACCCTCGCCGCGTACGTCGAGCGGATGAAGGACGGCCAGGACGAGATCTACTTCATGACCGGCGAGACCCGCGCCCAGGTGGAGAACTCCCCGCACCTGGAAGCGTTCAAGGCCAAGGGTTACGAGGTCCTGCTGCTCACCGACCCCGTCGACGAGATCTGGGTCGACGCCGTGCCCGACTACGACGGCAAGAAACTCCAGTCGATCGCTCGCGGCTCGGTCGACCTCGACAGCGAGCCGGCCTCGGAGGAGAAGACGGGCGAGTTCGCGCCGCTGCTCACCTGGCTCGGCGAGACCCTCACGGACGAGGTCAAGGAGGTACGCCTCTCCACCCGCCTGACGACGTCCCCGGCCTGCCTGGTCAGCGACTCCGACGACATCACCCCGACCCTGGAGAAGATGTACCGGGCCATGGGCCAGGAGGTCCCGCCGGTGAAGCGCATCCTGGAGCTGAACCCCGACCACCCGCTGGTCAGCGGTCTCCGCACGGCCCACGAGCAGCGCGCCGACGACCCCAACCTCCCGGAAACCGCCGAACTCCTCTACGGCACGGCCCTCCTGGCCGAGGGCGGCGACCTCACCGACCCGGCCCGCTTCGCCAAACTCCTCGCCGACCGCCTCGCCCGGACGGTCTAGGCACGCACCGCAGGGGTCAGGACGGCGGCCACCGTCGTCCTGACCAGCTGCGCGGGGTCGGAGTCGTCGAGTTTGCCGTCGAGGAGGAGGACGGCGAGGCCGTGGACGAGGGCCCAGGCGCCGATCTGCTGGGTGCGGGCGGGGAGGCGGCTCGCGAGGACGGCGGCGGTCCTGGTACTGGCCGCGTTGGTGGCCGAGCGGCCGTACATGAGGCGGAACAGGCCCGGGTGGGCGAGGGCGAAGGTCACGTACGCCTCGGCCATGTCGACGACGGTGGCCGCGGCTTCCAGGTTGTCCGCCAGGCGGTCGAAGCCGTCGGCGGCCAGCGCCGCGAGCAGGGCTTCCTTGTCCTCGAAGTGGCGGTAGGGGGCGTTGGGCGAGACGCCCGCCCGGCGGGCCACCGCGCGGAGGGAGAACGTCTCGGCGTCCTCGAGGAGGTCCAGGGCGGCGGCCAGCAGGGCCGCCGGCAGGTCGCCGTGGTGGTAGGACCGCGAAGTTGACACTGCGCACACCGCCTTCCTAATGTGCGCAGTGTATACATTCGCTGACGCCGGGAGGACTCATGTCTGTTCGCTCCACCGAGGTGCGCCTGGCGGCCCGGCCGCACGGCTGGCCCACCGCCGACACGTTCGCGATCGCCGAGACCGAGCTGGGTGGTCCCGCGGACGGTCAGGTGCTGGTGCGCAACCTGATGATGAGCGTCGACCCGTACATGCGGGGGCGCATGGACGACCGCAAGTCGTACGTGCCGCCGTTCGAGGTCGGGCAGGCGCTCGACGGTGGGGCGGTCGGTGAGGTGATCGAGTCGGCGGCCGAGGGCTTCAAGCCGGGTGACCTGGTGCTGCACGGTCTCGGCTGGCGGTCGCACGCCCTCGTCGACGCGCGCGGCGCCTCGAAGGTCGACCCCTCGGTGGCCCCGCTCGGTGCTTACCTCGGGGTTCTGGGCATGACGGGCATGACCGCGTACGCCGGACTGCTGCGGACCGCCGAGTTCAAGCCGGGTGATGTCGTCTTCGTCTCCAGTGCCGCCGGAGCTGTCGGGCAGGTCGTCGGGCAGCTGGCGAAGCTCAAGGGCGCCGCCCGGGTGATCGGCAGTGCCGGCTCGGCGGAGAAGGTCGCCTTCCTCACCGGTGAGCTCGGCTTCGACGCGGCTTTCGACTACCACGACGCCCCGGTACGCGAGCAGTTGAAGCAGGCCGCCCCCGACGGTGTCGACGTCTACTTCGACAACGTCGGCGGTGACCACCTCGAGGCGGCGATCTCGGCCATGAACGTCCACGGCCGCATCACGATCTGCGGGATGATCAGTGTCTACAACGCCACCGAGCCGACGCCGGCGCCGCGTAATCTGGCGCAGCTGATCGGCAAGCGGCTGACGATGCGCGGCATGCTGGTCCGCGACCACCGCGATCTGCGGGACGAGTTCATCGCGGACGTGGCGCCGCTCGTCGCGAACGGCACCATCCGGTACCACGAAACGGTCTTCGACGGGCTCGACCAGGCCCCGGAGGCGTTCCTGGCCATGCTGCGCGGCGACGGCCTCGGCAAGAACCTGGTCCGCATCGCCTCCTGAGCGCACGGCGGCCCGGCCTCACGACGAGGCCGGGCCGTGTCGTGTACTCAGGAGTGCGGGTCAGGAGTGCGGGCAGGTGTCCCGGTACTCCTGGATGGCCGATCCGCTCGGCCGGGGGCAGAGGAACTGGTCGTACCGTGTGTCGTTGTCGATGAACCGCTTGAGCCACGAGATGCTGTACTTCGCGACGGTCACGTTCGTCGAGGTCGGCGCCGAGTGCGACGCGTTGTTCAACTCCAGGTACGCCTTGTCCAGAGTGCCCGGCAAGCTGGTGTAGAACGGTTCGGCGTGTGAGGTCACCGAGGCGACCGTGTCGTTCTCGGCCCCGATGACCAGCGTCGGGACGGTGACCGAGGACCAGCTCTTGGTGCTGTGGTACGGCGTCAGCGGGATTGCCGCCTGCAGCCGGGGACGGGTACGGGAAGCGGCCAGGCTGCCGCCGCCACCCATCGAGTGGCCCATCACGCCGAGCCGGGTCGCGTCGATGCGCGTACGCACCGAGCTGCTGCCCGTCAGGTAGTCCAGCGCCGCCAGCAACTGGGTGCCACGGCTGTCCGGCTGGTCGTACACGCTGAGGGTGTCGATCGTCATGACGACGAACCCCTGGGACGCCAGGCGGGGCCCGTACCAGGCGACACTCGACTGCGAGGCCGTGTAGCCGGGGGAGACCGCGATCGCGCCGAACGTGCCGGACGCCGTACTGGTGGGGTAGTAGATCGTGCCACCGCCGAAGCCGGAGACGCTCGACCGGGCCACGCTGACCTGGGCGATCGCGAACGGGCCGCGGCTGGCCTCGATGCTGCTGACGCTGGGCGCGGGACCGCGCTCGTACGGGTTGGCGGCGAGGGCCGGGCTGGTGGGTGCGGCGACCAGCGCCGCCGCGAGAGTGACGGCGCCGAGCAGGCGCAGGACGGGGTTACGCATTCCGGGAGCTCCCTAGGGTGGGGGAGGATCACGAGTACGACGCCTCGGGTTATCGAGACACGTCAATACTCGGTTCGGTTGCTACCCGGCGGTAATCCCGCTGTCATCATGTTTCGCCGATATGACGGGTCAGGCGGGCAGGTGCTCCGAGAGCACGCCGAGCTGCGTGGCCCGGGCCTCCGCGTGGCGCCGCTGACCGTCCTCGGTCACCGTCACAAAAACACCGCGCCGGTCGTCCTCGCAGAGGCTGCGGGTGACCAGGCCGCCCTTCTCCAGGCGGGCGACGGTACGCGACAGGGCGCTCTGGCTCAGGTACATGTCCGACGCCAGCTCCTGCATGCGTTGCTTCTCACAGGACCTGGTCACGAGCCGGTCGAGTGTCTCGAACTCGCCCATCGTCAGCCCGTGGCCGTCCTGCAGCGCCCGCTCCAGGTGGCCGGCGACCTCGTTGTAGCTGCCCAGGAGCGCACGCCAGCGGTTCACGAGGGCGGGCTCGGAGGTCATGAGCCGCATCCTAGCTCCCCGCGGAGGTCCATGCACACAAATTATTTGCGGCGGCATCTTATGCGTAGACATTCAATGCACACGCATATACCTTCCACGGCGTGACTATTACCGAAGCGGCACCCAGCCCGCAGACCCAGGCCTGGACACCACGGCTGTGGGGCGTCCTGGCCGTGCTGTGCGCCGTGCTGTTCCTCGACGGGCTCGACGTCTCGATGGTCGGCGTCGCCCTGCCCTCGATCGGCGACGAGCTCGGCCTGTCGACCACCTCGCTGCAGTGGATCGTGAACGGCTACGTGCTCGGGTACGGGGCGCTGCTCCTGCTCGGCGGGCGTACCGCGGACCTGCTCGGACGCCGGCACGTCTTCCTGATCGCCCTCGGCGTCTTCGCGGTCGCCTCGCTCGTCGGCGGGCTCGTCGACGACGGCACGCTGCTGATCGCGACCCGCTTCATCAAGGGCCTGGCCGCCGCGTTCACCGCGCCGACCGCACTGTCGATCCTGACCACCACCTTCCACGAGGGACCGGCCCGCAACCGCGCACTGTCGGTCTTCTCCGTCTTCGGCGCCAGCGGCTACTCCTCGGGCCTGATCCTGGGCGGCCTGCTCACCAGCTTCGGGTGGCGCTGGACGTTCCTCATTCCCGTGCCGCTCGCGCTGGGCGCCCTGGCTGCCGGCATCGTCCTGATCCCGCGCGATCGCCCCGCGGCCGGCGGCGGCCACGACCTCATCGGTGCCGCCACGCTGACCACCGGGATGCTGCTCGCGGTCTACACAGTGGTGTCCGCACCCGATCGCGGCTGGCTCGACCCGGTCACGCTCGCCTCGGCGGTCGTCGCCGTCGCGCTGCTGGCCGGCTTCTTCATCACCGAGAAGCGCGTCCGGCACCCGCTCATCCGCCTCGGCATCCTGCGCACGGGGACGGTCGTCCGGGCCAACCTGAGCATGATCGCGCTCTTCGGGTCCTACCTGAGCTTCCAGTTCATGATGACCCTGTACCTGCAGAACGTGCTGGGCTGGACGCCGCTGCGCATGGCTCTCGCGCTGCTGCCCGCCGGCCTCCTGGTCGCGTTCGGCTCACCGTTCGTCGGCCGGCTCATCGACCGGTACGGGACCCCGCGCCTGCTCATCAGCTCGATGACGTCACTGCTGCTCGGGTACGCGTGGTTCCTGCTCACGGCGGGCAACACCCCGCACTACGTGGTGACGATCCTGCCCACGATGCTGTTGCTCGGCGGGGGTTTTGCCTTCGGCTTCAGCTCGATCACGGCGCAGGCGACCCAGGGCATCGCGGACTCGGAACAGGGCCTGGCCTCAGGGCTGGTGCAGACGTCCGGCCAGGTCGGCGCGGCGCTGGTCCTGGCCGTGCTGACCGCACTGATCGCCGGGGACACGACAGCACCCGCGACCGACTTCAGCCAGTTCCACCCCGGCGTCAACCTGGTCACCGGTGTGGCTCTGATCGGCCTGCTGCTCAACCTGGTCCCACTGCTGGCCCGGCGGCGCACACCGGCTGTGTAGCCGGGTACCCGCCGTCGCTGCGGCGGTGCCATACTGCCGCGCATGACGTTACGGTGGCGTACCGGCCGGACCTTCGCACTGCTCGCCGCGGGCGCCGCTCTGGCGGCCCCCGCGGCCGTCGGCCTCACCGCGACTCCCGCGGCGGCAGCGCCCGGTCCGATCGACATGAACGCCCGGCTCACCGGCCCGGCCACCGTCGTCCGGGGCGAGCTCGCCCTGTTCACGATCGACTCCGTCATCCCCGGCCCGCCCGCGCCGACGAACGTCAAGCTGATCCTCACCCTCCCCGACGGTTTCTCGTACGCGCAGATGGGCGGCGGCTCCGGTCCGTGCACCGCCGACGCGGCCCGTCGTGTCGTCACCTGCATTCCCGACCCGGGCGAGCCGTCAGGGTTGCCGGGGGCGCGGCAGTGGGAGGTCTACGCCCGCGCGTCCTCGTCACTGGCGGCCGGGACCGAACTGACCACCGCGCTCGAGGTGACCGCCGACGGCGACGAGACGAACCCCGCCGACAACCGGGACACCGTCACCACCCGCGTCACCGGGCCGGCAGCAACCTCCATCCGGGCAACCGGCCCCAAGGGGCCCATCGTTCCGGGCAGCAAGTTCCGGGTCACCGTGCAGGTGCACTACGCCGACGGCCCGCCGATCGACGACTTCGCGATGTTCGCCCACTTCGGCGGCGACTGGTTCCTCGGCGCCGAACTCGTGGGAGTGCCCGCCCAGTGCTCCGGCGACCCCGGTTCGGTGATGTGCGAGATCGATCGGCGGGTCGAGCCGAACACCGACTTCGACCTGGTGTGGGAGTTCGGCTCCACCGGCGACCCGGCGGGCTACCACGCCCCGACCGAGCAACTGCGATTCCAGACCTTCGCCTTCGGCGACCCGGTGCAGACGAGCATCGAGCTGACCTTCGCGACCGCGACACCGGGTACGCCGTCGCCCACGCCGACCGGCACCGGAACCGGAGGCGGGACCGGGAACGGGGACGGACAGGCCGGCGGCGGGCTGCCGATCACCGGCACCGCGACCGGTTCCCTGGCCGCCACCGGTGTGCTGCTCGTGGCCGCGGGCGCCGGAGCGGTCCTTCTGGGCCGCCGCCGTCGCCGGTCGTCCACAAGCTGAACGACCTGCCCCCACGACGGTGGGGCCGGGTGCCATACTCCCGCGCATGACGGTGTGGCGGCGGTACGGCTTTGCGGTCCTCGCGGTGGGCACCGCACTCCTGACAGCGACACCCGCGGCGGCGGCACCGCCGGCGACCGTCGACATGCGCTCGGCCATCGAGGGCCCCGCGACGGTGGTGGCCGGTGAGTTGCTGGGCTTCCAGGTCGGCACGATCGTCCCGGGCCCGCCGACCCCCACCAACGTCAAGATGACCGTGACGCTCCCGGAAGGCACGACGTACGAGGGAAACGGTGACGGTGTGGGCCCCTGCGAGGGCGCGATCGGCGGCCGGACCGTCGTCTGCATCCCCGACCCCGAGGAGCCGACCCAGGGCGGACGGCAGTGGCAGGTCGCCGGTCGTGTCGCCGAGTCCGTGCCGACCGGCACCGTGCTGACCACCACGGTCGTGGTGTCCTCCGACAGCGAGGAGACCAACCCGGCGGACAACACAGCCACGCTGACCACGCGCGTCGTCGCGCCCGCCGCGACCTTCCTCAAGGTGATCGCGCCGGCAGAGCCCGTCGTGCCCGGCAAACCGTTCCGGGCCACGGTGCGGCTGCACTACGGCGAGGATGCGCCGGTCGAGAAGTTCCTGATCGCCGGGTCCTTCGACGCGTGGTACAGCGGGGGTGAGCTCGTGAACATGTCTGCCGACTGCTGGGCCGACCCCGGCTCGCTGATGTGCGACGTCCCGCGCCGCCTAGAGCCGGGCACGGATCTCGACCTCGTCTTCGAACTGAAGACCAGCGTCGACCCGGACTTCTACCGCGAGCTCGACCAGACACTGTTCTTCCGTCTCGAGGATTTCGGCCGGACCATCTCGGCCAGCGCCAAGATCACCTTCACCGGAGTGCCCTCGCCGTCCCCGACCCCGTCGCCGTCCCCGACGAACGACGGCAATGGCAGCGGCAGTGGGAACGGCGGTGACGACGAGCAGGCGGGTGGTGGCCTTCCCATCACCGGTGCGCCGATCGCCTCGCTCGCCACGGCCGGGCTGCTGCTGGTCACCGCCGGTGCCGGCGCCCTGCTCCTGAGCCGCCGCCGGAGCCGGTCGTCCACAAGCTGAACGACCGGGCCCCACGACCGGCAGCCCGGTGCCATACTGCCGCGCATGATGATGTGGCGGCGTTCCGGCCTTGCAGTCCTCGCGGTGGGCGCCGCACTCCTGACGGCGACGCCCGCTGTCGCGGCTCCGCCGGCGACCGTCGACCTGCGCGCCACCATCGACGGCGCGGCGGAGGCCGTCCCCGGCGAGCTGCTGTACGTCAGGATCGGCACGGTTCTTGCGGGCTCGCAGACACCCACCGGCGTCAAGATGACCGTGACGCTCCCGGAAGGTGTGTCGTACCAAGGCGATGGCGGAGCTGCGAGTGACGGAGCAGGTCCGTGCGAGGGTGAGATCGGCGGCCGGACCGTCGTCTGCATCCCCGAGCCCACGGAGGTCACTCAGGGCGGCGTGTGGTGGCAGGCCCCAGGTCGTGTCGCGGAGTCCGTTCCGATCGGCACCGAGCTGACCACCACGGTGGTGGTGTCCTCCGACAGCGAGGAGACCAACCCGGCGGACAACACGGCGACGCTGACCACACGCGTTGCCGGACCCGCCGCGACCTTCCTGAAGGTCACCGGCCCCGCGGAGCCCGTCGTGCCCGGTCAGCCGGTGCGCATCAAGGTGCGCCTGCACTACGGCGAGGCCACACCGGTCGACGAGTTCGTGATGTTGGGTTCCTTCGGCGCGTGGTTCATCGGCGGCGGCGGCATCACGAACATTCCCGCCGACTGCTGGGCCGACGGCTCGCTGACGTGCCAGGTGCCACGCCGCCTGGAGTCCGGAACGGATCTCGATCTGATCTTCGAACTCAAGTCGAGTGTCAGGCCGGACGACTACCGCGAGCTTCGCGACACGATGTCCTTCTCCCTCGAATATCTCGAGTACCCCATCAGGGCCACCGGCACGGTCACCTTCACCAAGGCGCCCTCGCCGTCACCGACCCCGTCCTCCCCGAGCCCTTCGCCGTCCCCGACGGGCACCGGCACCGGCAACGGCGGTGAGAGCGGCGGTGATGACGAGCAGGCAAGTGGTGGCCTGCCCATCACCGGTGCGCCGATTGCTGCACTCGCCACGGCCGGGCTGCTGCTGATCACCGCCGGTGCCGGCGCCCTGCTCCTGAGCCGCCGCCGGAGCCGGGCCACCCACTGACCAGACCGCGTTCGCCGTTGGTCGGCCGGTCGGCCGGTCGGCAAGTCCGACAATCCGCCGGGTCGCCGGGTCGCCGGGTCGCCGGGTCGCGGGGTCGCGGGTCGCGGGGTCGCCGGGTCGCGGGGTCGCCGGTCCGCGGGGTCGCCGGTCCGTGGGGTCGCTGGGTCGTCCCGGTGTCCTTTGCGGACAGCAGGCGAGCGGACCGCGGTCAGGAGTTCGCCGCTCGGGCGAACCATCGCGTCCCCCGGATTCAGCCACGCAATGCTGCGAGCCAGGACCGCGGGCCGGCGTGCCGCACCCGGATCCCGGCGATCTCCGTCGCGAAGCGCAACGCGGGCACCAGCGTCAGACCGCGACCCAGCGCCACCGCCAGCGCGCCGTGGAACACGTCCCCGGCGCCGGCGGTGTCGACCGCGGGCACGGCGGGCACCGCCAGTTCGCCGTTCTCGTCGCCGGACCACCAGATGATCGGATCCGGCCCCCGGGTGATCGCCCCTCGCCGCACCCCGGCAACCCGCAAGGCCTCCCGAGCC
Organism: Amorphoplanes friuliensis DSM 7358; assembly: GCF_000494755.1. Classification (NCBI taxonomy): domain Bacteria; kingdom Bacillati; phylum Actinomycetota; class Actinomycetes; order Micromonosporales; family Micromonosporaceae; genus Actinoplanes; species Actinoplanes friuliensis. The sequence goes on from NC_022657.1 coordinate 4,342,068, forward strand.
GAAATCCCCTCGTGGTCCCCGGGCGGCGGGACCACATCGGTCGGCCCAGGCTGCGCAAGGTCCGCGGTCGGCGGACCAACGCCGAGCGCCGCGGAGCCCGCGGCCGGCGGATTGGCGTTGGGTGCTGCGAGGTCCGCGCCGGGCGGATTGGCGTTGGGTGCTGCGAGGTCCGCGGCCGGCGGATCGGCGTCGGGCGCTGCATAGGCCGCGGCTGGCGGATTGGCGTCGGGTGTCGCGAAGTCCGCGGCCGGGTGCGTCGCATCGGTCGGCCCCGGCGTGGGCAAGCCCGCCGTGGACAGGCCCGGGGTGGGCAGCCGGAAGGCGGCCGACGCGGCGACCACGTCCGCGAGCGGCAGCAGCTCCGCGAAGATCGGCCGCCAGCTTCCCGCATCGAGGACCAGAAGGCGGCCGGACGCTGCGGCGGCGCGGGCCAGCGCCGGGTGATGACCGTCCACCAGCACCACGTCCGCCGACGCCAGCACCGAGGCGAGTCCGGCCGGGGCGGCAACCTCGCTACCGCGGGCGTTGCGGCTGACGATCGTGCGCTGCCCGGTCGCCGCCAGGACCGTGACGGCCGAGACAGGCGGGGGAGTGGTGGCCTCCGGGGTCGCGTCGAGCAGCGTCACCCCGCACTCGGCCAGGTCGGCGCGGATCAGAGCGGCCAGCGGGTGGCTTCCCACGGCGGTGACAAGCGTGACCGTCGCGCCCAGGGCGGCAGCGGTGACCGCGGCGTTGGTGGCCGGGCCTCCTGCGGCGACCGAGGCGGACAGCGCTTCGGCCTTCTCGTCCGGGCCCGGCATGCGGTCGACGCGTTGGACCAGGTCCACGGTGGCCAGGCCGACGCAGACGACGTGCATCAGCGGCCGGTCAGTTGGCCAGTTCGGAGAAGAACGTTCCGACGTTGCGGAACACCTCCGCGATGCCGTCGCCGAGGCCCTGCGCGGTGTCCGCGGCGGGGCCGGGGTTGGTGCCGATGTAGAAGATGACCAGGGCGAGCAGGATCCAGCCGAGGGCCTTTTTCATCGCACACCTCACCTCGTCCGGGGGATCGTCGGTCTTGATCGATAGTGATCGTGGCACAGGCGCGCTCGCCTGACGTGCATCTACGCGCCGAAAAGACGTGCGGCGTTGTGCCAGCAGACGGCGCGGAGCCAGTCGTCGCCCAGGTCGAGGCGGGCCAGTGCCTCGAGTTGGTGGGCGTACGGGTGGGGGATGCTGGGGAAGTCGCTGCCGAGCAGGACCTTGCCGGCCAGGCCGAGGTCGCGCAGCCGGGGCCGCAGGCCGGGTGGGAACGGCGCGAGCTCTTCGAAGAAGTCGGTGAAGGCCATCGTCGTGTCCAGCCGGGCGTGCTCGTAACGCTCCGACAGGTCCAGGAAGCCCTCGTACTCGGGGCCGCCGAGGTGCGCGAAGATCAGGGCCAGCCGGGGGTGGCGGCGCAGGACGTCGCCGATCGGGCCGGGTCCGGTGAAGCCGTTGGCCACGGGGCCGGAACCGGCGTGGACGACGACCGGGGTGCCCGACTCGGCCAGAACACCCCAGGCGTCGTCGAGCAGGTCGTCGCGGGGGTCGAAACCGCCGACCTGCAGGTGCAGTTTGAAGATGCGCGCGCCGTGGGCCAGCGCCGACAGGACTTCACCGGTGGCCGACGGCTCGGGGAAGAACGTCGCACTGGGCAGGCAGCCCGGGGTGCGCCCGGCGAAGTCCAGCGTCCAGGCGGTGAGGTCCGCGGCCATGCCGGGGCGGTGGGCGTACGCGAGGGCCGTGAAGATCCGCACGCCGAGCCGGCCGAGTTCGGCGACCCGGCCGGCCTCGGGGAGGCGGTAGTGGATCGGCCAGGGCCGGCCGATGAGCGGCCCGGCCTGGTCGTAGTGGGCCCACACGCGGCGCTGCATCCGCTCGGGCAGGAAGTGGGTGTGCACGTCGGCGAGGCCCGGCAGGCCCAGCTCGGTCCAGAACTCCGTCACGTCCCCGATCATTGCCTACGTCACATTATGGCAGCCGCAAGCTTTTGGGGGTTACCCTCATTTCATGGTTACTTCCAAATCTCGCTGGTGGGCGCTCGCCGCGCTCGCCCTGTGCACCCTCGCCATCGGTCTGGACAGCACGGTGCTCAGCGTCGCGCTGCCCACGCTCGCCGGTGACCTCCACGCCTCCACCGGTGATCTGCAGTGGATCACCACTTCCTACCTGCTGGTCCTGGCCGCGGCGCTGCTGCCCGCCGGCATGCTGGGCGACCGCTTCGGGCGCAAGCGGATGCTGCTCGGCGCGCTGGTCGTCTTCGGTGCGGCCTCGGTCGCCTGTGCGTACGCGGTCTCCACCGGGCAGTTGATCGCCGCCCGGGCCGCTCTGGGTCTCGGCGCCGCCGTCCTCATGCCGCTCACCTCGGCCGTGCTGACGGTGCTCTTCGATGCGGACGAGCGGCCCAAGGCGCTGACGGTGTGGGTGACGGCGAGCGCGCTGGGCATCCCGCTCGGCCCGGTGGTCGGTGGCTGGCTGCTGGACCACTTCTGGTGGGGCTCGGTCTTCCTGATCAACATCCCGATGGTGCTGCTCGGGCTGGTCGCGGTGGCGCTCTGGGTGCCCGAGTCGCACGGTGACCGCGCCCGCCGTTTCGACCCCGCCGGCATCGTGCTGTCCACCGCGGGGCTCGTCGCGCTCACGTACGGGATCGTGGAGGCCGGCGAACGCGGCTGGACCGACCCGCGCTCGTTGATCACCGCCATCGGCGGTGCGGTGCTGCTGGCCGTCTTCGGCTGGTGGCAGCGGCACGCCCAGGCGCCGCTGGTCGAGCTGGCGCTGTTCCGTTCGCGCGGTTTCACCTGGGGTTCTCTGCTGGCCACCGTGGGCAGTTTCGGGCTGTTCGGCATCCTCTTCGCGCTGCCGCAGTTCTTCCAGTCCATCGGCGGGCACGACGCGCTGGGCACCGGTCTGCGGCTGCTCCCGGTGATCGGTGGCCTGCTCGTCGGCGCGCGGGTCGCCGGCCGGCTCGAGCCGCGTCTGGGTGCGAAGGTCGTCGTCACCGCCGGCCTCGTGCTCATGGCCGCCGGCCTGTTCGCCGGTGCGGCCACCGGACCGGCCACCGGGTACGCCTACGTCGCCCTCTGGATCTCCGTCGCGGGCCTCGGCCTCGGGTTCACGATGCCGCCGGCCATGAACGCGGCCCTCGGCGCGCTGACCCCCGAGCGCAGCGGTGTCGGGTCCGGGCTCATCCAGGCGCTGCGTCAGGTCGGTGGTGCGATCGGCGTGACCGTGCTCGGCACCGTGCTCAACGGCGCGTACCGGGATCAGGTCGACGTGACCGGTCTGCCCCCGGCGGCGGTGGACGCCGTGCGGGACAGCGCCACCGCCGGTGTAGCGGTCGCGGGCAATCTCGGCGACCAGGCGTTGCTGCAGTCGGTGCAGGCGGCGTTCACCTCCGGGATGGACCTGGCCCTGGTCGTCGCCGGTGCCGTCGCCGTCGCCGGAGCCGTGCTGTCGCTGCTGTTCCTGCCGGCCCGCTCGCCCGCGCCGGAGGCGGACATCGTCACCCCGTCGCCCGCCGGGCCGCTCGCAGCGGCAGAATCGGTGGTATGACGTCGTCCCTGCCGACCGGTTTGCGTGAACGCAAGAAGGCCAAGACGCGGGCGGCGATCCGCGCCCACGCGATGCGTCTCTTCGACGAGCAGGGGTACGCCGCCACGACGGTCGATCAGATCGCCGAGGCGGCGGACGTCTCGCAGAGCACCTTCTTCCGGTACTTCCCGACGAAGGAGGACGTCGTCCTCGCCGACGACTACGACCCGCCGATGGTCGCGGCGCTGCGCGCCCAGCCCGCGGACGTGCACCCGATCGAGGCGATCCGGCGGAGCATCCGGGAGATCTACGACCAGCTCACCCCCGACGAGTGGGAGCAGGAGCGCCGCCGTCAGCGACTGATCCGCAGCGTCCCGGAGCTCCAGGCCCGCAACACCCAGCAGTACACGCAGATCATCGGCCTGCTCGGCGCCGCCGTGGCCGAGCGGGCCGGGCTGCCGCCGGACGACTTCTCCGCCCGGGTCCTGGCCGGTGCGGTGATAGGCGCGGGGCTGGCCGTCGCGCCGCACAGCCTCCTGCCGGAGCAGGGCACGGACTACTTCACTGATTTCGAACGTGCTCTCGCCCTGATCGAGGCGGGTTTCCCCCTCGGTTAGTCCGCGGACCGCCCGTCGCCGGAGGACAGCGATCGGCGGGCCGCGGCCAGGATCCTGTCGGACAGCTCGCTGCCGGCCGTGGCGCGCGAGAGCATCAGGGCGCCGGCCATCGTGGCGATCGCGACCAGGTTCTCCTCACTCTCGTCGCCCATCCAGCGGGCAAAACCCTCGACCCCTTCCGCGTACGGCTCACGGGCCGGGCTGCCGGGCGCCTCGCGGGCCACGTCGGGGCCGAGGGCGGTGGTCGGGCAGCCCTTGCCGGCGTGGTCGCGGTGCTCGGCGGAGAAGTAGTAGTCCAGCAGTGCGCTGCGGGCCGCCGCGTGGTCATCGGGGTGCTGCTCGTCCAGGCCGGTGAGCAGGGCGCCCAGCTCGCCGAACGCGCGCCCGGTGGCCTCGGCGACCAGGGCCTCCTTGGAGCTGAACTGCTTGTAGAAGCCGCCGTGGGTCAGGCCCGCCTCGGCCATCAGGTCGGCGACGCTGACTCCTTGCACTCCGCGTTCACGGAAGAGCCGTGCGGCGGTCTCGACCACCCGGTCGCGGTTCTCCTGCGCCTGAGCCTGTGACACCCGTGCCATCTCGCACCTCCGGGACCCATCTTATATGACGTCCGTCATCTAACCCTTGCGGCTGATAGATGTCGTCCATAATCTAAAAGCATGAACCTCAACGACTCCGTAGTCCTCGTCACCGGTGCCAACCGCGGTCTCGGCCGCCACTTCGCCGAGCAGCTCGTGCAGCGCGGCGCCAAGGTCTACGCGGGCGCCCGCCGCCCCGAGACGATCGACCTGCCCGGTGTCATTCCGGTGGCGCTCGACATCACCGATCCCGAGTCCGTCGCGCAGGCCGTGAAGGTCGCCGGCGACGTCACCGTCGTGGTCAACAACGCAGGCAGCGGCACGGGCGCCGCCCTCATCGACGGTGACCTCGACAAGATCCGCCTCGAGATGGAGACGCACTACTTCGGCACGCTGCACGTGACCCGCGCGTTCGCCCCGGTCATCGAGGGCAACGGTGGTGGCGCGTTCCTCAACGTCCTGTCGGTGCTGTCCTGGCTGCACCCGGGCGGCCTGGGGGCGTACACGTCGGCCAAGGCGGCGGAGTGGGCGCTCACCGACGCGGTCCGCGACCAGCTCACGCCGCGCGGCATCACCGTCTCCGCGCTGCACGTGGGTTACATGGACACCGACATGGCGGCGAACATCCCCGCCGACCAGAAGATCGATCCGGCGATCGTCGCCCGCCTGGCCCTCGACGGCGTCGAGGCCGGCCGGCCCGAAATCATCGCCGACGAGCTGAGCCGCAGCGTCAAGCAGGGCCTGGCGACCGCCCTCCAGGGCTGAGCCACGGGCGCCGTGCGGCCGTCCGCTTCCGGGCGGCCGCCCCCGGCGGATTCCGCTGGTCGAGGCCCAAGCTGAACGTACGCTTAGAACCGCCTGGCAGCGGGTACGGCGTCGCTCATGACCTCGCTCTCTGCCCCTGTGTTGGCCGCGGAAGCGATCACCTCCGCCGGAACCGGCCAACTCGTCCTCGCCGCGGTGCTCGGCATCGTGGCTGTCGTCCTTCTCATCGCCTGGGCCAAGTGGCATCCCTTCCTGGCCCTCGTGCTCGGCGCCGCGACGCTGGGAATCGTTGCCGGCGCTGCCCCCAGCGCCACCGTCAAGTCGTTCACCACCGGAGTCGGCACCACGGTCGGCGGCGTCGGGTTGCTGATCGCCCTCGGGTCGATGATCGGCGCCCTGCTGGCCGAGTCCGGCGGCGCCGACACCATCGTGGGCACGATCGTCCGGAAGTTCTCCGGGTCGGCCCTGCCGTGGGCCATGGCAGGTGTCGCCGCGCTCATCGGCCTCCCGTTGTTCTTCGAGGTCGGCGTGGTGCTGCTGGTGCCGATCGTGCTGCTGGTCGCGCAGAAGACCGACGTGCCGCTGCTCAAGATCGGTATCCCGGCGCTGGCCGGTCTGTCCGTTCTGCACGGTCTGGTCCCGCCGCACCCCGGACCCCTGGTCGCGGTCTCCAGCCTGAACGCCGACCTGGGCCTCACGCTCGCGTTCGGCCTCATCTGCGCGGTCCCGACCGTGATCATCGCCGGCCCGATCTTCGGTAACTTCATCGCCAAGCGGGTGCCGCTCGTGGTGCCGGGCCGACTGGTGACCGCCGGCGCCTCCGCCGAGGGCCGGCCCGGCTCGGGTCCCGCCGGTGGTCAGGACTTCGTCGACCGTGACGACCTGGCCAACGCCGGCACGACCGAACCGGACAAGCCGGTCGACGCCGATCTGCCGGCCCACCGGCGCAACCCCGGTGTGGTTCCCGCCGTGCTCACCATCCTGCTGCCGATCGTGCTCATGCTGCTGCGCGCGTTCGCGGAGCTCGTCCTGAACGAGGGCAGCGGCCTGCGCAGCGCCTTCGAGGTCGCCGGTGACCCGGTGGTCGCCCTGCTCGCCGGTGTGCTCCTGGCCATGTGGACACTCGGCAAGCGGGCGGGTTTCGACCGCGCGCAGACCTCGGCGGTCATCGGTGGTTCGCTGCCGCCGATCGCCGGCATCCTGCTCATCGTCGCCGCGGGTGGCGGCTTCAAGCAGGTCCTGGTCGACGCCGGTGTCGGCACCGTGGTCGCGGACGCGGCCAAGGACGCCAACATCTCGGCGCTGCTCCTCGGCTTCCTCGTCGCGGTCGGCATCCGGGTCGCCACGGGTTCGGCGACGGTGGCGACGATCACCGCCGCGGGCATCGTCGCCCCGCTCGCCGCAACCCTCGACAAGCCGGAGATCTCCCTGCTGGCCCTGGCCATCGGCTGCGGCTCGCTGTTCTTCTCGCACGTCAACGACGCCGGCTTCTGGCTGGTGAAGGAGTACTTCGGGATGACCGTCGGCCAGACCATCAAGACGTGGTCGGTGATGGAGACGATCATCTCCGTCGTCGGTTTCGGCTGCGTCCTGATCCTGGACATCTTCGTCTGACCCGGGGAGGGTCTGTCCGCGAGGACAGGCCCTCCCTCAGACCCGCAGAGCCTCCGCCGGCGGCACCCGCAGCGCCCGCCGGGCCGGCAGTTCCATCGTCAGGAACGCCGTCACCACCACCGTCAGCACGGCCGCGGGCAGCAGCCACACCGGGCCCGCCGGCCACGGCCGGTCCAGGAATCCGATCCCCAGCAGCGCCAGGGGGACAGCGGCCAGCGCCAGACCCAGGACCAGCGCGCCTGCGGCGATCAGGGCGGCCTCGCGGCGGATCATCGCGCGGACCTGCCGCGGCGTCGTGCCACTCAATCTCAGGACCGCGATCTCGGTACGCCGCTGAGCCGTCGCCGCCACCAGCTTGTTCGCGATGCTCAGCAACAGGTACGCGAGCAGCACCACGACCAGCGCCAGGTTGATCCACGCCTCGGGCGGTGTGTCACTCGCCTCCGGTCGTGCGCTGCCCAGCGTCAACCCCGGCCGGCCCGCCACCAGCGCCGTCAACGCGTCGGTGGAGTCCGCCCGGACCAGCAGGCTCGCGTCCAGCCCGGTGCTCGTGTGCCCGGCGACCAGATCACGCGAGACGACCAGCGGCCCGAAGCCGAGTTCCCGGTCGTAGACCGCCACCACCTTCGCCTCGACCCGGGCGCCGTCACCCAGGACCAGTGCGACCGTCCGCCCGACCTCGGCGTCGCGGGACCCGGCGACGTCGCTGCCCACGGCGATGGTCGCCCCGGTCAGCCCCTGCAGACTCCCGCCGGTGACCCCGAGGTCGAGCACGTCCGCGGCGGCCGGTGTCAGGACCATCGCCGTGTGCGACTCGACGTCCTCCTCACCGAACATCCGGTACGGCCACAGCACCGTGGTGGTGGTCAGCGACGACACGGCCTCCACGCCGGCGGTCGAGCGCACCTCGTCCTCCAGCCCGACCGGCACCCCACCCAGCGCGGGCGCCGCGATCGTGTGCTGGGCGACCGTGCCGGCCCGCGTCTCGCGATCGGCCGCCGCCTGCACCGTCGTCTGCGTCAGGGCGTAGGTCAGCACGAACACCAGCACCATGGCCAGGCTCGCGACCACACCGCCGACGCGCAGCACGTACCCGCGGACGTTGGCGACCGCGAGCCACGTCGGCGCGGACGCCCGTCGCGGCAACCGCTTGCCGAGGGCGTCACCGGCCCGTCGCACCAGGGCCGGGCCGGCCAGGGCCAGCCCCACCGCACCCAGGATCCCGGCCATCGACGTGGTCGCGGCGCCCACCGGCGTACGCACGAGCAGCGGCACCACGGACAGTGCGGTGCCGCCGAACATCAGCAGCATCCCGGCCGTCGTGCGTACCGGGGACAGGGCCCGCGGTTCGGTCCGCGACTCGGCGACCGCCTCGGTCGGTGCCATCCGCGAGAGCCGCCAGGCCGAGCTGACCGCGGAGACGCCGACCACCAGGCCGAGCAGCAGCACGGCGGCGATCGCCGGCAGCGGGCTCAGGCTCAGCGGCAACCCGTCCGGCAGCAGGCCGAGGCGCGCCAGCAGACGGCCGAACTGTCCGGCGAGCGGGTAGCCCAGCGCCACCCCGGGGACGAGCGCCACGGCCGTCACGGTCAGGGCCTGCCCGGCGGCCAGGCGGCGGATCTGCCGTGGTGTCGCCCCGACCGCCCGCATCAGGGCGAGGTCGCGGCGCTGACCGCTCAGGGCCACTCCGAGGGCACCGGCGACGACAAAGCCGATGATGATCAGGATGATCCCGGCGAGGGAGCCCGCGATCAGGAGCAGCAGTTGCCGTGCGGCGCCTGCTTCCGGTGCGGCCGCGTCGCCCCGGGTGCTTCCGGTTGCCACGGTCAGGCCGGTGCCACGCAGCTCGGCGCGTACGGCGGAAGCCACCCGGTCAGCCTGACCCGGCGCCGCCCGGAGCCCGACCAGGTCCGGCCCCGCAGAGAGCCCGGGCTGAGCGGCAGACCCGGTCCGGTCCGGCGCGGCGGTTCCGCGGCCGGCCAGGCCGGCGGCCGTGGTGTCGGCGAAGTAGATCCCGCCGGCCGCGCCGCTCACCACCGCTGAGACGCGGTAGCGCGCGGGCCGTCCGGCCGCCACGATCTCGACCGGATCGCCGACGCTGATGCCGGCGGCGGAGTCCACAGCGACCTCGTCGGGCCGGTTCGGCGCCGAGCCCTCGATGCGCGGATCCGCCAGCAGGGTCGTCGACGACCATCCGTGGCCCGCCTCACCGGGCAGCACGTGACCCTGCACGACCAGCGCCGCCGGGAAGCTGACGTCGGCCACGACGGTCTCGACGCCCGGCACCCGGCCGAGTCGTTCGGCGACCCCGGCCGGCACCGGGGCGCGTTCGGGCAGGGCGAGCGGCAGATCGCCGCCCACCCGCGCGGTCTGTGGCGCCGTCACCACGACGTCGGCCCCGGCCAGCCGGCCCGGGGGCAGGTGCGAGCGCAGGCCCGATTCGGAGATCACCCCGGTCGCGGTCACCAGCGCGGCGCCACCCAGCACCGCACACGCCACGGCCAGCAGTGCCGTGATCCGCTGGGCGGCCATCTTCATCGCGAGCCGCACCATCACCGTGCTCCGAGCGTGACGAGCCGCGCGGCCAGGTCGGCGGCGGTCGGGCGGGGGAGGACGTCGACGATCCGGCCGTCGGCCATGACGACCGCCTGGTGCGCCCGGGCTGCGGCGGCCGGGTCGTGCGTCACCATGACCACGGTCTGGCGGAACTCGTCCACCAGGTCCCGCAGCAGTCCCAGCACCTCGTGGGCGCTGCGCAGGTCGAGCGCGCCGGTCGGCTCGTCGGCGAAGACCACGGCCGGACGGGTCACCAGCGCCCGCGCGATCGCCGCGCGCTGCTGCTGACCGCCGGACAGCTCCGCGGGCCGGTGCTCGAGCCGGTCGCTCAGACCGACCCGCGCGACCAGCTTGTCCAGCCAGGCCGCGTCGGGCGCCCGCCCGGCCAGCCGCAGCGGCAGGGTGATGTTGTCGAGCAGGCTCAGCGACGGCACCAGGTTGTAGGCCTGGAAGACGAAGCCGATGCGGTCGCGCCGCAGCTCGGTGCGGCTGTTCTCGTCGAGGCGGCCGATGTCGGCACCGTCCACGACCACCGTGCCGCCGGTCGGTGTGTCCAGCCCGGCCGCGCAGTGCATCAGGGTGCTCTTGCCGGATCCCGACGGTCCCATCACCGCCAGGAAAGTGCCTTCCGGCACGCTCAGCGAGACGTCGCGCAGTGCGCGGATCTCCCCGTACGACTTGCTGACGTGGGTCAGTTCGACCGCGTTCACCGGGTACGCCGCACGTACGGCACGACGAGCGCGACGATGCACGCCACGGTCACGATGCCGAGCACCAGGTGCACGACGAGTGATGCCCCGCGCAGCGACACGATCACGTTGCCGACCGCGCAGAGGATCAGCAGCGCCCAGACGGCCGTCCGGCGCGGGGAAGGGGTGTTCTGTTCGGTCATGGCGGGCTCCTCTGACGGGCGTTTCCGGTCCCTTCCGACGCTAGGGATCGACGGGCCCCGAACCGATCCCGCGCGCTGCCCGGCCGGGGTACAGCAGGCTGTACTTTCTGCCCCGGGCCCTGCCGCGGGTGGCGGTCGCGCTCTAGGGTCAGCTGCCATGGAGGCGAAACGACTGCGAGAGGCGCGGGCCACCGCGTGGCGTGCCTTCGTCGAGCTGCTCGGCGGTCTGGGCACCGCCTGCCTCGCTCTGGCCGTGCTGGCCTGGCTCGTCCTCGTGGCCCTGACCAGTGTGATCGGAATCGGACTGCTGCTGGCGCCCTCGGCGCTGCGCCTCCTGCACGCGGTCGCGGACGTGGAACGCCGCCGGCTCTCCCGGCGTGGTGCCGAGGTGCTCGCCCCCGGCCCGCTGCCGACGGCACTGCGCGAGGCCGCGGCCGATCCGGCGACCCGCCGTGAGGTGCTCTGGGTGGCCGCGCACGCGACAGGTGGCCTCCTCCTCGGGGTGATCGGCATCCAGTTGCCCGCCTGGGCCCTGCGCGACTTCACCTTCCCGCTCTGGTGGCGGATGGTCCCCGAGGGTGACGCGACACCGGGCATCGGCCTCTGGACCGTGCACGACTGGCCCGGTGTCGCCACGGTCACCCTGCTCGGTGTCGTCTGGGCCGTGATGACCGTGGGCCTGGCTCCCGGCATGGCCCGCCTGCAGAGCAGCTGGGGCCGGCGGCTGCTGGCACCCGGCCCGGAGACGGACCTCTCCCTGCGCATCGCCGAGCTGACCTCGACCCGAGCCGCCGCGCTCGACGCCCACGCCGTCGAGCTGCGCCGCATCGAGCGGTCCCTGCACGACGGCACCCAGAACCGCCTCGTCGCCACGACCGTGCTCCTCGGCGCCGCCCGTCGCATGCTGACCCGCGACCCGGCCGAGGCCGAGGTGCTCCTCGAACGCGCTCAGGGCGCCGCCGAGCAGGCCCTCGCCGAGCTGCGTGCGGTGGCCCGCGGCATCCTCCCGCCGGTGCTCGCCGACCGCGGTCTGGCCGGTGCGCTGAGCGGGCTGGCCTCCGGATCTCCCGTCCCGTGCCAGGTGGAGGTCGACGTGCCCGCCCGGCTGGCCGCCTCGGTCGAGTCCACCGCCTACTTCGTCGTGGCCGAGGCGCTCACCAACGTGGCCAAGCACAGCGGCGCGACCCACGTGGAGGTCGACGTGCGGAGCCGGGGTCCCCGGTTGCACGTGCGGATCACCGACGACGGCCGCGGCGGCGCCGACGAGGACGGCGGCTCGGGACTCGTCGGCATCCGCCGCCGGGTGCAGGCGCTCGACGGCACCCTGACCTTGACCAGCCCGCCCGGCGGGCCGACAACCCTGGAAGTGGAGCTGCCGTGCGGATCGTGATCGCCGAGGACGACGCGTTGCTGCGGGAGGGCCTGGCGCTGCTGCTGCGCGCCGAGTCCCTGGACGTGGTGGCGACCGCCGGGAACCCGGAGGAGTTCCTCGCAGCCGTCGACAAGCACAGTCCGGACGTCGCGATCGTCGACGTGCGGATGCCACCGACACACTCGGACGAGGGGATCGTGGCGGCCGTCGAGGCCCGGCGGCGGCAGCCCGGGCTGGCGGTTCTGGTGCTCTCCGCGTACGTGGAGCAGATGTTCGCGACCGAGCTCCTGGCCGGCGGGGCCCGGGGTCTGGGTTATCTGCTGAAGGAGCGGGTCGGCCGGGTCGAGGAGTTCCTCGGGGCCCTGCACCGCGTGGCCGAGGGCGGCACGGCGGTCGACCCCGAGGTGGTCGCGCAGCTCTTCGCGCGGACCCGACCGGACGAGCGCCTCGACCGCCTCAGCGCCCGGGAGCGCGAGGTGCTGGCGCTGATGGCCGAAGGGCTCGGCAACACCGCCATCGCCGAGCGGCTCTTCGTCACCGAGGGTGCCGTGCACAAACACATCCGGGCGATCTTCTCCAAGCTGGACCTGGCCCCGGACGACCGCAACGACCGGCGGGTCGCCGCGGTGCTGCGCTACCTCGACGGCCGGGACCGGGCCGCCTGAGCCACCCGGTCCCGTCTGCCGTCAGGCGTTCTGCTCGTCGCGCCAGGCCAGCCAGCGCTTCAGCGGTTCCAGGTCGTAATCGGGACCGCCGGCGTTGAGGGTGAGCAGCGAGACACCCTTGGCCACCATCGCGGCGCCGGCCACGGCCGGGTCGCTCGCGCCGTCGACACCGGCCGAGACCTCGATCTCGCCGGCGTCGCGGCCCACGTCGGCGCAGTGCTGCCGCAGGATGCCGAGCTTGCGCTCGACGGTCTCCGCGTCGCCGAAGCTGTGCCACACGTCCGCGTGCTGGGCGACCAGCCGCAGCGTCTTCTTCTCGCCGCCGCCACCGATCAGCACCGGGATCTTCCGCGTCGGCGGCGGGTTCAGCTTGGCCCACCGCGACTCGATCCGCGGCAGTGCCTGCGCGAGGTCGGCCAGCCGGCTGCCGGGCGTGCCGAACTCGTAGCCGTACTCGTCGTAGTCCTTCTCGAACCAGCCGGCACCGATGCCGAGGATGAGCCGCCCGTCGCTGATGTGGTCGACGGTGCGGGCCATGTCCGCGAGCAGCTCGGGATTGCGGTAGCTGTTACAGGTGACCAGCGCGCCGATCTCCACGCGGGAGGTCGCCTCGGCCCAGGCCCCGAGCATGGTCCAGCACTCGTAGTGCAGGCCGTCCGGGTCGCCGTACAGCGGATAGAAGTGGTCCCAGTTGAACAGGATGTCCACGCCGAGCTCCTCGGCCTGCGCGGCCGCGCGGCGGATGGAGGCGTAACTGGCGTGCTGTGGCTGGATCTGCAAGCCGATCCGTACGGGCCTGGAAGTCATGACCTCCAGCCTAGTTTCCGCACGTCTTGTCGATGCTCTTGGCGGCGGTCTGGAAGTCCTTCTTGAGGAAGGCCAGTGCGTCCGACTTCTTCGCACCGGCGGCGACCTTGGCCCCGGTGTCCTCGATCGTCTTCTTCAGCTCGGGGTCGACGGCCTTGTCCGCCTCGGCCGCGATCTTCTTGCCCATGGACGCGAAGGTGGTCTGGAGGTTCTTGTTGCGCTTGCTCTGGCTCCAGCTCTCGTCGATCGACTTCACCGAGTCGTCGGCGATCTTCACGCTGCCGTCGATCATGACCTTGGTGACCGACGTGCAGACCTCCTTGGTGTTGGCCTTGACGTCGACGGTCGGCGTGGGCGAGGCCGTGGTGGTCGCCGCCGAGGTGGCCGGGGCAGCACCGCTGCCGGTGCTGGCGGGCTCGGCCGGCTGGCAGGCGGAGAGCAGGGCGGCAAAAGCCACAAAAGCGATGGACAGGCCGGCGGTACGAATGGTGCGCATGAAGTGTTCCCCCGTTGGGTCATTGATGACGGCGGAAGTGTAGAAAAGCCGGGCCAGTCACCAGGTGTGATCTTCGGCTCCGGCGTTTCTCAAGGTCAGCACAGGTTCGTATCGCAGGATGGTCACCATGCGTAGACGGACTCTGATCGTGGGACTTGCCGCGACCGCCGGGACCGGGGCGCTCGCCGCTTGTTCGGCGGAGACGGCAACGGCCCCCACCGCCACCCCTTCCTCGGCCGTGCCCATCCTGGCCTCGACCACCGCGTCGTCGCTGCCCCCGCAGGACGTGTCGGCGCCCTACACGCCGCCACCGGGCCGTGCGCCCGGGCGTGCGCACGCGGTGGGCCGGCAGGTGCTGCAGTTCCAGCGCGAGGACCGCTCGTTGCCGACCACCGTCTGGTATCCCGCGGAGGGGCCGGTGCCCGCCACCCCGGAGCCGGCCGACGACGCGGCGCCGGCCCGCGGGCGCTTCCCGCTCGTGCTGTTCAGCCACGGCCTCACCGCACAGCCGGGCGACTACGCCGCGATGCTGGCCCGCTGGGCCCAGGCCGGGTTTGTCGTCGCCGGCCCGACCTACCCCCGGACCTCGTACGGCGCCGCCGACTTCTACGCGCTCGACATCGTCAACCAGCCCGCCGACGCCTCCTTTGTCATCGACTCGCTGCTGGCCACGACCGGTCCGCTCCGCGCGATCATCGACACGGACCGGATCGCCGCCGCCGGTCACTCGGCCGGGGGAATCACCACGGCCGGGTTGTTCAGTGCACATCGTGACGAGCGTCTCAAGGCGGGCATGGTGCTCGCCGGCACCGACTTCCAGGGCGCGGCTTTCACCGGCCCTCCGGCGGCGATGCTCTTCGTCCACGGGCGTAAGGACAACACCGTCGCGTACCGCGCGGGGCACGCGGTTTTTGCGGCTGTTCCCTGGTCACGCGCGATGCTCACGATCACCGACGGGGGACACGTCACCGGTGCGGCCGACTTCGAGGCCACCACCGGTACATCGACGGAGTTCTTCCGCTGGGCGCTCTACGGGGACGCGGCTGCGAAGGCGCGCCTGCCACAGGCGGCGGCGACGGGTGAAGTCGCCACGCTGGAGAGCGGACTCTGAGAGGCAGTGCTGGATCATCATGACTAATCTGTTTACGGTGACTTCCCCTACGCCTCCCCGCGGCCGCAACAAGTTCGCCAGCGCCGGATCACTGCTGATCTGTGGACTGCTGGCGGGCGTCGTGGTCGCCGCTGCCTCGTTCCCCGCCGTCGCCATGTCAGGGCTGGCGGCCAAGGCCGGGTCGGAGACGTTCGCGGAACTGCCGAGCGAGCTGGAGCAGCAGACCGCCCCGCAGGTCACGCGAGTCTTCGCCTCGGACAACAAGACCCAGATCGCCGTCATGTACGACGAGTTCCGCAGCGACGTCCCGCTCAAGGACATCTCGGTCAACATGCAGAACGCGATCGTCTCCGCCGAGGACCACCAGTTCTACAAGCACAACGGTGTCGACCTCAAGGGTGTCGCCCGCGCGTTCGTCAACAACAAGAACGGCGGCGGCAAGCAGGGCGCGTCGACGCTGACGATGCAGCTGGTCCGGATGACCCTGGCGTACTCCGCGAAGACGCCGCAGGAGGCCGTCGACGCCACCAAGGACACCCCGGAACGCAAGCTCTCCGAGATGAAGTACGCGCTGCAGCTCGAGAAGGAGCTCAACAAGCAGCAGATCCTCGAGCGCTACCTGAACATCGCGCCGTTCGGCAACGGCGCCTACGGTGTCTACGCCGGCAGCCAGGTCTACTTCGGCAAGAAGCCCAAGGACCTCACGGTGCCCGAGGCGGCGCTGCTCGCCGGCATGGTGAAGGCGCCGACGTCGTTCGACCCGACCACGCCGAGCGGCTACCCGCAGGCGCTGGACCGGCGCAACTACATCATCGACAACATGCGGGACCTCGGGTACGTCACGCCCGAGGAGGCGACCAAGGCCAAGACGGTCAAGCTCGGCAAGACGACCAACCGGCCCGGCAACGGCTGCGTCTCGGTCGCGAAGAACAACTGGGGCTTCTTCTGCGACTACTTCTACCGCTGGTGGCTGACGCAGGAGGCCTTCGGCAAGACCACGTACGACCGTGAGCGCCAGCTCAAGACCGGTGGGTACCGCGTCGTCACCTCGCTCGACGTGAAGGCGCAGAGCTCGGCGCGCAAGGAGATCACCAAGCTCATCAAGGACTCCGACCGCAACGCGCTGCTGCTGGCCGGTGTCGAGCCCGGCTCCGGCAAGGTCCGCTCGCTGGCCGCGAACCGCAAGTACAAGCTGGACAGCGCGACCGACCCAAAGAACAAGCTCTCCTCGGACCCGCAGAAGGCCGCGAAGGGCATCCGCGGCACCTACCCGAACACCACCAACCCGATCATCACGGGCGGCGGCGACATCACGGGGTACCAGGCCGGCTCGGTGTTCAAGATGTTCACCATGGTCGCGGCCCTGGAGAACGGCATGGAGCTGGACTACACGATCAACTCCCAGGCGCGGTACAAGTCGGGCTACATCATCGACCCGAGCTCCGACGCGGCCTGCCCCGGCACGCACTTCTACTGCCCGAGCAACGCCTCCAAGAGCGAGGTCGGCAACTTCAACATGTGGACCGGCTTCGGCAGCTCGGTCAACACGTACTTCGTCCCGCTGCAGGAGCAGGTCGGCGCGGAGAAGGTCGTCGACGTCGCGAAGCGGTTCGGGGTCAAGTTCCGGGCGAGTTCCGACGCCAAGATCGCCGACGACGAGGCCTCCGCGCACCAGTGGGGCGCGTTCACGCTGGGCGTCTCCGCGTCCACCCCGCTGGACATCGCCAACGCGTACGCCACGCTCGCCGGTGACGGCATGTACTGCGTGCCCACGCCGATCCAGCAGATCTACACGCAGGACGGCAAGAAGAGCGACATCGGCCAGCCCAAGTGCACCCGGGCGACCAGCAAGGACGTCGCCCGCAAGGCGCTCGACGCGGCCCGCTGCCCGGTCGGTGACCAGGCTCAGCTCGGCAACTGCTCCGGCGCCACCGAGCGCAACGCCCGCAGCGTGGTCGGTCACCCGATCTTCGGCAAGACCGGCACCACCGACGCCGACAAGACCGCGGCCCTGGTGGTCGGCACCCAGCACCTGGTGGTCGCCGGTTACCTGGTCAACCCCGACTGGGCCGGGCACCCGGACCGCATGTCGCACGGCATCGTGAACCCGGCGGTCTACCGCACGGTCGCGGACTACATGGAGGGCCGCCCGAAGGAAGAGTTCAAGAAGCCCAACGACTGACCCTCACGCCGGCCGGTAGGCGACTTCCGGCCGGCCAGGGCCGCCGTACCGCGGGCTGCGGATGACGCGGCCCGCGTCGGCGAGATGTTCGAGGTAACGCCGCGCGGTCACCCGGGACGCGCCGATCCGCGCGGCGACCTCGGCGGCGGACAGGCCTTCCGGCCCGGTCACCGCCCGCAGCGCCCCCAGGACCAGGTCGAGGGTCCGCGTGTCGAGGCCCTTGGGCAGCGAATCCACCGGTGCGCCGCGCAGCGTGGCGAAGGCACGGTCGATCTCGTGCTGCGCCGCCACCTCACCGCCTTCGACGAGCTGCCGGCGATATTCCGCGTACCGGTCGAGCTTGTCGCGGAACGCCGCGAACGTGAACGGTTTGAGCAGGTAGTGCGTCACCCCGAGGGCCACCGCGGCGCGGACCATGGCGATGTCGCGGGCCGACGTCACGGCCAGCACGTCCGTCCCGCTACCCGCCGCCCGCAGCGCCCGCGCGATCTCCAGCCCGTGCTTGTCCGGCAGGTTCAGGTCGAGCAGCACCAGGTCGACCGCACCGGCACGCAGGGCGGTCATCGCGTCCCGGGCCGTGTGCGCCACACCCACCACCGCAAAACCCGGGACCTTCTCCGTGTACGCCTTGTGCGCCTCGGCGATCAGCGGCTCGTCCTCGACCACCAGCACCCGGATCGCGCTCACGACGGCACCGGCAGCCGTACGGTCAGGACCGCGCCGCCGCCCGTGGCCGGGGTGACCTCGTAGCTGCCGCCGTACCGTTCGGTGACCTGTCTGACCAGGGCGAGCCCGATGCCGTGGCCGGGACCCTTGGTGGTCCAGCCGCGGGTGAACGCGGAGGCGGCCTGCTCGGGTGTCATGCCCGGCCCGGTGTCGGCCACCCGGACCAGCACCTCGTTGTCATCCTGCCGCACCAGCACGCTGACCCGGCGCGGTGGTGGCGCGGCCGCGACCGCCTCGAGCGCGTTGTCGACCAGGTTGCCGACCACGGTGAGCAGGTCACGGCTCGGGAGCGCCTCTCCGTCGACGCGTGACAGCTCGTCCACCGACAGCTCGACGCCGCGCTCGCCGGCCTGCGCCGACTTGCCCAGCAGCAGGGCGGCCAGGGCGGGCTCGGTCAGGGCGCCGACGACCTGGTCGGTCAGCTGCTGCGCGAGGGCCAGCTCGTCGGTCGCGAGCCGGATCGCGTCCTCGGTGCGGCCGAGCTCGACCATCGTCAGGACGGTGTGCAGGCGGTTGGCGGCCTCGTGCGCCTGGGCCTGCAGCGCCTCGGTGAGGCCGCGGACGGAGTCGAGCTCGCCGGTCAGCGCCCGCAGCTCGGTGTGGTCCCGCAGCGTCAGCACGGTGCCGAGCGTACGGCCCTCGAAGCGGGTCTCCCGCTGGCTCGCCACGAGCACCCGGTCCCCGGCCAGGACGGGCTCGTCGACGGTCGACCGGCGCGAGGTGAGCAGCGCCGCGGCCTCCGCCGGCAGGTCCAGTTCGTCGACACCGCGGTCCACCGGTGTGTCCTCGCTCAGCCCGAGCAGACGCCGCCCCTCGTCGTTCATCAGCGCCACCCGCCCGTCGCGGTCGACCACGACCAGACCTTCCCGGACGGCGTGCAGCACCGCGTCGTAGTACTCGTACATCCGGGTCATCTCGGACGGCCCGAGACCGTGGGTCTGCCGGCGCAGACGGCGGCTGAGCAGCCACGCTCCGGCCGCGGCGAGCAGCAGCGCGGCCGTCGTGCCCGCCGCCACCGCCGGCGCCTGGTGCAGCAGCTTGCGGTTGATGGCCTCGACGGTGATGCCGACCGACACCAGCCCGACGATGCTGCCGTCGCCCGCCCGCACAGGGACGACCGTGCGGACGGACTCGCCGAGGCTGCCGCGGTACTGCTCGACGACCGTCCCACCGGCCAGCGCGCCGGCCACGGTGCCTGCGAACGGCTGCCCGATCAGGTCCGGGATGGGATGTGTGTACCGCGTCCGGTCGGGTGCCATGACAACGATGAAGTCGGTCTCGGTCGCGTCCCGGACCGATTCCGCGTACGGCTGCAGCAGCGCGGACGGATCACTCGACCGCAGCGCCTCGACGACGACGGGGGAGAGGGCGATCGTCTCGGCCACGGCGGTCACCTCCTCGACGGCGGCGTCGTGCCCGTCGCTCCGGGCGAGCAGGACCGCGCCGGCTGTCCCGCTGGCGACGAGCAGCGTCACGACCAGCACCTGGAGGGCGAACAGCTCCCCGGCGATACTCCAGCGTCGTGTCATCGAATGGTTTCCAGTCGTGGTCGCGGTGGTGAACAGAATGAACGTAATAGTGCTTGTCGGTGAGACCCGGGCCACAGTCTGCGGCATGGACAGCCAGAGCTCCGCCCCGCCGGCCCCGGCTTCTCCGGCCAAGCGGGACCGCACCCACTACCTGTATCTGGCGGTGATCGTCGCCGTCATCCTCGGCATCGCCGTCGGTTTCCTCGTCCCGGACTTCGCGGTCGAGTTGCGCCCGATCGGTACGGGCTTCGTCAACCTGATCAAGATGATGATCAGCCCGGTCATCTTCTGCACGATCGTGCTGGGTGTCGGCTCGGTCCGCCAGGCCGCCAAGGTCGGCCGCGTCGGTGGTCTGGCGCTCGGCTACTTCCTGCTGATGTCGACGGTCGCGCTCGCGATCGGCCTGGTCGTCGGCAACATCATCCACCCCGGCGCCGGTCTCGACCTGGGCCCGGCCGTCGCGGAGGCCGGCCAGAAGGCGGCCGGTGACACGGCCGCCGAGAGCACCGCGGACTTCATCCTCGGCATCATCCCGACGAGCCTGCTCTCGGCCCTGACCGAGGGAGAGGTGCTGCAGACGCTGCTCGTGGCGCTCCTGGTCGGCTTCGCCGTCCAGGCCATGGGCTCGCGCGGCGAACCCGTGCTCCGCGCGGTCGGCGTCATCCAGCGCCTCGTCTTCAAGATCCTCGCCATGATCATGTGGCTGGCCCCGATCGGCGCGTTCGGCGCGATGGCGGCGGTCGTCGGCGCCACCGGTGTCGACGCCCTGAAGAGCCTCGCGCAGATCATGCTGGGTTTCTACGCCACCTGCGCGCTGTTCGTCTTCGTGGTGCTCGGCGTGCTGCTCTGGCTCGTCGCCCGCATCAACATCTTCAGCCTGCTGCGCTACCTCGGCCGCGAGTTCCTCCTGATCGTGTCCACGTCGTCGTCGGAGTCGGCGCTGCCGCGCCTCATCGCGAAGATGGAACACTTCGGTGTCAGCAAACCCGTTGTCGGCATCACCGTCCCGACCGGGTACTCGTTCAACCTCGACGGCACGGCGATCTACCTGACGATGGCGTCGCTCTTCGTCGCCCAGGCGATGGGTCAGCCCCTGTCGGTGAGCGAGCAGATCTCCCTGCTCGTCTTCATGATCGTCGCCTCGAAGGGTGCCGCCGGTGTCACCGGCGCCGGCCTGGCCACCCTGGCCGGCGGCCTGCAGAGTCACCGCCCGGAACTCCTCGACGGTGTCGGTCTCATCGTCGGCATCGACCGTTTCATGTCGGAGGCCCGCGCCCTGACGAACTTCGCCGGCAACGCCGTCGCCACGGTCCTGATCGGCACCTGGACCCGCGAGTTCGACCGTGAACGCGCGGCGCTGGTCCTCGCCGGCGGCGACCCCTTCGACGAGACGACGATGCTCGACCACGACAGCGACCCCACCGACCAACCGGCCGCGGTGACAGATCCCGTCCCGGCCGCCCCGAAAGCACCCTGAGGTTCCCCGCCACCCCGTCGCACGGCGGGGTGGCGGCAACTCTTCGGTGCGCCGCCACCTGAACGTTCCACAGCGGACACACACCGAGCACCGTCGATCTCTTACATTGCCCACGGTCTATCCAAACGGAACGTGGGAGCTCACATGCTCGGTAAGGGCAGGATCGCGGCCGCGCTCGCTCTGGCGCTGGTCTCCGCCGGCTTCACCGCCCCGGCACCCGCCGCAGCCGCGGTCAGCCGGTCCGAACTGGCGCTACGCTGGGCGCCGATCCACTACCAGGACGTCGACGCCACCGGCAGCCACGCCCTCGGCGGCAAGTCCGACTACATCACCCGCATCGACTTCGACGGCGACCTCAACGGCCGCAACAACTGGGACCGCGCAGCCCAGTCCGGCGTCTCCTTCTCCGCAGCGGCGTACTACTCCGTCGCGGAGACCAGCACCCACTGGTTCGTCACCTACTTCTTCTTCCACCCCCGCGACTGGGTCGACCACCCCTTCTTCGAAACCGAGCACGAAAACGACGGAGAAGGCGTCCAGCTCGCCATCGAGAAGAACGGCTCCACGTACGGGGTGCTGCGCTCGGCGGTGACGGTCGCCCACACGAGCTTCTACTCCTACACCCCGTCCGGCAGCACCTGGACGAACGGCCGCGAAACCATCGACGGCACCCTCCAGCTCCAGTCGTCACCCCACGACGACTTCCAGCACCCGGTCACCGCCCAGGAAACCCAGGGCCACGGCCTCAAGGCCTACCCCCAGTACAAAATCAACGGCGACGGCATCGTCTACTACCCGGCCGCCGAGGGCGAGACCCCGTCCAGCACCAACGACCGCGACGTCAAGTACGAACTCATCGACATCTTCACCGCCGGCGGCATGTGGTCCCAGCGCGCCAACACAAACCTCTTCGCCTCCCTGGGCACCTTCGCCGGCGACACCTCCGGCGACTGCGGCGTAGGCACCTACTCCTGCGGCACGAACTCCGCCAACGCCCCCTGGGGCTGGGACGACCCCGACGACCTCCCCGGCCGCGGCGAGATCGCCACCAACCCGGCAAAACTCAACGCCGAATACTTCACCATCCCCGGCGACAACAACAGGACGTACACCTACAACCCGTACACAGCAGAAACGGCAGCCCTCAAGAAGGCAGCAGAAACCGCCCCGCCGATCGAAGACTAAAAACCAAGGGGCTCCGTAGGAGGACGGCAAGAAGTAAAGGCCGACCATCTACGGAGCCCCGCACGGTGGCGACGCAAATGGGGCTCCGTAGGAGGCATGAACGAAACGCCGACCATCTACGGAGCCCCGCACGGTGGCGACGCAAATGGGGCTCCGTAGGAGGCATGAACGAATGGCCGACCATCTACCGAGCCCGCGCGCTGGCGACGCAAATGGGGCTCCGTAGGAGGCATGAACGAATGGCCGACCATCTACGGAGCCCCGCACGGTGGCTACGGAAATTGACCACGACGGACATCCCACAGTGCCATCTTTTGACCTGACCGGGAGTGGTGCTCGGCCTGGGACGGGATGCCTGGCCTGCCGTCGACGGAGATCACCCCCGCCGCCGGTGCGCAGTAAACCTCTCCCATCCCTTCCCGGAGCTTTGTCACGGCATTGGGAGGGTCCTGGCTCGTAGGGAGCTGAGGGATGTTCCCCCACCTTGAGCCCATCCCTTTGCGGTTACCCCTGGCAACGGCGAGGGGGTGGCCTTCGTCGGGGCTGGGCTCGGCGTCCGTGACGGCTTTTGGCAATGGCCGAGGTCAGGTCAAGGGCTGGCACTGTGGGATGTTCGTCGTGGCTGTGATCCGTAGCCACCGTGCGGGGCTCCGTAGATGGTCGGCCTTTACTGCGCTGGCGCCCTGGTGCTGTCTCTGACCACGAGTTCTGTTGCCAGTTCGATTCTTGGGGTCTGGATTTCTTCGCCTTGGGCCAGGCGCAGGATTGTTCTTGCGGCCAGGCCGCCCATTTCTGCCAGCGGCTGCCTGACCGTGGTCAGGGGCGGTGACGCCCACCGTGCTTCCGGGAGGTCGTCGAAGCCGACCACGCTGAGGTCGTCCGGGACGCGGAGGCCGCGCTGTCGTGCCGCTTCATGGACCCCCAGGGCCATCGTGTCGCTGGAGGCGAAGATGGCTGTTGGTGGCGAGTCCATGTCCAGGAGGGAGGCGCCTCCCGCGAATCCGGAGTCGTAGAGGAAGTCGCCCTGGCGCACCAGGTCTTCGTCGGGTTTGAGGCCGGCGGCTTCCAGGCCGGCGCGGTAGCCGTCCATGCGGGCGCGGCTGCAGAGCATGTTTTTCGGGCCGGCGATGAAGCCGACTCTGCGGTGGCCGAGCTGGACGAGGTGCTGGGTGGCGGACAGGCCGCCGGCCCAGTTGGTGGCGCCGATCGTGGGGACGTCGATGGCGGCGCCGCCGGCGGGGTCGATGACGACGACCGGGATGTTGAGGCGCTGGAGTTCGGCGTAGACCGGGGTGGTCAGATCGGACGTTACGAAGATCACGCCGTCGGAGGCGCGGACGTACAGGTTCTGGAGCCATTGGCGGGTGGCGGTCGAGCGGCGGTGGACGGCCGAGACCACTGTTCCGACGCCGGAGGTGTGCATGACGTCCTCGACGCCGCGGATGAGTTCTACGGCCCAGGGGCTGTCGAGGTCGTTGAAGACGAGGTCGACGAGGGCGGCCTTGCCGGCCTGCTGGCGGGACGCGCGGCGGCGGTATCCGTGCTGCTTGAGCAGGGATTCTACCATTTCGCGGGTCTGGGGGGACACGTCGGCGCGGCCGTTGAGCACCCGGGAGACCGTGGGGACCGAGACCCCGGCCTCGCGGGCGATCGCGGCGATGGTCACGCGGGCCACGGGCGTTCTCCTCGTAAGTTTCGGGTGCAGTTTTCGGAAGTATTCCACAGTCCCTGCGGGAAAACATGAAACGCATTAATGTCTGCGAATATTGATCGCCCTCGGTGTGTGCCCGGAGGTGCCCGTGAAACGTCTGTTGCCCGCATTCGCCGCACTGCTTCTGCTCGTGATTCCCGCACCGGGCCGGCCCGCTGCGGCCGCCGCGCCCGGGGGATATCAGGTGGGGGTCGGCATCGGTGACATCACCGGGGAGGCCGCCGAGGTCGGCATGCTCGGTTATGCCGACCCCACCCAGACGACCGCCGGCCTGGCCTCGCGGCTGTGGGCGCGGGCCTTTGTCGTCGCCGACGGGTCCGGCAACCACGTCGCGTTTGTCAGCACCGAGATCGACTTCGTCACGCAGGCTGTGCAGGTCGAGGTGCTCAAGCGGCTGCGGGCCAAGCACGGCAGCACCTACACCGACCAGAACGTCGTGCTCACCGCAACGCACACGCACTCGGCGCCCGGGGGCTACTCGGAGTACATGTTGTGGAACCTGACGACGCTCGGGTTCGAGGCGCCGGTCTTCGAGGCGATCGTGGCGGGGATCGTGCGGGCGGTCGACAGCGCCGACGCGGACCTCGCGCCCGGGAGTGTGAAGATCGCCGAGGGGAACCTGGCCGGGGCGAACGTGAACCGGTCGATCGAGCCGTTCAACGCCAACCCGGCGGCGGACAAGGCGCGCTTCCCGGACGCGGTCGACACGCGGATGACCGTGCTGAGGTTCGAACAGGGCGGGCGGCCCGTCGGGCTGATCGACTTCTTCGCCACGCACGGCACGTCCATGACCCCGGCGAACCACCTGATCAGCGCCGACAACAAGGGGTACGCGGCGCACGTCATCGAGGACGAGGTGCACGGCGTCGACTGGGCGCACCGGGGTGACTTCGTGGCCGCGTTCGCGCAGACCAGTGCCGGGGACATGTCGCCGAACCTGCGGAACGGCGGCGCGCAGGGGCCGACCGACGACGAGTTCGAGAACACCCGGATCATCGGGCAGCTGCAGGCCGGCAAGGCGCAGCAACTGTTCGACAGCGCCACCGAGGAGTTGTCCGGGCCGATCGCCGCGCGCGGCCGGTACGTCGACTTCTCCGGTGTGCAGGTCGGTGGCGCGTACACGCCGGACGGGCAGGCGCACACGACGTGTCCCGGGGCGCTCGGGCAGAACTTCACCGCGGGTGCCGAGGACGGGCCCGGCCCGCCGATCGTCGACGAGGGTGACCTGAACACCAACCCGCTGCTGCTGGTCGCGGGCATCGTGGTCAACCCGACACCGGCCGCCGTCCGCGCCTGCCAGGCGCCGAAGGACGTCTTCCTCGGCACGGGCAGCCAGAACCCGCCGTGGACGCCGCAGGTCATGCCGCTGCAGGTCCTGCGCATCGGCCAGCTCGCCATCACGACCGCGCCGGGCGAGTTCACCATCGTCGCCGGGCAGCGGGTCCAGGACGCGGTCGCCGCCCAGCTCGGCGGCGTGACGACCCACCAGATCCTGGCCGGGTACGCGAACGCCTACGCCGGATACGTGACCACGCCCGAGGAGTACGACCTCCAGCACTACGAGGGCGCGGCGACACACTTCGGGCGGTACACGCAGTCCGCGTACGCGCAGGAGCTGGCGAAGATCGCGGCCGCGCTGCGGGACGGGCAGGCCACACCCAGCGCGGTGCAGCCGCCGTCGCTCGCGCAGAACAGGTTCAGTGTCCGGCCCGGTGTCGTGCTGGACACCCCGCCGCTGGGCAAGTCGTTCGGCAGTGTCGTCACCCAGCCCGCCGCCTCGTACGCCCGGGGCGCGGACGTGCGGGCCGACTTCGTGACCGGGCACCCGAACAACAACCTGCGGGACGAGGGGACGTTCCTCGAGGTGCAGCGGCAGAACGGCAGCATCTGGCAGACGGTGGCCACCGACTCCGAGTGGCAGACGCTGTACCGGTGGAAGCGCGAGTATCTCGGCGTCTCCACGGCGCAGATCACCTGGACGATTCCCGCGGACGCGGCGACCGGCACGTACAGGATCGTGCATCACGGGGATGCCAAGGGCCTGACCGGCACGATCCGGCCCTTCACCGGAACCAGCCGCACTTTCACCGTCACTCCATAGCGGTCGCCCGTGGCGGCGCTCGCGTCCTTTGGGCGCGAGCGCCGTTGACACCTGTTGTGCGCAATAACCGAAATGGCAGGAAATCCGCAGTACGCCGGTTCGTGATCGTGGGCATCTCCGCCGTGGTCGTCGCCGCCGGGGGCGCCGCGCTCGCCGAGGTGGTGTCCAGCACGCCCACGCCGGCCCCCTCGTTCAACGGCCCGGTGTACGCCGTCGCCCACAGCGGCGACGTCGTCTACGTCGGCGGCTCCTTCACCGGCGCGATCGTCGGCACCAAGACGGTCAAGCGGGAGCGGCTGGCGGCCTTCAACGCGCGGACGGGCAGCCTGCTCGACTGGAACCCCGGCGCCGACGCCACCGTCCGTGCCCTCGCCGCGGACGGTCCGACGGTCTATGCCGCGGGGGACTTCGACCGGGTCGCCGGGATGGCCCGGGACGCCGTGGCCTCCCTCGACGCGACCACCGGCAAGCTGGGCGCGCTCAAGCACACGGTTCTCGGCCAGCCGAACGCTCTCGCCGTCGCCAACGGCCGGCTCTACGTCGCCGGGCGGCTCACCGCGGTCGACGGCGCGCCGCGGACGAACCTGGCCGCGTTCAGCACTGCCACGGGTGCGCTCGACACCTGGGCGCCGACCACCGACGTGGCCGTCGACGCGCTGGCCGTCGCGGGCACCCGGGTGTTCCTCGGCGGCGCGTTCCACAAGACCAACGGTGTGAGCTCGACGCTGCGCCTCAGCGCGGTCGACGGTGTCACCGGTGCCGTGGACCGCAGCTTCCTGCCCAAGCCTGTCTCGAAGGTCTTCGCCCTCGCGGCCGACGCGAACGGCGTCTACGCGGCCCTCGGCGGCCAGGGCGGCCGGGCCGTCGCCTACACGTTCGGCGGCGCGGCCCGCTGGACCCGCGTCTTCGACGGCGACGCGCAGGCCATCACCACGCTGGGCGGCATCACCTACGTCGGCGGCCACTTCGACAAGGCCTGCACGACCACGAACAACGGCGTCAAGGGTGTCTGCACCGACGGTTCCGTGCCGCGCGTCAAGCTCGCGGCGGTCGACGGCGCGGGCAACCTGACCGACTGGGCGCCGCAGGGCAACGGCGTGGTGGGTGTCCGCACGCTGGCCGCCAACCCGGCGAACGGCCTGCTCAGCGCGGGCGGCGACTTCACCACCATGAGCGGCGCGGCGCGCAAGCGGTACGCGTCGTTCGGCGGCCCCAGGGCCGGTGAGACCTCCCCGGTCGTCCCGCCCGCTCCGCCGTCGCCGTACGTGGCGGCGTACAACTTCGACTCGACGGTCACCGACGGCACGTTCGACGACGGTTCCGGCAACGGGCACCTGCTCAAGACGCTCGCCGTCAACGGGGGCGCGCTGCAGACCGTCCGGCACGGCAACGGCCAGGGTCTCGCGTTCCCCCGGAAGTGCTCGGGAGCGAATTGCCCCCGGGTCGTGCTGCAGGCCACCGACGTGCCGGACCTCAACCCCGGTACGAAGAACCTGAGCTACGGCGCGGCCGTGCTGCTCTCCCCGGCGGAGACCTCGTCGGGTGAGAACGTCATGCAGAAGGGCTTCTCGACCGCTGGTGGCCAGTACAAGCTGCAGATCGACGGCATCTCCGGCAAGCCGACCTGCGTCATGAGCGACAAGACGGCCTCCGCTATCCACGTCGCCAAGGGCACCAGCTCGGTCGCCGACGGCGACTGGCACTCCCTCGAGTGCCGCCGCGCCGGCACCGAGCTGACGATCGTCGTCGACGACCAGGAGGCCGGCAGCACCACCGTGCCGGCCGCGCTCGAGGTCGTCACGCCGCAGCCGCTGAGCCTCGGCGGCAAGGGCACCGGTGCCAACAACGACCAGTTCCACGGCAGCATCGACGATGTCTGGATCAGCATCGGCTGACGCCGCCCGTCGAAGGGGGCCCGGTCCGGAAGGACTGCGGCCCCCTTCGCCGTTCCCGGGTACGGTCAGTGACCGATCCGGGGGCCGACCCCGTCCTTGAGGGGGAAGCCACCGAATCACCGGGAGTGAACTTTGGACCAGAACCTGCGAGGACTCTTCGCGGAGGCCCTCGACGACGAACCCGCACTGCCGGCCGGGAGCCTGGCCGAGGCGGCGATGACCGACGGCGCGCGGCTGCGACGGAAGCGCCGGCTGTTCGCGGGCGCCACGGCCGCCGCGGTGGCGGCCACCGTTGTGGTCGCGCTCAACGTCATCGCGCCCGGGCCGGACCCGGCCGCGCAGGTGGAGGCGGGTGCGGCGCTGCGCGTGCCGGTCAAGCCGGGCTGCTCGACACCGGCGGACCGGCGCGCCACCGACGTGTCGATCTTCCTGACCGATGACATCACCACCGGGCAGCGCGACGACCTGCGAGCCGTACTGGCCCACGACCCCCGTGTGCGCGAGTTCCGCTTCGAGGACCGCAAGGAGGCGTACCAGAAGTTCGTGGAGCTGTGGAAGGACTCGCCGGACTTCGTCAAGTCGGTCGGGCCCGCGGCGCTGCCGGAGTCCTTCCGGGTCGCGCTGGCCCAGCAGAACGCTTTCCCCGCCGTGGCCACGATGCTGCAGAAGCAGCCCGGCGTGCAGGACGTCGTCGGCAACCTGTGCTCCTGGGAGGGCGAGTGACCGACGTGTCGGTGGTGTCCTCCGAAAGCAGTGAACGCGCCCTCCCGCTGACGGGGCGTGCGGCCCGCGACGCCGAGTTCACCGCGTTCGTCGCGGCTTCGGCACCCCGGCTGCGGCGGCTCGCGTACCTGATGTGCCGCGACTGGCATCTCGCCCAGGACCTGACCCAGACCACCCTGGCCAAGATGTACGCGTCGTGGTCCCGGATCTGGCGCACCGCAAATCTGGAGGCGTACAGCAGAAAGGTCCTGATGAACACGCTCCTGGACCAGAAGAAGCGGCGCAGCGACTCCGAGGTCGTCCTGGCCGAACTGCCGGAACCGCCCGCGCGGCCGGCGGGCAGCACCCGCGAACTGTCGGTGACCCTGCTGGAGGCTCTGGCGACACTGCCGGTGCACGACCAGGCCGTGGTGGTGCTCCGCCACTGGGAGGACCACAGCGTCGACACCGTCGCCGAGATCCTCGGCGTGACCCCCTCGGCGGTGAAGATGCGCAACGCCCGCGCCCTGAGCCGCCTGCGCGCCCTGCTCGGCGACGACTTCCCGGACCCGTGAAGCCGGGCCCGGCGGGTGGCGGGCCGGCGCCGGAGGACACCGGCCCGCCACCGGGCCTCTGCGGCTGAGGATGGAAGCCGCAGAGGTGGGTCAGGCCGCGTAGACCTCGAAGGAGGAGGCCTGGCCCGCCGGCCACGCGGTGTTGGCGGTGAAGGTCACCCGGACATGGCGGACGGTGGCGCGGGTGAAGGTGACGCTGACCTGGTTGCCGGTCGCCGGGTTGAAGGTGCGGCCGGTGGAGCCGGACAGGGTCGTGAACGAGCCGCCGTCCGTGCTGCCCTGGATCTGCAGCGTCTGCGTGCGGGTCTCCCAGCCGGGCGGGAGCTTCAGGACGACGCGCGCGACCGCGGTCGCCGAGCCGAGGTCGACCTGCAGCCACTGGGGGAACGCGTTGTTGGCGCTCTCCCAGTACGAGCCGGGGTTGCCGTCGACCGCGTTGCCGGCGCCGTACACCTGGGTGTGGCTGCTCTCCGCGGCCGGGCGGCCGGCGGCGAGGTCGCGGGTCGGATCGGGTCCCGGGTCGGGGTTGCCGGTGACGATCGGCGGGGTCGGGCGGGTGGCGGTCAGGGGAAGCTGGCCCTTGAGCATCCGGCCGCCGTCGGTGGTGATGCGCAGGTAGTAGTCGGAGGAACAGGCGGTGCCGTCCTCGTCCAGCGCGCGGATGCCCGAGCCGGCCGGGACCCAGGCGGCGGTCGGTGCGGTCTTGGCGATCTGGTTGCCCTCGTTGAACTCGTCGAACATCGAGACGTAGAGGCCCTGCGAGCCGAGCCGGATCATGTTGTAGAGGCTGCGCCAGTAGTAGTCGCCGTGGCGGCGGTGCCCGGACGAGAGGTCACCCGGGAGTACGCAGGGCTGGTAGTCGATGCCGTGCGCCTGACAGTCCGCGTAGTCGCCGACGTTGGCGTTGGCGTAGTACGAGTCCAGGTCCGCGAGTGTCGACGCGCGGCCGACCATCCACGGCGAGATCATGTTGAACGCGTGGTAGACGTCGCCGAAGCCGGGGCGGGAGTCGTTGATGCCCTGACGCCACCACGTGGGGACACCACCGATGACGTAACAGCCCTGGGCCTTGAACCAGTTGATGACCTCGAGGCACGGTCCCGGTGCGAAGGGCCGGCCCGGGTCGTCGAAGCCGAAACCCCAGATGCAGACGACCGGCTTGCCGTTCTGCCGTGCGTACGCGGGGGAAGCCGTGAGCGCGGACATCTTGGTCGTCCAGTCGGTCTTGAGCTCCGACTGCATGTTCGTCCAGCCCGTGACGTCGTACATGATGTAGAACTTGCGGCCGGTGGCCTCGGCCGCGCCGCGGACCTTGACCGCCATGGCATCGCGGGTCGGCCCTTCGTCACCGAAGGGGTTGAACCGCTGGAGCGCCGCGGTGTCGATGGCGTACTGCTGCATCCACCGGAAGTGCGTGTCGACCGTCTGCTGGTCGTAGGACGAGAAGAGCCGCGCGGGCTGGCCGTTGCCGAGGTTGGGGTAGGCGGTGGGGTAGCCGTGGGTGAGGTCGGTCAGGTCCGGCCAGGACACGATCGTGGTGTTGCCGGGTGACGGGGGCTGGAAGCGGTCGCGGCTCCAGTGCCACCAGCCGCCGATCGGGGCGTTGTCGCCGGGGCAGGAGAACCAGCCCTGGTAACCGACGCTGATCTTGCCGACGACGTCACCGGGTGGTGAGGCCGCGGCGGCGGGTCCGGCGGCGGTCAGGACGGCGGGGATCGAGGCCGCGGCGGAGCCGGCGGCCACAGTGGACAGCAGCGTACGACGGGATACGGGCACGGGGATGCTCCTCTGATCCGAACTCGACGGAGTGGGGATGACGGATCGACGGTCATCGTGGCAGTGCGCGACACATTCCCGCAATAGTTGAACCAAGGTCTGAAACATTCGCGCCATGATCCCGAAAGAAAGCGGGGGAGCAGGCTCTGAGATCTCTACCCTTACGTGAGAGTAGGGTTCCGGATCATGTCGACCCTGTTGTCCCCGCGTGTGCTGCGCACCGAGGTGCTCGCCGGCCTCGTCGTCGCGCTCGCGTTGATCCCCGAGGCCATCTCCTTCTCGATCCTGGCCGGGGTGGATCCGCGCGTCGGGCTGTTCGCGTCCTTCACGATGGCGGTGACGATCGCGATCTGTGGCGGCCGGCCGGCGATGATCAGCGCTGCGACCGGCGCGATCGCCCTGGTCGTGGCCCCGCTCGTCCGCGAACACGGACTCGACCATCTGATCGCCGCGGTCATCCTCGGCGGCCTCCTGCAGATCGTGCTGGCTGTTCTCGGTGTGGCGAAGCTGATGCGGTTCATCCCGCGCAGCGTCATGGTCGGCTTCGTGAACGCCCTGGCGATCCTGATCTTCACGGCGCAGGTCCCGCACCTGATCGGTGTGCCGTGGCTGGTCTACCCGCTCGTGGCGGTGGCGCTGGCGATCATCGTGCTGCTGCTGCGGCT
Source organism: Amorphoplanes friuliensis DSM 7358 (assembly GCF_000494755.1). Classification (NCBI taxonomy): domain Bacteria; kingdom Bacillati; phylum Actinomycetota; class Actinomycetes; order Micromonosporales; family Micromonosporaceae; genus Actinoplanes; species Actinoplanes friuliensis. Next base: position 4,373,614 of record NC_022657.1, read on the forward strand.
GACGACCGTCGTGCCCGCGCCGCTGGTCGCGATCGTGCTGCTGACCGGCTTCGCCGTCCTCACCCACGTGACCGTGCCGACCGTCGGCGACGAGGGCCGGCTGCCCGACAGCCTCCCGGTCCCGGGCCTCCCCGACGTCCCCTTCAGCTGGGCGACCCTCACGATCATCGCCCCGTACGCCCTGGGCATCGCCCTCGTCGGGCTGATGGAGTCGCTCATGACGGCCAAGCTGGTCGACGACATCACCGACACGCGGTCGGACAAGACACGGGAGTCGTGGGGCCAGGGTGTGGCCAACATCGTCACCGGCGTCTTCGGGGGCATGGGCGGCTGCGCGATGATCGGCCAGACGATGATCAACGTGAAGACCTCGGGCGCCCGGACCCGGCTCTCGACCTTCCTGGCGGGGGTCTTCCTGCTGGTGCTCGTCGTGGCGCTCGGTGACGTGGTGGCTCTGATCCCGATGGCCGCGCTCGTCGCCGTCATGATCATCGTGTCGGTGTCCACCTTCGACTGGCACAGCATCGCGCCGGCGACCCTGCGGCGGATGCCCGCGGGCGAGATCGTCGTGATGGTGGTGACGGTCGCGGCGACCCTGCTGACCCGCAACCTCGCCATCGGCGTGGTCCTCGGTGTCCTGGCCGCGATGGTCATCTTCGCGCGGCGGGTCGCGCACCTGGCCGAGGTCACCAGCACCCTGGACGAGGACGGCGCGCGACGCGTCTACGCGGTGCACGGAGCGCTGTTCTTCGCGTCCAGCAACGATCTGGTGCACCAGTTCGACTACGCGGGCGACCCGGACACCGTGGTCGTCGACCTGTCGGCGGCGACGATCTGGGACGCGTCCTCGGTCGCCGCCCTGGACGCGGTCACCACCCGGTACGAGGCGCGGGGCAAGACGGTGCAGATCGTCGGCCTGAACGAGCCCAGCGCGCGGATGCACGACGCCCTGGCCGGGCATCTGCGTGCGAACCACTAACGTGACGTCATGATGCAGATCGGTGAGGCCGCCGAGCGGGTCGGGCTGAGCATCCGGACCATCCGCCACTACGAGGAGACGGGCCTGATCACCCCGTCGGCCCGCAGCGACGGCGGTTTCCGGCTCTACACCGAGCCCGACCTGGCCCGCCTCGCCGTGGTGAAGAGGATGAAGCCGCTCGGCTTCACCCTCGAGGAGATGCGGGACCTGCTCGAGGTGCTCGACGCCCTGGAGGCCGGCACCGCCCGCGGCGACGAGCTGGCGGCGCTGCGCGACCGGCTCGCGATGTTCCACGAGGCCGCGCTGGTCCGGGTGCAGGCGTTGCGGGAGCAGCTGGACACCGCGGAGGGCTTCGCCCGGCAGATCCAGGACCAGATCGACGTGCACGGCTGACGCCGGGGCGGACCGCCCCGGCGTCATGATGCGGATCAGTCCTGGGCGACCGGGCGGCGGGGGAGCCACCAGGCGAGGATCGCGCCGGCCGCGATGATGCAGGCGCCGACGACGACCGCCGGCACGAGACCGTCCACGAAGGACTGGCGGTTGCTGTAGTCACCGTACGAGCTGAAGACCGAGGCCAGGACCGCGACGCCGACGGCCACGCCCAGTTCGCGGATCGTGTTGTTGGCGCCGGAGGCCACGCCGCGTTCCCGGGCGGAGACGCTGGCGAGGGCCATCGTGCTGATCGGCGCGAAGGTCAGGCCCATGCCCACGCCGGCCAGGACGAAGGGGATCACCAGGTCGCCGTAGCCGACCGTGGTGGTCGAGGCCAGGGCGATCCAGAGGACGCCCGCAGCGAGGAGCGTCTGCCCGGCGACGATGAGGTTCCGCAGGCCGAGACGGTCGGCGAAGATGCCCGCGAGGGGCGCCACGACCATCGGCGCCATCGTCCACGGCAGCGTCCTGATGCCGGCGTCCAGCGGACTCAGGCCCTGCACGACCTGGAAGAACTGGGCGAGCAGGAAGACCGCGCCGAACGTACCGGCGGAGAAGGTCAGCGTGACGACGTTGACGATGCTGAAGCCACGGGAGCGGAAGAGCGACAGCGGCAGCATCGGTGCCGAGTTGCGGCGCTGCCAGGCGATGAACGAGCCGAGCAGAACGACCCCGCCGATGAGCATCGCCAGGACGCGGGCCGACGACCAGCCATGGTCCGGGCCGTCGACGACACCCCAGACGAGCAGGAGCATGCCGGAGGCGGAGAGCAGCAGGCCGAGCGGGTCGAGCCGGACGGCGCCGCCACGGGACTCCCGCAGCACGGTCGCGGCCAGCACCACGGCGATCACGCCGACGGGCACGTTGAGCCAGAAGATCCAGGACCAGTCGAGGCCCTCGACGACCGCGCCGCCGACCACCGGGCCGACCGCGACGCCGAGACCGCTGATGCCGCCCCAGATGCCGACCGCCGCGTTGCGCATCCGGTCGGGAACCGCCTGGGCCAGCAGGGTCAGGGAGAGCGGGGCGACGGCGGCACCGGCGAGGCCCTGCACGGCGCGGGCGGCGGTCAGCATCCACGCCTCGGTGCTGAGCGCGGCGGCGGCCGAGGCCAGGGTGAAGAGCACGATGCCGCCGAGGAACATCCGGCGGCGGCCGAGGCGGTCGCCGAGCGCGGCCGCGGTGAGCAGGAAGGCCGCGAAGGGCAGCGTGTACGCGTTCACGAACCACTGCAGGTCCGTGAGGGAGGCGCCCAGTTCGGTGCGGATGACCGGCAGTGCCGTGGTCACCACCAGGTTGTCCAGCGTGACCATGAAGATCGGGATGCCCACGGCGGCGAGCACCGCCGCGAGGGGGCGGGACCTGCGGTTGTCCGCTGATTCGGCGGGCCGCTCGGGTGCGAGGGTGCTCATGGGAGCTCCTAGTTGTTATTCACTGATAACTACGAGCTGAACTTAAGTTATCAACTGATAACCTGTCAACATGACGAGGACCCGCCTGACCGCCGAGCAGCGCCACGAGCAGCTGCTCGGGGCCGCCCTGACGGCCTTCACCACCGGTGGTTACGCCGGCACCACCACCGATCAGGTGGCGCGCCTGGCCGGCGTCTCCCAGCCGTACGTGATCAGGCTCTTCGGCACCAAGCAGCAGCTGTTCATCGCGACCGTGGAGCACGCGTCGAGCCGGATCGAGGAGCGGTTCCGCGCCGCCGCCGCACAGCAGGCCGACCTGTCCGCGCTGGGCTCGGCCTACGACGAGCTGCTGGCCGAGCGGGAGCTCATCACGGTTCTGCTGCACGGTTTTGCGGCCGCCGCGGACCCGGCGATCGGCCCGGTGGTCCGGGACTGTTTCGGCCGGCTCTACGGCGTGGTGCGCGAGCTGACCGGCGCCGGCGCGGAAGAGACCCGCGACTTCTTCGCCTACGGCATGCTGTTGACGGTGCTGGGTGCGATGAACGCCGTCGGGCCGGGTGCGGTGGCCACCGACGGCCCGCTCGCCGCGCTGGTCGGCAGTCTCGGCGACGACAAGGAACCGGCCGCAAAAAACTTCTGATCACGACTGCACACACGGCGGCGAGGAAGCGTTCTAGTGGATGTGACCTTCGAGCAATTCGCGGTGGCCCGGCTTCCCAGTCTGCTGCGCTACGCGGTCGTCCTGACGGGCGATCGTGATCTGGCGCAGGACGTCGTGCAGGAGGTGCTGGCCAGAGCGCAGGTCAAATGGCGACGGATAGACAGCGCTGACTCACCCGAGGCGTACGTGCGCAGGATGGTGCTCAACGAGTACCTCTCCTGGCGGCGGAGCTGGGCGGCTCGCAACGTCCATGCCGTCGGCGAACGACTCGTCGACATCGACGATGCCCGGGGCGGGGTGCACGACCACGCCCAGGACGTCGTGGAGGCCGACGAGCTGTGGAACCGGTTGTCCACGCTCGGGCGCAAGCAACGAGCGGTGCTCGTGCTGCGCTATTACGAGCAACTGGAGGACGAGGCGATCGCCGACCTGATCGGCTGTTCGCCGGCCACGGTCCGCAGCCACGCCTCGAGGGCATTGAAGAGTCTTCGGCTCACGTCGGAGAAGCAGACCAGGATCCACGCCGAGGAGAAGTCGTGACCGACCACGGAGACCAGCTCCGCAGAGCCTTCGAGACCCATGAGAACGAGGCCCCGGATCCGGCCCAGGTTTATGCCCGGGTCCAGGAGCTGGCCAAGGGATATCAGTGGCGCCGGCGTGGCGCCCAGGTCGCGGGTGGCGCGGTGCTCAGCGCCGGCCTGATCGCCGGTGTGCTCAGCGTCCCGTCGCTGTTCCCCGGTTCCGCGCCGAACGACAGTGTGGCGACCGCGCCGAACATGCAGGTGGGTGCCGCCCCCGCAGCGAGCCCGTCCGTGAAGCCGTCGGCGTTGCCGAAGGAGTCGGAGGAGCCCGTCAACATCGTCGACGCGCACCAGGCGGAGTACGACGCCTTCTTCGGGGCCGGCTACGAGTTCGCGGACGCCGAGAAGCTGGCCAAGATCTGGAAGATGCCCAAGAGCGACATCGACGCGGTCAAGATCGCCGCCGGCAAGAAGCTGATCCAGGGCAAGAAGCTCCCCGTCAAGCCGAACCCGGCCAACGTGGTGGACGCCAAGAAGGAGAAGCAGGTCAACGCCTTCTTCGAGGCCGGTTACGACGTCGAGGACGCGGTCAAGCTCTCGAAGATCTGGAAGCTCGACACCGCGTACGACGCGAAGGTGGCCGGCGGCAAGCGCCTGCTGGCCGGGGAGACCCTGCCGCTCAAGCCGTGACACCGGTGCTGCACCGGCGTACGGGGTTCGAGATCGAGCTGATGGCCCCGCCAGGCGTCAGCCGGCGCACCCTGGCCCAGGATCTGGCCGCCCGTCACGGCGGCCAGGTCCGGCCGGTGTGGCATCACGACAGCGAACCGTCCCTGGTCCCCGGGCTGGGACGGTTCCTGCACCTCACCCAGGGTTTCGAGGTCAGCCGGGCCGATGGCAGCCCGCTCTGCCTGCTCGTCGACGACATCACCCTGAGCGACGGGCTCGACCGGCGTGCACCCGTGCTGCCGGGCTGGTTCCGTGTGCTCAGCGACGACACCCGGCTGCTGCGACTGCTCGAGGCCCACTGCGATCCGGCCGGCCGGATCGACACGGTGCTCAACGCGGCGGCGAAGCTGTGGGGGACCACCGTCGAGGAGATCTCGGGGGTGTTCCGGCTCGACGACGCGGGCGGGTCGACCATCGCGCTGGCCGTGCCGCAGGGCGCCGAGCGCGAACGACCCTGCGAGATCGTCACGCCGCCGCTCACGGGCGATCACGGCGCCGCGCTCGAGGAACTGCTGGGACCGGCCCGGGAGCTCGGCTTCACCGTGCCGGTCGAGGCCGCCGTGCACCTGCACCTGGACGGCGCGCCGTTCCGTGACCCGCACGCGTTTGCCAACGTCGTGCGGCTGTTCGCCTATTGGCGGGAGCCGCTGCGCGTGGTGCTGCAGACCAACCCGGCCTGCCGCCGGCTGGCGCCGCTGCCGCAGCCGCTGGTCGACGCCGTGGCGGGCGAGCCGTCGTGGGACGACCTGGTCACGGCGGCGGACGAGGGTGGGCTGACGAAGTTCTTCGACGTCAACCTGACCCAGCTGCTGCGGGACACCCCGGTCCGGGACACGATCGAGATCAGGATCCTGCCCGGTGCGATCGACACGGGCGACATCCTCAACCGCGCGGCCCTGGTCGAGCTCCTCCTCGACCGCTGCCTCGCCGCGGAGCCGATCCCGCCCGCACCGGACGATCCGTCCGAGGCCGTGGACGGGCTGCTCGGGCTGGCCGCCGAGGCGCTGGCCGGCCGCTGAAGCCTCGATACCTCCAGGGTATCGGGGCTGACCCAGACGGTCTTGGAGGTCGGCCCCGGGTGCGGACAGCATCGAGGCATGAGCGAGAAGACCGTTGCGCTGATCACCGGCGCGAACAAGGGAATCGGATACGAGATCGCCGCGGGCCTGGGCGCTCTCGGCTGGGCCGTCGGCGTGGGTGCCCGCGACGACGGACGCCGCGAGGCCGCGGTGGAGAAACTCCGGGCGGGCGGCGCGGACGCGTTCGGGGTGCCCCTCGACGTGACCGACGACAACAGCGTCACCGCTGCCGCGCGACTGATCGAGGAGCGCGGCGGACGTCTCGACGTGCTGGTCAACAACGCCGGCATCACCGGTGGCCGGCCGCAGGAGCCGTCGCGGGTCGACCCGGCGATCATCCGGACCGTCGTCGAGACCAACGTGATCGGCGTCGTCCGGGTCACCAACGCGATGCTGCCGCTGCTGCGGCGGTCGGCGTCACCGCGGATCGTGAACATGTCCAGCAGCGTCGGGTCCCTGGCCCGGCAGTCGGGGGTGGGTCGCGAGCTCACCACCGGACCGATCGCCGTTGCCTACTCGCCGTCCAAGACCTTCCTGAACGCCGTGACGATCCAGTACGCCCGCGAGTTCCAGGGCACGAACATCCTGATCAACGCCGCTTGCCCGGGGTTCGTGGCCACCGACCTGAACGGCTTCCGCGGGGTGCGTACGCCGGAACAGGGTGCCGCGACGGCGATCCGGCTCGCCACCCTGCCGGACGACGGCCCGACCGGCGGCTTCTTCGAGGACGAGGGAGAGGTCCCCTGGTGAGTCAGATGTTGTGCCGGGCGTGGACGGGACCCCGCAGGCCGAGCATCGCCTCGGTCATCCGGACCGCGTCCACGGCCGCTGCGACGTCGTGCACGCGGACGATGCGGGCGCCCTGAAGCACGCAGAAGACGACGGCCGCGACCGTTCCCACCAGGCGTTCCTGCTGGGGGCGGTCGAGCGTCTCGCCGATGAAGTCCTTGTTGCTGAGCGCGGCCAGCGTCGGATAGCCGATCGCGGTGATCTCCCGCAGCCGGCGGGTGAGCTCGAGCGAGTGGTACGTGTTCTTGTTCAGGTCGTGACCCGGATCGATGATGATCTGGTCGGGGCGCACACCGCGGGCCAGGGCGAGCTCGACCCGCTGCCGCAGGAACGCACCCACCTCGGCGGTCACGTCGTCGTAGCGGGGGCTCGGGTGCAGGGTGCGCGGGGCGGCCAGGCTGTGGGTGATGACCAGGGACGCGTCCGTGCCGGCCACGACGTCGGCCATCTCCGGATCGCGCAGCCCCGAGGTGTCGTTCACGACGCCCGCACCGGCCTTGATGACCTCGCGGGCCACCTCCGGGCGGTAGGTGTCGACGGAGACGACCGCCAGATCCCGGGCCGCCTCGACGACAGGTAGGACCCGGTCGAGTTCCTCGGCGGGGGAGACGTCGGGGCCGGGAGCGAAGGGCACACCGCCGATGTCGATCCAGTCGGCGCCCGCGTCAGCCGCCGCCCGGACCGCGTCGAGGGCCTTGGTCAGCGCAAAAGTACGGCCTTTGTCATGGAACGAGTCGGGCGTACGGTTCACGATCGCCATCACCGCGACCCGGCGCGAGAAGTCGTACGCCCGGCCGCCGATGACCCGGTCAGCGCTGATCAGCGGGGGTGCGTAGTCGCTCACAGCGGGAGAGTAACCCGGCGGCGAGGATCCCCTTAATTCGGGCTCCCGCCGATGATCGGCTCTGCTCTATGGTGCAAGGCGTGACGGAAGCAGGACAGCCGGTTGCGGACGTGCGTGGCCCGTTGCCGTACCTGTGGTGGCTCGTCCGGCGCCAGAAGCTCCGCATCGCCACCGGAGCGCTGCTCGGTTCGCTGTGGATGGTCGGGCTGACACTGCCGCCGTACCTGCTCTCGCAGGCCATCGACCGCGGGCTGCAACGGCGTGATCCGGTCGCGCTGACCGCCTGGGTCGCGGTGCTTTTCGCCGTCGGCGCGATCAACGCCGTGCTGGCCATCCTGCGGCACCGCACCATGACGAAGATCCGCCTGGACGGTGGTTTCCGGACCGTGCGCGCCGTCATCGCGCACGCCACGCGGCTCGGCGCCGCCCTGCCGCGGCGGATCGGCGCCGGCGAGATCGTCACCATCGGCATCGCCGACGTGTGGGTGCTGGCCCAGGCCCTGACGGTCACCGGGCCGGGGTTCGGGGCGGCCGTGGCGTACGTCGTGGTGGCGGTCCTGCTGCTGGAGATCTCGCCGCTGCTGGCCGTGGTGGTGCTGGCCGGTGTGCCGGTGCTGGCGATCGTCGTCGGGCCGATGCTGGGCCGTCTGCAACGTGCCGGTGCGCGTTACCGGGAGCGCCAGGGCGCGCTGGCCGACCGGCTCGTCGACATCATCGGCGGCCTGCGCATCCTCAACGGCCTCGGCGGCAAGGACGCGTACGCCCACCGCTACCGGCGTGACTCGCAGCGGGTCGCCGAGGAGGGGTACCGGGTCGGCGCGGTGACGAGCTGGATCCAGGCGCTCGGGGTGGGGTTGCCCGCGCTGTTCCTGGCGGTGGTCATCTGGCTGGCCGCCCGGATGGCGGCGCAGGGTGACATCACGGTCGGCGAACTGGTCGCGGTGTGGGGGTACGCGGCCGTCCTCGTCGTCCCGGTGGCGTTTTTCATCGAGGGTGGGTTCGATGTCAGCCGGGCGCTGATCGCCGGACGACGGGTCGTCGATTTTCTGCGCCTGCCGGTCGATCCGCGGCCGAGCGGGCAGGGACCGGACGCCCCGGCCGTGCTGCGCGATCCCGAGTCGGGTGTTGTTGTCATCCCCGGCCGGCTCACCGCGCTGGCCACGGCCCGGCCCGCCGACGCGGTCGCGGTGGTCGACCGGCTCGGCCGGTACGGCCCGACCGCGGCCGTCTGGGGTGGTGCCCGCCTCGAAGGCCTCGCGGTCCGCGACCGGATCCTGGTCGCCGACAACGAGGCCTACCTGTTCACCGGCGCGCTCGGCGAGGTTGTCGCCGGGCGTTCCGAGCCGGACGACGAGGCGGTGGCGCGCGCGCTGACCGCGGCCTCGGCGGACGACATCGTGGACGGTCTGCCGGACGGCACCGCGTCGCTGGTCGACACCCACGGCCGTAACCTCTCCGGTGGCCAGCGCCAGCGGATCCGCCTCGCCCGCGCCCTGTACGCCGACCCGGAGATCCTGCTGGCCGTCGAGCCGACCTCCGCGGTGGACGCGCACACCGAGGCGGCCATCGCCGAACGTCTCCCCGCCGCCCGCGCGGGCCGCGCCACCCTGGTCGCGACGACGTCACCGGCGCTGCTGGACCGCGCCGACGTCGTGCACTATCTCGTCGGCGGGCGGCTCGCGGCCACCGGTACGCACCGGGCGCTGCTGGACACCGAGCCCGGTTACCGGGCGCTGGTCACCCGGGCCGCCGGTGAGCCCGCGACGACGGAGTCCGTGGGATGACCGCCCTGCCGATCGCCGGGCGGGCCCACGTCCGCCGGGCCGCGGGCCGCCTGATCGCCGACGACCGCCGGGCGGTGGTGCTGATGGTGCTGCTGAACGCGCTCGCGGCCGTCGCCGGGCTGGCCGGGCCGTGGCTGCTCGGCCGGATCATCGACACGGTGACCGGCGGCCGGGCCTCGGTCACGGCCGTCGACCAGCTCGCCCTCGCCATCCTGCTCTGCACGGTCGCGCAGATCGTCCTGGCGCGTTCGGCGCTGGCGGTCGGCTACCGCTTCGGCGAGCGGACGGCCGCCCGGGTCCGCGAACGATTTCTCGACCGGGCGCTGGCCCTGCCCGCGGCGGTGATCGAGCGCGTGCCGGCCGGTGACCTGACCGCGCGCGGCACCGGTGACGTCGGCGCGGTGGCCTCCACGATGCGCGACGCGATCCCCGAGGTGCTGATCGCGGCCGTCCAGGCGCTGTTCGTGCTCGTGGCCGTGTTTCTGCTCGACCCGTTGCTCGGTGGTGTCGCCCTGCTCGGGCTGTCGGCCATCCCGGTGGCCACCCGGTGGTACCTGCGCCGGGCCCGGACGGCGTACCTGGCCGAGGGTGCCGCCGGTTCGGTGCTGGCCGACGAGCTGGCCTCGACGATCGCCGGGACCCGGACGGTCGAGGCGCTCGGCCTGCAGAAGCGGCGGCTGCTGGTCGCCGACGCGGCGATCGCGCAGGCCCGGCGTACGCGGCTGCGGACCCTCTTCCTGCGCAGCGTGCTGTTCCCCGTGGTGGACGTGTCCTACGTGGTGCCGGTGGTCGCGGTGCTGCTGGTCGGTGGTGGGCTCTACATCAACGGGTCGTTGACGCTGGGCGCCGTCGCGGCCTGCGCGCTCTACCTCCGGCAGCTGGCCGTGCCGCTGGACGCGATCCTGATCTGGCTGGAGCAGCTCCAGAGCAGCGGCGCCTCGTTCGCCCGTGTCGAAGGGCTGGCCGCGATCCCGCGGGCCGTCGTGACCGAACGGACGCCGCCCGCCGACGACCGCATCGAGGTCCGCGGTGTCCGGTACGCCTACGAGGGCGACCGCGACGTGCTGCACGGCGTCGACCTGACCGTGCGGCCGGGGGAGCGTCTCGCCCTGGTCGGGCCGTCGGGGGCGGGCAAGTCGACCCTCGGGCGGCTGCTCGCCGGGGTCGACCGTCCGCGCGCCGGCACCCTGACCGTCGGCGGTGTGGCGATCGCCGGTCTGCCACCGGACCTGCTGCGCCGGCAGGTCGTGCTGGTCACCCAGGAGCATCACGTGTTCCGGGACGCGGTCCGCGACAACCTGACCCTGGCGGCGCCGGACGCGAGTGACGACGACCTGCGCGCGGCGCTGGCCGTGGTCGGCGCCGACTGGGCCGACGAGCTCCCCGACGGCCTCGACACCCCGCTCGGCGGTGCGGGACTGACCCTCAACGGCGCGCAGGCCCAGCAGCTGGCGCTGGCCCGGGTCGTCCTCGCCGACCCGCACACCGTCGTGCTCGACGAGGCCACCGCGCTGCTCGATCCGACGACCGCCCGCGCCGCCGAACGGTCGCTGGCGGCGGTGCTGCACGACCGTACGGTGATCGCGATCGCGCACCGGCTCCAGACCGCCCACGACGCCGACCGGGTCGCGGTCATGGCCGCGGGTCGCCTGGTGGAGCTGGGAACCCACGACGAGCTGGTCGCCGCGGGCGGGACGTACGCCGACCTGTGGCGAACCTGGCACGGGTGAGGGCCAGACCGGCCAGCACGGCGACCAGGGTGCAGACGCCGAGCCAGCCGAAGTGCGCGTACGCCCGCAGCCCGAGCCAGGACCCCGCGGCCCCGCCGGTGTACGCGCACGTCATGTAGGCGGTGTTGAGGCGGCTGCGGATCTCGGCGGGCAGCCGGAAGATGCGGACCTGGTTGGCGACCATCCCGCACTGCATGAACACGTCGAGCAGCAGCGTGCCCGCGATCAGGAACCCGAGGCCCGGCACGGCGAGGACCACCGCCGCGACGATCACACCGCCGAGGCAGACGAGGTTGACCGCGTTGCTGCCGTGCCGGTCGACCAGCCGACCGGCGACCGGTGTGCAGAGCATGGTGGCGGCGTTGACCAGGGCCAGCAGACCGACCGCGCGGGCGTCCAGACCGTACGCGGGTCCGGTCAGCAGCAGGGCGACGCTGGTCCACACGGCCGAGAAGCCGGCGAAGACGGTCGCCTGGAAGACGCAGGACCGGCGCAGCTCGGGCTCGGTCCGCAGCAGCCGCAGCGGCTCGGCGAGCAGCGCCGGATACCGCAGCCGCACGACCGGTTGCCGCGTGGCCGGCAGGGTCCGGGCGAGCAGCACCGCCATCAGCAGGGCCAGCAGGCCCGCACCGAGATAGGGCACCCGCCACCCGAACCATTCACCGAGGTACCCGCTGAACGTCCGCGACAGCAGCATGCCCGCGGTGGACCCGCTCAGCAGAATCCCGCTGGTCACCCCCTGCCGTCCGGGTGGCACCAGACCGGCCGCCATCGGCCCGATCACCGGCGCCGCCACGGTGCACACCCCGACGACCACACTGGCGGCGACCAGTGGCAGGAGAGCGGGCATCAAACTCGCGGCCAGCAGGGCCGTGCCCGTGAGGGCGAAGAGCGTGACGATCAGCGGGCGATGCCGGAACCGGTCACCGAGGGGCACGATCAGGAACAACCCCGCCGTGTACCCGGCCTGCACGGCGGTCACCACGGCTGCTGCCGCGGCCGGGTCGACGTGCAGGCCGGCGGCGATCGACGGGCTGTCGGCCTGCGGGAAGTAGACGTTGCCCACCGCGATTCCACAGGCGAGCGCCAGCAGGAAGGTCATACCCCGAGTGGATCGGGATCCGCGGCCGGGCGACAGCGATATATCCGCCCGGCGAGGCTCAGACCGCGACCACCGGGTGGCGGACGACGGCGTCGAAGAGGTAGCCGAGGTCGTTGTGGACGGCCACGTCCGGCTGGGTGTTGCCGCGGACGTCGGTGGCCCGGGCGAGGAGTTCGTGGGCACCGGCGGCCGGCTTCCAGTCGATCTCCCAGCGCTGCCAGGCCGCGCCCTCGCTGCCGCCGACCCGCCGGGCCCGGCGCCAGCGGGTGCCGCCGTCGGTGCTGACGTCGACGTGCCGGATCGCGCCCGCCGCCGACCAGGACCGGCCGCGCAGCCGGGTCGTTCGCCCGGCGGGCACCTCCGCACCCGGGTCGAGCTCGAATGCACTCTTGATCACCTGGCGGTCGAACGGCCGGCCCTCGGCCGGGAAGCCCGCGCCGAAGAGCCGGTAGAACTGGGTGTTCCACGGGGAGAAGAGCGGCTGGTCGGACACCTCGAGGCTGCCCAGCCACTTGATCGAGGCGATGCCGATCCAGTGCGGCACGATCAGCCGCACGGGCCGGCCGTGGTCGCTCGGGAGCGGTTCGCCGTTCATCTCGTACGCGACCAGCACGTCGTGCAGCGCCTTGCGCAGGGGCAGCGGGCGCCGGACCGGTCCGAGGTCGACACCGCCGGTGACGTAACTCGGGTCGAGCCCGGCCGGCAGGACGTCGACGGCATTGCGGCCGAGCCCGGCGTGCCGCAGCACCGTGGACAGCCGGACACCCCGCCAGCGGGCGACACCGATCCCGCCGAGCTTCCAGGCGGTGCCGGACACCGTCTGTCCCTGCTGGGTGGTGAAGTAACTGCGGCCGTTGCCCGCGCACTCCACGGCGGACGTGATCGTCTCGGCGGGCAGCCGGCGCAGGTCGTCGTACGAGAACTCGGCCGGGCCGTGCCGCAGACCGGCGCCGGTGACCCGCAGCCGCCAGTCCGCGGGCTCGATGATCGGGGTGCTGGTGTGGTTGCGGACGAAGAACCGGTCGATCGGGACCAGGTAATCCTGGTCCGCGAGGGCGGACCAGCGCATCTCGGCGTTGGTGCCGAGCACGGTGAACCACTCGGGCGGCAGCGGTTTCACGATCGGTCCGGCGGCAGCGGCGGCGGGTGATCCGGTGGCGGCCAGGCCGGCCATCCCGGCGCCCGCCGCGGCGGTCAGTCTGAGCAGGTCACGGCGGGAGAAACCGGCCGCCTCACCGGCGAGCCACTGCCGCAGGCGCAGCCGGTCGTAAACGCCTTCGTCCAGCATGTCATCCATGGCTCGGCATCCTAATCCCATAGGTGGGATAGGAAAATAGCAGACCCTTCTGCGTTCCCGGGGAAAGCGGATCTATGCAGGAAAAACTCAAATTATTTGTCTGGTGGCAACGATGTGTGTCCTGCCCCTGGCGCGGGTAGCGAAAGGGCGAGCAACAAACGGACGAACCACGATGGAGGACAGTCATGAGTGACCCGTCAGCGGGCGCCCGCGCACCGGACACCTACCCGCCCGCCACGTACGCCGAGACCTACCCGGCGACGACGCCCGCCGAGACCTACCCGGCCACCACGACCGGCACGACGTCCGGTGGCGACGACTCCGCGGTGAAGCAGGCCGCCGGTCAGGCGAAGCAGGCCGCCGGTCAGAGCGCGCAGGCCGCCGGCCAGGCGGCGAGCGAGGTCAAGGACACGGCCAAGGAGCAGGTGCAGCGGGTCGGCGCCGAGGCGAAGAACCAGGCTCGCAGTGTTGCGTCCGACGTCAAGGACCGGGTCGGCAGCCAGGCCCGGACGCAGAACGACAAGCTGGTCGGTGGCATCCGTCAGGTGGCCGACCAGCTCGACGAGATGCGCGGCGACCGGCAGGACTCGCCCGCCGCGACCGTGGTGTCGCGGGTGGCCGAGGGCGGCCGCCAGATGGCCGACTACCTGGACCGCAACGGTCCGGAAGGTGTGCTGCGCGAGGTGCAGGACTTCGCCCGCCGGCGCCCCGGGGCGTTCCTGGCGACGGCGCTGGCCGCGGGCTTCGTGGTCGGCCGTCTCGGCAAGGGCGTCATGAAGGCCGACGACAGCTCGTCCACGGGCACCTCGGCCAAGCCGTCCAGCGACTCCTTCGTCTCCACTCCGGAGACCTACGGCACGGGCGGCACCGGCACGGTCGGCGCCTACGGCACGGGTGGTACCGCCGCCGGCGGCTACGCCGACCCGGTTCCGACCGGCACCCCGTACACGGCGACCACCGAGTACGCCGCCACCGGCACGGGCACGCCGCTCGTGGTGGAGGAGGAGTTCGTCGTCGACCCGGCGCGTGACTACCCGGGCGGCACACGATGACCGCGCCGTACCCCACGGACCACTCCCGGGACCGCTCCGAGGACGTGGCCGAGACCTCGGTCGGCGATCTGATCGGCAACATCAGCAACGACCTGTCGCAGCTCTTCCGCCAGGAGGTCGAGCTGGCCAAGGTCGAGCTGAAGCAGGAGGCCGGTAAGGCGGGCAAGGCCGCGGGCATGCTCGGCGTCGCCGGGTTCGCCGGTTACCTGGCCGTCGTGCTGCTCAGTTTTGCCGTCGTCTTCGGTCTCAGCAACGTGATGGACCCGGGCTGGGCCGCGCTGATCGTCGCCGCCGTCTGGGGCATCGCCGGCGCGGTGCTCTACGCGAACGGCCGCAAGCAGCTCAAGACCGTGGATCCGATGCCGCGGCGCACCGTCGACACCCTCAAGGAGGACGCGCAATGGCTGAAGAACCCGACCGGCTGAGGCAGGACATCGAGAACACGCGGGCATCGCTGACGCGTGACGTCGACCTGCTCGCGGAGAAGACAAGCCCGGCCAAGGTCGCTCAGCGACGCTGGACGTCGGTGAAGGAGAAGGTCATGGGTACCTCGGAGCACGCCCGGCACTCGGCCGGAGGCGCCGCGAGCACGGTGCAGGACAAGGCGTCCTCCGCCGCCGGTGCGGTGCAGGACAAGGCCTCGCAGCTCAGTGACAAGGCGGGGGAGAAGGCGCACGACGCCGCCGACGCCGTGAAGTCGGCGCCGCAGGCCGTGGCCGAGCGGACGCAGGGCAACCCGCTCGCCGTGGGCATCATCGCCTTCGGTGTCGGTCTGCTCGCCTCCACGCTCCTTCCCGTCACCGAGGCGGAGAAGCGGGCCGGGGAGCAGATCAAGGAACGCAGCGGCGACCTGACCGACAAGGCCAAGGAAGTGGCGTCCGAGTTCAAGGACGACCTGTCCGGCACGGTGCAACAGGCGGTCAGCGAGGTCAAGGACACCGCGACCGACGCCGCCCAGACCACCAAGCAGCAGGCACAGTCCTCCGCACAGGACGTGACGCAGCAGAGCAAGCAGGCGGTCAGCGAAGCACGCTCCTGACCCGTGGGAAGGGCCCGGCCGGCGTTTCATGCACCTCCGGCCGGGCACACCCCGGTGACACGAGCGAGGGGATGATCATGAAGTTCGGGTACAAACTGGCCGCCGAGGGTTTCGGGCCCAAGGAGCTGATCCGCCAGGCCGTCCGCGCCGAGGAGGCCGGCTTCGACTTCGTCGAGATCAGCGATCACTACCACCCGTGGCTCGACGTGCAGGGGCACTCGCCGTTCGCCTGGGCGGTGCTCGGCGCGATCGCGGCCCGCACCCAGCGCCTCGGCCTCGCCACCGGCGTGACCTGCCCGACCGTGCGGTACCACCCGGCGATCATCGCTCAGGCGGCCGCCACCCTGGCCATCGTCTCGGACGACCGGTTCACGCTCGGCGTCGGTGCGGGCGAGCGGCTCAACGAGCACGTCGTCGGCCAGGGTTTCCCCAGCGTGCGCGGACGCCACGAGCGTCTGAAGGAGGCGCTGGAGATCATCAAGCTGCTGTGGCAGGGCGGCTACCAGTCGTACGAGGGCAAGCACCTGCAGCTGGAGGACGCCCGCGTCTTCGACCTGCCGGACAAGCTCCCGGTCATCGCCGTGGCAGCGGGTGGCAAGAACGCGGCGACCATGGCGGCCGAGCTCGGGGACGGGCTGTTCGCCACCGAACCCCGGAGCGACCTCGTCGAGACGTACCAGGGTGCGGGTGGTTCCGGTCCCCGCTACGCCGAGGTGCCGATGGCCTGGGCGCGTACCGAGGAGGACGGGGTGCAGGAAGCCCTCAAGACCACCCGGTGGGCCGTGACCGGATGGAAGGTCATGAGCGAACTGCCGAACCCGGTGAATTTCGACGCGGCGTCGCAGACGGTCCGCGCCGAGGACATCCGCGAGAAGTTCGCGACCGGCCCGGACCCGGAGCCGTACGTGGAAGCGGTGCGGAAGTACACCGACGCGGGCTTCGACCACATCGTTCTGCAGAACGCCGGGCCCGACCCGGACGGCTTTCTTGATTTCTTCCATAAGGAATTGCACGATCGGCTCCGGTAGCGAGCGGGCGGGGCGCCGGGCTGTCACTATGCGTTCATGGCCCGAACACTCGGCGACCACCTGGCTGCGGTGCAGCTGTTGCGGTTGTGCGCCCACTTCGGACCGGCCGAGCTCAACCTCGGTCTGCTGCTGTCCGATGGGGAGCTGTTCGAGGAGCTGATGCCGGATCTGACCGAGGCGGCCCGGGACCCCGTACGCCGGGAGACGATGATCGCAGGACTCGCGGCCGGCTGGCGCGGCAGCGGGGACCGGGTCCGTCTCGATCCGGCGGCGGCCCGGGCGGCCCTGGAGGATCTGCAGCGGCCGGGGCGGATGGGCTGGTGGTGGGCGCGGTCCGCGGTGCAACTGCTGGACCGGCTGTTCCCGGCCTCGTTCGACACGCCGCACGACCGTGAGGTCTGCGCGGATCTGGCACCGCACATCCACCAGGCGGTGGATCGGGCGCCCGGCTGCCCCAGCAACGCGTCGCTGCTGATCAAGTACGGCTACTACCTGGAACGCTCCGGCGAGTTCATCGCGTGCCAGGAGAACCAGCTGCGCGCCGTACCGGTCGTCGCGGCGACCTACGGGCCGGGTGATCCGAGCCTGGCCGGTGTCCTGTTCGTGCTGGGCTGCTGTCAGCTGGCCCTGGACGACTGGCGGGGCGCCCGGAACAACCTCGCCCACGCGGCGCAGATTTACCACGGCGCCCACGGCCCGGACTCGCTGCAGGTCGCCGAGACGTTGTACCTGCTCGGCGCCGCCCAGTTGGGTCTGGGGGACCGCGACGCCTCCCGCTTCAGCTGTGTGGAGGCGCTGCGCATCTTCGAGACCTTCGCGGCGCCGGACGACCCGCGGACGGAGATCGTCCGCGACGCCCTGCGACCGGTGCAGCGCCGGTGGCGGATGTTCCGCTGAGGCGTTTCCGGCGTCGCCGGCCGGGCATCTCCGAAGCATGCCTGCCCGCGAAAATCTGCCCAGCACGATCGCCCGCTCGCCGCAGAAGGCCCAGGACACGTACGCGGAGACCCTGGACAGCGCGATCGCCCAGTACGGCGACGGTGAGCGCGCGCACCGGACCGCCCTCGCGTCCCTGAAGCACTCGTTCGAGAAGGTCGGCGACCACTGGGAGCCCAAGGAGCAGCGCGGTCCCAGCGACGAACAGGCCGAACGCGGTGCCGCGGACACCGCGCTGCCGACGGCCGGTGGTGTCGACGCCAACGCGAGCAAGCAGCACCTGCTGGAGGTGGCCAAGCGCCTCGACGTGCGCGGCCGGTCCCGGATGACCAAGGACGAGTTGGTCGAGGCCATCGGCAAGGCGAACGACGCGGAAAGCCGGCGCACGCTGAAGGCCGAGCGCGAGGAGTGACCAGATCTGGGATATCGTCTCGTTTATGAGAGACGCTCTGGATGCGCGATTGGCCGCCCGCGTCGCCGAGTTGCGAGTCGTGCGCGGCTGGTCCCTGGACGACCTGGCCGGGCACACCGGCGTCAGCCGCTCGACGCTGTCGCGTCTCGAGCGCGCCGAGATCAGCCCGACCGCGTCCCTGCTCGGCAAGCTCTGCACCGCGTACGGGTGGACGATGTCCCGCCTGCTCGCCGAGGTCGAGACGGAGCCTCCGGCCGTTGTCCGCGTCGCCGACCAGCAGATCTGGCGTGACGAGGCGTCCGGCTTCACACGCCGTTCGGTCTCGCCGCCGCACCCCGGGCTGCGGGCCGAGCTGATCGAGGGCGAGCTGGCACCGGGCGCCGACATCACCTACGAGCGCCCACCGGTGACCGGCATGGAGCAGCACGTCTGGGTGCTCGGCGGACGCCTGGAGTTCACCGACAACGGCACGGTCCACGTCCTGGAGACCGGCGACTGCCTGCGGTTCCGGCTCTGGGGTGGCACGCGCCTGCGTAATCCGGGTGACGAACCGGCCCGGTACGCCATCGTGGTGGTGCTGCCATGACGATCACCCGGCTCGACGCCGAGGGCTTCGCCGCGGCTGTCCCGGTGCTCGCGGATCTGCTGGTCGACGCGGTGGCCGGCGGCGCCTCGGTCGGCTTCCTCGAGGGTTTCGACCGGGACGCGGCCATCGTCTGGTGGCGTGACCGGGCCGCGGCGGTCGCCGGCGGCAGCCTGGTGGTCTGGACCGCTGCGGGTCCGTCCGGCGTCTGCGGCACGATCAGTCTGGCGTACGCGGAGAAGCCCAACGCCCGCCACCGTGCCGAGATCGTGAAGCTGGCCGTGCACCGCGAAGCGCGGGGGCGCGGCCTCGGCCGGCAGCTCCTGGCCGCGGCGGAGCGGGCCGCCGCCGACTCCGGCCGCACCCTGCTGTTGCTGGACACGGAGACCGCCAGCGCCGCGGAACGCCTGTACGAGAGCGCCGGCTGGACCCGCTACGGCATCGTCCCGGACTACGCGGCCGGGCCGGACGGTGTGCTCGCGGACTGCAGCTTCTACTACAAAAACCTGGTCTGAGCGGACGCCCCTGCCGATGGAAAGGTGGTCACCTTTTCGGGCGAGAGCGGGGAGTCGGCGGGACATGGGCGTGCAGTCACCACCGTGGCGCGGCCGTCGGCTGTCGTCACCCGCTGCCTTCGCCCTGGTGGTCGTCGTGCTCGCCGGTCAGGTCGTGGCGGCGTTCGACGGTGAGCTGAGGAAGTACATCCTCGGGCTGTCGGTGCTGCTCCTGGACGCCCTGGGGGTGGTCGTCAGCCTCCGCGCCGGTCGCCGGGGCAACACCGTCGCCTGGCAGATCGTCAGCGCCGGCCGGCTCTTCTCCCTGATCGGCGTCGTCACTCTGGCCGCCTCGGTGGCCACCCTGAGCCATGGCTGGTGGTGGATCGGCGTCGTCAGCCGCCTGCTGATGTTCGTGCTGCTCGCCGCGGCTGCGCTCGTCGCGCCGGCGCAGCGGCTCTCCGGCCGCCAGCGGTACGCGTTCGCCGCCGAGGCCGTCACCGTGCTGGGCGCCGGCTTCATGGTGGTCTGGTACTTCGTCATCAACCCGGCCATCGACGGCCACCCCCCGCAGGACCTTTGGGTGGCCGAGATCGGCTATCCGATCGGTGATCTCCTCCTGCTCACCGGCGCGGCCGTCGTGGTCCTCCGCGGCACGATCAGCCGCCTGTCGAGCCCGCTCACCATGTACGTCGGTGGCCTGGTGTGTTATCTCGTCGGTGACGCCATGTGGTCCGCGCTGGGGGTCCACGGCGTGGAGGCGTCCGAATCGCCGTTCGCCGGGTTCTTCCTGGTGATCGCCTCCCTGCTGATCACCCTCTCGGCGATGCTGTACCAGCCGATGGCTCCCACGCGCTCGCGGAGCCGGACGGCGCGGGCGTCGGCCTGGTCGACACACCTGCCGACGTTCGCGGTGGCTGTCGGAGGTCTGCTTCTGCTGGTCGTCACCGTGCGCGAGAACGACATGCTGCCCTGGGGCGGTCTGGTCCTCGGCCTGATCGTGATGGCGAGTGCGATGGCCGCCCGGCAGATGTTCTCCCTGCGGGACACCCGGGACCTGGTCGTCTCGGACCTGCTGACCGGGCTGGCGAACCGCACCGGGCTGGACAATGCGATCACCCGGGCGGTCAAGCGCCGGGAGCACGTCGCGGTCCTGCTCATCGACCTCGACGGCTTCAAGCTGGTCAACGACGCGTACGGGCACGCCGCCGGTGACACGGTGCTGGTCGAGTTCGCCCACCATCTGCGGTCGACGGTGCGGACGAGTGACGTGCCGGCCCGGATCGGTGGTGACGAGTTCGCGGTGCTGCTGACCGAGATCGTCACGCCGGAGCACGCGACCGCTGCCGCCCAGCGGATCCTGGCCGCGGTGGCGGCGAACCCGGTGCGCCTCGGTGAGGACGTTCTGCCGATCCGGGCGAGCATCGGTGTGGCGATCGGGACGGGGGAGGACTCGACCAAGGACCTGCTGCGCCGCGCCGACGTGGCGATGTACCAGGCGAAGCGGGCCGGGACCCACGCCTGGGTCCTGCACGATCCGTCGATGATCGACCGGCGCGCCGAGGATGCCGCCCTCTCCGACGATCTGGCCGCCGCGCTGGACCGCGGTGAGCTGAACGTGCTGTTCCAGCCGATGGTGGACCTGGTCAGCGGCCGGCCGATCGGCGCGGAGGCCCTGGTCCGGTGGCAGCACCCGACCCGCGGTGTGGTGTCGCCGGTGCGGTTCATCCCCATCGCCGAACGCTCCGGGATCATCACCGAGATCGGGCTGTTCGTGCTGGAGCAGGCGCTGCTGCAGTTGAAGGCGTGGCGGCAGCCGCTCTACATCAGCGTCAACCTCTCACCGCGGCAGCTGAGCGAGCCGACGATCGTGCACGACATTCTTGCGGTGCTGGGCCGTACCGGAATGCCGCCCGAGTCGTTGGTCCTGGAGGTGACGGAGTCGGCGATCGTGGACGAGAACACGGGCATCGCTGCCCTGCGGGCGTTGCGGGAGCACGGCATCCGGGTCGCCATCGACGACTTCGGGACCGGGTACAGCTCGCTGCAATACCTGACGCGTCTGCCCGTCGACATCCTCAAGATCGACCGCAGCTTTGTCGGCGAGCTCAACGGCACCCCGGCGGGGTCGGCGATCACCGAGGCTGTCATCCGCCTGAGTCAGGTCCTGAATCTGACCACGGTGGCCGAGGGCATCGAGACAGCGGAGCAGGCCGCCGAACTGCTCACCCTGGGCTGCGACACCGGACAGGGCTACCTGTACGCCCGGCCGCTGCCCGGACCCGACCTCGACGACCTCATGACCGCCGTCCGAGCGGACGCCTGACCGCATGGGAACGCCGCACCTGCTGCTCGACTTCGGCGAGGTCATCAGCGTCGCCCAGCCCGCGGCGGACGTCTCGGCCCTCGCCGCCCTGGCGGGACTGCCGGTGGACGCGTTCTCCCGGCTCTACTGGGCGCACCGGCCTGCGTACGACGCCGGAGGCACCGCCCGCGACTACTGGACGGCGATCATGGGCGCCGCGCCCGGCGGCAGCCTGCTGCGCCGGCTCGTCGAGCTGGACGTGGCGAGCTGGCTGCACCTCAACCAGGAGACGCTGCGGCTGCTCGACACCGTCCACGCCGCCGGCACGCCCGTGTCGCTGCTCTCCAACGCACCCCACGACCTGGCCCGCGAGCTGGACCGGCACACTGGCCTGGCCGCCTTCGCGCACCGGATCTTCAGCGCCGACCTGGCCCTGGTCAAACCCGACGCCGGCATCTACAGCGCCGCTCTGGCGACCCTGGCCGCCGCCCCCGCCGACGTCGTTTTTGTCGACGACCGGCCGGTCAACATCGCCGCGGCCGAGGCCCACGGCATCCGCGGGATCGTCTTCACCGGCACACCCGGCTGCCTGAGCGAGATCACCGCCGCGCTCAGCGGCCCTTCAGACACACGAACGGTCCCCGGACCCCGGCACTGAAACGCTCGGCCGCGGCCAGCGCGGTCTTCACCCGGCGGCGCGGCGTCAGAGCCGTGCCGGCCGTCGCGTAGAGCGCGCCGAGCGCGATCTGATCGCCGCAGCCGACCGCCGCAAAACCGTCCGCGGCCTTGGCGACCTGATAGTCGTCGTAGACGGCGTAGAGCCTTCCCTTCACACCGACCAGGAACGTGCCGCCCTCCTCGCGGTCGTTTTCCTTCGCCGCCCAGCCGCCGGCCTTCAGGCACTCCCGCACGGCGTCGATGAACGTCGTCGCCATGAACGCGTCGAGCCCGCCGGTGGGCTTGGGCAGGGCCAAGGAGTAGCGGATCAGCTGGCCCATCCGGAACGACGTCGTGAAGCCGAACAGGTAGCGGTCCTTGCGAAAGACCTTCGTATCGGCGCGGACGGTCAGGCTCATGCCCGAGACCCCCGCGCTGTCGCCTCCGATGTAGACGGACCCCGACTGCGCCAGACCGACTATTGCCGTCATGGCACTCATCCTGCCACCGCGTGGTGGTTATTCGTGAGTGGGGAAATTGTCGCCGTCGCACAGCATGTGCGAATTCCGCCGCGGGTGGCGGCTTGCATAGGAGTGGTGATCCGGGATCTCCTTTTGGCCCGGCGCCGAGAAGGGTGTAATACATGAGAGCAATTCCGCGGTGGACAGCAGTATTTCAGGCCACCCTTCTGAGTATTTTCGGCGTCGTCGTCGGTAGTGGCCCGGCGGCCGCCACGGCAGCGCCGGGAACGGTTCTGTCCTCGGCCGCCGCCACGCTGCCGCCCGAACTGGCGTCGCTGGGGACCGGCAAACGGATCGAGTACGTCTCGACCAATCTGTCCGGCGGCGCGGTCACGGTCACCGGTCTGGTGATCACGCCGAAGAAGAAGACGCACCGGACCGTCGTCTGGGGGCACGGCACGACCGGCATCGCCGATCAGTGCGCGCCGTCCGACCACCCCGCCGTGTTCTGGCCCGAGGCCCGCGCTGCCGTGGCTGAGCTGCTCAAACGGGGCTGGACGGTCGCCGCCCCGGACTACCCGGGCCTCGGTACGCCGGCACCGCACCCGTACCTGGTCGGGGGCACGACCGCCCGCTCGATGATCGACAGCGTCAAGGCCGCCCGCAGCCTCGACAGCTCCCTCTCGACGCAATACGCGATCGACGGCCACTCCCAAGGCGGCCAGGGTGCGCTCTTCGCGGGTCAGCTGGCCCCCTCCTACGACGGCCCGCTGGTCCTGCGCGGCGTCTCGGCGATCGCGCCGGTCTCCAATGTCGACCTGCTCGCGCCCGCCATTCCCGGGACGCCGGGACAGGGTTATCTGGTCATGGCTCTTTACGGCCTGAATGCGGTGGAACCGGGCTTCGATCCGCTGTCGGTGCTCGCGCAGCCGGCGAAACAAAGGGTTCCCGTGCTGCAGAGCGGATGCCTCTACGAGGTCCTCGAAAAATACATGTCATTGACGCCGCATCAACTTCTGAACGGTGGCGCACTGCCTCCCGCGGTGGTGAGCAAACTGGCGTACTACGACAACCCGGCCCAGTCGGCCCCGAGTGCGCCGATGCTCATCGTGCAGGGCACCGACGACGAGGCGGTCCCGTACGACATCACCGCAGGCGCGCTCCTCGATCAGCTCGATGACTACTCCCAGCCCGTGACCTTCGTACCGTTGGAGGGCCAGAACCACGACGGCGCTGTTGTCGCCTCCACCACCCTGGTGGCCGACTGGCTCGCGGGCCGTTTCAGCTAGACCAGGCGAGGTCGATCAGGACGTCGTTGCCGAGGGTGGCAGCCACGGAGCAGTGCAGCCCGAGCCGGTCGATCCGGCCGTCGCGCGGACTCCAGGGCCTGCCACCCTCGGGGATGCCGAGCACGGCGCCGAGCGCGTCGATCGTCGGCTTCCACAGAGTGGTCCAGGACCGTGCCGGGCCGACCGTGAAGGCCACCTCCAGCCGGACCGGCCCGTCCGGCAGCACGGTTACCCCGGTCAGCTGATCGCGGATCTGCTCCTTGTAACCGACCTTGCCGGACGAGACGGTGGTGCGGATCGTCGACCGGACGGGGAACACGACCGGTCGCGCCTGCTCGACGCGGACGAACGAGTCCGGGCCGGTGTACTTGGTCGCCCACACGCTGACGAAGTCCCGCCCCGCCTGCTTCCGGAGGTGGGCGGCCAGCGGGTACAGGTAGTTGTCGAGGTCGTGGTGGTCGAGAAGCTTGATCGTCTCGGGCAGGCCGATGTCGAGGCGCAGCGCGAGCGGCCCGGTGAGCCGGGCCAGCACCGGCTCCAGCAGCAGGCGGGTCGAGGAAAGGTAGTCCAGCAACCGGATCTGGCCCGGGTGGGTGCTCTTCTCCCAGCTGGCGAGGCGCGGTAGGTGGGTGAGCTTCTCGGCGGTGCCGTCCGGACGGGCATAGGGCATGCGACCGAGCATCGCAGAGGACGCGGCGGACGCGCGTGGCATGATGCGCGGCGGTTGGCTGCGGCGGGCAGTCCGGGCGGGCGGGGAACGGTGTTGCTGCAGGTGGGGCAGAGGCTCGGCGGCCGGTACAGGCTCGAGGTCCGGATCGGGGCCGGCGGCATGGGCGAGGTGTGGCGCGCCGTCGACGAGGTGCTCGGCCGGGTGGTGGCCGTCAAGGCGATGCTGCCCCGGATAGCCGATCAGCCCGACTTCGCCCGGCGGTTCCTGGTCGAGGCCAAGGCCATGGCCAGTGTCAACCACGGTGCTGTCGCGGCGATCCACGACTACGGCAGCGACGACGGCATCACCTTCCTGGTGATGGAGTTCATCGACGGCGAGTCGCTGTCCCAGCTGCTGGGGCGGGCCGGGCGGCTCGGAGCCGCCGACACGATGCACCTGATCGCGCAGGCCGCCGACGGGCTGCAGGCCGTTCACGACCGGGGGATCGTCCACCGCGACATCAAACCCGCCAACCTTCTCGTACGCCGGGACGGCTCGCTGCTGATCACCGACTTCGGCATCTCCCGCACCCACGACGGCACGCAGCTCACCGTTTCCGGGGCGGTGCTGGGCACACCGACGTACCTGTCGCCGGAGCAGGTGCTCGGCCGGCCGGCCACCGCGCAGAGCGACGTGTACTCACTCGGCCTCGCCGCTTACGAATGCCTGGCGGGGCAACGGCCCTTCGGCGGGGAGAACCCCTACGCGGTGGCGTTGCAGCGGTTGCAGGCCGGACCACCGCCGCTGGGCGCCGACGTCCCGCGGGCGGTGGCGGCTGTCGTCGACCGGGCGCTGGCGATCGAACCGGCCGACCGCTGGCAGTCGGCCGCGGAGCTGGCGACCGCGGCCCGCGCGGCGATGCACGGCGGCTCACCGCAGGCAGTGGCCGTGAGGCGCCGGGCAGTCCCGGGCAGGCGGTGGGCGATCGCCGCCATCTGCCTGGTGATCCTGGTCGTCGGCGGTGTCACCGCCTGGCAGGTCTTCGACACCGGCGAGAGCCCGAGCATCGCCGGGGCGCCGGTGAGCAACGCCACGCCTCCCGGCCTGGAAGCCTGCGGTCCGGTGTTCTGCCCGGTCGAGCCGCTCTGCTGGAGCGGACTCACCTCCATCAGCGGCAGGGCAGAACCGCCGTGGCCGGCGGACTGCGCCGAGAGTCACGTCTGGGAGACGTTCGCCGCGTTCCCGCCGCCCGCGGCGGCCGCAAAAATGCGGGAGGACGAACTCATGACCAACGAGGCCGTCGCCGGTGTCTGCACGGCCGCCCTGATGAGCTCCCGCAGTCAGGACAGGACCATGACCGAGGGCTGGGTCCGGGACGGCTGGCCGATCCGCGTCGACGGCGGAGGCCCGCGGCTGATCCACTGCCTGGCCCGTCCGGAGTCCGGCGAAACGACGGGCGCTGCGTTCTGATCGTCACCGGGCGACGGCGATCTCCGCCCGCCGGGCCGGAGACAGCCGGCCGCCGCGCAGCTCGTAGGTCGCGTCGACCCGGTCGAGGCCTTCGGTGCGGTGGGTGAACAGCAGGACCGTGTGGCCGGCCATGGCCGTGAGCAGGTCGGCCATCAAGGCCTCCGCGCCGGCTTCGTCGAGGCCCTCGGTCGGCTCGTCGAGGACGAGCAGATCCGGGCCGGCGAGCAGGGCCCGGGCGGTGGCCAGGCGGCGCCGCTGACCGCCGGAGATCGTGCTGCCGCCGGCGCCGACCCAGGTGTCCAACCCGGCGGGGAGGCCGCGGGCCCAGTCGTCGAGCCCGACCCGGGCCAGGGCCCCGAGCAGCTCGGTGTCGGTCGCTCCGGGCCGGGCCAGCCGCAGATTTTCGCGCACCGTCGAGGCGAACACGTGGTCGGTCTCGTCCCCGACGAGCACCGTGTGTCCGGTGCCGGTGACCGTTCCCGATCGGGGGTCCAGGAGCCCGGCGAGGACCGCGGCGAGCGTGGACTTGCCACCGCCGGACGGCCCGAGCACCGCCACCCGTGACCCGGCCCGGAGGTCGAGGCTGACGTCGCGCACCACCGGCGGCCGATCCGGGTCCCATCCTGCGGACACGTCGCGGATCGCCACGTCGCCGCCGGTCGTCCCGGCGTACCGGGTCGCTGTGGGCGGCTGCGCGCTGATCTCCTCGAGCCGCGAGACGGCACCGGCCGAGCGCCGCCGGGCCACTGCGGCGTCGGGCAGCGCCGCGACGGGCTCGCCCAGGGTGACGACGGCGAGCAGCAGCACGGTCGCCCACTCGGCCGACAGGCCGCTGCCCACGGTCACCAGGGCGGTCCCGGCCACCGCGATTCCCCAGCCCAGCTGGCCCAGCGCCGCCGCGGTCCCGGCCGATCGCGCCGCCCGCGCCTCGAGCCGCGCCAGCTCCCGGCTCCGCCGATCCGGTACGCCCAGAGCATCGTCCCCGCCCAGCTCCTCGATCACGCCCAGCTCCTCGATCCCGTCGACGGTCTCGACGACGGCGTCGCGCAGTTCGGCCCGCGCGCGTGCGGTGGCCGCGTCGAGGCGGGCGGCCTGCCGGGAGGCGAGCGCCGGAGCGAGGACAGCACTGATGAGCAGCCCGGCCGCGAGGGGTACGGCCACGACCGGCAGGACCAGAACGGCCACCGCCGTGACGACGGCGAGGGTGACGGCTGCCGCCAGTGCGGGAAGCCGTCCGCGCAGCAGCCCGTCGACGCGGGCGTCCACGTCGTCCGCGACCCGGGTCAGCAGGTCACCGCGGCGGCGCAGCCGCGGACCGGGTACCCGCGGCACCAGGTCGGCGAACACCCGGGACCGCCACTCGCCGAGCCGCGCGAACGCGACGTCGTGCGAGACCAGCCGCTCGAGATAGCGAAGCAGCGGGCGGGCCACGGCACTGCCCCGGACCAGCACCACCGCGGTGGAGAGCGTCAGCACGGGCGGCAACGAGGACGCGCGGACGAGCAGCCAGGCGGCGGCGCCGGTGAGCAACGTCCCGGCCAGCCACGACAAGGCTCCGAGGCCGACCGCGGTTCCGGGCCGTCGCGCCAGCCACCGGGCCGCCATGGAGAACCGCGAAGGTCGCCGAGCCGTTGTCGCGATTGGACCCGGCAGCCCGGCCACCGCCGGCCCGGCGCTCGACGACGTCGACGCGGGCGACCCGGCCGACGCGATTTCGCCGGTCGCTGTCATCGGGGCGACGAATCGGTCGTCAGTGGGGGCACTGGCAGGGGCCGGGCCGGGGTGGACGTCGACGATGCGGTCGGCGGCGTCGAGGAGGCCGGGCCGGTGGGCCACGACCAGCACCGCACAGCCGCGGTCCGCCGCCGCACGCAACCGGTCGACCACCACCTGCTCGGCGGCGGCGTCGAGGTGGGCGGTGGGTTCGTCGAGCAGCAGCACCCGCGGCTCGCGTTCGGCGGCCCGCAGGACCGCGGCGAGTGCGAGGCGTTGCTTCTGGCCTGCGGAGACCCCGCTGCCGTGCTCGCCGACGACCGTGCCGGGCTCCAGTTCGAGACCCAGGCGGGCCAGTTCGGCATTGATGGAGGCGTCGTCGAGGCCGGGGAGGACGTCGGCGACCGTGCGGACGTGGGGGAGGGCCGGGCGCTGGGGGAGGTACAGCAGGCCGGGGCCGGACAGCTCGATCCGTCCGGCCGTGGCCGGTTGCAGACCGGCGAGGACCCGCAGGGCGGTCGTCTTGCCGGCTCCCGACGGTCCGCGCAGCGCGACGATCTCGCCCGGCTGCACCGACAGGCCGTCGAGCGCGAGGGCGTCCACAGCGGAGCCCGGGTGCCGGACACGCAGCCGCGACGCGAAGACGGCCGGCCGCGCACCGCCGAGACCGAACCGCCCGTCCGCGGTCAGGGCTTCCGCCGGCACGAGAACAGCCTGGTCACCGGTGGCCGGCAGGGCCTCGGCAAGGATCTCGTCGACGTCCGCGATCACCGCGGTGGCGTCGGCGCCGGCGTGGTACTTCGCGGCCATCTCGCGCAGTGGCCGGTAGACCTCGGGCGCCAGCAGGATCACCAGCAGTGCCGGGGCGAGGGGCATCGCGCCCGCGGCCACGCGCAGGCCCGCCTCGACCGCGATCAGGCCGACCGACAGCGTTGCGACCAGGTCCAGGGCTGTGGAGGAGAGGAAGGCGACGCGCAATACGCGTACCGTGGCGGAGCGGTGTCTGTCGGACATCTCGCGCACGACGGCGGTCTGGCGGTCCGCCCGGCCGAAGATCCGCAGGGTCGGCAGGCCGCGGACCACGTCGAGGAAGTGGCCCGCCAGGCGGGCGTCGGCCTCCCACGCCGCTCGGGCCTGCTTCTGGGTGGCCCAGCCGATGAGGGCGCCGAGCACCGGGATCAGCGGCAGGGTGACCACGGCGATGACCGCCGAGGTCCGGTCGGTCACGGCCATCGCCACGATGACCAGCGGCGGCAGCGCCACACCGAGGACCAGGGCGGGGAGATATCCGGAGAACCACGGCCGCAGCGCGTCGAGGCCTCCGGACAGGACCGCGGTGAGCCGGCCGCTGCCGTAACGGGCGACCCAGGCCGGGCCGTGGCCGAGCGCCGCGGCCAGGGAGGAGCGCCGCAGTTCGTCGGTGACCGCGGCGGCCGTGCGCTGGGCGACGACCTGCTCGGCCCAGGTCAGGACGGCCCGCAGGACAAAGGCCGCGGCGAGCAGGAAGATCGCGTCGTGGCCCGTGACGATCCGGGCCAGCGCGACGGCGACGGTCACCGTCGCTGCGGCCTGACCGGCTCCGAGCAGCGACAACACCGCGATCCCGGTACGGCTGGAGCGTGCGTGCCGCAGCAGCCGTGGGTCGACCGGCCCCCGGCTCACGACGGCACCCGCTCGCTGGCGACCCGGCGGCGGAAGACCCAGTACGAGAAGGCCTGGTAGACCAGCACACCCGGGAGGACCACGACGCCGACGATGCTGAGCAGGCGCAGGGCCGAGTCGGTGGCCGCTGCGCCGGTCATGGTCAGCGACCATGCGGGGTCGAGGGTGCTGCGCAGCACCACGTCACCGTGCGCGGTGAAGACCGCCACGACCGTGCCCGCGACGCCCAGGGCCGTGCCGGCGAAGGCGAGGAGTTCCTGGCCGGTGCGGGCGAGCATGGCGATGCCGACGCAGAGGATCGCCGCCACGAGGACCAGTCGTGAGCCGGTGGCGAAGCCGGTCGCGCCGAGGCCCACGGCGCCGCCGGTGGCCAGGACGATGCCGAGCCGCTGGGCGCGCAGGTGGACGGGCCCGGTGGTCCGCAGGGTGAGGAACATGGCGCCGATCAGCAGTGCCGCGAAGAGGGCTGCGGCTGCACCGACGAGCGCCGGCCACGTGAGCAGGGGAGCGGTGCTGCGGCCCAGGCCCGTACCGGTGACCTGGCCGTCCTGCCCCAGGGCGAGGCCGTGGGTCAGGACGCCGAGCACTGCACCCCAGAGCAGCACGATCCCGGCCGAGGCGGCAGTCAGGGCGGCGTCGCAGCGTCGCCGCCAGCGTTCGCCGTCACCCTTGCCGCGGAACTCCAGGGCCACACCGCGGACGGCGAGCAGCAGGAGCAGTCCGACCATCGGCAGGTAGAGGCCGGACAGCAGGGCGGCGTACCAGTCGGGGAAGGCGGCGAAGGTGACGCCGATCGCCGCGACCAGCCACACCTCGTTGCCGTCCCAGAACGGGCCGACGGTGCGGACGATCGCGCCCCGCTCGTGGTCGTCACGCCCGGCGATCGGGCCCAGCAGGCCGACGCCGAAGTCGAAGCCCTCGAGGACGAAGAACAGCACCCAGCAGAGGATCACCAGGGAGAACCAGACAGCGATCATCGTTGCTCCTCAGTAGACCGGGACGGCGGTCTGTTCGGCGGCCGCTTCGACCGGTGGCGGGGCGAGGGGTTGCCGGGACAGGTGGCGGACCAGCCGCAACCAGACGACCGCGACGATGCCGTAGACGGCCGTGAAGGCGAGCAGGGACGCGAGGACCTCGCCGCTGGTCAGGCCGGGCGAGATGCCGTCGGCCACCCGTGAGATCCCGAACGCCAGCCAGGGCTGCCGAGCCGTCTCGGTGAAGATCCAGCCGAGGCTGTTGGCCGCGGTCGGCAGCAGCGGGATGAGCGGCAGGAAGCGCAGGAAGAGGCGGGACCAGCGGCGGCTCTCGTCGAGCTCGCGGCCCTTGCGGGTCGTCCACAGGTAGAGCGCCGCGGCGGCCATGGCCAGCATGCCGATGCCGATCATCAGGCGGAACGTCCAGAACGCGACCGGGATCATCGGTACGTAACTGCCGGGGCCGAACTGGGCGGCGTACTGGGCCTGGAGGTCGTCGATGCCCTGGACCTCGGCGCCGGGGCTGCCCTTGGCCAGGATGGACAGCAGCCAGGGCAACTCGATGCTGAAGAACGGCTTGCCGCCGCTGATGTCGCCGATGGCGAAGATCGAGAACGGCGCGCCGGTGGTGGTCTCGTACAGGGACTCGGCGGCGGCCATCTTCATCGGCTGGACCTCGGTGATGACCTTGCCGAGGTGGTCACCGGTCAGCGCGGTCAGGGCGCCACCCGTGACTGTCATCCACGCGCCCAGGCGGGCGAGGGGTGCGAAGCCGGCGTCCGAGCGCCGCCGCCAGATCGCGATGCCCAGCAGCAGCGAACCACCGACCATGCACGCACCCGCGAGGGTGTGCGGGAAGGCGGCCAGGTTGACCTTGTTGAGCAGCAGCTCACCGAAGCTGTCGAGGCGCGCCCGCCCGGTGACGGGGTCGAGGGAGTAGGCGACCGGGTTCTGCATGAACGAGTTGGCCGCCAGGATGATGAACGCGGACAGCACGGTCCCGACGGCCACGATCACGATCGTGGCGGCGTGCAGCTTGCGCGGCAGCCGGTCCCAGCCGAAATACCAGAGGGCCAGGAACGTGGCCTCGAGGAAAAACGCGAGCATGCCCTCGATCGCGAGCGTCGGGCCGAAGACGTCGCCGTAGAAGCGGGCGAAGTTGCTCCAGCCCAGGCCGAACTGGAACTCCTGCACGAGTCCGGTGACCACACCGACGGCGAACGTGACGATCAGCAGCTTGCCCACGAACTTCGTCAGGTGCAGGTATTTCTCCTGGCCGGTCCGCATCCAGGTGAGCTGCAGCCCGGCGGCCGCACCGGCCAGGCTGATCGACAGCGGCACGAAGAAGTAGTGGTAGATCGTCACCACCGCGAACTGCAGCCGTGTCAGGTCGAGCACGTCCATGGTTGCCCCCTCTACGACGTCTCGTAGTAGATACTACGCGTCGTAGTACGACGTCGTGCAGTAGAGTGGGTCACATGGCTTCTGGAGATCTCGAGCGCGAGGTCATGACGCAGTTGTGGGACGCCGGGGAGCCGCTGACCGTGCGCCAGGTGCACGAGCGGCTCAGCCGTGACCGCGACCTCGCGTACACGACGGTGATGACCGTGCTGGACCGGCTGGCCAAGAAGGGTGTCGTCCTGCAGCAGCGGGCCGACCGCGCCTACCGCTACGTGCCCGCGCAGACGCGCGAGGAGATGACGGCCGCGCTGATGCTCGACGCGCTGAGCGCGGCCCCCGACGGCGTGCGCGACGCGGCCCTGGCCCACTTCGTCGGCCGGATCGACCCGACCGCGCTGACCGCCGCCATCGAGGCGGCACGGAAGGACCCGGGCGCCGCACCGTGACCGCGCTGCTGCTCGGCGCTCTCGGGCTGACGTTGTCGCTCGTGGTGCCGGGCATCCTCGCCTCCGCGCGCTGGCCCGCCCGCACGCCGGCCGGGGCCGTGCTGCTGTGGCAGAGCATCACCCTCGCCGGCGTGCTCTGCGCGCTCGGTGTGGTGCTGGCCGGCCCGCAGGAGCTCGTCAGTGAGCTTGGCTCCCGCCGCCCGGTCGGCGCGATCGCCCTGATCGGCGCGCTGGCAGTGGCCGCTCTGATCATCCTGCGCCTGGTGGTCTCGCTCGTGCAGGTGAGTCGCCGCTCGCGGGCCCGCCGTGCCCGGCACCGGCTGCTGGTCGACCTGCTGGACACCGCGGAGCGCCACGGCGCGTTGCCGGCCGAGGTGCCCGAGGGGCTGCGCGTCCTCGACGGGCCGCTGCCGTTCGCGTACTGCCTGCCGGGGCGCTCGCCGCGGGTGGTGCTCAGTGGTGGCGCGTTGCAGGTCCTCGACGCCGAACAGGTGTCGGCGGTGATCGCGCACGAGCAGGCCCACCTGCGGCACCGCCACGACGTGGTCATGGAGTCGTTCACCGCGTTCTACCGGGCGGTGCCCCGGCCCTTGCGCAGCCGTGCGCCGCTCGACGCCGTCCACCTGCTGCTGGAGATGGTCGCGGACGACGCGGCGCGGCGCAGCACCGGTGCCGCGCCGCTGCGGACGGCCCTCGCGCTGCTCAGCGACGCGGTCAGCCCGGACGCTCCCGCCGAGGTGGGCAGCGCGGACGCGGATCGCCGCCGGCGGCTGGAACGCCTCGACGGGCCGGACCCGCGGTCGAAGGGTCTGACGGTGCTGGCGGCCACCCTGGCCGCAGGCCTGCTGGTGCTACCGACCGTGATCCTGGTGGTGCCCTGGCTCGACCGTGCGCTCTCGGCGTGGCCCCTTTAAGTCCGTCTTAATTACGGTGCGTCACACGGCGTTATGCGTTCTGTGTCCCTATACCGCCGGGTTCTCTAACGCTTTGATCGGGAGTACGGTGGTGCCCGGCCGCTCAGTCCCCCCTCGTCCGATCCCGGGCGAACTGACGGCCACCGCCTAATCGTCGTTCACGAGCCGGGGACCCAGGAACCAGGGGTCAAGCCACAGCATCACCGTGGCCGGGCGCGCTTCCCGCCCGAACCCGTCAGCTAACCCGGTCGGCGGCCGAGGGAAGAAAGGACACTGCACCTACGTGAAACGGATTGAGGCGCGCAGCGCCGCAATTCTGCGCGGCATCGCCTGCGCCGTCGCCGCGGTCGGGATTCTTCTCGCTCCCGGGGTGGCACATGCGACACCGTCGCCGTCGAACATCGAAAAGCAGATCGACGAGCAGTGGAACAAGCTGGAACCGGTGATCGAGCAGTACAACGACGTGCACAACCAGCTGATCAAGAACCGGGCCCAGCTCAAGAAGATCGACAAGCGGCTCGCACCGCTGGAGCTGCAGGTCGATCTGGCCATGTCGCAGGTGGGCAACATGGCCGGGCAGGCCTACATGCAGGGCTCGCCCAACGCCGTGAAGGCCATGATCGTCAGTGGCTCGCCGACCGGTCTGACCGAGAAGCTCACGTTCCTCGATCAGCTCAGCCGGCACCAGCGCGAGTCGATCGCGGGTGTGGCCAAGCTGCGCGACCAGCTCGCGGGTGACAAGCGTGATCTGAAGACCCTGACCGATGCCGTCGCGGCACGCGACAAGCTGCTGGGACAGCAGAAGAAGGACATTCAGAAGAAGGTCGACGATCTGCAGAAACTGCGGATCAGGGCGTACGGCGCGAGCGGCAGCTCGGGCGGTGCGTTCCGGACGGGCCCCTGTCCGGTCGACTACGACAACTCCAAGGGCGGCCGGGCGGCGCAGAAGGCGTGCTCGCTGATCGGCAAGCCCTACATCTTCGGCGCCGAGGGGCCGAGCGGTTACGACTGCTCCGGTCTCACCAAGGTGGCGTGGGCGGCTGTCGGAGTGCACCTCGAGCACTTCACGGGTGATCAGATCGGGGCGGGCAGGGCGGTCAGCCGCAGTGAGCTGCAGCCGGGTGACCTGATCTTCTACGGCAGTCCGGTCCACCACGTGGGTCTCTACGTCGGAGGCAACACCATGGTCCACGCGCCGCACACGGGAGACCATGTGCGGATGGCGTCGATCGACCGCAGCGGGGCGATCACCGGCATGCGCCGGCCGGGCTGACCCGGTTCGCACCGCACACAGAAAGGCCGCCACCTGACGTGGCGGCTTTTTCTGTGTACCAGAATGGCCCGATGTTCCCCGCCGCCTTCACCCGCAACATCATCGGAAACTGGGGTGACGCCGGCCGCGAGTGGCTGGCCGGCCTCCCGGCGCTGATCGACGCCGTCACCCACGACTGGGGGCTGACCGCCGGTGACCCGTACCCGTTGAGTTTCAGCTGGGTGGCACCCGTGCGCCGGGCCGACGGCTCGCCGGCGGTGCTCAAGCTGGGCGTGCCCTCGACGGACGACCTGGTGCACCAGGCGGCCGCACTGTCCTTCTTCGACGGTGCCGGCGCCGTGCGGCTGCTGCGCCACGACGAGGCCCGCGGAGCGATGCTCCTCGAGAAGGTGGAGCCCGGGCACACCCTGCGCCGCCTGGTGCTCGAGCACGACCAGGAGGCCACGGACGTCCTGATCGCGATGATGCGCCGGCTGCACCGGCCCGCGCCACCGGACCTGGCCGTCGCGGAGCTCACCTCCTACGGCAACGGCTTCGCCGAGCATTTGCGGCGTTACCCCGGCGAGCACCCGATTCCCCGGCAGTTGGTCGTCCGCGCCGCCGGACTCTTCATCGAGCTGTGCCAGTCCGCCACCGAGCGCGTCGTGCTGCACGGCGACCTCCACCACGAGAACGTCCTCGCCGGCGACCGCGAGCAGTGGCTGGCCATCGACCCCCACGGCCTGGCCGGCGACCCCGGGTACGAGGTCGGCCCGATCCTCTACAACCCGTTCGACGGTGACGAGCCGGTGCTCGGCCTGGTGCCGATCCGCATCGAGCAGTTCGCCGAGGGCCTCGGCATGCCCATCGACCGCGTGGTCGCCTGGGGCTTCGTACAGGCGGTGCTCTCCGAGGTCTGGGACGCGGAGAGCGGCGAGTCCAAACCGGGCCAGGCCCTCGACGTGGCGCTCAGCCTGGAGCGCCGCCTCTCCTGAGCAGAGTCAGGAGCCGGACGAGCTCCTTGCGGTCCGCCGCCGACAGGGGCGCGAGCAGCTCGTCCTGAATCTCCTCACCCTTGGCGGCAAGCTCGACGGCGCGTTCCTGTCCGCGCGGGGTGACGGTGACGGTGTTGCGGCGCTTGTCGTCCGGGTCGGGCCGCCGCTCGACGTAGCCGTCCGCGGCCAGCTCGTTGAGGGCGGCGACCACGTCGCTGAAGTGAATGGCCGTGCGGCGTCCCAGGTCGGCCTGGCTGGCCGGCCCGTCGTCGATCAGCGTCGACAGCAGCCGGTAGTGGTAGCCGCGGGCGCCGATCTCGGCGAAACGCTCACCGACCAGGCGGTGGGCGTACGCCGCAGTCTGGGTCAGCAGCCAGCTGGGGAGGTGGTCCATGAGGCGAGATTACCATTTGCCGGACTAACGTTAGTGCGCCTAACGTTAGACGCATGAACGATATCGAGCCGTACCGCGTCCACGTCCCGCAGGCCGACCTCGACGACCTGGCCGACCGCCTCGGCCGCGCAAGGTGGCCCGACGAGCTGCCGGGCGTGGGGTGGGACTACGGGATCCCCCTCGAACGGGTCCGGGAGCTGGCCGAACGCTGGCGTACCACCTACGACTGGCGTGTGCACGAGGCGGCGCTGAACGCGTACCCGCAGTTCGTGACCGAGATCGACGGGCAGCGGATCCATTTTCTGCACGTGCCGTCCGCGAACCCTTCCGCTCTACCGCTGGTGCTCGTGCACGGCTGGCCCGGGTCGGTGCTCGAGTTCCTCGACCTGATCGAGCCGCTGACCGATGACTTCCACCTGGTCATCCCGTCCATCCCCGGCTTCGGCTTCTCCGGCCCGACGCACGAGAAGGGCTGGGGCCTGGAGCGGATCGCGCGGGCGTTCGCCGAGCTGATGAGCCGGCTGGGCTACGAGCGGTTCGGCGCGCACGGCGGTGACTGGGGTTCGGGTGTGGCTCGTGCCCTGGGTGGCGTCGCGCCGGACCGTGTTGTCGGCGTGCACGTCAACTACCTGCCGACACCAGGGCCGGTCGACGGGCTGTCGGGGCAGGACCGGGAGCGGGCCGAGCGGATCGCGGCCTTCGCCGCGAACCGGCCCGGTTATCAGGTGCTGCAGGCGACACGGCCGCAGACGATCGCGTACGCGCTCACGGACTCCCCGATCGGCCAGCTGGCCTGGATCGCCGAGAAGTTCACCGAGTGGGCCGATCCGGCCTCCTCGATCAGCGACGACGTGCTGCTCAGCGACGTGTCGATCTACTGGTTCACCCGCACGGCCGGTTCGTCGGCGCGGCTGGCCAAGGAGAGCGGTCGCGGCACACCGTGCCCGGTGCCGCTGGGTGTCGCGGTGCTGCCGCACGACATCGTGCAGTCGGTGCGGCCGCTGGCCGAGCGGTCCTTCGACATCCGGCACTGGACCGAGCTGCCGCGCGGCGGGCACTTCGCCGCGCTGGAGGTGCCGCAGGACCTGGCTGCCGACATCGCGGCGTTCTTTCAGCTCCAGGGGGCGGTGACTTCTTCCTCGACGTAGAGCTGGCAGCCGTTGCGGCCCTGGCGCTTCGAGCGGTACATGGCCGCGTCGGCGTGCCGCATCAGGGACTTCACGTCGGAGCCGCCCGGGTACGCCAGAGCCACGCCGATGCTGCACCCGACGTCCAGCTTCAGGCCGGCGACCGAGGCGTTGGTGCTGATGCCCTCGACGATGCGCTGGGCCACGCTCAGCGCCTCCTCGGCGTTCCTGACGCGGGTCAGGACCACACCGAACTCGTCGCCGCCGAGCCGCCCCGCGGTGTCCGTGTCCCGGGTGACCCGCTTGATGACACCGCTGATCGTCTGCAGAAGGCGGTCACCGACGTCGTGGCCGTACGTGTCGTTGACGGCCTTGAAGCCGTCGAGGTCGCAGAAGAGCACCGCCACCGGGTGCTGGTAGCGGGTGCCCTGCGCGAGGGCACGCTCGAGATCGCGGTTCAGCGTGGGGCCGTTGGCCAGCCCGGTGAGGCCGTCGTGGGAGGCCGCGTACGCGATCCGGTCCTGCACCGCCCGGCGCTCGGTG
The DNA here is from genome assembly GCF_000494755.1 of Amorphoplanes friuliensis DSM 7358. NCBI lineage: Bacteria > Bacillati > Actinomycetota > Actinomycetes > Micromonosporales > Micromonosporaceae > Actinoplanes > Actinoplanes friuliensis. The sequence goes on from NC_022657.1 coordinate 4,410,772, forward strand.
ATGTCGCGCTGGTGGCTGACGATGGCCTGGACGGCAGGGTGGGCCAGCATGTTGCGGGCGATGATCTCGTGCCAGTGCCAGGACCCGTCGGCGTGCCGGACCCGCAGCTCGGCCGAGTGCTCGACGGTGCTGTCCGAGGCGAGCAGGCGCGTGAAGAGCTCCATCGCCGCGATGTCGTCCTCGGGGTGGAACAGGCCGCTGAGCACCTTGCCGCGCAGCTCCTCGGGGAGGTAACCCATCACCGGCTTGGCCGCCGGGCTGACCCAGGTGATGTTGCCGTCGGCGTCACCCATGGTGATGACCTCGGAGCCGTCGCGGACCAGCGCCCGGAAGCGTTCCTCGTTGTGCCGGACCGACGCCTCGGCCCGCTCGTTCTGGGCGACGAACTTGCCGAGGGTCCGGGCGGTGGTGACAGTGCCGATCGCGACGAGCAGCGCCAGCCCGTGCGACTGGGCCACGCTCAGGTTGGTGGGTAGCAGGCCGAGACCGACGACGACCTGACCGGCCAGCAGAGCGCCGGCGCTGGCCGCGGCAGCGGGCTTCCAGGCCCGGGAGCCGGACTGCCGCAGGTGCACCGTGAGGATGTGCAGGTGGGCGATCGCCAGCAGGGGTCCCCAGCCGAGCAGGTACATCGTGATGGTGGTGTTGACGATGTGAAGGCTGATGCGCAGGCCGGCCCGCCGGTGGAGGTTCCCGCCGGAGAGCCAGAGCTGAATCTCCGGCTGCTGGCAGAAGGCGCCGAAACCGAGCACCAGCGCGAGGATCCACAGCGGGACGTCGCCGGTCAGGTCGAACTGGCGCAGCACGACGACAAGGGTCAGGACGACCAGGGGCTCCATGCCGTTCCGGGCGATCCGTGCGCCTCTGGCCAGCAGCGGGTGCATGCGTCATCCCTGTCCTGATCGGTGCCTGCACGGATTGCCGGGCCGGTATTTGTTCATTCGACCGCCACGGGCTGCATCAAAGGACAAGACGCGGAAATGTAGGGCGCATGCGTCTCGATCTCAGCGGCAGGACCGCACTTGTCACCGGCTCGACCCAGGGCATCGGTCTGGCCATCGCCACCGGACTCGCCGAGGCGGGGGCGCGGGTGGCGATCAACGGCCGTGACCCGGAGAAGGTGAGGGCCGTGCTGCCGGAGCGGGGTGACTTCGTGGCGGCACCGGCCGACCTGACCACCGACGAGGGTGTCGCCGCCCTCCTGGAGCAGCTGCCGTCGGTCGACATCCTGGTCAACAACCTGGGCATCTTCGGCGCGCAGCCCGCGCTCGAGATCACCGACGCCGAGTGGCGGCGGTACTTCGAGGTCAACGTCCTCACCGGCGTACGCCTGACCAGGGCCTATCTGCCCGGCATGAAGGAGCGGGGCTGGGGCCGGATCCAGTACATCGCCAGCGACTCGGCGGTGGTCGTCCCGGCGGAGATGATCCACTACGGCATGACCAAGACCGCGCTGCTGGCCGTCTCCCGCGGTTTTGCCAAGGAGGCGGCCGGCAGTGGTGTCACGGTGAACAGCGTCATCGCCGGCCCCACGCACACCGGTGGTGTCGAGGACTTCGTCTACGAGCTGGTCGACAAGGACCTGCCGTGGGAGGAGGCGCAGCGCGAGTTCATGCGCCTGCACCGGCCGCAGTCCCTGCTGCAGCGGCTCATCGAGCCCGAGGAGATCGCCAACATGGTGGTCTACCTCAGCTCACCCCAGGCGTCGGCGACCACCGGCGGCGCGGTCCGGGTCGACGGTGGTTACGTCGACGCGATCCTTCCGTAACGCCCCTGGTGACGGCGGGCCTTCATCCGGTTTCCGCAGGTCGCCATCGAGCACCAGCGGGCGGTGCCGGCCCGGCTGCGGTCGAGCAGGAAGAGACGGCACTCGTCGTTGGCGCACGCTCGCAGGCGGCCGGGGTGCTGCTCGTGCAGCTCGGCCCAGGCGAGGACCGCACGGACGGCCAGCAGCCGGTCGGCGGGCGCGTCGAGCTGCCACTCGAGCCCGGTGTCGCCGATCACGGGGGACCGGTGGACCCCCTCCAGCAGGGGGGCGAGGTCGGCCGCCGGCCGGTCGCCGCGGACGACCCCCTGAAGCCGGTCCCGAGCCGTGCGGACCGCCGTGAGCTCGGCGCCGGTGCCCGTCCCGCCCCGGGCCGCCGGATCCCCGAGCCGGTCGGTCCGCCGGCCGTCAATGACCGGGGTGCTGTTGAGCATCCACAGCAGCAGGTCCTCGTCCGTCATCTAACCCCCTCGAAAGCCTTGACAGGTTAGCACCGCGGCTGCTTGGCTCGCACTAACCACATCAAGTCCTCATGGAGGTTACTGTGCCGGTCCACCACCGTTACGCCACCGTCGACGGTCATCAGCTCTTCTACCGGGAGGCCGGTGACCCCTCCGCACCCGCCGTCGTGCTGCTGCACGGCTTCCCGACCAGCTCGTTCATGTTCCGGGACCTGATCCCCGCGCTGGCCGACCGCTACCACGTGATCGCGCCCGATCACCTCGGTTTCGGCTTCTCCGACGCACCGGACGCGGCGGACTTCGACTACAGCTTCGACGCGCTGGCCGAGCTCACCGCGAAGCTGCTCACCGGTCTCGGCGTGACGCGGTACGCGATCTACGTGCAGGACTACGGCGCGCCGATCGGGTGGCGCCTCGCCCTGCGCCCCGGGACACCGGTCACGGCGATCATCACGCAGAACGGCAACGCGTACGAAGCCGGCCTGGTCGACGACTTCTGGAAGCCGGTCCGGGCGTACTGGGCGCACCCCGGCGCGGACACCGAGGCCGGCGTACGCGCGGCCCTGGACCTGGAGGCGATCCGCTGGCAGTACCTGCACGGGGTGCCGGACCCGACCGTGGTCAGCCCCGACACCTGGACCCACGACCACGCGCTGGTCTCGCGGCCCGGCAACGACGTCGTGCAGCTGCGGCTCTTCGCGGACTACGCCACCAACCTCGCGCTCTATCCGCGGCTGCACGCCCACCTGCGGGAGCACCGGCCCCCGGTCCTGGCGGTCTGGGGACGCAACGACGAGATCTTCGGGCCGGCGGGTGCCGAGGCGTTCCGCGACGACGAGCCGGAGGCCGAGATCCATCTGCTGGACGGCGGTCACTTCCTGCTGGAGAGCCACGGCGCCGAGGTGGCCGCCCTGATTCGTGACTTCCTCCGACCGAAGGACTGACCCGCGGCGGGCTGCGGGCATAATCCCGTCCCATGAGCGACGCCCTGATCGACAGCCTGACCGCGGCGGTCGAGGCCCGTCCCGACGACCTGCCGCTGCGGCTGCACCTGGCCGAGCTGCTGGTCGCCGCCGGGCGGCAGGGCGAGGCGGTCGGGCACGCCGCCCAGGTCCTGGCCCGCGAGCCCGCGAACGAGGTGGCCCGCGGCCTCATGGCGACGGCGCTGGGCTCCGCGCCCGTCCCGGCGCCGAAGGCCGGCGTCGACTGGGCCGCGCTGGAGAACGAGTTCGAGGGTGTGGTCCCGCCCCGCTTCACCGCCGCCGCGCCGGACGAGGACGGGGACAACCGGGCGTTCGACGTCGAGCGGGCCACGATCACCCTCGCCGACGTCGGGGGCATGGACGAGGTCAAGAAGCGCCTCGAGCTGGCCTTTCTGGGGCCGCTGCGGAACCCGGAGCTGCGGACGCTCTTCGGGAAGAGTCTGCGCGGCGGGCTGCTGCTCTACGGGCCGCCCGGCTGCGGCAAGACCTTCCTCGCCCGGGCCGTCGCCGGGGAGATGGGTGCGGCCTTCATCTCCCTGTCGATCGTCGACGTGCTCAACATGTGGGTCGGCAGCTCCGAGCGCAACCTGCACGACCTGTTCACCGCCGCCCGGTCGCATGCGCCCTGCGTACTCTTCCTCGACGAGATCGACGCGCTGGGCCACAAGCGCAGCCAGCTGAACTCCTCGGCGATGCGCACCCTGGTCAACCAGCTGCTGACCGAGCTCGACGGTGTCGACGGCAACAACGACGGTGTTTTTGTGCTCGCCGCGACCAACGCGCCGTGGGACATCGACGCCGCGCTGCGCCGCCCCGGCCGCCTCGACCGGACCGTGCTGGTGCTGCCGCCCGACGCCGCCGCCCGGGCGTCGATCCTCGAATATCACCTGCGCGACCGGCCCGTCGCCGGCGTCGACCTGCGGGCCCTGGCCGCGATGACCGGGCACTTCTCCGGCGCGGACCTGGCGCACGTCTGTGAGACCGCGGCCGAGTTCGCGATGCGCGACGCGATCACCACCGGCGAGGTGCGGATGATCTCGCAGCAGGATCTGGCCGCGGCGGTCCGCGAGGTACGCCCATCCACCGACGCGTGGTTCGCCACCGCCCGCAACGTCGCGCTCTTCGGCAACGAGAGCGGCGAGTACGACGATCTGGCCGCGTACCTCAAGAAGCGCAAGCTGCTGTGAGCGGCGGTGACGCGTACCGGCGGGCCCGGCATCTCGCCGAGGCCGGCCGTTGCGGTGAGGCCGAGTCGACGCTGCGGGCGGCCCTGGCCACCGCTCCCGCCGACGCGGACCTGCTGACCCTGCTCGGACACGTGCTGCGCCGGCAGCGTGACTATGCGGGCGCGCTGGCAGCGAGCGACGCGGCGGTGACCGCACGGCCGGACCTCGCGGACGCGCACGCCGAACGGGCCGAGTCCCTGCTGGCCCTGGTCCGGGACAGGGACGCCCTCGCCGCGGCGGAGGAGGCCGTCCGCCTCGCCCCGCACGATCCGTGGGTCCACCTGGTCCGGGCGCGCACGCTGACCTCCGCCCGCCGCTTCCCCGAGGCCCGCGCCGCGGCCCGGCACGGTCTCGCCCTCGCACCACGATCGGTCGAAGGGCTGCTCACGGTGGCCGACGTGGCCCGCTGCGCCGGTGACCGCGACGAGGCGGAGGAGGCCGCCCGGGCCGCGCTGGCCCTCGACCCCGGCAACACCTACGGGCGCTGGCTGCTCGCCATGGTCGACGCGGAACGACTGCGGGTCGGCCGTTCGATGCGGGCCCTGCGCGACGTCGCCCGGGAGAACCCCGCCCGCCCCGACGTCATCTCGATGACCTGGCCGATCCGCAGCCTGCTCAGCGCCCTGCGCCGCTGGTTCGCGGTGGCGATCGTGCTGGTCGGCGCCGGCGTTCTGCTCAGCAGCTGGTGGCCACCGGCAGCACTGCTCACCCGGATCCTGGCGGCCCTCTTCGCGGTGGTGATCGCCGGTTTTGCCCTGCGGGTGCTGATCCCGGCGGGCCGCCTGCCGTGGCGCTGCCTGCGGCTCGTCCCGGCGCTGCTGCGCCGCGCCTCCCTCGGCGGGATGGTCACCGTGGGCGTGCAGGTCGCGCTCCTCCTCGCGTACGCGGTGACGGGCTGGTGGATCTTCGCGGTCCTCGCCCTGGTCACGGTCCCGGTGCTCTGGGGTCTCGGCTTCGCGGAGTTGCTGGGTGCGCGGCTCGACGACCCGGGTTACCTCCACGCCCTCACCGAGGTCGGTCGCGAGTTCCGGGACTGGGGAGCCGACCTGGCCCAGTGGTGGCGTGACACCAAGCGGGAGCTCCGCGAGACCTGGAACGACGACCACCCCGACACCGGCCAGGCGCCGCGGTGAGCCACGACCACACCGCTGTCCCGGCCGCGTCCCGGCACACCCGGCGGATCGTCCTGGCCGTCCTGGTGCCGGCCGCCCTGGCCACACTGATCGCGCTGATCGTGCTCTGGCCCGGCAACGTGAAGTCCGAACCGGACGCCGGAGGTGGCCGCCGCGCGGTCGGCACGGTCAGCGCCGTGCTCGAACAGGCCTGCCCGGCGGGCGCTCAGCAACAACGCTGCGGCTCGGCGACGGTCCGGGTCACCGAAGGACCGGGCACGGGTACGGATCAGAAGGTCGACCTCCCGCAGGGTCCCGGCACCACGGCACTGCACGTCGGCGACGGCGTGGTGCTGATCTACTTCCCGGACGCGGTGCCGGGTGGGAACGCGTACTCGGTGGTCGACCGCGAGCGTTCCACACCGCTGGTGTGGCTGGTGGTCGTCGCGGTCGCGGTGATCCTGGCGTTCGGGCGCTGGCGCGGGGTGACGTCACTCGCGGGCCTGGCGGTGAGCTTCGGGATCCTGCTGCTCTTTGTGGTCCCGGCGATCCTGGACGGTTCACCACCGCTGCTGATCGCGGTGGTCGGCGCTTCGGCCATCATGTTCGCCGCGCTGTACCTCACCCACGGCATCAACGTGCACACCTCGGTCGCGGTCGCCGGCACCCTGGCCAGCCTCGTCCTGACCGGGGTGCTCGGCGCGCTGTTCACCTCGTTCCTGCATCTGAGCGGGGTGGGGAGCGACGACAGCTCGTACCTGTCGGTGACCCGCGAAGGACTCGACCTGCGCGGCCTGCTGCTGGCCGGGATCGTGATCGGCGCGCTCGGTGTGCTCGACGACGTCACCGTGACCCAGGCCGTGACGGTGGCGGAGATGACCCCGGGCGCCACCAGTCGGCTCGCGCTCTACCGCTCGGCGATCCGGGTCGGGCGGGCCCACGTGGCATCGGCCGTGAACACGATAGTGCTCGCGTACGCGGGGGCGTCCCTGCCTTTGCTGTTGCTCATCGCGGCGAGCAGCGAGCCGATCACCGAGCTGCTGACCAGCGAGTTCCTGGCCCAGGAGATCCTGCGCAGCGCCGTCGGGACGATCGGCCTGGTCGCGTCGGTGCCGATCACGACGGCTCTGGCCGCCCTGGTCGCTGATCTGCGCCCGGAAACGGCCCCGGCCCGCCATTCCCACCGGGCCCACTGAGCGCGACCTCCCGGGGACCGAGGAACGGCGCCAGCGAGATGACGGTCGCCGGTGGCCGCAGCTCCTCATGCTCCGCGAACAGGTGCCCGCACTCGTCGTCGGCCACCCGGTCGTAGAGCGCGCGGATCTCGTCCGTCATGGTGCGGTCGCCGCCGCGGCCCGCGCCCCAGGTGTCCCACAGCAGGGTCTCAACCTTGTTCAGCGCGGCGAGATCGATGCGCATGTCGTGCGCGACGAACCACTCACCGACCAGCGGTCCCTCCTCGGGAGGATGCACACCGAAGGCGTCCGGGTTCGCCATGCCCGCCCGGATCGCCCGCCACGCCCGGCCGGCCACCAGAAAACGGTCGCGGGGGACGTCCATCGGATCGAAGTCCACCCGGGCCGTGTCGACGTGCGCCGGATCGGTCAGCATCGGATCGGCGAGCCGCCAGCCGTGTCTGTCGTCCCGGAACTCGGTGACGACGTGGTCGCCGTGGAAACCGTCCGGCCCGAGGTAGTCGGCGAATCCGGACCGCACCCGCGCGGGAATGCCGAAATGGCGCAGGAACGAGCAGAGCAGCAGGGCGAAGTCGCGGCACACACCGACAAAGCGATCGCGGGGTTCACGCCACTGCGTCAGGGGAGCGTCGTTGCGGTCGACGATGATCCGGAGGACGTCCGCGAGGTGACGCGTCTCCGCGTCGTGATGCAGCCGTTCACGCGGGATGACGTAGCCGAAGGTGTCACCCTCGACCCGGTGAATCATCAGATCGCGGGCGATGCGCGCCAGCCGCGCGGGATCCTCCGGGAGCCCGGCGTAGAGCGGAGCCAGGTCGCGCGGATCCGAGAAGGCGCTCTGTGTGGAGTAGGACATGGCGGCCAGGCTGTCAAAATGTCCGCGAAAATGTCCATCAGCCGGGTGCAGCTCCGAGGTTACCGAGCATCCTGCGGAGAACTCTCAGCGCGGCGGCGTACTCGTCGTCGGTGATGCCCTCGTGGAGTTCGGCCCGCAGGCCGGTGAGCAGAAGCTTGATGCGGCCCTGCGCTTCCCGGCCGGCGTCGGTGAGCTGCAGGCGGCCGTCGATGCCGGAGCCGAGCCAGCCCCGGTGGAGCAGCTGGTCGATCGCGCGCGGGATGTCGTCCGGGCCGTCCGCGACACCGGCGAGCTGGGTGACGACGTCCTCGCGGGTGGGTTCGCCGGCGGCCACCCGGGTCAGCGTCCACCAGTGCGGCTGGGTGACGTCGATGGTGGCCAGGGTGTCGCGGAGGCGCCTGACCACAGCCTGATGGGTGACGCCGGTCCAGTAGCCGACGGGCTGGGCGGCCAGGACGTCGTCGGTGGCGCCAGGGTCGGCGGTGGCAGTCATGTGTCGTCAACTCTTTCCGCGATGAGCGGTTGGTGCGGACGACACCAGCATCGCGGGGGTGCGGGGACGGGCGGGCCGGGGACCGGCCCGCCCGTGCGCCGTCAGCAGTTGCGAAGTTCGGGGGACTGGTTGAGGAGCTGGCCGCGCGGGGAGACGAAGGCCTGGTAGCGGTCGCCGCCGACGGCGTCGAAGCGGAACGCCGCGACCCGGTGGCAGTTCTGGAAGGCCAGTTTGGCGCCGAAGTGGCGTTCGAGACCGCCGCGGATCGAGTCGCTGGCCAGGGCGCGCAGGAGCTGGCCACGCTCCACGTCGGACGGCGGCGGGATCTCGTGGTCGGCGAACTCGCCACCGGCCTCGAGGTCGGCCATCACCTTGCTGACGACGTCCCAGGCGTAGGGCAGTGAGGTGCGGACGCAGTCGACGAACTCGGCGTCCGGGACCTCGCCGCGTTCGGCGACGGCGAGCAGGTCGGGGGAGACGGTGAGCGACATGGTGAACCCTTCCGGAGAACGGGGATGTCACCGGCCGGAGTGCCGGCGACAGGGTCCATCTTGTTGGGAACGGTTTTCATTGTAAAGAGCGCCGCGCCGACGTCACCTGTCCGGGTCTCGGCCATGATGGGACGGTGTTTCTCCGAGAGCCCGAGCACCTCACCGAGACCCGGGCCGCCTGGGATGCGTTCGCGGGCCGGTACGCCGAACGGTTCCGCGACGAGTTCGCGGCGAAGGTCTGGGACCGCGCGCTGCTGAGCGGCTGGGCCGAACTGGCCGGCGGCGTCGTCGCGCTGGCGTTCCAGGTCGGTGACGAGACGCTGGTCCGCGAGAACATCACCTTCCGGCGGCGCCGGCCCGAGCACGTCGCCGGCCTGCTCACCGCGGCGGGCCTGACGATGGTGCTGACGTCGGTACGCGAGCCGTCGGTCCACCCGGGACTGACCGAGGCAGTCCCGCAGGCCTACTTGGTCGCCCGCCGCCCGTGAGGGGCGTTCACCAGGTGCGGCCCTCGCTGAGCAGCGTGTCCTGGACCAGCTCGACGTGGCTGCCGGCACCGGCCGCCGACCGCCGGATCAGGAAGACGGTGTTGATGGGCGGGTCCTCGGGATCGTGGAGCAGCTCGAGTGCCCCGGACGCCAGTTCGGCGGCGCACAGGTAGCGCGGGAGCACCGACCAGCCCGCACCGGCGGTCACCGCGGCCAGGACGCCGCGCAGGTCGGGGATCACGACCGCCGGGCTTTTGGTCAGGCGGCGGCCGAAAACGTGCCGCCAGTACCGGCGCACGATCGGGATGTCCTCCGCGTACGCGATCAGAGGCGCCCGCTCGGGGTCCAGCGGGCCCGCCGCGACCAGCACGAACTCCTCGTCGTGCAGCGGTGTGGCAAGAAGCGTGCGGCCACGCGGTCGTACGGGGGAGAGCAGCAGGTCGAACCGGCCCAGCTGCAGGCCCTCGATCAGGTCGTCGGCCAGGCCGGCGGTGATACGCAACCGGACACCCCGGCCGATCAGCGGGGCCAGCGCGGGCACGGCCCTGACGGCGAGCAACTCGGCGGGACCGGCCAGGTGGACCGGCTCGGGTGGCAGCCGCAGGTCCGACGGCGTGAGCGCGCGCGCCAGGGCGTCGAGGGGGCCGGCGACCCGGGCCGCCAGCTCGTCGGCGACCGCGGTCGGGTGCACACCGCGCGGCACCCGTTCGAACAGCTGGCGCCCGGACTGCTGCTCCAGCGCCTGGATCTGACTGGTGACCGTCGACTGCGACAGGCCGACCTCGCGGGCTCCCGCGGTCATGGAACCGGCCCGGTAGACGGCCAGGAACGTGCGGAGCTGATCCAGCCCGGCATCGGAGAATCGATCGGCCATACCGATGATTCTATTGGCGGGCCGATGGGCATCCGACCTACGGTTACCCGGCAGGCCGACACAAGGAGCAGACGATGGCCAAGATCTTGTTCGTGATGAGCGCCGCCGACCACTGGACGCTCGCCGACGGCACACAGCACCCGACCGGGTTCTGGGCGGAGGAGTTCGCCGTTCCCTACCAGGCGCTGATCGAGGCGGGGCACACCGTCGAGGTGGCGACCCCCGGCGGGGTGGCGCCGACGGTGGACAAGGGCAGCCTGAACGGCGAGGAGGCACCCGTCGTGCCGGAGCCGGTCCGCCTGGAGGACGTCGACCTCGACGCGTACGCCGCGGTGTTCTATCCCGGCGGTCACGCCCCGATGGAGGACCTCTCGCACGACGGTGACTCGGCGGCACTGGTCGGGAAGGCGCTGGCGACCGGCAAGCCCCTGGCCCTGGTCTGCCACGGCGTTGCCGCACTCCTGCCGGTCACCCCGGAGCTGCTCGCCGGTCGGCGGGTCACCGGCTTCAGCAACATCGAGGAGAGTCAGGCCGGGCTGGCGTCGAAGGCGCCGTTCCTGATCGAGGACCGGCTGGTCGCCCTCGGCACCGGCTACACCGCGGCCGAGCCGTTCCAGCCGCACGTGGTCGTCGACGGCACCCTCATCACCGGCCAGAACCCGTCCTCGTCCGCGGGGGTCGCCGCCGAGCTGCTCAAAAGCGTGTTGGAGTGATCACGCCCGGGCGCTGAGCAGTGCCCAGCTGCGCCGGTCGCCCCAGATCGAGTACGGGTCCAGGTAGGGCCGGATCAGGGTGACGAGCTCGGTGTCGCCGGCGCCGTGGAGCTGATCCTGGGCGATCTTGCGGACGGTCCCGGCGAGGATGTCCGCGAGCTGGATGCGCGGTTCGTCCTCGGCGGCGGCCAGGCGCAGACCTTCGAGGCGCAGGGGCGCGGCGAGCAGCCGCCGGATCCGGGCGACGCGCTCCTCCGGGAGTGTCGTCTGCCGGTCGTGGAGGATCGACACGGGTGTGCCGTCGGCGCCCCAGCGGCCGACGGCCCGGACGACCGCGGGGATCAGCGGGTCCAGCACCGACAGGGCGGGATCGTCGCGCAGCCTGACGCGGAAGGCCTCGGCCCGCGACCGGCCGCCGAGCTCACCGGCGAGGCGGTAGAACGTCTCGACGGGCCCCTGGACGTCGTGCCGGTCCTTGCCGCGCAGGAGGTTGTTGGCCGCGACGAGATAGTCGTGGCCGGGCCGGCCGGCGAACAGCTCCGCGGACAGCCGCCGGGCCGGGCCGTCGCCGGACAGCCCGGCCCCGGCCGGATCGGCGACCAGGACGTCGGTGAGCTTGCCGAGGACGTAGTAGACCTTGTCGATCAGGTAGACGTGCGCCCGCCGGAACAGCGGGCTGGACGGCCCGAGCAGCCAGACAAGCACCGGCCGGTGTTTCTCCCGCAGCAGGTGCGTGGCCTTGTACTGCGTGGCGGGCGAGCGGATCCGGTCACGCAGCTCGGTCAGGCAGGCCCGCGCGGCCTCGGCGCCGAGGCGCACGCCCGCGTGCGCAAACACGTCGGTGGTCGTGCCGATGAGCTTCTCGCCCTCGTACCCGGACTCGTCGCACGTGATCTCCAGGGCGTCCACAAGAGAATTATGGCGTGAAATAAGCCCACGGAACATCGCGGTGCGGCGGCCGGTCGGCCCTGCGCGCCGGGCGGTCCGCCGTCAGGACGCCGACGTCCACTGCATCGACAGACCGGTTGCCGCGCGCTCGGTGCGGACCTCCATGACCGTGCCGAGGATGGTGGCGCGGTCGACCACGATCGGCTGGTCGTCGAGGCCGTAGGTGATGCGGTCGGAGACGAACACCGGCGTGCCCGCACCCTGGCGCAGCAGGTCGGCGACCGGCGCGGTGAGGACCTCCGGACGCAGCACTTCGGACGCGCGGTGGACCACCACACCGTGCTCGGCGATCGCGGCGTACAGGGAGGTGCCGCTCAGGTCGGTGTCGCGGAGCTCGTCGCCGACCGGGGACCGCACCCAGGAGAGCTGGTGGACGGCCGGGCGGCCCGCCAGGAGCCGCAGTCGTTCCAGGCGCAGCACCCGGCCCGGGCCGAGCTGCGCCGCCACCCACGCGGGCGGCCGGCGCAGCGTCTGGCCCAGGATCTCGGTGCTGACCGTACGGCCCTGCGCGCGCAGATCCTCGGCCAGCCCGCGCAGTGAGTCGAGCCGGTAGGTCGCCTTCGGCGAGGCCACGAACGTGCCGCGGCCCGGCTGCTGGGAGAGCAGGCCGTCGTCCTCGAGCTGCCGCAGGGCCTGGCGCAGGGTCACCAGTGTGACGCCGTACGCGGCGCTGAGCTCTTTCTGCGGCGGCAGCGCGGATCCCGGCGGCAGCTCACCGCTGCGGATCTTCGCGGTCAGGTCAGCCGCGATGACCTGATACTTCGGCGTGCGGCGTTCCAGGAGACACCCCCAGGTCGAGTGCGGCGCGGAGCTCCGCGACCGCCCGGCCGAGGTCGGCGGGCGTGGCTCCGTCGAGAACCCTACGCATGAGCGCCGCGCCGACGACGGCACCGTCCCCGGCGCGTCCCGCCTCGGCGGCCTGCTCCGGCGTGGAGATCCCGAAACCGAGCAGCACGGGCCGGTCGGTGACGGCCTTGACCCGGGCCGCCAAGGTCGCGGCCGAGGCGGCCAGGGTCTCGCGCTCGCCGGTCGTGCCCATGACGCTGATCGCGTAGACGAACCCGCGGCTGCGCTCGCAGATCTCCCGGAGCCGGTCGCCGGGTGTCGACGGGGCGACCAGCAGCACGAGGTCGACGCCGGCGGCGGCCGCCTCGGCCTCGAGGACCGCGGACTCGTCCAGCGGCAGGTCGGGCACGATCAGACCGGACACGCCTGCCGCGGCCAGCCGGGCGATGCCGTGACGCAGTACCAGGTTGGCGTAGGTCATCACGATGATCGGCACCCGCAGCGTGGTCCGGCTCAGGTCGTCGAGGATCGACTCGGGGGTGACGCCCCGGGCGAGGGCACGGTCGGACGCCTGCTGGATGGTGACCCCGTCGAGCATCGGGTCGGAGAACGGCAGCCCGACCTCGATGGCGTCGGCGCCCGCCTCCTGACAGGCGACCAGGTAGTCGGTCCAGTCCGCGGTGATGCCGCCGGTCACGTAGGGCACGAGCAGCGGCCGCCCGGCCGTCCGCAGGTGGGTCTCGAGGGTCATCGCAGGCCTTCCATGAGCTGGGACATGTCCTTGTCGCCGCGACCCGAGAGGGTGAGCAGCACGGTCGAGCCGGTCGGCAGGACCGGGGTGCCGGCCTCGCGGAGCACCCACGCCACCGCGTGGGCGGACTCGAGGGCGCAGATGATGCCCTCGCGCTCGGCGAGGTGGCGGACCGCGCGGACCACCTCGGCGTCGGTGACGGTCCGGTATTCCGCCCGGCCCGAGGTGCCGAGGTGGGCATGCTCGGGACCGACACCGGGGTAGTCCAGACCGGCGGCGATCGACTCGGCCTCGGCGATCTGACCGTGGGAGTCCTGCAGCACCATCGAGCGCGACCCGTGGACGACACCCGGCGAACCCGAGGACATCGCCGCGCCGCCGGCCGCCTCGACGCCGACCAGGCGGGCCCGCGTGTCGAGATAACCGGCGAAGGTGCCGGCGGCGTTCGAGCCGCCCCCGACGCAGGCGACCACGACGTCGGGGTCGGGGCACTGCTCGCGCGCCTCGTCCCCGATCACCCGCTGCAGTTCCCGGACCATCCACGGGTACGGGTGAGGACCGGCCACCGATCCGAGACAGAAGTGGGCGTCCTCGACGGCCGAGACCCAGTGACGCATGGCCTCGCTCGTGGCGTCCTTGAGGGTGCGGCTGCCGCTGGTCACCGGGACCACCTCGGCGCCGAGCATGTGCATGCGGAAGACGTTGAGCTGCTGGCGTTCGATGTCACGCTCACCCATGAAAACGGTGGCGCGCAGGCCGAACAGTGCGGCGGCGGTCGCGGTGGCCACGCCGTGCTGACCGGCGCCGGTCTCCGCGATCAGGCGGGTCTTGCCCATGCGACTGGCCAGCAGCGCCTGACCCAGCACGTTATTGATCTTGTGGGAGCCCGTGTGGGTGAGATCCTCGCGCTTGAGCAGCAGCGTGATACCGAGCTCGGCGGAGAGGTTGCGGGCCGCGGTCACCGGGGTGGGGCGTCCGGCGTACGTGGTGCGGTAGTGGTCCAGCTCGGAGCGGAACGCCGGGTCGGCCCACGCCTCCCGGAACGCCGCCTCGAGGGCGAGACAGGCCGGGATCAGCGACTCCGGGACGTACCGGCCGCCGAATTCCCCGAACCGTCCGGCGGTGGTGGGCTCGTGCGTGGTCACGGTCATGGCGCCTCCAAAGTTCTATAACTCTTGGACGAGTGTGTCATAACCGCGGCAAGAGTTCTAGAACTGTGGTGAGGGCAATAATGCAGGGATGATCGACTCGTACTTCGTCTGCGCGACGCCGCGTACCGGGAGCTCGTTGCTGATCGGCCTGCTGGGGTCGACCGGTGTCGCCGGGCATCCCGAGTCCTACTTCCGCGACCCCGACCAGGAAATGTGGGCCGAACGCTGGGGGATACCCGGGGCCGGCTACCCGGAGTTCGCCCAGGCGGCGAAGCGGGCGGGCACCACGGGCAACGGCGTCTTCGGCGCGAAACTGATGTGGGGCACCACCACCGAGCTGGTCCAGAAGCTGGCTCCCGGCCGGGCCGGCGACGATCGTGGCGTGCTGGAGGAGACCTTCGGCGACCTGCGCTTCGTCCACCTGCGTCGCGAGGACACCCTGGCCCAGGCCGTCTCCTGGCTGCGGGCCGAGCAGACCCAGATCTGGTACGCCGGTGACAACGGCGACGCCGCGCACACACCGGTCTACGACGAGGACCGGATCACGGGGTTGCTGAGCACGATCGACGAGCACAACGCCGCCTGGCGGGCCTGGTTCGCCGAGTACGCGCTCACGCCGTACGAGATCACCTATGAACGACTGACCGCGGACCTGGCCGGGACCACCCGCGACGTCCTGGGTTTTCTCGGTCTGGAGCTGCCACCGGGCGGTGCGATCACGCCGCGGCACCGCCGCCAGGCGGACCGGATCAACGACGAGTGGGTCACGCGGTACCGCCGGAGCACCGCCTTGTAATCTCCCGCGATGATCTTCAAGAGGCGGGCCAAAGGCGACCCGGCGACGGCAGTGACGGCGTTCTGGACATGGTGGGCGACCGGCCGCTCCCGCGTCGAGCAGGCGATCGCCGGCGGCAGCTGGGGCCCCGTCCTGATCGACGAGATCAACGCCTTGGTGACGGCGATCGACCCCGGTCTGGCGTGGGAGTTCGGCGCCGGGACGGCCTCGCAGCATCTGCTGGTCGTGACCGCCAATGGTGACCGCGCGCTGCGGGCCGCCGCCGAACGCTGGCGTCGCGCCGGGCCAGCCCCCGACACGGCCTTCGGGTACGCCGCCTCACGCCAGGCGAACCCGTCCGCGCTCGACTCCCGGCTGGACCTCGACGGCCACCGTTTCGAGCTCGGCGCGCTGCGGTTCGCCGCCGACGTCGACGACGACGCGGTCCAGGTCGACGTGTGCGTCTGGCACCCGGCTTTCCCGGATCTGCCCGACACGACCCGGGTGCAGATCGCCTTTCTCGCCCTCGACTGGCTGCTCGGTGAGGACGGCGTGGAGATCTGGGTGCGGGAGATCGACACGACGGGCGAGGAGGGCCCGGACCTCACCGGCGCCGAACTCGCCGCCACCGTCGCCGCGCTGATGCCCGCCGGTGGTGAACCACAGTGGACGGTGCTCAGCGGCAACCGTGGTGGGCGTCCGGTGCTGGCCTCCGTGTGCGTGCCGTTGAAGGCGGCGCGCTGGCCGGCGGCCGACACCCACGTCCGGCTCGACGTGCCGTTCCGCAGCGCGAACGCCGGTGGGCTCCCGGTCGACGGCTCCCTGGCGGCGCTGCACGCGTTCGAGGACCGGCTCTTCGCGTACGCGGACGGCCCGGTCCTGGTCGCGCACGAGAGTGCCGACGGCGTCCGGACCTATCACCTCTACGCCGACCGGCAGGCCGCGGTCGACGCGCTGGCGCCGATCACCGCGTCGTGGCCCGAGGGGCGGGTCCGCACGACGGTGACGCCCGACCCGGCCTGGAAGGGCGTCAGCCATCTCGCGTGACGTTTCTAGGCGTCCGCGCTGATCGTCGTTTCGGCGGCGGCCTTGTCGACGCCGAGGCCGGCGAGGACACCCGTGCCGTCCTCGAGCTCGAGCAGCGCCAGCAGGATGTGCTCGGTGCCGACGTGGTTCTGGTTCATCCGCAGCGCCTCCCGGAAGGTCAGCTCCAGGGCCTTCTTGGCGTGCGCGTCGAACGGGATCATCGCCGGGACGGAGTCGGCCGCCGCCGGCAGTGTCGCCGCGGCGGTCTGCCGGACGGCGTCGAGCGACACACCCTGGGCGACGATCGCCCGGGCACCGAGCGCTGACGGGTCCGCCACCAGTCCGAGCACCAGGTGGGACACGCTGATCTGGTGGTTGCTGCGCGTGCGGGCCTCCTCCTGGGCCGTCACGATCACCTTGCGGGCCAGGGTGGTGAATCGGCTGAAACCCTGGCTGGCGTCGAGGTCCGGTGCCTCGCCCTTGGCGACGAAGCGCTTCTGGGCCGCCTGTTTGGTGACGCCCATGCTGCGGCCGATCTCGGTCCAGGAGGCCCCGGAGCGGCGCGCCTGGTCGACGAAGTGCCCGATGAGGTGGTCCGCCACGTCACCGAGGTGGTCGGCGGTGAGGACGGCGTCGGAGAGCTGCTCGAGGGCGGTGGAGTGGTTCTTCTTGATGGACTCGATGAGGTCGTCGAGCCGGATCGTGGGTGAGGTGTCGGTCATGCGTCAACCATAGGTTGACGCATGTTCCGAGTCAACCCGAGGTTGACGATCGAGTCAGAGCAGCTCCGCGTCGTGAACGAGCAGGGCGACCTGGACACGGTTGTTGAGATCGAGCTTGGCCAGCAGCCGCGACACGTGGCCCTTCACTGTCGGCAGGCTCATCGTCAGGTCGGTGGCGATCTCGGCGTTCGACCAGCCACGGCCGAGCGCCACGGCCACCTCCCGCTCCCGGTCGGTGAGCGCGGTCAGCCGGGCGCGGGCCCGGTCGCGGCGGGGCCCGGCGGCGGGGTCGGCGACGTGGTCGATCAGCTGCCGGATGACGGTCGGTGACAGTGTCGCCGCACCCCCGGCCACCGTGCGGACCGCCGTGATGATGTCGCGCGGCGGGGTGTCCTTGAGCAGAAATCCGCTGGCACCGGCCCGGAGTGCGTCGAGCACGTGTTCGTCGGCGTTGAAGGTGGTCAGGACGATCACCTGCGGTGGCTCCGGCCGGGAGCGCAGGCGCCGGGTGGCGACGAGCCCGTCGACCTTCGGCATGCGGATGTCCATGAGCACGACGTCGGGCCAGTGCGCGTCGGCCAGGGCGGCGGCGTCCGCGCCGTCACCGGCCTCGGCGACGACCTCGATGTCGGGGGAGCCGCCGAGCAGGATGCGCAACCCGGCCCGGACGAGAGGATCGTCGTCCACGATGGCCAGCCGGATCGGCCGCGCCCCGGGGATCAACTCGGCCACGGGAACCGCGCTTCGAGGTGGAACGTGCCGTCCCGGTGCGCGTGATCGAGGCTGCCACCGGCCAGCGCCACCCGTTCGGCCATCCCGACCAGCCCGAGCCCGGCGCCCGGCACCTCCGCCGGCCGCGCCGGTCCCGGGCACGGGTTGGTGATCCGGATCCGCAGCTCGGTGCCCGATGCACCACTGACCAGCACGTCCACCCGTTCACCCGGCGCGTGCTTGCGGGCGTTGGTCAGACCCTCCTGCACGATCCGGTACGCCGTCCGCCCGAGCACCACCGACGGGCCGCCCGGCGGTGTGTCGCAGCGGAAGCCGACCGCCATGCCCATCGCCCGCGCGCTCTCCACCAGCCCGGGCACGTCGGTCAGCCCGGGCTGCGGCGGCTCGGGACGGCCCCCGGCGCCCTCCCGCAGCACCCCGATCACACCGCGCAGCTCCTGGAGCGCCTCGTGTGCGCTGGTCCGGATCGCGCTCGCGGCGATCGCGATCTCGTCGGGCCGGGCGTCGGTCCGGACCTCGAGGGCGCCGGCGTGCAGGCTGACCATCGACATCCGGTGGGCCAGCACGTCGTGCATCTCCCGGGCGATCCGCGCACGTTCGGTCAGCCGGGCCTGGTCGACGCGCAGGTTCTGCTCCGCCTCGAGGCGCGCGGCGTGCTCCCGCAGCGACGCCGTCAGCCGCCTGTACGCCCGCACGAACATCCCCCACCCGAGCGCACCCGCGGCGGTGAACGTCCGGACCACGAAGTCGACCCAGAGCGGGAACTCCGGGTTGTCGTGCAACACGAAGTACGCGGGCACCACGGCGACGTAGGCCACGGCGAGCAGCAACGCGACCTGCCCCCGCCGCCGGACCGCCACGGTGAACAGCGCGACGATGACGGCCCCGGTGGCCATGACCGAGACCGTGGTGACCGGCAACAGGACCGCCGCGACGGCCACCGGGTGCTGCCGGCGGCGGAGCAGCGCCAGTGCACAGAGGGTGCCGACGAGGGCGTCGGCGGGCCAGGGCAGCAGCGCGCCGGTCCTGGTCGCGTCGCCCAGCCGCAGCATCAGGGCGCCGTAGGCCAGGGCCAGGGTCACGGCGATCCCGTCCGCCACCCGGTCACGCCGCGCCGACCCGGGGCCGGGGACGAGCAGCGCGAACAGCAACGCGGACATGGGCAGAGCCTACGGTCCCGCCGGCGCGGCGGGGCAGCGCCGGAAGTCACCCGGGCCCCCTACCGAAGTAGGTGCCCGTACCGGATCCGCGGGCCGATGTGCGCGGCCCGCCGCGGACCGGATGCTCGGGCCATGCTGAGGCGAACGTGGTGGGTGCCGGCGGTGCTGTGGGGGATCGGCGCGGGGTGGTGGATGCCGCGCGGTCCGCTGACGGGTACGCAGGTGGTGTGGTCGGTCGTGCTGAGCCTGGCGGTGGGTGGCCTGGCCGGCTGGGCGAGCCGGTCCCGCTGGTCGATGCTGATCGCGCCGACGGTGTTCTGGATCGCCGTGGAGGTGCTGCGGTTGCGCGTGGACGGGCCGTCCGTGGACGCGCCGCACGCCAGTGCCTTCGGGTTCGTCACGCTGATCGCCGGGCGAGGGCTGCAGGGTCTGCTGTCGTCCCTGCCGATGCTGCTCGGCGCTGCCTACGGCGCCGCAGTGGCTCGAAGTGGTGGCCGCTTTCGTCGCTACGTCACTGCCCTGGTGAGCGCCGGTGTGCTGGTGGCGACGGTCGCCCTGGCTCTGCCTGCGTCGACGCCGCCGATCCCGGGTCCGCGCAGCGTCGCCGAGCTGACCCACGTCGACGCGAACGGTCACCGGCTCGGTCTGATGATCCGGGGCGTCGACACCGCCGCGCCCGTCCTGCTCTTCGTACCGGGTGCGCCGGGCGGCTCGGAACGCGGGGGAGTGCGCCGGCACCTCGCCGCGCTGGAGCAGCGGTTCGTCGTCGTCACGCTCGATCGCCGGGGCGGCGGTGCGTCCTATCCCGCGCTGGACCCGGCCGCGACTGTCAGCCCGGAGAGCGAGGTCGGCGACATCATCGCCGTCACGGATCAGCTGCGGCGGCGGTTCGGGGCGGAGAAGATCTACCTGCTCGGGCACTCCGGCGGGTCCGTCCTGAGTGTCCTCGCGGTGCAGCGCCGGCCCGACCTCTTCCGCGCCTACATCGGTACGGGCCAGGGCGTCGACGTGCGCGCGAGCGACCAGATCTTCTACACCGACATCCTCGCGTGGGCCCGCTCGACCGGCCGCACCGACCTCGCCCGGCAACTCGTTGCTCAGGGCCCGCCCCCGTACGCGGACGTCTACTCCTACGAGCCGATCATGCTCCACGAGAACCAGGCCTACGGCGACGAGACGAACGCCTTCGCCGACCTGGACGTCCCCGAGTCGACACTGCTGCAAAAGGCACACACGATCAACGCCCTGCTGGACACCTGGAGTGCGCTCTACCCGCGGATGCAGGACGTCGACCTGCGCCGGGACGCGCCGCGGCTGGAGGTGCCGGTCTACCTCGTGCAGGGCGGGCGCGAGATGCGCGGCCTCGCCGTCATCTTCGACCAGTGGTACGGACAACTCCAGGCCCCCGTCAAGGAACTGACCGTCCTGGAGTCGTCCGGCCACCGCGCGATCTTCGAGGAACCGGACCGCTTCGCCGCCGTCCTCGACCGCGTGCTGGCGGAAACCAGCGGACCACCCGGCAGGTGACGGGGTGGCGCCGCCCTGGCAGTGGACCGTAGACCCAACCGGTTGTAGAGTGCAAGCGGTGACGACGTCCGAGGAACACCGTTCCGGCTGCCCGATCAATCTGTCGCTCGAGGTCCTCGGGGACAAATGGTCCCTGCTGATCATCCGGGACATGATGTTCGGCAACCGGCGGCACTTCCGCGCCCTGCTGACCGAGAGCGAGGAGGGCATCGCCTCCAACATCCTCGCCGACCGTCTCCAGCGCCTGACCGCCCAGGGCATGATCACGTCGTCCCCGGACCCGCGCCACAAACAGCGGATCCTGCTCAGCCTGACCGAGCCCGCGATCCAGCTCGTACCGGTGCTCGCCCACCTCGGCGCCTGGGGCCGCCGTCACCTGCCGGTCACCCGCGAGCTCGCGATCCGCGCCGAACTCCTCGAACGCGGCGGCCCCGAGCTGTGGGACGACTTCATGGACGAGCTGCGCGAGCTGCACCTCGGGGTACCGCGGCCGGCGGGCACGGAGTCCGTGCTGACCCGCCTGACCGCGGCCTACCAGGCCGAGCTGGCGAAGGCCTGACGCTCAGCTGGTGACGTCGCGGCCCGCGAAGCGCGCCCACGCCGCCGTCAGGAACACCACGATGTAGGCCAGTGCCGACAGCAGGCCCGGTGTCAGCGCGCTGAAGGAGACCGGGTCGCGCAGCAGTTCGCCGAAGTCCTGCCAGTGCCGGGTCAGCAGGTACGGGTGGAGCCAGTCCAGCTGCGGGATCTGACCCAGCACGAAGCTGGCCACGGTCAGCATCGTGAGCGCGATCGTCGCACCCATCGGCTGCTCGGTGAGCGTCGACAGGAAGAGGCCCACGGCACCCAGCGCCGACAGGCACACGCCGAGGAAGAGGCACACGCCCAGCAGGCGGAGCAGGGCCTCGCCGAAGCCGACCTGCGTGCCCGAGAGCAGCGTGACGTCGCCGCCGCCGAACAGGATCAGGCCGATGAGCAGGCCCGAGACCGCGACGACGAGCGGCGCGAGGAACGCCCCGGCGACGATGCCGGCGTACTTGACGGCGAGCAGCCGGATCCGGCCGACGGGCACGGTCAGCAGGTAACGCAGGGTGCCCTGGTTGGCCTCGCCCGCCACCGCGTCGCCGGCCAGCATGGCGATCGCGATCGGCAGGAAGAGGCCGATCTCGACGCCGAGGGCGGCCAGCGCCACGAAGAAGCCGTTGCCGGTGATCTGCGCGAAGAAGTCCGGGCCGCCACCACCGCGTCCCTCCCGGTCCGGGGCGGCGACCTTCATCGCGACGGCCAGCACGATCGGTATGGCGGCCAGCGCCGCGAGCCCGACCTGGTTGCGCCGGCGTACGGCGATCAGCCGCAGCTCCGAGCGCAGGAACCGCGACGAGAACCGGCGTACGGGTGCCGCCTGCACCTCAGCCACTGACATCGAAGCCTCTTCCGGTCAGGGACACGAAGACGTCCTCCAGGCTGGGCGCCTCGACCGTGAAGCCGCGGACGGCGACACCGTCGTGCACCAGCGCGGCGACGACCTTCTCGGGGGCGACCGCGCCGAGCTGCCCGGAGGCCTCGGCCGCGGTCTCGGCGAGCTCGGTCAGGCCCAGCGTGCGGAGCACCCGGGCCGCCTCGGCCGGCTGGTCGGTGAGGACCCGGGCCCGCGGCGCGGCGTCGGCGCGCAGCTGCGACAGCGGCTCCTGGGCGACGAGCTTGCCCCGGTGCATGACACCCACGTGCGTGCAGACCTGCTCCACCTCGGCCAGCAGATGCGTGCTGAGCAGGACGGTCGCACCCTCCGCGGCGAGAGCTCCGACCAGCGTGCGCACCTCGCGGGTGCCCTGCGGGTCGAGGCCGTTCGTCGGCTCGTCCAGGATGAGCAGCTCGCGCGGCACGAGCAGGGCGGCCGCGATGGCCAGCCGCTGCTTCATGCCGAGCGAGTACGTCCGGTAGCGCTTCGCGGCCGCCGCACCCAGCCCGACGCGGTCCAGGGCCGCGGCGATGCGGGTGTCGGCTGTCCGGGCCTCGGCGGTGCGGTCGGCGGCGTCGATGCGGCGCAGGTTGTCCCGCCCCGACAGGTACGGATGGAAGCCGGGCCCCTCGACCAGGGCGCCGACGCGGGGGAGCACGTCGGCGGCCCGGTCCGGCATCGGCGAGCCGAGCAGCTCGTGACCGCCCGCGGTGGGGCTGATCAGGCCGAGCAGCATGCGGATCGTCGTGGTCTTGCCCGAGCCGTTGGGGCCGAGGAAGCCGTAGACGGCTCCCCGCGGGACAGCCAGGTCGACGGTGTCCACCGCGACCTGGCTGCCGAACCGCTTGGTCAGCCCCTGTGTGGCGACCGCGAGGTCAGTCACTTTCCGGCTGCCTCGTACAACTTCTCCGGGGCGACCGCGCCGACCAGGATGCGGCCGTCGTCGGTGACCAGGGCGCTGAACAGTGCGCTGGTGAGCAGGTGCCCGCTGCCCCAGGTGCCGCTGACCTTCGGCAGGGTGCCGATGACCGCGTCGAGCTGACCGGCCATGGCGGCCGGACCCTCGGCCTTGTCGCCGGCCTTGCCCTCGGCCTTGTCGCCGCTCGGCAGCTTCGCCACCAGGACCGACGTCCAGCCCTTGCCGACGACCTTGGTCCCGGCCTCGGCGGCCTTCTTCTCGGCGTCGCGCGGGGCGACGGCCTTCTCCCGCTCCTTGGCGATGTCGGCCTGGCTGGGCTCGGTCACCTTGGTGCCCGGAGGCGGGTTGAAGGTGAACTGCTCGGCGTCCGGCACCTCGAAGCTGACCTGCTGGAACGCGACTCGCACGGCCGGGTCGTTGGCGTCCTTGGCGTAGACGTCGACACCCAGCGGGATGTGCTTCTCCGCGTCGATGGCCAGGCGGACCTGACCCACCAGCGAGGCGGTGTCGCGCGGCGTCAGCACCAGCTCGTACGCGTCCCGTCCGGCGACCTTCGCGGCACCGGTCGTGGTGACCGCGGTGGTCGGGTCGATCGCGGCGAGTGCGGCGTCGGCGGCCTCCTGCGGCGTGGACGGCACACCCGACGGCAGCGCCGTGGGCTTCCTGTCCTTCTCACCCGCCGGCACCTTGAAGTGGGTGGCCGAGCTGTCGCTGCTGCGCCAGAGCCACACGTCGGAGCCGTTGCGGATGACGTCGGTCTCGCCGAGCGTCCCCATGAGGGCGAGGCGGGCCTTGTCCTCCCCGGCGTACCAGACCCGTGCGGTGTTGCTGCCCGCTACGAGCTTCATGAGATCGGCGCTTCCCGCTCCGCTGGTGACCCCCGGCAGTGCCGGAAGCCCCAGATCGGCGGTCTGCACGACCGTGCCCGAGAACCCGTCGACCTTCGCGTTCTGCACGTCGACCAGCAGCTGGGCGGCGCTGCGCTCGGGCAGCGACGGGTCCGCGCTGGCGACGATCGTGCCCGCCGCGGCGCCGCCACCGATGACCACTACTGCCGCGGCTGCCGGAACGAGCCAGCGCAGCGCGGGCCTTGACCTGAACACACTCACGATGAGCACCTCCCGTTGACTGAAGCCATCGTGCGCCGGGCGGCCTGTGACGGCGCTGAGAACATCCCCTAGGGGTTGCCCCACCCATGCCAAGGTAGTGGGGTGCGGTTGCTGGTGGTGGAGGATGAGGCGCGGCTCGCGGCTGCCCTGCAGCGGGGTCTGCAGGCCGAGGGGTTCGCGGTTGACGTGACCGGTGACGGGCAGGACGGGCTGGAGATGGCCCGGCACGGCGAGTACGACGCGATGATCCTCGACGTCATGCTCCCGCGCCTGTCCGGTTACCGGGTGGTGCGGCAGTTGCGGGCGGAGGAGCACTGGCTGCCCGTGCTGATGCTCTCGGCCAAGGACGGTGAGTACGACCAGGCCGACGGTCTCGACTGCGGCGCGGACGACTATCTGACCAAGCCTTTCTCGTACGTCGTGCTGCTCGCGCGGCTGCGGGCTCTGCTGCGGCGGGGCACACCCGAGCGCCCCGCGGTGCTGCGTCACGGCGATCTGGAGCTGGACCCGGCCCAGCGCAAGGTGACCGTCGCGGGTGCCGAGGTGGTGCTGACCGCCCGGGAGTTCGCGCTGCTGGAATACCTGCTGCGCCGCCCGGGTGAGGTCGTCAGCAAGACCGAGCTGCTCGACCACGTCTGGGATGCGGCGCTGGACACCGCGGCGAACGCCGTCGAGGTCTACGCCGGTTACCTCCGTCGCAAGATCGGCCGGGAGCGGCTGGAGACGGTCCGCGGCGCCGGGTACCGCCTGGTCGCGATCGACGGGTCCTGACCGTGGCCTGGCTGCGCCGGCTCAGCCTGCGGGCGCGGTTGCTGATCGTCTCCGTCGTGGTCCTCTTCACCGGGCTCGCCGCCGGCGGGGTGGTGCTGGTCGCGACGATGAACTTCGCCCTGCTCCGGACGGCCAACAACGAGGCGCTGGCCACGGCCGAGGCCGTGGCCGACCTGGTGAACACCGACAGCGTGAGCGATCCGCTGCCCGCCGCCCCAGCCGTCCGCGTGCAGGTGCTCGACGCCCGGGCCCGCGTGCTCGCGGTGTCCGCCGGCGCCGACCGGCTGGTGCCGATCCTGTACGCGTCGGAGCTCGAGGCGCTCGAGGACGGCGAGGGCCGGTTCATCCCCGGTGACCGGATCGGGCTGGACGGCCGGGTCCGCGTGGTCGTGGTCGACGCCGGCACCACCGACGCCCCGCGCCGCGTGGTGGTCGCCCGCCCGACCGCCGACCTCACGCAGGGCATCCAGCTGCTGCGCTCGACCCTGCTGTTCACGTTCCCGCCGCTGGTGGCACTGCTGGCGCTGGTGGCGTGGCGGGTCACCGGGGCGACGCTGCGGCCGGTGGAGGCGCTGCGGACCGGCGCCGAGGAGATCACCGGCGGTGCCCGCCCGGGGCGGCTGCCCGTGCCGGACTCCCGCGACGAGATCCACCGCCTGGCCGTGACCCTCAACGGCATGCTGCACCGGCTGGACACGGCCCGCGGCCGGCAACGCGCGTTCGTCGCGGACGCGGCCCACGAGCTGCGCAGCCCGCTCACGAACATGCGGACCGAGCTGGAGGTCGCCCAGCGCCTGCCGGACACCACGGACTGGCCCGCGCTGGCCGACGACCTGCTCACCGACGTCGACCGCTTGAGCCGGCTCGTCGACGACCTGCTGCTGCTCGCCCGGGCCGACGACGAGACCACCCGTGCGCTGGTCCGCGAGCCGGAGACGGTCGAGCTGGGTCAGCTGCTCGCCGAGGTCGCCGGCCGCTACCCGGCGGTCGACTACGAACGCCCGGCGGTCCCGTTGCGCACCCGCGGCGAACGCGACGCGATCGGCCGTGTCGTGGCGAACCTCCTCGACAACGCCGTCCGGCACGCCAACGCGTCCGTACGCCTCTCGGTGAGCGCGGACGGGGCGTACCAGCTGATCTCGGTCTCGGACGACGGCCCGGGGATCCCGGCGGCGGACCGCGAGCGGGTCTTCGACCGTTTCACCCGCCTGGACGACGCCCGGGCGCGCGACGCGGGCGGCTCCGGGCTGGGCCTGGCCATCGTCCGTGAGCTGGTCCGCCGCCACCAGG
Organism: Amorphoplanes friuliensis DSM 7358; assembly: GCF_000494755.1. Taxonomy (NCBI): domain Bacteria; kingdom Bacillati; phylum Actinomycetota; class Actinomycetes; order Micromonosporales; family Micromonosporaceae; genus Actinoplanes; species Actinoplanes friuliensis. The sequence continues at coordinate 4,436,556 of NC_022657.1, forward strand.
GGACCGTGGCGCTGCGCGGCGCCTCCCCGCCGCCGGGCCTGCGCGTCGACGTGCGCCTACCCGTGGCTCCCTAGCGGCTGCGTGGGCAGGGCGATCCAGCCCTCGACCCGGGCCAGGACGAGGTCGTCCGCCCGGGTGACCCGCCCGAGTGCGGCGGCCCGGGCGGTGAGCGCGGCGATCACGGCGTCCAGGGCGTGGTCACTGCGCCGGCACCGGTCCTCGTGGACACCGAGGTCGAGCCAGGGCGCGGCCTCCAGCAAGCCGTCGACCACGGCACCGAGCGCGGCGACGTTCTTGCCGGTCTTGTATCCGCGCCACGGCAGACCCCAGAGTTTCAGCGACGCGGCGGGATAGACCTCGACGACGGCACCCGCACCGCTGCGATCGACGGGGTGGCCGCGCTGCGCGAGCACCGTCTGGATCGCCGCGCACCGCATCGCGGTGTGCCCGATACGGTCGGCGGAGACGCTCAGCGGCACGAGCCCGGTCGCGGCCCGCGTGACCTCGTCGGTGTGCCGCCAGGCCAGGCGGCGGCGCCACTCCCGCGCGGGCACGTCCGCGGGGACCGGTGCGACGCCGGTGTGATGGGCGTTGACGAAGGTCACGAACGCGTCGGGCCACCCCAGCGGGCAGTCGATCCCCGTCTTGCCGGCCGCGACGATCAGGTCGGCGATCGCCTCGTCGTCCGCGGGCAGGATCAGCTCCCGCAGGATGGCTCCCGCGCCGGACCACTCGAGACACGCAGCCGCTGTCCCGGCGGGATCGGCGGCCAGGTCGACGCCTGCGGTGAGCACGCGAACGAGTATCGGGCAAAGTTCCACCGATCGGGTACGGAGTGCCCACTCGTTTGCGGCGAACCACCCGGCGTTCCTACCGTCGGGGGATGCGCCGCGGAGGAATTGCCCTGATTCTGGCCGGTGCCGCAGCGCTCGTGGTGCCGTCCCCGCCGGTCCCCGTCCTGGAGGGCATCGCGGCGCGACTTGTGGCCCGGGCGCCTGTTCCGGTCCCGGTGGCGGCCCCGGCACCCCGCGGACTCCCGGTCATCGACTACTGGACCGGCCCGCGCGGCCTGCCCGCGGACACGGGACAGCTGTCCGCCACGGGCCTGCGCCCCGCCTCGAAGATCGTCGTCTACGACGCACCCGGTGGCCGCCCGCGCGGACTCGTCGAACGCTCGATCAGCGGCCTGCCCGTCGTCCTGCCGATCGTCGCCAGGCGTACGGGCTGGGTCGCCGTCCTGCTGCCCACCACCAACCGCCGCATGGGCTGGGTACCCCCGAAGGGCTGGTCCGAGGAGCCCCTGCGCGACCACCTCGTCGTCTCGCGCGGGGACCACCGGCTGACCTGGTTCCGTCACGGCGTACGCAAAAAAAGCTGGACCGTCGCGACCGGCGCCGCCGCGACACCGACCCCGCTCGGCCGGACCTTCGTCATGGGCACGACCGGCACGCGGGGCGCGGTCTACGGCGGCCTCGACGCGCTGGTCCTGGGCTCGATCCCCGAGAACCCGGAAGCGGTCGCGGAAGGGCTGGGCGCGGCCCACACCGGCATCCACAGCTGGACCGACCCCGGCGCGTTCGGCCGGAGCGTCTCGAACGGCTGCGTGCGGGTGCCGCCGAAGGTCATGCGCCTGCTTCTGGACGAGATAAACCCAGGGACACCGGTCACCGTCGTCGACTAGCGTCCGGGCACCGACCTGTTTCTCGCCCGGCGGAGGTGACCGTGGACTGGGTGGACGGCTTCTATTCGCGTACCGGCCGGTGGTGGGGTGCGGCCGAGGGCCGGATCACCGAGCGGGACCACCACCGGGTCGATCTGCTGCACGAGCACGCCGGGACGGGCCCGCTGCGCGTGCTGGAGCTCGGCCCGGGCTACGGCACGACGGCGGTGGTGACCGCGCAGGCCGGCCACGACGTCACCGCCGTCGAGATCAGCGACCGGGCCGACCGGGCCCGGGGATTTGTCACCGAGGCGGCGCCCGGCACGCTCACCGTGATCAAGGACGACTTCTTCCGGGTACGCCTCGACGGCCGCTTCGACGTGGTCACGTACTTCAACGGTTTCGGGGTGGGCTCGGACGCCGACCAGCGCCGCCTCCTCACCCGCATCGCGACCGAGTGGCTGCGTCCCGGCGGGGTCGCGCTGATCGACGTCTACAACCCGTTCGTCTGGGCGGGCTGGCACGACAACGAGGAGCACCGGATGCCGGACCCGGCGCGGGGCTACGAGCACGAACTCCACGAACGCACCACCTTCGACCCGGTCACCTGCGCCGCGATCGACACCTGGTGGGACGTGACCCGCCCCGACGAGAAGATCACCCAGGTGCTGCGCTGCTACACCCCGGCCGACCTCGCCCTGCTGCTCGGCGGCACCGGCCTGCACCTGAAGGCCTTCACGGTGGGGGACCGGACCCTCACTCCAGGCCCGCAGCCGGGTCTGGCGGAGCTGCTCGCCGAGCACCACGAGTACCTCGCCGTGCTCCGTACCGGGTAGGTGAAGAACGGCTGGAACTTTTGCCGGGCGGGCAGCGACCAATGACCGTTCCCGGCGCCCCGGCCGGGTTCGACCGGAAGGTTTCTGATGTCCCTGTTGAAGCGTTCGGCCGTGGTGGCCGGGCTGGCCGCCGCTTTCACCCTCGCCCTCGCGGGGCCGGCGGCCGCGCACGTGACGGTCAATGCGAGCACAGCTGTCCAGGGTGGCTACGCCAAGGTCACGTTCCGGGTGCCGAACGAGAGCGACGACACGAACACCACGAAGGTCGAGGTCAATCTGCCGGCCGACACGCCGTTCGCGTCGGTGTCGCTCAAGCCGGTGGCGGGGTGGACGATGGTCGCCACCAAGGGGAAGCTGGCCAAGCCGATCGAGGCGCACGGCACCCAGATCAGCGAGGCCGTCTCGAAGGTGACCTGGACCGCGACCGGTGACGCCGCGATCAAGCCCGGGCAGTTCCAGGAGTTCGACGTGTCGATCGGGCCGCTGCCGCAGACGCCGCAGGTGGTCTTCAAGGCTCTGCAGACCTATTCGGACGGTACGATCGTGCGCTGGATCGACGAGCCGACCACCGACGGCAGCGAGCCGGAGAAGCCCGCGCCGGTGCTGAAGCTCACCGCCGCCGCGGCCACCGATGCCCCGGCCGCCGCGACGGGACCGAGTGTTGCCGCCGCCCCGGAAGCAGCCGCCGACACCGAGAGTGACAGCAGCACCGGGACGTGGCTGGGCGTTGTCGGCATCGTGCTCGGCCTCGCCGCCCTGGTGCTCGGGCTCCTGGCCTACCGCCGCAGCTCGGCGACCCCCGCCGGGACGGCCTGACCCTGTATCGGCCGGTCGCCGGGCGTGGCGGGCCGAGCGGACCTACGGTGACCCCATGGACGACATCACCGCGTTGATCATGGAAGACCACCACCGGTTCCGGGTCGGGTTCGCCCGCCTCGACGATGCCGAGGGGGCCGGGCAGCTCGCGGCGATCTGGGAGCCGCTCGCGCTCCACCTCGACATCCACGCCGACGCCGAGGAGGAGATCTTCTACCCGCACCTGCTCAAGGAGGCGGGCGGCGAGGACGCGGAGGAGGAGACCGACGACGCGATCGGCGACCACAACAAGATCCGCGACGGCATCGAGGAGGCCCGCAAGCACCCGGTCGGCTCGGACGGGTGGTGGGCCGGTGTGTGGACCGCGCGCAAGGAGAACAGTGAGCACCTCATGGAAGAGGAGGACGAGGTGCTCCCTGACTTCCGCAAGCACGCGACGCCGCAGCTGAGAGCCGATCTGGCCGTGGAGTGGCTGCGCTTCTTCGCCGATCACCCGCAGGGCGAGGGCCTGGACTTCTCCGACAAGGATCCGAAGAGGTACATCGCCGAGAACAGCTGATCAGGCTCCGCCGGTGTAGGCCGCGTAGCAGCGGTCGGCGCGCTCACGGGCGACCGTGGGGTCGGCGCCGGCCGCGACGGCGGCGTCGGCCCAGGCGTCGGCGCTGAGCCGCAGGAACTGCTTCCCCTCGTCGGTGCCCATCCAGGCGGCCGCGTCCTCGGGCTTCACCGCCGACTCCGCCGAGGACACGTGCAGGGCCACGCCGAGCAGGATCGAGTCCCAGCCGAGGCCGGCCGCGCCCGGGCCGAACTGCTCCCAGAACTCCGCCTTGGGGTGCCCGGTGTGCTCGAGCTCGAGCCGGGTGCGGTTGTCACCCTCGGGGGTCAGGCGCACCTCGATCCAGCTGACGTCGTCGCCGGCCTCCCAGGTCGCGGCAAATCCCGTGGGCTTCTCGCAGCGCGAGATGGTGCCGCCGGCGTGTCCCTGGAACTGGTAGCGGCCGCCCTGCCGCAGCTCGCCCGAGATCGGGAGGAACCAGCGCGGGATGCGTTCGGCGCTGGTGACGGCGTCCCACAGGTCGTCGATACCGGTGTCGAAGACCTGGCTCATCGTCGAGACCTGCGCCTCGACGCCTTCGCGGTCGCGGGTGCTCGTGGACCGGTGCACGGAACTGATCTGCTTCTGCACGTCAGGCATCGGTGTCTCCTTCAGAGTCGTCAGGTGGGTCGAGGCGGCGCGCGCGTTTGCCCCGGGCCACCTCGGTCGCCAGGGCGGCGAAGTGCGGTGTCCAGAACCGGCGGAACCGGCCCAGCCAGGCGTCGGCCTCGCGCAGGGCGGTGTCGTCGACCGTGTAGAGCCGGCGGGCGCCGTCCGGGCGCACCGTGGCGAAGCCGTTGTCCCGCAGCACCTTGAGGTGCTGGGAGACGGCCGGCTGCGAGATGCCGAACTCGGCCCGGATCACGTCGGTGACAGCACCGGACGGCTGCTCGCCCTCGGCGAGCAGCTCCAGGATCCGCCGGCGCACCGGGTCGCCGAGCACATCGAACGCATGCACGGCACGCACGTTATCAGAGTCAACTTATATAAGCCAAGCCTTAAACCCGTACGCGGTGAGCGCCGCTCCTGCCATGCTGCTGAGGTGCGGCTTCTCGGGGCAGTCCTGGTCCTGTGCCTGGTGGCGGGCTGTGGGAGCGAGCCGGCCCCGATAACCCCAACCGCCTTGCCGCGGGCGTCACTCGGACCGTGGGGAGCTCCGGCACCGCCCACCGTTCCGCCGGCATCGGCATCGGCCACGAAATCGCCGCGGCCCACCGCCCGGCCCACCAGTGGCGGGTGGGAGATCACCGTCTACTACACGGCGGTGGAGGAGCTGCACGACGGCGAAGGAGAGTCCGTCACCGGCTGCCGCGGCCTCGACTGCGCGCACGGCGACGCCGACCTGGGCGAATACCCGGCCGGCTTCGTCGAGGCGGTCGAGTCCGAGGGCACCGGGCGTACGGCGGACGGCAGGTACCTGAACTGGTCGTACGACATCGGATACTGGCTCGACACCGCACCCCGCGACACCGCGGGCCGCCGCCTCGAACCGTTCGTCTCCGCCGCCGCTGATCCCGGGGTGCTGCCCCGCGGCACGACCTTCCGGATCGCCGGCTGCGGGCGCACCGAGGACGGCGGCCGGCCGCATGCGACCGTGTGCGCGGCGCTGCGGGACGGGCGCTGGAAGGTGACCGACGAGTTCACGCCGGGGCTGGGCGGCAGCAGGCACCTCGACCTCTACATCGGCGAGGAGACCGGGCGGGACTTCACCAGCTCGGCCTGGTACCTCTCCCTCGTCGGGGTCTCCCTGCTGAAGACCTAGGAGGCGTAGCGCTGGGCGGCGCGTTCCTTGGCCTTGGCCGCCTCGATCTCGCGGTCCTTGGGCGGGGCCGTCGTCACGAGCGCCTCGAGCAGCTCGGCGGTCGCCGCCGCGACGGCGGCGACCGCACGGTCGAAGGCCTCCTGGTTACGCTGCGACGGTTTGGTCGACCCGGCGACCTTGCGCACGTACTGCAGGGCGGCGGCCTGGACCTCGTCGGGCGTGGCCGGCGGCTCGAAGTTGTGCAGCTGGCGAATGTTTCGGCACATCCATCGAGCTTAGACCTGCGGCGGGAGCCATTCCACGGCCCGGAAGTTCCCGCTCTCGACGGTTTCGAAGGGTGCCGCGCTCACACACTTCGGGACCGACTCGGTGTTGCCCGGGTCGAGCACCCAGCTGTATCCGACGCGGTCGTGACGGCCGTGGTCGTAGACCGAGAAGCCCCGCCGCACACCGACGAATTCCGGGAAGCTGCTCGCGGTGATCACGCCGGTCGCCACCGCGACCGGGCCGCCGACGATCAGGCAGTCGATGGTCCCGGAGAACCAGCCGCCCTCGTCGCCGAGGTAGTGGTCGATGCGGAAGGTGCCGCGGGCGTCCGGCCCGAGCCCGTGGGCGTCGAACCGGAACCGGATGTCGTCACCCGCCTTGCGGTAGAGCTTGGCGCTGCCGGTCAGGCTCGGCTCGGTCGGCTGCGGGCGGGCCGCGGTCGCCGCCCCGCCCGAGCTGATCAGAACTGCCGCCGCGGCGGTCAGGGCCAGGAATGCTCGCTTGATCATGATGTCCTCCGTGTGTAGCGCTGCTGACAGGAATCAGCCTGTCCGCCCCGGAGACCGTGCGACTCCCGCCCGCGTGGGAACCCGACTCCCTCTCAGGAGGGAGTCACGAAGCCCGACTCGTACGCGGCGATCACCGCCTGCGTCCGGTCCCGCGCGCCGAGCTTCGCCAGCACGTTCCCGACGTGCGTCTTGACCGTCTCGACGCCGACCACCAGCCGCCCGGCGATCTCGGCGTTGGACAGGCCCTCCGCCATCAGCCGCAGCACCTCGGCCTCGCGTTCGGTCAGGTTCGCCGGTGGTGTCCGCTGCCCGTACGCGGTCGCGAGCCGCCGCACGGCCGCCGGGAACAGCAGCGACTCACCGGCCGCGACGACCCGGATCGCCGCCAGCACCTCGGCCGGACGGGCCCGCTTGAGCAGGAAGCCGCTGGCACCGGCCCGGAGCGCCGCGTACACGTACTCGTCGTTCTCGAAGGTGGTGACGACCAGGATCCGGGGCGGGCGCGCCGAGGTGGCCAGGGCGTGCCGGGTGGCCTGGAGGCCGTCGATCGCGGGCATGCGGACGTCCATCAGCACCACGTCGGGCCTGGTTCGGGCCAGCAGGGGAGGCACCTCGGCGCCGTCGGCCGCCTCGCCGACCACCGTCAGGTCCGGCGCGGTGGAGATGATCGCGGCCAGCCCGATGCGGACGAGTTCGTCGTCGTCCACGATCGCCACCCGGACGGGCTCGGGCACGCCGCTCACCAGTGCAGCTCCGCCCGGACGCGCCACTGGTCGCCGTCCGGGCCGGCGGTGAGGTCGCCGCCGAGCAGGGTGACACGTTCCCGCATCCCGGCCAGCCCGCGACCGCGGAGGGTGTTGCGGACCTCCACGACCAGGCTCGTGCCGGCGGCCGTGACGTCGAGGCTGACCGGCGTCGCACCCGCGTGCCGCAGCGCGTTGGTCAGGGCCTCCTGCACGATCCGGTACGCCTCCTGCGACAGCGCCGGCGGCACGGCGAGCAACGGGCCCGCCGTGGCCAGCCCGGCACCCGTACGGTGGGCCAGCGCGGCGAGATCACCCAGGTCGGGCCGGGTGCCGTCCGGCTCGGAGGGCAGGTCGTCGCGCAGCACCCCGAGAACGCGGTCGAGGTCCTCCATCGCCGCCCGGCCCGTCTCCTCGATCGCGGTCAGGGCCCGCGCGACGAAGGCCGGGTCGGTGGCGAGCAACTGCCCGGCTGCCCCCGCCTGCAGCACGGCGACGGTGAGCGCGTGCCCGACCGAGTCGTGCAGGTCGCGGGCCAGCCGGTTGCGTTCGGCGAGGCGGCGCGCCTCGGCCTCGAGGGCGGCGACACGCTCGTCGGCCGACGGCCCCAGCAGGACCGGTGCCATCAGCCGGGCCAGGGCGCCCAGCCCGGCGACGGCATAGACCGTCGCGACCAGGACGGCGACGCTGAGAGCGGCCGGACCGGCCGCCGCCCAGCCCGTGCGGGTCGTCACGAGCACCGCGGCCGTCGGGACCACCACGAACAGTGCCAGGCCGACACCACCGCCGACCGTCAGGTGCACCGCGAACCACAGCGCCGCCCGCAGCCGCGCCTCGGCCGAGATGCGTTCCGGTGGTTCGGGCAGGTCGACGTCGAGCAGGCCGCGCACAGCGGCGATCTCCAGGCTCCGCGCGCCGCGCAGCAACGGCGGCACCAGCCCGATGGCCGCGGCCACGATCGTCATCGGCACGACGACGGCGAGCGGCGTCCCACCGTCCCGCACCTGCCGGGCGAGACCCACGGCGACCAGCCCGTACGGCAGCAGCAGCGCCCCACCGAGCAGCAGGAACGCACCGCGGCGGTAGGTGGCGCCGCGGATCGGCGCCCGCAGACCGCGCACCACTGTGGACATGCGGGCGACGATAGCCTGCCGGCGAAATGCCCGGGTTGTGAGCCGGTTGGGGTCACGCGGCCGCTCCGGCTAGGTTCTCGGGGTGACCGTGGACCTCGAGGAGACGCCGACCACCGACACGCCGCCGCCGTCACGGCGCCGGCCGCGCTGGCTCGTCCCGCTGCTGGTCCTGGTGCTGCTCGGTCAGATGGCGGCCGCCATGGTGGTCACCGCGGTGCAGCAGACCCCGACGATCGACGAACCCGTGTACGTCGGCACGGCCGTCACCTATCTCGAGCAGCGCAGCCTCCGCTACAACCCGGAGCACCCGCCGCTGGGCAAGCTGATCATCGCCGCCGGTCTGGCATTCGCGGACCCGCAGCTCGATCCGGCGTTCCGCGGCAACCAGTCCGAGCTCGGCCGGCACGTGCTCTACGAGGCCGGCAACGACCCGTACGAGCTGATGTTCCTGGCCCGGCTCCCGATGATCATCCTGACGCTGCTGTTCGGCCTGGTGGTGTTCGCGTTCGCCCGTGACCTCACCGGCCCGGCCGGCGGGCTCGTCGCCCTCGCCCTGTACGCGTTCTCACCCGACGTGATCACGCACGGTTCGCTGGCCACGCTCGACGTGCCGGCGATCGGCTTCCTGCTGACCGCGGTCTGGCTGGCGTGGCGGGCGCGTTCCCGGCCGTACCTGTATCTGCCGCTGGCCGGGGTGGCCCTCGGTGCCGCTCTGGCCACCCGGATGAGTGTGCTGCCCGCCGTGCCGGTGCTGATGCTGCTGGCCTTCCTCGCGCTGAAGCGGTGGCGGGGTGTCGCCGCCGCGGCCGGAGTCACCGTCATCGCGTTCGTGGTGGTCTGGGTGGTCTATCTGGCCGTCGACCCGCGGCTGACCTGGATCGAGCCGACCGGGATGACACCGGTGCACGGTCTGCGGGGGCTGCTGGTCGACTGGCTGCCGGTGCCGGAGCCCTACCGCGACGGCATGCGGATCCAGTTCGCCTTCGAGGACAACACGTTCACCGGCTTCCTGTTCGGGCGGCTCTACCAGGGCGGGCTCTGGTACTACCTGCCGGCGGCGCTGCTGGTGAAGACGCCGATCGGGATGCTGCTGCTGTGGCTGGGCGGGACCGTCGCGATGCTGGCCACGCCGCGCCTGCGGGTCGCGGCGCTCTACCTGGTGCTGCCCGCCGGTCTGCTCTTCGCTGTCGCGATGACCGGCGCCCGCGACTTCGGCACCCGGTACGCGATCTTCATGCCGATCTTCGGTGCCGTGGTCGCGGCAGCCGTCGTGACGGTCCGGTGGCGCTGGGCGCAGATCACCACGGCGGTGCTGGTCCTTTTCGTGGCGGTCAGTTCGCTGCGCACGTTCCCGTACTACCTGCCGTACTCGAACGAGGCGTTCGGCGGCCCGTCGCAGACCCACCTGCGACTGCATGACTCGAACGTCGACTGGGGTCAGGACCTCGGCCGGCTCGCGGACCGCCTGCGGGAGCGGTACCCCGGAGAGCGGGTCTGGCTCGTCTACAAGGGCGCGGGGGTGCCGTCCGCGTACGGCATCGAGGCGGCGAACCCGCTGGCTGTCCCCGAGTCCGAGGTCCGCGGCCTGCTCGTGGTGTCGGACAGTGCCCAGGCCAAGGCCACGGGCCGGCTGAAGAAGCTCATAGCCGGCAGCGGCGAGCCGATCGACGACGTCGGTCATTCGATGACCGTCTATCGCCGCTGACGATCTTTCCGATAAGTCCGGGAAGGACTTTCGTCCGAGAAGACGAAAGTTCGGTACTTGCTGGCGAAACAAATGCCTCCTGCATCGAAGCTGTGTCCATCGGTAACGGGGACGACACAGGGAAGTCACATTCGGTGGAGGGAACACCCCATGGACAAGATCTCGGACGGCACGCCGCTGGACGCGGCCACCCGTCGCCGGCTCACGCGGCGCGGCATCCTGATGGCTTCGGCGGGCGCGGCAGCCGCGCTCGGCGCCGCCGGGATGAACGTGCTCCAGACCGACGCCCCCGCGGTCGCCGGCCGGGAGCTGCACCCGGAGCCGCTGATCCCGGGCCGTAACCGCGGCATCATTCTCTACAGCGTCCGCGACCGGATCGCCGCTGCGCCGGACAGCAGTGGCGTCCCGTACGGCTTCGAGCGTGTCCTCGCCCGGCTCGCCGAGCTCGGGTACAAGGAGATCGAGTTCGCGGGGTACAACCAGAGCACCGAGATCCTCGGCCGGCAGATCACCCCCGCGGAGATCCGCAAGATCCTCGACGACAACGGCCTGGTCGCCAACGGCACCCACGCGCAGATCAACGCGGCGACGTTCGAGCAGCAGATGGACATCGCGCAGACGCTGGGCATGCGCAACATCGGCACGGGCAGCGACCCGGCCAACAGCAGCTACACGGCCGACTGGGACGCCGCCGCGGACCTCTGGAACGACCTCGGGCGCCGCGCCCGGGCGCGGGGGCTGCGGCTCTACACGCACAACCACGACACCGCGTACTCGTTCCTGCTCGACAGCGGCCCGCTCGATGCCGCCGGCAAGCCGACCCGGTCGTCCGGCACGCGCCGGCTCGAGTACTTCTTCCGGAAGACCGACCCGCGGTACGTGTTCTTCGAGCTGGACATCTACTGGGCGTACGTCGCGCGCTTCAAGCACCAGAAGTACGTCGACCGCGGTGGTGTGGAGCGTACCGACCTCTTCGACCCGATCCTGAACGTCACGTCGCGCAGCAAGCGGTTCCCGCTCTTCCACGCCAAGGACGGCGACCGGGACAGCGCCCAGGCCAACGGCTACGTGATGACCCCGCTGGGCGAGGGCGACATCAACTTCCAGCAGTTCTTCGCCACCATCGGCGACCCGGAGTACCGCCACGCCAACTGGGAGCAGGACACGGCTCCGGGTGGTGCGGCCAACCCGGCGCAGTCCCTGGACTTCGCGGCTCTGTCGTACCGCAACATGGCGGACCTGACGATCTACCAGCGCTGAGATCCGGTCAGGCGCACAGCCTGTCGAGGAGGTGCGCGGCCGGTCCGGGAGCGGCCGCGGCGAAGGCGGTGCCGGCCCACAGGTTCAGGGCCTCCGCATCGCCGCGCGCCGCGGCCGCCGCACGGATCGGCGCGGTGAGGTGGTGGATCGCCGGATACCCCACGGGTGCGCTCGCGGAGTAGGTGTCGGTGAAGCGGTTGCGCAGCGCGCGGGCGGGCTGGCCGGTGAACGCCCGCGTCACGACGGTCGCCGTGTGGCGGCCGGACAGCATCGCCTCCCGCTGCGGTGCTCGTGTCCCGGCCTCGTCGGCGAGCAGGAACGCCGTACCGGCCTGCACCGCGATCGCGCCCGCGGTGAGCAGGGCCCGGACGTCGGCCGCGGTTCCGGTGCCGCCCGCGGCGACCACCGGCACGCCGGACACGGCGAGGATCTCCGGGAGCAGGCCGGTGGCCACGGACGTGCCCCGGTACTCGCGGGGATCCGTGGTCGCCGCGTGCCCGCCGGCGGTCCCGGCCTGGGCGATCAGCAGGTCCGGCCCGGCGGCCAGGGCCCGGCGCGCCTCGTCCACGCCGGTCACGGTGATCAGCACGGTCGAGCCCGCGTCCCGCAGCGCCCGGACCACACCCCTGTCCGGTACGCCGAAAGTAAAGCTCACCAGTGGCACCGCGGCGGACACGGCGATCTCCACCTTGGCGGCGAAGTGGTCGTCGTCGGCCCCGCGGATCGCCGGCAGCTCGACGCCGTACCGGTCGGCCTCGGGCTGCAGCTCACGCCGGTACCGCTCGATCGGCGCCGGGTCGTCGAGCCGCGGCATCGGCACGAAGATGTTCAGGCCGTACGGGACGCCGGCGGCCCGCAGCGTGCCGACCTCGGCCTCGACCACCTCCGGGGTCTTGTACCCCGCGGCAAGGAATCCAGTGGCACCGGCGTCCGCCGCGGCCCGCACGAGGGCGGTGGTCGACGGCCCGCCGGCCATCGGCGCGACGAGGACCGGCCGGGCGAGATCGGGCAGCATGCCCGTCATTGTCGCTCAGCCGGCCGTGGGCTCCAGCTCGAAGGTGTCACCGGCCGCGCGCAGCAGCAGGAACTTCGGCGTGACGCGGGTGCCGTCGGGGTGGAAGCTCATCGGCCCGGACATCGACGTCATGTCGGTCGTGCTGATCGCCTTGCGGATCGCCTCGTGGTCGAGGCTGCCGGCCCGCTTGATCGCGTCCAGCGCCACGTTCACCGCGTCGTACGCCTCGACCGTCGACGGGCCCGGCGCGGTGCCGTTCGCCGCGCGGTACCGGGCCGACCAGTCCGCCAGTTCGGGCATGAACTCGGGGAAGAGCAACGCGGTCCCGTACACGTCCTTGCTCTGGGCCGGCGTGAGGTTCGCCAGCAGCGGGCCGTCGGTCGCGCCGTCACCGACCGCGATCCGGCCGCGGAAGCCCTCGTCCCGCAGGTCCTTGATCAGCTGGTTCGCCTCGGCGTAGTACCCGGTGAAGTAGACCGTATCGGCCTTCCCGGCGATGACCGACGCCGCGATGCGGGTGTAACTCGGCGCCCCCTGGCTCAGCTCCAGCTCGTCCGTGACGGTGAGGCCGCCGACGCGTTTCGCGGCGGTCACCGTCGACTGGGCGAGGGTGATCGGGAAGCTCGTCCCGTCGTGCACGACCGCCAGCTTCTTGCCACCCAGCTTCTTGAACCAGTCGACGGCGAAGTCCGCCTCGGCGGTGACCGTGCCGCAGACCAGGAAAACGCTGTCGTAGCCCGGGCTGAGCAGATCCGTGGAGTTCGACTGCGCCACGATCATCGGCACCTGCGCGTCCCGGAAGATCTTCAGGGTCGGCACCGTGGCACTGCTGCAATAGCCGCCGACCGACACGGCGATGTCCTTGCCGACCAGCGTCCGGGCGGCGGTGACGGCGGTGCCCGGATCGCAGGCGTCGTCACCGACGACCAGCTCGATCTGCCGGCCCAGCACACCACCGGCCTTGTTGGCCTCGCTGACAGCCAGCTGGGCGGCCTTCACCATGGCCTCGCCGGAGGGACTGCTGCGCCCGGTGAGAGGCACGAGGGTGCCGAGGCGGATGACGTCCGGAGCGGCAGCAGGTGCCGTTGCGGGGTCGTCGGCGCCGCCGCACCCGGCCAGCGCGGCCAGGACGACTGCCACCGCGGCAGAGGAAAGCAAGTGACGGCTGCGCATGCGACCACCTTTCGGGCTCAGTGGTCCCATCGGTCCCCGCGCCTGCCACCTGAGCCCGTTCGGCTTCACCACCGCCTTCCGCTGCCGAAGGTAGGGCTGTGATCAAGCGCATCCGGGGACGCAGTGTGGCGACCACCGCCGCCCTGGCCGGAGTACTGCTCGCGCTGGCCGCGTACGTGATCCAGGGGACCGTGCACACCACCCGGGCGACCGAGCAGCAGAGCCGCGCGCTGGTGGTCGACTCGCTGTTCTCCGAGGCCCGGATCGCGATCGCGATGCAGGAGGTGAACCTGAGGCACTACCAGGTCGAACCGTCGGTCGCCGTCAAACAGCGCTTCGACCAGGTCGTCCGGACCGCGAACGACACCCTCGCGCAGATCGTCGCGGGTGACGACGGCGCGGCGCGGGCCGACGCGCTGCGGCTGCGCGAGGAGCAACTCGCCTATCAGGCCCTCGCCGAGCGGCTGATCGTGCTCATCGCCGACAGCGACCCCGCGCACAGCCAGCTGGACCGGCTCGAGGTCACCCCGGCCTTCTACACGCTTCAGGACGACGTCGACACGGTGGCGCGGGCCTACCACGATGCCGCGCAGCTGCAGGTGGCGGCGCTGCGGCAGACCCAGGTGCGGCTGCTGGTGGGTACCTCGGTGGGCTTCGGGGCCGGGCTCTTCCTGGTCGGGATGATCCTGCGCCTGGTGCTGGGGTACCAGCGCCGGCTGGTCGACCAGGCCACGGAGAGCCGGCACCTGGCCCTGCACGACCCGCTGACCGGCCTGGCCAACCGCACGCTCTTCACCCAGCGCCTCGCCGCCGCCCTCGAGAACGTGGACGACGGGCAGGTCGCCCTGATGGTCGTCGACCTCAACGGCTTCAAGGCCGTCAACGACACGATGGGTCACCACGCCGGCGACCGGGTCTTGATCGAGTCCGGACGACGGCTGACGGCCGGTGTCGGCGCGGACGGTGTGGTCGCCCGGCTCGGCGGTGACGAGTTCGCGGTGCTGCTCCCGCGGGTCAGCGGCATCCCCGCGGCCTCCGCGCTGGCCGAGCACCTGGTCGGCGAGCTGCGCCGGGACTTCGCCCTGGACGACGGCCCGGCGGCGATCAGCGGCAGCCTCGGCATCGCGCTCGGCCCGATGCACGGCGGCGCCGACGAGCTCTTCCGGCACGCCGACGCGGCCATGTACCGCGCGAAGAGCAACGGCGGCGGTGTCGCCGTCTACGACGCCGGCGCGGACGCCGAGATGCCCGACCGCATGCAGCTCTTCGCCGACCTGCGGGCCCTGCTCGACGGTGGAGACCCCCACGGTCAGCTGCGGCTCTACTACCAGCCCCAGGTACGCCTGAGCGACGGCGCCGTGACGTCCGTGGAGGCGCTGGTCCGCTGGCTGCACCCGGAGCGTGGCCTGCTCATGCCGGGCACGTTCCTCCCGATCGCCGAACGTGGCGGTCTCGAGGTCCGCCTGACCTACCACCTGCTCGGTGTGGCTGTCCGCCAGGCCGCGGAGTGGCTGCGTGAGGACCGGCCGCTGAGCGTCTCGGTCAACGTGTCACCGGGCTGCCTGATCGATCCGGGCTTCGTGGCCCGGGTGCTGGCCGCGGCCGGCGAGGCCGGGCTCCCGCCGCACCTGCTGTGCCTGGAACTCACCGAGACCAGCATCATGGCCGACCCGGACCGGGCGGTCCGCGCCCTGCACGAGGTCCGTGAGCACGGCATCAGCGTCTCCGTCGACGACTTCGGCACCGGTTTCAGCTCGCTGTCCCAGCTGCGCCGGGTCCCGGCCGACGAACTGAAGGTCGACCGCACCTTCGTCCGCGATCTGACCGCCGGCACCCCGGACGCGGTCATGGTGCGAAGCGCGATCGAGCTCGGCCACAACCTCGGGCTCTCCGTGGTCGCCGAGGGTGTCGAGGACGAGGAGGCCCTGCTGCGGCTGCGCGAGATGAACTGCGAGTACGCCCAGGGCTACGTCCTGAGCCACCCGGTCCCCGCGGACAAGCTCAGGGACGCCTGCGACCGGGCGCAGGCCGTGGTCACCGCGGTGCTGGTGGCCTGATCTTCCTGGCGGTGCAGGCCGGCTCCCCGGCGGGCGGCGCGGTGACCGCCGCCGGGGAGCCGGTGGGTCAGCTGCTCATGACCAGTTCGGCCCGTTCCCAGGCGCGGTGCAGGCCCAGCGCGGTGGTGAGCTGCTTGCGGTAGGCGGCGGTCATGCCGTCCGCGAGCAGGACGCCGGGTGCTCCGGTGTCGATGCCGGCGGTCCGCAGCGCCTCGGCGCCGTCGCCCCAGGCGCCGATGGCCTTCGCGTGCCGGAAGGCCTCCTGCAGCAGGACGGTCAGCTTGATGTCCTTGAGGTTGCCGGCACCACCGGCGATCAGCAGCGCGTCGAACTCGATCGAGCGTGTGGTCAGGAACGTGCGCTCGATGATCTCCTCACGGGTGCCCTTCCTGAGAGTGCCGCCGATCGGGGAGATCACCCGCAGGACCGCACCCTCCGCCGTCAGAGCCGCACGCAGCTTGGCGATCCCGGCCAGGTCGGCGCCGGGACCGGCGACCACACCGACCACGCGGCCGGCGATGGGGCCCGGCACACCGGTGATCTGCGAGAGCGCCGGGGAAGGCCGGACATCGGTGGCGGGCGTGCCCTGCGGCGCCGGCAGGCCGAGACCGGCGGCCACCTGGGCACACAGGTCGGTGTCGACCTCGGCCAGCACGGTCAGCATCCGTTCCCGGATGGGCTGCTCGTAGACCTTGCCCAGTTCGAAGGTGAACGCCTCGATCAGGTGGACCTTCTCGATCCCGCTCATGCTGGCGTAGAACATGGTCGCCTGCGAGAAGTGGTCGTCGAACGAGACCGGGTTGGCGCGGACCTTGGGCCCCTCGACCAGGCGCGGCACCTGGACGTAGCCGCCCTCGGGCCGCGGACCTTCGGTGCCGGCCAGGGAGTTGGGCAGGTACGGGGCGATCCCGCGGTGCACCACCGCCTGGTGCATGCCGTCCCGGAGATTGTCGTTGACCGGGGCGTGCGGGCGGTTGATCGGCAGCTGCGCGAAGTTCGGGCCGCCGAGCCGGGTCAGCTGCGTGTCGAGGTACGAGAACATGCGCGCCTGCATCAGCGGATCGTTGGTGATCTCGATGCCCGGCACCAGGTGCCCGGTGTGGAAGGCCACCTGCTCCGTCTCGGCGAAGTAGTTGTCCGGGTTGCGGTTCAGCGTGAGCAGTCCCAGGGGCTGCACCGGCGCCAGTTCCTCCGGGACGATCTTCGTCGGGTCGAGCAGGTCGATGCCCTCGAAGGTCTCCTCGTCGCTG
The DNA here is from genome assembly GCF_000494755.1 of Amorphoplanes friuliensis DSM 7358. Classification (NCBI taxonomy): domain Bacteria; kingdom Bacillati; phylum Actinomycetota; class Actinomycetes; order Micromonosporales; family Micromonosporaceae; genus Actinoplanes; species Actinoplanes friuliensis. Next base: position 4,453,337 of record NC_022657.1, read on the forward strand.
TCCGGGAACACCTGGACGCCCAGCTCGTACTCGAAGAAGGCGCCGGCGTCGATGCCGTCCGCGAGGTCACGCCGGTGGAAGTCCGGATCCGTACCGGCAGCCAGCTGTGCCTCCTCCCAGACGAGCGAGTGCACCCCGGCGACCGGCTTCCAGTGGAACTTGACCAGGTGCGTGCCGCCGTCCGCGTCGACGAGGCGGAACGTGTGCACCCCGAAGCCCTCCATCGTGCGGTACGACCGCGGGATGCCCCGGTCGGACATCGCCCACATGACGTGGTGGGTCGCCTCGGTGTGCAGCGAGACGAAGTCCCAGAACGTGTCGTGCGCGGACTGCGCCTGGGGGATCTCCCGGTCCGGATGGGGCTTGCCGGCGTGGATGATGTCGGGGAACTTGATGCCGTCCTGGATGAAGAAGACCGGCATGTTGTTGCCGACCAGGTCGACGTTGCCCTCGTCGGTGTAGAACTTCACCGCGAAGCCGCGCACGTCCCGCACGGTGTCGGCGGAGCCGCGCGAGCCCAGCACGGTCGAGAAACGCACGAAGACCGGCGTCTCCTTGCCCTCCTCGGCCAGGAAACGCGCCTTGGTGACCGAGGCCGCGCTGCCGTACGCCTTGAAGACGCCGTGCGCGGCCGCACCACGGGCGTGCACCACACGCTCCGGGATGCGTTCGTGGTCGAAGTGGGTGATCTTCTCGCGGAGGTGGAAGTCCTCGAGCAGCGACGGTCCGCGTGGCCCGGCCTTGAGCGAGTGGTCGGTGTCGCCGATCCGCAGTCCCTCGGCCGTGGTCAGGAACTCCCCGCTCTGCAGCCCCTGCTCGGGCGCCAGGGCGCCGGCCAGCGGTGTGGTCCCGGCCGGATCCTTCTCCGCCGGTGCCGGGGTGGTGGGCTGCGACTTGCGCGGGCGCTTCACTGCCATGAACGGGGTCCTCGTCTCCAGGTGGGCATGCTCCTCCGGGGTGCCCTGCGCGATACGCCCCAAACGCCAGGAGATGATCAAACCGGCCGGGCCGGCCCACCCACGAAGGCGAGAGCTCTCGCCGCCACCTCGGTGCCGGCGGTGGTCACCGCGTTGTGGGCGGCACCCGGGATCTCCCCGGTCGCACCCCGCGGTGCGAGCAGCCCGGCGTCGCGGGCCCAGCGGGGCGGGACGATCGGGTCGTGCTCGCCGCGCAGCACCAGGACCGGCTGGGTCACGAGCGGCAGCCGCTGCTCGATCCGGTGGCGCACCGACAGCCGCAGGGTGGTGAGCACCCGGCGGATTCCCGCGTCGCGGACGTCGGCCGCGATGAGGGCCGCCTGACGCGGATCCTCGCGGGTCAGATCGAGCAGCCAGCGCCCGGCCTGTCCGGCGGAGGTCGGCGCGTCCGGATCGACGGTCGGCCCGACCAGGACCAGCGCCGCGACCAGGTCGGGCCGCCGGATCGCCAGTTCGACCGCGACCTGGCACCCGAACGAGTTCGCCAGCACGGAGGCCGGGCCGATGCCCTCGGCGTCGAGCCAGGCCGCGATCACCCGGCTGTGGCCGACCACGTCGAGCACCGGCCGCGGTTTGACCGACAGCCCGAAGCCCACCAGGTCGGGGACGTGCACCGGACCGCCTTCCAGGGCCGCCGCGGTCGGCATCAGATAGCGGTGGGACACCGCGAGGCCGTGCAACAGCACCCAGGGGCGGCCGGTGGCCGCCGCCCTCGACCGGACGTGCAGGCGAAGGCCGGCGACCTCGACCCGGCGGCTGACGAAGCCCTGCGCCGGTCGTGGTGCCGCGGCGGCCAGCCGTCGCTGGGACGTGGTCATCAGGGCCGGGGACATGCGCGGGCATTACCCCCGGCTGCTGCCGCCAACCACCTGGGCAGCGAAGGGGCCGCCGGCGGAGAAGGCGAGCCCGGCGAAGCGTTCACCGATGCGGCGGTGGGTCGCGGCGTCCGGGTGGAGGTCGTCGGGCAGGGGCAACTCGTCGGCGTCGGCCGGGCCGTAGAGGCCCAGACCGTCCAGGAAGTGCAGGTTCGGGTCGTCGGTGGCCCGCTCCGCGACGATCCGGGCGAGCTCCGCCCGGATGACCTTCAGGGTCAGCTTGCCGGCCGCGCGTTCGGCCGGATCGCCCGTGGCGCGGAAGTGGAGCTCGCCCCGGCTCATCGCCTCGACGTCCACGGCGGCGGGGCCGGGCGTGTCCTCGTGGATCGGGCACAGGATCGGCGAGACGACCAGCAGGGGAGTGGTGGGCTGCCCCTCCCGGATGGTGTCGAGGAACCCGTGGACCGCCGGCCCGAACGCCCGCAGGCGCATCACGTCCGCGTTCACGATGTTGATGCCGATCTTGAGGCTGATCAGGTCGGCGGGGGTGTCTCGCAGCGCCCGGGCGGTGAACGGGTCGAGCAGGGCGCTGCCGCCCAGGCCGAGGTTGATCAGACTGACGCCGCCCAGCGAGGCGGCGATCGCCGGCCAGGTCGTGCTGGGACTGGCGGCGTTCGAGCCGTGGCTGATCGAGCTGCCGTGGTGCAACCAGACCCGGCCCTGCTCCTGGACGGGCTCCACGGGAGCATCCGTGCGCAACGCGACGAGCTCGGTGGTCTCGTTGTGCGGCAGCCAGATCTCGACCGTCTTGTCCTCGGCGGGCAGATCGGTGAAACGCACGGTGCCCACCGGCCCGGTACGCGACTCGGCCGCCCCGGTGGCCATGTCGATGACCAGGGTGTTGCCGCCGTCCACACTCGCCTGGCCGCTCAGCTTCCCGTCGACGACCAGGTCGTAGACGCCGTCGGGGCGCGGCGGTGCGCCCGCGTAGACGCGTCTGGTGGGCAGGGTGTCCAGCTCGACCGTGGTGGCCCGGGTCCGGAAGGCCAGGCGTACGCCGGAGGGCTGCGACTCGGCCATGAGCAGTTGCGGGTCGGCGCACTGGGCCCGGGCCCGCGCGGGCAGCCGGTGCGGCAGCAGACCGTGTTCGGTCGGTTCCAGTTCGAGGGCGCCACGCACCAGGCCGGCGGTGAGCGGTGTGGTGATCAGGTCAGGCATGGGGAGTTCCTCGTGTAGGGGTCGGTCAGGGCGCGGGCCGGCTGCGGAACGCTAGCTACCTACTGTGCAGCGCCTAATGCATGTAGGCAAGTAACTAAGAAGTGATGGTTGGCACCACGGTGCTCGAGTCAGGCGGAACACCCGGTGACGGTCGTTACAAACGGAAGCACCCGGACGGTGCGGGACGCTAGGTTCGGTCGTCGTAATGCCCATCTGCTTCATAGGATTAGACGGTGCGTTCGTGATTCGGATCGAGGGTCTGCGGAAGACCTATCACTCGCGGGGACGGGACGTCGTCGCCGTCGACGGCGTGGACCTGACCGTCCCGCAGGGCGAGATCTTCGGTGTCCTCGGCCAGAGCGGCGCGGGCAAGAGCACGCTGCTGCGCTGCGTGAACCTCCTCGAGCGGCCCGACGCCGGCACGGTGGTCGTCGACGGCGTCGACCTCACCGCTCTGCGCGAGAAGCAGCTGCGGGCGGCCCGGCGCCGCGTGGGCATGGTGCACCAGCACTTCGCCCTGCTCGCCTCGCGGACAGCCGCCGGCAACGTCGCCTTCCCCCTCGAGGTGACCGGCATGTCGCGGGCCGACCGGGCGCGCCGGGTGGCGGAGCTGCTCGACCTCGTCGGCCTGGGTGACCGCGCCTCGGCGTACCCCGCGCAGCTGTCCGGAGGGCAGAAGCAGCGGGTCGGCATCGCCCGCGCCCTCGCCGCCGGTCCGCAGGTGCTGCTCTCCGACGAGGCGACGTCCGCGCTCGACCCGGAGACGACCCGCTCGATCCTGGACCTGCTGCTCGACCTCAACCGCCGCCTGGGCCTGACGATCCTGCTGATCACCCACGAGATGGACGTGGTCAAGCGCGTCTGCCACTCCGCCGCGGTCATGCGCGACGGGCGGTTCGTCGAGTCCGGGCAGGTCGCCGAGCTGCTGCGCCGCCCGGACTCCGAGCTGGCCCGGGGACTGTTCCCGTTGCCACCGGCGGAGCCCCGGCCGGGGGAGACCGTCGTCGACGTCACCCTGAGCGGTGACACCGCCGACGAGCCGATCCTGGCCGGTCTCGCCCGGCGCTTCGACCTCGATGTCCGGATCCTGAACGGCGCCGTGGAGACCCTGGCCGCGACCCGCGCGGGCAGACTGCGCCTGGCTCTGCCCGGCAGCGCGGCCGAGACCGCGCCGGCCCTGGCCCACCTGCGGGAACGCGGCGTCCTGGTCACGGAGGCGGGCCGATGACCTTCTCCGAACTCAGCGACCTGATCGGGGTGGGCCTGCAGGAGACCGCGTGGATGGTCGGCGTCTCCACGCTGCTCACCGCGGTCGGCGGCCTGCTGCTCGGCATCCTGCTCGTGCTCACCGACCGTGGTGGGCTGCTGTCCGCGCCGCCGGTCAACGCACTGCTCGGCCTGATCGTGAACGTCGGCCGCTCGCTGCCATTCATCATCCTGCTGGTCGCGGTCATCCCGTTCACCCGCGCGGTCGTCGGCACGACCATCGGCACCACGGCGGCGATCGTGCCGCTGACCATCGGCGCCATCCCGTTCTACGCCCGGATCGTCGAGACCGCTCTCCGCGAGGTACCGCCGGACGTCGTCTCCGCTGCGGTCGCCATGGGCGCCTCCCGCCGCCAGATCATCGGCAAGGTCCTGCTGCGCGAGGCCCGTCCCGGTCTCGTGGCGGGTCTCACCATCACGGTCATCGCGCTCGTCGGCTACTCCGCGATGGCCGGGGTGGTCGGTGGCGGCGGCCTCGGTGATCTGGCGATCCGGTACGGCTACCAGCGCTTCGAGACCGACGTGATGATCGCGACCGTGGTGGTCCTGATCGTCTTCGTGCAACTGATCCAGACGCTGGGCGACGTCCTCGTCCGGCGGCTGTCCCACCGATAGAAAGGCACACCCCACATGCGCCACCGTTCGTTCGCCGCCTCCCTCGCCGCCGCCGGGCTCGTCCTCAGCCTGGCTGCGTGCGGAGGCTCCGACTCAGGCTCCGCCGCCGACGACACCCTCAAGGTTGGCGTCAGCCCGGTGCCGCACGCCGAGATCCTGAACTACGTCAAGGACAACCTGGCCGCCGCCGAGGGCCTGAAGCTGGAAGTGGTCGAGTTCAACGACTACATCCAGCCGAACGTGGCCCTGAGCGAGAAGCAGATCGGCGCGAACTACTTCCAGCACATCCCGTACCTGGACGAGGAGGTCGCGGCCAAGGGGTACAAGTTCACGGCCCTGAAGCCCGTCCACATCGAACCGCTCGGCCTCTACTCCAAGAAGGTCAAGACCCTGGCCGAGGTGCCCGCCGGTGGTGTCGTGGCCCTGCCCAACGACCCGTCCAACTCGGGCCGTGCCCTGAACCTGCTGGCGAAGAACGGCCTGATCACGCTCAAGGACGGTGTGGGCGTCAAGGCGACCGAGAAGGACATCGCCACCAACCCGAAGAACCTGTCCTTCAAGTCACTCGAGGCGGCCCAGCTGCCGCGCAGCCTCGAGGACACCGCGGTCTCGGTGATCAACGGCAACTACGCGATCCAGACGGGCCTCCAGCCGGCCAAGGACGCCCTTGCCCTCGAGGACGGTCAGGACAACCCGTACGCCAACCTGCTCGTGGTGCGTACGGGCGACGAGAACGACCCGCGCGTCGTCAAGCTGGAGAAGCTGCTGCACTCCGCCGAGGTCAAGAAGTTCATCGCCGACAAGTACCAGGGGTCGGTGCTCGCGGCGTTCTGACGACCCGGGCGGCGCCGGGACGGCCGGGCCGTTTCTGCTGGAGGCCGGCGGCCCCTGATCAGGGGTCGCCGGTGGTGCTTGTGGGGTCGCCGTGGTGCGTACCGGTCAGCAGGTGCCGTTGATGTTGCGCAGGAGGCGGTCGCTGATCTCGCCGAGCTGGCGCAGCTGTGCCGGAGTCAGAGCGTCGATGACCAGGCGGCGGACGTCCTCGACGTGGCCCGGGGCGGTGGCGACGAGCTTGGCGCGACCGTCCTCGGTGAGGATCGCGTTGGTGTAGCGGCCGTCGGACGGGTCGAGCTCGCGGCGGACCCACCCGCGGCGCTCGAGGCGCTTGATCAGGTGGGACATGCGGGACAGCGAGCCGCGCGCGAAACCGGCGAGGGTGCTGATGCGCATGGTGCCGCCGGGGGCGTCGGAGAGGGCGGCGAGGACGCCGTATTCGAACTGCGTCATGCCGGCCCTGCTCTGCATCTCGCCGTCGAGTTCGGCGGGCAGGACCACGAGCAGGGCGGACAGGCGCATCCAGGCCTGCAGCTGCTGCTCGTCGAGCCATCGTCCCTCGTTGCTCACGCGCCGATCATACCGTCACATCCGGTTGACCGTTCAAGTTGAAGCGTCTACCTTCTCGGTAGAACGTTCAACTCATTCGAAGGGTCATCCCCATGAACATCGCTCTGTGGATCGTCGCCGGCCTGCTCGCCGTCGCGTTCCTCTTCTCCGGCGGCATGAAGGTCGTCCGGAAGCGGGAAGACCTGCTCAAGGCCGGTATGGGCTTCGTCGAGGACTTCCCGCTGGGTGCTGTGCGCGCCATCGGAGCCCTGGAGGTGCTCGCCGCGATCGGCCTGATCCTGCCGGCCGTGCTCGACATCGCCACGGTCCTCGTCCCGCTGGCGGCCACCGGCCTGGCCCTGATGATGGTCGGCGCGATCATCGTCCACATCCGCCGCGGCGAGACCAAGGCCCTCGCACCCAACATCGTCCTGTTGCTCCTGGCCGTCTTCGTGGCCTGGGGCCGCTTCGGACCGTACGCGTTCTAAACAGGGGGTAGTTCGCGGCGGGCTGGTTCGATCCGTGCCACGATGAACGCGAAGGTTCAGGTCCAGGCGGGAGTCAAGGCAATGAGCGAACACGTTTCCGACAGCGCCGAGTGGCAGGCAGTGCAGGGGCACGCCGAGAAGTTCTCGAGCGTGCACCTGCGCGAGCTGTTCGACAGCGATCCACGGCGCGGCGAGCGGCTCACCGCCCAGGTGGCGGATCTCTACGTGGACTACAGCAAGAACCTGGTGACCGACGAGGTCCTCGCCGCACTGATCGCCCTCGCCGAGAAGGCGAAGCTGCGCGAGCGCATCGAGGCCATGTTCACCGGCGAACACATCAACGTCACCGAGGACCGCGCCGTGCTGCACACCGCGCTGCGCCTGCCGCGGGGTGCCGAGCTGGTCGTCGACGGTCAGGACGTCGCCCACGACGTGCACGAGGTCCTCGACCGGATGGGCGCCTTCACCGACCGCGTCCGGTCCGGCGAGTGGGTCGGCGCCACCGGCGAGCGGATCAAGACCGTGGTCAACATCGGCATCGGCGGGTCCGACCTCGGACCGGTCATGGCGTACGAGGCGCTCAAGGCCGACGCGAGCATCGAGTGCCGGTTCATCTCCAACATCGACCCGACGGACCTCTATCAGAAGACCCACGACCTGGACCCCGCGTCCACGCTGTTCGTGATCGTCTCGAAGACGTTCGGCACCCAGGAGACGCTGACCAACGCGACCGAGGCGCGCAACTGGCTGCTGGCCGGTCTCGGCGGCGACCAGTCCGCCGTGGCCAAGCACTTCGTCGCCGTCAGCACCAACGCGCAGCGGGTCGCCGACTTCGGCATCGACACCGAGAACATGTTCGGCTTCTGGGACTGGGTCGGCGGGCGCTACTCGCTGCCGTCCGCGGTCGGCCTGTCGGTGATGCTGGCCATCGGCAAGGAGAAGTTCGGCGAGCTGCTCGCCGGATATCACGTCGTCGACGAGCACTTCCGCACCACGCCGCTCGAGCAGAACGTCCCGGCGCTGCTGGGCCTGCTGAACGTCTGGTACGACACGTTCCTCGGTGCACAGTCGCACGCGGTCCTGCCGTACTCGCAGTACCTGCACCGCTTCGCCGCGTACCTCCAGCAGCTCACCATGGAGAGCAACGGCAAGCACGTCCGCCTCGACGGCGCCGCGGTGGACTACCAGACCGGCGAGGTCTTCTGGGGCGAGCCCGGCACGAACGGCCAGCACGCGTTCTACCAGCTGATCCACCAGGGTACGAAGCTCATCCCGGCGGACTTCATCGGCTTCAGCGTGCCCAACCACGACACCGGCGAGATGCACGACCTCTTCATGTCGAACTTCTTCGCCCAGACCGGCGCGCTCGCGTTCGGCCGCACGGCGGAGGAGGTCGCCGCCGAGGGTGTGCCGGCCCAGATCGTCCCGCACAAGGTGATGCCGGGCAACCACCCGACCACCACCATCCTGGCGGAGAAGCTCACCCCGGGCGTACTCGGCCAGCTCATCGCCCTGTACGAGCACATCACCTTCACCCAGGGCACGATCTGGGAGATCAACTCGTTCGACCAGTGGGGCGTGGAGCTCGGCAAGGTCATGGCCAACCAGCTGGCGCCGCTGCTCACCGCACCGTCAGCTCCCGCTTCGTCGGTCGACTCGTCGACCGACGCGTTGATCGCCCGGTACCGGGCCCAGCGCGGACGCTGATCGTCCTGATGCCGCACCACCGATTTTTGTCGGTGGTGCGGCATAGGCTGCGGCCGTGGAACTGACGACCTCGCAGGCCCTCGCCCTCCGGATGCGCAGCCTCCTCCTGACCGGCGACGGCCCCGGCACGGTGTCCGGCGTCGTGGAGTGGTTCGGCGCGATGCAGGCCCAGGACATGGCCAGCGGCCTCTGGTCCCTGGGGGCGCGGCTGCCTGCGTTCACGGTCTCCGACGTGAACGAGGCCCTGGAGCGCCGCGAGGCCATCCGCACCTGGCCGATGCGCGGCACCGTTCACCTGGTCCCGCCCGCTGACGCCCACTGGATGCTCGAGCTGATGGGCGCCCGGGCCCTGGCCGGCGTGGCCAAGCGCCGCGAGACCATCGGCCTGACCGAGGAGATGGCCGAACGCGGCGTCGAAATCCTCGGCACAGCCCTCAAAGGCAAAAGACTGACGCGAGCCGAATGCCTGACCACCCTGGCCGACGCGGGCATCCCGCCCGGCGGCCAGCTCGGCTACCACCTCCTCTGGTACGCCAGCCAGAAAGGCGTCACCTGCATCGCCCCGCACGTCGGCAAGGAGCAGACGTTCGTGCTGCTCGACGAGTGGGCGCCCCACCCCAACCGCCCGTCCCGCCCGGAGGCGCTGGGCATCATCGCGACCCGCTTCTTCCGCAGCCACGGCCCGGCAACCCGCGCCGACCTGGCCCGCTGGACCGGCCTGACGATGACCGACGTCAAGGCCGGCGTGGCCGAGGCCGGTGACGCCCTGACAACAGTGACAGTCGACGGCACCGAAATGATCGCCGACCCCTCGGCGCTGGACGCGGGCACCGTGCCGGAATGGGCGGCGTTGCCGGGCTTCGACGAATACATGCTGGGCTACAAGGACCGCACGATGATGCTCGACGAAGCCCACTTCCAGGCGGTGGTCCCCGGCGGCAACGGCATCTTCCAATCCACGATCGTCCGAAGTGGGCGGGTGGTCGCCACATGGAAGCGAACGCTGGGCAAGAAGGCGGTGGTGATCGACGTGTTTCCGCTGGTGGGGTTGAAGCCGGCGGAACGCAAGCAGGTGGAGGCGGCGCTGCAGCCGTACGCGAGGTTCGTGGAGCTGCCGGCTCAGGTCCGCTGGCCCTGATCGAAGCCTCCACCGGCCGTCTTGGCAGCCTTCCCCGTCCCGCATGCGGTCTGTCCATGTCCGTCGCATGAGGCCCACCAGAGATCTGTTAACAACCCTTGATATTTGGGTGAACGGACGTGAGGATGTGGGGGACCGAGGCGGTCATCGATGCGTCAGGGAGCGGCCATGAGAAGACGTCGTACCGTATTCGCGCTGATAGCGGGCGCTGCGATGACCGTGGCCACGGCCGTCGTGTTCGTTCCGAACAGCATGGCCGCCGTGCAGTCCGCCGCGGTCGTCTGCTCGGCTCCGGCTTGGGCCGAGGGCAACACCTACACCGCGGGCACCCAGGTGACCTACGGCGGCAAGCTCTACTCAGCACTCGTCACTCATACGGCGTACGCAGGTGCCGGTTGGAATCCCGCCGCGACCCCGTCGCTCTGGCGTGATCTGGGCGCCTGCACCGGAAACCCGCCGACGACGCCTCCGCCGACCACCCCGCCGCCCACGACACCCCCGCCCACCACACCTCCGCCGACGACCCCGCCGCCCACGACCACGCCTCCACCCACTGGTGGGAACACCTGCGCCGTCAAGTCGCGGCCCGCGGGCAAGGTCCTCGTCGGGTACTGGGAGAACTGGGACGGCTCCAGCAATGGTGTTCACCCCGGCTTCGGCTGGGTGCCGATCAACGACAGCCGGTTGAAGCAGCACGGGTACAACGTCATCAACGCGGCGTTCCCGGTGATCCGTTCTGATGGGACGGTGCTGTGGGAGAACGGCATGGACGCGACCGTCAAGGTCTCCACGCCGGCCGAGATGTGCTCCGCCAAGGCGAACGGTGCCACCCTGCTGATGTCCATCGGCGGTGCGGCGGCCGGCATCGACCTCAGCTCCAGCACGGTGGCTGATCGTTTCGTGGCGACGATCGTGCCGATCCTCAAGCAGTACAACTTCGACGGCATCGACATCGACATCGAGACCGGCCTGACGGGCAGCGGCAACATCAACACCCTGTCGGCGTCGCAGTCCAACCTGATGCGGATCATCGACGGTGTCCTCGCGCAGATGCCGTCGAACTTCGGCCTCACGATGGCGCCCGAAACCGCGTACGTCACCGGCGGCAGCGTCACCTACGGTTCCATCTGGGGTTCCTACCTGCCGATCATCAAGAAGTACGCGGACAACGGCCGCCTCTGGTGGCTGAACATGCAGTACTACAACGGCAGCATGTACGGCTGCTCCGGCGACTCGTACCCGGCCGGCGGCGTCCAGGGCTTCGTCGCCCAGACGACCTGCCTCAACAACGGCCTCGTCATCCAGGGCACGACAATCCGAGTCCCGTACGACAAGCAGGTCCCGGGCCTGCCCGCCCAGCCCGGCGCCGGCGGCGGTTACATGGCACCGAACCTGGTGTCGCAGTCGTGGAACAGCTTCAACGGCAGCCTGAAGGGCCTGATGACCTGGTCGGCCAACTGGGACGGCTCCCGCAGCTGGACCTTCGGCGACAACGTCAAGAGCCTCCAAGGCCGCTGACCCCACCGAAGCCACGGCCCGCCCGCCCTGTCCCTGGGCGCGGCGGGCCGTCTTCGTTCCAGCGCCAGGTCCGAAACCCGCCAGCGTCACACCCCCGCGCGGGATTAGCGTCGGCGGATGTACTGGTCATTTCTGATCTTTGCGCTCGTCGTCGTGCTGATCCCCGGCCCGGACTTCGCCGTTGTCACCGCCAACACCCTCACCGGCGGTCGCCGCCGTGGCATGTGGAGCGCTGCGGGAGTGGCGACCTCGAACGCGCTGCAGGGCACAGCGGCCGCCGCTGGCCTGGGCGCCCTAATCGTCCAGGCTCAGCCCGTGCTGCACGCGATTAAGTGGGCCGGCATCGCGTACCTCGTGTACCTCGGCGTCCGCGCGATCAGCTCCGCGATCCGTGGCCGCTATGACGAGGGCGTGGCCAGGGGCGGCGCGCACGGTTGGCGGCAAGGCTTCCTCTCCAACATCACCAACCCCAAGGTCCTGATGTTCTACCTGGCCGTTCTCCCGCAGTTCCTCGCGCCGGGCGCCGGCACGCCGACGCTTCTTCTGTACGCCTTCAGTCACGCAATCCTGTCGCTGGCGTACCTGCTGCTCCTGGCGGCATTCCTCCACCGCGTCCGCGGGGTGCTCAACCGCCGTCCGGTCCGCCGCGCCCTCGACGCCATCACCGGTGTAACCCTGCTCGGTTTCGGCGCCCGCCTGGCCACCGAGCGCTGAGTCGGCCGGACGACGACTGTGACCTGCACCGCAGCGGAAGTCTTTTGAATTTGAAATAGTTCTGTGGTCAGCGCGGTTGTGCTGGTCAGATCGGGACGAGACAGTCCCGGCCCAGAGCTCAGGAGCCGGTCATGCAGTTCGGGATCTTCACCGTCGGCGACGTCACGCCCGACCCCACGAACGGGCGAAAGCCGACCGAGCACGAGCGGATCAAGGCGATGGTCGCCGTCGCGAAGAAGGCGGAAGAGGTCGGGCTCGACGTCTTTGCGCTGGGTGAGCACCACAACGAGCCCTTCGTGCCGTCCTCGCCGACGACGATGCTGGGGTACATCGCCGCGCAGACGGAGAAGTTGCTGCTGTCGACGTCCACGACGCTGATCACGACCAACGACCCGGTCAAGATCGCCGAGGACTACGCGATGTTGCAGCACCTCGCGGACGGGCGGGTCGACCTGATGATGGGCCGGGGCAACACCGGTCCGGTGTACCCGTGGTTCGGCAAGGACATCCGCGCCGGGATCCCGCTCGCGATCGAGAACTACGCGCTGCTGCACCGGTTGTGGCGCGAGCACACCGTCGACTGGAAGGGCAAGTACCGCACGCCGCTGCAGTCGTTCACCTCGACGCCGCGACCGCTCGACGAGATCCCGCCGTTCGTCTGGCACGGGTCGATCCGGAGCCCGGAGATCGCCGAGCAGGCCGCGTTCTACGGTGACGGGTTCTTCGCCAACCACATCTTCTGGCCGGCGTCGCACACCCAGCGGATGGTCGCGCTCTACCGCGAGCGGTACGCCCACTACGGGCACGGCAGCGCCGACCAAGCCATCGTCGGACTCGGCGGCCAGGTCTTCATGCGGAAGAACAGCCAGGACGCGGTCAAGGAGTTCCGCCCGTACTTCGACAACGCCCCCGTCTACGGTCACGGACCGACGATGGAGGACTTCACGCGCGAGACACCGCTGACCGTCGGCAGCCCGCAGCAGGTCATCGAGCGCACGCTCGGCTTCCGGGACTACGTCGGCGACTACCAGCGTCAGCTGTTCCTGCTGGACCACGCCGGCCTGCCGCTGAAGACCGTGCTGGAGCAGCTCGACCTGCTCGGCGAGGAGGTCGTCCCGGTGCTCCGCAAGGAGTTCGCGGCGCTCAAGCCGGCCCACGTGCCGGAGGCGCCGACCCACGCCTCGCTGCTCGCCGCCGCCCAGGACCAGGACCTCAAGGAGAAGGTGCAGGCATGAAACAGCGCACTCTCGTCGTCGTCTCGGCGGGACTGAGCCAGCCGTCGTCCACCCGCCTGCTCGCGGACCGCTTGTCCGCGGCGGCGGTGGACGCGGCCGCCGGCCTCGGCGTGCAGCTCACCGTCGAGGTGATCGAACTGCGCGACCTCGCCCACGACCTGATGAACCACCTGCTCACAGGCTTCCCGCCCGGCCCGCTCGGACGCGCGCTGGACGCGGTCGAGGCGGCCGACGCCCTGATCGCGGTGACGCCGATCTTCAACGCCTCGTACAGCGGTCTGTTCAAGTCGTTCTTCGACGTCGTGGGCAAGGACATGCTGACCGACAAGCCGGTGCTGATCGCGGCCACCGGCGGCACGTCCCGGCACTCGCTCGCGCTGGACCACGCCCTGCGCCCGATGTTCGCGTACCTGCAGGCGGTCACCGTGCCGACCTCGGTCTTCGCGGCCACCGACGACTGGGCCGGCGACGAGTCCGAGGGCCAGCTCCGCGGCCGGGTCAACCGCGCCGCCGCCGAACTCGCCCGCGAACTCGACCGCCGCGACCCCGCCACCGTCACCGACCCCTTCGCCCTCACCACGTCGTTCGAGGACCTCCTGGCCGGAAACTGAAAGATCACATTCAGCATGTCGTAGCCGGGTGGTGGGTACAGACCGTCGCTCCCGCCGATTGCCGGGTTCGTGCACGGATAAACCCGGTGCCCGGCCCGGCGACGCGGTAGAACTACAGGAACCGACAGGGGGCGTCATGGCGGAGATCGTGCTCATCCGGCACGGGCAGACCGAGTGGAGTGCAAACGGGCGGCACACCTCGTACACGGACCTGGATCTGACCGAGGAGGGCGTGGCGCAGGCGCGCCTCGCGGGGGAGAGGCTGACCGGCCGGAAGTTCGCGGCGGTGATCTCGAGCCCGCGCCATCGGGCGCTGCGCACCGCCGAGCTCGCCGGTCTCACCGTCACCGAGACCACCGAGGACCTCGCCGAGTGGAACTACGGCGACTACGAGGGTGTCACCAGCGCCACCATCCACGAGACCCGTCCGAGCTGGTCCCTGTGGACGGACGGTGCCCCGGGCGGCGAGACCCCGGAAGAGGTCGGCGCCCGCCTGGACCGCGTCCTGGCCCACGCCCGCACCTTCCTCGACACCGGCGACGTCGCCCTGATCGCCCACGGCCACTCGCTGCGCGTGGCCGGCGCCCGCTGGATCGGGCTGCCCGCGAGCGGCGGCGGCCTGCTGAAACTCGGCACGGCGACCCTGTCCACGCTGGGCTTCGAACGCGGCAACCAGGTCATCGACACCTGGAACGGCTGACCCCAACGGCCGACCGCGGCGGCCGGCCTTGGAGGCTTGCCGCGGCGGTCGGACGCGACGGCTGACTCCAGCGGCTGGGCCCCGAAGGTTCGGTGCGACGGCTGGCGGCGGCGGCCGGCCCCCGAAGGCTCCGTGCGACGGCCAGCCCTAGAAGCTCCGTGCGACGGCCGGCCCTGGAAGCTCAGTGCGACGGCCGGCCGTGGCGGAGGCCGTCGAAGAGGATGGCGGTGATCTGGCGGGCCTCGTCCAGCCAGCCGTCGATGGCGCGCATCTCGCAGATGCCGCCCATGGCCCGCAGAAGCGTGCGGCCGCCGATGTCGGACCTCACCGTCGTCGCGGCCGCGCCCGCGGCGAGCAGCTGATCGAGCGATTCGGCCATGCGTGTGCGCGCGTCGTCGAAGATCGGCGAGTCCGTGGTCATGATGCTCTCCAGGGCCTCGGACATGCCTTTGCCGATGGCGGCATGGTCGACCAGCAGCAGCAGGAAGCGCCGCAGGGCTTCCTCCGGGGCATGCCGGCTGAGGAGCTCCGCCGGGGCGGCGCACAGTTCGTCGACCTCTTGGCGGTACACCGCTTCGACGAGGGCTTCGCGGGTGTCGAAGTGACGGTAGAGCGTGCCGACCGAGACGCCGGCCTGCCGCGCGATGTCTTCCACCCCGGTCTCGGTCTCACCCAGGAACATCTCGCGTGCGGTGGTCAGCAGCGCCTCGCGGTTGCGGCGGGCGTCGGCGCGGAGCGGACGTGAGGTAGGCACCAGCATCTCCATATAGTGAACCGGACTCCGTTTGTGTTAGCTTTCCGGAGTCCGGTTCAGTTTAGTGCAGAGGTGTCCCATGACAAATTCCGATGACGGTCTCAGCGGTCTCCGCGTGCTGGTCACCGGTGGCAGCCGCGGCCTGGGTGCGGCGACCGTCCGCCGGTTCGCCGCGTCCGGTGCGACGGTGCTGACCACTTCACGGGGGAAACCCCCGGCCGACCTGCCCGCCGTCCATCTCCGCGCCGACCTCGCCACCGAGGAGGGTGTGGCCTCCTTCGGCCGCCAGGTGATCGACCGCTTCGGCGGCGTCGACGTGCTCGTCAACAACGCAGCCGCCGCGAGCGCGCCCGCACCCACCCTGCAACGCTCGGACGAGTCGTGGCTCGCCGACCTGCAGATGAACCTGCTCAGCGCCGTCCGCCTCGACCGGGCATTGGTCCCCGGCATGGTCGACCAGGGGTCCGGCGTTGTCGTGCACGTCTCGTCGATCGCCAGCCGGTTGCCGCAGCGCACCGAGGCGTCGTACGCGGCAGCCAAGGCGGCCCTCAACACCTACAGCCGAGAGCTCGCCCTGGAGGTGGGCGGGCACGGCGTCCGGGTGCTCTGCGTCCTGCCGGGCTTTGTCGTCACGGAGGGCGCCACCGAGCACCTGACGCGGATGGCCGAGGCGCAGGGCATCGGCTTCGACGAGGTCGAACAGCAGATCGTCGACCACCTGAACGTACCGATGGGCCGGCCCGGTGACCCCGAGGACGTCGCCGAGATGATCGCCTTCCTGGCGTCCCGCCGCGCGAAGTGGCTCACCGGCGCGCAGTTCCGCGTCGACGGCGGCATCCTGCCGGCGGTGGCCTGACATGGCTCTTGATCTCGCCGCCATCAACATCGACGCGGCCGACCCGGACGCCGAGAGCACGTTCTGGCACCGCTTCCTCGGCGGCTCGATCACCAGGACCGACAACCACCACTTCCTGCGCGTCGACGGCTTCCCCGCCCTCGTGATCCAGCGGGCCCCGGGCCACGTCGCCCCGGCCTGGCCCCAGAACGGCACCCAGCAGATGCACGTCGACCTGACCACGGACGACCTCGCCTCCGCCGACCGGGCCGCCCTCGAAGCCGGCGCGCGCCGCCTGCAGCCCGTCGACGACGCCGACCTCGCGCACCGAGGTAGTCGCATTTACGCCAGCCCCGCCGGACACCCGTTCTGTCTCCGGGCCGTCTGACGCTGCGTGCACCGACGATGAGCCGCGGCCGTCGGATGGCCAGGCTTGCGCCGAGGAACGCCCATGGCTGGGGATTCAGAGCGGGGCGAGGCCGGGGATGCCGTAGCGGAGGTCGAGGACCTGCATGGCGGCGCCGGCGGCGATGACGTCGGCGCCGAGGCTGGAGAGGGTCACGTCGGCGGATTGCCAGTCGGCGCGGGGGACCTCGGTGGAGACCGCCTGCCGGACCGCCTCGTGGTACGTGGTCGCGTGCTGGAGCAGGTCGGCACCGGCCAGGACCACGTGGGCCACGTCGAGGGTCTGCAGGAGGTTGACGACGCCGATCGCCAGGACCCGGGCCGCCCGGGTGATGTCGCCCGCTTCCGCCGCCCGGTCGTGGACCGCTTCGAGGCAGCCGCGCCGGCCGCACACGCAGGGCGGGCCGTCGAGGGCGACAACCGTATGGCCGAACTCGCCGGCGTTGGTGTGGGCGCCGCGGTGGGCTGTCCCGCCGAGCCAGAGGCCCGCGCCGACGCCGGATTCGACCATGATGAGGGCGGCGTCGCGGAACTGCGGGCCGTGCCGCCACGCTTCCGCGGTGACCCCGGCCGTCACGTCCTTGTCCAGGTGGACGGGCAGGTCCAGGGCCTCCTCGGCCAGGGCCCGCAGCGGTACGTCGTGCCAGTGGCGCAGCCGGTGGGCGTCGCGGACCGTGCCCTGGGCGTGGTCGAGGGGGCCGATCATGCCGAGGCCGACCCCGGTCAGGCGGTCGCCGGGCCGGAAGGCGGCGGTGATGGTCTTGACGCCGATCGCCAGCTCGTCGAGCAGCTGCGCGGGCGTGAAGTCGTCCGGCAGGGGAGTCACGGCCGAGTGGTGCACTGTGCCGGCGAGGTCGGTCAGGACCAGGCGCAACGTACGACGGGCGACGTGGGCGCCGATCGCGAACCGGCTCGCCGGCACCAGTTCGTAGACGCCGGCGGGTTTGCCGATGGCCGCGCGGCGTACGCCCGCGGGGGCGATCAGGCCGTCGTCGACGAGCCGGCCCAGCACCTTGGAGACGGCCTGCGGGGTGAGGCCGGTGGCGTCGGCGACGGTCGCGCGTTCGAAGGTGGGCATCGACCGGGCGACGGCCATGACCAGGGCCTCGTTGTAGCCGCGCAGGAAGCTTTGGTCGGCCGCGGAGCGATGCATCTCACCATCCTATTACGCAACGGCGTTGCTAAAGTCTTCCCTCGTGACTGAGTTGAGCCGGAATCACCGGTGGGCCGCACTGCTCGCCCTCGCGCTGGGCGGCGTGGCCATCGGGCTGACCGAGTTCGCCGCGATGGGGCTGCTGCCCGAGATCGCCCGCGGACTGCTGCCCGAGGCCTGGGCGGAGTCCTCCTCTGACGCGGTGGCGCGAGGCGGGTGGACCATCACCGCGTACGCGCTGGGTGTGGTCGTCGGCGCACCGACGATCGCCGCGCTGACCGCCCGCGTGCCTCGCAAGAAGCTGGTCCTCGGTCTTCTGGTGCTCTTCGTGGTCGGCACCGTCGCGTCCGCGCTGGCCCCGACCTTTGAGCTCGTGCTGGTGGCGCGGTTCGTCGCGGCGCTGCCGCACGGTGCCTACTTCGGTGCGGCCGGCCTGCTCGCGGCGACGCTGATGGGTCCGGGCAGCGAGGCCCGGGGGTACGCAGCGGTGCTCAGCGGGCTCACAGCGGCCAACGTGGTCGGCGTACCCCTGATCACCCGGCTCGGGCAGACCTCCGGCTGGCGGATCGCGTACCTGGTCATCGCCGGTGTTTTTCTGTTGACCCTGGCGGCCGTGCTGCTGGTGGTGCCGGAGGTCGCGGCCACCCCGGACGGGTCGCCGGCCCGGGAGCTGCACGCTTTGCGCACCCCGCAGGTCTGGCTGGTGGCGGCCACGGCGGCGATCGGGTTCGCCGGGTTCTTCGCCGTGAACAGCTACATCGCGCCGGTCACCACCGAGGTCACCGGGCTGGGGGCGGGCGCCGTCCCCTGGGTGCTGGTCGCGTTCGGGCTCGGGATGACCGTGGGCAACGCCCTCGGCGGGTGGTTCGCCGACCGCAACCTGCGACGGGCCATGCTCATCGGTTTTGCCTGTGTCATCGCCTCGATCGTGCTTTTCGGACTGATCGCCGCCACCACCGCGGGCATCTTCATCGGCGCCTTCCTGATCGGCGCGACCAGCCTGTTCCTCGGCCCGGCGCTGCAGGCGCGGCTGATCACGGTGGCACCCGGCGCGCAGCTGATGGGCGCCGCGGTCAACCAGTCGGCCATGAACGTCGCCAACAGCCTCGGTGCCGCGCTCGGCGGGCTGGTCATCGCCCGCGGTTACGGATATCTGGCCCCGACCTGGGTCGGCGTGGTGCTCGCGGTCGCCGGCCTCGGCCTCGCGGCGGCGGGGTTCGCTACGGAGCGGCGGCGTGAGCTCTCACCAGCTGTGTAGCGTGCCGTCCTCGAGGCGGTTCACCGGCAGCGACGCCGGGCGGTACGGGTAGCGCGCGGCCAGCTCCTCGTCGATGTCGACACCGAGTCCCGGCGTCGTGGACGGGTGCAGGTAGCCGTCCTCGTAGTGGTAGCCGTGCGGGAACACCTCGTCGGTCGCGGCGGTGTGCGGCATGTACTCCTGCAGGCCGAAGTTGGGGATGCTCACGTCGAGGTGCAGCGCCGCCGCCAGGCAGATCGGTGACAGGTCGGTGGCGCCGTGCGACCCGCTGCGCACGTGGTAGAGGTGGGCCAGGTCGAAGATGCGCCGCAGGTGGCTGATCCCGCCCGCGTGCACGACGCTGGCCCGGATGTAGTCGATGAGTTGCCCGGTGATCAGCTCCTGGCAGTCCCAGATGCTGTTGAACACCTCGCCGACCGCCAGCGGTGTGGTGGTGTGCTGCCGGATGAGCCGGTAGCCCTCCTGCAATTCCGCCGGGACAGGATCCTCGAGCCAGGTCAGCGCGTACGGCTCCAGACGGCGGCCCAGCGTGGCGGCCTCGATCGGGGTGAGCCGGTGGTGCGCGTCGTGGAGCAGCCGCAGGTCCGGCCCGAACTCCGCGCGGACGCGTTCGAAGACGCCGGGCACGTGGGCGAGGTAGCGCGGTGTCGACCAGACCTCCTGCGCGGGCAGGGCCGAGCCGGCGGGTTCGTAGGTGCGGGCGTCGGCGCTCACGCCGTACGTGGTGGGGAGGCCGGGGATCGCGGCCTGGACGCGGACCGCGCGGTAGCCCTGGTCGACGAGCCGGCCCACGTCCGTCAGGATGCCGTCCAGGGACGACACCGAGGCGTGGCCGTAGACCGTGACGCCGTCGCGGCTGCGCCCGCCGAGCAACTCGTGGACCGGCAGTCCGGCGACCTTGCCCTTGATATCCCAGAGAGCGGTGTCCACCGCGGCGATCGCGCTCATCGTGACCGGCCCGCGCCGCCAGTACGCGCCCTTGTACAGCAGCTGCCAGGTGTCCTCGATCCGCGCCGGATCACGGCCGAGCAACACGGGCACGACGTGCTCGGTCAGGTACGCGGCAACCGCTTGCTCCCGGCCGTTCAGGGTGGCGTCGCCGACACCGGTCAGGCCATCGTCCGTGACCAGTTTCAGGGTGACGAAGTTGCGGCCCGGGCACGTCACGATCACGCGGGCCTCGGCGATGCGCACCTCAGTCTCCCTCGTCGCGGACGCGGGCGACCAGCTGGGTGGGGTTGACGAAACGCAGAGCCAGGACCAGCAGCACGAGCATCATCGACGTGTAGATGACCGCCATGGCGTCGATCGACTGCTGCGCGCGGATCCCGGCCGCCGACATCGAGTAGTAGAGGGCCACGACGAGGGTCTGCGAGTCGGGCCCGGCGGTGAGGAAGGTCAGCTCGAACATCCCGACCGTCCGGACCAGCACCAGGATCGACGCGGCCAGGATCCCGGGCACGAGCAGCGGCGTCAGGATGCGGACGAAGACCTGGCGGGTGTTCGCGCCGCACATGCGGGCCGCGCGTTCGACGGCCGGGTCGATCTGCTCGATGAACGGTGTCATCGTCAGGATCACGAACGGCACGGACGGCACGAGGTTGGCCAGCACGACGCCGGACAGGTTGCCGGCGAAGCCGTACTTGTAGAGCACGGTCGCGAGCGGGATGCCGTAGGTGATCGGTGGCATCAGGATCGGCAGCAGGAACAGCAGATAGAGCAGCCGGCGGCCGGGAAAACTGCGCCGGGCCAGCACGTACGCGGCCGGCACGCCGATCAGCACGGAGATGCCGACGACCAGCGCCGACACCTCCAGCGTCACGATCAGCACCGGGAGCAGGGTGAACTCGTCCCAGGACTGGGCGTACCAGCGGGTTGTCCAGCCGGTGGGCAGCCACGTGTCGAACCACTGCGTACCGACGGAACTGACGACGACCGAGCCGATGACGCCGGCCAGCATGACGAAGAATGCGGCCACCACACCCCAGACGAGCCAGGCGGCCGGGGTCGCCACGATGCTGCGCCGCGCCGCCATCAGCCCTTCCCTCCGGCCGTCGACCCGGTGTAGAGCAGCGCCCGCCAGCCGAGCACGGCTCCGATCACGATCAACTCCACCAGGCCCATCAGTACGGCCACAGCCGACGCGAGCGGGTAGTCGTAGCGGACGTACGCGGCGTCGTACGCGGCGATCGACATCACCCGCGTGGTCCCGGACGGGTCCCCGACCAGCACCGCCGACGGGAAGACGCTGAACGCCAGCACGAACGTCAGGCAGAACGTGGTGGCGAGTCCGGGCGCCAGGAGCGGCAGGGTGATCCGCCGGAAGCGCTGCCAGCGCCCGGCGCCGAGGGTCGCGGCGGCGCGTTCGAGGCTCGGGTCGATGCCCGACAGGTACGACAGGACCAGCAGGAACGCGAACGGGAAGCCGGTGATGACCAGCGAGAAGAAGACACCCCAGTAGTTGTTGGTCAGGCGTACGGGTGCGTCGGCGAGCCCGGTGCTCAGCAGCGTGCGGTTGAACCAGCCGGTCGGCCCGAGGAAGTTCAGCAGGCCCTGCGCCGTCAGCACCGTGCCGAGGGTGATCGGCACGACCAGCACGGTGGTCAGCAACCGCTTGCCCCGGAACCGCCCCCGCATCCGGTACGCGATCGGCACCGAAGCGAGCACGTTCAGCAGCGCGGCAGGCAACGACAACTGCAACGTCGTCCCGATCGTGTCCCGCAGGTACGCGTCGGTGAAGAACTCCCTGTACGCCCCCAGCGCCCCGCCCTCCACGGGCTGGAACGACAGGCCCACGCCGTACAGGAAGGGGTAGATGAAGAGCAGGAGGACAAAGACAGCCGCCGGAATCAGGAGGAGCAGTTGGCGGTCGATGCCGCGCTCGGCGAGGCGGTGCCGCAGCGCGACCATCACGCACCGTCCGCGGGGAAGACCAGCAGCCGCCGGGGCTCGACGGTGACGGTGATCCGGTCGCCGACCGCGGGCCGGTCGACGGAACGCAGGTTGAGCGGGATGCCACCGGGCGTGCGGGCCTCGACGGCCACCTCGCGACCCTGGTATTCGACGACCTCGACCGTGGCCGGCACCCCCGTGCCGCCGGCCGGGCCGATCGTCAGGTCCTCCGGGCGGGTCCCGGCGATCACGTCGCTGCCGGGCGCGAGGTCACCGACCGGCGTGCCGAGCAGCTCCCGGCCCTCGACCTCGACGACCACACCGGCACCGCGACGGGCCCCGGCCTTCAACGGCAACAGGTTGCGATATCCCATGAAGTCCGCGACGTGCCAGTTCGCCGGCTCGGTGTGGAGCTGCTCCGGCGTGCCGATCTGCTGGACGCGGCCCGCGCGCAGCACGACCAGGCGGTCGGCGAGCGACAGCGCCTCCTCCTGGTCGTGCGTCACGTAGACCGTGGTCAGCCCGAGCGACTGGTGCAGACGCCGGATCTCCGTCCGCATCTCCAGCCGCAGCTTCGCGTCGAGGTTCGACAACGGCTCGTCCATCAGCACCAGCGACGGCTCCAGAACCACCGCCCGCGCGATGGCCACACGTTGCTGCTGACCGCCACTGAGCTGGCCCGGGAGCTTGCCCGCCTGGTCCTCCAGGTGCACCAGCCGCAACGCCTCGTCCACGCGGCGGCGGATCTCGGCCCGCGGCACCCGCCGCATCTGGAGGCCGAAGGCGATGTTCTTCCGGACGGGCAGGTGCGGGAAGAGCGCGTAGTTCTGGAAGACCATCCCGAAGCCGCGCCGCTCGGGCGGCAGCACGTCGAGCCGCGCCTCGTCCTGCCAGATGCTGCCGCGGGTCAGCGGCAGCAGCCCGGCGAGACAGTTCAGCGCGGTCGACTTGCCGCATCCGGACGGTCCCAGCAGCGCGATGAACTCGCCCCGCTTGATCGTCAGGTCCAGCCCGGCGAGCGCCGCGTGACCACCGAAGCTGCGGCTGACGCCGTCCAGGCGCAGCTCCTCGAAGCTCACTTGGCCACCTTGGCGCCACCGATCTCGCGGTCCCACCGGTCGAAGGCGGCAACCAGTTCCTTCGAGCCGAGCGGCACCTCCAGGGGGTTCTTGGCGATCAGGTCGGGATACTCCGGCCGTCCGAACTCCTCGATCGCCGCGCGGCTGTCCGCCGGGGCCATGGCCAGGTCGACGTCCTTGACCGCCGGGCCGGGGTAGAAGTAGCCCTTGTCGTAAGCCTTGGCCTGCTGTTCCTTGGTGAGCATGTGCGCGAGCAGCAGCAGGATCGCGGACTGTTTGTCGGTCGAGACACCCTTGGGCACCACGGCGTAGTGCGCGTCGGTGACCCAGTGAAAGCCTTCCAGGGTCCCGATCGCGGCTTCCTTGGGCACGGTGCCGAGCACCCGCGGGTTGATGTCCCAGCCGGTCGTCGAGGCGATGATCTTCGCGGAGCCGTTGGCGAGGTTCTTCATCGTCTCGCCGGTGCTCGACGGGTAGAGCGTCACGTACTTGTTGAGCTCACCCAGGTAGGCCCACGTCTTGTCCCAGCCGCCCGTCGGGTCCTTGGGGTCGGAGTCACCGAGCAGGTAAGGCAGGCCCATCAGGAAGGTGCGGCCCGGCCCCGAGTTCGACGGGCGGGCGTACTGCACCGCGCCCGGGTTGGCCTTGGCGTAATCGAGCAGCTCCTGCGCTGTCTTCGGCGGGTTCGGCACCTTGGCGGGCAGATATTCGATCAGCGGCCCGGACGGGTAGTAGGTCACGGTCACCCCGGAATCCCCGGCCAGCTTCTGCATGGCCGCGGCCCCGGGCAGATACTCCTGTACGCCGGGAAGGCGGTCGGCGTACTTCGTCAGCAACGGGTTCCACAGGCCCTGCTCGATGCCGGCGGACAGCCCGTCGACACCGGTCAGCACCAGGTCGATGTCGACGCGGTTCGCGTTCTGCTGGGCCTTGACCTTCCCGACGAGTTCCGGCGCCGGTGACTTCGAGTAGGTCACCTTGCTGACCACACCGGAGTTCTTGCTGACGAAGTCGTCGATCATGCCCTGGGTGAGCTGGAGGTTCCCGGCGACGTCGAGGATGTTCAGCGTGACGGCCTTGCCGGGCTTGGCGGGCACCTCACCGCCGTCGTCCTGGGCGGATCCTCCGGAGTCGGGGGCACTGCAGGCGCTGAGCAGCAGCAGGGCGGTGGTGGCGGCGGCAGTGACGACGCGGCGGCGGGCGAGTGGTGGCATGGCGAGCCTTCCTCGAGGGGACGGATCTCAGGCGGGAGGCGGCGGCCCGGTGGAGCCCCGGACCATGAGCTGCGTGCCCAGCTCGCGGCGGGTGGCGCCGAAGCGGGCGGGGTCCTGCAACAGGCCCAGCAGCAGGTCGACGCCGGCCCGGCCACAACTCTCCATGGGCAGGCCGACCGTGGTGAGCGACGGGTGGACCATCGCCGCCAGCGGGATGTCGTCGAAGCCGATCACGCTGATCGCGGCGGGCACGGTGATCCCGCGCGCGTTGAAGCGGCTGAGCAGGCCCAGCGCGATGACGTCGTTGTAGGCGATGACGGCGGTGACACCGGCGGCGAGCACGGGGTCGGCGGCGGCCACCCCGCCGTCGTACTGCGGCTGGACCGGGCCGATCTCGACCAGCTCGACACCGGCGGCCGTGGTCGCGGCCCGGAGCCCGCGGACGCGTTCCCGGTTGGACCAGGACGTCCGTGGCCCGGCGACGTAGGCGATCCGCCGGTGCCCGAGGGCGGTGAGGTGGGTGACGGCCTGCCGCATGCCGTCGACGTTGGCGAAGGTGATCGCCGGGATGCGGCCGACCCGGCGGTTCAGCATGACGAGCGGGGTCTCCGCCGCGAAGCTGCGCAACTCCTGCTCGCCCATCCGCGGGGAACAGAGGATGAGCCCGTCGACCTGTTTGGCGAGGGTCCTCACCAGCTGGGTCTCGGCGGCCGGGTCCTCGTCGGTGTCGGCGAGGAAAAGCGCGTGGTCGGCCTCGCGGGCGCGGGCCTGGATGCCCTTGACGACACCCGGGAAGAACGGGTTGCCCAGGTCAGGGACGATCAGCCCGAGGTTGCCGGTCCGGCCCGTGATCAGGCCCCGGGCGGCCCGGTTGGGGGAGTAGCCGAGGTCGGTCGCCGCCCGCCGGACCCGCTCGCCGGTCTCGGCGCGCACCAGATCCGGTGTCGAGAGGGCGCGGCAGACCGTGGACGGCGACACCCCGGCCGCCCGGGCCACATCCTTGATCGTCACCGCCATCGGGTCTCCGCATCGTCCAGAGGGGACTGCGGAGAGTGTGAATTTCCTGACGAAGCGCTGTCAATAGAAGTTGATCGATGAGAATGAAATCGTTTGCGGAACGTTTCGGCCCGGCGTGCGCGGAGCGGAAGCTGACACGTGTAACTTGCTCGTGTCAGCTTTGTCAGCGGAACGGCTCCGGCAAGAGGCGACGGTTATGACAGACAGCACGACACGACGGGTGACCAGCGCGGACGTCGCCCGGGTCGCGGGAGTGTCCCGCGCGACCGTCAGCTACGTCCTCAACGACACCCCGCACCAGACCATCTCGGCGGCGACCCGCACCCGCGTCCTCGATGCCGCCGCCGGGCTCGGTTACGCACCCTCCGCGGCGGCCCGGGCCCTGCGGACCGGCCGCTCCGACGTGGTCCTGTGCCTGCTGCCGGACTGGCCGATCGGCCCCGAGATCGGCACCCTGCTGGGCAACCTCTCGACCGAGCTCGCCCGGTCCGGGCTGACCTTCGTCGCCCACCCCGGCAGCCGCGCCGACCGCCCCATCACCGACCTGTGGAAGGCGATCACACCCGCGGCCGTGCTGGCGTTCACCGACTTCTCCGCCGCCGAGGTCGGCGCGATGCGGGCGGCCGGGGTCGCCCTGGTCGTCGGGCTCCTCGGCCGCGAGCTCGAGATCCCGCAGCAGCACGTCGGCCGCCTCCAGGCCGGGCACCTCACCGCGGCGGGCCACACCGCCCTCGGGTACGCCTACCCCGACGACGAGCGGGTGCGGATCTTTGCGGAGCCGCGCCTCCGGGGTGCCCGCTCCGGCTTCCCGGACCTGTCCGTACGTGTGGTGCCGCTAAACCCGGAGGCCGCCGCCGTCGCGGTGCGGCAGTGGCGGGAGGAGGGCGTGACGGGGGTGTGTGCGTACAACGACGAGGTGGCGATGGCCGTGCTCGCGGGGATGCGCCGCGAAGGGCTGGACGCCCCCGGTGACCTCGCCGTCATCGGCGTCGACGACATCCCGGCTGCCCGGCTGGCTGTGCCCGCCCTGACCACCGTCACCACGGATCAGGCCGTCGTGGCGGCACATCTGGCGGAGACCGTGGTCGCGGAGATCTACGACCGGACCCTGCCGGCCCGGGAGTTGACCGAGGTCGTCCGGGTCGTCCGCCGGGAGTCGGCGTGACGAGCCCGGACGGTTACCACCACCCGGTCCGGGCCCGGTTGCGCGGACTGTCCCTCAACCCGGCCCTGTCCGGCGCGGTTGCCGTCCGGCTCGTCCCGTTCTGGAGCGAGCTCCACTACACGATGATGTACCGGCCTGCGTGGCCGGACGACGTGTTCGACGCCCTGGCCGCGCACCCCGAGGTGAAGGTGCGCGCGGTGCTGGCCGAGTCGGCGGGTCTCACCCCGTCGCAGCGGGCCCGGCTGCTCTGCGACGCCAATCGCACAGTCCGGGAGCTGGCGGCGGAAGTGCCTGTTTTCGAGGCCGCGGGCAAGCCCTCGCAGCGGTGGAAACTCCAGAAGGCGCCGGGTCCCCTCGATCTGTCCCTGGTCGCCGACGGCAACGAGTACGTCCGTGCGGGCGTCGCCGCCCATCCCAGCCTTCCCGACAGTCTGATCCCGGTCCTGGCCGTCGATCCGTCACCCCGGGTCCGGCTGGCGCTGTCGATGCGACCCGGGCTGAGCGAGGAGCAGCGCGCGGCGATCGACTACGAGCTGGGCCCCGACGATCGGCTCGAACCCCTGGTCTGGGTCTGCACGACGACGGACCCCGAGGTCCTGCGCGGCTGTGCGCTGTCGGCCCACCCCGGCCTGCGTCGCAGCAGCACGTACCACCCGGAACTGCCCGCCGACCTCGTCGAGATGCTCGGGACCGACGAGGACCCGGTGGTCCGGCTGCTGCTGTGCGAGAACCAGCCCGGCGCCCCCGCTGAGACGGTGCTGCGGGCCTACCTGGAGACCCGGATCGTCACCCGCGGCCGGTTGCTGAGGCACCCGAACTTCACCCCCGCCGGACTCGCGCGGCTTGCGGACTCGGCCGACGAGCAGGCCCGTGCGGTCGTACCGATGGATCCGGCCACCTCGCCCGAGCTGATCGAACGGCTCAGCCACGACGAGTCGGCTCTGGTCCGGCGGGCGGCGGCGGCCGACGGCCGGTTGCCGGCCGGGCGGCTGCGGGAGCTCTTCGACGATCCGGCCACCGCCGGGCCGGCGGCGTGCAACCCGGGCCTCCCGGACGACCTCATCGAGCGCATCCTCGCCGACGCGGCCGGGTACGCGTCGCACTGACAACAGACGCACAGGCAGGGCACATGGGGATCCCAGGCGCGGGGCGAAAGGTAGTCGAAAGAAGCGCACCGATCTGGGGGATCTGATGCTGGTACAGCTGGACCGCAACGAGACGAACCGTACGTTCACCCCGAACTCGACGGCGGTGCCGCTGCCGGACCTGAACACGCAGCGGCACAGCCCGGTCGTCGCCGTCCTGGGCTATCCCGGCCGGGTCGCCGGGCTCGCCGCGCACCTGCCCGCGGGCTGGACGTTGCGTCATCCGGCGGGCCTCGACGACATCCGCGCGGGCGAGATCGTGCTCATCAGCGGCGCGACCGTGCACGACGTGAGCACCGCGCGGGCGCTGCTGCCGGCCCGGTCCCGGATCGTCACCCTGGTCGACGACGACGCCCCCGCGGAACTCGTCGCCGGTGTCCTCACCGCCGGTGCGGACGTGTGTGTCCGTGGCGGGCTGCCCGCGATCCTGGCCAGCCACCTGGTCGCCTGCCGGCGCCGGCAGCTGGCCGACCGCTGGAACGACGTGCAGGACGCGCTGCCCCGCTGACTCAGTTCGCCGGCGCGAGCGCCTTGCACGTCTCGGCGGCCTTCTGCACCGCCGGGTCGCCGGTCGCCAGGGGCGCCTCGCCCAGGGTGACCCCGTGATCCTGCAGACAGGTGCGGTAGGCCGCGCTCATGCCGCCGCCATCACCCCGGCCGGTGCCGTTGCCACCGCCGGGACGTCCGCTGGGACGTACCGATGCGCACGCCGCCTGTGCTTTTTCCCAGGTCGCGTCGTCGACCCCGGCAGGCCGCCCGAAGCCGCCGCCGGTCCTTTCACTCCCTGAGGGTCGCGGCAGCCCGGACGGGCGGGCACCGTCCGGCGCGCCCGAAGGCCGCACCCGGGCACCCCCGGACGGCATGGTGATCGTGACCCCGTTCTGCTTCAGACATTCCGTGTACGCGGTGAAAGCACCGCCCCCGGCCTGACCCCCGCCGCTGCTGGGGGTCGCCTCGGTGCCCCCGCTGCAGGCACCCGCGGCGAAGAGCAGCGCCGCCGAGGCGACGACCAGTCCCGCGATCCGGCGGGGTGACGTGGTTCTGAGCTGCGGCACGGTTTGCTCCTCGGTGAAGATCCTGCGGATACGACGCTCCAGACAAGACCGCCCACCTCGCGGCTACGTCGGACGTACCTCGGAATCTGCGTGGAGACCGGCTCCGAGGGAACTCCGAGGTGGGATCGAGCCGGCCGCGAGGACCCGCGGTGACACTTCCGGACCATGGGTGACTGGCGCGGGGGACACCGGCGGTGGATGTGGGCGGCCGGGATCGTCGTGGTCCTGCTGCTCGGCGCGGGAGCCGCGCGGCTGGTGACCGCCGGCGGCAACCCGAAGCCGGCCGTGGCCGCCACCGTGGCGGTGGACCGGGGTGCGGTGACGCTCGAGGTCGCCACGACCGGCACCCTCGAACCGGCGCAGACCCGCAGCCTGTCCTTCGCGGTCGCGGGCACGGTCGAGAGTGTCAAGGTGCGGGCGGGCACGCTGGTGACGCCCGGGCAGACCCTCGCCACGATCGACGACACGGATGCGGCCGCCGCGGTCGACTCCGCGCGGGACACCCTCACCGAGGCGCAGGACGCACTCACGGAAGCGCGCGAGGCCCCCACCTCCTCGTGCGGCGTGGTCCCGGCGGCCTGGACGAGCCCGTCGACCCAGCCGTCGCCGTCGCGTAGCTCGGCACCGGCCGAGACGCCCGCGCCTGCCCGGACCACGGCGCCTGCCCGGACCAGCGCGCCTGCCCGGACTTCTGCCCCTGCGCGTGGCGCCGCGCCGACGACGTGTGCCGCGAAGGGCGGCCGGGCCGACCCGGTGCTCAGCGCCCAGCAGCGGGTCAACCAGGCCGAGGTCGCCCTGGCGAACGCCGAGGACAGGCTCGACGGCACCACCATCACCGCCCCGATTGCCGGCCGGATCCTCTCGGTCTCGGGAAAGGTCGGCAGCCAGATCGGTGCCGGTACGGCCTTCCTGACGCTGGCCGACGTCTACGACATGCAGATCAGCGCCGACTTCCCCGAGGCCGACGCGGACCGTCTCGCGGTGAAGCAGAAGGCGGCGGTCACGCTGGCCGACCGGGCGGGGAAGATCTTCGGCGCGACCGTTGTCCAGGTCGACCCCGCCGGTACGAACGACGGCACGATGGTCCGCTACGGCGTGCTGCTGTCGTTCGACGACGCCCCGGACGACCTGCTCGTCGGGCAGAGCGCGGGTGTCCGGGTCACCACCGGCTCGGCCGCCGACGTGCTGCGGGTGCCGAGCACCGCGGTGCACGACGTCACGGGCGGCTCCGGGACCGTGCTGCGCGACGGCGCCAGGCTCGAGGTGGGTGTGGGGCTGCGGGGTGATCTGTACACCGAGATCACGTCCGGGCTGGCCGAGGGTGCGGCCGTCGTGCGGTCGTGGTGACGGCGGCCCAGGTCGCTCCTAGGGTATTCATACGGAATTCAAAGGAAGCGCTGATATCTCTTCCGGGTGCATGCCGATACGCGCGGTTCCGTCGCCCTCAGTGAGCCCTCGCCGGCCCGTCCGACCCGGGTCCTCGTGGTCGACGACGAGCCCAACATCTCCGCGCTGCTGTCCGCGACCCTGCGGCTGGTGGCGTTCGACGTCCGGGTCGCCGAGTCCGGGCACGGCGCGCTGGTCACGATCGAGGAGTTCGACCCCGACCTGGTGGTCCTCGACGTGATGCTGCCCGACCTGGACGGCTTCGACGTAGCCCGGCGGCTGCGGGCCTCCGGCCGGGCCACCCCGGTGCTGTTCCTGACCGCGCGGGACGCCGTCGAGGACCGGGTCCTGGGGCTGACCGCGGGTGCGGACGACTACGTGACCAAGCCGTTCAGCCTCGAGGAGGTCGTGCTGCGGATCCGCGCGATCCTGCGGCGCAGCCGGCCGGAGCTGGACGGGCCCGCCGCCGCGGGTGTGCTGCGGTACGCCGACCTGGAACTCGACGAGGACGCCCACGAGGTCCGCCGGGCCGGGCGGCTCGTCGACCTGTCGCCGACCGAGTTCAACCTGCTCAAGTACCTGCTGGTGAACGCGGGCCGGGTGGTCAGCAAGGCGCAGATCCTCGACCGCGTGTGGAAGTACGACTTCGGCGGCGACGGGCGCATCGTCGAGTCGTACGTCTACTACCTGCGCCGCAAGATCGACAAGACCGATCCGCCGCTGATCCACACCGTGCGTGGTGTCGGGTACGCCCTGCGGCTCCCGCGCGGCGGCGAGGAGTGACCTCCCGGCTCCGCCGGCGTCCCCGACGGTGGAGTCACTGGACGCTGCGCTCGCGGCTCGTCCTGGTCGTCGGCGCTCTCGCGGCCGTGGCGCTGATCGCCGCCAACGTCGCCGGTCTGCTGCTGATCCGCAGCTATCTGCGGGACCGCATCGACGAGCAGCTCACCGGCATGGCGCGCCCGTTCGCCGGCACCCAGCGTCCGGAGCCCGCACCCCGGCCGCGGCAGTTCCGGCTCGGCGCCGACCAGGTCGTCTACGTCTACGGCCCGGACGGCACCCTCGATCCCGCCCGCAGCTCGGCCGTCGACGGCACCCGCCCGGCAGCCGAGGCCATCACCGACGTACGCGCCCGTGCCGCACAGGGGAAGCCGTACACGGTCGCGGCGGTCGACGGCAGCGCGGACTGGCGGCTGCTGGCCGTGCCGGCCCCGAACACCGGTGGTGTGGTCGTCATCGGCTCCTCGCTGATGGAGGTGGAGCAGACCGGCGACCGGTTGCTGATCATCGACGTCGGCGTCACCGTGCTGATGCTCGCGCTGCTCGGTCTCGGGTCGGCGTTCGTGGTGCGGCTCGGGTTGCGCCCGCTGACCGAGATGGAACGCCTCGCCACCGACATCTCCGCCGGCAACCTCTCCGGGCGGGTCGCGGACACCGACCCGCACACCGAGCCCGGGCGTCTCGGTGGCGCGCTCAACTTGATGCTGGCCCGCATCGAGGCCGAGGTGTCCGCGCGGACCGCCTCGGAGCAGCGGCTGCGGCAGTTCGTCGCGGACGCCTCGCACGAGCTGCGCACGCCGCTGACCTCGATCCGCGGTTTCGCCGAGCTCTACCGGCGCGGTGGTGCACCACCCGGGCCGCAGCTCGACGAGACGATGAGCCGCATCGAGGGTGAGGCCGGACGGATGGGTGTGCTGGTCGAGGACCTGCTGCTGCTGGCCCGTCTCGACCTGAAACGGCCGCCGGTGCTGCGGCCCGTGGACCTGCTCGAGATCGCCGCCGACACCATCCGGGACGCCCACGCGCGGGTGCCGGACCGGCCCGTACGCCTGGCCGCCCTCGACGACACCTCCGACACCTTCGTGCCGCCGACCGTGCTGGGTGACGAGCACGGGCTGCGGCAGGTCGCCACGAACCTCGTCGCCAACGCGTTGCAGCACACCACCGGCGGCGCCCGGGTGACCGTCCGGGTGGGGCGGGTCGCCGGGTACGTGCCCGCGGCCGGGGCGGTGCGGTCGGGGAACGTTGCTGCGGGGGTACCCCTGGCTGTCCTGGAAGTGAGTGACGACGGGCCGGGTGTGCCGGCGGACCATGCGCCGCGGGTCTTCGAACGGCTCTACCGGGCGGATTCGAGCCGGATGCGGGGGCGCGGCGGGGGTTCCGGTCTGGGATTGTCCATCGTCGCGGCGATCGTGCACGGGCACGGCGGCTGGGTGGAGCTCGACCCGGCCGGTGCGGGCGGCGCCACGTTCCGGGTGCTGTTGCCCGCCTCCGGCGACGACACCGCCTGAGGTTCCGAGGTGGCTCCCAGGCAATCCCGAAGATCCTCCGAGGGGGTGCCGCCACAGTGTCCGTCATGCCTGCGCCCCGTCTGGGTTCCCTGCGCCGTCCGTCGGTGGTGGTCAACGCCGTCCTCGTTCTGGTGCTCGTCGCCGGTGCCTTCTGGGCGTACGGGACGGTGTCCGGTCCGGACACCGGCACCGCGGCGGCCGCGTCCGTGCGGACCGTCGCCGTCCAGCAGGGCACCGTCACCGCTTCCGTCACGGCCGACGGCTCGCTCGAGAGCGCGAGCTCGGCCAGTGCCAGCTTTGTCACCGGTGGCACGGTCACCTCGATCTCCGTCCAGGTCGGCGACAAGGTCAAGAAGGGGCAGGTCCTCGCGAAGGTCGACCCGGCCGCGGCGAAGCGCACCCTCGCGGCCGCCGAGGCCGACCTCGACGCCGCGCGGGACGCGGTGACCCGCGCGGAGGACGCCGGCTCGGACACGTCGTCCGCGGAGAACTCGGTCACGCAGGCGCAGCTGGCCGTGGACGAGGCCGCCGCCGCGGTGACCGGCACGACGCTGAAGGCCCCGATGGCCGGGACGGTGGTCGCGGTCAACGGGACACTCGGCAGCTCGTCCTCACCCTCGTCCGGCGGCGGGCAGGCGGCCGAGGCGACCACGACGGATTCCAGCGGCTTCATCGACCTGGCCGACCTGAAAAAACTCCAGGTCACCGCGGCGTTCGCCGAGGCCGACGCCACGAAGCTCAAGGAGAAGCAGGCAGCCACCGTCACCTGGAACGCGCTGAGCGGCACCGAACAGAGCGCCAAGGTCGTCGCTGTCGACCCGCAGGCCACCACCGCCGACAACGTCGTCACGTACGGCGTCACCCTCAGCCTCGACCAGGTCCCGGCCGGCGCCAAACCGGGCCAGACCGTCTCGGTCTCCGTGGTGACCGGCAAGGTCGCCGACGCCGTCTACGTCAACGCGGCCGCGGTCACCACCGTCGGCAACCGGCACACGGTCACCGTGCTCGCCGGCGGCGTCCGGGAGACCCGGCCGGTCGAGATCGGCCTCGTGGGCGACCAGGCCACCCAGATCACCGACGGCGTGACCGCGGGGGAGCAGGTCGTGATCACCACCGCGAGCAGCACGACCGGCGGCAACACCGGTGGTTTCCCGGGCGGCGGCGGTCTTACCGGTGGCGGCGCCCCGCCCGGCGGCGGCGGGTTCACCGGTGGCGGCACCGGCCGGGGCACCCGATGACCCGCCCGGTCCTGGACGTCCGCGACCTGACCAAGATCTACGGTACGGGCGCAGCCACCGTCCACGCCCTGCGTGGTGTCACGCTGACCGTGGACCGCGGCGACTACGTGGCGATCATGGGCTCGTCGGGCTCCGGCAAGTCGACGCTGATG
The DNA here is from genome assembly GCF_000494755.1 of Amorphoplanes friuliensis DSM 7358. Lineage (NCBI taxonomy): Bacteria > Bacillati > Actinomycetota > Actinomycetes > Micromonosporales > Micromonosporaceae > Actinoplanes > Actinoplanes friuliensis. The sequence goes on from NC_022657.1 coordinate 4,486,761, forward strand.
AACATCCTCGGCGCGCTGGACGTCCCCACGGCCGGCACCTACCGGCTCGACGGTGTCGACGTGAGCCGCCTCGCCGACCGGCAGCTGGCCCTGGCCCGCAACCGCCTCATCGGCTTCATCTTCCAGGCCTTCAACCTCATCCCGCGGACGACGGCGGTGGCCAACGTGGAGCTGCCCCTCGCGTACGCCGGGGTCAAGTCACGGCAGCGGCGGGAGCGGGCGATGGCCGCGCTGGAGACCGTGGGTCTCGCGGACCGGGCCCGGCACGAGCCGAACCAGCTCTCCGGCGGCCAGCAGCAACGTGTCGCGGTGGCCCGGGCCCTGGTCACCGAGCCCGCTCTGCTGCTCGCCGACGAGCCCACCGGCAACCTCGACACCCGCTCGACGGCCGACGTCCTGGAGGTCTTCGACCGGCTCAGCGCGGCGGGCCGCACGATCGTCCTGATCACCCACGAGCCCGAGGTCGGCGACCGCACCAAACGCCTGGTCCGCCTGGTCGACGGCCGGATCGTCACCGACGTCCGCCAGTCACCGCTCGACCGTGTGCCCGTCGGGGCTCCCGGGCGGCACAGCGCATGAGCTTCTCCGAGGTGGTGCGATTCGCCCTGCGCGGGCTCGCGGCCAACAAGGTCCGGTCCGCACTGACGATGCTCGGCATCCTCATCGGCGTCGCCGCAGTGATCCTGCTGGTCGCGGTCGGCAACGGCTCGGCCAAGGCCATCAGCGACCGCATCGAGGCGCTCGGCACCAACACGATCACCGTCATGAGCGCCGGCCGCGGCGGTTCCACCAGCACCGCCCTGACCACCGCCATCTCCGACGCCCTGATCGACCCCACACTGGCGCCCGACGTCGCCTCGGTCTCCCCGGTGGTCAGTTCCTCGGCGACCGTCACCTTCGAGGGCACCGACCACGAGGTCAGCCAGTTCGTCGGCACGACACCGAGCTGGTTCGCGGCGTCCAACACCCCGGTCGGCAGCGGCGCGGGTTTCACCGCCGACGACGAGGCTCAGGGCCGGCGGGTGGTGGTCCTCGGCCGGACCGTCGCCGAGGAACTGTTCCCCGGCACGGATCCGCTCGACAAGCAGGTCACCGTCGGCGGGGCGCTCTTCACGGTCGTCGGTGTCCTCGCGGAGAAGAGCTCGACCGGCTTCCAGGACAGCAACGACACCGCGATCGCCCCGCTCTCCGCGGTCCGCCAGGTCCTCACCGGGTACGGCGCCCTGACCTCGATCCTGGTCGAGGCGAAGAGCCCGGACCGGGTGGACGCCGTGCAGTCCGAGGTGGCGACCATCCTGAACCAGCGGCTGGACGTGACGCCGGGCAGTGCGACGACGCCGTACCGGATCCAGAACGCGTCTCAGCTGCTCGCCACGCAGACCGAGACCGCGGACACGTTCACCACGCTGCTGGGTGCGGTCGCCGCGATCAGTCTGCTGGTCGGCGGGATCGGCATCACCAACATCATGCTGGTGACCGTCACCGAGCGGACCCGGGAGATCGGCATCCGCAAGGCGCTGGGTGCTCCCCGGCGGGTCATCCTGACCCAGTTCCTGATCGAGGCCACGCTGCTGAGTGTCATCGGCGGCGCCCTGGGTGTGGCCGCGGCGCTGATCGGCAGCAGCTTCGAGATCGTCGGCGTGAAACCGGTGATCGTGCCCAGTTCCATCGGGCTCGCCCTCGGGGTGTCCATCGCGATCGGCCTCTTCTTCGGGGGCCTCCCCGCCGGCCGGGCCGCCCGTCTGCGCCCCATCGACGCACTCCGCTACGAGTGAGGACCGTTGTGACCACTGCCTCCGACGACACCGCCGTTCTGAACCCGGTGGCCGGCGACGACAACGACCTGGCCGCCGAGCTGGCCCGGGCCGCACCCCGCCGCTGGTGGAACCGCGGCACGCTGGTGCTCGGGGCGGTCGCCCTGCTGCTCGGCGGCTTCCTGGGCGGTCTCCAGATGCAGAAGCACTACGGAACTGCCGAGGCCGCGGCGACGCCGGGCAGGCCAGGCGGCGCCCGTGCTGCAGGAGGTTACGGCGGCTTCCCCGGTGGGGGCGCTGCACCGACCGCCCCGGCCGCTGCCGCGCCGACGACCGGGAGGGTGAAGCTGGTCGACGGCACGACGATCTACGTCGAGACCCTGGACGGCACGGTGGTCACGGTCCGGACCGGCGGCAAGACGACCGTGCAGACCGCCACCAAGGGCAAGTTCGAGGACGTCAAGGCGGGCGACTCGGTGAGTGTCGCGGGTGCGGCAGCAGCGGACGGCACGGTCACCGCCACCACGGTGACCAAGGCGAAGGGCTAACGCTTCGCGGGCCGTACCGTCAGGATCTGCTCGGCCCGGCCGACCGGCCCGTCGACGTCGTGGAGGACGGTCGAGGTCAGCCCCTGACCGCTCACGCCGAAGACCACACTCGTGTCCAGGCCCACCCACGGGCCGCTGGGCTGCCGGTGGAGGTGGATCGTCAGGTCCAGGTTGGGGAACAGCCAGTCCGCGGGAGACTGCCGCACGGCGATGCCGTTGGCGGTGTCGACCAGCGCGACGAAGGACGCCAGCTCGCTGACCTTCTCGCCGGCGATCAGGTCGGCGCGGCTGGAGATCCAGGCCGTCGTCCGGCCGGGCTGCGGCGTACCGACCGGCCGCACCTCCACCGAGGCGATGTAGCCGCCCTGCCACAGCTCGGAGAGCCGCCACGGCTCGACGGTTTCCGGACCGGGCAGGGCAGCGGGCTGACCACCGGCGACGGCGGAGGTGTCCGGGCAGGCCATCCGCCACATCCGCGCCCGCACGGCGGGCCGGCCCCGCGCGATGGCCACGGCCTCGACCAGCTCGATCGTCCGCCCGGGACGCACGACCTCGACGTGGACGTCGAACTCCTCCAGCTTGAGCACCCCGAGGATGTCCATGCTGATCCGGGTGACGACCATCCCGTCCGCGGGGTCCCGCGCCTGCTCGACGGCGTGCACCAGCAGACCCGTCATCGGGCTGATGTGCTGCTCGTCGACGGCCCACGCACCGCCCGTGGCCTCGGTGGCCCGGAACCGGTGCTCGCCGGTCCGCTCGAAGTAACTGATCACCACCCGAGCCTAGAACTCCAGCCCGGCCGGTCGGAGTGAGGCGGCGCCGGTGTGACCAAGAGCAAGAACTGACATATGCGCAACCATTGATGGCTGATCGCCGGGTTCCTAGGCTGATGTCGCTCGAGACATCGCCTACCTTGCGGAGACGGCCCTGGACATCCGCGTGCAGCCGGGCGCGACCGCCCTGTTCGGCCGGGCGTCGCTGCTGGCCGCCGTCGAGGCCCGGCTCGCCGCCGGGGGCGGTGTCGCCCTGCACGGCCCCGAGGGCATCGGCAAGACGGCCCTGCTCGACGCCGTCGCTGCCACCGCCGCGGCGCGGGGTGAGCTGGTCGTGCGGTTGCGGCCCGCGCCGGGTGAGCGTCGCCTCCCGTACGCCGGGATCGCCGATCTGGTCGCCCAGCTGCCCGCCGGTGCCGTGGAAGCCCTGCCGCCCGCGCACCGCGCCGCCCTGGCCGTGCTGCGCCAGGGCACCGCGCCGCGCGCCGGGGCTCCCGCGCTGGCCCGGCGGCTCGTCCTGCCCCGCCTGCTCGCGCACTGTTCGCGCAGCCGGTGCGTGCTGGTGGTCGTCGACGACGTGCAATGGCTCGACGCCGAGTCCGCGGAGCTGCTGGGTTTTGCGATGAGGCGGCGGCCCGGGCCCCGGGTGCGGGTGGTGGCCGCACAGCGCTTCCCCGACGCGGCCGGGCGGCACCGGGCGGCGCGCCTGTGCCCGGCTCCCGTCGCCGACCTCCTCGTCCCGCCGCTGGAGCCCGGCGACCTCACCGAGCTGCTCGAGGCCCGTGGCCTGCCCTGCCGCACGGCGAGCCGTCTGCACGAGGCCAGCGGCGGCAACCCGTTCCTCGCGCTGGAGCTCGGGGCCGTGGTCGCGCCCGGTCCGGCCTGGCGCTCGGCGGCGCTGCCGGAGGCCGCGCGGGCCCTGCTGCGCCGCCGGATCGAGGCGCTGCCGGCGCCGGTGGCGGGCACCCTGCTGGTCGCCGCGCTTGCCACCGAGCCCACGCTGACCGTGCTGGTCCGTGCCGGTCACGAGGACGCCGACCGGGATCTCCGGACGGCCGCCGCGGCCGGTGTCGTCGAGGTCGACGGTGAGGTCGTCCGTTTCACACCACCCGCGCTGAGGGTGGTGCTCGCCGAGGACGCCGGTGCCGCCCGCCGCGCCGGGGTGCACGACGCCCTCGCCAACGCCGCGCTCGACGAGACCGACAACGTGCGGCACCGGGCGCTGCGCAGCGGCCGGCCCGACGCCGACGTCGCCCGGGACCTGGTCGACGCGGCCGAACGAGCCCTGAAACGCGGCGACGGTCGCACGGCCGCCGAGCTCTACCTGCTCGCCGCCGACCGCTGCCCGCGCAGCCTGGCCGCCGAACGGTTCGACTGGCTCGTCGCCTCGGCCGGGACGGCCGTCACGGCCGGGGTTCCCGCGCTGGCCGGACGGGCCGCCGAGGCGGTGCTCGCCGCGGCCGACGCACCCGCCCGGCACCGGGTCACGGCCAGGCTCGTGCTGATCGACCTGGCCGGTCAGGCGCTCGCCGAGATGGGGGAGACGTTCGCCGCCGCGCTCAACGAGGCCGGCGACGACGTCACCCTGGTCGCTCCCGTCCGGCTCCGGCTGACCTGGGCCGCGATGCTCGCCGGTGACCCGTCCGCGGCGGCGACCTGCGCCGCCGAGTCCGCCGCGGCTGCCGCCCGGGCGGGTGACCTGTGCACCGAGGCGATGGCGCTCAGCGCGCTGGCGCAGGTGCAGCGGGTCCGCGGCGAGCCGCAGTGGACGCAGACCCTCGCCCGGTCCCTCGAGCTGCCCGCGCCGCAGCTCCCCGGCTGGCTGCACATGGGCCCGCGGTACGTCGCCGCCCGGTTCGCCCTGATGGACGACCGGCTCGACGAGGCGCGGGCCGAGCTGCTCACCCTGCTCGCCGTGGCCGAGCACGACCGCGCTGGTGAAGCCCTGGTCGAGGTGCTGCGCAGCCTCTCCGAGGTGGCCGGCCGGGCGGGCCGCTGCCGGGACTCCCTCCGGTACGCCCACCGCGCCGTGGCCGCGGCCCAGCAGGCAGGGCTGAGCCCGGGACCGACCTGGTACACCGCCGCCGTGGCCGAACTGACCGGTGGCAGTCTCGCCGCCGCGGCCGGGTATGCCCGCCGGGGCGTCCGCGCGTCCGAGCAGGAGGGTGACGCCCTCTACCTGCGGCGCAACCTGCACGCGCTGGGTCAGGCCGAGCTGCGCGCCGGGGAGACCCGCGCTGGGGTCGCCGCCCTGCGCCGCCTCCGCGAGCTGCAGACCGGCGCGACCGACCCGATGATCGTCCGCTGGCACGGTGACCTCGCCGGTGGCCTGGCCGCCCTGGGCGAGCACACCGAGGCTGCGGAGACGCTGGCCGAGGCCCGCACGGCCGCGCAGCGCCTCGGTGCGGCGCCCGGGGTCACCGGTTATCTGGACCGGGCCACCGCGGTGGTGCTCTCGGAGAGCGGGCACGCCGACTCCGCGGTGGTGCTGTCCGCGGCCGCCGCCCAGCACTTTGCGCGGCTGCACCAGCCGATCGAGCAGGCGCACGCCCTGCTCGTCCAGGGTGGAGCCGAGCGCCGCCGCCGCCGGTACGCCGCGGCCCGGGTCGCGATCGGCGCCGCGCTCACCATCTTCCTCGCCGCCGACGCGAAGCCGTGGACCGAGCAGACCGAGCGCGCGCTGGCCCGTACGGAAGGGGCGCCGACTGATTTCGGGCTCACGTCGACCGAGGCGCGGATCGCCGGGCTGGTCCGCGACGGCGCCAGCAACCGGGAGATCGCCAACCAGCTGTTCCTGAGCGTGAAGACGGTCGAGGCGACGCTGACCCGGGTGTACCGCAAGCTCGGCGTACGCTCGCGGACCCAGCTCTCCACGCGCCTCCCGGCGCCGACAAGGGTTTTCCCTGATTCGGTGACGGTCGTCGATGCATAGCGTCACTGCTCAGTCAGCCTGGTGCCTCCCGACCCCGGGACTCCGCGCCCAGGCCTCGCCCTGACCGGGTCGAGAAAAGGAGTACGAGCGTGGGACGTAAGAGACTCATCACAGCGTCGGTGGCCCTGGCCACCGGTGCGGCGCTGACGCTGGCGGCCGCACCCGCCACTGCCGGCCCGCAGCAGGCACCGAGCCCCGCACCCGCCCCCGCGGCCCTGGCCGCCTCCTCCGCCGACCGGCTCGTCGACAGCGCCGCCTCGGCGGGTGTGCTGCGCCGCGCCGCCGGCGACGATCTCAAGCGCACCGGCGTCGTGCAGGGCACGCGCGGTCTGCAGTACGTGACCTACGCGCGCTCCTTCAAGGGTCTGCAGGTCGTCGGTGGTGACGTCGTCGTCACCACCGACGCGGCCGGCGCGGTCAAGGACACCGCGGTCGCGCAGACGGCCGAGATCTCCGTGGGCACCACCGCGAAGGTCACCGCCGCGCAGGCGACCGCCACCGCGAAGTCCCGGCTGGCCAAGGTGGACAGGGCGGAGGCGCCGACGCTGAAGGTGCTCGCCTGGGGTTCGCCGAAGCTGGTCTACGAGGCTGTGGTCGAGGGCCGGACAGCCCAGAACAAGCCGAGCAACCTGCACATCTTCGTCGACGCCGTCACGGGTGGTGTGGTCGACCAGGTCGACTACGTGCGCGAGGGCACGGGCAACGGCTACTACTACGGCAACGTCACGATCAACACCTCGGGCTCCGGCAGCTCGTACTCCATGACCGACACGACCCGGCCGGGGCTGCGCTGCGGCGGGCAGGGCGGCACCGCGTACACCGGCACGGACGACGCGTGGGGCACCGGCTCCGGCACCAACCTGGAGACCGCCTGCGTCGACGCCCTGTGGGGCGCCCAGCGCGAGATCGACATGTTCTCGTCGTGGTTCAACCGCAACGGCATCCTCGGCAACGGCAACAACCCGCCGATCCGCGTCGGGCTCAACGACGTGAACGCGTACTGGAACGGCTCGTACGTGAACTTCGGCCACAACCAGGCGAACAACCGCCAGGCCACGCCGATCGACGTCGTCGGTCACGAGCTCGGCCACGCCGTCTTCCAGACCACACCGGGCGGCGCCGGCAGCGGCAACGAGAACGGCGGTATCAACGAGTCGACCGGTGACATCTTCGGCGCCCTGACCGAGGCGTACGCGAACAGCCCGCTCGACCCGCCGGACTACGAGGTCGGCGAGGAGGTCGACCTGGTCGGCCAGGGCCCGATCCGCTACATGTACAACCCGTCGCTCGCGGGCGACCCGAACTGCTGGTCGACCTCGATCCCGTCGACCGAGGTGCACGCCGCCGCCGGTCCGCTGAACCACTGGTTCTACCTGACCGCCGAGGGTTCCGCCCCGTCGGGCAAGCCGGCCAGCCCCACCTGCAACTCGACCTCGGTGACCGGTCTCGGCATCCGCAAGGCCGGCGAGATCTACTACAACGCGATGCAGTCGAAGACCTCGACGTGGAAGTACGCCAACATCCGTACCGCCACGCTCGCCGCCGCGAAGAACCTCTACACCCCCAGCTGCGCCGAGTTCAACATCGTCAAGGCCGCCTGGGCCGCGATCAGCGTCCCGGCGCAGTCCGGTGAGGCCACCTGCACCGGCGGCACACCGACGAACGACTTCTCGGTCTCGGCCTCGCCGACCTCGGGCAGCGTCGCGGCCGGTTCGTCGGCCACCACGACGATCGCCACCGCCACCACCTCCGGCTCGGCGCAGACCGTCGCGCTCACCGCCTCGGGCCTGCCGAGCGGGGCCACCGCCTCGTTCAGCCCGGCCTCGGTCACCTCCGGCTCGTCGTCGACCCTGACGATCGCCACCACCGCGTCGACACCCTCGGGCAGCTACACCGTCACCGTCACCGGTACGGGTTCAGCGACGCGCACCGCCACGTACACGCTGACCGTCACCGGCGGCGCGGGTGGCAGCTGCACCGGCACCAACGGCACCGACGTGTCCATCCCGGACGCCGGCTCGGCCGTCACGAGCACCATCACGATCAGCGGCTGCGGCCGCAACGCGTCCTCGACGTCGACGGTCGCGGTGAACATCGTGCACAGCTACCGCGGTGACCTGGTCGTCGACCTGGTGGCCCCGGACGGCACCTCCTACCGCCTGAAGAACAGCAGCAGCTCGGACAGCGCCGACAACGTCAACACAACCTACACGGTCAACGTGTCCTCCGAGGCCGGCAACGGCGCCTGGAAGCTCCAGGCCCGCGACATCTACAGCGTGGACACCGGATACATCAACACCTGGACCCTCACCCTCTGACCCCCGGTACGGCATCAGGAGGCCCGTGGCGACCGCCGCGGGCCTCCGTTGTGTCCGGGAACACGGCCGCGCGGCGAAAACGTCTGACCAGGACGTCCGCAACGGAGAGTGACCCGCACTACAGGGATCCGGTGGCCCCGGTCACTTCTGTATCGAGAGTTTTACCTGCTTGATTTGGTGCGGAAGCTCTCGGCCGGGATGGTTGTTGCAGGAAGCGACGAAGCTTTCGCCGTCACTGATTGTGAGGAGAAGGATCATGCAGCTCACCACCAAGATTCGCGACGTCCGCGTGAACCTGGCGAACCGTCGCACCGAGCGTGTCGCCCACCGCCGCCTCAGCGCGGAACTCGCGGCGTTCCAGACCCCGGCCGAACGCGCCGAGCTCGACTTCATCCTGGGCCGCCACACCCACGAGGAGACCCGCCAGATCCGCGAGATCCTCAACGCCCAGGACTACGAGCGCCAGCGTACGGGCAACGGCATCGGCAGTTATCGCGGCTGACGCCCCACCGCAGACACGAACGGCCCCGGCAACGAAGCCGGGGCCGTTCCGCGTCTGTCACGCGGGCTCGACGGTTTTCACCATGACGCAGTTCTTGAGGCCCTTGGGGCGGTCGTAGGTGAAGCCGAGCCGCTCGTAGAGGCGGCGGGTGCCGTTGTAGAGGAACGACGATGACATCTTCCTGGTCTGGCGCTTCTTCAGCGCGCGGTTGGTCTCCGCGTCCTGGCCGCGTTCGGGGCTGTCGGGGTGGAACCAGATGCACCAGCAGCCGCCGAAGATGCCGTTGTGGCGTTGCACCAGCGCGTCGAAGGCGGGCCAGGTCGGCGGGCTGAGAGGCGCGATGGTGTACGGGTCGGTGGCCATGACGGGTCCCGGTCAGTTCTGCTTCACGGCGGCCGTGTCGACGCACACGGTGGCCTGGTTGCCGTCCTGGTCGGCGATCACGGTCTGCCCGGGGGCGTTGCTGTCGTCGACGACGGTGCCGCCCGCGGCGAGGGCGTCGGCGATTCGCTGGGCGGCGGTCTCGGGCGCCACGTAGACCTCGAGGTGGAACCGCGGGCCCGGTGCCTCGTCCCCGAACCACAGGTTCGGGACCCGTCCCGTGGCGTCCCGGATCTCGTCGCCGGGGGTGCCGCGGCCCTTCGAGTCGGCGCTGCCGGTCAGCAGGGCGGCCCACACCGGGGCGATGACCGCGGACTGCGCCGTGTCGAGGCCGAGCTCGAGTTCGCTGACCGAGGCCGGGTCGGGTGTGAGCCCGTGGGCGGCGGCAATCGCGGTGATCCGGCGTGCGAGGTCGACGTCCTGCTGGGTCACCCACTCGACGATGTGCTCGGTGCCGTCGTCCTCGCGGTAGATGGCGTCGTCGCTGACAAGTTCGAGGTCGATGTGGCCCCGGCCGATCGACACGCGTGGGTGGTGGCCGAGCTCGTCGCCCGCCTCGGCGATCGCGGTGACGAACCGCGCGCCGGTGCCGAAGCCGGCGATCAGGTATCGGGTGTGCAGTCCCTGGGCCAGCTTGCGCCAGTCGGTCAGGCCGGCCTCGGCGATCTGTGCGCTTCGCAGCATGTCCATGGACGCGGACCCTATCGCTGGTCCGGCCGGAACGTGCGCAGATCGGCCCAGCTCAGGGTGGCGTGCCGGTAACGACGAAGGCCCAGGTCGGGTCGAGCGTGACCTGGGCCTTGCGTCTGTGGTGGATCAGTTGTTGTGCTTGTCGTCGTGGGCGCGGAGGCTGCCGGCGTGGGCGACGGTGTCGGGCTCCTTGCGGACCTTGATGAGGCTGGCGACCGTGGTGACGATCAGGACCACGATGATGACGCCCAGGGAGACCGGGGTGCCGATCTCGGGGACCGACTTGCTGATGTCCTCGTGGGCCCAGTGCAGCACCAGTTTGATGCCGATGAAGGCGAGGATGATGGACAGACCCGTCGAGAGGTAGACGAGGCGGTCCAGCAGACCCTTCACGAGGAAGAACAGTGCGCGCAGGCCCAGCAGGGCGAAGGCGTTGGCGGCGAAGACGATGAAGGCCTCCTCGGTCACGCCGAAGACCGCCGGGATCGAGTCCAGCGCGAAGAGCAGGTCGGCGCTGCCGATGGCGATGAGCGTGATGAACAGCGGTGTGGCCGTACGCTTGCCGTCGATCTTGGTGAAGAGCCTGCCGCCGACGAACTCGTCGGTGACCGGGAAGATCCGCTTGCTGGCCCGGACCACGGCGTTGTCGGGGTCGGGGTCCTCGTCGCGGTGGCGGAAGAGCTGGACCGCCGTGAAGACCAGGATCAGCCCGAAGATCAGGAACATGAACGAGAAGAGCGACAGCAGGGTCGCGCCGAGGGCGATGAAGATGACCCGGAGCACCAGCGCGATGATGATGCCGAAGGTCAGGACCTCTTGCTGATACTTCTCCGGTACGGCGAACGTGCTCATGATGATCACAAAGACGAAGAGGTTGTCGACCGACAGGCTCTTCTCGACGATGTACCCGGCGAAGTACTCGGTGCCGTAGTCCCAGCCCGCGACGGAGCCGAAGACGACACCGAACGCGACGGCGATCGCGATGTAGAAGACCGACCAGGCGGTGGCTTCACGGAACCCGACGGCGTGCGGGCGCAGCACTCCGAGGGTCAGGTCGAGGGCGAGCAGGGCCACGATGACCGCGATGGTCAGCGTCCAGCCGAGCGCGGTGACCTCCAGCATGGGGGAGAAACCTCCGGGCGTGGGTTCTGGGAATTGGCGGTGCGTACCCCCAAGATTCCCTGGTCACACTGGGAGAATGCTGAAAGATGCCGGAGGTTCACACCGCGGCCGTACCCGTCAGGCGACCTGGAAGGACCGCTTCGACAGGCCCATCCAGAAGCCGTCGATGGGCTGGTCCGGGCTCTGCTCCGGGTCGGTGGAGGCGCCCAGGGTCAGGAACATCGGCGCCATGTGCTCGATCGTCGGGTGGGCGTAGGGCATGCCGGGGGCCCGGTTGCGGAAGTCGGCGAGCTCGTCGACCGCGCCGCGTGCCAGGGTCTCCGCCGTCCAGGCGTCGAACTCCTTGGACCAGCCGGGCGCCTTCGCGTCCGTGCGCCAGTCCCGCAGGAACGGCAGCCCGTGCGTGGTGAAGCCGGAGCCGACGATGAGCACACCCTCGTCGCGCAGGGGTGCGAGCCGGCGGCCGATCTCCAGCAGCCGATCGGGTTCCAGGGTCGGCAGTGACATCTGCAGCACCGGGACGTCCGCGTCGGGGTACATGACCGTCAGCGGCACGTAGGCGCCGTGGTCCAGGCCGCGGTCGGTACGGGTGACGCGTTCGCTGTCGGGCATCAGCTTCTCGATGCGGTCGGCCAGCTCGGGCGCACCGGGCGCGCGGTACTGCACCTCGTAGTAGTGCCGGGGGAAGCCACCGAAGTCGTAGACCAGCGGGACGGTCTCGGTGGCGCCGAGCATCAGCGGGGCCGACTCCCAGTGTGCCGAGGCCATCAGGATCGCCTTCGGCGTGGGCAGGCCCGCGGTCAGGTCCTTCAGCTGGGCGACCCAGGTGGGGTCGTCGACCAGCGGGGGAGCGCCGTGGCTGATGAACAGGGCGGGCATGGTGCTCATGGAGGGCCTCCGGTTGACGCTTCAACTACCTGCCTCCACGATACGTCGGTTTAGTTGAGGCGTCAACTAAAGTCGAAGCGGCCGTCCCAGCCGTCGAGGATCCGGCCGGGGTCGGCGTCCAGCACGTCGGCGAGCAGCATCGCGTAGACGTCGCGGAAGTCGGTCGTGTGCTTGAGGTCGCCGTCGTCGAGGTCGGTCAGGCTCGGCGCCTCGCCGTACAGGCCACCCTTGATGCCGTCGCCGAGGAGAAAGACCGAGGAGGCCGTGCCGTGGTCGGTACCGTCGGACGCGTTGGCGTGGACACGGCGGCCGAACTCCGAGTAGACCGCGACGACGACCTCGCGGCCGGCCATCCGTTCCACGAACGCGGCCAGGGGCTTGTCGAGCTTGGCCAGCAGGGCCTCCTGGGCCGTCTTCTCGTCGGCGTGCAGGTCGAAGCCGCCCAGCGACACCGAGTAGACGCGGGTGGCGGCGCCGGCCTCCACGCAGCGTGTGACCAGGGCGAGCTGCTGGTCCAGGGGTGGCGCCTGCCCGCCGGTGGCGGTGGCCTGGCCCTCCGGCTCGTCGTCGTCCTCGGCCTCCGCGGCGACGTCGGTCATCAGGCCCTGGACGCGGACCAGGTCGGCAAAACACGCCGCCGCCCGGGCCTGGGCGGGTGACTCGCCGGCTGCGGGCGTACCGAAACCGTCCAGGACCGGAGGGGTCACGCCCTGGGGGAGAGTCAGCGCGCCGCCGGGCACGGTCGCTCCCGCGCTGGTTGCGCCGGCGAGGACCGGTGGCAGGACCGGCTCGAACGACACGGCCAGCCGCGGGTCCCGGCCCGCCGTGTCGAGCCAGCGCCCCAGCCAGCCCGTGGTCCCGGGGCGTTCCGGGCTGGCCGTCTGCCAGATGTCCATCGAGCGGAAATGGCTGCGGTCGGGCTTCGGATAGCCGACACCGCGGACGATCGCCAGACGGTCCTCCCCGTACAGTTTGTGCAGGCCTTTCAGGCCCGGATTGAGTCCGAAGCCGTCCTCGAGCCTGAGCACCTGCCCCTCGTCGTAGGTGAGGCCGGGCCTGGCTGCGGCATAGGCCGGATCCGCGTACGGGATGACGGTGTTGAGACCGTCGTTGCCGCCGTAGAGGGTGACCAGCACGAGGATCTTGCCGGGGTCACGCTGCCCCGAGGTGGCCAGGATGTCGCGCAGCGCGTAGGCGGAACCGCCCGCGGCCAGGGCGCCGGCCGCGACGACGCCGCTGGCGGTGAGGAACTTGCGCCGGGTGATCGTGTCCATGTCCGTGCTTCCCTTCAGTGGACGGCGTATTCGGGGCTGGCCAGGCCGAGCGCGAGCAGTCGTCTCGGCTCGCGGGCCGCGTCCTGCAGGACCGTGTTGGTGCGGTTGGTCCAGGTGTCGACGACCAGCAGGCGGGCCAGCGCCTCGACCCGGTCGCCCTGGGCGACGTCGGCCAGGGTCTCGACCGCGGCGGGTGCCTTGGCTGTCAGCGCCTGACCGTGCTTGAGGCGGGCCTGCGTGGACGAGGTCGTCAGCCAGGCGGGCCCGACCGGCCAGCCCCCGACGCTCGGTGGCCGGAACGGCACCTGGCCCAGTGCCTTCAACGCGGCGAGGGGAACGTCCTCGACGCCGAGTTGCCGGACGGCGCCGATGACCCACTCGATCGGTTGTTTCACGAGCTGCCCGGCGGTCGCCGCGAACGCGGGATCCGTGGCGAGGGCGCGCAGCATCGCCGTGGTGCCGTCCGGCGCGGCGGCGGCGACTCCCTGCGGGGCCGGACCTGTGTCCGAGCCGTACCGCACCCACAGCCGCTGGGCCAGGAAGGGCGCATGGGCGGGATGACGGACGAGGAGGTCGGCGTAGGAGTCCACGTCGAAGCGCCCGGTGCTGCCCAGCAGGGTGACCTCCGTGGTGTCGTGGCGGCGCGGGAGAAGCTTCGCCGTACCGGCCGCCCGGTCGACCTGCCAGCCGGTGAGCACCCGCGCGCCCGCTTTCACGTCGGCTTCGCCGTAGTTGCCGACGCCGAGCGTGAACAGCTCCATCAGCTCGCGGGCGAGGTTCTCGTTCGGAGCCTTGCGGGTGTTCTTCTGACCGTCCAGCCACAGGATCAGCGCGGGATCACGCACCATGGCCCGGACCAGGGGCCCGGCCGGCCCGCCGCCGTACCGCCGGAACGTCTGCTGCTGGGCCAGCATCAGCGGCGCCGAGCGGACCTTCTGCGACGACGTCGCCCAGTGGCCGTGCCAGAAGAACGTCAGCTTCTCGGCCGCGCCGGGCTCGGTGACCATCCGGCTCAGCCACCAGCGGGTCGCGGTCATGAGCTGGGCGCGGGCCTGCTGCCGCGCCTTCTGCCTCTCCTCGCGGCTCGCACCCTCGGGCGGCTTGGCGGCGGCTTCCAGGCCGGGCAGTCCGACGGTACGGCCGATCGGCGCGAGCACACGTGTCAGCGTGGCGTCGGCGCCGGTGCGTTCGGCCTCGTCGACCTCGGTGGCCGTGGGCCCGAAGGTGAGCCGGCGGAGCAGGTGGGAAACCCGGGTGCGGTCCGTCATGACTGTGACGCTAGGGCCGGGACGTAAGCGTTCGGTAAGGGCGGCGTTCGGGTTTGCCCAACGTAACGATCCTGTTAACTGTCTCGATCGAGTGAGGCATGTAACCGCAGCTCAGAGCCATGGTGCAGGATGCATCAAAGGACAGGCCACTCTGGACATTGCGCCGGGTGGCGGGCGCTGGCAAGCTACGCGGGGTTGCGTGAAGGCCGCTCACCGTAACGGTCGGCCGGAAGCCCAGCACGCCACAATCGGTAACCCGTCACTGCCGGTCAGCACGTCCGGCGGTGACACAGCCATGCCCGCACCCGGGCGGAAGGGACCAACGAGTGGCGACCAGTCAGCTGCCGCTCGCCGACGATCTCTACCTCGCCGCCCACGACAACGCCCGGGGCCGGTGCCTGCTCAGCCCGGCCACCCTCGGTCTGGGCCTCGCCGCCGGCCTGCTCGCCGAGCTGGTCCTGTGGCGCCGCCTCGAGATCCAGGACGCCGGGCTGACCGTCGTCGACGAACGGCCCACCGCGGAGGCCGCCACGTCCGCGGTCCTCGAGCAACTGCTGCGGGAGGGCCACCACCGCCAGGTCCGGGACTGGATCGCTTTCCTGGCCACGGGTGTCGCCACCGAGCTGGTCGAGCGCCGTCTCGCCCGCGCCGGCCTGGTCAAGCGGCACGAGAAACGCGGACTGCTGGGCACCAAGGTGCGGTTCGTCCCCACCGACCTGACCGTCGCCGGCTGGCCCGGCACCCGCATCCGCATCGCCGCCACCCGCGGCGAGCTGCTCGACAGCCCCGACCTCGTCCTGACCGGGCTGGTGCTCGCCACCGGCCTCGACCAGCACGTGCTCGTCACCCTCGAGGCCGCCGAGCGTGAACACCTGTTCGGCCAGCTCCGCCGGCGCCTGCCGGTGATGCTGCAGCACCTCGTCGGCCAGGCCGAGGCCGCGGTCGGCGACGCCGTGATGGCCCGCCGCGCCTGAATCCCCCTCATTGGAGACCCCCGTGCCCACCTCCACCGCACCCCCCAGACCGAGTCAGCTCTCGACAGCCCTGGCCCGCGACCGCCTGGGCGTCGCCGCCGTCGTCTTCTTCGTGATGTCCGCGGCCGCGCCGCTGACCGTCGTCGCCGGTGTCGTCCCCACCGGTCTCGCCGTCACCGGGCTGACCGCCATCTCCATCGCCTTCCTCGCCGTCGCGATCGTGCTCGCCGTCTTCGCGGTCGGGTACGTCGCCATGGCCCGGCACATCGCCAACGCCGGCGCCTTCTACGCGTACATCGCCCGGGGCATCGGGCGGCCGTTCGGTGTGGGCGCGTCGTGGGTGGCGCTGCTCGCGTACAACAGCTTCCAGGTCGCCTCGTACGGCGGCTTCGGCGCGATCGCGGCCCCGCTGTTCGCCGACTGGTTCGGTGTCGAGATCCAGTGGTGGATCATCGCGCTGGCCGCGTGGGCGCTGGTCGCCGTCCTCGGTGTCCGCGACGTGGCCGTCAACGGCAAGGTGCTCGCCACCCTGCTGGTCGCCGAGATCGTCCTGGTCGTCGTCTTCAGCATCGCCGACCTGATGGCGCCCGACTTCGCCGCGTCCTCGGCGCCGGTCGACCCGTCCAGCCTGGTCGGGGCGGGCGCGGGCGCGCTGCTCGTCATGGCCGTCACCGGCTTTGTCGGCTTCGAACAGTCCGTCGTCTTCAGCGAGGAGTCCCGCGACCCGCGGCGCACCGTGCCCCGTGCCACGTACATCGCGGTCGCGCTGATCGCGGTGCTGTACGCGTTCTCGTCCTGGGCGATGATCTCCGCGACCGGTGGCAAGGCTGTCGAACGGGCCGGCGCCGAAGGCCCCGAGCTGTTCTTCAACCTGGCCTCGGACCGGCTCGGCAGCACCGCCCTGCACCTGGGCCACGCGCTGTTCCTGACCTCGCTGATCGCCGCGATGATCTCGTTCCACAACATCATCGCCCGGTACACGTTCTCGCTGGGCCGCGAAGGTGTCCTCCCGCGCGCCTTCGGGCGTACGGTCCCGGGCACCGGCGCACCGAAGAACGGCTCCCTCGCGCAGTCGGTCCTCGGCCTCGTCGTCATCGGTGTGTACGCGATCGCCGGCTGGGACCCGCTGGTCCAGCTCTTCTTCTGGGGCGGCACGACCGGCGGCATCGGTGTTCTGCTGCTCATCACGGTCACGTCGGCCGCGGTCGTCGGCTACTTCGCCCGCAACCCCGAGGGTGAGGACTTCTGGCACCGCCTCGGCGCCCCGGTGCTCGGCACGGTGCTGCTGCTCGTCGTGACGTACCTGGCCCTGACCAACATCGAGATCCTCTTCGGCGTCGAGCCGGGGTCGACACCGACGTGGGCGGTGCCGCTCGCGTACGCGGTGCTGACCCTCGCGGGGGTGACCTGGGCGCTGATCCTGCGACGCACCAGGCCCGGCACGTACCAGGGCATCGGCATGGGTGCCCGCAGCGGTTTCTCCATCCGCGACACCGCCACGGAGGCCCACCAGTGACACCGACCATCCGTCCCGCCCGCGAGTCCGAGCTCACCGACGTCGGCCGGCTCGTCGCCCTGTCCTTCGACGACCTCGAACAGAACCGCTCCCTCGTACCGGACCCGTCGGCCCGCCTGCGCGTGATGGGCGACTTCTTCACGATGCTCACGGTCCACGCACCCCTGTGCGGCAAGGTCGACGTCATCGACGCCCCGGACGGCAGCCTCGCCGCAGCCGCCGTCTGGTTCGACCGCACCCGGGAGATGCCGGAGATCCCCGACTACGACGAACGCCTCGCCGCGCTGGCGGGGGAGTGGCTGCCGAACTTCGAGGCCCTCGACGAGGTCTTCGACAAACACCACCCCGTCGACCCCCACTGGCACCTGGCCTTCCTCGCCGTGCACCCCTCCCACCAGAGCCACGGCCTCGGCGGCGCCCTGATGGACAGCACCCACGAGGACCTGGGCCGCACCCCGGCCTACCTCGAGGCGACGAACGACAACAACATCCGCCTGTACCGCCGCCACGGCTACACCGAGATGCTCCCGTTCGACATCCGCCTCCCCGACAACACCCCGTTCTACCGGATGTGGCGCGCCGCCTGACGCGTCGCCGGCAAGGGTGCGGCCCGGTTCGGGCCGCACCCTTGTGGTATCTGATAGGACGTGATCTACGACCTGGTCAACCCCTGGGATCCTGCCCGGAATCCGGCGGACGCGTTCTATCACCGCCTCGTCATGGGGGCGGAAAGCGTGCTCGACGTCGGCTGCGGCACCGGAGCGATGTTGCATCACGCGCGAGAGGCCGGGCATCGCGGGACGCTGGCCGGCATCGACCCGAACAGCGCTTTCCTGGAGCGGGCGCGGCGGCGCGACGACATCGAGTGGGTGTTCGGGACGGCGGCGGCAATGCCGTGGGAGCAGGAGTTCGAGCTGGCCGTCATGACCGGGCACGCGTTCCAGTGCCTGATCGGCGACGGGGAGATCCGGGCGTCGCTCGCCGGGGTGCGGGCCGCGCTGCACGAGGGCGGACGCTTCGTCTTCGAGACGCGCCACCCGCAGGCCCGCGCCTGGGAGACCTGGACACCTTCGCACGCGGTCGAGGTCGCCGGGGTCCGGGTGGTGCATCAGGTCGAGTCCGTCGTGGGCGACGTCGTGACATTCACCGAGACCGCGTACGCCACCGAGCGCCACGTCCTGCGCTTCCTCGACCTTCCGGTCCTCAACACTCTGGTCACCCAGGCGGGCTTCCACATCGACGCGCAGTACGGCGACTGGCACGGCGGCCCACTCACCCCAGCCAGCACGGAGATCATCACCGTCGCCGTCCGGCACTAGTCGCTGACCGGTCTCCCGGCCGGGCGGGCTCTCGGGGCCGCACGGACGCTCTCTCGAGGGCGAGAGTCAATTCCACCACCTCCACACCGTAGGGACGAGGATCCGGCGCCGGCCGACAGCGCATGAACCGGCCATCGCCGACCGATTCCTTGCGGAAGGGTTCCGTCAGCCGTTACCCGTTGCCTCACCATCGGCCGAGGAACAGGTGCCGGGCGGGGTGGTGGTATGCCGGTCCGGCCGGCCTGTCGAAGGTCAGCTGACCCCAGCCGATCGTGCCCTCCGGCGGCTTCTTCGGGTCGTCACCGGCCCTGGCCAGCGTCCGCTTCAATGCCGAGCTTGCGCGGCTCGGAGCGTGGTCAGAAGGCTCGGCTGTGACTACGCCAGGCGGCCGGGCGAAGGCCCGACTTCATTGAAGTTGGGCCTGGGCTGCTTCCTGGCGTTACAGATCCCCTTGCCGGCAGCCCCGGCGGCGTGCTGGTGTGCTCGGGTTCCCCGTCGAGTCGACCCAGGGTGATCCGTCCGCCTGCGACTGCAACGCCGCGAAGGTCTCCGCCCGTGTTCTCTTGCGCTGCCGGCGGCGGAACGGCGCACAGACCGCGGCCCACGAGCCGTGACACTAGGGCAGGTCGGAGTGGGCACTGTCCGTGTCGGCCCGGGCCGCGTCGAGACGCTGCGCTCGGGAGAACCCGCCCGGATCCCGTCGATGAGCTGCCGTTCGGTCCATGCTGACGGCCGGCCCAGCCAGCGGGGCTTCCGGCAGAAACGCCGGCTCCCATACAGCCGGTGAG
The DNA here is from genome assembly GCF_000494755.1 of Amorphoplanes friuliensis DSM 7358. Lineage (NCBI taxonomy): Bacteria > Bacillati > Actinomycetota > Actinomycetes > Micromonosporales > Micromonosporaceae > Actinoplanes > Actinoplanes friuliensis. The sequence goes on from NC_022657.1 coordinate 4,505,808, forward strand.
GGTCAGGGGTGCGGTGACAGGATGCGGTTCAGGTGGTGGTCGAGGGTTCGCTGGACGTCTGTGCGGGTGCGGCGGCGGTGGAGCAGGTCGAGGCCGAGGCCGCTCAGACCGCCGACGAGCAGGTTCGCCTCCTCGGCCGGGTCGATCGAGGGTCGGGCGCCGGCCGCGGTGATCAGGGCGGTGACCAGGTCTTCCAGCGGGTGCTCGCCGTGCAGGAAGACCGCTGCCAGGGCGGGGTCGGTCAGGCTCCACGCGTAGTAGGCCGTCAGCACCCGCAGGCTCGTGCGGCGCTGCTCGTCGAGCGGCAGAAGCTCCTCGAGGGTGGCGCGAAGCAGTACCCGCGGGTCGGACGGATCACGCAGCGCCGCGATGCGCCGGCGGCTGTGCTGCTCGTTGTCACGGTGCAGGGTCTGCAGGGCGGTGACCAGCAGGTGATGCTTGTCCGTGAAGTGGTACTGCACCACCCGCGGCGTCACGCCGGCCTCCGCGGCAATCTCGCGGATCGTGGCCATCTGCAGACCGCGACCCGCGGCGATGCGCCAGACGGCCTCGACGATCTGACGCCGGCGCCCGCTCAGCTCCGGAGCCTCCGGCGCCGGCGGGTTCTTCCGCGCCCGGTACGCCCGCGCCTGACACGCCCGCGAACAGTAGACCGGCCGCCGCCCCCGCACCACCACCCGCAGCGGCCCCCGGCACACCGAACACCCACTTTCGTCACGCACAAACCCAACTTAGTCGCGCATTCAGCGTGACGTAACGCCGCAGACCAGCTTGTGACGGGCAATTTCAGATGGTCTCGTGGATACGTTCGTATCTTGCGAGGAGGCAACCATGGACGACGGCTGGTACCGGTTGGGCATGCTGCTGACGCTCGCGGCGGGCATCTGGGAAGGCCCGATCGCGATCATCTTCCGCGCCTTCACCGACAAGAAGCCCACCGTGCTGACAGCAGCCAACTACCTCCCCGCACCGTGGTGCTACCTCGCCGCGGTCGCGGCAGCGGCCGCCGCGTTCGCGGTAATCGCCGCCCTGGAGACCCGGCGGCGGAAAGCTACGGCCGAGCCCCGGTGATCTGGCGAGCACGCAGCCCTTTCTCGGCGGGAGCGACGGTCAGCACCATGCAACCAGGCACGACATGGCCTCGATTTTGATCTTCAAGAAGCTCCGCCCTTTCTCGGCGGGAGCGACGGTCAGAGCCATGCAACCAGGCACGACATGGCCTGGAGGTTGACCTTGAAAGGCCTCATCCTGCCGAGAGATTGAGCTCGAAGCTGTATCTGCTGGCTCGATACAGGTGGGAGCCGTATTCGAGCGCCCGCCCGCTCGCGTCCCACGCTGTCCGGGTCATGGTGAGCAGGGAGGCGCCGCGTTTTTCGTCGAGGGTGCGGGCTTCGGCGGCGGCGGAGCGCGCGCCGATGATCTGGGTGGCTATGCGGGGGACGAAGCCGGCGCGGCGGAGCAGCTCGTAGAGGCCGTGCCCGGCGAGGTCGGCGGCCTCGAGGCGGATCACGTCGAGGGGGATGGCGTTGTGCATCAGCGCGAGCGGCTCACCGCCGGCGTAGCGGAGGCGTTCGATCCAGGTGACCTCGGTGCCCGGGGGGAGTTCGAGGGCTTCGGCGACGTCGGCCGGGGCGGGGATGACGCGGAGGTCGAGGACCTCGGTCCGCGGTTTGCGGTCGGAGGTGACCAGGTCGTCGTAGAGGCTGGACAGCTCGACGGGCCGGCGGACCTTGGGGTGGACCACCTGCGTGCCGACGCCGCGTTTGCGCACGAGCATGCCGCGTTCGACCAGGTATTGGATCGCGCGGCGGGTGGTGGGGCGGGAGACGCCGAGGCGTTCCGCCAGGTCGACCTCGTTCTCGATGCGGGCACCGACGCCGATCTCGCCCTGCTCGATGAGCTCCTGCAGGCGGGTGGCCACCTGGAAGTAGAGCGGCACGGGGCTGGTCCGGTCGACCTCGACCGGGCGCACCGGGCTGCGCGGTGGGGAGAGATCGGATGCCATGGGACCCCCTTGGTTTTTCAGTTTGTCATGACAAAGTATTGACGTGGAAGCCCTCACGTTATTACATCGAAACGAACCGAGCTCTCCCGCACCACGACTTTTCATCGCGCCGTAATCAGCACGGCACACGAGGCGCCGGTCCGCACGTCCATCCACTGTCGCGAGGGGGACGCATGCCCGCTGACGAGGTACTGACCATGGGACGTATCGGCGTCGACCTGTATCCACAACAGATCGGCGTGTCGCTGCGTGAGGTCCGGACGTTCGAGAAGTTCCTCGGGGGCAGCCCGACCAACGTCGCTGTGGCGGCGGCGCGGTACGGCCGGCGCAGCGCGGTCATCAGCCGGACCGGCGCCGACCCGTTCGGTGAGTTCATCCACGACGCGCTGCGGGGCTTCGAGGTCGACGATCGTTTTGTCACGCCCGTCGAGGGGCTGCCGACACCGGTGACGTTCTGCGAGATCTTCCCGCCGGACGACTTCCCGCTCTACTTCTACCGTTTCCCCAAGGCGCCCGACCTGGAGATCTTCGAGTCCGAGCTGGACCTGGAGGCGATCCGCAGGGCGGACATCTTCTGGGTCACCGGCACCGGGTTGTGTCAGTCGCCGTCGCGGGAGGCGACGCTCGCCGCGCTGCGGGCGCGGGACAAAGCCGGCATCACCGTCCTCGACCTGGACTACCGCCCGATATTCTGGGAGTCGCGGGAGGAGGCGCGCAGCTGGGTCCAGCAGGCGCTGCCCTACGTGACCGTCGCCGTCGGCAACCTCGACGAGTGCGAGACCGCCGTCGGTGTCCGCGAGCCGCACGCCGCGGCCCGGGCGCTGCACGACGCCGGTGTCGACCTGGCCGTCGTGAAGCAAGGGCCGCTGGGGGTGCTGGCCAGTTCCCGCAAGGAGGAGGTGCAGGTGCCTCCGGTGCCGATCGAGGTGGTCAACGGCCTGGGTGCCGGTGACGCTTTCGGCGGCGCGCTCTGCCACGGCCTGCTCGCGGGCTGGGATCTGGAGACCACGATGCGTTTCTGCAACGCCGCCGGGGCGATCGTCGCGACACGGCTGTCGTGCGCCGACGCGATGCCGACCGAGTCCGAGGTCCGCGAGCTGATCGGCGGGGTGAGCGGCCGTGCGTGACGTCCTGGAGATCGTCGCCGCCCGCGCGGACCGCCCGGGTGCGATCGCTTCCGCCGCGGCCGCCCGCCGCCGGCCTGCCGGCTGGCGGGGTGAGCACGGCCGGATGATGATCATCGCGGCTGACCATCCCGCTCGCGGTGCGCTGCGGGCCGGTCCCGACCCCCTCGCGATGGGCAACCGCGCCGACCTGCTCGACCGCATCTGCACCGCGCTCGAACGGCCCGGCGTCAACGGTGTGCTCGGCACGCCCGACATCCTCGAGGACCTGCTGCTGCTCGGCGCGCTCGACGACAAGGTGGTCATCGGGTCGATGAACCGCGGCGGGCTCGCCGGGACCAGCTTCGAGATCGACGACCGGTTCACCGCGTACGACGGGGACAGCCTGGCCGCGGCGGGATTCGAGGGCGGCAAGATGCTGCTGCGGATCGACCCGGACGACGCCGGGACGGTCGCCACTCTGCAAGCGTGCGGGCGGGCCGTCGGTGACCTCGCCGCGCATCAGCTGATGGCGATGGTCGAGCCGTTCATCTCGCACCGGGCCGACGGCCGGGTGCGCAACGAGCTCAGCCCCGAGGCGATGATCCGGGCGATGACGGTCGCGGCAGGGCTCGGCACGACCTCGGCGTACACGTGGCTCAAGGTTCCCGTCGTCGACGACATGGAACGTGTCATGGCCGCCACGACACTGCCCGCGCTGATCCTCGGCGGTGAGGTGTCCCAGGACGCCGACGCCGCGTACGTGCGGTGGAGCAAGGCCCTCGCTCTGCCGACCGTGCAGGGTCTGGTCATCGGGCGCAGCCTGCTCTACCCGCCCGGCGGGGACGTCGCGGGTGCGGTCGACCGGGCGGTGAGTCTGCTGTGACGCTGCTGCGCAGAGGAACGGCCGGGAGCGCGCCGTTCGAGACTGTCGTGACACCGGAGAGCGCCGGCTGGGGCTACAGCGGGCTGCGCATCCTTGACCTGCCGATCGGCTCCCGGGTCAGCTTCGGCACCGGCGACGAGGAGATGATCGTCCTCCCGCTGACCGGCGGCTGCGACGTGACCTGCGACGACGAGCGTGTCACCCTCACCGGCCGCCGCTCGGTCTTCTCCCGGGTCACCGACTTCGCCTACCTGCCCCGCGACTCCGCGGTCACGGTCCGGGCCCCGAACGGTGGCCGGTTCGCGCTGCCCGCCGCCCGTGCCGACCGGCGGCTGCCGTTCCGCTACGGACCCGCCGACGAGGTGCCGGTCGAGCTGCGCGGTGCCGGTCAGGCCAGTCGTCAGGTCAACAATTTCTGTACGCCGGACTCGTTCGACGCGGACCGCCTGATCGCGGTCGAGGTGCTCACCCCCGGGGGCAACTGGTCGTCGTACCCGCCGCACAAGCACGACGAGCCGGGCGAGAACGAGACCGCGCTCGAGGAGATCTACTACTTCGAGGTCGCCGGTTCGCCGTCGGGTTCGCCGGGCACCGGCTTCCAGCGCGTGTACGGCCACACGGACCACCCGATCGACATCTGCGCCGAGGTCCGCGCCGGTGACGTCGTCCTGATCCCGTACGGCTGGCACGGCCCGTCGATGGCCGCACCCGGCTACGACCTGTACTACCTCAACGTCATGGCAGGGCCGGGGGAGCGCAAGTGGCTCTTCTCCGACGACCCGGAGCACGCCTGGATCCGCGGCACGTGGAGTCAGCAGGAGATCGATCCGCGGCTGCCGCTCACCTCCACCTCGGAAAGGAAGCGCTCGTGAGGCTCACCGTCGCGCAGGCCGTCGTCACGTTCCTGGCCAACCAGTGGACCGAGCGGGACGGCGTCGAGCAGCGCACGATCGCGGGCTGCTTCGGCATCTTCGGCCACGGCAACGTCGCCGGTGTCGGGCAGGCGCTGCTGCAGGCCCAGCGGACCGGTTCCGCCGATCTGCCGTACCACCTGGCCCGGAACGAGCAGGCCATGGTGCACGCGGCGGTCGGGTACGCCCGGATGAAGAACCGGCTGTCGACGATGGCGTGCACGGCGTCGATCGGGCCCGGCTCGACGAACATGCTGACCGGCGCGGCGCTGGCGACGGTCAACCGGATCCCGGTGCTGCTGCTGCCCAGCGACGTGTTCGCCACCCGGGTCGCGTCGCCGGTGCTGCAGGAGCTGGAGGACCCCCGCTCGTACGACGTGTCGGTTAACGACGCGTTCCGGCCGCTGTCCCGCTTCTTCGACCGGGTGTGGCGGCCCGAGCAGTTGCCGTCGGCGCTGCTCGCGGCGATGCGGGTGCTGACCGATCCCGTCGAGACCGGCGCCGTGACCCTGTGCCTGCCTCAGGACGTACAGGCGGAGGCCTTTGATTTTCCTGAGGCTCTGTTCGAGAAGAGGGTCTGGCATGTGGCGCGGCCCGTGCCGGAGCCGGTGGCGGTGGAGCGGGCGGCCGAGGTGATCCGGTCCGCGCGGCGGCCGCTGATCGTCGCGGGCGGGGGAGTCATCTACTCGGAGGCGTCGGCCGAGCTGGACGCCTTCGCCCGGGCGACCGGGATCCCGGTGGCGGACACGCAGGCCGGCAAGGGTGCGCTGAGCTGGGACCACCCGAACTCGGTCGGCGGGGTGGGCTCGACGGGCACGCCGGTCGCCAACGCCCTGGCCCGTGACGCGGATGTGGTCATCGGCATCGGGACGCGGTACAGCGACTTCACCACCGCCTCTCGCACGGCTTTCGCGGCGCAGGATGTCCGTTTTGTCAACGTGAACGTGGCTTCCTTCGACGCGGCGAAGCAGTCCGCCACGCCGTTGGTGGCCGATGCCCGCTCGGGCCTGACTTCCTTGAGCGCCGCTCTGGCCGGTTACAAATCCGACATGTCTTATCAAGCCGACGTCGCAGCGTGGCAGCGGCGGGTGGACGAGGCCTACCACCTCGGCCACGGCCCGCTCCCCGCTCAGAGTGAGGTCATCGGCGCGGTCAACGACGCCTGCGGTGAGCGCGACGTCGTGGTCCAGGCCGCCGGTAGCATGCCCGGCGACCTCCAGCTGCTCTGGCGCGCCCGCGACCCGAAGCAGTACCACGTCGAGTACGGCTACTCCTGCATGGGCTTCGAGATCGCCGGGGCCCTCGGCATCAAGATGGCCGACCCCGGCCGCGAGGTCTACGCCCTGGTCGGCGACGGCTCGTACCTGATGATGGCGCAGGAGATCGTCACCGCGGTGTCCGACGGCATCAAGCTGATCATCGTTCTCGTGCAGAACCACGGGTTCGCCTCCATCGGGGCCCTCTCGGAGTCGCTGGGCTCGCAGCGTTTCGGCACCAGTTACCGCTACCGCGGTGCGGACGACGACTACGACGGCGCGACGCTGCCCGTCGACCTGGCCGCGAACGCCGAGAGCCTCGGCGCGAACGTCATCCGCTGCCGCACGATCGCCGACCTGACCGAGGGTCTCAAGCAGGCCCGGGAGTCCGACCGGCTCACGGTCGTGCACATCGAGACCGATCCGCTCTCTCCCGTCCCGTCGAGCGAGAGCTGGTGGGACGTGCCCGTCTCCGAGGTCTCCGAGCTGGACAGCACCCGGGACGCCCGTACCGCCTACGACGCCGCCAAGCGCGGCCAGCGGCTGTACCTCTAGAAGGGACCACCCGAAGTGACAACCATCGAGCACTGGATCGGCGGCAGTTCCACCGCCGGCGCCGGGTCCCGCCGTGCCCCGGTCTTCAATCCCGCGACCGGGCAGCAGCAGCACGAGGTGGTGCTGGCCGACACCGGTGACGTGGAGGCGGCGGTGGCGGCGGCCAAGGCGGCGTTCACCACGTGGGGGCAGGCCTCGCTGAGCGCCCGTACCAAGATCATGTTCAATTTCCGGGAGTTGGTGAACGCCAACGTCGACCGGCTGGCGGAGCTGGTCTCGGACGAGCACGGCAAGGTGCTCAGCGACGCCGCCGGTGAGGTCCAGCGCGGTCTCGAGGTCGTCGAGTTCGCCTGCGGCATCCCGCAGCTGCTCAAGGGTGACTACTCCGACCAGGCCTCGACCGGTGTGGACGTGTTCAGCTTCCGCGAGCCGCTCGGCGTCTGCGCGGGCATCACACCGTTCAACTTCCCGGTCATGGTCCCGATGTGGATGTACCCGGTCGCCATCGCCTGCGGCAACACGTTTGTGCTCAAGCCCAGCGAGCGGGACCCGTCGGCGTCGAACTTCATCGCCGACCTGTGGCGTCAGGCCGGGCTGCCCGACGGGGTCTTCAACGTCGTGCACGGTGACAAGACCGCTGTCGACGCGCTGCTGGACCACCCCGACGTCGCGGCCGTGTCGTTCGTCGGCTCCACGCCGATCGCCCGCTACATCCACGAGAAGGCGTCCGCCACCGGCAAACGCGTCCAGGCCCTCGGCGGGGCGAAGAACCACGCGATCATCCTGCCGGACGCCGACCTCGAGTACGCCGCGAACCACCTGTCGGCGGCCGCGTTCGGCTCGGCCGGTGAGCGCTGCATGGCGATCTCCGCCGCGGTCGCCGTCGGTGGCGCCGGCGATCCGCTGATGGACATCCTGACCCGCAAGGCCAACGACGTCGTGGTCGGTTCCGGCCGCGACCCGAAGAGCGAGATGGGACCGGTCGTCACGGCCGCGGCCCGAGACCGCATCGAGAGCCTGATCGGTACGGGTGAGCAGCAGGGCGCCAAGGTGCTCGTCGACGGCCGGGGCCGCCGCGTCCCGGGTTTCGAGGAGGGCTTCTTCGTCGGCCCGACCGTCATCGACCAGGTCGACACGTCGATGGACGTCTACACCGAGGAGATCTTCGGCCCGGTGCTGTCGGTGGTCCGCTCCGAGAGCGTCGAGGCGGCGATCGACCTGATCAACGCGAACCCGTACGGCAACGGCACGGCGATCTTCACCAACAGTGGTGAGGCCGCGCGGCGGTTCCAGCGCGGTGTCCACGTCGGGATGATCGGCATCAACGTCCCGATCCCCGTCCCGATGGCCTACTACTCCTTCGGTGGCTGGAAGGACTCGCTCTTCGGCGACAAACACATCCACGGGCCCGAGGGTGTCTCGTTCTACACCCGCGGCAAGGTCGTGACCTCGCGGTGGCCGCACGTCGAGGCCGCGCACGGCGCCAGCATGCACTTCCCCACGGCGAGCTGAGGCACAGACATGGCTGAGATCCGTCACCTGCAACTCGGCAGCTGCCCCGACTCGTGGGGTGTCTGGTTCGCCGACGACCCCCGGCAGACCCCCTGGCCGCGGTTCCTCGACGAACTGGCCGGCTCCGGGTACCGCTGGCTCGAGCTGGGCCCGTACGGCTATCTGCCGACCGACCCGGCCGAGCTGCGCGACGAGCTGGCCAAACGCGACCTGTCCTGCGCCGGTGGCACGGTGGCCGGTGTCGGTGGCCCGCACAAGGACTTCGCCACGGTGCTGGCGGAGACCCGCAAGGTCGCCGAGCTCACGGCCGCCCTCGGGGCCGAGAACCTCATCTTCGTCCCGGTGCCGGGGTACCGCGACGACGTCACCAACGCCTACCACGAGCCCGCCGAGCTGAGCCCCGACGGCTGGCAGGCGCTGATCGACAACAGCAACACGCTCGGCCGCGTCCTGGCCGAGGAGTACGGCCTCAAGATGCGGTTCCACCCGCACGCCGATTACCACGTCGAGACGCAGGCGCAGACCGAACGTTTCCTGGCGGAGACCGATCCGCGGTACGTCTCGCTCTGCCTCGACACCGGCCACCTCGCCTACCGGCAGGCCGACGTCCCGGCCATCATCCGCAAGTTCCCCGACCGCATCGGTTACGTGCACATCAAGCAGATGGACCCGGCGATCGCCGAGCGTGCCGTCCGCGAGGACATGGCCTTCGGCCGCGCCGTCGCGATGGGCGCCAGTGTCGAACCGCCGGCGGGCCTGCCCGACATCCCGTCGGTGCTCGAAGCCCTCAACGAACTCGACGCGGAGCTGTTTGTCGTCGTCGAGCAGGACATGTACCCGGTCGACTTCGACCTTCCGCTGCCGATCGCCACGCGGACCCGGCAGTACCTCAACTCCGTCGGTCTCTGACCAGCCCCTGCAGGAGGTACCCCATGACGCTTCGCCGAACGCGAGGTGCACGGCTGATCGCGCTGTCCGCGGTGGTGGCCCTCGGCCTCGCCGCGTGCAGCGGCGGCGGCAAGGAAGCCACCACCGACGACTCCGGTGGTGGCGCCAACGCCGCCGGCAGCTCCGGTTACACGATTGCGATGATCACCCACGAGACCCCCGGCGACACCTTCTGGGACAAGATCAAGGCCGGTGCCCAGCAGGCGGCGAAGGACGAGGGTGTCACCCTCAAGTACTCCAACGACCCGGACGCCTCCAAGCAGGCGGTGCTGATCCAGAACGCCGTCGACTCCAAGGTGAGCGGCATCGCCACCACCCTGGTCACCCCGGACGCGCTGGCCGGCTCGGTCAAGGCGGCGACCGACGCGAAGATCCCGGTGGTCGGCTTCAACTCCGGCATCGACCAGTACCAGCAGCTCGGCGCCTTGATGTACTTCGGCTCCGACGAGACCGTGGCCGGCACGGCCGCCGGCAAGCGGATCGCGGACGCCGGCGGCAAGCACCCGCTCTGCGTCATCCAGGCCGCCGGCTCGGTCGCTCTCGAAGCGCGCTGCGCCGGGGTGAAGAGCGCCGTCCCGGGCACCGAGAACCTCCAGGTCAACGGGGCCGACGACGGCGCGGTCGTGTCGACGCTGCAGGCCAAGCTGTCGCAGGACAAGTCGATCGACTACATCGTCACGCTGGGCGCGCCGATCGCCATCGACGCCCTCAAGGCGATGGAGGCCGCCTCCAGCAAGGCCAAGCTGATCACCTTCGACCTCAACACCGAGGCCGCCCAGGACATCCAGGACGGCAAGATCGAGTTCTCGATCGACCAGCAGCCCTACGTCCAGGGCTACATGGCCGTCTCCTCGCTCTACCTCTACCTGAAGAACGGCAACGACGTCGGTGGCGGCAAGGCGGTCCTGACCGGCCCGTCCTTCGTCGACAAGGACAACATCGCCACGATCCTCCCGTTCACCAAGAAGAACACCCGGTAGTCGCTCGCGGGGGAGGGCCGCGGGTCGCCGCGCGGCCGTCCCCCGCACAGGCAGTAATCGGAGCAGTGTCATGACTCAAGTCAGAACGACCCCTCCTCCTCCCGCCGAAGTGCCCACGGAATCCTCCAACCGGGTCACACTGAGCCTGTCCAACCGCATCCTGGCCCGGCCCGAGGTCGGCGCCCTGGTCGCAGCGGTGATCATCTTCATCTTCTTCCTGAGCGCCGCACCGGCGTTCCGGTCGGCCGAGTCCTTCTTCACCGTCCTCTACCAGTCCTCCACGATCGGCATCGTCGCCGTCGGGGTGGGCCTGCTGATGATCGGTGGCGAGTTCGACCTGTCCGCGGGTGTCATCACGATCACCGCCGGCCTGGTCAACTCGATGCTGTGCTGGAACTACGGCATGAACCTCTGGGTCGGCGCGCTCGTCTCCCTCGCGTTCTGCCTCTTCATCGGGTTCGTCAACGGCTATCTGGTGATGAAAACCGGCATCCCCAGCTTCCTGATCACGCTGGGGACCTTCTTCGTGCTGCAGGGCGCCAACCTCGGTGTCACCAAGCTGGTCACCGGGTCCGTGTCCAGCCCGGACATCAGCCAGATCGACGGGTTCGACTCCCTCAGTGCGATCTTCGCGTCCAGCTTCAAGATCGGGCCGGTCACCGTCTGGATCACGGTCATCTGGTGGTTCCTCTTCGTCGCCCTCGCCGCCTGGGTGCTCCAGCGCACGCGTACGGGCAACTGGATCTTCGCCGTGGGCGGTAACCCCGACAGTGCGCGGGCGGTGGGCGTACCCCTGATCCGTACCAAGATCGGGCTTTTCATGACGGTCTCGTTCTTCGGGTGGTTCGTCGGCATGCACCTGCTCTACCGCTTCAACACCCTGCAGGCGGGCAACGGCGTCGGCAACGAGTTCCTCTACATCATCGCCGCAGTGGTCGGCGGCACGCTGCTGACCGGCGGTTACGGCAACGCCATCGGTGTGGCCATCGGCGCGTTCATCTTCGGCATGACCAGCCTCGGCATCGTCTACGCCGGCTGGGACCCGAACTGGTTCAAGGCGTTCCTCGGCGTGATGCTCCTGCTCGCCGTCCTCGTCAACCTCTACGTGAAGAGAATGTCCACCGCCCGGAAGGTGGGTTGACCATGACCGACACCCTCGCCTCGCACGCGGACCGCGAGCTGAACAAGGGCGAACCGCTCATCGAGATGACCGGCATCGGCAAGAGTTACGGTGCCATCCGCGCCCTGCGCGGCATCAACCTGCGTGTCAACGCCGGGGAGGTCACCTGCGTCCTGGGTGACAACGGCGCCGGCAAGTCCACCCTCATCAAGATCATGTCGGGGCTGCACCCGCACAACGAGGGCAGCCTCAAGGTCGACGGCGAGGACCTCACCTTCAGCTCCCCGCGGCAGGCCCTGGACCACGGGATCGCCACCGTGTACCAGGACCTCGCCGTGGTGTCCCTGATGGAGGTCTGGCGCAACTTCTTCCTCGGCTCCGAACTGACCTCCGGCCGATATCCCCTGGCCGGGCTCAAGGTCAAGGAGATGCGGCGGATCGCCGACGAGGAGCTCCGCAAGATGGGCATCGTCGTCAAGGACATCAACCAGCCCATCGGTACGCTCTCCGGCGGCCAGCGCCAGTGTGTGGCGATCGCCCGCGCGGTGTACTTCGGCGCCCGGGTCCTGATCCTCGACGAGCCGACCGCCGCACTCGGTGTCAAGCAGTCCGGTGTGGTGCTCAAGTACACCGCCGCCGCCCGTGACGCCGGCCTCGGCGTCGTTTTCATCACCCACAACCCGCACCACGCGTACCTGGTGGGGGACCACTTCATCATCCTCAAGCTCGGCGGAACGGCCCTCGACAAGACACGTTCCGAGGTCGGCCTGGACGAGCTCACCACCCAGATGGCCGGCGGCGACGAGCTCACCGAGCTGTCGCACGAGCTCGGCCGCTGAGCTCTCCCTTCGCTCGTTAGGAGCCCCAGGCATGCTCAAGGTCGGAGTCATCGGCACCGGCATGATCGGACAGGACCACATCCGGCGGATGACGGCAGTGCTCGCCGGGGTGACGGTCACCGCCGTCACCGACGTCGACGTGGAGACCGCCAAGAAGGTCGCCGGGGGTCTGCCCGGCGCCACCCTGCACCTGACCGGCGAAGACCTGATCGCCGATCCCGCGGTCGACGCGGTGCTCGTCTGCTCCTGGGGGCCCACCCACGAGCAGTACGTGCTCGCGTCGATCGCGGCCGGCAAACCCGTCTTCTGCGAGAAACCCCTGGCCACCACCCAGGACGCCTGCCTGCGGATCGTCGAGGCGGAGGTCGCGGCGGGCCGCCGGCTCGTGCAGGTCGGCTACATGCGCCGGTACGACGCGGCGTACCGGGCCCTCAAGCGGGTGGTCGACAGCGGCCGGATCGGCGTCCCGCTGATGATGCACTGCACCCACCGCAACGCCGGCGTGCCCTCTTTCTACGAGAAGGAGAGCGCCATCACCGACACCGCGGTCCACGAGATCGACATGGTGCGCTGGATGTTCGGCGAGGAGATCACCGCTGCGCAGGTGCTGATCCCGCGCAAGAGCCGCAACGGCGGCCCGCTGCAGGACCCGCTCATCCTGATCCTGGAGCTCGCGGGCGGGGCGATCGTCGACGTGGAGATCTCGGTCAACATCCGCTACGGGTACGACATCCGGGGTGAGGTTGTCGGCGAGGACGGCACGGCGGCACTGGGCGAGTTCAGCCCCGTGGTCGTCCGCGCCGCCGGGGAACGGTCGGCGCCGATCCCGCTCGACTGGCGGGAACGGTTCCTGCTCGCGTACGACGTGGAGATCCAGGAGTGGATCGACTCGGTCGCCGGCGGGGGAGAACCGGTCGGGCCGTCCGCCTGGGACGGCTACGCGGCGGCGGTGGTGTCCGACGCCGGTGTTGCCGCTCTGCGCAGCGGATCCCGCGTGCCGGTGACCCTGGCCGCTCAGCCCACCTTCTACCGGGCGCCGCTGTCATGAAGATCGCGCTGGATCCCTACATGCTGCGCAAGGTGCCGCTGCTCTCGCTGCCGCGCGTGGTGGCCGACCTGGGCTACCACCACATCGAGCTGTCCCCGCGCGACGACTTCCTGCCGTTCTTCCTGCACCCCCGGGCGTCGTCGGCCGACGTGGCGGCGTTCAAGGGGGCGCTGGCAGAGGCCGAGGTCTCCGTCGCGTCGGTCCTGCCCCTCTACAAGTGGTCGGGGCCGGACGAGGACGAACGCCAGGCGGCGGTCCGGTACTGGAAACGCGCCATCGAGATCACCGTGGACCTCGGCGTCGACGTGATGAACTCCGAGTTCAACGGCCGCCCCGAGGCCGCCCCGGCCAGTGAGGCGCAGTTCTGGCGTTCGATGGAGGAACTGCTCCCGATCTTCGAACGCGAAGGTGTCCGCCTGGTCCTCGAACCTCACCCGGACGACTTCGTCGAGGACGGCATCGCCGGGGTGAACCTGGTCAAGGCCATCAACTCACCCCTGGTCACGTTCCTCTACTGCGCGCCGCACACGTTCCACCAGGGCGGCGACCTCGCGGCGGTGATCCGCCACGCCGGCCCGCTGCTGACGCAGCTCCACCTGGCCGACTCGTTCGACCACCGCGGCTCGTCGGGGTTGCGCTACATCGTCAACCCGCCCGGCTCGACGGTACGGGTGCACCAACACCTCGACATCGGCCAGGGCGAGGTCGACTGGAACCTGTTCTTCCGCACCCTGGCCGAGGTCGGCTTCGACGGCACCGCCACCGTCTGCGTCTTCGCCTGGGAGGAACGCGCCGAGGAGAGCTGCCGCTTCAACCTCGACCAGGTCAACCAGTACGTGGCGAAGCACCTGATGTGAACGCCTCCCGGAAGCGCTCGAGGGCTGCCCCGGAATCCCCGGACGCCCAGCCCTCGAGCGAGACCACCCCGTCGTAGCCCTCCAGAGCGCGGGCCACGTTCCGGTAGTTGATCTCGCCGGTGCCGGGCTCGCAGCGCCCCGGCACATCGGCGACCTGGATCTCACCGATGAGCGGCAGCGCCGCCCGGACCAGCGCGATCAGATTCCCCTCACCGATCTGGGCGTGGTAGAGGTCGAGGTTCATCCGCAGATGAGGGCTCCCGACGGCGGCCACGAGCGTCATCGTGTCCGCCGCCCGGGCGAACGGTGTGCCCGGATGGTCGACGGCCGTGTTGAGGTTTTCCAAGGTGAACACCCGGCCGGCGCGTTCGCCCAGCCCGGCGATCCGCGTCAGCGTGCGGGCGGCGGTCAGCCACATCGCCGGTGTGGGTGTCGCGCACGGCACCACCGGCAGCCCCGACCCGTCGAGACCGGTCCCGTGAAGATTGAGACGGGGACAGTCGAGGCGGTCCGCAACCTCGAGGGCGAGCTCGGCGGTGCGCACGAGCTCGTCGGCGCCGTCGCTGTCGGCCAGGGTGCCGGTCACATATCCGGTCATCGAGGAGAACGTCGCGCCCGTGCTTCGCAGCGCGGTGATGTCCTTCCGGGTCCAGTCCCAGATCTCCACCTCGAAACCGAGGTCCGCGATCCGGCGCACCCGCTCCTCGAACGGCAGGTCGAGAAAGACCATCTCGGCGCACACGGCCAGTCTCATGAGGTCGCCACCGGTACTCCGGCGCGGACCGACGCGGCGGCACACAGGGCGATCGTCAGGGCCGCACGAGCATCCTCGCCCGTGACGTCGGCCGGGCCGCCGGTGGTGACCGCGTCGACGAAGGCGGCCAGCTCCGCGGTGTAGGCGTCGGCGAAGAGCTCCTGGTCGCTGCGTACCGTGTCGGCGGTCTGACCGCTCGCCCCCAGGAACGACATCGAGGTGCGTCGCCCGTCCCCGAGCAGGGCCAGGCCGCCCGAGCCGAGCACCTCCCCCCGCACGTCGTAGCCGTAGGAGGCCTCGAAACAAGCCTCGGCCACCCCGATCGCGCCGTTGTCGAACCGGACCGTGACCACCGCCGTGTCGAGCAGCCCACGGTCCCGCCAGTCCGGTTCGACGAGCGCGTCGGCGGTCGCATGCACCTCGACGGCCTCGGCGCCGGGGTTGAGGAACCGCAGCGTGTCGAAGTCGTGGATGAGTGTCTCCAGGAAGATCGTGTCCGGGGCGACCCGCGCCGGATCAAAACCGCCCGGATCCCGGGTGAGCGACCGCAGCAGCCGCGGGGTGCCGAGCCGGCCGTCGTCGAGAAGCCCGCGGGCGGCCTGCCAGGCGGGGGCGTACCGGCGGTTGAAGCCCACCTGGAGGACCACACCCGCATGGTGGGCGGCGTCGATCGCACGGTCCGCGTCGGCGAGGGTCAGCGCCATCGGCTTCTCGCAGAAGACATGCTTGCCCGCCTCGGCGGCCGCGACCACGAGCCCGGCGTGGAACCGAGCCGGCGACGCGATGACCACCGCATCAACGTCGGAATCGGCGAAGACCTGCGCCGCGTCCGCACAGACGCGGACCCCTGGACGGTCTGCCGGTGACAGAACCGGGTCGGCAATCGCCACCAGCTCGGCGCCGGGCAGCCGCCGATCGACCGTCTCCCCGTGGAACGCACCCATCCGTCCGGACCCGATCAGCGCCACCCTGACCACCATGGAGGACCACCCTCTACTAGAACGTTCTAGAAGCGTGCGCCCCGGCCCGCGGCCGCGTCAAGGCCAATCTCTAGAACGTTCTAGTAAGCTGCTGCCATGCCCGGTGACCGCCGCACCACCCTCGCTGACGTCGCCGCCGCAGCCGGAGTTTCCACGGCACTGGTCTCGATCGTCATGCGCGACGCAGCCGGCGCGAGCGAAGCCACCCGGCGCCGCGTGCTCGAAGTCGCCGAGCGCCTCGGCTACCACCCCGACAGCCGCGCCCGCCTCCTCCGCAGCGGCCGCACCCGCCTCCTCGGCGTCGTCTTCGGCGTCCAACACACCTTCCACGGCGACCTGGTCACGGGCCTGTACGCAGCAGCCGAGCAGCATGGTTACGAGCTCGCGCTGAGCGCGGTGGCGCCGGGTCGCGACGAGCGGAAGGCCATCGCCGGTCTGCTCCAGGACCGCTGCGAAGCGCTCATCCTGCTGGGCCCACAATCCCCGGCCGCCACATTGGCCGAATTGGCCGCCCGGATGCCGGTGCTCGTGGTGGCGCGGGGCGTGCGGCATCCTGCGGTAGACGTGGTCCGCACGGCTGACGCCGAAGGCCTGCACCAGGCCGTCGACCACCTCGCCTCCCTGGGCCACCACCGGATCGCCCACATCGACGGCAGCCGCGCACCGGGCGCAACATCACGCCGACGCGGCTACACGCAGGCCATGGCCGGTGTCGGGGAGCCACGAATCATCCCGGGCGGCCTCACGGAGGAGGACGGCGCACGGGCGGCGGAGTCCCTGCTGACGGACCTGCCAACAGCGGTCACTGTGTTCAACGACCGTTGCGCCACCGGTGTCCTGGACGTGGTGCGCCGCGCGGGTCTTGCGGTGCCGGGTGATTTGAGCGTCGTCGGCTATGACAACAGTCGGCTGGCCCGGCTTGCCCACGTCGCGCTGACCACGGTCGCCCAGGACGTCGATGCCCTGACAACGCAGGCAGTCCAGCGCGCGATCGAACGCATCGACGGCGCCCGCCCAACCCCCCGAGAAATCGTCATCCCACCCCACCTGATCATCCGAGCCACCACCGGCCCACCTTCGCGTTGATCGCCCTCACCGGCGCCCGCCTATCGGCTGCTCACCCGGCCCTGCTGCCCGTCCTCCGGCCGATCGTCTGCGCCACAGCTGACCGTCCTCCGGCTGATCGTTTGGGCCGCGGCCGGCCCGCCGACTGGCGCTCGCCCGGGCCGCTATCGGCGCGTTCAATGGCTCATCGGCCGCGGCGCCGCCAGTGGCCTACCCGCAGTCGTTCATCCGCGCCGCCGCCGGCCTGCCCACCGGCTGATTGTTCGCTCCACCACCCGTCGCGCCTACCGGCTGAGCTTCGCGCCTGAGGGCTCGCCGGCTTACTGTCGGCGCGGCCATCGGCCCGGCCCGCTGCCGGTTGATCGTCCGGCCGCCACCAGCTCGCGTGCCGACTGGTCGTCCGCACCGTCATTGGCCTTCCTGCCGGCTGAATATTCGCGCTAGCGTCCGCCGACTCGTTGGTAGACCGGGCGTTCATCAGGTCGGTCTGCCTGCCGTCGAGCATTCCCGCTGCCGGTGGCTGACGTGTGGTCACGCTTGCTGATTTCGTCGAGCGACGGTCCCGGCGGTTCAGCTGATCGGGATGTCGGTGATGCGGAGCCGATCGGCCACGTCGATCGTGATCACCTTCTCTCCGGCCGGCGGAGCTGGGAACCACAGTGACAGCAGCCGCTCGCTGCCCGGTGGGATTGCCTGGTTGAGGAGGCGGTCGCACAGGCAGCGGTGATCGCCCGGCTCGAGCTCGTAATCCAGCCCGTACGACGCGGTGTCACCCTGCAGGAGCCGGACACCCGCAGCCCCGTAGCGGGCGAACGGGTCGAACTCGCTGCGTACCGTGAACACGCCCTGCCCGAGGAAGTCGAGAATGGTCGCCTTGCCCTCCCCAGTGTTACGCGCCGTGAGGTTCACGAGCAGGAACGGTCCGCGCACCGTGGCGGCTCCGGGCACGAACCGGATCGTCCCCCGGTTCAACGGCAGCGAGACCTCGACCCCGTCGGGCGCCTTGCCCTCTTCACCCTTGGTCTTCGGCAGTGGCGCCGTGCTCCCCGCGCCCGTGTTGTTGCGCCGCTCCTTGAAGGTGATCGTCACCCGCCGGTTCAGAGCCCGGTTCGCGTCCGAGTCGTTCGGCACGGTGGGCTGGCTTTCCCCTTTGGCCGCAACGGTCTTCGGCCATTGCCCGTCGGGTAACTGCGTGGTGAGTGCCTCGCTGACCACCCGCGCCCGCTGCTCGCTCAGGGTCTGGTTGTGGGCCGTGGTGCCGGTGCTGTCGGTATGCCCGGTAACGGTCAACGGCCCAGGCCCCGCAGCCTTCAGATCGGCCACCGCAGCACCGATCGTCTTCGAGGCCCGGGACGTGAGCTTGGCACTGTCGAGCCGGAACAGAACGTCGGTGTCCAGGCTGATATCCACCTGATCAGCCCCGCGCCGGGTCCTCACCCCCACGCCCACCCGCTCCGTGTACGCCTCCAGCCCCGCCCCGTAAGAAGCGGCGACATCGCTGAGATCAAGCGCCTTCTGCACCCGCCCCGCAGCGTTGACCCCGGTCGGCGGCTCGGGCACCGCACCGTCGAGGATGGGCACGTCGGTGAACACCCCGGCATGAGGCAACATCACGGACACCCGCTGGAGACCGGCCGGCAGCCCGCCGAACGCCGCCTGCAACGGTCGTGTCTCCCCGGCCTCGACCCGCAACAGCCCGGTGCAGACACACCCGTCATCGGCAGTGTTCCGCGAGACCAGGTAGACCCTGCGCCCCGCCTCGTCGATCAGCCGCGCCGCATCGAACGACGTGGACAGAATCGAGGAGAAGTGCCGGCTGACCACGGCTGCTCCACCGTTGCCGGCCTGCTCGAGCGTGGTCTGCACGGTAAGCACCACCGTGCCGCCCGATCTGATCAGCGGCCCGACGCTCATCCGAAGCCGGTCTCCACCGGCATCCACGACCCGCGTCTGCACCGGGCCGTCCGCTGCCGACTGACTGGGCGCGGCGGAAGTGCTGGCTGGAGGTCCGTCAGGGGCAGCTTCGCCGTCATCGTCGGTACACCCCGCTGCGCCCATGAGCAGCGCAGCAACGACGGTCCCCGCAAGCACTCGCCGCACGTAGCCTCCCGATAGCCGTCCGCAACTTCGGCCCAGCTTAAAGGGCCCCCGCTCTCCCGCTTCCGCAAGCGAGCACCCAGCAACTCCCCGCTAGAGCAATGAGGTGCCGGACGCTGAACGCCGTTATGAGCACGCAGTGGAAGATCGCGTGTTGTCAATGTCCGTGTGGACTGAGCCAACTTCAGGGGGTTCCGGCGGGTGGTGAGGGGAGCCGCCGCCGCCGGCTTCGTTGCCGACGGCGGCGACCCGGTTCAGGGCAGCGTCTCGGGGAGGTCCGAGGCTGCTGCGGTCTTGAGGCCGTCGTGGGTCGTCGCCGGGATACCGCGTCGGGCGCGTCCGCTGCGAGGAGGGACTCGCCGGTCGCGGAACCGGCTGCGAGGTTTGCCGAGGCGGCAAGGAACCTCGTCACGGCCCGCGACGGCAATGTCGACCGTTCGCGTGGGCGGACCCCATCGGATGGTGGTCATGGTCAGATCCCGGCCCGGGCGCCGGCGGCGAGGAGGTTGTCGGCGGCCAGGCGGAGGCCCTCGACCTGGTCGAACTCCTGGTCCTCGTGCTCGATGTTCACGGCCATGTCCGGATCGACGGCGTGGAGCGCCTGCAGGAACGGCACCCAGAAGTCCTTGACGCTGTGGCCGCGGCCGACGGCCACGAACTCCCAGGCGGCGTTTTTCGGCCACTGGTTCAGGGTGTTCTTTCCGCCGATGTTCAACGGGTCGGCATCCGCCGCGGTCCGGGTGAAGCGGTCGTCCAGGACACCGTAGAGCTTGACGTGGTCGGGGTTGATCCGGGTGTCCTTGGCGGCGGCGTGGAAGACGAGGCCGCCGAGGTGTTCGACGCAGGCGACCGGGTCCATGCCTTGCCAGAAGAGGTGGCTGGGATCGAGCTCGGCGCCGACGTGGCTGGCGTTGGTCTGCTCGACGAGCCGCTGGAGCGTCGGCGGGTTGAAGACGAGGTTCTGCGGGTGCATCTCGATGCAGATCTTGACGTCGGCGGCGGCCGCGCGGGCATCGACGTCCTTCCAGAACGGCACCGCCACCTGCTGCCACTGGTAGTCGAGGACGTCGAGATATTGGCTGTCCCACGGGTTCACCACCCAGTTGCCGACCGTGCCGCCGGGCTCACCGGCGGGCAGGCCCGACATCGCCACGATGCGTTTCACGCCGAGTGCGGCTGCCACGTCGATGGCGCGGTGCAGGTCCGCGGCGTGCTTCGGACCGACCTCGGGGTCGGGGTTGAGCGGGTTGCCGTTGACGTTCAGACCGGTCAGCGTGATGCCGGCCTGAGCGAAACGGCCGAGGTAGTCCTCACGGGCGCCGGCGCTGGCGAGGAGGTCGTCGATCGGCAGGTGGGGTGCGGGGATGAAGCCACCGGCGTTGATCTCGGCGCTCGTCAGACCGAGCTCGCCGAGGATCTTGAGGGTTTCGTCCAGGGAGCGGTCGTGCAGGCAGGCGGTGTAGGCACCGAGCTTCATGAGTGGCGGCCTTTCCGGCTCAGAGGTGGACGGGCTTGTCGGTGGCCGACACGACCGCGTCGAGCACGCGCAGGTTGTGCAGCCCGTGCGCCAGGTCGGGGCACGGCGGGAGCTGCTCGACCCCGGCGATCTGGTCGAGGAAGGAGCGGGCCTGGAACACGAAGAAGTCGTTCTGCCCGTGGCCCACGGTGGGGAAGTCCATGGGCAGGCCCCGCGAGATGTACGGATGCCACGGCCCGATGAACACCTGCCGCGCCCCGTTTACCTCCTGCGCGGGCGTCCCGTCGATGACGCTGAACTCGGCCGGCCGCGTCAGGTCGAACGAAGCGGTCCCGTTCTCGCAGAACAGGTCGAGCTTCAACGAGTTGGCGTGCCCGTACGCCACCCGTGACAACGAGAACGTGCCGAGCGCACCTCCGGCGTACGAGGTGGTGAAGGTGCAGATGTCCTCGTTGTCGACCGGGACCAGATCGTCACTGAGCTCGACCCCGCCGGAGTGCCCGACGGCGACCCCGAGCGGCTTGCGCCGGGAGGTGATCAGCGTGCTCATCGAGGTGCCGTGCACGCCGGTGGTGGGGCCGCAGAAGAACTCGGCCAGGTCGACCAGGTGGCTGCCGATGTCGGCGAGCACACCCGACCCCGGGCCGCCGAGGTAACGCCAGCTCATCGGGCGCTGCGGATCGAAGCCGTAATCGGTCCAGTAGTTGCCGACGATGTGCCGCACCCTCCCGAGCCCGCCGTGCAACACCTGCTCGCGGATGGCGTTGATCGCGGGGGAGCGGCGGAAGGTGAAGCCCACGGCAGCGACGCGGTCGGTGGCCGCTGCGGCGTCGACCATCGCCTGGGCGTCGCCGATGCTCGGAGCGAGGGGCTTTTCGCAGAGGACGTGCTTGCCCGCGGCGAGCGCCGCCTCGACGATCTCGCGGTGCAGGTTGTTGGCCACGGCGACGCTGACCGCGTCGATGTCGGGGGCGTCGACGACGGCTCGCCAGTCGGTCGCGGTGCGGGAGAAGCCGTAGCGACGGGCGGCGTCGGTGGCGAACGGCTCGTGGACGTCGGCGATGGCCACCAGGCGGGGCGACGGGCCGGTCCCGAAGACCGTGGACGCGTTGCGGTAGGCGTTGGCGTGCGCGCGGCCGACCATGCCGGCGCCGATGACGGCCACACCGAGGGAGCGATCTGCCATGGGAGGGACCTCCGGCTGAAGGGTGTCGGACCGAGGATGTCGAGCGGGAGCAGGAGGAGCGGGTCCGCGCTTTTAAAGCGCTTTAACTGCGAGTACTATCCAAGTCGATCTCGTTGTGTGTCAAGGGTTACCGGAGGTTTCCGTAGTGGATCAACGACCCCGGCTCGACGATGTCGCCGCCCGTGTGGGCGTCTCGACGGCGTCGGTCTCGCTGGTGCTGCGCGGCGCACCCGGGCCCAGTGCGGAGACGCGGAGACGCGTGCTCGAGGCGGCTGCGGAGCTGGGTTACCGCGCCGATCGCACCGCGAGCCTGCTCGCCCGGCGGCGCCGGCATCTGCTCGGCGTCATGCTCGACATCCGGAGCCAGTTCCATGCCGAGCTGGTGGAGGAGATCCAGGCCGAGGCCGACCGGGTCGGGTACGAGATCGTGCTGTCCACCCTCACCCGGCACCGTGACGAGGACCGTGCCGTGGAGACGCTGCTGGACTTCCGCTGCGAGGCTCTGCTCCTGATCGGTCCGGATGCCGCCGACGATCGGCTGGCGGCGCTCGCCGCGCAGGTGCCGGTGGTCGCGATCGGACGCCGGGTCGCTGCCGGTGACGTGGACGTGGTCCGTTCCGCCGATCAGGTCGGCGTGTCGGAGGCCCTCGATCATCTGATCGGTCTCGGCCACCGGCACATCGCCCTGGTCGACGGCGGCCGGGGCGTCGTCGCGGCCGCCCGCCGTCGTGGTTACCGCGACGGCATGCGCCGCGCCGGGCTCGCCGACGAGATCAGGATCGTTCCGGGCGACCACACCGAGGAGGGTGGCATCCGCGCAGGCCGCCGGCTGGCGGCCGCCTCCGACCGCCCGACCGCCGTCGTTGCCTCCAACGACCGTTGCGCCGTCGGTCTCATGGACGCGTTCCTCCGCGGCGGGCTGGACGTTCCCGGTCAGATCTCCGTCGTCGGTTATGACGACAGCACCCTCGCCCGGCTGGCCCACATCGACCTCACCACCATCAACCAGGATCCGGCCGCCCAGGCCAGCCATGCGGTGCTGGCGGCGGTCCAGCGCCTGGACGAGGGCCGCAAGCAGCGCCTGGAGATAGTGCTGAACCCCCGCCTCGTGGTCCGCGGCAGCACGGCCGCTGTGAGTTAGTCCTTCGGGCGCTGGTCGACGATGCGGCGCATCTTGCCCATCGAGCGTTCGACCCCGTCGGGCTCGATCACGTCGATCGCCACGCTGACGCCGATCGTGTTCTTCACCAGGGTGGCGAGCTGCCGCCCCGCTGCCTCGGCCGCCGGCGCCCCGATGCCGTGGCGGCGTTCCACTTTGACGGTCATGGCGTCGAGACGGCCGTCGCGGGTCAGCAGGCATTGGAAGTGCGGGGCCAGTTCGGGCGTACGGAGAATGAGCTCTTCGATCTGGGTGGGGAAGAGATTGACGCCGCGCAGGATGATCATGTCGTCGGTGCGTCCGGTGATCTTCTCGATGCGGCGCATCGGGCGGGCCGTGCCCGGCAGCAGGCGCGTGAGGTCCCGGGTCCGGTAGCGCACGACCGGCATCGCCTGCTTGGTCAGCGACGTGAGGACGAGCTCGCCCGTCTCGCCGTCGGGAAGCACCTCGCCGGTCACCGGGTCGATGATCTCCGGGTAGAAGTGGTCCTCCCAGACGTGCAGGCCGTCCTTGGTCTCCACGCACTCGGTCGCGACGCCGGGTCCCATCACCTCGGACAGGCCGTAGATGTCGAGCGCGTGGATGTCGAGCTGCTGCTCGATCTCGGTGCGCAGGTCCTGGGTCCACGGCTCGGCGCCGAAGATGCCCACGGCGAGGGAGGTGCTGCGCGGGTCGACACCCTGGCGGTGCATCTCGTCGACGATCGCCAGCATGTAGCTCGGTGTGACCATGATGATGTCCGGCTTGAAATCGTTGATCAGCATGACCTGCCGCTCGGTCATGCCGCCCGACACCGGGATGACCGTGCAACCGAGCTCCTCCGCGCCGTAGTGCGCGCCGAGACCGCCGGTGAACAGGCCATATCCATAGGCCACATGCACCCGGTCGCCGGGGCGGCCCCCGGAGGCCCGGATCGAGCGGGCCATCAGCCGGGCCCAGGTCCGGACATCGTCCTTCGTGTACCCGACGACGGTCGGGCGTCCCGTCGTCCCCGACGAGGCGTGCAGCCGGGAGATCCGTTCGCGGGGCACGGCGAACATGTCGAAGGGGTAGTTCGCCCGCAGCACGGCCTTGTCGGTGAACGGGAACTTCGCCAGGTCACCGAGCTGGTGCAGGTCGTCCGGGTGGGCCTGGATCTCGTCGAACATCTTCCGGTACTGCGGGACGTTCTCGTAGGCGTGCCGCAGCGACCATTGCAAGCGCTCGAGCTGCAGCGCGCGCAGCTCGTCGACGGACGCCCGCTCGATCGGGTCGAGATCTTCGGGTCGGGGGGTGCGGTCCTGCATGACTCTCTCCTCGGAACCTCATTGCCTCGTGCGCAGGCCGTCGAAGGCGATGGCGGTGACGGTGTCGGCGAGCTCCGCCGCGCCGCCGCGGCGAGGGCTGTACCACTCGATGAGCGAATTGACCATGCCGAAGAGCAGGCGGGCGGCGGTGGCGGCGTCGACGTCGGGACGGATCGCACCCTCATCGCGGGCCTGCTCGACGAGCTTGGTCACCTTGGCGTCGAAGATCCGGCGGCGGATCAGGGCCTGCAGCTCCACCGCGGTGTTGCCACGGACCCGGAGCAGCAGGGTGACGTATTCGAGGCGCTCGGTCAGGACGAGCACGCTGTTGCGGATGAGCATCTCGAGGCGCTCGATGGCGGGCGCGTCCTCCTGCTCGACCTCGGTCATCACCTCGTCGAGGCCGTCGAGCGCCTGATCGATCGCGGACCGCAGCAGCTCCTGCTTGCCGCTGACGTGGTGATAGAGGCTCGACTTGGTGATGCCCAGCCGCTTCGCCACGTCGTCCATGCTGGTGGCCTCGTAACCGCGCTCGTTGAACAGCTGCACGGCCGCGGCGAGGACCGCGCGGAGGTCGTGACCCGGTCTGCCGCGGCGTGGCCGGTTGCTCTCCTTGAGGAGCTCGACCAGCCTCTCGCCCTCGGCGAGGCTTTCCTCGTCGGTCATGCCGGGCGTCCCGGACTGATCACTCGGCTGCGGCCCCGGAACTCGGCGATCACGTCGCCGTCCCGGGAGACCGTGACGTCGTAGACGCCGCTGCGGCCGCTCGTGGAGCGCTCTCGCGCGTGCGCCTCGAGCTGATCACCCTCGGCCGTGGGACGCAGGAACGTGACGTCGGCGCCGGCCGCGACGGTGACCGGACCGTGGCTGTTGCAGGCGCAGGCGAAGGCGGTGTCGGCCAGGAGAAACACGTAGCCGCCGTGGGTCGTGCCGTGCCCGTTGACCATCTCGGCGGTGACTCTCATGCGCACGACGGCAGCGCCCTCACCTGCGGAAACAAGCTCCATGCCAAGTCTTTGGGAGGCCTTGTCGCGATCGAACATGTCGTGTGCCGCGGTCCGTGCCATGTTCACCCAGCTTCCGCTTGATCTTGGCTGCCGTCTTGATTACCGACCGATCGGACGGTAAATATGAGATACAGCCAACCGCACAGGAGCGCCGATGACAACCCCCGCCGAGTTCTACGAGACGCACCGCGAGCTGCTCGACAAGGCGATCGAGGCGGCGGCGGTGCGCGACTACTGGTCGGCCTACCCCGAGTCCCCGAGCAAGTCGGTCTACGGCGAGGACGCCGCGGCGACCGGGGAGCAGGCCTTCCGGGCATTGCTCGGTTCCGATTTCCCGATCGAGGTCCCCGGTGCGACGGGGACGATCTCGACCGAGCGCTCTCCGTACGGCGTCAGTCTCGACATCCGGTATCCGCGGGGTGAGCCGGCTGATCTGATCGCCGCCGCCCGCGCCGCGACGCCGGTCTGGCAGGCCGTCGGGCCGCAGGGGCGCGCCGGTGTGGCCGCCGAGATCCTGCGCCGGATCAACGCCCGCATCTTCGAGCTGGCGCACGCCGTGCAGCACACCACCGGCCAGGCGTTCGTCATGGCTTTCCAGGCCGGCGGCGCTCACGCCCAGGACCGTGGCCTCGAGGCGGTGGCTGTCGCGCTGGCCGAGTCGACGCGCATCCCCGCGACGACCACCTGGACCAAGCCGCAGCGTGGTGGCGACCCGCTGCGCCTCGCCAAGATCAGCACCGTCGTCGGTCGTGGTGTCTCCCTGATGATCGGCTGCAACACCTTCCCGACCTGGAACGGCTACCCGGGCCTGTTCGCCAGCCTCGTCACGGGCAACGCCGTGATCGTGAAGCCGCACCCCGGTGCTGTCCTGCCGCTCGCCATCACGGTGCAGATCGCCCGCGAGGTGCTCACCGAGGCCGGCCTGGATCCCAACCTCGTGACCCTCGCGGTCGAGGAGCCGGGCGACGGCATCGCCGCGACCCTGGCCACCCACCGCGACGTGCGGATCGTCGACTTCACCGGCTCCAGCGAGTTCGGCAACTGGCTCGAGGCGAACGCCCGCCAGGCCGTCGTCTACACCGAGAAGGCCGGCCTCAACACGGTCATCGTGGACTCCACCGACGACTACAAGGGGATGTTGCGCAACCTGGCGTTCTCGCTCTCGCTCTACAGCGGCCAGATGTGCACCACCCCGCAAAACTTCCTCGTCCCCGCCACGGGCATCGAGACGGACGCGGGTCACCGCAGCGCGGACGAGTTCGGCGCTGACCTGTCGCTGGCGCTCGACAAGCTGCTCGGAGACCCGAAGCGGGCCGCCGGCACGCTGGGCGCGATCGTCAACGACGGCGTTCTGGTGCGGCTGACCGAGGCCGGCGACACCCCGGGCGTCATCCACCCGTCCACGGCGGTGACGGACGAGCAGTTCCCCGAGGCCACCATCCGGACGCCGGTGGTGCTGCGGATCGACGCCGCCGACGAGAAGACGTACACCCGGGAGTGGTTCGGCCCGGTCTCATTTGTCATCACCACCGAGTCCACCCGGCACAGCCTCGACGTGTTCAGGGAGACCGTGCGGCAGTACGGCGCGCTGACCGCTTCGGTCTACTCGACGTCCCAGGAGATCCTCGCCGCCGCCCGTGAGGCCGCGCTGGATGCCGGTGTGCACCTCTCGCAAAACCTCACCGGCGGTGTCTTCGTCAATCAGACGGCGGCCTTCAGCGACCTGCACGGCACCGCGGCCAATCCGGCCGCGACCGCGTCGCTGACCGACTCCTACTTCGTCTCCGGCCGCTTCTTCACCCTGCAGTCGCGCTACCACCTGGCGGGGGAGACCAATGCCTGACGCATTCCTGATCGGCGGCGTCCGCACTCCGCAGGGCAAGTACGGCGGCGCGCTGTCCGGCGTACGCCCTGATGACCTCGCCGGGCTGGTCGTGCGCGAGGCGGTCAGCCGCGCCGGGGTCCCCGGCGAGGCGATCGACGAGGTTGTTCTCGGCGCCGCCAACCAGGCCGGCGAGGACAACCGCAACGTCGCCCGCATGGCCGTGCTGCTCGCGGGCCTACCCGACACCGTGCCCGGCTACACGGTCAACCGCCTCTGCGCGAGCGGTCTGACCGCGATCGTGTCGGCCGCTCAGGCGATCCGCAGCGGCGAGGCCGATCTGATGGTGGCAGGCGGCGTGGAATCCATGACGCGCGCGCCGTGGGTCATGGCCAAGCCCGGCACGCCTTGGGCGCGTCCCGGCGAGGTTGTCGACTCCTCACTGGGCTGGCGTTTCACCAACCCGGCGTTCACCGCCCAGGACAGCACGGCCGGCGCCGGTCCCGAGGACCGCCGCGTCACCCTCGCGATGGGGGAGACGGCCGAGGAGGTTGCCGCCCTCGACGGAATCACCCGCGCTGACAGCGACGCTTTTGCCCTGCGCAGCCACGAACGCGCCATCGCCGCCATCGACGCCGGGCGTTTCACCGCCGAGATCACCCCGGTCGCCGTCAAGGACGGCAAGGTCAGCATCGACGAGATCCCGCGCCGGGGCAGCAGCCTGGAACGCCTGGGCGCGCTGCGGCCGGTCTTCCGCGCCGGCGGTGTTGTCACAGCCGGGTCCTCCTCGCCGCTCTCCGACGGCGCCGCAGCCGTCGTCGTGGCCAGCGCGGAGGCGGTCAAACGGTACGGCCTGACGCCGCGCGCCCGCATCGTCACGTCAGCAAGCGCCGGTGTGCCGCCACAGATCATGGGTCTCGGACCGGTGCCCGCCACCGAGAAGGCCCTGGCACGGGCCGGCTGGGGTGTGGGTGATCTCGACGCCGTCGAGCTCAACGAGGCCTTCGCGGTCCAGTCCCTCGCCGTCATCCGCCGGTTGAAACTGGACGAGGAGCGGGTCAACGCGGACGGTGGAGCGATCGCCCTGGGTCACCCGCTCGGCTGCTCCGGAGCCCGCCTCACCGTCACGCTGCTCGGCCGGATGGAACGCGAGAACGCCCGCCGTGGCCTCGCCACGCTGTGCGTCGGTGTCGGCCAGGGTGTTGCCATGCTGGTGGAGCGCGTCTGATGGCACAGCCCACCACCCTGCGGGTGGAAGAGCTCGACGACCGCGTCGTGGTGACGTTGCACCGGCCGGAGGCGCGCAACGCCATCAACGCGGCCATGATTCGCGAGCTCCACGAGGTCTGCGCCGGCCTCGAGGACAACCCACGGTTGCTGCTGCTCACCGGAGCCGAGGGCACGTTCGCCGCCGGTGCCGACATCGCCGAGCTGCGCGAGCGCGGCCGCGATCAGGCGTTGCAGGGGATCAACAGCCGCCTCTTCGACCGGATCGCCCGTCTGCCGTTGCCGACGGTCGCCGCCGTCGACGGCTACGCGCTCGGTGGGGGTGCCGAGCTCGCGTACGCCTGCGACCTGCGGCTGGCCTCACCCGGCGCGGTGTTCGGGAACCCCGAGCCGGGCCTGGGCATCCTGGCCGCGGCCGGGGCGACCTGGCGGTTGCGGGAGCTCGTCGGCGCGTCCGTCGCCAAGCAGATCCTGCTCGCCGGCCGGCGCCTCGACGCCGACGATGCCTACCGCCTCGGCCTGGTCGCTGAGATCGTGCCGGGCGACGAGCTGCTCAAGCGGGCACATTCGCTGCTCGACCGCATGTCGCGCAACGGCACCCTCGCCCTGAAGCTGACCAAACTTGTTGCCGACGCGCCCGGCGGCCACCCGGTCACCGACGACCTCGCGCAGGCGATCCTCTTCGAGTCCGAGGACAAGCGCACCCGCATGGACGCCTTCCTGGCCGGAGAACGCCGATGACCCCGAAGTCGGTGGGTGTGGTCGGCGGCGGTCGGATGGGCGCAGGGATCGCGCAGGTCTTCGCGGCGGCCGGGTCCAGCGTCACGCTGGTCGAGCAGGACTCGTCGGCCGGCGCCGCGGCCAGGCAACGGCTGGAGACCGGCCTGCGCCGGGCCGAGGAGCGCGGCAAGCTGACCGAGGACGTCGCACAGATCCTCGGCCGCGTCACCCTCGCTCCGGACGTGTCCGCCCTGCCGGCCGAAACCGACGTGGTGATCGAGGCCGTGCCGGAGGATGCCGGCCTGAAGATTCGTGTCCTCGCGGCCGTCGAGGCGGTGGTCGGCGAGCACACCGTTCTGGCCACCAACACCAGTTCACTCTCGATCGCGGGTCTCGCCGAAGGCCTGAAGCGCCCGGCAGCTCTGGTCGGCATGCACTTCTTCAACCCGGTGCCGGCGAGCGACCTCGTCGAGATCGTCGTCGGCCCGCAGACCGCCGACGCGGTCCGCGACGCGGCGCAGGCTTGGGCGCTCGACCTCGGCAAGACCGCCATCCTGGTACGCGACTCGCCCGGGTTCGCCACGAGTCGCCTCGGGGTGCTGCTCGGACTCGAGGCCATCCGCATGCTCGAGGAGGGTGTCGCCGACGCCGCCTCGATCGATCGCGCCATGGAGCTCGGCTACCGGCACCCGATGGGCCCGCTGCGCTCCACCGACCTGGTCGGGCTCGACGTGCGGCTCGCCATCGCCGAGCACCTGCACCGCGAGCTCGGCGAACGCTTTGCACCACCGCAGCTGCTGCGCGACAAGGTCGCCCGCGGCGAACTGGGACGCAAGACCGGACAGGGCTTCCACACCTGGGAGGTGAACCGATGACCGACCTCGGCGAGAAGACGTTCGCGGAGACCATCGCGAAGGACCAGCGGGTCGAGCCGCGGGACTGGATGCCGGAGGGCTACCGCAAGACGATGATCCGGCAGATCGCGCAGCACGCGCACTCCGAGATCATCGGCATGCAGCCCGAGGGGGAGTGGATCACGCGGGCGCCCTCACTGCGGCGCAAGGCGATCCTGCTCGCCAAGGTGCAGGACGAGGCCGGGCACGGTCTCTACCTGTACTCGGCCGCGGAGACCCTCGGGGCCGACCGTGGCGACCTGACCCGGCGGCTCATCGAGGGCAAGCAGAAGTATTCGTCGATCTTCAACTATCCGACGCTGTCCTTCGCGGACGTCGGCGTCATCGGCTGGCTGGTCGACGGCGCGGCGATCTGCAACCAGGTGCCGCTCTGCCGCAGCTCCTTCGGCCCGTACGGCCGGGCGATGATCCGCATCTGCAAGGAGGAGTCCTTCCACCAGCGGCAGGGGTACGAGCTGCTGATGACGATGATGCGGGGCACCGGCGCGCAGCGCGAGATGGTCCAGGACGCCGTCAACCGCTGGTGGTGGCCGTCGCTGATGATGTTCGGCCCGCCGGACGACAAGTCGCCGAACTCCGCCCAGTCCATGGCCTGGAAGATCAAGCGGCACAGCAACGACGAGCTGCGGCAGCGGTTCGTCGACATGAGCGTCCCGCAGGCCGAGGCGCTCGGTGTCACCCTGCCCGACCCGGACCTGAGCTGGAACGAGGAGCGCGGGCACTGGGACTTCGGCGCCATCGACTGGTCCGAGCTGCAGCGGGTCATCTCGGGTGACGGCCCCTGCAACGCCCTGCGCATCGAGAACAGGCGCCGTGCCGACGAGGACGGCGCATGGGTCCGAGAAGCGGCCGCAGTGCACGCCGCCAAGGCGTCCCGTCGTCAGGAGGCAGCGGCATGAGCGAGGACATCAAGCATGAGTGGCCGCTCTTCGAGGTGTTCGTACGGGCCAAGCGAGGACTCAACCACGTGCACGTCGGCTCGCTGCGTGCCGCCGACCACCAGATGGCCCTGCACCACGCCCGTGACCTCTACACGCGGCGCAACGAGGGCGTCAGCATCTGGGTCGTGCGGTCCGACGACGTGGCCGCGTCGAGCCCGGACGAGAAGGAAGCCTTCTTCGCCCCGAGCGGCGACAAGGTCTACCGGCACCCGACCTACTACTCCATCCCCGACTCCGTACCGCACATCTGAGGCGATGGCCATGTCCTTCGACGCTGCCTACGAGGCGCTCACCGACCACGACGACGATGCACGGTGGGCGTACGGCACGGGGTTCGCCGACCCGCTCGCCGGGGTGGACACCGCTGTGCCCGCCGCCGTCGACCGGGCCGATCTCACGGCCTATTGCCTGATGCTCGGTGACGACGCGCTGATCATGTCGCACCGGCTGCAGCAGTGGGTGACCCGCGCGCCGGAGCTGGAGGACGAGCTCGCGATCGCGAACATCGCCCTCGACCTGCTCGGTCAGGCCCGTCTGCTGCTCACCCGCGCGGCCGAGGTCGAGGACGCCGGCCGCGACGAGGACAGCCTGGCCTACCTGCGGGACCCGGCTGACTTCCGCAACGTCCGGCTGGTCGAACGCCCGGACGCCGACTTCGCCCACCTCGTCGCCCGGCTGCTGGTCTTCGCGACCTGGCGTCTCGCGCTGCTGGACAGGCTCACGGGTTCGGCCGATCCGGTCCTGGCGGCGATCGGCGCCAAGGGCGTCAAGGAGGTCACCTACCACCGCGACTACGCGGCCCAGTGGGTTGTCCGCCTCGGTGATGGCACCGAAGTCTCGCACCGGCGCATGCAGGTAGCGACCGACGCGGTGCACCTTCTGACCGACGAGCTGTTCCGCCCGCACGAGGTTGAGCTGCGCCTTGCTGAGGCCGGCGTGGCGGTTGACCCGTCGGCCTTGCGCGCTGAGTTCGAGGCTGTGTGGGCTCAGGTGCTCGAGGCGGCGACCTTGCGCCCGGCGACCGATGAGGTCCCGGCGGAGCAGCACGGTAGGAATGGTCAACACAGTTCGGAGCTCGCGGAGATTCTCACCGAGCTGCAGGGGCTGGCCCGGTCGACGCCCGGGGGCGTGTGGTGACCGCGGCGGCCGTTGCGGCCCGGGTGGCGGATCCCGAGTTGCCCATGCTGACGCTCGCTGACCTCGGCATCCTGCGCGATGTCGACGAGTCCGACGACGGGGTTGTCGTCACGATCACA
This sequence comes from Amorphoplanes friuliensis DSM 7358, assembly GCF_000494755.1. Lineage (NCBI taxonomy): Bacteria > Bacillati > Actinomycetota > Actinomycetes > Micromonosporales > Micromonosporaceae > Actinoplanes > Actinoplanes friuliensis. The sequence goes on from NC_022657.1 coordinate 4,537,719, forward strand.
CCCACGTATTCCGGCTGCCCGGCCATGCAGACGATTCAGGACGACCTGACCGGCGCGCTGCGCCGGGCCGGGTACGCGCGGGTCGAGGTTCGGACCGTGCTGACGCCGGCGTGGACAACCGACTGGATCACGTCCGCCGGGCGCGACAAGCTGGCGACGGCCGGGATCTCACCGCCGGGGCCGGCACCTCGGCGCGGCGCCGGGCCGGTGCCGCTCACGCTCACGCCCCGGCGCCAGATGATCGCCTGCCCGCAGTGCGGCAACGCCGAGACCGAGGAGATCGCCGCGTTCAGCGCCACCGCCTGCCGTGCGTTGCGGCGGTGCCCGGTCTGTCGTGAGCCGTTCGAGCACGTGAAGGAGATCTGACGTGGTGGTCCGCGAGTTCCACGCGCTGCGGGTCGCCGCCGTCGAACGGCTCTGCGACGACGCGGTCGCGGTGACCTTTGACGTCCCCGACGAGCTGGCCGAGCGGTATGCGTTCCGGCCGGGTCAGTCCCTGACGGTTCGCCGGATCGAGGCCGGCGCCGACGAACGCCGCACCTACTCCATCTGCGCAGCGGCGGGCGAACGTCCCCGCATCGGCGTGCGTGAGGTGCCCGGCGGCCTCGTGTCGTCCTGGCTCGTGCACGGCCTGCGTCCCGGAGACAGCGTCGAAGTCGCGCCACCGACCGGCACCTTCACGCCGGAGCTCGAAGCGGCGGGCCGGCACGTGCTCATCGCCGCCGGCTCGGGAATCACCCCGGTCCTCTCCATCGCCGCTTCCCTGCTGCGACACCCCGACGCCCACGTGAGCATCCTGTACGGCAACAGGCGCGCGGACACGGTCATGTTCGCGGAGGAACTCGCCGACCTGAAGGACGCCCACCCGTCGCGGCTCGAGCTGGTGCACCTGCTGTCCCGGGAGGCCCGCGAGGTCGACCTGCTGACCGGACGCCTCGACGCCGGCAAGCTCCGCACGTTGCTCCCGCTGCTCATCGACGTCCGCGGGACCGACCACTGGTGGCTGTGCGGACCGTTCGGCATGGTGACGGACGCGACGGAGGTCCTGAGCGAGTACGGCGTCGAGGCGTCCCGCATCCATCGCGAGCTGTTCTGGGTCGACGAGGCACCCCCGGAACCGCTGCGCGAGGAACGCGGCCCCGAAGGCCCGAGCAGCGAGGTCACGGTCGTCCTCGACGGGCGGGCGACCACGGTGACCGTGCCGGAAGGCGACACCGTCCTGGAAGGAGCCCAGCGCTCCCGCCCGGACCTCCCCTTCGCCTGCAAGGGCGGCGTCTGCGGCACCTGCCGCGCCCGCGTGACCGAAGGCGACGCCGAAATGCGCCGCAACTTCGCCCTCGAACCCGCCGAGGTCGCTGCCGGCTTTATCCTGACCTGCCAATCAGTCCCCACGTCCCCCAAACTGACAGTCAGCTTCGACGACTGACCACCAACCCCTCAAGGCGGCCGCTGGACGAACGGCCGGAGATCTGACCCCCAGCGCATCGGACCGCCCACAGCAAACGCAGCCGGCGCACCGCGCACGGGGCCTCGGCGCCGTGCGAGGGTGGTGCGCAGCGCCGAGGTTCCTGCCCAGCGTGTAGGTCGGCACGCAGCGTGGGGTGGCACGCAGCGTGGGGTGGCACGCAGCGTGGGTAGCACGCAGCGTGGGTAGTGGTCCGCGGGCGGAGTTGCGCGCAGCTGCCGCTTTGGCGGGTAGCGCGGGTTTGGCGCGCACAGCTGAAGTGGGCGCGCACAGCTGAAGTGGGCGCGCACAGCTGAAGTTGGGCGCGCACAGCTGAAGTTGGGCGCGCACAGCTGAAGTTGGGCGCGCAGCGCTGGGGTTGGCGCGCAGCGCTGGGGTTGGCGCGCAGCGCTGGGGTTGGCGCGCAGCGCGAGAGCGCAACCAAGCATTCACCTGGCAGGGGAGCGAAGCGAACCGATCTCGGCGGGAGCGACGATCAGAACCCACCACCCACCTACGACATCAATCCCTTGATCTGCCTCGACCCAAAGCGCTGACCCGAAGAGCCTTCCCCAGCAAGCAACAGAAACACCCCCGGCTGAGGAAGGCCTCCTGCTCAGCTCAGCTCGTTCTCGGTGAATTCGGTCGCGTCGGTGAAGAACTTCGAGTAGTCGAGGTGCGCTGCCAGGCTGGTGCCGCCCTGGCAGAAGCGGTCGTTGCGGTTGCAGAAGGACTGGGTGCGGTCGGCGAAGGCGTCCAGGCGGCCGTCGCCGCGGGCGAAGACTCCGGAGCGGGTGCCGTCGGTGATGTTGAAGGGTTCGCCGGCGGTGAAGGTCGGGTCGCCGAAGAGGATGACTGCGGCGACCTTGTCGGACAGTGCGGCGGGGATTGCCGGTTGGGCTGCTGCGCGGCCGCGGACCGATCGCCCGACCAGGGCGTCACCGACGACGTTGGCGCCCTGCGAGTAGCCCATCAGGACAAATTCGGTGTCGGCGCAGGCCGCGGCCGTGCGTTTCATGGTTGCGGCCAAGGCGTCGACGCCCTGGCGGACGCTGGGCTGGTAGTTGAACGAGGCCGGGTAGTCGACGGCGGTCGACCGGACAGTCTGGGGGAGTTGCGTGGTCATCTGGCGGGCCAGCGGGCCGAGCAGGACGCCGAGGCCGGGGCGTTCGGTGGTTCCGCGGGCTCCGATGATCTCCACGTCGGGGCAGGCGTTGGCGGGCGCCTGGGCTGCGAAGGTCAGGGGGGCCACGATGAGGCCGGACAAGCCGACGATTCCTGTTGCGACGATGGTCAGAATTGTGCGTGACCGCATGCCGTCATCCCTTCCTCGGCCCGCGCCTCGGGTGGCGCGGGAACGGCCGGCAACTTCATGCACTCGGTACGCACAATGGGCCGGCGGGCGACGGGTCCTGAGTATTTATTCACACCGCGTGCTGAAATGAACCGCAGGTCAGGGTCGTGCGTACAGCTGCTCGCCGAGGCCGGTGCGGAGGTACTTGAGGCGGCGGCCGTCGCGGGAGCCGGACACCAGGCCGGCGTCGCGCAGGGTTGTCAGGTGGTGGGAGGCGGTGGCTGCGGCCAGGCCCAGGGCGGTGGCGACCTCGCCGGTGCTGTGGGGGATCTCGAGCAGGGCCAGGACCGCCGCCCGGGTCGGGCCGAGCAGAGCCGCCAGCGCCGCGGTCGGGGGGACGCGGGTGGCCGAGTCCCAGACGGCGCCGTAACCGCGGGGTGGGTACCAGAGGGCGCGGCCCTGATCGGTCTCGGTCATGGCGAAGACCTTCGGGCCTGCGAAGCCGGACGGCATCAAAGCCAGATGGTGACCGTCCAGACCGAACTCGTAGACCTCGGTGCCATGCGCAATGGACAGTGCCGACTCGTCCCACGTCAGCGTGGGGTGCAGACCTCGGACCAGGGCCCGCGGGCCGTGCTCGATCGCCGACCGGGCGCGGTAGGTGATCTCCGCTTCGGCAGCGGCGCGGAGGCGGGACCAGTACGGCGCCAGGGCCACGTCGAAGTACTGCCGGATCTCGCGGACCAGTACCGCCAGCGCGCCGGCGGGATCGGTCGCGAAACGGGCGGCTTCCGGGGGCGGCGTCACTGCACCCCACGTGGAGGCGATCTCGAAGGCGACCTGGTCGAGCGGGGTGGCGGCGATCATGGCGAGCTCGTCGCGCAGCAGGGGGCGGGCCACCGGCGGCACCGGCGTCAGGAAGTCCGGCACCCAGCCGTGGGGGCGCGCCAGCACCGCCGCGAACGTCGTCAGGTGGGAGGCCGCGACTGCGGGGGCGACCTGGGCGCGCCAGGCGGCGTACATCCAGAACTGGTCCGGGCGGGTCAGGGCGACGCTGCTCGCCACCACCTCCGCCATCGGGGAGTGGGCGAAGCGGACACCCGCGAGGTCGGCCGGTGCGAACTCGAGCCGGATCATCCGACCATTCGAGCACGGTCGAACAGTTCACGGCCATCCCGGTTCCCCGCCTACGGTCCTTCCCATGCGCTACGTACCTCTGGGCCGGACCGGACTCCGGGTCAGCCGGATCTGCCTCGGCACGATGAACTTCGCCTGGCAGATCGGCGAACCCGAGTCCCACACGATCCTCGACCGGGCGCTCGACGCGGGCGTCAACTTCGTCGACACCGCCAACATGTACGGGCGCGAGACCGGGGACGGGCTGAGTGAACAGTTCATCGGCAGCTGGTTCGAGCGGTCCGGCGCCCGCGACAAGGTCGTGCTCGCCACCAAGGTCTACCAGCCGATGAGCGACTGGCCCAACGACGGCGGCCTCTCCGCCCGCCACCTGATCGCCTCCTGCGACGCCTCGCTGCGACGGCTGCGCACCGACTGGATCGACCTCTTCCAGCTGCACCACATCCAGCGGGAAACCCCGTGGGAGGAGATCTGGCAGGCCCTGGAGACGCTCACCACCCAAGGCAAGATCCGGTACGCGGGGAGCTCCAACTTCGCGGGCTGGCACCTGGCCCGCGCCCAGGCCGCAGCCGACGCCCGCCACTACCTCGGGCTGGTGTCGGAGCAGGCCAAGTACAACCTGCTGACCCGGCACGTGGAGCTCGAGGTGCTGCCGGCGGCGCGTGACCTGGGTATCGGCGTGCTGGCGTACTCGCCGCTGCACTTCGGGGCGCTGTCGGGCGCCCTGCGCAAACAGCGGGAGGGCGCCGCCGGGCGCAGCGTGCTGCACGCGCCGGAGCGGGTCGAGCCGCACCGCGCCGCGATCGAGGAGTTCGAGAAGCTGTGCGCCGCGCTCGGCCAGGAGCCCACAACTGTCGCGCTGGCCTGGCTGCTGTCGCGGCCCGGTGTCACGGCACCGGTGATCGGGCCGCGGACGGCCGCGCAGCTGGACCTGCCGCTGCTCGCGCTGGAGACCGATCTTTCCCCGGAGACGCTGGATGAGCTGGACCGGATCTTCCCGCCCGTCGGCAACGGCGGTCCGGGCCCTGAGGCGTGGGCGTGGTGACGGGGGTACGCCTCAGGGCCCGGTTCTCCTCAGGTCGGCACCCGGCGGGCCGATTGCTGCGCTCGTGCATGGTGCCGATTTCGACGATCACACCGCGGACTACTGGGCCCGTCAGATCCGGATCGGGTCCGCGATCGCCGCCGGTGTCACGCTGCTCGGCTGCGTCAGGGTGGCGGCCGACTGGGCGCCCGCGGATCGCTGGCTGATCCCGTGGGCGCTCGGTGCCGTCGTGCTGCAGCTCGCCGCCCTGGCGCTGCCCTGGCTCCGGCTGGCGCGCGACGTCCGGATCCGGCGCTCCCTCGTCCTCTGGCTGGTCGCCGAGCTGCCGCTGCTCTTCCAGTTCGCCCGGATCGACGACGACGGGCTGATGTTCTACCTGCCCGGCTCGGCGCTGATCATCGTGGCGACCGCGGCGCTCTACCCGCCGCTGGTCGTGGTCGGTCTCGGCGTGCTGGCGCTGGTGGGCTACCTGGCCCTGCTGCCCGCGGTCACTGCCGGGAACGCGGTCTCCATCGTCAGCCTGCTGGCCATCATGTTCTGCCTGGTCGCGCTGACCGCGATCAACTCCCGGAGCCGGCGCCGGCTGGACGAGCGGCGCAAGGCCGCCGAGCACCGCACCGAGCTGCTGCTGGAAGCCGCCTCGGACGCCGTCTTCGCGATCGACGTCGCCGGCGAGATCCGCTACGCCAGCCCGTCCGCCCAGCGCATCCTCGGCATGGGCACCGACCAGCTCAGCGGCGTCGCCCTCAAGACCCTGGCCCACCCCGACGAGCTCGCCGGGCTGGGCGCGTGGATGAGCGACCTGTGGCGGGTGCCCGGCGGGACCTCCCGCACCGAGGCCCGGCTGCGCCGCCCCGACGGCACCTGGATGCACCTCGACGTCATCGGCACCAACCGGCTCGACGACCCGTCCCTGCGCTCCGCCGTGATCAGCCTGCGGGACATCGGCCGGCGCAAGGAGCTCGAGGACCAGCTCAGCCTGCAGGCGTTCACCGACTCGCTGACCGGGCTGCCCAACCGGGCGCTGTTCCGCGACCGCCTCGAACAGGCCGCCCGCCGGCCCGGCAGCGACGTCACCGTGCTGCTCATCGACCTCGACGACTTCAAGCTCGTGAACGACAACCTCGGGCACAACGCCGGCGACGAGCTGCTGGCCACGCTGGCCGGACGGCTGCGCGGTGAGATGCGCGCCGGTGACACCCTGGCCCGGCTCGGTGGTGACGAGTTCGCCATCCTGGCCGAGGACCTCGACGCCGCGGAGGCTGCGGTGCTCGCCGAACGGTTACTGACCGCCGGCCGGGAGCAGGTACGCCTCGGCAGCCGTGACGTCAGCTGCTCCCTCAGCATCGGCATCGCCACCGGTGACCTGCCGGCCGAGCAGCTGCTGCGCAACGCCGACCTCGCCATGTACGCGGCCAAACGCAGCGGGCGCAACGCGTACCAGCTGTTCAGCCCCTCGATGTCACGGTCGGTCCTGGAGGAGGCGCAGCAGCGCGTCGACATGGAACGCGGCCTGGAGCAGGAGCAGTTCGTCGTGCTCTACCAGCCCGTCGTGGACATGACGACGCAGCGGCTGACCGGTGTCGAGGCGCTCGTGCGGTGGCGGCATCCCGACGACGGGCTGCTCAGCCCGTACCAGTTCATCGCCAACGCTGAGGCGAACGGCCTGATCGTGCCGCTGGGCCGGTGGGTGTTGCGCGAGGCCTGCGCGCAGCTGGCGCGCTGGCGGCGGGAGACGCCGGCCGCGGCCGGTCTGAAGATCAACGTCAACCTCTCGGCGCGGCAGTTCCAGTACGCCGGCCTGGTCGGCGACGTCGCGGCGGCGCTGGCCGACGCGGGCATCCCGGCGTCCGCGCTGACCCTCGAGATCACCGAGTCGATGCTGATGGAGGATGTCACCGGCGCGATCGAGACCCTCGGCGCCCTGCGGCAGCTCGGCGTCCGTCTCGCCATCGACGATTTCGGTACGGGCTACTCGTCCCTCAACTACCTCAAGCAACTGCCGGTCGACATCATCAAGATCGACCGTACGTTCGTGGAGAGCGTCGACACGGACGCCGACGACGTCGCGCTGGTCGACGCGGTCGTGGGTCTCGGGCAGGCGCTGCGGCTGCAGACCGTGGCCGAGGGCATCGAGACGGACGGTCAGTGGGCGATGCTGCAGCAGATCGGCTGCGACCAGGGCCAGGGCTACCTCTTCGGCCGCCCGGGTGACGCGGCCTCGGTGGCCGCACTGCTCGCCCGGGACGCGGCGGCGGCCCCGGCCGGGGTCTGAGTTACGCGGGGATTTGGCAGAGAGCGAAGATCTGGCTCTCCGGCGGGGTGTCCGCCGGGGTGAAGTCGACCGTCACGATGCTCTCCACCCGGAAACCGGCCTCGGTCAGCCGCGCCGCCAGCTCGTCCTGCGGGTAGCCGGTCACGAACACCGGCACACCGAGGAACTCCACCGGCAGGCTGTCGGCGTCCATGTTCACCATGCTCAGCGCGAACCAGCCGCCCGGCTCGAGCCAGCCGGTGATCTTCGCCAGGGTCTTCTCGATGTCGGCCCGGCTCAGCATGAGCAGCGAGAAGAACGCCGTCACGGCGCCGAACCGGCCGAAGTCGGCGCCCAGCTCCCGCACGTCGGCGTGCACGAACTCCGCCGCCGGCACCTGCTCACGCGCCAGCTCGAGCATCCCCTCGGAGATGTCGACACCGACAACCCGGTGCCCGGCCTCGGTGAACGTCCGCGCGGTGGGCACCCCGGTGCCGCAACCGAGGTCGAGGACCGCGGCGCCGTCCGGCACGAGCCCGGCGACCCTGTCGATCATTTCGGCCTGGAACGGATTGTGGCTGTGCTCGCCCTGGTAGAGCTCGGCGAGTTGATCGAATGCCTCCATGCCGGGCAACCTATCGGTACCGCGGACGAAAGATCCATCGACGGAAGTCCTGAGTGGAGCACCGATCGGGCACCATGACCGGTATGCCCGCAGAGACCTGGACCGCGTTGACGTCGCTCGGTGGAGTCGCCCTCGGTGGCGGCCTCTCCTGGCTGGTGCAGAGCACGACACAACGCACCAACGTTCGCAACGAGCAGCGCAAACTCGAACTCGCCCGCGCTGAGACCCGGCGTACCGAACGCCTCGCGGCGCTGGAGCGGTTCGTCGCGGCGGCCTCCGAGGCCGAGCGGCAGGCACTCAGCCGTCCGCGGGACCAGAGCGCATGGGACGCCTGGGAGGCGGTCACCCAGCCGATCATGGACCGGGTCTGGGTCGCCGAGCGGATGATCCGCGTGCTCTTCCCGGTGCCCGTCCACGACGCCGCCCGCGCCTACTTCCTCGTCCTCAACCAGGGGGTGTGGGAGGGCGCGGAGGACTACGGGGCCGTCCGTGACAGCCTGGAAGAGCCGCGTGTCGCCTTCCTCGACCTGGCCGGTGACGCCCTGGAGAAGTCCTAGCGGCGCAGCACCGAGAGCTCGAGGATGGCCGGCATCGGTGCGACCCCTGGTCCGCCGTCCTGAACCCAGGCGGTGATGTCCTCGGTGACGTCGGTGTTCACGAGGCCGAACCACACCGCCCGGGCACCCGCGAGCCGGGCGGCCGGCGTGGGGTGGACCACGATCACGTTCGCCTCGGCACACTCGTCGAGGCACTCGCTCACGCGTACGCGGTGGGGAGCGGGCAGGGACTCCCGGAGCTGGACCAGCTGGCCGTCGTGGTCGACACCTGGGTGTTTGCGCGCGTTGCCGCAGCAGCAGTCGCGGCACACCGTGATCGTGCAGCCGGCGGTCATCATTCTCCTTCACGACAAAAATCGGGCAGCCACCGTGCTGGGTGGCTGCCCGATTGTCCTTGATCGGCGTCAGTCGCGCGCCGCGGCCCTGCGGCGCCGGGTCGCGCCGACGAGCACCAGGCCGGAGAGCACCAGCAGTGCCCCGCCGAGGATGATCGTCACCGAGTTGGCGCCGGTGAGGGCCAGCTTCGACTTGTTCTCGGCCTGGACGTCCGTGGTCTCGGCCGCGGCCTGCTGGGCGTCCGGTGCGCCGTCGTCGGTGTTCGTGACGACCTCGGCGGCCGGTTCCTTCGTGGCCTTCTTGGTCGGCTTGGCGGTCTTGCCGGCCACGGCCTGCACCGGGCTCTCGGCGTCCTCGTCGTCCTTGGTCGCCTCGTCGCCACCGTTGCCGGTGTCGCCGTTGTTGTCGTTCGTGGCTTCGTCGCCCGTGGAGGCGGCGGGCTTGGTGGTCTTGGCCGGCTTCGGGGCGCTCGCGTCGTTCTTCGGCGGGATCGTCACGGTGCCGGTCTTGGGCGGGGTGTTCCCGGCGTCGGTCTTCGGGGTGGCGGTCGCGCCGGGGTTCGGGTTGTTCCCGTTGTCACCCTGGCCGTTGTCGCCGCCGTTGCCGTTGCCGTTGTCGTTGTCGCCACCGCCGTTGTTGTCGCCGCCGTTGTTGCCGCCGTTGTTGTCACCGCCGCCGTTGTCGGCGGGCGGCGTGGTGGCGGGCGGGTTCTCGGGCTCCTCGGCCGGCGGCTCCTCGGCCTGACCACCCTCGACCTTGACGCGGACCGCGTCGAGGGCCGGGGTCTGGTTGGCGCGCTGCATCATCGGGATGCGGTGGGAACCGTCACCGGCCCACGAGGCGCACTGGGCGATGCCCTCCTGCGGCAGGCCCGGGACCTGGATGGTCACGGTGTCGGGGTCCGCGCCGCCCTTCTTGTCCTCGGTGGCCACGAAGAACGCCGGGACCGGCGCGGGGTCGACGGCCTCGCTGGTGCTGGCCAGCATGCGGCAGGCGGTGTGGAAGTGACCGCGGACCAGGCCTTCGGCCGTGAGCACGGAGCTCTCCACGTAGTAACCGCCCTGGCCGGCCGCGAGGAAGCGGTCGCGGACGAGGTTGCGGGTGCTGACCTTCAGGGTGAACGGGGTGTTCGCCTTGACGGTCTCCGGGAACTCGGTGATCAGCAGCGTCGGGTTCTTCGCGGCCTCGCCGACCTCACCGAACTCGGTGGAGACGCAGCGGTTGCCGAGCTGGAAGCCGTCGTGCGGCTGGAGGTCGCTGTCCTCGCAGCTGTTGGCGAGGATCGTCAGGCCGTTGACCTGCTTCGCCGTGGTGTTACCGGTCTTGCACTCCTCGACCGGCTGGGCCTCGGGGGCCTTCTCACCCTTGGCCAGCTGCCCGTCGCCCTTGTGCTGGACGTCGCCGTCCTTGTCCGTGTAGGTGCCGACCTTCGGGTCCGACGCTGCCTTCTTGCCCGACGGAGCGGCCGGGTCGGCGGCGGGCGCCTGGCAGGCGACGGTCTTGCTCTCGTCCGCGTTGGAGATCTGGGTGACACCGATCACCCCACCGAACGCGACGAGTACGGCGACCGCGGCGATGATCCTGCGGTCCGGGCCCCGGCGCTGGGCGGCTCGGTGGTAGCTCGGCCTTCGCATGGGTGGGCACCTCTTCTGTAACCAATTCGGCGGAAGCTGTTGCCGGGGTCGAGGAGGCCATTTCCGGTCCCCATCGGCGCTGGCAAACAGACGTTAGGAGCCGGGCCGCCGGAACGCCAATTCAGGCCGGAAACTTGAGGCTTTCTTAGGCGCGAATTAATACAAAGATATGCGTCGGAAGTCGAACTCCGGACCTCCCCCGTTCGGACGATGTCCCACTGGTACGAACGGGGGAGTCCGGAGGATGCGCAGCGCCGCCACGAGCATACCCGGAGTGAGGCGTCGTGCCAGGTCATCCCACCGGCTGAGCGGTGACGACGATGTTGTCGCGGTAGTGCCCGGTCTTCTTGTCGAACGGCCCGCCGCAGGTGATCAGGGTGAGCCGCGTGGCGCCGTCGCGGGCGAAATAACGGTCCAGGGGGATGCGCGTCTTCGCGTACCTTTCCCGGGCGATCACCTCGAATTCACGAATCACGCCGTCGGCATCCGCGAGGGATATCGGATCACCGGGGGAGAGTTTGTCCAGGCCGAAGAATGCGCCTTTCCCCTGGGCCGCGCTGTCCACGTGCCCGGCGACGACGATCGAGCCGGCGTCGGCGGTCATGCCGGGCCCGAAGCGGTACCAGCCGACCCGGTCGACGCTCGGCGGCACGGCGAAGTCGCCCGTCTTCGCATCGACACCGACGGCGGCCACCGTCGCGTCCAGCTTCATCGCGGGGATCCGCAGCCGGGCCGGGACGACCTCACCCGCGGCTTTCCGGGAAGGAGAGGGGCGCGCCGAGCTCGGCGAGGACGAGGACGAGGACGAGGACGAGGACGAGGGCGCCGGGGCCGAGGCCAGGGCCACGACCGCCGCGGTCCCGACGGACGGCTCGGGTCGCGTACGGACCCAGGCGATCCCGGCGCCGATCAGCAGCACCAGCCCGGCGATGACGAGGAGCAGGGCGCGCCCCCGGAAGGACGCGCCCGTCTTGTTCACGCTCATCGGCGGGTGGAGACCATCCGCCTGGCGCCGAAGCCCAGCAGCAGCAGGCCGGCCAGCGCGACCGCGTACCAGGTGTTGCCGAGGCCACGGTCGGCCAGGCCGCCGCTGCCGCTCGGGACGCCGCCCGGCGCGGAGTGCAGACCGGTGATCGACTGCGTCACCAGGTCCAGCGTCTTGTCCTCGGCGGAGCCGACCGCGTACACGATGGTCGCGGTGCCCTCCTTGAGGTCGAGATCCGCCGGGCCGATGGCCACGTCGTCGGTGCCGGCCAGGACCACGTCGGCCTTGACCGTGCCCGCGGGCAGGTCGGCCTTGGCCTCCTTGGGGTTGGTCAGGTTCTCGAAGACGGGCTCGCCGGCCGCGCGCACGTCGACGGCCGGGGCCGCCGCGGTGTGCCGGACGATCAGGCGCGTCTGGCCCGCGTCGAGCTTCTTGACGTCGTTGGCGAACGGTGTGAGGACCGGGTCGCCGTCGGCGCCGAGGTGCGCGACGAGGCTGATGTTGGCGCCGCCGGGGATCTCGGCATCGTCGACCTTCAGCACGGCCTTGCTGATATCGTCACCGGGCTTGGTCAGCACGATGTCGTAGCTGCCCTCCTCCAGCTTCAGCGGGCCCGCGACCGTGCCGGGCTTGAAGTCCGGCAGGGTCTTCTTGCCGTTGACGTAGACGTCCACGTTCTGCCCGGGGATGCCGTGCACGACGGAGACCTGGGAGGTGGCGGCGAAGGCGGGTGTCGCGGTCACGGCGGCGAGACCACCGAACGCGACCAGGGCAGCAGCGCCGACTGCGGCGGTGCGGTGAAGAAACATCGGGGGACTCCTCGTGAGGTGCGGATCGGACAACCGGTGGTAACGCTCGCTCCGGTGTCCGTGGATGCACTTGAAAAAAGATGGTTCCGCTGCATCCACGGGCGGGCCGACCAGCGAATGTGCAGGCAGGAAGGAGGTCCATGAATCCCGACGACGAACTCGCCGAGCGCTTCCGGGCGGGCGACGAGCACGCTCTGCGCACCGCGTACGACAGGTACGGCGGTGCGGTCCTCTACCTGGCCGTCCGCATGCTCGGCAACCGCGCCGACGCCGAGGACGTCACGCAGACGACCTTCGTGGCGGCTTGGCAGGGCCGCGACACGTTCGATCCGGAACGCGGCGGGATGCTGGGCTGGCTGCTCGGGATCGCCCGCCGCAAGACCGTCGACCGGCTGCGTTCGGCGGCCCGCGAGGAACGCGTCGCGACCACCGTGCGGGCCCAGCCCGTCGCCGACGAGGAGAGCCCGGAACGTGTGCTGGACCGCCTGGTCGTGGCCGACGAGCTGGCACAGTTGCCGGTGGAGCAACGGCGGACGATCGAGCTGGCGTTCTACGACGACCTGACCCACCCGCAGATAGCGGCGATGACCGGACTGCCGCTGGGCACGGTCAAGAGTCACATCCGGCGGGGCATGGCAAATCTACGACGACGGTGGGAGGTGGACGGTGCAGCATCTGGAACCCGATCGGCTGGTCCTTCTCGCGCTCTCTGAGGACACACCGGCCGCCGACGAGTCCGTCCACCTGGCCGGGTGCCCGGGCTGCAGCGCCGAGATCGACGACCTGCGGCACGTGGCCGAGCTCGGTTCGGAGACGCAGGGCCTCGACTCCCTGCCCCCGCCTCCGGAACGTGTGTGGGACGCGATCGCGGCTGCGACCACGGCTCCCGTACGCCGCCTGCCGGTCCGTCGCGAACGGCGCTGGGCCCTCCCGGTGCTGGCCGCCGCCGCTGCCGCCGTCCTGGCGATCGCGGGCACGGTCGTCGTGCAACGGGTCGTCGAGCGGTCCGCGCCGCCCGACGTCACCGCGAAGGCGAGCCTGGTCCGCCTCGACACGGCTCCCGCGGCCGCGCACGGCGCCGCGGAGGTCATCGGTGGCACCCGGTTGCGGGTCGACGTCCGCAACCTGCCGCTGAACCCCGGGTACTACGAGGTGTGGCTGATCGACCCCGAGGACACCACCAAGATGATGGCGATGGGCAACATCGACGGCGCCGCGCTCACCGGTGCGGCCGACGTGGTGCTGCCGCTGCCGCCGGGTGCGGATCTCAACCGCTACCGGCTCGTCGACGTGTCGTCCGAGGCGTACGACGGCAACACCGCGCACTCCGGCAAGAGCCTGCTGCGGGGCACACTCACGAACTGAGGAATTGCGGGAAAGCGCCGGCGAGTGACAGGTTGTCGCTCGCCGGCGCTTTTGTCGGTCCGGGCCGCCGGCCCGGCAGGCCCCGCGATCAGTCGGCCGCGCGGTTCGCCGCCGGGTTCGCGGGCCACCAGAAACGGTCACCGAGCAGGGTGGCCAGGGCCGGGACCAGCACGGTACGCACGAGCAACGTGTCCAGGAGGACACCGAGCCCGACGATGACGCCGATCTGGGTCAGCGTGATGATCGGGAGCACCCCGAGGACCGCGAAGACCGCCGCGAGCAGGATCCCGGCGCTGGTGATCACCGCGCCGGTGGCGGCCAGCGCGTGGATCATGCCGGCCCGCGTACCCCGGATCGCGGCCTCCTCGCGCGCCCGGGTGACCAGGAAGATGTTGTAGTCGACGCCCAGCGCGACCAGGAAGAGGAACGCGTAGAGCGGCACCTGGTTGTCGAGACCGGGGTACCCGAGGACCTCGCGGAACAGCCATGATCCGGCACCGAGCGCGGCCGTGAAGCTGGCGATGACCGTAACGATCAGCAGCACCGCCGCCGTGACCGCACGCAGCAGCAGGCCCAGCACGAGCAGGACGACCAGCAGGATCACCGGCACGATGACGCGGAGGTCGCGCCGGGCCGCGTCCCGGGAGTCCAGGGCGATCGCCACGCTGCCGCCGACGAGCGCGTCGTCGCCGACCTTGTCACGCAGCGCTCGGATGGTCTCGTAACTGTCGGCAGTGTCCGGTGCCGCTGTCAGCACGGCGTCGATCCGGGTCGTCTCCGGTGTCTCCTCGGCGATCCGGGCCTGCGCGACGCCCGGGGTCGCGGTGACCGCGGCCAGCACCTGCTGCGCCCGCGCCGGTGCGGTCACCACGACCGCCGGGTCGGCCGCACCGGCGGGAAAGGAACGGCTGAGGGTTTCGAGCCCGTCCACGGACTCCGCCTGCACCCGGAACTGCTCCGTCTGCGACAGCCCGAGCCGCGTGCCGACCAGGCCGGTCGACAGGACACCGAGGACGACCAGCGACACGACGGTGACGAGGCCGGGCCGCCGGGCGACACCGCGGCCGACGCGGGCCCAGATGCCGCGTTCCTGCTCGGCGCCGCCCTCGCCGACCCGCGGGATGAACGGCCAGAACAGCCCACGCCCGCAGACCACGAGTGCGGCCGGCAGGGCGATGAGCGCGAACAACGCGGCCACGCCGATGCCCAGCGCCGCCGTCACGCCGAGAGCGACGGTGTCACCCAGCGAGGCGAGCAGCAGCGTCAGCAGGCTGAGCACCACGGTCACCGCACTGGCGGCGACGGCCGGTCCGGCGCCCCGCAGAGCCCGGCGCATGGCCTCACGCCGGTCCTCGTGCTGGTGCAACTCCTCCCGGTACCGGGAGATGAGCAGCAGGGCGTAATCGGTGCCCGCGCCGAAGACCAGCACCGTGACGATGCCGACGGTGGAGTCCCCGATGGTCAGGTCGGTGTGCCGCGACAGCAGGGCCACCAGGCCACTGCCGACCCGGTCGGCCACGCCGACCACGGCCAGCGGGACCAGCCACAGGATCGGACTCCGATACGTGACCAGAAGCAGCAGCGCGACCACGACCACCGTGACGATCAGCAGATTGGTGTTCGCACCCGTGAAACTGTCGGCGATGTCCGCGGCGAAGCCGGCACCACCGGTCACCTGCGCGGTCAGCCCCTCCGGCAGCCCGGCCTGCGCGGTGGACCGCAGCCCGGCCACCGCGTCGATGAGCTGCTGGGCGGGGGCGTCGGCGGGCAGCGGCACGGCGACCAGCGCGGCGTCGCGCTGCGGCGAGAAGACCGGCGGACCCGCGGCCCGGAACGCCTGGGCGTCCGCCTCGATCTTCTCGACGTCCGCGTCCGACAGCGCCCCGGAGCCCCGGCTGTAGACGACCAGCGCCGGGTTGGTCTGCCCCGACGGCAGCTGCCGCTCCAGGGCGGCGACCTTGGTGGATTCCGCCGCGGCGGGCAGCGAGGCGGTCGGATCGTTCGCCGTGCGCACCTCACCGGCTCCGGCGATGACCGACCCGCCGGCGAGCAGGGCGATCGCCAGGACCAGCCAAGCGGTGAACCGTCCGGTCAACGTCCGAAGCACCATCATTCCTCCACCGCAAAGAATCTCGACCATCGAGAGTCTCCACGGTCGCGCGACGATCTGCAACACTGAACCCGTGTACCGGGCGCGGAAGACGGAGCGGGACAGGCTCCGCGATGAGATCGTCACCCTGCTGCGGTCGTACAGCGTCGAGGCCCAGCAGGTGGGGCACACGTTTGCGCAGAGCCACGGCCTGCACCCCACCGACCTGCAGGCCCTGATCGCCGTCATGCACGCCGAAGGCCGCGGCGACCCCCTCACCCCGGGCCGCCTGGGCGAAGCCATCGGCCTCTCCTCGGGCGCGACCACCGCCGCGATCGACCGCCTCGAGCGCGCCGGCCACCTGCGCCGCACCCGCGAGAGCACCGACCGCCGCGTGGTCCACCTCCGCTACGGCGAGCCCGGCATGGCCCTCGCCCTGGAGTTCTTCGGCCCCCTCGGCCAGCGCACCGACAATGTGATGAAGGACTTCACCGACGAAGACCTGGCGACGGTCGAACGCTTCCTGCACGGCATGACCACAGCCCTGTCCGCCCACCACGCGGCGGTCCGCGCCCCCAAGGCCGGCTGATCGCTGTCCGGAGGTTGCCGGCGGCGGTCCTCGGTACGGGAGTGTCAGCCGGTGAAGGGCCGGGGTCTGACCAGGCCGGCGTCGTAGGCGGCGATGACCAGGTGGGCGCGGTCGCGGGCCGTGAGTTTGGTCAGGAGGTGGGTGATGTGGGTCTTGACGGTCTTGATGGAGATGGTCAGGCGGGCGGCGATCTGGTCGTTGGACAGGCCGCCGCCGATCAGGGTGAGGACCTCGGTCTCCCGGGCGGTCAGCTCCGCGGGTGGCCGGTGGTGGCTGCGGGGTCCCGTCAGGTAGTGCTCGATCAGGCGGGTCAGGATGGATGGTGCGAACAGTGACTCGCCGTCGTGCGTGCGCCGGATCGCGGTGATCAGGTCTTCGGGGCGGGCGTCCTTGAGGAGGAAACCGGCGGCTCCCGCGTGCAGGGCCTCGTGGACGTACTCGTCCAGTTCGAACATGCTGAGCACGACCACTCTGGTCGCGGTCAGGGCCGGGTCGGTGCAGATGCGGCGGGTGGCTTCGAGGCCGTCGACGTGGGGCATGCGGACGTCCATCAGGACCACGTCGGGGCGGGTGCTGTGGGTGACGGAGAGGGCTTCGGCGCCGTCGGCGGCCTGGCCCACCACGGTGAGGTCCGGGGCGCTGTCGATGATCATGGCCAGGCTGCGGCGCAGGAGGGGCTGGTCGTCGGCCAGGACGACGCGGACCGGGGTCACGGGGCCGCCAGGTCGGGGATGCGGGCGGTGACGCGGAATCCGGGCCCGGCCGGTTCGGCGTGGAGGGTGCCGCCGAGGGCGGAGACGCGTTCGTGCAGGCCGAGCAGGCCGTGGCCCGCGCCGGGTGCCGTCGGCCATGGTCCCTGGGGGCCGGTGTCGCTGACGGCCGCGACGACGGACCCGTGGTCGCGGTAGACGTGCACCCGGACCGTGCTGGGGCCGACGTGGCGGGCGACGTTCGTGAGCGCCTCGCGGACGGTCCGGCACACGGCGACCTGGACGCCGGGGGAGACCTCGCCGACGGGCTCGAGTCGCAGGGAGGCACCGGTTCCGGCGACGATGGCGGGCAGCTGGTCGAGGCTGTCGACCGGCAGCCGTGGCGCGGTGTCGTCCGCCGAGCGCAGGACGGTCAGCATGCGACGCAGCTCGGCGGTGGCTTCCCGGCTCGCGGCCTCGACGTCGGCGAGCACGTCAGCGAGCACGTCGGCGGGCGGTCCGGCGAGCACGTCGGCGGGCGGTTCGGCGGGCGGTTCGGCGGGCGGTTCGGCGGGCGGTCCGGCGGGCGGTCCGGCGGGCGGTCCGCCGGGCGGTTCCCGGGGATCGGCGGCTGTCAGGCGTGCCGCCGCCACGCGCACGGTGATGAGCCCGAGGCCGTGCGAGACGATGTCGTGGAGGTCCCGGGCGATCCGCAGACGTTCCGCCAGTACGGCCTCGGAGGCCGCCCAGCGGGTCAGCCGGGCCTCGTAGGCGGCGCGGTCCGCGCGGGTGCGGTGCACGGCCCAGGCGGCGACGCCGGCCGCGGTCACCGCGATCGCCGTCGGCAGCACCACCGTGACCGGTCCCTCGCCGCCGGTCGCGACCAGCAGGAACACCAGCACGGCGAGCGCGGCGCCCGCGACGGGCCACGCCGTCGATCGCCGGGCGGGCCGGTGCCGTTCGTGCTCCACCACCGCACCCTACGTGCGGCGTACCCGGGCAGGCGTCGGACCTGGGTCTGATCTTCGGGTCCGGTCCGTGGTCCGATGTGCCACCGCGGGTGCCCGCGTTGACTGACCGGTGTGATCACTGTCGAGCACGTCACCAAGCGGCGCGGCCGCACCACGGTTCTGTCCGATGTGGGCTTCGTCGCCCGGCCCGGGCGGGTCACGGGGTTTCTGGGCCCGAACGGCGCCGGGAAGTCGTCCACGCTGCGGATCATTCTCGGGCTCGACCGGGCGCAGGAGGGGACGACCTCGGTCGCCGGTCGCCCGTTCGTGCAGTGGCGCCGGCCGCTGACGGTCGTGGGCGCGCTGCTCGACGAGGGTGGTGCGCACCGGTCGCGGACCGGGCGGGCGCACCTGCGCTGGATCGCGGCCAGCAACGGGCTGCCACGCTCGCGGGTCGACGAGGTTCTCGACCTGGTCGGGCTCACCGAGGCGGGCCGCAAGAGAGTGAGCACCTACTCACTGGGGATGGGGCGGCGGCTCGGGCTGGCGGCGGCGCTGCTCGGTGATCCGGGGGTGCTGATCCTCGACGAGCCCGTCAACGGCCTCGACCCGGGCGG
This sequence comes from Amorphoplanes friuliensis DSM 7358, assembly GCF_000494755.1. NCBI lineage: Bacteria > Bacillati > Actinomycetota > Actinomycetes > Micromonosporales > Micromonosporaceae > Actinoplanes > Actinoplanes friuliensis. The sequence goes on from NC_022657.1 coordinate 4,556,138, forward strand.
GATCCGGTGGATGCGGGGCTTCCTGCGGGAACGCGCGGCCGCCGGCGCGACCGTCCTGCTGTCGAGCCACCTGATGGGCGAGCTGTCCGAGACCGTCGACGACGTCGTGGTCATCGATCACGGCCGCATCGTGGCTCAGGGAACCCTGGCCGAGGTCACGGGCGACCACCACACGCTCGAGGACGCGTTCTTCGCGCTCACGCAGGCGGGTGACCGGTGGTGAGGGCCGAGCTGTTGAAGATTGCCGGGCTGCCGTCGGTGTGGGTGGCCGCGGCGATCGGGCTGTTCGCGCCCGCGCTGCTCGGGGTCGTCAACCTGCGGGCGCCCGGCACCGATCCCGATGCCGGTTACCTGGAGCTCACGGTCGGTGTCGTCGGCGCGCTGGTGCTGGGGGTGGTGACGGCCGGGAGCGAGTATCGGGGGCGGCAGATCACCACCAGCCTCGTCTGCGTTCCGTCGCGGGTCCGCCTCCTGGCGGCGAAGACGGCGGCGCTGGCCCTGACCGTGGCCGTGGTGGCCGTCCCGGCCTCGATCGCGTCCCTCGCCGTCGCGGGGACGCTGAGCGCCGGGGCGGTGCCACGGATCGCCGGTGTCACCGCCTACTGGGTGCTGAGCGCGCTCCTCGCGTACGGGATCACGCTCGTGGTCCGCAGCGGCGTCCTGCCGCTCACGGTTCTGATCCTGAACTCGTCGGTCGTGTCGGTGACCTATCTGCTGACCCGGGTGACGCCGTGGGCGACCTATCTGCCGGATCTGGCCGGGGCGCATCTGTTCATCCGCGAGACGAACGCCCCGATCGAGCTCGGCGCCGTCACCGGGGGACTGGTCATGGCCGGATGGACCGCCGCGGTGCTGGCCGTCGCCACGGTCGTCTTCCGGCGGCGGGACGCGTGAACCAGATCCGGGCGGAATTCCTCAAACTGCTCACCCTGCCCGCCGTCGCGCTGACCGTCACCCTCACCTGGGTGGTCACGGTCGTCGTCCCCCTCTCGTACGCCCGGACAGGCTTCGTGGTGTTCGGCATCCTCGCGGCCACCTCGGAGTACGAGGGCGGTCAGGTCCGCACCACGCTGCTGGCCGTGCCGCGGCGTCTCGACCTGGTGCTCGCGAAGACCTTCGTGCTGGCCGTGACGATCCTGCCGGTGGCGGTCGTGACCGTGCTGATCGCAGGGGAGGGCAACCCCGCCTACCTGCTGCTGATCACCCTGCTGGCGGCGGCTGTCGGCACGATCCTGCGGAACGCACTGGCCGCCGTGGTCCTGCTGCTCAGCTATTTCGGAGTGCTCGGGCCCATCCTCGGCGACCGGATCAGCGACTCGCTGTGGCTGCCCGTGGCCTGGACGGCCGGCGTGAGCCTGCTGGCGGCAGCCACGTTCGTGGGCAGGGACGCGTGACCTGAACGGGCGTTTGCGTCAGGATGAGGACGCCGGAAGGAGGAACGCTGATGTCCCTGACGCACGGCACGGTCGCCCCCGGCTTCGAGAAGGTCCGGGAGGTCTTCGCGGCGGAGGCGGCACGGCAGGACGACGTCGGCGCCCAGCTCGCCGTCTACCGGGACGGCCGGCAGGTCGTCGACCTCTCGACCGGTGACCCGGACGCGCTCACCGGTGTCTTCTCGGTCACCAAGGGCGCCGCCTATCTGGTCGTCGCGCTGCTGGTGCAGGACGGGCTCATCGACGTCGACCGTTCGGTCCGGCACTACTGGCCGCAGTTCACCTCCGACGTCACCGTGCGGGAGCTGCTCGGGCACCGGGCCGGGCTGATCGGTGTCGACGGCGGCTTCGGCCCGCGGGAGATCGCCGACGACCGGATCATCGCCGAGCGGCTCGCCAAGCAGCGCCCGTACTGGCCTCGGGGTTCCGGGTACGGCTATCACGCCCTGGTGATCGGTGCCCTGGCCGGGGAGATCGTCCGCCGGGTCACCGGACGGTCACTGCAGCAGACGTACGAGCAGAGGGTGCGCGCCCCGTACGACATCGACTTCCATCTGGGGCTGCCCGCGGAGCTGGAGCCGCGCTACCACCCGGTCCGCTCGTCCACTGTGGAGGAGCTGCCGCCGGACGCCGGGAGCCTCGCGGGCATCGCGCTCAACCGTCACGCCGATCCGCCCACCTATCTCCCGGCCTTCCCGAACAGCCGGACCGTGCGCCGTCTCGGTCAGGCCTCGGCCGGTGGCGTGGCGAATGCACGAGGCATCGCGCGGTTGTATGCTGCGGCCCTGTCGGGCGTGGAAGGCTCTCCGCCGCTGCTGCGCCCGCGGACGATCACGGACTTCGGCACACCCGGCGAGCCCGCCCCGGACCTGCTCACCGGTGTCACCGGCAACCAGTTCGGTCTCGGTTACGAGGCCCTCACGATCCGTTACCCGTTTCTCGGCCCGGCCGCGTTCGGTCACTTCGGTGCGGCCGGATCCCTCGGCTTCGCCGACCCGCGCAGCGGTGTCGCGTACGGCTACACCCGGGACCGATTTGCCCCGCCCGACGGCGGTGCGGTGGAGAACGACCAGTTCGCGGCGGCTGTCATTCAGGCAGTCGACGCCTGATCGTCGTCTGCCGCCCGCCGGTGATCCACCCGGTAATCCCATGATCCACACAGCGGTGCCGTCCCTGTCGGCACCGATGAGATGGAGGACGAAGTGCGCACCCTTGCCCGTACCGCCGCGGCTCTGCTGGCGGTCACGACCTTTGCCGGCACGGCGGCCTGCTCGCCGCCCGAGAAGGAGAGCGCCGGAGCCTCCTCCGGTGCCGCCTCGGCCATCAGCGCCGCCGACCTCGGTGGTCTCGACGCGCTGGTCACCGCGGCCAAGGCGGAGGGCCAGCTCAACGTCATCGCGCTGCCGCCCGACTGGGCCAACTACGGCGAGATCATCAAGGCGTTCGGCACCAAGTACGGCATCAAGGTCAATTCGGCGCAGCCGGACGCCTCGAGCCAGGACGAGATCAACGCCGCGGACCAGCTCAAGGGCCAGGACAAGGCGCCGGACGTGTTCGACCTCGGTGGCGCCGTCGCGACCGCCAACGTCGCCAAGTTCGCGCCGTACAAGCCGTCGACCTGGGCCGACATCCCGGCCGAGCTCAAGGACGCGAACGGCACCTGGACGAACGACTACGGCGGCTACATGTCGATCGGCTACGACGCCGGCAAGGTGCCCGCGCCGACGTCCCTGGCCGACCTGCTCAAGCCGGAGTACAAGGGCAAGGTCGCCCTCAACGGTGACCCGACCCAGGCCGGCGCCGCCTTCGCGGGTGTTGTCATGGCCTCGCTCGGCAGCGGTGGCACCGCCGACGACATCGCGCCCGGTGTGGAGTTCTTCGGCAAGCTCAAGAAGGCCGGCAACTTCCTGCCCGTCGACCCGACCCCGGCGACCGTCGAGTCCGGCCAGACCCCCGTTGTCATCGACTGGGACTACCTGAACGTCGCCCAGGGCACCAAGCTCACCGGCAAGCTGGACTGGAAGACCGTCGTCCCCGCCAACGCGGTGGTCGGCTCGTACTACGTCCAGGCGATCAGCAAGGACGCCCCGCACCCGGCGGCGGCCCGGCTGTGGCAGGAGTTCCTCTACTCCGACGAGGGCCAGAACCTGTGGCTCAAGGGTGGTGCCCGGCCGGTGCGCGCCGACGCCATGGAGAAGGCCGGCACGATCGACAAGACGGCGTACGCCGCCCTGCCGAAGGCCGAGGGCACCCCGGTCTTCCAGACCGAGGCGCAGACCGCCAAGGCCAAGGAGTACCTGTCGGCCAACTGGGCGAAGGCCATCGGCTGAGAATGGCCACCGTCACGGACAGCCCGGGCCTCCTGGCCCCCGTACCGGAGGTCCGGGCACCCCGCCGCAAGTTCAGTGCCGGGCGGCTCAGCAGCCTGCTCGGCACTGTCCCCTTCTTCACGTACGTGGTGCTCTTCCTCATCATCCCCACGCTGGTCGTGGTCATCGGTGCGTTCGCCGGTGACGGCGGCTTCACCCTGTCGAACATCTCGGCCCTGGGTGACGAGTACATCCTGGACGCGTTCGGGCGCAGCCTGCTGCTGTCCGCCGTGACCGCGGTCGTCGGTGCGGTCCTCGGCGCGGTGCTGGCCTACGCCCTGGCCACGGCCAAGCCCGGCGGGCTGCTGCGCCGCATGGTCACGGCCGCGTCCGGGGTGCTCGCGCAGTTCGGCGGCGTGACGCTGGCGTTCGCCTTCGTCGCGACGATCGGCCTGTCCGGGTTCGTCACCGTCTTCCTGCGCGACCACGTCGGTGTCGACCTGTACGCCAACGGTGTCTGGCTCTTCGAGCTGCCGGGCCTCGTGCTGGTCTACACCTACTTCCAGGTGCCGCTGATGGTCATCGTGTTCCTGCCCGCCCTCGACGGCATCCGCCCGCAGTGGCGGGAGGCGACCGAGAGCCTCGGCGGGTCCACCTGGCAGTACTGGACGCGTGTCGCCGGGCCGCTGCTCGCCCCTGCGTTCCTCGGGTCGACGCTGCTGCTCTTCGCGAACGCCTTCTCCGCGTACGCGACGGCCGCCGCCCTGGTCAGTCAGGGCAACCCGATCGTGCCGTTGCAGATCCGCAGCGCCCTGACCAGCGAGGTTGTCCTCGGGCAGCAAAACCTCGGCAAGGCGATGGCGCTCGGCATGGTGGTCGTGGTCGCCGTCGTGATGACGCTCTACGCCCTGCTGCAGAAGCGGACCGCAAAATGGCTGGGCTGAGGGCGCGCCGGGCGAACCGGCAGCGCGCGTTCCGCTGGACCGTGCTCGTCGTCGCGGGTGTCTTCTTCCTGCTGCCGCTCGCCGCGATGCTCGAGTTCACCACCCGCGACGGCGGCGGCACCTGGGCGCTGCTGGTCGACTGGCCACAGCTCAGCGCGACCTATCCGGACCTGGCCGAGGGTATCGTCGCGTCGCTGGGCCAGGCACTGCTGACCGCCCTGCTGATGCTGGTCCTGCTCGTGCCGACCGCGATCTGGGTACGGCTGCGGCTGCCCGGACTGCGGCCGCTGGTCGAGTTCATCTGCCTGCTGCCGCTGACCATCCCGGCGATCGTGCTGGTCGTCGGGCTCGCACCCGTGTACGCGTGGGTCAACTACTTCCTGGGTGGCTCGTCACTCACGCTGACTTTTGCTTACACGATCCTGGTCCTGCCCTATGCCTATCGGGCGATCGACGCCGGGCTGTCCGCGATCGACGTGCGGACGCTGGCCGAGGCCGCCCGCGGCCTCGGCGCGGGCTGGACGACGGTGATGGTCCGGGTCGTGCTGCCGAACATCCGCTCGGCCGTGCTCTCGGCGGCGTTCCTGACCGTGGCGCTGGTGCTGGGTGAGTTCACCATCGCCTCGCTGCTGAACCGCACCAACCTGCAGGTCGCGATCAACCTGCTCGGCAAGAGCAGCGCCACGATGTCGGTCGCGGTGTCCCTGGCCGCGCTGATCCTCGCGTTCGTCCTGCTCCTGCTTCTGTCCCTGTTCGGCGATCGACGAAAGGCGTCCCGATGAACGGCGTCGCGGTTCACCTCGACGGCCTGCGGCGCAGCTTCGGCGGCGTGCACGCCCTCGACGGGCTGTCCCTCGAAATGCAGCCCGGCGAGCTGATCGCGCTGCTCGGCCCGTCCGGCTGCGGCAAGACCACGGCCCTGCGCATCCTGGCGGGTCTCGAGGACGCCGACAGCGGCCGCATCCTGGTCGGTGGCAAGGACATCAGCGGCCTGCCGGCGAACCGCCGCGACATGGGCATGGTGTTCCAGGCGTACAGCCTCTTCCCGCACCTGACCGCGCTGGAGAACGTCCAGTTCGGTCTCAAGCTGCGCCGGCGGGCGTCCGGCGACCGGGCCGCGAAGATGCTCGACCTGGTCGGCATCAGCGCCCACGCTGCCCGCTATCCGCACCAGCTCTCCGGCGGCCAGCAGCAGCGCGTCGCCCTGGCCCGCGCCCTGGCCATCGAGCCGCAGGTGCTGCTGCTCGACGAACCGCTGTCCGCCCTGGACGCCAAGGTCCGGGTCCAGCTGCGCGACGAGATCCGCCGGATCCAGACCGAGGTCGGCACCACCACCCTGTTCGTCACCCACGACCAGGAGGAGGCGCTGGCGGTCGCGGACCGGGTCGGCGTGATGCGCTCCGGCCGCCTCGAGCAGCTGGCCGAGCCGTCCGAGGTCTACCTGCGCCCGGCCAGCGCGTTCGTGGCGGACTTCGTCGGTCTCAGCAACCGCCTGCCGGGCCGCCTCGACGGCGACGCCGTCTCGGTGCTCGGCACGCGCCTGCCGCTGGTCCAGCCGGCGTCTGGCGGGCCCGAGGTCACCGCCCTGGTACGCCCGGAGTCCGTCGACGTCGTCCCGGACACCGACGGCGACGCCCGCGTGGTGTCGACGACGTTCCTCGGCCCGACGAGCCGCGTCACCGTCGAGGTGGGGGAGTCGCTCGTGGTCGCCCAGGTGACGGGTGAACGCCTCGCGGACCTGGCGGTGGACACCCCCGTCCGCCTCGTCCTGCGTCCGGTCCCGGTCGCCCTCGAGGCGTGAACGCTTCGTAGGATGGCGATCACGCTGCGCGGCTTGCTCTACTGATCTGTGCGCACCTACTACCGCGGGCCGGATGCCGCCGTCACCGACGAGCTGTTCATCTGGCAGTCGGGGGCGACCAGAGCCTTTGTCCTCGAAGAACTGCGCGACGTCGGCCGCGTCCAGCAGGAGTCGAGCCGGCTGAGCCGGGTCATCGCGGGAGTCCTGCTGGCCGTCGCCGGCGCGGTGTGGGTGCAGCTCGAGCTCCCGGCCCGCTGGTACGTCGGCGTGGGCGCACTCGTCGCCGCCCTCGCGATCATCGGCTGGCCGTCCCACTCCCGCCGCTGGACGTTGAAGGCGGCGTACCGCGGCGAGGAGGACGTCACCCTCTACAGCTCGGCCGACCCGCGCGTCTTCAACCAGGTCGCGCGGGCGCTGGGCCGGGCCATCGAGGACTCCCGGTGACAGCACTTCGTACCCTGCCGGGGTGACCCTCACCCTCACCAGCACCGCGGCCGTCGTGCTGCAGGCGACCGCGTACCACGCCCTGGTCGACGGTCACGGGGTCATCACTCCCGCGCTCGCCCGGATGAGCGCCGCCCGCGCCGACCCCGTCTGGTCCCGCAGGGTTCTCGGCGCCGGCACCCACACCACCCGCTACCTGCTCGATCGTCCGCCCCGGCCGTCCGGGGTGCCGGCCGTCGACCGTCTCTTCCCGTACGCGGGGGAGCTCCGCGAGGCGACCTGGCGGGCCGCCCGCAACCGCAAGCACGAGGTCCTCGGCGAGCCCGACCCGGTCTGGGGCCGGGAAATCCGTGCCGCCCTGGAGCTGGCGGAGTCCGTGGCGGTCGGCCCCTGGCTCGGGATGCCGGAGCTGCTCTACGGGCTGATCCACGACGCCCCGGACCAGCCCGACCTGTGGCGCCGGCTGCACGCGGGCGGTTTCCCCGCCGACACCACGCCGTACGCGCCCTTCTACGACACCGCCGACCTGGGCGACGCACTCTTCGACCGGGCGAACCCGCCGTCGCGCTGGATCCCGCGGCTGATGGGCCGGTACCTGGACAGCGCCATCGGCGGCCCGGTCCTCGCCGTCGTCGAGGAGGAGTCCCGGCGCCAGGCGGTCCAGCTCGGCCACGACGTGGTGCAGACCAGCGCGGTCCTGCTCGCCGTGCTGGACATCGCCGAGCAGATGCGCCTGACGGACACCCGGTTCCACGGGCGCTACCGCCGCGACAACAACGGCGCCGCCCTGCTCACCGCCCGCGGGCTGACCCGCGCGGAGGGCCGCCGCGCGGCGTGGCCGGTGGTGCTCGAACACGCCGCGGAACCCACCGACGACGTCACCCGCCTGCTCTTCTCGGCCACCAAGCCCGAGGATCCGGTCTGGACGGCCGAGGCGATCGAGCTCTTCGAGGAAGCCGGCCGCTTGGCCCGCAGTAAAGGCACCAAGGTCTACGGCACGTCCCACCTCGTCGAAGCGCTGGACACCGCGCCCGCGCCCGCGGCCCACCGCCTCCTCGCCGACCTCGAAAAGGCCTGACCGCTTGGGACTGCTCCGCGACCCCGACTTCCGCCGCCTGTTCACCGCCACGGCGGCGAGTCAGCTGGGCGACCGCGTGATCTTCCTGGCGCTGCCGCTGGTGGCGATCGTTGCCCTGTCGGCGACCGAGTTCCAGGTGGGACTGCTCAGCGCGGCGACGATGGCCGGTTCTTTGCTCGTCGGCCTGCCCGCGGGCGCGTGGATCGACCGTCTCCGCAAACGCGGCGTCCTCGTCACCACGGATCTGCTGCGCGCACTGGTGATCGCCGTGATACCCCTGGCCTGGTGGGCGGACGCACTGTCCATCTGGCTGCTGTTCGGCGTCGCGCTCGTGCACGGTGTGCTCACCGTCTTCTTCGACGTCGCGTACGTGAGCTATCTGCCGTACCTGGTCGGCCGTGACCATCTCACCGAGGGGAACGCAAAGCTGGCGTCGGTCCGGTCCGCGGTGAGCGTGGGCGGCCCGGGCCTGGCCGGACCGCTGATCGGCGCCTTCGGCGCGCCGGTGGCGCTGGTGGCCGGCTCGGCCGGGATGGTGGTGTCGGCGCTGTTCGTCCGGGGGCTCCGCAAGCGGGAGCCGGCACCGGAACCGTCGGCCGACCCGCACCTGGGCCGCGAGATCGCCGAGGGACTGCGGTTTGTCCTCGGTCAGCCGTTGCTGCGCGCGATCGTCACCGCCGACGGCCTGTTCGGTCTCTTCCTGATCGCCTACCAGACGATGCTGCTGGTCTTTCTCGCCCGCGACGTCCAGCTCGGCTCGTTCGGCATCGGCGTTGTCCTGTCCGCGATGGGCTGCGGCGGTCTGGCCGGTGCTCTGCTCGCCCGCCGGGCGGCGTCGCGGCTCGGAGCACGCCGCGTGATCTGGCTGGCGCCGCTGCTGACCTGCCCACCGGCCGCCCTCATGGCATTCGCCGCCCCGGGCTGGACACTCTGGGTGGCGCCCGCGGGACTGGTGCTGCTGTCGTTCGGTGGTGTCGTCCGGCTGGTCGCTCAGGCCGGCCTGCAGCAGTCGGTGACCCCGGACCACGTCCTGGGCCGCATGAGCGCGACGTTCCGCTTCGTCACCTGGGGCGGCATGCCGCTGGGTGGTCTGCTCGGCGGCGCCGCCGGCACCTGGCTCGGCCCGTCCGCGACGCTGTGGCTCAGCGCCGCCGGTCTTACCCTGACCTTCCTTCCCACTTTTGCGGTCCGCGCCGGGGAGCACACCGAAAGGAGCGTGACGTCGTGAGTTCCGCCCTCCAACGCCTGCTGGCCGTGCGGGACTTCGGCGACGCCGGGAGCTCGCCGGCGGTGCTGCGGCGCCTGTCGCTGCTTCTGGGTCTGCACACCGCGGACCTGTTCGTGATCGCCGGCCGGCCGCTGCCCGCCGACCTCGCCCCGGCCCGCGGTTCGGTGTCGCGCAACGTCGGGAAGCTGGTGTTCCGGGCCTCCGACCTGCTCCCGGAACATCGGCGCGAGGTGCACGACTTCATCCGGTCGCTGCCCGTGCACCAGCCTGATCCGGAACCCGAGACCGGCGACGAGGTGCCTGCCGGCCCGGGACCGCTGCTGGTCCGCCTGCTCGCCAACCGCAACATCCATCCGTGGAACGCCAAACTGCTCGCCGTGGTCGCCGACGGCCCGTACGTGTCCGACTCGACGATCGTCCTGCTCGGGCAGGGCCGCGTCGAGGTCACACCGCGCTACGTGAGCGCGTTCGCGTGCCTGCTGGGGATCCGCCCCGAGGACCTGGCGGCGATGACCGGGGTCGAGCCGGAGCCGCGGGTGCGCCCGTACCCCCATGGGGCCGAGCTCGCTGCCCTGTCCTGGGACGCCCGGCGGCTCACCGAGGATCAGCTCCTCGAGACGGGCCACCTGATCGAGGCGCTGCGCAGGTCCGATCCCCGCCTGTTCTGCAAGCAGTGCGACAGGTATCACGTGGCGAGCGTCCATCAGCAGACCGAGGACACCGACGCCGGGATCCTCGCGGCGTTCGAACAGCGCCTCGATGCTGTGCTCGCCCGCGAGAGCCCGGAGTGGACACCGCCGCAGCTCCCCGCGGGGACCGACGCCGAGTCGGTCCTCCATCACCGCCTCGACCAGAAACGAACCCGGGCCGGCACCCACCTCGGCCTCGACGACCTCGGCGTCATCGTCCACGACAGCAACGCCAGCGCCGTCCGGCAGCTCGTTGTCCCGTTGCTCGAGGCGGGGCACGGTGATGCGCTGCGGGCGTACCTCCTGGCCGTGATCCGTACCGGCACGTCGCAGCAGCAGATCCGGGCGGTGAGCGCGTGGCTCTGGACGAGGCCCGACCAGCCGCAGAAGGCTGCCTTCCAGGACACGTGCCTGACGGCTTTTGTCGCCGGCGACGACCCGCTGGTCCGCAAGGTCCTGTCCCGCCGGATTTCGCTCGACCCGTCGGATCACGCCGCGGACCTGCACGACACGGTGCTCCGGGCCCGGGCCATCGCCGAGTCCGCCCCCGGGGCGTACGGCCATCTCCTGTCGCCGGGATGACCCCGCACCGCTCTTCTCTTCGGGGCCGTACGCGGCCATGATGGCGGCATGACCTCGGCGCTGCAACGACTCCTGGCCTCGCGAGGGATCGGCGACGCCGGTTCGTCGCCGGCCGTGCTGCGCCGTCTCGCCCTGGTGCTGGGCCTGCACACCCCGGACCTGTTCGTGATCGCCGGGCAGCCGTTGCCGGCGGACCTCGCACCCGCCCGGGGCCCCCGTGCGCACAGTGTCGGCCTGCTCGTCACCGGCGCGCTGGCCCTCCGGCCGGGGGACAGGCGGGAGGTGCACGAGTTCGTCCGCTCGCTGCCGGTGCACCGGCCCGCCCCGGAGGCCACACCGGCGGACCCGGCGGACGGCCCGGGGCCGCTGCTGGTGCGCCTCCTCCGGAACAGGAACATCCACCCGGCGAACGCCGAGCTGCTGCTCCTGATGGGCGGGCCGTACGTGTCCGACTCGACGGTGGTGCTGCTCGGCCAGGGGGAGGTGGAGGTGACCCCGCAGCTCGTCAGCGGCTTCGCCGGGATCCTGGGCCTCCATCCGGACGACCTGGCCGCCCTGACCGGCGTCCGCCCGGACCCCGAGTCCCGGCCTCACCCGTACGCCCCGGAGCTGTCCAGGCTCGCCTGGGATGCCCGCCGCCTCACGGGCGAGCAACTGTCCGAGGTGTTCCGCCTCGTCGACAGCCTGAGCCGGGCGGCCGGTCCGCCGATCGTGAGGACCGTCAGCAGCTGAGGTTGCCGCCGGGTTCGACGCCGAGGATCTGGGTGAACCGCTGGTACGCGTCCACGCGGCTCTGCACCTGCGCCGGGTTCCCGCCGTTGCACTCCAGCGAGCCGTTGATGCTGCGGATCGTCTCGCCGAAGCCCGCGCCGTTCACGATGGCGTCGTGCGGGGTCATCGAGCCCGGGCCGGTCTGGGTCATCCAGTACCAGAGGCCGGTCTGCCAGGCGGTCGACGAGTCGTTCTTGACCTGGTCGGGGTTGTTCAGCAGGTCGATGCCGAGCGCGTCACCGGCGGCCTTGTAGTTGAAGTTCCAGCTGAGCTGGATCGGCCCGCGCCCGTGGTACGCGGACTGGCCGGCCGGGCACCCGTACGGCTGCGCGGCGTCGCAGTAGTGCGGCCAGTTGTCCTGGTTGATCTCCTCGACGTAGACCAGTCCACCGGACTCGTGGTTGATGTTCGCCAGGAAAGCAGCGGCTTCCTGCTTTTGTGCGGTGTCATTTCCGGAGCCGGTGAACGCGGGGAATTTCTGCATCGCGTCGAGGAGTCCGTCGTAACTGTAGAACGCTATCCGGCTGGGGAACATCTGGTCGAACTGCGCCGGGGAAACGGGGAAGGTGGCGGCGTTCGCACTGGTGGTGACCAGGGTGGCGGTGAGTGCCGCGGCGGCCGCGACGGCGGCGGCCAGCATGCGTCGTACTCGCATTTGTCGTCCTCTCTGGGGGAAGGGAACACCTCCAACCAACAAGAGATCACCGTCAATTGTCAAGACTGTTTAGTGAAACCATTTCCCCCGGATGCGGGTCGTTCGGAGTGCCGCTACGATGGCCCCTTGGTCACACTGTGCGACCAGTTGACTACAGGATGTTGATCATTGCGTCGACCTGCGCAAACGCCTTCCGCACCTGAAGAAAACCTTTCCTGAGAAATTGCTTTGAACCGCTGCCGGGGCCGCCTCGTACTGATGGCTGTCGACAACGTTTGTCCCGGGCAATAACCCCGAAACACGCGTCCGGCGGGAGACCGCCGGACGTTTGACGAAAGGCCGAGCATGAGTCGTGGTCACTACGGCAAGAGGGCAGTCAACCGCCTGTCGCGCCGTCGGGTTCTTGCCATTGCCGCCACCGTGGGTGTCGGCGCCTCCGCCGCCGGTGTGGCGGGGCTGAGCCTCGCGGGTGAGAAGCCCGGCTCGGGCGACGGCGAGCCACTGGTGCTGTCGCTGCGCGACGCCAAGAAGGGCACGTTCGACGTGTTCTCCGGCGGCTCGAAGGTCACGATCACCGACCAGAAGCTCGCCGAGAAGCTGCTCAAGGCAGTCAAGCGCGGCTGAACCGCTTCCTCACCAGCAGGCCCCCCGTTTTCTGAGTAAGGAAGAAGACTCATGTCATCGCACCGCGAAGCGCCGGAGATCAGCAAGGACCCGGTCGCCGACAGCGCCGACCTCTACGCGTTCGTCAGCCCGGACCACCCGGACACCGTCACCCTGATCGCCAACTACGTGCCGCTGCAGCTCCCTGCGAGCGGCCCGAACTTCTTCGAGTTCGGCGACGACGTGCTCTACGAGATCCACGTCGACAAGAACGGTGACGGGCGCCCGGACCTGACCTACCAGTTCCGGTTCCGCACCGAGCTGCGCAACGACCGGACGTTCCTCTACAACACCGGTCCGATCGAGTCGCTCGACAGCGAGAACTGGAACCGCCGGCAGTTCTACTCAGTCACCCGTGTCGACGCGAGCGGCAAGCACACCGTGCTCGCGGAGAAGCTGCCGTGCCCGCCGTGCAACGTCGGCCCGCTGTCGATCCCGGATTACGACAAGCTCGCCGAGGACGCGGTCCACAAGCTCAAGACCGGCGAGAAGGTCTTCGCCGGCCAGCGCGCCGACCCGTTCTTCGTCGACCTCGGCGCGATCTTCGACCTCGGCACGCTGCGGCCGTTCCAGGACAAGCACCTGGTCGGGGCGAAGCTGTTCAACTACGCCGGCAAGGCCGTCAACGCCACCGACAAGATGAACGTGCACAGCATCGCGATCCAGCTGCCCCTGCACGACGTACGCCGGGACGGCAAGAAGAAGGTCCGGGGCCGCGACCCGGAAGCGGTCATCGGTGTGTGGACCTCCGCCAGCCGCCGGCAGGTCCAGGTCCGCGACGGCCGCAAGAACGGCGACGACGTCTACGTCGGCCCGCAGGTCCAGGTCTCGCGTCTCGGCAACCCGCTGTTCAACGAGGTCATCGTGCCGATGGCGCAGAAGGACCTGTGGAACAGCCTGCCGCCGAGCGAGGACAAGCGGTTCGCCGAGTTCGTCGAGCAGCCGGAGCTCGGTGCGCTGCTGCCGGTGCTCTACCCGGGCCTGTTCGACAACCTGGCCGAGCTCAACAAGGCCAAGACCGCCCGCGCCGACCTGGTCGCGATCCTGCTCACCGGCATCCCGGACGGGCTCATCGACGACTTCCAGAACAACACCGGTGACGTCCAGGCCGACATGCTCCGCCTGAACACCGCCGTCCCGCCGACCAAGGAGCCGAACGCGTTCGGCATCCTCGGCGGTGACCTGGCCGGCTTCCCCAACGGCCGCCGCGTCGCCGACGACGTCGTGTCGATCTCCCTGCGCGCCATCGCGGGTGTGACCGTGCCGCTGGTCGACGAGAAGTTCACCGCGGACGACGCCGCCGCCCTGGTCGAGCAGGGGCTGTCGGCCAAGGACGCCAGCTCGAAGCTGCTCAAGAAGTTCCCCTACCTGGGGGTTCCGTTCGACGGCTTCAACAACCCGGAGGCTGAGGACAAGTGAGCGTCGGCGCCCACCACCACCACATCCTCGACCCCTCCGGTCAGGGCACGGTCGTCCTCAACATCGGCCAGGGCATCGGCGCGCTGGTCCTCTACACGCCGGGCAGCCTCCACGGCCACGAGATCGAGGTCAGCCCGGTCGAGGACGCAGCCCGCCGCACCCACGCCGCGGTCCGCGCCCGCTACGTCCGCGACGGTGTCCTCTTCAGCATGGTCCTCGACAACCTCGCCGAGGGCCGCTACGTCATCTGGCAGGACCCGGTGACCCCACTGGCCGAGGTGGACATCCGCAGCGGCATGGTCACCGAGCACGAGTGGCCGGTACCCGCCATCGTGTGAGCAGCGCCACCCGCCCCTGCCGGTCTAGTGTGGGCTGATGGACACGGCAGGGGCGGCCGTTCAAGACACGGAACCGGCAACACCGGACGGCGACGTCGCGGTCTGTGCCACCCTCCGCACGACGGACCTCGACGAGGCCCGCGATTTCTGCCGCCGGATGTACTACGGGCCGCTCGAGGTCAAACCCGCGGGCAGCATCGACGGCTTCGCCTTCACCGGCGAAGTCGTCCAGATCGGCCCGGTCACCATCGGCGAGATCAGCTACGGCACCGAGATCTGCCTGGCCAGCGGCGATCTCGAAACGGCCTACCACGTCCTGGCCCCCCTGACCGGCGGCGTCCACGTCCTCCACCGCGGCGCCGCCACCAAGGCCGACCCCAGCCAGGCCGCCGTCTTCCGCCCCATCGGCGACATCGACCTGCGCTGGTCCGCCGACTGCCGCCTCATCAGCGTCAAAGTGGACCGCCTCGCCCTCGAACGCGAACTCGACGCCGCCCTCGACCGCCGCGTCGGCTCCCCCCTCCCACTCGGCGCGACCTTCGGCCTCGCCGGCGGCCCGGGCCGCAGCTGGCTGGCCCTGGTCCGGCTCCTGCACGCCGAAGCCCGCCAGCCCGACGGCCTGACCCTCTTCCCGCACCTGCTCCGCCAATGGCGCGACCTGGTGGTCAGCGGCCTCGCCCAGGCCGTCGAACACCCGTTCTCCCAGAACCCGGCCGGTCGCCCCACCGCCCGACGCCCCCGCACGGTCAAACGCACCCTCGACGCCATGCACGCCGAGCCGGGAAGGTCCTTCACCGCCGCCGAACTCGCCGGAATAGCCGGCGTCGGCATCCGCGTCCTCCAGGAGTCCTTCCGCCAGCACGTCGGCGTCCCGCCCCTGACCTACCTCCGCAGGCTGCGCCTCGAAGGTGTCCACGCCGAACTCAGCCGCGCCGGCCCGGACCAGATAAGCGTCAGCGAGGTGGCGACGAGGTGGGGATTCACTCATTTGGGCCGGTTTGCGGGCGCCTACCGAGAGAGATATGGGGAGACGCCTTCCCAAACTCTCCGCGATCAAACCTGACAACCAAATCTTTTTCGTGCCTTGTTGCATGGCGCTGACCGTCGCTCACGCCGAGACCGGGCGCGGCCACCCAATCGCCTGGCGGCTCATGAACGGGCACCCGCACCCTGCCAGGTCCGTGCGTCCACAGAAGCCCGCGGAGATCATCCTTTGTCGACGCCGGCTGGTAACGTTTTCCCTGGCGATGGGGATCGCCAGGTTGTGAGTTTGCCCGGTTCAGACTCATGAGCGGCTGAAGGGTCTCAGGCCCCTCCTCCAAGGCACACGTCGACCTTGCTACTGCTGGACCGGGCGGCGGATGCAGGAGACGACCGTGTCCTCATTTCTCATTCTTCTCAAAGCTGTCGGTGCAGCCGGGCGCCCGGCCATCGTGCTCATCGCGCATCTGCCCATCATTCTGATCGCGGTAGGCCTGCTGCCTGCGCTGATGATCGGCGTTTCCGTCCTGCCGGCGCGGTATGCCGGTGTCCTCGGCACGACCATCAGCCAGCTCTGCACATGGAGCAGCCGGATCATCGCCACCGCCGGCGTCGCACCCCTGGAAGAAGCGCCGAGGACCGACCGATGACACACAGCACCCGGAAAGCTGAAATCCGCGCCTATGCCAAGACGCACGGCCTCAACTACCAGCAGGCGAAGGACATCTATCCGTTTGTCCGCCGCCCAACAGCCGGCTGGGCCGGCCTGAGCGGTTGGGGGGCCTCGTCTGCGGCTCGGTCGTTACCAATGTCGCCCCCTGCGCTCCCTCCGGTTCGGCCTGAGGACTTCGATCTCGGTGGAACCGTGTTCGTCAGCAGGTTCGACCCTGATTTCGAGGATCCGGCGAACAACTCTGTCCGGGTCATCGATGGGACTCTCACCAAGGACGAGAGGGCGAAGGTTGAGCTGATGGATCCCAAGAACAGGGCACGCTACCTGCTCCAGAAGCGGATTGAGGAGAAGGGCGAGATGGCTGTGCTGCTCTCGCAGCTGCAGTCGCAGCGTCATCGGACCGCCATGAGCGTGATCAACAACATTCGTTGACCGGCAAGGGTCACGTTGTGAGTGCGTGAATCACTGCGGCACGCACGGCAGGATCCGTGAGGGCGGCGATGTTAGAGGTCAAGGGGCGGAGGGCGGCGAGGGCGGCCTTTTGGGGGTCCGGGTTGAGGACGCCGCGGAGGGCTGCGGTGAACCAGCCGAGGGCGTAGGCGTGGGTTCGTTCGGCGGCGGTCATGGCGTGCCGGTTGCTGTTCAGTGAGTCGCCGGCGCGGGTGGTGGCGGTCAGCCAGGTGCGGACGTGGGTGCCGAGGGGTGAGTCGGCGCTGATCGGGCCTGCTGTGCCGGTGGCGGCGGCCCGGAGGACGTCGGCGAGACCTGGCGTGTCTGCCAGGCCCAGCGCGGTGGCCTGGCGACGGACCTCGGCCACGGCCACCGCGCGCTGACGGTCGGGCGAGGCGGCTTCGACAGCGGCGACCAGCGAGCCGGCCGGCGGATCGGAGCCGTAGAGGAGATCACCCGGACTTGCCGGGACGACGAACCAGGGCTCGATCTGAGCCGAGAGAAGGTCCGCCTCGAAGGGATCCGGCGGCACGGTCACCCCGGTGATCCTCTGAGCCAGAAGCAGCGCGCGGGCGACAGCATCGGTCCACGTGTCGTCGCCCTCGCCCGACGGGACGCGGAGGCCGACCTCGGCCAGCAGCGGCTGCAGGTGCGCCGGGGCCTCGGGACGCCCCGGCTCGAAGCCGGCGACAATCTCACCGTCGACGGCGTAGGCAAAAGCCGCCGACGCGTAGTCGTGGCGCAGCACCGACACGGTCTCCGTGCCCCGCGACACCACCCGCAGCAGCGAGTCGTCGGCGCCGGAGAAACCGTCCGGCTCGAGGACCAGGGACCAGGCGCCCAGGTCCAGCGCGGCGGCCATCCGCGGATAACCGCCCTCGAACGAGTCCATCACCTCGCCGATCTCGGCAGCCTCACGCACCCGCAGAGAGTCCGCGTAACCACCCATTCGCAGCAGCGCTGCGGCCGGGTCCAGCCCTTTGACGAACGTCAGACAAACGATCTCGCCCAACGCCTCCAGAACCGCCCGCGCCCCCGCAAGATCGCCCACACCCCGACCATACGGTCACCGGCACCGCCTCGCGGGCGCCTCGGTCCCACGCACGGACCTGGCAGGGTGCGGGTGCCCGTTCATGAGCCGCCAGGCGATTGGGTGCCCGTGCCCGGTCTCGGCGTGAGCGACGGTCAGAACCATGCAACCAGGCACGACATGCCCTGGAACTTGATCTGAGGGGTGCGGCGAACAACGCCACACCCCTCAACCAATCTCAGAGCTCTACGCGCTGGCCCTTGCCGACGACCACGATGCCGCTGTCGGAGACCGTGTAGCGCTTGCGGTCGCGGTCGAGGTCGACGCCGATCTGGGCGCCTTCGGGGATGATGACGTTCTTGTCGATGATGGCGTTGCGGACGACGGCGCGGCGGCCGACCTGGACGCCTTCCATGAGGACCGAGCCTTCGACGTGGGCCCAGGAGTTGACGCGGACGTTCGGGGAGACGACCGAGCGTTCGACCAGGGACCCGGAGACGACGACGCCGGGGGAGATCATCGAGTCGACGGCGCGGCCCTGGCGGTCGTCGTAGCCGTGGACGAACTTGGCCGGGGGCCAGGAGCCGTAGTTGGTGAAGATGGGCCAGTCCATGTTGTAGAGGTTGAAGACCGGCAGGGTGGCGATCAGGTCCATGTGGGCGTCGTAGAACGAGTCGAGGGTTCCGACGTCGCGCCAGTAGCCGCGGTCGCGTTCGGTGCTGCCCTGGACCTCGTTGTCGCGGAAGTCGTAGACGTTGGCCTCGCCGCGTTCGACCAGCATGGGGATGATGTTGCCGCCCATGTCGTGCTTGCTGTCGGGGTTCTGGGCGTCGGCGGTGACCGCCTCGCACAGGGCGCGGGTGGTGAAGACGTAGTTGCCCATGGACGCGTAGATCTCGTCGGGGGCGTCCGGGAGGCCCTCGACGTCGACGGGCTTCTCGCGGAACGCGCTGATGCGGCGGCCGTCGGGGCCGACGTCGATGACGCCGAACTGGTCGGACATCGACTTCGGCTGGCGGATGCCGGCGACCGTCACGGCCGCACCCGAGGCGATGTGGTCGTCGACCATCTGCTTCGGGTCCATGCGGTAGATGTGGTCGGCGCCGAAGACGATGACGTAGTCGGGGCTCTCGTCGTTGATGAGGTTGAGGCTCTGGTAGATCGCGTCCGCCGAGCCGGCGAACCAGCGCGGGCCGAGCCGCTGCTGTGCCGGTACGGGGGTCACGTAGTTACCGAGCAGGGTCGACATCCGCCACGTCTTGGTGATGTGCCGGTCGAGCGAGTGCGACTTGTACTGCGTCAGCACCACGATCTTCAGGAACCCGCCGTTGGCGAGGTTCGACAGCACAAAATCGATCATGCGGTAGATGCCGCCGAAGGGAACGCCGGGCTTAGCCCGGTCGGCGGTGAGGGGCATCAGGCGCTTGCCTTCGCCACCTGCCAGAACGATCGCGAGCACCTTGACAGCCATGCCCGTGACGCTAACTTTCCGCGTGCCCCAGCGCCAGTCGAAGGGACTATTCTGCGTCACGTGACCGACTCGCGTTCGAAATCCCACGGTACTGACCTCCGCGTCGACCTCCTCACCCGGGAGTACCCCCCGGAGGTCTACGGCGGCGCCGGCGTCCATCTGGAGTACCTCGCCCGGGACCTGCGGCCGCTCGCCGACGTGCGGGTCCACTGTTTCGGGGCGGAACGCGACGAGCCGGGTGTCACGGCGTACCCGGAGCCGGCCGAGCTGGCCGGGGCGAACGCCGCGCTGCGCACCATGGGGGTCAACCTCGCGATGGCGGCCGGCTGCGAGGGCACGGACATCGTGCACAGCCACACCTGGTACGCGAACTTCGCCGGTCACACCGCCAAGCTCCTGCACGGCGTGCCGCACGTGGTCACCACGCACAGCCTGGAGCCGCTGCGCCCGTGGAAGGCCGAGCAGCTCGGCGGCGGGTACGCCCTCTCGTCGTTCTGCGAGCGCACCGCGATCGAGTCCGCCGACGCCGTCATCGCCGTCTCGGGCGGGATGCGCCGGGACGTGCTGGCCGCCTATCCGAGTGTCGACCCGGACAAGGTCAGCGTCGTCTACAACGGGATCGACACCGAGCAGTACGCCCCCGACCGCGGCACGGACGTGATCGAGCGCCTCGGCATCGACCTGAACCGCCCGAGTGTCGTCTTCGTCGGCCGGATCACCCGGCAGAAGGGCCTGCCGTACCTGCTGCGGGCCTGCCACGACCTGCCGCCGGAGACGCAAATCGTGCTGCTCGCGGGCGCTCCCGACACCAAGGAGATCGCCGCCGAGGTCGAGGGTCTGGCGATCCAGCTGCGCAACGCCCGCGACCCGCAGGGGGTCATCTGGGTGCAGGAGATGCTGCCGAAGCACGAGGTCGTGCAGGTGCTGACCCACGCGACGGTGTTCGTCTGCCCGTCGGTCTACGAGCCGATGGGCATCGTCAACCTGGAGGCCATGGCCTGCGAGACGGCCGTGGTCGCCACCGCGACCGGCGGCATCCCGGAGGTCGTCGCGGACGGCGAGACGGGTGTCCTGGTCCCCATCGAGCAGGTCACCGACGGCACGGGCACACCGGTCGACCCGGACCGGTTCGTGGCCGACCTGGCGACGGCCATGTCCAAGCTGATCAAGGACCCGGCGCGGGCGGCGGAGATGGGCCTGGCCGGCCGCCGGCGCGCCGT
The DNA here is from genome assembly GCF_000494755.1 of Amorphoplanes friuliensis DSM 7358. Taxonomy (NCBI): domain Bacteria; kingdom Bacillati; phylum Actinomycetota; class Actinomycetes; order Micromonosporales; family Micromonosporaceae; genus Actinoplanes; species Actinoplanes friuliensis. Next base: position 4,576,317 of record NC_022657.1, read on the forward strand.
GGAGAAGTTCAGCTGGTCGCGGATCGCCGTGGACACCCTCGAGGTCTACCGCTCGGTGCTCTGAAGGATCGCTCGCGCGGTCGCGCGTCCGGACAGCCAGGCGGTCTGGACGCGCGGCTTGCCGAAGGCGTCACCGGCGAGCCACACCCGGCCGTCGGTCACCGGGCCTGGCTCGCCGGGGGAGGGCTGGGCGTAGGTCCAGCGGTGCACGTGCACGGCGGGCTGCGCGTCCAGTCCCAGCAGTTCGGTCACAGCCGCGGCCAGCTCGCTCGCCGCGGCCGCGGGGTCGGTCAGCCGGGGGCGCGCAAAATCCGCCGTCGAGTGCGCGACCAGGACCGGCGCAAGGTCACCGCGCCGGTCACCGTCGTCCCAGACCGCGGCCAGCACCGGGTGGTCGTTCACGAACGCTCCCCGGAAATCCTTCCAAGAGCGTTCCGGGTACGTGCACACGGCCGCGAGGACGGGCTCCCACACCTGCGCCCGGGCGGCGTCGGCGACGGCGGCCGGCGGGTCCAGCCGCAGCGCCTGCGGGCCGGGCATCGCCAGCACGACGGCGTCCGCATCGGCCGGGATCGTCTCGACAGTGCTCGAAAGAGTGACGTCCAGACCCTGCGCCAGGTCCTCGGCCAGGGACCGCAGGCCACCCGGCGCAGCCCAGCGCACCGGGCCGGTCGTGGGTTCGCCGGGGAACACCGCGAACGTGTCGGTCCACGGCCGGGCCAGCCCGCGGGCACGCCAGGACTCGGCCAGCGCGGCAAAGTCGGGGTCGTCGGCGACAAAGTAGGCGGCCCCGAGGTCGGCGTACCGGCCGTCGAACCGCTTGCTGGCCAGGCGTCCGCCGACCACCCGGCCGCGTTCGTGGACGCGGACGTCCACCCCGGCCGCGGTCAGTTCCCGCGCGCAGGCCAGGCCCGCGATCCCCGCTCCCACCACGACCACGTTCATCCCCCGAGCGTAGGACCAGGCACACTGGGGCGATGCGCCGTCCCCCCGTCCGGCTCGTCCTGATCGTCGCCGCCGTGTTCCTGGGTGTCGCCGTCCTCGGCATCGGACTGCTGCGGGCCGCCACCTACGACCCGCCCGAGGCCGGCCCGCCCGCCGCTCCGGCCCAGGTCGGACCTGCGGTCGGCACGACGGGCAATTGCGGGACAGTGCCGGTCAAGGCGACCCGGGAGCTGCGGGGCATGTGGCTCACCACGGTGACGAACATCGACTGGCCCAGCCGGCCCGGCCTGAGCAAGGCGCAGGTGCAGTCGGAATACCTCGAGTGGCTGGACCTGGCCGTCTCGATGCGGCACAACGCGATCTTCGTGCACGTGCGGCCCAGCGGCGACGCGTTCTGGGAGTCGAAGTACGCGCCCTGGTCGGAGTGGCTCACCGGGAAACGCGACGGGAAGTCGCCCGGCTGGGACCCGATGGAGTTCATGATCGCCGAGGCGCACGCCCGCAACCTCGAGTTCCACGCCTGGTTCAACCCGTACCGGGGGACACAGCCCGGACCGTCGGGGCCCGGCGCCGACTTCAGGAAGCTCGCTCCGAACCACCCGCTGATCAAGCACCGCGACTGGGCCATCTCGTACCCCGACGGCAAGCGCGCGCGGCTGTACTTCGACCCGGGCAACCCCGACGCGCGGCGGTTCGTCGAGGACGCGATGCTCGAGGCGGTCCAGAAGTACGACGTCGACGGGGTTCACTTCGACGACTTCTTCTACCCGTACCCGGAGGGTGGCGGGAACGACTTCAAGGACGACAAGAGCTTCGCCAAGCGCGCCGACAAGGGGCAGAGCCGCGGAGACTGGCGCCGGGAGAACGTCAACACGCTGGTCCGCGAGATGGACCAGCGCATCAAGGAACTCAAGCCGTGGGTGAAGTTCGGCATCAGCCCGTTCGGCATCTGGCGCAACCAGGAGACCGACAAGGGCGGTTCGGACACCCACGGCCTGCAGAGTTACGACGCCATCTACGCCGACACCCGCAAGTGGGTCCGCGAGGGCTGGCTCGACTACATCGTGCCGCAGCTCTACTGGGCCATCGGCTTCGACAAGGCCGATTACACCAAGGCGCTGCCGTGGTGGTCGCAGCTGGTCAAGGGCACCGACGTGCAGCTGTACATCGGCCAGGGCGACTACCGGGTCGGCGAGAAGGGCCCGTGGAAGCAGCCCGACCAGCTCGACCGGCAGCTCACCCTCAACGACAAGTACGGCGTGCTCGGGAGTGTGCACTTCAGCGCCAAGCAGATCCGCCAGAACCGTCTCGGCTCGGTCACCCGGTACCGCGACCACCACTACGCCGCCCCGGCGCTGCTGCCCGCCATGAGACAACTGCCCGCGCAGCCGCCGGCCGCGCCGAGGCTCGCCGCCGCCCGGAAGTCCGCCGGCGGTGTCGAGCTGGACTGGCAGCCTGGTCCGGGTGCCGAACCGGTGAGCTGGGCGCTCTACCGCGTCGACGGCGCCGCGGCGAACCTCGTGGCGACCGGACGGGCCGGCTCGAAGGTCGTGGACCCGTCACCACCCGCCGCGGGTGCGTCGTACTGCCTGAGCGGCCTGGACCGCTCCGGCAACGAGGGACCGGTCAGCGCACCCCGCGACCTCAGCCCGTGACCTTGCCGTCCACGACCTCGAAGTGCCGGGTCGTCTGCACCGCCTCGAGCATCCGCCGGTCGTGGGTGACCAGCAGCAGCGTGCCGGTGTAGCTCGCCAGCGCCGACTCGAGCTGCTCGATGGCGGTCAGGTCGAGATGGTTCGTCGGCTCGTCCAGCACCAGGAGGTTGACCCCGCGGGCCTGGAGCAGGGCCAGGGCCGCCCGGGTCCGCTCACCCGGCGACAGCGTGTCCGCGGGACGCAGCACGTGCGCGGCGCGCAGCCCGAACTTCGCCAGCAGCGTGCGGACGTCAGCGTCGGACATCTCGGGCACCGCGGCGCCGAACGCGGCCATCAGCGGCTCGTCACCCAGGAAGAGCCCGCGGGCCTGGTCGACCTCGCCGACGACCACACCCGGGCCGAGCTGGGCGGAACCCCCGTCCAGCGGCAGCCGGCCGAGCAGGGCGGCCAGCAGCGTCGACTTGCCCGAGCCGTTCGCGCCGGTGATGGCCACCCGGTCCGCCCAGTCGACCTGCAGAGTCACCGGGCCGAGGGTGAACGCTCCGCGGCGTACCAGAGCCTCGCGGAGGGTGGCCACGACGGCGCCCGCGCGGGGAGCCGCCGCGATCTCCATGCGCAGCTCCCACTCCTTGCGGGGCTCCTCGACGACCTCCAGGCGCTCGATCATCCGCTGGGTCTGCCGGGCCTTGGCCGCCTGCTTCTCCGTCGACTCCGCGCGGACGTTGCGGCCGATCTTGTCGTTGTCCTTGGCCTTGCGGCGGGCATTGCGGACGCCGTTCTCCATCCACCCGCGCTGCATCTGCGCGCGGTCCTGGAGGGCGCCCTTGCGGTCGGCGTACTCGTCGTAGTCCTCGCGGGCGTGCCGCCGGGCCCGGTCGCGCTCCTCCAGGTAGGCCGCGTAACCGCCGCCGTAGAGGCTGACCTGCTGCTGGGCCAGGTCGAGCTCGAGGACCGAGGTGACCGTCCGGGTCAGGAACTCACGGTCGTGGCTGACCAGGACCGTGCCCGCCCGCAGCCCGCCCACGAACTCCTCCAGCCGGCGCAGACCGTCCAGGTCCAGGTCGTTGGTGGGCTCGTCCAGCAGGAAGATGTCGTAGCGGCTGAGCAGCAGCGACGCCATCCCGGCCCGCGCGGCCTGCCCGCCGGAGAGCGCGGTCATCGGATGCTCCAGCGCGACGGTCAGCCCCAGCTCACCGGCGGTCTGCTCCGCACGCTCGTCCAGGTCGGCGCCGCCCAGGTCGAGCCAGCGTTCCAGGGCCGCGGCGTAGGTGTCGTCCGCGCCCGGCGCGCCCTCGGCCAGCGCCTCGGCGGCGGCGTCCATCGCGGCCTGCGCGGGCCCGACCCCGGTGCGGCGGGCCAGGAAGTCCCGCACGGTCTCGCCCTCGCGGCGATCCCGCTCCTGCGGCAGATAACCGACGTTGGCGGTGGGCGGGCTCAGCGTGACCGTGCCGGCCTCGACCGGCACCAGACCCGCCAGGGTACGCAGCAGCGTCGTCTTGCCGGCGCCGTTGACACCCACCAGCCCGATCACGTCCCCGGGCGCGACCACCAGGTCGAGCGAGCTGAACAGCGTGCGGTCCCCGTGGCCGGAGGCAAGATCCCGGACGATCATCGTGGCGCTCATCGGGACCCGACTCTAGCGCCGCCTCAGGCCGGGATGGGCACCGCCGTGCCGCTGACCCGGACGCCGGCCTCACCCGGTGTGAGGGTGATCGTGAGCCGGCCCGGGCGTCCCAGGTCGTCGCCCTGGCGCAGCTGCACGACCGCATCGCCGGGCACGAGCCACAGGTCCCGCAGGTAGGCGCCCAGGGCCGCGGCCGCCGCACCCGTGGCCGGGTCCTCGTAGACGCCGCCGACCGGGAACGGGTTGCGCACGTCGAAGCGGTCCTCGGCCTCCCGCCAGACCAGCTGGATCGTCGTCCAGCCCTTGGCCTCCATCAGGGCCTTCAGAGCCGGCACGTCGTAGTCCAGGTCGGCGAGCCGCTGCCGGGTCGTCACCGCGAGGACCGGGTGATAGGCGCCCGCGTACGCCACCCGGGGCGGAAGCTCCGGGTCGAGATCGGTGTCCGGCCAGCGCAGGGCCGCCAGCAGCGCGCTCAGGTCGGTCGGCGCCAGGTCGGCGACCCGCGCGCCGACGCTGGTCAGCGTGGCGAGGCGCTGGTCGTCGACCGTCACCGGAACCTCACCGGCGTTGGTGACGAAGACGAACGTGCCCGGCCCGTGCCGGTCGGCCAGGGCGACGGCCGTGCCCACGGTCGCGTGGCCGCAGAACGGCACCTCCGCGAGCGGGCTGAAGTAGCGGGCGCGGTAGACGCCGTCACCACGGTCCTCGGTGAGGAAGGCGGTCTCCGAATAGCCGACCTCGGCCGCCGCGGCCAGCATCTCGGCATCGGACAGGGTGCTGGCGGCGAGGACAACACCGGCGGGGTTGCCGCCCGCCGGGTCGGCGCTGAAGGCCGCGTACCGAAGGATCTCCATGACCTTCAGCCTCCCGGCGCCGAAATCTCCGGGCCAGAGCCAATTTGCCGTCGCTGGACGCGGCCGTCGTCACTTGTCACAGGTCGGGAGTAGCGTTTCCGAGGTGACTGAAGCTTCCACACAGCTCGTCCCCGTGCCTCCGACCGATCTTCCGCGCACCCTCGGCGAGCTCCGCGCCTCCGGACACGAGTTCCGCACCGTCAAGGAGGAGTTGCGCGACAACCTGCTCGACCGGCTGCGCCGCGGCGCACCGCGCTTCCCCGGCATCGTCGGCTACGACGACACCGTCCTGCCCGAGGTCGAGCGGGCGCTGCTCGCCGGCCACGACATGGTCCTGCTCGGCGAGCGCGGCCAGGGCAAGACCCGCCTCATCCGCGGGCTGGTCGACCTGCTCGACGAGTGGACTCCGTACATCACCGGCTCCGAGCTGCGGGAGCACCCGTACCAGCCGCTCACGCCGGCGACCCGGCGGCTGGCCACCGAGACCGGCGACCTCCTGCCGATCTCCTGGCTGCACCGCTCCGAGCGGTACGGCGAGAAGCTCGCCACCCCGGACACCAGCGTCGGTGACCTGATCGGCGACGTCGACCCGATCAAGGTGGCCGAGGGCCGGGCCCTGGGTGACCCCGACACGATTCACTTCGGGCTCGTCCCGCGCACCAACCGCGGCATCTTCGCGGTCAACGAGCTGCCCGACCTGGCCGAGCGCATCCAGGTCTCGCTGCTCAACGTCCTCGAGGAGCGCGACATCCAGGTCCGCGGCTACCAGCTGCGGCTGCCGCTCGACCTGCTGCTGGTCGCGTCGGCCAACCCCGAGGACTACACCAACCGCGGCCGGATCATCACCCCGCTCAAGGACCGTTTCGGGGCCGAGATCCGCACCCACTACCCGCTGGAGATCGAGCTGGAGACGGCGCTGATCCGGCAGGAGGCGGCCCTGTCCGCCGCGGTGCCCGACCACCTGATCGACGTGATCGCGCGTTACACGCGTGCGGTCCGGGAGTCGCCCGCTGTCGACTCCCGGTCCGGCATCTCGGCGCGGTTCGCCATCGCGGCGGCCGAGACCGTCGCCGCGTCGGCGCTGCGCCGGTCCGGCCTCAAGAACGAGCGTGAGGCCGTCGCCCGCATCTGCGACACCGTCTCGGTGACCAGCACGCTGCGCGGCAAGGTCGAGTTCGAGAGCGGCGAGGAGGGGCGCGAGACCGAGATCCTCGGGCACCTGCTGCGCCTGGCCACCGCCGAGACGTTCCGGGCCCGGCTGGCCGGTCTCGACCTGTCCGGCTTCACGGACCTGGTCGCCGAGGGCGCCATCATCGAGACCGGTGACCTGGTGTCGGCCGACGAGCTCCTCGCGCAGATCGGCACGGTCCCGGGCCTGGCGAAGGTCCTCGACCGGCTCGGCCTGGGTGACGCGCCCAGCCCCGGGCAGGCCGCGGCCGGTGTCGAGTTCGTCCTGGAAGGGCTGCACCTCACCCGCCGGCTGGCCAAGGAGCTGACCGACGACGGACGCACCCTCTACGGGAGCTGACCATGGCCCAGAATCGTTTCCGGTACGGCGCCTGGCGTGACGGGCCCGATCCGCTCGCACCGCCGTACGACGTGCGGGGTGCCGTGGACGAGGTCGGCGAGCGGGTGCTGGCCGGCGACAACCTCCGCGACGCCCTGCGCGACCTGCTGCGCCGGGGTCCGCGCGACGGCCGTGGCCTCGACGACCTCGAGGCCCGGGCGCGCCGGATGCGCCGGGAGGCCCTGCGCCGCGGCAACCTCGACGGCGCGGTCACGCGCGCCCAGCAGCTGCTCGACCAGGCGCTCGCCGCCGAACGCGACGAGCTGCGGGGGCGCGACGACGACGATTCGCGCTTCAACGAGGCGGTCCTCGACAACCTGCCCCGGTCCACCTCGCAGGCCGTGCAGGAGCTGTCCGACTACAACTGGGCCAGCGACGAGGCCCGCGCGACCTATCAGCAGATCCTCGACGGTCTCCGGCGCGAGGTCGTCGAGCAGCGCTTCGCCGGCATGAAGGACGCGCTGCAGGGCCGTGACCCGGCCACCGACGCCCGGGTCTCGGAGATGGTCGGCGACCTCAACGACCTGCTCGCCAAGCACGCCCGGGGCGAGGACACCGACGACGCGTTCCAGCAGTTCATGAGCAAACACGGCGAGTTCTTCCCGGAGAACCCGGAGAACATCGACGAGCTGGTCGACTCCCTGGCCCGCCGGGCCGCGGCGGCCGAGCGGCTGATGCGGTCGCTGAGCCCGCAGCAGCGCGAGGAGCTGTCGCAGCTCATGGACCAGGCGCTCGGTGACGGGCCGCTGCGCGGTCAGCTCGGCGAGCTGACCGACAACCTCCGGGCGCTGCGCCCCGAGCTCAACTGGAACCGCGGCGAGCGCATGCGGGGCAACGAGGACCTCGGTTACGGCGACGCCACCGCGGCGCTCGGCGAGCTGGGGGAGCTCGACGACCTGCTCGAGCAGCTCGGCCAGGAGCATCCTGGCGCGACCCTGGACGACGTCGACGTCGAGGCGGTGGAGCGTCAGCTCGGCCGCAGCGCCGCGGACGACGTCCGGAGGCTGCGCGAGCTCGAACGCGAGCTGCGCCGCCAGGGCTGGGTGACCCGCGACGACGACGGCCTCACGCTGTCACCGAAGGCGTTGCGCCGGCTGGGCCGCACCGCGCTGGCGCAGGTCTTCTCCGACCTGTCCGGCAAGAAGCGCGGGACGCACGACCTGCGTGACGCGGGCGCCGCCGGTGACCTCATCGGCTCGTCGCGACGCTGGCAGTTCGGCGACGAGCAGCCACTCGACGTCGTCCGCACCATCGGCAACGCCGTTCGCCGCCGTGCGGGCGGTGGTGTGGGCACGCTGCCCGTGCGGCTCGAGCCCGAGGACTTCGAGGTCGCCGAGACCGAACGCCGGGCCTCGGCCGTGGTGGCGCTCTGCGTCGACCTGTCCTACTCGATGTTCGCGGACGACCGCTGGGGCCCGATGAAACAGACGGCCCTCGCCCTGTCTCACCTGGTGGCGACCCAGTTCCCGCAGGACTCGCTGCAGATCATCGGCTTCGGCAAGTACGCGATGACCCTGTCGCAGGGCGAGCTGGCCGCGATCGAGCCCGACATGGTGCAGGGCACCAACCTCCAGCACGCGCTGAAACTCGCCGGGCGGCACCTGCGCCGGCACCCCGGCGCCGAGCCGGTCGTGCTGGTCGTGACCGACGGCGAGCCGACCGCGCACCTGGAGGACGACGGCCAGGCGTACTTCAACTGGCCGACCCTGCCCGAGACCGTGCAGCTCACGGTGCACGAGGTCGACCTCCTCACCCGGTACGGCGCGACGCTCAACGTCTTCATGCTGGGGGAGGACCCGGGGCTGCGCCGCTTCGTGGACGCCGTCGCCAAGCGCAGCGGCGGCCGGGTGTTCAGCCCGGACGTCTCCGAGCTCGGGCGGTACGTCGTCGACGACTACGTGCGCAGCCGGCGCGGCAAACGCTGACGAGGTGCCGGGCCGTCCTGCGGCCCGGCCCTTCATCGCTCGGCACCTTCATCCTAGGACGCCTTGGACGCAGTGCGGCGGGCCACGCGGCCCGGGGTCGACGAGGGCAGCGACGAAGCTGGTTATAGTGGCTCGGCGAGTGACCGGCCCGGGCGTGTCCGGCCGACCGACCGGGGGGCCGGGGCGGCGGACCTCGAAGCCCGGGATTTCGCGGCAGGGATGACGTCCACGGGTGGGGACCCGGGGCCGGCAGGGGGAGAGGGGGCACGATGTCGCAGCAGCCTGCGCAAGTCACGCCCGCACCCGCAGCACCGGTCCGCGCGTCCGACCGCATCTGGACCATCCCCAACGTCATCAGCTTCATCCGGCTGCTGGGCGTGCCGCTCTTCCTCTACCTGCTGCTCGGCCCCCAGCACGACGTCGCGGCGCTGATCGTGCTCACCCTCGGCGGCACCACGGACTGGGTCGACGGCTACGTCGCCCGCCGCATGAATTCCGTCAGCCGCCTCGGTGAGCTGCTCGACCCGTTCGCGGACCGGCTCTACATCCTGGCCACGCTCGTCGGCTTCACCCTGCGCGAGGTCGTGCCCTGGTGGCTGACCGCGGCCCTCCTGCTCCGCGAGGCCGTACTCGCCGTCGCGCTGCTGCTCCTGCGCCGCCGCGGGTACGGCCCGCCGCCGGTGCACTACGTCGGCAAGACCGGCACGTTCGTGCTGCTCGGGGCGTTCCCGATGCTGTTGCTGGCCGAGGCCGTCCCGTCGATCGAGGCGGTCGCCGGGCCGATCGGCTGGGGCCTGGCCTGGTGGGCCCTCGGCCTCTACTGGGCCGCTGCCGTGCTCTACCTCGCCCAGACCCGCACGCTCCTGCGGGCCGACCGTGCCGACCGCGCCCGGAGCGGAGCAGTCGCCGGATGACCTCGCCCGACGGCGGCGACGGGCAGCGCCGGTTCGCGCCCGACTTCCTGACCGAGCTGTTCCAGAACCCCCTCGACCCCGGATACGCCGACGCCGCGGCCCGCAAGGCCCGCGGAGAAGGCCCCACCGGTACGCCGAAGAAGGTCCTCAGCGGCATCAGCGCCCTGACGTTGATCGCTCTCGGCTTCCTGCTGGTGGTCGCTTACCAGCAGACGGTGGCCGAAAAACCCGCCCGCACCCAGGCCCGCGACACCCTCATCGACCAGGTCGAGAGCCGCCGCACCGCGACGGCCGAGCTGCAGGCACGCGCCGATGGTCTTCGCTCCGAGGTCGCCGGCCTGCGCGAGAAGCAGCTCGGCGGCGCGGCGGTCGCCCGGCTCCGCGACCTCGAGGCCGAGACCGGGCTGGCCCCGGTCCGCGGCTCCGGCGCCAAGATCACCGTTGCGGACGGGCCCACCCCGGTCGACCCGCTGACCGGCAAACGCAAGAACGAGGCCCGCGTCCGCGACACCGACCTCCAGCAGGCCACCAACGCCCTCTGGGCCGACGGCGCCGAGGCGATAGCGATCAACGGCCAGCGGCTCACCGCCACGTCGACGATCCGCCAGGCCGGCGAGGCGATCCTGGTCGACTTCCGGCCGGTCAGCACGCCCTACCAGATCGTCGCGATCGGCCCGGACTCCCTCGCGGACAAGTTCCGCGACGGCACGGCGGGCCGCTTCTTCCGGGCGCTCAGCACCCGGTACGCCATGGCGTACGAGGTCGCCGAGGTCAAGAACGTCACCCTGGACGCCGCCACCGAACCCAACCTGCGCCAGGCGGTGCCGTCCACGCCGCCGCCCGCAGCCCCTCCCTCCCCGTCCAGCAAAGCGTCGAAAGGCGGCTGATGATCGCCGTACTCGCCCTGATCGCCGGAGTAGTCCTCGGCATCGTCTTCCACCCGACGGTGCCCCTGGCCCTCCAGCCGTACCTGCCCATCGCGGTCGTCGCCGCGCTGGACGCGGTCTTCGGCGGGGTGCGCGCCAAACTCGACGGCATCTTCGACGACAAACAGTTCGTGGTGTCCTTCATCTCGAACGTCCTCGTCGCGGGCATCATCGTCTACCTGGGCGACCAGCTGGGCGTCGGCGGCCAGCTCTCCATCGGCGTGGTCGTGGTCCTCGGCGTCCGCATCTTCGGCAACGTCGCCGCCATCCGCCGGCACCTCTTCCGGGCATAGGGGCGGCCCATGACCGACCACACGGACCCCACCGACCAGCCGTCGACACACGGCGGCCCGGGCATGCCCGCCGCCGGCCGCAAACCGACCACGGACCCGGCCGGCCCTGACCCCACGCTTGAGGAAGAGGCAGAGGCCGACCACCCGGCCGGTGCCGGGACCTGGTCCGACACGACTGTCGACCCCCACGCCCCCTTGTCCGCGGACGGCCCGACCATCCGCCTGACACCACCGCCACGGTCACAGACAACGAGCGGCTCGTCGGACATCCGCGGCATCGTCGACTCGGATGACACCGCTGAAACCCGAGGGACGCGCGAGGCCGATGGGGCTGCTGGTTCCCGCGACGCCGCTGACTCGACGGGCGCGATGGGCACCCCAGGAGCCACAAGCTCGATGAGCACCTCGCGAGGCACGAGCGGCTCCGGTGGCACGACAGCCCCGATGAACTCGTCGGCATCCACCGGTTCGTCCTCCGCGGATGACTCGGCGGATGCGTTCGGTGCGCCCACCGAGGCGGAAACGCCCGGTTCTGAGAGATCGGCGGCTCTGCCCGGCTCGCTGGGCACGGATGACTCTCTCGAGTCCGCACCGGGCGTTCGGGAATCGGCCGACGGACCCGACCCGGTAGACGCTGGTGAATTGGCCACCGAGCCGAACTCCGCCGGTTCGGCTCGCTCAGCCTCGCTCGAGCGGGACGCCGAGACGGTCCGTCAGGAGGCCGGTTCGGCTCGCTCAGCCGGTTCCGCTGGCTCGGCGGATGCCGCTGGCTCGGCTGACTGGGCTGGGTCCGCTGGTTCGGGTGGTTCAGGCGGGATCGCAGGTCCGGCTGCTGGGCGAAGCTCGGAGGATGCGGAAGGACCGGCCGGTGCGTGGGAAAGCGCGGGCCAGGCCGGGCCGCCGACGGATTCGTGGCCGCCGCGGTCGGGACGGGGGTCGACGACCGAACCTCGGCAGGCGTCCCAGCCGGCCGCAGCCGACGGCGACGAGCGGACCGAGCTCTCGCGGCTCGTCGGCGCAGACGAGGAGGCCACGACGCTTCTGAGGCCACCGCCGGCAGCGACTTCCGCCGAGCCCGCGCCGACGGCGATGGCGCCGGCCGTGGACGACGAGCCGACCGTGCAGTCGGTCCGGTCGCGGCTGGACGGCGGGGAGACGATGCGGTTGCAACCGCCGTTCTTCGCTCCCGGCACGACCAGATCGCCGCGTGTGCCCGCTGCGGAGACGCCGTTCGACGAGTTGCGGACCCGGGAGTTGCGGCCCGGTGACCTGCCTGGAGGTGACCCGCGGTCCGAGTCCTTCCGGGGTTCGGAGACGCAGTCCGGTAGGGCCGGGACGCGCGATGACACCCCCGAGACGCCTCCGGAGCGGGATTCCCAGGCTCCGGACGGGCCGATCGGGGCCGGATCGGGCCGCGACACGCCCGGGATCAACTCGCCGTCCGTGGAAGATTCGCCACAGGAAACGGCGGCCGCGCGACCGCGGCATCAGCGTGACGATGAGGCCGGTGGCGACGGGCCGGAGGCGTCACCCGTAACGGTGACCGGGGGCAGCGCGCCTGCCCGCATACGGGAAAGGGTGAAGAAGGTGTCGTCGGCCGGGGCCCTGATCTGGGTGCTGCTGGCGCTGCTGGGGTTCACCCTGGTCGTGCAGTTGCGGAGCAACGACGCGGATGCCGGGCTCGCCACCGCCCGGCAGGAGGATCTGGTCGGGATCCTCAGCGACCTGGAGGCCCGTGATCAGCGGCTGCAGCAGGAGATCAACGCTCTCGAGGAGAGCCAGCGGCAGCTCACGTCGGGTGTCGCCGGGCGACAGGCCGCGCTGGCGGAGGCCGGGAAGAGGGCCGACGAGCTCGGTCTGCTCTCGGGCACGTTGCCGGCGCGGGGGCCGGGGCTGAAGATCTCGATCGACCCGCGGGGCCAGCCGATCAAGGCTTCTCAGATCCTCAACGCCGTGCAGGAGTTGCGGGGCGCGGGCGGCGAGGTGATGGAGATCATCGGCGACAACGGTGTCGCGGTGCGGATCGTGGCGTCGTCCTATTTTGTCGATGCCGACGGTGGTGACGTGATGGTCGACGGCAAGCAGCTCAGGGGGCCTTACACGCTCTGGGTGATCGGGGTGCCGTCGACCATGCAGACGGCGCTGCAGATCCCCGGTGGGGTGGTCGCTTCGGTGAGCCAGGCCGGCGGTAACGTGACCATGGAGCAACGCAGCACGGTCGAGGTGGCCGCGGTGCGTCAGCCCACCAGCCTGCAGTACGCGCGTCCGGTCTCCTGAACGGGCGCGCTTGTCAACGGAGGAACGTGTGATTCCTGAGGACCTGCGGTACACGGCCGAGCACGAGTGGGTGTCCGGCGACGGTTCCGGGCCCGTGCGGGTGGGCATCACCCACTTCGCGCAGGACGCGCTCGGCGACATCGTGTTCGTGCAGCTGCCCGACGAGGGCACGGTGGTGCAGGCCGGCGACCAGCTGGGCGAGATCGAGTCGACCAAGAGCGTCTCGGAGATCTACGCGCCTGTCGCGGGCACCGTCGTCGCGCGCAACGGGAGCCTCGGTGACGAGCCGGAGCTGATCAATGCGGAGCCGTACGCCGCCGGCTGGCTCGTCGAGATCGCCCCGGACGACCCGGCGGCGCTCGAGGGTCTGCTGGACGCCGAGGCATACAAGGCCCTGACGGACGGCTGATCGTCCGCGCGTCCGGTTGCCCGCCATTTCGGCGCTGACTAGGCTCGCGGGGCACATGAAGAACTGTTACTACTTCGAAACCGATAGTCGTGCCGTCCGGACCTCCGGGCAGCGGCGGGGGGCGCTGCGCTCCGGACCCGGGTCCGGTCCGCTCACCCCGTGTCGTCGGGCGGCGACCGAAACAGATCCGTGAGGTGGTCCGATGACGCGCCCAGACGACGAGTTTCCCCCACTCGACGTCACGTCCACGCTGAACCTCGGTGCGCTCGACGAGGTGCTCGAGGGCCCCGAGACCGACGTGGTACCGAGCCGGATGTCCGGCTCGCTGCCGCCCGGAATGGCGCTGCTGGTCGTGCGCCGCGGCCCCAATGCGGGTGCGCGGTTCCTGCTGGACCACGACGTGACCACGAGTGGCCGGCATCCCGACAGTGACATCTTCCTCGACGACGTGACGGTTTCTCGCCGGCACGCCGAGTTCCACCGCGACGGGGGCACCTTCACGGTCCGCGACGTGGGCTCTCTGAACGGCACGTACGTGAACCGTGAGCGGGTCGAGTCCGCGACTCTCAGCAACGGGGACGAGGTCCAGATCGGCAAGTTCCGGCTGGTCTTCATCGCCGGGCCCCGGCCGGAGGGCGAGGGAAGCGGGGCGTGAACCCGTCGGGGGCGGCCGCACACGACCACCAGGGCCCTCGGGCCCAGGGTGGCCGGGACAACGCGCTGATGAGCATCGGGGAGGTGCTGGCCCAGCTGCGTACCGAGTTCCCGGACACCACGATCTCCAAGCTCCGGTTCCTGGAGGCGGAGGGGCTGGTGGACCCGCAGCGCACCGCCTCCGGTTATCGCAAGTACTCGTGGAACGACGTGGCCCGGCTGCGGTTCGTCCTGACCGCCCAGCGCGATCAGTACCTGCCGCTCCGGGTCATCCGCGAGCAGCTCGAGGCTCAGGAACGCGGTGACGACCCGCTCGTGCACCGGCGGCCGTCGCTGGTGGCGGTCGGTTCGGAGTCCGAGGTGCCGGTCGACACCGCCGACTCGCGGGTGTCGCGGGCGGACCTGGTGGAGCGCACCGGCATCGCCGAGCAGATGCTGAGCGAGCTGGAGCAGATCGGCCTCGTCGTCTCGCGCCCGCCGGGGTGGTACGACGGTGACGCCGTGGTGATCGTCGAGGCTGTTGTCGGCCTGGTGCGGCACGGGCTGGAGCTGCGCCATCTGCGCGCGTTCCGGACCGGTGCGGACCGTGAGGTGGGACTCTTCGCACAGCTGCTGACGCCGCTGATGCGCCAGCACGATCCGGCGGCCCGGGCCAGAGCCGCGGAGACCGCCCGTGAGCTGCAGGCACTGTCGCAGCGGCTGCACGCGGCGCTGGTGCGGGCCGGTCTGAGGGACACACTCGGGCGCTGAGCGCGCACAGACACGGGCATCGTGTGGCGCCGCGGACCAAGCGTCCGTGTACCGTGCAGGATAGGCGGGAAAGAGCCTGATGGCCGCCGTCTCGGCGGCTTTGCGGGGTAGCTAACGACGTGCGACACGGAGGCGGGCAGTGCGCGAGCTGAGCGTGGTCGGGGTTCGGGTGGAGCTGCCCAGTAACCAGCCGATCGTCCTGCTCAGGGAGGTCGACGGCGATCGGTACCTGCCGATCTGGATCGGCGCGGTGGAGGCGACCGCCATCGCTTACGAGCAGCAGGGCGTGAAACCGGCGCGACCGTTGACCCATGATCTCCTGCGGGACATCCTCGCGGCGCTCGAGGCGCCGCTGAAGGCCGTGGAGATCACGGAGCTCAAGGAGAACGTGTTCTACGCCGACCTCCTGATCGGTGACAACCTGCGGGTCTCGGCCCGTCCCAGTGACTCGATCGCCCTCGCCCTGCGGGTGGGTGCGCCGATCCGCTGCGCCGATCAGGTGCTGACGGAGGCGGGCATCGTCATCCCGGACGAGCAGGAGGACGAGGTCGAGAAGTTCCGCGAGTTCCTCGACCAGGTCCGCCCGGAGGACTTCGCCGGCTGACCGACCGTCGATGCATCCTGAAAAGCAGAAAAAGGCCAGGATGCATCGACGGTGACGAGAGCTCCGGTCGTCCGTACGCGGCGTGTCGCAGCATTACCTCCCTGTTTCGTGGCGCGCTGAGTTATACGCTCGTGAAGTCCAGGTGAAGCGGCACCGCGCAGCGGGGAGGTAGTCGCGTGCACGAGTCAGACTCTGAAGAGGGTCCACTTGTCGGCGAGGACGGCGATACCGGTTATCGCGGAGTGACGGCATGTCAGGCGGTCGGCATCAGTTACCGCCAGCTGGACTACTGGGCCCGGACGACTCTCGTCGTGCCCAGCATCCGCGACGCCTCGGGGTCCGGCACGCAGCGGCTCTACTCGTTCCGTGACCTGGTGGTACTCAAGGTCGTCAAGCGCCTTCTGGACGCCGGTGTCTCGTTGCAGAACATCCGCCGGGCGATCGAGACGCTGCGGTCGCGCGGTGTCGGCGACCTGGCCGGGATCACGCTGATCTCCGACGGCACCACCGTGTACGAGTGCCGGTCGCCGGAGGAGGTCGTCGATCTGCTCCAGGGCGGGCAGGGTGTTTTCGGCATCGCCATCGGCGGGGCCTTCAAGGAGATCCAGGGCTCGCTGTCGCACCTGCCGGCGGAGCCGGTGTCGTCGCCGCAGCCGGTCGGCACGAACCTCCCGGCCGAGTCCACGGCCGGCGACGAGCTCGCGGCCCGCCGCGCCCGCCGACGTGCCGGCTGAGCATGTCGCCGACTCCCACGGGGTCATCCAGGTCCGTGGTGCGCGGGAGAACAACCTTCGGGACGTGTCGCTCGATCTGCCGAAGAGGCGTCTGACGGTTTTCACCGGGGTGTCCGGCTCCGGGAAGTCGTCGCTGGTCTTCGGCACGATCGCGGCCGAGTCCCAGCGCATGATCAACGAGACGTACTCGGCGTTCCTGCAGACGTTCATGGGCAGTCCGAGCCGCCCGGACGTCGACGCGCTGCACAACCTCAGTGCGGCGATCGTGGTCGATCAGGAGCGGATGGGCGCCAACGTCCGGTCCACCCTCGGTACGGCCACGGACGCGTACACGATGCTCCGGATCGTCTTCAGCCGTATCGGTGTGCCGAGCGCGGGCAGTGCCCTGGCGTACTCCTTCAACGCCGAGGGCATGTGCCCGGGCTGTGAGGGCATCGGCAAGGTCTCCACCATCGACATCGAGGGCCTGATCGACCGGGACAAGTCGATCCTCGAGGGCGCGATCACGGTCCCGCAGTTCAGCGTCGACGGCTGGTACGTGAAGGGGTACGCCGACTCCGGCTACTTCGATCCGGCGAAGAAGCTCCGCGACTTCACCGAGCAGGAGCTGGACGACTTCCTGCACCGCCCGGCGACGAAGATGAAGCTCAACGGCATCAACACCACGTACGAGGGCCTGGTGCCGAAGGTCCAGCGGATGTACCTGTCCAAGGACAAGGAGGCCGCGCAGCCGCACATCAAGGCCTTCATCGACCGGGTCGCCACGTTCGCGCCGTGCCCGGACTGTGGTGGCACGCGGCTGCGCCCGGAGGCGCTCGCCTCGCGGATCGGCGGCCGGAACATCGCGGAGTGCTCGGCGATGCAGGTCAGCGATCTGGCGGTGTTCCTGGCGGACCTCGACGAGCCGTCGATCTCGCCGGTGCTGCTGACGCTGCGGCACACCCTGGACTCGCTGGTCGAGATCGGTCTCGGCTATCTGAGCCTGGACCGCGAGTCCGGCACGCTCTCGGGTGGTGAGGCGCAGCGGGTCAAGATGGTGCGGCACCTGGGTTCGGCGCTCACCGACGTCACGTACGTCTTCGACGAGCCGACGGTCGGTCTGCACCCGCACGACATCCAGCGGATGAACACCCTGCTGCTGCGGCTGCGGGACAAGGGCAACACGGTGCTGGTGGTCGAGCACAAGCCGGAGACCATCGCCATCGCCGACCACGTGGTCGACCTGGGTCCCGGTGCCGGTCCCGCGGGCGGTGAGATCTGCTTCGAGGGTACGGTCGCCGGCCTGCGCGCCTCGGACTCGCTCACCGGGCGGCACCTGGACCACAAGGTGGCCCTGCGGGAGTCGCCGCGGCCGTTCACCGAGGTGCTCCCGATCAAGGGTGCGTCGCTGCACAACCTGAAGGACGTCTCGGTCGACATCCCGCTGGGGGTGCTGACCGTGGTCACCGGTGTGGCCGGCTCGGGCAAGAGCTCACTGATCTACGGCTCGATGCCGCGCCGCGACGACGTGGTGGTCGTGGACCAGTCGGCGATCCGGGGCTCGCGGCGCAGCAACCCCGCGACGTACACCGGTCTGCTCGACCCGATCCGCACGGCGTTCGCCAAGGCGAACAAGGTGAAGCCGGCACTGTTCAGCGCCAACTCCGAGGGCGCCTGCCCGAACTGCAAGGGCATCGGCCTGGTCTACGTCGACCTGGCGATGATGGCCGGTGTCGCGTCGGTCTGCGAGGAGTGCGAGGGCAAGCGCTTCCTGCCGGAGGTGCTGACCTACAAGTTGCGCGGGCGTGACATCAGCGAGGTCCTCGGCATGTCGGTGACCGAGGCACGGGACTTCTTCACCGAGAAGCAAGCGCGGGCCGTGCTGGACCGCCTGGTCGACGTCGGTCTCGGTTACGTGAGCCTGGGCCAGCCGCTGACCACGCTGTCCGGCGGTGAGCGCCAGCGGCTCAAGCTGGCGATCCACATGGCGGAGAAGGCCGGGACCTACATCCTGGACGAGCCGACGACCGGGCTGCACCTGGCCGACGTCGATCAGCTGCTGGCGCTGCTGGACCGCCTGGTCGACGACGGCAACACGGTCATCGTCATCGAGCATCACCAGGCGGTCATGGCCCACGCCGACTGGATCATCGACCTGGGCCCGGGCGCCGGGCAGGACGGCGGCCGGATCGTCTTCACCGGCACACCCGCCGACCTGGTCGCCACGTCGCAGACGCTGACCGCCCAGCACCTCCGGGAGTACGTCGGCGCCTGATCTTTGCCGGAACGGCAAGAAGCTTTGCGGTCCGGCACGCCGACCGGGCACCCTCGGCCCATGAGTGACAAGAGCTTCTGGGATTCCCGGTACGCCGAGAGCCACCACGTGTGGAGTGGCAACCCGAACGTCGTGCTGGTCCGCGAGGTCGAGGGCCTGACGCCGGGCAGTGCGCTGGATCTGGGCTGCGGCGAGGGCGGCGACGCGATCTGGCTGGCCGCCCGGGGCTGGGCCGTGACGGCGGCCGACATCTCCGCGGTCGCCCTGGAGAAGGCCGCCGCCCACGCCGCCGAGGCCGGGGTCACCGTCGACTTCCAGCAGCACGACCTGGCGGTGTCGTTCCCGTCCGGCAGTTATGACCTGGTGTCCGCGCAGTTCCTCTACTCGCGGGAGAACCTGCCCCGGGAGCAGGTCCTGGCCCGGGCCGCGAGGGCCGTGGCGCCCGGCGGGATCCTGCTGATCGAGGGGCATCAGGACTTCGGTCCGTTCGCCGCGCAGAGCCAGGATCACGGCGACGTGCACTTCGCGGAGCCCGGCGAGGTCGTCGCCGCTCTCGAGCTGCCCGCGGGGGAGTGGGAGGTGCTGCTGTGCGAGAAGCACGACCGGCTCCAGAACGGTCCGGATGGCCGCCCGGCGCACCGCACCGACAGCACGGTCAAGGTACGGCGCCTGCCGCACTGAGCGGATCCGGTCAAGCTACATTCTCGGGGTGAGTGATCCGTTCGAGGCCGCCGGTACGCTGCGCGACGCGTACCGGAGCATCGACTGGACGGCGACCTCGCTCGGGCCGGTGGAGTCCTGGGGCCCGGAGCTGCTGGCGGCGCTGGATCTGACGTTGCACACCCGGGCACCGGTGACGCTGTTCTGGGGCGCCGACTACACCATGCTCTACAACGAGGCCTACGTGCCGATGATCGGGGACAAGCACCCCGCCGCGCTCGGATCGACCACGACCGAGGTGTTCGCGGAGATCTGGGACACGATCGGGCCGATGCTCGACTCCGTCTTCGCGGGCCGGGGTGCCACCTGGGTCGAGGACCTGCGGCTGCTCATGAACCGCAGCGGCTTCCTCGAGGAGACCTACTTCACGTTCTCCTACTCGGCGGTGCACGCCACGACCGGACGGATCGCCGGTGTCATCGACATCGCCGCCGAGACCACCGCCCAGGTGCTCGGCCGGCGCCGCCTGGCCCTGCTCGCCCGGCTCAACGACAAGCTCGCCGATGCGGAGGATGTGCGGCAGCTGCTCGACCGTGCACTGCCGGTGCTGCGCTCGGCGACCGAGGACCTGCCCGGTGTCGACATCCTGCTGCCGGAGATGCAGGCTCCCACCGTCGCCTGGCCCGCCGAGCTGGACCGCGACGTGGTCGTCGAAACGACGCCGGAGGGCCGGGTCGCGCGGATCCGGCTGACCGGGGCAGCCCGGGCCCGGTCCGACGCCATGCTGGTCAGCCGGATCAGCCCCTACCTCGCCGTCGACGACGCCTACCTGGACTTCTTCCGGCTGCTCGGTGCGGCACTGGCGCAGGGCATGAACCGCGCGCGGACCCGGCAGGCCGAGCGTCGTGCCGCGGCCATGGAACGCGAGCTGTCCGAGGCGCTGCAGCGCAGCCTGCTGCCGGCACCGGACCAGCCGGCGCACATCGAGGTGGCCGTGCGCTACCAGCCGGCCGCCGAGGGCGTGCAGATCGGTGGCGACTGGTACGACTCGTTCACCCTGCCCGACGGCAGCCTCACCCTGGTCGTCGGTGACGTCACCGGCCACGACCGGGAGGCCGCCGTGGGCATGAGCCAGCTCCGTAACCTCCTGCGCGGCATCTCGTACGCCGTGGGCAAACCCCCCGCCGAGGTGCTGGGTGTGCTGGGTGAGGCGATGAACGGCTTCGGGGTGGACGTCTTCGCCACCGCGCTGCTCGCCCAGGTCGAGCCGGACACCGGGCGGACCCGGACGTTGCGCTGGTCCAACGCCGGTCATCCGCCGCCGGTCTTCGTCTCGCCGGACGGCTCGGTGCACCTGCTGGACACGCACCCGGAGACCCTGCTCGGCACCCGCGGCCGGAGCATCCGCACCAACCACACCGTCGAGTTGCCGCCCGGTGCCGCGGTGGTGCTCTACACCGACGGTCTGATCGAGCGGCGCGGGTCCAGCCTCGACGAGGGCCTGTCGGAGCTGGTCGCCGCCCTGGCCGACGCCGGGGGCCTGACCGCGGAACAGCTCTGCGACCGCCTGCTCGACCGCTTCGCCGGTGCGGCCGAGGACGACGTGGTCCTGGCCGTCGTCCGCGCCCACCCCTGATCAGCCCTCGCCGAGCAGCCGCAGCACCAGGGCCAGGGGCGGCCAGGCGGACCGGCCGCGGCGCGTCACGGCGTAACTGCGCAACCGGACCTCCGGACCGGACAGGGTCAGCACGCGGACGCCGGGCAGCGTCGGCTCGTCCCGTGGCAGCAGTCCGACACCGAGCCCGGCGACGATCATCTCCTGGACCAGGTCGAGGCTGTCCGCCCGGTGCACGATCCGCGGCGCGAACCCCTCCAGCGACGCGACGGTCCGCACGACGTCCTCGTCCGCGGTGTTACGGCTGTTGACGATCCAGTCGTGGTCGCGGAACGCACCGAACGCCGTGTCCGCGGTGCCCGCCGGCACGCCCAGTCCCCACGGCACCTCCCACAGCGGCATCGTCTCCAGCGCCGGGTCGAACGCGGCCGGGGCGAGGTTGTAGTCGTAGGTCAGCGCCAGATCCATCAGGTCGGTGGCGAGCAGCTCGAACGCCTCGAACGGCTCGTGCTCGTGGATGAGCAGGCGTACCCGGGGATGGGTGGTGGAGAGGCCGGCCGCGATCGGCAGCAGCGAGCGGCGGACGGCCGTCGCGAAGCCCGCCACCCGCAGCTCACCGGCCGGTTCCGCATCCGGATCCAGGTCCAGGCGGGCCGCCTCGACCGCGGCCAGGATCGTCACGGCGTGCTCGGCCAGGCGCCGCCCGGCCGGAGTGAGCCGGACCCGGCGGCCCTGCGGCTCGATCAGCGTCGCACCGGCCTCCCGGGCCAGGACGGCGAGCTGCTGCGACACGGTCGAGGTGGTGACGTGCACCTCCTCCGCGACCTCCCGCATCGAGCCGAGGCGGGACAGTTCGACGAGTAATCGCAGGCGGCGCGTGTCCATCCGCCAATTGTCAGCCAAACGTGAACGGTGTGTCCAGGATCAGCACGTAGACGCGAACGGTCCCGGGGACTTGACTGGGTCCATGCGTACCGAAACCCGGACCGGCACGAGCATGGCGCTCGGGGCGATGGTCCTCGTGCAGCTGGGCCTCGCGGCGTCCGTCGGCCTCCTCGACCGGATCGGCGCCGGTGGCGCGGCCTGGCTGCGCCTGGCCTGGGCCGGCGTGATCCTGCTGGTCCTGGTCCGGCCGCGCCTGCGCTCGTTCACCCGCCGCACCCTGCTCGGCAGTGTCGCCCTCGGCGTCGTCACGGCCGGCATCACGATGCTCTTCATGGAGGCGGTCGCCCGCCTGCCCCTCGGTACGGCCAGCGCGCTGGAGTTCCTCGGCCCGCTCACCGTCGCCGTGGTCCGTGGCCGGCGCGGCACCAAGGTCTGGCCCGCGCTCGCGGCGGTCGGCGTGCTGCTGCTGACCGAGCCCTGGCACGGCGGCATCGACCTGGCCGGCGTCGGTTTTGCCCTGGCCGCGGCGGTCTGCTGGGCGGTCTACATCCTGCTGACCCAGTGGGTCGGTGACGAGGTCTCCGGCCTGCAGGGCCTCGCCGTGTCGATGCCGGTGGCGGGCCTGGTCGCGACGCTGGTCGTCGGCCCGTCGGTGCTCGACGGCATGACCTGGCAACTGGTCCTGCTCGGCGCGGGCCTGGCGATCATCCTGCCCGTGGTGCCGTTCACCCTCGAACTGCTCGCCCTGCGCCGCCTGACGACGGCCTCCTTCGGCACGCTGATGAGCCTGGAACCGGCCCTCGCCCTGGTGATCGGCCTGCTCCTGCTCGGCCAGGTGCCCGGCTGGGCGCCGGTCGCGGGCATCGCCTTCGTGGTGGCGGCGGGCATCGGCGCCGAACGCACCGGCGCCCGCGCGCACCCCGGACCGGACCTACCCCGGGTCGTCGAAGCTGAGGGTCAGACTGCTGCCGTACGCGTCTGACGGGCCGTCGGCGATCTGATCGTCCGGCTCCCCGGCCGTGGTCCAGACCTTCTCCGCGCGGTACGGGTATCCGTCCTGGCCCGGGGCCACGGCCCGGAACGTCACCGCCTGGCCGGCGGCGAGGGACCGGAAGCCGGGTCCGGCGATCGCCGAGAAGTGCACCCAGCAGCCGCCCGGCACGCCGGGACCGTCGAGGACACCCCAGCCCTCGCCGGCGTGGAACTCGCGCACGACGCCCGGCTGGCTCATGCCCCGATTCTGGCCTACTGCCGGCGGCCGATCCAGGCGGTCCGGTCGCCGACGACGGTCAGGTCGTCGCGTTCGAGGACGGTCTCCGGGCCGTGGCCGTCCAGCAGCGTGTGCAGGGTGGCGCGGTCCTCGGCGGAGAGGCGGTTGTGCAGGCCGGTCCGCATGCGGTTGAGCACGGCGTGGGCGTACCGGGGAGTGGCCGGCGGGAGGGGCGCGACCAGGTTGATCCGGTAGTGGGGTGCCGCCACGACGGCGAAGCCGGCCTTCTCCAACAGGGGTCCCCAGTCCGCGCCGCGGTGGGGCATCTCCTCGGCGTGGTTCGCGGCCAGGGCGGCGTGCAGGCGGCCCTCGACACCGTTGCCGACGGAGTCCGGCAGGAAGCGGGGCATGCCCGCCGCCTCGACGAGGGCGATCAGGCCGCCGGGCCGGATCGCGCCGAGCGCGTTCCGGAGGACCCGGACCGGGTCCGCGACGTGGTGCATCGAGGCCGACGCCCACACCAGGTCGACGTCGTCGACGTTCGGCCAGCCCTCGTCCAGGTCCGCCGGGACGGTCTGGACGCGGCCGCCCACGCCGGCGTGGCCGGCCTTGGCCCGCAGGCGTTCGAGCATGTCGGGGGAGACGTCGACGGCGATCAGCTCGGCCGCGGGGAACCGTGCGGCGAGGGCCAGGGTGCCGGCACCCGTCCCGCTGCCGAGGTCGAGGATCCGGCGCGGTTCCTCCCCGGCGGTCTCCGCGACCTCGGTGATGAACTCCGCCTGGTACGCGTGCAGGACCTCGGCGTCGAGGTCGAGCAGGTCGGGCAGGCCGTCGGTCGAGTGGTCGTGCTGGTGGTCGTGCCCGTGGTGGTGATTTCCCATGAACCGACCCTAGCCGCGGATTGCGTCAACGACATAGTCTCTTGCGTATGACGCAAGACGGAGAGCTCGACTCCATCGTCCGGAAAAGGATCAGGGGTCTGCGGGTGGCCCGGGACTGGTCGCTCGACGAGCTGGCGAGCCGCTGTTACCTGAGCCCGTCGACGCTGAGCCGCATCGAGACCGGCCACCGCCGGATCGCCCTCGACCAGCTCGCGCCGATCGCCCGCGCCCTCGGCACCACCCTCGACCAGCTGGTGGAGCCGGTCGACGACGAGGACGTGGTGATCCGGCCGCACCGCGACGAGGGGCGGGGGATGACCACGTGGCTGCTGTCCCGCGAGTCCGGCCCGGGCGGCCACACCGTCGCGAAGATCCGCGTCACCCGGCCCGCGCCGACCGACCTCCGGGTGCACCCCGGCCGGGACTGGCTGACCGTGCTCTCCGGCACCGTCGTCCTGCGCCTGGGGGAGCGGACGATCCTGGTCCGGGCCGGGGAAGCAGCGGAGTTCTCGACCATGGTCCCGCACGCCTTCGGCGCCCACGACGGCCCGGCCGAGCTGCTCTGCATCCTCGACAACGACGGCCAGCGCACCCACCTGGCCCACGATCATTCCTAGCCGATCAGGTGGGTCGCACCCGCGACGGCGGCAGCGGCGAGGGACAGGACGAGGGCCCAGCGGCGGTGGGACGCGGTGGCGCCCGCACGGACCGGCATGTATTTCTGCATGCCTGAAATCTACGTTTCGCACTGTATGAGACGCCAGTCCCGAAACACCTTCTCGTCCGCAAAGCTCCCGGCTCTGCCAGGTCGTCCTAATCCTTCCGGGTACGCCCGCGGTCCGGCGCCGGCACCGCGTCGTCGTAGGCGCCGGACACCCCGGCGTACCGCTCGCCGTGCAGGTAGGGCCACGGGTTCGCGACACAGCCGTGCAGGCCGAGCGTCTGCTGCTGCATCACGGGCGCGGGCTCGCCCTTGCCCGGGCACCGCTCGTGGCCGTGCCCGAACCGGTGCCCGACCTCGTGGTTCACCATGTACTGCCGGTACGTCGCCAGGGAAGCGCCGTAACCCGGGACACCCTTGACCCAGCGGGCGACGTTGAGCACCACCTTGTCGCCGTTGCGGCAGGACGTGTAGCCGTCGGCCGAGCTGCCGCAGAGCCGGTCGCGGGTGCGCGGGGTGGCCAGGTAGATCGTGAAGTCGTACGGCTCACCCGGACCGGACCGGCGTAGTTTGCGCTTCCAGCCGCGCGGGTCGTTCAGGGTCTTCGTGACCGCGTCGGCGAACGTGGTGGCGCGTACCCCTTTGATGTCGGTCTCGACCAGGACCCGGTAGCGCAGCAGCGGGCCCCTGGCCCCGGCCTGCTTGCTGCCCGCGGCGATCCGGTACTTGCGGTGGCCCGCGGCCGGGTAGGTGATCGGGACCGGTGCCGCTGTGTGCGACACCGCAGGTCTCGGCGCCACGGTGGTGTGGGCGGGCGCCGACGCGAACGGGCCGCACCCGGACAGCAGCCCGAGCGCGGCCACGGCGATCAGCGCTCCGGTCCGTCCCACGCCACACCATCGGAACCTGCGGCCGGGAGCTGAGGCAGGACTCACGCCGCGGCGACCGCCGGACGGGCCGGTGACGGGTCGATCGCCTTCTCGACGGTGATCGCGTGCCACAGGCAGAACATCGCCACGGTCCAGACCTTGCGCGAGTTGTCCGCGACACCCGCACGGTGGTCGGCCAGCAGGCGCTGGGCGTAACCGAGGTCGAGCAGGTGACCGGTCGGCGAACGGTCCATCAGGTCGGCGATCCAGTCGCCGATGTCACCCTTGAGCCACAGCCGGGTCGGGGTCGGGAAGCCCAGCTTGCGGCGGTCACGCACCGACTCGGGCACGATGCCCCGCATCGCCTCGCGCAGCGCCCACTTGGTCGTCCGGTTGCCCGCCGGCAGCTTCAGCTCGGTCGGCAGGCCCGCGGCCGCCGCGTAGACCGCCTGGTCCAGGAACGGGACGCGCAGCTCCAGCGAGTGCGCCATCGACATCCGGTCGGCCTTGGCCAGGATGTCACCGGGCAGCCAGGTGTGCAGGTCCACGTACTGCATCGACGCCACGTCGTCGACGTCGGCCGTCTCGGCGTACAGGGAGGCGGTGATGGTGGTGTGGGGGTCGGCCGTGAAACGCATCAGCTCGGCCTTCTCCGCGGGGGAGAAGATGCGGGCGTTGCCGTAGTAACGCTCCTCGATGGGGGTGGTGCCGCGCTCCAGGAAGCTGTGGCCCTTGACGCCCTCGGGGATGACCTTGGACAGGTTGCGCAGGCCGCGCTTCATGCCGGCGGGCAGGCGCTCGATGCCCGCGAGCGACATGGGCTCGCGGTAGATCGTGTAACCGCCGAACAGCTCGTCCGAGCCCTCACCGGACAGCACCACCGTGACGTAGCGGGACGCGGTCTCGGCCAGGAAGTAGAGCGGGACCAGCGACGGGTCGGCGACCGGGTCGTCGAGCAGCTGCACGATCCGGGGCAGCTCGCGGATCACGTCGTCCTCGGTGACCACGGTCGGCGTCAGCCGCACACCGAGCTGGTTCGCGGTGTCCTGGGCGATCTCGATCTCCGAGTAGCCCTCGTGGGCGAAGCCCGCCGTGAACGCGTGCAGATCCGGCTTCACCTCGGCGGCCAGCGCGACGATCGCGGACGAGTCGACACCGCTGGACAGGAACGCCCCGACCGGAACCTCGGCGTGCAGGTGCTTGCGCACGCTGTCCCGCAACGAGTCGCGGATCGCGTGGATCGCCGCGTCCGGCCGCACGTTCAGCGGGCGCAGCGACGGCCGGAAGTACCGGTGCAGGCGCTGGCCGCCGCCGGGGGTCCAGGTCATCCGGTGCCCCGGCGGCAGCCGTCGCACGTGCCGGTGCAGGGTCAACGGGTCCGGCACGTACTGCAGGGTCAGGTAGTGCGCGAGGGCGTCGGTGTCCAGCGCCGCCCCCGAGTCACCGCTGAACGGCAGCAGCGCCTTGCGCTCACTGGCGATGAACAGCCCGTCCGCGGTCTCCAGCAGGTACAGCGGCTTGATGCCGAACGGGTCGCGGACCGCGTGCACCGTCCCGGTCCAGTGGTCGTACGCGACGAAGGCGAACATGCCGCGCAGCCGGGGCAGCGCCGCCGCACCCCAGTAGTGGAACGCCGCCGCCAGGACCTCGGTGTCACCCTGGGTCGCGAACGTCGCCTGGTGCTCCCGGATCAGGTCGGCCCGCAGCTCCCGGTAGTTGTAGATCTCGCCGTTGAACACCACGGTCCAGCGGCCCGCCTGCGGCCCGTCGGCCGGGTAGTGCGCCGGCTGGCGGCTCTCCGCGACGTCGACGATGGCCAGCCGCTTGAAGCCGAACGCCAGCCCGTCGCCGAACTCCACCTGCGTGTCGTCGGGCCCGCGGTGGTGCATCGTGTCCAGCGCCGCGGCGAACGCGGCGGCCGACGCGGGGTCCGGCACACCGGCGTGCGGGCGGCTGCTCACGAAGACGCTCAGTCCACACATCGCGAAACTCCTTCTCGATCGGCAAGCGAGCCGAACCTAGGGAGTCACCTGTGAAGAACTTGTGCGGAACTGGCCCGGATCCACGCCGGCACCGGAATCGGCCGGGTTCTTCACAGGAACCGGACAATTCTTGGCCGGGGTCGACAGCCTGGGACAGAATCCCTTCGTGACCGCACGCATCCTGGTGGCCGACGACGACCCGAAGCACGCCCAGCTCATCCGGCTCTATCTCGAGCGGGAAGGGCACCAGGTGCTCACGGTGGGTGACGGGCGTGCCGCGCTGGAGCAGGCCCGGGCCCGCAAGCCCGACCTGGTCATCCTCGACATCATGATGCCGCTGGTCGACGGTCTCGACGTCTGCCGCATCCTGCGCGCCGAATCGTCCATCGCCATCCTGCTCGTCACCGCCCGCTCGTCGGAGAACGACATGCTGCTCGGTCTCGACATCGGCGCCGACGACTACCTGGCCAAACCGGTCAGCCCGCGCGAGCTCACCGCCCGCGTCCGGGCCCTGCTCCGCCGCATCGGCGCCACCGACACGAACGCCGCCACGCTGCGGGTCGGCGCGCTCGAGGTCGACGCCGGCCGCTTCGAGGTCCGGGTCGGCGGTGAGCCGGTCAACCTCACCGCGAAGGAGTTCGGCATCGTCGAGCTGCTCGCCCGCGAGCCGGGACGCGTCTTCACCCGCGGCCAGATCATCGACAAGACGTTCGGCTTCGAGCAGGAGGTCTCCGAGCGTACGGTCGACGCCCACGTGGTCAACCTGCGCCGCAAGATCGAGGAGAACCCGGCCGAGCCGCGGTACGTGCAGACCGTCTACGGCCGGGGGTACAGGATGGCCGAGCAGTGAGTTTCCGCCTGCGGATCTTCCTGCTGGTGGTGGCGGTGGCCGTCACCGCGATCGGGGCGACCGCCTGGCTGACGCTCAGCCTCACCTCCCGTGAGGTGACCCGCGCCCAGGAGTCGTCGGAGAAACACGCGACCGAGATCCGCGACGCCATCGAACGGTACGGCGTCACCCACGGCCGTTGGAACGGTCTCGACACGCTCGTCCGGGAGCTCTCCGAGCGGACCGGCCTCCACATCCAGGTGAGCACCACCCCCAGCGACCAGCCGATCGTCGACTCGGACAACCTCGCGGGCCGCGCCTCCGGACCGCTGCAGGCCGTCCCGATCTCGGTCGAGCCCCGCCCGAAGCTCAGCATCTCGAACGCGCTGTTCGCCGACAGCAAGTCCGCGGACATCATGTTCCTCAAGCTGAACGGCCGGATCTCGCCGGACACACCGATCGCGCCGAGGAACCTGTTCGGCGCCGAGCCCCGGGACCCGTACCGCGGCTCGCCGATCGCGCTGATGCTGCGCCAGCTCGCGCAGTACCGGGCCGGGCTGGTCGCCGTGCGCTGCATCGCGGACGAGAACCCCGGCCAGCCCGACGCGCTCGCCCTGGACAGTGCGCCTTACCTGAGCAAGGCCCAGATCACGACGTATTCCGCCTGCGTCAAGCGGGCCTCCGTCAAGGTCCTCGAGGACACCGCCTGGCTGGCGGACAACTGGCGTACCTTCGCCGCCTGCGCGACCACCCAGGGCGCGCTGGGCCGGGAGGGCTGCATGACGGCGACCTTCTTCGACGGCGCCGGCAGCACCTCCGCGGTGGCCGTCGAGGTCTTCCTCGGCGCCCCGACCGGCGCCGCCATCGAGGACCTCGGCCGGCCGGCCGTCCTGGGAGCTGCCGGCCTCATCGTGGTGGCCCTCATCGGTACGGCGTGGATCGCGCGCCGCGTCAGCCGGCCCGTCAACCGCCTCACCTTCGCGTCGCTGCTCCTGGCCGGGGGCAAGCTCGACGTCCGCGTACCGGCGAACGGGCGGGGTGAGCTCGCCCAGCTGTCGTCGTCCTTCAACGCCATGGCCGAGGCCGTGCAGCGCAGCGAGGAACGCCAGCGCCGCCTGGTCGCCGACGTCGCCCACGAGCTGCGCACACCGCTGTCGAACCTCCGCGGCTACCTCGAAGGCCTCTCCGACGGGGTGGTCGAGCCGAGCCGCGACCTCTTCGCGTCGCTGCACGAGGAGACGCTCCTGCAGGGCCGCATCCTCGACGACCTGCAGGTCCTGGCCCTGGCCGAGGCGGGCAACCTCGGGTACACCCGGACCCCGGTGGACCTCGCGGACCTGGTCGGCAACGGCTCGACGGCCCACCGGGCGGTCGCGAAGGAGGCGGGCATCGCCCTGACCGTCGACGTCCCGGCCCCCGTCCGGGTCGAGGCCGACCCCGACCGCCTCCGCCAGGTCCTCGGCAACCTGCTCACCAACGCCATCCGGTACACCGATGCGGGCGGCCACGTCCTGGTCCGCGTCCGCGAGGAGGCCTCGGAGGCGGTCCTGACCGTCGAGGACACCGGCGTGGGCATGACGGAGGCCGACCTGTCCCGCGTCTTCGACCGCTTCTGGCGGGCCGACCCGGCCCGTCAGCGCGCCACCGGCGGCACCGGCCTGGGCATGACCATCGCGCACCGCATCGTCACCGACCACGGCGGCCGCATCGAGGTCACCAGCGAACTCGGCAAGGGCACCAAATTCACGGTGCACCTGCCGATTGCCACGGCGACCGTCAGTGCGGGCCGACGGCGATGATGCGGATGGCGGCGGCGCCGATCTCGTCGCTGGCCTCGAGGTCGACCTCGGCCTCGATGCCCCAGTCCTGATCACCCTCGGGGTCCTCGAAGATCTGCCGGACCTTCCACATCGCCGGCGTCGTCTCGATCTGCAGCAGCGCCGGACCGCGCGCCGACGGGCCGGTGCCGACCACCGGATATTCGGCGTAGTAGTCCTCGAGGGCCTCGATCCAGCGGTCGGTGTTCCAGCCGGACTCGGCGTCGAGCTCGCCCAGGTCCTCGGCACGGCGCAACGCGAAGAGCTCCACGCGGCGGAACATCGCGTTGCGGACCAGCACCCGGAAGGCGCGGACGTTGCGGGTGACCGCCGGCGGCTTGTCGTCCAGCGGCGAGACCTCGACCACCTCGGCGCCCGGGTTGCGCAGGCGCTCCCACTCGTCGAGCAGGCTGGAGTCGACCTGGCGCACCAGCTCACCCAGCCACTCGATCAGGTCGGTCAGTTCCTCCGTACGGGCGTCCTCCGGCACCGTCTGGCGCAGGGCCCGGAACGCGTCCGCGAGATAGCGCAGCACCAGCCCCTCGGAGCGCGACAGCCCGTAGAACGACACGTACTCGGTGAACGTCATCGCCCGCTCGTACATGTCCCGGACGACGGCCTTGGGCTTGATCTCGTAGTCGGCGACCCACGGGTGGCCCTGCCGGTACGTCTCGTACGCGCCCTCGAGCAGCGGCAGCAGCGGCTTCGGGTAGGTGACCTCCTCGAGGAGCTCCATGCGCTGGTCGTACTCGATGCCCTCGGCCTTCATGGCGTTGACGGCCTCACCCTTGGCCTTGAACTGCTGCGCCGAGAGCACCTGCCGCGGGTCCTCCAGCGTCGCCTCGATCACCGAGACGACATCCAGCGGGTACTCCGGCGACTCCTTGTCGAGCAGCTCCAGGCAGGCCAGGGCGAACGGTGACAGCGCCTGGTTCAGGGCGAAGTCCAGCTGCAGGTCCTCGGTCAGGCTGTACCGCACGCCGTCCGGGGTCACCACCCGCTCGATGACACCACCGGCGAGCAGCGCCCGGGCGATCGCGAGAGCCCGGCGGATGTGCCGGCGCTGCGCGGCCGGCTCCTCGTGGTTGTCGGTCAGCAGGTGCCGCATCGCCGCGAACGGGTCACCGCCGCGGGCCAGGACGTTCAGCAGCATCGCGTGCGACACCCCGAACGACGACGTCAGCGGCTCCGGATCGGCGGCGACCAGCCGGTCGAAGGTCGGCTGACCCCAGCCGATCGTGCCCTCCGGCGGCTTCTTCCGGACCACCTTGCGGCGCTTCTTCGGGTCGTCGCCGGCCTTGGCCAGCATCCGCTCGTTGTCGATCACGTGCTCCGGCGCCTGCACGATGACCGTGCCGACCGTGTCGAAACCCGCCCGGCCCGCCCGCCCGGCGATCTGGTGGAACTCCCGGGCCTTGAGCAGACGCGTACGCACCCCGTCGTACTTGGACAGTCCCGTGAACAGCACGGTCCGGATGGGCACGTTGATGCCGACACCGAGCGTGTCCGTACCGCAGATGACCTTGAGCAGGCCCGCCTGCGCGAGAGTCTCGACGAGCCGGCGGTACTTCGGCAGCATGCCGGCGTGGTGCACCCCGATGCCGTGCCGCACCAGCCGCGACAGCGTGCGCCCGAAACCCGCGGTGAACCGGAAACTGCCGATGGCCGCGGCGATCGCATCCTTCTCGGCGCGGGTGCACATGTTGATGCTCATCAGCGACTGCGCGCGTTCCAGGGCGGACGCCTGCGTGAAGTGCACGATGTAGACCGGCGCCTGCTTCGTGGTGAGCAGCTCCTCGATCGTCTCGTGCAGCGGCGTCATCGCGTACTGGAAGATCAGCGGGACCGGCCGCTCGGTGTTGCTGACCACGGCGGTCGGCCGCCCGGTCCGCCGCGCCAGATCGTCGACGAACCGTGTCGTGTCGCCCAGCGTCGCCGACATCAGGATGAACTGCGCCTGCGGCAGCTCGATCAGCGGCACCTGCCACGCCCAGCCGCGATCCGGCTCCGCATAGAAGTGGAACTCGTCCATGACCACCTGGCCGACATCCGCGGCGGCGCCCTCCCGCAGCGCAAGATTCGCGAGGATCTCCGCGGTGCAGCAGATGATCGGTGCATCCGAGTTGACGTTGGCGTCACCGGTCAGCATGCCGACGTTGTGCGCGCCGAATATCCTGCACAGGGCGAAGAACTTCTCACTGACCAGCGCCTTGATCGGCGCGGTGTAGAAGGTCGTCCGCTTGTCCGCCAGCGCCATGAAGTGCGCGCCCGTCGCCACCAGGCTCTTCCCCGACCCCGTGGGGGTGTTCAGGATGACGTTCGCCCCGGTGGCGATCTCGATGAGCGCCTCCTCCTGATGCGAGTAGAGGCTCAGCCCCTGCTCGGCGACCCAGGTCTGAAAGGCGTCGAAAACGGCATCGGGTTCGGCGGAAGCGGGCAGGCGTTCGGTCAGCGTCATGATGCGCCCAGCCTATCCGCCACGCTTTTCACAGCACCGTGGCCGGGCACGCTGAGCGCCCGGCCACGGAAAGGGACCCTGCTGTGGAGTTGCTGCTGACCGCTCAGACGCCGAAAGCGGCGTAGATCGGGCCGGCGACGCTACCCGCGAGGCCGATGACGGCGGCGACGACGGCAATGGTGGAACCGATTCGAACACGCATTCCGGGAGCTCCTCAGGTGCGGTGGTGGCCTCGCAGACCAAAGATTCGCCCCGCCGCGTTGCCGTCCGGTGCGCCCTCGGGTGCAAATCGGTTGCCGCCAGAATGGGTTGATGACCGACGACGAATACCGGGAGCTGCTGCGGCTGCTGACCCGTTACGCCGAGACCGACCTCGACCAGTTCGACCACTGGGAGATCGAGTCCTCCTACGGGCCGGTCTACGTTGACTTCAGCCGCAGCGTCCCGGACACCTCCTGGTACACCAAGGTCGTGCCGCCCGCTTCTTAGCGCCCTCACCTCGGCCAGCCGGCAAGCCTCTCGCGCAACGCCCGCACCCGCTCCGGGGTAAGTCCGTAGAGAGCGAACCGGGCGTCGTCGAGCCGGTCCAGATAACGCCCCGCGTCGGCGATGTCCTCGTCGTCGAGACCGGGCTCGAGAACCCGCGCCAGCTCGATCACCCGCGCGAGCGGATAACGGTCCAGCGCCGCGGCGACATCGATGTAGTCCCGGACCTCCCGCCGGTTGACCAGCGCGGCGACCTTCGACGCGACCAGATCGTCGAGGTGCATGACCGGCCCCACGTCCATGACGACGGGCGCCCGCCGCCGGTCGAGGCGGGTCAGGGTCAGCCGCAGCGCCCGGGAACCGTCAGCCACGTGATATTCGCGCAGGTCCTCGTCCATGCCCTCGAACATCTCGTCGGCAACCTCCCGGAACACCTGATAACCCGCTGCGGTCAACGCGTCGGTGACCTGCCCGGCGGCCGCCCCGACCGCGCCGGCGGTGTCGGTGAAGAGGTCGATGTCCTCGGTGGGCCGCTGCACGAGGCCGTTGACCAGCCAGGCGACACCGCCACCGAGCACAAAGCCGTGCTTCTCACCCACCCCGAGAGCAATGGTGGTGACGTCACGGTAGAAGTCGTCGATGTTCGAACTCACGGCCTCACGCTAGTGGTGCCCCCCGACATTTCCCGCGCCGCCGCAGCCCCGCGCCGCCGAGCCCCAACACGCCCAAGCCTGCCCCCGGGCCCAACTTCCTTGAAGTCGGGCTTTCGGGCGGTGCGGAGGGCCCGACTTCCTTGATGTTGGTTTGGTCGAGCGAGCGGCACAGCCGTTGGTTGTCGGGTGGCCGCACGGCCGTCGGAAACCGCAGGGGTGGCTGCATGAAGGCCCGACCTGCATGAAGTTGAGCCTTCATGGCCACGTGGAACGCCCAACTTCGCTGAAGTTGGGCGTTCGGGGCCACGTGGAAGGCCCGACTTCGATGAAGTTGGGCGTTCGGGGCCTCGTGGAAGGCCCGACTTCGATGAAGTTGGGCGTTCGGGGCCACGTGGAAGGCCCGACTTCGATGAAGTTGGGCCTGGCCGATGTGCACGGCAAGCTCGCCCGACACCGCCACCCTTCGGAGCCAGGTGGAAGGCCCGACTTCCGCGAAGTTGGGTGATCGCGCAGGTCAGCAGACTTCGCGGGCGTTGGCGGCCGCCGGAAGCCGCGGTGGGGCGCCGCGCTGGCCGGCCAGGACCACGGCACCTGCACGCTGCCCAACTTCAACGAAGTCGGGCCTTCGGGCGGTGGTGGAAGGCCCAACTTCCTTGATGTTGGGTTGATCATGCAGCGCAGCGGTAGTTGTGGGGGTGGTGGCTTGGCTTTCGGGAGCCGCAGGGTTGCCGCATGTAGGCCCAACTTCAAGGAGGTTGGGCCTTCGGGCGGTGGTGGAAGGCCCAACTTCCTTGATGTTGGGTTGATCATGCAGCGCAGCGGTAGTTGTGGGGTCGTGGCTGGCCTCTCGGAAGTCGCAGGGTTTGCTGCGTGCAGGCCCAACTTCAAGGAAGTCGGGCCCTTAAGCGGTGGTGCAAGGCCCAACCTTCTTGAAGTTGGGGTGATCGAGCAGATCAGACGTGTCTCCGAGGTCTTCGGCTGGGCCGGAAGGCCGCGGGGGCTGGCTGGATGCGTGCCCAACTTCAAAGAAGATGGTCTTCGGCCGCCCAGAAGAGCGATGCGCCCCAGCAACCGGAAACACGCGGGAGTGTGCGACGTGTCCTGGCGCCGGGCGTAGAACCGGGCGGTCACGCGAGCGTGCGGCGTTCCCCAGGCCTCGCGAGGAACCCGACGTGCAGCGCTCCTGCGTGCAGGGAGCGGACCAAACGTGCAGCGCTCCTGCGTGCAGGGAGCGAACCGAACGTGCGGCACTTCCACGTGCAGGGAGCGAACCGAACGTGCAGCGCTCTCGCATGCAGGGAGCGAACCGAACGTGCAGCACTCCCGCGTGCGGGAAGCGAACCAACGTTGCGCCGGCAGTCATGCAGGGAGACCGAGCGGAAGCCGTCCGGGGGACGGGCGGGTCAGGCGGCGACAGCAGCCCGCCGGAGCGCCGGATGCCGGGCTTCCCAAGCGACCCGAACCCCCCGAGGAAGGTTCAACTCAGGCCAAAGCCGAACCAGCGTCGCCCCGTGCAGATAGCTGCGCAACTCATCAACCCGGACAGCCTCGCGGAGGACGTTCTCGTACATCCAGGCGAGCATCGTCGGCTGGCCGAGGTCGAAGGTGCGGCGCGGGTTCCACCAGAGGCGGAGCGGGAGGTCGACGTGGCCGTGGTCGGGGCCGGTGAGTTCGGTGAGCGTGCCTGCGACGAGCACCGGGCGGTGCGGCCGGGCCAGGTGGAGGGCCGGGGCGTCGGGCGCGCTGGTGGGCATGGGGTCAGGGTAGACCGCCGGACCCGCCAACGGATAACTCCTAGAATCCTAGGATGCTCTACGCGCAGTGCGGCACGCCGCACCAATATCAAGAACGACGGCTATCGCCGACTCAACCGAGTACGAACAACAAGCTCGTGCAGGGCCTCGACAGCGGCGGGATCGGCCTGGCCCGGCAGCGCGGACGAGTCACGAGCTTCCTCCAGAGCGCCCCGCAGCCGGGGAATGTCCTGCGCCAGCGCCGCCCGGGCCGCGGCGGGGAACGGCCCGTGTTCCGCCGAGCGCTTGAGCGCGATCAGTTCCGGCACATAGGCAAGGCCGGCGCCCAGCACGCCGAGGTCCGTCTCCAGCCGGCCGGTGCGCATCAGGTGGATGCCGGTGAGCAGGACCCGCAGCGTGTACAGCGCAGGCTTCAGCTCGCCGGTCCGCGCAAACAGCTTCTCCTGGGTCGCGGCGAAGCCCAGGTAGTGGTGGGCGTGGTGGCTGGTGATGAGCCCGGGCGCCAGCGCTTTGAGTTCCGAGTGGACCGGCGAGGTCACCACGACCAGCGGCGACAGCAGCTGTTCGAGGACGTAGCCGTTGCGGCTGTGCAGGAGCCGGGCGAATTTGAGCAGGTCGTGGCTGACCACATCCAGCTCGACCCCGTCGCGCCAGCCGCCGGATTGCAGGGTCTCCGGGCCGCTGCGCAGGCCCACCACCTCGGCCGCCGGGAGGAGGTGGCTCGCGCGCAGGTCCAGGTCCGAGTCGACGGAGGCGAAGCCGTACAGGTGGGCGCCGCTCACCGTTGCGAAGATCAAGGGGTAGCCGACGGTGATCTCCGCGGCCCAGGCAGGGACGTCCAGTGTCATCGCAGACCCCTTTCCCGTACGGAGTGAAGCAGGTTGTCGATCGCCGCCCGGTCCGGGAGCGGGGGGAGGGTGGTGGTGGCCGCGGCGGCGGTCAGGTCCTCGAAGAGGGTGTCCGCCCAGGCGACCACCGACTCCCACGGCACCTCGCCCTGCCGGACCGCCAGCAGCCGGGATCGCAGGGGAGAGACATCGACCAGCACTTCTCCGGTACGCAGGACGTGCGCGCCCGCGAGCAGCAGCCGGATCATGTGCATGGCCTGCTTGTGGTTGGTCTCTCCCGTTTTTGAACGGCGGGCCGCGACGCGTTTGAGCTGGTCACGGGCGTAGGAGCCGTAGGAGGAGGCGACGCGCTGGGACAGGAACGCGCTGCGGACGGCCAGCAGTTCGCGGCCGTCGGCGGTCACGGAGGAGATCAGCGGGGACCAGAGGACCTCGAGCACCGTCGGGTTGGCCTGCAGGGCGAGGGTGCAGAAGCGTTCGATCTCCCAGGAGAACTGTTCCTCGGCGGGGCCGTCCAGGTGGGTCGGCGGTTTGTCGAGGTGCCAGAACATGCGGGTGGGTGCGGCGTACACGCCGCGGCGGTCGTGGTCGGAGCCCGGGCCGGCGAGGCCGTAGGCGCGGGAGCCGACCACGACCGCGAGGATCGTGTGCTCGGTGACGAGGGTGATCACCCGTTGGTTCTACAGGTCGAGCGAGGTGCCGTCGATCTCATTCAGCTCGTCGGAGGAGAGCTCGAGGTTGCCGAGGGCGGCGATGTTGGTCTCGAGCTGTTCGACGCTGCTGGCGCCGATGATGAGGCTGGTCATCCGCTGGTCGCGCAGGGCCCAGGCGAGGGCGAGCTGGGCGAGGGACTGGCCGCGGCGCTTCGCGATGTCGTTGAGGTTGTGGATACGGCCCATGGTTCCCTTGTCGAGATCGCTCTCGTTGAGGAACACGCTGGTCCGGACGCGGGAGTCGTCGGGGATGCCGCCGAGGTAGCGGTCGGTGAGCAGGCCCTGCTGGAGCGGGCTGAAGGCGATGCAGCCGGCGCCGACGGCCTCGAGCGTGTCGAGCAGGTGGTCCTTCTCGATCCAGCGGTTGAGGATCGAGTACGACGGCTGGTGGATCAGCAGGGGTGTGCCGAGCTCCTGGAGGATGGCCGCGGCCTGCGCGGTCTGCTCGGAGTTGTAGTTGCTGATGCCGACGTAGAGGGCCTTGCCGGAGCGGACGATCGCGTCGAGGGCGCTCATCGTCTCCTCGAGCGGGGTGTCCGGGTCGGGGCGGTGGTGGTAGAAGATGTCGACGTAGTCGAGGCCGAGGCGGCCGAGGGACTGGTCGAGGCTGGAGACCAGGTATTTCCGGCTGCCCCATTCGCCGTAGGGGCCGTTCCACATGTGGTATCCGGCCTTGGTGGAGACGACGAGCTCGTCGCGGTGGTGCTTGAAGTCGGTGCCGAGGATGCGGCCGAAGTTGCTCTCGGCGCTGCCGGGCGGCGGGCCGTAGTTGTTGGCCAGATCGAAGTGGGTGACGCCGAGGTCGAACGCGCGGCGGGTGATGTCGCGCTGGCGTTCCCAGGGGCGGCCGTCGCCGAAGTTGTGCCAGAGCCCGAGGCTGATGGCGGGGAGCTTCAGCCCGCTGCGCCCGGCGCGGCGGTAGGTCATGGTGTCGTAGCGGTCTTCC
Source organism: Amorphoplanes friuliensis DSM 7358 (assembly GCF_000494755.1). Lineage (NCBI taxonomy): Bacteria > Bacillati > Actinomycetota > Actinomycetes > Micromonosporales > Micromonosporaceae > Actinoplanes > Actinoplanes friuliensis. Next base: position 4,613,969 of record NC_022657.1, read on the forward strand.
GCAGCGGAGTAGGTCACACACCACACCCTAGGGACACATGATCGAAACCTTCCCGCTGGTAGGTTCTAGTCAGCCGTACACCCGCGCGGGAGAGATCACGAAGCTGTGGCGCCGAAGGGGCAAATCCTCCCCGGAACCTCTCAGGCAAAAGGACCGTGTGGGTAGGCGACTCTGAAGTGCCGACGAGTGTGTCTGTGGGTATGACAGAGGGGGAGGTTGCTTCCGTCGACCTCTTTCTCCCCGCAGGAGCCGCCATGACGTTCGCTTCACGCCACATCGGCCCGGATGCCGAGGCGCAGACCCAGATGCTCAAGGCCATCGGGTACGCCTCGCTCGAGGCCCTGATGGACGCCGCGATCCCCGAGGTCATCCGCTGGCACGGTGAGCTGAAGCTGCCGGGTGCGGCCTCGGAGGAGGAGACGATCGCCGAGCTGCGCGAGATCGCCGGCCGCAACACGGTGGCGACCTCGATGATCGGCCTCGGCTACTACGGCACGTTCACGCCGGCCGTGATCCGGCGCAACGTGCTGGAGAACCCCGCGTGGTACACCGCTTACACGCCGTACCAGCCGGAGATCAGTCAGGGGCGGCTCGAGGCGCTGCTGAACTTCCAGACGATGGTCACCGATCTGACCGGTCTGACCACCGCGAACGCGTCGATGCTGGACGAGGGCACGGCGGTCGCCGAGGCGATGACGCTCGCGCGCCGGTCGTCCAAGAGCAAGAGCAACGTGTACGTCGTCGACGCGGACACGCTGCCGCAGACCCTGGCCGTGCTGCGGACCCGGGCGGAGCCGCTGGGTCTCGAGCTGCAGCTGGTGGACCTCGACGCCGGTGACACGCTGCCGGAGGAGTTCTTCGGTCTGCACCTGCAGTATCCGGGGGCGTCCGGTGCGGTGCGGGACCACGCGGCGCTGGTCGAGGCCGCGCACGGCAAGGGTGCGCTGGTCACGGTGGCGGCGGATCTGCTGGCGCTGACGCTGCTGCGCGCGCCGGGGGAGATCGGTGCCGACATCGCGGCCGGGACGACGCAGCGGTTCGGCGTACCCCTGGGTTTCGGTGGTCCGCACGCCGGTTACCTGGCGGTGCGCGCCGGGCTGGAGCGGTCGCTGCCCGGGCGTCTGGTGGGTGTGTCGAAGGACGCGGACGGCGCGCCGGCCTACCGGCTGGCGTTGCAGACGCGGGAGCAGCACATCCGCCGGGAGCGGGCGACGAGCAACATCTGCACGGCGCAGGTCCTGCTCGCGGTGATGGCGAGCATGTACGCCGTCTACCACGGCCCGGCCGGGCTGCGGGAGATCGCGAAGCGGGTGCACGACCGTGCGCTGGCTGTGGCCGGTGGGCTGAGCGCGGCCGGTGTCGAGGTGGCGCACGACGCGTTCTTCGACACGGTGACGGCCGTGGTGCCGGGCCGCGCGGCCGGGATCGTCGAGGCGGCGGCCGGCGACGGCATCAACCTGCGGCTGGTCGACGCCGACCAGGTGTCGGTGGCCTGTGACGAGACGACCACCACGGCGCACGTCGAGGCGGTTCTGTCCGCGTTCGGGGCGGCTCCCGCGGCGGCGGCCGAGAGCGGGACGCGCCCGCTGGCCCGCACGACCGACTACCTGACGCACCCGGTGTTCTCGGCGCACCACTCGGAGACGGCGATGCTGCGCTACCTGCGCAAGCTGTCGGACCGCGACTACGCCCTGGACCGCGGCATGATCCCGCTGGGCTCGTGCACGATGAAGCTGAACGCGACCACCGAGATGGAGCCCGTGACCTGGGCCGAGTTCGCCAACATCCACCCGTACGCCCCGGCGTCGCAGACCACGGGGTACGAAGCCCTGGTCGCGCAGCTGGAGGGCTGGCTGGCGGAGATCACCGGGTACGACGCGGTGAGTGTGCAGCCCAACGCGGGCTCGCAGGGTGAGCTGGCCGGGCTGCTGGCGATCCGGGGCTACCACCGGTCGCGGGGCGAGACGCACCGTGACGTCTGCCTGATCCCGTCGAGCGCGCACGGCACGAACGCCGCCAGCGCGGTCATGGCGGGCATGCGGGTCGTCGTGGTGGCCTGCGACGACAACGGCAACGTCGACCTGAGCGACCTGGCCGCGAAGATCGAGAAGCACGCAGACGCGCTCGCCGCGATCATGGTGACGTACCCGTCGACGCACGGTGTCTACGAGAAGGGCATCGCGGACCTGTGCGGCGCGGTGCACGACGCCGGCGGTCAGGTGTACGTCGACGGGGCGAACCTGAACGCGCTGGTCGGTTTTGCGAAGCCGGGCAAGTTCGGTGCGGACGTGTCGCACCTGAACCTCCACAAGACGTTCTGCATCCCGCACGGTGGTGGCGGTCCGGGTGTCGGCCCGGTCGCGGTGCGCGCGCACCTGGCGGAGTTCCTGCCGGGTGACCCGCTGGAGCCCGGTGACCACCACGCGGTGTCGGCGGCGGCGCACGGCTCGGCGGGGATCCTGCCGATCTCCTGGGCGTACCTGCGGATGATGGGGCCGGACGGCCTGGCGGCGGCGACGGGTGTTGCGGTGCTGGCGGCGAACTACGTCGCGGCGCGGCTGCGGGACCACTACCCGGTGCTGTACGCCGGCAACGAGGGCCTGGTCGCGCACGAGTGCATCCTGGACCTGCGCCCGCTGACCAAGGCGACGGGTGTGTCGGTCGACGACGTGGCGAAGCGGCTGATCGACTACGGCTTCCACGCGCCGACGATGTCGTTCCCGGTGGCGGGGACGCTCATGGTGGAGCCGACCGAGAGCGAGGACCTGGCCGAGCTGGACCGCTTCTGCGACGCGATGATCGCCATCAAGGGCGAGATCGACCGGGTCGCGGCGGGGGAGTGGCCGAAGGACGACAACCCGCTGCACAACGCCCCGCACACGGCGTCGTCGGTGACGGCGGACGAGTGGGAGCACGCGTACCCGCGGTCGCTGGCCGGTTTCCCGGCGGGTGTGGACCGGACCTCGAAGTACTGGCCGCCGGTGCGGCGCATCGACGGTGCGTACGGCGACCGGAACCTGGTCTGCTCGTGCCCGTCGCCCGAGGCGTTCGAGGACTGACGGGTCTTCCGAGGGTGAGTCGGTCCGCGCGGGTCGGCCGGGGTTTCTCCGGTCGGCCCGCAGGCTGATGTGTCACCGGCCGGCGGCCGGGGTGTGGACCGTCAGGCCGCGAGGGCGTGCACGGCCGGTCCTCGGTGCGGTGCGATAGTGCTGCCGTCGGGCAGGAGCTCGCCGGTGTCCTCAAAAACGATGACGCCGTTGCAGAGCAGGCTCCATCCCTGCTCGGGGAAGGTCGCCACGATCCGGGCCGCTTCGCGGTCGGTCGCCTCGGCGGTGGGACAGGAGTTCAGGTGCTGGCACATCGAAGGTCTCCGGTAGGGGTTTTGTGTTGTGCTTCACATCAACGGGGCGGAATGCTACTCCCATCCGAACGATTTCGGATTTACCGGGTGACGGTGCCCCATTGAAAGAATCCACTGTTCACATGTTCCACGGCAGGGCCGCCGACGACCACTTTCCGACACCCGGCCGGGGTGTTCAACCGGGTTCTCCGGCGTCCTGCCAGGGCCGTTACCGTGTGTCATGCCGGTTCGAGTGGTCCGTGGGTGATGCCGGCGACCCCGCAGAGCTTGTCTCCGCGTTCCTGTCCCGCAACGGACTGCGGGTGCGAGACCTCGGCCGAACGGCCACCCAGTTCCATCCGATCGGTGCGGGAGAACCGTGCGGAGCAGCACTGTATGTGTCCGCCTCGGCCGGATCGGTGATGGTTGGCGGCCCTCCCGGAGCCCCTTCACCCGTCCCCGGTATCCCCGATGTCGTCGCCGTCGTTCACGTCCATGATGGTGCTGCGGATCAGTCACTCTCCGTCATGGGAGCGTGTGCGATCCCCCCGGACGATTCGGGCGGTTTCGCGCCCGGCGCGGGTCCGGAGCAGTGGCGCATCGGTCCGTGGCGCGACAGTTGGAGCCGTTCCGAGCATGCCGCCGCGGTAAGCGCCGCCCGCGAGGCGATCGGTCGCGGCGACATTTATCAGGTGAATGTCGTCGGCCATTCCTCGGCGCCCTACACGGGTGATCCCCGCGCCGCCCTGAACCGGGTGGCCGGGCTGCCCGGCGCGCGCTACGGCGGCGTTCTCAGCGGCTCCGGCTGGGCCCTGGCGACCGCCTCACCGGAGACCCTCGTCGAGGTACGCGACGGGCGGGTCGTCACCCGGCCGATCAAGGGCACCCGGCCGGCCACCGCCCGCGGCCGGCGCGAGTTGCTCGCCTCGGCCAAGGAACGCGCCGAGCACATCATGATCGTCGACCTGGAACGCAACGACCTCGCCCGCCTCGACGCCGTCGGACCGGTCCGCGTCGACGAACTGTTCGGCGTCCGCCGCTGGTGCGAGCTGTGGCAGGCGGAATCGGTCGTGTCCGCCCCGATCGAGGGGCGCCTCGACCTGGCCGACCTGTTGCGGGCGATGTGCCCGCCCGGCTCGGTCACGGGCGCACCGAAGCGGTCCGCCCTCGCCGAGATCGCCCGCCTCGAACCGGTGGGCCGCGGCGCCGGCATGGGCGCCCTCGGCTGGGTCGGCACCGACCACGTCGACCTGGGCGTGAGCATCCGGACGGCGGCCGTCGACGGCGACCGTGTCCACCTGTGGGCGGGCGGGGGCATCACCTGGGACAGCGACCCCTACGCCGAGGTCGACGAGGCCGCCGCCAAGGCCGCTCCGATGCGGGCCGCTCTCAGCGGAGTGCCGCGGTGAGATCGTCCAGCGCGTCGTCGTAACGTCCGCGGACCACGGCGAACGCGGCCCGGTCGATCAGCGCTTCCGGCCCGCCCGCGGCGACACTGTCGTCGAAGGCGGGTGCGCACGGGGTCCGGGGATCGTGGGTCTTACGGAACCAGGTTTCGCGGACCGCGCAGCGTGCGGCGATCCGGCGGCGCAGCACCGCCGGCCGGGACGCACGGCTCGCCGCCGCGATCAGGTCGTCGATGCCGGCGCAGTACGCCCGTCGCAGGTCCGGTGTCCACTCGCTGATCTCCCAGCCGAACGCGGGCAACGGGTCCACGCCGGCCGCCATCTCGTCCCCGGCCACCGACACCGCCGCCAGGATGGCCCACATCTCCCGGTGCAAGGTGCTCGGATGAGTCTCGCCGTCGGCGGCGAGGTGCCGCACCAGGTCGACCGCCTCCTGATGGGCCTCGCCCGGGTCCTCCCCGGCCGTGGCCAGGAACCGCGCTTGCTGCAGCAGCAGGTGCACCAGGTCCCGGTTGTGAGGGAAGGTGGCACGCCGGTCCGACACCACGGCACCGAAGACGTCGGCGGCCTCCTGCGGCCGGCCGGCGGCGGCGAGCTGGGCCGCCCGCGGGATCTCGTCCCACATCGCATGGCCGGACAGCACGGGGTCCAGGCGGATGGCAGCGCTCGCCTCCACGCAGAGCTCGGCCGCCTCCGCGTGGCGTCCCTGCTCCGCGAGCCCGCGCGCCCACTGAGCCAGTCCGTTACGGCGCGGAACGTGCTGGGTCGCCGTGCGGGCGAGCTCGCCCGCGACGGCCCTGGCCGCCATGCCCTCGGCCCGGCGGCCCTGCTCGAACAGCGCGTGCTGGTGGCTGGCGTAGAGCTTGAGCAGGATCTCCGTGCGGCCCGGTGTGCCCGGTGCCGTGGCCGAGGCGACGGCAATGCCCTCCTCGGTGAACACCGTCGAGTCGAGCCCCGACCGCCACACGTCCGTCAGCAGCGCCCGGGCCATCGGTACGCCGTACTGCTGCGGATCGGCCTCGACCATGATCCGGAAGGCGGCCATCGGGGGTTGCCCGCGCAGCAGCATCGCCCGGGCCCAGTCCAGCGAGTCATGATCGATAGGCACGCCGGCGATGATAGTTCGGCGCGACCAGTCACGCGGCCGTGCTGCCGGCACGTCTCTACAAGAAACGGGCTCCAGCCGGAGGGATCAGGGTGACCGACGAACTGCGGGACCTGCTCCGCGCCGAGCTCGACGCCGAGCGGCCGCCACCGCTGGGTGATCTGGTCGGCACGGCCCTGGCCGACGGCCGGCGGATCCGCCGCACCCGGCGCCTCGCCGCAATCGGTGGCGGCACTGCCGTCGCCGGGGTGATGGCCGTCACGATCGCTCTCGGCGACCCCTTCGGGTCGGCCGGTGCCCCGGCAGCGGTGATCGGCGGCCCGGCGACGGCTCTTCCAGCGGTTTCACCGCCGCCGAAGCGCTCCGGGCCGCAGGCCACGGCCACCCCGGAAGCGATGCTGGTGCTGCTGCAGAAGCTGGTCCCGCCCGGGAGGACCACCGGCTTCGCCAAGACGGGGCAGCGGGAGCTTCACGTCCAGATGTACCTTGACCGCGGCAAGGGGCCCGGCATGATCCGGCTGTCCGTGAGCGGCACGTCGCGAGCGGCGCCGGCGGCGGGCAGACCGGCCGTCATCGTCGACGGTCTGCCCGACAACTGCATCCAGAGCAAGATCGTGCGAGCGGAGTGGCCCGGCGGTCTCACGGTCCAGGCCGACCTCTCCACCTGTCTGGCCTGGGACGGGCGGCGCAACAAGCCGTCGCACCTGGCCCTGACCGACGACGAGGCCGTCGCCGTCGTCACCGATCCGCGGTGGGGCCCGACCATGGACGCCGACCTGGTGAAGGCCGGCGCCAAGGAGTTCCCGCGCGTCGCGGCGTTCAGCTAGGAGCTGCATCGGTGAGGCAGGACGAGGAGTTCGCGGAGTTCGCGCGAGCGGCCGTGGAGCGTCTGCGCACCACGGCGTTCATGATGTGCCGCGACTGGCACCTGGCGCAGGACCTGACGCAGACGGCGCTGACCCGGCTCTACCTGGGCTGGAAGCAGGCCCGGGAGGCCGACAACCTCACCGCGTACGCCCAGAAGGTCCTCCTGCGCGCCTACCTGGACCACCGCCGGCGCCGCAGCACGTCCGAGACGGTCACCGGTGTCATCCACGACACGGGATACAGGCAGAGCCCGGACCTGCGCCTGACCATGCTGGACGCGCTGGCGCAGCTGCCGGCGCGCGACCGGGCGATCGTGATCCTGCGCTACTTCGAGGACTACCGCGTCGAGCAGGTCGCCGACGTCCTCGATCTGCCGGTGAGCGTGGTCAAGAGCCAGACACGGCGTTCCCTGGCCAAGCTGCGGGAACTCCTCGCCGCCGACCAGCTCGCGCTGTTCGCCTAGGTATCTTGGGGCCCATGACTGTGCGCCCCATCCGGTTGTTCGGTGACCCTGTCCTGCGGACCCCCGCGGAAGCCGTCGTGGTGTTCGACGACGCCCTGCGTGAGCTCGTCGCCGATCTGGAGGACACCGTCCGCGAGCCCGGCCGCGCGGGTGTGGCCGCACCCCAGATCGGGGTGAGCCTGCGGGCGTTCTCCTACAACGTCGACGGGGTGGTCGGTCACCTGATCAACCCCGTCCTGTCCGATTTTGACGGTGAGCAGGACGACGAGGAAGGCTGTCTGTCGCTGCCCGGCATGGGCTACGAGACCCCGCGTGCCCTCGCGGTGACGGCGACCGGCTTCGACCAGTTCGGGGAGCCGCTCACCATCCGCGGCACCGGCCTGCTGGCCCGCGCGCTGCAGCACGAGACGGACCACCTCGACGGCCGTCTCTACATCGACACCCTCAAGGGCGACACCCGCCGCCAGGCCCTGCGTGAGCTGCGGCGAACCCGCCCGGCGGCCCGGACATGAGCGAGGACACCGACCGCCTCTCCGCCGCGTCCCTCGCGGCCGGCGACCCCACCGGCTGGTTCGAGCACCTGTACGCCGAAGCCGGAGCAGGCACGGCCGAGGTCCCCTGGGACAGCCCCCGCCCGAGCAAACTCCTGGTCGAGTGGGTGCAGCGCGGCCTGGTCGCCGGTGGTGGCCGCACGGCGCTGGTGGTCGGCTGCGGGCTGGGCCGCGACGCCGAGTTCCTGTCCGGTCTGGGCTTCACGGTGACCGCTTTCGACATCTCCGAGACTGCCGTACGCACCGCCCGCGAGCGCCACCCCGACTCCCGCGTCGAGTACGGCGTCGCCGACCTGCTCGACCCGCCACCGCAGTGGCGCGGCGCGTTCGACCTGGTCGTCGAGAGCAACAACGTGCAGGCGCTGCCCGGCCCGGTCCGCGAGAAGGCGATCGCCAACGTCGGCCCGCTGGTGGCCCCTGGCGGCACCCTGCTGGTGCTGGCGGCCGCCGCGACGAGCAGCGACGGTGACGGGCCGCCGTGGCCGCTGACCCGCGAGGAGATCGACGCCTTCGCGACACCCGGCCTCACCGAGGTCGGCATCGAGCACCTGCCCGACGCCGGCGACACCCTGGTCAGCCGCTGGCGCGCAGAATTCCGAGCACAGACTCCCTGACCGTCCCGACGGCCGGGGGTGGCTCAGGTGGTGGTCAGCAGCCGGATGATTTCGGCCAGGTGCGGGGGCTGGAGGTCGGGCAGGTCGGTCAGCTCGTCCGGCGTCAGCCAGGCGTGGCCCAGCAGCGCCTCCTGTTCGTCCGGCATCAGCCCGGCCCGCCCCAGCGCCGGACCGGGCTCGTCGAACCGGGCCAAGAAGAACTCCTCCGTTCCGGTGTAATGCTTCCCCCGCCAGCGGAAGTCCCGCTCGACGGTCACCGAGCGGTCCTGGACGGCGGCGGGGTCCAGGCCGGTCTCCTCGGCGAGTTCCCGGCGGGCCGCGTCGAGGAAGGACTCGCCGTCGTCGACGCCACCGCCCGGCGGCTCCCACACGAGGTTCCCGCCGACGGGGTCGGACCAGTGCAGCAGCAGGACGCGGTTGCCGGCGTCGAGGCAGACGACCCGGGCGGCGGGGCGGTGCGTGGACATGTCAGATCACCTCGAAGACGGGCGGCGGGTGGCGCAGGAAGTCGTGGTGGGAGATGTCCCAGGCGTACGCGCCGGTGCGGCCGAAGACCAGGATGTCGCCGACCCGCAGCCGCTCGACGTGCTGATCACGGGCCAGGACGTCGCGGGGTGTGCACAGCTCACCCACGGCGTCGACGCTCGTGTTCTCGATCTGCGGGCGGTCCCACTCGTACGGCCACTCGTCGACGGGCAGGACCGTGAACGGGTGGCTGTAACCCCAGGCGGCGGGCAGGCGGAAGTGGTGGGTGCCGCCGCGCAGCACCGCGAACCAGCGGCCGTGGGTGCGTTTGAGGTCGAGGACCTCCGCGGCGTACCAGCCGGCGTCGGCGGCCAGGATGCGCCCGGGCTCGACGATCAACTCCACGCCGTCGGGCACGATCAGGTCCTGGCCGAGCGCGGTCAGGTCGATCGTGGCGTCGCTGAGGTAGTCGACGCCGAGACCACCACCGACGTTGACCAGCCGTAACGGGACCCCGTGGCGTGCGGCGGTGGCCACCGACCAGTCGAGCGCCTCGGTGATGAAACCGGCGTGGGCGGCGGCGTCGAGGTTGTTCGACACGGCGTGCAGGTGGAAGCCGATGATCCGGACCGAGGTCAGGGGCAGTCCGAGCACCCCGGGCAGGGCCTCCTCGTCGACACCGAACGGCGTGGGCGTACCCGTCATGGCGTGGCTGCCGGTCAGGGCGGGACCCGCGCGGTTGACGCGTACGGCTGCTTCGGCGACGACGCCGGCTGCGCGCGCCGCACGGTCCAGGCGCCGCAGCTCGTGGGCGCTCTCCACGTTGACCTGCGCGCCTGCGGCGACGGCCGCGGCCAGCTCGGCGTCGGTCTTGCCCGGCCCGCCGAAGACGATCCGCCGGGCGCCGGCCGCGACTGCCAGCGCGAGCTCACCGCCGGACGCGACCTCCAGCCCGTCACAGACCTCCGCCAGGGTACGGACGACGTGCGGGTTGCCGTTGGCCTTCACGGCGTACAGGAGGGTGGTGCCGGGCGGGAACGCGGCCCGGACCACCGCCGCCCTGTCCCGCAGCGCGGCGGTGTCGTAGACGTAGGCGCAGACCGGTCGCTGCTGGCGCCGCAGTGCGGCCTCGATGTGCTCAGGCGGGCGCATGCAGGGGATTCTCCACCGGCAGGTACTCGTCACCGGCCCCGGCGAGCCGCATCCGCACCAGTGCCTTGTGCGGCACGGTCGGTGCGGTGAACGCCGCGTGGTCCTCGGCCGCGACGGGTCCGAGCCCGGCGTAGGTCTCGTCGACGACGGCCCGCACGAGGCGCCACGCGGCGTCCTCGTCCAGCCCGTACGACTCACCGAGCCGGATGATCAGCTCACCCAGGTGCGCCTGGAACGCGGTGTACCCGATCTTGGCGCGCAGCACGGCGGCGTCCGGGGTGCCGACCACCGAACCCGGCCACAGCGCCACCTCGTGCCCGGCGGCGGCCAGGCGTCCCGGGTGCAGCCGCAGGCCGGCGAAGTCGCGGACGGCGAGGCGGTGCGGCACACCCTTCTTGAACGTGGGGATGCAGTTCTGCAGGTGAGCTTCGAGCGCGACCCCGCGTACCGTCAGGCGCAGCAGCGGGGGAAGCACCAGGCGGGAGTAGGCATCCAGGAAGGCCGCGGCGGCGGTGGTGTTGTCGCGCCGCCCGGTCGTGGCGGCGAAGTCGGCCACCAGGCCGGCCCCGGCGAACGGCAGCGCGCTGCCCGCGACCGCCTGCTCGCCGGCCTCGAGACGCCCGGTGAGCCCGTCCCGCACGATCGCCGACATGTCCCGCCCGGACCCGACCGGGACGGCCGCACCCGCGGTCTCGGCCATCAACAGCAGCCGGTCCGCGGCTGGATCCTCCGCGACGAGCCGGTGCAGCATCGCGGACACCGCCGGACCGTTGCGGGTGCTGGCCACGCTGATGCTGCGCCGCGTCGAGGTCACCTGGATGTCGAGGGACACCTTGACGTAGCGGCGGCTCCCGTCGGCGGCGACCGGCAGCAGCAGCGTCCGCAGCGCCGCCGTCGGAACCGTGTCGAGCTCGGCGTCGAGGATCCGCAGCACGCCGTCGCTGATCAGCTCCCTGTACCGCTCACCCAGCACCGAGTCCCGCTGCCAGGCGTGCACCGGCTGCAGGCGGAACCCCGGCGGCGGCTCCGGCACCTGCGGATAAACGGCACGCAGCGCGGCACCGACGTCGTCACCGAGGTGCGCGTCGTCGCGGACGGCGACAAACCCGAGCCGCGTGTGCCCGGACTCGAGGTCGTGCGCGAGCACGTCGGAGGTGTCCCAGCCCAGCCTGGTCCGCCCGCACGGGTGCAGGTTGTGACCCGCGACGGCCAGCCGCTCCCCGGCGATCACGGCATGGTCCGGGTCGGCGCCCGTCACCTTCTCCTGCCGCGCCATCGCGATCGCCAGGTTCACGACGCCGTTGCGCAGCTCGGCGGCGAACCCGGCCGCGTTGCCCGGCAACCCGTCCGGCAGCAGATCGGCGGGATCGGCCGCACCGGCCCGGTCGTACTCGACCCGATGGAACGCGTGCACCCGGTCACCGCGCCCGGTCGGCAACAGCCCCTCTCGGACCAGGGCGCCGCGCAACCGCCGCCCGACGATCTCGGCCGCCTCGGGCAGCGCCGCCGTGAAACCGTCGGCCAGCTCCGGGGCGTGCACCGCCAGCGCGGCGCCCGCATGGGAAGCGGTGATGGCCAGCCGGCGGGCGGCCAGGATGCGCGTCATGCTGCCGCCATCGGGTTGTCGAAAAAGGTCCAGACATCGTCGAGCGGATCCTCGGCGAGCCTCATCGCGGTCGTGGCCTTCACCGGCAGCGGCTCCTTCAAGAGGTGCACCGCGTCGGGCGTTCCGGTGCTGTCCAGCGCGGCGGCAACACTGTCCCAGAGCCGGCCGGCGTCTGCGCCCTGCCGGGTCATCGCCGCGATCAGCTCCGCACAGACGGTGCCGAGCACGGCCGCGGCCAGCTTGGTCCGCAGCACAGCCGGGTCGTCACTGGGCAGATCACCCTCAACGGGCGGCGCCTCGACACCGTGCCGAAGCAGCCTTCTGGTGCTGACACGGACACCACCGAGGTCCCGGTAGACGATCCGCACCGGCCGGCCGCCGTCGAGCACCACCAGGGTGTTCTGCCCGTGCGCCTCCAGCGCGACCCCCCGGTCCAGCACGGTCACCAGCGGCGGCACCAGCACGCGGACCAGGCTCTCCCACCACCGGTACGGGTCAGCGCCGCCGTTGTTCAGCAAGGCCGCAACGGCCGGCACGATCGTCTCCGTGGGACCGACCCGTGGTGCCTGTCGGCGCAGGTAGGCAAGATGACGTTGCGGCCGGCCGTCGACCAGCACGGCGCCGGCGTCGGTCTCCCGCAGCACGGTCAAATGCAGGTCCGCGGTCAGCTTCTCCAGCAACACGGACAGCCGCGGTCCGTTGTGGACAGCCGCCGGCGACACGGTACGCACAGCCGAGGTCATCTGCACGTCCACCGCGGTCTTGACGTGGCCCCCGCCGTCCGTCGGTGCGACGGTGCGCAGGGACATCAGCGGGCGTACCGGCCCGGTCTCCCCGGCGTCGACCAGCCACGGGTGACGGGCCCGCAGGCGCTCGGCCTGCCAGGGGTGGGCGTAGAGGACGGGCGCGGCGTCGCCGTACCAGCGGTCAGCCGGAACCCGCAGCTTCCGCAACCGGATGACCGGTCGATGCTCCGGCCCGTAGGCAAGCACGTCAGCGACCGTCATGCCGCCCCGGGTACGGCAGCAGGGGTGCAGCGGGTGGCCGTCGAGCACAAGCTGCTCCACCCGCCCGAGCCCGTCGGGATCCCCGGCCGCTCGGTTCAGAACCGACCGCGCCGACTCCCGGTGCGGATCGGCGTGGGCCAGGGCCAGATTGGCGACGCTGTTGTCGACCTCGGCCGCGAACCGTTCCCCGTGCGGCCCGAGCCCGATCGCCCTTACGAGCGCGGCGGGGTCATCAAAGGTCCCGATTCCACCGCCCTGAGGGACGAGGCCGGGCTCAGTGAAGGTCCCGCCACCGCTGGGCTGAGGGACGAGGCCGGGCTCAACGAAGGTCCTGTCGCCGCTGGGCTGAGAGAGGAGGTCGGGCTCAGTGAAGGTCCCGCCACCGCTGGCCTGAGAGAGGTGGGCGGTGAGGGCGGGTTCAGTGAAGGTCCCGCCACCGCCGGGCCGAGAGACGTGGGCAGCGAGGCCGGGCTCGGTGGGGGAGAAGGGCTGGACCGCGGGCGCAGTCAGCGTGCGGCCGTCTCCCAAGGTGACGTGCAGCATGCCCGCACGGCGTTCGCGGTGAGTGACGCCGGGGAGAACCTCACGGTCGAAGGCACCAAGGAGCCGGCCGAGGACAGCGGCCTTTGCGGCCGGGAGCGCAGCGTCGTATGGCTGTACCAGCTCCGGACGAAGAGTTCGCAGCTCGAGCCGCGTCTGAGCCGGCCCGGCGGTGTGCGCGGTCGGTGGCACGGAATCGGTCGGCGGTGTCGGCACGCGGCCCATTCTCCGGCAGGCCATCCACCGAAGTAACCACGCCCCACCCATCAACATCCTAGGATGCCTTACAGGTTGTGCGGCCCACCACGGCCGCACAACCCCCAGAACCAAAAGCCAAAACAAAAAGGAATCAACGACAGCCGCTAATTTGATTTGAGCTCAGCCATCCGGTTTCAGGGCCGGGACCTGCGGCTTCACACTTCACAGAAGGCCGGCGCCCCACGCTGGGCGGGCGTCGATATCGCGCGGGGGGAGTCTCTACGTCCGGCACCGTCGGCGGCGCTGCGCCGCGACTTGCGGGGAGATCAACGTGGTGTGGAACACGGTTCCGGGCCGCGTCGATGCCGGTCGCGCGGTGCCGCCTCGGCCGCCTGCTGACGCCCGGGGGAGCTACCTCGACTCAACCCAGCAGCCTTGGTGATGCGGGCTCCGCAGTGTCGCTGAGGTTGCTTCCTGTGCATCCCCGGCCGGGGAACCCACTCCCGGAACCACAGACGGCGAGGTTCGCTCACCCGGACCCCGGTGGTGCTGCGGACGCTCCCACAGGCACCAGGCCGGTCCGAATCGGACTGGAAGCGTTGCCCCCGACGACAGGTCGCTGCCCCTGAATGAAGGCGAGTTCACCGCAGTCGGGCCCACACAGGCTTGTGAAGGCCCAACTGCACCGATGTTGTGGTGATCTGATCCCGCGCAGGCCCGACTACACCGACGGTCAGCAAATGTGGTCGTGCGTAAACCTGACTGCCCCGACGGTCAGCGAACGTGATGGCGCGTGACCCCCGGCTACAGCGAGGTTGGGCGGAGGGAAGGGGCGGTCGCGGGCCGATCAAGGCTGCAGTGACGAGTACGGGAGGTCGGCCGCAGTCCCCAAGGTCACCACAACATCGGGGAAGTCGGGCCTACCAAGGGCTGCCGAAGCCCCAACTACAAGGAAGTCGGGCCTACCAGGGGCCGCCGAAGCACCAACTACAGCGAAGTTGGGGCTACCGCGGACCGCCCAAGGCCCAACTTTAGCGAAGTCGGGCCTATCGGGGGCCGCCTAAAGCCCAACTACAGCGAAGCTGGGGCTACCGCAGACCGGTTCTCGCGCGAAGCGCGGCCGAAGCACCAACTACAGCGAAGTCGGGCCTACCGCAGACCGCGGAAGCACCAACTACAGCGAAGTCGGGCCTACCGCAGACCGCGGAAGCACCAACTGCAGCGAAGTTGGGGCTACCGGGGCCGTTAAGGGCGCGACTTCGGCGATGTGAACCAGGTCGCGCCTAGGGCCGACTTCAGGGAGCGGACCTGGGTTCGCAGAGGCCGACTGTGCCGGTCAAGGGCGAGGGCGCTGGTGACCGTGGGCGGGTGAGGTCGTGGTGATCAGCGAGGGAGGGGAGAAGGCCGCAAGGTCACCGCAACATCAAGGAAGTCGGGCTCAGCGGGGCCCCCGAGAGTTCAGGGCTGGAGGGTGGCCAGGAAGGCGGCTTCGCGGGTGGGGTCGAGGCCGGGTGCCGGGCGGTCGGGGCGTTGCGGGGCCGTGCCGCCGAGGGCCCGGAGCCAGATCCAGGTGTCCGCGACCGTTTCGGTGACCGGGCGGACCTTGAGGCCGGCGGACAGGGCCTTGGTGACGTTGCCGCCGTGCAGGACGGCGTAGTCGTGGCCGGTGAGCCAGATCGGGAGGTCGGTCCAGGGTTCGATGCCGGCGTCGAGGATGGTCTGCGGGTCGGTCCAGTGCAGGTCGGCGTGGCCGCCGGTGACGGTGTTGATGGTGTCGAGGAGTTCGCCCATGGTGGTGTGGCCGGGTGGGCTGACCAGGTCGTAGGGGCCGGTGCGGCCGGCGGTGGCCGCGTCGAGGATCCAGGTGGCCAGGTCGCGGGCGTCGATGTACTGGAGTTTGAGGTCGCGGGGGCCGGGGGCGAGTGTGGGGCCGCCGCGGGCGATGCGGTTGAGCCACCAGGGGAGGCGGCCGATGTTTTCGTGGGGGCCGAGGATGAGGCCGGCGCGGGCGTGCAGGACCGGGCCGTTGAAGTGGTGGTCGGCGGCGAGTTCGGCGCCGCGTTTGGCGGCGGCGTAGGTGTCGGTGTCGGGGGAGGCGTCGACGGTGGGGGAGTTCTCGTCGGCGGGTACGGGATCGTCGGCGTAGACGCTGCGGCTGGAGACGTAGGTGTAGTGGCCGGCGCGGCCGCTGAGGGCTTTTGCAGTGTCGCGGACGGCGGTGGGTGCGCCGGACCAGGTGTCGACGACGAGGTCCCAGGTGCCGTGCTGCAGGGCGGCGAGTCCGTCGGGCCGGGTGCGGTCGCCGGTGAGGGCGGTGACGCCTGCGGGTGGAGGGGTGGTGCCGCGGTTGAGGACGGTGATGCGGTGTCCGCGGGTGCGGGCTTCGTCGACGACGGCGCGGCCGGCGAAGGCGGTTCCTCCGAGTACGAGCAGGTCCATGGTCCGACTCTGCCTTTTGTCGTACCCGGCGCGGAAGATGTGATCGCTGACAGCGGAAACGGGGTGCCGGGGATGGCGTTGCGGGTGGATCTGACGTTCGACTGTGTGCGGGCGGAGGAGTTGGCGGAGTTCTGGAAGCTGGCTCTGGGTTATGTGGACGAGCCGCCGCCGGCGCCGTTCCGGACGCGGGACGAGTGGGTTGCTTCGTTCGGGCCGCCCGGGGAGGACGAGGGTGGCGGGGCGTGGTTGCACGATCCGGAGGGTGTGGGGCCGCGGCTGGTGTTCCTGGAGGTGCCGGAGCCGAAGGTTGCGAAGAACAGGTTGCACATCGATGTGCGGGTGGGGAAGTACGGCGAGGCGTGGGGGCGGGTGGAGCAGAAGGTGGCACAGCTGGTGGGTGCCGGTGCGTCGGTGCGGGCGGTGGTGGGCACGCATCATGTGGTGCTCGCCGATCCTGAGGGCAACGAGTTCTGTGTGGCCCCCTGACGGATGTCATGGGTGGGACGTGACGCGTGACCCGGGGCTGGGGCGTGTGCGGGGCCGAGCATCGTCGGTA
The DNA here is from genome assembly GCF_000494755.1 of Amorphoplanes friuliensis DSM 7358. Lineage (NCBI taxonomy): Bacteria > Bacillati > Actinomycetota > Actinomycetes > Micromonosporales > Micromonosporaceae > Actinoplanes > Actinoplanes friuliensis. Next base: position 4,630,278 of record NC_022657.1, read on the forward strand.
TGACGCTTACCGTTCAACCCGAGGCTGGGACTCGCGGGTCCGGCCAGCTCGCTGTTGATCTCGATGGTGTGGTGAAGCGCTTCGGTGCGGTGACCGCGGTCGACGGGATCAGTCTGCGGATCCGTCCCGGTGAGGTGGTGGCCCTGCTGGGTCCCAACGGGGCGGGCAAGACCAGCACCGTCGACATGTTGCTGGGTCTGTCGGACCCTTCTGCCGGTACGGCCAGGGTGTACGGTCGCCCGCCGCAGGAGGCTGTGGCGCTGGGTCTGGTGTCGGCGGTGATGCAGACCGGTGGTCTGTTGAAGGATTACACCGTCGAGGAGACCGTGAAGCTGACGGCGGTGCTGTTCGGGCGGGGGCGTTCGGAGGTCGAGGAGTCGTTGGAGCGGGCCGGGATCGCGGACATCCGGAAGCGGCTGGTCGGGAAGTGCTCGGGTGGGCAGCAGCAGCGGTTGCGGTTCGCGATGGCGTTGTTGCCGGATCCGGAGCTGCTGATCCTGGACGAGCCGACGACGGGGATGGATGTCGGTGGGCGGCACGATTTCTGGACGTCGATCCGCGAGGACGCGAGTTCGGGCCGGACGGTCATTTTTGCCACGCATTACCTGGAGGAGGCCGACGCGTACGCGGACCGGGTGGTCTTCGTGCGGCGGGGCCGGATCGTTGCGGACGGCACGGCGGCCGAGGTGAAGGCCCTGGCGTCGGGGCGGACGGTGCGGGCGACGCTTCCCGGGTTCGACGAGGCTCGTGTGAAGGAGCTGGCGGGTGTGGAGTCCGTGGAGGTCCGCGGCGACACCGTCTACGTGCACGCGCGGGACACCGATCTGGTGGCGCGTTACCTGCTGAACGAGACCGCCGCGCGGGACCTGGAGATCACCTCCCGGAATCTGGAGCAGGCGTTCCTGACCCTCACGGCCGACGACGGGGAGACAAAATGACCACGCAGACGATGCCCGTGACGCGGAACCTGCCGCGGTTCGGTGGTTTCACCCTGGGGATGATCAGGCTGGAGTTGCGGCGGCTGATGCGGAACCGCCGGACGGTGATTTTCACGCTGGTGATGCCGGCGGTGTTCTTCCTGTTGTTCGGGACGAACGCGTCGTCGCGCTCCGAGCGGGTCGGTGGTGGGAACGTCGCCGGTTACATCCTGGTGAGCATGGCGGTGTACGGGGCGATGCTGGCCACGACCAGTGGCGGGGCGATGGTGTCGATCGAGCGGGCGGCGGGGTGGAGCCGGCAGTTGCGGCTGACGCCGTTGCGGCCGGTGGCGTACATCGCGGTGAAGCTGGTCGTGGCGATGACCATCGGGGCGGTGTCGGTGGTGGTGGCGTTTGCGGTCGGTGCGGTGGCGGGTGCGGAGCTGCCGGTGCACGCGTGGATCGAGTGCGGGTTGCTGGCGTGGGTGTGTGCGCTCGTGTTCGCGGCGTTCGGGTTGTTCATGGGTTATCTGCTGCCGAGTGAGAACGTCATGCAGATCCTCGGGCCGGTGCTGGCGGTGTTGTCGTTCGCGGGCGGGTTGTTCGTGCCGGTGGATCAGCTGGGGCACACGTTCGCGACGATCGCGAAGTTCACCCCGGTGTACGGCGTCGGTGAGATCGCCCGTCATCCGCTGACGCACGACGGGAACCTGTGGCTGGCGGCGCTGAACGTGGTGGTCTGGACGGCGGTGTTCGCGGGCGGGGCGATGTGGCGGTTCCGGCGTGACACGGCGCGGGTCTGAGTGGCCGGTAGCGTCAGCGGTATGACGGAGTCCGGCGCGCGGCGGGGCCGCTTCGGGTGGCTGTTCGCCGCGGTCTGGCTGTTCTACCTGGGTGAGAACCTCACGGCGCTGCTGGACCGGCCCGGTGGGTGGCAGCGTGACGTGGGCCTGGCCGCGCTGGCCGGGTTCGCGGCGCTGTACCTGGTCCTGCTGGGGTGGCTGACCGATGTCCGGCACGGCAGGCCGGAGCGCTACCGGGTGGTGCGGCACTGGCTGATCCTGGTCGCGTTGCTGGGCCTGGCGGCGCTGCAGGTCCCGGGTGCGGGCTATCACGCGCTGACGTGTCTGGTGTACATCGCGGCGTCGGCGATGGTCGGGCTGCCGTTGCGTCAGGCGGTCCCGTTCGCCGCGGGGCTGGTGGTGCTGGCCGAGGTCCTCGCCTGGCGGGTGCCGGGCTGGGAGGACAAGGGTTACGGCCTTGCGGTGCTGCTGGGTGCGGCGGCGAGTGGTGGTTTCCGGCTGGCAGCGGTGCGGCAGAGCCGGCTGCTGGCGGCGCAGCGGGAGCTGGCGGACCTGGCGGTGACCAACGAGCGGGCGCGGATCGCCGCGGATCTGCACGACATCCTGGGGCATTCGCTGACGGTCGTGACGGTGAAGGCGGAGCTGGCGCAGCGGCTGCTGGATGTGGACCTGGAGCGGGCGCGGGCCGAGTTGCGGGATCTGGAGGCGCTCGCCCGGGATGCGCTGTCCGACGTGCGGGCGACGGCTCTGGGCGTACGCGGGATCTCGTTGCCGGGGGAGATCGCGGCCGCGCGGGAGGCGCTGGCCGCGGCGAACGTCAGGGCCGAGCTGCCGGGTGCGGCGGACGAGGTGCCGTCGCGGAACCGTGAGTTGTTCGCCTGGACGATCCGGGAGGCGGTGACGAACGTGGTGCGGCACAGCCGGGCGGGTCATTGTGCGGTGCGGCTGGCGCCGCAGAGTGTGGAGATCGTCGACGACGGGCCGGGTGACGGTCCGCCGGCCGCGGACGGTCAGGGCTTGTCGGGTTTACGGCGCCGGGCGGACATGCTCGGCGCGACGCTCACGGTCGGTCGCCGCGACGACCGTCCGGGTTTCCGGGTACGCGTGGAGGTGCCGTCATGATCCGTCTTCTGCTGGCCGACGACCAGGCGCTGGTGCGGGGGGCGATGGCGGCGCTGCTCGACATGGAGCCGGACCTGAAGGTCGTGGCGGAGGTGGGCCGTGGTGACGAGGTCGTCGACGCGGTTCGTGATCACGGTGTCGAGGTGGCATTGCTGGATGTGGAGATGCCGGGCCTGGACGGGGTCGCGGCCGCCCGGGAGCTGCGCAAGGCGGTGCCGGGGTGCCGGGTGTTGATGGTGACGACGTTCGGGCGTGCCGGTTATCTGCGGCAGGCGATGGCGGCGGGTGCGAGCGGCTTCATCGTCAAGGACACCCCGGCGCGGCAGCTCGCCGACGCGGTGCGCCGGGTGCACGAGGGTCTGCGGGTGGTCGATCCGGGTCTGGCGGCGCAGTCGCTGGCGCACGGGGACTCGCCGCTGACCGAGCGGGAGAGTGACGTGCTGCGGGCCGCCCGTGACGGCGGGACGGTCGCGGACATCGCCCGGGAGCTGCACCTGTCGGAGGGCACGGTGCGTAACCACCTGTCGTCGGCGATCGGCAAGACGGGTGCGCGGACCCGGGCCGAGGCGGTGCGGCTGGCCCTGGACAACGGTTGGTTGCTCGCATAACCGCAGGTCAACAGACTTTAGGGTTTTTTGCGGTGCAACCGAGCGGCAACCGAACGAGACCGTTCCCTGCACCCGTCGCCACGAAAAGTTCCCCCTGTCAGCCGGTGAGCCGTCACCGGGCGACAGATACGAGGGGGAACTCGAATGTCCGCGAAGACGAAGACCGTCAGCCGCGAGCTGGAGAACATGATCCGCGAGAACATGCCGCTGGTCGGGCACCTGGTCCGCGAGATGCTGTTCAAGGTCCCCGCACACGTCCACCGTGACGATCTTGCCTCGGCCGGGTACGCCGCCCTGGTCACCGCCGCTCAGGCGTTCGACACCTCGCGGGGGATCCCGTTCGGCCGGTTCGCGGCGGTGCGGGTCCGGGGTGCGCTGCTGGACGAGCTGCGGAGCATGGACTGGGCCAGCCGGTCGGTGCGGGCCCGGGCCCGCCGGGCCGAGGTCGCCCGCCAGGAGCTGACCGCTCAGCTGGGCCGGACCCCGAACCCGACGGAGCTCGCCGAGCTGCTGGGTGTCGGTGTCGCCGAGCTGGCGAACGTCGACGACGACGTGCAGCGCGCCGCGGTGCTGTCGCTGCAGGGTTTCACCGCCGGCTCGGCCGACGACATGGTCACCGAGGACTCGATGAACCCCGAGGAGACGCTGCTGCACCGGGAGCGGATCGGCTACCTGCACGATGCCGTGGCCGTGCTGCCGGAGCGGCTGCGGTTCGTCGTCGAGGCGTCGTTCCTGCGGGAGCGTCCGCTGTCGGAGGTCGCCGCCGAGCTGGGTGTGACCGAGTCGCGGGTGTCGCAGCTGCGTACCGAGGCGCTGGCCCTGCTCAAGGACGGTCTGACGACGCACATGGACCAGCAGGACACCGGTGCGGCCAAGTCCGACGGTTGTGTCGCGCGGCGCCGGGCCGCCTATGCCGCGCAGATCGCTGCCCGCAGCACGATGGCGACCCGGCTGGCCGTGACCGACGTCCAGGGTCTGCACTCCTCGGTGGGTTACGCCGCCTGACGCAGGGGGTGCGGCCCGGGCCGGGCGAGCAGCAGCGCGACGGACACCAGGACCGTCCCGGCGATCGCCAGGGCCAGGACCTGCCAGTGCGGCCCGAAGGGGTAGTACGGGCCGGGGTTGAACGCGTTGTGGACGGTGAATACCGGACCGGTATTGCCCGCATATCGGAAGGCCCGCATGAGGTTGCCGTAGAGCGCGACGGCGGGCAGGACGAGCACGGCCGCCGCGGTACCGGCGAGGATCGCCGTGGTCACCGTCCGGCGTGACCGCACGATCCGGTACGCGGCAGCCGCGGCGAACAGCCAGCCGGCGAGCAGACCCGCAACCATGCCGGTGAGGATCAGAGGCAGCAGCGCCGGTGTCGTGTCGGCCCACGCGGCGACGTCGACCGAGCCGCCGTCGACGGTCAGGGACGCCTGCACCGACATCGTGACGCCGTTCTTGCGGGCTTCGAACTGGCCGTTGTGCAGGGGAATGATCGTCGTGCCGGTGTCCGGGTCGTAGACAGCGGCCGTACCGTCGAGCGAGTTCACCGCGTCGACGTCCCAGCCGCCGGCCTCCAGGCGCTGCCGGGACCGCTCGATGTCCCAGGTACCGGTGACCTGGGTCGATCCGTGGACCGAGGCCGCCGACCAGGGCGAATCGTCGTGGACCAGGGATTCGCTCTCGCCGGGACCGGCTGCCTGCTGCGTGAGGGCGGCCCCGTCGGGCAGATCCGCGAACGTCTGCACCCCCGACCATGATCCGGCGGCGGCGCCGAGAGCACCCCCGATCAGCGTCATCAGTACGGCGAACGCCAGGGCGAGTGGCCGGCCCGCGGGCAGCCGGAAGCGTTGCCGCACCCCGCTGGCCAGCAGATGCCACGCCTCGGCGCGGTCGGGGCGGTGCTGACCCGGCGCGGCCAGCTCGAGCAGCGTCGTGACGATCTCGGTGCCGTGGCGGTGGCGGTACTGCCGGGGGTACGCCAGCAGCAGCCTGCGGTAGGAGCGTTCCAGACGCTGGTCGGCGCTCGGCCAGGTGATCGTCACGCGGTCGCCCCGAAGGCCGGAGCGCCGCCGAGTCCGCGCTTGCCGAGCTGGGTCTCGGCCGCCGCGGCGTGCCGGCGCAGTCGCTCGACCTGTGCGGCCAGCGCCCCCGCGCCGCTGTCGCTGAGCCGGTAGTAGCGGCGCAGCCGCCCGTCGACGGCTTCCTCGTGGTCGACGACGACCAGTCCCTGCTCGGCGAGCCGGTCCAGGGCGCCGTAGAGCGTGCCGGGGCGCAGTTTGACCTCCCCGGCGGACAGCTCGGTGACGGACTGGATGACCCCGTAGCCGTGCAGCGGTTGCGCCGCCAGCGCGGTCAGGATCAGAAACGTGGGCTCCTGCATGCCGCCACAGTACGGCCGACGCTATATAACGTCAAACGTAGTATCGCGTAAATCGGTTGCGGCGCCGTGGACGACGCGCAAAGCTGGATTTCTCTGCTGCCTGCGACGAGGAGCCGTCACCTCCGTGTGATACCGACCCGACCCGTGTGAGCGCCGCCGCTGCTGGTGAGCGCCCGGGTCGCCGTACCCTGTCGGTCTCTGTCCCTCGGAGGACTCCTTGCTGAAAGCTGCCTCGATCAGCCGCGCCCACGACGGTGATCTGCTCTTCTCCGGTCTCGACCTGGTCCTCGGCGCGGGGGACCGTGTCGGTGTCGTCGGACCCAACGGTGCCGGCAAGACCACCCTGCTGCGCGTCCTCGCCGGGGAGCTCCCACCGGCGTCGGGCGCGGTCACCCGCGGCCCCGGCACCCGCGTCGGTTACGTGCCGCAGCAGGTCGCCGACCCGGACGGCACCGTCGGTGCCTTCCTCACCGCCGGCCTCGGTGAGCTGGCCGAGGTCACCGAGCGGTTGCGGTCCCTGGAGGCCGCCCTGGAACGCGGTGACGACGTCCTCGACGAGTATGGCCGGATCCAGGAACGCTGGACGGCCCTGGAGGGCTGGAACGCCGAGACCCGCCTCGCGGAGATCCGCCAGCGTCTCGACATCGACCACCTGCCCGACGACCTCGCCCTGAGCACGGTCAGCGGTGGTGAGCAGGCGCGGCTGCTGCTGGCCCGGGCGCTGATGGACGCGCCCGACCTGCTGCTGCTCGACGAGCCCACCAACCACCTCGACGCCGAGGGCGCCGCCTGGCTCACCGAGTGGCTGCGGGACTTCCCCGGGGGGATCCTCGCGGTCAGCCACGACCGGGCGTTCCTCGACGCCGCCGTCACCCACGTCATCGAGCTCGACGGCATCCACGAGCAGGCCCAGGACTACCCCGGTGGCGGCTACACGGCGTACCGGGCCGAGAAGAACCGGCGCTGGCAGCGGCTGCTGCTCGACTACGAGGCCCAGGAGAAGGACCGGATCCGCTGGGAGCAGGACATCGAGCTGACCAAACGCCAGGCCTGGTCGGTCGAGACGACCGTGCGGTCCGGGGTCGAGGCCCCGCACCTGCGGCGCATCGCCAAGAAGGTCGCCAAGAAGGCCAAGGTCCGTGAGCGGCGGCTGCGCCGGCAGATGGAGTCCGCCCGCTGGATCGCCGCCCCGCAGACGCGGCCACCGCTGACCCTGGCCTTCCCCGACGACACCTCCGGCGGACGCGACACCGTCCTGGCGGTCCGCGACCTGACCGTGAAACTGGGGGAGCGGACCCTGCTCGACGGGGTCGACCTCGACGTCGTCCGCGGCGACCGGATCCTGATCACCGGCCGCAACGGCGCCGGCAAGACCACCCTGCTGCGGGCGATCGCCGAGCACGCCGAGGTGCCCCTGGCGGTGCTGCCGCAGACGTCCGACGGCCTGCGGACCGCCACGACCGTGGTGGACTTCTTCCGCTCCCAGGTGCCGGTCTACGCCGAGGACGCCGAACGGCTCCTCGCCGGGCACCAGTTCGGCGAGGACCAGTGGGGTGCCACCCTGCGCAGCCTGTCCGCCGGTGAACTGCGCCGGCTGCTGCTCGCCGTCATGGTCAACAGTCCGGCGCGGATCCTGCTGCTCGACGAGCCCACCAACTTCCTCGACTTCGACGCCCTGGAGGTCATCGAGGAGGCGCTGCGGGCGTACCGGGGGACGCTGTTGACCGTCACGCACGACCGGTACTTCGCCGAGGCGGTCGGGCACACCCGCACCTGGCATGTCGCGGACGGTCAGGTGCGCGTGAGCTGACACGATGGCGGGCATGTCCGTCGTGGTTCCCAGGCAGCAGGGCGGCGCGGTCGCCGTCGGTGGCAGCGCCGAACAGGTCACCGAGGCGTGGCTGGCCAACCGGCGGCTGTCCGCGCACACCCGCGACGCGTACCGGCGGGACGTCGCTGCCTGGCTGGCCTGGTGCGCGGCCCGCGACGTCGACCCGCTGCACGCGTCGTTCCTCGACGTCAACGCCTACGCCCGTGGCCTCGAAGCCCAGCCGTTGTCACCGGCGACCGTCGCCCGCAAACTGTCCGGCCTGTCCAGCTGGTACGACTTCCTGGTCAAACTCCGGGCCGTCGACGCGAACCCCGTCGGCGGCGCGGACCGCCCGTACGTGTCCCGCGACCACTCCGCGACCGTCGGCCTGACCCCGGAGGAGGTCGACGCGCTGCTCGCTGCGGCCGAGGCCGAGACCGGTCCCGCGGCGGTGCGCAACCTTGCCGTCCTGGCCCTGCTGGCCGACCTGGGGCTGCGTGTCGGTGAACTCGTCGGCCTCGACGTGAGTGACGTCGGTGTCGAGCGCGGCCACCGCAGCGTCCGCTTCACCGGCAAGGGCGGCAAACCGAGACGCCGGGCCCTGACCCCGTACGCCGCGACGGCCCTCGACGCGTACCTCGCCCACCGCGCTGCCACCGAGGGCACCACCGCCGACCGGCTCGACGGGCCGCTGCTGGTCACGGCCACCGGCACGCGCATCGACCGGCACTCGGTGTTCCGGCTCGTGCGCCGCCTGGCCCGCGAGGCCGGCATCGGCGGCTGGGCCCGGCTGTCACCGCACTCACTGCGGCACGCGTTCGCCACGACCGCCCGCGCCGAGGGTGTCCCGCTGGAAGATGTGCAGGACGCGATGGGTCACGCCGACCCGCGGACGACCCGCCGCTACGACCGCGACCGGCACAACCTCGACCGTGACCCGGCGTACACGATCGCCGCGGCCCGGGCCAGGCGCAGCGCACCGTGAGCGACCCCCTATTCTCGACCGCGGTCAGCGGGTCGGATCATGAGAGCAGGTCGGGTTGAACATCTTCGAGGCAGTGCTGCTGGGCGCGGTGGAGGGTTTCACCGAGTTCCTGCCGATCTCCAGCACGGGTCACCTGACCATCGTGGAGAAGCTGCTCGGCTATCAGATCGACGCCGGTGACATCACGGCGTTCACGGCGATCATCCAGTCGGGTGCGGTCATCGCCACGGTGATCTTCCTGCGCAAGGACATCGCGCGGATCATCTCCGGGTGGGTCCGCGGTGTCCTCAACAAGGACCAGCGTGAGGACCCCGACTACAAGTTCGGCTGGGCGGTCATCCTCGGCTCCATCCCGATCGGCATCGTCGGGCTGCTCTTCCAGGACACGATCGAGTCGACGCTGCGCAGCCTGTGGTTCGTCGCCGGGGCGCTGATCCTGTGGAGCGGCGTCATGGCGTTCGCCGACCACGCCGCCACCCAGGTCCGCCACGAGGAGGACGTGACCTGGAAAGACACGCTCATCATCGGCATCGTGCAGTGCCTGTCGCTGATCCCCGGCGTGTCCCGCTCCGGCGCGACCATGTCCGCCGGCCTGCTCCGCGACCTCGACCGGGTGACAGTCACCAAACTGTCGTTCTTCCTGTCGATCCCCGCGCTGCTCGCCGCGAGCGTCCTGCAGACCGTCACCGAGTACGACAACATCTCCGCCGACAACGGCGGCGTCGGCTGGCTCCCGACGATCGTCGCCACGATCGTCAGCTTCATCGTCGGCTGGTTCGCGGTGTCGTGGCTGCTCAAGTTCATCGCCCGGCACTCGTACAGCATCTTCATCGGGTACCGCCTCGTGCTCGGCTCGGTCCTGATGGTCCTGCTCGCCACGAACGTCATCGAACCGAAATGACCGATCCGGTGGCCCGGGCCCTCGCACACGTGCGCGGGCTCGGCGCCGCCGGGGCACCAGCCGTGCCCGCCCGGATCACGGTCAGCTTCCACCCCGACCGGCGCTTGCGCGACGGCCGCACGGTCGCCGAGCACCTGGCCACCGAGGGCGTCTACCGCAGCCAGTTCGAGACCGGCATCTCCAACGGCGGCCTGACCGCCCGCCCCGGCGGCGACCGCGAACGCTGGGAGCACCGCATGTTCGCCGGCGCTTACCCGTCGTCGGTGACCGCGGGCCGGCCCGTCTACGGCGGACTCAACCTCGCCGGGCACCCCGACGGCGCTTCGCCACGCTTCGGCAGCTGCCACCTCGTGCTCCGGCCCGAGGTGGCGGCCCGGGCGACGTTCAGTCACGGCGACAGCGTCACCGAGCCGACGATCGTGGGCACGTCGGACACCTTCGGGGGAATCCACGCGGCGCTGCTCGAGCAGGTTGCGCGTACCGGATCGGCTCTGGGGGTGGCCGCGGGCAGCGCGGAGGAGTGGGTGGCCGCGCTCGGCGAAAGCCGCACGGCCGCCGGCCGCACCCTCGACGACTACGTCGAAGCCCAGATCCACGGCGGGGTCGACCTCACCACCGACGTCGAGGCCGTCGTCGCCGACCCTTCCTTCTCCGGTACGCCCACAGCAGCGCACCTCGCCCGCCTCGCGCCGCTGTCGTTCCACCCCGGCTTCGAGCTGGCACCCGCGGAGTTCCCCGACCACCTGCGCGGCCCCGAGGCGCCCCAACTCGCGCGCAGCCTCGGCGTGGACGTGATCGACGCCGCCGTGCTGGGCCGGGCCGACACCGACCCTCAGCTGATCAAATACCTGTGGCACATCCTGGTGCTGCTCGGCCGTCCGCACACGCTGCAGGAGTGACCATGACTCGCACCACGCCACCGCGGCCTGTCGACATCGCCCAGGTCTTTCCCGAGTTGCGGGAGCACACGCTGGTGGCCACACGGCTGCATCCGCGGCCCGGGGCTCCGACCGTGAACGACAGTTCGGTCGGTGGTCCGCTGCTGTGGCCCGCCGACGAGCCGTGGCCGATGTGCGACGCGAGCTCGCACGACACCGCCACCCTGCTGCGACCGCAGACCGTCCGGCGCCGGCGGGCCATCCTCGGGGCGGCCTGGGCCCGCACCCGCCGCGGCGAGCCGCTGCAGATCACCGACGAGGAACGCGCCGCGCTCCCGGACACTGACGCCTCCGAGCCGCATTACCTGGCCCGTCAGCCGATCGCAATGGTCCCGGTCGCCCAGCTGTACCGCCGCGACGTCCCCGGGCTCACCACCGACCTGCTGCAGGTGCTGTGGTGCCCACTGGACCACGACGACCTCGAATACTGCCCGCGCATCCTGCTGCGCCGCAGGCGGGCCGCGGACGTCACCACCGTGCTGCAGGACCCGCCGGAGCCGGTGGTCGTCAACGACGACTACCTGCCCGAGCCGTGTGTCGTGCACCCGGAGCAGGTCCGCGAGTACCAGTACGCCGACCTGCTCCCGCCCGGGCTCGCCGGCCGCATCCGGGAGTGGGACGAGGACGACCTCTACTTCGGGGCGCTGTCGGTGGCCTCCGGCTGGAAGGTCGGCGGCTTCGCCAACTGGAACCTCAGCGACCCGCGACCGATGGACTGCGAGGAGTGCGGCACCGCGATGCGGCTGCTGCTGCGGGTCGACAGCGCCGAGTGGGACGGCGAGGGTTCCTGGCGTCCCGTCGAGGACGCCGACAACGGCGAGTTCCTGTCGTTGCAGTCGCCGAGCACCCCGACCGCCGTGGTCATCGGACGCGGGTACTCGCTGTGGATCTTCACCTGCCCGGTCTCGGACGATCACCCCCACCGGACGGCAATGCAGTAGGTCACACACTCCGGGCTTGGTCCCGTTGGCTAATCGTGTTAGCTTTTAGCTACGGAGCTTAGCCAAAGGGCTAAGCAAACGACCTGGAGGTTGTCATGACGGAGTTCCTGAACGTCGACGGCGGGACCATCGCGTACGAGGTGACCGGCACCGGACCGCTGGTCGTGCTCGCCCACGGCATGGGCGACAGCCGGCAGGCCTACCGCTTCCTCGCCCCCGCCCTGGTGGACGCCGGGTACCGGGTCGCCGCGATGGACCTGCGCGGCCACGGCGAGTCCAGCGTCGGGTGGCCGTCCTACACCCGCACCGCCCTGGCCGGCGACCTGATCGCCCTGGTCCGGCACCTCGGCGGGCCGGCCGTGCTGGTCGGGCACTCGATCGCTGGTGGTGCGGTCACGATCGCCGCGGCCCAGGCCCCGGAGCTGGTCACCGCCCTGGTCGAGCTCGGCCCCTTCACCCGCAAGCAGGACATCAAACTCGGCGACTTCCGCTCCGCCACCTACCGTCGCGGCTCGATGCACCTCATGGCCATGGCGCTGCTCGGCAGCAGCAGGCAGTGGATCAAGTACCTGATCGCCGCGTACCCCGGTGTCAAGCCGGCCGACTTCGACGCCCGCCTGGACCAGATCACCGCGATGCTGCGGGAGCCCGGCCGGATGAAGGCCCTGCAGAAGATGGGCATGATCGCTCCCACCGACGCCGGTGCGCAGCTGCCCAACGTCACCCGCCCGACCCTGATCGTCCAGGGCAGCCTCGACCCCGACTGGGTTTCCCCGCAGGCCGAGGGCGAGGCGATCGTGGCCGCTCTCCCGGCCGGACTGGGCCACCTGGTGATGATCGACGGCGCCGGTCACTACCCGCACGTGCAGTTCCCCGAGCAGAGCCTCGGTGCGATCCTGCCCTTCCTGGCCGGCGTCCGTGCCTAGGGCGGGCCTGGACGCGGCCACGGTTGTCGCGGCCGGGGCGGCGCTCGCCGACGAGATCGGCCTGAGCGAGCTGACGATGGGCCGGCTGGCCGAACGGGTCGGGGTGCGCGCCCCGTCGCTCTACAAACACGTCACCGGTCAGGACGACCTCAACCGGCGCATCGCCGCTCTGGCCCTCACCGAGGCCGCGGACGCGGTCGGCGCGGCCACCCAGGGCCGCGCCGGGCGTGACGCCCTGGCCGCCGCGGCCCGCGCGCTGCGGGACTTCGTCGTCACCCACCCCGGCCGGTACGCCGCCACGATCGGCCTCACCGCGGGCGGCACCGACGACCCGCTCGCGGTCGGCCTCGAACCGTTCGCAGCGGTCCTGCGCGGATACGACATCACCCCGCAGGAGATGACCCACGCGCTGCGGGCGCTGCGCAGCATCTTCCACGGCTTCGCCACTCTGGAGGCCGGCGGCGGCTTCCGGTGGCCGGACGACATCGACGACAGCTTCTCCTGGCTCGTCGACCTGGTCGACCGCGGTCTGTCGTCCCCGCCCCGGTGACACTTCATCGACATTTGTTGTTCTTTGCCCCGCGGTGGCGATAGCGTAGCGCGTTGTATCCGGTACGCACCGCTACGCGAGGAGCGCCCGTGCTCACCGAAGACCTTCCGCTGTTCCCGTTCCGCAGCCCCGGGGACAACCCGTTCACGCCGGTCACCGGCACCGATCTGCGGCACCTCGACGGGCCCGTGACCCGGGTGCGGCTGCCCACCGGCGGCTGGACCTGGCTGGTCACCCGGCACGCCGACGTCAAACAACTGCTGCGCTCGGACGCGTTCAGCGCCGACATGTCCAGCCCGAACTTCCCGCTGCTGCGCCCGGCGCCGAACGGCCCCCGCAACCGCAGCGGCGGCTTCATCCGCATGGACGGCGACGAGCACCTGCGGCTGCGCCGGATGCTCACCGCCGAATTCATGATCAAGAACATCCGGCGGATCGAACCCCTGATCACCGACGCGGTCGGCTCCTCGCTGGACGCCCTGGCGGCCGCCGGCCCGCCCGCCGACCTCGTCGAGCACTTCGCCCTGCCGGTCCCGTCGCTGGTCATCTGCCACCTGCTCGGTGTCCCGTACGCCGACCACGCGTTCTTCCAGCAGCGCAGCGCGATCCTGCTGGACCAGAGCGCCGACCCGCTGAAACTGCGCGACGCGATCGGTGAGCTCCGTGGTTACCTCGCCGACCTGATCGAGGCCCGCCGGCAGCAGCCCGCCGAGGACCTCATCGGACGGCTCGTCACCGAACGCGTCGCGACCGGCGAGCTCGACGCCGAAGAGCTGATCGGCATGTCCCTGCTGCTGCTCATCGCCGGGCACGAGACCACCGCCAACATGATCGGCCTCAGCACGTTGCTGCTGCTCCAGCACCCGGAGCACCTCGCGGCCCTGCGTGACGACGAGGACCTGGCCGACGGCATGGTCGAGGAGCTCCTGCGCTACCTGACGATCGTTCGGACCGGCCTGCCCCGGCTGGCCCGGCGTGACGTCGACGTCGGCGGCCACACGGTCCGCGCCGGGGAGCCCGTCACCGCGCTGCTGTCGCTGGCCAACCGTGACGACGACGTGTTCGCGGGCGGGGACGACTTCGACCCGTACCGGCAGGCGCAGCAGCACCTGGCGTTCGGATTCGGTGTGCACCAGTGCATCGGTCAGCCGCTGGCGCGCGCCGAGCTGCGGATCGCCCTGGTCCGGCTGGTCCGGCGGTTCCCGGGCCTGGCCCTGGCCGCCGACCCGGCGAAGCTGCCCCAGCGCGACACGTCCATCGTCTTCGGACTCGCCGAACTGCCGGTGACGTGGTGAGCGTGCACGTCGCGGCCGACCGTGACCTCTGCGTCGGCGCCGGCAACTGCGTGCTGACCGCCCCGGACGTCTTCGACCAGGACGAGGAGGGCCTGGTCGCCGTCCTCGACACCGACCCTGCCGCCGCGGCGGACCGGGTCGCTCAGGCCGTCGACCTGTGCCCGGCCGGGGCCATCACCGCAACGGGCGGAAAAACTCCGTGAGGTCGTCACCGAGCAGTTCCGGTTCCTCGTACGCCGCGAAGTGCCCGCCGCGGGGCATCTCCGTCCAGCGGGTGACCCGGTAACTGCGCTCGGCCCAGCTGCGCGGCGGGTGCACAAGATCCTTCGGGAAGATCGCGACGGCCGTCGGCACGGTCACCGCCGTCAGCCGCTCGTGCATCCGCTGCTGATACTCGTAGTACGGCCGGAACGAGCTCGAGATGGTGTTCGTGAACCAGTACAGCGACGCCTGGGTCAGCACGAAGTCGTCGCCGAAGGGCCGGTCGGTCCACGCCCGGTACTTCTCCAGCAGCCACGCCAGCAGACCCGCGGGGGAGTCCGCCAGCCCTACCGCCAGGGTTGTCGGGCGGGTGAACTGCTCGTGCTCGTAACCGCCTTCTTCCGCGTACCAGGTGGTCGCACTGTCGAGGTAGGTCTGTTCCTCCGGGGTGATGTCCTGCGGCGCGGCCGGGTCGGCGACCGCGAGCAGGTGGATGCCGGCCAGCGCCTCGGGGTGGGCCTGCGCGAGACGGGACGTGACACCGGCGCCGAGGTCACCGCCGTGCGCGGCGTACCGCTCGAAACCCAGCACGTCGTGCGTTGATCTCGGCCTCGCGGGCGCGCCAGTCGAAACCGTCGGCCCAGTAGGTGACGAGCCGGCGCAGCTCCGCCGGGTCGGTGCCGGCCTCCCAGCTCGCCCCCGGCCACGGCGGCGACCAGCGGGTCGCGCGCAGCCGTGCCCGCAGATCGTCCAGCTCGGCATCCGGCACAGTCAGCACGGGTCAGCCCTCACAGGTGCAGTGCGGCGCGGACCAGGTCCAGCGCCGCCTGCGGTGTCAGGCCGAGGGCGGTCGCCCGGTCGGCGTAGCGCTGGGCGGCCTGCTGCGCCTCGGCCGGCGTGCGGCCCGCCCGGGCGGTGATCAGCGTCCCGGCCCGGCCGCGGGTCTCGACCAGCCCGGCCTGCTCCAACTCCCGGTACGCCCGGGCGACCGTGTTCGCCGCCAGCCCCAGGTCGGTGG
This sequence comes from Amorphoplanes friuliensis DSM 7358, assembly GCF_000494755.1. Lineage (NCBI taxonomy): Bacteria > Bacillati > Actinomycetota > Actinomycetes > Micromonosporales > Micromonosporaceae > Actinoplanes > Actinoplanes friuliensis. The sequence goes on from NC_022657.1 coordinate 4,645,664, forward strand.
CGAGCTGCCGCACCGGCGGCAGCCGCGTACCCGCCGCCAGGGTGCCGTCCGCGGCGAGCTCGGCGATCCGCAGCCGCACCTGCTCGTACGGCGGCACCGCCGAGTCCGCGTCGACGACGATGTCCATCCGGCCTCCCGGGGTCCGCTCTACAGCAGCCGCGGCGGGGTGTTCCCGGCGGCGACGATGGCCCGGCGCATCGGGACCAACGCCAGCAGGATGCCACCCACGACGAAGAACACCACGAGCGACACGATGCCGATGCGGTAGCTGTTGGTCAGCTGGAACACCAGGCCGAACGCGAGCGGGCCCAGCCAGCTCGTGCCCTTGTCGCTGATCTCGTAGAAGCCGTAGTACTCACCCTCGCGGCCCTCGGGGATCAGCTGGCTGAACAGCGAGCGGCTCAGCGCCTGACTGCCGCCCATCACCAGGCCGATGCCGACACCGAGCAGCATGAACGGCACCGGCTCACCCTCGGGCAGCCAGAACGCGGCCAGCACCACACCGAGCCAGCCCGCCAGCGCGATCAGCACCGTCTTGCGCGCACCGATCTTCGCGGCGAGCCCGCCGAGCAGCAGCGCACCGCCGAAAGCCAGGAACTGCACGATGAGGATGGTGATGATCAGGGCGCTCTGCTCCAGGTGCAGCTCCTCGGTGCCGAACTGGCTCGCCAGCGAGATCACCGTCTGGATGCCGTCGTTGTAGACCAGGAACGCGACCAGGAAGAACAGGCTCAGCGGGTACGCCTGCAGGCTGCGGATCGTGTGCCCGAGCTGCCGGAACCCGTCGGTGAGCACGTTGCCACCCCGGCCGGCGACAACCTCGGCGGCGGGGTGCTCCTTGAGCCAGCGCAGCGGCAGCAGTGTGAACGCCCCCCACCAGACACCGGCCGACACGATCGACCACCGGGCCAGGTCCAGGGTGCGCTGGTCGTCGCCGTCGACGCTGAGCATCGTCACCACGGCCAGGTTGATCAGCAGCAGGACACCGCCGCCGAGATAGCCCAGCGCCCAGCCGCGGCTGGAGACCTTGTCACGGTCGTCCGGCCCGGCGAGCCGCGGCAGGAACGAGTTGTAGACGACCACGGACGCGCCGAACGCGATGTTGGCGATGACGAACAGCAGCCCGCCGAGCAGATAACGCTCCCCGGTCACGAAGGCCATCGCGATCGTCGCCCCGGCCCCGATGAACGCGGCGGTGGCCAGCAGCGGCTTCTTCCGCTCGGCCCGGTCGGCGATCGCGCCCATCACCGGCAGCACGAACACGGTCAGCAGCACCGACAGCGACACCAGATAGGGGAAGTAGGACCCGGCGGCCACGCTGATCCCCAGTGGGTGCACCCGGCCGTTGCACTCGTCGGCGCCCAGCTCACACCCGGCGGCCAGCTCGGTCACCGTGGTCAGGAACGGCCCGAGGAACACCGTGATGACGGTGGTGGAGAAGGCCGAGTTCGCCCAGTCGTAGAAATACCAGCCGGTGCGTTCACGCCGGGTGCTCACCGGGGCGGTGGTCGCGGTCATGGGCAAGCTCTCCTGGGCGGCGTCGGGGGGATGGCGCGCTGATGATGCCACCTCAGGGTCATCCCGGGGTACGCCTACGCCGCACGGCGGCATCGTTTCGCCGCCGTTCTTCCTACCGTCGCCGTATGACAGAACTCCGCTGGCCTCTGATCGCCGGTCTGGCGCTGCTCGGACTGGTCCGGCCGGTCCTGAGCATCACCGGCGTCTACGACGCGCTGGGCGGTTTCGGGCACCCGTGGGCGCCGCTGCTCGTCACCCTGCTGATCGCGGTCGTGCAGGTCGCCGTGGTGGTGCTCGCCCGGGTGCGGCAACCGCTGCTGACCCTCACCTTCGCCGGGCTCGGCTACGGCGTCGCGGCCATCCTGCTCAACCTGGCGCTGCAGCCCCTCCTGGCCTCCGCCGAGGCGATTCCCGTACCCGGGTACGTGGCGATCCTGGTCGGGAATGCCCTGCAGGGTGCGGTGCTGGGCCTGATCGCCCTCGGGCTGCACCGCCTCCGGAAGCCGGCTCAGCTGTCCTGACTCCACCACTTCGCGAGGGTGCTGGTGGCGGGATCGTCGGAGTCGGCCAGGGCCGCCCACGGGTCCTCGCCCGGCGGCAGGTCCTCACCGGCGTACGCGGCGAGGTCCTCGGCCGGCACGGGTGCCGCCGCGGCCGGGTCGACCAGCCCCGAGTGGTAGAGGCCGAGGCTGCCGGTGTCGATCCACGGGAAGCCGTCGACGGGTTCGGGCAGCGGGCCGACGTCGACGACGGGCGGGAAGAGACTCACGACCTCGGCCTCCGGCGTCGCGTCGGGGTCGGCGCCGACCGGGCCCAGACCGTGGTCGTCGGCCGCACCGTCGAAGCTGTGCTGCACCGCCTCGTCGTCGTGGCCGCTGCCGGGCTCGTGCAGGTCGTCCCAGCCGGCGTCCTCGTGAACGCCGGCGTCCGCCTCGCCAGCCGTGTCGTGCACGCCCGGGTCGTCGTCGTGACCGAACAGGTCGTCGTGGAACGGGCTGTCGTCCGCGATCGGGGCCTCGTGCTGCGACTCCAGGTCGTGGTGGTCACCGGCGTCGTCGTGCCCGCCGGGGTCGTGGAAATCCGGCCAGCCGTGCTCGTCGCTCATGCCAACTCCTGACCGTCGTCGTCCGCGGGCGCGGGGCTGAGAGTGCGTGCCCGGGCGAGTGTTTCGTCGACCTGTCTGATCCGGCCGCGGACCGTGGCGAGGTCAGCGGTGGCCTGCGTGCGGCGTTTCGCGCGTCCGGCGGCATCCTCGGCCGCGGCGGCGTCGATGTCCGCGATGTGTGCGTCGAGCTCCCGCAGCCGCCGTTCGACCGCGTCGTCGACGGCGACACCGAGGGCGTACTGGAGGTCGGTGAAGCGGTAGGAGATCTCGTCGGACAGGGCCGCGCGGGCCTCGCCGAGCACCTCCCGCAGCCACGTCCGCGCCTGCAGCCGGTCGGACTGCACCCGGCGGCGGTAGAGCACGTAACCACCGGCGGCCAGGCCCAGCCCGAGCCCGGCGACCGGGATCAGCAGCCCACCGGCGACGGCGCTGCCGACCCCGAACACCGACGCGCCGAAGATCGCGCCGCGGCCGGCCATGAAGGCGATCCCGCCGGCGGACAGGGCGATCAGCATGTTGTCGCCGGAACCCTCCCGGGCCGGGCCGGCGCCGAGGGCGTGCCGCAGTGTCGCGTTGAGGCGGTCCAGGACGGCGGCGAGCTCCTCGTCGTCGAAGACCTGCGCCAGGACCCGCTCACCGACCTGCCGGAACGTCGCCTGCAGGTCGTCGGAGAGGCGGACGGCCACCGCCTGCAACTCGGCGTCGACCTGGTCCGGCAAGGCCGTCAAGGCCTCACCGCGGGCGGTGTCGATGCGGGTGCCGAAGTCCTGCTGCACCGCGGCGATCCGGGTGCGCAGCATGCCCACGACCTCGACCCGCGCCCGCTGCGTCTCCGTGCTGAGCAACAGCGCCCACTGCCGCGACTCGGTGCGCTTGCGGGCGGCGAGGGCGGACCGCTGGGCGCGTACGCGGGCGACCTCGGCCGGATCGGCCTCGCTGGCCTGCAACCGGGCGGCGGCGGCCGCCTCCAGGCGGGCCAGCTCACCGCGGGCGGCCCGCAGCACGTTGGCGAGCTGCAGCTGGTGACCGCGACCGGCCAGCTCGACCAGGGCGTGCTGCAGCTCGGCGATGCGGGACGCCTCGACCAGCGCGGCCTGCTCTCCGGCGGGCACGCTCAGGGCCAGCTCGGCCAGCCGCGCCGACACCGGGAACCAGGGTGCGTCGGCGAACCGCGGCGCCCGCGCCCGGAGCAACGCCCGGTTGTCGTCGGCGATGCGCCGCCAGCCGGGGAACGCGTCGACCTTCGTCAGCGCGAACACGACCACGTCGATGCGTTCGCTGGCGGCGACCAGGAAGTCGAGCTCGGGCTGCGACAGCGGCGCGGACGCGTCCGCGACGAACAGCAGCGCGGTGGCCCGCTCGACCGCGTCGAGAGCGACCGCGGTGTGTGCCGGGTCGAGGCCGCCGACGCCGGGAGTGTCGAGCAGGCTCACGTACTGCAGCAGCGGCGCCGGGTGGGTGATCTCGATCCGGCGCGGTGCCCGTCCGCCGCCGGGCACGTCACGACCGGTGGCCCAGGCGGCCAGGTCGGCGACGTCCACGTCGACCGGCTCCGGCGCGCCCGGCACGTAGGCCACGGCAGCCGCCGGTGACCCCGGCGTGAAATGCAGGTAGGTGGCCGTGGCGACCGCGGCGTCCACAGGCGACAGGTCCGGCACCCCGAGCAAGGCGTTGAGCAGCGAGCTCTTGCCACGCTTGGTCTCACCGACGAGCACGATCGACGGCCGGGTCAGCTGCCGGCGGCGCAGATCGGCCAGCTCGGCCCCCGCGTCGGGGTCCGCGGCCCGGACGGCGGCCAGCGCGTCCCGCACGGCGGTGTCGAGGTCTTTGGCGAGGCTCATGCCTGCTCCCGGACGGCCTGGGCCAGCAGATGGAAACCGCGGTGAGCGACCTGCGCCACCCGCGACTGCGCGGGACCGGCACCGGCGACCGCGTAGACCCGCCAGCGGTTCGCGGCCTCGACCGCGGCCGCGGCCAGCTCGGGCGCGGTGGCGTGCGGCAGCCGCAGGATCCACCGGGCGTCCTCGGAGGTCGCCAGGCGGGTCAGCTCCTGCTCCCAGGCGACCGGCAACGGCACAGCGCCGGTCGCTACCCGCTGGGCGACCTCCAGCAACCGCAACCGGTGATAGGCCGGATCGCGGAGCAGGCGTTCGGTGGCGCCGCGCAGCGCCTCACGGTCGCGGGGGTCGCTCTCGTGCCCGGCGACCCGCTCGAGCCGGGCCAGCGCCCAGCCGGCCTTGATCGCGTCGGCCCGCCAGCGCAGCGTCTGGTCGAGGGTCTGCCGCAGCCGGGGGAAACCCGACGCGTGCACCAGCCGGCGGACCAGCTCGCCGGTGCCCAGCTGCGGGTCGGCGCCGAGCTGGGCCAGGGCAAAACCGATGCCGTACAGGTCGAGGAGCCCGAGCAGACGTTCGCGGCGCTGCGCTCCGACCGGGCCGGGCCGGGTGCGGAACAGGTCGACCGAGGCGAGCAGCACTCGCAGCTCGGCGGCGGGCAGCACGGACAGCTCCTTGAGGGCGGCACAGTCGGCGGCCGTCAGCCTCCCGGCCTCCCCGGTCTCGGCCAGCAGACCGACAACCGGCACGACCTCCGACACCGTACGGGCCAGCAGCGCCGCCTGCTGCTCGGCGAGCGGACCGGCGACCGGCCACGGATCCCCGGCCCCGCCGACCAGGGTGTCGATCTTGCCGAACACCCCCAGGGCGTTGATCGGGCTGCTCGCCAACCGGGCGGAACTCGTCCGGAAAGCCTCCAGCGCCCGCACGTCGTCGGCCCGGACGGCCTGCGTGAAGACGTAGACGACAGCCTCGGCCGCGGCGACCTCGGAAGCGGAGTCGGCGTCGATGTCGGCGTCGAACGGCGCGGTGGTCTCACCGAGCTCGGCCGCAGCGCGGGCACTGACCTGCGTGTCGGTCGACGCCAGACCGGGCGTGTCGACCACCGTCAGGTCGCGCAGCTTCTCACTGGTCAGCATCACGTCGACGTACGCGACCTGCGCGGCGCCGACCCCGAGACGCTGCGGAATCATGCCGTCGTCACCCAGCGGCAGGCTCGACCGGGTGCCGTCGCGGCGCACCACGTCGACCCGGTCGGCGGGCCCGTAACGGAACCGTGTGACCACCCGGGTGCACTCACCGACCGCGGTGGGCGCCACCCGGCGCCCGATCAACGCGTTGACGAGTGTCGACTTTCCGGCTTTCAACCGCCCCGCGATAGCGACGCGTAACGGCTCGGACAACCGATCACGAACCTGAATGGCCTGGCCACCGGCGTTCGGACCGACCTGGGCAACTATCTCGTCACACAGTGTCGCCACTCGGGCGGAGAGCGGACCGATGCTCATGACTCGTCAGCCGAGCACACCGTCAGCGAGAATGTGCTGACCGCGGCCGTCGTCGGAGACACAGTCGCCACCTTTCCCGTTCGCGGGCAGGGCGGGACGCCTGCCGCACCACAGACTACGGACCGGCGAGACGACGCAGATCCCGTGTTCGTGCCACCCGGGCACGGACAGCGGTCCGCGGGACAGAGACGGGGGACGCGGGTGGCACAGCAGGACCTGGCCGGGCTGGCCGCCGCGCATCTGCGCCGCCCCGGGCTCGTCATGCTCACCGGCGCGCCCGGATCCGGCCGCTCCACGCTCCTGCGGCGCATCGCGGCCACCGCACCGGGACCCGTGTACGCCGGGGGCGGGCTGGCGATGCTGGCCGCCGTACCGGCCCTGGCGTTGTCGAGGGCCGTCAAGGCCCGCCTGCCCGCCCACGACGTGCCGCTGCTGGCCGAGGCGGTGCACTCCCGGGTCCGCGGCGGCCTGCTCGTCCTCGACGACCTGCAGTACGCCGACCCCGCCACCCTGGCCGCCCTGCCGCACCTGGCCGAGCACATCCGCGTGGTCGTCGCCCTGCGCGCCCCGCACCGCCTGCCCGCCGAGACGGTCGCGGCGCTGCGGGCGACCGCGACGGCCTGGCTCGACGTGCTCCCGCTGTCACCGGACACGGCGACGGACCTGGCCCGCCGCGCGGGTGGCCAGCTCAGCGACGAGGCCCTCGCCGCCGTCGTCCAGCGCGCCGGCGGCAACCCGCTGGCCATCACCGCCCTCTCCCGGCAGGCCGGCGCCGGCCGCGGCACCCCCGACACCGACATCGACCAGGTCGCCTACGCGATCGCCACGGCCCTGGCCGACCTGCCCCGTCCCGCCCGCACCGCGCTGGCGGCGCTCGGCCTGCTCGGCCGTCCCGCCCCGGCCGCCCTGCTCGGCCCGGGTGCCGACGCCCTGCGCGAGGCCGGACTGGTCACCGAGGACGGCGACGGCCTGGTGCCGGTGTCGGCGTACTTCGCAGAGACCGCCGCCGGCCTCCTCGACGCCGACGCACGTGTCGACCTGCACCGGGCACTGGCCGCCCTCACCCCGGACGCCGAAGCCGCCCGGCACCTCGCCGCGGCCGGGGACCACCAGGGCGCGTACCGGAAGGCACTGACCGCAGCCGACCGCGGCGGCGACCGCGCCGACCTGCTGCTCTTCGCCTGCGAACTGCCCGGCGTGACGGTCAGCTCCCGCGTGCGGATCGCTGCCGCCGACGCCCTGCTGTCCTCCGGGCGCCCCCACGCCGCCGCCCGGGTCCTGACCACCGCCGCACCGCTGGGCGTCGAAGCGGACGTGCTGCGCGGCGAGGCCCTGCTGCAGGCCGGCGACCCGCTGGGTGCCCGCGCGGCCGTACGCCCGGTCCCTGACGCCTCGGCCGCCTTGGTCGTCGCCGCCCGCGACCGGATCCTCCTGCTCGCCGACCTGGCCACCGACCCCGCCGCCGCCCGCGACACCGCCGAGAAGATCGCCGCCCGCTACCCGGCACCGCCACCCGGTGTGGCCGCAGCCCTGGCCGCCGTCCGCGCCGCACACCGCACACCCGGCTGGGACACCGAGCTCGCCGCAGCCGCCGGGGCGGGGGCGGACCCGCTGACCGGCCGCTGGAGCGCCTGGCTCCTCGTCGAACACCTCGTGGCTGACGGCCGCCTGACGCAGGCCGCCCGGGTCGCCCGGGAGTCGGCCGCGGCGTGCGCGGCCGACCTGGCCTACAGCTGGCAGACCCGCTTCCTGGCCGTCGCCGACTGGTCCGAGGTCCTCCAGGGCACGATGATCGCCGCCTCGGCCGCCGCAGCGACAGCACCCGACGACACCCCCGCCACCGGCTCCTCGCACGCCCCGCGGGCCTGGTCATCGGACGCCACGCCGGCCGGGTCGCCGCCGTCGGTCGCGGCCACCGGAACTGACATGCCCGCCGGGACTGTGGCGTCGGCTGCGGCCCTGGCCGAATCGGTCCTGCCCGCTGGGCATGCCGTGCCGGGCACGGCCGGAGCCGGTCCCGCTTTCGCTGTGCCGGGCACGGCTGGAGCCGATCCCGCTCTTGCTGTGCCGCGCGCGGCCCTCACGGCGCAGGAAGCAGCCGACCGGGCCCTGCGCCGCGCCGCCGACCTCACCGACCGGGCCCTGCCCGCCGACGCCCGCGGGTACGCGATCGCCGCCGCAGCCCTGGTCGAGGCCGACACCGGCCTGCTCGCCGCCGCCCGCGGCCGGCTCACCGCCCCCGACGGGCATCCGGCGACCGCCTGGGTGGCCCGCGAAGCCGCCTGGCTCGACGGCCAGCCCGACCGCGCCGCACAACCCCCCGACCTCACCACCGCGGGCCTGCTCACCGGTCTGCGGCACATCACCGCCCGGTGGGCGGCCTACGACACCGGGGCGACCGCACGGGCGGCGTTCGCGTCGGCGTTCGAGCTGGACGGTCCGGCACCGGCGATCCCGGCGGGTCTGCCCGCCGCGGCCCGGCGCACCCTCACCGCCTGGGCGACCGGCACCGGCTTCACCGCGGCCGCCGACGGCTGGTCGGGCACCTCCCTGCGTGAACAGATCCGCTGCCTGCTCGCCGCCGGCCTCCACGACACCGACCCCGAACGCGCCGTCGCCGCCCTCCTCCAGGCCGAACACCTCGCCGACACCGCCGGCCTGGTCGTCCTGGCCGGCCGGGCCCGCCGAGGCCTGCGCCGCCACCACGTTCACCGCGACACCCGCAGCCCCCGCTCCGGCACCCGCCTGACCCGCCGGGAGACCGACGTGCTGCGCCTGGTCGCCGCCGGAGAGCCGACCCGCCGCATCGCGGGCCAGCTCGGCATCTCGGCCGAGACCGTCGACACCCACATCCGGGCCGGCATGCGCAAACTCGGCGCCCGCACCCGAACGGAGGCAGCCGCCCTGGCCCTGACCCAGATCGAAGCGTCCGCGGAACACCCCGACCGTGAGGATGGCCGGTGACACGACAGCCCGACGCACCCCGCCACGTCGTCTCCTCCGGCGCCGACGCCGACACCGTCGTGCGCCGCCTGACCCGTGACGGCTGGACCGTCCGCGAGGGCTTCGCCCTGCCCGACCCCGCCTGGGACGTCACCTCGGCCCGGCTGGTCCTGCACGGCCGCATCACCGACCCGGAGAACCTCCAGCTCGCCGTCCTGGCCGCAGCCCGCGGCGCCGGCATCGTCGCCGTCTGCGACGCCGAAACGCAGCTCGGCCGCGCCCTGATCGACGACCTGACCCGCCTCGGCAGCGTCCACCTCGGCCCCGGCGGCCAGAGCGCCCCGGCCGAACCCGGCGACACCGTCGCCGACCTCGTCCCCGAACAACGCGCCCTCCTCGACCGCCTCGCCGCCGGCGACACCATCGCCGCAGCCGCAGCCGCCGAATTCCTCTCCCTGCGCACCGCCAACCGCCGCATCGCCGAAGCCCGCGCCCTCTTCGGCGTCCGCACCACCCGCGAAGCCGTCCTCGCCTACCTCCGCCAACGCCGAACCCCATGACAACCGACAGGCGATAGGCGTCGGAGAGTTCGATCAGGGTCTGGATTGCGGAAAGCTTCCCGACCTCTTCCGCGCCGATTGCCGGAGAGCTTTCCGAGACCCCGATCAAGGTCCAGTTCAGGTCGTGCCTCGGTGGGTGGTGCTGACCGTCGCTCCCGCCGATTGCCGGCTGCGTGATCGGCTGAGCCCCGAACCGAACCCCCCGCGGTCTCACTCTTCCGTTCGACGGTCAGGCCGCATCCGGACCGTAAAGGCCGGTGATCACCGACCGCCTGCACGTTCGTCCAGTCCGGAGCGGCGGCCAGCCGCGTGACGATCGCCCCGATCCGGCGCGGACCGATCTCCCGAGCTGGGCAACGTCACGCGCCCGAGACCGATCGTGCAGGGCAACCGTCCCGTCGTCCTTGCGCGCCGCCCACGTCTCCTCGCTCACCTGCGTTCACGACGCCGCGTTGAGCGCGTTCGACGGCGTGTTGTTCGGATCGCGGCCCACCCACCTGCACGACCAGGCGGTCGGGCAGGCGTCTCCGCGGTGGCCGGCGCCGGGGTTCGGTTGGTTCGTTTGTGGCAGAGACCGCGGCTCGGAGGGTGTCTCCCGGTAGGCCGGTGAGATAGCCGCGACCGGTGGCGAGCGCGGAGGAGATGGGCGCGTCCATCGGCGAGATCTCCAGCAACGTCCAGGACGCGGCGCAGGCCGGGCGTGAGCGGTTGCCCCGGGCCGCCGCATTCCCTGCCGTTTCAACGCTTCCGCCTCGGCCCCGGCGGCGAGAGCGCCCCGGGCCGACGGGGCTGTCACCCTCGACAACCTCGACGCTCCTGTTGCGCCTGGCGACGAGGCCCGGCCTTGCCCGCGCCACCGTCCACCGCCGCTTCGCCTCCGCCGGCCGGCACGCCGCGGCCAGCAGCAAGATCATCACAACATCAGCGATGCTGGGCCATCACCGGGCTCACGAGGGCCCAGCTTCACCGATGTCGGGCCTTCGCCAGTGTCATGAAGGCCCCAACATCAGCGAAGTTGGGCCTTCGCGACGCCGGCGAGGGCCCAACTTCGCTGATATTGGGTCTTCCTGACGTGCTCACGCAGCAGGCAGGCCCGGGGAGCCCGCAGGACGTGGACAACCGCGTCCTGCGGGGCGACGTGTCCGTCACATCGCCCGGGGTGGCCTCACCCCGGCCACCGCCGTCACGCGTGCCGGCGAGGGCGCCGATCGCCGGCCGGACCGCAGTCGCGAACCGCGCCACCGTTATCGGCAGGGCCGCCGATGGACGGCCGGCCGGACCGCAGTCATAAACCGGGCCACCGTTATCGACAGGGGCGCCGATCGGCCGCCGGCCGGACCGCAGTCGCAAGCCGCGCCACCGTTCTCGGGCGAGGGGGCGCCGGCCCGGCTGTGGAGGCCGGAGCCGGCCGGGGCTGCGTTCAGGCCTGGGCCGGGCCTTGTCGGGTCTTAGACCTCTGGTTCCCAGGCGATCAGCTGGTCGAAGACGCGGGTGTCGCCTTCGACCTTGACCGAGTCCATCTGGATGCGGTCGTAGAAGAACATGACCAGCTCGTTGGCCGTGCCGCGGGCGGAGACGTAGGCCATTTCCGGGTCGGGGTCGGCGATCGGTGTGGAGAGGCGGGCGGTCTTTGCGCCTTCGGCGGTGAACCAGAGACGCCAGGAGGGGCCTTCGGTGGCGTGGTAGTCGACGATCGCGGGCTCGTGCGGCCACGCGGCCGTCGTGGCGACGCAGGTGGTCAGGAACTCGTCGACGCCGTCGAGGGCGACGTCTTCCGGCAGGGGCTGCGGGGCGCCGATGGTGACCTGGGCGTCGTACGTGTGGACGGCGACCTGCTGGAGCTGGTGGCGGGCCACGGCGCCGGTGGTGCGCGGCGACTGCGACTCGCCCCACCACGTCCAGCAACCACGGTCGGGGCCGGCCTCCCGCAGTGCGGTCTGCAGCTGCTCTGTCGACGCGGTGAACCAGTCCAGCAGGGCCTCGCGCTCGCGGGGCGGCGGCGGGGGAGAGAAGGGGGGCTGGGCGTCGGCGGGGCCGGCGGCCACGATGCCGGCCCAGCGGCGGCGGCCTTCGCCGAGGTGCTGCACCAGGTCGAACAACGTCCATTCGGGGCAGGTCGGTACTTGCGCGTCGAGGCTGGGTGCCGCGGCGACCGCCGCCCGGAACGCGGTTGTTCGTTCTTCCATCAGCCGCAGCAGGTCGGCGAACTCCAGATTCTTTTCCACCGCGGCTTTGTACCACCCCCCTCCGACAACCGACAGCGAGTTTCCCCGAGCCGGAAAATCCGTTGCCCGGCCGCCCTCGGGTTGACCATGCTGGCGCGCATGGGTCAGTGACCAGTGGCGCACGTGCGGGATGAAGACGGGTTCGAGCCACTCCCCGTCTCGGTCAGCCGTGCCACTCGACAGGCCGGGTGTGCTCCTCGCCGAGACACCGGCTGCCCGCCACTGGATCCGGGAGGTTTCCCCCGAAGCGCCGTCGCGCTGCCGGGCGCTGCCTCCTGCCTGAACCCTGGAATCGCGAAACCATGCATATATCCCGCCCTGTTCACGGGCCGGCCGACGGCCGCGAACCCGGTATCGACCGCAAAGCACTGTGGGTGGTCAGCGAGGTCGGACTGCCGGCCATCGTGAAGGCCTGCGTGTCGTGCAGGTCCACCCGTCACCGTCCCACCGGGAAGATCCGGGTCAACGCCAACCACAAGCTGCTCGACGTGTGGCTGCTCATCTGCTGCGAGCTGTGCGGCCGTACGTCGAAGGTCCCCGTCCACGAGCGCGTCAACGTACGGGCGCTCGACCACGAGCGGTTGGTGAAGTTCCACGACAACGATCCGGCCGTGGTGCGACAACTGACCATGGATGCGACCCTCGCGCAGAGGGCCGGCTACCAGCTCGACTGGACAGGCACCTGGCGGCTGGACACCGACATGCCGTTCTACGACCTCCAGCGCGGGGACGCCGCGCCGCACGAGGTCATCGTCAGGTTCGAACTCCCGGCACCGGTCCGGGTCGAGAAGCTGCTCACCGCCGGGTTCGGCCTGAGCCGTCCGGCCGTGCGCGGCCTGGTCGACTCCGGACGCATCCGTCTGCCCCTGCCCGTCTACGCCAAGGCCCGCGAGGACTTCACCTTCGTGGTCGTCACCGCCTCACCCGAGCACGCATGAGGTGCCGCCCCACGGCGCAACTACGTGCGCCGTGGGGCGAGCCAGGTGGCGATGCAGGCTTCGTTGCCTTCGGGGTCGGCCAGGGTCCACCACCGGGGTGCGTGCTCGTCGGAGACCAGGTGACCACCGGCGGCCAGGGCGGCGGCGACGCGGGCTTCGGCCTGGTCGTGCGGGACGGCGACGTCGACGTGCATGCGGTTGCGGTCGGGGCGTGCCGCGGTCATCTGCTGCAGCCCGAAGCCGGGGCCGCGGCGGGCCGGGTCGTACAGGTAGTCGTCGCCGATCTGTCCGTAGCCCAGCACTGCTCGCCAGAACGGCAGGACGTCCGCTCCGGTGAGGGCGTCGAGGGTGATGTTGACGACCTGCACGGCGGCCGGGTCGGCGGTCAGGCCCAGCCCGGCGGCGGCAGCCGAGATCCGGCGGGCCAGGTCGGCGTCGCGCCGGCGCAGGCTCACGGTCACTCCGCTGTGGCGCAGGTCGATGGTGACGTCCTGCTCGTCGGCCTCACCGAGGACCTGGCCTATCCGGTCGGCGAGCGCGATGCCGCGCCTGAGCGATCCGGTGGGGAAGTACGCCGTGACCACGTGATAGAGCGACCGCCAGTCCTCGACCCCGTCGGCGGCGTGGAACTGCCCGGCGCTGATCGGCTCAGTCATGGCGCGAACCTATAGGGTCGCGGCGATGAAGGTGCTGATCTCAGCCGACCTGGAGGGCATCTCCGGGATCGTGCATCCGACGGAGACCAACCCGGGTGGCTACGACTACGAGCGTGGTCGTGCCCTGATGACCGCCGAGGTCAACGCCGCGGTGGCGGGTGTGCTCGAAGCCGTGCCGGCCGCGCAGGTCCTGGTCGCCGACGCGCACGGCACGTTCCGTAATCTGCTGCCCGAGGAGCTGGACCGCCGGGCGCGTCTGGTGCGGGGCAAGCCGCGCCCGCTGGGGATGATGGCCGGTCTCGACGACACCACCGATGCGGTGCTGTTCGTCGGCTACCACGCCCGGGCAGGGTCGGGGCCGAGCGTGCTGGCCCACACGATCGGCGACGGTGTCCTCGACATCCGTGTCGACGGCCGGTCGCTGGGGGAGATCGGCCTGAACGCCGCCCTGGCCGGCCATCACGGCGCGCCCGTGGTGCTCCTCAGTGGTGACGACACCGCGTGTGCGGAACTGCTCGAGCTGGTGCCGTCCGCGGCCACGGTCGCCGTGAAGCAGGCCGTCGGGCAGGCCGCCACGATCGCGTTGCACCCCGAGGAGGCCCGTGACCAGCTGCACCGGGCCGCCGCCAAAGCCGTACGCCGCCACGATCAGGTGCCGCTGGTGACTTTCCCCGGCCCGTTGAAGGTCGAGATCGACCTGTACGGGCCGTACACCGTGGACGTGGCGACGCTGATTCCCGGGGTGAGCCGCGCGCCGGGCGCCCGCACGATCGGCTTCACCGCGGCGGACGTCGCTGAGGCGTACCGGCTGGTGCAGCTGGTGACGCAGTTAGCGCTGCTCAAGCCCGGCTGAGCGGGTGCGCCGGACCCGGGAGGTGTCGGGCGGGCGGGTCGTGTCGACGAACAGCGGTGTCTCGAGCTCGTCGCGGCGCAGCGGCACCAGGGTGCGGGCGATGCCCTCGACGATGCGGTCGGTGGCCTGCATCGCCTGCGCGCCGGCCGTGCCGGTGAGGCCGCTCAGGTCGACGGGTTCACCGAAGCGGACCTGCACGACGGGCCGGTGCCACAGGGCCAGCAGCACGGACTTGGCCAGGCCGACCGGTGCGGCGTACGGCAGCACCCGGTGGGTGTCCCACTGCGCGACCGGGATCACGGGCGCCCCGGACGCCGCCGCCATGCGGGCCACGCCGGTCTTGCCACGTTCGGGCCACATCCACGGGTCGAGTCCGATGCGGCCCTCCGGGTAGACCAGCACCACCGATCCGGCCCGCAGCGCCTCGGCGGCGTCGGGCAGCGCCTGCGCGACCTGGGCGGTGTGCCGGTCGACGCGCAGGTGCCCGGCCTTGCGCATGGCCCAGCCGGCGACGGGGGCGTCGAAGAGCCCGCCGGTGGCCATGAACCGCGGCGCGACGTGCGCGATGCTGCACGCCGCGGTCATCACGATCGGGTCGACCGGGCTGACGTGGTTGGCCGCGAGGATCAGCGGGCCGTGCCGCAGCTCGGCCGGGACCTCCCCGGACACCCGCAGCCGGCAGAACATCGGCACGAGGATCCGGGAGAACCTGAGCAACGCCCGCCACACCCAGGGCACCCGCCATGACGCTTCCATCAGTGCGCCATGATCGCATGCCCGGGCCGAGCGGCTCAGCCCGCGTCGCGCAGCTCCGCCAGCCGGGCCTCGATCTCGGCCAGCTCGGAGCGCAGCCGCTCGGCCTGCTGCTCGGCCTCGGCGCGCTCGGCGGCGACGATCTGCTCGACGGCCTCCTGCACACCGGGCACGTCGACGAACTGGACCATCCGCATCGCCTCGGACGGCTTGACGACGTAGGGCTTGGCCAGGGCCTTCGCGCCCTGGTTGGCCGCGATCGTCCACTCGCCGTCGGTGTAGGCGAGGGTGACGGTCAGGCCCGGCGGCGGCTTGGGCTTGGCGGCCCGCGCGGGTGCCTTGCGGGGAGCCGGAGCGGCGGACGCGGCGGCCGGGGCAGGCGCCGGCTCGGGGGCGGCCAACCGGCGCGGGCTTGTCGAGGACGAACTCCGGCTCGGGCTTGGCCGGCTCGGGCGGCGCCGGGGGTGCGGCCTTCTTCACCGGGCCCTTCGGGGCGATCTTGAGGTCGTCGGGGGAGAACGGCAGCTCGTCGCGGCCGAACCGCACGACCACCCAGTCGTCGGACTCGGCCGGGTCGGTGAGCGCCACGACCTGGCCCACCTGCCCGGAGATCTGCCCGGCGGACTCGGTGAACATCACCCGCGGCCGCCGCCCGGCGGCCAGGCCGTCCCGGATCGTCTGCAACTCGTCCGTGCTCAGGCCTCGCGTGCCGGTGCGTGCCGCCGTAGCCATGGTCGTCCCTTCGTGGTCACCACTGGGGTGAGTTCGAACGCGTGTTTCAATGTGCTCAGTTCTACCAGTACCCACCGACAACCTCGTCAGCCACGCCCCACCGGGCGGTCGGTGATGCAGTAGACGCGTCCCGCCGGGTCCCGCAGCGTCGTCCAGCGCGGCTCCGACCGCACCACCGTCGCGCCCAGTTCCACGTGCCGCGCGACCTCGGCCGGCCGGTCGTCGCAGGCCAGGTCCAGGTGCATGCCGGCCTCGTCGCCGCCGACACGTTGCAGCAGCAGCCGCAGGGGCATCCCGTCCGGGCGTACCAGGAAGTCGAACTCGGGCAGGGAGCCCGGCCGGCGCTCGAAGCCGGTGACCGCCGACCAGAAGTCCGCCTCGGCGTCGAAGACGGCGTGCGGGAGGTCCAGGCACATCTGGTCGACCAGGCTGCGGCCGCCGGCGGGCCGGACCTGCTCGCCGTGCCAGGGCACCAGGCAGAACACCAGACCGGCCGGGGAGCGCAGCACCACGAGCTCACCGTCGTCCAGCACGACCGTCGCGCCCAGCGCGCTCACCCGCCGGGCCTGCGCCGGCACGTCCTCGACGTGCAGGTCCAGGTGGCTGCGCGGCGGGCCGTCCCCGACGACCTGCACCCGCAGGTACGCGTCACCGTCGTCGGGCAGCAGCGTCGCGAACTCGCCGCCGGGCCCGCGCCGGGGCGACAACCCGGCACCGGTGATCGCCTCCCAGAACGGCTCGGCGACCCGCGACGGTGTGTCCAGAAAACCGGTGATCCACTTCATCACTGCTCCTCCGTGGGCTCGTTGAGCCGCCGCACCAGTCCCGGCCCCCGGTGCAGGGGCGCGTCACCGACGAGCGCCTCACCGCGTTCCCGGGCGGCCTCGGCCTCGAGCTCGCGGCCCAGCATCTTCAGGACGGTGGAGCGGTGCAGGAGCACCTCGCCGAGGCGCACCCACATCCCGAGCCGCTCGAACTCGGCCGCCCCGGCGTCGTAGTGTGCCAGCGCCGCCTCCCACTGCCCCTGCATGTCGGCGATCTCGCCCAGCGCGGCGTGGGCGCCGCCGACCCCGGTGCCGCTGCGCATCCGTTCGAAGATCGCCAGCATCTCGGTGAAGTCGGCGCGCGCGGCGTCGAACGCCCGTTGCTGCGCGGCGAGCCAGCCGCGTTCCTGCAGGCAGTAGCCGAGCAGGAAGTCGTCTCCGGAGCGCTGGGCGATCACGAAGGCTTCCGCGTACAGGTCACGGGCCTTGGCCTGGTCGCCGCCGAGCTTGTGGGCCAGGCCGAGACCGAGGACCGCCCAGCCGCGGACCGGCTGCGGGCCGTCGGGCAGCAGCTCGAGCGCCCGGGCCAGCAGCGGGCCGCTGAGCTCGGGCTTCCAGAAGGTGTTGTAGAGCGTTCCGAGCGCGAGCCGGACCTCGATCTCGTCGTCGACGGCGCCCAGGCCGGCCAGCAGGTCCAGGGCCCGCAGCAGCGCCGCCTCGGACTCCGTGAAACGGTCCTGGGCCCGCAGGGCGTCCCCGACCCGCCACGCCGCCAGCGCGATCTCCCGCACGTCCGAGCCGAGCCGCTCCGCACCGTCGAGGGCCTGCTCGGCCGTCTGCAGCTCGAGCGCCACCTGACCCGCCATCCCGTAGGAGTGCGACACCCACCGCAGCGCCCGTACGCGGAAAGCCTCGTCCTCGCCGGCCGCCGCGACCCCGGCCTGCCACAGCCGCAACCGGTACGCGTGCTCGGTGCCCCCGGTCACCAGCGGGTGCACCGCCCCGATGAGCCGTCGCGCGGGCGCCTCCAGCCCGGCGGCCACCGCGGCGTGCAGCACGGCGACGATGTCCTCGCGTTCCTCGGCGAGCCACACGCCCGGCCGGGCCCGCGTGCTCAGCCACCGCAGGTGACGCTCGAGGCACTCGGCGGCCTCACCCCCGGCCAGCTCCTGGGCGAACAACCGCAGCAGGTCGTGCAGCCTGTACCGGTCCGGCGCCGGCGACTCGACCAGGAACGCGTCCGTCAGGCGTTCGAGGGCGTCCGCGACCGCCTGCTCGTCCAGATCACAGCGGGCCGCCGCGGCGCCCAGCCCGACCGACGCACCCGGGTAGCTCCCGGCCAGCCGGAACACGACCTGCTCGCCCGGCGCCAGCTCGTCGTAGACGGCCTGGAAGCTCGACCGCACCGCCCGGTCCGCCAGCCGCAGCTCGTCCAGGCGCCGCTCCTCGTCGACGAGCCGGTCGGCCAGCGCCGTCGGGGTCCACTGCGCCCGGGCCTTCAACCGCCCGCCGGCGATGCGGACCGCCAGGGGCAGCCCGCCGCACAGCTGCACGACCCGCCGCGCTCCGTCCGGGTCCGCGGCGACACGGCCACCGCCGGCGGTCACGGCCAGCAGTTCCAGCGCCGACCCGGGATCCAGGCCACCGAGGGTGAACACCGAGGCGCCCAGCAGGTCCGACAGCAGCCGCCGGCTGGTCACCACGGCCAGGCTGTGCTCCCCGCCGGGCAGCAGGTGACGCACCTGGGCCGCGTCGCGGGCGTCGTCGAGCAGCACCAGCACCCGCCGGTCGGCGACCACCGACCGGAACCGCGCCGACAGCTCCACCACGTCCCCGCGCAGCTCGTCGTCCGGGCGCCCCAGCGCCCGCAGGAACCGCACCAGCACGTCCTCCGGGAGCACCGGGTCGGCCGAGGCTCCCTGCAGCGCGGCGTACAGCTGCCCGCCGGGGTAGCTGTCCCGCATCACCTGGGCGAACCGCAACCCCAGAGCGGACTTCCCCGTACCCGCGGACGCCGCGATCACCAGCAGCTGGGCACCGCCACCGACGGCGGACTCCAGCGCGGCCAGCTCGCCGTCACGCCCCAGCACCACGGGCGCCGCCGGCAGCTCGGCCGGGAGAGCCACCGGCGGCGGAGCGGCCTCAGGGGACGCCGCCGCCGAGAGCCGCTGCTGCCACAGCGCCAGACCGACCCCGACCATCGCCAGCAGACCGACGAGCGGCCAGGCCAGCCACGCCCACGGCTGCAGCCCGCCCGGCAGCACTCCTCCGGTGGCGACGTTCACGGCCACCGCCAGCAGCACCGAGAACAGGCCCGACGTGACGATCAGCAGCGGAACCACCCGATGCCGCATCATGGGAGGAAACATACAGGGACATCACTGCGTCATCGGTTCGCGGCGCGCAGCTTGGCCAGATCGCCGCCGAAGCGGGCCAGCGCCGTGGGGGACAGGACATCACCGAGCCGCTCCTGCAACTCCTGCTCGAAGACGACCTCGGCCCCGGCCAGCGCCACCTCCCCGGCCGGCGTCAGCTCGATCAGCGACGACCGCCGGTCCCCGGGGTTGGGCCGCCGCAAGCAGTGCCCGGCCGCCTCGACACGGTCCACGACCTTGCTCGCCGCCCCCACCGTGATCTGCAACTGCGCGGCGACGTCGAGCACCCGGCACCCCGGCGTCGCCGCCACCACCCGCATCGGCATGAACTGCCCCGCGGTCAGCCCGCAGTCCTGCCGCAGCCGCGCGTCGACGGCATCCCAGACCGCGATCTCCAGCCCCACGAGATCGTCGAACAACCGCCGGAGTTCCGTCACGCGCCCACCCTAGGCGACCTTGAGTGCTCCGGCGTCGACGGACCAGTTCGAGCCGATCGCGCTGGGCATCGTGGGGGAGGACAGCAGCACCACGGCCCGCGCGATCTCGGACGGTTCGATCAGAACGCCGGTCAGCATGCCGCTCTGCCCGGGCAGTGCCGCCAGCAACGTGCCGTGCTCCAGGTTCATGCTCGCCGCCAGCTGCGCCACAAAACCGTCCGGGCTCTCCATCAGGTCTGTCCGCGTACCGGAAGGGGTGACGACGTTGATCCTGACCCCGTGCTCGGTGTACTTCTCGGCCAGGCCGCGGGAGAACGTGTTGAGCGCGGCTTTGGCACTGGCATAGGGCAGCGGCACCCCGATCGGCCGGCGGGCGCTGTCGGAGCTGACGTTGACCACCGCGCCGCGGGCCCGGCTCAACGCCGGCAGCGCGGCCCGGGTCGTCCGCACGGCCGCCAGCAGGTTGAGCGCGAAGACCTCGGCCCAGGCGTCGTTGTCGCCGTCGAGGGCGTCACCGAGCGCCCCCTCGGGCATCGTGCCGCCACCGGCGTTGTTGACCAGCACGTCGAGCCGGGGGTCGGCGGCGAGCACGGCCTCGACCATCCGCTGCGGGCCGTCGGGTGCGGACAGGTCGGCGGCGAAGAACTCGGCCCCGGTCTTCTCGAGCCCGGGTGTGCTGCGCCGGGACACCGCCACGACGGAGGCGCCCTCGTCCTGGAACGCCTGGACGACCGCCAGGCCGATGCCCTTGCTGGCCCCGGTCACCAGGACACGCTTACCGGCGAGTTGCAGATCCATGGGTACTCCTCTGATCGACGTGCTGACCCACTAACTGCAACACGGCTGTGTCACTTGCGTCAACAGATGAGAGATAGCCGTCTCAGATGTAGAGTGCGGACCATGGACGCCGTCGCACCGCCCCGCCGGGTACGCGCCGATGCCGAGCGCAGCACCGCCCGCATCCTCGAAGCCGCCGAGACCGTGCTCGCCACCGAACCGACCGCCTCCCTCGAACGCATCGGCGACGAGGCCGGCCTCGCCCGCGCCACCGTCCACCGCCGCTTCGCCTCCCGGCAGGCCCTCATCGACGCCCTGATCAGCCGGCTCAACGACCGCTACCTGCTCGCCTTCGAGCAGGCCCGCGTCCGGACCGCCCCACCGCTGGTCGCCCTGCACCGCCTCACCGAGATCGTCTTCGAACTCAAACTCAGCCACCGCTTCACCGTCGCCCTCGCCACGGGACTGAGCCCCGAGGTCGAAACCGAACTCGACCAGCTCTTCACCCGCCTGCACGACAGCGGGGCCATCACCGCCCCCGGCACCCTCTGGCGCCGCCGCATCTACCTGTCACTGATCCACGAGGTCGCCGAACTCCCCGCCGACACCCCGGAACTCACCGACGGAGGCGGCACCCCCGGCGCCCGCAGCGACCTGCTCGTCCGCACGTTCCTCGGCGCCCTCAACGGCTGAGCTCGGCCCGCCGCTCCAGCGTCCACGCGTACGCCGCCCGCACCGACTCCACCACCCCGGCATCCCGCAACCGCACCATCGCCGGCACACCATCGTCGGCCCCCGCCGCGATCCCGCGCCAGCACCGGTCCTGCCACCACAACACCGTCTCCACCAGCAAGGGCAGATCCACCCACCCGTACGCGTCAGCAACCACCCGCACCCGCCGCGCCGCCTCGGCGACGTCCGCACCCGGCCCCAGCGGCACGAACTGCCAGCACACGTGGGCGAGGTCCTGCACCGGCAACCCCGGCCCGGCCAGGTCCCAGTCGATGAACGCCACCGGCATCCCGTCCCGGAAGACCGTGTTCCCGGGGGAGAGGTCGTGATGACAGACCACACCACCGGTCAGATCATGAAACTCCCGCACGAGCCGCGCCACCGCAGCCAGCGCCTCATCGGACACCGGCCCCGACGGCACGTCACCCTCGACAAAACTCAACACCTCGCGGCCCTGCTCGTCCGTACCGAGAAACCGGGGAGCACCCGCCCAGCCGAGCCCGGCAAACGTCGTCAGCAGACCCCGGACAAAACCCGGATCCGGCGGGGGAGCCTTACGCACCGTGTCACCCACCCGCACGGCAGCGCCGACAAACCCACCCACCAACGGCACCTCGCGGACGGCAGTCGCCACCACCGTCGTGTAGTGCATCGTGAAGCCGTCACCGATCGCCGCGCCCAGACCCTCCAGCAACTCCTCCCGTACGCGGGCAGGCACCTGACTCTGCCCACCCTGCGTCGTCACCTGAGCCAGCCACTCGTCCCGCGAATACGCCTGCTCCCACTCGAACCGCCACTGCTCAACCGCACCGAAACCACCCGCAGCGCGCATCCCGTCGGCCGCCTTGCCGGCCATCAGCGCGTACATCTCGGCCGCGGTCAGCTTCGAGTCGACACCCGCCGTCATCGGCGACTGCGGCAGCACCCGCCGGTAGACGTCCCCGAACGCCTCCGCCAGCTCCGGGGGAGGCTGCGCCGCATTCCAGAACACCGCCAGCCGCCCACCCGGCCGCAACACCCGCGCCGCTTGCACCGCGCCGGCCACCGGATCGACCCAGTGCCAGGCCTGCCCCGACACCACCGCATCGAACACCCGGCCCGCGGGCTCCCACGCCTCGATCGTCGCCACCTCGACAACACATCCGGTACGCCGCGCAAACGCTGCCATGCGCTCGTCCGGCTCGACCCCGAGCACCACACACCCGGCCGCCTGCAACTGCCGCGCCACGATGCCCGTACCCATCCCGACATCGAGCACCTGAAGGCCCCGACGCCCGCCGACGATGCGGTCGACCAGCTCATCGGGATACCGGGGCCGCGTCCGGTCGTACAACCCGGCGTCCGTCCCGAACGACTCCGCCACCGACCGCTGCTCATGAGGCTCTAGAGTGGGCATGTGCCCACGCTAGTGGGCGCTTGCCCACTCGTCTATCCAGTCGTTCGCCGAAGGAGCCTCCGCGTGCCGACCGGCGTAGCCCTCCGCGACGTCCGCGACCAACTCTTCACCGCCGCCGAACGCATCCTGCTCCGCGACGGCCCCAGCGCCCTGACCAGCCGAGCCGTCACCACCGAGGCCGGCTGCGCCAAAGGCGTCCTGCACCGCCACTTCACCGACTTCGACGACTTCCTCGCCGCCCTCGTCCACGACAGAATCGCCAAGATCAACCACCAGGCCGACACCCTCGTCCGGAACGCCGGAACGGCCACCGTCGCCGACAACGTCACCGAAGCCCTCACCACCCTGTTCACCTCGGTGGCCCTGGAAATCCTCAGCCTCATCACCTTCCGCGACGACCTCCGCGCCCGCCTCCGCGCCACCCAGCCCGCCGGCTTCCCCCTCATGGCCGACGCCACCCGCATGATCGCCGCCTACCTCACCGCCGAACGCGACCAAGGCCGCCTGGCGGGGGAGTCCGACACCGACCTGCTCGCCCTCATGCTCATCGGCACCACCCACATGCTCTTCGCCGGCCGCCACGGCACACCCCCCGACCCGCACGAGGTCCACCGCGTCGTCACCGCAACCCTGGGCAACACCACACCCGGCATGACACCATCGCCCCCGTGAGCAGCCCCGCCACCGACCAGCACCTCCGCGACCTCACCCTGCTGCGCCGCGTCCGCGACCGCATGGACCGCGAGTACGCCCAGCCCCTAGACGTCGAAGCCCTAGCCCGCGGCGTCCACATGTCATCCGGCCACCTCAGCCGCGAATTCAAACGCGCCTACGGCGAAACGCCCTACGCGTACCTGATGACCCGCCGCATCGAACGCGCCATGTGGCTGCTGCGCGGGGGAGACCTCACAGTCACCGAAGTCTGCTTCGCCGTCGGCTGCTCGTCGCTGGGCACCTTCAGCACCCGCTTCACCGAACTCGTCGGAGTGCCACCGAGCACGTACCGGGCCAAGACCCGCACAACGACCGGCATGCCGTCGTGCGTCGAAAAACAGGTCACCAGACCGATCAGGAATCGAGAAGCGCGGCCAGCCGCGCCGCAACTAGCGTGACCTCCATGGAAATCACGATCCACTCGAGCTTCCTGCCCCACACCGACCCGGAAGCCTCCCTGGCCTTCTACCGCGACACCCTCGGCTTCGAAGTACGCCTCGACGTCGGCTACGAAGGCATGCGCTGGCTCACCGTCGGCCCACCCGGCCAGCCCTCCACCGCCATCGTCCTGCACCCACCGAACGTCGACCCGGGTGTGACCGAAGACGAACGCCGCACCATCACCGAAATGATGGCCAAGGGCACCTACGCCGGCGTCAACCTGGCCACCACGGACCTCGACGAAACCTTCAAACGGGTAGAAGCCAGCAACGCTGAGGTAGTTCAGGAACCCACCAACCAGCCCTACGGCGTCCGCGACTGCGCCTTCCGCGACCCCGCCGGCAACATGATCCGCATCCAGGAACTGGCCTGACCTCAAGCCACCGCACGTCCGTGGCCAGGTCGCGGCACCGATGACCGGCGGGGGACAGCCGCACGAGGCGCTGCCCATGAGGTCACCAGCTTGGCGGCGACTTCGCGCCATCCTGCGGCTGGTCGCCGCGATGCGGCAACGGAAGGCAAGAGTTCGTCGCCGCTGTGGTTGTTGGGCGCAGGGTGGGCCCGCTGCGCTCTACCGCAGTCAGACAAGACGCCTGATCACGGACAAGGCGCTCCAAGCGCTCACGAAGGTGGCACGCCGACCGAGACCAGGCCCAACATCGTTGAAGTCGGGCCTTCGCGACGCCGCCGAGGGCCCAACTTCGCTGATGTTGGGTCTTCCTGACGCCGGCGCGCGTGACGACATCGGTGAGATCGGGCCTTGGTGGCGCTGGTTTGCCCAACATCAGCGATGTCGGGCCTCCATGACACCGGCGAAGGCCCGACATCGGCGAAGTTGGGCCCTCGCGAGCCCGGTGATGGCCCAACTTCGCTGATGTTGCGGTGATCTTGCGCCTGGCCGCGGCGTGCTGGTCGGCGGACGCGAAGTGGCGGTGGTTCTCGCGCGAAGCGCGGGAGGGTGGCGTGGGCGAGGCCGGCCTCGTCGCCAGGGCCTGCAACAGGAGCGTCGAGGTTGTCGAAGGTGACACCCGCATAGCTCAGCGGCCGATGGTCAGCGAATGCCCTGGAGGCCCGCCGGAAACCAATGCAGCCCTCACGTTGTCCGTGGTCGATAATTGACATTATGTCAACCTGAGCGCGAACAGCCCTAGGAAGCACGGCCTGGGCCCAACCTCAATGAAGTTGGGCCTTCGCCAGCCCAGGAAGGCCCAACTTCAAGGAGGTTGGGCCTTCCTGACGCCGGCGAGGCCGCGGCATCGGTCAGACTGGCCTTCGTGACGCTGGCGTGCCCAACATCGGTGAAGTTGGCCCTTCAGGGGCCGCGGGCAGGCCCAACATCAGCGAAGTCGGGCCTTTGGGAGTCCCGTGAAGGCACAACATCGGTGAAGTTGGGCCTTCGGGAGCCCCATGGCGGCCCAGCATCGCTGATGTTGGGCCAGCTAAGCGCCAGGGCCCGTAAAAGCCTCAGGAGAACCCGCCCCACAGAACCGATCCGACGAAGTCGAGTCGGACCCGCGCTGGACACCAACCACGCACGAACCCCCGCACGGTGGCTACGGACAAAGACCCCGACGAACATCCCACAGTGCCAGCCCTTGACCTGAACACCGCAGGACCAAGAACCCGCAGCGGGACGCCGGCGAGCAACCAACTACGGAGTCCACCCCGCCGCCGGTGCGCACTGAAGCCCAGAAAATTCCAGACCCGCCACCAGCCCACCAAGATGGAAAATGCTGCATAATATTCCTTATGCAGGACGAACAAGACATACCGGTCAAGGATCTCATCGAAGACTTCCTCGCAGCAAGAGCCGTCCAGAAACCCTCGGAACACACCCTGATGGCCTACCGCCGAGACCTGACCACAGTCCTCACCCTGATCGACAAAGAAGCCACCCTCAAAGACCTCTCCCCCAAGATCCTCAGGACAGCCTTCGCCACCTTCGCCAAAGACCGTGCCCCGGCCTCCGTCTACCGAGCCTGGTCGAGCTGGAATTCCTTCTACAGCTTCCTGGTCATCGACGGCATCACCCCCGGCAACCCCATGCCCGCAGTAGGCAAGCCCAAAATGGCCACCCCCTCCCCCAAGCCTCTGCGCGGCGAGGACACGCCGGAGCAACTCCTGCAGGCCGTCAACCAGACCGACGAACGCCAACGCGACCCCTGGCCCGAACGCGACGTAGCCGTGGTAGCTCTGGCCCTCTGCGCAGGCCTGAGGCTGTCCGAGCTGCTGGCCCTGACGGCAGGCGCACTGACAGGACGACCAGGCGAACGCCGCGTAGAAGTATCAGGAAAGGGCGGTCGGCCCAGGACGGTTCCGATCGAACCTGAACTGGACGCCGTCGTGGAGCGCTACCTGGACAGCCGTCAACGACGCTTCGGACGGGTCAAGCCTGCCGATCCCCTGCTGCTGGACCGCAAGGGTGAGCCTCTCAAGCGCGGCGGCCTGCAATATCTGGTCGAGTCCTGTTACCGCCGTGCGGGAATCACCGACCGTGTCCCCCGCGGCGCGCAGCTGCACGCCCTGAGGCACACCTTTGCCACCCGGCTCGCCGAGGATGGTGCGAACGCTTCCGAGATCATGCGGCTGCTCGGTCATGCCTCGCTGACCACGTCGCAGGGGTACATCGAGGTGACGGCGGCACAGCAACGCGCGGCGGTGCGGGCGAACCGCACCAACCGCGCGCTGGGGAAGCTTTAGCTGTTGAGGAAGGCGAGCAGGGCTTCGTTGAACTCGGCCGGGTGGGAGGCGTTGATGCCGTGCGGCCCGTCCGGGATCACGACGAGGGTGCTGCCGGCGATGGCCTCGTGGGTGCGCTTGCCGCTGTTCTCGAGGGGCACGATCGCGTCGCTGTCGCCGTGGATGACGAGCGTCGGCACGTCGATCTTGGCGAGGTCACCGCGGAAGTCGGTGAGCCCGAACGCGGAGATGCAGTCCAGCGTTCCCTTGGGTGAGGCCACGTGGGCCAGTTCCTGGGCGTACGTGACCTGGGCGTCGCTGACCTTGAGGTCCTTGCCGGCGGTGAAGAAGTTGGTGGCGAACACGTCGACGAACGCGATGCGGTCGCTGGTGACGCCCTGCTGGAACGCCTTGATCGTGGCGTCGTCGAGGGCGCCCTCGGGGTTGTCGTCGGTCTTGTAGAGGTACGGCGGGACGGCGCCGGCGAAGACTGCCTTGGCGATGCGGTCGCTGCCGTAGGTGCCGAGGTAGCGGGCTACTTCTCCCCCGCCCATCGAGAACCCGACGAGGGTGACGTTGCGCAGGTCGAGGTGCTGGAGCAGTCCGTCGAGGTCGGCGGCGAAGGTGTCGTAGTCGTAGCCGTCCCAGGTCTGCTCGCTCTGGCCGAAGCCGCGGCGGTCGTACGTGACGACGCGCCGGCCGTCGGCGATCAGTGCGGGGATCTGGGCTTCCCAGCTGCGGCTCGACAGGGGCCAGCCGTGGATGAGGACGACCGGGTCGCCCGTACCGAAGTCCTGGTAGTGGAGGTCGACGCCGTTGACGTGGGCAATGGTCATGTCAGGCCACCGTCAGGGCGACGTCGACGTTGCCGCGGGTCGCGTTGGAGTACGGGCACACCTGGTGGGCGGCCTCGAGCAGGCTCTGTGCGGTGGCTTCGTCGAGGCCGGGGAGCTCGGCCTCGATGGCGACGGTGAGGCCGAAGCCGCCCTGGCCGTTGGGGCCGATGCCGACGTCGACGGTGATGGCCGTGTCGGTGAGGGTGATCTTCTGCTTGCCGGCGACCAGCTTGAGGGCGCTGTGGAAACAGGCGGCGTAGCCGGCGGCGAAGAGCTGCTCGGGGTTGCTGTGGGCGCCGCCGGGGCCGCCCATCTCCTTGGGGACGGCGAGGTCGAGGTCGAGGACGCCGTCGCTGGAGCGGGTGTGCCCGCCGCGTCCGTCGCCGGTGGCGGTCGCCGAGGCGGTGTAGACAGCCTGCATGGTGGTTCCCCTTGTCAGATGGTGGTGGCTGCTGCGGTGCCGCGGATGCGGCCGAGCAGGTGGTGGAGCTGGGTGGACTCGTCGAGCGTGAGGTCGAGTGCGCAGGCGAGGCGTTCCGGCAGGTCTGCTACCCGCTGCTGGAGTGCGGAACCTTGCGCGGTGGTGCTGATCCGGACGGTGCGTTCGTCGTCGGTGCCGCGCCGGCGCTGGATGAGGCCCTGGGTCTCGAGGCGTTTGAGCAGGGGCGAGAGGGTGCCGCTGTCGAGCTGCAGGGCGGCGCCGAGCTCGCGCACGGTGAGGTTGTCCCGGTGCCAGATGACGCGGAGGGCGACGTACTGGGGGTAGGTGAGCCCGAGTGCGTCGAGCGCGGGCCGGTAGAGGCCGGTCATGGCGCGGGAGGCGGCGTAGAGGTCGAAGCAGATCATCTGCTCGAGTCCCGTGGTGTTCTCGGTGCCTGCCATGCGGAGAACGCTAGCGCGCAATTTAGTTGTGCACAATCTAAGTGCTGATGATCACGAAGCTGTTTAGGATCTCGGCGTGATCCGTTTTGTGGAGTTGCCGCCTGCCGCGTTGCAGGCACTGATCGAGTCCGACCTGCCCGCGGCCGGTGCCGCCGCAGGTCAGGAGCTGTCCGAATACATTCTCGGCGAGAAGTGGCTGTGGGAGATGCGCTTCGAGCAGATCGCCCGGGATCCGGCGAGCGCCGAGTGGATCGCCCGGGCGGTGGTGGCCGAGCCCGAGCAGGTGGTGATCGGGCACGCCGGTTTCCACGGTCCCCCGGACGCCGACGGCATGGTGGAGGTCGCCTACTCGGTCGCTCCGGCGTACCGGAGGCGCGGTTTTGCCAAGGAGATGCTGGCGGCGCTGATCGCGCGGGCCGAGACCGACCCGCGTGTCCGGGTGGTCCGGGCCAGCATCAGCCCGGAGAACGCCGCCTCGCTGGCGACGATCGCCGGCTTCGGGTTCGTGCAGGTCGGTGAGCAGTGGGACGAGGAGGACGGCCTGGAGCTGCTCTTCGAACGCCCGGCTTAATCCGGGAGCGGCGGGTCGAGGTGCACGATGAGGGGCCGGTGGTCGGAGATGCCGACCTCGGGTGTGCGCACCTGGACGACGGAGCCGAGCAGTCCGGCGCCGCGGGGGTCGGCCAGGATGTGGTCGAGCTGGGCTCGGGGGCCGGTGCTGGGATAGGTGGGCTTGCGGGCCAGGGTGCGCCAGCCGGTGAACGCGCGGACGGGCCCGGAGGGCATGTTGAGGTCGCCGAGCAGGATCCGCGGCGCGGGCAGGGTGCGCAGGGCCCGGACGGCGGCGCGCAGCTGGCGGATGTTCCACCCCGGGACGAACGACAGGTGGGTGTTGGCGACGGTGACGGGTCCGGTGGGTGTGTCGATGACGGCGGCGATCAGGACGCGGGGTTCGTCCTTGAGCAGCAGCAGTCCCCCACCCGGCCCGGGCGCCCAGATCGGTGAGCGGATGGGTGCGGCCGGCAGCGTGGTGATCTGCCAGCGGATCACCGGCCAGCGGCTGATCAGGGCGATGCCGTAGAGCGGGTGGGCGTTGTCGTCGTCGGAGCGCCAGGGCTGCCAGGTCTCCCCCGGCGTGCCGACCACGGCGGCGGCGAAGCGGTGGACCTGGGCGCCCATGGCCTCGGCGGCGATGGCGGTGAGGTCGAGCAGGCCGCTGCGGGGTTGCGCGCGGTCGACCTCCTGCAGGCCCAGGATGTCGGCGTCGAGGTCGGTGACGGCGGAGGCGACACGCTCGGCGTGTACCTTGCCGTCGGAGAGTGACCTGCCGTGCAGCAGGTTGAAGGTGGCCAGTCGCACGGGAAGACCCTAGCGGGGATGAGGGGTGTCAGCAGTGTTCAAGGCGGTGTGCTGTGCGGCGACGGTGTTCGTGATCCTGGGTGTGCTGGGTATCTGGTTGCGCCGGAGCCGGGGTCGCGGCTGATCTTCGTCGGGGACAATGGCGGTCATGACCGACGACGATCTCATCGCCCGGCTCGAAGACGACGAGCGGCGCCTGACCTTCACCCGGTTCGACAACGCGGACGCCTGGCATCTGGGCAGCCTGCTGGTGGACCTGGCGACCACCCGGGACCTGCCGGTGGCGGTGGACATCCGCCGGGGTACCCAGCAGCTGTTCCACGCGGCGTTGCCGGGCAGCACGGCCGACAACGACTCGTGGATCGCCCGCAAGGTCCGCGTGGTGGAGCGTTTTGCCGCGTCGTCGTACCTGGTGGGGCGCCGGCTGGCGGCCAAGGGTGACACCCTCGACGCGAAGTACGGGGTGGACCCGGCCGATTACGCCGCGCACGGCGGGGCGTTCCCTGTCCGCGTACCGGATGTGGGTGTGGTCGGGGTGGTGACGGTGTCGGGTCTGCCGCAGGCCGACGACCACGCGCTGGTGGTGGAGGCGATCGAGGCGCATCTGGACGTCAGCTGACCCGGCGCACGGTGCGCAGCAGGTAGTTCTTGCGGTCGAGCGGGTCGTGGTCGGTCCGCGTCCGCCGGGGTGCGGGGCCGGTGACCGGTGCGTGGTGGTCGAAGGTGGCGTCGAGGACACCTTCGCCGCGGGTGAGCGCCGGGAGCCGTTGCTGCATCTCGTGGACGTGGGCGGCGGGCAGGTCACCCTCGACGACGCAGACCGTTCCGTGCAGATCGGTCTGCAGGGGTACGCCGCGCAGGGCGCCGAGGACGGGCAGGACGGTGCCGAGCAGGTCCGCCGGGAGCTCCAGGGTGAACCGGTGGATCGGCTCGAGCACGCGGGTGCCGGCGCGGCGCAGGGCCTCCATGAGTACGAGCGGGGTGAGCAGGCGGAAGTCGCCGGCGGTGCTGGACATGCTCTTGTCGAAGGTGCCGTGGGAGTGGCTCTGGCGCGCCCAGTACCCGTTGCGGGTCAGGGTGACGGCGCAGTCGGTGACCTGCCAGCCGTGCAGGCCCTGGGTGAGGGTGTCGTGGACGGCCTCCTCGACGGCCTTGAAGAACGCCGGGGGCATGGAGCCGAGTTCGACGCCGAGGCCGAAGGTGATGCCGGTGCCGGGTTCGACGCGCAGGCCGATGGTCGCCAGGAACGGGCCGGTGCCGATCTCCTCGGTGGCCTCGCCGGTGCCGGTGGGGCGTTCGACGCAGATCGTGGTGGTCTCGCGGAAGGTGACGTGCAGGCCGTACGCGTCGGCCAGGGTCGCCTGGATGACCTCCTTCTGGACCTCGCCGTAGAGGGACAGCGCGAGGTCGTGGCGCAGGTTGATCAGGGGGTCCTGGTCGGCGAGTTCGGTCAGGGCGGCGTAGAGCGCACCGCGGTCGGCGGGGTCCGCGGGTTCGACGACGGTTTCCAGGGTCGGTGGTGCGAAGAGGTGCCCGGCGGCCGGTGGTGGTGTGCCGAGGGCGTCGCCGATGCGCACGGCGGGCAGGCCGCGGAGCTGGGCGATGCTGCCGGCGGTGGCGCAGGATCCGCGGCGGGCGCCGGCGTCGGTGAAGACGGTCAGCGCGGTGACGCGGCCGGTGGGCGTACGGTCGCGGACCCGCAGCGTGCCGGAGAACAGCCGGGCGTACGCGATCTTCTCTCCGGCGTCTCCGCGCTCGACCTTGAAGACCGTCCCGGAGAGCGGGCCGTCCGGATCGCCGGAGGCGGCCGGTAGCAGCGTGGTGAGGGCGGCGGCGAGCTCGGGGACACCGGCGCCGGTGATGGCCGAGCCGGAGAGGACCGGGTACACGAGGGCTCGGCGGGTCTGCGCGGCCAGTTCGTGCTGCAGGTCGACGTGCTCGCCGGTGACCAGGGCGGTGAG
This sequence comes from Amorphoplanes friuliensis DSM 7358, assembly GCF_000494755.1. NCBI lineage: Bacteria > Bacillati > Actinomycetota > Actinomycetes > Micromonosporales > Micromonosporaceae > Actinoplanes > Actinoplanes friuliensis. The sequence goes on from NC_022657.1 coordinate 4,676,643, forward strand.
CAGCTTGTCGTCGTGATCGGCCAGGACGTTACCCAGGGCGGGATCCGTCCAGGGGCCGACGTGGGCGGCCGGTGTGCCGGCGTCGTGGACGGTGTCCAGGGCGACGGCGGCGGGAGTCAGCCGGGTCCTGAGCTCGGTGAGCAGGTTCCGGGCGCCGGTCCGGTCGATCTTGTTGACGAAGATGAGCGCCGGGATCCGCAGGCGGTTCAGGGTACGCATCAGGATGCGGGTCTGCGCCTGGACGCCTTCGACGGCGGAGACGACCAGCACCGCGCCGTCGAGGACACCGAGGACACGTTCGACCTCGGCGATGAAGTCGGGGTGCCCGGGTGTGTCGATCAGGTTGACGGTGAGGTCACCGATCGCGAACGAGACCACGGCGGCCTTGATGGTGATGCCGCGGCGGCGTTCGAGGTCGAGGGTGTCGGTGCGGGTGCTGCCCGCGTCGACGCTGCCGAGGTGGTCGATGACACCCGCGTGGAGCAGCAGGCGCTCGGTCAGGCTGGTCTTACCGGCGTCGACATGGGCGAGGATTCCGAGATTGAGCGAAGGCAAGATACGTCATGTCCTTGGGTGAGATGGCCGGGGCCGGAAGGGACACGAACGTCGCTCGCATGGGTTTCTCGTCTCGGTAGAGGGCTGGTCGTCACCACCTTCGCAAGCGCGCCGGTTCGGGGCCACCGCTTTTCCGCGGACGGGTTACGCTGCCCGCCATGTTTCTCAATCCCGTCCGGCACATCACCGTCGATGCCCACGACCCGCACGCGCTCGCCCTGTTCTGGGTCGGCGTCACCGGGTACGCGATGGACGAGGAGCCCGACGACGACGAGGTGCTGATCACCCCGCCGGAGCCGAATGCACCCGGGTTGCTGTTCATCCGCGTCCCCGACGACAAGGTCGTCAAGAACCGCGTGCACCTCGACATCCAGCCCCCGGTGGGCACCCGGGACGAGGCCGTCGAGCGGTTCCTCGCCGCGGGCGCGTCCGTGTACGAGGATCACCGCACGCCGGAGGGCCTGGGCTGGGTCACCATGCGCGATCCCGAGGGCAACGAGTTCTGTGTCGAGCGCAGCGCCGTCGAGCGCGGTCTGACGGCGGCGTGACGGCGTTTCCGCTGCTCCGGCCCTGGCGAGACGAGGACGCGCCTGCGCTGATCGCGGCGGCGGGCGACGCGGAGCTGCAGCGCTGGACCACCGTACGCGTCCCCGACACCCCGGCGGCTCTGCAATGGCTGAGCGTGCAGCACACCGGCTGGAGCAACGGCACCCGCTACAGCTTCGCCGTGCTCGACGAGCGGGAGCAGCTGCTGGGCAACGTCGCGCTGAAGCGGCCCGGAGCGTTCGGCGAGACCGAGGTCGGCTACTGGACGGCCGAGCACGCCCGCGGCCGCGGTGTCGCGTCCCAGGCGGTCGAGGCACTGAGCCGGTGGGCGTTCGAGACGTTCCCGGAGGTGCAGCGGCTGGCGCTGCTGCACCAGGTCGGCAACGTCGCGTCGTGCCGGGTCGCGCTCAAGAGCGGTTTTCCGTACGAGCGGACGCTTCCTGCGCAGGGACCGTACCCGCAGGACGGTCACCTCCACGCGCGTCCGCGGTGACCTCGTCGCGCCAGGCGATCCAGCGCTTCAGGTCCGTGAGGTCGAAGTCCGGGCCGGAGGCCAGCACCACGAAGAGTGTCACGCCGTGCTCGCGGTAGGCCGGGGCGACCTCCCACGGGTCGCCGCTGACGAACGTCGAGCGTTCGATCTCCCCCGGGTCGCGTCCCCGGTCGTGGCAGAAGCCGTCGAGCAGCCGTGACTTCTCGCCGAGCTCGTCACCCGAGGCGAAGGTGTGCCAGATGTCGGCGTGCCGGGCCACCAGGCGCAGCGTTTTGGGGCCGCCCCCGGCCACCAGCACCGGGATGGGGCGTGTCGGTGGCGGGTTCAGCTCCGCGAAGCGCCGCTCGATGCGTTCCAGGGCCAGGCCGAGATCGCGTACGCGTTCAGCGGGCGTACCGAACTCGTAGCCGTACTGCGTGTACTCCCACTCGCGGAAACCTGCGCCCAGACCGAGGACCAGGCGGCCGTCGCTGACGTGGTCGACCGTGCGCGCCATGTCGGCCAGCAGGTCCGGGTTGCGGTAGCTGACACAGCTGACCAGTGCACCGATCTCGGCCCTCGACGTCGACTCCGCCCAGGCGCCCAGCATCGTCCACGCCTCGAAGTGCTTACCCTCGCGGATCTTGCCGAGCGGGAAGAAGTGGTCCCAGTTGAAGATGACGTCGACCCCGAGCGCCTCCGCGGCCGTGGCGGCCTCACGGATCGCCGTGTAGCCGGCGTGCTGCGGTGCGAGCTGGACGGCGATCCGGAGACGACGCGGAGAACTGGTCATGTGGTGCGACGGGCCTCTTCCTTTTTGCCGCGCTTACCGAGGGGCACCTGCGACATGTCCACCGCCTGCGAGGTGAGGTTCTTGTACGCGTACCCGTGCTCGGTGAGATAGGTGGCCGCGGCCGTCTCGGCGTGCCGGACCACCGCGGGGATGTCCTGCTCGGTCTCGGCCGTGCCGGCGAACCGGAAGGTGAAGAACGGCCGTGTCGCGATGTCGTAGGTCAGCGAACCCTCGGCAGTGTAGGCGGCGAACGCCACGTCGTGTTCCCCCGCACGCTCGAGCAGGCCGGCGCGCTGCTCGTCGGTGAGGGCGTCGAAGGCGCCGCGGACGGTGACCCGGATGGTGCGTGTGCTCATGCCGCGACCGTAGAGGTCATGGCGAGCGGGTTCCACCGAGATTCGCCGATCACCGTTTCGGCGGGGACAGCGGGCGGGGCCCGTCCTGCGGCCCGAACGCGGTCAGGAACTTGTCGCGGAACGCGTTCATCGGCCACACCGGTGCCTGCGGTGCGGGCCGGATCCCGTTGGTCCAGCCCCAGCCGTCGATCTTGTCGAGCACGGTCCGGTCGCGGGCGACGATCGTGATCGGCACGTCGTGGCTCGCCGTGTCCCCGACCACGATCGGCGCCGGCTGGTGGTCGCCGAGGAACACCAGCACCAGGTTGTCGTCGCCGTACTCGCGGACCCAGGAGACCAGGCTGTCGATCGAGTACTTGATGGACTTGGCGTACTCGGCGCGGACGAGGGCGGCGTCCTTCCAGATCTCGGCCTGCGTCGCGGCGCCCTTCTGCTGCTCGGCGAAGATCGAACCGTCGCCGAGCTCGTCCCAGCCGACCAGTGCGGGGATCGGCGCCCACGGCGTGTGACTGGAGACGAAGGTGAGCTCGGCCATCAGCGGTCCCCGGCCCGGCCTGGTGTACTCCCGGTCGGTGAAGGACTTGAGGGTGAACTGGTCCGGCATCGTCGCCCAGCTGAACTTCGGCCCGTGATAGCCCAGCGTGTGCGAGTCGTAGACCCGGTCGAACCCGTAGAACTGTCCCTCGGGCCAGGCGAAGGTCACACCGGGCTCGACACCGACGGTCTGCCACGCCGCGGTCTTGCGGAACGCGCTGGTCAGCGTCATCCGGTCACCCGAGACCAGGCTGCGGTACCGCTGCTCGTTGTTGATCCACACCCCGGACTGGAACGTCGAGTGGGCCAGCCAGCTCCCGCCGCCCGAGGTCGGCGAGGTGAGGAACCCGCTACGGGCGGAGTACCCAGCCGCGGTCAGCTGCCGGTTGCCGTCCTCCAGGGTCGCGTCGACACGCTGCGACAGTTTCGGGTCCTCGATCGCCGACCGCCCGTAACTCTCGATGAAGGTGAACACCACGTCCTTGCCGCGCAGCCCGGTCAGCAGCCGGTCGGCGGGCAGGTCCCGGAACGCGTCCTCACCGGCCTCGGTGGCGAACGAGCGGCGGTCCTCCAGGGCCGCGGGGACCTTGAGCACGTTGTCGTGGGCCAGGTCGGCGGCGCTGTCGGACGCGACGTACACCCCCGGCACCAACGACGTGCCGAGGAACACGGTCACCAGCCAGGCCGTCGCCACCACCGCGACACCGCGGCTGGAGGCGGTCCGGTGCGCGGCCGCGACCCGCGCCAGGCGGCGGACGGCCAGCGTCATCAGCACCAGCACGGCGATCGCGAGCAGCACCGCCCCGATCACCGCGGCGATCGCCGCCGGCCTGCTGTAGGAGTCCTTCACGAAGCGGTACGCGTCGGCGAACAGCGGCCAGTCCAGCACCGGGTCGAACTGCCGCGCCAGGAAGGTGAAGAACCCCATGTCGATGATCTTGATGATGGTCAGCAGCCCGAGCACCGCGCCGAGCACCGCGGCGACGATCCCCCGGGCGCGCCCCGGCAGCACGAGCAGCACCGCGAACACCACGATGCCCTCGATCGGAATCCGCACAAAAGCCGCGGGAATCGACGAGCCTTCGGGAAGCCGCGTGATCTGGTCCGGCACGATCAGGGCCAGGTAGACCAGCACCGCGGCCAGCACGGTGAGCACCACCGCGGCGGTCCGGCGAAAGCGCTTGAAGAACGACAACCCGACGATCCTTACGAGGCGGTGAACACCGGAGAGTACCCACCATGAGTAGCACGTGTGGCATCTTCAACTGCCATGACCTACGCCGATTTCGGTACGCGCGAAGCCCGGGGTGTCTCACCGACCTACGAACGGCTGGCCCTGGCCGTGTCCCGCGACGACGAGCTGCTGGCCCTGATCGCCACCCTGCCCCCGGCCAAACGCCAGCCCAACCTGCTCTTCGGTGTCGTCCGCTTCCTCGGCGGCCCGGTCGAGGACCCCGCGGTCTTCCACGACTGGGTCCTGGAGCACTGGCCGGCGATCGAGCCGGAGCTGCTGTCGCGGGCCACCCAGACCAACGAGGCCGGCCGCTGCGCCGTGCTCCTGCCCGTCCTCGCCGCCCTGCCGGGACCCCTGGCCCTGCTGGAGGTCGGCGCGTCCGCCGGCCTGTGCCTCTACCCCGACCGGTACTCCTACCGCTACGGCGACCACACCCTCGGCACCGGCGAGCCGCTGCTCGAGTGCGACGCGACCGGCCTGACCCCGCCGGCGCAGCTCCCGCAGGTCGTCTGGCGCGCCGGCCTCGACCTCAACCCCCTCGACGTCACCGACCCGGCCGACGTGGCCTGGCTCGACGCCCTGATCTGGCCCGAACACCACCACCGCCGGTCCCGCCTGCGCGCAGCCGCCGCGGTCGCGGCCGCCGACCCACCCCACCTCGTACGCGGAGACGTCCTCGACGACCTGCCCGCGCTGGCCGCCCAGGCCCCGCCGGACGCCACCCTGGTGGTCTTCCACACCTCGGTGCTCTACCAGGTGCCGGCCCCACGCCGCGAGGCGTTCGCCGAGCTGGTCACGTCGCTGCCCGGCCACTGGATCTCCAACGAGGCCCCGGACGTCGTCGCGTTGGACAACCTCCCCGACCCGCCGGACGCGTCCCTGCACAACGTTCTCGCGCTGGACGGCACACCCCTGGCCTGGACCCGCGGCCACGGCCAGTCCCTGACCTGGTTCGGCTGACTCACACCACCAGCGGAGCCTCACGCCGGTAGTTTGCTCCGCATGCGCTTCACGATCGACAGCGTTCCGAAGCGGCCCGGCCGGACCAACGAGGACTTCGCCGGCGTGGTGCCGGGCGCGGCGGTGGTGATCGACGGCGCGGGCATCCCCGGCACCGAGGAGATCTGCCGGCACGGTGTCGCCTGGTACGCCCACCGCCTCGGCGGCACCCTCCTCGGGCTCCTGCCCCTCGACGGCAGCCTGACCACGCTGCTCGCCGAGGCCATCGAGCAGGTCACTGATGCTCACCGCGACACCTGCGACGTCGCCAGTCCGATCAGCCCGTCCGCCACCGTGGCCCTGCTGCGCGTCCGCGAGGGGACCGCCGAGCATCTCGTGCTCGGCGACACGACCGTGGTGCTCGACCGTCACGACGCGGCGCCGCTGGTCGTCACCGATGCCCGCGAGGTGGTCATCAGCCGGACCTACGAGGCGCGGCTGAAGGACGTCCCGGCCGGCAGCGACGACTACCGCCGGATCCTGGCGGAGCTGCGCACCCACCGCAACCAGCCCGGCGGCTTCTGGCTGGCCAAGGACGACCCCCGCGCCGCCGCGCAGGCCCGTACCGGAAGCTGCCCGGTCGCCGGCCTGCGCGGGGCGGCCCTGCTCAGCAACGGTGCCGGCCGCTTCGTGGACCGCTTCGGCCTCAGCGACTGGCCCGGCCTGCTGGCAATTCTCACCACAACCGGTCCTGACGAAGTCATCCGCCGCGTCCGCGAGGCCGAAGCCCACGAGAACGTCGCTCCCGACGACGCGACGATCGTCCACTGCACCGCCCTGCGATAAGCCTCCTCACCCCGAGGGGGGGTCTGCGTCTCACCCGCGAGAGGGAGAAGGCACTCCCGCCGGTGATGGACGACGTGGCCGCCGCGCACGCCGAGGATGGATCTCGACAAGCCACATCGGACGCAGAGGAACCTCATGAAGAAGCAACGATTCGCCGCCGCCCTGGCCGCGGTGGCCGTGGGTGTCACCGGATGTGCCGCTGCACCGATGGCCACGGCCGGTGCCCGGTCCACGCTGACGGCGTCCGCCGAGACCGTGCGGGCCCTGGCCGAGTGCCCGGAGCTGCCCGGACTGCCGACCGCACGCTGCGGGCAGATCACCGTGCCGCGGGACCGCAGCAACCCCGGCAAGGGCACGATCGACGTCGGGTTCGCCCTGGTGCCGCACACCGACACGTCGCAGCCGGGACTGGGCACGATCGTGCCGAACCCGGGCGGTCCCGGCTCCTCGACCATCGACCTGGCCGGCCAGCTGTTCGCGGAGTCCCTCCAGCCGCTGCTCGACCGTCGTGACCTGCTGCTGATCGACACCCGCGGTGTCGGCCGCTCGACCCCGCTGAGCTGCGCGGCGCTCGACGGCCCGGCCCGGGTGTTCGCCCCGTTGCCGCAGCAGCGCCGGCTGATCGGTGAGTGCGGCGACCAGCTCGGCGACACCGTGTCCGACTACACCAGCATCGCGGTCGCCGACGACGTCGACGACATCCGGGCGACGCTGGGCCTGAGCCGCCTCGACCTGCTCGGCATCTCCTACGGCACCTATCTGATGGCCACCTACGCCCAGCGGTACCCGGACAACGTGCGCACGATCAGCCTGGCCGGCGCGTACGCGATCAATGTCGACACCACCGGCGAGGTCAACGCCGTCGCGTTCCGGCGAGCGGTGCGCCTGGTCTGCGAGCGGACCGGCCGGTGCGACGGCGACCGGGTGATCTCGGACCTCGCCGCGCTGATGAAACGCCTGCGCAAGCACCCCGAGAAGCTCACCGTCGTCCACGAGGGCGTCAAGCACCGCGTCACGCTGGACGAGTGGCAGATGACCTCCGTGGCCGGGAAGGTCTACTCCAACCAGCCCGACACCGCGACCGAGCTGGCCCTGGCGAAGGCCGCCGCTGCAGCACGCCACGGCGACCTCGCCCCGGCACGCGCCCTGGTCCGCAAGAGCCTGCTCAAGTCGGCCGAGGACTACTCCTACGGCCCCGGCCTACTCTCCGACGCGCAGTCCTGGGCCGTCACCTGCCACGACTACCTGCGCGACTTCGACTACGCCGACCCGGTCGCGAAGCGCACCCGGCAGTACACCAGCACCCAGGCGAAGCTCGACAACGCCGACTTCAGGCCGTTCTCCGCGCAGGTGTGGGTCTCCCGGGCCGACTACGACACCGGTGCGTGCCTGCGCTGGCCGGCCGATGCCACCGCACAGCCGCCGTTCCCGGCCGGCGCCGCGATGCCCGACGTGCCGGTCCTGGTCCTCAGTGGTGACCTCGACGCGAACACCCCGATCGAATCCGGCGACGCGGCCGCCGCGCAGTTCCCGCACGCCACCCACAAGGTGATCACCGGCGCGGGACACACCCCGGCCAGCACCCCCGAGGGTGTAGGCGAGATCATCGACTTCATCCGCGACGCGAAGGTCTGACCGGGCGATGCGGAGAGGGGGCGTCATGCGGGCCGAAGGCGACGAGAACGCCGCACTGCGCAGGCAGTCGCTGCTCATCGCGGTCGGATGTGTGCTCGGTGATGGCGTCCCGTTCCTGCTCAAGCACTCGCAGAGCCCGCCGCACCCGGCCATCTGGATCGCCGGCCTGGCGATTCTGCTGGCCGACCTGGCACTCGCGCTGCCGGCCCGCACGGCCGGGCCGGTGGCGGTCGTCCACGCCGTCGTGCGGGTCGGGGTCGCCGCCCTGCTGTTCAGCGCCACCGGCGACCGGGACGGCATCGGCAACGCGACCGGGCTGGCCGTCGCCGGGTACCGCGCCGGCGCCTGGGTCCAGGGACGACGCTCCTGGGCGACGCTGGCCGCTCTCATCGCGGGCATGACCGCCACCCAGGCGATCCAGGGCTTCGACGCCACCGCCGAGAACATCCTGCTCACCCTGACCAACACGGTCCTGCCCTGGCTGCTCGGCCGGCACACCACCGGTCGCAGCGGCTACATCGCGGAAGTTCGCCGCCGGGCGGAACGCATCCAGCGTGAAGCCGAGGAGCAGCGGTTCCAGGCGGACCGGACGCTCACCCTGGCGGTCGAGACCGAACGCACCGCGATCGCCCGGGACCTGCACGACACGATCTCGCACCACGTGAGCGCGGTGGGAGTGCACGCGGCCGCCGCCCGCCTCGGCCTGCAATCGGGTCTGCCGGCCCACGAGAACCGGACGGTCACGTCGCTGGAACAGGTCGAGACGTCGAGCCGCGCCGCCCTCGGCGACCTGCGCCGCATGCTCGACCTGTTGCACGGCAACGACTCCGACGGCGTCCGGCAACCAGGTCTCGAAGACCTCGACACCCTCGTCGACGGCAGCCGCAGCGCCGGTCTCACGGTCGACCTGATCATGGACGACGCCCTGCCCCGAAGCCTGCCGAAGTCGCTCAACCTCGCGGCCTACCGCATCGTCCAGGAAATCCTGACCAACGCCCTGCGCCACGGCGACGGCACCCTGGACCTCACCCTCACCCGGACCGTCGACGCCTTCCGGATCACCGCGAACAACACCACCGACCCCCGATCCGGTACGAACGCCGGCACCGGACGGGGCCTGGACGGTATCCGCCACCGGGCCGGCCTGTTCGGTGGATCCGTCACGACCGGCCCCCCACCCGACGCGCCCGGCACGTGGCGCACCGCCATCACCATTCCGCTCCAGGAGTCCCGTTGACCGCGATCCGCGTCCTGCTCGCCGACGACCACGAGTTCTTCCGCTCCGGATTCCGCAGCGCCCTGGAGACCCAGCCCGACCTCGAATGTGTCGGCGACGTCGGCGACGGGCACGCCGCCGTGACCGAGATCGAACGGCTACGCCCGGACGTCGCCGTCCTGGACGTCCGCATGCCCCGCATGGACGGCCTGACGGCGGCCGAAACCGTCCTGTCCCGCGGCACCGGGACCCGGATCATGCTGCTCACGACCTACGACGACGACAGCTACGTCTACCGGGGCCTGCGTGCCGGGACCAGCGGGTTCTGCCTCAAGAGCATGCCCGTCGAGGAACTGCTCAACGCGATCCGGGTCGTGGCCCGTGGCGACGCCCTCATCGACCCGTCGGTGACCCGCCGCCTGGTGACCCGGTTCGCCAACGGCCTCGCCCCGGCAGCCGTGCACGAGCCGCCCCCGGACCTCGACCGGCTGACCGCACGGGAACGCGAGATCCTCCTGGAGGTGGCCCGCGGCCACTCCAACGCCGAGATCGCCGGGCGCCTGTACGTCGGGGAGCAGACGGTCAAGACGCACGTGTCGCACCTGCTGACCAAACTGGGGCTGCGCGACCGGGTGCAGGCCGTCATCTACGCCTACGAGAACGGGCTGCTCTGACCCGTGACCTGCCGCTCCGCCTGTTCCCGGATCAGCTCCTCGACCGCGCTCGGCAGCGTCGTCTCGAAGTCGATCAGCTTCACCCACGTCGGGGTCACCACGATGCGGACCATCCCGTCGTAGAGCGACCGCACCCCGGCCTCCCACTCGACACGCTGCTCGGCTGTCATCTGGTAGGTGCCGTTCATCGCGAGGTACTCCTCCGGGATGCCGTCGACGACGTCGAGCTCCGCACGACCGCGCAGCAGCAGGGTCTTCGGCGGGTGCACCTCGGTGTCGATGGTCAGCGCGACCATCGGATTCGCCCGTAGCGCCCGCAGCTTCGGGGCGTTCTTCGCCGTGCACAGCACGATCTGAGCGCCGTTCCAGGTGAACGCGATCGGAATGCTCCGCGGCGTGCCGTCCCGGGCGACGTAGGCCAGCCGCGTCAGGTCGCGGGCCAGCAACTCCCGGCTGTACGGGCGGTCGAGAATCTCGGTGATCTCACTCGGCTGCATGTCGTTCCTCCGCGTCGGTGGCTGAGTCCGGTCCGGGGACGAAGCCGTTCCCGCTTTCTCGACATCGTCAGCCTCGACATCGTCAGCCGAGCTGCCCGAGGACGATCGAACCCACGACGAACAGCAGGACCAGCGGTACGGCGCTCCGGGACGGGCGTCCGGCGTTGCGCAGGAACGCGACGCCCAGGGGTACCAGGGCCACGGTGAGTCCGGCGACCTCGACGGCCGAGGCCCAGGTGCTTCCCTTGAGGACCCCGATCATCAGCCCGGACATCAGCGCCAGGGCGATCGCCGGCAGCAGACGCAGGGTCCCCGACAGGAAACAGCCGATCGCGAGCACCACCCAGCCGGTCATGACGGCGAGGGTGAGGCTCGACACCACCCACTCCGGGTAGCGGTAATAGGCGCTGACCGCTGGTGAGGCGGCGCCCAGGCCGGCGCTGTCGACCAGCGAGAAGGCGAACGTGTTGACGCCGTAGTGGAAGGTGCGCGCGAAGAGTCCGGCCATCACCAGGCTGCCGCCCCACAACGCCCAGGCCGGGCGGGTGGCACCGACCCGCATGGCAACCGCGACGATCCCCGGCCACAGCGCGATCGTGCCGGCCAGAAACAGCGCGTACGCCGTAGCGGTCAGTGTGGGGTTCTGCTGGTAGGCGGCGAGCTGGTGCGGGAAGAAGAACGGGACGCCGAGCCGCAGGAGCGTACCGGCCAGCAGGAGCAGGGGTCCGGCGATGAGGGACACGCCGCCCAGCCACGGGCCGGGGAAGGTGAAGGGCGGTCCGGTTGTCTCTGCGCTCATGCCGATGACTCTGCCGCCGGGCCGGACGCGACACATCCGGTCACGGCACCAAGCCGCGGTCGTGCGGTGATACCAGAGGATGACAGCCCTCAGGCGGACGGCAACCACGGCCGGGCTCGGTAGCCTGACCCCGTGATCGGGACGCGGGCGCAGGCCGTTGATGCGACGGCGGCCGTCCTTGTTCTCGCGGTGTGCGGTTACGCAGCGCAGGAAGCCGGACGGGCGTCCTGGTGGCAGTGGCTCCTGGTGGGCGCTGTCGCCCTGCCGGTATCGGTTCGCCGCCGATGGGCGTTGCCCGCCGCCGCGGTGACGCTGACCGCGTCCGCAGCTGTGCTGGCCGGCGGCGTCATCGCGCCGGATGCCTCACCCGGACTGTGCGCCGCCGCAGGGCTGACTTTGTATCCGGTCGGAGCGGGTCTGCCACTCGTGCGCTCGGTGCCAGTGCTGGCCACCGGTCTTGCCGGTGCTGCCACGCTCGGGCTGCTGTGGCCGGCGGCGCCGCTGGTGGCCGGGCCCGCGGTCGCGGTGCCGTGGCTGGTGGGCGTCCTGGTTCGCCGCCGCCGGGAGGTGGCCGAGCAGGTCTTCGAGGAGCGGACCGCCCGTGCGGTGACCGAGGAGAGGCTGCGTATCGCCCGCGACATGCACGACACCGTGGCCCACAGCCTGAGCATGATCGCGATGAAGGCCGGAGTCGCCCGTCACGTCGCGGCGGTCCGCCCCGAGGAGAGCATGGCGGCCCTGGAGGTCATCGAGACCGCCGGCCGGGAAGCGCTGGTCGAGATGCGTCGCGCCGTGGGCCTGCTGCGAGCGGATCAGGATCCCGCCGTGCCTTCGGGCGACGACGAGGACCTGCGGACACTGACCCGCCGCACCGAGCAGGCGGGTGTCCGGGTGGAGACGACTCTCGCGGGCGAGACCACGCCGCCGCCCGGGATCCGCCTCGTCGTCTACCGCATCGTTCAGGAGTCGCTGACCAATGTCGTCCGGCATGCCCGGGCCACCGGATGCACGGTCAGCGTCGACGCCGGTCCGCACTCCGTCACGGTCCGGGTCGCTGACAACGGCACCGCCGCGGTGGCGGACGGCAGCACCGGGCACGGACTGCGCGGGATGCGCGAACGCGTCACTGTCTACGGCGGCACCCTGCAGGCCGGGCCGCAGCCGGGCGGCGGGTTCGCGGTGACCGCGTCCATCCCGTACGCCACCTCCGGCGGGGACGGGCAACCGTGACCGCACCGATCCGGGTCGTCATCGCCGAGGACCAGACGCTGCTGCGCGACAGCTTCCGCGTCCTGCTCGAGAGCACCCCCGGATTTGCCGTGGTCGGCGAGGCCGGAACCGGCCGCGAAGCCGTCCGGCTGACCCTGGCCCACCGCCCCGACGTGGTCCTGATGGACATCCGCATGCCTGACATGACCGGCATCGGCGCCACCGAGGAGATCTGCCGGGCGACCAGCGACACCCGGGTGCTGATCCTCACGACCTTCGACCTGGACGAATACATCTACGGGGCGCTGCGGGCCGGCGCCAGCGGCTTCCTGCTCAAGGAGACCACCGCCGCCGGGCTCATCGCCGCCCTGCGCGTGGTCGCCGCCGGCGACGCCCTGCTCGCCCCCAGCGTCACCCGGCGGCTCATCGCCGCCTTCAGCGCCCAGCCCCGCCCGTCCCGCTTCTTCCACCGCAAGCTCACCGGGATCACCGGCCGCGAACGCGAGATCCTGACACTGATCGCCCGAGGGATGTCCAACGCCGACATCGCCACGCACCTGACTCTCAGCCCGGCCACCGTCAAGTCCCACGTCGGACGGCTGCTCACCAAACTTGATGCCCGCGACCGTGCCCAGCTCGTCGTGGTCGCCTACGAGACCGGACTCGTCACGGCAGCCCGTACGGGATGGGAGGACTGACCCGGTCCGGGTTCAGCGCAGGTCCGGCCCGCCCTCCTCGACGAGCTGGTCGAGCACACTGATCCGGTCCTCGTCGGTGTCGTCGACGACCACCCCTTCCAAGGGCTCCTCGTCGAGCAGCTGCGGGTACTTCTCCAGCAGGAACCGTCGCCGGTAGGCCATGTCGGCCGTGTCGACGATCCCCTCCAGAGTGGTCCAGTTGAGCGTGCCGCCGACCAGGATCCCGGCGACGGGCACGACCTTGCCCAGGCCCTTCTTGGTGAGGTCACGGCCGACCGCCTCGGTGAACTTCACGGCGACCCGGGTGACGACCGACTCGTTCAGCACCTTCCACGTCTTGCCCCGCACGAGCGCCTGCGTCAGCCGCGAGATGTCGGCCAGCGCGGCACTCTTCGCACTGGTCGAGACCGCCGTCCCGGCGTTGACGACGGACAACACGAAGATCTTCTCAGCCGGCTCCTCGGGGTCGTAGCCGTAGAGCAGCGACACATGACCGACCGCGCGGGAAGCCAGGCCGAGCACGATCGCGGCGTCACCGGCAAAAGCGCCGGCGATGACACCGGTGGAAGGCGCGGCAGCAGCCCCGGCGGACGCCGCGGTGGCCAGCTCACCACCCGAGATCAGCAGCCCGGCCCCCATGCCCGAGACCGCGGCGGTGGCCGGGTAGTACCAGCTCAACGCCCGCCCCCGGACGGCGTGGACCTGTTCGAGATCGAGGCGCCGCAGGTCGGACAGCTTGCTGACGTCGTGGCCGCGCTTCTGGTGGAGCTTCACCACCCGCTTCGGGGACAGCCCCGCCCGCGAAATCCTCGCCAGCGTCCGCTGCACCGACCCAGCAGCAGTCCCACTCCAGTCGGTCGCGCCGGCGGGGATGACACCGGCGGCCTTCCGAGCCCCCGCACCGACAACACCCGCCCCCTTGGCGGCGATGTCCCGACCCTTCGACAGCGTCGACTGAGCACCGGGGTGGTTCTCCAGGTACGTGGCCGCACGCCGACCGAGTGCGGCGGCACCGTTGGACACACCCTCACCGGCACTGCGCAACGCAGCCGACAACGGCCTCCCCTTGAACCGCTGAACATCCCGCCACGCCGCCTGCTCGTACTCCGAGGGTTCTGCCATGCCGCACAGGCTAGCGATCCGCAGCCCCGCCCAGGGTCAGGCGGACGGTGGACACGACAAACCGACTACACCATAACTGTCATTATGATGTAGCGCCGTTTTGTCCGAATCCAGCACTGTCCCTGGATTACTGGATTGCTGTTAATGGCAATCCGATAATTACCGGGCAGAGCCGGGAGCGCGGCCGAACTAGGGTCGGCGTATGGAAGAACTCCCTCACGCTTCGTCGTTCGGCGCTGCGGCCGCCGCTTATGCCGAACACCGTCCGGACTACGCGCAGGACGCGGTCAGGTGGGTGCTCGATGCTGCCCCCGGCATTCGGGTGCTCGACCTCGGTGCCGGGACGGGGAAGCTCACCGCCACCCTCGTTGCAGCCGGCGCTGACGTCACCGCCGTCGAGCCGGACCCGGCGATGCTGGCCGAGCTGCGCCGCACGCTGCCGCAGATCCGGGCCCTGCCGGGGAACGCCGAGGTGATCCCGCTGCCGGACGCCACCTTCGACGCCGTCGTCTCCGGAAACGCCATGCACTGGTTCGACATGGCCGTCGCCGGCCCCGAGATCACCCGCGTCCTGGCCCCCGGCGGCGTCCTGGCCGGACTGTGGAACGTTGTCGACGACCGCGTCGACTGGGTCGCCGGCCTGGCGAAGGTGAGCGGTAGCGCCGCCATCGGCCCGCGAGACACCCCGGACGCCTGGCGTGCGGAGACGGCCGGTATGGCCTCGGGCTTTGTCGCCCCGGAGCAGGCCGAGTTTCCACACGGGCAGCGCCGCACCGCCGACTCCCTCGTCGCGACACTCGGCACCCGAGCCGGGATGCTCGTCATGCCGGACGAGGAACGCCAAGCCGCCCTCGGCCGGATCCGCGCATTCCTGGCGAGCCGCCCGGAAACCGCGGACGGCGAGTTCACCCTCCCGATGCTGACCTGCGTCCTCCGCGCCCACCGGCCCGCTTGACGCTGACACTGTTTCGACTCGGCGCCGGAGCCGTTGTCAGGTAGGCCCGCCGAGGGAATCGTCTGCTGCGAATCCGTCGAGGGCGCGAAGGACGTGCCGGCGCGTCTCGGCGGTGCCGAGATGCCCTGCGCTCTCGATCACGGTCAAAGTCGAGTCGGGCCAGGCGCGGTGCAGGTCCCACGCAGTTTGCAGTGGGCCGCCCAGGTCGAGTCGGCCATGGATGAGGAAACCGGGGATGCCGGCCAGCCGGCCGGCATCGCGAAGCAGTGCGTTCTCCTCCAGCCACGCACCGTGGGAGAAGTAGTGCGCGCAGATTCGCACGAAGGCCAGCCGGGCCGCGGGAGGGCGATCGCCGTACGGATGGGATGCGCCGCCGGTCTCACCGGACAGAACCGCGTCCTCCCAGGCGCACCAGTCGATCGTGGCCCTTTCCCGCACGGCAGGATCAGGATGTTCCATGAGGCGGGCGTAGGCAGCGACGACGTTCCCGTCGCGGGGTGTGCCCGGCGCGCCTTGGAGGAACCGCTCCCACTGCTCGGGGAAGAACCGGCCGACGCCCCGGTAGAGCCAGTCGATGTCGGCGCGCCGGGTCATGGTGACGGCGGCGATGACGATCTCGGACACCCGCCGGGGATGGTGCTGGGCGTAAGCCAGGATGAGCGTGGAGCCCCAGGAACCGCCGTACAGCAGCCAGCGGTCGATGCCGAGGCGTTCGCGGAGCTGCTCCATGTCGGCGATCAGGTGCCAGGTGGTGTTGTGCCGCAGGTCGGTCGCCGGGTCGCTCGCGTGTGGTGTGCTGCGGCCGGAACCACGCTGGTCGAACAGGACGATCCTGTACCGGTCCGGGTCGAAGTACCGGCGCGGACCGGGCCCGCATCCCGATCCGGGCCCGCCGTGCACGACCAGCGCCGGCTTACCGGCCGGGTTGCCGCAGACTTCCCAGTACACGAGGTTGCCGTCGCCGACGTCGAGCATGCCGGTCTCGTACGGCTCGATCGGCGGGTACAGCTCGGTCACGGTCCTGACCTCCAAGGGGCGATCAAGACAAAGGCAGGACGCGGTGATACCGCTTCCTGCCACTTCTAACGTATATCGCACCCCGGGTCTTGTGGCAAGACCCCGGTGCCGGGGCAAAATCGTCGGCCTTACGGAGAAACGGGGGGTTTCCATGATCGACGTGATCGTGGCCGGTGGTGGGCCGACCGGCATGATGCTCGCCGCTGAGCTTCGGCTGCACGGAGTCGGTGTGCTCATCCTGGAGAAGGACGCCGAGCCGACCACCGTGGTCAGGGCGCTCGGGATGCACGCGCGCAGCATCGAGGTGCTCGACCAGCGTGGCCTGCTCGAGCGGTTCCTGGCGCTGGGCAAGAAGCACCCGCTCGGTGGGTTCTTCGCCGGCATCTCCAAGCCGCAGCCGGAAGGGCTCGACACCGCGCACGGGTACGTCCTGGCCATTCCGCAGCCGGTCACGGTGCGGCTGCTGACCGAGCACGCCGAGGGTCTCGGCGCCGAGATCCGGCGTGGCACCGAGGTGGCCGGCCTGAGTCAGGACGACCACGGGGTCACCGTGGACCTCACGGACGGTACGCAGTTGCGGTCGCGGTACCTCGTCGGCTGCGACGGCGGCCGCAGCACCGTCCGCAAGCTGGCCGGGATCGGTTTTCCCGGTGAGGCCTCCACGGTCGACACGCTGCTCGGTGAGATGGAGCTGACCGCTTCGATGGAGGAGCTGACCGCGGTGATGACCGAGGTCCGCAAGACGCAGCTGCGGTTCGGTGCCGGGCCGCTGGGTAACGGGGTGTTCCGGGTGATCGTGCCCGCTGCCGGGGTGGCCGATGACCGTACGGTCGCACCGACCCTGGAGGAGTTCCGGGAGCAGTTGCGGGCGACCGCCGGGACCGACTTCGGCGTGCACTCCCCGCGCTGGCTGTCCCGGTTCGGCAACGCCACGCGGCTGGCCGAGCGCTACCAGAGCGACCGGGTGCTGCTGGCCGGCGACTCGGCGCACGTTCATCCGCCGACCGGTGGTCAAGGGCTCAACCTCGGGCTTCAGGACGCGTTCAATCTGGGCTGGAAGCTGGCGGCGGAGGTCGACGGCTGGGCGCCGGCCGGGCTGCTGGAGAGTTACGGCACCGAGCGGCGGCCCGTCGCCGAGGCCGTCCTGAACAACACCCGCGCGCAGATGGAACTGATGTCGCTCGAACCCGGCGCGCAGGCCGTGCGGCGTCTGGTGGCGGAGCTGATGGACTTCCCGGAGGTCAACCGGTTCCTGATCGAGAAGATCATCGCGATCGGGATCCGTTACGACCTCGGCGACGGGCCCGAGCTGGTCGGGCGGCGGCTGCGGGACCTCACGCTCAGGAACGGCCGCCTCTACGAGCTCATGCACGCCGGGCGAGGGCTGCTGCTCGACCGGACCGGGCGACTCTCCGTACGCGGCTGGGCCGACCGGGTCGATCACGTGGTCGACGGCAGTGAGGAGCTCGACGTGCCGGCCGTGCTGCTGCGCCCGGACGGACACGTCGCCTGGGCCGGCGACAACCAGCAGGAGCTGCTCGAGCGGCTACCGCGGTGGTTCGGCCGGGGTGTCCCGGACGAAGACGATCCCGTCGACGCCGCTCAGGTGGGCGGGATCGAGCGGGAAGTAGCCGAACCACGGTGACACCCGCGGCACCGGCTTGACGTCGTCAAGAAAGGACGCGCCGATGAGGAAGTGGTCCTCCGGCAGGGCGTAGAGCATCCCTTCGAGGGTGTCCGGGGGTGGGGTGCCGACTCCCTGGTGCCGGATCGTGCCGAGCGCGCCGGCCAGGAAGGCGTAGTCCGGACCGAGGTGGGCGCTCACGATCGAGCCGGCACCCCACCACTCCAGGGGCAGGCCACCCATCTGCATCCGGCTCTTCTCCCGCTGCAGGTGCAGGTTGTGGGCGTGGACCAGCAGCGGCCGCCGGTGGGCGGCCGCGAGGAGGTTCCCGGCGAAGATCGAGTCGCGGACACCGGTCAGCCGGGGCAACCGCGCCGGCGACGAGTCCGCCATCCAGAAGTGGTAGAGCAGCAGGCCGGTGGCCGTACGCGCGTACAGGCGGGCGCGGTCCCAGTCGTCGCGGGAGGACACCGCCAGCAGGTGCGGGGTCTGGGCGTCGAGCAGGGCGGCCAGGTCGTCGGCGAGCAGTCGCAGCCGGTCGGCGTCGGGTGTGCGCCCCACGGAACGGGTGGGGTCGAGCATCGTGGCGGGTTCGGTCCAGCGCTCGTCGGTGCCGAGGAGGTGCTCGAGCTGCTCCGCCGTACAGGGAAGGAGGTCGGGGTCCACCCAGGAGGACAGGTAGGCGTGGAGTGAGATGACGGCCTGGCGCGGGGAGGAGGGTGCGGCGATCTCGGTCGGGGCGTCGGCCCCGGCGAAACGCACGTGGTCGGCGGCGGGCCGGTCCTGGTTGTACGCGCGCATCCAGCGCACCAGGTCGCGGTTGGCGGCGGATTCGCCGAAGGTGTGGCTGAATCCTCGCGCCATGACGTCGTCGAGGGTGCCTTCGCCGGTGGTGACGTAGTCGTCGACGACCAGGCCCATGAGGCAGTCGCTCTCGATGGCGATCGTGCGGTAACCCTCGTGGTCGACGAGGTGCCGGAAGAGGTCGTTCCGCACCTCCAGCAGCAGGTCCTCGCCGTGGGTGGGCTCACCCAGAGCCAGGATGCGGGGACGGGACGGGAGCAGGTCCAGGACCGAGGTGACAGTACGCAGCATTCCCTCAACGATATCGTTGAACCGACGGTTGAGACTTTCCGGCGATATCGGCAGGACGATGGACCAGAACCTTCAAGACGGCCTCCGACCGGTCGATCTGGCGCGCCCCCACGGGTTGTCGACGCAGGCGATCCGCAACTACGAGACGGCGGGCATCCTCCCGGGCAGCGAGCGCACTGCCCACGGCTATCGCACCTACACGACGCTGCACGCGCAAGCCCTCCGGGCATTCCTGGCCCTGCTGCCCGGGCACGGGCACACGACAGCCACCGCGGTCCTGCAGGCGGTCAACCGCGGCGCGACCGAGGAAGCTCTGCAGCTCATCGACGAGAGTCACGTCCAGCTGGTCGACGACCGCCGCACCCTGCTGGCCGTCGAGGACGCGCTGCGCGACCTGGAACCCGTCCCGCCCGGAGAAGGCGACACGTTTGTCGGGCCCCTCGCGCACCGGCTCGGTCTGCGCCCGGCCACGCTGCGCAAGTGGGAACGCGCCGGTGTTGTCCATCCGCGCCGTGACCCGCGGACCGGTTACCGCATCTACAGTGCCGCCGACGTCCGCGACGCCCTGCTCACCCACCAGCTGCGGCGGGGCGGCTACCTGCTGGAACACATCGCCCCGGTGATCGCCCAGGTGCGTTCCGCCGGTGGTGTCGAACCGCTGGAGTCGATGCTGGCGGACTGGCGGGCCCGGCTGTCCGCGCGCAGCCGCGCGATGCTCAGCGGCGCCGCCGCACTGGACGCGTACCTGCGGCACGACAGAATGGCCGCGTGAGCGAAGAGATCCTCGCCGCGCACCGGGCGTTCCAGACGGCCGAGTTGCAGGCGGACACCGACCGGCTCGACACCCTGCTGACCGACGACTTCCGGTCCATCGGCGAGCGCGGTTACCTTCTCGACAAGTCCGCGTGGATAGGCCGGTTCACCGAGTTCGGCTACACCGACCTGGAGACCGGCGAGGTCGACGTCTGCCTCTACGACCGGGCCGCGATCCTGCGCTGCGTCCAGCACAGCCGCTCGGTGTGGCGCGGCCAGGAAATGAGCCTGACCAACCGGGTCAGCCAGGTCTGGGTCGGCGGTTCCGGCACCTGGCAGCTGGCCGGCATCCAGTTCAGCTCCCACGATGTATAGAGCGGTTCTGCTGGACGTCTACAGTGAGGACGCCCGGGCCTACAAGCCGCGGCCCGAACCGTTCCTGCTGGCGCTGGCGCAGCTCGGCCTGACCACCGCCGACGTCGTCCATGTCGGGGACTCGCCGGCCGCCGACATCACCGGCGCCTCGGCGCTGGGCATCGACACGGCGTTCGTGCGGCGGGGCAGCCGCCGGCTCCCGGAGGGGCTGACGGCCACGCACACCATCGGCACGCTGACCGAGCTGCTGCCGCTGCTCAGCTGACGCGGGCGAGGAATTCCAGGCTGCGGCCGAGGATCAGCGCCGTCGTCTCCGGCTGGTACTCGCCCAGGCTGCTGTCGGTCGTCAGGTGCGCGGCTCCGGGGTACAGGAAAAGGGTGCCGTCGGTGGACGCCGCGGCGAGGTCGCGGGCGACGTCGACCTCGGCCCACTCGTCCTCCTCGGCCAGGTGGAGCTGCAGCGGGACCTCCTTGGGCCACTCGCCGCCGAACGCCTCGGCCGGGACACCGCCGTGGTAGATGATCGCGCCGAGGGCGCCCTTGCGGGTCTGTGCAAGTTTCTGCGCCGGCATGGCCCCGAGGGAGAAGCCCGCGTAGACCACGGCGTCGGGAACGCCCGCGACCGCGGCGACACCACGGTCGACGATCTCGTCCATGCCGATCTCCTGGGCGTGGGCGACGCCGGCGTCGAGGTTGTCGAAGGTGACACCCGCGTAGAGGTCGGGGACGGTCACCGTGTGGCCCGCGCTGCGGAGCTGGTCGGCGAAGGCGTGAACACCGGCGGTGAGGCCCTGGGCATGGTGGAAGAGAACGACGTCGGTCATCCGATGATCCTGGTGGTGTGCGGTGCGGACGGCAAACCGGACACGCCGGCCCGGGCGCGGATCGCGGTGACGAACGCGGCGATCGCCGGGTGGGCCGCCGCGCCTCTGCGGTAGGCGATCCGGTTGCGCCGCCGGGTCGGCAGCGCGATCAGGCGTACGCCGTCGGGCGGCTGCGCCGCGGCGAGCGCGGGCACCACCGAGACGCCCTGGTTGGCGGCGACCAGGGCCAACACCGTGGCGAAGTCGTCGGCCTGATGCCGGGCGCGCGGGGCGAAGCCGGCAGCGCCGCAGATGCGCAGTGTCGCGGTGTGGCACAGCGTCCCCGGGCCGGCCACGATCCACGCCGCGTCCCGCACGTCGTCCAGTGTGGTGTGCGCGGATCGGGCGGGCACGGCCAGGAACACCGTCTCGTCGAGCAGGGGTGTGGCGTCCAGCGCCGGGTCGGGTGAGTCCGGTACGACGTCGTAGTCGTGCACGAGCCCCACGTCGAGGCGGCGCTCGCGCAGCGCGGCGGGCACGTCGACCGGGTCGAGCTCGGTCACCATCAGCTCGAGCCCCGGGTGGTGCCGGCCCAGCTCGACCAGGGCCTCCGGCAGCAGGGTGCGGACCGCGGTCGGGAACGCGCCGATACGCAGCGGCCCGGACAGTCCCGATCGCACGGCGGCGAGCGCGGCGGTGGTCCGTTCGAGCGCCGCCAGGACCGTCACCGCGTGCTCGACCAGCACGTTCCCGGCCGGGGTGAGGGTGACACGGCGGCCGGTGCGTTCCAGCAGCGCCACACCCGCCTCGCGTTCCAGCGCGGACAGCTGCTGCGAGACCGCCGACGCCGTGTACGTGTGCGCCTGCGCCACGGCGGCGATCGTGCCGAGCCGGGACAGGTCGCAGAGCAGGCGCAGCCGCCGCACGTCGAGCATGAGCTCAGCTTACGGTCAGGCGCAGAAACGTGAACTGGACCTGATGCTCGGCCGCGACCACGCTGGGATCATGACGTTCACCGGGCTGTACGTACCGCTGATCACCCCGTTCGAGACCACCGGCGGCGTTGCCCTCGACGCCTTGGAGCAGCTGGCCCGGGACGTGCTCGCGGCCGGAGCCAGGGGGCTGGTGGCGCTGGGCACGACCGGGGAGCCGTCGGCGTTGTCCGACGCTGAGCAGCAGGCGGTCGTCGACGTGGCCGCACGGGTGTGCCGGGAGCACAGCGCATCGCTGATCGTCGGTTCGACCTCCGCGACCGTGCCACCGGATGTCACCGCGAGGCTGGTGCTGGTGCCACCTTTCGTGCGGCCGGGTGAGGACGGCGTGGTCGCCTACTTCGCAGCGCAGGCCGGCGACGTGCCGGTGATCGTCTACCACGTGCCGTACCGGACCGGGCAGGAGCTGTCGGCCGGGTCGCTGCGCCGGATCGCCGCCGTCCCGTGTGTCGCGGGGATCAAGTACGCCGGCGGCGGGATCAGCGCCGCCACGGCCGACCTGATGGCGGACCCGCCGGACGGTTTTGCGGTGCTCGGCGGCGACGACGCGGTCATCTCACCACTGCTGGCGATGGGTGCGCACGGCGGCATCCTGGCATCGGCGCATCTGGCGACCGCGGGCTTCGCGGAGCTGATCGCTGCCTGGCACGCCGGCGACACCGTACGGGCCCGGGCTCTGGGGAACCGCCTGGCGCCGCTGTCACTGGCGCTGTTCGCCGAGCCGAACCCCACGGTGATCAAGGGTGTGCTGCACGCGACCGGCCGCATCCCGTCCGCCGCGGTACGACTGCCGCTGTTGCCCGCCGCGCCGGAGTCGGTGCAGGCCGCGCTGCGGTTACTGGAGGGACTCGCGGACCGCGGCGATCAGGCGGGTGGCCCGGGCGTCGCCGTAACCGACCATCCGGCTCGCCACGTAGGCGAAGCCGATGCCGTACTCGTCGTCGCCGAACGCGAACTGGCCGCCCGCGCCGTCGTTGCCGAAGCTGCGCTCCCCCAGCAGGGGACGGAAGCCGGCGGCGTCGAGCAGGAAGCCGGATCCCCAGCGGGCCGGTGAGTCCATCCCGGACCAGGTGCGGCCCGCGGACTGCTCCCGGACGGCGCCGGTCACTGTTTCCGGGCTGAGCAGGCGTGGTGAGCCGTCGATCCCGGTGACGGCGGCGGCGAAGAGCCCGGCGAGACCGGTCGCGGAGGCCACCGCGCCCGCGCCGGGGATCTCGGCGGCGAGCAGTTCCGGGTCGTTCCAGCCGTGCGGCTCGCCGAGACCGGGAAAGGCGAACGCGCCGTTCATCGTGACCATGCGCATGAGCAGCGTCTCGGGGCCGGGCAGGGGCGGGCGGCCGGCGGCCTCGCTCAGCCGGGCCAGGTGCGGGAACTCCGCCTCGGGCAGCCCGATCCACGCGCGCAGCCCGAGGTCGTCGGCGATCGCCTGCCGGAAGTACGCCCCCGGTGTCAGCCCGGTGACCCGCCGGATCAGCTCGCCGAGGAGGAAGCCGTAGACGTGGGCGTGGTACTCGTACGCGGTGCCGGGCTCCCAGAGCGGCTCCTGCTCCTCGATGGCCCGGATCACCGGTGTCCACGAGGTGACCTCGGCGAAGGTGAGCGTCCGGTCGAGCACGGGCAGGCCCGCGCGGTGTCCCAGGACCATCCGCGGCGTGATCCGCGGCTTGCCGAACTCCGGCCAGACGTCGCTGACCGGCGCGTCCAGGTCGAGGCGGCCCTGCTGGGCGAGCAGGTGCACACAGATGCTCACGATCGCCTTGGCGCAGGAGAAGACCGGGACCACCGTGTCCTGCTGCCAGCCCTCACCGCGCCACAGCTCGACGACCTTGCGGCCACCGGCGTAGACGGTCACCGCCGCGCCGTCCTCGTCGAAGTCGGTGAAGTTGCGGGCGAAGGTGTCGGCCACCACGCCGAACCGTTCATCGGCCCATCCGTCGGATTCCACAGCGCTCCAGCTTAGGCGAAGTCCCCGACCTGCTCCGGCCGCACCGGCTCGGCGAACAGGAAGCCCTGGGCCAGCGTGCACGGCAGGGCGGTCAGCGCCGCCAGCTGGGCGGGTTCCTCGACACCCTCGGCGACCGTCTCGAGCTCCAGGATCGCGCCGAGCTCGAGCACGCTGCGGGCGATCGCGCGCTGCCGCCGGTCGGTGCCGATCCCGTCGATCAGGGACTTGTCGACCTTCAGCTGGTCGATCGGGAAGCGGCTCAGCTGTGCCATCGAGGAGTACCCGTTGCCGAAGTCGTCGACGGCCAGGCGTACACCGATCGACTTCAGCGCTCGCAAACGGCGTTGCACCTCGCGCGGGTCCCGCATCAGCGCGGTCTCGGTGACCTCCAGCGTCAGCGCCGAGGCAGGGACGCCGGTCTCCGCCAGAGCCGCGGTGACGTCGGCGACCAGCTGCTCGTCCTGTAATTGGCGGCTCGAGAGGTTGACGCTGACAGTCAGGTCCGGCAGGCCGGCGGCCCGCCAGCCGGCAAGATCACGGCAGGCCTCGCGCAGCACCCACCGGCCCAGGTCGATGATCAGTCCACTCTGCTCGGCCAGCGGGATGAAGGTGTCGGGTGCGACCGGTCCCAGCCGCGGATGGGTCCAGCGCAGCAACGCCTCGACCGCGGTGATCCGCCCGCCGGGCAGGGCCACGATCGGCTGGTACGCGAGCCGGAACTCGCCGGATTCGAACGCACGCCGGGCGTCGGTGCCGAGCTCCACGTGGCGCAGCAGCTCGGTCCGCATCCCGGGTTCGAACATCGCCGAGGTGCCCGGCCGGTTCTTCTTCGCCCGGTACATGGCGACGTCGGCGTCCTGCACCAGGTCACCGGCCGTCGTGCAGGCGGCGTCACCGAGCGCGATGCCGATGCTGGCCCGGGTCAGCACCTCCTTGCCGCCGATCTCGAACGGCCGCGCGATCGAGGCGATGATCCGGTCCGCGACCTCGCGGGCCTGGTCCCCGCCGTCGACGGGCTCGAGCAGGATGGCGAACTCGTCACCACCGAGCCGGGCTGCCATGTCACCGCCACGAACCGCCGTGCTGAGCCGGGACGCGACACCGCGGAGCAGTTCGTCACCGACGGCGTGGCCCAGCGTGTCGTTGACCTGCTTGAACAGATCCAGGTCGAGGAAGAGGACCGCGATCGCCGTACGGGTCCGGTGCGCGACCTCCAGCGCCCGGTCGAGCCGTTCCAGGAACAGCGTGCGGTTCGGGAGCCCGGTCAAACCGTCGTGGTACGCCTGACGCACAGCGGCAACCGAGTGCGCGCCGGTCAGCGCGAGGCTGGCCTGCTCGGCAAAGGCGGCCAGCACGTCACGGCGTTCCTGGGAGCGGATCGTGTCCCCGCACCGCCCGAGGACCAGGCTCCCGGCGACGTCACCGCCGACGTGCACCGGCGCCGCGACCACGACGTCGTGATCGACCGGGTGGTCACGCTGCATCGCCTCGACCGCCACGGCCAGCACCTGCGGGTCGTGCCGCGAGTCCTCGTGGCCCGGCGTCAGCGACGCCACCATCGTCTCGTCCGCCGCGTCGGCGTCCCGCAGCACGAGCGCGGCCAGAGCACCTTCCAGTACGCCGGAAGCGCCGCGCGTGACCGAGTCCAGCACCTCCTGCAGCGGCGCCCGCTGGCTCACGGCCCGCTGGATCTGCAGCAGGGTGCCGAGCAGCTGCTCGCGTTTCTCCAGCGCGTTGACCAGCACGAGCCGGGCCTCGGCCTCGCGTTCCCGCTCGCGGCGCAGGTCGCGTTCGGCGGCGAGGGTCTCCAGGCCGCGCAGCGCGAGCCCGAGCACCTTGGCCATGCCCTGCAGCATCTGGCGTTCCTCGGCCTCGAACTCGTCGTCGAGGCGGCCGAGGAACAGGAACCCCTCGGTGTCGCGGCCGAGCGGGTGCAGAGTGCTGTGAAAGGTCCCGAACCCTGGAACGGTGAAGGTCTCCGCGCCCGAGGTGACACCGGCGAGCAGGTCACCGGACGGTTGGCGGCCCAGGCCGAGGCAGGCGATCAGCTCGCCGCCACGGACCACGGCGGCGAGCTCCGCCTCGGTCGCCTCGGCGGCCCGCTCGACGGCCAGGGTCGCGGCGCCGGCGACGTCACCGGCCCGCGTGATGGCGCTGAAGAACTCGGTGAGCTGGAGCGTCGACCAGGTCGTGGGCATCCGGCGCTGGTCAGCTCACCGCGAGCGCGGCGACGCTGAGGTGGTGCATGCCCTTGGCGCCGGCCGTCCGCACGATCTCGCCGTTGCTGACGAACCCGCCGAACGGCACGGGTCCGAGGGTCTCGCCCAGCTGCTTACCCGCGGCGTCGGTGCCGTCCGGGCCGAGGGCGAGT
This sequence comes from Amorphoplanes friuliensis DSM 7358, assembly GCF_000494755.1. Classification (NCBI taxonomy): domain Bacteria; kingdom Bacillati; phylum Actinomycetota; class Actinomycetes; order Micromonosporales; family Micromonosporaceae; genus Actinoplanes; species Actinoplanes friuliensis. Next base: position 4,702,698 of record NC_022657.1, read on the forward strand.
CCGCGCACGCAGCAGTCGAAGATGAACACTCCGAGCGGGTCGGCGCCCTCCAGCGCCGCGACGGCCTCGGCGGCGGCCTGCGCGGCCGCACCGGTCACCGCCTCCGGGTCGGCCTCCATGTACCAGGCCATCGCCCCCTCGGGCGTGTCCGCCAGCCCGGAGATCGACCCCTCCGCGGCGTCGGCCTGGAAGATCACCCTCAGATCCTCTCCGGTACGCCGGGAGAGCCCGAGCGGGTGCACCGTGGCGAACCCGAAGAACCCCATCGGGTCGTCGACCAGGTCCGGGCTTGCACCACTTCGGCGCAGGTAGACGTCGAGGGCGCGTTCACCGTCGAGCTCGAAGATCTTGCCGCCCTCGCTGCGGGTGACGACCATCGGCTCGCCGGTCTTGCGCCAGCCGTGGGCCAGCCCGATGCCGATGGGCGCGTCCGAGCCGACCGCGGCCGCGAGCACGGCGTTGGTGAGCACGCTGACGCCGGTGCCCGCGCTGAAGAAGTGCCGCGTGGACGTCTGGGTCATGCCGTCACCCGCGCAGCCGCCGATCAGGGGGACACCGGCGCCGGTGTGCGCGTACGCACCGCGGACCATCTCCTGCTGGTCACTGCTGCGGCCGTCTCCGAGCAGCAGCACCATCCGGTGCTCACGATCGATGTCGTCAAGGCAGGCCGCGGCTTCCAGGCCCGCCTCGCGCAGGCCGGTCGCACGTTCCGGCACGGCCCGGACGGAGGCCTCGAAGCCGGGACCGCCGAGGGCCAGCACCACAACACTCTCGCCGCGCCCGTCCTGGGTGAACTCACCGGAGGTCGAGCAGCCGATCATCGGCACGTCACCACCGGCCGCACCGTGCGCGGCCTCGGCCATGGGCGGCGTGGAGTACGGCAGCGAGGCGAAGACGACGAGCAGTCCCGGCCGCCTGCCGGCCACGGCGTCGCGGGCGGCCTCGGCACCGGCGGTTGCCGGATCACTGTGCAGACTGCGCCCGACCCCGAACCACCGTTCCATGACAGATCCTTCAGCTCGGGGACAGAGGTGTCACGGGTCTTATCGGCCGTCCGCCGCCCGACATGAGGAGCGCCACCATTTGCTGGCGGCTTTTGCCTCGACGGGTTAGCTGTACGATCGTACATGTACAGATGTACAACTTTGAAGGAGCCGGCCATGGCGTACGTCTTCCTGGTGCTCGCGATCGGCAGTGAGGTCTTCGGCACCAGCATGCTGAAGGCGACCGACGGGTTCAGCCGCCTCTGGCCGACCGTCGCCTGCCTCGGCGGTTACGTGCTGTCCTTCGTGCTGCTGTCGCAGGCGGTGAAGCACATACCGATCGGCGTCGCGTACGCGATGTGGTCGGGGCTGGGCACGGCCGCGATCGTTGCCATCGGCACGGTGTTCCTGGGTGAGTCGCTCAACCTCGTCAAGGTGATCGGGCTGGGCCTGATCGTCGGCGGTGTTGTGGTTCTCAATCTCGGGGGTGCCCATTGAGCCCGGCCAAGCGTGACCCCGAGGGCCGCCGGCGGGCGCTGGCCAGCGCCGCGGTCGAGGTGATCGCCGACTCCGGTGTCGGGCGGACCACGCACCGGGCTGTCGCCGCACGGGCGGGGGTGCCGCTCGGTGCGACCACTTACTACTTCCCCACCCTGAACGACCTGGTCGCCGCCGGGCTGCAGCAGGCCAGTGACGCGATGCAGGCTGAACTGGACGGGTGGGCCGGGCGGCTGACCGCCGGCAACCTGGCGCCGACGCTGGTTGAGCTGAGCCGCGGCTACCTCGCCGACCGGCCCCGGGCGATCCTCGAATACGAGGTCTACCTGGCCGCTGCCCGCGACGAGCAGCTGCGACCGCTCGCCCAGGCCTGGCTCGACGGGCTGTATTCGCTGCTCACGCCGCTGACGGACCCGTTCACCGCCCGGGCTGTCGCGATGCTGCTGGACGGCGCGCTGGCCCAGGCACTGGCCACCGGAAGTGCCCTCGACGGCGCCACGCTGCAGCGGGCGATCACGCGCCTGCTGGGGTAAACGCAGGGGTTTGCCGGAAGTCACTGATCACGGAACCCCGCCGCGTTCGGGTTTCGGGCTCGTTTCGGGCTGGTTATGTTCCCGGCATGGCGATGAAAGCGCTTTCAAAGACGAAGGCCGCGACGATCTACCAGGTCGCGCAGCGTGCCGGCGTGTCCATCGCCACGGTCTCGCGAGCCCTGCGCGACTCCGAACTGGTCACCGAGGAGACCCGCGCGCGGGTCCACGCCGCGGCCGCGGAGCTCAACTTCACCCCCAATCGGCTGGGCCGGTCACTGGCCGAGGGACGGCACGCCGCCAACGGCATCGTCTTCCCCGACCTCGTCGGCCCGTACTACGCCGAGGTGGTCCTCGGGTACGAGGCCGCGGCCGCCGGCTTCGGCAGCAGCGTGCTGATCCTGGCGACCCACGGGCGGGCCGACGCGGCCGCCGCGGTGCAGGAGCTCGCCGGGCGCGTCGACGGGCTCGCCATCATGGGCCAGACCGTCGGCGACGACGTCGTCGAGCGCATCGCCGCCACCGGGCTGCCGCTGGTGCTGCTCGCCCGTGACCCGGTCAAGGACGTCGACACCATCCGTACGCGCAACGAGCGCACTGCGCAGGCTCTCGCCGCGCACCTGCTCGGCCACGGGCACCGCACGTTTGCGTTCCTCGGCGACCCCGGCGGTGCCCCCGACGTCGCCGGCCGGTACGCGGGGATAGCCGCACGGTTGCGCGCCCAGCTCGTACCGTGTGATCTCGATCTTGAATCGGGGCAGGCCGCGGCGCGGGAGCTGCTGCGGGACCCGCCGGACGCGATCGTCTGTGCCAACGACGAGGTGGCGCTCGGGGTGCACCTCGCCGCCGAGGCAGCCGGTCTGCGCGTGCCGGACGACGTCGCCGTCACGGGCTGGGACGACCTGCTCGCGGCGCGGTTCGCGCACCTCACCACCGTCAGTCAGCCGATGCGCGAGCTGGGCGCCACCGCGGCGCGCTGGCTCGACCACCGCATCACCGAACGCACCACGGACCCCGCCGGGCGTGCCACCGCGGCCCGCCGCCGGGTCCTTCCCACCGAGCTCGTCGTCAGGCGCAGCTGCGGACATCACCCCCCGGAGGTTCGGACATGAGAAGACACCGGAGAATCGCGACAGCTGTCGTGGTCGCCGCGGCGATGACTCTCGCCGCCGGCTGCGGCCGCGACTCGGGCGGCAGCCAGGACACCGCCAAGGCCGTCAGCGACGGCAAGGCCACGGGCGAGATCACCGTCTGGGCCATGGGCACCGAGGGCGAGAAGCTCGCCGACTTCGCGAAGGACTTCACGGCGGAGAACCCCGACGCCAAGGTCACGGTCACGGCGATCCCGTGGGACGCGGCGCACCAGAAGATCGCGGGGGCGATCGCGGCGAAGCAGACCCCGGACGTGTCGATGATCGGCACCACGTTCCAGGGTGAGTTCGCCAAGACGGGTGCGCTGGACCCGACCCCGACCGACCTGTTCGCCAAGGACAGCTACTTCCCCGGCGCGTGGGACTCCACGGTGGTCGACGGGACCGCGTACGGCGTGCCCTGGTACGTCGAGACGCGCGGCATCTACTACCGCAAGGACCTGGCCGCGAAGGCCGGCATCACCGCGCCGCCGAAGACGTGGGACGACCTCAAGACGATGGCCAAGGCGATGCAGGACAAGGCCGGGGTGAAGTACGGCATGAACCTGCAGCCCGGCAAGACCGGCAGCTGGCAGTCCGTGATGCCGTTCGCCTGGTCGAACGGCGCCGAGATCACCTCCGGTGACAAGTTCAGCTTCGACACCCCGGAGATGACCGAGGCGCTGCAGTACTACCAGTCGTTCTTCACCGAGAAGCTGGCGCCGACGAACCTGCCCGAGGGTCAGCTCGAGCCGGACTTCGTCGCCGGGCGCATCGGGGCGTTCATGTCCGGGCCGTGGCACGTCGGCATCCTCAACGAGCAGGGCGGCGCCGGTTTTGCCGACAAGTTCGCGGTGGCACCGATGCCGGTGAAGAAGACCGGCACGTCGTTCATCGGCGGGAGCAACATCGCGGTCTTCAAGGACGCCAAGAACCGCGACAGTGCCTGGAAGTTCCTGCAGTGGCTGAGCAAGCCCGACGTGCAGGTCAAGTGGTACAAGGCGGTCACCGACCTGCCGGCCGTGCAGTCCGCGTGGACCGACCCGGCGCTGACCGGCGACGCCAACCTCAAGGTCTTCGGTGAGCAGCTCAAGGACGCCAAGGCACCCCCGGCCATCCCGACGTGGGAGCAGGTCTCGGCGGCTTTCGACACCGAGGTGGAGAAGCTGGCCATCGGCGGCCAGGACGCCGCTGCGACCGCGAAGAACATCGAGACGAAGGCTTCCAGCATCGGGACCGGGAGCTGACATGACCGCGGTCCAGGAGAAGGCGGCCGGGGAGGTCCCGCTGCGGGACACCCCGGCGCCGGACCGGCGGCGGTGGCGCCGGGCGGTGACCGGCTGGGCGTTCGCCGCGCCGTTCACCGTCCTGTTCGTGGTGTTCTCCGCGCTGCCGGTCGTCGCCGCGCTGGTGCTGAGCCTGACCGACCTTCGCTCCACCGACCTGCGCAACCCGTTCGCGGTGAACTTCGTCGGCTTCGACAACTACACGAAGCTGTTCTCCGACGAGCTGTTCCTCAAGTCCGCCGGCAACACACTGATCTTCGTACTGGTCGGTGTGCCGCTGACCATGGTGATCGCGCTGGCCGCGGCCACCGGGCTCAACTCCGGGCTGCTGCGGTTCAAGGCGCTGTTCCGGGTCGGTTTCTACCTGCCCGCGGTGACCAGCATCGTGGCGATCGCGGTGATCTGGCGCTTCCTGCTCGACCCCGAGGCCGGCCTGCTCAACAACCTGCTGTCCCTGATCGGGATCGACGGGCCGAACTGGCTCGGCGACAGCTCGACCGCACTGCCGTCCCTGATCGCCATGTCCGCGTGGCGCAACTTCGGCTTCCTCATGGTGATCTTCCTGGCCGGGCTGCAGGGCATCCCCGGCGACCTCTACGAGGCGGCGACCATCGACGGCGCTGGCCGCTGGCAGCAGTTCCGCAGCATCACGCTGCCGCTGCTGCGCCCGACCCTGCTCTTCGGCGCGGTCGTCACCGGCATCGGCTACCTGCAGCTGTTCGAGGAGCCGTTCGTGATGACCCAGGGCGGCCCGCTCAACTCGACGCTGTCGGTGAGCTACCACATCTACAACCAGTTCGGTTTCGGCAACTACGGCTACGCGGCCGCGGCGAGCTACGTGCTCTTCGTCGCGATCGTCGGGTTGTCCGTGCTGCAGTTCCGGCTGCTCGGCTCGCGGGAGGACTGACCCATGACCACCGCATCCCTGGGCACCACCACCCGCAGCAAGGACGGGGTCGCCAAAATCATCCTGTACGCGGTGCTGGTCCTCGGTCTGCTCGTGGTCGTCGGCCCCTTCCTGTGGATGGTGCTGTCGTCGTTCAAGCCCGAGGCCGACATCCGTTCCGTACCCCCGACGTGGTGGCCGGAGACGTTCACCCTCGGCAACTACCGGGACCTGTTCGCCCGGCTGGACTTCCCGCAGTACTTCTTCAACTCCGCGCTGGTGGCCGCCCTGGTCACCGCGGGGAACCTGCTGTTCTGCTCGATGCTGGGCTATGCCTTGGCCAAGCTGAGCTTCCCCGGCCGCAAGACGCTGTTCCTGCTGGTGCTGGGCATGTTGATGGTGCCGGGCATGGCGACCTTCGTGCCGCAGTTCGTGCTGGTCAGCAACCTGGGCATGGCCAACTCGTACGCCGGGCTGATCCTGCCGTTCCTGGCCGGGCCGTTCGGGGTCTTCCTGATGCGGCAGTTCCTGCAGTCGATCCCGGACGACCTGATCGAGGCGGCCCGGGTCGACGGCGCCGGCGAGTGGCGCATCTTCTTCCGGATCGTGCTGCCGCTGTGCAAGCCGGCGCTGGCCACGCTGGGCATCCTCACGTTCCTGTCCAGCTGGAACAACTTCCTCTGGCCGCTGGTCGTGGCCACCACCGAGGACAAGTACACGCTGCCCGTGGCGCTGGCGCTCTACAGCGTCGGGCAGAACCAGACCTTCTACGGGCTGCTGCTCGCCGGCGCGGTTGTCGTCGTGGTGCCCGTCCTCATCGTGTTCCTGGTCCTGCAGCGGCACTTCCTGCGCGGGATCGCGACCACCGGACTCAAGTAAGGAGCCCCTGTGAGACGTCTGCTCGTACCCCTGGTTGCTCTGGTGTTGATCGGTTCTTCCAGCACCGCCGTGTCCGCGGCCTCGCCCCTGCAGCAGTACGCGAAGGACACGTGGCGCTCGATGGTCGCGATGACCGACCCGGGCACCGGCCTGGTGGCCGACAACATCGAGGGTGACCTCAGCAAGCCGTCGACCTACACGTCGCCGACGAACATCGGTGGTTACCTGTGGTCGGCCGTCGTGGCCCGTGACCTGGGCATCATCTCGAAGTCCGAGGCCCGCCGCCGGGTGTCGCAGACCCTGGACACCCTGGCCGGCCTGAAACACCACACGCCGTCGGGCATGTACTACAACTGGTACGACCCGCGGGACGCATCCGTGGTCACCACGTGGCCCGAGGACGGCAGCGTCGTGACACCGTTCCTGTCCAGCGTCGACAACGGCTGGCTCGCCGCTGCGCTGCGCGTCGTCGAGGGTGCGCTGCCCGAGCTGCGGGGCAAGGCCGACAAGATCCTGAAACCGATGAACTTCGGCTTCTACTACAACCCCGCCGCGACCACCCCCATCGGTACGCGAGGACTGCTCCGCGGCGGCTTCTGGGACACGCAGCCGCCGGGGTGTTCGGTCGAGCAGAACGGCGTCTGGTTCACCTGCAACCACTACGACATCACCGTGACCGAGCCGCGGATCGCCACCTACCTCGGCATCGGGGCCGGACAGATCCCGGCGACGGCGTACTACGACACGATGCGGACGCTGCCGAACAACTGCGATTACAGCTGGCAGGAGATGCAGCCGCTCGGCTTCGACACCACGCACCTGGGTGTGGACGTCTACGAGGGCTCGTACCGGTACCGCGGCATCACCTTCGTGCCGAGCTGGGGCGGGGACATGTTCGAGGCGTTGATGCCGGACCTGTTCGTACCCGAGGCGAAGTGGGGGCCGCGCAGCTGGGGGCGTAACCACCCGGCGACCGTCGCCGCGCAGATCGAGCACGGGCTCAACGACGCGAAGTACGGGTACTGGGGCTTCTCCCCCGCGTCGAACCCGGCCGGCGGGTACGCGGCCTGGGGTGTCGACGCGATGGGCATGGACACCAATGGGTACCCGTCGGACGTCGAGGGCGGCACGTACGACGCCGGCTTCGGGGACTGCCGCCCGGCCGGTGCACCCGCGGTCTACGGCGACGGTGTGGTCACCCCGCACGCGGCGTTCCTGGCGCTGCCGTACGCGAAGGGCCCGGTCCTGGCGAACCTGGCCAAGCTGCGCCGCAACCTCGACGCGTACGGGCCGGGTGGGTTCTACGACGCGATCGCGGTCGGCAGCGGTCAGGTCGCCAAGCGCTACCTGTCCCTGGACCAGGCGATGATCATGGGTGCGATCGGCAACAACCTCGCCCACGACGTGCTGCGGCGCTCGTTCGTGACGCCGCGCTTCGAGCAGGCCGTGCGTCCGCTGCTGGCCCGGGAGACGTTCAACGTACCCGCCCGCCAGAACCTGCCCCAGCTGCGAGAGGTGCGCTGATGACGGTCGAGGACACCGCACGCTCCAACTGGGCACAGCTGATGGGTGCCGGTGGCGCCCAGGACCGTGAGCCGGGTGAGACCGTCGAGGCCGGCCTCGACGCACCGGCCGGGCTGACCGCGGTCGCCGGACGCGGCCACATCACCCTGGACTGGCCGCCGGTTGACCGGGCCATCGGCTACGCCGTGCACCGCGCGGACTCGCCCGACGGGCCGTTCACGGTGGTCGACCACGGCGGCGGCGACGTCCTGGCCGTCCCCCACGGCCCGTACGCCGACACGACCGTCGAGGCCGGACGCACCTACTGGTACGCGGTCGCGGCGCTGGAGACGGTCACCGCGATCGGCCCGCTGTCACGCCCGGTCCGCGTCGAGGCGTCCGGTGGTGACGCCCAGGTGACCGTCACGGTCGACGCGCTCGGCGACGACGGGCCGCTGCACCACGTGTGGCGGCCGATGGTCGGCGCCGAGCACCTGAGCCACGCGCTCAGCACCGACCGGACCGGTGGCCGCGAGATCGGCGCGGACGTGCGGGAGGCGCTGCGCCGGGTCCACGACGAGCTGGGTGTCGAGTCGGTCCGCGCACACGCCATCCTCGGCGACGACCTGGGCGTCTACCGGGAGGTCGACGGCGAGCCCGTCCACGACTTCAGCGGCATCGACCGGGTCTTCACCACGGTGCTCGCGCTGGGCCTGACACCGGTCGTGGAGCTGGGGTTCATGCCCCGTGACCTCGCCCGGGACCCGGAACGCACCGTCTTCGCGTACCGGGGGATCATCTCTCCGCCGAAGGACTGGGACCGCTGGGCCGCGCTGATCCGGGCCCTGACCACCCACCTGCTCGAGCGGTACGACTGCCACGACTGGGCCTTCGAGGTGTGGAACGAGCCCAACCTGTCGGTCTTCTGGTCCGGGACACCCGCGGAGTACTGGCAGCTCTACGAGGTCACCGCCCGCGCGATCAAGGACGTGGACCCGCGGATCCGGGTCGGCGGCCCGGCCACGGCCGCGGTCGGCTGGATCGATGATCAGGTACGCGCGGACGCCCCGGTCGACTTCCTCTCCACCCACGTGTACGGCACAGTGCCGCTCGACCTGCGCCCGCTCGCCGGCGGCCGGCCGCTGCTGTGGACCGAATGGGGTGTCACCGCGACCCACGGCAACCCGATCAACGACACGGTGTTCGCGGCGACGTTCCTGCTGCGCGGGATGCGGTCGGCGGCGGGACGCGTCGACGCCCTCGCCCCCTGGGTCGCCTCGGACCACTTCGAGGAGCTCGGCCGCCCGCAGCGGCTGCTGCACGGCGGTTTCGGGCTGCTCAGCGTCGGCAACCTGGCGAAGCCGAAGTTCTGGGCGCTGTCGCTGGCCCAGCGGCTCGGTGACACCCAGCTGCCCGTGACGGCGACCGGTGACGGCGCGGACAGCCTGGTGGAGACGTGGGCAGCACGACGGGACGACGGGACGGTCGGCGTACTGGTCTGGAACGGGACCCTGGACCATTCCAAGGTCGGCGGCGACTCCGGCCTCGACCGTCAGGTCACGCTGCAGGTGGCCGGTCTGGCGGGACCGGCCACCCTGCGGCAGTGGCGCGTCGATGCGGACCACGGCGACCTGCGTTCGCGCTGGCAGCAGATCGGCGGCGACGCGGACTGGCCGGACGACGAGCAGTGGCGCGCGCTGGCCGCCGCTGATCGTCTGGACGAGGCGTCGCCGCCGCAGACCCTGCAGCCGGGCCAGGAGATCAGCCTCGCCCTGCCCAACCCGGGCATCGTCCTGCTGGAGCTCCAGCCTCAGGGGTGAGCCCGGCGCGGGGTGACCAGGCCGGACTCGTAGGCGAAGATGACCAGCTGCGCGCGGTCGCGGGCGTGCAGCTTGGTCATCGCCCGGTTGACGTGGGTCTTCGCGGTCACCCGGCTGATCACCATGCGCGCGGCGATCTCGTCGTTGGACAGACCCTGCGCGGCCAGCGTGACCGCCTCCCGCTCGCGGGTCGTCAGCGCGGTCAGGACGGCGGTGGACGCGGGGTGCGGCGGCTGGGTGACGTACCGGTCGATCAGCTTGCGGGTGATGGTCGGCGCGAGCAGCGCGTCGCCACGGGCCGCGACCCGGACGGCGTGCAGGAAGTCGTCCGGCAGGATGTCCTTGACCAGGAACCCGGCCGCACCGGCCCGCAGAGCGTTGAAGACGTACTCGTCCAGGCCGTAGTTGGTCAGGACGACCACGTGGACGCCGTCCAGTGCGGGGTCGCTCGCGATGCGCCGGGTCGCCTCGATGCCGTCGACCACGGGCATCCGCACGTCGACGAGGACCACGTCGGGCCGGTGCTGCCGGGCCAGCACCACGCCGGTGCCGCCGTCACCGGCCTCGGCCACGACCTCGATGTCGTTCTCCGCCTCGAGCAGGGCGCGGAAACCGCTGCGGATGAGCGGCTGGTCGTCGACGAGCAGGACACGGATCACGAGGCGTCCCAGGGCAGCTCGGCGTGGACGGTGAAGCCGCCTTCGGCGCGCGGCTCGGCGCGCAGCCGGCCACCGAGGGCGGTCACGCGTTCGCGCATGCCGAGCAGCCCGACCCCGGGCACCGGCGGGGTCCCCGCCGTGGCCACACCGTTGTCGTCGACCCGGACGTCGACCGTGCCGGGCCGGTAACCGATCCGGACCGAAGCGGTGGCGGCCGCCGCGTGCCGGGTGACGTTGGTCAGCGACTCCTGCACGATCCTGTACGCGGTGCGGTCCACCGCGGCGGGCACCTCGCCCGGGTGCCCCTCGACGGTCAGCGACGCGTCCAGGCCCGCCGACCGCGCGCGCCGCACCAGCTCCGGCACCTGATCGAGGCCGTGCAGCGGCGACCGGTCGTCACTGCGCAGGGTCTCCAGAGTGGCGCGCAGCTCCCGGGCGGCCTCACGACCGGCGTCCCGGATCACCAGCAGAGCCTCCGGGACCTCCTCGCCGCGTTTGTGAGCCACGTGGACGGCCGCCTCGGCCTGAACTTTGATCACCGAGATCTGATGGGTGAGCGAGTCGTGCAGCTCCCGGGCGATGTGCAACCGTTCCTCGTCGGCGCGGAGCAGCGCACTCTGCTCGCGGGTGCGTTCGGCCACGTCGGCCCGGCGCTCGGCCTGCCGCAGCGCCTCACCCGCGGCGCCGGCGGCGATCAGCCAGGCCAGCTCGAGCACACCCCGGGCCTGCGCGAACGCCTCACCGGGGTCCTGGCGGCCCGCCGTCATCGCCGCGACGGGCAGAACGACGAGCAGGATCACGCTGATCACGACGGTGGTGGTGCGGTGCCCGGCGCGGACGGCGGCGTACACGGCGACCAGGTAGGCGATGGTCAGGACGGTGAACCCGGCGATCTCGTAGCCGACCGCGCACAGCCCGGTGACGACCAGCACGGCCACCGGGTGACGCCGGCGGGCGACCAGCGCGAGTCCGCCGGCGGCCAGCAGCACGAAGCCGGCCAGGTCGGTCACGGTCAGATCGGTGCCGGTCCCGGTCGGCGGGTGGTGCCCGGACCAGCCGGTGACGACCAGGAGCGCCGCCGTGCCCGCAGCGAGCATCCAGTCCCGTACGCGGCCCATGCGGGCACCCTAGCCGCACGGGCAGCGCGGCGAATCCCGTCGGCGCAGGGGATCCGGCTACCGCGATCACCGCAGCGGATCTCGCGGACTACCACGCCCGCAGCAGGCAGGACCGCCATCGTGGCAGCGGAAAGTGCCGACGCCGGCACGATGCCCCGGCGCGGCCGCGAGGACAGGATCGAGTCCTCGACCGCGCTTCAAGGGGGAACACCATGTCGTCTCTGCTGCTCGCCGCCGACACTTTCACCACCGACCGGGTGGTCGCCACCGCGGCCGCCTTTGTGGCACTGGCCGGCGCGATCGCCGGTGCGTTCGCCCTGGCCCGCCCGGCCCCGCGCCGGCCGATCGTCGCGCTGATCACGGGCGCTGCGGGTCTGCTCACCGGTGTGCTGGTGGTGGCCACGGCCGACGGGGGTCCCGGCACCGGCAACGGGGTGGTCGGCGGTTACGCGGCCATCGTGCTGGGCGTCATCGCCGTGGTCCTCGGCGGACTGGCACTGAGGGTTTCTCGGGGACTCTCTCAGGTGTCGCCCAGCACGCGGCGGCTCTCGGCGAGCACCGGTGCGGACGCCAGCGGCGCCCAGGAGCCGAACAACGTCCGGAAGTAGTCGCCGTAGCGGGCGGCGATCGAGGGCTCCTGCTCGGCCACGTCCAGTTCGTTCACGATGGTCAGGTCGGTGAACGGCTGGACCAGGTCGTCCGGGAGGTCCTCGGCGGTGCCGGTGAAGCGGTTCCACACCTGCCGCGTCTCGGGGAGGGTCTTCCAGGTGCGGGAACGGTCGCAGGCGCCGTACAGGTAGACCAGTGTCTCGGCGCGTTCACCGACCAGATCGCGCAGCGTGCCGCGGTCGGCCACGTCGAGCAGTGTGAGGTCGAAACCGTCGGTGCCGTAGACGGCGTGGGCGAGCCCGGCCAGCTGCACCCCGGGGTCGTGACCGAGCGCGCCGAGCCGGTCGTGGACGCGGCCGAGGTGCAGGTAGAGGGTGCCGCCGGGGTGGTCGATGGTCTCGGCGCCGCGCTCGCGCAGCCAGGCATTCACGGTGTCCTCGGTGGTCACTGCGCACACTCCAGGACGGCGACGCCGCCGGTCTCCAGGGCCACCCAGAGGTTGCCGTCCGGGCCGAGGACCAGGCCGTGCGGTTCGGACTTCGGCGTGGGGAGCTCGTGCTCGGTGATCTCGCCGGTCGCGGTGATGTGGGCGACGCGGTTGGCGCCCCACTCGGTGAGCCAGCAGCCGCCGGTGGCGTCCGGGGTGATCGCGTGGGGCCGCGCGGCGGTGTCCGGCAGGGCGAACTCGTCGATGCGGCCGGCCGGGGTGATCCGGCCGACCTGCCCGGCGCCGATCTCGACGAACCACAGGGCGTCGGCCGTGGCGGTGATCCCGACGGGCGCGGCGCCCTGGGTGGGCAGCTGGTGCAGCGTCACCTGGCCGTCGGTGGTGATCCGGCCGACCGCGTCGGCCTGGTTCAGCGTGAACCACAGCGCGTCGTCGGGCCCGGACGTGATCACGGACACGAACGCCTTCTCCGCCGGCACCTCGAACTCCCGCAGGTCGCCCTCCGGGGTGAGTCGGCCGATCCGGTCGGTGTTCATCTCGGTGAACCACAGGGCCCCGTCGGGACCGGTCGTGATGGCGTACGGGCCGCTGCCGGGTGTAGGCAGCGCGAAGTCGGTGAGGTCGCCGCCGGTGGTGATCCGGCCGATGCGGTCGTCACGGTTGCGGGTGAACCACAGGGCGCCGTCCGGGCCGGACGTGATGACCATCGGCTGGCTGTCCGGTGCGCCCAGGTCGAAGGTGGTGACCTCACCGCCGGTGGTCAGCCGTGCGATGCGGCCGGCGTGGGTGAAGGTCAGCCAGAGCGCGCCGTCGGGGCCGGCGGTGATGCCGTACGGCCCGGCCTGCGCGCCGGCCACCGTGATCTCGCGGATGTTCACTCTCAGCACCTAACCGCCGGTTCCGGACCCGCGCAACCGGTTTGAGATCAGGGCAACTCGGGCCCGGGCGGGCGCCAGCCGCGGCGGCGTCCCCGGCGCATCGCCGCGGCGACCACGACCACCAGGAGCACCACTCCGGCGCCGATCGCCGCCACCAGCAGCGACATGTCCTGGGCGTGGGCGCGGCGGGCCGCCAGGGCCACGGTCGCCGGGTCCTCGGTGTGCATGACGACCGGTGCGGGCGCGGGCGGGGTGTCCGGCCCCAGCGTCTCCGTCAGCGCGCGGTACGGGTTCACGACACCCACGCCGTACTTGTCGCTGCGGCGCCCGCCCGGCGCGGGGTCGGCGGTGGCGAGGATCCGCCGGGCGACCTGCGCGGGTGTCAGGGACGGGAACCGCTGCTTGACCAGCGCCGCGGTCGCGGCGACGAACGGTGACGCATAGCTGGTGCCCCGGCCCGAGGTGTGGCCCGAGCGGCGTGCGGCGAACGTCACGTCCACACCGGGAGCGGTGAGGTCGACCCAGTCGCCGTGCTGGGAGAAGTCACCGGCGACCCCGTCGGGGCCGATCGCGCCGACACCGATGACGTCCGGATAGGAGGCGGGATAGGGCCGCAGGTTCGCGTCGTCGGGCTTGCCGTCGTTGCCTGCCGCGGCGACCACCACGACACCGCGGGCGACCGCGCGGGCCACGGCGGCGCGGACGGACGGGTCGTCGGCGGTCATCACCAGCGACATGTTGATCACATCGGCGTTGCCCTCGTCGACGGCCCAGTCGATGGCCTGGGCGAACTTGACCGGGCTGACCGGCCTGTCGCTCGAGCCCGCGGCGTCCTCGGTGTCGATCTGCTCACTGACCCGGATCGGCACGATCGTCGCGGCCGGCGCCAGACCGCGCATGCCGGCGCCCTTGGCCGGTCGCGCGGCGATGATGCTGGCCACCGCGGTGCCGTGGCCGATGCAGTCCTGCCGGCCGGTCGCGTCGCCGTGCAGGAAGTCACGGCCGGCGGCGACCCGGCCCCTGAGCTGCGGATGCCCGGCGTCCACACCGGAATCAATGACCGCCACCCGGACCCCGGCGCCGGTGGCGAACGGTGCGAGCCGCTCGGGCGCGAACATCTGGTCCTCGTACGGCTGGGTCTTGCTGACCTGGGCCACGCCGGGCTGCGTCTGGCAGATGTTGGCGCGGGCCTGCGCGGGGACAGCGGGGAAAAGGACCGTGCCCGCCACTGCAACCGCGACCGCGACCTTGCGCACCTGCATCCCCACTCCCCGCGGACAACGACCGGATTGGATGTTACCGAGGCGCGGCTTCCCGTGGTGACCCGCCCGATTGACCGGCTCACGCAGCCGCAGCTAGGTTGTGGGAACCATCTGCGGCGTCGTGAGGGAAACCGGTGAAAATCCGGTGCGGTCGCGCCACTGTGAACGGATCCCCCGGGAGCCGTGAGTCAGGACGCTCACACGTGCGCAGACCTGTTGAACGGGACGCGTCATCCCGGTAGGAGGTCTGATCCGTTATGTCGAACATTCAGTCGGTTCGCCCGCTGAACGCACCCGCGGTCTCCGCGCGCGTGCTCTGGACCGCCGTCGGCGCCGTCGTGCTGCTGCTGCTGCTCGCCTACCTGGTCGCGTTCGACCAGGGCGCGATCTCACAGAGCGGCATGTACCTGCACGAGCTGATGCACGACGGTCGTCACCTTCTCGGCGTTCCGTGTCACTGACCCGGACCCGCACCACACCGTCGTACGGCGCCATCCTGCTGCGAGGCCTGCTCGCCGGTCTGATCGCCGGCCTGCTGGCCGGTGTTTTTGCGTACTCGACCGGTGAGAGCCGCATCGACGCCGCGATCGCGATCGAGGAGGCCGCGGCGGCCGACCCCGGCGTGCACGCGGCCGACGACGGTCACCACGACGAGGAGCTGGTCTCCCGCACCGGCCAGAAGGGCGGCCTGTTCCTGGCCACCGCCCTCTACGGCGTCGCGATGGGTGGCCTGCTCGCCACGGCGTACACCCTGCTGCGCCGGCGGTTGCGCACGCCGGACGACACGCGGGCGGCGTTCGGGCTCGCCGGTGCGGCCCTGGTCGGCGTCGTGCTGGTGCCGTTCCTGAAATATCCGGCGAACCCACCGGCCGTGGGTGATCCGGCGACCATCAACCAGCGCACGATCAGCTACCTGTCGATCGTCGTGATCGGCCTGGTCGCGGTCTGGGCCGGGGTCGTCGCGTCCCGCTCGCTGCGCTCGACAGCACCGGAGTGGCTGCGCGCGATCGCGGCCGTCGCCGGGTTCCTGATCGTGGTCACGGTCGGCTACGTGCTGCTGCCGAGCATCGACGAGGTGCCCGACACGTTCCCGCCGAGCCTGCTCTGGAATTTCCGGATCTCGTCGCTCGGGACCCAGGCCACCCTGTGGGTCGCCCTGGGCCTGGCGTTCGCCGCGCTGCTGAGCCGGCTGGGGGCCCGTCCCCCGGCGGTGGAGCGGGAGAAGTCCGAGACCGTGTCCGCGTGAGCGGACCACGGCTGCTCGCCTCCGCCGCGACCCCCGGCCTGCGCCGGGCGGTCTTCGGTGGTGACGACGATCTCGACGAGGGCGGCCTGCGGGCCGCCCTCGCCCTGACCACCGACCTGGGTGGCCGGGCCGACGTGTGGTTCAGCGCGCCGTCACAGGCCGCTCTGCAGACCGCGCGGGCTCTCGGCCACGACGACCCGGTGGTCGAGCACGCCCTGGCCGACCCCGACTACGGCCAATGGACGGGTCTGGGCCTGGGCGACATCGCCGGCACCGACCCGGAGGGCCTGCAGTCCTGGCTCACCGACCCCGAGGCGACCCCGCACGGCGGGGAGTCCCTGGCCGCGGTGCGGCAGCGCGCCGGTGCCTGGCTCGACAAGCAGGCCGAGCAGCGCATCGTGGCCGTGGCGCATCCGGTGGTGGTCCGCGCGGCGCTGGCGCACGCCCTCGGTCTCTCCGACGACGGCGTCTGGCAGCTGGACGTCTCGCCGCTGTCGCTGATCCGCCTGACCCACCGCGCGGACCGCTGGCACGTCTCTTTCCCACCGGCCGGATAGAGCCGCCCGGACAGAGCCGGCTTGGCGAGCCTGCGGTTGAAGGTTCGGGACGGGCGGGGATGAGCGCTGATGGAGCCGGACCCGATCGACGACACCGATCCTCGGTAGGAGTTTCCGGTGACGGTCACCGGGCCCCCGGCCCCCGCGCCGGGCAGAGACGACCGGATAGAGCTGGCTCCATGGAGTCGGCTTGATCAAGTCTGCCGGGCCGAGCCCGCCGGTCGGCGACCGGGTGCCCCCACCGGCCGGCCGAGAAGCCCTAGTGTGCGGGCCATGGCTATGCGACCCGACGAGTTCTACGACCATGCCATTGCCGCGGCTGACGACACACGCCGGCTACCCCTGGCCCGGATGACCGGCTGGGAGATCAGTCCGTTCGAACAGGACGGTTTACGGGTCACGCCGTTGCGCCCGCCGGTGCTGCCCGAGCCGCCGCGGCACGGTGAGGACCCGGCCGACTGCGCCGCCTGCGGCCATCGTGACCAGGGGATCTGGTTCAACGACCGCTGGCGGCTCACCCGGATCGGCGGGACCGGGGTACCGCTCGTGCTGATGCTGCAGCCGCTCGACCACCACGACCTGGAGGATCTGCCGGACGACCTGGCCGCCGAGCTGGGGGTGCTGACCGTGCACCTCGCCCGGCACGTGCAGGCACTGCCGGGGGTGTCGCGGGCGCACGTCTATCGCCTCGGTGACGGAGGCGCCCACCTGCACGTCTGGTTCTTCGCCCGGCCCGAGGGGCAGGCGCAGCTCTACGGGTCGTGGCTGGTGGTCTGGGACGATCTGCTGCCGGAATACCCCGGGGACGTGGCCGATGCGGACGCCGCGATCGTCGCCGACGCCCTGGTCGCTTCGTTCGGCGGGCACCGCTAGAGACTTTCGCGGGCCCAGCGGGTGACGACGGACAGGACCGGGGCGCGGCCGGCGAAGATCGCGGCGGTGTCCCGGGAGTCGTAGACGGTCCCGCGCCGGGGCTGCGTCAGGGCGCTGAGCATGCGCGGGGCGAGCCAGTAGTACTTCGCCGCGCCGGTCAGCCGGATCGCGCGGGTGATCGTCGCCTCGTCGACCACACCGCCGAGCCCGCGGCGGTATCCGTCACCGACCGCCGCGACGACCTCGTCGATCAGGGAGACGTCGATGAAGCCGTCGAAGAACGTGTCCAGGGTCAGGTTGGCGACGTCCTCCCCGATCGCGCCGGGCCCGGTGAACGCCCAGTCGAGCAGCACCGGCCCGCGCGGCGCGAGGATCAGGTTCATCGGCCACAGGTCGTGGTGGCACAGGGTGCGCGGCAGCCGGTCGGTGGCGGCGAGCACGTCGTCGCGGCGTTCCCACAGCGTGCGCAGGTCGGCGCGGAGCTGCGGCGGCCAGGCCTCGGCGGCGACCGGGTGGTCCCAGTCGAGCTCGCCGACGCCGGACTGCGCCGTCGTGTAGTCGCGCAGGAAGTCCCGCGACAGCCACTCGTGGGCCGGTGGCCGGTCCAGCCAGCGGGCCTGTCCGACTCCCGTCCGGTACGCGACGTCGCCCAGGTCGGCGCTGCCGGCGCTGGTGCCCGGTGTGCCCGCGACGTCCTCCAGCCACATCGCGACGGACCCGTCGGGGCGTTCCTCGGTGCCGAGCAGCGCAGGCGCCGACAGCCCGGCGTCGGCGAACGCTCCCGAAGCAAATCCGGTCCGGTACGCGAGCAGTTCGCGCCGCCAGTAGTTCCAGTGCGACGGCTCCTCCGAGGCCTGGAAGTGCGCAGCGGCCTCGGGTCGTCCCGGCGTGCAGATCTTCAGGATGGCGCTGCCGCCGTCGCGCCGCACCCGCCAGATGCCCCCGGTGACGCCGTTGGTCTGGTTGTGCAGCAGCTCCTGCGCCGCACCGGGATCGTCGACCAGGTCCTGCGGTGGATTCAGCACGCCACGATCCTAGGGGAACGCCGACGATGATTCTGGCCTGGACAAAAGTTTTTGTCGGTGGGAGAGTGGGCCGCATGGAGAGCGTCGCAGTGATCGAGGACCCGGCCGCGGCCGAGGTCAGCCTGGATCCGATCCGCAGCCGGCTGCTCGCCCTGCTGGCGGTGCCCGGCTCGGCGACGATGCTGGCGGCCCAGGTCGGACTCCCCCGGCAGAAGGTCAACTATCACCTGCGCACCCTGGAGCAGCACGGCCTGGTCGAGCTGGTCGAGGAGCGCCGCCGGGGCAACGTCACCGAGCGGGTGCTGCAGGCCACCGCCGCCTCCTACGTCATCTCCCCCACCGCGATGGCCGCGGTCGCCCCGGACCCCGCGCGGGCACCGGACCGGCTCTCGGCGCGCTGGCTGCTCGCCGTCGCCGCGCGTCTCGTCCGCGACGTCGGTGAGCTGCTCACCGGCGCTGCCAAGGCGAAGCAGAAGGTCGCCACGTTCGCGATCGACGGTGAGGTCCGTTTCGCGACGGCCGCCGACCGGGCCGCCTTCGCCGAGGAGCTGACCGTTGCCGTCACGCAGCTGGTGAGCCGTTTCCACGACGAGGACGCGCCGGGCGGGCGCAGCCACCGCCTGATCGTCGCCGTGCACCCGACCGTCGTCCGGGAGGACTGAGACATGGGCAAGGACTTCGAGATCCGACTTGACGCCGAGGTGCCGGCCGACCCGGCGCAGGTGTGGGAGACCATCGCCACCGGGCCGGGCATCAGCTCGTGGTTCGTCGGCCGCACCGAGATCGACGGTGACACCGTGCGGACGTCCTTCGGCGACGGCTGGATCCCCGCCGGCACGGTCACCGTCGCCGACGATCCCCGGCACTTCGTCTACCGCAGCGAGCCCGCCCCGGACGGCCGGTTCCTCGCCAACGAATACCTGATCGAGGGCCGCGACGGCAGCGCGACCGTGCTGCGCAGCGTGACCAGTGGCTTCCTGCCCGGCGACGACTGGGCCGACGAGTTCGAGGCCATGCGGTTCGGCACCGAGCTGTTCTTCGGGACGCTCGTGCAGTGCCTGACCTACTTCCCCGGGCGCACCGCCACCCCGGTCACGGTGTTCGGGCCACCGGTCAAGGACTGGTCCGTGACCTGGCAGCACCTGCACACCGCCCTGGGTCTCGGCGCCGACCCGCGGCCCGGTGACGAGGCCGGCTGGGAGCACGGCGGTGTCGTCTACTTCACCAACCCCCACACCCTGGGCATCCGTACCCCGGACGCCCTCTACCGCTTCATCCGTGGCCTCAACGGCACCCTGCTCGCCGCCCACGAGCTGTTCACGCCCGCGGACACCGCGGACTGGCAGCGTTTCCTCGACGACCTCGACGCCTGAAAGGGCTTGACCATGGCTACCGTGACCTCTGCCGACGGCACCACCATCGCCTACGAGACGCAGGGCTCCGGCCCCGCGCTGATCGTCGTGGACGGCGCGATGTGCTACCGCGACCAGGGCCCGTCCCGCGACCTCGCCGGGGCGCTCGCCGACACGTACACCGTTGTCATCTACGACCGCCGGGGGCGGGGCGAGAGCGGCAACACCCTGCCCTGGTCCGCCGAGCGGGAGATCGAGGACCTCGCCGCGCTGCTCGAGGCGGCCGGCGGTACGGCGTACCTGGTGGGATGTTCCTCGGGTGCGGTCCTGGCCGCGGACGCCGCCGCCCGGCTGGACGGTGTCACCAAGCTCGCGCTCTACGAGCCGCCGTTCATCGTCGACGACACGCGGCCGGCGCGGCCGGACACGTTCACGGCGGAGACCGAGGCGCTGATCGCCCGGGGTGACACCGGCGGTGCGGTGAAGAAGTTCCTCAAGGACGTCGGCATGCCCGCCTTCGCCGTGCACATCCTCGGGCTGACGCCGGTCTTCAAGAAGCTCAGGGCGGTCGCGCCGACACTGCCCTACGACCAGCACATCCTGGGTGACACCAGTCGCGGGGTGCCGCTGGACGCGAGCCGCTGGGCCGGGGTGACCGTCCCGGCGATCGTCATGGACGGCGGCAAGAGCCCGCAATACATGCGCAACGCGGCGAAAGCACTCAGCGAGGCCCTGCCGAAGGCGGACTACCGCACTCTGCCCGGGCAGACCCACATGGTGAAGGCCGGTGTGGTCGGCCCGGCGGTCAAGGAGTTCCTCGGCCGCTAAGCGCCACGCCCGCCGCGCCGATCAGAAGTAGGTGGCGCAGCAGTGGGCTCTGATCGGCAACATCGTGATCACGTGCGCCTACGCCGCGATCACGGTGGCGATCGTGGTGCCGGTGGTCCGCGCGGGACAGCTGTTCACCAACCGCCTCGCCGTGGCCACCGCCATGATCTTCTTCAGCTGCGCCGTCGGGCACGCCTTCCACGCCGCGATGTACTGGGAGGCCAGCTGGACCACGGCGACGATGACCGGCATGCACCAGGAGACGACCACCTGGTCGCTGTGGCCCTCCGCCGCCTGGGACCTGTTCACCGCGGCTGTCGGCGTCTACTACTGGACGCTGCGGCGCAGCTACGGGGTGCTGCTCTCGGGCACGGGCTCGCTGTTCGTCGGCCCGCAGGAGCAGCAGCGCCGCCACGACATCGAGCTGCGCGAGAAGGTCGCCGAGGGCCGCGCGCAGGCCGAGGCCGAACGCGACGCGCAGGCGGCCATGCTGCGCGCGGTCATCACCAACAGCCAGTCGTCGATCTACGTCAAGGACCTGCAGGGCCGGTACCTGCTGGCCAACGAGGCGTTCCAGGGCGCGTTCGGCGTCACCGAGGCCGAGCTGCTGGGCCACACCGACGAATATCTCGACCCGGTGCTCGCGCCGGTCTGGCGGGCCAACGACCGGCTCGCCCACGCCGGCGCGGTCCACGTCGAGGAGACCAGCGACGTCGACGGCAACACCCGCGTCTACGAGACCAACAAGTTCCCGCTCTTCGACGCCGCCGGTGAGCTGTACGCGATCTGCGGCGTCTCCCTCGACGTCACCGACCTGCGCAAGGCCCGGGACAGCGCCGAGGAGGCCCGCGACGAGGCCCTGGCCCAGTCGCGGATCAAGAGCGAGTTCCTGGCCACCATGAGCCACGAGATCCGTACCCCGATGAACGGTGTCCTGGGTCTGGCCTCGCTGCTGATCGGCACCGAGCTCGACGCGGACCAGCGGCGTTACGCCTCGGGCATCCACTCGGCCGGCAACGCGCTGCTGGGTGTCATCAACGACATCCTGGACTACTCCAAGATCGAGGCGGGGAAGGTCGTCCTGGACCCGGACGACTTCGACCTCGGTGCGCTGCTGGCCGAGACGGCCGCGCTGGTCACCCCGGCCGCCGAGGACAAGGGCCTGACGGTGGTCACCCGCCGCGGCCCCGACCTGCCCGCCACCGTACGCGGTGACGGCGGCCGGGTCCGCCAGATCCTGCTGAACCTGGCCGGCAACGCGGTCAAGTTCACGTCCAAGGGCAGCGTGACCCTGCGGGCGGCACTGGTCGACGCCACCGGCCCGAGGGTCCGTTTCGAGGTCACCGACACCGGCATCGGGATCACCGTCGCCGACGCCGACCGGCTGTTCGAACCGTTCACCCAGGCCGATGCGTCGACCACCCGCACGTACGGCGGCACCGGGCTGGGTCTGGCGATCAGCCGGCAGCTGACCGAGGCGATGGGCGGGGTCATCGGTGTCGACAGCGAGCCGGGCCAGGGCAGCACGTTCTGGTGCGAGATCCCGTTCGAGCCCGCGCAGGGAACGGCCGGCACACCGTGCCCGGACGCGACGGGCCTGCGGATCCTGCTCGTCGGCACCGGCCCGGACCACGAGGAGCTCGAAGCCGACCTGCGCCGCTGGCACATGATCGTCTCCGGTGCCGGCACCGGGCCGGCGGCGATGGCCGCGCTGCGGGAGGCCGCCGCCCACGGCCGCCCGTACGACCTGCTGCTGCTCGACGCGGACCCGGGTGACGTGGACACCGCCGGGCTGTCCCGGGCGGTCGCCGCGGACCCGTCGATCCCCGCCGCGCACGTGGTCGTCCTGAACGAGAACGCCCCCGCCGACCCGCGCAACAGCGCCACCTACCTGCCCAAGCCCGTGCACCGGTCGGCGCTGTTCGACCTGCTCGCGCAGAGCATGGCGGCCGTCGTCCCGGTCCCGGTCGTCACCCGGCCGCCGGCACCGTCGAAACCCGCCGGCAAGGGCACGATCCTGCTGGTCGAGGACAACGACATCAACCAGATGGTCGCCGTGGGTGTGCTGGCCAGTCTCGGGTACCGCGCCGACGTCGCCGGTGACGGTGTCCAGGCCCTGGAGCTGGCCGGGACCCGCCGTTACGACGCGATCCTGATGGACTGCCGCATGCCGCGGATGGACGGCTTCACCGCCACGGCCGAGCTGCGCCGCCGCGAGGCCGCCGGCGCCGCCCGCACCCCGATCATCGCGATGACGGCCAGTGCGCTGGTCGCCGACCGGGAACGCTGCCTGGCCGCGGGCATGGACGACTACCTGGCCAAACCGGTGAACCCGGCGGAGCTCGATGCGACACTGGACCGCTGGGTGCACGGCAACCCGGCCGTACCGGTGCTGCCGGAGGTCGTCGCCGGGCACCAGGAGGACCGGATCGGCCGCCGCTTGGACGAGCTCGCCGGTGACCGTACGCAGCCGGAACGCGACCTGGTCAACCGTCTGGTCGAGTCGTTCCTGAAGCGGGCGCCGCAGCACGTGGCGGCCCTGGCCGAGGCCTACGCGAGCGGTGACCGGTCCACCTTCGAGGATCAGGCGCACAGCCTCAAGGGCGCCGCCGGCAACATCGGGGCGTCCGCGGTCGCCGACCTGTGCGAGCAGCTGGAGGACGAGGCCCGTGCCGGGGCCCTGTCGCCGGACACCCCGCGCACCCTCGACCGGCTGCGCGAGGAGCTGCGCTGGACCGAACGCCGCCTGCGGCTCGTCCTCGCCCACTGACCCGGGCGTGTCCCGGCGCGGTGGCCAGGACTTGCCGGTGGGTGGGTTTAGGGTCGGGTCGCGATGGTGGATGACAGCACTTCCTTGATCAACTCCGGTCTGACGAACGCCGACCGCGCCGATGGTGGCCCCTTCGACGGCGACGCGGCGCCCGAGACGCGGCCCTGTGCGCACTGTGGACGGCCGGTGCCGCAGCGCGCCGCCGCCGGGCGCCCTTTCCGGTACTGCCGCGACAACGACGGCGAGTGCCAGCGCGCCTCCCGCAACGTGCGCATGCGGCACCGTTCCTCGCCCGGGCTCGCCGGGCAGGTGGCCCGCACCTGGGAGGCCGTCGACCGTCTCGACCAGCTCGTCGGCACCCTGAGCGAGGCTCTGCACGCCGAGATGTCGCCCGCCGGTGTCGAGCGGCAGGTGGCCGAGGTCCGTGCGGAGACCTCCCGGCAGATCGCCGCGGCGCACACCGAACGCGACGACGCCCGCCGCGACGCCGACCGGGCCACCGAGGCCGCCGGGACCGCCGCGCAGGAGGCCGTGGTCGCCCGCGCCGAACGTGACGACGCCCTGCAGATCGCCGAGGCCGCACGCCGGCTGGCCGACTCCGCCGCCGCCGACGCCCGCGGGGCGGTTGCCGGCCGTGACGAGGCGCAGGCCGCCGCGAGCGCCGCCGCGGCGCTGCGGGTGCAGGCCGAGGCCGACCGGGACGCCGCCCGCCGTGACGCCGACAGTGTCCGCAAGGAGCTCGACGGTGCCCGCCGGGAGGCCGTGTCGCTCGAGCGGGACGTCGAGACGGCCCGTCAGGAGGCCGCAGCGGCCACAGCAGCACTGGGTGCGGTGCGCGGGGAGCTCGCCACCTCCCGCGAGGCGCTGAGCGCCGCACAGCAGGAAACCGCAGAGGTCCGCCAGTCACTGTCGGCCGCGCAGGAAGAGACATCCCGGGTCCGCCGGGCCGTGGAGGCGGCGCAGGACGAGGCCGGGGCTGCGCGCACGGAGCGCGACGCCGTCCGGGCCGAGCTGGCGGCTGCTCAGGCCGAGGCGGCGTCGGAGCGGGCCGCCGCGCAGCGCACCTCGCAGGAGGCGGACGCGCTGCGGCGTACCCTGGAACAGGTTCGTGCCGACGCCGAGCGTGACGTGGCCGGGATGCGGCAGCGTCTCGACGCGGCCCGGGCCGACGCGGACAGTGCCCACTCCCGGGTGGCGCAGCTCTCGGCGCAGGTCAGTGATCTCGCGTCGGCGCTCGCGGCGCTGGGTCCGGCACGGCCGGTCCCGTCGCAGGGGCCGGCGACGACACGGTGACCGACATCGCACCATCCGTAGATCTCGCAAAGTCCAGTAAAGTGGACCAAGGTCCACTTCAGGACGGGGCTGAGTCGGCCGATAGGGGACCCGGGCGGTTACGCTCGAAGCGTTAACACCGCCGACACACGGTGGTCGCCAGGAATCTCGCGACCGTCCTGTTCGTTACACCAACGGCAAGTAGCACCACGAGCGAGGGGAAAGCCGATCATGGGCGAACGCATGCTGCGCGGCAGCCGTCTAGGCGCAGTCAGCTACGAGTCCGACCGCAACACGGAGCTGGCGCCCCGGCAGACCCGCGAGTACCTGTGCGTGAAGGGTCACCAGTTCGAGGTGCCGTTCGCCGTCGACGCCGAGGTGCCGATCACCTGGGAGTGCAAGTTCGACGGCAGCGTCGCGCGACTGGTCGACGGTAACGAGCCGGAGCAGAAGAAGGCAAAGCCGCCTCGCACCCACTGGGACATGCTGCTCGAGCGCCGGTCGATCTCGGAGCTCGAGGACATCCTCAACGAGAGGCTGCAGGAGGTCCGCACCCGCCGGGGTCGCTGACCTGCAGCAACGTCAATCGCCGTCCCGCATCTGCGGGACGGCGATTTTCTGTGCGCGGGTTCAGCGGGTCAGCGGACGATCTCGCCCTCGACGACCTCACCCTGGACGATCTCCCCGGGCGGGCCGGCCGTGACGGGACCGGCGTCGGCCGGCGCGGGGTCGTCGACCGGCGACGACTGACGCACCCGGACGTGCCGGGGGCCGAACAGGTCACCGGCGACCGCCGACGACACCCGGCGCTCGGTGGCACGTTCGACACCACGGCGGGCCAGGATCCGGCCGGGCGGCAGGACCAGCAGCAGACCGGCCACCGCGGAGATGAAGCCCGGCACGGCCAGCAGCAGCGCACCGAGCAGCCCGACGAGGGAGTTGCTGACCTGAGCGCCCGGCGGGCGACCGGCCTCGGCGGCGCTGCGGAACGCACGCCAGCCGCGGATGCCTTCCCGGCGCAGCAGCGCCAGACCGGCGACGCTGGACACGGCGATGATCAGCAGCGCCCAGCCGGCGCCGATCGCGTGCACCACCGCCACGAACACGGAGATCTCGGCCACCGCTAGCAGCAGCAGCCCCAGGGGTAGCAGGGCCAGGCCTCGGCGCATCACTCACAACCTTCCGCCGTTTGCACGACTTCCAGCATGACACGCCCGGGCGCGGTCACGGCCAGGTCGAACCCTGGCGCGGCTTGCGGCCGAGCCGGGCCAGGAGGGCGTCCCGGCGAGCGGTGGCCCCCCACACGGTCACCCTGAGCAGCTGTTCCTTGAAGATGTTGCCGCTCATCTTGCTGACGCCGTGTTCGCGCTCGGTGAACGTGATCGGCACCTCGGCGATGCGGAAACCGTGCTTGTAGGTGCGCCAGGCCAGCTCGACCTGGAACGAGTAGCCGGTCGAGGCGACGGTGGCGACGTCGATCGCGTCGAGGACCGGCATCCTGTATGCCCGGTAGCCGCCGGTCGCGTCCTTGAACGGCATACCGAGGGCCATGCGGATGTAGATGTTGCCGCCGCGCGAGAGCAGCAGCCGGTGGATCGGCCAGTTGTGCACACTGCCACCGGGGATGTACCGGGTGCCCAGGACGGCGTCGGCGTCGCGCAGCGCGTCGAGAAGCTTGTGCAGCTCCTCGGGGGCGTGGGAACCGTCGGCGTCCATCTCGACGACCGCGTCGTAGCCCTTGTTCTTGGCCCAGGCGAACCCGGCGACGTACGCGGCGCCGAGGCCTTCCTTGCCGGCGCGGTGCAGCACGAAGACGTGGTCGTCACCGGCGGAGATCTCGTCGGCGATGTCCCCGGTGCCGTCGGGCGAGTTGTCGTCGGCGACCAGGATGTCGACGGACGGCACGGCGCGGCGGACGCGGTCCGTGATCAGGCGGATGTTGTCGGCCTCGTTGTAGGTCGGGATGACCACGAGGACGCGTCCGATCCCCGGATATCCTTCCGAGCCCGATACCGTCGGGTTCGCGTCGCTCACCGTTCCTCCGTCGTCCTCTTACGCGGCGGGGCTGCCGCCGTTGCGGCGCCGGCGTAACGGCGCGGCCCCGGCCAGCAGGAGCACGGCCAGGCCGACCGCGGCGAACTCCGGCCAATGCCCCAGACGAGTCGCCAGAGTACGCGGTCCACCGACGTGCATGTCATGCAGGACCACGGCCCTGGTGTTGAATCCCGTCTCCGAGTACACCTGACCTGCGGTGCCTACAAATGCGGACACTCCGACCGTCGACACCATCAGTGCCTCGCGGCCGTGCTCGACGGCCCGCAGCTGCACCATGGCGAGCTGCTGACGCGCCTCGGACTCGTTGAAGGTGGCGTTGTTCGTCTGCACCGCGAGGATCTGCGCGCCGCCGGTGACGGTGTCCCGCACGATCGAGTCGTACGCGACCTCGAAGCAGATGACGTCGCCGATCGTGGCCGCCGGTGTGCGGACCACGCCGGGCGTGTCGCCGGCGACCATGTTCTTCACCAGGTCGACCTTGTCGCTGACCACCCGGGCGATCGGGCGCAGCGGCATGTACTCGGCGAACGGCACCGGGTGCCGCTTGACGTAGAGCTGGTCGAGGTCGGGGCCGGTGACCGGCTGCCAGAGGATCCCGGCGTTGCGGATCTCGCCGGGCACGTCGCTGCGCAGGACCGCGCCGACGAGGATCGGCACACCGATCGCGGTGGCCGCGGCGGCGATCTGCTGGGCGGCGTCGGGGTTGCGCAGCGGGTCGATGTCGCTGGAGTTCTCCGGCCAGATCACCAGTTCCGGTTTCGGCTGCCGGCCCAGGCGCACCTCCTCGGCCAGGTTCTCCGTGGCCCGGACGTGGTTGAGCAGCACCGCGGCCCGCTGGGCGTTGAAGTCCAGGCCCAGGCGCGGCACGTTGCCCTGCACGATCGCCACGGTTGTCGTGGCCGCGGCCGGTTTTGCGACCGGCATCAGGGCAGGCCCGGCGACGATGACACCGGCGGCGACGGCGAAGCCGATCGCACCGGCCCAGCTGCGCGGGCGCGTCCAGCGCCGCCAGGCTAGGGCGATCAGAGCGCCACCGGCGGCCGCGACGGCGAAGGTCACCAGCGGCGCACCACCGACGACGGCCAGGCGCAGGCCCGGCGCGTCACCCTGGCTGAACGCGAGACGCCCCCACGGGAACCCGCCGAACGGCGCCCGGTCCCGCAGCGCCTCCTGCGCCACCCACAGCAGGCCGGCGGTCAGCGGCCACACCGCCCGCCAGCGGTCGTGCAACGGCGACAGCCACGCCCCGGCAACACCGAGCAGACCGAGGTACGCGGCCTGGGCGGTGCACAGCAGGATCCACGGCAGCCAGCCCGCGGCGAGGTTGGTCCAGTCGAGCAGCGGCACGAAGAACACGAACCCGGCGAGGATCCCGACGCCGAACCCGCCCCGCAGACGCCGGCGGTGTGTCGCCGCGGCCAGCAACGCCACCGCGACCGGGCCGAGGAACCACAGACCGTACGGCGGGAACGACAGCAGCAGCGCGGCGCCGGCGGCCAGCGCGAGCAGCACGGACACCCAGAGGCGCAGCGGGCGCGGCCCGGCAGGCACCGCCGGGGGCGGTGCGGGCACCGGCGGCGTTGGCTGAAGCGTCAATAAATCCACCCGCGGAAGGGTACCTGTCGACGGTCACGATCTCATCGCGCACGTTACCTGCGCGGACACGAATCGGGGCGCGGCCCGCGGGCCGCGCCCCGATTGCTCCCAGAGATCCTTCCGGGCCGGTGCGTCAGAAGCCTTGCGTGACCTTCGGACCGACCCGCCGCGGGCTGGCTGCCCCCGCCGTGCCGTTGTCTACTGGCCACGTTCACCCCTGCCCGACACCGGGACAGCGCGACCGGTCCGCGCCGCTCCGCCGACCCCCACCCCCTGGACCTGGCGTACGCGGGCACTCACCGAACGGGTGCGGGCGTGGCCAGTGGGCGAAGGAACGAAGCGAACAACAGTCGCTTCCCGAGGTAGGACCTGAAGACGGTACGTCGCACCCCCGGCGGTCTGTCAACCGGCGTCCACCTGTCCGGGCGTGTCGCGTTCACCGGCGTGTCATCCGCTGTCCCCCGGGGCGGTCACAGAGCGTGCACGAGCCCCGCGGCCGCCGCCGGGTGATCGACAGCGATCAGTCCCGCCGCCGCCAGGACGTACTGCGCGTCGACGGTGCGCCGCGGTGCCGCCGGTGCGGCCCAGCCGCCGGCGGTGTCACCCAGGACCGCGTCGAGGACCTCCTCGCCGCCGCCGTGCCGCAGCACCCCGCCGGAGCCGACGACCAGCCGGACATCCCGCAGGTCACGGCCCCCGGTGCGTGGCTGACCGGGCCCGGCCGAATACCCGCGGGCGTGCCGGCGCAGCGCGATAGTCGCCGCGGTCGCGGCCAGCCGCCGGTCGGTGCCGGCGCTGTATGGCGGCCCGCCGCTGATGTCCGGCACCGGCAGCTTCTCGGCCGCCGCGGCCGCGACCACACCGGGCGCACCCACCCCGACACCGAGGTCACCCTCCACGGTGCGCGACCGCCACAGCGTCCCGGCGACGTCACGCCGCGGGCCGGTCTCGGACTCCGCGTCCGGCAGCAGCGCCGAATACACGTCCGTGGTCGCCCCGCCGACGTCGACCACGAGCACCCCCGCGCCGGTCACGTCCGCGAGCAGCTCCACCCCGGCCAGAACCGCGTCCGGGGTCGCCGCGCGCACCAGCGACCCGAACCGGCCACCCCGGGAGAGCCGCTTGCCGCCGATGACGTGCCGCAGGAACACCTCCCGGATCGCCGCGCGCGCCGGGCCGGGGTCCAGGACACCGATCCTCGGTAGGACATTTCCGGTGACGGTCACCGGGATGCGCCGTCCGGTCAGGACCTCTGCGGCCTCGTCCCGCACGTCGGCGTTCCCTGCGACGACCACCGGCACCCGCATCCGCGAGGTGCCCAGCCGGCGGGCGTTGTGCAGCAGCACCTCACCGTCGCCGCCGTCGGTGCCACCGACGAGCAGGATCACGTCCGGACGCGACGCCCGCAGCGCCGCCACCGCCCGGCCGTCGAGCGCACCCGCGGCCACGTGGACCACCTGCGCGCCGGCGGACAACCCGACGCGGTGCCCGGCCTCGGCCGTGACCAGCGCCTCGTAGCCGACGACGGCCAGCCGCAGACCACCACCGGCCGACGAGCACACGTAGAGCTCGCCGGTCCCGCCCAGCTGCGCCACGGCGGCGTCGAGACCGGTCAGGACGTCCGTGCCCGCGGTCGTCGGGACCTCCGCGCGGCGCAGCAGCACCCCGCCGTCGAGATCGACCAGACAGGCCTTCGTGTACGTCGACCCGACGTCCACACAGACAGCAGTGGTCACGCCTTCGCGGGCACGACAACCGTGCCCGTGGCGGTCACCGCGATGATCGGCTCGTCGAGAACGGACGCCGCCGACCCGCCCGTGCCCCGGCACACGACCGCCGACGTGAACGCGATCTGCCGGGACCGCGTACCCATGCGGGTGACCGTCGCGGTGACCTCCAGGACGTCACCGGCCTGGACCGGCGCCTTGAACTGCACGTCGGAGTACGACGCGAACAGCCCCTCGTCGCCGTCGAGACGGATGCACACCTCGGTGGCGACGTCGCCGAACAACCCCAGCGAGTACGCCCCGTCGACCAGATTCCCCGCGTAGTGCGCGTGCGAGTACGGCACGTACCGGCGATGCGTGACAGTGATCATGACGGGCTCCCGACCAGCGCGTGGACCAGATAAGAGGCGACCTCCCGGGGTGTCGTCCCCCGGGAGAAGATCCGGTCGACGCCGAGGTCGCCGGCCATCAGCTCGTCGAACCGCGGCCCGCCGACGATCAGCAGCGGCCGCTTGCCCGCCGGCAACGCCTCCCGGAACGCCGCCGACATCGCCCGGGTGTTCTGCAGGTGCGCGTCGCGCTGAGTCACCACCTGCGACACCAGCACCGCGTCGGCCTTCTGCGCCCGGGCCTCCTCGACCAGCTCCGGCACCGACACCTGCGCGCCCATGTTGGTCACCGACAGCTCCCGGTAGTACTCCAGGCCCTTCTCCCCCGCGATGCCCTTGAGGTTGAGGATCGCGTCGATGCCGACAGTGTGCGCGTCCGTGCCGATGCAGGCCCCGACGACGTTCAGGCGCCGCCGCAGCTTGCGCTTGATCACCGCGTTGACCTCCTTGGCGCTCAGCAGCGGGAAGTCACGCTCGACCACCTGGACCTTGTCGGTGTCGACGAGATGGCTGACCTTGCCGTAGACGACGAAGAAGGTGAACCCCTCGCCCATCGGCTTGGCGTGCACCAGCAGCGCCGGGTCCATGCCCATCTTGTTCGCCAGCTGCACCGCGGCGCCCTCGGCCCGCTTGTCGTGCGGGATCGGCAGCGTGAACGACAGCTGCACCATCCCGTCCCCCGTGGTGTCCCCGTAGGGCCGCACGATGCTCATGCTGTGCCTACCTTTGGCATGCCCTCCTGGCCCTTCGCTCGCAAGCTCGCTTCGGTGCAGTCGCTCATACCTCCAAGGCCTCCGTCACGGGGTTGTAGTAGCCGTCCTCGTGCTTCGCGACCCCGTCGAGGCCCTTGCCCCGGTCCGCCGGCCGCTTCATGATCCCGAACGTGCCCTCGGCGATCGCCGTCAGCATCGTGTCGTCGACGACCTTCTCCAGAAGGTCGATGGCCTCACCGAGGACCTCGTGCGCCCGCGACCGGATGAACCCGCCCGGCGCCGGCACGAAGTCCTCGTGCAGCTTCCCGGCCCCGTTGAGCACGTACCGGACGTTCTGCAGGGCGATGTCCCGGTCGGACAGCCACGGCGTCACCACGGCCTCGGTCATCATCCCCACCAGCAGGATCCCCTGACCGGTCAGCGCACCCGCCAGGTTGAAGAACCCGTCGAGCAGGTTGCCCCGGAACACGTCACCGGTCATGTGCTTGGTCGGCGGCATCCACTTCAGCGGCGCATCCGGGAACAACTCCCGCGCCAGCAGCGCATGCGCCAGCTCGAGCCGGAACGAATCCGGCAGCTCCGGATTGATCTCGAACGCGTGCCCCAGACCCAGCTGCCAGTTCTCCAGCCCCGCCTCGTGCGCGAAGAACTCGTTGAGCAACTGCGACACCGTCACCGTGTGCGCCGCCTCGACCGCGTCCGCGGTCGTCAGGTAGTTGTCCTCACCGGTGTTGATGATGATCCCCGCCCGGGCGTGGACCTGCCGCGAGAACCGCTGGTCGACGAACGTCCGGATAGGGTTGATGTCGCGGAACAGGATCCCGTACATCGAGTCGTTGAGCATCATGTCCAGACGCTCCATACCGGCCAGCGCCGCGATCTCCGGCATGCACAACCCCGACGCGTAGTTCGTCAGCCGCACGTACCGGCCCAGCTCCTTCGACGTCTCGTCGAGGGCCGCCCGCATCAGCCGGAAATTCTCCTGCGTCGCGTACGTGCCCGCAAAACCCTCCCGGGTCGCCCCCTCGGGCACGTAGTCCAGCAACGACTGACCCGTCGACCGGATCACCGCGATCACGTCCGCGCCCGCCCGGGCCGCCGCCTGCGCCTGCGGGATGTCCTCGTAGATGTCCCCGGTCGCCACGATCAGATAGATCCACGGCCGCTGCTCCGGATCACCCAGCCGCTTGACCAGGCGCTCCCGCTCCACCCGCCGCCGATCCACGATCTTCAGACCCACGTTCGTCGCCCGGCGCGCCGCCCGCCGGGCCGCGGTCACCTCGGCCTTCCGCTCCGGTACGCCGAACGTCACCGCCCCCGCCGCCGCCTTCTGCGCGAGCACCGTCACGTCGTCCAGGCCCTGCGACGCCAGGGCATGGAACACCGGCACCGCCACACCCTGACCCAGACCCACATCAGCGCGTACGGCGTCGACGAGGCGGTTCACCCACGGAATGCCGTCGGAGTCCGCACCCGACACCCCGGCCAGCCGGAGCACCGCCCGCTCCACCGACACCGTCGTGTGCGAGCGCGCCAGATCCACGACCGGCTGCCCCGCCTTCGCGGCCAGAGCCCGCGCCCGCTTCACGACCCGCGGATCCAGACCGAGTTTGTCCACCACCACCACTACTCCTCGAAGATCGTCTCGCCGTGCAGCACCGTGCGCCGGCACACCGGCCGCGCCGGCACCTCACCGTCGGCCCCCGGCAGCAGCACCGGCAGACCACCGTCGACCCCCGCCGGGGTGTCCCACACCGCGAACGTCGCCGACTTGCCCGGCGACAGCACCCCCGCGTCGTCCACACCCACCGCACGCCAGCCACCCCGGGTGCTCGCCCCGAACGCCGCCCGCACACTCATCCGGAACACCGGGTTCCGCGGCGCCGCTGCAGCGACCACCGCCGCCCACGGGTCCAGCACCGTCACCGGCGAGTCCGACCCGAACGCCAGCGACACCCCCGTCGCGTACATCGCACCGATCGGGTTCGACGCCATCGCCCGCTGCACACCCAGACGCTGCGCGTACATGCGGTCCGGGCCACCCCACAACGCGTCGAAGACCGGCTGCACACTGGCCACCACACCGAACTCCACCAGCCGCGCGATCATCGGCTTGTCGATCAGCTCCACGTGCTCGATCCGGTGCCGGCCCTCCCGCAACCGGTCCACACCGATCTGTTTCGCCGCGATCGCGAATCCGTCCAGCACCGCCTCGATCGCCGCGTCCCCGATGGCGTGGAAACCACCCTGCACACCCGCCTCGACACACTCCAGCAGATGCGCACCGGCCTCCTCCGCCGACACGAACGCGTCACCGCACCCGTCACCGTCGACATAGGCGTGCCGCACCGACGCCGTCCGCGACCCCAGCGCACCGTCCGCATAGAGGTCACCACCGGCACCGACCGCACCCAGCTCCTTCGCCCGGGCCGCACCACCGAGCTCACCCCAGTAGCCGTACACCCGCGGCAGACCCGCACCCGACAACGCCAGCAACGACGTGAAATCCGCCTCGCTCGACGTCCCCGGACCACCGCACTCGTGCACCACTGCCACACCCCGCGACGCCGCCAGCCGCAACGCCGTACGCTGCGCCGCCGTCCGCTGCTCCGGCGTCAGCGAGCCCAGCGCCACCGCCCGCACAGCGTGATGCGCCTGCTCCCGCAGCCAGCCGGTCGAGGCGTACCCCGGCACCCCCTCGACGCCGGGGCACGCCGCCAGCAGCGACCGCGACGCCAGCGCCGAATGCACCGACGCCTGCGACAGATAGACCCGCCGGCCCTGCGCCGCCCGCTCCAGCACGTCCGCCGACGGCGGCTCCTGCACCGCCCACGTCGACTCGTCCCAGCCGTGCCCGTGCACCACACCGTCCGCCGGCCGTGTCGCCGCAAAAGCAGCCACCGCGTCCAGCAACTCCTGCGCCGAGCGCACCCCGGACAGATCCAGCCCGTCCGCCGCCAGACCCGTGTCCGTCGCATGGATGTGCGCGTCCACAAAAGCCGGCGCCACCAGCGCACCATCAAGATCCACGACCGAATCCGCGGACGGGGCGTCGTCCGACGCCCCCAGCCACACGATCCGGCCGTCATGCACCAGCATCGCCGTCGCCCGGGGGTCGGCGGCGGAATAGAAACGGCCACGGGAGTAGAGCACCGAGGGGCTAATCATGACCGTCAGTGTGCCGCGATCCGGGCCTCGAACAGAGCCCTGACCGCCGGTGTGCGCCGCACCACATCGAGCGCGAACGCCGCGTGCCCCGGCACGTACCCGTTGCCGACCAGCATCGTCACGTCCGCCGCCAGGCCCTCGGCACCCAGCGCCGCCGCCGGGAAACTCGTCGCCATCGAGAAGAAGATCACCGTGCCGCCGGACGCCGTCGCCAGGATCGCCCCGTGCTCGCACCCCGGCACGTCCACACACACGACCGTCACCGTCGCCGCACCACCCAGCGCGTCGACCACCGCCGACGACACCGCCACCGGATCCCGTGCGTCGGCCACCGCGACGTGATCGGCCAGCCCCGCCAGCTGCAGCGCCTCCCGCTCCGCGTCCGACACGACCACCCCGACCGTACGGGCACCGGCGAGCCGCGCTGCCGTCAGAGCCAGCGAACCGCTCTTCCCGGCACCACCCAGCACCGCCACCGTCACCGGCTCCGCGTCATGCGCGATGGCTGCCGCACCGACGTACGCCTTGACGATCCGGTCCG
This sequence comes from Amorphoplanes friuliensis DSM 7358, assembly GCF_000494755.1. NCBI lineage: Bacteria > Bacillati > Actinomycetota > Actinomycetes > Micromonosporales > Micromonosporaceae > Actinoplanes > Actinoplanes friuliensis. The sequence continues at coordinate 4,737,299 of NC_022657.1, forward strand.
TCAGTGCCGGCGCCCCGCACACGTCGAACACGGCGAGGGCCAGCTCCGGGGACAGATCGTCCGGGAGCACCGCCACGACCGACCGGCCGAACAGAATCGCGTGGCCCGCCGCCGGCACCTGCTCGCTCAGCCCGTCCCAGCCCGCCAGCCCGTCCGAGACGACCAGCGGCGTCAGCGTCAGCGACACCAGCGTCGCGACCCGGTCACCGGCCTTCACCGGCAGCGGCGACTCCGGCCCGACCTCGTCCACAACACCGATCAGCATGCCGCCGGAGCCGGTCACCGGGTTGTGCATCTTCCCGCGCGTACCGATGATCTCCAGCACCTCGGACCGCGCCGCCGCACCGTCACCGCCGTGCTTGGTCGCCAGCTGCCGGAAACTCGCCGCGTCCAGGTTCAGCCGCTCCACCCGGATCCGCACCTCGTCCGGACCGAGCTCCGGACGCGCGTCCAGGCGCCACGCCGCCTGCGGCAGCACACCCGCCGGCTCCAGCACCCGGCTCAGCCCCACCGGAAACGTCATGCCCACCATCCTCACGAGAAACAGACTGTCGTACGCCCGCCCTACCGTAAATCCTCCGGGCCGATAGTTACTAGACCGAAGATTCTCCAGTATGGTCGAAGTCGATCGCTCCCCCACCCCAGGAGGCCCCGTTGACTCAGCTGAAGAACGACGCCGCCACCGAGGCCGGGCAGCCCTACGAATACCAGCGCCGCCCCCTGGTCGAACCCGACTGGACCCGCTTCCCCGGCTGGCGCGACATCACCGCCAAACAGTGGGAATCCGCCCAGTGGCAGCGCGTCAACTGCGTCAAGAACGTCAAGCAGCTCCGCGCCGTCATGGGCGACCTCCTGGAGGACCGCTTCTACGCCGACCTGGAAACCGACCAGCAGCGCCTGGCCACCATGTCGATGCTGATCCCGCCCCAGATGCTCAACACCATGGTGCCGGACACCACCCCCGACACGGACTCGTTCTACGCAGACCCGATCCGGCGATACATGATCCCCGTCGCCACCGACCGCCACCTCGACTGGCCGTCACACCCCCACGCCACCCGCGACTCCCTGCACGAGCACGACATGTGGGTCGCCGAAGGCCTCACCCACCGCTACCCGACCAAGGTCCTCGCCGAGCTCCTCAGCACCTGCCCGCAATACTGCGGCCACTGCACCCGCATGGACCTCGTCGGCAACAGCACCCCCACCGTCGACAAACTCAAACTGACCCTCAAGCCCGTCGACCGGTACGACGCCCACCTCGCCTACCTCAAGGCACACCCCGGCGTCCGCGACGTGGTCGTCTCCGGCGGCGACGTCGCCAACGTCCCGTGGAAACAGCTCGAGGCGTACCTGATGGGCCTGCTCTCGGTCCCCACCGTCCGCGACATCCGGCTGGCCACCAAAGCCCTCGCCGGCCTGCCCCAGCACTGGCTCCAGGGCGACGTCGTCGAAGGCCTCAACCGCGTCGCCATCACCGCCGAACGCCGCGGCGTCAACCTCGCCGTCCACACCCACGTCAACCACGTCAACTCACTGACACCACTGGTCGCCCGCGCCGCCCGCATGCTGCTCGAGGTCGGCGTCCGCGACGTCCGCAACCAGGGCGTCCTCATGCGCGGCGTCAACGCCACCACGACCGACCTGCTCGACCTCTGCTTCGGCCTGCAGGGCGAAGCCGGGATCCTGCCGTACTACTTCTACATGTGCGACATGATCCCCAACGCCGAGCACTGGCGCGTCCCCGTCTGGTACGCCCAGCAGCTCCAGCACGACATGATGGGCTACCTCCCCGGATACGCCACCCCGCGCATCGTCTGCGACGTCCCCTTCGTCGGCAAACGCTGGGTGCACATGCTCGCCGAGTACGACCGCGAGCACGGCATCTCCTACTGGACGAAGAACTACCGCACGTCCATCGAGGCCACCGACGAGGACGCCCTCAGCAAACTCCACGCGTACTACGACCCGATCGACACACTGCCGCAGTCCGGCCAGGACTGGTGGCGCAAGCAGCAGGTCGCCGAGTAGTTCCGGCACAGCAAAACGCCCCCGGGGAATCCCCGGGGGCGTCGCTGTCTGCTGGGCTCAGCTGAACGCGTCGCGCACGTCCTTGCCGGCGTCCTTCACGTGCTCGCCGGCCTGCTTGGCCTTGGCGGCAGTCTCCTGCGCCTGGCCTTCCGCGACGAGACGCTCGTTGTCGGTGGCGTCGCCGATGCCCTGCTTCGCCTTACCGGTCAGCTCTTCCGTCTTGTTCTTGACCTTGTCAGTGAAGCTCATCGTCAAACCCTCTCACCGCTAGGAACTGCTTTGCCTTGCTGGTGAAGAGGTGCCCGAAGGGCTCATTTCTGAAACACCCCGTGCACACATGTGGAGTGGCGCACTGCGCGTACAGCATCCTAGGATCCTTGGATACGGAATGATGGCCGCATGAGCGATCACGCCACCTCGTTCGGACCCGTCGCCGCTCTCTACGAACGCGCACGTCCGCCGTACCCGAGGGAAGCGCTGGAGTGGCTCCTGCCCGGCGGCGAACCGCGGGTCGTGGATCTCGGCGCCGGGACCGGCAAACTGACCCGCCAGATCCGCGACCTCGGCCTGCCCGTGACCGCAGTCGAACCCTCCGACGGCATGCGCGCCGAACTCGCCCGCGTCCTGCCCGGGGTGACCGTGCTGGCCGGCACCGCCGAGGAGATCCCACTGCCCGACGCCTCCGCCGACGTGGTGCTCTGCGCCCAGGCCTGGCACTGGGTCGACCCCGACCGTGCCGTCCCGGAGGTCGCCCGGGTCCTCTCCCCCGGCGGCCGCCTCGGCCTCATCTGGAACCTCCGCGACGAGAGCGTCGACTGGGTCCGGCAACTCGGCGAGATCATCGACTCCCGGGAAATGCGGCGCGACGACCGCATCGGCGCACCGTTCGGGCCGTCCGAGACCCGCGACTTCACCTGGACCCACCGGATCGGCCTCGACCGGCTCCTCGACCTCGTCGCCTCCCGCAGCTACGTGATCCTGCTGCCCGCAACCGAACGCGCCGCCGTCCTCGACCGCGTCCGGGAACTCGCGGCCACCCACCCGGACCTGGCCGGGCGCGACACCTTCGAGCTGCCCTACGTCACCCAGTGCCTGCGGGCGTCACTGCAGGACTGACCTCCACGTGGGGAGGTGCGCGGCCAGATAATCCGCTGCGCCGCCCCAGTGGACGCCGTGGCCCTCGTCCCACAGACGGGACCACGGCATCACGCCCGTGCGGGAGCCGTTCTCAAGCAGGTCGTACATCGCGCGGGTGCGCTCGACGAGCTTTTCCGGGAACATTTTGCGGCCGGCGTCGTCGAGACCGTAGCCGTCCACGACCGCCCGCAGCCTCTTTGCGTCCGTCGCCGGATCACCGCCGGCCAGCAGCGGCGCGAAAGTCTGCGCGACGTAGGCCAGATCCCACAGGCGCGTGCCCGGTGCGGAGGCGTCCCAGTCGATGAAGGTCCAGGTGTCGCCGTCCCGGATCAGGTTCCACGGGGCCAGATCCTGGTGACAGACGAGGTCGGCGCCGTCCGGCGGGATCGCACACTCCCACACCGCGCCGGGCGGAAACACGAAGTCGGCGGAGGCGTCGTGCAGCGCGCGGACGAGGCCACCCAGCCGATGCAACTCCGGAACGGTCATCGGCGGCGCCGACTCACCCTGCACACCCGGCACGAACGCCAGGACCTGCCGGCCCTGCTCGTCACGGCCCAGCACACCGGGCACGCCCTCGACGCCCTTCGCGCTCAAGTGCCGCAGGAACGCGTGGATGGCCGGGGTGGCGGCGGTCCACGGTTTGCGTACCGTGTCACCGGCACGGACCACCTGGTCGGCGACGTTGCCGCCGGCCAGCAGCTCCTCCGTCAAACGGCCCAGCCCATGCGGACGTGCCACTCGTTGTCAGTGCCCTCGACGACGGTGTCCCGGATCTGCACCACAGCCTTCGCCGGGACCATCTCGTCCGGCAGGATCCGCGGCGGCAGGTGCCGGTAGTCCTCCCGGGGCCGCTCGGCCCGCTCGGTCTTCTCCATGACTGTCAGGTTAGGCCTGCCGCGCATGCTGCACAATCAGCGCCGTGAGCCGCATTCTTGTCGTGGACGACGACGACCAGCTCCGGCGGGCCCTGCGCATCAACCTGGCCGCCCGCCGGTACGAGGTCCTGACCGCCGCCGACGGCACCAGCGCCCTCCGCACCGCCGGCCACACCCCACCCGACCTGGCCATCGTCGACCTCGGCCTCCCCGACCTCGACGGCGTCGAGGTGGTTCGTGGCCTCCGCGGCTGGACCAGCATCCCGATCATCGTGCTGTCCGCCCGCCACGACCAGGCCGGCAAGGTCGAAGCCCTCGACGCCGGCGCCGACGACTACGTCACCAAACCGTTCGGCATGGACGAACTACTCGCCCGCATCCGCGCCGCACTCCGCCGCGCCGCACCCCAGCCCGACAGCGTCACCATCACCACCGCCGCCTTCACCATCGACCTCGCCGCCAAACGCGTCACCACCACCGCCGGCGACGAGGTCCGTCTCACCCCCACCGAATGGCACATGCTCGAACTCCTGGCCCGCCACCCCGACAAACTCGTCGCCCAGAAACAGGTGCTGCGCGAGGTGTGGGGGCCTGCCTACGAGAACGAAACCGGCTACCTCCGCGTCCACCTGGCCAACCTGCGCCGCAAACTCGAACCGGACCCGTCCCGGCCCCGATACCTGATCACCGAGCCGGGCATCGGGTACCGCTTCACACCCTGAATTCGGTTGCGGGTCGTTTGTCCGCGCTGCGAGGGTCGCCGCCATGCCTGCCTTCACTGCACCTGACGGAACCCTGCTCGCGTACCACGTCAAGGGGGTGGGAGAACCCCTGATCTGCCTGCCGGGCGGGCCGATGCAGGACTCCGCCTATTTGCGCGGCCTTCCCCTGGACCGCCAATTGATCCTGCTCGACCCCCGCGGGACCGGCGGGTCGGCGGTCCCTTCCGATCCGGCCTCTTACCGGTGCGATCGGCAGGTCGGTGACGTGGAGGCCTTGCGGCGGCACCTGGGTCTGGAACGCTTCGACCTGCTCGCCCACTCCGCCGGGACGAACCTCGCCGTTCTCTACGTCCAGGAGCACGCCGCGCGCGTTGACCGGCTCGCGTTGATCACACCGAGCCTGTTCGGTGTTGGGATCCCCGTCAGTGGCAACGACCGGCGTGAGGTCGCGCTGCTGCGGCGCGACGAGCCTTGGTTCGGGGTGGCCTTCGCTGCGCTCGAGAAGGTCATGGCGGGGAAAGAGGCCGACTTCGCGGAGGTCGAGCCGTTCCGGCACGGGCGCTGGGACGACGCGGCGCGGGCTCGTGTTGCCTCGGACGAACGCCATCGCAACGACGAGGCGGCTGGGATCTTTGCCTCCGAGGGGGCATTTGACGCTGAGGTCACGCGGGTGGCGGTTGGTGGGTTTGCGGGGTCGGTGCTGGTGGTGGCCGGGGAATACGACTTGAACTCGCCTCCGGGTGCTGTGGGCGCGCTGGCTGCGCTTTTTCCGAAGGTGGAGCTGGTCGTGCAGCCTGCGGCCGGGCACTTCCCCTGGCTGGACGATGCGGACCGGTTCTCGGCGGCTGCAGCCGGCTTTTTTGCTTCTTCGGTGGGACAGGCGCCGTAGGCGTCGAATGAGCCTGTGGCGCGGCGCGGCGCACGTCGCGTAAGGCATCCTAGGATGTTGGTTGCGCTCTTTGGTTTGAGTGGTCGGCACGGGCTCGGTTGGCGAGCAGGTGTGTGGTCGTTTCGCTCGTTCGCCCGAGGGGCAGCGGGCTCCGCATGAGGTTGCTGTGGGTGGCGACCACGCGGACGTGCAGGTCGGCGGCCGTCGTCTTCGGCTTCGAGCTCGGCGGACTCATTGCCGCTTCACGGACACGAGTTCTGCGCCCGGCCAGGCCCTTCGTGCGGTGAGGCATCGGGGTGCTCGGCAATCCTGCGGCGGCATGGTGGGTTGATCACCACAACGGTCACCGCCCGGCGCCGCTGTCGCGCGACTGGCCGAAGGTGACGAAATCCGGCAGCAACAAGGTGTGGACCTGCCGCGCCGCTAGGGCTCCGCCTTCGCCGGCCGCCCCGTCATCGACGAAGGCCGCACCCGCGGACACCGCAACTTCCTTGAAGTCGGGCTTCGTGACCCCGCAGAGTTCCCGATATCAACGAAGTCGGGGCGTCGTTGCCCGCGGATACCCCGACTTCCTTGAAGTTGGGGGCCTCCTGGCTCGTAGAAGCCCCACCTCCTTGAAGTTGGGGCCTCCTAGCCCGCAGACACCCCAACCTCCTTGAAGTTGGGGCCTCCTGCCCCGCCAGACACCCCGACTCCCGTGAAGTCGGGCCTCATAGCCCGCGGACACGCCGACCTCAACGAAGTCGGGAGGGTCGGCGACCCGCGGGGGCCCAAGTTCAAGGAAGTCGGGGCCTCACGGCACTCCGAGGCCCCGACTTCAACGAAGTTGGGCGTCCTCCCGCCCACGGACGTCACAGGTTCACGGACTTGGGGTGTCACGATCCGCCGAGTTCCCGACTGCAAGGAAGTTGGGCCGGACGCCACCCGCAGATGCCCCAACTTCAACAAAAGTTGGGCCTCGCTCGGCGAGATTGAGACGTCCTGGCTCACGGAGGCCCCAACTTCACGGAAGTCGGGGCGTCGCGGCCCGCCAAACCCCGACTTCACCGACGTTGGGACCTCTTGGCTCGCGGAAGACCCGACTTTCTTGAAGTTGGGGCCTTCTGGCCCGCAGACACCCCAACTTCCGTGAAGTTGGGGTGTCCCGGCCTGCAGACATTCCGACTTCCGTGAAGTTGGGCCTCCTGGCATGACGAAGCCCCGACTTCAACGAAGTTGGGGCTTCTTGACATGCGGAGGCCCCAACTTCACGGAAGTCGAGGCCATGGCGCTCGGTTAACCCTGTTTCAAGGAAGTTGGGCGGCCGACGGGCTCTGTCGTGTCGCTTCAGCCTGGTGGCTGGGGGCACATCCGCTAGAGCGTCCTAGGATACTATGGTTCGGTTGCTTCGATGCGGGGTGGGCGGTTTTCGTACGGGGTGCTGAGGACGACTGTGGTGCGGGTAGTGACGTTGGCTGCTGTGCGGATCTCCTGCAGCAGGCGTTCGAGGTCTGCTGGGCCGGCCACCCGTACCAGGAGCAGGTAGAAGTCCTCCCCCGCCACCGAATAGCAGGAGTCGATCTCGGAGAGGTGGGCCAGGCGTTCGGGGGCGTCGTCGGGCTGGGACGGGTCGAACGGGCGGATCGCCACGAACGCTGTCAGGGGCAACTCGAGGGCCTCGTAGGACACCTTGGCCGTGTAGCCGCTGATGACGCCGCGTTGCTCGAGCCGACGTACCCGCTGGTGCACGGCGGAGACGCTCAGGCCGACGCGTTCGGCGAGATCGGTGTAGGACAGGCGGCCGTCCGCGGTGAGGGCGCCCACGATCGCCCGGTCGATCTCTTCCACGGCGACAAGATACCGGGCGTGGGGCTCCGGCACCGAACCGGTTTTCAGTCCCGGGTCAGGGACCGGGCGATGACCAGGCGCTGGATCTGGTTGGTGCCCTCGACGATCTGCAGCACCTTGGCCTCACGGAACCACCGCTCGACCGGGTGGTCGCTGACGTAACCGGCCCCGCCGAGCACCTGGATCGCGTCCGTTGTCACCCGCATCGCCGCGTCGGTGGCGAAGAGTTTGGCCTTGGCGGCCTCGATGGAGAAGGGGCGGCCCGCGTCCTTGAGGCGTGCGGCGGCCAGCGTCAGGGCGCGGGCGGCCGACACCTGGGTGGCCATGTCGGCGAGCATGAAACCGATTCCTTGGAACTCCCCGATGGCCTTGCCGAACTGCTGACGCTCTTTCGCGTACGCGGTGGCGTAGTCGACTGCGGCTTGGGCCAGGCCGACGGCGCAGGCGGCGATGCCGAGGCGGCCCGCGTCCAGGGCCTGCATGGCGATCCGGAAGCCGGCGCCCTCGTCGCCGACCAGGCGTTCGGCCGGGATGCGGGCGCCGTCGAAGACGATCTGGGCCGGTGGTGAGGAGCGCAGGCCCATCGTGCGTTCGGGGATCTGGGGCAGCAGCCCGGGCGTGTCGGCGTCGGCGATGACACACGAGATGCCGGTCGGGCCGGGGCCGCCGGTGCGGCAGAAGACGTTGTAGAAGTCGGCGTGGCCGCCGTGGGTGATCCAGGCCTTGGTGCCGGTCACGACCCAGTCGCAGCCGTCCTTCTCGGCCCGCGTGGTCAGCGACGCGGCGTCCGAACCGCCCTGCGGCTCGGACAGGCAGTAGGCGCCGAGCAGATCTCCCCCGAGCATGTCGGGCAGGGACTTGCGCTGGCGCTCGTTCCCGAACGCGTACACCGGGAAGCACGAGAGGGTGTGGACACTGACCGCCTCGGCGATCGCCAGCCACGAACCCGCAAGAATTTCCAGGACCTGGAGATAGACCTCGTACGGCTGACCCGCGCCGCCGTCGGTCTCGGGGTAGGGCAACCCCATCAATCCGGAACGCCCGATGGTGCGCAGCACCTCACGGGGGAACTCACCCTGCTCCTCGAACCGGGCGACCCGTGGTGCCAGTTCGCCGTCGGCGATCTCGCGGGTCAGACCCAGTAACTCGTATGCCTCTTCGGTTGGCAGGATCCGCTCGACCGTCACCGCGCCAGCTTAACGAACGTTTGGGTCGGCGTCTGCCCCGCGGGTCTCAGCGAAGTGTCGTACGGCGCCGCTAGGTTGAGGCGGTGACTGAGCGACCTCTGCTGGCTGTCGACGCCCCCAGCCTGTATTTCCGTGCGTTCCACGGCATTCCCGAGTCCGCTGCCAGGACGTCGGCGGGTGAGCCGGTCAACGCGATCCGCGGGTTCATGGACATGATCGCCCAGCTCGTCCGCACCCGGCGGCCCGGGCGTGTCGTGTGCGCCCTCGATGCCGACTGGCGGCCGGAGTGGCGGGTCGCGCTGGTCCCGTCGTACAAGAAGCACCGCGTCGCCCACGGTGACGTCGAGGAGGTTCCCGCCGCGCTGGAGAAGCAGGTGCCGGTGCTGCTCGAGGTGCTCGCGGCCGTGGGCATCCCGGCCTTCGGTGTGAAGGGCTACGAGGCCGACGACGTGCTCGGCACGCTGGCCGCGACCCAGCCCGCGCCGGTCGAGGTGGTCTCGGGCGACCGTGACCTGTTCCAGCTGGTCGACGACGAGCGCGGCACCCGTCTGCTCTACTGCGGCCGTGGCGTCGCCAAGCTCGAGGACAGCGACAACGCGGCGGTCGAGGCGAAATACGGCGTCCCGGCCCGGTGGTATGCCGACTTCGCGGCCATGCGCGGGGACCCGAGCGACGGCCTCCCCGGTGTCCCCGGCGTGGGCGAGAAGACTGCGGCCCGGCTGATCGCCCGGTACGGCGGCGTGGACGCGATCCTGGCCGCGCTCGACGACAAGGACGCCGGCTTCGCGCCGGGCCTGCGCACAAAACTCGACTCGGCCCGCGACTACCTGGCCGCGGCACTCCCGGTCTGCAAGGTGGCGCTGGACGTGCCGTTGCCGGACTTCGACGCGACACTGCCGTCCTCCCCCAAGGACGCCGACGCGCTGCTGGCGCTGGCCGAACGCTGGAACCTCGCGGGTTCGGCCCGCCGCCTGGTCGACGCCCTGGCCGGCTGACCCCCGCGCCGCCGGGCCGGGCCGGGCCGGGCCAAGCTGCCGAGCCGAGCCGCACGGCCGCGCCGCCAGACTGGGCCGCCAGGCTCGGCTGCGGGGGCTGGAATGCCAGCCTGGAACGGCAGGGCGGGCCGCCAGGCTGGAACCGCAGGCTGGGCCGCCAGGGCGGGCCGTCAGGGTGGAACGGCAGGGTGGTGGATCGTTGCTGCCGCAGCGGGCACCGCAGACACGCGTCAGGCGACGGCGGGGACGGGGAGTTTGGTGGCGAGGCCTTCGGCGAGGATGCGGGTGGCGTCGGGCGCCGGCAGGGGGCGTGACAGGAAGTAGCCCTGGGCCAGGTCGCAGTCGAGGTCGCGCAGGGTCGCCAGTTGCACCGCGTCCTCGATGCCCTCGGCGACCGTGGTCATGCCCAGGCTCTGGCCGAGGCGGACGATCGTGCGGACCAGGGCCTCGTCCTCGCGGTCGCCGCCGAGGCGGTCCACGAAGGAGCGGTCGATCTTCAGGATGTCCATCGGGTAGCGGCGGAGGTAGGCCAGGGACGAGTAGCCCGTACCGAAGTCGTCCATGGCGAGGGTGACGCCCAGGGCTTTGAGGCGCTGGAGCTGGGTCAGGTTCTCGTCGGTGTCGGTGAGCAGGACGCTCTCGGTCATCTCCAGGCAGAGCTGGTCGACCGGCATGCCGGTCTCGGCGAGGACCTCGGCGACCATCACCGACAGGTCGCCGCTGTCGAACTGGCGGACCGACACGTTCACGGCCATCTTGAGGCGGCGGGTCGTGCCGGCACCCCAGGCGACGGCCTGGCGGCAGGCTTCGGTGAGGACCCAGCGGCCCAGGGGGACGATCAGGCCGGTGGCCTCGGCGATGCCGATGAAGTCCAGCGGGTTGACGAGGCCGCGGGTCGGGTGGTGCCAGCGGACCAGGGCCTCGAAGCCGACGATGTCGCCGGTGCGCAGGTCGACCGTGGGCTGGTAGTGCAGGGCGAGCTCGTTGCGTTCGAGGGCGAGGCGCAGGTCGGCCTCGAGTTCGAGGCGCTGCACGAGACCGCTGAGCATCTGCGGGTCGTAGGCCGCCAGGCCCGCGCCGCCGGCGGACTTGGCGCGGTACATCGCGAGGTCGGCGTTGCGCAGGAGCTGGTCGATGTCGTCGGCGTCGGCCGCCGAGGCCAGGCCGATGCTGACCGCCACGTGCAGGTCGCGGCCGCCGACGGTGAACGGCTGCTGCAGGGCCGCGGCGATGCGGCCTCCGACCGCCTCGGCGTCGGCGCGGGCGGTGACCGACTCGATGATCACGCCGAACTCGTCGCCGCCGAAGCGGGCCACGGTGTCGCCCTCGCGGACGGCGGCGCGCAGGCGGTCGGCGACCTGGAGGAGGAGGGCGTCACCGGCGGCGTGGCCGAGGCTGTCGTTGACCTCCTTGAAGCCGTCCAGGTCGAGGACGAGGATCGCGACATCATCCGTACGCTCACAGCGGTCCAAGGCGTCGACGACCCGCTCCCGGAACAGGGCACGGCTGGCCAGCCCGGTCAGCCCGTCGTGGTACGCCTCGTGCATGAGCTGTTCCTGCAGCTCGGTGGCGTCGTGGATGTCCCGGGTGTTGAGCACGTACCCGCGGACCGACGGGTCGTGGAGCACGTTCGTGATGGTCATCTCGGCGAGGCGGACACGGCCGTCCTGGTGGCGCAGGGGCACCTCGAGGACAACGACCCCCAGCGGCTGATCCCTGATCGACTCGAGGGCGGCGGAGATCGACGGGGCGGCGCGGCGGCCGGCGACGTCGATCAGTTTGAGGCCGACGAGCACGTGTGCCGGGTAGCCGAAGATCCGTTCGACGGAGTCGCTCTGGAACCGGATGGTCGAGTCGGCGTCGATCACGGCGACGGACTCGGAGCTCTGCAGCACCAGGGAGCGGAAGCGTGACTCGCTGGCCTGGAGCTCGGAGCTGCGGCGGGCGACTCGCGCCTCCAGGTAGGCGGTGAGGTGGCGGTTCTCGAGCAGGGTCAGCATCTGCCGGGCGACGATCAGCAGGATCAGCACCGAGCGGCAGTTGCCGAAGAACGCGTCGGCACGCCCGGAGATCGCGTAGAAGACCACGCTGCAGATCAGGGCGCCGAGGACCGCCGCGTACGGGACGAGGATGGCGAACGGCTGCTGCTCGGTCGTCTCGGCGATGTCGTCGGCGGTCACGGGCGTACCCGAGCCGGGGAGCCGTGCGGCGAGCAGGACCAGGCCGAAGCCGGCGAACCAGCCGATGTCGAGCAGGCCGCCCGACGCGTAGTCGCCGTGCAGGGTCGCGTACGCGTAAACACTGTCGGCGACACCGATGACCAGCATCGCGGCGCCGATCAGCATGAGCGGGCCGGCGTCCTGCCGGTCGCGGCGCAGCAGCGCGAGCATGTAGAGCACCACGGTGACCAGGACGACGTCGCTGAGCGGGTAGCTGAGCAGCACGTAGAGGCCGAGGGTGCTCTCGGCGCCGGCGCTGCGCATCGGGTCGATGACCAGGATCCAGCTGACCAGCAGCAGCGAGCAGGCGATCATCAGGCCGTCGACGATGCTGCGGACGCGGTTCGCGACCGACTGCCGGGCGACGGGGACCATCAGCAGGCCGGCCGCGGTGAGCGGGACCATGCCGAGGTAGCCGACGTCGGGGAGCCCGGGGAACGGCACCTCACGCCCCTGGACCGTCTCGGCCCAGGCCCAGGATGCTTCGCCGAACGCGTACGAGAGGGCGCCGAGGCCGAACCCCGACCAGGCGATGCCCATGCGGCCGCGGCGCTGGACGGCCCGGACCAGGCAGGCGAGGCCGGCGGCGGCCGCGATCAGCACCGTGCCGATGTTCGAGACCGTCCCGGTGACCCGTTCACCGCCCCAACCGCTGATCATGAGGGCCGAGAACGCGAGGATCACGGCGACGACCAGGACCGTGCCGGGGCGGGGGCGCGTGAGTGTCATCGGACCCCTCCCCCGTTCCGCCGCCGCACGCCTGGTGGTGTGCTGTCATCGTCGTGATCGGGTGAGTGCTGGATCACTTGAGGGATTCGGCGGCGAACGGGTGCCGGCGGGGACGGAGGGACCGAAGTGGCCACCTGGGACGACGTCCGGCGGATCATGGCGGCGCTGCCCGCGACGACCGAGCGCGCACCCCGCGAGTGGCGGGCGCGGGACAAGAACCTGGCCTGGGAGCGCCCCCTGCGCAAGGGCGATCTCGCCGCCCTCGGCGACGACGCACCCTCCGGCGACATCCTGGGCGTACGCGTGGAGGACGTAGGGGTCGCCGAGGCCCTGGTCGCGGACGACCCGGCGGTGTACTTCACGACGCCGCACTTCGCGGGTTATCCGGCCGTGCTCGTCCGGCTCGAAGTGATCGAACCGGACGAGTTGCACGAGTTGCTCCGCGACGCCTGGCTGGCGCGGGCGCCCAAGCGCGTCGTCAAGGAGTTCCTGGAGGGTCAGGGCCTCGCAGGCGGGGAAGGAACAGGACTGCGATGAGCGAGCGCCCGCTGCGCGCCGATGCCCGGCGTAACCGCGACCGGCTGCTCGAGGTCGCCGTCCGGGCCTTCTCCACCGACGGCCCGGACGTGGCCCTCGAGACGATCGCGCGCAGCGCCGGGGTCGGCATCGGCACGCTGTACCGGCACTTTCCCACGCGGGAGGCGCTCGTCGAGGCGGCCTACCGCAGTGAGCTCGACCGGCTCTGCGACTCGGCCGAGGAACTGCTCGCGTCCGGGGAGCCGGACCGGGCGCTGCGGGCGTGGATGGACCGCTTCGTCGACTACCTCGCGACCAAGCGCGGCATGGCCGAGGCGTTGCGGATGGTCATCGTCTCGGGCGGCGACCCGTTCGCGCACAGCCGGGAACGACTGACGGACGCCCTGACGATGCTGCTCGACGCGGGCATCCGCGGCGGCAGCCTGCGCGCGGACGTCCCGGTGCTGGACCTCCTGACCGGCCTGAACGGCGTGGCGCTCGCGACCGGCAGCCCGGGACAGCGGGACCAGGCCGACCGGCTGCTCGACCTGATGATGGACGGGTTGCGCCCCCGCACCTAGCCGATCCGCGCGGCCAGCCAGTCGTGCAGAGCCGTGAGGGCCGGCGCGGCGATGCCGTGGCCACCCGGATCACGCCGGGCGGTCAGCGTGGCGCCGCTCTCGTCGTGCAGATAGGACCACGTCCGCGCCTGCAACTCCGGCGGGATCACCCGGTCCTGCTCCCCGTGGGCCAGAAACACGGGTACGCCGGGGAGGCGCCGTGGTGTCGTCGGCACACCCGCGTCGAACGGGAGTGTGCCGTACAGGATCGCCGTGCTCGCGAAGCGGGACGGCGCGTCCAGGAGCAGGCCACCGGCGAAGGCCGCGCCGCCGCTGAAGCCGACGAGGTGCACCGGCCGCTCCCCCAGGGTGTCGAGCCAGCCGCGGAACCAGTCGATCGAGAGGCGCAGCGAGTCGGGCAGCGGGCGGCCGATGCCGCGGTTGGCGAACCAGGCGAAGCCACCACCCTCGGCGATCGGCGCGCGCACCGCGGCGTACGTGGGGCCGGGCGGGAGGTGGTCCGCCAGCGCGATGATCTCCTTCTCGTGCGACCCGCGGCCGTGCAGCAGCACGACCAGCGGGCCCGCGGTCCCGAGGTCACCGGCAACAGCGACCTCGGGCGCGGGGTACGCCATCAGGCGGTCGCGGTCGTCGGGCCGGCGAGCTGCCAGCCGGTCTGCCACACCCAGCCGTTGGCGGCGTTGACCGTGATGTTGAGGAACGCCATCTCCTCGAGCGAGCGGGCCTTGCGCAGCCCGCCGACGTCGACCGGCCGCAGGCCCAGCGAGGCGGTGAACTCGGCGACACGCGCCTTGGCGCCCTCGTCGTCGGCGGCGATGAACGCGTCCAGCGGCCGGCCGTTCTCCTGCGGGTCGGCGTAGCGGCCGGCGAAGAGCGTGTTGAGCGCCTTCACGACGGGCGCGCCGGGCACGACCTCCTGCAGCTCGTGCGCGAACGAGACACCCGCGATGTCGAGGCCGTCAAAGCTGGCGTTGATCGGGTTGGTCGCGTCCACGAGCGGGGTGCCCGCGAGCACTCCGGCCAGCTCGGCAGCCACACCGCGGGCGGCACCGGCCGGTACGGCGAGAACCACGAGGTCGGAACCCTGCGCGGCCTCGACGGCGGTGCCGGCGGCCTGCGCTCCGGTCGCGGCGGCGACGTCGGCGGCGTGCTCGGGGTGGGCGGCGGCGAGAGTGACGGTGTGACCGGCCTTGACGGCGGCAGTGCTCAGGGCGGACCCCACGTTGCCGGTCCCGATGATGGCGATGCGCATGACCACTCCTTTAGTTGAAGCTACAACTACCTACGGACAACCGTACGGCAGAGAGTTAGTTGAAGCAACAACCTATGACGGCACTCTCAAGTCGCGGCCGCACCGTTCGATAGACAGGCTGCGGTACCCGGAGGGGGAATCGCGGGCCTGGAGGAGCGACGATGGTGCGGACGGCGCGGGTGCTGCCGGCGTTCCTCCGTGACCCCGGCATGCGCGCCCTGGCCGCGGTGCTCGTGCTCGGCAGCCTCTGGTACTCGTTCCCGGTCCTCGGGCTCGAGGTCCTGATCGCCGGCTTCTGGCCGATCCAGGTCGGCCTCGACGTCGTGCTGGCGCTGACCTCCTGGCGGGTGTCCCGGGATCCCGCGGCACCCGCGTCCACCCGGCGGTTCTGGCGCTCGATGGCCCTCGCCGCGGCGGTCTTCACCGTCGGCGACGTCGTCCAGACCGTGCAGAGTGCCGCCGATCTCACGGTCGGCGCGCTGCTCAGCGGCAATCTGCACCTGGCGTTCATCGTCATCGGTGTCTCGATGCCGCTCTGGGCGATGTTGACCCACCCGATCCGGGCCACCGGCCGCGAGCGGCTGCGGTTCTGGCTGGACGCCGCGACCGTGCTGACCGCCGCCGCGTCGTTCCTGTGGGCGTTCCTGATCAGTCAGCTGATGGGGGCCGAGCCCAGCCTGCTGGTGCTCAATTCGCTGCTCGCGACCATCATGCTGATCATCTTCTTCGGCATCGCCAAGCTCATCCTCGGCGGCAACGCGCCCTTCCGGCGGGTCGCCGCGACCATCGCGCTGGTCGGCGTCGTGCTGACCGCCATCGGCGCCGGGCTGGACGGGCTCGGGGCGACCGAACACCCCGCGTTGTTCATGCTGGCCAGTTTTGTGCCCTGCGTGATCATGGCCGCCTGCCCGCGGGCGCAGACCGTGGAGATGCGCCTGACCGGGCCCGGCGAGGAGCGCCGCCGCCGCAAGCCGTTCAGCCTGATGCCCTACGGCGCCGCGCTGTCCATCTACGCGACCGGCCTGTTCAGCCTGGCCACCGAGGGGCTCTCCCTCCGCAGCTGGGGCCTGGTGATCGGCTCGCTGGCCGTCACGCTGCTCGTCCTGGGCCGGCAGATCGCCGCGTTCCTCGACAACGCCATGCTGCTGCGCCGCCTCGGCGAGCAGGAACGCCGCTTCCGCTCGCTGATCGAGCACTCCTCGGACCTCACGGTCATCACCGACCGGAGAGGCCTGGTGACCTTCTCCAGCCCGGCGGTCACCCGCATGCTCGGGTACGCCCCGGAGGAGCTGCTGGGCTCCCCGATGCAGGCGCTGGTCCACCCCGACGACCTGCCCGCGCCGGCGGGTGGTCCCTGGCAGGGACGGGTACGCCACCACGACGGCACCTGGCGCTACCTCGACGTCATGGCCACCGACCGCTACGACGACCCCAGCGTGTCCGGCCTGATCTCCAACGCCCGCGACATCACCGAGGCGCGGGCGTTCCAGGAGCAGCTGCGCTTCGACGCCACCCACGACATGCTGACGGGCCTGGCCAACCGCGCGCTGTTCCACCGCGGGCTCGACGAGGCGGACGGCGACGACCTCATCGGTGTCCTCGCGATCGACCTCGACGACTTCAAAATCATCAACGACACGCTGGGCCACCACATCGGCGACCGGGTGCTGACCGTGGCGGCCGAGCGGCTGCGGGCCTGCGTCCGCGAGGACACCGATCTGGTCGCCCGCCTCGGCGGTGACGAGTTCGCGGTGATCCTGAGGGGAACGACAGCCGGGGAGGCCTCCGCCACCGCCGGCCGGATCGTCGCGGCCCTGATGGAGCCGGCCACGATCGAGGGCAACACGCTCGCGGTCAAGGCCAGTGTCGGTGTCGCCACCGGACCGGCCCGGACGGCACAGCTGCTGCTGCGGGCGGCCGACACCGCGATGTACGACGCGAAGCGCAGCGGCAAAGGCACCCTGGCGATCGCGGGCTGAGCCGCCTCAGGCCTGGATCAGGGCCCAGCACCAGGACCCGGCGGCCACAGTGCACAGCAGCGTACGGGCGTTGTTCCAGCGTACCCAGGGCTGCTCGAACGTCGCACGGGCCGCGACCGGATCGGTGAGGCCGGCCGCGTCGAGGCCGTTGTTGAGGGGGACGTTGATCCGTCCCGTGATCACGAGCTGGGCGAGGTAGCAGGCCAGGCCCAGAACCGCCGGGATCAGCACGGCCGTGTCACCGTCGATCGCGACCAGGGCCACGGCCAGCGCGCCGGAGACGAGGGCGCCGACGAAGATCAGGAAGAACCAGCCGTTGAGGATCGCGCGGTTGATGCGTTGCATCACCTCGACGAGCACGGCGTCACCGGTGCCGCGCAGGCCGGGCATCACCGAGAACGAGTAGGCGTGGAAGAAGCCCGCCATCATCGCCGTGGTCAGCGTCGCGGCGAGCAGGGCCGCAGTGCGCAGGGCGTCCATGCGGGCACTCTATAGACGGCACGAGCCGCCCGGCAGGCCCGCCGGGCGGCTCGTGAGATCAGAAATTCGTCAGCGCAGCTTGACGTCGAAGATCTTGTCAGCGGCGAGGGTCTTGAACGCGGCCAGGGCCGTCTTCGTCGAGTCGATGCTGATGTCGCGGTCGCCCTGGTCGTCACGCTTGGTGTCGAAGTAGACGATCGCCTTGATGCCCGGGCGCTTCTTCAGCTCCGGCAGCACGCTCCTGAACCCGGCGGACTTGTCGGCGACCTTGCCGACGCGGTGGTAGACGCCCCACTCGGCAACCATGATCGGCTTGCTGGCGTGCTTGGTGGTGGCCCAGTCGTACCAGCCGAGGCCGCCGCCGGTCGGCTGACGGTCGAGCAGGTCGCCGAACAGACCGAAGTGGTAGTAGCCCTTCTCGGCGCTCACGTACGAGTCGAGACCCATCCAGTCGACGACGTCGTCACCCGGGTAGAGGTCCTTCCACCAGGACTGCGCCATCCACTTCTCGTTGCCCATGTAGGCCATGACGTTGATCGCGTTGCTGACACCCTTGGCGCGCAGGCGCAGGATCGTGTGGCGGTACATCGCGGCGAAGTCCTTCGCCTCCCAGCCGGAGCCGGACTTGGCGACGACGTCGTTCTCGGGCTCGTGGTTGAGGACGAGGTAGAACTTCTCCGGGAAGGTGCTCTTGATGCGGGCGGCGAACTTGTCGATGCGGGCGTCCTGCTCACCCTTGGCAACCTTGGCCCAGGTCGAACCGTACGCGATCTTCCAGTTGAGCAGGAGCACACGCGGCTTGGCGGCGTCGCGGGCCATCGCCATCTCGGACTTGGTCGGGAACGGCTCGTCACCCTTGTGGTACGCGTGGAAGATGCTCGCCGTACGCCCGCTGAGCTTCTCGAAGTCCTTCAGCGCCTGGTCACGCGGGGCGTCGGTGAAACCGCCGGCGGCGGCACCCCAGAGCACGCCGCAGGACGGCACGAGCAGCTTGTCGGTCACGCAGTCGCCGCCGGAAGGCGCCGGGGTCGTGGGCGCGGGCGTCGTGGGAACCGGGGTCGTCGTCGCGGGCGGCGGCATGTCCTCGTCCTCGATCGGGGTCGCCGACGGCGGCACGACCTCGTCCGGCACGTAGTCGGTCGGGGGCTCGACCGGCACGGACGGCTGGGCCGGGGCGGTCTCGGCCGGAGCCGGCGTGGTCGCGGTGGTGGACACGAGCAGCGCGGGGGCGCCGCTCCTGCCCTCGGCGGACCGGATGCGGGTGACGGCGTTCGCGGCCGAGGACTGCAGGGCGAAGGAGTAGGCGCCCGGGCCGGTGACGACCGAGGCGAGGTCGAAGGTCAGCTCACCGGCGTCGGCCTTCGGGCTCACCGAGGCGACGTCCGCACCCAGCGCCGGAGCGGTGGCGGCGGTGACGGTCTTCTCCGACCAGCTGCTGTCCGCGACCCGGCTCAGCGTGATCCGGCCCGCGATGTCGCCGACGGTGACCAGCTTCAGCTTGGCGCCCGTGACCTTGACACCGGCCGGGACCAGGAACTTCAGGAAGCCGATCTTGGTGTCGCCGTCCATGCGGCCGATGGCCAGCTTGTCCTCGCCGCCGAAGCCGGCGTTCTTGCGGCCGCTCGAGACGTAGGTGTCGTCACCGGCAGCCAGCTTGAGCTCGGGGCCGGCCACGGCCGACGCGGGCGCCGAGGCGACCAGCGCGGTCCCGGCACCGGCCACCAGAGCGGCCAGGGCGGTCACGGACTTCTGCAGCTTCTTGCGACGCAATGTCTTTCTCCCCCGCGTTGTCCGGCGCATGTCGGCCGGGCATGGAGAGAAGATTCCGGGGTCCCCGGTGCGCGGACCGTGCCCGAACAGGTGCCGCCCGGTTGCGAACGACACGAACGGCGGGACTTGAGGATTCCTGGGCTCGTCCCGGCGCGCGAATCGCCCGCCGCCGGTCATATGCTGCGGCAGGAGATCATCAACCGTTCGGAGTGCCTGGCCCGTGACCTTCGAGGAGCAGCAGTGACCGTGGAACCCGCCCTGCGTGCCATGCCGGTGATCGACGGGCACAACGACCTGCCGATGGCACTGCGGGCCCGGGCCGGGTACAGGGTGACCGGGCTCGCCGCGGACCGGCCCGAGTTCCACACGGACATCGCACGGCTGCGTGCGGGCGGGGTCGGCGGGCAGTTCTGGTCCGTCTACGTGCCGTCGGACCTCAGCGAGCCCGAGGCCGTCGTGGCGACGATGGAGCAGATCGACGCCGTCTACCGGCTCGTGGCCGAGTACCCGGACGACCTGGCCGTCGCGTACTCCGCGGACGACGTCGAGGCGGCGATCGCCGGTGGCCGGATCGGGTCGCTGATCGGCATCGAGGGCGGGCACAGCCTGGCGACCTCGCTCGGGGTGCTGCGCGCGTTCGCCCGGCTCGGCGTGCGGTACGTGACGCTGACGCACAACCACAACACGTCGTGGGCGGACTCGGCTGCGGACGTACCGGGAGTGGGTGGCCTCGACGACGAGGGCCGGGCGATCGTCGCGGAGATGCAGCGCATCGGGGTGCTCGTGGATCTGTCGCACGTGGCCGCGACGACCATGCACGCGGCGCTGGACGTGGCGACCGCCCCGGTGATCTTCAGCCATTCGTCGGCGCGTGCGGTCGCGGACCACCGGCGCAACGCCGCCGACGACGTCCTGATCCGGCTCCGTGACAACGGTGGCGTCTGCATGGCGACGTTCGTGCCGCTCTTCGTCTCGGCCGAGGTCGCGGCCTGGGCCGAGGCCGCCGACGCGGAGTGGGCCCGGCTGGGCCTGCCCCCGGCGCCGGACTCCTGGCCGGCCGCACCCCGGCCGGGTCGCGAAGGCGTGACCGGGCCGGCGCCCGCCGGGGGCTCGTTCCTGTCGGGGCTGCCCGGGACCGAGGTGGCGCCGCCGGAACCGTTCAAGCCCTGGCTGGCCGCGAACCCGCGGCCCGAGGCGACGATCTCCCAGGTCGCCGATCACGTCGACCACCTCCGCGAGGTCGCCGGCCCCGACCACGTCGGGCTCGGCGGGGACTACGACGGCTGCGACCGGCTGCCCCGCGGGCTCGAGGACGTGTCCGGATATCCGCGGCTGCTGGAGGAGCTCGCCGGCCGCGGCTGGAGTCAGGACGACCTGGAGAAGCTCACCGGGCGCAACATCCTGCGGGTGCTGCGCGCGGCCGAGGAGGCCGCGGAGGAACCGCTCTGGCCGATGTCACCGGCGCGCTGACTCCCGAAGTGGCGCGGACAGGGTTGGATGATCGCCATGACCGCTCACGACCTCGCCGCCGCCCTGCCGGACATCGCGGCCCTGCGCGACCGCTGCCGCGCCCTGGCGGTGCTCGACGCCGTCCTCGACCCCGGGTCCGACCTGCCGTACTACGGCTACGACGCGGCCTGGGGCCCGGGCGTCGAGCTCGCGTCGATGGACAACGGCAGCGGTGACAACTGGTCGATCGTCTTCGCGAAGACCGGCGCGCTCCTCCGCGGTTTCGACCACGAGTCACCGATGAGCCCCGCGGTCAACGACGACGTGTGGCCCGGCGTGATCGACACCGTGCCGGCGGTCTTCGCCGAGCACCTCGAGGAGCCGGCGTTCCAGTTCGACGGCTCGTTCGCGGCGACCGTGTGCCTGTGGCGCCAGGCCGGTGACGACCGCTGGCACGCCGGCCCCATCAGCTTCCCGGAGGGTGCCGACCCGGACGGCGCCCGCTGGATGTTCCGGATGCTCACCGAGCCGGCGCCGGCGGCGTACCTGCGCTTCGCCCAGGACTACTACGAACGCGAGATCGACGCCGCGGCCGTCGCCGACGTGTACGCCCTGCGGCCCCTGACCGACGGGACGGTCCGGCGGCTCAACCCCGAGGTGTCCCTGGCCGAGCTGGCCCCGGACCTCGCCGCGATCGGCTACCCCGGGTAGGCCGGGTGCGGTGGCCGGTACCTGCCACCCACCTTCCGGCGGTCATCCGGCGTCCCTAGCGTCGGCCGCGTGCACCCCGACAAACCTGGCCCGCCCCTCGGCGCCGGTCCGCCCCGCCCACCCCGGGACGCGATCTCCGGCTTCCCCGACGCGATCCTCGGCTTCCCCGACGCCTGCAGCTCGGTCGTGCCCCGGCGGCGACGGGTCCCGGCGACGCGTCCGGACCCGTGGCGGGTCACCGACTGGGAGCAGCCCGACCTCTCGTACGTCCGGCCGTTCGTCAGCGCCCGGTACCGGTCGTGGCCGCTCTACAGCCCCCGGATCGAACTCGTCCCGTGCGGCGAGAAGTCCAAGGCGGCGCTGTTCGTCCGGATACCCGGCGGGGAGTTCCCGCAGTGGTCACGGTCGGTCGTGCCCCGCCGATGGGAGTGGCGGTGGCTGGAACCCCGGAACCACCCGTACGTCGTGCTGCGCCTGACCGTGGACTTCGAGGACGTGTCCGGCACACCGATCGGGCTCGGCGTACCGAGCCGGCTGTCGAACACGACGCTGGAGGGCTTCCGGCACGCGCACCAGCTGCGGTGCGCAACGCCGTTCGATCCGGAGAACCGCGGCCACCGCGAGGCGATCGAGGCGTGGGTGACCGCGCCGTCCCCGGTGCTGATGATCTTCGTCGACGAGAACGACCGCGCGAGGGCTTTCGTCAGCCTCGACCAGGAGCACGACGGCGGCGCGCTCGGCCAGCTGGAAGAAGGCCGCCGCCACCTGAACGGCATCCCCGCGAACCGGCGCAGCACGTTCGCCGCGGCGGCGGAGGAGCTCGGCCTGCCGTGGATCGACCGGTGGTGACCAGCCTCAGGCGAGTCCGGCGTCGTGGACGAGGAGCGCCACCTGGACGCGGTTGTTCAGGTCGAGCTTGACCAGCAGGCGGGAGACGTGGGCCTTGACCGTGGCCACGCTCATGAAGAGCTCGGCCGAGATCTCCGCGTTCGAGCGGCCCTGACCCAGCAGCAGGGCGACGTCGCGTTCCCGCTCGCTCAGCTGTCGCAGGGCCGCCGTCGCGCGGTGGCGGCTGCCGCCGGGGTCGGGTGCCGCCACGTGGGCGATCAGGCGGCGGGTGACCGTCGGGGAGAGCATCGCCTCGCCGTGCGCGACACGACGGACGGCGTGCAGGATCTCCACCGGTGGCGTGTCCTTGAGCAGGAAGCCGCTCGCGCCCGCCCGTAGCGCCCGCAGCACGAACTCGTCGGCGTCGAAGGTGGTCAGCACGATGACCTCGGGGGCGCCGGCGCGCTTGCGCAGGGTCTCGGTCGCCGCGAGGCCGTCGATGCGGGGCATGCGGATGTCCATCAGCACCACGTCGGGGTGATGGGCCGCGACCGCCTCGGGCACCTCGCTGCCGTCGGCGGCCTCACCGACCACCGCGATGCCGTCCGCGCCGGAGAGGATCATCGTCAGGCCCGCGCGGACCAGGGCGTCGTCGTCGACGATCAGGACGCGTACCGGAGGGGTCATGCCGGGTCTCCCGCCGCGGGCCAGGGCAGCCAGGCGCTGAGGGCGAAATCGCCGTCGGGGGTGGGTCCGTGGACGAGCCGGCCGCCCGCCAGGGTGGCCCGCTCGGTGAGCCCGATCAGGCCGGTCCCGGTGCCGGGGATGGCCGGGGCCGAACGCCCGACCGGCCGGGGGTTGCGGATGTCGATGGTCAGCCCCGCACCGGCGGCCCCGGCGATCGTCACCCGCACCGCCGTCCCCGCAGCGTGCTTCCGCGCATTGGTCAGACCCTCCTGCACGATCCTGTACGCCGTCCGCCCCGTCCCCGCGGGCAGCACCCCGGACTCGTCGACCTGCACGTCGAGGGTCACCTTCGCACCCGCGGCGCGGGACTCGTCGGCCAGGGCGGGCAGCTCCCGGAGCGTCGGCTGCGGGCGTTCCGGGGGGTCCTCACCGGCGGGCTCCCGCAGCACCCCGATGACCTCGCGCAGGTCCTGCAGGGCCTGGTGGGCGCTGGCCCGGATCACACCGGCCGCACCGGCCACCTCGGCGGGCGCCGCGTCGGGGCGGATCTCCAGGGCGCCGGCGTGCAGGCTGAGCAGCGAGATCCGGTGCGCCAGCACGTCGTGCATCTCGCGGGCGATGCGGGTGCGTTCCAGGGCCCGGGCCTGCACGACCCGCAGCTGCTGCTCGGACTCGGCGCGCTCGGCGCGGTCCCGCAGCGACACGACCAGTTCGCGCCGGGACCGCACGACCATGCCCCAGAGCAGCACGATCACGAGGATCACCGCACTCCAGGACATCGACTCCCAGAAGCTGGTGCCGAGCTCCGGGCGGATCAGGCAGAAGACGAGGGTGGAGAGCATCGCCCCGGCCGCCACCACCGCGGTCACGACGAACCGGCGGTGCACGGCGACCGTGAAGAAGACGATCAGGCCGGAGATCGCCCCAGCCACCGTGAACACGCCCAGCACCATCGTCAGCACCGCGAGGTGCACGGGCCAGCGGCGGCGCCACCAGAGCGCCACCGCGAGCACCACACCGGTGAACAGGTCCGTCCAGATGAGCCAGGCCGGATTGTGTTCCCACTGCGGCAGGACAGCCGGGTCGGGGTTCAGCAGGTCGATGCTGGCCAGCACGGTGAAACCCAGGCCGAGCAGAAAAGCGAGGACGTCGACGACCCAGTCGCGGGTCGAGCGGGGCGCGGGCGGGCGGTCGGGCTCGTCCAGCAGGCCCGCCGGCAGCAGCCACCGGTATTCCGACGGTCGCCCGCCGGTCCTCGGAACTGCCAGCTCCCCCACGACGGTAACTTTACGGCCGGTGGTCGTGGCCCCGATACCGACCAAAGTCGTAGCCCGCGCTAGACCAAGGTTCGCGGGCGCCGACCGGCGGCCGACGCGGTGGACCACCCGGCGACGGCAGGCTGAGACGCATGATCACGGTCGAACATCTGAGCAAACGGTACGGGAGCCACCCGGCCGTCGACGACGTGTCGTTCACCTGCGAGCCCGGCACGGTGACCGGCTTCCTCGGCCCGAACGGCGCGGGCAAGTCCACCACCATGCGGATGATCTGCGGGCTCACACCACCCACCTCCGGTACGGCCACGGTCGACGGGCAGCCGTACAAGCGGATGGGCAATCCGGGGCGGCGCATCGGGGTGCTGCTGGACGCCTCGGCGCAGCACTCCGGGCGTACCGGGAGGGAGGTTCTGACTCTCGCGGCGCTGACCATGGGGATCGACCGGCGGCGCGTCGACGAGAGCCTGGACCGGGTGGGTCTCAACAAGACGGCGGCCAAGCGGCGGGTGAAGGCGTACTCGCTGGGCATGCGGCAGCGGCTCGGGCTGGCCTACGCCCTGCTGGGTGACCCGGGGATCCTCGTCCTGGACGAGCCGGCCAACGGCCTCGACCCGGAGGGCATCTTCTGGATGCGCGGGCTGCTGCGCGACTTCGCGGACCGCGGCGGCACGGTGCTGCTCTCCTCCCATCTGCTGCGGGAGGTGGAGGCGGTCGCGGACAAGCTCGTGGTCATCGGCGGCGGCAGGATCGTCGCCGAGGGTGACAAGAACGAACTGCTCGCGGCGAGCGGCACGGTCGTCCGGGCGCTGGACATGGGCGCCCTGGACATGGTGCTGCAGCGTGTGGGCCTGACCGGCACGAAGACGACCGACGGGGGCGTTGTCGTGCAGGCCGACGCGGAGGTGATCGGGCGTGCCGCCGCGGACGCGGGCCTGGTGCTGCTGGAGCTCAGGCCCGCCGGTGGCGGTGGCCTCGAGCAGATGTTCCTGACCCTGACCGCCGGTGACTCGGTGAAGGAGGCCGTCCGATGACCGCCGTGCAGAACCCTCCGGCCGTTGCGCCCGGCGTGGAGCCACAGCGACCGACCGTGCGCGGCGGGATCCCGCTGTGGCGGCTCACGCAGGTCGAGCTGCGCAAACTCGCCGACACCAGGGCCGGCCTGTGGCTGCTGATCGTGATCGCGCTGGCCGCGGCGGCCACCGCCGCGATCCTGCTGGCCGCCGCTCCGGCCGAGGAGCAGAACTACGAGGAGCTCCTGTCCTTCGGCCTGCTGCCGGCGAGCATCCTGCTGCCGGTGCTCGGCATCCTCTCGATGACCAGCGAGTGGTCCCAGCGGACCGCGCTGACCACGTTCACGCTCGTGCCGGCCCGCGGCAAGATCATCGCGGCGAAGCTGATCGCGGCCGTCCTGATCGCGATCGCCACCACGGCCGCTGCGGCCATCCTCTCCGCGGCCGGCAACCTCGTCGCCATCGGTACGGGCGGCGACGGCAGCTGGCACCTCGAGGGCGCCCTCGTCGGGCAGCTGCTCGTCAACCAGATCGTCTTCGTGCTGATGGGCTCGGCGTTCGGCGCGCTGCTGATGAACTCACCGCTGGCGATCGTGCTCTACTTCGCCATCCCGACGCTGTGGTCGGTGCTCGGCGAGATGATCAAGGGTCTGCGCACGGCCGCGGGCTGGGTCGACATCAACATGACCTCGGTGCCGCTGAGCGAGCCCGGGATGACCGGCAACGAGTGGCTCCGGTTCGGGGTCGCGGCGCTGATCTGGGTGGCCCTGCCGCTCGCCCTCGGCACGGTCCGGGTGCTGCGGCGCGAGGTGTCCTGACGCTGCGGGGCGGCGGCCGGGTGGTTAGGCTCGATCCATGCCGATCGGTCCTCAGCCACCCGGCCGCCACGGCACTGCCGACCGGCCCTACAGCGCGCTGAACCTGCGCCTGGTGCTGGCCGCCTTCGGCTTCGTGGTGTGCACGGTGCTGGCGATCGTGCTGTGGCAGCGGGGCTGGACCGTGCCGGGCTGGTTCCTGGCGGCGTGGGCGGTGGTCGCCCTGATCGATCTGGTGGTGGTGCAGCTGCGGCGGCGGGCCCGGCGGCGCGCCGACGGCGGCCGTGACCATTCCCTCTTCGAGTAGCCCGCGTCTTGCCCCTTTTGCACCCTTAGTACAGGTAGCGTCGCCTTCTGTGCGCGCCTCACCGGCGCGGCGCCGAAGGGAGTCCCCATGGCCCGCCTCCGTCTCGCCGCGGTAGCCCTGCTCGTCCTACCCCTCCTGCCGCTCACCACGGCGGCCGAGGCCGCTCCGGCCACGGCCCGGCCACCGGCCGACGACACCCGGGAGCTGACCCGCGAGCGGCTCGACGTGTCGAAGCTCGGACCCACCGGCCAGGCCTTCGAGCGCAGGGCCCGGATCGCCG
Source organism: Amorphoplanes friuliensis DSM 7358 (assembly GCF_000494755.1). Taxonomy (NCBI): domain Bacteria; kingdom Bacillati; phylum Actinomycetota; class Actinomycetes; order Micromonosporales; family Micromonosporaceae; genus Actinoplanes; species Actinoplanes friuliensis. Next base: position 4,763,855 of record NC_022657.1, read on the forward strand.
CGGCGCCGACCCCGCCCGTCGGCACGGTGCGGCAGTGGCTGGGGCTCGACGACGTCGACGGCGGGCTCTACCGCAAGGACTACACACTGCGCGGCGTCGGCGAGCACACCGAGGTGTGGGTGGCCAAGGACATCGCCTTCCCCGCCGGTGACTGCCGGGCGGCGGACTCCACCGAGATCACCGATCAGCAGGTCAAGGATCTGATCAAGGAGTTCGACACCAAGATCTGGCCGCGCGAGACCGCCGCGTTCAGTACGCCCCAGGAGCGCGACGGCACCGACCCGCGGTTGACCGGGGCCGACTACACCGGGGACGGCGCGAAGACGGTGACGCTGGTCGACAACGTCCGCGACGACAACTACTACGAGTTCCCGCAGGCGCCGACCTACATCGCCGGCTTCTTCTCCGCGCAGATCAACGAGCTGGTCGACCGCAACGTCATGACGATCGACGCGTACGACTGGAAGCACCGGTCCGGGGCCAACCCGCCCGACCAGCCGACCGACGACCTGTGCACCAGCCGGCCCGCCCGCCCGCGGATGTACGAGGGCACCTTCGCCCACGAGTGGCAGCACCTGCTGCAGTCGTACACGGACCCGGGCGAGGACGTGTGGGTCAACGAGGGCCTGTCCGATTACGCGCAGTCCCTGGTCGGTTATGTCGACGGCAACGCGACCGTTCACCACGCCGGCAACGACACGCACCTCGCCTGCTTCCAGGGTTTCGGCGTGGTGAAGACGCCGTACAACACCAACCCGCGGGACTGCGGCGGGGCACAGAACTCGCTGAACGTCTGGGACGAGGGCGCACCCTCCGAGGTGCTCGCCGACTACGGCAACACCTACCAGTTCATGCTCTACCTGCGGGACCGCTTCGGCGCCGCGGCGCTGTCCCGGCTGCACCGCGACGGCACCCACCAGGGCCTGGCCGGGGTCGCCGCCGCGCTGGGCGACGTTCAGCTCTACGGCGTGCTGCACGACTTCCAGACCATGACGCTGGTCGACAAGCTCATCGGTGACACGCCGCGCGGCACCATGATCGGTGTGCCGCACGCGCGGGTGACCACGCCGAGCGTGCGCTCGACCGTGAACCTCGCCAACCCCGCCTCGTACGACTACCCGGGTGCGGCCCCGAACGGTGCCGACTACGTCCGGCTGCGCGACGCCAAGAACAAGTATCTGAAGGGCGCCGAGCTGAAGTCGGTCACCTTCACCGGTGCCACGACCCTGCCGCCGCAGACTCTGCAGTGGAAGGTCCAGGACGGCGCGCTCTTCTCGGGCAACACCAAGGACCTGGACGTGGCGGCGGTGACCGAGGTGACCGTGCCCGCGGCCGACCCGGTGCTGCGACTGCGCACGAAGTACGCGACCGAGGAGGGCTACGACTACGGCTACGTCACCGTGTCGATGGACGGCGGGCGCACCTACACCGCGATCGCCGGCGACAGCACGGTCGCGGCGCCCCTCGGACAGGCGATCAACGGCGACAGTGCCGGGTTCCAGCCCCGGACCTACGATCTTTCCGCGTACGCGGGCAAGAAGGTCCTGCTCGGCTTCCGGTACGTGACCGACAGCGCCATCGACGAGGGTGGCTGGTGGATCGACGACATCAAGGTCGGCGGCGCCGTGGTCAGCGACGGTGCCACGCTCGACGGCTTCCGCTCGCCGACGCAGATCGTGCCGCTGCGGGTGCACGCCTGGAACGTGCGCCTGGTCGGCCTGGACGAGAAGGGCCGCCGCGCGCGCCAGGTGCCGGTGGAGCAGTTCGCGGCGCTCAAAGGCTACGACAAGGTCGTCGCCGTCGTCGCCTACGACGAGCCGACCGGGCAGATCGAGCAGTACGCGCCGTACACGCTGACGGTCAACGGCGTCGTTCAGCCCGGTGGCAGGACGCCGTAGATCAGGGCCGTCGACCCGGAACCACCCTTGTTGATCTGCCCGCCACAGAGGATGTGGGCCCCCGTGGCGGGCAGCGCGCCGAGATCGGCCAGGACCTCCAGGCTGATCCGGTGCCGCTGGTAGACCAGCCGCGAGACCGCGTAGGTGGTGTCGCGGCCGGGGTCCGGCCCGAAGGTGTCCGTGCCGGTGCCGCCGCGGTGCCCGAGCCGGCCCGTCGCGGTCAGCCACTCGACGGCCTCGAGGCTGAAGCCGGGTTGGTGCACGACCCCGTCCTCGTCACGGTTGAGGTACGCCTCCGTCCCCCAGCGGGAGTCCCAGCCGGTCCAGAGGACAACCACGGACTCGGCGGGGATCCGGCCGTGCCGGCGTTCCCAGTCCTGCAGGTCCTGGACGGACAGCTCGAAGTCGGCGTCCCGGGCGCACTGCTCGCGGACGTCGATCTTGACGGCGGGCCGGCAGAGGTCGGCCGGTTCCAGATCGTCGGCCAGCGCGGCGCCGGCGGTGAAGTGACCGGGCGCTCCCCAGTGCGTGCCGGTGTGCTCACCCACGCGGACGTACTGGAGGAAAAAGCCGTCGTCGCCGATCGTCGCGACGGTCTCCAGCTCGAACGGCGGATCACCCGGGTACACGATGGTCGTGGCCGGATCGTTGACGTGCGAGAGGCTGACCAGGTTGAGCATGGACACATTCTGGTAGCGGGCCCTCACGATCGGTGTCAACGCGGCCGGTAGTGGGGAAACCACGACCATGGAGCCATGGCGAGTCGCGACGACCGACGAAGTGCTGACCCGGGTACGCCAGGCGGTGGGCGAGCCGGCGGACCGGCCGCCGGTGCTGGCGGTCGACGGCCGCAGCGCCGGAGGCAAGACGACCTTCGCCCGTCGTCTCGCCGCGGCCTGGCCCGGCGCCACCGTGATCCACACCGATGACATCGCCTGGAACCAGGCCGTCCTCGACTGGACCACCCTGCTCGTCGACGGTGTCCTGACACCGCTGCGCGAGGGCCGAGCGGTCTCCTACCGGCCACCGCAGTGGGACGCCCGCGGCCGCGAGGGTGCGATCGAGGTGTCCCACGACTGCACCCTGGTGATCGTCGAGGGTGTCGGGTCCGGCCGCCGCGAGCTGGAGCCGCACCTGGACGCAGTGGTCTGGGTCGAGACCTCCCAGGAGGAGACCGAACGCCGCGACGCCGTCCGGATCGCCGCCGGCGAGACGACCGAGGAGCTCTACGCACTGTGGATGGCCGAGGAAAACCCCTTTGTGGACGACCAGAAGACCTGGGAGCGCGCCGCGTTTCTCGTGTCGGGTGTTCCCGCGCTCCCCCACAACCCGGAAACCGAATTCTTGATCTCCACCTGACCGTCCGGTCAAGCGACGCGAACTGTTCGGATATCGGGGCGGACGATCTTCGCAAAACTACGATCATGGCAACGTCGAAAACGGGGGTTGTCATGAATTCCAGCGAACGGCAGATCCGGCGTAACAATGCACCGAACGCCGCCCGGCTGTGGCGCGAAGGCCACAATGCACCCCGCTCGATGCCTGCTCAGCGCCGACCTCAACCGGTGAAACCGCCGATGGTGTCCATCATCGAGGCGGTCGAGGTGATGCGGGAGGACCACCCGCGGATCGACGTCGGCGGCCTTTATCAGCAATTCCGCTGCCGCGGCGGACGCTGGGCCCTCATCACCCGCGAGGACGTCCGGATCGCACTCGCCGGCCTCGAATGCGCGGCCCGCCAGGAATTCCCCGTCCCGCACCCACAACGCATTGTTCCCCGCACCCCCGAAGGCGCCTGGCCCCAATTCCAGCGCGCCGTCACCGACCTGCACACCACCGGCGGCCTCGACGCGGTGGAGATCACCCGCCACTTGATCGACACCGGCTGGTCGCAGGTCGCCGAGGCCGACGTGACCGCTGTCCTGCGCCGCATCAGAACGGGCAACACGGGCCGCCACTTCACGCCGGGCCGCTCCCTGCCCGCCCCGCGCCGGACCGTCCCGGAGATCTGCCCCTCCTGCGACGTCCGCATCACCGACCTGGGCACCTGCCGCTGCTCCTGACGGCGGCATGCGTCGACGTTGACAGTGTCACGGTGACAGTGTCAGTATGGTCGGCGTGTGGACGATGGACGAGTTGGTGGAGCGGGTGGGCCGGGCTTTGGCGGCCGAATACCCCGGTGCGCCCAACGGCCGGGTCCGTGACGTTCCCGACCGCCGGGCCATCCGGTGGTACACGACGACGGGGCTGGTCGACCGGCCCGCCGGGATGCGGGGGCGGACGGCGCTCTACGGGCCGCGGCACCTGTTGCAGCTCGTGGCGGTCAAGCGGCGGCAGGCGCAGGGGCACACCCTGGCGGCGATCCAGGCCGAGCTGGCCGGGGCCACGGATGACGAGCTGCAGGTGGCTGCTCGCGTACCGGAAGGGCTGTTGACCGTCGGGGCCGAGGATGCGGACGGTCCGGTCCGGCCACGGTTCTGGGCGGCTGCGCCGGCGGCGCCGTCGCCCGCTCCCCCGCCATCGGATGCCGCCCGGGCACACCCCGTGGGTGGGGTCGCTCTGGGCGGGGGCGCGATCCTGGTCCTTCCGGTACGCCCGGACGACGCCGATTACGCCGCCATCGCCACCGCCGCACGACCCCTGCTGGACCTTCTCGCCGACCGTGGCCTGCTGAGGATGAACACCGACGATGGGAGCCCGTCATGACCTTGTCCGTCACCCCGATGGATGCGGTGGAGCTCGGCCGCGTCCGGATCCTGCCCGACGCCGGGATCGGCGCGCTGCGCACCGAGCGGGGCAACCTGCCGCTCGACCGCCTCGACGTGCAGGCCTCGATCAGCGGTCTGGTCGCCCGGACGACGGTGACCACCGAGTTCGTCAACGCCTTCGACACCGCGCTCGAGGCGACGTACGTGTTCCCGCTGCCGGACCGGGCCGCGGTCACCGGTCTGACCATGACGGCCGACGGGCGCAGCGTCGAGGCCGAGCTGCAGGAGCGGGCGGCGGCCCGGGAGACCTACGACCGGGCGATCGAGGCCGGTCAGCGGGCGTCGATCGCCGAGGAGGAGCGGCCGGACGTCTTCACGATGCGGGTCGGCAACATCCTGCCCGGTGAGCGGGTCACGGTGAAGCTGGCGCTGGTCGGCCCGCTGCCGTGGGAGGACGGAGCGGCCACGTTCCGGTTCCCGCTCGTCGTCGCGCCGCGGTACGTGCCGGGGACCCCGCTGCCGGGTCCGGCGGTCGGCTCCGGTCAGGCCTCCGACACCGACGCTGTGCCGGACGCCTCGCGCATCACTCCCCCGGTGCTGCTGCCGGGGTTCCCCAACCCGCTGCGGCTGACCGTCGGTGTCGACATCGATCCGGCCGGGCTGCCCCTGGGTGAGATCCGGTCGAGTCTGCACACCGTGACGACCGAGGGCCGGCACGTCACGATCGCGCCGGGTGAGCGCGCCGACCGCGACTTCATCCTGCGTCTGCCGTACGCCGGAGACGGTTCCGGCGCCGTGTGTGTCCCCGACGAGACCGCGGACGAGCCCGAGGGCACGTTCCAGCTGGTGCTGCTGCCGCCGGACGACACGACGACCGCCACCCGGCCCAAGGACGTCGTCCTGCTGCTGGACCGGTCCGGGAGCATGGGCGGCTGGAAGATGGTCGCCGCCCGACGCGCCGCCGCGCGGGTGGTCGACACCCTGACCAGCGAGGACCGCTTCGCGGTGCTGACCTTCGACCACCAGATCGACCGGCCGGAGGAGCTCGGCCAGGGGCTGTCGGACGCGAGCGACCGCCACCGTTTCCGGGCCGTCGAGCACCTCGCCCGGGCGAACGCCCGCGGCGGCACCGAGCTGCTCGCGCCGTTGCGCGACGGACTGTCCCTGCTCGCCGACTCCGGGAAGCGCGACCGCGTGCTCGTGCTCGTCACGGACGGGCAGGTCGGCAACGAGGACCAGATCCTCGCCGAGATCACGCCGCTGATCGGCAGCACCCGGGTGCACACCGTCGGCATCGACCGGGCCGTCAACGCCGGCTTCCTGGGGCGGCTCGCCGCGCTCGGCGCCGGACGCTGCGAGCTGGTCGAGAGCGAGGACCGGCTGGACGAGGCGATGGAGCAGATCCACCGCCGGATCGGCGCGCCGGTGCTCACCGACGTGACCGTCACCGGGACGGGCTTCACGGTCGAGGCGGTGCCCCCGCAGACGGTGTTCCCCGGTGTGCCGCTGGTGGTGTTCGGCCGCTATGCGGGTACGCCGGGATCCGCTCTCAGCGTGCGCGGCCGCACCCGGGACGACCAGGACTTCGCCCGCGAGGTCCCGGTCCGCACCACGGCGGAGTCGGCGGTCACCGCCCAGTGGGCCCGGGCCCGCCTGCGGGAGCTCGAGGACCGGTACGCGACCGGGCAGCGCGATCTGGAGCCGCGCATCGTCGCCACCTCGCTGCGGTTCGGTGTGCTGTGCCGCTTCACCGCCTTCGTCGCGGTGGACAGCCGGGTGGTCAACGAGGGCGGTGAGACCCGGCGGGTGACGCAGCCCGTCGAGTCGCCGTCGGGCTGGGAGCCGATGCAGGACGTGTCGGCGCCCGCGTTCCTGGTCGCCGGGTCCGCATCGCCGATGCCGCCGCCGGCCGGTGCTCCCGCGCCGGGTTTTGCCCCGGTGCGGGCGGCCGCGGCGCGCAGTGGCCCCAAGCCGTTCGCGGCGGTCCCGTCCGGGATGATGGCCGCGGGCGGCCCGCGCTCCAAGATGGCGGCGCCGACGAGCTCGGTGCTGACCGTGGCGGACCTCAAGGCCATCGTCGAGATCGAGGCGAAGCGGCTGCGGGAGGCCGAGGGGCGGCCGGTGTTCGAGCGCCGGGACCTGCTCGCCGACCTTGGTAGCCGGCTCGGTGCGCTGCTGGAGGGCATGAGCGGTGACGAGCTGAAGGGTCTGCGCGACCTCGTCGAGCGGATCGAGGCCGGAGGCGACTTCGAGCAGCAGTGGGCTCTGGCCCGCGACACGCTCGCGCAGTTCGCCCCGCCGCCGGAGCGCAAGGCCTTCTGGAAGCGCTGAGCACACGAGGGCGCCCGAGCGGGCGCCCTCGTGTACCGGCTAGAAGCGGCCGACGGGCGGGAGGAGCTGGGGCTCACCCTCGGCGGGCAGGCCCTCGGCGACGATCTCCGCCTTGGTGGCCGTCGCCAGGTCCAGACCCGGTGCCGCCTCCTTGGTGCCGTCCGAGAGCTTGTGCATGAAGGGCTGCTCGCCCTTGCACACGGTGCCGCGGGCCGGGAGCGCCTTGTAGAGCAGGTAGTGGTCCATCGCGCGGGTCGCGCACGTCGACGTCCCGTACGCGGTGTGGCCGAAGTTGTCGCTGCTCAGCAGGCGGCTGTTGGGCAGCTTCGCCGCCGACGAGACGGCCTCGTAGTAGTTCGTGGCCGGGTCCCAGTAGCTGCCGACGACCAGCACGGTGTTCCTGGTGCGCTTGGTGAACGGCCCGGTGTAGGCGTCCTCGTCGCGGACCTTCCAGATGTCGCGGGCGCACTGCACGCTCTGCCAGGCCCACAGCCGCCCGAAGTACGGTGCCCGCTTGTCGGCGCGCGCAGCCTTCGCGGGCCAGTTGGCGGCCTTGCCGGGGTGCAGGCCGTCGGTGCACATGACCGCGGCGTACGCGTCGGACGAGTTGTCGTACGGGAACGCGCGCCCGGTGACACTGCTCGCGGTGGCGGCCTTCGGGGTCGACGTGAGCTTCCACAGCTCGGCGGCCAGCATGGTGACGTCGGCGCCCGCGTCCACGCCGTAGAGCGCGTCGAGGGTCAGGCCGACGAACTCCGCGTACGTGATCTTGAAACCGTCGACGGTGACCGGTCTCGCCTTGAGCCGGCCCGCGAGGGTGGCGTACCGCTGCACCGGGTCTCCGGCCGCGAACGCGCACCGGGTCTCCCCGGCCTTGTCGCAGAGCTTCAGCACCCGGATCAGCGCCTTGTACGCCCCGTCCGCCGAGTGCAGCCGCTCGTCCTGGATGACGTTCTTCGACGCCTCGGAACCGACCCACGAGCGGGGGTTGATGACACCGTCGACGGCCAGGGCACGGAACCGGTCCGGGAACATGTTCGCGTAGTACTGGCCGAGGGCGGTGCCGTAGCTGAAGCCGAGGTAGGTCAGCTTCTTGTCACCGACGGCACGGCGCATCACGTCCATGTCGCGGGCGACCTCGGCCGTGCTCATCGCGCCGGCCAGACTGCGCCCGGTGGTCGAGCAGCCCGTGGCGAGCTTCCTCGCACCGTTCAGGTACGCCTTGGTCTCCTTCGCGGTGACCGGGAAGGCGACGTTCATGCCCTTGAGAGCAGCGGTCTGCTTGCCCGTGTCGGCGAAACAGGCGACGTTGTCACTGGCGCCGATGCCGCGCGGGTCCATGCCGACGATGTCGAAACGCTGCAGCAGCGAGGCGCTCAGGAAGAACGGCGCCGCCAGGGCCATCGTGGTCGCGGAGCCGCCCGGGCCACCGGGGTTCACGAACAGGCTCCCGATCCGGTTCTTCTGGTCCTTCGCCTTCACCCGCAGCAGCGCGACCGTCGTCTGCGTGCCGTACGGGTGGTCGTAGTCGAGCGGCACCTTCGCCGTCGCGCACTGGGCCCAGCCGTAGCAGGCGTACCAGTGCAGGTCGGGCGTACGCACGCTGCCGACCCGCCGGGCCTCGGCGGTGCTGGTGGTCGCATCCGCTCGTTCGCGGGCGACCGCCGGAGCTACGACACTCCCGGACAGGAGGAGACCGGCCAGACCGGCGGCGAGCAGGCGGGAGCGGAACCGCATTCGGCAACCCTTCGAAAGGTCCCGGATGCCCAATTTGCGCCGGGTATCAAAACGGTAGGGAATGGACGCACCGGAACGGAACGCCGTAACGGAGCGCACACCCTGGCCGTTCGGGTGGTCCGAGTCACACCTGTTTCCGCAGGTCACAGGGCTTACAACGGGGTACAGAACATCGCTACCGGCCGGCAACCGGGTACGGTGCAGGTCGATCAACGACGGGGGTGACACGGTGCCGGACGACGACAACGATCCGCTGCTGGTGCGCCCGTACCTGGGTGGGGCCTCGGCGGAGACCTGGCCCGAGGCGGCCCCGCCCGCGGAACCCGGACCGCCGCCGGCCGACGTCACGGCACCGATCGCCCCCGTCAGCCACGCGGCCCCCGCGCCCGCGCTGTGGCGGCGCCCGATGCTGGTGCTGGCCGTCGTGATCGCGCTGATCGTGGCCGGCGGCACCGGCCTGATCGTCGCCTGGTGGCCGGAGCCCGCTCCCCCGCGCGCCCTGCCCGCCGACGTGCCCCTGCCGCCGTTGCCGTCCTCCGCGCCGGCAGTGACACCCGGCACCGCCCCGGCCGGTCCCGTGCCCGTCACCACGGCGCCGCGCACCCGGGCCCCGAGCAGCCCGGCTCCGACCTCGACAAGCCCGAGTACGGCGTCGCCGTCGTCGGCGCCGTCCAGGACGACAAGTCCGGGCGCCACCACCACCCCCGCCCGGACCGCACCGCCGGCGGCCCTGGTGCCGCCGAACACCTCCAAGGTCGGCACCATCCGCGGCGACGGGGGCCTGTGCCTCGACCTCAACGGCGGTGTCCCGTTCGACGGCAACCACGTCCAGGTCTACGACTGCAACAGCAGCGTCGCGCAGATCTGGACGCTCGCCACGGACGGCACGCTGCGCGTCCTGAACATGTGCGCCTTCGCGGCCGGGGACTCCACCGTCCACATCGTGGGGTGCGACGGCCGGACACCCGCCCAGTGGCGCAGCAGGGACGGCTCGCTGGTCAACGTCGCCACGGGCGGCTGTCTGACCGATCCGTCCACCGGCACCCGCTCGGGCACCGGGGTCCGCGTCGCCGCCTGCACCGGCGGTCGCGACCAGGGCTGGAATCTTCCCTGAACCCAGGGCCGCCGACCGACGTTTGCGGAGAATCGCCCTGGGAATCCGCCTTGCCTCCTAGGGAAGTGAGGATTCAATGGTCAGCAGAGCATCGGCGGGTGTCACTCCGGCGCGTTCCCTCGTGCAGACGACCGCCCTCGTGGTCGCGGGAGTGTTCCTCCTCGTCGGGGTGCTCGGGTTCATCCCCGGCATCACGACGGACTACAGCAGCATGAGCTTCGCCGGGCACCACTCCGAGGCGAAACTCCTGGGCGTCTTCCAGGTGTCGATCCTGCACAACATCGTCCACCTGCTCTTCGGCCTGGCAGGCTTCGCCCTGGCCCGCACAGTCTCCGGCGCCCGGTCGTACCTGATCGGCGGCGGTGCCATCTACCTGGTCCTGTGGCTGTACGGCCTGGTCGTCGGTCAGGACAGCGCCGCCAACTTCGTCCCGCTGAACGCGGCGGACGACTGGCTGCACCTGTTCCTGGGCATCGGCATGATCGCGCTCGGTTTCCTGACCACCCCCAAGCGCGTCACGCGGTAGGTGTTCGTTCCGCCCACGAACACGCATGAGGACCTCCGGGTGAGGTGGAGCTTGTCCAAAGCTCCGCATCACCCAGGAGGTCCTCGTGCTTTCCGCCCACGCTCCGTCGACCGAGCCGGCCCGCTCCCTGCGCCGTCGATGACCAGGGCCGCGAAACGGTGAGCTGAGCTGAACCCGGGGAGCACCCGGCGGCGGGCGGGCGGCTTCGGAGATTCAGCCGGCGACGAGCGCCAGGCGTCTGGTGCCGAGGACCCGGCCAGGACCGGCGAAGTCTTCCTGAGAGCAATCACCCGCAGCTCGCCTCCCCCAAGGCCCAGCCAGCCATGGATGCGAGTGGCGGCCGACAGGACGCTTGGTCAGTGCCACGTCGGCGGTGTCGGGCCGGGGAGACAACAGGAAACCGGGTCGCCGATGGGCGACCCGGTTTCCTGTTGTGCCGGGGTGATCAGTCGAGGGCACCCTTGATCTTGTTGACCACGTTCGCCACGCCCTGGGCGTGGGCGCCGGCGCCGGTGCCCGGCTTGCCCTTGCCCATGTCGCCGGCGTACGTGACGTACAGCTTGGGGTCCGGGGCGGGTCCGAGCGGCTTGTCGTCGGTGAGCGGCACGGCGTCCGGGACGTACTCGATCTCTTCCTTGCCGATCAGGGCCGGGCCCCGCGCCCAGCGGCCCTCACCGGCCTTGCTCTCCGGGTCGAAGCTGTAGAACGTGTGGTTGGCGAAGTCCTTCTCGTCCTCGCCGTTGGAGTTCTCGATGCCGTGCTCGACGAACCCGTCCTCGATGAGCTGCTCGATGCCCAGCAGCCACTGCTGCTGGTGGTAGGTGTCGCGGGCCAGGTTGAACTGCAGCATGTCCTTGACACCACGGTCGTCGGTCATGTTGTAGACCCGGCTTGTCATCAGCCGGCTCTGCGCCTCGGCCGCCACGTTGGAGCGGAAGTCGGTCAGCAGGTTGCCGCTGGCGGCGATGTAGCCGGTGTTCCACGGCGTGCCCTCCGAGTCACGGGGCAGGGCGCTGCCGCCGCTGACGATGGCGTGCTGCGGGCTCATGCCGCCGAGGACGGCCGCGAGCAATGGGTTGGCGGCCGCGGCCTTCTCGGTCGCCTCGCCGGGGGCACCTTCGAGGAGGCGGGCGAGCATCGTGGTGAGCATCTCGACGTGACCGATCTCCTCGGTCGCGATGTCCATGATCATGTCCTTGTACTTGCCGGGCACACGGCACGACCAGCCCTGCCACAGGTACTGCATCATCACGGTCATCTCACCGAACTGGCCACCCACGAGTTCCTGCATCTTGCGGGCCAGCAGGGCGTCCGGCTTCTCCGGCTTCGCCTGGAACTGCAGGTAATCGACGTGCTTGAACATCAGAACCTCCATCGGGGCGGAACGGGCACGCCGATGCACTACCCGTGCCCCTGGCCCGGCCGGGCCTGCGTCCGGCCCCGCAGGGCCGCGGCGAACATGAAACGGCCCGGTGCGGGTACGCGCCGGCCATGACGAACCCTCTGCGCGCTCCCGGCCTGCTGCTCGGCGTGGGACTGGGCGGCTTTGTCGACGGCATCCTGCTGCACCAGATCCTGCAGTGGCACCACCTGTTGACCAGCACCGACTCCGACCGCATCGGCGTCCCGTTCTACCCTGCGGACACTGTGCACGGTCTACGGATGAACACCCTGTGGGACGGGCTGTTCCACGTGGTCACCTGGCTCTTCGTGCTCGCCGGCATCGGGCTGCTCTACTCGCGCCTCGGCCGGGACCGGCGCCCGCCCTGGACGTCGCGGGCGTTGTGGGGCTGGGCCCTGGCCGGGTGGGGCGTGTTCAACCTGGTAGAAGGTCTGATCGACCACCAGATCCTCGGCATCCACCACGTCCGGACCGGTCCGCACCAGCTGTGGTGGGATCTCGGCTTCCTGCTCCTCGGCGTTGTTCTGATGGTCGCCGGCTGGGCCGTCCAGCGCACCGCCGCGGCCCGGTGACCGGGCACGCCGCCGGCAGCGGGGCGGCGCTGCTGCCGGTCGTCGCCGCGGTTCTCTACGAGTGGTCGAGCCTGCGTGTGCCCCGGTGGCCGCCGTGGCGTGCGGCGGCCTTCATGCTGGGGTGCGCCACGCTGGTCCTCGGCCTGGCGCTGCCGGTCCACGATTTCACCGGCCACGCCGCCCAGCATCTGCTCGTCGCCATGGTCGCCCCGATCGGGCTGGTCCTGGGCGCCCCGGTCACCCTGCTGCTCAACGCCCTGCCGCTCCCGGCGGCGCGCCGCCTGTCCGGCCTCCTGCGGAGCCGGCCGGTCCGCCTCGTCAGTCACCCGCTCTGCGCCCTGACACTCACGGCCGGCGGCCTCGCCCTCCTCTACCTGACCCCCCTGTACGCCCACAGCCTCGCCGATCCCGCCCTGCACGACGCGACGACCGTCCACTTCGTCCTGTCGGGGTTCCTCTTCGCGTGGGTGGTCGCCGGCAGTGACCCGGCCCCGCACCGGCCCTCCGTGCCCGCCCGCCTGATCCTGCTGGGCGTGGCGATCGCCGTGCACGCCGGCCTCTCCCAGCTGCTGTACGCGGGCGCACTCGTCCACGTACCGGCCACGGAGGCGGACCGGCAGGCCGGGGCGACGCTGATGTACTACGGCGGTGACCTCGCCGAGCTGGCTCTCGCCCTCCTGGTGGTTCAGTCCCGGGCGACGACCCGGAAGGTCTCGAGCTTCGGGTCCGCCGCGTCCGGCAGGATCATCCCCGCGGCGAGTCCGGCGCGCAGGTAGTCGACCACCGCCGGGGTGTAGCGCTCGCCGGGCAGGATCGCCGGCACGCCGGGCGGGTACGGGCTGATCATCTCGGCCGAGATCCGCCCGTCCGGATCCGCGACCTGCTCGGTCCGCGCGAAGAAGGCATCACGCGGGCTCATCGCCTGCTCGAGGTTGAGCTCCTCCAGCCGCGGGACCCGCGGAGCCGGATGATCGGGCCGCGGCGGCGAGGCGGCCAGCGCCGACAGGCCGGTGAAGGTCCGGTTGAATCGTGTCCCGCCGGGGCCAGCCGCTGGCCCGCGGGTGACGCTTGCGGGGGAACTGCGCGAGCCATGGTCGTCCTCGATTCCGCAGCTCAGCTGATGCTCCCGCTGCGCCGCCGCGTGGCGCGCGTGGCGCCGTGGTTCGGCCCGGCGTTCGTCGCCGCCATCGCCTACGCGGATCCGGGGAACTTCGCCACCAACTTCACCGGCGGCGCGACCTTCGGCTATCAGCTCGTCTGGGTGATCGTCGCGGCGAACCTCATGGCGATGCTCATCCAGTCGCTGTCGGCCAAGCTCGGGCTCGTGACCGGGCGCGACCTGGCCGAGCTGTGCCGCGAGCACCTGCCGCGGCCGGTCTCGCGGGGACTCTGGGTGCAGGCCGAGCTCGTCGCGATGGCGACCGACCTCGCGGAGATCATCGGTGGGGCGCTCGCCCTGTACCTGCTCTTCGGCGTACCGCTGCCGGTCGGCGGGCTGATCACCTGCGTCGTGGCGTTCGCGCTGCTGGGGCTGCAGCAGCGGGGCGTGCGGCGGTTCGAGACCGTGATCGCCGGTCTGCTCGGTGTCATCCTGCTCGGCTTCCTCTACACCGCATGGCGCTCGGGCGCGGACGCGGCCGGGGTGGCGGCCGGCATGGTGCCGTCGTTCGCCGGGGTGGACAGCTTGCTGCTGGCCACCGGCATCCTGGGTGCGACGGTCATGCCGCACGTCATCTACCTGCACTCGGCGCTGACCAAGACGCGGTCCGCGGCGACCGCGGATCCGGCGGAGCGGCGGCTGGCCCTGCGCTGCCAGCGGATCGACACCCTGGTCGCGCTCGGTGTGGCGGGCCTGGTCAACCTGGCCATGCTGCTGATCGCCGCCCGGCTGTTCTTCGGCTCCGGCATCCCTGGCACCGACACCCTCGAGGGCATCCACGCGGGCCTGGGTGTCAGCCTCGACCGGTACGCGGCGCTGGCCTTCGCGGTTGCGTTGCTCGCCTCGGGTTTTGCCTCCTCCAGCGTCGGCACGTACGCCGGGCAGGTCGTGATGCAGGGCTTCATCGGGCGCAGCATCCCGCTCACCCTCCGGCGTCTGCTGACCATGGCCCCGGCGATGCTGATCCTCCTGATCGGCGTGGACCCGACGGCGGCTCTGGTCTGGTCGCAGGTGGTGCTCTCGTTCGGCGTTCCCTTCGCCCTGATCCCGCTCGTGTGGCTCACCCGCCGCCGCGACATCCTCGGCGACCAGGTCAACCGGCGCTCGACCACCGTGGTCGCCTCCGTGGTCGCGGCGCTGATCGTGGCGCTGAACGTCTTCCTGATCGTCAGGACTTTCGCCGTTTGATGACGACATCGACGGGAATCCGCGCGTCATGCCGACGCCTCAGAGCATCCCCGCCCGGCCGGCCAGCGCCGCGGCTTCCGTCCGGCTCGACACCCGCAGCTTGCGCAGCAGCGTCGCCGTCTGCCGCTTGACGGTGCGCTCCGAGACGTGCAGGTGCAGGGAGATCTCGGTCGTGGTGTCCCCGGCCGCGATCAGCTGCAGCAGTTGCCGTTCGGACTCGTCGAGATCCACCGGGGCGGGCTGCTCACGACCGGGACCGAGCAACGCGCCGAGCAGGTCGGCCGGGAGCACCGCCCAGCCGTCCAGAACGGACAGCAGCGGTTGCAGCACGTCGGCGACCTCGGTGCTCTTCGGCAGGAACCCTTCCGCACCGGCCCGCAGTGCCGCCAGCGCCGAGGCCGCGTCGTCGTCGCCGGACATCGCGACGATCCGGGTCCGGGGTGTGGACCGCCGGATCGCGGCGATCGCCCGGACTCCCCCGGGTGCGGGCATGTGGAGATCGACAAGAACGAGGTCCGGGACGGTACGCCGGACGAGGCTCGCCGCCGACGCCGCGTCCCCGGTCGCCGCCACGACGGAGGCACGGCCGTCACTGGCCTCGGGCAGGAGCAGCTCGAGCCCGCGAACGAACAGCGGGTGGTCGTCGACCACCGCAACCCGGATGTCCTTCTGCATGGGGTGCGCTTGCCCGGGCCGGAACCGGTCATGCGTCTGCTGAGGCGCGAAACCCCACCCGATCCGGCCCTGCTGGTGCTGCGCAGTGTCTGTCACGAGCTCCGCCCGCCGGTCGCCACCCTGACGTCGCTGATGCGGGCCCTGCAGGACCAGCCGTCCGAGGTACGCCGGGGCGAGCTGGCCCGGCTCGCCGCCGAGCACGCATCCCACGCCCAGGCGGTCCTGATGCAGGCCGCGGCGGCCGCCTCCGGACTTGCCGGGCCGGTGGACGAACCCGCGCCGCTGCACCGGATCCTGCACTCCGTGGCCGTCGCGGTGCCGGCCGACCGGCTCACGGTGGCTGTCAGCCGGGCCGCCGGCAACTGGCCCGTCCCCGCCCGTCGGACCCGGCAGATCCTGCTCAACCTGCTGACCAACGCCGCCGCGTACTCCCCCGGGCGGATCCGCCTGCAGGGGGCCGTGCGGATGCGCAGACTGCGGCTGACCGTCGCCGACGAGGGCGCCCTGACCGCCGACCTGCTGCGGGCGTTGCGCCGGCCCGGCCCTCCGGAGGGCACCAAGGGGCTGGGCCTGTGGATGGTCCGGCAGCTCACCGCGGCGCAGGGCGGCACCGTCCGCGCCCGCGCGCTGTCACCACACGGGGTGGCGGTGGAGGTGCAGCTACCGCGCAAGCGCAGGTCTTGACCCGGCCGGGCCGCCCGATGGCCTCGCGGGGCCACCCGGACGGGCATGCGGGTGCAGGACCCACCGTCGTTCCAGGAGGGATCAGACATGCGCACGGCACCGGTCATCCGCAGCCTTCTCGCCACCACCTACCTGCTGGCGCTCGTCCTGCACGGCCGGTGGAACAGCCTCAGTGCTGTCCTCGCCGCATCGGTGGTCGCGGTGTGGGCGTTCCCGCTGATCCGCGATGCCCGTCTGCGCCGCGGCACGGAACCGCTGTCACCGCAGTGACACTTCGTCGGCCAGGTCCGCGAGGTGGGCGGCAAATCCGGAGGGGGCCCGCGCATGCCGCCGGGAGCTGGTGATCACCGGGCTGCCGGCGTCGTAGCGCACACGAAGCTTGCCGGCGACGGCCCGCCTGACGAAGTCGACGTCCTCGTCGTGGGGCACCGCCGCGAACCCGCCCAGCCGGAGGTACGCCCGGGCATCACACCCGAGGTTCGCCCCGTGCACGTGCCTCAGCGCGGCCCGGTAGTGCCGTTCGTAGGCGTCCCGGACCGTCACCGGCCAGGGGGTCCAGTCGTCGACCCCGACCGTGCCGACGAGGACCTCCGTGCCCCGGGCAGCGTGCCCGGCGTGCCACAGCAACCAGTCCGGCGCCACGAGGCTGTCCGCGTCGGTGGTCGCCAGCCACAGCCCGTCGGTGCCGTGCCGGAGCGCATGAGCGAACCCGGCCGCCCGGGCGGCGCCGACACGACGCGCCGCCAGCCTGACGACCTCGGCACCGGCGGCTTCCGCGACGGTCGCCGTGCCGTCGTCGCAGTCGTCGGCGGCGACGACCACCTCGGTCCGGCCCTCGAAGCGGCCCGCGGCGGCCTCGATCGCCTCGAGACAGTCCGGCAGCAGACCTTCCTCGTTGTGCGCGGGTACGACGACGGCCAGACGTTTCAGCACAGGCCCTCGCGTTGAGCCACGGAGAGCGCACCCGGCGGAGTCCGGGAGAAGACCTCGAGCCGGAAGTCGTCCTCGACGTGCCGGACGGTCCGGGTCAGACCGGTGATCCCGGCCAGCAGCGCGTGCACCTCGTCACCCGGGCGGGCGTGCTCCGCGACGGGCCGCCGCCAGTGGACCGCGACCAGGTCGCCGCCCGGCTCCAGCGAGGCCGTGGCCCGCTCGAGCAGCCGGTCGAGGTCGGCATCGTCGAAGTAGTAACCGAGCTCGGAGAGGACGATCAGGTCGAAGGTGCCGTCCGGCCAGCCCTCGGGCAGCTGCGCCTCGGCCACCATGACATGCGGCTGGTCCTTCAGGCGGTCCGCCGTCGTCGCTACCGCGGAGGGCACCGCATCGACGGCCAGCAGGGCGTCGCACCGCGCGGCGAGACGGTGGGTGAGCCGGCCCGTCGAGCAGCCCGGCTCGAACGCCGACCGGTACCGGCGGCGGGGCAGCGCGGCGACGGTCAGGTCGTGTTTCCGGGTGTCGTACCAGCGGGTCTCGAAGCTCCACGGGTCCGGGTTGTCCGCGTACATCTGCTCGAAGTAGCTGACCGGCGTGCTCATGCGAACACCACCTCGAACGGGCGGCGGAACCGGGCCAGCACGTGTGGCGGAAGGATCGCGGCGTCGGCCGGATCCGGGCCCAGGTCCCAGATCTGGCTCGGAAAGGCCAGGATCGCCTCCTGCTTCGCCTCCAGGACATCCGGCGGCAGGTCGACGCGCCGGGCCCGGTTCCACGGGACTCGCTCGTCGTCCGGCTCCGCCCAGTGCCAGGTCCAGATCGGATACTCGATGAGGCGCGCGCCGGTCGCCGCGCAGGCGGCCGCGGCAGCCCGGCCGACGGCCTCGTGATCGGGATGTCCGTCGCCGCGCCACGTCGCCAGGCACCACCGGTCCGGCGTCAGCAGCTCGCTCAGGATCGCGGTGAGGGCCTGCTCGTCGATGCCGCCGTCGGGCTGGCCGAGGTGCCGGACAGCCGTGCGGGGCAGCCCCAGCCGGTGCAGCGCCTCGGCGGTCTCCGCCCGCCGCAGCGCGGCCAGCTCCGCTTGCGTGTGGACCGTGGAGCCCGGGTGCGAAGCCTCCCCGTCGGTCACGGCCACCACCTCGGCGCCGGGCAGCAGCGCCAGCAGGCCGCCCACACCGAGGACCTCGTCGTCCGGGTGCGGGGCCACCACCAGCGGCGGGGACGGTGGGTCGAGGGTCAGCGCCGGCCAGCCGGTCACCGCCGGCCAGGTACGCCAGCGGGTGTCGTCGGTTCCGGTGCCTTCGATCGCGGTCACCATGCGGGCGGGTTCTCCTTCAGCAACGTGCCGAGCTGGGCCAGGTCGGCCTCGGCGTGACTTTGGCGCAGATAGACGGTGAGGTCCGCGACCCGGCGCGCGTGGGCGGCGTCCTGGCAGAGCGGGCCGGCGCCGAGCGCACGGCCGACGTGGTCGAGGACCTGCGTCGCAACGCTGTCGACGACGGTCCGGACCCGGACGGCCAGCTGCTGGGCGTCGGCAGACGGTTCGGCGTCGATGCGCTCGGCGGCGTCACGCAGCGCCAGCCTGGCCGTGTGCAGCAGCCCGTCGACCGCGCCCAGGTGAGCGAGAGCATGCGGGTTCAGGTCACGCGTGCGGGCCGCCGCCAGCAGGGTGTCCGCGACCCCGGTCGCGCCGCCGTACCAGCAGGCCGCGACACCGACGCCGCCGTGCCAGAAGCCGGGTCGCCCCACGTAGTCGCCGGGACCACCGACGGGGCGGGCGGGGCAGTCGGCGAAGCGGACGGTGCGGCTGTCGCTGCCGGCCATCCCGACCGCGGGCCAGGTGTCGTCCAGCGGTGTCGCCGCCGGTTCGCGGACCTCGACGGCGAAGAGGCGTACGCCGTCCTCGGCGACCGCGGTGACCAGCGCGTGGGTGCACGAGCCGGCGCCTGAGCACCATGGGCGGTCGCCGCTCACCGACCAGGCACCATCCTCGGTCCGCCGGGCCTCGAGCGACGAGGGAACCGCCGCCCAGACTCCCCAGCGTTCGCTGTCGGGGTCGGCGGACGGCTCGTCCTTCAGCTCGGCGCGGATGGCGGTGGCGTCGGCGTGGCCTTCGGCCAGCCGCGCCAGGACCAGGTCGTCACGTCCGAGCGACGCCAGGCGCCACCAGCGTTCAGCTGTCTGTCCCGAGCCGGGTAACGGCAGGCCGGCCACCTGCTTCGAGAAGTCGTCTTGCACTCCTACCCGGGTACCCGGGGGCGATCTTTCTAATCCGTGGCACCACGCGGTGTTGCAATGGCGCCATACTGATGCCATGATGACGTCATGGACCTCACCGCTTATGTCGAACGGCTCCGCGAGGAGCTGGCCGGGGCCGCCGAGCTCGGTGGCCCCGAGGCCCGCGCCCTCGCCGACCGGCTCACCGCACCCCTCGAGTCGGCCTTCCGGCTTGCCATGCTCGACGCCCTCTCCGCCGCCGCCGACGAGATCACCCAGGACCTGGCACCCGGTTCGGTCGAGGTCCGCCTGCGGGGCGGCTCGCCGGGCTTCGTGGTCACCCCGCCGCCGGCCGAGCAGGCCACGTTCGAAGCGGCTCCCCCGGCGGCCGAGCCCGTGGAGCCGGACGCCGACACCGCCGTCTCCCGCATCAACTTCCGGCTCTCCGACCAGCTCAAGTCGCGGATCGAGGAGGCCGCCGGCCGTGACGGGCTCTCGGTGAACGCCTGGCTGGTCCGGGCGGCCACCACGGCGGTGCAGACCGGCGGTCAGACCCGCACCACGCGCGCACCGGTCGGCGGGCAGCGCTACACCGGCTGGGCCCGCTGACCACCCCTCTTCCGTGCACCCCCGAAAGGACAAGACCGTGCCTACTTTTGAGACTCCCCGCCCGATCGAAGCGACCCTCGAGCTGGTTGTCGGTGACGCCCGGGTGACCGCCGGCGACCAGGCTCGGACCGTCGTCGAGGTCCGCCCGAGCAACCCCGGCACCGAGGCGGACGTCCGGACCGCCGAGCAGACCCGAGTCGAGTTCAGCGACGGCCGGCTCCTGGTCAAGACCCCCAAGACGCTGCGTGGCGGGATCGGGCTGTTCGGCAAGACCGGCTCGGTCGACGTCGAGGTCTCGCTGCCCACCGGCTCCACGCTGCGCGGTGACGCCGCGGTCGCCGCCTTCCACTGCACCGGGACGCTGGGCGACACCCGGATCAAGACCGCTACGGGCGACGTCCGCCTCGACCGTACGGGTGCGCTGGCCGTGACGACGTCAGGTGGTGCCATTGTGGCGTCATCCGTGGACGGGACCGCCGACCTGAAGACGGCCACGGGCCTGATCAGTGTCGGCGACATCACCGGCGGCGCCGTGGTCAAGAACTCCAACGGCGAGACCCGCCTCGGCGCGGTCGGTGGCGACCTGCGCGCCAAGAACTCCAACGGCGACATCGTCGTCGGTCAGGCGCGCGCCGGTGTCGACGCCGCGACGGCCAACGGCAGCGTCCGGATCGGCGCCGTGCACCGCGGCGCGGTCAGCCTGCGGACGGCCGCCGGGAGTCTCGAGGTCGGCATCGCCGTGGGCACGTCCGCCTACCTCGACCTGCACACGCAGTTCGGCAAGGTGCTCAACGAGCTCGAGTCGACGGGTGCGCCCGAGGCCGGCGCCCCGAGTGTCGAGATCAACGCCCGCACCTCGTTCGGCAACATCGTCGTGCACCGCGCACCCGCCGGGGAGAACTGATGATCACCGCGACCGGCCTGCGCAAGGCGTACGGCGACCACACCGTTCTCGACGGCATCGACCTCGACGTCCCGGCCGGCTCGGTCTTCGCCCTGCTGGGGCCGAACGGCGCCGGCAAGACCACCGCCGTACAGATCCTGACCACGCTGAAGAGCGCCGACGCGGGTGAGATCCGCGTCGGCGGGCACGACCCGGCGACCGAGCCGGACGCGGTCCGGGCGGCGATCGGGGTCACCGGTCAGTTCTCCGCCGTCGACGCCCTGCTGACCGGGCGCGAGAACCTCCTGCTCATGGCCGACCTGCACCACCTGGGCCGGCGGGCCGGACGGCGTCGCGCGGACGAGCTGCTGGTGCAGTTCGACCTGGTCGACGCCGCGGGCAAGCAGGTGGCGGCCTACTCGGGCGGCATGAAGCGGCGCCTCGACATCGCCATGGGTTTGGTCGGTGACCCGCGGATCGTCTTCCTGGACGAGCCGACCACCGGTCTCGACCCGCGCAGCCGGCAGGCCATGTGGCAGACGGTCCGCAGTCTGGTCGCGGGCGGCGTCACGATCTTCCTCACCACGCAGTACCTGGAGGAGGCCGACCAGCTGGCCGACAAGATCGCGGTGCTCGACGGCGGCCGGATCGTCGCCGAGGGCACCGCCGAGCAGCTCAAGCAGCTGGTCCCCGGCGGTCACGTCACGCTCCGGTTCGCCGAGGTGCAGGCGCTGCGGCTCGCCGCCACCGCCCTGGACGTCACCGAGGTCGACGCCGACCAGCTGACCCTGGACGTCCCCGGTGACGGCAGCGTGCGGTCCCTGCGGGCGCTGTTCGCCACCCTGGACGACGCGCGGGTCGAGGTCGACTCGCTGACAGTGCACACCCCGGACCTCGACGACGTCTTCCTGGCCCTCACCGAGAAGGAGCCCGCGTCATGACCACGCTCGCCCTGACCGTCCGCGACTCGAACACGATGCTGCGCCGCAACCTGCGCCACATGCTCCGATATCCGGCCCTGACCGTGATGCTCGCCGGCATGCCGGTGATCTTCCTGTTGCTCTTCGTCTACGTCTTCGGCGGCACGCTCGGCGCCGGCCTGGGCGGCGGCCGCAGCGAGTACCTCGCCTACGTCGTACCCGGCGTCCTGATGATGACCGTCGGCGGCGCGGCCACCGGCACCGCGATTTCGGTGGCGATGGACATGACCGAGGGCATCGTGGCCCGCTTCCGCACGATGGCCATCGCCCGCGCCTCGGTGCTGACCGGGCACGTCCTCGGCTCGCTGATCCAGACCTTCATCAGCCTGCTCATCGTGCTCGGAGTCGCCCTCGCCGTCGGCTTCCGCCCGTCAGCGGGCCCGCTCGCCTGGCTCGGCATCGCCGGGGTGCTCGCCATGGCCACCTTCGCCCTGACCTGGCTGGCCACCGCGCTCGGCCTGGTCGCCAAGACGGTCGAGGAGGCCAGCAACACCCCCCTCCCCCTGACCCTGCTCCCGTTCCTCGGCAGCGGTTTTGTCCCCACCGATTCCATGGCGCCGGGCCTGCGGCAGTTCGCCGAATACCAGCCCTTCACCCCGATCATGGAGACGATCCGAGCCCTCCTGACCGGTACGCCCGTCGGCGGCAACCTCTGGGCCTCGATCGCCTGGTGCGCGGCCATCGCCCTCGGCGGCTACCTGTGGGCCCGCCGCCGCTACAACGCCAAGGCCTGAGTGCGCGAGGTCGCCGGCGGCGGGTCACGCGACCCGCCGCCGGCGCAACCGTCAGAAGCTGACTGTGTTGTCGCGCGTTGCGGCCGGGCTGGACAGAACCACGTCAAAAGCTCGGCTCAGATCGGTGTCCATCACGGCGCTCTGTGAGCGGACATGGCTGAACGGTGACGTGGAGACGTGGAGGTCGGTCAGGGTGATCGATGTGCCGAGGCCCGCGTTCACCAGAGCCTTCTCGATGCTCCCGTCCGGGGGCGTGGGCAGGCCGACGTCTTCCAGGGTGAAACCCACCGGTGACTTCTCGGCGGGGAAGGCCATCTCCGGCACGTGCCTTCCCGTATGGGTCAGAGCGATGCTGCGGTATCCCTTACCCAGGTTGCGGGCGAGGTAGTAGCCCATGGGCAGGGCTGTGAGTTCGCCGTCGAAGACCACGGTGGTCTTCTGAATGTGATTGTTGTGCGCTATGACGATGATGCGGGCGTCCACGGTCGTAGCGACGAGGTCCTCCACGGATGCCGCCATGTAGTGCTCACGGAGCGACGGGTCGCAAGGAGCGCCGCCACCCGCAAAGAGGGCGTTCATGGCGCGCAGTTGGTAATCGGTGTGAACAGCTGCGCTGAGATGCCGGCGTGCGGTTGTGTAGGCGTCGATGCCTGATTGTTCGATGTAGAGCGGTCCCATGGCTTGCAGCCGTAGGAACAACCGGGCGAGGCCGGCGGTGAGGGCGTCCTGTTCAGCGGTGCCGAGGGCGCCCCACTGGGGTGCGGATATGACGGCTGAGCTGCCGGTGATGTGTCCGGCCGAGGGCAAGATGTCCTTCAGCACGGCGGCGGCTGACGGATCGACGCCGGCCAAGTAGGCATCGACCCGCGCGAGATCCGAGTTCAAGGTCAGCGTGTTGGGCAGGTCTACACCGTTGACCTGGAGTGGCTTCGGACGGCTCCGGTTGTAGTCGCGGAGCCAGCGCAGCAGCTGCCCGAACACGCCTACGGTCAGAGGCCCGACAAGCTGCGGCAGGCCGTCGTCGTCACCTTCTCCCGCCAGCCACGGATTGATGGCGGCGGCTTCGGCGTGGCCGCATTCGAGCGCCAGGGTGGTGAAGCCGCACTCTTCCACGAGGTATCGCACCAGGCGGGCGCGGGCGAGAGTGAACTCCTCGACGAAGTGAGCACCCTCGCCGACCCCGACGACATGGGCGCCGGCCAGCGCTTCTCGGAGCGGTTCAAGATCGGAAAGCTGTGGATCGGACGGATCCAAGGTGTTCAAGGTGACGGTGCCGATGAGCGAAGACATGACTGGAGCACTCGACTCTCTGTTCGAAGGGCATGGCAGCTGGACGCGCGGCGTGAGCCGCTGCGTCAGATGAGGACCGCTTCGCTCAGAGGTAGAGGATGCCAGGAAACACGTTCCGATCTTCCCGAACCGGCTCAGTTCAGTCAACGGGTCTTTACCGAGCTGCGCGAGCCCTCAGCGTGCCGTGTCGATGTCCGCCGTGGGGTGACCTGGTAGTCGATCTCTATTCGCGCATGCCAGTGCGTCGCTCGCGTCGATGCGGGTGCGTTTTCACCGTATCGGAGAGCTCGGCGTCGCGCTGCTGGGTGGCGGTCCAGGCGGCCAGCAGGGAGAGGTTGTCGTGTGAGGGCGTGCCCGGCTCGGTGGTGTAGGCGACAAAAGTGAGGCCGGGTTCCGCGCTGAGCTGCATGACTTCGTAGCGCAGGTCCAGAACGCCGACCGCGGGGTGGCGTACCCGTTTGACGCCGCGGGGGTGGGCGCGTACGTCGTGGCGTGCCCACATGCGGCGGAACTGCTCACTGCGGGTGGAGAGCTCCCCGATCAGCTGGGTCAGGGCCGGGTCGTCCGGATCGGTGCCGGCGGCGGCCTGCAGGTGTCCGACGAAGTCATCGGCGACCTGATCCCAGTCGACCCAGAAGTTGCGAGCCCGCGGGTCCAGGAAGGTGAACCGGGCGAGGTTGGCCGGCCGGTCCGGGTCACTGTGCAGTTCGCTGTACAGGGCACGGCCGAGGTCGTTCATGGTGATCACGTCGAGGATCGGGTTGCGGACCAGCGCGGGCGCGCCGACCAGTGCGTCGAGCACCGCCTGCACGGGCGCCGCCACGGTGGCGGGAGTGGCGCGGCGAGGCCGGGCCGACGACGGTCGCCGCCCTGCTCGCGCCAGGTCGAACAGGTGGGCGCGCTCCACGGCGTCGAGGTGCAACGCACGGGCGATGGCTTCGATGACGGTGTCCGAGGCCGCGATCAGGGCACCGCGTTCAAGCCGGACGTAGTAGTCCACGCTGACCCCGGCCAGGCTGGCAACCTCCTCGCGGCGCAGCCCCGGTACCCGCCGCTTGCGGCCGGCCACCGGCAGGCCCACCGACTCCGGGCTGATCCGCGCCCGGCGTGACGACAGGAAGTCCTGGATCTGGCGCCGATGGTCCATGTCCTTCACGTTACGTCGCATACCGAGCGGTATGGAGGACCTGCCAGTACCCCCTTCAACAAGTCCTGCCACACCGGCGGCCAGGGTGTTCTTGTGGATGGCATGAACAGCAACGCCCACCCGCCACACCCGTCCGAGTCCTCCACTGCCGAACACCTCGGCGCCCGGATCACCCAGCACGCCACCGTCGCCGCCGAGGAGAACTGAACGATGCACACGCGACTTCTCGGCCAGGGCCTGCGGGTCTCGGCCGTCGGCCTGGGCGCCATGGGCATGTCCCAGAGCTACGGACCCAACCCCGGCGACCGCGACGCCATGATCGATGTGCTGCGCGGCGCGGCCGAACGCGGCGTCACCTTCTTCGACACCGCCGAGGTGTACGGCCCGTACGTCAACGAAGAACTCGTCGGCGAGGCCCTCGCCCCGCTCCGCGACCAACTCGTGATCGCCACGAAGTTCGGGTGGCGCATCGAAGGCGGCACATCGGTCGGGCTCGACAGCCGGCCCGAGCAGATCAAGCGGGTCGCCGACGCGTCGCTGCGCCGGTTGCGGGTGGACACGCTCGACCTGTTCTACCAGCACCGCGTCGACCCCGACGTGCCGATCGAGGACGTCGCCGGCACCGTCGGCGAACTTGTGAAGGCCGGCAAGGTTCGCCACTTCGGCCTCTCCGAAGCCGCCGCGGAAACGATCCGCCGCGCTCACGCCGTGCACCCGGTGACCGCGGTGCAGAGCGAGTACTCGCTGTGGACCCGCGACCCCGAACCCGAAGTGCTACCGACGTGCGCGCAGCTGGGCATCGGATTCGTGCCGTTCAGCCCGCTCGGCAAGGGCTTCCTCACCGGCACTGTCACCAACGCCACCGAGTTCACCGCCGGCGACATCCGCGCAACCATCCCGCGGTTCAACGGCGACAACCGCGCCGCCAACCAAGCACTGGTCGAGCACATCACCGGTCTGGCTCGAGCCAAGGACGCCACGCCCGGGCAGATCGCCCTGGCCTGGTTGCTCGCCCAGCATCCTTCGATCGTCCCCATCCCCGGCACCCGCCGCCTGGAACGGATCGAGGAGAACGCCGCCGCCACCGAGGTACCGCTGTCTGCCGACGAACTCGCCGACCTCGACGAACTCGCCGCCCGCATCGGGGTGCAGGGCAACCGTTACAACGAGCAGCACATGTCCCTGGTCGGCAAGTAACCGATCCAGTCATCCCCGAGGAGCAGACCCATGCCGCAGCAGGCCAAAGCCCCACCCACGCAGCCTTTCGGCGCCGACGCGTTCGCGCCCTCCGACGACACGATCCTGCGCTGGCTCGGCATGGCCGGCTTCCTGATCAACAGCCGCGGCACGACCATGATGATCGACCCCGTGCTGGGCGGGTTCGACATGCCGGTCATGATCGAGATGCCGGTCGCCGCCGCCGAGGTGCCGCACCTGGATGCCGTCCTGGTCACCCACAGCGACAATGACCACTACAGCGTCCCGACCTGCCGGGACCTCGCCAAGGTCACCGACGCCCACCAGTCCACCCGGTACGTCGCCGGCCTGATGACGGAGCACGGTCTGCCCGCGCACGGTCACGATATCGGCGACCACTTCACCGTCGGAGCGGTACGCGTGCAGGTGACGCCGGCGGATCACGCTTGGCAGAACGAGTCTCCCGGCGCCGCCACCCGCGTCTTCCGGCCCGAGGACGCCTGCGGTTTCTGGATCACCACACCCGACGGCGTCATCTGGGCACCCGGCGACTCCCGCCTCGTCCCCGAGCACCACCTCACCCGGCCCGCACCCGACGCCCTGCTGTTCGACTTCTCCGACAGCGACTGGCACTTCGGTCTGGCCGGTGCCGTGAGGATGGCCAACGCCTACCCCGGCACGCCACTGCTGCTGCATCACTGGGGATCGGTCGACGCACCCGACTTCCCACCCTTCAACGGCAACCCGCAGGACCTGTACGACCTGGTCGAGAACCCGCGGCGCATCCACGTCCTCGCCCCGGGCCGGCCCTACCGGCTGCACCACTCATCGGCGCCAGCATGACCGTGGCGGTCTCACCGTGGGCGCCGTTCCGGCACCGCGCGTTCTTCTGGCTCTGGCTCGGCGTCGTGGTCAGCAGCGTCGGCCTGTGGGCTCAGACGGTCGGCGCGCAATGGCTGTTCGTCGACGACCCGCACGCGGCGACCATCGTGACGCTGGTGCAGACGGCCACCACGCTGCCGATGATGCTCCTCGCCCTGCCCGCCGGCGTGCTCGCCGACGCGTTCGACCGCCGCGCGCTGATGTTCGGCGTCCAGATCTATTTCGTCGCTGTGGCGATTCTGCTCGCCGTCCTGACCGCCGCCGGGTCGATGCCCCCGGCCCTGCTACTCACGTTCACCTTCGCCATCGGCGCCGGGCAGGCCCTGCTGTCGCCCACCTGGCAGGCCCTGATCACCGAGCTGGTGCCCCGTGCCGAACTCGCCGCGGCCACCCGGCTCGACATGATCAGCGTCAACGTGGCCCGGGCCGCCGGCCCGGCCCTGGCCGGTGTCGTCATCGCCCGCTGGGGTGTCCCGCCGGTGTTCGCCATCACGGCCGCGGCGGCCGGGATCCTGACCCTCGTGCTGCTGGCATGGCGCCGGCCCCGCGTGAACCGCGGCGAGCGGGAACCGTTCCTCCCGGCCTTGCGCGCCGGCGGCCGGTACGTCCGGCACGAGCCGGTCGTCCGGCGGACCCTGGTGCGCTTCGCCGGTTTCCTGGCTCCCGCCTGTGCCGTCTGGGCCCTCCTGCCCCTGATCGCCAGCCGGCAGCTCGGACTCGGCGCCAACGGCTACGGTCTGCTGTTCGCCGCCCTCGGCCTCGGCGCGGTGGCCGGCGCCCTCGGTCTGGGCCGCATCACCCAGCACCTGTCGTCCAACGCGGTACTCGCACTGGCCGCGATCGCCTTCGGCCTGACCTTCGGCGCGCTCGCCCTGACCTCCAGCCTGTGGGCCGCGGCGCCGCTGCTGGTCGTGTGCGGCTTCGGCTGGACCGCCACCGTGTCGACCGTCATCTCCGAACTGCAACTGTTCCTGCCCGGCTGGGTACGCGCCCGGGCCATCGCCATCTACCTGATGGTCTTCCTCGGTACCCAGGCCGTCTTCTCCCCGGTCTGGGGGCAGATCACCCAGCACCTCGGCCTGGACACGGCCATGTTCGCCGCCGCGGCCCTGGCCGGTCTCAGCGCGATCGGCGCCCTGACGTCGCCCGTACCCGACAATCAGCACCTGGACCGCTCCGCGCTGTCCTACTGGATCCCGCCGCCGGTGGCCCACGAGCCGAAGCCGGACGCCGGGCCCATCGTGGTGTCCATCGAGTACCAGGTCGCCCCCGATCAGGAGGCGCCGTTCCTGGCGGCCATGGCAGCGATGCGCCGCTCACGGCTGCGCAGCGGCGCCTCGCGCTGGGAGCTGTACCGGGTCGGTGAACACCCCGACCTGTTCACCGAGCAATTCCAGGTGCCGACCTGGCGGGAACACCAGCTCCAGCACGACGGGCGCCTCACCGCCGAGGACCAGGCCATCGAGGACGCCGCCTTCGCGCACATCATCGGCACACCCCGCACCCGCCACCTCATCACACCCGTCACCGCCCGGAACACCTCATCGCAACGTTCTCCGGACTACGACACGTAGTCACCGGCCCTCGGCAGCCCTCGCAGCAGCCGCCCACCAGGTTCGGCCGCTCGGCGCCGCTCGAGCTCTGCCCACTCGTGGGGCGTGACGACCCTTCCTGAGCCGGCTCAGTTCAGTCGACGTGTCGGTCTCCCGGGAGAACCACTGCGGCGCGCACTCGCTGAGCACGCGGAACGGCCCGCCCCGGTGTGGGGGCGGGCCGTTGCTGTGCGCGTACCGGGAAGGTCAGGGACCGCTGACGATGCTGGTCACCTGGTGGCCGCTGTTGACGGCGGCGCCCGTGTTGTTGATGACGTGGGAGATCGTGCCGACACCGCCGAGGGAGACGGTGACCATGTTGCGGAACTGGACGCCGGACTTGGCGGGGACCTCGAAGGCGCGGGCGTTGACCACACCGGGGTTGACGTTGAAGTAGGCGTAGGAGCCGAGGCCCCAGGCCTGGTGGTTGTTCACCGAGTCGGCGACCTTGTACGCCGCCCACCCCTGCGTCGACCCGTTCATGTACGCGGCCTGGTTCGGCGGGTCGTAGGGCATCTCGTTCTGGTAGAAGTACGTGCGCCCGTTCTCGCCGTTCCAGATGGTCTGGTACTGCTGGTAGTGCTCGACGAAGAGGCCGTAGAAGGTGACGTCGTCGCCGTTGACGATCAGGCCGTTCGCCGCGGTGTTGACGTTCCAGCCGACCGTGCCGCCGTTGCCGTGGTCGGCGCGCCAGATCCAGGCGTGGTCGCCGATGACGTCGTCGCTGTTGATGCGCAGGGACACCGAGGCCTTGCCGGCGATCGCGCCGCCGATGCGGAAGAACACGTCGGACAGCACCGTCGGGTTGGCGGAGTGGTCGGCGGACGAGCCGGTCGGGCCGACCTCCATGAGCACCGGCGAGTTGGTCGTACCGGCGTCGAACAGGACACCGGCGACCCGGACGCCGTCGACGTCGGCGACGGTCATCGCTGTGATGCCGTTCTGCGGGACGAAGGTGGCCAGGCCCAGGCCGAGCACGACCGTGCCGGCGCGGGTCACGTTGAGCGTCTGGTTGAGGTTGTAGACACCCGGCGTGACGAGCAGGTTCTTGCCGGAGGCGAGGGCGGCGTTGATGTTCGCGGCGGTCTCGCCCGGCTTGACGACGAAGAACGAGCTGATCGGCAGCGACGAGCCGGCCGGGGTGCCGTTCGACCAGGTGGTGCCGCTCGAGTTGTTCCGCACGGCGGGCACGAAGACCTGGTAGTTGCCGCTGTTGTCGACGTACAGGTACGGCTTCTCGGCGACCTTCGGCGTCTGGGCGATGGTCGTGTAGGGCGGGTTCGGGAAGCTGTTGCCCGGCGAGCCCGGGGACCCGACGAAGACCTGGTTCCAGTTCGAGCCCGACCAGGAGCCCATCTGCGAGTTACGGGTGATCCACTGCTGCTGCGACCCGGACTGGATCTGGCCGTCGATCTTGGTGTCGGACATCCAGCCGCCGGAGGACCAGCCGCCGTCGGAGAGCGCCAGGTTGCCGCGCACGTGCATGCGGCGGTACGGCGCGGCCTGTGAGACGGCCCAGCGGTCGAGGCCGCCGTTCGGGGTCACCGAGAGGCCCTCGGCCGCACGCCAGAAGTTCTGCGTGGCGTTCTGGGAGCCGTCCGGCCACCAGTCGGCCTCGGCGTGCACGGCACCGTTGATGTTGACGGCGTCGGGGACCAGGCCCAGCCCGGCGACCTGTGTGAAGAAGCCGACGTTGGCGTCGACGTTGTACGAGCCCGGCTTGAACAGCAGGGCGTACCGCTGGTTGCCGAACTGGTTCTGGACCTGCTGGTTGAAGACGGTGTTGAGGCGGTTCTGGATGGTCGACTGCGACATCGACGGGTCGAAGATCGACACGTTCGGGCCGAGGTCGGGGTTGCCGCTGCCCGGCGGCACGGTCGTCGGGGTCACCGGCGGGGTGGTCGGGGGCGTCGAGGCACCGTTGACCGTCCACTTCTGGTTGGCGCCGCCGCCGCAGGTCCAGAGCTGGAGCTTCGCGCCGTCGGCGAGGTTGTTGTCCTTGATGTCGAGGCACTTGTTCGCCTTGACGTTGACCAGGTCCTTGCCGGCCGTGTACGTCCACTGCTGGCTGGTCAGCCCGGCGAAGCAGTCCCAGAGGTGCACGGTGGCGCCGTCGGTGGTGGCGCCGTTGACGACGTCGAGGCACTTGCCCAGGCCCTTGAGCGACTTGTCGTCGCCGTAGGTCCAGGTCTGGTTGGGCCCGCTCGCGCAGGACCACATCTGGGGGAGGTTGCCGTTCGCGGTCGAGCCGTCGGTCACGTCGAGGCATTTGCCGTTGGCGGTGCTGACCACGGAGCCGGTGGTGGCCGCCATGGCGTTGGTGACTCCGACGACGCCGAGCACGCCGACCACCGCGGTGGTCACGAGCACGGCGAGGGTGCGCCGATTCATAGAGATCCTTCTGGGGGACGGGGGTGGGGATCAGGCGGGGTTGGCGGCGTGGGTGAGCGTCTCCCACGCGACGAACAGGTTGTTGCTGCCCTGCGGCCGCTTGGCGTTCGTGTAGGTCTCGGTGTTGGCCATCGCGATGCCGAGACGGTTGTGCAGGGCGTTGAAGGCGACCTCACTGATCGGGCCGAGGCCCTTGGTGACGCTGCCGCCGCAGATGGTCGAGGGCACGGCCGTACCGTTCTCGAACTTGGTGTGCAGCCCGAACGAGTGCCGCAGCCGGTCCTGCAGCTCGGGGTAGAGGTCGCCGCCCTGGATGCGAGTGGTCTCGGCGACGTGCGCGATCGCGGAGAGGCCGTACCCGGTGTGGACGAAGTCGCGGCAGGTCTCCTGGGAGAGCCCGTCGACGAAGGTGCTCTGGCCCTGCCAGAAGCTGATCAGCTCGGCGCGGGTGTCGATGCCACCGGCCGGCGGGTACTTCGGCTGCGAGCCGTCCGCGGTCACGTAGATGTACGAGGCGGCACGCAGCTTGAATCGGGCGATCGCGCGGTCGTAACTGGCCCGGTCGTCGAGGAAGACGGAGATGCCGACGGCGGCCTCCATCATCGACAGCTCCCAGTTGCCGTTGCTGCCGCTGCCGGGGATGACCACGGGCAGGTAGACCGTGCGCAGCATGGTGGCGAAGCGCCCCTGGTTGGGCCAGCTCGTGTACGTGTGCTTGATGATCTCCGCGGCGCGCGGCCAGACCGAACCGGCCCACGCCGTCTGCAGCGGCGCGTTGCTGTTGGTGTGGTTCTTGATCGTGGCCGACCAGGCGTCCATCAGCGCGATCGCCTTGGTCGCGTACGCGGCGTTCCCGGTGATGTACCAGGCCAGCGCGTCGGTGTACGCCGCGATGGCGTCCTCACGCTCGTCGGTGCACCCGTTGTTCGGATTGGAGTAGGAGCCGCACTCGACGGTCGCGCGCGGCTTCGGTGTCCGCGTCAGTGAGGCGTACCTGCTGGCCATCATCTGGTTGTAGGCGGCGGTCCAGGGCTGCGCCTTGGCGGCGACCCGGCCCTTGACGAAGTCCAGCTGGGGGCGGCTGAGCAGGACACCGGGGTGGCTGAAGACGGCGGCGGCCGCGGTGGTCCGGGCGGGGACGACCGTGTCGGCGCTCGCGGCGAAGCGCACGCCGACCGTCGCCAGGACGGCGAGGACGACGGTGCCGGTCGCGAGCAGCACACGGCGGGGGGATCTCGGCACTACGGACTCCCTGTGGGGGCGGGGAACCGGAAAGGGACTTAACAGTGCCGAACTTAATCGTGGCGAATGGGACGTGGTCAAGCAGACATCGACCAACTTAAGGATGACGAAAGGTTCACCCGTCAGAGAGCGCTTTCTCGTGCGACAGAGCGGGATCACCCGCCCGGAACCGGTTTCGGCGAGAAAGCGCTCTCACGGGGTCAGCAACCGACGCACATCGATCGGTGACGCCAGCGGTGCGCCGCCCGGACCCGGCGCCGCCGACGCTCGCGCCGCTATCCGGAGCGCACGGTCCTCCGTCTCGACGTCGACGATCCGGAACCCCGAGAGCGCGGGCAGCACACCCGCCACCCCGTCACCGGCGACCAGATGGGAGTCCCCGGCCAGCCCCTGGCTCTCCACCAGCTCCCCCGCCCGGTCGAGCTCGTCGTCGAGATCCCGCTGATAGTCGTAGTGGCGCTGCACGTCGGCGGGTGCCCACGTA
Organism: Amorphoplanes friuliensis DSM 7358; assembly: GCF_000494755.1. NCBI lineage: Bacteria > Bacillati > Actinomycetota > Actinomycetes > Micromonosporales > Micromonosporaceae > Actinoplanes > Actinoplanes friuliensis. The sequence continues at coordinate 4,796,433 of NC_022657.1, forward strand.
CCCATGGCGGTGTGATGCTGGATGAGCAGGAACTTCGTCATGCTCCTGGGTCGTGCCCGCCCCGCCGTTCTCGACATGGAGGACTCATGCCCCTCGGCCGGCTCCACCACACGATCGTCGACTGCCCGGACCCCCTGGCGCTGGCGACGTTCTACAGCCACCTGCTGGGCACCCCGATCACCTACCGCGACGACGACTTCGCGGTCGTCTCGACCAGCGACCGGGCGTCCGGCCTGGCGTTCCAGCGCGCGCCGGACCACCGGGCGCCGACCTGGCCGGACCCGGCGGTCCCCCAGCAGATCCACCTCGACGTGATGGTCGAGGACGTCGCCGCCGCGTCCGCTGCGGTGATCGCCCTGGGCGCCACCCCGCTGCCCGGCACAGGCGTGTTCGCCGACCCCGCCGGCCACCCCTTCTGCCTGATCCCGCGCCCGCACTGGGCTCCGCCGATCCCTTTGGGACAATCGCCGGATGAAGATCACCGCACTGCGTGAGACCGGGTCCAGCTCCTCGTCGTACCGGCTGGCCTGGGTGGCCGCGACCGGCGACGGCTCACCGGCGGCGACGGCGTACCTGCGGGTCTTCACCGTGGCCGGGGCGGGGCACCGGGCCGAGGCCGAGATCTACGTGCACCCCGCCGAACGCCGCCGCGGCGTCGGCGGCACTCTGCTGGACACGGTCGTGGCCGCCGGCCGCGAGCTGGGGAAGCGCACCCTGATCGCCGGCCCGGTCGACGCCGGATCAGCCGGCGAGAGTTTCCTGACCGCGCGCGGCCTGCGCCCGGTCCTCTCCCTGACCTACACCCGGCTGGCGCTGACCGACGACCCGCCGCAGGTTGCGACGCCCGCCGGGTACAGGCTGATCAGCTGGGAGGGGACCGTCCCCGACGAGCTGGCGGCAACCTTCGCGGAGTCCCGGCGCGCGATGGACGACATGCCCATGGACGACGCCGACTTCGGCGTGGAGACCTGGGACGTCGACCGCGTCCGCGCCATCGCCGCGGCCATCAAGGAACGCGGCGACATCCTCTGCACGGTCGCGGCCCTCGACGAGTCCGACGGCACGATCGCGGGCTTCACCGAGCTCGTCGTCCCGGGCAGCGGCACCGGCGACGCCCAGCACTACGGCACCGGCGTCCTGCCCGCCCACCGCGGCCACGGACTCGCCCGCTGGATGAAGATCGAAGCCATCCGCCACACCCGCACCCGCCATCCAGGCATCACCGGGTTGCTCGCGGACACCGCCGACAGCAACACCGTCATGCGGAAGATCAACGACTCCCTCGGGTACGCGCCGACCCACCGTTCCGTGCTGTTCCAGCTCGACCTCTGATCACCGGCGCGCCCACGCCTCCCAGGCGGCCAGCCACGAACGCTCCGCCAGCGCGCCCGCATCGAGGATCGCACCCCGCCGCGCCTGCCAGGCCAGCTGCGCCGCGCGGCTGGGAACACGGTCGCTGAGTCCGGTGCCGTGCAGAAGTGTCTCGGTGATCGCGCGTTCGCGCCGTTCGTCGTCGTTGCGGAACCACGCGGCCTGCTGCTGCAGATTGGCCAGATGCGCCACGATGTCACTCACGGCGTGCTCCGCAACGGGGACCGGCTGATCAGTGAGGTCACTCTGCCGCCGGACCGCGGCCTGCCACAAACTCCTCCAGTACGCCGGGAGCTCCGGCACCGGCCCGCCGTCCCGCCGCCACTCCGCCTGCGCCCGCCCGAACCGCAGCGACGCGTCCACGAGCTCCCGATGCGGCTCCCGCGTCAGCTCACCAGGGATCCCGGCCGGGCGGGGCTGAGGGCGTACCGAGGGCATCCGGGGCCGGGACAGCACGGGCAGCAGGTCGGCGACGGTCTCGAGCCGCACCCGGCCGGGATCCCAGTCCCGCGCGACCACGGTGAACTCGACACCCTCCCGCTCACAGCGCGCCGCCCACCACCGATCGCCGGCGCGCACGATCCGCGCGTCGAGCTCGGCACCGTCCAGGATCATGGTGGTCGCGTCCTCGGTCCAGCTCACGGCCGAGAGCCGGTCACCGTGCCCCCGCAAACACTCCTCGAGGACCTCCCGCACCGGCGTGGCCACCCGGATCCCGGTCCACCGCGCGGTGTCCACGGTCACGAACGGCCCGGCGTCCTCGTAGACGATGCTGACGCAGACCACACAGTCGTCCGACCGCTCCATCCCGGCAAACACCGCCGCGCCCGGAACACCGTCCGGCGCGAGCCCGGCGACCGGGATCCCGCTGTCGAGCAACTCGCGCTGCATCCGGCTCTCGTAACTCCGCACGGACACCTCCCCCGGTCCACCTCCAGTCACCGTAAGCACGCCGCCCCGCCCACCACCATCCACGAACCGTGCCGGATGCTGAACCATCGGACCGTGAAGGAGAGCACCATGGCGGAGTGGGCGGCCCTGCGCCGGAGCTCGTCGGCGGCCGGACCCTTCGACGCGTGGCTCGCGCCGCGGTCGGAGCTGACCTGGCGCCCGGCTCCGGAGCCCGTCACCGGTCCGGTGGCCAAGCTCGGCGGGCAGCCGGTCTGGCTGGACGAACCGTTCTGGCCGGTGTCGGCGACCTCCGGCGAGCCGATGACCTTTGCCGGGCAGTTCCCGCTGCCCGGCCCGGACGTGCGTCTCGCCTACCTGTTTCTGACGCAGGACGAGGAGTGCCTGGCGGAGACGTTCGAGTTCGAGGGCGGCGAGAACGCCCTGCTCATCCAGCCGGGCGGGCGCATCCCCGGGTTCGTCACCGGAATCCCCCGGGCCACCGGACCGTCCCTGTGGCGCCGCGGCGCGAAATGGACCGACCGCGTTCCCGTGGAGTTGCTCCTCGACGTCCGTGAGCCGGACGCGGCCGCCCGGGTCCGGTTCGACCGTGAGATCGCCGGTCAGGATGCCGTGCGCACCGGCGTGCATCGGGAGGAGGACGACGACGCGGAGGCCGACTGCCGCAGTTACGTCGGGGGCCGGCCGCTGTTCTGGCAGCCGTGGACCACCGTCGTCGACTCCGCCTGGCGCTTCTTCTTCCAGCTCGACGGCGCCGAGGGTGCCGACGGCGACGACTTCGCCCTCAACTTCGGTGGTGGCACCGGGTATGCCTTCCTCAGCGAGGACGGACGCGAGGGCCGCTTCTTCTGGGACTGCGTCTGAGGTCAGGCGCGGACTGCGGCGACCGCCTGGTCGTAGAGGATCTCGACGTCACCTTCGCCGCCGCGGCGGGCCCAGGCCTCGACTGCGGCGTCGAGGCAGGCCAGGGCGCTGGCCACCAGCGCCTGGGCGCGGGGGTCGGGGGCGCCGCCCGGCTCGATGCCGAGGCGGGTCTCGATGTGCGGGACGAGAAGCTCCATCCACTGCAGCTGCTTCTCGACGTGGCGGGCGCGCAGGGACGGTGTGCTGTGGAACATGTGGGAGATGCCGATTGCCGTCTCGACCGTGTAGGCGGGCTGCTCGGTGAGGACCACGAGCGCCGCCCGCAGCGCCTCCCACGGGCCTTCGCCCTCGGGCCGGGCGGCGAGGGCGGCCTGAACGATGCGGCCACGTTCGGCCAGGTCGCCGAGGACGATGTCCTCCTTCGTGGCGAAGTAGCGGAACAGCGAGCGGCGGGAGATGCCGACCTCGGTGGCGATCTGGTCCATCGTGACGGCGTCGAAGCCGTGGTCGAGGAAGAGCCGCATCGCCGCCGCGGCGATGTCGGACTGGACGGCCTGTCGTGTTCGTTCGCGTAACCCCACGGGTGTGATCCTACACTCGGTGCCACTCTGGCACCGAGTGTCAATCGTGTCGTACGGTGTAACCATGACTGCTGTCGACTACCGCAACCAGACCACCCTGATCACCGGCGCGAGTTCGGGGATCGGCACCGAGTTCGCCCGGCGGATCGCCGCACGCGGGTCCGATGTCGTTCTCGTCGCGCGGCGCCGGGACCGCCTCGAGAAGCTCGCCGCCGAGCTCGACGTGAAGGCCACCGTGATCCCGCTCGACCTGAGCCGGCCCGACGCCGGTCAGGCCCTGTCCGAGGAGGTCGCCGACCGGGGCCTCCGGATCACCAGCCTGATCAACAACGCCGGTTTCGGCACCCACGGGCCGTTCCACGGCGAGGACCCGCAGCGGCTCACCGAGGAGCTCAACGTCAACATCGCCAGTCTCGTCGGGATCAGCCGGGCGTTCATCGAGCCGCTGCGCTCGGCGGGCACCGGCGTGCTGGTCAACGTCGCGAGCCTGGCCGCGTACCAGTCGAGCCCGAACATGGCCGTCTACGCGGCCACGAAGGCGTTCGTGCTGAGCTTCACCGAGGCGCTCTGGGGCGAGGCGCGTGGCACGGGGCTGCGCGTACTGGCCCTGTCGCCGGGGCTGACCCGCACCGAGTTCTTCGACGTCGTCGGCACGGACGTGATGGCCCAGCGGGCGACGTTCCAGACGCCGGGCGAGGTGGCCGACTTCGGGCTGCGGGTGCTCGACCGGCGCAACCCGCCGCCGAGCGCGGTGTCGGGCCGGCTCAACCGGGTCCTGTCCACCGGCAGCCGGCTGCTGACACGCCGTCGCACCGTGGTCGTCTCCGGCATGCTGACCGGCTGAGTAGACAGTGTCTACGCGGGCTGGTAGACAGTGCCCATGCCCGACGACTTACGGGCCCGGCTCGTGGACACCGGCGTCACGCTGGTCACGGAGCAGGGCACCGAGGCACTGTCCCTGCGGGAGATCGCCCGCCACGCCGGTGTGTCCCACGGCGCGCCGCGGCGTTACTTCCCCACCCACCGAGACCTGCTGGCCGCCGTCGCCCGGGTCGGATACGAGCGGCTGGGCGCGCGGATCCACGCGCTCGGTCACGCCGACGATCCGCGGGCCGGGCTGCTCGCGCTCGGGCGGCTCTACCTCGACTTCGCGCGGACCGAGCGGGGCATGTTCGAGCTGATGTTCCGGCACGAACTGCTGCGGGGGAACAACGAGGGACTTCGCGCGGCCACCAAGCCCCTCTTCGCCGTACTGGTGGATCTGGTCGCCCGGGCGCGGCCCGGCACGGACGACGCGACGGTGACCGCCGGGGCGCTCTGGGCCAACCTGCACGGGCTCGCCCAGCTCTGGGTGTGGGGCAGCCTGCAGATGACGGTCGGCACCGAGGACGCCGACCTGCTGCTCCAGGCCGCCGTCGACTCCTACGTGGAGCGTTCCCATGCTGGCTGAAGGCGCACGATCGGTGCTGGTCCCGGTGTCCCGGCTGTACTTCCGGCCGACCATCGAGGGCCGGGAGCACATCCCCCGCAGCGGCCCGGTGATCCTGGCCGCCAACCACCTGTCCGCCCTGGACAGCTTCCTGATCCCGCTGGTGTCGCCGCGCCCGGTGGCGTTCCTGGCCAAGGAGGAGTACTTCACCCAGACCGGCGCCAAGGGCTGGCTGATCCGCACGTCGCTGCTGGGCGTCGGCGCGGTCGGGGTACCCCGCGGCGCCCACCGGGCCGCGCAGGCTGCCCTCGAGACGGCGCTCGCGGTCCTGCAGGAGGGCCGCATGTTCGGCATCCACCCGGAGGGCAGTCGCTCGCGGGACGGCCGGCTCTACCGCGGGCGCACCGGGGTGGCCTGGCTCGCGCTGGCGTCCGGGGCGCCGGTGGTCCCGGTCGCGGTCCTGGGCACCGAACACGCCCAGCCCGTGGGCACCCGTATCGCGCGGCCCCGGCACGTGACCGTGCGCTTCGGCGCGCCGCTGCGCTTCGCGCCTCCGGCGGGGAGCGCGGGCAAGGCGCGTCGAGACGCCACCGACGAGATCATGGACGCGATCGCCGCCCTCTCCGGCCAGGTACGCGCACCCGGCTACAACGAACTGTCCGCGCTGCAGTGAAGCGAGCACAGGCCGGGCACCACGGAAATGGCGTCCGGCCTGTGTCGTTCGGAGAAGTGGTCAGCGCAGGGCCGGGAGGACCTTCGCGCCGAAGGCGTCGATGAACGGGTTCAGGTCCTGGCCGACGTGGTGCAGGTAGATGCGGTCGAAGCCCAGCGCGGCGTACCCCCGCAGGAGTTCCGTGTGCTCCTCCAGGTCGGCGGAGACGTTGACGAGCTTGCGCACCTGGTCGACCGTCACGTTCTCCGAGACCACGTCGAAGTGCTCGACCGTCTCCAGGTCCCAGCAGACCGGCGGCGGGAAGATGTTGCTGCGCCACTGGTCGTGGGCGATGGCCTCCGCCTCGGCCTCGGTCGGGGCCCAGCTCAGGTGGACCTGCAGGCATACCGGGCCGGTTCCGCCCGCATCCCGGTACGCCGAGATCATCGCGCGCAGCTGCTCCTCCGGCGCGTTCACGGTGACCAGGCCGTCGGCCCAGCCGGCGCACCACGCCGCGGTCTTGGTGCTGACCGCGGCACCGATCAGCGCGGGCGGCGTCTCGGGGCGGGTCCAGAGGCGCGCGCGGTCCACCGTGACCAGACCGTCGCGGGTGACTTCCTTCCCGGCGAGCATGTCGCGGATCACGTCCACGCATTCGAGGAGCCGGGCCTCACGGACCTCCTTGCGCGGCCACGGGTCACCGGTGATGTGCTCGTTGCTGAACTCGCCGCTGCCCAGGGCCGCCCAGAACCGGCCGGGGAACATCGCACCGAGGGTGCCGATCGCCTGCGCGATGATCGCCGGGTGGTAGCGCTGGCCCGGGGCGTTGACCACACCGAACGACAGGTTGGTGGCCTGCAGCGCCGCGCCCAGCCAGGACCACGCGAACGCGGACTGGCCCTGCCGGGCGCTCCACGGCGAGAAGTGGTCGGAGCACATCGCCGCCTGGAAGCCGGCGCGTTCCGCGGCGACCACGGCGGCGAGCAACTCGGCGGGCGGGATCTGCTCGTGCGAGGCGTGGATTCCGTACTCCGTCATACGCGTCGTTCCTACCCACGGGGCACACCCGGCAATCACGGTCCGCCATCATCACCCGATGACCGCTTTTCATCTTGACTGTGACACCGGCATCGACGACGCGCTCGCTCTGGCGTACCTGCTGGGGCACCCGGGGGTTGATCTCACCGGTATCGGGACCGTGAGCGGCAACACCGCGGCCGGGCAGGCCGCCCGCAACACCCTGGACCTGCTGGCGCTGGCCGGGCGGGACGACGTCCCGGTCGCGACGGGTGCCCACCACCCCCTGGGCGGCGATTTTGCCGGTGGTGCCGGACCGGTGCACGGCAGCAACGGCATCGGCGGTGTGGAGCTGCCGCACACCACGCGGATGCCGGACGACCGCAGCGCGACCGACCTGCTGATCGAGGCGGCGCACCGGCACCCCGGCGAGCTGCGGGTGATCACCACCGGGCCGCTGACCAACCTCGCGCTGGCCCTGCGCCGCGAGCCCGAGCTGGTCACCCTCGTCCACGACGTCACGGCGATGGGCGGCGCGGTCCGGGCACCCGGCAACATCACCGGGAACGCCGAGGCCAACATCGCCAACGACCCGGCGGCGGCCGCCGAGGTCCTCGGCGCGGGCTGGCCGGTGACGCTCGTGCCGCTGGACGTCACCATGCAGCACCGCTTCACGGAGCACGACCGGGCCGCGCTGGCCGGGCACGGCACTCCCCTGACCGCGGCGCTGGCCGCCATGCTGACCAGCTACTTCGACTTCTACGAGACCCGGTTCGGTGAGCGCCAGGTGCCGCTGCACGACCCGCTCGCCGCGGGGATCGCGACCGGAGATCTGGTACCCCTCGACGCGCCGCTGCTCGGACTGCGGATCGAGAGCGACGGTCAGGTGGTCGAGGACACGGCGGCACGGCACCCGACCAAGGTCGTCTTCTCGCTGACCGGTGCGGCGGCGCCCGTCATCCGTACCCTGATCCTCGAGGCGGTGTGACCCAGCTCACGGGAACCTGAGGGCGCGGGCGGACAGGACTGAGTGTGGACCTACCCCTGAGAGCACGGCTACGCGCGGGCGACGCCGACGCTTTCGGCCGGCTCTTCGACGAGCACGCCGCGACGGTGTACCGCCACGCCGTCCGTGTCACCGCCGACCGGGCCGGCGCCGAGGACGTCGTGTCGCTGACCTTCCACGAGGCGTGGCGGCTGCGCGCCCGGCTGCGCCCCGACGGTGACAGCGTGCTGCCCTGGCTGCTCGGCATCGCGACCAACGTGCTGCGCAACACCCGGCGAGCGGCCCGCAGGCACCAGGCCGCCCTCGCCCGGCTGCCGGTGCGGGACAGCGTGCCCGACTTCTCCGACGAGGTCGTGGACCGGCTGCGCGACGCCGAACACCTGAGGGCGGCCGCGGCGGCGCTCGCGCAGTTACGGCGTACCGAGAGGGAGGTTTTCACGCTCTGCGTCTGGACCGGCCTGGACTATGCGGCGGCGGCCGAGGCGCTGGGGGTGCCGGTCGGGACGGTCCGGTCGCGGCTGTCCCGGGCGCGAGCCCGGCTCAGAACCCTCGCGGAAGCCGAACTCCGCCGCCCGCCTCTCAAGGAGAAGATCCGATGACCGACCTGCTGCCGCCCGGCGACCCCGAGCTCTCCCCCGACCGTGCGCGGGTGCTCAAGGAAGCGTTCCTGCAGGAGATCACCCGGCCCGGCGCCGCCCGCCGCCGGATCCCGGTCCTGCTCCCGGTGGCCGCCGCCGCAACGGTCGTGCTGGTCACGCTGGTCGCCGGGGTCGCGCTGCACCAGGGCTCACCGGCCACACCGGCACCCGGTCCGGCACCCGTACGGGTCGCGGCACCGGTCATCGCGCTGCCGCCCGTCCACACCGACCGCGTCACCTCGCGCGCCGACAAGATCGCCACCGGGGTCACCCTGCCGCCGTCACCCACGATCCGGGCCGACCAGTTCGTGTACGTCCGCAGCAAGGTCGGCTTCCAGCAGGTGGTCTTCGGTGGCGGGCCCGCGCCCTCCGACGGGTTCACCTCGGCCTCGGAGGGGGTGGTGACGCAGGCCCTCGAAACCATCCGCATCCGGGAGATGTGGTTGCCGCAGAAGGGCGACCGCGGATTTGTCCAGGACGGCAAGGAGTCGTTCGAGCTCGACCCGATCTCCAACAGCGAGCACTCGGCCATCCCGGCCGACCCGGACCAGCTCCTGCGCAAGATCTACGCCGAGACGAAGGGCCAGGGCCCCGGCCCGGACTACACGGCCTTCGACTGGATCGGCGAGAACATGTACGAGACGATGCTCCCGCCGCAGGTCTACGTCACCCTCTTCCGCGCCGCCGCCCGCATCCCCGGCGTTGTGCTCATCGACGACGCCGTCGACGGCGCCGGCCGCCACGGCGTCGCCGTCGCCTACGAGGACCAGGGCGAACGCCGCGAATGGATCTTCGACCGGCGCACCCTGGTCTACCTGGGGCAGCGCAATTACCTCGTCGAGGACACCCCCATGGGCAAGGCCGGCACCATCACCGGCATCACCGCCGTCCTCCAGCGGGCGGTCGTCGACCGTCAAGGCCAGAGGCCACGGTGACCCTCAGCGCGGGTGCTCGCCCAGCAACTTCGTGGCGAGCACCGCCGCCTGCGTACGCCGTTCCAGGCCCAGCTTCGCGAGCAGGCTCGACACGTAGTTCTTGACCGTCTTCTCGGCGAGGAACATCTTCCCGGCGATCTCCCGGTTGGTGAGCCCCTCGGCGACGTGCTCCAGGATCCGCCGCTCCTGATCGGTCAGCGACGCCAGCTCCCGCGGCTGCTCGACCCCGTGCCGGATCCGCTCGAGCACCCGCTGCGTGACGGCCGGATCGAGCAACGACTGCCCGCCCGCAACCCGCCGCACGGCGTCGACCAGGTCCGTGCCCCGGATCTGCTTGAGCACGTACCCCGACGCCCCGGCCATGATCGCGGCGAAGAGCGCCTCGTCGTCCTCGTACGAGGTCAGGATCAGACCCTTGATCGTCGAATCGACGGCCCGCACGTCCCGGCACACGTCGATGCCGTTCCCGTCCGGCAACCGCGCGTCGAGAACGGCGACATCGGGACGCAGCGCGGGAATCCGCCGGGCGGCCTCCTGCGCCGACCCGGACTCACCGACCACCTCGATGTCACCGGCCGCCTCGAGCAGCCCGGCCAGGCCACGACGCACGACCTCATGGTCGTCGAGCAGAAAAACACGGATCATGCGTCCTTCCTACCGGCGCCGCCCGGGCCCCACCAAGGGCCGAAAGTCCCGTGTCGCGGCGTTGCCCGCACCTGACACGCTCTCTGCATGACCACCAAGGATGTCCTCCTGCTCGTCCTTGGAGCCCTCCTGGGGGCGCTGACCAATTCCGCCTACGAGGCCTTCGTGGGAAAGTCGTCGTTCGGCCTGCGGGCCTCTCTCATCGCTGCGCGACACCAGGCTTCACGACGAACACCTCACGGGCTTCTCCGCCGAGAAGCTCGGATCGCTCCGGCCCCAGGCGGTCGGCTGCTCCTGTGTCACCGTGTTCGACAGCGACGAGGGGCAGTTCCTGGCGATCGCCAATCGTTCCGGTGAGGTGCTCAATGCCCACAATGTCAAGGGCGTCGTGCCGACCCCGACTGGATCCTGACGCTGCCCCCGGTGCGCAAGCTCCTCGACGAGATCGACGGCGGCCGGTTCGAGATCTCGGTGACCGGTCTGTCCATCAGCCCGGGTGACGGCGCACTCAGTTGTTCGTTGCTGGCCCGGTCGTCGTCACCGGCCTTCTTCTCGTGGCTGCGCAGGGAGTTGCGCGCCAACTGGGAGGCTGCGGCGCCGGGTGACGAAGGGGCGCCGATCGAGTTCGTCAGGATCGACGACCAGCTCATCGACGAGTGGGCCGTTCAGGGGCGGCTCGATCCGTCGAGCATCATGGCGATCGATCTGGCGCGGAAGGCGCTGAACCGGCGGGACGACGATCAACGGGAGGACTGATGGCAGGGCTGGAGATCTCCGGCGGCGAGCAGGAGGCGGTGCGCGCGGCGATGTGGGCGACCGTGCCGCGGTTGCTGGCTGAGCAGCACTACGTCGTTCTCGGGACCGCCGACGAGGAGGGCAGGCCGTGGGTCACGCCGGTGTTCTTCGCGGCCGAGGGTGAACATCGGATCCTGTGGGTGTCCGCGGCCGGCAGCCGGCATTCGCGGAACATCGGGGTGCGGGCCGAGGTGGCGTTGACCGTTTTTGATTCGCATGCGCCGATCGGTGGGGCGGAGGCGCTCTATCTGGAGGCGACCGCCTCGCCGGTCGCCGGTCACGCCGATCTCGCCGTGCTCAACGCGCGGCTGCCCGAGCGGCAGCACCTGGGTCCGGAGGATCTCGAACCGGCGGGGACGCTGCTGGTCTACCAGGCCCTGGTCAGCAGGCACTTCGTGCTGATCCGCGGGGGTGACGGCCGGTTCGACAACATCACCGATGCCCGGCTCGAGGTCAGAGGTCCGTCACCTGACGGTGCAGGGTGATGCTGCGGGGCGGCGAGCTGCTGGTGCTTCACGCGGGCGAGTCCGGCACGCCGATAGCATCGGGCGATGGTCGTACCGCACGAGCCGCCGTCGCTGGGGCTGACGCCGCTGTCGCGGGTCCGGCTGGACGAGTTGCTGCAGGAGATGCTCGACCGGGTGGGCGAGGTCGTCACCAGCCGGGAGCGGTTGCGGGCGCTGCTCGATGCGGTGGTCGCCATCGGGACCGACCTGGACCTGCGCAGCACGCTGCAGCGGATAGTCGAGGCGGCCTGCGCGCTGGCCGGGGCCAGGTACGGCGCGCTGGGGGTCATCGGCGCCGACCGGGATCTCTCCGATTTCATCACGCACGGGATCGATCCGGCCGCTCACGCGGCCATCGGGGATCTGCCGCACGGCCGGGGTGTGCTCGGCCTCCTGATCACCGACCCCCATCCGGTACGCATGCCCGACATCACCGAGCACCCCCGCTCGTACGGGTTCCCGGCCCACCATCCGCCGATGCACAGCTTCCTCGGTGTGCCGGTGCGCACCCGCGACCAGATCTTCGGCAACCTGTACCTGTCGGAGAAGCAGGGTGCGGAGCAGTTCACCGACGACGACGAGGAGATCGTGGTCGCCCTCGCGGCCGCCGCCGGTGTGGCCATCGACAACGCGCGGCTCTTCGCGGTCGCCCAGCGGCGGGAACGGTGGCTGTCCGCGGCGGCCGAGATCACCGAGGTGCTGCTGGGGCCGGTACGCCGTACCGAGGCTCTGCGGTTGATCGCCCGCCGGGCGCGGGAGATCGCCGCGGCCGGGCTCGTGCTGGTGCTGCTCGCGGGTGAGGAACCGGCGAGCTACACGATCGAGGTCGCCGACGGGGCCGAGGAGATGGTCGGGAAGGCGCTGTCGGTCGACGTGGACGCGCTGGGCACCGACGGCGTACGGCTGCGGGACGTCGCGGACTGGCCTGGACCCGTACCGGACGGGCCGGTGCTGGCCGCGCCGCTGGCCGGCGCCGATCTGCCGGAGGGTGTGCTGATCGTGGCCGGGCTGACCGGCGGCGGTGAGGACGACGCGGCGCTGCTGGCGAGTTTTGCCGGTCAGGCCGCGCTGGCGCTGGCGCGGGCCCGGGCGCAGGAGCAACGGGAGCTTCTGGTGGTGCTGGAGGACCGGGAGCGCATCGCGCGTGACCTGCACGACGTGGTCATCCAGAGGCTCTTCGCGACGGGCATGCAGCTGCAGGCGGTGGCGCCGCACGCGCTGCGTCCGGAGGCGGCCGCGCGGATCAACGCCGCCGTCGACGATCTGGACGCGACGATCCGCGACATCCGGCGGTCCATCTTCGAGCTGCGTGCGCCCGCCGGGTCGTCGTTGCGGACCGAGCTGCGCGACACGGTCGACGCGGCCGCGGACACGCTCGGGTTCCGGCCGGTGCTCGACGTGTCGGGGCCGGTGGACAGCGCCGTGCCGGACGACGTGGTGCCGGAGGTGCTGGCCGTGCTCCGCGAGGCGCTGTCCAACGCGGCCCGGCACGCGCGGGCCACCGCCGTCCGCGTCTCGGTGCGGGCCGCCGACGGCGAGGTGGTCATCCAGGTGGAGGACGACGGTGTCGGCACCGACCCGGGGGCGGCCCGCGGCGGGCTGGTGAACATGGGCGAGCGCGCCGGTGACCTCGGCGGCAGCCTGACCATCGGCAGCACGCGGGCCGGGCGCGGCACGGTGATCACCTGGCGGGTCCCACTGGGCTCCTGAACGCGGGACCTTCGGCCCTGCCCGGCCCGGCACCCGGCGCGGACGGTGGAGGGGACCCGAGCAGGAGGCTCCCATGATCACTCCGTCCGAGGCCCTCGAGGCGGCCGCCCTCGCGGCGCTGCACGCCCCGTCGGTGTACAACACCCAGCCGTGGCGCTGGCGGATCAGCGGCGACACGATGACGCTGCACGCCGACCACCGGCGTGAACTCGCTGTGGCCGATCCGGACGGGCGGCTGCTCCTGCTCAGCTGCGGCGCGGCCCTGCAGCACGCCCGGACCGCCCTGGCGGCGGCCGGATGGCAGGCCGCCGTCGAGCGGATGCCCGAGCCCGGCGTGCTGGCCCGGCTCACGTTCACCGGTGAGAAACCCGCCGACCCGCGGGCGCAGCGTCTCGCCGCGGCGATCGTGGTGCGGCACACCGACCGGCGGGCGTACGCCGCCCGGCCCGTACCGGAGCCGCTGCTCGACGGTCTGCGGCGGATCGTCGAGGCCGAGGGTGCGTACCTGCACGTCGTCCGGCGTGACCAGGTGCCGCTGCTGGCTGTCGCCGCCGAGGCCGCCGGGAACACCGAGCTGGCCGACCCGGCGTACCGGGAGGAGCTCCGGCAGTGGACCTCACGTCCGGCCGCCGCGGGTGACGGCGTGCCGGCCACCACCGCCGTACGCCAGGAGCTGCGTCGTGTGCCGGTCCGCGACTTCGCGCCCGACGGTGACGCCGGGCTGAGCGCCGGGGACGGGCACGACACCGGCTCCGCGTACGTGGTGGTCTTCGGCTCGGGCGACCGGCCCCTGAACCTGCTGTGCGGCGGCGAGGCGATGTCGGCGCTGCTGCTGGCGGCAACCGCCGACGGTCTCGCGACCGCACCCCTCAGCGACACGATCGAGGTCGCGTGGTCACGGCAGCTGATGCGCGATCTGCTGTCCGGCGTCGGTGAGCCGTACCTGGCCGTCCGTCTCGGGTATCCCGCAGACGACGCCGAGCCGGGCACCGCACCCCGCCGCGCACCGGCCGACGTCATCGAGTTCGGCGACTGATGTCCGGGTACACCGGTGACGACCTGCGCCGGGCCGCCACCGCCGCGATCCGGGCGCCGTCGCTGCACAACAGCCAGCCGTGGTGCTTCCGGCTGCGGGACGGGACGATCGAGGTGCTCGCCGACCGGACCCGCCGGCCGGCCGTCGCCGACACCACCGGGTGGGCGCTGCGGCTCGCTTGTGGAGCCGCGACGTTCAACGCGCGGCTGGCGCTGGCCGCGGCGGGTACACCCGCGGACGTGCTGCTGCGTCCGTACGGGGAGCTGATCGCGACCCTGACCCCGGCGCGGCGCAGGCCGCCGACCTACACCGAGCGGGACCTGGCCGCGGTGATCCCGCGGCGGCACAGCAACCGCAGGCCCTTCCGCCCGGATCCGGTGCCTTCCGAGACCCGGGTACGCCTGATCGAAGCGGCCCGAGCCGAGGGTGCCCGCCTCGAACTGCTGGTCGGGACGACGGCGCTGGCCGGCTTCGGTGAGATCGCCCGCAGCGCCGACCGGGTGCTGCGCCGCGACCCCGCCTACCAGGCGGAACAGGTCACCTGGACCCACGCCGACCTGGCGCCGGACGGTGTGCCGGTCAGCGCCGGTGGGCCGCCCGCCGAACCCCAGGATCTGCTCCCCCAGCGCCCCTACGGCGAGCGCCGGCGTGCACCCGGCCGCGACTTCGAGCCCGAGCCGCTGGTCGCGGTGCTGGCCACGGCGGCGGACCGGCCGTTCGACCAGGTCCTCGCGGGTCAGGCGATGCAGGCCGTCCTGCTCACGGCCACGGACGCCGGGCTGGCGACCTCGTTGATCTCCCAGCCGATCGAGGTCCCCGCGGCACGGGACCACCTTCGCCGCTCCCTGCTCCGGTCCGGCATCCCGCAGATCGCGGTCCGCATCGGGTACGGCGACCCCGGGCGGCCGTCCCCCCGCCGCACCGTGGACGACGTGCTGCTCTGAAGCACTCCACCCGGGCCGAAAGTCCCGGGTGGAGTGGTCCCACGACTCTGCTGCGGACCCGGCCCCGGGGCGCTGAATAGAGGTGCAGGAAGACATCAGGAAGGACGTGGACGACATGACCGCCGCCACCCACCACAACGGCACCGCCACCCACCGCACGGCCGTGAG
Organism: Amorphoplanes friuliensis DSM 7358; assembly: GCF_000494755.1. NCBI lineage: Bacteria > Bacillati > Actinomycetota > Actinomycetes > Micromonosporales > Micromonosporaceae > Actinoplanes > Actinoplanes friuliensis. The sequence goes on from NC_022657.1 coordinate 4,811,639, forward strand.
CCCCCCGACCGCAGCACCGGTCACCGTTCCCGCGACGACGACCGCAGGTCGCTACGTTCTCGGTGGGCTCCGGCTGGCCCTGGGCTGGATCTTCCTCTGGGCGTTCCTCGACAAGCTCTTCGGCCTGGGCCACTCGACCCCCGCGGCCAACGCCTGGATCGACGGCGGCAGCCCGACCGCCGGCTTCCTCGGCAAGGCGGTGAGCGGCCCGTTCACCGGCTTCTACCACGGCATCGCCGGCGCGGCCTGGGCCGACTGGCTCTTCATGCTCGGTCTCGCCGGGATCGGCCTCGCCCTGATCGCCGGGGTCGCCCTGCGCATCGCCGGAGCCGCGGGTGCGCTGCTCATGGTCATGATGTGGACCGCCGTGCTGCCCCCGGAAACCAACCCCTTCCTCGACGACCACCTGATCTACGCCGGGGTCCTGGTCCTCTTCGCCCTGACCGCGGCCGGCGAGACCCTCGGGCTCGGCAAGCTCTGGAACCGCCTGCCGATCGTCCGCCGCCTCCCCTGGCTCCGCTGATCCTCTCCCCGTACGCCAGGCGGCACCCCTCACCGGGTGCCGCCCTTCGTCGTTCAGGCGGGCGGCGCCTCCGAGGTGCCCGTGAGCAGACCCCGGCCGAGCGTGTGCGGGATCATCAGAATCTGGACCAGCGCCAGGCTCGCACCCTCGGGGACGTCGAGGACGGCCACGTCCAGGGCGGTCGCGCAGAAGATCATGCGGTGGGTGCCCGTGCCGGGCGGCGGGTTCGCACCCGACCAGCCCGCCACACCCAGCGAGTTCGTCAGCGGTGTCGTGTGCTCCCCATGAACCGGCTGGACGTCTTTCACCGCCCAGTGCCAGAGCCCGCCGGGGATCGGCGCGTCCGCGTCGAACGCGGTGAGGACCAGGCTGCGGGTCCCGGCCGGCAGTCCGTTCCAGTACAGAACGGGTGGCCGGTTGCCGCCGCTCGCCAGGGCGGTCGCGGGCAGCGGGCCGCCGTCGGTGAAGTCGGGGCTGCTCAGCCGGAACGCAGCCGCGGGGAACGCCAGGGCGTAGGGGTCGTACACGTGAGCCTCCTCGAGAGATGTACAGCAGTGCTGTAGAAACGAACTGTACAGCCATGCTGTAGATTTGCTCCTATGAGCGACAGCACAGCCGAGCTCGCCGAGGAGCTGAGGGCCGCCGTCGGCGACTTCGTCCGGCGGATCCGCGTGCACGACGGGATGCCACCGGGCCAGGCCGCGGTCCTCGGGCGGCTCTCCCGCGGCGGGCCGTTGCCCATCGCGGAGTTGGCGCGCGGCGAGCAGGTGAAGCACCAGTCGATGACACGTACCGTGAATCTGCTGCGCGACCAGGGCCTGGTCTCGACGACGCCGGGCGAGACCGACCGCCGCCAGGTGGTCGTGACCCTGACCGGCGCGGGAGCAGACGCCCTCGACGGCGAACGGCACCGGCGGGCCGTCGGCATCGACCGGGCGTTGCGCGAGGACCTGACCGCCGAGGAACGCGAACTCGTCCGGCTCATCCCCGGCATCCTGCGCAAACTCGCCCGCTGACCACCGGTCTTGCGCCACCGGCCGGGGCGGGCCAGGCTCGGTGCTCGTGGAGAGACCAGAGGACTTGCTCGGCGAGCGGTACCGGCTCGTCGCGCCCGCCGGGTCGCGCGGCCTGTCCCGCGTGTGGGACGGCTACGACGAGGTCCTGCGGTGTCCGGTCACCGCGCACCTCGTGGAGGCGCCGGCGGCCGGGGACGATCCGCGGTCGTTCGCCCTCGATCTGCGCCAGGAGGTGACCGCCGCCGCCGGCCTGCGGCACCCCGGGATGATCGCGGTACGGGATCTCGGGCGTACCGGTGAAGGGCATTTTGTGGTCTGCGAATGGGTGGACGCGGCGCCGGCCGGGCGGCTGTCGTGGGGTGACGTCACGCAGGTCGCGCAGGTTGTCCTGGCCGCGCACCGTGCGGGGATCGTCCACGGTGGCATCGGCGCGGAGACCGTGCTCCGCGACCGGGCCGGCGCGGTGCGGGTGGCCGATTTCGGGATCGCGACGATGGCGGGCCGCCGGCCGTGGCCCCTCGATGTTCCCGTGCCACCGTTCATCTCGCCCGACCGGCTGCGCGGCGCGCCCGGACCGCAGGTCGACGTGTCCGCGATCCTCGAGCTGATGCGACCCCTGACGGCAGGCACACCGGAGGAGCTCGTCGGGCGGCGACCGACCAGTAATGATCTTGTGGAGTGGCTCGTGGGACGATGAGACGTGTCGATCGCCGAGTTCAGCCAGACGTTCACCGTGCCCGCGCCCGCCGCGAAGGTCTTCGCCCACCTGGCCGAACCGGAGAGCTACATCGGCCTGTCACCGCTGGTCGTCGCCGTCCGAGACGTCCGGCGCGAGGCGGGCCAGGTCTCGTACGTGTCGGTGGAACGATTCACCCTGGGACCGTTCAAGTACGACAACCTCATCAAGGTCACGATGACGTTCCCCGAGCCGGACCGGCGCATCGTCAGCGACGTCCGCAGCCCCGGTGCGGTGCACCTGGTGGCCACCGTGGACCTGGTCCCGGCCGGTGACGGCACCACGGTCACCGAGACCGTCCACGTCACGTTCCCGTTCCTGCTGCGCCCGCTGGTCGTCGGGCAGGCCCGGAAGGTGGCCCGGGCCCGGGCCGCCGAACTCACCCGCCGGATGTCCGCCGCCTGAGCGCCAGGGGCGCGCACGGCTACCTCACCGGGCGGCCTTGAGGAATGTGATGAGGGCGTTGCGGTACGGCGTGACGGTGGTCAGGTCGACGTACTCGTCCGGCCCGTGCTGGCCGTCCCCGCCCGGCCCGAAGATCACAGCGTTGATGCCGCGGGCGTAGTAGAACCGGCCGTCGGCGGCGCCGTGCTTGCGCAGCAGGTCGCCGGAGAAGCCCTGTGCCCGGGCCGCCGCCTGGAGCCGGACCACATCGGGGTGAGAGGGGTCGGCGTGGTGGGGCGGGCCGAGGCCGTCCAGCTCGACCGTCAGCCCGGTGAGCGAATGCAGGTAGGCGACGATCTCGTGCCGGGTCCGCCCGGTGAAGTCGGTGTCCTGCGGCGGGAAGCGGATGTCGAGCCAGGCGGTGGCGTCGGCGGGGATCTGGTTGACCGCCCGGTTGGACGTCTCGATGCGGGCCACGGAGACCGTCGTGGTCCACTGCTCGCTCGCCGGCACCGGATAGCGTCGCAGCAGCGCGCCGATCGCCGCGTGCAGCTTGAGCAGGGCGTTCTCGCCCAGCCAGGGGTAGGCGGCGTGGGCGGCCGTGCCGGTGGCGTGCAGGCGTACCTGGCAGAGGCCCTTGGAGTCGGTGACGACCCGCAGGTTGCTCTGCTCGCCGATGACCACGAACTCCGCGCGCACCCCGGCCTCGAGCTGGTGTGCGGTCCCGTCGTAACCTCCGACCTCCTCGTCGGTGACCAACTGCAGACCCAGGGGGTACGGGAGGGTCGGCGCCAGCGTCCGGAAGACGTCCGCGAGGACCAGAGCCGCCATCTTCATGTCCTGGGCGCCGCGGCCGTGGAGCCGGTTGCCGTCACGGGTCACGGCGTACGTGTCGGCGGGCACGACGTCCAGGTGGGCGTTGAGCAGGATGCGGAAGACCGGGCGGGGACCGGGCGTCCGCACCAGCGCGCTGGGCTTGCCGCCCGAGCTGAAGCGTTCCACCTCGAAGCCGGGCCCGACCACGTCGAGCACCAGGTCGAGCGCCCGATGCAACTCGGCAGGGCGGTCCGCAGTGGACGGTACGGCGATCAGCTCGGCGGCCTTGGCGAGCAGGTCCATGCGCCGACCCTACGCGGCGACGGCCTCCACCGCGTGGCCCAGCGCCGCCCGCAACGCCTCCGTGACAGTGGCGGCCAGTACGGGGTCGGCGCCCTGACGGGCCCGCAGTCCGAGCGCTGCCGGCGCCACGGCGGGCAGGTCGTGCCGGACCGTCAGCCCGTCCGGCGGGCTGCCCGCGTCGGCCAGCAGCGCCACCCCGATCCCCGCGCGGACGGCGTTCATCACGCCGGCGACGTACCCGGTGTCGCAGACGACGTACGGCCGCAGCTCCCGCGCCGCCAGCGCCTCGATCGCCCGGCGGCGCAGCAGGCACGGCTCCTCGATCGCGACGACGGGCCAGGGGTCCCCGTCCGCGGGTTGCCGCCAGCCGGGGGCGGCGTACCAGGTCAGCGGGAGTGAGCCGACCGGCTCGGCGCGGGCACCCGACACCTCGGCCATGGACACGGCCAGGTCGAGGGCACCCCGGTCGATCCCCTCGTCGAGGCGTACCGTGCGGTCGATCCGGAAGCGGACCTCGTGGCCCGGGTGGGAGGCGGCCAGGACGGCCGTGACCACGGGCAGGATCAGGTCGGCGGCGTGTTCGGTGGTGCCGATGGTGATGGTGGTGGACCCGGCGCCGATCAGGCGCCGCACGGCGTTGTCGTGCGCGGCGAGGATGCACCGGGCGTCGGCGATGAGCGCCTGACCGTCCGGGGTGAACACCGTGCGGCGGCCCTGCCGTTCGACCAGCGGGCGGCCGATCGCCTTCTCCAGGCGGCGCACGTGCTGGCTGACCGCGGGCTGACTCACCCGCAGCACCTCGGCGGCGCGGTGGAAGCCTCCGCAGTCCGCCACGGCGAGCAGGCTACGCAGTGCCACGATGTCCAGTACGGGTCCCATGCCGGGGACCGTAGCAACCAATTGATAAGTAACACTTCTCGCCTGCGATCGCGGATCGTTGTTGGACAGGCACCCACCGCGTCCGCCATTCTTGGCCCATGCCCGCAGCGATCACCCCCCGCCTCACGCGGCGACGGGTCGTCGACTTCGGCCGCACCCGGTCGTCGCGCTGTCCGCACGCCTGACGCTCCCGCGCTCACCCTCCTGCCCTGCACCCCGCTCGCATCGACGCGCGCCGGGTCGCTGACGCACACCCCTGACAGCGAGGTACCTCCATGACCGAGCCATCGTTCGACGAGCCCGAGGGCATCAACCCCCGCGGCACCGTCATCGTCGCCGCCGGGCGCGGCGAGACCGGGCAGGCGTACGCGCGCCTCGGCCGCCGTCTCGCCGCTGACGGCTATCGCGTCCGGGTACTGCCGGACGTCACCACCGATCTCACGGCGAGCCTGGCCCACGCCGAGAAGGTGCTGGTCGACGACGCCCTGCCGGGCCCGAAGGTGATCGCGGGCTCGGACACCGGCGCGCTGTTCGCCCTGGCCCTCGCGGGTCGTCACGTTCCCGGCCTCGACGCCGTGATCCTCGCCGGCATCCCGGTGCCGGTCGCCACAGGGGGCAGTGTCGACCTGATCGGCTGGGAGGCCGAGGTGGAGGCGCGGACAGCCTGCCCGAACCACCAGCGACTGCTGGGAGACGGAGGAGCCCGCCCCGGCGCTCTTTTTTCGGCGCCAATTCCTACTGAATTGATCGAACTTGCAGGTGATGGGTCCGGTGGACTGCCGGCGCTCGGGCTGCACGGCAGCGCCGACCTGGTCAGCCCCCTCGGTCAGGCCCGCGACCTCTACCCCAGCGGTGGCAGCGCCCGGCTCGTGGCCATCGAGGGCGGACGGCACGACGTCCTCAACGATGTCACCCACCGCACGGTGGCCGCGCTGATCGTGCTGTTCCTCGAACGGCTGCGGCTCGGCACCGACCTGCCGCTGATCGCCCGGCCCGCCGCATGACGCGCCTGGTGATCGTGGGCGCGGGAGCCGTCGGTGCCTCGGTGGCGGCGGAACTGCACCTCGCGGGGGGCGACACGGTCCTGATCGCCCGCGGCGCGCAGCTGGCGGCTCTGCGCGAGCACGGCCTGCGCTACGTGCGGCCCGGCGGTACGGCCACTGTGTCCGTACCGGTGGTGGGTGGGCCCGAAGAAGTTGATCTGCGGGACGGCGACGTGCTGGTGCTGGCGACCAAGAGCCAGGACACCGAGGCGGCACTGCGGCAATGGGCGTGGCAGCCGGTGAAACGTGCGGACGGCAGCAGTGGCGTCGCGGCGACCGATCTGCCCGTGCTGGTGCTGCAGAACGGTCTGGCCAACGAGCGGGCGGCGCTGCGGCACTTCGGGCAGGTGCTGGGAGCGGTCATCTGGATCCCGGCCGGTCATCTGACGCCGGGTGAGGTCGTCTCGGCCGGTGAGCCCGTGCCCGCCCTGGTCTGGCTCGGCGAATATCCCAGCGGTGCCGGTGGCCACGCCGGAGCCGTCGCCGCCGAGCTGACCAGGGCCGGTCTGAGGGTGGAGGTCGTCGACGACATCGCGCGCTGGAAGGCCGGCAAGCTCCTCGGCAACCTGGTCAACGGTCTCGACGCGCTCTACCGGGCGAGCCCGCTGCGTGAGCGTGCCGTGGCGGCCCTGCGGGCCGAGGCCGAGGCGGTGTTCGCGGCGAGCGGCATCGACCCGATCAGCCCGGCCGCGGACGGCTTCCGCAGCGTGGCCATCCCCGGTCACGACCGCGGCGGCAACTCCACCCGGCAGAGCCTGGCCCGCGGCGCCACCCCGGAAATCGACTACCTGAACGGCGAGATCGTGCTGCTGGGCCGGCTCGCCGGGGTCGGCGCACCGCTGAACGCGGCCGTGCAGGCCCGGGTGCACCGGGCGGCCGCCGAGGGGACCGCCGCCGGCTCGCTCGGCGACGACGACCTGGCCGCCACCCTGCCGACCCTGGCCGAGCCCACCGGCGACCGGGCCGGGGTGCTGATCACGGCCGCCCAGCTGCACCGGCGGCTGGCCGAGCCGGGTCCGCCCGTGCTGCTCGACGTGCGCTGGGCGCTCGGCGACCCGGACGGCGAGCAGCACTACCGCGACGCTCACCTGCCGGGCGCGCTCTACGCCGATCTGGAGACCGACCTGGCCGGCCCGCACGAGCCCGGCGCGGGCCGTCATCCGCTGCCCTCGGTCGCTCGGTTGCAGACCGCGGCCCGGCGCTGGGGCATCACCCGCAAGCGCGGCGTGGTCGTCTACGACAACAGCGGCGGGCTGGCCGCCGCGCGGGCCTGGTGGCTGCTGCGCTGGGCCGGTGTCCCGGACGTGCGGATCCTCGACGGCGGTCTTGCCGCCTGGCTGGCCGCGGGTCACGGCGTCGCAACCGGGCAGGCGCAACCGCAGCCGCCCAGCGACATCGTCCTGACCGGCGGCCACCTGCCCACGGTCACCGCGGAGGAGGCGGCCGCGAGCCCGGTGCTCCTGGACGCCCGGGCCGGCGAACGCTACCGCGGTGAGGTCGAGCCGATCGACCCGCGTGCCGGGCACATCCCGGGTGCCCGCAGCGCACCGACCACCGCGAACCTCACCGGCGAGATCCCGCTGTTCCGGCCGACGGCGGAGCTGCGCGAACGCTTCCAGGCACTCGGCGCGGGCACCGGCGACGTCGCCGTCTACTGCGGGTCGGGTGTGACCGCTGCCCACGAGATCGCCGCCCTGGCTGTCGCCGGCTTCGACGCGGCGCTCTACCCCGGTTCCTGGTCGGCCTGGTCCTCCGACCCGGACCGCCCGATCGCCACCGGCAGTGAGGAGATCCCGCGATGACAACCTCGGATCTGATCCGGACCGAAGCGCCACCGCAGGCGGCTCTGCCCGCCCGCGAGCAGGTGACCCTGCGCCCCTCGAGCCGGCGGGACCGCAGACCGGTGGTCCCGCGCCCGGTCCGCCGCGCGCTCGGACCGCTCGGCGTCCTGGCGATCTGGTACGCCCTCAGCGCCACCGGCGTCCTGCCCCCGGAAGTCCTCGCCTCCCCCGTCGACGTCCTGGCGAAGGCCTGGGACATGACCCTGAGCGGCGAGCTGCCCACGGCGATCGCGGTCTCGGGCGAACGTGTGCTCTACGGCTTTGCGATCGGCGCGAGCATCGGCACCTTCTTCGCGCTGATCGCCGGGCTGTTCCGGGTCGGTGAGGACCTGGTCGACTCGACGGTCGGCATGCTGCGAACCCTGCCCTGGGTCGGCCTGATCCCGCTGTTCATCATCTGGTTCGGCATCGACGAACAGCCGAAGATCGCCCTGGTGGCGCTCGGGGTGACGTTCCCGCTCTACTTCAACATCTACGCGGGCATCCGCGGCGTCGACGCCCAGCTGATCGAGGCCGGCAACGTCCTCGGACTGGGACGCGGCGGCCTGATCCGCCACGTCATCCTGCCCGGCGCGCTGCCCAACGCCCTGGTCGGCCTGCGCTACGCCCTCGGCAGCGCCTGGCTCGCCCTGGTCTTCGCCGAGCAGGTCAACGCGAGCCAGGGCATCGGCTACCTGATGACCAACGCCGAGCAGTTCTTCCAGACCGACGTGATCGTCGTCTGCCTCATCGTGTACGCGTTCCTCGGCCTCTTCACCGACCTGATCGTCCGTCTCGCCATCCGCTACCTGCTGGCGTGGCGCGCATCCTTCGAGGGGTCCTGATGTCCGTCTCGGTCTCGGAGCTGACACGCTCGTTCGGCGAGAAAGCCGTCATCGACAAGCTGGACCTGTCCATCGCCCCCGGCGAGTTCGTCGCCCTGCTCGGGCACAGCGGCTGCGGCAAGAGCACGCTGCTGCGCATCCTGGCCGGCATCGACCTCGAGATCAGCGGTGAGGTCACCGTGCCGCGGCGGCGGGCCGTCGCGTTCCAGGCGCCGCGGCTGATGCCGTGGAAGAAGGTGTGGCGCAACGTCGTCCTGGGCCTGCCCGGACGCCCCGACCGGGCCCTCGCCGAGCGCTACCTGGCCGAGGTCGGGCTGACCGACAAGGCCACGGTCTGGCCCAAGACGCTGTCCGGCGGCGAGGCCCAGCGGGTGTCGCTGGCCCGGGCGCTGGTCCGCGAGCCTGATCTGCTGCTGCTCGACGAGCCGTTCGGTGCGCTCGACGCCCTCACCCGCACCAAGGCGCAGGCACTCGTCGCCGAGCTCTGGGCCCGGCACGACTGCGCCATCCTCCTCGTCACCCACGACGTCGAGGAATCCCTGCTGCTCGCCGACCGGGTCCTGGTGATGGACCACGGCGGCATCGCCCACGAGGTCACCGTCGACCTGCCCCGCCCCCGTGACGTGGGCGACCCGCGCTTCGTGGAGCTGCGCGCGCAGCTCCTCTCCTGGCTTGGAGTTTCCGCATGAGACGTGCCCTCATCCCCGTCGTCGCCCTGCTGCTCGCCCTCACCGGCTGCGGCGGCGGCGACAGCGAGTCCGACCGGGTCTCCTTGACGCTGGGCGACCAGGCCAACGGCCTCAAGACGCTGTTCGAGGCATCCGGCGCCCTCGAAGGCGCCTCCTTCGACCACAAGTGGGCCGAGTTCCAGGGCGCGGCGCCGCTCTTCCAGGCCATGCAGAGCAACAACGTGGACACCGGCACGGCCGCCGACATCCCGACGCTGCAGGCGATCAGCGGCGGCCTGCCGATCAAGTTCGTCGCCGCCTCGCAGTCCAACGGTCAGGGCACCGCGATCCTGCTGCGCAAGGACTCCGCGATCAAGTCGGTGGCCGAGCTGAAGGGCAAGGAGATCCTGGTGTCCACCGCCCGGGGCAGCATCGCCGACTACCTGCTCGCCAACGTGCTGCAGAAGGCCGGCCTGAAGTACAGCGACGTCACCGTCAAGTACGCCGTACCGACCGCCGCGCAGGCCGCGTTCAGCTCCGGCAAGGTCGAGATCTGGGCGATCTTCGGGGTCTTCCAGGCCACCGCCGTCGCCCAGGGCGCCAAGGTGCTGATCGACGGGCGTGACGGCGGCACCAGCGGCATCGGTGTGATCTCCGCCTCGGACAAGTCCCTCGCCGACCCGAAACGCAAGGCCGCCATCGCGGACTTCCTCAAGCGCCTCTCCACCGCCAACACGTGGGCTGCCACGCACGCCGACGAGTACGCCCAGGTCTACAGCGACAAGAACGGCGTACCGCTGGACGTGGCCAAGGTGGTCGTGTCGTGGGGCTCGACCGCGCTGCTCCCGGTGACCCCCGACGTCATCGCCAAGGTGCAGCCCGTCTCCGACCTGATGCGGGGTGTCGGCGTGCTGCCGGTCGACGTGAAGGTCGCCGATCACGTCGACACCACCGCCTTCTCCACCGCCGGTTAGGACCCCGTCATGCCCGTAGAGTTCATCAGCGCCATCTCCCCCTCGGCCGGTTTCGGCATGGGCACAGCCTTCGACACGGCCCACGCCCGGAAGTACGCCCACGCCCTCGATGACGGCGGCTTCGACTACACGCTGGTCGCGTACCACTCGTCGGCGGTGGACGCGAACCAGCTCGCGCAGTTCGTCGTCAACCACACCGAGCGGATCAAGCCGATGCTGGCGCACCGCCCCGGCGTCATCTTCCCCACCCACGCGGCGCGCACCTTCGCCACGCTCGACCAGATCAGCCGGGGACGCCTCGCGATCCACATCATCTCCGGCGGCAGCGACGAGGAGCAGCGCCGCGAAGGCGACTACCTGACCAAGACCCAGCGGTACGAACGCAGCGACGAATACATCCAGCTGCTGCGTCAGGCGTGGACCGCGACCGAGCCGTTCAGCCACGACGGGTCGTACTACAAGTTCGAGGGCTTCCACTCCGACGTGCGCCCGTACGACGGCACGATCCCGATCTCGGTCGGCGGGTCGTCGGAGGACGCGTACCGGGTCGGCGGGCAGCGGGGTGACATCTTCGGGCTGTGGGGCGAGCCCCTGGCCGAGACGAAGCAGCAGATTGAGGCGGTCGGCAAGTACGCGGACGCCGCCGGCCGCCCGAGGCCCCGCATCTGGGTGTCGTTCCGCCCGATCGTTGCCGCGACCGACGAGCTGGCCTGGGAGAAGGCCCACCGGATCCTGGGTCAGGTGCAGGCCGCCGCGCCCGTGCCGGCGTCGGCCCGGCATTACCCGCTGACCGAGCGGCCCGCGAACGTCGGCTCGCAGCGGCTCCTCGACGTCGCCGCCCGCGGTGAGCTCCACGACCGGGCCCTGTGGACACCCCTGGTGACCGCCACCAACGCGGCCGGGAGTTCGACCGCGCTGGTCGGCTCGCCGGAGACCGTCGCCGCCGCACTGCTCGACTACGTGGACATCGGCTGCGAGCTGTTGTCCATCCGCGGTTACGACCCTCTCAACGACGCGATCGACTACGCGCGCTACGTGCTGCCGATCGTCCGCCAGGAACTCTCCCGGCGTACCCCGCTGGCGGTGGCCTCGTGAAACGCCTCGCCGCTCTGGTCGCGCTGACACTCGCGTTCGGGATCGCCGCGTGCGGTTCCTCCGCGTCGCCGGCTTCCTCCGACGAGATCACCCTGAAGGTCGGTGCCACGGGCTGGGCGCAGGCCGCAGCGGCACTCGAGGTGGCCAAGCTGGACGACACCCCGTACAAGGTCGAATGGCCGGTCTTCCCGGGCGGTGACAAGCAGATGCAGGCACTCACCGCCGACGCCATCGACGTCGGGCAGGCCAGCGAGATCCCGCCGATCTTCGTGGCGGCTGCGGGTGGCACCGACATCAAGGTGATCGCCGTGCAGCGGGCCAGCACCCTGCTGCAGGAGGTCATCGTCGGCAAGGACTCGACGATCACCGACATCGCGGGGCTGCGCGGCAAGAAGGTCGGTTACGTCAAGAACACCACAGCCCAGTACTTCCTCTACGAGCTACTCAGGCAGGCCGGACTCGGCTGGAGGGACATCCAGGCGGCGCCGCTGCTACCCAAGGACGGTGTGGCGGCGCTGGGCAGCGGCTCGATCGACGCGCTCGCCTCCTACGGCAACTCGATCATCACGGCCCGGCAGGGCGGCGCGCGGACCATCGGCACGGGCAAGGACATCCTCTCCGGCAACTTCCAGTGGCTCGCCCGCGAGAAGCTGCTCGACGACCCGGCGAAGAGTTCCGCGGTCGTCGACCTGCTCGCGCGGCTGCACCGGGCGTACGCGTACATCCGGGACGGGCATCAGCAGGAGTACGCCCAGGCGGTCTCCGACGGCACCCACCAGCCGGTCGCCGAGGCGCTGCAGCAGTTGCGGGACCAGGAGGCGCAACGGCCGACGGTGCTGCAGCCGACGTCCGCCGAGGCGATCAAGTCGCAGCAGGCCGTCGCGGACGCGTTCACCGACCTGGGTGCCATCCCGGGCAAGCTCGACGTCGCCACGATCTGGACCGACAGGCTCAACACCGAGCTCGCGGCAGAACTGGCGGAGCCGGCCTCATGAGTGAGCTCGACGACGTCACGGCGGCGCTCGCCACCACCGCGGCCAAGTACGACGCCACGGGTGAGTTCCCCGCCGAGGGCCTCCGGGTGGTCCACGAGGCCGGGCTGCTCACCGCCACCGTCGGTGAGGCGTACGGGGGCAGGGGCGCCGGGGTCTCGGAGCTGGCCCGGATCCTGCTCGCGCTGGGACGCGGCGACCCGTCGGTGGCCTTGATCGCGTCCATGACCCTCTTCCCGCACCTCCTCCAGGCCCGCCACCCGCACTGGCCGGCGGACCTGTACGCCTCGGTGCTCGCCCGGCCGGGACCCGTGCTGCTCAACAACTGCCGCGTCGAGCCGGAGCTCGGATCACCGGCACGGGGTGGACTGCCGGCGACGACCGCGCGGCGGACGGCCGAGGGCTGGTCGATCTCGGGGCGCAAACGGTTCGTGACGGGTGCGGCCGGCCTGACGTACTTCCTCGTCTGGGCGGCCACCGACGAGCCCGCGCCCCGTGTCGGCACGTTCGTGGTGCCCGGCGACTCATCCGGTGTCGAGGTGATCCCGGCCTGGGACCAGCTCGGCCTGCGGGCCAGCGGCAGCCACGACGTCGCGTTCGCCGACGTGCCCGTGAAACGGGACCACGTGCTCGGCCTGGTCCCGGCGGACGCCAAGGCGCAGCAGGACAACCTCGCCGGCGGCGCCCTGCACCTGCCCCTCGCCGCCCTGTACGTCGGTGTGGCCCGGGCGGCCCAGCAGGCGTTCCACCGCTTCGCCCACGAGCGCGTGCCCGCCAACCTGGGCCGCCCGGTCGCCAGCACCGACCGGTTCAGATCCGCCGCGGGCGAGATCGAGGTGCTGCTCACCGGTGCGGAACGGCTCATCCTCGACGCCACCGGCCGCTTCGACCGGGGCGAGGACGTGCCGGGCACCGCCGCGCTCGGTGCGCGGGTGCTCGCCTCCCGGCACGCGGTCGCCGCGGTGACTCTCGCCGTACGTCTGCTCGGCAACCCCGGTCTGAGCCGCGCCGATCCTCTGGAGCGGCACTTCCGGGACGTGCAGTCGGCGCTGGTCCACGCACCGCAGGAGGACACTGCGCTGCTGGTCATCGGCACGGCGGCGCTGGCCCGATGACCACCGATCCGAGGCAGTGGCTGCCCGCGGCCGGCGTCGACTGGACCGACGAGGCGGACGTGGTCGTCTCCCGGAGCATCGACCGCTCCGGGTGGCCGCCGTCCGGCGTTCCGGCCGCCGTCGTGTTCCCCCGCGACGCGGCCGACGTGCGCCGCACCCTGCGGCTGGCCAACGACGCCCGTACGCCGGTCGTGCCGCGGGGTGCGGGAACCTCCCTCACCGGCGCGTCCACCGCAGGCACCGGAACGGTGGTCCTGGACCTGGGACGGATGAACCGCATCGTCGCGCTCTCCCCCGAGGACGCGACCGTGGTCGTCGAGCCGGGCGTCATCACCGCCGATGTGGACCGGGCCGCCGCCGGGCACGGCCTGCGGTACGCCCCCGACCCGGCCAGCCACGAGATCTCCACGATCGGCGGGAACATCGCCACCAATGCGGGCGGCCTGCGCTGTGCGAAATACGGCGTGACCCGCGACTCCGTCCTCGGCCTCGACGTCGTGCTCGCCGACGGCCGCCAGATCAGCACCGGAGCGACAACCCTCAAGAGCGTCTCCGGGTACGACCTGACGGGCCTGTTCGTCGGCTCCGAGGGCACCCTGGGTGTGGTGGTCCGGGCGACTCTGCGATTGCGGCCGGCACCCCTGGCCACCACCACGATCGCGGCGTCCTTCGCCGACATCGCCACCGCCGCGGCCGCCTCGGTGGCGGTCACGGGCGCCCGGGTGCAACCGGTGATCGCCGAACTGCTCGACGAGGCCACCCTGACCGCCATCGACGCCGCCCAGGGCACCTCGCTGCGCTCACGCGGCGCAGCCCTGCTGATCCTGCAGACCGAGGGCGCCGGCGAAGCCGACCTCGTGGCCGCGGTGCTGCGGGAGCCGGCCGTGGCGGTCGAGGTCAGCACGGACGGCACCGATCTGCTGGCCGCGCGGCGGCTCGCCCTGCCGTCGATCGAACGGCTGGGCCGGCCGCTGATCGAGGACATCGCGGTGCCACGCTCGCGGCTGGCCGACGCGGTCCTCCAGATCGCGGCGATCGCCGAGCGCCACGACGTCCCGATCTGCACGCTCGCCCACGCCGGCGACGGCAACCTCCACCCGATCATCGTCACCGCCGACGACGACCTGGCCCGGCGCACGGCCGGCGACATCTTCGAGCTGGCGCTGAAGCTCGGCGGAACGCTGACCGGCGAGCACGGCATCGGCACTCTCAAACGCCCGTGGCTCGGCCGTGAGCTCGGCCCGGCCGCCCACGCACTGCAACGGCAGCTCAAGGACCTCTTCGACCCGTACGGGATCCTGAACCCCGGCAAGGCGATCTGAAAACCGGTTGCGGGCCGGCGGGTGCCGCCGGTACAACTGCGCGGAACCTACGACCAGGAAGGAGGACTGAGCCATGTACGCCACGCACATCGCGCCCACGCCCTCCCTGTCCGCGGAGGGCTCGGCGCCGTTCTAGACGGAGTTTCGCCTTGACCCTGCACGACACCGATCTGACCCTGCGCCCGATCACCGGGCCCGACGAGCTCGACCTCTTCACCCGTTTCCCGTACGTGCTCAACGACGAGATCGCGAACGACCTGGCCGAGGGGCGCCGCAAGCCGCACTGGCTGTGGGTGGCCCTGCGCGGTGACCGCCTCGTGGCGCGCGCCGGCTGGTGGTCGCGTCCCGGCGACGAGCTTCCGCTCGTGATGGACGTCTTCGACATCGGCGAGAGTGTCGACGACGGCGTCCGCCTGGTCGAGAAGGCCCTGGCCGAGCTGGTCCCGCCCGGTGGCACCCCGCCGGAGTACACGCGGTATGTCCCCGGCGACTGGCGGGAACACGACAACACGCGGGAGGCCGTCTCGCACCGGATGGCCGCGCTCGAGCTCGTGGGCGCCAAGCTGTTCGTCGAACGCCTGCGCCTGCACTGGAGCCCCGGTACGCCGATCCCGGCCGCGACCGGGCGGCTGGTGTTCCGGCAGCCGCGGGACGCCGCCGAGCTCATCGACCTGATGACGCTGGTCCTCGACGGCACTCTCGACGCCCACAGCCGCGACGACCTGACCCGGCTCACCGCCCGCCAGGCCGCCGAGGAGCAGTACAGGGACGAGCTCGAGCGCTACACCAGCCCGCACGACTGGTGGCGGGTCGCGACGCTGCCGGACGGTACGCCGGTCGGCTTTGTCATCCCGGCGCGCAACAGCTACAACCCGATCATCGCGTACATCGGGGTGGTGCCGGACCAGCGCGGCCACGGGTACGTGGACGAGGTGCTGGCCGAGGGCACCCGCGTGCTCGCGGCGCAGGACGTTCCCCGCATCCGGGCGGCCACCGACGTCGGCAACGTGCCGATGGCCGCTGCGTTCGCCCGTGCGGGTTACGTCGTCTTCGAACGCCAGCTCGACATGACCTGGCGTTAGGCGGTCGAACGCTGGGCCTGGTCGAGGCCCAGCGTTCTCAGCCCGGCTGACCGCCGGCCCAGCCCCGTTCCACCGAACGGCGGCACTTCTCGGGCTTGTCGCCCGTACCGATGAAGAGGGCGGTGAGCATCGGGACCGCGTGGGTGAGGGTCTCGGGCGGGAGGGGGCCGGGGGTGACCAGGGAGACCAGGCCGTGGCCGATGACCCAGCTCCGGATGGCCAGGTCGAGGGGCTCGAGGTCGGCGCGGAAGCGGCCGGCGACCCGCCCCCGCTCGGCCGCCCGGACCAGGTGTTCGAGGGTCGCGTCGGCGGCCGGCAGGTCCTCGAGGTCGACGGTCGCGTCGAACATGACCCGGTAGAGGTCGGGGTGGTCCAAGGCGTTGCCGACGTAGGCGGCGACCAGCCCGGCCAGCTCCTCGACAGGATCCGCGGGTGGCGTGAACGCGGCGAAGCGGGCGGCGAGGCGGGTGAAGCCTTCCTGCCGCAGCGCCTTCCACACACCGTCCATGTCGCCGAACCAGGTGTAGACGGCCATGGTCGACACTCCGGTGCCGGCGACCAGCGAGCGCAGGGTGATCGGCTCGCGGGCCCGGAGCATCTGGGCGGCGCGCTCGAGGAGCAGCGTGCGCACCGCGGGGTCCTTGGTCCTGGCCACGTACCCAACTTAGCATTCCATAGCAATGCTATGGTTGGCCCCATGCCTATCTCACTGGTCAATCCCGCAGGACTGCCGCAGGTCGATCTCTACCGGCAGGTGTCCGTCGCCACCGGGTCGAAGCTGGTGTTCATCGCCGGCCAGGTGGCCCGCGACGCCGACGGCACCAAGGTCGGCGAGGGCGACTTCGCGGCCCAGGTCGAGCAGTGCTACCTGAACATCGGCACGGCACTGGCCGGCGTCGGCGCCACCTTCGACAACGTCGTGAAGCTGACCGTCTACCTCGTCGACTGGACCGAGGACAAGATGCCGCTCTTCGTGGAGGGCGCGGGCCGGGCCGCGGCGAAGCTGGGCGTGACCCCGCTGCCGCCGCTGACGGGCATCGGTGTCGTCACGCTCGCCGAGCCCGACATGCTGGTCGAGATCGAGGCGACCGCGGTCATCGACTAGCCGCGACCCCGGCGAAGGGGATGCTCGTCGGCGTCGTGGTGCCGGTGCCGTCCGGGTGGCTCCACAGGCCCCGGCGGCGCAGCTCCGGCAGGACACCCTCACCGAACCAGTACGCCTCCTCCAGGTGTGGGTAGCCGGAGAGGATGAACTCGGTGATGCCCAGGCCGGCGTACTCGGCGATGCGGTCGGCGATCTCGGTGTGGCTGCCGACCAGCGCGGTGCCGGCGCCGCCGCGGACCAGGCCGACGCCGGCCCACAGGTTCGGCGAGACGACGAGGCCGTCGCGGCTGCCGCCGTGCAGGTCGAGCATGCGGCGCTGACCCTCGGACTCGCTGCGCCGCAGCCCCGCCTGCACGGCCTCGATGTCGGCCGGCGAGACACCCTGCAGCAGGCGGTCGGCCTCGGCCCAGGCTGCCTCGGAGGTGTCGCGGGCGATGACGTGCAACCGGATGCCGAAGCGCAGGGCCGGGTTGAGACTCCTGATCCAGTCGAGCTTCTGTGCGACCTGCGCCGGCGGCTCACCCCAGGTCAGATAGACGTCGGCATGGTCGGCCGCGACCGGTCCGGCCGCCTTCGAGGAACCGCCGAAGTAGATCTCCGGGGCAGGGTCGGGCAGGCGGCTCAGCTTGGCCTCCTCGACGTGCAGGTGCTCGCCGTGGTGGGTCACCGTCTCGCCCCGCCACAACGCGCGGATGATGCCGAGGAACTCGTCGGTCCGGGCGTACCGGGAGTCCTTGTCGAGGAAGTCGCCGTAGGCGCGCTGCTCGCTGGACTCGCCGCCGGTGACGACGTTGAGCAGCAACCGGTTGCCGGAGAGCCGCTGGAAGGTCGACGCCATCTGCGCCGCGAGGGTCGGCGAGACGAGACCCGGCCGGAACGCGACCAGGAACTTGAGGCGCTCGGTGACCTCGGTGAGCATCGCCGTGGCCAGCCAGGCGTCCTCGCACCAGGCGCCGGTCGGGGTCAGCGCCCCGACGAAGCCGAGCTGCTCGGCGCTGCGGGCGATCTGGCCGAGGTAACCGATTGTCAGCGGGCGGACGCCACCGGCCGCGCCGACCGGGACGCCGTGCCCGCCGCCGACGATGTCGCGGCTGTCGCCGTTGGTGGGCAGGAACCAGTGGAAGTCGAGCGCGGTCATGGCGACACCCTACCCATATCTCCTATGGGTTAGATAGAGTGACGGCCATGCATAGACGGCGCGCGATCTCCGCCCTGCTGGCCCTGACCGTGTCCGTCGCCCTCGGCGGCTGCGGCGACGACGCCGATTCCGCCGGCGGTGACAGCGGCCCGCTGCGGGTCGGCTACCAGCGGTTCGGCGGGCTCAGCCTGGTCAAGGCCAAGGCCGCCGCGCCCGGCGTGCAGTGGTCGCTCTTCGAGAGCGGGCCCGCCCTGACCGAGGCGCTCAAGGCGGGTGCCATCGACATCGGCCAGACCGGGGAGGCCCCGCCGATCTTCGCGGCCGCGGCGAAGATCCCGTTCTCGATCGTCGGCACCAGCGAGCCGGTGCCGAAGGGCGAGGCCGTGCTGGTCAAGCAGGCCAAGGGTTACCGGACCTTCGCCGACCTGCGCGGGAAGACGGTGGCGCTGAACAAGGGCTCGAACGTGCACTGGCTGCTGGTCAAGCTCCTCGAGGCCAACAACATGACTTTGGCCGACATCAACGTGAAGTACCTCAAGCCGGCCGAGGGGCGTCCCGCGTTCGACAACGACCAGGTCGATGCGTGGATCATCTGGGACCCGTACTTCGCGCTGGCCGAGCAGCCGGGTGTGCAGGTGCTCGCCGACGCGACCGGGCTGGCGAACAACCGCGAGTACCTCCTCGTCCACCCCGATGCCGCGACGTCGAAGGGCGCGCAGATCAGGACGTTTCTGGACGCGTACCAGGAGACCACGACCTGGGGGATCGCCAACCCGGAGGAACGCGCCAAGATTCTGGCTCCGGAGCTGAAGATCGATCAGGCGGTGACCGCACGGGCGCTGGCGCGCAGCGCCCAGCCGCTCGCCCCGCTGACACCGGAGATCGGCGCCGAGCTGCAGGGCATCGCCGACGGCTTCACGAAGCTGGAGCTGATCCCCGGCAGCGTCGACATGAAGGCGCGCATCGACGACCAGTTCACCGCGGAGCTGCAATGACAACCGTGGCCGCACCCGTCGCCGTCGAGGCGCCCGCGCCCGTCGTGGCCAGGCGCCGCCGGTTGCGCTGGCAGCGCATCGTCAGCCCGGTCGCGATCCTGGTGATCTGGGAGGCCCTGTCCCGCGGCGGTCTGCTGTCCCCCGACAAGCTGCCGGCGCCGAGCACGGTCCTGCAGACCGGCTGGCGCCTGGCCGCGGACGGCACCCTCGGCGCGCACCTGCTCGACTCCCTGACCCGCGCCGCGATCGGCCTGCTCATCGGCGGCGTCCTCGCCCTCGCCCTCGGCGCGACCGCCGGCCTGCTGCGCCTCGGCGACGACACCATCGACCCGCCCGTCCAGATGGCCCGGATGCTCCCCCACCTGGCGCTGGTGCCCCTGCTGATCATCTGGGTCGGCATCGGTGAGTCGATGAAGATCACCCTGGTCGCCCTGGGCGTCTTCTTCCCGCTCTACTTCAACACGTACGCGGGCATCCGCGACATCGACGAGCGCCTGGTCGAGGCGGCCCGCACCTGCGGCCTCGGCACCTGGGCCCGTCTGCGCCACGTCATCCTGCCGGGCGCGCTGCCGTCGCTCTTCCTGGGCCTGCGCCTGGCGATCGGCGCCGCCTGGCTCAGCCTGGTCGTCGGCGAACAGACCAACACCCAGAACGGCATCGGCTTCCTGATGATGGAGGCCCGCGAGTTCAGCCAGACCGACGTCGTGGTCCTGGGCCTTTTTGTGTACGCCGCCCTGGGCCTGCTGTCCGACCTGCTCCTGCGGGCAATCGAGAGGAGGGCCCTCGCATGGCGTCGCGGGCTGCGAGCGGCATGACCCCGGTGGTGAGCGCGCGAGGCGTACGCCGTGCATTCGGCCCGGCAGTGGTCCTCGACGGCGCCGACCTGGCCGTCGCCCCGGGCGAGGTGGTGGCCCTGCTCGGCGGCAGCGGCTCCGGCAAGAGCACCCTGCTGCGCATTCTCGCCGGCCTCGACCCCGACGCCATCGGCGAGGTGTCGGTCCCCCGTGAGCACGCGGTCGTCTTCCAGGAGCACCGCCTGCTCCCCTGGAAACGCGTCGCCGACAACGTGGGCCTGGGCGTCACCGGCGGCGACGTCCGCGCGCGTACGGCGGCGGCGCTGGCCGAGGTCGGTCTGGCCGACCGCGCCCGGGCCTGGCCGGCGGAGCTGTCCGGAGGCCAGTCACAGCGGGTGGCCTTCGCCCGGGCGCTGGTCCGCGAGCCACGGGTCCTGCTCCTGGACGAGCCGTTCGGGGCCCTCGACGCCCTGACCCGGCTCAAGATGCAGGACCTCTTCGGCCGCCTCCGCGCCCGCCACGGCTTCGCCGCCCTGCTGGTCACCCACGACGTCGACGAGGCGCTGCTGCTGGCGGACCGGGCCCTGGTCCTCGACGGCGGCCGGATCGCCGAGGAACTCGCGGTCCCCCTCGACCACCCCCGCGCCCCGGACGACCCGGGCTTCGGCGCCCTCCGACGCCGCCTCCTGGACCGTCTGGGCGTACCGCTGTCAGGCGGCCGGTGAGCCGTCGTAGCGGTACTGGTGCTGCTGCACCTTCGGCATCGCGTCACGGACGTTCTTCTGAACGGCGACGGCCCCGAACAGCGTCATGGCGAAGGACAGACCGTAGAAGCCCTTCTCACTGAGCAGCATCCCGCTGTTCCACAACCCGACCACCAGCATGACGATCGCGAGGGCGATGACCGACCAGGAGAGCCCCAGGTAGAGCCCCGAGACCGGCAGCCCTTCGGTCCTGTCCCGAACAGCCTTCTGCAGCGAGACCGCGGCGAAGAGCCCGAGCACCAGCACGGCGCCGTAGAAACCCTTCTCGCTGAGGGTCATCCCCGCGTTCCACAGCCCGGCCGCAAAACTCACCACCCCGAGCACAAGCGCGGCCCAGGAGGCGCCGACAAAGGCTGCGGTGGGCTTCATCTGGTTCGTCATGACTCTCTCCGGGGGCTGCTCGGTGGTGGTGACCTGCGAGCAACAGCCTGCTGTACCCGCAGGTCAAAGGCCTGAGTAGCGATACTCACCGTCCGTAGGTAGGTGCTCCTGATCACCGGCGAGCTCTGTTGTTGCGCCGGCTGCTGTGAGGCGGGTGGCGAGGAGGCGCATCTCGGCCGGAGTGCCGACGAGGCCGGCGCCGGTCAGCTGCTCGTGGGCGGTCACTGCCTCGGCCATGGTTGCGCCACGGTCCCGGAAGACTTTGAGGAGGTCGCGCTTGCGGCCTGCCGCTCGCAGGCGGACCGGCCCGGACTGCGCGAGGATCGCCGCCCGCACGAAGTCCGGCTGCTCACCCCAACCGTCCTCCTCGGTCGCATCACCGCAGGTGTCGCACCGGGTCGACACTCCCCAGGCAAGACGGTTCCCGTCGACCGTCTCACTGACCCCGACGGTGATGGGCGAGCCGCAGCGCCCGCACGGACCCGCCAACGGCGAAGGCGCGCGGGGGCAGCCCGGCAGGTGCTCGGAGCAAGGCCGGGGCGACAGGGCCGCCCACCATTCGCTGTCGACGTCGGCCTGCGCGACCTCCACGGGCGCAGCCGGCCACGCTCGGCCGCAGCGATCACCTCGGGCGGCAGCTGAACGCCGTGCTCCTCGACGTAGTGCGCCAAGCCCTCGGGCCACACGAAGTCGCCGTCGGTGAGCTCGGCGCTGCCGTTGCGGATCCGGCAGATGCGGCAGACGGAGAAACCCGCCGAGACCGCAACCACCGTGCCCGACCGCAGGTAGGCAGCGACCATCCGCTGCGCCGCGGGGTCGGCGTCGCTGCGCACGAAGTCACAGACGTGGGAGCGGTCGTCCCAGTAGCCGATCAGCCGGAGCATCCCCGAAGGGTAGCGATCAGGGAAAGAGGTCGCGGGCGGTGGTGAAGATGCTGTCCATGCGCCAGCTTTCGTCGGGGTTGTGGGTGCGCCAGCGGCCCCAGCCGGAGTCGCGGCGGTACTGGGAGGGCCAGTCCGAGGCCTGGACGACCGCGGCGTCGGGGGTTGCCGGGTTGTCGCAGTCGGGGTCGACGTAGAGGGCGTCGACCGGGCAGTGCAGTTCGCACATGAAGCAGGTCTGGCAGTCGTCCTGGCGGGCGATCAGGGGCAGGCCGTCCGCGGCCACGTCGAAGACGTTGGTCGGGCAGACGCGGACGCAGATGCCGCAGGACGTGCAGCGGTCGGCGAGCACCAGCGAGATCATGCAGGCACCTCCGCCGAGACCGGGACCGGGACGAACCGGTGCCAGATGCGGTCGAGGCCGCCGGTGTGGAGGCGGGCGGTCAGGGCGGGGTCGGTCCAGGGCCGGTCGGTACGCCGGTGCAGGCCGCGGGTCTCCGGCCGGTGCAGTGCCGACGTGTACGCCCAGCGCCCGGCCGCGACCAGCGCCGCGGCTTCGCGGGCGGCCACCGGGTCGTCACCGCGGAGGCCGTCGGCGGAGGCTGACCATAGGCGGTCGAGGACGGCCAGGGACGTACGCAGGCCGGTGCCCGTACGGAAGAGGTTCTTGTCGTAGGGGTTCATCTCGTCCTTCACGGCGAGTGCCACCTCTCGCGCGTCGAGGGCGCTCGTGGACGTGCTCGGCCGCATCCCGGTGCGTCCCAGCGGTCGTAGCCGCCGGTCCGTCACGGGGACGGCGCCCGCCGCGGCCGCCGCACCGGCCCACGTGCCGGTGGATACGGCCCACGCGGAGTTCTGGGCGCCGCCGCCGGAGATCGCGCCGGCGATCGGTTCGCGGGCGGCCGCGTCGCCGGCCACCCACAGGCCGGGCACGGTTGTCGTGCAGGCGCCGGAGGTGATCCGGAGGCCGCCGACACCGCGGACGGTTCCTTCGCCGCGGAGGGTGACCTCGAAGAAGTCCGTGTACGGGTCGATGCCGCGGCGGTCGAACGGGATCATCAGGTTCGGCTGGACGAGCCGCATCCGGTTCCGGATCGCCGGAGGCATGCGATCGAAGCGCACCCGCACCGGCCCCTCCAGCAGTGCACGGGCGAGCGCCTCGGTCCGGGACGGCCCGGCGGGCAGGTCGATCTCGCGACCGGCCCCGTCGATGTAGGTTCCGAACAGGTACGACATCGACCTCGTGACCGACGAGAACGCGGGCGCGGGCGTGTAGTAGCTCGACAGCTCCATGCCTGACAGCTCAGCGCCGGCCTCGGCGGCCATCAGCAGGCCGTCACCGGTGTTGCCGTGGGCGCCGAGCAGCCGGGAGCGGAACGCGCAGCCGCCCGTGGCGAGGACGACCGCACCGGCGCGGATCCGCCAGCGGCCGCTGCCGGCCTGGCGCCGGATCCCGGCCGCGCCCCGGATGCGGCCGTCGGCGTCGGCGAGGAGTTCGAGGGCCGGATGGTGGTCGAGGATGCGGACACCGGCGCGTTTCACCAGGCGGCGCATCGCTCGCAGGTATTCCGGCCCGCGGATGGTCCGGTACGGGCGCCGGCCGTCGCGGGCCTGCGGGAACGGCAGGTCCAGCGTGTGCAGGCGGTCCCAGGTTTCCTCGAGGACACGGGCCATCCAGGTGTCCTCGGCCAGGCCGCCCGCGATCTCCCGGCGTTCGGCGATCGCCGCGGCCCGGTCCTCGGGCGGGACGAGCCAGTGCGAGACGCCTGCGGTTGCGGTGACCCCGCTCGTCCCGCAGTAGCCCTTGTCGACCAGCACCACCGAAGCGCCGGCGGTGGCCGCGGACAGGGCCGTCCAGGTGCCGGCCAGTCCGCCGCCGATCACCAGGACGCCCGCGTCGAGGTCCAGGTCGCTCATTCAGCCGAGCCATTCCTTGGCGAGGAGCTCGTACGAGTGCACCCGGTCCGCGTGGTCGTAGGTGACCGTGGTGACGAGCAGTTCGTCGGCCCCCGTCACCCGCTGGAGGGTCCGCAGCCGCTCGGCCACGTCCGCGGGTGTGCCGGCGAACTGCGTCGCCACCCGGTCGGCCACCAGGTCGCGGTCGGCGTCGGTCCAGACGTGGGCCGCTGCCTCGTCCGGTGTCGGGAACGGGATCGCCCCCGCGCCGGTGCGGATGCTGCGCACCCACAGCCCGTGGGGTTCGGCGAGGCGCCGGGCTGTCGCGTCGTCGGGGGCGACCACCACGTCGGCGGAGACCATGACGTGCGGCTCGGCCAGCTGCGCCGAGGGCCGGAAAGCTTCCCTGTACGCCGTGACGGCCTCGAGCACGTGCGCGGGTGCGACGTGGTAGTTGGCCGCGAACGGCAGGCCGCGTTCACCGGCGACCCGGGCGCTCTGGCCTCCGCTGCTGCCGAGGATCCACAGCTCGAGGTCGGCACCTTCCCCGGGGACGGCCCGTGCCTCGGCGATCGTGCCGGCAAGCAGCGCCTCGATCGTGTCGAGCACGGCGGGGAAGTCCGGGGGTTCGGCACCGGGCTGCTGGAGCAGGCTGGTGAGGAGCGCCGAGCGTTCGGAGGCCAGCAGCGGCGCGAACGAGAACGGTTTCGGGATGAGCAGGCCGTCGACGACGTGTTCCTCGGCGGGTGGCGGCGGGCTGCTCAGTTCCTTCAGCGCCTCCTGACGGCGCTGACCGGACCGCCCGAGCCCGAGGTCGAAGCGGCCGGGGTACAGCGCGTCGAGCAGGCCGAACTGCTCCACGATGGACAGTGCGGTCTGGTGACCGGTCTGCACGGCGCCGGAGCCGAGCCGGATGCGGTCCGTGACCGCGGCGATCTGGCCGAGCAGCAGCGCGGGCTGGGAGCTGGCGACGCCGGGGGTGAAGTGGTGCTCGGCGACCCAGTAGCGAGAGTATCCGAACTGCTCGGCGTTCCGCGCGAGGTCGAGCGTGCGGCGCAGGGCGTCACCGGCGGTGCCACCGGACAGGATCGGGGCGAGATCGAGGATCGACAGGGGTACGGGCATGACTACTCCCCTCCCAGCGGACGGCTGGGGATGGTCCGGCGCAGCTCGGGGGCGATGTCGCTCTGGAACAGTTCGAGGGTGGCGCGGTGCTGTTTGTCGGTGAGCCCGTCGGCGTCGGCGTGCAGGTGCATGACCTCGTGGCCGAACTCGGCGTGGTAACGGTGGATCTTGTCGATGATCTGCTGTGGGCTGCCGACCAGGATCGAGCCGCGGTCGATGGCGTCCTCGAGGGTCGGGAAGACCGGTGTCAGACCGAGCCGGGTGAACGCCTCCAGCCGGGCGTCGAAGATCGGCCGGTACGTCTCGACGGCCTCCTGCGAGGTCGGCGCCGCGTAGTAGCCGGCCGATCCGGCACCGACGAGGGCCTTGGCCGGGTCGTGGCCGTAGTGCGCCCACCGTGAGCGGTAGTAGCGGATCAGTTCGGCGTACGGCTCGATGGGGTTGGTGACGTTGGCCGAGAAGAGCGGGTCGCCGTACTGCGCGGCGAGGTCGACCGAGGCGCGGCTGGTGGCGCTGCCGTGCCAGACACGGATCGGCTGCTGCAGCGGGCGTGGCCAGGTCTCGGCGTCCCGGAGCGCCGGCCGGAAGCGCCCCTCCCACGTGACGCGAGGTGAGCGCCACAGCTGCCGGAACAGCTCGTACGACTCGCGGTTGCGGTCCCACTGGTCCTCGGCGGTGACGTGGAAGAGCTCGGCCTGCGCGGCGCCGTTGCCCTTGCCGATGATCAGTTCCAGGCGGCCGTCGGAGAGATTGTCGAGCGTCGCGTAGTCCTCGAACGCGCGGACCGGGTCGAGCAGGCTGAGCGTGGTGACCGCCGTGAACAGCCGGATCTTCGAGGTGCGGGCGGCGATGTGGCTCAGCACCACGGGTGGCGACGACGAGATGAACGGGCGCTCGTGGCGCTCCCCCACGCCGTACCCGTCGAAGCCGAGCTCCTCGCCCAGCACGGCGTTGTCGACGACCTCGCGGAACCGCTGCCGGGTGGACCTGGTCGGGTCGAGATGGGTGATCAGCGTGATCAGGAGGAACTTCATGCCAGCCCCAGGTGTCCGCGCAGGGTGGTGGTCTTGTACTCGGTCCGGAAGACGCCGCGTTCCTGCAGCAGCGGCACGACGGTGTCGACGAAGTCGTCGAGGCCGCCCGGGGTCAGGTGCGGGACGAGGATGAAGCCGTCGCACGCATCCGTCTGGACGTACGTATTCAGCTCCTCGGCGACGCGGGCGGGCGTACCGATGAAGGACTGCCGCCCGGTGACCTCGATGATCAGGTCGCGGATGCTGAGGTTCTTCTGCTCGGCGCGCTCGCGCCACTCGTTCGCGGTGGCCAGCCGGTCGGGGTACTGGCCGGCGCGGCCCTGGATGATCGTCTCGTCGGCGCCGGAGGGGTCCTCGGCGGGCAGCGGGCCGTCGGGGTCGTAGGACGAGAGGTCGCGGTTCCAGACCTGTTCGAGCAGCAGGATCGCCGTCTGCGGGCTGACCTGCTGGCGGCGGATGTGGTGGGCGCGTTCCTGGGCGTCGGCCTCGGTCTCGCCGAGCACGAACGACACCCCGGGGATGATCTTCAGGCTGTTCGGGTCGCGGCCGTGCCGGGCCAGCCGGGCGTGGACGTCGCGGTAGAACTCGCGGCCGTCCTCGAGCTGGTGATGCCGGGAGAAGATCGCGTCGGCCTTGGCGGCGGCCAGCTCCCGGCCGCTGTCGGAGTCGCCGGCCTGCAGGATCACCGGGTGACCCTGCGGGCTGCGGGGCACCCCGAAGCGGCCCTCGATGGTGAACTGCGGGCCGGTGTGGGCAAACGTGCCGGTGTCGGCGAAGACGCCGCTGTCGCGGTCGGGCGCGTAGTCGGCCCACGAGTCCCACAGCTCGCGCGCCGTGTCGATGAACTCGCCGGCCCGCTCGTAGCGCTGGGAGTGGTCGAGGAAGCCACCGCGGCGGAAGTTCTCCCCGAAGAACGGGCCGGACGACGTGACGACGTTCCAGGCGGCCCGCCCGCCGGAGAGGTGGTCCAGCGTGGCGAGTTGCCGGGCCAGCTCGTAGGCCTCGTGGAAGGTGGCGTTGAGCGTGCCGGCCAGGCCTAGGTGGGTGGTGACGGCGGCGAGCCCGGCGAGCACGGTCAGCGTGTCGGGGCGCCCGACGACGTCCAGGTCGTGGATCAGGCCCCGCTGCTCACGCAGGCGCAGCCCCTCGGCCAGGAAGAAGAAGTCGAACTTGCCGCGTTCGGCGGTCTGCGCGAGGCGGACGAAGGAGTCGAAGGCGATCTGGCTGCCGGCCGCAGGGTCGCTCCAGACGGTCGTGTTGTTCACGCCGGGGAAGTGCGCGGCGAGAATGATCTGCTTAGCCAAGGCGGGCCCCTTCGTAGCGGTTGGCGGCGTGCGGCAGGCCGAGGCGGTCGCGCAGGGTGCCGGCGTCGGGTGCGGTACGGAAGACGCCACGGTCCTGCAGCGTCGGCACGAGCAGGCGGGTGATCGCCTCCAGGTCGTACGGCAGTGCGGCGGGGCGCAGACGGAAGCCGTCCAGTCCGGCGTCGCGCCAGGTGAGGAGCAGGTCGGCGAGTTCTTCGGGCGTACCGGCGAAGATCAAAGCGTCGGAGGTGACCGGGGAGCCGGCCAGGTCGTCGAGGCGCGCGCGGCGCGCGAGCGCCGCGCTGCCGTGCTCGTCGAGGAAAACGACGAGGTCGGCGTAGATCTTCAGGGGGTCACCGTCGCGCGGGGCGGCACGCACCTGGGCGACGAGGCCGGCGGCGTCCGCCGGCGAGGACGGTGTCACGAAGACGATGTCCGCCGAGCGGGCGGCGAACTCGTAGACCGGGCCGGCGTGGGCCAGCGCGGCGATCACCGGCTGACCCTGCGGCGGACGCGGCACGATCGACGGTCCCTTGACGCTGAACCACTTCCCGGCGAAGTCGATGTAGTGCAGCCGGTCGCGGTCGATGAACCGGCCGGTGGCGACGTCCTTGATGACCGCGTCGTCCTGCCAGCTGTCCCAGAGCCGCCGCACGACCTCGACAGCGTCGGCGGCCTCGTCGAAGAGGTCCCACAGCTGCTCCTCGCCGACGCCGATCTCCCGCCGGCCGAGCAGGGCCGCCTCGGCGGGCGCACCGGAGACCCGGGCCTGCCAACCGGCCCGGCCGCTGCTCAGGTAGTCGAGCGTCGCGATCGCGGTGGAGAGGTGGAACGGTTCGGTGTGCGTGGTGGTGGCCACCGGAACGAGCCCGACGTGCCGCGTCACCGGCGCGACCCGCGACGCGACCAGCACGGCATCGAGCCGTCCGGTCACGCCGCCGGGCACACCGGGCGGCCCGAACGTGTCCTCGAAGGTGACGAAGTCGAGCAGGCCCGCGTCGGCCTCCCGGGCCAGCTGCGTCCAGTAGCCCGGTGTGAAGACGGCGGTGGCGTCCACCGGCGAGGTCCGCCAGGCGGCGGGATGCCAGCCGAGCCCGTCCAGGGCGACAGCAAGGTGCAGGTCGGTCATGCGGAGACCTCCAGGGTGGGCACCGCGGCGAGCAGCGCGCGCGTGTATTCATGGCCGGGGCGGGCGAAGACCGACTCGACCGGGCCCTGCTCGACGACCTTGCCGTCGTGCATGACCAGCACCCGGTCGGCGAGGTGATGCACGACGCCGAGGTCGTGCGAGATGAAGAGCAGAGCCGTGCCGTCGGTGGCGCGGATGTCGGCGAGCAGGTCGAGCACCTGCGCCTGCACCGAGACGTCGAGCGCGGAGACGGGCTCGTCGCAGATGATCAGGCTCGGCCGCGGCGCCAGGGCCCGGGCGATGGCGACCCGCTGCCGCTGACCGCCGGAGAGCTGCCGCGGATACCGGTCCTGCACGTCCGCGGCGAGCCCGACACGGTCCAGCAGTGGGGTGACATCGGCACCGCGCGGCAGCGCCTCACCGACGATCCGGGCGACCGTCCACCGCGGATCGAAGGACGACAGCGGGTCCTGCGAGATGAATTGCAGTTTGCGGCGCACCGGCCGACGCCGACCCTCGGCCACACCCGACCACGGCGCACCCTCGAAGGTGACACTGCCCGAGGTGGGTGCGACCAGGCCGAACAGCAGCTGGGCCACGGTGGTCTTGCCGGATCCGGACTCGCCGACAAGACCGACGATCTCACCGCGGCCGATGGTCAGGCTGACGTCGTCGACCACGGTGATGCGGCCGTAAGCCTTGCGCAGCGCGGTCGCCTCGGCCACCACACCGCCCTCCGGCCGGACAACCGGAACCTCCCCCGGTCCGGCCAGCCGGCGTCCGCGGGAGGCCGCCGACGGGATCGCCGCCAGCAGCTTCTTCGTGTACGGGTCCCGCGGGCCGGACAACAGCAGCGACGTCGTCCCTGACTCTCGCACCCTGCCGTCCTTCAGCACGATCACCCGGTCGGCGACCTGGGAGACCACCGCGAGGTCGTGACTGATCAGCAGCAGCGTCTCCCCCGCGGCCTTCCGCTCGGCCAGCAGCGCGAGGATCTGCGCCTGCACGGTGACGTCGAGCGCGGTGGTGGGTTCGTCGGCGATGAGCAGCGGCGGCTCACCCGCGACGGCCGAGGCGATGAGTGCACGCTGCCGCAGGCCGCCCGAGAGCTGATGCGGATACTGCCGGGCGCGGCGCGCGGGCTCGGGCACGTGCACCTCGGTCAGCAGCTGCTCGACCTTCTTGCTGCCCCGGTGCACCCGCAGCACCTCGCCGATCTCGTCGCCGACGCGCCTCAGCGGGTCGAGCGACACGAGGGCGTCCTGCAGCACCAGGCCCGCGAAGCCGCCGCGGACCTTGCGCCAGTCCCGTTCGGTGAAACCGCGGGCGTCGTGACCGTCGAGCTCCAGCGCGGCGGCGCGGACCTCGGCGCCGGGTCCGGCCAGACCGACGAGGGTACGGGCGGTGACGCTCTTCCCCGACCCGGACTCCCCGACGATCGCGAGGCACTCGCCGCGTTCCACGGTGAAGCTGATGCCCCGGACGGCCTCGATGCGCCGGCGGCCGGTGTCGAAGGTGACGTGCAGGTCTTCGACGCGTACCAGGGGGTTCATCGGTCCCGCCCCTCGAAGCGGCGCTGCAGGTGCCGGCCGGTGACGGTCAGGGCGATGACCGTGGCGGTCACGACCAGGCCCGGCAGCACCGACGCCCACCAGGCGATCCGCAGGTAGCCGCGGCCCTCGGAGAGCATCGCTCCCCACTCCGGTGACGGCGGTTGTGGTCCCAGTCCGAGGAAGCTGAGCCCCGCGGCGGCGAGCACGGCCTCACCGAGACCGATCATCGCCAGCACCGGGATCGGCCCGAGGACGTTGGGCAGGACGTGCCGCAGCACCAGCCGGGTCCGCGAGTCGCCGTACGCCACGGCCTGGGTGACGTAGCCCGCCTGCCGCACGACGAAGGTCTGCGCCCGCACGACTCTCGCGTAGTGCGGCAGCGTGGCGATGCCGATGGCTACGACCAGGCTGACCGTGCCCGGCCCGGCGACAGCGATGAACAGCAGGGCCAGGAGCAGCAGCGGGAACGCCGAGAGGGCGTCGAAGGAACGGCTGAGCGCCTCGTCCGCGTACCGGTGGGAGAGGCCGGCGAGGACGCCGAGCAGGATCCCGGCGGTGACGGCGATCAGGGTGGCCAGCGCGCCGATGGCCAGGGAGTGCCGGGCGCCATGCACGACCCGGTCGAAGACGTCCCGGCCGAGCTGATCGGTGCCGAACCAGTGGGTGGCCGAGGGCGCCTGCAGGACGTGGAACGGGTCGGCGGCGAGTGGATCACCGGCGAGCAGGCCCGGCCACAGCACGGCGACGAGGATGAGGCCCAAAAAGCCCGTGGCAACCGCCACGCCGGGACGCGGCCGGCGCAGGCTGATGCTGAGGCGCCCGGCGAGGGGCCGTTCGGTGGCGATGGTCATCGCTCAACTCCTTCGCAACCGCGGGTCGATGAGCAGGTAGGCCAGGTCGGCGGCGGTGTTCAGCACGACGTAGACCGCGGCCGACAGGACCACCACGGCCAGGACGACCGGCATGTCCTTGGCGTTGACGGCCTGCAGGGTGACCTGGCCTAGGCCGGGCCGGCCAAAGACCTGCTCGATGATTACGGCGCCGCCGAGCAGGATGCCGAAGAGCCAGCCGGTCAGCGTGACCGCCGGGAGCAGCGCGTGTCGCAGGGCGTGCCGGACCAGCACCGCGCTCTCCCGCAGTCCGCGCGACCGGGCGGTGACGGCGAAGGGCTCGTCGAGCGCCCGGTCCAGGCCTTCCCGCAGCACCTGGGTGAGGACCCCGGCGATCGGCAGGGCCAGGGTGACCGCGGGCAGGATCAGCGCCGCGAAGCCCCGGTCACCGGCGACGGGGAAGAGACCGAAGCGGAACGAGAAGACGCTGAGCAGCACGATCCCGATCAGGAACGGCGGCGTGGAGACCAGCACCAGCTCGGTGGTGGAGCTGACCCGGCGCGCCCAGGGCCGCCGGGTCGTCACCGCCAGGATCAGCGCCAGCACCACACCCAGCAACGCCGCGAACAGCGCCAGCTTGAGCGTGGGCCACACCTGTTCGCCGATGATGTCGCGGACGGGTCTCTGCAGGAGGTACGACCGGCCGAGGTCACCGTGCGCGAGCCGCCAGAGGTAGTCGGCGTACTGCACGACGGCGGGCCGGTCCAGGCCCCACTCGGTGATGATCTGCGAGCGGATCAGCGGCGTGTCCGCACCGTCACCGACGATGCTGTCCACGGTGTCCCCCGGCGCCGCCAGCAGCGCGAGGTACGCCGCGGTGGCAGCGGCCCAGAGGACCACCACACCGGTCGCGACCCGCCGCAGGACAGCCTTCACCTGCTGATCCACACGTTGTAGGCGCTGTTCGGCACACCCGCGGTCGGCTCGAAGCTCAGGCCGCCGACGGTTCTGGCCGCGGCGATCTGGTCGCTGGGGGCGTACAGCGGCAGGACGACGGCCTGGTCGGCCACCACCTGCTGCTGGATGGCCCGGTAGGTCGCCAGCCGCTTCCCGGCGTCGGCGGTGGCCTGCCCCTCGTCGAGCAGCCTGTCCAGCGCCGGGTCCTTGGCGCCGGTCCGGTTGATGGCCCCGGCCGAGTGCAGCAGCAGGCCGAGCGCGGCGCCCGCGTCGGTGTCCGCCCGGGAGTTGTCGAAGACCTCGTACTCGTTGTCCTCGAGGGCCTTGGTCGCGGTGCCCTGGTCGACCAGGGACACTTTCAGGTCGATGCCGGCGCTCTGCTTGACCGCGGCCTGCACGGTCTGAGCCAGGATGTCGCGGCGGTCGCGGACGAACGGCGCGTTCTGCACCAGGCGTACGGTCAGGCGCTTGCCGTCCTTGGTCCGGAAGCCGTCGGCGTCACGTTGCGTCCAGCCGGCCTCGTCCAGCAACTGGTTGGCGCGGGCCGGGTTGTTGCCGTAAGAGCCCTCGAGGGACTTGTCGTAGAGCGGGCTCGTCGGGCTGATGACACTCCACGCCCGCGTGGCGGTCCCGCGGTAGACGGCCTTCAGAGCAGTGTCCACGTCGAACGCGTCCCGGAACGCCTCCCGCACCTTCAGGTCGTCGAACGGCGCCCGCGACACGTTGAGGTAGTACGAGTACGCCGAGCCGGAGTTGAGACCGCGGGTCAGCGACAGTCGCGGATCACCGGTGATCAGCTCCTGATCGGTGGCCGGGACTCCCTCGATGACCTGCACCTGGCCGGAGGTGAGGGCGCCGACGCGCACCGACGACTCCTTCAGGAAGCGGTAGGTCACCTCGTCCAGGTAGGCCGGACGCTCACCCCAGTACGACGGGTTGCGTTTGTAGTGCGCTTCCTGGCCGGCCGCGTACCGGTCGAGGACAAACGGGCCGGTCCCGGCGAGGTCGGGACCGCCGGCCTTGAGGTTCGCGGCGCTCTTCAGCGACTTCGGCGAGACGACGGCGCCCTGCGGGGCCGAGAGGAAGTCGAGCAGCAGCACGTCCGGTCTCGCCAGGTGGAACTTCACCGTGGCCGGATCCGCCACCTCCACACTCTCGAGGTTCTTCAGCTGGACGGCGGCCACCGCCGGGGCGTACCCGGGTGCGAGAAGTTGATCGATGTTGGCCTTCACCGCAGCGGCGTCGAACGGTGTCCCGTCGGAGAAGGTGACGCCGGTACGGAGCTTGAAGGTGTAGGTCAGGCCGTCCGGTGAGGCCTCGTAACCGGTGGCGAGCAACGGCACAAAACCGCCGTTCGTGTCGTGGGTCAGGAGGCCCTCGAAGGTGTTCCAGACCAGCAGGCGGGCCTTGGCCTGGGCGTACTGGTGGGGGTTGAAGGTGATCGGCTCGGTCTCGATCCCCCAGGTCAGGGGCCCGCCACTGACCGGCTGCCCGGCGTCGGCGGCATCGGTGGCGGTGCTCGAGCACCCGGCCAGAAGAAGAGCGGCGGTGGCGATGAGGGCAAGTCGGCGGTGCACGGCGAACTCCTGTCGCTACGGGGCGCACGGACATGCGGCGGCGCACCCCATCCGGAACGGCGGGGCGGACAAGAACGAAGGTCGGTTGCTGTCAGCGGCGACAGGACATGCCGGCGCGACGACACAGGTCGATGCTGAGTCGCCGGGTGAGGAGCACCGGTGCGGGCATACCTATTTCCTATAGCCAAAGTGGGAAATGAGCAAGCCCCTCCCGCCCGGTGAGAATCACTGCATGACCGAACAGCCCCTACCCGGCGGCCTCGACAGCGGCGGCACGGTGGTCCGGGTCGGCGACACCGTCCGGCGTCCCGGCGGCAGCAACGCCGAGCCCGTACGCCTGCTGCTCGGCCACCTGGCGCGGGCCGGGTTCACCGCCGCGCCCCGTTTCCTCGGCCTCGACTCCCGCGGCCGGGAGGTCCTCGACTTCCTGCCGGGTGATGTCGCCGTCCCGCCCTACCCGGACTGGGCCGCGGACGAGGAACTGCTGCTCAGCGTGGCCGCCCTGCAATCCGCTCTGCACTCGGCAGCGGCCGGCTTCACCCTGCCCAGCGGGATGTCCTGGGCCACCCGCACCCTCCCGCCCGGCGCCGAGGGCGAGCTGGTCTGCCACACGGATCTGTGCCTGGAGAACGTCGTCGTCCGCGACGGACGGGCCGCCGCCTTCATCGACTTCGACCTGGCCCTGCCGGTCGACCGGCTCTTCGACATCGCGGTCGCGGCCCGCCACTGGATCCCCCTGCGTGATCCGGCCGACATCACCGACGCCCGGGCCGGTACGGATCTGTCCCGCCGCTTTGCGCTGTTCGCCGACGTCCACGAGCTCAGCACCGACGACCGGCGGCGCGTGGTGGAGCTGTTGATCGGCTTCCTCGACGTGGCCCTGGCCGACATCCGCGAGAAAGCGGCGGCCGGCCACCCGGGATATGCACCGATGTGGGCGGACGGTTACGAGCCGATGAACCGCCGCTCCCGCGAGTGGCTGCTCAGCTTCCTGCCAGGCCGCGACACGGCGGCCCGATCCGGCACGTAGGGGTAGCCCTACCCCGGATCGGGGGGACCACAGGAGCGTTTTTGCAGGTGGAAATCCATATGTTCGAGCGGTGACCACAACCATCGCACCTCGCGCCGCCGCCACCGCGGTCGCGTTGCACGGCGTCAGCCGCAGTTACGGCCGGGGGTCGACCGCTGTCCGGGCCGTCGATCAGGTCGACGTGGAGTTCCGGCGCGGCACCTGGACGGCCGTCATGGGGCCGTCCGGCTCCGGCAAGTCCACGTTGCTGCACCTTGCCGCCGGTCTGGAGCGGGCCGACAGTGGACGGGTGCTGCTCGGCGACACCGACATCACGGCTGCCCGGGACGAGGAGCTCACCGCGTTGCGGCGTACCCGGATCGGGTTTGTTTTTCAGAGTTTCAACCTGATCGGGTCGCTGACCGCCGAGCAGAACGTGGCGCTGCCGTTGCGGCTGGCCCGGCGGCGGCCGGGGCGGTCCGAGGTTCGCGCGGCCCTCGCCGACGTCGGGCTCGCCGATCGGGCCCGGCACCGCCCCCGGGAGCTGTCCGGCGGGCAGCAGCAGCGCGTCGCGATCACCCGGGCCATGGTGACCCGGCCGGAGGTGCTCTTCGCCGACGAACCCACCGGCGCGCTCGACTCGACGTCCGCGCGTACGGTGCTGGACCTGCTGCGGGCGATGGCTGACAACGGCCAGAGCATCGTGATGGTCACCCACGATCCGGCTGCGGCGGCCCGGGCGGACGGTGTTCTGTTCCTGCGCGACGGCCGGCTGGTCGATCACGTCACCGGTGCGAGCGCCCGCGAGGTTGCCGACCGTCTTGTTGATCTGGAGCACTGAGATGTTGCGGATGAGCTGGTCCGGCCTGGACGAACGCTGGAAGCTGTTCGTCGGGGCCGCCCTGTCGGTGTGCCTCGGTGTCGCGCTGGTGCAGTCGTCGCTGCTCCTGCTGATCTCGGCGGCGGTGCTCGACCCGCCGCCGGGCCTGACGCCGGCCGAGCGTCTGCGTTTCTCCGACGGCGCGGACGCCTCGGTCGCGCTGCTCGGCGTGACGCTGGGTTTCTCGGTGTTCCTCGCCGTTTTCATCATCAGTTCGACGTTCGCGTTCACGGTGGCCCAGCGCCGCCGGGACCTGGCGTTGCTCCGGCTCGTCGGCGGTGGCCGGCGGCACGTGCGCCGGCTGCTGCTCGGTGAGGCGCTGCTCCTCGGCCTGGTCGGAACCGCTGCCGGGATCCCGGCCGGGATCGGGGTCATGCGGGTGCAGACCCGGCTGCTCACCGGGTTCGGCTTCGTGCCGGACGGCTTCACCGGTCAGTGGCGCGACTGGATCCTCGGTGTCTCCGGCGGGGTGGGCCTCGGGCTCGCCGTTTCCGGCGTCCTGGTCGCCGCCCGCCGGGCCGCCCGGGTACGCCCACTCGACGCCCTGCGGGAGCCCGACGCGGGCCGCGTGATGACCGCCGGTCGCTGGGTCGCGGGCCTGTTCTTCCTCGCCGGCGCGATCGCGCTGATCATCCTCGCGCCGGTCGGTGGCGCCGGCGGTGGTCAGGCCATGACGATGAACGTGTCGCTGTGCCTGGCCGTGGCGCTCACGATGTTCGGGCCGCTGCTGGTCCCGGCCGTCGCCCGCCTGCTCCCCGCCACCGGTGTGACCGGAATGCTGGCCCGGGCCAACCTCCGCGACGAGGTACGCCGCAGCGCCGCCACCGCCGCACCCCTGATCGTCCTGATCGGCATCGTCTTCGGTCAGGCCGGCGCCACCACGTCGTTCACCGCGTCCGGTGTCGCCGAGCAGCGCGCCGCCACGAACGCCGACCTGGTCGTCGAGACCACCGGCCCGGCTCCGGTCACGGGCATCCCCGGCATCGCGGCGTCGTCGACCGAGACCGAGACACCGGCGAGCGTGACCACCGGCAGCGACGACGAGCGGGAGGCGGACATCGTCTCGGCACTGGTGATCGACCCGGCCGCGTACACGGCCGCCCACCCGGGCAGCGGCGACCTCACGGCCCTGCGCGGCACGGCGGTCGCCCGCGGCCCCGGCGGCGACGGCTTCTCGGCGGGCGACACGGTGACGGTCCGCTTCGCCGACACCGACCAGCGTCTCCCGGTCGTGGCCGCGGTGCCCACGACCATGGGCGGCGGCGCGGGCCTGCTGGTCCCGGCCGGCGTGATCCCCGCCGCGCAACTCGCCGACGCGCCTTCCCGTACGTTCGTCAGCCTCGCCCCCGGCGCGGACCGGGCTGCTGTCACGGCCGCCCTGACCGCCCTCGGCCCCGTGACGGGCGTCGAGGACTGGCTCACCCGCGACGCCGAGAGCCGTACGGAGACCGGCAACAACATCATGCTGATCGTCCTCGGCCTCGGCGGCCTCTACGCCCTCATCGGTGTCGTCAACGCGGTCGTCATCGCCGCGGCGGCACGCGGCCGGGAGTTCGCGGCGGCCCGGGCGACCGGCCTGACCCGCGGCCAGGTGCTGCGGGCAGCCCTGCTCGAATCGGCAGCGGTCACCCTGATCGGCATCTTCCTGGGCACGGTGGCCGCGATCGGCACCTACGTCGCGGTCCTGACGACCACCTCGGCGGTCACGGGCGTCGCCACCCTGGACCTGCCCTGGACGCTGATGGCCGTGGTCGGCCTGGGCGCCTTCGCCGTCACCGGCCTGACCAGCATCATCACCTCCTGGTCGGCCCTGCGCCCGGCCCCGGTGTCCCTGCTCGGCGCCCGCGAATAGCCGCTCAGGCGACCGGCTGCCGGAGGATGGTGCGCAGCTTGGCCGGCTCCACCCGCCGGAAGTCACTCAGATAGATCTCGTGGTGCTTGCCGGCCATCGTCAGTCCCTGAGCCGGAATCACCTCGTCATGCATACGCCGGAGCACGTCGGCTTCCTCGTCGAAGGAGCCGACGTGCAGCGTCTGCACACACCGCCCCTCGGACAACGTCTCCAGCCGGACGTCCTGCTTCGGCCCGGCCTTCGCGACGGCGGCGTCGACCATGCTGCTGTCGATCCAGTCCGGGACCATGAGCAGCAACGTCCACTCCCATTGCGCCTTGTCCCGCCGGTCGGTGAAGGCATCCATGTCGTCCGCCCACCACAGCCCCTCCAGCGGCGGGACGACGTAATCGCGTCCGAGCTCGTTCTTGCTGGCGAACTTCACCTTGTACGCCACCGGATAGAGCGCCTCGATCGCCGCACCGAACTCCGGTGACGTGTTCGGATCACCCCGCCCGTCGACCATCAGGTACTGCCGCTCAGGCACCTCCACGACCCGGAACTTGCCGCGCGTGGCCGCGTACGAGTCAAGGGTCTTCTTGAAGTCGGTCTTCGGTGCCATCGGGCCGTCAGGGGTGGGTGATGACGAGGACCGGGCGGGCGGATCTTTTGATGAGTTCAAGGGGGACGCTGCCGAGGAGGCGTTCGGCGACGGCGGGGCGGGTGCTGGCGCCGACGACGATGAGGTCGGCTTGTTGTTCCTCGGCGAAGGCCAGGGTCCCTTCGAGGGGGCGGCCGCTGCGGACGGTCGCGTCCGCGTCGATGCCGGCGGCGGTCAGGCGCTGGGCCGCGAGGTCGGCGGATTCGCGGGCGCTCTGGACGAAGACCGTGCGGGGGGCGGGTGAGAAGCGTTCGAGTTCGACGTGGTCGACCGCCACCACGGCCACCGACGCGCCGGTCTGCCGGGCGAGGCGGGCCACCGCGTCGGTGATCCAGGGCTGATCGGTGCCGGGTTTCACGGCCAGCACGATGCGCATCTGTGTCCTCCGATGGTGGGGGTTGCGTCGATCCTCACCCGCCCGGCGCGCCGGGACAAGTCGGCACGAGCGGCGCGCGGGCGTTCGATCCCTTACCGTGAGGCCTTGGGCAGTCGATGTGGAGGTACGCGGTATGGCGGACCCTGGAACACAGGACAGCACTGAAGAGCGTGAACAACCCACCCTGAACCGGGTCATCGGGCCCGGACTCCTGCTGCTGTTCGTGGTCGGGGACATCCTCGGCACCGGGGTCTACGCCCTCACCGGCAAGGTTGCCGCGGAGGTCGGCGGGGCTGTCTGGCTGCCGTTCCTCGTCGCGTTTGTCGTCGCGCTGCTGACGGCGTTCAGTTATCTGGAACTGGTGACGAAGTATCCGCGGGCGGCCGGTGCGGCCCTGTACACCCACAAGGCGTTCGGGATCCATTTCCTGACCTTCATGGTGACCTTCGCGGTGATGTGTTCGGGGCTGACCAGTGCGTCGAGCGCGGCAAAAGCGTTTGCGGGGAACTTCGCCGAGGCGTTCGATCTGTCGCTCGGTGAGGGGCTCGGGCTGACCGCGGTCGCCGTGGGTTTCATGACGCTGATCGCCCTGGTCAACTTCCGGGGTGTCGGCGAGAGCGTCAAGGTCAACGTGCTGCTGACCTGTGTCGAGCTGACCGGTCTACTGATCGTCATCTGCATCGGCGCGTGGGCGCTCGGTGGTGGTGACGGGGACCTGTCGCGGCTGACGGAGTTCAACTCGCCGCCCGGGGAGTCCGCGTTCTTCTCGGTGACCGCGGCGACGGCGCTGGCGTTCTTCGCGATGGTCGGTTTCGAGGACTCGGTGAACATGGCCGAGGAGACCAAGGACCCGGTGCGGATCTTCCCGAAGGTGATGCTGACCGGCCTCTGCATCACCGGGCTGATCTACGTGCTGGTGGCGATCTCGGCTGTCGCGCTCGTCTCGCCGGAGGACCTGAGCGAGGGCGACGCGCCGCTGCTCAAGGTGGTGTCGGCCGGCGCACCCGGCTTCCCGCTGACGATCTTCGCGTTCATCACGATGTTCGCGGTGGCCAACTCGGCCCTGATCAACATGTTGATGGCGAGCCGGCTGCTCTACGGCATGGCCAACGAGCGTGTCCTGCCGAAGATCCTGGGCAAGGTGCACCGGACCCGGCGTACGCCGTGGGTCGGGATCATCTTCACGACGCTGATCGCGTTCGGGCTGATCTGGTTCGCCGATCTGACCGCTCTCGGCGGGACGACGGCGTTGCTGCTGCTCTGCGTCTTCACCATCGTCAACGTCGCGGTGCTGGTGCTGCGGCGTGACCGGGTCGAGCACAAGCACTTCAAGGCGCCCACGGCCATCCCGGTGATCGGCGCGGTCGCCTGTGCCTACCTGGCCAGTCCGCTCTCGGGCCGGGCCACCGCCGATTACAAGGTCGCCGGCATTCTGCTCGTCGTCGGTGTGGTCCTGTGGGCCATCACCTACTTCACCCGGAGGCGGCACACTGCCTGAGCTCACTTCTCTCGCCGCCCGCAACAACGCCGACTGGTGCGATCTGGTCTGCCGTGCCGCCGGGGTGCCGACGCGGTTCGAGCCGGACCGCTGGCTGGCCCTGCGCCGGTCCCCGCCGTTCTATCCGGACGCCGTCTCGCTGACCGAGCGCCCGCGGGACATCCTGGCCGGGATCGACCTGTCGCCGGGCTGCTCGGTCAAGGACAGCTTCGCCACCCTCGACCTGGCCCCGGCCGGGTTCGAGGTCCTGTTCGACGCCGAGTGGATCTACCGCGAGCCGGTCGAGTCGCCGGGTCCGAGCCGCTACCCGCGGACGGATCGTCCGGTCGTCGAGGTGGAGGGGGCGATCGGCAATCTCAGTGACGGCTGTGTCGGCATCTCGAACGTGCGCGGCGACGACGTCTGGGAGGACGCCGTCGCCGCGATCTCCGCGCACTTCCCCGGTCTGCCGCTGGTCGGTTACGAGACCGCCGACACCCTCCCGGCGGCGCACGCGGCCGGTTTCCGGAGCATCGGCCCGCTGCGCATCTGGATGATCCCGGAGTCAGCCGATCCGGCGGAAGGGTGACGTCCCGAACCGGGCGGCCAGGGCTTCCTTGAGGCCGCCCGGCAGGGCCTTGCTCTCCCGTTCGGTGCGCAGGACCACGTGCTGCGCGGCGGCGTCGCGGTCCCAGGCCTTCAGACATTCCTCCGGTACGAGGTTGGCCGCGGCCACGATCGCCCCCGCGGCGCCGAGCCAGCCCGCGTACCCGAGCAGTGCCGACGCTCCGGTGTAGACGGTGAGGGAACCGCCGAGGCCGAGCTCGTGGCCCAGGCGGACCGGGTCGCCGCTGGAGTCCTTGACCCCGGCGACGCCCAGCCCGGTGAGGGCGTCGACCGGCACCGGCCCGCCTGCGACACCCGGGTAGTGGTAGGCCAGCACCGGCGCCCCCGCGGCTGCTTCCGCGACCCGCCGGTAGTACTCGGTGAGCGATCCGCCGAGCCGTGGCGGCGCGACCAGGACGGCGTCGGC
This sequence comes from Amorphoplanes friuliensis DSM 7358, assembly GCF_000494755.1. Classification (NCBI taxonomy): domain Bacteria; kingdom Bacillati; phylum Actinomycetota; class Actinomycetes; order Micromonosporales; family Micromonosporaceae; genus Actinoplanes; species Actinoplanes friuliensis. The sequence goes on from NC_022657.1 coordinate 4,851,982, forward strand.
ACCCGCTTCCATGGCCGCGGCGACCCGGATCGCGGCGGGCTGCCACCACTCCCCCGACGCACCCGCGATGACCGGCACTCCCGGGCACGCCTCGCGGACCGCCGAGACCAGGTCCACCCGTTCGGCGTCGGTCAGCGTGCTCGCCTCACCGGTGCTGCCGTTGACCAGGACACCCTTGATGCCGGCGGCGACGAGCCGGGCGGCATGCTGCGCGGTCTGTTTCGCCTCGACGGCGCCCGTGTGGTCGAAGAGGTTGACGAGTGCGACGGCGGGGCCGGTCCAGAGCGGTCGAGTCACCATGCTCCCAGCCTCCCGCAGCGGCCCGCCCGGCGCCAAAGGTCAGCTCAGATTGGCCGCCGCCCACTCCCGCAGACCGGTCGTGACCAGCCCGTACGCGTGAGCGTGCTCCGGACGCGCCGGACTGCCGACCACGTCGGTCCACTCGTGCATCGGCACCATCATGGGCAGCATGCCCCGCGCCACGGCCTCCTCCGGGGTGTAGACGGGCGCGGTGATGTCGCGGCCGAGCACGTCGGTGAGGATCGCCGCGACCTCGGTCATGGTGAGCCGGTCACCGGCGAGCTCGAGGTCGACGCCGTGGAAACGTGCCGGATCAGCGAAGGCCGCCGCTCCCGCCGCACCGATGTCCTGCACCGCGACCCAGCTCTGCCGGGTGTCAGCCCGGAACGCGGTCACGAAGCCGTCCCGCTCCCAGTTGCCGAACATGTACGACCACCCGATGAGGTTCTCCATGAACGTCGACGGCTTCAGCACCGTCCAGGTCTCGAAGCCGGCACCCCGGACCGCCTCGTCGATCGCGGCCTTGCTCTCCCAGTAGTGCGTCTGCGGCCAGCGTCCCTCGGTCCAGCCGGGTGCGCTGCGGTGGTACTCACCGGCACCGGACACCGACGTGTGCACGAACTGCCGGACCCCGGTGGCCCGCGCGGCCGCGACCAGGTTGCGACCGCGGACGACCTCGGCGTCGGAGGCCAGGTTGTCGAGGTCCGCGATCTGGATCGAGAACACACCCCGGACACCGGTCGCGGCGACCTCCAGGGATGCGGGGTCGTTCAGGTCCGCGACGACGAGATCGGCCCCGAGCGTGGTGAGCGCCTTCGCGGGCTCGGTCTGCGGATCACGGACGAGGGCCCGGACGGGTGTTCCCGCTGCCAGCAGGGCCCGGGCGACCGCGCCGCCCTGCTTGCCGGTGGCGCCGGTGACCAGTACAGGTTCCATGGGTGATCCCTTCAGTAAACGGGGTGGGCCCCCGTTTCTTGGACGCTACGATACGGAGGGGCACCCCGTTTCACAACCGCTGGAGGAGTGAGCCATGCGACCCAGACGCGCCGACGCGCAGCGCAACTACGACGCGCTGGTGACCGCGGCGGCTGCGGCGTTCGCGCGCGACGGCGCCGACGCCTCCCTCGAGGAGATCGCTCGGCAGGCCGGGGTCGGCTCGGCCACACTGCACCGCCACTTCGCCTCCCGGCAGGCCCTGCTGAACGCCGTCTTCCACGGCCGGGTCGAGGCGCTCTGCGCCCAGGCCCGGGAACTCGCCGAGGGCGCCGAACCGGGTCCCGCCCTCGGGATCTGGCTGCGAGCGGTCGGCGCCTACGTGTCCTCGACCCGCGGCCTCGCCTCGTCACTCGTTCCGAGCCGCGACAACGTCTGCCTCAGCCTGGTCGAGGCGGCCGGTGACGAGTTGCTGACCAGTGCCCGCGCGGCCGGCGCCGTCCGCACCGACGTGTCGATCAGGGACCTGCTGACCCTGGTCAACGCCGTGGCGATGGCGGTCGAGCACTGCCCGGGTGACAACGGCAGCGAGGCCGGGCGGTTGCTCGGCCTCGCCATCGACGGCATCCACCCGTCACCCCAGGCGTAGCTCGCAGGTCGCCTCGCCGGCGGCGACCTCCACCACGGTGTCCCCCGCCCGGACCTTCCAGGCCAGGTCCTCCCCGGTACGCACCACGCGTACCGTCCCGCCCTCGCGCGTCACGGCGAACGTCGTCTCCCCCACCGTTGTCGTCCGTGTGCCCTCGGCGAGTTCGAAGAGCCGCAAGGTGATGCCGTCGCGGTAGTCGTAGTCGGGCCGGTCCTCGCAAGCACCGACCGCCAGCACCGAGTCCGGCCGCACCAGCAGCGGCACGCTGGCGAAGCCGTGGTTCTCGTGCACCCAGCGCGGCCCCTCGACGACCTCACCCGTCAGGTACTTCGTCCAGCGGCCCGCCGGCACGTAGTAGGACGTGTCGCCCTCCTCGCTGAACACCGGCGCGACGAGGAGGTTGTCGCCCAGCAGGTACTGCCGGTCGAGGTGGCTCACCGCCGGATCGTCCGGAAAACCGAAGATCATCGGCCGCATCACCGGCAGGCCTTCCCGGTGGGCCCTCCCCGCGGCCCCGAACAGGTACGGCATCAGCGTGTGCTTGAGCTTCGTGAACGCCCGCAGCACGTCGACGGCCTCGTCGTCGAAGAGCCACGGCACCCGGTACGTCTGGTTGCCGTGCAGGCGGCTGTGCGAGGAGAGCAGCCCGAACGGGATCCACCGCTTGAACACGGCCGGATCGGGCAGCCCCTCGAAGCCACCGATGTCGTGACTCCAGAAGCCGAAACCGGACGCCGACAGGGACAGCCCGCCGCGCAGACTCTCCGCCATCGACTCGTACGTCGAGGAGTTGTCGCCGCCCCAGTGCACCGGGAACTGCTGGCCACCGACGGTGGCCGAGCGGGCGTAGACCACAGCCTCGCCCTCGCCGCGGTGCTCGCGCAGCACGTCGAAGACCACTTTGTTGTAGAGCTGCGTGTAGAAGTTGTGCATGCGTTCCGGGTCGGAGCCGTCGTGCCAGACCACGTCGGTCGGGATGCGCTCGCCGAAGTCGGACTTGAACGCGTCGACGCCCATGTCGAGGAGGGCGCGGAGCTTGGCGGCGTACCAAAGGCGGGCCTCGGGGTTGGTGAAGTCGACGAGGGCCATGCCGGCCTGCCAGCGATCCCACTGCCAGACGTCACCGTCCTGCTTGCGGACGAGGTAGCCGGCCGCCATGCCCTCCGCGAACAGCGCCGACCGCTGCGCGATGTACGGGTTGATCCACACGCAGGTGCGCAGGCCACGGTCGGCGAGGCGCTTGAGCATGCCCGGCGGGTCCGGGAAGATCCGGGCGTCCCACTCGAAGTCGCACCAGCTGAACTCGCGCATCCAGAACGTGTCGAAGTGGAAGACGCTCAGCGGCAGGTCCCGCTCGGCCATCCCGTCGACGAAGCTGGTCACCGTCTCCTCGTCGTAGGAGGTGGTGAACGACGTCGTGAGCCAGAGCCCGAACGACCACGCGGGCGGCAGCGCGGGACGGCCGGTCAGCGCGGTGTACTTCCGCAGGATGTCGGCCGGCGTCGGACCGTAGATGACCAGGTAGGACAGCGTCTGCCCGCCCACGCTGAACTGCGTGCGCGAGACCAGCTCCGACCCGACCTCGAACGACACCCGGCCGGGGTGGTCGACCAGCACGCCGTAACCGCGGTTGGTCAGATAGAACGGCACGTTCTTGTACGCCTGCTCGCTGCTGGTGCCGCCGTCCTCGTTCCAGATGTCGATCGTCTGGCCGTTCTTGACCAGCGGGCCGAAGCGCTCGCCGAGGCCGTAGACCGCTTCGCCGACACCGAGGTCGAGCTGCTCGTGGACGTAGTGGTCGCCGTCGGCGGTGTCGACAACGCCGATGCCCTTGTGGCCGCTGCCGGTCAGGCGTTTGCCGCCGGCCTCGAAGTCCAGCCGCCAGCGGTCACCACCCGCGAACCGCGCGGTCAGCGCACCCGCGGTCAGGCTGGTCCCGTCGATCTGCGGCACGAAGTCCGGGTCCTCGGTGATCTCGAAGTCGGGCTTGCGCGGCACGGCACCGGCGAAGTGGCTGATCGTGACTCGGACGACGTCGGCCGCGGGTGCGCTGAGCCCGACGGTGATGATCGGCGCGTCCAGCGTGTCCCCGCGCTCCTGCACGCGCCTCGCCGTGGCAAACCCGGTTAGTAAGTGTTTACTAACCGAGGTGTCCTGGAGCTGGACCGGGTGCAGGACGGTCAGGCCGTCGCGCTTGCGCCAGTAGCCGTCGGTGAATTTCATGCACGTCCTCTGCTCTCTCGGAGTCCTCGGCGGGCTACTTGATGGCGCCGGCGGTGATGCCGCGGGTCAGCGTGCGCTGGAAGATCAGGAAGAAGAGCATCGCGGGCAGGATGCCGATCAGGGCCGACGCGCTGGTTGTCGTCGCGTCCATCTGCCTGTCCCCTTGCAGCACACCGAGCGCGACGGGCACGGTCTGGTTCGCGTTCGAGATCAGGAAGACCAGCGGCAGGAAGAACTCGTTCCAGGTCCAGATGAAGAAGAACGTGAACAGCACGGCCAGCGTCGGCCCGCTCACCGGGACGACCACCCGCCACAGCGTCCGCCAGCGCCCGGCGCCGTCGACCGCGGCCGCGTCCAGCAGCTCGGTCGGGAACTCCGCGTAGACCGAGGACAGCAGGTACGTGCCGAAGGCGCTCTGGATCACCGTGAAGATGATGATGATCGAGAGCAGGCTGTCGTACAGGTGCAGGCTCTTCGACAGGTAGTACAGCGGGTAGACCAGCACCTCCTGCGGCAGCAGATTGGCCACCAGGAAGAACACCAGGAACCAGACCCGGCCCTTCACCCGGCCGATGCCCAGCGCGTACGCGTTGAGCACCGAAAGAAGCACGCCCAGCACGGCCACGACCGACGCCGTGATGAAGCTGTTGAGCAGCTTGCGGCTGAAGTCGACCCGCTGCCAGAAGTCGACGATGCCCGACCAGTGCAGCGACTTCGGGATCGACAGCGGGCCGTTGCTCGCGTAGTCGGCCGGGCTCTTGACGGCGTTGAGGGCGACGACCAGCAGCGGCGCCACGGTGAGCAGGAGCAGGACGATCAGGACCGCGAGCACGATGTACCGGGCCGGATAACGCTTGGTCATCGTTACAGCCCCTTTCGCTGGTCACGGGTCTGCAGGCGCAGGAAGACGAACGCCAGCACGATGATGATCACGGTGAGGACGGTCGAGATCGCCGAGCCGTACCCGACCTGGGCCTTCTCGAAGAAGTTCTTGTAGGCGAAGTAGGACGGGACGAGCGTCGCGTTGCTCGGGCCGCCGCGGGTCAGCACGAAGATCTGCCCGAAGATCTTCAGCGCGGCGATGGTGGTGGTCACCAGCACGACGTAGAACTCGGGCCGGATCAGGTACACGGTGATGTGCCGGAAGCGCTGCCACCAGCCGGCGCCGTCGAGGTCCGCCGCCTCGTACAGCTCGGGGTCGATGCGCTGCAGCCCCGACATGAACATGACGATCGGGTAGCCCAGCTGGAACCAGATCATCACGGCCATGACGCTGTAGAGCGCATACTTGGGGTCGCCGAGCCAGTTGCGGCTCAGCGAGGACAGCCCGACGGTGTCGAGGATCCGGTTGAGCGCGCCGTAACTCGGGTGCAGGATCCAGCCCCAGACGATGCCCGTGACCGCGACCGGCAGCACCTGCGGCAGGTAGAACCCGGACCGGAAGACGCTCGCCCAGCGCGGCCCGAAGATCTTCGCGATGTAGTCGAACAGCACCGCCGCGAGCAGGAGCCCGAGCAGCGTCGGCACGACCGCCATCGCCAGGATCAGCAGCAGGATGTGGCCGAACGACGCCCAGAAGTTCGCGTCGTGGAACAGCCGTGTGTAGTTGTCGAACCCGATCCACGGCGGACTGCCGATGCCGGACCAGCGTGTGAAGCTGATCCCGACGGTCATCACCAGCGGCACCACGATCACCGCGAGGGAGGCCAGCACCCCCGGGATCAGGTACACCCCATAGCCGGCGTGCCGGCCTCCCCGGTTGCTCATCTGCCCAGATCGGCGAGGTTGTCGTCGTACGGCTTCGCGACCTCGTCCAGCATCTGCTGCGGCGTCTTCGACCCGTTGATCAGGCCCTGCACACCGCCCACCATGACGTCGTAGTACCCGGGTGCCGGCCAGTCCGGGTAGAACGCCAGGCCGTCACTCGACGAGATCTTGGCGAAGTTGTCGATGAGCTCCTTGTTCTTCGGATCCGTGATCTTCGCCGGGTCCGCCGCCACCGGGACACCACCGTTGTTGCCCAGCAGGTCCTGGATCTCCGGCTTCATGGTGATGTCGATGAAGTCGTACGCCAGGCTCTTGGCCTTGGACTTCTCCGGTACGACCCAGAGGTTGCCGCTCGACCCCGGGTGCAGCGAGTTCCCCGGGAACAGGAACGTGCCCCACTGGAAGTCCTTGATCTCCGAGGTGAAACGGCCGTACCACCAGCTGCCCGAGATCATGATCGGGAACTTGCCCTGGGTGAACGCGACACCCATGTCCTCGGCCTTGATGCCGGCCGAGTTCTTGGCGATGTACCCCTTGGCCACCCAGTCGGCGAACGTCTGCGCGCCGAAGGTCAGCTCGGGCCCGTGGAAGTCCACCTTGCTCTTGTAGAGCTGGTAGTTGTCGACGAAGGCACGGTTCGCCTTGGACAGCGCGAGCTCGTACAGGATCTGCTGGGCGGGGTATTCGGCGCCGCCGACCGAGAGCGGGGTGACACCGGCCTTGGCGAAGGTGTCCATCGCGGCCTCGAACTCCGCGAGCGTGGTGGGCACGGCGATCTTGTTCTTGGCGAACAGGTCCTTGTTGTAATAGACCATGACGTACTCGCCGTAGTTCGGGATGCCGAAGATCTTCCCGCTGCCCATGATGCCGTCGCCGTCGTACTTGGCGGTGGTCTGCAGGCTCGGGCTCAGCGCCTTGTCCCAGCCCCGCTGCGTGGCCTGCTCGGTCAGATCGGTGAGCAGCCCCTGCTTCGACAGCAGGCCCGCGGTCGCGTTGCCCTTGTTGTACTCGAGGATGTCCGGCGCGCTGTCCGAGTTGAGGATCATGCCGGCGTTCTGCTGGATCTGCTCGAAGCTCTTCTCCTCGAACTTCACCTCGACACCGGGGTGGCTCGCCTTGAAGAGCTCGATCGCCCTGTTCCAGGCGATGCCCATCGCGCTGGTCGGGCCCTCGTAGTGCCAGAGTGTCAGGGTCTTGGCGTCAGCGCCCTCGTCGCCGGAGCCGGAATCACTGCAAGCGGTAAGGCCGAGGGACGCCGCCAGAAGCAGCGCGCCCGCGGCGAGGCTCATCCGTGGTCTGAACATGCCGTGCCTCCCAGGGGTCCATCCCTTTCCCGCCGTCGAAGCGCTTCGATGATGTGCAGTGTCGAAGCGCTTCGATGATCGGGGCTGGGGCAGACGGTAGGGAACGCCTCACCTAGATGTCAACAGTGTGACGAGCAGATTTCCCGTCGCCGCGGCGCAGCAGCTCCAGGGCCTCGCCGGGCCGGCCCTGCCGGATGAGCAGCGTCGCCAGCAGCTCCGCCTCCTCGTCCGGCCGCAGGACCGCGATCGCCTCCTCGTCGGCAAGGAGCGTGGCGAGGCGGGCCCGCACGAAGCCACTGTCAGCGTCCGGATCGTCCCGCAGCGCCGCGATCGCCTCCTCCGTGCGGCCGCACTCCACGAGCGCTTCGACCCAGTCCATCCGTACGTCGAACGGGTCGAGCCCGGGGACCTCCGGCCTCTCGCCGGCGCGCCCCTGCCGGATGAGCAGCGTGCACAGGAGCTGGAAGTGCTGCTCAGGATCGGCTTCGACGAGCGGGTGAAGCAGCTCGATCGCCTCGTCGAGCCGGCCGTGCCTCACCAGCAGCTCGGGGAGGCTCGGGTCGCCCCGCAGCACCTCGATCGCCTCGTCGGTCCGCCCCTGGTCCTCGAGGGACTCGGCGAGGATGCGGGTGGCGTACTCACGGCCGTCGCCGGCGGCGAACTCCAGCAGCGCGGGCGGATCGTGCCACGCCAGAATGCGGGCGATCTGCTGCGCGTGGCCGACGTCGTAGGAGTCGGGGCCGCGCAACTTCGACGTCAGGAGGGCGACCGCTTCGTCCGGACGGCCCTGTCGTTCCAGGACGGTGGCCCGCAGACTTTCGTGGTGCAGCAACAGATTCAGCACCTCGTCATCGCGGTCGCGACCGGCCGTCAGCTCGACCAGCGCGCGGGCGAGGTACCAGTCGTCGAGGCCCGGCCGGAGCACCGAGATCGCTTCGTCGATGCGTCCCTGCTCAGCCAGCAACTCAGCGAGCCGGACCACAAAAAGTCGCTCACCGGCCTCGGCCTGCGGCCGGACCAGAGCGATGGCTTCCTCGGCCGGAAGCACGCCGGTGAGACGGTGAACGGCCATCCACACGCCCGCGGCGGCGAAGGGCCGGTAGAGCTCGACCGCCTCTTCGGGACAGGCCCGGGCGAGGGCGTCGGCACAGTCGAAATCGCCGCGCCGGGCCTCCTGCCGCGCCAGCTCCAGATAGCCGTTCTCGACAAGGGCGGCGGCCACGCTCATCACTGCGCGCAGAACTCGTTGCCCTCGGGGTCACGCATCATCCACCAGTGACCGGCGGGACCCTTGTCGAACTCCTCGACCCGGGTCGCCCCGAGCTTTTCGAGACGGGCCACCAGATCAGCGAGACCACCGGGTTCACTGTGGACGTCGATGTGCAGGCGGTTCTTGCCCGCCTTGCCCTCGGGAACGTCCTGGAACAACAGTCGCCGCCCCTTGCCGACACCACTGGACGCGTCGAACGGATCGTCCGGGTGGCGGACGCCCGCGAAGCCACGGAAGATCTTGCGGCCGCGGTGCTCGGCGACGGCCTGCTCGGGGAGGTGACCCGCGGCCAGGAGCTGCCCGATGAGCGCACTCGGGTCCTCCACCTCGTACTCGAGCGCCGCGGCCCAGAAGTCGGCGAGCGCGGGGGCGTCGCTGCTGTCGATGACCAGCTTCCATCCGAGTGCCATGTAACCACTTATAGTAGTTACATGGCACTGGGCGCAACCGGACCCGCCGACCGCGCTCACCGGTGGGGAGCCGCGCAGCTGTCCCGTTCGACGATGGTCGGAGGCAGCAGGCGGGTCTGCGGGGTCCTCCGGCCGTCGAGCAGGTTCATCGCCGTCTCGACCGCCAGCGTGCCGACGTCGTGGGCGGGGATGTCAGCCGAGGTGAGCCGGACCGGCAGGCCGACCGCCACGTCGCGGGGGCAGACCGCCACGATCGACAGGTCTTCCGGCACGCGGCGCCCACTGGCACGGAGTTCCCCCAGCAGTGGGAGCAGGGCTTCCTCGTTGTGGACCACCAGCGCCGTGGTCCCGGGCAGCTCGGCGTCGATCTGGGCCAGACATTCGCGAACACCCTCGGCGCCCGGCTCGCACGGGTGGGCGACGGTCGAGAGGCCCAGGTCGGTGGCCGCCTCGGTGAAACCGCTCAGGAAGCGCGGGGCGTAGGTCGTGCCGCGCTCGTAGACGGCGGGTGACGGTCCGACCAGGGCGATGCGGCGGTGACCGTGCCCGGCCAGATGGCTCAGGCACTCGGCGGCGGTCGCGGCGAAGTCCAGGTCGACACACGCTATCCCGGCGGCGTCGTCGGGCAGGCCGATGAGCACCGACGGCTGCTTGAGGCGTCCCAGCGCGGGGATGCGGACGTCGTCGCGTTCGACGTCCATCACGATCAGCGCGTCGACCATCGTGGCGCCGGCGACCCGTTCCAGGCCGGCGGTGCCCTCGTCCTTGGTGAGCAGCAGGACGTCGTGGTTGTAGGTGCGGGCTGCGGTCACCACCGCGGTCACGAACTGCATGATGACCGGGACGCTGACGTCCACGCGCAGCGGCACGACCAGGGCGAGCACGCTGGTCTTGCTGCTGGCCAGGGCCCGGGCCCCGGCGTGGGGGTGGTAGCCGAGCTCGGCGATCGCCGCCTTGACCCGCGCCTGCGTCTCGGCGGAGATCGGCCGGCGACCGCTGAGGACGTAGGAGACCGTGCTCATCGAGACACCCGCCGCGCGGGCGACGTCGCTGATCGTCGGCATCGCCCCTCCCCCGGCCGGGACTCGTGCGGGACGGGCTCCCGCGGTCCTGGTCAGCCGATCCTACTGACCGTCACCACCTGGTCAGCGCACCGGCCGCGCCTGCGTGGCGAGGCCGCGGACGGCCCAGGCCCGGGCGGTGAGCCGGATCGAACCGTCGTCGGCCCGCGGCAGGCGTTCCCGCAGGAGCCCGGCCAGCGCCCCGCGCCGCTCCTCGCTCAGCGACGCCACATATCCGGGCGCGGTGCCCTGCCCGCCGAGGAACGGCTGCCAGTAGTCGTCGAAGCCGGTGAACACGGTCGGCACGTCGATCGCGCGCGTCTCGACGCCGGTCAGCCCGGCCGCCGTCCACAGCTCGGCGAGCGGGCCGGGCCGGCACAGGGTGAAGCGGCTGCCTTCGTCGAAGGCGCTCGCTGCCGGGTCGAGCGTGGTCGCGGCGTCCCAGAAGTGCCGCATCATGACCATGCCGTCGGCGTAGTCCCACACGTAGGCCGCCACTGTCCCGCCGGGCGCGGCCACCCGGGCGAACTCGGCCGCCGCCCGCGCCGGGACACCGACGAAGTTCAGGGTCAGACCGCTGACGACCACCTCGGCCCGGCCGCCCTCGATGGGCAGGGCCGCGGCGTCCCCGGCCACCAGATCCGCTTCCGGTACGCGCGCCCGCGCCGTCGCCAGGAACCCCGTCGACCGGTCGACACCGGTGAGCCGGGCCGGAGCCACCGCGAGCGCTGCCGCCAGCAGGGCGCCCGTCCCGCAGCCGACGTCGAGCCAGGTGCGGCCCGCGGGCACACCGAGCCACGTCACGAACTCGCGCGCGACCCGGCGGCTCCACCGGCCGACGTACGCCTCGTAATTGTCCCCGACCTGCCAGACCTGACCCACAGGCCGATCCTAGGGGTTCCGCCCGGCAGTCCGATGTCGATAGTGTTCTCGCGCCATGGTGCCTTTCCGGGAAGACCGGCCCGCCGTTCGCGAGCTGCTGCCGTGGGTGCCGACGCTGCTCGCGATCTGTGCGCTGATCGCCCTGCTGATCGTCACGGCCACCCGGTTCTCGTCGTCGCCCGAGGCTGCACCGCCGCCGCCCGCGCCGACCTTTCTCCCTGTGCCGCCGCTCGGGCTGACGCCGGGCACGGAAGCGCCGGTGCCGATCCTGACCACGACGACGCCGAACCCACCGTCACCCGCACGATCCCGGCCGAGGACCACCGCGGCGACCGACGCCCCGGCGACCAATCCGCCGCGATCACCCACGCCACCCGACGTGACCGGCCGTTACCGGGTGGTCGACTCGTTCCCGGACGGGTTCATCGGTGAGGTGCTCGTCCGCAACACCTCGGGGCGCGATCGGGACTGGCGGGTCGAGCTGCGCTTTCCGGACGATGGTGGCGACCTGGTGACTTCCTGGGTCGAATCGGCCCCTCAGGCGACGCTGAGCCGGGCAGGCGACCGGTTCGTCTGGAGCTCGGGGGTTCCGGTCGCCGCCCGCGGCAGCGTCGCCCTGCGCTTCCAGTTCTCCGGCACCCGCGACCGGCCGGCCTCGTGCACGGTCAACCGCACCGCCTGCACCGGCACGCAGTGATCCACACCTCATCGCGCTGAACTGCATCCATCGGCGCCGGGGCGGCCGAACCCTCAGGTATGCGCCTCACGTCGTCCGCGGTCCCTCAGTCCTCGATCCTGGCGGAGATCGTGGGTGACAACCGCCTCACCGACCCCGCAGTCCTCATCCGTGCGGCCGGCGGAACCGACGATCTGACGGCGATCGCGGCGGTGCACGCCCTGAGCGCGGCCGACCCGGAAATCTCGGGTCCGGTGCTGGCCGGGTTGCTGTCGAGCCCCCGCGCCGTTCTCCGCGAGCACGCCTCCTGGGCGCTGATGTCGCTGCCCGCGCGTGAGGACGCCCTCGACGACCTGGTGGCCGCGGTCGTCGCGGGCGGTTTCGGCGGGATGCTGGCCCAGCGCACCCTCGCCGGCTGGGGCACCGGCGCCGACGCTCTGATCACCGCCTGGCACGACGCACCGGACGCCGAGGTCCGCGCCCGGATCGTGGAGACGCTCGGCATCACCGCCGGTGCGGTTGCCGCGCGGGCCGTCGACGCCGTCGCCTCCGACGCGGACGAGGACCCGCGGGTGCGGATCGCGGCCGTCGCCGCGCTCGGCGACCGGACCGGCGACCCCACGGCCCTGGAGATCATCAGCGGCTTGATCAGCGAAGACGGCGAGCTGGGGGCGGTGGCCCGGCTGGCTGCCGCCGATCTCGCGGGCGACGCTGCACCCGTACGCGATCAGGGGCTGACCGTCGCCCAGCTGTTCCTGCACGCCGACCTGGACCCCCAGCTGAGCCGGGCCGGCGCCGGTGACACGGGCGGGATCGCGACGCTGCTGGTCCGTCTGGGCGGCGCGCTGGTCGCCGAACGCGGCATCGGGCGTGTCCTGACGATGTCGCGGGGCACCGCGGAGTCCGCCCTGACGGCCCTGCGCCCCTTCGAGGGCCATCAGCTGGCCGCTGTGCCGCTGCTCAGGCCGGCCGGCAGCGCCGCGGAGGCGTGGCCCGCCTGGGCTGCGGCCCGCCGCGGCATCCGCCGTCTGCTGCGCGCCCACTCCGTCGACCTGCTGCACCTCCGAATGGCCGACGTCGGCAGCCTGGCCGCGGCGGAGGCCGCCTCCGAGCTCGGCATCCCGATCGTCTTCACCCTCGCTCCGGACCCGCACGGCGCGATCGAGTTCCTGCCCCGGGAGGACTTCGGGGCGGCCGATCAGCGCGAGCACCTGTTCTTCCGGGCCCGGCTGGTGCGGCGGCTGACCGCGGACGCCGCCCACGTGGCGCTCTTCCCGCGAGCGCGGCTGCATGACGACCTGCTGCGGCTGACCGGCACCGACATCGCGGCCGACCCGGACCGCTTCACCGTGGTACCGGAAGGCATCGACCTGACGGTCACCGAGGCCGCGGCCGGCGCGACCGTGGCGCTGGACCTGCCACCGGCACGGCGTGGCCTGCCGCTCGCGCTCAGCGTCGGACGGCTGCACCGGGTCAAGGGCATGGCGACCCTGGTCGAGGTCTGGGCGAGCGACCCCGGGCTGTGGCAGCGCTGCAACCTGGTGATCCTCGGCGGCGACCTGGCGAACCCGTCGGCCGACGAACGCGGCCAGCTGGACCTCATCGCCGACGTGCTGCGCCGCCACCCCGAGGCGGCCAACGGGCTTGTCATGCCGGGTCACCAGCAGCACGACGTGGTCGCCCGCTGGCTGGCGAGCGCCGGGCCGGGTTCGGTCTACGTGTGTGCCAGCCTCAAGGAGGAGTTCGGGCTCGCCCTGCTCGAGGCGCTCGCCGCCGGGCTGGTCGTGGTGGGGCCGGACGCGGGCGGGCCACCGGCGTACGTCGACCAGGGGCGTACCGGGCTGCTCACCGACACGACCCGTCCGGCGGAACTCGCCCGGGCTTTCCGTGGTGCACTGGACCTTGCGGCCGGAGAAGGACAGGCTGCCCGGGCGGCCTTCGCCCGGGAGCGGGTCCGCGCCGGTTTCACCGTGCAGGCGATGGCCGCCACACTGGGCAAGATCTACACCACCGTCACGAAGGAGGTCGACCGGCCGTGACCCTCCTCGTCATCAGCCCCGACTACGCCTCGCACCTGCTGCCGCTCGCGACCCTGGCCACCGCCTGGCGCGACGCCGGGGAACGTGTGGTCGTGGCGACCGGCCCGGCCACCGCGCCGATCGTCACGTCGTTCGGCTACGAGCGGACCGACCTGTCGCTGGGCCGCAACTCCAACGCGGGTGTGATCCAGCCCGAGGACGACGCCCTGCGCGGCTTTTTCGCCGCGACCCGGCGCGGGCTGGTGGAGACGCTGCTCCACCAGGCCCGGGCCCGCCGCTCGGACCTGCTGTGGGACCCGGTCGGCCGCGCCCACGCGGTGCTGAAGGCCGTCGAGGAGGTCAAGCCGGACCGGATCATCGTCGACCACCTCGCGTTCAGTGCCCGGCTGGGCCTGACGGCGTTCGACGTACCGCACGCTGACGTTGTGCTCGGCCACCCGTCGGCGCTGCCGGTCGGGGGTGAGGTCTACGGCTATCCGACCGACTGGCCGGCGGCGTTCGATCCCTCGCCGATGGCCCTCGCCCGCCTGCACCAGGTGTGCCGCGACGTCCGCGACGCGTTCACCCAGGAGTGGAACGCCGCCCTGCGGGTGCTGTCCCCCTCGGCCAAGCCGAGCGACGACGCCCTGGCCGCGCACGGCGCGCCGCTGCTGCTCAACTATCCGGAGGCCCTGCACGATCCGGCCCGGACCACGCTGCTGCCACCGCACGCCTTCCTCGGCTCGGCCGTGCGCACCGAGACGGTCCCGGCCGACATCGCGACGTGGCTCGACGCGGACGACCGGCCGCTGGTCTACGTGAGCTTCGGCAGCTTCCTGTCGGCCCGCGGAGACGTCCTGGCCAAGGTGCTCGTCGGCCTGCGGTCGCTGGACGTCCGGGTGGCCGTCGCGACCGGCTCGGCGCGGGCCCTGCCCGCCCTGCCGGACACCTGGCTGGCCCGGACACACCTGCCGCAGACGGCGCTGCTGGCCCGCGCCGCGCTGGCCGTCACCCACGGTGGCAACAACAGTGTCACCGAGGCGCTGACCAGCGGGGTGCCGATGCTCGTCCTGCCGTTCTCGACCGATCAGTTCGCGGGTGCGGCCTCGGTCGAGGCCAGCGGGACCGGCGCGGCCCTGGACCCCAACAAGGTGACGCCGATCGCCATCGCCGACGCCGTGCGGGAGCTCCTGGCCGGGAGCTCGCCCGCCGTCACCGCCGAGCTCGGCGAGCAGCTGCGTGCCAAGCCGGGCCCGCTGCTGGCCCGGGCGGCGCTCATCTGAGCAGGGAACCGTCGGGTGCCAGGCGCACGACCTCGCCGGTGCGGCGGGCGTGCTCGGCGGCCCAGACCACGCGGTGGGTGGCCAGGCTCTGCGTCGCGTCCGACGAGACCAGGGACGGGTCACCCGCGGCGACCGCGGCCAGGAACGCCTCGGTCAGGCCCTCGTCGCCGCCACCGTGGCCGTCCGACGCCGACGGGCCGCCGGCCCCGACCTCCAGGACCTCCTCGGCACCGGTACGGAAGTCGACGTAGCGCAGGCGTTCACCGTCGCCGTCGAGGAAGCCGTGCGTACCCATCAGGCGGGTGCGGCGGTGCTCCATCGGCGTGAACGCGCTCATCGTGAACGAGCAGGTGGCGCCGTCCGGGAACTCCATGCTGACCACCTGGTGGTCGACGACGTCGTTGCCGGCGTCGTAGACGCACCGGCCGTACGGGCC
Organism: Amorphoplanes friuliensis DSM 7358; assembly: GCF_000494755.1. NCBI lineage: Bacteria > Bacillati > Actinomycetota > Actinomycetes > Micromonosporales > Micromonosporaceae > Actinoplanes > Actinoplanes friuliensis. Next base: position 4,867,194 of record NC_022657.1, read on the forward strand.
GGTGCGCAACGCCTCCAGCACGGCCTCCTCCGTGGCGACGGGAGTGACCGCGCCGAGCGGCCAGAAGTGCTGCTCCTCGTCGGCCAGGGCGTTGAGGTAGAGGCGCTTCGCGGAGTACGGGCAGGTGGTCTCGACCGGGCAGTCCAGGCACCGGTCCGCCGCGCCGTCGGGGCGTTCGGAGGGCCGGAAGTGCGTGAGGCTGCCGAACGAGCTGATCCGCGCCGGCACGGCTCCGATGACGTGGACCAGCCAGTCGATGTCGTGGCAGGACTTGGTCAGCAGCATCGGGCCGGACTCCTGCTCGCGGCTCCAGTTCCCGCGGACGAACGAGTGCGCGTGATGCCACCAGCCGACCGGTTCCAGGTGCTCCACGCTGATCAGGCGCCCGATGCGGCCCTCCGCCAGCGCCTGCTTGAGCAGCCGCGTGTAGGGCGTGTACCGCAGCACGTGGCAGACGGCGAAGATGACACCGTGCTGCTGCGCCGCGGCCGCAATCTCGGTCGCCTCGGCGTCGGTCGGCGCCATCGGCTTCTCGAGGAGGATGTGGTAGCCGAGCCCGGCCAGCCGGATCGCCGGGTCGTGGTGCATGCGGTCCTGGGTGGCGACCACCGCGGCGTCCGCGAGCCGGTCCGCGGCGGCCAGTCCGGCCCAGTCGGCGAAGACCTGCGCGGCCGGGATGCCGAACTCCTGCGCCGCGGCCGTCCGGCGCCGGGGATCGGGCTCGGCGACCGCCACGACACGGCCCGAGCCGGTGGCAACCGCGTGCCGTGCGTACGTGAGGCCCCGGAGACCGGCCCCGACCAGAGCGAGGGTGACCATGTCAGCCGGCCACCACGGTCGGCGTGGCGAGCAGCCGCAGCGCCGCGGCGACCGTGCCCGCCATCGCGGTCCGGGCCGACGCCAGGTAGCGCCGCGGGTCGACCAGCGCGGCATCGCCGTCCAGGGTGTCGCGGACCGCACCGGTGAACGCACTGTTGAGCGCCGTCCCGATGTTGATCTTCACCATGCCGGCGCGGATCGCTGCGACCAGCTCGTCGTCGGGCACACCGGACGAGCCGTGCAGGACCAGCGGCACCGGCACGGCCAGACGCAGCCGGCCGATCAGATCGTGGTCCAGGCGTGCGGTCCGCGTGTGCATCGCGTGCGACGAACCCACCGCGACGGCCAGCGCGTCGACACCGGTTGCCGCGACGTACGCCGCTGCCTCCCCGGGATCCGTGCGTACGCCCGGAGCGTGCGCGCCGTCCTTGCCACCGACCGCGCCGAGCTCACTCTCCACCCACAGCCCGGTGGCGTGGCCGCGGCGTACGGCAGCCGCGGTCGCCGCCACGTTCTCGGCGTACGGGCGGGTGGACGCGTCGTACATGACCGAGCCGAAGCCGTGCGCCGCCGCCTGGTCGAACAGGTCGTCGCTTTCCACGTGGTCGAGATGCAGGGCGACGGGCACGGTCGACGAGACGGCGATGGCCCGCGCCGCCGCGGCGATCGGTGCGAGCCGGCCGTGGTGGAAGCGCACCGCGTTCTCGCTGATCTGCAGGATCACGGGCAGGCCCGCCTCCTCCGCACCGGTCACGATCGCCTCGGCGTGCTCGACGGTGATCACGTTGAAGGCGCCTGCGCCGCCGCCCGCGGCGCGGGCGGCGGCGACGATCTCTCCGGTCGGGTTGAGCATGGTGGTTCCTCTCAGGCAGCACTGACGCGTACGGCGGGCAGCAGGCGTCGGTAGGTCGCGGCGTCGACGGCACCGGCGACGGGAGCGGCAACGGCGGCGGCCGACAGGGCCACCGCGTCGGCGAGCAGGGCGGGCCAGGGCGTGCGGTCGCGCAGCCCCCGGGCGAGGGCGGCGACACAGGCGTCGCCGGCACCGGTCGGGTTTCCTTCGAGGCGCTCGGAGGGGACGCCGCGCCAGGCCTCGTCGACGGTCAGCGCGAGCAGCCCGTCCGGTCCCTGTGACACGACGACCGCCCTCGCCCCCAGCTCCAGGGCCCGCGCGGCGTCCGCGAGCTCACGGCCGCCCCCGCGCGCCTCCAGCAGAGCCGGGCCGGCGTCGGCGTCCCGCGCCCCTGACGGGCCCGCGTCGGTCCCTGCACGACCGGGCGCGGCGTCCGCGAAGGTGCGGTCCCGGCCCGCGGTGATCGCGGCCCCGCCCGGGACCGATGCCGAGGCGAGGAGCGCCGACAGCTCGGTGGTGTTGGGTTTGGCCAGGTCGGGGCGGGCCGCCAGACCGTGCCGCAGCGCCTCACCGCTGGTGTCGAGGATCGAAGGCACGGCGTACTCGGCTGCGAGGTGGACGAGTGTGGCGTACGCGTCGACGGGGACGCCGGGCGGGAGGGAGCCGGAGAGGGCGACCACGTCGGCGGTGCCGAGCAGGTCGCGGAAGTGGGCGACGAAGGCCGCCCACTCCCCCGGCGTGACCTGGGGTCCGGGCTCCCAGAAGCCGGTCGCGTCGACGTCGTCGGCGACCGCGACCGTCCGGCGGGTCTCACCGGCGATGCGCACGAACGCGGCCGGCACCGCGTCACCGGCCAGCAGGGTGGTCACCCGGCCGCCGGTCGTGCCGCCCAGCAGGCCGGTCGCGAGGACCGGCTCGCCGAGCGCGTGCAGCACGCCCGCCACGTTGAGTCCCTTGCCGCCGGGGCGTTCCGCGACCTGCGAGACGCGGTGGGTGCCGTGCGGGACCAGCGTGCCGACCCGGTAGGTCAGATCGAGCGCCGGGTTCAGGGTCACCGTGACGATCATCGGGATCAGCAGGCGTTGTAGACGTAGGTGCTGCTCCCGGGGGCGGTGACGTTCACGTCGCGGCGGACCACCGAGACCTTGGCGCCGACCGCCGTGCAGGCCTTCTTGTACGCGTTCGCCGTGTACTCGATGACGATCAGGTTGTTGCCGTAGACGTCGGTGAAGTCGCCGCACTCGCCGTAGCGGCCGCACTCCTCGGCGATGGCGAAGTCGAGGCCGGCGGCCTTGCCCCGGCCTTCGAGGGAGGTGGTGTTCTTCTGGGCGATCGCCAGGCCCTTGCTGTGCGCGTGCGGCGCCAGCAGTTGCAGGTAGGCGACGGCCTGATCACGGGTCAGCAGGTCGTCGAAGCGGTCGTACGTGTCGATGTTGTCCGGCTCGACCGCCTTGAACCCGGCCGCGGCGCACCCGTCGACCCAGCCGTTGACGATCGAGGCCAGGGCGGTGCGCTTGGCCGGCGTACGGATGTCGAGCACGATCTCGTCCCACGCGCCGTCGATGACGTACTCGCCGGAGGAGTCGCGCAGCAGCAGGTCGTCGTGGTTGCTCTTCCACCAGCCGACCTCGGACGGCTGCACCTGGAACGCGTTGACGTAACAGATGTTGTAGAGCCCGGCGGCGGGTGCGGCCTCCCGGTCGCGGCTGACGACCTGGACACCGGCGGGCGGCGGGTAGGCCTCACCGATCTGGTAGTCGAACTTGGCGTTGACCGGCGGCAGTGTCACCGCGGCGGCGGACTTGCCGATGGTTGCGGCGTCGGCGTTCAGCGACACACCGGCGGCGACGGAGAGGGCGGCGAGCCCGGCGAGCAGGGCATGACGGACGGTACGGGTGACCACGGCTGAGACTCCCAAAGGTGCTCAGGGATCTGCCCCGCCTCGGGCACTGGGGGTGCGCCCTGGCGACCTGATGCCGGGCTGGGGATTACCGGCTGGGCTGGATCGTTGACGCCGATTCAACTGATCGAACGCGCAGGTGTCAACAGTCGTTTGTGCGCGTATGGTGCTCCCGTGCTGCTTGCCGGGGGTGTTAAAGGGCAAGTGCGCAATTCAGAATGTTCATTTGGACAGTGATCGAAGGAGAAGCATGGATGTCCTCGTGGTCGGTGACGCGAACCCGGACCTGGTGCTGCGCGGGGACGTCCGCCCGCGTTTCGGCCAGGCGGAACAGCTGCTGACCGGCGCGGACCTGGTGCTGGGCGGCTCCGCCGCGATCACGGCGGCCGGCTGCGCCCGCCTCGGGCTGGACACGTTACTGCTCACCGCGCTCGGCGACGACGTCTTCGGGGTCATCACCCGTCAGCGGCTCGAGGAGCGCGGCGTCACCCTGCTGCTGCAGCCGTCCGGCGACGTACCGACCGGCCTGAGCGTGATCCTGACCCCGCCCGGCGACGACCGGGCCATCCTGACGCTGCCCGGCACGATCCCGGCCCTGCGGCCGGAGGACGTGACCGACGCACACCTGTCCGCCGCCCGCCACGTGCACGTGGCGTCGCTCTACCTCCAGCCCCGGCTCGCCGCCGGGCTCGCAGGCGTCTTCGCGCGGGCCCGGGCCCTGGGCGTCGGCACGTCGCTGGACACCAACTGGGACCCCACGGAGAAGTGGGAGTCGATCACCGACATCCTCGCGTACACGGACGTGTTCCTGCCGAACGCCAACGAGCTGCGCGCGGTCACCGGCAGCACGGACGTCGACCGGGCCGCGGCCTCGCTGGTCGCGACCGGCACCACCGTGGTGATGAAGAACGGCGCCGCGGGCGCCCGTGCCTGGTGGCCGGGCGGCGAGTGCTCGGCACCCGGCCGCCCGGTGGACGTCGTCGACACGACCGGCGCCGGTGACAGCTTCAACGCGGGTTTCCTGGCCGGACGGCTCGCCGGCCTGCCGATCCCCGAGGCGATCGGCTGGGCGGCGACCGCCGGCTCCCTGAGCACCCGCGCCTCCGGCGGCACCGCCGCCCAGGCCACCCGCGCGGAACTGGCCTAACTCAGCAGGACCACCAGGGGCGGCCAGCGGTCCGCGGCCCATTCCGGCCAGCCGGTCCACCCCGGCGGCGGCTCGGGCCGGTCGACGCCGAGGAGTTCGGCGGTGTCCGGTTCCTGGAACTGCTTCCGCCAGCTGTCGATGTCGTCCTCCGACATCGGGAACGTCGTGTGGGGCGCGGTCGCCTGCCGGTGGGCGATCCGCTCCCGCTGGACCTCCCGGCCGACCGGCAGGTAGATCACCTGACACGACGCCCCGGCCGAGGCGGCCAGCCGGCGCAGCGCCGACCGTTCGTCACGGCCCCAGAGCCCGAAGTCGAGCACAACACTGGTCCCGAGCCGCAAGGCCTCCAGCGCGACGAGGATCAGCCGCCCCTCCAGGACGTCGCGCTTACGACCGGCCGTCGGCTCCCCGAACAGCTGCACCATCCACTCGTCGGGGGTGAGGCGCAACGCGGCGAATTCCTTGGCCCGGGTGGTCTTCCCCGCGCCGGGAAGACCGACCATCAGGAACAGCTGGGCATGGTTCTGAGACATGGCACTCCGGATCACCCGAGATGGTCCGGCAGCACAGATGTGGGTGTCTGCCGGCGTGACACTGATCCGGCGGTAGGGCAGGGATCGCTGTACCGCCGTCAGGCGGTACGGATCTCCATGACTGCGCAGCAACACATGCCGCCAAGATAGCCGACGGCGCTCAGCTTTCCTTGACGCCCCGCGCCAGCAGATGGATCGAGGTCTCGGCCATGGCCGCCTCGGCGATCCGGGCCAGTTCGAGGGCGTGGGCGTTGAGCGCGGGGTCGCGGCGGGCCCAGGCGCCGGCCGGACCCTCGACACCGACCACGGTGACGTCGTGCAGGCCGGCGGCTGTCAGCTCCGCCGCGAGCTCGTGTGTGTCGTGCAGGTAGGCGACCTCGTCCCAGGTGTCGCCGGCACCGACGTACCCGTCGCGCATCGTCGCCAGGGTGTGCCGGTGCCGGTCCGGGTCGCCGAGCTGACCTGCGGCGGCACGGACGAAGACCCGTCCCCAGCGCGACAGCGCCGCGACGACCGCAACACCGCCCGGGCGCAGCACCCGCCAGGCCTCGGCGAGGGCCCGGGCGCGGTCCCCGGCGTCGGGCAGGTGGTAGAGCGGGCCGAGCAGCAGGACAGCGTCGGCGGACGTGTCGTCCACGGGCAACTGCCGGGCATCGGCCACGTGGGCGCGTACCCCGCGGGCGGTCGCCTGGTCGACGTGTTTGGGTGTCAGGTCGAACAGCGTGACGTCGTAGCCCCGGTCGAGCAGGTGGCGAGACTGACGGCCCGGGCCACCGCCGACATCGAGGACGGTGGCCGGCGGTGCCGGGAGCCAGCGCGCGAGCAGTTCACACGTCCGGTCCCATTCGACGCGGTTGCGGTCCAGGGCCATCCGGACGTTCTCGTCGCCTCCGCTGTAGTGGCCGACCACGTCCATACGGTCATCATTCCACCCGGGGTGGCGTCCAGCGGTAGGTGACGCGGGTGGCGAACGGCTGCAGGCCGAGCCGCTGCAGGATCGGCCGGGAGCTCTCCGAGGCGTCGACCACGACGAACTCCCGGCCGCGGTCGAGCGCGTACTGCGCCCGGCGGGCGACCAGCGCCCGGTAGATCCCGCGACCCTGGAAGCCGGGCAGGGTTGCGCCGCCGTAGAGCATGGCGAACCGGTCGGTGTAGTAGCGCGTCCAGCCGGCCGAGACGAATTCACCGCCGGACTCGGCGACCAGGAAGGTCCAGCGGTCCGGCTCGCCGGTGTGCTGACCGGTGAGCTGCGGGACGAGCCAGCTCGCGTCGATGCCCCACACCGCACCCTGCAGCGCGGCGACCCGCTCGAAGTCCTCCCGCGTACCGATCTCCCGGATCGTCAGCCCGCCTGACAACCGCACCGGGGACGCCAGCCGGTCACAGCGCCCGGCGAGCATCGTCCCGGTCTCGCAGAGGACAAAACCGGCGGCCTCGAGGCGGCCGGGCAGATCCTGCGGCTCGTCGTGGGTGTAGGTGATCCAGTCGACCGGCCGGTCCAGCCGGACGAAGTGATCCCGCTGCCTGCGGATGAACGCATCGAGCTCGTCCCCGGTCAGCCCGCCGAGATCCACGTAGGAGATCCGCCCACCGCGGGCGCTCAGCGTCCGCAACACCGGCCCGTCCGTCTCCTGCACCAGCCCTTCCCGGGCGGCGGGTGGCACGGGCCGGACCTCGTTGTCGTACGCACGCAGCAACACGCTGCCCACGATGTCACCTTTCGACCTGCATCCGCTCGCTCAGGCCGCGCAGTTCCGAGCCACCGGCCTTGCGGCGGGAGCGTTCCAGCAGCGCACGGGTGGTTTCGCGGGCCAGCGGCGAGGTGTGCACGTGCTGCGGTGCGAGGCGTTCGGCGGTGAGCAGGAAGCGGACGGCCTCGCGCTCGCTCCCGCGGGTCCGGGCCAGGGCACGGGCGGTGTCGGCGTAGTAGAACACCTGCCGGAACCCCGCCGGGATCGTCGCCGGGTTGGTGGTGCGGGCGATCTCCGCGGCACGCTCCGGGTCACCGCCGTCGACCTCGATGCCGATGCTCCAGATGCCGACGTTGGTCGGGCCGAAGAACATGCCCAGCTCGGTGGTCTCCCCCGTGGTCGCGGCCAGAGCGGCGGCCTCCGTGGTCCAGGCGCGACTGTCCTCGGTGCGTTTGAGACCCCGGCTCGCGTACGCGCAGACGAGCTGCAACGAGCCCAGCATCGCGGTGCCGCCGGGGCGGTCGGTGTGGCGGCGCAGGTCGTCGACGGCCCGGCTCGCCAGGGCCAGTCCACGCGCGTACGAGCCGCAGGCGGTGGCGGCGCCGGCGCGGGCGTAGGCCGCGTAGCCCCGCAGCACGGGGTCGTCGGCGGCGTCGGCGGCCTCGCGGCAGCGTTCGGCGCCGAGCCAGGCGTCGGCGGGGTGACCGAGGTTGCGCAGCACCGACGACGCCATGAAGGTGGCGTCGCAGAGCAACCGCAGCGCCGGGCCGCGGTCCGGGCCGGCGGCCACCGCGTGCAGGTCCCGCAGCAGCCCGGGCAGCAGGCGGGCGGTTCCGGCGTAGTCGCAGGCCTGCCGCAGCGTGTCGGCGAGGGCGACGGTCCGGGCGGGTCCGGCGACCGGCGGCGCGGGCCGGGACGCCGGTTCGGTGAGGTCGATGTCGATCAGCGCCTGCCGGATGTTGTGCACCGCGGCCTGGGCAGCGGCGGCGGCCCGGTCGGCGGCGGGCACCGCGGTGCCCGCTAGGTCGGCGGGTGAGCATTCGAGGGCGCCGGCGATGTCGGCGAGGACAAAACGGTTGTCGGCGGCCTGGCGCCCCCGTTCGATGCGGCTCCAGGTCGCGTGGGAGAGGCCGGCGCGGCTGGCGGCGTGGCGGATGCTCCAGCCGCGCCGCAGCCGGCGCGCCTGGATGCGTTCGCCGATGGTCGGGTCGGCACTCGGTCGTGGGGTCATGAGGGGAACGTAACCGCGCTCGCGGCGCGGGTGGTGCAAGCCTGTACCGGCGGCTCTACCCCTTCAGGCCGCTGAAGGTCATCGTGGCGATGAACCGCTTCTGGGCCACCAGGAAGGCGATGATCAGGGGCATCGTCGCGATGACGTTGCCGGCCATCAGCTGCGACCATTCCGTCCGCCGGGTGCCCTGGAAGCTGGCCAGCCCGACCTGCAGGGTGAACTTGCTGTCGTCGCTGATCGCCACCAGGGGCCAGAGCAGGTCGTTCCAGCTCGACAGCAGGGTGAAGATCGCCAGGGTGGCCAGGGCGGGCCGGGCCAGCGGCAGCACGACGCTGAGGAACGTGCGCAGGGTGCTGCAGCCGTCGAGGACCGCCGCCTCCTCCAGCTCGGCGGGCAGCCCGAGGAAGAACTGCCGCATCAGGAAGATCCCGAACGCCGAGGCCAGCCAGGGTACGAACGCCGCGGCGAGGGTGTCGACGATGCCGGCGCGGGCGAACATCAGGTAGGTCGGGATCATCAGCAGCTGGATCGGGATCATGACCGTGGCGACGATCGCCAGGAAGGCCAGGCCGCGGCCGGCGAACTTGAGCCGGGCGAAACCGTAGCCGGCGAGCGAGCAGAGGACCAGGTGCGAGAGCACGGCGATCGCCGAGACCAGCACGGTGTTGCCGAACCACTGCAGGATGTTCGACTCCGACAGCAGCGTCCTGTACCCGTCCAGGTGGATGCTGGTCGGCAGGAATTTCGGCGGGAACTGGTTGATCTCCTGCGAGGTCATGAACGAGGTCAGGACCATCTGGACCAGCGGCAGGACGAAGATCAGGGCGAGCGGCATCAGCAGCAGGTGCCAGGGGCTGAACGGGAGCCGGCGCATCAGAAGGCCTCCGATCCGGAACGGCGGCTGTACCAGATGACGCAGACGGTCAGGAGCATCGTCACCACGAAGAGCAGGTAGGCGACGGCTGCGCCGTACCCGAGTCTCTGGGTCTGGAAGGCGAGCTCGTAGATGTAGTAGACGATGGTCTGGGTGCTGTTCATCGGACCGCCGCGCGTGGTCGTGTAGATGAGGTCGAACAGCTGCATCGCCGTGATGGTCTGCCAGATCGCGGCGAAGACCGTGACGGGCCGCAGCTCCGGCAGCGTGATGTGGAGGAAGGTGCGCCACCGGCTCGCGCCGTCGACCGTGGCCGCCTCGATCAGCTCGCGGGGGATGTCCTGCAGCGCCGCCAGGTAGATGACGGCGGTGAAGCCGACCTCACCCCAGAGTGCGATCAGGCAGATGACCAGCAGCGCCTGGCCGGGGCTCTCCAGGAACTGCTGTGCGGGCAGCCCGAGCCGGCGCAGTGCCTCGTTCGCCGCGCCGAACTGCGGGTTGAAGACGAAGCTGGCCAGGATGCCGGTGGCCGCCGCCGACGCGACGTACGGGACGAAGATGCACGTGCGGTAGAAGCCGATGAGCCGGATCTTCTGGTTCAGGGCCACCGCGATGAGGATGCCCAGCACGATCGAGCCGGGCACGAACAGTGCGGTCAGCAGCAGCGTGTGTTTCGCCGCCGTGATCGCGTCGGGGTCCGTGGCGATCCGTTCGTAGTTGCGCCACCCCACGTCCCGGGCCGGGGCGATGCCGTTCCAGCGGGTCCGGGAGATGAAGAACGCCCAGACCGCCGGGAAGATCGAGAGCCCGACGACGATCAGGGTCGCCGGGCCGGCGAAGGCCCACCCGGTGAGGGTGCGCCGGGCCGCCCGGCCGCGCCTGCCGCGCGGCCGGGGTGCCACCTGCTGGTGCGTACGCGGTGTCGCCGCGAACGTCAGCGCCATCATTCCTCCAGGGCGTCGGCGGACTTGCGGGCCGCCTCGTCGAGGGCCTCCTTCGGGCTCGCCGCCCCCTGGAGCACCTTCGCGATGGCATCGCCGACGTTGCGGGACATCACCTCGTAGCCGGGCACGGTGGGCCGCGCCTGCTTGGCGTTGGCGAGGTTGTCGAAGAACTTCTGCCCGCCCGGGTACTCCTTGGCGTAGGCCGCGAACTCGGGTGTGCTCTGCTCGACGCTCCGCAGCGGCAGGTTACCGACCGCGAGGTTCCACTTGGCGTCGATCTCGGCGCTGGTCAGCCATTTGATGAAGTCGCGGGAGGCGCCGGCGCGGTTGGCGTCGTCGTGGTCGAAGAGCACCCACAGGTCGGGGCCGGAGACTGTCTGGTGGTCGCCGTTGACGCCGGGCAGGGCGGTCACGCCGTACTTCAGCTTGGCGTCCTTGAGGTCGAGCAGCGCCCACGGGCCGGAGAGCATCATGCCGACGCGGCCGCTGTTGAACAGCGGGCCGTACTTCTCGTCGGTCTGGTCGAGGTACATCGACTTGTCGTCGACGGCCATGGCCCGCAGCGTCTCGAGCGCCTTGACGCCGGCCTCGGAGTTGAACGCGGGCTTGGTGCCGTCGAGGATCTTCCCGCCGTTCTGCCACAGCAGCGGCCACAGGTGCCAGGTGGTGTCCTCGCTGCCGGAGACCGAGTACGCCGTCCCGTACGTGTTGGTGCCCGGGTCGGTGAGCTTCTTGGCCGCGGCCCGGAAGTCCTCCCAGGACCACTCGTCGGTCGGGTAGGCGATCCCGGCGTCGTCGAAGAGCTTCGGGTTGTAGATCAGCGCCAGGTTGTCGACCAGTGCCGGGACGCCGATGACCTTGCCATCCGCGGTCGCCACCGTGCGGGCCGCCTCCGGCATCTCGTTCCAGGCGAACGACGGGTCGGCGACGAACGAGGTCAGGTCCTGGGTCTTGCCGCTGGCGCCGAGGTCACCCGCCCAGTTGCCGAACGCGTACGAGATGTCGGGGTAACTGCCGCCGGCAAAACCGGCGGAGAGCTTGGTGAGCAGGTCGTCCGTGGTCGGTGCGCCCGCCGAGGTCTTGATCGTCACGTTCGGGTGCGCGGTGTGGTAGTCGGCGGCGAGCTTCTCGGCGACCTTCTCGGCCTCCGAGGTCTGCCCGGTCCACCAGGTGAGTTCGACGGTGGCGGCGGGGTCGTACCCCGCTGCCGCGTCCTTGCCGTCGTCGCTGTCGCCGCCCGTACAGGCGGTCAGGAGCAAGGTGGCCGCGCTGGTCGCGGCGAGCAGCCGGACCGACCGGCCGCGCGTGAAGGTGGTCATCCCTGTACCTCGATATCTCGTCGGATGTCGCGGTTGCTGGTCAAGCGGCGTCGGTGAGGACGACGGATCGGGTGAGCAGGCGGGGGCGGTCGGGGTCGAGGCCGCGGTGGGCGGCCAGGGCGAGGGCAAAACGCTGGGCCAGGACCAGCTGGGCGAGCGGGTCACGCTCGTCGCGGTAGGTGGTGGCGCCGGCCGAGCGGCCGACCTCGTCCAGGCCGATCGGCACGGCGCCGAAGGAGAAGACCAGGCTCCGCGTACCCGCGACGGCGACCGGTCCGTGCCGGAAGTCCATGGCCGGGTACGACTCCGAGTAGGCCTGGGCCGCCTCGCGGACCTTGAGCGCCGCCTCGTGGGCGAGCCCGACGGTCCAGCCGGTGCCCAGGAAGACCAGGTGGTCGATGGCGGCCGGGTCGGCGGGCAGCGGCGCGTCCAGTGCGGCGTGCCCGTCGGCGATCAGGTGGCTCAGGTCCTCACCGAACGCCGCCCGGGCGATCGCGAGGACGGTGGTCGGGAAGCGGGTCTGCACCACGCTGCGCTCGTCGGCGAAGTCGAGCAGCAGGCGGCTCTCGGCGAGGGTGTCGACCGGCATCCCGGCGACCGCGGTGACGGCCACCCGGTGGGTGCCCTCGGGCACCTGCCGGAGCGCGTCGAGCACCTCGGTGGAGGTGCCGGAGCGCGTGATCGCGACGACCCGGTCGTACCGGCGCCGCGGGACGTACTCGGAGGCGCAGACCGCGTCGGTCTCACCGAGACCGGCGCTCTCCCGCAACTCGGCGATGCTCTGGGCCACGAACCACGAGGTGCCGCAGCCCAGAACCAGCATCCGTTCCCCCGGTGCAGCGAGCTCACGACGGGCCTGGTCGGTCAGGGCGAGACCCTGCTCCCAGACTGCGGGCTGGCTGGCGATTTCCTCCGACGTGTCGTTCATGTTCGAGGATTATGCTCGTTTGTTTTCGCTTCACAAGGCCTCGCGCTCAAACGAACATTCCACGATGCACGTCTAGCGCAGTGCCTCAGGGATCAGGTCACCGTGCGCGGCGGTCAGTTCGTCGCACAGTTCCCAGATCCGGTCCACGCTCAGCGTCGCGGCGGTGTTCGGATCGACCATCGCGGCCTGCCGCACCATCCGCTTGTCACCGGTCAGCGCCGCCTGCACGGTCAACTGACCGACGTTCACAAAACTCCGATTGAGCGCGGCACACTGCGCCGGGAGCGCTCCGACCCGTTCCGGGCGTACGCCCAGAGCGTCCACGACACACGGCACCTCGACCGCGTAGTCCTCCGGCAGATTGCTGATCAGCCCCCGGTTCGCGACGTTGCCGTGGATGCGGCGCAGGGTGCCGGTCGTGATGCTGTGGATGACCTGCGGGGCGTACTCGGTGGCGTCACGGCTGACATCCAGGGGCTCGCCGGCCAGCACCGCACGCCGCGTCTCGTGATATTCGGTCACGTTGTCCGCGCTGATCCGCAGGTAGTCGCCGACCGGGATGCGCAGCCGCTCGATCTCGGCGTCGTCGTGCAGATACCACGGCAGGTACTCGCTGGAGTGCTCACTGGTCTCCGTCGGGAACCAGCCGAGGCGCTTGTACATGTCCATGCGGACACGGCGGCGCAGCTCGGGATCGCGCTCCAGCAAGGCATCCAGCCGCGGATAGAGGTTTTCGCCGCGGTGCTCGAAGCGCAGCAGCCACGCCTGATGGTTCACCCCGGCGCCGGTGTAGTCGACCTCGTCGTACGGAACTCCCAGCAGATCGCTCAGATCGCGCACGGTCCAGTAGACCGAGTGGCACAGGCCGACGGCCTTGAGGTCCGGGGCGATCGCCGCGAGGTAGCCGATGTTCATCGCCATCGGGTTGGTGTAGTTGAGGAACCAGGCGTCCGGGCACAGCTCGCGCATGTCTGCCGCGATGCCCGCGAGCACCGGGAACGTGCGCAGCGCACGGAAGATCCCGCCGACACCCAGGGTGTCGCCGATGGTCTGGCGCAGCCCGTACTTCGCGGGGATCTCGAAGTCGCGCACGGTGGCCGCGTGCATGCCGACCTGGATGGCGTTGATGACGAAGTCGGCACCGTCGAGCACGGTGCGCCGGTCGAGGCTGGTCGTGATCGTGGGCTTGGCGCCGAGCTGCTCGGCGGTGCGCCGGGCGATCGCCTCGGCGGTTTCGAGCCGCTCGGGATCGATGTCGTGCAGGGCGAGGGTGACGCCCCGGAGCTCGTCGAACGTCAGGATGTCGGCGAGCAGCTCACGGGTGAAGACGACGCTGCCCGCGCCGAGAAAGGCGATCGTGGTCATGGCGGGATTGTTCGCGTACGCGTCCGAAGCGCGCAAGGAATTCTGGTGTTTCGCTTGGAAACGAACTATGGTGACTGCGCGTTTGCTCAATATGATGCTGTCCTGAAACCCGTGGTGAGGTCACATGCCCCAGAGTTCCCTGCGCCGGGCCGACCGCGTGTCGGCCATCCTGGAGCGCGTGGCCAGCCACGGTTCCGTGGACGCCGGCCACCTCGCCGACGAGTTCGAGGTCTCCCCCGCCACCATCCGCCGTGACCTCCAGGTCCTCGAGGATCAAAGACTCCTCTCCCGTACGCACGGAGGCGCCGTCGCGGTCGACGTCGCGTACGAGCTGCCGGTGCGCTACCGCGTCGGCCAGCACCGTGAGGAGAAGGCACTCGTCGCGCAACGGGTGGCGGCGCTGCTGCCCAAGGGTCCGCTGACCCTCGGGCTGACCGGCGGCACGACAACACACCTGCTGGCCCGGCTGCTCGCCGAACGGGTCGACCTGACCGTGGTCACCAACGCGCTCAACATCGCGGCGGAGCTGGCCCTGCGCCCCCGCCTCAAGCTGATCATGACCGGTGGCGTCTCGCGCACCCAGTCGTACGAGCTGGTCGGGCCGATCGCGGACCAGGCCCTCGCCGGTCTGAACATGGCCGTGGCGGTCGTCGGCGTCGACGGCATCAGCGCCCGGGGCGGGCTCACCACCCACGACGAGATCGAGGCGAACACCAACGCCACGATGATCCGCCGCGCCGACCGGGTGATCGTGGTCGCGGACGGCTCCAAGGTCGGCCGCGTCTGCCTGGCCAGCATCTGCGCCATCACCGGTGTCGCCACGCTCGTCACCGACTCGAGCGCCGACCCCGCGGGTGTCGAGGCGATCCGCCGCACCGGCACCGAGGTGATCGTTGCGTAGGTCATAGTTCCGTTTCGCCCCGGCAGGCCTACGATCATCCCTAGTGCTCCGGGGTCGGTGCAATTCCGAACCGGCGGTGACAGTCCGCGACCCGACCGCAGCCGGCGGCCGGTTGAACCGGTGTAATTCCGGTACCGACGGTGAAAGTCCGGATGGTAGGCAGCACTGAACGTGGCTCGACCGTCGTTGTTGTGTGCGCGGCTTTCCCCGGCGTGCACCTCTGTGCTTTTTTCCGGAGGTGCCCGTGCACTGGCTCGACCAACTGCTCACCGCGTTCTACGACGCCAAATGGCAGGTCACCGACACCCAGGCGATCTACTGGCGCGAGATCGTCGGCAACGCCTTCGGTCTCGGCTCCGCCCTCTTCGGCCTGCGCCGCAACGTGTGGGCGTGGCCGGTCGGCATCGTCGGCAACGTCCTGCTCTTCACGGTGTTCCTCGGTCAGGCCCTCGGCAACGACCAGGGCACCCCGCTCTACGGCCAGGCCTCCCGCCAGGTCTTCTTCATCATCACCAGCGTCTACGGCTGGTGGCGCTGGCGCCAGGCCACCGGCGGCGAGACGGTCGTGCCCCGCTGGGCGACCAACCGCGAACGAATGCTGTACCTCCCGCTCGCCCTGGCCGCCGTCGTCGGGTGCTTCTTCGCCTTCCGCGCGATCGGCGCCGGCTTCCCGGTCCCCTGGTGGTACTACCTCGCCGACTCGTGGATCTTCGTCGGCTCGATCCTCGCCACGTACGCGATGGCCCGCGGCTGGGTCGAGTTCTGGCTCTGCTGGATCGCGGTCGACCTGGTCGGCGTCCCCGAACTCCTCCACTTCGGCTACTACCCCTCGGCGATCCTCTACGCCGTCTACGCCGCCTTCGTCATCTGGGGCTTCGTCGTCTGGCTGCGCCTCTCCCGTACGCTCCAGCCGCCCCGCCTCGACTCACCCGCCATGGAGACGGTCGCTTAGCCGAGGAATCTGGTGCGGCGTTGGGTGAGCAGGGCTGCGATGGCGACCAGGGTGGCTGGGAGGGCCAGGTGCCAGGCGGCCATGATCAGGAGGCCGCGGGTGTCACCGACCTCGGCCACTTCGGTGGACGCGGTGATGAGACCGGCGAAGAGCGCCAGGCCGGCGGCCAGCAGGATGCGCTCATCGATCACGGTCCAGAGGATCACCGCCACCACCAGGGCCGTTCGCAGCACGGCCGGCAGCGTGTAGTCCAGCGACCAGGACAGGGCGAGCAGGACCGGGAGCGGGTTGAGGACCCGGAGACGGCGGCCTGGCAGCAGCAGGAGAACGGCGGCCAGCGTGTAACCGGCGATCGCCACTGTGCTGATCTGGTCCATCCCGCTGAGCACCAGCGCGGCGGCGGTCAGACCGAGCGCCACGAGGCGGACGCCGGCCATGACCGCCACGGCCGCGAGGCCGGCGCAGATCCAGGTGGCAACCGTCATCCCGGTACGCAGTTCGACGCCGTAGTGCAGGTCGATCAGCGGGGTGGTGGTGCCGGCGACCAGCAGCATCAGCGCGGCGGCGCGGGCGGCGTAGAGCCAGCGCAGGCTCGGCGGCTGGCCCTCGCCCGTGCGGGCGCGCACGGCACCGGCGATGAGGGACGGTGCCTCGCGCCACCAGGGCCGGCCGTTCTCCTCGAGCACACCGAGCATCTCGTCACGCGGGTGGTCGGACGGGTAGAGGCGCAGCAGCACGGTGTAGGCGCTCATGCCGGCCTCACGCGCAGGACGACCTTGGCGGCCTCGGCCATCCGGACGGCTTCGGCCCGCAGCGCGGCGTGGCCGTCGTTCGTCAGCGCGTAGTGCCGGCGTGCGCGGCCGTTGACCACCTCGTCGCGGACGACCTCGACCAGCTCGGCCCGGGCCAGCCGGTCGAGCGCCTGGTAGAGCGTGCCGGTGGAGAGTGCGACGCGCTGCTGGGACAACTCCCCCACACGCGTGATGATCGCGTACCCGTGGCGGGGTTCGTCCTGGAGCGCGGCCAGGATGAAGTACGTCGGCTCCCTCATGCGGCCACCATATGTCGTTTACTTACATATGTAAAGGTCAGGACGTCGGCACGGCGATCTCGTCGGCACGCTGCCGCAGCCGCCGCGCGAGGCTGTCGGCGGCCAGGTTGTAACCGATGGTGAACGCATCGGTGTACCCGGACCGGGCCGCCACCTCGTCGGCGTGCGCCCGCAGGTGGGCCGCGAGCGCATTGCGCCAGCGGGCGTCGGCCGCGGAGATGCGGGCGGCGTACCGGGACTGGCGGGCACGGAGTTCGAGGATCCGCTGCTCGAGGACGTTCAGCGCGGCCTGCGCCTCGGCGAGCTGCCGTTCGGCCGCCTCGGGCACACCGGGAACCGTCTTGGCGATCAGGAACCGGTAGTACCCGTACGCCTCCGCCGGCTTTCCGGGCGGCTCATCGGATCCCGGGTAGGGGCGCGCATCGTCCGGCCCGGCACGGCGCACGTTGCTCGCGCGCGCCCGCAGCCCGTTCAGGAACGCCGCCCGGCCCGCCTGATATCCGGCGGCCAGACTCCCGGGCAGACCCGCCGGACGCTGAGCCAGGTCCTCGCACTCGGCATTCAGCGCAGCGCTCAGAGTCGTACCCGGTGGCGGTGGCGGGGCGGCCCGCGCCACACGGTCGAGCTGTTCGGTCAGCCGCGCGACGGTTGCCTCGGCCTCCACTGTGGCCGTCTGCACCCCGAGCAGCGTGAGGCGATAGGTCTCGCGGATCCACCAGCCGTACTCGGGAGTCATGAGCCGAAGGTGGCACGGTGGCCGCCGGCCGGACCGTGACTGTCCTCAACCGGCCGCGCGCCCGGCCCTCAGGAGAAGGTCGACGGCAACGGTCACCCGCTCGACGAACTCCTCCCGGGTGGAGACCTCGTGCTTGATGCCGCCGGACGTGCTGATCAGGGTCCGGGCCACGGCCTCCACCAGGCCGGGAGGCACCTCGGCGGCGATCGCCTCGGTGACCATCGCGGCAAAACGCGCGGGGTAGCCGGCGACGAGGGGACCCAGCAACTCCGGACTGGTCTCCCTGAGCACCGCGACCTCCTGCACCATCGGGCCGAGGTAACGCCCCGTCCACAGGTCGAACGCCTCGATCAGACGCTCGCGCAGCGGACGCCGGACGTCGGCCAGGGCCCGCTCGGCGGCGTCGACGTCGGCATCGAGCGCATGGACGACGGCCGCCTGGAAGAGGCTCTGCTTCGAGGAGAAGAGGAAGTACAGCCCCGGGCGGGAGATGTTCGCCGCCTGCGCGACGTCCTCCATCGAGGTCTTCCTGAACCCGAAGCGGGCGAAGGTGACGAGCGCCGACTCCAGGACCTGCTCACGACGCCCGCTTTCGATCTCCGTCACACGTCGACTCTACCAGCTATACAGAAGTTGTCTTGTGCGTATAGTAGATTCATGATCACTACTCGATTCGACGGCACCAGCACCGCGGACGACGTTGTTGCCGGGCTCGACCTCACCGGCGTCCGTGCCGTTGTCACCGGAGCGTCGTCCGGGATCGGCGTGGAGACCGCGCGCTCCCTCGCGCGGGCCGGCGCCGAGGTCACCCTGGCGGTCCGCAACACCGACGCCGGCGCCCGGACGGCCGCGGACATCACCCGGTCGACCGGCAACGGCGCCGTCCGTGTCGGCGCGCTGGATCTGGCCGACCTCGCGTCCGTCACCGCGTTCGCCGAACGCTGGACTGGACCGCTTCACCTGCTGGTCAACAACGCCGGGATGATCGTCAGCACCCTGCAGCACTCCCCCGAAGGCTGGGAGCTGCAGTTCGCGACCAACCACCTCGGGCACTTCGCCCTGAGCGCCGGCCTGCACGAAGCACTCGCCGCGGGCGCCCGGGAGCGGGGCGAGGCCCGGATCGTGTCGCTGAGCTCCACGGCACACATGAGGTCACCGGTGGTCTTCGACGACCTCCACTTCGAGCGGCGCGCCTACGATCCGCAGGCCGCGTACGCCCAGAGCAAAACGGCCAACTCGCTCTTCGCCGTCGAGGCCACCCGCCGCTGGGCCGCCGACGGCATCTTCGCGAACACGGTCAACCCCGGCGGAGTCTCCACCGGACTCCAGCGGGACTTCACCCAGAAGCAGAAGGACTACCTCGCCGCCGCCGAAGCCTCCGGCGCGTTCACCTACAAGACCGTCCAGCAGGGCGCCGCCACCACACTCGTCGCGGCGGTCGCCCCCGAGTTCGTCCGCACGGGTGGCCACTACCTCGACGACGGGCGTGAGGCGTACACGGTGGGCAACGAAGCTGATCTTTTTGAGCACAGCCACGGCGTCAAGGAGTGGGCGCTCGACCCCGGCGCCGCCCGCCGGCTGTGGGCGCTGTCCCTCGACCTCACAGCTCCCCACCGAGCGCGCTGAACAACCGGTCGGGTGTCAGGCCGAGCTCGAACAGCAGAGCACTGTCGGCGGGACTCTCCAGGTCGATCCGATCGGGCAGGCGCCCCGACAGGGTTTCGGCCTGCTCGGGCCCGTAGGCACGACGAACGACACCGAGCATGTGGGTTTTTGTGATGACGGCCATCGCGGACCTCACCTTCCGGACTGAACCGGGCGACGGGTGTGCCGCCCCTGCACCAGTCAGGACAGGACAGCGCCGCGATCTGTGACAGCCCCGTCAGGCGGGCCCCCGCCGGTCGGCGCCGGCGGGTTGCCACAGCTGGACCGGGTTGCCCTCAGGATCGTGCAACTCCGCGAACCGGCCGTTGGGATATTCCTCCGGATCCACCTTCACGGGTACGCCGTGACCCCGGAGCTGCTCCACCATCGCATCGAGGTCGTCGACCCGGAAGTTGACGGACCACTGCTGCTCCGGCCGCCCGAAGTGCTCCGAATCAGCCGCCATCGCGGTGAACACGGTCGGCCCGGGCGCCTGCCACCACGACGACGTGTCGTACGAGGACGGTGGCTGGTCGACGCCGAGACGCTCGGCGTACCACCGGCCCAGCAGTTCGGGGTCACGGGCCCGGAAGAACAGCCCACCGATGCCGTTCACACGTTCCATCAAGTCGCCCCTCACCAGGCCGGAGGTCTGCATCCTAGGCCCGCCGAGGCCCCGGGTCCGGCAGGCCCGCCGCCCGAACCTGCAGGTAGCGCTGTTCCGGCAGGCTCGTGGCGAGCCTGGCCGCGTCGAGATAGGCGTCGCGGGCGGCACCGGGATCACCCGACCGCTCCAGCAGGTGCGCCCGGACTGCCTCGACACGGTGACGGCAGGCACGCCGGTCACTGGAGCCGGCCTGCCGGTTCTGGACACGTTCCGCCGCTCAGTATGCCGACAGGCCGTCGCGCCGGGTGACAATGACGCGATGCCGACTGTGTACAAGACGCCGGACGGGCAGCGCGCGGTGCGCGGGTGGTGTTCGGAGACGTTGGCGCAGGCCGGCTTTCCCCTGACGCGGAGGACCCTGGACACCAGTGCCGGGCCGGTCGAGCTCACGTCGGCCGGCGCCGGGCGGTCTCGGGTGGTTCTCGTGCCCGGGACGGGTTTCAACGCTGCCGTGGCTCTGCCCTGGCTCCGGGCGTTGTCGGTTCGCTGGCCGACCACGGTGGTCGACCTGCCGGGTCAGCCGGGACTCAGCGATCCGCACCGGCCCGGCCGGGGCCGGACCACCTGGTACGGGCAGGTGCTGGACGAGGTCCTGGCCGCCATGGACGCCGACGACGTGGTGGTTGTAGGCAACTCGCTGGGCGCTGCTGTGGCACTGGCTGCCTCGTCACCCCGGATCGCGGCGCGGGCCCTGATCTCACCCGCCGGCTTCGTCCGTCTCAGCGTCGAACCGCAGGTGGCCCTGGCTTCGACGGCCTGGCTGTTACGTCCCACCACGGGAAGCACACGCCGCATGCTCAGGTTCTTCGTGGCGCCCGGCGCCGAACCGCCCGCCACCGAGGTCGAGTGGATGACGCTCATGGCCCGCTGCTGCCGCACGACGCTCGCACCGCCGCCTCTCCCCCCACGCCTCCTGGCGACGCGCGCTGAGCAGCCGTGCGTCGTGGCGACCGGGGAGCACGACCGGTTCCTGCCGCCCGGGCGCCTCGGGCCGGCCGTGCGCCGCAGCATGAACCTCAGCCTGCGGGTCCTCCCCGGCACAGGTCACCTGACCACGGCGGACCAGCTCGGTCAGGTCGTGTCCGTGGTCGGCGAGGTCGTCGGATGACAGCGAGAGGGCGCCTTCACGCGGCGTCGATGTCGGCGAAGAAGGTCAGGATCGGGTCGATGACCTCGGCGGGACGGGTGACCGGGGCGAGGTGGCCGGCGTCGGGAAGCTCGAGGTAACGGCTGTCCGGGATGGCGGCGGCGACCTCCCGCGCGCGGCGGGCGAAGGTGTCGGTGTCCTGGCCGAAACCCAGGACCAGGCAGGGGATCCGGATGTCGTGCAGGGCCTTGAGCCGGTGCCGGTACCCGTGGATGAAGGCCCGGGAACGCAGTCGTGCCTCCGAGACCGTGCCGGAGGACCAGTGGGAGACACCGGCGAGGATGGCGTCGAAGGTCTCGTCGTGGCTCAGGTCCGCGGCCGGATAGCTGGTCAGCAGGAGCATGGCCAGGCGTACGGGGTCGAGGTCGGGGCCGGCGGCGTCGAGGGTCTGCCAGGCCTGCTGCAGCACCTCGTCGACGGCGCCCTGCCTGCCGTACCCGGCGATCAGGGCCGCGGCGACCACGCGGTCGGGCCGCAGCAGGGCGACCTCCTGGGCGATGGCCGCGCCCTGGGACCAGCCGAGCAGGCGGACCGGCTCCGGGCCCAGGTGGTCCAGGAACGTGCTGACATCACGCGCGACACTCTCGGGGTCGTAGGCGGGCCCGGTGTGGACAAAGGTGACGGCCCGATAGCCGGCGCCGGTGAGCGCGGTGACCAGCGGCCCGGCCCACCAGGCCGGATCGGCCTGCGGATTGCTGAGGATGACGACCGGGCGCCCCCGTCCGAAGGTCTCGTACCGTCCGACAGAGGCGAGGTTCTCCACGGATCCGTCCCTCCTCGAGGCGTGACTGCATGAACCTTCATTCAACCTTGAGGAGAGTCACTTTCATGGATGTCCGGTAGGTCGTTCCGTCATCGGTGCGCTCGTGCAGGACGGTCTGGACGCGGTTGCCGTCACTGAACACGACGGTGGAACGGGTGGTTCCTCCCTGGTAGATCCACGTGTCGCCCTGCCGCGGGCCGCGCCCGGCGGGCGCATCGGACGGTCAGCTGCGGGTGACCCACGTCGGGTTGTCCAGGATGAATTTGTCGACGGAGTCGTTCTTGACCGCCTTCAGGAGGTCCAGGCTGGTGTCGCTCAGGATCTCGGCGCTGCCCACGCCGGGGACGGGGCGGCTGTTGAACGTGCCGTTGTTGGTCTTGATGGTGACCAGGTCGTCGGGGCGGATGCCGCGCAGGGCGAAGACCCAGTCCTGCAGCGGGATGCCGCCGTCGTCGACCGTCATCGTCTTGCCCAGCGCGGACAGCAGGCCCGGCAGTTTGGTCGGCGAGTCGAGGCCACTGTCCATGATGTTCGTCAGGATGGCCTTGAGGAACTGCTGCTGGTGGCGCTGCCGGCCGTAGTCGTAACTGCGATCCTTGAGCAGGTCACGCTGGCGGACGAAGTCCAGCGCCTCGGTCGGGGTGAAGCAGTGGTCACCCTTCTTGTAGATGTTCGGCGTGACCCCCGGGATCTTCGACCGCACCGTGCCGTCCGGATTGATCCGGTACGGCGGGGAGATCTTGCCGGTGTCGTTGTCGTGACCGATGTGGATGGACGTCGTGGTGGTGTCGACGTTCATGCAGACCTTGCCGAGGACGTTCACCACCTTGCGGAAGCCCTGGAAGTCGATGATCGCGCCGGCGTCGGGGGTGATGCCGGTCGTGTTCTTCACCGTCTTGGCCAGCAGCGTGAAGCCGCCGGTGAGCGCCTTGTCACCGGTCAGACCCCTGCTCCCGTACGCAAAAGCGGCGTTGATCTTGTTGTTTCCGCCGGCGTACGGGACCTTGCCGTTGTCGAACTTCGGGATCCGCACGTAGCTGTCGCGGGGCAGCGAGACCAGGTAGGCCGCTTTGTGGTCGGCCGGGACGTGCAGCAGGATGATCGAGTCCGAGCGGGTCAGTTTGCTCGGGTCCTGGTTGGGACGGGTGTCGAGACCGACGAGCAGGATCGTCTTGGCGCCCTTGACGCTGACGTGCTTGACCTCGGTCCGCGTCTCGCCGAGCAGGTTCTGCTGGGTGACCGTCTCGGTCGCGGAGCCGAGCAGGACACGCGTGCCGGCGACGGCGGCGCCGCTGCCGGCCATCAGCAGGGCCCCGACGACAACACACCACAACGCCCACCGCGGTGAGCGCCTTGTGCGGCGTTTGCCCGATATATCGTCGCGGTCCCGGTCTTGGTCCATTTTTTTCATCCTGACCCCCTCGATCTCCATGACGGAAGCAGAGACGTGAAACGTTGCGGCCCGGTCCATGAACAAAGAGATGCGTAGGCCACATCACGCAGAGGGGCCGACCGGTCCCGGACCGGAGTAGCGTCGCGCCATGACCACTCCTGGGTCTGATCAGAAGGGCCCGCTCGCTCGTGCCGGCCTCGGCAACCGCGCGGGTGACGACCGGCCGCCGTCCCCGCCGCCGTGGCGGGTCGAGGGCGCGCCGGAGGGTGGTCGCGGGCCGGACCAGCCCAAACGACGGCCGGCCTGGCAGCGGTTCGGCTGGATGCTGCTCGTCCTGCTCGCGCTGAACTGGATCATCTCGTCGTTCCTGCTGGCGCCGGAACCGCGCACCCCGGTCTCCTACACGTTCTTCCTGACCCAGGTCGATGCGAAGAACGTGGCCGACATCACCTCGACCGCCGACACCATCGAAGGCACCTTCAGCAAGAAGGCGGCCTACACACCGGTCGGTGAGAAGAAGGCCGAACAGGTCGACCGGTTCACCACCCAGCGGCCGTCCTTCGCCGACGACGACCTCTTTGCGAAGCTCCAGGCCAACGGTGTGCCCGTCAACGCCAACCCGCCGGACGCGCCACGACCGATCTGGCAGCAGGTGCTGCTCGGGTTCGGGCCGACGCTCCTGCTGGTCGGGCTGCTTATCTGGTTCCTCAGACGTGCGGCCGCCGGGGCCGGTGGTGGCATCGGCGGCTTCGGCAAGTCACGGGCCAAGCTCTACCAGCCCGAGGGCGGGCCGCGCACGACCTTCGCGGACGTGGCCGGCATCGAGGAGGTCGAGCAGGAGGTCACCGAGATCGTCGACTTCCTCCGCGAGCCCGAGAAGTACCGCAAGCTCGGTGCGCAGATCCCGCACGGCGTCCTTCTGTCCGGCCCGCCCGGTACGGGCAAGACGCTCCTTGCGCGGGCGGTCGCCGGCGAGGCGAAGGTGCCGTTCTTCTCGATGTCGGCCTCGGAGTTCATTGAGATGATCGTCGGTGTGGGTGCGAGCCGCGTCCGGGATCTCTTCGAGCAGGCCAAGAAGGTCGCCCCGTCGATCATCTTCATCGACGAGCTGGACGCGATCGGCCGGGCCCGCGGTGGCGCCCAGTCGCTGGGTGGCAACGACGAACGCGAGCAGACTCTCAACCAGATCCTCACCGAGATGGACGGCTTCACCGGCAGCGAGGGTGTGGTCGTGCTGGCCGCGACCAACCGGCCCGAGATTCTCGACCAGGCGCTGCTGCGCCCGGGCCGCTTCGACCGGCGTGTCACCGTCAGCCCGCCGGACCTGAGCGGCCGGCGCAAGATCCTCGAGGTGCACACCCGCGGGGTGCCGGTCGGGCCGGACGTCGACCTCCAGGCCCTGGCCTCGGCCACCCCGGGCATGGTCGGCGCCGACCTGAAAAACCTGGTCAACGAGGCGGCGCTGCTGGCCGCCCGCCGGGCCCACGCCACGGTGGTGACCGCCGACTTCACCGACGCCCTCGAGAAGATCGTGCTCGGCACGGTCCGCGGCATCATGCTCACGCCCGAGGAGAAGGAACGCACCGCGTTCCACGAGTCGGGTCACGCGCTGCTCGGCATGCTCACGCCGGGCGCCGACCCGGTCCGCAAGATCTCGATCATCCCGCGCGGCCAGGCCCTGGGTGTGACGTTCCAGAGCCCGTCCGCCGACCGCTACGGCTACTCGGCGAAATACCTGCGCGGCCGCATCATCGGCGCGCTGGGCGGCCGGGCCGCCGAGGAGGTCGTCTACGGCGACATGACCACCGGCGCGGAGAGCGACCTCGATCAGGTCAGCAACATCGCCCGGCAGATGGTCGGTCGCTGGGGCATGTCCGAGGCCATCGGCCCGGTCACGGTCCTGCCCCCACCCGGCAGCGAGTCGCCGTTCGGCCTCGACGGCGTCGCCCCGGCGACCAAGGAGCTGATCGACGCCGAGGTCCGCAAGATCGTCGACGAGTGTTACGAGGAGGCGCTCGCCCTGCTCCGCGGCCACCGCGACCAGCTCAGCGCCCTCGCCCACCGGCTCCTGGAGTCGGAGACCCTAGACGAGGAGGACGCCTACGCCGCCGCCGGTATCTCCCGCGACGCCGCACCGGGCGCCCTGGCCCGCGGCGAGGTCCCCGGCATTCCCCCGGCCCCGGGCCTCCCACCCGAGGATCCGGCAGCCCCGGCGGACGTCGCGCCCCGAGAGGCCACCGGCGCCAGCAAGAACGGTGCGGCGGAGTAACGCATGGGCTCGAAGGCGCAAAGGGTGTTGCTGCGGGCGAGGAGGGCCGCTTCCTCGACTGGAGTGCCGAGCTCGGCCGCCCGCTCTTCCCGATCGGCGAGCTCGACCACGGCCGGTTCTTCCTCGGCATCGACGACACCGGTGAGATCTACCTGGTGGAGACCTGGCTGGCGACCTTCGGCCGGATGCCGGAGGCTCTCGACAACCTGATCCTCGGCGTGAAGCCCCGCGACCTGACACCGAGCTGAGCGGAGGCCGGCGTCAGGATTCGGGTGGGCCGGTGACCGGAGGCACACGCTCGATCCTGTTCCAGCCGGTCCAGCCCCGTTGGCGCATCAGGTCGACCATGCGGACGGCCCGGGGGTCGGACTCGACGGCGAGGCTGTCGAGCAGGTCGAACGACAGCTCGTCCTGCGACTGTTCGGCGGCGATCGTCTCGCCGGCGGTGTAGGCCTGCTCGGCGAGGGCCGCCATGATGTCGGCGGCCTCCTCCAGGCGGGGGTCGTCGACCCCCTCCGTCTCCAGGAGTTCGGACAGGATCAGGTACAGCCGGACGAGCCGGGGATCCTCCAGTTGCGCGAGTTTGGAGGGAATCCATTCGCTGATGCGGTCGGGCCAGCGGGCCGTCAGCAGGATCCAGCCGTCCCGTTCGGCCTCCAGCATCCGTCCCGACGCTCCGATCTCCCGCAGACGGTCGATGTAGTGGACCACCGCGGGCGGAAGCACCAGGCTGTCCCCGGCGGCCAGCTGCGCAATCTGTTTGCGGCTGTTCTCCAACCGGCTGATCTCGTCGCTCAGCCGGCCGTCGATCCGCTCCACAGCCGCGGCGAAGGCAGTCTCGTCGGCGTCGAGCATCTCACCGATCTCGGACAGGGGTACGCCGGCCTCGGCCAGGGTGCGGATCCTGATGAGTGACACGACCGCCGTCGCGCCGTACTGCCGGTAGCCCGAGGCGTCCCGTGCGGGTTCGGGCAGGAGCCCGATCTGGTGGTAGTGCCGCACCGCCCGCACGGTGACGCCGGCGTACGACGCGAGTTGCCCGATAGTCAGCATGCTCTGCACCAGCCTTCAGGAGATCCTGCGACGGTACGTGATGTCGGCGAAGACGTAGGCGACCACGAGGGCGCCGATGCACCAGGCGAGGGCGGTCCAGATGTCGGACCCGACGGGCTGTCCGGTGAAGAGATCCCGGATCGTGTTGACGATGGAGGTCACCGGCTGGTGCTCGGCGAAGGCGCGTACCGGTCCGGGCATGGTGTCGGTGGGCACGAAGGCCGAGCTGAGGAACGGCAGGAAGATGAGCGGGTAGGAGAAGGCGCTCGCGCCGTCCACGGACTTGGCTGTGAGGCCGGGGATGACGGCCAGCCAGGTCAGGGCCAGGGTGAACAGCATCAGGATGCCGACGACGGCGAGCCACGCCAGGACACCGGCGCTGCTGCGGAAGCCCATGACCAGGGCGACGAGGACCACGACCACGAGCGAGATGAGGTTCGCGACCAGCGAGGTCACGACGTGCACCCACAGCACGGCCGGGCGGGCGATCGGCATCGACTGGAAGCGTTCGAAGATGCCGCCCTGCAGATCGGAGAAGAGCCGGTACGCCGTGTACGCGATCCCCGAGGCGATCGTGATGATCAGGATGCCGGGCAGCAGGTAGTTCACGTACGAGCCGGTCCCGGTCCTGATCGCGCCGCCGAGGACGTACACGAAGAGCAGCAGCATGATGATCGGCGTGACCACGGTGGTGATGATGGTGTCCGGGCTGCGGCTGATGTGGCGCAGCGAGCGGCCCAGCAGGACGGCGGTGTCGCCGAAGAAGTGCTTGGTCATCAGTTGTCCTTCTTGGCGCCGACGAGGCTGAGGAAGACGTCCTCCAGCGTGGGCTGCTTCTCGACGTACTCGACCTTGGCCGGCGGGAGGAGCTGCTTGAGCTCGGCGAGGGTGCCGTTCACGATGATCCGGCCCTCGTGGAGGATCGCGATCCGGTCGGCGAGGTGTTCCGCCTCGTCGAGGTACTGCGTGGTGAGCAGCACGGTCGTGCCGCCCTCGGCGAGGTCCTTGACGGCCTGCCACACGTCCAGGCGCGCTTCCGGGTCCAGCCCGGTGGTCGGCTCGTCGAGGAAGATGACCGGCGGGTCCCCGATGAGACTCATCGCGAGGTCCAAGCGGCGGCGCATGCCCCCCGAGTACGTCGCGACCCGGCGGGCACCGGCCTCGGTCAGCGAGAAGCGCTTCAGGAGGTCGTCCGCGATCGCGCCGGAGTTCTTGAGGTGGCGCAGCCGGGCGACCAGGATCAGGTTCTCCCGCCCGGTGAGGATCTCGTCGACCGCGGCGAACTGCCCGGTGAGGCTGATCGACTCGCGGACCTCACCGGCCTGCGTCGCGACGTCGAAGTCGTGGACCCGGGCGGTCCCGGCGTCCGCCTTGAGCAGTGTGGACAGGATCTTCACGAGGGTGGTCTTGCCGGCGCCGTTCGAGCCGAGCAGGGCGAAGATGCTGCCCCGCTCCACCTCGAGGTCGACGCCCCGCAGAACCTTCAGGTCCTTGAACGATTTTTCCAGGCCTTGCACCTGTATCGCGGTCATGACGGCAAGCATGGAGGGTTGACGCTGCGTCAGGGTCAAGCCCGCGCGCGGGGAACTTCAGCGGTGGCGGGCGACGACCGAGGACGCCAGGGCGGCGAGGGCCGTACGGGCGTCAGGCGTCAACGGGGCACCGGCGAGGGCAGCCATGGCCTCGGACGCCCGCTGGGAGATCAGGTCCTCGATCCGTTGCCGGGCACCGGTCGCGACGATGATGTCGCGGAGCTCCCCGGCACCGGTGTCGTCGAGTGCGGGGTCGCCGAAGAGCTGCCGGATGCGGGCGGCCTGCGGGCGGTCGGCGCGGTCCCGGGCCATTGCGATCATGACAGTCGGCTTGCCCTCGCGGAGGTCGTCGATCACCGGTTTGCCCGTGACCGCCGGGTCGCCGAAGACGCCCAGGACGTCGTCGCGCAGCTGGAAGGCGTCGCCGAGCGGGTCACCGAAGTCCTGCAGGGCCGTCTGGAGGTCGTCGGGGGCACCCGCGAGCGCCGCGCCGATCTGCAGCGGGCGGGTCACGGTGTAGCGCGCAGCCTTCATCCGGATGACGGTCAGCGCACCCGCGACCGAACCGTCGCCCACCCCCGAGACGAGGTCCAGGTACTGCCCGGCGATGACCTCGGTCCGCATGACGGTGAAGAGGCGGTAGCCGCGGTGGATCCATTCGACCGGCAGGCCCGACTCGTGGAGCATGTGGTCGGCCCAGGCGGCGCACAGGTCACCGCAGAGCAGGGCGGCGCTGTGGCCGTACCGGACGGCCTCGCCGCGCCAGGAGTGGCGGGTGTGGACGTCGGCGAAGTGGCGGTGGACGGTCGGCTGGCCGCGGCGCAGGGTGCTGCCGTCCATGATGTCGTCGTGGATCAGGGCGAACGCGTGGAACAGCTCCAGGGCGGCCGCGGCGACGACGATCTGCGGGCTGTCGGGTTGCCCGGCACCGCGCCAGCCCCAGTAGCAGAACATCGGGCGCAGACGCTTGCCGTCGGCGAGGACGAACCGGCGGACGGCGTCGAGCACACCGGCCGGCGTGCCGTCGGGCCAGTGCGGGCGCTGCCGGTCGAGGTATTCGATGAGCGCCGACTCGCAGCGGCGGGCCAGACCCGCGGCGTCGGTCTCCGGCGCCATGCCCACGGTCATGAGGCGAGCCCGGCCAGGCGCAGCAGCAGGTCCTTGACGTCGGTGGCCTCGACCCGGTCGCGGGCGAAGGCCGGGTCCGAGCAGATCAGCACCGGGGCGTCGCGCTCGTCGGACGGCAGCCGCCCGTGGGAGCCGCGGACCGCCCTGGCTCCGGCGTCGAGGCCGACCACACTCATCATGTACCGCATGCCGAGCTTCTTGCGGAGCAGGGCGACTCCGGCGCGGCCCTTCGCGGCGCCGGGTCCCGCCGGGTCGAAGAAGAGCTCCGCGGGGTCGTACCCGGGCTTGCGGTGGATCTCCACCAGGCGGGCGAAGTCCGGCGCTTTCGCGTCGTCCAGCCAGTAGTAGTAGGTGAACCAGGCGTACGGCTCGGCGACGAGGACGAGGTCGCCGGAGCGCTCGTGGTCGAGGCCGTACTCGTGCTGGGCGGTGGCATCGAGGACCTCGGCGACACCGGGCAGCCCTTCGCACAGCTTGGTCACGGCCTCGAGGTCGGCGGGGTCGCGGACGTAGACGTGGGCGATCTGGTGGTCGGCGACGGCGAAGGCCCGCGACGTCCACGGGTCGAGGTACTCCATCCCGGCCTGCGTGTAGACGTTCAGCAGCCCCTCGGAGCGCAGCAGCCGGTTGATGTCGACCGGCTGGGACACGTCCGTGATGCCGTACTCGGACAGGACCACGACCGTGGCGTCCCGCGCGGCGGCGGCGTCCAGCAGCGGGCCCAGGGTGACGTCCAGCTCGGCGGCGGCCGCGGCGGCCTGGGGCGCGGACGGGCCGTACCGCTGCAGGTCGTAGTCGAGGTGCGGGACGTACACGAGGGTCAGGTCCGGCTGGTGGTCCGCCATGATCTGCTCGGCGGCCTTGACGATCCAGGCCGAGGACGGCAGGCCGGCGTTGGCACCCCAGTAGCTGAAGAGCGGGAACGTGCCGAGCTTCGCGGTGAGCTCGTCGTGCAGCTCGGGCGGGTCGGTGTAACAGTCGGGGTCCTTGCGGCCGTCGGCGTGGTAGACCGGCCGCGGGGTGACCGTCCAGTTCACGTCGGCGCCCATGGCGTACCACCAGCAGACGTTGGCGACCGTGTAGCCGGGCTGCTGCCGCCGGGCCGCGTGCCACAGCTTGTCGCCGCCGACGAGCGCGTTGCTCTGCCGCCAGAGCAGGACCTCGCCGAGGTCGCGGAAGTACCAGCCGTTGCCGACGATGCCGTGCTCGGCGGGCAGGGCTCCGGTGAGGATGGTGGACTGCACCGAGCACGTGACCGCCGGCAGCACGGTTCCGAGGGTGGCCCGGAACCCCGTACCGGCGAGCCGGGCGAGGCGCGGCATGTGGTCCAGCAGGCGGGGGGTGAGCCCCGCGACGTCGAGTACGACCACGGGCTTCACGGCGTGACCCCCTGTTGTGCGGTGAGTCCCAGCGCGGTGAGCTGGGCGCGGGCGAAGAACAACTCGGAGGCGATCCCGGAGGCGAGCTCGGCCGGGCTGCCGGGCCGCGAGGTCGGCGGCAGCACGTTCCAGGTGTACGTCTCCACGTCGAAGTGGTCGCACAGCGGCTCCGGCCCGCCGGCGAGCAACGCCAGCGAGTCGGCGAGCACCCCGACCGTGGTCTGCAGCGGCGGTACGGGAGGCGCGTGCAACGGCACGTGGTAGTGGACCCGCCAGGGCTCGTCCCGGGCGCCGGGTGTGGCCAGCGCCTCGTCGAGGTCGTCGGTGGACAGTCCCAGCGGCCCGCGCGTCTGGTGCAGGAACCGCGGCTCGACGTACTCCCCCAGCACGGCCGCGTCGGCTCGCGGGTCGGCGCTGGCGAGCGCGGCCGACACCTGCACCTTGACGATCGGTAGCCCTGCCTCGCGCAGTGTTCGTAGCGCCTCGGCGGGCTCTTCCCAGGCGCAGGCGAGGTGGGCCAGGTCGAGGCAGACGCCGAGCCGGTCGGTGTCCACGTCCGCCAGCAGCTCGGCGGCCTGGGTGGTGTTCTCGATGATGCAGCCGGGCTCGGGCTCGAAGGCGACCCGGATGTCGCGCTCACCGCGGGACAGCGTGCGGGCGAGCTCGTCCAAGTGGTGCCGGCAGGCGTCGGCCCGGTCGGCGGTCCACGGGTCGCGCCAGGCGAGCGGCAGCGTGGAGATCGAGCCCCGCACGGCGTCGTCCGGCAGCAGGTCGGTCAGCACCCGGGCCAGATCGAGGGTGTACGAGAGCCGCTGCGGCGTACTCCAGTCGGGCTGGTAGACCGCGTGCTTGACCACAGGCGCCTGGAACGCCTGGTACGGGAACCCGTTGAGCGTCACCACCTCCAGTCCGCGAGCGTCGAGCTCCCGGCGCAACCGCTGGCGCCCCGCGACGTCGGAGGCGAGCCCGGCCGCGACCGGCGCCGCGAGCCACAGACCGAGCCCCAGCACGTCGGTGCCGAGCCGTTCCCGGATCGGTACGGCGTACGTGTCCAGCTGCGCGAGAATCCCCGCGAAGTCCTCGGCGGCGTGCACGTTGGTGCAGTACGACAGGTGGACGGTCTGCCCGCCGGGGTGCCGCAGCCGCATCAGCTGCCTCCCCGCTTGATGGAGCTGCCCTCGAACGACGCCTCGGGACTGACCGACGACAGGTCGAGCCGCCCGGACTGGCCGTAGAACTCGACGGGGTTGCGCCACAGCACCTGGTCGACCTCGTCGGCGGTGAACCCGGCCGCCAGCATCGCCTTTCCCGTCTCCACGGTCAGCAGCGGGTCGGAGTGCCCCCAGTCGGCGGCGGAGTTCACCAGGACGCGTTCGGTGCCGTACTTCTGGAGGATCTCGACCATCCGGGGCGGTGACATCTTCGTCTCGGGATAGATCGAGAAGCCCATCCAGCAGCCGGTGTCCTTGACCAGGCCGACCGTGACCTCGTTGAGGTGGTCGACGGCGACCATCCCGGCAGCGATGCCGGACTCGGCCACGACATCGAGCGTCCGCTTGGTGCCTGCCGCCTTGTCGCGGTGGGGTGTGTGCACGAGGGCGGGCAGCTCGTACTCGACGGCCAGCGCGAGCTGGACGGCGAAGGCCTCGTCCTCGGCCGGGGTCATCGAGTCGTACCCGATCTCACCGACCGCGACCACACCGTCCTTGTCGAGGTAGCGCGGCAGCAGGTTGAGCACGCTGCGGCAGCGCGGATCGTTGGCCTCTTTGGGGTTCAGGGCGATCGTGGCGTGGTGCCGGATGCCGAACTGCGACGCCCGGTAGGGCTCCCAGCCGATCAGCGAGTCGAAGTAGTCGGCGAACGAGCCCGGGTTGGTGCGCGGCTGCCCGAGCCAGAACGCCGGCTCGACCACGGCCAGCACGCCGTTGGCCGCCATCGCCCGGTAGTCGTCGGTGGTGCGCGAGGTCATGTGGATGTGCGGGTCGAAGATGCGCATCAATCCTGCTTCCTCGTGGGGTTCGCCAGGGACAGCCGGTCGAGCAGGGCGAGCGCGTCCGCGGGCATCCGCCGGTCGGCCGCGGCACGTTCGGTGGCCAGGGCGGCGAGCATGCCCGCGAGCTCCTGGTCGGCCCGGTCGTCGAGGCGGTCGACCGCGCTGAGCGGGATGCCCATGAAGACACACTTCACGACACCCTGCCGCCAGGTCGCGGCGTCCAGATGCTCCGCGTACGGCCCGAGCGCGGCCGCCACCAGCCGGGTGTCGTTGGTGCGCAGCGCGTCGTGCAGCAGCGGCACGAACGTGTCACCGGCGTCGAGCAGCGGCAGCGTGACCAGCACCGCGAGGCGTTCGGCGGCGTCACCCTGCTGATAGAGCGTCACGATCCGCTCCGGGTCGCCGACCTCCGCGAGCAGCAGCGCACGCCCGGCCCGGCCGGCGGTCCACGCGCTGTCCGGGAACAACGGCTCGCGGCCGAGCTTCCGCTCGGCCCGCGCGAACGACGGCCCGAGGGTGTCCGGGTCACTGCGCACGCAGGCCAGCGCGTCGTCCAGCCATTCTTTCCCCGGTACGCGGGTCAGCGCCGCCCGCAGGTCCTCGATCATCGCCCCTCCTCCTCGGCCGCCAGCAGGAACGCCAGTGACTCCCGTGCAACAGTGGGCGCCGCGTGGGAGTGCCGGGGCAGCTCGACGGCGACCAGGCCGCCGTACCCGCCGTCGATCAGGGCCCGCAGCACCGGCGGGAAGTCGATCTCGCCGGTGCCGAGCTCGAGGTGCTCGTGCACGCCCCGGCGCATGTCGTCGATCTGGACGTTGACGAGGTGTTCGGCCACCGCGGTGACGCAGTCGGGCACGGACAACTCCTCGAGGCAGCGGCAGTGTCCGATGTCGAGGGTCAGCCCGAACATCTCCGGCTCGCCCAGGTCGGCGTACAGGCGGCGCCAGCCCGCAATGTCCTCGACCTCCATGCCCGGCTCCGGCTCGAAGCCCAGGGGCACACCGGCGTCGGTGGCGGCCTCGGTCACCTCGGCGCAGCCGTCGACCAGGCGGCGCCAGGCGGTGCGCTCGTCGACGTCGCCGGGGCGTACGCCGGCCCAGAAGGAGACCGCCTCGGCGCCGAGGTCCGCGCCGATCGCGACCGCCCGGCGCAGGAAGTCGAGCCGCAGCTTGCGGTCGTCGTGCAGCAGCGTCGGGGCGTGCTTGCGCCAAGGGTCGAGCAGATAGCGGGCGCCGGTCTCGATGACCACGCCGAGCCCGAGGTCGCGCAGCCGGTCGGCGGTCTCGGTCACCTGCCGGGCCAGCCCGGGCGCGTACGGGTCGAGGTGGTCGTGGTCGAGGGTGAGCGCGACGCCGGTGTACCCGAGGTCGGCGATGACGGTCAGGGCGTCGCTCAGCCGGTGGTTGGCGAAGCCGTTGGTGCCGTACCCGTACCGCAGCGTGCTCATGTGGGTGAGACCTTGCGGGCGAGGAGCCGGCCCAGCGGGGCAGCGGCCGCGACGGCGACACCCGCCCAGGTCCGGCCGGCCCGGGCGGTCAGGGCGCCCTGCAACGCGGGCAGCGCGGTGATGCCGGCGCCGACCGCCGCCCGGACCCGGGGTGCGGACGGATCACCGAACAACTTCGCCTGGGCACGGCCGTAGCTGGTGGCGTACTCACCGGCCAGGACCGCGGTGACGGTCCCGCTGCGCGCGGCGACCGCACCGGCGAGGCCGGCGGTGGCGGCCAGGGTGGCGGCAGGCAGCGCGGCGGTGGTGCTGCCGGCGACCTCGCGGCGGGACAGCTCCGTGACCGTGTACGTGTGCGCGGCGACCACCAGGGCGGCGGGCAGTGCGCGTACCGGATTGCCCGTGCTCGCACCGAGCAGGACGTCGAGGGCGCGGCAGACGGCCATCCCGGCGGGCCCGGCCGCGGTGTTCTTGAGCCGCAGGTCGTAGGCCCAGACCGCGGCCGCGAGCGGACCGGCGACGGCCAGCGCCCGAGCGCCGCCGGACCGTGCGGCGAGGGCGAGACCCGCCGCGGTGAGGCCGGCCGCGATGCCGAGAGCGGCCGGGGCGGAGATGCGGCCGGACGGGATCGGGCGCTCGGGCCGCTCGGTGGCGTCGAGGTCGCGGTCGGCCCAGTCGTTGGCAGCCATCCCGGCCCAGTAGAGGCAGACGGACGCACCCGCCAGACCCGCGGTAGCCGGGGCGAGCGATCCGGCCGCGGCGGCACCGGCGATCACGTCACCCGGCACGGAGAGCGCCGCGGGCGCCCGGACCAGCTCGGCGAGAGTACGCAGCGGCGACTTCACGACTCCAGCCCCGCCGTGAACGTCGCGAGGGTCGCCCACTGCTCGGCGAGCGCCGACGGGCCGTCGCCGAGCGGGTCCTTGAAGAAAAAGCCGAGCTCGGGCAACGGGCCGCTGCGCCCGGCGCTGTGCGCGGCGGCGGTCAGCCGGGCCAGGTCGAGCACCAGCGGCGCGGCGAGGGCGGAGTCGCAGCCGTGCCAGGTGAACTCCATCCGCATGCCCGTACCGAGGAAGCCCTCGAAGGTGACCAGGTCCCAGGCGGTCTTGAAGTCGCCGATCTCGGCGACGTAGTCGATGCGGCTCGTGCCCTCGGGCACGTAGCCCAGCGCGTCGCCGAGCACCCGCTGCTTGCTGGCGACCTTGGCGGCGTTGGCCGCCGGGTCGGCCAGGTTGGCGCCGTCGCCGCCACCGAGCAGGTTGAGCCCGGACCAGCTGCGGACCCGCAGGTTGCGCAGCGCGAACATCGGCGCCAGCACCGACTTGACCAGGGTCTCGCCGGTCTTGCCGTCGTTGCCCGCGAACGGCACACCCTGGACGCGGGCCAGCTCGGCCAGCGCCGGCAGCCGCGCGCCGGTCGACGGCGTGAAGTCGATGAACGCACAAACCGCCCGGAAGGCCGCGTACGCGGCAAGAGAACTGGGCGGGAGCACCGGATCCGGCCCGGCCAGCGCCTCGGTCAGCCGGGCGAGATCGGCGTGCGCGGGGTGGGGCGTCACGATCGGCTCGGTGGTCGACACGTTGACCACCACGACCCGGTCGAGGGCGTTGCGGTCGCGGAAGTCGCGCAGGTCGGCCGCGATCCGGTCCGCGACGAGCGCCTGGGTGTCACCGGCCGGAAGCGGGCGCAGCTCGTGCTCGATCGCCGTGAGATCGGCGGTCAGCGCCGAGACCAGCCGTCCCGGCAGCACACCGGCCGCGGCGAGCGCGTCGGCCTTCTTCAGCACCGGGGTGGTGACGATGTCGTGGCCGCCGAAGACCAGTTCGGACCAGGCGGGCAGAGCCGGGCTGCGCAGCTGCGGCAGCTCCGTGACGCAGCCGTTGGGTTCGACGAGGCGGGCCCGCAGCGCGGTGGCGCCGACCACGGCTGTCACGGCGACAGAGCCCCGCGCTCCGATCAACCAGATTCCGGTACGCATGGAGCGACCCCTCCCCTGACCTGGCCCGAGGCATGGACGTGCATCGCGATAACACGATGTGTCCTCTGTGTTACGTGAAGCGACGCTAACCCAGCTCGGAGCACAAAGGAAAGAGTCGATATTGAGAAAGTTCTCCATCCAGGACCAAAACTTTTTCACCAGGCGTACAAAAGTCCCGGCGCACAGCAGCGAGCCCGGAGGCGGGGATGGCCTCCGGGCTCGACGACGTGCTGGAACCGGGTTACTTGCCGGGCTTGGCCGGCTTGCCCTTGCCGGCCTTCACCTTCGCGGCCTTGACCTTCCCGGGGGCGGCGGGCTTCGGGGCGACCGGCTCGGCCGCGGGCCGTTTCGCCGCGGGCCGTTTCGCCGCAGGCCGCTTCGGAGCGCCGCGACTCACGGACTTCGTGGTGGCCGTCGACGCGGGCGGTGCCGGGGTGGTCGAGGTGGCGGTCCGGGGCGCGGTCGCGGTCGCCGACGGGACAGGGCCGACCTCCGCCCGGACGGGACGCTCCCCCTCCGGCGGGCGCAGGAACGACGCACCCAGCACGACCGTGGCAAGCGCCGCCCCGGCAGCGACCAGGGAGCCGGCGCGGCGGGGCCGCCGTGCCCGGCGAGCAGCGGCCAGCAGGTGGGTGCCGGCCATCGTCGCGGCCGCCCGTGCCGAGCGGCGCGGGGCGGCGAAGGCCACCGTCGGCGTGCCGGCCACCAGAGCGCCGGACCAGGCCGGCACTGTCCCGGACGGCACCGCACCGGTCAGGACGGCGGCGACCTGGGCCGCCGAGGGGCGGTCCTCCGGGCGCTTGGCCAGGCAGCGGCGGCACAGGTCGGCTACCTCCGGCGGGAGGCCGTGGACCGGTGGCAGCGGTGCCGGTTCGGCGTACAGGTGGTTGCCGACCATCTGGGTGACCGTCGACCCGGACCAGGGCAGACGGCCGGCCAGGGTCTTGTAGAGCAGCAGGCCCAGGGCGTAGACGTCGGTGGCGGGCCGCACCGGGCCGCCGTCGAGACGCTCGGGCGCCAGGTAGGCCGGGGTGCCCAGCACCTGCCCGTCCGTCTCGTCGGCCTCACCGGCGGTGGCCGAGATGCCGAAGTCGACCAGCTTGACCGCGTGCTCGGTCACCATCACGTTGCCGGGCTTGACGTCGCGGTGGACCACACCCCGGGCGTGGGCTGCGGCCAGAGCGGCGGCGACCTGGCCGCAGATCCCGGCGGCGGCGGGCCAGTCCAGGGCCTGGCCACCCAGGACGTCGTCGAGGGTGCGGCCGTCGACCAGCTCCATCACCACGTACGGCCGGTCCGGGCCCGCCTCGCCGAAGTCGTAGACCTCGACGATGTTCGGATGCCGCAGACCGGCGGCCGCCCGGGCCTCGAGCCGGATGCGGGCCGAGATCGTGGGGTCGGCACCGGCGCCGGGGGCGAGCACCTTGACGGCCACGTCGCGGCCGAGCACCTCGTCGTGGGCACGCCACACCACCGACATGCCACCCGTGCCGAGCCGTTCCCGTAGCCGATAACGATCATTCACCAGGTTCGCTTCCCCGGCGCTGCGGCACATGAAACCTTCCGCGCGGGGTTCGTGCCCCCGGCGAGACCTGTGACCGCGCGGTCACCGCCCCCTGCGACGGGCCGCGGTGTTGTACCGTGCCCGGCACAGAGCGCTTCGGCGTCCACGGGGGAACGACAGCATGTACGAACCGGTTCAGGAAGTTGACATACCCGGCCTGACCAGGGTGGGTTCCACCGCGGAGCAGGCCTCCGTCACCTGGGGCAAGGCGCACAGTGCCCACGCCGGCGACCTGACACCCGGGTCGTCGTTCGACGGCTGGGCCAGCGGGCCCGCGCTCGGCGCCGCCGAACAGGGCTGGTCGGCGTTCATGACGCGGCTCAAGGGTGAGCTGCACACGTACGCCGCCGGGCTGACCCAGTCCGCGAAGGACTATCAGGCGGCGGATCAGGCGGCCGCACAGCGCGCCGGTGGGGCGTACGGCGGTGGGCCGCGGTGAGCGCGCTGACACTGAAGGTCCTGTGGGACACCAGCCCGGAGGCGATCGCCCAGCGCGCCACGGCCTGGACCGCGATGGCCGAGGACATCGACAACGCCGCGGAGGAGGTCATCCGCGGCACGCGCGAGATCGAGGACGTGTGGCCGTCCGGTCCGGCCGCCGAGGCCGCCGCGAAACGGGCCGCTGAGCTGCGGGCCGAGGTCAGCAACGCGTACAACCCGTGCCGGCGGATCGGTCTGGCGCTGCGTGAGCACGCCGACACCGTCCGCGCGCTGCAGGAGTCGCTGCGCCAGGTGACCACGTCGGCGAGCTCCCAGGGTTTCGACGTGGACATCGCCGCGGGCACGGTCAGCGCCCCGCAGCGCATGTACGACGAGACGACCAGTCCGCACCTGGTGGCGCAGTCGGTCAGCGCGTACGTGGGTCAGCTGCAGGGCATCCTGGACCGGGCCGCGGAGTCGGACGACCGGACGACCAGCCTGATCAACATCAACCTGCCCGACCCGAAGACGGGGTTCGGATCGCTGAGCCTGCGGCCGGTCTCCCGGGAGGACCTGCTCGGTCAGAAGGGCCGCCCGCCCAAGGATGTTGCCGCCTGGTGGGACACCCTGACCCCCGAGCAGCAGGAACAGGCGATCGCCGACCACCCCGAGCTGGTCGGCTGGCTCGACGGTGTCCCCGCGACCGACCGCGACGTGGCCAACCGCATCGTGCTCGACCGCACCGTCACCGACCTGCAGGGCCAGGTCACCGCCGCCAACAACCGCGAGGCCTACCTCAAGGCGATGGCCGAGCAGGGCCGCCTCGGCGAGGTCTACCCGCACTCGGGCAACCCGGTCGGCTCGATGTACGCCGAGCTCGACCAGCTCGCCGACCAGCGCAAGGCCGCCGAGGGCACCCTGACCGGCGCGACGACCATCGGCAACCGGCTCGCCGACCCGAACCAGCCACCGGCCCTGCTGCTGGGCTTCGACCCGGCCGGCGACGGCCGTGCCGTGGTCTCCATCGGCGACCCGGACACCGCCGACAACGTCGTCACCTACGTGCCCGGCACGACCTCCGACCTGCCCGGCATCAAGACCGACCTGCAGCGGGCCGACACGATGGCCTTCGACGCCGAGCAGTACGGCGACGGCACGACGGCGTCGATCGTCTGGCTGGGCTACGACGCACCCGACACCATCCCGAACGCCGTCTCGGGCTCCTACGCCGAGGAGGGCGCACCAGCACTGCGCACCTTCCAGGAAGGCCTGCGCGCCACCCACGACGGCGGGCCGTCGCACAACACGATCATCGGGCACAGTTACGGCAGCACCACCGTCGGGTACGCCGCCCGGGACGGCCACCTGAGCGCCGACGCGCTCATCTTCGTCGGCAGCCCGGGCGTCGGCGTCGACTCGGCGTCCGGCCTGCACTTCGACGGCGACTCCGGCGACGTCTACGCCAGCACCGCCAAGAACGACGTCATCCGCGGCTCCGGGCTGGACGACAACATGATCCACGGCGAAAATCCCGACAACCCCGGCTTCGGCGGTCAGCGCTTCACCAGCGCCGAGGGGGACTTCTGGGATCCCATCTCGACACACTCGCAATACTGGGACCAGGGCAACCCGTCCCGGCGGAACATCGCCTTGATCGTCACCGACCAACCAGGCCAGGTCAGCTGATGTCGTCCTCCCGGCGCACCGTCGCCCTCGTCCTCGCGTTCCTGACCGCCGGCGCTCTCGCCGCCGGTTGCGACAGCACCCAGGAGTCCACTGTGAGCAGAGAAGAAGTCGTGCAGGTGGTCGCCGACCGGGCCCAGGAGGCCCTGCAGGCGCTCCCGGCCGGCGCGACCCTCAAGCAGCGCCTGCACCAGCCCGACCTCACCTGCAACGACCAGGACCGGGACGGCGAGCAGTTCGTCGAGACCAACTACCAGGTCGAGTACCCGGAAGGCTGGCCGGTGGACCGCTCGATGGCGGATCTGAGCGCGTACTGGGAACGCAGCGGTTACAAGATCGTCCGTGACGACCGCAACGACGCGACCACGCCGGAGCTGGTCGTGGAGAAGGAATCGGACGGG
Source organism: Amorphoplanes friuliensis DSM 7358 (assembly GCF_000494755.1). Taxonomy (NCBI): domain Bacteria; kingdom Bacillati; phylum Actinomycetota; class Actinomycetes; order Micromonosporales; family Micromonosporaceae; genus Actinoplanes; species Actinoplanes friuliensis. The sequence continues at coordinate 4,906,899 of NC_022657.1, forward strand.
TACCACATCGGCTACCTGATCTCCCGGCGCAGCAGCGGCAAGGTCGACGTCTACCTGCGCAGCAGCTCGCCCTGCTTCCAGTTCTGACTCAGCGCCCCAGACCGCGTGCCATCCGCAGGCGCAGCGGCGGGACCGCGTTCGTGAGGCGCAGCACGCCCCGGAAGCCCGCGCGGCTGAGCCTGGTGGAGGTCGCGACGCTCCGCGCGTTCCTCAGCGACAGACGCACGGCCGCGAAGCCGTAGCCGAGCATCTCCCGCTCGTACTCCGCGACCGCGTCGAGCAGCGGCTGCTCGCCGATGAGCTTGCGGCGGAGCAGGTCGGCGTCGCGCAGGGCGGTGTTCGCGCCGACCCCGGCCATCGGTGTCATGTTGTGGATCGCGTCGCCGAGCAGTGTCACCCGCCTGGTGGGCCAGGGGTCGACCGGGCTCGCGCTGCGCACCCGGAAGGCGTTGATCGTCGCCGGGTCGCTGCCGTCGACCAGCCGGCGGAAGCCCGGTGACCAGCTCCGGATGCGCTCGGCGACGAGCTGCTGAAGGCGGGGGCCGGCCAGCTTGTCGGCGCCGTCCGGGAAGCGCGTGGTGGCATCGGAGAAGCCCCACAGCACGTACCCGTCCGGTTCACTGACCGCGGTGAACAGCGAGCCGTGCCCCCGCGGGACGACCAGGGCGGCACGTCCCGTCAACGCCGGCGGCAAGGCCCCGGCGCTCAGCGGATAACGACCGGCGACCGCGACAACACCGGTGTCGACGCGGTGCGCGTGCGGGAGCAGCTGGGCGCGTACCCGGGAATTGGCGCCGTCCGCACCGATCAGCAAGCCGGCGGTGGCGGTCGAGCCGTCCGCGAAGCGAGCGGTGACGTGGTCGCCTGTCTCCTCGTAGCCGACGAAGGTCTTGCCCGTGTGCAACGGCCCGCGGAGCAGGACCTCGCGCAGACCCGTGCGGCTGATGCCGAAGTGCCGGTCGCCGATCTCCTCCTCGGTGAAAGCCAGCAGCTCACGGCCACGGTCGTCGAGAAAGCCAAAACCGCCACCGGGCGCGGCGGTGTCGAGGAAGGCTTGCCAGCCCTCGGGACCGAGGCAGTCGCGCAAGGCGCGGGCCCCGGCCGGGCTGATGTGGATCCGGTATCCCTGCAGCCAGTCGGTGCGTTCGTGGGTGCGTTCGTAGACGTGGGTGGTGATGCCCGCGCGGCGCAGTCCCTGCGCCAGCGCCAGGCCGCCGATGCCCCCGCCGATGATCATCACGTCGAGATCCGTCATGGCTCCCAGCGTCAATCATTCACATGAAACTGTCAACCATTCGTTTGATTGATAGGCTCGGGGTCATGCCTGAACAGCCGAGATCCCGGCGCTCACCGGCCGGGCCCGAGCGCAAGCGCGACGCGGAACGCACCCGCGAACGCATCCTCGACGCGGCGCTGATCGAGTTCGGCGAGCACGGGTACGCCGGCGCCCGGATCGGCGCCATCGCGCGGCGGGCCGAGGCCAACCAGCAGCTGATCTCGTACTACTTCGACGGCAAGGAAGGCCTCTACCGGGCCCTGATCCAGCGGTGGCGTTCGATGAGCCAGGAGCTCAGCCGCCCGGACGCCTCCCTGGCCGAGGTGGTCGGGGCGTTCACACAGGTCGGCGAGACGCAGCGGCACTGGGCCCGGCTGCTGATCTGGCAGGCCCTCGAGGGTGACCGCGAGGAGGGCGGCCAGGAATACCGCAAGGCGATGGTCGACGACCTCCGCCGCCGCCAGGAGGCCGGCGAGATCGCCGCCGACCTGGATCCCGGTCACCTGCAGCTGGCGCTTTTCGGGGCGGCTCTCGCACCGACGTTGCTGGCGCACTTCGCGGAGGACTTCACGGGGAAGCCGGCCGACTCCCCCGAGTTCTTCGCCGAATACCGGGAGCAGCTGGGCCGTCTGATCGGCCGCCTGGCTTAGGGCGCGGCGTGGATCGAGATGCCGAGACGGCCGGTGTCGACCGTGCCGTCGGGGCCGACGGTGATCTGCCAGCCGTCCTGCCGGGCGCGGCCGAGGACCACCACGGTCCAGCCGTCGGGCAGTTCGGGCAGGCGGTCCGGCAGGGCACTGAGGATCAGCACGCCCAGCCAGCCGTCCGCTAGCCCCGGCTCGGCGGTGTCGGGCTCGGCGGTGCCAGGCTCGGTGTCGTCAGGCTCGGCGACGGGGTCCGGGGCAGGACCGAGGATCTCGGCGAGGGCCGCGGCGGGCGTTTCGGCCGAGACCACGCGCGGCTCGTCCTCGATCTCGGGGCGCAGGCCACCGGCGACCACGCGGACGCCGGCGGACCACGGGCTGTTCGTCAGCTCGACGGCCCAGGCCGCCAGCAGGGCACGGGCGGCGGTGGTGTCGCCGCGGACGGCGATCGGGCCGGGCGCGCGGCCGAGGTCGAGCAACTCGCGGGTGCCGGCGGCGGTGCCGAGGGTGACCAGGCGCGGGCACGGCGTACCGGTGGCGGGATCGGCGGGGAGCGCCTGGAGACCGCGCAGCGGGGCGATCCAGACCCGGCCCTGCGAGCGGGCCTCCCACGGCGCGAACGGCTGCTCGTCCGGCGCGGAGAGCCGCAGGCTCACCCAGCTGTCGTCGATCGTGACGCCGAGAACCGGCGGGACCGGGCGGCCGGCGGCTTCGGCCGAGGTGACGAGCACCCGCAGGGCGCGGTCGACGGTCCAGGCGGCGGCCGGGTCGAGCGGGCGCAGCGGTGGCGGTCCGGTCCGCTGCCGGGGGATGAACGCGGGCGGCGTCGGTGGTGGCACGCGACGGCGGCGCACCAGCAAAAAGGCCAGCAGCGCTCCCCCGGCGAGCACCAGGATGCCGCCACCCAGCAGGGGCAGCAGCAGGCCGGAGTCTTCGTCGGCGGCCGCTTCCGGGGCGGCGCCGACGGCAGGGGGTGAGGCGAGCGGAGCAGCGGACACCGATGGCGGTGCGGTCGGCAGCGGGCCGACCTCCACGCCGGGTCCCGTCGCGTCATCCGGAAGCTGGAGCACCCAGCCCGACTCGATCTCGTCCGGAACGGTGAGGCTCTCGCCGTCCGCCTGCACGCGGCCCTTGTTGAGCTGGAAGATCTCGTCGTGGCGGTCGCCGTCACCGAGGAAACGCTCGGCGATCTCGTAGAGGTACTCCTCCTCGCCGTCGAAGCTGGGCCGGACGCGGTACCACTTCACGTCGCCCGGCTCCGCCCGGCGCTGCTCCGCCCAGCGCTGCTCCGCCCAGCGCTGCTCGGTCCGGCCCTGCTCGGTCCGGCCCTGCTCGGTCCGGTGAAAGGCGACGGGCGCCACCGGGGTGGCCGGGGACACCGGAGTGGCGGCGGCGAGCGCGAGGGCGAGCGCTGCGAGCAGGGAGCGCAGGACCATGGGCGTCACCATACTCATCGATCGAGAAGATCAGCGGCCCGGTCCGTGCATCCCATCGAACCCTGGCCGATCGGCTGAAGACGGACAAATACCGAAATGACAGTATCTTCACGTACGACTCACACGGAGTCGTGGGCGAGGTGTTGATCCGCCGGGCGAGTTGGTCGCCCATGTCCGGCGGGGAGCCAGAGGCGAAACCGACGTCCTTGGTCCCGCCAAGGAGATCGCTCGATGAGTATGTCAGCCCGCACCACCCGCGCACCGTCCCTTGAACGCAGCAGGTCGAGCCGGTAGCCGGACCCCGTAAGGCGTCCCGCTCCGCACCGAGTCGCGGCAATGCCGCCGCCGGCTCCGCTCCCTGTTCCCCGCCACCGCTCCCCGGTGGCCGCCGCGTGCCCGGATTCCCCCTCCCGGCACCGGTTCGGAGCAGGTGACACCCCTTCCGCATGCGCTGCACCAGCTCAAGGGAGTCCACCTTGTCGCACTACTTCGACGTGTCCTGGTCCTGGATCGTCGAGGCCGCGGGCGAGACGTCATGGCGTGACGTCATGCCGCTCGGTCTCGCCGGCCTCTTCGTCTGGGTCCTCTGGCTCTACCGGGCGGTGCTGTCCCGCTTCGCCCGCCCCGTCGTCAACGACTTCCGCACCACCGTCTCCGTCGTCGTCCCCGCGTACCGTGAGGACCCGGAGATCCTGCTCGAGTGCCTGGACAGCTGGCTGTCGCAGGACCCGTACGAGGTCATCATCGTCCCGGACGTCGAGGACACCGAGGTGCTGGCGCGCCTGGCCGAGGTCGACGACCCGCGGCTGAAGGTCATCCCGTTCGTGCACCGCGGCAAGCGCTCGGCGCTCGGGGTCGGCATCCGTGCCGCCACCGGCGAGCTGGTCGTGCTGGCCGACTCCGACACCCGCTGGGAGCCGGGCCTGCTCGATGCCGTGCAGATGCCGTTCGTCGACCCCGAGGTCGGTGGTGTCGGCACCCAGCAGAACGTCTACCAGCGCACCACCAGCGTCTGGCGGCGGATCGCCGACTGGCTGGTCAACCTGCGGTACTACGACTACGTGCCGGCGATGGGCCGGGCCGGGGCCGTGGCCTGCCTCTCGGGGCGGACGGCCGCGTACCGCCGCTCGGCGATCGTGCCGGTGCTGCCGCACCTGGAGGACGAGTTCTTCCTGGGCCGCCGCTGTGTCGCCGGTGACGACGGCCGGCTGACCTGGCTGGTGCTGGCGTCGGGCTACAAGACGGTTCACCAGTCGTCCGCACGGGCGCTGTCGATGTTCCCGTCCTCGTTCTCGGCGTTCGTGAAGCAGCGCGTCCGGTGGAGCCGCAACTCGTACCGCACGTACCTGACCGCGCTGTGGAAGGGCTGGCTCTGGCGCGTACCGATGGTCACCAAGATCACGGTGCTGCAGATCCTGCTCACCCCGGTGACCATGGGCATGGCCCTGGCGTACCTCATCTTCAGCCGCCTCGAGCTGACCGTCCACTCGATCGTCATCGCGCTGGTCTGGCTGCTGCTGGGCCGCGGAGTGCGTGGTTACTCGCACCTGCGCCGGCACCCGCAGGAGATCCTGCTGCTGCCCCTGACCTCGCTGGTCGTCATCTTCATCGCGCTGCCGATCAAGCTCTACGCGTTCTTCACCATGAACAAGCAGGGCTGGCTGACGCGGACCGCGGACAGCATCGGTGGCGAGGGCCAGAGCGCCGCGACGCTGACCACCGCAGAGCCCGCTCTCGCCGGAAAGGGGGCGTGATCATGCGCGCCACCAGGATGACCACGGCGCTGGTCACCACCGCCGCCGCTCTCGCTCTGAGCTCCCCCGCTCTCGCGGACCCCGAGGGTACGGCCAACGCCGGCACCACCGCAGAATCCGCCGAGCAGCAGGCCGCCCTGGTCGCCGGTGAGGACCGCCGCCTGACCCAGGTCCGCGCCGTCACCGCGGTCGCACCGACGCGCGGACTGAGCTGGGCCAAGCCGTACCGCCTCGACACCGGCGACGGCTACACCCTGGTGCTGACGCAGCAGCGGGAGCCGTACACGATCGCGGACCTGTTGCGGCTGGCACCGCAGACGTTCGTGCGCCAGGCCGACGGCAGTTACCTGCTGACCGAGAACCTCTACCTGAACTCGGGGGCGAAGCTGCGGCTGGCCAACCCGGGCGGGCTGACACTGCGGATGGCCAGCACCACCAACGGGTTCGTGTCGATCGTGTCGTTCGGTGGGGGCATCACCATCGAGGGCACCCCGCAGGCACCCACGAAGATCACCAGCTGGGACGTGCGGACCGGGCTCCCGGACACCCGCGTCGACGACGGCCGGGCGTACATCCGGGCCATCGGCGGTCAGTTCGCCATGTCGTACGCTCAGATCTCGGACCTGGGGTTCTGGAGCGGCCGCACCGCGGGTGTGAGCCTGACCGGCACGGACCGGCCGAACACCGGTGACGTCGACGGCCCGACCCACCTGACCAAGACGCAGCGCCACGAGGCCAAGGCCGACCGGCTGGCCACCGACGCGCAGGCCGACGCGGCGCCGGGTGCCGGCGACGTCTTCGCCCAGCCCAGCGGCAACCTGGTCTCCCCCGACACGCGGTTCGACGTGCCCGGCCTGTCCTACGTGTCCGGTCAGATCTCGCACGCCAGCATCACGGGGAACGCGTTCGGGCTCTTCGTCTCCAGCGCCAACGGCATCAGCATCACGGACACCACGATCTCCCACAGCCTGCAGGACGGTCTGGTGCTGCACCGCTTCGCCTCCAGCGCGGACGTCGAGCGGGTCACCTCGCTCGACAACGGCGGCGACGGTTTTGTCCTCTCCCGCGCCGCCCAGCAGGTACGCGTCAGCGCGAGCACCGCGCAGGGCAACGGCGGCAACGGCTTCACGGTCAACGGCCTGCCGCTGGCCGTCGGGGCGTCGGCGTCCGGTGAGTTCGTCGGCAGTTACGGCAACAACTCCATCGCCAACAGCGTGGCCCGCAACAACGCGCACTACGGCATCGAGATCATCGGCGGGCTGAACCTCGCCGTGCAGAACAACACGGTCGTCGGCAGCGACATGGGCATCGTGGCCCGCCAGGGCGCCGACACGGTCGCCATCAGCGGCAACCAGGTCAGCGGTCAGCGCCGGCAGGGCATCGCGGTCCGCGACGGCGTGACCAACGCGCTGATCACCGGCAACGTGGTCAGCGACGCGGACAACGGCATCTACGTCCGCAGTTCGGTCGCCGAGATCCGCGGCAACACCGTCCACGGCGCCACGAACCACGGCATCGCCCTGGTCGACGCGACCGGCGGCTCGCTGGTCACGTACAACGTGGTCGCCGGGGTGGGTCCGAGCGCGCTGGACAGCTCACGGGCCCGCGGTGACGTCGAGGTCGAGCACAACACGATCTCGGCCTGGCACGACACCAGCTCGTTCTGGATCCGGTTCCGGCACTACGCGAGCCCGATGACGATGCTCTGGGCGGCCATCATCGTCCTGATCATCGGCTCGGCCGCGCTGGGTGTCCGCCGCCGCCGTGCCGGTGTCCGCGGCCCGTACGCGAACACCATGCCGCTGAACCCGCCGGCCCGGGAGCTTGTCGGCGCGGGAACACAGGCATGACCCAGGGTTCGAACTGGCCCGTCGTCCGGCGGCGCCTCGCGGCGCTGCCGGGCGGGCCCGGCCTCTGGCTCGGCGGCGCGGCCCTGCTGGTCGCGGTGATCGCCCTGGTGATCTCCCTGACCGGTACGGCCGGAGCCGAGCCGGTCGCGGGCGCGACCGGACCGGTTGGACCGACCGTCCCCGCGGGAGCGATCGTCCCCACCGCACCGCCCTCGACCGACGGCACGGCACCCGCCACCGGCCCTCTCCCCACCACGACGGTGGCGGCCGGCGGCACGACCTGCCCGGCGGCGACCGTTTCGGTCGGCGACGCGGACAGCCTGACCGCCGCGCTCGACCAGGCGCAGCCCGGCACCAGCATCCTGCTGGCGGACGGCGTCTACGAGGGTGCGTTCGTCGGTGACGCCAAGGGCACCGCGGCCAAGCCGATCTTCGTCTGCGGCGGGCCCGGTGCGGTCCTCGACGGCGGCGGCATCAAGAAGGGCTACGGCTTCCACCTCGACGGCGCCGACCACTGGCGGCTCGTGGGCTTCACCGTCCGCAACGCGCAGAAAGGTGTGATGGCCGACAGCGTCAACCACACCGTGATCAGTGGCCTGACCGTCGAGCAGATCGGCGACGAGGCCATCCACCTGCGCAAGTTCAGCTCCGACAACGTGGTCGAGGGCAACACGATCCGCGACACCGGCAAGCGGCGCGACAAGTTCGGCGAGGGCGTCTACATCGGCTCGGCCAACTCGAACTGGGCCGGCATCACCGGCGGCGCCCCCGACACCAGCGACCGCAACGTGGTCCGCGGCAACACGATCAGCGCGACCACGGCCGAGGCCGTCGACATCAAGGAAGGCACCACCGGCGGCACCGTCACCGGCAACACCTTCGACGGTGCGGCGCTGACCGGCGCCGACTCGTGGGTCGACGTCAAGGGCAACAACTGGACCATCAGCGGCAACACCGGGCAGCGCAGCCCGGAGGACGGCTTCCAGACCCACCAGGTCTACGACGGCTGGGGCCGCGGCAACACCTTCACCGGCAACATCGCGCAGGTCGACGGGCCCGGATACGGCTTCCACCTCGCCCCGGTCGAGAACAACCGGGTCGCCTGCACCAACAAGGCCACCGGCGCTGCCCTCGGCCTCGCCAACGTCGACTGTCACTGACCCCCTCCAAGGAGATCCTCTGATGAACCTCACTGTGATCGGCACCGGCTACCTGGGTGCCACCCACGCGATCTGCATGGCCGTCATGGGGTACGACGTCATCGGTGTCGACGTCGACGCCGCCAAGGTCGAGCGCCTCAACTCCGGCGAGGTGCCGTTCTTCGAGCCCGGCCTGCCCGAGCTGCTCACCAAAGCCCTCGAGAGCGGACGCCTGCGCTTCACCACGTCTTTCCAGGAAGCCGGCGAATTCGGCGACGTCCACTTCATCTGCGTGGGCACCCCGCAGCGCAAGGGTTCCGAGGCCGCCGACATGACCTACGTCGACGCGTCGGTCACCGAGCTCTCCAAGCACCTGCACCGCCGGGCGCTGGTCGTGGGTAAGTCGACCGTGCCGGTGGGTACCGCTGCTCGGCTGGCCGAGCTGATTCGTACGACCGCACCGGCCGGGGATCAGGTCGAGCTGGCCTGGAACCCCGAGTTCCTGCGTGAGGGCTTTGCCGTCGACGACACGATGAAGCCCGACCGGATGGTCTTCGGCGTCACCTCCGCCTGGTCCGAAGAACAGCTCCGAGCCGCGTTCGCCCCCGTCCTGGCCCAGGGCGTGCCGGTGAAGGTCACCAGCCTGCAGACCGCCGAACTGGTCAAGGTCGCCGCGAACTCGTTCCTGGCCACCAAAATCTCCTACATCAACGCGATGGCCGAGGTGTGTGAGGCCACCGGCGCCGACGTGCACGACCTCGCCGAGGCTCTGGCCTACGACGAGCGGATCGGCGGGAAGTTCCTGCGCCCCGGGCTCGGCTTCGGTGGCGGGTGCCTGCCCAAGGACATCCGCGCTTTCGCACACCGAGCCGAAGAGCTCGGTGTGGGCCAGGCTGTCGGCTTCCTGCGCGAGATCGACGGCATCAACGGCCGCCGCCGCGCCCGGACCGTCGACCTCGTCGTCGAGTTGTGCGGCGGGGACGTCGCGGGTAAGAAGATCGCGGCGCTGGGTGCGGCGTTCAAGCCGAACTCCGACGACATTCGCGACGCACCCGCCCTCGACGTGGCCAGCACGCTGGCGAGCATGGGCGCGGACGTGCACGTGTTCGACCCGGCGGCGATGGAGAACGCCCGCAAGGCGCACCCGGAGCTCAACTACGGCACCAGCGCCCTCGACGTCGCCCGCGACGCCGACGTGGTGGTGCTCCTGACCGAGTGGACCGAGTTCCGGGAGATCGCCCCGGAGGCCATGGCCGAGGTCGTCGGCGCCCAGCGGATCTTCGACGGGCGGCACGCCCTCGACTCCGACGCGTGGCGCGCGGCGGGCTGGGAGTACAAGGCGCTCGGCCGCCCCTGACCGACGGCGCCAGCTCAGGCCCAACTTCGTTGAAGTTGGGCCTGAGCCGTGCCCGCTCCGCCGAGGCGGGGCCGGGCCGGCGCCCAGGAAGCCCCAACATCACCGAAGTTGGGGCTGGCTGGAATCGCAACGGCCCAACATCGCCGAAGTCGGGCCGAACCCGCCCCACGAAGCCCCAACACCGGCGAAGCCGGCCCCAACCCGGACCGCAAAGCCCAACTTCAAGGAAGTGGGGGCTGACCGTATCCGCGAAGGCACGGCCCCGCCGAGGCTCGGGCCGGCCGGGGACCAGGAAGGCCCAACTTCACCGAAGTCGGCCCCAACCCAGGCCGGGAAGGCCCAACATCAAGGAAGTTGGGGCTGACCGCATCCGCGAAGGCACGGCCCCGCCGAGGCTCGGGCCGGCCGGGGACCAGGAAGGCCCAACTTCACCGAAGTCGGCCCCAACCCAGGCCGGGAAGGCCCAACATCAAGGAAGTTGGGCCTGACCGCATCCGCGAAGGCACGGCCCCGCCGAGGCTCGGGCCGGCCGGGGACCAGGAAGGCCCAACTTCACCGAAGTCGGCCCCAACCCAGGCCGGGAAGGCCCAACATCAAGGAAGTTGGGCCTAACCGCATCCGCGAAGGCACGGCCCCGCCGAGGCTCGGGCCGGCCGGGGACCAGGAAGGCCCAACTTCACCGAAGTCGGCCCCAACCCAGGCCGGGAAGGCCCAACATCAAGGAAGTCGGCCCCACCCCAGGCCGCGAAGGCCCGACTTCAAGGAAGTTGGGCCTGACCGTGTTCGCGAAGGCCCAACATCAACGAAGTCGGGCCCACCCCAGCCCACAAAGCCCCGACATCAACGAAGTCGGGCCCACCCCAGTCCGTGAAGGCCCGACATCAACGAAGTCGGGCCCACCCCAGTCCGTGAAGGCCCGACTTCAAGGAAGTTGGGCGTGAGCGGGGCCGTCGTCTCAGTTCGGCAGGTGGCCCACGGCCAGCGCGGCCACCACAGCAGCCGCGAACGCCTCGCGGTCCCGGGCGGAACAGCCCCGAAGCGTCGCGGCGTCGATAGCCGCCGCCCACACCCGGCGCAGCTCGTCCGCCGCCAGCGCCGGGACCGGCGTGTCCGGGACCCCGGCCAGATCAGCCAAGCGCGGCCGCCAGAAGCGCTGCACCAGCGTCGACAACCGTCCACGCCCGGCAGGGAAGACCGGCTCCTCCGCCGGCGCCACCACCGTCCCGGCGACGAAGCCGAGCACGAAGGGCGCCCACGCGTTCACCTGGTCGGCGGGGATGCCGGCCTCCCGGCCGTCGAGGGTCCACGGGTCGACCCGGTACGCCTCCAGGACCGAAGCGACGTACGGCAGTTCGCCGGGCGCCAGGGCGGCCAGGACCTGCCGGACGACGTCCGCACCAGTTCGCGGGAATACGTCGTCGTCCACAGTCGCACGCCCTCTCGTTCGCCTGCCACGACCCTAGGCGGGGATGTCCGGGATCGACCATTGCGTCACGCGAACGGATGAGGGGTCAGTTGCCGTAGCGGGCGCTGTCGCCGAGTTCCTCCTCGATGCGCAGGAGCTGGTTGTATTTCGCTGTGCGGTCGGAGCGTGACAGGGAGCCCGTCTTGATCTGGCCGCAGCCGACGGCCACGGCCAGGTCGGCGATCGTGGTGTCCTCGGTTTCGCCGGATCGGTGTGACATGACCACGCGGTAGCCCGCCTTGTGGGCCGCGTCGACCGTCGTGAGGGTCTCGGTCAGGGTGCCGATCTGGTTGACCTTGACCAGGATGGCGTTGGCGTAGCCGCCTTCGATGCCGGCGCGCAGGCGGGTGACGTCCGTGCAGAAGACGTCGTCGCCGACGAGCTGGACGCGGTCGCCGGCGAGGCGGGTCAGGTGTTGCCAGCCGGCGATGTCGTCCTCGGCCATCGGGTCCTCGATCGACGAGATCGGATAGCGGTCGAGGAGGCCGCGCAGGTAGTCGACGTGTTCCTCGACCGTGCGTTTGCGGCCCTCGCCGGCGTAGTCGTAGACGCCGTCCGAGTAGAACTCCGAGCTGGCCGGGTCGAGACAGATGGTGATGTCGGTGCCGGGCCGGTACCCGGTCTGTTCGACGGCGCCGAGCACGAACTCCAGGGCCTCGTCGGCGGTGACGACGTGCGGGGCGAAGCCGCCCTCGTCGCCGACGTTGGTGTTGTGCCCGGCGGCGGCCAGGGATTTGCGCAGCGTGTGGAAGACCTCCGAGCCCATGCGTACGGCCTCGGACAGGCTCGCCGCGCCGACCGGAGCGATCATGAACTCCTGGAAGTCGAGCGGGTTGTCGGCGTGGGCACCGCCGTTGATGATGTTCATCATCGGCACGGGCAGCACCCGGGCACCGGCGCCGCCGACGTAGCGGTAGACCGGCTGCCGGTGTGCGAGCGCCGCCGCCTTCACCGTGGCCAGGGACACCCCGAGGATGGCGTTGGCGCCGAGTCGCCGCTTGTCGGGCGTACCGTCGAGGTCGATCATGGTTTGGTCGATGCGGGCCTGGTCCTCGGCCGGCAGGCCGGTCACGGCCGCGGCGATTTCGCCGTTGACCGCCGCTACGGCCCGGCGCACGCCCTTGCCGTGGAAGCGGGACGGGTCGCCGTCGCGCAGTTCGACCGCTTCGTGCGAGCCGGTCGAGGCGCCCGAGGGCACGGCTGCCCTTCCGAGCGATCCGTCCTCGAGCTCCACGTCGACCTCGACGGTCGGGTTGCCCCGGCTGTCGAGGATCTGGCGGCCCGTCACACGGCTGATCACGGTCATGTCGGCTCCCTGTTCGCTGATGTTCGCGGGGCCAGCGTGGCAACGGAACGGCAGCCCGGGAAGGGTCACGATGAACACCTTGACCCGTACCCGGGGGTGCGGGTTTAGGGTCGCGGGATGCGGGTGGGGGAACTGGCGCGGCGGACCGGGACGACGATCCGGGCGCTGCGCTACTACGAGACGGCGGGCCTCGTCGTGCCCCGGCGGCTCGGCAACGGGTACCGCGAGTACGACCCGATCGCGGTGCGTCTGGTCGCGCAGATCCGGGAGCTGACGGCGCTCGGGCTCAGTGTCGAGGAGACCCGCCCGTTCGTCGAGTCGATCGCGGACGGCGCAGACGACGCCGACGTGTGTGCGGCGGCGCTGGCCACGTACAGGAGCACCATCACGGGCCTGCAGGAACGCATCGGGAGGCTGACCGCTCAGCGGGAGGCCCTCGATGCCCGGCTCGACGCGGCCGCGGGCCGCGTCACGACCGGCGGCGCGGTGACCGGGAGGGACCCGGCCGGCCTGACCGGCACCCGGCTGCCGTCCCTGCGCTTCCACGGCACGGACGGGCGGCCGGTCGAGCTGAGTGCCCTGGGTCCGGGTCGCAGCATCATCTTCGTGTACCCCCTGACGGGCCGCCCCGGCGTCGACCTGCCCAACGGCCTGCTGGAGATCCCCGGCGCCCGCGGTGGCACCGAGCAGGCGGCGTGGTTCCGCGACCACCACGCCGAGCTGCGGCGCGCCGGAGCGGCCCGCGTCTACGGCCTGTCCGCGCAGTCGTCGGGGTACCAGCGCGAGCTCGTGCACCGGCTCCGGCTGCCGTACCCGCTGATCCCCGATCCCCGGCTGACGCTGGCCGAGGATCCGGGGCTGCCGACGTTCACCGCGGGTGACATGACGCTCTACGAACGCCTGACGCTGGTGGCGGCCGACGACGTGATCGAGCACGTGTTCCACCCGATCGCCGAGCCCGCCTCGCACCCCCGGCAGGTGCTGCGCTGGCTGACCCGGCGCGCACACTTCGCCCTCGACCGTGCCGGGACGGGCCGCTGATGTGACACTCACAGCGATGCCCTCCATCGACCACAGCCCCGTTCCGTGGCGTACCGCCGTGAAGATCGCGACCGGCGCCGCCACTCCCCTGCCGCCCTCGGTGGTCCCGTCGAGCGAGGCCACCGGCCGGGTGCTCGCCGCACCGGTCCTGGCCCGCGGCGATCTGCCCGGCTTCGACGCCTCGGCGATGGACGGTTACGCCGTGGCCGGCCGCGGGCCCTGGCGGGTGCTCGGCCAGGTGTACGCGGGCGGCCCGGTGTGGCCCGCGCCGCTCGGCGCCGGTGAGGCGGTCGAGATCATGACGGGTGCGGTCGTGCCTGCGGGAACTGTCGCCGTGCTGCCGTACGAGACCGCCGACCTGAACGCTGCGGGCCCGGGGCCGAAGGCGCACATCCGCCGGGCCGGCGAGGATGCCCGGGCGGGTGACGAGCTGCTGCCCGCCGGGCGGCTGGTGACGCCGGCGGTGGCCGGGCTGCTCGCCCAGGCCGGGGCGGACTCCGTGACGGTCCACGGCCGGCCCACGGTACGGCTGGTCGTCACGGGTGATGAGCTGGTCACGGCCGGGGTGCCGGGGCCCGGACAGGTCCGTGACGTGTTCACGCCGATGGTGTCGGCGCTGGTGGCCGCGGCCGGTGGGGTCGTCACCGACGCGGTGCTGATCGGCGACGAGCCCGAGCTCCTGGCCGCCGCCCTCACCACGGCCGACGCGGACGTGGTCGTGGTGACGGGCTCGTCGTCGGCGGGCGCCGCGGACCACCTGCACGGTGTCCTGAACGGCATCGGCGCGCGCCGGCTCGTGGACCAGGTCGCGTGCCGCCCGGGACGCCCGCAGTTGCTGGCCGAGCTGCCGGGTACGCGCTGGGTCGTGGGGCTGCCGGGCAACCCGTTCGCGGGTCTGGTCGCCTGCGTGACCGTGCTCGGGCCACTGCTCCACGGTCTGAGCGGGCGGGCCGCCCCCGATCTGATCCGGCTCCCGGTCACCGGCGACCTGCGCCCGGCCCCGGGTGTCACCCGGCTCGTCCCGGTACGGCTGGCCGGCGACCACGCGCTGGTCGTGCCCGGCGGACGTCCCGCCAGCCTGCGGGGCGCAGCCCTCGCCGACGCCCTCGCGGTGCTGGAGGACGGCTGGACCACCGGCATCCCGGCCGACCTGATCCCCCTGAACGGGCTGAACTCGTGAGCCGGCAGCGGTCCCGCAGCGAATCGCAGGAGTTCTTCGCGGCCCGGGCGGCCACCTGGGACACCAAGTTCGGCAGCGACCTGCCGGCCTATGCCGCGGCGGTTGCCGAAGCGGGGCTGCGCGCCGGCGCGGTGGTCGCCGACGTGGGCTGCGGCACCGGGCGTGCCCTTCCGGCGCTGCGAGCGGCGGCCGGGCCGGACGGCGTTGTGCTCGGGCTCGACCTCACACCGCAGATGCTCGCGGTGGCCGCACCCCGCGCTCGCGAGCACGGCGCCCACCTGGTCGAGGCCGACGCCCTGAGCCTGCCGATCGCCGGCGGGCGCCTCGACGCCGTCTTCGCGGCCGGCCTCCTCACCCACCTGCCCGACACGGACGGCGGGCTGCGCGAGCTCGCCCGCGTTACCCGGACCGGCGGCACCCTCGTGCTGTTCCACCCGATCGGCCGGGCCGCCCTCGCCGCCCGCCACGGCCACACCCTGCGCCCCGACGAGCCCCTGGCCGAACAACCCCTGCGGGAGGCGGCCGGCCGGACCGGCTGGGCCCTGACCCGGTACGCCGACGCGGACGACCGCTTCCTCGCGATCGCGGCCCGCCAGTAGGTTGTTGTTGCAGGTCACGGGCTTTTGCGGCGTTGTCGCGCAGGCGGGTCAGCGCCTACTGTCCCGGGTATGAGCCACCGCCTGCGCCACGCGCTCACCCCGCACTCGCACGACTCCGCCGGCAAGGTGGACACCGCACTGGAGTCGTCGCGCGCCGGTCTGCGGGCACTGTGGATCTCACTGGCGGTGCTCGGGGCGACCGCCGCCGTGCAGGCCGTCGTGGTGGCCTCCTCCGGCTCGGTGGCCCTGCTCGGCGACACCCTCCACAACGTCGCGGACGCGCTCACGGCGGTCCCGCTCGGCGTCGCGTTCCTGCTGGGGCGGCGCGCGGCGACCCGGCGGTACACGTACGGATTCGGACGCGCCGAGGACCTCGCCGGCATCGTGATCGTCCTGACCATCGCGGCCTCGGCGGTGTTCTCCGGGTACGAGGCGGTCCGCCGCCTCCTGGACCCCCAGGACATGACCCACATCGGGTACGTCGCACTGGCCGGAGTGGCCGGATTCGCGGGCAACGAGCTCGTAGCCCGGTACCGGATCTCGGTCGGCCGGCGCATCGGCTCCGCGGCCCTGGTCGCCGACGGTCTGCACGCCCGTACGGACGGCTTCACCTCTCTGGCCGTGCTGCTCGGCGCCGGCGGGGCGGCACTGGGCTGGCGCTGGGCCGACCCGGTCGTCGGCCTGCTGATCACCGTGGCGATCGTGCTCGTCCTCAAGGACGCGGCCCGCGAGATCTACCGCCGGCTGATGGACGCGGTCGACCCGGCCCTGGTGGACCGGGCCGAGACCTGCCTGCGGGACACACCCGGTGTGCTCGGGGTCGGCACGGTCCGGCTGCGCTGGATCGGTCACCGCCTGCACGCCGAAACAGAGATCACGGTCGGTGCGGACCTGTCCCTCGCCGCGGCGCACGCGATCGCCGTCGACGCCGAGCACCGCCTGAGCCACGCTGTCCCCCGCCTCACCACCGCTCTCATCCACCCCGACCCCGAACACGCGCACAGCTGAGCCCGAAAGCTGGACCTCGTCGTGGAGTCGCCGTGGGCTTCGGCGGCGCCCCCTAGGCTGGTCTGATGGTGATCGGGCGGTGGCGTAAGGGCAGTGCGCTCATCGCTGTCGCCGCGGTCGGACTGTCGGGTGTCCTGGCGCTGCACCGGCTGGTGCCCGGCGCCGCCGGGACGGCGCTCGACAGCGGGCTGCCGTGGCTGGGCCTGCTCGTGCCGGCTCTGCTCGGTGTCGCCGCCCTGCGCCGGTCGACACGCACCTTTGTCGTCTGTCTGCTGCCCGCGGTGTTCTGGGCCGCGATGTTCGGGCCGGTGCTGGTCCCGCGCTCGTCCGCCGACCATCACGACCTGCGGGTGGCCACGCTCAACCTGGGCGCCGCGAATGCGAGCCCGGAGCTGGCGCTGCGCGCGGTGGTCGCCGCCGGACCCGACGTCCTGATCCTCCAGGAGCTCACCGACAGGAACCTCGCCGCGGCGCAGCGGGAGCTCGACGGCGACTGGGCCTATCACGAGGTGACGGGCACGGTCGGTCTGTGGAGCACCCTGCCGCTGTCCGAGACCGGTCCGGTCGACATCGGCATCGGCTGGACGCGGGCGCTGCGGGCGACCGTGCCCACCCCGGACGGCCCGGTCCGCGTCTACGCCGCCCACCTGGCCTCGGCCCGGCCCGCCGCGACCGCCGAACGCGACCAGACGATCGCCGCCCTGGCCGCCGCCGTGGCCGCCGACGAGAGCCCCCGTGTCCTGGTCGCGGGAGATCTGAACACCACGACGACCGACCGGCAGTTCGACACCTTCGCACCGCTGCGCGACACCCAGCAGGAGGCCGGGGCCGGCTTCGGCTTCACCTGGCCGTCCGACCTGCCGGTGCTCCGCCCGGACCACATCCTTCAGCGCGGCATGTCGACCCAGCGCTCCTGGGTGCTCCGCGCCCCGGGCAGCGACCACCGCGCTGTCGTGGCCGAGCTCGACACCGCCTGAGACTCGCCCGCGCCGGTCAGCGGAAGACCAGGTCAAGGCCCCGGCGGCACGTCGGCGGCGGCCGGGATCAGACGCGGTAGGCCGAGACGGTCGTGCTCAGTTCGGCGGCCATGCGGGCCAGCTCGGCGGCGGTCTGCTGGGTCTCGGTCGCGCCGCTGGTGACCTGCTGGGCGGCCTGCGCGACCCCGGAGATCGTCTCGGCGATGCTGCTCGAGCCCTCGGCCGCGTGCCCGACGCTGCGGGCGATCTCGCTGGTGGTCGCGGTCTGCTCCTCCACGGCGGAGGCGATGGTCGTCGTGTAGTCGTTGATCGTGGCGATGACCTGGGCGATCTCCCGGATCGCCTCGACCGCGCCGTTGCTCTCGGCCTGGATGGCCGCGACCTGGGCGGAGATGTCCTCGGTCGCCTTGGCGGTCTCCTGGGCCAGGTCCTTGACCTCGCTGGCGACGACGGCAAAACCCTTGCCCATCTCGCCCGCGCGGGCGGCCTCGATGGTGGCGTTCAGGGCGAGCAGGTTCGTCTGCTGGGCGATGGCGGTGATCAGCTTGATGACGTCGCCGATCTGGGTGGAGGCCTTGCCCAGGCGGGCCACGCTGGTGTTCGTCGCCTCGGCGGTGCGGGCGGCGCCCGCGGCGACACCGGCCGCCTCACCGGCGTTGTCGGCGATCTCCCGGATCGACAGGCCCATCTCCTCGGCGCCGGCCGCGACGGCCTGCACGCTGTGCGAGACCTGTCCGGCCGACTCCGACACCGTGGTGACCTGCACGGACGTTTCCTCGGCGGAGGCGGAGAGCTGGAGCGACACCGCGGAGAGCTGCTCGGAGGCCGACGCGAGGGTGTGGGAGCTGCCGGTGACCTTGCCGACGAGGTCGGCCATGGCCTGCGCGGTGTGGTTGAGCGTCCCGGCGAGCTGGGCGATCTCGTCGCGCCCGGTGACCTCCACCCGCGCGGTCAGGTCACCCTCCCCGATCGAGGTCAGGGTACGCACACAGCGCGCCAGCGGCCCCACGATGAGCCGGGCGATCCCCGCCGCCACGACCAGGCCGATGACGGCACTGACGAGCAGCACCCCGAGCACCCACAGACGTGTGGAGTGGTAGAGGGTCTCGGCGGACGCCTCCTGCGCTGCGGCCGACGCGACGGTCTCCTCGGAGAGGGTGGACATGTCGGCGCGCAGGGCGGTCAGCTGGGTGGCCTGTTCGCCGGAGCGCACGGCGTTGAGCCGCTGGGTGTCCCCGGCGGCGGGCAGCAGCCGGTCCTGGACGAAGCTCAGATATCCGGCCCACTTCGTCTGGAAGGACGTGATCGCGGCCGTCTCGCCGGCGCCGATCGGGAACGTCCGGTATTGGGCGGTGGTCTGCGCGACCTGGTCCTCGGCGGTCTTCAGCGCGGTCGCGGCACTCGCGCGTTCGGCGTCGGTCGCGGCCAGGAGGTAGTCGTCGGCGGCCAGCCAGGTCCGGTTCACCGCACTGCGCAGTTCTCCTATGGTGTTGAGCTCGAGGCTGTGCCCGTACACCGTCTTGACCTGGTCGTTGGTCCTGTCGAGGCTGGTGAGGGCGTAGAGGCCGTCGGCGACGCTGAAGGTGGCGATGACGGCCACCGCGATCATGATCTTGGTGCCGACCCGCCGGTCGGTCAGCACTCGGAGCACGCCGGGGTCCGCCACTCCCATAGGAAACCACCAGGCGACCCGCAAAACGTCCGGAATGCTTCAGACCGATGGTGGCGGGACCGATGTACGGACGTGCGGACTCTCACCTGGCGAGGACTCTCGCCGGCCGTTCTGGCGGTCGTCACGCTCACCCTGCTCGGGCAGGTCGTGAGCGTCCTCGACGCGTCCGCCCGGCCGTGGATCCTCGCGGCCTCGGTGCCCCTGCTCGACCTGCTCGGCGCCGTCTACAGCTTCCGGGCGGCGCGGCGCAGCCCGTACCCGCTCGCGTGGCAGTGCGCGGGGGTCGCCCGCAGCGCCGCGGTGGTCACCACGGTGACGCTGATGGTGAGCGGGGCGACCGGGGACGAGGTCTGGTGGTGGGTGGGCACGTTCAGCCGCCTGCTGATGTTCGTCCTGCTGGCGGCCGGGGCCTTCTCCAGCCGGATCATGGAGCTACGCGGCCGGCGCCGGCACGCGTTCCTGGCCGAGATCCTCACCGTGCTGGCCGGCGGGTTCATGCTGGTCTGGTATTTCGTGCTCAATCCCATGTTCCTGAGCGGTGAGCCGAGCCACCTGTGGGTCTCGACGATCGGTTTTGCCGCCGGCGACCTGCTGCTGCTGATCGCCGCGAGCACCCTGCTGCTGGGCGGCGCGGTCCCCCACCTCCGGCATCCCGTCGCACCCCTGGTGATGGGCATGGCGCTCTATCTCGTCGCGGACTCGGCGTGGTCGTCGATCAGCGTGCACGGCGCCGAGCCGGCCGACTCTGCGCTCGCCTGCCTGCTCATGGTCCTCGCCTGTCTGCTGCTGACCCTCTCGCCGATGCTGCTGGCCTCCGGACCTCAGGCGCCCGGGGTTCGCAGCCGCCTGTCGGAGCAGCCGAAGTGGTCGGCGCGGCTCCCCGCCCTCGCGCTCGGGCTGGGCGGGACCCTGATGCTCGTCGTCACCGTGCGCGAGGACGACATGATGCCCTGGGGTGGTCTGGTCATCGGCCTGATCGTGATGGCCGCGGCCGTCATGCTGCGCCAGGTGATCTCGCTCCGCGACAGCCGTGACCTCGTGGTCTCCGACATGCTGACCGGGCTGGCGAACCGCACCGGCCTCGACAACGCCATCACCCAGGCGGTCAAGCGCCGGGAGCACGTCGCGGTCCTGCTCATCGACCTCGACGGCTTCAAGCTGGTCAACGACGCGTACGGGCACGCCGCCGGTGACACGGTGCTGGTCGAGTTCGCCCATCAGATGCGGTCGACCGTTCGCACCGGCGACGTGCCCGCCCGCATCGGTGGTGACGAGTTCGCGGTGCTGCTCACCGACATCACCACACCCGAGCACGCCACCGCCGCCGCCCAACGGATCCTGGCCGCTGCGGCGGCGAACCCCGTCCGGCTCGGCGAGGACGTCCTGCCGATCCGGGCGAGCATCGGTGTGGCGATCGGGACCGGTGAGGACTCGACCAAGGACCTGCTGCGCCGCGCCGACGTGGCGATGTACCAGGCCAAGCGGGCCGGGACCCACGCCTGGACGCTGCACGACCCGTCGATGACCGACCGGCGCGCCGAGGACGCCGCCCTCTCCGACGACCTCGCGCTGGCCCTCGACCGCGGCGAGCTCCACGTCCTCTTCCAGCCCATGGTCGATCTGACCAGCGGCCGGCCGATCGGCGCCGAGGCCCTGGTCCGGTGGCAGCACCCGACCCGCGGCATCGTCTCCCCGGTGCGGTTCATCCCCATCGCCGAACGCTCCGGGATCATCACCGAGATCGGGCTGTTCGTTCTCGAACAGGCGCTGCTGCAGCTCAAAGCCTGGCGGCAGCCGCTCTACATCAGCGTCAACCTCTCGCCGCGACAGCTGAGCGAGCCCACGATCGTGCACGACATCCTGGCCGTCCTCGGCCGCACGGGTGTGCCGCCGCAATCACTCGTCCTCGAGGTCACCGAGTCCGCGATCGTCGACGAGAAGACCGGCATCGCTGCCCTGCGCGCGTTGCGGGAGCACGGCATCCGCGTCGCCATCGACGACTTCGGCACCGGGTACAGCTCCCTGCAGTACCTGACGCGGCTGCCCGTCGACATCCTCAAGATCGACCGCAGCTTTGTCGGCGAGCTCAACGGCACTCCCGCCGGGTCCGCGATCACCGAGGCTGTCATCCGGCTCAGCCAGGTCCTGAACCTGACCACGGTGGCCGAGGGCATCGAGACGGCCGAGCAGGCCGCCGAACTGCTCACCCTGGGCTGCGACACCGGGCAGGGCTACCTGTACGCCCGGCCGCTGCCCGGACCCGACCTCGACCAGCTCATGACGACAACACGTCAGGGCGTCTGATACATCGGCTTGGTGACTGCGCCGCCGGTCGAAGGCGTGCTAAACCGTCGCCATGGCTGGATGGGTCGAGCACGGTACGGCGGACTGGACCGAGTTGCGCGTCCACGGGGTCTCGGGCACCCCGCCGGAGGCGATGCTCGAGCACCCCACGGTGCGGAGGGTCTCCGGCGACGCCGCCAGCGGCTTCTACCGCCGGGTGTGGCAGGCGCGGTCGATCGCCGCCGACGACCGCACGAGCGTCCTGGAGGCGTACTCGTGGGGTGGTCTGACCGCGGGCAGCAAGCTGCGGGCGCTGTGGTTGTTGCTGATCCCGTTCCTGCTGGCCAACGTGGCTTTTTACGCGCGGCCCGCGGACCGTCCGGGCTTCCGGCAGCGGCTCGGCGAGGCGGTGCAGCGGTTGTTCGCGCTCACCATCACCGCGACGCTGGTGCTGGCCACGGTGAACGTGTCGATGGACTTCGCCGGCTGGCAGTGTGTCCGGCCCGGCGGTGCGGGGTCGTGCAGTTCGGCCTGGGCGGGTTTCCTCTCCTGGCCGTGGCTGGACACACCGGGGCGGCGGATCGCGCTGACCGCGCTCGTGCCGATCGCCGTCGTCGCCCTGCTGTGGTGGCTCGCCAACAAGACGTGGTGCGCCAACGAGGTCACCCCGGTCGAGGCCGTCGACGCGGACAACGGCCAGCACTCACCTCTCGAGAACCGCCGCATGTGGAACAGTGCCCGGCCCGTACGCCGGCTGCGGGCCGTGCACGTCACGGCCGCGCTGGCCCTCGTCGGGATCCTGGCCCTGGCGCCCTTCACCCGGGACCGGCCGACGCTGCTGTCCGGAAGCCTGATGGGCGTTCTGCTGGCGACCGGACTGCTGAGCCTGGTCCTGGTCTGCCTGCCGAGCATGTCCGACCGGCCGGACACCGGCACCGAGGACGACGGCGGGGCCTCCACACGGTTCATCGCCTCACTGCCGTGGCTGACCCTCGGCCTGGTCGCGGTCTCGCTCGCCTGGATGTGGTTCGCGAAGCCGGTGCCGACGGGCTCACCCGGTGCACCCCGCACGTCACTGCCGTGGTTGTCGGCGGCGGTCCACATCGGCATCACCGTCCAGATCGTGCTGCTGATCATCATGGTGGTCCTGCTCACCGCCGTCCGCCGCCACAACAAGGGCGCAGCCTGGTTCGGATATGCCACCGCGATCCTGATGCTCTTCGGGTCGGCGCTGTCGGGCGCCTACGCGGCGGCGATGGTGCTGGCCGTCGCCCACCTGCTCGGCAAGCCGATGCCGCGCGACCGGGGCATCGATCCCCTCGTCACGCCGATGCCCTACTTCTGGGCGGCCGCCCTCGCGCTCGTCGTCGCCGCGGCAGCCGTGATCGTCGGCCTCTACGGATACTGGTCGCTGCGCCGGCTCGCCCGCGGCGCCATGCTCACCAAGGTCAACATCACCTACCCCGGCAACACCGATCCCGTACGCGCCAGAGCGATCGCGAAGCAGTGGGCCCTGGCCACCGCCGACAAAACTCTGCGCCAGGTGGCCGGGCGGTTCGTCGCCCTCACCGTGGTCCTGATCGTGGCGGCCTGCATCGGCTACGCGGCCGAGCAGACCGCGGTCACCGACACCCCGGTGCTGGCGGGCATGGCCAACGTCGGCGACTGGCTCATCGGCCTGTTCGCCGCCGGGCTGCTCTACCTCGGGCGGCAGACCTTCCGGAATGCCAACACCCGGAGGCTCGTCGGCATCATCTGGGACCTGGGCACCTTCTGGCCACGGGCCGCCCATCCCCTGGCGCCGCCCTGTTACGCCGAGCGGGCGGTCCCCGAGCTCGTCAACCGCATCGACCACCTGCGCCGGGACGGCACCGCCAACGTGCTGCTCTCCTGCCACTCCCAGGGCACGGTGCTGGGCGCCGCGGTGATCATGCAGCTGACGTACGAACAGAGCAGCTCCGTCGCGCTGCTGACCTACGGCGCCCCGCTGGACCGGCTGTACGCGCCGTTCTTCCCGGCGTACTTCGGCCCGGCCCAGCTGCGCCGCACGGGCTCGTTCCTCGTCCACGGTACGGACCTCCCGGTGGCCCGGTGGCCGTGGCGCAACCTCTACCGCCCGAGCGACCCGATCGGCGGTCCGGTCCTCGGCGCCGACTGCGTCGATCGACCCTTGGTGGACCCGGTCTTCGGCCGCGCCGCCGGCGACATCTCGTACCCGCCGACCCTGGGCCACTCGGGTTACACCGACGCCCCCGAGTGGGCCGCGGCGGTGGAAGAGGTCAAGGAGCTGCGGCTGAGCCAGGTGCCCTATGGTTTGCTGGCCACACCGCCGTAGAGCGCGACCTGGGCGTCGGTGAGGGTCTCCTCGTGGTCGGGGCGCCAGCGCAGGATCGGCACGACGCCCGGCTCGACGAGCTCCAGACCGGTGAAGAAGCGAGCAACGTCGTCGTGGCCGCGCAAGCGGGTGGTGATGCCCTGGCGGCGCATGATCGCGGCGAAGCGGGCCCACGACTCCGGGTCGTGGTCGTCGGTGATGTGCGACAGCACCAGCCAGCTCCCGCTGGGCAGACCGGCCATCAGCCGGTCGACGATCGACCACGGGTCGGCGTCGTCGTCGAGGAAGTGCAGGATCGCGAGCAGCAGCACCGCCACGGGCTCGTCGAGGTCGAGGGTCTCGCGGAGCTCCGGTGCCTTCAGGATCCCGTCGACGTCCTGGAGGCTGGCGTCCACGTAGGCCGTCCGGCCCTCGGGGCTGCTGGTCAGCAGGGCGCGGGCGTGGGTGAGGACGATCGGGTCGTTGTCCGCGTACACGATGCGGGCCGTGGGGTCGATCGCCTGCGCGACCTCGTGGACGTTGGGTGAGGTGGGCAGGCCCGTACCGATGTCGAGGAACTGCCGGACGCCGGCCTCACCGGCCAGGAAACGCACGGCCCGCTGAAGAAAAGCACGGTTCTGCAGGGGTGCCGTGGCGGCGTTCGGGTTGACCTTGAGGCCTTCGGCCGCGGCGGCACGGTCGGCGGCGAAGTTGTCCTTGCCACCGAGCAGCACGTCGTAGACGCGCGCGGGGTGGGGACGCCCGGTATCCAGAGGTTCGGCCACGTCGTCAGCATAGGACTTCAGCCGTCCTGCAGACGCACCCAGATGCGGTCGCGGGTGAACGGCAGGTCGGTGAAACGCACCCCGGTCGCGTCGCGCAGGGCGTTGGCCAGGGCGGGGGCGACCGGATTGAACGGGCTCTCGCTCATCGACTTGGCACCGAGCGGCCCGATCGAGTCGGCCGTGTCGGCGAAGACGACCTCGGTGTGCGGCACGTCCGCGAACGTCGGCAGGTGGTACTGCCGGAACCCGGCGGTCGTCACCCGGCCCCCGTCGTCGAGGTCGACGTGCTCGGCCAGGGTCGCGCCGATGGCCTGGGCGACACCGCCCTCGATCTGGCCCCGGCACTGCAGCGGGTTCATGACCGTGCCGGCGTCGGCACTGTGGACGCTGCGCAGGATCCGCAGCTCACCGGTGCCGGGGTCGACGGCGATGCGGAACCACTGGGCGTTGAACGCGACCGACCGCGGGCTGCCCGTCCAGTGACCCTCGGCCCGGATCGGGGACGCCGCCGAGGCCGCCAGGTCCTTGAGCGTCAGCCGGCCGTTCTGCAGCTCGACGGCGTCGGGAGCGAGACCGACGGCACCCGGACCGGCCAGCGTCAGCAGCTGCTCGCGCAGCGCCCGGGCGGCGTGCAGGACGGCCTGACCTGCGACGACCACACCCGTGGAGGCGAACGCGCCGGTGTCGTGGCCGACGACGTCGGTGTCGGACTGGCGGACCAGGACGCGGTCCGGCGTGGTGCCGAGCGTGTCGGCGACGATCTGGGTGTGCACGGTGGTGCTGCCGTTGCCGAACTCCGACGTACCGACCGCGATCTCGTACCGGCCGTCCGGCAGCAGGGTGACCGCCGCGTCCGCGAAGTGCCCGCCGGGCGGACCGGCCGCGATCATCGCCAGCGCCATGCCCTCACCCGTGAGCCACCCCTCGGGCGCCGGCGGGGCCGGATCGTGGGAGGCGGCCCGGACGGCGTCGAGGCACTGGTCGAGACCGTAACTGGCGATCATCAGGTCGTCGGCGTGGTCACCGGGGGCAGCCAGCGGCTCACCGGGACGCACGATGTTGCGCTCGCGCAGCAGCACCGGGTCCAGGTCGAGGCGGCGGGCCAGCTCGTCCAGGACCGACTCGACCGCGAACGAGACCTGACCCAGCCCGTACCCGCGGAACGCTCCGGACGGGACGGTATTGGTGTAGACGGCGAACGCGTCGACCTTCTTGTTCGCGCAGCGGTAGACGGCGATCGACTCGTGGCAGCCGTGGTACATGACCGCCGGTCCGTGGTTGCCGTAGGCGCCGGTGTCCGACACGACCCGCAACGACAACGCCGTCAGGGTGCCGTCGCTGCGGGCGCCCGCCTTCATCTCGACGATGAACGGGTGCCGCGTGGTGGCCGAGGTGAACTGCTCGGCGCGGGTGTACTCGAGCTTGACCGGGCGGCCCGTCTTACGTACGGCCAGGGCGACCAGGTCCTCGACCAGCATCTCCTGCTTGCCACCGAAGCCGCCGCCGACCCGGCCGGTGAGCACCCGGACCTCGTCCAGGGGCAGGTCGAAGAGGTCGGCCAGGGCGCGGCGGGTCAGGAACGGGGTCTGCGTGCTCGACCGGAGGGTCAGCCGGCCGGTGTCGTCGAGCCAGCCGAGCGCGCCGTGGGTCTCCAGGGCGGCGTGCTGGACGCGGGGAGTGCGGAACGTCTGGGCGTACACGACTGCGGCGTCCGCGAAGCCGGCGGCGACATCACCCAGCTCGGCGTGCAGCTCACCGACGACGTTCTCCGCCGGGCGCGCGATGCGGTGGCTCGCGTCCTTGTCGCCGTGCACGGCCGGTGCTCCCGGCCGCATCGCGGCTTCCGGGTCGGTCACCGCGGGCAGGATCTCGTACGCCACGCGCAGGCGCCGGCACCCCTCCTCGGCCGCACCCTCGGTGTCGGCGACAACGGCGGCGACCCGCTGGCCCACGTGCCGCACCACGTCGTCGAGCACACGGGTGTCGGCGGGGTCCTCGACCGGATGCTCGTGGCGGGCGGTGGAGAAGTGCCGGGCCGGTGCGTCCTCGTGGGTCAGCACCGCCTGCACGCCGGGCACGGCGAGCGCCTCGGTGGTGTCGATGGAGACGATGCGGGCGTGCGCGTGCGGCGAGCGCAGCACCTTGAGGTGCAGCAGGCCCGGAACGTCCACGTCGAACGTGTAGCGGGCGGTGCCGGTGACCACCTGCGGTCCGGCCGGTGCGCCGAGACTCGCACCGACGGCCTCACCCGCGCCCGGCTCCTCGACCGTGCGGACACCGTGGATCGCATCGGCGATCGCGCGGTAACCGGTGCAGCGGCAGAGGTTGCCCTTGAGCGCCCGGGGCAGATCGGCGAGCTTCTCCTCGTCCAGCGCGGCCGTGGTCATGATCATGCCGGCGGTGCAGAACCCGCACTGGAAGCCCTGCGCGTCCAGGAAACGCTGCTGCACCGGGTGCAGGCCGTCCGGCGGTGCCAGGCCCTCGATCGTGGTGACCTGCCGGCCCTGCGCGCGGAACGCCGGGTAGACGCAGCTGTGCACAGGCTGTCCGTCCACGTGCACCGTGCAGGCGCCGCAGTCGCCGGTGTCGCAGCCCTTCTTGACACCGAAGCAGCCCTCCTCGCGCAGGTAGGTGCGCAGGCACTGCCCTGCCCGCGGTGCCCGCTCGTGGTCGGTGCCGTTGATCCGGACGCTCATGCGGCCAGCTCCGCCCGGATCTCCTCCGCGAAGCGTCCCGTCAGGTGCTGGCGCCACGCGGGGAGGCCGTGCACGTCGTCGACGTAGTCGTCGTCGGCGATGGTGTCCCGCAGCGCCGCGGCGAGCAGGCCGGCCGCGGGAACGTCCGGGAAGCGGAGCTGGAACGGACGCACTGTGGACCCGGTCACCGTCAGCACCAGGCCACCGCCGGGCTCGAGCCGCCCGGCGATCAGCGCCGCGGACCGGCCGTGGGTGAACAGCGAACCCTGCCGCAACGCCGTACGCCCGGTCAGTGCGGCCGCGGGCAGCGTGATCGAACGCAGCAGCTCGCCGTCGGTCAGCGCGGTCGTTCCCTCGCCGGTGACGAAGCGGGCGACCGGCATCCGTCGTTCGCCGCCCGGACCGAGGATCAGGCACTCGCCGTCCAGCGCGGCGGTCAGCGCGATCATCGGGCCGGCGGGCAGGGCGGCGCAGAGGTTGCCGCCGACCGTCGCGACGTTCCAGATCTTGAAGGAGGCGAGGAACGCCCGGCAGCACGCGGTGGCGAGCCCGTGGAAGGCGGTGAAGTGCGCTGCGCCCTCGAAACCGGCCAGGTCGGCGACCGTACAGGTCGCGGCGATCTCCAGCCCGTCGTCACGCACCGTGATCGGGGTCCAGCCGGCGGCAGCCAGGTCCAGCAGCCGCGTGACGCCGGGATCCGGCTCGGCGAAGAGCGCCGTCCCGCCGGCGAGCCAGGCGTCACCAGGACGCCACTGCCCCACCGCGGCCGGGCTGACCACCTCGACGACCGTGTGCAGATCCACGTGTGATCCCCCGATCCTCCACTGCGGTGCCTGGTCCGGAACAACGGTACGTTACGCGGCGTGTGTTTCCGGCGCGCGAACAGTTATCGTCGCCTGCGGGCAGTGATCGACGGGGAGACGAGGCGCTGATGCGGCCGTTGCGGCACGGGTACACCAATGACACCCGGGGTGACGGCAGTGTGGTGATCAAGCGGTACACCGGACCCGACGCCCCGCGCCGCTGGGCCACGGAGCGTGACGCCCTGGAGACCCTCGCGGGCCGCCTGCCCGTCCCTGCGGTGCTCGCCGCGCGCACCGGGGAGTTGCACCTGGCCCACCTGCCCGGAGTGCACGGGCAGGAACTGATCGATGCCGGTCAGGCACCCGCCGTGCTGCACTCCTGCGGGACGATGCTGCGGCGGCTGCAGTCCGAGGGTGTCGTGCACGGCGACTACGGGCCCAACAACCTGCTCTTCGACGCGCACACGTACGAGGTGTCCGCGGTCCTCGACTGGGAATGGTCGCACCCGGGCACCGGCACGATCGGCGACCTGGCCTGGTGCGAGTGGATCGTTCGCACCCACCACCCGGCCGAAACCGGGGCGCTGCCCGAGCTCTTCGCCGGCTACGGCAGCCGCCCGCCCTGGAACGAGCGCCGCAGCGCCATGCTCGCCAAGTGCCGTCAGATGCTGGCGCTGCGCCGCCAACTCGGCACCGCCGACCCCGGTTACACGCGCTGGGAGGGCCACATCGCCACGACCTCCGACTGGGCGGAATGACATGTCACTGATGATCTTTGTGCACGGGTGGCCCGAGCTGGGGCTGGTCTGGCGGGCGCAGGCCGAGCACTTCACTGCCGCCGGCTGGCGGTGCGTCACCCCGGACCTGCGCGGGTACGGCACGGCGCCCGCGCCGGACGACACCTCCGCGTACGCCGTCGAGCACGTCGTCGCCGACCTGATCGCCCTGCACGACAGTCTCGGCGGTGAGCCCGCGGTGTGGGTCGGGCACGACTGGGGCAGCCCGGTGGTGTGGGCGCTTGCCGCGCATCACCCCGAGCGGGTCCGGGCGGTGGCCAGCCTGTGTGTGCCGTACCTGCCGCAGGGGTTCGCGCTGGAGACGCTGGTGCCGCTGGTCGACCGGGACCTCTACCCGGCCGAGCGCTTCCCGTACGGCCAGTGGGACTACTACCGCTACTACGCGGAGAGCTTCGAGCAGGTGACGGCCGACTTCGAGGCTGACGTCGAGGCCACGGTGTCGCTGCTGTTCCGCCGCGGCCGCCCCGAGTCGGTGCAACGGCCCGCCCGCAGTGCCGGTGTCCGGGCGAACGGTGGCTGGTTCGGGGCCGCCCGGCGGGCCCCGCAGCTCCCGCGCGACGAGACGATGCTGTCCGCCGAGGACCACGCCACCATCGTCGCGTCGCTGAGCGCCAAGGGCTTCCGCGGGCCCGGCGCCTGGTACCTCAACGACGACGCGAACGTGGCGTACGCCGCGCGGGCGGCGTACCCGGAGCTCCGGATGCCTGTGCTGTTCGTCCACGCGGCCTGGGACGCGATCTGCGAGACGCGCGGCAGCCGCCTGGCCGAGCCGATGCGGGCGGCCTGCACCGATCTCACCGAGACCACGATCGACGCCGGTCACGAGGTCATGCTCGAGGCCCCCGCCGAGACCACCACCGCGCTGGCCACCTGGCTCGCCGCCGCCGGACTGACACCTTGACCGAGCTGACACGGCGTCTCCGCACGACCGACGCGGTGGTCGTCGGCCTGAGCGCGATGATCGGTGCCGGCGTTTTTGCCGCGTTCGGGCCGGCGACGGCGGCCGCGGGTGCCTGGCTGCCGGTCGCGCTGGCGGTCGCCGCGCTCGTGGCCTGGTGCAACGCGATCTCCTCGGCCCGGCTGGCGGCCGTCTACCCGGCCTCCGGCGGCACCTACGTGTACGGCCGGGAGCGCCTCGGCGACCTGTGGGGCTTCCTCGCGGGCTGGGGTTTTGTCCTCGGCAAGACGGCGTCGTGCGCGGCGATGGCCCTGACCTTCGGCGCCTACGTGGCACCCGGGCACGAGCGGCTGCTCGCCGTGACCGCCGTGGCCGCGCTCACGGCGCTGAACCTGGCCGGTGTCCACCGGTCGCTGCCGGTCGCACGGATCCTCGTCGCCGCGGTCATCGCCGTCCTGATCGCCGTGATCGTCGCCGGCACCTCGGGTGGGCTGCACCTGAGCGCCGGCGGGCCGGTCGTCTCGCCCTGGGACGTCCTCCAGGGCGCCGGCCTGCTGTTCTTCGCCTTCGCCGGGTACGCCCGCATCGCCACCCTCGGCGAGGAGGTCCGCGACCCCGCCCGCACCATCCCCCGCGCGATCCCGATCGCCCTCACGATCACCCTGATCCTGTACGCCGCGGTGGCGCTCACCCTGCTCGGCACGCTCGGCCCGGCCCGGCTCGCCGCCGCGACCGCCCCGCTGGCCGAGGTCGGGCCGGAGTGGCTCGGCCCGGTCGTGCGGGTGGGTGCGGCGGTGGCGGCGCTGGGTTCACTGCTCGCCCTGATCCTCGGAGTGTCCCGGACAACGTTCGCGATGGCCCGCGGCCGACACCTCCCCGCGGGACTGGACGCGGTCGGCGCCCGCGGGGTGCCGCACCGCGCCGAGGTCACCGTCGGTGTCGCGGTTGCCCTGCTCGTGCTGGTCACGGACCTGCGCGGCGCGATCGGATTCTCGTCGTTCGGGGTCCTCGTCTACTACGCGATCACCAACGCCTCCGCGCTGACCCTGCGCCCGGACGAAGGTGCGCCCCGGCGCTGGGTCCCGATCACCGGCCTGGCAGGCTGCCTGCTGCTGGCAGCGACCCTGCCGCTCCCGGCTGTGGGGGCCGGGCTGGCGGTGTTCGCCGCCGGGGCGGTGCTCTGGTTCGTCCGCGCGAGGCGGGTCTGACCGGGGCCGGCGTTCCTGCCATGTGGACGGTCTCTTCCGGCCAGTGGCCAACGGGAGCACCGTCGTCACATCACGCAGTGTTTCCATGGGGGCAACATGTCGGATAATGCGCGCATTCTGGTGGTCGACGACCAGCCCACCGTCGTCGACATGCTCGCCTCGGTACTGACCTTCCACGGGTTCGCCGTGGACACCGCCCGCACCGGTGAACAGGCGGTCGAAAAAGCCGCCGAACACAGCCCCGACCTGGTCCTGCTCGACACGATGCTGCCCGACGGCGACGGCCTGGACGTGTGCCGGCGGCTGCGCGCGGGCGGTTCGGCCATGGGCATCATGTTCCTCACCGCACCCGACGCCAGCGCCGACCTGATCGCCGGTCTCGCGTACGGCGACGAGGACTGGATCACCAAGCCGTTCGACGTGGAGGTCCTGCTGACCCGCGTCCGCGCCCTGCTGAGCCGCAGCGGCTCACCGTCGGGCGACCGCCTGCTGCGCTACGCCGACGTGGAGCTCGACCAGGACACCCACGAGGCGCGGCGCGGGGGCGAGGTGGTGCCGTTGAGCCGTACCGAGTTGGAGGTCCTGCGGTATTTCCTGCAGAACTCCGGGCGGGTCCTCTCCCGCGGCCAGATCGAGGCCGCCACCGCCTCACCGGACGTCGACGCCGACGTCACCTCCCTGCGCACCGAATTGGACCGGCTCGGTGCGCCGCTGATCGTCACCCACCGCGGTTTCGGGTACGCCCTGCGGGCGGGCCTGCCCTGATGGTCCCCGACAGCGTCGACAAGGCCCGGGCCTTGCTGGCCGGTGCGCGCCGGGTGGTCGTCTTCACCGGGGCTGGGGTGTCCGCCGAGAGCGGCATCCCGACGTTCCGCGACTCCCTCACCGGCCTGTGGGAACGCTTCGACGCCCAGGCCCTGGCCACACCGGAGGCCTTCCGCGCCGACCCCGCCCTCGTCTGGGGTTGGTACGAGTGGCGGCGCACCGCCGTCAGCCGCGCCTCGCCGAACGCGGCCCATCGCGCCATCGCCACCGTCGAGGCCCGCCACCCCGGCACGGTGGTGATCACCCAGAACGTCGACGACCTGCACGAACGCGCCGGCTCGGCGGCCCCGCTGCACCTGCACGGGAGCCTCTTCGCACCACGCTGCGCCGACTGCGGCCGACCCGCCGCCCGGCCGGACGGGACCGCCGACGAGCCGCTGGAGGGACGTCGGCTGCCCCCGCCCGCGTGCGCCCACTGCGCCGGTCCGGTGCGTCCGGGCGTGGTGTGGTTCGGCGAAGCCCTGCCCGCGGACGTCCTCGATCGGGCGGTCGAGGCCGCGGCGTCGTGCGACCTGTTGCTGACCGTGGGCACGTCAGGCCTGGTTCATCCCGCCGCCGAGATCCCCCACGTGGCGGCCCGCCTCGGCGCCGCCGTGGTCCAGATCAACCCGCAACCCACACCACTGGACGCGGTCGCCGACGTGAATCTGCACGGCGCGGCCGCGGAGATCCTGCCGTTGCTGACCCGCTGACCCGCAGATCAGCGCCCACGCCGTCGCGGGCAACCGCCCTCTGAGCAGCGTCCGCGCCGCAGCGGGCGCCGACCCTCTGATCAGCTTCCGCGCCGCAACGGACGCTGGCCCTCTGATCAGCTTCCGCGCCGCCACGGACGGCGGCCCTCTGATCAGCTTCCGCGCCGCAGCGGGCGCCGGCCCTCTGAGCAGCGTCCGCGCCGTCGCGGGCGCCGGCCGCCTGATCAGCGCCTGCGGCGCCGCGGGTGCTGGCCCTCTGATCAGCGTTCGCGGTGTCGCGGATGCGGATGGCCCGTGCCGGACAGCAGGGCGAGACCGCTGATCACGGCCGCGACGAGAAAAAGGGCGACGAGCAGCAAATTTCCGATCATGGCGCTACCTCCCCACCCTTCCCAGGGTCCGCCTGCTCTCGATCGCGGTCAACAGAACGCGGCTTTTCCCAGGATGTGCCCAGGAAGGGCATGATCCCGGGTGTGCAGCCCGCCGACGAGGAGGAACTCGTCCGCCGGATCGCCCGCGGCGACCGGCAGGCGTTCGACGAGCTGTACCAGCGCACCTCACCGTGGCTGGCGGTCCGGCTGCGGCGCCGGTGCGCCGACGAGGACGTGGTCGCCGACGTCCTGCAGGAGACGTACCTGGCCGTGTGGCGGGCCGCGGGCAGCTTCGCGGGCGCCTCCGTCTCGGGCAGCGCGGTCGGCTGGCTCTGGACCATCGCCGCGCACCGCCTGGTCGACGCGTTCCGGCGCCGGGCCCGCCAGACGCGAACACCACCTCCGATCGTCTCTCCCGTCCGCGCGTCCGGAGCCGAGGTGACGGAGGATCTGGGACGGGCCCTGCTGGCGCTCCCACCTGAGCTGCGCGACGTGCTGCGCGCCACGGTGCTGGACGGGCTGTCGGTGCGCGAGACGGCGCTGCTGCTGGGGCGTACCGGAAGGGACGGTCAAGTCACGCGCCCGGCGGGCGCGGACCGCGGCGCGTGCCCACCTGGGTGAACGCTATGAGTTCCTGTGAATCACCTGTCGCACCCCTCTACCGCTTGAGACCGCGGTATCTCCGGAGCAGTTCGGTGATGCGCGCGGGCTCGGCGGCGCCGTTCAGCTCACCGAGCAGGTCGTCGGGGCAGACCTCGTAGAGCTCGCCCCACCACCGTCGAGCCCGGTTGTCCCAGATCTGATAACCACCGGGTACGCCACGGGCCACGTACCGCCGCCGGGCTGCCATCAGTCCTGGAACCACCCGAGCATCGCCTGGCCCTCGCCGGTGTGGAACGCCACGAAGAGTGCAATCGCGCCGAGGCCGACGACAACAAGACCGGTGCGCAGGCGGGTGGACAGTCCCTTCACGACGGTGAGGCCCAGGGCGACGGCACCGAGGAAGCCCGCCGCGAAGCCGTTGTCGCTGATCTCCAGGGCGACGAGCACCCCAGTCGCCGCCGCTCCCACGACGCCGACGATCACCGCGGCCAGGAGCACCACACGACGGCGGGCACGACGGCCCAGCAAGGCCAGCAGGCTGCCGAACACGGTCACGGCGACGATCAGGAACGGGCCGGAGAGGACAGCCATCCAGGCGCCGAGGTGCGGTGGCCACCACACGATCATCAGCCAGCCGGGGGTGACGTCGAACGGCCACACCGACTGCGGATCGATGGTGTACTCCGGGTCGGTGGCGGCGGCCAGGCGGTCGTCCACGCTGAATGCGTAGTAGCGGAACGGCACCCAGAGCAGCCAGGACAGGATCGGCCAGGCCAGCCCGAAGAACACGATCCGGGCGAACCCGGCGGCCAGTCCCGGCCCCACCTCGAGCTCCGGGACGACGTGACCGCGCCGCACCTGGGCGCGCAGGCTCGGCAAGGTCCGGGCCGCGCCCGTCAGGTAGCGCAGGCGGGTGTCGGCGGGCAGGGTCAGCAGGTCGGAGGCCCACTCGCCCTGCTGCCGCTCCCGGAACGCCGCTGGCAACAGCCGGCCGAGAACGGCCAGGACAGCGCGGTCGACCGGGCGCAATTCGTTCACCACGCCAGCTCACCGGTCGTCCTGGGCGCCTTGCGACGGGCCGCGGCCTTCGCAACGGCGGCACCCGCGGCCTCGACACCCGCGGGGGTGAGCACGTAGTAACGGCGGCGCGGACGTCCGGCGGCATGCACGTCGACGTCCTCGGCCCGGCTCCGCAGCCAGCCCGCTCCCTCGAACGCGACCAGGATCGGATAGATCGTCCCCGGCTCGAGCCCGGCCACCTGCGCCAGCTCCAACCCGTACGACTCCCGCTCGTGATCGCGCAACAACGCCTCCAACACCAGCAACCGCGGCGTCGTCATTCGTAACTGGGCCATGCCCGTACTCTATATAGCTATTCCTAGTTCTGCATAGCCCCTGTTACGGTGCGAGCCATGGACAGGGCAGTCTTCTGGCGCATCGTCGAGGGCGCCCGCGCGGAGGCGGGCACCGACACCGAACGTGTCGCGCAGGTGCTCCTCCGCCGCCTCCGCAGCCTGAGCCCGGACGAGATCGAACACTTCGGAGCGTTGTGGGCTGAAGTGCAGGACGAGCTCTACAGCTGGCCCGTCCACGACGCCGCGACCCTCCTGCTGGGACCGGTGAACGACGATGCCCTGCTCGTCGTCCAAGACTGGATCGTCTCCCACGGCAGGCAAACAATGAAGCGCGTCCAGGAAGACCCCGACAACCTCGTCGAGCTGGCTCCGGACCGCCACAACGCCCGCATCGACTGGTTCACCGGCCTCCCGATGGAAGCACACATCGCCGCAACCGGCCGCCCCTTCGCCGTCGACGGCCCGGACGGACCCGAGGACCCGACGGGAACCCCCACCGACCTGACCGACGAACCCGGCACGAGGCGACGCTTCCCCCGCCTGACGGCCTACCTCGACCACAACACCTGGATCGAACGCCCCTGGACCCGCGCCACCACCTGATTTCAGCCCACCCGCGCGGAGTTGTCGGCGATCAGCTCCTGGTTCGGGAAGAGGGTGACGGCTCTGATGCCTTCCTGGACGATCGTCAGGACCGCGAGGCCCCAGGGTTCGCCGCGGAACCAGACCGACGCTGCGGGCTGGCTGTTCGCCTCGGTCGGGGCCATGCGCCAATCCCCCGCGGCGCCCATCGACGGGGTCGCGAAAGCCAGGCACGCCTCGCGACCGGCGTACGAGCTGTGCGCACCGACCGGCTCGATGGACGCGTCCGCGCAGAGCAGGTCGCGGAACGCGTCGGCGTCCGATGCCTCCCACGCCGTCATGTAGCCGTCGAGGAGTTCGCGGGCGCGGGGTGAAGAGACGTCGAGGACGTCGTCGCGGGTCGGGGCCACCTCGGCCAACCGGGACCGGGCTCGTTGCAGGGCGCTTTTGACGGCCGGCACGGACATGCCCAGGGCCACGCCGGTCTCGGCGGCTGAGAAAGCCAGCACCTCACGCAGCAGCAGGACGGCCCGCTGCCGGGGCGCGAGGTGCTGCAGTCCAGCAACGAAGGCGAGCCGTACGCTTTCCCGGTCGGTGATCAGGTCGCCCGGGTCGGCCGCGACCCACACCTCGAGGTCGTCCGGGACGAGGCCGGTCAGAAGCGCGCGCCGCCCCCGGCCGTCGAGCACCGTGAGGCAGACGTTGGTCGCGATCCGGTAGAGCCAGGTGCGCACCGACGAACGCCCCTCGAACGTCTTCCAGCCGCGCAGGGCTCGGACGTACGTGTCCTGCACGACGTCCTCGGCCTCGTGGAAGGCGCCGAGCATCCGGTACGCGTGGGCGAGCAAGCCCCGGCGTTCCGCCTCGAAAGCCTCGGTCAGAGACACAGCCTCGGTCAAAGACCCAGTTGAGGGCGTACCCATGCCGCCAGCCTCCCGATCGCCTCGTCGGCCACCGGGGCGCGCCCGGCGGCCATCTGGAAGATGTGCTGCTGCCCGTCGACGACGTCGAGCTCGCCGCCGGTCGCCTTCGCGATGCGCTCGCTGTCGCCCCGGCCGCTCTCGTCGCCGCCGCACTGCACGTACACCGGGGGCAGTGCGGACAGGTCGGCGTGGAAGGAGTTGACCTCCGGCTCCAGGCCGCTGACGCCCTCGGGAAGGTACTGCTGGAGGAGAGCCTGCACCATCCGGCGCGTGAAGAACGGGTCGGTGGTGGCGGTCTCCTCGTACGAGGATGCGGTCTGGGCCGGGTCCATGTCGATCCACGGCGACACCAGCACCAGCGCGGCCGCACCCGGTTCGCGCAGGGCGACCTGCACGGCAAGACCACCGCCGCACGAGTCACCGGCCACCGCAACCTTCCGGGTACGCCCGGCCACCCACCGGTACGCCGCCACCGCGTCCTCGATCTGCGCCGGGTACCGGAACTCCGGGGCGAGCCGGTACGAGACCAGCAGCACCCGCACGCCCGCCGCTTTGGCGAGGTGCCCGTACATCTTGCGGTGGGTGTAGAGCGATCCGCTCACGAACCCGCCACCGTGCAGCGCGAGGATGACCCGGTCGGGGTCGGCACCGTGCGGGCTGAGCCACATCGCCGGCACCCCACCCGCCGACACCTCCACGTAGTCCACGCCGCGCGGCTCGGCCGTCACATCACCCCACTGGTCGTCCTCGCCCATACCTCCGGCAGCCCAGCGTGTGTACATCTCCTTGATGGCATCCATGTCAGTACCGACCGTGCGGGTTCCCGAAAGGAATCGGTGGCGGCCGTCAGTGGCCGGCGAGGTGGGGGGCGAAAGCGATCGTCACGAAGCGGATCGCCCGGCCCAGCAGGCACGTCGCCGCGAAGGTGAGGGGGTGCATCGGGGTGCGGCCGAGGTAGACGCTCGCGGCCAGCAGGGGTGGAAATCCGGTGATGGCGCTGGCGAGGAGGATCCCGGTGGACTGGCGGGGGCGGTCCAGGGCAGCGACCAACCGGGCCAGGAACCTCCCCAGCCGGCCCGGTGCCGCGGGCCGGCGTTTGGTGAGGCGGCGTTGGAGCCAGGCCGAGCGGATCGCGCCGCGGGCGGCCAGGAAGATCAGGACCTTGCCGGCGGTCTGGCCGGTTGCGGCGGCCAGGCCGAGGGCCACGGGTGGTGCGCCGGTCGTTGCCACGGCTGCGATCAGGTAGGGCTCGGCCGGGGTGAAGGGCAGGAAGGCCGACAGGAACCCGACGGCCAGGGCCGCCAGGACGGCGATCATGGCCGGTTGAGCGGCAGGTCCGCCGGCAGCCGGGCGGCGGCGATGAGCGAGGCGACCTTCACCACGGTGACTGCGAGCGCCACCGTGACGGCCGCGGGCGCCGGCGCGAAGAGGGCGAGGAGCACCACGGCGGCGGTGTTGAGGGCCTTGGCCGGGGGTGACCAGTTCCAGCGGTGGATGCGGCGGTCGGCGCGGGCGAAATAGTTG
This sequence comes from Amorphoplanes friuliensis DSM 7358, assembly GCF_000494755.1. NCBI lineage: Bacteria > Bacillati > Actinomycetota > Actinomycetes > Micromonosporales > Micromonosporaceae > Actinoplanes > Actinoplanes friuliensis. The sequence goes on from NC_022657.1 coordinate 4,944,262, forward strand.
GGGCTGAGCAGGGGCCAGCGGAGGAACATCAGGCTCAGGAGCTGGTCGATGACCATGAACTGGACGAGGAACACCGCGATCGGCAGGGCGGTGTCCGGGCGCAGCACGACCAGGGCGGCGGCGCAGGCCGAGGTGCAGGCGCGGTCGGCGACGATGTCGAAGACCGCGCCGGTGCGGGTCTCCTGGCCCAGGGCCCGGGCGGCAGCGCCGTCGAGGATGTCGCCGATCCAGTAGATCAGGTACGCGGCCACGAGCAGGTGGGCGCTGCGGTGGGTCAGCGCCGCCACAGCGAGCCCGACGGCGGCGGCTGTGCGTACCGCGGTAATCGTGTTGGGGACGTTGAGGAGCGTGACCGGCGGGCTGAGGCCGAGGGCGGTCATTCGGCGTCCTTGAGGATGCGGTGCATGTCCGCGGTGCGCCGGTTGAGGTCGGCCAGTTGTGCGGTCACGTCGGTGAGCAGCCGCTGCGTCTCGGCGGCCTGGTCGGCGTACTGCCGCTGCAGGTCGCTCGACACGGCGGTCCGGGTGCGGACTCCCGCGTACCAGACGACCGAGATGAGCAGGGCGGCCAGGACGACGAGAAAGACCGAGGCGGTGATGTCCATCTAACTGGTTCCTTTCGGTACGGCGTCGCCGTCGCCGGCGGTGCTCAGGGTCGTGACGGCGGCCGCCACCACGTCGGGTGTGAGGTGCAGCGAGAACGCCGTGGCCTCGTAGAACTTGAGGGCCTTGCCGTCCTCGGACAGCTCCAGCTGCGCGGTGACCAGCCCGGCCTTCTCGAGCTTCTTGAGGTGCACCTGCAGCAGTGCGCGGCTGATGCCCAGGTCGCGGGCGAGCTGGGACACGTAGGTGCGGCCGCCGGTCAGCGCCGCGAGCACGCGCAGCCGGTGCGGGCTGGCCAGCGTGGCCAGCACCTCGACCAGCCGGTCACCGGTCAGCTCCCACTCGCCTTTGCTCATGCCAACTATTATTGGCACGTGAAAGCGAGAGAGTCAACATTGGCAAGCGGCGGGCAGCGCGGCACCCTGGGGCGATGGAGCCCAGCGTGGATCAGGACCAGCCGGTGCGGATCGGCCTCGCGCTGGGCGGCGGGGCGGTCCGGGGTGCGGCACACATCGGTGTGCTCGACGTCCTGGTCAAGGCCGGCTTCGCCCCGGCAGTCGTCACGGGCTGCAGCGCCGGGGCGCTGGTCGGGGCTCTCTACGCCGGCGGGCTGAGCGCCGCGGACATCACGTCGATGGCCGGTGGTCTGCAGTGGAAACGCCTGGTGCGGCCCAGCATCACCGGCCGGGCGTTGTTCGAGACGGCGCGGCTCGGGGCGTACCTGAACGATGCTCTCGACGGCAGGGACTTCGCGGCGCTGGACCTGCCGTTCGCCGCCGTGGCGTGCGAACTGACCACCGCCCGGCGGGTCGTGATGAGCGACGGGCCGGTGGCGAGCGCGGTGCTGGCCAGCTCGGCCATCCCGGGGGTGTTCCCGCCGGTCGAGCGCGACGGGATGCTGCTGGTCGACGGCAGTCTCGTCGACATGGTGCCCGCCGGGCTGGCCCGCAGCCTCGGCGCCGACATCGTGGTGGCGGTCGACGTGTCCGGGCCGTTGCCGCGGCGGCGTCCGAAGACGATGGTGCAGGTGATGGTGGCTGCGAGCACGTTGCAGAGCGGTGTCGCCGAGCAGCTCGCCCGGGACGCCGATCTGGTGCTGACGCCGGACGTCGACGCGTACGCGTTCTGGGAGCTCTCCCGCATGACGGAGTTCGGGCTCGCGGGGCAGGCGGCGGCCGAGGACGCGCTGCCCCTCGTGCAGGCGCTGGTGGAGGTGGCGGAGGCCCGCCGCTCCTGGGAACATCGCTCCCGGGCGGCGGACCTCCGGGGGTAGATCAGCCCTGGCCGGCCCAGTCGCCGAGGGTCCAGTCGCGGACCTCCGGCATGTCCTCCAGGTGCTCCACCACGTACGCCTCGTGCCGGGCCAGCTGGCTCTCGCACCACGCCTTGAGCTCGGTCGCGCCGCGGGGCAGCCGCTTGGTGTTGTTGATCGCGTCCATCACCAGGTGATAGCGGGACGCCTTGTTGCGGACCGTCATGTCGAACGGGGTGGTGGTCGTGCCCTGCTCGATGAAGCCGCGGACCCGGAACCGGTCGGCGTCCGGGCGGCCGTGGACGAGCTGGTGGATGGCGCCGGGGTAGCCGTGGAACGAGAAGACCACGTCGACGGTGTCCGTGAACAGTTCCGTGAACAGCGTCTCGCTCATGCCGTGCGGGTGGTCCTTCGGGCGTACCAGGGTCATGAGGTCGACGACGTTGACGACCCGGACCTTGAGACCGGGCAGCCTCTCCTTGAGGATCTGGGCCGCCGCCACGGTCTCCATGGTGACCACGTCACCGGCGCAGGCGAGCACGATGTCGGGGTCGCTGGTGCCGTCGTCGGTGCCGGCCCACTCCCAGATGCCGGCGCCGATCCGGGCGTGCTCGATCGCCTCGTCCATGGTGAGGAACTGAAGCTGGGGCTGCTTGTCGATGACGATCAGGTTGATGTAGGACCGCGACCGGAAGCAGTGGTCGGCGACCGACAGCAGGGTGTTCGCGTCCGGCGGCAGGTAGACCCGGGCGACGTCACCACGCTGGGTGAGGACCACCTGGATCAGGCCGGGGCCCTGGTGCGAGAAGCCGTTGTGGTCGTTGCGCCACGCGGTGGAGGTCAGCAGGACGTTGAGGCTCGGCACCTTCTCGCGCCACGGGAGGTTCCTCGCCTCCTGGAGCCACTTGCCGTGCTGGACGGTCTGCGAGGCGCTGACCATCGCGAACGCCTCGTAGGTGGCGAACATGCCGTGCCGGCCGGTCAGGGTGTAGCCCTCCAGCCAGCCGTGGCAGTTGTGCTCGGAGAGCACCTCCATGACGCGCCCGTCGCGGCTGATCTTCACGTCCTCGGGGGTCACGCGTTCCATGAAGCCGCGGTCCGAGGCCTCGAAGACGGCACCGAGACGGTTGCTGTTGGTCTCGTCCGGACAGAAGAGCCGGAAGCGGTCGGGGTTGCGCCGGTAGATGTCGCGCATCAGCTCGCCGAGCTTGCGGGTCGACTCGGCGTGCTCGGCCGCCGGACGCTCGACCTCGACCGCGTAGTCACGGAAATCCGGGATGTCGAGGTCGCGGGTCAGCTTGCCGCCGTTGGCGTGCGGGCTGGCGCTCATCCGCAAGTCACCCTCGGGCGCCAGGGACCGCACCAGCTCCATCGGCGCCCCGGTGGAATCGAAGAGCTCTTCCGGACGGTACGACTTCAGCCAGCGTTCGAGGAGTGCCAGGTGCTCGGGATTGTCGCGGACACCCGAGAGCGGCACCTGGTGCGCGCGCCACGTGCCGGCGACCTTGACGCCGTCCACCTCGGCCGGACCGGTCCAGCCCTTCGGGGAGCGCAGGATGATCAGGGGCCAGTGCGGGCGTTCGCCGTCCCACTCCCCCGCGCGGGCCGCGTGCTGGATCGCGCGGATCTTGCCCCAGGCCTCGGCCAGCGCGGCGGCGAAGCGGTGGTGCATGCCCGGGAGGTCCTCACCCTCGACCTCGATGATCTCGTAGCCGTGACCGCTGAGCAGCGAGCGCACCTCGTCGGGGTCCTTGCGGCCCAGCACGGTCGGCCCGGCGATCTTGGCGCCGTTGAGGTGCAGGATCGGCAGCACCGCGCCGTCGTGCGCGGGGTTCAGGAACGAGATGCCCTTCCACGAGCCTTCGAGGGGCCCGGTCTCCGCCTCACCGTCACCGACCACGGCGATCGCGAGCAGGTCGGGGTTGTCCATGACCGCGCCGAAGGCGTGCACGAGGACGTAACCGAGCTCACCGCCCTCGTGGATCGAGCCCGGCGTGGTCACGGACACGTGGCTGGGGATGCCGCCGGGGCTGGAGAACTGCCGGAACAGCCGCTGCATCCCGGCCTCGTCCTGGGACACCTTCGGGTAGATGTCGCTGTAGGTGCCCTCCAGATAGCCGGCGGCGACCAGGGCGGGACCGCCGTGCCCGGGTCCGGCGAGGTAGATCGCCTGCTGACCGGTGTGCCGGATCAGCCGGGAGACGTGCGCGTAGACGAACGACAGACCGGGGCTGGTCCCCCAGTGCCCGAGCAGCCGCGGCTTGATGTGCTCGGGCCGCAACGGCTCCCGCAGCAGCGGGTTGGCACCGAGGTAGATCTGCCCGATGGTGAGGTAGTTGTTGGCCCGCCACCAGGCGTCGAGCCGGTCGATCTCCGTGTCGTCCGGAGCGGCCAGGGCGCGCACCACCTCGTCGTCGGGGGTGCGGACCTCATGTTCCGATACGGCGGTCACGTCGTTCCTTCCCGTCATCCCTGCCTGACTGGCCTCCTTCACGCTAGTGCGCGACGTGCCCCCTCAGGCAGGGGCGAAGGACGCCGGTCCCGGGACTTTCGCCCCTGTCGCCCGCGTGCCCCGGACCCACGACCTCAAACCGCTGGTACGCCCGCAGGGAACTCCTCGAGGCCGAGCACACGCAGCAGCTCCAGGCACTCGCGGGCCTCGGCGTCCGCCGGGGTCAGGACCAGCAGCTGCTGACCCAGATCGGGCGTGACCAGGGTTTCGCAGTCCAGCAGGATCGGGCCCACCCGCGGATGGACGATGGTCTTCCGGTCGGCGCGCCGGACCCCGACCTCGTGCTCGGCCCACAGCCGGCGGAACTCCGCGCTCGCCGCCCGCAGCCGGTCGATCAGTCCGGTCACGGTGGAGTCGGCGGCCCGCCGCCCGGCGACCGCACGCAGGTCGGCCACGAGCTGCCGCGAGTGCCGGTCCGCCTCCGCGCCCGGATGCGTCACGCGGGCAGCCGGCTCGGTGAACCAGCGGTAGGCGATGTAGCGCCGGTCGCCGGAGAAGCCGGTGAGGTCGCTCATCAGCAGCAGGGCCGCACGGTTCTGGGCCAGGACCTCCCCCAGGTCGGACATCACCAGGGCCGGGGTGTCACCGAGCAGGTCGAGCATCCGCAGCAGCCCGGCGCGGGCCAGGCGGGCCACCCCGTCGGCGGGCGGCGGCTGATGACCGGCCAGGTGGAAGAGATGGTCACGCTCGTCGTCGGAGAGCCGCAGCGCCCGGGCCAGCGCGCCGAGCAGCTGCGTCGACGGCTGACTGCTGCGGCCCTGCTCGAGCCGGACGACGTAGTCGACCGACATCCCGGCGAGCAGCGCGACCTCCTCCCGGCGCAGACCGGTGGTGCGGCGGCGGGGGCCGCCGGCCAGGCCCACCTCGGCCGGTCGGATCGCCTCACGGCGGCGGCGCAGGAAGTCCGCGAGCTGCTCACGCTGCATGTCCCAATCCTCCCGCGCGGCCGGGCCCCCGAGCCAGGGAGCGGCTCTCCCACGATAAGCGCTCCGCTCCCGCCCCCACCGGTACGCCCGCAGAGTGGGTGCCACGACCGACCACGAGGAGCACCTGATGCACACACGAACCCTGGGCAGCACCGGACCGGTTGTCTCCGCCCTCGGCCTCGGCGCGATGGGCATGTCCGGCGCGTACGGCGAGGCGGACCGGGCGGAGAGCATCGCCACGGTGCACGCCGCACTGGACGCCGGCGTCACCCTGATCGACACCGGCGACTTCTACGCCATGGGTCACAACGAGCTGCTCGTCGCCGAGGCGCTGCGCGGCCGGAGCCGGGACAGCTACCAGCTGAGCGTCAAGTTCGGCATGCTGCGGGGGCCCGGACCCCAGTTCGGCGGGCAGGACGGCCGGCCCGAGGCGGTGAAGAACTTCCTGGCGTACTCGCTGACGCGGCTCGGCACCGACCACATCGACATCTACCGGCCGGCCCGCCTCGACCCCGCGGTCCCGATCGAGGAGACCGTCGGCGCGATCAAGGAGATGATCGACGCCGGCCACGTCCGCCACGTCGGCCTGTCCGAGGTCGACGCCGCGACGATCCGGCGTGCGCACGCCGTGCACCCGATCGCCGACCTCCAGTTCGAGTACTCCCTGATCTCCCGCGCCGTGGAGACCGACATCCTGCCCACGCTGCGGGAGCTGGGGATCGGCCTGACCGCGTACGGGGTGCTCAGCCGTGGACTGATCTCCGGCCACTGGAGTGCCGGACGGGTGGGCGGTGCCGGCGATGTGCGGGGCTTCAGCCCACGGTTCGCCAGTGAGAACGTCGAGCACAACCTGACGCTGGTGGACGCGTTGCGCCGGGTCGCCGAGGCCAAGGGCTGCACGGTTGCTCAGCTGGCCATCGCCTGGGTGGCCGCGCAGGGCGGGGACATCGTCCCGCTGGTCGGTGCCCGTACCCGGGAGCGGTTGTCCGAGGCCCTGCCCGCGCTGGAGCTGGACCTCACCGCGGACGACCTGGCCGAGATCGAGAAGGCCGTGCCGGCCGGTTCGGCGCGGGGCGACCGCTACCCGGCCGCGTTCATGTCCTCGCTCGGCGCCGGCAACTGACGGAACGTCACGCCGCCGGGATCAGCACACCGCTGGTGAAGCCGGGTGCTTCGGCGACGTCGAGCATGGTCGCGGCAACCGTCGCCCGGCTGACCCGGGTGGGGAACAGCGTCCGGGGAGCCGCACTCAGCGGAGAGACGCCCCGGCGTTCACCGAGTGGACCGTTCGTGAGGGGTCCACAGTGGAAGACCGCGCCGCCCGCGTCGAGCACGAGGGTGTCGGCCGTGACCTTGTCGGGCAGCTCCGGGCCGAGGAACCGCAGCAACGTGCGGGTCAGCGGCCCGGCTGCCGCGGCCGACGCGCCGGTGCCGTAGGCGCCCATCCAGAGGACCCGGCCGGCTCCCGAGGCCACGGCGGCGCGGGCACCGGCCGTCAGCACGCCGACCTGGTTGCGGTGGCTGACACCGAGACCGGAGACGATCGTGGTGGCGTCCCGCAGCGCCGCGGTGATGGCGGCCGTGTCGCGGACGTCAGCGCGAACGACGGTCAGCCGGTCGTGCTCGTGCCCTGGTTCCGAGAAGGCCGGGTTCCGGGCGATCGCCGTGACGTGGTGGCCGCGGCCGAGCGCCTGCTCGACCAGGAGACGCCCGGTGGCGCCGGAAGCGCCGAGAACGGTGATCCGCATCAGGACCCGGCCAGAACTTTGAGCGCAGCGGCGTGCAGCCCCGGTGTGGCGGCGAGGTAGTGCTCACTGGTCAGATCCCAGGGACGGCCGTCCAGATCGGTGACCACTCCCCCGGCCTCCTTGATCAGCAGCAGGCCGGCCAGGTGGGACCGGACGTTGTCGAACTGCCAGTGCAGGTCCATGCGACCCGCCGCGACCTGCGACAACTGGTGGGTCACCGGCACCGACACACGGACGTAGAGCGCGGCCTGCAGCATCGCGGTCACGGACGCACCGAGGAGCGCCGCGTTCCGCGGGTCCAGGCCGGGCTTGGCCTGACCGGTCCCGACCAGCGCCGCGTCCAGCCCGGTCTTGGCCGAGGTCGTCAGACGGACCCCGTTCAGGTACGCGCCCGCGCCGGCCTCGGCCGTGTACAGCTCGTCGCCCAACGGCGAGTACAGCACCGCGAGGACGGGTTGCTGGTCGCGGACCAGGGTGACGCCGATGTTCCAGTCGCGCAGGCCGTGGATGGTGTTGACGTTGCCGCCGACCGGGTCGACGACCCACCACTCGCCCGCGGGCATCGGGCCGCTGGCGTGCTCGTCGTCGACCCAGCCGGCGTCCGGCCGGGCCGCGGTCAGTCCCGGGCGGAGGATGGCGAGGACGGCGCTGTCGTTCGCGCGTACCGAGGAGACGATGTCCTCGAAGCTGTCCTGCCGCGACCCGGCGGAGTAACGCCGCAGCAGGTGAGCCCCGGCCTCTTTGACGACGATCTCGACGTCTTGCAGAAGTGTTGTCATGCGTTCCACTCTGGGCGCGGTCTGACATGATGTCCAATGCATCTTTGGCACTTCAATGTTTACTCAGACGCAATGATGGGGGACGCGTGGATCTCAACCTCCTGACGGCGCTCGACGCCCTGCTGGACGAGCGCAGCGTCACGGGTGCGGCCGAGCGGCTGCGGTTGTCACCGCCGGCGATGAGCCGGACGCTGAGCCGCATCCGCAAGGCCACGGGTGACCAGATCCTGGTGCGGACCGGTCGCACGATGACGCCGACACCGCACGCCCTCACCCTCCAGGCCGAGGTCCACGATCTGGTGCAACGCGCCGAGACCGCCCTGCGCCCGGAACGGCCGCTGGACCTCGGCACTCTCGAACGCACCTTCACGGTCCGGGGCCACGACGCGGTGACGACGGCCCTGGGTCCCGAACTGCTCGGCATCGTGCGGGAGCGGGCGCCCGGTGTGGCCGTACGCCTGCTCGCCGAGGCCAGTGCAGACACCAACGAGCTGCGCCACGGCCAGGTCGACCTGGAGATCGGCTCCACCGCACCCGAACTCCCGGAGATCACCGGTGAGCGGATCGGCCGGGACCGGCTCGTGGTCGCGATGCGGACCGGTCATCCCCTGGCGTCCGGTGCGCTGACCCTGGAGGACTTCGCAGCTGCCGACCACCTCACGGTCTCGCGGCGCGGGCGGCTCACCGACCCGATGGACGACATCCTGTCCGGGCACGGCCTGCGCCGCCGTGTCGTGGCCTCGGCCCCGACCAGCACCACGGCCCTGGCGATCGCCGCCCGCAGCGACATGCTCGTCGCCGTCCCCGGCGCCGCGTGCGCGGCCATGATCGACGCACTGCGGCTGACCACCCTCGAGTTGCCCTTCACCGTGCCACCGGTGGACCTGATCGTCCTGTGGCACCAGCGTTTCAGCAACGACAAGGCCCACGCCTGGCTGCGCGCCTGCGTCCGCGAGGCGTTCGAGCGGGCCTAGGCTGGTGCGATGCCCGACGATGAGCTGTCCGAGGTGGTCCGGCAACGGCTTCGCGGTTTGCGGCAGGCGCGCGGGTGGAGTCTCGACGTGCTCGCCGCCCGCTGCGACCTCAGCCCATCCACACTGAGCCGGATCGAGACGGGACCACGCCGCATCGACCTGGACCAGCTCGTCGCCCTCGCCCGCGCGCTGGGCACGACGATCGACCACCTGGTCGAGCCGGTCGACGACGCCGACGTGATCATCCGGCCGGTCCAGCACACGGAGGCCGGGCTGACCACGTGGATGCTCTCCCGCGACCCGGCGGAGCGCGGCGGCACCCACGTGGCCAAGATGCGGATCACGGCCGAACGGCGTACCGGACCGGAGCATCTGAGTGTCCACCCCGGGCGGGAGTGGTTCACGGTGATCTCGGGGACGGCGCTGCTGCACCTGGGTGAGCGGCAGATCCGGGTCGAGACCGGGGAGGCCGCGGAGTTCTCCACGATGATCCCGCACTCGATCGCCGCGCTGGACGGCCCGGTCGAGATTCTCACGATGTTCGACCGGGAGGGCGAGCGCGCCCACTCGGCCTGATCTCCTCTTGCGTTTTCTGCAAGGCCTGATGCCATATCTGCAAGTCGGCGCTAGCTTTCGAGCATGACTTCACCGCTCGTGGGCGTCGCCGACCCCACCATCAACGACCCCCGACGCCGCCGGGCGATCCTGATCGCGGTCTGCGTCGCCCTCATGGCCGTCATCGCCTCGGTGTCCGGGCTCAACGTCGCCCAGCAGGAGATCGCCCTCGCCTTCGGCGCCTCGCAGGGCACCGTCCTGTGGATCATCAACGTCTACACGATCACCCTGGCCGCACTGCTGCTGCCGCTGGGCGCCGTCGGTGACCGCTGGGGCCGCAAGCCGGTGCTGCTCACGGGCCTGATCGTCTTCGGGGTGGCGAGCGCCGCGGCCGGCCTGGCCACCTCGTCCGAGGTCATGATCGCCGCCCGGCTCCTCGCCGGCGCAGGCGCCGCGATGATCATGCCGGTCACCCTGGCCGTCATCACGTCGACCTTTCCGGACGAGGAACGCTCCCGCGCGATCGGCGTGTGGACCGGCGTCGCCGGAGGTGGTGGCCTGCTCGGCATGTACCTGTCCGCGGTGCTGGTCGACGTGGCGAGCTGGCGCTGGCTCTTCGTGCTGCCGGTCGCGCTGGTCGTCGCGGCCGGTATCCTGGCGCTGCGCTCGGTCCCGAACTCCCGCGAGACGACCGGGCAGCGGTTCGACATCACCGGTTCGCTGTCCTCGGTGGTCGCCGTCGTCGGCCTCATCTTCGTGCTGCACGAGGGCCCGGAACGCGGCTGGACAGCGCCCGTGACGCTGCTGAGCCTGCTCGTCGGTGTCGTCGGCGCCGCCGGTTTTGTGATGTGGGAACTGCGCCACGGCGCTCCCCTGCTCGACGTCCGGCTGTTCCGGAAGCGTGGCCTGGCCACCGGATCCGTGGCGCTGCTCGCGGTCTTCGGTGTGCAGGCGGGCATCTTCGTGGTGCTGTTCCCGTACCTCCAGGCCGTGCTCGGCTGGTCCGGCCTGCGCGCCACTCTGGCACTCATGCCGATGGCGCTGCTGATGATGGCCGCGTCCGGCCTTGCACCCCGGGTGGCCGCCCGGGCCGGCAGCCGGCCGACGATGGCAGCGGGAATCTTCCTGGGCGGCGCCGGTCTGGCCCTGATGGCGCTCTTCGTCTCCGTGGACGGCGGATACCTGTCGGTGCTGCCCGGCATGCTCGCCATGGGACTCGGCATGGGCCTGACGATGACACCGGCGACCGAGGCCATCACCAGCGCCCTGCCCCGCGCACGCCAGGGGGTCGCCTCCGCCCTCAACGACGTCACCCGCGAATTCGGCACGGCGCTCGGCGTCGCCCTGCTCGGCGCGGTCCTGTCCGCCGGCTATCGCGGCGCGATCGACGCCCGGCTCGACGACGGCACGGCCGCAACGGCCCGCGAGGGCATCGCCACCGCACTCGCCGCGGCCGAAGGCCGGCCCGCACTCGTCCGCGCCGCCCAGGAATCCTTCGTCGACGGCTGGCAACAGGCCATGTGGGCCGGCGTCGCCGTGATGACGGTCCTGTTCGTCTACGTCCTGGTGGGCGGGCGTAACTCGGTACCGGTGACCACGGAAGCGCGGTAGACACGGTGGATGCGTGAGGAGACCCTGCCGGGCGAAACGATCGGCGCCGGGGAGTCAGCGCCCTGGGCCTCGGCCGATCCGATGCTGGAGCAGGTCGGCCGGTGGCTGCGACGGGTCCACGACCTCACGGCCGACTTCCCGGCGCCGGCGGACGAGCACTGGTTCATCGGCGGCACGGTGCAGCCCGGGCTGATCGTCGGGCACCAGGACGCGGCGCCCTACAACGCGGTGGTGGACGGCGACCGGCTGGTCGGATTCTGCGACTGGGACATCGCCGGCCCGTCCACCCGCGAATGGGACTTGGCGTTCTCGGCGCTGTCGTGGGTGCCGCTCGCCTCACCCTGGGACGGTACGCGTTCCGATCATGGCGAGCAGTCCCGCCGCCTGCAGCTGCTGCTCGACGCGTACGGCTACGACGGCGACCGGCACGCGTTCTCGACCGTGGTGCCGCAGCGGGCCCGGCGGCAAGCCGGCGTCATCCGCAGCATGGCGGAGGCCGGGGACCCGGCCTCGATCGGGCTGCTTCCCGTCGCGGAGATGCTCGAACGCTCCGCGACCGACCTCGAGGCCCTCCCGGCCACCTTCTGGAACCCCTGACCGGCGATTGCTTACGAGGTTCTTACGGTTGTCGTTCCACACTGCACGGTCCGCCGGCATCGATGAGACTCAGAGCTCCATCGATCGGGGGAGATGCTCGTGCGAACTCCAGTCTTCATAGGTGCCGTGGTGCTCGGCCTGACCGCCGCGGTCCCGGCGCAGGCCGCGACCGCCTGGCGCACCGTCACGCCACCACCGCTGAAACCGTCGAACGCGCTGCTGGACGTCAGCGCCACCGGGCCGTCGGACGCCTGGGCCGTCGGATATCAGGACGACGTCTACGGCCGGGTCTCACCGCACCCGTACGCGCTGCTGCGCTGGGACGGCCGGACCTGGTCACAGCGCCAGCTGCCGGAGAACTCGCTCACCATGTCGAGCATCAGCGCCGCCTCGCCCGACAACGTGTGGACCGGCGGGACGGACAACACCCAATCCGCGTACGCCGCACACTGGAACGGATCGGCGTGGCAGGCCTTCCGCCCGTTCGGAATCCTCGGCGGCCAGATCGTGAGCGACGTCGAGGCCCGCGGCGGCAACGCCCTGCTCGCCGGGGGTGACAGCCACGCCCTCCTGGCCGAATGGAACGGCACCGACTTCACCGAGATCACCGTTCCGGGCACGGACACCTGGTACGGCGGCCTGAACGCCGTGACCAGGGCCACGGACGGTTCGGCGTTCGCCGTGGGCTCGTGGAACGTCGACGACGCCGGCTATCCGGAACCGCTGGTCCTGCAGCGCACCGACGGCTCCTGGAAGGTCGCCGCCCTCCCGAAGATCCCCACCGCGCGTCTCCTCGACGTGTGGGCCCGCTCGGCCACCGACGCCTGGGCGGTGGGCTCCACCGACTACGACGGCGTTCCCAAGCCGCTGCTGATGCACTGGGACGGCAGCACCTGGCAGCGTGTCACCACCGCGCTGACAACCGGCACCCTGTCCTCGGTCGCCGGGGACGCCACGGGCACGGTCTGGGTCGGCGCCTACGACTACCCGAAGTCACTGTTCCTGCGCTACCGCGCCGGCAAGTGGACCACGGTGCAGGGACCGCCCTCGCCCTACCTGTCGGCGATCGCCAACATCCCCGGGACCTCGTCGTTCTGGGCGGTCGGCCAGGACAGCGACACAGCCGGCTCGATCTTCTCGGTCATCGAACGCAAAGACTGACCTTCGGTGATCACCCCGTGCCGGAGGGCCTCAGGTCCTCCGGCACGGCACTCACGATTCTTCGCAGCCAGTCGGTGATCAGTGCCGCACAGAGGTCGCGCTGCTCGTTCAGGAGGTTGTGACCGGCCGCGTCGAGGACGGCGAACGACGCTCGCGGGTAGTGACCGTCCCGGCTCCAGGCATCGCTGTAGCCGACAACGTCGTCCTGCCTGCCGGTGATGTGCAGAGCCGGTTGCGTGAAGGGTTCGGGGTGCGCGTCCTCGGGTTCGCGGTCGAGCGAGTAACGCTCGGCGATGCGTTCCAGGGCCGGCTGATCGGCGGCGCGAACGCCCGGCAGAACGTACTCGAGGAACACCCGCGCGTCGTCCACCGACTCCACCACGGCGTCGGCCCGGTATTCGTCGAGCTCCGCCCCGAGCAGCGGCACGATCCCGGGCTCCCGCCGCAGGACCGTCCGGGCCGGCACGGTGCGTCGGTCGTGCCGGGCGACAAAAACGCCGGCCACGGTGGCGAGACCGAGAACCTGCGAGCGCAGCTCGTGGGCGACGTATCGGGCGATCATCCCACCGAACGAGTTCCCCAGAACGGCGAACGGTTCGTCGCCGACGCGCGCCCGGATCTCACCGGCCACCGCTTCGGCAACCTCCTGCGTGCTGCCCAAGCCGTTCGCCGGCGACCCGGTCGCGCCCGGCATGTCGAGATAGATGCGCCGCCACCGCCCCGACCGTTCGAACACCGGCTCCAGCGGCAGCAGACTCCGGTGATCCAGGCCGAATCCGTGCAGCAGCACCACCGGCCTACCGGAACCGATCTCATAAGCGAACACGCCGCCACCCTAGACATCTAGCACTGCTAGCAAATCTGTCAACACCATGCTAGTGTCGATCGTGTTCCTAGCAGTGCTAGATATTGTCGAAAGGCCTCGCCGTGTTCTCTGTGATTGCCTACGGTCTTGCTGTCGCGCTCGACCTCTTCATCGTCTTCATCGGCGTTCGTTTTGTGCTTGCGCCGCACACTGCTGCCGCCGGGTACGGCGTGCCGGTCCGGTCCGGCGCCGACACCGCCTATCAGGCCGTCAAGGGCGTCCGGGATGTCAGTCTCGGCGTCATGGGCCTGCTGCTGCTGGCGTTCGTCGGCGCCGAAGCCGGTGCCTGGTTCATGCTCGCCGCCGCCCTCATCCCCCTCGGCGACATGGTCATCGTGCTGCGCCACGGCGGCACCCGTGCGGTGGCCTTCGGCGTTCACTTCGCCACCGCCGTGATCGTCCTCATCAGCGCGGTCCTGCTGTTCCTCGTCTAGCTCTTCCGCGTCGCTTCAGAAAGGCTTGTCATGAAACAACCGAACGGCGTCGCCCAGATCGGGGAGTTCCGCCGGGCCGTGCCCGACTACGACGTCGTGCACGAGGACTTCGTCGTCGGGGAGGACCGGGTCGCTGTCAGGAACACCGTCAGCGGCACCCACCAGGGCGCTTTCCTGGGGTTCGAGCCGACCGGCCGGCGGATCACGATGCGCACCTTGGACATCCACCAGGTCCGCGACGGCCGGATCGTCGCCACCTGGCACCTCGAGGACTACGGGGGCCTGCTGGCGCAACTGTCCGCACCGGCCGGCGCCGCCGTTCCCGGGGCCTGGGCCTGACCCGTCAGTACCTCACGACCGCCTTGAAGCGGACGGCGCCGGAGTTGACCCGGTCGTAGGCTTCGGCGATCCGTTCCTTGTCGAAGACCTCGACCACGGGCTCGACCTGGCCGCGGGCGACGAAGTCGAGCGCCTCGACCAGGTACTCCAGGCCGTTGTGGGCCGAGCCGACGATCTGGTAGCTGTTCGACACCAGCGGCAGCGACGGCAGGGTCAGCTCGTCCTCGGCGATGCCCATCATCACCACCTTGGCCCACGGCCTGAGGCCCGCCATCGCGTCGGTGACGGCGGCGTGCGAGCTGCTCGTGTGCATCAGCAGGTCGGCGCCTCCGGCGGCCTTGAGGGCCGCGCCGTCGGCGACAACCACGTCCGCGCCGAGCTGCCGGGCCAGGTCCTGCTTGTCAGGCGTACGCGTGACCGCCGTGACGTGGAAGCCGGCGGCTTTGGCGTACTGGATCGCCAGGTGGCCGAGACCGCCCACGCCGACCACGGCGATGCGGCCGCCGGGGCGGGGGTCGGCCCGGCGGATCGCGGCCCACACGGTGTAGCCGGCGCACAGGGTCGGCGCAGCCTGCTCGTAGGTGACCGCGTCCGGCAGCAGCACCGTTCCGCTGACGTCGGCGACCAGATATTCGGCGTGCGCACCGTCGACGTTGACACCGGTCAGGGTCGGCGCCGCACAATTCGCCGCGGTGACAAAACTGTTCGGGTGCTGTTCGCGGCAGAAATCGCAGGCGCCGCAGTTCTTCTGCACCATCGGGACACCGACGCGGTCGCCGATCTTGCGTTCGGTCACCCCGTCACCGACCGCCACGACCTCGCCCACTCCTTCGTGGCCGAGAACCATCGGGAACTCTTGGAACGACAGGGTTCCCCGGGCCATCCACACGTCGGTACCGCAGATTCCGCAGGCGCGGACACGGACCAGCACCTGGTGCGGTCCTGCTTCCGGACGGTCCCGGTCCTGCAATTCCCAGGTGGCATTCTCCTTCGCCACGACGACGGCCTTCATCTGCGTTGTCATTTTCTGATTCCTTTCCGGCAACCGCTGATTGCTTGCTGCCATTGAAGTACAGCAGCCGCGGAAGGCCGATGGACCGCCATAACTGACCCGGTTCCGCCTAGGACTCACAGTCCTACGTACGATCCGGCAGGGCCTGAAAGAATGGCGTCATGCCGGAGTCCAACCGGGAGCTCGCCGACTTTCTGCGCCGCGCCCGCAGCAGCATCGACCCCTCCCATGTCCCGCTGCCCGCCGACGGCCGCGTCCGCCGTGTCCCGGGCCTGCGCCGCGAGGAGGTGGCCTACCTGGCCGGCGTCTCGACCGACTACTACGTCCGCCTCGAGCAGGGCCGCGCCATCACCCCGTCCGACAGCGTCCTGGACGCCCTCGCCCGTGCGCTGGCCCTCGACACGACCGGTCGTGCCCACCTGGGCGACCTGGTCGGCGCCACCCCGGCGGTGTCCCCGTCCCCTTCGTCGAGCGCGCGGGTCCGCCCGGGCCTCTACCAGCTCCTGGACGCGCTCGAACACCAGCCGGCGTTCATTCTCGGCCGCCGCTCGGACATCCTGGCCGCCAATCGCATGGCCAAAGCCCTCCTCGCCGACTTCGACCGCCTCCCGGCCCGCGACCGCAACTACGCCCGCTGGGTCCTGCTCAGCGACGAGGCCCGCGCTCTTTTCCTCGACTGGGAGGAGCAGGCCCGCGCGGCCGTCGAGAGCCTCCGCCTGGAGGTCGGCCGGCACCCCGACGACCAGGCCACCCGCGACCTGATCGCCGACCTCGGCACCCGCAGCCCGGAGTTCCGCCGCTGGTGGGAGGAGCACCGGGTCTACCAGCGGACGTTCGGCTTCAAGCGGTTGCGGCATCCGGTCGCCGGCGAGCTCACGATCGACTACGAAACCCTCACGCTGCCCGGCGACCCGGACCGCACGCTGTTCATCTACACCACCAAGGAAGGCTCCCCCTCCCGCCGCTCCATCGACCTCCTCGCCGAAATGATCCAGGTACGCGACCAGCGCCGTTAGGTGTCGCCCCGCAGCCCCGTTGGTAGGCTGCCCGCTCCGGTAGGGAGGGGCGCGTCGTGAGTCAGTTCTTCGACCGGTTCCGCAGGCCTGCGGAGCCGACCGACGAGGAGACCGCGGAAGCCATGCGGGATCTGGCGGAGGTGTTCCGGAGCGGTTCGAAGGCCGAGGGGGTGCCGTTCGGCTGGGGGCCGGACGAGGCCGACCGGCTCGACGGGCTCTGCGACGCTTTCCTGGCCACCGGTCCCACCGCCGAGCGTCGCCACAGTGTCGTGATGAGCATGGGCGCGTTCCTGGGTGAGCTGCTCGTTCGCAACGGCGGCGGCCTGTGGGCCTACGACACCAAGGAGAACGCCGCGGTGGTCGTGTTGCCGAACGGGCTGCGGGCCTTTCCGCACAACAAGGTGGCCAAGCGGCTCGACCTGGGGCCCGAGCAGAGCATCTCGGCGTTCTACCGGTACGCGTTGACGAGGGAGTGACCGGTCCCCTCCGTCACTCCCGCACCACCGCTATCAGGATACGAGTGATTCTCCCTTTTACGCCTTTTGTGCTGCATACGCTGATCCTCGGTGGCGACCGCGCTGCCGCGGCGGGTGCAGGAGTGGGCGATGGCGGTTCGGCGGGTTTCCGGTCCGCGGCGTTCGGTGGCGATGGCTGCGGTCGTCGCGCTGGCCGTCCTCTCCTCGGTGATCGGTCTGGCGTCACCCGCGGCTGCGGCCGGCGGGTTCGTGCTGTCGATCTACGGCGGGACGGGTGCTGCCGCGGCCCCGGTGGCCGGTCCGGTGTCCGCCAGCCCGATCGGGCGTCCGGACGCGATGACCTCGGACGCCGCGGGCAACGTCTACGTCTACGTGCGCTCCGCCTGCCGGGTCGTGAAGATCTCGCCGGCGGGTGTGCTGTCCCCGGTCGCCGGCAGTGGCACCTGTGGGACCGGCAGCGCCGGTGACGCACTCCAGTCGGCCCTGTCCACGAACGTCACCTCGCTCGCGGTGGACGGCTCCGGGAATCTGTTCGTCGGCGACAGCGGCTCGGCGCGGATCTACAAGGTCACTCCCGGCGGGACGTTGTCCGTTTTTGCCGGCAACGGGACCGTGGGGGCGACGACCAACGGATCGGCGACGTTGTCCTCGGTCGTTCCGGACAGCCTGGCCGTGGACAGCACCGGCACCGTGTTCGTCGGGTACGTCGGCCGCGCCTCCGTCCTGAAGATCACCGCGGCGGGGGCGCTGACGCGGTATGCGGGCACCGGGAACGCGGGTCTGACGCTGCCGGGCATCTCCACGCTGGCCAACCTCAACAAGCCCAGCAGCCTGGCCGTCGACACCTCCGGCAACCTCTACATCGGCGACACCGGCAACAACCGGATCTACCTGGTCACCACGGGGCAGATCCTCAGCGCCTTCGCCGGCAACGGGACGACGGGGAGCCCGGTGCCGGGGAGCACCAGTTCACCCGTACCGACTCCGGCCGCGATGACCTTCGACAGCGCTTCGACTCTCTACGTCGCCGAGAGTTCCAGTCGTCAGATCCTGTCGTTCACCCTGAGCGGTAACGGCGCGCCGTCGCTGGTCGCCGGGAGCGGCGGCACGGGTACGCCGAACCCGGGCACCGCCACCAGTTCGCCGTTGGGCACGGTCACCGCCCTGACCGCGACCGCACCGAGTTCCCTGGTGGTCGGTGACAGCACCTACAACTATCTGCTCCGGATCGCGGCGCCGACCGCACCCGACGCGCCTACCGGGCTGTCGGCCGTACCGGGTCCGTCACGGGCGGTCCTGACGTTCTCGCCGCCGGCGGGCAACGGTGGCAGCGCCATCACCGGCTACGAGGTGTCCACCAACAACGGGACCAGCTGGGCAGCGCTGACCGTCACCGGGAGCACCACCAGGACCGGCACGGTGACCGGTCTGACCAACGGAACCGCTTACACCGTACGGGTTCGCGCGCTCAACGCCATCGGCAACGGCGCGGCCAGCGCGGCGACCACCGTCACGCCGGCAACCGCGCCCGACGCGCCGTACGGGCTGGTGGTCCTCGCCGGTGACGCCGCGGCGGCGCTGTCCTTCAGCCCGCCGTTGAGCAACGGCGGCAGCGCGATCACCGGCTACGAGGTGTCGACCGACACAGGGAGCAGCTGGACGCCGATCGCCACCACCGCGGGTTTGCTGGGTGTCCGCAACGGCTCGGTCACCGGCTTGACCAACGGCATCTCGTACACGTTCCAGGTGCGGGCGGCCAACGTCGTCGGCGCGGGTCCGGCCACCGCCGGGGTCAGCGCCACGCCGCGGGGTGCGCCCTACGCCCCGACCGCGCTGACGGCGACCACCGGCAACGCCCAGGCGACGCTCACCTTCACCACCCCGCCCGACGGCGGCAACACGATCCTCGGCTACCAGGTGTCCACCGACGACGGCGCCACCTGGTCGGGCCTGGTGGTGAGCACCTCCGGCACGACCAACACCGCGACCCTCACCAATCTGAGCAACGGCACGGTCTATCCCGTACGCGTCAGGGCCCTGAACCTGGCGGGCGCGGGCGTGCCGAGCGCGGCCACGACGGTTTCCCTGGCCGCGCTGGTGCCGGACGCACCCACCGGGCTCGTCGCGACCGCCGGGGACACGACGATCGGGCTCAGCTTCGCGCCGCCGGCGAGCACCGGGGGCAGCGCCCTCACCGGGTACGAGGCGTCGACCGACAACGGCACGACGTGGGTGCCGATCACCACCGCCGCGGGGCTGCTGGGTGTGCGGACCGCGACGCTCACCGGGCTGACCAACGGCACCGCTTACGCCGTACGCGTCCGGGCCGTCAATGCAGTCGGACCGAGCCCGGCCGGCGGCAGCGCGGCCGCCACGCCCCGGGGCGCGCCCTACGCACCCACCGGGCTCACCGCGGTGGCCGGTGACCGGCAGATCGGCGTGACCTTCACGACCCCGGGTGACGGCGGCTCGGCGATCCTGGGCTACCAGGTGTCGACCGACAACGGCGCCACCTGGTCGGGGCTGGCGGTGACCACCTCGGGCACCACCAACACCGCCACCGTCACCGGGCTCACCAACGGTGTCGCCTACACCGTCAAGGTCCGGGCGGCGAGCCTTCTCGGCACCGGAGCGGCCAGCCCCGGAGTGCCTGTCGTTCTGCAGGCGCTGGTGCCGGGGGCGCCGACCGGACTGGTCGCGCTGGCCGGTGACACGACGATCGCGCTCAGCTTCGCACCACCGGCCACCGACGGCGGGTCGGCGATCACCGGCTACGAAGCCTCGACCGACAACGGCACCACGTGGGCGCCGATCACGACCGCCGCGGGACTGCTGGGCACGCGCACCGCGACGCTCACCGGGCTGACCAACGGCACGACGTACGCGGTCCGGGTCCGTGCCGTGAACGCGGTCGGCCCCGGCCCCGCCGGCACGAGTGTCAACGCGACCCCGAAGGGCGCACCGTACGCACCCACCGGGCTGTCCGCGGTGGCCGGCAACACCCAGGCGACCGTCACCTTCACCACCCCGCGCGACGGCGGCAACCCGATCCTCGGGTACCAGGTGTCCACCGACGACGGCACGACCTGGTCGAACCTGGCGGTCACCACGTCCGGGACCACCAACACCGGCGCGGTCGGCGGGCTGACCAACGGCACCACGTACGCGATCCGCGTCCGCGCGGTGAGCCTCGGCGGGACGGGCGCGGCGAGCGCGGGCACCGCCGTGGTGTTGCCGGCGCTGGTGCCCGCGGCGCCCACGGCACTGTTCGCGACCGCCGGCGACACCACGATCTCGGTCAGCTTCGCGCCGCCCGCGACCAACGGCGGCGCGGTGATCACCGGGTACGAGGCCTCGACCGACAACGGCACGACCTGGGCGCCGATCACCACGGCTGCCGGGCTGCTCGGCAACCGCACCGCAACGCTGACCGGGCTGACGAACGGCGTCACGTACACCGTCCGGGTCCGCGCCACCAACGCCGCCGGGGCGAGCGCCACCAGCGACAGCACCACCGCCACTCCTCGGGGTACGCCGTACGCACCGGCCGGGCTCTCCGCGGTGCCGGGCAACGGCCAGGCCGTCCTGACGTTCACGACACCGGGCGACGGCGGGTACCCGATCCTCGGCTATCAGGTGTCCACCGACGACGGCGCGACCTGGACCACGCTCACCGTCGCGACCTCGGGCACCGACAACACCGGCACGGTCACCGGGCTGGCCAACGGCACCACGTACGCGATCCGCGTCCGCGCCCGCAACCTCGCCGGGGCGGGCACACCCAGCGCCGCCACCGCGGTGATCCCCGCGACCGTCCCCGGAGCACCGACCGCTGTCGCCGCCGCCGCGGGCAACACGCAGATCACGGTGACGTTCACTCCCCCGGCGGCCACCGGCGGGCGGCCGATCACCGGGTACGAGGTGTCCACCGACAACGGCACGACCTGGGCCGCCCTGCCCGACAGCGGACTCGTGACCGGGCTGACCAACGGCGTCGCGTACGCCGTCCGGGTCCGCGCGGTCAACGCCGTCGGCGCGGGCACCGCGAGCGCGAGCACCACGGTCACCCCGATCCCCGCGACACCCGATCCGCCGACCGGTCTCGCCGCCGAGCGCGGTGACCGCAGCGCGTTGCTGACCTTCACACCACCGGTGATGACCGGTACCAGCCCGATCAGCGGGTACGAGGTCTCCACCGACGACGGCACGAGCTGGGCGGCGCTGGCCTCCGATCGCCGGGTCACCGGACTGACCAACGGCACGGCGTACACGATCCGGGTCCGGGCGGTGAACGCTTCCGGTGCCGGACCGGCGGGCGCGGCCGTCACCGTCACGCCGGCCACGCTTCCCGGGGCACCGACCGGTCTGACCGTGACGATCGGTGACACCCGGGCCGTGCTGGCCTTCACCGCGCCGGGCGACACCGGCGGTGACCCGATCACTGGATACGAGGTGTCCACCGACGACGGCACGACGTGGGCGCCGCTCGCCGCGAACCGCACCGTGACCGGCCTGACCAACGGCGCCTCCTACACTTTCCGGGTCCGCGCGGTGAACAGCGTCGGCCCCGGCCCGGCCACCGCGGGCAGCACGGCCACACCGGCGACCACACCCGGTGCCCCGACCGGGGTGACGGCCACGCCCGGCGACAACCGCGCGGTCGTCACGTTCACACCGCCCGCCTCGGACGGCGGCTCGCCGATCACCGGGTACGAGGTCTCCACGGACGACGGGGTCAGCTGGGACACCCTGGCCGCGGACGGCACGGTCACCGGGCTGAGCAACAACACGACGTACACGATCCGGGTCCGCGCACTCAATGCCGCCGGGCCCGGCCCGGCCGGCGCCGCCACCTCGGTCACACCGGTCGACGGCCTGCCGGGCGCACCGACCGCGCTGGTCGCGGCCCGCGGTGACCGCAGCACGACGCTGACGTTCACCGCGCCCGCCGACCCGGGCAGCAGCGCGATCAGCGGGTACGAGGTGTCCACCGACAACGGCGCGAGCTGGGCGGCACTGGCCCCCGATCGCCGGGTCACCGGACTGGCCAACGGCACGACGTACACGGTGCAGGTCCGGGCCGTCAACGACGCCGGCGCCGGCCCGGCCAGCGGTGGCGCCACGGTCACCCCGGCCGCCGCACCCGGTGCGCCTGCCGAAGTCCGGGCCTCACGCGGCAACCGCAGCGCGACCCTGACGTTCACCGCGCCGGTGAACGACGGCGGCGACCCGATCACCGGCTATCAGGTGTCCACCGACAACGGCGCGACCTGGGTCACCCTGGCCGGCGACCGGACGGTCACCGGACTGACCAACGGCACCACCTATGCCATCCGGGTCCGGGCTGTCAACGGCGTCGGACCCGGCACACCGAGCGCCCCGGTGACGGTCACCCCGGCCACCTCGTCCGGCGCGCCCACCGCCCTGGTCGCCGTCCGCGGCAACGGCAGCGCGGCCCTGAGCTTCACCGCGCCGGACGACACGGGCGGCGACCCGGTCACCGGCTACCAGGTGTCCACCGACAACGGCGTCACCTGGGCTTCCCTGGCCGGCGACCGTGTCGTTACCGGGCTGACCAACGGTGTCACCTACACGATCCGGGTTCGCGCGGTGAACAGCTCGGGTCCCGGCGCCGCGAGTGCCCCGGCCCTCGTCACTCCCGCCACCGCGCCGGGCATGCCGACCGGCCTGTCCGCGACCGCCGGCGACGGCACCGCGACGCTGATGTTCCGGGCGCCTGATGACGGCGGTGACCAGATCACCGGCTACGAGGTGTCCGTCGACGACGGCACCACCTGGGCGGCCCTCGCCGGCGACCACATCGTCACCGGGCTGACCAACGCGACGACGTACACCGTCCGGATCCGGGCCCTCAACAGCGCCGGGACCGGCCCGCCGAGCGCTTCGGCGACGGTCACGCCGATCGCCGGCGTGCCGGGCGCACCCACCGGCCTGACCGCCGTACGCGGCGACAGCAGCGTCACGCTCACCTGGACCGCACCGGCCGACCCGGGCAGCAGCGCGATCACCGGGTACGACGTCTCCACCGACGCCGGTGTGACCTGGACGGCGCTGGCGGGCGACGGCATCGTCACCGGCCTCACCAACGGCACCGCCTACGACTTCTGGGTCCGTGCGCGCAACGCCGTCGGTCCCGGCCCCGCGAGTGACAGCGTCACGGCCACACCGGCGACCACACCGCAGGCCCCCACCGCGCTGACCGCCAACCCCGGCGACACCACCGTCACCCTGGCGTTCCGCGCACCGGTGGACGACGGCGGCGCAGTGATCATCGGATACGACGTGTCCACTGACGACGGTGGCACCTGGGCGGCCCTGCCCGGCGACCGTACGATCACCGGCCTGACCAACGGAAACGCCTACACCATCAGGGTTCGCGCCGTGAACGACGTCGGCGCCGGACCTGCCGGCGATCCCGTGACCGCCACCCCGTCGCAGGGCCGTCCGGGCGTGGTCACGGGGCTCAGCGCCACCGCCGGGAACACGACCGCCACCCTGTCCTTCACTGCACCGGCCGATCCGGGCAGCAGCGCGATCACCGGCTACGACGTCACGATCGACGGCGGTGTGACGTGGACGCCGCTGGCCGGGAACAGGGTCGTCACCGGCCTCACCAACGGCACCGCCTATTTCATCGCCGTCCGCGCCCGCAACAGCACCGGCGCCGGACCGGCCGGCGCCGAGGTGATGGTGATCCCCGTGACCACCTCGGCTGCCCCGACCGGGCTGACGGCCGATGCCGGTGACTCCGTCGCGACCCTCACCTTCACCGCGCCCGCCGACACCGGCGGCGACCCGGTCACCGGTTACGAGGTGTCCACCGACAACGGCACCACCTGGTCCCCGCTGACCGTGTCCGGGACGACCACGCTGACCGGCACCGTCACGGGCCTGACCAACGGAACCCCCTATCCCGTACGCGTCCGCGCGCTCACCGCTGCCGGCCCCGGAGCGCCGAGTGACAGCGTCACGGTGACACCGGCGACCGCGGCGGACGCACCGGCCTCGTTCGCCGTGACCGCCGGTGACAGCAGCCTCCAGCTCATGTTCAGCCCGCCCGCCTCCGACGGCGGCAACCCCGTCACGGGGTACGAGGTCTCCGTCGACGACGGCACCACCTGGGCGGCCGTCGCGGGTGACCGGATCGTCACCGGGCTGACCAACGGCGTGACCTACCAGGTACGCGTCCGGGCCGTCACCGCCGCCGGGCCCGGCGCCGCCACCGACGCCGTCACCATCACACCGGTCGGCGGGCTGCCCGGCGCACCGACCGGGCTCAGCGTCACCAGGGGCGACCGGTCGGCCACGGCGACCTTCACACCACCGGCCGATCCGGGTTCCTCGGCGATCACCGGCTACGAGGTGTCGACCGACGACGGCTGGAACTGGGCGCCGCTGGCCCCGTCCGGTGTCATCCCCGCGCTCACCAACGGCACCACCTACGTCGTCCGCGTCCGTGCGGTCAACACGACCGGCGCCGGACCGGCCGGCGACGGCGTCCCGGTCACCCCGGCCGCCGTCCCGGGCCCGCCCACCGGCCTGCGGGTCACGGCGGGCGACACCACGGCAACGGTCGCTTTCACCGCTCCCGCGGACGACGGCGGCGCCGCGATCACCGGCTACGAGGTCTCCACCGACAACGGCGTCACCTGGGCCGCCCTGGCGAACGACCGCCGGATCCCGGGGCTCACCAACGGAACGACCTATTCCGTCCGCGTACGCGCGGTCAACGACGTGGGTGCCGGTCCGGCCGGTGCGGCCGTGACCGTCACGCCACGGGCGTTGCCCGGCGCACCCACCGACGTCACCGCGACACCGGGGAACGCCTCCGCCACGATCGCGTTCACACCACCGGCCGACGGCGGTGCCACCATCACCGGCTACGAGGTCTCCACCGACAACGGCGCCACCTGGCGCAGCCTCGCCGCCAACGGCACGGTCCCCGACCTGACCAACGGAACCACCTACACCGTGCGGATCCGGGCCCGGAACAGCGCCGGTGCCGGGCCGGCCAGCGCCGCGGTCACCGTCACTCCCGCAGCCGTGCCCGGCGCGCCCACGGACCTGACTGCCGTACCCGGCGACGGAACAGCGACGCTCTCGTTCACCGCGCCGGCCGCAGGCGGTTCCGCGATCACCGGCTACGACGTGTCCACCGACGACGGCGTGACCTGGGCGCCGCTGGCCGGCGGGGTGGTCACCGGCCTGACCAACGGTGACACGTACACCGTGCGGGTCCGCGCCCGGAACAGTGTCGGGGCGGGTCCGGCGAGCAACCCGGTGACCGTCACGCCGGCGACAGTTCCCGACGCCCCGGCCGGTCTGACCGCCACCCCGGGCAACGCGTCGATCTCGGTAACCTTCAGCCCACCAGCGGACGGCGGGTCGCCGATCACCGGGTACGAGGCTTCGAGCAACAACGGCACCACCTGGTCGCCGCTGACCGTGTCCGGGGCCACCACCAGGACCGGAACGCTGACCGGGCTGGACAACGGCACCACGTACGCCGTCCGGGTCCGCGCCCGCAACAGCGCCGGTGCCGGCCCCGCGAGCGCCAACGCCACGGCCACACCCACGGCAGGACTCCCGGGTACGCCCGGCGGCGTGTCGGTGGCCCGGGGCAACGCGTCGGCGACCGTCACCTTCACACCCGGCGGCGGTACGGTCACCGGCTACCAGGTGTCCACCGACGACGGCGAGACGTGGCGGACCCTGCCCGCCGACGGCACCATCACCGGGCTGACCAACGGCGTCACCTACGCCGTCCGCATCCGGGCCGTCAACAACAGCGGCACCTCGGCGGCCAGTCCGAGCGTCACTGTCACGCCGGCCACCACCCCGGGTGCGCCGACCCAGGTGACCGCCGTCCGCGGCGACCGCAGTGCCACCCTGACGTTCACCCCGCCGGCCGGCGACGGTGGCGCGCCGATCACCGGGTACGAGACCTCCGTCGACGGCGGCGACACCTGGACCGTCCTCGGTGACGACGGTGTCGTGGGCGGGCTCAGCAACGGGACGGCGTACACCATCCGGGTCCGCGCCCGCAACGATGTCGGCGCCGGACCAGCCGCTGTCGCACCACCGGTCACTCCCGCCGCCGGACCGGGCGCACCCACGGGTGTGTCCGCGGTCCCCGGTGACGGCCGTGTGACGGTCACGTTCACTCCCCCGGCATCCGACGGAGGCAGCACGATCACCGGCTACGAGGTGTCGGTCGACAACGGGACCACCTGGGCTGCGCTGGCCGGGACCGGCATCGTCACCGGGCTCACGAACGGCACGGCGTACACGATCCGGGTCCGTGCTCTCAGCGGCGCCGGCACCGGACCGGCCAGCGCGGCGGTCACCGTCACACCCGCGACCGTGCCCGCCTCCCCGACCGGCCTCAGCGCCGCCCCGGGTGACGCCTCGGCGACGGTCACCTTCAGCCCGCCGAACGCCGGTGGCAGCCCCATCACCCGGTACGAGATCTCCACCGACGACGGCGCCTCGTGGGCCACACTCGCCGTGGCCGGTACCGGCGCCACCCGCACCGGCATGGTCGACGGCCTGACCAACGGTGCCGAGGTGCAGGTCCGCGTCCGGGCCCGCAACGACGTCGGCCCCGGCGCACCGAGCGCGGCCGTGGCCGTGACACCGGTGACCGGGTTGCCGTCCGCGCCCGGCGACGTGACGGTCACCCCGGGCAACGCGTCGGTCTCGATCGCATTCACACCACCCACGGGCGGGGTCACCAGCTACGAGGTGTCCATCGACGACGGTGTCACCTGGACCACCCTGGCCGGGAACGGCATCGTCGCCGGGCTGACCAACGGGACCGCGTACACGGTCCGGATCCGCGCCCGGAACGCGACCGGCGCCGGCCCGGCAAGTCCCGGATACGTCACGACACCGGCGACCACACCCGCGGCGCCGACCGCGCTGAGCGCCACCCGCGGACCGGGATCGGCGACGCTGACCTTCACCCCGGGTGCGACCGGTGGCACACCGGTCACCTCCTACGAGACGTCGATCGACGGCGGGGCGACGTGGCAGACGCTGCAGGCCGGCGGCATTGTCACGGGCCTGACCAACGGCACGGCGTACACGATCGCTGTCCGCGCCCGCAACGCCGTCGGGGCGGGCGCGATCGCCACGGTCACCGTCACACCCGCGACGACCCCGGGTGCGCCCACGGCGGTGACCGCGGCCCGCGGTGATGCGTCGGCATCCGTCGCGTTCACGGCTCCGGCGTCCACGGGTGGAGCCGCCATCCTGCGCTACGAGGTGTCGGTCGACAACGGCACCACCTGGGCCACCCTGGCCGGCAACCGGATCGTCACCGGGCTCACGAACGGGACCGCGTACGCGATCAGGCTCCGTGCGGTCAACGAGGTCGGCGCCGGCGCACCCAGCGCGACGGCGAGCGTCACCCCCGCGACCACTCCGGGCGCGCCGACCGCGGTGGCTGTCTCACCCGGTGACGCCTCCGCCTCGGTGAACTTCACCGCGCCCGCCTCGACCGGTGGGGCCGCCATCACCGGCTACCAGGTGTCCACCGACAACGGCACCACGTGGGCAGCCCTGGCCGGCAACCGGATCGTCACCGGGCTCACGAACGGCACCGCGTACCTGATCAGGGTTCGCGCGGTCAACGAGGTCGGCACCGGCGCACCCAGCGCGGCCACGACGGTGACCCCCGCGGTCGCGCTGCCGGGCGCGCCGACCGGGCTGACCGTCACCCGCGGGGACGGCTCGGCCACGGTGGCCTTCACCGCGGGCGGCGGCGACCCGGTCAGCTACGAGGTGTCGGCCGACGGCGGCGTGACCTGGACGGCGCTGGCCGCCGACCGCGTCGTGACCGGCCTGACCAACGGCACCACCTACGCGATCGCCGTCCGCGCGGTCAACCCCGCCGGCGCCGGACCCGCCACCCCGGCGGTCACGGTCACCCCGGCGACGCTGCCCGGCGCACCGACGCTGGGCTCGGTCGTCTTCACCACCACCAGCGTCACCATCACGTTCACCGCGCCCGCCACCGACGGCGGCAGCCCTGTCACCGCCTACGAGCTCTCCCTCGACGGCGGCGCAACCTTCAACCCCGTCACCCCCACCGGTACGGGCACACTGACGGTCACCGTCACCGGCCTGACCAGCGGAACCGTGTACGCGGTGGCCCTGCGCGCCCGCAACGCCGTCGGCGCCGGACCGGCCGACAGCGAGTTCGCCGCGTCCACCCCGCCCGCCGCACCGACCCAGCTGGCGGTGACCCGCGGCGACGCGTCCGCCACCCTCACCTTCACCCCGCCCGACGACGAGACGATCACCGGATATCAGGTGTCCACCGACAACGGCGCGACCTGGACCGACCTCGCCGTCGAGGGCACCTCACCGCTGACCGCCACGGTGACCGGCCTCGACAACACCAGCACGTACCGCTTCCGCGTGCGGGCGGTCAACGAGGCCGGCCCCGGACGGGCCAGCGACGCCGTCACGTCCACGGTCGCCACGGCACCGGGTGCACCCCAGGCTGTGACCGCCACCGGGCGTACGTCGTCGATCCTCGTGACGTGGGCGCCGCCGGACAACAGCCCGGTGCCCGTCACCGGGTACCGGGCCGTGGCCTCCCCCGGGCCGGCCACGTGCACCACCGGACCCAGCGAGACGTCCTGTGTGCTCGGCGGCCGGGCCGGAGTCGAGTACACCGTGCGGGTGGTCGCCCTCAGCACCGGCGGCTCGACAACCTCCACCGCATCAGCCACCGCGACGCCGGTCGCACCGTCCCTGCCCACCGCACCGCCGTCGTCCGCGCCGTCGCTGACCACGGCCGACGGCGATATCACCACGGCCGTACCCGGGCAGGAGATCGTGCTCGTCGGCGACGGCTTCGCGCCGCACTCGACGGTCCAGATCGCGGTCTACTCCAAGCCGCAGCTGCTCGACACGGTCGTGACCGATGCCGACGGCTCGTTCCGGAAGCTCGTCCGCCTCCCGGCCGGCCTGGCTGCCGGACAGCACACACTGCTGGCCACCGGCGTCGACCCCGACGGGAACGTGCTGGTCCGCACGCTGAGCGTGACCGTAAAGGCCGCGACGTCCGCACCCACGGCCCCATCAGTCGACCCGGAGCCGGGCACTTCCATGCCGAAGACCGGCCAGAACATCGCCCTCGTGGCCGCCCTCGGCCTCCTGATGATCTGCGTCGGCACCGGCCTGGTCCTCGTCCGCCGCGACCGCCGCTGACCTCCGAGCAGGAGGAGCGTGACGCTCTGCGGTTCGATGGTGCGATGTCGCACTCAGATGTTCGGTTCACCGAGCGGTTGCGCCTCGAATCGATGGACGTCCGCCACGCTGATGACCTGTTCGCTCTGTATCGAGATCCTGCCGTGGCCGAGTGGTACGGGGAGTGGACGCGCGAGCAGATCGACCTGGAGGTGGCCCGGACAGCCCGGTGCTGGAGAGTCGACGGAGTCCACAAGTGGATGGCATACGACCGGGTGACGGACGAGGTGGTCGGACGAGGTGGTCTGTCCCGGAAACACCTCGACGGCGACGAACACCTGGAACTCGGGTGGGCCTTGCACCAGCGGTTCTGGGGGCACGGTTACGCCGCTGAGATCGGGCGCGCCGGCTTGAGGATGGCCTTCGACGAACTCGATGCGGATGAAGTCGTGTCCTTCACCGAGACGCGGAACAAACGTTCGCGGGCTGTCATGGAAAGGCTCGGCTTTCACTACCGCCGGAACTTCTCCCTCCGGGGGGAGCCATTCGCTCTGTACGCCTTCCCTCGCCCCGAGCAACCACCGACCACGGCCGGTGCTTCCGCTGAGTGATACGCCGCTCGCCGGCAGAACCGGAACCCAGCACGAGGTGAGCCGGGCGCGCTTGAGTGGCCCTGTGCAGGCCCAACTTCCTTGAAGTTGGGCCTGCGCCCGGGATCGGGACTGTCAGGAGGACGGGAAGTTGTCCGCCGGGGTGCGGATGTGGTCGCGGACCCAGACGCCCGCGGGCTTGAGGCGCGACGTACCGGCGTACGGGCCGTTGGGGCACGTGCCCGGGGTGAAGACCGCGCCGGAGCGGCTGTCGTCGGAGTAGTTCCAGTTGGTCCAGCTGATCTTCTTCTGGGCCATCAGGTCGAGGTACTGCTGCGACCGCGTGAAGTTGTTCGCACCGTCACCGGAAGCGGTCTGGGTGCCGAACTCGGTCACGAAGACGGGGATCCGGTCGGCCGCCCGCGACAGGGTGTTCAGGTACTCGGTGCCGTGCGAGCCGGCGTAGAAGTGGAACGTGTACATGATGTTGGTGGCGTTGACCGGGTTGTTGATGATGTCGGTCTCGCTGCCGCCGTCCGAGACACCCAGCGAGGCCCAGCCGTGCGTGCCCAGCAGGATCACGGCGTCGGGGTCGGCCGCGCGGACCACCGGGATGATCGCCTCGTGGTACGCCTTGATCCGCGACCACGGCGTCTCGTTGGGCTCGTTGGCGACGTCGTAGAGGATGTTCGGCTTGCTGCCGTGCCGCTGTGCGATCTCGGTGAAGAACGTCTTGGCCATCGCCAGGTTGGCGTTCGGGTCACCGGGTGTGAGCTGGTGCCAGTCGACGATCACGTACATGCCGCGGGCGCTGACCTGCTCGATCAGCGTGTGCATCCGGTCGGTGAACAGCCGCGGGTTGGTCTCGTAGCCACCCTCCTGGACGTACATGGACAGTCGCACGTGGTCGGCGCCCCAGTCGCCGGCGAGCGCGTCGAGGGACGCGTCGTTCACGCACTGGGGGTACCACTGCAGGCCGTGGGTGCTCATGCCGCGCAGCTGGATCGGCTGGCCGTACCGGTTGCAGAGTTTGACACCGCAGACCCGCAGCTGGCCGTTCTGCGCGACCGGCGTGACGCCGGTCGGCGGTGGTGTGGTGGCGCCGTCGACGACGGTCAGCCGGTCGAGGTTGGGGCCGCCGTTCGCCGTGGTGGCGGTGGCGAGCACGGTGTTGGTGCCGGCGCGCAGGGTCGCGGTGACCGTGGCCTCCTGCCAGGTGGTCCAGGCGCCGGTGCCGGCAAACGTGACCGCCCCGCTGACGTCGGTGCCGTTGACGGTGATGCGCATCGGCCGGTTGACGGTCGTGCCGTTGGCAAAACGGAACCGCAGGGTGGCGCTGCCGGCCACCGCCTGCGGGGACCACTGCACGGCACTGCCGACGGCGTTGTCGGTGTTGACGAAGCCGCTGCCGAGGTAGCCGGCGTGGTTGGACTCCACCACACCGGCGGTGATCGTGGCGGATTCGGCCTCGTACGCCGTGGTCGCCGCGTCGGCCCGCCCGCCGGCGAACACCAGCCCGCCGCCGACCAGGGCGACGGCGGCCAGCGCGGCTGCCTGCGTACGGAATCTGGGTCTTCTCATGGGGGTGCCGCCTGACTCGAGGGGATTGTTAAACTCTTTGCCAGAGTGATGCCCGTCGATGCTAGAGCGGTAGCCCAGGAAGTTCAAGGGACTGTACGGCGTCCACGTACATGGACGACCTGAATGCAAAAGGAAGCCGCCCCGGAGAGCGGCTGTGTCAGTTCAGGGTTCCGTGCAGGAAGCGGTCGGGGCGGGCCACCGTCACGCTGCCCGGGCGTCCCGCCAGGAGTCCGTCGAGGTCGTCGATCGGCAGGCAGCCCGGCGCCGCGTCCGGGTGGTGCAGGGCGAGCAGCACCGCGTCGTTCGGGATGTCACCGGCCACGGTGCGCGGGTCACAGCCGTGTCCGATGTAGACCCAGCGGTAACGGATGACCTCGTCGAGGCGTACCGGTGGGCCTCCGGCGACGCTGACCCGGGGATTGGGCAGGACCCGGCCGGCATCGGGAAGCGGGCCGGCCACGGTTTTTGACAGCCGGCGGGCGGGCATCGGCTCGCGGCCGAGCCGGGACCTGAGACCGGGCAGGGAGGCCAGGGCCCGCAGGGCACCCCGGCTGAGCCGCATCGTCGTCCGGTTGCGGGTCTGCACCAGCCGGCCGATACGCAGAGCCAGCGCCGTGGAACGCTCGACGTCGGGCCGGCGTTCGCGTTCGTAGGCGTCGAGCACGTGCGGGTCGCCACCGTCGACCACGTCGGCGAGCCGCCAGGCCAGCGCGATCACGTCGCGGATCCCCATGCCCAGACCGAGGCCCGCGAACGGCGGCATGGCATGGGCGGCGTCACCGGCCAGCAGCACCCGCCCGGCCCGCCACCGCTCGGCCGTCCGGGCGTAGAACGTGTAGACCGCCGTCCGCTCGATGTCCAGGTCGGCGGGATCCACCCAGGCGCTGATCAGCGACCGCACGATCTCGTCGTGCGGTTCCTCACCCGGCAGCAGCATCCACTCCCAGCGCCAGCGATCCCGCTGGGACATGGCCACCTGCGGGCGTGCCGGATCGAGCACAAACGCGATGCTCGCGCCGCCGTCGACCGCGCCACCGACCCCGGGTGTGACGGCGGCACCCGGCCGGACAGCGGCGTCGACGACGAGCCACGGCTGCTCGAACGTCTCGCCGGGGAAGCCGACGCCGGCCGCCGTGCGTACCGTGCTGCCCGTGCCGTCGCAGCCCACCAGCCACCGGGCGGTCACGCGCCGGCCGTCGTCGAGCACCGCGGTCACCCGGTCGTCGTCCTGCTCGACGGCAGACACGCCGCGCCCGGAAAGAACCTCCGCCTTGGTGGCGGCGGCGCGCAGACCCGCTTCCAGAGCAGGCTGGTCGAGGCGCACGATCTGCGGCAGCCCGTACGCCAGGGCGGTGTGCTCGATCAGGAAGAGTGGCCGATGGTCCGGGCCGACGGCACCGTTGCGGGCCAGCGGCGTCGCCCACGTCTCCAGCGGTGGCATGCCCGGAATCACTGACAGCGCGCGGATCGCCTCGATGTCGAGCACGGCGGCCCGGGGCTTGGGATAAGGCCGATCCTGCGGCTCGACCACCACCGTCGGCACACCCCGGCTGCTGAGCAGTGCGGCCAGCGCCGCGCCGACCGGACCCATCCCGGCCACGATGACGGCGGTGTCCGTGGTGTCACTCGGATCCATGGTGCTCCTCGACCCATTGTTCGAGCAGGCGACGGTCGAGCAGTTCCACCGACCCGGGCGGCAGGCCCAGGGTGCGCTCGACGATCTCGGTGTAGACACTCACGACGGCGTCGACCGCCGGCCAGTCCGCCCGGTCCAGCAGCAGCCGCCCCGCCGCGTCGACCAGGTCCTGCACGAGGGTCACCAGCGCCGCAGCGACCGCTTCGGGACGATCGACCCGGAACACACCGGCGGCGGCCCCCTCGGCGAGGATCGGTGCGAGCAACGGCCCGAACCGGCGGATCCCCGCCACCCGGGACCGCTGCATCACCACGGCATTGTCGTCGGAGTGCAGCACCCGCAGCGCCGCCAGGAACGCCCGGTCACAGATCCGGGCTCCGCACATGACCACCAGGCTGCCCCGGAGACGCTCCAGCGGCGGTTGCCCACCGTCCGACGCGACCGGCACAAGCTGACTTTCGTACGCGGTGATCACGCGGTCGATGAACGCGTCGAGCAGGGCAGGCTTGGAATCGAAGTAGTGGTAGAACGCGCCCTTGGAGATGGTCAGGTCGTCCAGCAGGTCCTGGACGGTCATCTGCTGATAGCCCTTGGTGGCGATCAGCCGATAGGCGGCGCTGATGATCGCGTCACGCCGGGCCGCGTGATCACGCTCATTGACCGACCGAGCCATCTCGCCTCCATAAACCGACCGTCGGTCTATTTATAGCACCTGGCACCGATGGCCCGGGACGGACGTCCGTCTCGAGATCGAACGTCCGGCCGGCGGCTGAGGTCGAGCGCTGACGCTCCCCACCCGGTCGGGTCGGCGCCGGGTGGCACCATCTCCAGTGCCTGCCAGAGCAGGAGGATGTCCAGCCACTCCCCCTCGGCCGGAGTCAGCGGGCGCTCGGACTCGTAACCGGCGACGAACTCCTCGTGCACCTCGGCCGGCGCCGGCCCCCAGTTGTGGTAGCGGGTGCCGAGCAGGACCGCCGCGCGGGCCAGTTCGAACAGCGGGGGCTCGCGCCGGGCTTCCTCGAAGTCGAGAATCGCGACGATCTCACCGCCCTTGCACAGGATGTTGGCGGAGCGGAAGTCGAAGTGGACAAGCTGCGCCGGGAACCGCCCCGGTGGCGCGCCGGCGACCCGCTCGCGCAGCGTGCTGCGGACCTCCGGCAGGTGATCGGCGCTGGAGGCGAGCCAGCCGGTGATGCGGTCCTCGAACGGCAGGGGCGAGAGTGCGGCGCCGGGGATCCGATCGGCGTCCGGGTAGACCGCCAGCGCGTCCTGCAACCGGGCCAGAGCAGCGCCGGCCGTCCGCACCCGACCGGGATCGCGGGTGTCGAGAAGGTCACCGGTGATCTCCCGCTGAACGCCGATCGAGACAAGACCGGCCTCGACCTGGAGGCGACCGTCCCGTGCCGGAACCGGCGCCGAGACCGGCAGCCCGCGGTCGTGGAGCCAGCCCGTGAGCCGTGCCGTCTCCGCCAGCCGCGGGAATCGATCGGGAATCACCGACCACTTCACGAGCAGCCGCCCGGACGATGTGGTGACCCAGGCCAGCGCGTTGCCGCCACTCATCACGATCCGCTCGCAGCGGTCGACCCGAACACCCCAGTGCTCGTCCACCGTGGCGGCAACCCAGCGGGCGGCCCCCGACCCGTCGGCAAACCCGAACCGTTCCTCGAGCACCTGACGGGAATCCCGGGGCTCCCACAACATCTCCAGCACCGGCGCCTGCGACTCGACCATGCGGTCCATCCCATCACCAGCCGGAGGAACGCCCGCGGCGTGGTCACGTTATCCCTACCAACTCCTGAGGACTTAGCACTCCTGAGCTGCGCCTCCCTGATCCGTACCGTTCTGGGCAGCGGATCTAGGGGGAGACGATGCTGGACCATCTTCTGGGGTTGACCTCATCCCCGTGGCTCTATCTCATCGTGCTGGTGGTGGTGGCTGTCGACGGGTTCATCCCCGTCGTGCCGTCCGAGACGGTGGTCATCGGGCTCGGTGCGCTGTCGGCGAACGGTTCGCCGAACGTGGTGGCGCTCGCGGCGGCGGTCGTGGCCGGCAGCATGATCGGCGACCGGATCTCCTACGGTCTCGGGGGCCGGGCCGGTGGGCGGATGACCACCGGCAAGCTCGCGACGGCCAAGGACAAGGCCCAGCGAGCCCTCAGACGGCACGACGGCGCTGCGATCCTGGTCGGCCGGTTCCTCCCGTACGGGCGCACGGCCACCACCCTGACCTCAGGATCGATGGCTCTGCCGATGGGCCGCTTCCGGCTGTTCACCGCACTGGCCGGCACGGCCTGGGCGATCTACACCATCGGTCTGGGCCGGCTCGGTGGTGCGGCGTTCGCCGGGTCGCCGCTGCTGGGCACGATCGCCGGGCTGGCGTTCGGCATGAGCCTGGCCGGCGTGTGCGCGCTCGTCGAGAAGCGGCGGAGGGGCGCACCCGGCGCCAAAAGCGACCGATACGATCTCCCGGAACGGTCCGCAGCTGCCGCCTGGAAGTGAGTCACGCACGTGTCCTTCGACTGCACCATCGAGCGGGTGGGTTCCACCATCACCGTCGTTCCCGAGGGCGACATCGGCGTGGAGACCGTCGATGCGATGCGGGAAGTGCTGCGGCAGGCGGTGGCCAGCCTCGACGGCGGCCACATCGACGTCGACATGCGCTCGGTCACGTTCCTCGACTCGACCGGGCTCGGCATGATCGTGGCCGCCCGCCGGGCCGCCGCGGCCAAGGGCATCGAGCTCACGGTCAGCGAGCCCGGCCCGGTCGTCAACATGGTGCTGCAGATCGCGGGTCTCGACAGTGTGCTGGTGCGCAAGGCCGACGACAGCTGATTCCGCCTACTGCTGGATGAGGGCGGGCAGCACCAGCACCATCGTCGTCGACCAGGTGATGTGGGTCAGGATCGGCGCAAGGATGCCACCGGACGCCCGCCGTTGCAGACCCAGGACCAGACCGAGCAGGAACGCGGCGAAGACCAGCATCGGGTTGCCGGTCGCCATGGTGGCCGCGGCGTAGACGACGGTGGAGATCAGGACGGCGTGACGGCGCCCGATCGCCGCGAACAGGGCGCCGCGGAAGAAGACCTCCTCGGCCACGCCGTTGAGCAGGGTGACCGCCACGATCGGCACCAGGGCGCCGTAACGGGCGTGGGCCAGGACGCTGTTGACGAGCTCACGCAGCGGCGGCACCTCACGGACGACGAGCGAGCCCACCACAAAAACAGCGCCCAGCACCAGCCCGGTGAGGATCGGGGTGACGATCGGGCGGCGCAGCCGGTCCCGGAACGGGATGTGGCCCAGGTGCAGCGGCCCGGACAGCAGCGCCCCGGCGACCCAGGTCAGCGCGACGAGCACGGTGAGCAGGTAGAAGACGTCGTCGCCCGGGCGTACCGACAGGGAGATCCCGAGGAGGACGGCGCCGGCGATCAGGGTGACCACGACGACGATGCGCCGCCGGCGGAACTCCTGGTCCGTCTGCTGATGGTCGCGCTCGACCTGATCGATCAGCGAGGGCGCCACGGCACGTCTGGCGCGGGCCAGCCACGGCGAGGTCATCGTGCAGCCCGGACCTGGTCGTTCCCGGCGGCCCGGGCACGATCGGCCAGGGCGAGCCGCACCGCCTCGTCGTACCCGATGGGCGTTCCCGGCACGAGCCGGGTGATGGCGTCGTCGTTGACGACCACCTCGGTGGTCATCGAGTCGACGAGGTTGCGGGCAGTCGCCGAGTCGACATCCGTGACGAACCGCAGCCACGCCGACGACAACCGCGGTGTGAGCAGCGGCACGGTCAGGTTCGGCAGGCGGCTGTGCCTAATCCGGGCCACCCGCTGCAGCATGTCGATGTACCGCAGCACCTCCGGCCCGCCGATCTCGTAGGTGCGGCCGCGGGCCTCGACCGGCTCCAGGACTCCCACCAGGTAGCGGACCGCGTCCGGGAGGGCGATCGGTTGCGTCCGGGTGCGTACCCATCGGGGGGTGACCATCGCCGGCAGGCGGTCGGCGAGCTGGCGGGTCATCTCCCAGGAGATGCCGCCGTGACCGATGACCACCGCGGCGCGCAGCACGGTCACCGGCACCGCACCGGCCCTGAGGATCGTCTCGACCTCACGCCGCGACCGCAGATGCGCCGAGAGTTTCCCGGTGTTGGAGCCGAGACCACCGAGGTAGATCAGCCGCTCCACGCCGGCGGCGGCCGCCGCCTCGGCGAAGTTGCGGGCGGCATCGGCGTCGCGCTGCTCGAAGTCGTCCGACCCCAGCGAATGAACCAGGTAGTAGGCCACGTCGACCCCGGCGAACGCCGCCGCCAGACTGCCTGGATCGGACACGTCGGCCTCGACCGGCTCACCCGCACCGTGGTAATCCCGGGGGTGCCGGGTCATGGCACGCACCCGGTAGCCCTCCTCGACCAGGCGCGTCGCCACATGGGAACCGATGAAACCGGACGCACCACTCACCAGAACTGTCTTGGTCACGCGGTTCTACTACCCCCGATGCCGCCTGGACCCACCCGCACGCCGCCAGGCTCACACCGGCAAATCTTCCCGGCGTGCCGGCGACCGTGTCAGCGGCGCAGCAGCTCGCGCGGCAGAACCGCGTTGAGCCAGGCCTCCGACTTGTCGAGCGACCAGCCGAGGTCGTCCGTGCGGATGAAGTAGGCCGCGTTGCACAGGTGGAGCCACAGGATGTCGGCGGCCTCGGCTGCGTCCACGCCGTCACGAAGTGCACCCAGCGCTGCCAGGCGCTCGGCGGTCAGGCGCATACCGTTGCGCAGCCCCGCGTGGGCGATCTCCATGCTTTCGCGGACCGCCGGCTCCTGGGGAGCCGCGGCGACGACCTGACGCATCAGTGCCGACCACTGCCCGAACTTGGTCCGGGACACGCCGACGACCTGCGCGATCAGGCGTTCCGGGTCGGTGGCGGCCTCGATCTCCGCGAAGATGCGGGCGTTCTCGTCCGAGGTCACGGCCGACTCGATGAGCGTGCGGAGCAGGCCGTTCTTGCCGCCGCCGACGGCGTAGACCGTGGCCGGGGCGACCCGCGCGGCGGCGGCGATCTGCTCGACCCTCGTCGCGAAGTAGCCCTGGTCCGTGAACAGGGACCGGGCCGCTTCCAGGATGGCCCGGCGGGTCTGGTCGGCGTACTCGGCTCGGCGGGCGGACGGCATGACGGTGATCATAGAGCCGAGAGCGTCATCCACTCGCTAGAGTGCACTCTGATCAACTCATGGAGGTCCGATGCACTTCGTTTTCATCCCCGGCGCCTGGCACGGCGGATGGTCCTGGCATCCGGTGGGGCACCGCGTGCGCGAGGCCGGCCACGGCGCCACCGCGCTGACCATGCCCGGCCTGAGCCTCGGCGACGACCCGGCCGGCCTGTCGCTGGACGACGCCGTCGACCACATCGTCACCGCTGTCGAATGTCGCGACCTGCGCGAAGTTGTCCTGGTCGGCCACAGCTGGGGCGGCATCCCGATCACCGGCGCCGCCCATCGGCTGCGTGACCGGCTCGCCGGCATCAGCTACTTCAGCGCCTTCATCCCCCGGCGCGGCGAGTCGATGGCCCGGGCGATGGGGCCGATGGAGGGTTTCCTCACGGACACCATCGCCGCCTCGCCGGACCGCACCATCGGGCTGGACTTCCCCACCTTCCAGCAGGGACTCATGCCCGGCGAACCCGAGGCGGTGCAGCGGCTCGTCTACGACCAGCTGATGCCTCAGCCCGGCGGCTACATGCTCGACGCGCTGGACCTGCCCGGTGTGGAGACGCTCGGCCTGCCCATCACCTACGTCCTGGCCGAGAACGACATCTCCCTGGCCGCCCCCGGGACCGAACTCGCCGCCCGGGTCGGCGTGCAGCCGGTCCTGGTTCCCGGCGGCCACGAAGCCCTCCTGACCAGCCCGGACGAGGTGGCCAAGGCACTCCTGGCCGGGTGATCTCTCAGAAGTCGCGCAGGCCTCGGAGTTTCACGACCGCTCCCGGTCCCCGCTGAATAGGCTTCGACGGTGACTGACGCACGTGGCGGGTCCGTCCGAAAACCGCATCCCACTCACCGTTGCCCGGTGTGCGGCGAGCCTCTCTCGCTCAATGCAGTGGGCACTCAGACTCGCGACGAGTCGGATGAGTTGCTCCCCGCGCGGGAGTTCCGGCGTTGCGTGCAATGCCTTTCGCTGGCCACGCGCCGGCGATCGGCAACGAAGTGGGACATCGCCGACGACCCCGAGCTGCTCGAACGACTGCGCTTCCCCCTTTCCCAGCTGTAGTGGACCGACGATCCCTCAGAGGTCGAGCACCACCGGGCCGGTGGGTCGGGAGGAGCAGATCAGGACGGTGCCGTCGGCGGGCGGGTCGGCGGGTTCGGGGTCGTAACGGACCTCGCCCGCCAGCAGCCCGCTCTCGCAGTTGTGACAGACGCTGGCGCGGCACGACCAGCGCACCGGGACGTCGCACGCCTCGGCCAGGTCGAGCAGGCTGCCGTAGCCGTCCTGCCACGGAACGGACAGGCCGCTGCGGGCGAAGGACACGTCGGGCCCGGTGCCGGGCGGGCCGGCGGGCGGATGTGGCGGCCCGGCCCGGGTCGCGGCGATCCCGGGTGTCAGCGCCGCCTGCGCACCGAACACCTCGGTGTGGATCCGCGCAACACCGGCCGTGACGAGCGCCGCCGTCACCTCCTGGAGGAAAGCCGCCGGGCCGCAGACGTACGCGTCAGCATCGGCCGGGAGGTCGAGCCCGGTCAGCAGTTCCGCGGACAGGTGGCCGGTCGCGGTGAAGTCGTCACCCGGGTCCGGGCGGCTCAGGCACACCAGCGACCGTGGTGACGGGAGGCGTTCGAGGAGCGCAGCCGATTCCGCGGCGAACGGGCGGGCAGCCTCGCTGCGGGCGGCCTGGATCCACCACACCGGCCGGTCGGACTTCTCGGCGGCCAGTGCGTGCAGCATGGCCAGCACCGGGGTGGCGCCGACACCACCGCTGACCAGCAGCACGGGAGCCGTACCGGTGGCGAGGGTGAAGGTGCCGCGGGGTGCGGCGGCCTCCAGCAGCGAGCCGGCCCGGAGCCGCGCGTCCAGGTACGTGCTGGCGGCGCCGTGGTCCTCCCGTTTGACGCTGATCCTGTACTGATCGGCGCCGGGCGCCCCGGACAGGGAGTAGCTGCGGATCAGCGGTGCGGCGTCCGGGCCGGGCTGTACGCGTACCGTGAGGAACTGGCCCGGAAGCGCTCGGGGCAGAGGGGCGCCGGAGGGGTCGGCCAGCAGGATCGACGAGATCGTCGTGCTCTCCGGGACGACGGCGGTCACCCGCAGCGGGCGGAAGCCCGGCCAGGCCGGCGGTGGTGCCGTCGCGACCAGGCCGACGTTGCCGGGTGTGCCGGGCGCCCCGGCCATCGCCCGGAACGACGCCTGCCAGCCGGGGCTCAGCGCCGGGATCCGCAGCGCCCGCTCGACGTCCGCGGGTGCGTGGCCGGGCAGGTAGAGCAGCGCGTCCACCTCGGCGACCGTCATGCGCTGCGGGCCGTCGGCGACCTTGATGATGTCGTCGCCGGCAGTCACCTCACCCTCCTGGAGGACACGGAAGTAGAAGCCGGGGCGGTGGTGCTGCACGAGCAACGCCGGGATTCGCGGGTCCGCCATCCGGATGCCGACCCGGTAACAGGTGACCCGCGGCTGCGTCACCTCCAGCAGGGCCCCGCCGATGCGGTAGCGGTCACCGATGCAGACCTCGTCGTCGCCGAGCCCGTCGACGGTGAAGTTCTCGCCGAACTGCCCGTGGGTGAAGTCGTCGCGGTGCAGGAAGTCCTGCCAGTAGCGGTAGGAGTCGAGCTGGTAGACGAAGACCGCCCGCTGCTCGCCACCGTGGCCGCCGAGGTCACCCTGACCGTCTCCGTCGACGTTGAGCCTGCGTACGGTCACCGGGCCGTCGACCGGAGCCTTCCAGACGCCGGTGTGGACCGTGCGGCCCTGCCAGGACACGTTCCGGGGTCTGCCTACGTTGACCG
This sequence comes from Amorphoplanes friuliensis DSM 7358, assembly GCF_000494755.1. Classification (NCBI taxonomy): domain Bacteria; kingdom Bacillati; phylum Actinomycetota; class Actinomycetes; order Micromonosporales; family Micromonosporaceae; genus Actinoplanes; species Actinoplanes friuliensis. The sequence continues at coordinate 4,985,142 of NC_022657.1, forward strand.
ATCGCAGAGTGCCCATCGCCCGCTCCTCAGATGATCTGTTGTCCGCCGTCGACGTCGAAGGTCGCGCCGGTCAGCGCGGTGTTGACCATGAGGTGCACGGCGACCGCGGCGACATCGTCCGGCCCGACCACACGCCTGATCGGCAGCGTCTCACGGAGCTGGGCCCGCCGTGCGTCGAGTCCGTCGCCCAGCAGGGACGCGGACAGCGGCGTGTCCACAAAACCGGGCGCGATGAGGTTGACCCGGACCGGTGCGAGCTCCAGGGCCAGATTCTTGACCAGCGCGGGCATCCCGGCGGTCAGCAGCGAGATCACGCTGAGCCCGACGGCCGGACGCCTTCCGCCGGTGCCGCTGATGAAGAGCACGGTGCCGCCGGGCTGCACGGCGGTCGCCGCCAGCTGGGCCACGTCGAGGTACAGCTTCAAGTGATCGCCCACATGGCGGGCGGCCGCCGCGGTGTCGAGCTCGGCCAGCGGCGCGTACATCGGGCCGCTCCCACTGACCAGCACGTGGTTCACCGGCCCTGGCAGCGTACGGAAGAAGGTCCCGAGACGGCCGGAGTCGGTGGCGTCGAATGCGGCGTGACCGACCGCGCCGACGTCCTTGGCAGCTTCTTCGAGCCTGCTCCCGGTGCGGCCGGTGATGACAACACCGGCGCCCTCGGCGGTGGCGGCGCGGGCGGTGGCAAGGCCGATGCCGGCGCTGCCGCCGAGAACGACGACGGTCTGGCCGAGCAGGGAGCCGGTCATGAGGACACCTCCGAGGGTCGGACGACGGTACGGACCGGGGCGCACCCGTGGAAGGGGGCGGGTGGAGCGAAGCGGATCGGGGATGATGCGACGGGTTGGCCGGCCCGGACGTAGACGGCCGCGATCACCGCGGCGACACCGCAGAGGGCAGCGAGCACGATCATCGCCGGGCGGTACCCGTCGGTGAGAGCCGGACCGAGCCCTCGCCCGGCCTGGACCCCGATGAGCACGGGAACCAGCGCGGTCAGCACCGCACCGCCCAGCCGGGAGGCGACGTCGCTGATCGCGGAGGCCTCGCCGAGGTCACCGTCGCCGACCGCGGCCAGGACGGCGGCGGTCAGTGGTGTCACGGTCAGCCCGAGACCGACACCCCAGAGCAGGACGGCGGGCAGAATCGCCCCGGCGTACCCGCCGCGGACGATCGCGAGCCACAGGAAGGCCAGGCCGACCGCGGCGATTCCCGCGGTCATCAGCAGGCGCGGGCCGACCCGGCGTACCAGGACACCGCTGACGGGCGAGAGAGCCAGAAAGACCGCGGACGCCGGAATCTGTACGGAACCCGCCCTGGTCGCCGACCAGCCGAGTGTCAGCTCGCAGCGCAGCACCAGCAGGTATCCGGCGGCGGCCAGAGCGCCGTAGAACAGCACCGTGGCGAGGTTGATCGCGCTGAACTGGCGCGACCCGAACAGCGACAGCTTGAGCATCGGCTGCCGGACACGCCTCTCCACCGGCACGAGCGCGGCGAGGCAGACGATGCCGACGGTCAGTCCGGCGATCACCCGGGGGCTGGTCCAGCCCTCGACCGACCCGGTGGTCAGCGCGTCGATCAGACCGCCGAGGCCGAGCACGGCCAGCAGCGCGCCGGCCGTGTCGATGGACAGCCGGCCCTCGGTGGGGTGTGCCGCCTCGGGGACCGGGATCAGCGCCAGCAGGGCGGCCAGGATCAGGGGGATGTTGAGCAGGAAGATGGCCCGCCAGGAGACGTGGTCGACCAGCCAGCCCCCGGCGAACGGGCCGATCAGCAGACCGCCGAGCGAGGACAGGCCGGCCCAGATGCCGATGCCGGGTGCCCGGTCGGCCCCGGACAGGGTGCCGTTGAGCAGGGCCAGACTGCTGGGCACGACGAGCGCGGCGCCGACACCTTGCAGGACCCGGGCGGCAATCAGTTCACCGGCCGAGGACGCGGCCGAGCACAGCACGGACGCCACCAGCATGACCGCCAGACCGGCGATCAGCACCCGGCGCCGGCCGAACCGGTCGGCGAGCGCGCCCGCCACCAGCAGCAGTGCGGCCGCGGTGAGCAGATATCCGGCCACCGTCCACTGCAGAGCGACAACGCCGGCTTGGAGGTCACGGCCGATGGCCGGGATCGCCACGTTGACCACGCTGGCGTCCAGGAATCCGGCCATCGAGGCGAGGACCGTCGCGGTGATCAACGCGGCACCGGTACGGCTGCGCAGGCGGATCATCGCCGCGCCAGTGCTGCGAACGCGGCCGCCGTGGTGGTGCCGTAGAGCAGATGGGCGGAGAGGTCCTTGGCCAGCGTGACCCGGTCGTACTTCCAGATCTGTTTGTACAGACCCGCCGGAGGCAGCACGACGTAGCCGGTCGCCCAGACACCGGCGCCGAAGAGGGGCCCGAAGGACACCCGTGGCTTGGAAGTCGACCCGGCGAGCAGCCCGTAGGAGGCGCCGGCCACGATCCCGTACGCCCAGTGGGTGATGTTGTTGACCAGCCGTGCCCGCGAGTCCGGGAGCTTGCGCTGGAACACACCCTCGACGAGGCGGCGGCCGACCTGTGCCGGTGCGGGTGCGTCGTCCCAGCCGTGGACGTCGCCGGAGAACTCCCACCGGCGCCAGTTCTCCTGGCCACCGCCATGCCGGTAGCGGGCGTACAGCAGGGCGTCCATCGCCAGCGTGCCGACGGCTCCGGCCACCAGTCCCCGGACGACCGCGCCCAGTGGTGTCGTCGATCCCATCGCCTGTGCTCCCCTCACCACGTCCGGTCGCCCGCCCGGACCAGCATCTCGTTGACTGCCACCCGCCGGTCGCGGGTGACGATGTATCCGATGGCGTCCGCGATGTCGTCCGCCCACAGCGCCTCGGCCCCGGCGATCACCGGTTCCGTGCCGGGTTCGACCACGCTGACCCGGACCCGTTCGGGGATGAGTTCCTGGCGCAGCGACTCGGTGAACCCGTTGAGGCCGAACTTCGTCAGGTTGTAGACGCTGCTGCCGGGCCGGGCCACCCGCCCGGCGGTCGAGCTGACGTTGACGAGGTCCGCGACCTGCCGCGGCGACGTCGAGGCGGCGTCGATGAGGAACGGCACGGCGGCGTGCGTGACGTGCAGCAGCGCCCGCACGTTGAGCGCGATCATCCGTTCCCACTCCTCGACACCGGCGTGCAGCGCGGAGTTGAGCAGCATGATCGCGGCGGTGTTGACCAGCACGTCGAGGCGGCCGAACCGGTCCATCGTGTCCTGCACCGCCTCGTACGCACGGTCCGGCTCCGTGATGTCGGTGTCCATCGCCACCGCGTGACCGCCGGCGAGCTTGATCTCGCCGACCACCGTGTCGAGCCGGTCACGGCGGCGGCCGACGAGGGCCACCGCCGCACCCTCGCGGGCGAGTCGCCGCGCGGTGGCCGCACCGACGCCGTCGCCGGCCCCCGTGACGAGCGCGACCGCACCCTCCAGCGGCTCGGGACGGCGGGACGTCACGACGGCAACTCTGTACCGGCCTGCTCTCGGACCAGGTAGTCGGCGTACCAGTCGGGCCAGTCCGGGTCCTCGGCGCCGATCCGCTTCTCGTGCTCACCGTGGGCGGCGGCCGCCCGGCGCAGCCCGGCCGCCAGGTCGGCGGTCGAGGCGAAGGTCGTGGCCGCCGGATCGACCCGCCCCGGGAGCCGGGTGGTGACCTCCTGCAGGATCCAGCCGTTGCCGTCCGGGTCGCTGAACGACAGGAACGAGCCGTAGCTCGCGTGCTCCGGGTGCGGGCCGGGCACCCGGGCGTCGGTCCCGGCGTGGTGGAAGACGCCACCCGCGTCGTGGAACACCTCGCCCGGTTCGGCGCCGTGCCGCTTCAGCTCGTCGTACGCGGCGTCGATGTCGTTCACGATCAGGTGCAGGCCCTGCGCCGAGCCGGGCGCCTGGGCCGTGACCGAGGTGCCGAAGATGACCGAGGCCGGGGAGCCGGGCGGGGTCACCTGCACGACCCGGAAGCCGTCCCCGGCGGCGAATTCCGCGTCGAGCCGCCAGCCCAGTCCCGTGTAGAAGTCCCTGGCCCGATCGACGTCCGAGACCGGGACCACGACAACCTCGAGCTTCATGTCCATGACGTGCGCCTCCTGCGTTCGCAGCGATTGCCGACCCGAGGAGGTTCGCGCGACCCGCGACCCCGTCGCGCCAGGGAGACACACTGGTTCACGTGTCCCGGGGCAGGGCCTCGCGGAGCTGCCGGCGCGAGGTCACCCCGACCTTCGTGAAGATCTTGCGCAGGTGCCACTCCACCGTGCGCGGGCTGATGAACAGCCGGGTGGCGACCTCCGGGTTGGAGAAACCCTCGCGCACCAGCACGGCGATCTGGCGTTCCTGGGGTGTCAGCTGGTCCGGCGCCGCGGCCTCCACGCGGCGTTTCCGCACCGTCTCACCGGTCGCCAGCAGCTCTCTGCGGGCCCGCTCGGCGAAGGCCTCCATCCCGATCAGGACAAACATCTCGTACGCGGTCCGTAGCTGTTCCCGTGCCTCGATCCGCCGCCGGTCCCGGCGCAGCCATTCGCCGTAGAGCAGGTGGGCCCGGGCCAGCTCGGGACGCAGCTCGGTGCGGCCGAGACGCTCGACGGCCGTCCGGAAGTGGCCCTCCGCGGCCGACGACTCGCTGAGCAGCGCCCGGCACCGCGCCAGAGTGCCCTGAGCCCAGTCGGTGTCGCACGGCCCGGCCGATTCGGTCAGCCGGTCCAGGGCGGCCCGGGCGATCTCCAGCTCACCCAGGCGGGCCGCCGCCTCGACCAGCTCGGGCAGCGCCCAGACCGAGATCCACAGCTCGGCGATGCGGGTGCAGACCTGGGCCGCTGACATCGCCTGGTCGAACCGGCTCAGGCCGTTGTCCAGGACCGCGGCCGACCACTGGGCGATCGTCACCCCCAGTACCTCACCGGCGGCGTCCGCCCGGGCGATCGTCTCCGTGATCAGCGCCGACGCCTCGGGCTCCCGGCCCCGCAGGGCGGTCAGCCGCAGCTGCAGGTAGGGCGAGATCGGCAGTGCGAGCGCGGCGGCGACGGTGTCGGCCTCGCTGGCGAGATCACCGGCGGTGGCGAGGTCGCCGGTGAACGAGCGTGACATGCCCGCGCCGGTCAGGTAGAGCGGGAGATGACCCAGGGCGCCGGCGGCCCGGATCACGTCGACCCAGCGGTCGGTGATCGTCTGCATCGCCACGTCGTCCCAGACGGACACCGGAACGGTGTTGGCCACCCAGCCCCACAGCAGGATGTCCTCCACGGGCAGGTCCGCCAGCGCCACCGTGGCCTGCTGCAGCACCCGGACCGCGTCGGTCCGGCTCCCCAGGACCAGCGAGGAGAACCCGTCGAGCACCAGGTCGATCGGCAGCGGCGGTCCACCGCGGCGCCGCAGGGCGGCGACAGCCCGGGAGATCGCGAGCAGATCTTCCTGGCCACCGCCCATGAACGCCGCACCCCACGCCAGCATGTACGTCTCGCGGGCCAGCTTCGCGTCGAACGGCTCGAGCCGCTGGGCCGCCGCCAGCAGACCGCGGGGCGCCTCGTCGTGGCGACCGGCGGAAAAGGCGATGTGGCCGCGGATCAGCGCCGCCCGCGCCCGGGTGAACTCGTCCGGAGCGTCCCGGACGGCGATCGCGGTCAGCCGGCCCGCCGCCTCGATGTCGCCGGCCTGCAGGGTGGCGCCGGCCGCGGCCAGCGCCCGGTCGGCCCTGCGGGCGGGGTCGGTCGTCAGTTGCACGGCCCGTTGCAGGAACGCCGCGGCGCCGGCCAGTCCGCCACGGGCCTGCGCCCGCCCCGCCGAGCGTTCGAGCTCGGCCGCCACGGCCTCGTCGGGTGCGGCGGCGGCCGACGCCAGATGCCAGGCCCGGCGGTCCGGATCGGTCGTCCCGTCGGTCACCTCGGCCAGCGCCAGGTGCACCGCCCGGCGCTCCCCGGGCTCGGCCGAGTGGTAGACGGCCGACCGGACCAGCGGATGCCGGAACGTCACCCGCTCCTCGATCGACAGCAGCCCGTCCGTTCCCTTGGCCAGGGCAGTCGCCGGTGTCACCCCGAGCCTGCCCGCGGCCCGCCACACCGGCGCCGGGTCGCCCACCGGCTCGGCCGCGGCGACCAGCAGCAATGTCCGCGTCTCGTCGGGCAGCTCCCTGATGCGGCCGAGGAAGCTCTGCTCGATGCGGCCCGGCAGCGCACCGGCGCGCAGCAGACCGAGCCCGCCGGCCAGCTCGGTCACCGAGAGCCCGTGCGGCAGCTCGACCAGGGCGAGCGGGTTGCCCCGGGTCTCGGCGACGATCCGGTCACGGATGTGCCGCTCCAGGGTGCCGCGGGTGACCGCGTCGAGCAGGGCGTGCGCGTCGGCGTCGCGCAGCCCGGTGACCTCCAGCTCGGGCAGGCCGAGCAGATCCGGGTCGCGGTCGCGCGTACCGAAGAGGAGCGCGACCGACTCGGCCAGCAGGCGACGGGCGACGAAGCTCAGCGTCTGGGCCGAGGACCGGTCCATCCACTGTGCATCGTCGACGACGCAGAGCAGCGGACCCTGCTCGGACGCCTCCGACAGCAGGCTCAGCACGGCCAGGCCGACCAGGAAACGGTCGGGCGGCGCGCCGGCACGCAGGCCCAGCACGGTCTCGAGCGCGGTCCGCTGCGGCGCCCGCAGGCGGGGCAGCAGCTCCAGCAGCGGCGCACACACCTGATGCAGCGCCGCGAACGCCAGCTCCATCTCGGATTCGACACCGAACACCCGCAGCACCCGCAGGCCGGTTGCCGCCTGCCGTGCGTGATCGAGCAGGGCGGTCTTGCCGACGCCCGGCGGGCCGTGCACCACCAGCACGCGGCTCTCACCGCTCCGGGCCGCGGCCACCATCCGGTCGAGCTCCGCGCTTTCCCGGCTCCGCCCGAGCAGGCGCAGCGTTCCGCCGTCGCCCGCGCCTGTCCCCCATTGCGCCACCGATGTCCGCCTTCGTCGAGGTTCGTTCCGTGCCTGAACGCGCTCGCCGACCGGCGTCATCGTCGTCCTCATCGGCGCCGAAGGAAACCCCTTTGAAGCCTTTTGTCACGTCGGTCACGGGGGCTCACCCGGTTGCTCACCAGGGTTGCTCACCAGGGTTGCTCACGGGTGCGAGCCGTGTCCGGGCCTGGCCAGGCTGTGAACGGGACTCCGACCGAAAGGCAGTGCGAGTGATGACAACGCAGCAACAGCAACCGGCCAGCCGGGCGATCCGACCGTTCACGGTCCGTTTCCGCGAAGGGGCGCTCGACGATCTGCGCCGCCGCCTGGCGGCCACCCTCCGGCCGACCCGCGAGCTCGTCGGCGATCGTTCCCAGGGGGTGCAACTGGCCACGATGGAAGCGCTGGGCCAGTACTGGGAGAAGGAGTACGACCTGCGGCGGGTCCAGTCCCGCCTGAACGCGGTGCCCCAGTTCACCACCGTGATCGACGGTGTGGACATCCACTTCCTGCACATCCGGTCGCGGCATCCGGACGCCCTGCCGCTGATCATGACGCACGGCTGGCCGGGATCGGTCATCGAGATGCTCGACTCGGTCGGCCCGCTGACCGACCCGACCGCGCACGGCGGCAGCGCCGCGGACGCCTTCCACCTGGTGCTGCCGTCGCTGCCCGGGTACGGCTTCTCGGCGGAGCCGGTCGAGCTCGGCTGGGACCTCGTCCGCACCGCCCGCGCCTGGGCCGAGCTGATGGACCGCCTCGGTTACGACCGGTACGTGGCACAGGGTGGTGACGTCGGTGCGGGTGTCACCGATGCGATGGGGCGGCTGGGCCCGCAGGGGCTGGCCGGCATCCACACCAACCTGCTGGTGACGGCGCTCAACGACCCGGCGTCGCTGCCGAACACCACCGAGGAGGAACAGGCCGCCCTCGCGGCGCTCAAGGTCTTCCAGACCAGTGGGAACGGCTACTTCGTGGAGATGGCGACCCGGCCGCAGACCATCGGGTACGCGCTGCTGGACTCGCCGTCCGCCCTCGCCGCCTGGATGATCGACCACGACACCGACGCCTACTACAAGATCGCGAGTGCGTTCGTCGACGGCAAACCTTCGGGCAACCTCACCGCCGACCACATTCTCGACAACATCACGGCGTACTGGCTGACCGGAACCGGGGCGTCCACCTCCCGCTCGTACTGGGAGGCCTATGGACCGGACGCGCCCGCCGCCGGCCGGCCACCGCTGCCGGACCCTCGCGTGCCGGTGGGTTTCAGCACTTTCCCGGGCGAGATCTGGCGGACGCCGCGCAGCTGGGCCGAGCAGTCCTACCCCACCCTGAACTACTACGGGGTCGCCGAACGCGGCGGCCACTTCGCCGCCTGGGAGGAGCCGGAACTCTTCGCGGAGCAGGTGCGGGCCGCATTCCGTCCGCTGCGGGGTGGACGACGATGATCCCCCAGCCCACTCGCCGCCAGCTGCTGCAAGGCAGCCTGGCCGTCGCCGCCTCCACCGTGCTGGTCCAGGTCCCGGCCGACGCCGCCCCGGCCACCGGCATCCGCCCGTTCCGGGTCGCCGTCCGGCGCGAGCAGCTGGCCGACCTGCACCGCCGCGTCGCCGCGACCCGCTGGCCGACCCGCGAGCTCGTCGACGACCGCTCACAGGGTGTGCAGCTGGCGACGGCTCAGGCCCTCGCCCGGTTCTGGACGAACCGCTACGACTGGCGCCGCTTCGAAGCCAAGCTCAACTCCCTGCCGCAGTTCAAGACCGAGATCGACGGCGTCGACATCCACTTCGTCCACGTACGCTCGAAGCACCGCAACGCCCTGCCGCTCGTCATGACCCACGGCTGGCCGGGCTCGATCGTCGAGCTGCTGGAGACCATCGGCCCTCTGACCGACCCGACGGCCCACGGCGGCACCGCGGCGGACGCTTTCCACCTCGTCCTCCCGTCGATCCCCGGCTTCGGCTTCTCCGGCAAACCGGGCGACCTCGGCTGGGACACCGCCCGCACGGCACGCGCCTGGGCGGAACTCATGCGCCGCCTCGGCTACCCGCGCTACGTCGCCCAGGGCGGAGACCTGGGCGCCGCCGTCACCGACAACCTCGGCCGCCTGGCGCCGGCCGGTCTGCTGGGCATCCACCTGAACCTGCTGGTGTCCGCGCTCGGCAGCACCGCCGGCCTGCCGACGAACACCACCGAGGAGAAAGCCGCCGCGGCCGCACTGCAGACCTTCTCGGCGAGCGGCAAGGGCTACATCGTCGAGCAGGCGACCCGGCCGCAGACGGTCGGCTACGCCGTACGGGACTCGCCGGTCGCCCTGGCCGCGTGGATGCTCGACCACGACACCGACAGCTACCTCAAGATCTCCCACGCCTTCCGCGGCGGACGCCCGTCCGGCAACCTCACCCGCGAGCACGTCCTCGACAACGTCTCGCTCTACTGGCTCACCGGCACCGGCGAATCCGCGGCCCGGGCGTACTGGGAACGAACCCAGTCAGCCGGCCACACCCTCCCGCCGGTGGCGGTCCCGGTCTCGTTCAGCGCCTTCCCCGGCGAGATCTTCGTGGCGCCCCGCAGCTGGGCCGAGACCAGCTACCCGACGCTGAGCTACTACCACCAGGCCGGACGCGGCGGCCACTTCGCGGCCTGGGAGGAACCGGCCCTGTTCACCCGCGAGCTCCGCGCCGCCTTCCGCTCGATCCGCTGAGCCCGTCAGCTCGGTCCGGACACCTCGGGACGGGTGTCCGGGCCGGCAAAACGGAGGCGGAAGATCGCCGGCATCGGCATGCGTTTCACCGTCTCCCACCCCACGGGTACGCCGAAGCCGGCCAGCACCCGCGAGATGATCGTGCCGTGGCCACCCACCAGCACCACCTGGCCGGGGTGCTCGCGGACGAGCCTCCGCACGACGGCGACGGACCGCGCGCTGAGCTGGTCGAGGCTTTCCCCGCCGGGTCGTGCGTACGAGGGGTCGGCCCAGCTCTGGACGTAGTGCCGTTCCCAGTCGTCGGTGTACGCGAGGCCGTCGTCCCACTCGCGCAGCTCCCCCAGGGTGCGAACCGGCAGTCCAAGCACGTCGGCGGCCGGCTGGACGGTCTGGATCGCACGCCGGTACGGGCTGGACCACACCGCCGCCGGACGCAGTGCGCACAGCGCGGCGACCAAGTCATCCGCTTGTCTCAACCCGTCCGGGGTCAGCGGGCGGGTGAGGTCGTCCGGCCCGTCAGCAGCCGGCGGAACGGACTGCGCATGCCTGACCAGCGCGATCTCGGTTGTTGTCATCGTTCAGTCCACCCTGCGCCAGAGGTCGTACGGGTTCAGGCCGGGCCGGAAGCCGTGTGCCTCGGCCAGGTCAGCGGCCTCGCGGAAGCCGTGGCCGACCAGAGCGGGAAGGTGCGCGTCGCTGCCGAAGGTGATCGCGTCCCCGCCTTCCTGATGCCACCAGGTGAGGACGGTCGCGTGCAGCGGCAGCCGGGTGTTGACCTCCAGCGCCCGGCCCGACTGTGCGGTGGCCCGCAACGCCCAGCGGAACTCCTCCTCGAAACGGGCGGGGTCGAAGGGGCCGGCACCGGCCGGCCAGGAGCGCACCGGATAGTCGATGTGGGCCAGCACCGAGAAGAGTTCGCTGGTCGAGACCATCGTGACGACGTCGGCGAGATAGGCCCGCACCACCTCGTCCGCGTCCCGGTGCGGGTAGATGCCCCAGGGCTCCGCGAAGGCGCCCTGATCAGGAAGGGTGTGCAGGGAGCCGAGCAGCCGGTCGAAGCGGCCGGCGGCCAGCACCCGGGCGATCTGGCCGGCGTGGCGGTGCGGTTCGCCCAGCTCGAGCCCGCTGTGGATCCTCAGCTGGGGAAACCGTTCGCGGCAGCGTTCGACAGCCGCCAAGTAGCCGGCGGCGTCGAAGGGCGGCGGCGTCAGCAGCCCGTCGGCGTCGAGAAGCGCAGCAAGATGGTCCGAGCGGTAAGGACTGTCCGCGTCGATGCGCCACACCGTGTGGTCCAGGTGCTCGGTGAACGCGATCGCCGGCAGGCCGAGCTCCACCGCCCGGGCGCAGGACTGCTCCATGTCGCCCACCGGTGTGTCCCACGAGAACTCACTGTGGACGTGGAGATCCGGAGGTAACGGCACGATCAGGGTTTGCGGCCTACCGCACAGTAGACGTCGAGGGATTCCGTGGGTGCTCCCTGCTGCGGGCGCCACTGCGAGGTCGACACCACACCGGGCTCGAGAATCTCCAGCCCCTCGAAGTAGCCGGTGATCTCCTCGGGCGTACGCAGGTTGTAGGGGTGGCCGCTCTGCTTGGCGACCCGCTGGCTCTCCACGCTCTGCGCACTGGTGCTCGTGCCGTCACTCACCGCGAGGTAGCTGCCCGACGGCACGGCGTCCAGCAGCTGCTTGACGATCGAGCGGGCCTGCGCGTAGTCGGCGACGTTACCCAGGATGCCGATCATGGTCAGCGCGACGGGTTTGCTGAAGTCGAGCGTCCGGGCCGCCTCGCTGAGGATCCGCTCCGGGTTCTCCACGGCGGAGTCGATGTACGCCGTCTCTCCCTCGGGGGAACTGGTCAGCAGGGCGCGGGCGTGCACCAGCACGAGCGGGTCGTTGTCGACGTAGACGATCCGCGACTCGGGAGCCACCCGCTGTGCGACCTCGTGAGTGTTGTCGGCCGTCGGGAGACCCGTACCGATGTCCAGGAACTGCCGGATGCCGGCCTCACCGGCGAAGAGCGTGACCGCCTGGATGAGGAACCGCCGCTGGGCCTGGGCGACCGACGCGATCGCCGGGTTCGCCTTGCGCAGCGCCTCGCCCAGCTCCCTGTCGACGGCGAAGTTGTCCTTACCGCCCAGCAGGTAGTTCCACACCCGCGCACTGCTCGGCCGGCTCGTGTCGATGCTGGGATCGGTCATCGGAACCCCTTCGATGAGGCGGTTGTCAGACAGCGATCATAGGCACTGACCCGTCCTGCTTGGACAACGCCGGGTCCGTCAGGAGGGCGAGGGCGGTCAGGAAGTCGTCGAAGGCCTGGTCGGCTCGCGTCACGTCGTCCGTGGCCTCGAGGTCGAGGATGAGACCGCGGATGACCGCCAGCACCAGGGTGGCCAGCTCAGGGTGACCGACCGTACGCATGCCGTCCTCCAGCGGCTGCAACCAGTCCGTGGTGGCCTCGCGGCGGAAGCCGGGCCACAACTGCTGCTCGGTGCTCTCCCGGAGCCAGCCGAACATCCGGAGGAACGGGCGACCCTCCGGACCGGTCATGGCCTGCCACATCCGGCGCAGAGTGCGCAGGTAGGGCTCGTCCGCTCGGGGTGACATCAGCTCGCCGTAGAAGTCGCGCTGCCGCCGTCGCGCCCGGCGCAGCGTCTCCGTCAGCAACGCGTCCCTGGTCCCGAAGTGGTAGATCAGCATCCGCATCGAGGTCCCCGAGGCCGCCACGAACGGTTCGAGCCGATCGGGCAGCCCGTGCGCGAGCGCGTGATCGACACAGGCGTCGAGGATGCGATCGCGGATCTCGGGTTGTTTGTGCCGTCCCACCTCCGCACTTTTTCACGTAACTGGCGATACGTCTACCGTTGCCACCATGAGAGTTGTGTTTGTGCACGGAGCATGCGTACGAGACGGAGCCTGGTGGTGGCACCTGACCGCCGAAGCGCTGGAGAGGCGCGGCGTTAGCAGCGTCGCCCCGGCCCTGCCGAGCTGCGGCGAGGGTGACCGGCCGGCTGGGCTACAGGGTGCAGGACTGAGCGAGGACGTCGCCGCGGTGCGCGCAGTCCTGGCCTCGAGCGACGAGCCCACCGTGATCGTCGGCCACAGTTACGGCGGCATCGTGGCCGCCGAGGCAGCCGTCGGCGTCGAGCCGGTGCGCCACCTGGTGTTCGTGTCGAGCTACCTGCCCGAGCCGGGCGAGTCGCTGTCGACGTTCGGCGCCCCGGAGCCACCGCAGTTCCTGGACTTCGACCCCGAGGGCGGCACGTTCGGCGCCGTGCCGGAGCTGTTCGCCGAGACGTTCGTGCAGGACTGCCCGCCGGAGATCATCCAGGAAGGCACCGCCCGCCTGACCCGCCAGACGATCACCGTCACCCAGCAGCCCGTGCAGGCGGTCGCCTGGCACGACCTGCCCACGACGTACGTGGTGTGCACCGAGGACCGCGGCACCCCGGCAGCGGCCCAGCGCGAATTCGCCCGCCGCGCCGACAAGGTCGTCGAGGTGGCGGCGGGCCACCACCCGTTCCTGTCCCAGCCGGAAACCATCGCGGACCTCCTGGCCGGCCTGTCATGACCGGAACGGCGGATCTGGTCCGGCGCATGTACGCCGCCTACAACAACCAGAACGCCGAAGAGCTGCTCACGCTCCTGACCGACGACGTCGACTGGCCGGACGGCCCGGCCCGGCTGCGGGGCAAGGACGCCCTGCGCAACTATTGGCAGCGTCAATGGATCAGCACCCGCACTCACGACGAGCCGGGCGATCCCGTCGATCTGGGTGACGGCCGGATCGCGGTGCGGATCAACCAGACGGTACGCAGACCGGACGGCTCGCCGGTGTCGACGGGCCGCTTCCTGCACGTCTTCGAGATCCGGGACGGCCTCGCCGCCAGGCTGGACATCAAGACATGAACGCCGGCTGTTCGTCGTCCACCTGCACCAGCCTCGCCGATAAAGTTCCTGACAGACCGTGGAGCCCCTTCTAGTCGGGCGGGATCATGCGACGCTGGACCACCTGGATGTTGCGCCATCGGGCCCTGGTGGTCGCCGCCTGGGTCCTCGTCGCCACGGCCGGCGGCGTCCTCGCCCCGCGCACCGTTGAGGCACTGCGGTACGAGTTCGCCCTGCCCGGCCAGCCCGCCTACGAGGCCAACCAGCGCATCACCACGGCAACCGGCGGCGGCGGAGCGGTCGACCCGCTGGTCCTCGTCGCCCGCCCGCGCCAGGCCGGGCCGCCCGCGCGCGCAGCGTTCGAGACCCAGGTGGCCCGGGTCACCGCCGCAGCCCCGGGCAGCCGGGTGGTCACGCCGGCCGCCGCCGGCGAGCTGGCATCCCCGGACGGCAGCGTCCTGGTCGCCCTGGTCTACCCCCGCGTCCTGCCGGGACCGGAGCCGTACGCCGCAGCCCTACCTGCGCTCGAAGCCGCCGCCGCCCGGACCGACGTCGGCGGGCGCCCGCTCACCGTCACCGGCACCACGGTGCTGGAGGAGACCTCGAGCGGCGGGCGGCGCGGGGTGCTCGTCGAGGTCGTCCTGGGCGGGCTGGGTGCGCTCATCGTGCTCGCCGCGGTGTTCGGCTCGCTGCTGGCCGCCGTACCGTTGCTCGTCGCCGTGGTGTCGATCCTCGCCACCTTTCTCTGCCTGCTGGGCCTGACCGCGCTCACCGACGTGTCGTTCGTGGTCCAGTACCTGGTGGCGTTGATCGGGCTCGGTGTCGCCATCGACTACTCGTTGCTCATCGTCATGCGATGGCGCGAAGAGCGGGCCGGCGGCCTGGACGGCACGGCCGCAGTCGTGGCCGCCATGGCCACCGCCGGGCGGTCGGTGGTGTTCAGCGGTGTCACGGTCGCCGTCTCACTCGCCGCCCTGGTGCTGGTGCCACTGCCGTTCCTGCGCAGCATCGGCCTGGGTGGCCTGCTGATCCCGTTGCTCAGCGTCGCCACCGCCACCACCCTCGTACCGGTCGTGCTGGCCACCGCCGGTGAACGCCTTCAGTGGCCTCGCCGCCGGATCACCGATCCGAGCAGCCGAGCCTGGCGGCGGATCGCCACCGTCGCGGTACGCCGCCCCGCGCTCGTCGCCCTGGCGAGCACCCTGCTCCTGCTGGGACTCGCGGCACCCCTGCTGGGCCTTCGGCTCGGCTCACCACGGCTGGACGCGTACGACGCGAGCACCCCGGCCGGTGTCGCCACGGCACAGCTCACGGCCTCCGGGATCAGCCCGGGAGTGCTGCGCCCGACCGAGGTGCTCCTGCCACCCGCCGAGGCGCCGGGCGCGGTGGCGCGTTTCGCCGCCCTGCCCGGTGTCGCCGCCGCGGTCGCCCCGGCGTCCGCCGGCTGGACCACCCCCGCCGGGCAACTCATCCAGGTCTGGACCAGCGAGGACCCCGCGACGGCGACCAGCCGGACAGCCGTGCGGGCGGTACGCGACGCCGCAGCGACCATCCCGGGTGCTCAGGTCGGCGGGCACCCGGCCGAGGACGCCGACTTCGTCACCGCGGTCTACAGCGACGCCCCGTTCGTCGTGCTCGGCATCGTCCTGGTGACGTTCCTGCTGCTGGCCCGGGCCCTGCGCTCACTCTGGCTACCGATCAAGGCGCTGCTGCTCAACGTGGTCTCGATCGCCGCGGCGTACGGCATCACGGTCCTGATCTGGCAGGACGGCGCCGGCAGCGACCTGATCTTCGGCACGCCCGCCAGCGGCGCCATCACCATCTGGGTGCCGATCGCCGTCTTCGCGTTCCTCTTCGGCCTGTCGATGGACTACGAGGTCTTCATCCTGTCCCGGATGCGCGAGGCCTACGACGAGCACGGCTCCACGCCGCGGGCGGTGATCGACGGCATCGCCCGTACCGGCCGGCTGGTGACCTCCGCGGCGCTGATCCTCTTCCTGGCCTTCGTCGCCCTGTCCACCGTGCCGGCCGTCGAGGTGAAGATCCTCGCCACGGCACTGGCACTGGGAATCGCCATCGACGCCCTGATCGTGCGCGCGCTCCTGGCCCCCGCCCTGGTGGTGCTGCTCGGCCGGCTCAACTGGTCGCTACCGCGGCCGCTCGCCGTCCTACTGCGCCTCCCGCCGGAACCCTCCCCACGTTCGCGGTCGACCGCCGCCCCGAAAGCGCCCAACGGCGTAAGCCCGCCGTCATGAGGCCGGATCCTGTCGGTGCAGGCGCAGGGCATGCCGAGTACAAGGCGACGAGGAGCGATCCCGATCATGGCGAATCAGCTTGCCGTTTTAACCTCCCGCTCCACCGCGACGTCGCTGCGAGCGAGGTTGTTGCGTTATCAAGGGTGACTACGTGCGTACCGCCCAGCGCACTGGGCGCGGGCGGCGGCGGGACGCAGCGCGCGTTCTCTGCGGCAGATTAGTACATGACTCTGCGTTGGCTCTTCAACGTCCGGCCCCGCCTCACCTGCTTCGCCCCAGCCGAGATAAGTAGCTGTTGCGCATTGAGCAAGACACGCAAGTCATCCACTATTTCCGAATCATCCGGCATGTCGCCGAACCAATATTCAGTCGAATACAAATTCGCGGCTTCATATGATCGAGAAAGCCTGCCTTTAGCATCTAAATCCAACATCCCTCTGTCGTATTTTTCAGCGACAGGATGTTCAACTAGTTTTCTCCTAGATAGCCCGGCTTGCCGTCTAATTTCGGCAGTCGACGGGAGCTTCCCTGAATCGCCTTTTCTACCAATGTCGATCTTTTTTTGAGCATAGAGCCCACGAGACACCGCGACGGCGTTTCTAGTCAGAGATAAGAATACCGTCGCGCCGTCTTTGCGAAAAAAGAAAACGACAGGGAAGGTTATCGGACCCGTTGCCGCCTTTGGCCAAAGACGGATCCAAGGAGTTTCGGCCCAGCCCGAAGATCCCGCGCTACCAACGACTACATATCCGGGAAACGCACTTTCTAGAACTCCCGACATTCCGGTTCGGATATAGGAAGCTAGCGGGTTTCCTAAAAATTTTTCTCTACGTTCCATCGCGTAGGTTGCCATGATGTGCTCCAGGCGCCTTCCGATAGATGAGGCGAGCGGGCTTCTCCTCGCCAGCCTGACTGCCTCACCAACAGTTGACCCATCGTCGGAGTCGGGGATGAGAATGTCCTCAGGGAGCTCAACTCCGTTCGGAAGAACGATCCCAAATCCCGCCTCCGAGAGGGTGGCGACGCCACCCAGTTGCCCCTCGAATCTCTCGGCAAAAACCTCAGCCCCAAATAACCTCAACAATGAAACCTCAAACTTCTCGCCGCGGTCAGAGGTCAGAAGTAGAAGTCCGCTGCGGGCATCAGTGACCCGCACTTCAGAAAGACGCGGCATAGAAGTCCTAACTTAGGAATTAGTTATTACATTGCCCCACTCCTTGCGGAGTAGAGAAATATTTTTGCGCCTCCATCCCTCTATTCGCTTATAGCATTTGGAGCTCGGCTCCAAACCCTTGAACTTCATTCGATCGCCGCTACTAATCTTTATTCCCGCATTCCCTTCCGCTCTGATTGCGTGAAAATGCGGCGGCATATGATCCTCTGAGTACATGTACGCCTCGAAGCGTGGAGACCCATCCACAAAGCCAAGCCTTGGCATGGTGGACATATTAGAGATACTTAAGCTATCGTCGCCGAGATTCGAGAATTTGGCTGCTCGACTTTTCTGCGGTGAGATAATTCAGCGATTTCATCCGTCAGATCTTTTGAAGACCTGCGGCCGGCTCAGGCGTACTCTTCTCGGCATGAGAATGCGTTCAAGTGACGGAGCCGCCGGATCGACATCACGCCGCGTGATGGACGTCGCCCCGACGGGAGGTTAGGAGTTCCAACCGGCCGGGGCTGAAGCCAGCGTCGCTGGAGCCAACACGATCGGGTTGCCATCAGTGAGGGCGCGAGGCATCGATGACGCTCTTTCCGACGCGTCCAATGTGGGATCTCGCACGGCGCCAGGCCGGTCTCGTGACCGACGGGCACCAGGACATTTACGCTGGCGAACTCGAGGTATCACTCTTATCAGCCGTTTCGCCACACTTCATTCGCGACGGCGGGCGGTGGAAACCTCTCATCGCGGTACGGCTCGCCGGCGTGCGGCAGAACGCCGCCAGAGTCACTGTTGAGCGCTGCCGATACGTAGGCGATTGCCGTCCGGGTCTCGCAAGTGGACCTCACGACCCCACGGAGCGTCCTCGACGGCGACATCGAACTCCGCCGCCACCACCTCGACATCCTCGAGGTGCAGATACAGGAGGGTCCCGGGCCGGGCATCACCGCGATGCTCGGACAGGAAGATCTGTATCGGCCCGCGCGAGATGCACAGGAATAAGGGAAAGCCGGGCTCGAAGCGGTGCTCCCACTGCCTGGCGAAACCGAGCCGGGCGTACCAGGCCGCCGACACTTCGGCGTTTTCCGCACGAAGGATAGGCGTGATCTTCTCGTCCATACGCGTCACGGTAGGCGCAGGCCGGCGGTCACGAGGCTGACCATGCCGCGGGCGTCGTAGCGCGGGTTGTCCGCGCCGATGCACAGGTTGCCGATGCCCCACATCAGCATCAGTGCCTCCATCCCCGGCTTGATCTCCCCCGCCGCCTCAGCGGCCTCGAGCAGCTCGGCGCAAACCGGGACCAACCGATCAAGGAAGTACGCGTGCAGCGCGTGGTACGAAGCATCGTCGGACTGGAACGCCCCTGCCAGCCCGCGTTTGGTGACCAGGAAGTCGACGAACAAGTTGATCCACTGTGTCAGCGCGGTGTGCGGCGAGTCGTTGTTCGCCAGCAGCACCGGGCCCGCCTCGGCGCAGGCTTCGACCTGGTGGCGGTACACCGCGACGATCAGGTCTGCGCGGGTCGGGAAGTGGCGGTAGATCGTGCCGACGCCGACGCCGGCCTGGGCGGCGATGTCGCGGACGGGCACGTCGACGCCGGATGCCACGAAGGCTGCTGCCGCCGCGTCCAGGAGAGTTTTCTCGTTGCGCCGGGCGTCGGCCCGTTTGCGCGGCGCTCCACCGTCGTCGACCACCGTTTTGCAACCTCCGTCACACTCTTTGGCAAACGGAACGTTGTTCCGTATGGTCAGTAGCGGAACAACGCTCCGCTTGCTCAGCATAACCAAGGAGATCAGTCGTGCCCAGTGTCCTCAGCATGAGCCCCGTGATCCTGCCGCCGTCCTCCGGCCGCGGCGAGGACCTGCAGGTGCGGGTGTCCGCCCCCGCCACCGGCGACAACCTGCCGATCATCGTCTTCTCACACGGCTTCGGGCAGTCGATGGACAGCTACGCCCCGCTGGCCGGCTTCTGGGCCGCCCACGGCTTCGTGGTCCTGCAGCCCACCCACCTCGATTCCCGGACCCTCAAGGTCACACCCGAGGATCCCCGGTACGCCCGGATCTGGCGTATCCGCGTCGACGACCTCACGAACGTCCTCGACCACCTGGACGTGCTCGAGGCAGCCGTCCCCGGTCTTGCCGGCCGCGTCGACCGAGACCGCACCGCCGTTGCCGGGCACTCCTGGGGCGGCCAGACGGCTAGCACCCTGCTGGGCGCGCGGGTCCTCGACGCCGACGGCGTGCCGGGCGAGGACATGTCCGACCCGCGCATCAAGGCCGGCGTGCTGCTCGCCACCACGGGCACCGGCGGCGCGGACCTGAGCCCGTTCGCCGCCGAGCACTTCCCGTTCATGAGCCCGGACTTCACGGCCATGACCACCCCGGCCCTGGTCGTCGCGGGCGATCAGGACAAGTCAGCCCTTTCGGTACGCGGCCCCGACTGGTTCACCGACCCGTACTTCCTCAGCCCCGGCCCCAAGAGCCTGCTGACGCTGTTCGGGGCGGAGCACTCGCTCGGTGGCATCTCCGGGTACGCGGTCACGGAGACCACGGACGAGAGCCCCGAGCGTGTCGCGCTGATCCAGCAGCTGACCACGGCGTACCTGCGGGGTGTCCTCGACAAGGAAGACACCGGCCTGAGCGCCGGCGGCCTGGGCCGCATCGAGTCGAAATGAGGCCCAGCTTCGGCATCATGACCGCGCCGATGCAGGTCGCGTACGAGGACATTTTGCGGGTGTGGCGCGAGGCGGACACGATCCCGGAGATCGAGCACGCCTGGCTCTTCGATCACCTCATGCCGATCGGCGGCGACCCCGCCGGACCGGCGCTGGAGGGCTGGACGCTGCTCCCGGCCCTTGCCGCGCAGACCAGCCGGATACGTCTCGGCGTGATGGTGACCAGCAATCGTTTCCGGCCGCCGGCACTGCTCGCCAAGATCGCCACCACGGTCGACATCGTCTCCGGTGGGCGTCTCGACTTCGGGATCGGCGCGGGCTCGCGCCCCGGCCATCCCCTGGCCCGGCGCGAATACGCCGCCCACGGCCTGCCCTTCCACGACGCCGATCACGCGGTGGGAAGCCTCGCCGAGGCCTGCACGGTGATCCGGCGACTGTGGACCGAGGCCGAGCCGTTCGACTTCCCGGGCACGTACGTCCAGCTCACGGGTGCGTTCGGCAATCCCAAGCCGGTGCAGCGCCCGCACCCGCCGATCCTCATCGGCGGCCGGTCGTCGAAGGTTCTGCGCATCGTCGCCGAGCACGCCGACCTGTGGAACATCCCCGGCGGTGATCTCACCGACGCCGCCAGCCGCAGCGCCCTGCTGGACCGCTACTGCGCGGAGATCGGCCGCGACCCGGCCACGATCACCCGCTCGATCCACCTGCAGGTGTCGTACGACGAGCCCGGCTCCACGCGTACCGAAATCGGCCTGGCCCTCGACGCAGGCTTCACCCACGTGGTTCTTGGGCTCCCTTCGCCCTACCCGGCAAGTGTCGCCCGCTGGGTGACCGACGAACTCATCACCCCGTCACTCCGGCGCTGACAGGTCGCCCAGCCGGGCGCGCACCTTGTCGCCGATCACGGTGAGGGTCTGCAGTTCGGCCGGTGTGAGCTGGTCGATGAAGGCGGCGCGGACGTCCACCACGTGCTGCGGGGCGGCGGCCCTGATCAGGTCGGCGCCCTGCGGCGTGATGGCGGCGAACGCGCCACGCTGATCGGTCTCGCACCGTTCGCGGGTCACCAGCCCGCGTTTCTCCATCCGGCCCAGGTGCTGCGACAGGCGGCTCTTCTCCCAGCCCAGCAGACCCCCGAGCTCGTACGACCGCAGCCGGCCGCCGGGTGTCTCGGAGAGATGGGCCAGCACCCGGTAGTCGGCGCTGGAGAGCCCGCACCTGGTCCGCAGCTGCCGATCGAGGAACTCCATCAGCTCCTCCTGCAACACCATCAGGCTGCGCCAGGCCCGCTGCTCACCCTCGTCCAGCCACCTCGCCTCGGTCATGGGCGTCACTCTACCGCTTGGTTGACATGTGAACCAGCCGCCGCCTACGGTCTGGTTAACACGTTAACCAACCGGGCCGACCCGAAAGGGATCACCATGGACACCCGCAGCGAGCCGACTCTCGACCGCCTGGACGCCAAGGCGCAGCATCTGCTGTTCACCGGCGCGCGCACCGCGAACACCTTCGCCGACACCCCGGTCACCGACGCCGAGCTGTCGGACATCTGGGAGCTGGCCAAGTGGGCGCCGACGTCCGCCAATTCCCAGCCGTTGCGCGTGCTTTTTGTCCGTCCCGGCCCGGGCCGTGACCGGCTCGTCAAGCACATGAACGAGGGGAACCGCGCCAAGACGGCATCCGCGCCGGCGGTGGCGGTTCTCGCCCAGGACACCGAGTTCCACACGCACATCCCGACGGTGCTGCCGTTCCGGCCGGAGCTGAAAGACGTGTTCGCCGGGAACGACACGATGCGGACCTCGACCGCCACGTTCAACGCCACCCTGCAGGCGGGCTACTTCATCCTCGCCGTGCGGGCCCACGGTCTGGCCGCCGGGCCGATGAGCGGATTCGACGCCGCCGGCGTCGACGCCGAGTTCTTCCCCGACGGGCGCCACCGCTCGATCCTGGTCGTCAACATCGGCCACCCCGGCAAGGACCCCTGGCTCGGCCGGCTGCCCCGCCTCCCCCACGACGACGTCGTGCAATGGATCTGAGAGAGCACTAGCGCCAATCGGTTTGTTATGGAAACCTATTGGCATGACAACCGATTCGGTACGCGGTGACGACCCACGCCGCCTGCTCTCCGACGTGCAGTCCCTGGCGCACCGGGTGCGCCTCGACCAGCGTCTGACCTGGGTCGCGCTGCTCGTGCTCGGCGTGGTGACCCTGGTGGGCATCCCGTTCGACTGGTTCGGCATCAAGCTGGACTGCGCCCCCGACGGCAGCTGCATCTTCGCCCGCCGGGGTGTGCTCTATTACTGGCCACCGGCACTGCTACTGGCCTACGGCGCGATCGCCGTCGCGTACGTGCGGACCACCCGGGCCCGGGGAGTCGGTGCCCGGGTGCTGCCGTACGCGATCACCGGTGCCGCCACCACCGTGGTCTTCACCGCGGCCTGGATCGCCGCGGCGGTGTATTTCCCCGACCACCCGATCGAGTTCTCGCAGTGGGTGCTGCTGATCGACCGGCTGATCGCCCCCTGGGGCACGATCGGCGTCGCCCTGCTGGTGCTGGCCCGCCTCGAACGCAACGTGGCGCTGCTGGTGTTCACCCTCGCGTACCTGGTGCTCGTGGTGCTGGTGCTGCCCATGAACGACGGCCTGTCCTCGGGCGGCATCCGGGCCGGCTTCGCCATTCCGCAGCTGATCGCGGCCGTCGCGCTCCTGCTGGGCGCGGCAGGCTTCGCGCTGGCCCGCCGGCGCCAGCGATGACCACCGAGGACCCGGCGCACCCGGTCACCGGCCTCGACGACGTCGTCCACCAGCGTGTCCGGCTGGGCATCCTGACGATCACCCACGAGGCGCGCCGGGTCGAGTTCGGATACCTGCGCACCCAGCTGCAGCTGACCGCGGGCAACCTCTCGCAGCATCTCACCGTCTTGGAGACAGCGGGCCTCGTCGACGTCGAGAAGGGATACGAGGGCAAACGGGGCCGCACCTGGATCACCCTGACCTCCGCCGGCGACAAGGCGCTCGCCGAGGAGATCGGCAGGCTCAAACAGCTCATCGCACGGGTCGAGACCACCGGCACCCAGGAGTAACGATGACCACCGCACTCTCCCGCCGCCACCTGCTCACCGCCGCCCTCGCCACCGGAGCCGCCGTACCTCTCGGCGTCGCTCGCGGGGCAGCGGCCGCACCCGGACAGGCACGCATCACGCTGCCCAAGCCCACCGGCCCCTACCGCGTGGGCACGGTGGCGCTGCACCTGGTCGACCGGTCCCGCCGGCGCGAGCTGATGGCAAGCATCTGGTATCCCGCCGCCCGCGACACCCGGCGCCATCCGGTCGCCCCGTGGATGCCCGACGCGTCCTGGCACGCCCTGGTCGCAGCCATCGGCATGGCCACCGACGCCGCGGCCCCGCTCACGGCCGGCCGCGTCGGCGCCCCCGTCCTCCGCAGCCGCGACCGCTTCCCCGTCGTGCTGTACTCCCACGGCAACGGCTCCTGCCGCGCCGAGACGACCATCGTGGTCCAGGAACTCACCAGCCACGGCTACGTCGTGGTCACGGTGGACCACACCGACGACGGGTTCAGCGAATTCCCCGACGGCCGCGTCACCGTGCCCACCGAGAACTCCTTCACCCCGTGGGACTACGCCCGCGACATGACCTTCGTCCTCGACCGCCTCGAGGACCTCGCCGCCGGCCGAAACCCCGACGCCGAGCACCGCCCGCTGCCGGCCGGCCTGGGCGCGGCCCTCGACCTGCGCCGCATCGGCATGTTCGGCTGGTCGAAAGGCGCCACCTCCACCGCCCTGGTCATGAACGTCGACCGCCGCGTCCGCGCCGGCATCGGCTTCGACGGCGAGATGCAGTCCCAGCCCCCGGTCACCGGCATCGACCGCCCGTTCCTGGTGATGAGCGCGGAATTCCCCCGCGCCACCGAAGAGAGCGTCGCCCGTTTCTGGTCCCTCCTGCGCGGCTGGCGCCTCAACCTCCAGGCCTGCGGCGCCGCCCACGGCTCCTACAACGACCAGCAGTGGCTGATCCCGCAACTCGCCGAGCTCACCGACCTCAGCGACGAAGAACTCGCCGGCTGGGTCGGCACCCTCAAACCGTCCCGCGCGGTACGCATCCAGCAGGCGTACCCCCTCGCGTTCTTCGACCTGCACCTCCGCCACCGAGGCCACCTCCTCGACGGCCCGAGCCCCGCCTTCCCCGAGGTCCACTTCATCCCCTGACCCGAAAGCCGGCTGAGCGGTCGGGAATCACACAGCGGAGATCGCGTGCCGCTCGAGCGCGGCGTCGACCCGCCCGGGCCCAACTTCGGTGAAGTTGGGCCTTCGCAGCGAAGTCATCGTTCACCTTCCTAGTCACAACGCCCGGCGACCATGACCGGCCCTTCTTTCGGTACGCCTGCTGCCGTGGCCGTTACTGCAGGTCGGCCTGATCAGCGCGAGGGCCCGGGGTGTCGTGCCGTTCCTCGCTCCGGCACGGGCCGAACGCCGGGCGTTGGTGAACGTCGGCCCGGTCGCGTTCCTGGTCGTCGCCGTGACGACGGGGGTGTTCACGGCCTCGCTACGGGCGACGGCTTCTCGGCCGAAGCGCTGAGAATCGCAGGCGACGAGGCCCGCGGCGATGTCAATGGCGTGCTGGCCTTCACCGCGGGTGACCAGGCGGGAGTGTTGCACCCCGGCGCTCGGTCTGGACGCGTTCAGCGCCGGGATCGCCGGCCGCACCCGGACCGGCGTGTGGCTGCTGGTCGCGGCGGCGCTCGTCGTCGCGTACGCGGTGGACAGGGTGACGAACCGGCGGATGCGTCTGGGGGCGGAGAACTGACCGGGCGCATCCGCCGGGCGGTGATCAGGCGGCGCTGAGCACGACGGCGAGGCGCTTGCCGTGCTTGTGGGCCGCGTTGTGGGCCTCCTCGAGGTTGGTCGCGGCCAGCTCACGCAGCTCGGCCATCGCCGGGTTGACGTCGGCCAGGGTCAGCTCGCTCTCGATGATCTGCAGGTCGAGACCCCAGATGTCGGAGAAGACGCGCGTCAGCCAGGCCGTCGCGTGGTCCCAGCCCTCGCGGGGTGTGCCCGCGCCGTAACCACCACCCCGGGCGATCACCAGGAACGCCGGGCGGCCGGCGATCGACTGCGTGCCCGGCGCGAAGCGGGGCTCGGTCATGAGCAGGTCGACCCACGCCTTCACGTGCTGGGAGACGCCGAAGTTGTAGAACGGGACCGCGAAGACGTAGGCCTCGGCGGCGACCAGCTCGTCGGCGAGCTCGGTGGCGAGGGCCATCGCCTTGACCTGCTCGGGGGAACGCTGGTCCTCGGGGACGTACCCCGCAAAGGCGCTGAGCCCCCAGGCCGCCGCGTCGAGCGGGGTGAGGCCGATCTCGCGGCGGAGGACGGCGGCGCCGTCCAGATCCGCCACCAGGGCCGACTCCAGGGTGTCGGCGACGGCGCGGGTCACGGACCCCTCACCCCGGATGCTCGAGTCGAGCCGGAACACGGTGCTCATAAAAACTCCTAGGCCGAACGGATCGTCGTCGTGACAGATAGTCTTTGGTGAAGACTATCTTGTCAAGCGATCGTCGTCTCCGGTGATGGACGGCACCGTTGTAAGATCTGCTTCATGTCGGAGTCAGCTGCCCCGCCCGGAGACCCGGGCATTCAGGATCTGGGCTGGGCGCTGACCACCGTGCTGCGCAACTACCTGCACGCGGTCGGCGCGGCCGTCTCGGACGTGCCCGGTGGTCCCCGCGGCTATCAGGTGCTCAACGCCGCGGCCGGCGGCCACTGCCGCAACCAGGCCGCGATCGCCGAGCTCCTCGCGGTCGACCGCACGGTCATGACCTATCTGATCGACGACCTCGAGCGCAGTGGACTGGTCGAGCGCCGCCCCGACCCCGCGGACCGCCGGTCGCGCCAGGTCCTGCTCACCGCAAAGGGCAAGCAGACCCACACCCGGCTCCGCGAGCGGATCACGGACGCCGAACGGCACGTGCTGGGCGGACTGAGCGGTGCCGAGGTCGAGGCACTGCGCGGACTGCTCGGACGGGCCGCGCTGCACGCCGACAACGGCAATCACCCGATCGACGCCTGCACGGCCGCGGCGGAGCTGACCGCCACCGCCTGAGTCACCGCCTTGCTATGCAACTCGTTGCATAGCAGGATGGCTTCCCATGGCCCTCGAACACGCGATCCTGGTCTCCCTGCTGGAGCAGCCCGGAAGCGGATACGAGCTGGCCCGGCGCTTCGAACGGTCCATCGGCCGCTTCTGGACCGCGACACACCAGCAGATCTACCGCGTCCTCAAACGCATGGAGACCGACGGCTGGGTCACCCCGGAAGAGATCGGTCAGGACGGGCGCCCCGACAAACGGTCGTACTCCGTCGCCGCGACCGGACGGGCCGTGCTGATCAGCTGGCTGCGCGACCCCGTGCAGCCGGAGGCCGTCCGGCACGACCTGGCCGTGAAGATCCGCGGGGCTGCCTTCGACGACGCCGCCGGGCGCACGGCGCTGATCGCGGAGGTCGAGCGCTACCGCACCACCCACGAGGCGACCCTCGAGCGGTACCTGATCGGCGAGCGCCGGGACTTCCCCGCCGTCGAGAACACCCAGCAACGCCTGCAGCACACCGTTCTGCGCGGCGGCATCGCGTACGAGCGGATGGTGCTCGACTGGCTCGGCGACGTGCTGGACACACTGCGCGGCCTCGACCGCTGACCCGTACCCGCTCCGAAGAGAAAGGGGACGCCGTCATGGCGGATCCGCTGCTGTTCAACCCGGGCACCTACGACCCGGCGCACCTCGACGCCGAGAGCCGCAGGCTGCTGCGGGCCACGGTGGACTTCTTCGAGAACCGCGGCAAGAAGGTGCTGGTCGACACCTACAACCAGGGCATCTGGTACGCCGACTTCCTGGACTTCGCCGCCAAGGAGGGGCTGTTCGCGACGTTCCTCACCCCGGCGGCCGACGGCGATGGTGATCCCGGGAAACGCTGGGACACCGCCCGCAACGCCGCGCTCAGCGAGATCCTCGGCTTCTACGGCCTCGGCTACTGGTACACGTGGCAGGTGACCGTTCTCGGTCTGGGCCCGGTGTGGCAGAGCGCCAACCAGGCCGTCCGGGCCCACACCGCGCAGCTGCTCACCGACGGGCACGTGATGGCGTTCGGGCTGTCCGAGCGCGGTCACGGCGCCGACATCTACGCGACCGACCTGGTGCTCACCCCGGACGGTGACGGCGGCTTCCGGGCGAACGGTTCCAAGTACTACATCGGCAACGGCAACGTCGCCGGGCTCGTGTCGGTGTTCGGCCGCCGCGCCGACGTCGAAGGCCCCGACGGGTACGTGTTCTTCGCCGCAGACAGCCGGCACCCGGCGTACCACCTGGTCAAGAACGTGGTGAACGGCCAGATGTTCGTCAGCGAGTTCCGGCTCGAGGACTACCCGGTCCGCGAGCGGGACGTCCTGCACACCGGCCGCGCCGCGTTCGACGCCGCGCTCAACACGGTCAACGTCGGCAAGTTCAACCTCTGCACCGCCGCCATCGGCATCTGCGAGCACGCGATGTACGAGGCCGTCACGCACGCTCACCGGCGGATGCTCTACGGAAAGCCCGTCACGGCGTTCCCCCATGTGCGGCGCGAGCTCACCGACGCGTACGCCCGGCTCGTCGCCATGAAGCTCTTCAGCGACCGCGCGGTGGACTACTTCCGGTCGGCCGGCCCCGACGACCGCCGCTACCTGCTCTTCAACCCGATGACCAAGATGAAGGTCACCACCGAGGGCGAGAAGGTCGTCGACCTGCTCTGGGACGTCATCGCGGCCAAGGGTTTCGAGGCGGACACCTATTTCGACAAGGCCGCCAAGGACATCCGCGGGCTGCCCAAGCTCGAGGGCACCGTCCACGTGAACCTCGCGCTGATCCTCAAGTTCATGCCGAACTACCTCTTCGAGCCGGCGGAGTACGCACCCGTCCCGCAACGCCACGACGCCACCGACGACGAGTTCCTGTTCCGGCAGGGCCCGGCCCGCGGCCTCGGCACGATCCGGTTCCACGACTGGCGTACGGCCTACGACGCCCACGCGGACCTGCCCAACGTGGCGCGCTTCCGCGAGCAGGCCGACGGGCTGTGCACGCTGCTGCGCGAGCACGCCCCGGACGACGCCCAGCAGAGTGATCTGGACTTCCTGCTCGCACTCGGCCAGCTCTTCGCCCTCGTGGTCTACGGCCAGCTCATCCTGGAACAGTCCGAGCTGACCGGCCTGGACCGGGGACTGCTCGACGAGATCTTCGCGATCCTGATCCAGGACTTCTCCGCGTACGCCACGGAGCTGGGTGGCAAGGCGGCCACCACCGACGAGCAGGCCGCGTGGGCACTGGCCCACATCCGCCGGCCGGTGTGGGACTCCGGGCGTACCGAAGGGGTCTGGCAGCAGGTCGTCGCCCTGAGCGGGACCTACGAGATGCAGCCCTAGGAAGCCAGCAGGCAGAACTCGTTGCCGTCGGGGTCGGCCAGGAGCAGGCGGCCGTCCTCGGCGGTGCCGAGTCGCGTCGCGCCCAGGGCCAGCAGGCGGGGGGCCTCCGTCTCCTGGTCACCGTCGGGGGCCAGGTCGAAGTGGACCCGGTCCCGGCCGTGGCGGGGCATCAGCGGCGGGCCACCCCAGGTGATCTTCGAACCGCCCTGCGGTGACTGGATCGCCGTCTCCTCGTCCTGGTCCCAGACCAGCGGCCAGCCCAGCGCCTCACTCCAGAAACAGCCGACCGCGTGCGTGCCGTCGCCGGCCAGGGCGCCGATGACCCCGGTGCCGGCGAGGAAATTGTTGCCGGGCTCGATCACGCAGAACTCGTTGCCCTCGGGGTCACCGAGCACCACGTGGCCCTCCTCCGGGAGCTGGCCGACGTCGACGTGCCGCCCGCCCAGCTCCAGCGCCCGGGCCACGGTCTCCTGCTGCTCCTCCGAGGACTGACTGGTCAGATCGAAGTGCGCGCGGTTCTGCCCGCCCTTGCGCTCCGGCGTTTCCACGAAGCGGATCCGGAAGCCTGCGGTGTCGTCGGGCAGCAGCACCACACCGTTGTCGTCGACCAGCTCGCGCCCCAGAAGTCCGGACCAGAAGCGTCCGAGAGTCAGCGGCTGGTTCGCCAGGAAACAGATCGCGGAGAGGTGGCTGCCCATCCCCGGGAGCTTAAGCACCCGCCGGGGACACCGCGACCGAGTATTTCTGTGTAGCATTCCTGCTATCACCGGAGGTAGTTGTTTGACAGGAGACAGCGATGACAAACGCGGTCGTCGCCGGCCTGAACCGGGGCCGGATCGAGCTGAGGCACCTGCTGACCACGCCGCAGGACCTGTGGAACAGCGTCTTCCCGAGCCTGATCTACCTCGCGGTCCTCTTCTTCACCCGCGGCAAGACGGTCCCCGGCACCGACTTCGCTCTCGCGTCGCGGACGCTGCCCAGCCTGCTCGGCACGATCGTGGTGTTCACCGGTGTGACCACGATGATGCTGGCGCTCGTCGTGGAGCGCGAGGACGGCACCCTGCTGCGAGCCAGGACGCTGCCGCGCGGCCTGGCCGGCTACCTGGTCGGCAAGATCTTTCTGGCCGCTTCCGTGACGCTGGTCAACATCACCGTAGTGCTGGTCCCGAGCCTGTTCCTGCTCGACGGTCTCCGGACCAGCAGCGTCTCGTCCTGGCTGACGCTCCTCGGCGTCCTCGTGCTCGGCCTGCTCGCCGCCCTGCCCGCCGGCGCGATCCTCGGTTCGCTGCTGAACGGCGTGCGAACCACCGGCTTGGTCACGGCGCCGCTGATGGGCCTGGTCGCCATCTCGGGGATCTTCTACCCGATCACCGGCTTTCCGGAGTGGCTGCAGGCCGTCGCCCACGTCTTCCCGATCTACTGGCTGGGTCTCGGCATGCGGTCGGCGCTGCTTCCCGATGCTCTGGCCGCTGCCGAGAGCGAGGGCTCCTGGCAGCAGCTGGAGACGGCCGGAGTGCTCGGCGCCTGGGCAGTGGCCGGTCTGATCGTCGCCCCGATCGTGCTGCGCCGCATGGCCCGCCACGAGTCCGGTTCCACTGTGGAGGCGCGGCGGGACAGGGCATTCGGGGTCACAGGTAGGTGACGCCGGTCAGGGATTCGGCGGCGGACCACAGGCGGCGGCCGACCGCGGGGTCGGCGGCTTCCGTGCTGGGGCGGACCTCGGTCACGTTGCCGCGGATCTCGCGGAAGCCGGACGGGCCGAAGAACTGGCCGCCGCGGACGCCGGGTGCCGTGGCGGCGTGCAGCTGCGGCAGGGCTCCCCTGGCGGTCGGCTGGGTCATCAGCAGGCCGACCGAGGCCAGGATCCGGCCGGCCCGGCCGCGGTGCTCCCAGGCCCGCGGGGTCAGGTTGGACCGGGAGATCCCCGGGTGGGCGAGAACGCTCAGGACCGGGGAACCCGCGGCACGCAGCCGGCGGTCAAGCTCCACACCGAAGACCGTGGTGGCCAGCTTCGACGCTCCGTAGGCGCGGGCGGCGGCGAAGTCACGCCGGGACATCAGGTCGTCGAAGTCCAGGTGGGCGTTCTTGTGGGTGACCGAGCTGAGGCTGACCACCCGCGCCGCGTCGGCGCGGCCCAGGTTGTCGAGCAGCAGGCCGGTGAGCGCGAAGTGGCCCAGCATGTTGGTGCCCAGCTGCATCTCGAAGCCGTCGGCCGTGGTCCGGGCCGGACCGAGCAGCACCAGACCGGCGTTGTTGATCAGCAGGTCGATCACGGGGAAGTCGGCGGCCAGCGCCTTGGCGGACTCGCGGACCGAGGCGAGCGAGGCCAGGTCCAGCTCCCGCACCTCGACCTGCGCACCGGTGACGGTCCGGCGGATGGACGCGGCCGCTTCCTCGCCCGCCCGCACGTTGCGCACGGCGAGTACGACCCGCGCCCGGTGCCGGGCCAGCTCGGTGGCGGTGCTCAGGCCCAGGCCCGAGTTCGCCCCCGTCACGACGGCGATGCGGCCCCGCTGGTCGGGAATCTGGTCGGCGGTCCAAACGGCCATGGTGAGCTCCTGGGATCTCGAACTGAACTGTCCGCGCCGACGTTACGGACAGATCGGTACGATTCCGTCGCACCCGGTTCCCTAGGAATAGCAGACCTACCTTCGCCGGCGGTCCGCGGCGGCACACTGGTCGGCATGGCTACCGAGCATCCGTACGCGCGCGAGCTGGGCGACTTCCTGCGGGCGAAACGCGGTCAACTGCGCCCGGAGGACGTCGGGCTGGAGCCGGGCGGCCGTCGCAAGGTGGCCGGCCTGCGCCGCGAGGAGCTGGCCCTGCTGGCCGGGCTGAGCACCGACTACTACCAGCGCATGGAACAGGGCCGGGAGATGCGCCCGTCCGAGGAGGTCCTCGACGCCCTCGCCACCGCCCTGGACCTCGACGACGAGGAGCGCCGGCACCTCGTCACGCTCGCCCGTGCGGCCCGGCGGCCCGTGCCCGCGCGGACCAGGCGCGCCCCTGAACGCGTACCGGAGAGCACCCGGCGGATGCTGCAGATCATGGCGACTCCCGCGCTGGTGCTCGGACGACACCTGGACGTGCTCGCCTGGAACCCGCTGGCGGCGGCGCTGCTGGGCGACCCGGACACCGTGCCCGCCGGGCAGCGCAACATGCTCATCGCGATGTTCACCGATCCGGAGGCCCGCGAACGCTGCGCGGGCTGGGAGGACTTCGCGGTGGAGTACATCGGCATGATGCGGGCCGCCGTCGCCGCCGACCCGACCCATCCGCGCGCCACGACGGTGATCGGGGAGCTGAGCATCCACAGTGCGGACTTCCGCGAGATGTGGGCCCGGCACGACGTGCGTGAGGCGGTCAGCGGACGCAAGACGTTCCGCCACCCCGCCGTCGGCGACATCACCCTCGACTGGGACACCTATCCCCTGCCCGGCAGCCCCGGTCCGGTCCTGCTCGTCTACACCGCCGAGCCGGGCACACCCAGCGCCGACCGGATCCAGCTCCTGGCCTCCCTCCAGGCGACCACGTCACAGCGCCTTGCCGGGTACCCCCCAGGGGTATAAGTTCGGCGGCGGAGGTGACAGCGATGGACGCTGCGCATGATCACCACGCCGGTCACGACAAGCACGCCGGTCACGATCCGGACTTGTTCCGGCGCAAGTTCTGGCTCAGTCTTGCCCTGACCGTGCCGATCGTCGTGACCAGCCACATGGTGATGGACTGGTTCGGCTACTCGTTGTCGTTCCCGGGCCTGGAGGCGGTCGGTCCGGTCCTCGGCACGGTCGTCTTCTTCTACGGCGGATGGCCGTTCCTCGCCGGTGCCGTCACCGAGGTCCGCGACCGGGCGCCCGGGATGATGCTGCTGATCTCGATGGCCATCACCGTCGCCTACGCGGCCTCGCTGGCCACCAGCTTCGGCGCGTTCGACCTCGACTTCTGGTGGGAGCTCGCCGCGCTCGTCACCGTCATGCTGCTCGGGCACTGGCAAGAGATGAAGGCCATCGGCCAGGCCCAGGGCGCCCTCGCTGCCCTCGCGGCCCTGCTGCCCGACGAGGCGGACCGCATCGAGGACGGCGACACCGTGCGCGTCCGGGTCGCTGACCTGCGGGTGGGTGACACCGTGCTGGTGCGTTCCGGTGCCCGCGTACCCGCCGACGGGCGGATCGTCGACGGCACGGCCGAGCTCGACGAGTCCATGATCACCGGTGAGTCACGACCGGTGGAACGATCGACCGGCGACCGCGTGGTGGCCGGCACGGTCGCCACCGACTCCGCCCTGCGCATCCGGGTCGACGCGGTCGGCGACGACACCGCGCTCGCCGGCATCGGACGCCTGGTGGCGCAGGCCCAGGCCGCCGGCGGGCGCGCGCAGGTCCTCGCCGACCGCTTCGCCGCGATGCTCTTCTTCATCGCCACCGCGGCGGCGGCGCTGACCTTTGTCGTGTGGTGGCTGCTCGGTGACCTCGACGGGGCTGTCGTGCGTACCGTGACGGTGCTGGTCATCGCCTGCCCGCACGCCCTCGGCCTGGCCATCCCCCTGGTGATCGCGCTGTCGACCGCCGTGGCGGCGAAAGCGGGGATCCTGGTCAAGGACCGGCTCGCGCTGGAGCGGATGCGCACTGTCGACGCCGTGCTCTTCGACAAGACCGGAACGCTGACCCGAGGCGCCCCCACTGTCACGGGCGTCGCCGCCGGCGGTGGGCGTACCGAGGAGGAGGTCCTGGGTGTTGCCGCCGCCGTCGAGGCGGACAGCGAGCACCCGCTGGCCCGGGCGATCGTCGCCGCCGCCCACCGGCGCGAGCTGCGACTGTCGGCGACGGACTTCCGGTCGCTGACCGGCCGGGGCGTCCGGGCCGCGGTCGACGGCACCACCTACGCGGTCGGCGGGCCGTCGCTGCTGCGCGAGCTCGACGCCGAGGTTCCCGGCGAGCTCGCGCGCGCCGCCGAGGAGTGGTCCCGGCGAGGTGCCGCCGTCCTGCACCTGCTCGAGCTCACGGACTCCCGCCCGGAGGTCATCGGCGCGTTCGCCCTCGAGGACGAGATCCGGCCCGAGGCCCGGGCGGCCATCACCCAGCTGCGGGAGCAGGGCGTCGCGAAGATCGTGATGATCACCGGGGACGCCCGCCCGGTGGCCGAGGCCGTCGCCGCGCAGCTGGGCTTCCGCCCGGGCACCGACGAGGTCTTCGCCGAGGTCCTGCCCGCCGACAAGGACCGCGCGGTGGCGGACCTGCAGGCCCGCGGCCTGACGGTGGCGATGGTCGGCGACGGCGTCAACGACGCACCCGCCCTGGCCCGCGCGGACATCGGCATCGCGATCGGCGCCGGCACGGACGTGGCGATCGAATCCGCCGGCGTGGTCCTGGCCTCCTCGGACCCCCGCGCAGTGACCGGCGTGATCCGGCTGTCGAAAGCATCCTGGCGCAAGATGATCCAGAACCTCGGCTGGGCAGCCGGCTACAACGTCGTCGCGATCCCGCTCGCCGCGGGGGTCCTCGCCTGGACGGGGTTCACACTGAGCCCGGCAGTCGGCGCGATCCTCATGTCGGCGTCGACGATCGTGGTCGCCCTGAACGCCCAGCTCCTGCGCCGCGTCCGGCTCGTTTCCGACTGATACTCCGGTGGTCGCAGGCCGGCCGGGCCAGGGTGGAGAGCAGTCGAAGCCCGACGTCAGGGCGCCGGCGCGGCCTCGGGCCGGGACAGCAAGGAAATCCGTCGTGTGTAGGCCACAAGACGCGCAGTCCCTGAGGTGGCTGTGGGTTCAGGTTCACGACCTGGGAACGCCCATCGCCATCGAGCGGTTCGGGCGACCCTGGCGCGGCTGGGATCGGCAGCCTTCGACGACGGTGGGAGCAGCGGCCGGTGAAGGTCGTGACGTCTACTCTGTGGTCATGACGATGCAGCCGCCTCCGCCGCCCCGCTGGTTTCAGGCCGCCGACGTCCTTTCCGGACAGGTGCAGCTGCACATGTACCCGCTGACGTTCGTCTCGGTCGGGTCGCCGCGCACGATGCAAGGCCTGCAGGCGCTGCAGACGACCTTCGCCGCGGCCGAGCTGCTCGAGTCACAGGGCTGGCGGGTGGTCAACTTCGCCGACGAGGGGCGCCTGGCCTTTCTGCGCCGCGAGCACCGTCCGGCGGCGCCGCCGGCGCAGTACCACGGCCAGTAGGCCGGCCAGGAAAAGCAGGCCCGCCGCGGCGCCGACGATCAGCCACGGCGGCCCGCCGGCGGATTGCTGATCCTGCGCGGGACCCGGGCCACCGAGGGGATTCGCTGAGGTCGCCACGTCCGCGGTCAGTGCCCCCACGGGATCGACGATGCCACGCCCGTACGCGACGGAGCCGTCGCCGTCGACGGTGGTCGCGGTCGTCAGGAGGCGCTGGACGGTCGTGCCCGCGTCCGCCTCCGGGTGCCGGGCGCGGACCAGCGCGGCGACACCGGCGACGAGGGCCGCGGCGGACTCGTCGGGCGACGCGGATGCGACCTGGCCCGCGCCGAGCAGCAGGTTCAGCTCGCCGGGTGCGCTGATCGCGGGCGAGGCCGCCGGGGTGAGTGCGTCGTCCTGGCGCACGCCCCGCACGGTGAGCACACCTGGGACCGCCGGGGCGTCCGGCGAGTGCGGTGCCACCACCACGGCATCGTGGGACAACGCATAGGCGACCGCGGCGGCGGTGAGGGGCGCGGTGCCGTCGGCCGCCAGGATCACCTCGGCACCGTTGTCCACCAGCCAGCGGACGGCCACCTCGGGGCGCGTCGCGGCGGCCGTGATCAGTTCGGCGGCCGGGGCGACACCGAGATATCCGTCGCCACCGGAGCCGCCGACGAGCACGGCCGCGGCTGTGTCGGCGGGTCGCGGTGCCGTGGCCGGGGCTTTTCCTTCGTCGCCGTCGTCGTTCAGCCACACCTGCCGGGTGACGCGTCCGGTCAGGTCGGAACGGGTGGTGTCGACCGTTCCCGTGAGCAGGCCCACCGTGACTCCGTCGCCCCGGGTGAGCCGCTGCGCGTCCGGCACCGCGATGGCGTCCAGGTACCACTGGCGGTCGCGCGGTGTCGCGCCCGTGCGGGCCGCAGCCGGAGGCACGACGGGCAGGTCGGTGAGCGGACGGGTGAGGGCGGCTTCGGCATCGACGACGCCCCAGCCGAGAGCCATACTGCGCCGGTCCTCCCGCTCCAGCCTCCGCGCCACGTCGGCGGCAGCCAGCCGGGGAAATTTCGACCGCACCAGCGCCGCTGTTCCTGCGACCAGGGCCGCCGCGTAATCGGCGCCGCTGACTTCCGCGTAGGCGTCACCGAGGCTCGCCCGCACGGGTGCGACCAGGCGCTCCGCGGGCGCGGCGACGTCGAGGCGGACGCCCCGGACCGTCTCCCGCTCGGGCTTGCCGTCCTCGCCGGCGCCGGCCACGGAGATGACGCCGGGCAGGTCGGCCAGGGTCGGTGCGGCCGGCGTCCCCGGGCCTGCCGGCGCGATCAGCACCGTGTCGGCGGCGACGGCCCGCCGCACGGCCGCGGCGAGCGCGTCGGTGATCTCGGGCCGGGTGTACGTGGTGAGAATGACTTCCGCCCCGCCGGACACCGCACGGTCGATACCCGCGGCCACCGAGTCGGGACGCGCGTCGAATCCTCGGCCGCTGACGCGTACGGGAAGGATCCTGGCTTCGGGGGCCACTCCGAGCAGGCCGGTGCGCCCGTCCCCGCGGGCAGCGATGAGCCCGGCGAGCTGGGTGCCCCGGGCGGCGTCGTCACGCGTACCTGTGGGGGCGACGTCGGCCGCCGGCAGCAACGCACCGCGCAGATCGCGGTGGGGGTTGACCCGGCTGTCGAGCACGGCGACGGTGACACCGGCGCCCCGAGAGATCAGGTGGGCCTCGGCGAGGTGCAGCGAACGGACATGCCAGGCCGCGGGCGGCGCGGCGGGTGCGGCACCGGCGGCGACCACGCCACTCAGGCTCACGGCGGCACCGGCGAGCGCCGCCGTGACGAGACGGATGCGGCGGGCGAGCATGCTTACGCGTCCGCCACCGACTGCGGCCACTTGCCACCGGCGAGGTCGCGGCGCTCGGTCTTGATGACCGTGAGCTCCTGGATGCCGGCGACCACGCCGACGAGATAGCTCATCAGGTCCGCGGTCTGGTCCAGCACGGCCTGCACGGTGTTGCCCAGCGCCTCGGCCAGGTTGTCGATCGCGAAGAACGCGGACGCGAAGTCGACAGTGGCCGCTGTCGCGTTGGCCGCCGCGGCTGAGAGGGCGTTCGGGATCGGGCTGATGTTGTGCACGATCGTGGCCATGTAGTCGGTGTTCTTGGACGCCGTCTGCGCCAGCCAGGTGCTGAGCCCCTGCACGTGTTCGGTGACCCGGTCGAGCGCGCCCTGCTGGTCGCCCACGACCTCCTTGACGTAGTGCTCCTTGGTCGGCCCGCCCCAGTAGTAGGCGTCCGGCACCAGGCTGTCGGAGGCGGTGTACAGGTCGCCGAGCGGGCTGTTGACGTTCGACAGGTAGATGAACGCGTGCTCGCAGAGCGACAGCACCGGCACGGACCGCTCGACGACCTTCCGGAGCATCGGCAGGAGCTTGTTGACGATGTCACGCACCTTGTTGAACGCGGTGCGGATGTCCTCGAGCAGCTCGACGAGCGCCTGCTGGAACGGGTTGACGTCCGCGATCCACCCGGTGAAGCTGTCCCAGGCGCTGTCGCTGTTGACCCGGTGCACGCCGCGGGCCAGCATCGCGTCGACCTGTTTGCAGAGGTTCTCCCACTCCTTCTCGACCTTCATGACCAGGTCGTTGAAGAGCTGCTTGCTGGTGCGGAACTGCGCCAGGATGGCGCCGGCCTCACTGGGCGTGGGCAGCGGTTCGTTCGGGCTCACCGGCCGGTTCCTCTCTGGTCCGGCCGTCAGGCCTTGTAGATGTCGCTGATGTTGATGTACGTGCGCTCGTCCGACTCCTCGTACTCCTTGGCCAGCTTGTGCAGTGCCTTGTCGAGCTGCGCGAACTCGGCGGTGGCCCCGTCGAACAGGGAGCACAGCAGCTGGTGGACGTCGTCGTAGATCTTGAACTGGTCGACGCTGACCGCCGGTCCGGCCCACGGGTCGGCGACCATGAACGCTCCCGGCGTGAGCCACAGCGTCTTCGTGGTCTCGGCGACCTTCGCCATGTCCCCGGACATGTCCTTCCACTTGTCGCCCTCGGCCCGGATGGCGTCGCCGGCGACGTGCAGGATCTTGCCGTCGTAGTAGTCGAACTCACCCATGCTGTCCCCCGGTGTTGTGGTGGAGCGCCGCCCGGATGTCGGCGGTGAGCCGGTCGGTCGAGCCGGCGTTCAGCCGCCACCCGTCGACCTCGACACCGGTGATCACCTGGCCGTCGAGCGTGAACGTGACGAGCTCCTCGGGCCCCTGCACCCGCAGCGGGGAACCGTCGGCCTGGCGCCGGTCGAACTCGTACATGCGCTGGTAGGACTCGGCCGTCAGGGCGTGCCACCTGCCGAGCAGCTCGCCGATGTCCCGGCTCGCCGACAGGCCGTGCATCAGCTCGAACCCCGGCTCACCGAGGTCGGCGGGCCCGCGGCGGCGGGGCGGCCCGATCACCCGGCGGAAGATCAGCCGGGCCGCGGTCAGCTTGTCCCGCGCGATGCGCTGTGCGCCGAGCAGAGCACCGGGCAGACCGGAGACGCCCAGGGCCGTCCACCAGTGTGGATCGAGATAGACCGAGGCGAAGGCTCCGTCGTCGTCGACCGAGAAGTACACCGTGCCTGTCGCATCGGTTCCCTCGATCTGCCCGAGGCGGGGCCAGACCCCGTCGGACACGGAACGGGCCAGGCCCTCGACGTCCTCCAGGAAACCCCGCATCTGCGCGGCCTGCTCGACGGTCACCGACGAGTTCGCCTGCGACATCACGGGTCCCCCTGATCCTCGACGCCGTGTTTCGATCACTGTCAGCAGCGGGCTGGAACATCGATGAACCGCCAGCTCACCGCGGACGGTAGCACGCGGTGACCCGCCGTTGCCGCCCGGCAAATCGGACTTGCGTGATCACGCAGGGAGCGGTCGGCCGCGATCGATCCCGCGCCGAAGTCCTAGGTTCGGAGGATGCCGCCGCACACGGAGTTCCGGCTCGACGAGGCGGTCGCCGACGTCTACGGCGACCTGCGGCTGGCGCCCGTCCTGCGCCGCCTGCTGCGGCACACCGGCCGGCTCACCGGGTCGGTCGCGGGCAGTGTGTCGCTGATCGACGCCGACCACGGCCGGTACGTCAAGGCGGCCGAGTACGGCGCCTCGTGCCGGCTCGGGCACTCGTTCCCGCTGGACGAGGGGGCCACGGGGCGGGCGTTCGGCAGCCGGCGGCCGGTGGTGATCCCGGATTACGGGCAGCTCAGGGCCGGTCATCTGGCCGCGGCGCACCCAGCGCGTCAGGGTCCGGCGGCTGCGGTGCCGATCTGGTGGCGCGGTGAGGTCATCGCCGTCAGTGTCGCGTTCGGACCCGATGCCGGGGCCCTGACGACGCGGGGTGTCGACGAGCTGGAGGCGCTGACGCAGTCCGCGGCGGCCGCGATCGTCGAGTGCGGGCGGCGCCATCCGTCGCTGGCCGCGGTGATCAGGCGGCGGTTCGGCGACACACCGGCCCGGGCGGTGGTCACCGAGGCCGGTCTGGTCCGCCCGGTCTCCCCCGAGGTTGCCCGGGTGGCCGCCGACCTGGTGGCCGAGGCGGGACGCGCGGCGCCGACCCTGCACGTGGCGATCGTCTACCGGCAGGAAGGCGTCCGGGTGCTGGTGCACGCCGCGCCGGCACCGGGCGCGTACGACCAGCTCCTGCGGACGGCCGGTGGGGGTGTCACCGTCGAGCAGGTGCACGGCTGGGGTGTGGTGGTGCGGGCCGACCTTCCGTACGCAGCACCGGCCGCACCGGCGCCGTTCACCCCGCGGGAAGCCGAGGTGCTGGAGCTGCTGCGCGACGGGCTGACCTACCGGGAGATGGCACGGCGGCTCGGGCTGTCCGCGAAGACCGTGGAGAAACACGTGGCGGCGATCCTGCGCAAGACCGGCGCCTCGAACCGGACGACCGCGGTGGTCACGGCGCTCGACAACGGCTGGATGGGGAATCTCCCCCATACCGCGGCGTACACGAAGGGGTCTTGACTGGCTCTGTGCCCGTCGCTCCCCTGAAGGACCTCCTCGACCGTGCCCTGGCCGGCCGGTACGGGGTGGCCGCCTTCAACATCGTCAACGACCTGACCATCGAAGCCGTGCTCGCCGCAGCGGTGGAGGAGCGCGCGCCGGTCATCCTGCAGACCTCCGTGAAAACGGTCCGCATGTACGGCCGGCGCCACCTGTTCGACATCTTCACGACGCTCGCGCGCGACACACCCGTACCGGTGAGCCTGCATCTGGATCACTGCCCGGACCGGTCGGTGATCTCGGACTGCCTGGAGGGCGGCTGGAACTCGGTCCTCTTCGACGCGCACGAGCTGGACGTGGCGGAGAATCTGCGGCAGACCACCGAGGTCGTGGTCGAGGCGCGGCGGCGTGGGGCGCACGTCGAGGGTGAGATCGAGGGCATCCAGGGTGTCGAGGACGACGTCGGCTCCGACGACGCGTCGGTGGTGCAGAGCCTCGAGGTCGCCGTCGACTTCATCAAGCGCACGGGTGTCGACTGTTTTGCCCCCGCCCTCGGCAACGCCCACGGCCAGTACAAGAAGGCGCCTGTCCTGAACGCGCAGCGCGTCAGCGATCTGGTCGCGGCGACCGGCATCCCGATGGCCCTGCACGGTGGCACGGGGCTGTCCGACGAACAGTTCACCGACCTGATCGCCCGCGGCTGCGCGAAGGTCAACATCTCCACGGCGCTCAAGGAGACGTACCTGAAGGCGAGCCTGGAGTTTCTCCGGGAGGCCGCTGAGCGGGACAAGTGGGACCCGCCGTCGCTGTTCCGGCACCAGCGGGCCGCGGTCGTCGAGATGGCGCGCAGTCACATCCGGCTCTTCGGCGGCTCGGGTCGTGCCTGGTGACCGCCCTGATCTTCGACTGCGACGGCGTGCTGGCCGACACCGAACGTGACGGGCACCTGCCCGCGTTCAACTCCACGTTCGAGCAGTTCGGCCTGCCGGTGCGGTGGAGCGAGGACGACTACGCCGAGAAGCTGAAGATCGGTGGCGGCAAGGAACGCATGGCCTCGCTGTTCGCCGATCCTGCTTTTGCCGCGGCCGCTGGTGACGGCGACCGGGCCGAGCTGCTGCTGACCTGGCACCGGGCCAAGACCGCGACGTTCAAGCAGCTGGTCGCGCTCGGCAAGATCCCCGCCCGTCCGGGCGTCGCCCGGATCGTCCGCGCGGCCCTCGACACCGGGTGGACGGTCGCGGTCGCGTCCACCTCGGCCGAGGATTCGGTACGCGCGGTGCTGACCAACGCCGTCGGAGCCACCACAGCCGCACGCATACCGGTGTTCGCCGGTGACGTCGTACCCGCGAAGAAGCCGGACCCGGCGATCTACCGGCTGACCGTCGACCGGCTCGGCCTGGACCCCGCGGACACGCTCGTGATCGAGGACTCCCGCAACGGACTGCTGGCGGCGACCGGTGCGGGTCTGCGCTGCCTGGTGACCGTCAGCTCGTACACCCGTGACGAGGACTTCGGTGAGGCCGCACTGGTCGTCTCCGAGCTGGGTGACCCGGGCCGGCCCCCGATCGAGGTGCTGGCCAACCGGAGCAGCGCGCGCCCGGAGGCCTACCTCACCCTCGACGACCTGCGCGCCTGCCTGGAGGAACCCCGATGAGTGGCAACGCGCTGCCCGGCGCCGAACTGGTGGTCCGCACGATCGCCGAGACGGCCGTCGAGAACGAGAAGTACTTCGGTGACCTCGACGCCGTCGTCGGCGACGGTGACCTCGGCTATTCGCTGGCCCGCGGCTTCGAGAAGGTCCTGGAGGGCTGGGACACGATCGACCGCGCCGACGCCGGGACGTTCCTCAAACGCAGCGGCATGGTGATCGCCTCGCGGATCGGCGGCACGTCCGGCCCCCTGTGGGGCACGGCTTTCCTGCGCGCCGGAGCAGCCGCCGGATCCACCGAGGACCTGACCGGTGAGCAGGTCGTCGCCATGCTGCGCGCGGCCATCGAGGGCATCAAGGCCCGCGGCCAGTCGGACGTCGGCGACAAGACACTGCTCGACGTCCTCGTGCCGATGACCGACCGCCTCTCGCAGGAGTTCGCCGCCGGCGCCCCGGCGGGACAGGCCGTGCAGGCAGCGGCGACCGTCGCCCGGGAGTCGGCCGAGGCCACCAAGGACATGGTCGCCAAGCGCGGGCGGGCCGCGTACACGGGTGAGCGCAGCAGGGGTTCGGTCGACGCGGGCGCGACCGCCGTGGCCGTCATCGTCGAGCGGATCAACGAGACCTGGCAGAAGCGAGGAGCGACGTCGTGAAGAAGTTCGTCAACGACCCGAAGAACTACGTGGCCGAGATGCTCGAAGGTGTGGCCCTGGCCAACCCCGGCACCCTGAAGTACGTGCCGGCCTACAACCTGATCATGCGTACGGACGCGCCCCGCGAGGACAAGGTGTCGATCGTCCAGGGCTCGGGCTCCGGTCACGAACCGGCACACGTCATGGCGGTCGGCCGCGGCATGCTGGACGCGGCGTGCCCGGGTGACGTGTTCGCCGCCCCGCCGATGGACTACGTCTACGAGACGGCCAAACTCCTCGCCTCCCCCAAGGGTGTCCTGCTGCTGGTCAACAACTACACCGGCGACCGTATGGCGTTCGACATGGGCAAGGAGATGGCCGAGGCCGACGGTGTCCGCGCCGAGATCCTCACGATCAACGACGACGTGGCGGTCCAGGACTCCACGTACACGGTCGGGCGCCGCGGCGTGGCCGGAAACTTCTTCGTCATCAAGGCCGTGGGCGCCGCCTCCGAACGCGGCGCGGAGATGGACGAGGTCCTGCGCATCGGCCGCAAGGTCAACGACGTGACCCGCACGATGGGCGTCGCCCTGACCGCCTGCACACCGCCGGCGAAAGGCTCACCCCTCTTCGAACTGGGCGCCGACGAGATCGAGTTCGGCGTCGGCATCCACGGCGAACCCGGCCGCGAACGCCGCAAGATCAAGGAAGCGGACGCCATCGTCGACGACCTCCTCGAAGCCGTGACCGGCGACCTGCCCTACACCTCCGGCGACCGCGTAGCCCTGATGATCAACGGCCTGGGCGGCACACCGATCAGCGAGCTCTACATCCTCTACCGCCACGCCCACCAGCAATTGGCCGCGCGCGGCCTCACGGTCGGCCGCAGCTACGTCAACGAATATTGCACATCCCTCGACATGGCCGGCGCGTCCCTCACCCTGGTCCGCCTCGACGACGAGATCGAAGACCTCCTCGCCGCCCGCGCCGAAGCAGCAGTCCGCATCTTCTGAGCTGCTAGCGTCACGGCCCGTGAGCCAGAGCGGAAGCCAGGCGGCGGCGTTCTTCCGGGAGGTTGTCGATCTGCCGCCGCGACCGGGTCGGTGCTGC
This sequence comes from Amorphoplanes friuliensis DSM 7358, assembly GCF_000494755.1. Classification (NCBI taxonomy): domain Bacteria; kingdom Bacillati; phylum Actinomycetota; class Actinomycetes; order Micromonosporales; family Micromonosporaceae; genus Actinoplanes; species Actinoplanes friuliensis. The sequence continues at coordinate 5,027,721 of NC_022657.1, forward strand.
CCGAACGGGCAGAGCTGTTTGCCGCCCGGGCCGCGTGATCGGATGCTGTCCGCCATGAGACGCCGCAGCCTGGTCGTGGAGACCATCGGCACGATGATCATGTCGACGGTTCTGCTCGGGTTCGCCAACGCTCTGCTGGGCTGGGACCTCAGCACCGGCCAGACGTTCCTCATGGGTGCGGGAATCACCGCCGCGGTGGTAGTCGTGCAGCTGACCGTCGACGTGGCCCGGCAGGACCGCCGGATCAACCTGGTCAAGGGCGTGAACAGCCTGGCCGGGACGGTCGGCGCGCTGGCGTTCGCGGTGGTCCTGGTCTGGGCGGCGTTCCACGTCCGGGCCGGTCAGCAACCGTTCCCGGACGGTGTGGTCACCACCGCCACGCTGTCCAGCAACGCCGACGGTGGCCGGTACACGACCGCCACGTACACGTTCACGACGCGGGACGGGCAGGAGATCTCGTTCGACGATCCGATCTCCGCGGGTGACCAGCCCGACGTCGGCACGACCGCCGAGGTCTCGTACCGGCCGTCGGCGCCCGGGGACGCCCGGCTGGTCCGCGGCTGGTCCGGCTGGACGTTCTTCCCGGTCGTGATCCTGGCCTTCGGCATCCTGCTCCCGACGGTGCTGATCGTGTCCGCGGTCCGGCGCCTCCGGTCCACCCGCGCTAACGCGTAACCGGTAGGTTACGCTTCACGAGTGGATGACGTCGCCGCGGCCATAGCCGACCCGGTCCGCCGGGAGATCCTCGAGATGCTGCGCGAGCGTCCCCTGCCCGCCCAGCGGATCGCGGACCGGTTCTCGATCAGCCGGCCCGCCGTCAGCCGGCACCTCCGCGTGCTGCGGGAGTGCGGCCTGGTCCAGGACACCCCGTCCGGCCGAGAACGCCACTATCGGCTCGACACGTCGCCGTTCACGCAGCTCACCGAGTGGCTGGCTGGATTCGCGGCGCCCGGGGCCGATCGGGCCGGCGCCTGGAACCGGCGGCTCGACGCGCTCGAGACCGAGGTCCACCGCACCCGCCGCGACCACCGCCGGGACACCACCGCCACCGACCGACAGGAGAACACCGCATGACCAACCCACCGACCGGCCGGCTCGTACCCACGGCCACCGGCAGCGACCTGGTCCTGAGCCGCACCTTCAAGGCCGGCATCGAGGACGTGTGGGCCAGCGTGACCGAGCCCGGCCGGACCGCCCGCTGGTTCGGCACGTGGACCGGCGACGCCGCACCGGGCCGCACCATCAAGGTGCAGATGGCGTTCGAGGAGGAGACGCCCTGGATGGAAGCCAGGGTCGAGGTCTGCGACCCGCCGCACCGGCTCGCCGTGTCCACGGTAGACGAGGCCGGAGCCTGGCACCTCGAACTCCTGCTGACCAGCACCGACGGCCGCACCGAACTCCAGCTGGTGCAACACCTGAAGACCACGGAAGGCCTCGGCGAGGTCGGCCCCGGCTGGGAGTACTACCTCGACAACCTCGTCGCCGCCCGCGAGGAAACACCCCTGCCCGACTTCAACGACTACTACCCGTCGATGAAGGGCTACTTCGAGGCCCTGACCGACTGAGTCAGTTTGCATGTGGGGCGGATGCGTGGGTACAGATGCTGCATGAGACGTGTGGCGCGTGCGGTGGTGGCCGGTGGGCTCGGGTTTGCTCTGGCGGCTTGTTCGTCCGACCAGCCGGCCGCGCCGGCGCCCGCCGGGAGTGCGTCCGCGGCGGCCGAGCCGTCGTCGTCGGCTGCGGTTCCGGCGCTCGTTGCCACCACCGTGCGGCCGCTCGCGGGGACGGGTGCGTCGCCGTTCGATCAGGAGCGGCAGGTGCAGGCGCCACCCGGCTGGACCGTCACGGTGTGGGCGCGGGTGCCCTCGGCGCGACTGCTGGCGTGGACCCCGGACGACCGGCTGCTGGTGTCGCGCCCCAAGTCGGGTGATGTGGTCGAGCTGGTTCCCGGCCAGGGTGACAGTCCGCCCACGCAGCGCACGCTCGTCGCCGGGCTCAATCAGCCGCACGGGCTCGCGTTCACCGACGACACGCTGTACGTGGCCGAGAGCGATCAGGTGGACGCCTTCACCTACCGGGCCGGGGTGCTGTCGGACAAGCGGGTCGTGATCGACAACCTGCCCGACGCGAAGAGCCCGGAGCTCGGTGGCGCCTACGCGCACGCGCTCAAGAGTGTCGCGGTCGGCAAGGACGGCACGATCTACGTGTCCGTCGGCTCGACCGGCAACGTCTCGGCCGAGGACCGTGACGCCGACCCGGAACGCGCCTCCATCCTGCGGGCCCCGGCCGAGGGCGGCGAGCCCACGACCTTCGCCCGCGGTGTCCGCAACGGCACCGGCCTCGCGGTCGACCCCGACGGCGCGGTGTGGACGGCGGTCAACAACCGGGACAACACCGAATACCCGTACGACGGGGACTACGACGGTGACGGCGAGTCGGACCAGGGCGAGGTCCTGCAGGAGTACGTCAACGATCACCCGCTGGAGCCCTTGGCCCGTCTCGAACAGGGACGCGACCTGGGCTGGCCCTACTGCAACCCGGACCCGGACCTGCAGCCGGGCGCGCCGGACTCGCCGCTGAGCTACACCGAGCGGCCCTTCGTCCGTGACATCCAGAAGAACGCCGACGGTTCGAAGCTCGACTGCGCGGCACTGCCCCCGGTCGAGCAGGGCATGGGTGCCCACTCGGCGCCGCTGGGCCTGAGCTTCGCCACCGAGCCCGGCCTGGCCGGCGAGTACGGCCCGGGTGCCCTGGTCGGCGTCCACGGCTCCTGGAACCGCACCCCGCCCCGCGCGCCGGAGGTGTCCTTCTTCGCGTGGCGTGACGGCGCGCTCGGCCCGCAGCAGACGCTGCTGACCGGCTTCCAGGCGGAGAACGGCTCCCGCTGGGGCCGCCCGGTGATGGCCGTCCAGGGCCCCGACCGCGCCCTCTACGTCAGCGACGACCTGTCCGGGTCCATCTACCGCGTCACCGCCCCGTGAGGAGTCCGGCGGCGGTGAGCCGGTCGACGAGGTGCTGCCTCAGCTCGGCGGAGAACGGCTGATTGTCGTACCGGAAGATGCGGGTGTCGGTGTCGCCGGCCGGGACGGTGTGGGTCCTGGTGATGTCGATGATCACGCCGTCGAGGTCGGCGAGGACCCACTCCCAGTGATCCTCGGCGTCCTCGAGGGAAACCGGCGCGCCCAGAGCGGCAGCGACGTCCTCGAGGCTGCGAGTGGTCCGGAACCGGATGTCCGTGCTCACGGGTTCAGGCTACAAGGGTGCTGTGAGTGCCGGCTGGCGGTGAGAACGCGCCGGAATGGGGTAGAAAGCGGGTATGGCGCGACCGATCTGGACCGGGGCGATCACTTTTGGGCTCGTCTCGGTGCCCGTGGCGATGTATTCCGCCACGCACGAGCACGAGGTGTCCTTCCATCAGTACGAGAAGGGCACCAGCGACCGGATCCGCTATCAGCGGGTCAACGAGCGCACCGGCAAGGAGGTCGACTACGACAACATCGTCAAGGGGACCGACGTCGGTGGCGGGCAGCTGGTCCTGCTCGACCAGGACGAGCTCGACTCGGTGGCGCCCGGGCGGTCCAAGAGCCTGGACCTGCACGCGTTTGTCGACCTGGACGACATCGACCCGATCTTCTACCAGAAGAGCTACTACCTCGCGCCCGGCAGCGAGGAGACCGCCAAGGTGTACGCCCTGCTGCGTGACGCCATGGCCGACACCAACCGCGCGGCCATCGGCACGCTGGTGATGCGGGGCAAGGAATACCTCGCCGCGATCCGGCCGGACGGCAAACTGCTGGTGCTGGAGACCATGTACTTCGCCGACGAGGTGCGCGACCCGGCGAAGGAACTGGACGATCTGCCCCGCTCGACCGCCAAGCCCGCCGAGATGAAGATGGCCGTGCAGCTCATCGGCTCGATGTCGGCCAAGTGGAAGCCGAAGGACTACCGCGACAGCTTCACCGACCGCGTCAACGCGCTGATCGAGGAGAAGAAGGCGGGCAAGGAGGTCACCGTCGCGGAGCCCGCACCCGACGCCACCAAGGTGACCGATCTGATGGCGGCGCTGCAGGCCAGCGTCGAGCGCGCCCGCAGCGGCCGCAGCGCGGCGGCAACGGACAAGGACAAGGGCAGCAAGGCCAAGGGCAAAAAAGCGCCCGCCGAGAAGGCACCTGCCAAGAAGCCGGCCACGAAGGCCAAGAAGGCAACTGCCAAGAAGGCACCCGCCAAGAAAGCACCCGCCAAGAAAGCCGAGGCGCCCGCCAAGAAAACCGCTGCCAAGAGGGCCACAAAAAAGGCGGCCTGACGCATAGTCTGGCGTCCATGGCACGGGACCTCACAATGGTGTTGCGCGGCTACGAGCCCGCCGCCGTCGACGCTTTACTCGATCAAGCCGAGGCCGCGACAGCCTCCGCCGACGAGTCGGTGCAGGCCGCAGCGCGGGGCGCGTTGCAGGATGCCAGCTTCGCCGTAGCTCTCCGCGGCTACGACCGGCTCCAGGTCGACGAGGAGGTCGGCCGGCTCCGGGCCGCGCTCGGCGACGGCGCGGTGAGCCACACCCCGGCGGAGCCTCAGCCGGACGACTTCACGGTCGTTCTTCGGGGGTACGACCGGGGTGAGGTCGATCGCGCCCTGGTCGCCGCCGATGCGGCCCTGGAGACAGACGGCGAGTTCGCCCGGGCAGCGGCACGCGATGCGCTGCGGGACACCCGGTTTGCGGTGACGTGGCGGGGCTACGACCGCGGCCAGGTGGACAGGTCCGTCACGGCGCGACTGCAACGGCTGAGCTGAGGAGCTGACTGTGGAGCTGGGGATGGCACTGCCGACGTCGGGATCACTGGCGTCCGTGCCGAACATCAGGCGGGTGGCCCAGGAGGCCGAGCGTCTCGAGTACGCCGCACTGTGGACGTACGAGAGGTTGCTCCGGCCGATGGCGAAGATGGTGCCGGGGGCGGACGGGGCTCTGGAACGGATCCCCGCCGAGTACAGGGAGACCTACGAGCCGCTCGAGACGCTCAGTTACGTCGCCGCGCTGACCGACCGGATCAGGCTGGGCACCAGCATCATCGACGCGTTGTTCCACGTGCCGGTCGTGCTGGCGCGGCGGTTCGCCACGCTCGATCAGCTGAGCGGCGGGCGGGTCATCGCCGGGATCGGTCAGGGCTGGATGCCGCAGGAGTTCGCCACGGCCAACGTGCCGCTCAAGCGGCGCGGCGCCGGCTTCGACGAGATGGTCGCGGCGATGCGGGCCTGCTGGGGGCCGGACCCGGTGGAGTACCAGGGCCGGTTCTACACGATCGAGGCCTCCGAGGTGAATCCCAAGCCGGTGCAGCAGCACCTGCCGATCATCGTCGGCGCCAACACCGAGGCCGGCCAGCAACGCGCGGCGCGGATCGCTGACGGGATCAATCCCAATGCCTTCTCGTACGAGCAACTGGTCGCGTCGGTGCAGACCTTCCGGACGGCCGCGGCCGACAACGGGCGGGACGCGTCCACACTCACCGTGACAGCACGCGCGAACGTACCGATCACGGCGGATCCGATCGGTGAGGGCCGGCCCTACCTCGGCGGATCCCCCGTCGAGATCGCCGGCGACCTCGCGCGTCTCGCGGAGGCCGGCCTCGACCACGTGCTCTTCTACAACGTGGCGCCGGACGGCATCGAGAGCCACCTGCGCCTGATGTCCGAGCTGCGGGAGCGCGTCGGCTAAAGTGGTTGCAGTCTGCAACCACTACGGGGAAGAGGCCGCACGTGCTGACACAGGTCGCCGAGGGTGTGCTGGTCCACGAGAGCGAGTTCCTGAAGAGCAATGCCGTGGTGGTCGAGGGCCGCACCGGTGTGCTGCTCGTCGACGCCGGGCTGCAGGAGCACGAGTTGGTCTGCCTCGCGGACGACCTCGGGCCGGACCGGCCCGTGGTGGCGGGCTTCTCGACACACGCGGACTGGGACCACGTGCTCTGGCACGCCCGGCTCGGCACGGCCCCGCGGTACGGCACGGCCCGCTGCGCCGCCACCATCCGCGAGGAGTTGACGGACCCGGAGGCGAAGGCCCGCATCACCGAGCACCTCGAGCCCGCGGGCATCGCCGAGCACGTTCCGATGGACCTGCTCGGCGAGATCACCGGGCTGCCCGCCGGAGCGTCCGAGATTCCCTGGGACGGCCCGCGGGCCCGGATCATCGAGCACCAGGCGCACGCACCGGGCCACGCGGCGCTGATCATCGGGGAACGCCGGGTTCTGATCGCCGGTGACATGCTGTCCGACGTCCTGATCCCGATGCTCGACCTGGACGGCACGGCGGACCCCGTCGAGGACTACCTGGCGGCGTTGCGGCTGCTGGAGAGCGTGGCGGACGACGTCGACGTTGTCGTCCCCGGTCACGGGTCGCCCGGCGGCGCCGGGGAGGTCCGCGCCCGCATCGAGCGGGACCGCGCGTACGTGCTGGCCCTGCGCAAGGGGGAAACTCCCGACGACCCGCGCATCGGTCCGGCGGCCGAGCCGGGCTGGGAATGGGTCAGCGACATGCACGACGGGCAGGCCGAGCGTCTTCGCGTGTTGCATCGCAGCTGAGGGCACCGGTCTAATCACCGCATGCCGCACGCGTTGACCTTGAGTGAACTGATCGACCGGTACCTGCCGCCGGCGACCGAGGTGTGCCCGACCTTCACCGAGAACTCCGTGTACGAGCCGATCATCGACGGCGTCACCTACTTCAGCGCGCTCGCCGAGCAGATGGACGCGCTCGGCCCCGGCGACGCCGTCTACATCGCCGGTTACCAGGCCGATCCGCAGCTCGACCTGTCCGGGCGGGTGGCCGGCGAGCCGGGGTACAGGCCGTTCACCGACGTGCTGGCCGAGAAGGCGGCGGATGGCACCGACGTGCGGATCGTGCTCAGCGCGGCCGAGTTCTCCGGCGGGGTGCCGTGGCTGCCGGTGGGACCGTTCCGGGCGAACACCCTGGCCGCGCGGGTGATGCGGGCGTGGCTGCCGTCGAACCGCGAGGTCGCCGAGCCACCGCTGCACGACCGCGTGCTGCTCGACTGGTCCGGGCCGCTGATCGGGTCCAACCACCAGAAATTCGTGGTGTTCTGCCACGACGGTGAGCTCACCGCGTACGTCGGCGGTCTTGATCTGTCCCCGACCCGCTTCGACAAGTCGCCGCATCACCATCTGCGGCTCGGGGTGCACCGGTGGGGCTGGCACGATGCGGCCGCAAGGCTGCACGGCCCGGCGGCGGTGCGGGTGCGGGAGACGTTCCGGTCGCGGTGGGAGAACGCCGCCATCCTGCCGCCGCGGAAGATCGCCCGGAACCTGCCGGCGCAGTACTTCCGCCTGCCGAGCGGTGGCGGCCTGACGGTGATCAATCCGCCCGACACCCCGCTGACCCTGCCACCCGTGCCGGAGCAGCCGGACCGTCCGGCCGACGGGACCGCGGTGCAGGTGCTGCGGTCGTACCGGCCGTGGTCGCTCTATCGCCACCGGGGCCTGCGCCGGATGCGCCGGGCCAACGTCACGCGGGCCGGGATCCAGGAGGTCTACCGCGCCCTGGTCACGGCGATCCGGGGGGCCGAGCGCTACATCTACCTCGAGGACCAGTACTTCCACGAGGCGCCGGGCGGTGATCCCCGGTTCCAGCTCTACGGCGAGCTGCGTGCCGCCGCCTGCCGCGGCGTCAAGATCATCCTGATCGGGTCCGGGCGGCGGGACCCGGCCGACGGTGGGGACAGCACCGTACGCCCGGTGATCACCCGCGATCTGCGCCGGCGGGTGCTGGACCAGCTCTCCCCGGAGTCGCGGCGCAACGTGGTCATGTACCGCGTCGACAACCTCACCGTGCACACCAAGCTGATGCTCGTCGACGACGTGTTCATCAGCATCGGCTCCGCGAACTTCTTCAGCCGGTCGATGGTGGGCACCGACAGCGAGATCACCTCGACCATGGTCACCACCGGGCACGCCGTGCGCGACCTGCGCGTCAAGCTGTGGGCCGAGCACCTGCGGGCACCCCTGAACGACGAGGTCACGCCCGTCCTGTCCGATCTGGACACCGCGCTGGGCATCTGGCGGACCGAATGGCTGCCGGACGGTCACCCGCCGGAGACCTGGCGCCGGGCCGGCTCGCCCGGCGGTTTCCACCCGTCCGAGCGGGCCCTGATCCCGGCCCGTTACTCGTCGTTCGTGCTGCGCCGCGAGTCCCGGCGCTGATCGTCGCGGGCCATTTCCTCCTGGCGGCCCGGCTCCTCCCGCAGGATCGCGCAGGCAAGCCAGGCGTCGGGGATCCCGAACGCGTCGACCAGCGTCGCCGCGTGCGGACGCAGCTCCTTGAGCAGGCCGTTGACCGCAGAGGTGAGCAGCTTGGAACGGCCCGGCGTGAGCCGTTCGTGCTCCAGGAACCAGCCCTTGCCGGCCTCGATCGTGCTCAGCGCGAACAGGTCGCACACCCGCGCGAGCAGCTCCCGGGCCGCCGGGTCGGTCGCGCGTTCGATGCCCGCGACGAACGCCTCGAGCACCACACGGTCGATGTGCGCGCTCGCCGCCTCCAGCACGTGGTCCTGGACATCGTTGAAGATGTCGAACGGCCGGTCCTTCTTGGTCGCGGCGCCCTTGCGCAGACGCCGGATCACCCCTTCCAGGACGTGCTTCTCGCGGTCCTCGAGCATCTTGAGCTGCCAGCCACGATCGGTGAACGCACCCGCGTCACTGCCGCCCGGCGCGGCGTCGACCAGCCGCCGGATCAGTGACCGGGCCGCGGTGCGTTCCAGGACCATCTCGCGGACCTGCTCCGCGACAAAAGTGCCCCGCCCCCAGCCGTCCAGAGATTCAAAATTGTCCCTGTACCCGGTGAGCAGCCCCTTGGCGACCAGCTGGAGCAGGACAGTGTTGTCCCCCTCGAAGGTGGTGAACACGTCGGTGTCGGCCTTCAGGCCCGGCAGCCTGTTCTCGGCCAGATAGCCGGCGCCACCGCACGCCTCACGGCAGGTCTGGATCGTGCGGGTGGCATGCCAGGTCTGCGCCGCCTTCAGCGCCGCCGCCCGGGACTCCAGCTCACGCTGCCGGTGCTCGTCGACCGGCCCGTCCGCGGTCTGCACCTCCTGCAGCGTGGTGACCAGCTCCTCCTGGGCGAAGGTGAACGCGTACGTCCGGGCCAGGGCGATCAGGAGTTTGCGCTGGTGGGCCAGGTAGTCGTTGAGCACCACCTCGCGGTCCTGACCGGGTGCGGTGAACTGGCGGCGGGTCTCGCCGTAGCGGACCGCGATGGTCAGCGCCTGCCGGGTGGCCGCGGATGCAGCGCCGCCGACGGTGACCCGGCCGCGGACCAGCGTGCCGAGCATCGTGAAGAAGCGGCGCGCGTCGTTGTCGATCGGGCTGGTGTAGGTGCCGTCCGGGGCCACCTGGCCGTACCGGTCGAGCAGCATCTCGCGCGGCACCGCGACGTGATCGAAGGAGAGCCGGCCGTTGTCGACACCCAGCAGCCCGGCCTTGTGTCCGTCGTCGCCGATGGTCACACCCGGCAGCGCGGCCCCGTCGTCGTCCCGGAGCGGCACCAGGAACGCGTGCACGCCGCGGCCCTCGCCCTGCGTGACGAGCTGGGCGAACACCACCGCCATCCGGCCGTCGCGGGCCGCGTTGCCGATGTAGTCCTTGCGCGCGGCCTCGTGCGGCGTGTGCAGGTCGAACGTCCCGGTCGCGGGGTCGTACTCGCAGACGGTCCGCAGCCGGTGCACGTCGGAGCCGTGGCCGGTCTCGGTCATGGCAAAACAGCCGAGCAGATCCGCCGAGATGATCTCCTTGAGGTACGTCTCGTGGTGATGGCGGGTGCCCAGGGCCGCAACCGCACCACCGAACAGCCCCCACTGCACGCCGGCCTTGACCATCAGCGAGAGGTCGAGCTGGGCCAGCATCTCCGCCGCGGTGACGGCCGCTCCCGGCTCGAAAGCACCACCGTGCTCGTCCGGGAACATCGCAGCGGCGCCCAGGTCGGTGGGGAGCTCGCGCAACAAGCGGGTGATCCGCTCGCGGGCCTGCTCGAGGGTCTCACCCGGCACGGCGACGAAGTGGTCCCCGGCGAGCTGGGTCCGCGCCGCCCGCCGGACGTGTCCCCACCGCCCGTCGAGCACATCCTGCACACGAGCCGGATCGACGGAATCAGCCTTCATTACTCGACAGTAACAACGGCCGGGGCCGTCGTCCCGCGCGGTGTAAAAATGAGGTCATGAGCACGATTCTGATCACCGGCGCCACCGACGGGCTCGGCCGTGGCCTCGCCGAACGCCTGGCCGCCGAGGGCCACGACCTCCTCCTGCACGGCCGTGACCGCGCCCGCCTGGACGCCGTCGCCGAGGCGGTCGGGGGCAAGCCGGTCACGCTGCTCGCCGACCTGTCCGACCTCACGCAGGTCGCCCGGCTCGCCGACGAGGTCCAGTCGGCCACCGACCGGCTGGACGTCCTGATCAGCAACGCCGGCATCGGCTCCGGCGAGCCCGACGGCCGCGAACGCCGGGTCAGCGCGGACGGCTACGAGCTGCGCTTCGCGGTCAACTACCTCGCGGGCTTCCTGCTCACCGAGAAGCTGCTGCCGCTGCTGAGGCGTACAGGATCGGCCCGGATCGTCAACGTGGCCTCGCTCGGGCAGGCACCGCTGGACTTCGACGACCTCATGCTGACGCGGGGCTACTCGGGCACCCGCGCGTACGGGCAGAGCAAGCTGGCGCAGATCATGTCGGGCTTCGAACTGGCCGGGCGCGTGCCGGCGGCCGAGGTGACCGTCACCAGCCTGCACCCGGCCACCTACATGCCGACGAAGATGGTGCTGCAGGAGGTCGGCCACCAGATCGACGACCTCGAAACCGGGGTGGCGGCCGTGCGCCGACTGGCGGTCGGGACTGACGTCGCTGGAGTGACCGGCCAGTTCTACGACCGGCAGCGCGAGGCTCGGGCCCACAACCAGGCCTACGACGCCGCCGCCCGCTCCGAACTCCGCCGCCGAAGCCTCGAACTTGTCGGGCTCTAGCCCGCCGCCGCGGCAGACGGGGCTTCGCGAATCGACGTTCGCCACTAGCCTGAGTCGATGCCGGAGGACGAGGGCGTGGACGAGGAGGTTGTCCCGCGGGACAGCTTTCTGAGACGGCTGGAGCAGCGTCACGGGTTGTCCGCCCTGGTCGCGCTGGCCACTTTTGCCGCGCTGCTGGTCGGCGTGCTGGCCGCGGTGCCGGACTGGCGCGACATGCTGACCGGCGACGACACTCCGGCCGCTCCGGCGCCGGTCCGCACCATTTCGGCGGTGCCTGTGCCGAGTGCCTCGCTCGGGCCCGGGTTGGAGGCCATCGACCTGGTCGTCCGGGATCCCGCCCCGGACGGAGATCCGGCCGATGTGGACACGACGTTCTCGCCGCCCGCCGTGGAGATCACGGTGCACAACCGGAACGCCCGGCGGACGGTCGTCACCCGCGTTGTCGTGACGGTCGAGGACTCGGCGGTCATGAAGCAGTGCGCTTCACAAGGCGGCCCCGTGGGCGTGTCCGCGACCTACGACGTCACCCTGCCGCTGCGACCGGCCACCGGCACCGAGGTGCGCGTGCCGGTCAGTCAGCAGCAGGGCAGCGACGAGGCCGACCGCTTCGCCCTGCGACTGGGCACGCCGGCCCGCGAGTCGCCGACCATGCTGCACCTCTACCGGCTGCGGTTCGAGCTGGAAGCCGACGGCGACACCACCAGGCTCCCCGCCGGCACGGCCGTGGTGGCCGTGCCGATGGCCCCGAGCGACGGTGACGGCTACTTCTGGAGCGAGATGTACGACAGCGGTGAGATCAACGTGGACGACGTCCCCGACCGCGACCGCATTCTCGCGTGCATGAAGGACAACAGCGCGACCCTGGTACGCCTCTTGGCCGACGGCGCCGAGCTGTCGCCCGACTTCACGGCGATCAAGCCGGTCCTGCGGCTCTGACGGGGGTGCGCTGCCAGCCTTCCGGGGTTCGTTCGATGGCGCCGGCGGCGGCGAAGGCTTCGAGCCAGCCTTCCATGGGCCAGGAGCCCCAGCGGTCGGCGAAGAGCTTGCCGTTGCGCAGGATGTCGTCGAGGTGCTGCCAGGGCGGGGCCGAGGTCGGGTGGTACTGGTGGTAGGCGTGCGCGCCGCCGACCCAGACCAGGGGGACGCCGCGGGCGCGGGCGGTGAAGCCGAAGTCGGTGTCCTCGCCGCCGTAGCCCTCGTAGGCCTCGTCGAAGCCGCCGACCGTACGCCAGGTCTGTGCTGTCACGGCGAAGGAGAGTGACCAGAACAGGCGGTGGTCGTCCGGGCCGGCGACGACGTTCTGATGGTCGGGCGGGGCCGGGCGGGCCGGGTGCGGTGCGGTCAGGGCCGGGAGCGCGTCGGCGTTCTCCGGGCGGATGCCCTCCGGCAGGTAGGTGACCGGGCCGCACAGCACGGCACCCGGGTGGGCGTCCGCCGCGGCGCGGTAGCGACTGAGCAGGTCCGGACCGGGCAGGCAGTCGGCGTCGAGGAAGACGAGCAGGTCTTCACCCGCGGCCAGCGCCCGTTCGGCACCCCGGTCGCGGCCGGCGGCGAGGCGCAGGCCCAGCTGGCCTGGCGGTACGTGGACCATGTCGGCCCCGGGGAATTCGGACAGTGGTGGCGCGTCGGCGTCGAGCCAGACGATGATGCGGCGTACGGGCGCGGACGCGAGCAGGCGCTGCTGGCGGCGTACGTGATCGAGGCGGGACGCTGAGCAGAGGGTGATGACGGCGGTCACGCGCCCACCTCCGCGATCACGTCGGCGGCCCGGCGCGCGGCGCCGGCGACACCCCACAGTGACCAGTCGGGTTGCAGGGAGCGGGCGCGGTCGAGCACGGCCGGCCAGGCGTCGTCGGCGGGCCAGGCGGGCTCGACGACGGCCAGGGAGCGGTCGAGCAGGATGCGGCCCGTCGCCGCCTGCTCGTCGAACGGCCGCGGCTGCGGGACGACTACCGCCCGCGCGCCGGCCGCGGCGAGGTCAGCGATGCTGTTCTGCCCCGCGGCCGCGACGACCACCTCGGCTCGTTGCAACGCCAGCCAGGGGTCGTCGATCCACGTCGGACCTCCGGCGACCTGCCAGCGGGTGCCCGGGCTGGCGGCGGCGGCACGGGCGACGCGTTCGGTGAGGTCCCCCTCGACGATGCCGCCGCCGAGCACGAGGACCGTGCCGGGGTCGGGTTCGGCGTCGCGGACCCGCCCGTCGAAACGGGAGATGCCGCCGACCTCGACGAAGCCTTGGGACCGGTGCGCTCCCCCGGGCCACGGCGCCAGCACCCGCGTCGCCGAGGCGTACGCGAGCCGGTGCGGGTCGTCGCTGCGATCACCCGGCTGGGTGACCACGACGGTGGCGACGCCGAGGAGCCGGACGAGCAGCGCCACCTCGACCGACACGTCGATGACAAAGCGGTCGAAGCGCCGGGTCGCGATCGCGTCCGTTATGACGGCGAGGCGCCGCGCGTGGCCGGCGTGGCCCAGGGGTGCCCAGTGCAGCAGGCCACCGGCGGTCGGGTCCGAGTCGGCCGGGTCAGGAGCGCCCGCGGGCCGGTCGTCGTCGCGGCCGAGGTGCACCCAGCTCGTCTGCGGGGGCAGCGAGGACGGTTCCGGCAGCGAGCTGAAGACCACCACCTCCCCCGCGAGGTGCGGCCGCACCGCGCGGAAGCGTGTCAGGTGTCCGGCACCGTGGTGGTGGACGTACCAGCCGGTCATACCCATGCGTCGGCTCCCGGTCGTGCGGTCGTGGCGGACAGGTCAAAGGTGGTGGCGGACAGGTCGAAGACGGTTTCCAGCTCCGCGGCCCGGCGGTCCAGCGAGAAGCGGGCGACGGCTGCCGCCCGCGCCTGCCGGCGGCGTTGCCGGTGCCGCCCGCGGTCGCTCGCGAGCTGTTCGGCCGCCTCCGCGAGGGCCTCGACGTCACCCATCGGGACGAGCCGGACCGCTGACGCCGTACCGGCGACCTCGCCGATGCCGCCGGTGTCGAACGCGGCAACCGGTGTTCCCGTCGCCATCGCCTCGGCGACGACCAGTCCGAACGGCTCCTCCCACAGCGGGGTGATGAGCGCACACGCGCTGCCGCCGACGAGCCGTGCGAGTTCCGGCTGCCCGAGCGGTCCGAGGTAGTCGGCGCCGTCACCGAGGAACGGGCGGATGTGCTGCTGGAAGTACGGGATGTCGCCGACGCGCCCGGCGATGCGCAGGACCCGGCCGGTGAGCCGCGCGGCCTGCACGGCCAGGTGCAGGCCCTTCTCCGGCACGATGCGCCCGAACCAGACGAGGTCGCGGCCGCCGGGGCCGAGCAGCCAGCGGTTGCCGTCGATCGCGTTCGGCATCACCAGCGCACCGACACCGTGCTCGCGCCACTCGGCGGCCGTGTAGGCGCTGACGGCGAGGAAGCGACCGGGGTCGGCTGCCGCTCGTGCCGCCTCGACGAGCCGGGGCAGCGGCGGGGTGTGCAGCGTCGTCACGACCGGCACCCCGAGCCTCTCGGCCCAGGTCAGGGGCTGCGGGTGCAGGCTGTGGTTGTCGACGACGTCGATCGTGTCCGCGTTGCGGCGGATGTAGTCGAGCGCGTCCTCCAGGGCCGGGACGGCGCGTTCGAGGTGCCCCGGCGGGAACGTCGAGTCGGTCGCCTCGGTCTCGTCGGGCCACACCACGGCCGGCAGCCGGAACTCCGGCGGTGCGTCCTCCTGGAACTGCGAACCCTCGACGGCACAGAGCAGTACGCGGTGACCACGGTCGCGGAGCACGCGTACGCGGTCCCAGACGGTGGCCTCGAGACCACCGGCGTGGGGTTCGCGGATGGGATGGCGCAGTGGTGCGATGACGACGATCGTGCGGGGGCGGGCGTTCACGCGGCCTGCTCGACGGGCGTACGGACACAGTCGTAGAGGCGGGTGTGCGCGGCGGCGATGGCGGCGGCCCCGGCGATCCGCTCGCGGCGGCGCTCGGCCAGGCGGGCTGCTCGTCCGGGCGTACCGGGGCGGGGTGCTCCGAGGAGGCGCTGGACCGCCCGGGCCAGAGCGTCGCCGTCGCCGGCGTCGAAGACGGCGAAATCTTCAGGATGTTGCTCGCTCGCGTGGCCGACACGCGGGCCGGCGACGGGGACGCCGAGGTCCCAGCACAGCTCGACCCAGCCGGAGTGTGTCCCGCTGCGGTACGGCAGCACGGCCACGTCGAGGTCGGCGATGGACCGGGCGAGGGCGGCGTCGCCGAGCCGTTCGGTCCGGCGCAGCTCAGCCGCCGGATGCGCGCTGACCAGCGCGGCGACCTGGTCCCGGGCGGCCTCGTCGCGGACGCGCTCGTTCACCTGGACGCGGCCGACCGCCGGGACACCCTGGGCACGCAGGCGGTCGACGGCGTCCAGCAGGGTCGCGACGGCTCGCACGGCGTCGATGCTGGGCCGGATGTCCCGGAGGTGGATGCCCAGGACAAAGGCGTCCGAGGGCCGGCCGGCGGGGAGTTCGGCGTCGAACGCCAGCACGTGCGGGTGCGGGACGACCTCGGCGACACGGCCCCAGCGGCGCCAGATCGTGGCGGCGGCCCCCTCGGTCAGCGTCACCACCTGGTCGGCCGCCGGGACGAGCACGTCGAGGTGCTCCAGGTGCGGCGCCTGGTCGGTCAGCTGCGGGTTCTCGAGATCGTGGAGTGTGTAGACCAGCGGCCGGCCCGTGGCGCGCAGGGCACGCACGAACGACCGCAGGTGGGCCGTCGAGTACGACTCGGTCCCGAAGTGCACGTGCATGACGTCGAAGCGGTCGTGCTGTGCTCGTACCCACGCGGCGTCGCACATGACCGGCGGCCACCAGCGACCGTCCGAGGCGCCGGGCGGCGGCGGATCGGCCAGCAGCTCGGCGCCGGAACCGGCCAGGGTGTGCCGCACGTACGGGTGGGCGGACGGGATCGAGGCCACTCGGGGTGCGGGTACGGCGAGCGTCATCGATGCCTCTTCACAATGTCGGTGGATCGGTACGAATACCTGCGCGGACCACGGGTACGCGCCGGAGGGAGAGTGCCCACTTCCGGCCAAGATTCACAGAGAGTTTGCCGACACAAACACTTCGTCGGGGGTGGTGTAGCGGGACCGGCGAGGGGGCATTCCGCCGGGATCATGATCGAGACGGCGGGGCCCGACCCGCGGACCAGGCACTTCGGTGTGTTCTACGGCCTGGACGAACCGACCGGCGACGGGGACGTCGCGCTGGTGGTCGGCAACTGCCAGGCGGAGTCGCTGCGGATCATGCTTGACGGCGCCGGGCTGCGGACCGTCCGGATGCCGGCCGTGCACGAACTGGTCACCGGTGACCTTCCGCACCTCGACCGCTGGCTGGCCCGGACGACACTGCTGATCTCTCAGCCGATCCGCGACGACTACCACGGCCTCCCCCTCGGTACGGCCCAGCTCGCGGGTCGCATCGCCACCGGTGGCCGGACGGTACGGGTGCCGGTGATCCGGTTCGCCGGGCTGTACCCGACACACGCGATCGTGCGTCCCCCGTCCGATCCGGGCCTCGCGCCGCCGATCGTCGGCTACCACGATCTCCGCGTGCTGGCCGAGGCCGCGGGGCTCACCACCCGCACCGAACTCGACCCGACGACGGTTCGGGCGATCGCCGACCATTCCCTGACCCAACTCCGCACACGAGAGGCAGCCCACGGCACCGTGGTCATCTCGGACCTTTTTACGGCACCGGCGTTCACGCTGATGCGCACGCTGAACCATCCCGGCAACCTCGTCTTCTCGGCACTGGCCGCCCGCGTCCGCGCGGCGCTCGGCCTGCCGGAACACCCGGTCGATCCGGGCCGGCCGCTCCTCGACTCCGTCCACGCGCCCCGCGAGGCAGCGGTCCTCGAGACGTGGGGGCTCGACGGGGACGAACGGCCGTACTGGGTTGTCGACGGCAAGATCATCGAGACCGGCGCCGTCCGTGAGGCTCACCTCGCCTGGTACTCCCGCCACCCGGACGCGGTCCAGGCCGGCCTGCTGCGGCACGCGGATGCTTTCCGGATCCTGGGTCTCGCATGAGCGGGCTGCCCGCTCTCGCCGTCACGGCCACCGAGCGTCACGGAGTGACCGTCGCGGCCCGTGACCTGGCCACGGCCGTCGAGGCGACAACCGGTCTCCGGCTGCGGATGGCCGCGGACGACCTGTTCGGCGATCGGCCACCGGCACGGGCCCACCTGCACTTCACCGACCGGCTCTGGGCCGGGTCGCCCGAGGAGGCGGCCGCGACGGTCGAACGGATCGCGGCGCGGACCGCGTTGACCGTCACGCTGCATGACGTACCGCAGGCCTCCGACGGCCCGCGGAACCTGCCGCGCCGGACCGACTGTTACGCGCGGATCGCCCGGGTCGCGCGGGGCGTTGTCGTCAACAGCCGGCACGAGGCCGCGCACCTGGCGGAAGCGGGTATCGCGCCGCACGCACTCGGTGTCGTACCGCTACCCGTCACGCCCGCGCCGCCGGGACCGCGGCCGAGCGCAGGCACTCCCGACGTCGCCGTGCTGGGGTTCTTCTATCCGGGCAAGGGCCACGCCGAGGTCGTGGAAGCAGTTGCCACCCTCTCCGACCGCCCGTGCGTGACCGTGCTCGGCGGCGCGTCCGCAGGTCACGAGGCCGACCTGTCGAGCCTCACCGAACAGGCGTCGGCCCAGGGAGTCGAGGTGAACGTGACCGGTTACGTCCCCGACGACGAGCTCATCGCGCGCTGCAGGTCGGTGGCGGTGCCCGTCGTGGCGCACCGGCACTTCTCGGCCTCCGGTTCGCTGGCCACCTGGATCGCGGCGGGTCGCCGGCCGCTCGTCGCCGACGGGCGTTACGCCCGGGAGATGGCGGCGCTGCGCCCCGAGACCGTGCACCTGGTCGCCCCCGGACAGGTCGCGCCGGCGATCGCCGACGCCCTCGCCGACCCGGCGTCGACCTGGCTGGCGGCGGACGCGGTCACGCGTCCACACCTCGACGACACCGCCGCCTCCTACCTCCGCTGGTGGACCGAGGACGTCGCATGGTGACCGTCCCCGGCAACCGGTGGGACCTCCTCGACGGGCTCGAACCCACCGAGCCACCCACCGTCTCGGTCATCGTCGTGCATTACCGGCAGCAGGCGGAGCTCGACCGTACGCTCGCAGCGCTGCGCCGCCAGACGCATCCCGCCGGCCGGACGCAGGTGATCGTCGTCGACGACGGATCCCCCGAACCGCCCCGCGTGCCGGACGGGGTCCAGCTCCTGCGCCAGGCCGACGACGGGTTCCGGGCTGCGGCGGCCCGCAACCTCGGCGCGTCGGCCGCGACCGGCGAGGTGCTCTGCTTCCTCGACGCCGACACCTCGCCCGAGCCCGAGTACCTCACCCGCATGGCCCGGCTTCCGGCGCTCGCGCCCGAGGCCGTCGTCGTGGGCCGGCGGCGGCACGCGGCGCTCGCCGGGCTGCCCGCCGACACCCCTGTCGAACACGCCGGGCCGGCCGCTGAGCTGCCCGAACCACAGTGGCTGATCGACGCGTACCGGCAGACCCGCAACCTGCTCGACGCCGACGACCGGGCCTACCGGTACGTGATCGGCGCCGCGTTCGCCTGCTCCCGCTGGTTCTTCGAGCGCACCGGCGGATTCGACGAACAGTTCCGCGCGTACGGGGGTGAGGACTGGGAGTGGACGTACCGGGCCTGGCTCGGCGGCGCGATCCTCGCCCACGTCCGTGACGCGGTGGCCTGGCACGACGGGCCGGACTGGGCCGGTCGCGGCACCGACGACCCGGAGCGCCGGGCGCGCAAGGACGGCGAGACGCTGCTCCTCGCCGACCACATCCCGGTCGCCGGATCCCGCGGGCACGGCCTGCGCAGCGCAAGCCCCGACGTCGTGATCAGGCTCGCCGCGGCACTGTCACCGGCGGCGGCGTTCGTCTGCGTGGATTCGCTGCTCGCCGCCCTGCCCGAGGCAGTGGTGCAGGTTCCCGGCGACTTCAAGGGCGTTTTCAGCGCGGATCAGCGGGTCACGACCGCGTCGTCGCTGCTCGACCCGCGTACCCGCGTGGTGATCGACGTGCCGGCGGCCGTCCGCGCCGACCGGGCCGCCGACCTGCTCCGGGACGCGGTGTCGACGGTCGGCGCCGGTGCTGTCGGGACCGTGCTGCTCGGACCGGCCGAGGCGCCCCTGCTGCGCGTCGACTCCGCTCGCGCCGCCGCCCGTCGCGCGGCCTGGGGCAAGGACGTCTTCGAGACCACCGTCCTCCCGGACGCCGACCTTACGGTCCTCGGTGCCGACCCGGGCCTGGCCGGCTATCTCGGAGGCTGGGCCTGAGGCTGGTACCGTCGGTCACGTGGATCTTGAGCTTGAGGGACGGGTCGTCGTGGTCGTGGGCGGCACGGGGCTGATCGGCCGGGCCGTCGTCGAACGGCTCCGCGAGGAAGGTGCCACCACCCTCGCCGCCTCACGGCACGCCGAGGACGGCATCGTCCTCGACGCCCAGGATCCGGACTCGGTGCAGGCGGCCTTCGACGGTGTGCTGGAGCAGCACGGCAGGCTCGACGCCGTGGTCATCGCGGCGGCACCCAGCGCCCAGACCCTGGACGCGTCCCGCAACGCCGACCCGGAACAGGTTCTCGGCGCGATCGACGCGAAGGCGATGTCCTTCCTGCGCCTGGCCAACGCGGCACTGCCGATCATGAGCCGTGCCGGGTACGGCCGGATCGTCGGCGTGAGCGGCCAGAACGCCTTCCTCACGGGCAACGTGACGGGCTCGGTCCGCAACGCCGCCCTGATCATCACCGCCAAGAATCTCGCCGACTCGGTCGCCGGGACCGGCATCACCGTCAACACGGTCAACCCCGGGATCGTCTCCGAGACCCCGGCGGCCGCTGTCGAGCCCGGCCGCGGCGGCGAGTCGAGCCCCCGGCAGATCGCCGACCTCATCACCTTCCTGGTCTCACCCCTGGCCGGCGCCATCTCCGGCGAATCGATCGCGGTCGGTCACCGCGTCCGCGGCGTGACGTCGCTGTAGATCGGCGCGATTCCGACACGGCCCCTCAATACGGAAGCCCGCCCGGCGCTCACGATCATGGATGTGCAACCCTCGATGGGCCGCCTGGCCACCACGGCCGCGGGATCCGACGGACGGAAGGAACTCCCTATGGCAGTCTCCGCAAACCTCGACAAGGTCCTCGACAAGGCGTACGAGTCCAGCACCCCCTCGGAGCTCGTCAACGCACCGGTCGCCGCACTGGCCGGTGTCAGCGACAGCGACGCCGAGCTGCTGCAGAAGGCCTTCAACATCAAGACCATCGGCGACCTGGCCGGTAACAAGTACTTCCGCACCGCCAGCGCCATCGCGGACCTCGCCGCGATCTCCGCCTGACACACCGCGGCATCCACAGCGCCTGTCCTCCGGGGCGGGCGCTGTCGTGTTCCCGGGTTCAGCCGGGCACCCAGTCACGGACGACAACCACCACACCCGCCGCCGCGATCACCGCGGCCGCCGCGATCAGCACCACGCTGACCCGCTCGAGGCGTACCTTGTCGTGCTCGTAGGGACCGTCGGCCGCAGCGAGAAAAACTCCGATCACCGCCGCGAGGAGAAGGATCGGTAGGGCAATCATGACCGTCGTTTCCGTACGAGGGAGGGGCATCGATCGTGGCGCCGCCCGGCCAGCAGAACGCCACACCCCGCCTCCCTCCACGTGAACCTTTCGGTAACGGATGCCTCACCACCCGAGAGCTGCCGGGCGGCGAGCTGCCGCTTGTCCGATGTGGCGCTCGTCAGCTGCACTAGAGTCTCTGGTCCACCCTCGGACCAGACGACCACACGAGTTCGGAGCCTCTGTGACACTGCTCGAATGGGGTGCTTTTGCCTTCGGCGCCGTGATCGGCTGGAACACCTACTTCGTCAACCGGCACCGCGACGTGGTGAAGATCGCCGACCTGCTGTCGATCATCGGCGCTCTCGGCGGCGCCGCGGTCCTGTCGCTGTTCCCGGAGCAGACGGTGATGTTCGCTCTGTACGGGATCGGTCTGGCGGCCGGGTTCTTCGGCTACTTCCTGCTTCTGGTGATTTTCATTCTGATCAACCGCTCGAAGGGCTGGTCCATGGCCTACTTCCTCGACGGGCGCCGGCCCGCGCTGGGCACGGACGAGAAGACCGACGGAAGCTTCCCGATGGTCAGTGGTGACAGCGGCAGCCAGGGCCTCTAGTGCTGGACCTGCTGGACAAACTTCTGACCTTCTTTCCCGTCGTGGCCATGGCGGCGCTGGGAGCAGTCACAGCTGTCAAAGGCTGGTTGTCACACCGGCAGCATTCACCGGGTGTCAGCGTCGAGATCGGGGCCGAACTCCCCGTCGAGTTCGAAGGTCCCACCTCGGCCGAGAGGCGGGATGCGCTCGTCGAAGCGATCCTGGAGGCTCTCGGGCGAACTGACGACGAGGAGCCCGGTCGTATTGTCAGCACCGGCCTCGCCCGGCCCGAACTCCCGTTGCAGCCCTCGAGCCGGGATCGCTGCCTGGAGCCCGGCCGCGCCTACCTCTTCTGGTTCGCGATCGAGGCCACGCCCGTCGAGGGTGCCCTCGACGATGTCCCGCGGGCGCTGCGGCTCCCCGACGAAGCCGTGGCCGGCGATGCGATCACCGTCGCCCTGTTCGACTATCCCGGAGAGCTGATCCTCACTCCGGGGACAAACGTCGGCACGCTGACTCTCGGGAGCGACGGGCGGATCACCCCGGGCCGCCCGCCCACCGTCGGCCTCGCCGCGCCCGATCGTCTGTTGTTCCCGATCCGGACCCCGGAGGAGCCCGGAATCCACCGCCTGCGGTGCAACGTGTACTGCCGCGGCACTCTTCTCCAGTCACGCGTCCTGTCGGTGACGGTCGAAGCGGGCGCTGCCGAACGAGAGGACGCCCTGCAGGTCGTCGTCGACTACGCGGTCGACACCGATTTCGAGCCGGCGGCGCTCGCTCAGATCCAGCCCCTCCAGCTGTCGGTCTTCGCGAACAACAACGGTCGTGGCACCCACAGCTTCCGATTCTTCGGCGGTGAAGCGCTGACGGCGACCGTGTCCGTCAGCGAACACCAGATCCAGGACCACATCGACCGCGCGCGCCGAACACTCACCACGGTCGCCTGGGGTGCGCCGGAGTATCGGGACGGCGCCGGGTTCAAGTACGGCCGGCCGCGGACGGCACGGTCGTTCAGCGACGATCTGATCCAGCTGGCGATCTCCGGGCACCGGCTGTGGGCGCACGTGGCCGGTCGCGTGGCCGACGGCGCAGCCCCGGCGCTGCCCGACGTGTCGCGCTCACGGATCAAGGAACTGCAGGACCTGATGCGCCGACCGGGGATGGTGGAATTCGCCAACAAGGTGGACGCGTCGTTCACCGTTCCGGCCGGGCTCTTCTACGACTACGACCTGGACACGACGGTGCCCGTACGGGAATGGCGTGTCTGTCCTGAGGCCCTCGACGCCATCCGGACTGGTGCGGATCTGTCCCGGCAGCCCTGTTTCCTCGGTGCCGTGGAGCACGCCGAGACCGTGGTGTGCCCGAGCGGATTCTGGGGTTTCCGGCACGGGGTCACCCTTCCGCAGGCGTCCGCGTTCAGCGTCGGCGACGCAGCCGGGGTCGCACCGTCGGCCGACGTCGAAGCCACTCACTTCATCGACGCCGAGGAACGGCCACGGATGATTCTCGGTGTCGCCGACGACTTCACCGACCTGGGCGGCCACGTCGCCTGGGTGGAGGCGCTCGGGGGCGCCGGCTTCGTGCACCGCTGCACCACCGCGGGCCGGTTGCTGGAGGCGATGCGCGACACTGCTCTCGAACCCCATCTCGTCTACCTTTTCTGCCACGGTTCGGAGACGAACGGCATCCCGGCCCTCGTTGTCGGACCGCGCAAATCCCTCGGGATCCAGTACGAGCAGATCGCCACCGGCAACGTCTACTGGCGCCGGAGCCGTCCACTGGTGGTGCTGAACGGCTGCGGCACCACCGCCGTGCAGCCCCGGCACGCGATGAACTTCGTCGACGCCTTCATCCGTACGGCGAAGGCCTCCGGTGTCGTCGGCACCGAGATCACCACGGATGCGCGGCTCGGTGCGCGGTTCGGACAGCAGTTCCTGGACGCGTTCGTGACCGGGAGGCGCACCATCGCCGAATCCCTGCTCAGCGCGCGGCTCTCGCTGCTCGCGGAGGGTGATCCGCTCGGCCTGGCCTTCGTCGCGTACGCCGCACCGCAGCTGAGGCTCCGTGCCCGCGCCGATCCGTGCACCTGTGGTTCCGGACGAGCGTACGGCGACTGCCATGCACCGGTGCCC
This sequence comes from Amorphoplanes friuliensis DSM 7358, assembly GCF_000494755.1. NCBI lineage: Bacteria > Bacillati > Actinomycetota > Actinomycetes > Micromonosporales > Micromonosporaceae > Actinoplanes > Actinoplanes friuliensis. The sequence continues at coordinate 5,051,015 of NC_022657.1, forward strand.
GCGGCTTCCGGACGCGGGTGAGCGGAAACGGTGTCGCATCCAGAGATTGACATCGATGCGTCCGCAGGCCAACCTTTAACAAGGTTTACTGAGCCGAGGCGGGGAGTCCGGAGTGTCCAGACTGACGGTGGCAGTACGGTTTTCCCTGGTGGCGTCGGCCGCGTGCCTGGTCCTGACGCCGGCCGCCGCGGTGGCGACCCCGGCCCGGCCCGCTGCGAGGCCGGCCGAGTGCGCGACGCCGTCGATCGATCGGCTGCAGCAGTGGCTCGCCAGCGGTGAGGGGACCACCGTGCCGGCGACGGGCAGTCTGCTCCTGCCCAACCGTCACGGTGACCGCTACACCGCGAAGGTCGACTTCGTCAACGCCGAGTGGCACGTGGTGGTCGTGTGGCTCGCGAACGAGTTCGAGGCGCAGGTCGACCTGGCGGACTCGAAGGGCTTCTGGCTCACCTACAGCGCGACCGAGGACCTGTACGTGCAGCTGCGTCCGGCTTCGCACTGGAGCGGCGGCGCCCAGTGGGCCACCGCCGTGCCGTCGACGCAGGGACGGACGGTGACCCGGTTCTTCAGCTTCCGGCCGCAGGCGTGGGGGGCGGTCCCCGAACTGGGCGCACCCGCGCACTCGTTCGCGTCGGCGCTCAGCGAGGCGCGTGGCCTGGTCTTCGTGGGCAAGACCGCGAACGAGCTCAGTTTCCGGGGCCTGCGTATCCACCGGTACACCCCGCCCTGCCTGTAGCCGGGCCGGTGAGGAGTTAGCGGCTCGGCGCTGGGTACTAGGGCGGGGTAGACCGTCCGACGAGGGAGACCTGGCATGAGCAGCGACGACAAGGTTGTCCGGAACGCCGGCAGCAGTGCCGACCAGCACATCACCGGCAGCCCGGAGACCGGTTCCTTCACCACCGACGAGAAGCCGACCGGCGACACACCGTCCCACGGCAGCAGCAACGCCGGCATCAACGAGACCCGCGCCAACCGCCCCGAGAACATGGGGGTCGTCGAGGAGGATCCCGCTTAGGGCCTGTCCTGCCGATCTTGGCAAGGTCGCAGCGAGGTCCAGGTTTCGCCTCGCAGAGCAGGCCGTCAAGATCGGCAGGAGAGGCCCCTGGGCCTTGTACTGCCGATCGGTTGATCGGTTCCTGGTTGATGTGCCCGGTGTTGGGCGAGGTGAGCTGACCGACAAGACGTGGGCGGTGATCGAGCCGCTGTTGCCGGAGTCGAGCCGCAGGTCAGGGCGATGGCGGATCACCGGCAGGTGATCAACGGATCTTGTGGAACTGGGGCGCCGCGGCGGGACCTACCGAAACGGCTACGGCCCATGGAAGACCTGCCACGAACGGCTACGGCAGTGGGGGCCGGCCAAGCGCCAGGGCCCGCAAAAGGCTCAGCAGAACCCAACTTCAATGAGGTTGGGCCTTCCTGACGCCGTGCGGGCCCTGGCTGGGACACCGAGCTCGCCGCAGCCGCCGGGGCGGGGGCGGACCCGCTGACCGGACTCGTTCCTGCCGCGGCTCGCCGGCCGGACGACTGGCTCGGTACGTGCTGGGTAGCACTCCACCGATGACGGGACCTAGGAACGGATCCGGGTCCAGGTCCAGGTCCAGGTCCATGACGACGGTCAACCGGTCGAATGGATCATCAGCGTGGTTCCCAGCGGCGGATGGTGAAGCGCTGGGTCGCTCGAGGGGCGGCCCGACCACCAAGATTCATCTCGCCGTCGACGGCCGCGGCCAATCTTGGCTCACGCCCGGCCGATCTGGTGACAACCCTCAGCCGTTCGTGCTGCTGGACGCGATCCGAGTGCACCACGGTGGTCCGGGCCGGCCCCGCAAGAGACCCGACATGCTGATCGCGGACAAGGCCTACGCCCACGACCCCACCCGATGCGGACTACGCCGCCGCGGCATTGCCCACACCATCCCCGAACGGGTCCGGCCAGGTCGCCCGCCGAGCCGCCAAAGGCAGCCACGGCGGACGACCACCCGAGTTCGACAAACAGGTCTACCGGCAACGTGGTGGAGCGCTGCTTCGACCGACTCAAGCAATGGCGACCATTAGCCACCCGCTACGCCAAACGGGCCGCTCTCTACCGCTCTGATCTGGCTCCGATGATCGGCAGGGCACGGCCTAGTCGACGAGCAGGGTGCGGTTGAAGCCGACCGCGTCCAGGACCAGGCGGGTGATGCCGCGGGCTCCGCGGACCCGGAAGGCGCCGCCGGTGGCGGCCGCGGTGAAGAGGACCTTTGCGCCGGCCGAGCCGAAGAAGTCGGCGCGGCTGAGGTCGCAGCACACCCGCTGGCCGACGGACAGGCCTCTTACCAGGGCGCGTTCCAGGTAGGGGGCGGTGTCGCGGTCGACGTCGCCGTCGACGGTGATGACGTGCAGGTCCGGGGCCTGGTCGTCGGTTTCGGTGTGCGTGTAGACGGTGGCGATCACCACGTCGTCGAGGCCGACGACGGCCGCGACGACGGTGCGGTGCGGGGAAGACAGCATGGGAAGGGCCTCACGTCGGCGGGACACGACGGGCACTTGGCTTGACCCACCACCATGCTAGACCGCGGTTTCGTCTCCGTCCGCCGCCGTCTCATGATTTTTCTCTCCCGAAAGGAGGGAAGGCGGCATAGTTGGTGGGGCGCAGGGTAGGAGACTGCCGTGGATTCGTTGCGGTTGTCCTTTGCGCACCGAACCGACTATGCGGGCCTCAGGCAGCACGCACGGGAGGTCCTCGACCGCTGGCAGACCCCCGACCTGGTCGACGACACGCTGCTGGTGATCACCGAGCTGGTCGAGAACGTTGTCCAGCACACCGGTGACGGGGGTGAGCTGGTGCTGCACCGCTGCGGCGACGCCGTCCGTGTCGAGGTTGCCGACAGCAGCAGTGCGCTTCCTCGCGCGTACGGGCCGGATCCGCGCCGTATCGGCGGCCGGGGGTTGTTGCTGGTCGCCGCGGTTTCGCGGGATTGGGGCGCCCGCCCGGACGGGGTCGGCAAGATCGTCTGGGCCGATGTGCCGCTGACCAGTCAGGCGAGCGCCCGCAGTTAGTTGCCGAGAGTCCGCAGGGCTGTCTCGACCTCGCGGGGCAGGCGGCGGCGGTGCCGGAGCGCCCACGGCACGTCCGGGACGAGGCCCGCCACCACTGAGGGCTGAGTGCGCACCGCGGCGACGACCTCTCGAGCGATCACGGCGGGCGGCCGGCGCAGCACCGCGGTCAGCATCCGGTTGCGGATCTCGCGCCGGTGCCGCGCGGAGACGTCCCGGCCGGCCGGTTCCGGGAAGTGGTGCACCACGAGGTCCGGTGTGTAGCTCAGGTGCCAGCCGGCCGCGGCGAGGTCCATGGCCAGCAGCGCCTCCTCGCCGTAGACGACCAGGCGTGGTTCGAAACCGCCGACCGCCAGGAACGCGTCCCGGCGGACGACGGTGGCGCACGAGAGGAAGCCCAGGACCGACGGGCCGGCACCGCCGGGCGGGGTGCCCAGCGGTGCCGTTGCCATGCCGGCCGAGACCGGGTCGAGCCTGTTCTCCGCGCCGACCCGCACCTGGGCCGTGAGCAGCGCCGTCCGCGGATGGGACCGGAACAGCTCCACTGCCGCCGCGAGCATGCCCGGCGCCCAGTACGAGTCGTCGTCGGCGAACGCGACGTACGGGGTCCGGGCCTGCTCGACGCCGATGTTGCGTGCCGCGGCCCCGAGGTTCTCCTCCAGCCGGATCACCCGGGCACCGTCGACGGTGAGCGGGTGGTCCGAGCCGTTGTCGATCACCACGACCGGGGCCCGGTGCCGTGGCACGGTCTCCCGGAGCCGGTCGGGGCGGTTGCGGGTGGCGACGACCACGGTGACCTCGTCGGTCTCCTGGGCCATGCCGGCGTCGGGAAGGAGCGTCACGGTGCTGTCACGCCACCGAGGCCGGGAACCGCTGCCAGACCCGGTGGGAGCCGAGGAGCTCCTGGACGGCGGCGAACGTGTCCGCTCCGGACTCGCCCGCGACCACGCCGGGGGTGCCGGCGACGCCCGCCCGCTGGAGCACGGCGGCGCCGTCTCCCCAGGCGCCGATCGCCTTGGCGTGGCGCCACGCCTCGTCGATCATCATGAGCACCCGCGGGTCGACGCTGCGGTCGGTTCCCGCTCCGGCCTTGTCGTCGCGCGACGGCAGAGCGTCCGGCGCGGGCGGCGGCGCGGCGGCCACCAGCAGCGCGTCGAACTCGACGGATCGGGCGGTGGCGAAGGTGCGCTGCACGGTGACCGTGCCGATCGTCCCGCCGTGCGGCGCGATGATCAGGGGCACCATGCCGGCGGCGAACACCGCTTCCCTCAGCGCGGTCACGCCGTCCGCGTCGTCGTCACCGACCACGATGCCGATCATCCGGCCGTCGGGCGGCCACACGTGGCCGACCTGGGACAGGGCCGGGCTGGCGGCGACCTCGGCGAGCGGCTGCGTCGGCTCCGGGACGGGCAGGCCGAGACCGGTCGCGACCTGTGCGCACAGGATCGGGTCGACGTTCGCCAGGCACTGCAGCTGCCGTTCCTTGATCGCCTGCTCGTAGACCTTGCCGAGCTCGAACGTGTACGCCCGGATGATGTGGTCCTTCTCGACCGGCGTCATGCTCTGCCAGAACAGGCGTACCTGGCTGTAGTGATCGTCGAAGGAGGCCGGGTTCTGCCTGATCTTGGGGGCCTCGGCCACCCGGACCGGAACGTCGACAAAGGCGTTCTCGGCGTCACCGGCGGGGAACGGGTTGCCTCCGTCGAGGGAGTTCGGCCGGTACGGCGCCACACCCGCGTGCACGGCCTGCTGGTGGAAACCGTCACGCAGCATGTCGTTGACCGGGGCGTGCGGCCGGTTCACCGGGATCTGGTGGAAGTTCGGCCCGGCCAGACGGGTGAGCTGGGTGTCGAGGTAGGAGAAGAGCCGGCCCTGCAGCAGCGGGTCGTTGGTCACGTCGATGCCCGGCGGCAGGTGCCCGAGGTGGAAGGCGACCTGCTCGACCTCGGCGAAGAAGTTGGTCGGCGTCCGGTTGAGCACGAGGCGCCCGACCGGCTGCACCTCGGCCAGCTCCTCCGGAACGATCTTGGTGGGGTCGAGCAGGTCGACCCCGGCGAAGGTCTCCTCCGGGGTGTCGGGGAAGACCTGCAGGCCCAGCTCCCACTCCGGGAAGGCGCCGGACTCGATCGCGTCGTACAGGTCACGCCGGTGGAAGTCCGGGTCGAGACCGGAGAGCAGCTGCGCCTCTTCCCAGGTCAGGGAGTGGACACCGAGCTTCGGCTTCCAGTGGAACTTGACCAGGACCGTCTCGCCGGCGTCGTTGACCAGCCGGAAGGTGTGGACCCCGAAGCCTTCCATGGTCCGGTACGAGCGCGGGATGCCGCGGTCCGACATGTTCCAGATGGTGTGGTGCTGCGCCTCGGTGTGCAGCGAGACGAAGTCCCAGAACGTGTCGTGTGCGCTCTGCGCCTGCGGGATCTCCCGGTCCGGGTGCGGCTTGCCCGCGTGGATGACGTCCGGGAACTTGATCGCATCCTGGATGAAGAACACGGGGATGTTGTTGCCGACCAGGTCGAAGGTGCCCTCTTCGGTGTAGAACTTCGTCGCGAAGCCGCGGGTGTCACGGACGGTGTCGGCCGAGCCGCGCGAACCGAGCACCGTGGAGAAGCGGACGAAGACCGGCGTCTCCACGTTCTTCTTCAGGAAGCCCGCCCGGGTGAGTCCTTCCGCCGTGCCGTACGAGGTGAAGACCCCGTGCGCGCCGGCGCCGCGGGCGTGCACGACACGCTCCGGGATCCGCTCGTGATCGAAGTGCATGATCTTCTCGCGGAAGTGGTGGTCCTGCAGCAGCACCGGGCCGCGGGCACCAGCCTTGAGCGAGTGGTCGGTGTCGCGCAGCCTGGCCCCTTGGGCGGTGGTGAGGTACGCGCCCTGCTGCCCCTTCGCCGTGGGTGGCACACCGGTCTCGGCGCCCGTGGGGGTCCGCGTCTCGGGTGTCCCCTGTTCCTTCTTGGGCGGGAGCGGGTCGTGCGGCGTGGTCGGTTCGGCGAGCGAGGGCGTGCCGCTGCCGGGCGCGCCGGGCACGTCCGGGCTCAGAGCATCGGTCACCTTGGCCGCTGCGGCCTCGACGACATCCTTGACCACTTCGACGGGCTTACGCGGGTCCATGCGTCACCTTTCTGTTGTTTCGGGAACCTCGACCGCGTACCCGGCCCCGAAGCGGTCAAACCTGAGCATCCGGACCGGCCGCCATTTGTTACATCGCTTGTTTCAATTCGGAATGCGCACCACACCTTGACCGCGCAGTTATCCATGCGTTTTCATAACTGTATCAACGGTGTTACTTGTTTCATTTGTTTCAGCGGTCCCCCGTCCCCGCTCCCCCTTCTTCTTCCCCGAGGAGAACCCGTGAAATACGCCGTCCCCAAACGATCGGCACTAGCTGTCCTCGCCACCGCGACCACCCTGGTCGGCATCGGCGCAGCGGTCGTCGCGACCGCCTCCACCTCGGTGGCGGCCACGACCGCGAGTGTCTGGCTGACCACGCCGGACCGGAACAATCTGTTGCGCCAGCAGGCAAACGTCGTGTTCGACGGCGGCGGCAGCGGATCGACCATCACGGTGAACCCCGCCACCACCTACCAGTCGATGGTCGGCTTCGGTGCGTCCCTGACCGACTCCGCCGCGTGGAACATCTTCAATTCGCCGCAGCGGTCGAGCATCATGAACTCGCTTTTCGGCTCGGGCGGCATCGGGCTGAGCTGGCTGCGCCAGCCGATCGGCGCCAGCGACTATTCGCGCAACTTCTACACCTACGACGACGGCAGTGCCGACCCCACCCTGTCGCGATTCTCGATCGCGCACGACAACGCCTACATTCTGCCGCTGGTGACACAGGCCCGGTCGCTCAATCCGAAGTTGTCGGTCATGGCCACACCGTGGAGTGCACCGGCCTGGATGAAGACGAACAATCAGCTGATCGGTGGTTCGCTCAGCGACAGCAACATCGGCGTCTACAGCGATTACCTGGTGAAGTTCGTGCAGGCGTACCAGGCGGCCGGCGTCCCGATCCCCTATCTGAGCGTGCAGAACGAGCCGAACTTCTCACCGCCCGGTTATCCGGGCATGCTGATGTCCGCCGGGCAGCAGGTCTCCATCATCAACACCCTCGCACCCAAGCTGCGCGCGGCCGGTCTCACCACCAAGATCCTCGGGTACGACCACAACTGGGACGACACCTCGTATCCGCAGACCGTCAACAACGGCGCCGGGAGCAATGTGGCCGGCTCGGCGTGGCACTGCTACGGCGGCAACCCGGGCGGGCAGTCCGTGGTGCGTAATGCCCAGCCGTCGAAGGACATCTTCTTCACGGAGTGCTCGGGGACCGAGTCCGCCAACACCTTCGCCGACACCCTGTGGTGGCAGGGCCGCAACCTGGCCATCGGCACCACCCGCAACTGGGCGCGGACCGTCACGACCTGGAACATGGCCCTGAACGCCCAGCAGGGCCCGGTCATCGGCTCCTGCACCAACTGCACCGGCGTGGTCACGGTCGACGGTGGCTCGGTCACGTACAACGCGGAGTACTACGTGCTCGGGCACCTGAGCAAGTTCGTGCAGCCCGGCGCCGTCCGTGTCGACTCCACCGGCTTCGGGCAGGGCGGCATCGAGAACGTCGCCTTCCGCAACCCGGACGGTTCCGTCGCCCTCGTTGCCATCAACACCGGCGGTACGCAGAGCTTCCGCGTGGCCGCGAACGGCTCGTCCTTCGGGTACACGCTGCCGGCCGGGTCCATGGCCACGTTCACCTGGCCCGGGGGTACGAGCGGGAACCCGCCGGCCGGGCGTACCGGGGCGATCTCGGGCCTGGGTGGCAAGTGCCTCGACGTGACGAACGGGTCCACCACCAACGGCAACCTGCCGCAGATGTGGTCGTGCTCCTCGGGGCCGAACCAGACCTGGACCCTCGGCACCGACGGAACCGTGCGCGCGCTGGGCAAGTGCCTGGACCTCAAGGACAGCAGCACCGCGGACGGCGCCACGGTCCAGCTCTGGGACTGTTTCGGCGGGCCCAATCAGCGGTGGACCTACACCAGCGGCCGTGACCTGATCAACGTCGCGAGCGGCAAGTGCCTGGACGTCAGGAACAACAGCACCGCCGACGGCGCCCAGTTGCAGTCCTGGGCCTGCACCGGCGCGGCGAACCAGAAGTGGACCGCACCGGCGTGACGACCCGCGCGGGGCCGCCCGGGCCTGACGTCCGGGCGGCCTCGCGTGTCACCGTGTGGCGGGCGTGATGCCGAAGTCGCGCCAGGCCGTGCCGTAGTCCTGGAAACCGATCCGCGCGCCGGCGACCCGGGTCGTGGTGCCCTTGGCGACCAGCTTGCCGCTCGCGGCCACCGAGTAGATCGGTCCCCCGCTGTCGCCCGGACGGGCCGCGGTCTGGCCCTCGGTCTGCTCCGCCTCGACGAGGTCCTCGCGGTCGGCGTAGTAGAAGAGCACCTTCAGGTTGCAGACCGGACGGCCGAGCTCCCGCGAGCTGCTCACGCCCGACTGGCACAGGTACTCGCCGACGAACGTCCAGCCCCAGCCCTCGACCGAGGCGGCGACGCTGTCGGTCGGGGTGCCGACGTAGACGTAGCCGTCGACGCTGCCGGTCGGGATGAGTGCGATGTCGTGGTCCTGGTGACGGGGGCCGACGTTGCCGATGAACTCACCACGCGCGTCCTGGATCCGGTTACCCGTCTGCCCGCAGTGCGCGGCGGTCAGGATGTAGCTCGCACTGCCGTTGCGGACGCCGAAACCAGCGGTGCACGCCGCGCCGATGGAGGCGTTCACAATCGTGGCGCCACCCTTCCACGGCGCCCAGTCGTCGTCGCGGCTGACCGGCTGCAGTGCCTTCTCCTGAACGATCGTGACCGGGACGCCGACGTCCGTCGCCGCCTTCGGCAGGGCCCGGCTGGCACCGGCGACCAGGCCGCTGCCGTCCGCCTTGAACTTGATGCTGTCGACCGGCTGCCCGGCCCGGAGTCGCACGGCGGCGGCCCGCAGTTCGGCCATCGAGTACGCCGCCGCCCGGACCTGCACCGGGGCGTCCTGCGAAGCGTCGGCGACCACCCGTTTCATCGCGGGCGGTACGGCGCCCTTCCACCAGAGCGCCACCCGGGTGTCCTCGAGCACGATGCCCGCGTACCCGGGATAGGCGTTCCGTTCGAGCTCCCAGCGGATCTTCGTGGCCGCGGCCACCAGCGGTCGCTGCTGGGCGATGCGGGACTGGTCGAGAGTGGACAAACCGGCCACGGTCAGCTGGGGGCTGCTGTCCGCGGCGGCGTGCGCCGGACCGCCGGATGCGGCGGCGGCGGTGGTCAGGAGGGCGAGCACCAGTGAGGCCGCAGCCCGTCGTGACAACGTTGTCAGCACATTGATCAACTCCTTCAGGTCGGGGATACCTCGGAGATAGATGAACGCCAATGCGTTGACTGAGGTTAACGCTTCGTAAAGAACATTTCCAGGTCTTTGACGGACGCGGGGCTCAGGTGTCGATCCGGTCGGTGACGGCGACCGGCAAAGTCTCGGTGAGCGTGGCGAAGGTCGCGAGCGGCAGGCGGTCGACCCGTTCGGCGCTGCCCTCCTCCAAGATCGCGCGATAGGCGAGCGACGCCGCCCGCAGCGCAGCCAGCAGCGCCGCCAGCGGATGCAGCACGAGACGCACCCCCAGGCCGGCCAGCTCGGCGTCGGTCAGGCGCCCGTCGCCCGCCCCGGCCTCCGATCGGTTCACCACCAGGGGTACGCCCGGAAGCGCGTCCCGCAGCCGGCCGAGGTCCCGTTCGGCGATCCCCGTGGGCAGGACCGCGTCGGCGCCGGCAGCCGCGTACGCCCGGCACCGCTCGATGGTCCGATTGCCGCGAGCCTGCGCGATCACGGCGACGCCGGGAGCCTGTCTCACCAGACTGGTGACGCGGGAGGCCGACAGGCCGATGTCCTCGCCGTCGCCGAGGAACAGGCCGGAGATGCCGGCGCGCTGATAGGCGAGAGCGGTCCACACGACGTCACCGGGCGCGTCGAAGGCGACGTCCAGGTCGGCCAGCAGGGGCACACCCTCCAGGGCGGCGCCGAGCAGGGCCGCCCGGTCGGCGATCTGCGTCGACGGGGTGAGGCCGAGGCCCGGCCGCCCGAGCATGGTCGCCGCGATCGCCTGCCCGGACAGGTGCACCGCGCGGTGTCCGGCCCGGACGGCGAGCGCGGCACTGGCGGGGTCGTGGACACCCGGCGCATGGGTGACGTGGTCGGCAGCGAGCAGCGCCCGCAGATCAGCGGCAGTCATGGTGCTGATCATGACTGGTCCATCGGCAACTCGCGATCCGGCGGAACGGTGTTAGCGTCCGATGATGACCGAGGTGAGCATGCGGGTGGCCCGTCTCCACGGCGCGGGGGACGTGCGATTGCAGGACGAGGACGTGCCGGTGCCGGCGAGCGGTACGGACCGGCTCGTCGAGGTGAGGTCGGTCGGCATCTGCGGGTCCGACCTGCACTGGTTCACCGAGGGCGGGATCGGCGACGCCGTGGTGGACCGGCCGCTCGTGCTCGGCCACGAGATGGCGGGTGTCATCCGGGGCGGGCCCGACGACGGCGTACGCGTCGCGATCGACCCGGCCATCCCGTGCGGGGTCTGCGAACCCTGCCGCGACGGCTACGGCAACCTTTGCCCGGACGTGGTCTTCGCCGGTCACGGGGCCTGCGACGGTGGGCTGAGGCAGTTCCTGACCTGGCCCGCCGAGCGCCTGCACCCGCTGCCGGACAGCATTTCCGACGACGACGGCGCCCTGCTCGAACCGCTCGGTGTCGCCCTGCACGCGCTGGATCTCTCCCACCTGCGGATGGCCTCGACGGTGGCGGTGGTCGGCTGCGGTCCGATCGGTCTGCTGCTGGTGCAGCTGGCCCGGCGGCACGGCGCCACGCGGGTGGTCGCCGCCGAGCCGTTGCCGCACCGGATGGCGCTCGCCGAGAAGTTCGGCGCGGAGGCAGCCGGCGCCGAGAACGTCGCGGACGTGGTCTTCGAGGTCTCCGGCTCGGACGCGGCGGTGGAGACGGCGTTGCGGCTGGCCAAGCCCGGGGCCCGGGTCGTCCTGGTCGGCATCCCCGACGGCGACCGCACCACGTTCAGCGCCGCGCTGGGCCGGCGCAAGGGTCTGACCCTGGTCATGGTCCGGCGGATGGGTGAGGTCTACCCCCGCGCGATCGACCTGGTGGCACGCGGGCTCGTCGACCTGACGCCGCTGGTCTCCGACGTGTTCGGCTTGGGCGAGGTGACCACGGCGCTGGCGACGGCGGCCGCGCGTACCGGGATGAAGGTCGTGGTGCACCCGGCTCAGAAGACCGCCGAGCTGACGGACACGACGGCCCCGGTGACCACCACGTCGTAACGGTTCTCGGCGGTGGACCAGCCGGCGGTGGTGAGCGCGCCGCCGGCCTTGATCTTGCGGGGAGCCTTGCCCTCGAGCACGGCGGTCGTCGCGCCACCGCGCAGGCGGACCCGCACGGGCGTTCCCGATCGGGTCCGCACGGCCAGGTCCCCGACCGGACCGGTGATCCTGACCGGCACCGTGCCCTTCGGCTCGGGGAGCTGCAGGACGAGCTGGGCCGTCCCGCCGGTGATCCCGACGCCCGCCACCCGGCCCTCCCGCAGGTCGACGAACTGCTCCGAGGAGCCCGCGGGCAGCTTGAGCACCCACGCCACCTTGGCGTTGAGCTGGATCTCCGCACCGACCGTGCCCGGCTCGTCGGTCCGGATCAGCTCGAGCCGGGAGCCCTTGTCCGACTCGGTCACGCTGGGCACCGCACCGCGGTCGATCGTCGCGATGTCGAAGAGGACGTCGCCGAGATCCACGCTGCGGATGCGCAGGACCGTCGACGCGCCGACCACCTCGAGCTGTCGTTCGCGCACGGCGCCGAGCGGTGCGGTCACCCGGTGCGCGGCGTCCGGCCACGGCTCGGCGGCCTGGCTCGGCGACGGCAGCACCTCCGCGGGTACGGGGGCGGCCTGGGCGCCGGCCGCCGAGCGGTAGACGGGCTCGAAGGCGGCGGTCTGCCCGAGCACCACGCCGACGGTGAGGGCGACGAGTGCCATGGTGAAGACCCACAGCAGCCACGGGCGGCGCGGGCGTTCCTGATAGACGATCACCGCTCGGGCGACCGCGGTGGGCGGCGGGGCGACCAGCGGCAGCATCTGCGTCGGCTCGGCCACGGCCGCGCGCGGCGAGGGCTCGAACCAGTCCCGTCCGGGGCGTGGTCGATCACGCGGCGACTTCTGACCGACCACCGTGGCACCTCCGCTCGCCGGATCCTGCCCCGGCCCCTGCGGTGATACGGATCAGGGCGCTCAAAGGATCGACGATCTTCGGTACGACCGGCCGGAAAAGCACAAAAAAATGGCCCGCTCGACGGCGGACCAGCGGCGACACATTCCTCGCCCTTTTAAGGTATAGCGCACCCCGGGGCTTGTGGCAAGACCCGGGTCGTCCCGCATACTCGCTCGTCGAAGCCAGAATTGTCGGATTTGGGAGTGGCCGGGTGCGAGTGTTGTTGTCGACGTACGGATCACGGGGGGACGTCGAACCGATCGTGGCGCTGGCGGTGGAATTGCAGCTCCGCGGTGCGCAGGTGACGGTGTGCGCGCCGCCCGACTTCGCGGAGAGGCTGGGCGCGGCGGGCGTACCGATGGTGCCGGTCTATCAGTCGGCGAGCGCGCTGACCACGGCGGCGCCGCCGCCGTCGACGCTGCCCGAGCGAGCGGCCGCGGTCATTGCCAGCCAGTTCGAGACGATCACCGCGGCTGCGAAAGGCTGCGACGCGATGGTCGTGACGGGGATGATGCCGGCCGCGGCCGGGGCGTTGTCGGTCGCCGAGAAGCTGGGCATCCGCGCGGTGTCCGTGACCTTCCAGCAGGTGACCCTGCCGTCGCCGGACCGCAAACCGCTGGCCTACCCCGGACGGCCGTTCCCGCCGGACGTGACCGACAACCGGGTGCTGTGGGACCTCGACGCCGCGAGCATCGACTCATTGTTCGCCGACGCGCTCAACCGACCTGCACCGACCTTCGAGTCCCTCTCGGCCGCGCTCGGTCAAGCCCTGCAAACCGCGACCCGCGTACGGGCCGGTGCCGTGGCCGGGACGATCCGAACCGACGGCGCGGCAGTGGCCGCAGAGCAGGTGATGTCCGCATGAGGCAGGTCTTCGCCCTCCCCGAGCGGCTGGCCGCCAAGGCCGATCCGGGTCAGATCGCCGGCGACGAGCAGCACTTCGCCGCCATGACCGAGAGCCTCGAGCAGCTCTACGCCGACCTGTCCGACCGCCTCGACGCCGAACGCAAGGCACCGGGCGGCCGGGGACAGCAGGCGCTCACCCGCGACCAGGAGATCCACCGGCTGACCGCCCGCCTGCGGACGCTGCGCCGCTTCAGCCTCGACCTGTGCCTGGGACGCATGGACAACGCGGACGGCGCCGAGCCCGTCTACATCGGACGGCTCGGGCTCACCGACGACGCGGGCCGCCGGCTGCTGGTCGACTGGCGCTCCCCCGCCGCCGAGCCGTTCTTCGGCGCCACCCACGCCAACCCGATGGGCCTGACGAGCCGCCGCCGGTACAGGTGGACCCGCGGCCGGATCACCGACTACTGGGACGAGGTGTTCACCCCCGACGGCCTCGCGAGCCACGCCGCGCTCGACGACCAGTCCGCCTTCATCGCCAGCCTCGGCACCAACCGGTCGGCGCGGATGCGGGACGTCCTCGGCACGATCCAGGCCGACCAGGACGCCATCATCCGCGCCGGATCCCGCGGGGCACTCGTCGTCGACGGCGGTCCGGGCACGGGCAAGACCGTCGTCGCGCTGCACCGCACCGCGTACCTGCTCTACTCCGATCCCCGGCTCGGGCACCGCCGCGGTGGTGTGCTGTTCATCGGCCCGCACGAGCCGTACCTGGCCTACGTGGCCGACGTGCTGCCCAGCCTCGGCGAGGACGACGTGCAGACCTGCACCCTGCGGGACCTCGTTCCGCAGGGCGCGACGGCGGTGGCCGAGACCGATCCGGAGGTGGCGCGGCTCAAGTCGTCCGCGGACCTGGTGGCGGCGATCGAGGCGGCCGTCCGGTTCTACGAGGAGCCACCGACCACCCCGCTGACCGTGACCGTCGACTGGTCGGAGATCCGGCTCGGCGCCGAAGACTGGGCCGCGGCCTTCGAGACCCCCACCCCGGGTACGCCCCACAACGAGGCCCGCGACGAGATCTGGGAAGAACTGCTCACGATCCTCGTCGACAAGCACGACGGCGACGAACCGGAGGACCTGCTCCGGGCGACGCTGGCGCAGGACAAGGAACTGCGCACGACGTTCAACCGGGCGTGGCCGCTGCTCGACGCGGCCGACATGGTCGGGGACCTGTGGTCGGTGCCGGCGTACCTGCGCAAGTGCGCACCCTGGCTCAGCCGCGACGAGATCCGCACGCTGCAACGCGCCGACGCCCAGGCCTGGACAGTCTCGGACCTGCCGCTGCTGGCCGCGGCCCGCCTGCGCGTCGGCGACCCCGAGACGTCCCGCAAACAGCACCAGCACAAGGCCACGGTCGCCGCCGAACGCGCGGAGATGTCCCGCGTCGTCGACGACATGCTCGCCGCCGAACACGACCGCGAGGGCGCGATGACGATGCTGATGGGCAAACGCATCGACCAGGACACCGGCAAGATCGTCGATATCCGGGACGACCTCATCGACGACAGCCCGCCACCCACCACCGATCCTGACGGCTACGACGGCCCGTACGCCCACATCGTCGTCGACGAGGCCCAGGAACTGACCGACGCCGAGTGGCAGATGCTCCTGCTCCGCTGCCCGTCCCGCAGCTTCACCATCGTCGGCGACCGCGCCCAGGCCCGCCACGGCTTCACGGAGTCGTGGGAAGAACGCCTCTCCCGCGTCGGCCTGGACCGCATCAGCCTGGCCTCGCTGAGCATCAACTACCGCACGCCGTCCGAAATCATGGCCGAGGCCGAGCCGGTCATCCGCGCCGTCCTGCCCGACGCGAACGTGCCGACCTCCATCCGTACGAGTGGCGTCCCGGTCGTCCACGGCGGGCTTCCGGAGCTCGGCCCGATCCTGGACACCTGGCTCACCGAACACGCCGAGGGTGTCGCCTGCGTCATCGGTGACCCCACCGTCCGGGAAACACCCCGCGTCCGATCACTGACCCCGGAACTGGCCAAGGGCCTCGAATTCGACCTGGTCATCCTCGTCGACCCCCACTCCTTCGGCACCGGCACCGAGGGCGCGGTCGACCGCTACGTCGCCATGACCCGCGCCACCCGCCAACTCGTCATCCTCACCAGCCCGTGACAGGCCGGCCGTCGAAGCGCATCAGCTGCGGGTAATTGCGTGGCGGGCGGGTCGGTGGGCCGGGAGGATGCGCGGGTGAGTGATATTCCGTCTTTGGGGCCGGCGCCGCAGCGGTTGAGTGTTGGAGTGGAGCAGGTGCGGCGGCTGGTGGCCGGGCAGTTTCCGCAATGGGCCGGGCTGGCGGTCCGGCCCGTGGACAACGGTGGCTGGGACAATTTCACCTTCCACCTCGGCTCGGACATGTCGGTGCGCCTGCCCAGCGCCTCCGAGTACGCGCTGGCGGTCGACAAGGAGCATCGGTGGCTTCCGGAGCTGGCGCCTCAGCTGCCGCTGCCTGTTCCTGTGCCCCTGGCCAAGGGTGAGCCGGGTGAGGGCTATCCCTTCTCGTGGTCGGTCTACCCGTGGCTGGACGGTGAGCCGGCGACCTTCGAGCGTGTGCTTGACCCCGGAGGTTTCGCGCTCGAGCTGGCCGACTTCCTGGTGGCGTTGCAGCGTGTCGATCCGGCCGGCGGTCCGCGGCCCGGGCTGCACAACTGGTTCCGGGGCGGCACCCTGCGTACCTATGAAGGTCTGGCCGAGCAGGCGCTGGCAGCGCTCGGCGGCCGGGTCGACACCGAGCTGGCCCGGCAGGTGTGGAAGGCCGCGCTGGACGCTCGCTGGGACGGTGTCGAGAGGTGGTTCCACGGTGACATCGCGCCGGGGAATCTGCTGCTGGCCGACGGCGCGCTGACGGCGGTCATCGATTTCGGGACCTGTGGTGTCGGCGATCCGGCCTGTGACCTGGCGATCGCCTGGACCCTACTGACCCGTGACGGCCGGGAGGCGTTCCGGGAGCGGTTGTCCGTCGACGACGCGACCTGGGCCCGGGGACGCGGCTGGGCCCTGTGGAAGACCCTCACGATCTGTGCCTCCGACCAGCCGCCGGCGGACGCGATGCGGGTTCTCGGCGAGGTGCTGTCACAAACGGACGGGCCGTCTCGTCCTGATTGACATGTCTGCTGTTGTCACCGTGGTCGCCGCGGTTCTCACCGGGTTCACCGCCGTCGTCTATCTGATCGGGCACGACTATCCGAAGGAACAGGCGCGGATGAAGCGGCTGCCGCCGGAGTGGGTTCCGCGGCTGGGGCTGGCGCTGGCCGCCGGTTCGCTGGGGTTGCTCGTGGGGTTCGTCGTTCCGCCGGCAGGGATTCTGGCTGCCGCCGGACTTGTCCTCTACTTCGTGGGGGCGTTCGTCGCGCACCTGCGGGTAGGCTCCCGACAGCTGGCGGGGCCGGCGGTCTTTCTCGTGACGTCGGTCGCCGCGCTAGTGGTGCAGATCGGCCGCTGGTGAGATGAGCAGCTCCACCAAGTTCGAGGCCAGGTGGGGCTCCCAGCCGGGATCGCGGCTCAGGTAGCTCGCCGGGTCGGCCCGGAGCAGTCCGATCAGGACCTCCGTCACGATGCGGCCACCGACCGGGCCGAGGCGGTCACCGGCGCCGCGGTGCTCGGCCTCCTTGAGGATGTAGAACCACAGCGGGGTGCCCTGCGGCCAGGTGTGGTCGAGCTCGTCGGCGGTCAGCGGCTCGACGCCGACGAGCCGGGCCAGGGTTTCACCGCTGGGCAGGCCGGTGGTCTCGCCGCGCAGGAGGTCGCGGACGGCCAGCGACCGGTGGGCGGCGGTGTCGACAGCCCCGGTGACCTGCTCGGGGAGGCCGATCAGGCTGGCCGCGAGCCGGCCGTCGAGGCGCTTGGCACGTTGTGCGCGCGGGTGGCCGGGTACGTCGAAGACCTGGGTGAGGTCCAGGCGGCGGCCGGCCGGCAGCGGGCCGAAACCGACCAGGTCGGGGAAGAGCGGCAGTTCGGGCCCGCCGGCGACGAGCCGGTAGCTGTGCCGGATCTGGCCGTGGCCGTACCGGAAGGCGGCGTCGGCGAACTCCAGCGGGATGTAGCCCTCGGACTGCTCCGGGGCGAACCACCGGCCGCCCTCGGCGAGCACCTGGCCGACCAGGTCCGGCCCGACGAGGCGGGGCAGGAAGTCATGGACCACGATCCACTGGTAGTGCCAGGTCAGCAGCTCCCGAGCGGTCTCGAAGACGTCTTTCGACCCGTCGGCCCGCAGCCGGTCGACAAAGCGGTTGTGGGCGTGCAGCAGCGCGACGTGCAGGCTGAGCGAGAAGAGGTGCACGTCGTTGCGGGGGTCGCCGATCAGCGCCACACCCTGCTGGTTGCGGGGCACGTCGCCGCCGTCGGGGCCGAGCAGGAACTTCGCCGGGTCGGTGACGTCGAACAGGAACGGTGACCCGACCGGGCCGTCCGAGTACAGCAGCTCCAGGTTCAGTCTCGGGGCGCGGGCGTTGCGCAGGGCCCCGGTCTCCACGCCGCCGCCGATGGGTGAGCGGTCGGCGGTGATGTCGTGGGCGACCAGCTGCCCGAAGAACGGCCAGCCCGCGGCCTCGGTGGCGTCGTCCCCCTCCCCCGCGGCCGCGTCGCAGATCCCGCCGGTGTCACCGGCGCGCATCAGCAGCTGGGCGTCGGCGACGAGCGGGTCCGCACCCGGGAACATCTGGCCGTACCGGGCCGCACCCGTGGGGCGGTCCACCGCCCGGCCCGGGCTGAGGCAGTGGTCACGGCCGATCACGTGGATGCTCATGTGCACTCCATCCCCGACGTCGAGGCTCGATCATGTCATTGTGACGAACGGCTCGACGCTGGCCTTCGGAGGCGGATCCGGACCACGATGGGCACGGGAAAGCCACACCAGGGCCGGTAGGGGGCGAATGATGACGGGATCCGGGGTTGATCTCGAGGAGGCCGCGGCCGTCTTCACGAGCCTGCGACCGCGGCTGTTCGGCATCGCCTACCGCATGCTGAGCAGCGCGAGCGAGGCCGAGGACCTGGTGCAGGACGTCTGGCTGCGGTGGCAGACCTACGACCGCAGCACGGTGGTCAACCCGGGTGCGTTCCTCGCGACGACCACGACCCGGCTGGCGATCAACGCGTTGCAGTCCGCGCGGGTGCGGCGCGAGACGTACATCGGGCCGTGGCTGCCCGAGCCGGTCGACACGAGCGCGGATCCCTACCTCGGGGCGGAGCGTGGTGAGGCGCTCGAGTTCGCGGCGCTGCTGCTCATGGAGAAGCTCACCCCCGGCGAACGCGCGGCCTATGTGCTCCGCGAGGCCTTCGACTACCCGTACGCCCAGATCGCCGACATCCTGTCCTCGACCGAGCCGGCCGCACGCCAGCTGGTGAGCCGCGCCCGCAAGCACATGGCGGACGGGCGGCGCACGCCGGTGACCGCGGCGGAGCAGAAGGAACTGCTGGTCACGTTCATCGAGGCCGCACGGTCCGGCAACCTGGCCGAGCTGGAGCGTCTCTTCACGCCGACGGTGCAGAACCTGTCCGACGGCAACGGCGCCCGGCAGGTCGCCCGGAAGATCGTGGTGGGCCCGTCGCGGGTGGCGGCGTTCCTCCACGCGATCTCCGGTCACTTCTGGTCGGGCCTCGAGATCACCTGGGTGTCCACCAACGGGGGGACCTCCGCCGTTCTGCGCCGCGACGGCTCCGTCTACGGCGTGCTCACGGTGAGCGCCTCGGCCGACGGCATCGACCAGGTCCTCTGGATGGTCAACCCGGAGAAGATCGCCGCGGTGGTGGCCGCCACCTGACCCGCTGTCACAAACCGGCGGGCTGTCCGGTCCTCTCTGTGACAACGAGAGAACAGGGGACCCCGGTGCGGACGATTCTGGTGGTGGGCGGCGGTTATGCCGGTTTCTACACGGCGTGGAAGCTGGAGAAACGACTTCGCCGGGGCGAGGCGAGGGTCGTGGTTATCGATCCGCGGCCGTACATGACCTATCAGCCGTTCCTGCCGGAGGTGCTGGCCGGCTCGGTCGAGGCGCGGCACGCCGCGGTGTCGCTGCGCCGCCACCTGCACCGGACCACGCTGATAGCCGGGTCGGTGGTCGAGGTCGACCACACCCACCGCACGGTACGCGTCCAGCCGGTCGAGGGCCCGGAGTATCCGCTCGCCTACGACATCATCGTGGTGACGGCGGGTGCGGTCACCCGCAAACTGGCCGTTCCCGGTGTTGCCGAGCAGGCCATCGGCCTCAAACACGTCGAGGAGGCGGTGGCGATCCGGGACCGGTTGCTGACCGCGTTCGACCGGGCGTCGACACTCGGGCCCGGCCCGCAGCGGCGGCGGCTGCTCACCGTGACGTTCGTGGGCGGTGGATTCTCCGGGGTCGAGGGCTTCGGTGAGCTGCTGTCGCTGGCGACCGCGCTGCTGCGGGCGTACCCGGAGATCGGTCCTGAGGAGCTGGAGTTCCACCTGGTGGAGGCCAGGGACCGGATCCTGCCGGAGGTCTCGGACGGGCCCGGCCGGTGGGTGGTGCGGACGCTGGAGAAGCGCGGGGCGCGCGTGCATCTCAACGCGCAACTGCTGTCCGCGAGTGACGGTCACGTGGTCCTGTCGACCGGGGCGGAGTTCGACTCCGAGCTGATCGTGTGGACCGTCGGCAACGGCGCCAACCCGATGGTGCGCAGCCACACCGATCTGCCGGTCGACGCCCGCGGGATGCTGGTCGTGCGGGCCGACCTGCGCGTCGGCACGGACGACGAGCCCGTACGGGACGCCTGGGGTGCGGGTGACGACGCGGCGGTCCCGGACCTGGCGGCGGACCGGCCCGGCAGCGCGACGGTGCCGAACGCCCAGCACGCCGTCCGCCAGGGCAAACTGCTGGCCCGCAACATCGTGGCCACCCTGCGCGGCGGCGAGACGAAGCCATACGTGCACCACAGCCTGGGCACGGTCGCCACGCTGGGCCTGGGGCGGGGCATCTTCCAGTGGCGCCGTGTGGTCATCAAGGGGCTGCCGGCCTGGCTGATGCACCGCGGCTACCACGTGCTGGCCGTGCCGACCTGGGAGCGGAAGCTGCGGGTGCTGGCGGTCTGGCTGGTCGCCGCGGTGTCCGGGCGCGACATCGTCTCGCTCGCCTCGGTGCAGGATCCCCGCCGTGCGTTCGTCACCGGCGGGGACCCGGCACCGGAGAAGCTCAGCGCGCCAGCCACTCCCGGTACGTCAGCTTGGTGATGATCGTGTCCGCCTTGGCGATCAGGGCGTCACCCCGGGCGGCGGCGAACATGCCGGCGGTGTTGTCGGTCACGACCGTGCGGGTGTCGCCCTGCGCCGCCAGGGCAAGTTTGCCCAGTTCGTCCAGGGTGAAGACCTCGGGTCCGGCGTAGCTGCGGATGCCCTGCAGCGGGCTGCCCGTGCTCACCTCGGCCACCGCCTCCGCCACCTCGGCGGAGGCCATCGGCTGGACCCTCGTGGCCGGCAGCCGCACCGTTTTCTCGTCCGCGGTCCAGGTCAGCACGGACTTCATGAACTCGAAGAACTGCGTCACCCGGACGATCGAGTACGGCACCGGACCGGCCGCGAGCAGTTCCTCCTGCAGCACCTTGGCGCGGTAGTAGACCAGGTCGGGGACCTCGTCGACGCCCACGATCGACAGGACGACCGCGTGGCCGACACCCGCGTCCGCGGCCGCCCCCAGGAGGTTCTCCATGCTTTCCCGGAAGAACACCGGCGAGGCGTCGTCGAAGGTCGGCGAGTTCGTCAGGTTGACGACCACGTCGGCACCCTTCAGCGCCTCGGGGAGTCCCGCGCCGCTGATCAGGTCGACGCCGGAGGACGGTGAGTGCGGCACCGCCTCGTGCCCGTCCGCGTTCAGGATCTTCACGACCTGGGAGCCGATGAGCCCGGTCCCGCCCATAACCGCGATCTTCATTGTTTCCGGCCTTTCTTCGTCGGGTTCTGTCACCAGTCAGACCGGACAGCCCCGCGGTCTGTGACAGCCGTAAGAAAATCGAAAGGGCCCGGGTCCGCGACCGGTTCGTACCGGGTGGGTAGCGTCGGTCTGTGTCATACCTGCTGGTCGTCGACGACGACCCGACCGTCAGCGATGTCGTCCGCCGCTACCTGGAACAGGACGGTCATTCGGTACGCCTCGCCGCCGACGGTGCCGAAGCCCTCGCCGCGGCGGCCGCCTACCCGCCCGACCTGGCCGTCCTCGACCTGATGATGCCCGGCATCGACGGCATCGAGGTGTGCCGGCGACTGCGCACCCGGTGGCCGCACCTGCCCGTGGTGATGCTCACCGCGCTGGGTGAGGAGGCCGACCGGGTGCTGGGCCTGGAGGTCGGGGCCGACGACTACGTCACCAAGCCGTTCTCGCCGCGGGAGCTCGTGCTGCGGATCCGCTCGGTGCTGCGCCGCACCGCCCCGGCCACGGCGGACGCGGGCCCGGCGGTGCTGCACGACGCCGGGCTCAGCGCGGACGTCCGGCGCCGGATCGCCCATCTGCACGGCAACCAGCTCGCGCTGACCGTCCGGGAGTTCGATCTGCTCGCGTTCCTGCTGCAGCACCCGGCGCGGGCGTGGTCCCGGGCCGAGCTGCTCGAGAAGGTGTGGGGATGGCAGTTCGGCGACCAGTCGACCGTGACCGTGCACGTGCGCCGGCTCCGCGAGAAGATCGAGCAGGACCCCGCCGCACCACGGCGCATCCTCACCGTCTGGGGCGTCGGCTACAGCTACGAGCCCGCCGGGGTGCCGGCGTGAAGGACATGCTGCTGATCGGCCTCTACGCGCTGGTGTCCGGTGCCGTCATCGCCACCGGCGGCGCGATCGCCCTGCGCCTGCTGCGGGGCCGGTCGATCCTCGTGCACATCGGGGTGCTGCTCGCCGCCACCGTGATCGCGGTCGTCTCGGGTGTCGTCACGGTCGCGCAGGCGATGTTCCTGTCGGCCCACGACCTGCAGGTCGTCCTGATCACCGTGGCCGCCTCGGCCGTGGTCAGCCTGGCCGTGGGACTCGTCTTCGGGCGTCGCCTGGCGACCTCGGCGGTGTGGGCGGCGCAGGCCGAGGCGCAGGAGCGCAAGGCCGAGGCCGGTCGCCGCGAACTCGTCGCGTGGGTCTCGCACGACCTCCGGACGCCGCTCGCCGGGCTGCGCGCCATGGCCGAGGCCCTCGAGGACGGCGTGGTGCACGACCGGGAGTCCGTGGCGGAGTACCACCGGCGGATCCGCGTGGAGACCGACCGCATGACGCGGCTGGTCGACGACCTCTTCGAGCTTTCGCGGATCAACGCCGGGGCGCTGCGGCTGGTGCCCACGATGGTCCCGCTCGCCGACCTGGTGTCCGACGCGCTCACCACCGTCGCACCGCTGGCGGCGAGCCGCCGCATCCGGCTGGTCGCCGCCGGCACCGGCTGGCCCGTCGTCACGGCCAGCGAACCCGAGCTGGCCCGGGCGGTGACCAACCTGCTCGTGAACTCCGTGCGCTACACACCGCCGGACGGCACCGTGCACGTCGCGGCCGGGCACGACCACCAGGACGTGTGGCTCTCGGTCTCCGACACCTGCGGCGGCATCCCCGAGGCGGACCTGCCGCGCCTGTTCGACGTGGCGTTCCGCGGCGAACGGGCGCGGACCCCCGCCCACGGCACCGACCTGTCGTCGGCGGCCGGCGGCGGACTCGGCCTGGCCATCGTCCGCGGGCTGGTCGAGGCGCACGGCGGACGGGTGGAGGCGCACAACATCGACCGCGGCTGCCGTTTCATCATGCGCATCCCGGCGGTCACGGCCTGACGCGGCGGCGCCGCACCACGACGGCCACGGCGGCCGCCACCCAGATGACCGCGAAGATCACCAGCAGGCCGCGGCCGTAGTTCAGCGGCAGGATCGACGGGTTGTCGGCGACCCGGCCGCGGCCCAGGACCAGCGGCAGCGCCACCACCGTCAGCGCGAGACTGATCACGCCGGCCACGCGGACGGGCGTGCGGAGGCCGGCCGGGACGAGCAGACCGAGCAGCTCACCCGCGCCGATCGTCAGCGGCAGGAACAGCGCGTCGTGGAACACCAGCACGCCGACGAGGAAGAGCAGGGCACCGAACTTGACGTCCTTGTCGGTGAGGGCGCCGCTCACGGCGTACGCCATGACCAGGGTGCCGGAGGCGATCAGGGTGATCCGCGCGGTTTTCACGACGTGCTCCTGACGGTGATCCGGGTGACCCACTTGGTCTGCAGGACGCCGGGACGGTTGGGGGCGATGAGCCGGGCCGGGTAACCGTGGTCGGGATGCAGCGCCTCACCACCGAGCCGCAGGGCGATCAGCGTGAACGGGTCCCGCGTGTGGGTCGGTGGCACCGTGGCCGCGCGGTAGCGTCCGCGAGCCTCGAGGGACTCGACGTAGGCCTCGGCGTCCTGCGGGTCGCCACCGACGAGCACCACCAGGTCGCGCAGCCGCACGCCGGTCCAGGTGGCAGTGGAGCTCCACCCCTCGACGCAGCTGATCGGCAGGATCACCGTGTGCTGCGGCAGAGCTCCCAGCTCGGCCAGGCTCAGGCTGACCTGTTTCCCCGGTCCGGCGATCGTCAGGCGGTACGCCGGGTCGAAGGCGGCGTCGCGGACACCGGCACCGGCGGCGGTCTTGTTCACCGGCAGGTGCTGCGGCCCGGTCCGCGGCCGGCGCGGCGCCAGGACGGAGACCGGGGCGAGCGGGGCGACGGTCTGCCCCACGGTGGCCAGGGTGATGACCCCGGCGGCCGCCCCGACGGTGCCGAGCAGGCCACGACGGCTGAGTGCGCCCGGGGCGGTCCGGTCGGGGGTGGCCCGGACGAGCGCCTGCCTGATGATCGGAAGTTTCACGCCGATGTGCGTGACCAGGGCACCCGTGGCCAGCCACGCCGCCCAGTAGTGGCCCGCGGTGAAGAAGAACGGCATGGGGGCGTACCAGCGGGAGATGTTGAGGATGCCGCTGAGCACCTGGAACAGGGAGGCGGCGACCAGCACGGCGATGCTCGCGCGTTCGGCCGCGTGGGCCAGGTTGCGCGCGGGCGGCCACCCGAACAGCCGCGGGTAGACCGACCAGAGCTTCGCGCCGAGCAGCGGCACCGACGCCAGCCCGGTCGCGACGTGCAGCCCCTGGGTGACGCGGTAGAGCCCGGCCGGCCGGGACGGCCACCAGAACCAGGCGGGCGGGTGCTGGATGAAGTGACTGATCAACCCGGTGACCAGGCAGATCGAGAACGCCACGGCCAGCGCGATACCCAGGATGCTGGTCAGGCGGGGTGACCGCAGCTTCGAGTCGAAGGCGCCGTCCTGGAGAGGCCCCCGCCGCAGGGCCGCGGGCGGCTGCGGCAAAGGCGCCTCGACCCAGTCGACCACCCGGGCCACGATCGACCGTTTCAGGCCCGGGTCAGTGTTGCGAACCATCGGTTCGCCTCCGTCCATGTGGCCGCGATGTGCAGGGCGCTCGCAGCGGCCGGCCCGGCCAGGTCACCGGCGGCCAGTTGCGCCCACCGGAACGGCTCACCGGCGATCCGCGCCTCGCCGGACCAGCTGCGGGTGCCGGGTGGGGACAACTCGACGTGCACCCGGCCGTCGGCGGCGAGCAGGTCGCGGCAGCGGCTCAGCAGTGCCCCGGGGTCACCACCGATGCCGATGTTGCCGTCGGCCAGGAGCACGTGACGCCAGCGGCCGTGCCCGGGCAACGGTCCGAAGACGTCGCGGAGCAGGACGGTGGCGCCCCGGGCGCGGGCCAGGCGTACGGCCGCCGGGCTCACGTCGATGCCGAGAGCGGGATGCCCGAGGCGGTTCAGGGCCGAGGTCAGCCGGCCGGGGCCGCAGCCGACGTCCAGGGTCGGCCCCGCACAGCGGGCGAGCAGGCCGCGGTCGCCGGGAAGGTGGTTGCGGCACCAGGCCGCGGCGTCGATCCGGTGGGCGACACCACGATCGTCCAGCAGGGTGACGATCGCGGACTGCCCCGCACCGGCGTCGCGCAGTGCGGAGTCGAAGACCGGTGCGGTCGTGATGACGGTCATGCCATCACGGCCACAAAACGGCTGCCGGCCGGGCAGAGCGCCGCCACCTCGAGGGCGTCGGCGTAGGTGTCCACGTCACGCAGCACGGGCAGCGACGACACCCGCAGTCCCCGGCCCTGCAACGCTTTCAGGGTCAGCCGCCCGGTGTCGGGAGTGGACATCGGGACGTCGCGGAGCACCTCCCCGTGGGACGGGTCGCGCAGACCCAGCGCCCACCAGCCACCGTCCTCGGCGAGGCCCAGCACGGCGTCGGCCCGGCCGAGTTCGTCGGCGGCGGCATCGAGCAGCCCGGCGGTGACCTGGGGCGTGTCCATGCCGATCAGCAGGCTCGCCATCCCGTCGATCCGGGTGTCGGCATAGGCGTGGGCGAGACGCTCACCGAGCGTCCCACCCCGCTGCGGCATGCGGTTCCAGCCGGCGGGTGTCGGGTGGTCACCCTCCACGACCAGACACCGGTACGCGGCGTCCACGGCGTTCATCGTGTCCTCGAGGGCGGCGGCGGCCACCTGGGCGGCCTGTTCGGGCGTACACGGGGGGCAGAGTCTGGTCTTGACCTTGCCGGGCACGGGGGTCTTGGCCATCACGAGCACCTGGACGGTCATCGGGCGAGCACCACGCTCATGTCCCGGATCGCCCGGGCGGTCCCCCGGACCGTGCCGGTGACCTTGGACTTCGTGCCGGCGGTGCGCGGGCCGTAGGTCACGTCGACCTCGGTGACCTCCCAGCCTGCGCGGGCCGCGGCGATCAGCAGCTCCAGGGGGTAGCCGAAACGGCGGTCGCGGAGTTCGAGGGCGAGCAGGTCGTCCTTGCGGGCGGCGCGCATCGGACCGATGTCGTGGACCCGCAGGCCCGTCGTGCGGCGCAGGCGCCGGGCCAGCACGGCGTTGCCGAGGCGGGCGTGCGGCGGCCACACACCACGACCGGACGGCCGGCGCCGGCCGACCACGAGCCGGGCCGAGCCGGTGCGGACGGGATCGGCGACCAGCGGCAGCTCGCCGGGGTCGAAGGATCCGTCGGCGTCCATGACGCACACGACACCGTCGTCCGGGTCGCTCGCCAGGATCCCCGCGTGCACGGCCGCGCCGTAACCGGGCTCCGGGACGGTCACGACCTGGACGCCGAGGCGCCGGGCAACCTCGGCCGAGCCGTCGGTGGAGCCGTTGTCGGCGACGATCGGCCGATATCCGGCGGGCATCCGCGGCAGCAGCCGGGCCAGCGCGGGAGCCTCGTTGAGGCAGGGAAGGACGACATCGGTCATGACCGGGAACGTAACCGCCTTCGGCGGCCGCAAAGCCGTTCTGCTGCTTACGTAGTCCTTACGGCAGGCAGAGTTCTTACGGAGTGCTGACGTCCCGGGCCTTTTGACTCCGGACGGTCGTGAACGTGCCTAGGGTCGCCGGGTGACCCATGTACTCGTGACCGGCGGCGCCGGCTTCATCGGCTCCCATGTGACCTCCGCCCTGCTCGACGCCGGACATGAGGTGAGCGTTCTCGACGTCGGCCACCCGGCCGCCCACCGCGAGCCGCTGCCCAGCACTGTCCACGGTGCACCCGTGACCCAGGCGGATCTGCGTGACCGCGAGGCGGTCGCGACGGCGCTGCGCGGTGTCGACGCCGTGGTGCACCAGGGTGCAATGGTGGGCATGGGCGTCGATCTTGACGACCTCCCCGAGTACGTCGGGTGCAACGACCTCGGCACCGCCGTGCTGCTCGCCGAGATGGCCCGTGCGGGCATCGGCCGCCTGGTGCTGGCCAGCTCGATGGTCGTCTACGGCGAGGGCGCCTACTCCTGCCCCGCCGACGGGCCGGTCCGTCCGGCCCCGCGCTCGGTGGCGGATCTGGTCGCGGGCCGGTTCGAGCCCCGCTGCCCGTCCTGCGGGCTGCCGCTGACCAGCGAGCTCGTCGACGAGGACGCCCCGCTCGACCCGCGCAGCGTGTACGCGGCCACCAAACTCGCCCAGGAGCACCTCAGCGCGGCCTGGGCCCGGCAGTCCGGTGGTTCGGTCGTGGCCCTGCGCTACCACAACGTCTACGGACCGGGCATGCCGCGCGACACGCCGTACAGCGGGGTGGCCGCCATCTTCCGGTCGGCGCTGGAGGCCGGCCGCGCACCGCGGGTGTTCGAGGACGGTGCCCAGCGGCGCGACTTCGTCCACGTCGGTGACGTCGCCCGCGCGAACGTCGCCGCGCTGGCGTCCGGCGAGCCCGGCCTGCGCGCCTACAACGTCGCCTCCGGCCGGCCCGCGACCGTCGGCGAGATGGCCCGCGCCCTGGCCGGTGTGGTCGGCGGCCCGGAGCCCGAGGTGACCGGCGAGTTCCGGCTCGGCGACGTGCGGCACGTGGTCGCCTCCCCCGCGCGTGCCGAGGCCGAGCTCGGTTTCCGCGCCCAGGTGGACCTGCTCACCGGGGTCACGGAGTTCGCCCACGCCGCGCTGCGCGGATGAGGCGTCGCGCCGACCTCGTCGCGGCCGGTTGTGCACTCGGCCTTCTCGCGCTGGCGATGGTCGCCGGCGCGCTGCTGTACCTCGCCGGGCGGCCGGTGCACGCCACCTCCGCGCCGTTCACGGGCGTCTGGAGACCCCACTTCGGCATCGGTACGCCGATGGCCCTCGCGGTCGCGGGATTGGTGGTGTGGCAGGGTTTCCGCCTCGCCGCGACCCTGAGCTGGCGACGGCTGCTGCTGGCCGCGTACGGCGGTGCGGTGGCCTGGATCTTCTCCCTCGCACTGGTCGACGGGTGGCACCGCGGCATCACCACGCGGCTGACCACCGACCACGAGTACCTCAGTGAGGTCGGCGGGATCACCGACGTGCCGGCGATGCTGCGCGGGTTTGCCGGGCGGATCCTCGACTTCCAGCCGGACTCGTGGACGACGCACGTCGCCGGTCACCCGCCCGGCGCCGTCCTCGTTTTTGTGGGCCTCGACCGGATCGGCCTCGGTGGTGGCGCGTGGGCGGCGATCCTCTGCATTGTTGTCGGCGCGCTGATCGCGGTCGCGGTGCCGGTGACGATCCGTACGCTCGGCGACGAGGACGCGGCCCGTGCGGCCGTACCGTTCCTGGTGCTGTTCCCCGGCGCGGTCTGGATCGGTGTCTCGGCCGACGGACTGTTCGCGGGCGTCACCACGACCGCGCTGGCCCTGCTGGCGATCGCCCTGACGCGCAATCGGATCTGGGCCGGTGTCGCGGCGGGTGTGCTCCTGGTGTCGGGCCTCTACCTCTCCTACGGCCTCACACTGATCGTGGTGCCCGCCCTGGCCGTGGTGCTGCTCGCCCGCCGGATCCGGCCGCTGCCGTGGCTGACACTCGGGCTCACGGTGGCAGGCGGCGTAGCGGTCGTGGCGGCGTTCACCGTGTCCGGCTTCTGGTGGCTGGACGGTTACCACCTCGTGGTCGAGCGCTACTACCAAGGCATCGCGACCGACCGCCCGTACGGGTACTGGGTCTGGGCGAACCTCGCGCTGGTCGTGGCCTGCGCGGGCCCGGCGGCGGCTCCCATCGTGCGCCGCGTGCGGCCACGGCTCGCACCGGTCGTGCTGCTGCCGGCCGCCGGGCTGGTCGCGATCCTCGGCGCCGACCTGTCGGGGCTCAGCAAGGCCGAGGTGGAACGCATCTGGCTGCCGTTCGCCGTCTGGCTGATGGCGGGCGCCGGGCTCCTCCCGCCCGCGAGCCGGCGCGGCTGGCTCATCACGCAGGCGGTCATCGCCCTGCTGATCAACCATTTGCTGCGCACCACCTGGTGACGGGACTTCTTACCGAGGTGTTACGGGAGGCCCGGAAGGTGATCGGGGCGGGGTGGGGCCCGCGTACTGCGGACTGCAAGCCCGGACCCCCGCAGAAGGAGAACCCCGATGAAGGTCAGCAGACGACCCGGTGCGGCAAGGATGATCGCGGTGGCGGTGACCCTGGCCGCAACCGGTGCGGCAACCGTCTATTTTGTCTCCGGCGGCGGCAACGTGACGGCCTCGGCCCAGACCAGCCTCACCGGCTACGTGCCGATCGCCTCGGTCGCCCCGAACGTCGCACCGCCCAAGCCCCGCCGGACGTTCACGGTGGACTGTGGCACCAACGGCAACGGGAAGTTCAGCCCCGACAACCCCGTCGCCCAGCCCGGCATCAAGAACGGCGCCGAGCACGTGCACGACTTCGTCGGCAACCAGGCGATCACCGCTGACACCTCGGACGAGGCCCTCGCCGCCTCCGGGACTACGTGCCGCAACGGTGACCGGTCCTCGTACTTCTGGCCCGTCGTGCGGATCGACAAGGGCGTACGGTCCACCGGCGACCTCGGTGCGACCGTACCGACCATCTCCTGCCCGAGTGTGCGGGACAGGCTTCCCGCGGTGCCGGCCCGGCTGCGCGCCGGCGTCAACCGTCAGCTCGCCGTGCTGGACCGTTCGCTGGCCGCCGCCAACCAGCGGATCGCCGCGAGTCGCGGACGGATCGACGTGCGCCTCAACAAGGCCGTGATCGGGTCGCTGCGGGCGCAGCGGGCCGACGCCATCCGGAAGATCAGCGGGATGCTGGGCCGGCGTGGCCTGGTGTCGCTCGTCGACTGCGAGGTCAGCTACGACGGCATGCACGCCGGGCACGGGGCGACGCGCAGTGTTGCCAACCAGACCGTGAGCTGTCCTTCCGTGCGCGACAAGCTCCCGGCCGTGGACGACCGCACGGTCGGCCGCGTGAACCGCGAACTCGCCGCCCTCGACAAGCAGATCGCCAAGGCGAACGAGCGGCTGGTCCAGGCGCCCAGCGACACCACGGTCCTCAGCACCCTGCAGACCGAACGGGCCGCCACCCTGCAACGGCTGGCCGACGCCATCACCCCGCGGCCGGCCGGTCTGGACGCCCTGGCCGCCTGCACCAAGGCGTTGCCGGACCCCAGCGGCCCCCGGCTCGAACTGCCCGGCAACACCGGCGCGATCGTCCGCCCGAAGTCCGTCCTGATCGAGTACCGCGGCAACCCTGCCGGGCAGGTCACCGCGATGCCGCGTTTCCTGCGCGCGCTGACCGGTGACGCCAAGCCGACCAGCCGGGGCCCGGCGAACGCCCGAGCCTCCTGGACCTGCTCGGGCGTCACCGACCGGCTCACCGACAAGTACCCGATCTGCCCCGCCGGTAGCCAGGTCATGCGCGTCCACGACTTCCCCGGCTGCTGGAACGGCAAGGACATCGACAGCGCCAACCACCGTGCGCACCTGGCCTTCGCCGACGCCCGGGACACCTGCCCCGCCGGTTTCAAGGCCATCCCGCAGCTGCGGATCAGCATCTCCTACGACATCCCCCGTGGTGTCCAGGAGAAGGGTCAGTACGCGCTCGACTCGTTCCCGGAGGAGAACCACAACCCGTTCTCCGACCACGACGACTTCATCAACGTCAACTCCGACCGGCAGATGAAGAAGATCACGACCTGCCTCAACACCGGCCGGCAGTGCCGGCTCAGTGCCAGTCGCTGATCTGGACGTCGCGGGGTGAGGGTGCGCCCTCACCGGTCTCCACGAGGGACTTCATGCTCATCAGGTAGCTGCCCCACTTCGTGCTGCAGTGGTTCATGAACTCCACGGGCTCCTTCCAGCCCTGGTGCTCGAACAGCACGATCGTGTAGTCGCCGTCCTGACGCAGCTTCCAGTCGATCGTGGTGCCGATCCACTCCTCGGGGCCCTCGACGACCTTCCAGACGACCCGCTCGGCCGGCTTCAGCTCCACGACCTCCATGTCGAAGCCGCCGGGCGGGAAGCGGAACTCGAGGACTCCCCCGACCTCGCCGCTGCCCTTCGTGTCGTCGGTCCACCAGCCGGCCAGGCCGTCGACAGTTGTCAGTGCTTCGTACACCTTCTCCGGGCTCGTCGTCCTGACCCCGACCCGGTGCAGAATGTCCGCCATCTCGATCTCCTTCGTTCAGTCCTGTCGATC
Source organism: Amorphoplanes friuliensis DSM 7358 (assembly GCF_000494755.1). NCBI lineage: Bacteria > Bacillati > Actinomycetota > Actinomycetes > Micromonosporales > Micromonosporaceae > Actinoplanes > Actinoplanes friuliensis. The sequence goes on from NC_022657.1 coordinate 5,082,149, forward strand.
CCGCTGGATCGCCTCGGCGATCTTCTTGATCCGCTGCAGGCGGGCGTCCCACGCCTGCCCGACGGCGGCCAGCTGGGCCACCGCCCGGGCGAGCTGGGCGTCGTCCACGTGGTACCGCTTCTCCCGGCCCGCGGGGGTGGCCCGGACCAGGCCGGCCCGATCGAGGACCACCAGGTGCTTGGCCACGGCCTGCCGGGTCACCGAGACCTGCTGACTGAGCGTGGTCGCGGTGCCGCCGCCGTCACTGAGCAGCAGGTCGAGCATCCGGCGCCGTGTCGGGTCACCGATGGCCGACCAGAGCTCGTCGTCGACCAGAGCGGTGCTCATGACCGCTCGGTCAGCTTCGCGGCGTACGGGAGCAGCCGCGGCAGGTAGAACTCCCAGCCGGTGACGTGCTCGTTGTACTGCTGCTCCAGGAGCGCGGCCTCCCAGCCCATCTCCCGGAAACCCGTCTCGGTCATCTTGAGCAGGGTCCCGCCGCCCGACGGGGCCAGATCGAACGTGACCAGGAGCGAGTTGCCCTCGGCCGGCTGCTCACCCGTCGGGTGCGTCCACCGGAACGAGAACATCCGCGGCGGTTGCGCGTCGATGACGGTGAAGGACACCACCGTCCCGCCGGCGTCCCGCTCCCCGAAGACGATCTCCCCCGTGGCCCCGGGCGTCGTGTCGTAGTGCGCGTCGTCCGGCCACCACATCTTCAGGTGCTCCGGGCTGCTCACCACCTCGAAGACGACCTCGGGTGACGCCTCGACGTAGATCTCGCGTTCGATGGTCCCGAACTCCATGACATCCTCCTGCAACCTTTGGTTGCACATGAACATAGCCGCCCTCCGGCCCATGTGCAACCATTGGTTGCGCGTCGGACCGGAAGGCGGCTGTGAGGTGTGCCTGCGCCGGGTCTAGGCCTCGGAAATGGCGTCGATCAGGTCACCGACCGGGCGGTCCGGCAGAGCGCGGGCCACGTCGGCGACTGCGACGATGCCGACGAGGCGGTGCCCGTCGATGACCGGGAGCCGGCGGACCTTGTGGTCGGACATGGTGCGGAGGATCTCGGCCACGTCGTCGTCGGCGCCGATCGTGACGGGCTTGCCCTGACCGAGCTCACCGGCGGTGATCTGACCGGGATCGCGGTCCTGGGCCAGCGCCTTCACCACGATGTCGCGGTCGGTGATCATCCCCTTGAGCCGGTCGTCGTCGCCGCAGATCGGCAACGAGCCGACGCCGAGGTCGGCCATCCTGTGCGCGGCGGCGGACAGCGTCTCCTTCTCGCCGACACACGTCACGTCGGGGGTCATGATGTCGCGGGCGGTCGTCATCGCGTCGATCCTTTCTCTCGGTGTACCCGGCCGGATACCCACAGCGAAGGTCGATATTCCGCCCACGTTTCACCGGGGAGCGGCAGGGAAGGCGGCGAGCAGACACCGACCGCACCGACGACGAGGATCGTGATGACCGACAAGGAACCCCAGCAGCAGCCGCCCGGCAGCACCACGCAGATGAGCCGGCAACCGGACCACGGCGAGGACAGTTACCGCGGGTCCGGACGCCTCACCGGCAAACGCGCGCTGATCACCGGCGGCGACAGCGGCATCGGCCGGGCCGTCGCCCTGGCGTTCGCCCGCGAAGGCGCCGACGTCGCGATCTCCTATCTCAGCGAGGACGAGGACGCCCGCGAGACCGCCGCGCTCGTCGAGAAGGCCGGCCGGCGTGCCGTGCTCATCCCCGGCGACCTCACCGGTGCGGAGCACTGCCGGGCCGTCGTCGACCAGACCGTCCGCGAGTTCGGCGGCCTCGACGTGCTGGTCAACAACGCGGCCTACCAGATGACCCACGAGACCGTCGAGGAGATCACCGACGAGGAGTGGCAGCACACCTTCGACACCAACATCACGGCGATGTTCCGGCTGGTCAAAGCCGCCCTCCCGCACCTGGGCGACGGCGCTTCGATCATCAACACCAGCTCGGTCAACTACGACCAGCCCAAACCCACCCTCCTCCCGTACGCGACGACGAAGGGCGCGATCGCCAACTTCACCGCGGGGCTGGCGCAGATGCTGGGCGGTCAGGGCATCCGGGTCAACGCGGTCGCCCCGGGTCCGATCTGGACACCGCTGATCCCGTCGACCATGCCGCCCGAGCAGGTGTCGGAGTTCGGCAAGAACACCCCGCTCGGCCGTCCCGGCGAACCGAAGGAGGTCGCCCCGGTGTACGTGCTGCTGGCCTCCGACGAGGCGAGCTACATCTCGGGCGCCGTCGTCCCGGTGACCGGTGGCAAGCCGATCCTCTGATCGCCGGTGCCGCGGTAGGGGCGGAAGAACTCGCGGAGCTCTCGCGCGTACAGCTCGGGCTCCTCGTAGGGTGCGAAGTGCCCGCCCCGCTCGAGGTCGGTGAGCCGGACGACGTTCGCCGTGCGTTCGAGCCAGGCGCGCGGCGGGTGGAGGGTGTCGCCGGGGAAGCGCGCGAACCCGGACGGCACCTCCACCTTCCGCGCGTGCTGGTCGGCCGGGATCGCGGCGTTGGCGGCGTACATGCGCATCGACGAGCCGATCGTGCCGGTCAGCCAGTACCGCGTGAGCAGGGTGAGGATCTCGTCCCGCGTGAAGCTCTTCTCGACGTCACCGTCGCAGTCGCTCCACGACCTCAGCTTCTCGACGACCCAGGCGGCCAGCCCGGCCGGCGAGTCGGTCAGACCGACGGCGGCGGTCTGCGGCTTGGTGCGGTGCAGGTCGGCGTAGGCGCCCTCGCCGGACTTCCAGGCGGCCGCCGTGTCGAGCCAGGCCCGCTCCTCCGCGGTGAGGTCGGCGGCACCGAGGTCGACCGGCATGCTCGCCTCCATCCGATGCACGGCCACCACCCGGTCCGGATGGTCCAGGGCCAGGAATCGGCTCACCGAGCTCCCGATGTCACCTCCGGCCACGCCGAACCGGTCGTAGCCGAGCACGGTCATGAGCTCGGCGAACAGCCCGGCGACCGCGATGGAGTCGAGCGGCGCTCCCCGCGGACGGTCCGAGTGACCGAACCCCGGCATGTCCGGTACGACCACGTCGAACACGTCAGCCGGATCCGCGCCGTGCGCCCCGGGATCGGTGAGCAGCGGCAGCACCTTCTCGTACCGCCACGACGAGTCCGGCCAGCCGTGGCAGAGGACCAGCGGCAGCACCGGCCCGGCCGCCCGCTGGTGCAGGAAAGCCAGACCGCGCGACCGGAAACGCGGCAGACGCGCGAGTGCCGCCTCCTGCGCCGGCCAGTCGAACTCCTCGGCCCAGTAGGTGACGAGCTCCCGCAGGTAGCCGAGGTCCACGCCCAGCGACCACCCCGCGTCCTCCGGCGCGTCCGGCCAGCGCGTCGCCCGCAATCTGGCTCGCAGATCCTCGATCTCGCCGACGCCGGCCCGTACCCGGAACGGCTCGATGTGTGCTGCGCTCATACCAGGGCTATGCCCTCGAACGCCTGATTCACGCGCTGCTGGTGGTCGGTGGCCAGCATTGCGAGGTCGTCTCCGGCCAGCCGGCGCCGGACAGTCGCGACGGCAACCACGCGGTACGCCGCGACCACCAGAGCCGCGAGCAGAGCGCTGTCCCCGCTGAAGCGCTTGTCGGACTCGAGTTCCGCGGCCAGCGCCGCCTCGATCTCGTGCTCGAACACCCGGAGACGTGCGATCAGCGCCGGGGACTCCGCGACCAGTCGCAGGAAGGGCTCGATCCCCTCGTCCAGGGCCGAGAGCCCGTGCCGTTCCTCGCCGAGAGCGAGCAGGGTCCGGCGGATCGCCTCGACGGCGCCGATGTTGTCCGCCCGGTCGCGGACAGCGGTGCGGACGATCTCGACCACGTCGGGGAGGCGGTCGAGCAGGAGGTCTTCCTTGCGGTCGAAGTGCGAGAACACCGTCACCTTCGACACGCCCGCCGCGGCGGCGACCTCGACGACCGTGACGTTGTCGAAGCCCCGGTCCAGAAACAACCCGGTTGCGACGTCGGCGATGTGCGCGCGGGTCTTCGAGCCCCCACGGTCTCCTCGGTTGGGCATGTACAGCTGCTCCCTCGCCGTGTTAGCTTTACTCGGTAAGCATACCCGGTAAACAGACCTGGTCAGGTCCTGATCCAGAGCCTAGAGGCTCGAAGGAGCACCGTGTCCACTCCCGTCACGATCATCGGCGCCGGCCTGGGCGGCCTCGTGCTGGCCCGCGTCCTGCACCTCCACGGCATCCCGGCGACGGTCTACGAGGGCGAGGCCTCCCCCGCCGTCCGCGCCCAGGGTGGTCTGCTCGACATCCACGACTACAACGGTCAGCCGGCCCTGCGGGACGCCGGCCTGCTCGAGGAGTTCCGGAGCCTGGTCCTTCCCGGGCGTCAGGCGAGCCGGTTCCTCGACCGGGACGGCACCGTCCTGGCCGACCTGCCCGACGACGGCACGGGTGGACGGCCCGAGGTCCTCCGCGGCGACCTGCGCCGGATCCTGCTCGAATCCCTGCCGCCCACCACCGTCAGGTGGGGACACCGGGTCACCGGCGTGGCGGCGCTCGGCTCGGGCCGCCACGAGGTGACCTTCGGCAACGGCACCACGGTTGTCACGAGCCTGCTGGTCGGTGCGGACGGCGCCTGGTCCCGGGTCCGGCCGCTGCTGTCCGATGCCACCCCCGAATACACCGGCATGTCAGCCGTCGAGACCCAGCTGTTCGACAGCGAGACGCGCCACCCGGCCACCGCGAAAGCCGTCGGCCCGGGCGCGATGTACGCCCTCGCACCGGGCCAGGGCCTCCTGGCGCACCGCGAGCGGGGCGGCACCCTGCACAACTACGTGTTCGTCACCGAGCCCCAGTCCTGGTTCGCCGCCGCGGACACCACACGGATCGCGGAGAAGTTCGCCGGCTGGGCGCCCGAGCTGACCGCCCTGCTCACCGGCAGCGACACCCCGCCGGTGGTGCGCCCGCTCCACACCCTGCCGTCCGACCACCGGTGGGAGCGGGTGCCCGGGGTCACGCTGCTAGGCGACGCTGCCCACCTCACGGCCCCGAACGGCGAGGGCGCCAACCTGGCCATGCTCGACGGCGCCGAGCTGGCCAAGGCCCTGGTGGCCCATTCCGGCGACACCGAGGCGGCACTCACGGCGTACGAGAGGGATCTGTTTCCCCGCAGCGCCGCGGCCGCCGTCGAGGGCGATGCGGGCCACGAGCTGCTCTTCGGTGCAGGCGCCCCCTACGCGATGCTCGGCCTGCCTCAGAAGCCGGACGTCACCGGCTGACCGGTCCTACAAAGGCGTCACCGCACGGCGGCGGCCAGTTTCGGGTTGGCCAGCAGGGTCACGTGGTTGGCGTCGACGCGTTCGCTGGTCAGGCGGGGCACCAGGGCCGCGGCGCGGGACAGGGCGGCGTCGCTGAGGAAGGCCGCGGACCCGTCGTGGGCACCGTGGCTCGCGGCCAGCAGGTGCACCGGGGCGGAGAGGTCGCGGACGGCGCCGAGCGTGGGCTCACCCGCGAGCGTGTCGGCCCCGTCGGCCACCAGGCGGCGACGGTCCAGTCGCGCCTTTCCGTGCTCGTCGAGCAGGTAGGCGGCCCATTCGACGACCATGGGCCGCAACTCGGGTCGTCCGCGTACCGCCTTGCCCTCGATCGCGTCGACCAGGGCGTCGGCGCTGCGCCAGCGCCGGCCGAGGACCGCTGCTTGCACGCGGAAGATCGTGCGGACCACCGGCTTTCGCAGCAGCGGGCTCGGGTCGGGGCTGATGCCGCCGTCGGCCAGGACGATCCGGCGGACCCGGTCACCCAGAGACCGGGCGACCAGCGGGGCCAGGAACGCGCCCATCGAGTGGCCGACCACCGTCACGTCCCGCAGGCCCAGATCGTCGGCGAGGGCGATCACGGCCGCGGCGTGACCGGCCAGGCCCGGACCGGCGATCACGTGTGCCGAACCGCCCCGCCCGGGCAGGTCGGGTGCGACCACACGTGCGCCCGGAAGGGCCGCGGCCAGACGGGACCACACCTCGGACGTGCTGGTCAGACCGTGCAGGGCCAGGACGGTCGTCTCCCCGCCGGGATTCCATTCGGCGCAGGTCAGCCCGGCGATCGTCCGCCGTGTCGGTTCGTCAGCCACACCAGGATTCTCCCATGCGGCCCTCCATTGACATCCGTCGATTAACCGGTCAAGGTTGCCGGGGAATGACGACGACGTTACCGATTCGAGGTGTTCGATGCTCTGGTCCCGATCTCGCATCGTCGTGGCGCTGGCACTGACCACCCTGGGTGTGGTCACCGCCGTGGCGGCACCGGTCAGCAGCGCACCCGCACAGGCCGCCATCGGTGGCAGCTTCGTCGACAATCTCGACGGCTTCGCCACCGGCCGGTGGCACAAGGCGGACGGCTGGAGCAACGGCGGCATGTTCAACGTCGGCTGGCGCGCCGACCACGTCTGGTTCAACGGTGGTGTCATGGGCACCAACCTCGACACCGCATCCTGCCCCGGCGGCTGTTCGGGCAAGCCCTACGCCTCCGGCGAGTACCGCACCAACGACCTGTTCTCGTACGGGCGGTTCGAGACGCGGATGCAGGCGGTCAAGCGGTCCGGCACCGTGACCTCGTTCTTCACCTACACCGGGCCCAGCGACGGGCAGCCGTGGGACGAGATCGACGTCGAGATCCTCGGCAAGAACACCACGCAGATGCAGACCAACTACTTCACCAACGGCGTCGGCGGGCACGAGACCATCATCAACCTCGGCTTCGATGCCGCGGCCGGCTATCACGACTACGCCATCGAGTGGTGGAACCAGGGCACCATCAACTGGTTCGTCGACGGGCGGCTCGTGCACCAGGAGAACGGGTCCCGCGGGCCGCTCCCGACGCGCCCGCAGCGCATCATGATGAACCTCTGGCCGGGCACTGGTGTGGACAGCTGGCTCGGACCCTTCTCCTACCCCGGTACGCCGCTGACAGCCCGCTACGACTCCGTCCGGTACACCCGTTACTGAGCTAAATGGGTCGCAGGCCGGTGCGCGAGTTGGCACGCTGCGTCAATGCTGCTGCAACCCCGCGCCCTGAAGCCCGGAGATCTGGTTGTCATCGCGTCGCTCTCCGGGCCGGTCCACGCCGTCTGGGAGTCCAACCTCGACCGAGCGGTGGCCGTCCTCGAGGGGATGGGCTTTCGCGTACGCCGGGGGCCGCTGCTCGAAACGGGGCGGCACCGCTGGTGGAGTGCCGCCACACCGGCGGAGATCGCCGCGGAGTTCAACGCTCTGCTGCGCGATCCCGAGGTCCGCGCCATCGTCGCGCACGACGGCGGCCAGACGGCGCTCGGTTATCTCGACCTCATCGACTTCGACGCGATCACCGCCGACCCCAAGCCGATCCTCGGGTACAGCGACGTCTCGCTGCTGCACCTGGTGATCCACGCCCGGACGGGCCTGGTCGGGTTCCACGCGGACATGGCCACACCCGGGTTCGGCGGGTCCTGGCGGCACCTGCCCGCAACACGCCGGGCCGAACTCGAACGGCTCTACTCGGCGCTGCTGACCAGCCCGGAGCCGATCGGCCCGCTGCCCACCACCCCGTCCTGGGAGTGCTGGCGGCCCGGTCGTGCCGAGGGCCCGCTGATCGGTGGAGTCATCAACCGCATCGCACTGGTCCAGGCAACGCCGTACGCCCTGCCGCTCGAACGCTTCGACGGTGCGGTGCTGTTCTGGGAGGAGTTCGGCGGCCAGGCCGCGTACGTGTGGAGTTATCTGCACGTGTTGCGGCACGCCGGGATCCTCGACCGGATCGCGGGCATGGTCGTGGGCATCCCCGAGGCGGTCGACGGGCTCGGCACGGACGGCTCGTCACCCACCCTGGCCGAGATCGTCCTCGACGTGCTCGGCGACCGCGACATCCCGGTCCTCGGCAACGTCGAGGTCGGGCACGCCGGCGCCAATCTGCCGATGCCGGTCGGCGTCCGTGTCGCCCTCGACGCCGGGCAGCGGACTCTTTCGCTGCTCGAACCGGCGGTCCACCCCTAGGTGTGATGTTCGGGGACGTTGGTCGAGGGGTTGTGACCACTCGATCTGACGATCGTGACCGGATGTGTGAACAGATGAAGGCCTCTAACGGTGCAGTGGAGCTGTCTAGGACCCACTGACCAGGCTGGAGGCCTTCATGTCCCACGCTAACGCCGCGCTGACCCCACGGGCGCGATTGCGGCTGGCGCGTCTGATCGTGGACCACGGATGGTCACCCGCACGAGCAGCTGAACGCTATGACGTGTCCTGGCGCACCGCGACCAAGTGGGCTACCCGCTACCGCGTCGAAGGCGAAGCCGGCATGACCGACCGCACGTCACGGCCGCACCGCCAGCCGAACCGGACCCCGGCACCGATGGTCCGCAAAAATTTTGCATCTGCGCCGTAAACGCCGGCTCGGCCCGGTCCCGATCGCTGACCAACTCGGCTTGGCCGCCTCGACCGTGCACGCCGTCCTGACCCGCCACCAGGCGAACCGTCTGAGCCATCTCGACCGGACCACCGGCGAGACGATCCGCCGCTACGAACACTGCGCGCCCGGCGACATGCTGCACGTCGACGTCAAAAAAAGCTCGGCAACATCCCGGACGGCGGCGGCTGGCGCTACCTCGGCAAGGCCCGAGGCGACCGCAACCGGCAGAACACCGCCCGCCGCACCGGCACCCGCGGCAAGAACTATGTTCCGCACGTCGGGACCGCCTACGTCCACACCGTCATCGACGACCACTCCCGCGTCGCCTACGCCGAAATCCACAACGACGAAACCGCCACTACCGCGACCGGCGTATTACGCCGCGCCGTCACCTGGTTCAGCGTCCGCGGGGTCACCGTCCGCAGGGTCCTGTCCGACAACGGCTCGGCCTACAAATCACATCTCTGGCGCGACACCTGCACCGAGCTCGGCATCACCATGAAGAAAACCCGCCCCTACCGGCCACAGACGAACGGCAAAATCGAACGATTCCACCGAACTCTCGCCGAGGGCTGGGCCTTCGCCAAGCTCTACACCAGCGAAAAGACCCGCCGCGCTGCCCTACCGGCCTTCCTGCACGACTACAACGGCGGTCTCTAGCGGTGGTTGCAACGCCTGCTACCTCCAGGAGTTGCTGTGGTTATGCAGCCTCGTCCGCCCGGCACTCCGGGTGGACTACCCCAGATCGAGAAGCGTGAGCAATACCTACGGTTGATGGCCCAGGGTATGAACAATTCCGAGGCGTGCCGGATCGTCGGAGTTGGCCGAGGCACCGGCATCTACTGGCGTTACGGGCGTACGGTCAAGAACCCTGACGGATCCACTCGCACCTACTCGCCGATCATGGCGTCCGTGCAGATCTCTGAACGGTTCTTGTCCGAAGACGAGCGCGTCGCTATCGCCGACCAGTACCGGGCCGGGGCTAGCATCCGCGGCATCGCGACCGCGCTCGGCCGGCAACCCTCCACCATCAGCCGTGAGATCAAGCGCAACAGCGACCCGGAGACCGGCAAATACCATCCATTCCGGGCCCAGAAACGCGCCCGCGCCCGCCGCGCCCGGCCCAAGGCCGGGAAACTCGCGGCCGACTCCTCTCTGCGACTGTTCGTTCAGCAGCGCCTCGCCGATCGCTGGAGCCCGGAGCAGATCAGCAACGTGCTTCCCGGCCTTTTCCCGGACCAGCCGGCGATGAGGATCTGTCACGAGACGATCTACCAGGCCCTCTACCGGCCAGATCATCCTTTGACTCGAGCGGCGCCACGTCGTCCGCTGCGTAGCGGACGGCTCAAGCGACGCCGTCGGCGGCGCGCTGATCAGCGGACCACTCACTTCGTCGAGGCCGGCCACGCGATCAGTTTGCGACCCGCTGAGGCCAACGACCGCAGCGTCGCGGGGCATTGGGAAGGCGACCTGGTCCTGGGCAAGAACAACAAATCCGCTATCGGGACCTTGATCGAGCGCAGCACCCGTTACGCCGTGCTGATCTACCTGCCCGAGGGACATAACGCCGGTCAGGTCCGTGACGCGCTCATCAAGCTCTTCCGCAAGCTACCCGCCGGATTGGCTCGCACATTGACCTGGGATCAAGGCGGCGAAATGGGCCGCCATCACGAGTTCAGCACCGCGACGGGAGTACCCGTCTACTTCTGCTTGCCGGGCCGCCCATGGCAGCGAGGCAGCAACGAAAACTTCAACGGCTTGCTACGCCAGTACTTTCCCAAAGGCACGGATCTCGGCGCCTACGACGCTGAGCACCTGGCGCAGATCGCGAAGCAACTCAATGACCGACCACGTCGATGCCTCGGCTGGACAACCCCGGCCCAGCAACTCGCTAAGCTCTTCCCGGCCGTCCACTGACCAGGCCTGTTGCGATGTTCCGCAGAGACCGCCCAACCACCACCGGCCCCACACCGCCATCGGCAAAGTCCCACCGATCACCCGGTTGAACAACCTCGCTGGACATCACACCTAGTAGTGCTTTGTCATGGTCCTCTTCCCGCGCGGGCTTTTCGTTGCGGGAAGCGGGTTTGGCAGGTCGGGCAGGTGCCGATGAGGCGGGCCAGCAGGTGTTGCAGGCGTCGGAGTACGGCGTAGAGAGTCATTCCGGCGCACGGGTTTTTGGGTCCAGGCGTTGCAGGGTGAGAAACGCGTGAGCGGCGGAGACCAGGGTGGTGTGGTGGTGCCAGCCTTGCCAGGTGCGGCCTTCGTAGTGGTCCAGGCCGAGCCCGGTTTTGACCTCGCGGTAGTCGTGTTCGATGCGCCAGCGCAGCTTGGCCTGCCTGACGAGGTGCCGATATGGGGTCGTGGCGGGCAGGTTCGACAGCCAGTAGCGGGTCGGTTCCGGCTCGCCGGGTGGCCATTCGGCGATCAGCCACCGCACGGGCAGGTCTTCGTCGAAGCCGACGGCCCGGCGATGCACCAGGCTGGCGGGACGCAGCCGCAGGAACACGAAACTGCCGCCCATCTTCCGGGCTTTGCCGGCCCGGCGGCGTGAACCCTCGCGCCAGGTGACCCTGCGAGTCGCGTCGCGGCCGGCGGCCAAGACGTGGGTTTTGAGGCCGGGTGCGGCTTGCCGGTAGATCAGCGGCGGCCGCCGGCCAGCACCCTTATACGGGGGTGAGGTGCGCTGGGCGTCGATGGTGAAAGCGGTATGCGCGCAGTTCACGCCGACGACGTAGCTCAGGTTCCGGTCCTCGAGACCTTGGCGGAACTCAGCGGCGTCGCCGTAACCGGCATCAGCGACGATCAACGGCGGCGTCAGCCCCCACCCGCGGGCTTCATCGATCATGTCCATGCCCAGACGCCACTTCTCGCGATGCACGACGTCGTCCGGCATTCCGGTTTTGCGGCGGCGCTCGGGGGTCTCGGAGGTGGCCTTGTCGCTGGCCGGGTCCCAGGACTCGGGAACGAACAGCCGCCAGTCGACCGGGCACGACGCGGTGTCGGTGACCAGGTTCAGGCTGACTCCGATCTGGCAGTTGGTCACTTTCCCGGCCGTGCCGGTGTATTGCCGGGTCACACCCACCGACGCGGTACCGTATTTGAGCCAGCCGGTGTCGTCCAACGCCCACGCAGCCGGGACGATCGCCTCGTCCATCCGCACCGCCAGCCGTCGGCGCACCAACGCGGCATCCCACGGACTGTTGGTGACGAAATGGTTCAACGCCTGTTCGTGCGGCCCGGCAAGCCGGGCCGCCATCGGCTGGATCGACTTGCGACGACCGTCCAACATCAGACCGCGCAGGTAATGCTCGGCGCGCTCCTGCCACCGCGACCTGGTCAATGAAGCGAACACATCCGCCACGAACGCGTCCAGATCATCGGCCAGTTGCTGAACCTCAGCAGTGTCCATCCCTCCAGGACACCAAGATCAGCATTGATATGTCACCGTCACCCACCCAAAAGATGACAAAGCACTACTAGGTTGAGACCCATGGACACCACGTTGTTGCGTCTGGCGGCGGAGCTGAGGAAGGCCGCGGCGGACGCCGGCCGGTCCGACGTCGTCGCCAAGGTCGACGAGGTGATCGCTCTGCTCGCCGGCGACCGGGTCGCCGGCGAGGGAAGCGCTCCCAAGACCAATGCGATCATCAAATTGCTGGACGGGCTCGGTCTCTGATCGCGCTCGGATTCTCACGGTGCGTGGAGGTTTGACGGCTCCTGATAGCTTCGCCCGTTGTCAGCCCGATCGATCTTGACGTCACGGCGGACCGCCGGGGCGGCTCCGCCGAGAACAGCGGAGGTTTCCTGATGCCCGGCAGGCCCACCGACCGGCCGATCCTCACCCGGCGGCGGCTCCTGACGGCTCTGCCCGGTGCGGCCGGCCTGACGCTGCTGGCCGGCGCCGCGTCGACCGCGACGATCGGTGCAGGCTCGCTGGCGGGCCACCGAATGACCACGCAGCCACGGACGCCTCCGACCGAGAGCGCCACCGCGCCGATGCGGGCGCAGCACCACCCGGTCCACACCCTCGCGGACTTCCGGCGGGCCACCACGGTCCCCCCGTTCCCGGGTGACGCGATCGCGTTGACCATCGACGACGGGCCGCACCCGGTCTGGACACCGAAGATCCTGCGGCTGCTGGACAAGCACCACGTACCGGCGCTGTTCTGCATGATCGGCAACCAGGTCCTCGGGCACGAGCCGGTGGCCAAGTCGGTCATCCGCGCCGGGCACCAGCTCGCCAACCACACCTGGAGCCACCCGTCGGCCCTGGCCGGCAAGTCCCGGGCCCGCATCCGCAAGGAGATCCACCGGGCACAGGAGAAGATCCACGACACCACGGGTTACACGCCCAAGATCTTCCGCTCTCCCGGCGGCGACTGGTCACCGGCCGTCCTGCAGGAATCCGCCCACGCCGGTCTGCTCCCCCTCGACTGGAGCACCGACCCCCGGGACTGGTCACGCCCCGGCACCGCGGCGATCAAACGACGGATGCTGGCCGCCCGTCCGGGACAGATCCTGCTCTGCCACGACGGCGGCGGCGACCGGTCGCAGACCTACCAGGCCCTCCGCACGATCATCCCCGCCCTCAAGGCGCGGGGCCTCCACTTCGTCGCCCTCTGACGGACAATCGCAGGGTGCAGCAGCGGCTCGACCGGGTGGAGCTGGCCGACGGCACCACCGTGGCGTACGCCTCGGCCGGTGCGGGCCGGCCGCTGGTCTACGTGATGGGCTGGCTCACCCACCTCGAACGCGGCTGGGAGCTGCCGGCCGAGCGTGCGCTCTACGAGGCGCTGGCGCGGGGCTGCCGGCTCGTGCGCTACGACCGCGCAGGGTGCGGCCTGTCAGCGGTCGTGGACCGGCCGGCCTCCCTGGAGTTCGAGCTCGAGCAGCTGGCGGCGATCGCGGCGGTGCTGGACGAGCCGTTCGACCTGATGGGCACGTCGATGGGCGCACCGGTGGCCGTGGCCTGGGCCGCGGCTCGTCCGGCGACCGTCCGGCGCCTCGTGCTCTACGGCGGCTGGGCCCACGGCGCCGATCTCTCGCCTCCGGGCGTACGCGAGCATGTCCTGGGGCTGATCGCCTCGCACTGGGGGCTGGGGTCGGAGGTGCTCACCGACATCTTCGCGCCCGACGCCGACCGTTCCACCCGGGCCGAGCTGGCCCGCTACCAGCGGGAGTCGTCGAGTGCCGCGACCGCCCGGGAGCTGCTGACGCTCAGTTACGAGCTGGACGTGCGTGATCGCCTCGACCACGTGCGGGCGCCGACGCTGGTGGTGCACCGCACCGGGGACCGCGCGGCTCCCCTCTCGCAGGCCGAGGTCCTCGCCGCCGGCATCCCGCGCGCTGAACTGGTCCGGTTGCCCGGCCGGTCGCACCTGCCCTACGCCGGTGACCGCGACGAGCTGGTCCGCGTGGTCCGCCGCTTCCTCGGCCTGGGTGCGCCCCGGCACCGCACCGGCGGGCTGACGGCCCGCCAGCGGGAGGTGGCCGAGCTGGTCAGCCAGGGCTGCACCAACCGCGAGATCGCGGCGCGCCTGGGCATCACCGAGCGCTCGGCCGAGGGCCACGTCGAACGTATCCGCCTACGCCTCGGACTCCGCTCCCGCACCCAGCTCGCCGCGTGGTGGACCGCCCAAGTGGGGTAGTTCCCCGCCTGACCCGGCGACCGGATCGGGGCAGAGTTCTGCGGGTGACCGACATCAGGACCGGCTTCGAGCCGCACCGGGTCCGTGGACCCTTCAACGCCGCGTTCTTCAGTCTGCTGGGCCCCTACCTCGAACGGAGCCTGCGGCAGCACAAGCGGCGGGTGTTCGCGGACCTGCCCCCGGCGGTGGTCGAGCTCGGCTCGGGCGTGGGCGCCAACCTGCGCTACCTGCGACCCGGATCGACGCTCATCGCCGTCGAACCCAACGCCGCCATGCACCGGCGGCTGCGGGCCGCCGCTGAACGCCACGACGTCCGCCTCGACCTGCGTGAGCGTCTCGCCGAGAGCACCGGCCTCCCCGGCGACAGCGCCGACTGTGTGATCTCGTCCCTCGTCCTGTGCACCGTGGCCGACCCCGCCGGGGTCCTGACCGAGATCCGCCGCATCCTCCGGCCCGGCGGCACCTTCCGCTTCGTCGAACACGTCGCCGCCCCCTCCGGTACGCCGACCCGCGCCGTCCAGCGAGCCGTGCGCCGGCCGTGGGCGTGGACGTTCGAGGGCTGCTCGTGCGAACGCGACCTGGCCGCACTGATCCGCGCCGCCGGTTTCACCCGGACCGACCTCCAGCCGTACCGCCTCCACGGCCCGTTCCTGCCCTTCAACACCCAGATCGCGGGCGTCGCACACCGCTAGCGATAGCATCGCTGCCGTACGCAGGCGGACGACGGCGGAGGTCAAGTGGCAGCGGACGACATCTCGCGCGGTGAGGCGGAACGGCTTCGCGGGCTCGACGACGCGGCGCGGGTGGCCCGGACGTTCGAGGTCATTGCCGGGCGGGGCGAGCTGTGGGTCTGGGGTGACGAGGACGAGATCCTGTTCACCGAGGATGCCCGGCGCCGGACGCTGCTGCCGATCTGGCCGCACGCCACGGTGGCCCGGCTGGAGAACGAGGGTGACGTTCCGGGCGAGCACGCCATCCGGATCGCGGCGGACGTGTTCCTGAAGGAGTGGCTGCCGCAGCTGGAGGACGACCGCGCCGACATCGCGATCTTCCCGGTCGAGGAGAACAACGCGGCGGTGCTCACGCTGGCGGAGTTCCACTCGCGGATGACCGCCGCCCTGCGGCTCAACTGATCGCGGACGGGTGACGGGTCTGCGCCCGTCACCCGTACCGGGGAGGGTCAGGCGGTGGCGCGGACCACGGCCGTGGCGGGGTTGCCGTCGACGGCGGCGGCCATCTGGGGCACGAGCTTGTCGAGCAGGAACGGCAGGCTCAGGACCGAGATGAACGAGGTCGCGGCGCCCACGAGTTCCTCGTTCTCGAGGTAGATGTCGCGGCCCTCGGTCTTGACCTTGAGCTTGGCGTACAGCGGGTCGGCCTGGACCTTCTTCTTGTCGGGCTCGTAGCTGTCGACCAGCCAGATGAGCAGGCCGGTGTCGAGCATGTCGGTGCGTTCCTTGCTGAGGTTGGCGCCGAACTCCTTGCCGGTGACCTCGCCGAGGCCGTCGGGGAGCTTGAAGCCGAGGTCGGTGAGCAGCCGGCCGCGCGGGTCCTGCGGGCCGTAGACGTAGTAGCCCTCCCACGTGGTGGCCATCATGGCGGTCGCGCCGACGAAGGACGGGTTGTCCTTCTTGATGGTCTCGAAGCGGGCCTCGGTGTCGGTCACGAGCTTGTCGGCCTGGTCCTTGCGGCCGACGGCAGTGCCGACCGTACGGGTCAGGTCCTGCCAGGAGACGCCGTAGTCGACCGAGTCCTTGGGCTGGGCGACGGTCGGGGCCATCTTCGACAGGGTCGCGTAGTCCGCGGCGGTCAGACCGGAGTAGACGGCCAGGATCAGGTCGGGGCGCAGGGCGGCGACCTTCTCGAACTGGATGCCGTCGGTGTTGGTCAGCACCTGCGGCTTGGGCTGACTGCCGAGCGCGGCCTCGGCCCAGGGCCAGACGGCGCCGGGCTTCTCACCGAACCACTCGGTCGTCGCGGTGGGGACCACACCGAGGGCGAGCAGGGCGTCCTGTTCGACCAGGCCGACGGTGACGATGCGCTTCGGCTCGGCCGGGATGGTCGTGGTGCCGAACTTGTTCTCGATGGACACCGGGAACGCGGACGCCGCCGCGGCCGAGGAGCTGCCGCCGGCGGGGGTGTCGTCCGCCTCGTTGTTGGGGCCACAGGCGGCAAGGAAAAGGATGAGTCCGGCGGCCGCCACCGTGGCGGTCCGCCGGATCGAAAGTAGCCGCACGGCTGATCCTCTCTGCTGGTGAGGCCCCTCCACCGGATGACCTCGAGGGAAGTGTAGGTTAGCCTCACCTAAGACCACGAGCGGGATGGACGGAGCGCACGTTGACGCAGGGCACCGGCGCAGGCCTGGCGGAGCGGACGGTCCCACCGGACAGTGCCGCGCGCCGGTCCGCTTCCCGCACGCGGCGCCGCTGGATCGGTCTCGGGATCGGCGTTGTCGTCCTGGTCGCCGCGGTGGCCCTGAGCATCGCGATCGGCAGCCGCACCATCGGTCTGGGCACGGTCTGGCGGGTGCTGTGGCACGAGGACGGTTCCGCCGAATCCGTGATCGTGCACCAGCTGCGCCTCCCCCGCACCCTGCTCGGGATCGGCGTCGGCGCCGCGCTCGGCCTGGCCGGTACGGTCATGCAGGCCCTCACCCGCAACCCGCTCGCCGAGCCGGGCCTGCTCGGGGTGAACCTCGGCGCCGCCACCGCGGTGGTCCTCGCGATCGCCTTCCTCGGCGTCACCTCCGCCACCGGTTACGTCTGGTTCGCCTTCGCCGGCGCCGCGATCACCTCGGCCGCGGTGTTCGCGCTGGGCGGCTCGGGCAAGGCGCCCACCCCGGAACGCCAGGTGCTGGCCGGTGTCTCGCTGACCTCGGTGCTCGGCGCGATCGTGTGGGCCGTCCTGGTCACCCGGCGTGAGGCGTTCGACCGGTACAGGCACTGGGACGTGGGTTCGCTGTCCGATCGGGAGACCGCCACGATCCTGCAGGTGATGCCGTTCCTGCTGGCCGGCATCGTGCTGGCCCTCGTCCTCGGCCGCCAGCTGAACGCCCTGAGCATGGGTGACGACTCCGCGACCTCGCTCGGGGCGCATCCGGGCCGGATCCGCGCGCTCGGCATCCTCACCGTCACCCTGCTGTGCGGCGCCGCGACCGCCGCTTCCGGGCCGATCTGGTTCCTGGGCCTGGCTGTCCCGTACGCCGCCCGCATGATCGTCGGCTCCGACCACCGCTGGATCCTCACCTACGCGCTGGTCCTGGGCCCGGCGCTGCTGCTCGGCTCGGACGTGCTGGGCCGGGTGCTGGTGGCGCCGGCCGAGCTGCCGGTCGGTGTGGTCACAGCCTTCCTGGGTGCGCCGCTGTTCATCGCGCTGTGCCGCCGGCGCCGGCTGAGTGTCCTGTGAGCGGTCAGGGCACGCGCGTCGTGCTGCGCGGCGGGGGCCTCTCGGTCCGGGTGCATCTGCGCGCACTGATCGTCGGCGTCGTGCTGCTGCTCGTCGCGCTGGGTGTCGCGTTGGTCAACCTGACCAGTGGCGACTTCCCGGTGCCGGTCGCGGACGTGCTGCGCAGCCTGGCCGGGCGGGGTGACGCCGGCACCGACTTCATCGTCTACGAGCTGCGGCTGCCCCGGGTGCTGATCACGCTGCTGGTCGGTGCGGCGCTGGGAGCGAGCGGCACGATCTTCCAGGGGCTGACGCGCAATCCGCTCGGCAGCCCCGATTTTGTCGGCCTGACCGTGGGTGCCGCGACCGGCGCGCTCGTGGTCATGCTGATCCTCGGTGGCGGCGGGATCCAGGTCGCCACCGGCGCGATCGTCGGCTGCCTGCTCACCTCGGTGGCGATCTACCTGCTGGCCTTCCGCCGGGGTGTGCAGCCCTTCCGCCTCATCCTCATGGGTATCGGCGTCTCCGCGCTGCTGGAGGCCGCGAACTCCTACCTGATCTACCGCAGCCGGCTCGACGAGGCGCTCGCCGCACAGGTCTGGCTGATCGGCAGCGTCAACGGTCGCGGCTGGACCGAGGTCGTGCTGGTCGGTGTCGCGCTCGCGGTGCTGCTGCCGCTGGTCCTGTACTACGGACGGCACCTGAGCATGCTGGCGCTGGGCGACGAGATCGCGGTGCTGCACGGCGTACCGGTGGAACGGAGCCGGGCGGTCCTGGCGCTGGCCGCGGTGGGTCTGTCGGCCGGGGCGACCGCGGCGGCCGGGCCGATCGCCTTCGTGGCACTGGCGGCACCACCGCTGGCCGCGCGGCTGGCCCGCTCGCCGCACGCCGGGATCCTGCCCGCCGCCGCGATGGGCGCCGCGCTGCTCACCGCGGGCGACTGGGCGGCGCAGCATGCGATGCCGGGCAACGACATCCCGGTCGGCATCATCACCGCCGCGCTCGGCGGTGTCTACCTGACCTGGTTGCTGTTCCACGAACGACGCACCCGAGGATGAGGATCGACCGATGACCGACGACGCCCGGCTCCAGGCCACGGACCTCACCCTCGCGTACGACCGCAGGGTGGTCGCCGAGCACCTCGACGTGCGGATCACCGACGGGTCGTTCACCGTCATCGTCGGGCCCAACGCCTGCGGCAAGTCGACGCTGCTGCGCGCGCTGGTTCGGGTGCTCAAGCCGCAGTCCGGTGCGGTGCTGCTCGACGGGAACGCCATCGCGTCGTACCCGTCGAAGCACATCGCGAAGCAGCTCGGCATGCTCCCGCAGTCCCCCGTCGTGCCCGGCGGGATCGTGGTCGAGGAGCTGGTCGCCCGGGGCCGGTTCGCCCATCAGCGCCTGTTGCGGCAGTGGTCGCCGGAGGACGAGGACGCGGTCGCCGAGGCGATGCGCCTGACCGAGGTCGCCGATCTGGCCGACCGGTTCGTCGACGAGCTCTCCGGCGGTCAGCGGCAGCGGGTCTGGCTGGCCATGGCCCTGGCCCAGCAGACGCCGATCCTGCTGCTCGACGAGCCGACGACGTTCCTCGACCTGTCCCACCAGTTCGAGGTGCTCGACCTCTGCGCGGAGCTGCACGAGGAGGGCCGCACGATCGTCGCGGTGCTGCACGACCTCAACCACGCCTGCCGGTACGCGACCGAGCTGATCGTCATGCGCGACGGCAAGGTGCTCGCGCAGGGCACCCCCGCCGACGTGATGACCGCCGAGCTGGTCGAGCGGGTGTTCTCGATGCCGTGCCGGGTCATCGACGACCCCGAGACCGGCACCCCGATGGTCGTCCCGGCCGACCGGCACCGCCGCCGCGGCGTCCGCGCAGCGGTGACCGAGCGGGCCTCCGCGTGACCCAGCGGCAGGGTCTGCTCGGCCAGGCGCTCGGCGGGCAACGACGCTGGATCGTGCTCAGCACCCTGATGATCACCGGTCATCAGGCCGGCGAGGTCGCCGTGCCGTTCCTCATCGGTGTGGTCATCGACCAGGCGGTCACCGGTGATGCGGGCGACCTGGCGCTCTGGCTGGGCGTGATCGGCGCCGTCTACCTCGGCCTGAGCTACAGCTACCGGTACGGCGAGCGCTTCGGTGAACGCGCGTCCGAGCAGGCCGCCCACGAGCTGCGCCTGCGGGTGACCCGCCGGGTCCTCGACGACCGCGGCGGCGCCGAGACCGACCGGCTGCCCGGCGCGCTCGTCTCGATCGCCACCAGTGACGCCGCCCGCGTCGGTGCGGTGGCCGTCGCCGTCTCCTCCGGTGTCGCCGCGGTGGTCGGCCTGAGCTTCGCGGCGGTGCTGCTGCTGTCCATCTCGGTGCCGCTCGGCCTGCTGGTCCTGCTCGGCACACCACCGCTGATGGGCCTCACCCGGCTGCTCGGCAAGCCCCTGGAGGAACGCAGCGAAACCGAGCAGGAGCACGGCGCGCAGGCCTCCGGGACCGCCGCCGATCTGGTCGCCGGGCTGCGTGTCGTCAAGGGGTTGCGGGCCGGTCCGGCGGCCGTGACCCGCTATCGCGAGCGCAGCCGCGGCGCGCTGGCGGCGACCGTGCGGGCTGCCCGCGCCGAGGCCGCGTACCAGGGTGTGGTGCTCTCGCTCAGCGGGTTGTTCCTGGCGGTGATCGCGGTGGCCGGTGGCATCCTGGCCGTCCGCGGTGAGATCACCGTGGGGCAGTTGATCTCGTCGGTCGGTCTGGCACAGTTCCTGGTCGGCCCGATGTCGACGTTCGGCTGGGTCGGCGCCGACCTGGCCCAGGGCCGCGCGTCGGCCCGCCGTGTCGCCGCCGTGCTGGACATGCCCGCCGCGGTGACCGGCGGCGACGCGAGCCCGTCCGTTCCGGTGCGCGGGGCGATCCGCATCCACGGGCTCGCCGATCCACCGCTGCGCGCGCTCGACCTGGAGATCACCCCGGGCGAGCTGGTCGGCATCGTCGCGGCCGACCCGGCCGAGGCCGCCGCCCTGGTACGCCTGCTCGGCCGCTCCTGCGACCCGGCCGGCGGGGTGATCGAGCTCGACGGTGTCGCCCTGACCGAGCTGGCACCGGACGGGCTGCGCAGCGCCGTGCTGTCCACCGAGCACCACACCGACCTGTTCGGCGGCACGATCCGTTCGGCCGTCTCGCTCTCCGGGCGCGCGCGGCCCGAGACCGTCGAGGCCGCCGTGATCACCGCCGGCGCCGACGAGGTGGCCGGCGGCCTGCCGGACGGCCTCGACGCCGTGCTGGACGACGGCGCCCGCTCGCTCTCCGGTGGTCAGCGCCAGCGGATCGCGCTCGCCCGTGCCCTCGCCGCCGACCCGCCGGTGCTCGTGGTGCACGACCCGACCACCGCGGTCGACGCGGTCACCGAGTCCCGCATCGCCGGGCGGCTGCGGGAGATGCGCGCCGGCCGGACCACGATCCTGGTGACGACGAGCCCGGCCCTGCTCGCGGTGACCGACCGGGTGATCGTCCTGCACGACGGCGCCGTCCGTGCCGACGGTACGCACGGTGACCTCGTCGCCGGTGACTCCACGTACAGGGAGACGGTGCTGTCATGACGGACCTGCTGCCGATCGCGACCGCGCCGCGGACCCGGGCCGCACTGCGTGTCCTGGTCCGGCCGCACCGGGCCCGGCTGGCCGGTGCGCTCGCCCTGCTGGTCGCCGGGACCGCCGCCGGACTGGTGACCCCGCCGCTGCTCGGGCGCATCGTCGACCTGGCGACCTCCGGCGGCAGTGTCACCGCGATCGTCGTCACCGGCGCCGGACTGGTGGCGGCCGCCGTGATCGAGGCGGGGCTGGCCGGCCTCGGTGTCGCGCTGCTCGCGCAGGTCGGCGAGGGCATGCTGGCCCGGCTGCGGGAACGGTTCGTCGAGTCCGCCCTGCGCCTGCCGCTGGAACAGGTCGAACGGGCGGGCGCCGGCGACCTCACCTCCCGGGTCACCAACGACGTCGCGGTGATCGCCGAGGCGACCCGTTCGGCGCTGCCGGAGTTCACCCGGGCGCTGCTCACCATCGGGCTCACCCTGGCGGGCCTGGCCGTGCTCGACTGGCGCTTCCTGGTCGCGGCGCTGATCGCGGTGCCGGTGCAGGCGTACACCGTGCGGTGGTACGCGCGTCGAGCCGTACCTCTCTATGCCCGGCAGCGGGTCGCGGTCGCCGCCCAGCAGCATCACCTGCTGTCCACGATCGACGGTGCCCCCACCATCCGGGCCTTCCGCCTGGCCGGCGAGCACGGCGAGCTGGTCGCTTCCCGGTCACAGCAGGCGGTCGACCTGCTGCTGCGGGGCATCGCGCTGCAGACCCGCTTCTACGCCCGCCTGCACGTCGCGGAGTTCCTCGGGCTGGCGGCCGTGCTCGCCACCGGCTTCTTCCTGGTACGCGGCGACAGCGTCAGCCTCGGCACCGCAACCGCGGCCGCCCTGTACTTCCACGGTCTGTTCGGCCCGATCAACGTGGCGCTGGCACTGGTCGACGACGCCCAGGCGGCCGCCTCCGGGCTGGACCGCCTCGTCGGAGTGGCCGACCTCGACCCGGCCGACGAGCCGCCGGCCGAGCGCCGCGACGACGTGGCGCACGCGGTGGTCGTCAGCGGCCTCGACTTCTCCTACCGCGCCGGCCGCCCGGTGCTGCACGGCATCGACCTCACCATCGCCCGGGGCGAGCGTGTCGCCGTGGTCGGCTCCAGCGGCGCCGGCAAGACCACCCTGGCCAAGGTGATCGCCGGGGTGCACCAGCCGACCGCCGGCACCGTGACCGTCCCGGCCGGCGAGGTCGCGCTGATCACGCAAGAGGTCCACGTCTTCGCCGGTACGCTCGCCGACGACCTGCGACTGGCCCGCCCGGACGCGACCGACGACGAGGTCCGCGCCGCCCTGACCGCGGTGGACGCGCTCGACTGGGTCGAGCAGCTGCCCGACGGTGTGGAGACCGAGGTCGGGTCGGGCGGGCACGTGCTGACCGCCGCGCAGGCCCAGCAGCTGGCGTTCGCCCGGCTCATCCTGGCCGACCCGCCCGTGGCCATCCTCGACGAGGCGACCGCGGAGGCCGGCAGCGCCGGTGCACGCCTGCTCGAACGGGTCGCCTCGGCCGCGTTGCGGGGGCGTACCGCCGTGATCGTCGCTCACCGGCTGACCCAGGCGATGACCGCCGACCGGGTCGTCGTGCTCCAGGACGGCCGGATCGCCGAGATCGGCTCCCACGCCGAGCTGATCACGCGCGACGGGCCGTACGCGGTCCTCTGGCAGGCCTGGTCGGACCAGCGCGCCCAGCACTAAGGACGCACCTCGTAGACGTTGTTGAACGGGGTCTGCGCCGCCAGCCGGAAGTGGGTGAAACCGGCCTGCTCGGTGACGTCACGGATACGCGCGGGACCGGCCTGGGTGCCGAGTGCGGCGCCGACCGGCTGGGACAGCGAGGCCGGGGTGCACAGCAGCGTGGAGAAGCCGTAGTAGGCCCGGCCCACGGGATTGAGATTCCCCTCGACCCGGTCCTCCGCCGCCGGTTCGACGATCATCCAGGTGCCGGTGGGGGCGATGGCCGCGCGCACGTGCCGGGCCGCGCCGACCGGGTCACCCATGTCGTGCAGCGAGTCGAACATGGTCACCAGGTCGTAGCCCGAACCGGTGAAGCCGGTGGCCGCGGCGACCTCGAAGCTCGCACGATCGGCGACGTCGGCGGCCCGGGTACGGGCGACAGCCACCGAGTGCTCGTGGTAGTCCGATCCCACGAACGTCGACCGGGGAAACGCTTCCGCCATCAGGATGGTCGCTGCGCCGTGCCCGCAGCCCACGTCGGCGACCCGGGCGCCCGTCCGCAGCCGTTCCAGCACGCCGTCGAGGGCCGGCAACCAGTCGGTGACGAGGTTGGCCGCGTACCCGGGCCGGAAAAAACGCTCGCAGCCGAGGTGGACGTCGGTGTTGTGTTCGTGCCAGCCCAGCCCGCCGGTGCGGCGTGCCGCCTCGACCACCAGGGAGGTGTCGCTCACCGCGCCGAGCGCGATCTGGAAGAAGCCGGGCAGGAACGCGGGGCTGCTCTCGTCGGTCAGCGCCACGACGTGCTCGGGTGGCAGCGTGTACCGGCCGGTGCCCGGGTCGTAGGTGACGAACCGGCCGGCCGCCTGCGCGTTCAGCCATTCCCGGGCGTAGGGCTCGCCGGTCCCGGTGCCCGCCGCGAGCTCTGCCGCCGTCGCCGGGCCGTGTGCCGCCAGGTGCCGGTAGTAACCGAGCTTGTCGCCCATGACGACCAGGGCGCAGTTGAGTGTGGCGCCCACCTCGTCGACGGCTCGGAAGACGAACGCCATCAGCTGGTCGGTGTCGATCGGTGCTTCTGTGCTGGTCATCGGATGCTCCCTCGGGTCGGACGGCCGAACGTTTGTGACCGTAAGCGCGGGGTGCATTAGCATCAATACCGTTTACTGGAGGCCCATCAGTGAAGCTAATAGGTCTGGTCCGCAGCATCCGGGCGCTGGGCGAGGTCGCGGAGCAGGGATCGTTCTCCGCAGCCGCCGGTGTGCTGGGCCTGACCCAGTCGGCCGTGAGTCAGCACATCGCCGCCCTGGAACGCGAAACCGGGCTCCGGCTCGTCGACCGCGGCACCCGCCCGATGGCGCTGACCGAGGCCGGGCACGTCCTGGTCCGGCACGGCCGGACTATCAACGCCCGCCTGGAGGCAGCCGAACAGGAACTCGCCGAGATCGCCGGCCACCGCGCCGGCCGGCTGCGGTTCGGTAGCTTCCCGACCGCGTTGACGACCTTCGTGCCGGCCGCGCTCGGTCGCCTGCGCACCGAACATCCCACCATCGTGCTGACCGTTGTCGACGACCACATGCAGGGCCTGGTGCCGCGACTCACCGACGGCGGACTCGACCTGGCCGTGGTCTACGACCACGAGGCCCTCCCCGCCGCGACGACCGGTCCGCTGCGCCGGGTGCACCTGTTCGACGACCCCTACCGGGTCATCCTTCCCGCGAGGCACCGGCTGGCCCGGCGCCGTACGGCGCTGTCTCTGGCGGATCTGGCGGACGAGGACTGGGTGGGCGGCCACAGCGGCAGCGCCTGGTTCCGGATCGTCCGGCACGCCTGCCGCGCGGCTGGGTTCGACCCCCGCATCCAGCTGTCCTCCGACGACTACCGGGCGGTGCAGGCGTTCGTGGCCGCCGGGCTGGGCGTCGCGCTCATCCCCGGCCTGGGACTCGTGAGCCCGACCGCGGGGGTGGAGGTCCGCCGGTTGCGCGCCGGCGCCCCCGTCCGGCGGATCAGCGTGGCCCACCTCGACGACGAGGGGCAACCACCCGGCGTACGCGCCATGATCGCCATCCTGGTCGATGTCACCAGCCATCTCCGACGAGCGGAACCACGTCGCTCATGAATCGCTCGAGCTGACGTTCGGCGTCCGCCAGTGGCCAGACGAACAACTGGCCGACGCCCGCGGCGGCGTAGGCCCGCGCGACGTCCGCACAGTGCTCGGCCGATCCGACGAGGAGCCGCCCCGCCAGCGCCTCCATCGGCCGCTTCAGCAGCACTCCGAGCGCGCTGAGGTGCGCCTCCCGCTCGCGCTCGTCCTCGGTCACATACATCCACATCGTCGCCAGCGAGCAGGGCAAGCTGACGGCCGCCACCCGCTCCGGCGTCGTGTTGTACGCCGAGGCCAACCACCCGTCGCCGAGCCGCGCGACCCGCCGCAGGCCGGCAGCCGACCCCCAGCTCGCCACCCAGATCGGCAGCCCGTCCGAACGCGCAGGATGCGGGCGCAGCGCCTCGTCCGCCGCGTAGAAACGCCCTTCGAACGGCGGCGCCCCCGGTGTCAGGTAGGCGCGCAACGCCTGAACCGCCTCGTCGAAGCGCGGCCACCGCTCGTCGAAAGGCACCCCCGCCGCGGCATAGTCACGCGCCGACGAACCCGGCCCGACCCCGAGCACCAGCCGCCCACCCGACACGATGTCCAGCGCAGCCGCCGCCTTGGCCAACGCCGCCGGTCCCCGCACCACCGGCAGCGCAACAGTCGTGACCAACTGCAGATCACCGCTCGCCTCGGCAACGCTCGCCAGCGCGACAACGGCGTCCAACCAGGGCCGCTGAAAGACCAGATGATCGTTGGCCGCCAGAGCCACATACCCGAGCCGCAGGGCCGCACCGGCGTAGGACGCCAACGTCCCCGGCCGCCACCCCGTGCCGTCAAGGTCGATCTGAGGCAGATGCGCGCCGTACCGCATAGCCGCGCACTGTACCGGCGACTACAGCTCGTACCACTCGCCGAGGCCGGCCGGCGAGCCCGTACGCACGAACTGGCGAACGGCGTCCCACGCGTGGTCGACACTCATCACGAAGTGACCGGTGAACACCGAGTCCCCTTCCGTGCCCGGCACCTCAACCTTGCCGTCCCACGGGACGCTGCCATCCCCGACCAGCAGGAAGGACTTCGGGTCCTCGTCGACGGCGCGAAGCTGTTCGACCACTGCATGCGGACCACGAAAGCTCAGGGCGACCTGCGGGGAGTCGGCGGTCGGCAGCGAGACCTCGAGGAAGCCCTCACCTCTGGCCCGCATCGAGATGAAGTGGTTCTCCACCTCGTCGAGGTCCGAGCGCATCACCGTCGGCGAGAACCGGCCCGTCTCCGTATCCGTCGCGGACCACTCCACGGCTTCAGGAGGCATCGATCAGGCTTTGCGGGCGCATGTCCGTCCAGGTGGTGTTGATGTGGTCCAGGCAGTCCTGGCGTCCGGCCGGGCCGTGTGTCGTGCGCCAGCCGGCCGGTACCTCGGCGAAGACCGGCCACAGGCTGTGCTGGTTCTCGTCGTTGACCAGCACGAGGAACATACCTTCGGCGTTGTCGAACGGGTTGGTGCTCATCAGTTGCTCCTCGTGGTGTGCTGAACCAGGGCTTGCAGTACGTCGAACCAGGTGCGAGCGAGGTCGCCGACCGATTCCTCGGTGAGGACCGCGGCCGGCCAGGCCCAGGTGGCGGTCATCTGGGGGCCGGTCGCCCGGTCCTCGGTCTGTGCGTTGACGACCAGCTCGTAGGTTTCCGGCATGGCGTCGTCGGCGCCGTTCTCGGCCGCCTCCGCCTCGGGGGCGAACTCCCAGTCGGCTGCCTCAGGGAAGTCGAAGCGGCCCATGTAATTGAACTGGATGGGCGGGTGCGGCAGCGCCGCCAGCACCGGAGCGGTGTCGGGGTTGAGGTACCGCAGCATCCCGTAGCCCATGCCGTTGTCCGGCAGCGCCGCGAGGTGCTCGCGGACCCGCGCCACCGCTGCTGCCGCCGCCGGTCCGCCCGCGAAGGCGTCCTCGATGTCGATGCCGGTGGTGTCGAGGCAGATCGGGAAGATGTTGGTGAACCACCCGACCGTTCCGGACAGGTCGGCACCGGGCACCAGATGTTCCTCCCGGCCGTGGCCCTCCAGGGCGACCAGGACCGCGTCGCCCTGCCCCGCACGCCACCGGGTGACCGCGAGACCGAGCGTGCCGAGCAGCACGTCGTTGATGGTCGCGCCCAGCGCCGCGGGCACCCGGGTGAGCAGCGCCTCGGTCACGTCGGTCGGCAGCGCCAGGGTGACGTCGAGCAGGGTGGCGGCGACGTCCACGGCCGGGTCCAGCGGGCGCAGCACCGGCAGCGGGTCACCCCGGCCGACGATGTCGGTCCACATCGGCAGCTCGGCCGTGCGCGCCGGGTCGAGGGCCTGCGCGGCCAGCCCGGTCGCCCAGCGGCGGAACGAGGTCCCGGCACCGGCGGTCACCGGTGCGCGTCCGGCGACCGCGTCCTTCCAGGCTGCGCCGAGCTCGGGGAGCAGCACGCGCCAGGAGACGCCGTCCACGACGAGGTGGTGGACGAGCAGCAGCAGGCGCCCGGGGCGGTCGGCGCCGGCGTCCAGCCAGGCCGCCCGGATCATCGTGCCGGCCCCGGGATCGAGGGCGGCCTGCGCAATCCGGGCCTGCTCGGCGACCGCGTCCCACAGTCCGCGCTCGTCGAGGCCGGACACATCCACGCGGACGGTCCAGTCGGCGGCCCGGGACGTACCGGTGGCGGGTACCGACATCGACCAGCCGCCGGTGCGGTCGAGGCGGGCACGCAGCAGGTCATGGCGGTCGGCGACGGCTTGCAGCGCGGTCAGCAGGTGTTCCCAGCCGAGCCCGGCGGGGACCTGCACGACCGCGGACTGGTTGAAGCCGTCGATCGGTCCGTCGACCTCGCTCAGCCAGTGCATGACCGGTGTCAGGGGGAAGGACCCGACCCCGTCGGTGCTGCGGTCCGTCTCCGCGACCGCCACGGTGGCGACCTCGGCCAGGCGGGCCACCGTACGCTCGGCAAAAACCTGTCGCGGGGTGAGCCGCAGCCCGGCACCGCGGGCCCGGCCGACGAGTTGCATGGCGACGATGCTGTCCCCGCCGAGCAGGAAGAAGTCGGCCTCGACGTCGACCGCCGGCAGTCCGAGCACGCCGGCCACGACCTCGCTCAGCAGACGCTCGCGTTCGGTGCGCGGCGCCCGTCCGGCGGTGGCCGGGCCGAGGTCCGGGGCGGGCAGAGCGGACCGGTCGATCTTGCCGTTGGCCAGTGTGGGCAGGCGGTCGAGACGCACGACGTCCGGCACCATGTAGTCCGGCAGCTCGGCGGCGACCGCGGCCCGCAGTGCGGCCGGGTCGACGTCCCCGGCGGCCACCACGTAACCGGCCAGGCGCCGGACGCCCGGCCGGTCCTCGCGGGCGACCACCACGGCCTCGGTGACACCCGGCTGGGCGGCCAGCACCGACTCGATCTCGCCCAGCTCGATGCGGAAGCCGCGGATCTTCACCTGCTCGTCGACCCGGCCCAGGTATTCAACCCGGCCGTCCTCGGTCCACCGGACCAGGTCACCGGTGCGGTACATGCGGGCGCCCGCGGGGCCGTACGGGTCGGCGACAAAACGTTCGGCGGTCGGCCCGGGACGGCCCAGGTAGCCGCGGGCCAGCCCGGCGCCGGCCAGGTACAGCTCCCCCGCGATGCCGGTCGGCAGGTGCCGCAGCGCACGGTCGAGCACGTACGCCCGGGCACCCGCGACAGCTCGGCCGATGACCGGGGCAGCGGAGTCGGACAGCTTCGCGGCCAGCGCGTCGACGGTCGCCTCGGTCGGGCCGTACAGGTTGAACGCGGCCGTGCCGGGCAGGCTGCCGAGGCGTTCCCACAGGGCCGGGGGCACCGCCTCGCCGCCGACGCCGACCACGGCCAGGGGGCAGTGCCCGTCGTGGATCAGCCCGGCGTCGGCCACCTGCGCGAAGTGCGACGGGGTGAGCTCGATGAAGTCGATGCCCTCGGCGCGGATCAGCGTGGCGAGCTGCTCCGGGTCGCGCTGCACCTCCTCGGTGACGATGTGCAGGGCGTGCCCGTCGAGCAGCCAGAGCTGCGGCTGCCAGGAGGCGTCGAACGCGAAAGACCAGGCGTGCCCGACGCGCAGGTGCCGGCGGCCGGTGCTCGCCTGCGCGGGCCGGTGGAGCTGGTCACGGTGGCTGCGGAACAGGTTGACGAGGTTCCGGTGGGTGACCACCACACCCTTGGGCTTGCCCGTGGAGCCGGACGTGTAGATGACGTAGGCCGGGTGCCCGGCCCGGGCGGGGCCTACGCGGTCGGCGTCGGTGAGGTCGGCACCGGAGAGGGTGTCCAGCTCGGGGTCGTCGACCAGGACACGACCGGCTCCGGCCACGTCGATGCCTGTCGTGGCGGTGGTGAGCAGCAGCGCGGGACGCGCGTCGTCGGCCATGGCGGCGATCCGGGCCGCCGGGTACGCCGGGTCCAGCGGCAGGTAGGCGGCGCCGCTCTTGAGCACCGCCAGGATCGCCGTGATCGCGTCGGCGGTCCGCGGGAGCGCCAGCGCGACGATGTCCTCGGCGCCGGCACCGCGCGCGACGAGGTGCCGGGCCAGCCGGTTCGCTCGCGCGTTCAGCTCGGCGAAGGTCCACCGGACGTCACCGCAGACGACCGCGATCTCGTCCGGCGACGCGGCGGCCTGCCGCTCGAACACCTCGGCAACCGTGGGGTCGCCATCGGCCTCGGGCGCGGGCGGGTTCCAGCCGGTGCGGTCCTCACCGGTGAGCAGGTCCAGCTCACCGACCCGGCGCGACGGGTCGGCGGCAAACGCGGTCAGCACCGCGGTGACCGCGCCGACCAGCCGCGTGGCAACCGGTTGCGGGAAGAGGTCGGGCCGGAACTCCAGGCCCAGCCGCAGCCGCTCCCCCGGGTCGACGACCCAGGTCAGCGGGTAGTGCGTGGCGTCGCGTCCGCCCGCATCGGCGGCCGACAGCAAGCTTTCCGCGTTGTCGTCGTGGTCCGGGTAGTTCTCGACGATCAGCAGCGTGTCGAACAGCTCGCCCACGCCGGCCAGCCGCTGGATGTCGGCGAGACCGAGGTACTGGTGGTCGAGCAGCGCCGACTGCTCGTCCTGGACCCGGTCGAGCAGGGTGTGGACCGGCTCGGCCGGGTCGACGCGGACCCGGACCGGGACGGTGTTGATGAACAACCCGATCATCGACTCGACACCCGGCAGCTGCGCCGGGCGCCCCGAGACGGTGGCACCGAAGACCACGTCGTCGCGGCCGGTGAGCCGGCCCAGCACCACACTCCAGGCCGCCTGCACCAGCGTGTTCAGGGTCAGGCCCCGATCGCGGGCCAGCGCGGTGAGCCCGGCCGTGACACCGGTGGCCAGCTCGTGCTCGACCAGCTCGGGGACGGCCGGCTCGCGCTGCGGATCGGCCGGGGCCAGGCGGGTGGCGTCGGCGACACCGGCCAGCGCGCTGCGCCAGGCCTGCTCGGCGGCGCCGCGGTCCTGCCCGGCCAGCCAGGCCAGGAAATCCCGGTACGGCGGACGCCCGGCACCGTCGTCGCCGGACGCGTACAGCTCGGCCAGCTGGTCGGTCAGGGGGCCGCGGGACCAGCCGTCGAGCAGCATGTGCTGGTGCGTCAGGATCAGCCGGTACGCGTCACCCACGCGGACCAGCATCATCCGCAGCAGCGGGGCGGACGCCGGATCGAAGCGGCGTCCCTCCTCGGCGAGGCACCGCTGCCACGCCTCCTCCCGCCGGTCACCGTCCAGATCGGACAGGTTGGCCTCGGCCCACGGCAGCACCACACCACGGGCCACCACCGCCACCGGCCGGCCCGAGCCGAGCTGGTGGAACGACGACCGCAGGTTGGCGTGCCGCTGCAGCAGCGCCTGACCGGCGGCCCGCAGCCGCGCGGGGTCGGCCGTGCCGGGCACGTCGAAGACCATCTGCACGGTGTAGAGGTCGAGCCCGTCGGCGTCGAACGCGGCGTGGAACAGCAGTCCGGCCTGCAGCGGCGAGAGCGGCAGCACCTCGGCCACATCGATGTCCAGGGCGGCGATCTCGGCGGTCTCGGCGTCGGTCAGGTCGACCAGGGCAGCGTCGCCGGCCGCCGCGGTGAACGCCGATCCGGCCGCGGCGGCCAGCGCGGCCGGGGTCCGCAGCTGGAAGATCTGGCGCAGCGTCAGCGACAGACCCGCGGCCCGGGCCCGGCCGGCGAGCTGGATCGACACGATGCTGTCGCCGCCGAGCCGGAAGAAGTCGTCGTCGGCGCCCACCGAGGCCACACCGAGCACCTCGGCGAACAGGTCGCAGAGCAGCTGCTCCCGGGGCGTACGGGCGGCGGTGCCGGTGCTCGCCGCGGCGAAGTCGGGCGCGGGCAGGGCGGCCCGGTCGAGCTTGCCGTTCACCGAGACGGGCAGCGCCTCGAGGACGAGGAACGCGGACGGGACCATGTGATCGGGCAGCAGCGCGGCCAGGCTGCCGCGCAGGGAGTCCTCGTCGAAGTCGCCGGTGACCGTCACGTAGCCGACGAGGTGCGCGACACCCGGGCGGTCCTCGCGCAGCAGCACGACGGCCGAGCCGATGCCGGGCTGCGCGGCGATCGTGGCCTCGATCTCGCCGAGTTCGACCCGCAGGCCGCGGATCTTCACCTGTCCGTCGCCTCGGCCGAGGAACTCCAGCACACCGGGCTCACTCCAGCGGACCTGGTCGCCGGTGCGGTACATGCGGGTCCCGGCCGGCCCGTACGGGTCGGCGACGAACCGGCCCGCGGTCAGGTCGGGGCGTCCGCGGTAGCCGCGGGCCAGCTGGACACCGGACAGATACAGCTCGCCGGGTACGCCGACCGGAACCGGGTGGAGGTTGGTGTCGAGCACGCTGACGCGGGTGTTCCAGACCGGGCTGCCGATCGGGACGCTGCCACGGCCGGTGCCCCGGGACGCGGGCCAGGCGGTGACGTCGACGGACGCCTCGGTCGGGCCGTAGAGGTTGTGCAGCCCGGCACCGGGCAGCAGTTCCCGGCAGCGGTCGGCCAGGGCGGTGGGCAGTGCCTCGCCGCTGCAGATCACGCGGCGCAGCGTGGTGCAGCCGGTCGCCGAGGACTCGGCCAGGAACGCCGTGAGCATCGAGGGGACGAAGTGGACGGTGGTGATGCGTTCCCGCTGGATCAGACCGGCCAGGTAGGCCGGGTCGCGGTGACCGTCCGGGCGGGCCACCACCAGCGTCGCGCCGGTGATGAGCGGCCAGAAGAACTCCCAGACCGACACGTCGAACCCGGCCGGAGTCTTCTGCAGCACCCGGTCGGCGGCGCTCAGCGTGTACTCGTGCTGCATCCAGAGCAGGCGATTGACGATGCCCGCGTGCTCGACTGCCACCCCCTTGGGCGTACCGGTGGATCCGGACGTGTAGATCACGTACGCGGGCTGCTCGGGGCGCGGCGCGGTGAGCGGCACGTCGGGGTCGTCGAGAGGCCCGTCCAGCACGATCGGCCCGGGCGCGGACGGCAGGGCCGCCAGCCGTGCGGCGGTCGCGGCGATGGCCAGGACCGCCACGGGCCGGGCGTCGTCGAGCATCGTCGCCAGACGCGCGTCCGGGTGGTCGAGGTCGAGCGGCAGGTACGCCGCACCGGCCTTCCCGGCGGCCAGGATCGCCGTCACGAGCTCGACCGAGCGCGGCAGTGCCAGCGCCACCACCGTCTCGGGGCCGGCGCCGGCGGCGGTCAGCACCCGGGCCAGCCGGTCGGTCCGCTCGTCCAGCTCGCGGTAGGTGAGTTCGGTGCCGTCCGGGCCGACCACCGCAACCGCGTCCGGGGTGGCCACGACCTGCGCGGCGACCAGCTCCGGCAGTGTGGCCGGGGACAGCTCCCGGGTCTCGCCGCGACCGGCGGCCAGGACGGCGTCGCGGCCGGCGGCGTCGAGCAGGCCGACCCGACCGACCGGGGCGTCCAGCCCGGCCGCGAGTTCGTCGACCACGGTGACCAGGGCGGCGGCGAGACGGTCCGCGTACGCGTGGTCGAAGAGGTCGGGCCGGTACTCGACGGCGAGCCGCAGCGTCGGGCCGGGCTCGGCGATCAGCGTCAGCGGGTAGTGCGTGGCGTCGTGGCCGTCGGTGCCGGTGACCGGCAGCCCGTCCTCGTCCGCGTCGCCGTCCGGGTAGTTCTCGAAGACCAGCAGGGTGTCGAAGAGCTCCCCGCCCCCGGCGAGCCGCTGGATCTCGGTGAGGCTCAGGTACTGGTGTTCCATCAGGGCGGACTGCTCGTCCTGGAGGCGGTCGAGCAGCACGTGCACGGGCTCGGCCGGGTCGAGGCGCACCCGGACCGGCACGGTGTTGATGAACAGCCCGATCATCGACTCGACACCGGGCAGCTGCGGCGGGCGGCCGGAGACCGTCGCCCCGAAGACCACGTCGTCGCGTCCGGTGAGCCGGGCCAGCAGCAGCGCCCAGGCGGCCTGCACGACGGTGTTCAGGGTCAGGCCGCGGGCCCGCGCGATCGCGACGAGCTCGGCGGTGCGGGCCGCGGGCAGCTCGGCCTCGGCCACCCCGGGGGCCAGGGCGGCGCGGTGCCCGTCGGCGGGTGCGACCCGGGTCGGCTCGGCCAGGCCGCGCAGAGCGCCCGCCCAGGCCTGTTCGGCGATCCCCCGGTTCTGGCCGGCCACCCAGGCGAGATAGTCCCGGTACGGGCGCACGACCGCCGGTGTGCTGTCCCCGTCGCGGTAGAGCGCCGACAGCTCGGCCAGCAGCGGCCCCCGTGACCAGCCGTCGAGCAGCAGGTGGTGGTGGGTCACCACGAGCCGGTGCGTGTCCGGTCCCGTACGCACCAGCGCGAGCCGGATCAGCGGCGCGACGGACGGGTCGAACCGGCGGCCCTGTTCGGCCAGCAGCTGCTGCCACGCGTCGTCGTCCCGGCCGGAGAGGTCCACCTCTGTCCACGGCACGGTGACCGCGGCAGGCACGACACTCACCGCCGCACCGGACGCCAGGTGATGGAACGACGCGCGCAGGTTGCCGTGCCGATCGACCAGGGCCTGGGCAGCGGCACGCAGCCGGGCGGCGTCGATCGGGCCGGACAGGTCGACGATCATCCGGACCGTGTAGACGTCCGGGCCACCGTCGTCGAGCAGGGTGTGGAACAGCAGGCCGCTCTGCAGCGGGGACAGGGGCAGCACCTCGCGTACTTCGGTGCCCAGGGTGGCGAGCTCGTGCCGGTCGGCCTCGCTCAGGGTGACCAGCGACAGGGCCGCGGGGACGGGATCGGGGCCGGTGACCGTGCCCGCGACCGCGACCAGACGGGCCGGGGTGCGGTTCTGGAAGACCTGGCGCGGGCTGATCAGCAGACCGGCGGCGCGGGCGCGCCCGACGAGCTGCATCGACATGATGCTGTCGCCGCCGAGGGCGAAGAAGTCGTCGTCGATGCCCAGCTCGGGCACGCCGAGCACCTCGGCGAACACGTCGCACAGCAGCTTCTCGCGGGGCGTGCGCGGGGCCCGGCCCTCCGGTCCTGCGGCGAAGTCGGGTGCGGGCAGGGCGGCCCGGTCGAGCTTGTTGTTGACCGACACCGGCAACGCGTCCAGGGCGACAAACGCCCCGGGAACCATGTAGTCCGGCAGCACGGCAGCCACGTCGGCGCGCAGCTTCGTGAGGTCGTCACCGGGCACGACGTACGCGACGATGCGCTTGACACCGTTGTCCGTCCGCAGGATGACGGCGGCCTGCCGGACGCCGGGCTGACGGGCGACGACGGCCTCGATCTCGCCGAGCTCCACCCGGAAGCCCCGGATCTTGACCTGGTGGTCGGCGCGCCCGGCAAACTCCAGGGCACCTTCGGAGGTCCAGCGCACGAGGTCGCCGGTGCGGTACATCCGCGTACCGGGTGCGGCGAACGGGTCGGGCAGGAAGCGTTCGGCGGTCAGGCCGGGCCGGTTGAGGTAGCCGCGGGCCAGGCCGAGACCCCCGAGGTAGAGCTCGCCGACCGTGCCGACCGGGACTGCCTGCAGGCTGCTGTCCAGCACGTACGCGCGCTGTCCGGGGTCGGGGAAGCCGATCGGCACGGTCCCGGTCGAGACGGGCGCACACTCCCACAGCGTGGCGTTGACACTCGTCTCCGTCGGGCCGTACGCGTTCCACATGCGCCGCCCGGCGGCGAACCGCTCGGCGAGCCGGGCCGGCACCTCCTCGGTGCCGACGAGCATGCCGACACCCAGCGGCAGCCGGCAGTCCGCGGGCAGGGCGCTGAGCACCGACGGCGGCAGCGCCATCTGGGTGACCTCGTGCTTGGTCAGGTAGTCGACCAGCGGGGCGCCGGGGATGCGCAGCTCGGCCGGTACGACCACGAGCGCACCGCCGGAGAGCAGCGCCTGGCACATCTCGAAGTAGGCGAGGTCGAAGCTGGGTGAGGCGAACAGCAGGACACGGCTGTCGGAGGTGACACCCATGCGCCGTTCCTGGGTGGCGACGAGCTTGGCCACACCCTCGTGCGTGACCACGACACCCTTGGGGCGCCCGGTCGAGCCGGACGTGTAGATGACGTAGGCGGCGTCGTCGACCACCGGCTCGCGCGGGGTGACCGCGGGGCCGGACGGCGCCTCGGCCACGTCGACGATCGGCACGTCGGTAGGGACAACGGCGGCCAGGTCGGCGCGGGTGACCACGGCAGCCGGTGCGGCGTCGTCGAGCATGTAGCGCAGCCGGTCGGACGGGTAGTCCAGGTCCAGCGCGAGGTAGGCGGCCCCCGAGCGCAGCACGCCGACCAGGGCGGTGACCAGGTCGACCGAGCGGGGCAGGCCCACGGCGACGACGTCACCCGGACCGATCCCGCGACCGGCGAGCGCGGCGGCGAGACGACCCGAGCGGGCCTCCAGCTCGGTGTAGCTGACCTCTTCGTCCTCGCAGATCACGGCGACGCCGTCCGGGTGGGCCGCGACCATCTCGGCGAACCGGCGCGGGAACGTGGTCGGCTCGATGCCCTCGATGGTGCCGGTCCACGGGCCGAGCACGGTCGCCCGCTCGTCCGCGCCGAGGATGTCGATGCGGGCGACCGGGGCCGCGGGGTCGTCGGCGATCGCGGTGAGGATGCGGACCAGCCGGTCGAGCAGGGTCCGGGTGGTGCCGCCGTCGAACACGTCGGCGCGGTGACGGAGCTCCAGGTTGATCCGCGCGCCCGGCTCGGCGACCAGCGTCAACGGGTAATGCGTGGCGTCCTCGTCGTGCGCCTGGGTGACCCGCAGCCCGGCCACGGTATCGCCGTCACCTTCGGGGTAACTCTCGAAGACGGTCAGGGTGTCGAACAGCTCGCCGTGACCGGCCAGCCGCTGCACCTGGGCCAGTCCGAGGTACTGGTGCTCGATCAGCGCGGCCTGCTCGTCCTGCAGACGCGCGAGCAGGTCACCGGCGGCCTCGGCCGGGTCGATCCGCACCCGCACCGGGACGGTGTTGATGAACAGCCCGATCATCGACTCGACACCGGGCAGTTCCGGCGGGCGGCCGGAGACGGTGGCGCCGAAGACGACGTCGGTACGGCCGGTGAGCTTGCCCAGCAGCAGACCCCAGGCCGCCTGGACGACGGTGTTCAGCGTCAGGCCGCGGGTGCGGGCGAGCCCGGTGAGCCTGGCGCTGAGGTCCTCGGGCAGCGCGATCTCGACCGAGCCGGGCACGACCGGTTCGGGTGTGGTGCCCGCGGGCGCGACGCGGGTCGGTTCGTCCAGGCCGGACAGCGCCTGCCGCCACGCGACGGTGGCCGACTCCTTGTCCCAGCGCGACAACCAGGCCAGATAAGCCTTGTACGGCGTGACCGGCGGCAGCGAGCCCGGGCGCGCGTACAGGGCGAGGAGCTCCTGGACGAGCAGCGGGGCGGACCAGCCGTCGAGCAGGATGTGGTGGTGGGTGATGGTGAGCCGGTGCTCCCCCGCGCCCAGCTTGACCAGCGACATGCGCAGCAGCGGCGGCCGGGTCATGTCGAAGCGCTGGGCCTGGTCGGCGGCGGCGAGCCGGTCGAGTTCCGCCGCCCGCTCGTCCGGGCTCAGGGCGCTGAGGTCGTGCTCGATCCACGGCAGGCGGGCCCGGGTGGGGATCGCGGCGACCGTGGTGCCCTTGGCCGTGCGGCGGAAGCCCGCGCGGAGGTTCGCGTGCCGGTCGAGCAGGGCCTGGCCGGCCTCGCGGAGCCGTCCGGTGTCCAGCGGCCCGGCGAGGTCGAGCGCCGACGACACGGTGTAGACGTCAGGGGCGTCCGTGTCGTAGAGCGCGTGGAACAGCAGGCCCTCCTGCAGCGGGGACAGCGGCAGGACGTCCTCGAGCCCGGTCTTCTTGGTCACTGCGTCTCCCACTCGGACTCGAGGTCGGCGAACTCGGCCTCGAAGCTGTCGATGTCGTCCTGGCTCAGCTCGACCAGGGTCAGGTCGGACGGGGTGTGACCACCGGCGTCCGGGTCGGCGGCGTGTGCGGCCAGCGCCCGCAGCGCCGCGCGCCAGCGGCCGGCCAGCTCGTCCACCTGCGCCTCGGTGAGCAGGTCACGCGGCCAGGTGAAGGTCGCGGTGAGCCGGGTGCCGTCCGGGTGGTCCTCGGCGGTGGCGTTGATCTCGAGCGGATAGTCCGCGGGCATGCCGTCGTCCGCACCACCACCCCAGCCCTCACCGGCGGGCTCCCACGCGGCCTCGGCGGCATCACCGGCGGCGAAGCGCCCGAGATAGTTGAAACCGATCAACGGCTTTCCGCGTACGGCGAGCACGGGCGCACTTTCCGGGTGCAGGTAGCGCAGCAGGCCGTAGCCGACGCCGTTGTCCGGCACCGCGCGCAGGCGTTCCTTGACGGCCTTCAGAGCATCGCCGGGGTTCTCGGTCGACACCTCCAGGCGTACCGGATATTCGCTGGTGAACCACCCCACCGTGCGGGACAGGTCGGCGCCCGCCACGAGATGTTCCTCGCGCCCGTGCCCTTCGAGCATGACCAGCGCGCCCGTGCCGCCGGACCAGTCGCGCAGGGCGAGGGCCAGACCGGTCAGCAGCACGTCGTTGACACTCGCGTGGAAGCTCGCCGGGACCGTCGTCAGCAACGGGCCGGTCTCCTCCGGCGGCAGGACCAGGGCCTGCTCGGCGCAGGTGGCCACGGTGTCCCGGGCCGGGTCGAGTTCCCGGGTCCCCAGGGTGGCCGGTGGCCCGTCGAGCACCTCGGTCCAGTAGGGCAGCTGTGCCGTGGTGCCGGGTGCTGCGGCGAGTCGCTCGAGTTCGCGGGCCCAGCGCCGGAACGAGGTGCCCGCGGGCGGTAGCACGATCGGACGGCCCGCCTCCCGGTCGGCCCAGGCGGCGGCGAGGTCCGGCAGCAGGATGCGCCAGGAGACACCGTCGACGGCAAGGTGGTGCACGACCAGCAGCACGTGCCCGGGGTGCAGCAGAACGGCCTGGAGCAGCACACCGGCCGCCGGGTCCAGCCGGTCGCGGGCCGCAGCGGCCACCGTGGGCAGCGTGGCCTCGTCGTAGGTGGCCTCGCGGACCACGTCGAGCGGCGTCCCCGGTTCGGGGATCTCCACGCCGTCCGCGGTGATCCGGGCACGCAGCAGGTCGTGCCGGTCGGTGACGGCCCGCAGCACGTCGGCGAGCCCGGTGGCGGTGAGCCCGTCCGGCGCGTGGAGCAGCATCGACTGGCTGTATCCACGGGTCGGGCCGTTCACCTCGTGCAGCCAGCGCATCACCGGGGTCAGTGGTGCGCTCCCCCACGCCTCGCGCGGGTCCTCGGTCACGACCGGTTCGGCGGCCTGGACGGTCAGGGCCAGCCCGGCCGGGGTCTTGTGCCGGAACACGTCCCGCGGGCTGATGCCGAGACCGGCCGCGCGCGCCCGGCTGACCAGCTGGATCGACACGATGCTGTCGCCGCCGAGCGTGAAGAAGTCGTCGTCGATGCCGACCGTGGGCAGCCCGAGGACCTCGGCGAAGAGGTCGCAGAGCTGCTGTTCGCGGGCGGTGCGGGCGGCCCGGCCGCCGCTGAGGGCGGAGAAGTCCGGGTCGGGCAGCGCGGCGACGTCGAGCTTGCCCGCGACCGTCCGTGGCAGCGCGTCGACCTCGACGAAGGCGGCCGGGATCATGTAGTCCGGTAGCTTGGCGCGCAGGGCGTCGACGTCGACCGGACCGCCCACCACGTAGGCGATCAGGCGGCCGTCCCGGACAATCACGGCAGCTTGCCCGAGGGCGGCCTCGATCTCGCCCAGCTCGATGCGGAAGCCGCGCACCTTGACCTGGCCGTCGGCGCGGCCGGCGAACTCCAGGCCGCCCGCGGCGTTCCAGCGGGCCAGGTCACCGGTGCGGTACATGCGGCTGCCGGGTTTGCCGTACGGGTCCGCGACGAACCGTTCCGCGGTCTGCGTGAGCCGGTTGAGGTAGCCGTGGGCGAGACCCGGGCCGGCGATGTACAGCTCGCCGAGAACGCCCGATGGGACCGGCTGGAGTGCTTCGTCGAGCAGGTAGGTGCGCACGTTGGCCAGCCGGTAGGGCGACCGGTCCGGCCCGTGCCAGCCGTACGCGTCCACCGAAGCCTCGGTCGGGCCGTACAGGTCGTGGCAGACCAGGCCCTCGACCGCGCAGATCTGGTGCCACAGCTGGGAATCGATGGCCTCACCACCGACAAGCAGCACCCGCAGACCCGCCTCGAGGACACCCGCCGGGATCAGCTCACGCAGATACGTCGGGGTCACGTCGAGGACGTCGACGTGGTGACGCCGCACGTAGGCGACCAGCGCGGCGTCGTCGCGGTACTCGTCGTCGTCCAGGACGTGCAGCGTGTGGCCGCCGAACAGCCACAGCAACGGTTCCCACGACCCGTCGAAGGTGAACGAGGCGACGTGGGCCACCCGCCGAGCCGGGCCCGGCATGAGCCGTTCCCGGTGACTGGCGAAGAGATTCACGATGCCCCGGTGCGGCACCACCACACCCTTCGGGCGTCCCGTCGACCCGGACGTGTAGATCACGTACGCGGGGTCCTCGGCACCGGGCCGGGCGGGCTCGGCCACCGGCTCGCCGGCCAG
Organism: Amorphoplanes friuliensis DSM 7358; assembly: GCF_000494755.1. Taxonomy (NCBI): domain Bacteria; kingdom Bacillati; phylum Actinomycetota; class Actinomycetes; order Micromonosporales; family Micromonosporaceae; genus Actinoplanes; species Actinoplanes friuliensis. Next base: position 5,121,895 of record NC_022657.1, read on the forward strand.
GCCAGGCTCGTCGATCGGCAGCCGGGCCACGCCGGGCGGAAGCGCCGTGCCCCCGGTCGTGAGGACCAGCGCGGGCGCGGCGTCGGCGAGGATAGCGGCGATCCGGTCGGCCGGCTGGTAAGTGTCCAGCGGCAGGTAAGCCGCGCCGGACTTGAGCACACCGAGGATCGCGGGCACGGTCAACGGGCGCGGAACCGCGAGCGCAACGAGGTCGCCGCGGCCCACTCCCCGCCCGGCCAGCACGGCCGCCAGCCGGGTCGACCAGTCGTCCAGCTCGGCGAAGGTCCAGGACCGGCCGCCGGACACCAGGGCGATGCCCGGTGATCCCGCCTGCGCCGCCCACAGGTCCACGATGGACCCGGCCGGCGCCGGCCCGTTGTCGCCGCTGAGCAGCCGGTCGCGTTCGTCCGGTGCGAGGACGTCCACGCGGCTGACCACCACGGACGCGTCGTCCGCGACCGCCGCGAGCACCCGCTGGAGACGGTCGACCAGTGTCCGGGCGGTGTCCCGGTCGTAGCGGTCGGTGGCGAACTCGAGCACACCTTCGATGCCCGTACCGTCCGGGGTGTCGGCGAAGTCGAACGACAGGTCGAACATCGCGGAGGGGTGACCGGCCGGTTCGGGGTGCCCGGTCAGGTCGCCGAGCTGCCACCGGTCGCCGCTGCCGGGTAGGTAGGACACCATTGTCTGGAACAGCGGGTGCCGCCCCAGTGACCGCACCGGATTCAGGGCCTCGACCAGGTGCTCGAACGGCACCTCCTGCCGATCGAACGCCGCGAGGTCGGTTTCGCGGACCCGGGCCAGCAGCTCCCGGAAAGTCGGATCCCCCGAGGTGTCGGTCCGCAGCACCAGCGTGTTCACGAAGAAGCCGACCAGGTCGTCGAGCGCCGAGTCCGGACGACCAGCGACGGGCGAACCGAGCGGGATGTCGGTGCCCGCACCCAGCCGGGTCAGCAGCACCGCCACCGCGGCCTGAACGACCATGAAGAGGCTGGTGCCCGTCGTCCGGGCCAGGTGCCGCAGCTCGCGGGACACCGTCCCGGGTACGGCGAACTCGACCACGTCACCGTGGTAGGTCGCCTCCGCCGGGCGGGGCCGGTCCGCAGGCAGCTCCAGCTCGTCCGGCAGCCCGGCCAGAGCTTCCCGCCAGGCCGCGATCTGTCCGGCGAGACCGTCGGCCTCCGCGCGCTGCCAGAGGGCGAAGTCCGCGTACTGCACGGGCAGCGGTGGGAAGTCCGGAGCGCGGCCGGCGCGGCGGGCCTCGTACGCGGTGGACAGGTCGGCCCGCAGCGGCTCGTCGGACCACTCGTCACCGGCGATGTGGTGCAGCAGCAGGAGAAGCACGTGCTCGTCGGGGCCGGTCGTGGTCACGGTGACCCGCAGCGGCGCTTCCCGGTCGAGGTCGAAGCAGTAGCCGGGGTCGCCCTCCTCGAAGAGGACCGGAACGGCCTCGGGCGGGAGGATCCGCTGGTACGGCGTCCCGTCGACGTCGGGGAAGACCGTCCGCAACGTCTCGTGCCGAGCGGCGACGTCGTGCACGGCCGCGACCAGCGCGTCCCGATCGAGGTGTCCGCGCAGCCGCCAGGCCATCGGGATGTTGTAGGTCGGGTTCGGGCCTTCGAGGCGGTAGAGGAACCACAGCCGCTGCTGGGCGAACGACAGCGGCACACGTGCCGGCCGGTCGGCGGCGACGAGCGGTGCACGCCGGGCGCTTTCCAGCCTGGGCAGCAGGCCCGCGACGGTCGGGGCGTCGAACACGGCCCGGACCGGGAGCTCCACGTCGAGCACCGCGCGGACACGTCCGGCGAGACGCATGACGAGCAGCGAGTGCCCGCCGAGGGCGAAGAAGTTGTCGTCGATGCTCACCGTGGGCAGACCGAGGACCTCGGCGAAGAGGTCGCAGAGCTGTTGTTCGCGGGTGTTCCGGGCGGCCCGGCCGGTGCTCAGCAGCGAAAGGTCGGGGTCGGGCAGGGCGGCGACGTCGAGCTTGCCCGCGACCGTCCGTGGCAGCGCGTCGACCTCGACAAACGCTGCTGGGATCATGTAGTCCGGCAGCTTGGCGCGCAGGGCGTCGACGTCGACCGGACCGCCCACCACGTAGGCGATCAGGCGGCCGTCGCGGACGATCACAGCGGCCTGCCCGAGGGCGGCTTCGATCTCGCCGAGCTCGATGCGGAAGCCGCGCACCTTGACCTGGCCGTCGGCGCGGCCGGCGAACTCCAGCACACCGTCCGGTGTCCAGCGGGCCAGGTCACCGGTGCTGTACATGCGGCTGCCCGGTTCGCCGTACGGGTCGGCGACAAAGCGCGTTGCTGTCTGGCCGAGCCGGTTGAGGTAGCCGTGGGCCAGGCCCGGGCCGGCCACGTACAGCTCGCCGAGGACGCCGCGAGGCACGGGCTGCAGGGTCTGGTCCAGCAGGTATGTACGCACGTTGGCCAGGCGGTAGGCGGACCGGTCCGGCCCGTGCCAGCCGTACGCGTCCACCGAGGCCTCGGTCGGCCCGTACAGGTCATGGCAGACCAGGCCATCGACCGCGCAGATCTGGTGCCACAGCTGGGAATCGATGGCCTCACCACCGACGAGCAGCACCCGCAGACCCGCCTCGAGCACGCCGGCCGGGATCAACTCGCGGAGGTAGGTCGGGGTCACGTCGAGGACGTCGATCCGCTGGTCGCGCAGGCGTGACACGAGGACACCGGCGTCGCGGTACTCGTCGTCGTCGAGGACATGCAGCGCGTGCCCGTCGAGCAGCCAGATCAGCGGCTCCCACGATCCGTCGAAGGTGAACGAGGCGACGTGGGCCACCCGCCGGACCGGGCCCGGCATGAGCCGTTGCCGGTGGCCGGCAAAGAGATTCACGATGCCCCGGTGCGGAACGACCACACCCTTCGGGCGTCCCGTCGACCCGGACGTAAAGATCACGTACGCGGGCGCCTGCGGGTCGACCGACACCGGAGTGAGCGGCGCAGCGGCCGGCGCTTCGAGGCCGACCGTGACCCTCGCACCGGTCCACGGCACGTCGGCGCCCTCGGTGGTGACCAGCAGCCTCGGGCGCGCGTCTTCCAGCACGGTGGCGAGCCGGCCAGCGGGCTGGAACGTGTCGAGAGGCAGGTACGCCGCGCCGGTCCTGAGCACACCCAGGATCGCGGGCACGGTGAGCGGGCGGGCCGTCGCCAGGGCGATCAGGTCGCCGGGGCCGGCACACCGCGCGGTGAGCACGCCGGCCAGCCGTGCCGACCAGTCGTCCAGCTCGGCGAAGGTCCACTCCCGGCCACCGGAGACGAGTGCGGTGGCCTGCGGTGTCGCCGCCACCTGGGCGGCAAAGAGGTCCACGATGGAACCGTCGGGCACCGGCAGAGTGACGACTGGTTGCTCGCGCTCGTGCGGGGCGAGGACGTCGGTCCGGCTGATGGCGGCCGAGGGGTCGGCGGCGACCGCGGTCAGGACCCGTCGGAGGCGTTCGACCAGGGTCTCGGCGGAGTTCCGGTCGTAGCGGTCGGTGGCGTACTCGAGCTCGCCGCGGACGCCGTCACGGGTTTCGAAGAAGTCGAACGACAGGTCGAACATGGCGACGTGCTGGCGGACGCGTTCGGCCTCGACCCGCAACGGCCCGAGGTGCCAGGTGCTGTCGGCCTCACCCAGGTAGGACACCATCGTCTGGAACAGCGGGTGCCGCCCCAGCGACCGCACCGGATTCAGCGCCTCGACCAGGTGCTCGAACGGCACCTCCTGCCGATCGAACGCCGCCAGATCGGTCTCCCGCACCCGGGCCAGCAGCTCCCGGAAAGTCGGATCCCCCGAGGTGTCGGTCCGCAGCACCAGCGTGTTCACGAAGAACCCGACCAGGTCGTCCAGCGCCGAGTCCGGACGACCAGCGACGGGCGAGCCCAGCGGGATGTCGGTGCCCGCACCGAGCCGGGTCAGCAGCACCGCCACCGCGGCCTGAACGACCATGAACATCGACGTGCCGGTGGACCGCGCGAGACTGCGCAGCTGGGCGGTGACATCAGCGGGAAGACCGAACTCGACCACGTCACCGTGATAGGTGGCCTCCGCCGGTCGCGGCCGGTCGGCGGGCAGCTCCAGCTCCTCCGGGAGCCCTGCGAGAGCCTCACGCCAGCCGTCGATCTGCCCGGCGAGACTGTCCGCCTCGGCGCGCTGCCACAGGGCGAAGTCCGCGTACTGCACGGGCAGCGGCGGGAAACTCGGCGCGAGACCGGCACACCGGGACGTGTACGCCGCCACGATGTCCCGGCGCAGCGGCACGTCGGACCACTCGTCACCGGCGATGTGGTGCAGCAGCAGGACGAGCACGTGCTCGTCCGGTGCCACCCGGAGCAGCCGGGCCTGCAGCGGCGGTTCCTGGTCGAGGCGGAAGGCGTACGCGCCGAGGGCCGCCAGCCGGTCGGCGACGTCAGCCTCGGCGATGTCCTCCACCGGGATGGTCAGCGGCCCGGCCGGCAGCACCCGCTGGTACGGCTCGGTGTCCTCGGCGAAAACCGTCCGCAGCGTCTCGTGGCGCGCCACGACGTCACCGACCGCCGCGATCAGCGCGTCCCGGTCCAGGCGGCCCCGCAGCCGCCAGGCCATCGGCAGGTTGTACGTCGGGTTGGGGCCCTCCAGGCGGTAGAGGAACCACAGCCGCTGCTGGGCGTACGACAGCGGCACACGCTCGGGCCGTTCGGTGGCGACCAGCGGCGCCCGATTGGACCCTTCGAGGCGCGGCAGCAGTGCCGCCACGGTCGGGGCGTCGAACACCGCGCGGACCGGCAGTTCCACACCGAGGACCGACCGGACGCGTCCGGCGAGACGCATGACCAGCAGCGAGTGCCCGCCGAGGGCGAAGAAGTCGTCGTCGATGCCGACCGCCGGCAGGCCCAAGACCTCACCGAAGAGGTCACACAGCTGCTGCTCACGGGTGGTCCGCGCGACGCGACCGGTGCTCAGCAGCGAGAGGTCCGGGTCGGGCAGGGCGGCGACGTCGAGCTTGCCCGCGACCGTCCGCGGCAGCGCGTCCACCTCGACGAACACCGCCGGGATCATGTAATCCGGCAGCTTGGCCCGCAGGGCGTCGACGTCGACCGGAGCGCCCACCACGTAGGCGACCAGGCGGCCGTCGCGCACCAGCACAGCGGCCTGCCCGAGGGCGGCCTCGATCTCGCCCAGCTCGATGCGGAAGCCACGCACCTTGACCTGGCCGTCAGCGCGGCCGGCGAACTCCAGCACGCCGTCCGGCGTCCAGCGGGCCAGGTCGCCGGTGCGGTACATGCGGCTGCCCGCCGGGCCGAACGGGTCGGCCAGGAAACGACCGGCGGTCAGGCCCGGCCGGTTCAGGTAGCCGTGGGCCAGGCCGGCGCCGGCGACGTGGAGCTCACCGAGGACACCCGGCGGGACCGGGCGCAGCGCGTTGTCGAGGACGTAGGTGCGGACGTTGTCCAGCCGGTACGCCGACCGGTCCGGCCCGTGCCAGCCGTACGCGTCCACCGATGCTTCCGTCGGGCCGTACAGGTCGTGGCAGACGAGGCCCTCGACCGCGCAGATCTGCTGCCACAACTGCGGATCGATGGCCTCACCACCGACCAGCAGCACCCGCAGACCGGCCTCGAGCACGCCCGCCGGGACCAGCTCACGCAGGTAGGTCGGCGTCACGTCGAGGACCTCGACGTGCTGCTCGCTCAGGTAGCCGACCAGCGCCCGCGCATCGCGGTAGACGTCCGCGTCGACGACGTGCAGCGTGTGGCCGCCGAGCAGCCACAACAGCGGCTCCCACGACCCGTCGAACGTGAACGACGCGACATGGGCCACCCGCCGTACCGGACCCGGCATGAGCCGTTTCTGATGGCCGGCAAAGAGATTCACGATGCCCCGGTGCGGGACGACCACACCCTTCGGGCGTCCCGTCGACCCGGACGTGTAGATCACGTACGCCGGCGACTCCGGATCGATCGCCCGGGTGAATGGCATTCCATCCGGCGTGTCCGGGCCGACCGTGATCCGGGCGCCGGTCCACGGCACGTCGACACCGCCGACGGTGATCAGCAGTGCCGGGGCGGCGTCGTCGAGCATCCCGGCGATCCGGTCGGCCGGCTGTTCCAGGTCGAGCGGCAGGTAGGCCGCGCCGCTCGCGAGCACACCGAACAGGGCCGGCACGGTCAGCGCCCGCGGCAGCGCCAGCGCGACCAGGTCCCCGGGACCGACACCGTGCTCGTGCAGGACGCCCGCCAGCCCGTGGGACCACTCCTGCAGCTCGGTGTAGCTCCACTGCCGGCCGCTGGCTACGAGCGCCGCTGCGTCCGGGGTCCGGCGCACCTGCTCGTCGAGCAGCCCGGTGATCGTGCCGGCCGGAACCGGTGCGTCGGTGTCGTTCCAGCCGCGCAGGATCGTCTGCCGCTCGGCCGGGCTCAGCACGTCGGTCGTGGCCAGCGCCGCGTCGGGGGCGTCACAGATACGCGTCAGGACCCGCTCGAGCCGGGCCAGCAGCAACGCCGCTGCGGCGGGGTCGAACAGGTCGCCGCGGTACTCCAGGTCGAGGTGCATCCGCTCGCCCGGGCGCGCGGTCAGCGTGAGCGGGTAGTGGGCGCAGTCGCGGACCTCCGCGCCCGTCACGCGCAAGCCGTCGCCGGATGCGGGCAGGCTGTCCCCCAGCGGGTAGTTCTCGAAGATCGTCAGCGTGTCGAACAGCTCGCCGTGCCCGCCCAGGCGCTGGATCTCGGACAGGCCGAGGTACTGGTGGTCCATCACCCGTACCTGACCGTCCTGCAGCCGGCGCAGAGCCGCCACCACGGTCGCGCCCGGATCCAGCTTGATCCGCACCGGGATGGTGTTGATGAACAGCCCGATCATCCGGTCGGACCCGGGCAGATCCGGCGGGCGCCCCGCCACGCTGGCGCCGACCACCACGTCGTTGCGGCCGGTCAGGGCACCGGCGACGATCCCCCACGCGCCCTGGACCAGGGTGTTCAAGGTGAGCCCGCGGGAGCGCCCGAGCGCCACGAGGCGTGCGGTCAGCTCGGGTGACAGGTCACGGACGGCGCTGTCCGGCACGACCGCACGGGCCGGGGGCTGCGGGGCGAGCAGGGTCGGCCCGTCCAGACCGGCCAGTTCCGCGCGCCAGGCGGCCTCCGCGGCCGGGCGGTCCTGAGCCGCGCACCAGCCGAGATAGGCCTTGAACGCGGGTGGCTCGGGCAGCGTGTCACCGCGGTAGTGCGCGATCAGCTCGTCCAGCGCGAGCGGGATCGACCAGCCGTCGATCAGCAGGTGGTGGTGGGTGAAGACGAGCCGGTGGTCGCCCGGCCCGAGCCGGACCAGGGTCATCCGCAGCAGCGGTGCCGACGCGGGGTCGAAACGCTGCCGCAGGTCCGCGTCGAGGAAGGCCGGCAGTTCCTCCGGCGTCAGGTCGAGCGTGGCCCACGGCAGCACCACGTGTTTGGGCACCATGGCGACGGCCTGGCCGTTCTTGCGGCGGCGGAACGCCACCCGCAGGTTGGGCCAGCGGTCGAGCAGGGCCTGTCCGGCCGCGCGCAGCCGTTCCGCGTCGAGCGGCCCGTGCAGGGCGATGGTGAGTTGTCCGGTGTAGACGTCCGGTCCGTCCGCGGCGAGGTGCGCGTGGAAGAGCAGGCCTTCCTGCAGCGGGGTCAGCGGCAGGATGTCGGCCAGCCCGGCGGGCGCGGTCACGGAGTCTCCCATTCGGCTTCGAACTCGTCGATCTCGTCCTGGCTCAGCGTCAGCGTCAGGTCGGACGGTGTGAGCCCGCCCGCGGCCGGTCCCCGGGCGTGCGCGGCCAGCGCCTCCAGCGCGGTGAACCAGCCCGCGGCGAGGTCGGCGACGGCCGCGTCGTCCAGCAGGTCACGCGGATAGGCCCAGGTCACCCCGAGTTCCGGCCCGGCGGCGGTGTCCTGGACGTACGCGTTGATCTCCAGCGTGTACGGCGCGACCGGCATCCCCAGGTCGAAGCCCCCGGCGAGGATGCCGTGCCCGGCGACGGGCGAGAAGTCCGCCTTCGAGCCCGCGCTGAACCGGCCCAGGTAGTTGAAACTGATCTGCGGCGCCGCGAACCCCGCCAGCTCCGGCTCGGTGTCCGGGTTGAGGTACCGCAGCAGGCCGTACCCGATGCCGTGGTCCGGGATCTGGCGCAGTTGTTCCTTGACCCGCTTGAGGGCTGTCCCCGCCGCCGGGCCACCGGCGAGCGCGTCGGTGAGGTCGGCGTCGCCCGGGTCGAGGCGCACCGGGAAGACGCTGGTGAACCAGCCCAGCGCCGGGGTGAGGTCGGCGTCCGCGACAACCTGTTCCTCGCGGCCGTGGCCTTCCAGCGCGATCAGCACCGACCGCTCGGCGCCGCGGCCGGTGCGCTCGCGCCACCCGGCCACGGCCAGGGCGAGCGCGGTCAGCAGGACGTCGTTGATGCCGGCGTGGAACGCGGCGGGCACGGTCGTGACCACCGGTTCGGTGCTCGCGGCGGGCAGGCGCACGGTGTGACGGGCCACGGTGGCGAGGTCGTCGACGGGCCGCAGCGCGCGTCCGGCCAGTGCCGGGTCGGGCCCGGTCAGGATGCCGCGCCACAGATCGAGCTCCACGGCCCGGTCCGGGCGGAGGGCGGCGGCCTTCAGCTCGGTGGCCCAGCGCCGGAAGGAGGTGCCGGTGCGTTCCAGGGCGGGTCGGCGACCGGCGGCCCGCTGCTCCCAGGCGGTGGCGAGGTCGGCCGGGAGGATCCGCCACGACACACCGTCGACAATGCTGTGATGCAGGACCAGGAGCAGCAGGCCCGGCGTCGACTCCCCGGCGTCGAAGAACACGGCCTGCGCCATGACGCCCTGCTCCGGATCGAGCCGGTCCGCCGCGGCCCGCTCCTCGGCGGCGATCAGCTCGGCGGGGTCACCCAGCGGCATCACAACCCGGCGCAGCCACGGTGTTCCGGTGCCCCGGGAGGCCACTCGCAGCAGGCCCGGGCGGTCGGGTGTAGCGCGTACCAGGCGGGCGCGCAGCAGGTCGTGCCGGTCGGTGAGCGCGTTGAGGACGGCGGTCAGGCCCGGCTCGGTGGCACCGGCCGGGGTGGTGAGCACGATGGACTGGCTGAACGCGGTGATGTCCCCGCCGGTCTCGTCGAGCCAGCGCAGGATCGGGGTGAACGGGATGTCACCGTCGCCGTCGTCGGGGCGGTCCCGGGTGCCGGTGTCGGCGACTGTGATGACCTCGGCCAGGGCGGCGACGGTGCGGTGCTCGAAGACCTGGCGTGACGTGCAGACCAGACCGGCGGCGCGGGCGCGCAGGACGAACTGGATCGACACGATGCTGTCGCCACCGAGGCTGAAGAAGTCGTCGTCGATGCCGACCCCGGGCACACCGAGCACGTCGGCGAAGAGCTCGCACAGCAGCTCCTCCCGCGGGGTCCGGGCGGCCGTCCCGGTCGCCAGCGCGGCGTAGTCGGGGGCGGGCAGTGCGGCCCGGTCGAGCTTGCCGCTGGTCAGCACCGGCAGCCGGTCCAGGACCACAAACCCGGTCGGCACCATGTACGCCGGCAGCCACGACTCGGCGTGCATCCGCAGCGCCTTGACCAGCGCGGCCGGGTCGGTGAAGGCAGTGGGCGTGTTGGCGTGCGGGAAGTCGCCGTCCGCGGGCCGGTAGGCGCCGGCCGGTTCGTGCTCACCGCGTTCGAAGACCACGTCGAGGTCGCCGCGGCCGGAACGTCCGTCCCAGGTCACCGCCGCCTGACAGCCGTGCCGGGCGGCCAGCTCGTGATAGTCCTCGACCCCGGGCGCCGGCTCCCCGCCGAGCAGGGCGTTCGGCACTCCCGTCAGGCGCAACCGGGCCGGTCTCTCGGCGAGCCGTTCGCGCACCGCGTCGAGGCTCCCGGGCCAGGCCAGGGTTTCCTCGGCCGGAACAACAGCGGGAGTGGTGGTGAGCACAACGTCGTAGCGGTAGCGGCTCAGCTCGTTGTCGAAGCGCGCCCGCTTGACCAGCACCTGCGCGCCCCGGAAGGCGGGCACGAGGGCCGGCAGCCCGGCGAAGAAGCCGGGGTCGATCAGCAGCTCCCGCTCGGCCCGGACGGCCGCGTCCACGGCCTCGTCCAGCTCAGCCGGGGAGACACCGTTCGCCGCCTGGATGGCGGTGTGCAGCATCCGGTGCAGCCGCAGGTTGCGGACGTCGCCGACAAACACCGAACCACCCGGGGCGAGCCGCTCGGCCGCCGCCCGCAGGACACCGACCAGGTAGTCGGCGCTCGGGAAGTACTGCGCCACCGAGTTGATGACCACGGCGTCGAAGTGGCCGGCCGGCACACCGTCGAGGTCGTGGGCGGGCTGCGCGCGCAAGGTGACCCGGTCGGCCAGCTCCGGGACACCGGCGACGGCACCGCGCAACGTCGCGATGGCCTCCTCGGACAGGTCCAGACCCCAGTAGCTCTCGCAGTCCGGTGCGAGGCGGGACAGCAGCAGGCCGCTGCCGACACCGATCTCCAGGATCCGCCGCGGTCGCAGCGCACGGATCCGGGCGACCGTGCCGTCGCGCCACTCGCGCATCTGGTCGAGCGGGATCGGGGAGCCGTCGAAGCTGCTGTTCCAGCCGGTGAAGTTCTCGTCGAAGCGCTCGACCCGTCCGGCCTGGTAGAGCAGCTCGTGCAGCTCCTTCCACTCGGCCACCTGGGCCTGCGCCTGCTCGTCGGGCGCGGCGTCACCGGCCGGCACCACGTACGCGGCGAGGCGGACGTCGCCGGGCCGGTCCTCGCGGGCGATCACGGCGACCTGACCGGCGCCCGGGTGCCGGGCCAGCACCGACTCGACCTCACCGAGCTCGATGCGGTAGCCGCGCACCTTGACCTGGTCGTCGACCCGGCCGAGGAAGTCCAGCCGCCCGTCGGCCCGCCAGGCGGCCAGGTCACCGGTGCGGTACATGCGCCCGCCGGGCGGCCCGAACGGGTCGGCCAGGAATCGTTCGGCGGTCAGGTCGGGACGGTTGACGTAACACCGGGCCAGGCCGGGCCCGGCCAGGTAGAGCTCACCGGGGACACCGGGCTCGACCGGCTGGAGACGGTCGTCGAGCACGTACGCGTCGGTGCCGGGGTCCGGGCGTCCGATCGGGACCGAGGTGCCGTCGACCTGCTCGGGGTCACATTCACCGAGGGTGGAGTTGACGGTGGCTTCCGTCGGCCCGTACGCGTTGAACATCCGCCGTCCGCGGGCCCAGCGGGCGACCAGCTCGGGTGAGACCCGCTCGGTCCCGGCCAGGAGGATGCCCGGTGGCAGCTCGCAGCCGGCGGGCAGCGCGGCCAGCAGCGCCGGCGGCAGGATCATGAAGTTGGCCCGGTGCCGCTGGGCGTACTCGGTCAGGGCCGGGCCCGCGACGCGGCGGTCGGCGGGGACGACCACGAGGCGTCCGCCGGAGAGCAGCGCCAGGCACAGGTCCCAGAAGGCCACGTCGAAGCTCGGCGAGGCGAAGTGCAGCACCCGGACGTCCGGGGTCAGGCCGAACCGTTCGAACTGCGTGGACAGCAGCTTGGCGACACCGGCGTGGGTGAGCAGCACACCCTTGGGCCGGCCGGTCGAGCCGGACGTGTAGATGACGTAGGCGGCGCTCTCGACCCGGAGCCCGGGCCGGGCCGGGTCGTTCGCCGGGGCGGCCGCGAGCTCAGCGGCGAAGTTGTCGTCGTCGAGGACGAGCCGCGGCAGGTCGTCGAAGCGGGGCAGTCGCCCGGCCACCTCGGTCGTGGTGACCAGGCAGGCCGGCCGGGCGTCACCGACCATGTAGGCGAGACGCTCGGCCGGGTCGGCCGGGTCCAGCGGCAGGTAGGCGCCGCCGGCCTTGAGCACCGCCAGCTCCGCGACCACCATGTCGATCGAGCGCGGCACGGCGAGACCGACAACGCGGTCGGGTCCGACACCCCGGGCGATCAGGGTGTGGGCCAGGCGGTTGGCCCGCTCGTCGAGCTCGGCGTAGCTGACCTCGGTGTCCTCGAAGACCACGGCCACCGCGGCGGGGTCCCGGCGGGCCGTCGTCGCGAAGACGTCGGGGAGCGTGGCCGGGGCCACGGTCAACGGGCCGCCCGTGGACCGCCACCGGCGATCCGCGACGGTCCCGTCGATGCTGCCACCGATGATCTGCATGCAGGCGCTCCCGAGGACAGGCCGATGAATCGCCTCACTATAAGGCAAGCCTTACCTAACAGGAGAGCCCGGCCGACGCCGGTTCGATAGGTGCAGGTGGGAGCGGTCAGACCGGTTCGCGGGCCGCCCGATCAGCGTCCGGCATCCGGCCCGGTCCGAGCCGTCGCACCAGAGCCGGCGTGACACCCCGGTACGCGGCCGGGTCGATGACGTTCAGCCAGTGCGACGCGCGGACCCGCTTGCTGATGTTGAGATCCAGGTCGTCGAGCACCTCGTCGACGTTGTGCATCGAGAACGGGATGATCTTCGTGCCGCGGCAGTGGTGGCGGTGCGTGGCCTCGTCCATGAACGCCAGCTGGTCGACGACCACGCGGCGCATCACGTCGGGCGCGGGAACGGGTGCGGCACCGACCATGTGCGCCGCGATCCAGACCGCGGCCATCTCGGCGTTGAGCGGGCTGAAGAACGACGAGTTGTAGCCGTTGAAGTACAGGCCGGGGACGCCGAGCGGCAGGATCTGGCGGTACAGCATGAAGTTCGAACGCTCGTCGAAGAGGCGGTCCTGCACGCCCCTGTCCAGGAACGGCACACCCTGGGTGAAGCCGGTCGCGCACACCACGAGGTCGGCGCGGACACGGGTTCCGTCGGCCAGCTCGGCGTAGGGCACACCGTCCTCGGCCAGCAGGCGGCTGATCGTCATGTCGCGGTGGACGACGATCCGGCCGGCCTCGACACCCTCGAAGAAGCCCTCCGACGCCAGGCCGATCGCGCCCTTGACGATGTCCTCCATCCGCCCACGGGGCACCAGATCGAGCTGCTCGAGCTTGAACTGGCGCACCGAAGCGGTGCCGAGGGAGTTCAGCATCCTGCGGCGGAGGCCGTTGCCCGGGCCGTGCAGGAACTTCTCCATCCCGCGCAGGTGGGCGTACCGGAAAAGGGCCTCGCCCAGCCGGGTGAGCAGCAGGAACTTGAAGTTGACCACGCCCCCGATCTTGCGTGGCACCTTCCACAGCAGCTGCCGGGCGATGACGTGGGTCGAGGCAGCGGTCGCGCTCAGCTCCACGGTGACGTCGCACGCCGACTTGCCGTAGCCGACCACCACCACGTGCCTGCCGCGGGCCTGCCCGGCGTCCTGCACCTCGGTGCCGGCCAGCAGCTGCCCGCCCGCGGCGGTGAACTCGTCGAGACCCGCGAACTGCGGCACGGCCGGCTCGCAGAAGACACCGTTGGCCACGAGCAGGCGGTCCACGGTCTCCGTGCTGTTCACGCCGTCACGGGTGTCCCGCAGCTCGAGAGTCCAGCCGCCGGCGTTGTCCCCCGCCGCGCGCAGCACCTCGGTGTTCAGGCGCAGATGGCGATCGACACCGAACTTCTCCGCGTACGCGACCAACCACGCCTGGACCTGCGCGCCCGTCGGCCATTCCGGATAGTCACGGGGCATCGGGAAGTCCGAGAACCCGTACGTGGCCTTGGCGCTCTGGGTCGTGACACCCGGGTAGCGGCGGGTCGCACTCCACACGCCCCCGACGTCCGGGGTCCGGTCGACGACCAGCACCTCGTGGCCGGCCTGCAGCAGCGTCTTGGCCGTGGTGAGCCCGGCGACACCCGCGCCGATGATCCCGATCCGCATGATCAGTGACCCCCGGGCGGCAGCTGCAGCTCGATGCCGAACTCGACCATGATCTTCTGGATCGTCGCGATGTCCTTGGGACCGGGCGGCAGCTCGGCGAGCGCCTGGTAGTACGCCTCCAGCCCGGCCGGCGAGACGACCGAGATGACCCGCGCCTCCACGTCGGCCGAGTTGCGGAAGGTGTGCACGACGTTGCGGGGCAGGAAGAGGTAGTCGCCGGGCTCGATGACGTACTCCTGGCCACCCAGCGACACGTCGAGCCGGCCGGCGAGGCAGATGAACGACTCGTCCTCGCGGGTGTGCAGATGCGGCGGCGGGCCGCTGGTACCGCGGGGACTGCGTACTCGAAGAGCGAGTAGGCCCCGGCCGTGGAATCGCCGTTGGTCTTCATCGTGATCCCCAGGCCGATGGCCGGGATCTGCGTCCCCTCACGGGACGGGAGCATGTAGCCGCCACCCAGGCTCACGAACGTCTCCTTCGCGTTACGGCACGATGTCATGATCGATGTGCCCTGGCTCACAGCGTGGGCGGCGGCCGTCCGCGTATCAATCAAGCGTCCCGCTGAGCGGGACTCTCCGATGCGAGTACGCCCGCGAACTCGCCGCGGCGGCCAGGCGTACCGCGGGACCGGCCCGGTCGACACGGACGACAGCGGTCGGGCCGGTGACCGACAGCGCGGCGACCACCTGACCGAGCGGGCCGAAGATCGGCGCGGCGATGCAGCTCACGCCGATGTTGCCCTCCTCGCGGTCGACCGCCAGGCCACGTTCCGGGATCGCGGCCAGCTCGCGGCGCAGCGCGGTCGGCGAGGTGATCGTGCGGGGCGTCCGGCGTACCAGCCCCGCCTCGATCACGGTGTCGACCGTGGCGGCGTCGCTGTAGGCCAGGATCGCCCGCCCGATGCCCGAGCAGTGCGCCGGGATCATGCCGCCGACCTGCGACAACATCGGCATCGGACGATGCCCGGTGATCTTCTCGACGACCAGCACCTGGGTCGCCTGGAGCACACCGAGCTGCACCGTCGTGCGCGTCGCGGTGTACAGGTCCTGGAGGTACGGCAGCACGGCCTCGCGCAGCTCGTGGCGTACCGGGGCGAGGCCGGAGAGCTCGAACAACCGGTTGCCGATGCGGTAGCGGTCGTGCGGTTTGTCGAGCCAGCCCAGCTTGATCATCTTGTCCGCGGTGCGGTGCGCGGTCGACCGCGGCAGCCCGGAACGCGCCACCAGGGCGGCGAGCGTCAGCTCCCGGTGGGTGTCGTCGAACGCCGCCAGGATGGCCGCCGCCCGGTCGAGGCCACCCGCGCCCGCACCTGTGTCGTCCCGCTGAGCGGGACTCACCGTTGGTCCGCGTCCGTCATGAAGCCAGGCTAACCACACACCGCGCTGCACACCTGGAGGTAGGCCATCACCAAAAGAACAGCTCTTGTCGGTGGTGGTGCCTCCGGCATCGGCCGCGCGAGTGCCGAGCGCCTCGCGCTCGACGGTCACCGGGTCGTGCTGACCGGCCGGAGTGCCGAGAAGCTCGCCGCCGCCGCGACCGGTCTCCGCCAGCGCACCGGCGCGCAGATCGACTTCCTGGCCGGCGACGTTGCCGATCCGGACTCCGCCGAGGCGATCATGCGTGAAGCCGCCGAGTGGTACGACGGCCCGGACGTGCTGGTGCTCAACGCCGGCGGCCCGCCGCCCGGACCGATCCTCGAGGTGGGTGACGACCAGTGGCGGGCGGCGTTCGAGCTGCTCGTGCTGGGACCGCTGCGGCTCGCCCGCCTGGCCCTGCCCGGCATGGCCGAACGCGGCTTCGGGCGGGTCATCGTCATCACGTCGACCGCCGTGCGTCAGCCGCAGCCGGACCTGGCCGCCTCCGTCGTGCTGCGCGCGGCCATGACCAGCGCCGCGAAGCTGCTCTCCCGCGAGTACGCGTCCGAGGGCGTCACCGTCAACTGCGTCGCCCCCGGGCCGACGGCCACCGACCGGCGCCACGAGATCCTCGCTGCGCGCGCCGACCGGCTCGGCAGCACCTTCGAGGAGCAGAACGCCGCCGATACGGCCACGGTCCCCGCGGGGCGGGCCGGGCAGCCCGAGGAGGTCGGCGCGGCGGTCGCCTTCCTCGCCTCGGCGGCCGCAAGCTACGTCAACGGGACCGTGCTCACGGTCGACGGTGGCAGAACGGAGACAATCTGATGTCCGGATCCGGCGCAGACTTCAGCATGGCCGACTTCCTCGGCGCGATCACCGACACGGTCCGGCCCAGCACGGCCCGCCCGGTCGTGGTGCACGCCGCCGAGCTCGAACGGCTCCCCGCCGACCAGGTGCACAACCCCACCGAGCTGTCCATCGCCGGACGCCTGCCGACCACCACCTTCGAGATCTTCCGGCAGACGATCCCCGCCGGTCTGAGCTCCGACATGCAGCGGCACTACCACGAGACCGTGCACTACGTGATCGCAGGCTTCGGCCACAGCGAGGTCGAGGACACCACCGAGAGCTGGTCGACGGGCGACTTCGTCTACACACCGCCGTGGACGTGGCACCGGCACTACAACGACTCCACCGAGGAGCCCGTCGAGTTCCTCACCATCGAGAACTCGCGGCTGCTCGGTGTCCTCGGCCTGGTCCGCCGGCAGAGCGCCGGACTGGCGACCGTCGCGGAGGCCCGGGCCCGATTCAAGGAGACACCGTCGTGAGCAGCATTCCCGACCACATCAGCATCTGGGGCGAACTCGCCGACGTCGACCACGAGGTGCGCCACGTCGACGTCGGCGGCGTCCGCACCCGGGTCCTGCGAGCCGGTTCCGGCCCCGACCTCGTCCTCCTCCACGGTACGGGCGGACACCTGGAGGCGTACGCCCGCGACATCGGCGGACTGGCAGCGGACTTCCGGGTGACCGTGTACGACATGGTGGGCCACGGGTGGACGGATCTGCCCGACACCCCGTACACGATCGACGTGCTCGCGGACCACCTGCTGGCGCTGATGGACGCGCTGGGGATCGAGCGGGCCCATCTGTCGGGTGAGTCCCTCGGCGGCTGGGTCGCCGCCTGGACCGCCGCCTTCCATCCGGAGCGCGTGGACCGGCTCGTGCTCAACACCCCGGGCAACATCGCCAACAAGCCCGAGGTGATGCAGCGGCTGCGCGACAGCACGATGGCCGCCGTCCGCGATCCGAGCGAGGCGACCGTACGCCCGCGGGTGGAGTTCCTGTTCCACCACAAGGAGATGGTCACCGACGAACTGGTGAACCTGCGCCGTGCCGTCTACAGCCGCCCGGGTTTCGTCCGGGCGATCACCAACACCCTGGTGCTCCAGGACCCGGAGGTCCGCAAGGACTTCGCCTGGAGCCCGGAGTGGGTCGGCAAGATCAGCACGACCACGCTGCTGCTCTGGACCGACCACGACCCGACCGGCGGGCTCGACGAGGCGGCGCTGCTGCTCGACTGGCTGCCCGACGCCCGCCTCCACGTCATCGAGGACGCCGGCCACTGGCCGCAGTGGGAGAAACCCGGCGAATACCTGCAGGTGCACCGCGACTTCCTTCTGAACGGGGAAACGGCATGAGTGAGATCGTCGGCTTCGTCGGCATGTCCCACTCCCCCTTCGCCACGCTGCTGCCACCGGGATCCCCGGCCGAGCCCGGCGGCGCCTTCCTGGCCGACGCCGCTCGGGTCGCCGCGGCGGTCGCTGCGCTGGCGCCCGACGCCGTCGTCGTCATCGGCCCCGACCACTTCCACGCCAACTTCTACGACCAGATGCCGCCGTTCGTGCTCGGCGTCGAGGAGGCCGTCGGCTTCGGCGACTTCGGCAGCACCGCCGGTCCTCTCCCGGTCGCCGGGAAGCTCGCCTGGTCACTGCACGACAAGCTCTCGTCGGCGGGTTTCGACATTGCCCTCTCGTACGCCCTGACCGTCGACCACGGTGTGGTGCAGAGCTACGAGATGGCCACCGGTCGCACCGACATCCCCCTGGTGCCGCTCGTGGTCAACACGGCCGCACCACCGCTGCCCCACCTGGAACGCTGCGTCGCGCTGGGCACCGCGCTGGGCGACGCCCTCCGGGCCGCTGACGACCCGAGCCGCGTCCTCGTCGTGGCCAGCGGCGGCCTGTCGCACTGGCTGCCCTCGAACGACCCCCGCGACCCGTCGGTGGTCGGCGAAAAACGCACCAACCTGATCCACGGCCGCCGCGACACCCGAGCCTTCGCCGCGGCCCGCGAACCGAAGGTCCGGGCGATGGGCGGCAACCCCGGCGCCCGTGTCAACGCCGTCTTCGACCGCTGGTTCCTGCAACAACTCCGCGGCACGGACCTCGAGCCCGTGACCAGCCTCGGCCACGAACGGCTGGAGGAGCAGGCGGGCAGCGGCGGCCACGAGATCCGGACCTGGCTGATCGGGCACGCGGCCGTGCGGAAGCCGCTGATCTGGGACAGCTACGAACCCGTACCGGAATGGATCACCGGCATGGGCATCGGCACGACCTTCCCGGTGGCCTGATCGGGGGTCCGCAGGGCGGTGAGGACCGCGGCCAGCTCCGGGCGTGAGGTGGGCAGGCGCCGGACGGCGGCGGTGATCCGGCGGGTCACCGGCGGGTTGAGCGGCCGGGCCGCCACCCGGTACCGCGGGTCGACGGCCAGGCTGGGCAGCAGCGCGATCGAGCGGCCGCGTTCCACGTGCTGCAGGGCGATCATGTAGTTGCTGAAGCGGCAGATCACCGTCGGTTCGAACCCGGACTCGCGGCACAGGCGGGTGGCCAGGTCGGACATGTACGAGTCGGCCACGTCGAAGGTCCAGTGCTGGTCGGCGCAGGCCTCGACGGCGACCGACTCGTGGGCGGTCAGCGGGTGGTCCGGCGGCAGGACCAGCACGATCGAGTCCTCGGCGATCGGGACGAGGTCGATGGCCGGGTCGAGCTCGGTGCCCGCGAAGTCCGTGGTGGTGATGATGACGTCCACGTCGCCGCGGCGCAGGGCGGGCATGCTGTCGTGGGGTTCCAGCTCGAGCAGGACCACCGACAGGTCCGGGTGGCGCTCGGCCAGGCGGGCGACCGCGGGCTCGGCCAGGGCGTGCACCGCGCTCTGGAAAGCCGCGAGCGTGACCGTGCCGGCGGGTTCGTCGGCCAGCCCCCGCAGCTCGGCCTCGGCGGCGTCCATCGCGGCCAGGATCTCGCGGGCCCGGGCGGCCAGCAGGACTCCGGCCGCCGTGAGCCGGACCCTTCTCCCGGTACGTTCGAGCAGCGCGGTCCGCGTCTCCCGTTCCAGCGTCGCGAGCTGCTGCGACACCGCGGACGGGCTGAGCCGGCCGCGCTGCGCCACCGCCCGGACCGTGCCGTGGGTCGCCAGATCGGCCAGCAGCCGCAGCCGCCACGGGTTGAGGGTCACCCCTCGACTGTACGGCTACGCTTAACAGCAGCGGTGACAATGTGCGCTGGACGTGATGCTCGGTCGGTTCCTAGCGTCAGGTCATGGACGCCACCTTCTGGAACGACGCCGAGCGCCACCTCGTCCGCTACTCCGGGGCCGGCAGCTTCGTCCCCGAGATCATCGAACGCGCCGAGGGCAGCTTCGTCTGGACCGCCGACGGCCGGCGTGTCCTGGACTTCACCTCGGGGCAGATGAGCGCCATCCTCGGCCACTCGCACCCGGCCGTCGTCGCCACCGTGCAGGAGCAGGTCGCGAAGCTGGACCACCTGTTCAGCGGCATGCTCAGCCGGCCGGTCGTGGACCTGGCGCGGCGGCTCGCCGAGACGCTGCCCGAGCCCCTGAGCAAGGTGCTGCTGCTGACCACCGGCGCCGAGTCGAACGAGGCCGCGATCCGGATGGCGAAGCTGGTCACCGGCCGGCACGAGATCGTCTCGTTCGGGCGGTCCTGGCACGGCATGACCCAGGCCGCGGCGTCCGCCACCTACAGCTCCGGACGCAAGGGCTACGGGCCGGCCGCACCCGGCAACTTCGCCATCCCCACCCCGAACGCGTACCGCCCGGATTTCACCACGGCCGACGGCGACCTCGACTGGCGGCGCCAGCTGGACTTCTCGTTCGAACTCTTCGACGCGCAGTCCGTCGGCAGCCTCGCCGCCTGCATCGTCGAGCCGATCCTCAGCTCCGGCGGCGTCATCGACCTGCCACCGGGCTACCTGGCCGCCCTGCGCGACAAGTGCCACGAACGCGGCGGCCTGCTCATCCTCGACGAGGCGCAGACCGGCCTGTGCCGCACCGGCGACTGGTACGCGTTCCAGCGCGACGGTGTCGTCCCGGACCTCCTCACCCTGTCCAAGACACTCGGCGCCGGTCTGCCCCTGGCCGCGGTCATCACCAGCCCCGAGATCGAACAGACCGCCCACGAACGCGGCTTCCTCTTCTTCACCACCCACGTCTCCGACCCGATGGTCGCCGCGGTCGGCAACACCGTCCTGGACATCCTGTACGCCGACAAACTCGACCAGCGCGCGGCGGAGCTGGGGGCGTACCTGAGGAAGGGTCTCCTCGAACTCGCCGGGCGCCACCCGGTGATCGGTGACGTCCGCGGCCGCGGCCTGCTCGTCGGCCTGGAACTGGTGCTGGACCGCACGACAAAACAACCGGCCGACGACCTCGGTGCGGCGGTGACCCGGCGCTGCCTCGAACTGGGCCTGCACATGAACGTGGTCCAGCTGCCCGCCATGGGCGGCGTCTTCCGGATCGCCCCCGCGCTGACCTCCACCCCGGAGGAGCTCGACCTGGGACTGGAGATCCTGGACCAGGCCATCACCGACACCGCCCCACGTTTCACGGCGATCTCGGCAGGCAACCGTTGAGCGTCGTCACGGTGACCGGCTCCTCCGGCCGCGTGGGGGCCGCCGTCGCCGAGACCCTCGCTGCCGCCGGCTGGACCGTGCAAGGCGTCGATCGTGCACCGGGACCGTGGACCGGTGTTGTCGGCGACCTCCGGGACGACCGGACCCGCCGCGCCGCGCTCCGCGATGCGACTACGGTGGTCCACGCCGCGGCGTTGCACGCCCCGCACGTCGGTCGCGCCTCCGAGGTGGACTTCCGCACCATCAACGTCGACGCCACCGCAGGCCTGCTCGAAGATGCCGCGGCTGCGGGTGTCCGGCGTGTGGTCTACATCAGCAGCACCAGCGTCTACGGCGACGCGCTGGTGCCGGTGGACCGGGCAGTGTGGGTCGACGAGTCCCTCCGGCCCCACCCCCGCGACATCTACGACGAGACCAAACTGGCCGCCGAGGACCTCGTCGCCGCGAGCACCATCGGATCGGTGACGCTGCGGATTGCCCGCTGCTTCCCGGAACCGCTGCCCGTGCTCGCCACCCACCTCCTGCACCGCGCCGTGGGCCTCGACGACGTGGCGACAGCAACAGCCCTCGCTGTGACCAGCACCGAGGTGACCGGCACGATGAACATCGCCGGACCGTATTTTTTCCAACGGTCCGACTGCCCGGCGCTGCACGTCGACGCCCCGAGATTGATCGCCGCGCGCGCCCCGGTCGTCGCCGCAGCCTTCCACTCACGAGGCTGGCCCTTGCCACCGACGATCGACCGGGTCTACGACTCCAGCGCCGCCATGAACGCCCTCGGATACCGGCCGGCGTGGGACGTCCTTTCGCTACTCCGCGGCCGATAGGCTGACGTCGACGATGCAGAAAAGGTTGCCCTCGGTGTCGGCCAGCACCACAAAATCGGGCTCGTCCGGATAGCTGTCCCAGTCGACGCGCTGCGCACCGAGCCCGACAAGCCGCGCGACCTCGGCCTCCTGCTCGGCCGCATCCGCCACGTGCAGATCCAGATGCAACCGCGGCCGGGCCTCCGGCTCACTCTCACTGCGCTGCAGCGCGATGCTGATGCCCGACCCGTCCGCCGAGCTCAGCACGGTCCCCCACCCGCCGAGAACACCCTCCCGCAGCCGATAACCCAGCGCGGCGCCCCAGAAAGCCGCCGCCCGTTCCACATCTGTCGCCCCCAGGGCGAGCACTCCCAAACGCAGCACCCCGCCATCCTCACCACGGCGACGGGAAATCTCAACCGGTGGCAGCGAGGTCGAGGGCGATGTCGGTGAGCATGTCTTCCTGGCCGCCGACGAGGTGGCGGTGGCCGGCTTCGAGGAGGATGCGGCGCACGTCGACGCCGTAGCGGGACGAGGCGGCTTCGGCGTGGCGGAGGAAGGACGAGTAGACGCCGGCGTACCCGAGGGTGAGGGTTTCGCGGTCGACCCGGACCGGGCGGTCCTGGAGGGGGCGGACGAGGTCGTCGGCGGCGTCCTGCAGCGCGAAGAGGTCGCAGCCGTGCTCCCAGCCCTGGAGGTCCGCGACCGCGATGAACGGTTCGATCGGGCAGTTGCCGGCGCCGGCGCCGTGGCCCGCGAGGGAGGCGTCGACGCGGACCGCGCCCTCCTCCACGGCGACGACCGAGTTCGCGACCGACAGGGAGAGGTTTTCGTGGGCGTGGATGCCGATCTCGGTTCCCGGTTCGAGGATTTCCCGGTACGCCCGGACGCGCTCGCGGACGCCGGTCATGGTCAGGCGCCCGCCGGAGTCGGTGACGTAGACGCAGTGCGCGCCGTACGACTCCATGAGTTCGGCCTGGGCCGCGAGGACGTCGGGCGGGGCGAGGTGGCTCATCATGAGGAAGCCGCTGACGTCCATGCCGAGGTCGCGGGCGGTCGCGATGTGCTGCGCCGCGACGTCGGCCTCCGTGCAGTGGGTGGCCACCCGGACCGAACGCACACCGAGCCGGTACGCCTGTCGGAGTTCGGCGATCGTGCCGATGCCGGGGAGCAGCAGGGTGGTGAGGCGGGCCCGGGTGACCGCTCCGGCCGCGGCCTCGATCCACTCCCAGTCGGTGTTGCTGCCGGGGCCGTAGGTCAGGGAGCCGCCCGCGAGGCCGTCGCCGTGCGCGACCTCGATGGCGTCGACGCCGGCAGCGTCGAGGGCGGCGGCGATCCGCGCCACGTCCGCCGGGCTGATGCGGTGCCGGACGGCGTGCATCCCGTCCCGCAGGGTCACGTCCTGGACGAACAGTCGTGTGCTCATACCCGTTCCGCCATCCGTAGTGCCGCCGAGGTCATGATGTCGAGGTTCCCCGCGTACGCGGGCAGGTAGTGCGCGGCCCCCTCGACCTCGAGGAAGACGGAGACCTGGTGGGTCGGCGGGATTCCGCTGCTGTCGGCCAGCAGTGTGGCGACGGGCTGGTCCGGGGGCACCGCGGTGATCTGCACGGGCTGTTTGAGCCGGTAGCCGGGCACGTACTCGGCCACGGACGCAACCATGCGCTCGATCGACTCGCGGACGGCGTCATGCGTCGACGGTTCGCCGATGAGCGCGTGAACGGTGTCCCGCATGATCAGCGGAGGTTCGGCCGGGTTCAGCACGATGATCGCCTTGCCGCGCCGAGCGCCACCGACGGTCTCGATCGCGTGCGCGGTGGTCTCGGTGAACTCGTCGATGTTCGCGCGGGTGCCCGGCCCGGCCGAGCGGGACGCGATCGACGCGACGATCTCCGCGTACGCGACGGGGGTGATCCGGGAGATCGCCGCGACGATCGGGATCGTGGCCTGCCCGCCGCAGGTCACCATGTTGACGTTGCCGGCGCCGAGGTGCTCCTCGAGATTGACCGCCGGCACCACGTAGGGCCCGATCGCGGCGGGTGTCAGATCGATCAGAGTCTTCCCGTACGGCGCCAGGCGCGCCGCGTTCGCCCGGTGCGCCGCCGCCGAGGTCGCGTCGAACACCACGGCGATGTCGGCGAAGCCCGGCAGGGCGATGAGCCCGTCGACACCCTTGGCCGTGGTCGGCACACCGAGCCGGGCCGCCCGGGCGAGGCCGTCGGAGTCGGGGTCGATACCGACCATCGCGGCCATCTCCAGCACCGCCGACCGCCGCAGAACCTTGATCATGAGGTCGGTGCCGATGTTGCCGGACCCGATGACCGCGACCTTCTTGCGGGTCACGACAGCTCACCGACCGTCGCGGTGACGGTGCCGAAGCCGGTCATCGTCGCGGAGATCCGGGCGCCCGGCTCGAGCGGGACCATCGGGCCGAGCGCACCCGACAGCACCACCTGACCGGCGCGCAGGGGACGGCCGACCTCACGGGCGGTACGCGCGAGCCAGGCCAGGGCGGCCAGCGGGTCACCCAGGCAGGCGGCGCCGGTGCCCGTCGAGGCCACCTCACCGTTGACGGTCATCGACATCACGGCGTCCTTCGGCTCCGCGTCGTCGAGCGTGACGCGGTCGTCACCGAGCACAAAAAGACCGCTCGACGCGTTGTCGGCGATCGTGTCGGCGATGGTGATGTCCCAGTCCTCGATCCGGCTGTCGACGATCTCGAGCGCGGGCACGGCGTACGCGACTGCTGCGCGTACGCGTTCGGGGGTGAGGTCTTCGCTGTCGAGGTCCTCGCTGAGCACAAAGGCGATCTCCGCCTCCACCTTCGGCTGCAGCAGGCCGGCCAGGGGGATGGCGGCGTGCTCGCTGACGTCCATGTCGGCGAAGAGCACACCGAAGTCCGGCTGGTCGACACCGAGCTGCCGCTGGACCGCCGCGGACGTCAGGCCGATCTTGTGCCCGACGATGCGCGCGCCGGCGGCGAGACGGGCTTCGGTGAGGACCTCCTGCACGGCGTACGCGTCGGTGGCGCCGATGAGATCGCGGACCGGGGCGCAGGGTTTCCCCGTGCGTGCCGCCTCTTGCAGCCGCGCGGCCGCTTCCAACTGTGGAATCATGCGCCCACCCTGACCGCCTCAGGCCTCCCGCGGCGAGCCGTTTGTTCCGCTGAGCGGAACAAGTGCCGCCGCGATCCCCCGGGCCGCCGCCCGCACCGCCTCAGCGTGCTTGCGCGGCTGAAACCTGTTCACCGGCCCGGCGACGCTGACCGCGGCCACGAGAACCCCCGCCACGATCGGCGCCCCGACACACACGATCCCGACCGCGGACTCCTCGAACTCGTACGCCACCCCGGCCGCCGCCACCTCACCCAGCTGATCAGCAAGAATCCCCGGCGCGGTGATGGTCCTCGGCGCCAGCCGCTCCAAAGGCCCCCGCAGAACGGCACTCCGAACGTCGCTGGGCGCGTACGCGAGAAGAGCCTTCCCGATCGCCGTGGCGTGCAACGGCATCCGCCCGCCCAGCCGCGACGGCGCGGCCGCCTGCCGATGACCACCGATCTTGAGCACGTAGACGACCTCGGTGCCTTCCCGCAGCCCGAGGTGCACGGTCTCGTGCGTCCGCTCGTACAGATCCTCGAGAAACGGCGTGGCCACCTCGACGAGACCCCGCTCGACGGAGGCGCGCAGGCCCAGTTCGAAAAGATGCCCCCCGAGATGGAAGCGCCCGTCGACCCGATCCAGCAGCCGCGCCGCCACCAGCTCACCACTCAGGCGATGCAGGGTGGCCTTGGCGAGACCGGTCCGCCGCTGCAACTCGGCAAAGCTGACACCCCGGTCCTCAGCCGTGAAGGCATCAAGAATCACCATCACCTTCCCGACCACGCCCATCGAAGCCACCGACCGAGTGTCCCCCGCATACGCCCAGAAATCTCCCGGCCGGGCCGATGGCGTGCCGCGTGACGGTGATCCGGGCGGACGCGCTCCTCTGCGACGGTGGAATCGGGGAATCCAGAGACGTCAACCATGCGGGCCGCCACTACGGCGTCGACATAGGTATCCGCACCCGAGACAACCTGGTCGGACGAGGGGATTTCCCGGAGCGCAGCGCCTGCCACCGATGACACCGAGTCATTCGAGATCGCCGATTCGAAACGGTGAGCAGTGACGGCTGGCAACAGGTGCGCATGGCGAACTCACCACCCGTGGCCCTTCCAGTCGATCTCCGTAGGTGGAAACGTCCTGGCAACCGACACGAGCTGAGGACACCCGATGAATGAGCTGCTAGTAGCCGGCCCAGCCCTCGCCGGCGGGTATCTGGCCCTGACCGGCACGGTTGCGCTCATCGCCTCGGCGCACCCGGATGAGAAGCGCCGCCGGGATGCGGCGCGCATCCTCGACAGGCTGTTGCGGGTCCGGCAGCGTGACCGGCCGTGAGGAAATGGCGAAGCCCGGGGATATGGCCAATCCCCGGGCCTCTGTTTACCACTGAATTGCACACACCAGCACGTTTAAGGGCCTGGATCATTCTTCATGACATCGGGTTTTGCCTTTAAACTACCGCCGCTCGAAGCGCGGCGGACCGGACTTGAACCGGCATCCGCTGTCTCTGTCCGTACCCGGTCGATCCGGTGATCAGTGGTGAATGCTGACATTGGAGCGAGAGTCTGAGTCTGAGACCGGCTGCCTCTGCCAGTTGGGCTACCCCCGCGTGGTTGATGCGGGGGGCGGGACTCGAACCCGCACTGGGACCGGTGGATTCAGCTTGAGCTTCAGCTGTCAGCTTCACGCCGTTGCCGGCGCACCCCCGCGCTCCCACGGGGGAATCAGTGACGGTTACCCGAAGAGGTAACCGAAGACGGCCGCGCCGACCCGCTGGTCGGCGACCTCGGTGTTGTTGGCCTCCTCGCGCGCGAACTTGACCGCGGTCTGCAGGGCCAGGACCCGCTCGAGGATCTCGTTGACGCGCTTGGCCGGCAGCGCACCGGAGAACTTCACCGTGGTCCAGTATCCGACCGTGATGTCCTCGTAGTACACCTCGACCTGCGCCGGGTGTTTGTCGGTCGCCTCGGCCTTGACGTGGTTGCGGGGCACCTTCTTGGTGCGGTTGGTCCGCACCGGCTCGGTGCGCCAGCTGTCGGTGGAGTCGTCGCGGACCCACGACTCGGCCGCGTCGAGGACCGGCAGCTTCTTGACGAAGGTGTGCAGGTCGACGAGCTGCTTCTCGAGGAAGAGCAGGTAGGTCACCGGCACCTGCGTGGCGATGGTGCGGCCGTCGACGGTCACGTCGGCGCGGGCCACGCAGTTCGTCCAGTCCTTCGTCGCGGTGACGTCGAAGAGCCGCGTCAGCGTGCCGGCGACCTCCCGCAGGATGTCCTCAGCCTTGATCTGCACACGCGTCGACTCGGCGGGGAGCTGCTCACCCTCCTCGTCCTTGGGCTGGTACGCCCGGGAGATACCCGCGAGCGGCCCGGTCTTCTGCACGGCGTGATGCGCCTCGCTCAGGTCGGCGAACGCCTTGCTCTTGACGCCCTTCTCCACGGCGATGATCTGGTTGAGTTTCGACACGGTGGCCCCTTTCAACGCGGGGAAACCTAGCACTCCATCGATCATCGTTCCGACCGGTTTTCCTGCCGCCGCCTACACTCCGGCCGTGACGGATGAGGATCTGACCCTGCCGGCGGCACTGGCGGAGGCGCACGACATCGGCTTCTTCGAGGACCACGACGGCTACGACCTGCAGCCGGAGGAGACGTTCCTGTGGTCGGGCGAGGTCACCGAATGGTGGCGCCAGTGGACCGGGAACGCTTCCGCAGAGCCACCGCCGTTGCGCGTCTTCGGCGCCGACGGCACCGGCGGGCTGGCCGCGTTCTGGGTCCGGGAGCCCGCCGCCGCGCTGGAGACGCAGCCTCTGGTGTTCGTCGGGTCCGAGGGTGAGATGCACGTGATCGCCAAGGATCTGGGTGACTACCTGTGGTTGCTGGCTGCGGGTGTCGGACCGCTCGAACCGATCGAGGGCATCAGGTCCGACCCCGAGCCCGTACCCGCACTCGTGGCCGTTGCCCGGCGCCACAGCGGACTCGAAACACGGCCGGTCGAGGCGGTGCTTGCCGCTGCCCGGGCGGAACACCCGGCGCTGGTCGAGGAGCTCACCCGGTGCGGTGGTGCTTCTTGACGAAGGTGTAGCCCGGGGCCAGCGGGCCCTCGGTCTCCTCGGCTCGTTCGTGGAGCGACACCTGCGTCTCGGACGGGTGGGCGCCCGGCGGGAGTTTGCGGACGAAGCCGTTGACCCAGTGCTCGCGGCGGTCGGTGCCGTCGTCGTCCTCACCGGGGTACGGCGCCGGCTCGACCAGGGGTGCGTAGAACAGCATGTCGGCGGGCTTCTGGCCCTCGACCGCCGGGTAGGACGGGTAGCCGGCCTTGTCGACGCTGCCGGGCACGCGGGTGAGGTAGCCCTCGCGGATCAGCTGGTCGAGGGCGTTCTTGAGCAGGAACGTGCCCTTGGCGCCCCGGCCGAGACCGCAGTGCGCCGCCAGGCCGGACTCGGGCAGGACCGCACTGCCGTCCTCGAAAACGCGGCCCAGCTTGCGGACGGCGTGCAGCACCTGACCACGGTTCGAGGTGCCCGCGTCGAACTCTCGGGTGACGACGCGGGGGTCGTACTCGTGGAAGTAGTCGACGCCGTCGACGCGTACGGGCTCGTCGAGGGGTGTCGTGCGGACGACCAGCTCGTCCTTGGCGGACTGCCACGAGACAGTGACGAGCACTCCGGGCCGGACGTCGGCGGGCCAGGCGACGTCGCCGAACTGCCACTCGACGTCTTCCTGCAGCGACGACTCGAACACCTGCCGGGTCGCCGTCAGGCCGTGGGTGCGGTGCTCGAGGATCAGCTCGACACGGTCGCGGTCGCGCAGCGTCTCGACGCTCTCCTCGGGGACGGCACAGACACCGCCGTCGAGGTCGGCCTGCCAGAGAGCAAATCGTCGGGTCACCTTCGGCATGATCCAACCTCCGTCCGCTCCCGGCGCGAACCCGACCCTACCCGGCGGGTCGCCTCACCCGACGCGGCGCAGGCAGAGGAGCTTGCCGCCCGCGTCGACGCTCACCGTCTGCCAGCCGCGGGTCTCGAGCAGCTCGGCGGCGGACAGCAGCACATCGACACGGCCCAGGTCACCGGGGTGGATCGAGGTGCCGGCGTAGAACGACGCCGCCGAGATGACCAGGTAGATCAGCCGGAAGGGGTAGCCGTCGAGCGAGATCCGGCCGGAGAGCACGTCGTCGGCCTCGAACAGGCGAGGTGGGCGCGGTTGCATCGGGACAATATGCCAGCGAAGCCCCGGCCGCGTGGTCCCGCTAGGAACGGCCGGCGCGGGCCAGCGCCTCCTCCGCCTGCGCAGGTCCGTGATCAGGTCGACGGACTCCCCCGCCCAGACCGGCAGCGGCGGCAATACCGGAGGGGTAGGGCAATCCGCCCTGATCGGGAGCGAATCCGGCCGACCGGATGAGCCGGACGGACGGCGACGGCACGCACCATATCGGCGTGATCCGAAAAGTCCTCGCTCTCGTGCTGGTCGGCGTGGTGACCGCCGCCGGCCTGGTGGCGAGCGATCCGCAGCGGGGCGACGCGGCGGGGACGGCCGGGGTCGAGGTGTTGTTCGTCGGCAACAGCCTGCTCGGCACCCGGGCGGCCAGTGGGGAGGACACCCCGGACGTGGTGGGGCGTCTGGCCCGGTCGACCGGCCTGACCCTGCGGGCTACCGAGGTGATCCGCTTCGGCAACACCCTGCAGCGGACCTGGGACGCGGGCCTGGCGCGGAGGGCCCTGGACGGTTCCACGCGGTACGACTTCATCGTGCTGCAGGAGTACAGCACGCTGGTCGCGACCGAACCGGACCGTGCGAGCTCGACGCTGCTGGAGACCTATGCGCCCGCGCTGCAGCGCTCGCTCAAGCCGGGCGGCAAGGTGGTGCTGTTCAAGAACTGGGCGCTGACGGATCCGGCACCGTTCGCCTCGCGGGCGCAGAACGTCGCCGCGATCGACGCCGGCTATGCCCGCCTGGCCGCGTCGCTACCGGTGCCCGTCGTCGTCGCCCCGATCAGTGACGAGTTCGAGGCCGTGGTCGCCCGGGACGGGACCGGGTCGCTGATCGTGCCGGACGGCAAACACCCGACCGGCCGGGCCGTCTATCTCGACGCCGTCACCCTGTACGCCCTGATCTTCGCCCGGTCACCGCGCGGGCTGCCCGACCTGTACCTGTCCCCCGGCACCGCCGGGCACCTGCGGGGCGTGGCTGCGACCGCCCTCGGCTACTGACGTACCCTGCTGCGGCACAGGTAGTGCTCGATGTCTGGGGAAGAGCCGATGATCAGGATTCTGCGTGGTGCCGTGGTGCTGACCGCCCTGCTGGTGGTGGGTGGCTGCGGTGGTGAGACTGCCGCGCCGGAACCGGCGGCGAGTGCGGTCGCGGACAACCAGGCCGCGGTCTGCGCCCGCTGGAAAGAGGCCCAGCTTCCCTTCCTGGCGGGTACGGCGCCGGAGGCCAAGGCGTACACGCGGGCGATGGCCGACTCGTACCAGGGCAAGGAGACGGCCGGAGCCCTCGAGATCCAGAAGGCGTTCTGGACCGGCTGGGCCGACGCGATCCGGCCGCTCGTCGCGGAGGCGACCGGGCCGGAGCTGAAGAAGGCGCTGACGGCGCAGGTCGGCGAGCTGGAACAGCGGGCCGCGACCGGCCAGGTCGACTTCGCTCAGCAGCCGGTCACGGGGTCGGCTCAGGAGCTCTGCCTGAAGCCCTGACCGGCGGTCACGATCAGGTCGGCGCGGGCCCTCGTGCCCGCGACGGCATCGGCGTTGACCTGGTCGACGGTGGACGCCCACTCCGCGGCGCGGTCGGCGGCCAGGCCGTGCTGCTGGTGACGCAGGGTCAGGCGGGACAGGCGGGTCGGGTCGTCCAGTTCGAGATACCAGCTCTCGTCCAGCAGCGCGGCGACGCCCGCCCAGCCTCCCCGGTCGTACAGGAGGTAGTTGCCCTCGGTCACGACCAGGGGCACGTCGCGGCGGACCGGGATCGCCGAGCCGAGGGACTCGTCGATCGTGCGGTCGAAGTCGGGCGCGTGCACCACGTCCTCGGCCTGGTCGCGCAGGCGGCGCAGCAGGTGGACGTAACCGTCGGCGTCGAAGGTGTCCCAGGCCCCCTTGCGGTCCCGGCGCTGCCACGCCGTCAGGGTCGCGTTGCTCAGATGAAAACCGTCCATCGGTACGAGCACAGCGCGCTCCGGCCCGAGCTCGTCCACCACGGCACGGGCGACAGTGGACTTGCCCGCGCCCGGAGCCCCGGTGATGCCGAGAATGCGGCGGTGTCCCGGCGTGGCCAGGTCCGCGGCCCGGGCGATCAGATCGGCGCTGGTCACGGCGTCCCCGCCACGGCGTCCTCGAAGGTGCGGACGGCCTCGGCGGTGAGCTCGTCGGCGAAGAACTGCTCGGCGATCGCGGGTGCCATGGTGAAGCAGTCGACGCCGTGGCGGGCCAGCGCCACCATCGACGGCACGTCGGGGATGCTCGCCAGCAGCACCTTGGTCCCGCTGCCGGTCGCGGCGAGCAGCTCGTGCATGGCCAGCACGTCGCCGTGCCCGTCACGCCCGGCAGCGATGAGCCGTCGCAGGTACGGCGCGATGTAGGTGGCGCCCGCCGCCGCGGCGACCATCGCCTGCCCCGGGTCGTAGACCGCGGTCAGCAGGGTCGGTACGCCGTCGGCGGCGAGCCGCGCGCAGGCCGCGGTGCCGGCCCGGGAGGCGACGAGCTTGACGACCACCTCGTCGCCGAGCCCGCGCAGCTCCCGCCCGCGCTCGACGAGCGTCTCCGTGTCCTCACCCCAGGCCTGGAAGAACACCTCGCGCGCGCCTGACTCGGTGGCCCACCGGTAGATGGCGGGGATGTCGTCGACCCCGGAACCGGCCCGCCGCAGGATCGTGGGGTTGGTGGTCACCCCGGCGAAGAGACCGGTAGCCAGTAGCCCTTCGGCGGCGGAACGATCGGCGGTGTCGGCGTAGAGGCGCAACGGTGATCCCTTCGAGCGCTCATATGAGCGCACGTGTGCTCCTATGTCAACCGATGCTCTCCCGCGCGCGGGCATCCGTCAACTCAGCAGCGACCGTACCGACGTCGCGGGGTGACCGAGGAGACCCACCAGCTCCGGATCCGTCGTGGCGAACTCGCCGCGGCGGGACGCGTGGAACATCCCGAGGAGCATCGTCGCCTGCTCGGCGGGCACACCGTGACCCACCAGCCCGGCGGTCCACTCGTCGTCGTCGGCGACGACGCGGCGGATGGTGCGCCCGGTCAGGTCGGTGAGGATCGCCGCGACATCCGCCAGGTCGAGGGCCTCCGGCGCGGTCAGCGGCGGCGTCGGGCCGTCGTAGCGTCCCTCGTCGGCCAGGATGACCGCGGCCGCCTCGGCCAGATCGGCGTGCGCGGTCCAGGAGACCGGCCCGTCGGCGGGCGCGACGAGCTCACCGGTCTGGAGGGCCCGCCCCAGCAGTTGCTGGACCGTGCCGGCGTAGAACCCGTTGCGCAGCGACGTGAACGGCGTCCCGGTCTTGGCCAGGTAGCGCTCGGTCGCGGCGTGGTCGGGCATCGGCGCGAAGAGCGAGTCGTCGCCGGCGCCCTGGTGGCTGGTGTAGAGGATGCGCCCGGCACCGGCCGCGACCGCGGCGTCGATCGCGGCGACGTGCTGACTGAGCGCCTCCTCACCGGACTTGTCGGTCGACACGACGAGGACCTGCGAGGCGCCCTCGAACGCGTCGGCCAGCGTGGCGGGATCGGTGAAGTCGCCGCGCCGCACCCGCACACCGCGGGCGGCGAGCTCCGCGGCACGCCCGGTGTCGCGCACACTCACGCCGACCTGATCCGCGGGCACCCGCTCGAGCAGCCGCTCGACGATCTGCGAGCCGAGACGGCCGGTTCCGCCGGTAATGACGATCATGATGATTCCTCTCGCTAACAACGTTTCGAGTCTGACGCTACCACCGTTAGCAACGTCGTTAGCAAAAGTGAGATATCGTCGACAGCATGGTGGAGGTCAGGCAGCAGACCCGGGACAAGATCGTCGAGAGCGCCGCCCAGCTTCTGCGGGAGCACGGCGCCGCGGCGGTCACGACCCGCGCGGTGGCACAGGCGGCCGGGATGCAGGCGCCGACGATCTACCGGTTCTTCGAGGACAAGGAGGCGCTGCTCGACGCCGTCGCCGAGCACGTCTTCGCGACGTACGTCTCCGGGAAGACCTACGCCGGCACCGACCCCGATCCCCTGGCCGACATGAAGGCCGGCTGGGACACCCACATCGACTTCGGCCTCGCCAACGCCGCACTGTTCGGGCTCCTGATCGACCCGTCCCGTGGCGCCCGGTCACCCGCGGTGGCCGCCGGGACGGAGATCCTGCGGGCCCGGGTACGCCGGGTGGCGGCGGTCGGGCGTCTCCGCGTACCGGAGAAACGGGCTGTTGATCTGATCCACGCCGCCGGGACGGGCGCGGTGCTGGCGCTGCTCGAGATGCCGCCGGAGCAGCGCGACCTCGGACTCACCGACGCGATGTACACGGCGGTGATGCGCTCGATCCTCACCGACGTGCCGGCACTGCCGGCCGACGACGCGACCGCAGCCGCGATCGCTTTCCGGGCCGTCGTCCCGGAGCTGAAGAACCTCACGCCCGTCGAACGGTCACTGCTCTCCGAGTGGCTGGACCGCGCCGTCGGCTGACAAACGCGGGGCAGCGACGCCGGTGACGATCTCCTATGCTGGGCGCCATGACCGGCGAGCACGACGACCTGCGCACGATCCGTCTGCGCGCGGCGAATCTGTCGATGGGGATCGGGTTGCTCGGGCTGCTGCTCGCGTTCTTCTACCTCTCGTCGCCGGTGCTGCCCGCCTTCATCCTGCTGGTTCTCGGCGGTGTGGTGGCGATCGGCGTCTACCGGGCCCGCGACACGTCGATGTCGCGCTGGTTCACCGTGTGGTCCCTGCTGCTGACGGTCGCCGGTGTGGGTGCCGCGGCGCTGATCGGATCTCTCGCGGGCTGACGGCACTTCCACGGGGGTAACAGAATGGGTTTCCGGGTCGAACCGTCCTATCTGGACGGTTACAGCAAACAGGTGCAGCGGGCCGGCGATCACGCCGCGGCCGTGAAGACGTATCTCGGCGGCCATCCGCCGCCGCAGAGCATGGGCGAGGACGGTCTCCACGCGCTGATCGGCCCGGTGAAAAGTGCCCTCGACAAGTCGATGAACGCCGCGCTGAGCGCATCCGACCGGGTCAACAAGGTGCTGGTGAGCTCCGGGGACGGGCTCTCGGAGGCCGCCTCGCACTACCGCCACAGCGACGCGGCCGCGGCGGCCCGGCTCGACAACACTCTTCCGGCCGCCACCACCGGTGAGCCGACCGGCCTGGAGAAGCAGTGGGCGGCCAACGTCTGCGGGCCGTCCTTCGGCGACAGTCGCGCCCCGGAGGGCCGGCTGACCGCCCCCGGCGACACCGAGTTCTCCCATCCGCTCGGCTGGATGGACAACCTCAGCGTCTCCAACTGGGCACTCAAGGGTTTCGACTGGGTCTTCGGGTTCAACCCGCTCGACCGGGTGCTCGAGTCCCTGCTCGGCGACTGGCAGGCCATCGCCAAGGGTGGCATCGCTCTCGGCCGCGCCGGTGACGCCTTCGGGGACATCGGCTACAACGTCCAGGGCGGCGCGATCGCGGTCCGCGCCGGCTGGGAGGGCCGGGCCGCCGACGCCGCCTACCACCGGTTCACCGGCATCGCCGGCGACACCGCGAGCCTCGGCGATCCGCTGCGGGAGATGTCCCGGCAGTATTCCGAGATCGCCCGGGGCGTCTGGAACACCTCCGAGGCGGTCAGCGGCTTCATCAAGGGCCTGCTCGACGCCGCCATCATCGCCGGGATAGCCGCCGCAGCCGGCACCGCCACCGCGGCCTCGGGCGTCGGCGCGGTCGTCGGGTACGGCGTGGCGGCGGCCGAGGTCGCGAACATGCTGAAGCTCTGGGGCCAGGCCACCGCCGCCATCAGCGCGATCTACGGCGCCGTGCAGATGGCCCTCGGTGTGGTCGAGGGCCAGATTGCCAAGCTGGACAGCATCACGCTGCCCGACAACTCCGCGAGCAGCGGTTACCGCCATCCGCTGGTCCCCGACTGGGTGGGGGCCCGCTGACATGCACGACAGCGCCTACGAGGTCGCCGGCGACGATCCCCGGCTGGCCAAGCTCCTGCGGGTCAGCCTGACCAAGCTCGCCGAGGGTGATGACCCGCTGCTGCGCGAGATGGCCGAGGGGGTCCTCGACGGCAGCGTGGACCTGCGCCGGGCCGCGATGTCCGACGCCTACGACGCCGGCTTCGACGCTGCGTTCTCGCAGTTCCGCGACCACTACGACTCGCTCGACCAGGACCAGCGCGAGGAGCTGGCCGCCGAGACCGAACGACAGCTGGACTCCCTGCTCGACGATTGATCTCAGGACAGCGGTCGTCACTGCCGATAACCTGGTGTGACGGCTGTCCGGTTCCGGGTGCGCCGCCCGCAGCCGCGGGCCGTGGTGCTGGTCCGCCGTGCGCTCCTGCTGCTGGTCGTGGCGGCGGCGGTCGGTGTCGGCGGGGCGAGCGCCTGGGCGTACTGGACGGCCGGGGCCGCGCCGGGTGGTGCCGGCTCCGGGATCGCGGCGTCGGTCAACCTCGCCACCACGCCGACGGTCAGCAAGTACGCCGCGCAGGCCGTGCAGGTCACCTGGCCGGCGGTGACCCTG
The DNA here is from genome assembly GCF_000494755.1 of Amorphoplanes friuliensis DSM 7358. NCBI lineage: Bacteria > Bacillati > Actinomycetota > Actinomycetes > Micromonosporales > Micromonosporaceae > Actinoplanes > Actinoplanes friuliensis. Next base: position 5,157,006 of record NC_022657.1, read on the forward strand.
TCGAACACCGTCGCGGTCGACGGTTACGTCGTCACCCGGTACAACTCCGTGACGCTGGCCACCCAGACGGTGCTCTCCGGCTGCGCCGGCACGATCACCACCCTCACCTGTACGGAGACAGGCGTGCCCACGGGCAGCTGGCGGTACTCGGTGCACCCGGTGATCGGCACGAACTGGGCAGGCGCCGAGAGCGGGCTCAGCACCACCGTGTCGACCGCCCCCGCCACCCTGACGCTGGCCCAGACGCTGTTCAAGGGGCCGTTCCCGATTGCCACCACCGGCACGATCGCGGGTTTCGGGGTCAACGAGGCGCTGAGCTACCGGCTGGACGCGGCGACCCCGCTGACCGGCTTCCCGACCGTCGTCGACGTCACCGGCAGCGCCCCGATCTCGTCGTTGAGCATCCCGTCGGCGGCCGAGGGCCCGCACACCGTCACGGTCACCGGCGCGCACGGCTCGACCGCCACCACGACGATCACCATCGACACGGTCGCCCCGATCCCGTCCGCCGTGCTGTCACCGGCCGGGAACGGCACCGGCTGGAGCACCACCCCACCGGTTCAGGTGTCTCTCTCGGCGATCGACGGCACCTCGGGTGTCGCGGCGATCAGGTACACGCTCGACGGCACCGATCCGACCGTCTCCGGCACCGCGATCACCTACAGCGGGCCGTTCCCGATCTCCGTGGCGACAACCGTCCGCTACTTCGCGACCGACCTCGCCGGCAACGCCTCGACCGTGGCGACACAGATCGTGAAGTTCGACGCGGTGGCACCGGCGAACTCGATCACCCTGACCGGCGCGACCGGGGCGAAGCTCACCGGCACGACGATCTTCTACCGGGGCAGCACGCCGGGCTCGTTCACGCTGACCAACGCGGTCTCCGACGCCCTCTCCGGCCCGGCGTCGAGCAGCACCGTGCTCGGCGGCACGAGCACCGGGTTCACCCACGTGGCGTCGACGGTCAGCACACCCGCCGGCGGCCCGTACGTGAGCAACACCGTCAGCTGGGCCGCCTCGACGAGCAGCGCACCGACCGCCACCGTGACAGGCGCGGACGTGGCCGGCAACACCACCGCGACGGTCCTCGGCCTGGTCAACGACTCGACGGCACCGGCCGGTGGCAGCGTCGACGCGACCGGGCTCGTCGGCACCGGCAGCCGTTACTCGACCTCCACGTCGCTCAGCGTCGCCTTCGCGAAGGGCACGGACACCGGCGTGGGCCTCGCAACCGGGACACTGCTGCAACGCGCGACGGCCACGCTCTCCAACGGCGTCTGCGGCACCTACGGCACCGCGACCACGCTCGCCACCGACCCACCGTCCTCCCCGTACGCCGACACGGTCGCCGACCAGGCCTGCTACCGCTACCAGTACGTGGTCGCCGACGGCGTCGGGAACACCACGACCTACCTCGGTGGCGACGTCAAGGTCGACACCACGGCACCCAGCGCGTCGACCTTCGCGTCCACGGCGTCGACCAACACGTTCGTCACCGGGTCGACGCTCTACTACCGCTCCAATGCGACGAGCGGCTCGATCACGCTGACGGCGACCGCCACGGACCCGGCGTCGGGCATCCTCAGCTACGCGTTCCCCGCCTTCGGCACCAACTGGACGTCGACCCCGGGAACCACGGGCATCAACACGTACGCGTGGAGCGGCGCCCCCGCGGCACCCGGCACGAAGTCGATCACGGCGACCAACAACGCGGGCCTGACCACGGGCGCCAACCTGACCGCGGTGAGCGACACGACCGCACCCACCGGCTCGGCGCCGACCTACACCGCGGGATTCCTGTCCAGCCCCTCGGTCTCCGTGACGATCCCCGCGGGCGCCGACACCGGCGGCAGCGGCATCAGCACGGCTCTCGGTGTGCTGCAGCGCAGGTCCGCACCGATGACCGCCGGCGTCTGCGGCACCTACGGCTCCTTCGCCACGATCGTCACCGGACCCCCCACCCCGTACGCCGACACGACCGTGGCCAACGGCACCTGCAACCAGTACCAGTACGTGTACTCCGACAACGTCGGCAACACCACGCCGTACGCGAGCTCGACGGTCGTGAAGGCACCGAAGTACTACACGTGCCAGGCGGCCATCACCGCCGACAACCCCGACGAGTACTACCAGATGGCCGAGGCCGCCGGCCCGACCGCGATCGACAGCTCCGGCAAGACCCGCAACGGCAGCTACACGGGCACGATCACGCCCGGAACCGTGGGCGCGTGCGGCAGCGGCGCCACGCTGCCGGGTGGTTCGGCCGGCTACATCGCGACCCCGACGCTGTTCGACAACCCCACGGTGTACAGCCAGGAAGTGTGGTTCCGGACGGCGACGGCCGGCTCGACCACCACCGGCAAGCTGATCGGTTTCGGCAAGGAGAAGACGGGCGGCAGCGGCAACTACGACCGGCACGTCTACCTGAGCTCGAACGGCAAGGTGAACTTCGGCGCCTGGAACATCCTGCTCGTCATCCCGCTGAACATCTCCATCAGCTCGCCGCTGTCCTACAACGACGGCAAGTGGCACCACGTCGCCGCCACCCAGTCCGGGTCCGGTATGAAGCTCTACGTCGACGGTGCCCTGGTCGCCAGCAACGGTGTGACGGCGGCCCAGAACTACACCGGGTACTGGCGGGTGGGCTGGGACAACCTCAACGGCTGGGGCTCCCAGAGCAACACCGACTACTTCAACGGGGCGATGAGCAACGCCGCCTTCTACTCGGCCGCGGAGCTGTCCGCGACCCAGATCTACGACCACTACCTCGCGGGCGCGGTGAGCACGAGCACGCAGATCGTCGCTCCGGCGATGGTGGCGTCGATCGCGAGTGCGCCGTCGGTGCGGACGCAGGCTCAGCCGCCGTCATCCTCGACCCGGGCGCCGTCCGTGACGGCCTCGCCGTCGCGTTCCGTGTCCGTGCCGCCGTCCGTCTCACCGTCGGTGCCGCTGTCGGTGTCTGTGCCGCCGTCCGTGCCGCCGTCGGTGTCCGTGCCGCCGTCGCCGCCTTTGTCTCCGTCGCCGTCGGTGCCGGCCGGGCTCGGGACGACACCGGCGCCCATTCCTGAACCGGTCACCACACCGGCCGAGGCCGGCGCGGCGCGGTCCACCCCCGAGCCCGCAGCCGGTTCCGTGCCGATGTCCGGCTCGGAGCCGGAACCCCCGCCGGCTTCCCCGCCGGAGGTCACCGCGCCCGGGTGAGCGACCGCAGGGCCTCGCCGAGGATCGCCGCACCGGCCGGGAAGGCCGACGGATTCGGGCCGCTGTAGTTGAGGCGGAGGAACGGGGCCGCGGGCTCGGCCGGGAACCATTCGCCGCCCGGGGCGACGAACAGGCCGGCCCGCTCGCAGTCGAGCACGAGCTGCTGCACGTCCGTACCGTCCGGCAGGCGTACCCAGAGATTCAGGCCGCCGGACGGCACCAGGGTGAGATCCGCGGCCGGCACGTGCTCGCGCAGCGCGGTGACCAGGAGGTCGCGGCGTTCGCCGAGCTGGCGGCGCAGGCCGCGGAGGTGGGTCTGCCAGGCGGGCTGGGTGACGACGTCGAGGGCCGCGGCCTGCAGGAGACCACTGACGTACATCGACTCGGCACCACGGTCGGCGAGGAGGCGTTCGCGGGCCGGGCCCCGGGCGACGATCGCCGCGACACGGACGGCCGGCGACACGGTCTTGGTCAGTGACCGCAGGTAGACGACGTGACCCCGATCGTCGCGGGCGGCCACCGGCGTCGCGGTGGAGGTGATGCCGAAGTCGTGGGCCCAGTCGTCCTCGAGCAGGAAAGCGCCGTGCTCACGGACCACACCGAGGATCGTCTCGTGCACCTCCACCGGCCACTGTGCACCGGTCGGGTTGGCGTAGTTCGGCTGCGCGTAGAACAACCGCGCGGAGGTCTCGGTGAAGGCCCGGTCCAGCTCGGCCGGATCGGGCCCGGCGGGACCGCTGGGCACCGGCACGATCCGGACGCCGGTCTGCTGCGCAGCCTTGATCGCACCCCAGTACGTCGGTGACTCCATCAGCACCGGTTGACCGGTCCCGGCCAGGGCACGGAAGGCCGAGCTGAGCCCGCTCTGGCTGCCGGGCAGGACGATGACGTCGCTCGGCGCGGGCGCGGTGACCCCGGCCGGTGTCGCCGCGGCAAGTTCGGCGGCGAACCACGACTGCAGCTCCGGAAGGCCCGCGGTGGGCGTCCGTTCCAGGGCAGCATCGGTACGCGCGGCACGCGCGAGTGCCGCACGAACGAGCCGTCCGGGCAGGAGCTCCCGGTCGGGGTAGCCCGACTGCAGGGCGATGACGTCGTTCGGGCTGCTGCGCAGGGTCGTGGAGATCGGCCGGCTGCGGGTCCGCGGCGAGCGCAACGCGGCCGTCTGCCAGCCGTAGTCCGCCGGTCGCGCCGTGCGCTGCGCCCGGACGAAGGTGCCGACACCCGGCCGGCTCTCGATGAGCCCCTGACCGGCGAGAGTCCGCAGCGCCTGCTGCACGGTCACCGGACTCACCTGGTAGCGGGCGACCAGCTCACGCGTGGACGGCAGACGCGCGCCCGGGGCCGCCGCGCCGGCCCACGTCCGGAGGTCCGCCGTGATGCGGGCACTGCTACTGTCATTCATGACGGATCATAGTAGCGCTATCGTTGCCGACCCCCTTCCGCTATCACGTCCGGCGACGACCGGGTTGCGGTGGGGACTGCTCGGCGTGGTGGCGTTCTCGTTCACCGTCCCGTTCACACGAGTGGCCGTCGACAGCCTCTCCCCGCTGTTCATCGGTTCGGGCCGGGCCGTCGTCGCCGCCGTCCTGGCCGCCGCGGCACTGGCCGTCACCCGGCAGCGCCTTCCCCACGGCACGCAGTGGTGGCGTCTCGCGGTGGTCGGCGGTGGCGTGGTGGCCGGTTTCCCCCTCCTGACCTCGTACGCCCTGACGACCGTCCCGGCGACCCACAGTGCTGTGGTCATCGCCGTCCTGCCCGCCGCCACGGCCGTCCTGGTGGTGCTCCGCGGACGCGAACATCCGCCGCGGGCGTTCTGGATCGCCGCGGGCACCGGCGCCGTGGCCGCCGTTGCGTTCGCCTCCGCCCAGGGTGGCGGCTTCGGCCACCTGCACTGGGCCGACCTGCTCCTCTTCGGAGCCGTCCTCGCCGCCGCGATCGGGTACGCGGAAGGTGGCCTGCTCGCCCGCGAACTGGGCCCGTGGCAGACGGTCTCGTGGGCGCTGGTGCTCTGCTCACCGGTGATGCTCGCCCTCGCGGTCACCTCGGCGATCCACGAGCCCCCGCACGCGACACCGGCGCAGTGGGCGGCGTTCGCCTATCTCGCCGTCGTCAGCATGTTCCTGGGCTTCTTCGCCTGGTACCACGGGTTGTCCCTGGGCCCGATGGCTCAGGTCAGCCAGGTACAACTCGTCCAGCCGGTTCTGACGATCACCTGGGCGGCCCTGCTGCTCGGCGAGAACCTCACCTGGACCACGATCGCCGGCGGTGCCGCCGTTGTCCTCTGTGCGGGCGGCGCCGTCCGGGCACGAATATCGGCGACCGCGGCGGAGAATTGCCGCCCGCAGCGCCGACAATCGCGCGGCAAGATCGACGAATTGCGATAACGGGAACACGAATAGTTGTTTTTCCGGCCGGTTCGACCGTGCCCGAAGGAACGTTCAGCAGATCCGCTATGGTGACGACAGTGAGGGCATTCACCGGATGCCCGGCCGCATTTTTCAGGAGCGACCTCGATATGGCAAAAACGATCGTCACCTTGCTGACCGACGACATCGACGGCAGCAAAGCGGACCGCACCCTGGAATTCGGCCTCGATGGCGTGGCCTACACCATCGACCTTTCCGACAAGAACGCCGGGAAGCTTCGTAAGGCGCTGGACCCGTTCCTCGCGGCGGCGTCCCGCATCGGCCGCAGCAATACCTCGGGCCGTATCGCCTCGCGCAGCACTGCCGCCGCAGCGCCGAGCCGGGCCAATCGCGAGCAGAACCAGGCCATCCGGGAATGGGCCGGCCGGAACGGTTTTGAGGTCTCCGAGCGGGGCCGCATCCCGAGCTCGGTCGTCGAGGCGTTCCACAGCAAGCGCTGATCCTCTCCGGCCGGCGGCGCGGCCGGCGACGGTCCGCGCTGCCGGTTCCGGCCGTCTCCATTAGCATTGCCGCGTTCTCCCAGCACCCCTGAGACGAGGCGATATGCGGTGGTTCCGGCTCGGGCCGGGCAGGCAGCAGGTCCAGCAGGATCCGGACCGGCAGGCCGCGCTGCTCCACGACATCCGGCAGCGTTTCGGCCCCCACGTGCAGGTCAGGTTCACCGACCAGGCCCGCGAGGTCGCGCACGCCCTCAACGGCGACGACGGCCTGTTCGCGGCGGCCACCGTGCTGCGCGACTTCGCCGACGCGGCCGCCTCGGACATGCACTCGCAGGCCGCGGCCAATTACCAGCGCACCGGCCGCGGATTTGCGGTCGACCGCCGCAACTACCGGCCCGCGTGGAAAGCCGCCGGGCCGGAGCTGCGGTGGCCGCTGTTCGCGCTGCCGTGCGGCTTTCATCCGTACGTGCACGTGGCCGGGGCTGTACTGGTCGTCGGCGCCAACGCCAAACGGATCACCAAGGTGATGGATCCGGACCCGCTGCTCGTCCACCTGTTCGAGGTCCTCGACCTCACCGTGGCCGGCTGGGAGTTCGGCAACGTCCGGGTGGACGCCGACATCGCCGGCCTGGCGCTCGCGCTGGTCTCGACCACCCGTGACCTGCGCGCGGCCATGGACGAGCCGCCTCCGCTGCCACCGGCGGTCCGCGAGCTGATGCGGCGCAACAACACCATCACCGTGCTCGACCTGAGCGGACACGGTGTCGCCGCATTCAACCCGGGCAAGGAGATGCGCGAAGCCCTCCTGGCATGAGTCTGCTCCCGGAACGCGGCCCGGTCCGGACGCTGGCCGTCGCCACGCTGGTCAACACCATCGGCAGCGGGCTGTGGATGACCTCCAGCGCGCTGTTCCTGACCCGTTCGGTGGGCCTCTCGGTCACGCAGACCGGTCTGGCGTTCACCCTGGTCGCCGTGGTCAGCCTGGTGACCAGCACACCGGTGGGTTACCTGGCCGACCGGCTCGGGCCGCGCGGTGTGGCGATCGGTGGCATCACGGCCCTCGCCGTCCTCGAGCTGGGAATGGTCGAGGTCCGCTCGATGGCCGGCTTTCTCCTGGTCGCGGCGCCGATGGCGGTCTTCGACGCGGCGCAGCGGGCGGCCCGCGGTGCGATCATCGGCAACGCGGTGCCACCCGACCGCCGCGTCTACACCCGCGCCTACCTGCGGTCGGTCACCAACGTCGGCATCACGGTCGGTGCGGCCGTCGCCGGCATCGGCCTCACTGTGGACACCCGGACCGCCTACCTGTCGCTGATCGTCGCCGACGCGGTGACGTACCTGCTGGCCGCCGCCGTCCTCACCCGCCTGCCAGCGGTGGCGCCGGTCCCCCGGGCCGCCTCCGGACCGCGGCTGACCGCCCTGCGTGACCGGCCGTTCCTGACGTTCGTGGTGCTGGACGGTTTTCTGGCCACCAACTTCGGTCTCTTCGAGGTCGCGCTGCCGCTCTGGATCGCCGGCCGCACCGACGCGCCCCGCTGGATGATCTCGGTGGTGTTCGTGGTCAACACCGTCACCGTCGTGCTTCTGCAGGTCCGCGCGTCCCGGGGCACCAGCACGCTCACCGGGGCGGCGCGCGCCTCCCGCCGGGCCGGGTTCGGCCTGCTCGCCGCATGCCTGATCTTCCCGCTCACCGACGGTACGCGGCACCTGACGACCATCGTGCTGCTGATCGTCGCCGCGCTGGTCCACGTCTTCGCCGAGATGTGGTACTCGGCCGGCGGCTGGGGCATCTCCTTCGGGCTGGCCCCGGACCACGCCCACGGCCAGTACCAGGGGACGTACGCGATGGGCCACCAGTTCGGACAGATGATCGCCCCGGCGGCGGTCACCACGCTCGCCCTCGGCTGGGGCGCGCCGGGCTGGTGGGTGCTCGGCATCACCTTTGCCGTGGTGGGAAGTCTCATTCCGCCGGTCGTCCGCCGCGCCACCGCGAGCATTTGATTTCTCCCCCGGAAATGGCCATCGCCCCTTTTGCCGGAGGCCGGTATGGTGCACCGATGAATCGCACCGCGCTGGTCACCGGAGCCTCCTCCGGCATCGGGCAGGCAACAGCGGCCGCCCTCGCCGCCCGCGGTTACCGCGTCCTCGGCACGAGCCGTCACCCCGAATCCCTTGCGGAAGGGCAAAGAGCACCCGGGGTCGAATATCTGCCCCTGGATCTGACCGACGACAACTCGGTCGACGCGCTCGCGGACCGCCTCACCGAGGTCGACGTGCTGGTGAACAACGCGGGCGAAAGCCAGTCCGGACCGTTCGAGGAACTGCCCGCGGACGCCCTGCGCAGACTCTTCCAGGTCAATGTCGTCGCCCCGGTCCGGCTGACCCAGCTCGCCCTGCCGGGCATGCGCAAACGCGGTTACGGCCGGGTCGTGATGGTCGGTTCCATGCTCGCGTCGTTCCCCCTCGCCTACCGTTCCTCGTACGTCGCGAGCAAAGCGGCCCTGAAGGGCTTCAGCAACGCCGCCCGCCACGAACTGTCCCCGTTCGGCGTGTGGCTGACCACGGTCGAGCCCGGCTCCATCAACACCGGCATCAGCGAACGCCGCACCCGGTACGTGAACCCGGACTCCCCGCACCGTCCCGACTTCGAAACCATGCTGTCCGCCCTCGACCGCAACGAGCGGGACGGTGTGCCCGCGGGCCGCGTCGCCTCAACGATCGTCCAGGCAATCGAAGCGGCCCGACCCAAGCCCCGGTACGCGGTGGGGAGCAACGCCCCGCTGGTCTTCGCCCTGCGCCGCATCCTGCCCGCCGGCCTCACCGAAAAGCTGATCCACCGCCGCTACGGCCTCCCCCGCTGACCGCGCCGACGCCGTGACCTGTCCTGTTGCTGCGGCACGAGGCCGATGATCACCGGCCGAGCCAGTCCAGGCCGGTCGGGGAGATCTGCGCGGCTTCGGCCACGGTCACCAGGTTGTCGAGGGTGATCGAGCCTTCGCCGATCAGCGTCATCAGCCGGCCGTGGCCGAGGTCGACCACCAGGTAGGTGAGGGACTGACCAGCCAGGTCGGTGCGTACCGGGTGGCGTGCCGGGTGACCGGCGACCGTGAGCTTCTTGCCGCCTTTCGGGGCGTCGGTGGTCGTCCCGACCGCGACGGACAGGCTGCCGGCCTCACCACCGGTCGCTTCCGGACCTGCGAAGACCTCACTCCGCCACGTGGCCGGCCGTGCGCCACTGACGGAGAAGCCGGTGGCTGCCCAGCCGTCGGGAAGCCGCGGCAGGGTCAGCGGTGCTGCGAGCGTACCGGGAACGGGCTTGACCGATCTGGCCATGCGCAGGAGGTCCGGCTCGGAGATCGCGAGCTGGTGCGCGCTGATCATCAGCCAGGTGTGCGGGCCGGGTGACCAGCTCACGGACGACTTCGGATCGTCGAGACCGCCGTAATAACCCCGCACACCGCCGATGTCCACGGCGCGGCCGTCGCGGTTCATCACGGCGGCCGGGTCCGGCACGTCGGTCCGGATGGAGAAGATCAACTCGGCGCCGCCCCACGGGTCGCCGGGCCCGACGTCCTTCTTCCAGACCCGGTCGAGAATCGGCCCGGTGGGGTCACCCACGAACGCCGACCGGATGTGCTCGGCAAACCCGGACGGCACCCACGACGGCGCAAACCCGAGCCGGAACTCCGGCAGCGGCGCCGGCCCGGGCTCAACCCGCGGGGTGACCGCCACGGAAGCCGGTGCTGCGATCTGCGGCGCGGGCCCGGGCCTCTCCGCGGTCAGCACCGGAACGGTGACAGCCGCTGCCCCCACCGCGACGACAACAGCCCCGATCATGCCCAGTCGGCGCCGGCGGTGCGCCCGGGCAACCTTGACGGGTAGCGCAGACCGGATCCGGTCCTCCGCGGCCACCTGACCGGCGAGGTGCGTCTGCGTCTGCCGTACCAGATCCTCGATGTTCACAGCTTCTCCCCGGTGGTCGTGAGTGTGGCCGGCAGCGCCTGCTGCAACGCGGCCAGGGCACGGGCAAGGTGGGTGCGGACGGTGACCGTCCGGCAGCCGAGAATCTCCGCGATCTGATCGACAGCCAGATCCTCGTAAAAACGCAGAGCGATCACGGCCCGCTGCCGGGGCGGCAACCGCGCGATCAGCCGCAACATCGCATCCCGGTCATCCCGCTGCGCCGTCGGATCCGGCATCGGCGGCAACAACCCACCCAGCGTCTCCGCCGCCAGCGGAACCGAATTGGCCGCCCTCCGCCGCCGCAACGACAAGAACTCGTTGACAACCATGCGCTTGACGTACAGCTCCGGCGCATCGAGCCGCCCGATCCGCCCCCACCGCAACTGCGCCCGCACGAGAACGTTCTGAATGATGTCCTCAGCCAGATGCGGATCCCAGGTGACCACGGTGGCGTACCTCACCAGGCTCCCCAGGCGGGCGGACACGAACTCTTCGAAGGTCACGACAGCCAAACGCTTCCGCCGCCCCGGGATGATGACAAGCCGCCCGACCCACTTTCCCGCGGCCCGCGCTGCCGCCCCGATCCGATTCCTACGGCTAGCGCTGACCGCCGAACTCACTTTCGGCGCCTGCGATCCCGAGCTTGGTCACCGGACTTCCTTTCCCGCGGCCCCGGCACCTCCCCGTAACCCATCGAGGGCGCCCGGCCACCTCCTCGCGGTCCCACAAGCTGCCCGGTCCGCTCCCCTGCCCGCTTCGCCGGCTGCGGCGTCGACTATCCCTCGGCCCGCACAGGTCGCCCGGTCCGTTGCGGTGCGGCCCGCAAAGGTCGCCCGGTCCGTTGTGGTGCGGCCTGTGCTGGCCGCTTGCGGCCACGACGGGGTCGATCACGTCGCGCGGACGACACGATGGGCGTCACGCGACGTCCCGCCACGGAGGTAACCGATGCGTCTGTCCCTGTCCGGGTCCATTGTGGTCATCTTGCTGCTTGCTGGTGGGTGCAGCAGCACGGACAAGCCGCCGGCCGCTGCGCCTTCGGTCAGCGGCTCGCCGTCTGCCACAACTTCGGCTGTTCCTTCTCCGGCCCCATCGTCGAAGGCGCCGTTTGCTGCGGCTGATGGGACCAATCTGAAGGCCTGTGCTGACGGCGCCTGCGAGGTCATTGTCAGGAGCGGTGATTCCGTCCCGGCGGCTGGTGGGCTGGGGAAGGTCAAGATTTCGGTACGCGGTGACGAGGTCACGATCTCGAAGAAGACGGCGGACGGGTTCACCAGCACGCTCACGGGGACTCCCGGTCTTGTTCAGCAGATCAACAAGCAACTCTTCCTGATCGTCGCTGTTGAGGACGGCCGTGCCGTCCTGCGGATGGCCCTGAGCTGACGTCTCCTATTGCTGGTCCACGACGTAGGGAGTGCCCGGGCAGCGCAGGCAGGCGAAGATGCGCAGTGCACCCCATCGGCCCACGACAACACCGGTCGGCTGGGCGGACGACTCGGGGTCGGGATCGTCGGCCGGGCGCCAGCGCTCGCGGGACGTGCTGTCGAACTCCTCCGAGTCGATCACCAGGAGAAGGTCGGCTGGTTCGGCGCAGACCGGGCAAGGGGTTTCTCCCAGGCCGGTGAGACTCCAGTCGGCGTAGCCGCCGACCTTCCAGCCCGGGGCCATCGCCACGTCGACGTAGGTTGCCTCGGGCCACTTGTCGTCCCAGGTGTCGACGCGGTCGAGGAGATCCTGCGGGAGCTCCTCCGGGAACGGATATTCGACGACCTGCTCCGGGTGCAGCCGGCACGGGCGCGGGACCAGCGCCTCACGACCGATCTCCCCGACCGGCGGGACGGCGGACGGTGCCGAGATGCCTGCCTCGTGACGCCAGCGCAGGTGGAGGACGGGGCCGGCCGGTTGGGTCGCGTGGTCGCCGGGGCACCAGAGAACTTGCAGCAGGTCGGCGCCGTCCGGGCGGGGCAGGTCGGGGATGTCGGACGCGCGGAGCTGGGCCACCGCGACCATCGGGTTGGGAACGGGATGGGGTCTCGCCGCGTAGCGATGGCCCATGACCGGACCGTCGCCGAACGAGCCGAAGCCGGTGTAGCCCTCGCCGACGAACCGGGCGATCTCGGCTCGCACCTCGTTCTGCTCCCGGGTCAGCACGGGCTGCTGCTCCCGGTTGGCGTCGGCGGCGCGTAGACGCTCCAGCAGCTCGTCCGGGAGGGGAACGTCCTCCCGCACGAGAACGGGTGTGGTGCAGGTCGGCCAGGGCTCGTCCGCCGGCCAGCGCAGCGGCCCTCCGATGTGGCTTTCGGCGGCCGTGACGGGGCCGGGCCGCGGGTGCAGGCGGGTGGTGGTGCGCGCGAACGCGGTCAGCTCGGGGAGGTGGGCGAGGAACTCCGGGGGCGGAGGTGGAGTGATCACGGGCGTGTCCTGCCGGTGCGAAGGTCGGCGTGCGCGGTGCGGAGTGCATCCAGCTGGGCATCGGTGCCCGGCGGCGAGAGTTTGTCGAGCTCGTGCCAAGCCTGGTCGAGGGCCTGCTCCAGGCCGGCGTGCTGGCGGCGGAGGTCGGCCCGCAGCGTCTCGATACGCCGGATCCACCCGGCGGCGGACTGCTCCGACGCCCTCTCGCGAGCCGGCTCCGCGGCCGGCGCAAGACTCCGGGCCGGGCTTGCGGCCCCGGCTCGATGCGGCACTCCGACCAGACCGGACGCCCCGGTCGGGCCCGGAGCCCGGGCCGACGGCGAGGGTGCGGCCGGGGCCGGAATCGGGACGATGGCGGCCAGAGGGCGGCCCTTGTCGGTGACCACCGTGGTCTGTCGGGTCAGGCCGGCGAGGCGCGCCAGCTGGACGAAGCGGGTCCGCGCCTCGGCCAGCGGCAACTCCAGGCGGGGAGCGGTTGTCGGTACGGCAGGCTCAGCCATGCCCCGCATGATGCCGGTCCCCTGTGACATTTTCCGGCGCGAAGATCGGGCGGCCGTCGATGCTGAAGCCGTTCTTCACGCGGCGGTACTCCGCGAGGTCCTCGTCGGAGCGGCGTTCGTGGGCGCGGGTGAGCAGGTCACGGTCGCCTTCGTAGGTCATCAGGGGGACGGCGTAGCCGCACGAGTCGCTGATCCGTGTGACGTCGACCTCGATGATGGAGCGGACGCCGTGGAGGTCCGGTGGGGCGGGGAACAGCTGGACCAGTTCGGCGTACCCGGGGTCGGTGACCGGGACCGCGCGGCCGCGGCCGTGGAGGCGGACGATGTTCGGCGGGCCCTGGAAGGCGCAGAACATCAGGGTGATGCGGCCGTTCTCGTGCAGGTGGGCGATCGTTTCCGCGCCGCTGCCGTGGTAGTCGAGGTAGGCCACGCGGTGTTCACCGAGCACGACGAAGGTGCCGCCCATGCCTTTGGGTGAGACGTTGACGTGCCCGCCGGGCCCGTCGGGGGCGGTGGCCACGAAGAACATCGGCTGCGCTTCGATGAAGTCGCGCAGCCGTCCGCCGATCTCCTCATGCAGCTTCATGGTGCCCATCCTCCAGGGCCCGGGCAAGGGCGGCCGGGTCAGGCGGCGACGGGCACGGCGGCCCCGCGCCGGCGGAACGCGTTGCGGATGACGAAGACCCAGCCGATCAGCGCCGCGATGCCACCGACCACAAACGCGGTGACCAGCAGATACGTCGATCCGCCGGTGGTGGCGAACACGCCGTTGCGCGCACCGGTGTCGAGGGCCTCGATGGTCCTGCCGGTGGTGAACGCGTCCGGTTCGTCGTACAGGATGATGTCGGTGCGGCTGCTGCTGCCGTCGGTGGCGGCCCACGAGCCGACGAAGTTGCAGGACCGGCGGCTGCAGTCCTCGCGTTCGGCGGTGAACGTGCCTGTCGCGCCGCTGCCGTTGTGCGCCTGCCAGGCCGGGACGAGGTCGAACACGCCGAACATGAAGCCCATGGTGGCGATGACCGGGAGTCCGACCCAGAGGAAGAACTTCATGCGCCACTCGCTGATTTTGCCCAAGATACCCACGGCGGGGAAGGTTAGGACACGAGCGCTTCTCGCGCTGCCCCGTTCCTGACGCGGGCGGCGGCGAAGGCCCACGCGGCGAGCACCACGACGATGCCGACCTCGCTGATCGTGAGGACACGTTCGACGGCGCCGAGCGGGATCGCCCGCCACCAGGCCACGTCGGTCCACGGCTGCGCGACGATCGCACCGACGATCGGCAGGAAGGACAGCAGTGACCACACGCCGAGCCCGAGGGTCCAGGTGGCGTGAGCACGCCACCGTTTGTGCCGGCGCCAGGCGCGCCCGATGAGCAGCGCTCCGATCGGCAGGCTGAGGAACGCCACGACGCTCGCGATCCGGTGGATCGTTCCGCCGGCGCTGGGCCCGACCGCCCAGTTGTGCTTCGGGAAGTAGACGACGACGGCCAGCGCGGCGCTCCACAGCACCAGCGAGACCGCACCGCCCGACAGCGGCGGGAACAGCCCGGCGCCGAGGGCCGCCAGCAGCGTCGCCACCGACCCCGCGGCCAGGATCAGCACCGCCACGTTGAAGACCGGTCCGGCGTCGGTGAGCGCATATTCGCTGATGGTCCGCCTGTACGGGCTGACGGCCGACGACGGCGGGACCACGTGCAACGCTCCGAGCAGCAGCACCGCCACACCGACCGCACCCATGCCCGCCACTGCCAGCAATCTCACGATCGAGATGCTGCCAGGCGTACCTGTGATTATCCCGGACGTGGCGGGCGTACCAGGGTCATGATCTGCAGCGCGACGATGAGCAGGAGCACCGCCGTCGTTGTCCACAGGCCCCAGCCGAGGTGCACGACCTCACCCGCCCGCCCGTCCAGGTCGCGGCCCTCGACCGACGGCAGATAACTGCCCATGAGCAGGAAGAACTCGGCCGCCTCGGTCAGCTTCGCCCTGATCAGGTACGCCATGACGGCCACCAGGGCGAGCGCGGCCACGGCGGCTCCGGCAGCGACGGCCGCGCGTACCCGTACCCGGCGGATCAAGGGTGTGGCAGTGGCCGCGAGCAGAGCAGCGACGGTGAGCAACGCCAGGATCTGCACGCCGCGCGGCACAGCGACGTAGAGATCCGCGCGGTCCTGCTGAGCGGGCGACAGTGCCAGACCGCCGTCGGCGTCGAGGTGCTCGTGGGAGACGACCAGGTCGGCGCCGCTTATCGACGTCCCGAGGGTGCCACCCGACGACGCGGAGTCCGGAGGCACGTCGCACGATGCCGTCGCCAGCGGCAGGACCAGGAACAGCAGCAGAGCCAGCAGGAACCCGGCCGGCGTGATCCTGCGGGTGACCGTCTCGTTCATGACCGGCAATCTAGGGGCCACCACCCGCTCCGGACCCGCCGTGACCGCAACCGGCCACGGCGGGCTTTTCCCCCGGTACGACCTAGCAGCCGATGCCCTTCTCGAAGCCGCGGGGCAGATCGTCGTCGGCGATCTTGTCGGCGACGTCCCAGAAGACCTCCGGCCAGTCCCCCTCGGCGTTCATGTCGTTCAGCACCTTCCAGTTGCGGCTGCTGCGGAGCGCGGCGCTCGCCTTCCCGGCGGCGTCCTCGTCCTTGGCCTCCTTGGCCCGCTTCCACTCGGCGACCCAGCCGCAGCCGACCAGGCCGGTGACCTTGGCGCCGAACTGGTACGGGTCGTTGGAGCCACCGTCCTCGAGGACGCTGAGGTCCAGTCCCGGCGGGAGCGGCACGTCGGCGAGCACCTTCTTCGCGGCGTCCTCGACGCGGCCGGGCGTGACGATGCTCGACGGGAGCGCCGCCAGCCAGGTGCGGACGTCGACGTGCTTGATGACGGTGAGCACCTGGTCGAAGGTCTGCCGCGTCCAGGCCTCACCCGTGCGCAGCTCGACGAACGTGCCGTCGCGGGGGGTGAGCATGACCGCGAAATCCGAGGCGCTGTAGGTGAACAGATCACCGGCGCGCCCGTCGACCTTCACGCGCTCCGGCGCACTCACCCCGAGGCGGTCCTTGTGGTAACGGTCGTACTGCTTCGCCGGGTACCAGTTCATCTCGAGCTTGCGGCCCGCGTTCTCGAACTGGATCGCACCGTCCTTCTTCGAGAAGCCGTAGACGGTGGTGACCTTCCAGCCCGGTTCGCCGATCAGCAGACGCGGGGTCTTCTCGGCGGCCTGCAGCACCGCGGCGGAGTAGACCAGCACGGTGTCCGCCGGGGCTGTCGTCGACGGCACGACGGGATTGACGCGGACGTCGTCGGAGCGTTCCCGCAGCGCGGCCGAGGCCGCGAAGACGGTGGTGACGACCGCGGCGGCGGCCAGGGCCGCGACGGTACGCCAGGCAAAACCGCGGCGTTGAGTATTCGGTTGGGACACGATCTCCTCCAGGAGGATCTGCTCCGCCCCGTCGAGGCGCCCGATGACCTCGCTGCGGTAGGGATCGGCGTCCCGGACCAGGCGGTCGAGGTGTTCGTCGGTCATCTGCCCTCCTTCGGGTTCGGTGCGGTCAGGACGTCGAGTTCATGTCCGGGTGGATGGAGATCGTCACCGACGAGTTCGCGGAGTTTTGCCCGCGCCCGTGAGAGCCGGGTGCGGACGGCCTCCGGCGTCACCTGGAGCACCGCGGCCACCTCCCGGGGCTGCAGGCCTTCCCAGATGGTCAGCGTCAGCACCTCGCGGTCCAGGTCACCCAGCCGGGCGAGCGCCGCCTGCACCGTGAGCCGCTCGACCACCTCACCCGCGGGGTCGGCGGTCACCACCGCGGCCAGCCGCTGCCGGAGCCGGTCGCCGAGACGCTCCCGCCGGACGCCACCCCGGTGATGGTTGGACAGGACCCGCCGGGCAACGCCGTAGAGCCACAGCCGCGCCTCGTCACCGGGCGGCAGCTCGTGCCCCCGCCGCCAGGCGATCAGGAACGTCTCGGCGACGACGTCGGCCGCGTCCTCGTGCTGCTCGACACGCCTCACCGCGTACGCCAGCAGCGGCGCGAAGTTGGCGGCGTACATGCGCCGGAAGCGGTCCTCGTGCTCGGTCGCGGACTTCACATCCACCCCATGTCCGGTCGGGGACCCATCGTGACAGGAAAACTTTCCGGATCTGATGTCGAGAATCCGTGACCGGCTGCGTCCCCGGTCGTGAACGCGGCGACAATGGGTCGCACCAGCACCGAGGAGAATCACGATGGCAAAGTTTCTGCTGCTCAAGCACTACCGCGGCGCCCCGGCGGCGGTCAACGACGTGTCGATGGACAAGTGGACGCCGGAGGAGATCTCGGCGCACATGCAGTACATGCAGGACTTCGCGGACCGGCTCGAGAAGACCGGGGAGTACGTCGACGGTCAGGCGCTGGCCCCCGAGGGGATGTTCGTCCGTTACGACGGGGAGGGCCGCCCGCCGGTCACCGACGGTCCGTTCGCCGAGACCAAGGACCTGATCGCCGGCTGGATGATCATCGACGTCGACAGCCAGGACCGGGCGGTCGAGCTGGCCGGGGAGCTGTCGGCCGCGCCCGGGGCCGGCGGCCGGCCGATCCACGAGTGGCTCGAGCTGCGGCCGTTCCTGACCGAGCTGCCCACCATCTCGGAGTGACCGTTCCGGTGGACGAGCTCCTGCTCCGGAGCCTCACACCGGGCGTTCTCGGCATCCTCGTCCGCCGCGGGGCAGGCTTCGCGGCGGCCGAGGATGCCGTGCAGGACGCGCTGGTCGAGGCGGTCCGGGTGTGGCCGGACGACCCGCCCCGCGACCCGAAGGGCTGGCTGGTCACCGCGGCCTGGCGCAAGTTCCTCGACGCGACCCGGGCGGACACCGCCCGGCGCCGGCGCGAGGACCTCGTCGACGACGAGCCCGCGCCCGGACCGGTGCCGGCGAGCGACGACACGCTGCAGCTCTACTTCCTGTGCGCGCATCCGTCGCTGACCCCGTCGTCGGCGGTCGCCCTCACCCTGCGCGCCGTCGGCGGGCTGACCACCCGGCAGATCGCCCAGGCCTACCTGGTGCCCGAGGCGACCATGGCGCAGCGCATCAGCCGGGCCAAACGCACCGTCTCGGGCGTCCGCTTCGACCAGCCCGGGGACGTCGCCACCGTGCTGCGCGTGCTTTATCTGGTCTTCAACGAGGGTTACTCCGGCGACGTCGACCTGGCCGCCGAGGCCATCCGGCTGACCCGGCAGGTCGCGGCCGCGATCGACCACCCCGAGGTGGCGGGGCTCCTCGCCCTGATGCTGCTCCACCACGCCCGGCGCAACGCCCGGACAGCGCCGGACGGCAGCCTGGTGCCGCTCGCCGAGCAGGACCGCAGCCGGTGGAACACCACGATGATCGCGGAGGGTGTCGAGATCTTGCAGGCGGCCCTCGCCCGCGACCGGCTGGGAGAGTTCCAGGCCCAGGCCGCCGTCGCTGCCCTCCACGCCGACGCACCGGCCGCCGCGGAGACCGACTGGGTGCAGATCGTCGAGTGGTACGACGAGCTCATCAAGCTGACCGGCAGCCCGGTGGCCCGCCTCAACCGGGCGGTGGCGGTCGGCGAGGCCGACGGCCCCCGCGCCGGCCTGGCGGCGCTCGCCGCGCTGGACGACTCACTCCCCCGCCACACGGCGGTGTCGGCCTACCTCACCGAACGCGACGGCGACCTGCCGAAGGCGGCGCGGCTCTACGCCGAGGCCGCCCGCCAGGCACCCAACCTCGCCGAACGCGACCACCTGACCCGGCAGGCCGCCCGCCTCAACTCCCGCCTCTGAGCAGGCCGGCCGACAACAGGCCGGCCAGCAGCAGACCGACCGGCAGCAGACCGACCGACAGCAGACCGGCCAGCAGCAGACCGACCGACAGCAGACCGGCCAGCAGTAGACCGGCCGGCAGCAGGCCGACGTGGAGAGTCAGCCCGCGACGACTGGATCGCTAAGGCCCAACTTCAAGGAAGTCGGGCGAAGGCCCAACTTCAAGGAAGTCGGGCGAAGGCCCAACTTCAAGGAAGTCGGGCGAAGGCCCAACTTCAAGGAAGTCGGGCGAAGGCCCAACTTCAAGGAAGTCGGGCCTGCAAGAAAGCTGGGCAGGACCGATGGCCGGGCACCGCCCCACAGCGTCGACCGTCCCGGACTCACTCTTGCCGGTGGCGCAGATAGCTCAGCTCGACCGGGCACTCGCGTTGCGGGCACGCCGCCAGCTCGCACATCCGGCAGACGACGGTCGCATGGTCCGCGCTGCGCGGCAGGGCGTCGAGGACCAGATCGAGGAGCCGTTCGAGCTGGTCACGGTCCTGGGCGGACAACGGCTCGAGAACTGTCGCCAGCACCGCCGAACGCGCGGCCAGCACGTCGGCCGCCTTCTGCTGCCCGGCCGCCGTCAGCGTCAGCACCACCGACCGCCGGTCCTGGTCGGACCTGGCCCGCGTGACCAGAGCCCGAGACTCGAGCTGATCAATCATCCGTACGGCCGCGGAGTGCGTCAGGCCGAGCCGGCGCCCCAGCTCGACGATCGTGAGCCCGGGATGATCCGCCAGCTGCACCACAGCGGCATCGGAGGTCGCCATCCGCAGGTCGTCCACCACAGCGAGGGACAGCGCGCCCAGGAGGTTCCCGACCCTCGATGTATATGCAACACTCATACATAGATACTGGCGCTCTAGGAGGCGGCTGTCCAGATGACACGAGGAATCACACTCGGCACCGGCGCGGGGCTGCTGTGGGGGCTGGCCTTCGTGCTGCCGGCTCTGGCCCCCGGGTGGTCACCCGTGGCGATCACCACGGGCCGCTATCTGGCGTACGGGATCGTCTCGGTCCTGGTCATCGCTTTGATCGCACGTCGGCGACCCGGGACGCTGCACACCGCCCGTCGCCACTGGCGTCACGCCCTGCTGTACGCGGCGACCGGCAACGTCGCCTACTACCTGCTGCTCGTGGTGGCCATTCAGACCGCCGGCGCACCGATCACCACCGTGCTGATCGGTTCCATCCCGGTGGTCATGGCCGCGGTCGCCAACCTTCGCGAGCACCGCTACCGGTGGCGGCACCTGGCCGGTCCGCTGGTGCTGGTCAGTGCCGGGCTGGCCGTGGTGAGTGGCCCGGGGATCCTGCACCCCGCCGGCGGATCGGCGGCGGAGATGGCCGTCGGGCTGGCCGCGAGCACCGGCGCGATCGTGCTGTGGACGAGTTACGGGATCGGGAACGCGACCTTCCTCAGACGCCACCCGGACCTCGGCGGATCGCTGTGGGCGGCGGTCATCGGCGTCGCCACGGGCGGGCTCGCCCTGCTCCTCGTGCCGGTCGCCCTCGTCACCGGACCGTCGACCGGCGCCGGGGGCGAGGTGGGCGATTTCCTCGCCGCGAGCGCCGCGCTCGGCATCGCCGTCTCGTGGGGCGCCACCTGGTTGTGGAACGAGGCGTCGAGCCGGTTGTCGACGACCCTGGCCGGCCTGCTCATCACCACCGAGACCGTCGCCGGGTACGCGTACTCCTACATGCTCGAGGCCCGGTGGCCCGCACTGCTGGAGTTGCTGGGGTTTGCGCTGGTCCTGGTCGGTGTTGTCGCCGTCACCGCTCTCAGGGATCATCCAGGGAACGCCCCTAAGCTGCCGCTCGAGGGGAGTACCTCGACAGATCGACCCGGTCAGTACGGTTCCCCGGTGGGAACCCCGGGCGGTCGCTCGCCGGACGCCGGCGGGTGAGGGAGACCTCAGACAGTTACGCGTGTCTGAGGAGGCTCCGTGCTCGAATCCATCGGCTCCCCCCTGCTCTGGGGTGTCACCATCGCCGTCCTCCTGGGCCTGCTCGCCCTGGACTTCGCGATCACGCGCCGGCCGCACGACGTGCCGATGCGCGAGGCGGTCGGCTGGACCGTCTTCTACCTGGCCCTGCCCGTGGTGTTCGGCCTGATCCTGTGGCCGGTCTACGGCGGCACGGTGTCCATGGAGTTCTTCACCGGCTGGGTCGTCGAGAAGTCGCTGTCGGTCGACAACCTGTTCGTCTTCATGCTGCTGCTGGCGGCGTTCGCGGTGCCACCGGCGCTGGCACAGCGGGTTCTGCTCTACGGCATCGTGGGGGCTCTCGTCCTGCGCGCGATCTTCATCGCGCTCGGCGCCGTGGTCATCAGCGCGGGGAGCTGGGCGTTCCTGCTCTTCGGCGGGATCCTGCTGGTCACCGCGGCCAAGGTGATGCGTGACGCGATCCGCGGCCACGAGCAGCAGGTCGACATCGACACGATGCGCAGCGTGCGGCTCCTGCGCCGGCTGATGCCGGTCACGAAGGAGTACCACGGCGCCGCCCTGACCATCAGGAAGGCGGGCCGCCGGGCGCTGACCCCGATGGCCCTCGTGGTCGTCGCCGTCTTCGTGACCGACATCGTCTTCGCCGTCGACTCGGTGCCGGCCGTCTACGGCGTCACCGACGACCCGTACATCGTCTTCGCGACGAACGCCTTTGCGCTGCTCGGTCTGCGGGCGCTCTACTTCGTCCTGCACAACGCCCTGAGCAAGCTGCGGCACCTCAACCACGGTCTCGGCATCATCCTGGCGTTCATCGGGGTGAAGCTGGTGCTGCACTGGGCGCACACGGTCTGGTCGCAGGTGCCGGACGTGCCGACACCGCTCTCCCTCGTGGTCATCCTGGGCGTGCTGGTCACCGTCACCCTCACCAGTCTCCGGGCCAACCGCCGCGACGAGGCCGAGGAGCGCGAGAAGGTCGAGGTCAGCTGACCGCGGGCCGGAGCACCTCCTCGCACCACTGCCGGAAGGTGGTGGGGCTGGAGGACTCCGGCGTCCGCGGTTCGGCGGAATCGAGGCCGTTCTCCTTGGCGGCCATCATGTCGATCCGTCCTTGCGCCATGGCTTCCGTCATGCCGTACCCGAGGAGCCTGGCCTTGATCGTCTCGGCCGGGACCTGCTGGTAGCGGACCGGGCGGCCGAGCACGTCGGTCATGACGGCGGCCATGTCGTCGAAGGAGAGGTCCTCGGGGCCCAGCACCGGCACGCTGCCGTGGCCGGTCCAGGTGTCGTCGAGCAGGAGCCGGGCCGCCGCGGCGGCGATGTCGCGGGTGGCGCAGGTCGGCCGCCTGGTGTCGCCGGGCAGGCAGTCGGTGAAAACTCCCTCGGTACGGATCGACGGCACCGCACGCAGGATGTTGTCCATGAACGACGGCATCGTCAGCGCGCGATAGGGCACGCCCGTGGCCGCGATCAGGTCGTCCGTACGCAGGGACCAGTGGACGTAACCGGACTCCTTCTCGACGGGTGTGCCGCGGCCGAGGGCCGAGACGCCGACCACGCGGCCGACGCCCTGGCTCGCGAAGGCCGCGGCGGCGGGGCGGGTGAAGTCGACGTACGCGGCCTCGAGGCTCGCAGCCTTCGGGTCGGGCGGGACGAGCCAGAAGACCGCGTCGGCGCCGGCGAAGGCCTTGGTGACCACATCGGGGTCGTCGAGCGAGCCTTGGACGACCTCGACGGCCTCCCGCACAGCCGGGTCGAGCTTGTCGGGGTTGCGGGCGATGACGCGGACGGGCGCGTTCCGGTCGAGGAGGTTCTGCACCACCTGGCTTCCGATGGCGCCGGTGGGTGTGCTGATGACGATCATGTGATCAGTCAACGCCGCCCGCGGCCGCGACTGAAGGACCGATCCGGTCGCCATTGATACCCTGGCGATATGAGTGACCTGGAGGTCCGGCAGCTGCGCTACTTCGTGGCCGTGGCCGAGGAACTGCACTTCGGGCGGGCCGCCGAACGCCTCGGCATGGCCCAGCCACCGCTGTCGCGGGCGATCCGGGAGCTGGAACGGCAGCTCGGCGTCCAGCTCCTCGTCCGCACCACACGGCAGGTCGCGCTCACGCCCGCCGGGGAGGTGCTGCTGCGCGACGCGCGGATTGCCCTGGACGCCGTGACCGCGGCTGCCCGGCGCGCCCGCCACGCCGGTTGTCCCGCGCCCGCGCTGCGGCTGGCGCTCAAGGCCGACTACGACGCCGGGCTGCTGCCGCTCCTCCTGGACGCGTACCAGGAGGAGGAAGCCGCCCTGCCGGTCGAGCTGCTGCTGGGCGGGCGTGGCGAGCAGGTGCCGGCGCTCCGCGACGGCCGGGCGGACGTGGCGCTGCTGCCCGTGCCGTTCGACGCCACCGACCTCGACGTCGAGGAGCTGCTCACCGAGCCCCGGGTGGTCGCCATGGCCGCTGCCGACCCGCTCGCCGCGCACTCCGTGCTGCGGCTGGCCGACCTGACCGGCCGCACCGAGCTCGACGGCAGCCCGGCGGAGGAGGGCGGCACCCGTCCGGCGGACCCGAACCGGCCGGCGCTGGATCTGGCCCAGATCTTCAACCTGATCGAGGTCGGCACCATCCTGTGGTTCCTGCCGGCCTCGGTCGCCCACCGGCATCCGCGGCCGGGCATCGCGTACCGGCCGGTCGTCGACCTGACTCCGTCCACGCTGGCCCTGGCCTGGCCGCAGCACTCCCGCTCACCGGCCGTGGCCGCCTTCGTCCGCGTCGCGACCGCGGCGGCCGGCGCCCGTACCGTGCCAGCGCCCGCCGAACCCACGAGGGGCCGCTGAGCGAACCCCGCCGGGCGATATCTCGGTCGCGCGGACCGCTCCGCACCGGCAGGATGCGGGACATGCTCATCGTCGTGACACCGCGCCCGGAGCTGCGCCTGCCCCCGATCTGGAAGGCAGCGGCGTGGCAGCCGGTCCGGGGCCGTAAGTACCTCACGGCCGGGACCACGCACCCCGGCTCCCCCACGCCCCGGCGGCACCGCCGTTCCCGCCGCAACCTGCCGGGCCAGCCGTTCCTCGCCGGCCGCATCCCGGACTCCGGGTTCCAGCCGTTCATCGGCCGCTCGCACCGCCGCTCGGTCCGCGGCTGACCGCCGCTCCGCCGCCGACTGCCAGGGGGCGGTCAGTCGGTGTCGGTGGCGGCCAGCAGGGCGAGGCGGCGGCGGTCCGGTGAGACGACCGCGAGGCCGACGTCCCAGGCGATGTTGTCGAACCAGCCGGTGGTCGCGGCGAAGGACCACCACGAACCGGCGTGCGCCAGCGCCTCGACCTCGGCCGCCGGCGCGTCCGGCGGCGCGCCCACCAGGGCTGCAACCGATTGCCAGGCGAGCAACCGCCCGTAGGCCCCGAAAGCACCCGAGGGGTACGCACCACCGCCGGATGCGGCCAGGAACAACTGCTCCCACGCCTGCGTCGCCGTGCACGGCCCGGGGCCGGACTTCAGCCCGCCCAGGCACTCGGCGTCCAGTGTGGCCAGCGTGTCCACGACCGCGTCCGGGTGCAGGTCGGCGTCCAGGGCGTAGATCCGGGCCTCGACCCGGCCGTTCGACTCCTCGGCCCACGTCGCCACCGCCGCCCCGATCGCTGCGGAGTCTTGGGCGGTCGTCGTCTCGCGTACCGGGGGAACCGGACCGTGACCGTGGAAGGGCTCGACCGACAGACCGGGAACGTCCCCGCTGCCGCCGTTGACGTGGTAGTGCGGAAGGCTGGGCCGGCCCTCCAGGGGTGTCAGCGTGCGCGGCAGCCAGGCGAGCGGGTGAAAACCGAGACCGGGAGCCTCGGCGCCGCGGAGAACCAGCTCGTGCGCCAGGCAGGCGCGGAGCTCCTGCGCGGCGCTGCCCCGAAGGACGATCTCCAGCTCGGCAGCGGAGTGGGCCGAGGCGAGCAGCGACGCGGCGTAGCGGGCGTGGCGGCGGTCCGGGGAGACCGCGATCAACCGCAGGGCCTGGTCGAGCGTTCCCGGTGTCAGGGTCAGCAGCCGCAGCATCCGGTCGAAGGCGCTGCGGAACTGCCACGGCGGCGAGGTGTCCTTCCCGTGCCGCCGCCACATCGCGATGCCGAGATCCGCCACGAAGGCCGCGTCGCCGGCGTGGAGGTGCCGCTCGGCGATCTCCCACAGGCCGGTGACGTCATTCCGACCGGCGAGCCCGGCCGCGAGGGCCCGGGGGTCGTCGTCACTCATGGTCATCACTGTACTGAGCGCGCGAAGTGTCGTACTTCTTCGCCGAAAGGTTGCTGAAAAGGTGCGCTCAGGGAGGGCCCGCTCACAGTAAGTTTTCTTAACCGTTTAAGGTCTCTGCTGGCCCGCTGCTGAATCGTTATTCGGTTGATCAAGCGGAAACATTGCGAAACACAGTTTCCACCTCTTGACTGACACGCGGGGGAACCGGAGACGGTGACGGTGTTGTCACGCCCCGGCGTGATGTGACATAGGGAGAGGGATGTTCGGTCAATCCAAGAGTCCGCGCTTCAGGAGCGCGCTCGCCGGCACTGTGGGCGTAGGCCTGGTGTTCGGTCTCGCCGCTTGCGGCGGAAGTGACGACTCGGACGACGATTCCAACACGGCTACGCAGGCGATCGACTGCGCGCAGTTCAGCTCGTTCGGAGATCTGAAGGGCAAGACGGTCTCGGTCTACACGGGCATCGTGACGCCCGAGGACAAGGCCTACAAGGACTCTTACAAGCCCTTCGAGGACTGCACCGGCGTCACCATCAAGTACGAGGGTGACAAGTCGTTCGAGACGCAGATCCTGGTCCGCGCCAAGGCGGGCAACCCGCCGGACCTGGCGATCGTGCCGCAGCCCGGCCTGCTCAAGCAGCTCGTGGCGACCGGCAAGGCCGTCGAGGCGCCCGCCGAGGTCGCGGCGAACGTCGACAAGTTCTGGGGCAAGGACTGGAAGGCGTACGCGACCGTCGACGGCAAGTTCTACGGCGCGCCGTCGGGTGCCAGCGTCAAGTCGCTCGTCTGGTACTCGCCGACCGAGTTCAAGGACTCCGGTTACACGGTGCCGACGACGCTCGACGAGCTCAAGGCCCTGACCGACAAGATGGTCGCGGACAAGAAGAAGCCGTGGTGCGCCGGCATCGCCAGTGGTGAGGCCACCGGCTGGCCGATCACCGACTGGCACGAGGACATGATGCTGCGGCTGTCCGGGCCGGAGACGTACGACAAGTGGGTCAGCCACGAGATCCCGTTCAACGGCCCCGAGTCGACGGCGGCGCTGGACGCGGTCGGTGGGTACCTGAAGAACGACGCGTACGTCAACGGCGGTCTGGGCGACGTCAAGAGCATCGCCACGACCACGTTCCAGGACGGCGGCCTGCCGATCCTCGAGGGCACCTGCTCGCTGCACCGCCAGGCCAGCTTCTACGCGGCCAACTTCCCGAAGGACGCCAAGGTGGCCGAGGACGGCGACGTCTTCGCGTTCTACCTGCCGGGCAAGGACGCCGCGTCCAAGCCCGTCCTCGGTGGTGGCGAGTTCAACGTGGCGTTCGCGGACCGTCCGGAGGTCAAGGCCTTCCAGACGTACCTGTCCACGGACACCTGGGCGAACATCAAGGCGAAGGCCTCGCAGGGCTGGGTCAGCGCCAACAAGGGCATCGACCCGAACAACCTGAGCAACCCGGTCGACAAGCTGGCGGCGACGATCCTGCTCGACCCCAAGACGACGTTCCGCTTCGACGGCTCGGACCAGATGCCGGCCGCCGTGGGCTCGAACGCGTACTGGAAGCAGGCCACGAGCTGGATCACCGGTCAGGACACCAAGACGACGGTGGACAACATCGAGAAGGCTTGGCCGAAGTAGATCTGAATCTTCACCCCGGGGCCGGTCGCCGTTTGGTGGCCGGCCCCACCGCTCTCCCGAGGAGGTACGGGTCGCGTGTTCGACACCGCCGACACCACCGCCGAGAAGTTCACGCAGATGTTCGCTGCGATCCTTCTCTTCGCCGCGGTCGTGGGCATCATCCTGTTCATCGCGGGGCGCTTCGGCGGCCGCCGCGGTGACCGTATCGTCGCCTATTCCTATCTCGCCCCGACGCTGATCATGCTGATCGTCGGGCTGCTCTATCCCGGTCTGCGCACCATCTACGAGTCGTTCTTCGACGCCGCAGGCAGCGCGTTCATCGGGATCGACAACTACAAGACGATCTTCACGGACTCCGATCAGCTGACGGTGCTGCGCAACACCGTGTTCTGGGTCGTGGTGACGCCCTTCGTGGCCACCGGGGTCGGCCTGCTCTACGCGATCCTCGTGGACAAGGCCAAGCTGGAGTCGTTCGCGAAGGCCCTGATCTTCCTGCCCATGGCGATCTCGTTCGTAGGCGCGTCGATCATCTGGAAGTTCGTCTACGAGTTCCGGCCCGACCAGGCCAACGTCAAGCAGATCGGCCTGCTCAACCAGGTGCTGGTCTGGCTCGGCGGCAGCCCCCAGCAGTGGCTGGTCGACTCGCCGCTCAACACGTTCCTGCTGATCGTGGTCATGATCTGGATCCAGGCCGGTTTTGCCATGACCGTGCTGTCGGCGGCCATCAAGGCGATCCCGGACGACATCATCGAGGCCGCGCGTCTCGACGGCGTCGGCCCGTGGGGCATGTTCCGCTTCGTGACCCTGCCGGCGATCCGCCCGGCCGTCGTGGTCGTGCTGACCACGATCGGCATCGGCACGCTGAAGGTCTTCGACATCGTGCGCACGATGACCGGTGGCCAGTTCGACACCAGCGTCATCGCCAACGAGTTCTACAGCCAGAGTTTCCGCAGCGACAACCAGGGCCTGGGCTCCGCACTCGCCGTGCTGCTGTTCGTGCTGGTCATCCCGATCGTCGCCTACAACATCCGGCAGATCCGTCAATCGGAGGCGCTATGACAACCACGACTCCGCCGGTGACGCCCGCTCCGCTGGTGGCCGAGAAGGTAAAAGCCTCGTCCATCGCGAAGAAGAAGCTCACCTCGCCCTGGGCCTCGCTGGCGGCACTCATCATCGCGGTGCTCTGGACGCTGCCGACGTTCGGATTGCTGGTGTCGTCGTTCCGCCCCGAGCGGGCGATCAAGACGACCGGATGGTGGACGTTCTTCAGTGACCCGACGTTCACGATGGACAACTACAAGGCCGTGCTGGACTCGGAGGAGGGTGCCGGTCTCGGCTCCTTCTTCGTGAACTCGCTGGTGATCACCATCCCCTCGGTGATCATCCCGATGAGCCTCGCCTGCCTGGCCGCGTACGCGTTCGCCTGGATCAAGTTCCCGGGCCGCAACATCCTGTTCCTCGCGATCTTCGCCCTGCAGATCGTGCCGCTGCAGGTCACGCTGATCCCCCTGCTGACCCTGTACGTGGACGCCGGCCTGGCCAACACGTTCTGGACCATCTGGTTGTCGCACTCGATCTTCGGCCTGCCGCTGGCGATCTACCTGCTGCACAACTTCATGAAGGAGATCCCGGCCGGCCTGCTCGAGGCGGCCCGGGTCGACGGGGCCGGGCACGTGTCGATCTTCTTCCGGGTGCTGCTGCCGCTGCTGCGGCCCGCCCTGGCGGCGTTCGGCATCTTCCAGTTCCTCTGGGTGTGGAACGACCTGCTGGTCGCCCTCACCTTCGCCGGTGGTGGCGACTCGGTCGCCCCGATCACCGTCGCGCTGGCCAACCTCAGCGGCACGCGCGGCACCGCCTGGCACCTGCTCTCCGCGGGCGCCTTCGTCTCGATCCTGGTGCCGGTCACCATCTTCCTGGTGCTCCAGCGCTACTTCGTCCGCGGCCTGCTCGCGGGCAGCGTCAAGGGCTGACGAACCCGGCCCGGACAGGCCCGTGACCGCTCCGGCGGTCACGGGCCTTCGTGCTACTCCCCCACCGGTACGGGCGTGACGTGCCAGATGTCGCGGCAGTAGTCGCGCACGGTGCGGTCGGAGGAGAAGAAGCCGCTGCGCGCCGTGTTGAGGATCGACGCGCGGGTCCACCCCGCCGTGTCGCGCCAGGCCCGGGCCACCCGGTCCTGGCAGTCCACGTACGCCCGGAAGTCGGCCAGCGTCAGGTACTCGTCGTGGTTGAGCAGGTCGTCGGCGATCTGCGGCTCCAGCCGGGCCACCGTGTCGACGACCTCGCGCAGTTCCTCGTCCCGCTCGTAGAAGTCGCGGGAGCGGTAGCCCTTCTCGCGGACCGCGGCGACCTCGGCGGTGTCCAGGCCGAAGAGGAAGAAGTTCTCGGCGCCGACCCGGTCACGGATCTCGACGTTGGCGCCGTCGAGGGTGCCGATGGTCAGCGCGCCGTTGAGCGCCAGCTTCATGTTGCTGGTGCCCGACGCCTCCTTGCCGGCCAGGGAGATCTGCTCGGACAGGTCCGCGGCCGGAATGATCAGCTGCGCCCGGGACACGTTGTAGTCCGGCAGGAAGATCATTTTCAGGTACGGCGACACGGCCGGATCCTCGTTCACCATGCCCGCGACGGTGTTCGCCAGCTGCATGATCCGCTTCGCGGCGTAGTAGCCGGGTGCCGCCTTGCCCCCGAAGACGATCGAGCGCGGGACCACGTCGGCGACCTCACCACGCCGGATGCGGTGATGCATCACGACCACGTGCAACACCCGCAGCAGCTGCCGCTTGTACTCGTGGAACCGCTTGATCATCACGTCGCAGAGCGCGTCGGGGTCGAGGGCGACACCGGTCGTGGCCAGCGCCTGGTCCGCCAGGTCCTGCCGGTTGAGCCGTTTGACCTGCCGCCACCGCTCCTGGAACTCCGGGTCGTCCGCGGCGGACTCGAGCCCGCCGAGACGGTCCAGGTCGCTCAGCCAGCGGTCGTCACCGAGCCGCTCGGTGATCAGCTCGGACAGCCGCGGGTTGGCCAGCCGCACGAAGCGGCGCGGGGAGACACCGTTGGTGACGTTGTGGAACCGGCCCGGCCACAGCTCGGCGAACCCGTGCAGGGTCGTCGCGGCGAGCAGCCGCGAGTGCAGCTCCGCCACGCCGTTGACCGCCGAGCTGCCCACGACGGCCAGGTGCGCCATCCGGACCCGCTGCTCGTCACCCTCGGCGATGATCGAGAGTTCGCGCAGCTTGCCGTCGTCACCGGGGTACCGGGCGGAGACCTCCCGCAGGAACAGGTGGTTGATCAGAAAGATGATCTCCATGTGCCGGGGCAGCAGCCGCTGCACCAGCCGCACCGGCCAGGTCTCCAGAGCCTCGGGCAACAGCGTGTGACACGTGTACGCGAAGACCCGCCGCGTGATCGACCAGGCGTGGTCCCACTCGAGGCCCTCCTCGTCGACGAGCATGCGCATCAGCTCGGCGATCGCCATGACCGGGTGGGTGTCGTTGAGCTGGATGACGACCTTGCCCGCGAAGTCGTCCCAGTCGCTGTTGCGCAGCCGGAACCGCCGCACGATGTCCCGCAGTGCGCAGGTGACCAGGAAGTGCTGCTGCTTGAGGCGCAGCTCGCGGCCGAGCTCGGTGCTGTCGTCCGGGTAGAGCACCTTGCTGATGTTCTCCGAGCGGACGATCTCCTCGACCGCCTCGCCGTACTGCCCGGCGCCGAAGCGGGACAGGTCGAACGACTCGCGGCTGGCCCGGGCGCGCCACAGCCGGATGATGTTGACGGTGCTGGTCGCGTACCCGGGGACCAGCATGTGGCTCGGCTCGCCCATGACGATCTCGCCGGGCACCCAGCTCTTGCGGACACCGTCGAGCGGCTCGGTGTGGCCGTAGAAGCCGACGGTCTGCTGGTCGTCGGAGGCGTGGAACTCCCACGGGTTGCCGTAGAAGGTCCAGTCGTCGGGACGTTCGACCTGGGCACCGTCCTCGAACGCCTGCTTGAAGATGCCGAAGTCGTAGCGGATGCCGTAGCCGACCGCGGGGATGTCCAGCGTGGCCATGGCGTCGAGCAGGCAGGCGGCGAGCCGGCCCAGGCCGCCGTTGCCGAGCCCCGGCTCGACGTCGAGCGCATCCAGCTCGGCGGGCGAGAGCCCCAGCCCGGCGAGAGCGCTGCGGGCGCAGTCCGCCGTTCCGGAGTAGAGCAGGTTCTGGTCGAGCTGCTTGCCCAGCATGTACTCGGCCGACAGGTAGTAGATGAACCGCGGGTTCGCCTGGTAGTGCGCGGCGGCGGTCCGGATGTACCGGTCGACGAGCCGGTCGCGGACGGTCAGCGCCAGCGAGTGGTACGCGTCCTGGGCGCTGGCCGACTCGAGTGTCGTGCCGCGCTGGTAGTACAGGTTGCTGAGCAGGTCACGGCCGAAGTCACCGGGCGTGTTGCTCGGGTGCGGCGTCACATAGGTCACGGCTGTGTTCCCTCCCCGACGGGTGCTGATCCGCCGTCCTTCGACAGTCTCACGGGGAGTATCAACGGTGATCGCAAACGCCCCGCCCGGTGGGTACCGGACGGGGCGTTTTCTCGGTCTTACTCGGACGTTTCGTCCTCGTGGTCCTCGGGGTCCTCGGTGACGTCGTCGTCCGGAGCGGGGCTGGTGGGTTCGATGCTCGGCGTGGGACTCGGGGTGACGGTGGGGCTGGGCGTCACGGTGGGGCTGGGCTTCACCACCGGCGTCTTGGCTCCCTTGGCGCTGATCCGCGTCGCCGTGTAGACACCGGAGACGCGGGTGCCGGTCACCGTGATCCGGTGTCCCGCCCCGAGCCCGGCGATCGTCCCGCGCCGGCCGTTGATCTCGATCCGGGCGTTCGCGGCGACGGTCACGGTCACCGTCTGGCGGCGGACGTCCTTGGTGCCGCCCTTGACGAGCACGGTGACGGTCCCGGCCGCCACGTCGGTGGAGCTGACCGTGCCGGAGGCCGCGAACGGCGTACGGGACGGCTTGGCGGGTTTGGTGGTCTTGCTGGGCTTCGGGGTGGCCTTGGCGGCCGTGGCCGACGGGGCCGGCGGCTGCGCGAAGGCGACGGCCGCGCCGGAGACGGCGGGGATCACGATGCCGGCGGCCAGGACGGCGGCAACAGCGGTGCGACGCAGACGCATCAGGGGAATCTCCTCGATCGGGGGAAGTTCATCCTCGCGAGCCCCGGTTGCCGAACGGTCGTGCGGACGGTTGCCCGATGGTTGCGGAGCAGCACGGCCTGGGTAGTGCGGGACCATGACCGGGTTCGATCTGCGGCCGAGCCGGCCGATCGCCATCGCCGCGCTGGTGGTCGGCGCACTGCTGCTGCTCTTCGGCATCATCACGATCGTCCGTGACGGCTTCAGCTGGTTCGCGGTGCTGTGGCTGGGTGTGGCGGCCTTCGTCCTGGCCGGCCTGACACGCCGTTTCTGGAGCATCGGTCCCCGTGAGGGCCTGCGACCACCCAAGGCCGTCGCCGTCCTGGCCGCTGTCTTGGGCGTCGGCATCGGTGTCTTCGGTGTTCTCCAGTTCGGCTCGACCGACCCGGTGGTCACCGTCATCTGGGTCGCGGCCCTGGTGTGCATCATCGGGGGCCAGCTCTGGTCCGCCTTCCGGCCGCCCCGCTGAGGTGTCAGGCGGGCAACGGGGCGGGGACCAGCGGCAACGAGACGGTGAAGGTGCTGCCGTGGGCCAGTCGTGAGGAGACCGTCACCGAGCCGCCGTGCTCGGTCACGATGTTGCGGACGATGGCCAGGCCCAGGCCGGAGCCCTGCACCGCCTGGTCCATCGCGTTCGCCGCGCGGTGGAACGGCGTGAAGAGGCCGGCCAGGTCGCCCTCGGGGATGCCGATGCCGGTGTCGGTCACCGTCAGCACCGCACGGCCGTCCCGCGCGCACAGGCCGTAGGTGACCTCGCCGCCGGAACCGGTGAACTTCATCGCGTTGTCCAGCAGATTGCGCAGGACGCGCTCGAGCTGCCCGGCGTCACCGTCCACCCAGACGGGCTCGGCCGTGCCGGTCAGCGTGACCTCACGGCCGCGGGCCACCGGCTCGAACTCCGCGTGCACGGTCGCGGTCACGGCCGACAGGTCCACGCGTACGGCACCAGCGCCGACGGTGTTGTTCGCGCGGTCGAGCAGGAGCAGGTCCGACACGGTCTCGTGCAGCCGGTGGGCGTTGCGCAGGATCGCCGTGACACCACGCTGCTGCATCGTGGAGAGCTCACCGCCGTCGCCGTCGGCCAGCATCTCCGTGTACCCGAGGATGCTCGTCAGCGGTGTCCGCAGCTCGTGGGTCACCGTCGCCACGAAGGCGTCCTTGCGTTCGTCGAGGACCCGCAGCTCGTTGATCAGGCGGGCCTGGCGGTACTGCAGGCGCTGCTGACGGACGGCGTGGTCGACCTCGCGGGCCAGCGTCGCCAGCAGCCGGCGCTCGTCGGCGGACCACTCGGGGCGGTCGTGGCGGACGACGTAGAGCAGCCCGGGCGGGCAGTCGGCGTCACCACCGAGAGGTACGGCTACGGCCCCTTCGACGTGCGGGACGTCCAGCACGACACCCGGTGCACCGTCGAGGATGTCCCGGACGACCCGGGCCGACAGCGACGGTGCGTTCGCGGGCCAGCGCACCTTGATGCCGTTCGTGGCGTCCACGGAGACCTGGCCGTGCACGGCGTCGGCGCCCAGCGCGTCACTGACCAGGGCAGCCACCTGCCGCGCGGTGACCACGGGGTCGCGGTTGTCGCGCAAAGCCACCGAGACGGCCTGCCGCAGGTCGGTCCGCGCGGCCCGGGCCACGTCGGCGGTCAGCAGCCGCTCGGTCTCCGCTGCCAGCCGGTTCAGGGTGCCGGTGACCGCGCGCATCTCGGCGGGCCCGGCCGGCACGGCACGCGCCGAGAGCTCACCGGCGGCGAGCCGCTGCAGCGTCTCACGCATGTGCTCGAGCGGCGCCAGCAGCAGCCGCCGGCCGAACGAGGCGAACAGCAGGACGACCCCGAGGAAGCCCACGGCCAGCAGCGCGAACAGCACCTGGGCCAGCCACGACAGACGCCGGTCGGCCGCGGCGACCCGCTGCTGCTCGGCGTGGATCGCGGCGTCGACCGCCGCATTCGTGATCCGGATGTCGTCGAACAGCTGCTTGCCCCGCGCGGTCCGGGCGAAGCGGGGATCGGCCACACCGGCGTTGACGATCGGGTACGCGTACGCGTAGAGCCACCGCGACGCGGCCGCCCGTTCGTCGACGAGGCGGCGCAGCACCGTCGGGTCGGTCGACTCCGTGGTGACCTCGTCCAGCGCCGTGAACGCCCCGGCGCGCCCCTTGTCGTACGGGTCCAGAAACGCCTTGTCGCCGGAGAGCTGGAACCCGCGCACGCCGGTCTCGGCATCGGTCATGTGCTGCAGGACGGCGACGTTGGCGTCCCGGGCGGCCTCGAGGCGGTCCGCGCGCCGGGCGTGCCCGGACTGCAACTTGTCGCTGACGACCATCTGGGTGACCACGACGCCGACGAACAGCACCATGAGCGCCACCACCGCGGCTCGTGCGCGGGCTTTGACGGAGAGCACGTCAGACCGCCGGGAGGGTGAAGGAGATGGTGGTGCCCGTGCCGCCGGGTGCGGCGCCGGCCCAGATCCGGCCGCCGTGCCGCTCGACGATGCGCTGGCAGGTGGACAGGCCGATACCGTGCCCCGCGCGGTGGTGCGGGTCGGCGCGGGCGAACATCTCGAAGACGCGGCGGCGCTGGTCGGCGGGGATGCCGAGGCCGTTGTCGGTCACGGTGACGAGCCACTCGTCGTCGCGGAGCTCGGCGCCCACGCCGATGTGGCACGGGCGGCCGGGGTCGCGGTACTTGATGCCGTTGCCGATGAGGTTCTGCAGCAGCTGGCGCAGCAGAGTGGGGTCGCAGGCCAGCGTGGGCAGGGCCGGGACCGTGATCGTCGCGCCGCTCTCGCGTACCCGGTCGCGCAGGTCCATGAGCGCCTGGTCGACCACGTCACCCAGGTCGGCGAGCTGGCGGCGGCACGGTTCGCTGCCCGCCCGCGCGTACGTGATCATGGCTTCGATCAGGCCCTGCATGCGGGCGACGGCCCGGGTGGCGGAATTGATCCACTTGCGGGCGCGGTCGTCGAGCACCGCGTCGTAGTCGTCGCCGAGCAGTTCCAGGTAGCCGTTGACAACGCCCAGGGGTGCGGCGAGGTCGTGACCGACCACGGCGGCGAACTGCTCCAGCTCACCGTTGGAGCGCAGCAGCTCGGCGTGGGCCTGCTCGAGGGCGTGCCGTTGCGCCCGGTCGGCGGTCACGTCACTCATCGCGACGACCGCCCCCGCGACCGAACCGTCGGCGGCGGTGAGGGCACGACCACCGGCCACGACGTGACGAGCCTGCCCGCCGGGGGAACGGATGACCATCTCGGCACCGCTGACCGCACCGCCGTGCAGGGCGCGCATCAGCGGCACCTCGTCACCCGGCAACGGCGTCACCCCGTCGGTCCGGAACAGCCGGTAGGTGTCGGGCAGGTCGCCGGGCGCCACCGACGGGTCGGCGTCCAGGCCGTGCCAGTCGCGGGCCGCCCGGTTGAAGAGGGCGAGATGCCCGGCGGGGTCGGCGGCGACCACGGCGACGTCGATGGTCTCCAGCACGGCGTCGGTGAACTGCTGGCGGGCCTCGGCCTCGGCGGCGAGCTCGCCGTTGATCCGGGCCTGCCGGCGCCGCTCGAACAGCGCGAGGATCACCTGGGCGAGATCCTCCAGACGGGCGATCTGCTCACCGGTGAGGTCGCGGGGTTCCGAGTCGAAGACGCACAGCGTGCCGAGCGCGTGCCCCTGGGGTGTGACCAGCGGGGCGGAAGCATAAAAACGGACATCGGCCAGCACACCGGTGACCCAGGGGTTGGCCCGGTAGACGGGGTCGGTGCTCGCGTCGCGGACCCAGACGAACTCGCCCTGGCGGAAACGGACGGCACACATCGAGTCGGAGCGCGGTGAGATCCCGCCCTCGAAGCCGGTGCTGGTGAGCTGGCACTGGCGGTGCTCGTCGATCAGGTTGAGCGTGGCGGTCGGCACCCCGGCGACCATCGCGGCGACGCGGACTACGGCCTCCAGCTCGTCGTCGGCGGGAGCGTCGAGCATGCGGTACTCGTGCAACGCCGCGAGACGCTGCTGCTCGTCTCCACCCACCGACCCGTCTCCCGCCCTCACGCATCACTTGCCGACGTGACCTAATTCGGCAGGAATTGCGCGGACTTGAAGATGTGGTCGACGCACGCTTCGTGCACACACCTGTGAGCTTCCTGAAAGTTGTTACCTATCCGTAACTTAACCGTGTGGTGACCATCACACCCCGCCCGCCGAACCGATGTGTCCGTTAGCGACCCATCTCGACAGCGTCCCCATCGTTGATCGTCACTTTCCGTCACGGAACCCGTTTCGGCCGGGTTACTGGCCGGTAGCCAGGCCTCTTGTCCTCGTCGCCCGGTGGATGCAACATTTCCCGCACGTTAAGACGGCCGCATCGATGGCTCTGCATGTCACCGGATGGCCTGGGGTCGCCCGCGATGCGAGCCGCACGGTGGTGCGGCCGCAGCCGTTCCCCACTTCCCACGAGGAGGATCCGTGAAGGATGCGCAAGGCGATCCGGCCTACGGTCGCACCAACTGGCGCCGTTTCGCCGTAGCGGTGGCAGTTCCCACCGCTGCCGCCGGTGCCTTGGTCTTCGGCATGGCCAACGGGGCGTTCGCCGCCACGTTCGCGGTGTCGGGTCAGTCGTTCAAGATCTCGGCTGACAAGCTCGACGGCACCGGTTTCGCCCAGTACGGCGGTTCGGTCGAGACCGCCGACGGCAAGTCGATCCCGGTCGCGATCTCCGGTATCGCCTCGGCGAAGCTCTACAACCTGTGCCAGTCGGTCAAGGTCCCGAACCTGCCGATCAGCCTCACCATCCGGGCGGGCCGCGACGCGGACAGCCCGGCGAAGGCGACCAACCTGCTGATCGGTGTCAGCGAGCTCAGCGGCGACGCGGAGTTCACGGACATCAACATCGGCCAGGACGCGTCGACCCTCGGGCTGGGCGGCAAGGACGCCAAGGGCAAGAAGGGCGAGTTCGGTCAGGAGGCCCAGCACGTCACGATCAACGGCCTCACCCAGACCGCCCTGTCGACCACCGCGGGCACGTTCACGCTCACGGGCCTGAACATGAAGATCAACCTGCCGGGCAGCAACGGCAAGCCGCCGGAATGCTTCTGAGGTAGGACCCGGAGGCCCGCGGGGGCGCACCACCCGCGGGCCTCCACCACGCCGGGGGGCCGGGCACCATTTCTTCTGGAGGAGTACGTGGCAACAGCAAGTACGTCGCCGGGCGGTTTCCGCCGCTGGCGGCGAGCGCGGCCGTTCTGGGGCGGGCTCCTGCTCCTCGTCGCCGGGCTGGAGCTGTTCCTCAGCGCCAACCTGACGCTGGGTGATCTGCAGGTCCACTTCGGTCCCGAGGGTTTCCTGTCCTACCTGCTCCCGCTGCTGCTGATCCTCTGCGGCACGCTGAGCTGGGTCACCCCGGCCCAACGGCTCTTCTACGGCATCCTGGGGCTGCTCACCGCGGTCTACTCGCTGATCGGCCTGAACCTCGGCGGCTTCTTCGCCGGCATGGTCCTCGGCATCATCGGCGGCGCCCTGGTGCTGGCCTGGGCCCCCGCCCGTCCCCGGCCCGGCCCGGTGCCGTCGGCCGCCGAGGAGCCGTCGGACACCCCCGGAAGCCGAGACCGCCGAGCACCCGGCCGAGCGGCAGGACCCGGCCGCCACCATGATCGTGCCGGGCTTCACCGGCGGGCCGGACGACGAGCGGCCCGTGCCGCAACCGCGCGCCCAGCACTATCCCGAGGACCCGCCGCCCCCGCCGTCGTCGCGGGGCATCCACCGCAAGGCCCTGGCCATCACGCTGGTGCCGCTCGTCGTGACCGCCGCCGTGCTCATCGCCGGCAGCCACACCCCGGCCCGCGCCGAACCGGAGTGCCCCGACGGCCTGCCGTCGCGTCCCGCAGCCGCGGCCGAGAAGGAAGCAGCCCGGCAGTCCTCGGCCGAGCCGTCACCGGCCCGGACGGTCGCCAGGAAGAAGCCCCCGAAGGCGAGCCCGAGCGCCAAGACCTCCGAACCGGCCACACCCGGGCCCGCCGCGACGGACGCCAAGACCGGCAACCCGATCGCCGACGGCTGGAACGGCCTCGTCGACGGGGTCGGGGACCTGCTCGGCCTCGGCGAAGAGGCGGAACCGACGCCGGACCCGACGCCCACCGCGGATCCCACTCCTACCGCGGATCCCACGCCCACCGCGGATCCCACGCCTACCGCGACCACCGGACCGACCACCACGCCGACCGCGACGCCCTCGGAGTCGAAGGACCCGTCGGCAACCCCGTCCCCGTCAGGCTCGGCGTCACCGTCCCCGACGCCGAGTCTGTCGGACATCCCCTGCCTCGGCCCGCGGGTCTTCAAGAAGGCCGGGCCGGACGACGTCCCGGACGTCTCGATCAAGGGCGGCACGCTCGAGACCGACAGGCTGACGATGTACAACTCCACCTACGACGGCGTGGTCGAGCTCCCGACGGCAACCGGCACCGTGTCCGCGCTGAAGTTCAGCATGGACAAGGCCGTGAACAAGCCGTTCAAGCTGACCATCCCCGAGGTCGGCGGTCACACCACCCTGATCGAGAGCAAGGAGCTGTCCACCGAGGGCAACGTGCGTTTCTACGCGCCGTCGTTCAAGGGCAAGCTGTTCGGCGTCATCCCGGTCACCTTCACCCCCGAGTCGCCGCCACCGCTGACCCTGCCGGTGCTGTGGTTCACCGACGTCGAGATCAACCTGGCGTTCGTCCGCTGCGACACCCTCAAGGCCAAGCCCCTCGATCTCAGCGAGAAAGCCTGACCGGCAGGATGGCCGGATGGACCTCGAATCCGGCGCCGGCCTGCTGCACCGCCTGACCTCGTACACGCCGGACCGCGACTGGGACGTGCCGGTCGACGATCCGCGGGTGCGTCACGACCTGACCCCGAACGACCCGGCCACCGTGCCGCCGCCGGTCAAGGGTTACCCGGGCCTGCCGCGGCTCGCTCTGCCCCGCGAGCTGCCCGAGCCCACGATCGCCGCGACCGCGGTCCTGGCCGGGATCGCCGGCCCGCGGCAGCCGCTCGACGCCGCCCAGCTCGGGCGGGTGCTCTTCCTCGGCGCCGGTGTGGTGCGCACCGCCGAGCGCGGCGGACGCCACATCCTCTACCGCGCGGCCGGCTCGGCCGGCGCCCGCTTCCCCCTCGAGCTGTACGCGAGCACCCGCGACGTCGACGGCATCCCCGACGGGGTCCACTGGTACGACCCGGAACAGCACGCGCTGGTCACCGTCGGCCCCGCGGCCACCGGCACGACGACCACCCTGGTCCTCACCGGCGTCCCGTGGCGCACCGGCTGGCGGTACGCCGAACGCGGCTGGCGCCACCTCTACTGGGACGCGGGCACGGTGCTGTCGCAACTGTCCGCGGCGGCCTCCAGCGCCGGCCTGAACCCGCGGCTGCGCACGCTCTTTCCCGACTCCGCCGTGCGGGAACTCGTCGGCGCCGACGGCGTCCACGAATATCCCCTGGCCCTGCTGTCGCTCGGCGACGGCGACCCGGCGATCGGTGCGGCCGGATCGGCCGTGACCGGTGAGCTGCCGCAGGTCGAGTTCCCGTTGTGCACCGCCGCCCAGCGTGCCGGTGACCGCGACGAGCTCGGCGAGCCCTGGCCGGACGGCCCGGTGCTGCCGGACCATCCGGAGTCCGACGGCGTCGACGCGGTCATCCGCCGGCGCGGCTCGCAGCGGCGCATGGACCGGTCCGCCACGCTGCCCCGGGAGCTGCTCGAGTGGCCGATGGCCGCGGCGCTGCGCGGCGTGCCGGTGCCGCACTGGGTCGCCGTGCACGGCGTCGACGACGTGACACCGGGCCTCTACAGGTGGCCGGACACCGAGCCTGCGACCACCGGGGATCTGCGCTCCGAGCTGCTGCGTATCGGCCTCGACCAGTCGCTGGCCGGCGACGCGGCGTACGTGGCGATCGCCGCCGCACCGCTGGCCGGGCTCGACGACCGGAGCTACCGCGACGCGCAGCTCGCCGCCGGCCTGGTCGAGGGCCGGTTGCACCTCGCCGCGTACGCCCTGGGTGCGAGCGCGTCCGGCATGACGTTCCTGGACACCGAGGTCCCCGCCCTGCTCGGCGCCGGTGACGACCTCGCCACCCTGATCTTCACCTGCGTGGGTGTGCCGGAGTACGCCTCCCGGGCGGGTGGTGGGCCCGGTGCGCCCGTCGCGGTGCGGCCGGTGACGCCGCGACTCGGGGGCTGAGGGCGTACCGATCAGGAATCGAGAAGCGCGGGCCACCGGCTCGCCGTAGCGTTGCAGCGAGCTCGACCGTCGCAGGCAGGGAGAACCGATCAGCATGGCCACGAGGGCAAGAACGCAGCCGGCGGCACCGCACGTCGCCGACAGCCACGACCGGATCCGCGTGCAGGGCGCCCGGGTGAACAACCTCAAGGACATCAGCGTCGACATCCCGCGGCGGCGGCTCACGGTTTTCACCGGTGTCTCCGGCTCGGGCAAGAGCTCCCTGGTGTTCGGCACGATCGCCGCGGAGTCCCAGCGGATGATCAACGAGACCTACAGCACCTTCGTGCAGGGCTTCATGCCGACCCTGGCCCGGCCCGAGGTCGACGTCCTCGACGGGCTGACCACGGCGATCATCGTCGACCAGGAACGGATGGGCGCCGACATCCGCTCGACCGTCGGCACCGCCACGGACGCCAACGCCATGCTCCGCATCCTGTTCAGCCGGCTCGGGAAACCCCACATCGGGTCACCCCAGGCGTTCTCGTTCAACGTCGCCTCGATCAGCGGCGCGGGCGCGGTGACCACGGAACGCGCCGGGCAGACCGTCAAGGAACGCCGCAGCTTCAGCGTCGTCGGCGGCATGTGCCCGCGCTGCGAGGGCCGCGGCTCGGTCACCGACTTCGACCTCACCCAGCTCTACGACGACACCAAGTCGCTCAACGAGGGCGCGCTGACGATCCCCGGTTACAGCATGGACGGCTGGTTCGGCCGCATCTTCGCAGGCTCCGGCTACTTCGACATGGACAAGCCGATCAAGCGGTACACCAAGAAGCAACTGCAGGACCTGCTGTACAAGGAACCGACGAAGATCAAGGTCGACGGCATCAACCTCACGTACGAGGGCCTGATCCCGAAGATCCAGAAGTCGATGCTGGCCAAGGACGTCGAGGCGCTCCAGCCGCACATCCGCGCCTTCGTCCAGCGGGCCGTCGTCTTCGACACCTGCCCCGACTGCGACGGCACCCGCCTGAGCGAGGCGGCCCGCTCCTCGAAGATCAAGAAGGTGAGCATCGCGGACGCCTGCGCGATGCAGATCAGCGACCTCGCCACCTGGGTCGGAAGCCTGGAGGAGCCGTCCGTCGCGCCGCTGCTGGAGAAGCTGCGGCACACCCTCGACTCGTTCGTGGAGATCGGCCTGGGCTACCTGAGCCTCGACCGCTCCTCGGGCACCCTGTCCGGCGGCGAGTCCCAGCGCACCAAGATGATCCGCCACCTCGGCTCGTCGCTCACCGAGGTCACCTACGTCTTCGACGAGCCGACGATCGGCCTGCACCCCCACGACATCCAGCGCATGAACGACCTGCTGCTCCGCCTGCGCGACAAGGGCAACACCGTGCTGGTCGTCGAGCACAAACCGGAAACGATCGCGATCGCCGACCACGTCATCGACCTCGGCCCCGGCGCCGGCACCGCCGGCGGCGAGATCATGTACGAAGGCACCTTCGACGGCCTGCGCGCCACCGACACGGTGACCGGCCGCCACCTCGACGACCGCGCCACCCTGAAACCATCGGTCCGCGAACCGTCGGGGTCGCTCGAGATCCGCGGCGCGAACACCCACAACCTCCAGGACGTCGACGTCGACATCCCCCTCGGCGTCCTCGTCGTCGTGACCGGCGTCGCCGGCTCCGGCAAGAGCTCCCTGATCACCGGCTCGGTCGCCGGCCGCGACGGCGTGGTCTCGGTCGACCAGTCCGCCATCAAGGGCTCCCGGCGCAGCAATCCCGCGACGTACACCGGCCTGCTCGAACCGATCCGCAAGGCGTTCGCCAAGGCCAACGGCGTCAAACCGGCCCTCTTCAGCGCCAACTCCGAAGGCGCCTGCCCCACCTGCAACGGCGCCGGCGTCATCTACACCGACCTGGCCATCATGGCCGGTGTCGCCACCGTCTGCGAGGAATGCGAAGGC
The DNA here is from genome assembly GCF_000494755.1 of Amorphoplanes friuliensis DSM 7358. Taxonomy (NCBI): domain Bacteria; kingdom Bacillati; phylum Actinomycetota; class Actinomycetes; order Micromonosporales; family Micromonosporaceae; genus Actinoplanes; species Actinoplanes friuliensis. The sequence continues at coordinate 5,198,838 of NC_022657.1, forward strand.
AAACGCTTCCAGGCCGCGGTCCTCGACTACCACCTCGGCGGCCGCGACATCAGCGAAGTCCTCGCCATGTCCGTCACCGAAGCCACCGCCTTCTTCAGCGAGGGCGACGCCGGCATCCCCGCGGCGCACGCGATCCTGACCCGGCTGTCCGACGTCGGCCTCGGCTACCTCAGCCTCGGCCAGCCCCTGACCACCCTCTCCGGCGGCGAACGCCAGCGCCTCAAACTCGCCACCCGCATGGCCGAGAAAGGCGGCATCTACGTCCTCGACGAACCCACGACCGGCCTCCACCTCGCCGACGTGGAAAACCTCCTCGCCCTCCTCGACCGCCTCGTCGACTCCGGCAAATCCGTCCTCGTCATCGAACACCACCAGGCCGTCATGGCCCACGCCGACTGGATCGTCGACCTCGGCCCCGGCGCCGGCCACGACGGCGGCCGCATCGTCTTCGAAGGCACCCCCGCCGACCTCGTCGCCGGCGGCAAGACCCTCACCGCCGACCACCTCGCCGCTTACGTCGGCGCCTGACCTTTCCGGCGCTGACGCCAGCCGCGGACGGCTGTTTCCGGGTCGATCGCGGGGAGGAGGACCGGGGGGCCGTCGAGGAGGCCGGCGCGGGCCTTGCGGAGCTGCTCGTTGAGTTTGGCCACGTAGTCGCGGACGTCGGCCTCCGACGTGCGGCGGTCGATGGTTTCGCGCAGGTCCTGGGCTTCGCGGCGCAGGGCGAGGGTGGGTGGCAGGACACCGCCGCTGCCGCCTTCGCGGCGCAGCCAGTCCTTCACCCACCAGTCCTCGTCGTACTCGCGGCCGTGGTCGCTGAGCGGTTTGCCCGTACCCGGGAGGTTGTCGAACTCGCCCTGCTCCTGGGCTTCACGGATCTTGCGGTCGATGTGCGACTCGTACCAGCTCGCCATGCCCTCAGTTTAGCCGCGGGCGAGGCTGTCGACCTCCGCGTAGGGCGGGACGCCGGTGGGGGCAGGTTCACCGCGGGCGATCAACCGGGCGACGTCGATCGCGTGGCCCAGGGCGGCCCGGAAGAGCAGTGAGCCGGTGCTGATGCGGGCGACACCGAGCGCGGCCAGCCGGAGCACGGTCAGGCCGGGGAGCAGCAGGACGTTGAGGGGAGCCTCCACACCGGAGACCACCGAGCGGATCTCGTCGTCCCCGGCCAGGCCGGGCACGAACACGCCGTCTGCTCCCGCGGCCACAAATGCCCGGGTACGCAAAAGCGTCTCCTCGAGGTCACCGGCGCCGAGCCAGCGGGTGTCCGTCCGGGCGTTCACAAAAAGGTCCGGCACCCGATTCTTGACCGCTGCGATGAGCTCGACCTGCTCGGCGACCGGGACGAGGGTGTGGTCGGCGCGGCCGTCCTCGAGGTTGATCCCGGCCGCACCGGCGTCGGCGAGTTCCGCGGCCAGCTCGGCGACCGCCGCCGGCCCGCCGCCGAAGCCGCCTTCGACGTCGACGGTGACCAGCACCGGGAGCCGACCGAGGCGGCGCATCAGGGCGACCGTCTCGGCCCGTGCCATACCCCGGCCGTCGGGCAGACCGTGGGCGGCGGCGACACCGAGGCTGGTGGTGCCGATCGCCGGGAAGCCGGCCCGGGCCAGGGCCGCGGCCGAGGCGACGTCCCAGGCGTTGGGGAGCACGAGCGGGTCACCGGGCCGGTGCAGGGCGTGGAAGGCGGTCATCGCCCCACCGTAGGACCGTGACACTTCGGTGCCGGCCGAAGTGCCGGCGTCGCAGAATGGCGTCATGACCGCTCCCGCCCTGGCCCGGCTCGCGACGCTGCTCGCCGACACGACGCGGGCGTCGTTCTGCCTGGCGTTGCTCGACGGCCGGGCCTGGACGGCGGGCGAGTTGGCCGGTCACGCGGGTGTCGCCCCCGCGACCGCGACCGAGCACCTGCACAAGCTGGTCGCGGCGGGCCTGCTCACCGAGCACCGCCAGGGCCGCCACCGGTACGTGCGCCTCGCCGACGAGCGCGTCGCGCACCTGATCGAGGACCTGGCCGCCCACCTGTCACCACCACCGGCACCGCCCCGGACCCTGCGCGCGGCGACCGTCTCGGCCGCCCTGGCCCGGGGCCGTACGTGTTACGACCACCTCGCGGGCCGTCTCGGTGTGGCGGTGACCGACGCTCTCGACCGCGGCGGCCTGCTGTCCCGCACCGCCGGCTTCACGCTGACCCCGGCCGGCGTGACCTGGTTCGAGGCGTTCGGCCCGCTCGGACCGTCACGCCGCCCGGCGGCCCGCGGCTGCCTCGACTGGACCGAACGCCGCGAACACCTCGCGGGTGCGGCGGGAGCACTCCTGTGCCGCCACTTCCTCGACCAGGGCTGGGTCACGCGCATCGGGACGGGCCGCGCGATCCGCGTCACTCCCCCGGGTACCGAGGCTCTGACGGATCTTCTGGGCCCGGACCCGGCCTGGACCTCACCAGCCGACGGGGCCGTGGCGGTCCGAGTAGGTGCCGGTCGGGCCGGCCTTGTCGATGGTGGCCAGGGCGACGATGGCGTCGGTGCCCTCGGTGACGGTCTGGTGGCCGGAGTGGCCGTTGAAGTCGGTGGCCGTGTAGCCCGGGTCGACCACGTTGATGCGGATGCCGGGGAGGAACTGGGCGTACATGAGGGTGAGCATGTTGACCGCGGCCTTGCTGGCGGAATAGCCGAGTGACGGCACGTTGTGCTCGATGCGGGACTCGTCCGCGCGGACGGAGAACGAGCCGAGGCCGCTGGTCACGTTGACGATGACCGGTGCCGCCGACTCGCGCAGCAGCGGGAGGAAGGCGTGGGTCGTGCGGACGATGCCGACGGTGTTGGTGTCGAGGACGGCCAGGACCTCGGGGCCGTCGAAGTTCTCGACCGCGGTGATCTGACCGGAGACGCCCGCGTTGTTGACCAGCACGTCGAGGCCGCCGAAGCGGGCGCGGACCTCGGACGCCGCGGCGGCCACCGACTCGTCCGAGGTCACGTCGAGGGTGACCCAGTCGACACCGAGGTCCTTGGCCGCCTGCGCGCCGCGGTCCGCGTCGCGGGCGCCGATGATCACGTGGTGTCCGTGCTCGTGCAGCCGGCGGGCGGTCTCGAAGCCGAGGCTCTTGTTACCGCCGGTGATGAGGGTTGTTGTCATGGAAAGGACTGTTGCACCGTTCGCGCGGAGCCCGGTAGGAACCTTCGACCGTATGACTGCCAGTACCACCCAGCCGCGTCGTGGCGCTTGCATGATGGTCAGATGCCCGTTCGTGGAGATTTTGCAGCGCTGCTGCGCGCCTGGCGTGACCGCCTTCAGCCCGCTGCCGTCGGGATCCCCGCGGGCATCCGCCGGACCAGCGGCCTGCGCCGCGAGGAGGTCGCGATGCTGGCCGGCATCTCGGTCGACTACCTCGTCCGCCTCGAACAGGGCCGCTCGGAACGCCCGTCCGAGGAGGTCGTCGCCTCGCTGGCCCGGGTGCTGCAGCTCTCGGACGCCGAACGCGACCAGCTCTTCATCGCCGCGGGCCTCCCGGCACCGTCGCCCCGGACGGTCCCCCACCACATCCCGGGCAGCGTGCAGCGCCTGCTCGCCCGTCTCCCGGACGTCGCCGTCGGCGTCTACACGACCCACTGGACACTGCTGACCGCCAATGCGGCGTGGGTCGCGCTCCTCGGTCCCCTCGACCGCGCCCGCAACCTGATCGTTCAGCAGTTCACCGGTACGGCGGTGCCGGTCGTCCAGAGTGCTGAACAGGTCGAACACTTCGAACGCGCCCTGGTGTCCGACCTGAGGACCGCCCGGCTCAAGTATCCCGACGACCCCTCGGTGCGCGACCTCGTCGAGCGGCTCACGGGCATCGACCGGTTCGCCCGCCTGTGGGCCGAGGGCACGATCGTGGAACACCGGTCCAAGGTCAAGACGTTCGTGCACCCCCAGGTGGGCACCGTGACACTCGACTGCGACGTGTTCACCGCGACCGGCACCGACATCCGCATCGTCACGTACACCGCGGCGCCGGAGACCGAGGACGCGTCCCGCTTCGACCTGATCCGTGCTCTCGGGGCCGCCGAGGTCGGTTGAACGCTGTGGGCGGGCGCACCGCGCGTAGAGCATCCTAGGATCCTTGGATACGGGATCGGATCCACCAGAGACTGATGGCCGCGAGCAGCAGGGTGAGACCGAGGTAGGCGGCGAGCTCGATCCATTGGAACGGCCAGTACCGGTTCGCCGGCTGGTACGTGTAGCTGAAATGCAGGTTCTGGTCCGCCATGCAGGCCATGTTCTCGGCGGGCGCAGCTTTCTGGCAGGTCAGCCCCTGCTGGATCGTGAACGGCGTGCCGTCGGCGTTGAGCACCGCGGCCTCGCTCGTCATCGACCACGCGCCCGCCCTGGTGTATCCGATGATCATGGCGCCCTGCTCCCCCAGGCCGAAGCTGTCCGACCGGCTCATCGCGTCCTCGTCGAAGGCCACCGTGCTGGTCACCGGTGTCATGAGGTGCGCACGGACCACCGCGGGCACGATCAGCTGGACGACGGCGAAGACCGCGAGTGTCAGCGCCATCGCGAGCAGCGTGCGGCGCACGACGAGGCCGACGACGGCGCCGAGGACAAAGGCGAACGCGGCGTACCCGAGGGGGACGATGTTGCGGGAGGCGAAGTTCACCGCGCCGAAGCGGTCCCCCACGAACTGGTCGTAGCGGCCGGCGTTCCAGGTCAGCAGGAGGCTGAACACGCCGGTGACCGCGACTGCCGCGAGGGTGAGGAACACCAGCTTGGTCGCCAGCCAGCGGGTCCGGGTCACACTCTGGTTCCACACCAGGCGGTCGGTCTTCTCCTCCAGCTCGCGGGTGATCAGGGGCGCGCCCCAGAAGAGGCCGATGAGGGCGGGCGTGGCGATCAGCAGCAGGCCGGCGATCGACAACTGACTGCTGTACGCCTCGCTGAAGTCGTGCCGCGCCACCGTGCAGTCGCTGGGCAGGCAGCCCACGACACCCGCGTAGTCGTCGCGGATGCCGGAGCCGAGATAGACGAGGTAGACCGCGATGGCGGCCAGAGCGGCGACGGCCACCAGGGCCTGGGTGCGGAACTGCCGCCAGGTCAGCCAGATCATGCCGCACCGCCGACCGACACCACGGCGGCACGGGTCATGTATGCCATGCCCAGGTCTTCGAGGTCGACCGGTGAGGCTCCCGGCACCGGCACCTCGGAGCGCACCACGTCCTCGTGGATGCGTTCGGCGCCGGGTGGCAGGTCGCCCGTCACCCGGTGGTGCACGGCCAGCAGGTCAGCGGTGTCGCCCGCCAGCTGGACCCGGCCCTCGGCCAGCACGACGAGGTGGTCGCAGACCTGTTCCAGGTCACCGAGCAGGTGGGAGGACAGCACCACGCTGACACCGAGCTCGGCGACGAAGTCGAGCAGATCGAGCAGGAACGCGCGCCGGGCGAGCGGGTCCAGCGACGCGACCGGCTCGTCGAGGATGAGCAGTTCGGCGCGCTTGGCCGCGGCGAGGGTGAGGGCCAGCTGGGCGCGCTGCCCGCCGGACAGACGACCGGCCTTCTGCGCGGGGTCGAGGCCGAGCCGCTGCACGCGCCGTTCGGCGAGCGGCCGGTCCCAGCGGGGATTGAGCCGCGCACCGAGCCGCAGATGGTCGGCGACCGACAGGCTGCCGTAGACCGGGGCGTCCTGCGCGACGAACCCGACCCGGGCCAGCTGCGCCGCACCGGCCGCCGGGCGACTGCCCAGCACTTCGATGCTGCCCGTCGTAGGCGCCACGAGTCCGCAGGTCAGACCGAGCAAAGTGGACTTGCCGGCACCGTTCGGGCCGACCAGACCCACGACCCTCCCTTCCGGTACGCGCAGAGTGCAGTCGGCGAGGGCTGTCGTGCGCCCGTACCGTTTGGTGAGCTTGTGGGTCTCCAGGACTGGCGTCATGGGTGGTTTTGTAGTCCGTGGACGGTCACAGGACGGTCAGCGTCGCTGTGACCCCGTTGTGACGCCGCGGCCGATAGCCTCGCCCGATGAGGGTGCTCGTGGTCGAGGATCAGACGGCGCTCGCCGACTCGGTCGCGCGGGTGCTGCGCCGCGAGGGCATGGCGGTCGACGTGGCCTACGACGGCACCACCGCGCTGGAACGCACCGCCGTGCTCGACTACGACGTGGTCGTGCTCGACCGCGATCTGCCCGGCGTGCACGGCGACGACGTATGCCGCACGCTGGTCGCCGGGGAGTCGTCCAGCCGCGTGCTGATGCTGACCGCCTCGGGCACCGTCGCCGAGCGCGTCGAGGGGCTCGGGCTGGGCGCCGACGACTACCTGCCCAAACCGTTCGCGTACGCCGAACTGGTGGCCCGGATCCGGGCGGTCGCCCGGCGCACCCGCCCAGCGGCGCCACCCGTGCTGATGCACGGTGACCTGCGGCTCGACCCGGCGCAGCGGATCGCCACCCGGGCCGGGGCGCGGCTGGCGCTGAGCCCGAAGGAGTTCGCCGTGCTCGAGCACCTGCTCACCGGTCAGGGCCGGGTGGTCTCCGCGGAGGAGCTGCTCGACCGGGTGTGGGACGAGGCCGCCGACCCGTTCACCACGACGGTCAAGGCGACGATCAACCGGCTGCGGGCCAAGCTCGGCGCGCCGCCGCTGATCGTGACGGTCGCCCGTGCCGGCTACCGGATCTGACATGCGGGTCAACCGGCTCCGGTGGCGCCTGACGCTGCTCTACTGCGCGGCGACGGTCGTCTCCGGTGTGGTGCTGCTGCTCATGATCGTGGTGCTGTCCCGCAACCTGCCACCGGCCGACGTCCGCGCGCCGTTCCCGTCACGGCCGGACATCATGCCGCCCGCGGTGCCGGCCGAGTTCCGGGAGTTCCGCTCGGACGTCCTCATCCTGCCGGGCCTCGCGCTGGCCATCATGGCGGTGCTCTCGCTCGGCGTGGGCTGGGTGATCGCCGGCCGGGTGCTGCGCCCCGTCCGCACGATGACCACGCGCCTGCAGCAGATCTCCGGCCGCAACGTGCACGAGCGGCTCGCGGTGCCCGGTCCCCGCGACGAGTTCAAGGACCTCGCGGACACCGTGGACGGGCTGCTCGGCCGGCTCGAGACCGCACTGGACGGGCACAAACGGTTCGTCGCCAACGCCGCGCACGAGCTCCGCACGCCGCTGACCCTCGAGCATGCGCTGCTGGAGGAGCCACTGATCGACCCGGACGCGACGCTGGAGGCGTACAGGGAGAATTTTGAGCGTCTGATCGTGGTCAGCCGGGAGCGCGGCAGGCTGCTGGAGTCGCTGCTGACCTTGGCGGGCAGTGAGCACGGCCGGATCCGGGCGGAGCTGGTGGATCTTGCGGATCTGGCGGGGCAGGCGCTGCGGGACCGGACGGCCGAGCTGGATCGGCGCGGGCTGCGGTCCCGGACGATGATCGGCCCCGCACGGTTGCAGGGCGATCCGCTGCTGATCACGCGCCTCGTGGCCAACCTCTGCGACAACGCCGTCCACTACAACGTTCCCGGCGGGATCGTCGAGGTGACCACGCGCCGCGACGCCGGCCGGGCGCTGCTGGTCGTCTCGAACACGGGCCCGGTGGTGCCGTCGGCCGAGGTGGATCGGCTGTTCGAGCCCTTCCAGCGGATGCGGCGGGTCGCCGACGACAATCACCCAGGTCTGGGGCTGTCGATCGTGCGAGCCATCGCCGTCGCCCACGATGCCGCGCTCACGGCCGCCGCGAATCCCGGCGGTGGGCTCACTGTGGAGATCGCCTTTCCCGCCGCACCGTGAACTCCATCGGCCCCGATGGATGTGGGTCGTGTTTCGGATCAGTAAAGTCACCTTTCGATAGAAGCCCCTCCCCCGATCCCCAGGAGGCGCCGTGAGGCGATCCATCACCGCGGCGGTTGTCGTCGCCACCGCTGCCGGCAGTGTGCTCGCCGCCGCCGGCCTGCCCGCTTCGGCCGGGCGGCCCGACCGTGGCGCCACAGTCACCGGCACGTTCTCGAGCGGCGCCGCGCAGGCCTGGCAGCCGCTGCCGACCACCCACATCGGACGGGACAAGGGTGGCGCTGCCGACGCCACCGTCGTCATCGACCCGAGTTCGTTGCGGCAGCGGTACACCGGTGTCGGCTTCTCGCTGGACGAGACGAGTGTTTCCAACCTGTGGAAGCTCACGCCGGCCGAGCGGGACCGCGCGATCCGGCTGCTGGTCGACCCGCGGACGGGCGCCGGGCTGGACCGCTTCCGGCTGACCATCGGCAGCCCCGACCTCATCGAGCACCTGCCGTTCTGGTCCTACGACGAGCTTCCCGCCGGGGTCACCGAGGACTTCGGGTTGAAGCACTTCTCGATCCAGCGGGACGTCGACGCGCACATCCTCGACACCATCAAGCTGATCCAGCGCTACAACCCGCGGGCGACGTTCTTCGCCTCGGCGTGGAGCGCGCCGGCGTGGATGAAGACCAACAACCGGTTCACCGGCGAGGTCGCCCTGCTGCCGGGCAGCACCAGCGCGTACTACCAGGTGGGCAAGCTGCGGGACGACTGCATCGACGTGTTCGCGCGGTACTACGTGAAGTATCTGCAGGCGTACGCGAAGCACGGGGTGAGGATCGATGCTCTGACCCTGCTGAACGAGCCCGGCATCGACGTGGTCTACCCCGCGATGGACATCAGCATCGCCCAGCAGCAGAAACTCGCCGTCGCGATCAAGCGGGAGGTGAAGCGGGCTCGGCTCGGCACCGACCTCTACGTGCACGACTTCAACTTCTGGGACTGGCGCGACCCGAACAGCACCGAGACCAAGAACTACCACCGCATCTTCGACGACCCGGCGACCCGCAAGGCCGCCGACGCGATCGCGTTCCATCCCTACTGGGGTGACCCGGCGGTCATGCGGGACGCGTACGAGCAGACCGGCAAACCGGTGCACATGACGGAGACCAGCGACCTGTCCCCCGCCACGATCCTGAGCTACTTCCGGCTGGAGGCGTCGTCCTACGTGATGTGGGCGCAGACCACCGACCAGGACGGCGGCACGCTGCACTGGACGCCGTCCCGCGACAACAACGTCGACTGGGAGGAGGTCGGCCGCACCACGAAGTGGCCGGACCGCCTGGTCAAGGTCGACACCACCACGAAGACGTTCACGGTCCGCGACGAGCTCTACGCCATGGGCCAGTTCGCGAAGTACCTCGGCCCGGAGCACGTCCGCGTCGAGTCCGGAGCCACAACCGGCGGCGTCAGCAACGTCGTCTTCAAGGACCGCGAGGACCGCTTCGTGGCCATCCTGGGCAATGCCAATTCCACCCCCTCGACGGTACGGGTCGTGCTGGGCGGCAAGTCGTTCACGGCCACCGTCCCGGCGAACGCCTACGCCACGTACCGCTGGCAGGGTGACGTCCCGTCGCCGCGCCGCAACCACGCGCCGGTCCTGAGCGCCGTGCCGGACGTCGAGGCCGACCAGTACGCCACGACTCAGGTGCGGCTGTCCGCCACCGACCGGGACCGCGACAAGCTGGCCTACTACGCCACCGACCTGCCGGGCGGTGTCAGCGTCGACGCGACCACCGGGCTGGTGACGATCCGGCCGACCGTTGCCGGTGAGCTGGACCTGAAGTTCCGGGTCACCGACGGTGCCGCCCACGACGAGGTCAGCGTGCACGTGACGGTCCGGCCGCACGGTGCACCCGTCGGCGCGACCGTCGAGGCGGAGTCGTACGTCGCCCAGAACGGCTGGACCGACGGCGGCGCCAACTTCGTCGAGAACAACCCGGCGGCCAGCGGCGGCAAGAACATCGGCTGGACGGCGGCGGGCAACTGGCTGCAGTACCGGGTCGACGTGGCGCAGGCCGGCACGTACGACCTGGAGCTCCGGGTCGCCAACGGGACGGGCGCGGTGGCCCCGGACGCGGTGTCGCTGCGTGATGCGGCCGGAAACGTGCTGGCGAAGGTGTCGGTTCCGGACACGGGTGGCTGGGCGGCGTACCAGTCGGTGCACGCCCAGGTGACGCTGCCGGCAGGTGACCAGGTGGTCACGCTCTTCTGCGAGACCGGCGGATTCAACCTGGACTACCTGCGGCTCACGGCGTAACACGGACGCGGCCCGGGCCTCGAAGGCCCGGGCCGCTGCCGTTCACCGTTTGACGGCGACACCCTCGGCGAAGCGGATCAGCTCCTCGCGGGTCAGCGGGACGTCCTCACGATCGAGATAGATCGTCAGGGTGCGCTTGCCGGTCAGCGTCGACGTCAGCTCCGACGGCCCGTCGTCGCCCTCCGAGATCCAGGCGGGACGGCCGTTCAGAGTGATCTTCTCGTCCTCCGGCTGCGGCTTGTCCTCCGCCGAGGTCACCTCCACGCTGACACAGATGCCCCGGCCGCTGTCCCGTTCCGACAGCGCCGCCGGTGGGGCCAGGCAGATGTTCTCGCGGGTCAGCTGCTGCACGACCAGCCCCGGCGGTGCCGCGGCGACCGTCACCGGTGGCGGCGAGGCCGGAACGGGCTGCTCGCGGAGCCCGCGGGCGAACCGCAGCATGTCGTTCTCCTTCGCCGGCCCGAAACTGTTCAGCTGCACCCAGCGCCCGTCGGCGAGCCGCCAGCGGATCCCGACGTACCGGTCCCCCGGCCGGCTGTCCACGTAGGAGCCGGTGCGGACCGTGGCCTGGGTGCCGTTCAGCGCGACCTGGTGGTCCTCCTCGCCTTCCATCTCCCACGACCCGGGCACGGGACCCACCTCGAGCTGGATCTGCTGCTCCTCGTAGGACAGCACGAGGTTGGGACCGAGCTGACCCACGTCGGCGGTGTCCGGTCCGGGCGGCACCCAGCTGGGTGTGAACGGGAACGCCGGCAGCTGCAGTTGTGGCGCCGGCCAGCCGATCGCCGGCGCAACGGGTGGCGGAGACTTCTCCTCCGTGAACGCGAACGGCACGGCGATCGCCGCCACGATGACGGCGGCCGCACCGGCGACGGCCGCCCGCCGCCGGTTGCTGCGACGGATGCCTCCGCGCACCTGGTCGAGCAGATCGGGCTGCACCGCCGGCTGTGCCGCACGGTCCCGCAGGGTCGACCGCAGATCGTCCTCGAGCATCATCGCGAACCTCCGGAAGCAGTTGCCAGCTCCGTACGCAGCCGGGCCAGACCACGAGCGGCGTGCACACGGACGGTCGACATGGCGCACCGCAGCACCTCGGCGATCTGCCGGTCGTCGAGATCCTCGTAATAGCGCAGCACCAGCACCGCCCGCTGCGCCCGCGTCAGCCCATCGAGCCGGGCCCACAGGTCGTCCCGCGAGGCGTGCTGATCGGCGAAGTCGGGTGTGCTCCGGCCTTCGTCACCCGTGGTCTCCCATCGCGGCCGTTCCCCACTGGACCGCCGCCGCAACCACGACACGTGCGACCGCACCAGCGCGGTCCGCAGGTACGCGTCCGGATCGTCGGCCTCGATCCGCGACCACCGCCGGTACGCCTTGATCAGCACCTCCTGCACCAGGTCCTCACCCAGATGCCGGTCCCCGCACAACAGATAGGCGAACCGCCGTAAGGCGTCCCCGCGTGCTCGCACGTAATCCTCGAACCCCTGGCGCACTGCCCAGCTCCCCGCTGCGGTCGTGATGTCCCCCTAGGGACGCCGCGACGGCGCTGTTCTGCTTACCGGAATCCGAAAAAGCTCTCAGATGACGCGGGTGACGCCTTCGGAGGCGATGCGGGCATCGAGGCGGTCACGGTCGAGGTTGGCGCAGAGCACGATGGAGGCTCCCGCGGCCAGCGGGGCGAGCAGCCACTGGACCGGCTCCTCGTGCTCGGAGGCGTCGACCAGGAGTCGGTCGCCGGGGCGGAGAGTCAGGGACGCGGCGATGGAGTGCGCGATCTCGCCCCACTCGGCGTAGCTCGTACCGTCGGTGCTGGCCTCACGGTCGGGCGTGACCGCGGCGTACGCGGGGGTGGTCTCGGGGTGGCGGAGCACCTCGGTGACGAAGTCGAGGTAGCCGGCCGGCACGTCGTCCGGGCGGGCGCCGTCGGCGGCGAGGCTCAGCACGTAGCGGTGGCGGGACGGCGGCACCTCCTCGAGCCAGCTGTCGAGGCGTTTGCGGGAGACGAAAACCGCGTCGAGGGGGCGTTCCGGGGCCGGTTGGAGGCCCGCGCGGGCCCACGAGCGGAACGAGATCGCGATGCCCGACGACCAGGCGCCGAGCAGGATCGCCGCGGTCTGCCAGTGCGGTGGCAGCAGGATGCCGACGTGAGCGCCGGGCTGCAGGCCGCAGTCGTCGCGGAGCAGCCCGGCGGTGCGGGCCGCCCAGCCGCCGAGGTCGGTGGCACTCAGCTCGGTCCGCTCACCGGTGGCATCGTCGTAATAGGTGAGCAGGGGCCGGTCCGTGCCGGGCAGCAGGACGGACAGGTCGGCGGTGGTGCTGGAAGGCATCGGGAGACTCTAGCTGTCGGCCTCGAGGTCGCGCAGGGCCCGGCGGAGCAGCTCCGGCGTCCGCGCCGGGGGTTCCGCCTCGATGGTGAGCCGGCCCATCGCGGCCGCGTAGTGATCAACGTCGTCGCGTTTGTCCAGGTAGAGGCCGCTGGTGAGGTGCTCGAGGTAGACCACGTCGGGCATGTCCTGGTGCGGGAAGCGCAGGATCGTGAACGCCCCGCCGGCCGCGGCGTGCCCGCCGGACTCGAACGGAATCACCTGAAGGCGCACGCTCGGCTGCTCGCACGCCGCGATCAGCGACTCGATCTGCTCGCGGAGCACCTCGCGGCCGCCGATCGGGCGGCGCAGCACGGCCTCGTCGAGCACCGCCCACAGCCGGGGCGGGTTTTCGCGTTCGAGCATCTGCTTGCGGGCCATGCGCAGCTCGGCGCGGCGGTCGATCTCGTCGTTCGTCGCGCCGCCGTGGCCGAGAGTGATCACGGCCCGGGCGTACGCGTCGGTCTGGAGCAGGCCGGGCACGAACTGGATCTCGTAAGTACGGATCAGCTCGGCCGCCTGCTCGAGGTCCAGATAGTTCTGGAACCAGGTGCTGAGCACGTCACCGTACGAGTGCCACCAGCCCGGGGTGTTCGCCTCGCGGGCCAGGGCGAGCAGGCGCTCGTGCTCGCCCTGGTCCTCGATGCCGTACAGCTTGAGCAGGTCGGTGACGTCACGTTCCTTGAAGCTGACCCGGCCGAGCTCCATCCGGCTGATTTTGGACTCGGACGCGCGGATCTCGTAACCGGCCCGGTCGCGGGTCACACCCTTGGCCAGCCGCAGGCTCCGCAGCCGGGCGCCGAGCTGCAACCGGCGGACCGTGGGCCCGTCGTTCTGCTGCGCCGTTGTCACTCGCGTCCCTGTCGGTAGTTAAGGCTTACGACCCACAGCACCGTACTGGTCGATCTCCGGCGCATCCTCGGCACCCGGCTCGGGCTTCCACCGGGTCACCGAGATCACGCCCGGGTCGACCAGCTCGAGGCCCTCGAAGAGCGAGGCGATCCGGGCGGCGCTGCGCAGGTGGTACTTCGGGTTCGCCGAGATGTTCCAGATGCGCACGGCCTCGTTGTTGGCCTCGCTGGTGTCGCTGCCGTCGTACATCGCCAGGTAGCTGCCCGACGGGAGACGGTCCATGATGGCGTTGATGATCGTCCGGGCCTCGGCGTCGTCCTCGATGTGGCCGAGGATGCCCATCAGGAACAGCGCCACCGGCTTGTCGAAGTCGAGCGTACGGGCGGCCTCGCGCAGGATCGTGCCGGCGTCGCGCAGGTCGGCGTCGATGTAGTCCGTGGCGCCCTCGGGGCTGGTGGTCAGCAGCGCACGGGCGTGCGCGAGCACCAGCGGGTCGTTGTCGACGTAGACGATCCGCGACTCGGGCGCGACCTTCTGAGCGACCTCGTGCGTGTTGTCAGCCGTGGGCAGGCCGGTGCCGATGTCGAGGAACTGCCGCACTCCGGCCGTACCGGCGAGGTGGCGCACGACGCGGGCCAGGTAGGCCCGGGAGAGTCGGGCGTTCTCCGCGAGCTGCGGCAGCGTTGCGATGATCTGGTCGCCGACCGCACGGTCGACGGCGAAGTTGTCCTTGCCACCGAGCAGGTGGTTCCAGATCCGCGCCGTCTGCGGGACGGTGGTGTCCAGTTTGGGCATCTCCTGCTGGCCGTCAGCCACGTCCACATCCCTTGCTCGAACAACTACCGGCGAATGATCGGCGCAAGCATAAACCGCCCATCGAGCGCAGGGACGCGCCGAACGGTCAAAATCGACGCCCCTAAGCGGCGATCATCGGCACCCCGGCCGCCGTCAGTCGCCGCACGGTCTCGTCCTGTGACGGCGCGTCGGTGATCACCCCCGCGACCGCGGTCAGCGGCAGCACCGAAAAGCGCGAGGCGGCCCCGACCTTCTCGGCACTGGCCAGCACGAACGTGTCCGCCGCACGGTGCGCCAGCGCACGTTTCATCGCCGCCTCGTCGGCGTCGCCGGTGGTCAGGCCCGCCTCCGGGTGCACCCCCGTGACGCCGAGCAGGAACAGGTCGGCGTTGACCACCTGGGCGGCCTCGACCGCGGCGGCACCACAGGCCACCATCGAGTGCCGGAACAGGCGGCCACCGAGCACGTACACCTCGATCGACGCATGACCGGCCAGGGCGGCCGCGACCGTCGGGCTGTGCGTGACGATCGTGGCCTCGAGCCCGGCGGGCAGAGCGCGGGTGACGGCCAGCGCGGTCGTGCCGCCGTCCAGGATCACCGTGTCCCCCGGCTTGATCAGCGCGACGGCCGCGACGGCGACCCGATCCTTGCTGTCCACCTCGACCGCCCGCCGCGTGTCGTAATCGGCGACCGCGGGCGACGCCGGCAGCGCCCCGCCGTAGACCCGCTGGCACAGGCCGGCAGCGGCCAGCTCCCGCAGGTCCCGGCGGACGCTGTCCTCGGAGACCCCGAGCTCGGCGGCGACGTCCTTGGCGACCAGGCGGCGGTCCCGCTCCAACCGGCCCAGCAGGAACTCCCGGCGTTGCGCAGCTAACATGCACGTTTCTCCGTACTTCTCTTTGTTTCTGCCGAGTCTAGCGTTAGGTTGGCGACATGAAGCCCATGATGATCCTCATTGCCGGCCCGTACCGCTCCGGGACCGGGGGTGACCCCGACCTGATCGCCGCCAACCTGGCACGCCTCGAGGAAGCGGCGTGGCCGATCTTCCAGGCAGGGCACGTGCCCATGATCGGCGAGTGGGTGGCGCTGCCGGTCCTCCACCGGTCCGCCGGCGCGGCCACGGCGGAGGACGTGCTGTACCCGACCGCGCAGCGCCTGCTGCAGCATTGCGACGCGGTCCTGCGGCTGCCCGGCAAGTCCACGGGCGCGGACCAGGACGTGGCGATCGCCCGCGAGCGTGGGCTGCCGGTCTACCACCACGTCGAGGAGATCCCCGGCTACGCGCCCCAGCCCGTCAGCTGACCACCCAGGCCCAACTTCAAGGAAGTTGGGCTTCGCCCGAAACCGCGGGCCCGCTCGGACCGCGGGCCGCCCGAACCGGCGGGCCACCCGAACCGGCGGGCCACCCGAAAGCGCGGGTCCGCCCGCACCGCGGGTCCGCCCGCACCGCGCGAAACCGCGGGTCCGCCCGCACTGCGGGCCGCGCGAGACCGTGGGCCTGCCCGGACTGCGGGCCTGACCACCGAACGTCGACCCGGCCCTCACGGACAACGAGCGCCGGTCCGCCAGCCAGCCCGGACCGTTCTCGCGCGAAGCGCGGGCCAGCCCGCCCGGATCGGCGACGGCCCGGCGCGGTGATCAGGAGCGGACCGGCTCCGGGTCGGTGACGTCGGCGAAGGTTGCGTCCAGGACCGTCGCGGCCTCGTCCGCCGCCACCTGGAGGCCGACCCCACGCTCCCCGGCGCCGAGGTTGATCGTGCGGCCGCGCAGCCGTTCGTCGGCGATCACCGGCCAGGCCGTCGACGAGCCGAACGGCGTGATGGTCCCGCGTTCGTATCCCGTCACCGCCTTGGCCGTTGCGGCGTCCGGCATCGACAGGCGGTTGACGCCGAGCAACGCCCGCAGCTTGGGCCAGGAGATCACCCGGTCACCCGGCACGAGCACAAAGACGTAACTGTCGTCGGCACGGCGTACGACGAGGGTTTTGACAAGATCGCGGACCTCGACACCCTGGGCCGCGGCGGCCTCGGCGACGCTGGCGACGGGCCCGTGCCGCAGCACGCGGTGGGTGATCCCGGCGGCGGTGACGGCGGTCAGGGCGGCTCCGGACATGTGATCATCCTACCGAGTGCGAATTTGCCGTTATGTGGCGATTGTCAGGCGTAGCGTCGGGTCGTGGGCCGGGGTTCTGGGGAGAACACCTTGCCCGGCGCGGGCGGCTGGGCGCCGGGCCGATGGTCGGTACGCGTTCTCGCCCTGGTCATCGCCCTCGGCGTGCTGGGTACCGTGCTGGCCGCCGTCGCCCTGCGCCGCGCCGACGACGACCGGGCCCGCCGGGCGCTGGGCCAGCAGACGATGATCGTCTCGCAGGTCGTCTCCGCCGAGGTACGCCGCTACTCGACCTCGCTGACCGATCTGGCCGCCGCGGTCGGGGCACAGGCGAATCTCGAGGCGGCCGAGTACACCGCCATCGCGGCCTCCGTCGATCGGCAGCGGTTGCCCGGCGCCAGCGGCGTCGCGTTTGTCGTGGCGGCGACCACCGACGAGATGCCGGCCGTGCAGAAGTCCTGGCGCGATCGCGGCGACCCGCAACTGACCTTCACCCCCTCTTCCGCGCCGACCGACGAGCACTTCTTCGTGGTGCTGTACCGCGGCGTCGAGGGCGGCCCGTCGCCGCTGGGTCTCGACGTCGCCGACAAGCCGGAGGCCGTGGAGGCCATGCAGCGGGCGAAGGCCAGCCACCGCGTCGCGACCAGCAGCACGTACCGCCTGCTCACCGACTCCGAGCTGCCGGTCGAACGGCAGCAGCTGTCGTTCGTGCTGGCCGCGCCGGTCTATTCGACGTCGCCGTCCGCGTCCGACACCGGTCAGTTCCGCGGCTGGCTGATGATGGGCCTGCGCGGCGGCGACTTCCTGAAGCAGGCGATCGGTGTGGTCGCCCGCGACACCGTGGCCGTCACCCTCTACGACACCGCGTCGACGGCAGGACCGACACCCGTCGCCAGCTGGGTGCCGGACGCCCGCCTGCAGCCGGAGCCGCCACCGCGGGACATCACCGTGTCCGTGCCCCAGCGGACCTGGCGGCTCGTGGTCGAGCCGACCCACAAGCTGCTGCCCGTGGGTGACATGCACCTCGACGTCGCCGCCTGGATCATCGGTGCCGTCCTCACGGGCCTGCTCGCCGCGCTGACCGGCACCGTGATCACGGCCCGCAACCGGGCGCTGCGAAAGGTCGACGACGCCACCGCCGCGCTGCGCGACGACATCGTGCGGCGCGAGGCCGTCGAGCAGCAGTTGCGCCAGCGGGAGGCCGAGCTCGTCGGCTTCGCCGGCATCGTCGCCCACGACCTGCGGAGCCCGCTCGCGCGGATCACCGGTTACGCGGACTTCCTGCGTGAGGAGGCCGCGCCGCGCCTCGATCCGCTGCACCGCGACTTCCTGGAACGCCTGTACGGCGGCGCGCAACGTATGCAGACGCTGATCGACGACCTTCTCGATTACGCCACCGCGGAGAACCGGACGTTGCACACCAGCCGGGTGGATCTGCGGGCGATGGCCGACGACATCACCCGCGAACGCCTCACCGGCACCGAGGCGCACCCGCCGACAATCGTCATCGAGGACCTGCCGACCGTCGACGGTGATCCCACACTGCTGTGCCAGGTGCTGGACAACCTGATCGGCAACGCGCTGAAGTACACCGCTCCGGGCGAGGAGCCGTACGTGCGGGTCAGCTGCCGCACGACGGACGGCATGGCCCGCATCGAGGTCGCCGACCACGGCATCGGCATCCCCGCCGACCAGCGCGACACCGTTTTCACCGCCTTCGCCCGCGCCCCGGGCAGCGCCGGTTACCCCGGCACGGGCCTGGGCCTGGCGATCGTCCACCGCATCGTCGAACGCCACGGTGGTGAGGTCGGCGTCGACGCGAACCCCGGCGGCGGCAGCCTCTTCTGGTTCACCGTCCCTCACGCGGCCGCCCTGACGCCCTCGGTCACGGCACCATCCAGCTGAGCACCGGGGTGCCCTGCAACGTGACCAGCACACACATCACCAGCAGGAGCAGCAGGCTCCAGCCGACCACCTTGCGGAAGATGTCACCCTCACGTCCGGCCATGCCGACAGCCGACGCCGCGATCGCCAGGTTCTGCGGGCTGACCATCTTGCCCAGCACACCGCCCGACGAGTTCGCCGCGGCCAGCAGCACCGGATCGAGCCCGGCGCGGGCGGCCGTCTCGACCTGCAGCGCGCCGAACAGCGCGTTCGCCGAGGTGTCGGAGCCGGTCACGGCCACACCGATCCACCCCAGGATCGAGGACAGGAAAATGAACACCCCACCGGCCGCGGCCAGAAATTCACCCAGCGTGTTCGTCTGACCGGACTGGTTCAACACGTACGCGAGCGCGAGCACCGCCATCACCGTCACGATGGCGTGCCGCAGTTCGGCGTACGTGTGCAGGTAGGCCTTGAAAGCACGACCGGGACCGATGCGCAGCACCAGGGCGGTCAGGATGCCCGCGAGGATCATCAGCGTGCCGGCCGCGGAGAGCCAGCCGAGGGTGAACGTGGTCGAGGCCAGCGGTTTGCCGTTGGTCCCGAGGACGTCCAGGCCCGGCCACGCGAAGGAGACCGACCACGGCGCCTTCGCGAGCGCCGCCTTCACCGCACCGATGTTGGCCACCGAGAAGATCACAATGATGATCAGGTACGGCGCATACGCCCGCGCCACCTCAGCAGCACCGTCCCGCCGCGTCACCGTGGCAGCTCCCCCACCACCCACGGTGGCCTTCCGCGCCGAATCGACCTCCGTCGACCCAGCCGGACCTGATCCGGCCGCAGCGGGCGCAGCTGAGCCGGACGCGGCCCGACCGGAAGCAGGCGGACCGGACGCAGCTGGACCAGGCCCGGCTGAACCAGGCGAAATCCGGCTGAATCCAATCGGACCCGACTCGGCTGCATCAGCCGACCCAGCCGATGCGACCGGACCTGACCCGGCCGGACCTGACCCGGCCGGACCTGACCCGGCCGGACCTGACCCGGCCGGACCGGGCGCAGCCGAGCCGGACGCGGCCCGACTGGAAGCAGTCGGACCGGACCCAGCTGGACCAGGCCCGGCAGAACCAGACGCGGCCCGGCGCGACGCGGTCGGATCCGACTCGGCGGGTGGTTCGGCGTGGAGGTTCGGGGATTCGACGGGCTGCCAGATGCGCAGGAGCAGGACCACGGCGGCCGCCGCGAGCAGCGCGGCGATGATGTCGGTGAGCGGCACCGAGATGTAGTTCGAGGCCACGAACTGGCCGAGGGCGAACACCACACCGGCCACCAGCGCCGCGGGCCAGGTCTGCCGGATGCCGCGGCGGCCGTCGATGACGGCGACCAGGACCAGCGGTACGACGACGGCCAGCAGCGGTGTCTGCCGGCCGACCATCGCGCCGAGGGTGTCGACGTTGAGGCGCGGGTCGTCGGCGGCGCCCGAGGTGACCGTTCCGAGCGTGACGATCGGGGTGGCGAGCGCGCCGAACGCGACCGGGGCGGTGTTGGCGATGAGCGCGACAGCCGCGGCCCGGATCGGTGGGAAGCCCAGTGCCATCAGCATCACCACGGTGACGGCCACCGGGGTGCCGAAGCCGGCGAGGGCCTCGAGCAGGGCGCCGAAGCAGAACGCCACGATGATCGCCTGGATGCGCATGTCGGGGCTGACGCGTTCCATCGAGCGGCGCAGCACGTCGAAGTGCCCGCTGGCGACGGTGAGGTTGTAGACCCAGATGGCGTTGAGCACGATCCAGAGGATCGGGAAGAAACCGAATGCGGCTCCCTCACTCGCGGAGAGCAGCGCCTGTCCGACCGGCATGGAATAGACCGCGACGGCCACGATGAGAGCAACTGCCAAAGCAATCAGCCCCGCGAGCCAGGCCTTCATGCGTAGTACTCCGAGCAGAATGAACAGAGTCAGCAGCGGCAGGACGGCGAACAGGGCCGAGAAGGCCACGGAATGGGCGACGGGGTCGGTCACGATCGTGAACTGATCCATGACAGCCATCCAGGATCGTCGATGGTTGGTGGGGACAACCTACGCCTGCCGGGCGTCGCTGACATCCCCCGGAAACGAGCAGGCCGCAGGCCACCGCGTCTGTCCTGTGCGGACTCGGCGGCGGCCCGGCGCTCGGCGGGAGCGTGTTTCGCCTGCAAGTTGCATCGAGTACATGACCATGGCGTGCCAAATTCACTCACGTCAGCGCGCGAGCACTTACCAAGACCAAAAAACCGTTTCTCACAGGCTGTTGTTCTTGACTCACTCTCCGTACTCTGTTGGTCAATAACCATCGATCAACTTCAGTGCAGACGCAGGTTGATGGTCGACCGGCAGCATTGCGGGGAGCAGAGCATGGTCATCAAGATTGTCGAGCAGATCAACGACGACGAGACCCTTGAAGCAGCTTGGGAGCTTTATCTCGGCGCGTTCCGCGAACTGAACACGATGGCAGTGCAGCGGCACCTGATGTACCGCCACGAGTTCGACGAGGTCATGAGCGACCAGCGCGTTCAGAAGCACCTGTGCGTGGACGATGACGGGACCCTCTGCGGACTGTCCACGTACACGAACGATCTGACCGCGGTGCCGCTGATCGCTCCGGAGTACTTCGAGCGGCACTGGCCCGAGCACTATGCGGCCAACAAGATCTGGTACATCGGGTTTGTCGCGTTGCACCCTCAGGCTCAGGGCCGGCGCATGTTCCGCCAGATGGTCGAGCAGTTGTACATCATCGCGGCCACCCAGGGCGGACTCGTCGGCATCGACATCTGCAGTTACAACGACGAGGTGCTGAACTTCTCGCACATCTTCCGGTCCATGGTGGAGCGACTCATGCCCAACATGCGCTTCCAGCGGATCGACCAGCAGTCCTACTGGCTCTACGACTTCAGCGACGAGCCGGCGGCCTGACGTCACACGACCTCATGCCATGGGCGACCTCCCCATCGACCACTGCCGTGGCCGGTCCGGGGAAACGTCCGGAACGGTGAGTTCGTTCTTTCGAGGGGTAGCGACCTCCAGGTAGGTGCGTCGGTTCCGGCTGGGTCCAGCCGGGTGTGATCGACGTTCCTGCGGGGTGCTGCCGATACCCCGGTTCTGCGGACCGGGGTGCACCACACGGGACGCCTGACGGTGTTGCAGGTAGGGCGGGTCGAGCGGATGGCAAGCGTCGAACGCGATGACGTGGTCATTCGCCCGGCCCGCCTTTGCTGTGCGCGCGGCCTGTCCGGATTGGCTCCAGCGGCTCATCGGGTTCCCTTTTTCTCGCGGTTGGTCAGGCCGTGCTGGTCAGTAGTGGTAACCGCGGGCACCTACGGGCTCGTGTGACCCTTTGGTCTGCGGTGGTCCTTCCGGTGTGGCGACGTACCTTCCGTCGGCACCGCGGCCGATGCCGGCGTAGGTCTCCGGTCGTGCGGCCCGCATGACCAGCGCCCACACGACGCCGATCACCGCGACCGCGCAGTAGAGCACCGGGACGAGCCACTGGAACGGCGAGTCACCCTCGACCTGCAGGATCTCGCCGAAGCCGATCACGGTGATGCCGAGAACGGCGCTGAGCAGCAGGAAGGCGATGATCGGGGCGATCGTGGCCCGCCACGCGTTCTCCAGGCCGCGGTGGCGCACGAAGAACACGAGCACCGCGAAGGACGCGCTCCACATCAGGAACAGCACCCCGAGGCCGCCGATGGTGGTCAGCCAGGCGAAGATCCAGAACAGCGGTTCGAGACCTGCCACGGCGTACGCGATCAGGACCCCGAGGGCCAGCAGGCTCTGGGTGATCGAGCCGAGCAGGGGTGCGCCGGTGCGCGGATGGGTGCGCCCCCACGCCGCCGGCAGCACACCCTCACGACCGAGGGCGAACTGATAACGCGCGACCGCGGCATGGAACGCGAGCAGCGCCGCGAAGACACTGGTCAGGAACAGGATGTAGCCGATGTCCACCAGGATGCCGGGCACGTGCGGGCCGACCAGGGCGAAGACCATGTCGGTCCGGTGCTCCTGGGCGGTGGCCACGACCTGACTCGGACCGGTGATCACCGACATGGCCCAGGCGGAGAGCCCGCACAGCAGGCCGGCCAGGATGACCGCGAGGTGCGTGGCCCGGGCGACCGTCTTCTTGGGGTCCTTGGCCTCCTCCGAAAGCACGACCGTCGCCTCGAAGCCGACGAAACCGGCGACCGCGAGGACCAGCATCGGCCCGGCGTCGGAGGTGAACAGCGCCCCGGGCGCCAGCGTGGCGAAGCTGACGTGCCCGCCCGCCGGGTTGGCGATCATCACGATGTCGTAGATGAGCACCACACTGATCTCGGCGATCAGCAGCACGGCGAGCACCTTGCCGCTGAGGTCGACCCAGAGCAGGCCGAGCACCGCCACGATCGCCCAGGCGACCAGCGCACAGGTGAACCAGTGGACGCTGAAACCGAGCGCCGCGAGGATGTCGGAGGCCGCCGAGCCGAAGAGCCCGAACAACCCGATCTGCATCAACGAGTACGCCGGCAGCGCCACGAACGCCGCACCGACCCCGGTCATGCGCCCGAGCCCATGACTGATGTACGCGTAGAACGCGCCGGAGTTGACGATGTGGCGGCTCATCGCCACGAACCCGACCGTGAAGATCGACAGAATCAGCGCAGTCACCAGGTAGGCCACCGGCACCGCGGTGTTGCCGATGATGGCGTAGATGGCCGAGATCGAGCCGATGATGACGGTCAGCGGGGCGGCCCCCGCCACCCCGAAGAAGACCACCGAGGGCACACCGAGCCGGTTACGAGCGAGTGCACTCGTGATGATGTCCGGTTCAGCGGTGTCCTTACGTGCCATCAACAGCCTCCCGGCCCATTGATCGAAGTTGTCCTGCCGGCGGTGGTGCCGCCCGCGAGAGCTCACCGACGGCCGACGGCGAGCACCGAACCGACGCTGGCCTCGGTGTTCTCGATGAGCTGGCGCAGGTCCTCCGGCAGCGACGCCACCGTGTTGGGCAGGACCGTGAGGGCGGACCGGTGCGCCTCGAAGTCCCACAGCACGTGCCGGGTCAGCCCGGTCGCGGCGATGAGACCGGCCAGCACCCGGTCGCTGAGGGCCATGTCGAGCCCCCGGACCAGGAGGTTGGCGAGCCGCATGGGCGCCCAGGCCGCCGCGTTGCGCTGCAGCTC
Organism: Amorphoplanes friuliensis DSM 7358; assembly: GCF_000494755.1. NCBI lineage: Bacteria > Bacillati > Actinomycetota > Actinomycetes > Micromonosporales > Micromonosporaceae > Actinoplanes > Actinoplanes friuliensis. The sequence continues at coordinate 5,222,079 of NC_022657.1, forward strand.
GTTGTTGGGCATGTAGAAGGTCTGTGTGCTCAGCATCCTCCGCCGGGTCACGGACTCGACCGCACCGGACCGTTCGAGCCGCTCGCCCACCCGCATCGCCGCGTCCTGGGAGAGATAGGCCAGCCACGTCCGCACGTCGCGGTGCTGAGGCTGTGCTATCAACAGGTCGAGAATGGAATGTGTGAGGGCATCTCGGGGAGGTTGGTTGCTCACGATCTCGAGGTCTCCCGCGAAGATCCTGAGCCGGTTGTCGAGGACGAGCTCGCCCAGCAGCGAAGCGGCCAGGCCGATTCCCGTGGCCCGCGGATGCAACCGCGATCGGCCGGTCCGATCCTCGTGAGCGATCAAATAGAACTGGTCAGCCAGCACGCCGCCACTCCCTAGGCACATCGACATCAGACAGTCGCGGGCAACAGCCCGTATAGACCGCACTAACTCTTAGTTCGCAGCATCATGTACCGGGCTCTAAGGTCAACACAAGAAGTACTAGACTCGGAATCCGGTCGTGACTCTCTCGGCAGACCATGGGACGGTGCTGAACGTGTATCCCTTTCCAGACCACCGAGGGGGCCACAGTGCCTACTGACGAAGGTCCCACCCTGCGCAGGCGCCGGCTGGGCGCCGAACTGAAGCGGTGCCGCGAGGTTGCCGGCCTGACCCAGGAGATCGTCGGGCGTCATTTCGAATGGCACGCGGCCAAGGTCACCCGGATCGAGACGGCCCGTGTCGCGGTGACCGCCCGCGACGTCAAGGACCTGCTCACTCTGTACGGAGTGGACGACGAGGAGTACCGCGAGGCGCTGATGGCCCTCGCCCGGCTCTCCCGTGAGCGGACGTGGTGGACGGACTACCGGGACATCATGCGCCCGGGCAACTTCGTCGGCCTGGAAGCCGAGGCCACCCTGCTCCGCACGTGGGAGCCGGTGCTGATTCCGGGGCTGCTGCAGACCGAGGCTTACATGCGCGCCCTGATGAGGACCGGCCGCGCCTCCGACCCGCCGCACCACATCGACCGCCGGGTCGCTCTGCGGCTCAAGCGCCAGGGCCGGCTGACCGCCGCGAACCCGCTCGCCCTGGCCGCGATCATCGACGAGTCCGTGGTGCGCCGCATCGTCGGCGGCCCCGAGGTCATGAAGGACCAGTTGCGGCATCTCATTGAAGTCGCTCAATTACCCACCGTGACGGTGCAGATTCTCCCGTTCGACGCCGGCGAACATCCCTTCCTGGGCGGCTCAGCAGCGCTTTTGGAGTTCCGGGAGACCACTCATTTGGATGTAGTTTACCTAGAGGGTCTTGCGGGCGACTACTACGAAGAGCAACATTCAGAGGTCGCTCGCTACCGAGACGAGTTCGAGCGGCTGAGCGCCAAAGCTCTCGACAGTCGTCTGTCCATCAAGATGGTCGAGGGCCTGCTTCACAGCTAGATCAGCAAGACCGTAGAACAGCAAGATCAGCATCACGGCAAGGCCTGCACGGGCCACGTGCAGTGGGAACTACAACCGCATATTGAAGGGAGGTGCTTGGCATGCCTGCGCACCGTCTCGACGCTGCCGTTTGGAAGAAAAGCAGTCGCAGCAACGGAAACGGCGGCAACAACTGTGTCGAGGTCGCATTCCTCGACACAGCCGTTGCCGTACGCGACAGCAAGAACCCCACGGGTCCAGCTCTCATTTTCAACCCGTCCAACTGGGCCGAGTTTGTTGACTCGGCCAAGAGCGGACAGTTTGATCTGAACAAGTGAGAGATTACCGATCAGCGCGCGAGAAGGGGAAGTAGTGAATCAAAATCAACTTCCCGCCGGCTCATGATCCGTTTCAAGATGGTGAAACGTCGGTCAGCGGCTTTCGGATTGCGTGCTGTCGGATCCCTGCGGTAAAGAAGTTCGGGGCGCCCGTGCCGGGCGCCCCGAACCCGTTTCCGGGGTCCCTGCCAGCAGATACCTGACATCTCGCGGTATTCACCAGGCCATATGTGGGGTGTACTCTCAGGAGTTAAGTCATCACCCAGCGTGAAGGGGCTACCCGTTGCGCACCACACTTCCCCACCCTCCGGAAGCCGATCCGGAGACCGGAACACCTGGTGACCTCCTCCCCGGAGAGCCGCTGCTCGAGATGAGGGCCGCGCGGATCGTCGCCGCCCTCGACGCATTCCGTAACGCATTCCCGCAGGTGCGACCGTTCTACGCGACCAAATGCAATACCGACCCCGGAGTCCTGAGTGTGCTGCACACCACAGGAGCACGATTCGAGGTCGCTTCCGTCGAGGAAATCAGAATCCTCGGCACGCTCGGTGTGCGCGGCCAGGATGTGATCTTCAGTAATCCGGTTCGCGCACGCGAACAGACCCGTCAGGCATCCCGCGCGGGTGTCTATCGATTTGCCGTCGACTCGCGTGAGGAGTTGCACCGCGTCGCCGAGGAAGCGCCGGGCAGCTGTGTCTACGCACGACTCGCCACCGGTGGCCGGGCCAGCGTGGTGCCGAGCGAGGGCAAGTTCGGGGTGGACGTCCGCGGCGCGATCGATCTGCTCGTGCGGGCGCGCGACCTCGGGCTCGTCCCGTACGGCATCACGTTCCACATCGGATCGCAGTCGCTGCGGCCCGCTGCCCTCGAGGCGGCCCTCGGCGACGTGCACACCGTGCTGTCCAGACTGGTCAGTGCCGGCATCCGCCTGCAGATGGTGGACCTCGGCGGCGGTTTCCCGGCCGCGTACGACCGGCCCGTGCCCCCGCTGGCGGCGTTCGGGCGCGCGGCCGCGGCCGGGATCGCTCAGCTGCCCTACCCGGTCGAGGTGTTCGCCGAGCCGGGCCGCTGCATCGTCGCCGAGGCCGGTACCTTCCGGTGCCGCGTCATCGGTGTCGCCCAGCGACCCTCGGGCTACTGGGCGCACACCGACCTCGGCGTCTTCAACGGCATGATGGAGGTCCTCGAGTCGGGCGGCGACCTGCGCTACCCGATCCGGGACAACCGCGGCTCGGCCAACCGGCGCCGCTTCCACGTGACCGGTCCGACCTGCGACGGCCAGGACACGTACGCCCGGGACGTGCCGCTCTCGGCCGACCTGCGCGAGGGCGACGAGGTGCTGATCGGGTCGGCCGGCGCCTACACGACCGTCTACGCGTCCCGCTTCAACGGCTTCGCCCGCCCCCGGGTCGTCGTGACCTGAGCACTACGATGCCCCCGTCGGCGAAGGCGGGGGCAGGTCATGGCGGAGACAACGGTCGTACTGGGCAGGAAACGGCGGCACTGGCCCGCTGTCGCCGGGGCCACGGTCGTGGTGGTGCTTGCCGTGACGGCGGGCCTGGCGGTCCACGGGCGGGACGACGCAGCTCCCCCGGCGGCGTTTGCCGTACCGAGTGTCGTACCGAGCGTGCCGGTCTCCGTCGCGCCCGTCGACGGGCGGCTGGGCGACGTCGTCGCCACCGGCCTGCCCGCGAGTGGCGGCCAGACCTGGGTCCTCTACTTCACGCCGATCGACTGGGACCACACCCCCGGCATCCGCATGGGTCTGTCGATCGGGGAACGCGACGCCCGCGGGACGATCGAGGAGGCGCTCAACATCGCGGTGACCAGCGGTTCCGACCGGACCGCCGGTTTCCACCCCATGCAGGCGCCGATGCAGCTCGAGGACCGGGTCGTCCAGCCCGCCTTCGGCTACTACGTCGGACGGCCCGCCCGGATCACGGCGACCTTCGACGGCGTGACGACCGTGAACGCCGTGCTGGCGCCCTGGAGCGCGGACCCGGACGTGACGATCTTCTGGTTCGATCCCGCCGCGGGCGCCGTCGAGGAGATCTCGCAGCTCGGCGCCTTCGACGCCGCCGGCGCACGGCTGCCGGACGGCATCATCAAGGCGAGCTACTTCTAGGAGCAGCCGTTCAGGTGGTCGCGGACCGCCGCGGGCACAACCTGGTGGCAGCGACCGGCCAGCGGCACCCAGGAAGCCGTCATCTCCTGCCAGCGGAAGACCACCGTGGTGCCAGCCGGCTCACGGTCGGCCCGGGCGTACCCGCGGTAGCACTCGATGCCGTCCAGCGCCCGCGCCGGGGCGAGGTCGCTGTCGCGGAGTCCGTCCAGCAGCTGGTCCGCGGTCGCGGGGCAGCCGTACTGGTCGGGCATACCCTTCGGCGCGTCGGCCGCCCGATCCGGGGCCACGGCCTTGCGAGCGGCCGACGGCACGGGAGATGGGGCCGGGTCGGGCGGAGCAACCGATGGCACGGGCGGCAGAGCCGCCGCCGGCACGGGATCGGGCTTGTCATCGCCCGCGAACGCCAGCGGTGCAGCGATGGCCAGCACCGCCACCGCCACCGCGCCCACCGCCGCAGTCTGCTTTCTCACCCCGGTACTCGACCAGACCGGGGTGAGCGGCGCTACCGGGCGGACGGTCCGGTCTCAGATGCCGTTGCGGGTGCAGAACTTGGCGAAGGCGCCGGTGCAGACGGTCTTGCGGGCGACGAAGCCGTCGTCGATCACGTCGCCGACGTTCTTCTTGAAGATCTCCGTCGGGCGCAGCAGCACCGAGTCCACGTAGGCGCCGGACTCGGGGTCCTTGACCCGGGCGCCGGCCGTGGCGGGCTGACCCTTGTAGAGGCTGATCGCGAGCTTGGCGGCCGCGTCGGCCTCTTTCTTGATCGGCTTGTAGACCGTCATGCACTGGTCGCCGGCGAGGATGTTCTGCAGGCCCTGGGTCTCGGCGTCCTGACCGGTCACCGGGATCTTGCCGTTCTTGCCGACGCGCTTGAGGATGGTGATGGCGGCGTTGCCGAGACCGTCGTTGGCAGCGAGGACACCGTCGATGGCTCCACCGGTCTGCTGCCACATCTGGTCGAAGATGAACCGGCCGTCGTCGTTGTTCCAGCGGGGCACCGACTGGTCCGGGCCCTTGAGGAACGAGCCGTCGTCGTACTTCGGCTGGAGGACCTCGTCGGAGCCGGCCTTGAACAGCGTCGCGTTGTTGTCGGTCGTCGCGCCGTTGAGGTAGGCGATGCGCGGGTTGGCGACACCCTTGTTCTTCAGGCACTTGACCAGGCCGCGGCCCTGCATGCGGCCGACCTCCTCGTTGTCGAAGCTGACGTAGTAGTCAGCGCCGCCGTTGAGGGTCAGCCGGTCGTAGTCGATGGTCTTGACGCCGGCCCGCTTGGCCTTGGCGATCACCGCACGCCCGCTGTCGGCGTCGAGGTTGGCCAGGAGCAGCACCGACGCGCCACCGGCGATCATCTCGTCGGCGATGCGGGTGAAGTTCTCCGCCTTGCCGTCGGCGTTGCGGATGTCGACGGGCACCGCCGCCTTGTCGAACGCGGCCTTGAGGAGTTTCGGGTCGTCGCTGCCCCAGCGCTGGGAGGTCGTGGTGTCCGGCAGGATCACACCGACCTTCCCCGTGCCGTTGCCGCGGGCCACGGGGGTGTCGTCGTCCGTACAACCGGCAAGACCGCCCAGGGTCAGCAGTCCCGCGGTCACACCCGCCACCAGCTTGCTACGCATTCCCGGTTCTCCTCCCGCGACAAAACGGGGGTCAGGCTAGCAGCGCACGGCAGCAGGTCGGTCGAGTCGTGACAAAAGTCCCACCATTTTCACATCTTGACGGCCACACCGGCGAGTGTCGGCGGCCCGGCCGGAGCACCGTCGCCGGCCGGTTCCGGCCCGGGATGCCAGAGCCGGCTGGGCACGATGCCGGGCTCGACCGGCTCCCAGCCCTGGAACATGGCCGTGAACACGGCGGGGTCACGCAGGACCAGCGGTGTCCCGGTGCGGCCGAACAGCTCGGCGACACGGTCCAGGGCCTCCGGGTCGGTGCCGGCCGTGACGTGGGAGAGGACCAGGTGACTGCCGGGTGCGGCCACTTCGCGGTAACAGCGCAGAGCCGCCACCAGTTCGGGGCTGTCCGGCACAAAATGCAGCACGGAGGCGAGGATGATGCAGACCGGTTCGGTCAGGTCGAGAACTCCGCGCAGGCCCGGGTCGGTGAACAGCTCGCGCGGCTGCAGGAGATCACCCTGGACCACCACGACGCCCGTCTCCTCCCGCAGCGCCTCGCGGGCGTGCAGGACGGCACTGGTCTCGATGTCGACGTAGACGACACGGGCGTCCGGGTGTACCTCGCGGGCCGTCCCGTGGACGTTCTCCGCCGTCGGGATCCCCGAGCCGAGCTCGAGGAACTGCCGGATGCCGCGGCCGGCGGCGTACCGGACGGCCCGGCGCAGGAAGGACCGGTTGGTGTGCAGCATCACCGGGAGCTCCGGCAGCAGCTCGACCGCGCGGGTCGCCACGGCCCGGTCGGCGGCGAAGTTGTGGGAGCCGCCCATCAGGTAGTCGTAGATCCGGGCCGTGCTGGGCCGGTTGGGGTCGATCGCCGCGACCGGCTGAGCCGCTCCTGCCACGCCGACGCCTCCCCCGCACCGATTCGCCGAACCCGGCCCGCACTCGGTGCTCCTGACCTTACGTTGGGTAGCGGGTACGTGCCGCGGATACCGGCAGGATCGGGGGGACCGTGGACTCGCTCGACTCCTTGACCGGCCTCCTGGTGGACGAAGCGCCGGACGCCGTGATCATCTGCCGGTCGGACGGCACGATCGCGCTGGCCAACCGGCGGGCACACGGCATGTTCGGCTTTCCGGCCGGTGACCTGCTCGGACGCAACGTCGACGAGCTGGTGCCCGACGAGATCAGGAAGATCCACCCGGGCTACCGCGCGGGATACCTGAACAGCGAGCACCCGCCGTTGCGGCGGCTGCCCCTGCGCGGGCGGCGGCCCGACGGCAGCGTCTTCCCGGTCGAGGTGTCACTGGCCGCGGTCGCCGCACCGGACGGCGACACCCTGGTGACGGCCGTGCTGCGTGACGACACCGTGCACCGTGAGGCGCAGGAGGCGCGTGCGCTGCTGGCCTCGATCATCCAGTCGTCGCACGACGCCATCGTCACCACCGACCTGACCGGTGTGGTGCTGACCTGGAACCCGGGCGCCGAGCACCTGTACGGCCGGACCTCGGCCGAGATGCTGGGACGTCCCGTCGACCCGATCATCCCGGCGGAACGGCGCGTCGACGAGGAAGAGGTCCGCAACCTGGTCCGGATGGGCGGCCGGATGGACCGGTACCGGACCTACCGGCTGCACGCCGACGGCACCACGCTCGCCGTGTCGCTGCTGGTCTCACCGCTGCGCGACCTCGACGGGACGATCGTCGGCATGACCACGACCGCCCGCGACGTCAGCGACCGCGAACGCGCCGAGGCCCAGGTGCAGGCGGTGCTGGACGCGGCCCCGGACGCCCTCCTCGGCGTCGACGACGCGGGACACGTCGTGCTGGTCAACGCGGAGGCGGAACGGATGTTCGGCTACCCCCGCCACGACCTGACCCAGATGGCCGTACGGCGGCTGCTCCCCGACGACCTGCCGGCGGCGTCGGCGGTGCTGCGGACCGGGGGTGACTCGACCCCGCTGGACTCCGAACGGCTCACCGGCGCTGCGGGCGTACCGGATTGGGCGACCCGGACGGCCCGGCGGCGGGACGGCAGCGAGCTGCCGGTGGACATCTCCTGCAGTGCCCTCGACACCGGCAACGGCCTCATCGTAGTCGCGGCCGTCCGCGACATAACCGATCGTCTGGCCGCCCAGGTCGAGCAGGAGTCGCTGCGGGAGGAGGCCGAGCAGCAGAAACTGGAGGCACGGTTCCAGCGCACGCAGCGGCTGGAGAGCCTCGGCCAGCTGGCCGGTGGTGTCGCCCACGACTTCAACAACCTGCTGGCGGTGATCCTCAACTACGCGTCGTTCATCGTCGAGGACGGCCGGGACACCGCGTTCGCGAAGGACGCCGAGCAGATCGCCCGGGCCGCCCGGCGCGGCAGCGACCTCACCCACCAGCTGCTGTCCTTCGCGCGGCGCGAGGTGATCCGGCCGCGGGCGCTCGACGTCGACACCGTCGTGACCGAGGTCCACCAGATGCTGCAGCGCTCCCTGGGCGAGCACATCGCGCTGACGATCGACACGGCCACCGACCTCCCCGCCGTGATGGCCGATCCCGGCCAGCTCGAGCAGGTGCTGGTCAACCTGGCCGTCAACGCCCGCGACGCGATGCCCGGCGGCGGCAACCTCACGATCGACACCGCGGCCGTCGAGGTCGACACCGAGCACGCCGCCGGACGCTCGGGCCTGGCCGCCGGCAGCTACGTCCGGATCCGCGTGTCGGACACCGGCACGGGAATGCCGAAGGACGTCATCGACAAGGCCTTCGACCCGTTCTTCACCACCAAACCGAACGGGCAGGGCACCGGACTCGGCCTGGCGACCGTCTACGGCATCGTCACGCAGGCCGGCGGCACCGTGCAGATCTACTCCGAGACCGGTCTCGGCACCACGATCACCGTGCTGCTGCCGGTGACCGACGCCGAGGTCCGGGTGCCCGGACCCGCGGAGCCGGCCGGCACCTTCAGCGGGCAGGGAACCACGGTCCTCGTGGTCGAGGACGAGACCGCGCTCCGGGAGGTCACCGAACGGATCCTCGTCCGGGCCGGCTACACCGTGCTGACCGCGGCCAACGGCACCGAGGCACTGAAGATCTCCGGCGACCGCCCGGTCGACATCCTGCTCACCGACGTGGTCATGCCCGGCATGCTCGGCAAGGACATCGCCGAGGCGATCGTCGCCGCCCGCCCGGAGACCCGGGTGCTCTTCATGTCCGGGTACGCCCAGCCGGTCCTCACCACCCACGGCACCCTGGCCGCGGACGTGCACCTGCTGGAAAAGCCGTTCACCAGCGCCGAGCTGTTCAAGGCCCTGCACGAGCAACTGAGCCGCTGAAAATCGGTCGCGGTGCGCGGCGGCAACTGCCAGGGTCGGGCCGTGGTCATGGCCGAGGTGGTGGAACGGTTCGGGCTGGGCCGGCTGACGGCGGAACCCGTGCCGGTGCCGGGTGGACTGTCGAACGACCTGTGGCAGGTGATCACCGAGGACGGCGCGTACGCCGTCAAGCGGATGCTCCTCAACGCGGACCGGCCCGATTTTGTGGCGAACGTGGAAGCGGCGTACGAGATCGAACGCCGTGCCCTGCATGCCGGAGTGGCGATGCCCGAGCCGGTGCCGGATCCGCTGACCGGGCGCGCGCTCTCCCGCGTACGGGAGGGGTTGTTCCGGGTGCACCGCTGGGCTGACGGCGAGCCGGGAGTGGGACCGGCGACGGACGCCGCGGAGCTCCTGGCCACGATCCACGCCGCGGGACGACCGCGGTGGGACCGGCCCGAGCCGCCGTGGGACGGCACACGCTGGGGTGCGGAGATCGCCGGCCTGGCCCGGCGGGTGGCCGCCGCGCCGGACCGCGTACTCGTCGTGGACAGCCACCGCGACCTCGACCCCAAGAACACCCTGCGGCGGCCCGACGGCGTGCTGCTGGCCCTGGACTGGGACGCCGCCGGACCGGCCGGGGCGGTGCAGGAGGCGGCCGCGGTGGCCGTCGACTGGTCCGACGGAGACCCGGGTGCGTTCGCTGCGGCCCTGCTCGCGTACGAGTGCTGGGGCGGAACGCCCGTCCCCCGCGAACCATGGGTGTTCGGCGGCTGGGTGGCCGCCCAGGGCGGCTGGCTCGACCACCAGTCCACCCACGGCGGCGACGCCGAGGTCGAGGCCACCCTGGCCAGACTGCAAAAGCTGGACGTCGATCAGCTGCTCAGGGTGACACCCGCAGGATCGTGACTGTGTTGTCGTCGCCGGCGGATACGTAGGCGTAGAGGCCGTCCGGGGCGACCGCGACCGCGCGGGGGCTGCGGCCGACGCGGACCTTGGCGGTGGTGGCGCCGGTGCGGACGTTCAGGACCGTGAGGGTGTTGTCGTCCTCGTCGGCGACGTAGGCGTGGCGGCCGTCCGCGGCGAAGGTCACGCTCTGGGGTTTGTCGCCGACGGGGAACGAGCCGCTGCGGCGCAGGGTGAGGCTGTCGATGCGGTCGACGCGGTCGGCGTCGTAGCAGGCGACCAGGATCGTGCGGCCGTCCGGGGAGACGGCGAGGCTGTGCGGGGCCTTGCTGACCGGGACCGACTGGCGGACGGAGTCGTCCCACATGTCGATCACCGAGACCACGCTGGACTCGTGGGCGGGGGTGTACGCGCGGAGGCCTTCGGGGCCGAAGCGGACCGAGTGCGGGTTCGGGGCGACGGGGACGGTGACGACGCGCCGCAGCTCGTCGCCGGTGTAGACCTCGACGCGGCCCGCGCTGTGGATCGGGACCCAGACGCGGCCGTCGGGGGCCACCGCCAGGTCGTACGGCTGCGGGCCGGTCGCGACGACCTTGGTGACCTCGCGGGTCTCGGCGTCGATGACCGCGATGCCGCTGTGGCTGCCGTCGTCCTCGTACATCGCCACGTAGGCGCGGCTGTTGTCGCGGGCGACGGTGACGAACCGGGGCGGGCGTGGCACGCGGACGTCGGTGACGGACCGGGTGGCGGCGTCGATCACCGAGACGAAGCGGGACGACTGGCCGGCGACGTACACGGTGCGGCTGTCCGGTGAGACCGCAACCCCGCCGGGCTCGGCGGCGACGCGCAGGGTGGCGACGACCCGGGGTCCGGGGATGCTGCTGCGGCGGGTGGAGGTGGCGGACGGGACGGCGCTCACCGGGGCGGCCGCGATGGTCACCGGGCCGGCCGGGGGCCTGGTGACGACCACGGTGGCCGCGCCGACCCCGGCCGACACCACCAGCGCCAGCACACCGAGACCGGCTTGCGTCACCCCGCGCACGACATCACACGGACAGTCTCCCGGCGGACGACTTGTCCGGTAAGTACCTAAAAGGAGGACAGAACGCGAATGATGTGGACCGGCTCGGTGTCCGGCCCGACGCGGACGAAGGCGTGTTCGCCCCAGTTCCAGTGCTGGCCGGTGATCAGGTCGTGGGCCACGAACCCCTCCTCCCAGCCGAGGCCGAGGTCCGGCATGGTCAGGTGCACCCACGTGTCCCGGGTCACGGACGGGTCCAGGTTGGCCACGACGATGACCACGTCGTCACGGTCGTAGATGCGGCGGGACTTCGAGAAGACCAGCACGTCCGGGTCGTCGGCGCGGTGGAAGCGGAGGTTGCGCAGCCGGTGCAGCGCCGGGTGGGCGCGGCGGATCTCGTTGAGGCGGGTCAGGTACGGCGCCAGCGACTGCCCCTCGCGCGGCCCGCCCGGCTCGTAGTCCTCCCAGCGGCGGTTCTTGTACTCGTACTTCTCGTTGTCGATCTGCTCCTCGGCGCCGGGCCGCGGCACGTTCTCGATCAGCTCGTAGCCGGCGTAGATGCCGTACGTGGGCACCAGCGTCGCGGCGAGCGCAGCCCGCATCTTCCACACGTCAACCCCGCCACGCTGCATGAACGGTGTCAGGATGTCGTGTGTGGTGGGCCAGAAGCTCGGCCGCATGTACGCCGCGGCGGGCCCGGCGAGCTCGGTGCAGTACTCCTCCAGCTCGGCCCGGTCGTGGCGCCAGGCGTAGTACGTGTACGACTGCTGGAAGCCGACCTTGGCCAGGGTGTGCATCATCGGCGGGCGGGTGAACGCCTCCGCCAGCCAGATGATCTCCGGATGTGTCTCCGCGACGTCGGCGATCAGGCGTTCCCAGAACTCCAGCGGCTTGGTGTGCGGGTTGTCGACGCGGAAGATCGTCACGCCGTGGTCGATCCACACCTGCACGATGCGGCGCAGCTCGGCGTAGAGCCCCTCGGGGTCGTTGTCGAAGTTCAGCGGGTAGATGTCCTGGTACTTCTTCGGCGGGTTCTCGGCGTAGGCGATGGTGCCGTCGGCGCGGGTCGTGAACCACTCCGGGTGCTTGGAGACCCACGGATGGTCCGGCGCGCAGTTGAGCGCCAGGTCGAGCGCCACTTCCAGGCCGAGCTCGCCGGCGCGGGCGACAAACGCGTCGAAGTCGTCGAAGGTGCCCAGGTCGGGGTGGACCGCGTCGTGACCACCCTCGGACGACCCGATCCCGTACGGCGAACCGGGGTCGTGCGGGCCCGCTTCCAGGGAGTTGTTCCGCCCCTTGCGGTTGACCCGGCCGATCGGGTGCACCGGTGTCAGGTAGACCACGTCGAAGCCCATGGCGGCGACCGCGGTGAGGCGTTGTGCCGCCGTCCGGAAGGTGCCACTGGTCCAGAGCCCGGTGGTCTCGTCGAAGGTCGCGCCCTCGGACCGCGGGAACATCTCGTACCAGGCGCCGTGGAGGGCTCGGTCCCGCTCGACCAGCCACGGCAGGTCCGTACCGGGTGACACGTGGTCGCGCAGCGGCCGCTCGGTGAGCTCGTGCCGGACCGCCTGGGTCACGCCCGCGCCGAGCCGCACCTCGGGGGCGTTCCGCCGGTCGCGCAGGCCGGTGACGGCCTCCTCCAACACTGCCGCCTGCTCCGCCGTGCGGTCCACCTCGGCGACGGCACGCTCCAGCACGCGGGCACCCTCCTCGAGCATCAGCTCGACGTCGACCCCGGCGCCGACCTTGATGACCGCGTCGTGGTGCCAGGTGCCGTACGGGTCGGACCAGCCCTCGACCCGGTAGGTCCAGCGGCCCGGGCGGTCCGCGCAGACGGTGACGGCCCAGGCGTCGAGACCCGCGTTGACCCGGGTCATCGGTGCGCGGGACGCACGACCGGCGGGGTCGGTGAGGACAACCGTGGCGTTCACGGCGTCGTGACCCTCGCGGAACACCGTCGCGGTGACCTCGAACTCCTCGTCCACGACCGATTTGACCGGCCGCTCGCCGCCGTCCACCACGGGTGCGACGCCGACGACGGGGATCCTTCCGATGGTCCTACCGGGAGCGCTCATGCCACCTGACGCTAGTGCAGCCGGGCCGAACCGGCTGGGCAACGGCTATCCGGCGCGGAGGAACGCGAGCACGGCCAGCACCCGGCGGTGGTCCTCGCCGTCCTGCGGGAGGTCGAGTTTCTGGAGGATGCCGCGGATGTGCTTGGCGACCGCCGCGTCGCTGATCACCAGGCGGGCGGCCACCGCCGCGTTGGACCGGCCCTCGGCGATCAGGGCGAGCACCTCGCGTTCGCGGGGAGTCAGCGGTGCGAGAGGGTCGCGGCGGCGGCGCAGCAGCTGGCGGACCACCTCGGGGTCGACCACCGTGCCGCCGAGCACCACCCGATCGAGGGCCTCCAGGAATTCCTGCACCCGGCCGATGCGGTCCTTGAGCAGGTAACCGACGCCGGTGCCGTCACCCGAGTCGAGGAGCTGTGTCGCGTACGTGGTCTCGACGTACTGGCTGAGCACCAGGATCGGCAGCGCCGGATCCGTGCCGCGGAGCTCGACTGCCGCACGCAGCCCCTCGTCCTGGTGCCCGGGCGGCATCCGCACGTCGGTGACGACGATGTCCGGCCGGTCCGCCGAGACCGCCGCGTGCAGGGCCGGGGCGTCACCGACCGCCGCGACGACCTCGTGACCGAAGCGGGTCAGCAGCGAGACCAGTCCCTCGCGGAGCAGGACGCTGTCCTCGGCCAGGATCACGCGGTAGGACGGCACGGGATCTCCACGGTCAGGACGGTCGGGCCGCCGGCCGGGCTGGACAGCGAGAGGCGGCCCTCGACGACCGACACCCGGTCGGCCAGGCGGACCAGGCCGGTGCCGGCGCCCGCGGCGGCCCCGCCCCGGCCGTCGTCGTGGATCCGCACCTCCAGCCGGCCGTCGCGATATCCGCCGGAGACCTCGGCCCGGGCGGCGCCGCTGTGTTTGGCCAGGTTGGACAGGGCTTCGCAGACGACGAAGTAGGCGGCCGACTCGATCGCCGGGCTGAACCGCCCGGGCAGCGGCAGGGTGACGTCGACCGGCACGACCGAGCGGTCGGCCAGGTCGGCGACGGCCGCAGGCAGCCCGAAATCGGTCAGCACCGGCGGGTGGATGCCCCGGATCAGCTCCCGCAGGTCGACCAGGACGGCCTCGGCCTCGTCGTGGGCGCGGGCCAGCTGCGCCTCCAGGGGCCCGGGCGGGGCGTCGAGGCGGGCGACACCGAGCATCATCGTGAGCGACACGAGACGCTGCTGGGCGCCGTCGTGCAGGTCGCGTTCGATGCGGCCGCGTTCCGCCTCGAACGCGTCGACCAGCCGGATCCGCGACCGCGTCAGCTCGGTGACCACCCCGGGGTCCGGCCCGGCGAGCAGGAGCCGGGTCAGCGCCGCCTGGGCCCCGGCGACAACCACCATCCCGTACGCGCACACGGCGAGCGCCCCCAGTCCGAGCAGGCAGACGGCGAACGCAGCCGGCCACGAGGTGACCGCCCAGACCTTGAGCACGTTGACCTGTCCCGTGGCCGCCAGCAGCACCGGGCTGGCGATCAGCGCCGCCGGCACCGCCACCGCCAGGGTCACGACGAGCAGGTCGAGCGGGCCGAGCACCACGGCGAGGAGCAGGGCGTACCCGAGCTCCCGCCAGGTCAGCGGCTCGGTCAGCCGGGTCGTCAGCCACGGCCACAGTCCCGCGTACGCGGGTGGCCGGTGACCACCGGGGGCCGGGCGCGGGTCGACGAGCCGCAGGGCCCAGCGGCCGGCCCTCGCGACCGGGAGGCCGAGCAGGGCCAGACCGGCCAGCAGCGGCAGACCGACGAGCAGCACGGCCAGAGCAGTTCCCGCGGTCAGGAGCAGGACGGCGGCGAGCAGCGTCACGACGCCGGTCAGGCCGGACACCAGCAGATATCCGGCCGCACGCCACGGCCGGCCGGACACGAGGTCCCTGCTGCCGAGCTGCACCGTCATGGCGACCACCGTAGAGCGCCGGGGCGGCCGGGTTCGAGTCCGCAGGGGATACCTCCGGGGTATCCCTTGCGCTACCCCGAAGAGCAGCGCGGGGGAGGCTGTGTGAACCGCCGGGTCCGGCCAGGCTCGACGTCATGAACCATGACACGATCCAGGTGCGGGCGGTGACCCGCACGTACGGCTCGGGTGACGGCGCTGTCACCGCTCTCGACCGGCTGAGCCTGTCCTTCGCCGCGGGCACCTTCACCGCGGTCATGGGCCCGTCGGGCTCGGGCAAGTCGACGCTGCTGCAGTGCGCGGCCGGGCTCGACCGTCCGACGTCCGGCTCGGTGCTGCTGGGCGGCACCGAGCTGACCGCGCTCGGCGAGACCCGCCTGACGCGGCTGCGGCGGGAACGGATCGGTTTTGTGTTCCAGGCGTTCAACCTGCTGCCGGCGCTGACCGCCGAGCAGAACGTCGCCCTGCCGCTGCGGCTCGCCGGCCGGCGGCCCGCCCGCGCGGAGATCCGGGCCGCCCTCACGCGCGTCGGTCTGGGCGACCGGGCACGGCACCGCCCGGACGAGCTCTCCGGCGGCCAGCAGCAGCGTGTCGCCCTGGCCCGGGCCCTGATCACCCGCCCCGAGGTGCTCTTCGCCGACGAACCGACCGGCGCCCTGGACTCGACGACCGGCCGCGAGGTGCTGCGGCTGCTGCGCGGGATGGCCGACGACGGTCAGACCGTCGTGATGGTCACCCACGATCCGGTCGCCGCGGCGAGCGCGGACCGGGTGGTGTTCCTGGTCGACGGGCGGCTGCACGGCGAGCTGAGCACGCCGTCGGCGGCGTCGGTCGCGGACCGCATGACCCGGCTGGAGACGGCACCGTGTTCAGAGTGACACTGGCCGCGCTGCGGACCCGCGCGGTGACCCTGCTCGGCACCTTCGTGGCGCTCGCGCTGGGCGTCGGCCTGCTCGTCACGACGGGTCTGGCCCTGGCCTCCACACTGGACGCTCCCCCGCAACACCCGGAGCGTTTTGCCGGGGCGCCCGTGGTCGTCCGCGCCTTCGACGAGGTGCGGATCGGCGACCGGACCGAGCCGCTCGCCCACCCGCACGGTGTCCCGCCCGAGCTCGCCGCCCGGTTCCCGGCCGCGATCATCGACCGCTCCTTCCCGGTACGCGCGGACAACCGCGATCTGGTCGGCCACCCGTGGCCCGTGGCGACCTACGGCGGCTACCGCCTCGTGGCCGGACGTGTACCGGCCCGGGCGGACGAGGTGGTGCTCAGCGGCTCGGCACCCGGCAGCACGATCACGGTCACCACCGCCGCCGGTACGGACGTCCGCACGGTGGTCGGCGTGGTCGGTCCCGTGCCGTACGAGCAGGCGGTGTTCTTCCACCCGGCCGAGGCTGCGCGCCTGTCTCCCCGCATCGACAACCTCGTGCTGCAGTCGACACCGGACGTCACCGGGGTCCGGGTGCTCACCGGCGACAACCGCCGCCTCGCCGACCCCGACCCGGACCGGGACTCCGAAGCGCTGGTGGCGGTGAACGCCTTGCTGGGCACTGCGGGCGGTGTCACGGCGTTCGTGTCGGTGTTCGTGGTGGCCTCCACGTTCGCCTTCTCGGTAGCGCAGCGGCGGCGCGAGCTCGGACTGCTGCGGACGGCAGGGGCGACCCCGGGTCAGGTCCGCCGGATGCTGCTCGGCGAGGCCGCGGTCGTCGGTGTGGTCGCCTCGGCCGCGGGCTGCCTGCTCGGCTCCCGCGCGGCGCCGGTGCTGGCACGGTTCCTGGTCGAGGAGCGGCTGGCGCCGGACTGGTTCACCGTGGGCGGGCACACCTGGCCGTACCAGGTGGCGTTCTGGACCGGGCTGCTCGTGGCCCTGACCGGTGCCGCCGCCGCGACGGTCCGGGCCGGGCGTGTCCGGCCCGTCGAGGCCCTGCGCGAGGCGGCCGTCGACAGCCGGGCACTGACACCCGGACGGCTGGTCGCGGGTGCGGCCCTGCTGGCGACCGCACTCGGGCTGGTCGCCTGGCGGATCGCCACGGACCCCGGCGAGGCGCTGCACCGCAAGACGTACATCACGCAGCCGATGCTGCTGATCACGGCGGTCGCCCTGCTCACGCCCCTGCTGGTGCGGCCGCTGCTGCGGGTCGTACGCCTGCCCGGCGTGATCGGCCTGCTCGTGCGGGAGAACGCCGCGGCCGGGGTACGGCGTACCGCCGCGATCGCGGCACCGGTGCTGATCACGGTGGCGCTGGCGGGCTCGCTGCTCGGTGCCACGGCGACCATCACCGAGGCGAAGGCCACCGAACTGCGGGACCGGACCACCGCCGACCTCGTCATCAGCGCGGAGGGTGGGCTCGACGCGCGTACCGTGGCGAAGGTCCGGGCGGTGCCCGGCACGACCGTGCTGACCAGCGCGCCCACCGAGGTCTTTCTGCCCGATGGGAGCAGTTCGGAGGCCCGGGCGGTCGACCCGGCCAGCCTCGCGGCCCTGCGGATCCTGCCGGTCGAGGCGGGACGGCTCGCGGATCTCGACGACGGCAGCATCGTCGTGAACGAGGAGTGGGAGCGGCACACCGTCGGCGAACGGGTCGACCTGTGGATCGGCGACGGCACCCGGACCACGTTGCGCATCGCCGCCGTCCTGGCCACCGGCACCGGCAGCACCGGCGCCTACGTCACCCCGCACAACGCCCCCGGAGCGGTCCCCGATCTCCTGGAGGTCCGCGGGCAACCCGACGCTGTGCGGGCGGCCGTGCCGGAGGTGCTCACCCGCGACCAGTGGCTCGCCGGTGAGCAGCCACGCACGGGCCGCCAGACCCGTGCCGGCCTGCTCGTCGTGCTCGGCATCGCGCTCGTCTACACGGCGATCGCGCTGGCGAACACCCTGGTCATGGCCACCTCCGACCGCGCCCGCGAGGTCGGCGCCCTGCGCTTCGCCGGAGCGACCCAGCGGCAGGTGCTGCTGCTGATCGCGGCCGAGGCCCTGACCGTGACCGCAGTCGGCGCGCTGCTCGGCCTCGCCGTCACCGCGGTCGACCTGCTCGGCATCCGGGCCGCCCTTGCGCTGTTGTCCGTGCGGTCACCGATCGTCGTGCCGTGGGAGGCGCTCGGCGCGGTCACGACGGCCTGCGCTATCGCCGCGGTGACCGCGGCGCTCATCCCGGCGGTCGTGGCCCGGCACCGGCAGGGCATGCTGGGCCGGTGACCAGCAAGGCAGCCCAGGATCCGGTCGACCCGCGGTTCTCCGACAGTCAGCTCGCCGGGCTGCGCGCCTACGGCGAGATCCGCACGGTCGCGGCCGGGGACGTCGTCTACTCCCCCGCCGACGAGCGCAACGACCTGCTGGTGGTCCTGGCCGGCGAGATCGGTGTCGGCGACGAGACGCCCGGGCACGAGGTGGAGTTCGCTCGTTTCGGCGCGAGCGGGTTTGTCGGTGAGCTCAACCTGCTCACCGGCCAGCGCCCGTACGTGACGGCCCGCGCGACCGTGGAGAGCACGCTGCTGGCGATCCCCCACGACCGCCTGCGGGAGCTGCTGGACCGCGAGACCGATCTGGCCGACACGCTGGTCACCGCGATGATCGCGCGACGGCGGTTGCGGCTGGCCGACGGCGCCACCAACGCGCCGATCGAGATCATCGGCACGGCGCAGTCCGAGCCGTCGCTGGCGCTGCGGACGTTCCTGGGCCGCAACACCATCCCGTACCGGTGGGCCGACGCGGACGCCGATCCGGGTGAGCTGGCCTCGGCCGGGGCGTCCCGCGCCGACCTGCCCGTGGTCGTGCACCCGGGCGGTGTCCTGCTGAGCTGCACACCCGGGCGTCTGGCCGAGGTGCTGGGCCTGACCCAGCGACCGGGCGACGACCGGCTCTACGACGTCGCCGTGGTCGGTGCCGGCCCGTCCGGGCTGGCCACGGCCGTCTACGGCGCCTCCGAGGGCCTGGAGGTGGCGGTCTTCGACGCGACGGGCCCCGGCGGGCAGGCCGGCGCCAGCTCCCGCATCGAGAACTACCTCGGCTTCCCGGACGGCATCTCCGGCGCGGAGCTGACCACCCGCGCGGCGATCCAGGCGCAGCGGTTCGGGGCACGGCTCAACAGCCCGTGCCGGGTGACCGGGATCGAGCCGTCCCCGCTCGGCTTCACCGTGACGCTCGGCGACGACACCCGCCTGTCGGCGCGGACGGTCGTGGTCGCGACCGGCGCGCAGTACCGGCGGTTGCCGCTGGACAACTGGGAGCGCCTCGAGGGCGCCGGGATCTACTTCGCGGCCACCGACCTGGAGGCCGGTCTCTGCGCCGGCGAGCCGGTCCTCGTGCTGGGCGGGGGCAACTCGGCCGGTCAGGCGGCGCTCTACCTGGCCCGGCGCTGCACCCGCGTGACGATCGTGATCCGGCGCGAGTCGCTCGCCGAGTCGATGTCGTCCTACTTGATCGACCGGATCGAGGCCCACGACCGCATCACCGTCGCGTCGTCCACGGTGGTCGAGGCCGTCGACGGCGCCGAGCACCTCGAGACGGTCTCGCTGCGCCGCACGACCACCGGGGAGGTCACCCGGGCCGAGGCCCGCGGCCTCTTCTGTTTCATCGGCGCCCGTCCGGCCACCGGCTGGCTGCCCGCCACGGTACGCCGTGACGACGACGGTTTTGTGCTCACCGACGTGGCCCTCGACGGTGCCTCCCGCCTGCCGTACGAGACGTCCCTGGACGGGGTGTTCGCCGCCGGTGACGTGCGACTGGGGTCGATGAAACGCGTCGCGGCGGCCGTCGGTGAGGGCTCGTCGGTGATCCGCTCGGTGCACCAGTTCCTGAGCGCGCGCACCGATCGGGATCCGGAGCGGGACCCGAGCCAGGGTGAGCCCGCCCCGGTGCTGCGCGGCTGACCTCAGCGGCCCGCGGTCACGTCCTTCAGCTGTTCGAGGGACTGCCGGACCAGCTGCGGCAGGTCGGCGTCGCCGGGCTCGGTGATCCAGGCCTCGAACGCGGTCCGGAAGACGGCCGTCCCGGCCTGGGCGGCCAGGCCCGCGGCGGGATCCGCGACGCCGCGCTCGCGCAGGACGCGGGTGAGGGCGACGGTCCACGCGGCGAGCTTGATGAGCTCGCGCTCCTGCAGATCGGGGTTGGCGATGATGATCTGCTGACGCTGCAGGGACAGGTCGCGGCGCTGCTGCATGAGCGCGCCCGCTGCTGCGAAGGCCTCGCCGGTCGCGTCGATCGGTGACAGGCCGGCCGGGAGCTCGGCCAGCGTGGTCTCGAGGAACTGCTTCATGTGCTCCGAGCCCGCGAAGAGCACCTCACGTTTGTCGGCGAAGTGCCGGAAGAACGTGCGCTCGGTCAGCCCCGCCCGCTCGGCGATCTCGGCGACGGTCGTCTGATCGAACCCGCGCTCGCCGTAGAGCTCCATGGCCGCCTTCTCCAGGCGGCCGCGCGCGTCCGGCTGCCATCTCCCCATGATTGTCATCCTACTGATGACAGCGACTGACATCCGAGCTATGTTGATGACAGCAACTGACATCAGCCTGGGAGGCTCCTCATGCACGTGTTTGTCACCGGCGCGTCCGGCTGGATCGGCTCGGCCACGGTTCCCGAACTGATCGGCGCGGGCCACCGGGTCACCGGGCTCGCCCGCTCGGAGGCCTCGGCCGCCGCCCTCACCGCGGCCGGCGCCGAGGTCGTCCGGGGCACCCTCGACGACCTCGACGTCCTGCGGGACACGGCGTCCGCCACCGACGGTGTCGTCCACCTCGCGTTCAAGCACGACATCGCCTTCTCCGGCGGCTTCGCGCAGGCCGCCGACGCCGACCGCCTGGCCATCGAGGCGTTCGGCGCGGCCCTGACCGGGTCCGGAAAGCCGTTCCTCATCGCGTCCGGCACCATCGGGGTGGCCACGGGACGCGTCGCGACCGAGCAGGACGGCCTCGACGCCGGCAACCCCAACCCCCGGCTCACCAACGCCCTGCTCACCCTGGCTCTGGCCGGCCGGGACGTCCGCGCCTCCGTGGTGCGGCTCCCCCCGACCGTGCACGGCGACGGCGACCACGGCTTCATGGCGACCCTGGTCGGGATCGCGCGCGCCAAGGGTGTTGCCGGTTATCCCGGCGACGGCACCAGCCGCTGGCCGGCGGTCCACCGCTCCGACGCCGCCCGCCTCCTGCGCCTCGCGCTGGAACAGGCCCCGGCCGGTTCGGTCCTGCACGCGACCGCCGAGGAAGGCGTCCAGCAGCGCGACATCGCGAATGTCATCGGCCGCCACCTGGGCGTGCCCGTCGAGGCCGTCACCGCCGACGACCACTTCTCGTGGCTGTCCGCCCTCGTCGGCATCGACAGCCCGGTCTCGAGCACCGCGACCCGGGAGCTGCTCGGCTGGCAGCCCACCGGACCGACCCTGCTCGAGGACCTCGAGCAGGGTCACTACTTCAAGTAGGCGGTTTCCCGGCGGAGGGCCCGGCGGCGGCGCGCCTCCGCCGGGTCGGCGACCGGCACGGCCGCGAGCAACTCCTTCGTGTACGCGTGCGCAGGCTGTTCGTAGACCTGTGCCACGGTGCCGAGCTCGGCCACGGCACCCGCTTGCAGCACCGCGACGCGGTCGGCGATCCGGCGCACGACGGCCAGGTCGTGCGAGATGAAGACCAGCGTCAGGTCGTACTCCTCGCGGACCTCGGCGAGCAGGGCCAGGACCTGCGCCTGTGTCGTGACGTCCAGCGAGGACACCGGCTCGTCGCAGACGATGAGCCGGGGGCGCGGTGCCAGGGCCCGGGCGATGCCGGCCCGTTGCCGCATGCCGCCGGAGAGCTGGTGGGGGTAACGGTCGTACTCGCCGGCGGCCAGACCCACCCGGGTCAGCAGGTCCTCGACGGTCCGGCGGATGTCGCGTTCCGAGCCGGCGCGTTGCAGCCGCAGCGGGTCGGCGATGCTGTCGCCGATCGTCCGGCGCGGGTTCAACGACGACAGCGGGTCCTGGAAGACCATCTGCACCGAGCGGCCGCGACGGCGGGCCACGTCGGTGCCGTCGAAGGTGATGCGGCCGCGGGTCGGCGGGATCAGGCCGACCATCATCCGGCCGAGGGTGGTCTTGCCGGTGCCGCTCTCCCCCACGACACCGAGCGTCTCGCCGCGGCGCACGTCGAAGCTGATGCCGTCGACGGCGTGGACCGGTTCCGGCCGTCGCAGCGACCGGCGCCGGGGCCCGGGGAAGTGTTTGTGGACGTCGTCGAGGCGCAGCAGCGGTTCACCCGCTGCCGGCCGGACGGGCGGTTCCGCGTCGAGGCGCGGGACCGCGTCCAGCAGCGCTCTTGTGTACTCCGCGGCCGGGCTGACCAGCACGGACTCGACCGGGCCGTGCTCGACGGCGACACCGCGCCGCATGACGACAACCTCGTCGGCGGAACCCGCGACCACACCGAGGTCGTGGCTGATCAGCAGCAGCGCGGTGCCGGTGGTGGTGCGTACCTCGTCGAGGAGGTCGAGGATCTGGGCCTGCACGGTCACGTCGAGAGCGGTGGTCGGCTCGTCGGCGACGATGAGTTTCGGCCGGCAGGCCAGGGCCATCGCGATGAGCGCCCGCTGCCGCATGCCGCCGGAGAACTGGTGCGGATAGGCGTCCGCCCGCCTCGCCGGGTCCGGGATGTGCACCTGGCGCAGCACCTCGACCGCCCGCTCCCGCGCCGCCCGCCGGGTCGCACCGGTGTGCAGGCGGTACACCTCGGCGATCTGGTCACCGATGGTGTGAAAGGGGCTGAGCGCGGACAGCGGCTCCTGGAACACCATGGCGATGCCCGCGCCGCGGATCCGGCGCAGGTGGGCGTCCGGCGCGGTGGTCAGGTCGGTGCCGTCGAAGAGGATCCGGCCCGAGACCTTCGCGTCGCCGTGCAGGCCGAGCAGGGCCAGAGCGGTGGCGCTCTTGCCCGAGCCGGACTCGCCGACGATGCCGACCGCGCCGCCGGACGGGACCTCGAAGGAGAGCCCGTCGACGGCGGTCGTCGCGCCGAAGGTGATGTGCAGGTCGTCGACCGTCAGGATGCTCATCGCAGCTGCACCCGCGGGTCGATCGCGGCGTGGAGCAGGTCGGCCACGGCGTTGCCGGCGACCACGAGGCAGCCGGTCAGCAAGGTCACCCCGACGACCACCGGTAGGTCGATCTGGTTGACCGCGCCGACCAGCAGCTGACCGACGCCGGGCAGCCCGAACATGGTCTCGGTCAGCACCGCGCTGCTCATGATGGCGGCGAGGTCGATCGCGGTGATGGTGACCAGCGGCACGAGGGCACCCCGCAGGGCTCGGCGCCAGACGATGCGGCGCTCGGTGAAGCCGTACGCCCGCGCGGTCCGGACGTGGTCCTCGGCCAGGGTCTCCTGCACGCCGGCCCGGGTGAGCCGGGCGTAGGTGGCCGCCTGGATCACGGCGAGCGCGGTCCAGGGCAGCAGCAGATTTTGGGCCCAGGCCAGCGGATCCGTGGTGAACGGGACGTAGGTCGGGAACGGCAGCCACTGCAGATAGACGCAGAAGAGCAGCAGCAACAGGATGCCGACCAGGAACACCGGCACGGCAAAACCCGCGAGGACCAGGCCGTTGACCAGCTTGTCGAGGATGTGCCAGCGCCGCAGGCCCGAGAGCAGGCCGGCGCCGATGCCCACCGTCAGCGAAAGCACCTCGGCGCCGATCGCCAGCGAGGCGGAGACCGGCAGGCGGTCGGCGAGCAGGGCCGTCACCGGCTGGTCGGTCTCGAACGAGTAGCCGAGGCAGGGCGCCGGGCAGTGCCGCACGTCGGGTCCCGCGGGATAGTCACGACCGGCGACCAGGCCCTGCAGGAAGTGGGCGTACTGCGTGAGTGGCGGCTCGTCGAGGCCCATCGCCGCGCGCACGTCCGC
This sequence comes from Amorphoplanes friuliensis DSM 7358, assembly GCF_000494755.1. Taxonomy (NCBI): domain Bacteria; kingdom Bacillati; phylum Actinomycetota; class Actinomycetes; order Micromonosporales; family Micromonosporaceae; genus Actinoplanes; species Actinoplanes friuliensis. The sequence goes on from NC_022657.1 coordinate 5,245,627, forward strand.
GAGCCGCTCGGGCGTGCAGCCCTTGCCGCACGTCAGCACAGCCGGGTCCTGCGGTGCGAGGTAGAACAGCGCGTAGACGATCGCCGACAGTCCGAAGAGGACCAGTGCGGCGCCGCCGAGCCGCCGGGCCAGGTAGCCGATCATCGCAGTACCTCGGACTGCCGCGGGTCGAGGACCCGGCGCAGGCCGTTGGCCACGAGCACGAAGGCCAGCAGGGTGACGAAGAGGAGACCACCGGGGACGAAGACGTAGAACGGGTCGGCGCGGAACCAGGTGGTGGCGGTGGACAGCATCTGACCCCAGGACGGTGTGGGTGGGCGTACGCCGACACCGAGGAACGACAGCCCGGCCTCGACGATCATGTTGGTCGGCAGCAGCAGGGCGGCGTACGTGAGGACCGGCGCGGCGAGACCGGGAAGGATCTCGCGGCGGGCGACCCGCAGGGGGCCGGCGCCGGAGAGCCGGGCCGCGGCGACGTAGTCACGGGTCCGCAGCGACAGGGTCTCGCCCCGGGTGATGCGAGCCGTGCCGCCCCAGCCCAGGACCGCGATGACCACGGCGAGCAGGGCCGGCCGCGGCCACGACGGCGGCACGATGGCCAGCAGGGCGATCGCGAGGACCAGGCTCGGGAAGGCCAGCACCAGGTCGACGACCCGGCTCAGCACGGCGTCGAGGTGACGTCCGCCGAGCCCGGCCGCGACACCCACGCCGACACCGATGAGCACCTGCAGCACGGTCGCCGACACGGCCACACCGAGGGACACACGGGCGCCGTGAACGACGCGGGCGAACAGGTCGCGGCCGGTGCCCGGCTCGACGCCGAGCCAGTGGTCGGCACTGACCCCGGAGAAGGAGCCGAGCGGGACACCGCCGCGGGCGGAGTCGAGCAGGTCGTTGTGGAAGGTCGTCGCGTCCTGGCCCTCCCACGCGGTGAGCAGCGGCGCAGCCACCGCCACGGTCACCATGACCAGGGCGATGGCCGCACCCACGGTGAACCCGCGGTCGTGCAGGACGCGGACCGTCACTTGACGGAGACCCGCGCCAGGTCGTACGTGCCGCGCCAGCCGTCCGGCACCGCGTTCCTGACGTTCTTGCCGTACAGGTAGACGTCCTTCTCGTGGGTGAGCGGGACGACCAGGGCGAGCTCGCCGAGCTTGGCGTCGAGCGCACCCCAGCGCTTCGCGGCCGCGGCGGGGTCGGTCAGGGCGTTGATCGCGTCGATCTCGGTGTTGACCGCCGGGTCGTCGTACTGCGCGAGGTTGAAGTTGCCACCGCCGGTGATGATCTGGCGCCCGTCGAAGATCGGGATCAGGAACGGACCACCGGACGGCCAGTCGGCGCCCCAGCTCTGCAGCGACAGACCCGGCTGGGTGGACGGTTTGCCGGTGACGTCGCGGTAGGTCGCGCTGTCGATCGCGGTCAGCGTCACCGTGACACCGGCCTGCTTGAACGCGTCCTGCACGGCGGCGGCGACCTTCGGGCCGAGACCGTTGGCGTCGTCGTTCTCGTGGGCCAGCTCGATGCTCAGCGGACCACCCAGCAGCTCCTTGGCCTTGGCCGGATCGCCGGTCTCCCCGGCCGGGAAGAAGTCGTACGGCTGGTGCCCGAGCGCCGCCTGCGGGGGCAGGAACGTGGTCGAGGGTCCCGCGACCGCGCTGCCACCGAGGGCGTTGACGACGGAGGTGCGATTGATCGCGTACGAGAGGGCCTGCCTGATCTCGAGGTCGTCGAAGGGCTTCTTTTTGGTGTTGAAGGCCAGGTAGATCGTCGACGGGAACTCGCCGCGGGCCACACGTTTGTCCAGCTCGGAGCCCGTGCCGAGCTGGGCGAGCTGCTCGGGGCCGACCACCGCATCGGTGGTGACGGCGTTCGCGTCCGCACCGGCGCCGGTGGTGATCCGCTGGTTGATGACCGCGGCGTCCAGCCCGGCGGTTACGTCGATCTTGTCGGGGCAGGCGTACCGCAGGGTGTCGGTCTCGCGCTTCCAGTGCGGATTGCGGACGAGCTGCAGGGTCTTCTTCTTCTCGTACGACGCCACCATGTACGGCCCGCTGGAGAGCGGGTGGTTCTCGTAGTCGGCGCCCTTGTCCTTGGCCTTGGGCACCGGCGCGAACTGGGTGGCCGTGGCCAGGAACGGGAAGTCACCCTCGGGCTTGCGCAGCTTGAAGACGATCGTCCTGTCGTCCGGCGTCTCGATGGATTTCAGACCGTCCGGCTGCTTGTACGGCCCCTGGTAATCGGCCGCATCGACCAGCCAGTCCCGCAGGTACGGCGCCCCGCCGGGCAGCTCGGGTGCGAAGGACCGCTCGATGCCGTACTTCACGTCGGCGGCGGTGATCGGCGTCCCGTCCTCGAAGAAGATGCCGTCCCGCAGGTGGTAGGTCCACGTCTTGGCACCGTCGGACGGCGTACCGAGGTCGGTGGCGAGGTCCGGGGCGGGCTTGGTGCCGGCCTCGCCCGGCAGGCGGTTGCGGGTGGTCAGCGTGCGGAAGAGCAGCGACGGGATGTTGCCGCCGCCGGAGGTGTAGAGCCGCGCCGGGTCGAGATGGGTGATGCCACCCTGGTTGAGCACCGAGAGTGTGCCGCCCTGGCAGGTGGCCGGGTCGAAGGCCGCCGAGGACGACCCCTGGTCACTCTGACAAGCGGCGAGAGCACCGGCCAGCAGCGTCGCCGTGAGCGTGACAGGCAGGGTTCTGCGCATGAATGTCCTTCGGTGGGCGGTATCCGGCTCGGAAGCACACCTTACCGATGTATCCGGTAGGCAATGCAAGCCCGTCGATGTCAAATGTCGTCCGGCCCACAATTCCTATCGTGTGAGTAGGATGTGTGCGTGATCTCGCTGACCGAGCCGGCCGCGGAGCGCCTCGTCGCCGACCATGCGTTCGCGCCCGGGCTGCCGGGCTTCGTCGGGCTCGCCGTCGACCTGCTGCTGGACCAGCCGGGTCTGCCGCCTCCCGTGGCCGGCTCGCTGCGGCACCGCCCTCGCCTGCGGCACGGCTTCCTCACCTCACGGTCGGAACGTGTCCTCGTGGTCAGCGGGCCGCCGTCACCCGGCCTCGAGTCGAGCGCCGCCCGGATGACCGAGGACCTCCCGCTCGCCCTGCGGGTGATCAGCGGGCACCAGCTCGCCGTGCTGCAGGAGGCCACCGACGTGGTAGACCCGTCCGCGGCCGGCACCGCCACCTTCGCCACGGCGAGCGCGGGCCTCCGGGTCGGCCTCGAGGCGGGACTCGACGCCGCGGGCCCGTACGGCCTGGCCCGGCGCTGGCACCTGGCCAACGCCGTCGCACCCGTGCTGGCCGCGGCGTTCGCCAACTCCCCGCTGCGGCTGGGGCGGCCCACCGGCTGGCGCAGCGTCCGCCAGGCCCTGCGTCGCGACCTGACACCCGCACCCGCCGACGCCGATCCGCGTGCGACCTGGACAGCCCTGGTCATGGACTCCCCCGTCCTGGGCGGACCGGCCCGCACCTTCCGCGAGTGGGCGCAGTCCGGACCCGGTGACCGGCCCACCATCACCGACCTGACCCGGCACCTCGCTACGGTGCGCCCGCCCGTCGCCGCACGGCGGTACCTGGAGATCGACGTCGCCGACCGCCAGCCCGGCGCCGGCTGGCGGGTGCCGCTCGCGGTCACCGCTGCGCTGCTGGACGACCCGTACGCCGCCGCCGAAGCCGAGTGCGCGACCCGTGCCCTGACCGGCACACCACGACTGTGGGAGCGGGCGGCGCGTGACGGGCTGACCGATCCGGCGCTCGGGGCGGCTGCCCGGGAGTGTTTTGTGGCCGCGTACGGTGCGCTGGCCCGGCAGGGTGTCTCCCGCGACCTGCGTGATGCGGTCGCGGACTTCCTCGAACGCTACGTGCTGCGCGGCCGATGTCCCGCCGACGACGTGCTGGACCGGGCCACCGCACGTCCCTGAAGGATTGACGACCGGCCTCCGGGGAACGCGCTGCGCTCATGGCACCTTGGAGTCGTGGGGCGGCGGAGCGGGCGATCAACCGTGAGATGCCCGGGGTCCGGGCCGACCTCGCACGGCTGATCCGCATCCCGGGCATCGCCTTCGACGGCTTCGACCACACGCACGTCGAACGGTCCGCCGCGGCCGTCGCCGAGCTCGCCGCGGCTGCGGACTGCAGACCGACATCGTCCGCGCGGGTGGGCAACCGTCGGTCCTCGGGCACCGGCCCGCACCACCCGGCGCGCACGGGCCGTACGAGGGCCTGCACCTGGCCGAGTTCACCCGGACCTGCCTCGCCGAGGCACTTCTTCTCATCGGGCTGGGCGTTCAGGGGTCCGCCGGCGGGGTACCCAGCCCGGATGCCGATCACGGATCCGCTCACGCCGGTGGAGGCCGGTGAGCTGGACTCGCTGGGCGCCGGCGGCTCCTGGACGGTCTTCGGCCGGCAGCTGCGGGTCACCAATCTCGACAAGGTGCTCTTCCCGGGCCGCGACGACCGCCCGCCGGTCACCAAGCGCGACTTCCTGCGCTACACCGCCCGGATCGCACCGACCCTGACGCCCTATCTGGCCGGGCGCCCGCTGAACCTGCACCGGTACCCGAACGGCGCGCAGACCAAGGGGTTCTGGCACAAGGAGCTGCCCGCTCACGCGCCCGCCTGGTTGTCACGCTGGGACAATCCCGAGGCGGATCCGGGCGAGACACGGACCTACCTGGTGGCCGACGAGCCGGCCGCCCTGGTCTGGGCGGCGAACTTCGGGGCGCTGGAGTGGCACCCGTGGACCTCCCGCGCGGAGGCTCCGCACCGGCCGACGTACGCCCTGGTCGACCTGGATCCCGGTCCCGCCACCGGGTGGGAGGACGTGCTGACCCTGGCCCGGCTGCACCGTACGGCGTTCGAGCACCTCGGGGTCACCGCCCGGGCCAAGGTCACCGGGCGCCGCGGCATCCAGATCTGGGTGCCCATCGTCAACGGCCCGGGTTTCGAGGAGACCAGGGCCTGGGTCCAGGAGCTGTCGCGGACGGTCGGTGCGGTCGTACCGGAACTCGTGAGCTGGAAGTGGCAGAAGAGTGACCGGGGCGGTCTGGCCCGGCTGGACTACACGCAGAACGCGATCAACCGGACGCTGGTCGCGCCCTACAGCCCCCGCCCGGCGCCGGGCGCACCGGTGTCCGCCCCGATCGGCTGGGACGAGCTGGACGATTCCGCCCTGCGCCCGGACGGGTTCACGATCGACGACGTCCTGGAGCGCCTGGCGGAACGCGGTGACCTGTTCCACGCCGTCCTGGACCGTCCGCAGGTCCTGCCACCCCTCACCTGAGCGCGTCCGGCCGTGACCACAGTGCAGCCAGGGTCGCGGCCCCCTTGACCAGCATGTCCACGGACACGCGTTCGTCGCTGTCGTGCCAGCGGTCCTCGGGCAGGCCGACGCCGAAGAACAGGACCGGGGCGTCGAGGACCCGGTTGAGGAGTTCGGCCGGGCCGCCGCCGGCGTTACCCATCCGGCCCGGCGCCTGCCCGAAACCTTCCCGCATCGCCGCCTCCAGCGCCTTCAGCGCCGGCAGGTCGCCCGGAGTCCGGTACGGCTCCTGCCCCGTCTCCTCGGCGACGGTCAGGTCGTACTCGACGGTGTCCGGGAGATTGTCGGTCACCCAGCGCCGCAGCTGATCGGCGACGCCGGCGACCCGCTGGCCGGAAACGGTCCGGATGTTCACGGACGCGTTCGCCACCGCGGGGATCGCCGAGCGGGAGATGCCGACGGGATCACCGGCGATCAGGCTGATGATCTCGGCGGCGGGGCGTTCCCAGAGGCGCTCGAGCACGCTGTAGCCGGCCTCGCCGGCCACGCTGCGGGTCTCCGAGCGGTCGAGCCAGTCCTGATCGCTGAACGGCAGGTCAGCCAGCTCGGCGCGGCGGCTCTCGGAGGGCTCCTCCACCTCGTCGTAGAAGCCGGGCAGCGTGATCCGGCCCTTGTCGTCGTGCAGCCGGCCGAGCAGGCGGGCCAGCTCCACGGCGGCGTTCGGTGCGGGTCCGGACGCCGCACCGCTGTGCACGTCGCGATGGGGGCCGTAGACCGTCAGGTCGGCCATGACCATGCCCCGGACGCTGGTGCAGACGGCCGGATGATCGGCCCGCCAGGTCAGGGTGTCGGAGAAGACCACCAGGTCGGCGCCGAGCCGGTCGCGGTGCTCGGTGAGCAGACTCTCCAGCCGTGCCGAACCCGACTCCTCCTCGCCCTCGACCAGGACTTTGAGGTGAGGGCGCGCAACTCCGCCGCCAGCCAGTTCGCCGACCGGATCAGATCGGGAGCGTGCTCGGGCAGGCCCGCGACCGAGCGGATCCGCAGCCAGCCGACAAGCTGCTCGACCATCGCGTCGCGGTGCACGGAAAGGAAGTCCTGGATGTCGCCGTTCACCATGGCCCGGGCGGGTACCCGCGTCCGGCCACGACTAACGCCGGAGGATCGGGGCATGCGGCACTTCGTGTCCGAGAAACTCCCCACTCTCGCCGGCCTGGACGACCTCACCGACCTCGTCACCAAGTCCGCGGAGGAAGACCAGCTCTTCGTCCGGTGGTCCGCCGGCCCCGACGCCGATCTGCGACGGGACGGGACCAGCCGTGACTCGCTCACCGGCGTACCGCTGCCCGGACTGTCGGCCAACCCGCTGGCCGTCGAACCGTGGTGGGGTGACCGCTCCCCGCGCCTCTGGGTCGCCCGGCGCCTGTACGACTACCGCCACCTGCGGTACCTCCGCGGGCCCGAGGTCCGGCCGTGGGTGCTCGTGGGTGAGCAGTGCGGTCGCGGCCCGGACAACGAGCCACTGGTCCGGGTACGCCGGCCGGTCGCGTGGATCGCCGAGGCCGCCCTGATCGAGGGAGAGCAGTTGATCGAGGCCCAGCACTCGGCCGAATGCGGACCGCTGGACCGGCGGAGTGCCCGATGACGGCGGCACACGGCGCGCTGACCGCCGCCATGATCGCGGTGGCCGGGACCCCCGAGCGTTCGCCGGACCTGGACGGCCGCCTGCTGACCATCGCCAAACTCACCGCGGACCGCGTCGGCGCCGCCCGGTACGCCTCGATCACCGCCCTGCTCGGCGGTCACCACACGACCGTGGCCGTGAGCGACGAGCTGATCCGGGCGGTAGACGAAGCTCAGTACGCGGACGACGCCGGCCCGTGCCTCGAGTCTCTGAGCCGGGGCACCCCGATCGGTGTGCCCGCCATCGACACCATGGTGCAGTGGCCGAAGTTCCACGAGATGGCCCCGCGAATGGGCCTGGTCGCCTCGGTGTCGGTACCGCTGTTCGCGGGGCGGGGCGAGCCGATCGCCGTGCTCAACATCTACGGCACCGACCACGCGGCGATGGCACCCCTGATCGCCGGGATCTGGGCGGTGCACGGGGATCCGGCCCGGACGACGCTCGACGAGGCGCTCGCCGGGCTGGACGACGGCGGCCGTGAGCTGGTGTCCGGGTACGCGGAGGCGCTCGCGGTCCGCGCCACCATCCGGCTCGCCATCGAGCTCATCCGCTCCGAGAACCACTGCGGGCCGGAGGACGCGTACCTGAGCCTGTGCATCCGGGCCGCCGGGACCGGCAGCACCCTGGCCGAGACCGCGGCCGACCTGATCGGCCGCGGTCCCTGACCGGCCTGCCGGTGTCACCGGCAGGCCGGCAGACCCTCCAGCACACCGTCGCGGTACGCGGCGATGCGGTCGAAGGCGCTGGTGCCGGTCTGGTCACCGGCGCGCCCGAAGGCCAGCAGCGCCGCGACGGCCTCGTCGAGGTCGCCGGGAGACAGGGTGAGGCCCTCACCCGGCCGGGTGGTGAGCAGGTCGTTGGACCACGAACCGGCCAGGCAGTCGACGGCCAGCTGGCCCGCCCGGTCGGTCGTGCTCGCACCCCGGCGGTGCTGTGCGGCCCGCGCGAACAGGTCACCGAGCAGCATGCCGATCGCGTTGTCGCCGATCCGCCGGTAGAGGTCCGGCCCGAGCCGGGCGTTGTCGAAGGCCACGAAGTCACCCTCGGGGCAGTAGAACGCCGACCCGCCGGCCGAGGCGTCCGGCGCGTCGCACTGCGGTGGCAGCACGGCGAACGGCTCGACCCGGAGCGTCGGCCACGGTGACCCGGCCAGCCCGGGATAGGTCCGCGACCAGTAGTCCTGCGCATCCTCGGAGAGGGCGCTCACCGCGTCGGCGTACGGCAGATCTCCTCCGCTGGCGGCGTCCTCCCGGGTCGTGAACGGCACCTCGGTGACCGGGAGGTTGTCGGCCCGGTAGGCGGCGCACGTCGCGGCGCCCTTCTCGACGCCGTCCTGCAGGGCCCGGATCCGGTCGAAGGCGTTGCCGTGCGCCTCCGGTGCCTGGGCGGAGGTACCCGGCTGGTCGCGGAGCAGCAGCAGTCCGGCCACGGTGCTGTCGAGCTGGGGCGCGGTGACGTCCCGGAACGCCGTGGAGCGCCCGGCCAGGACGTCGGCGGTCCAGGCGCCGGCAAAACAGTCGGCCTGCTGTTCCAGCACGACCGTGGGCGCGTCGCTCAGGCCCAGGCGGTTCTGGACCGCGTGACCGTACTCGTGGGCAATCACCACCCCGACCAGCAACGGCCCGAAGTCCTGTTGCAGCTGCGGGATGAGCACCTCGGCGTCCCACGCGATGAAGTCCCCGGCGGGACAGTAGAACGCGTTCGGCTGGTACTCGCCGGGCTGATCACCGCACGCCGGCGGCGGATCCGACCGGGTGTAGGGGTGGTGTCCGCCCTGGATGGGCCGGAAGGCCGCACCGTCACTCAGCGCCGGGTAGGAGGCGGTCCAGAAACGTTCGACGTCGTCGAGCGCGGCGGTGACCACGTCCCCGCGCGGGACGCTGCCCGAGGACGGCGTCCCGCTCGTGACGGGTCCGGACTCGAGCACCGGTACGCAGCCCGCCACGGTGGCGAGCAGCACGACGGCGCAGAGTCCTCGGGGGATCCGGAGAGCGCGCACGGGGGCCGCGCTCAGGAGTTGTCGGACGCGGTGTGCCCGGACGGCCCGTACGGCGAGACCTGTCCCTCGGGGACGGGCCGATCACCGGTGCGGTCGTGACTCCCGCCCGGCGCCGAGGTCGGGTCGGCGTCCTCGGTGCGCTGCTTGGTGGTCGGGGACTCGTCACTGCGCCGGATCTCCGGCTGCTGCGGGTTGGTCATGGCTGCCTCCTGCCGTGGTGTCGCCCGCTGGTGCGGGCGACGGGCGCGTACCCGGGCAGCGGGTAGATATGCGCTACTTCAGGGCGGCCAGCAGCAGCGTGGCATCGTCCACGGCTGATCCTTCGTGGAACTCGGCGACGGCGTGCGCCAGCCGTCGCAGGGTCTCCGGCGCGGCCAGCCCGGCCGCGGCGTGCCGTTCCGCGTGCTCGATCAGCCGGCCCGTCCCGAACATCTGCTGCTCGTTGTTGCGCGCCTCGGTGATGCCGTCGGTGTAGAACAGCAGCCAGTCCCCCGGGCGCAGCGTTGCGTGACCGATCTCGCCGCGGACGGGTGGCACGCCGAGCGGGGTACGCCGCCCGGCCGGCAACTCCTCGACGAACTTGCCGCCGCGCAGCACCAGGGGCGCGGGGTGCCCGGCGTTGACGTACCGCAGGTCGCCGGTGTCGAGGTTCAGCTCGGCCACGACCGCGGTGACGAACCGGGCCTCGGCGCCGAACTGCTCCAGCAGCGCCGCGTCGGCCGCCGCGACCTGCGCCGCCAGGCCTGCACCGGCCCGCCGCGCCGCCCGGATCGCCACGACCGCGACCGTGTACGCCAGACCGGCCCGCAACCCGTGCCCGACCCCGTCGAACACCGACATCCAGGCGGTCGAGCCGTCGAGGGCGTAGTCGTAGCCGTCACCGCCGACGTCGTACCGGGGTTCGAGGATCGCGCTGATCGTCAGCCGCTCGCAGCTGACCGTCAGCGGTGGCAGCATGCGGTCGAGCAGCTCCGCACTGGCCGACATCGGCCGGGCCCGGCGCGCCTGCAGCAGGAAGTCGCCCTTGGGGACGGTCACCGTGATCAGGTGGCCGACCAGGCCCGCCAGCACCTCGCACCGCCGGCGCAGCACCTCGTCGCCGGTGTCGAGCCCGCCCGGGAAGGCGAATTCGATCACCCCGAGGCGGTCCGTGCCGTTGACGATCGGCACCCACCAGCTCGCCGTGCCGCCCGGCTGGGTGCGTACCGTGCGGAAAGCCCGGCCGGCGACGGTGCCCTCCAGGGACAGCGGCCCGCCGGCGGGCCGGTCGTCAGCGGGGACGGGCCGCAGGGCCCGCTGCTCGTCGTCGACCACGTAGATCGCCGGGCGGATGCCCAGAGGCGCCACCGCGGCGGCCACCGCGGGCGCCAACTCCTCGGGAAGCCACAGGTGGGAGCGCTCCAGCACGCTCGACAGGGCTCTGAGCCACAGTCCCTCCTGCTCCGATGTCATGACCGGAACCCTACGAGATCTTCTCCCGATGTCATTCGTTAGCGGTACGTGTTGCCCGCCGGACGGTGGAGATCGGGATAATCGGAAGGACCTTCAGCAGCGAGGGGATCCTGACCCGTCATTTCTGGAGTCCCCATGCTTTCCGAACTGTGGCCCGACAAGCAGTGGCAGGGCCGGCGCGCACCCGCGTTCGTGGTGTCCCGGCCCGCCGGGGAGCGTCCTCGTCTCCGGGTCTCCGGTGATCTCGACGCGACGAGCAGCGCCGGGCTGCACGACGCCTTTGTCGCCGTGCTGCGGCAGCACTGCCCACCCGGCGTGGATCTCGATCTCGAGGGGGTCACCTACCTCGACTCGGCCGGCCTCACGGGCCTGCTGCTGTGCCGCGACGACGCCCGGCAGATGGGCTGTGACCTGGCGCTGCGCAACACCCCGACCATGGTCTACCGGATCCTGCAGATAGCCGGTCTGCTCGAGGACCTCGGGCTGGCCAGACCGCCGGTGCCGCCGGCGGTGCCCGGCACGGGCGGCGCCGCGATGGGCTTCCTGAGCAGCAGGCGCTGACCCCCGCCGCAGACGTCAGGCCGGTGGGATGCGGAATTCCGCCCAGACGTGCTTGCGGGTGCCTTCGGCGTACCAGCCGATGGCCTCGGCCAGCTCGGCGACGATGTGCAGACCGAGGCCGCCGTCCCCGGGCGCGCGCGGGCCGGCGACCTCGGGGACCGTGCCGGGATCCTCGTCGGCCACGTCCAGCACGAACGTGTGCTCGGTGCGGCGCAGGTGGACCCGGGTGGGCGGCCGCCCGTGCCGGATGGCGTTGGTCGCGAGCTCGGTGGCGGCGATGGCCACCTGCTCCGGCACGTCGTCCAGCCTGCCGTCCGGTGGCATCGGCTCGCCCATCAGGGCTTCGAACAACCCGGCCCGCAATCGGCGCAACTCGGTGGCACTGTCCAGCACCCAGTGCTGGACCTCCTCTGCGGTGTCCGGCGGACGGGAGGCGGTTTCGAGAGACACAGCGCAGTGGTTCCCCGGCGGGCGCACGATCATGCGAGAAGCCACGTATACGTTGCGAACGGAGGGGAACCCGGCCCGCCATGACGACGATCGGCACGGCCGCACCGGCCGCACCAGCACAGACGACCGCCGCCGACGAGGCGCTGTTCCGCCTCGGCCAGGCCCTGAAGGACCGCGGTTACCACTTCACCACGGTCACGCCGGACACCCACGAGCGGGTCAACCGGCGTCCCGGCAATGCCTGGGCCCGGGACGAACGGGACGTCCTGGGCTGGAGCCGGCCGTTCCAGGACGGCGTGCTGCCGGCGCCGCTGAGGGACCTGCTGGACGCCGGGGGCGCCCTCGAACGCCACGGCGACGGCTGGCGGAGCCGGGTCCGGTTCTCCACCTACGACAGCGAGCTGTTCGTGCACTCCGCCTTCCCCACGGCCAGCGCGGACGCGGTCTTCTTCGGCCCGGACACCTACCGGATGGCCGATGCGGCGGTCGCGCACCTCGCGGACCGCGCGACGCCGGTCCGCCGGGCCGTGGACATCGGGTGCGGCACCGGAGCCGGGGCGATCGCCGTCGCGAAGCGCGCACCGCAGGCCGAGGTCCTCGGCGTCGACATCAACCCCACCGCCCTCCGGTACGCCCGCATCAACGCGCGCCTGGCCGGAACCGGACGGGTCCGGCCGTGCCGGAGTAATCTGCTGAACGACGTGGACGGCCGTTTCGACCTGATCATCTCCAACCCGCCGTTCATGATCGACCTGGCGCGGCGCACCTACCGCGACGGCGGCGGCCCGCACGGCAACGGCCTCACCCTCGCCGTCCTCGACACCGCGGAGCAGCGGCTGGCACCGGGCGGCTCGCTGGTGCTGTTCAGCGGCACGGGGATCGCCGACGGACGCGACCCGCTCCGCGAGGCCGCCGAGCAGCGGCTGGCCGGCACCGACCTGACCTGGACCTACCGGGAGGTGGACCCCGACGTGTACGGCGAGGAGCTCGACACGCCCGCCTACCAGCACGCCGAACGGCTCGCGGTCGTCGTGCTGACCGCGACCAGGCCCCGGTGACCGGCCACACCCTGGGTGTCGAGGAGGAGTTCCTGCTCCTCGACCCGCACACCGGCGAGAACGCCCCGCTGTCCGGCAAGGTCCTCGGCGCCCTGCCCGATCCGGTACGCGACCAGAGCCGCCTCGAGTTCCGCCACAGCATGGTCGAGATGGTCACACCCGTCTGCACCGGACTGGCCGAGCTGCGGGAGCACCTGATCGGTCTGCGGCGAGCGGCGGCGGACGCGGCGGCACAGGCCGGCGCTCGTCTGGTCGCCATCGGCGCGACCCCGGTGGCCGAACCCTGCCGCGAGCCGACCGAGAGCCCGCGTTTCCACGAGATCGCCCGGCACTACGGGCCGATCGCGTACGACCCCGCGGTGTGCGGTTGTCACGTCCACGTCGGCGTACCCGGCCGGGACCTGGCGATCGAGGTCTGCAACCACCTGCGGGAGTGGCTGCCGGTCGTGCAGGCGCTCTCCGCGAACTCGCCGCTCTACCAGGGCGCCGACACCGGTTATGCCAGCTGGCGGTCCGTGCAGCTGCTGCGCTGGCCGAGCCTCGGGCCGACACCGTTCGCCGCCTCGGCCGCCGACCACGACCGGGCGGTGGCCCAGCTGGTCGACTCCGGCGTCATGCTCGACGAGAGCATGGTCCTCTGGTACGCGCGGCCGTCCGCCACCTTCCCGACGGTCGAGGTGCGGGTGGGTGACGTCGGGACCACCGTGGACGACACGGTGCTGGTCGCGGGTCTGATCCGGGGCCTCGTCACGGCTGTTCGGGACGACATCGCCGCCGGTCGCGCGGCTGTGCGCGTACCGGATGATCTGCTCCGGGCCGCGCACTGGAACGCGGCCCGGACCGGGTTGGACGGCACGCTGACGGACGTCCGGTCGCAGCGCTCGCGGCCCGCCTGGGATCTTGTCGGTGACCTGGTCGACTTTGTCCGGCCGGCCCTGAAGCGGCTGGGCGACCTGGACGTGGTCGAGGCGCAGCTCGACCGGGTCCGCCGGGAGGGCACGGGTGCGGCCCGGCAGCGGGAGATCCTCCGGGCCGGCGGAAGCACCGGTGTGATGCTGGACCGCCTGGCCGAGCTGACGATCTCCGGCTGACACCACCGTCGACCGGGACGGCCCCACGCTGTGGACCGTCCCGGCTCGCGGGGTCAGTTGGGCAGGAAGACCGCGCGCACGCAGTCGTCCTCCTTGTCCTTGAACATGCGGTAGCCCTTCGGCGCCTCGGCCAGCGGCATGGTGTGGGTGGCGAGGTGCTCGGTGATCAGCTCGCCCTTGGCCATCCGATCGAGCAGCATCGGGATGTAACGCTGGCCGTGCATCTGGGCGCCCCGCACGGTCAGGCCCTTGTTCATCAGGGCGCCGAGCGGGAACTTGTCGACAAAACCCGCGTAGACGCCGAGGACGAAGACGGAGCCGCCTTTGCGGCACGCGTGGATCGCGTCGCGGACTGCGGCCGGCCGGTCGGTCTGCAGGCGGAGCTGCTGCTTGACCTGGTCGTAGAGGAACTGCGGGCCCGGCGTGTGCGCCTCCATGCCGACGGCCTCGATGCAGACGTCCGGGCCCCGGCCGCCGCTGCGCTCCCGCAGCTCGGCCTCGACGTCGGTGTTCTCGTAGTTCAGCGTCTCCGCGCCGGCGTACTTCTCGACCTGGTGCAGCCGGTTCTCGTACCGGTCGATGACCACCACCCGGTCGGCACCGAGCAGGACCGCCGCACGGGCCGCCATCTGACCGACCGCGCCGGCGCCCCAGACGGCCACGACATCACCGCGCTGCACACCGCCCAGGTCCGCGCCCATCCAGCCGGTGCTGGCCGAGTCGGACGCGAACAGCGCCCGTTCGTCGGTGACCGCATCCGGCACCGTGAAAGCGCCGACGTCGGCGAACGGGACCCGGATGTACTCCGCGTGACTTCCGGGGTTACCGCCCATCGCGTGGGAATACCCGAAACAACCACCCGGCGCCTGCCCCCACAGCGTCTCGGTGATGGCGGGGTTGGTGTTGCCGTTGTCGCACAGCGAGAAGAGGCGCTGCTCGCAGAAGTAACACTTGCCGCAGGCGATGAACGACGACACGACCACCCGGTCACCGACCCGGTGGTTCCGGACCTCGGACCCCGTCTCGACGACCTCACCGATGAACTCGTGACCGAGGACGTCACCCCGCTCCATGAACGGGATGTAGCCGCCGAGGAGGTGCAGGTCCGAACCGCAGGTGACCGACCGTTTGACCTTGACGATGACGTCGCCCGCGTTCCGGATCTCCGGGTCGGGCACGTCCCCGACGGCCAGCTTGTTGACACCTTGCCACTGCAACGCCTTCACAGCAGTCCTCCTTCGCGGCCGTGCCGGGTGGCCGCACGCAACGGCGCGTTCGTCACGGTGGGTGTGGTCGTCGGCCCGCCCGGCTGCAGAATGTCACCGACCTCCAGCAGGGACCGGCTCTCCCGCAGCAGCCGCCGGATGTCGCCGTCGGACACGCTGTCGTTCAGGGCACGCGCGCTGATCTCGGTCCCCCGCCCGGCCGGAGCCGCCCGCAACTGCACCTCGAGGGCCCCGTGGTACGCGGCCAGCGGCTCGGGCAGCACCTCGGCCAGCTCGTCCAGCGGCCGATGAACCGTGATCACGTGCCGCCGGCCCGGACCCGGTGGTCCTTGGCGGCGCCTGGCGACAAGTCGATAAGTCGTGCCGCCGACTGCGGCGGCCGCGGCAGTGATGACCGCCGCTCGAGTCATAGGTTTCATGGGAGGCCTGCATACCGAACTGGACGCGCTTCAAACGGGCATCACCGCCCGGCCTGCACCGCGTGTATCCGAACGGGTGACGGGTACGCGGGCCCGCATGGACAACACCGTCAAGGCCATCGTTGCGGGCGCCGCCGGTGCGACCGCCCTCAACGCCGTCACCTATCTCGACATGGCGGTGCGGGCGCGTCCCGCCAGCAGCGCGGGTGAGGACAGCGTGTCGAAGCTCGCCGAGCTGGCCCACGTGCCGCTCGGTGAGGACAAGTCCGCGGAGAACCGCAAGAGCGGGCTGGGCCCGTTGCTCGGGTACGCCACCTCCACCGCCGCCGCCGTCGCCTGGACCGCGGCGGGCGGTCGCCGGATGCCCACCGGGGTCTCGGCTGTGGCGCTGACCGTGCTCGGGATGCTGGGGTCGAACGCGCCGATGACCGCGCTGGGGGTCACCGACCCGCGGAGCTGGAAGGCGGCGGACTGGGTGAGTGACCTCGTGCCGCACCTCGCCTACGGGTGGGTCACCGCGCTGACCCTGCGCGCTCTGCGCTGACCGCCACGTGGACGTGACTCTGGCCGCGCTGATCGGCCTCATCGCGCTGGCCCTGCTCTTCGATTTCACCAACGGGTTCCACGACTCGGCCAACGCCATCCGGCAGCCTCACCGGCACGGCTCGCGTGCCGCTGACCAGCCCCCGGCCCGACCCCGACCGGGTACGCGCGGTGGCCGAGGAAGTCGACCAGCCGCTCTGACCACATGAAGAGTCGGTGAACGGCGCCCCGGGTCCCGCATGCCGGCGGGAGTGGCGGGAATCCGTGCGCCATGACCGATCCGCACGACGACCTGAGCAGCATCGCCGATCCCGGTTCCATGGACGCCGA
This sequence comes from Amorphoplanes friuliensis DSM 7358, assembly GCF_000494755.1. Classification (NCBI taxonomy): domain Bacteria; kingdom Bacillati; phylum Actinomycetota; class Actinomycetes; order Micromonosporales; family Micromonosporaceae; genus Actinoplanes; species Actinoplanes friuliensis. The sequence goes on from NC_022657.1 coordinate 5,261,699, forward strand.
TGCGATGACCGAACCCACCACGGGCAACCCCGGCGACCTCGATCACGACCACGACCATTTGGCCACCGACGATCAGGCCGGGGTGCCCGGCGCGGCGGCGGACAGCCCGGCCGCTCAGGGTAGCCCGGTGGGGCCGCCCGACTGACGCACGTCGCTCATCCGGAGGGTTTCCTGGCGGCGATCAGGTCGACGAGGGTGTCGACGAGGTCCTCGGCCGACAGGCCGCCCCACTTCGGGTCGGTGAGCTGGCTGCTCGCCTCCATGCCGGCGATGCCGTTCGCGCTGCTGATGAGCAGGGCGCCGTAGCGCCGGGCGTCGTGCTCGCCGACGAGCTCGGCGACGATCGCCAGGAACTCGATCTGGCTGCGCTGGGCCGCCCGGGCCAGCGCGGCCGGGTCCCCGGGCGGGTTGCTGAACATCAGCTGGTAGAGGTGCGGCTGCGTGCGGGCGAGGCCGATGAGCGCGGTGAGTCCCCCGCGCAGCCTGTCGGCCGGTGACAGCTCCGGGTCGGCCCGGGCGGCGTGGATCCGATCTCCGAGCCGGTCCCAGGCCTGCGTCCCGATCGCGATCAGCAGGCTCTCCTTGTCGGGGAAATGACGGTACGGCGCACCGCGTGTCACCCCGGCCCGCCCGCCCACCGCGCGCAGGGTCACCGCTTCGAGGCCACCGTCGTCGAGCAGCTCGGCAGCCGCGTCGAGGAGGGCCTGACGCGTGGCGGCGGCGGATTCGGCGCGGCTGGTCATGTGCTGATCCTAGCGGTCTCCGATGACAGCGTCACCCGAAACAGTTGACAGCGTCATCTCAGTGCCGGAGACTCCTGAAGATGACAACGTCAACTGAAACGCGGGAACTCGTCATCGTCACCGGAGCTTCCACCGGCATGGGCGCGGCCACCGCGCTCGAGCTGGCCCGGCGCGGCTTCCACGTCCTCGCCGGGGTCCGCCGCGACAGCGACGGCACCGCCCTGCGCGCAGCGGGCATCGAACCGGTCATCCTCGACATCACGAACGCCGACCACATCGCGGCGCTGGCCGCCCGTGTCACCGGCGATCCCGAGGGGCGGCCGCTGCGGGCGCTGGTCAACAACGCCGGCATCCCCGGCGCCGGCCCGGTCGAGGTCACACCGCTCGACCAGTGGCGCCGCATCTTCGAGGTCAACCTCTTCGGGCACGTCGCGACCACGCAGGCCCTGATCCCCGCGCTGGTGCGCAGCCGGGGCCGCATCGTCAACATCAGCTCGGTGAACGGCAAGCTCTCCATGGCCGGCTACGGCCCGTACGCCAGCAGCAAACACGCGATGGAGGCCATGAGCGACGCCCTGCGCACCGAGCTGGCGCCCACCGGTGTCCAGGTGGTGGTCGTCGAACCGGGTGGCGTCAAGACCGAGATGGCCGGACACGGTCTCGCCGGTCTGACCGGGCTCGCCACGGGCATGACACCCGAGCAGAACGCGCGCTACGGCGATCTCGTGCAGGCGCTGCCCTCACACGTCGCCGCATTCACCGAGGCCGGAGTGACAGCCGACGTCGCGGCCCGGACGATCGCCAAGGCCGTGACCGACCGCCGGCCCCGCACCCGCTACACCATCGGCGCGACGGCGGGCTTCCTCATCAGCGCCTCGCGCCTTCTCCCCGACCGCCTGCTCGACCGGATGACCATCTCCGACCTGCGCAAGCACTACCCGGCCGGGAGCCGTGGCTGACCGCCACTCTCGCCGGTCGGTTCCGGCCGGTCGCTCGTGTGCGTCTCGTGACGGACGACGGCGGTGCGGGGCCCTGCCTTCCGCGGACGCGCGGGACGGGGGCGCGCCTCCGCCCGCGGGAAGACGAACCGCTTGAAGGCCCAGAGCCGGAAGACCAGCGCGATCAGCGTTCCCACCACGATGCCGCTGACGAAGTCGGCCATCTCCTGCACCGGGCGGCTCACGTCCGGCACCCGCAACAGGAACACATAGCGGGACGCGGCCAGCGGCAGCACGTTGAGGACGATGCCGATCGCGCTGACACCGAAGAACAACGCGGCCTCGTGATGGCGCTCGCGACCGCCGCGCGTCCGGAACGACCACTCCCGGTTGAGCACGTACGACAGCATCGTGCTGATGATCGTGGCGACGGCCAGCGCGGTCACGGGTTTCTCGTGCAGGACGGTCAGCTTGAGCGCGTAGTTCATGGCGGTGGTCGCCAGGAAGCAGGTCCCGCCGACGACCAGGAACTTCGCCGCCTCGTGATGCCGGCGTACCCGGTCCGTCAGCCACATTCCGGGCACTCTACCGAGACCGGGCAACCGGACCGGTGTCAGCTCCGGGGTGCGGTCAGCAGGTAGTCGTCGGCGTCGGGGCTCCACTTCAGGTCGACGGCACCGCTGGTGGCGGCGGCTTTGCAGAACTGCAGGAAACTGCGGTAGCCGAGCTTCTTCTCGCTGAAGTCGGGTGCTGTCTTGCGTACCTGATTCTTGAGACCCGAGAGGGCCGCGGCGCCGGACGTGCCCGCCAGGTCCGCGACCACGGTGCGGAGCAGGGCGAACGCCGCCTCCCGGTCGCCGTGCTCGGGAAGGGTGACCTCGGGGTCACCCTTCGCGGCGCTGCCGAGGAGCTCGACGACGTTGTTGCCGGCGAGGTGGCGCAGCAGCTCACCGAAGGCGCGGAAGCCGTAGTCCGCCTCGTTGAAGGTGGGGTCCTTGCGGAGCAGCGTGCGCTTCAGCGTCGAGGCGGTCACGGCGCCGCTGGAGCTGCGCTGCAGGCCGGCCACACTCTGGGCCACCAGGGCGGAGAGCGAGTCGAGGTCGCGGGCGGGCACCTCGGCGACCGGCTGCGGCTCGGGCACGACCGGGCGCGGGCGGACGGGCGGGATCTCCACGCCCTCGAGGCGGTCGTAGTAGAGGAACTCGTCGCAGGCCGGCGGCAGCAGCGCGGAGGTCGACTTCTCGACGCCGACCCCGATGACCCGCTTGTTGAGCTCGCGGAGCTTGTGGACCAGCGGCGTGAAGTCGCTGTCGCCGGTGCAGAGCACGAACGTCGAGATGTACGCCCGCTCGAACGCCACCTCGAGCGCGTCGACGACCATCTTGATGTCGGCGGCGTTCTTGCGGGACGCGTTCATGCGCTGCGGGATGTCGATCAGCTCGACGTGCGAGCGGGTCAGCATCCGGCGGTCCTCGTCGAAGTACGACCAGTCGGCGTAGGCCCGGCGCACCACGACCCGTCCCCGCTCGGCGAGCGCGTCGGAGACGGGCCGCATGTCGAAGGACATGCCACCGAGGTGGTCACGGGCGCTGATCGCCAGGTTCTCGTAGTCCAGGAACAGCGCGATGCGTTCTTCGTGATCCACGCGGTCACCCTACGCGCCGGGGACACCGGCGGACCGGTCGTGCATTTCGGGTTCCACCTCCGGGACGGTGAAGCGGCGCAGTGCCGGCGTCGTCACCGCGATCAGCCCGGTGGCGATCACGCTCAGGATGCCGCCGAGGGCGAGGGACGCCGCACCGGAGGTCACCGTCGCGACCAGGCCGGCGCGCAGGTTGCCCAGCTCGGGTCCGGCCGAGCCGACGATGTGTTCCAGCGACGCGACCCTCCCCCGGTAAGCGACCGGCGTGGCCGTCTGCACGACCGTGCCGCGGGAGACGACCGCCCAGGTGTCGGCCGCGCCCGCGACGGCCAGCAGGGACAGGACGATCAGCAGGTGACCGGTCAGGCCGACGAAGCCCAGCGACACCGCCCACACCGTGCCGCAGACCAGCAGGACCGTGCCCGGGTGGCGCCGGCGGGTGGCCAGGCCGGACAGGACGGAGGCCAGCACGCCGCCCACCGCGACGGCCGTGGTGAACAGGCCGAGGATCTCCGGTCGGCCGCCGAACTTCTCGGCGTTGATCAGCGGGAACAGGGCGAACGGCATGGCCAGCATCGTCGCCGCCAGGTCGGCGAGGAAGGCGCCGCGGACCTCCGGCGTACGGGCGGTGAAGCGGAAGCCGTCCACGACCGCCGCCGCGCCGGGACGACCCTCGGCGCTCTCGACACCGCGCGGCAGACCGGCGATGCCGATCAGCGCGAACGCGAAGGTCACCGCGTCGATCACGAAGCACCACGTCGTACCCCACTGGGCGGTGACCAGGCCGGCCGTCGCCGGGCCGAGCAGCATCGCCAGCTGGAACGACAGATGGCTGAGGGCGAGGCCGGCGGCGAGCCGGTCCCCGGTGAGCAGCGCCGGGATGAACGTGCGCTTGGCCGGCCCACCGACCGACGCGAACGCCGAGCCCAGCCCCGCGAGCACCAGCATCAGCGGCACACCGCCGATGTCCGTCGCGGCCACCGCGGCCATGCCCAGACTGACCACGAGCTGCCCGCACGAGCACCGGAACGCCAGCAGGCGGCGGTCGACGTGGTCCATGAAGGCGCTGCCGGCCAGGGCCAGCACGATCATGGGTACGGCGGTGACGAGCCCGACGAGCCCGACCATCGCGGCGCTGCGGGTGTGCTCCCACACGTAGTAGACGACGGCGAAGGCGCCGAGCTGACCGCCGAACCCGGACGCGGTCGTGCCGAGCCAGAGGCGGCGGAACGGGGGGCTCTCCCGCAGCGGGCGCAGGTCCGCCAGGGCGCTCACAGGTTGTCGCGCAGTCGCTGGGCGAACGACCGGGCGGCCAGGGCCTCCCGCACGTCGGCGACGGCCTTCATCAGCGGGTACGCGAGCTCGGCGTCGAGGTCGCGGACGGTCTTCTCCGTCGCCCGCCACTCGGCCTCCAGGAACGGCACCAGGTCCCGCGAGCGGCCGGTCAGCTGAACCTTGCGGGTACGCCCGTCGGTGCCCTCGGCCGGCTCGACAAAACCGGCCTTGCGCATGGCGGTGGCGGTCTGGCTCATCGCGGAGTGGGTCACCTTGCGCGCGTCGGCGAGCTCGCGGATGGTCAGCGGCCCACGCCGGCCGAGGTCAATGAGAGGGCCGACAAAACGCGTCCGGATGCCCTCGAAGCGGGGCTCGGCGTAGAGGCCGGCGATGTCGTTGTCCATGTCGGCGAGCAGCCGGAAGAGCGGGCCGTAGTAACTGCTGTCGAGCAGATCGGGTTCGGTCACGCAGAGAATGTAACAGCGCTTATACAAATTGCCGATTGACTTTCCTTACTTGTGAGTGTGTACTCACATACATGATGCGATCCACGGCCGAGGTCCGGCGCGCCACCGTCCTCCACGAGGCGGTGACGGTCTTTGCCCGCGCGGGCTTCCACGCCACACCGGTGACAGCGGTTGCCGCGGCCGCCGGCATCTCGGAGGCGTACGTGTTCCGGCTCTTCCGGGGCAAGCTCGGGCTCTTCGTCGCCGCGGCGGAGGCCTGTTACGACCGCATCCTGGCCGCCCTGGAGGCGGGCGCCGAGAGCGCCGCCAGCGGGGCCACCGAGGAGGTGCTGCGAGCGATGGGCAGCGCCTACGCCGACCTCATCGCCGACCGTGACCTGCTGCTCTTCCAGGTGCAGGCGCAGAGCGTGACCGACGTCCCCGAGATCCGCGCCGCCGTCCAGGAGGGATACGGCCGGCTCGCGACCTTCGTGCAGGGCCGGTCGGGCGCGAGCGGCCCGCAGCTTCAGCAGTTCTTCGCGTACGGGCAGTTGTGCCACCTGATCGTCACCGCGGACCTCGACGGCATCGACCAGCCGTGGGCGAGCGCACTGACCGCCGGCTTCCGGCACTAGTCACCGGACCGCCCCGCCCGGGGCGGTTTTTCTCTGACCCAAAAAGTGTGTGAGTGCACACTTACAAACTAAGGAGCCATCATGACCGTTGAAGTTGTTCTCCCCGGCAAGTTCCCCCAGGCCCTCGAAGTCCGTGAGCGGGAGATCGGCGAGCCCGCCGCCGGCCAGGCCCGGGTCCGCGTGGACGCCACCGGCATCTCCTACGCCGAGCAGGCGATGCGCCGTGACCTCTACCCCGGGCAGCCCAGCTTCCCGTTCACACCCGGCTACGACTTCGTCGGCACGGTCGAGGCCGTCGGACCCGGCGCGGACGGCACCCTGGTCGGCTCGCGCGTCGCCGCGGTCGTCAAGACCGGCGGGTGGGCCAGCCACGTGCTCATCGACGCCCTCGACCTGGTACGCGTCCCCGCCGCGCTCGACCCGGCCGAGGTCGAGACGGTTGTTGTCAACGGCGTGACCGCGTGGCAGATGCTGCACCGCAGCGCCCGCGTCAGTCCCGGTCAGACAGTCCTGGTGCACGGCGCCAACGGCGGGGTCGGCATGATCCTCGTCCAGCTCGCCCTGCACCACGGTGTCCACGTCATCGGTACGGCGTCACCCCGGCACCACGACGCGCTGCGGGCGCTCGGCGTCACCCCGCTCGACTACAACGACCCCGACCTCGCGGCGCGGGTCCGCGACCTGGCACCCGCCGGCGTCGACGCGGTGTTCGACCCGATCGGCGGCGCGAGCGTGCGAACCTCCTACTCGCTGCTCAGCCGTGGTGGTGTGCTGGTCGCGTACGGGAATGCCTCCGCTCTGGGTGGTAAGCAGCCGATGGAGCTCGTTTTTGTGCGGCTCCTCGCCCGGCTGTTCGTCTGGAACACCCTGCCGAACGGGCACCGGGCGCTGTTCTACAACTTCTGGGCCGGCAAGCTGGTGCGCCGGGCGACCTTCCGCCGGCGGCTGCGGGAGGACCTGACCACGGTGATCGGCCTGCTCGAGAGCGGCGCCGTCGTGCCGGAGATCGCCGCACGGTTCCCCCTCTCCGAGATCACCGCCGCGATGGAGCTGGCCGAGTCGCGCACGGTCCGCGGCAAGGTCATCCTCGAGCCCTGATGTCGGGAAGGGCCCTAGGATGCGGCGATGGGACAGATCGACCTGCGGCGGTTGCGATTGCTGCGGGAGTTGCGGGACCGCGGCACGGTGACCGCGGTCGGCACCGCACTGCACATGACCTCGTCGGCGGTGTCGCAGCAACTCGCGCTGCTGGCCAAGGACGTCGGGGCGCCGCTGCTCGAACCGCACGGGCGCCGGGTCCGCCTCACCGACGCCGCCTGGTTGCTGCTGCGCCACGCCGACCTGCTCTTCGCGCAGCTCGAGGTGGCGCAGACCGAGCTCGACGCGTACGTGTCGGGGGCGGCGGCGACCGTGCGGATGGACTGTTTCGCCACGGCCGTCGGGGCACTCGCGGTCCCGGCGATGCGGCGGCTCGGCGAGGACGCACCCCGGCTGACCGTGCGGATCCGCGAGGCCGACACCGAGGAGGCCCTCGACCGGCTGCTGCGCGACGAGACCGACGTCGTGGTCGGCCTCGACGGTGAGGTCCGCGTGGACGACGCGCGGTTCACCCGGACACCGCTGCTGGTCGACCCGCTCGACCTCGTACTGCCGTCGGGGCATCCGCGGGCGGGCGCCGACGAGTTGCGGCTGGCGGACCTGGCCGGCGAGGAGTGGATCGTGCCGCCCGCCGGCCTGTGCCGCGACATCGCCGTGCGGGAGTGTTCCGCGGCCGGATTCACCCCCCGGACGGCCCACACGGCGGACAGCTACGTCTCGGTCTTCGCCCTGGTCCGCGCGGGCTACGGAGTCGCACTCGTGCCACGGATGGCCGCGCCCGATCGCGAACCGGGTCTCACCGTGCGCGCGCCGCGGGCGCAGCAGCCGAGCCGCCAGGTGTCGCTCTTCGTCCGGCAGGCCGGCGATCAGGCGCCGCACATGCGGCTGGTCGCCGAAGCCCTCTGCGCGACCGCGGACGAGCTGGAGAAAGCTTTCAGTTCTGCTTAACGGTAGTGTCCGCAAAAGCCTGGTGGACGCGGGACGTCCCGCACTCCGAGTATCAGAGCATGAAGACACGCTTCCTGGTTCTGGCGCTGCTCTGGGGCAGCAGCTTCACGTTGATCAAGGAGGCCCTCGCCGGGCTCTCCCCCGCGCAGCTGGTCCTGGCGCGCCTGGTGCTCGGCGCGGCCGTCCTGCTGACCGTCGCCGCCGTGACCCGCGCCGGCCTCCCCCGGGAGCGTGTCGTGTGGGGCCACCTGGCGGCGGCCGCGCTGTTCGGCAACGTGATCCCGTTCCTGCTGCTCTCGTACGGCGAACGCAGCGCGGGCGCGGGCATCGCCGGGGTCCTCGTCGGGGCCACTCCACTGCTGACGCTGACCGTCGCGGCGTTCGCACTGGCCGACGAACGGGCCACACCCCGGAAGCTGACCGGTCTGCTGATCGGCTTCGCCGGGCTCGTGGTGGTCGTCGCCCCGTGGCGGGAGGCGCTCGGCTCGATCGGCGGTGAGGTCGCCTGCTTCGGCGCGGCGGTCAGTTACGCACTCGGCTTCGTCTACGTGCGACGGTTCCTGTCGCCGCGGCACCTGAAGCCGGTCTCGCTCGCGGCCGGTCAGGTGTCGGTGGCGGTGCTCCTGCAGGCGGCCGTGAGCCCGTTCCTGGAGTGGGGGCCGGTCACCGTGACGCCGCGGATCGTGGTCAGCATCGTGCTGCTCGGCGCGTTGAGCACCGGGCTGGCGTACGTGCTCTACTTCCGCCTGATCGACGAGGTCGGCGCGACCACGGCCTCGGCGGTGAACTACGTCGTCCCGATCGCGGCGGTCCTGGTCAGCGCGGTGGTCCTCGGTGAAGCGGTCACCTGGAACGTCATCGCCGGCGGTCTGATCGTCCTGGCCGGCATGGCGTACGCGGAGAACCGCCTGCGTCGTCGCACGCAGGCGGCCTCCGGGCCGTCCCCCGCTCAGTCGCGCGGCAGCAGGTAGGCCTTGCGCGGGTCGATGGTCACCGTGACGTTGGTGCCCTCGGTCAGTAACCGGCCGGGCTCGGGCCCGGCCTCGGTGACGTTCAGCGTGCCGCTGCTCGTCTCGACCTCGTAGTCGACGGTGTCGCCGTGGAAAGTCGCCGACAGCACCGAGCCCGTACCACCCTGGGGGGCGGCCGTGACCCGCATGGTCTCCGGGCGGACCATCAGATAGGCGACCGTCTCCCGCTGACCGATGGCCGGGCTGGCAGCCACCGACACCCGACGGCCCAGGACGGTGACCGTGGCACTGCCGGCGGCCACGCTCTCCAGCGCCACCTCGATGAAGTTGGCCCGGCCGATGAAGTCCGCGACGAAGATCGACGCGGGCCGCAGGTAGATCTCCGCCGGGGTCGCCACCTGCTCCACCCGGCCTTTGTTCATCACGACGACCCGGTCCGACATGGTCATCGCCTCCTCCTGATCGTGGGTGACGTACAGGCTGGTGATCGCCAGGGTCCGCTGGATCCGGCGGATCTCGGCCCGCATCGCGCCGCGCAGCTTGGCGTCGAGGTTGCTCAGCGGCTCGTCGAAGAGCAGCACCCGGGGCTGGACCACCAGCGCCCGGGCGAGCGCGACCCGCTGCTGCTGACCCCCGGAGAGCTCGTGCGGGCTGCGGTCCTGCAGACCGACGAGGTTCATGCTGGTGAGCGCGATCTGCATCGCCGACTCGATGTCCGCCCGGCTGCGGCGTTGCACCTTGAGGCCGTAGGCGATGTTCTGACCGACGGTGAGATGGGGGAAGAGCGCGTAGGACTGGAAGACCATCGCCATCTGCCGTTTCTGCGGCGGTGTCGCGGTGATCGACCGGCCGTCGAGACGCAAACTCCCGGCGGTCCCCGACTCGAAACCCGCGACGATGCGCAGGGTCGTCGTCTTGCCGCAGCCCGACGGACCGAGCAGGGTGATGAACTCGCCGGGCTCGACCGTCAGCGAGACGTCGTCCACCGCGGTGACCGACGAGCCGTGGCTCGTGAAGACGCGGGTGATCGATTCGAGCTCGAGCCGGCCGGCGGGGTGCACTGTGGTCATCGACGGGGCCTCTCCGGTGATTCGGCGATCCGGTGCAACGGGACGTCCCGGCCGACGAGCAACCTGATCAGGCCGAACCCGGCCAGGACGACAACGGTCAGGACGGTGCAGTAGGCGAAGGCGACGCCGTAGCGGCCGGTGTTCGCGGCGCCGAGGATCTGCGAGGTCACGATCCGGGTCTCCGGGGTGACCAGCAGGACGATCGTGGACACCGAGGTCATGCTCCGGGCGAAGCTGTAGCTCAGCCCGGTGAGCAACGCCGAACGGATCAGCGGCAGCGTCACCTGCCGGAACGTGCGCAACGGCGAAGCCCCGAGATTGGTGGCGGCCTCCTCGAGGTGCGGGTCCAGCTGCGAGAGCGCGGCGGTGCCGGTCCGCAAGCCGGCGGGGACACTGCGGGTGACGTAGGCGAGCACGACCACCGCCGCACCACCGGCGAGGGCCCCGCCACCGACCAGACCGGGCAGGACGGGGATGTCGCCGAGGTACCGGTCACCGCGGTACGCCAGGACGTACCCGATCCCGAGGACCGTGCCGGGCACCGCGACACCCAGCGTGCCCGCGAAGTCCAGCCAGCCGCTGCCCCGGCGCAGATGCCGCACCACGAGCCAGGCGATCAGCATGCCCAGCGCACCGGCGATCGGTGTGGCGATGCCCGCCAGCACCGCGGTGTCGATCACCGCCGAGAGGCCCGGACCGGTGACGACCTCGCGCAGATGCGCCAGGGTGAAGCTGTTGTCCACACCCAGGATCTCCGTGAACGCGCCGACGACAACCGTGCCGTAGAGGCTGACGATGACCGCCGCGATGAACAGGGCCACGGCGTAGACGGGCCAGCGGACCCAGCTGCTGATCAGGTGCACACTGCCCGACGGCTTGCCGGTGACGGTCGTGCGGACCTTCCGGCCGAGCCAGTACCGCTGCGACACGTACAGGCCGAGGGCCGGGAACAGCAGGATGAGGCTGTAGACGGCGGCGCCCGTCAGGTCGTACTCGCCGATGACCGCGAGATAGGCGCGGCTGGCGAGGACCGTGTAGTCGCCGCCGAGGGTGAGCGGGTTGGCCAGGTCGGCGATCGCCTCGACGAAGAGCAGCAGGAACGGTCCGACCAGACCGGGCGCGAGCAACGGCAGGATCAGCGTCCGCAGCACGCGCAGCCGCGACGCCCCCATGATCATGGCGGCTTCCTCCATCGCCGGGTCCAGCGCCCGCATCATCGCCACCAGGCCGAGGTAGGCGACCGGGAACAACGACAGGGACAGCACCAGGACCAGACCGTCGAGGCCGTAGATGTCGTACTCGACACCGAACACGCCGTAGCTGATCACGCCGCGGCGGCCGTACAGGACGATGGCGGCCGTGGCCACCGCGAAGGGCGGGCTGACGATCGGGATCATCGCGATGACGTGCAGGGTGCGCTTGAACGGGACGTCGAGACGGGTCTGCACGAAGGCGAACAGCAGGCCGACGGCCGTGCCGAGGGCCCCGACGAGCAGGCCGAGCACCACGGTGTTGCGCAGGATGCCCAGGTCGACCGCGGAGGTGAAGAAGTCCGCGTAACGCGGGAGTGCTTCCGGGGACAGTGCTTTCGCGAGAACCGCGACGATCGGGACGACACTGCCGAGGCCGACGAGGACCAGGCAGAGGACGAGGGCGATCCGGACGCTCGCCTCGCGGCGGCGGGGCGGCGGCTGGGCGGCTTCGGGCGTACGGGCCGGGGCCTGTTCGACGACGTCGAGCATCGGCCGGACCTCCTGACTTGTCGACCACCCGAGCGGGTCCCGTTGCCGCGGGACCCGCTCGGCGCGGAAAGGCCGGGGGACGCTCAGGACTTGGGAGCCTGGGCGATCTGCTGGTCGAACCGCTTGGTGAGCACGGACTTCTGAGCGCCGGCGGCGGCCACGTCGTACTCGATGAGCTTCACCGCCCTGTCGTCGAACGCGTACGGCGAGACGGCGGCGGCCGGGTTGGTGGGTCGCTGGAACGCCTGCACGGTCGGCCCGATCTGCTGCGACTCCGGTGTCAGCGCCCAGTCCACGTACCGTGCCGCGGTCACCGGGTTGCCGGCCCCCTTGATCAGGGCGACTCCCCCGACCTCGTAACCGGTCCCCTCGCTCGGGAAGGTGACCGTCAGGTCCTTGATGCCTTCCTGCTGGAGGGCGACACAGTCGTGGGAGAAGACGACGCCGACGGCGATCTCGCCCCGCGCCACCATCTGACCGGGCGCGGCGCCGGACTTGGTGTACTGCAGGATGTTGGAATGCAGCTGGGCCAGGTAGTCGAAGGCCGGATCGGCGCCACCGTCGAGCTGGACCTGGGTCCAGAGCGCGGCATAAGCGGTGCCCGAGGTCGACGGGTGCGCCATGGCCACGTTGCGGCGCAGCGCCGGTGCGAGCAGGTCCCGCCACGATTTCGGCGCCGCGACACCTTTCTCGGCCAGGATGCGGGTGTTGCTGCAGAAGCCGAGCGCTCCCGCGTAAACCCCGGTCCACGCCCCAGCCACGTCCTTGTAGGCGGCCGGGATCGTGGCCGCGTTCGGTGACACGTAGGGCTCGAGCAGCCCTCTCGACGAGGCCGCGACGTAGCCGTCGGCCGGCCCGCCGTGCCAGACGTCGAACTCGGGGTCGTCCTTGCCCGCCTCGAGCCGGGCGAGAGCCTCCCCGCTGGAGAGCCGGACAAAATCGGCCTTCAGTCCGGTGCTCCGGGTGAATCCCGCGGTCATCGCGGCACACCACTCCTCGGTGGCGCCGCAGGCGACCGTGACCTTGCCGGTGTCGTCGGCGGGATCGGCCGACGAGGCCGCACGGGTGCAACCGGCCGCGACGACCGCGACCAGTGCGGCCGCCAGCAGCGGAGGAACGCGACGGTGGATGCGCTGGACCATCTCTGGTGACCTCCTCGAAACGCCGGTCGTATGCCGGCGAAACAACCTGCGCTGACCGTAGGTCGCCGGGTGTCCTCCCCCGGTGACAGCGCAGTGTTGTTCGGTGACGAAGTTGTCACCTACTCGTCGTCGGCGCCGGGTGCGATGTCCGGCATCAGGTAGCCGACACCGCGCAGCGTGCGCAGATAGCGGGAGCCGTCGACGTCGCCGGAGGCGGTCAGCCGCGCTCTGAGCCGGTACACAGTCGACTTCACGACGTCACGCCCGCCGGCCAGGTTCGTGGTGCCCCAGACCGCCCGCAGCAGGTCCTGCCACGACTGGGCGACCCCGGGGCGGGAGGCGAGATGGCTGAGCAGCTTGAACTCGGTGTAGGGCAGCTCGATGCGGCGCCCGTCCAGGGTGGCGGTCCGCTCCGCGGGGTCGATCCGCAGCCCGCCGACCTGGATCCGGGTCCCGGCGCTGTCGCGGCGCCGCCGGACGAGGGCCTGGGCCCGCAGGGCCACCTCGCGGGGATGGAACGGCTTGGTGACGTAATCGTCCGCGCCGTGTTCCAGCCCGGCGATGACGTCCTCGTGCTGGGCCAGTGCGGTCAGCATCATGATGGGGACCTCGGACCGGGCCCGGATCCACCGGCACAGCGTGAGACCGTCGACGGCCGGCATCAGGATGTCGAGGACCACCAGGTCGGGATCGCGTGTCCGCAGCAGGTGCATCGCGGTGGCGCCGTCGTGCGCGACCAGCGCCGTGAATCCCTGCGTCTCCAGCGCGAACTCCAGGATCGCGGTCATCTGCGGCTCGTCGTCGACGATCAGTGCGGTCGGCGTCACTCGTCCTCCCAGGGCAGCGTGAACAGGAACGTCGTGCCGCGCATGGAGGTCGTGTCGACCATGATCGAACCGCCGTGCAGCTCCACGATGGTCTTGGTGATGACCAGTCCGAGCCCGGTGCCGTCGGCGAGCGGGCGGCCGGTGGCGAACCGCTGGAAGAGGCGGCGGCGCTGATCGCGGTCCATGCCCGCGCCGTCGTCGCTGACATAAACGCAGACGCCGGTGTCGATCGTGGTCACCCGGACGCCGATGTTGCCGCCCACCGTGGTGAAGCGGCTGGCGTTGGAGAGCAGATTGGTGACCGCCTGGGCGAGCAGCATCGGGTCGGCCGGCAGCCGGCGGGTGACCTGCGGTGTGTCCAGGGTGATCCGCTGCTTGCGCTGGGCCGAGAGCGGCCGCATGGCGGTGACGACGTCCCGCACGACCACGGAGACGTCGATGCGCTCCGGCCGGGGCGTGAAGATGCCGGCCTCGATCTTCGCCTGGATCAGCAGGCTCTCGCACAACCCGATGACCTGGGTGCACTGGTGGTCGACGACGGTCAGGAAGCGTTCCTGGGCCGCGGTGAGCGGGCCCGGCGAGCCCTCGAGGAGCAGATCCGCCGAGCCCTTGATCATCGCCAGGGGTGTGCGCAGCTCGTGGCTGAGCGCGGCCACCTGCTCGGCCCGGCGGTCCACGAGCTCGGTCAGGCGAGCCACCTCGGCCCGGCGGGCGACCGCGCCACGCCGCAGGACGCCCAGGGCGACGGCGACCCCACCGGCGAAGGACGCCACGGCGGTCGCCACCGTCCACCGGCCGGTGCCGGCGGCGGCTCCGGTCACGGCGACGACGACCACCGCGGCGGCCCACACCACGACGGTCCGAACTCTGGCCTCCACGCCAGGACACTAACCGCGCGACGCCCGGATGCCGAGAGCGCGCACGACAGCGGTCAGGCCGAGGGACCGACCGGGATGTCGCCGCGCAGGGTGATGCGGTGCATGACACGACGGTCGGTCCCGTAGTCGCGGTTGGCGTAGTGGGAGGTGCTGCGGTTGTCCCACATCGCCACGTCACCGGCGCGCCAGCGGTGCCGGACGATGTGCTCCGGCTTGGTCAGGTGGGCGTAGAGCAGGTCGAGGATCGCGCGGCTCTCGAACTCGGACACCCCCTTGATGTGCGAGGTGAAACCCGGGTTGACGAAGATGCCCTTGCGACCGGTCTCGGGGTGCACGCGGATCACCGGATGCTCCACCGGGTCGAGGCGCGTGACGACCTCGCCGTCCCACTCGTTGCCCTGGCCGTTGCGGCGCTGGGCGAGGTAGTAGCCGAACTCGCGCGTACCGTCGTGGACCGCGGTGAGACCGTCGACGAGCGTGCGCACCGCCGGGGTGAGCGACTCGTAGGCGAGCTGCGCGTCGGCCCAGTTCGTGTCGCCGCCGCTGGGCGGGAGCGTGACCGCGCGCAGGATCGAGCCCAGGGGCGGGCGCCGCACGAACGTGACGTCGGTGTGCCACACGTCGGCAAAACCGTTGTCGGTGCTGTCCAGGGCGTACACCTCGGGGTGGGCGGCGTCGACACCACCGACGACCGGGTGGGACGCGGTGAGCTCGCCGATCCGGCGGCCGAGGCCGACCTGGCCGTCGTCGTCGAGGCTCTGGTCGCGGAAGAAGAGCACCTTGCGGTCGACCAGGGCCGCGCGGACGGCGACGATCTCGTCGTCGGTCGCGGTGGCCAGGTCCACCCCGTGCACGACGGACCCGAAACGCGGGCCGAGTGCCTCCAGGTCGAGCTTCACGAAGGTCGCGGTCACAGCGGAACCCCTTCCGGTACGGTCGCCGCCGCGCGGACGGCGTGGCCGATCTCCGAGCGGAGGGCGGCATAGGCGGGCAGTCCGCGCAGCTCGTCCGGCGCGACGCCGGTGCGCGGCAGATCGATGGGCAGGTCGAGCGCCACCCGGCCGGGCCGGGCGCTGAGCACGACGACCCGGCTCCCGAGGAAGACGGCCTCGTCGACGCTGTGGGTCACGAAGACACACGTACGCCCGGTGTCGGCGCTGACCCGGCGCAGGTCCTCCTGCAGGCGTTCCCGGGTCAGGGCGTCCAGGGCCGCGAACGGCTCGTCGAGCAGCAGCAACGGATTGTCCACCGCGAGGGCCCGGGCGATGGCGACCCGCTGCTGCTGGCCACCGGAGATCTGCCAGGTACGCCGGTGCGCGACGTCGTGCAGGCCCACACTGGCGAGCAGCTCCTCGACGCGGTTGCCCCGGTCGGTGATGCCCGCGTAGCGCAGGGCCAGCTCGACGTTGCCGCCGACGGTCTTCCACGGGAACAGCCGCGGCTGCTGGAAGACCAGCCCGGCGCCACGGCCCGGCACGGGTGCCTCACCGCCGGTCCGGACCGTACCGGTGGTCGGCTGCTCGAAGCCGGCGATGAGCCGCAGCAGGGTGCTCTTGCCGCAGCCGGACGCGCCGACCAGCACGAGGAACTCCCCGGCGGGGACGGTCAGGCTGACCGGCCCCACCGCGGTGACGTCGCCGTACGCGTGCTCGACGCCGTCCAGGACGACGGCCTCAGCTGAGGACATCCGGCAGGCCCTTCACGTAGATGGACTTCTGCACGGTGGCCAGGTCCGGCACCGCGTCGATCTTCTGCTGTCCCTTGAGGAACTCCGACGCGCTCACCAGGTTGTCGGCGAGCTTGCCGACCTTGGCGTCGGTGCCGAGCCACTCGTCCGACGCGAGATCCGCCGGCTCGAGGAACACACCCTGGCTGAGCTGCTTCTGCGCGTCCTCCGGCGAGAGGTTGAGCTCGGCGCCGACAGCCTTGCCGGCGGCGGCCGGGTCGTTCGCGATGACGTCGAGCGCCTGCGCCTCGACCTTGCGCCAGGCGTCGACGGCCTCGGGGTGCGCCTGGATGAACGAGGTCGTCACGACACCGAGGTCCAGCGTGGGCTTGCCGGCGGTGGCCAGCTCCCGGCTGCTGATCAGGACCTTGCCGTTCTTCTTCAGCTCGTCCAGCGACGGCAGCCACGAGTACGCCGCGTCGAGGTCACCGCGGGTCCAGGCGGCCAGGATGTCCTGGGGCTCGAGGTCCACGATGGTCACCTCGGACTCCTTGACACCGGCCCTGTCCAGCGCGGCGAGCAGGCTGTAGTGCGCGGTCGACGCGAACGGCGTGGCGACCTTCTTGCCCTTCAGCCCGGCCACGTCGGTGACCCCGCTGCCGTTCCGCGCGACCAGCGCCTCGTTGTCACCGGCCACGTCCAGGACAAAGGCGACCTGGTACGGGATGTTGAGCGGCGCCGACAGCCCGCGTGCCACCGGGCTGGACCCGATCGCGGCGATGTCGATGCTCTTGGCGAGGAACGCGGTGTTGATGCTCGCGCCCGAGTCGAACTTCGTCCAGGTGATCTTGTAGTCCGGCAGCGCCTTCTCGAGCAGCCCTTGGTTCTTGACGATGAGGTCACCGCTGGGGAACGCCTGGTACGCCAGCCGGATGGACTTCTCCGCGGAGTCCGACCCGCCGCTCGCGGCACCGTTGCCGCAGGCGGCCGTCGTCGCGAGCAGCAGCACGGCGGCGAGAGCGGGGATGATCTTTTTCACGAGGGGTTTCCTTAACTACGGCCCCGCCACGGGATCAGCCTGGTCTCGGCTGTCCGCAGCAGGGCGTCGATGAGCAGGCCGGAAAGGCCGATGGCGAACAGGCCGAGCACGACCACGTCCGTCTGGGAGTACCGCTGGGCATCACGGATGAGCCCGCCGATGCCGGGAACACCGTTGATGGTCTCGGCCGCGACGACCGACGAGTACGCGATGCCGACCGCCAGCCGGATGCCCGTGAAGATCTCCGGCAGGGCGTTCGGCAGCACCACGTCGCGGATCGTCTGCCACCGCCCCGCACCCAGCGCCTGCGCGGCCTCGACCAGCCCGGTCGGCGCCGAGTAGACAGCGGCGGCGGTGGCCACCGCGACCGGCGGCAGCGCGGCGATCGAGAGCAGCCACAGCTTGGGCGTCTCGTCGATGCCGAACCAGATGATGAACAGGCTGAAGTACGCCAGCGGCGGCAGCGCGCGGACGAACGTGACCACCGGCTCGACCACGACCCGGATCCAGCCGACGGTGCCCATCACGACGCCCAGCACCAGACCGCCGGCAACACCGATCGCGCTGCCGATCAGAATGCGCCGCAGGCTCACCCCGAGATGCTCGATCAGCAGGTGGCCGCTGTACCCGCGGACACCGTCGTGAGTGGTCGACGTGACGACCAGCTGATGCCAGACCGCCGACGGCGCCGGGATGAAAGTGGGATTGCGCGTGACCCGCGCCGAGATCTCCCACAGCGCGTAGAGCACCAGCAGGGAGATCAGGCGCAGCACGATGCGGCGCCGGCGGGCATCACGCGGGCTCTGCCCGGGCCGGCCGGCCGCCGGGCCACGCTGGGTAACGGGCGCCGGTGGGGCGAAGACGTCGGTGGTCACCTGCATTTCCTATAGTATTACTAGGCAATAGGCAACACCCGTACCGGCTGATGGACGCCGGAGCTACGTTGTCAGCCGCGTTTGAAGTCCTCGAGCAGATCGGCGACCCGCGTGAGGTCGAGACCCGTTGCGGGTGGCACCGTGAAGCCGTGGCTGACCTCCACCAGTGCGGCCCGGACGGTTCCGACCTCCTCTTCGGTCGCCTCCAGCTCCTCGAGCTCCTCGAGGGAGACGGCACGCAGCCGGGCCGCAAACCCTCGCGCCGTCACGGCGTCCCAGCCGGTGCGGGTGCGCCAGTCCGCGTCGCCGAGATGGTCGAGGGCGACCTCGAGCACCGTCGCCAGAAGGCGAAAACTCTCGGCATCGGCGGTCAGGCGGACGCCCGTGGGTTCCAGACCGATCGCGGTCCGGATGATCGGCACCTTCGCACGGCCGATGAACCGCTCACCGAGCCGGGAACGGATCGCCTGACGCCGCCAGCCCCGGGCGAGCCGCAACGCCGTCATGCCGTCATGGCTCACGACCTCCGTGTCGGCCCCGGCCAGCAGCAGCACGGTGACGACACGCTGCTCGTCACGTTCGACCGCGTGCATGAGTGCCGTCCGTCCGATCCCGTCGGCACCGTCGACGTCCGCACCGGCTTCCAGGAGCACGTCGACCGCGGCGTGGTCACCACGGCGGGCCGCGAGGACGAGTGCCGGCGTACCGTCGGACCGCTTTTGATCGGGGTCGGCGCCGGCTTCGAGCAGGGCGCGCAAAGCCGCCGGTGGGACGGTCGACCCGACGGCCCGGATCAGGACGGGCTCGTCCCCGGGTTCCTCGGCGAGCCCCGCCCGCAGCAGGTCGCGCAGGAGGCCGAGGGCGGCCGGCGCCGGATGGAACTTCGTGGCGGACAGCGCGTCACGGATGGTCATGGCGGCAGGGTGACAGCCGCCGGCGACGCCGGGCAACCCGCCGGTACGCGGACGTCGACGGTTGCGCGGCTCGTCGGCGCGGAAGATCGGGCCGCGCGGTCCGGGGTCGCCACGAAGTGACCGGGTCAGGGAGAATTTTCCGGGGACTTGTCCATCCGGCTCGGTCCCGTTCGTGGTGATGGCGTGCGGCACCGCTGCCGCAGCGGACCATGGACACGACGCCGAGGGAGATCCATCGTGAAGTACTTGATGTTGATCATTGCCGGATCGGCCGACGAGCAGGGTGGCGCGCCCGCCTGCACGGTCGAGGACTGGATGACGTACGACAAGGAGGTCAAGGAGGCCGGGATCTTCGTGTCCGGTGAGTCCCTGGCCGACCTGGTCACGGCCACGACCGTCCGGGTCGGTGCGGACGGCACCCGGACGGTCACCGACGGCCCGTACGCCGAGACGCGGGAGTTGCTCGGCGGCTTCTACGTGATCGACGTGCCGGACCTCGACGTGGCGCTCGACTGGGCCGCGCGCTGCCCGGGCGCCCGGGACGGCGCGATGGTGGTGCGGCCGGTCGCGGACTTCGGGGCCTGAGCGTGCCGGACGAGTGGACCGCCGGCGCCTCCGTGGAGGCGGTGTTCCGGGAGGAACGTGGCCGGTTGCTGGCGGCCCTCGTCCGCCGCTTCGGCGACCTCGACCTGGCCGAGGAGGTCACGTCCGAGGCGATCGAGGCGGCCCTGACGCACTGGCCGGCGCAGGGGGTGCCGCCCGCGCCGGGCGCCTGGCTGATGACCACGGCCCGCCGCCGGGCCGTGGACCGGCTCCGGCGTGATCAGGCGCTGGCCTCCCGGCTGGCCATCCTGCAGGTGGAGGCCGACCGGGCGGGTCCGGTGCCCGCGGTCGAGCCCGGTGACGACCTGCCGGACGAGCGGCTGCAGTTGTTCTTCACCTGTGCGCATCCGGCGCTGGCGGCCGAGGACCGCGGGGCGCTGATCCTGCGTTTCCTGGCCGGTCTGACCACACCGGAGGTCGCGCGGGCGTTCCTGGTGCCGCCGGCCACGATGGCCAAGCGCATCACCCGGGCCAAGACGAAGATCCGCGACGCCCGCATCCCGTTCCGGGTGCCGGGCGCCGACGAGCTCCCCGGGCGGTTGCCGGGGGTCCTGCAGGCGATCTACTCACTCTTCACCGAGGGGTACGCGGCCAGCTCCGGCCCGCACCTGCAACGCCCCCGCCTGGCCGAGGAGGCCATCCGCCTGGCCCGCATCCTGCACCGCCTCCTGAGTGGCGAGCGCGAGACGGCGGGTCTGCTCGCGCTGATGCTGCTCGTTCACGCCCGACGTGACGCGCGGACCGGCCCGGACGGTGCTCCGGTGCTGCTGGACGAGCAGGATCGGAGCCGCTGGGACGCGCCGATGATCGCTGAGGGGTCGGCGCTGGCGGCGGCGTCACTCACCGGCGGCCCGCCCGGCCCGTACGGCGTGCAGGCAGCGATCGCGGCGCTGCACGACGAGGCGCCGCACCTGGACGCCACCGACTGGGAGCAGATCGTCGCGCTCTACGACGTGCTGCTCGCGCTGACACCGTCGCCCGTCGTCGCCCTGAACCGCGCCGCCGCCGTGGCGATGCGTGACGGCCCGGAGGCCGGTCTGGAACT
Organism: Amorphoplanes friuliensis DSM 7358; assembly: GCF_000494755.1. NCBI lineage: Bacteria > Bacillati > Actinomycetota > Actinomycetes > Micromonosporales > Micromonosporaceae > Actinoplanes > Actinoplanes friuliensis. Next base: position 5,282,196 of record NC_022657.1, read on the forward strand.
GCTCGACGAGCTGGCGGACGAGCCCGCGTTGCGCGGTCACCACCCGTACCCGGCGGCACGCGCCGACCTGTTGCACCGCCTGGGACGTGACGCCGAGGCGGCCGCGGCCTACCGTGAGGCGCTGGACCTGGCCGGCACCGGCCCGGACCGCGAGCACCTGCGCCGCCGCCTGGACCTGCTCGACCGTCCCCCTGCCTGACTCGACCGGCCCCTGCCCGACTCGACCGGCCACCTGACCGACTCAACCGGCCCCTACCTGACTCGACCGGCCCCTGCCCGACTCGACCGGCCACCTGACCGACTCGACCGGCCACCTGACCGGCTCGGCCGGCCACCTGCCTGAGGAGACCCGTCATGAATCCCTTCCCGGCCCGGGCCGCGCGGCCCTCGCCGTGTCCGTCGGTCTCCGGCACCAACCGGACCTTCGGCAAGGCGGAAGCGCGATGAGTGCGCAGGCTCGCGGCTGGGCCGGCGAGGTCGACGGTTACGAGGCGTACTACGTGCCGCGCTTCGCGCCGTGGGTGGCCGCGGCGACCGAAGCCGTGGCCGGCGCGGAGCTGCCCGACGGGCCGGTCCTCGTGCCGTGCTGCGGCACCTTCCCGGAGCTGGACGCCCTGGTCACGACGATGCCCGGCCGCGAGCTGCGCGGCGTCGACCTCTCCCCCGGCATGGTCCGGCGCGCGCGGGAGCGGGGCGCCGCACACGCGCAGGTGAGCGTGGTCGAGGGCGACGCCTCGACCCTCGAGCCGCAGTCGGCCGCCGCCGTCGTGTCGGTCTTCGGTCTGCAGCAGTTGCCGGAACCCGACGCCGCCCTGCGGTCCTGGGCGGAGGCGTTGCGTCCGGGCGGGCGGCTCGCCGTCGTCTTCTGGCCGGCCGTCACCGAGGACGACGGACCGTTCGCGATCGCCTCGGAGCTGGTGCGGCGGCACGTCCCGCCGCACGACTGGTCCTGGCAGGAGCGGCTCGTGCCGGCGCTGACCGCACAGGGTCTGACGGTCGACCGCGACGAGGAGCCGTCCTACCCGATCTCGCATCCGGACGCGGCTGAGTTCTTCGACGCGTACACGAGGTCCGGGCCGATGCGGTCCCTGGCCGACGCGCGCGGGGCGGAGTTCGTCGCCGGGCTGCGCCGGGAGTTCCTCGCCCGCGCGCCGCAGGGCCGGTGGGAGCACCGGCCGCACGCCCGGCTCATCGTCGCGCGGGCACCGGTGAGCTCCCCGCCGAGCGGCGCAGGGCCGCGATGATCGGAGCGGCCCCGGAGTGCGGAGCCGATTCCGCCCGGACGTCGGCATATCGGACCGTCCCGGTACGGTCGGCGACCACCACCGCCGGATAGGGCAGCACCGAGCGCCGTGTGCCCAGCGTGTCACTCGCCGCAGGGCTGCCGTAGCCGATCCGGAACGCGTCGATCAGCACGTGCCGCGGGTCGGAGGCGACAAGAAAGCCCAGCTCATGGCGATGTTTGACCGGCGCGAGCAGGTCGAACCGCTGCGGACTCACCGCGACCAGGTGCGCACCCAGGTCGGTGCAGGCCGGCAGCAGGGTGCGCTGGTAGTCGACGAGCATCGCGTCGCCGGCCGCCGACCCCTCGTAGCGGAAGAAGGCCAGCACGAGCGGGCCCGTCTGCAGCAGCCGGTCCAGGTGGATCGGCCCCAGGTCGACCTCGATCAGCGGCAGGGCCGGCACCCGGCCACCGGGCGCGATCATCCGGCTCCAGACGGCGTCCCGCTCGAACTGGCGGCGGGCAGCCGCATGGTCGGCGTCAGCCAGGTGCAGCGGTGCAGTCGTCATGAAGAACACAATACCTACCCAATTAATAGGCATTATGAAGCCCGGGTTAACGGACAGCGGCCCAGGACCGACATCAGTGAAGTCGGGCCTTCGTGCCCGCGTCGACCAGGGCGCCGGGCCGGTCCGTCACCAGGTGAGGGTCAGGTAGTTCTGGACCAGCGAAACCGTCGCCTCGTCGCAGAGGCCATGATCGGAGAGCGCGACCTGCCAGCGGGCGTTGAACGCGACGATCCAGGCGGCCGCACCGGCGGCGGTTCGCCGCTCTTGATCGGACAGCGGTCGAGTGCGGGCGGTGTCGTAGTCACGCAGGAACATCGCCGCCTCTTCAGGGGTCGACAATCCGCCACCGCCCGTTGAACTGCTGGCGTAGCCCGCCGCAGCGAATCCCGCGATGACTGCTTCGGTGTCTGCGACGAGTTCCCAGTCGAACGTCCCGGTCAGCGCACCTCCGGAGATTGCGGTGTTGCCGGCGTACCAGTCGGCGTGACCCACGACGACCTTCTCGGCCTCGCGATGAGCAAGGATCTGGTCGGCGGCTCGTCGGCCGAAGGTGTCGAGCCATTCGTAGCCGGTCGGTGTCGATCGGAAGTCGACGATCGTGTCGTGCGGAACGGGCCAGGGTCCGGCCTGATACCGGCACCACGACGGCCCGGGCCCGGCCCTTCGCACGAAGTCGGATCGCTCACGCAGGATCTCGATGTGCCGGGCGAGTCCTTCGGCCAGCACCAGCCGGCCGGCCGGGTCTCGTCCGTCCGGGGCTTCGCCGGCGATCAGGGTCTCCGCCGTCAGGACCCGGCCTTCGACCTCGTCCGGTCCGGCCAGCGGCACTGCGCAAGGGAAGCCTGCTTCGGCCAGCAGGAGCTGGGCTTCGCCGGCGACCGGGCAGCGTCGAGGTCGACCGGCGGCCGATGAGTCTTGATGACAACGGTCCGCCCGTCTCCCAGCTCGACGCCCCAGACGACGTCGATACGTCCGGCGCGGAAGCGAACCTTCTCGATCGGACTGCCCAACCGGCGTGTCGTCCAGGCATCGAGAAACGCCCGCAGCTCGAGCGACGTGACGGAACCGTAGACGGCGCGCTCGGTGTCGCTGATTGTCGCCGGCTCGGTCCCGGCTGTGGCACCGTCCATGGACTCCCTGCTCCGTTCCGATCGGCCTTGTCCCGCGCCCTCAAGTCCTAGTGAGCAGACGGGGATAGTATGCCTTCATCCGCCTTCACCAGGAGTTGAGTCGCATGAGCGTCACCGATGAGCTGCTCGCCAATGCCGAGCGGTACGCCGCAGGCTTCGACAATGGTGCGCTGCCGCTGCCGCCCGCCAAACACGTCGCCATCGTCGCCTGCATGGACGCGCGGCTCAACCCGTACGGGCTGCTCGGCCTGTCGGAGGGTGACGCCCACGTGATCCGCAACGCGGGTGGGGTCGTCACCGCCGATCAGCTGCGGAGTCTGGCGATCAGCCAGCGGCTGCTCGGGACCACCGAGATCGTGCTGATCCACCACACCGACTGCGGGATGCTCACCTTCACCGACGACGGGTTCAAGGAGAGCATCCGGCAGGAGGTCGGCAGTAAGCCGCCGTGGGCCGCCGAGGCGTTCGCCGACCTCGACGACGACGTGCGGCAGTCGGTGCGGCGGGTGCTCGACGACCCGTACATCCCGGTCAAGGACTCGGTACGCGGCTTTGTCTACGAGGTCGAGACCGGCAGGCTGCGCGAGGTCAAATAGCGGCCGCCGCCGCCCGGCCCGCCGTACGCCCGGAGAACAGGCAGCCGCCGAGGAACGTGCCTTCGAGCGAGTTGTAGCCGTGCATGCCACCCCCGCCGAAGCCGGCGACCTCACCCGCGGCGTAGACGCCGGGGAGGGGTTCGCCGGTGGACTGCAGGACGCGGGCGGACAGGTCCGTCTCGAGACCGCCGAGGGTCTTGCGGGTGAGGATGTTCAGCCGTACGGCGATCAGCGGGCCCGCGGACGCGTCGAGCAGCCGGTGCGGGGTCGCGACGCGGATCAGCTTGTCACCGCGGTAACGGCGGGCGCCGTGGATGGCCGTGACCTGCGCGTCCTTGCTGAACGGGTTGGCCATCTCGCGGTCGCGGGCCTCGACGGTACGGCGTACCTGGTCGAGGTCGAGAGCGGGACCACCCTCGGGCGCGACCAGCTTGTTCATGCCGGCCACGAGCTCGGAGAGCGTGGACGCCACGACGAAGTCGTCGCCGTTCTTCTTGAACGCCTCGACCGGCGGGGTCGCACCCGCGCGCGCCCGGCCCAGCACCTGACGGATGCTCTTGCCGGTCAGATCGGGGTTCTGCTCGGAGCCCGACAGGGCGAACTCCTTCTCGATGATCTTCTGCGTGAGCACGAACCAGCTGTAGTCGTGGCCGGTGGCCATCAGGTGCTTCAGCGTGCCGAGCGTGTCGAAGCCGGGGAAGAGCGGCGCGGGCAGGCGGCGGCCGGTCGCGTCCAGCCACAGTGACGACGGGCCGGGCAGGATGCGGATGCCGTGGCCGGGCCAGATCGGGTCCCAGTTGCGCAGGCCCTCGGTGTAGTGCCACATCCGGTCCGGGTTGATGATCCGGGCGCCGGCTGCCTCGGTGATGCCGAGCATGCGGCCGTCGACGTGGGCGGGCACGCCCGAGATCATCCGCTTCGGGGGTGCGCCGAGCCGGGCGGGCCAGGCCTTGCGGACGAGGTCGTGGTCACCGCCGATGCCGCCCGAGGTGACGATGACCGCTTGTGCGGCGTACGAGAAATCGCCGGTCTCCTCGCGCGAGCTCGACTCGCCGCGGCGGACGTCGGTGGCAGCGAGCAGGCGGCCCTGGACACCGGTGACCGTCCCGCCGGTCTTGACGAGGCCGTCGACGCGGTGACGGAAACCGAAGACGACCAGGCCGCGCTCGGCGGCCGCGCGGACCCGCCGCTCGAACGGCTCGACCAGGCCGGGGCCGGTCCCCCAGGTGAGGTGGAAGCGCGGCACCGAGTTGCCGTGACCGTCGGCCGCACCGCCACCGCGCTCGGCCCAGCCGACCACCGGGAACAGCCGGTGACCCATGGCGTGCAGCCAGGACCTCTTCTCCCCCGCCGCGAAGTTGACGTAGGCCTCGGCCCACTGCCGCGGCCAGTGGTCCTCCTCGCGGTCGAAGCCGGCGCTGCCGAGCCAGTCCTGCCAGGCCAGGTCGACCGAGTCACGGACGCCCATCCGGCGCTGCTCGGGTGAGCCGACGAGGAACAGCCCGCCGAAGGACCAGAACGCCTGGCCGCCGAGGCTCTGCTCGCCCTCCTGGTCGAGCAGGAGAACCTTGCGGCCCGCCTCGGCGAGCTCGGCTGTCGCCGCCAGTCCGGCCAGTCCCGCGCCCACGACGATCACATCTGCGTCCATGGGTTCACCGTAGGCATCGGCGTGCCAACATGGTGGTCCCGCGATCCACAAATCCCGCGGGTCTTTATCACCGAGGTGACAAATGCTCGAGCCCCGTCTGGCCGATCTGCCGCCGGGTGTCGGCGAGCAGGTCCGGGCCGTCCGCGCCGGCCTGCGCGACCGGGTGCTGGCGACCGTCAGCGCCGCCATGCGGGATCAGGGGCGCTCGCTCGGCGGCGGCCAGGGACGCGGGCTCGCGCTCGGGGTGGAGACGGCCGTCGACGCGTTCGTCACCGCGGTGACCGAGCCCGGCGGCGACCTGACCGGGACCCGGGAGGTGTTCGTCCGGCTCGGCCGCACCGAATATCGCGAGGGGCACACCGTCGACGCCCTGCGCTCGATCCTGACGCTGGGCGGGCGCGAGATGTGGGCGTACCTGGTCGACCGCGACCTGCCGCCGGACGTTCTCTACGTGCTGGCGTCGGCGCTGTTCGGTTTTGTCGACATGCTGGCCGGTGCGGCCGCGCAGGGTTATCTGGACGAGCAGCGCGACCAGGCGCGGGACTGGGAGACCACCCGGCGCCGGCTGATCACCCTGCTGGTGCAGCCGGACCCGGCGGGCTCCCCCGCGCTCCGGGCCGCCGCGGACGCTGCCCGGTGGCCGTTGCCGGAGACGGTGGCGCTGGTCAGCGTCGAGGGCACCGACGCCGAGCACGTGGCCCGGCTCGCCGGCAGCGGCACGATCGCCACCGTCATCGGCGACGCGGTCAGGCTGGCCGTGCCCGCGCCGGAGACGCCGGGGCGCCTCGCGCATCTGACCTCCGTCCTGTCCGGACGGCGGGCGGCGCTGGGGCCGTCGGTGGACCTCGCGGAGGCCCGTCTCTCGTACCGGATGTCGCGGCGGGCGCTGGAACTGCAGCGGGAGGGTGTCCTGCCTGCGGAGGCGCTGCTGATCTGCGACGAGCACCTGGTCACCCTGATCACCGCCTGGGAGCCCGGCCTGGCCGGTCGGCTGGCGGACCTCTGCCTGGCGCCGCTGGGAGACGACCCGGTGCTCGGCCCGACCCTGCTGGCCTGGCTCGAGGCGCAGGGACAGGTGATCCCGGCCGCGGCGGCGCTGCACGCGCACCCGCAGACGGTCCGCTACCGCCTGCGCAAACTCCGCCGCCTCCTCGGCCCGGCCCTCGACGACCCCGGTACGCGGCTGGCCCTCCAGCTCGCCCTGCGGAGGAGTTAGTCGTTCCAGTCCGTCCAGCCGTTGCCGGGGCGCAGCTTGCGGGACGTGCCGCGGATCGTCACCGGGTCGCCGGGCAGCGTCCGCGCGAAGAGCCACCGGCCCATCCGCTGCGACACGTTGACGCAGCCGTGGGAGACGTTCGTGCGGCCCTGGGCGTCCTCCGACCAGGGTGCGGCGTGGATGAACTCGCCGCCCCAGGTGAGGCGCTGGGCGTACTCGATCTTCGTGCGGTACCCGTCCGCGCCGAGCTCGTCGAACGTGTCGAAGACGGCGTGCCGCTGCTTGTCCATCACCATCATCGTGCCGCTGGACGACGGGGTGCTGCGTTTGCCCAGGCTGACGGGGATCCTCTTGACAACCTTGCCGTCACGCTCGACGGTCATGGTCTTCGTCCGGTTGTCGACGGTCATCACGAACGCACGACCGATGCTGATGCCGACACCGAGGTTGTTGCGGACGTACCGGCCGTTGCCCAGCGGGAGGCCCGCCAGGTCGGCGCGGTAGGTGACCGCGGTCCGGGCCAGCCAGAAGTGCCGCGGCCGGAAGTGCACCTCGGTCGGGCTGGTCCAGCTCCACACCCCGGGCTGCGCAGGCCTGGAACGCACGGTCAGGCGTTCCTCCACTGCGGCCCGGCGCGCGACCGGCACGGCCCGGCCGAAGCGCAGGATCAGCGGCATCGCCACGCCGACGGTCCGGCCGTCGCCGAGGAAACTCGTCACCCGCACGAACTTCGCCGAGCTCGGTGGTTGCGGCAGGTCGGCCGGGCCGGCTGAGGCCGCCGGCGTGGTGGTGGACGGGGTCGGGGACGACGGCAGGTCGGCGGCGGAAGCGGCCGGGCCGTGGCCGCTGCACGCGGCGCCGAGGGAGACGACGGCCAATGCCGTCCCGGTGGCGAGGAACGCCTTCATGAGCGGTGATCATGGTGCCCCGGACGGCCGGCGCCGTGACGGCTCGATCCGCGGCGCCGGAATTCCCCCGTTAGGGGGTCTTCGAGCGGCGGCGCAAAACCAGGAAGGTTCCGCCACCGACCACGGCCAGGGCGACCAGCACCCAGATCCACCAGGTGGAGGACCCGTCGTCGGTCGACGCCGCCGGCTCGGCCTGAATCGTGGCCGCGGGTGGCGAGGCAACCGGTGCCGCGGAGGCCGGTGCAGCGGACGACGGCGCGGGCGCGGCCGAGGTCGGCGCCGGGCCGGGCTTGAGCGTGACCAGCGGCGCCGGGTTCTCCGGCTCGTCCGCGCCCTCCTTCTGGATCTCGATCCAGCGGGAGACCTCACCGTCCGCGTACGTCTCGACGGTCTTGAACGACAGCCGCTGCTCGCCGTCGGGGAACTTGGCCACCTTGACCTTCCACTCGGCGTCCTGGCCCGAGGCGAGGGCCTTGCCCCCGACCGTGAAACCGTCCGCGGTGGCGGCGAAGGTCCAGCCCTTGGGCGCCTTGACCAGCGTGACGTCGGCCGGCGCGATGCCCTCGGGCAGCACCACCCGCTCGCTCTTGATGCCGGACGGGTTCTCGGCCTCTCCCTCGAAGGTCAGCGTCACGTCGGTGGCACCGGCCCGGGTCTTGTCGGCGCTGACCTCGACGTGGGCCGCCGCCGGCCCGGCCAGCACCAGGACACCCAGTCCGGCGAGAACACCGATCGTCGTCAACCGCTTCACGTCACGAACCGCCTTACGTCGAGGGAACACCGCTCCACAGTCGTTCATCGGCGGGCCAAAGTTCCCTCGACCGGCTCGGAAGTTTTGTCCCGGCGGGCCGCGACGACGTCGGCGAGGGCCGCCACCAGCGCGACGAGGACCAGGCCGATGGTCACCAGCAGGCCCATCCGCAGCGCGGCGGACCAGTCGTTGTTGCCGGCCGCGAGGCGGTTGAAGAAGACCGCGCCGACCACCGCGATGCCGACGGCCGTGCCGATGCGCTGCCCGGTCTGCAGCACCGCACCGGCGCTGCCGGCCCTCTCGACCGGTACGTCGGCCAGCGTCAGCGTCTGGTTGGGGCTGATCACCAGGCCGCTGCCGAGCCCGGCGATCAGCAGCGGGAACGCCGCCGCCCAGCCACCGTTCGTACCGCGGACCAGGTCCAGGGCGAGGACCGTCCCGCCGAGTCCCACCGCGACCAAAGTCAGACCCGTGGCGACGAGCGGGCGGCCGTACCGGTTGACGATGCGACCGCCGAGAGCCGCCGCACCCGCCGAGCCCAGTGCGAACGGCGTGATGGCCAGGCCCGCGAGCAGGGCGCTGTAGCCCAGGCCGTTCTGGAGGTAGAGCGTGTAGATGAAGAAGATCGTGGTGAAGCCGGCGAAGTAGAGCAGGCCGATGAGCGCGCCGAGGCCGTACGACCGCTGCTTGAACAGCCCGAGCTCGATGACCGGGGTGCCGTGGGCGGCGTACCGGCGCTCCCAGGCCAGGAAGCCGCCCAGAACGCCGAGACCGGCGACGAGCAGCAGCCACTTCGCGGGGCCTTGCCACTCGCGCTCCTGGACCAGGGGCAGCAGGATCAGCAGCACACCGAGGCCGAGCAGGAGCACACCGACCGAGTCGAGGCTCTGGCGGTCCTGCTGGTCGGCGCGCCGCGCGGGGATCCAGCGGTACCCGAGCACGATCGCCGCGATGCCGATGGGCACGTTGATGAAGAAGATCCACCGCCAGCCCTGCTCGGCGCCGAACACCTGGATGAGCAGACCGCCCAGCAGCGGGCCGACGGCGGTGGAGATGCCGATGGTGGCGCCCAGCAGCCCGAACGGGCGGCCCCGCTCGGCCGGCTTGAACAGCTGCTGGATCAGCCCGGACACCTGCGGGTTGACCACACCGGCGGCGGCGCCCTGCACGAGCCGCGCGATGATCAGCCAGAGGGCGCTGGTGGCGAGACCCGCGGCGGCGCTGGCCAGCGTGAAGAGGGCCAGGCCGACGATGAAGAGGTTGCGGCGGCCCCGGGCGTCGCCGAAGCGCCCCGCGGGCACCAGGAGCAGGCCGAAGGTGAGGGCGTACCCGGAGAGGACCCACTGCAGGCCGCCGGGACTCAGGTCGAGGTCGGCACGGATGGCCGGGAGGGCGACGTTGACGATGCTGACGTCCAGCAGGGTCATGAACCCGGCGACCAGGGCGACGGACATCGCCTTCCAGCGGTTGGTGTCCTGCTCAGCGCTCACGGAGGCGCAAGTGCCCCGCGGCCCCGGCGCCAAACGCGGCTGTGGTCAGGCGTACGGGACAGCCACGTCACACACGAGGTCGTCCGCGGCGCCGTGCGACACGTCGGCACCGTAGCCGTAGACCTCGCGGGCGGGCGCGGTGACGGCCAGGCCCCGATCGCGGATCCAGCGGCGTGCGGCGTCGTAGATCGACAGGATCTGCGGCGGCTCGAAGTGGCCCCGGACCACCGGGACGAACGCCTCTCGGTGGGCCGGCTCGACGCGGACCGCGACCTCGGCCGGGTCCACGGCGGCCGGGTCCACGGGCACACAGACCTCGACCGGGCCGTCGCTGTCCTCGGTGACCTCGCCGTGGAACACCACGAAGCGGGGACCGGCCGGGCCGCCGTGGCGCTGCGCGACCGCCGTCAGCCGGGCGCCGGCCGAACGGATCCAGGACAGCTCCGCGGCGGTCACGTAGCGCTGCTCGGTGAGGACCAGCTGCTCGGGGACCTCACGCTGCTGCACCGGCCAGGCCTGCGCCGGCGTCTCCCCCGACAGGCTGCGGACGAGGCGGTCGGCCAGTTCCCGCTGCGCGGCAAGACGGCGCTCGACATCCGTCCAGTACCGCGCGAGCAGCTCCCCCGCCCCGGGACCGCCCGCGGCGAGGATCTCGGTGATCTGCGACAGCGGCATGTCCAGGCGGCGGAGCAGGACGATCAGCCGGGCGGCGTACAGCTGGTGCTCGGCGTAGCGGCGGTAGCCGTTGCCCGCGTGGACCTCGGCGGGGCGCAGGAGGCCACTGCGGTCGTACAGGCGGAGGGCTTTGACCGAGAGCCGGGACCGGCGGGCGAACTCGCCGGTCGTCAGCAGCCCGTCACCCACGACCGGTGCACGGGAACGAGATGTCGAAGACGACGTCGCCGGGCGCGGCGGCACCGAAGTCGGTCCAGTAGGTTTCGCGGGGTGCGGCGGTGACCTCGAGGCCCTGGTCGCTGATCCACTTCTCGACCGCCTCGTAGACACCGCCGAGCTGGCCGGTGAGCGCCTGCTCCTTGGTCACGCGCACGAACGCCTCGCGGTGGGCCGGGATCGTGCGGGCCGCGGCGGCCCGGTCGGCGATCGGCGCGCAGACCTCCACCGAGGTCGGCCCCTCGTTGGGGTTGCCCTCGTAGAGCACCACGAAGACGGACTGGTCGTCGCCGGTGCGCTGCACGAACGGCAGCGCCGACGTGCCCAGCACCCCACCGGCCTCCGTGCCGGCTTGGTGGACCCGGGCCATCGCGCCGGGCAGCCAGGCCTCGAGCGCGGCCTGGTCAACACTGCGCTCCTCGGTGACGACATGCAGCTCGGGAACGTCACGGGTGCTGACTTCGATCATGGTGCTTCTCCTCGTCGCTGGGGCAGGCGTTCAGCGTGCCGCCTGCCCCAGGGGCGAGGTCAAGAGATCACCGATAGAGACGCAGATCGGCGATGCTCCACCAGCTGCCGCTGCTCGCGGTCGAGGTGACCCGCAGGTGGCGGGCCCGGGTCAGCGGCACGTCGACGTTGGTCAGCTGACCGGTACCCGTGCCGCGGGCCAGGGTGCGCCAGTGGCTGCCGTCCGTGCTGGCGGTCAGTTCCCAGCCGCGGGCGTAATCGCCGGTGTTGCCACCGCTGTCGATCGCGACCCGGCGCAGCCACTGCGTCCGGCCCAGATCGACCTGGAGGTACTGGCCGGGCTCCTGCGCGGTGCCGCTGGACCAGCGGGTGGAACCGTCACCGTCGACCGCGGCACCCGGTGTCTCACCTGCCGGCGAAGCGGTTGCCGTCGCGCCCTTGATCGGGAGCAGGTCCAGGTCGGAGGTCAGTCCCCGCGGCCAGGTGAAGGTGGCCAGCGCGCCGCCCGGCAGCGTGTACTCGAACGAACGCCCGCCGACCGCCACCGCGAAGGTGCGCGGGTCGTCGTTCTCGTTGTGCACCACCAGTGCGGTGGAGCCGTCGGGGTTGCGGAAAGCCACGTCCATGATCTGGCCGTTCCAGCCGGTCGTGCCGAACGACGTGCTGGCCACGCGGACCGCGCCCGGCTTCACGAACTTCGACAGGTGACCGATGGTGTAGTACTCGGCGTCGCGGGTGACCGAGCCGTCGGCCTGCAGTGTCAGCAGTCCGGTGCAGGTGCCGCAGCCGCCCAGGTGCGGGCCGCCGGTGCTGTCCAGGGCGATGTTCCAGTTGACGACCGACTTCGCCCAGTTGCGCGTGGTGCCGATCGCCAGCGTCCGCGCGTGCCAGGTGAGCGTCCCGCGGAAGACCTGTTCGGGGGTGTCGTTCTCGCCGTGCGACCCGGAGCACTCGGTGAACCAGATGCCCTTCTCCGGGTACGCCTCGTGCAACGCGGTCTGCGCGCTGGGGTCCCCGGAGTAGCAGTGGTACGCCGTACCGGCCAGCCACTTGCCCGCGGGCGAGTCCAGCAGCCGGTACGGGTAGTCCGTCTCCGGGTCCTCGCCGGGCGGTGTCGTGCCGACGTCACCGGGGTGCGTGGTCCAGTTGTGGTCGTAGCCGAGGATCTTCGTGCGCGGGCTGGCCCGGCGCAGCAGCGGCCCCAGCGCCGTGATCACCTTGGCCGCCTGCGGCACGGGCACCGCGGCACCCGGGTACCCGCCGTCGTGGCGGTTCTGCGGCTCGTTCTGGATCGTCAGGTAGTCGATCGGCACACCGGCCTTCGCGTACGCCTGCACGTACTTGACGAGGTACCGGGCGTACGCGTCGTAGATCTTCGGGTCGTCCTTCAGGTGTCCGCCGATCAGCGAGTCCGTCGTTTTCATCCACGCCGGCGGGCTCCACGGCGTACCCATGACCTTGAGCTGCGGGTTGAGCTGGCGGGCCCGGCGCAGCAGCGGCAGGATCTGGGCCTGGTCGTGCGCGATGCTGAAGTGCTTCAGCGCGAAGTCGGTCTGCCCGGCCGGCACGTCGTCGTAGCTGTAGTGCTCGGCGGTGGCGGTGAAGTCGGACGAGCCGACGGGCTGGCGCAGGAAGCTGACGCCGATGCCCTCCCGCGGGTCGAAGAGCGAGCGCATCGCCCGGTCGCGGGCGGCCGGGTCGAGCCGGTGGAGCACGCTGGCGGCGGAGTCGGTCAGCGAGGCGCCGAAGCCGTCCATGCTCTGGTACCGCGTGCCGGGGTCGACGGTGATCGTCGTCTCCGGGCTGCCGCCGTGCCGGAACGCGACCGGGGCCCGCTCGTGCAGCTGCTCGGCGCGGTCCACCGTGGTCACCCAGACCCGCGCGTGCGGGTCCCGCGGCCCGTGCGCCTGCGCCGGTGCCGTCGTCAGAATCAGCAGAGCGGCGCTGACCGCTGCGCCGAAGGCTCGCCGTCTCATGGTCGTGCTCCTCGTCCTGTAACAAATGGAACAGCAGGCTCCATTGCTATCGACAGGAAACAATCCCGAAACCACGCTGTCAAGGCATTGAGCGTGCATGTACAGTTTGCCCTTATGAAACAAGGCGATGTAACAAATTCTGGGCGCAGCACCGTCCGGGACGTCGCCGCCGCGGCGGGAGTGTCGATCGCGACGGTCTCGCGGGTGCTCAACGGCCGCGGCAACGTCGCCCCCGAGACCCGCGAGCTCGTGGAGAGCACAGTGGCCCGGCTCGCCGGACCCGGCCCCAGACCCCGCGGACCGGCCCGGCCGATCGCCGGCTCGGTCTTCGTGCGCTGCCCGTACGTGCTCACGGACTACTTCGGCGTGATCGTGTCCTCGATCGCCGAGACCCTGCTCCTCTACGGACGCCCGCTGGTGCTCGACGCCGGCGAGTCCGCCCAGCGTGCGCCCGTCCTGCCCCGGCTGCCCGGCCGGGCCGGCCTGGCCGGTGCCGTGCTGATCCTGCCGCCCGAGCCGGCCGCGGACATCGAGACGCTGCGGAGCCACCGGTTCCCGTTCGTCGTGGTCGACCCCCGCCTCCCGCCTCCGCGCGACGTCGTCGCGGTGTCCGCCGCGCACGCCGCCGGGGCGCGCAGCCTGACCGCTCACCTGACCGGTCTCGGGCACCGGCGCATCGGCGTCGTCGCCGGACCGCGCGAATGGCTGGCCAGCGACGCCCGCCTCGCGGGTCACAACGCCGCCCTGGCCGACGCCGGTGTGCTCAGCGGGCCCGGCCTGATCCGCCACGTCGAGCCGACCGTGGAGTGGGGACGCCGGGCCGCGGGCGAGCTGCTCGACCGGCCCGACCGCCCGACCGCGCTGATCGGCTTCAACGACAAGGCGGCGGTCGGTGCGCTGCAGGCCGCGGCCGAGCGCGGGCTGCGGGTCCCGCACGACGTCTCGATCGCCGGATTCGACGACATAGACCTCAGCCGGGCCACCACACCGATGCTCACCACCGTGCGCCAGCCCCTCGCTGAGCTGGGCCGCATGGCGGTCACGCTGCTGACACGGCTCCTCGAACGCCACGAGCTCGAGGCGCTGCACGTCGAGCTGGCCACGGAGCTGGTCGTCAGGGACTCCACAGGGGCCGCACCGGCCGGATAGGGTGCGCGCGTGACCTCCTTCGCAGTGGTGGGCGCCGGCTGGCGCGCCGAGATGTTCTGGCGGCTCGCGGGCGGATTGGAGGGCCTGGACTGCGTCGGCGCCGTCGTCCGCTCACCGCGCGAGCTGCCCGTGCCGACCTTCGCCTCGCTCGCCGAGTGTGTGGCCGAGGCCGCCCCGGATTTCGTCGTGACCGCGGTGCCCTGGAACGTGAGCCCCGGGCTCATCGTCGAGGCCGTCGAGCGCGGCCTGCCGGTGCTGGCCGAGACGCCGCCCGCGCCGGACGTGGCCGGCCTGCGCTCCCTGTGGTCCGCGGTCGGTGAGTCCGGCCTGGTCCAGGTGGCCGAGCAGTACCTCCTGATGCCCTCGCACGCCGCCCGGCTCGCGGCCGTGCGACTCGGCCTCATCGGCACGCCGACCCAGGTGCAGGTCTCCTCGACCCACCAGTACCACGCCGTCTCCATGATCCGCGGGATCCTCGAGGCCGGCCGGGGGCCCGTGACCGTGCGCGCGAGCCGCACCACGGCGCCGCTGGTCGACCCGCTCAAGCGCGACGCCTGGACCGACGACCCCGACCCGAAACCCGCGACCACGACGATCGCGACCCTCGATTTCGGTGAAGGCCTGTCGGGCGTCTACGACTTCACCGACAATCAGTGGCACAACCAGCTCCGCTTCCGCCGCCTCCTCGTCCGGGGCAGCCACGGCGAGCTCCGCGACGACGAGGTGGTCCGGCTGACCGAGCCCCGCACGATCGTGCGCACCCCGCTGGTACGCCGCCAGACCGGTTACGACCTCGACCTGGACGGCTTCGACACCGACACCATCACGTACGGCGGCGAGGTGCTCTACCGCAACCCGTACCCCGGCCGCCGCTGGATGGACGAGGAGATCGCCATCGCGACCCTGCTCGACGCCACCGCCGCCTGGGTCCGCGGGACCGCGCCGGCGCCGTACCCGCTGGCCGACGGCACCCAGGACCACCTGATCGCGCTGGCCGTCGAGGAGGCCGCCGACACCGACCGCACCGTCACCACCGGCAGCGAGCCATGGGCGTGATCCGGTTGCAAAGCCGCGTCCGTGTTCAGGGATGGCATGGACCTGCCGAAGGGAGGGGCAGCTGACTGCCACCACCCGATCGGAGCAAGCATGACCACGCGATCCGCTCGCGCGTGCTTCGCGGCGTGGTCGCTGGTCCTCACGGCCGTGTACTACGCCTTTCCGGGTCTCCACGTCTGGACGTGGGGACTGATCGGGCTGTCCAGCGCCGCCGCCGTCGTGGTCGGCGCCCGGATGAAGAGGCCGGCTCGCGCCCTCCCGTGGTACCTGATCGCCGTCGCCCTGGTCGTCTTCGTGTCCGGCGACACGATCTACTACGCCCAGCAGAGCCTCGGGCTCGAGACGCCGTTCCCCGGCCCGTCCGACGTGCTCTACCTCCTGGTCTACCCGCTGCTCGCCGGCGCCTTCCTGATCTTCATCCGCGCCCGCTCCGGTGGCGCCAACCGCGCGGCGCTGCTCGACGCGCTCGTGCCCACGGTCAGCCTCGGACTGCTGTCCTGGGTCTACATGATCGCGCCGTACACGCGGGCGACCGACCTGACGCTGCTGGAGAAGGCGGTCTCGGTCGCGTACCCGCTCGGCGACGTGCTCGCGCTGGCCATGATGCTGCGGCTGCTGACCGCGCCGGGCCGCAAGCCCCGGGCGCTGAGCTTCCTGTCGCTGAGCATCGTCGGTGTCCTCGTCTCCGACGTCGTCTACGGCCTGGCCCGCCTCGACAGCGACTGGAACGTCGGCGGCCCGATCGACCTCGGCTGGATCGTCTTCTACGCCGCCGCCGGGTACGCCGCCCTGCACCCGTCGATGACCCACCTCACCGACGACGCCCCGCAGACCGCCGGGACGGTCGAGACCGGTGGCCGCCGCCTGCTCCTGATGACCTTCGCCGCGCTGATCGCCCCGGCCGTCCTGCTCGCGCAGTACCTGCAGGGTGACGTCGTCGACGCACCGGTCATCGCGGCCGGCTCCGCGCTGATGTTCCTGCTCGTGATGGGCCGCGTCGGTGGTCTGCTCACCGAGCAGCGCCTGACGAACCTCCGGGAGAGCGCTCTTCGGCGCGCCAACGCCGACCTCGCGGCCGCGACGACCGAGACCGACATCCTGACCACGATCCGTACGGCAATCGCCCAGCTGATGCCCGTCCAGCAGCGCCACCAGCTGGTCGTCGACGAGCCCGTCCCGCTGGACCTCGCCGCCACGGTCGAGCTGGGCGTGAGCCTCGTCCCCGCCTCGGAACACGGCTTCGACGTGGCCCTGCGCGCGGGCATGGTCCTGCCGGGCAGCCCGCCCAAGCTCGGCTCGATCCACCTCTTCGCGCCCGCCGACGTCCTGCGCAGCGTGCGGCCCGCGGTGCAGGCGCTCTTCGACCAGATCACCATGGTCGTCGAACGCATCGGCCTGGCCGGCGAGATCAGCCGCCGCGACGGTGAGGCCTACTTCCGGACCCTGATCCAGAGCGCGTCCGACGTCATCCTGATCGTCGGCGACGACGACCGGATCCGGTACGCCAGCCCGTCCGCCACCACCGTCTTCGGCTGGACGGACCTGCCGGGCAAACCACTGTCCGGGCTGATCGCCGACACCCACCACGGCGCCCTGGCCGAGGCGCTGATGCAGGCCCGGTCGGGACGCGGCCAGCTCGAGGCCGTCGACCTCACCGCGGTCTGCGCCGACCGCCGCCTGCTCCAGGTCGAGTGCGCCGGGCGCGACCTGCGCCACGACTCCACCGTCTCGGGCCTGGTCCTGACCGTCCGCGACGTCACCGAACGCCGCCGCCTGGAGAACGACCTCGCCCACCAGGCCTTCCACGACGGGCTCACCGGGCTCGCCAACCGTGTCCTCTTCCGCGACCGCCTCGAGCAGTCGTTCGTCCGCTCCGAGCAGGGATCGAGCGACGTCGGTGTCCTCTTCGTCGACCTCGACGACTTCAAGGAGGTCAACGACACCCTCGGCCACGCCGTCGGCGACCAGCTGCTGATCGCCGTCGGCCGCCGGATCGCCGACGCCATCGGCGTGGCCAACACCGCGGCCCGGATGGGCGGCGACGAGTTCGCGATCCTGGTCGAGAGCTCCTCGGACCCGGCCGTGGCCGAGGAGGTCGCCGAGCGCATCGTCAACGTGCTCTCCCAGCCGGTCGAGGTCAGCGACGGTCTCGGCGGCTCCCACATCGTCAGCGGCGCGGCCAGCGTCGGCGTCGCCACCAGCCACGACGCGACCAGCCCGACCGAGTTGCTCCGGCACGCCGACCTGGCGCTCTACCTGGCCAAGGGCGCGGGCAAGGCCACCTGGCAGCGCTACCGCAGCGACCTCCACACGGCCATGGTCGAGCGGCTCGCCCTGCGGACGTCGCTGCTCGAGGCGATCGACGCCCAGCAGTTCGTTCTGCAGTACCAGCCGATCGTGAACGTGCGGACCCAGGCGGTCGTCGGTGTGGAGTCCCTCGTCCGGTGGCAGCACCCCGAGCGGGGGCTGCTCGCGCCGTACCACTTCATCGAGCTGGCCGAGGAGAGCGGCGCCATCGTCGGCCTGGGCGCCTGGGTGCTGCGCGAGTCACTGCGGCAGTTCGCCGCCTGGCACGCCTCCGACCCGGAGATGGCTCTGCGGTACGTCAGCGTCAACGTCTCGGCCCGGCAGTTCCGCCAGCCCGGCTTCGTCGACCAGGTGAGCCAGGCCCTCGAGGACGCCGGCGCGCGCCCCGAATGGCTGCTCCTGGAGATCACCGAAAGCCTGGTGCTGCGCGACGCCGAACAGGTCTGGACCGACCTCAAGGCCCTGCGCGCCCTCGGTGTCCGCATCGCCATCGACGACTTCGGCACCGGGTATTCGTCCCTCAGCTACCTGCGCCAGCTCCCCGTCGACGTCCTCAAGATCGACAAGTCCTTCATCGACGACATCCTCGACAGCAAACAGCAGCGCGCCCTGGTCGACGCGATCGTCACCCTCGCCCGCAACCTCGACCTGACCGTCGTGGCCGAGGGCATCGAGGACGCCGCCCAGCGCGCGATGCTCGAACGCATGGGCTGCCCGTACGGTCAGGGTTACCTGTTCTCGAAACCGGTCTGGCCGGCGGAGATCCCCCCGCTCCTGATCCTGGCGGTCGTCCCCGCCTGAGGCCGGCCCAGCTTTCGCGAAGCCTGACGGCCCGCGCGCCGGGCCTGAAGCCGGGCCCGGCGCGGGTTGTCGAGGTCGGGAGGACAGGCCGTAGATCCTGTCCGACGTCCGGTTTCCCCGGGCCGTCAGCGTCAGCTGTCAGCCGTCACCGGCAGGTGTGAGCTGAGGAACCGCAGATACTCCTCGTAGTTCAGGGGATTGCCGTCGAGCCGTGGCCGTTGCGGTGCGGGTCCGCGCAGCGGCCGGTCCGGGCCCGGCCCGCTCCACAGTGCACCCTCGCCGTGGGTCAGGCCCGGCAGCGCCGCGGCGAGATCGTGCAGGAGCCGCGCCGGCAGGTGACCCGTGACGGTCCAGGCCTGTCCACGCTCGGCGGTGCCGGTGACCTCGGCCTCCAGCGCCGCGAGGCGGCCGAGGACGGCGTTCAGGGTCTCCGCCGGGATCTCCACCTCGAACGCCTGGCACGGCTCGCACACCCGGGTCCCGGCCTCCCGAAGCGCGCGCAGCAGAACCACTGGGGTCAGGCTCCGGAACGCCGCCGCCGTCGAGGACGGCGCCTTGTACCCGGTACGGACCACGGTGACCGTGCAGTCGACGACCTCCCAGCCGTGAAGGCCCTGCTCGACGGTCTTCCGCACGGCCTCCTCGGTCGCCCGGTGGAACGCCTGCGGGACAGCACCCCACTGCACGTCCCGCACAAAACGCAGCCCCGAACCGATCGCACCCGGCTCGACCCGCAGCCCGACGGTCGCCCAGAAATCGTTGTCCCGCCGCGGATCGAAGGCGACGACGTGCTCACCGACGCCGACGACCCGTTCGAAGTAGACAGGCCGGATCTCCCCGAAACTCGCCGTCAGACCGAAGTCCCGGGCGAGGCGGTCGGCCAGAACCTCACGCTGAACAGCGCCGTAGAGCAGCACCGAGATGCCCCCGCCCGGAACCACCCGGGTACGGATCAATGGATCCTCATCCGCAAGCGTGATCAGAGCGGCATGCAGACGCGCCTCCTCCCCCGGCTCGGCGGTGACCAACGACTCCAGACCCGGCGGGGCGAACTGGGCGGCCACCCCGGCAGTGTCCGCACCGAGGCGGTCACCGACCCGCACACCGGCCAGCCCGTGAACCCGCCCGATACTGCCGGCGGTGAGATCCCCCCGCCCGCCGCCGACGATGTCGATCGTGGTCACGCGCCCACGAATCTGCTCGTCGGCGCCGCGCCGGAAGACGACTCGCTGCCGCTCCCGCAGCACCCCCCGGAACAGACGCAGGTAGGCGACCTTGGCACCACCCGGGCCGCGCTCGATCGCAAACACCAGCCCACCCGGTTCGTCGCCGGCCGAGTCGGCGCAGGGCGGGCGGAGCAGGGTGGCGATGCCGGTGGAGAGTTCTTCTGTGCCTTCGCCGGTGGTGGCTGAGCCGAAGAAGACCGGGTGCACCAGCCCGGCGGCGGTCTGCGCGACGAGGTGGTCATGCACTTCGGGCCGGGAGGGTGTGGTGTTGTCGATCAGCCGCGCGAGGAGATCGTCGTTGTGGTTCGCGAGGGTTTCGGCCGCGGCGGCGTGCCAGTTGTGGGCCACGGTTCGGGCGTCCGGGGTGCCGGGGTCATGGACGGCGTTCATGGTGACGACACCCGCGCCGAGCTTGGTGCGAATGTCCGCTGCGAGGGCAACCGGCCGAGCACCCCTTCGGTCGATCTTGTTGACGAAGATCAGTGTGGGGATGTGCAGGCGGCGCAGAGAGCGCATCAGGACCCGGGTCTGCGCTTGGACGCCTTCGACGGCCGAGAGCACGAGCACGGCACCGTCGAGGACGGCCAGGGCGCGTTCCACCTCGGCGATGAAGTCCGGGTGGCCCGGGGTGTCGATCAGGTTGACGCGCAGGTCGCCGAGCGCGAACGACGCCACCGCGGAACGGATCGTGATGCCGCGCTCGCGTTCGAGCGCACCGCTGTCGGTGGTCGTGTCACCGGCGTCGACGCTGCCCAGCGTGGCGACGGCACCGTGCGCGAAGAGCAGGCGCTCGGTGAGGCTGGTCTTACCGGCGTCGACGTGCGCCAGGATGCCGAGATTCAGGGTACGGACTGACAAGGGTGTCCTCGGAGGTCAGGGAACGGATGGTCGGCCTGAACACGTCGAGGTTTCGCATGTCCGTCCTTTCCCTGGTCCGAGCAGTCCCCGCCACCGTAGGGCGGCCGCCGCGTCCGCGCTACCGATTTACCGGCACGGCAACCCGGGCGCAGCTTCGAATGTCAGGTGGTCAGTCCTCCGGGGGTGTCCACAACCACGTCGCTCCGGGGCGGGGGGACTGAGAGGATTCGGGGGTGGAACATCTCGACAATCCGGTGTGGGCCGCGCTGACCGGGCCGCAGGCCGCCCTGGCCGACCGGTACGACCGCAGTGCCCGTTTCCCCGATGAGATCAGCATGTTCGCCGGGCTGGAGGATCCGCTCGATCCAGCCGCTTGGCGGGATCTGGGCGCCCTGGCCGGGCCCGGTGGTGAGGTGCTGGTGGCCGTGCCGGCCCTCGCGCCGCCCGACGGCTGGGTTCTCACCGGTGGCGCCTCGGGTGTGCAGATGGTCGGGACGGAGGTTGAGGGGGCGCCGGATCCGGAGGCGGTGGTGCTGACCGAGGCGGACATCCCGGAGATCCTCGATCTGGTCGGGCGCACCCGGCCCGGGCCGTTCCGGAAGAGGACCAGCGACCTCGGCACCTATCTCGGCATCCGCCGTGAGGGCGCGCTGGTCGCGATGGCCGGCGAGCGGCTGCGGGTGCCCGGCCACACGGAGATCTCGGCGGTCTGCACCGATCCCGCCTTCCGGGGCGCCGGACTGGCCGCCCGCCTGATCAGGGCCGTCACCGCGAACGTGCGCGAACGCGGTGACACGCCCTTCCTGCACGCCGCCTCGGTCAACACCGGCGCGATCCGTGTTTACGAGCGGCTGGGTTTCACGCTGCGGATGCCGATCGAGTTCGCCGCCTATCAGGTGCCCGCGGAGGGTGTCAGCCCTCGACGATGAAGGTGTGCAGGGTCTGGATCACGCCGTCGCGGACGAGGGCCACGTCGATGCCGTGCACGACCGGCTCGCCGCCCTCCGGGCCGACCTGCCACGACTGGAGGCCGAGCTCGCCGCCGCTCTCGCGCGGCGGGCCGACCGGCTTGTAGACGAAGCCGGGTGAGGCGTCCAGCAGGGCGCGGGCCTTGCTCTCGATGGCGTCACGCCCGACGTAGCGGCCGTCGGGCTCGATGAAAACGACGTCCTCGGCGAAGATCTCGGCAGCCTCCGCGACGCGGCGCTGCTCGTCGCGCTCGTTGAACACACCCATCAGCAGACGGGTCATGAGGTCGGGAATCGACGGCAAAGGGTCCTCCTAGAGCTGGCCGTGGTTGGGCGGCAGGGTGCCGGAGAGCTCCCAGGCCGCCAGGTGGTGATATTTCCAGTCGACCGGGTCGTGGACGCTGTGGGTGCGCGCATTACGCCAGTGGCGGTCCAGGTCGTATTTCGCGGCGGTCGAGCTGGTGCCGCACATCGCGAACAGCTCCGAGGCCGTCTCGACGGCGACCTCGCTGGCGAAGGCCTTCGCCGCCGCGACGGCCAGCGATCCCCGGGCGGCGGCCGCGGCGTCGGCGGGGACCAGGCCGACCTCGTCGAGGACACCCGCTGCCTCGCGGAGCAGGGCGGACGCCGCTCGGACGCGGGTCGCCGTGCGGCCGTACCGATGGAGGACGTGGGGGTCGTCGGCCGCGACGGACGCGCCGGCCCGGACCGCCTCGGTGGAGGGGCGGGCCTTCTCCTGGAGGTAGGCACGGGTGTCGCGCAGGGCGCCCTCGGCGATGCCGACCTCGATGGCCGCGTGCACGAGCTGGGCGCGCGCACCGAGCTGCTGGGGCACCTCGAACGCACCCGCGTAGTCGATGACCAGCTCGGCGGGGACGTCCTCGAAGGTGGTCGTGCCGCTGATCGTGGCGCGCTGGCCCATGACGTCCCAGTCGGTGTCGACCGTCACACCGGGGGCGTCGCGGGGCACGAAGGCCAGGACCAGGCGGCCGGTGTCGTCGAGGGCGCTCACCGCGATCCAGGCCGAGGTCAGCGCGCCGGTGCTGTAGAACTTGCGGCCGGTGAGCCGGCCGTCCTTGATCCGCGTCGAGAGGTCCTGGGCGTGCTTCCCACCGCGCTCGGCCAGGGCGTTGCCGATCCGGCGGCCGGCGAGGACCTCGGTGAACAGCCGCCGCCGGACCTCCGGCCCGGCATGCAGCGCCAGGACGTCGACCAGCAGGTAGTGCGCCTGCGGAACCTGGGCGATGGCCGGGTCGACCGCGGCGATGATGCGGGTGACCTCGGCCAGGGTCAGCGGTCCGAGCGCCGGGCCGCCGTCGGCGGACGGCACGGTGAGGGCCAGCAGCCCGGAGCCGTCGAGGGCGGCGAGGGCCTCGGCAGGCACGGTCGCGGCGCCGTCCCGGTCGCGCTGGACGACACCGGGTGCGAGGGCCGCGGCGACCTGCGCCGCGGCGGCGAGAGCGGCTTCGTGCGAGTCGATGACGGTCACGGGCAGATCCTAGGCGAGGCCACCGACACTCATCACCAGATGTGCATATGCGCAGCTCACGATACTTGACTCACCCGATCGCAGGGGCGGCCACCGAGCCGGGCGACCCGGTAGGGTGGGCCGCGCCCCGACGACCGACCCGCATCCGGAGTGACCCCCTTTGACGGCAACCGACGAAGTCACCGAGCGTCCCGTGACGGAAGAGCCCCCGCAGCCCGGCCGCCGGTTCGGCTCGGTCGAGTTGCTCGCGGTCCTGCTCGTGCTGCTGGTCGTCTTCCGCAACCCGCTCGCGGCGCTGATCTCCGATCCCCGGCTGCAGACGTGGACCACGGTTTTTGTCTCGGTGCTGGTGCAGGCCGTGCCGTTCCTGGTCTTCGGTGTGGTGCTCTCCGCCGTCATCGCCGTTTTTGTGCCGCGGTCGTTCTGGGCGCGGGCGCTGCCGAAACACCCGGCCCTGGCCGTCCCGGCCGCGGGACTCGCCGGTGTGGTGCTGCCCGGCTGCGAGTGCGGCAGCGTGCCGATCGCCGGCTCGCTGATCCGCCGCGGGGTCACGCCGGCCGCCGCGCTCGCGTTCCTGCTGGCCGCGCCCGCGATCAACCCGATCGTGCTGACCGCGACCGCCGTCGCTTTCCCCAACAACCCCGAGATGGTCGTGGCCCGGGGTGGCGCCAGCCTGGTGGTCGCGGTGGCGATGGGCTGGCTCTGGCTCAAGCTGGGCAAGACCGAGTGGATCAAGCTGCCGCCGCGGCCGCACGAGGACGGCTCGCGCCTCAAGGCGTTCGTGTCGGCCTGCCGCCACGACGTCATGCACGCCGGCGGCTTCCTGGTGGTCGGGGCCGCGGCCGCCGCCACGATCAACGTCGTGGTCCCCGAGTCCTGGCTGCAACGACTGGCGGACAACCCGGTGCTGTCGATCATCGCGCTCGCGGTGCTGGCCGTGCTCCTGTCGATCTGCAGCGAGGCGGACGCGTTCGTCGCCGCGTCGTTGTCGCAGTTCTCGCTGACCTCGCGGCTGGTCTTCCTGGTCGTCGGTCCGATGGTCGACCTCAAGCTGATCGCCATGCAGACCGGCATGTTCGGCCGCCGGTTCGCCGTCCGCTTCGCTCCCGCGACCTTCGCGGCGGCGGTCCTGGTCGGCACGGGCGTCGGGATGGTGCTGCTGTGAACAAACAGGCCCAAGCCGTGATCATGCTGCTCTTCGGCGGCGCGATCCTCAAGGCGAGCCTCTCCGATCTCTACCTGCGCTACGTCAAGGAGGCCCTCCAGCCCTTCCTGATCGGCGCCGGCATCCTGCTGGTCGCGGCCGCGGTCCTGACCCTCTGGTACGACCTGAGAGGCCGAGCCGCCACCGACGACGGCCACGGGCACCACCACGAGCCCCGGGTCGGCTGGCTGCTCCTGCTGCCCGTGCTGGGCCTGCTGCTGGTCGCGCCGCCGGCCCTGGGCTCGTACGCCGCCGGTCAGGCCGGCACGGTGCTGACCGCGCCCGGCTCGGACTCGGACTATCCCGCGCTGCCCGCCGGTGACCCGGTCGACGTCGGGCTGCTCGACTACGCCTCCCGCGCGGTCTTCGACGGCGGGCGCAGCCTGACCGGCCGCACGCTGCGGCTGACCGGCTTCGTCACACCCGGCCCGGACGGCGAGCCAATGCTGGCCCGCATGGTGATGTCCTGCTGCGCCGCCGACGGCCGCCCGATCAAGGTCGGCCTCGACGGCGACAGCCGCGTCACCGCCGCACCCGACACCTGGGTGCAGGTCACCGGCGCCTGGACGACCCGGACCGCCAAGGACCCGGTCAACCAGGCCGAGGTCCCCTATCTCCAGGTCACCGGCTGGCAGGAGATCACCGCGCCGAAGCAGCAGTACGAGTGAGAGCTGCCCGCGGCGTCCTCGCCCTGGCAATCGCGCTCGCCGCCGGAGGCGCGCTGCTCGTGTTCGCGCCGGACGACAAGAAGGCAGCACCACCGGCAGCCCGCGTCGCGCTGGCCGAGGCCTGGCCGGGCGCCCAGCGGGCGGAGATCGCCGGCAACCTGCGCGACGGGCCGATCTACCACCCGGGGCTCTTCCTGGACGCGCGCACCAGCGTCGGGACCGCGCCGAGCCCGGACGGCACGGCCGTGCGCCTGCTGGTCCGCAACGCCGACGACACTATCCGTGAGCTGCGGCGGCGCCCGCTGAACAAGAATCCCGAGTTCGGCAACCTGACGACCGGTGGCGACGAACTTGTCTGGACCGAGTCCGCCGACGGCGTACCGGTGGAGATCTGGACGGCCCGGACCACCGGCGGCCCGGCCCGGAAGGTCACGGCCGACACCGGCAACGCCCTGTTCTTCGGGTCGCAGTGGGATCTGGCGCTCGCCGGCGGCGAGGTGCACTGGGCGGCGGCGTCGCCGCAGGGTGACAAATTTACCGAGATCCGTTCGGTGGCCCTGGCCGGCGGGACCGTGCGCAAGCGCGAGGAGCCGGGCACCTGGGCGCTGTCGGCGTGGCCGTGGCTGACCGAGGGCGGCGGTGACCAGGCCGGGACCACCCGCCTGCGCAACCTCGACGCGAACAGGGAGACCCGGGTCGAGCAGAGCGGCGCCGAGCTGGCCACGTGCAGTCCGGTCTGGTGCCGCGTGCTGGTCATGAACGGTGACGGCCTGGCCCGCATCGACGTGATGCATCCCGACGGCTCGGCCCGGCAGCGGATCGCCGGGCCCGCCGCGAGCGCGGCGATCACCGACGTGGGGGTGCTGGACCGCTTCGAGATCCTCGCCGAGGCCGGGCCCGACTCGGACCTGACCGGCACCGCCGGCCTGCTGATCTACGACATCACGGCCGGCCGCACGATCGACGTCAGCCCGGCCGCGGACGGCGCCTTCAGCCGCAACGGTGTCCTCTGGTGGGCCACCGGCGACCAGGACGCCCTCGTCTGGCACACCCTCGACCTCCGGACGGTCTAGCGCCGTCCTGCCGATCCCGGCGAGGCGGGAAGACGGCGTAGGGCCGTCCTGCCGATCTCCGCGGAGTCCGCGGCGAGGCCCGAAGCCGGCCCCGGCGCGGGCCGCCGAGATCGGCGGGGCAGGTGCTGGATCGGCCCGCCCCCACCGGGCGGCGGGAGTTCGCTATCGTCTGCCCTCGCTCCTGCCGCGACCGGTGGCGGGGGCCGACGAGGAGGAGCGCAGTGCGCAGTCACACCAGAGCAGGCCGGACGACGTCGCGGGTGCTGGCGGCGGGAGCGGTCGCGGCCCTGCTGGTGGTGTCCGGCTGCAGCGATTCCGGCTCCTCCGACGACAAGGCGGCGGCCGTCGGTCAGCAGGCCGCTGCCGCCGCGGCCGGCCCGCCCGTGATCAGCGAGGCCGACGCCAAGGCCCTGATGACCAAGATCACTGCGGCGAACAACAAGGCGAACCTCGCCCTCGACCCGGAGCAGGTCGGCGGTTACGAGGCCGAGGCCAGCCTCGCCTCGGACGCGGCCGGGCTGATCTCGTACGTCGGACGGCCGCTCGGCGAGTTCGACTACGAACTCGAGACTCTGCTGGCGCCGTCCTCGACCGCCGGGGCGGACTTCTTCGTCGCCGACGCGGTTGTCGGCTCCGCCACCCAGCACTACCCGTTGGTGCTGGCGAAGGCGGGCGCGGACTGGAAGGTCGTGCACAGCGCACCCCTGGAGGTGCCGCTGCCGGAGCTGCAGAAGGGCGCTGCGGGCAGCGTCGAGGTGGTCGACCGGGCGGACCCCGCCAAGACCCTGCTGATCTCTCCGGAGCAGGTCGCCCAGGAGCACGCCACGGCGCTGGGCACCGCGGGAGGCAAGGGCCCGTTCGCGGGTGACGCCACCTCGGCCAAGGTTGTCGAGAGTGACCAGGCCCGCGAGCAGATCCGCTTCGAGGACGGTGCGGCACCGGACGCCCTCGACATCAAGACGACAGTTACGCCCTACCCGGTGCGGGCGCTGCGCACCAAGGACGGCGGGGCTCTGGTCGCGTACTCGACGCAGACCGAGTTCGTGGCGACCAAGGCGGGTGCGGAGGCGGATCTCGGGCCGATCCTGACCAAGCTGGGCGGCCGGACGGCTCCGGGCAAGGTCAGCGTCACGATCCTGAACATGTGGTGGACCAAGGTGCCCGCGATGGGCAAGGGTGACAAGGTCACCGTGCTCGGCGGCACCAACCAGCCGGTCTCGGTCAAGTAGGACACACGGGTCTCCCGGCGCCGCTGGTGCGGCGCCGGGAGTTCCGCTCAGCTGCCGACCGGTCCACCGTCGAGTCGCCAGGTCACCACGACCGCGGGCTTGGCGAAGTCGCCGTCCGGCCAGGTCGAGGCCGGGTCGTCCATCGTCGCCCCGGTGATCTCGCCCGGGTGCTGGACCGCCACGAAGACCGACCGCTCGTCGGTGGTGATGAACGGCCCGCACGTCTCCGCGCCCGGCGGCACGGTCAGGAACTGCTTGAGGTGACCGCGCTCCGGGCCCTCGATCGCGGTCGCGAAGAGGCCGTCGTTGCTGCCCAGCTGGTTGCCGTCGGTGGAGATCCAGAGGTTGCCGGCGCCGTCGAAGGCGACGTTGTCCGGACACGAGATCGGCGAGACGGCCGCCTTGTCGTATCCCGCGAAGAACGTCGCCGGGTCGGCCGGGTCGCCGCAGACGATCGGCAGTGACCAGGTGAACGTCTCGGCGGTGTTGTCGCCGCCGCGCTCGACGATCTCGAGGATCTGCCCGTGCTTGTTGGCGGTACGCGGGTTCGCCTCGTCGGCGGGAGCGTTGGTGCCGACACCCCGGTTGGTGTTGTTGGTCATCGCCGCGTAGATCTTGCCCGTGTGCAGGCTGGGCTGGACGTCCTCGGGCCGGTCCATCTTGGTGGCACCGACGCGGTCACCGGCGATACGTGCGTAGATCAGCACCTCGACCGCCGTCATGCCGGGCACGTACGAGCGCTCGCCCGACACCAGTTTGATCCACTGACCCGTACCGTCGAAGAGGCCGTCGGAGGGCAGTTTGCCGGAACCGTCGATCTCGGCCGGCGGGCTGTCGCCGGTGACCTTGGCGACGTAGAGCGTGCCCGACTCCAGCAGGGTCAGGTTGTGCCGGCGGGCCGACTCCGAGTTGCCCGGCCGGAACGTCTTGTCCGACACGAACTTGTACAGGTAGTCGAAGCGCTCGTCGTCACCCATGTACGCGACGACCTTGCCGTTCTTCGCCACGATGACGTTCGCGCCCTCGTGCTTGAAGCGGCCCAGCGCCGTGTGCTTGCGGGGCCGCGACCGCGGGTCGAACGGGTCGACCTCGACGATCCAGCCGAAGCGGTGCGCCTCGTTGGGGTGTTTCGCCAGGTCGAAGCGCTCCTGCGCGCGGTCCCAGCGGCGTGAGCCGGCCGGCACCCGGGCCGTCGTCGAGATGCCGTACCGCGCCAGGGTCGGCTTCAGCTCGGCCGGGGCCTCGTTGCCGCCGACGAAGTACTGGTTGAAGTTCTCCTCGCCGGACAGTGCCGTCCCCCACGGGGTGAGCCCGCCGGAGCAGTTGTTGAGCGTACCGATGGGGGTGGTGCCCTGAGGGTCCGCGGCCGTCCTGAGCAGCGGGGTGCCGGCTGCGGGGCCGGTGAAGCGGAACGGGGTGTCCAGCATGGTGATCCGCCGGTTGTAGGGCCGGGTGCGGCCGCCGGCTGGTCGCCACTGCCCGGTCGCGCCGACCCGCTCGAGCTCCACCACGGACATGCCGTGCGCGGCCATGGCCACCCGGACCTGCTCCACCGTGAGCGCGTCCAGGCTGGTGAAGCCCGGGAACATCAGCTCCTCGTTGGTGTACTCGTGGTTGGCGACCAGCAGCGCCCGGCGGCCGTCGCGGCCCAGCGGGAACACCGCGAGGAAGTCGTTGTTGTAGCCGAACTGCCCCTGCTGGCGCTCCGCGGTCTGGTGGTGCACGTCGAGACCGGGCACGCCGGGCAGGATCGGATCACCCCAGCGGATCACCACGGCGTTGTCGTACCCGTTGGGCACGATCACGCTGTCGATCTCGTTCGGCGGGATGGGCTTGAAGGTGAGATTGCCTTTTTTCCCCGGGACGGGGGCGGGAGCTGCGGCGGCCGGGACGGCGGCAGCGCCACCGAAACCCAGCACCAGAGCGCCCACGGCGCTCGCTCGGACGACACCGCGGCGGGACATCGCGACGTTGACAACATCGCCGAGATACGGATTGGCGGACTCGTTCGGTACGGGGTGATCGCAGGCGTTCCCGCACCGGTACAGGCAGGTTTTGGCGTCACGGCCACTGTGTCCCAGCATCGGGAGCAGACGGGGTTGGTCGGTCACCGGACTGATCTCCTCACACGGCGTCGTTGCATCGTGATGGATCGATGACCTGACGTTAACGGAAGGTGAACAAGCCGTCATCAGAGAGCCAGTGCCGCCACCTCGTCGGCGCAGCCCCAGCAGAGCGTCATTCCGGCACCCCCGTGCCCGTACGCGTGCACGACCGTCCCCCCGGGCCACTTCTCCGCCTCGACCCGTGGACCACCGCGGCGTACGGGTCGCAGGCCGGCCTCCTCCCCCACGATCGGCGCACCGGCCAGCTCGGGCACCAGGGCGATGCACCGCTGCAGGATCGCGTCGCGGGTCGCCGGGTCCGGTGTGGTGTTCCAGCTGTTCTCCTGCCAGGTGCCGCCGAGCACCACGTCGCGGCTCCGCGGGTGGATGTAGGTCGACGGCTCGTCCTGGTCGCGGACCGAGACGATGATGCCGGGGTTCGCGACACGCACGATCTGCCCGCGGGCCGGGATCACGTCGGGGTCACCGCACAGGGCACCGGCCGCCAGACCCGTCGCGTTGACCACGGTGGGCGCCTCGACCAGGGCTTCCTCGAGCCGGTCGATGCGGCGGCGCACCACCCGGCCGCCGGCGGCGACGAACTGCTGCCGCAGCCAGGGCAGGTAGGCGGTCATCTCGACCAGCGGCGCCCGGAAGCGCACCTCCCGCGTCCAGGGGCGGTCGATCGGGAGATAGCGCACACCCCGCGCGGCTGGTGCCCACCACGGCTCACCGGTCGACCCGTCGCGTTCGAGGTTGCGGGTCTCGCGGATCAGCACACCGGGGACCCGCTCGAAGGCGTGGCGGTAGAACTGGTCGTAGGTGGCTCTGGCCCAGTCGAGCAGGCGTGGGTCGTACCCCGTCCGGGTGGGATACCAGACCGCCGCCGCGACCGCCGAGACCGTCTGCTCCGGTCCGGCCGGTGTCCAGACGGTCACGTCCGCACCCCGCTCGCGCAGCCGCAGCGCCGCCGTCAGCCCGATGATCCCGCCGCCCACCACGATCACGTCAGCCATCTCGTAATCCTGTCGTAACCCGATACTGAGTACCCGCACTCAGTCGGACCTCCGACGGGCCGGACCAGACTGCGGCATGGACTCGACCAACGCACCGAGACCCACGACCGCCTTCTATGCCCAGTCCGTCGCCTCTTTTGTGCTCTCCCTCGCCGCGATCTCCGCCGGGATCTTCTACCTGCCGGTCGGCAGCTGGATCCGCGCGTTCCTCGCGGTGGGCCTCCTATACGTCGTCACATCGGCCTTCACGCTGGCCAAATGTGTCCGCGACATGCAGGACGCGGGCACCGTCGTCCGCCGGGTCGACCAGGCCCGGCTGGACAAGCTCCTGGCCGACCACGACCCGTTCAAGGTCCCGGCCGGCTGAGGGAAAAGGCCGGCCTCGTATCCTGGTGGTCGTTGATGCCGGGCACCACCGTGACCGGCGCACCAAGGATCCGGAGCAAGATGATGAGCGAGCACCTGTTCGCGGACGCGACAGGCTTCGCCGGTCTGGCGCTCCGCCCCGAGCTGCTGAAGGCACTGACGAGCCTGGGCTACGAGGAGCCGACGCCGATCCAGCGTGAGGCCATCCCGCCGCTGCTGGAGGGTCACGACCTGCTCGGGCAGGCCGCGACCGGCACCGGCAAGACCGCGGCCTTCGCCCTGCCACTGCTGCACCGCCTCGAGCCGGACGGCAAGGGCGGTCCCGCCGCCCTGGTGCTGGTCCCGACCCGCGAGCTGGCCGAGCAGGTGTCGCAGGCGGTGCACCGCTACGGCCGTGACCTGGGCGTCCGTGTCCTGCCGGTCTACGGCGGCCAGCCCATAGGCCGCCAGCTGCAGGCCCTGTCCCGCGGTGTCGACGTTGTCGTCGGCACCCCCGGCCGCGTGCTGGACCACATCAGCCGCGGCACCCTCGACCTCGGCGACGTGCGCACGGTTGTGCTCGACGAGGCCGACGAGATGCTCGACATGGGCTTCGCGGAGGACATCGAGGCCATCCTGGCCGAGACCCCCTCGACCCGGCAGACCGTGCTCTTCTCGGCGACGATGCCGCCGCGCATCGACGGCATCGCCCGCCGGCACCTCAAGGACCCGGTCCGGATCCAGATGGGCCGCGAGGAGTCGGCACCGGGTGAGATCCCTCTGGTACGCCAGAGCGCGTACATGGTCTCCCGGGCCCACAAGTCCGCTGCCCTGGGCCGCGTGCTGGACGTGGAGGCCCCCACGGCCGCCATCGTCTTCTGCCGTACCCGGGAAGAGGTCGACCAGGTCACCGAGACGCTCAACGGGCGCGGTTACCGGGCCGAGGCGCTGCACGGCGGCATGAGCCAGGACCAGCGTGACCGGGTCATGGGCCGGCTGCGTGCGGGCAGCACCGAGCTGCTCGTGGCGACCGACGTCGCCGCCCGCGGCCTGGACGTCGAGCAGCTGACGCACGTCGTCAACTACAACGTCCCGTCCGCGCCGGAGGCGTACGTGCACCGCATCGGCCGTGTGGGCCGGGCGGGCCGTGAGGGCGCCGCGATCACCCTGGCCGAGCCGCGCGAGCACCGCATGCTCAAGGCCATCGAGCGGCTGACCCGTCAGCGGATCACCCTGGAGAAGGTCCCGACCGTCACGGACCTGCGGGCCCGCCGGCTCGAGCTGACCCGCTCGGCGCTGGAGACCAGCCTGCAGGGTGACGACCTCGAGCGCTTCCGCGTGGTGATCGAGTCACTGACCAGCGAGTACGACATCGAGACGGTGGCGCTGGCGGCCGTGAAGCTCGCCCACGAGGCCACCGGTGGTGAGGTCGACGACGAGGAGGAGATCCCGTCGATGGCACGGCCGCCGCGCGAGGCCGGGCGGGAGCGGCCGGAGGGCCGGCGCCCCGAGCGGCGGGGTGCGGGCCCGGCCGGCGGTGACGTGGCCCGGCTGTTCGTCGGCATCGGCCGCCGCGCCGGTCTGCGCCCGCAGGACCTGGTCGGCGCGATCGCCGGCGAGTCCGGTCTCAACGCCCGCGACATCGGCGCCATCCAGATCACCGACCGCTTCTCGCTGGTCGAGGTGCCGGAAGAGGCCGCGGAGATGGTCATCGCCGCGCTGGCGAAGAGCACCATCCGGGGCCGCAAGCCCGGCGTCCGCCGAGAGCGTTACAACCGCTGAAGTGTCGCCGGGTCGTCCTCACCGTCGTAGTAGCGGTCGAGGACGGCCCGGAACACCGCCGGATCCTCCGCCGCGTGCGCGAACAGCGTCATCGACGAGCGCAACTTCAGGTCGTCCGGATAGCCGAAGATCTGTTCGGCGGTGCGCCCCTCGACGCCCAGCAGGGTCTCGGCGCTCTCGACGAGCCTCGGCCCGAGCACCGGGTGCGCGAGATACTCGCGAGCCTCGGCCAGGCCGGCGATCGCATAGCGCTGCGCGGTGGCGCTGAGGCCGAGACCGGCGATCTGCGGGAAGACGAACCACATCCAGTGGCTGCGTTTGCGGCCCGCTCTCAGCTCCGCGAGCGCGCGCTCGTGGACGTCCTGCTGGGCGTCCACGAAGCGCGCCAGGTCGCTCACTTCTTGGTGGCCTTGCGGGTGGCCTTGCCGTTGGCCTTCTGGATCGCGCTGACCAGTTCCGACTTCTTCATCTTGGTCCGGCCGCTGATGTCGAGCTTCTTGGCCACGCTGAGCAGGTGGTCCTTGCTCGCGTTGGCGTCGACACCACCGGCGGTCTTCTTCGGCGTGCCGCGGCCGCCGGCCGCCTTGGCGTCGCTCGGGCCCTTCTTGCTCTTCTTCTCCCAGTGGTCACCGACCTTCTCGAACGAGTGTTTGACCGCGGAGAGGGCGGTGCGGTGGGCGCGCTCACCCTCGCCGTACTCCTTCACGGCCGAGTCGTGCGCCTTCACGTACGTGTCCTGGGCCTTCTTGGGGGACCGCTTCAGCGTCCCCGGCAGCTTCTCTCGAGTAGGCATGA
The DNA here is from genome assembly GCF_000494755.1 of Amorphoplanes friuliensis DSM 7358. Taxonomy (NCBI): domain Bacteria; kingdom Bacillati; phylum Actinomycetota; class Actinomycetes; order Micromonosporales; family Micromonosporaceae; genus Actinoplanes; species Actinoplanes friuliensis. The sequence continues at coordinate 5,315,132 of NC_022657.1, forward strand.
CCGAAGTTTTCCCGGCCGGCCCGGCATCAAACGGCCCGGGGTACTTCTCAGGGATGAGCCGGAGGTCGTTCCCCGGGCCGATGACCAGCCGCCGAGCGCTGCCTACGATCGCAGCGTGCACCTTCCTCGTGGCCGTGAACAGACCGCCGACGTCCTCGTCGCCGGCGGTGTCCTCGTGTTCCTGGTGCTGCTGGTGCTGGTCACGCCGGGCGGGCCGAACGGGCCCGTCGAGCTGGCCCTCGCCCTGGCCTGCGCGGTCGTGCAGGCCGGCACGGTCGGCGTCATGCGGCGTGCGCCCGAGGCGGCGCTGGCCGTCGGCATCGCGGCGGGCATCGGCCTCGAGCTGCTCGCACCCGGGGTCGGCTGGCTGGGCCAGTCACCGGCCCTGCTCGCCTGCTACGCCATGATCCGCGGGCCGCGACGATCGCTGTGGGTGCTCGCCCTGCTGGTCGCCGCGACACCGGCCAAGCTGGCCGGCGGCGACTGGAGCATCGTGCTGCTCGAGGCGGCCGGGCCCGCGCTCGGCTGGTCACTCGGCGAGCTGGGCCGCACCCGCAAGCTGCGCCGCGAGGACGAGCGGCGGCGCATCGTGGCCCAGGAACGCACCCGGATCGCCCGCGAGCTGCACGACGTGCTCGCCCACACGGTCTCGGTGATCGTCGTGCAGGCCGCCGCGGCCGAGGACGTCTTCGACCGGCGGCCCGACCAGGCCCGCAAGGCGCTCGGCACGATCGGCACGGCGGCCCGCTCGACCCTGGCCGAGCTGCGGGTGCTGCTGCAGACGATGAGCGCGGGTGAGGACGGCGCGGATCCTCCCGGCCCGCAGCCCGGGCTGGGCCAGCTCGACGCCCTGGCCGCCTCGCTGGGTGCCACGGGCCTGCGGGTCGAGCTGCGGACCACGCTGCGGGAGCTGCCGGCGGCGGTCGACCTCTCCGCGTACAGGATCGTGCAGGAGTCTCTGACCAACACCCTGCGGCACAGTCAGGCGACCCGGGCGCGGGTGACGGTCCACTGTGCGGACGACACTGTCCGCGTGGAGATTCATGACGACGGACCGGCGCGGGCGGCCGGGCGGGTCGACGGCTCCGGGCGGCGCGGCATCCTCGGCATGCGCGAACGCGCGCGCCTGCTCGGCGGCACGCTCGACGCCGGGCCGCTGCCCGACGGCGGCTTCCGGGTGCGCGCCGACCTGCCCGTGGCAGCCGCCGCATGAGCCCGATCAGGGTGCTCATCGCCGACGACCAGGAGCTGGTCCGGGCCGGCTTCTCGATGATCATCGACAGCCGTGACGACCTCGAGGTGGTCGGCGAAGCCGGCGACGGCGTGCAGGCGGTCGCGCTGGCCGGGCAGCTCCACCCGGACGTGATCCTGATGGACGTCCGGATGCCGCGGATGGACGGCATCGAGGCCGCCCGTCAGCTCGCCGCCACCGGGCACCCGGCCCGGATCATCATGCTGACCACCTTCGACCTCGACGAGCCCGTCTTCGCGGCCCTGCGCGCCGGAGCCAGCGGCTTCCTGCTCAAGGACACCCGGCCGGACGACCTCGCCGCCGCCATCCGGGTGGTGGCCGCCGGCGAGGCGCTGCTGGCCCCGACGGTCACCCGGCGGCTGCTGGACCGCTTCGCACCCGAACTCCCCGGCGGGTCCCCGCCACCGAGCCTGGAGCCGCTGAGCACCCGGGAGATCGAGGTGCTCAAGCTCGTCGCGCGGGCCCTGTCCAACGACGAGATCGCCGAACGGCTCACCCTGAGCCGGGCCACGGTGAAGACGCACCTCTCGGCGATCCTGTTCAAGCTGGGACTGCGCGACCGGGTGCAGGCGGCCGTCCTGGCGTACGAGACGGGGTTGGTGCGGCCCGGCACCGCTCCGCCCGGGGGATGAGTCACCGACCCTCCCCCGGACCGATTCGCCGGTCACCGTCCACTGAATAGCGTCAGTGCCATGATAAAACTGCTGCTCGCAGCCCTGATCGCCGTCCCTGTGCCCGCACCGGCGCCCAGCGCTCCTGTCACCGGCTGCGCCGCCCTGTCGCGGATGGACCTGCCGGGTGTGCGGATCACGTCGGCCGCCCTGGCCCTCACCCGCACGAACGAGTTCTGCCAGGTCGAGGGTCACTTCTCCCCCGGTACGAGCTTCACGATCAAACTGCCACCGTCGGGCTGGACCGGCCAGTACGTCCAGCACGGCTGCAGCGGCCTCTGCGGCGAGGTCCCCGCCCTGGACGTGCCCGTCGGCGGCTTCCAGTGCGAGGACGCCATCAACGGCAAACTCGTCCTGGCCGCCTCCGACACCGGCCACCAGGGCGACGGCCCGGCGACCTGGGGCTACGACCCGCGCAAACGCATCGAGTTCGGCCTCACCTCCGAGCACAAGCTCCGCAACGTCGCCACGGCGGTGATGACGAGCTACTACGGCCGCGGCCCGTCGCACCGCTACTTCACCGGCTGCTCGACCGGCGGCCGCCAGGCCCTCAACCTCGCCCAGCGGTACCCGGCCGACTTCGACGGCATCCTCGCCGGCGCGCCCGCGAACAACCTGTCGGCGCTCTCCGGCCTGCTCAACCCGTGGCTGGTCGTCAAGAACACCGGTCCCGGCGGGCGGCCGATCCTCCCTGTCAGCAAACTCCCCGCACTGCACTCGGCCGTCGCCCGCGCCTGCGGCGATGCCATCACCGACCCCCGGCAGTGCGCCTTCCAGCCGTCCTCCTTGCGCTGCCCGCCGGGCCAGGACAAACCCACCTGCCTCACCGGTACGCAGGTAGCAGCCGTCACGGCGTTCTACCGCGGCCCGACGGACAGCCAGGGCCGCAGCCTCTACAACGGCGGTGTCCCGTACGGCTCGGAACTGTCCTGGACCTGGTTCCTCGGCCCGGCGGCGGGCGACATCGCACTGAACTACCTGCGCTACCTCGCCTACCCGCACAACCCGCCGGCGTCTTTCGACCTCGGCGACGTCAAGTTCACCAAGGCCGCGTTCGACCGCCTGTCCGTCGTCGGCGACGCCATCTACAACGCCAACAACCCCGACCTGTCGGCGTTCCGCGCCCACGGCGGCAAAATCATCCTCTGGCACGGCTGGGCCGACGCCTCGATCCCACCCTGGTCCACGATCGACTACTACCGCGCGGTCGAGCGGCGGGCCGGCGGATTCAAGGCCTCGCAGTCGTTCTCCCGCCTCTACCTGGTCCCGGCGGGCTACCACTGCCTGTTCGGCCCCGCGGACCCGCCGACTGAGATCGGCGCCCCCGAATTCCTGACCCCACTCATGACCTGGGTCGAGGGCGGCGACGCCCCGGACGTCGTGGGGGTGCCGACCATCGCGCCCGACCTGGAGACCCTGATCCGCTACCTCGAGGTCTCCCCGCACGACGCCCTGGCGCCGGTGGCTGCGGCGCCGGGCAGCCTGAACAGCGGATACCGCTACGTCGGCCGGTACTGACACCGGCGCACAATGGAAATCCCGAAGCCGACCCGCCTGCGACCCGACCTCGCCGCCACCCGCTGGGGCCGGCCGAGGCCCGACGTGGCGGTGCAGTCGCCCCTGATGTCGAGTGATGAACGACAACACGGACGGCGCCGATCGACGAGCCGGCTACCACTCGAGGCTCCACGAAGCGATAGAACGAAGTGGCTGGTTGTGCGCGGAGGGACTGCCGAAATCCTGGAAGTGCAGCACCCCGCTACGGGTTCACGATCGGGATGGCCGACGCCGGCCTGCCGGAACTGTGCATCAGTGGATACTCGGAGATCTGGCATACGATGGCGCTGCTGCGAGCCCTGGCGTCATTGCATGCCAGAACCCCGTTCCGGCCGGGTCAAGAGATAGCCGAGAGGTTGAAGCCGGAGAAGACATTCACGAACGGGGCCGTGACAGAGGCTTCACGGCTGGTGAAACTCCAGGCCCGAGCCGTTGACGACATGCAGATGTTCAATCAGCAAGCGCACGGCTATTTCGAGCGTCCCCATGGTCCTCCAGGCCCCGTGCTCGGCATCCAGGTCATGTGGCCGGACGCCGCGGGCCGGTTTCCCGATCGGCCGGACTACGACCACGGTCGTTGTCCGCAGGAATTGTTCTGACAGTCACCGCTCGCCGGCGGACGGGCTCAGTTCGGTCTTGCGACGTGTCAGTGCCGCTCGTGCGCGGCGGGCCGCTCGAAGGTTGACGGCGGCCAGGACGCCCAGGGTGAGCACGATGCCGGCCACGGCCGGTTCGAACTCGTGCCGCAGGATGGTGATGGCCGAGGCGCCGATGGTGAGGGTCAGCCAGGCGCCGGCGCCGAGCCAGGCGGCGATCACCCGGTCCCGGGCGAACAGCGGGGTCCGCCGGGTCACGGCCCACCCGCCGAACGCCGCCCAGCACAAGCCGATCGTCACCAGGACCGCGAAGGCGACCTCGGTGCGGAGCGGCAAGTCCGGCTCCGTTGCCCAGAGCAGGCCGATCAGGGCGCTCGCGGTGAGACCGGCGAGGGCCACGGTCAGGTAGGCGATCCGCTTGCGCAGGGACAACGGCGCCTCGAGCCGGGACAGCACTTCCTCGGGAGTCATGCCTCGTATCCCTTCCGGACCAGTTCTTGGCGTAACAATCTGCGGGCCCGATTGAGCCGTGACTTGACCGTGCCGACGGGGACCGCGCAGATCTGCGCGCACGCTTCCAGGGGCAGGTCCTCCAGATAGAACAGCAGGAGCACTTCCCGTTCCCGGGCCGGGATTGCTGCCAGAGCAACGGCGAGCGTCTCCCGGTGGACAACACCTTCCGCCGCGTCGTCGCCCTGGACGTCGTCGATCGGTTCAGGCTCCGGGCGCGTGTATGCCTCGCGCAGCCTGTTCATCACCGCCCGGCGTGCGACGGTGAAGAACCACGGCGCGAACCGGTCCGGGTGGCGCAGCCTTGGCAGTCCTTTCACCACGGCCAGCCAGATCTCCTGCACCACGTCATCGTCGGGGGCGCCGAGCATCCGTCCGACGTACCGTTCGACCTTCGGGTGCCAGCCCTGGACCAGCTCGGTGAAGGCTTCCCGTTCACCCAGCTGGCAGCGGACCACCAGCAACTCGTCGCTCATCGGTCCTCCTTCGCCTGTTCAGTCGGCGTGAGGACTCGCCAGGTTCATTCCGAGGGGGCGCACATCCCCGCTCAGGGCAGGGCGACCGCGGACGGGCCGGCGGGGAAGAGCGGCCGGGCACCGGAGCGGCGCGTGGTGAACAGGACCAAGAGCAGAGCGAGGGTCATGGCCACGGCGTACCCGATGCGGAACGCGGCCGGGTGTTCGGTGTACCAGGGCATGACCAGGGGGTTCCACAGGCCGACGGGGTTGTCGTCGGCCGGGAAGGTGAAGAAGTGCCACTGGGTCCAGTTCCAGCCGAGGTGCAGGCCCAGCGGCAGGGCGATGCCGCCGGTCCTCAGAGCGGCAACGCCGAAGACGACCGCGCCGATCGCCGGGCCGGCCGCGGTCCAGAGCAGGTCGGCGCCGCCGGTCTTGACCGACGGGTTGGTGCCCAGGCTGAGCAGGTGGTAGCCGCCGAACGCGGCGGCGAGCAGGGCGACGGCGGCACGCGGTCCGACGCCTTCGGCCAGTCGCTGCAGGGCATAGCCGCGAAAGGCCAGTTCCTCGACCAGTACGGCACAGCAGAAGTACGCGGTGCCGCCGAGCATCAGGGAAGCGCTGAAGCCACGATTGGGCTGCCAGTACAGGACACCGGCGAGCATCAGTCCCCAGGCGAGCAGACCGACGAGGGCGACACCACCGGCCAGGCCGACGGCCAGCTGGGTGAACCGGGGCCGGAAGGAGACCGACCGCCGGCCCTCCAGGCGCAGGCACAGGCGCGTGCTGCCGAGGATGAACAGGGCGGCCAGCGCGACAACCGGCCAGGCCTGACCGTCCTGTGACGCCCAGGGCGGGGCGAACATGCCGACCAGGACAGCCGCGAGCGTCACGGAGGCGCCGCACAGGGCCAGGAACCCCGCGACCTTCCAGCCCGCCGGTACCTTGCCGTTCGTGCCTCGGATGACTGACATCGGTCAAGGATGTCAGTGCGTGGTGGGCAGGCCGGCCGCGGTGGCGGCGATCATGCGTTGGAGCGTCGGCCGCAGCGGCGGGAAGACCCGGGCGATGTCCGGCTCCTGGTCGTAGAGCTGACGCAGCGCTTCCGGGGGGCGGGTCAGGGGGAACAGCTTGGCGACGAACGCGCTGGCTGCCATGACCAGGGACGCGCCGTCGGTGTCGGTCAGTTGCGGGCACGCCGTGGTGATCTGCCGGCCGACGGTGAAGTAGGTGTCGATGGCCCACAGCTTGTAGACGCGCAGGGCCGCGACGGAGACGTTGTGTTCCAGCATCGTCTCGGCGTGGGTGGTCAGGTCGCAGTAGAGCGGCCGGTCGGCGTACGCGTCCGCCAGCGCGGTCGCCGTCGCGGAGAAGCCACTCGCCCCGTGCAGGCCTGCGACCGCGGCGGCTGCCCAGTCGTTGCCCTCCCGCATCGTCAGCTGGAGGTAGATCTCTTCGCGCGTACCGAAATAACGCAGGATGTTGGACTTGGCCAGGCCGACCGCGGCGGCGATGTCGCCCAGGCTGACCCGGGCCACGCCGGCGTCCAGCGCCAGCCGACCGGCGGTGGCGAGGATCTCCTCGCGCCGCTGGTCCTTCTGTTCCGGGCGCCTGGCCCGCTGGAACGACGCTTCCATGACAGGCCTCACCCTAGTCCGCCACTTAAGAGAACGGCGTTCCCTTGTTAAAGGAACGGTGTTCTTATAGCCTCGGTCTCCCCTCACCCCGGAAGCAGGCGCATGAGCACCGACCTCAGCCAGACCATCGACGCGTTCGTAGCTGCCTTCAACGAGCCCGAGCCCGACCTCGACCGGGTCATGTCCTTCTTCGCCGAGGACGCCCGGTACCTGCCCGGCCATGGCCCCGAACTGCACGGCCTCGCAGCCATCCGCGCGGAGTTCGCCCCCCAGTTCGCCGGCCGCTACGGCACGATGACCTTCGACGTGTACGACCAGGTGATCGACGAAACCCGGCGCCGGGCGACGATCCGGTGGGCCTGCCGCCTGGACCTCACGGGTGCCCGCGGCCGGCGCGCCTTCCCACCGGTGCGGTGGTTCGCCCGGCTCCGCTACAACGGCCGCATGCAGTGGCACGGTCTCGACGTCTTCCACTTCGACACCGAGGGGCGGATCACCGGCAAGTTCACCTACGCGACCTTCCGCCTGCCCCTGTGGGAGAAGACCCGCTGAAGTCGCGTCGGTTAGCCTGCTGTCATGGGGGCCGCCGAGCTGGATGAGTTGATCGTCGCGGACGCCGAGGCGCTGCGTGCATGGCTGTCGGACAACCACGCCACGTCGCCCGGCGTGTGGCTGGCCCTGACCAGAAAGGGCGGCCTGGTCACCACGGTGACCTGGCAGCACGCGGTCGACGAGGGCCTGTGCTTCGGCTGGATCGACGGGCAGGGCCGCAAAGGGAACCAGGACATCTCCTGGATCCGCTTCACCCCGCGCCGGGCCCGCAGCTCGTGGTCACAACGCAACGTGTCCCACGTGGCCCGGCTGGAAGAACAGGGCCGCATGCATCCCTCGGGCCGCGCCGTCGTCGAAGCAGCGAAGGCCGACGGGAGGTGGGCGGCGGCCTACGCCCCGCCGTCCGAAGCCGAAGTGCCGGCCGACCTCCTCGCCGCCATCGCCGCCGTCCCGGCCGCCCAGGCCATGCTGGACGTCCTCACCAAGACCAACAAGTTCGCGCTGATCCACCGCGTCAACGCCGTCAAACGGGCAGAGACCCGCGAACGGAAGATCGGCGAGTTCGTCGCCATGCTCGCCCGCCACGAGACGTTCTACCCCCAGAAGGCCAAGCCACCGACCTTGCCGTGATCAGTCAGCGTTGTGCGTACGGGGCGGCCCATGCGGACCGGTCCGGCGTGTCCAGCCTCTCCAGCTGATCGGCGCTCAACTGCAGCGCCACACCGTCGAATGCACTGTCGAGCTGGTCGAGCTTGCTGCCGCCGAGCATCGGTGTGATGCCACGGCTCAGAAGCCAGGCGAGGACGACCTGACCCCGTGTCGCCCCGACCTCGGAAACCACCACGTCCAGGACCGCGAGCCTGGCCGCGTTCCCCGGGTGGTCGTACACCTCGGCGATGTCCTTGGCCGGATTGTCGTACGCGCCGGACAGCAGCGGTGTGTACGCCCACAGCTCCATCCCGTGCTCGGTGGCGTAGTCGGCCTGTTCGTCACTGAGCACACCGAACCGATGCGAGACACCGGGAGGAAGCGTTCCCGGCCGCGGGCGCAGGTAGGTGGCATTGAGCTGCAACGCGTGGAACGGCTGCACCCCGATCGCCCGGGCGTGTGCACGTCCACGTTCGACCAGCCAGGCCGGATGGTTGGAGACGCCGATCCGGTCCGCGGGCAACGCGGCGAGCGCCTCGACGGTGTCCTCGATGGGCACCGAACGGTCCTCCTGATGCAGCCACAGGAGATCCACCCGGTCGATGCCGAGCCGGTCGAGACTGCCGGCAAACGCCGCCCGCACCGCTTCCGGGGACAACCCTTCACGACGGTCAGGCCACGAACCCGGTTCGAGCGGCTCGGCACCGAGCTTGGTGGCGATCCGTACCCGGTCACGAACCCCGGGCCGCGCCGCGAGCCACCGGCCGAGCACCCGTTCGCTGTCACCTCCGCGACCGGTCTTGCTCGCCCAGAACGAGTAACAGTCAGCGGTATCGATCCAGACACCGCCCCGCTCGACGAACCGGTCGAGCAACGCGAAAGAGGTGTCCTCGTCGATGGTGGTGCCGAACATCATCGCCCCGAGCACGAGCGGAGACAGCGTCGCTTCAGTCATGACGCCGACCCTGGCACCTGGAGCGCACTCCAGATCAAGCGTGCCCTGCATCACACCGCGACGGCCGATCCTGTCATTGACCGTCTCAGACCGGCCGCTTCGCATGGTGCCGGTTGTGTGCTGCGGCGCCGCCCCAAGGACCAGCCTCCGACAAAACCCTGGCTATCTCTCCAGGAGCCAACCAGCGTTGATGGAGAGTCCTGGTCACCCACCCGTGGAGGCGAACCGTGAGCGTCCTCGGCCCTCTGATCGCTCTCGCAGGCGTCCTTCTGGGCGCCGTGCTGTCGTAAGTCTTCTCACGTCGGGGTGAGAGACGGTGGGCTCTCAACCGTGAGTAGAGAGTGCGCCAGCACAACTGGCCGAACGATGAGACCAGCGGAGGCCGGCTTAGACGCGACCACCCGAGATCTCATTACCACGGACAGACGAGCGCTGACGGCGCGCCTAGAACTCACACGCGAGGGGTCGCCGAATTTAACCGTCGCCTACAACCGCCCAAGAAGATCCGTCTTCTTTGATGTGAACTCCTCGTCGGTAAGGATTCCCGAGGCATGGAGCTCACCCAGCCGACGGATTCGGTCAATGATGTCTTCCTTCTCGGTCGCCGACGAAGCAGCCGGAGCAGCCGGCGCTGAGGTAGGAGCAGGTGCGGGCGGAGCGGCAATCGGCCCGGCGGAAAATGCGCCTTTGCTGTTCACCCGGTCCCGGACCATGTCGACGAGTGCCTTGCCCGCATTCTTTTCCACATTCTTGATTTCGGCTTTGTTGCCTGAGGCGAAGATGGTGATCGCGCCCAGCACCATCCCCGCCGACCACTGGATCGACGAAATGCGTTCGATCGGGAAGTCCTCGGACTGCTGCGACATCATGCCGTGGACGACGAACAGCAGTCGTCGGTCCGTCACCACGAGCAGACCGGTTCCCTTGCCGTATTGACCTCCAACCATCCGCTCGACCGTCTCGCCCTCCCAGAGGTAACCTTCCAAGTTCTTTACCTCCCTGCCCGTCCCGAGCGAGGAAGGCATTTGAGCCTTAGCGGCAGCGATATCGGGGCGTAGTGGCGTATCTGCCATGTTGTGAACCTCCGGGAGCGTGATCAGGAAGGTGTCGCCCAGAATGACGAAGTCCTCCCAACATTGGCGATCTTGAGGATACAGGCGAAGGCGGTAGGATCCGAGGCCAACCTGGAGGAAGTCATCCATCATGCGTACTTAGGGCGAGTGCAGAATGAGCGCAACGAGTGGCAACCTCAGCCGAGGCATCCTGGGTTTCGCAGCTTAAGTGGATGATCGCTGTCCAGCGCTGCCTCATTCCTAACCGTGCGTCGATGGCACTCCCTGCTCGCGATTTGATAGGACCGTTGTAGCTACCCAGTTTGGGCTGCGAGACCATTCGGAAGCTGTGTCACCGCTAGGCGTCGGCGCGTACGTAGCCGCCGCACCAGCTCTCCGGGCTGTCGCCGTTGCGGGCCTGGAGGACCTCACTCCACACGATTCATGGGCGACGCACACGAGCTGGGTGGCCGACTCGCACGGCGTGACTGCTGCGCGTCGGCTCAAGCAGGCCAATGCGAGCGTGACGATTAGGCACTACGCCCGTCCGATTGACGAGTGGGACGCCCAGGTTGCGAAGCACCTCGACAAGCTCGGCACGCAACGGCCTTCGGGCACGCAACGGGAACCGAAGCAGGAGACATGGGGCTCATGATCCGGGATCAAGGCTCTGAGCTGACGCGCCCCGCAGGATTTGGACCTGCGACCGACGGATTAGAAGTTCGTTGATCGGCGCCAGAGCGATCCGCGGCTTCTAGGGTGGCGGGGTGCAGAGGGTTGCGTTGGTGACAGGGTCGGTGTCGGGGATCGGGGCGGCCACAGCGCGCCGCCTCGCTGCGGACGGCATGAAGGTTGCTGTTCATTCGCGGGTGAGTCGTGAGGCCGGGATCAGGCTGGCCGAGGAGCTCGGCGGGTCCTACCACCAAGCGGATCTCGCCGACGACGACGCAGCCGCCGGCCTCGTGCCAGAAGTGCTGGATACACACGGCCGGCTCGACGTGCTCGTCAACAACGCCGGCATCAGTTGGCCCGTCCCGCACGACGACCTTGAGGGCCTGACCGCCGCGGATTGGCGGCGGCTGCTCGATGTCAACCTCATCGCGCCCTGGCTGCTCTGCACCGCTGCACTCCCAGCACTGAAGGAAACAAGCGGTTGCATCGTCAATGTGACCAGCCATGCCGGCGTGCGACCGAAGGGCGGTTCGATCGCGTACGCCGCGAGCAAAGCAGCCCTCAACCACGTCACCAAGCTGCTCGCCGCGGCGCTCGGGCCGGAGGTGCGGGTCAATGCTGTTGCGCCCGGGCTCGTCGATACGCCGCTGACGAAAGACTGGACGGCGGCGCAGGAGCTGTGGAAGACCGTGAGTCCGATGCGGCGGGCGGCGAAGCCGCAGGATGTGGCTGATCTGATTGCGATGCTGATCGACCACGACTACGTGACGGGAGAGGTCATTGTGCTGGATGGCGGGCTGAATCTGCGGTGAGGCCGAGCATCGGCGCCGCCGCGTGGCAGCGGGGTGGGTCGCCGAGGATGTCGGTGGAGTCGACGGCCTGGTCGATCGTGCCGGGGAGGCGGCCGATGGGGCCGTCGCGGCGACCGCCGAGACGGTCCAGCAGGGCGCGCAGGTCCGGGTCGGTGATCGCCGTTGTCAGGGCCACGACCAAGCGGTCCGCACCGATCACGCGCACGTCGCGGGTGTAGTACTGGCGCGGTGACGGGTCGATCGGCTCGGCGAGGTTCAGGTCGTTGGTCGCGGCCGCGAGCAGGCTCGCCGCCCGGACCAGCGCGTCCTCCCGCTCCCGCCAGCCGGGCGCCGACAGCGCGGCGGTCAGGAGCGGACCGACCGGCGCGGCCAGGTCCAGACGGGCAAAAGCACTGCCGAGCCACTTCGTGTACGGCGCCCAGCGGCGTTCGATCAGGAAAGCGAGTCTGACGAGTTCGCGGGTGAGGCGGGCTGTCACGAGCCGGGAGCCCAGGTCGTCGCCGACCCCGCCGGTACGCTCGGGGAAAGCTTCCTCCTGCGCGACCTTGAGCCAGCTCGCGGCCAGGGCGTACCGCCACACGTCGTCCGGGTACCAGCGGAGCAGGGACTGGTAGCGGGCGACCTCACCGACGGGGTCGTGGAAGACGGCGCCGGCGGTGAGGGTGGCGAGGACCTGGGTCGGTGTGAGCAGCCAGTCCGCGGGTCGCATGCCCGCGGCCGGGTCGAAGCCGAGGCGCTCGCCGAAGAAGGCGCGGACCGAGGTGAACTCGGCGCCCGGGGGTGCCGGGGCCGGCGGGTCGACGCCGCGGGGCAGGAAGATCTGGACCCGGGGGTCGAAGTCGTGGTCGGTTGAGACCTCGTCGTCGAAGCCCAGGACCTCCGAGCCGGCACCGAGCAGGGCAGCCGCGTGCGGCCGTCCGCCCAGCGACGGGCGGACGGCCTCCTCGTAGAGGCGCCGGGACAGCGCGATCCCGTGCACGGCTCAGTAGCGGCAGCGCAGGACGACCATGGTGTGGCCGCCGACGTCGAGCTTGCCGCCGGCTTTCACCGTGCGCTTGCGGGCCAGCAGCAGGGGGTCGCCCGTGTGCACCACCGGCTCCCAGCCCCGGCCGTACGAGCGGGGTGGCAGGGTGAAGGTGACCTCGTCGGCGAGCGGGTTGAACAGCACGAGGAACGAGTCGTCGACGATCGGGTCGCCCAGAGCGCCGCGTTCCGGGATGCCGTGGCCGTTGAGGAACACGGTCATGGTCATGCCCGACTGGGCACCCCAGTCCTCGCCGGTCATCGGCTCGCCGTCACGGCGCAGCCAGGCGATGTCGGGGACCTTCGTGTCGGGTACGGGCTCACCGGTGAAGAACCGCCGGCGCCGGAAGATCGGGTGGTCGGCGCGGAGCTTGGTCAGCCGGGCGGTGAACAACGTCAGGACGTCGTGGTGGCGGGCGTCCTCCCAGTCGATCCAGCTGAGTTCGCTGTCCTGGGCGTACACGTTGTTGTTGCCCTGCTGGGTGCGGCTGAGCTCGTCGCCGTGGGCGACCATCGGCACGCCCTGCGACAGCAGGAGCGTGGCGAGGAAGTTGCGCTTCTGCCGTTCGCGCAGCTGGACGACCTCGGCGTCGTCGGTCGGGCCCTCGATGCCGCCGTTCCACGAGCGGTTGTGGCTCTCGCCGTCGCGGTTGTCCTCGCCGTTGGCGTCGTTGTGCTTCTCGTTGTACGACACCAGGTCGTTGAGCGTGAATCCGTCGTGCGCCGTGACGAAGTTGATCGACGCGATGGGACGGCGCCCGTCGATCTCGTACAGGTCGGAGGAGCCGGTGAAGCGGGAGGCGAACTCGCCGAGGCTGGCCGGCTCGCCGCGCCAGAAGTCGCGGACGGAGTCGCGGTACTTGCCGTTCCACTCGGTCCACAGCGGCGGGAAGCCGCCGACCTGGTAGCCGCCGTCGCCGACGTCCCACGGCTCGGCGATCAGCTTGACCTGCGACACGACGGGGTCCTGGTTGACCAGGTCGAAGAACGCGGCGAGCCGGTTGACCTCGTGGAACTCGCGGGCCAGCGCCGACGCGAGGTCGAAGCGGAAACCGTCGACGTGCATCTCGGTCACCCAGTAGCGCAACGAGTCCATGATCAGTCGCAGCGACTCGTGGTGCCGGACGTTGAGGCTGTTGCCGGTGCCGGTGGTGTCGTAGTAGTACTGCTTGTTGTCGTCGACGAGCCGGTAGTACGCGGGGTTGTCGATGCCGCGGAACGACAGCGTCGGCCCGAGGTGGTTGCCCTCGGCGGTGTGGTTGTAGACCACGTCGAGGATGACCTCGATGCCGGCCGCGTGCAGGGCCTTGACCATCGACTTGAACTCCTGCACCTGGCCGCCGCGGCCCCCGAACGACGAGTAGTCGTTGTGCGGCGCAAAGAAGCCGATGGTGTTGTAACCCCAGTAGTTCGACAGGCCCCGCTCGATCAGGCCGCTGTCGTGCACGAACTGGTGGACCGGCATCAACTCGACGGCAGTCACCCCGAGGTCCTTGAAATGCTTGATCATCTCGGGGTGGGCCAGACCGGAGTAGGTGCCGCGCACGTCCTCGGGGATGGCCGGGTGCTGCGCGGTCATGCCCTTGACGTGCGCCTCGTAGATCACCGTTTCGTGGAACGGGATGCGCAGCGGCCGGTCGTTGGCCCAGTCGAAGAACGGACTGATCACGACCGAGCGCATCGCGTACGGGGCGGAGTCGGCGGAGTTCAGGCTGTCCGGGTCACCGAAGTGGTACGAGAACAGCGCGTTGTTCCACTCGTTGTGCCCCTCGATCGCCTTCGCGTACGGGTCGAGCAGCAGCTTGGCCGGGTTGCAGCGCAGCCCCGCCGCCGGGTCGTACGGCCCGTGGACGCGGTACCCGTACCGCTGGCCGGGGACGATCCGGGGCAGGTAGCCGTGCCAGACCAGCGCCTCGCGTTCGGGCAGGTCGATCCGGGTCTCGGTGCCGTCGTCGTCGAAGAGGCAGAGCTCGACGCGATCGGCGACCTCGGAGAACAGTGCAAAGTTCGTGCCGCCGCCGTCGTACGTGGCGCCGAGCGGGTAGGGGTTCCCCGGCCAGATTTTCATGCCTGCCATCACACCAGGCCGGAGCCGGTTCGGCAGCACAGGGTGACGTGGCGTGTGTCTCCGGCCGGAAAAGTTTGTCGGCCGGTCGCGCTGGAGAAGCGGTCGCAGCGGTAGAAAGGACCTGATGACCGAGCTCAGCCCCCGCCGCCGCCAGGTGATCCTCGCGATCTGCTGCATGAGCCTGTTCATCGTCGGGCTCGACGTCACGATCGTGAACATCGCCCTGCCCTCCATGCGCACCGACCTGGACGCGTCGGTCTCCGGGCTGCAGTGGGTGCTCGACGCGTACACGCTGGTCCTGGCGAGCCTGCTCATCCTGTCCGGGTCGACCGCGGACCGGGTCGGCCGGCGCCGGACCTTCCAGACCGGGCTGGCGCTCTTCACGGCCGGATCGCTGCTGTGCAGCATCGCGCCCAGCCTCACCTGGCTGATCGTCTTCCGGATGGTGCAGGCCGTCGGCGGCTCGATGCTCAACCCGGTCGCTATGTCGATCATCACGAACACCTTCACCGAGCCCCGGGAACGCGCTCGGGCGATCGGCGTCTGGGGTGGTGTGGTCGGCCTCAGCATGGCCCTCGGGCCGGTCCTCGGCGGTGTCCTGGTCGCCTCGCTGGGCTGGCGGTCGATCTTCTGGATCAACGTGCCGGTCGGCCTGGCCGCGATCGTGCTGGCCGCCCTCTTCGTGCCCGAGTCCCGGGCCGGTCATCCGCGCCGCATCGACCCCGTGGGGCAGGTGCTGGTGCTGCTCGTGCTCGCCTCGGTCACGTACGGGATCATCGAGGGACCGGTCGCGGGCTGGGAGTCGCCGCTCATCATCGGCTGTTTTGCCGTCACGGTCCTGGCCCTGCTCACGCTGCTGAGCTACGAGCGACGGCGGGCCGAACCCCTGCTGGAGCTGCGGTTCTTCCGCAGCGTGCCGTTCTCCGGCGCGACCGTGATCGCCGTGTGCGCCTTCGGTGCGCTCGGCGGCTTCCTGTTCCTCAACACGCTCTACCTCCAGGACGTCCGCGACCTGTCCCCCCTGCACGCGGGTCTCTGGACCCTGCCGATGGCAGCGGCCACGGCGGTGGTCGCGCCGCTGTCGGGCCGGATCGTCGGAGCGCGCGGGCCGCGCCTGCCGCTGATCCTGGCCGGCACCGCCATCGCGCTGGCGATGCTGCCGCTGACCCAGCTGACCACGACCACCCCGGTGTGGCTGCTCTTCACGGCCTACCTGCTGTTCGGTTTCGGCTTCGGCATGGTCAACGCGCCGATCACCAACACCGCGGTCTCCGGCATGCCCCGCGCCCAGGCCGGCGTGGCGGCCGCCATCGCCTCGACCAGCCGTCAGGTCGGCGGCTCCCTGGGCGTCGCGGTCGTGGGCGCGGCGGTCGTCTCGGGCCTCGACGGCTCCGAGGCGTCCCACTTCGCCGCGGCCAGCCGGACCGGCTGGTGGATCCTCTTCGGCTGCGGCGTGGCGGTCCTCGTCCTCGGCCTGGTGACAACCGGTAGCCGGGCCCGCGCCACGGCCGTGACCGAAGTACCGTCGGTCGTCTGATGACCAGCGACCAGCCCGGCGTGACCGGGATCTTCGACGAGGCGGCCCCGGCCTACGACCGGGTGGGCGTCGACTTCTTCACGCCGATGGGCGCCGAGCTCGTGCGGCGAGCCGGGATCAGGCCCGGTGACAACGTTCTGGACGTCGGCTGCGGGCGCGGCGCCGTGCTCGTCCCCGCCGCGGCTGCCGCCGGTCCGGCGGGCCGGGTGATCGGGACCGATCTGGCGCCGGCCATGGTGGCGCTGACCGCCGAGGCGGTGGCGGACCTGCCGACCGTGAGCGTGCAGGCCGGTGACGCTCAGGCCCCGGACTTCCCCGCGGGATCGTTCGACGTCATCACGGCTGGGCTGGTGCTGTTCTTCCTCCCGGACCCGGCCGCCGCGCTGGCGGCCTACCGGGAGCTGCTGCGGCCGGGCGGGCGGCTGGCCTTCAGTTCGTTCGCCGCCTACGACCCGCTCTATCCCGAAGCGATGAAGGCTCTCGCCGCGCACGCCGTCGATGCGCCTCCGCCGAGGGACGCCGGCGGGATCTTCCGGTCCGAGGAGACCCTGCGCGCGGCTCTCACCGCTTGGGCGGAGGTCCAGGTCACCGAGTTCCGGCAGGTCAGCCGGTACGCCGGAGGGCAGCAGTGGTTCGACTGGGTCGACTCGCACGGCGGACGGCAGCTGACCCGGCTCATCCCGGCCGATCGCAGGGCCGCCGCGGCAGCCGACGCGGAGGCGGTGCTGGCGTCGACGCGTACCCCGGACGGTTCTCTGGAGCTGACGACCACGATCCGGATCGTCGTGGCGGGGCGGTGAGCGGGCCCGTCCTGATCGTGGTCAGTGGCGAGCCCGGCAGCGGGAAGACGACCCTGGCGCACGCGCTGGCCCGCGAGCTGGGCTGCCCGGCGATCTGCCGTGACGAGATCCGTGAGGGTGTGGTCCGCGCCGGTACGCCGGATCCGGGCATGCTGCACACCTTCGAGACGTTCTTCGAGGTCCTGACCGTGCTGGCGCGGGCCGGCGTCACCACGGTGGCGGAGGCCGCCTTCCAGGACAAGCTGTGGCGGCCGCGGCTCGAGACCCTGAGCGGCCTGATCGGCATCCGCGTGGTCCGGTGCACGGTACGGCCCGAGGTCTCGCGGGACCGGATCGTGCAGCGGATGGGGCACTCGGCGAACCGGGCGGCTCACGACGACGCCGGGCTGCTGCGCAAGCTCGAGGCGGGTGAGAACACCTGGCAGCCGATCACCCTGCCGGTGCCGGCGCTGACGGTCGACACCACTGACGGCTACTCCCCCGGGCTGGCGGAGATCGTCGCCTTCAGCAGCTGAGCAGGCCCGGGACGGCTTCGCCCCCGAACTGGGCGAGCAGGCGGTGGACGGGCGGGCGCGCCGCGGTGATGCGCAGGCGGCCACCGGCGCGTCGGCCGGCGTCCACGATCAGTTTGCCGGTGGCGGCGTCGGCGAAGCACAGCTCGCTCAGGTCGAGGGCCACGACCGGGCGGTCGGCGGGCTCGTCGATCGCGGCGCCCAGCATCGTCGCCAGGGCGTCGCGGTTGGAGACGTCGGCCTCGCCCGAGAGACGCAGGCCGGCTCTCGTGCGGATGATCCGCAGCAGCGGCTCGCGGGCCGACGAGCGTTCGCTGAGGGTGACCGGGTGCGCCCGGCAGAGCGTCGTGAGGGTGTCGCCGGTGAAGCGGCGGCGATCGTAGAGGCAGATGCCGAGCGCGTACCCGTCGGCGAGGATGTGGTTGACCTGCAGCTCGTACCAGCCGACGCGGTCGGCGCCCGGTGTTGTGCCGCCGGCCCAGGACATGTCGCCGAGGACACGCATGCCGGCGTAGCCCTCGCGGCGGGCCCGGCGGAACTCGTCCGGCCAGATCCTGCAGGTGGCCTCGGCGTCGAAGCTGCCGGAGACGAGGTAGGACGACGCTGCGGTCATGACCGTCAGCCGGCCCGCCCGCACCGCCGCGCTGGTCCTGATGCCGGCGTCCTCCAGCTCGGCGAGCGCGGCCGCGGGTTCGAGGTCCAGGGTGCACCAGAGGACCTTGTGCCGGTCCCGCAGCCCCGCGCGTACGCAGGCAGCGGTGATCCGGCGGCGCTCGGCATCGTCGGCGTAGGTCCAGCAGACATGATCGCCGGGGCGCAGCCGGCCGGCCATCGTGGCGTCCGCCATCAGGTCTTCCGTCCTCGTGTCGTGCCGTTCCTCAGTGCGCTTCGACGGCGTCAGATTACGGCTGACCTGCCTTGATCGGAGGCGAAGACACCCGAACGGGGTTGACACGGCGCCCTCCCGGCGTACTCTAAACCTACCGGTTGATAAACCAGCCGGTTTACAAGCCAGGTGGTTGAGCATGACGACAGCGGACCCGATCAGCGGCATCTTCGCCGCCCTCGCCGACCCGACCCGCCGGGCGATCGTCGCGCGGCTGGCCGAGGGTGAGGCCACGGTCAACGAGCTCGCGGCGCCGTTCCCGATCAGCATGCAGGCGATCTCGAAGCACCTGAACGTGCTGGAGAAGGCCGGTCTGATCGTGCGTACCCGCGAGGCCCAGTGGCGGCGGTGCCGGATCCAGCCGGAGCCGCTGCGCGACGTCGCGAGCTGGGTCGCGCAGTACCAGCGCCTCTGGGAGGAGCGCTACGACTCGCTCGGCACCTACCTGGACGACCTGCAGAAGGAGAAGCCGTGAAGACCATCGCCATGAGCACCCCCGCCCCGACCGAACTGGTCATGAGCCGTACCTTCGACGCGCCGAAGGCCCTGGTCTGGGCCGCGCACACCGAGGCCGAGCACCTGCGTCACTGGTGGGGCCGCGGCAACCCCCTCGACGTGACGATCGACTTCCGGGTCGGCGGCACGTGGCGGTTCGTCGAGACGGCCGGCGGCACGGACCACGCGTTCCGCGGCGAGTTCCGCGAGATCACCGCGCCCGACACGTTCACCTGGACCTTCGAGTACGAGCCGATGGCGGGTCACGTCGCCGTGGAGACGTACTCCTTCACCGAGGAGGACGGCAAGACGACGGTGACGAGCACAACGCAGTTCACGTCACAGAAGGACCGCGACGGCATGATCCAGTCCGGCATGGAGGCCGGTGCCGAGCAGAGTTACGCGGCACTGGACGCGTACCTGGTCAAGCTTGGTTGAGACGGGCGGAGAGGCCGCCGGGCCGGCGGCCTCTCACACGCCGGAGGGGTAGGTCTCCGGCTCGAGCGTCGCGACCGTGGACGTGTGCAGCGGGCGCAGCGCGTGTGTCTCGTCGAACCAGAAGAAGGCGTCGTACCGCTCACCGAGCACCGTCGGGACGTAGTTCCCCCAACGTTCGCGGTCGGGGCGGTAGACGACACCGATCGCCCGGTGCACCAGCTCGTCGGTCAGCAGGAACGGCTCGATCTCCGGGAAGACGAACAGTGCGGCGGGCGGGGCCGTCCGGTGCAGCACGTCCTCGAGCGAGTCCGGCTTGCCCGGCGGCACCTCCATCGTCTCCGTCGGTGCACCCCACGTGCCGCCCGCGGTCACCGTGCCGTGATGGGTGCCGAAGCCGGCCAGCAGCACGCGGTCGCGGCCGTACCGATCGCGGGCCAGTTCGCCCAGGGTGACCTCCCCGTGCCGCGCCTGGTCCGTCGCGCGGGCGTCACCGACGTGGGTGTTGTGGGCCCACACCACCGCCTTGGAGTCCGGGCCGTAGTGCGTCAGCAGCCGGTCCAGGGTCTCGTCCATGTGGCGGTCCCGGATGTTCCAGGACTTCGGGCCGCCGCGCACCATCGCGCGGTAGTAACGCTCGGCGCCCGCCACCACCTCGGCGTTCTGCCAGGTGGAGAACTCCCCCGCCTGTGCCACGGCCCGTTCCCGGAGCCCGACGAGCAGGTCCACGACCTCGTTCTCACAGCTCGCGTCGAGGAAGCGGGTGGCCCAGGCGTACGACTGCGGATCCTCGGCGAACGGCTCGAAACACCGGTACGCGGCGAGCGCCGCCCGCACCTGCCCCGGGTCGTGTTCCCGCAGGTGGGTGAGGATCTCGCGCATCGACTCCCACAACGAGTACACGTCCAGCCCGTGAAAGCCGACGGGCTGCGCGGCGCTCTCGTTGTGCGCCCGCAGCCAGTCGCAGAAGTCCACGACCTCCTCGTTGGCCCACATCCACGTCGGCCACCGGTCGTACGCCACCAGCGCCTCACGGGGATCACCGACCCCACCGCGGACGCTGGCGTCGACCCGTGCGCAGTCCGGCCAGTCGCCCTCGACGGCGACGAACGAGAAGCCGTGTTCCTCGATCAGCCGGCGTGTGACGGCGGCGCGCCAGGTGTAGAACTCGTGCGTACCGTGGCTGGCCTCGCCGAGGAGCACGACCCGCGCCGAGGCGGCGCGGTCGAGCAGCGCGCCGAGATCTCCGGGGTCGGTCAGTGGCGTGGCCAGGGCTGCCACCTCGTCGCCGTAACGGGCCATGGGGCGCGCATACCCGCGGCCGGGACGCTCATACGTCAGACCTCACCGGAGGGAACCAGCGATGCGCCGGGCCTCCGCCAGCGTCGCCGGACCCTCGAGGCGATAGGTCACGGTGCCGTCGGACCAGATCAGGGTCGGACCGGCCAATCGCGCGGTTTCGGTGCGCTCGGCGCCGTCACGGCCGACGTAGGTGACCGGATGCGGCTTCTTCAGCCAGATGCCGCCCGTGCCGATCTCCACCCACTCGGCGTCACCGGCCATCTTGAAGAACACCGGTGACGGCAGCCCGTCGAACTGGTCGAAACGCACGGCACCCCCGCGGAACACCATGGAGATCACCCGGGGCGCACCGGACGGATCGGCGTCGGCCACCGTCACCTGCGACGGTTCGCCGAGCTCCGCGGGCAGCCGCACCGGGAACAGTGCGGTGCGGCGGACCTCGTCGAGACCGGCGTTGCGGACCGACGGCAGCGGTGCCGGGGTGGCGGGCAGGCTGCCGGGGTCGCCGTCCTGGCGTACCTCGATCCCGGCGATCCGCAGCAGGCCACCGACCGCGTCGACCACGGCCGCCCGGGCCGGCGCGACCACCGCGACGGCACCGACCAGCGCCGCGACACCGGCCAGGATCCACCTGCGGACGCGGCGCGGTGCCGGGTCCGGCCGCGTGAGGCGGGCCCGCACGGCGTCCCGCTGATCCGAGGCCTCCGGTACGTCCAGACGGGCGCCGAGCGCGCGGAGTTCGGTGATCAGGGCGTCGTCGTCAGGCACCGTGCACCTCCTCCCGCATCCGGCTGCGCAGTTTGGTCAGGGCCCGTGAGGTCCGCGACTTCACGGTCCCCTTCGGCAGTCCCAGGGTCACAGCGGTCTCGGCCTCGGACAGGTCCAGCAGGAACCGGCAGACGAGCACCTCCCGGTCCCGGACGTCGAGCAGCCGCAATTGATCGACCAGGTGCTGCCGGCGCTCGTCCGCCAGCACCGTGTCGGCCGGATCCGGCGCCACGGGATCCGGCTGCTCCCCCGCGGCAGCCCGCAGCACGAGCCCGTCGCGGCGCTTCCGGGACCGGTGCAGGTTGCGGGTCTCGTTCGCGACGATCGCCAGCAGCCACGGCCGGAAACCGGACTCGCCGCGGTACCGCCCGAGCTGCCGGTACGCCTTCACGAACGCCTCCTGCACCACGTCGTCGGCGTCCGCACCGGCCCCGAGCAGCGTCGCCGCCCGATGCGCGGGCACGGTGTACCGCGCGACCAGGACCTCGTACGCGTCCAGATCACCGTCGCGGGCCCGCGTGACCGCCGCCGCATCCTCCACCCGGTTCTCCACCTCCGCCCTGATGACACCGCGAGCCGCCGGCGGGTTCCCGGGAACCCGATCGAGTTCTGCGGTGTCGACAGTGCATGACGACCCGGCGGAACCTGTTCATCATCGCGGGCGGCGTTGCCCTGGCGGGCGGCTGCCGCAAGGAGACACCCGCGGCTGTGGCCGTACCGGACGTGGTGGTGACCGAGGGACGGCAGGGCCTTGTTGTCCTCGGCGGTCCCCACCCGCGCGGTCTCGGCCCGGACTCGGTGCTCAGCCCGGACGGCACCATCGCGTACGCGGTGACCCGCACCGACGCCGGTGCGTCGGTCCTGGCCCGGCTCACCCCCGCCCGGGGTGAGCCGGCCGGGACCATGATCGTCGAGGCCGGGTGGATCCCCCGGGTCATCTCCAGCACCGGCAGCTTCTGCGCCCTGACCCGGACACCACCCTCGGCCCGTCCGGCACCCCGGGCCCGCACGCCGCTGCTGGTCACCTCCGACGGCCGGAAACGCGAGTACACCCTGACCGGCGTGGTCGAACCGGACGCGTTCACGACGGACGGCTCCGGGCTGTTCGTGCTCGAGTGGCTGCCCGCCTCGGCCCCCGACCGTTACCGGGTGCGCCTGCTCGACCTGACAACCGGCGAGGTACGCCCGCTCAACACGCGCGACAAGACACCCGTCCCGCCGGGCGCCGAGGAGGAGATGCGCGGCGACGGTCGCCAGGCGGTCCCCTCCCCCGCCGGCGACATCCTCTACACGCTCTACACCCACCAGCCCGGGCACCAGCACACCCGCGACCTGCTCTCGGGCCGCCCGGGCAACGCCCACGCGTTCGTGCACGTGCTGCACCTGGCGCAGGGCTGGGCGTACTGCCTGGACCTGCCGCACCCGTTCGGCGAGGGCCCGGCCGACCGGCACGCCCTGGCCGTCAGCACGGACGGCCGGCGGCTCGCGGTGGCCGACCTGACTTCGGGTGCGCTGGCCTACGCCGACACAGAGGCACTCACGATCGAGCGGGTGGCCACCGTACCGACGGGGGACGGCGCCGCGAGCATCACCTTCACCAGGAACGGAGACCGGGTCCTCGTCGGCTCCGGCACCACGGTGACCGTGCTCGACCGCGCCGCCGGCACGGTGGCCGCCCGCTGGCCCGTCCCCGCCGCCGTCCGCGGCCTGGCCCTCAACCCCACCGGCACCCGCCTGTACGCCGGCGGCACGAACGAGGTGGTCTGGCTCGACGCCGCCTCAGGCCGGCTCGGCGGCCGCGCACCGGTCGACGGCCTGACCGCCGTCCGTCACGTCACCTGACCCAGAATCAGCTCCACGGTCTCGTCCGGCGTCTGCTCCGACGTGTCGATCCAGTGCCCGAGCCGCGGAGTGTCCTCCCGCAGCGACCGGTCGAGACTCGCCACCGGCCAGGCGTCGCTGTAACCGGTCTTGCCCCGGTCCGCCTCCCGCTGCTCGACGACCTCGGCCCGCGGCGCCAGCACGATCAGGTGCCGCGGCCGTGTCTCGACCAGCTCGAGGTAGGAGGCGAGGTCCTCCCCGAGAATCACATCCTGGACTATCGCGGTGAAGCCGGCCCGAGCGTAGGCATCCGCTGTGGCCGCGGAGAGCCGGTAGCGCAGCCACAGCTGATCGACGGCCTCCCGTCCGCCGCCCGGCTCTTCGCGCCCCGACACGATCATCCGGCGGAAGACGTCGCCGCGGACGTGGGCACTGCGCGGGAGTCGCTCGGCCAGCCGCTGCGCCACCGTGGACTTCCCGGCGGCCATGACGCCCGTGATGACAATGACCGTCACGCCGCGGCGTATTCACTGACGACGGTCTGGAACCACTCCCGCGTACGCCACAACTGCCCGGCCACGGCATCGAAGGCCTCCGCATCCCGCGGCAGGTCGTCACGCCAGAGCCCGCGCAGCATCGACTGAGCGATCGCCAGCTGCGTCGCAGCCGCCTCGACCGACGCGGTGAGCCCGTCGTGACCGTCCACAGCCGCGCGCGCAGCAGCGAGCGCATCACCCGGCCGGCCGAAAGCAGCAGCTGGGCCCGCACCGATGTGGGCGAGCAGGAACTCGAGGTCCGTGGCCGCAACGGTCATCCGCCCGATCGCGGCCAGCGTCGTCTCCGAAAGGGTCCGCACCCGGACAGAATGCCACGCTCACGCGAACCCATGACCAGGGTCAGGCCTGGAAGACGACCTCGGGGTTCTCGGGGGACGGGCCGGCGAGGAGGGTGCCGCGGTGGCGGAGGTGGCGGTCCATGAAGGCCGCCACGTACGTGCGGGTGAGGTCGGCGCAGCGGTCGCCGCTCAGGGGCTGGACCGGGAGGCCGGCCTGTTCACCGATGGTGGCGTAGTCCGTGAAGGAGGCGTGGGTGGTGCCGGTGACGGTGAGCCAGCGGCGCCAGCCGGTCAGGTGCTGCCAGGTGGTGTCCCACGTGGGGTCCGCGCCGGGCCGGCCGTGGACCTCGGCGCCGAGCATGAGGAACGGGCGGTGCAGGGGGCGGGCCAGTGGCGGGGCGAAGGTCCCGTCCATGTTGATGCCGGCGTCGATACGGCGGTCGCGGAGCATGGTTTCGGCCGCGCTGGTGCCGCCGATGGAGTGGCCGGCCATGGCGATGCGGGTGGCGTCGACGCGGATGCCGGACGGCAGGCGGTGGCGGGTCAGCTCGTCGAGGACGAAGGACGTGTCCGCGGCCCGGCCGCTGGTGATCTGGGCCGACAGCACCGGGTTCGGTTTGCTCAGGGTGCAGACCAGGCAGGTGGTGATGCGGCCGTCCGGGAAGGTGATCGCGGCGGCTTCGTAGGTGTGGTCGATGCCGGCGACGACGTAACCCCGGCTCGCGAGATCCTCGGCGAGTGCCGTCAAGGACGTGCGGGGGTAGGAGAAGCCGGGTGAGAGGACCACGAGCGGGCGGGACGGTCCCGGCAGTGCCCTGATTCCGGTACGCGCAAAGGTGCGTACCGTGCTCAGCGCTTCCGGGGGGACGGTCGTGGCCCGGAGCTGCTCGAGGATCAGGCGGGACTCTGCGGGGGTGGTGTACGGGTCGGCGGCACCGCCACGGCCCGTCGCCGGGAACCAGAGCGAGACCATGAGCTCGCGGCGACGCTCGGGCACCCAGGGGTCGGCGCGGTCCTGGTCGACCAGGTGCAGGTCGGTGACGCCCACCCGGTACGCGCCGGTGGGTGCGGGTAGGGCCAAGCCGGTCGCACGGGCCTGGGACGGAGCCGCGAGGGCGAGACCCGCGGTCATTGCGGCCGCTGTCAGCAGAGCCAGTGTTCTCATGGTTTCGAGCGTGGCCTCGAAGGACCGGAGATCACATCCGGGACATCACCCCGGGGGTCTGTCAGGGTGGGGGCATGACGCTCTACGAGGCTGCCGGTGGTGCGCCGGCGATGCGGGCGCTGGCTGCCGATTTTCATGCTCGGTGCCTGGCGGATCCGGTGCTCGAGCATCCGTTCTCGCACACCGGCAACCCCGAGCACGTGCAGCGGCTCGCGGACTACTGGGGTGAGGTCTTCGGGGGGCCGCCGGTCTACTCGGCGTCGTTCGGTGGGCATTCGGCGATGCTGCATCTGCATGCCGGGCAGGGTGCGCAGGGTGATCTGGGCGACCGGTTCGTGGCGTGTTTTGTGTCCGCGATGGACGGCGCGCAGCTGCCGGAGGTTCCGGAGGTGCGCGCCGCCCTGCGGGATTACATGCGGTGGGCGACCGACGAGGTCATGGGCCTGTCGCCGGCTGGTTCCGTGGTCACGGCGGGTCTGCCGATGCCGCGGTGGGACTTCGACGGGTTATGTCGATGAGCAGGTGATCGTGGGTGTCGACGCCGGGCCGGAGCCGACGAAGCCGAACGTCGCTGTCGCCCCGGCCGGCAGAGAGCCATTGTGGGCGGCGTTGCGGACGGTGACGGCTGATCCGCTCGTGCTGAGGACGCCGTTCCACAGGGAGGACACCGAGGTGCCCGAGGGGTAGGTCCAGGTCACGGTCCACGTGCGGCCCGCGGTCGTACCCGTGTTCTTGATCGTGACTTCGCCCTGGAAGCCGCCGTTCCAGGTGCCGGTCTGCGTGTAGGTCGCCGAGCAGGCACCGGTCGCCGGTGGGGTGGAGGTGGGAGGAGTCGACACGGGCGGGGTGGACGGGTCGGCACCGCCGCCGTAGCGGGCCGCCAGGCTGATGCCCGTGGTGCTGCCGGCGCCGCCGAGGGGGACCTGGTGGTCGAGGCTGACGAACTTGCCGGCGTACTGCCAGAGGGCGGGCTTGAGCAGGGCGTACTTCTGCTCGTCCCAGGTCTTCCAGTCGTCGAGGAGCAGACCGCCGGTGTCGCCGGAGTTGGGGTTGAGCACCCAGAAGGTCTGGTGCAGGTGCTTCTCGACGATCAGGTCACGCAGGGCCGTCATCCAGCGGTCCTGGCGGGCGTCCTGGCCGAGCCGGCCACCCCACTCGCCGACGAGCAGGGGCGCGGTGCCGGAGTCGTGGACGTAGAGCCAGTTCGGGGTCCACACGTCGGCGGTCAACGTGGCCTTGTCGAACGGCTTCTGGAACCACGGCTGCTCGTAGACCAGCGGGCCGTAGTCGTGCGGGGAGTAGACGAGCTGGTCCTGGTTGGCGCCGAGATCGACCGGGTGGTCGCGGACGCCGCGCAGGTTGCCGCCCCACCAGACGTTGTCGTAGGCCTTCTCGTCGGTCGACGACCAGGTGACGCCGTCCTTGGGGTAGATCTCGATGCCCTCGCACAGGATCAGCACGTTCGGGTTGATGGCGAGGATGCGCCGGCCCGCGACCTGGCAGGTGTTCTTGAAGTTGTCGACGTCGGTGGAGGAGTCCCACTTGGCCCGCGGGCTCTCGCTCTGCTTGCCGTGGGGCTCGTTCTTGACGTCCATCGCGACCAACGTGTCGTTGGTCTTGTACCGCGTCGCGACCCACTCCCACGCCTGGTAGAACAGCTCGGGCGTGACCGTGCCCTTGTACCAGACCGGGTAGACGTGGCCGGAGTTGTCGGCCTCGGCACTGTGGACGTCGAGGAGGACCTTCATCCCGTACCGCTCACACAGGGCGAGGAACGTGTCGAAGACCTCGAGGCTGGTCTTGCCGACCAGCTCGGGATTGGCGTAGGTGTTGACGCCGGACGGGACGGTGGCCTGCCCCGCCTTCCACTCCAGCAGCAACTGGGTGGAGATCGGCACGCGGACGAGGTTGATGCCGCGGTCGGCCATCGACTTGGTGACCTCGGTGAGGTTGGCCGACCAGAGGCCGTGGAAGACACGTTCGCCGGCGTTGAAGCCGAACCAGTTGGTGCCGGTGAGCCAGACCGGGTCGCCGGCCTCGTCGACGATCTGGTTGCCCTGAACGTGCAGCCAGTCCTTGGCCGGGACGGCGGCCTGGGCTGCTTGCGAGGTGCCGGACGTGGCGAGCCACAGCAGTGGCGCGGCGAGGACCGCCGCGGCCACCGCGGCGAGCCGCCGTTTGTTTCGGGTCGAGAACATGCGTTGTTCCTCCGGTGGGGGACGACGAGCGTGGGAGCGCTCCCAAGCAGCATGTGACATCGACCTCGGCAAATCCAGTCTTTTCGAGAACTACGCCTCGAGGACGCGCTTCAGCGTCGCCAGGTCCGCCGTGATCGCGTCCGCGTCGGCCTGGAAAGCTTCGTCGCTGTGACCCAGGCGGCGCAGGGTGAAGACCACATCGCACGCGTCGCCGTCGGCCAGCACGCGGACCGGATTGGTGACGACGTCGCCCGACGGCAGGGTGACGTCGTGGTCGAGCACGCCGAAGGTGTTCGCCGCTACGAAGGCGACCTCGACCTTGCCCATCGGCGAGTCGGCCAGCCACTTGCCGCCCGTGTGCTCGATCGAACCGCCGAGCCCTGCCGCCCACTCGGGCAGATTCGCCGGGTCGGCGGCGTACTCGTACACGTCCTGGGCGGGTCGCTCGATGTGCACGGTGAGATGACGAATGGTGTCCATGAGCACCACCGTAGGCAGACCACCGGCCGCCGTCTTGAACAAATCGGCCGTTCAGAGCAGGGCGAGCGTCGGCTCCAGCTGCGAGTGCAGCGGCGCGGGCAGTGCGCCGGGCCGGAACCACCCCAGCTCGTCGAACTTGTGCGGCTCCCCGATCTTGACGGCGGCCGGGTCCACGCGGACGGAGAAGACCACGGCCACCCAGTGCGACGGCGGCTCGGCGCGGACGACGTTCCGGACGCCCAGCATGGTGATCTCGAGCGGGGTGGCCGAATATTCCTCGGTGACCTCGCGGGTGACGGCGGCGTCGAAGGTCTCCCCGAACTCGAGCGCACCGGCGCCGGTGTCCCAGGTGCCGGGCTCGTCGCGGGCCCCGGCGGACCGTCGCGCCAGCAGCAGGTTGCCGTCGCCGTCGTGGCAGATGAAAACGCAGGAAACGCGCGGTTCTGTCGTCACGACGAATCATTCTGCCCGACGCGTGCCCGCGAGGCCGCGAGGAAGTCGGGCCCCGACGTGGTCAGGGCGTTCGCGGTGACCGTGAGGCGCAGCCGGCCGTTGCGGCGGCGCACGACCGGCCGGCGTCCCGTGCGGTGCAGGGTCCGCAGCATCGACGCGTTCTCGATCGGGACGTGCACGACCAGCGTTGTCATGGGCCAGGGCCACCGTGTCCGGAACTCCGCGTCCGCCGCCCACGGCACGAACGTGCCGTCGCGGCGCACTTCGGCGAACTCCACCCCGTCCTCGGTGACCCGCAGCATCGGCGGGTGGAGCCGGCTGAGCACCAGCGAAGCCAGACCGAAGACGACGGTGTAGAGCACAACGAAGTTCAGGACGCCCCAGAAGTTCGGCGCACGCCACTCACCCAGCCGTGCGGAGGTCACCAGCGTCAGCACCACTGAGCCGATCAGAGCGCCGAGGAGGCCGATCGTGGCCGCCACCGCCAGATAGCGCCGGCTTGACCAGCGGTACTCGGTGGGGGTCACGCGCTGATCATGGCATGGTGGGTCACCCCGGTCAGGCGCAGGCGAGGCGGGCGGCGGCCCAGTCGGCGTGGTCGTTGCCGTTGCCGTCGCCGGCGTCGGTCACCCGCAACTCCATCGTCTGCGCGCCGGTGAGGTCGACGTCGAACGGCTGGGCGGCGGCCGATCCGGTCAGGACGCCGGTCTGCGCGCGGCGGGTGCCGTCGAGCCAGACCTCGAAGGTGACCGAGCCGCCGCTGCCCGTCTCGTCGTCGACGCCCGCGTCGGCCCGGAAGCGGGTGCAGGCGCCGTCGAGCGGGACCTGGACCGTCGACGCCGCGTGGGTGCCGAGGCCCTTCGTGTAGGTGACGCCGCCGATGGTGAGCGGGTTGCCGTCGGTGGCGCCCTGTTCGCCGTTGCTGCGGTCCTTCTCGACCGGTCCCCAGCCGTTGACCGGGGCGGTGAAGGGGCGGTCGCTGAGCCACGCGTACCCGGGTGGGAGTGGAGTCTGGGTGGTTGCCGTGCTGGTTGTGGTGGAACGGAAGCCTGCCGGAGTGGTCGTCGAGACCGTCGCCGTCAGCCGGTGGGTGCCGATGTCGGTGCCCGGCGGGGCCGTGACGGTGAACGTGGCCGTCTCCAGGTCGGCGATGGCGCCCAGATCCACCGACGCGGGCGAGACCGTCCAGCCCTGCGGCGCTGCGAGGCGTACCGTCGCGTCGCGGAGACCGGCCGTGCAGCGGGCCGCGACCTGGACCTGCACGGGTTCGGGCGTCCCCGGGTCGATGCGGCCGTCCGTCGTGGTGGTCACCTCGGGCGGGCAGGGCGCCGCGACGTCGGAGCGCGGCACGCCGTCCGCGCGGACCTCGGCGCCGGTCAGCGGGCGCAGCACCAGTTCGTGGCTGTACGGCGTGGTCGGCGAGAGGCGGTACGGCGCCAGCACCGAGTTCGGGGTCTCGCCCATGCCGGTCTCGCCGGCTTCCGCGTGCAGCGTGACCCAGCCACGGTTGCGGACCAGGGGCAGCTGGTGGTCGTACTCGGCGCGGTCGAGGTTGTCGTAGGCGGTGACGCTGACGTCCTTGGTGCCGCCGACGAGCAGCCCCGAGCGGCCGTCGTGCAGCGTCGCCCAGCGGGTGTCGGTGTGGTTGCCGTTGGCCTGCGGGCGGGAGTAGCGGACGTACTCCCGGGCGACCGTGCTGCGGTAGACGCCCATCGGGGAGCCGCTGCGGCGGTCGTTGTAGGACTCGGCGGGACCGCGCCCGTAGTAGGCGAACTGCTGCATCCTGTCCGGTACCTGCAGCGAGATCCCGACCCGCGGCAGGTACGGCAGCGAGCCCGCCCTCGAGCCCTTCGGCACCACGTCGTGCTGCAGCTTCACCGTGCCGTTCCGGTCGATCCTGTACGTCATGGTCTGGTCGAACGACAGCAGCGCCTCGGTGCCGGGCCCGGCCGCGATGCTCTGCACCTCCACGACGACCGCGTCGCCCTCGGTGCGCGTCTTCACTCCGGTCACGGTTGTCCGGAGCCGGTCGAGGCCCGTCTCGTGCCAGATCCGCCGGTCGTCGGTCCCCCAGTCGTAGGTCTCGTTGCTGGTCGGCGGGCGGTAGACGTCGAGCTGCGGCGGGCCGTGCAGGAGTTCCCGGCCGTCCGCCCGCATCGAGGCGAGAGCACCGCCGTCGAAGCGGTATGCGAAGCCCTTGCCGGTGACCTTGACCGTGTCGCCGCTGGTCCGCAGGGCGGGAGCGCCGGAGACCGGCAACGGCAGGATGCCCGGCACCGCACGGCCGCCGACCGCGAATTGGTCGTGCCCCACGATCCACTCCCCCTGCGCCGCCGACACGGTCAGGAAGCGCTCGCGGTCGTCCGGGTTCGCCGGCAGTGCACCCGGATCGAGGTCGTAGCTCTGGCCGGGGCCCAGCCGCACCCGCTTGCTACCGCTGCGCAGCGTCCGGTCCTGCTCGATCACCTTCCAGCGCAGGGTCACGTCGAAGGCTCCGGCCTGCTGCTCGTTCAGCGCCCGGACCACACCCTCCCCGGTACGCGCAAAGCGCACCGGCGCCTGCGCCCACGCCATCTCCGCGGTCTCCGGCTGGACGTAGCGGTCGGAGCCGACCAGCCCGTCGGTGCCCGAGAGGCTGATGCCCAGGCTGAGGAAGTCCCCGCGCCGCTGGAAGGTGTCGAAGTTCAGCGCCAGCACGGCCTGCGAGGCCGGATCAGCGGCGAGCTGCGCGGGCGTCAAGGCGGAGGAGTAGATGCGGACGTCGTCGAGGAGTCCCCGGCCGGTGCGGGCGCTCCACAGGTCGTTGTCCTGCTGCGTCTCGGCGTTGTGGCCGAGGTTGACCTCGAACAGGCCCGGGTCGACCGGGCCGCTGCGGGCCGTCGTGGCCGCCTCGGCGCCGTCGATCAGCAGGCGCAGGGCCGTGCCGTCGTAGACGCCGGTGACGCGGTGCCAGGCGCCGTACCAGTTCGCGGGCACGTCCGCGGCGACGGTGGTCCAGCCGGGGCCGACACCGAACTCGAGCGTGTCGCGGTCGCGCATCTGCAGTGCGTACCCCTGGCCCTTGGTGAGGATCGGGAAGCTGCCGGCCCAGTCGCCCGGCTTGACCCACGCGTCGAGGGTGAGCGGACCGGTCAGGTCGAGGCGCGGGTCGCGGAAGACGTCGACGTAGTCGTCCAGGCTGGACAGCTCGACCGCCTGACCGCGGCGGCCGGGCACGGCGGCGGGTTTGCCGACCAGGAACGTCTGGATGCCGCCGGCCGAGTCCGGGGTGAGGACGAGCGGCTGGCGGAGGTTCTGCTCGGCCCAGTCCCAGATGAAGCCGCCCTGCATCGACGGGTACTTGCGGGCGAGGGCCCAGAACTGGTCGAAGTTGCCGAGGCCGTTGCCCATGGCGTGGGCGTACTCGCCCATCACGATCGGTTTGGCGCTGCTCAGCGTGCGCGCCTCCAGCCGGGCCGGCGTCGGGTAGCGCGGGCCGTCGACGTCCGCGAAGGGCGCGTCACCGTCCGGGTTGTTGGACTGGTGGTAGAGCAGCCGCGTCGGCTCGTTCGCGTCGGCCCAGGCGGCCATCGCATGGTGCGCGGCGCCCAGACCGGCCTCGTTCCCGGTGTCCCAGAAGATGACGCTCGGGTGGTTCTTGTCGCGTTCGACCATCGCGCGGAACCGGTCGGCGAAGGCGGCCTGCCACTCCGGCCGGTCCGCGAGGCAGTTCGACGGGCACGTCTCGTGGTTGTGCGTCTCGATGTCGACCTCGTCGTCGACCCACAACCCGTGCTTGTCGGCCAGGTCGTACAGGTAGGGGTCCGACGGGTAGTGCGACGTGCGTACGGCGTTGACGTGCAGCTTCTTCATCAGGAAGACGTCGCGGCGCTGGGCCTCCCGGGTGACGTGACGGCCGGTGTCCGGATCGGTCTCGGCGCGGTTGACACCCTTGATCAGGATCCGTTTGCCGTTGACCAGGATCTGCCGGTCGCGCACCTCGATCTCGCGGAAGCCGACCGCCTGCGCGGTGGTGTGCAGCGCCCGGCCGTCCGAACCCAGCAGTTGCAGCACCAGCGTGTAGAGGTTCGGCTCCTCGGCGCTCCACTTCGCCGGGTTCGAGACCGGCACGGTGAGCGTGACCCGGCCGACCCCGGCGGGGGAACTCACCGTCGTGACGGTCCGGCCGTGCGCGTCCTGCAGGCTGCCCCGCACGGTGAAGGCCCCGGCGGCCCCGGCGACGTCGAGCCGCGCGCTCAGCGTCGCGTCCCGGTACGCCGCGTCCAGGTCGGTCGTGATGTACGCGTCCCGCAGCCGCGTCTGCTCCGTGCGGTACATCCAGACGTCACGGAAGATGCCGCTGTAGCGCCACTGGTCGACGTCCTCGAGGTACGCCCCGCTGCCCCAGCGGTGCACCTGCACGGCCACGGTGTTCTTGCCGGTGTGCAGCCGCGAGGTGATGTCGAACTCGGCCGGGGTGTAGCCGCCCTGGTCGTACCCGACGTAGGCGCCGTTGACCCAGACCAGGTAGTTGCTGGTCACGCCCTCGAAGCGCAGGAAGACCCGGTCACCGGCCCAGTCCGCGGGCAGGTCGATCGTCCGCAAGTAGGCGCCGGTCGGGTTGACGTCGCGCGGGACCCGCGGCGGGTCGTCCGGGACGATCTCCGAGGGGATGTTGCGGAACATCGGGTGGTCGATGAAGTCCGACTGCCAGGTGTGCGGCACGGTCGCCGACGGCCACGACGAGGCGTCGAAACCGGCGTCGTGGAACGCGGCCGGCACGTCGTCGGGCCGGTCGAACATCTTGAGCTGCCAGCGACCGTTGAGCGAGCGGACGTTCGGGTCCTTCGCGGAGTGGCTGGTGACGTCCGCGGCGGCGGCCTGGGCGCTCGCGTACGGGCGCAGGTCCGCGTGCGGCTCCTCCTGCCCCTCACCGGTGAGTTGCGGATCGTCCAGGTAGCGGTAGACGTCCGCCGGAGCCGCTGGTTGCGCCGAGGCCGGCAACGGCGCGGCCACCCCCGCCACCAGCGCGATCACGAGCACCGAGCGCGAAAGCCACAGAAAGGGGGTACGCCGCATCATTGAAGACAATCAATGTCGGCGGGCGCTGTCAACCGCACGCGGGGCCGAACGCCGCGCGGGTTCCCACCGTCCACCGGCAGCCGAAGCCGGGCGCCGCCACGGCACGCCGGTCCAGGATCGCGTCGCCGCCGGGGCGACGGCCCGTGCGTACCCAGGTCATCAGGTCGTCGAAGCCCTGCTGCAGCTCGGGCTGGGTGAAGTCGCAGTGCCCGACACCGCGGATCGCCCGCGACACGAAGAGCTGCGCCCGGCCGTTGCGCGCCGCCCGCTGGGCGTAGATCTGCTCCATCGAGAACGGTACGAACAGGTCGCCGAGGTCGTGCAGTGACAGCACCGGTACGCGCGGCCGCCCGTCGACCCGCGGGATCCCGTCCAGCCCGGCGCTCGCCCGGTCGGTGGCCCGGACGCGCTTCACCCGGGCGTTGAGCTGCCACTCGGCGGCCGTGGGCCAGCCGTCCGTGCTGCGGTAGAAGGCGAAGCGGTTGTCGGTGACGTTGCCGTCGGCGATGCCGGCCGTTCCACCGGTCAGACCCGGGTAGACCCCGAACAGGAACGGCATCTTCAGCGCCGGGTCGGAGGCCGGCGCGGCGTTCCAGTAGGAGAACGCCCCGGCGAAGCCCGGCCGCACCCCACCGCTGCGCCGCTCGACGACGGACGACCAGGTGCGCCCGGCCCCGGTCAGCGTGCCCTTCAGCCCGAGCGCGGGCACGATCCGGTCGACCTCCGCCTGCCACGGGCCCGGCTCGACGGGGAAGGACGGCTCGACGCCGGCCAGCGCGGCGGCGGTGACCCCGGCGTCGAGGAAGTAGTCGAACAACTCGGTGTCACCCAGCACACCGCAGTACGGCATCGCACCGGTGAACGCCCTCGGGTGCTCCTCGATCGCGACCGCCGTGATGTGGCCGCCCATGGACTTGCCGGTCATCACCACCGACCGCGCGGACCGGCCCGTGACCTGCCGGAACCGGTCGATCAGGGCGTACGAGTCCCGCACGCCCTGACCCACGTCGTACCCGTTGGTCTGATAGCTCGACGCCGCCCAGGCGAAGCCCTCGGCGACGTAGTGCGCGCGCAGGTCCGGGCTGTCGACCGACACGACCTTGCCCGTCCCGCGATAACCGTGCGCGAAGACGACAAGCTGCCCGTTCCACGCCTCCGGGACCTCGATCCTGTACGCGGCGCCGTCGCGGATCCCGGTGTACACCCGCGAGCTCGCGGAGGCCGTGAACGGCGTGCCGTTCAGGTCACACGCGGGATCGGCGACGGTGTATCCGGGCTGCGTCGCGCTCGGCACGGGCGCGGCGCACACGACCGGCGCGGCGGCGGCCGGCGCCGTCACCAGGCCGAGCAGCAGCGCCGGGACGAGCAGGATCGATGTCCGCTTGAGGTCCACTGTGTTACCTCCCGGTAACACTCAAGGACGCGGGCCCGCCGCTGTCAAGGCCGGTGATTTCACCGATGTGTCGGGGCGGCACCCCGCCGAAGACTGGCGCTCGTCGATTCCATCCACCCGAGGAGAGTCCGACGTGCAGTCACCGACCATCCCCGCCCGTCTCCGGGCCCGCCGGTTGTTCGTCACCGCGGCCGCCACCCTCACCCTGGTCGCCGGATCCCTGACCGGCGCGACAGCCGCGCAGGCCGCCGAGAACCCGTACGAGCGCGGCCCGGCCCCCACGTCCGCCGTCCTCGACGCGAGCCGCGGCCCGTTCGCCACCTCCCAGCAGTCGGTGTCGTCGCTGAGCGTCTCCGGCTTCGGTGGCGGCGTCATCTACTACCCGACCAGCACCAGCGCGGGCACCTTCGGGGGCATCGCGATCTCGCCCGGCTACACCGCCTCGTGGTCGAGCATCAGCTGGCTCGGCCCGCGAATCGCCTCGCACGGGTTCGTGGTGATCGGCATCGAGACCAACTCGGTCTTCGACCAGCCCTCCTCCCGCGGCAACCAGCTGCTCGCGGCCCTGGACTACCTGACGACACGCAGCTCGGTGCGGACGCGGGTCGACGCCTCCCGGCTCGCGGTGGCCGGGCACTCGATGGGTGGCGGTGGCAGCCTGGAGGCCGCCAAGGACCGGCCGTCGCTGCAGGCCGCGGTGCCCCTCGCGCCGTGGAACACCACCAAGACCTGGTCGGGCCTGCAGGTGCCGACCCTGATCATCGGCGGCGAGAGCGACACGGTCGCGCCGGTGTCGTCGCACTCGATCCCGTTCTACAACAGCATCCCCTCGTCGGCGGAGAAGGCCTACCTGGAGCTGAACAACGCCAGCCACTTCTTCCCGCAGAGCACCAACACACCGACCGGGCGGCAGGCGGTGGCCTGGCTCAAGCGCTTCGTCGACAACGACACCCGCTACGACCAGTTCATCTGCCCCGGACCGAGCAGCTCGTCGATCTCCGACTACCGCAACTCCTGCCCGCTGACCTGATCAGGAAGCACCGAAGAGGGCCGGCGGGAACGATTCCCGCCGGCCCTCCCGCGCAGGGGTGAGAATCGCACCATGCCCGACTACCCGCAGCTCATCACGCCCGTCGACCACCAGGAGCCGGTCCCGCGCCGGATCCGCGCGATGCTCGGCGGCCGCGTCGTGCTGGACACCACCCGGGCGGTCTACGTGTGGGAGTTCCCGCCGTACCCGCACTTCTACATCCCGGCCGTCGACATCGACCCGGACGTCCTCGTAGACGAGGACCACGTCGAGCACCTGCGCCGCGGCGCAGCCCGCCGGATCGGCCTGCGAGCCGGTGGCGTCGATCGTCCGGCGGCCGGCCGGGTCTACACCGGGACCGGCCTGGCCCGGCTGGACTGGGACGCCCTCGACGCCTGGTTCGAGGAGGACGAGGAGATCTTCGTGCACCCGCGGAACCCGTACACACGGGTCGACGCGATCCGGTCCACGCGGCACGTGCACGTCGAGCTCGACGGTCTGGTGCTGGCCGAGTCGGCGTCCCCCGTGCTGGTCTTCGAGACCGGGCTGCCGACGCGGTACTACCTGAGCCGCACCGCGGTCGACTTCACCCACCTGCGGTCCAGCGCGACGGTCACCGCCTGCCCGTACAAGGGCCGGACCACCGGGTACTGGTCGGTCGAGGCCGGCGGGACGACCCACGCCGATCTGGCCTGGTCGTACGACTTCCCGACGCGGGAGCTGCAGCCGATCGCCGGGCTGATCAGCTTCTACAACGAGAAGGTGGACATCGTGCTCGACGGGGTGCCGCTGGACCGGCCCGTCACCCACTTCAGCTGATGATCAGGCGGATCAAGGCCTGCCTCAACGGTGACCGGGCCCAGGGTGTGCCGGTGACGGCGGCCGAGGTGGCGCGGGCCGCTGCCGAGGCCGTGGCGGCCGGGGCCGAGGCGATCCATGTGCATCCCCGTGACGACCACGGCGCCGAGTTCCTGGCGGCGGCGGACATCGGTGCGGCGGTTGCGGCCGTGCGGGGCGCCTGCCCGGGTACGCCCGTCGGCGTCTCCACCGGACTGTGGATCACGGGCGGTGACGTGGCGCGGCGGATGGCGGCCGTCGGCGGGTGGGCCGGGCTGCCCGTGGACAGGCGCCCGGACTTCGCGTCGGTGAACGTGAGCGAGGACGGGTTCGCCGACCTGGCCCGTGTCCTGCGCGGCTCGGGCATCGCCGTCGAGGCGGGCGTGTGGTCCGCGGGTGAGGTCGGGACGCTGCTGGGCGTACCGGTGGATCGGATCTTGATCGAGGTGTTGCACACGCCGGCGGCGGACGCGGTGGCCTCGGCCGACACGATCCTGGAGCGGCTCGACCGGCTCGGTGTGTCCGGGCCTCGGCTGCTGCACGGCGAGGAGGAGGCCTGCTGGCCGCTGATCCGGCACGCCGGGCGGCTCGGGCTGCCGACGCGGATCGGGCTGGAGGACACTCTCGACCTCGACGACGGCTCGCCCGCGACCGGCAACGCCGAGCTGGTCGCCCGGGCGCTGGAGATCTGGGCGAAGGCCCGACTTCCTTGAAGTTGGGGCCTTAGATCCGGGCGAAGGCCCAACTTCCTTGAAGTCGGGGCCTCAGATCCGGGCGAAGGCCCAACTTCCTTGAAGTCGGGGCCTCAGATCCGGGCGAAGGCCCAACTTCCTTGAAATTGGGGCCTCAGATCCGGGCGAAGGCCCAACTTCCTTGAAATTGGGGCCTCAGATCCGGGCGAAGGCCCAACTTCCTTGAAGTCGGGCCTCAGATCTGGGCGAAGGCCCAACTTCCTTGAAGTCGGGCCTTGATCAGCCCGGCCGCAGGTAGCGGCGCAGGTCCTGGGTCTCCCCCGTCACCGGCCGGAACGCCAGGATGCAGGTGTCGTCGTCCGGATTGGCCTGACGCAAGCGGCTGAGCAGCTCGGCCAGCGGCTGACGCGGGGACGCCGCCACGGCCTCGTCCACCGTGCGGATCACCGCGTCGAGGCCCTCGTCCAGGGTGCGCCGGCGGTGCTCGACCAGGCCGTCCGTGTAGAGCATCAGCACGTCACCGAGCTCCATACGCAGGGTTGCGCACTCGTACCGCGCGTCCTCGACCACACCGAGCATCGGCCCGCTCGGACGGGCCAGCGGCTCGGTCCGGCCGGCCCGGCTCAGCAGCGGCGGCAGGTGCCCCGCCTGCGCCCAGGTCAGCCGGCGCTGCGCCGGCTCGTAACGGGCGACGATCGCGGTCGCGGCCGTCTCGGGGCGCTCCTGGTCCAGGTCGCAGGTGAGCCGGTTCAGGTGGCCGAGCAGGTTCGCCGGGTCACTCGTGGTCACGGCGAGCGCTCGCAGGGAGTAACGCAGCTGGGCCATCGTCGTCGCTGCCTGTGTGCCGTGCCCGGCGACGTCCCCGATCGCGAACAGCACCGAACCGTCACGCAGCGCAGCCGCGTGGTACCAGTCACCGCCGACGAGGCTCTCCTGGCCGGCGGGCAGGTACCGCACCGCGACCTTGACGCCGGGCAGCTCGATCGGCCCCTCCGGGATCGGCAGGATGATCTGCTGCAGCCGGGCCGCCAGCTCGTGCTCGGCGTGCAGGCTCCGCCGGTGCTCGTCGAGCTGCTCCTCCACCTCGGCCAGCCGGCGCACGCTGGTCTCCCGGGCGGTCACGTCCTGCACGATGCCGAAGATCCGCAGTGGACGCCCGGCACCGTCACGAACGGCATCGGCCACCGTACGCAGGTAC
Source organism: Amorphoplanes friuliensis DSM 7358 (assembly GCF_000494755.1). Classification (NCBI taxonomy): domain Bacteria; kingdom Bacillati; phylum Actinomycetota; class Actinomycetes; order Micromonosporales; family Micromonosporaceae; genus Actinoplanes; species Actinoplanes friuliensis. The sequence goes on from NC_022657.1 coordinate 5,353,490, forward strand.
TTGATCCGGCCGTTGACCTTGATCCGGGCCGTGACATCAACCTGTTCGCCGCGCTCGAAGGCCTCCGCCGCCGCGAGACGCAGCGGCAGGTCCTCGGCCACCTCCAGAGCCTCCGACTCCTCCCGGCGCAGCGGGCCCAGCGCCGGGTCCCGCTCGTAGATCCGGTAGAGCTGCGCCGACCAGTGCACCTCGCCGCGGACCAGGTCCCACTCGCCCCAGCCGAGGTTGCCCAGCCGCTCGGTGACCGCGATCCGGTCGTTGTCACCCTGCTCACGGCCGTGCTGGACCCACGTCAGGAACAGGCTTGAGCCCAGCCGGTGGCACCGCACGGTGTAGACGGCCTCGCCGAACGGGACCGGTCCGACCACCGTCGGCTCACCGGTCTCGAGGACCCGCCGGTACGCCTCCCAGCGGTCGCTGATCACCGTCTCCGGGAACTGCTCGCCCAGCCGGGTGCCGACGAGCTGACGGCCACGGCGCCCGTCCGGTGCGACCGCTTCCGGGCTGGTCGCGGCGTACACAAAATCGGCGAGACCGCCCGACCGGTCCCGCAACGGCGTCAGCAGGGCGGCCTGACCGGGCAGCAGATCGAGCACGGCCTGCACCACGGCGAGCCAGGGCTCGACCACCCGGACCGGGGAGCCGCCGAGCGCGGGCAGCACCGCCGGCCGCAGCTCCGGCAGCCCATGGTCCTCGCCCGGCTCCGGAACGTCCAACATGCTGATCACGCCGGCGGCGACGTCGACGACCTCACGGTTCTGATCCGCCGCCATCTTCAGCAGGTGCCGGTGCGCCTCCGACAACCGGCAGTGCGTCCGTCCCGCGAGCAGTCCGACGGCACGGTCGACAGTGGCCCACCCGGCCTCGGTGGAAGGCCGGCGCGCCGCGGAACGCAAGCTCTCCATCGCCTCGAGATAAGCCTGCTGGCCGCCGCCCATTCCGCTCCCGCCTGCTGAGATTGACCGATCCGACTCCTGCTTACGCCACCGCGCCGCGCACCGTCATCCCCCGTTCACCTCCCCCTCCGTCCCACCTGCGGCGCAGCGCCGGCCAGGTCACCCGGAAGGGCGACCAGCGCCCGGTGGCCGTCCGGACAGCCCGCGCGGCCGAACGTACGAGCAGGCCGGGCCGGTGATGGGCGGTGCGGTCATGCGCCGGAAACAGCCATGACCGATCATGGGTGGATGGACCTCGACGGGGCACGGCGGATCAGCTACCGCGTCGAGCAGACCTTCCGGTACGCCTACGAGGCCCCGGTGACCGCCCTCGCACAGCGCCTCGTCGTCGTCCCCCGGCGCCGCCACGGCGACCTGTACCGCCGCCACCACCGCCTCGAGGTCACCGGCGCCGCCCACGCCCGCCGCGCCCGCCTGGACTCCGCCGGCAACACCGTCGTCCGCGTCGTCGCCGCCCGCGTCGAGCACGCCGTCGAGTTCCGCCTCACCGCCGACCTCGACCGCGTCGCCGGCGACGGCCCGCCGGAACTACCCTTCGCCGCCCTGCGCGACCCCCGCCTCCTCCGCCCGACCCGCCTCACAGCCCCCGACGAGGCACTCCGTGACCTGGCCGCTCCCTGCACAGGTACGGACGCCGAGGACACCGCGTCCCAGGTCTGCGCGGCCGCCCACGCTGCTTTGACCTACCGGTACGGCGTCACGACCGTCAGCACGACCGCAGCCCAGGCGCTGGCGGCCGGCCAGGGCGTCTGCCAGGACTCGGCCCACGTCATGCTCGCGATGTGCCGCCTGCTGGGCGTACCGTCCCGCTACGTCTCCGGCCACCTGATCGGCCAGGGCGGCACCCACGCCTGGGTCGAGATCCTGGTCCCCCGCGGCGACCGCGCCGTGGCCCTGGCCTTCGACCCATGCCACGGCCGCCGCGCGGGAAACGGCTACCTGACGGTGGCGGTCGGCCGCGACTACGCCGACGTCGCCCCCACCTCCGGCACCTACGTCGGCGCCCCCGGCGGCACCCTCACCGGCACCCGCAACGTCACCGTCACCGCCGTCGATTAGCCGTTTGCCTCTAGCATCGGAGAGTGTCGACACCGTCACCCGCCCATCGCGTACGGGGATGGTTGTGGCTTGCTCTGATCCCGGGTGTGGGCGGTGCGGTCGCCGCGATGGCCGAACTGTCCGGCACCGACGACCCGCGCCCGATCACCGTCGTCCTCTGGCTCACCGTGGCCGTGCTCGCGTTCGCCCTGCCCGTCACCGTGCTGCTGACCAGGTCACGGCAGGATCGGCGGCGGCACGGCGCTGAGGCCGTCGGTGAGCTCCGGCGCCACTTCCTGACCCGCGGCCGCGGCGTCACGCCGTCATCCTTTCGCCGGCAGTGGTACTTCACCGGGCGGGAACGGGCGCTCCGCGAGCTGTCGGCCTGGCTCGCCGGTGAGCTGCCCGGCGACCACCGCACCCGGGTGGTGACCGGCGGACCCGGCGCCGGGAAGTCGGCGGTGCTGGGCCGGGTGGTCACCTTCGGGTTTCCGGCGCTGCGTCGTGAGGTGCCGGCCGGACAGACCCCGGCGGACGCCGGTCTCGTGCCGCCACCGGGGAGTGTGCACTGTGTCGTGCACGCCCGCGGGCGGACGGCGGATCAGGTGGCCGCCGACATCGGCCGCAACGTGGGTCGCCCGGTCGGCACCGCCCTCGAACTCCTGGCCGTGCCCCACCGCGACGCGGGACGGCCGGTCCGCGGGATCGTGATCGACGGCGTCGACGAGGCCCAGGATCCCGAGCACCTGATCACCGAACTCCTCGAGCCCCTGGCCGCGGGCGCTGCGGCCTGGCGGATCCGGCTGCTGCTGGGCCTCCGGACCGGTGCCGACCGGAGCTTGCTGCGCCGCTTCGGTCCGTACCTTCTGGAGGTACCGCTGGACGACCCCGGGTACTTCGACCGGGCGGACCTGTCCGAGTACGCCCGGCGCTGCCTGCTGGCCGAGGGTGAGCCGGGGGTGTCGTCGCCGTACCGAAAGCGGCCCGAGCTGGCCGCGCGGGTCGCCGCTGCGGTCGCTCAGCGCGCCGGCACGAACTTCCTGATCGTGCAGCTCACGTGCGTGACCCTCGCAGCTCTGCCGGAGGCCACGGACGCCTCCCCCGAGCAGTTCCCCGACTCCGTCGGCGCCGCGATGGAACGCTACCTCGCGGCGTTCGGCGCCGAGCGGAGAACGGCTCGTGACCTGCTGGTTCCTCTCGCCTTCGCCCAGGGTGCCGGTCTCAGCGACCCGGTCGTATGGGCGGCGCTGGCAACCGCCCTGGGCACTGCCCGGTACACCGAGCAGGACGTGGCGTGGCTGCTCGGTGAGCGCCGGGCCGTGCATCTGCTGACCAGGGCCGACGATGCTTCCCGGCTCTTCCACGAGGCCCTCGGTGAGCACCTCCGCGCCGCAGTGGCCGAGCGAACCGGCGTCCGCGCCGCTCATCGCCTGATCACCCGCACCCTGATCGATCACGTGCCACCCGGCCCGGACTGGCTCGCCGCCGGGAAGTACGTCCGTCTGCACCTGGCCGCCCACGCGTCTGCGGCGGGCCAGGTCACCGAGCTGCTGCTTGACCCGCTCTTCCTGATCGCCACCGACCCCGACGAGGTGATCGGGGTGCTGCCCATCAACGAGCGCGCGGAGGGCCGGCCCTCCCCGGAGCTCCAGGACGTCATCGATGTGGTGCTGCGGGCGGGCCGCACCCTCTTCGTCCGGAACGACGCCGAGCGGGCGGCCTACCTGCAGATGGCGGCCCGGAAACTCGGCGCGGAGGAGCTGGCGGGCAGACTCGCCGCACTCCCGCTGGCCCTGCCCTGGTCGGTGCCGTGGGCACGGTGGCGGACCATCACGGCCGGTGCCGGACTCATCGGTTCGCAGAACGAATATGTGCGGCGCCTCAGCGTCGGAGCACAGCTGATCGTGGCCTGCTCCGACAACAGCCTGGGTGTGTGGCGGCTGACCGCCGAGGGAATCCATCCGGTGCTGCTGCCCGAGCGGCTGCGAGGCTTGCTGTCGGCGGCACCCGTCCCCGGTGCGGTGATCACCGTCCACACTGATGGCAGCCTGCTCCGCCACGACGTCGTCTCCGGTGAGGTGCAGCCGTGGACGCCCAAGGTCGGCGTGGACCAGCTGGACTACTGCGCGCCGATCACTTTTCAGGGCCGCGACCTGCTGGTCCTAGGCGGCGCCAGCCATGTACGGCTCTGGGATCCCGTCGATGACAAGCCTGCCGGGCCGCTGATGCAGCTGCCGCCCGGCTCGTCCCTGCTCGACGCCGCGACGTGCACCGGGCGTCCGCTGGTGCTGACCGACCTGGCCGGCCGGGTGCGGGCGTTCGATCTGGCCGCGGGTGACCCCTACGGCGAGTCCTTCCTCGCCTTCGACGACACGATCGCCGATCTGGACGGTCCGGTGTGGTCGGGGGCATTGGGCGAGGCTGACGGCCATGTCGTTGCCGTTGTCGCGGGCAGAGGGGACCGGCCGATCGTCCGGTACGACCTCGACACCGGAGGTCGTCTCGGTGGCGACCTGGCCTCACCGGGCATAGCGACGATGTCCCTTGCAGTGGGGTACGGCCTGCTCGGTGCCGGGGGCGCCGACGGCCGGCTCAAGCTCTGGTCCTGGCCTGCCGGAGAACCGATCGGCCACGACGTCGCCGCACACGAGGGCGGGATCGACAGCGTCGCAGTGCTGGAACTGAACCGCGAGACCGTGGTTGTCACAGGCGGGCGCGACGGGGCCACCAGGGTCTGGTGGCCCCGCGACTCCGCCGCTCGGACGAAGGACGATCTCTCCACCGGCCAGCTGCTGAGGATGCGGGTCGGCGGCAAGGAGAGGCTCCTGGCCACGACCGGCGATGACCTGCTGCTTCTCGATCCGGGGGACGGACGCACGATCGCGACACGTCCGGCGCCGAACCGGGGTCGCGACACTCTGGGCAGGTACCTCGGTCCAGGCCCGGGCAACGTCGCGATAACAATGGCCGACGGCACTGTGCACCTGATCGACGCGGCCACACTCAAGACCCGCCGCCGGTTCACCGCTGCCGGTCCGGACGACATCGCTGCACTCGCGACGGCACCGGGCCGGGTCCTCGTGGTGACCAGGACCGGCATGCTCCAGATCTGGGACCCGGCCCGGCCACGACCGATCCGGACGGTCGAGGTCGGCCCGGGGGTGTGGAACATGGTCGCCATCAACGGGATCGCGCTGGCGCCCGGCAGGGACACCATCGCAGCTGTCGTTCTCGACACCGGGCAGCCGTCAGCCGAGCGGCTCGCGGCCGGCTGCCCGCTCAGCAGCAGTATCTACCGCATCGTGACCGGCAAGATCACCGGCCGCGGCGTCGCTGTCGGCATCGGGGCCAGCTCCCACGTGCACGTCTGGGACGCCACGAAAGGCACCTTGCTGGTGGACACAATCATCGATGACGGACACCGGATGGCCCTGAGCGACGCCGTCGTTGCACCATTGCACGGCCGGGACGTGGTGGTTACCGGGGGTTATGCGGGTGCGATCGCGATCTGGGATCTCGACGGGCGGGTCGGGGAGGTCATCGAGCTCGGTTCCCCGGTCTGGTCGCTCGCTGTTGTCGGTGGGGACACCATCGTGGCCGGTGGGCCGTCCGGGCTGATCGCGATCACCCTGGGCCGCGACGCCGTCCTGACCGACAGAGCGCGCCGCGACCTGGGTGTCCGGCTTCTCGGGAGTTAGTCGTCGAGGCTGCCCATCGTCAGGTTGACGGTGGTTCCGGTGAAGCCGCTCGCTCCGGGCGAGGCCAGGAAGACCGCCGAGCTCGCCAGTTCGTCGAGGGTCATGAGGCGGCGGGGGTGGGTGCGGCTGGCCAGGAGTTGTTGCCACTGGTCCCAGGTCATGCCGGTGGCTGCGGCGCGGGGTTCGTAGGCGTTGCGGATGGTGGGGCTGTCGGGCAGGGCTTGCGGGCGGAGGCCGACCACGCGGATGCCTTGCGGGGCGAGTTCGGCGGACAAGCTGCGGGTGAGGGATTCCTTGGCGGCCATGGCCGGGCCGTAGCCGCCGATCAGGGGCAGGCCGATGCGGGAGTGGAGGGCGGTGACCGTCATGATCACGCCCGATCGCTGGGGGATCATGCGGCGGGCCGCGAGGCGGGCGGTCAGGAAGTACGAGTTCGCGTAGTTGGTGAGTGGCAGTGTGAACTTCGCGGCGTCCAGGTCGGCCAGGGGTACGCCCAGGACGGGTGCGTCGTGGAAGCCGACCGCGTTGAACGAGATGTCGAGGCGGCCGGCCCGGTCGATCACGGTCTGGAGGTGGTCGTCGACCGCGCGCTCGTCGAGGGCGTCGACCTCCTCGGATTTGAGGCCGGCGACGGCGGACGGGCGGCGGCCGGCGGGGAAGACGTGGGCGCCCGCGTCGGCGAACGCCTGGGTGACGGCTCCGCCGATCGCGCCGCCGGCTCCGTAGATCACTGCTACCTGGTCCTTCAGCAACATGGTGTTCCTTTCGTCGACGGTGCAGACACCGGCCGGCCCGGGAACTGGTCACCGCCCAGTTCGGCGGGTCGCCGGTGTCCGTACCGGGGAAGGGGGTGGAGAGTGGAGCTGGTGACAACCGATCTGGTCTCGCGGGCGCGCGCCGGGGACGGTGAGGCGTTCCGGGCCTTGACCGCGCCGCATCAGCGGGAGCTGCATGTGCACTGCTACCGGATGCTGGGGTCGCTGCAGGATGCGGAGGACGCGCTGCAGGACACCCTGCTGGCCGCGTGGCAGGGGCTGGGGGCGTTCGAGGGCCGCGCGTCGGTGCGGACGTGGCTCTACCGGATCGCGACCAACCGGTGTCTCAACGTGCGCCGGGCGGCGAGCCGGCGGCCGGTGAAGGTCTGGGACATGCCCGGGGCCGAGATGCCCGAGCCGACGCGGCTCGGGGAGATCACCTGGCTGGAGCCCTGGCCCGACGAACTGCACGACCCCGAGGCCCGGTACGAGCAGACGGAGACCATGTCGCTGGCCTTCGTCACCGCGCTGCAGGTCCTGCCGTCGCGGCAGGTGGCGGTGCTGGTGCTGCGTGACGTGCTCGACTTCTCCGCGGCCGAGGTCGCGGAGATGCTCGGCATGACGGTCGACGCGGCCAACAGCGCCCTCAAGCGGGCCCGGGCCGCACTGCGCCGGCAGAACGTTCCCGGCGTGGCTGTCCCCGGACCGTCCGAAGAGGCGCTGGTGGCGCGGTTCGTTCGCGCCTACACCTCCGGCGACGTGGCCGCGCTCATCGAACTGTTCACCGACGACGCCGTGGTGTCGATGCCGCCGATCCCGCTCGAATATCAGGGACACGAGGCGCTGACCAGGCTCTTCACCATGATCTTCGAGTCGGGGCGGCGGGTCGAGCTCATGCCGGTGCGCGCGAACGGCCAGCCGGCGTTCGGTGCCTACCTGGCCGGATCCGGGAGCGGGCTCTTCGTGCTCACGCTGGCCGGGGACCGGATCTCAGCGTTCACCCGTTTCGAAGCGGAACTGCTCCCCCGATTCGGACTAAGCCTGTGATCAGATCTCGAAGAGTTCGCGCATCGCCTCGGCCAGGCGGGCCATGCTGGAGCCGGTGACCATGCCGATGCGTTCGGCGCCGACCGAGGCCGGGAGGCGGCGCATGCGGTTGACGACCACCACGCCGGTGATCGGGTCCTGCTCGGTGAGGGCCACCGCGTACGGCGGGAGTTCGGTCGCGCCGCGCTGGCGGACGATCGGGGCGCAGTACGGGGACGCGTTGTTGCGTTCGTTGTAGCTGTCGGAGGAGAGCACGAGGACCCGGTAACGCAGGTCGGTGCGGCTGCCGATGGTCCAGATCTCGCCGCGCTTCACGCGCCGAGCGTACCGTCGTGCCGATCTTCGGCGAGCGGCGCGTCAGGCGGCCGCGTGGTGGCGCTGTTTGGCCCGGTACATCGCCTGGTCGGCGCGGCTGATCAGCTCCTCGGCGCCGGAACCGCCGTCGGAGATCACCGCGCCGACGCTCGCGCTGGCGTGGACGGGCCGCCCGGCCAGGGTGAACGGCTCGGCCAGGGCGTGCTCGATGTGGGTGGTGAGCCGGTGCGCGGCCTGCGCCTGGGCCTCCTCCTCGCAGAGCACGAGGAACTCGTCGCCGCCGTACCGGGCGATGGTCTCCCCCGCCCGCAGCCCGGCACGGATCCGCACACCGATGCCGGTGAGCAGTTCGTCGCCGGCGGTGTGGCCGAGCCGGTCGTTGACGTCCTTGAAGCCGTTGAGGTCGCAGAACAGCAGCACGACCGCGGGGCGGCCGAGCAGCCGCTCACGGGCCAGCGCCGCGTCGAGGCGGGTGATCAGCTCGGCGCGGTTCGGGAGCCCGGTGAGCGGGTCGTGGGTGGCCTGGTGCCGCAGCGCTGCCTCCGCGCCACGGCGTTCGGCGGCGAGGCGGCCCACGCGGATCATCACGAGGGGCACGATCAGCACGGTCCCGAAGGCGAGCAGCAGCCCGTCGGCCGGCAGGTGGAGGATCTGCCGCAGACCGGCGACGAGCGGGCTGGCGGCCAGGGCGGCGCCGAGGAAGACCAGCCGCCCGGACGACAGGCGGTCGACCGGAGCCGGTCCTTCACGGGCGAGCTCACCGGCCGAGGAGTCCAGCGCCGCCAGACCCAGCAGCAGGTACGCGACCAGGAAGAACATCTCGGTCCAGCCGGGTCGTCCGCTGGTCATCGTGCCGGTGGACAGCGCCAGGATCACGTTGCCGGTCAGGGCCAGCAGCAGCGCCCAGATGAGCATCACCAGGGCCGGCAGCGCCACCTCGGCCACTTTCCAGACCCGGATGAGCGCGCCGAGGACCCCGACGAGGACGAGGACGCTGATCAGGAGCGCGGCCTCCTCGCCGGTGTCCGTACCGAGGGACTCCAGGCGGGGGAAGATCAGGGCGGTCCAGACGAGCCCGCCCAGGCCGATGGCGGTGACGGAGACGTCGAGCAGGCCACCGATGTCGTTGCGCCCCCGGCGGAGCACCAGGAGGATCGCCGCGACCAGCAGCGAGGCGTGGCCGGCCGTGATGAGCAGCTCGGAGGGCATGCGCCAGGCCGGCCCGCCGAACGTGGTCAGCGTGTTGCCGGCGGTCAGCACGCTCATCGCGAACGCCAGGATCCACCACACCCGCGAGGGTCCGCGTCCCTCGCTGCGGGCCGTCGCCACGAGCGGCACGACGGTGCAGGCGGAGACCAGCAGGTAGGTGACCGAGCGGACGTCGAGAGGAAGCACCGGGTGCGCCACCGTCATGAGCCCGGTGACGCCCAGATACCAGCGGCGGGCCTTCTTCACTTCTCACCATTCGGCCGGGCCGGAGGCGGGGTGAGCGTTCCCGTGAACCCCCGGCGTTGTAAACACGTAACAATGAGCGCGACGGCTTGCGACCGCCGGGGTGTTCCCGACCCCGGCACTTCGCGTGGAGGAAGGACGTTCATGACGGAAAAGGCACAGATCGGCGTAACCGGTCTGGCGGTGATGGGGCGCAACCTGGCCCGGAACTTCGCCCGCCACGGCCACACGGTTGCGCTGCACAACCGCAGCTACGGGCGTACCAAGGAACTTGTCGAGGAGTACGGCCACGAGGGCTCGTTCATCCCGTCGGAGAGCGCCGAGGACTTCGTCGCGAGCCTGGAGCGCCCGCGCCGCGTGGTGATCATGGTCAAGGCCGGCAAGGCCACCGACGCGGTCATCGACGAGTTCGCGCCCCTGCTCGAGAAGGGCGACATGCTCATCGACGCCGGTAACGCGCACTTCGCGGACACCCGGCGCCGTGAGGCCGCGCTCAAGGAGATGGGCCTGCACTTCGTCGGCACCGGTGTGTCCGGCGGCGAGGAGGGTGCCCTGCACGGCCCGAGCATCATGCCCGGCGGCTCGAAGGAGTCCTACGAGTCGCTCGGCCCGCTGCTCGAGGACATCTCGGCGAAGGTCGACGGGGAGCCGTGCTGCGTGCACGTCGGCCCCGACGGCGCCGGGCACTTCGTCAAGATGGTGCACAACGGCATCGAGTACGCCGACATGCAGCTCATCGCCGAGGCGTACGACCTGCTGCGGTCCGTCGGCGGGCACTCGCCGGCCGAGATCGCGGAGATCTTCAAGGGGTGGAACGAGGGCCGGCTCGGCTCGTACCTGATCGAGATCACCGCGGAGGTGCTCAAGCAGACCGACGCCGAGACGGGCAAGCCGTTCGTCGACATCGTCGTCGACCAGGCCGAGCAGAAGGGCACCGGCCGCTGGACGGTCCAGGCCGCCCTCGACCTCGGTGTGCCGGTGTCCGGCATCGCCGAGTCGGTGTTCGCCCGGGCGCTCTCCGGTGACCCCAAGGTCCGTGCCGCGGCGGCGAACCTGCCCGGCCCGTCGGCCACGGCCGGCGCCGGCGGCGACAACCTGCAGGCGGACGTCGAGCAGGCGCTGTTCGCGTCCAAGATCGTCGCGTACGCGCAGGGCTTCCAGCAGATCCAGGCGGCCAGCGCCGAGTACGGCTGGGACATCGACCCGGGCGCGATGGCGAAGATCTGGCGCGACGGCTGCATCATCCGGGCCAAGTTCCTGGACTTCATCAAGCAGGCCTTCGACAAGACGCCGGACCTGCCGTCGCTGCTCGTCGACGACTACTTCCTCGACGCCGTCAGCGGCGCCCAGGAGGCCTGGCGGCGAGTGGTCGCCACGGCTGCTCAGCAGGGCATCCCGGCTCCGGGCTTCGCGTCGGCCCTGGCCTACTACGACGGCCTGCGCGCGAAGCGCCTGCCCGCCGCACTGATCCAGGGGCAGCGCGACTTCTTCGGCGCGCACACGTACCGCCGCGTCGACAAGGACGGTTCGTTCCACACCATGTGGGGCGCGGACCGCAACGAGGTCACCGCGTAGTGCTGCCGGGCCGGCCCACCCCCGCGGTGGGCCGGCCCGTCACGCGGCCGCGACGGTGCGGGCGGTCTGTGTCATGAGGGCGGCCATCTCGTCCGGGGGCAGGGGCTTGGCCAGGTAGTAACCCTGGCCGAGCCGGTAGCCCATCGCGCGGAGCCGGTCCAGCTGGGCGGCCGTCTCGATGCCTTCGGCCACGGCGTACAGGTCGAGGTATTCGGCGAGCTGGGCGACAGCCGCAGCGACCGCGAGCCGACCACGGTCCTCGCCGTCGCAGATGCCGTCGACGAAGGACTTGTCCAGCTTGAGGACGTCCACGGGGAACGCGCGCAGCAGGCTGAGGCTCGACTGCCCGGTGCCGAAGTCGTCCAGGGCCAGCCGGACGCCCAGCTCGTGCAGGGCCTCGAGGGTCTCGCGGACCTGCCGGCCGTCGATGACCGAGGACTCGGTGACCTCGAGGACCAGGTTCGCCGGGATCAGGCCTGTGTCGCTGAGTACCGCGGCCACCTCGTCGACGAAGCCGGCCTCGCGCAGCTGGCGGGCCGCGACGTTCACGTTGATCGAGCGGATCGCGGCGGAGCCGTACTCGGCGTGCCACTTCGCGAGCTGCTCGCAGGCCTCGCGCAGCACCCAGGAGCCCAGGGGCACGATCAGGCCGGAACGCTCCGCGACCGGGATGAAGTCGCCCGGCGGGACGTTGCCGCGGACCGGGTGCTTCCAGCGGACGAGCGCCTCCGCGCCGGACATCGCACCGGTGACGATGTCGAAGACCGGCTGGTACGCGAGGAACAGTTCGTGCCGGATGATCGCGTTGTGCAGTTCGCTGCCGAGGCGGGCGTGGTTGACGACCTCGTTGCGCATCCGGGGCTCGAAGCGGGCCCAGGCGGCCTTGCCGGCGGCCTTCGCCGCGTACATGGCGATGTCGGCGTTGCGCAGCACCTCGTCGCCGCCGTCGCCGGGGCCGGCCAGGGCGACACCGATGCTGGCGTTCGCGAGCAGCTGGTGCTCCCCCACCTTGAACGGCACCGCGAGCGCGGCCAGGATGCGGCCGGCGGCGTCCTCGGCCGGCCCGGCCTCGTCGGTGTCGAGCAGGACGGCGAACTCGTCGCCGCCGAGCCGCGACGGCAGGTGGTTGACCGTGCTGTGGTTGCGCAGCCGCAGCGCGACCTCGTAGAGCAGCTGGTCGCCGATGGCGTGGCCCATCGTGTCGTTGACCATCTTGAAGTCGTCGATGTCGACGAGCAGGACGGCGGCGGGCCGGTGCGCGTCGAGACGCTCGTCGAGCACGGCACCGAAGCGGGCGCGGTTCGCCAGGCCGGTCAGGGGGTCGTGCATCGCCAGGTGCTCGAGCTCGGCCTGCTGGCGGCGGATCCCGACCAGGAGCTTGTCGTTGGCGCGCAGACCGAGCAGCTGGCGGGCGACCACGAAGGCCGCGATCAGCACGGCGCCGATGATCACGACGCGCTGGTGCCAGCCGAGCTGCCGGGCCGAGACCGTGATGACCAGGGCCGCGGTCGCGATCACCGCGACCAGCGGCAGGGCGTTGTAGATGCTGCGGGCCTTCGGCGCCGCGGGTGCGGCGGCCGGGCGGCCCAGGACCACCTGCTGCCGGTACGCGGCCAGCGCCATCGCCGCGCCCACCACGGGTACGCCCAGCACCGAGATGATCAGTCGTCCGGTCTCACCGCCACCGATCAGCAGCACGGTGGTGGCCACGGCGACCAGCGGCGCCACGGCCAGGATGCGCAGGGACACCGAGTCGACGGTGCTGGCCGGGCTCATCGCCGCCCGGCCGATGACCACGAGCGAGATCAGGGCGCCGACACCCACGACGGCGGCTCCGGTCTGGGTGACCGGGGAGATCGACGGGTCGGCCATGTCGAGCACGACGTACCAGTAGATGAGCGCACCGGCCACGGCGACCGTCGCGCCGTCGAGGATCAGCTGGGTCCAGCGCAGTCCGGAGCGGCGCTCGACGGGCAGCTGGAAGAAGGCCAGGACCGACATGACCACGCCGACCAGCGTCGGGACGGCCATGTACGGCGACAGCCCCGGGTCGTTGTTGGCGAAGACGAACGAGCCGACCGAGCCGATCCCGACACAGATCGCCGACTGCGAGAAGAGGCGCCAGAAGCCCCGGATCGGCCGCGCGACGACGATCATCGAGCCGATCCGGCGGCAGGCGACGAACGCCGCGAGCATGGCCACCGGGCCTCCGGCGTACCCGGGCATCACGGAACCGTCCTGACGCACCAGGAGCCACACGACCACCGCCGCCACCGCGAGCAGCGCGGCCGCGACAGGCAGGATGCCGGGCCGGGCACGCTTCTGCGCGCGCCGGCGGCCCACCCGCGTGTTGGCTGCACTCATCGCTGCGCTCGGCTCCCTGGTCTGTCTCAAGTTCTGGCGCAGTACCAGTCGGCCGTGGGGAGTCGAAGCTGAGTATTCCGCCTCCGGGCCGGTGCCCGTGCCCATTCCCTTGGATATAGACACCGTCGGTCGCCGGGCCGATGTGCCGCGTGACGCGCCCCTCTAGGGTCGGTGCGTCATGAAGCGCATCCCGGTCTGGCTCCTGCCGCTCGCCCTCGCCGTCGTGCAGCTCGCGGTCTGGCCCGGCGTGCCTCTGCTCCTCGACGACCGGCTCTCGGGGCTGGCCGTGGCGACCGGCGTCACCCTGACCCTGGTGGTGGCCGGCGCGCTGCTGTGGCGGCGGTCCTCGCCCCTGACCGTGCTGGCGATCGTCGTTGTCGCGATCACCGTGGGCACCTTCGGCGTTCCGCAGGACGCGCTCCTGACGATCTCGCTGGCCGACCTGATCGTGCTGTTCGGTGTAGCGGTGCTGCGCCCGGCCCGGCTCACCTTCGGCGTCACGGCCGGGGTGATCGCCTGGCAGAGCGTCCTGATCGTGGTCGCCACCGCGGACACCGACCCCGAGTACCCGTTCGAGATCGCCATGGTCGTTGTCGTCTACGCCACCGTGGTGGCGTTCGGGCGGGCCCGGCGGCGCTGGCACCGGGAACGCGCCGAGGCGGCTGTCCGGCTGGCCGAGGCGGAGGACCGGCGGGCGCAGGCCGCCGACACCGAGCGGCACCGGCTCGCCCGCGAGCTGCACGACGTCACCGCCCACCACCTGACCTCGATCGTGGTCATCGCTTCGGCGGCTCAGCGCCTCGGTGACACCCGGCCCGACCTGGTCGCCGAGGCGCGGGACTTCGCGGCGCGCACCGGGCGCGAGACCCTCGACGCCCTGCACCGGCTGGTGGCGCTGCTGCGTCTGCCCGACGAGCGCCCCGGACCGGCCGCGCTGCGCCTGGCCGAGCTGGCCGAGGGCTTCCGGCTGCTCGGCCAGCAGGTCACGGTGCGGACGGATCCCGGGGAGCTGCCGTCCCCGGCCACCGAGGCGGCCGTCGGCATCACCCGCGAGGCCCTGACCAACACCCTCCGGTACGCCCCCGGCAGCGCGGTGCGCATCGAGCTGACGGCTGTGCCGGGCGGCACCGAACTGATCGTGGACGACGACGGTGCGCGGGCCGAGGGTGTCGCCGATCTGGGCTCGGGCCGCGGTGTCGCCGGCATGCGCGAGCGCGCCACCGCCCTGGGCGGCACCCTGACGGCCGGTCCGCGCGCCGGCGGCGGCTGGCGGGTCCGGGCGCTGCTGCCGCAGGCGGGCGCCGTCGCCGCTGTCCGCCGCCGGTGGCGTCCCGGCGCCGAGCACGTCATCGACTTCTTCGTGCTGGGGCTGGTGCTGCTCCTGCCGGTCGGCTCGCTCCTGGTCGACGACGATCCCGACGTGGACCAGGCCTCGCTGCCCCTGCTGCTGCTCCTGGTCCTCGCGCACGCGGCACCGCTGGTCTGGCGCCGCCGCCGGCCCTGGGGTGTGCTCGCCGTGGTGGCGGCGACCTCCTGGGCGTGGCCGGCGCTGATCGTGGCCGATCTGGTGGCCCCGTCGCTGGGCTGGGTGATGCTGACCGGCCTCTCGGCCGAGACCGCCGCGGTCTACGCCGTGGCCCGGTACGGCCGCCGCCCCGGCCTGTCCGGGCTGTCGATCCCGGCGGCGCTGGTGCCGATGGCTCTGGCCACGGGGGCGACCCTGGCTCTCGACCCGGGCCCGGACGACGCCGGCGTCCCGCTGGCCGCCGTCATCGTGATCATGGCGATCGTGACCGGCATCCCGTTCGGCCTGACGGTCACCGCGGCGTGGCTGGCGGGTTATCTGGCGCGGCGGCGGCACACCCGCGTTCTGACCCAGGAGTACGACGCGGTGGCCGCCTCCACCTTCCACGCGATCGCCGCCGCAGGCGCCGAGCGCGCACGGGTGGCCGCCGGGCTGCGGGAGGCCGTCCTGCGCGACACCGAGCGGGTCGCGACCGCCGCG
Organism: Amorphoplanes friuliensis DSM 7358; assembly: GCF_000494755.1. Taxonomy (NCBI): domain Bacteria; kingdom Bacillati; phylum Actinomycetota; class Actinomycetes; order Micromonosporales; family Micromonosporaceae; genus Actinoplanes; species Actinoplanes friuliensis. Next base: position 5,368,695 of record NC_022657.1, read on the forward strand.
GCGGACGGTGATCTGGACCAGGTGCTGGAGTCGGCGCGGGCCGCCCTCGACGCGATGCGGGGCCTGCTCAACGGCCTGCGCGAGGAACCCGACGCGAACCGCGACGCGCAGGGCCGCGACCCGCAACCGACCACCGCAGCCCTGCCCGGACTCGCCGACCGCTGGCGCGGCGGCGGCCGTCAGGTGCACCTCGACATCCGCGGCGCGGGGCGCAAGCTGCCCGCCGACGTCGACCTGTCCGCGTTCCGGGTGCTGGAGTTGCTGCTCGCGGGTGACACCGGGCCGGTGGCCGTGTGGGCCGACCTCACCGGTGACCCGCTGCGCCTCGCCGTACGCCCGATGCCGCCGGACGAGGGCGGCGAGGTGTCCGCGGGGTTGCGTGCCCGGCTGGCCGCGGTCGGTGGTTCGATGGGCACCGCCGCGGACGGTCAGCCGGAGATCCTGTTGCCCGCGCCGCATCCGGACGGGACCCGCCCGGTTGAAGCAACAGCTGACGAGGAGGTGGCGTCATCGCCGTCCGCGTGATGGTCGTCGACGACCAGTTGATGGTGCGTGCGGGGATCGCCGCGATCGTCGGCGCCGAGGAGGGCCTGGAGGTCGTCGGTGAGGCCGCCGACGGGCAGGCCGCCCTCGACCTGGCCGCCCAGGTCCGCCCCGACGTGGTGCTGATGGACATCCGGATGCCGGGCATGGACGGCCTGACCGCCACCGCGCTGCTGACCGCGGCCGCGCCGGCGACCAAGGTGCTGGTCCTGACCACGTTCCACCAGGACCGTTACGTCTACGAGGCGCTCAAGGCCGGCGCCTCCGGCTTTGTGCTCAAGGACGTGCTGCCCGCCGACCTGCTCGCCGCGATCCGGGTGGTCGCCGACGGCGAGGCCATGCTCAGCCCCGCCGTCACCCGCCGGCTCATCGACGCCTTCGCCTCCGGCGGCCTCGCGGGCCCGGCCGAGCCCGGCGAGCGGCTCGCCGGGCTCACCCCGCGGGAACGTCAGGTGCTGGCCAGCATCGCGTCGGGCCGGTCCAACGCCGAGATCGGCGAGGCCCTCGGCATCACGACGGGCACGGTCAAGGTGCACGTCAACGCGCTGCTCGCCAAGCTCGGCGTCCGCGACCGGGTGCAGGCGACGATCGCCGCCTACGACCTCGGTCTGGTGCGACCTAACCCTTGAGGGCGTCGGAGACGACCGCGCGGGCTTCTTCCTGGATCTGGGCCAGGTGGTCGGGGCCCTTGAAGGACTCGGCGTAGATCTTGTAGACGTCCTCGGTGCCGGACGGGCGGGCGGCGAACCAGCCCGACTCGGTCGTCACCTTGAGCCCGCCGATGGGCGCGTTGTTGCCCGGCGCGCTGGTCAGCACGTTCGTGATCGGCTCGCCGTCGAGCTCCTTGGCGCTGACCTGCGACGGTGACAGCTTGGCCAGGATCGCCTTCTCCTCGCGGGTCGCCGGCGCGTCGATCCGGGCGTACGCGGGGTCGCCGAACTTGGCGGTCAGGTCGGCGTAGTGCTCGCTCGGGGTGCGGCCGGTCGTGGCCAGGATCTCCGAGGCGAGCAGGTCGAGCAGGATGCCGTCCTTGTCGGTGCTCCACGGGCTGCCGTCGCGGCGGAGGAACGACGCGCCGGCGCTCTCCTCGCCGCCGAAGCCGATGGAGCCGTCGAGCAGGCCCGGGACGAACCACTTGAAGCCGACCGGGACCTCGTCGAGCTTGCGGCCCAGGTCCGCCGCGACGCGGTCGATCATCGACGACGAGACCAGCGTCTTGCCGATCGCGGCGTCCGACGGCCAGTCGGTGCGTACGCGGTAGAGGTAGGAGATCGCGACGGCCAGGTAGTGGTTGGGGTTCATCAGGCCGCCGTCGGGTGTGACGATGCCGTGCCGGTCGGCGTCCGCGTCGTTGCCGGTGGCCAGCTGGAACTTGTCCTTCTGCGAGATCAGGGACGCCATCGCGTACGGCGAGGAGCAGTCCATGCGGATCTTGCCGTCCCAGTCCAGCGTCATGAAGCCGAACGTCGGGTCGACCTCCGGGTTGACCACGGTCAGGTCGAGGCCGTACCGGGAGCCGATCTCACCCCAGTAGGCGACGCTGGCGCCGCCGAGCGGGTCGGCACCGATGCGGATGCCGGCCGACCGGATCGCCTCCATGTCGATGACCGAGCTGAGGTCGTCGACGTACGTGGCGAGGTAGTCGTACCCGGAGACCAGCGGTGAGGTCCGGGCCCTCGAGGCCGGCACCCGCCGCACCTCCTTGAGCCCGCCGGCGATCAGCGTGTTGGCCCGGTCCTGGATCCACTTGGTGGCGTCGGTGTCCGCGGGGCCGCCGTTCGGCGGGTTGTACTTGAAGCCGCCGTCGTCCGGCGGGTTGTGCGAGGGCGTGACGACAACACCGTCGGCGAGCCCGGAGGTGCGGCCCTTGTTGTAGGTGAGGATCGCGTGCGACAGCGCGGGCGTCGGGGTGTACCCGTCGCGGCTGTCGATCAGCACCGTCACGTCGTTGGCGGCGAAGACCTCGAGAGCAGAGATCATCGCGGGCTCGCTCAGCGCGTGGGTGTCGCGGCCCAGGAACAGCGGCCCGTCGGTGCCCTGCGCCTTGCGGTACTCGACGATGGCCTGGCTGGTGGCGACGATGTGGTCCTCGTTGAAGGCGGACCTCAGGCTGGAACCGCGGTGCCCGGAGGTGCCGAAGGCGACACGCTGCGCGACCACCTCGGGATCGGGGTGCTCGGTGTAATAGCTGAGGACCACCCGGGGCACGTCGATCTTGTCGCGGGAGTCGGCGGGTGTGCCGGCGCGGGGATGCACGGACATCGAAGGGCCTCCTTGAGGGCGTGGACCTGCCCGGGATCGTATCGTCGTGGCGTACCCGGCACAGCGGATCGGTAAGCCGCCGCCCACGGATTGAACCTTTCCGGTTCCGCATCCGAACTACTGACCGTGACAGGGGCTGCAGCGGCCGGGGGGCCGCGGATCGTTCGTGTGCTGATCATGCTGGTGATCGGCCTCGGTGTCCTGCTCGTCCCGGCCGCCCCGGCGTCCGCACACGCGGCCCTGCTGAGCGCGTCACCCGAGCCCGGCAGTGTCGTCGGCGCCGCGCCGGCCGAGATCACCCTGCGCTTCACCGAGGGCATCACGCCGGTGGCCGAGCGGACGCAGGTGCTCGCCCCGGACGGCAAGCGGATCACCGCCGAGGTCACCACGAACGGCCCCACGATGCGCATCCAGGTCCGGCGGGCCGACCAGCCGCTCGGCACCTACCTGGTCAGCTACCGGATCATCTCCGCGGACAGCCATCCGGTCGGCGGCGCGATGACCTTCTCGGTCGGCGCGCCCTCGGCCCGCCCGCCGGAGAGCGACCCCGACAAGATCCACGGATCGGTCGCCGCCGCGGTCCCCATCATCAAGTTCCTCGGGTACGCCGGACTCACGCTGATCATCGGCCCGGCCCTGCTCCTGGCGCTGCTGTGGCCCCGCCGCGTCTCCCGCCGAGGGCCGGTCCTGCTGGTCCGCGCGGGCCTGATCGGCACCGCCGCGGCGACCCTGGCCGCCCTCTGGACGCAGGCGCCGAACACCAGCGGCGCACCCCTGTGGGACGTGTCGGTCATGGAGCTCGCCGACGTGCTGGCCAGCCCGTACGGCCTGGCGCTGCTCGGCCGGCTCGTCGTGCTGGCCGCGGTTGCCGTCCTGATCCCGCCGCTCCTGCGCGGCACCGCGGAGAAATGGCGGGGACTCGCGCTCGTCGGCCTGGGCACGGCCGGCCTGACGACCTGGCCGCTGACGGGGCACGCCGCCGAGTCGCCGCTCCGGGGCGCGATCGTGGCCGCCGACGTGGTGCACATGGCCGCGATGGCGGTCTGGCTCGGCGGGCTCGTCACGCTGAGCATCTTCCTGCTGCGCCGCACCCACCCGCGCGTGCTCGGTGTGATCCTGCCCGCCTGGTCGCGCTGGGCCGCACTGGCCGTCGTCTGGCTCGTCGGCGCCGGCCTGGTGCAGGCCGTGGTCCAGGTCGGCTCGGTCGGCGCGCTCTGGGGCACGGCGTACGGCCGCCTGGTGCTGGCCAAGGTGGTCATCCTGGCGGCGGTGCTGGCCGTGGCGGCGTTCGCCCGGCGCTTCGTGCGGCGGTCGCAGGTCACCACCGACGGTCCGGGACGGCTGCGCCGCACGGTCGGGATCGAGGTGGCCGCCACCGTGGTCATCCTGGGACTGAGCTCGGTGCTGGTGCAGGTGACGCCCGGGCGTACAGCCCGGACGGACCAGGCTGCGACCACCGGGCGCGGCGTCTCCCAGACGCTGACCTCGGACCTCTACACGCTGCAGTTCTCGGTCTATCCCGTCGAGCTCGGCGAGAACAACACCGTGCACGGCTTCGTCTACTCGCCCGAAGGCAAGCCGATCGTCGCCGAGGAGGTGACGGTCACCAACAGGCTGACCGACCAGGACCTCGAGCCGGTGTCGGGACCGATGCTGCCGCTCGCCCCGCGCAACGACGCGGTCGGCTCGCTCACCTTCCCGCTGCCCGGCACCTACGAGCTGACCTTCACCGTACGGGTGAGCGAGATCGACCAGGCGACGGTCAAGACGACGATCAAGGTGCCGCAGGTTCCGTCGTCGCCCTGAGTGGGCAGAGAGAGGTCTCCCTTTGCCCGAGGAGGCCGCCGCCGTGCACGTGTCCGTGATCGGGAACCCCGACGACAGCGTGGTCATCACCATCCGCGGCGACCTGGACCTGGACTCGGCCACGGTGCTCGGCACCACCCTCGACCAGGTTCTCGACCGCCCGTCCCCGCGGATCGTCGTCGACCTGTCCGGTGTCGCGTTCTGCGACTCCACCGGGCTGAGCTCGTTCGTCCTCGGCCACAACCGCGCGCGGGCCGCCGGCGGGTGGCTCCGGCTCGCCGCGCCCGGCGAGTGGCTGCTGGGACTGCTCGCCACGGTCGGGCTCACACCCCGCCTGGCGATCTACCCCAGCGTGGCCGACGCGCTCGCGACCGACCGGGACTTGTAACCTCGCGACGTGCTCATCCTGCTGCCGCCGTCCGAGGGAAAGACCGCACCCGCCGCCGGGGAACCGGCCGATCCCGCGGACCTCTGGCTCCCCCGGCTGGCGCCCGCCCGGCGCCGGGTCCTCGCCAAACTCACCTCGGTCACCAAGCGGACCAGCGCCCGTGGTGTCGCGGACTCGCTGGCGATCCTCGGGCTCAGCGCGGGACAGCAGGGTGAGATCGCGCGCAACGCCGCACTGCTCACGGCACCGGCGGCTCCCGCGGCCGAGGTCTACACCGGGGTGCTCTACGAGGCGCTCGGCCCGGCCGGGCTGGCTCCGGGGGCGCGGGCCTGGGTGGACGAGCGGGCCGTCGTCTTCTCGGGACTGTGGGGTGTGCTGCGGCTGACCGACCGGATCCCGGCGTACCGGTGCTCGGTGGGTGTCACGCTGCCCGTGATCGGTGGGCTCACGGCGTACTGGAAGAAGGCCCTGACCCCGGTCCTGGACCGGGCGGCCGCCGACGGCCCGGTGCTCGATCTGCGCTCGGGCGCGTACGCGGCGATGTGGACGCCCTCGGGCGGACTGGCCGGGCGCACCGCGGCCCTGCGGGTCCTGCACGAGCGGATCGTCGGCGGTGAGCCGCGGCGCTCGGTGGTGAGTCACTTCAACAAGGCGACCAAGGGACGCCTGGTGCGGTCGCTGGCCGAGGCCGGCGCGGCACCTGCCTCGGTGGACGACCTCCTGGACGTGCTGAGGGACCTGAAATACACCGTCGAGGAGCGGCCCGTCGCGGCGGGCCGCCCCCGTCAGGTGGACGTCATCGTGCGGGAGCTCTGAGCAGCCCTACTGAGCGGCCAGGACGTCGACGACGAAGCGCAGGTCGCCGCTCGGGCGGCCACCCTGGGCCTGCTCGCCGTAGGCCATCGCGGCGGGGATGTCGAGCTGGACCCGGCTGCCGACCGGCACACCGACCAGGCCCTTGTCCCAGCCCTCGATGAGCTGACCGGCGCCGACCGGGAACTGCACCGGCTGGCCGGTCTTCCAGGACGAGTCGAACTCCTTGCCGTCCTTGTAGGTGACGCCCACGTAGTTGGCGGTGATGGTCTGGCCGGCCTGGACCTTCGGGCCCTTGCCCGCCACCACCGGAGTGACCAGCAGTTCCTTGACCGCGCCCTTGCCGGCCTTGATGACCGGGGGCTTCTGCAGCGCCGGGTCGACCTGCGCCGGCGCGGCGGGTGCGGGCTGGCTCGGGGCGGGCTCGGCGGGCGCTTCGGCCGGGGGCTGAGCGGGCGCACTGGCCGCGGGCGCCGCCGCCGGTGTGGTCTCGTCGTCGTCCGAAACCTGGATGCCGATATAGACGGCGACCAGTACGGCGATCACGGCCACGCCCGCGAAGGCGCCGGTCAGGGCCTGACCCCGGCGGCTGGTACCGGTCTTGTCCTGGACGCTCATCTGATCTGGACTCTCCTGTCGTAACGGGCTCACGGAAGACTCCGGACACCGTACTCGCCGTGACTGTCCGGCCCGGGCCTAACCTCCACCGAACCGCCGACCCAGGTGATCAACCGAGTGGCTGGTTACTCATTTCGCTCTTCTCCGTCACTCACTGAAGGTGAGACGGTGTACCTCCCCACGGCACCACGGCGGTCCTGCTCACCGCTGGTACAGGCGCACACGCAGCAACAACAGCACTCGGGACAACCCGCCCGGCCGCCACCGGCGGTCGGCGCGCGCCCGCGAACGACCGGGGAGGGTCGCTTGCCGGACGACGACCGTACGACAGGTCGCCAGCCAGGGTCCGAGGGACGCTCACCCGGTGCGGGGCCGCAACGTCCCTACCCGGCCGCGTCCCCGCGCTCCGGTTATGGCTACCGCACCGCGGGCCGCCGCGGCGCGGTGGTGCCACCCCAGTTGCTGGAGGACCGGCAGCGCCGGTTCAGCGAGTTCCTGATGCCCGCCGCGGTGATCCTCGCCGGTGTCCTCATCGTGGTCGCCTTCGGCTTCATCATCAGCCGCGCCGTCCGCGACGACGACACCCGGGCGATCCCGCCGGTGCAGCCGCCCGCGCTGGGCGACGTGCCGCTCAACCCGGACAACCAGTTCCCGATCCCGCTGCCCAGCGCCTCCGACACACCCACGACGACGACCAAGCCCGCACCGACGCCCACGCGCACCAGCAAGCCGCCGACGAAGCCCACCAAGGCACCGCCCGATCAGGGCTCGGTGAAGGTCGTCCGGGCGGGTGTGCCGAACCGCGTCGACCTCTCCGGCGAGGGTTCCCGCGACTGGGTGCACTGGGGTGAGCAGAGCACGTTCTCCCTCGAACGCCGCTCCGACGGTGACTTCGCCATCCTCGAGGGGGCGCCGACCGCGCCGCGCTTCCGGCACGGCTTCAGCCCGGAACGGTTCAGCTGGAACGGCGGCTCGCCGGTGGGCAGCTCCGACGGCACACCGACCGGCATCCGCACCTGCGGCAAGGGCAACGGCTTCACCATCTCGGCGCCGGCCACGACGTCGAACAGGACACTGAAGCTCTACGTGGGCGCCCTCGCGGGCCGCGGCAAACTCACCGCGAAGCTGTCGACCGGCAGCGCGTCGGCCACCGGCACCTTCGAGGAACGCAGCAACAACCTGGACACGGCGGTCTTTGTCATCACGTACCGCGCGCCGAAGAACGGCAAGATCAACCTGAGCTGGATCACCGACGCCGCCTTCGACGATGATTGCGGCGGCGTCGCGCTCGAGGCAGCCACGCTGCGCTGAGCCGGCTCGGCGTTCCGTGGGGTGCGGAACGCGTTTCTGGAGGAGATCGTTGTGTTCGCCGCCTGGGGATCATGGGTGGCCCGGTTCCGCTGGCCGGTGCTGGTGCTCACCGTCGCCGCGGTCGCCGCGGCCGGAGTCTGGGGACTGGGCGTCTTCGGCCAGCTGTCCGAGGGCGGTTACAACGACCCGGGCAGCGAGTCGACCCGCGCCGCGAACGTCGTCCGCGACGAGCTCGGCGCCCAGGGCGGCGACGTCGTCGTCATCTACACGCCCACCTCCGGCGGCATCGACGACGCTGTCCTCGGCCAGCGCATCGAGAACACACTCGGCGCCCTGCCCGGCAGCGCGGTCACGGCCGTCGCGTCGTACTGGCCGGACAAGGTCGCGCAATACAAGTCCGCCGACGGGTCGAGTGCCGTCGCAGTCCTGACGCTCGCAGGCGAGGACGACGGCGAGAAGCTCGAGTCCTACCGCGAGATCGACGACAAACTGGCGGTCGAGGGAGCCACGGTCCAGGCGGCCGGCGGTGCGCCCCTCGGTGACGCGTCGGCGACCCGCTCGACCCAGGACCTGGCGTTCGCCGAGGCCATCTCACTGCCGATCGTGCTGGTGCTGCTGCTCTTCATCTTCGGCTCGCTGGTCGCCGCGTCCCTGCCCGTGCTGGTCGGCGGCTGTGCCGTGCTCGGCTCGCTCGGAGTGCTGCACGCGGTGGCGTACACCCACGACGTCAACTCGTTCGCGGTCAACGTCGCCAGTCTGCTCGGGCTCGGCATGGCGATCGACTACGGGCTCTTCATGGTGGGGCGGTTCCGCGAGGAGCAGGGCTTCGGGCGTACGCCCGCGCAGGCGGTGACCCGGACCGTCGCGACCGCCGGGCGCACCGTGGTCTTCTCCGCGACCCTGCTCATGATCGCGCTCGCCGGCCTGCTGCTGTTCCCCCAGGGCTTCCTGAAGTCCCTGGCCTACGGCGGCCTGGCCGCCGTCGCCCTGGCCGCGATCCTGTCCCTCACCCTGCTCCCGGCCCTGCTCGCGGTCCTCGGCCCCCGCGTCGACAAGCTCCCGGTACGCCTTCCGCGCCGCAAGAACGCCGCCGCGCCGGGCACCGGCTGGTCCCGCCTCGCCGGGGCGGTGCTGCGCCGCCCGGTCCTCGTCGCGCTGCCGATCCTGGCCGGTCTGCTGGTCCTCGCGGCGCCGATCCGCGGTGTCGAGTTCGGCGAGAACGACGAGCGCATCCTGCCCGCCGGCGACTCCGCCCGGATGGCGATCGAGGCCCTCAAGTCCGACTTCCCCGCCCTGAGCAGCGCCGGCATCCAGGTCGTGCTGCGCGGGACCAAGGGCGAGCCGCCCCCGGCCGCGGTCGGCAAGGCTTTCACGGACGCGGCCAAGAAGGTGCCCGGCATCGCAGCGGTGACCCCGGCCGGCACCGGCGGCGACGCTGTTGTGCTGACCGCGACCCTGGCCGGCAAGGACCCGTTCAGCCCGGTCGCCCGCGACGCGGTCGACGCCCTGCGCGCCCTGCCCGTCACCGGCGACACGGAAGTCCTGGTCGGCGGGGCCACCGCCCGCAACGTCGACAGCCTCACCGCCACCGCCGACCGCCTGCCCCTGATGGTGTCCCTGCTGGTCGGCGCCACCTTGATCCTGATGTTCCTGGCCTTCGGCTCGGTCCTGCTGCCGATCAAGGCCGTGGTGATGAGCGCCCTGAGCCTCAGCGCCACCTTCGGCATCCTCGTCTGGATCTTCCAGGACGGCCACGGCGCAGACCTGTTGCAGGTGACCCCGGCCCCGCTCGAAGTCGGCATCGTGGTCCTCATGGCGGCCGTCGTCTTCGGCCTCTCCACCGACTACGAGGTCTTCCTCCTGTCCCGCATGGTCGAAGCCCGCACCCGCGGCGCATCGACAGCAGAAGCCGTGACCACCGGCCTCGCCCGCACAGGCCGCGTGATCAGCGCGGCAGCCGTCCTCCTCATCGTGGTGACAGGCGCCTTCGCCCTGTCCTCGGTGACCACGATGCGCTTCGTCGGCGTCGGCATGATCATCGCGCTCTTCCTCGACGCCACGGTCGTCCGCATGCTGCTGGTCCCCGCCGTCCTCAAACTGATGGGCGAGGCCGCCTGGTGGTCCCCCGGGCCCCTCCGGCGCCTCCAGCAGAAGGCCGGCCTGGCCGAATACGAAGACGAAGAACTCTTCCCCACGGTCTCCGTGGGCCGCCACGCAGCCCCGGAGTCGGCCGCCGCGCCGGCGCGGACCTCTTCAGCCAGCGCCCCGCGACACGCCTCCCGCGCCGAAACGGGCCCGGGGGCGCTGCCGGCGCCTCCGCCGAGCGCGGCCTACGCGGGTGAGTCGTTCGGCGCCGCGGCCTCGCCGTTCGCCGGGGACGACCCGGACTCGACCGGCCCGGTGTCGTTCGCCGGAAGCTCGCCGTCATTCTCCGAGGACGCCCCCGACACGACCGTCCCGCTCTCGGAGCGCGGTTCGGGCTCACCCGATCAGCCGTTCGCCGGGGCGTCGCCGGACGAGACCAGGTCGGGCACAGCGGCCGAGTGGGCCGGGGACAATCCTTCCGAAACGGTCACCGGGACGGGATCGGCTGCGGAGGGCCATGACGCCCCGGACACCTCGGCCTTTGGCGGGGTTACGCCGGTATCGCCGTCGGCGACCGGCTCCGCACCGGTGTCACCGGCCGCGGCGGGGTTCGGGTCCGGGGCAGGCTCCTCGCCGGTGTCGCGGTCTGCAACCGGGTCCGCGCCGGTGTCGCCGTCCGCAACTGGTTCCGCGCCGGTCTCAGGTTCGGCTTACGGACCGGGACCGATCGCGGGGCGTGGGCACGGGTTGCCCGTCGCCGGCTCCCGTCCCCATCCGGCGCCCTCCAAAATCACCCTGGACGAATCACCGGCATCCACCTCGGGCGGCTGGCCGACCTCGTCGGCTTCCAGGTCCGACGAGACACCCGCCGACGAGGCCGGTTCCGCGGCGCAGTCTTCCGGGCCGCCGTTCGTCACCGGTCACGCGTCCGGTGGCGCCAGTTCGTCGGACGCCTTCGCTGGTTCTTCCGAGGCCGCCGCCGGCCGCACGACGAACCGGCCGTCCGGTGAGCCGCCGACAACGCCGGCCGCAGGCGCACCGGATGCAGGCCCCTTCACCGCGCCGGAGTCCGCGGACCGGACTTCCGGCACGTCGCCCGCGGGGTCTGATTCCTCAGGTGGTCGTTCCCCCGCCGGCTACCCAACCGGATCTGCTTCTCCGAGCCGACCGCATGACCGTCCCGGCAGCGGCACCCCGGCTGGATCTCCTTCGGCGCGCGATCGTCAGGCCGCCGGGCCTGCCGCCGGTTCACCGGGCGGTTCCTCCGTCGCGCCGTCGATGTGGCCGCCGACCGGCGTCGCCACCAGGGCAACAGGCCCGTCCCCCACGGCTGCGTCCACTGGCCCGGGCACCCCGGGCACGGGCGTGCGCGGCGCCGCCGACAGTGAGAATTCCGCGGTGACCGCGAGCGCACCGGGATGGCCGGCGACTCCCGGTAGCGCCTCGGACGACCCGCCCACCCTCACCGGCTGGCCGGACGCGACCGACACCGGCGAGCGCTCGCAAGCCGGCCCGACAGGCAACAGCCCGGGCGCCGACCCGGGGGACTCCCGGTCGGTTGTTGATCCGATGGACACGCGTCCGACCGCCAACCTGGCCGACCACCTCACCGGGAGCGGCGCCCAGGGCCGGCCCGGCGACCCTCCGGCCGACAGCGCCGCCGCCGGCAAAACCGATGAGGAGCCCGGCCCGGAGACCACCGCCGTGCTCGAGCTGCGGCCGACCGTTGATCTGGCCGATCGCCGCGATCAGCAGGCCTGAGACCACCGCCACTGGCCGTTATGGCCATGTTGCGGCTATTGTGGCCCGCCGGGTGGCACGGATCCGTCGTGCGGCCGGTGTTGTCAGTACAGTGCCCCGGGAGAGTTGGGGTTCTACCGGGACGGGATGAGCATGACCGCGACAGTTGACGAGTCCGCCGCGCCGGGCGGTTACGCCGAGACCGCGGCTCCGGGCACCGACCGGGCGATCGATCCCGAACGGCTGGCGCTCTGTCTCGCCGTCATCGCCGAGGCTGCGGAGCTCGACCCCGAGCATCCCGATGCTGTGTCCGTACGGAGGGCCACTGCCGGGCTTTTCAAGGAAGTGAAGCTGCGGCGCCGCAAGGACCGTCGTGACGCGATCCTCGCGAACGATCGTGCGGTGACCGCCGCGACGGCGACGGGTGCGCCGAGCCGGATCGACGACGAGACCGCGGGCATTCTGCTGGAGACCGCGACGAAGGCGCCGACCGCCGGCGTTCTCCGGCAGCCGCGCGGGTGTTACATCTGCAAGCAGCGTTACGTGCAGGTCGACGCGTTCTATCACCAGCTCTGCCCGTCGTGCGCGGTGAAGAATCATGGTCACCGTGATGCGCGGACCGATCTGACCGGGCGGCGGGCGCTGCTGACCGGCGGCCGGGCCAAGATCGGCATGTACATCGCTCTGCGGTTGCTGCGGGACGGCGCGCACACCACGATCACCACGCGGTTCCCGAACGATGCGGTGCGGCGTTTTGCCGCCATGCCGGACAGCGCCGACTGGCTGCACCGGTTGCGGGTCGTCGGCATCGACCTGCGGGATCCCGCCCAGGTGGTCGCTCTCGCCGATTCGGTCGCGGCCCACGGTCCGCTGGACATTCTGATCAACAACGCGGCCCAGACGGTACGCCGTTCGCCCGGCTCGTACTCGGCGCTGGTGGCGGCGGAGTCCGCGCCGCTGCCGGACGGGCCGCTGCCGGAGCTGGAGTATCTCGGCGGGCATTCCTCCCCGGCGCATCCGGCGGCTCTGACGGACGGGTCGTCGTTCAGCCCGCACGCGTTGACGGCGCTGGCGCTGACCGGTGGTTCGGCGACGCCGGAGCGGATCGCGGCGTTGACGGCGATCGACGCAGGTGGTCTGGTGCCGGATCTGGCGCCGACGAACAGCTGGAGCGACAAGGTCCACGAGGTCGACGCGCTGGAGTTGCTCGAGGTGCAGCTGTGCAACATGACGGCGCCGTTCATCCTGGTCAGCAAGCTGCGTGCGGCGATGACGGCGTCGCCGTTCCCCCGCCGGTACGTGGTGAACGTGTCCGCGATGGAGGGGGTGTTCGCGCGCGGTTACAAGGGCGCGGGGCACCCGCACACGAACATGGCGAAGGCCGCGCTGAACATGCTGACGCGGACCAGCGCCGAGGACATGTTCACCGACGGCATCCTCATGACCAGCGTCGACACCGGCTGGATCACCGACGAGCGCCCGCACCCGACAAAGATGCGCCTGGCCGAGGAGGGCTTCCACGCCCCGCTCGACCTGGTCGACGGCGCGGCGCGCGTCTACGACCCGATCGTCCGCGGCGAGCAGGGCGAGGACCTGTACGGCATTTTCCTGAAGGACTACGCCCCGATCGCCTGGTGACCGGTCAGCCGTCGTAGGCGGCGCGGGCCTGTTCGACACGGTCGAGGTGGCCGTCCGCCCAGGTGGCGAGCGAGGCGAAGAGCGGGGCGAGGCTGAGCCCGAGGTCGCTGATCTCGTACTCGACGCGGGGTGGCACCTCGGGGTGGTACGTCCGGGTGATCAGCCCGTCGCGTTCGAGTTGCCGCAGCCGCTGCGTGAGGACTTTCGGTGTGATGCCGGTGATCCGTCGTTGCAGCTCGACGAACCGCTGCCGCCCGAACGCGTGCAGCGACCACAGGATCGGCGTGGTCCACCGGCTGAAGACGATGTCGACGACGGGTGCGATGGGGCAGGCGACCGTGGGATCGTCACGCGTACTCGGCGTCATGGATAGTCGCTTTCCTCTAGGTACCTACTATCCGCGCGATGCTAGCTTCCCCGGACCACAACGGAGGGAAGCAACATGATCGTGGTGACCGGGGCGACCGGCAATGTCGGCAGCCATCTGATGAAGGAACTGGCCGGCGAGGACGTCCGCGCCCTCTCGCGGAGCACGGGCGCCGACCTGACCGATCCGGGCTCACTGCGTCCGGCGCTGGAGGGCGCGGAGGCGCTTTTCCTCATGGTGCCGGGCGACGGCCGCGGGATCGACCCGGCCGCCGTGCTCGACGTCGCCGAGGCGGCCGGTGTGAAGCGGGTGGTCCTGCTCTCGTCCCAAGGCGTACGCACCCGCCCGGAAGCGCAGTCGCACGCCCATCTGGGCCGGTTCGAAGCCGCCGTGCGCAACTCCGGTCTGGAGTGGACGGTTCTGCGCCCGGCCGGTTTTGCCAGCAACGCCTACGCCTGGGCGCCGTCCGTGCGCGAACAGCGCCTGGTCGCGGCACCGTTCGCCGACGTCGCCCTGCCGGTCGTGGACCCGGCGGACCTCGCGGCCTGCGCGGCGGTCACCCTCCGCGGAGGCCACCACACCCACGTGTACGAGCTGACGGGCCCAGTCCCCATCTCCCCGCGGGAGCAGGCTTCCGACCTCGCCACGGCACTCGGTGAGCAGGTGACGTTCGTGGAACTGACCCGCGAGGAGGCGGCCACCCACCTGGGCGCGTTCATGCCCCCGGAGGTGGTCGAAGGCACCCTCGACATCCTCGGCTCACCCACCGCCGCCGAGCGCACGGTGAGCCCGGACGTGGCGACGCTGCTGGGCCGCGACCCGTACCCGTTCGTGGCCTGGGCGGCCCGGAACGTGGCGGCCTTCAGGACACCCTGAGCTGCTTCTCCGCGACAAAGCTGAAGATCCGGTCGGCGCTCGTCAGCGGCTTCGGCGGATGGACTAGGCGGTGGGCGCCCACCCCGGACTCGCCGCCGTGGACAAGTTCGAAGCCGCGGGCCGAGAACCAGTCGCGGATGACCGGTACGAGGTCCGGCGGGCGCCGGTGCCGGGTCCAGACGACGGTTCCGCCTTCACGGCAGAGCTGGGCGCAGGCCTCGACCGTCCGGAGCACGTCCGCGTCGGTCACGTTGCCGAAGACCCCGCAGGCCAGCACCAGGTCGGCCGGTGCCAGGTCGCGGTAGTGCCGCATCAGGCCCGCATCGGCCTGGACGATCTCGACACCGTCGAGTCCGGCGGCGCGGGCGTTCGCCTCGGCGACCGCCGTGCTGCGGGGGTCGAGCTCGACCAGGCGGGCCCGCACGTCGTGGCCGCGCGGGTGCGTGGCGAGGACACCGATCAGGTCGCGGCCCTGCCCGGCGCACATGCTGAGCGCGGTGAGCGGCCCGTCCGGCGCCCGGTCCAGCGCGGCCCGGACGACACCCTGCACCTCGGCCAGGCGCCGGGACAGTGCTGACTCCGGATCGTCGTAGTCGTCATGCCAGGCGGCCCAGTCCATGTCACGCTCCTCCGGCTTGTTCGCTCGGGTTGATCGTAGGCAGACAGGCCAGCAGGTCGTACGCGTCCAGGACCGGTGTCGCCTGGAAGCCGTCCAGCAACCGGATGCTGTCCGGGCCGGGCACGAGGCCCCGGGCACGGCGGAGGTCGATCAGGCGCGCTGTGTCCGTACCGGTGAAGGCGGCCTCGACGCTGCCCGGTTGCGGCGGTGGCAGCTCAGCTCCGACGGTCGCGACGCCGCCGGGGGCGGCGGGATCGAGGCGATGTGTCACGGTGCGGCCGGCGGTGGCGGTGACCGCAACGGTCAGGTAGTCCTCGCCGAGCCGGGTGGCCAGGTGATGGCCCATCCCCGACAGCGCGAACTGCGGTGTGGTCACCGGCGTGCGCTGGATGTGGTTGTTGTGCGCGCCGATGACGATGCGCGCGTCCGGGCCCAGCTCGTCGAGCAGCCAGAACACCGTCTCGGCCATCCCGCGGTCCCGCGCGCTCACCTTCGGATGACTGGTGTCGCCGCCGGCGCGAGCCGCGTAGCTGCGCAGGGCCTGGTCCAGCCAGCACGCGAGCCGCAGCTCGTGCCGCACCGTCCGGTAGGTCGCCGCGCCGTCCGCGCGGGTGTACTCGGTCTCGAGCGCGTCGAAACGCGCGGCCAGCTCGGCCAGGGCGGCGGTCATCGCGTCCCGGTCCGCGGGGTCCAGCTCGGCGTACGCCCGGTAGGCGGGCATCGAGTGCTCTCCCGCGTACTTCTGCATCCGCGCGGACAGCGCGTCGACCAGCGGAAGAGCGTCGGGGTCGGTGCGGCCGAGGAACCCGGCGACGTGCTCGATCGCGGGCAGCGGCGACGCGGTGTTCCCCGGCACGTCCAGCCCGGCGAAGCGCACGGGCGGCTTCGCCTCCCGCATCCATTCCAGCTGCTCACGCATCTCCGGGCACCGGCCCATCCTGTACGTGATGTGGTCGTCGGCAACCGCACGCACGTCACCCGGCCCGCCCCGCACCCAGGCGTCCACCGCCAGTCCCTCGCTGAACCCGGACTCCATCGCGAACACCGTGAAACCGCACCGTTCGGTCAGGAAGCGCAGCAGCCGGTGCCGGAACAGGTAGAACTCGCTGATCATGTGCGCGTTCTCGCCGATCGCCACCACCCGCGCACCACGGAAGAGGTCGGCAAGAGGTTCGAGATCGTCGAGCGGTACCGAGTGGCCGGTGACGAATGCCCCGAAATTGACAGCCATCGGGGCACTCTAGCGAAAAACCCGGCCGGGCTGCGCGACGCTGCCAGCGTCCGGCCAAAGTGTCTACTTCGGAGGAATGATGCGGGCATTCGGCCGCCGCCGAAGGCACCTGCAACAAGAACTATCAGGAGGGCAGCCGGATCCGGTTCAAGGCGTGCACCTACGAGTCCTCCACCAAGAGCCCGTACCAGTGCACCGGCTGGAGCGATTGGCAGCGCGCCTGATCCCCGCGGCCGCCCATTCATCAGTTTGCGGTCACCGGAGTGGTCATGATGTGACACCGGTCGGCAACTCCTGAGAAACACTCCGCCGATGTCGCGCGATCCGGCGCGCTTCTAGCCTGGGCCGACCACAAAGGAATCAACCCCGGTCCGGAAGAGGCGCGACGATGAGAAAAGCCAGGATCGCCATGGCCGCCACCGCGGCAGTTGCCGTCGGTGGAGTGACGATGATCGCCCTGCCCGCCGACGCGGCTACCCTGCCGTTCCAGATCACCGGCGTCTATTACAACTCCCCCGGCAGCGACACCCGCAGCAATGCCAGCCTGAACGCCGAATACGTCAAGATCACCAGCAAGTTCGGCCGGACGGTCGACCTCAAGGGTTACACGCTGCGCGACAACAGCTCCCATGTGTACACGTTCGGGAGTGTGAAAGTGAAAGGCCACGAAAGCGTCTGGGTGCGTACCGGTAAAGGCACCAACACGCCCTACACGCTTTTCTGGGGCAGCGGCGCCTACATCTGGAACAACACCGGCGACAAGGCCACGCTGAAGGACGCGGCGGGCAAGGTCATGGACACCTGCTCGTGGACGAACAAGGGCAGCTTCACCAGCTGCTGACGTCAGGTCCGCGGCGGGAGCGCGTGGTAGGCCGGGCGGAGAACCTCGACGAGCGGGACTCCGCCCACGTGCAGCGGGGGCGGGTCGAGCTGGTCGAGCAGAAGATCCGGCCGGCCCGCGTCGCCCACCGCGGTCGCCGGCGCGGCTTCGGCGCCGTTCCAGAAATCGGTGAGGTCGCCCAGGTCGCCGTCCGGCGTCTCTTCCGCCGGCGTCGCCGGGGCCGCGACTCCGCGCAGTTGGTTGAGCCGGGTGAGCAGCTCGTCCCGGGACCGCCCGCGCCAGGCGAAAACCCCGAACGGGTCCTCCTCGAACGACCGGGCCAGGGCGTAACAGGTCGCGGCGAGGTGGATGCAGGGCATGGGCCAGCGTTCGCAGCTGCAGTCCATCGCCACCTCGTTCAGCGACAACGGCAGCAGGGTCAGCCCCGCTTTCGTGAACACGGTGTCGATGTCGTCGGGCATGCGACCGGCCAGCAGGTCGGCGGCAAAGCGGGCCTCAGCGGCCAGGTCGTCCTCCACGCGTGACCACTCGGCCGCACCGAACGCGCGCACCGCGATCCGCGACCGGAACGCCGCGGTGTCGTCCGGGCCCCGGACCTGGGCCGTCACCAGACTGCCGGAGATCGTCAGGTGCCGGACGTGCCCGGCGCGCGCGTCCCGCCGGCCGCGGGAGAACGTCGGCGCCATCCGCAGGGACTCGAACATCGCGATGAACGGCCCGGAGTATCGGTCAGTCAACAACGGCCTCCGGTGACAGGGCGAGCAGGTCACGCAGCTCGTCGGTGCTCAGACCGCTCAGCCAGCCCTCGCCGTTGCCGACCACCCGCTCGGCCAGCACACCCTTGTCGGTGATCAGCCGGTCGATGCGCTCCTCGAGGGTGCCCAGGCAGACGAGGGTGTGCACCTGCACGTCACGGTTCTGGCCGATGCGGAAGGCACGGTCGGTCGCCTGCGTCTCGGTGGCCGGGTTCCACCAGCGGTCCACGTGGACGACATGATTGGCCGCGGTGAGGTTGAGGCCGGTGCCACCGGCCTTCAGCGACAGCACGAAGATGCCGGGCCGCTTGTCGGCCTGGAACTCCGCGACCATCTGATCGCGGGCCCGGCGTGTCGTCCCGCCGTACAGGTAACGGACCGGGACGTCGAAACGGGCCGCGAGGTGCGGGACCAGCATCGCGCCGAACCGGGCGAACTGCGTGAAGCAGAGAACACTTTCGCCGTCGGCGAGGACGGCGTCGAGGATCTCCTCCAGGCGCTCGAGCTTGCCGGAGCGGCCGGGCAGCGGGGAGCCGTCACCGAGCAGCTGCGCCGGGTGGTTGCAGACCTGCTTGAGCTTGGTCATCGCGGACAGCACGATGCCCTTGCGGCGGATCTCCGTCTCGTCGGTCAGCCGGCCGGTCATCTCGGTGAGAACGGCCTGGTAGAGCGTCGCCTGCTCGGTGGTGAGCCCGCACAGGTGCCGCGTGTGCCGTTTGTCGGGCAGGTCGTCGATCACCGACGGGTCCGCCTTGACCCGCCGCAGCATGAACGGTCGTGTCGCCCGGCGCAGGCGCGCGGCGGCGTCCTCGTCCGCGTACCGCTCGATCGGCACGGCGAACCGCGCCCGGAACGAGTGGGCGCTGCCGAGCAGCCCCGGGTTGAGGAAGTCGAGAATGGACCAGAGCTCGGCCAGACGATTTTCGACCGGTGTGCCGGTCAGGGCGATGCGGTGCCGCGCGTCGAACCGGCGCACGGCCTTCGCGGTGCCACTCGCGCTGTTCTTGACGTGCTGCGCCTCGTCGAGCACCACCCGGTCCCACGGCACGGCGGCGAGGGCGTCGGCGTCGCGGGTGGCGGTCGCGTACGTCGTCAGCAGCACGTCCGTCCCGTCGAGCAGATGCACCGGGTCGGGCCGGTCAGCGCCGTGCAACACCTTGACCCGCAGCCCCGGGGCGAACCGTTCCGCCTCCCGCACCCAGTTGCCGAGGACCGACAGCGGACAGATCAGCAGCGTCGGCCCGCCCCCGCGATGCAGCAGCAACGCCAGCAACTGCACGGTCTTGCCGAGCCCCATGTCGTCGGCCAGGCAGGCGCCGACCCCCAGCCCGTCGAGGAAAGCCAGCCAGGAAAAACCCCTCAGCTGGTACGGCCGCAGTGTCCCCACCAGGCCCGCGGGCGCGTCGAGCAGCTCGAGCCGCTCCCCCAGCCGCCCGGCGAGCAGGTCGGCCAGCCAGCCCTTGCCGTCGACCGCCGTGACGGGCAGCGGCAGCTCCTCGGGCGGCAGCAGCCGGATCATCCGCAGCGCATCCCCGGCGGTCATCGTGCCCCCGCCGCGCCGCAGGAACTCGAGCCCCGCCCGCAACCGCTCCGCGTCGAGGTAGACCCACCGCCCCCGCAACCGCACCAACGGCACCTTGACGCGCGCCAGCTCGGCCAGCTCGTCCTCGGTCAGCGTGCGTCCGCCCAGCGCCAGCCCCCAGTTGTAGCCGACCATCGACCTCAGGTCGGCAGCCTCGTCCCGCAGCACCGGGGCGACCTCGTCCCGCGCCCGGACCTCCAGCGCCAGCCCGAGGCTCTGCGGCTCCCGCCACCAGGCCGGCAGCAGCACGCCGTACCCGGCCTGCTCCAGCAGCGCGGCGTGGCTGAGGAACCTGTATGCCCCCGCGGTGTCCAGCACCAGCTCGACCGGCCGCGCCACCCGCAGCGCGGGATCCAGGTCCTCGAAGAGCCTCGCGGCCCGCCCCAAGCCGGCGATGAGCCGCTCGTGCGGATGATGCGTCCACCGCCGCAGCGGGGCACTCCTGTCCCGCCACACGTCGGCGGCGGTGACGAGCAGGCTGGGCTCGTCGAGCGGCTGCAACAGGAACTCGAGCAACCACGCATCCTCGGCGCCGCTCGCCTCGGGCGCGCCGGTGGCGTCGGGCTCCTCGGGCTCCAGCTCGGGCAGGAAGCTCAACCGGAAACAGACCCGCACCACCGCACCGCTGCTCGCCTCGCCGTGCCACTTGTCCAGTGCGTCGGCAACAGCGTCGAGCTGCCCGGCGTCCTCTAACTCGGGATCGGCGCTGAGTGCCGTGAGCCAGGCGGGACCGGACAGGTCCACGCCGGCCTCGGCAAGTCGCGTGCGAACCAGACCGTCGACCAGGCGGTGCAGCGCGGCGTGCAGGGTGTCGGCGGCGGGGAGCCCGTCGACGTCGCCGGGACGGGCCCGCTCGGCGCGGCAGGCCGGTGGCATGCGGCGCAGCAGGTCAGCGTGCCGTGCGGCGTCGGTGCCGGTCAGCACCGGCCGCCACAGGGCCCGGGGCCGCGGCCCGTCGGTCAGCACACCGGGCAGTACCCGCCCGCGCGCGACCAGGTCCGCCGCGAAGGTGCAGACCTCGGCGAGATAGCTCAGCGACGGCGCGGCCCGTGCCCCGAACTCGTCCGCAAGGTCGTCGGTGACAAACGGGACGGCGACCGCCGGCACCTGCCACGGCCGTAACCGCGGCTGCCCCCGCCGCGCCGGCAACCCGAGCTGCGGCGACGGCAACGGCCCGGTGGACGTGGAAGGCAGCAGCAACGTCGCCGTCCGATCCGCCCCGGCCGGCGCCACCGCGAACGGGTGGGCCCGGGCCGATCCCCGCTCGCCGGTGTCGGTCTCGGTCCAGAGGCAGAGGGTGCCGTCGCGGGCGATGAAACCGTGCGCCACCACCGTCACGTCAAGTGCCAGACGATGTCCGGCGGCCGCACGCGGGCGCAGCGTGGGCCACCATCTGCGTCGGTGAGGCCGAGCTCCCCGGTCAGCACCCCGCCGTCGTCGTGCGCCGCGCGCAGCATCGCGGTCGGTATGTCCCCGAAGAGCAACTTGGCGCGGCGGAACATCGCGAAACTGTCGCCGTCGGCCGAACCCCAGCTCAGATAAAGAAACCGGGCACCCGGGCGGCCGTGCACGTAGGGCCCGCCGACATCGAGCAGACCGTCGACCTCGCGGCTGGTCACCTCGAACGCCCAGGTGGCAGCATCCGCATCGGCCGGGACCCGGTCGACCACCTCGGTCTTGCGCTGGACACCGACCTGCACGTTCCCCAGGCGCAGGGTGTCGGCCTCCACGCCGCCACGACGGCCGGGCAGGTCGCTTCCCTCGATCCGGATGTGCACCCCCTGAACTCTAGGCCGACCCCCCGACACTCGAAGCGCGCCCAGCCCACGACCGTCGTCCGGTGGTGTGGTTTGCGCGGTTGCGTCACGCTCGGCCGATGCCGACGTTCTCAGAATCCTTGCCCGCTCTGGTCGGTGTTGCGCTCGGCGCCGCCGGTGCGATGACGTCCAGCCTGCTGACCGATCGGTTGCGGTGGCGGCGCGACCAGAACGTCCGCTGGGACCAGAGGCGGCTCGAGGCGTACACGACGTTCGCGGCCACGCTCAAGGAGATCACCGGTCTCGGCTTCCGGCTGAGTGCGGCAGATCGGGCCGATTCCCACTCGATACCGATCGAGCGTGAGCTCGGTCTGCAGGAGCTGGCGGCCGCCAACGTCCGGAAGACGAAGGATTGGGAGTCGCTGCTTCTGCTGGGCGACGAGCTCACCGTCGCTGCCGCGCGGGAGTGGCGCGACGCCACCAGGGCCTTCGAACGCCAGGCCCGCGCGGAGGTGCCGGACCCGGCGGAGTGGCAACAGCGTGTGGATCTCATGAACGAGGCCCGGGACGGTTTTTATCTTGCTGCCCGCCGGAGTCTCGGCATCGGTGGAGGGTCCGTCGAGCAGTTCCCTCACCTGCCCCGGCTCGCGCCCTGACGGGTGAGGAGGCTCAGTCGGTGAGGTCGGGGTCGACGAAGTCGTCGATGTCGTCGTCGACGAAGCGGCGCACCAGCGGGTCGTCGGCCGTGGTGGTCGGTGGTGCTTCGAAGGTGGCGTCGTCGAGGAGCTCGTGGACGTCGGCGCGGCCGCTTCTGATCGCCAGCAGGGTCACCAGCTCGCGTTTGGTCTGGCGCAGGAGCGGGTTCGGCCGGCCGCGGAGCGTCGCCAGGACCGAGTCGAGCAGGGACATGGCCTCGGTGAGCCACATGTCGTCGTTGAGCATGCGCAGAGTGACGGCCAGGTTGTAACGGGTGGCCAGGGTCGAGTCGTGGGAGCCGCCGATCACGCGTTCCTGGTCACCGAGGACCGAGATGAACTCGTCGCGGGCCTCGGGGAGCCGGCGCTGGGACCGCAGGCTGAGGGCCAGGTTGTGGCGGGTGGTCAGCGTACGCGGGTGGTGGTCGCCCAGGAGCCGGGTGCGGTCACCGAGGAGTTTGCGGAAGCGGCGTTCCGCGCGGACGAAGTCACCCTCCTCGTACGTGAGCCAGCCGAGGTTGCCCCGGGTGGTCTGGGTGTCCGGGTGGAGACTGCCGAGCCGGCCGGTACGGATCTTGAGCACCTGGGTGAAGAGCAGCCGTGCGGTGGTGAACTGCCTCTGCTGGAGCAGGTCCCAGGCCAGGTTGGCCGCCGTGGCGACCGTGTGCGGGTGGGCTCGCCCCAGCCGCGGGATCTGCAGCTGCAGGACCGCGCGGAACTGGTCCTCCGCCGCCGCGTAGTTGCCCCCGGCCTGCTCGATCCAGGCGAGGTTGTGCCGGGTGATCAGGGTGTTCGGGTGGGTCTCGCCGAGCACACGCCGGCGGTCGGCGAGCACCTGCGCGAAGTCGCGTTCCGCGCCGGGCCCGCCGGCGGCCTGCCGGGCGTACGCGATGCTGTGCCGGGTGGTGAGGGTGTCGGGGTGATCCGGGCCGAGCTGACGCACCCGCCCGGAGTGGACCTGCTGGAGCATCTCCTCGGCCTCGCCGGCGCGTCCGGCCGCCTGCAGGACCGCCGCCAGGCACTGCATGGTCGTGAGCGTGTCCGGGTGGCCGGCGCCGAGGACGTCCCGGCGGGCGTCGAGGACCGGCCGGAACAGCTGCTCGGCCTCCGTCAGGTCACCCAGCTCGTGCAGGACAGCGGCGAGGCAGTGACCGGCGTGCATCGCCTCGGGATCGTCGGGCGGGCAGTCGCGGCGCGTCCTGAGCGCGACGTCGCTGAGGTGGCGGAACGCGCCCTTCAGGTCGTCGCCGCAGGCCTGGAGGGTGAGACCGCGGTCCAGCAGGGCGGTCCGGTGCGCGCCTTCCTGCCCTGCGGGCAAGCTCCCTGTACGCCCGAGAGCGTCCTCGGCCAGCTGGGCGGCGGCACGGTGCATCCCGTGGCTCGTCAGCTGCCGGACGGCCCGGTGGGCGACCCGCAGCACCACGACGTCACCGTCGGATCCGGGGCTGGTCAGCACATGGCGGACGTGCGGGATCAGCAGCCGCCACAGTTGCCACTCGTCGTCGCCGGGACGGGTGGAGCCGCCCGGCCGGGTCATCGCGTCGAGCGCCCCGGCTGCGGCACCGCGCACACTCTGCGCCGCGGTCGCCGGCCCGCCGTCGAGGTGTGCGGCCGCCCGGGCGACCAGCGGATGGATCGTGGCGACGTGCAGGTTGTCGTCGGTGCCGATGGTGACGATCCCGGACTGCGCCAGGAGCCGGACACTGCGGTACGCCAGCGGCGTCTCGGCGGGCCCTGTCGCGACGACCAGCGCACCGAGCGGGAACGGCCGTCCCGGCGCACTCCCGGCGAGCACCGCCAGCAGCCGCAGCGCGGTGTCCTTCTCCTCGGCGCCGAAAGCGTCGAGGGCCGGTCTCAGGGCCCGCAGCAGGTGATAGGCGGGCTCGTCGGCGCGGAGACCGGGCCGGCCCACGGGTGCGCGGCTCAGCTCACCGACGTACCCGGACAGCGTGTGCCGGGCGACGGAACTCCCCTGGGCCGACCCGGCCAGGTGCACGGCGAGGGGAACGCGGCCGAGCAGCCCCACCGCCTCCAGCGCTGCCGGCAGGGCCCTGAAGCGGCGGTGGTCGTCCAGCTCCCGGATGCGGTCCAGCAGCAGGTGAGCACAGTCCTCGTCCGAGAGCCGGTCGATCGTCAGCGTGGTGGCCGGTCCGGACCCGGCGAGGCCGGTGACGATCCGGGTCGTGACGATCGTCAGCCACCGTTCCGGGTCGAGTCCCCGTGCCCGGCGGATGACGTCGGCGGCGAGACCGGGGTCGTCCGCGTTGTCGATCACCAGGATGTTCCGCGCGGAACCGGTCGCGGCGTCCGGTGGTGCTGTCAGCAGTCGCCAGGCCAGATCGGCCGACCCCTCCTCGCGGGCGCGAGTGATCTCGGCACCGCTCACCCGGAGCCGCGACGCTACCGCGGCCATCGCGTCGACGAAGGAAGCCCGCTGATGGGCCGGAACCCAGAAGACGGTGTGGTCGCCGGCCAGGGCCCGGGCGGCGGCCAGCACGATGGTGGTCTTCCCGCAGCCGATCTCACCGGACAGCACGGCCACCCCACCCGCGGCGGCGAGCACCCGCAGCTCGCCGATCTGGGCCTCACGCCCGCGGACGACATCCGGGAGACTGCCGAACGGCGGCTCACAGGCGTCGCCGACCAGCGGTGACTCCACCAGCTGCAGATCGGCGGCCGAAACGATCGGGACGTTGGCGTGGACGTGGCGCGGTGGCAGCACAGCGGTCACCGTCCGTACCTTACCGCTCACCGGTCCACTGTCGACCCCCGAGCCGGTACGCTCGGACGACGCCGTCCCCCAGATCGGACCAGCCGTTGACGTCTGTCCTGGCCGCCGAACCGTTCTGGCAGCGCTTCCTCACCTCGGCGGGCTTCGGCGGCCTGATGGCGCTGACCGCGGCCCTGATCGCCGCCCGCATCGCGACCCAGCAGCTGCGGCACACGAAGTCCCAGCAGGCGAACGAGCGCTGGTGGACCACCCTGACCTGGGTCTACGACCGCGCGGTGGTCGAGAAGGACAAGCGGGTCGCCCTGCCGCACCACGTGACGTTCGCGATGCTGACACAGCTGGCCGAACGCGCCCAGCAACCGCCGGCGGACCGCCTGCAGCAGAGCTCGATCAAGTCGATCCTGGCGATGTTCGAAGCCACCGACGACGGAACCGCGCCGCAGCAGGGAACCATCGAGGTCTCGGACCCGGCCGCGGCCGCGCTCCTCGACGACCTGCGGACGACGTTGAGCAACGACGAGGAGCTGCGGGAACGCGCGGAACAGCTGCGCTACCTCGAGAGTGCCAGGACGGCCGTCGAGCGCGAGGCCGCCGCCCTCGGCGCGGACGTCTCCGGCCAGAACGCCACCGTCGCGGTTTCCTGGCGGGGCCGCGAAGTCCTCGTCCAGATCCGGTACGCCCGGGAGCCGATCCCCACACTCACCCTCTTGCAGGCCGTCGACCGTCTCCAGCGGGACGTCGCAGCGGGTCACACCACGATCGGCGGAATCCTGGTCGTCACCGCGCTGAGCCGCCCCGCGATCGACGCCTTCCTCGCGGCCCGGAACAGCACGGGCATCGAGGTCGTGGCCTGGACCGGCAGCCCCGACGACCGGCTCCTCCACGAAGCCCTGCAACGCCTGCGCCCCGCACCGACTCCCTGACGTACGCGGTCAGCCCTCGGTGCGGTAGGCGTCCATCATGGCGACGAAGCCGGTGAGGAAGCGCTCGATCTCGGCCAGGGTCTGCGGCGAGTAGTCGCTCATCATCGTGGTGGCCCGGTCGACGAGGGGGTCGAAGAACCGGTCCAGCATGCCCTCGACGTGGTCGGTCGCGCGGAGGGTCACCACGCGGCGATCCGCGCTGTCGCGGGCGCGGGTCACGTGGCCGGCCTCCTCGAGCCGGTTGAGCAGTGACGAGGTCGCGCCGGGGGTCAGGCCGATGCGCTGGCTGAGCCCGGCCTGAGTGAGCGGGTGGCCGGTGTCCTGGGCCGAGAGGATCTCCACCAGGGCGTTGGCGTCGGTGGTGTGAAGTCCCATCCGGTCGCCGAAGTGCCGGCCGAGCTCGGCGAAGGCCATCCCGTGGGCGCGGAGTGCTTCGAGCAGCCGGTCGCGCTGGGCATTCGGTTCTCTCGCCGTGTCTGCCACCGGGTGCTGCCTCCGCTCGATTGCCGGGTAGATCACAGACCTTACCAGGATCAAAAGTTTTGATCGTGTAATAGTGTCACGGTCTAACTAGTTGGGAGGGCATCATGCCCGCATCGTCAGTAGGACCCCGCCAGTGGTGGGGATTGGTCGCGATCGCGCTCGGAGTGTCGATGATCGTGGTGGACACCACGATCGTGAACGTGATCACGCCCTCGGTCATCGACGACCTGGGGATCAGCTCGTCGCAGGCGCAGTGGGTCCAGGAGTCGTACGCGATCATGTTCGCGGCGCTGCTGCTGCTCTTCGGCCGTGTCGCGGACCTCGTCGGCGCACGCCGGGTGTTCGTCCTGGGCGCGGTGGTCTTCGGTGTCACGAGCCTGCTCGCGGGGATCGCGTCGAGCGGGAACGTGCTCATCCTGGCGCGCTTCCTCCAGGGTGCGGCCGGCGCGATGCTGCTGCCGACCTCACTGTCCCTGCTCAATCAGACCTTCACCGGCAAGGCCCGCGGCCAGGCGTACGCGGTCTGGGGCTCGACGATCGGCGCCGCGACGGCTCTCGGGCCGGTGCTCGGCGGGTGGCTCTCGGAACACGCGAGCTGGCGCTGGGCGTTCGGAATCAACATTCCGCTGGTTGTTGTCATCGTCGCGCTGTCCCTGGTGTTCATCCCGATGTCGAAGCGGACCGCCGGGCGGGTCGACGTCCCGGGTGCACTCCTGTCGTTCGCCGGTCTGGCCGCCCTGGCCTTCGGCCTGATCGAGGGCCGCGTATACGGCTGGGTGACCAGCAGGAGTCCCTTCACCGTCCTCGGGCAGACCTGGGACGGCGGGCTGTCACCGGTGTTCGTGGCTCTCGTGATCGCCGCCGCGCTGCTCGCGTTGTTCGTCCGGCGGCAGGTGAGCCTGAGCAGGAACGGCTCCGGCGGCGAGCCCTTGATGAACACCCGGCTGTTCCGGATCTCGTCGTTCCGCAACGGCAACATCGCCACGCTGATCATCGGCCTCGGCGAGTTCGGCATCATCGCGGTGATCCCGCTGTGGCTGCAGTTCACGCTCGGCTACACCTCGCTGGAGGCCGGGTTCGCGCTGGTGCCGCTCGCGCTGGGCAGCTTCCTGGCCAGCGGTTTGAGCTTCGGCCTGAAACTGTCCGCGCTCGCGCTCGTCCGGATCGGTCTGGTCCTGGAAGCGGTCACGCTGGCCGCACTCGGTGTTGTCGCGGCCACCACCAGCGCGCCGTGGTGGTCGGTGGCGCTCGTGCTGTTCGGGTACGGGATCGGGGTGGGTTTTGCCACGGCGCAGGTCACCAACGTGGTCCTCGCCGACGTGCCGGACGACCAGGGCGGCCAGGGGTCGGGCATCCAGTCGACCTTCCGGCAGCTCGGCTCGGCGCTGGGCATCGCGGCGATCACGACGATCTTCTTCTCGGCGCTGGACAACGGCGTGCGGACCAACCTGCGGGCCGAGGACCTTCCGGGCGACCAGATCGACCGCTTCGCCGCGGCCGTCACGGACAGCGCGGGAGCGGTCATTGCGCCGCTGGCCGGCGACCCGGTCACGGCGGTGGTCGCCCGGGCAGCCCGGGACGCCATGACGCACGGCGTCGAGCTCGGCTCGTACGTCGCCGCCGGTTTCCTGGTGCTGGGCGTGCTGGCGACACTGCTCATCCCGGCGCCCCGCACGGCCGTGACAGCCGAGATCCCGGAGGAGCTGCCCGTGTGAGCCGTGAAGTCAGCCTTCGAGCCGCCGGCGAAGGCCCGACATCAAGGATGTCGGGCCTTCGTGAGTCAGCCGTGGTCGCGCAGCCAGGCGTCGATCAGGCCGTTGAAGTGGCCGAGGAACCGCTCGTGCTCGTGCGGCGGGTACATCGCCCGGACCGTCTCGCGCAGCAGGGAGCGGAACTCCTCGGATCCGACCCAGTCCGCGACCATCTCGTCGACGTGGCCGAGGTGCTTCGCGCAGAACTCCTCGTACTGTTCGATCTCGAAGTAGTCGTCGGCGAGCTTGCGATATCCGGCCAGCTTCTCCTGGTACGACAGTGACGGGTCGTCGCCGATGGCGAAGTACGCGGCCGTGTCGGTGTCGAGGCGGGGCTTGCGCCCGGTGACGACGCAGTAGATCGTCCAGCGCAGCAGCGCCGACATCGCCCATGGGAAGTAGTAGTGCAGGGACGTCACCGCCACGTCGGGGCAGGCGTTGGCGTAGTCGATGGGGTGGACCTCGGTGCCGCGGACGAGCGACTCGCAGCTGTTGAACTCCCAGCGGAAGAAGGCGTTGACCAGGCGCGAGATCGTCACCACCTCGTCGCCGGCCTCGGGGCTGAGGAAGTTGTGGTCGACGGCGTACCGCTCGTGCATGGGCAGTTCGGGGCGGAACTTCATCACCATCGTCTCGGGGCCGATGGTGAGGGACCGGGCGAAGACGTCGTAGTCCTCGACCGCCGCCTGCAGGTGCATGAGCCGCTCCCCCGACGCGTCGTACGCGGCGTGCAGCTCGTCGACGTTGCGGATCTTGGAGACGCCGACCCAGGCGCCGCCGTCGTACGGCTTCATGTACATCGGGTAGCCGACGGACTCCGCCAGCGCCTCGAGGTCGAACGACTGGTTGTAGCGCTGCGACGTGTACGCGTACCGGGAGTTGTCCAGGGGGTTCTTGAACGGCACCAGGACCGTCTCGGGAACCTTGAGCCCGAGCCGCATCATCGCGCAGTAGGCGGCGTGCTTCTCCATCGACTGGAAGGTGAACGGGCTGTTCAGCAGGTACACGTCGTCCATCAGCGCGATCTTCTTGAGCCACTCGCGCGGGTGGTAGTACCAGTAGGCGAGCCGGTCGATGACCAGGTCGTGCTTCGGCTTGTCGCGCAGGTTGAACGGCTCGATGGTCACCCGCACGCTGCGGGTGCGGTGACTGCGGCCCTGCGAGTCCGTGATCACGCCGACGCGGCGCAGCAGCGCCTCGTACGCCCGTGGCCAGTCGTCCTCGTTGCCCAGCAGCAGTCCGATGGTGTGCTCGACGTCGGCCATTGGGCGCCTCCCGCTAAAGGAACACTTGCTGCAACAACGTGGTCAGTTCGGGGTCGAGGGCGTCGCGCCAGCCGGTCCAGTTGTGCGCGTCGGGAACCTCGGTGAAGCGGACGGTGTAACCCTGCCGGTCCAGGACCGCCGCCATGTCGCGATTGTTCGCCAGGTTCTCCTCGACCGCACCACAAGTGATCGACACGGGCACCGGCGAGGCGGCTGTCGTGGCCCGGCGCACCCGGCCGGTGAAGCGGACTATGCGCAGGTAGCGCCCGAAGCCGGACTCCTGCTTGTCGTAGCGCGGCTGGAAAAAACTGCCCGACTGCAGGAGCAGTCCGGCGAAGCCCGCCGGGTGCCGGCGCTGGGCGTGCAGCATCGCCAGGGCGCCGAGGCTGGCGCCGGCGCCGACCACCGGCCGGTCGGTGCCCAGCTCGGCGGCGATCTTGGGCAGGACGTCGTGGGCCAGGGACCGCGCGTACGCCGGACTGCACGAATACCACTCGAAGCGTTCACCCGGCGGCAGCAGCACGAGGTGGTACGGCGGCACCCGCCCCGCCCCGATCATCGCGGCGGTGTAGCGGCCGAGTTCGCCGTACCGGTGGTAGTCGGGGCCGTCGTGGGCGACCAGGACGCGGTCGGTGGGTGTGTCCGGCGACCAGATCCGGGCGACCAGCTCGCCGCGGACGGCCGGCATCGGCACGTAGACGTCGCGCCACCGGCCGGTGGCCTGCGGCAGGTGCAGCCAGCCGGGCTCCTCGTAGCCGGGGCTCCGGAGCACCGAGGCGTCGCCGTTGCGCAGCGGGTTGTCGGGGTCGGCGACCGTCTCGGTGCGGCCGTCCGGGTGCCCGAGCTCGAGCTGATATTCGATCCGCTGCACCGGCGGCCGCGGCAACCGCAGCTCCCACACGCGGCTCCCGGCGTCGTACACGAAGTCGCCGCGCGCCGCCGCCGACCGCAGGCGGACGGAGGCCAGCCGATGTTCTTGATCAAGAAGGCGGAAGCAGACCTCGGTGGTCCCGCACCACGCCCCCACCGCCGGTTCCATGACGGCACCATAACCGGCGGACGGCCCGGCCGCCCACGGGTCTACGAGGTGTAGGTCTGGCTGCTCGGTGAGGTGGGTGGCAACCCGAACATGTCCGCCAGGCCGGTGATCCGCAGCTGGCGGTGCACGAACTCGCTCGGGTTGCGCAGCACGAACCGGGTGCCGGTCTCGCGGGCGGCGTTGTAACCGGAGACCAGCGCGCCGACGCCCATCGAGTCCATGAAAGTGACGAAGGTCAGATCGACGATCATCGTGACGGGGTGCTCCGCGTGGAGGGTGGTCAGCAGCGCCGAACGCAGGGCGTCCACGGTCGCCGCGTCGAGGGAGCCGCGCACGTCGACCACGATGGCGCCGTCCGCCTGGCGCCGCGTGGTCATCACGGCTTCGCCCATGTACCCGACCTCCGAACCGGTTGCCCGTTGGCTCACGGTACAACGCCTGCCACCGCCCTCGCAGGTTGCCCGACGATTCGGTGACCAGGCCGGACAGTCAGTGCGCTCCGCTGTGATCGGTACGTCACCCACCGCGTCCACGGATGGGCAAGCGCTGCGACCAAGATTGCCAGATCGCGCAGATCATCTTGCGGTTTCCGCAGGTCCCGGACCACGGTGTCAGCGGTGGCCGGCAATGCACCCGCTCGCATCCGGCAACCACCCGGGGCGCGGCCGGGTGCGTGATCCACCACGGCGGACACAGCGCGGCCGCCGGCACGTGGAGGGGTGGGACCAGCATGGTCACAGGCTCAGGCCGACGGCCGGGGATGTTCGCGATCCGCGACGTCCGGGCACTTGTCTCCGAGACGACCCAGGAGGGGCACGGGCTCAAGAAGTCCGTCGGCCCCACCCAGCTGACCGCCATGGGCGTCGGCGCCATCATCGGTACAGGCATCTTCGTGGTGATCGGCGAGGGGGCCGGCATCGCCGGCCCGGCGGTCATCCTCTCCTTCGTGCTGGCCGCGGTGGCCTGCACGTTCTCCGCCCTCTCGTACGCCGAGCTGGCCTCGTCGATCCCGGTCTCGGGCAGCGCGTACACCTACACCTACGCCACGCTGGGCGAGATCGTCGCCTGGATCATCGGCTGGGACCTGATCCTCGAGTACGGCGTGTCGGTCGCCGCCATCGCGGTCGGCTGGGGCGGCAACCTGAACGCCTTCCTGGACGCGGCGTTCGGGGTGGCGCTGCCGGACGCGATCGCGAAGTCCCCCGAGGACGGCGGCATCTTCAACCTGCCGGCCGTGTTCATCGTCCTGGCCATCACGTTGCTGCTGGTCCGGGGGGTCACCGAGAGCGCCCGGGTCAACCTGGTCATGGTCGGCGTGAAGCTCGCGGTGCTGCTGTTCTTCATCGTCGTGGCGTTGTTCAACTTCGGCACCGGCAACTTCCACCCGTTCGCACCGGCCGGCACCGACGGGATCACCGCGGCGACGGCGATCATCTTCTTCGCCTACATCGGCTTCGACGCGGTCTCGACCGGCAGCGAGGAGGCCAAGAACCCGGCCAAGGACCTGCCGCTGGCGATCATCGGCTCGCTGGTCATCTGCACGATCTTCTACGTGCTGACCGCCGTCGGCGCCCTCGGCATCGCCAGCCCCGAGCAGCTCGAGTCGAGCGACGCACCCCTGGCCGCGGCCCTGGACCAGGGCGCGGGCATCAGCTGGGCGGCCTCGATCCTCGCGCTCGGCGCGGTCGTCGCGATCACCAGCGTCGTCCTGGTCATCCTGTACGGCCAGACGCGCATCTTCTTCGCCATGTGCCGTGACGGACTGCTGCCGCAGCGGCTGGCGAAGGTCAACCCGCGGTACGGGACCCCGGCGCGGCTCACCATCGGCCTCGGCGTCCTGATCTCGATCCTGGCGGCGCTGGTGCCGCTGTCCGAGATCGTCAAACTGGTCAACATCGGCACGCTGTTCGCGTTCGTGCTGGTCAACATCGGTGTGATCATCCTGCGCCGGACCCGGCCCGAGATGCCCCGGCCCTACCGGGTGCCGTGGTCGCCGGTGCTGCCGATCCTGGGTGTGCTGTTCGCGGTCTACCTGATGGCGGACCTCCCGCTGAGCACCTGGATCCGGTTCGTGGTCTGGCTCGCCCTCGGACTCGCGATCTACTTCCTGTACGGGTACAAGCACTCGCGCCTGCGGACCGAGCCGGCGGCGGACGACGGGGGCACACCCGGCTGGGCCCGGGACAGCACACCCGAGGTGCCGCCCGGGGACAAGAAGTGACCGCCCCGGTCATCGTCGGCGTCGACGGGGGCGAGTCGGGTGCCGACGCCCTGGTCCTGGCCCGGTGGACGGCGCAGACGCTCGACGCGCCGCTGGTCGTCGCGGTCGTGCACCCGGCGCCGTCCGCGCTGGGCTCCGGCCGGGTCGACGCCGAGTGGATCGCGGACCGGCACCGCGCGGCCGAGGCGGTGCTCGACGGCGCTCGCACGGTGCTCGCCGGCGCCACCGGTGAGGTCACCTACCGGGTTGTCGCCTCGACGTCGGCGGCCCACGGGCTGCACGACCTCGCCGAGGAGCTGAAGGCCGAGGTCATCGTGGTGGGGTCGGGCCGGGCGGGACCCCGGCACCGGCTCTTCGCGGGCAGCACCGCCGAGCGTCTGCTGGCCGGCAGCGTCTGCCCGGTCGCGGTCGCCCCGGCCGCGATGGAGACACCGCCGGGCGCGGTCGGCCGCATCGGCGTGGCCTACGTGGACACGCCCGACGGCCGGGCGGCGCTCGACATGGCGGCCCGGCTGGCCGCGCGCACCGGCAGCCCGCTGCGGCTCTACACGGTTGTCGCGGAGGCCGACGCGACACTGCCGTTCCTCGTCGGGCAGGACGCCGAGCACGCGTTCCTGGAGACCGCCCGGGAGACCTACGAGCTGTCGCTGAGCCGGGCCGCCGCCTCGGTCGACGTCGAGGCCGACTGGGAGGTCCGCGCGGGTGACGTGCTCGAGTCGCTCGCCGACCTCGACGAGGTGGACGTGCTGTTCTGCGGTTCACGCGGGTACGGCCCGGCGCGGCGGGTGCTGCTCGGCGGGGTCTCGGCCCGGCTCGTCCGGCGGGCCCGGCGGCCGGTGGTGGTCGTCCCGCGCAGCGGCTGAACGATGTCCCGGTCCGCCCTCCGGAGCGCTCCCGGGCGGCGGACCGGGCGCACGCCTGGCATGCTGCGGCGGTGCGTGTCCTCCCCGACGACCAGCCCTGGGTCTTCGACCTGATCTCCCCCGACGACGCCGTCCGCGCGGCGGCCCGCCGGCGGAACCAGGCGGTGATCGCCGGCGCTTCCGAGGCGCTGCGGCGGTACAACAAGGTCTGGACCCGCCCGGACTTCGTGCCGCTGGCCCACGCCTTCGTCCGCGAGACCGAACGGACGCTCAAAGGGCTCGTGAGCGCCTTCTGCTCCGCGGAGGATCCGCAGGTCCGTGCCCGGTACGCCCCCTACGCAGTGCTCTACCTGCAGTGGGAGGAGCGTTACCCCGCCGAGCTGACCGAGTCCTGGATGTGGTCGATCTGGACGGCCAAGGAAGTTGTCCTGCGGAACCTGCACCGCCAGGGCGTGCCGCCGGAGCTCGGGCCGGAGATCGCCGACCTGATCGTCGCCGCCCTGCACCGCCCTTACCGCTGCAAGGACTGGAGGTACGCGAGCCTGCTGCACCAGGTCGCGCCGGTCGAGCGGATCGTGACGATCGACGACGACCGCGCCCGCTTCGCCCTGCACGTCGTGCGGAACCCCGCGGTGAACGTCACGAGGGCGACTTATCCGCGCTGGCTGGCGGCTCAGCCCGCGCGGTGACGCCCCGGACGCTCGTCGTAGGTGGGCGCGTCGTCGAGGTGGGCGTCGGGCAGGGACACGTTGGTCGGCGCCTCGGCGGCACGGGTGTCCCACGCCGACACCGACGGCCGCTGCATCGCCGCCGCCCCCAGGTCGACCAGCGGAACGTAGACACGGGCGTCGACGGCCTCGGCGAGCAGGAGGGCCGCGACCAGCGCGGTGGGCCGCTCGGCCGGGTCCTTGTGCAGGCAGCGTGAGCACAGGTCCAGCACCTCGGGGGCCAGGCCCTCGATGTGCGGCAGCGGCTCCGGGTCCTGGAAACGTTGCGAGTGGACCAGCTCGGTCTGGCTCGCCGCGTTCCACGGCAGCCGTCCCGACAGGCAGTGGTAGAGCAGCACACCCAGCGAGTACATGTCGGACGCCGGTGTCGCGGGCAGCCCCTCGAAGCGTTCCGGGGCGACGTACGCCGGCGTACCCATGACCGGGCCGTCGGGGTCGGGGTCGTGGCTGCCGATCGCGGCCGCGATGCCGAAGTCCAGAACCTTCGCCCCGGCCGGGGTGAGCATGATGTTCGCCGGCTTGATGTCCCGGTGCACGACGTGCTCGCCGTGCGCGGCGGCCAGTGCGGCGGCGACCTCGGCACAGATGCGCACGGCGATGCGCCAGTCGAACATGCCCGCGTTGAGGTGCTCGCTGAGCGTCTGCCCGTCGACGAGCTCCATGACGATGTAGGGCACGTCCTGACCCGGCGCCGGGGAGGTGCCGAAGTCGTGCACCCCGGCGACGTTCGGGTGTGCCAGCCGGGCCGCGGAACGGGCCTCGGTGCGTACGAGATCAACGCCGTTGGTCTCACCCAGCGTGCCCTCGACGGCGGGCGCCATGATCTTGACCGCTACCGGCCGGTCGAGCACCTGGTCGTGACCCCGCCACACCTCGGACATGCCACCGATACCGATGCGCTGTTCGAGCTGGTACCGCCCGCCCAGCGTTCGCATGTGCCGTCCCCCTGTCGTTGCTGACCCACCGGTACCCCCGCGTTTGCCAGCACAAACGCGCGGATCATCCGTACGGGGTAACTACTCGGCCACGATGATGTGCTCGTCGACATCTTTACCTGTACCGATGCGCGTGGCCACCTGCGCCGCGACCCGCCGGACGAGGAGCCTGCGCAAACCGGACGGTGTGAGCGCCGCCACTCCGGGACGCGCCGCACGACGCATCCGGACGGCCTGCTCGCGCACCGCCGGTTCGATCCGGCCGAACTCCACATAGACCGCCCGGTTCTCCGCCGACCCGAGATAGGCGAACGGCTCGGACCCGGCGACAGCCTCCAGCGGCATGCCGACCATACCCAGGTTACGGAACGCGCCCCGGTCCAGCATGCCCACCGCGTGCCGTACGCCGGCGCGGCGCCCCATCACCAGGAAGGTGCGGTAGATCATCGAGCTGACGAGCAGCGACGACCGCCCGCCCCGGTACTCCGGCGGCACGGCGAGCGTCGCGCAGTCCCAGACCTTCTGCCCCGTCATCCCGTGCACGGCGAGGATCGTCTCGACGTCGACCCCGATGTGCCGCGGCGCGTCGTCGACGGTCTTCGCCCCACGACCCCGGCTCTCGATCATCCGGGCGACACCGGCCGGCACACCACGCTTGCGGTCGAGGACCACGAAGAACAGGCTGCTGCTCTCGTACGGGCCGTACTCGGCGGCCATCACGTCGGCGTTGTTGCCGAACGTCTCCTCGAAGATCTGGCGCTCGAGCGAACGACCGACGGCGGCCAGCTCACTGTCCGGCCCGGCCACCGCGGTGACAAAACGCCCCTTGCCGGGGTGGGCGGCCAGGAACCCGGCGACGATGCCGCGGGCGGCGGCGGCACCGAGGTCGTAGCGGGCAGTCGTCGTGATCATGCTCAGAACTCCTTGGCCACGATCTCGGTGGTCCGGAAGTACGCCTCGGTGAAGTCCAGGACCAGCTGCGGATCGAACGCCTTGCACGTGTAGATGTCCACGCTGAAGAACGAGATCGGGCGCTCCCACGAGTAGAAGTGCGCGCCGGAGGTCTCCCAGTGGATCCACCCGGCCCAGCCGTAGAGATCACTGACGTGCGTGACGGGGTCGATGATCGTGATCATCTCCGTGACGTCCGAGAGCTTCCGCAGGTAGTCCTTGATGTGCTCATCGGTGATCACGAACGTCGGATAGCCCTCGACGACCATCCGCTGCCGGTGGATGGCCGGGGCGAGGTCCTTGAAGTCCAGCATCGCGGCGGGAGCCTTTCGGTGCGCAACGCTCACTGTCGGTGACGCAGGACCGTTACCGACGGTGAGGTGGTGGGCGATTTGCAGCTTTGACGAGCCTTGCTCGCTTCTGCACCAAATCTACCGGCTGGTGACGCAGGGTCAACCGCCCTCCCGACCACCGTGACAAAACCCGTTCAGCTCCCCTACCCCACCCGAACGACCAGGCCGCTAAATCACCAGCCCCACCGATCGCCCCTGGCCCCAGGGGAATCGCCCGGACCAGCACACATGAGGACGCCGGACTCAGACCCCCCGGCGGCGGCTGGACTGCCACGATCGGCGCCGACGGTGACGATCTGCCGATGTCCGACTCGTCGGGGTGGCACTCATCACCCGAAATGCCGTCACGCTATGTGTCCACCAGGGTGCAGCGGGGTTGCATCACACCACTCAGCCTCAGCCTCCACACGCTGAGTAATCATTGCGGACAACCGCTTACCGATCTGGCCGGCGCCGACCCGCACGACCCGCACGACCCGACCCACATCGCGCTGATCTCAGCGGCCTTCGTCTGCCTGGACGCCGCCCTCACCGCCCGGCGGACGCCGATGTCGTGCGAGGGAGTCCCCTACGTGTCAGGGCGAACGCACCGGCGATCGTGGGTGACCCAGCACGGACCTGGCAGGGTGCGGGTGCCCGTTCATGAGCCGCCAGGCGATTGGGTGCCCGGGCCCGGTCTCGGCGTGAGCGACGGTCAGAACCCTGCAATCAGGCACGACATGACCTTGATGTTGATCCTGATCGGGGCACAAAAAACATGGCGGAACCCGGCCTTGTGGGGCGGGTTCCGCCATGGACGGTCCCTGCACAGATCCGCCGTTGATGGTGGCGGGCGCCGGGGACCGGGCGTTATGGGGTTGACGCTAGGCGAAGTCGATCACCATGGGTGACGCGGGCCCCTGGTTGGTGACGGGGCTCTCACGAAGCTGAACCGGGTCACCAGGCGAGTTCGGTGCGGAGGTCGTGGGCGCCGTCCTCGCGGGTGGCTTCGTAGTAGATGCGCCGGCGGCCGTCGTCGTGGGTGACCAGGCTCAGGTAGCGGAGGCCGTTGGGGGCGTGGGGGCTGCCGACGGGTTCGCCGTCCTCGGCGGTGAGTTCGCCGAAGCTGCCGTCGGGGAGGCGGAGGCCGCGGGCCGTGCCCGTGCGCTCCTCCCAGTTCTCGCCGGCTGTCGCCCGGCCGTCGTAGGCGGCGACGATCGTGTCTCCGTCGACCGAGACGGAGGAGATGCGGACGCCGCGGGCGTCCCAGCGGCCGGGGCGGCCGGCCAGGGCCGTGCCGCGCCAGGTCCAGTGGATGCCGTCCGGGCTGGTGGCGTACTCGGTGGTCATGCGGTCGGCGTCGTCCCACGACTCGAGCGGGTGGACCGAGGCCCACAGGTGCCAGCCGTGCTCGTCGTGGTGCAGCACCGGGTCCTTGACGCCGATCGTGTCGTCGCCCGCGAGGACCGTGCGGGGGGTCGCCGTGGCGAGGCCCTCGGGGGTGGCGGCCTCGAGGAGGTCGACCCGCCAGTGTTTGGTGCCGGGGGTGGCGGCGCTGACGTAGAGGCGCCACCGGCCCTCGGGGGTGCGGACCAGGGCCGGGCGTTCCAGGGACTCGGCGCCGAAGGTGTCCTTGGAGACCTCGGCGACGACGGTGAAGGTCAGACCGTCGGTGGACCGGGCGACGACGTTGGAGATGCCGCGGCCCTCACCGATCGGGAGACGCAGCCTGTACGCGAGGTAGACGTCACCGTCCGCGACGATCGAGGAGGGGGCGCCGGCCCATGCTCCCGGTTCGTCACCGGGCGGCTCGACGACAACCGTGGCGTCTTCCCAGCGAGGTAACGGCAGGGCTTGGGTTCCGATGGACAAGGCGGCTCCGTTTCGTGGCATCAGCGGCACAGCGAAGAGTATCCGCAGTAGTTTGCATCATCTATGGGGAAGATAGGGATTAGGACGCCTTGGCGTGTCGGTCGACGGACATCCAGTCGTCGTAGCTCTCCCCCGTCACGTCCTGCAGCAGCGCGATGTCGTCGGCGAAGAGCGGCAGCAGCGCGGCGCGCTCCTCGGGCGTGGTCACCGGGCGGGTGCCGTGCTTGCGGTGCAGCAGCGTGAGGATCGGGCCGCGCGCCGCCAGCCGCAACGGCACGGGGAAGCGGTGGCCGAACTGCCCGCCGGTGCGCAGCAGGCCGCGCAGCACACGGTTGATGGCGTTGTCCTCGACGACGTGGCGGTTCACGTTCTCCCGGGGGATCTCCTTCAACTGCCCGGCCGGTACGCCCAGGAAGTCGCAGACCCGGTCGAGGGTGGCTGCGGGTGTGTCCTTGAGGTCGCGGTAGCGCAGCAGCAGCACCTGCTCGCGCGGGAACAGCTTGTAGAGGTGCTGCACCTGGCGGCCGTACAGGCCGAGGCTGACGTAGTGCCAGAAGTCGGCCCAGCCGTCGGCGCGGCGCTGCCCCTCGGCGCGGCAGGCGGTGAGGAAGTCCGCCTCCGGCTCGAGACCGGCGTTCCACAGGTGGGTCCAGTTGGAGTGGGCGCGGTCGACCGGGTCGCGCAGCAGCAGGATCAGCTTCGCGTCCGGGACCAGCGTGCGGATGCGGTCGTGGGCTTCCAGGTCGTACAGGTAGAAGGGGGTGGCCTCCCCGCGCAGCGCGCCCACCGGCGCCGGGTCGAAGAGGGCCTCGTAGTCGGCGCGGCGCCAGACGTGCTCCTGGTAGGTCTGCACGTCACCCGGGCCGCCCGAGACCGGTGGCCGGCCGTCGGAGAGGAAGAACTTCGGCTCCTTCACCGCGGGCAGGAACAACCCCGGATGGCGGACGAGCGCCGCGTGCAGCGCGGTGGTGCCCGCCTTCGGCACTCCGGCGATCAGGAAGTCGGGAAGCGGCATGGGGGTACCTCCTCGTGCGGCTGCGACGCGCCGCCGAGCAGTGCGGCGCCCCACTGAAGTGACAGTTAGCCTACAGAGTTAGTAGGTTTTCTTCACCCCTGGGCGCGAGGTCAGGCCCCGCGGTGCCACCAGCGTCGCCGGCGATAACGCGGGCAGACCTCCGGGCCGCAGAACGTGCACTCCGTCCCCGCGCGGTGGTGGTCGTGAGCGCTTTTCTGATGGCCGCAGACACACAGCGCTTCCGGCGGCGTCACCGCTTCACGCTCGGTGTCGTCGACCACTGGTCCTGGCGCGGAGCCGGCTCGCACATCACGGTCACAACCTAACTATCGGGGCTGCGGCCGGTTGCCGCGCCGGGGATATAACCGTTCTGCACCCCAGAGGTTACGAAGAGTTACAACACGCTGAGTGACATAAGCCACATCCAGCAAATACGACATTTAGACTTTGTCTTACTTAGCGGCGTTCGGAACCGAGTGTTCCCCGATGTCCCTGGCATACCCTTCCCGACCCGCTCTCAACCCTCCCGTCCGTTACTGAACGTGACTCCTGGGATTTGAGCCCAGTCCTGGTGCTGATGTGAATATCCCCAGCTCAATTGGCCCAAGAAGGGTGCCGTACGGGTGCCGGCACCCTGGCTTTTCGGTTAGTTGACGCTACGTAGCGTGCGGCTACATTTGTGGTCAGAAGCGAGCGACTTGGGTTTCTGCCCCCGGAAACCGTTGATTCCGTCGCATCTGCCGCCCCCGAAGGGACCGCCATGCCGCTCTCCACGCCTCCCGGAAACACGCCGAGTAACGGCCAGTCGTCACCGACCGTAAGCGTCGTCATTCCGACTCTCAACGAGGAACGGAATCTGCCGCATGTGTTCGCCAAGCTCCCCGCGGGCATCGACGAGGTGATCGTGGTCGACGGCGGGTCCCAGGACCGGACCGTCGAGGTCGCTCGTCAGCTCCGGCCGGACGTCGTGATCGTGCAGCAGACGCGTACCGGTAA
The DNA here is from genome assembly GCF_000494755.1 of Amorphoplanes friuliensis DSM 7358. Lineage (NCBI taxonomy): Bacteria > Bacillati > Actinomycetota > Actinomycetes > Micromonosporales > Micromonosporaceae > Actinoplanes > Actinoplanes friuliensis. Next base: position 5,408,727 of record NC_022657.1, read on the forward strand.
GGGCAATGCCCTGGCCTGCGGTTTTGCGGCCTGCACCGGCGACATCATCGTGATGATCGACGCCGACGGCTCGACCGACCCGGCCGAGATCCCGAGCTTCGTCGCCGAGCTCGTCGCCGGCGCCGACTTCGTCAAGGGCTCGCGCTTCGACAAGGGCGGCCACAGCCACGACATCACCCCGCTGCGCAAGCTCGGCAACGACGGCCTCAACGTCGTCGTGAACGTCCTCTTCGGGACGAAGTTCACCGACCTCTGCTACGGCTACAACGCCTTCTGGCGCCGGGTCGTCCCGACGCTGGACCTGCCGGACCCGGCGCTGCCGCGGCCCAGCGACGGCGCGAAGCTCTGGGGTGACGGCTTCGAGATCGAGACGATGATCAACATCCGGGCCGCGGCCGACGGGATGAAGGTCGGCGAGGTCGGCAGCATCGAGCACGCCCGCATCCACGGCCAGAGCAACCTGAACACCTTCCGCGACGGCTTCCGGGTGCTGCGCACGATCTTCAGCGAGTACGGCCGGATGCGCCGGATGCGCCGCGGCGGCGCCCACACCAGCGGCGGCGTCATCATGCACCAGCGCATCGCCCCGGCAGCGGCCGGCCGCACGCCGATGCACGCGCTCAACACCGGTGTCACCGGTCGTGTCCAGGACGCCGGCGACTCCCGTCAGCACGTCGCCCACCTCAACCGCGGCCCGCGCCGCGACGAGGTCGGCGCCCGCCGTGCCGACGACAGCAAGGCGCTGCACTCCCGCGCCTCCCGCGAGGACTGAGCTCCCCCGCTCTGCAGTCCCGCCCCCACCCCTGCCCGAGGAGCACCAGCGTGGAAGCCACCCCCCGTCCCGCCGTCAGCATCGTCATACCGACCCACAGCGAGCAGCGCTGGCCCGCCCTGGTGCGTACCGTCGCCTCCGCCCGGTCGCAGACGTACGTCCCCGCCGAGATCGTCGTGGTCGTCGACCACAACCCGGCGCTGTTCCGCCGGGCGCGGCGGGACCTCGGCGGCGTGACCGTCCTGGAGAACCTCTACGCCCAGGGTGTGTCCGGCAACCGCAACACCGGCGCGTTCCACACCAGCACCTCGCTGATCGCGTTCCTCGACGACGACACGACCGCCGGCCCGGAGTGGCTCGGCAGCCTGGTCGCACCGTTCGCGGACCCGAAGGTCGTCGGTACGGGCGGCGGGATCAACCCCGAGTGGGAGGGCCCCGAGCCCCGCTGGATGCCCGAGGAGTTCCTCTGGGCGGTCGGCGGCTCGTACGCGGGGATGCCGACGACCACCGCGCGCATCCGCAACGTGTGGTCGGCCAGCATGGTCGTCCGCCGCGACGCGTTCCTCTCGGTCGGCGGCTTCCGGACCGGCTTCGGCAAGGTCGGCAGCCAGAACCGCCCCGAGGACACCGAGCTGTGCCTGCGCATGAGCGCGGCCTCCGGCGGCCACTGGATGTACGTGCCGACCGCGACGATCCGCCACGAGGTCCCGGCCTCGCGGTCGACGTTCGGCTGGTTCCTGCGCCGCTGCTACGCCGAGGGCCGCGGCAAGGTCGCGATGGCCGGCCTGCTGGACGGCTCGCAGAGCCTCGGCTCCGAGAAGGACTACCTGCGCTCGCTGCCCAGGGCGGTCGTCCGCAACCTCGTCGCCGCCACCCGCGGCCGCGGCGCGCACCACGCCCTCAAGGCCGGCGGTGTCCTCGCCGGTGTCGCCGCCGCCGGAGTCGGCGGTGTCGTCGAGACCGTCGCCGCCCGCCGCCTGGCCGGAGCCGTCCGATGACCCCCGGCGTGAACGGCGTCAACGGCCAGGTGTGGATCCCGGCTCAGCGCACCGACGAGATGATCACCGCGCCCGCGTTCGAGCCCAGCGGTGAGGTGCTGCCCGCGACCGTGCTCGACCTCGACCTCGCCGACCCGCTGCCGGCCGTGGCCGGTGTCGGCCCCGACGGCCGCCGGGTCCTCCAGGCCTGGGTGCTGGTCCGGCTCTTCACCGAGCCTCTCGGTACGGTGCTCGCCGACGTACCGGCCCACGGCCTGCGACCCGCCGACCTGGCCGCCGCGATCGACGCCGAGCTCGGCCCGGTCCTGGCGCCCCGCCTCGCCGACCTGGCCCTGACCACACTGCCGATCGACGGCATCACACCCGTCGTCGAGCCGGCGTTCCTCGCCCGGCGCCGCGCCGTGCTCGCCACCGCACCGCCGATCACCGTCGTGATCTGCACCCGCGAACGGCCCGGCGCGCTCGCCCGCTGCCTCGACAGCCTGCTCGCCCAGGCGTACCCGGACTTCCGGATCCTCGTCGTCGACAACGCGCCCGTCACCGACGCGACCGCCGAGGTGGTCCGCTCGGCGGCCCGCCGCGGCAACGTCGACTACCTGGTCGAGCCGCGCGGCGGCCTCTCCTTCGCCCGCAACGCCGCCGTCGCCGCCGCACCCGGCGAGATCCTCGCCTGGATCGACGACGACGAGTACGCCGACGTGAACTGGCTCGCCGAGGTCGCCCGCGCGCTCGCCGACCACCCGGAGGCCGACGTCGTCTCCGGTGTCATCGTCCCGGCCGAGCTGGAGACGAAGGCCCAGCTGTGGTTCGAGCAGTTCGGCGGTCACAGCAAGGGCCGCGGCTTCCGGCCCGACGTGTTCAGCCCGGCGACCGCCCACCTCCAGAGCCCGCTGTACCCGCTGCCGCCGTTCGGCACCGGCGCGAACATGACCTTCCGTGCCGGTGTCATCGAACGCATCGGCGGCTGGGACACCGCGCTCGGCGCCGGCACCCCGGCCATGGGCTCCGAGGACACCCTCGCGTTCACCCAGGTCCTCGTCGGCGGCGGCACGATCGTCTACCAGCCCACCGCGGTCACCCACCACTACCACCGGCGTGACCTCGAAGGCCTGCACAAGCAGATGGTCGGGTACGGCGCCGGGCTCACCGCCGCGTACACGAGCCTGCTCCTGAAGCGCCCCGGTCTGCTCTGGCCGCTGCTGAAGCTGGCACCGGGCGCCCTGCGCGACCTCACCAGCAAGGACAGCCTGCGCGTGTCGACGCTGCGCGAGGACTTCCCCCGCGAACTCCTGACCGCGAACCGCCGCGGCATGCTGGCGGGCCCCCGCGCCTACCTCCAGGGCCGGCGGGCGGCCCGGCGCGGCCACTGATCGTGCCGTTCACCGGACAGCCAAGGTGTGACCGGGCATTCTCGGTCAGGAGGACGTACATGTGGCGACCGGTCGGTGACCCGTGCGCCGCCCCCGCACCCGGGGCGGCCACCGGATGCTGACCGGGCGCCCCTCCCCCGAACGGCGCCCGGCCGGTGCTGCGCCCGGCCTCGCCGCTGACGTCCCTCCAGCAGTTCGAGTCCCCCGACGACGCCGCGGAGGCCCAGCTCATGGCGGACCAGCGCCCGGCCTCACCCGAACCCGCCCGCACCGGCGAGGACGCCCGTCCGGCCCCGGCCCGGGTACGCCCGGCGGCCCCCGAGGGCGTGGACCCGTCGCGCCCGGCGGCGACGGACATCCAGACCACGTCCGGCGTGCCCAAGACCGCGATCCCGGCCGCCCCGGTCCCGACCGCCTCAGTGCAGGCCGCCCCGGCGCCGGTGGTTCCCGTCGTGCCGGGCCCGGCACAGACCGAGCCCGAGCCCGTATCCACCGACGAGCCGGCACCATCCGCCGAAGCCGAGAGCGCCGACCACCCAGCAACGACGCCTGACGCCGACAAGACCACCGCCCACCAGCCGGAGCCCGCCGAGGTTGGCGAGGCCGCTGAGACCGGCAAGGTTGCCGAGACCGCCGAGACCGCAGAGACCGCAGAGACCGCAGAGGTTGGCGAGACCGCCGCGACCGGCGTGGTTGATGGTGTTGGCGAGACCGCAGAGACCCCCAAGGTTGGCGAGGCCATCGAGGTTGGCGAGGCCATCGAGGTTGGCGAGGTTGGCGAGGCCGAGGACGTCGACTCCGACGGACAGTCATCAACGTCCGAAGCCGACGAGGCCGGCGAGGCCGAACCGGTGGCCGAGGTGGTTGAGACCGCCGACCCGGAACCCGCTGTCCAAGGCGTCGAGCAGCCGCCGGCGCCCGAGGTCGTCGAGGTGGAAGAAACGGAGGCCGCAGCCGAGACTGTCGAGCAGCCGCCGGCGGTTGTGGAGCAGGAGCCCGACGAGGCTGACGGAGACGCCAAAAAGGCCGACGCCGCGGAAGCTGTAGAGGCAGAGACGGCGAGCACTGCCGGCGCGGACGTGACCGAAGCGCTCGCGGGTGAAACGGCAGCGGCAGATGCGGCCCCGGAAGACGAGTCCGAGGGTGTCACGCCCGAAGACGCGCCGTCCGGCGAAGCCGAGGGCGCCTCCGAGGTCATCGAGGCCGTCGAAACGGACAACGAGCAGGTCAGCACCACAGAGGACCAGGGCGATCCTCACCCTGAAGCTGAGGTTGAGGAAGGCAAAGCTGAAGCTCAGGTCGAGGGTGAGACGACGCCCGATATCGACCCGGAAGAGACCGCTGTCCTGATTCTAGCGGACCGGGACGCTGCCGACCTGGACGACACGACCGTCCTTCCGGCACCCGTCGAAAGGGCGATCGACGACACCGTCGTGATCCCGGCGTTCAGTGTCACGCCGCCGGTCGGGGTGGTCACGACCGTGATCCCCGGCCGCCGGGCCGAGGCTGTCACCTGGGTTCCCCGGCCCGCCCGGGCCCGCCGCGCGCCTCTCGATCTCGGGCATGCCCCCGCGGTGCTGACGATCTCGGCGCTGGGTGTGCTCATGGTTGCTCTCGCGTACGCCGGGGGGCGGGTCAGCACCGGCAATGCGCAGTTCGCGTACTGGGTGGGGCAGGTGGTGGTTTTCACCCCGGTGGTGGTGCGGCTGCTGAGCCGGCGCCTGGCCGGGGTGGCCGAGTCGTTCGTGCTGGTGATGGGACTGGCGCTGAACCAGTACCTGCTGAAGTGGATGTACAGCCCGGATCAGTTCCGGTTCCCGGACGAGCTGCAGCACTGGCTCGCGACGACGATCATCGTTCAGTCGGGTGAGCTGTTCCAGCCCAATCCGGCGCTGCCTCCCGCGGAGCATTTTCCCGGGCTGGCCGAGCTCGGCGCCGCGGTGGCCCAGATGACCGGGCTGACGGTGACAGCCGCCGGGGTGATCGTCGCCGGGGTCGCCCACCTGGTTTTTGTCGGCGTGCTCTTCGCCGTGGTGCTGCGGGCGAGCAACTCCCCCGCCGTCGCCGGGGTGGCCTGCGCGACCTACGCGACCGCGCTGCACTATCTCTTCTTCAACTCGATGTTCCTCTACCAGACCGCCGCGCTGCCGTTCTTCCTGCTGACGATCTGGGCCGTCCGGCGGTGGCGGGCCGAGGGCGGCCGGTCGTTCGCCGTCCTCGCGGTGCTGTCGATGACGCTGACCACGGTGAGCCACCACGTGACGGCGCTGGCCCTGGTGGCGACGCTGACGCTGCTCGCGGCCGCCGAGCTGATCACCGACCGGCCGCGGCGCTGGTCCGCGCTGATCATGCCGGGTGCGGCCGCCGTGGTGGTCGCGTCGTGGATCCTGTTCGTCGCCACGGACGTTCTCGGGTACCTCGAGGACCCGGTGGACCAGGTTGTGCGTACCGTGTCGCAGCTTTTCTCGGGAGAGAGTGACGCGGCCTCGGAGAGCGCGCCGGTCTCCCTGGGGCAGTTGGCCGTTCAGGGTGCCGGGCTGCTGGGTCTGCTCGTGCTCGGCCTGGCGGTGACGCGGGACATGCTGCAGCGGCACGACCGGGACTGGTGGCGCTGGGCCGCGGTGGCCGGCAGCGCGATCTTCTTCGCGGGCAACGGCGTCCGGTTCCTCGGGCAGAACGGGCCGGAGATCGCCGGGCGGCTGTCCACCTTCACCTACGTGCCGATCTCCATCCTGGCGGCGATCGGCCTGGTCCGGGGTGTGCAGCTGATCCCGGCGCGGGACGCGGAGGGGCATCGCTGGCGGGCCGCCGCGCCCGCGATCGACGTGGTCGTGCCCGGCAGCTGGAACCTCTACAGCCGGGTCGCGGCCGGCGCGGCGATGATCACGCTGCTGATGATCGGCGCGCGCGCCGGTGGGTGGCCGCCGATCGCCTCGCTCCTGCCGGGCCCGTACCTGGCCGGCGGTTACGAACGGTCCGTCGACGCGTACGGGCTGGAAGCGGCCGACTGGCAACGCCGCACGCTCGGGCCGGACCACCGGGTCGGCGGTGACGCGACCTCGGTCTCGCTCGCCTCGACCTACGGGCGGCAGGACCCGGTGCGCGAGGTCGGGCCGTTGTTCTACGCCGACTCGTGGGGGCTGGAGCAGGACGCGCTGGTGCAGCGGCTGCACCTGCAGTACCTGGTCGTGGACCGGCGGCTCGGCACGCAGTTGCCGGAGAGCGGCTCCTACTTCGAGATGGATCCGCGGTCCGGGCAGATCACGTCGCCGCTCACCACCGGGCAGCTGGGGAAGTTCGACTCGCTGACGGAGGTGGACCGGCTCTACGACAACGGCATCGTCCGTGTCTACGGAACGGGGGTCCGGTGAACTCCCTGACCAGCCGCATCGTCGCGGCGCTGACCGTGGCCTCCGGCGCCGCCGTCCTGCTCGGACCGGTGCCCGTCGCCGTCACCGGCGGCCTGCTGCTGGCCTTTGTGCTGCCGGGACTGGCCCTGATCGGTGTCCTGTTCCGCCGCCGCGAGCTGACGACGGTGGAACGGTCCGTGCTGACACCCGCGCTGAGCATGGGCGTGCTGATCGTCGCCGGGCTGGTGATCAACCTCGTGCAGGTGCGCATCGACCGGGTCTCGTGGACGGTCTCCACGGTCGCGGTCACGCTGATCGCGCTCCTGATCTCTCGCCGGACAACCGTGCGTCCCGCAACGGTCCCGGTCGCGAAGCCGGCCGACGACTCGCTGGACGCACTGTTCGCCGGCGACGACACGGCCGGTGAGGACAATGCGCCTCGGCCGGTCGGTGAGAAGCAGGTGCGGATCGACGTCGGCGAGCACACGGTCCGGCTGCCGACACGATCGGCCGACGCCGGGGACACCGTGCTGATGTCGGTCGCCCCGGTGGCCGCGGATCCGCAGAGCCCAGCGCCCCAGCAGCGCGGACGCCTGGTCAAGCAACTGCTGCCGCTGGTCGTCGTGGCGCTGATCCTCGGTGGCGCGAGCTGGATCTCCTTCGCCACATCGCGCACGACGCACAACACCACCGTCACCGCACTGTCCGCCGCGCCGTCCGGGCCGGTCACCAGCGGCGGCACCCGTACGGTGCAGGTGTCGGCAAGCGGGCTGATCGCGGGCGACGGCCCGTACACGGTGCGGGTCTCGGGGAGCTCGGGGCGCACGGCGCTGGAGCGGACCGTGGCGGTGACCGGCGACGGCACCTGGACCGAGCGTCTGACCCTGCCCGGCGCGCAGCGGCTGACCGTGAATCTCTACCGCGCGGGTGACACCACCGCCTACCGGACGCTGTTCATCAGCGCCGTAGACTGACCCGGACACGCGACTGGCGGCATCGAGGATGGGGACCACCATCGGGGAGCTTGCCGTGGGGGCCGTCCGCCTGGGTGCCCACGCCGGAGTGGCGCATGTCCGAGACCCATGAAGCACGACTGCTGCCCGGTAAGCCCGTGGCCGACGAGGTCCTGGCCGACGTGGCGCAGCGCGCGGCGAAGCTCCGCGAGGGTGGCGTCCAGCCGTCGCTCGCGACGATCCTGGTCGGTGACGACGACGCCAGCGCCGGGTACATCCGGATCAAGCAGCGGCAGGCCGCCGAGCTCGGTTTTGTCTCCCCGCACGAGCACCTGGGCGCCGACGCGACGCAGGACGACCTGCACCGGGCCATCGACCGCCTGAACGCCGACCCGTCCGTGCACGCGCTGCTGATCCAGTACCCGCCGCCGGCGCACATCGATTACGACGCCGCGCTGATGACCGTCGACCCGGACAAGGACGTCGACGGCATGCACCCGCTCAACCTGGGCCGGCTCTCCGTCGGGCTGCCCGGGCCGCGACCGTGCACACCCGCCGGCATCGAGGCGCTGCTCGCCCACCACAACATCCCGGTCGCCGGTCGTGAGGTGGTCATCCTGGGCCGCGGTGCGACGATCGGCCGCCCGCTGGCGATGATGCTGGCGCAGAAGCGCCCGACCGCCAACGCCGCCGTCACGGTCGTGCACACCGGCGTCCCGGACTGGCAGCGGTACGCCCAGCGCGCCGAGATCCTCATCGCCGCCGCCGGTGTGCCGGGCATCATCCAGCCGGAGCACGTCAAGCCGGGCGCGACCGTGATCGGTGCCGGTGTCCGTTACGAGGGCCGCCGCCTGCTGCCGGACGTGGCCGAGGAGGTCGCGCAGGTCGCCGGGGCGATCACCCCGCGGGTCGGTGGTGTCGGCCCGACGACCGTGGCCATGCTGTTCCGCAACGCGATCGAGGCAGCCGAGAAGGCTAGCCGCTGAAGCGGGGGCGCTTCGCCATCGCCACGTACGCCGCCAGTGACGCGGCGTCGGTGTCGATGCGCCACTTCTCCGCGTACCCGGGGTGGGTGTCGGTGTCGAACCAGACGACACCGCCCACCGCCGGGTGGGCCTCGACCCAGTCGGCGAAGAGCGTGATCCAGTCGGCCTTGGTGCGGCCGCCGCGGTCCATCGAACCGACCTCGCTGATCATGATCGGCTTGCGGGCCGCGAACGCCCGGTAGATCGGGCCGAACAGGGTGTCGGGCGTCTCGCGGTGCAGGTTGTACCCCGAGACGCCGACCCAGTCGACGTACTTGTCGCCCGGGTAGAGCGCCTGGTAGGTGTTCCAGTCCTCGATCGGTGCGGAGTTCCAGTTGGGGCTCCACACCCAGGACACGTTCCTGGCCTTCTCCTCGGCGAAGATGTCGTGCAGGCGCCGCCACGAAGCGATGTACGCCTCCGGGTCCTGGCCGTTGCGGGCGGCTCCCCACGCGTACCAGTCACCGTTCATCTCCCAGCCCCAGCGCAGCAGCACCGGGCGGTCCTGCCGCTTGAGGCGGCGTGCGGCCCGGGCGATCCGGTCGTCGCTGCGCCCCGAGGTGATGTCGTCGTAGGCCGTGCCGCGCCAGGACACCAGCGGGACCGCTTTGGCGGGGATGCCGTCGATCGCGGTGGGCAGCGAGTCGGCCCAGTCGTAGAATACGTGCACGATGCGCTCGTCGCGGCCCAGCTGCTCCCGGCGCAGGGCCTGACTCTGGGTCGCCGTCCGGCCGTCGAGGGACAGGTAGGAGCCGAGCAGGGCGTGTCCGGGTTTGAACGGCACGGACCCGCCGCCCTTGGTGATCACTTTCGGCGCGGCGGCGGCGCTCGGCGCGGCGGACGGGACCCCACGGCCCGGCGAGGAGGTCGCCTCGGCCGCGGACTGGTCCGAGCGCACCTGCTGCGCGGCGACAGCGACGACGGGTACGGCGGCGAGCCCGCCGGCCATCCCGAGCAGGTGGCGGCGGGTCAGCCGCCGCGGCGCGCGGTGGGACGGGCTCACGTCAGGTTCCGGCCGGCGGCGCGGGCGACCCTGCGCACGACCCGCCAGCCGGGCTGGGCCAGCCGCTTGAGCTGCGGCACGACCGGCGAACCACCACCGGCGACGAGGTCCACCAGATCGGCGCCGGTCATGCCCGGTGTCGGCTGGAGCCGGGGCACGGCGAAGCGGCGCTCCCCCGGCGTGTGGAGGCGGCGGCCGACCTCGGTGGCGTTGTCGTGACCGGCGGCGAGCACGGCGGCGCGGACCTTGCCGCCGTTGTAGCCGTGCGGGTAGGCGAAGCTGCGGACGCGCTGCTGCAGGCGCTGCTCGAGTTCGTCCTTGCTACGGACGGTCTCCTCGCGCAGCCGGTCGGCCGGCAGCACGTCGAGCGGGTGGTGCAGCAGGCTGTGGTTGCCGATCTCGATGCCGGCGGCGGCGACGTCGGCCAGCTCGTCCCAGGTCAGGAGGCGGCCGAAGTCCGGTGCCCAGCGGCCCAGCCAGCCGGCGCGTTCGCCCAGGTGACCGACGGAGGCGTAGAGGGTGGCACCGGCGCCGGCCTCGGCCAGCACGGGCACACCGTCGGTGAGGAAGTCGCGGTACCCGTCGTCGAAAGTGACGGCGACGAGCTTGTCCGTGCAGCCCGCGTCGAGCAGGTCGAGGGCCTCGGAGAGCCCGACGAGGCGGTAGCCGGCCGCAGTGAGCGCGCCGAGCTGCTCGGCGAGGCGTCCGCGGGGCACGGCAAGGTCGCTCAGCGGCCCGCCGACGGCGGACACCGAGTGGTACATGAGCGCCGGCATGGCCGTGACGGTCACTGCTCGTTCCTCCCACCCACCAGACGGACATGACCCTTATCGGCCGCCGGACGGGCAACCTTCGGGGTTGGCACAACCCCGCCGCCTCTGCCGAAAGTCATAGCCGTCGATCAGGCTGGAGAGGGAAGCGGAGACACCCTGGGTGACGGAAGGGTGATGTCCATGAAAACGGACCGTGCGCGGCGCCTCGCCGAGGCCGCCTGTGAAGCCGGGCTCGTGCTCGGCCTGGTCGCGCTCCCCACCGCGTGGCGAGCTCTCGACACCAGCCTGATGGCCGTGCTGGCCGGCATGCTGCTGGCGCTCACCGCCGCGACCTACGCACTACACGCAGTGACATTTGACTGCTTCCTCTTGACGGGTCAGCGGTCACGCCGGAATCTTTCTTATACCCAGCGTAAGGACTGAACCGAGGACCGCCCTGGTGCGTATCCCGGGATGCACCGTCTTCAGCGACCCCCGGGAGTGCACAGGATGTTCCGGCTCATCCAGCTCCAAGCCCAGCACGGCGTGCCCCGCATCGGTATCGACCCCGACGGCTACGGCAGCGAGCGCGCCGCCCTCGCCCGTTACCGAGAGACACCGGACACGTTCTCCGGCATCGGCCGCTTCGACCCGGCGGGCCGGCTCGCCGAGATCATCATGGACACGGTCTGCGGCCCTCCCGGCGACTGCCCGGACCCGGCCGTCGTCGTGAACGCCGTGACGTTCCAGCGGCTCTGCGACAACCACTCCTTCGGCCTCGAGGTGCTGACGCTCCCGGAGCTCGCCCTGCACCTCGGCGTGGTCGTCCGGATGGCGCCGGCCATGGCCCGGTCCGGCCGGCACGCCGCGCCGGACGAGAGCCACTCGGCCAGCAACCGGATCGCCCGCGAGTTCTCCGCGCACGTCGACGACCCGGTGTGGCGGATGGAGCTCTGCGCCGAGCTCGCCCGGACCCCCGCCGCGGTCAACGGCCTGCTCATCGGGGTCGGCGCGCTCAGCCACCGCGACGTGCTTGACCTCTACCCGGCGTTGTGCGCCCTCGGCACCCAGCTCCCGGGCGGCGTCCACGCCGACCTGGTGCGGGCCACGGTCCGGCCGCTCTCCCCCGCCGGTGTCACCGCGCTGCGTCTCGGCCTCTGACCACCGGCCACCGCGGCGTGGCAGACTTCTGCTGTGTCTGTCGGTGAAACCGTCGAGACCGAGCCGCGTCGCCGGCCCGGCCGCGCTCTGAGATTCGGCCTGATCGTCGGGGCCGTCGTCCTGCTCCTCTTCGGCCTGCCCTGGTGGACGCTCGTCTGGTCCGGCAACCGCTGGCCCGGCGCGCTGTTCGCCGCCGGTACGGCGCTGTTCGTGATCCTCGCGGCCGGCTTCCCCGTCCTGATGTTCCGCGGCCACGGCCCGCAGCACCGCGACGGCGCCGCCCGCGTCGCCGACGTCCTGCTCGGCGTCGCCTGGGTGCTCTTCGTCTGGTCGATCCTCGGCAACGTGCTGCGGCTCGTGCTCGCCCTCGCGGGTGTCGCCGACCCGGTCCGGTCCCGGACCGTCACGGCGGTGGTCACCCTGATCTCGATCGTCCTGCTCCTCTGGGGGTACGCCGAAGCGATGCGTGTCTCGCGCGTCCGCCGCGTCGACGTGATCATCGACCGGCTGGGTGCGGGGCTCGACGGCCTCAAGGTCGTGCTGCTGACCGACACGCACTACGGCCCGATCAACCGCGCCCGCTGGTCCCGCGGTGTCGTGGACGTCGTCAACTCCCTCGAGCCGGACGTCGTCGCGCACACCGGCGACATCGCGGACGGCGAGGTCTCGGAACGCCGTGAGCAGGCCGCCCCGCTCGGCGACGTCCGTGCCCGGCTGGCCCGCGTCTACGTCACCGGCAACCACGAATACTTCAGCGGCGCGCAGCGCTGGGTCGAGCACATGGCGTCACTCGGCTGGGAGGCCCTGCACAACCGCCACGTGGTCGTCACCCGCGACGGCAGCAGCCTGGTGCTGGCCGGCGTCGACGACCGTACGGCCGCGGGCTCCGGCGTGCCCGGCCACCACATGGACCACGAGGCCGCACTCTCCGGCGCCGACCCCGAGCTGCCCGTCCTGCTGCTCGCCCACCAGCCGCAGCAGATCACCGGCGCGGTCGCCCACGGCATCGACCTGCAGATCTCCGGCCACACCCACGGCGGGCAGATGTGGCCCTTCCACTACCTGGTACGCCTGGACCAGCCGGTGCTGCAGGGCCTGAGCCGCCACGGTGAGCGCACGCAGCTCTACACCTCCCGGGGTACCGGATTCTGGGGCCCGCCGTTCCGGATCTTCGCGCCGAGCGAGATCACCCTGATCACGCTGCACTCACACTGATCAGCTCGGCGGCGGCGAGCATCTGGTCGCCGACCGGCTGAAGGCCGATGTCCACCGCCAGCAGACCGGTCGACACCCGCTCGGTCACGCCCCACTCCCAGATCGCTGTCGCATCGGTACGGGTGCGCTCGGCGAGCAGGTGTGCGCGGTCCCACGGATCGCTCTGCATCAGCTCGACCGGGTCCTCCCGCATCAGGACGCCGAGGTCGTACTCGGGCTCGGCCAGCAGGCCGTCAGGGTCGACGAGCTTGTAACCGTCGCCGGCCCGCAGCGCGTTCCACTGGTGGACGTCACCGTGCACGAGCATCGCCCGGGCGTCGTCGTGCGCGGCGATGCGGCGTTCGGCGCAGGCGATCGCGTGGGCCACGGTCCGCTCCGAGCAGGGCCGGTCCAGGTCCTCCCAGCGCTGCCGGATGTGCTCGACGAGCCAGCGGCCCTTCTCGGCGCCGGTGGGAAGCCCCGAGTCCGGCGCCGGCCGCCAGACCCGCTGAGCCAGGTCGCAGAGGATCTCGAGTCGCTCGTCCAGAGGCAGGTCGAGGTCCGCCAGTGACGGGCCGAGGCGTTCGAGCAGCATCGCGCCGCGGGCGGCGTCCGACCGCAGGAGGCGCACACAGCCGTCACCACCGGCGAGCCGCAACACGGTGATCTCGGCGGCGGCGTGCGTGCCTCCCGCCCGCGGAACCAGCAGCTTCAGGACGGCAGGGGTCCCGTCCACCAGCACGGCCTCCGCGACGTACGCCTCGGTCCCGTCCTGGTAGGCCCGGCCGGGCGTGAACGACCACTCGACGGCCAGTTCGTCCACGAGTCCGGGCAGGGACTCCAGCCACCCAGGCTCCTGCCGGGCCTTGGCACGCACAGTGGCGGGGATGTCCAGCATGCGCGAGATGGTGACACACGTGATACCCGCCGGCCACGTAATTGCGTTGAGCTGCGTCGCCGCGCACCGCAGGATGGAGTCACCGCCTTCCCTATCCGTGAGGACTTACGATGCGCCTGCTCCGCGACTTATGGGCGACCTCGCCCCGTCGCACCGCCTTCGTTGCCGTCCTCATCGTGCTCGGTGCCGCCGGTCAGGCCGGGGCCCTGGGCCTCGCCGGTGCCGTCCTGGTCAACCGTTCGATGCCCCTCTTCGTGCTGCTCGCCGTGGCCCTCGTGGTCTCGGTGCTCAGCGATGTCGTCGTCGGCCTGGTCGTGGCCGGCCTGACCGCCGACTGGGCCGCCTCGGTGCGCCGCAGCCTGTGCCGGGTCGCCTTCGGCCAGGACCTCCCGACCCTGGAGAACACCCCGGTCGGCGAGCTCCTCGACCGCATCGACGGTGACGTCTACCAGGTCGGCTCCGAGCTGCGCGGCAGCGGCGTCCGGCTCGCGCAGTCCCTGGCCGTCGCGATGCTGTCGATCGTCACCGCGTTCTTCGCCTGGTGGCCCGCCGGCATCGGCATGCTGGTCGTCTCGATCCTGCTGGTCCTGGTGCTCAACAAGCCGATCCAGCGCATCTCCCCGCTGCGCATCCGCGAGGAGGAGGCCTGGTCCGACCTGGCCGCCGTGATGGAGGAGTCCATCCACGGCCAGGACGACGTCCGCACCAGCCTCGCGGCACCCTACGTCCGCCGGCTCTACGCCCGGCGCGCCCGCGAGGTGCTGACCCGCGGCCGCAAGGTGTGGATCACGTCGTCGAAGATCACCATGGGCGCCGGCGCGATCACGCGGGTGCTCATCGCCGCGCTCGTGGTCTTCGGCGCCTGGGCCCTGATCGGCGGGCACGTCGACGGCGCCCGGCTCACCGCCGTCTGGCTGCTGGCCCTCGGCTTCGGCGGCACGCTCGAGCACGTCACCCGCATGGTCCCCGAGCTGCAGAACGCCCTGGGCGCCTGGAGCCGCGTCCAGTCGCTGCGGGACGTCCCGCAGGAGCCGACCGAGGGTCTCCCGCCCGTCGACGGCGACCTGGCGGTCCGCGGCCTGACCTTCCGGTACGGCGAGTCCGACTCCGGGCGCGCACCGGCACTGCGCGACGTCAACCTGTCGTTCGCGCGCGGCCGGTCGTACGCGCTGATCGGGCGCACCGGCTCGGGCAAGTCGACCCTGGCCAAGGTGCTCACCCGGGCGGTCGAGGTGCCGCGCGGCACGGTCTTCCTGGGCGGCACCGACATCGTCGACCTCGACGTGGAGGGCCTGCGGCGCTGGACGGCGATCGTCCCGCAGCGTACCGAGATCCTGGCCGGCACTCTCGCCGAGAACATCGCGCTGTTCGACCCCGAGCTGCTGCCGCAGGCGGCGACCGCGGTCGAGGAGCTCGGACTGACGTCCTGGGTGGGGAGCCTGCCCGAGGGCATCCACACGAAGCTCGGCGAGGGCGGCTACATGCTCTCGGCCGGGCAGGAGCAGCTGGTCGCGTTCGCCCGGATCCTGGTCCGGGACCCGCACGTGGTGATCCTCGACGAGGCCACCGCCCGCCTGGACCCGGTCACCGAGGTCTGGGTGCAGCGCGCCACCGACCGGCTCCTCGAGGGCCGCATCGGTGTCATCGTCGCCCACCGGCTCTCCTCGGTCCGGCGCTGCGACGAGGTTGTCGTGCTCGCCGACGGCGAGGTCCTCGAGTCCGGCCCGCTGCAGGAGTCGCAACGCTTCGCGGAGCTGCTCGCCAGCTCCAGCGTCCCCGCCCCGGCCCGCCCGGCGGGTGGCGTCGCCCTGCTCGAACGCGAGCCGGAGGAACCCGTCGTCACCGAGCTCGGCAACTCACTCCCGATGGCCGACCCGCCCCCGCTGCCCGAGGCACCCCCCGCCCGGACCATGCGCGAGATCGCCCGGCTCGCCACCAACGATCCCCGGTACGGCCTGTCCGCGATCGCCTTCTTCATCGTCCTGGTGCTGCTCGGCCTCGACGGCGCGATCCTGCCGCTGCTGTGGTCGCAGGTCGTCGACAACATCGGCGACCCGATGCTGCCGGCGCTCGGCATCGCGGCCGCCCTGATCGTCGCGATCCCGGCGCTGTACTACACCGGCGCCTGGTTCCCCGAGTGGTGGGTCCGGCAGATGCTGCGCATCAGCATGCGCCTGGTCAACGGCCAGACCGGTCCCCGCCGGATCAGCAAGTACACCCCGGCGGAGGTCGTGGCGCAGGGCGGCGACACCGAACGTGTCGTCATGCTCGCCGACAACCTCATCGACACGACGATCAGCCTGTTCATGATCGTGACGATGACCCTGGCGTCCGGCTCCTTCGTCCCGGCCGCCTTCTTCCTCGGCACGATGCTCATCTCCGGTCTCGCCGCCACCCTCTTCGGACCCCGCCTCGAACGCGCAGCCCGGCGTACGGTGGCGGCCCGCGCCTCGTTCGCGACCGCCCTGGTCTCGTCCCTGTCGGCGGCCCGCACGGTGAAGCTCGCCGGCGCGACCAGGCCCGTCCTGGACCACCTGGCCGGACTCGACACGACCCGCAGCGACCAGCAACGCCGCGAGATCTCCATCCAGGTGTGGGCCCGCTCCACCCCGTCGATCGTCAGCGGCCTGCTGCCGATCGCGGCCTGGGCCCTCTACCTGGCCGGCAACCTGTCCGCCGCCGCAACACTGATCGCCGTGGCGACGCTGGGCGCGGCCCGCTGGTTCGCGTGGACCACAGCGTCGCTGGTGTCCCACTTCCCGTCGGCCCGCGTCTGGACAAAACGCACGGTGGCCATGGCCGGCGTCGGCGCGTACTCGTCGGCAGTGCCGGGCGTGGACCTCGCAGCCGGCACCGCGGAAGCGCCCCCGGTCGCACCCCGCAACCCCCTCCGCACGCTGGAACTGTCCGGCTTCAGCGCGGTCCACGAGAACGGCACGGTCGGCGCCCAGGACATCGACCTGACCGTCGAACGCGGCGAACTCGTCCTGGTCGTCGGCCCGGTCGGCTCCGGCAAGTCGTCACTGCTGCGCGCCCTCGCCGGCATCGTCCACCACACCGGCACCCTCACCTGGAACGGCCGGCCGGTCGACCAGCCCGAGGTCTTCCTCCGCCCCAACCAGGTCGGCTACGTGGCCCAGCTCCCCCGGGTCCTGTCCGGCACCGTCGCCGACAACATCCAGCTCGGCCACGAGGTCGACGCCGCCGACGCGGTCACCACAGCCCAGCTGGAACACGACCTCGCCGCCACCGGCGGCGGCCTCCAACTCCTCATCGGCCACAAAGGCACCCGCCTCTCCGGCGGCCAGCTCCAACGCCTCGCCCTGGCCCGCGCCCTCGCCCCCCGCACCGAACTCCTCATCGCCGACGACATCTCCTCAGCCCTCGACGTCACCACCGAACTCGAACTCTGGCGAGCCCTCCGCGACCACGGCGTGACGGTGGTCGGCTCAACCTCGAAGAGAGCGGCCCTCTCCCGCGCCGACCGCGTGGTCATCCTGATCGGCGGCCGGGCGGTCGCCCAGGGCACGTGGCTCGAACTCGAGGACCGCTACGGCCACCTGGCCGGCTGAGCAGTGAGGCCGGGCCGGGCGGACGGGTAGATTCCCGACCGCCCGGCCCCTACTCCACCGATCTGCACTCTCACGGTCCCGCTGCAGCCGACCGACCCGACCTCGGACGCACTGCCACGCTCCCGGCGCAACCTCCCGCGCTCCCGGCGCAACCTCCCGCGCTCCCGCGCTCCCGGCGCAACCTCCCGCGCTCCCGCGCTCCCGGCGCAGCGTCCCCACGCTCCCGGCGCAAACCAGCCCAACCTGCCCAGCGCTCAACGCTCCCGGCGCAGCCGACCGACTCGACCTCCCAAGCGCCTCGGTTTGGCTGGTGGTTTGCTGTCGAGCCCGATGCCGAACGCCCGATCGGCCACCGGGACCCCGTCGCTCGAAGGACTGCCCTTGCCCATCGAGCCCGGCGGTCGACAGTCGAATTCGTTCCGCATGAGAAGCGGCGCCCCACCGTGGTGCCGGCGGCCGAACGACCGCACCGATGCATCCTCGCCGAACCCACGGCCAGGCCGAACGCCCCGCCGCCACCAGCCGTGGCCGCCGGCGGCAAGGTCAACACAACATCAGCGATGTTGGTCCTAACCCGGCCTCGCGAAGGCCCAACTACAACGAAGTCGGGCCTACGTCAGGACGAGCACGGCCGCCTACCCAGGCGCGACGAGCCGCGCCTTCCCGCAGAGGCACCAGGCCGGACGCCCTGCCGCCACCAGCCGTGGCCGCCGGCGGCAAGGTCAACACAACATCAGCGAAGTTGGTCGAAACCCGGCCACGCGAAGGCCCAACTACAACGAAGTCGGGCCTACGTCAGGACGAGCACGGCCGCCTATCCAAGCGCGGCGGGCCGAGCCTTCGCACGGAGGCATCAGGCCGAGATCAGCATGGGGAGCCTGCGAACCTGGACCGCGGAGCAGTGCGGCGCGTCCCTCGCGAGGACAGAAAGAACCTTCACCCCAACGACAAGCTCGTCCCTCGCGAACCAACGCCCAGGCCGGACGCCCTGCCGCCGCGAGCCGTGGCCGCCAGCGGCAAAGGTCAACACAACATCAGCAATGTTGGTCCTAACCCGGCCTCGCGAAGGCCCAACTACAACGAAGTCGGGCCTAAGTCAGGACGAGCACGGCCGCCTACCCAAGCGCAGCGGGCCGAGCCTTCGCACGGAGGCATCAGGCCGAGATCAGCATGGGGAGCCTGCGAACCTGAGCCGCAGAGCAGTGCGGCGCGTCCCTCGCGTGGACAGACAGAACCTTCACCCAAACAGCAAGCTCGTCCCCCGCCGAACCCAACGCCCAGGCCAGCCGCCGCCACCGCGAGCGGTGGCCGCCAGCGGACGTCCGCCGCGGTGAAGCCGATCGTGCGGGCGCCCCAAGGTCAACACAACATCAGCGATGTTGGGTGAAACCTGGACTCGTGAAGGCCCAACTACAACGAAGTCGGGCTTACGTCAGGACGAGCACGGGCCGCCTATCCAGCCGCGGCGAGCCGCGCCTTCCCGCACAGGCGCCAGACCGAGATCAGCATGCGGCGGCTGCGAACCTGAGCCGCACAGAGCGGTGCGGCTCGTCCCTCGCGGGGACAGACGAAACCTTCGCCCAAAGGCAAGCTCGTCCCTCGCCGAAACCAACCGACCCGGCCAACACCTCAACCGCAAGCTCGCCCCTCGCAGGACCCTGCCCACCAGGATCGCCCGTCACAGAATCCAAGCAGCCCCGCCGCACCTCAACCGCAAGCTCGTCCCTCGCAGAACCTGCCCACCAGGATCGCCCGTCACAGAATCCAAGCAGCCCCGCCGCACCTCAACCGCAAGCTCGTCCCTCGCAGGACCCGAGCAGCCGCGCGGCCCCCAACCGCAAGCTCGTCCCTCGCGGGAACTTGCTCACCGGGGTCGCCCCTCGCAGGATCCAAGCAGCCGCGCCGCACCCCAAGCCCGTTCCTTGCACGAGGGCTCAACGGAAACTGCGGCCTGGCGACAATCGCAGCGCAGGGCGTGTTCGGGTCAGCTCGGTCAGGGGCGGTCAGAGAAAGGTGGGCACCCGGGCCGGCGGGAGGGGTCAGCGGGACGCTTGGGCTTCGAGTTGGTTGATGACCGTGGTGACGGTGTCGGCCGGGATGGCGAAGCCGACCCCCACGTTCCCCGTGCTGTCGTCGCCGGCGGTGGCGATTGCGACGTTGATGCCGATGACGTTGCCGGAGGTGTCGACCAGGGCGCCGCCCGAGTTGCCTTCGTTGATGGCGGCGTCGGTCTGGAGGAGGCCTGTCAGCTTTTCGGGGCCGGTGCTGACTTCGCGGTCGAGGGCCGAGACGATGCCGGACGTGACCGTGCCCTCGAGGCCGAGGGGAGCGCCTAAGGCCAGGACGGTGTCGCCCACTGCGACGCTGTCGTTCGTACCGAAGGTGGCGGGGATGAGGCCGGACAGGCCGGTGGCCTGGACCAGGGCGAGGTCGTGGGTGGTGTCGGTGGCGACGACGCGGGCCGGGACCGTGCGGCCGTCGGAGAGGCGGACGCTGGCGGTGCCGCCGGAGGCGACGACGTGGTTGTTGGTGAGGATCAGGCCGTCGGCGGAGAGGATGACACCTGAGCCGAGGGACGACTCGGCGGCGCTGTCGAGGACGACGGTGACGATGCTGGGTGAGACCTTGGCGGCCACGGCGGCGAGGCTGTTGTTCTGGGCCACCACCGGGGTGCCGGTTGCCTGCACAACGGTGGACGCGGCCGGGGTGGTGCCGGCGTAGTGGTCCGCGATCAGACCGCCCGCGGTGCCGCCGCCGGCGATCAGGGCCAGGATGACGGCGCCGCCGGCGAAGCGGCGGGGCCAGCGGCGGCGGCTGACGGCGTTCGGGGGCAGCGGCGGGAACGGCGGCGGGGCGTCCTGGCTGTACGGGGGCCGGGCGAGCAGATCGGTCATGGAACCACTGTTGCCCGGCACGTTGTCAGCTACCGGTGAGCCCTCTGTGTGTTCGCTGTACGACGTACTCGCGGAAGCGGTCGACCGCACGCCCCGAGACGGCGTTGCCGTGGCCGAAGACGGCGTGTTCGAAGTCGAGGTCGGCGAGGCGGGCGACGCTGCGGGCCTGCTGGGCGAGGTCGTCCGAGACCATCTTCGGGGTGCTGCCGACCTGCCCGCCGCGTTTGCCGGCCGCGGCGTCGCCGGTGAAGAGCACACCCCCGTCACGATCGAGCAGGTACGACACGTGCCCCGCGGTGTGGCCGGGTGTGTGCAGTGCGGTGAAGCCGGGCAGCGGCGACGACCCGTCGGTGGTGATGACGTCGTCGACCGGGGACAGTTCGGGTTTGCCCATGAGAAGGCTGACGACCTTGAGCACGGGGTGTTTGATGACCGCCCGCTTGTCACCGGTGACGTACGGCACGTCGGCCTGGTGGGCGATGACCCGGGCGCCGGAGCGGCGGCGCAGGTCGGCGACGTTGCCGGTGTGGTCGGGGTGGTGGTGGGTGAGCAGGACGGTACGCACGTCGCCGATCTTGCGGCTGAGGTCGTGCAGAGCCTGGTCGATCTTCGCCGATTTGCCGGGGAGTCCGGTGTCGACCAGCACCACCCCGTCGTCGGTCACCACCAGGTGCATGTTGACGTATCCGATGCCCAGTTCGAAGACTCCGTCGACCACTTCGCGCATGCCGCGATCCTCCCATCCCGGGACGCTTCTATATCGGAGGTTGGGGGCCGGAATCCGGCTGTGGCCCGATCCGCGGGAGGGGTGTCCGGCACGAGACTTCTCGCATGCTGATCCCCGCTCCTCCGCTCACTCCGTACCATCGGCTGGCCCGGACGGCCGCGCACCGCTGGTGGCGTCCGCTGGTCGGCACCGTGCTGGTTGTTGTCGGCGGCGGCGCGCTCATGCTGCTCCTCATCGGAGTGCTCGAGATCGCCGGTCTCGTCGCGGGGCGGCCCCGGAACGCGGACGGACTGTCCTCCTTCGGGCCGCTGACCGATCTGGCTGGCGCGTTCCTGATGATCGCGGTGTTCCTGCCGGTCACGCTGCTCGCCGCGCGGTGGGTGCAGCGGCGTCCGGCCGGTTCGCTGTCGTCAGTGACCGGCCGGTTGCGACTGCGGTGGCTGCTCACCTGTCTGCCGGTGGCGGCCGTTGCTGTGGTGGCGTTGCTCGGCGGTGGGATCACGCTCGCCGCGGCGACCGGTGAGGACGTCGGGCTCGACACGGCGCTCGCCGGCTGGGGGCCGTTCGTGGTGGCGACCGCCGTGCTGCTCCTGGTCGTGCCGGTGCAGGCCGCGGCCGAGGAGTACCTGACCCGCGGCTGGCTGCTCCAGGCCGTCGGAACGGTGTGCCGCAGTCCGTGGATCCCGATCGCCGTCCAGGCCCTCGTCTTCGCGGCGCTGCACGGCTGGGGTACGCCGTGGGGCTTCGCCGACCTGGTCGTCTTCGGTGTGGTCATCGGCTGGCTGACCGTCCGCACCGGCGGCCTGGAGGCGGCCATCGCCCTGCACGTGCTCAACAACCTGCTCAGTGGCCTGCTCGGTGCGGCTTTCGGCGACCTCACCGTCGACGAGACCGCTGCGGACATGCCGTGGCAGTTCGTGGCGGTCGACGTGCCGGTGCTGCTGGCGTACGCGGCATTGGTGCTCCGGCTGGCCCGCCGGCGAGGCCTGGACACCCGGACGCCCGCGGAAAGGACCACCAATCTGATCGAAAGCGGCCAGCACGCCGAACCGCGAATGCTGGCCGGGTACCGGTAAAGATCCGGAACTCTCGGTGTTTCACCCGCCCGGGGAATTGCCGTCCGCCGTCCGTGGGCGCGCCGCCACTCCACCCGCGCACTCCCGCTAGGGTCTGCCCGGCGCAAATCGGACGAGTGGGGTGGAAAATGGCGAAACGCTGGTTGATCGCGACGGCACTGCTGCTGGTTCTGAGCGGCTGCGGTGAGGACGAGAAGGCCGAACCGGCAACCGTGCCGGTGCCTGCCACCACCACGACCGAGCCGGTGGCCGCCGGCCGCACAGCGACCGCACAGGCAGCACCGGCGACCTCAACGGCACCGGCGGCCCCCCGGACCACCGCGGCCCGGAAAGCCTCGGAGAAGAGCGGCGGGGTCTCCGGCTTCGTGGCCGTCGTGCAGGACGAGCTGCCCGAGGTCGCCGTCGACCACCGGGACGAGGAGCTCGCCGGCCTCGCCCAGCAGGCCTGCAGCGCCCTCGTCGCGGGCAAGGACGCCGGTGCGGTCGTGGCCGGGACCGAGCGGTTCGGCACCGGCGAGGCCGACGCCCACCGGCTGATCAAGCTGGCGATCACCACCGTCTGCCCCGATCAGGACAGGCGTCTCGGCGAGTTCTGACCGGCCCGGCTCCCAGGTTGCAGACAGGCATCGGCCGAAAGTCGCAGCCGGTCCACAGCAGGTCGAGCCCCTGGTCAGATGCCGTTCACAGGCGATCTCCGGATGCTGGTGAGTACCCCCGCCACCATCCCTGGAGGTCAAGATGTCAGCTCGTGGAGTGCTCGGTGTCGTCGGTACCGCCGTCGGTGGCCTGATCGGCTGGACCGACGGTCAGGCACCGGCGGCGGACCCCGCCTCGGTGCGTCAGCTCTTCGCCGACCTGGGTCTGGTCGTCGGCGGGACCGAGGACGAGCTGGACTCGGCGGTCCGTCGCTTCCAGACCCGCGTCGGGCTCCGGCAGGACGGTGTGGCCGGCCCGCGGACCGTCCATCTGCTCGCCCGGTACGCCAAGGAGGCGCGCGAATTGCGCCGCTTCGAGTATCTGTCGGCCGCCTGACCGCCGTCGTCACCGAAATAACCGCAGAGAAGTTTCGAAACTTCTTGGAAACGGCGGCGCGGGTGATCAGACTGTGGCTTCCGGCGAGCCGAGGAGGTGGCCACGGTGGCACGCTGCACGCTGGCGACAATTGCCCGAGAGGCCAACGTCTCGGTGCCCACTGTGTCCAAGGTCCTCAACGGACACAGTGATGTTGCTGCTCACACGCGTGCGGCCATCGAACGGCTGCTGACCGAGCACGGTTATCAGCGGCCGCGGTCGCCCCGGCGGAGCAACCGGCGCGGTGAGTTCATCGACCTGGTCATCAACGATCTGGACAGCAACTGGGGTCTGGCCATCCTGACCGGCGTCGAGCAGGTGGCCGAGGAGGCCGGGCTCACTCTCGCGGTGTCGGCGGTCCACAACCGGGCCAGCCTGACGCGGCGCTGGATGCAGTCCTTGCTGTCCAGGGCCTCGCAGGGCGCGATCCTGGTCCTGTCCGATCTGGACGAGGACCAGCGTGCCGAGCTCGCCCGGCGCACCCTTCCCTTCGTTGTTGTCGATGGTGTGTCCGCCCCGCCGCCCGAGGTGCCGTCGGTCGGCACGACCAATTTTGCCGGCGGGTACGCCGCCACCGAACATCTGATCAGTCTCGGCCACACCCGCATCGCGGCGATCGGCGGCCCGGAGTCGCTGCTGTGCACCCGCGCGCGTGTCGCCGGGTACAGGTCGGCGCTGGAGGCCGCGGGTCTGGGCGCCCACCGCGACCTGGTCCGGTACGCACCGTTCCACCACGACGGTGGTCTCGAGGCGGCCCGGCGGATGTTCGCCCTGCCGGATCCGCCGACGGCGATCTTCGCGGGCAGCGACCAGCAGGCGACCGGCGTCTACTCGGCCGCCCGCGAGCGCGGCCTGCGCATCCCCGAGCAGTGCAGCGTCGTCGGCTTCGACGACCTCAGTTTCACGCCCTGGATGGCGCCGGCCCTGACGACGGTGCGCCAGCCGCTGCGCGAGATGGGCGTGTCCGCCGCCCGCATGCTGCTGCGGGTCATCAACGGTGAGCGGCTCGACAGCCACCGCATCGAGCTCGCCACCACCCTGGTCGTCCGCGAGAGCAGCGGGCCCCGCGCCGCCTGAGTCAAGCGGTCGTGGCCAGTGAGCGCAGCGCGTCGAGACCCGGCAGCAGGAAGTACTCACCACCCCGGCAGGTCACCAGCGGCCGCGGCACGCTGACGTAGGCCGGCGGTGAGCCCTCCAGCAGGATCCGCGCCCGCGGGCCGCCGGCCGTGGTGAAGATGTCCTCCTCGGCGCCGCGGCCGAAGACGTTGCCGTCGGCCAGCCATTCGGTCTGCACGAACTCGAACTGCCGGCCCAGGTCACCGACCAGCGCCAGGAAGAGCAGACCGCGGTCGGCGCCGTCGTCGTCCGCACCCGGCGGCAGGTACGGCCCGTACGGAATCCCCCGCCGGAGCATCAGGTGCCGCCGGGTGAGCTTGGTGCCACCGGGCAGCGAGTCGCGCGGGTTGGCGCGACGCACGTGCGCCCCGGCGGGGCACGGCGAGAGCATCGCACCGTCGCGGCGACGGCCGACCAGCCCGGCCGCGACGTCCTCGGCGCCGTCGGCGAACGGTCCGGCGGCGGCCTCGGTCAGCTGCCGGAACGCGGGCACGTCCTGTTCGAGCTTGCGGTAGACGAGGAAGCTGCCGTTGCGGGTCAGCCCGGAAGGCAGTCCGCGCCCGGCCGTGTCACCGTCCACATCGGGCAGACCGAGCACGAACTCGCCGGCCGGGAGCACCTCACCGTGCCCGTCCTTCCCGTACCCGGCGACGCGCGGCTGTGACAGCCCGTCGGCGAACCCGAAGTGCTCGACGAAGTCCGGCAGGCGGGCACCCCGCTGCTCGCCTGCCGGCACCAGGCCGTCGAGGTCCTGGCGGAGACGGTCCAGCCACGGGTCGAGCGTGGTGCTGTCGGTCGCCGAGAGCAGCAGCACCACGTCCACGGCGCCGGGGCCGTCGAAGGGCGCCTGCCACGGTCCGGTGCCGCGGCCCGGGGAGAGGACGTCCTCACGGGCGTACATGCCCTCGCGGAACTCCTCGGGAAAGGCGTTCAACGAGGAGTCCGCGACACCGAGGCGGGCCAGTCCGGAGTGGCTGAGGCCCAGGTGCAGGGCCCGGTCCGGCCGGTCGGGGATCTCGGCGGCCGTGGTCACCTCGGGCACGACCGTGCTCAGCCAGCGCCGGGCGTCCTCGCCCGAGGTGACCCGCAGGAACAGGTGCGCCGACACACCGTGGTGCCCGAACCCGCGCAGCACCAGGCCCTGGACGTCCTTGGCCTCGATCTCCGGCCCCGGTGCAGCAACCGGTGAGACGACCGGCTCGGTCGCCGTGCGGAAGCGGCGCAGCAGTGCGTCGTCGGAGACGTCCGAGGCCGTCGCGGCAAAGGCGGCCAGCTGTTTGCGGAGCAGCAACGCATCCCGGATCTCGGTGACCGACCCGTCGGGCGCCCCGGCGAACGTGTAATTGGCGCGGACGCTGCGTTCGGTGAAGAAGGCGACGAACGACGCCTCCTCGTAGTGCCGCGGGTAGTCCGTGCAGTCGCCCCAGATCGTGTCCGCGTCCGGGCCCAGGTGCCGCAGCCGCCGGAAGAAGTCGGCCGGTTCACCGTCGACGGTCGCGGTCATCATCAGGTAGGGATGCGGCAGGTCGTCCGGCCGCGGCCCGCGCCCGAAGTGCGCGAGCAGGTCGAGCAGCCGTGCCGGCCGGCGCCACACCGTCGGCCGCTCCTGCGGGACGGCATGCTCCATCACCACCAGCCGGGCGAAGTGCGTCCCGGCCACCCGCGCGAACGGACTGTCCTTCTCGTACGCCCGCAGCCGCTCCCGCACCGCCTCCGCACGACCGTCGGCGATGCGGGCGAACACCGTCACCGACCGGGTACCGACGCTCACGATCCGTTCTCCCAGCTGTAGAGGTCCTGCTGAACCTCGGCGAGGAAGCGCCGCCACGCCTCCGGGAACTCCTCCGGCGCGGTCTCCCCCAGATGCCTCTCGTACGCGTCCCGCACCCGCAGTGCCGCCGCGATCTCGGTCACCCCCGACTCCGGGTACGCGGAGAAGTAGTGCTGGACCGGCAGATTGTTGCCCGCGATGTAGTGGCGGAACGGCCCGGGCGGCAGCGCGCCGGGGAACCCGAACGACCAGCCCCAGATCAGCGCCATCCGCAGCGGGATCTCGATCGAGAAAGCGTCGATGTACTTGCCCCACGCACCGTTGAAGTCGCTGCGGAACAACAGGTACGCGTACCGGGAACGGCTCTTCTGACCCGGGAAGCGGGAGATGACCGACCAGTGGGCGAAGTGGATGAAGGACATCTTCTTCAGATCGGCCGGTGCGCCCATCAGATGCCGCAGGAAGAGGAAGCCGCGCAGCAGCGGCGTCCACCGGCGTGGCATCGGCGTGAGCACGGTCAGCGGTGTGCTGCGCCCCTCCACCCGCGACAGATAGGTGTCGCGGTCCGGGGGTGTCCGGGTTGTCTCGGTCATGCTGGCGGTCCCTCCGTCGCGCTGCTCGCGCGGGAATACACTCGGCCGATGATGCTCGGACGGACCGCCGAACGTGCATTGATCGACGGTCTTC
Source organism: Amorphoplanes friuliensis DSM 7358 (assembly GCF_000494755.1). Taxonomy (NCBI): domain Bacteria; kingdom Bacillati; phylum Actinomycetota; class Actinomycetes; order Micromonosporales; family Micromonosporaceae; genus Actinoplanes; species Actinoplanes friuliensis. The sequence continues at coordinate 5,435,117 of NC_022657.1, forward strand.
TGACAGGTGCGCGCGACGGTCGCAGTGACGCTCTGGTGATCACCGGTGAGCCCGGGATCGGCAAGACCACCTTGATCGGCTACGCGATCGAGAATGCCACCGGGCTGCGGGTGCTCACCGCCCGCGGGTGGGAGGACGAGTCGGAGATCCCGTTCGCGGGCCTGGCCGACCTGTTGCGCCCGGTGCTCGACGGCCTGCCGGGCCTGCCCGCACCGCAGGCCGCCGCCCTGCGCAGTGCCCTCGCGCTGGGCCCGCCGGTGGCCGGTGACCGTTTCACGGTGTGCGCCGCGACCGTCGGCATCCTGGCCGCGGCCGCCGAGACCTCGCCCCTGCTGATCGTCGTGGACGATCTGCAATGGCTGGACGCCTCCTCCCGGGAGGCGGTGCTCTTCGCCGGCCGGCGGTTGCACGCCGACGGCATCGCGCTGCTGGTCGCGACGCGCAACCCGGCCGACGCCGCCGACCTGCGCGCGCAGCACGTGCCGCTCTCCGGCCTCTCCATCGAGGACGTGGACGAGCTGTGCCGGGCCACGCTGCCCGCCGGCCCGCCCGGTGCCGCCGCCCGGCTGCACGCCGCGACGGCCGGCAACCCGCTCGGTGTCATCGAGCTGAGCCGTGAACACCCCGGCACGGCCGACGACGACGGCGTCACCGCGCCGTACGTGCCGCCGGGCTCCCGCATCGAACGGGCCCTGCAGGCGCGGCTGGCGGAGTTGCCCGATGCCACCCGCCGGGCGCTCGTGCTGGCGGCGGCCGCGGTCGGCGGTGACACCGGGATCCTGCTGCTCGCGGCGCAGGCCACGGGTCTCGGGCTGCGCGACTTCGCCCCGGCGGAGACCCAGGACCTGATCACCATCGACGACCGCCGCACCGAGTTCCGGCACCCGCTGCTGCGCTCGGTCGTCTATCACGCCGCCACGATGGACGAGCGCTGCGCGGCGCACCTGGCCCTCGCGACCGCCCTCGCGAACGTCCCCGGTGACGCGGCCGCCGACGCCCGCGCCTGGCACCTCGCCACCGCCACGCTCTCCCCCGACGAGACCGTCGCGACCACGCTGCAGGAGACCGCGCTGCGGGCGAGCAGCCGCGCCGGTTACGTCGCGGCGGCGCGCGCGTTCGGGCAGGCCGCCCGGCTCAGCCTCGGCCCGGACCGCGCCCGGCGGCTGCTGCGCGCGGCCCGCTGCTGGCAGCTCGCCGGGCGCAACGACCAGGTGCTTCCGCTGCTCGACGAGGCGCTGCCACTCACCACCGACCCGAGCCGGCGGGCCCTGGTCCAGCACATGAGCGCGTACGTGCGGATGTGGCGCGAGCGGCCCGACGCCGTCCTGGAGTATCTCGTCGCCGCCGCCGAAGCCGTGGAGGAAGCCGATCCGGGCCGGGCCGCGCTGATGTATTCCGACGCGTGCATCCCGTACTTCATGGTCGGTGACATCGAGCAGCTCCAGGCCGTGGTCCGCCGCGGCCACGAGCTGGCCTCCCGCACGGGCGGAGCGCCGCAGCTCGTCGCCGCGGTCGCCCTCGCGGGCGGCCTCACCCTGGCGGGCGAGCGGCAGGCGGCGGCCGAGCTCCTGCTCGCCGGTCACGCCGAGCTGCGCCTCGCCGATCCCCTGGTACGCGCGCAGGACCTCTGCCACGCCGCCCTGACCTGGATCTGGCTGGAGGACTACGACCGCGCCGGAGAGTTGCTGGACCGGGTCGTGACCGCCGCCCGCGCCGCCGGGGCCCTCGGGGTGCTGCCCCAGGCCCTCGGCATCGAGTCCGAGTTGCACTTCCGCACCGGCCGCTGGCACGACGCGAGGGTGAGCGCCGCGGAGAGCCTGCGCCTGGCCAGCGAGACCCGCCAGGCCGACCTGTACGGCCTGTTCTTCGCCGGGCGCCTCGACGCCGTCCAGGGTCGCCCCGACGACTGCCGCCGCCGGGTCGAGCGCACCATGAGCGTCGCCGGTCGCCTCGGTGTGGACTGCATGGCGCTCTACACCGGTCACGAGCTCGGCCTGCTGGCGCTGAGCGAGGGTGACACCAGCACGGCGATCGCGCGACTCGAGGAGGTGCGGGCGCTGCCCGTCGTCGCGCACATCCACGACCCCGCTGTGGTGCCGTGGGTCTTCGACCTCGTGGAGGCGTACATCAGGGACGGCCGGACGGACGCCGCGCGCGAGTTGCTCGACGAGCTCGAGGACCGCACGGGCGGTCTCTGGGCCGCCGCGGCCGCGGCCCGCTGCCGCGCGCTGCTGGCGGGACCGGAAGAGCTGGACGACGCCTTCCGGATCGCCCTGGAGTCGCCCGGCTGCGCCCTGATGCCCTTCGAACGTGCCCGCACCCAGCTCTGTCTCGGCGAGCGGCTGCGGCGGCACCGGCAGCGGGCCCAGGCCCGTAAACATCTGCACGACGCCCTGGAGACGTTCACCCGCCTCGGCGCGGAGCCGTGGGCCGACCGCGCCCGCAGCGAGTTGCGGGCCACCGGCTCGACGATCGGCCGGTCGGCGGACGCCCTGCCCCGCCTCACCCCGCAGGAGCTTCAGGTGGCGCTCGTGGTGGGCCGGGGCGCCACCAACCACGAGGCGGCGGCCACACTGTTCCTCAGCCGCAAGACCATCGAATATCACCTCAGCAACATCTACCGGAAGACCAACATCCGGTCCCGTACCGACCTCGCCGGCATCGTCGCCTAGCTCTCCGGTCAGTGCCACGCGTGCACACCGAGGCCGTTGCGCTCCAATGAGCTCCGCAGCTTGCGCAGCAACCGCATCCGGGTCGGCCCGATGCTCCCGATCGGCATACCCTTCCGGCGGGCAAAATCGGCGTACGCGGGCGCGTCGGTGCCGCTGAGCGTCACGACAAGGTCGCGCGCCGGGTCCGGCAACGAGTTCACGTGCTGCCACAGCAAGTCGTGCATGCGCCCGTCGACGGCCGCCCGCTCCGGCTGCGGATCGTCCCGCTCGTCGGGCCGCAGCTCCACGACGGGCACCTCCCGCCGTCCCGCCCGCATCAGCTTGAGACATTCCCGCCGGGCGATGGTGGCCAGCCAGGACGCGGTCCGGTCCGGGTCACGGAGCTCCCCCAGATGCTCGAACGCCCGCAGCCACGTGTTCTGCACGGCGTCCTCGGCGTCGGCCGCCGGCAACCGGAACGAGCGCACGGTCCACCAGACGAGCCGGTCGAACTCACGAACGAGCCGGTCGGCGGCGCCGGGCCCGCCCGCCTGCGCGTCCCGGACGAGCTCCCGGGTGCTGCCGTACTGATCGATCGACATGATCACGCCTCCCCGTGCGGGTCCTGAGCGGACTCCCTGACGCTAGGGATTCCAGAACCCCCGGGGATCCGGGCAGCACCCTGGGAATGACCACCGGACCACCCTGGGGTGCGGGTGGCGCGACTCAGGTCAGGCGGTGACTCCCGACTCGACGGTCAGGGTGCCCGCGGCGGTGTCGATCGTGGCCTTGGCGCCCAGCGGCACGGTCAGCTGGCCGTTGCCGTGGCCGATCCGCAGGCCGCCCAGCACGGGTACGCCCAGACCGCCGATCCGGTCCAGCACCGCAGTCGCCGCGTTCCACGTGGCGTTGTTCGCGGCGTTCGTGAACTGCCCGATCGCCACGCCGGCGATCCGGTCGAGGGCGCCCGTGCGCAGCAGCTGGGTGAGCATCCGGTCGTAGCTGTACGCCGCCTCGTCGACGTCCTCGAACAGCAGGATCGCACCGGCGAGGTCGGGCAGGTCGCGCGTACCGATGGCGGTCTGGATCATGGTCAGGTTGCCGCCGAGCAGCCGCCCGGTGGCCGTGCCGGGCACCACCACGGCGGAGCTGGGCTCGGCCGGGTCGCGGGTCAGGACCGCCGGCTCGGTGGTCATGATGGCCTTGCGCAGGGACTCGATCTCGACCGGGCCGGTCCGCGAGTCGGTCCAGTTGACCATCGGTCCGTAGAAGGTCACGAGCCGGGCGCTCTGCCACAGGCGGCCCATGAGCGAGGTGAGGTCGCTGAAGCCGACGAAGACCCTGGGGTCGCGGCGGACCGCCTCGAGGTCCAGCCGGTCGACGATCCGCTGGGTGCCGTAGCCGCCGCGGGCCGCGAAGACGCCGCGGATGCCGGGGTCCGAGAACGCGGCGTTGAGGTCGGCCAGCCGATCGTCGTCGGTGCCCGCGAGATAGCCGTACACGTCGTCGACGTGGTCGCCGACCTCGACCTCGAGGCCGAAGCTCTCCAGGATCTCGATGCCGCGGTCGAGCCGTGAGTCCGGCTGGTAGGCCGTGGCGATCACCCGGACGCGGTCGCCCGGCCGCAGCATCGGCGGTTTCACGGCCCGGCGCGGCGCGGCCTGGGCGGGTGCGGCCGTGGCACCGGCCACGAGGGTGCCTCCGCCGGCGACCGTGGCACCGAGCAGGGTTCGGCGAGTCAGCGTCATCCCGGCACGGTGCCGTCCCGGTCCCATCGAGTCAAGGTGATCGATGAAAATCGACAGCTTCAGGCCAGCGCGACGGTGAGCAGCAGCAACCACTGGGGGTCGCGGAGGCGGTCACCGTAGAGCTCCCGGACCCGGGTCATCCGGTAGCGCACGGTCTGCGGGTGCACGAAGAGCGCCGCCGCGACCTCGTCCCGGCGGCCGTGGTGCAGCAGCCAGCCGCGCAGTGTCTCGGCGAGCTTCTCGGCCGTCGCGCTGCGTTCGCCCGCCAGCGGTGCGAGCGCCTTCTCGCGCAGGTCGGCGAGGGCCTGCGGGTCGGCGTTGACCACGAGGCTGACCAGGTGTTCCTCGGTGTCCACGACCGCTCCCCCGGCGCTGGGCGCAAACCGGGCGGTCCGCACCGCGCGGGCCAGCGACTCCCGGACCTGCAGCCAGGGCCGCGACGGGCCGACGATCGCGCCGCGACCGGCCAGCAGGCGCATCAGGTGCGCCCGGGACACACCCTGCGCGTCGGGCACCAGCAGCACCGAGGTCTCGTCGGGCCCGGCCTCGGCCGCCTGGAGCGTCCGGGCGTCCAGGAGCTCCAGCACCGCGCGGGTGGCGGGCTCCGGCACCAGCAGAGCGGTCAGGGTCTGCGGGGACGCCCATTCCGCACGCTCGGCCGCCGCCAGCACCACGTGCTCCGGTTCACCGGCCAGCAGGACCTGGGCCAGGTGTTCGAGGTGGCGGCGGCGGGCACGGTTGGACGTGGCCAGCTCGTCGGCGTGCCCGGCGACACTGGCCGCCGACAACTCGTCGATGTAGGCGAACACCTGCTCGGCGAAGTGCGCGATCGTCCCCGAGTCCTGCCCGCCCCGCACGCTGATCGCGGCCAGCTCCCGCCAGGCCACCCGGGCCCCGAGCCGGTACGCCGCGAGCAGCGCGTCCAGGCTGCGGCCGTTGCGCGCCTCACCCCGGCCGAGCGCGTACGCGGCCTCGAGCGCCGGCGCCAGCGGGGAACCCTGCCCGCGGCCCGCCGGCCGGGACACGAGGTTGAGGAACGTGCCCAGCGCCGCCCGGACGGCCTTCTCGATCTGCGGGCCGAGCGGGCCGGAGAACGCCTTCGCGTACGCGGGCACCCCGTCGGTGATCGCCTCGACGGTCTGCGCGGCCACCGCTGGCAACGCCTGCTTTAGGGGTGCTACCGCCCCTGCGGTCAGCTGGAAGTCTTGAACGTCGCTCATGATGGCCTCCTTTTGTTCCCTGCGAACAATAACCCCGGCCGGATTCACGTTGATCCGGTCAGGCGATATCCCGGGAAACGACGCAGGCTTGTGTCATGGCGGTAACACAGACCCTGCGGTCCGGCGCGTGGCGCGTCGTCGAGCTGATCACGACACCCCTGGTGCCGGCGGACTACCTCGACGTGGTCGCGCCCCTGCGCAACGCCAGTGTCCTGCGCGCCAAGATCGAATCGGTCCGGCCCGAGACGCGCAACAGCGTGACGCTGGTGCTGCGGCCCGGCCGCGGCTGGCAGCCGCACGAGCCCGGGCAGTACATCCGCATCGGCGTCGACGTCGACGGTGTCCGGCTCTGGCGTGCGTACTCCGTGACCTGCGCGCCCGGCCGGCTGTCGGTGACGGTCAACGCCGTCCGGGACGGTGTGGTCAGCAACTACCTGATCCGCAACGCCAAGCGCGGCATGATCGTGCACCTGGACAACCCGGCCGGCGAGTTCACGCTCCCGACACCCCGGCCGGAGAAGGTGCTCTTCGTGACGGCCGGCAGCGGCATCACACCCGTGATGGGCATGCTGCGCAGCGCCCTGCACGAGCTGAGTGACGTCGTCGTGCTGCACTCGGCGCCGGAACGCGAGGCCGTCGTGTTCGGCGAGGAGCTGCGCACCCTGGCCGCCGACGGGCGGATCCGCCTGATCGAGCGGCACACCCGTACCGATGGACGGATCTCCACCACCGAGCTGGCCGAGCTGGTCCCCGACCTGTTCGAGCGGCACACCTGGGCCTGCGGGCCCAACGAGATGCTCGACGACCTGGGCGCGCACTGGGCCCTGGCCGGTGCGGCCGAGCGGCTGCACGTCGAGCGGTTCCGTCCGACGATCATCGCGGCCGGCGAGGGTGGCAAGGTCACCTTCGGCAGGTCCGGGACCGTGGTCGACGCCGAGGGCGGCGTACCGATCCTGGAGGCCGGTGAGAACGCCGGTGTGCTGATGCCGTCCGGCTGCCGGATGGGCATCTGCTTCAGCTGCGTGCTGCCGATGACCGAGGGCTCGGTCCGCGACCTGCGCGACGGCTCGATCACCACCGCGGTCGAGGGTGACCGCATCCCCGTCCAGACGTGCATCTCGGCCGCCGCCGGCCCGTGCCAGCTGGACGCCTGAACCTCTTCTCCTGCTCCCGCTCCGGAAGGAACTTCGTGACCACGATCCAGCGCAAGCGCGTCAGCCCGATCGACCACCTGACCGCCGAGGACATCGAGACGCTCGGCCGCGAGCTCGACGCGATCCGGGACGAGATCGTGGCCGGCCGGGGTGAGAACGACGCGAAGTACATCCGCCGCGTCATCAGCGTGCAGCGCAAGCTGGAGCTCAGCAGCCGCGCGATCCTGCTCTTCTCGCTCTTCCCGCCGGCCTGGCTGGTCGGCACGGCGGGCCTGTCGGTGGCCAAGATCCTCGAGAACATGGAGATCGGCCACAACATCATGCACGGCCAGTGGGACTGGATGCGCGACCCGAAGATCCACTCGACCGCCTGGGAGTGGGACAACGCGTCGCCGTCGGAGCAGTGGAAGCACTCGCACAACGAGCTGCACCACACTTACACGAACGTCGTCGGCAAGGACAACGACCTCGGCTACGGCATCATGCGCGTCGACGAGGGGCAGCGCTGGCACCCCATCTACCTGGGCCAGCCGCTCTGGAACTTCGTCAACGCGTGCTTCTTCGAGTACGGCATCGCCGCGTACGACCTCGAGCTCGGCAAGAACCTGAAGACGAAGAAGCGGCGCACGAACCCGGAGTTCAAGGAGCGCCTCAAGCAGGTCCGCCGCAAGATCGGCAAGCAGATGCTGAAGGACTACGTCGTCCACCCGGCGCTGTCGATCGTCACCGGCTCGTTCCTGCACACCCTGGCGGCCAACGCCGTCGCCAACCTGGTCCGCAACCTCTGGACGCACTCGGTGATCATGTGCGGTCACTTCCCGCAGGGCGTCGAGACCTTCGAGCGCACGTCGATCGAGGGCGAGACCCGCGGCGAGTGGTACGTCCGGCAGATGCTCGGCTCGGCGAACATCGACGGCAACCGTGTCATGCACATCATGACCGGCAACTTGTCGTACCAGATCGAGCACCACCTCTTCCCCGACCTGCCCAGCAACCGCTACCAGGAGATCGCGCCCCGGATCCGCGAGATCTTCGACCGCTACCAGCTGACCTACGTCAGCGGCTCCCTGCCCCGGCAGGTCGGCTCGGCCTGGGCGAAGGTCTTCCGGCTCTCGCTGCCCAACCGCGGCGAGGCCAAGCTGGCGGCGGACGCACCCCGGCCCAAGCAGGTCAAGCGGGCCAAGGCCTACCGGTGGCAGCGCCCGGCCGAAGAGCCGACCCCCGTAGCCGTCAACTCCTGAACGAAGTTCGCCTACGCTGGACCGGTGAGTGACGTGGTGAAGAACTGGGCCGGCAACATCACCTTCAACGCGAGCCGGATCCACCGGATGCTGACGGTTCCTGAGCTGCAGGACCTTGTCGCCGGCGGCGGGAAGGTCCGGGTCCTCGGCAGCGGCCACTCCTTCAACCGGATGGCCGACACGACCGGGGACCTGGTCGACCTCATCGGCCTCCCCCGCGTCGTGGAGATCTCCGCGGACCGCCGCACGGTCCGCGTCGACGGCGGCATCCGGTACGGCGAACTGGCCGACCGTCTGCACGCCGAAGGCCTGGCCGTGCACAACATGGCGTCGCTGCCGCACATCTCGGTCGCCGGTGCCGTCACCACGGCCACCCACGGCTCCGGCGTGCGCAACCGCAACCTCGCGACGTCGGTCGCCGGCCTCGAGCTGATCCGCGGTGACGGCAAGCTGGTCACGCTGCGCCGCGGCGACGAGGGCTTCGACGGCGCCGTGGTCGGTCTGGGCGCCCTGGGCATCGTCACCGCCCTGACCCTGGACGTCGTCCCGGCGTTCGAGATCCGGCAGTACGTCTACGACGACCTCCCCCGGTCCGTGCTCGACGACAACCTGCCGGAGATCCTCGCCTCGGGGTACAGCGTCAGCCTCTTCACCAACTGGCAGAGCACCGACATCAACCACGCCTGGCTCAAGCGCACCGAGCCGATGCCCGACGGCCCGTTCTTCGGCGCCCGGCCCGCCGACGGCCCGCGCCACCCGGTGCCGGGTGTCGACGCCACCAACTCCACCGAGCAGTTCGGCGTCCCCGGCCCGTGGCACGCCCGCCTGCCGCACTTCCGCATGGAGTTCAGCCCGAGCACCGGCGCCGAGCTGCAGTCGGAGTGGATGGTGCCGCTCGACCGCGCGCTCGAGGCCATCGACGCCGTGGCCGCCATCCGCGAGCAGCTCGCCCCTGTCCTCCAGGTCAACGAGATCCGCACGGTGGCCGCCGACGACCTGTGGCTGAGCATGAACTACCACCGCGACAGCCTGGGCCTGCACTTCACCTGGATCGCCGACACGGACCGGGTCCTGCCGGTCGTGGCGGCCCTGGAGGAGCAGCTCGCTCCGCTGGAGGCCCGCCCGCACTGGGGCAAGGTCTTCACCCAGGACCCGGCGACGATCCGCTCCCGCTACGAGCGCTTCGCCGACTTCCAGGCCCTGGCCGCCGAGTACGACCCGGCGGGCACCTTCCGCAACGCCTGGCTCGACGACATCCTCGGCTAGATCCCGAGCTCCACCGGCAGCCCGAACGTCACGAAGAGCTCGGGCGCCTCGAACGCCTTCATCACCGAGATCCGCCCACCCTCGGCTTGCAGAACGCCCAGCACAAACGGGCGGTAGGCCGTGTCCCCCTCGGCCAGCACGTAGCCGGCGACCGCGGGCTGACGGTTCGCCGCCCACGGCAGCATCCGCCACCGGCCCCGCGACATCATGCCCTCACGCAGGGCCGGAGCAACCTGGGCCGCGCCGTGCCACTCCCCGACGCCGGGCTCGATGCTCAGCACCACGTCCTCCCGCAGCAGCCCGACCAGCGCCTCGGGGTCGGCCTGCTCGTGCGCGGCGATGTACCGCTCCAACAACTCCCGCTGCTCCGCCCCGGGCTCCCCGGCGGGCGCCCACTCCTCCCGCCCTCCCGGCCACCGCTCCCGCAGCGTCACCCTCGCCCGCTGCACGGCACTGTTGACCGCCGGCACGGACGCATCGAGCAACTCCGCCACCTCACGCGCACTCCAGGCCAGCACATCCCGCAGAATCAACGCGGCCCGCTGCCGCGCCGGCAACAACTGGATCGCGGCCAGAAAAGCCAGCGAGATCGTCTCCCGCTCCACCACCGCAGCCTCCGGCCCGGGCCGCTCGTCCAGCACCTGATCCGGGTACGGCTGCAGCGGCGGCGTGGTCCTCCTCAGCGTGTCCAGGCAGGCGTTGGTCGCGATCCGATAGAGCCAGGTCCGCGCACTCGACCGCCCCTCGAAGGACTCCCTTCCCCGCCAGGCCCGCAGCAGCACCTCCTGCACATGGTCCTCAGCAGCCTCGAACGACCCGAGCATCCGATAGCAGTGCACATGCAACTCCCACCGATACCGCCGGCTCAACTCGTCGAACACCTCGGCTTCCACACCGTCGTTCATACCCGACCTGGGGTCGTCGGCGGCGGCCGAACGGGACGAGGAAAGCTCGATGATCGGTCGACGCTTCCATCCATACAGACCGTATCCACGGGGACGGCGCCGGGGTTTGGAGATGTACCCCGATCACTTTCCCGGAAGGTCTCCGATGCGGTCCTGGTCCATGAAGAAGACATCGCTCGCCGCGATGATGATCGCGGTGCTGATCGCGGCGTTCGCCTATGTCACCGTCAGCGCCGACGCGGCGGTCGCACGCGCACCCGGACCACCCACGAGGGTGGCCGCGACAGCTCAGGACCGGTCCGCGCTGGTCAGATGGAAACCGCCGGAAAGCACCGGTGGGTCGCCCGTCAGTGGGTACGTCGTCACCGCCCAGCCCGGTGGGGCGACGATCACCACGACGGCTGTGACCAGCGTGCAGGTGGGCGGCCTGGTCAACGGCCGGCGCTACACGTTCACCGTCGCCGCGGTGAACGTGGCAGGCACCGGCGCCCGGAGCAGGCCGTCCGCACCGGTGGTCCCGCAGGCCGCCACCAGGCCGGGCCGGGCGCGCTCGGTGTCCGCGGTGGCCGGCAATCAGAGCGCGACAGTCACCTGGAAGCCCCCGGCCGGCGACGGAGGTAGCCCGATCACCGGCTACCGGGTCCGTGCCGTACCGGGCGACACCGAGACCACCGTGACCGGCGACGTCCGCAGTACCACCGTCAGCGGGCTCACGAACGGCACTCGTTACCGGTTCACGGTCGTGGCGGTCAACGCCGTCGGCGCTGGTCCCTCCTCGGACCGCAGCCGTGTGGTGACACCGGCCGTCGGGCCTCCGGCGGCACCGTCGTCGGTCGGAGCCGCCGCGGCCGGCCGGGGCGGTGTGACCGTCACCTGGGAGCCGGGAGACGACGGCGGCTCTCCGATCACCGGGTACGAGATCGTCGCCTCGCCCGGCGGCGCCACCGCCCGCGCGGGGAAGGACGACCGCTCGGCCACCATCAAGGGATTGCGATCCGGGACGGCTTACACGTTCGGAGTACGCGCCCGGAACGTGAAGGGACGCGGTGCTCCCGCGACCACCGCACCCACCCGGCCCGACGTCACGGTGCTGGCGGGCACCGTCGTGCTGTCCAAGGACTCCCTGGCGGCCCTGACCGACGTGTCGGACGGGCAGACGCTTACCTTCACCGACGCTCCTACGCAGGTCACAGGTCTGAAGCCGGGCAACGTTCTGGTCGCCGACGTCAGTGAGGAGACACCGCTGGGTCTGCTGCGCAAGGTCGTCAGCGTGACAACGGACGGTGCCACTACCAGCGTCGTCACCGCCGAGGCGTCACTCGACGAGGCCCTCAGCAACGGCGCCGTCGCGGTCGACACCGAACTGGGCGCGGAGGACATCGAGCAGTTCGCGCCGGCCCGGGACGGTGTGCGGCTGGTCGCGCCGAAGGGCGTGGCCAAGCTCGATCAGCCGTCCTTGACCATCTCGCTGGACGTCGACCTGGTCAAGGAGGGCAACCGCAAGGTCACCCTGAGCGGCTCGCAGAAGATCACGCCGAGCGTGTCGTTCGACGCCTCGGTCCGGTGCTGCACGCACACCGAGTCGCACTTCACCGCCTCCGTGGCGGTGGAACGCAAGCTCGAGGCCAAGGCGGAGATCAGCAAGGAGATCAAACGCAGCATCCCGCTGGGCCGGATCGACTTCACCCCGATCCGGTTCTCGATCGGCTTCGTGCCCGTCGTGATCGTCCCCCGGATGGAACTCACGCTGGAGACCTCGGGGAAGATCAGCGCGGGGATCGTCACCTCGGTGAGCGAGACGACAACGTCGGGCGTCGACATCCGCACCCGCGACTCCCGGGTCACCGCTCGTGAGATCAACACCCGGAGTACGGCGTACCAGCAGCCGACTGTCTTCGCTGCGGCCGAGTTCACCGCCGGGCCGCGCATCCGGATGAGCCTGATGCTCTACGGCGTGGTCGGCCCGTACGTCCAGATCACCGTCCGGGTCATCGACCTGAAGGCGGACACCAGCGCGGACAGTTTCGTGACGCTGAAACTCTCCGGCTCGATCGGCGCCGGGTTCCAGCTGTCGCTGCTGGGGAAGAAGATCGCGGACTGGGAGCGGGATCCGCTCGTCTCCTTCGAGGTGCCGCTCTACCAGTCCGGCCCGTTCATGGGTGTCACGGTCACCCCGGCGGAGGCTGTCGTGCCGGCCGGTGGGACGGTGCCGTTCACCGCGACGGTCGCCCGCTCACCGGTCCAGACCGTGGTGTGGTCAGTCAAGGACGGCGAGGGAACCATCACCCAGGACGGTGTCTACACCGCTCCGGACAAGGCCGGCCGCTACGAGATCACGGCGACCAGCCCCGCGAACGGCCTCAAACCCGAGACCAGGGCGACCGGCGAGGTGGAGGTCACCGCCGAGGAACCGGAACCGGGCCGGGCCGACGTCCTGATCGCCGGATCCGGGGACTACGGCAGCACCACGGGCGCCTCCTGGCTGAAGGAGCGTCTGGAGGCGGCCGGCTACACGGTCGAGATCGACGCCGACGACGACCTGCCGGACAACCTCTCCGGGTACGACCAGATCTGGGCCGTGAGCACCAGCCCGTTCCCGGACGACGACCTCGACCGGCTCGTCGCCTTCGTCAAGAGCGGCCGGGGTCTCTTCCTGACCGGTGAGCGTCCCTGCTGCGAGAGCATCAACGCCGCCGACACCACGATCGTCAAGCAGCTGGTCACCGGTCTGGATTCCCTGCAGATCGGTGGCCTCGGCGACCCGTTCCCCCAGCTCGGTCCGGTGCCGCTGAAGGCGGACGCGCCCGGCGGCGTCACCCGCAAGCCGTTCGCCGTCGACACCTGGACCGTCGACGCGCCGGGCGGCCTGGCCGGGGTGCCGGCCAGGAACGTGATCGCGGAGGTGGACAACGGTGAGGCTCCGGCGGTGCCGATCGCTGCTGCCTGGGGCCCGGACGAGGTCTCCGGCGGCGGACGCCTGACGCTGCTGATGGACATCAACTGGAACCAGCCCGCCGAGATGGATCCCGTCACCGCCAACCAGCTGGCGCAGAACCTGGCCTTCTTCCTCAGCGGCGATGCCGCGCCCCCGGGACCGCCGGCCGCGGTCGCCGCCGGCTCGCAGAAGAAGTCCCTCGACCGGACCAGAACGGCGACGAGTTCGGCGGGTGTCCGCTAGGCATCAGGTGCCGGCCGTACCGGGCGAGTCCGGTACGGCCGGCAGGTAAGTTGGGCCGGTGGCCGGCGTTCAGGGGTTCGTATGAGCGTGCGGCGGGCGACTGTGGTGGTTGTCGGGGGTGGGCAGTCCGGGTTGTCGGCCGGGTACCACCTGAAGCGGCGCGGGTTCACCAGTGCGCTGGACGACCCTGACGGTGAGCGGACCTTTGTTGTGCTCGATGCCGCGCCCGCCGCGGGTGGGGCGTGGCAGGAGCGGTGGGAGTCGCTGCGGATGGCGACCGTCAACGGGATCTTCGACCTGCCGCGGTTCCCGAAGCCGCCGCTCGATCCTGGAGAGCCCAGCCGGACCGCCGTGCCGCGCTATTTTGCGGCGTTCGAGCGGGAGGCCGGGCTGCCGATCCTGCGTCCGGTGCGGGTTTCCGCGGTCCGGTCGCAGCCGGACGGCAGTCTGAGCGTCGAGTCCGATCAGGGGTCGTGGGTCACCCGGGCGATCATCAACGCGTCCGGGACCTGGACCAATCCGGTACGCCCGCACTACCCGGGGCTGGAGACGTTCGCCGGGCTGCAGTTGCACACGCAGGACTACGTGTCGGCCGAACGCCTCGCCGGGCTGCGGGTGGCCGTCGTCGGTGGCGGGATCTCCGCCGTGCAGCTTCTGGAGGAGATCTCGCGGGTGGCGACCACCTTCTGGTACACGCGGCGGGAGCCCGTGTTCCGGGACGGGGAGTTCGAGCCCGAGGTCGCCGGGCGGGAGATCATCGCGAAGGTGGTCGCGGACGTCGAGGCGGGGCGGCCGGCCCGGAGTGTCGTCTCCTACACCGGCCTGATCTGGACGCCGTACGCCCTGGCCGCGAAGGAACGGGGTGCGCTCGTCCGCCGGGCGATGTTCGTTTCTGTCGAGCCCGGGGGTGTCCGGGAGGCGGACGGGTCGTTCACGGCGGTGGACGCCATCGTCTGGGCCACCGGGTTCCGGGCCGCGCTCGGCCATCTGGAGCCGCTGGGGCTGCGGGGCGAGAACGGTGGCATCCGGATGACCGGGACGCAGGTCGCCGGGGAGCCGCGGGTGCACCTGGTCGGCTTCGGGCCGTCCCAGTCGACCGTCGGCGCGAACCGTGCGGGACGTGAGGCGGTCAATGCGCTGGTCAAGTTCCTCGACGGAACCGGCTGATCTTTGATCCGTTCCGGGCCGCGGTCCGTACTGCCGGGCACCAGGGGACCTTCCCGGGTGATGACTGGAGGTTGACGTGCTCGCCGTCGATCGATTGGTGCGGTCCCGCCGCCGCCTGTCCGGTGCGGTGCTGGTTGCCGTGGCTCTGGTTCTGCTCGACCCGCAGGTCGCTCACGCGGAGCCGGGTGTGCCGGTGCCACCGAACGGGTTGCTGACCGACCGGGGCAAGGGCAACATCTCGGACGCGGACAAGGACTTCGCGATCAAGGTCCGTCTGGCCGGGCTGTGGGAGATCCCGGCCGGCGAGATGGCACAGAAGAAGTCGGACGACCCGCGGATCCAGGAGATCGGGCGTGACATCGCCGCCCAGCACGAAACGCTGGACAAACTCGTCCGTGACGCCGCCAAGAAGCTCGACATTACGCTGCCCAGCAAGCCGAACGCCGACCAGCAGACCTGGCTCGCCGAGATGCGGGACGCCGAGGGCGAGGACTTCGACCGGGTCTACATCGACCGCCTGCGGGCGGCCCACGGCAAGATCTTCCCGGCGATCGCCACGATCCGGGCCTCCACCCGCAACGACACCGTCCGCAAGCTGGCCCAGCGCACCAACCAGTTCGTCATGACCCACATGACCCTGCTGGAGAGCAGCGGCATCGTCGACTTCGCCGCATTGCCGACCGCGCCACCGCCGGCAGCCGCCACGAGCGGTCCGGCGACAGCCACGAAGCTGCAGTCCTCCGGTACGCCGCTGGCGCTGGGCGGCACCTCCCTGCTCACGATCATCGTGGTCGCCCTGGCCAGCGTGGCGGCGACCGCCCTCGTCTGCCGCCGCTTCATGCAGACCTCCCGGCGCCCGTACCGCCGGCAGAGCGGCCGGTACTACGAGACCTGACAGCGGGGACGGCTTCCCCGTCGGCGTTAAGAACACGTCAAGAAACAGACGGATCCACCCCTGCGACCTCATGCTGGTCGCGTGGAGCCGAACAAGATCACCGGTAGCTTGCAAGCGCGCGATTCCGTGAGGCTTGCGGTTGTGGTGGGGGCGCTCGGTGTCGTGTTCGGCGACATCGGGACCAGCCCCATCTACACCCTGCAGACGGTGTTCAACCCCGAGGACCCGCATCCCGTACCCGTCAGCGCCGGGAACGTGTACGGCGTGGTCTCGCTGATCTTCTGGTCCGTGATGATCATCGTGACGGTGACGTACGTGCTGCTGGCGATGCGGATCAGCAACGACGGTGAGGGCGGCATCATGGCCCTCATCGCGCTGCTCCGCCGGTGGGGCGCCCAGCAGGGCAAGCGGGCCGCGGTCGTGCTGGCCGCCGTGGGGATCTTCGGCGCCTCGCTGTTCTTCGGCGACAGCATGATCACTCCGGCGATCTCGGTGCTGTCGGCGGTCGAGGGTCTCAAGGTCGTCGAGCCGTCACTGGGCGCGCTGGTCGTACCGATCACGGCCGTGATCATCGTGGTGTTGTTCTCGGTGCAGCGGAAGGGGACGGCGTCGGTCGGCCGGATCTTCGGCCCGGTCACGATCCTGTGGTTCGTGGTCATCGGCGCCTGCGGGATCGGCGGCATCGCCGGTAACCCCGCGATCCTCAAGGCGCTGTCGCCGACGTACGCGATCGGCTTCCTGACCGGCCACTTCGGCATCGCGTTCTTCGCCCTGGCCGCGATCGTGCTGGCGGTGACCGGCGCCGAGGCGATCTACGCGGACATGGGTCACTTCGGCCGGCGGGCCATCAGCCGGGGCTGGCTGCTCCTGGTGTTCCCGGCGTGCGCGCTGAGTTATCTCGGACAGGGCGCGCTGATCCTGGAGAACCCCGCCAACATCAGCAGCCCGTTCTTCCTGCTGGTCCCGGAGTGGGGCCGCCTGCCGATGGTGCTGCTGGCCACGGCGGCGACGGTCATCGCGTCGCAGGCGGTGATCACGGGCGCCTTCTCGGTCGCCTCGCAGGCCGCCCAGTTGGGCTATCTGCCGCGGCTGCGCATCGCGCACACCTCGGAGTCGTCGATCGGGCAGATCTACGTCCCGTGGATCAACTGGCTGCTCCTGGCCTCGGTGCTGACCCTCGTCTTCGCGTTCCGCAGTTCGGCGGCGCTGGCGTACGCGTTCGGCATGGCGGTGACCGGGACGATCACCATCACCACGCTGCTGTTCTTCTACGTCGCGCGCTGGAAGTGGAACGCACCGGTGTGGCTGATCGCCGCCGGCGCGACCGTCCTGCTGCTGGTCGACCTGCTGTTCGTGGCGGCCAATCTGACCAAGCTCGCCCACGGCGCCTGGCTGCCGCTCCTGATCGCCCTCACCGCGTTCACGCTGATGACGACCTGGCAGCGCGGCCGCCGGATCGTCACGGCCGAGCGGGAGCGGCGGGAAGGGTCGTTGCGGGAGTTCATCGCCGACATCCGGGACAACGAGGAGTCGATCACGCGGGTGCCCGGCACCGCGGTTTTCCTCAACCGCGGCAAGCTGACCGCGCCCCTGGCCATGCGGGCCAACGTCGAGCACAACCACGTCCGCCACGACCACGTCGTGATCATGTCGCTGCAGACCGAGCCGGTACCCCGGGTGGCGCCGGACGACCGCGTCATCATCGACGACCTCGGGTACGACCACGACGGGATCGTGCACGTCATCGCCCGGTTCGGGTACATGGAGACCCCGGACGTGCCGGCCACGCTGCGGACTCTCGGCACCGAGGTGACCGAGGGGCCCCTGCAGATCGAGCAGGCGTCGTACTTCCTCTCCAAGATCGAGCTGCGGTCCGGCCGGGAGCCGACGATGGCCGCCTGGCGCAAACGGCTGTTCGTGGCCACCTCGTACGTGACCGCCGACGCCGCCGAGTACTTCGGCCTGCCGCGCGACCGGACCGTCATCATGGGGTCGCACATCGAGGTCTGAGCCCGGATCACCGATGAGTTTCCGTCTGCACCACGTCTGCCTGGTCATGACTGTTGTGGAAGCGGATATCTCGATGTCGGTGGACGGGTTCGTGACCGGGCCCGAGCTGGAGGACTTTCCCGGGCTGGGCCGCGGCGGCGAGGCCCTGCACGCCTGGACCGGCCACCCGGAGGGCCAGGCGCTGCTCGACACGATCTTCGGCGCGTCGGGCGCCGTCGTGACCAGCAGAAACGTGTACGACGCGACGGACGGCTGGCAGGCCGAGAACGGCTTCTTCCGGATGCCGGTGATCGTCGTGACCCACCGGGAGCACGAGCCGGTGCACAAGGGCGAGACGACGTTCACCTTCGAGACCGGCGGCATCAAGGCGGCGATCGAGGCAGCGAAGACAGCGGCCGGCGGCAAACGGGTGCACATCATGGGCGGCGCGTCGATCGTCCAGCAGGCGCTGCGGGCCGGACTGGTCCACCGGCTGCGGCTGCACATCGCGCCGCTGCTGCTGGGCTCGGGCACCGCCCTCTTCGACGGCTTGCCCGGCCCCGGGCTCGAACGCCTGGACACGCTGGACACACCTCAGGCCACCCACGTGACGTACCGGGTGCTCGCCTGAGGGGTTCACCGGCGAAAACTCGGTTGCCGGGGCGGCGCCTCTCCGCGAAGCTGACGGGCATGACGTTCTGACGGGTTCACCTCCCTGCGCTTCGCGCGAGAACTTCCTGTCCTTCGCTTCGTTCGGAAGAGAGCGTCTTGTCCACCGTTACTGTTTTTGCGTCCGACGGCAGCTGGATCGAGTCCGACGCCGTCGATCAGTGCCATCAGGTTGCCGCGCTCGAGGGCGTGAGCCACGTCGCCGGGATGCCCGATCTGCACCCCGGCAAGGGCGCCCCGATCGGCGCCGCGATGATGTCGACCGTGCTGTACCCGTTCCTGGTCGGCTCCGACATCGGGTGCGGGATCGCCGTCTTCCCGATCGGCCTCAAGCGTGCCGTCCCGGAGAAGCTGGCCGGCCGCTTCCCCGATCTCGACGTCGAGCCCGACGCCGGCGACCCGGCCTGGGACGTGCTGGACGGCGACGTGCCGGCCGGTCATCTCGAAGGGCTGGGCACGGTCGGGCGGGGCAACCACTTCGTCGAGCTGGCCCGGATCGGGACCGTTCTCGAGCCGGACCACGCGGCCCGGCTCGGGGTCGCCGCCGGTGACGTGGTGCTCGTCGTCCACAGCGGATCACGCGGGCTCGGCGAGCGGATCCTGCGCGCACACACCGAGGTGCACGGTGCGGGGCCCGCCGCCGACCCGGGCGCCTATCTCGCCGCGCACGACGAGGCGGTGCGCTGGGGTTCGCTCAACCGGCGGCTGATGGCCGCCCGGGTCGCCCTCGCGCTGGGCGCCGAGCCCGCCGCCCCGATCGTCGACGAGTGCCACAATCTCGTCGAGGTCCGCGACGGCGCGTACCTGCACCGCAAGGGCGCTGCGCCCGGCGACGGGCGTGACGTGCTCGTCGCCGGCACCCGTGGCACCCCGTCGTACCTGGTCGCGGCGCATGCCGGTGCGGAGGCCGGCTACTCCGTGGCCCACGGTGCGGGTCGCAAGATGTCGCGGTCGGACGCGCTGCGGCGGGGGCGGGCCAAGCACACCGTCGAGGAGTTGCGCCGTACGCCGGTGGGCTCGGTCGTGGTCTGCGGTGACCGGCAGCTGCTCTTCGAGGAGGCACCGACGGCGTACAAGCGCATCGAGCAGGTGATCGCCGACCTGGCCGGGCACGGGCTGGCCACGCCGATCGCCACCACGGTTCCGCTGGTCACCTACAAGACGGCCGAGCTCGGTCCGCGGCCGCGGCGGGATCGCCAGGATCACCGCCGGGGCCGTGGCCGCTCGTGACGAGTCAGGACGACAGGTCGAGGGTGCGGGCGGCGACGAGCGTGTCGCCGTCGAAGCCCGCCAGCCGGATCACCGCTCTCCCGGCCGGCAGCGGCACCGTCAGCGTCGCCTTGTGGTCGGTGAGCGGGGCCGACTGCACCGGGCGCTCGTTCACGTAGACGTCGACGCCGGTCAGGGCCTCGGTGGTCAGCGACAGCGTCACCGCGGAGGCCGTCCGGTCGCCCACTTCGGCGTCCAGCCGTCGCGGTGTGCCGGCGGTGAGGACCACACCCGCGCGTTCCAGCAGGTCCGCGTTGCCCTCCAGCAGGTCGCGACGGGTCATCCGGTACGGCACGTCCGGGCGTACACCGAGGTCCTCGACGGGCTCGCCGGCCCGCTCCCCGACGCGCAGGCAGCGGCGCAACGACACGCGGAACTGCGCACCGGAGGGCAGTGGCCGGAACGGCCCGTCCTTCCAGCCGTCGACGAGGTTCTGGTGGGTCCACACGTTGGCGCCACCGGCGCCGGTGGCCTCGTCGATGCCCAGCACCGGGCCGATCCGGTGGTCCTGGAAACCCGCGGCGAAGATGTCCGTGGCGCTGTAACAGAGCGCGTCCGTGACGAGCACCACCGGGCCGTGGTAGAGCTGGCCGACGCCGTTGACCACCTCGGCCGGATAGAGCGGGAGCGCGCTCGAATACTGCGCGCCGGTCTCGATCGCCTGGTCGACCGAGGGCAGCCAGCCGGCCAGGTCCTCGGCGCTGGCGCACAGCTCGCGGGTCGCGTCGGTGCTGATCAGCTGCATCGGCTCGGGCTGGATCGGCCGCGGTGTGAAGAACTGCAGCAGGAACTCCGCGGCGACGACAAACCCGCCACCGTTGCCGCGGACGTCGAGGATCAGCCCGTTCTTCGGCAGGACGTCGAGGAGCCGGACGACCTCGTTCAGGAAAGCCTCGATCTTCTGGTCCTTCATGTGGAAGGTGAAGATGCGCAGGTGGCCGAAGGTCCCGGCGGCCGTGGTGACAACACGGGCGCGCAGCTCGTCCGGGCGCGTGGTCGGGATCTCGCTCGCCGCCACCTGCGCCGCCGTCGGCTCGGGCACGTCGCCGGGCTCGGACGCGACCCGCCGTTCCTCGTCGACGGCCGCGGGCACGAAGAGCTGCTTCTTCGCCTGCCGCACCACCTCGGTCCGCAGATCAAGACCGACCAGATGCGCCGACGGTACGCTCAGACCGGCGAACGGGCCGTTGTCGGGCAGCGGGCCGTTGAGGTCGGCAGCGGTGTCGAAGACCCGCCAGCGCAGCCGCGTCTCGTGCGGGGTGCCGTCGACCAGACACCGCACGTCGACCCAGTCCTCGTCGGGCACGGGTGAGAGGGCGAGCGTCCGCAGGGTCATGCTCTCCAGGCCGCGGGCGAGCCGGGCACCGGAGTTGCTGCCGGCCTCCCGGTCGGCGTTGCGGGTCACCGCCAGAGCGATCGGGGCGCCGTTCCAGTGCGTGATCTCGGCGCCCTCGACGAGCCGGGCGTCCCCGACGAGGTGCGGGAAGGTCTTCGAGACCAGGAAAGCCGGGCGACCGTCCTGCCAGAACTGTTCGAGCAGGACACCGAGGAACGCGAACGGCCCCTGGTACGGCTGCGGCAGAATGTAGTTCGTGTGCAGGTCGCGCAGTTCGACGAAGATCCGCAGCAGCTCGGCGTGGAAGGCCGCGTCGGTCAGCCGGGACTGCCGGTGACGCAGCAGTCTGAGACGCTGGGTGGGCTCCACGGCGTACATGGCGCGTTTGTGGAGCAGGTGCACGTAAACGGTGTCGATGAGCAGGGCGGCCTGGTCCAGCAGGGTCAGCCGATCAGCCCCGCTCAGCGACGGCTGCTCGGTGAGCTCACGGAAGTCCGGCATCGTGCGTACCGTCCCGAGTCCGTGATCGGGGTCCAGCTTGATTTCCGCCATGATCGACATAGCGCACCTCCGTAGCGACTGTGCGTGACGACGCTACGAGTACCTCCGGAGTCGCACGAGGGACCTGTCGGGCCTGCGACTGCGAAACTCGCCGTTAGGGTGAGGTCCGGTGAAGCGCCGAGGAGCAGGGCGGTGGTGAGTGGACCGATCCGGAGACAAGCGGGCGTTGAACGCCGCCGCCCGGCAGAGCGGCGACCTCCACCTCTTCCTGCCCGAGCCGGGTTACCGGTTCACCGCCCTGCGCGCGCATCCCCCGCCGGCGCCCACCCGCGTACGCCGGCAGCCCAGCGCCCTGCTCGCCGAGGCGCACCACCTCGTGCCGTTCCTCGGTCGTGACGAGGAGCTCCGGACCCTCCTGACCTGGCGTGACAGCCCGGGCGACTACGGCGTGGCACTCGTTCACGGCTCCCCCGGGCAGGGCAAGACCCGGCTGGCCCGCTGGTTCGCGGACCAGTCGGCCGCACCGGGCTGGCTGACCCTCGAGGCCGCACTGATCGGCGACGGACCGGATCCGGCGCGGGACCCCCGTCAGCTGCCCGCCGGCGACCGCGGCCGCATCATCGTGGTCGACCGGGCCGAACGCTGGCCCGTCGAGCTGCTCCGCCGGGCGCTGGCCGACGCCCGCGTGCACGACCAGCGGACCCGGATCGTGCTGCTGGCCCGGCCGGCCGGCAACTGGTGGCTGCGGATCACCGCGTACCTGAGGCGGTCCTTCGACATCGTGCCGGTCGGCGTCGCGCTGGCGCCGCTGCCACCCGAGTCCGGTGACCGGCTCTTCGCCGCGGCCCGTGACAGTTTTGCGGAAGTGCTCGCGGTGCCGGGCGCGCGCGGCCTCAGTGCCCCGGAGTGGTCCGCCGGCCCGACCGCACTGGAGGTCCAGCTGGCCGCGCTCGCCGCCGTGTACGCCACCGGCCGCCACGAGGAGATCACCACCGGCCCCGGCGCAGTCGCGGACTACCTGCTGGACCGCGAGTACGAGAACTGGGCTGGCAGGCACACCGGCCCGGAGACGCTGGCGCGCGCTGTCTACCTGGCCGGTCTCGCCGGACCGTTGCGCCGGGAGCAGGCCGCCTCACTGATCACCGGCATCGCGCTGGCCGACGACGGCGAGGAGTGCGCGTTCCTGATCGACGACCACCGCAGCTGCTGTCCCGCCGAGGGTGGTGAAGCGCTCGCACCCCTGCACCCGGGGCTGCTGGCCGAGGACTTCATCGGGCTGCGGTCCGGCGGACGCCGCAGTGGGACGCAGCCCGACCCGTGGGCGGACCACAAGCTCCCGGAGATCGTGCGGTCGCTGGCCACCGCCGCTCCCGACCGGCTGGTGGCGGCGCTGACCACGATGGTCACCGTGGCGCAGCGGTGGGAGCCGTTCGCGCGGGAGCAGCTCGGCCCGCTGCTGCGCGAGCTGCCCGAGGTGGTGCTGGCGGCGGGCAGCCCGGTGCTCAGCGCCCTGGCCGAGGTGACCACTCTGGATGCCGCGACGCTGCACGACCTCGAGGCGGAGATGCCGATCGACGGCACCCCGGACCTGATGGACCCGCTCGCCACCCTGACCCGGCGCCTCTACGAGCGGATGCGGACCGCGCAACCCCGTGATGCCACGGTCGCAGCCCTCGGATATCGGCTCGCCTCCCGCCTGGTACGCGCGAACCGCCACCCCGAGGCGCTCGCCCCGATCGAGCACGCTGTCGCCTGGTGGACCCGTCCGGAGCGCCGGGAGGAGCCCGGCCATCACCTCAACCGGGCGCTGAGTTGCCGGGCCGAGGTCCTGGACGGTCTGGGCCGCATCGACGACGCGCTGGACAGCGCCGAGGCCGCGACCGCGCTCTGGTGGGACGCCGCCGGCTGGGAGCCCGACGCCGACTTCGCCGCCCAT
The DNA here is from genome assembly GCF_000494755.1 of Amorphoplanes friuliensis DSM 7358. Taxonomy (NCBI): domain Bacteria; kingdom Bacillati; phylum Actinomycetota; class Actinomycetes; order Micromonosporales; family Micromonosporaceae; genus Actinoplanes; species Actinoplanes friuliensis. The sequence goes on from NC_022657.1 coordinate 5,458,242, forward strand.
CTCACCCTGCACGCCCGCCTGCTGGCGGAACGCGGGCACAGCGCCGAGGCCGTACGGCACCAGGCCGACGCGATCATGATCTGGCAGGCCTCGGCCCGGCCGGACCACCAGCTCGCGCTGGCACGCGCTCTGACCAGGCAGAACACTTACTGCCGAGCCGCGGGCGCCGGTGCCGACGCGTACGCCGCCATCCGGCGGGCAGCCGCCCGGTGGACCAAACTCGACACCGAGCAGCCGGGCGTCCACCGTGTCGAGCTGCTGGACGCACTGACCGCACTGGCGGCCGCGGCCGAGGCTCCGCTGAGCATCCGCCTCGACGCGGGCGAGCGCGCCGGCAAGGGCTTCTGGCTGCTGTGGCGCCGCGACATCACCCTGCTGCCGCAGACGGCCGCGGCGCTGCGGGCCTGGGCGGCCGCCCTGAGCGAGAGCGGCGCCCACGACGAGGCCTTCGACAAGGTCGGCCGGGCGCGCAACATCGCGGTCCGGCTCAACCGCCAGAACGAGAAGCGTTACGCCCGGCTGCTCGCGATGGTCCAGCTGACCTACGGCCGATGCTGCCTCGAGTCCGGGACCAGGCTGGACGAAGGGCTGGCGGCCGCGCGTACGGCGGAGGAGATCTTCCGGACCCGGAGGTCCATGACCGCCGAGGCCGCGGCGACCCGGCTCGTCGCCGACCTGAGCCAGGCCCGGCCCGGCGGCGCCCTCGAACGCCCGGCACCCGTCACCACCAGGGCCGCCCGCGACGACTCCGGGACCTGCCCGCGGTGCCTGGGATCCGGCCGGCAGAAGCGGGGCGCCTTCGGCGGCGGCAAGACCTGGTCGGTGGTCTGCTCCGGCTGTGGGGGCAGCGGTTTAGTGTGAGGTGTCCCCGAACGTGAAACGGCGGTGTGCACCCGGTGTCCAGCATCCTCTCGCAGCGTGACCTGGAGTTCCTGCTCTACGAGTGGCTCGACGTCGAGGCGCTGACCTCGCGGCCTCGGTTCGCCGAGCACTCCCGGGAGACGTTCGACGCGTTCCTGCAGGTCTCCGCGCAGATCGCCGAGCGTGAGTTCGCCACGCACAACAGGCGCAACGACGCCGAGGAGCCCCGCTTCGACGGCGAACGGGTGCACCTGATCCCCGAGGTCAAGGCGGCGCTGACCACGTTCAACGCCTCGGGACTGCTGGCCGGCTCGCTGGACGAGGAGGTCGGCGGCATGCAGTTGCCGCACGTCGTCCACCGGGCGTGTTTCGCGTGGTTCCAGGCAGCCAACATCGCCACCTCGGCGTACCCGTTGCTGACCATGGCGAACGCTCACCTGCTGCTGACCCACGCGGCCCAGGAGCACATCGACCGGTTTGTCGGTCCGATGCTCGAGGGCCGGTTCACCGGCACGATGTGCCTGTCCGAACCGCAGGCGGGCTCCTCGCTGAGCGACGTCACCACCCGCGCGGTCCCCGCCGGCGACGGCACCTACCGCGTCACCGGCAGCAAGATGTGGATCTCGGGCGGTGACCACGAGCTGACCGAGACGATCGTGCACCTGGTGCTGGCCCGGGTCGCCGGTGCGCCCGCCGGGGTCAAGGGCCTGTCGCTCTTCATCGTCCCGAAACACCTGGTCGGCGCGGACGGCGTGGTGGGCGAGCGCAACAACGTCGACCTCGCGGGCCTGAACCACAAGATGGGCTTCCGCGGCACGACCAACGCCGTGCTGGCGTTCAGCGAGAGCGAGGGGTACCTCGTCGGCGAGGAGGGCCGCGGGCTCGCGTACATGTTCCAGATGATGAACGAGGCACGCATCGGCGTCGGCGCGGGTGCGGTGGCGCTCGGTTACACCGGCTACCTGCACGCGCTCGCGTACGCCCGGGAGCGGCTCCAGGGCCGCCCGGTAGCCGGCAAGGACCCCCTCGCGCCGCCCGTCCCGATCATCCGGCACCCCGACGTCCGCCGTTTGCTCCTGGCGTCCAAGACCTACGTCGAGGGTGCCCTCGCCCTCATCCTGTACGCGTCCAAGCTCGTCGACGAGAAGGAGACCGGCAACGCCGCCGAGGCCGGGCTGCTCCTGGACGTGCTGACACCGATCACCAAGGCCTGGCCGTCGCAGTGGTGCCTGAAGGCGAACGACCACGCCATCCAGGTGCACGGCGGGTACGGCTACACGCGCGAGTACCCGGTCGAGCAGTTCTACCGCGACAACCGCCTGAACCCGATCCACGAGGGCACCGACGGCATCCAGGGCCTCGACCTGCTGGGCCGCAAGGTCGTCATGCGCGACGGCGCGGGCCTGACCCTGCTGGTCCGCACGATCCGCGAGTCGGCCGCAAAAGCCCCCGCCGACCTGGCCTGGATGGCCGAGCTCCTCGAGGCCGGCTGCCAACGCCTGATCGAGGTCACCGGCAAGCTGTGGGCCGACGCCGACCCGACGTCCGCCCTGGCCAACTCCACGGCGTACCTCGACGCGACCGGCCACCTGGTCATCGCCTGGATGTGGCTCGAGCAGGCCACCGCCGCCGCGGGCAAGGAGGGCGCCTTCTACGACGGCAAACGCCTCGCGGCCCGGTACTTCTTCACCCACGAGCTGCCCCGCACGACCACCTGGTTCGACCTGCTGGAGAGCGGGGACACGCTGCTCGCCGACCTGGACGACGAGTGTCTGTAGGGCTCCGCTTCCCCTACCTCGACTCCCCCGCCCCGCTGGCCTTCGCCCACCGCGGCGGCGCGGCGGAGGGAGACGAGAACACCGCCGAGGCGTTCGGCCGCGCGGTCGCCCTCGGTTACCGGTACGTGGAGACCGACGTCCACGCCACCGCGGACGGCGTCCCGGTGGTCTTCCACGACCGCACCCTCGAACGCCTCACCGGCACCGAGGGCACCATCGCCGCCCTGCGCTGGTCCGACCTCGCCACCCTGCGCGTCGGCGGCGCGGGCGCGGTCCCCCGCCTCGACGACGTCCTGGCGGCCTGGCCGCAGATCCGCTTCAACATCGACGTCAAGTCCGAGGCCGCCGTCGCCCCCACCGTCGAGGCGATCCACCACGCGGGCGCCAGCGGCCGCGTCCTGCTGGCCTCCTTCAGCGACGCCCGCCTGACCCGTCTCCGCCGCCTGGCCGGCCCGTCCGTCGCCACCTCCCTCGGCCGCGGCGAGGTGGCCCGCCTGCGCATCTCGTCCCTGACCGGCACCCGCCTGCGCCTGCCCCCGTCCGCGGTGGCGGCGCAGGTCCCGGTCCGCCACGGCCGCCTGACCATCGTCGACCGCCGTTTCCTGTCCCGCACCCACCGCCTGGGCCTCCAGGTCCACGTCTGGACCATTGACGACCCGGCCGAGATGCACGCACTTCTGGACCTCGGCGTCGACGGCATCATGACCGACCGCACCCAGACCCTCCGCGACGTCTACACCGCCCGCGGCCTCTGGCCCGAGCCCTGAGCATCAGCCGCGACCCTCGAGCAGCGTTCCCGGGGACGGTGATGGCTTCGCCGCCGTCAGCCACGAGCACCGCAAGGTCGACCGCAACGCGGCCGGGTTCGTGCGTTGGCCGGCGCCGGCGCGTCACTTCACGGGCACTTTCATCTTGAACAGTTTTTCCGCATTTCTGAAAGCGATTTTTTCCTTGTCCTCGCGCGGCAGATCGACTCCGCGGAACCAGTCGGTCTGCGCCTTGATGTCCGCGAACGGGTAGTCGGTTGCGAACATCACCCGATCCACGCTGATGAACTTCAGCAGGAGCTGGAGCAGTTCGGTCTGCGGGAATGCGCTGGTGGTGACCCAGAAGTTGTCCTGGAAGTATTGCCCGAAGGGCTTCTCGAGCGAGTTTTCGGTCGGCTCGCCCATGTCATTGATGATCCGCTGGTGGTAGAACGGAAGACCTTCACCCATGTGGCCGATGATGACTTTCAGTTTGGGGAATCTGTCGAAAACCCCGTACGTGATCATCCGAATGCATTGGGTCAGCACCTCCTGGTGCCAGCCATATCCGGACCCGCTGAAAATGTAGTCCTGGAACTCTTCCGTGTATTCAGATCGCGTGGTGCTGTAGTAGATCTTGAAGATCTCGTCAGCGGGATAGCCGGGATGCAGGTAGATCGGCACATCGAGAGCAACGGCACGTGCCAGCACAGGCTCGAAGTCGGGATGATCGAGATACTTCTTCGCGATGTGTCCGTTGGTCAGTGCGCCCAGGAAGCCATCCTCCCGAACCGATCGTTCCAGTTCGTCCGCCGCCGCCTCCGGGCTCCGCAGGGGCAAGGTGGCGAAGGCCTTGAAGCGGCCCGGATACTTGGCGATCGGCCCGTCCACGAGTTGCCGGTTGAGACGATAGGCAAGGTCGATGCCTTTCTGCCCAGGGACATTTTGTACGGACGGTGTATGAGCAGAGAGGATCTGAACGTTGAGTCCCCCCGCGTCCATGTCGCCGATGCGGCGTTGACCCAGATCCGAAAGACCAATTTCTTCGAGGAACGCTATGTGATCCTCGTTGATCGAGTTCAGCTTCAACAACGTGGGAGTCGAAAATGTCTCCTCCGTACCCATGAAGGGCAGGTCCCGGTCTCGCAATGCAATATCCGGAGCCTTGTCCGGAGTCTTGGCCGGAGTATCGTCCTCGTCCGCTGCCGAGACGGCGGCATACGCGGACAAGCCGGCACCAGCACCAAGTGCCGTGGCAGCGGCCAGAAAGCCGCGACGTCCCATGGACTTCATGTCAATCTCTCTTCAGCTGTTTGTGTGGTGTGTATCCGTCTGTTCGTTACCAGGCGGGCCCAGGTGTCCGCCCACGCCGCGTCCACCCTTCGACCTCGGCGCCGGCTGCGCCTGGCGTTGCATTGGCGGACGTCAGTACCTCCTCCGCACGACTTGCCTCGTTCGCCTGACGCCTATTTCGTACCGAGCGAATCTGAGACAACCGTTAAAAAGGCTCCTGAGTGATGTCTCGTAACTCGGTGCGGGCGCCCGCCGGGCAAACGGGTGGTCAGCCGGCCAGAGCCACGTTGCCCAGATGGGCGATGCCTGACGGTGACCGCGAGCGTGCGCCCGGCGCGGCGGTCACTCTGAGATCGCCGTGGTGGCCGCCGGCGGCCATCACGTCGCGCCCGGCGCGGTAAGGCGTCTCAGCGGTCCGGACAACTACGCCCACGCCGCTGCCAGGCTGCGATGGCCGCGGACGTCTGCACACAACACCACCGCCCAAGGCTGCTCCAGGGCGACGGAAGGAAACGGGAGCATTGACGGGCTGTAACGCATCGATGATAATCGTTGTTTGTTGTTAACGTTCACAATGCTGTTGGCTGCTGGAGGACAAGGATGTCCCCGTCACGGGCTTTGTTCGGGCTCACTGCCGTCACCGTGCTCCTCGTCGGGCTCGGTGGTGCTGCGCCGGTGTTCGCGGAGGCTGCGCCGGATTACACGATCACTGTGGAGCCGGGTGCGCGCGGGCCGGAGATCAACGAGGCCATGTACGGCGTGTTCTTCGAGGACATCAACTTCGGGGCTGACGGCGGGCTTTATCCGGAGCTGGTGCGCAACCGGTCGTTCGAGTTCCTGCCTGCGGACAACGCGGCGTACACGGGACTGACCGCGTGGACGCCCAGCAGCGTGGGCGGCGGGGCCGGCGAGGCGTCCACGGTGAACGACGACGCGCGGCTGAACGAGCGCAACCGGACCTATCTGAAGCTCGATCTCGACAATCCGGCGGGCGGGCGCTTCGGGGTGACGAACGACGGCTGGAACACCGGTTTTGCGGTCGAGCGCGGCAAGACGTACGACTTCTCGGTGTGGGCGCGCAGCGATGCTGCGGGTGGTACACCGATCTCGGTCGTGGCTGCGGATGCGGGTGGTGAAGCATGGGCGAAGCCCTCGGCACTGACTGCGCGGGGTGATCGGTGGACCCGTTATTCCGTACCGGTGAAGGCGACCAGGACCACCGATCGGGGCCGGCTCGCGGTCCTGGCCGGAGGGACCGGGACCTTGCGGCTCGACATGGTTTCGCTGCTGCCGCGGGACACCTACCGGGGCCATGGCCTGCGGCGGGACCTCGCCGAGAAGGTCGCGGCGCTCGAGCCCGGTTTTGTGCGCTTTCCCGGCGGTTGTCTGGTCAACACCGGCAGCCACGAGGCCTACGACGCGGCGTCGGATTTCCCGCGGGCGCGGTCCTATCAGTGGAAGGACACGGTCGGGCCGGTCGAGACGCGGGCGACGAACACCAACTTCTGGGGTTACAACCAGTCCTACGGGCTCGGTTACTACGAGTACTTCCAGTTCTCGGAGGACCTCGGCGCGATGCCGTTGCCGGTGGTGCCCGCGCTGGTCACGGGGTGCGGGCAGAACCGTGCCACCGACGACCCTGAGCTGCTGCAACGGCACATCCAGGACACGCTCGACCTGATCGAGTTCGCGAACGGGCCGGTCACGTCGACGTGGGGCAAGCTGCGCCGGGACATGGGACATCCGCGGCCGTTCGGGCTGACGCACGTCGCTGTCGGTAACGAGGAGAACCTGCCCGACGCCTACTTCGCGAACTTCCTGAAGTTCCGGGAGGCGATCGCTGCGAAATATCCGGGCATCACGGTCGTCAGCAACTCCGGCCCGGACGATCAGGGTGCGACCTTCGACAGCCTGTGGGCCAAGAACAGAGCGGCCGGGGTCGCGATGGTTGACGAGCACTACTACAACAGCCCGGCGTGGTTCCTCGGCAACAACAAACGCTACGACACGTACGACCGCAGTGGCCCGAAGGTCTTCCTCGGCGAGTACGCGTCGCTGGACAACAAACTCGTCAACTCGCTGGCCGAGGCGTCCTACATGACCGGTCTCGAACGCAACGCCGACGTGGTCAGGATGGCCTCGTACGCGCCGCTGTTCGCCAACGTCGACCACGTCCAGTGGCGGCCCGACCTGATCTGGTTCGACAACGACGAGTCGTGGGGCTCGACCAGCTACCAGGTGCAGAAACTCTTCATGACCAACGTCGGCGACCGGGTCGTGCCCAGCCGCGCGACCGGCCGTGTCATCCAGCCGAAGCCGATCACCGGCGCGGTCGGCCTCTCGACCTGGGCCACCGCGGCGGCCTACGACGACGTCCGCGTGACCAGCCCCGGCGGCGCGGTCCTGTTCAGCGACGACTTCTCGGACGGCGCCGGGCAGTGGACACCCGTCGAGCCCCGCGGCGCGTGGTCGGTCGTCGACGGCGCGTACCGGCAGATTGACACCGCCGCGCTGGACACCCTGGTCAAGGCCGGGAACATCACCGCCACCGACTACGACCTGACGCTGAAGGCGACCAAACAGTCCGGCGCCGAGGGCTTCCTCGTCGCGTTCGGGGTCCAGGACTCCGGCGAGCTCTACTGGTGGAATCTCGGCGGCTGGAACAACACCCAGCACGCGATCCAGAAGGGCGCCGGCGGCAGCAAGGAGATCGTTCTGGCCAAGCCCGGCAGCATCACGGCCGGACAGACCTACAACATCAAGATCGAGGTACGCGGTACGACCGTGCGGCTGTTCCTCGACGGCGCCGAGTGGGGCAGCTTCACCGACGATCAGGTGACCGAGCCGTTCGCGCAGGTCATCACGCACGACGACCGCACCGGCGAGCTGATCGTCAAGGTCGTGAACGCGCAGGACACCCCGGCCGTGACCACGGTCGACCTCGCCGGGCGGAAGGTCGCGAGCCGCGGCCGGATGACGGTGATCACCGGCGACCCGCAGGAGCAGAACACCCGCACCGCCGAGCCGATCCAGCCCGTCACCACGACCGTCACCGGTCTCGGTTCGACGTTCACCAGGACGTTCGCCCCGAACTCCGTCACGTTCCTGCGCCTCGAGACCAAGTGAGGGAACCCATGATGATCAGCCGCCGTACGCTGCTCAGCGGGAGCCTGGCCATGGCCCTCGTCCCGCCCGGGCCGAAACTCGCCGCAGGTCCGTTGATCGAGCAGCGGGCCGACCCGTTCATCACGCCGCGGATCAAGGGCAGGTACTACTTCACGGGCTCGGTGCCGGAGTACGACCGTGTGGTCGTACGGGGAGCCTCCACGATCTCGGGGCTGACGACCGCGACCGAATCGGTGGTCTGGCGGCGGCCGGCCACCGGCCCGATGGGCGGGCACATCTGGGCGCCGGAGCTGCACCGCATCGACGGCCGCTGGTACATCTACTTCGCCGCCGGCGACTCCGACGACGTGTTCCGCATCCGGATGTACGTCCTCGAGTCACCGCTGGCCGACCCCACCGACCCGGCCGGCTGGACCCTGCGCGGCCGGATCACGACCGAGTGGGACAGCTTCGCCCTGGACGCGACCACGTTCGCGCACCGCGGCCGCCGCTACCTGGTGTGGGCGCAGAGCGAGCCGGAGATCGCGGTCAACTCCAGCCTCTACATCGCCGAGATGAGCTCACCGTGGGCGCTGAGGAGCAAGCCGACACGGATCGCCACGCCGACGAGGAGCTGGGAGATCCAGGGCTACCGCGTCAACGAGGGGCCGGCGGTGCTGATCCGCAACGGGCGAATGTTCGTCACGTTCTCCGCCAGCGCCACCGACGCGCGCTACTGCCTCGGCCTGCTGACCGCCGACGCCCGCGCCGACCTGCTCGCCCCCTCGTCCTGGGCGAAGACCCCCGACCCCGTTTTCACCACGAACGCGCAGACCGGGCAGTACGGGCCCGGTCACAACAGCTTCACCGTGGCCGAGGACGGGGTCACCGACCTGCTGGTCTACCACGCCCGCGACTACCGGGACATCGTCGGCGACCCGCTGTACGACCCCAACCGGCACACGCGGGTCCAGCCGTTCACGTGGAACGCCGACGGGACGCCGCGGTTCGGCGTACCGGGAGGGGCGTGACGGGCAACGCCCCGGTGTTCCTCGTCGCTTGCCGGGTCGCTGCGGGATACTTCATGACGTAGGGATTTCGACGTCGACGCGGAAGAGCCTCACCATGAGCGAGCACTACGACCTGATCGTCCTCGGCGCGGGACCGGGCGGCTACGTCGCGGCGATCCGCGCGGCCCAGCTCGGCCTGCGGACGGCCGTCGTGGAGGAAAAATACTGGGGCGGCGTGTGCCTCAACGTCGGGTGCATCCCGTCGAAGGCGCTGCTCCGCAACGCCGAGCTGGCGCACATCTTCCACACCCAGGCGAAGACGTTCGGCATGTCCGGCGACGTCACCTTCGACTACGGCGTGGCGTTCGACCGCAGCCGCACCGTCGCCGACGGCCGCGTCAAGGGCGTGCACTACCTGATGAAGAAAAACAAGATCACCGAGTACGACGGCCTGGGCACTTTCCGTGACGCCAACACCCTCGAGGTCGCGCTCAGCTCCGGCGGCACCGAGACGCTGACCTTCGACAACGCCATCATCGCCACCGGCTCGACCGTCCGGCTGCTGCCCGGCGTCGAGCTCAGCGACAACGTCGTGACCTACGAGACCCAGATCCTCGACCGCGACCTCCCCGAGTCGATCGTCATCGTCGGCGCGGGCGCGATCGGCATGGAGTTCGGTTACGTCATGAAGAACTACGGCGTCGACGTCACCATCGTCGAATACCTCGACCGGGCCCTGCCCAACGAGGACGCCGACGTCTCCAAGGAGATCACCAAGCAGTACCGCAAGATCGGCATCCCGATCATCACGGGAGCCAAGGTCGAGACGGTCACGGACAAGGGCTCGTCGGTCGTCGTCAGCTACACCGCCAAGAACGGCAAGAACGAGACGATCGAAGCCGACCGCGTCCTCATGTCGGTGGGCTTCGCCCCCCGCGTCGAGGGTTACGGCCTCGAGAACACCGGCGTCAAACTCACCGACCGCGGCGCCATCGACATCGACGACCACATGCGCACCAACATCCCCCACCTGTACGCCATCGGCGACGTCACCTCGAAGCTCCAGCTCGCCCACGTAGCCGAAGCCCAGGGCGTGGTCGCCGCCGAAACCATCGGCGGCGCCGAAACGATGACCCTCGGCGACTACCGCATGATGCCCCGGGCGACGTTCTGTCAGCCCCAGGTGGCCAGCTTCGGCCTCACCGAACAGCAGGCCCGCGACGAGGGCTACGACGTGAAGGTCTCCACGTTCCCCTTCACCGCGAACGGCAAGGCCCACGGCCTTGCCGAACCGACAGGCTTCGTCAAGCTGGTCGCGGACGCCAAGTACAACGAGCTGCTCGGCGGCCACCTGATCGGCCCGGACGTCTCCGAACTGCTGCCGGAGCTCACCCTCGCCCAGAAGTGGGACCTCACGGCCAACGAACTGGCCCGCAACGTCCACACCCACCCCACCCTGAGCGAAGCCCTCCAGGAAGCCTTCCACGGCCTCACCGGCCACATGATCAACCTGTAGTTGCTGCTCCCCCGGCGGCCTGCGCACCCACACGCAGCCCGCCGGGGCTCTACCAGCCGATCTGTGCAGCGGTCAGCCGTTGCCCGACGACGCACATCACGGTCGGCTTTGCGGCCGAGATCGGCCAGGGCTCCACCGTCGACCGGACGAACGTGTCACCGCACGTCTTGGCGAGCTCGTCACCCCAGGCCTGGGCAGACTCGGGGTCGCGCGCCCAGATGCCGACAACCCCTGGCCACTCGTGACACTGGTCGTCGACCGGAAGCGTCTCGTCGTGGAACCACGCCACGTACTCGTAGATCTCGTCGCCTGACATGGCCCGCATCATGCCGCGCCCGTCCGCGCCCATCGACAGATTTACGTCAGTGCAGCCCGAGCTGGTCGGGTAACCGCCGGCCCCAGTCACCCGGCCTCGATCCGAGCCGGTAGGCAATCTGCGTTCGACCTGCGGGAGAAGAGTCGGCGAGCCCGGTCCTTCACGTCGGTCCGCCCGAACTTTTCAGAATCGGTTGGGAATGACCGCGTAAAGGGCTTCGATAGCGTAGTCAGCCGAGCCGTCGCCGCCCCAGAAACTACTACGCGTATTAAGCAATTCCACCAGCCCGTTGCCTCGCCGGAGGGTCACGTAAGAATTACCGGTGTAGACGAAGTTGGTGTGCCATCTTTCGTATGATTCCGCCAGTGCGATGCCGGCCAGCGGCTCCGCCCAGAGCAGGCCCTTGTCGCTCACCGAGGCATATCGACTCTTGATCAAGAGGAACCTGTCGGTGGTTACCCCGACCACCCTGCGACCAAGACCCATACCGGTATAGGCAGAGAACGCCAACCGGACCCGTTCGCCGTCATTCAGGTAGTGCGCGACAATATTGCTCTCGTGTGAACTCAACGGAGTTTCCCGCCATCGGAGGATTATTGACGATATCTTTTCCGATTGATGCGCGGCAAGCCCTCGCTCGCCATTGTCGACAGTTGGGGGTTCTTGCGTCAGCCGAGCCGTCCAGCGGCCGTCGGTCACTTGGCGGCGGCGATGCGCAGGACCGCGGCCCGGTCGTCGATCTCGACGACTTCCAAAGTCATGGCGTCGTTGATGGTCGCGACGACCCCCACCCGGCAGCTCATCTCGACACCACCGCCGCCCGGCGCGAACACACCACCCCCACCGGAACAACCCGACATGCTGTAGCCCGAGCCGGTCAGGGACGCGGTCAGCCCCACCTCGGCGGAGGCAATCGCCGTAACCTCGATCGGCCCCAACCCGTACCTTTCCGGCACGGTCACCACGTCACCCACGGTCACCTCGACCCGGCACGTTCCGTCAGCGCACGAGTCGCCCGACGGCGACGGCGTGACCACTGGAGTGAGAACCGGCGTACTGCCGACCGCCGATGGCGCGGAGCCGATCCCCGGCGCAGTGTCCGCGGAACACGACGTAACGGCCGCGCACACCAGCACGGCAACGACAATGACGGACGACGTTCTGCGCGTTACACCAGCCACGAACATTCGCTCACGGTAAAGCGGGGTGCCACGCTGAGCGCCGCCATGTCCTCTTGTGGACAAACCGCAGGGATTCCCACCACGTAGCTACGGGTCACGCCTGCTGCGCTGCTGCCGCGCCACCGCGATCGTGCAGGCCATCCTCGTTCTGCACCACGGCGAACCCGATCGCTACGAACGTCGGTTGTCTCCAAAACTGATTGACGTCCGAGCGCCCCTTGGCGATGTTGTCCAGATGGACAGCGAGTCGATCGAGCGCTTCACGACCGATGGGTTCATCAAGATGGAGCAGGCGGTGCCGCCGGATGTCACCGCGGCCTGCGCCGAACTGCTGTGGGAGCAGATCGAGGCAATGCCCGGCGACCGGTCGACCTGGACCAGACCGGTGTACTGGGTGGGCAACATGGCGCAGGCGCCATTCAGCGCCGCAGCGAACACCGCGGTGCTGCACGACGCGTTCGACGCGCTGGTCGGGCCCGGCCGCTGGAAGCCACGCGGGTCGCTGGGCTCCTTCCCTCTGCGGTTTCCGCACGATGAGGAGCCTGACGATGCCGGATGGCACATCGAGGGCAGCTATCAGCCACCCGGTGAATCCGGCTACTGGGTCAACGTACACACCACCGGCCGAGCGCTGCTCATGCTCTTCCTCTTCACCGACGTCGGCGAGGGTGACGCACCGACCCGGATCCGCGTGGGGTCTCACCTGGACGTACCGCCGGTCCTCGCCCCGTACGGCGAGCGCGGCACCCCGATGATGACGGTGGGTTCCGCAGTGGCAGCGGCCTCGGAGCATCGGCCGGTCACTCTGGCAACCGGCCGCGCCGGCGACGTCTTCCTGTGCCACCCGTTCCTGGTGCACGCAGCACAGCCGCACCACGGCGAGCACCCTCGATTCATGGCGCAGCCGCCGCTCGATCCGAGCGACGACCTCTGGCTCGGCCCCTACAACCTGCGCGTGACCGACGCCGAGCCCCCGCCGATCGGTGCGACCATCCGGACCGCTCTGCACAGCGCCTGACCAGCCTACGGAACTCAGCGCTCCCCTGGACACGCCTTGAGATCTCTACCGCCGCGTCCGGCGTTTCTTGGCCGGGGCGGGCGGCAGCAGTCAAGGTCCCCCGATGACGTCGGCCCGGTCGCTACACTCACGCGAGTCGATCGGGCGGGGGCCGAATGCGGGCGCGGTTGTGGGTTTTGAGTGGGGTGGGGCTGGCGGCTTTGCTGGTTCTGCTCGTGCGGGTGGCCGTCATCGCGTCCAGTGATCCGATTCCGCCGCCGACCAGCGCCGGGGTGCCTAGCTTTGCGGATGCGTTGATCGTGCGGGGCACCGCACCGGTCAACCTGGACGCGGGCAAGGTGGCGAGCCTGCGCAGTACCAGGGCCGCGTTGGAGATCAGTGCGGGAGAGCTCACCTTCGTCTCCGGCTCCTGCGGGGAGAAGACGATCACCACGGTGTCGGTGACTCTGGCGGTGACCAAGGGTTCCGCTGTGGTGGATCCGGCCTGGTTCCAGCTCGAAACCGTCAGCGGCGGCACGGTGACGGCCCTGGCGGACTGCTACACCGGCGTGACCGAGCTCGAGGCCGGCGAACGCGCCACCGTCGAGATGCCGTTCGAGGCGCGGGATCCGAAACGGCTCGTTTTCGGGGCCGATCCGCATCAGCCGCAGGCCGTCTGGCAGCTCAGCTGAGCAAGGCCAGAGCCTGCTTCAGGTTGTGCTCGGCGATGCCCTGCATGAACGCCCGGCGCGGAAAGTCACCGTCGAGCAACCGCAGCGGGCCGGCGGTCAGCGACAACCGCTGGACCAGCATGTAGAGCGCAAGCCGGTCCTCGTCCAGGTCGTCGACGGCCAGGTGGGCGTAGGAGTCGCCGAGGCGGATGCGCAGGAACACGTGTTCCCATTCGACGTCGAAGTACATGAGGTCCTCGATGTCGATCAGCACGGGCCGGCCGTCCGGGGCGATCATGACGTGGTCGAGGCCGAGTTCACCGTGGACGACCGAATATTCGGAGCGGGGGCGCACGGCGGCGGCGAGTTCCTGAAGGCGATCAGACAGACGGGGGCGGGCCGCGGCGATCCGCTCGTCACGTCCGGCCGCTTCCGCGAGGCAGCGCAGTCCGAAATCGAGCGCCGCGGACTCGCAGGACGTGCCGTGCGAGCGGCCACCGCCGTCGATCAGCGCCACCTTGCCGTAGGCCGGTGCCCGGTACGCGCGCATCACGGCGAGGTCGGCGGCCAGGCGGGACATCGTCGGTGCGGCGACCTCCGGGTCTCGGGCGAGGAGGTCCATCAAATGCGGGCCGGGAAAGTCCTCGACGAGGGCAAACCTGGGACCGGTGAGATACACAGCGGGAACGCGCAGCCCGAGTGAAGACAGCTTGGATCGCGCCGCCGAGAAGAGGTCGAAGCCGACGCCTGCCGCGAAAGGGTCGGCATCGTCGCCCTCGGTCTCGGGCCAGTAGTTCTCGGCCTGCTCCCATACGTAGGCGATCGCTGTCGTCGAATCGGCCGTCGTCAGGCGGTAGACCCCTTTGCGGCTGCCGCCGGTGAGGCGATCGACGTCCTTCAGTTCACCGTCCAGCGCGAAGCGCACCGCGGCTGCCAGCTTTGCCCGATTCATATCGGTCGTCCCTTCGGTCCGACCGTTTGTAGCATCCAGCGATGGGTGTCAGAAACTTCCTGATCGAGGGTGTCTCCGGTACGGGCAAGACGACGGTCTGCGACGAGTTGCAGCGGCGCGGCTTTCACGCCGTTCACGGCGACCGTGTCCTGGCTTATCAGGGTGATCCGGAAACCGGTGAGCCCACACCCGGCGGCTCGCATCAGAACCACATCTGGCGGGTGGACGCCGTCCGGGCGCTGATCGCCGATCACAGCGAGCCGGTGACGTACTTCTGCGGCGGTTCCCGGAACTTCGCCAAGTTCATCGACCTCTTCGACGGGGTGTTCGTGCTCGACGTCGACCCGGGCACGCTGCACCAGCGACTCAGCACACGGCCGGAGGACGAGTTCGGCGGCAGGCCGGCGGACCGCGAGTTCATCGCGCGGCTGCACCGCACCGGAGAGGACATCCCCGCGGACGCCGTGGTCGTCGATGCCACCGTGCCGGTCGCCCGGGTGGTCGACAAGATTCTGCAGATCAGCGAGGTCGACCGGACCCGGGCGTAGGGCGGTACCGTTCCGGGATGCGCATCCTCGCCGGCGGGACCGTTGTCGCGGAGTACCAATCGGGCGCGGACGTCGATCCGGTGAACGGGCCGCGGCCGTACCTGCATCCGGTTCGGACGCTCGGCGGGGTGACGGTGACCGATGCCCTGCCGGAGGATCACCGGTGGCATCTCGGTGTCTCGGTGGCGATGCAGGACGTCGACGGCGCGAATCTCTGGGGCGGGCGCACCTACGTCCGCGATCAGGGTTACACCTGGCTGGACGATCACGGCCGGATCGAGCACGTCGACTGGCAGCCTGCCGCCGCCGACGGTTTTGCCGAGCGGCTGCGGTGGCTCGGCCCCGGCGGCCGGGTCCTGCTCACCGAGACCCGGCGGGTGGCCGCGCATCCGGTCCCTCTCGGCTGGGAGCTCTCCTTCTCGTACGCCCTCAGCAGCGCGTCCACCGATGTCGAGCTGGGCAGCCCGGCCACGAACGGACGCCCGGGCGGTGCGGGTTACGGCGGGTTCTTCTGGCGTGCGGCGCCCGGCCCGGCGACCACGTTCACGGCCACGCGGGAGGGCGAGGACGACGTGAACGGCAGTGACGAGCCGTGGGTCGCGTTGACCGGGCCGGGCCCGTACACGCTGGTTTTCCGGGGTCTGAGTGACGACGACCGCTGGTTCGTCCGGACCGCGAACGGTGGTTACGCCGGGGTCTGCGCCGCGCTGGCGTTCGAGCATCCGCTGGTCGTGCGGGCCGGTCACCGCATCGAGCGGCACCTGACCGTGCTGGTGGCGGACGGTCTGCTGACCCGCGAGCAGCTGGCCTGACGCCGGCGGTCAGACCAGGTTTTCCGTGTGGGCGGGCACCGCCCAGACCACACCGGACTCCGACGGCAGTTTCAGGGTTTCCGCGGCCTCGCGCAGCACCGCGTTGATGCCGCCGATGACTCGGACGCGTTCCGGTGGTGTGCCGACCGACGTGACGAACTCGTCGCCGATCAGGTGGGGTACGGGCACGCCAGGTCCGGTGAGGGCCTGGACCACGGTGGTGAAGGCGGCGGTCCGGGCGAGCGGGGCCACGAGCGGTACCCCGGCCGGGTCGCGGCGGTGCGCGATGAGGTTTTCCAGCAGGTCGATGCGGCCCTCGGGGGCGGGCGGGCCGGGCATGTCGAGGCGGTCGGTCGGATATTCGAGGACCGCACGCCCGCCGGTGCCGGTGACGATGACCTCGCCCGGGATGTAGTCCTCGCCCGCGAGGGTGACCGCGGCCAGCATCCGGAGTCCTTCGCGGAACGTGATCCGGGCGAACGCGGTGTCGTCGACCTCGATGTCCCGGGTGCGGTAGCGCTCGAACTCCAGCCGGGACGGCTCCCCCGCACCGGCCGCGGCGGCGACCGCGAGGCACTGCATGACGGCGTGCGCGAGCGGGTTGACCAGCGCACCGTCGAGCACCGGGCGCCCGTCGACGATCCGGCGGCCCGACCAGGGCGCCCGGGCGTAGTACGCGTCGTCGCGCCGCCAGGAGGCCACGGTGGCCACCGTCTCGATCCGGCCGAGCCGCCCGTCGTGTACCGCGTCGAAGAGCTGCTGGGCGGCGTACGAGCCGAGCGCCTGGAAGCCGACCTGGACGGATCGGCCCGCCTCGGCCGCCGCGGCCTCGAGGGTCGCGTGGGCCTGCCGGTCCGGGACCGGCGGCTTCTCCAGGAGCAGGTCGCAGCCGGCGTCGAGGGCGTCCAGGGCGATCGGCAGATGGGTGTGCGGCGGTGTGCAGATGACCACGACGGCGGGCCGGGTCGCGGCGAGCAGCTCGCGGTGGTCGGTGAAGACGGCCACGCCGGGCGGTACGTCGTCGATCGGCTGGATGTCCGCCAGCGCGACGAGCTCGAGCACTCCCTGCGCCTGGAGCTCGGCGATCCGGCGGCGGTGCGAGTGGCCGTGCCCGTTGGCACCGATCAGCGCGACCTTCACGACGCACCGGCCAGGGTGGCCTCGACACCGTGCCTGTCGAGGGCGGTCAGCCAGTCGACGACCAGCGCGCGGACGGTGGCGTCGGCGGCCAGCTCGGCCGGGAACACCGCGTCGAGGCCGAACAGCGCGTCGGCCACTCCCTGCGGCGTCGCGGGGGCCGCGGCCAGCCGGGTGCGGATCTGTGCTGCCAGGGGGTCGTTCAGCGGGAGTTCCCGCCCGTCGTCGGTCCGGCCCTGCACAAAACGCATCCAGGCCGCGACCACCAGGGCCGCCCACCGCGGGGAGGCGCCGGCCGCCCGCCGGTCCAGGATGGTGTGCAGCACCCGCTGCGGCAGCTTCTGCGAGCCGTCCATCGCCACCTGCCGGGTGGCGTGCGCGATGGCCGGGTTGGCAAAACGTTCCAGCACCGAAGCACCGTAACCGACGACCGAGACACCCGGCGGCGGCTCGAAACTGGTCGCCACGTCCTCGGCGATGAACCGTTCCATCGCTGTCCGCAGACCCGGGATCTCCAGCGCGGTCACGATGGTGTCGCGCCCGGCGAGCGCACCCAGGTAGGCGATGGCCGAGTGCACGCCGTTGAGCGCGCGCAGCTTGAGCCGCTCCCACGGCCCGGCGTCGCCGGTCAGCACCGCACCGGCGAGCTCCCAGGCCGGCCGGCCGCCGGGGAAACGATCCTCGATCACCCACTGCCGGTACGGCTCGCCGTGCACTCCGGCGAGGTCACGTGCGCCGAGGGCCGCCTCCGCGATCGCCAGGGTCTCCGCGGTGCTCGCCGGCACGATCCGGTCGACCATCGTGCCCGGGAACGTGACACTCTCGCGGACCCAGTCACCGAACGCCGGTGCGGCCCCGGGGACCAGCACCCGCGCCTGCTCAACCATCCCGTGCAGCCGGCGCCCGTTGGACGGCATGTTGTCGCAGCTCACCAGGGCGATCGGCCCCGCGTCCGCGCGGTGCCGGGCGAGGAGTCCCCGCACCAGCAGCCCGGGGATCGTGACCGAGGGCCCGGCGCCGGCCAGGTCGGCCAGCAGTGCGGCGTCGACGGTCAGCTCGCCCGTCACCGGGTCGAGCCGGTGGGCCTTCTCCGTGACGGTCAGGGTCACGACGCGGACGGCCGGATCGGCCAGCAGGGCGACAACACCGGCCGGGTCGGAGGCCGCGTGGCGTACCTCGGCCAGGGCGCCGACCACGCGGGTGTGCGGGCCCGCCGCCGACAGGGTCGTCACGCTGAACAGCCGGTCCTGCGCCAGCAGGTCGTCGACCACGGCGGACGACCGCGGTGAGACGCCGACGATGCCCCAGTCACCACCGCCGGCGGCGACCGCCTCCTCGGTGTAGACGGCCTGGTGGGCCCGGTGGAAGGCGCCGAGCCCGAGGTGGACGATGCCCGCCGGCACCGAGCCGGGCTCGAGCAGCGGACGGCTGTGCTCGGGCAGGCGTCCGAGGGTGCCCAGCCCGAGCAGCGGCGTGGTGGTCACTGCCATGCCGGTCCCTCGGGGAAGGAGAACTCGGCGATCGAGGCGGGACGCATGGTGGCGCTGTAACCCGGCTGGTCCGGCAGCAGATAACGGCCGTCCTGCGTGCGTACCGGATCCTCGAAGTGCTCGTGCAGATGGTCCACGTACTCGATCATGCGCCCGTCGAGGGACGTGCCCACGCGCAGGTAGTCGAAGACCGCGATGTGCTGGACCAGCTCGCAGAGCCCGACCCCGCCGGCGTGCGGGCACACCGGGATGCCGAACTTGGCGGCGAGCAGCAGTTCGGCGAGCACCTCGTTGACACCCGCGACGCGGCAGGCGTCGACCTGCACGACCCCGATCGCGTCGGCCTGCAGCAGCTGCTTGAAGATCACGCGGTTCGCGGCGACCTCCCCGGTCGCCACGCGGCACCGGCCGCCGGTCAGCCCGGCGACCGCCTGGTTGATCCGGGCGTGACCCAGGACGTCGTCGGCGTGGGTGGGTTCCTCGATCCAGTACGGGTCGAACGCGGCGAGCCGTCCCATCGCGGTGATCGCCTCGTCGACGTCCCACACCTGGTTGGCGTCCATCATGAGCAGCGCGTCCGTACCGATCTCGGCGCGGATGATCCCGGCGCGGCGGACGTCGTCGCCGAGGTCACCGCCGACCTTCATCTTCATCGCCCGCCACCCCTCGGCGTACGCCTGCCGGGCCAGCCCCCGCACCTTGTCGTCGGGATAACCGAGCCAGCCCACCGAGGTCGTGTACGAGGGGAAGCCGTCCCGGGTGAGCTCGGCGAGCCGGTCCGGGAGCCCGACCAGCCCCTTGTCGAGAATCGCGGTCGCCTCCGCGGGTGTGAGCGCGTCGCTGATGTGGTGGAAGTCGACGCAGGCGACGAGCTCCTCGGTGGACATCTCGGCGAGCAGCTGCCACAGCGGCGCACCCGCGCACTTGGCCCGCAGGTCCCAGACGGCGTTGATCAGCGCGCCGGACGCCATCGCGATGACGCCCTTCTCGGGCCCGAGCCAGCGCAGCTGCGGGTCGGCGGTCAGGCTCCGGGAGAACGCCGCCGGGTCCGCGGTCAGCTCCGCGAGGGTACGCCCGGTGACGTGCCGGGCCAGGGCACGGACGGCGGCACAGGTGATCTCGTTGCCCCGGCCGTTGGTGAAGGTGAAGCCCGCGCCGACGTGCGGTCCGTCGGTGCGCAGCTCGACGTAGGTGGCGGAGTAGTCGCCGCGGTTGATCGCGTCGGAGCCGTCGCCGGCCGCGGAGGTCGGGAAGCGCACGTCGTGCACGTCGACCGATTCGATCCTGGTCACAGGCGGAACACCTTCTTCGGCAGGTGGTAGGCGAGGTCGGCGATGGTCTCGGCGGCCTCGTCGAGCGGGAGCCGGCCCTCGGCGACGAGCCGGGCGAGGTAGGCCGCGTCGGCGCGGCGGGCGACCTCGTGGCGGACCGGGATGGAGCAGAACGCCCGGGTGTCGTCGGCGAACCCGGCCGTGTTGTAGAAACCGGCGGTCTCGGTGACCGCGTCCCGGTAGCGCCGCAGCCCGTCCGGGGAGTCGAGGAACCACCACGGCGCGCCCAGGTAGAGCGCGGCGTACCCACCGGCGAGCGGCGCCAGCTCGCGGCTGAACACGTCCTCGTCGAGCGTGTAGAGCACCACCCGCAGGCGCGGATCGTTCCCGTACGCGTCCAGCAGCGGCGCCAGGTCGTGCACGTAGTCGGTCGCCCGCGGGATGTCGCCGCCGACGTCGCGCCCGTGGACGGCGTACAGGCTCTTGTTGTGGTTGCGGACCGCGCCGGGGTGCAGCTGCAGCACCAGCCCGTCCTCGATCGACATCCGCGCGAACTCCATGAGCATGTGCGCACGGAACGTCTCCGCATCCGCCGCCGACGCAGTCCCCCGCAGTCCGCGTTCGAAGATCTTCGCGGCGTCGGAGGGACTCAGCCGGACGGTCCGGGCGGTCGGGTGACCGTGGTCGGACGAGGTCGCGCCCGCCGCCTGGAACGCCTGCCGGCGCGACCGCAGTGCGGCCAGATAGCCGCTGTAGGTCGCGGTGTCCTCGCCGGTGATCTCGCCGAGCCGGGCCACGTTGCCCGCCCAGCCGTCGAACTCCAGGTCGACCACGTCGTCGGGCCGGAAGGTCGTGATGACCCGCCCACCGGGGCCGCCCCAGCCGTCGGCCGCCAGCTTGGCGTGCCGGCTGAGGTCGTCGAGCGGTGACTCGGTCGTGGCGAGCACCTCGATGCCGAACCGTTCGAACAGCGCCCGGGGGCGGAACTCCGGCTCGGTGAGGCGTTCGGCGATCGTGTCGTACAGCTGGTCGGCGGTGTCGGGGCCGAGCCGCTCGTCGACGCCGAAGACGGCTGACAGCGTGCGTTCCAGCCAGAGCCGCGACGGCGTGCCGCGGAACAGGTACCAGTTCTCCGCGAGCAGCCGCCAGATCACCCGGGGGTCCTGCTCGACCTCGGCGCCGGTGCGGCTGGGCACGCCGAGCTGCGCGAGCGGGATGCCCTGGCTCAGCAGCATCCGGGTGACGTAGTGGTCCGGCACGATGAGCAGGCGCGCCGGGTCGGGAAACGGCTCGTCACCGGCCAGCAGACCGGGGTCGACGTGGCCGTGCGGTGAGATCAGCGGCAGGTCCCGGGCGAGCGTGTAGAGCTCCCGGGCGATGTCGCGCTGCCGGGGTTCGGCCGCGAACAGCAGGTCGGACATGAGTACCTCGGATCGGCAGCGGGTCAGGGCAGGTCGAGCAGGTCCGCGACGCGGACGGGCAGCCCGGTCTCGAGGGAACGGTTGGCCGCGAGACCGGTGAGCAGCGCGAGTGTGCCGTCGCGGGCGGTGGCCGAACGGTGCATCGGGTCTTTCTCGGCGCCGAACAGCACGGCCGTCATGCGGGTGTCGGCGCCGCCGTGACCGGTCCTTGAGTACGCCGCCGGAAGCGGCAGCTCCCGTGGCGGCGCCCAGAACGGATGAACGGTCAGCGAGGCGTGACCCTTCTCCTGCGCCTCGGTCACCCCGTGGATCGCGGCGCCCTTGACCTCGTTCGCCCCGGCCGGGCTGACGTGGTCGCTCTCGACCACCTCCAGCTCGAGGCGTCCCCGGCTCCCGTTGACCATGACGCGATAGCCCTCCCAGGGCGCGTACGCGGTCAGGTGGTAGGTCATCGTGGCGCCGGTGTCGTAGCGCACGAGCACCGCCAGGTCGTCCTCGATCGTCACCCCGGGGGCGAAGACGTTGACGTCGCGGCGGTACCCGTCCTCGGCCTCGGCGTCGAGGTAGAGCTCCTTCATCCGCGGGTTGTCCCGCAGGCGCAGCGCGAACGGGTCACCCTCGGCCGCCGGGTCGTCGTGCGCCCGGAGATAGTCGCGGGCGTACCCGTGGCGGCGCCCGCTCTCGCCGTAGAAGAACAGCCGGCCGTCGGCGTACACCCGCTCGGGTGCGGCGCCGAGCCACCAGTTGACCAGGTCGAAGTGGTGGCCGGACTTGTGCACCAGCAGGCCGCCGGAGTTGGCCTTGTCGCGGTGCCAGCGGCGGAAGTAGTCGGCGCCGTGCCGGACGTCCAGCAGCCATTCGAAGTGGACCGAGCCGATCTCCCCGATCTCCCCCGACGCGAGGACCTCACGGACCGCCTCGTGCAGCGGGTTGAAGCGGTAGTTGAAGGCGACCGACACGCGCCGCCCGGTCCGCTCGACGGCGTCCAGGATGCGGCGGCAGCCGTCGGCGTCGACGGTCATCGGCTTCTCGGTGATCACGTCGCAGCCGGCATCGAGCGCGGCGACCACGTAGTGAGCATGAGTGCTGTCCATGCTGGTCACCAGCACCTCGTCGACACGTTCCTTGGCCAGCATCGCCGTGAACTCGGCCGCCGCGTACGCCGGCACCGGCCGGGCGCCGAGCTCGGTGAGCCAGCGGTTGTGCGCCGCCATCCGGGCCGGGTTGACGTCGGCGAACGCCACCAGCTCGGCCGTGCCCGCGTGGTCCAGGGTCAGGGCGCGCACGAACATCTCGGCTCGTGCGCCGGCACCGGCCACTGCGTACCGCCGTCGTTCGGACACCACGTCTCCTCACTGCAAACGTTTGCAGCAGAACTAAACACGTCGATGCGATGGCGTCAAGAAATCCGCCAGCCTTCGTCCAGTTATATCCGTATTCGCACAGGCCAGAGGCGCGTTCAATGCGGACAGCCGACACGAAGGCGCAATAAATGACCGTTGACAGAGCTACAACCGTTTGCATTAATTGGCCACCAGAGTGACCCCGACCACAACAATGACGATCATCGACAGGAAGGGCCGGCGTGCCAGCCACGATTCGCGACGTCGCCCGGGAGTCCGGAGTGCACATCTCCACGGTCTCCCGGACGTTCTCGGCGCCGCACCTGGTCAACCCGGAGACCCGGACCCGCGTGCTGGCCAGCGCCGAGCAGCTCGGTTACCGGCCCAACCGGGCGGCCCGGGCACTGATCACCGGCCGCACGTACAACGTCGGGCTGATCGTGGCCGACATCGCGAACCCGTTCTTCCCGCCGCTGATCAAGGCGGCGGAAAGCCAGGCCCGGCAACGGGATTACCACATCTTCGTCGCGGACTCCAACGAGGACGCCGCGGTCGAGGAGGACCTGGTCCGGGCCCTGGCCAAGCAGGTCGACGGCATCCTGCTGTGCAGCCCGCGGATGAGCAACAGCCTGATCGAGCTGCTCAGCCGCGAGGTGCCGCTGGTCGTCGTCAACCGCCAGATCACCGGTCTGCCCACGGTCGTCATGGACGTGGCGCAGGGCGCCCGGCTCGCCGTCGAGCACCTGGCCGGTCTCGGTCACCGCTCGATCGGTCTCATCGCCGGCCCCCGCGGCTCGTGGACCAGCAAGGAGATCCGGCGCTCGGCCGCCACCGCGGCCCGGGCCGCCGAGGCCGGGCTCACCGTCATCGGCCCCAACCCACCCAACGAGCACGGCGGCGCGGCCACGGCCGAGCAGGTCCTGCGCAGCGGCGTCACCGCCGTGCTCGCCTACAACGACCTCATGGCCATCGGCCTCATCGAGGGCCTGCACGCCCAGGGCGCGCGGGTCCCGCACGACATCAGCGTCGTCGGCATCGACGACATCGCGCTGAGCCGCCTGATCCACCCCAAGCTGACCACGGTGGCGACACCTGCCGCCGCCGCGGGACGGGCGGCCGTCGACATGCTTCTGGCGCACGGCGACGACCGCCGAACCACCGCACACGCGAGCCTTCAGACCGAACTGGTCATCCGCGACTCGACGGGACCGGGCCCGGATCCGCACAGCCATGCGGATCCGGGCGACGTGGCCACGGCCGCCCCCGACGCTGTCGCCTCCTACGCCAAGGAGTGAGCACAGATGCACCCCGACAAGACCCCGGCGGCAGACGCGCGGACCACGCGCGGTCACCGTACCGCGACCAGACGGCGGCTTCTCGCCGCGGCCCTGGTCATACCCCTCGCCCTCGGTGCCGCCGCCTGTGGTGGTGACGATTCGGGCGACGACGGCAAGACCGAGCTGTCCATCTTCTGGTGGGGAGCGGAGGGCCGGGCCGCACTGACCGAGAAGGCCCTCGAGCTCTACACCCAGCGGCACCCCGACGTGACGTTCAAGAAGACGTGGCAGGCCAACCAGGGCTACTTCGACAAGCTCGCCACGCTCACCGCGGGTGGCAACGCCCCCGACATCTTCCAGATCGACGACAACTACATCGCGGAGTACGCCGGCCGCAACGTCACGCTCGACCTCACCCCGTACTCCGGTGACGGCAAGCTCGACCTGACCAAGTTCCCGCCCGGGCTGCGCGACTACGGCGTGGTCGACGGCAAGCTGGCCGGTGTCGCGTTCGGGGAGAACACCCAGGGCCTGGTATTCAACAAGACGCTGCTCGACAAGTTCGAGCTGCCCGCGCCGACGACCGGGATGAGCTGGGAGGAGCACATCGCCTGGGCCGAGAACGTCTCCAAGGTCGCCAAGGTTCCCGGCACGCAGGACGCCAGCGCCATCTACCAGGCACTCTGGGTCTGGCTGCGGCAGCAGGGCAAGGACCTCTACAAGGACAAGGAGCTCGGCTTCACCGAGCAGGACATCACCGCGTGGTTCGACCTGTGGAAGGGTGCCCGCGACCGCGGTGCCACCCCCACACCGGACGTCATCCACGAGGGCAACGCCACGGACATCAGCAAGCAGCTGGTCGTCACCGGCAAGGCGGCGACGTCCTGGGTCTGGGCCAACCAGATGCCGGAGCTGAAGAAGAACACCGCCGACGAGCTGGGTGTCGTCGCGTACCCGGGTGATCCGAAGTCGTTGTGGCCGCGGGCCTCGATGTACTTCTCGGTCTTCCGCGGCACCAAGCACAAGGACCAGGCCGTGGACGTGCTGAACTTCCTGGCCAACGACCCGGAGGCGGGCAAGATCCTCGGCACCGACCGGGGGCTCCCGTCCAACCTCGACGTCCGCAAGCTGGTCGCCGACACCGTCACGGACCCGAACATGAAGCAGACGATCGCGGTCCAGAACGACCTCGGCAAGAACTTCGGGCCCTCGCCGGCCGTGCCGCTCAAGGGGCACAGCAAGGTCCGCAGCGAGCTGATCCGGATCGCGGAGGAGGTCCAGTACGGCCGGCAGACGCCCGCGCAGGGCGCCGCCGCCTTCGTGGCCGCCGCCAAGACCGCCATCGGGCAGGGCTGACGGTCGACGTGACCACGGTGCGACCGGCCCAGAGCCGGCTCCGAGCCGTCCCCCCGGGCCCTGCCGACCGGCAGGGCCCGCACGGGCGACGGCACAGCGAGAACCTGTCCGGGTACGCGTTCCTCTCCCCCTGGCTGCTCGGGCTCTTCGCGATCACCGCAATCCCGATGCTGCTGTCGCTCTACCTGAGCTTCACCGACTACGACGTGCTGACCCCGCTGTCCGAGGCGAGCTGGGTGGGCTGGGCCAACTACGAGCGGATGTTCACCGGCGACCCGTCCTACTGGCACGCGGTCCGCGTCACGCTGACGTTCGCGCTGGTCGCCGTGCCGCTCAAGCTGGCCGCCGCCCTCGGGGTGGCGCTGCTGCTCAACCGGGCGATCCGGGGCATCGGGCTGTTCCGGGGCCTGTTCTACCTGCCGTCGCTGCTCGGCGGCAGCGTGGCCCTGGCCATCGTCTGGGTCAACATGTTCAACCGCGACGGCGCGTTCAACTCGTTCCTGGGCCTCTTCGGCGTCGAGGGGGCGCCCTGGGTCAACGACCCGGACTGGGCCCTGCAGACCCTGATCCTGCTGGCCGTCTGGCAGTTCGGCGCCCCGATGGTGATCTTCCTGGCCGGTCTCAAACAGGTACCCGTGGAGTTGTACGAGGCGGCCTCGGTCGACGGCGCCGGCGCGTGGCGGCAGTTCCGCAACGTCACCCTGCCCATGCTGTCCCCGGTGATCTTCTTCAACCTGGTGCTGGAGACGATCAACGGCTTCCAGGGCTTCACGTCCGCCTTCGTGCTCAGCAACGGCACCGGCGGACCCGTCGACTCGACCCTGATGTACACCCTGGACCTCTACATCAAGGGCTTCGTCGAGCTGGACATGGGTTACGCCTCGGCGATGGCCTGGGTCTTCCTGCTCGCCATCGGCCTGATCACCGTGGTGCTGTTCCGCACCGGCCGGTTCTGGGTCCACTACTCCGACGGCGAGGACCGCTGATGCGTGGCCGGCTGCGCCTGCTCCTGCTGATCGTCATCCTGGCGGTCGTGCTCTACCCGCTGATCTGGATGGTCGGCACGTCGTTCAAGTCGCCGCAGGAGATCGCGAGCAACATCGGGCTGATCCCGGAGAAGTTCACACCGGGCAACTTCACCTCCGGGTGGGAGAAGTTCGACGTCGGCTTCGGCCGCTTCTTCCTGAACAGCGCCATGGTGTCGGCGCTGACCGTCGTCGGCAACACCGTCTCCTGCCTGCTGGCGGCGTACGCGTTCGGGCGCTTGAAGTTCCGGCTCCGCAAGGCGTGGTTCGCTGTCATGATCGCCACGCTGCTGCTGCCCGGGCACGTGCTGATCATCCCGCAGTACATCCTGTTCCGGACGCTCGGCTGGGTCGGCGGCGACTGGCCCTACCTGCCGCTGCTCGTGCCGCAGTTCCTGGCCACCGAGGCATTCTTCGTCTTCCTGATGGTCCAGTTCATGCGGGGCATCCCCAGGGAGCTCGACGAGGCCGCGAAGATCGACGGGGCGTCGCCGTTCTCGGTGTTCCGGCACGTGATCCTGCCGCTGAGCCGGCCGGCGCTGGTCACCACGGCGATCTTCTCGTTCATCTGGACCTGGAACGACTTCTTCCGCCAGCTGGTCTACCTGTCCGAGCTGGAGGACTACACGGCCCCGGTGGCGCTCACGCTCTTCATCGACTCGACCAGCGAGAGCTCGGTCGGCCCGATGTTCGCGATGTCCCTGCTGTCGCTGATCCCGGTCTTCCTGTTCTTCGTGGCCTTCCAGCGCATGCTCGTCGAGGGCATCAACACGAGCGGGCTGAAGGGATGAGGCGGGACTGGCGGGACACCGTCCACGTCGCCACCGACCTGGCCCTGCTCGGCCTGCTCGTGGCGGTGGCGGCGCTCCCGCTGGTCACCGCCGGCGCAGCGCTCGCCACGGCCAGCGCCGCGATCCAGCACCACCTCACCCACGGCAGCTGGCCACCGGCCCACCGGAGCTGGGTGGTCTTCCGCCGGGCACTGCTGCCCGGTCTGCTCGCCGGGCTCGCCACCGCCGCCGTGGTCACCCTGCTGATCGCCGACTTCCTGGCCGTCCGCCACGGCGCGGTCCCCGGCGGTACGCCGCTGCTCGTCCTCACCGCAGTCCTGGTCGCGGTCGTCTGCGGGTACGCGGGGCTGGTGCTCGTGGCGATCGGCACGGACCCGGACCGGCCCTGGCGGACCACCACCCGCGGGGTGCCGTTGACCCGCGCCCTCCCGGCGGCGACCGGGGTGATCGTCCTCGCAGCCGTCCTCGCCACCCTGGTGCATCCTGTGCTGGTGCCCGTCCTCGGCGGCTACACCCTCTTCGCCCTGCACGTGATCGCCCGCCGCCCGGCGCAGAGACGGAAAATTCTCGCCGGGTGAGGCAACCTCCCGCCGTGCCGCACCCGTGCTTACACCGACTGCACGGATAGGGGTGGGGATGAGCGATCGGGACTCGGCGTTCGCCGAGTACTTCGCGGCCAGGTCGGGGGTCATGCGGGGGACGGCGTACCTGCTCTGCGGGGACTGGCACCGGGCCGAGGACCTGGTCCAGGCGGCGTTCACCAAGCTCTACGTGCACTGGAACCGGGTGGCCCGGCACGAGGCCCTGGACCCGTACGTCCGCCGGGTGCTGATCCACACGTTCATCGACGACGGGCGGCGGGGCTGGTGGCGGCGGGAACGCCCGTCCGAGACTCCCGGCGACATGCCCGCCGATCAGCCGCAGACCGACGACCGGCTGATGCTGATGCGGGCGCTCGCGCAGGTGCCACCGCGGCAGCGGGCGGTGCTGGTCCTCCGCTACTGGGAGGACATGCCCGTCGAGGCCGTCGCGGCGGCGCTGAACTGCTCGGCCGGCACGCTCAAGAGCCAGGCCGCCCGCGGCCTGACCACGTTGCGCGGCATCGTCGCCCCACCCGTCAACGCCGAATGAGGAGAGGGACCGTGGACGAGAACGAACTGCGTGAAGCCATGCGCAGCACGATGGTGCTCACCCCCGAGCCGCCACCGATGGAGTCGGCTGCGTCGCTCACCGCGGGCCGGCGGGCCGTCCGGCGGAGGACGACGATCGCCGGCGCCGCGGCGGTGACAGCCCTGGCCACACTCGGTGTCGCGGTGGTGAGCCCGTCGCTGCGGACCGACACCGAGCCGGCGCCGTGGGCGGCAGTGCCGTCCACCATCCCCGACCCCGCCGACTCCAAGCCGACGTGGCCCATCGACGGCAACGGGCTGCCGCAGGAGGACGCCACGGCCCGCTCGGGCGTCCACTACGAGCAGGCCAAGCGGGTGCAGACGACAATCCTCGACGCGGTGCCCGACGGGTTGACCGTCCGCACAGCTCTGGGCTCCCACCAGGCCGCCGTCGAACGTGACGGCACCTGGACCTACCAGGGTGTGGTCGCCGTGACCCACGACAACCGCACGGGCAGGCTGCTGGCCGAGGTCCGCACCGCAGGCAACACGCTGCCGCAGGACCCGTGCGCACTGACCCACACGTTCTGGAACCTGGCCGGGGACTGCTCACTCACGACGGTCGGCATGTCGACGGTCGGCGTGGTGACCACGTCCGGCGACGACCGCATCGATCAGGTGGCGGCCTACCGCCACGCGGACGGAACCGTGGTGTTCATGGCGCAGGCCCGGAAGTCAGGCTCGCTCGAGCCGCTGGCCGACCTGCCCCTGACCGCCGAGCAGCTGGCAGCGGCCGCCGCCGACAGGCGTTTCCTCCTGGAGTGACGATCCGGCCGGGACTCAGCGTTCGCCGGTGATGTACCCGGCCAGCTCGGAGCGTTCCGACTCGAGCTCACCGATCCGCTCCTTGACGACGTCACCGATGCTGACGATGCCGTGCAGCGCCCCGCCGGTGACAACCGGCACGTGCCGGAACCTCCGCTCGGTCATCAGCCGCTCCACGTCCTCGAGCGAAGCGTCCGGTGCAACCGTGTGCACCTGGGTGGTGTGGATGGCCGTGACCGGCTCCGCGAGCACGGCGGCGCCGCGCTCGGCCAGCGCACGCACGATGTCCCGCTCACTGACGATGCCGTCCACCGCCGACCCGTCGGCAGAAACGACAACGGCGCCGATCCGATGCTCGGCGAGCACCGCCAGCAACCCCTCGACGAGCGTCTCCGGAGACACCGTCACAACTTGCCCGCCCTTGACACGAAGAACGTCACTGATCCGCATGTTCCCTCCCCAGGCCTGGTGCCACTCAGCCTAGGGCCCGAAACCGCCGGCTCAGCGCCTCGAAGGACTCTTTTGTCGTCCACTGGTGGTCCTTGGTCACTCGGACGAGACCGTACGAGGCGACGTCGTACTCGTCCGGCAGGTTGTAGCAGGCGAAGGTGCACCAGAAGGCGGTGTCGACACCTTCGGCCTCGAAGACGTCCAGGGAGTCGTGGAGGTAGGTGGCCTGTTCGTGCTCGTCGCGGACGTACGGCGCCTTGAGTCCGAGCGGGGTCGGCCCGTCCCAGTCCACCATGAACATCCCGCGGGCGCCGAGGGCCGCGGCGCCGCGGTGGGTGGTGCAGCCGAACTCGGTGATCGCGACCGGTTTGCCGTGGGACAGCAGGGAGCGGATCCCTTCGGTGTAGACGGCGGCGACCTCGACGGAGTTGTAGGCGTCGGCCGCCACGAAGTCGAACGGCGTCCAGTCGACAACCTCCGTCGGCAGCGACGCGTAGGTGACCTTGCCGGCGAACCGCTCGCGGACCACGGCCACCGCCCGGGCCAGGAAGTCGTTCAAGGGGGCGGGCTTCCGGCCGCTCATGAGCCCGGCGATCCGCTCGCCGATGGTGTCGCCCGGGAGGAAGCCCTTGGCGAAGAGCGTCAGCTCGGCCGCGGTGACCAGGACGACCTCGGCACCCGTACGCCGCAGCCGTTCGGCCCGGTCCGCGCAGTCGGCGAGGAAGTCCAGCAGTTCGTCGGTGGTCAGGTCGCAGATGAAGGGTGAGAACCAGACCTCCAGACCGGCGTCGGCGGCGAGCCGGGCGGCGACCTCCAGCCGGTCGGGGTCGCTGCCGGTCACGCGTACGGCGGTGCAGTGCAGGTCTTCGCGGATCACCCGCAGGTCGCGCCGCACGGCCTCAGGGTCGAACGGCTCGTGCGTGCTCGGGCCTTCGCTGATGAATCCGGTGTCGTAGGTGACGCCTCTACCTCGCATGGGCGTAAGGTACACCCAGTACCTTACGAAGGAGGAACCATGGCCGGCACCCGGCGTCGTGGCACCGAGCTGGAGCAGGCGATCCTGCGTGCCGCGGCCGACGAGCTCGTGGCGTCCGGCTATCGCGGTTTTGCCATGGACGCGGTGGCCCGGCGGGCCGGGACGAACAAGAACACGATCTACCGGCGCTGGCCCAGCCGGGCCGCTCTCGGCGTCGCGGCCTACCGGGAGCTCAGCGAGGCCGCTCTGCAGCCCGCCGACACCGGCGATCTCCGCGCGGACGCCCTCGACCTGCTGCGGCGGGTGAACGGTGACGCCACCTCGCCGCGGGCGGAGATCCTGCGCAGCCTGCTGGCCGGTCTCGCCGACGATCCCGAGTTGCTGACCGAGATGCACGAGCAGATCGCCGACGGCAGCACGGGCAGTTGGCTGATCCTGCTCGAACGGGCCGTCGCCCGGGGTCAGGCGCGTCCCGGCGCGCTGCACCCGCGGGTCGCCACCGTGGCGATCACGCTGCTCCGGAACGAATATCTGACCCGGGGCCTCAGTGCCGTGCCCGACAACACGCTCGTCGAGATCGTCGACGAGGTTTTCCTCCCGCTGGTGCGGCAGCAGGGCTGAGGTGGCGAGGGTCTGCGAGCATCGCGGCGTGCGCATGCCATCCCTGCGGCGGGGCCGCAAACGGGCTCTGGCCGCCGTCCTCGTCGCCGGTCTGCTGGTCCTTCATGCACTGGTGCCGAACACGGTCGGGCACCTGGGCAGCCTCGTCGAGACCTTCCTCCCGTGGCTCGGGCTGGCGATCCCGGCCCTGCTCGCCCTCGCACTCTGGCGGCGGTCAGCGCTGGCCCTGGTCGCCGTGCTCGTGCCTGCGATCGCCTGGCTCGCGCTCTTCGGCGGCCACTTCCTCCCCCGATCGGATTCCCGGTACGACCTCACCGCCGTCCAGCACAACGTCAGCGACGAGAACGCGGACCCGGCTGCGACCGTACGGGATCTGCTGGAGATCGAGCCGGACCTGGTCGCGCTGGAGGAGGTCACGCCGGAGGCCGTGGCCGCGTATGCGGCGGCTTTCCCCGCGGAGTACGCGCACCACACCGTGCAGGGCACCGTCGCCCTGTGGTCGCGGTTTCCGCTGGCCGAGGCCCGCGCGGTCGACATCAGGCCGGCCGCTTTCGGTCCCGACTGGAACCGTGGCCTGCGGGCCACGGCTCGCACGCCGCACGGGGACATCGCGGTCTACGTCGCGCACCTGCCGTCGATGCGTCTCGGGCCGGCCGGGCTCGGCTCCGATCACCGGGACGAGAGCGCGGGCCGGCTGGCCGCCGCGATCAGTGCCGAGCCGCTGGACAGGGTGATCCTGCTGGGCGACCTGAACACCGCCACGGGCGATCGGGCGCTGGCCCGGCTCGGCCTGACCACCGACGACAGCAGTTTTGCGTTCTCCTGGCCCGCCCGGCTGCCGGTCGCCCGGATCGACCAGGTCATGGCCCGTGCGGTGACCGTCACCGAGGTGCGGACCCTCCCCCGCACCGGCAGCGACCACCTGCCGGTCGCCGCCCGTCTCAGGGTCGCCGGCTAAGGGTCCGGCCAGGGTTCGTCCCCGATGCCCCGAGACCCCCTGACCAGCCATTCTTGGAGACATGAACGAACAGAGTGCGATGAACAAGATGTACGGTTCGATGCGCCGCAACGGCCTGGTCCGGCCGCGCAACGGACGGATCCTCGGTGGTGTCGCCGCCGGCCTCGGACAGCGTTTCGGCCTCGAGCCGCTGGCCGCCCGCCTCCTCTTCGTGCTGATCCTGCTGGCGATCCCGGGAAGCCAGCTCCTTGTCTACCCGGTGCTCTGGATCCTGATGCCGTCGGAGCCCGAGGTCCAGCCGATCGTGCCCGTCACGACCGTGCCGGGCATCTAGACCGCAAGGACCTGGCGGAGAGCGGTACGCAGCGCCTCCGCCGGGTCGGCCGCCAGTGCCGGGCTGCGGAAACACACGTAGTTGTCCGGCCGCAGCAGCACGGCTCCGGTGTCACCGACCTCGCGCAGGGCCGCCCAGTCCCCGTAGAGGTCCTCGTAATCGGCGCCGGGGCCGATCGTCGCCGCCGTCAGCTCGATGCCCAGCTCTTCGGCGACATCGGCGGCTGCGGCGGCCCAGGCCTCGCCACCCACACCGGTCAGCAGCGTGAACCGGCCCCGGCCGCCGACGTCCAGGGTCGACACCCGCTCGGTGCCACGGCCCAGCCAGGCGTGCGGGACCTTCGCACCCGGCCAGGTCGTCGCGTGGTGGTACAGCTCGGCGTCGCGGGGATTCCGCGGCGCCGGCGTGCCGTCCGGGACCACCGCGTCCGAGACGTACCGCTGGTCGAGCTCCACGCCGTGGGTGTTGAACTCGTAGTCCTTGAACGCGACCGCTTCCCTCAGCAGCTGCCGCTGCTTCTCCGCGCCCTCGCCGGGGAGTTTGCGGGCGTCGAGGCCGCCCTCCAGCGCCTGGAAGATCCGGCCGGTCTCGCCGATGCTCCGGTTGGCCCGCTCCACGATCTGCCGGCCGACCGGCGCCCGCTCCGCACTGTACGAGTCCAGCAACGCCGGCCCGGCCGCCCCGGACAGCACGAGCTCGAGCTTCCACGCCAGGTTGTACGCGTCCTGGATCGACGTGTTCGACCCCAGCCCGTTCGACGGCGGGTGGCGGTGCACGGCGTCACCCGCGCAGAAGACCCGCCCCTGGTGGTAGCGCTCGGCGTACAGGTGGTTGACGGTCCACGCCGACGACGACTTGATGGTGACGGGCACGGTGTCGTCGCCGATCAGCTGGTGGGCGAGGCGGCGGGCGTACTCCTCGGTGAGGTCCGGCGGTTCGCCCTCGATGTCGTACCCCCAGACGATCAGCCACTCGTGCCAGGGGCGTACGCAGCGGACCAGCCCCATCCCGATCCCCCCGACGTCGGCACCGGTCTGCAGCACCCAGTAGAGCGTGCTCGGCCGGTGGGCGACGTACCGGCTCAGGTCGGCCTCGAAGACGACGTTGATGCTGCCGGCGACACCCATCCGGCCGACCGTGGGCAGCCCGATGTCCTCGGCCACCCGGCTGCGTCCGCCGTCGGCACCGATCAGGTATTTCGCCCGGATCTGGTATTCGTCGCCGCGCAGCCGGTCACGGACCGTGGCGGTGACCCCGTCGTCGTCCTGGGTCAGCGACAGATATTCGGTGTCGTACCGCAGGTGAGTACCGCGGGCCGTCGCCGCCGACGCCAGGACGGGCTCCATCAGGTGCTGCGGCATGTCGCAGATGGCCGTCGGCGAGGCGAGGTCGTGGTCGGCCTGCCGGTTCGGGTGGGTGTACCAGGTGTGCAGCCGGCCGAGCTCCTCGGTCGCGGCGATCGACGAGCAGAACGGCGTCTGCCCCATCAGGTGCTGCGGTGTGGCCTGGGCGACGACCACGTCCTCGAGCCCGGCGTCGCGCAGCACCTCCATCGTGCGCTGGTTGGTGATGTGCGCGCGGGGTGTGTCGGCCAGGCGGCTGTACTTCGTGACCATGATGTTCGGCACGCCGTACGTGCTGAGCAGCATCGCGGCGGCGCTGCCCGCCGGCCCGCTGCCGACGATCAGGACATCGGTTTCCACAACGCTCACTGCTGCTCCCCCGCGATCCGGAACGTGTAAACGACTTTGTTCCATTCGGTCAGTTCCCGGCCGTCGGGCGGCTCGCCGGTGCCCGGCCCGAAGTCCACGATCAGCTCCTCCTTGACACCGAACACCGTGTCCGAGTCCAGGTACGCACCACCGGCGACGAACAGCTGCGTGACCAGCCGCCGGTGACCGGGCGCACTGATCATGAAGTGCAGGTGCGGCGCCCGGTACGGGTGGCGTCCGGCCGCCGCGAGCAGCTGCCCCACCGGCCCGTCGTCGGGGATCGGATATTCCGACGGCAGGATCGACCAGAACCGCACCCGCCCGTCGGCGTCGCTGGTGAACCGCGCCCGCAGCACCGGCCCGGCGAGCTCCGGCAGTTGCACGTCGTAAAATCCGTCCTCGTTGGACTGCCACACGTCGGTCACCGCGCCGGGCACCGGTTTGCCGTCGACATCCTCGATCCGCACGTCCACCCACAGTGGAGTGCCGGGCAGACCACGGGCGATGTCGGCACCCTGCT
This sequence comes from Amorphoplanes friuliensis DSM 7358, assembly GCF_000494755.1. Classification (NCBI taxonomy): domain Bacteria; kingdom Bacillati; phylum Actinomycetota; class Actinomycetes; order Micromonosporales; family Micromonosporaceae; genus Actinoplanes; species Actinoplanes friuliensis. Next base: position 5,492,644 of record NC_022657.1, read on the forward strand.
GCTCGGCCGGCGGCCCCGGCACGTAGAACGGCCCGAGCACGGCCGACGGGGTGGTGTCCGGGGTCCGCGAGTTCGTCAGCAGATCCACCATGCTCGAGACGCCGAGAGTGTCCGAGAGCAGCACGAACTCCTGCCGCGTGTCGTCGCACAGCTGACCCGTACGCGTCAGGAAACCGACGGCGGTCTCCCACTCGCGCTGGGTGAGATCGTGCCGGTTGGTGAACTCGTGCAGCACCCGGACCAGGTCGGTGAGCAGGACCCGGGTCCGGGGATCGGGCGTCGCGGCGAAGCTCGCGACGACCTGCTCGGTCAGCGCGCCGAAGTCCGGCACGGCCGCGGCTCCCGGCGGACGTGTCCCCCGGTAGGCGGCCCGCAGCAGGTCGTCGTCCGCCGCCTCCTCGGCCAGCCCGAGCTCCCTCAGCGAGGTCGGCCCGCCCCAGCCCGCGATCAGATCGTGCAGGCCTGCGGCCGCATCCCGTACGCCCAGAGCGCCCGCGATCCGCCCGAGCACGTCAGGCGTGGCGGCCGGGTTGAAGGCCAGCACCTGTGGCAGCAGGACCGTGTGCGTCGCGGCGTGCGGCATGCCATATTTACCACCCAGGAAGTGGCAGAGCTTGTGGTGCAGGCCCATCCGGACCGTGCCCAGGCAGATGCCCGCGAGCCAGGCCGCGGTCAACGCGTCCGAGCGGGCCTCGACATCCCCGGGGTCGGCGACGATCCGGGGCAGCGCGCGGGACATCAGGGTCAGGGCACGGACAGCCATCGTGTCGGTCGCCGGGTTCGCGTCCGGCGAGTACAGCGCCTCCACCGCGTGGGCCATCGCGTTCACACCGCTCGTGACCGACAGCGCCACCGGGAGGCCGAGGGTCAGCTCGACGTCGTACAGCACCGCCCGGGGCAGGATCTCCGGCGCCGATCTGGTCGTCTTGCCGTTCTGGTCCGTCTCGCCGAGCACGGGCGTGACCTCGGAGCCCGCGTACGTGGTGGGCACCGTGAGCTGCGGCAGGCCGGTCCGGACCGCCAGGGCCTTGCCGAGCCCGGTGGCCGAGCCGCCGCCGACGGAGACCAGGCAGTCCACGTCCAGGGACCGCACCAGCTCGAGCGCGGTGCTCGTGACGCCGACCGGGGTGTGCATCGCCGCGCCGGCGAAGTGACCGCCGAGCAACGGGCCCAGCAGCGCGGCGGCCCGCCCCGCGGCCTCGGCGGTGCCCGACCCCGACAGCACCAGCACGCGGGTGCCGCCGGCCCGCGTGACCTCGTCCGGGAGCCGGTCGAGGATGCCCGGCCCGAAAACCACCCGCGAGGGCCCGCTCGTGAACTCGAAGGGCGTCATCGATCGAGTATCGACGCTGTCACGCGCTCGTTTCCTGCACAAAAACGCTGTCACCCGGCCCGGCGCAGCGCCCCCGGTGTGGTCTGCAGGTAGCGCCGCATGACCCGCGTCAGATGCTCCTGGTGGGAGAAGCCGCAGTGACTGGCGACCGCCGCGATCGGCATGACCCGCGCCCGCAGCAGCCGGCAGGCGGTCTCCAGCCGCAGCCGTACCAGGAACTGATGGGGTGACAGCCCGGTGCCGGCCTTGAACCGCCGCGAGAAGTGACTGACACTCAGCCCCGCCACCGCGGCCATGTCGGCCAGCGGGACCGGCTCGCCGAGCCGCTCCACCAGCAGCTCCCGCACCCGTGCGAGCTGCCGCGCGCTCAATCCCCCGGCCCGCGGCGACCCGGCCGGGCGTCGCACGCTGTGCCGCCGGACCAGATGATCGGCGAGCAGACCGCAGAGCTCGTCGACATACGTCCGTCCCGACGGCTCCCACCCGCGCAGCGCTTGGTCGAGCGCCCGCACCAGCCGCTCCAGCTCGGGGTCCGCCACACCGAGCTCCTCGGCCAGCTCCACCGCCGGACCGTCGCAGGCCGCCTGCAACGCCTCGTCGTCCAGGTAGACGTGCACGGTGGCGAGGTCCCCGCCGAGCTCGACGGTCAGATCCTTCCCCGCCGGATGCACAAAAAATCCACCCGGCCCCACGGTACGCGCGGAGACGAGCCCGGCCTGCCCACGACGCACGGTGACCGGCCCGTCGAGATGCAGGATCACCAGGTGGCTGCGAGCGCCGTCAAAAGCGGCACGGTACGGCTGCTCCTGCTGCGCCGAGACATAGAGGCCGGACCAGCCCAGCCCGGCACTCGTCCGCTCGGGCCTGATCCACGGCTGGCGCAGGATCCCGGTGGTGTCGAGCAGCGACAGCTCGTCCATCGGCGCATGATAGTCCCGCGGAATGTGAGACGGGGGTGTGCTTCTCGCCCGCCGCGGGTACAGCGAGAGGCATGACTGTCAGCCCGGTCGTCGTCAACAGCCGTTACCGGCTGGGCCGCACCCTGGGCGAAGGCGGCATGGGCCGCGTCTGGCTGGCCCGCGACGAGGTCCTCGGCCGCGACGTCGCCGTCAAGGAGATCATCCCGCCGGACGACCTGGTCGAGACCGAACACGCCAAGGTCCAGGAGCGTTCCCTGCGCGAGGCCCGGGCGGCGGCCCGGCTCAGCCACCCCAACGTCGCGCGGGTCTTCGACGTCTTCGAGGCCGACGGCCACACCTGGATCGTGATGGAGTACATCCCGTCCCGGACGCTCGCCGAGGCCATCCGCGACGACGGCCCGCTGCCACCCCGTCGGGTCGCCGAGATCGGCCTCGAGGTCCTCGCCGCCCTGGAAGCCTCCCACCAGGCCGGCGTCCGCCACCGCGACGTCAAACCCGCGAACATCCTCCTCGGCGACGACGGCCGCGTGGTCCTCACCGACTTCGGCATCGCCGCCATCGAGGGCGACGGCATCGTCACCAGCGCCGACATGGTGGTGGGCTCCCCCCAGTTCATGTCCCCCGAACGTCTCCGCGACGGCACCGCCGCCCTCGGCTCCGACCTCTGGTCCCTGGGTGCGTCGCTCTACACGGCGGTCGAGGGCCACTCCCCGTACGAGCGGAAGTCGACGGTCGAGACCCTGACCGCGGTGGCCGTCGACGAACCCGACCCCGCACACCAGCCGGGCCCGCTGGCGCCCGTGCTCGAAGGCCTCCTCCGCAAGGACCCGGCGCAACGCATCGGCCTCCCCGAAACCCGCCGCCTTCTGCGCCGCGCGGCCTCGGTCTCCCCGGTACGCCGCCCCGGCCGCAAGGTCGCCCTGGCCGCGGCGGTGGTGGTCGCTGTCATGCTCGCCGCCGGTACGGCCGTGTGGCTGGGACGGCGCACGGAGACGACCACCGCGTCGCCTCCGCCGGCGGCGGTTGCCACGACTGCTCCGGTCGTACCGTCGCCTTCGGCCCTGTCCCCGTCCCCCACACCACCCAGCCGGACCCCCGAATCGACCGTGACCACCACGGTGGCCGCCGGCAACACCCGCCCACCCCTCCCGAACGGCTGGCGCGACTACCGCGACCCGACCGGCTTCCGCCTCTACGTGCCAAAAGGCTGGACCCGGTCCAAGGAAGGCTCGATCGTCTACTTCCGCGACCCGGACAGCGGCACCACCCTGGGCATCGACCAGACGAACAAACCCCGGCCCAACCCCGTCGCCGACTGGCAGGGCAAAGCCGAATACCGCGTCGGCCGCGGCGAATTCCCCGGCTACCGCGAAATCAAGATCAAAGCAGTGAAGTACTGGCAGAAAGCCGCCGACTGGGAATACACCTTCAACGGCAGCACCCGCCAGCACGTCAACAACCGCGGCGTGATCACCTCGAAGAAGCAGGCCTACGGCATCTACTGGCAGACCAGCGACTCCCGCTGGAAAGCCCAACGCCCCAAACTCGACCTCATCTTCGCCAGCTTCCGCCCCGACACGGACTGAGCAGCGACTGACGGCCGGTGCTCAAGAGGCCGGGTAGTTGTCCGGGCGACCCCACAACTTCGGCAGTGGTTCGCCCAGGCTGCCCAGTTCGTCCCGTGCCAAGTTGAGGAACTGGAGCACCGCCGCTTCGAGCGGCGTCCGGAGGGCCCGCCATTGCTCAGCTGGGAGGCGTCCTGTTCCGGATTGCTGGCTCAAATCCCATAGCGCCTCGTCGATCGACCGCGCCTGATTGGCAATCTCCGATGCTGCAACGACATAGACGACAGCAAGGCTGCGGTTCCAGGCCGGCCAGTCAGGTTGACCACGCTGACCGTCGTCATCGAGTGACGCGATCCGGTGGTACACCTCGGAGTAACTACGAACCAAGTCGGCGTAGGCGGACATACGCTGATCGCGAGTCCACCTCTGACCTTCATGCCGACGAGCGACGAACCCGCCGAGGCTGCCGCCGATCAGCGCCGCGAGAACGCTGCCCGTGAGCGAGGCGACTGCAGGCCATTGGGTAGACATGCCATCAGTATCGGCGATGGCATGTCTCTCGACGGGACGAGCACGTGACTTCACCCCGCCAGGCGTTGCAGTTGGTCTTCGGTCAGTTTGACGTCGAGGGCTTGGAGGGCGGATTCGAGCTGTTCGGGAGTCCTTGGGCCGATCAGTGGGATGACCCGGGGTGTGGAGTGGAGGAGCCAGGCCAGGACCAGCTGGCCCGGTGTCACGCCGAGGTCGGCGGCCATCTCCGTCAGCAGCGCGAGCCGCGCATCGGTGTCCGGGCCGGCATAGGACTCCATAACGCCGTGGGCGGCGCGGCGGGCCGGGTCGTCGTAGATGCCTTTCAGAATCGGTGAGTAGGCGACCAGCGTCAGGTCGTCGTGCGCGGCCAGGTAGTCGAGCTGCTCGTGGCCGGTGATCGAGGCGTTGTCCGTGGCCGGGTTCGGGCGCAGGTAGCTGTGCTGCTGCTGGACCGCGACCGGCGCCGGCCAGCCGTGGCGGTCGCAGAGCTGGCGGATGCGTTCGAGGCGCCACGTGCGGACGTTGGACCAGCCCAGGTAGCGGATCTTGCCGGCGGCGACGAGGCCCGCCAGCGCCTCCAGGGTTTCGGACAGCGGGGTCGTGAGGTCGTCGACGTGGACGTAGTAGAGGTCGATGTGGTCGGTGCCGAGTCGTTGGAGGCTGGCGTCGACGGCGTGGCGGAGGGTGTCGGCGCCGGCGCCTTCGAAGGTGCGGCGGGCCAGGTTCCAGTCCGGGGTGCCGTCTGCGGACCACAGGTTCGGGGAGGGGCGTGGGAGGGCGGAGCCTTTGGTGGCGAGGAAAACCTGGTCGCGGTGGCCGCCGCGGCGCAACCAGCGGCCGAGGAGTTCCTCGCTCTCGCCGCCGCGGCTGCCGGGGCGGGCCCACCATTCTTGACATCCTCTCGGCCCTAAAGGACGGAGATTCCCTCCACGCTGCGTGTGGAATACGCGGCGTCCGGGTGGGTTACCGCTTCGCCGCGCGGTGCCAGCATCGCTGCTGGTCTTACCTGCGCTCCACGGTCGTTGAAGTCCGCCTGCCCGGCGGCCTTGATATTTCTGGCGGCGTTGACGTCCCGGTCGTGGTGACTGCCGCACGGGCAGTCCCACGCTCGCACGTCGAGTGCCATCTTGTCGTTGATCCGGCCGCAATCGGAGCACTTCCGGGTGGACGGGAAGAACCGGTCCACCCGGCCGAAGGTCCGCCCGTACCGCGCCGCCTTGTACTCCAACATGGCGGTGAAGCCGGCCCAGCCGGCGTCGTGCACGGACTTCGCCAGCCTTGTCCGGCCCAGACCGACCACGCACAGATCCTCGACGTACACCGCTTGGTTCTCGCGGATCAACGTCGTGGACAGCTGGTGCTGCCAGTCCCGCCGGGTGTCGGCCACCCGGGCGTGCGCCCTGGCGACCTTCACGACGGCCTTCCTCCGGTTCTGACTCCCGCGCTGCTTGCGCGAGAGCGCCTGCTGCAACCGCTTGAGCTTGCGCGCGGCGCGGCGCAGGAACTTCGGTGCGGCCACCTTCGTGCCGCCCGAGAGCACCGCGAAGTGGGTCAGTCCCAGATCGATACCGACCTCGGATTCGACCGGCGGCAACGCCTCGTCGGTGCTCTTCACGACGAACGAGGCGAAATACCGGCCGGCAGCATCCTTGATCACAGCCACCGACGACGGGTCCGAGGGCAGCGTCCGGGACCAGCGCACCGCGAGGTCGCCGATCTTCGGCAGCCGCAGGCGGCCGTTGTCGAGCACCTTGAACCGGGAGTTCCTGGTGAAGCGGATCGCCTGCCGGTTTTCCTTACGTGACCGGTACCGCGGCGGTGCGACCTTGCGGCCTTTGCGCTTGCCGGTGATCGAGGCGAAGAAGTTGCGGTACGCCACGTTCAGGTCCGCGAGGGCCTGCTGGAGCACGACCGACGACACCTCGCCCAGCCACGCCCGTTCCGGGGTGGCTTTGGCTTCGGTGATCAGCCGCCGCGACAGCTCGCCGTCCGAGACGTACTTCCCGCCGTTCTCCCGCGCCGTCTGCCGCAAACGCAACCCGTCGTTGAACACCACCCGAGCGCACCCGAACGACCGAGCCAGCGCCTTCCGCTGAGCGGTGTCCGGGTAGAGCCGGAAGTTGTAACGGAGCTGCACGAGAAGCACCGTACCGGGTTGGTTCATGACTGAACTTGAAGGCATCCGCACTGGTAGGCGCTGTGTTTTTGCTCTGCACGCTCATCTGGTCTTCGTGACGAAGTTCCGGCACCGGGTGTTCGGCGACCGGCACCTCGCCCGGATAAGGGAAATCATGCGGGCAGTGTGCGCGGACTTCGAGACCGAGCTGGTTGAGTTCAACGGCGAGAACAACCACGTCCACCTGCTGGTCAACTTTCCGCCCAAGGCCGCCCCGGCGAAGCTCGTCAACAACCTCAAGGGCGTTTCGTCGCGCCGCCTGCGGCAGGAGTTCCCGGACTCGTGCGGCACTACTACCGGACCAACAAGCTCTGGTCGGGCTCGTACTTCGCGGGCTCCGCCGGCGGGGCACCGCTAAATGTCGTGCGTCAGTACATCGAGCAGCAGAACCGACCGGTCTAAGGCGCGCTCGGGCCTGGCGGCCCTCCCGCGCAAGGGCACCCAGGGCGAGACGGCTGACCTGCTGTCCGGTGGTGCCGAGTTCGATCGTCTGCATGGTCTCGACGCTAGGACCTGGAGCGCGCACCAGGTCAACAGCGGAGGCGGCCCGCTTTTCCCTTGGCCTCCAGGACGTGCACGGCGGCGTCGGTGACCCGGGCCTCGAACGCCGGGGACTTCTGGGCGGCTTCGATCAGTGCGGACGTCATCGGCGCCGCGTCTTCGGGGCGGATGCTCAGGGTCATGTCGCCGCCGGCGCGGACGAAGCGCACCGCGCGCTCCCCCGCCGGCACCGACTCGGCGGCGTCAGCGGCGCCGAGGTCGTCGGACATGACCAGGCCGCGGTACCCGAGGCGGTCGCGGAGGAGACCCGTGATGATCGGCTCGGAGAACGCCGCGATGTTCTTCGGGTCCAGGCGCGGATAGGACGCCGAGGAGATCATCACTCCGGCCGAGCCGGCCTCGATGCCTGCCTCGAACGGTTTCAGGTACGGGTCGTCGACGGTCGCCGTACGGTCGACGGCCTTGGTCGAGGTGTCGGTGTTGGCGCGGACGCGGCCCAGGCCCGGGAAGTGCTTGAGGATGGTCAGCACACCCTCACCCTGAGAGGCCGGCACCACGGTACGGATGGACGCCGCGACCTTGTCGGGGTCGGAGCCGTACTGCCGGCGGAACGCCCCGATGGGCGGGTTGGCCGTGCCGATGTTCGCGGGGACCGTGTCGGCGACCGGTGCGAGGTTGACCGTGATTCCGATGCCGGAGAGCCGATCGGCGTTGGCGCGGACCGTGTCACGCAGTTTGGCGGGCGACCCCGCGCCGAGCCTCTGCGCCGACGGGATCAGCGGGAAGTCGCGCCCCTTGAGGGTCTGCACGCTGCCGCCCTCCTGATCGAGCGCGACCAGCAGCGGCACCGTGGCGGCACCCTGCAGCGCCGTGATGTCGGCCCGCAGCGACGCGGCGGACCGGGTGCTGCGGCCGGCCAGGAACACGCCGCCCAGGTGGTAGCGCTTCACCTCGCCGCTGAGGTCACGCGGGCTGTCCACGGGCGTACCGATCATGAGCAGTTGACCGGCCCGTTCCTCCAGGGAGAGACCCTCGGCGGTCGCCCGGGCGCAACTCAAAGACGGAGTGGGCGACGGGACCAAAGAGGGAACGGCCGACGAGACAGAGGCCGATGAGGCGGCGCCGAGCGGGACCGCCGCCGGTGGACTGTCGTCCGTGGCCGATCTGATCACCAGCGTCGCCGCCACGACCGCCACCACAGCGCCTGCACTCCACCCCAGCACATTTTTCCTCATCGGCGCCCACGCTAGCGGGTTACGGGCAGAGCGCTGGAAACACCATTGACACATTGATACCCGTCTGTCTTCCTGGACGAGGTACGACAACGTTGTCAGGGAGGCTTTGATGAGGTCAGGAACTTGGCGCACCATGGGCACCGCGATCCTCGGGTTGCTGCTCGTCCTCGGCCTGCCGGCACCGGCGCGGGCGGCCGAGTCGAACGGCGGGGTCCGGATCATGCCGCTGGGCGCGTCCATCACCGACGGTTTCAACGTGCCCGGCGGCTACCGGATCAAGCTGTGGGAGCTGCTGACCGGCGCTGGACACAAGATCGACTTTGTGGGGTCGGCGGCCAACGGGCCGGCGAGCCTCGGTGACCACGACCACGAGGGTCACTCCGGGTGGCGGATCGACCAGATCGACGCCAATGTGGCCGGGTGGCTGCGGGCGTACGCACCCCGCACGATCCTGGTCCACCTGGGCACCAACGACGTCAACCAGAACTACGACCTCCCGAACGCCCCGGCCCGCCTCGGCGCGCTGATCGACAAGATCCGGGCCAACGCGCCGACGGTCGAGCTCTTCATCTCGACGCTCGCACCGGAGACCGACCCGGTGCTGGAGAGCCGCATCCAGGACTTCAACGCCGCGATCCCCGGCATCGTGGCGCAGAAGGGCCCGCTCACCCACCTGGTCGACATTCACGCGGTGCTGACCACGGCCGACATCGCGGACGGCACCCACCCGACCGCAGCCGGTTACGACAAGATGGGCGCCCGCTGGTTCAGCGCCCTGCAGGCGACCCCGTCCGCCCTGAACGCCCAGGTCGTACCGCCGGTCGGCGTCACCGTCGCGGTCGCCAGCCCGCTGTCCGGGCGCTGCCTGGACGTGCCCGGCACCAGCACCACCAACGGCACGCAGCTGCACATCTACGACTGCCTCGGCAGCACGATCCAGCGCTGGACCCGGTCGGCCGCCGGTGAGCTGCGCGTCTACGGCGACCGCTGCCTCGACATCAACGGCAACGGCACCGCGGACGGCACCAAGGCTCAGATCTGGACCTGCAACGGCACGACCGCACAGCGGTTCACGTTCCAGCCGGACGGCACCATCGTCGGCGCCGGCTCCGGTAAGTGCCTGGACGTGACCGCGAGCGGCACCACCGACGGCACGCTCGTGCAGCTCTACACCTGCAACGGGACGGCCGCGCAGCGGTGGTCGGTGCGCTGACGGTCAGCGGCGCGGGGCCTGGTGACCCGGGCCGCCGTTGCGGGCTCCGCGCCACCGGTTGAAGCCGGCCGCGGCTCCGACACCGGCGATCACGATCAGCGCCGCGACGATGATCTGATGGCCGAGGGCCACCCGGTCCTCGGCCTGCGCCGCCGCCGGGCTCAACCACGATTCCTTACCCTGCTCCGGTACGCCCGCAGCAGCCGGACCGGCAACCTCCTGCGGCGACGCGACCACTCCCGGCTCCACGGACCGTGACTCCTTGGGTGTCGCGGCGGGCTTGGCCTGCTTCGTCGCGGCGACGGCCACCGGCTTCGCCTTGATCTGCAGGTCGGAGCACGAGTAGTAGGTGTCCGGCGTGCTGGAGGTCTGCCACACGACGTAGAGCACGTGGCGGCCGCTGCGGTCCTTGGGCAGCTTCGCGCTCATCCTGTACGCCCCGCTCCGCAGCGGCGGGTCCTGAACGGTCGAGATCGGCGACGCACCCAGGTCGTCCCAGCCCAGCGGCTCGGTCGGGTCGTACCCCTGCTTCGTCAGGTAGATGCGGAACGTGCCCTGGTGCGGGATCGTCCCCGCGTACCGGATGGGCAGGTTGGCTCCGGCGTTGACCTTGGTGGTGGGCCAGTCGGTGCGGGGCAGGTCGAGGCCCTGGAACTCCGGGAGGTCGCCGCTGCACAGGTTGCCGTCCGGGATGAACTGCTTGTCCTTGCCGTTCACGTTCGGTACGCGCAGGTTGTCGAAGTTGCCGAACCCCCGCCCGTTGGCCTGCAACGCAGCCTTGCACGCCGCCGACCCCGACTGCTCACCGTTCGTGGCACACGCCGCCGTACGGCTGATGGGTGACGTCGGCGCGCCGTGCGCAAGGGACGGCGCCGCCGGGAGCAAGGTGGCGGCCGCGGCGAACCCACCGGCCATGACCAGCGCGGCGGTACGGCGTACGACGGTCATGTGGCCTCCTCGGGCGGGCACGGCGGCGCGAGGCCGGACCGACCCCACGGCGGACAGTACGGAGATCAGCCCTCAGTCGTTCACTACGCTGGGTGGTGCTGCCCGAAAAGACCAGGCGCTGTGGTTGCATGGCCACGAAGGCACACAACACAGGAGGACACATGGAGAAGCCCGACGTCGGCCCCATCGAAGGTGAGCCGCCGGCCGAGCTGGTCATGGAGGACCTTGTCGTCGGTGACGGCGACGAGGCGAAGCCGGGACACCAGGTCAGCGTCCACTACGTGGGGGTCGCGTTCTCCTCCGGCAAGGAGTTCGACGCGTCCTACAACCGGGGCGACGCGTTCGACTTCGGCCTGGGCGCCGGTCAGGTCATCGGTGGATGGGACCAGGGGGTGGTCGGCATGCGTGTCGGCGGCCGCCGCAAGCTGACCATCCCCCCGCACCTCGGTTACGGCGCCCGTGGCGCCGGTGGCGTCATCAAGCCGAACGAGACGCTCATCTTCGTGGTGGATCTGCTCGGCGTGAAGTAAGCCAGGGCCGGCAGGCCGCGCGGGCCGGGACGGGCGTTGCCTGTCCCGGCCCGCTGCTGTCCGTGCGGGCCGGCTCGGGTCGCGGGCCGGCCGACGGCTCGAACGGCTCACCGATCGGGGTCATCGAACCGCCTTCAGATCGGCGCAGCCCGTCTCCTCCGGAAGCAACGGCCGCAGCCGCACCGAGTAGGTCTTGCCGCCCGAGGTCCACGGTGTGATCGCGGTCGCCTCGGCCGCCGCGTCGAGCACGGCCTTGGCCTCGGCGCCGGTTGCCGCGACACAGTTGATCTTGACGGTCGGGCTGAGCGACTCGCCGGGCAGCGCCGGGCCTGGCCAGGCGATAGCCTTCGGCTTGCCGGGCAGGTCGTCACCGGGATCCACCCACGGGGTGACGATCGCGGCCAGGGTCTCCGCCTTGTACGGCTGGGGTGTGCCGCTCGTCGGCTGCGTCGTCAGCCTGTCCAGCTTGTCGATGAAGCCGAGCAGCTCCTTGCGGGCCTGCTTCTGCGGCGCGGTGAGCATCGGGTCGTCGGCCTGCGCCTCGGCCAGCGCCTCCGCCGCGACGGCCTGCCGGCGGCCGTCGGCCAGCAGCACCGACACCTCGGTGGACGGTGCGTCGGCGACACCGGGCTGCCCGAAGTCGGTCCCCTCCCTGACCCCCGCGGCGACGGCCCCGTCGACCAGCTCTCGGAGTGTGTCCGGCGAGACGGTGATCAGCTGCACGTTGGGCACGGCCGGGCCGGGATAACTCGCGGGAACCGGGCCGTTGAAGATCACCCGGCCGTCGGCGTAGACGCTGGTCTCGGGCATGCGGCCGGCGAGCGCGTCCGGACCCACAAAACCCCCGGTGTACGCCACACGCAGCACCAGGGTGTCGGAGTCGCCGGGGATGGCCGGGGGCACGGGTGAGCCCGAGGCTTCGGCCGCGGCACCGGCGCCGGTCGTCTGGGCACAGGCGCCGAGCAGGAACAGGGTCACGACGGCAGCGGCCGGGAAAGAGCCGCGAAGTCTGGTCATAGGCGCTCTGACGTACCCAGGGCCGGGCCGGTTCCTACCTCTTTCGGGGAAAAAGAGGCGGTGACCGGCCCCGAGGGTGGGGCCGGTCACCTCTATCGGGCGGAGTGGATGCGGAATCAGGCGCGGCTACTTGACCGAGCCGAGCGACAGGCCCTGGACCAGCTTGTCCTGGGCCGCAAAACCGGCCACGAGCACCGGCAGCGAGACCACGAACGCGGCCGCGCACAACTGGGCCAGGAACAGCCCCTGACTGGTGACGAAGCTGGTCAGGAAGACCGGGGCCGTCTCCGCCACGGTGGCGGTCAGGACCCGGGCGAAGAGCAGCTCGTTCCAGCTGAAGATGAAGCAGATCAGCGCGGTCGCGGCGATGCCCGGCATGACCACCGGGGCGATCACCGAACGCAGCGTCTTGGACAGGCTCGCGCCGTCCATGGACGCGGCCTCGAGCATCTCGACCGGTACCTCGGACAGGAACGAGCGCATCATCCAGACCGCGATCGGCAGGTTCATCGAGGTGTAGAAGACGATCAGCAGCCAGATGTTGTCGAGCAGGCCCGTGTTCTGCGCGAACAGGTACAGCGGCAGCAGACCGGCGACGACCGGCAGCATCTTGGTGGACAGGAAGAAGAACAGGACGTCGGTCCACTTCTTCACCGGCTTGATCGACAACGCGTACGCGGCCGGGAAGGACAGCAGCAGGACCAGGGCGGTCGAGACGAGGCTGGCGGTCAGCGAGTTGAGCAGCGGCGGCCACGGGGTGGCGCCCCCGGAGAAGAACTCGCGGTACCCCTCGAGGGTCAGCGGCGCGAAGACGGCCGGTGGGTTGGTGGCGGCGTCGGCCTCGGTGTGGAACGAGGTCAGCACCATCCAGACCACGGGCAGCACGAAGAGGATGCCGACGACCCAGGCCAGCAGCGACAGCCAGGGGCCACCGCGGTCCTTCTTCTTGGGTACGGCGTCGGGCGGTGCGGCGCGGTGCAAGGCGGTGGTCATCGGCCCGGGTCCTCCTTGAACAGCGACGAGACGGTCCGCAGTGCGAACGTCGCGATGATGATCGTGCCGATGACGACAATCACGGCAGCCGCGGAGGCCCGGCCGTAATCGTGGGCCTGGTAGAAGATCTGGTAGATCGTGTACGGGAGGTTCGCCGTACCGAGACCGCCGGAGGTGATCGTGAAAACGGCGTCGAAGTTCTGCACGATGTAGATCGAGCCGAGCAGCGCGCCGAGCTCGAGGTACTGGCGCAGGTGCGGCAGCGTCATGCTGCGGAAGATCTGCCAGCTGCTGGCGCCGTCGATGCGCGCCGCCTCCACGACGTCGAGCGGACGGCCCTGGAGCCCGGCCAGCAGGATGAGCATCATGAACGGCGTCCACTGCCAGACCAGGGCGAAGATGACCGACCAGAGCGGCGCGTTGCTGATCCAGTCCGGTTGCGGGGCGTCGGCCCCGAAGAGCCCCCAGAGCCAGGTCAGAGCGCCGTTGAAGAGGCCGTACTCGGGGTTGTAGAGAGCGTGCTTCCAGAGCAGGGCCGCGGCGACCGGCACGACCAGGAACGGCGCGATCATCATCGTGCGGACCGCGCCCCGGCCGCGGAACTTGCGGTCCAGCAGCAGCGCGATGCCCAGGCCGAGGATCAGGCTGATCAGGACCACACCGACGGTGAGCAGGATCGTCGTCCAGACGGCGTCCCGCATGTTGACGTCGGTGAAGACGCGCTTGAAGTTGTCGATCCCGGCGAACCCGCGCTCGTCCGGGTAGTACGCGTTCCAGTCCATGAACGAGATGACCAGGGTCGCCACGAACGGCAGCTGGGTCACGATGATCATGAAGATGAGCGCCGGCAGCAATGGTGCCCGGCGTGCCCAGCCCGCGGCCCGGCGAGCGGCGCCGGGCGGGCTCGGAGGAGTGGTGCCGACCCGGCCCTCACCGGTCTTCTCGGCTACGGAAGTCATGACACGAACCCCTCTCAGCCGTTCTCGCGGGATCGGTACCGTTCGGCGACGTCGTCGGCCAGACGTTGACCACGTTTCAGGGCCTCGTCGACGGACATCTGCCCGGCGATGGCCGAGCTGACGTACTGCGAGACCTGCGTACCGAGGTCGGTGAACTCCGGGATGTCGACGAACTGGATGCCGATCGCCGGGCGCGGCTGGACGCCGGGGTTGCGGGGGTCGGCACTGGAGATGGCCTGCTCGGTGGGCTCGGCGAAGGCCGACGCCTCCTTGAGATAGTCCTGGTTCTCGTACGTCGAGGCGCGTTTGCCGGCCGGCACCTTGGACCAGCCGAGCTGACTGCCGACCAGCTCCTCGTACTCCTTGCTCGACGCCCAGGAGATGAACTTCCAGGCGTTGTCCTTCTTCTTGCTGGCCTGCTGGATGCTCCACGACCAGGCGTAGAGCCAGCCGGAACTCTGCGTCTTGACCACCGGCGCGGCGACGTAGCCCATCTTGCCCTTGACCGGGGAGTCGGCGGCCTCGAGCGAGCCGGCGGCGCTGGTCGCGTCGTACCACATGGCGACGTTGCCCTGGATCAGGTTGTTGAGGCACTCGGTGAAGCCGGCCTGCGGTGCGCCGACCTCGCCGTGCGCCCGGACCAGGTCGACGTAGAACTGCGTGGCCTGCTTGAACTCCGGCGCGTCGACCCGGGCGTTCCAGTCCGCGTCGAACCACGTACCCCCGAAGGTGTTCACCACCGTCGTGAGCGGGGCGAAGATCTGGCCCCAGCCGGGCTGGCCGCGCAGGCAGATGCCGGCCATCCCGGGCTGTTTGCCGTCGACCTGGGCCGCGATGTCGGCGACCTGCTGCCAGGTCGGCTTCGCGGGCATCTGGATGCCCTGCGCGTCGAGGACGTCCTTGCGGTACATCAGGAAGGAGGACTCGCCGTAGAACGGTTCGCCGTACAGCTTGTTGTCGTCGGCGGTCAGCGACTTCGTCATCGGCGGCAGGATGTCCGCCTGGTTGAAGGCCGTGTCGGCCGCGACGTAGGTGTCCAGCGGCGCGATCCACTTGCTCTTCGCGTAGATCGGGATCTCGAAGTTGCTCAGCGAGGCGATGTCGTACTGACCGGCCTGACTGGAGAACTCCTGGCTGATCTTGTCGCGGACGTCGTTCTCCGGCAGGACCGTGAAGTTGACGTTGATGCCGGTCTGCTTGGTGAAGTTGTCCGCGGTCAGGTTCTGCAGGTCGATCATCTGCGGGTTGTTGACCATCAGGACGTCGATGCTGTTCGCGTCGCTGGAGCCCCCGCCGCCCCCGCCCCAGCCGGCACATCCGGCGAGTGCCACCGCCAGCAGCGCTGCCGCCGCTCCCGACATAACCGCGCGAATGCGAGCACGAGACATGGGGCCTCCCCGGCGAGGCGGAACGAACGCCGGCATCTGTGACGCCGGTAACACACCGGACTCAGTAGATGCCTGTGATCGACAGCATGTCAACCGTTCGTCACTCAGTGCTGCATATATGGGTATCTAATTGCCCGAAGGTCCTCAGGCGACCCGTGCGGACTGCCCGCGGACCGTGACGACATCGCCGGGATGCAACTGCCGGCCGCGCCGGGTGTCGACCTCACCGTTGACCGAGACATCGCCGACAGAGATCAGCACCTTGGCCTCCCCACCGGTGTCGATGAGGTCGGCCAGCTTGAGGAACTGTCCGAGTCTGATCATGTCGCTGTCGATCGCCACGTCACGCATGCCGACCATCATGCCGAACCCGCCGAAAGAAAGTTCGCAGCGGTTGAACCATTCGGCCGCCTCAACCGAACTACCCGTCGTGAGGCATCTCGAGAAGCACCGCCGGGCGGGCGTCCTGGCCGCCGCCGTCGCCACGGGTGTGCTGTGCGCGGCTTCCCCCGCCGCCGCCGACGTGACGGTCAGCCCGCCGACCGCGCCCCAGGGCAGCGGCACCAACGTGACGTTCCGGGTGACGAACACCGCCCAGAGCGCGATCACGCGGGTGAAGCTCGTCCTCCCCGCGGACCAGCCGGTCGCCGAGGTCTACCCGCTCTCGGTCGACAACTGGGCGCCGCAGATCGTCCAGCGCGACCTCGACAAACCGCTGACCAGCATCCACGGCGGTCAGCCGGTGACCGAGACCGCGTCCGCGATCGTCTGGATCGCGATGCCCGGCAAGTCGCTGGCCCCGGGCAAGTCGGCCGACCTCGCGGTCGCCCTCGGCCCGCTGCCGGTCGAGACCACACAGATGAGCTTCGCCGTCGAGCCGACCTACGCGGACCCGGCCAAGGGTGCGGCCATGCCGCCCGCGCAGCTGGCGCTCACCCCGGCGGTCCCCGGCCAGGAGGGTGCCGCTCACGGTGGCCACTCCGGTACGGGAACCAGCGGCACCAGTGACGCCGACGCCGCTCTCTTCGCGGCCCTGCTCGACGAGAACGACGGCCCGGGCTTCTGGACGATCGCCGGCTGGGTCGTGGCTGCCCTGGCCGCGGCCGCGGGTGTGATCGCGGTGCTGCGGTCCCGCCGACGCAACGAGCCGGCCGCCTCCGACGACTCCTCGGAAGACCCGCCCAAGGAACTCGTCGGTGCGGCGCCCCGAGTCACGTCCTGGAGTTACAAGGACGGCCCGGCCGAGTAAAGAGACGTCCCGCGCAAGGTGGTCGCGGGTGTGTCGTGCTGATGCGCGTGGGGCGCGGAACACGACCAGCGGGTGGGGTCCAGGGCAAGACCCACGACCTGCACAGGGTGGGGCGGGAAGGTTCGGCTTCCCGCCCCCCTATTTTTTGCTCTAGACCGAGACTGTCCGCGGGGTCTTCAGGGCGTCGATGATTTCGGCCAGGACCCGGGGTGAATCCTCGTGGGGCACCTGGCAGGTGCCTGCAGCCAGGTGACCGCCGCCGCCGTAGCGGAGCATGACCTCGCCGATGTCGACCGGGGACGTGCGGTCGAGGATCGACTTGCCGCAGGCGAAGACCGTGTTGAGCTTCTGCCGGCCCCAGATGATGTGCACCGACACCCGGGCCTCGGGGAACAGCGCGTAGACCATGAAGCGGTTGCCGGCGTGGATGGTCTCCTCCTCGCGCAGGTCGACCACGACCACGTCACCCTCGACGTGGCTGACCCGCTTGAGCTGCTCCACGAACATCGCCGAGCAGTCCTTGTACAGCTCGGCGCGTTCCTTGACGTCCGGGAGCTCGAGGATCTCCTCGACCGACTGCAACTGCAGGCAGGCGTCGATGAGCAGCATCATCAGCTGGTAGTTCGAGATCCGGAACTCGCGGAAGCGGCCCAGCCCGGTCCGGCTGTCCATCAGGAAGTTCATCAGGGTCCAGCCCTGCGGGTCCAGGATGTCCTCGAGCGCGTACTGCGCCGAGTCGGCCTGGTCGACCGCGCGCATGAGCTCGTCGGAGATCTCCGGGAACCGCTCGGCGCCGCCGTAGTAGTCGTAGATCACCCGCGCGGCCGACGGTGCGTCCGGGTCGATGATGTGGTTCGACCGATCACCCTTGTTACGCAGCGTCTCCGAGTGGTGATGGTCGAACACCAGGTGAGCGCCCGGGGCGAACGGCAGGTTGGTCAAAATGTCACGTTCGGTGACCGCGATCGCGCCGTCCTGCACGTCCTTCGGATGGACGAAGGTGATCTCGTCGATCATGTCGAGCACGCGCAGCAGAACGGCGCACACCAGGCCGTCGAAGTCGCTGCGGGTCACGAGCCGATACTTCACGAAAATCTCCCTCTGCCGATTGGCACCTTACCCTCCAGTTTGCCACTTTTGCGGCTATGGCCCTGGTCGCATCGGCGTACAGGTTTGATCCAGGACCCCTCGCGCTGCGTAAAGTTCACACGGAAGCTCACGTACGCGGTCGGAGGAAGACCTGACGATGGACAACGTTCCCCAGCTCGCACAGGACCGCAACGCCCCGCCCGCCACGCTGGTGATCTTCGGCGCGTCCGGCGACCTCACCCGCCGCAAGCTGCTGCCGGCCGTGGAGAGCCTGGCCCGGCACAACCGCCTGCCCGGCGAGTTCGCCCTGGTCGGCGTCGCGCGGACGCCGATGGAGGACCACCAGTTCGCCGAGAGCGCTCTCGGCGGCCGCAGCCTGGCGGACAAGGCTCAACTCCAGGGCGGAATCAGGTACGTATCGGGCGGCTACGACAACCCCGAGACCTACAAGCGCCTCGCCGAGGTGCTCGACGAGCTGGACGCCACCCGTGGCACCTCCGGCAACCGCATCTTCTACCTCTCGACGCCGGCCGAGGCGTTCGAGCCGGTCATCAACGGTCTGGCCGGTGCCGGGCTCAACCACCCCCGCGAGGGCTCCTTCTCGCGGCTGGTGATCGAGAAGCCGTACGGCAACGACCTGCGCACGGCGCACGAGCTCGACGCCGTCGTGCACGCCGCGTTCGACGAGCCGAACGTCTTCCGCATCGACCACTACCTGGGCAAGGACACGGTCCAGAACGTCCTCGCGCTGCGCTTCGCCAACGCGATCTTCCAGCCCATCTGGAACCGGTCCTGGGTCGACCACGTGCAGATCACCGTCGCGGAGACCCTCGGCGTCGGCAGCCGCGGCGGCTTCTACGAGCACGCGGGCGCGATGCGCGACATCGTGCAGAACCACGTGCTCCAGGTCCTGGCGCTCTCGCTGATGGAACCGCCGGCCTCGTTCGACGCCGAAGGGCTGCGCAACGAGAAGGTCAAGCTCCTCCAGGCGATCCGGCTGCCCACCGACCGCGACATCGCCGACCTGGCGGTCCGCGGCCAGTACACCCGTGGCGGCACCCGCGAGGACCTGATGGCGGGTTACCGCGACGAGGTCGGCGTGGACCCGCTGTCGCGCACGGAGACGTACGCCGCGATGCGGCTCAACGTCGACAACTGGCGGTGGGCCGGGGTGCCGTTCTACGTGCGTACCGGGAAGCGGCTGCCCGCCCGGGTGACCGAGGTGGCGTTGCAGTTCCAGCGGCCGCCGCACCTGCCGATCCCGACCAACCAGCTCACCGAGCTCGACGCCGACGCGCTGATCCTCCGGATCCAGCCCAACGAGGGCATCTCGCTGCGCTTCGGCGCCAAGGTCCCCGGACACTCGTTCCGGGTGCGCACGGCCAGCATGGACTTCTCGTACGAGCAGACGTTCCGCGAGGAGTCCCCCGAGGCCTACGAGCGGCTGCTGCTCGACGCGCTGCTGGGCGACCCCACGCTGTTCATCCGCACCGACGAGGTCGAGCAGTGCTGGCGCATCGTCGACCCGATCATCGAGCACTGGAAGAACGACATGTCGCCGATCCCCACGTACGAGGCTGCCTCGTGGGGACCGACGGATGCCGACCGCCTGATCGGCCGCAGCGGCCGCAAGTGGCGGAACGAGATCTGAGCTACGACGCCGATCGGGCCTTCAGCACGTCGAGGGCCCGGTCGGCGTGCTCGTTCATGTCCCGCTCGCTGTGGATGACCTCGAGCACCGTACGGTCGGTGTCGATCACGAAGGTCACGCGCTTGACGCTCAGCGGGCCCAGCGGCAGCTTCCGCTTGATGCCGAACGCCTCGGCCGCGGAACTGGCCGGGTCCGACAGCAGCGGGTAGTCGAAGCCGTTCAGATCGGCGAACTTCTTCTGCTTCTCCACCGGGTCACGGCTGATGCCGACCCGCTGCGCGCCGGCCTGGGCGTACTCGGCGGCGAGGTCCCGGAAGTTGCAGGCCTCGGCCGTGCAGCCGCTGGTCATGGCCGCGGGATAGAAGAACAGGACCACGGGCCCGTCCGCCAGCAGGGTGCTCAGCCGCCGCGGGGTGCCGGTCTGGTCGGGAAGCTCAAAATCAGGGGCCTGGTCACCCTTGTCGATGCTCACCTGATCAACGCTACCGCGACCTGATTCTGCCGGCGGGCGAGTCCTCGCCTAGGGTGGAGACACCCACCGATACGTGTCCCGACCAACCCGGCTGACCCCTGCCCGCCCCCGACGAAAGCGACACCGCCATGCAGGTCTCGGTCGCGCACCACCCACCCAACACGGCCGTACTGACACTGCGCGGCTCCCTCGACATCGACACCGCGCCGTCCCTGAAGGCCAACCTCGGCCGTCTCGTGGAACGCCCCGCCCCCCGCGTCGTCGTCGACCTCTCCGGCCTCGACTTCTGCGACTCGATGGGCGTCGGCGTCCTGGTCACGGCCCACGGCCGCGCCATGGAACGCGGCGGCTGGGTCCGCCTCGCCGCCCCCTCGGGCTTCCTGCGCCGCCTGCTGGAAACCCTCGGCCTGGTCGACTACCTCTCGCTGCACACCGACGTCGAGACCGCGCTCAAGGAGTGACCCGATCCGGGTGCCCCAGCGCCCGGACCGGTCAGTCCGCTTATGGATCAACCGCGTCGATGAGTCTGGCCAGGCCATCCTGTTCCCGCTTACGCTCGTAGGTGATCCACTGCTTTCCTTCAGCGGCTATCCCCTCGAGCACGTGCAGAGTGTTGTCCAAACCTGCGGCGTCGAGGGTCACCGCAGTGATGGTGCGGTCGTCCTCGCCGAGTTCCTTGGTGCGCGGCGGCGGTCCGGTCACAACCAGCTTGATCGAGTGGCTGTTGACAAGCGTCAGTTCGAGAGTCTTCTGGCCGTCGTCCGCCTCGGTCACATGTACGGCGGCAACCGCGTCGTAGCGGTAATTGATCCGCCGTCGATCGTGGAACTCAGCTGTCTCGAAGTTGAGATCGACCGCCATCTGCCGCACGCCGTCGATCGTGAGGATGAAGACCAGCAGGTTGTACCGCGAATAACGCAGCGGACCCTTGGGCACCCGGGCGCGCTTGTAGGGTCCGGCCGGCGGCGCCTCGATGAAGGCATGCGCGATGACATCGTGCGGCGCCAATTTGTAGTGCTGCATCCCGAGTTCGACGAGCGCCTTGTGGTCGCAGTCCAGCCAGTGCGCCATCTCCTGGTCCTTGGGCCGTGTCGCGAGCTTCGCCGCCCAGCGTTGGTGGGCCTCGGTGCGGGCAGTTAGGGCTTGATTCGCCTCTGCTTTCTCCACCGCGACACGACGTCGCTCCAATACAAGGGTCGACCACCCTCGGACCGTCGGCACTCCGCCGGTCACGAGAAGGATCGTCGCCAGGACAGCAGGCAGCGGGCGCGTCTGCAGGGCGTCCCAGACCAGCCGGGACACTGCGGCACCGAGAACACCGACGCCGAGGTAAAAGGCCAACCGGGTCGCCATCGGAATGCGGAGTTGATTCCGAAAGCTGTACAGCCCACCGGTCTGCCATTGTCGTTTCACATCGCTGACGAGAAACCTGATCAGCCATCCGACCTGCTTGGCATCGATATCCCGCTCGCGGTAGATCTCGACGACCTCGTTGCGGAGGGTCTGCCGGATGCCGCGTGTCTCGGCCAGCCAGACCGCCCGCTCCGCGCCGTCCGGGACATAGCGTCGAAAGTAAGTACGGAACTGACGGTCGACGCCGGATGCGAATTCGTAGCGATCTGGCGCTGGTTCGCGCGCGTTGTGCTCTGAGATCTGCCCCTCCTTGACGCGCCGTCGCCGCATGAGGTGCTGGCGATGCAGGCCGGCGAACGCAACCAGAGTGCCTGTCCCGAAAGCAATCAATAAGGTTCCGAGGGCTGCCGGCCAGGAGGCGTCCCAGGCAGCTACCGAGAGAAAGTAGCCGGAGGTCGCGGTCAGAAGGGTGGCCACCGACAAGAGGGCCCAGTCGCGTTTTCGAAAGCGAACCGGACGCGGCCAGAGGACTCGGGGACCGGCCGGATGCGGCTGGAAGAACTTCCAGACCCGGTCGACCCGGTATTCGGCCCGCCTGTCTCGCCGGGCTGTCTCGAAAGCACGCTTCCAGGTCCAGTCCTGGTGCGGGCCGGCCAGGAAGACCTTCAGGTTGCGCAGTACCTCCTCCCGCTGCTGGGAACCAAGATCATCGAATTCCTTGATGATGACGTTCAGATCGGTCCGGGCGGTGGACGGCGCGGCCTCCAGCAACCGGTTGATCACATGAATGGCGTCGGTCCACCGGTCCTGCGGCCTGTCTTGGACCCAGACCCGAGCCGACCGCAGGACGCTCAAGTCCTCGGGCGACAAATGCTGCAACGTCCGTCCGCTGAGCAGCGCCAGCATCAGATAGAAATAGGATTTGGTGTTGGCGTGCCCTTCCATCACTGCCCTGCTGATCAGCTTTCTGGCCTCGGACGGTACGCCTGCCCGGAGGTACCGCACGCCGACCAGGAACTTTCGTTCCGGTGGATCCGTCTCGGCCACTTGATAGATCGTGACCCCACCATGAACGGTGTCGGCTTGAACGCCAACGGTGGCCGAACCGTCCGCGCTGTTCACGGTGCCGGCCTTTGGGGCGGTCACGAAGCGCCTCGTAGCGCCGCGATGATGGCAGTGACCTTCGAAGCCAGATCGGTCCAGTCCAGCAGCAGGCCCCTGAGCTTCCGGAGCGCGAGCATCAGGCGACTCCCGGCCCCTTCGCCGGGAGCGGGAAGCAGCTCGGTGATGGTGTCGAGTTCCTGCTCCGCGGCGACGAACGTCTCACGGTCCACCTCGCCTGCGGCCTGGGCTTTACTGATCTGTTCGCGAAGCTCCGCGAGCTGTACGGGGATCTCAGGTGCGACGGACCGAGGTTGTTGCACCATGGAGATGCCGCCGTGGACAGTTCCGGCCTGTACACCGACCTGAGCGCTTCCCTTGGCGATGTTCCTGACGGTCTCGCTCATGGTTCTATTTCCGTCCTTCCGTGTCCGTTCGCGGTGTCGTTCGGTCTGAGCAAGTTCCTCGGCGAGGGCTATTGCGAACAGTGCTGCGTTGGCGGCCGCTGCGGGTTGCCAGTCCTCGGCGTCGGTGTCATTTTTCGTACCGTCAGCCCGGTCGCTGATGCCGCGCACCACGACGGCCGGGAGTGAGCGATTGAGGTGGGCGGCCTGGGCCAGACCGGCTGCCTCCATCTCGACTGCCAAGGCGTCGTTGTAGGTCTGCTTGATCCAGCGCGCATGGGCGGACACTGCAGAGTCCAAGACCACCTCGCCGGCGGCGATCGCACCGAACAGCACCTTCGGCGTGCGTTCTCCTTCCGGAAGCCCGCGTGCCCACGTGTCTGTGCGGGCAATGTGGTGGGCGATCTGGTCGCACTCATGGGGGATCTCCCAGGCGCGAGGGCGGGCTTTCAAACCGTCGTCCTCGCTGGTGCCGCCGTGATAGGCGTAGACCTGCGTCGCGACCACGACGTCGCCCAGGCTCATTTCCGGCCACAGGGCGCCGGCTATGCCGACAAAGAGCACCGCGGGTGGATCGAACTCGGCCATCGCCCGCTCGGCCAGGACAGCTGAATGGTGATTGCCCTTGCCGGTCAGCCCCAGTGCTACTCGGCAGCCGCCGACGCCGAGACGGCCGACCTCGAAGCGCGTGCCTGCCTGGTGGCGGTGGACCTCGATCTCGGTCAGATGCTCGCGGACAGCTTGATATTCGAGGTTGAGGGCGGTCAGGACGACGATCGGGCGGCTCTTCATCATTCGGCTCCCCGGTCGGCCGGACCATCGGCGGATCGCACCATGGGCGGATAGAGGTCGTGCCGTGGCCCGGACCGGTACGTCTTGGCGGGTCGCCCGTTCCCGGTACGCCGGGGAGGACCGTCTTCGAGGAGGAATCCCGGGATGCTCTGGACCTTGCGGTAGAAGTTCCGCGGATCGAGCGGGGTGCCCCAGACGGCCTCGTAGACCTGCTGGAGTTCCGAGATGGTGAAGACCTCGGTGCAGAAAGCCGTGCCGAGCGCCGAAGACTCCAGCTTGGACCGGGCGCGCTCGACACCGTCGCGGACGATCCTCAGGTGATCGAAAGCCAGTGTCACGTTCCCGGACAGAATCTGGTCGACCGGCGTCCAGCCCGCAGCGGCTGCGTCGGTCCCGGCGGTCGGCTCGGGAAGGCGAGGCGCTATCGCCAGATGAGCGACCGTGATCACTCGCCCGCGGGGGTCACGCCCGGGCTCGCCGTAAACGCCCAACTGCTCCAGGTGCGGCACCGCGGACAGCGACGCCTCTTCTCGTAACTCCCGGCGGGCAGCGGCGAGGATGTCCTCCTGCTCATGTCCGAGGAAACCGCCGGGAAGGGCCCACGCGCCCAGAAAGGGCTCGATCCCTCGTTGGACGAGCAGCACGTGCAGGCGCGAATCTCGCAGAGTCAAGATCACCAGATCTACTGCCAGCAGAACCCGGGGAGCTTCCCATCGATCGTCGTTCATGGATTGACCGTAGCTTTTTGTCAATATGACAAGAAGGGGCCGAGCCTGTCAGCTTCGGGCACCATTCCTGGCAGCATTGGCACGAACGGCACCTGGCCTGCCGGAAGCAGTGCCACGCCGGCTGGGCTCTCGCAGATGGCGCGAATCGATCAAACAGCCCGAAGGATTGTCGATCTCTCGGACTCTCAAATCCGCTCTCATGTCGCTCTCATGAGGGCGGAGGGATGGTCTTCCCCGTACCCACTCGGGAGGGAAGACGTCATGAAACGAAACACGCCGGTGCTCGCGCTGGCCACCGCTTCGGTGCTGCTGGCCGGGCTGGCCGGGTGCGGTGGGAAGAGTGATTCGTCCGGGGCCGCGGCGGCGCCGAAGAACACCAAGGTCGGGATTCTGCTGCCGGACACGGCGTCGTCGCCGCGCTGGGTGTCGGCCGATCCGAACGAGATCAACAAGCAGTGCATCGCGTACCAGCTGACCTGTTACGTCGACAATGCCAACGGGACCGCGAGTACGCAGCAGTCGCAGGCGCAGGCGCTGATCAATGCGGGGGTCGGCGTTCTGCTGCTCACCGATCTGGACCCCGGGTCGGGCAAGGCCATCCAGTCGCTGGCGCAGCAGCACAACGTCGTCACGATCGACTACGACCGGCTGACCTCCGGGGGCAGTGCGTCCTACTACGTGTCCTACGACAACGTGAAGGTCGGGGCGGACCAGGGGACGGCGCTGGCCGCGTGCCCGCAGGTCAAGGGCAAGAGCAGCGTCGGGTACGTGGAGATCGACGGGGCGCCGACGGACAACAACGCGACGTTGTTCGCGCAGGGGTACAACTCGGTGCTGGCGAAGCAGGCCGGCTGGAAGAAGCTCGCCGACCAGACGGGCAACTGGGACGCCGCCACCGCGCAGACGGTCTTCACCACGATGCTCGGGCAGCACCCGTCGCTGAACGCCGTGATGGTCGCCAACGACACCATGGCGCAGTCCGTGATCAACGTGCTGAAGTCGCAGGGGCTGGCCGGCAAGGTCGCGGTCTCCGGTCAGGACGCCTCGGCCGGTGGCCTCGACAACATCATGGCCGGTACGCAGTGCTTCTCGATCTACAAGCCCGTCGCGGGTGAGGCCGACGTCGCGGTCAAGCTGGCGAGCCAGATCCTGGGCGGGCAGCGGCCCACCGCACCGGCGACGACCAAGGACCCGGTCACCGGGCGTGAGGTTCCCTCGTACCTGGCCACGCCGACCGTGATCACCAAGGCGAACGTGGCGCTGCCGGTCACCGACGGCTACCTGACCAAGGCCGCCGTCTGCACCACGTCGGCGCTGTCCAAGCTGTGCACCGCGAACGGCATCAAATGACCACGCCGACACTGCGGCTCAGCGGCGTGGAAAAGTCGTTCGGGCCGGTGCACGTGCTGAGCGCGGTGGACCTGACCGCGTACGCGGGTGAGGTCACCGCCCTGGTCGGCGACAACGGCGCCGGCAAGACCACGCTCGTCAAGTGTGTGGGCGGAAGTTACCGGGTGGACGCGGGCACCTTCGAGTTCGAGGGGGTGCCCCGGGAGGTCCACGGGCCCCGGGACGCCGCGCAGCTCGGCATCGAGATCGTCTATCAGGACCTGGCCCTCTGCGACAACCTCGACATCGTCCAGAACATGTTCCTGGGCCGCGAACGCCTGTCACGGCTGCGCACACTGGACGAGAACACCATGGAACGCCTGGCCGAGCAGACCCTCGCGGGGTTGTCGGTGCGGACGGTCCGCTCGGTGCGGCAGCTGGTCTCCAGCCTCTCGGGTGGCCAGCGGCAGACCGTCGCGATCGCCAAGTCGGTGCTCTCGGAGTCCAAAGTGGTCATCCTGGACGAGCCGACCGCGGCCCTCGGTGTCGCGCAGACCGAACAGGTGCTGGACCTGGTCCGCCGCCTCGCCGAGCACGGTGTCGCGGTGATCCTGGTGTCGCACAACATGAACGACGTGCTGCGCGTCGCCGACTCCATCGCCGTGCTCTACCTCGGCCGGATGGCAGCCCAGGTACGCCGGAAGGACGTGACACAGACGCAGGTCGTCGAGCTGATCACCGCCGGGCGGTCGGGGGACCTCGGGCTCTCCCCCGCCGAGTCGAGCGGGGCCGCAGTATGAGCGCCCAGACCGACGAGGTGGTCTCGCAGGACACCGGCGAACCGGTTGTCCGGGACACGAGCCTCGGCGCGTACGGACGGGCGTACCTGGGCCGGGTCCGCGGGGGTGAGCTGGGCTCGTTGCCGGCACTGGCCGGGCTGATCGTGATCACCGCGGTCTTCTCGGTGGTGCACCAGGGGTTCCTGAGCGCGTACAACATCGAGGCCCTGGTGATCCAGGCCGCGCCGGTGATCATCATGGCGATGGGTCTGGTCTTCGTCCTGCTCCTCGGCGAGATCGACCTGTCGGCGGGCACGACCGGCGGGCTGTGCTCCGCGATCATGGCGGTGCTCATCCTGCGGCAGGGCGCACCCTGGGAACTCGCCGTGCTGGTGGCGCTGATCGGCGGCCTGGCCGTGGGGCTGGGCATCGGCTGGCTGCGGGCGCGGGTCGGCATCCCGTCGTTCGTCATCACGCTGGCGACGTTCCTGGCCTTCCAGGGCGTCACGCTGATCCTCATCGGCGGTCAGGGTTCGGTGATCCTGCCGGACGGGTCACCGCTGATCAGCATCGAGAACGGCTTCGTGCCGATCTGGGCCGGCTGGGTGCTGCTCGCGGTCGTCGTCGCCGGGTACGCCGGGGTGAAGCTCAACGACGCCGCCGGCCGGCGGCGGGCCGGACTCGTGCCCACTCCCCTCGCTGTCCTCGGTGTCAAAGTGGGCACCCTCGCGATTTTGGGGGCCGTGTTCACGTACGAAATGGGTCGGAACCGGAATTTGACCGTCAACGCCTTTTTTGCCAACGAGGCGCGCGGGATGCCCTGGGTTGTCGTGCTGATTCTGGTGCTGTTCACGGTCTGGCATTTTGTGCTCAGCCGGACCCGCTACGGCCGGCACGTCTACGCGGTCGGCGGCAATGAGGAAGCCGCGCGACGGGCCGGAGTGGCGGTGTCCCGGATCCGCATCTCGGTCTTTGTGATCGGTTCGGCAATGGCCGCGATCTCGGGCATCACCGCCGCGTCATTGCTCCAATCGGTCCAGTCGAATGCGGGCGCGGGAAACACCCTGCTGCTGGCAGTCGGCGCAGCAGTTATCGGCGGCACGTCGCTCTTCGGCGGTCACGGCCGCATGATCGACGCGGTGCTGGGCGGCCTGGTCGTCGCCGTGATCACCAACGGCATGAGCGACCTGATCCAGGGCGCGAACTCCGCCGGCTACGAATGGGTCGTGACGGGCGCGGTCCTGCTGCTGGCAGCGGGTTTCGACGCGGTCGTCCGCCGCCGCAACCGGACCACGTGACCGTACGGTGTTGCTGGGCAGGCCCGCCGGGCCTGCCCAGCACCGTTCACGGCAGGTGAACCACGGTGAAGCGGTTGCCGACAGGCGTGGAATTGGCGAAGGGGATCCCGTCGCGCTCAATGTTGTTGGGATAGAGGCTGAGAGCCCCGTCGGTGCGGACGCCCAGCACGTCGGAGTAACCGTCGCCGGTCACGTCGCTCAACCGCAGATTCGAGACGGCGTTCCAGCCCTCTCCGATGGGAACGGCCGTGTTGTACGGCGTCCCGTCCCGCTTGATGTTGTTGGGGTAATACGCGAGTTTCCCGTCTGCGGTGGCGGCAAGAAGCTCGGCGTACCCATCACCCGTGATGTCACCGGCGGTGAGCTTGGCCGTCGCTGCAAAGCCCTGGCCGACCGGTGTGGAATTGGCGAACGGGATACCGTTGTCACGCCCGATGTTGTTGGGGAAAAGGTGCAGCCGGCCGTTGGACGTGGTCGTGAGCAGATCGGCAAAACCGTCACCGCTGACGTCCGCGAGCAGAATGCGGGTCGTGTCGGCAAAACCCTGACCGAACACGGTGGGAGTGCCGTACGGCTTGCCGTCGCGCTTGATGTTGTTGGGGTAATACGCGAGCTTGTTGTCGGCGGTGACCGCGAGCAGATCGGCGTAGCCGTCACCACTGATGTCGGCCGAGCTGATCAGGCCGGGCTTGGCAAAACCGCGGCCGACCTCGACACCGTCGCCCTGGAACGGGACGCCGTCACGCCCGATGTTGTTCGGGTAGTACCAGAGTGTCTTGTCGGCGCGGACGGTGAGCAGGTCGCCGAACCCGTCACCACTGACGTCGACCACCGTGCCCGTCGGGCGGTGCGTGACACCGCTCCACCACGACGTCTGCTGGCGAGCCCCGGCCCAGGTGAAGCTGAAGTGGACATGGTTGGTGTGGCAGTCACCAGGCTCGCCGTTGCACGGGTAATTGCGCCAGCCCTCGGTGTGCCGGGCCTGGCTCCAGATGCGCCGGTTCCAGATGATGTACATGACACCGAGGCGCCGGGCGTTGGCCGCCTGGTTGCCGTAGCGGTCGGTCGCCAGCAGCCACGCGATGATCTCCTCGGCGTCGGCGCGCTGCCCGGAGTCGTTGTAGTTGAGGATGTAGTCGAGCGCGCGACCCTCGTGGTGCTCGCTCCTCGACCCACCGCACGCCCGGCTGATGTTCTCCGCCGATGCGTGCCGGCCGTACGTGTCGTTGAGCAGATTCATGAACGCGGTGGTGCCGGGCTTGTTGACCGGGTCGCAGGTGTCGGCCTGATCGTCGGGCGCCCAGTTCTCGATGTCCGCGCCGAACGAGGGTGTCGGCGGCGCGGCCGCGGCGGGCGAGACCCCGACCGCCAGTCCAGCCGCGGTGACGGTGGTGGTCACCAGGGTGATGAGGACACGTCTGAGGACGATTGGAAGCACTGTCGATCTCCCCGTTTCTCCGAGCGGCGGTCGAGGGCCGCCACCGATGGTCGACACCATATGTCGACGATCGTCGATGCGCTGTCCCGTGCTCGATCGGGTGGGATGTGGGGCGGGACGGGGGACGGGGAGTCGGTTCGGCCTATTGTTCGGCATGCCCGAAACGCGGATCACACGTCGGGAGAGGCGTGCCATTGCCGCCGAATGGCGCCAGGTTCCGTTCCGGACCCGGCTCGAAGTGGCGCGGCTGGCCAAGCAGGGTGAGCGGCACCCGGACGACGGTGTCGACGCCGTTGCGGTGAGAGTCTCGCGGATGGCGCTCGAAGAACCGTCGTCGTCCTTTTTTCACACGACTGCCTTCGGGGTTCTGCTCACCTTGACGCTGCTGGCCATTGCCGTGCTGTGGGACGACACCTTTCCTCGGTGGTGCGCGGGTCTCGGCGGCAGCGCCTGTTTTGTTCTTCTGGTTTTCAACTGGGATCTCAAGCGCGACGCCAGAAGGATTCTGGCTGTCCCTAGGCACCGTTCCTGAACGGTCCCGGGAGTCGCACCGTGACCACCGCGCCGTCGGTCGGGGCGTTGCGGGCGGTGGCGGTGCCGCCGTGGGCGATGGCGATCGCGCGGACGATGGAGAGGCCCAGGCCGGAGCCCGGGGCGGCCGAGCGGGCCGGGTCGCCACGGACAAAACGTTCGAAGGCTGAGGCGAGCACCTCCGGCGCGAACCCGGGGCCGTCGTCCGACCACTCCAGGACGGCCGCGCCGGTTTCGGTGCCGATGCGGACGTCCGCCCTGGTCGCGCCGGCTGCGGTGCTGTTCGCCGCGAGGTTGGCGATCACCTGGCGCAGGCGGTCGGCGTCGGCCTCCACCACCACCGGCTCCCCGCGTACGGACACAGGCATCCTCGCCTCGGCCCGGACCAGGTCGGCGAGATCGACGGGTTCGCGGTGCACCACCAGGGAACCGCCGCGTTCGCGGGCCAGCACCAGCAGGTCCTCGGTGAGCCGGGCCAGCCGGGCGACCTGATCCTGGGCGGCCCGCAGCGACTGCTCGACCTCGGCCGAGTCGTCGAGGGCGGACAGTGCCAGGTCGATCTCGCCGCGTAGCACCGCGACCGGTGTACGCAGCTCGTGGCTGGCGTCGTCGACGAAGGCCCGCTCCCGCGCGAAGGACACCGCGAGGCGGCCGAGCATGTCGTCCAGGGTGGCCGCGAGCCGGGCGATCTCGTCGGAGCCGGACACCGCCGGCAGGCGGCGGGCACTGTCCAGGGTCGAGATGGCCGCCGCCTCGCGGGTCAGCGCGTCGACCGGACGCAGTGCGGCCCGCACCAGCAACCAGCCGAGAGCGGCGAGTACGGCGACCAGCACGGGTGCCGCCACCAGCAGCACGGTGAGCTGGCGGTCGCTGCCCCGCTCCACGCCGCCGGACGCCACCGCCACGGCCAGGACCTCACCCGTGGCGCCGACCGGCTCGGCGAGCAGGCGCACGCGTACGGGACCGGACCGGTAGCCGATCGGCAGCTGCGTGCGTACCAGGGAAGGGGTTGTGGTTGCACGGACCCGGGCGGGATCGAGGAGCGGGCCCGGCAGGGAGGAGGTGCCGGTCAGCAGCGCGCCGTCGGTGGCGAAGAGCTGCGCCATCGGATCGGCGGCGACGGCCGTGCGGTCACCGGCGGCGATCCCGCTGATCAGGTCCGCGGCCCGGCCCCGCAGGTCGGCGTCGACGGCGGCGGTGAGCTGCCTGTCCAGGGCGAGGTAGAGCAGGGACAGGCCGAGTGCGAGAACGACCGACGTGCCGGCGGCGAAGAGGATCACCAGGCGCGAGCGCAGAGACATCACTCTTTCACCATGCTCTCATTCTCGGGGAGGACGCTGGGGGCATGACTGTTCGCGGCGGGACCGGCTGGGACGCCCACCCCGGTGTGCGGCCGGGGAACCGCGCCGCCGCGGCCGGGATCTCGGCGCTGCTGGTGATCGGGCTCGGTGCGGCGCTGATCATCGTGCCCGTGGCGGTGGTCGCGCTCGGTCTGGCCACTCTCGCCCTGGTGGGGGTGCTCGTGCTGCTGCTCGCGGTGCGTCGCCACGACCGGGTCACGTCCGAGGTCGCGCTCTACGACCTCGACCAGTCACGCCGCTCCACCGCCGTCGCCGAGGACCTGCGGGCCGAGGTCCGGCGCCTGCACGACGATCTGGCCCGCATCACCACCCAGACCGAACGCCTGGGCCGGGCCCGCAAGGAGGACTCATGAGGATCCTGGTGGTCGAGGACGACCCGGCCATGTCCACGATGCTGACCCGCAGCCTGCGCCGCCAGGGGTACGCGGTCGACCCGGCCGGCACCGGCACCGACGCGGTCTGGGCCATCGTCGAGACCGAGTACGACCTGGTCATCCTGGACGCGATGATCCCCGCCCCGGACGGCTTCGAGGTGTGCCGCCAGATCCGCGAACAGAACCGCTGGGTGCCGGTGCTGATGCTGACCGCCCGCAGCGGCATGCCGGACAAGGTCCGCGGCCTCGACGCGGGCGCCGACGACTACCTGACCAAACCGTTCGCCCTCGACGAGCTGCTCGCCCGGGCCCGCGCACTGACCCGCCGCGAACCCCTGCACCGCCCGGCCGCCCTCACCGTCGGCGACCTGGTCCTCGACCCGGCGACCCGCACGGTACGCCGCGGCGACAGCCGTATCGCCCTGTCCCCCAAGGAATTCGCCCTGCTCCACGAACTGATGCGGCGCCCGGGCGAAACCCTCAGCCGCAGCCACCTGATCGAGCACGTGTGGGATTTTGCGTACGACGGCGGCTCGAACGTGGTCGACGTCTACGTCCGCTACCTGCGCGACAAGGTCGACCGCCCGTACGACCGCGACACGATCCGGACCGTGCGCGGCGCCGGCTACCGCCTCGACCCCGACGCCTGACCACGTCTCAGGCCGCGCCTCAGGCCGCGGTGAGAACCCGGTCGAGGGCGGCGACGGCGGCGCCGCGGGCGCCGGCCATGTCGAGGTCGGGGACCAGGGCGAAGGTGGCGGCGGCCTGCTGCTCGGCGCGGAGCTGGGTGTGCTCGCGGACCGTGTTGAGGAACCACTGGCGGAAGTGCGGGGCCGCCTCGACGACACCGCCGCCGAGGAAGTAGGCGGACGGGTCGGTGAAGTTCGCGGCGATGGTGAAGAGCTTGCCGATCGCCTTCGCCTGCTGACCGAAGACGGCCAGCGCGAGGGGGTCCTCCTTCTCCCCGTACCCGCGGAGGAGCTTGGCGGCCTTGTTGATCGGCTCCTGCGCGAGGGGGTGGTCGGGGAACTTCCCCAGCCAGTACGGCAGCAGGTTGTTCTTGATGCCGGTCAGGGACGCGATGCTCTCGACGTCACCCTCGAAGCCGCAGTTGCACAGGGGTACACCCTGGTCCTTCTCCAGCACGCCGTGCAGCGGGATCTGGACGTGGCCGAGCTCGCCCGCCATGCCGGCCGCGCCGCCGACGACCTTGCCGCCCTCGACGACACCGCCGCCGAGGCCGGTGCCGACGATCGCCGCGACCGACGACTTCTCCGACGCCGATGCGCCGAAGTGGCGGTGGTGGGCGTAGAGGGCGGCCGCGTTGGCGTCGTTGTTGTAGATGACCGGGAGGCCGATGCGGGCCTCGAGGGCGCCGCGGATGTCGAAGCCGTGCCAGGAGACCTGGGAGAAGTTGGTCGAGCCCTTCGACGAGATGACACCGTCGGCGCTGGCCGGGCCCGGGGTGTCGAGACCGACCGCACGGACCAGCGTCAGCGGTGTGCTGGTCAGCGCCAGGATGCCGGTGAACGCCTCGGCGAGCTGCTCGACCGCCGATTCGGGGCCGTCGGTCACCAGGCTCGGATTCTCCACCAGGTGATCGACCAGATATTGACCGGTCGCGTCCAGCACGGTCGCGTTGTTGCAGGTGCCGCCGTTGTCGAGACCCACCACGACCCACGACGCCGGGGTCCGCACCACATCGATCTGATCCACAGGCCTGAGCGTACGTCCGCGGGCGCCGGGAAGCGACGGGTGCGCGGGGATTGCGGCTCAGTTGCGTGCGATCGAATGCCCGATGGCCGCCGGGCGACGGGCCGAAGGGCCTGGCATGAAGACGAAGCCTGAGCCGACCCGCCGCGCCGTTCTCGGTGGTGCCGTGGCCGCAGCCGCGACCGTTGCCGGGGGCCTGACCCTCGACGCGGCGCTGGCCGTGCCCGCCGCCGCCGCGACCTCCGTGCCGACCGACCTCGTCTCCGCCGACCCGCTGGCGCACCTGCTGCGCCGCGCCACGTTCGGCCCGACCCCGGCGGCGCTCGCCGAGATCACCAAGCTCGGTGCCGCCAGCTGGCTGGACCGCCAGCTAGACCCCGCGAAGATCGACGACTCGGCGCTGGACTCGCTGCTGACCCGCCTGCCGCTGGCCGGCGCGGACATCGCGACGGTACGCGCCAAGCTGCCCGTGCACTCCTACGACGCGTTCGGCCAGCTGGGCCGGGCCGCGGTCGCCCGGGCGATCTGGAGCAACCGGCAGCTCTTCGAGAGCACGGCCGCGTTCTGGGCCAACCACCTGCACATCGCCGCGCCCTCGAGCGGTGTCTGGGACAGCCGCCCCGACTACGACAGGACCGTGACCCGGAAGCACACGTTCGGGCGGTTCGCCGACATGCTCAAGGCGGCGGCCCGGCACCCGGCGATGCTCACGTACCTCGACAACCGGTCGTCGACCAAGACGCTGCCGAACGAGAACTACGCCCGCGAGCTGATGGAGCTGCACACCGTCGGCATGATCTACAGCGAGGCGGACGTACAGGCGGCGGCCAAACTGCTCACGGGCCTGACCGTCAACAGCACCGGCACGTACGCGTACACGGCCGCCAAGCACGCCACCGGTGCCGTGCGGATCCTCGGCTTCAGCCACGCCAACAGCACCGCGGAGGGTGGCGAGGCGGCCGCGCTGGCGTTCCTCGACCACCTGTCCAAGCACCCGGCGACCGCCGAGCGCCTCGCCACCAAGCTGTGCCACCGCTTCGTCGCCGACGACGCCCCGGCCACGCTGGTCGCGAAGCTCGCCCAGGTCTACCTCGACAACGACACCGCGATCGTGCCGGTGCTGCGTGCGCTGTTCACCTCACCCGAGTTCGCCGCGTCGATCGGTCAGAAGGTGCGGACGCCGTTCGAGGACCTGGTCGCGTCCGTGCGTACCCTCGGTCTGGGTCCGGAGGCCTCGGGGGTCAAGGCCCTCGACGCGCTCTACAACAACCTGGTCAACGCCGGGAACGCCCCTTTCCGCTGGAGCCCGCCGAACGGCTTCCCCGACTTCGCCGCCGCCTGGGCGTCGCCGTCGGCGTTTGTCATGCGCTGCAACAACCACCTGAACCTCGCCACCGGCTGGTACCCCAAGCAGCTCACCCGCCCCACGGACATGCTCAAGGCACTCGTCCCGGTTCTGCCGGCAACTTACGGCGGACTGGTGAACGCCCTGGCCACGCGCCTGATCGGGACCACACTTCCCGCCGACCACGTCGCCGCCGTGCTAAGCGTCGCGGGCAAGCTGCCGACCAGTTCTCTGACCAGCAGTGACAAGTCGATCGCCGGAAGCCTTCCGTACCTGATCGCCCTTGTCCTCGACTCGCCGTCCTTCCAGCTGAGGTGACCACCATGACTGCACAGGCCTGCTGTGACGAGAACAAGAAGCTGCTGACCCGCCGGGGTGTGCTGGGCCGGGGCCTCGCCGCCGGTGCGGCCGGCGCCCTGACCGGCCTCGTCGGCGAAGGGTTGTCGACACGCCTGGCGTTCGCCGCCGACGCGTACGCGGGTGACACCCTCGTGGTGCTGTCCCTGCGCGGCGGATTCGACGGGCTGTCGGCGATCGCACCGATCGGCGACCCGGACTACTACAAGGCCCGCCCGACGATCGCCCTGCCGAAGAGCTCGGCGATCGGCGGCAACACCATGTTCGGCCTGCACCCGGCCCTGGCGCCGCTGCTGCCGATGTGGAAGAACGGCAACCTCGCCGCGGTGCACGCCGTCGGCCAGCCGAACCCCACCCGCTCCCACTTCGCGGCGATGGAAGAGATGGAACGCGCCGCCGCCGGCACGTCGGTGCGCAGCGGCTGGCTCGACCGGATGCTGGGCCAGACCGGCGCGACGGGCCCGCTCGCGGGTGTCTCGCTGGGCAACTCCATGCCCTCGCGCCTCATGAGCGGACCCTCCACCGACATCTCCATGGCGACGGTCGACGGTCTGACCCTGGCCGGCGACAGCGCCAAACGCCCGATCGCCGAGTCCCTGCGCAAGATGTACGCCTCGGCGCCCGGCCTGCTCGCCGCGCCCGCCCTGGCCGCCGACGCCGCCCTGAAGGCGACCACCAGCCTGCGCGCGACGGCGTACACCCCGGCGAACGGTGCCGCGTACCCGGCAACACCGCTGGGGGCCGCCCTGCGCGACGTGGCCCGCATGATCAAGGCCAAGGTCGGCCTGGCCACCGCCGCCGTCGACTGCGGCGACTGGGACATGCACGAGGGCCTCGGCACCGCGGTCAAGGGCCAGCGCATGTACGACAACCTGCTGGAGACGGCCAACGCGCTGGCGGCCTTCGCGGCCGACCTCGGCCCGGCCGGCATGGCCAACGTGACGCTGGTGACGGTGAGCGAGTTCGGCCGCCGCGTCACCGAGAACGCTTCCCGCGGCGTCGACCACGGCCACGGCAACGCGATGCTCCTGATGGGCGGCGGCATCAAGGGCGGCACGGTCTACGGCACCTGGCCGACCCTCGCCCCGGGCGCGCTCGTCGCGGGCGACCTGGCCGCTACGACGGACTACCGCGCGGTGATCGGCGAGATCCTGCAGAAGCGCTGCGGGTTCGGTTCGCTGACCGACGTCTTCCCGGGCGTGACCCCGGCCGCCTTCGGCCTGGCCGCAGCCCGGTAACGGATTCAGGCCGGCAGGCAGGTGCCGCCCGGAAGCAGCCCGACCATCTGCCAGGACGCCGGGCCGGACAACGTGTCGAGGTGACCGACCAGGCAGGTGGCGGCGGTCAGGGGCACACCGAAGACCAGCGTGCCTCGAGCAGCCGGATCGCCGTCGCGGGCCACCCGCACCACCGACCCCGCGTACCCCAGCCGGACGAGTCCGTCGCGGGCCCGGCCGGCGACCATCTCGGTGGGCGTCCCGCCCAGGCCCTCACCGCTCGAGACCACGACGTTCACCACCCGGCCGGCCACCTGGATCAAGGCAGGATCATCGGTACGCCCGGGAGCGAGGCGTTCCTCAGCTGCTCCGCAGCCCTCCAGGGCCCGGTGCTCGCCCGCGGGAACGGCGTAGACGCACGCGGTGTAGATCTCCTCGTCCCGGTCGGCATCAGGGAACAACCGGTCCGCGCGGGACCAGAGACCGCCGCCGACCACGGCCGCGACAGCAAGCGTGCAGAGAATCGCTTTACCTCGCCCGGCCGCCGTCTTGTGCATTTGGCGAAGATACTGGCGAAATCAGTGCGTGAGATCCACCGATCGGCCGTGGTCGGAATGCCGGAGATGCCGCACGCACCAGAGGATCGCCTGATGCACGATCACGCCGATCGCGGTGTTGGCCAGCCCGAGCGCAGCCGACCCGGCGTAGAACCGGTAGTCCCCGCTGATCCCGTCGGCGAGCAGCAGCAACGGCCATCCCACGGTCGCCACGACGAGCGTCGTCCGCCACCACCGCCCGAGCACCAGCCCCAGAACCATCAACGTCGGAATCATCGGCGCCTCCCCATCGGCACCTTCCTGTCTACCAGCCGGAGCAGGCCGCCGGGCCGGCCGGCGGCATTCCGCTGCAGGGTGCACAGATACGAAGCGGCGGCGGTCCCCCCAAGGGCCGCCGCCGCTTCTCCCCTATCACCCGTCGCTCGGGCGACTCCCTTTAGCGGGAGGCGCCGGCGCGGCGCTTGCTCCACACGTCGAAGGCGACTGCGGCGAGCAGCACGATGCCCTTGACGAGGAGGACTGTTTCGCTCTGGGCGCCGATCAGGGACATGCCGTTGTTGATCACGCCCATGATCAGGCCGCCGGTGATGGCGCCGACGACCTTGCCGACGCCGCCCTGGACGGCGGCGCCGCCGATGAAGGCCGCGGCGATGGCGTCGAGCTCGAACTGGTTGCCGGCGGTCGGGTTGGCCTGGTTGAGGCGGCCGGCGAAGATGACGCCGGCCAGGGCGGCCAGGACACCCATGTTCACGAAGATCCAGAAGATGACCGACTTGACCTTGACGCCGGAGAGCGTCGCGGCCTGGAGGTTGCCGCCGACCGCGTAGATCTGGCGGCCGAAGACCGCCCGGTTGGTGAGCAGCGAGTACGCGAGCACGAGGAACGCGAGCAGCACCAGCACCCAGGGGAGGTTCTTGAACCGGGCCAGCTGCACGGTGACGGCGATGACGAGCAGCGACGCCACGGCGATGCGGCCGATGAAGAGCGGCATCGGGTCGACGGCCTGGCCGTACTGGAGGCGGGCCAGGCGGGTGCGCCACTGGGTGAAGACGATGCCCGCGACCGCGACCACGCCGACCAGGATGCTGAACAGGTCCGCGCCGCCGAGGGCGCCGAGGCCGACGTTGCCCAGGTAGCTCTCGGTGAAGCCGTTCGACAGGGTGCGGACCGGCTCCGGGAACGGGCCGATGCCGCGGTTGCCGAGGATGGTCAGCGTCAGGGCGCGGAACAGCAGCATGCCGGCCAGGGTGACGATGAAGGCCGGGATGCCGAAGTAGGCGATCCAGTAGCCCTGCCAGGCGCCGATGATGCCACCGACGATCAGGGTGATCACCAGCGCGAGCGGCCACGGCACGTCGTAGTTGACCATCAGGACCGCGGCGACCGCGCCGCAGACCGCGACCACCGAACCCGCGGACAGGTCGATGTGGCCGGCGATGATGATCAGGATCATCCCGATCGCGAGGATCAGGATGTACGAGTTCTGCACGATGATGTTGCTGATGTTCTGGGGGGCCAGCAGGTCACCGCCCGTGAGGATGGTGAACAGCACCACGATCAGCGCGAACGCGATGTAGATACCGCTCTGGCGCAGGTTCAGGTTGAACCTGCGGGAGTCCCCCGTCGGCCCGGCCGGCGCAGCCGGCGACTCGGCCACCGCGAAGTCGGCGTTGGTGGGTGCGACAGACATCGCGGTTACTCCGTTCCCTTGGTCATGAGCGTCATCAGGCTTTCCTGGGTGGCTTCGTGCCGCGGCACCTCGCCGGTGATCCGGCCCGCCGACAGCGTGTAGATGCGGTCGCAGATCCCGAGCAGTTCCGGCAGCTCGGAGGAGATGACCAGGATGGCCTTACCCTCTTCCGCGAGCCGGTTGATGATCGTGTAGATCTCGTACTTGGCGCCGACGTCGATGCCACGGGTGGGCTCGTCCAGGATCAGCACGTCCGGGTTCGTGAAGATCCACTTGGACAGGACGACCTTCTGCTGGTTGCCGCCGGAGAGCTTGCCCGTGATGCTCAGGACGCTCGGCGCCTTGATGTTCATGCTCTGGCGGAAACCGCCGGCGACCTTGAACTCCTCGTTCTCGTCCACCCAGCCACGCTTCGCGAGCTTGCCCAGGGCAGCCGCGGAGATGTTGCGCTTGATGTCCTCGATGAGGTTCAGGCCGTAGCGCTTGCGGTCCTCCGTCGCGTACGCGATGCCGTGCTTGATCGCGTCGCGGACGGAACGGAGCTGGATCTCCTTGCCGTCCTTGATGATGCGGCCGGAGATGCCGGTGCCGTAGGAGCGGCCGAAGACGCTCATCGCCAGCTCGGTGCGGCCCGCGCCCATCAGGCCGGCCAGACCCACGATCTCGCCGCGGCGCAGGTTGAGGTTGGCGTTGCGGACGACAACACGGCCGTGCTGGGTGGGGCTGTGCACGGTCCAGTCCTCGATCCGGAGCACCTCCTCGCCCACGTTCGACTCGTGGGGCGGGAAGCGGTGGTCGAGGTCGCGGCCCACCATGCCCGAGATGATCTTGTCCTCGGTGACCTGGTCGGTCGCCAGGTCCATGGTGGAGATCGTGCGGCCGTCGCGCAGGATCGTCACGCGGTCGGCGATCGCCATGACCTCGTTGAGCTTGTGCGAGATGATCACGCAGGTGATGCCCTCGTCACGCAGGCCGCGCAGCAGACCGAGCAGGTGCGCCGAGTCCTCGTCGTTGAGCGCCGCGGTGGGCTCGTCGAGGATGAGCAGCCGTACCTCCTTCGACAACGCCTTGGCGATCTCGACCAGCTGCTGCTTGCCGACACCCAGGTCGAGGATCGGGGTGACGGGGTTCTCGTGCAGGCCGACCCGCTGCAGCAACTGGGCGGCGGCGTGGTTGGTGCGGTTCCAGTCGATCAGGCCACGGGTCGCCTGCTCGTTGCCGAGGAAGATGTTCTCGGCGATGGAGAGCTGCTGGGCCAGGGCCAGTTCCTGGTGGATGATGACGATGCCGCGTTCTTCGCTGTCGCGGATGCCGGAGAACCGGCACGCCTCGCCCTCGAAGGTGATCTCGCCGTCGTAGGAGCCGTGCGGGTAGACCCCGGACAGGACCTTCATCAGCGTCGACTTGCCGGCGCCGTTCTCGCCGCAGATCGCGTGGATCTCGCCGCGGCGTACCGAAAGATTGACGTCCTGGAGCGCTTTGACCCCGGGAAACGTCTTGGTGATGTCCTGCATCTGCAGGATCGTGTCGCTCATGCTCATCCCCCAGGGTCGGCACGGAGAAGGACCGGTGCCCGCCGCCGAGAACTCAGCGACGGGCACCGGGGAAGATCACTTCAGGTCCGACTCCTTGTAGTAGCCCGAGTCGACGAGCTCCTTCTGGTAGTTGCTCTTGTAGACGATGACCGAGTCGAGCAGCTGCGCCGGGACGACCTTGACGCCGTTGTCGTAGTCCTTGTCGTTGTTCGTCGTCGGCTTCTGGCCCTTGAGGACCGAGTCGGCCATCTGCACGGTGGTGTCCGCGAGCTTGCGGGTGTCCTTGTAGATGGTGGCGAACTGCTCACCGGCGATGATCGACTTGACCGAGGCGACCTCGGCGTCCTGGCCGGTGACGACCGGGTACGGCTGGCCGGCGGTGCCGTAGCCGTTGCTCTTCAGGGCCGAGAGGATGCCGATCGAGAGACCGTCGTAGGGCGACAGCACGCCGTCGACCTTGGCGCCACCCTTGTAGGTGGAGGTCAGCAGGTTCTCCATGCGGTCCTGCGCGACGGCCGGCTTCCACCGCAGGATCGCGACGGTCTTGAAGTCGGTCTGGTTGCTCTTGACGACCAGGCTCTTGTCGTCGATGTACGGCTTCAGGACCGACATCGCGCCGTTGAAGAAGAACGTGGCGTTGTTGTCGTCGGGCGAACCGGCGAAGAGCTCGATGTTGAACGGGCCCTTGCCGTCACCCTTGGAGCCGTCCTCCTTGAGCAGCTTCAGGCCGACCAGCAGCGAGGTGGCCTGCTGCACGCCGACCTTGAAGTTGTCGAAGGTGGCGTAGTAGTCCACGTTCGGGCTGTTGCGGATCAGGCGGTCATACGCGATGACCGGGATGTTGTTCTCCTTGGCGCTCTGCAGCTGCGTGGTGATCGCCGTGCCGTCGATCGACGCGATGATCAGCAGCTTGGCGCCCCGGGTGATCTGGTTGTCGAGCTGGTTCACCTGGGTCGGGATGTCGTCCTCGGCGTACTGGAGGTCGACCTTGTAACCCTTGGCCTCGAGCTGCTTCTTGAGGTTGTCACCGTCACCGATCCACCGCTCGGAGGAACGGGTCGGCATGGTGACGCCGATCAGCGCGCCGGCGGCGTCCGCAGCACCCGAGGCCTGCTGGTCGACGGTCTTCTCGGTGGAACCGCAGGCGGCCATGGCCACCGTCAGCGTCATGGCCGTGGCCACGGACGCGAGCCGGATCAACTTCATCGTTCTCTCCTTGCGATGTGGGTCGTCGTTGACGCGCACGACGAGGAAACTTTCTCGCACGTCCGCTCAGAAGTAAACATTCCTGAACACTGTTGTTAGCGGTGCGTTACATAACGCCGCTCTGGTGACCTACCTTGCGAACTGACGGTAATAAGCCTGGTTCCAGCGGACGCGGTCCGCGAAGTCGTGCGTGGTCGTGTTCTCGTCGATGAGCAGCAGTTCCGTGTGCAGCATCGTGGCGAAGTCGCGCAGCGGCTCCACCCCGACGGCCTGGGTCAGCACCGTGTGGTGCGGGCCGCCGGCGGTCAGCCAGGACTCGGCCGACGTGGCCAGCGACGGCGCCGGTTTCCACACCGCGCGGGCGACGGGCAGCTTCGGCAGCGGCTCGTCCGGCGGCGTCACCTCGATGACGTTGGCGACCAGGCGGAACCGGTCGCCGAGGTCGGCCATCCCGATCGTCACGCCCGCCCCGGGTGCGGCGTCGAAGACCAGGCGTACGGGGTCCTCGCGCCCGCCGATGCCGAGCGGGTGGATCTCGCAGGACGGCTTGTCCGCGGCGATGCTGGGACAGACCTCGAGCATGTGCGCGCCCAGGATCTTCTGCTCGCCCGGACCGAAGTGGTACGTGTAGTCCTCCATGAACGAGGTGCCGCGGCCGGTGCCCGTACCCATGGCCTTGACCGCCGCGAGCAGCGCGGACGTCTTCCAGTCGCCCTCGCCGCCGAAGCCGTAGCCGTCGGCCATGAGCCGCTGCACGGCCAGCCCGGGCAGCTGGCGCAGGCCGCCGAGGTCCTCG
Source organism: Amorphoplanes friuliensis DSM 7358 (assembly GCF_000494755.1). Taxonomy (NCBI): domain Bacteria; kingdom Bacillati; phylum Actinomycetota; class Actinomycetes; order Micromonosporales; family Micromonosporaceae; genus Actinoplanes; species Actinoplanes friuliensis. The sequence continues at coordinate 5,534,318 of NC_022657.1, forward strand.
AAGTTCGTGGTGAACGCGCCGAAACCGCCGTCGGTCAGGAACGTCCGCAGACCGGCCTCGATCCGTGCCGCGTACCGCAGCGACTCGTGGCGGTCACCGCCGCGGGCCAGTTGCGGGTCCAGCCGGTAGACGTCGGCGTACTCCGCGACCAGTGCGTCGACCTCGCTGTCCGGCGTCGCGTCGACCACGGCGACCAGGTCGTTCACGCCGTACGTGTTGACCGAGACGCCGAACTTGAGCTCGGCCTCGACCTTGTCACCCTCGGTGACGGCGACGTCGCGCATGTTGTCGCCGAACCGCGCGAGCCGCAGGCCCCGCAGGTGCTGCACACCGGCCGCGGCTCGCGCCCAGCCGTCGATGCGCGTGACCACGCTCGGATCCGAGGCGTGCCCGGCGATGGTCTTGCGGGCCACCCCGATGCGGGTCTGGATGTAGCCGAACTCCCGGTCGCCGTGCGCGGCCTGGTTGAGGTTCATGAAGTCCATGTCGATGGACGCCCACGGCAGGGTCTGGTTGAGCTGGGTGTGCAGGTGCAGCAGCGGCTTGCGCAGAGCGTCCAGCCCGGTGATCCACATCTTGGCCGGCGAGAACGTGTGCATCCACGCGATCACACCCAGGCAGGACGGGTCGGCGTTGGCCTCGAGCATGACCGTACGGATGGCGGAGCTGTCGGTGAGCACCGGCTTGCTGACGATCTCGGCCGAGATCCCGCCCGAGGAGGTGAGGAGCTGCTGGATCTGCTGCGACTGCGACGCGACCTGGTCCAGGGTCTCGGGCCCGTAGAGGTGCTGGCTGCCGGTGAGGAACCAGATCTGCGGCTTCATCGGGTGGACTCCTGTCCGTAGGCGTGCTGGTAGCGGTCGTAGAGGGCGTCGACGTCGGCCTGCGCGATGCGGACGGGCTCGCCGAGCTGCCGGGAGATGTGCACGGTGCGGGCCACGTCCTCGCACAGGACGGCGGCCTTCACGGCGGCCTTCGCGCTGGCCCCGATGGTGAAGACGCCGTGGTTGCGCATCAGCACGGCCGGCGAGCGGTGCCCCTGCAGGGTCTCGACGATGCCCCGGCCGATCGAGTCGTCGCCGATCAGCGCGAACGGCCCGACCGGGATCTCACCGCCGAACTCGTCGGCGATCATCGTCAGCACGCACGGGATCGCCTCACCGCGGGCGGACCAGGCGGTCGCGTACGTCGAGTGCGTGTGCACCACTCCCCCGACGTGCGGCATGTGCTTGTACACGTACGCGTGGGCCGCGGTGTCCGAGGACGGGCTGAGCTCGCCGTCGACGAGGGTGCCCTCCAGGTCGGTGACGACCATGTTGTCGGCGGTGATCTCGTCGTAGCGGACACCGGACGGCTTGATGACCAGCAGGTCGGCGCCGGGCACCCGGGCGGAGACGTTGCCCGCGGTCCACACCACGAGCTCGTTGCGGGGCAGTTCGGCGTGCAGGTCGGCGACCTGCTGCCGGATCTGCTTGATCGCGTCGGTGATGATCACGCGGCCACCACCCGGCGCTGGATGCTGCGGAGCGTGCGCATGACCTTGTTACCGCCGCGGCCGAAGTAGTCGTGCAGCTTCGTGTACTCCGCGAAGAGCTCGTCGTAGACCGCCGCGGCCTCGGGATCGGGCTTGTAGACCGCGGTCTCCTTGCGGCCCATGGCTGCCGCGGCCGTCCGGACATCCGGGTACGCCCCGGCAGCGGCCGCCGCGTGGATGGCCGAGCCGAGCGCGGGCCCCTGGTCGGAGCCGATCACCGACAGCGGCATCCGCAGCACGTCCGCGTAGATCTGCATGAGCAGGCTGTTCTTGACCAGTCCACCGGCGGCGACGAACTCGCTGACCGGCACGCCGGCGGCGGTGAAGGTCTCGACGATGGTGCGGGTGCCGAACGCGGTCGCCTCGATCAGCGCCCGGTAGACGTCCTCGGGCCGCGTCGCCAGGGTCTCGCCGATCAGCAGGCCGGACAGCTCGTGGTCGACCAGCACCGAGCGGTTGCCGCTGTGCCAGTCGAGCGCGATCAGCCCGTGCTCGCCCGGCCGCTGCCGGGACGCCAGCTCGGTGAGGTGCTCGTGGGTGAACTCCGGCGCGAGGTAACGCAGGTAGTGGGCGAAGATGTCGCCGACCCCGCTCTGCCCGGCCTCGTAACCGAACAGTCCGGCGACGATGCCGCCGTTGACGACCCCGCACATGCCGGGGACCTCGACGACCTCGGCGCCGTTCATCACGTGGCAGGTCGAGGTGCCCATGATGGCGACCATCTGACCCGGCTCGAGTGCCTGGGCGGCGGCGGAGGTGACGTGCGCGTCGACGTTGCCCACCGCGACCGCGATGCCCTCGGGCAGGCCCGTCCAGGCCGCGGCCTCGGCGCTCAGCGTGCCCGCGGCCGAGCCGAGCTCCCCGATGGGCTGGTCCAGCTTGTCGGCCACGAAGGTCGCGAACGCCGGGTTGAGCGCGGCCAGGAACTCCGGTGACGGGTAGTGGCCGTCCTGGCGGATCCCCTTGTACCCGGCGGTGCAGGCGTTGCGGACGTAGGTGCCGGTGAGCTGCCAGATGATCCAGTCGGCGGCCTCGACCCAGCGGTCCATCCGCTCGTAGAGCTCCGGGTCCTCCTCCAGCAGCTGCAGCGCCTTGGCGAACTCCCACTCCGAGGAGATCAGTCCGCCGTACCGGGGCAGCCACGCTTCCCCGCGCTCGGCGGCGAGCTGGTTGATCCGGTCGGCGTGCGGCTGGGCGGCGTGGTGACGCCAGAGCTTCACGTACGCGTGGGGGCGGTTCGCCAGACCCTCGACCTCGCTCAGCGGGGTGCCGTCGGCGAGCGCCGGGACCATCGTGCAGGCGGTGAAGTCGGTGCCGATGCCGACCACGAGCGACGGGTCGACGCCGGCGGCGCGCACCGCGGCGGGCACGGCCTCACGCAGCACCTCGACGTAGTCGCCGGGCACCTGCAGCGCCCAGTCGTGACCGAGCGGGGTGCCGTCGGGCAGCGCGTCGGTGAGGACCGCGTGCGGGTACTCGTGGACGGCCGAACCGAGCTCGGCGCCGTCGGCGACGCGGACGACGACGGCCCGCCCGGAAAGCGTGCCGAAGTCGACGCCGATCACGTAGGACTCGGACGGAACGTCGGGCATGGGTGAAATACCTCCGCGAAGGGGGGATCCGGCGTGTCGCAAGCCACACGCCGGGCGGCGTGGGATCGAGTGTGAGCGCTAACATTTCCGATGTCAACGGGTTGCCGGTTACAACGAGGCAACCTTGCCGAAACCGTTTACGCAGGCGGGCCGACGGACGCGCGCTCGACCAGGGACGGGGCGATCACGATCCGGTTCGGCGGTGCGGCCTCGTCGGTGAGCTGAGCCAGGAGCAGGTCCAGGCCCGCGTGCGCGACCGCGGCGAAGTCCGGTCGCACGGTGGTCAGCGGCGGGATGAAGAACGCCGCCTCGGGCACGTCGTCGAAGCCGACGACACTCACGTCCTGCGGCACACGCCGGCCGTGCTCGCTGAACGCCCGCAGCAGACCCAGCGCCTGATGGTCGTTGGCGGCAAAAACGGCGGTCACCTCGGGCATGCGGGCCAGCATGCGGCCGGCGTCGTAACCCGACGAGGCCGACCAGTCACCCGTCACCAGCGGCGGCACCTCGGCGCCGGCGTCGGCGAGGGCGCCGCGCCAGCCCTCGATGCGCCAGGCCGCGTCGTACCACTCGGCCGGTCCGGAGATGTGCCAGACCGTGCGGTGACCGGCGGCCAGCAGATGCTCGGTGGCGGCGCGCGCCCCGGCGGCCTGGTCGACGGTCACGAGCGTGTGCGAACGCTCGGGGTCGCCGTCGATGGTCACGAGCGGGACACCGACCGGCATGTCCTCGAGGGCGTCGTCGGCGGACTTCACCGGCGCGATCACCACCAGACCGGCGACCCGCTGATCGAGGTGGCGCTCGACGGCACCGGCGATCGACTCGCGGTCGAGGCGGCCGACACTGCCGACGCTGACGGCAAAACCGGCCTCGGCCGCGGCCTGCTCGAACGCGGCCAGCAGCGACGCCGGACCGTAGAGCGTGCTGTTCTGCGCGACGATGCCGATCAGCTGCGAGCGCCCGGTGACCAGGGCACGGGCGGCGCGGTTGGGGCGGTACCCCAGCTCGGCGATGGCGGCACGCACCCGCAGCCGGGTCTGCTCGCGCACGTTGGGGTGGTCGTTGAGGACCCGCGACACGGTCTGGTGCGAGACACCGGCGAGACGGGCGACATCGGTCATGGCGGGGCTGCGCGCTGACCGAACGTCCACAGCGGCTCCTCGATGGTGTCTCGCTCTATGGGCCCGGTCGTCATTGTTAGCGATAACAAGATCGGCGTCAACTGCGCGTTCACCCGATCTTGCACCGACCCGTACGCTCGGCAGTGATGGACGCTGTACCGGTTTCTCCGCCGCCGAAGGGCCCCTTCGTGCTCGACACCGGCCGCGACGACGGCTTCGCGTCGCTGCGCGCACCGGGCCGGCCGCGCGCCGAACGGTACGGGCTGGGCCGTTCCCTGCGTGAGCGGTCGCCGCGGACGAACCTTGCGCACTGGACGCCCGCGCCCGACCGCGCCGACCCGGTGCAGCAGATCATCGAGGCCCACGAGGGCCGGCTCTCCTGGCTGATCCCGGTCCGCGTCGGTCGCATGATCGCCTCGCCGTACGCGTTCCTGCGCGGCTCGGCCAACATCATGGCCGACGACTTCGCCTCGCTGCCGCACACCGGGATCACCCCGGTGATCTGCGGCGACGCCCACCTGGGCAACTTCGGCTTCTACGCCTCGCCCGAGCGTGAGCTGGTCTTCGACCTCAACGACTTCGACGAGGCCCACCCGGGCGCCTGGGAGTGGGACCTGCGCCGGCTCGTCACCAGCGTGTGGGTCGCCGGGCGGCAGAACGGCTTCCGCGAGCACGCCTGCTCCGACGCCGTGAAGCACTGCGTCGAGGAGTACCGCGAGCAGATCGGCCACCTCGCCGCGCAGCCCCTGCTGGCCCGCTCCTTCGACGCCCTCGACATCGACGACCTGCGCAAGGCGGCCACCAGGGCCAGCTTCCGCGAGGAGATCGAACGTGCCGCCCGCCGGGCCCGCCGCCGCACGAGCGACCGCGCCCTGCCGCGCTTCACCGAGCAGCGCGACGGCACCGCCCGGCTGGTGCAGGAGCCGCCGCTGATCACCCGGCCGAGCGACACCGAGATCGCGTACCTGTCGGCGGCACTCGACGGGTACCTCAACACCCTGCCGCCGCACTGGGCGCGGATCCTGGCCGGATATCGGATCGTGGACATCGCGCACAAGGTGGTCGGGGTCGGTTCGGTGGGACTGCGGGCGTACGTCGCATTGTGCGAGGGCAGCAGCCCGGACGACGTGGTGTTCCTGCAGCTCAAGCAGGCCCGCCGCTCGGTCATCGCCAAACACCAGCACGGCGAGGCGGCCTGGCACCGGCACCAGGGCCAGCGCGTCGTGGAATATCAGCAGGCGCTGCAGACGGTCAGCGACCCGCTGCTGGGCTGGGCCACGGTCGGCGACCAGCAGTTCTACGTGCGGCAGTTCCGCGACATGAAGGGCGCGATCGTCGTCGAGGACATCAACGCCGCCGCGCTCGCCGATTACGCGGGCATCTGTGGATATCTGCTGGCCAAGAGTCACGCCCGCACCAGCGGCGCGTCCATGATCGCGGGGTACATCGGCGGGAGCGACAAGCTCGACGACATGCTCGCGAAGTTCGCCCGCGCCTACGCGGACCAGGTCGAGAGCGACCACCAACGCCTGGTCACCGCGGTGCGCCAGGGCCTTCTTCCGGCGGAGTACGCATGAGCGGCCAGCTGTCCCTGTCCTCCGAGACCGTCCTGCAGTTCTGGACGGAACGCCACCTGTGCACGCTGACCACGCTGCGGGCCGACGGGTCGCCGCACGTCGTACCGGTCGGCGCCACCGTGGACCCCGAGGCCGGCCTGCTGCGGGTGATCGCGTCGGGCGGCTCGGCCAAGGTCCGCCATGTCCGGGCGGGCGGCGGACGCGTGGCGATCTGCCAGGTCGAAGGGCCGCGCTGGAGCACGATCGAGGGCCACGCCGTGGTCCGGGACGACCCCGAGTCGGTGGCCGACGCCGAGCGGCGGTACGCCGAGCGTTACCGCCAGCCCCGCCCCAACCCCGAACGTGTGGTCATCGAGGTGACGATCACCAAGGTGCTCGGCTCAGCCAGCCTGGGTGCTCCGCGCTGACGCCGCCGGGTCACTGGTAGGAGATCAGCTCCGGGACGTTCTTGAACTCGAGCAGGTCGCGGGGCCCGTACCGTTTGACGTCCTCGTCGTAGAAGAGCTTGTAGCCGAGGTGGAACTGCTGCGGGCGGCGCAGGCGGTCCCAGGTCGCGTCCTTCTCCGAGCGGGTGCCGAAACCGTCGACGTGCTGGACCAGGGCCAGGCCCGGTCGCTTCTGGATCTTCGCGACGTCGGGCAGCATCGACGAGCGGAACTGGTGCAGCACGAAGAGCTTCTCCGGCAGCCGGTGCCGCTGGACGAGGCCGGACACGTACCCGGAGACGCGGTTGACCTCGGCCGCGTCGACCTTGCCGATGGTCTTGCCCGGGACCTTGCCCTTCGGCATCCGCCACTCCGGGTCGAGTGCAAGACCGACGTGCGGCTGCACGAGGAAGCGTTCGAGCTGCCGGGCCTGCGGCAGGAAGTCGCCGCGTCCCGGCTGCAGGTCGAGGATGACCAGGACCTTGTTGCGGCGGGCCTGGTCGACGTACTGCTCGATCTTGTCGAGGCTGATCATCTGGCTGTAGTCGCCGTCCTTGCCGGGTGCGGCCTGGGCGACGCTCGCGATCAGCTCGTAGGCCACCTGCACCTTGCGGTCACCGGCGAACGGCTTCGCGGCCTTCCGCAGTTTCGGCAGCATCTTGTCGGGACTGCCCTCGCCGAGCACTCCCAGCGTGCCGGAGCCCGGTGTGCCGTAGTAGGCGACCACGCGGTACGCCGGGAAGATCTTGGTCCCCCCGAGCGGGAGCTCCTGAGGTTTGGCCGGCGCGGCCTCGGTGGGCGGCTGCGACGGGACGGCCGACGGCGCCGGTGAGGCCACGACCTTCTTGTCGTCGGATTGGTTGCTGCAGCCGGTGAGGGCGGCGATGACCAGAATCGCCAGGACAAACGCGCGCACATCGACCTCCCTGTCTGTGAGCTCGGGCCACCGTACTGCCGGGCGCCGACACTTTCAGCGCTCGCACCCAGCCGGGATTGAGTACGCGAGCCCATCCGCGCAGGCCGCGCCCACGGAAAGGTCTACGGGCATGACCTCCGCCACCATGCCCGGCTCCGCGGCCGCCCTCGCCGCCGCGACCCCGGCCGGCCGTGACCGCTACGTCGACCTCCTGCGGGTCGTCTCCCTCGGTGTTGTGATCGCCGGACACTGGCTCATGGCCGTACCGGTGCGGGACGCCGGCGGGACCACCCGGGTGACCAACGTCCTGGCCCTGGTCCCGGTCCTGCAGCCGATGACCTGGCTGCTGCAGGTGATGCCGGTGTTCTTCCTGGTCGGCGGTTTCGCCCACGCGACCGCGCTGGCATCGATCACCCGGCGCGGCGGCGGGTACGCGGACTTCGCGCGCTCCCGCACGAGCCGGCTGCTGCGGCCCACGGCGGTCTTCGCCGGCGTCTGGCTGGTCCTCGCGCTCGCTGCCGCGCTGGCCGGCCAGGACCACGGCCTGGTCCGGGTCGCCCTGCGTACGGTGGTGCAACCACTGTGGTTCCTCGGCGTCTACCTGGGACTGGTGGCCCTGGCCCCGGTGATGTGGCGTCTGCACCGCCGCTTCGGCGCGGGGGTGCCGGTGGCCCTGCTCGCGTCCGCGATCGTCGTCGACGTGCTGCGCTTCCACGGGCACCCGCAGGTGGCGATCCTCAACCTGCTGCTCGTCTGGGGCGCCGTCCACCAGCTCGGATTCCTGTACGCGGACGGCACGCTCCAGCGCGGCGGGCACAAGCTCGCCCTCCTGCTGACCGGTGCGGGGCTGGCGGCGGTTGTCCTGCTCACCACGGTCGGGCCGTACCCGGTGTCGATGGTGGGTGTGCCCGGCGAGAAGGTGTCCAACATGTCCCCGCCGACGGTGGCTCTCGCGGCGCACGCGGTGTGGCTGATCGGGCTCGTCCTGCTGCTGCGTGGCCCGGCGACGCGATGGCTGGCCCGGGCCCGGGTCTGGAAGGCCGTCGTCGCGGCGAACGGCCTGGCCATGACCGCGTTCCTGTGGCACCTGAGCGCGGCGTTCGTGGTGCTGGTGGCGATCGGCGGCCTGTCCCTCGGCGAGCCGGGCACCGCGGCGTGGTGGGCGACCCGGCCCCTGTGGCTCGGCGCGGCGGCGCTGGTCACGGCCCTGCTGGTGCTCGTCTTCCGGCGCTTCGACGCGGCCCGGCCCACAGTGATCACCTCGGCCGCGTCCTGGCCCGCGGCGATCGGGGCGGCGCTGTGCACCCTCGGCGTGCTCGGCGTCTCGGCGGTCGGCTTCGGCGGGCTGCTCGACGGGCGCACGGCGCTGCTGCTGGTCGTACCGGTCACGGCGCCCGTCACGATCGCCCTGGTCGCGGCCGGTGCCGGGATGCTGCGGATCGGCGCGCGGAAATCGCGATAGCTTGGGGCGGTGAGCAGTCTCGAAGCGGACCCCGAGGTCCCGGCACCGGCTTCCTCCGCACCCGCGGGCACCGAGGTGCTCGAAGGTGCGCCGGTGGCGCTCGGCGGGCCCCGCGGGCTCGAAGTCACCCGGACGCTGCCGAACAAGCACCGGCGGATGGTCGGCGCGTGGTGCTTCCTGGACGCGTACGGGCCGCACGACCTGGGCGGATCGGCGGGCATGCGCGTCGGTCCGCACCCGCACATCGGACTGCAGACGGTCAGCTGGCTGGTCTCCGGCGAGATCCTGCACCGCGACAGCCTCGGCAGCCTGCGGGAGGTCCGCCCCGGACAGCTCAACCTCATGACCGCGGGGCGCGGCATCTCGCACTCCGAGGAGACACCGGACAAGCACAGTGCGCTGCTGCAGGGCGTACAGCTGTGGGTGGCCCTGCCGAGCAGTGACCGGGAGGTGGGACCGTCCTTCGCCCACCACGCGGATCTCCCTGTCGTCACGACCGGCGGTCTGACCGCGACCGTCCTCATGGGTGAGCTGGCCGGCGCGGTCTCCCCCGCGACCTGCTACTCCCCGCTGGTGGGCGCGGAGATCACCCTCGCCGCCGGCACCGACGAGACCCTGCCCCTGAGACCCGATTTCGAGTACGCGGTACTGACGCTCGACGGTGCCGCCGGTGTCGAGGGCACCACCCTCGAGCCCGGCCCACTGCTCTACCTGGGCGACGGGCGTTCGCAGCTCCGCCTCAGCGCCGCAGCGACGACCCGGCTGATGCTGATCGGCGGCGAACCGTTCGGCGAGGAGATCGTCATGTGGTGGAACTTCGTCGGCCGCGATCACGAGGAGATCGTCGCCGCCCGCGAGGCGTGGGAGTCCAGGGCGGACGGCGGACGCTTCGGACAGGTACGCGGCTACGCCGGCCCGGACATCCCCGCGCCGCCGATGCCGATCACCCGTCTCGTGGCCCGCGGCCGTACGCGCTGACGGTTTCGGCCGGGTCGCACAAAAGCGGCTTGACGCTGGTCCCGGGCGGGCGGATCGTCAGAGAGGTAACCCTGCACGCGGGCTGAAGGAGTCCACCGTGAGCCTGCTCGACGTGGGAAAACTCGCCCTCATCACCGTCACCCCGACCCTCATCGGCGCCCTGGTCGTCTACGCGCCGAAATGGTGCTCGGCCGTGGCGCGGGCTTGGCCCCGCACAACCGCCGACGAGCCCGTCCCGGCCGGCCCGCCCATCGAACAACTGGCGGCCGACCTGCGCCGCCTGCTGCGCCTGCACGACGAACTGACCGGCTCCGCCCACATCGCGATGCGCGCCCACCGGCTGTGGGCGGTCGAAGCGGCGATCAGCGTCCGGGCGGTCGAGGCCGCGCAGGCCCTCGACGTGCCACACCTCGAGCCGGCGCCGGACGGCATGCTGAGCCGGACCGAGCTCGGGCGGCTGCTCCACGCCCTCGCAGACTCCGGTCTGGTGCTCCCGGCCACGGTCGGACCGTTCACCAAGGACGGGCGGATCTAGTGCCTCCGCCCTGGTGCCTCTGCACTGCGGCGGAGTTGGTGTCGAAACGGCGGCGGGTGCACCCGCCGCCGTTCCTGTGCCCCCTGGCGGCGGCCTACAACGGGGGGCGGTGGCCGCCTGCCGGGGAGTTCATCGTGGACAGCGTCCAGGAGTCCAGACGGCGCAGGGCCGTCCGGAAGGTGGCGCGCACGGCGCCGAGGTCGAAGCGCGGCATGATCCGCTCCTTCGCGGCCGGTGTCGTGTATCGGTCACTTCCTGGGCGGGCCACCGCGTCCGGTGGCTCACCGCGGGCCGGCACTGCGCCGGACCGGCCCGTGACTCCAACGGTGACACCCCGTCACCCCATGATCCGTGGCTCGGCGACGTGTCCCTCACCACGATGACGCTCGGTGACCGACCTTGCTGTCGCTCACCTCAGCGGCTCATTAAGAATGGCTTAAATTCGACGAGCAGCCACGTCCCCGAAACAATCGGAACGGTTGATGGAATGGACGGCAACCGCAGGCGCCGTTGTCACTTTCCGTCAATTGTCCCGGACCTTCCGTACCTCGTACCCCGGCGATTGAACCGCAGGGCGTCCGCGTCCGTACTGTCCGTCGACGGACCACTCCCGGCGGGCCGCGGCGCCGGGCCCGTTCCGGACGCGTCGGCCGTCCGCGAGTCGGGTGATGCGCCTCCGCGGGCGCTAGCGCTCTACGCAAAACCATGGTTAACCTTCCAACTCGTACGACGCGGAAGGTGCTACCGGGCGCGTGGTGCGCGTACGCGGGGGCAAGGACGGGGGGCACGTATGCGGCAGCGGGGGAGCTTCACGCACCCGCGTACCCGCATGCCCTCGGCCGCTCTTCCCGGGGTGGCCTCATGAGTTTCGAGGACGACGAATACTGGGAATCCGAATACGACGACAACCCGAAAAATCGGTACACGGACACCACCGCAACCGCCCGGGATCCGTATGCCGACGCCGTCGCCGCCCGCTGGGGCGCTGATACCCGCCGTCCTGTTCAACGCGCCCAATACATCGAAGAAGACGATTTCGACGAGGCGCCGGAGCCACCGTCCGTACCGATCGAGACTTTTGATCCCGGAGTCGACGAACTCGCCGAACGTCGCCGTCAGCGCCGCGAAGCCGGTTACCAAAGGTCACCGAACCGCGACAAGCACATCAGCTCCGCCTTCGACGGCGACCGCCCCGGCTGGCTCGACGACCCCGCCTTCGCCCCCGCCGACCTCGACGCCGCCCCCGTCTCCGCACCGGCCGCCGAAGGCTGGCAGCGCCGCAGCCTCGACTTCGACGAACTCGAGTACGACGACCGCGACTTCGACGTCCAGGACTGGGAAGAACAGCGCCGCTACACCGCATCCCGCCGCTCCCGCCCCCCGCGCCGGGAAGAGCCGCCGCAGCCGGTCACCGGCCGGGCCCGGGTCACGCCGCCGGCCCCCGAGGAAGTTGTCGTCGACCTGCCGCCGCGCGGACGCGACTTCGACCCGCTGGTCGACGACCTGCGCGAGGAAGAGCTGCTGCCCTACGAGCCGGCCGCCTACAACCCCGAGCCGGTACGACGCGGGCCGCGCGTCAACCAGCCCGACCCGCGCGACTCCCGCCCGGACCGTCCCGGCACCGACCCGCGAGTGGCCCGACCGGACCAGCCCGCGGCGTCCCGTCCCGGCGTCGCCCGCCCCGACCAGCCCGCTGCAGCGCGGCCCGGCATCGCCCGGCCCGACCAGCCAGCTGCATCCCGGCCCGGCATCGCCCGGCCCGATCAACCTGCCGCGTCCCGACCTGGGATCGCCCGGCCGGACCAGCCTGCCGCGTTCGCACCCGGGATCGCCCGGCCCGACCAGCCTGCCGCGTTCCGGCCCGGGGTGGATCCGCGCGTCGGTCAGCCTGATCAGCCCGCCGCGTCGCGGCCGGGTGCCGATCCGCGGGTGGCCAGGCCTGCTGCGGCGCGAACTGACGTCGATCCGCGGACGTCACGGCCTTCGCTGCCGGGTGCCCGTCCCGAGCCGTGGGCCGAGCAGCCCGCCGCGCCGGACACCAACCAGCCGGAAAACACCGACGACGGGCAGGGCCCGCGCGTCAAGAACAAGGCGCCGGCCCCGGTCGCGCCGCGGGTGATCAGCAAGGCCAAACCACCCACGACCCCCCGCGTGATCAAGAAGGCCGAACCCCCGGCCCAGCCGCGCGTCATCAGCGCGACGCCACCGACCGCGGTACCGCGCGTGGTGACCCCGGCGCTGCCGAACGTGCCCAAGACCCCGGCCGCGTCGGCCGGCGTTGTCGTCCCGGCCCCGTCGCAGCAGCCCCCGGCCTACGACCAGCAACGCCCGGAAGGCACACCCACCAGCCCAGCCGCATGGGACCAAGGCACTCGTCAACGCCCCGAAGGGGCACCGACCAGCCCGGCGTCGTGGGACCAAGGTGCCCAGCAGCGCCCCGAAGGCGCGCCGACAAGCCCCGCCGCATGGGACCAAGGCGCACAGCAACGCCCGGAAGGCGCACCCACCAGCCCGACCGCGTGGGATCCGAGCACCCGGCAGCGCCCCGAGGGCACACCCACCAGCCCTGCCGCATGGGACCAAGGCGCACAGCAACGCCCGGAAGGCGCACCCACCAGCCCGACCGCGTGGGATCCGAGCACCCGGCAGCGCCCCGAGGGCACACCCACCAGCCCTGCCGCATGGGACCAAGGCGCACCCACCGGCCCAGCGTCCTGGGACCAGAGCACCCAGCAACGGCCGGAAGGCGCGCCGACAAGCCCCGCGTCATGGAACCAGGGTGGCCAGCAACGGCCCGAAAGCGTTCCCACCAGCCCCGCTGCGTGGGGCCAGGATGCCCAGCAACGGCCCGAAGGCGCACCCACCAGCCCGGCCGTGTGGAGCCAGGGCGCACCGCAGCCGGCCGCGTGGGACCAAGGCGCATCGCAACGCCCTGAAGGGGCGCCGACGAGCCCGGTCGCGTGGGACCAGGCCGTTCAGCATCGTCCGGACGCGACACCGGTCAGCCCGGCGGCGTTCGATCAGGGCGGCCATGTTGGTGGCGTTCCGGGCGCAGAAGTGAACGGTGCTGCGGCCACCTATGGCCAGCGGCCCCCCACCGCTTACGACGCAGGTAGCCAGCCGGCCCCGCACGGCACCGGGAGCCAGCTCAACCCTTACGACACCGGTAGCCGGCTCAGCCCCTACGACACGGCCAGCCAGCTCAACGCCCACGACACCGGGATCCAGCTCAACCCCTACGACACGGGCAGCCAGCTCAACCCCCACGACACGGGCAGCCAGCTCAACCCCTACGACACGGGCAGCCGGCTCGATCCTCGTGACACGGGCAGTCAGGTGGCGGCCTGGGACGGGGGCGGTCAGGCTGCCGCTTGGGATACCGGTAGTCAGCTCGCCGGGCCTGGGGTGCCGGGGCAGCCACCGTTCGGGCAGGGTGACCAGCGCGGGGCGCAACCGGCCGCCTATGACCAGGGGAATTCGCAGCTTGATCAGGGCCGGAGTGGTCCGGGGCAGTGGCCGGACGCCGGCTCGGACCTCGGTCAGGGCTGGTCCGAGGACGGCCGGCACGGCGGGTCGCGGCGGCCGCGGGTCGGTTTCATCTCGTCGTCCGGGGAGGCCGGTGAACTGCCGCCCGAGACGCCGACCAGCCCGGCTGCTTTCGACCGGGCCGGACAGAGTCAGGGGCGGCCGCAGGTCGGGCTGATCCCCGGTCAGCGTCCGGGGCGGCCCGGTGGGGTGCCGCCGCAGGGCGCACCGCAGCAGCGACCGCCGGTCATGCCAGCCTCGGCACCGCCGCCGGTGCCGCCGTCAGCGCCGACGCCGATTCGCCGGCCGGCTGCCGCTTCGGCGCCGCCGCACAGCCCGCCCGGGGTGCGTCCGCCCGGTGGGGCGCCGCAGGCTCCGCCGCCGTTCGCCTGGGGCGAGGAGCAGGACCAGCGGGTTGCGCCGCAGCGTGGCCGGCGGTCCGAGGTTGCGGATGCCGGACAGCGCGGTCGCTCGTCGTTCGGCGATGGTTCGACCGCTGAGACGCCGATCGTCGGTGGCCCGCGCACCGCGATGATCTCCTCTACCGGGGCGCCCAGCGCGGTTCCGCCGTCGCAGCGGCCGCCGTCGCGGACCGCGCCGACGGTCGGGGCGCCGCAGCCGATGGTCACGGCCTACGACCGCCCGGTCAGCAGCATGCCTGCTCAGGTGCGTCCGGTCGACTTCGAGATCCCGGTCTCGCCGGCCGCCGACCAGCGCCACTTCGCCGCCCGGCCCGACGGCGAGGCTTCCACGGTGGGCATGTCCCGCCGGCCGGACCTTCGTGAGACCACCGACGAATTCCCCGTCGTCGGCCGGACCCGCCCGGTCTCCCCCGCCGCGGGAATCGCACCGCCGATCTCCCCGGCGGCCGGCCCGGCCCCCGCGAACTACCAGGACGCCCGCATCGCACCGCCGGTGTCCCCGGCGGCCGGCCCGGCTCCCGCGAACTACCAGGACGGCCGCATGGCACCGCCGGTGTCCCCGGCCGCCGGCCTGACCCCGGCGAACTACCAGGACGCGCACCCGGTCTCGGCGGCCCCGAACTACAAGGACACGCGTCCGATGTCGCCCGCCCCGGCCTACCAGGACGCGCAGCCGGTGTCGCCGGCTGCGGGGGTGGACAAGCAGAGCGAGGTGCGAGGGCAGCACCGCAGTCCCGGCGAGGACACGGGCGCGTTCCAGGTGCCGGTCGAGCAGCCACGGCACTCGTCGGGTCACGTCGCGGAAGAGCAGGCGTACCACGCGCCCGGGCGGCATTCGGGTGGGTCGTCGCAGGTGCTCGAGGGTGAGATTCTGCCGCCCGTGCGGCCGATGCGGATGCCGCCGCAGTCGCCGGCAGAGGCTGCCCGGCACGCCGAGGCCGTGCGGCACGCCGAGGCGCTGCACCGGGCCGAGCTGGAGCGTCAGGCCGAAGCGGCCCGCAACGCCGAGGCGGCGCGGCAGGCCGAGGCCGAACGCCGGGCGGAGGCGGCACGGCGTGCCGAGGCGGCACGGCAGCAGGCAGCGCGGCACGACGAGGCTGTTCAGCGGGCGGCGGCAGCTCAGCTCGCCGACCTTCAGCGGCGGGCCGACGCCGATCGCAAGATGGAGGAGGCTCTGCGGCTGGCCGAGGCCACGCGCCAGGCCGAGATCGCCCGCCGGGCCGAGCTCGACCGTCAGGCCCGGGAGGCCGAGGCGGCACGTCAGGCGGAGATCGCGCGGCGCGCCGAGGCTGTCCGGCAGGCGGAGGAAGCACGGCAGGCCGAGGCGGCTCGACGGGCTGCGGCTGCGCGCCAGGCCGAGGCCGACCGGCTGGCCGAGGAGGCGGCGCGGCATGCGGAGGCCGTACGCCAGGCCGAGGAAGCCGCGTACCGTGCGGAGGTTGCCGCGCGGGAGGCCGAGGAGGCCCGCCGCGCCGAGGCTGCACGGCAGGCGACCGAGGCCGCACGGCGGGCCGAGGAGCTTCGCCGGGCCGAGGAGGCCGCGCGACAGGCCGAGGCGGACCGGTTCGCTGCCCGTCAGGCCGAGGCGGCGCGCCGCGCCGAGGTTGCTCACCGGTTCGAGCAGGAGGCACGCCAGGCGGAGGCCGAGCGGCAGGCGGCTATCGCCGCGCGGCAGGCCGAGGCCGATCAGCACGCGGAGGCGGCACGCCGGGCTGCGGCGGCGCGGCAGGCCGAGAGCGAACGCCAGGCTGAAGCGGCGCGGCAGGCCGAGGCGGCACGGCAGAGCGCCGAGCAGGCCCGCCGGGCCGAGGCGGTGCGGCTCGCGGAAGCGGCACGGCAGGCCGAGGCGGCACGTCTGGCCACCGGTGGCCGGCAGGAGAGCACCGGTGGGCAGCAGGAGAGCAGCAGCGCCAGCCCGGTGTCGGCGGTTCCGGCGGCGGCCCGCCCGGGCCCGAACCCGGCCGCGTTTGCGGTGCCGATCGGTCGCCTGATCACGTCCGGGCCGACCGCGCCACCCAAGTACGCGGATGCGGATCTCGGCCCGACCTGGTTCGGCGCGAAGCCGAAGTCCGAGACGCCGGCCGAGCCGGAAACCACCACCGAAGCCACCGCGGAGCAGGACAGCACCGCGTCCGAGGGTGTGGTGCTCGACCTCGACATCACCGGCCTCATGAACGGCGCGCAGAAGGCACAGCCACCCGTGGACGGGGCTCTGCTCGTACCCGGGCCGGAGCCGGTGGAGAGGAAGCCGGCGGCACCGGCAGCTGATCTGGGACCGCTGGGTCCGGAGGATCTGGCCGGGATCCGCTGGCGGCTCGACGGTGCCACGCTGCGCGAGGTCGTCGACGACCGGGACGCGCTGCGGGTGCTCGGGGAACGCCTCGACGGCCCGCTGTCCGAGGAGCGGGACAACGTCGTGAAGGCGGGGCTGCTCAGCGTGCGGGCGGAGGTCTACCGCCTGCTGGACGAGCTGGGCATGGCGGCCGCGGCGAGCCGTCTGGCGCTGGCTCACGCCGAGTCCGCCGGGGATGTGCAGGCCATCGTGATCGCGCAGGCCGAGCTGGCGCACGTGCTGCGGCTGCGGGGTGACTTCACCGAGGCGGACCGGTTGTTCGAGCAGGCCGCGAGCTCGGAGGCGCCGGAGCTGCTGCGCAGTGTGGTGCACGAGAACGCCGGGCGGTGCGCCTTCGATCAGGGGCGGCACATGGAGGCGCTCGATCACTTCGCGCGGGCGGTGCGGCTGGGGCTGCCCGACGACCAGGAGCTGGCGCAGCGGACCGATGTTGCGCTCGAGGCGATCTACATCCACGTGCTGCGGGACGGGTGGGGGCCCTATCCGCGGATGCGGCGGGAGATCCTCGGGCCGGTCAGAAGCGCTGATCCGGCACCAGCGGATCCGGTGCGAAACTAGGCATCTGGTCCACGTTCTGCCGCGCGCCCGCGACCGACAGGCGGCCGCGGCCGGAGGTCTTCGCGTCGTAGAGTGCCGCGTCCGACGCCGCCACCAGGTCCTGGACGGTGCTGACGTCACCCGGGAGCACCGCGATGCCGATGCTCAGACCGGGTGGTCCGCCGGGCAGATCCGTCCGGGCCGCGACGGCCGCGCGGAGTGCTTCGGCCACACCGACCGCGGCGCGCCGGCCGACGCGCATCAGGATGACGAACTCGTCGCCGCCCAGACGCGCGGCCAGACCACTGTCGCCCACGACCGTACGCATGGCGGTGGCCACGGCCTGCAGGACCCGGTCTCCCTCGGTGTGACCGAAGGTGTCGTTGATCGCCTTGAAGTGGTCGAGGTCGACGGTGATGAGGGCCAGGGTCGCATCGGTACGCCGGGCCGACTCGCCCTCACGCAGCAAAGCCTCGTCGAAGTGGCGCCGGTTCGCCAGGCCGGTCAGGTGATCGGCGTGCGCCTGCTGTTCGAGCACGTCGCGCAGCTTGTCGGCCCGGCGGCGCAGGCTCAGCACCACGAACGCCGACATCGTCATGGCCAGGACCATGGCGGTCCAGTCCGCCGCGGCCCGCTGGAAATTGAGGATCGAGAAGACGGTCGCCGCGTGGCCCGCGAAGACGATCAGCAGGTTGGCGTAGACGACCCGGCGGCTGAGGAAGTTGGCCGCGAAGAGGATCGGCCAGAGGTAGAAGAGTTGCGCGCCGGTCGACGCGTCCGAGGTGGCGAGGTTGAGTCCGGAGATCGACAGTGTGGCGACGAGCGGGGCGCCGAACCAGAACAGGCGCGGGAAGATGCCCGGCCAGCGCCAGCAGATCAGCCCGGCGACACCCATGAGCATGCTGACGGCGACGACGGCGATGACCCCGGGCAGGTCGATCCCCGGTGTCAGCAGCGCAGTGAACAGCACGTACGGGCACGCGGCCAGGGTGAGGTACGCGACCGCCCGCGACGCGCCGTGCACGTCGCGAAGCTCGTACGCGAATGCGTCTCCCCTGAGCAACACACTCGTTGATCGGCCCCGGACGCGCCCAGTTGAGGGTTTCGGCCGTTCAGCCCGGTGCGACCGGCGGTGTCACGGGGTCCCGGTGGGCCAGAGTGGCACCGAGACTGGCCAGGCTCACCAGCAGCAACGCCGCCACCTCCCGCAGCCCGAGGCGCTGGTGCAGAACGAGCAGGCCGGCGATGGCCGCACCGGCCGGCTCGAGGCTCATCAGGATGCCGAAGACGCGGGTCGGGATCCGCCGCAGTGCGTTGATCTCCAGCCCGTACGAGAAGACCGAGGACAGCAGGGCCACCGCGGTCGCGCCGAGCAGCAGAGAAGGGTGGTCGAGGACGGCCGTCGCCCCGGACGCGCCGAACGGCAGCACGAGCAGCGCCGCTCCCGCCAGCGCGACGGCGAGCCCACCCGTCCCGGGGACCAGCGTGCCGAGGTGAGCGCTGGCCAGGATGTAACCGGCCCAGCAGAGCCCGGCGGCGAACGCCAGCAGCAGTCCGCCGAGCGGCGCCGTGACCGTGGGGTCCAGGCCGAGCAGCGCCACTCCCCCGCCGGCCAGCAACGCCCACATCAGGTCGGCGACGCGTCGGGTCTGTCCGAGGGTGAGCAGCAGCGGCCCGAGGAACTCGACGGTGACGGCCACACCCAGCGGGACCGTCCGCAGCGACAGGTAGAACAGCAGGTTCATGCCCGCCATCGCGACACCGAGCAGGGCAGCGGCCCGCCACGCCGCGGCCGACCAGGCGCGGACCTTCGGGCGGAAGACGACCCCGAGGATCACGGCGGCGATCAGGAGCCGCAGCAGGGTGATGCCCGCGGCGCCGAGCTCGTCGAAGAACCCGCGGGCGACAGCGCTGCCGACCTGCACCGAGGCGATCGCGGTGAGCACGAGCAGCGGCGCCGGCACCGCCCGCCGCCGCTGGACGACCGTGGTCATTCGGTGCGCAACGCGACGACGGGATCGAGCCGCCCGGCGCGCTGTGCGGGGACGACCCCGAAGATGATGCCGACCAGGGCCGACACCCCGAACGCCAGGGCGAGCGACCACCAGGTGACCGCGGCGGGCACCGGTGAGAGCCGGTCGACGAGCAGGGCGGCGGTGATGCCGAGCGCCATGCCGATGACGCCTCCGATCGTGGTGAGCAGGACGGCTTCGAGCAGGAACTGCAGGCCGATGTCGCGGGGCCGGGCGCCGACGGCCTTGCGCAGGCCGATCTCCCGGGTGCGTTCGCGCACGGAGACCAGCATGATGTTGGAGACGCCGACACCACCGACGAGCAGGCTGATCCCGGCGATGGCGGCCAGCACCCCGGTGAGCACACCCAGGATGTCGCCGAGGACACCGAGGATCTGCTCCTGCGTGACGGCGCTGAAGTCGCTGTCGGGGTGGCTCCGGGTCAGCGCGGCCACGATGTCGGCGCCCAGGGTGCCGATGCGTTCGCGGTCCGGGGCGCGGATGGCCAGCGCGTCGATGCGGTCGGTGCCGAGCAGCCGCTGCGCCGCCGTGACCGGGATGTGGACCTCGCTGTCGCGGTCGACGCCGAGGCTCTGACCCAGCGGCTCGAACGTGCCGATCACCCGGAACCGGACCCCGCCGATGGTGACCTGGCGGCCGATCGGATCACGGTCGCCGAACAGCTGCGTGGCGACACCGGCGCCGAGGACAGCGACGCGGCGGGCGGTGCTGACGTCCGAGCGGGTCAGATAGCTGCCCCGGTCGAGACGGCGGACGAAGACACTCGGTGTGGTCTCGAGGACACCCTGCATGCTGGCGAACGCCGTACGGCTGCCCGCGCGTACCGTCTCGCCGGAAGCGACCGTGACCGCGACCCGGCTGCGGTCGCCGACCACCCGGCTGACGGTGTCGACGTCGTCGAGCGAGAGCGTCGACACGGACGGGGCGGAACCGGCCTCGAGGCGGCCCGGGACGACGATGAGCAGGTTGGAGCCCAGACCCTCGACCTGCTGCTCGATCTGCTGTTTGGTGCCGGTGCCGATCGCCACGAGAGCGACCACGGCCGCGACGCCGATGACCACACCGAGCATGGTCAGGACGCTGCGCAGCCTGTTGGCGCGCAGCGCATCGAGGGCGACCCGCCAGGCCTCGGCCAGCCTCACGCCGCGCCTTCCTCACCGGTGACGGGCGCGGGGCTCACGATCAGCCCGTCGCGCATGACGATCTGCCGGTGGGCGCGGGCGGCGACCTCCCGGTCGTGGGTGACCAGGACGATCGCGACACCCTCGTCGTTGAGGGACTCGAGCAGCGCGAGCACGGACTGGCCGGTGGTGCTGTCGAGGTTGCCGGTGGGCTCGTCGGCGAGCAGCACGGACGGGCCGGTGACCAGGGCGCGGGCGATGGCGACACGCTGCTGCTCACCACCGGACATCTGGTTGGGCCGGTGATCCATGCGGTGGGCCAGGCCGACCCGCTCAAGCATCGCCGCCGCGCGGGCCCGGCGCTCACGGCGGCCGATGCCGCGATAGACCAGGGGCAGGGCGACGTTGTCACGGGCGGTGGTGCGTGACAGCAGGTGGAACGACTGGAAGACGAAGCCGATGGTCTCGTTGCGCAGGCGGGCCATCTCGGGCGGCGACAGGGTGGCGACGTCGCGGCCGCCGATCACCAGGGTGCCGCCGGTCGGCCGGTCGAGACCGCCGAGCAGGTGCATGAGGGTCGACTTGCCGGAGCCCGAGGTGCCGACGATCGCGACGTAGTCGTCGGCCTCGACGGTGAACGAGACACCGCGCAGGGCGGGCACGGAGACGCCGTCCAGCTCGTACGTGCGGCTGACGTCGGTGGCGACGATCGCGGGAGCTTCGCTCACGGTACGGTCTGCCCGGCGCTGACCTGGTCGGCACCGCCGATCACAACCTGCTGACCGGCGGTGAGGCCGGAGACGACCTGAACCACGTCCTCACCCTGGACGCCGAGGGTGACCGGGACACGCTCGGCCTTGCCGCCGCGAACCGCCCAGACGGTGTCGCGGCCGTCCGCCGAGACGACCGAGGAAGCCGGGACGGTCACCGCGTCGGCCGCCTGGCGCACCTGGAGCCGGACGATCGCGCTCATGCCGGGCCGCGGTGTCGGGGCCGCGCCGCCGTCGGCGAGGGTGCCCTTGCCCAGCGTCAGACGGACCCGGTAGGAGACGCCGCCGCGGGCGGAGGTGGTCGGCAGGAGGTCGACGGCCCGCACCGTGGCGTCGTAGGTGGCACCCGAGGCGGCGTCGAGCTCCGCGGTCGCCTTGCCGCCGGGCTCGACGAGCAGCACGTCGGTCTCGTCGACCTCGGCGGCCAGGCCCAGGCGCCCGGTGTCGACGATGGTCATGATCGGGGTGCCCGCGCCGACGGTCGCGCCCACCGGCACGGCGGAGTCGACACCGCTCAGCGGGCCCTGGGCCGGAGCACCGCCGGCACTTGCAGCAGCCGGGTCGGCCAGCAGATCGGTCAGCGACGCCGTGCCACCGGACGGGGTTCCACCCAGCTGCACCACCCCGGACACGGGCGCGCGCAGGGTGAGAGCGTCGACGGCGGCCTCGGCCAGGGCGTACGCCTGCTGGGCCTGCACGCGCTGGGCGGCGGTCAGGGCGTTGACGGCCTCACCCAGGCCGGCGACACCCTGCTGCACCGAGCGCAGGGCGGCACCAGCCGTCTCGGACACCGCGTCGTACTGCTCCTGGGCCGCTTTGACCTGGGCCAGCAGGGCCGCCTTGACCTCGGGATCGGTCACCTTCGCCGCCGCCTCCCGGGCCGCGGTGAACGCCTTGCCGGCCTGGGCGTCGGTCCGGCGCTGCACCGCGGTGTAGCCGGCGGTGCCGCCGCCGGACGGAACGCCGCCCGAGGAGGCCGCGTCGACGGCCTTCGCGGCGTCGTCGAGGCGGCGCTCGGCGGCCGGAGAGTCGATCACGGCGACGACCTGACCCTTACGCACCTTGTCCCCGGCCTCGAACCGCAGCTCGGCGAGGGTGCCCTCGGCCGGCGCGCTGACGGTGGCGGCGGCGCGGGCGGTCACCGAGCCGGACGCCTCCACGACCTCGGCGACGGTGCCCAGCCGGGCGCTGCCGAGGGTGACCCCCGACGGCTCGTCACCACAGGAAGCCGCGGTCAGCGGTGGCAGGAGAGCGCAGGCGACGAGCAGGGTCACGGTGCGACGGCGTGGGGGGTGGGACACGAGCGCCACTCTATGCCGGGGCACCGACGAAAAATGCGGGCCGAACGGGCGGCTGATCTATATCGGTCGGGTGGCCCCAGATACCGCCCCGGTGTCGGTTATCCGCCCGTCGGCCGACCGGAGGGCGACTGCGCAGCTCACGGGCGGGTGCGAGGGTGAGTTCAGGCCCTCGACAGCGGGCCGTCCGCGAGGCACAATCGGCCGCCGGTTGAACCGAGCGCCCCACGGCGCCCGTAATCCAGGTCACGTGCCGCATCCGCGAAGACGAAGGACGGGACCATGTCGCTGCATTTCCTGCCCCGCTCGGCCGCCATGCTGCGCGCCGACGACCTGACGGTGGTGCACCACGACGACACGGTCAGCCACTTCACCGACGTGATCTACACGCTGACCCGCGACGGCCTGCGCATCCTGACCCTGACCGGCGACGAGAAGATCATCATGGCGCACGACATCCTGACCACTCACGCGCATTTCGCCCACACGCCCCTCGCCGCCTGAGGCCGGCGCCGCTCCGAACGGGCGACGGCCCGCCGGCTGGAGCCGACGGGCCGTACCAGGAACCGCTGGTGGATCAGGTGCCGGAGCGGCGCCCGATCACACTGACCCGCATACCGATCTTGCCGATCTTGTAATACGCCTTCGCATCGGCAGGGAGCAGGTTGACGCACCCGTGCGAGCCACGCCACGCGTCGTGGATGTACGTGGTCGTCTGGTGGAAGCCCCGGCCGCCGATGAACCGCTGCCAGTACGGCAGCCAGACCTCGTACGGGTCGGACCATTCCTTCTTGGTGCGCTTGTTGATCTTGTAGGTACCGGACGGGGTCCGGTAGCCCTTCATGCCGGTCCGCGTGACGGTCGGCTTGAGGTAGACCTTCTTGTTCTTCATCACCCAGGTCGTCTGGTGCGTCAGGTCGACGCAGAACGTGTAACCCGAGCTCTTGGCCTTGCACTTCGACGTCTTGGTGGCGGCGAGACGCTTGGCCACCCCGTTGGTCGTCGGGCCGGCCAGCCCGGCCGCCGGCTTGATGCCGAACCGGGTCTGGAACTTCTTGATCGCCTTGCAGTCGGCGGCGGACTGCTTGCCGTCCACCGTGACCGTGCCGTAGCCGCCGATCTTCTTGAGGTAACCCTCGACCTGCTTCTGATATTTGCCCGTCGAACACGAAGCCGCGGCGGCCTTCGTGACGACGACGGCGGTGATCGGTGTCGCGCTGACCGTCCGGCCCGCGGCGCCTGCCGCGGCCGGGCCCAGAGCGACAGCCCCGAGTCCACCGCCGACCGCCACGGCCACGAAGGCTGCGGCGAGGCGTGCGGAAACCCGCTGCACTGCCAAATCGTCCTCCCCAGGAGATGTGTCCGCACATCGAAGCACACCTGTGCACCTGGGAAGGTCCCCCGGACGTCCGTGGCACGGATCCGGGAGGTTTATTGCGGGGTGGCGAAATCCTGCACCCAGTACGGGGTCCGGTCACCGGAGAAGGCCAGACCCACGCCGACCTGGTGAAGGTCGCAGTCCATGATGTTCTCGCGGTGCTCCGGGCTGTTCATCCAGCCGTTGACGACCTCGTAGACGCTGTCCTGACCGCGGGCGATGTTCTCGCCGAACCGCTTCCAGCGGTAACCCGCGTCCTCGACACGCTCACCGGCCCGGTCGCCCTGCGAGTCCTCGTGGGCGAAGTAGCCGCGCCGCGCCATGTCGGCGGCGTGCTTGTTCGCGGCCACGATCAGCCGGCGGTCGACACTGAGGTTCTCGCAGCCACCACGCCGGCGGTTCTCGTTGACCAGTTCCAGCGCCTGCTGCTGCACGGAGCTGCGCGGATCGGTCGACAGCGCCTGACTCGCGGTCACGTCCCGCTTGGCGTTGCCGGGCTGCGCGGCGAGCGTCTTCGGCTTGTCGGGCTGGGTGGCCTTGTTCCGCTTGTCCTCACCGGCATCCGCGGTCGCCGGTGTTGTCGCCGCCGCCGGGCGCGCCGGCCTGATCACGGCCGGCCGCTGGTCGTTCGGCTGCGCCTGGTCGTCCGCGGGCTCGGCCTGATCGGCCGTCCCCGCCTGATCGTCCGGCCGGGCCTGGTGGGCCGGCGCGGCGTGACCGGCGGCAGGACCAGGATTCCCCGGTACGGCGGGTACGGCCGGAAGGTCCGCACCACCGGGAAGTTGCGGGATCGCCGGCAGGTCGGGCCACTGGACCGAGGGGGCCGTCACGGCGTCCGGAGTCTCCTCCGCACCCGCGGTGGTGGCCACCATGATCCCGCCGGCCAGTACCGCCGAGACCGCGGCGGTCACTACGACAGCAGGCTTGCGCATCCCGTTGTCTCCTCTGCTCGCGGCGTCGCGCCCGTGCACGTCGCCCTCCGAGGTGGCTCAACGTCACAACCGCCCACGGGTGACTGGACGGCTCGGGCGGGCTCCGGCGCCCGTCACACCAAGATCGCCTCTGAGCTGGGGTTATGCCTCATACGCGTCGCACAACCGCACAGACAAACAGGACACTTCACTCGTACGGGGTAACCCGCCCGGGTCCACTTGAGGACCGGACGAAGGTTATTGAGCAGGTGCCCGCATGGCTAGCGTTCGTCGGTGCGTAACCGTTACCTGGATCTGCTCCGGGCCGCCGCCATCGTCCGGGTCATCGTCTACCACCTGTTCGGCTGGCCCTGGCTGTCGATCCTGCTGCCCGCCATGGGCATCATGTTCGCGCTGGCCGGCTCACTGACCGCCGCCTCCCTCGACAAGCGGTCCGCCGGCAGCGTGATCACCTCCCGGCTGCGCCGCCTGCTGCCACCGCTGTGGCTGCTCGCCGCGATCGCCGTCCCCGCGATGCTCTACCTCGGCTGGACGGACGAGGACGGCGGCGACAAACCCCTGAGCTGGAAACTCGCCCTGTGGATCCTCCCCGTCGGCGACCCGCCCGGCAGCGAACGCGGCATCGACGTGTGGGAACCCCTCTGGTACATCCGGGCGTACCTGTGGTTCGTGGTGCTGTCGCCGCTGCTGTACCTCGCGTACAAGAAGATCGGCTGGGTGGCGGTGGCCGCGCCCATCATCCTGATCGCGGTCCTCGACAAGACCGACCTGACACTGCCCTTCGGCCGCGCCGACGCGGCCATGTGGGACTTCGCCACCTACGGCGCCTGCTGGATCGCCGGCTTCGCCCACCACGACGGCCGCCTCGCCCGCCTCCACCCCCGCATCGTCCTCGCGGCGGCGACCGTCATCGGCTGCGCGGCGCTGTACTGGCTCCGCGGCCACCCCGGCGAGGACGGCTACGACCTGAACGACGTGTCGGAATCGCAGGCGCTGTGGTCCCTGGCGTTCGTCCTGCTGGCGCTGCGCTGGCAACCGGACATGTCCTGGCTGTCCCGCAACCGTCTCGCCGACGGCGCGGTGAACTTCCTCAACGCCCGCGCCGTGACGATCTACCTGTGGCACAACATCGCGATCGCAGCCATCTGGCCGGTGCTGACCTTCCTGGCCCTCGACGACCTCGACATTCTGGACGGTCCGGTGGATCTCGCCGCGTCGCTGGCGCTGACGTTGCTGGCGGTGGTGGCCTTCGGGTGGGTCGAGGACGTGGCGGCGCGGCGGCGGCCGAGGTTGTGGCCGGCCGGGGCGGGCCGGGGTCCGACCTCCGGCAAGCCCGGTGATGGCGGGTTGCCACCCGGTCCTTCGGCGCCCGGCCCTTCGGCGCCCGGCCCTTCGGCGCCCGGCCCCTCGGCACTCGATCCCTCAGTGCCGGATCCTTCGGCGCCCGGCCGCCCGACAGCCGGTCTTGGTGGGGCCGGGTTCGGTGGGGCCGGGACGGATCGTGTGACAGTGGCCTTCGGGGAGCCCGGGAGCCCCGCTCCGGACCTCGGTAGGGGCCCTTCCGGGCCGCCTGCGGTCAGCTTCGGCGGACCGGTCGGCGGCGTCACGGAACCCGTGCCCGCCGACGAGATGGTGCGTCGCTCATCGCGCCGGATCGAGGGTTTTGCCGACGACGATCGTGTCGCACCGTGGGCGGGTCCGGACCGGAAAAGCTACGGCCCCGACGGCCAAGTCGTGCCGTTTCCCGAGGCCGAGGTCTCGTTCGGGCTCCCTGCGCACACCGACGGGCCCACGCCTGATCAGGAGCAGGACGAAGCAACCGCCACGGCCGCCTGGTTCGGCAGGAAGGCCGAGGAGCGACCGTAGGTGAGCCTGATCTGATCGGGGTCCTGCCGTTCGGGCCGCGGGACCCCGATCAGATGCGCCTCAGGCTGTTTCGGCGAGGATCGCTGCGGTGAGCTGGTCGATGCCGAGGAGGTTGAACTCGTTGCCCAGCGACCGCATCATCGAGTCCTCGCTCGGCCGGTAGACGCCCCGGTCGAAGTACGACCCGCCTTCGAAGGTGCCGATCACGCCGCCGTCGGGGGTCGGCTTCCCGAGGTAGCTGAACCATTTCAGCTGCTCGGCGC
Organism: Amorphoplanes friuliensis DSM 7358; assembly: GCF_000494755.1. NCBI lineage: Bacteria > Bacillati > Actinomycetota > Actinomycetes > Micromonosporales > Micromonosporaceae > Actinoplanes > Actinoplanes friuliensis. The sequence continues at coordinate 5,560,956 of NC_022657.1, forward strand.
GCATCGTGGCCTCGTCGGCGACGGAGGTGTTCGGCTCGGGGAGTTCGCCGCCCTCGTAGGTGCCTTCGCCGCCGTACTCGTCGGCGAGGCCGCCGATCGAGTGGCCGAGCTCGTGCACGACGATGTCGCCGGAGAGCGCGTTGCCGCCGCTGGAGACGGTCACGCTCCCACCGGAACCGCCGTAGGTGCTGCTGTTGACCAGGATGAGGGCCTGGTCGGCACCGGGGGCGAGGCTCGCGTACCCCGTCGCCGCGGTCTCGTCTACGCACACGAGCCGGTCGAGGCCCGCGCAGAAGAACTCGCCGTCGAGCGCGGTGTCCTTCTCGACGCCGAGGGTCGGATCGTTGTCCGACCCGGACTGGTTCGAGACGGCGTTGACCTGCCACACGTTGAACTTGTCCTTCAGCGTCCGGAACGGCTCGATCGCGGTCAGCTGATCCCACCGCGCGAGCACCTGCTGGTGGAACAGTTCCTGCTCACCGGCGGTGTACCCGTCACCGACAAAAACCAGGTCGTACCGTGTGGCCGGCGTCCCTGTCTGCTGGATGGTGACGACGTCGGCCGCCACGGCGGGTGCGGCGCTGGTGCGCGGCAGGTCCGCGACCTTGACACTTTCCTGGCGGATCGAGCCGTCGGGCGAGAACACCTCCCGCACCTCGGTCCGCGTGTCGGCGGAAGCCGGCAACTGCACCAGCCCGTAGACGACGACGGTGACCGCGGCAGCTGCCGCCATCAGAGCCGTCCTGCGGCTTCGGATTCGCATCACGGGCGCCTCCTGGATCTCGGGGATGAAGATCCAACCTACATCCAAGCCGATCTATGAGTCGGGCGCCACCAATCCGGTCTTGTAGGCCAGCACAGCCGCCTGCAGCCGGTCCCGCAACTCGAGTTTCGCCAGGATCCTCCCCACATGGGTCTTCACCGTCGTCTCCGCCACGTGCAACCGCTCCCCGATCTCGGCGTTGGACCACCCTTCCGCGACCAGCAACAACACCTCGAGCTCGCGCTCGGTCAGTTGACCCAGCCGCTCGGCGTCCTTGTGCGCGGTGGGCACCACCGGCACCAGCTGCCCGGCGAACCGGTCCAGCAGCCTCCGCGTCACCCGCGGCGCCACCACGGCGTCCCCTCCGGCGATCGCCCGGATCGCCGCCAGCAACTCCCCCGGCGGCGCGTTCTTGAGCAGGAACCCACCGGCCCCCGCCTGCAGGGCCGCAAACGCATCCTGGTCGGTGTCGAACGTGGTCAGCGCCAGCACTCGTGCACTGTTCCCGTCGGCGGTGAGCTGCCGCGTGGCGGCAACACCGTCCATCACCGGCATCCGGATGTCCATGACCACCACGTCGGCCACGGTGTCTCGCAGAAGCCGCAACGCCTCGGCCCCGTCAGCCGCCTCCCCCACCACGGTCATGTCCGGCTGCGCGGACATGATGACCCGGAAGCCCGCCCGGACCAGCTCCTGATCGTCAACGACAACAACCCGGATCACCCGCCACCGCCCCGTCGCACCGTTTTCACCGCACCCCCGCCGCAGAATCCTCGATGCCCGCGCCGACCCCCAGCCCCCCGCCCGACTCCACAGCCGACACCCCCGCCGGCCGAGGTCGGGCCGGAGTGGCTCGGCCCGGTCGTGCGGGTGTCCGGCCGTGACCGCACACCAATTCGCCACCCACCGCAACTGACCCGGCCGGACCGCCGAAGCACTCGTCCAGCGCTGACCACACAACCGAGCGCCAGCCCACCGCGGGAGGGTCCGACGCAGCTCCGCCGGCATTGCCAGGTCCGCGTAGACCCAACTTCAAGGATGTCGGGCCAACAGATCTCGCCAAGGCCCGACCGCGCCGGCTCAGCCGCAACAACGTCGGCGCCCCACAACCGACCACGCCAGACCACTGAATCACCGGCCCGGACCTGGCTGCACCACAACCGGCCGCAGCCCACCGCGACCCACCGGGCCAGACCACCGGAACAACCGTCCGGACCTGACCCCACCGCGACCGAGCAGGTCGGACCGCCGGCCGGCGCGCGGTCGGCGCACGGTCGCGGTGGTCGCCGCGGGTCCAGGCCCGCCGAGAGGCAGGCCGACCGTCCTTCAGCTGGTCGGGCGCAGGCCCTTGGCGCCGAACGACCTGGGTCATGGGGAGCCGCCCGGGCTGCGGGGAATCGTTGCAGTCACCTGCCAGCCACCGCCGGGGCGCGGCCCGGCGACCAGAGCGCCGCCGTGCATGGCGACTCGTTCGCGCATGCCGAGAAGACCGTGGCCGGACGAGCGGGAAGCTGCCGGCGTCGACCCGCCACCGCCGTCGTCGTCGACCTCGACCGTGACCGCACACGGGCTGAAGTGCAGTCTCAGCCGCACGGCGGCGTCAGCGCCCGCGTGGCGGAGGGCGTTGGTGAGTGACTCCTGTACGACCCGGTAGGTGGTCAGCTCCTGGGCGGCGGTCAGGCCGTCGCCGGACCCGATGGTTTCTCGGGTGACCTGGAGGCCTGAGCGTTCGACGAGGCTGTCCACCTCCGCCAGACCGACCCGGCGGCGGCTGAGGCTTTCGGGCCCGTTCGGCGTGGGTGGCGCAGCCTGCACTGGGGCCGGCCCGCGGAGAAGCTTGACCACGCGGCCCATGTCCTCCAGGGCTTCGCGGCCGGTGGCTGCGATCGTCGCCAGCGCGTCGCGGGCCGGTTGTTGTGGGCCCTGCAGGGTGTAGCTCGCCGCGTCGGCTTGGACGATCATCACGCTGAGGCTGTGGGCCACGACGTCGTGCACCTCGCGGGCGATGGCGGCGCGTTCCTCGGCGACGGCGAGCAGTGACAGGTGGTCGCGTTCTCTTTCCAGGGTGGCGGTGCGTTCCTCGAGGCTTTCCACGTAGAGCTTTCGCGTGCGGACGCCGTAGGCCGTGACCCAGGTTGCGACCGTCACCGCGCCGACGACCCAGAGGACTACCCAGAAGTTGCCCGAGCGGGCGTTTTCGACGAAGGCGGCGACGAGCACTGCCCCGCCCGCGCCGGCGCCGGCTGTCACGCCCCATCTGAGCTGGGCGTGGTAGAGGACGACCGAGTACATGGCGATCAGGACCGCCAGGTCGAACAGGCGGACGTAGCTGTTGAACAGCAGGTGCGCCGGAGCGAGCACAAAAACTGCCGTCAGCACGGCCAGCGGGAATTGCCGGCGCCAGATCAGGACGAGCGCCATGAGGTAGCCGCAGGTCTTGATGGGCCAGGGCAGCCCGTGCTCGATCGACACCAGGACCGCGACCAGCGCCGCCACCGCTCCGTCGAAGAGCCAGGGGCGAATGTCCTTGCCGAGGCGCCGCACGAACACCACGATAGAAGGCTTCATGCGCCCACGACCGAGGCCCGTCCTGCCCGTCGGGACGGCAGCACGGCTGCTGCCGCGCCGGCGAGTGCGGCGATGCCTACGAATGCCGCGAGCTGTCCGGCCGGGACGGCCAGGAGGGCGCTTGTCGCGCCGAAGGCCGCTTCGGCTGTCAGCCAGCCGTAGAGCACCCCGAAGAGCACTCCGGCCAGGGCTCCTGCGGCCGCCATCAGCAGCGCTTCGAGCATCAGCGTCGCGCTGAGCTGGGCGCGGGTGAGACCCAGCGCCCGGACCAGCGCCGATTCACGGGTGCGTTCGAGGACCGAGAGCGACAGGGTGTTCGTGATGCCGACCAGGGCGATGACCAGGGCGAAGCCCAGGAGGACCGCGATGATCCCGACGATCTGCCGGATCGCGTCGCCACGCTCGGCGCGGACGCTCGCCAGGTCGTCGACCTGGACCAGCGGGTGGGCCTGCAGGGCGGAGTCGAGCCTGGCCCGGCCGTCCGAGGGGCTCACACCGGGTGCCGTCCGGACCATGACCAGTGAGTCGTCCCGGGCGGCCGGACCGAGTGTGGTGAAGTCGCCCGGCCAGAGCACCACGTCCCCCACCAGCGGAGAGGCCTGCACCACTGCGGCGACCTCCACGGTGGCGGTGCGTCCGTCCGCGGTCACCGACAACCGTTTGCCGACCGTGCCGCGACCGGCTGCCACGAGCGCGGTGCCCGGACCGAAGTCCGCGAGCCGCCCGCTCGTCACCACCGGCCGGTACGCCGACCCGATCGCCCCCGGGTCCAGACTTCCCACGGTGATCTTGCGGCCGGAGAGCTTGCCCTCGGTCTGCCTGACCGCGGCGACAAGATCGAAGGACGGGTCCCGGCGGAGTCCTGCCCCGACTGCCGCCGGAACACCCTTCCGTCCACCGGCCCCGGTCAGCAGGTAGTCGACCGGATAGGCCTCGTCGAGCTGAACCTCCGCGGTCCGGTCGACGGTCGCGGCGATGGTGCTGCCACCGGCCATCAGCGCGACGCCGACGAGCAGCGCCGCCGTGGTTGCCGCGGTGCGTCCCGGGTTACGACGGGCGTTGGCGACGGCGAGGCGTGCGGGCACCCCGAGGAGCCTGCCGGGCAGCCAGCCCAGGGCGGCCACGAGACGCCCGATCACCAGCGGGGAGATCAGCAGCAGGGCCAGGAAGTTGCCGATGCCACCCGCCACGACCAGGAGCATCGCGGGCTCGGGCTGATCCGTCCGCAGGCCGGCGACCGTGGTCAGGGTGCCTGCGACGCAGATCAGAACCGCGACCAGCACCTGCACCCGCCGGCTGCGGCGTCCACTCACGGGCACCACCAGGCGCAGGGCGGCGATCGGCGGCACCCGGGTCGCGCGGAACGCCGGAACAGCCGCGGAGACCACTGTCCCGAGAACGCCCACCAGCAGGGACGCCACGATCGGCCACGGTGTCAGGACCAGGCCGCCGGCCGGGATGTCGGTGCCGAGTGATGCCGAACCCTTCATCAGCCCCCAGCCGACCCCGCCGCCCACCGCGAGGCCGGCGAGGGCGCCGGCCACGCCGACGAGGGCCGACTCGGTGAGCACGGAGCGGAAGATGTGCCCGCGTCCCGCGCCGACACACCGCAGGAGTGCGATCTCGCGCTGCCGTTGCGCCACCAGGATGGTGAACGTGTTCGCGATGACAAATCCGGCCACCAGCACAGCGACCGCGGCGAACAGCGCCAGTCCGATGCTCAGCCCACTGAGCTGGGCGAAGGCTTGCTCTGCCAGGTCGTGTCGCAGCTGATCGCCGGTGCGGACCCTGGCCCCGGCGGGCGCCGGCAGCGCGTCGCGCACGGTTGCCGGATCGGCGCCCGGCCGCAGTGTCGCCACGATCTCGCGAAAGCCGGTGGAACCCGTCAGCCGGGTCAGCTCACCCCTGGTCAGCACCGTGGTGGACACGCCACCGCTCACGGCGACCACGCCCACGACCCGCAGAGGACGGCGGCGCTCCCGGGTGTCGAGGACCAGGGCGGTGTCGCCGATGCGATAGCCGGTCGCCGTCGCCGTTGCCGAGTCGATGGCCATCTCATCGCCGGTGGTGGGCACCACGCCGTCGACCAGCTCGAACGCGCGGAGCTCCGGCCGGTCACCGGCGTCGACGCCGTAGCCGGTCTCGCCGAAGGCCGTGACGAGACGACCCTGACGGTCGAGCAACGGCAGCCGCTCGCGCATGCGCCCGGCGGCAGCCGCGACGCCGTCAGCGCGACGGACCTCCTCCAATGTGGATGCGCCGAGGTGCGACCCGGCGCCCGCTGTGACCGCCACGTCGACATTCCGGGCTGAGCGTGCGTACTGGCCGACCAGCGCCTCCTCGGCGCTGTCGCTGAAGATCATGGTCCCGGCGACAAAACCGACCGCCAGCACGACGGCCAGCGCGGTCGGCACCAGGCGACGGGGCCGCAGTCCGATCCCCCTCATCGGGTCGCCAGCCACTGGAGCCGGTCGGCGACACCATCGGGAGTGGGTGCCCGGAAGTCGTCCGCGATCCGGCCGTCGGCGAGCACCACCACCCGGTCGGCATAACCCGCCGCGACGGGATCGTGGGTGACCATGACGATGGTCTGACCCCACTCGCGGACGCTGCGCCGGAGCAGCGAGAGCACCCCGGCGCCGGTACGGGTGTCCAGGCTGCCGGTCGGCTCGTCGGCGAAGACGACATGGGGACGGCTCATGAGCGCGCGGGCGCAGGCCACCCGTTGCTGCTGACCGCCCGAGAGCTGGGCCGGGTAGTGCCCCAGGCGGTCGCTCAGGCCGAGATCGGCCACCACCTGGGCCAGCCGCTCGCGGTCGGGCCGCCGGCCGGCGAGCTCGGTGGGCAGCACGATGTTCTGCTCCGCCGTCAGGGTCGGCAGCAGGTTGAAAGCCTGGAAGATGAATCCGATGCGGTCACGGCGGAGCGTCGTCAGCTCGCGGTCCTTCAGGCCGGCCAGCTCGGTGCCGCCGATGCGGATCGAGCCCGAACTGGCCGTGTCGAGCCCGGCCAGCAGGTGCATCAGGGTGGACTTGCCGGAGCCGGAGGGTCCGACGATGGCGGTGAACTCGCCGGCGGGGAACGTCACGCTCACCCGGTCGACGGCGGTCACCGCCGTGTCACCCTCGCCGTAGATCTTGACAAGGTCGTCCGCCCGCACCGCGTGGGTGGTCGTCATTTCGGCCTCCTGTTTCTGTGGTCGGAGGCAATCTAGGAGCGGCCGGGGGCCGCCCGCGTCGTCGTCAAGTACCGTCCGCGCGTACTACTCAAGGAGGACGGCAGGCCGGACTGAAACATTCTCGCTAATTGGGTCGAAATGCCCGCTAGCCTGAGCGAATGGTGCAGCCCGGACAAATGGCGCCACCGGTGGGAGCACCCACCGGTGACAGCTCGCTGGTTTTCCGGGCCGGCACCCTGCTCTGCGCACTGCGCCTCGGTGAGGTGGTCGAGACCATGCGGCCGCTGGTTACCCATCCCCTGGCCGGTACGCCCGCGTTCGTCACCGGTATCTGCATCATGCGGGGCATCCCGACCCTGGTGATCGACGTGGCCCGGCTCCTCGGCGGCGCCGGGGCCGACGTCGAGCGGTTCATCGCGGTACGGACCGAACACGGTCCGGTGGCCTTCGCGACCGGGGCGATCCACGGGGTCCGGCCGGTCAGCGCCGACTCCGCGCACCGGCACGAGGCCCTCCTGGGTGATGCCCCGGCCCGTCTGGTCGCCGCCGTCGGCACGATCGACGCCGAGCCGGTCCTGCTGCTGCAGAGCATGCGGCTCGTACCGGACGAGGTGTGGGCCGCCGCCGCCGCTCTGACGGTGCCGTCATGACGGCCACCCCCGAGGTGACGAGGTTCCGGACGTTGCTCGCCGCGAAGCTCGGCTGGACCTTCGACGACAACGACGTCTCGCAGCTCGACGACGTCCTGGCCAAGCGCTCCGGATCGCACCGGCTGAGCCGGACGGCGTACCTGAGCAGGTTGGGCGCCCCGGGCTGGGACGCCGAGCTGACCAAGCTCGCCGAGGACCTGACCATCAACGAGACGTACTTCTACCGGCACGGGGAGCAGTTCCGCGCGCTGGCCGACGTCGCCCTGCCCGAACGCCTCCAGGCGCGGTCGGCCCAGCGGGTCCTGCGGATGCTCTCGGTCGGGTGTTCCTCCGGCGAGGAGGCCTACACCCTGGCCATCGTCGCGCGGGAGTCACAGCCCGATCGCGACTGGATCGTCTCCGTGCTGGGTCTCGACGCCAGCCCGGCGGTGCTGCGCCGCGCGACGGCCGCCCGCTATTCGTCCTGGTCGCTGCGGGAGACCCCGGACGACGTACGCCAGCGCTGGTTCCACCCGCACGACGGCTACTACGAGCTGGACGCCGCGATCCGGGCGACGGTGCAGTTCCGGCAGTACAACGTGGCGACACCGGACGACAACCTCTGGCGGCCGGACCAGTACGACGTCGTGTTCTGCCGCAACCTGCTGATGTATCTGACGCAGCCGGTCCGGGACCAGCTCATCGAGCGGATGACCAGATCGCTGTCGCCGGGTGGCTACCTGTTCCTCGGGCACACCGACTCACTCGGCAGCCGGCCCGAGGGGCTCGAGCCGCAGCACACCCATCAGACGTTCTACTACCGCCGGCGGACCGTTCCGGACGCTCTGCGTTTCGAGGAGCCGCTGGTCGTGACGCCCACCAGGACGAGGCCGGCGCCGCAGGAACCGATCGAGTCGGACGCCTACGAGCGGGCGCTGCGGCTGCTGCACGACGAGCGGTTCGGTGAGGCGCTGAAGCTGATCGAGGCCTCACCGCAGGACCGTCCCGCACCCCGCGATCTGCTGCTGCACAGCGTTCTGCTGGCGCACACCGGGCGCATCGACGAGGGCGAGAGGCTCTGCCGCCGGCTCCTCGACCTCGACGGCCTGTACGCGGACGCCCACCACCAGCTCGCCGTCTGCCTCGAGGACGGCGCCGGCACCGACGCGGCGATCGCGCAGTACCGTCTGGCCGCTCACCTGGACCCGGAGTTCGCGATGCCCCGCATGCGGCTCGGGCTGCTCGCCCGCCGCCGCGGTGAGAACCGCACCGCCGCCACCGAGCTGGACCGCGCGCTGACTCTGCTCAGGCAGGAACGCGACGACCGGATCGCCCTGTTCGGCGGTGGCTTCGGCCGGATCGCCCTGACCACGCTCTGCCGTACGGAGCTCGACGCCTGCGGGGCCCGCCGATGAGCCCGAACGACGTGACCGACCGCCTGCGGGAGCTGCGCGGCGACTTCGACCGCTCGTTCACCGAGCCGGCGCGCCAGCACGACGTCGAGTACGCCGAGCTGCTCGCCATCCTCGCCGGTGGCCGCGCCTACGCCCTGCGGCTCTCGCAGGCCTCGGGTGTGCACTCGGACCGGCCCGTAACACCGTTGCCAGGACCTCAGCCGGCGCTGCTCGGAGTCGCGGGATTCAGCGGCGCCATCGTGCCGGTCTACGACCTCGCGGCTCTGCTGGGACATCCCGTACCGGAGCGGCCGCGCTGGCTCGTGCTGGCAGCCGGCACCCCGCCCCTGGCCCTCGCCTTTCACGACCTCGACGGTCACGTCCGGGTGCCGACCTCGACGATCGTCGGCGAGACCGACGGGCACAGCGGCCGCGACGTGCTGCGCGGCATGGTTCCCCTGCCGGGCGGCACCCGCCCGATCGTGGACCTGCCTTCGGCCCGCGCGGTCGTGCACCAGCTGACCGGACACACCACGCACAACACCGAGGAGCGGTGACCGCCATGGCCAAACGCACGTTCGGCAACAAGCTCGCGTTCGGTTTCGGGCTCACGGTGGCCCTGACCCTGATCATGGGCGCGTCCTCGGTGGCTGCGCTGTCGATCGTCGTCGACGCGAAGGACGACGCGATCAAGGTCGCGGTGGACGACCTGGTCAGCGCCGAGCACCTGACCACCAAGGCGGAGAGCCGGATCAGTGACTACCGCGGTTACCTGCTCAACGGCAACCAGGAGTACCTGGACCTGACGAACGCCGACCGTGAGGAATTCCTCGACCTGGTCGGCCAGCTGCGCGGCACGCTCACCGATCCGACGGCCCTGGCCCTGCTCAGTGCCGTGTCCGAGGCGGAGGCGAAGCACGCCGCCGTGCTCCAGCCGGTGATCGAGCGCCGCAAGACGATCGACAACCTCACGAACATCAGTCAGCTCAACGCGACCGAGGTCGCGCCGGCCCGCAAGGCCCTGCAGGACTCGATCGCCGCCCTGACCAATCGGGTACGCACCGACGTCGAGACGGCGCGGAAGGACTCGTCGGCCCGGGCGACCCAGGCCATCGTGCTCATCGTCGGACTCGGTCTGTTGGCCATGGCCTGCGGTGGTGTCATCGCCTGGCGGCTCAACCGGGATCTGCGCCGTGAGGTCGGTGCCGCCGTCGGGCACATCCAGAGCTCCTCGGCCGAGCTCGAGGCCGCGGCCGCGCAGCAGGCCTCCGGCGGCCGTGACCAGGCCAGCGCCATGAGCGAGATCACCACGACGATCAGCGAACTGCTGATCACCTCCCGCCAGATCGCCGAGAACGCCCAGCGGGTCTCGAAGATCGCCGAGGACACGGCGGACGCGGCCCTGAGCGGCGACTCCACGATCGACCAGACGCGTACGTCGATCGCGGCCATCCGCAACCAGGTGGACCAGATCGTGCAGCACATGCTGGCCCTGGGCGAGAAGTCCCAGCAGATCGGCGGTGTCGTCGATCTGGTGTCGGAGCTGGCCGAGCAGACCAACATCCTCGCGATCAACGCGACGATCGAGGCCAGCGGCGCCGGCGAGTGGGGGCGGCGGTTCGCGGTCGTCGCCGAGGAGATCCGCAAGCTGGCGGACCGGACGGCGGGCTCCGCCAAGGAGATCCGCACGCTGATCGACGACGTCCGGGGCGCCGTCAACACGACCGTCATGGCCACGGAAATCGGAGCGAAGTCCGTCGATGCGGGCTCGCGGCAGTTCGACGACGCCACCAGTTCGTTCCGGCGCATCGCTCAGCTGGTCGCGACCACGAACGACGCGACGCGCGAGATCGAACTGTCCACGAAGCAGCAGACCACCGCGGTCGAACAGGTCAACGTGGCGGCCTCCGACACGGCCCGGGTCACCCGGGAGACCGAGGCCAGCGCCGTGCAGACCAAACAGACCGCCGCGCACCTGTCCAGCCTCTCCGGGGACCTGCTCGAACTGGTCGGCACCGGGCGGCGCTGATGAGCCCGGATCCCCTGCGCTACTTCCGGATCGAGGCGCGCGAGCTGGTCGACCAGATCAGCGCGGGCGTCCTCGACCTGGACCAGCAACCCGGGCCGGAGCTGGTCGCCCGCCTGCTGCGGTTCGCGCACACCCTGAAGGGCGCCGCGCGGGTCGTACGCCAGAAGGAGATCGCCGACCGGGCGCACGCGTTCGAGGAAGTGCTGGTCCCCCACCGTCAGGGCGCCGAGGCGCTCCCGGCGGACGAGATGCGGGAGCTGCTCCGCCTCAACGACGAGATCGAAGCAAAGGTCACCGCGCTCGAGTCCCCCGAGAGAACCAGCGAAGGCGACGGACCGGAGACCGTAGGCACGGGTGCGAAGGCCCCACAGGCAGCTGCGCCGGAAGAGCAGAAGGCGGTCGGACAGGCCGGCACCACGGGTCCTGAGCCGGGAACCGTGGAAGCCGCCCACGCAGCCGCCGAGCAGGCGCGGACCGCCCCGGCCTCGCACAACGAGCCGACACCGGCGGCCCGCGCAGCAACCGCCGACGTGGACGAGTTGCTCGATGCCGTCGGGGAGGCGCACGCGCGGTTCGCGCCGTTACGGACGAGCGGGCACGCCCTCGATCGGCTGATCCGGTCGGCGGAGTCGCTCGCCGATCAGCTGCGGGTGGGCCGGACGACCGGGCAGACCGAGGGGGCGCGGGTCGCCGCCGCACGGCTGGCGTCCGATCTCGGTGCTCTGGGGCGGCGGGTCACCGACACCGTCGAGCAGGTCGAGCGGGAGCTGGACGAGGTCCGGGGGCGCGCCGAACGACTGCGGCTGGTCTCCGCGTCGAGCATCTTCACCTCGTTGCACCGCGCGGTGCGGGACGCCGCGGACGCGCAGGGCAAGCGGGTGCGGTTCGAGGGCCGGGGCGGTGAACTGCGCATGGATCCGCAGGTGCTGACCCTGGCCAGCAGCGCGCTGCTGCACGTCGTCCGCAACGCCGTCGCGCACGGGATCGAGTCCGCCGGGGAGCGGGCCGCCGCGGGGAAACCCGCCGAGGGCAAGGTGCTGGTCGAGGTCGAGCGGCGCGGCCGGTACGTGGGATTCCGCTGCACCGACGACGGCCGCGGGTTCGACCTGGCGGCGGTACGGCGTACCGCCGAGGCCCGAGGTCTGCTGATGGCGGGCGGCACCCCACCGGACGAGCAGACGCTGGTGGAGCTGGTGCTCCGCGGCGGCATCAGCACCTCCCCGACGGTGACCGAGGTGGCCGGGCGCGGCATCGGGCTCGACGTGGCCCGGGATGTCGCCGATCAGCTCGGCGGGGACGTGTCGGTGCGTACCGAGGCCGGCCGTGGTGCCGTCATCGAGCTGGTGCTGCCGCTCGCACTGCTATCGCTGCACGGCCTGATCGTCGAGGCCGCCGACACCGTGGCGACGGTACCGCTCGATGCCGTACGCACCTGCGTACGGTTGCTGCCGGAGCAGGCGACCGCCGCGGCCGTCACGGGGAAGATGGCGCACGACGGCGAGGCCGTTCCGTTCCTGCCCCTGGCCCGGGCGCTGTACGCGGGCACGACCGTGCCGGAAGGCGGCGGCCCGACCGTGGCGGTGATCGTCGGACTCGACGGTGAACAGGTGGCGGTCGGCGTCGACCGGCTCGCCGGGACGTCCACGCTGGTGGTGCGTCCGCTGCCCGATCTCGCGCCGGCAGCGCCGGTGATCGGTGGTGTGTCGATGGATCTCGACGGCAATCCCCGGCTCGTCCTCGACGCGCAGGGACTGGTGGCGGAGACGTTGCGCCTGGGCGGAGGTGGTGCGCCGCCGGCCGCGGCCGCGCCACGGCTTCCCATCCTGGTGGTCGACGACTCGCTCACCACACGCATGCTGGAGCGCAGCATCCTGGAGTCCGCCGGGTACGAAGTGGACCTGGCCGCCTCCGGTGAGGAAGGGCTCGAGAAGGCCCGGTCCCGCCGGTACGGGCTTTATCTCACGGACATCGACATGCCGGGCATCGACGGGTTCACCTTCGTCTCCGAGACCCGCGCGGACCCGGAACTGGCCACGGTGCCCGCGATCCTGGTCAGCTCGCGGGCCAGCGCGGAGGACCGGCAGCGGGGTGTGGCGGCGGGGGCGAGCGCGTACGTGGTGAAGGGTGAGTTCAACCAGGAGGAGCTGCTCGCCCACATCCGACGGCTGGTGCCGGCATGATCCGGGTCCTGGTCGTCGAGGACTCGGCGACGATGCGGCACGCCCTGCGGGAGGCGCTGGCCACCGACCCCGAGCTGCAGGTCGTCGGTGAGGCGGTCGACGGCGCCCAGGCCGTCGAGCTGGTCGGGCGGCTGCGTCCCGACGTGGTCACGATGGACATGATGCTGCCGACGATGAGCGGGCTCGTCGCCACCGAGCACATCATGGCCGAGTTCCCGACGCCCATCCTGGTCGTCTCGTCGGCGGACCGGCAGGAGCTCTTCAGCACCTACAACGCCCTGGCCGCGGGGGCCGTCGACGTGCTGGAGAAGCCGCGGGGCGACGACTCCGACGCGGGGTGGGGCCGCCGGCTCTGCTCGTGCGTACGCCTGGTGTCGCGCATCCGGGTGATCACACATCCGCGGGCGCGCCTCGACGGGCGCAGTCGCAGCGGAGCCGAGCCGATCGTGCCGCAGGCACCACCACGGGCCGTGCCGATCCCCGCGGACGAGCCGACGGTGCAGGTCGTGGCGCTCGGCGCGTCGACCGGCGGCCCCGGGGCGCTCACCGATCTGTTGCGCGCGCTGCCCGTCGCCTTCACCACGCCGGTGCTGTGTGTGCAGCACATCGCGGCCAGCGAGCCGTTCGCGGTCGCGTTCTCGGACTGGCTGGCCGGGCAGACCGGCCGGAACGTCAGCTACGGCACCGAGGGCACCCCGCTGCGTTCCCTCGCAGGTCGCGTCGTGCTGGCGCCCCCGGACCGGCATCTGCTCGTCCGGGACGGCATCCTGCGGCTGAGCGCCGCACCGCCGCGGCACTCCTGCCGGCCGTCGGTCGACGTGCTGTTCGAGTCGGTCGCGGCGGAGTACGGGTCCGCGGCGGCCGGTTGCCTGCTGACGGGAATGGGCCGCGACGGGGCCGAAGGTCTGCTGCAGATGCGGGCGCGCGGCGGCCACACCTTCGCCCAGGACGAGGCGAGCTCCGTGGTCTACGGCATGCCCCGCGAGGCGGCACTGCTCGGCGCGGCGGCGTTCATCATGCCGCCCTCCCGGATCGCCGCCCGGCTGGGCGAGCTCTCCCAGGCCGCCAGGGCGCGGCGATGACACAGCACCCCACCGGTACGCCGATGGTCCGGCACACCGTGCTGATCGTGGACGACAGTCTGACCGTACGGATGGATCTGCACGAGGCTTTCGAGGCCGACGGCTTCGTGTCGATCCTGTGCGCGACCGGGGCGGAGGCCCGTGCGGCGTTCGCCGAGGCGCATTTCGACGTGGCGGTGCTCGACGTCCTGCTGCCCGACGCCGACGGTGTCGAGCTGCTCCGGGAGCTGCGGGCGCATCCCGGCCGCGAGGGCACTGTGACGGTTCTGCTGTCCAGTGAGGCCGAGATCGCCGACCGGTTGCACGGGCTGCGGACGGGCGCGGACGAGTACGTCGGCAAGCCCTACGACGCCGGTTACGTCGTCGCGCGGGCGCGGCAGCTGCTCGGCGAGGACCCGTCGCGGGCCGACGACCGCACCACGGTGCTGGTCATCGACGACAGCATGACCTTCCGGGAGCAGCTGCGGGAGCTGCTCGAGCCCGAGGGCTACGCGGTGATCACGGCCAATTCCGGTGAGGAGGGCCTGCGCACCGCGGCCGACCGCAGGCCGCAGGCGGTCATCGTGGACGGGATCATGCCGGGGATCGACGGTGCGACGGTGATCCGGCGGCTGCGGCTCGATCCCGCCCTGCGCGACATTCCCTGCCTGCTGATGACCGCGGCCGACGACTACGCGACCGAGGTGCAGATGCTGGAGGCGGGCGCCGACGCGTTCGTCCGCAAGCAGCAGGACCTCGCGGTGGTCCTGGCCAAACTGGCGGCCGTGCTGCGGACCAGCGCCGCGCAGCTGCCCATCGAGGTGACCGGGAGCCTGCACGGGCCCGGCAAGGTCCTGACCGTGACGGCCGACCGGCAGCGGCTGTCGGCCCTGGGCGACGCGCTGCGCGAGGACGGTTACGACGTGGTCGCGACCGGCAACGGCAGCGACGCCCTCGACCTGCTCGCGGCGCAGCCGGTGGACTGCATCGTGCTGAGCCTGGACAGTTCCGGGGTCGACGCCCGGGAGACCTGCCGGCGGATCAAGGAAGTGCCGCAGATCGGCGACACCCCCGTGATCATGATCGGCGACCACGACGACGCGTTGCTGGACTGCCTGGCCGCGGGCGCCGACGACTACGTGCGGTCGGCCGACGGGCCCGAGACCCTCCGGGCCCACGTCCGCGGGCAGATCCGCCGCAAGCAGTCGCTGGACGAGAGCCGGCGGATCCGCGAGGAGCTGATGCGCCGCGAGCTCGACGCGGCCGGCGAACGCGCGGCCCGGCAGCTGGCCGAGACCCGGGCGGCGCTGGTCGAGGAGCTGGAGTGGCGCAACCGGGAGCTGGAGGCGTTCAGCGGGTCCGTGTCTCACGACCTGCGGGGGCCGTTGCAGATCATCAGCAGCTTCGCCGAGACGATGCTCGACGAGGACGAGGAGCCGCTGAGCTCGCAGGCGCGGCATCGGGTGCAGCGCATCCATGCGGCGGCCGAGCGGATGGCCGACCTGGTGGAGTCGTTGCTGATCCTGGCCCGGGCCAGCCGGGGTGACCTGCGCCGGCAGAGGTTCGACCTGACGGCCACCACGTGGCAGGTGATCCGTGAGGTCGAGGCCCGCGATCCCGGCCGGGACGTCAGGTTCACGGTGGCCGAGGGCATGACGGCGGACGGCGACGAGGGCCTGGTCCGCGTCATCCTGGAAAATCTGATCAACAACGCGTTCAAGTTCACGCGCAAGATCGAGAAGCCCGTGATCGAGATCAGCTGGAGCGGACCGGAGGAGAACCCCCGCTACTCGATCTCCGACAACGGTGCGGGTTTCCCCGCCGGGAAGGCGATCGAGTTGTTCCGGCCGTTCGCGCGGCTGCACAGCGCGGACGACTTCCCCGGGACGGGCATCGGGCTCACGACCGTGCACCGGGCCGTCGAGCGCCACGGCGGTGAGATCCACGCCGAGGGTGAGGACGGCAACGGCGCGACCTTCTGGTTCACGCTGCCCCCGGCCCGCCGCTGACAGAGCGGCCGGGGGTCCCGGCCGCCCTGAGCGGATCCGCGGTTACTTGATATAGGCCAGCCCGTCGACCGTCACGCCCGGTCGGCCCTTGGTCGCCAGGACCACGATCGTGACCGTGTGCTTGCCGTAGGCCGGGCTCCGGGTCCAGATCGCCTGGCGGTACGTGGTCTTGCTCGCCTTCGTGTCGATCGTCGACACCTTCTTGCCGTCGAGGTAGACCGTCGCCTTGCCGGACGTCTTGAAGCGGCCGACCACCAGCGCGGCCGAGCGGCCGGTGAACGTGAAGGTCAGCTTGGTGTCCTTCTTGGAGCTGTACAGCGCCTTGCCGTTGAGGTGCGAGCTCACCGACTTCGTCGTCCACTTGCCGGTGCGCTTCGCCGACGTCTCCGGGAGGAGCGCCGTCGCGCGGGCCACCGACTTGGTGCTGACGTTGCCGACCAGGTCCTTCGCGGAGACGCCGAAGGTGACCGCGGCGCCCGGCCTGGCCGACGTGGACCACGTCGTGGCCGTCGGGGACAACGTCACCTTGGTCGGGGACGTGCTGCCGATCCAGGTGACCCTGGTGTTGTCGGTCGCCTTGAAGTTCACGGTCAGCGGGACGGACGTCGTGCTCACCGTGCCGGTGCGCAGGCCCAGCCACGGTGTCGAGAGCACGGGCACGGTCACGTCCGAGATCACCGTGGCGGCCGCTGTTGTCTCCGCGGCGCCGCTGACGTGCGTTCCGCGGACCTGGACCGTGTGCGTACCGGAAGGGACGGTGACGGAGCCGGAGCGGGCGGTGGCCGGGAGGGTGGTGATGAGCTTGCCGTCGACGAGCAGCTCGAACTTGGCGATCGAGCCCGACGGGGTCGCGGTCGTCCAGGCCAGGGTGGCCTTGCCCTTGACGTAGTACTTGCCGCCGGACGACACACCGCCGGTCGGGGCGCTCGCCTTCAGCGCGAGGATGCGCGCGGACGCCTCGACGCGGATCGCCGGGAGCTGGGCGTAGAGGCCGTTGCCGGGGCACTCGGTGGCTACGCCGTCGCGGTGGCCGGAGATCCGCGGGAACGTCTGGACCGACAGGTACGGGAACTTGCCGTCGGTCGCGCGCTCGGTCAGCTCGGCGGTCGTCGACGGGTCGAAACCGTACGCGGTCAGCCGCGCCGCCGAGACCTGCGAGATGACCTTGCGGGCGGCGTCCGAGACACCGCTGGTCGAGTACGTGCCCAGCACGGCGATCGACGCGGTGTCCGTGTTGAAGCCGTAGGTGTGCGCGCCGACGACGGGCTTGTCGATGCCACCGCCACGCCCCTCGAACAGGGCACCGCAGCGGTCGACAAGGAAGTTGTAGCCGATGTCGTCCCAGCCCTGGCTGTCCACCTGGTAGGTCTGGATGGCGCGCACCCAGGCCGCCGAGTCCTTGCAGTCGTAGGTCGTGCTGCCGTCCGCGGTGTGGTGCACGAACATCGCCTTGACCGCTTCGCCCATCGCCGGTGCGGCCTTGGCCGGCCCGGCCTTCCACCCGGCCCGGCTCGTGTACGCCGGCAGGGCGACCTTCTCGACGACCGGATCCGCAGCGGCCTCCTCGGGTGCAGCCGCCGGCGCCGAGGGAACCGGCTCGAGCGCCAGCCCGCCGCCTTGTCCCCCACTGGACCCGGCGGGCTTGCCGGGGTCGACCAGGTCGAGGCGCAGACCGGCCGGCAGCGGCTTGGTGCCCTTGGCGTCGACAACCCGCGCGGCGACGCCGTCGGACGGGCCGACCCACAGCGGTTCGGTGCCGCCGCGCAGGTCACGCTTCGCCTCGGCCCCGCTGTCCGGGCCCTGCGTCCCCTCGGTCTCCAGGGTCTGCCAGCCGGTCCAGCGGCCGGTCCGGACCGAGCGCGTGCGCACCTCGACCGTGCCGCCGACCTCGAGGTCGGCGTCCGACCAGGTCATGCCGAGCAGGCTGAACTGCCGCGTGTCACGTTTCGGCACGTCGACCTTCCGGGCCGGCGCGATCGCGACGGTGTGCAGCCTCGGCGAGACGGGCTTGCCGTCGCCGTCGTCGATCCGGGGTGGTTCGGTGGCGGACACGGGCTGCGCGGCGGCAACCGGTGCTGCGGCGTCCGCGACGGCTTCCGTGCCGCGGGCCCCGGGCGTGGATCCGGCGGGCCAGTTCAGCGCCACCGCCGCCGCGCCGGCGACGACAACCGCCGACCCGGCGACCACCCCGATGAGCTGCCGTTGTCTCACTCGTACCCCCGTGTTGCGTGGCCGCGACGGCGGCCGACCGGCCGTGAGGTTATCGGCTGGCCGGTCCCTCCGCGGTCCCGGCGCGACGGGTCCGGAGTGGAGGTTTGTCGATGGCCGCCGCCGACCTGGGGCGGTTCCCCCGTTCGGCCGAGCCGATCAACCCGAACGGCCACCGCTCGAACCGCTCAGAGACCGAACCACGGCCGGCACCCCTCGAAGCCCGTCACCGTCACCTCGTGCCGGGCTGAACGCCACGTCTCAGCAGTGAGCCGCAGGTGCCGCAGCTCCACCACACGCCCACCCGGCGCCGACACCAGGCCGACGCCGTTGTCCTCGTACCCGAGACGTCGCGACACCCCCAGCGACGCCGCGTTCTCCGGAACCGCCGACGACACCGCAGCCACCGCCTCCAGGGTCGAGAAGGCGAACCCGAGCGCGGCCGTCCGCATCGCCACCCCAAATCCACGCCCGCGAACTGAAGGGGTCAGCCACGACGCCGTGTCGACCGTGCGCAACGCCGGGAAGTCGTCGCCCTCCAGGGTCTGCACGCCGACCGGCCGGCCCGACACCTCCACGGCCAGGTGCAGAACCCACGACGACGGCGACCACGTGCCCAGCGCCCGCCAGTAGCCCTGACAGAACAGCCGGCGCTGATCGGCCGCCACGCTCAGACCGGGAAAGCTCTCCAGCCGCGGGTCCTGGTCGTAGTCCGGCGGCAGGAGATCGGCCAGCACAGGCAGATCAACCTCGCGTACGGGTCTGAGCGTCACGTCGCGGCACCGCATCCGCAGCCCGAAGAGTGGCCAGTCGTTCACGCCGCGAGCCCCAGATGCCGGGCGAGGGTCGACTTGCCACTACCCGGCAGCCCACCGAATTCGATCAATGTCCCACTCGTCATACACCGTGTATAGAGGATTAGCTGCTCACGGCGTCGCGGGAACTGCCCCGCGATCGGGCGCTGGCCTTCGCGGTCACTCGGACCTGCCACTTCTGGCACGCCGAGCGGGACGTGTTGCGACCACTGTCCGGGCTGGCCACCATCGACCTGGAGATCGCCGCGAACCTCGCCCGCCGCGAGGGCCGGCGACGCGATCAGTTCCGCCACCCTGCCGGCCGGCGAGCCGGAGCCGGTGCTGGACGCGGTCCTCGCGGTCACGTCCTTCCCGGCGTACGACGGGCTCGGAGCAACCGGCGACGACCCGGACCTGGCCGCAAGCCTGGTCCTGCGGATGGTGACGGCTCTAGGCTCGGAGGCGTGATCGCACGCATGTGGCGCGGCTGGGTCGCGACCGGGACGGCTGAGGATTACGTGGGCTACATCAACCGGACGGGTATGGCCGAATATCGGCAGACGCCCGGCAACCTCGACGCGCAGATGTGGACGCGCGACCTCGGCGACGGCCGCACCGAGGTCGTGACGTTGAGCTGGTGGGAGTCGGAGGAGGCCATTCGCGGATTTGCCGGTGACGACATCTCCCGGGCCGTCTTCTACTCCGAGGACGAGCGGTTCCTGATCGGCCGCGAGGAGACCGTCACTCATTACACGGTGACCTGAAGCAGCCGGCGCAACCAGTCGATCCGGGCCGCACGGGCCGAGCGGGACACCGCCGCGTCCGGGACCGAGGCGTCGAAACCGTGGTAGCCGCCCGCCCACACGTGCAGGTCGGCGAGGCTCCCCGCGGCCCATAGACGCTGGGCGAAGGCCACGTCCTCGGCGAGGAAGATGTCCGCCGTGCCGACGTCGATGAAGGCCGGCGGCAGGCCGGAGAGGTCCGTGGCGCGGGCCGGTGCGGCGTAGGGCGGGACGTCCGGGCCGCCGCGGGCGTCACCGAGCAGGGCCGTCCAGCCGGTGCGGTTGGAGACCGAGCTCCAGGTGTCGTAGGGACGCACCTCATGATCGACGGTGCGGTCGTCGAGCATCGGGCAGACCAGCAGCAGGCCGGTCAGCTCCGGGCCACCCCGGTCACGGTTGAGCAGCGCCGTCGCGGCCGCGAGTCCGCCGCCGGCGCTCACCCCCGCCAGGATCAGGCGGCCGTCCAGGCCGAGGTCGTCCGCGTGCGCCGCGGTCCAGGTCAGTGCCGCGTGGCAATCCTCGACCTGCGCCGGGTACGCGTGCTCCGGCGCGAGCCGGTAGTCGACGGAGACCACGGCGACACCGGCCTGCTCGACCCAGTCGAGGACAACGGGCATGTCGCTGCGCTCGTCGCCGACCATCAGCCCGCCGCCGTGCAGGTAGACGACACCGGGCAGCGGTCCGGTCGCACCGGCGGGCCGGACGATCAGGTAGCCGTCGCGGCTCTCGATCGTGATGCGGCCACCGCGCGTCATCTGCTCGTCGGTGAGACGCAGATCCCGACCGAGCTGCCGCCGCACGGGCAGCACCTCGAGGGTCAGGGGCCGCGGGCTCGCCGCCATGATCACCGGCAGGGGTTCCCGCAGCTGCGGGTCGACAGCAGAAAGATCGGTCACCCCCGGCAACTTACCCGCCGGGGGTGACCCGATCCGTGCTCAGCCGTCGGTGGCGAGGGCGGCGACCGGGCTGACCCGCGACGCCTTCCGTGCGGGCAGCACCCCGGCCAGCGCGGTGAAGGCCACCAGCGCCGCGAAGACCGCGAGCAGTTGCCAGACCGGCAGCGACAGCGGCGCGTTCACCCCGAGCGCCTTGATCGAGAGCCAGGCGTACGGGACGCCGAGCACCAGACCGATGGTCGCGCCGATGACGCCGTAGAGGCTGGACTCGGCCGTGAGCATCGCGCGCAGACCGCCGCGGGACAGGCCGACCGCCCGCAGCAGACCCGACTCGCGGACCCGCTCGACCACCGACAGTGCCGTCGTGGTGCCGACGCCGACGATCGCGATCAGGACCGTCAGCCCGATGAGGCCCAGGGCCACCGCCAGGACACCGTTGAGGATCGTGTCGAGCTGGTCCCGCTGGTCGGCGAGGACCTCGACCCCCAGGCCGGTACGCCCCTGCACGAGCTGCTGCAACACCTTCTGCCCGGCGGTACGCCCGTCCTCCCCCGGCTTGGCAGCATCGGCGAGCAGCCCCGAGTATTCCGCGGGCGCCCCCAGCTTGGTCAGATCACTCGGGTCGGCCAGCACGTACGAGTTCAGCGGTGCCGAGTCGGGCAGCGTCGCCACCACCCGGACCTGCGTCGTCTTCTTGCCGGCCTTCATGGTGGTGGTGTCGCCGAACTTCAGCCCGGTGACCTCGGCGGTGAAGCCCGAGATGGCGATCGCACCCGGCCCGATGTCGGTCAGCGACCCGGCCGACACGTCGATCTTGTCGGAGGTCGTCAGCTGCCGCAGCGCCACGTCGGTGGCCTCGACCTTGCCCTCCGCGTTGCCCAGCTGGATGTCCGCCAGCCGCCGGTACGGCGTCACGTGTGTCAGGTCCGGGCTGGCCTTCGCCTGGTCGTAGACGGCGGCCGGCATGGGTTCGCCGGCGTTCGCGGTCAGCTCGAAGTCGGCAGGCGCCGACGAGGCGAGCTCCCGGTCGGCGAGGATCCGCACCGAGGCGCCGGTGACGACCACACCGGCGATCAGCGTGACACCCAGCGCGACGACGACCGACACGGCTGCTGCCCGGCGCGGTGCACCACCGACACCGCCGACGGCGAGCCGCCCGACGGAACCGAAGCGGCGCAGCGGCCAGCCCACGGTGGCGAGCACCGGCCGGACGAGCACCGGTCCGAGGGCCATCAGGGCGAAGAACGCGAGCGCACCCGAGGCGACCACCATGAGCAGCATCGGTGCGGGGTCGTAGTCGCGGGGATCGCGGCCCGGCAGGTTGGTGATCACGTAGGCGGCCGAGGCGGCGGCACCGAGGACAAGCAGGAGGCCGAACACCCAGCGCGCCTTGCCGATGTCCCGGCGCCCGCCGGTGGTGCTCGCCGAGCGCAGCGCCTCGAGCGGGGCGACCTTCGAGGCCGAGAACGCCGGGGCCAGGACGGCCAGCACGGTGATGAACACCGACAGCAGGATCACGCCGATCGCGGGCAGTACAGGGATGCCGGGCGACGAGACACTCAGGTCGAAGCCGCGCAGGATCGGCGGCAGCGCGTGCCCGAGGGCCAGCGCACCCAGCACGCCGACCACACCGGCGACCACACCGGTGAGGGCACCCTCGGCAGCCAGGGCACGGGTGATCGAGCCGCGGCCGGCGCCGACGGCCCGCAGCAGCGCCAGCTGGCGCATCCGCTGGGCGAAGACGATCCGGAACGTCGAGGTGGCGACCAGGCCGGCCGCGACCACGGCGATGCCCACGAACATCGCGACGACGGCGAACAGCGCGTTCAGATCGGAGGCCGCGTTGTTCGCCTCGGCGGTACGCACCTCCAGGCCCGTACGGACCTGGGCCGGCTGGTAGTCCGCGGGCACGGGGGCGCTCTGCATGATCCGGTCCACGGCGGACTGCACGACGGCCGCGTCGGCCCCCGCCTTCAGGCTCAGGTCGATCTGGCTGAGGTTACCGCTGGGGACGAGGGCCGAGATGGTGCTCTGCGGCGCGTACCCGGTGAAGCCGTAGTCGTCCCGGGCGTCGACCAGACCGGTGACGCTGAACTTCACCGGCTTGGTCGGTTTGCCGTTGTCGTCCCAGGAGGTGAAGAGGGTGATGTCGGTGCCGACGGGCAGGCCCATCCGGTCGGCGGTCCGCGGGCTGACCGCGATCTCGCCCGGCGCCTTCGGATACCGGCCCTGGGTGACGTGGGTGACCGCCAGCGGGCCACTGCCCGGGTCGGCGCTCAGGCTCAGGTACTGGCCACCGGTCTCGCCGGAGGCCTCGACCCGTCCCTCGGCCGCGGCCACACCGGACACCGCCTTGATCTTCGCCAGTTCCGCGGTCGTGACGTAGGGCGCGTTGCCGACCTCACCGGGCGCGAACCCGCCGACCACGAGGTCGACCGACGCCGGGGTGCCGCTGAGACCGTCCAGCATCGTCCGGACGGTGATCTGCTGGGCGAGGACGGTCGCGTAGACCACGAAGGACGCGACGAGCATGGCCAGACCGGTCAGCAGCAACCGGGTGGGCCGGCGGGCGACACCCGCGAGCTGGGTCTGCAGGACGCTCATCGACGCGCCCCGAGGCGCTGCAGGGCGTCGGCGATCTCCGCGTGGCTCGGGCGGTCCAGGTCGCCGGCCACCTTGCCGTCGGCGAGCAGGACGACCCGGTCCGCGTACGCGGCGGCGGCGGGGTCGTGGGTGACCATGACGATCGTCTGGCCGAGGTCGCGCACGGAGCTGCTCAGGAACGACAGCACCTCGGCGCCCGACCGGGAGTCGAGGTTGCCCGTGGGCTCGTCGGCGAAGACGACCTCGGGGCGTGACACCAGCGCACGGGCCAGCGCGACCCGCTGCTGCTGGCCGCCGGAGAGCTCACTCGGCCGGTGCGAGAGGCGGTCCTTGATGCCGAGCACGTCGGTGAGGTGTGCGAAGAGGCCGGTCTCGGCGCGCTTGCCGGCGAGGTCCAGCGGCAGGGTGATGTTCTGCTCCGC
Organism: Amorphoplanes friuliensis DSM 7358; assembly: GCF_000494755.1. NCBI lineage: Bacteria > Bacillati > Actinomycetota > Actinomycetes > Micromonosporales > Micromonosporaceae > Actinoplanes > Actinoplanes friuliensis. Next base: position 5,584,473 of record NC_022657.1, read on the forward strand.
GGTCAGCTGCGGCAGCAGGTTGAACGACTGGAACACGAAGCCGATCCGCTCCCGGCGTACCCGGGTCAGGACCTTGTCGCTCTGGGTCGTCAGGTCGGTGCCGCCCAGCAGGGCCCGGCCCGAGGTGGCCGTGTCGAGGCCGGCGAGGCAGTGCATGAGCGTCGACTTGCCGGAGCCGGACGGGCCCATGATCGCGGTGAACTGGGCGCGGGCGAAGCCGACGGTGACACCGTCCAGGGCGCGGACCGCGGTGTCGCCGCTGCCGTACACCTTGACCAGGTCCACGGCCGCGACCGCGGTCATGCCGTCGTCCGGGCCGGCCGGGTAGGTGGCCGGTGCGGCGGCCGGGGACTGCGTTCTCATCAGGGTGCCTCCGAGGCGGGGATGTGCGGACCAGCAAAACTGGGAGAATCCTGATGGCAGAGGGACACCCCGCACATCGGTCCGCAGCGGGGACAAGTGCCGCCCGTGGATCTGCCTTTCGGCCGATGGAGACGCGTTGACCAGCGGTTACGCTGGGTCACGATGCGAAGGAACCTGCTCCTGCACGTCGGCCAGGCCGGCGCCGTCTTCTTCATGGCGGTGCTGGGCCTCGTCGACCTCAACAGCGGCATGGGCGTCGGCAGCAGCCTGGACCTGGCACCCGTCCAGGTCCTGAGCGCCGTGGCCACCGCTGTCGTCTGGCTGCCCGCCCACCGCCAGGGTTCGACACGCCTGCCGAAAGTGGCAATGCTCCTGGCCGGTTTCTCCCTGCTGCTGACCATCGGCATCGGCGTCTTCGGCGGCGGCACCGGGGCCAGCTTCGGCTCGGCGGAAGCGGTCGGCCTGCTCGGCGTGCTCTTCGTCGTGACCCGCCGCGGTGACCCGAACTGGGCCGTCCCCGCCGTCCTGCTCACCGGCATCGCCATCGGCTTCCTGCCGCTGCGCGGAGGCCTGACCACCACCTACGTCATCGCCGGCCTGGCCCTCGGTCTCGCGGCCACCGCCGTCATCGCCCTCGGCGTCTACCTCCGCACGATCGAGTCCACCCGGAAAAGAGCGATGGATTCCGTACGCTCCGAGCAACGCGCCGAGTTCGCCCGCGACCTGCACGACTTCATCGCCCACCACGTGACCGGCATCGTCGTGCAGGCACAGGGCGCCCGCTTCATCGCCGAGCAGGACCCGAAAAGGGTGATGCTCGCGCTGGAACAGATCGAGGCCGCCGGCGCGGAGACCATGGCGTCGATGCGCCGGATGGTCGGCGTGCTGCGCGATCCGAACGCCCAGCCCGACGCACCCCTGGCCCCCCTGGCCGGTGTGGACGAGCTCGGGCAGCTGCTCGAGAGCTTCACCAACCAGGGTGACGTGCTCGCCCGGCTGCATGTGGACGGCAGCACGACGGGCATCCCCGTCGAGGTGTCGACCTCGGCGTACCGCGTGGTGATGGAGGCGCTGACCAACATCCGCCGGCATGCGCAGGGGGCACGGGTGGCGGACGTGTGGGTCCGGCGTACGCCTGACTGGTTGCTCGTGAGAGTGGCCAACGACGGCGCGCCACCCCGTGCGGCCACGCCGCGGGAGGCACCGGGGTACGGTCTCGTGGGCCTGACGGAACGGGTCCGCGCGGTAGGCGGACGTATCACCGCCGGGCCGGGCATCGACGGAGGCTGGGTGGTCGACGCGGCCCTGCCGCTCGACCAGGAGGTGACGCGGTGATCCGCGTGATGATCGCCGACGACCAGGCCATGGTCCGCACCGGCTTCGGCATGATCATCGGCGCGCAGCCGGACATGGAGCTCGTCGGCGAGGCCGCCGACGGCGTCGAGGCGGTCGCCCTGGCCCGCAAGATCAAGCCGGACGTTGCGCTCTTCGACATCCGCATGCCCCGCATGGACGGCCTGGAAGCCCTGCGGCTCCTCGCCGGCCCGGGCGTCGCGGACCCCATCAAGGTCGTCGTCGTGACCACCTTCGACCTCGACGAGTACGTCCACCAGGCGCTCCGCAACGGCGCGGCGGGTTTCCTGCTGAAGGACTCCGGCCCGGCCCTGCTCATCGAGGCGGTCCGGGCGGCGGTCTCCGGTGACGCCCTGATCAGCCCGTCCATCACCGTGCGCCTCCTCGAGCACCTGTCGCCCCCGGCACCGACCGGCGACGACGGCGGCCTCTCCCCGCGTGAGCTGGACGTGGTCAAACTCGCGGCCCGCGGCCTCACCAACGCCGAGATCGCCACGCAGCTGTTCATCTCGGTCGGCACGGTCAAGACGCACCTCGGCAGCGTCCAGACCAAACTCGGCGCCCGCAACCGCGTCGAGATCGCCGCTTGGGCCTGGGAACGCCGCCTCGTCGGCTGACGCGGGTCCGTCGGTCAGGCTCTCGAGAAGCGGGCCGGGGCCGGGGCGACGGCTCAATCGGCCAGGCCTCGGAAGGTCGGAGGGCCGGACCACCTCGGGCGGTCGGGCAGGGCGACGTCGTAGCCGTCGCGGATGCCTGCGTGGAAGAGCAGGAACTCGCTGAACGACAGCTCCGGCCAGTCGATGCGGACAAACCCGGGGCCCAGCGCGGCCACGCACCAGAGGTCGGGGTCGGGATGCCGGGCCGCCCAGCCCAGGAGCCAGCCGTCCTGGGTCATGCCCCACGGGACCAGACCACCGGGGTCGGGGTGGAAGCGCAGATGGTCGAGGCCCGCGGCCTCCGCCGCCGCGCGGCCGGCGCGGAGCAGGTCGGCCGCGTTCCAGCCCTCCGGCGCGCCGGGGCCGAAGATGCCGATGTCGCAGAAGAGGCCGGGGCCCAGCGTGTCGTGGAAGGTGCGGTAGTCGGCGGGGAACATGAAGCCCCATTCGCCGGCCCGGACGAACCACTCCAGGGTGGGCTCCTCGATCGGCATCGTGCCGAGCGCCTCCAGCAGTCCGTCAACCGCGTCCTCCGGCTCCGCGTGGTCGGCGGAGAACCCGATCGGTGCTTCCTGATCAGCGGAAGAGCCGGCCGGCACGGCGTGGCCGGCGAGAAGACCAATCGGTGCCGCGGTCGCACCGCCACCGAAGGCGCGGAAACCGGAGCCGCCGGCAGGCAGGCCGGGCCGCTCGACCGCGGGATCGGTGATCAGCTCGAGCAGGAACTCCGACATGGACCGGCGGCGCAGTTGCCACTCCTCGAAGCCCCTGTCGGTCCACACCACCGGCCAGGCATCCGGATCGTCGCCCTCGGTCAGCCAGAAGATCAGCTGACCGCTCAGGGTGTCGCCCCAGGGCAGCAGGCCGCCCCTCTCCGGGTACAGCGGATGGGGGTAGATGCCCCACTCGATCTCGCGCTGTTCGCGCAGGTCGTCCAGCAGACGGAGGTAGTACTCCGGGTAGGCGCTCTCGGGGCCGTCCGGCACGCCCGGCCGGACGACCCGCACCAGCCCGCCGAACTCGCCGTGCGGAAAGGCGTCCACCAGCCGCTTGTAGTCGGCGGGCAGCCGCAGTCCGCCGAGCGACGCCTCAACGGCCGCCCAGTCGTGGCCAGGGCCGAGCCGAGGGCTCGCCCCGGTCTCCGCAGCCAGCGCGTCGAGCACCCGGTCGTGGATCGGGCCCCGGTCATCGCGGTGGTTCATCCTGCCTCCTTGTCTGGACGCAACGTTGCGTCTACTCTGGCGCCATGCCCAACACCCTGACCCGCTCCCCCGCCCGACCCGTGCTCGACCGGCTCTTCGCGGCCGCCGAGCACGAGGAGGGACAGCCTTCGCCCTGGCCCGCCGGGCGGTCGTTCACCGACGCGACCGCCCAGGAACGCGCCGACCTGCTCGACTCCGTGCTCATGCCGGTCTCGGCGCCCGGCGGCACCCTGCTCTACACGCTCGTTCGCGCCTGCCGGCCGCAGACCGTGGTCGAGTTCGGCACGTCGTACGGCATCTCCACGATCCACCTCGCCGCCGCGGTGGCGGACAACGGCACCGGGCACGTGATCAGCACCGAGCTGAGCGCGACGAAGGTGGCGGCGGCGCGGGAGAACCTGGCCGAGGCCGGGCTGGCCGGCTCGGCGACCGTGCTGGCCGGCGACGCGCTCGAAACACTGGCCGGTGTGCCCGGGCCGATCGGCTTTGTGCTGCTCGACGGCTGGAAGGAGCTGTGCCTGCCGGTGCTGCGCCTGCTGGAGCCGCGGCTCACCCCGGGGGCTCTCGTGGTCGCCGACGACACGACGTTCGAGAGCATGGCGCCCTACCTGGCCTACGTCCGCGACCCGGCGCACGGGTACACCACCGTGGACTTCCCGGTCGCCGACGGCATGGAGATCAGTTGCCGGGCAGGCTGATCCAGTACCGGCGCAGCCGGCCGATCTCGGTGTCACGGATGTCCTCGAGCACACCGCCATTGGCTTCGATCGTGCGACGCGAACCCTCGTTGTCCACGTTGCAGGTGATCAGGACCCGGTCCAGACCGAGCTTCCGCGCGTACGGAAGGACGGCGCCCAGGGCGAACGAGGCGAGACCGCGACGGCGGGCGGAGGGCCGCACGCCGTAACCGATGTGGCCGCCCGCGCGGGCGAGGAAGTCGTTGAGCTCGTGGCGCAGCGCGATCGCGCCCAGCACCTCGTTGTCCTCGACGATCCACCAGTAGCTGCAGTGGACCCAGCCCTCGGGGGCCGGGATCGCCGGGTCGGACTCGCGGAGCAGCCGGCGCACCCAGCCGGCGAAGCCGTCCGCGGTGTCGACGTCGTCGCCGGGGCGCAGACCGGCGCCGTCCTGGTGGGTGCCGCGGCCCCACTCGTCCCGCGAACGCAGCCAGGCCTCGTGCAGGCGGTGGGTGGGCGTGATGAGCTCGGCCATGCCCGTGACCCTAGCCGTCAGGCGGGGAAGGCGGTGCGGGCGTCCCCGGGCTCGAGGCGGTCCAGGATGCGGCGGGCCATCTCGCCGAACTGTTCCAGCTCGGCCGGGCTCAGCGCGTCCAGCACCAGCGTGCGGACGGCCGCGACGTGACCGGGGGCGCTGGCCAGAACCTTCTCCCAGCCGTCCGCGGTCAGGACGGCGTTGGTGTACCGGCCGTCCGACGGGCAGGCCCGGCGTTCGATCCAGCCGCGCCCCTCGAGACGTTTGACCACGTGCGAGAGCCGGGACAGCGAGCCGTTGGCCAGGGCGGCGAGCTCGCTCATCCGGCGGGTGCGGTCCGGTGCCTCGGACAGGCTCGCGAGCACCAGATATTCGAAGTGGCTCAGACCCGAGTCGCGCAGCGTCTGCGCGTCGAGTGCGGCCGGCAGTTTCAGCAGCAGGCCGCCGATGGGCAGCCACGCCTGCAGCTCGCCCGCGCTCAGCCAGCGGGGCGCTTCAGCGGGTTCGACGGTCACCACCCCATCGTACTGCCGCCTTGAAGCTTCAATGCAGGGCCGAACGGCCTACGCCGCCAGAGCGAGCAGGCGCTGGATCTGGTCCTGGCGCGTGGTCGTCATCGTCTCGGCGAGCTTCCTGGCGGGTGGGTACTGACCGCCGGTCGCTTCCATCCGGGACACCTCGACGCAGTTGTGCAGATGACCCAGGAGCAGGCTCACCACCGTACGGTCGAAGTCCGCGCCCTTGGTGGCCTCGAGGTCGCCGAGGTCGGCGGGCCGCAGGGAGTGCAGGTCGCCGTGGCCCGCGTGGGCTCCCGCGTCGGGGTCGGCCGACGGCGGCTGCTGCCAGCCGGTGAGCCAGCGTTCCATCGTGCCGGACTCGCTCTGCCACTGCCCGCGCAGCTCGGTCACCAGCGCACGGACGCGGGGGTCGACTGAGCGCTTCTCGGCCGTCGCCACCACCTGGTCACCCTGGCGGATGTAGTCGAGGCTCATCTGCAGGAACATCACGTCGGTGGCGTTGAAAGCGGGCGGCGGCGTGGCGGGCTCGGCGGCGGAGCAGCCCGCGAGCGAGACGACCAGCAGCAGGGCGGCGAAGAGGCGGCGCACGGTGACCCTCCCGTCGGCGGAAAAGCCGGACGGGTCCACGCCGGTGGCCGTGGACCCGTCCGCTGAGATGTCCGTCAGTTCCGCGACCAGAGGGCCGGGACGTTCGGCGGCTCCCAGCCGGCCAGCGCGGTGTGCGCCTGCCGGCAGGTGTACGACGCGCCGCCGTAGGTGACGACGTTGCCGACGCCGTACGCCGTACCGGCGGCCCAGGTGCCACCGGCCGGCGGCGGCTGCGTGGGCGGTGTGGTCGGCGGGGTCGTGGGCGGGTTGGTCGGCGGCGGAGTGGTCGGCGGCGGGGTGCCACCGCCTCCACCGATGTTCACGTCCACGCAGGAGTAGAACGCGTTAATGGTGTCGGCGATGTTCCACCGGGCCAGGACGGTCTGGCGGCCGGTGAAGCCGCCCATGCTGACCGTGTGCGACTTGGTGGCACCGGGCTGCGCGCCACCGTCGTTGAAGGTGGCCAGCTTGGTGTTGCCGATGAAGTACTCCCACGTGCTGGTGGAGTGCCGGGCGGTGAGCACCCAGTTGAACGTCACCGAGGACCCGACCGAACGGACGGGCCAGGCCTTGCCGTTGTCGTTGAGCACGGAGAAGCGGCTGCCGCCGCCGTTGCACTGCATCGAGCCCTTGGGGGCCTCGACACTCTGCGGCTCGTAGACGATGTCGCCGCAGTTGGCGACCGCCCCGCTGGCGCAGTTGGCCTGGCGGCTGGGCGGGGACGAGATGTATCCGTGGGCCGCGGCTGGTGCCACGGCGACGAACAGTGAGGCGCCGACCGTGGCCACGGTCAGCAGCGGGAGAGTGTGGCGTCGTCTCATGAAGCGCTCCTCTTCATGGGGCCGACAGGCCGGGGTGGGGGCTCCCGGCCTGCCGCGGGCATTGACATCGCCCGATGGGAAAGGCTCCGTCGGCTGTTGCCTCAACATAAGTTAAAGCTTGTTAACAGTAAATAGAGACAACGAAGATTTTCGATACAAGAGGTCTGAAAGCGCTCTCAGACGGCCTGGTGGGCCACGGCGACGATCCCGGCCGCCGGCAACGGGTGCGCGAAGTGGAACCCTTGCGCCCGCCCGTAACCGAGCGCCGCGAGCCGCGCCGCCTGCTCGGCCGTCTCCACACCCTCGGCCACCGCCTCGACCCCGAAGCCCCGGGCCAGTTCCAGCACCGCGCTCGCGATGACGTCACAGTCCACGAAGGACCGGTCGAGCTTGATCTGGTCCACCGGACAGTTCGCCAGCAGGGTCAGCGTCGAGGCGCCCGTCCCGAAGTCGTCCAGGGACAGGCGTACGCCCAGCCGCCGCAACCGGTGCAGCGACTCCGCGGTGGCACCCCCGCCGACCGCGGTCGACTCGGTGATCTCGACGATGAGCCGGTCCGGCTGCAGTCCGCTGTCCCCGAGGGCCGCCGCGACCTCGGCCGCGAAGCCGGGTTCTTGCAGCTGCCGCGCGGAGACGTTGACGCTGATCGAGGCGGGCGCGTCCGCGGGCCGGTCCCGATGCCAGGCCGCCATCTGCGCACAGGCCTCCCGCAGCACGAACCGCCCGAGCTCGACGATCAGGCCGGACTGCTCGGCGAGACCGATGAACTCGCCCGGCGGCACGGGTCCCCGCACCGGGTGCCGGCGGCGCACGAGCGCCTCGACACCGGCCAGCGCGCCACCGGGCAGCGTCACGACCGGCTGGTACAGCAGGAAGAACTCACCGGCATCCAGCGCGGCGGCGAGGTCGGCCGTGGCCGCCTCCTGCTCGACGCCGCGCGCCTGCATGCCCGGGAGGTAGTACTGCCAGCTGCCGTCGCCGCGGGCCTTGGCCTCGTACATGGCGATGTCGGCCCGGCGCATCAGGTCACCGGCCTCGTCGCCGGGGCCACCCTCCACGATGCCGAAGCTCGCGCGGACGCCCTGCTCGCGGCTCTCCACGCGTACGGGTGCCCGGAGGGCGGAGATCAACCGGCGCAGCACGGTCTCGACCTCGGCGGTTTCCCGGCCGGGCAGCAGCAGGGCGAACTCGTCACCGCCGAGGCGCGCCACGGTGTCCTGCGGGCAGGCGACGGCCGACAACCGCGTGGCGACCGCGATGAGCAACTCGTCGCCGGCGGCGTGGCCCAGGGTGTCGTTCACAATCTTGAAGTCGTCGAGGTCGATGAGGACCAGGCTGACCGGGCCGGCGAGGGCGGCGGTCAGCCGGTCGCGGAACAGCGCACGGTTGGCCAGCCCTGTCAGGGCGTCGTGGGTGGCGTCGTGGCTCAGCCGCTCGGCGAGGTCGTGCGTCTCGGTCACGTCACGGGTGTTCGAGACGATGCCGCGCACGCTCGGCTCGTGCAGCAGGTTGGTGGTCAGCACCTCGATGCGGCGCCAGCGGCCGTCGGCGTGCCGGAACCGCGCCCGCCACAACTCGGTCCGGCCGGGCTCGGCGGCCAGAGCGGTGAAGAGGGCCACCGCCCGCTCGCGGTCCTCCGGGTGCAGCAGCTCGAACATGTTGGCGCCCGTGCGCTGGGCCGGCCTGCGCCCGAACATGCGCTGCGAGCCGCCGCTCATGTAGGTGATCGTGCCGCTGGTGTCGCTGATCGTCACGACGTCGTAGGAGTTCTGCACCAGCTGGCGGAACCGCTGGCCCTGCAGGCTGAGCTGACGCGCGGAGGTGAGCTGCCGGGCCACCGCGAGCGCGGTCAGCACCACGGTGATCACGCCGACCACCAGCCGGTCGCCGACCGGTGACGACACCAGCGTGCCGAGCAGCAGTGCGTCGGTGAAGGCGACCGCGACCAGCGGCAGCAGCTTGTCGCGCTGACGCCAGCGGGCGATCCCGTCGGCCGTCAGCGGCGGCGCCGCACCACCCGGGCGGGCGCCCACCGCCAGCACCAGGCAGGCCACGGGGATGAGGATCTGTCCCGCGTCGACGTCGTAGGGCGAGAGCGTGAGCAGCACCCCGGGCGCGAGACCACCGACGACCAGCACACCACCGAGACACAGCAGCAGGGACCGGTACGGGGACGCGTACCCGGTGAGCAGGATGCGCGCCCCCTGGATGACGCCGATCATGGCGGAGACGATGATCGCGCCGGCCGCCACGACACCACCCGCCGTGATCCGGTCGGCCTGCAGGAGGTCGCGGATGATCAAGAACCACACGTAGGCGCCGGTGACCACGGACAGCGCCGAGACGTCCAGCAGCATCGCCAGCCGGTCGGCGGCACGGCGCTCCGAACCGGGCAACCGGTGGAGCGGCGCCACGAACACCAGCATGATCAGCGCCTGGGCGACGGCGTGCACAAAACCGATGTCACCCTCGGCGTCGGCGCCGTGGCTGATCCGCTCGATCAGCAGGGCGGTGGCGAGGATCGCGACCAGGCACAGGGCCACCGCGATCCGGCGCCACACCCGCCGGCGGACCGGCTCGACCTCCGCACGCCCGGCCGCGCCCGCACAGGCGAGCGCCGCGACCAGGGCGGAGGCGGCAGCACTGCCCCAACCAGCCAGCGGGGCCCACGGGACACCCAGCAGGGCGGCCACAAAAAGACCGGCGCCGGCCAGCGCCACGAGGAACGCCACGACGGACAGCTTCCTCATGACACCCCCCGCTCCCGACGCCGACGACTCACCGTCCTGTCGGCCGCGGGGCGGGGTTACTGAGGGACTACCCTGCGCTCGTCGAATTTCTCAAGTGACTGGAGCCACCGCCGATGAGCACTGGCGTGCCGGACATCCATGAGGTCATCGACCGCCGCTCGGTGACACCCGTCTTCCAGCCGCTGATCGACATCGCCTCGGGCCGCGTGCTCGGGTACGAGGCGCTGAGCCGCGGACCGGCCGGCACCCCGTGGGAGTCGCCGGCGCTGCTCTTCGCCGCCGCCCGCGCCGTCGGCCGCGACAGCGAGCTCGACTGGGTGTGCCGGGCTGCCGCCTACCGGGCCGCGCTCGACGCCGGCCTGGAGCAGACGCTGTTCGTCAACATGGAACCGACCGCGTGGCGTACGCCCTGCCCGCCCGACCTGGAACCGGTCGTGTCGCTGGCCCAGCGGCGTCTGCGGGTCGTCACCGAGATGACCGAGCGGGCCATCGCGGACGACCCGTCCGGCCTGCTGTCGGCCACCGCAAGCTGCCGGACGGCGGGCTGGGGTGTCGCCCTCGACGACGTGGGTGCGGACCCGATGTCGCTCGCCCTGATGCCGTTCGTGCACCCCGACGTGGTCAAGCTCGACATGCAGCTGCTGCACGCACCCGACGACCCGCACACCTCGCAGGTGGTGTCGGCCGTGGCCGCGTACGCGGAAGCCAGCGGCGCGACCGTCCTCGCCGAGGGTGTCGAGACGCCGGAGCACGAGCTGATCGCGCTCACGATGGGCGCCACGATCGGCCAGGGCTGGTTGTACGGCCGCCCCGGCCCGCTGCCCGTTCCGGCCCTGCCCACCGGTGAGCCGCTCGCCCTGCTGGGTCGTACGGCCGGGCACACCACCGGCACACCGTTCGAGATCGTCGCCGCCCACCGCCCGGTCCGCGAGACGACCAAGTCCGCCCTGATGCCGATGAGCCGCCACCTCGAGGCGCTGGCCCGCGACAGTCACCAGCCGCCGGTCCTGCTCGCCTGCTTCCAGGAGGCCCGCAACTTCACCCCGGCGACCGCCCGCCGCTTCGGCCGGATCGCCACCCGCAGCCCGCTCGTGGCAGCGCTCGGCGCGGGTCTCAGCGAGGAGCCCACGACCGGAGTGCGGGGCGCCGACCTGGCCGCGGGTGACATCCTGCGCGGCGAGTGGAACGTGATCCTGGTCGGTCCGCACCAGGCGACCGCCCTGGTCGCCAAGGATCTGGGCGGCACCGAACCGGAGGCGCAACGCCGTTTCGCCTACGCCACGACCCACGACCGGGCCCTGGTGATCGCGGCGGCACGGTCTCTGCTGCAGTGGCTGGCCCCGAGCCGCGCCGCTGACGTGTCGGGCCTGCTCGCCGCCTGATCCACCAGCACCTGTCACGGTGCGTACGGATTTGCCTGCGCTGTGCGGTTGCGAGGGTTTTTTACGTTACGCTGGTGATCTTGACCCGTCGGATGCTCGCCGCTGTCGTCGCCGTCGCCCTGCTGCCGGTGGCCGGCTGCTCGGGCACCACCCCTGCCGCGGCACCACCGAGCCCGTCCGTCAGTCAGGCCCCGTCCGTCGCGCCGCCCTCACCCTCGCCCACGCCGTCCACTCCCCCACCGGGCCCGCCGCCCGTGGGCTGGGCGCTGTCCGACATCCCGTCCTTCCCGCCGGCGCCGCCCCCGCAGCCGATCGTGCTGCCGAAGAACGGCAGCGTGCCGTACCTGTCGCGGATCCCGACCGACCAGCCGGTCGCCTTCCTGACCATCGACGACGGTTTCACCAAGTCCCCCGAGGCCCCCAAACTCCTCGCGGCCGCGAACATCCCGGTCACGCTCTTCCTGACCACGTCGGCGATCCAGGACAACGAGCCGTACTTCGCCAAACTCCAGGAGCACGGCGCGGTGATCGAGGCGCACACGATCACGCACACCGAACTCCGCGGCAAGTCCTACGCCTTCCAGCACCGCGAGATCTGCGGTTCCGCCGACCGCCTCGGCCACCGCTACAAGCGCCGTCCGGTGCTGTTCCGGCCCCCGTTCGGCACCAAGGACGCCACGACGCTGCGGGCCGCGCACGACTGCGGCATCAAGGCCGCGTTCATGTGGAAGGAAACGGTCCACAAGGGCAAGGTCCGGTATCAGGAAGAGCACAAGGTCAAGCGCGGCGACATCATCCTGATGCACTTCCGCCCGGCCTTCGTGAAGGACTTCCTCGCCGCCCTCCGCGCCATCCACAAGGCCGGCCTGACCCCTGCCCTCCTCGAGGACTACATCCCCGGCTCAGCCTGAGCGGCGCTGCAGGAACTCGTAGACGTCCTGGGCGTCGACGCCGGGGAACGTGCCCGGCGGGAGGGCCGCGAGCAGGTGGGAGTGGACGCGGGCGCTCGGCCAGGCCTGACCCGCCCAGCTCTCCACCAGCTCGGCGGGCGGCCGCCGGCAGCACGTCGGGTCCGGGCAGGACGACACCGTACGCCGGGTCGTGTCACCCCCGCGGAACCAGCGGGCATGCTGGTACGGCGTCCCCACCGTCACGGAGAACTCCCCCGAGCGGGTCGACTCCACGTGCACCGTGCACCAGTACGTGCCCTTGCCCGTGTCCGTGAACTGGTAGAACGACGAGTACGGATCGTCGGACGAGAACACCGTGCGGGACGCCCACTTGCGGCACACCGGCTGGCCCTCGATCGCGCCCGTGACGTCGGTGGGGAAACGCACGTCGTCGTTCTCGTACGCCTTGTAGACCGTGCCGCTCTCGTGGACGCGCGCGAAGTGGACCGGGATGCCGAAGTGGTGGGTCACGAGGTTGGTGAAGCGGTGCGCCGCCGTCTCGTAGGAGACGCCGAACGCGTCGCGGAAGTCGTCGATGGCCAGCGCCCGGTCGGCCTTGGCGTCGCGCAGGAAGTCGGTCGCGAACTTCTCGGGCATCAGCAGCGCCGCCGCGAAGTAGTTGACCTCGACGCGCTGGCGCAGGAAGTCGCCGTAGTCGGCCGGGTCGTTGTGGCCGAGCACGAAGTGGCCGAGCGTCTGCAGCACCACCGCGCGCGGGTCGTGGCCCTTGCCGCTGGCCACCTGCGGCAGGTAGATCTTCCGGTTGCGCAGGTCGGTCACCGAGCGTGCGGAGCCGGGCAGGTCGTTCACGTAGTGCAACGAGAAGCCGAGCTGCGCGGCGATGTCGAGGATGCCGCGCTGCGATAGCGGGCCGGTCGTGTGCCGCACTGATTGCAGCACCTTCGCCGCGGCCGCCTCGATGTGCGCGAAGTAGTTGTCGCGCTCGCGCATCTCCACGCGCAGCTGCTGATTGGCCCGCCGCGCCAACTCGGGCGTCGCACTCTGCTCGGTCAGCAGGCGGGTCAGCTCGCGGTGCAGGCCGATCAGCGACTCCAGCGCGTCGGCCGGCAACCGCCGCCCACCCCGCACGGCCGGCAACCCGAGCGCCGCATAGGCCGGTTCGCGCTGAAAATGGGCCAGCTCGATCTCCAGCCCGGCGCGCCGACTCGGCGCCTCCGGTCGCAGCAGATCCTGCATCGGTACGCCCAGAGCGCCCGCGATCGCCTGCAGGACGCTGAGTTTCGGCTCCCGCTTGCCGTTCTCGATCAGCGACAGCTGCGAGGGCGCCCGCCCGACGACCGCGCTGAGCTGGTCGAGTGTCAGCCCCTTGGCCCGCCGCTGGTGCCGCAGCCGCTGCCCGAGGGTCACGAGGTCAACATCGGAAGCCGTCACGGCTTTTGACGCTAGCAGAAGATTCACGTTTCTTCTGCTCACATGTGCCTTCAGAGGCTGTTGCGCCCTCGGTCAGAGTGAAGTTCTGCCACCGCAACGCAGCACGGAAGGAAACACCATGACTGATCAGCTGACCGAAGTCAGGGGCGGTACCGCCGCGGACCTCACTCGGGCGTGGGCCGGCGATCCCCGTTGGCTGGGCGTCACCCGCAGCTACACGGCGCACGACGTCGTCAAGCTGCGCGGCAGCGTCCAGGAGCAACACACCCTGGCCGAGCGCGGTGCGCGCCGGCTGTGGGAGCTGCTGCACGACGAGGAGTACATCAACGCTCTCGGCGCGATGACCGGCGGCCAGGCCGTGCAGCAGGTGCGGGCCGGGCTCAAGGCGATCTACCTGTCCGGCTGGCAGGTGGCGGCGGACGCGAACCTGTCCGGTCACACCTACCCGGACCAGAGCCTCTACCCCGCGAACTCCGTGCCGGCGGTGGTGCGCCGGATCAACAACGCGCTGTTGCGCGCCGACCAGATCGACACGGCCGCCGGCAAACACGACCGGGACTGGCTGGCGCCGATCGTCGCCGACGCGGAGGCCGGTTTCGGCGGTCCGCTCAACGCGTTCGAGCTGATGAAGGCGATGATCGTCGCCGGTGCCGCGGGCGTGCACTGGGAGGACCAGCTCGCGTCGGAGAAGAAGTGCGGCCACCTCGGCGGGAAGGTGCTCGTCCCGACCGCCCAGCACATCCGTACGCTGAACGCCGCCCGTCTCGCCGCCGACGTCGCCGGTGTGCCGAGCCTCATCATCGCCCGTACCGATGCGCTGGCCGCCGATCTGCTCACCACCGATGTGGACGAGCGCGACCAGCCGTTCCTGACCGGTGAGCGTACGGCCGAGGGTTTCTACCGGGTGCGCAGCGGCCCGGAAGCGGCAATCGCCCGCGGTGTCGCCTACGCGGACTACGCCGACCTCATCTGGTGCGAGACCGGCAAGCCGGACCTGGAGTTCGCGCGGTCGTTCGCCGAGGCCGTGCACAAGGTGCACCCGGACAAGATGCTGGCCTACAACTGCTCGCCGTCGTTCAACTGGAAGCGCAACCTCGACGACGCCACGATCGCGCGGTTCCAGAAGGAGCTCGGCGCGATGGGCTACAAGTTCCAGTTCGTGACGCTGGCCGGCTTCCACGCGCTCAACCACTCGATGTTCGAGCTGTCCAAGGGCTATGCGTCCGACGGCATGAGTGCGTACGTGAAGCTCCAGGAGGCCGAGTTCGCGGCCGAGACCGACGGTTACACCGCGACCAAGCACCAGGCCGAGGTCGGTACGGGCTACTTCGACGCCGTCTCGACCGCCCTGAACCCCGAGAGCTCGACGACCGCGCTGTCCGGCTCGACCGAAGCGGAGCAGTTCTGATGGAGACCGTGACCGTCGCCCCGTCCGCGTACGACGACATCCTGACCCCCGAGGCGATCGCGTTTGTCGTGGCGCTGGACCGCGAGTTCGGCGCCCGGCGGGTGCAGCTGCTCGAGCGGCGCCGCCGCCGGCGGACGGCCCGCACCACCGAGCTGGACTTCCTCGAGTCCACCCGCGACATCCGCACCGACGACACCTGGTCGGTGGCCCCTCCGGCCGACGACCTGAGCGACCGGCGCGTGGAGATCACCGGCCCGCCCGAACGCAAGATGACCGTCAACGCGCTGAACTCCGGCGCGAAGGTGTGGATGGCGGACTTCGAGGACGCAACCGCGCCGACCTGGGACAACGTCGTCTCAGGTCAGCGCAACCTGCGGGACGCACTCGACGGCACCCTGGACTTCACGGCGCCGGACGGCCGCGAGTACAGGATCGGCACAGACCTGCCCACGATCATGGTCCGGCCGCGCGGCTGGCACCTGCCGGAATGCCACGTGCGCATCGGCGGGCGGGCGGTGTCGGCGTCGCTGTTCGACTTCGGGCTCTACCTCTTCCACTGCGGGCGCAAGCAGATCGACCGCGGCAGCGGCCCGTACTTCTACCTGCCCAAACTGGAGAGTCACCTCGAGGCCCGCCTCTGGAACGACGTCTTCGTCTACGCCCAGAACCTGCTCGGCATACCCCGCGGCACGATCCGCGCGACGGTCCTGATCGAGACGATCACCGCGGCCTTCGAGATGGAGGAGATCCTGTACGAGCTGCGCGAGCACTCGGCCGGGCTCAACGCGGGCCGCTGGGACTACCTCTTCAGCATGATCAAGAACCGTCCGGACGTCGTCCTGCCGGAACGCTCCCAGATCACGATGACGGCGCCGTTCATGCGGGCGTACACGGAGTTGCTCGTCAAGACCTGCCACCAGCGCGGGGCGCACGCGATCGGCGGCATGGCCGCCGTCGTCCCCAGCCGTGACCCGGTGGCCGCCAAGCGCGCGCTCAACCAGGTCCGCCAGGACAAGCGGCGGGAGGTCGGCGACGGCTTCGACGGCTCCTGGGTGGCCCACCCCGGCCTGGTCGAGACGTGCCGGGAGGTCTTCGACCAGTGGCTGGGCTTCGAACCCCACCAGATCGTCCGCAAGCGCGACGACGTCCGGGTCACCGCCAAGGAACTCCTCGACATCCACACCAGCGCGGTCACCGTCAGCGAGGTGGCCCTGCGCACCAACGTCAGCGTCGCCCTGCGTTACGTGGCCGCCTGGCTCGGCGGCCGCGGCGCAGTGGCCCTCGGCGGCCTGATGGAGGACGCCGCCACGGCCGAGATCTGCCGCACCCAGCTCTGGCAGTGGATCTCGACGGGCACCCCGACCGACTACGGCGTGCCGGTCACGGCGGGACTGGTCGTCCGCATGCTCCGCGAGGAACTCGACGTCCTGGCCGAGACGGGCGCACTCGACGAGGACTCGGCCCGGCGCTTCGGCCAGGCTCGCACCCTCCTGACGGTCCTGCTGTCCGAACGCACTTGCCCGGAATTCCTCACCCTCCCCGCGTACCTCCGCCACCTGACCGCCGGCGCAACCCTGCAACCCGTCGCCGCCGCCTGACCCGAACCCCACGCACCGGAGGCGGTACGCCTCCGGTGCGTGTTCGTGTCGCGGTCACTTTTGTGGTGCCCGGCTGGGGGCCGAAGATGACCGGGTCCAGGCCCGGGTGGTCGGCCACGACGGGCCGCAACGGGCACACGCGGCGCCCGGCCTTGACCGTTTGCGCGGCCTGTGTGCCCGTGTTGACGGACCGTGAGAAAGATCTTGGTGGGGCAGGCCCGGCGATCGGGGCCGGGGGATGCGATGCTGGGGTCGTCAGGCCCGTCAGCAGCGCTGGGAGGACACGCCGATGTTGCCGCTCAATGCCCGGAATCTGTCGTCTCTGCCGGGGGAACTGCCCGTCCCGGCCTACGACCGCGGCGCGCTGCGGACCGGGATCGTGCACTTCGGTGTGGGCGGGTTCCACCGGGCGCACGAGGCGATGTACCTCGATCGGCTGATGAACGACGGCAAGGCGCTGGACTGGGCGATCTGCGGTGTCGGTGTCATGCCCGCGGACCGGCGCATGCGGGACGCCCTGGACGGGCAGGACGGGCTCTACACGCTGGTCGTGAAGGCGCCCGACGGCACGCTCGAGCCGCGGGTGATCGGTTCGATCAAGGAGTATCTCTTCGCGCCGGACGATCCCGAGGCGGTCATCGAGAAGATGGCGTCCGCCGACGTCCGGATCGTCTCGCTGACGGTCACCGAGGGCGGGTACAACTTCAACGCCGTCACCGGTGAGTTCGTCGCCGACAACCCCGACGTGCAGCACGACCTGCAGCCCGGCAACCCGCCGAAGACCACGTTCGGCCTGATCACCGCCGCGCTGGCCCGCCGGCGCGAGCGCGGCTCGGCCCCGTTCACGATCATGAGCTGCGACAACATCCAGGGCAACGGGCACGCCGCGCGGCGCAGCTTCGTCGCGTACGCGAATCTGGTCGACCCCGAGCTGGGCGCCTGGGTCGAGGAGCACGTGGCCTTCCCGAACAGCATGGTCGACCGGATCACACCGGTGACCACGGACGACGACCGCGAGGAGGTCCGCAAGCGGTTCGGGGTGGACGACGCCTGGCCGGTCGTCTGCGAACCGTTCACGCAGTGGGCCCTCGAGGACGCGTTCCCCCTGGGCCGCCCGCCCTTCGAGGACGCGGGTGTGCAGGTCGTCGCCGACGTCGAACCGTACGAGCTGATGAAGCTGCGCCTGCTCAACGCCAGCCACCAGGCACTGTGCTACTTCGGCTACCTGTCCGGGTTCAGGCTCGTGCACGACGTCACGCAGGACTCGCTGTTCGCGGACTTCCTGCTGGCGTACATGGACCGCGAGGCGACGCCGACCCTTGAGCCGGTGCCGGGCATCGACCTCGACGAGTACAAGCACCAGCTCATCGACCGTTTCTCGAACGCCCAGGTCAAGGACACCGTCGCCCGCCTGTGCGCGGAAAGCTCCGACCGCATCCCGAAGTGGCTGCTGCCGGTCATCCGCCACAACCTCGAAACCGGCGGCGAGATCCTGCGCGCCACCGCCGTCGTCGCCAGCTGGGCCCGGTACGCCGAGGGCGTCGACGAGCAGGGCCAGAAGATCGAGGTGGTCGACCGCCTCCGCGACACCCTCGTGGCGACGGCACAACGCCAGGCGGAGGACCCGCTCGCCTTCATCGCCAACCGCGACCTCTTCGGCGACCTGATCGACAACGAGCGCTTCGTCTCCACGTACCGCTCGGTGCTGGCCTCCCTGCACAGCAAGGGCGCCCGGGCAACACTCGAGGAGCTGGCCACGGCCTCCTGACCACTCCCCGCCGAAAGAATTATCGGCAGGCGGGCAACCTTTCCTCCTCGGACGACAACTGAGCTGTCGCCCACGTTTCTCCGAGGAAAGGCAAGGTCTTGGCGTCCTCCCCCGCAAAGAACTCGCACGCCCGCCGGCTCGCCCTGGCGACAGTTGTCGCCGCCGCCCTGGGCGCCGCCGCGATCGCCTTCACGCAGAACGCCTCCGCGGCCACCGCCTGGCCCTCAGCCCAAGGCAATGTGACGGTCAGTAAGACAACCACCGTCACCGGCACCTTCGACGGCGGCCTCAAACGCTTCGCCGGCCTCGGCGACGGCGGCCAGGGCGAAAGCCAGGACCCGATGTTCCAGCTCGCCGACGGCGCCACCCTCAAGAACGTCATCCTCGGTACGCCCGCCGGCGACGGCATCCACTGCACCGGCTCCTGCACCCTGACCAACGTCTGGTGGGAGGACGTCGGCGAGGACGCCGCCACCTTCAAGGGCGGCACGTCAGCGAAGTACACAGTGGACGGCGGCGGTGCTCGTTCCGCGTCGGACAAGGTGTTTCAGCACAACGGCGGCGGCACCCTGACCGTCAAGAACTTCCAGGTCAGCGACTTCGGCAAGCTCTACCGCTCCTGCGGCAACTGCAAAACCCAGTACAAGCGCGCGGTGATCCTCCAGAACATCACGGCAACCGCCCCCGGCAAGGTCCTGGCCGGCGTCAATACCAACTTCGGCGACACCGCAACCTTCTCAGGCATCACCATCGTCGGCGACACCAAGAAGAAGATCGGCATCTGCGACCGCTTCACCGGCAACGCCACCGGCAAGGAACCAACCAAGACTGGCTCCGGCGCAGACGGCAAAAGCTGCCTTTTCAACGCCTCGGACATCACCTACAAGTAGGACCACGAACAGCCGGGCCGACGCCTCCCCGCGCCGGCCCGGCCCGGTCACAACGCCTTGTAGTACCGCACCAGAGGCAACGCGGTGAACCCCGCACTCTCATAAGCCCGCCGGGCAGGCTCATGCCCCGGATCCCCACCGGTGACCACCCCGACAAGCCGGACCCCGGCCGCCCGCATCTGCTCCAAAGCAAAATCCATCAACGCCCGGCTGACACCAAGCCGCTGCCACCGAGGATCAACGGCAATCATCTCGATGTCAGCACTCCGCCGATCGTCACTGACGACAACAGCAACAAACCCGACCGGCGCGCCGTCATCCTCCGCAACCCAGGTAGTCCCCGCATGATCCCGGCAAACCTGAGCAACATCCCGAGCCTGCGAGGCCAGCCAGTCCGGATAGACACGCTGATAGATGTCCTCGCCAAGCACTTTGTTGAAGGACTCAAAAACCGGAGCCCAGGCCCGCAGAGAAAACTCAACAACCGCCCCGACATCCCCACCACGCAGCGCCCTGATCACGACAGACATGCAGCGAGCGTGCCAGCCCAGTCAACCGACTTAGTCAAAGGCAACCAAGATCGCGAACTGACGACGACCACCTACGGACCCCCGCACGGTGGCTACGGAAAGCAACCAAGACGAACATCCCACAGTGCCATCCCTTGACCTGACCACAACCACCCAACGACCGGCCACGGGAGCCCTACCCCGCCCCCGACGAACACCTCCCCCGCCGCCGGTGCGCAGTAAACAGCTCCCACCGCCAACCAGAACAAAGGAAAGAAGCGAAGGAGCCGACCACCCCGGAAGGAAGGCCGAGGAATGCCACTCACCCAAGCGTCAAAGGATTAGAACCCGCCAGATCAATCCCAGAAGCCGGAAGACGCCCGGAGAGCATCTTCAGCAGGGTGACGTCATCCATCCCCACGACCTCACCGGTTCCGTACAGATCTTTGAGGACCGCAGCAGCAGCCGGCGTCAGCCACGGCTCACGGCCGAGGGCGTCGGCCAGGTCCACCCCATGAAGACCCACCTCGACGATCCGAGTGACCAGAAAGTCGGTCAGCAGCATCGCGTCACCGTGACGAGTGCGGACCACACGATCAGGCGATTCCAGACGGCACAACCCGACAACCCGCTCCTGCAACGCCAAGAACTCACGTGCCAGAGCAGGCCCCCCACTCCCAGCCCTTTCAATCCCCAGAGCGATCCGCACAGAATTCGACTCCGGCGAAAAGCGTTTGTCAGCCCGGTAATACGCCCGAGCCGAAACGTCAGCCGACAAGGGCGCCTCACCACCCAGCATCCCCGGAATCCACCCGATCACCGTCACCACGTGACCCAGCAACCCGGCAACCGTCCACGGCGAGCACCGCGTAGGCAGCGCCCACTCCTCAACCCCCACCGATGCCACAGCCTCAGCGAGCCGCCCGGCCTCAGCCGCGAAGGCATCAAGAACGGGGTCAGTCACCACGGTGACGACCCGCGACCCGACGAGTCGGCAGCCGGCGTCCTTCGGCGAACTTGGCGATCAGATCAAGGTCTTCCGGCTGAAGGCCGCGATTGGAACGCGGCGCGATGAGCAGAGCCCGCCCGTCCACCGTCAGCTCGTCACGGTCCGACCCAGGTGGCGGCAGAGCTTCGTCGTCGGTCCAGATCAGCCGGCGTCCTTCGGCCAGCACCGACCACGCCGCCGCCAGTTTCAGGGGCCAGCAGTCCGGCCCGCGGGGCATCGGGTCGTTGTCGAGCGTGCGGGCGAAGGCGGGCAGGCTCCAGAGGCGTTCCAGGCGGTCGGCTTCCAGGCACCAGGTGGTGCACCAGCGGATCTCGACCTTGTCCTCGAGGACCAGGGCACGGATCCGGTCGATCAGGCCCGGCGCCCAGCGCATCAGGTACGACGTGTTGTCGGCACCGGACCAGACCAGCGAGCGCTGGGGCGAGCCGCCCCAGCCGGGGCGGGTCGTGTTGATGACGCCGTCGACGTCGAGAAGCCACACGGGCTTCTCGACGTCGATCATGCATGCAGTCTAGTTCTGGTCGGCGACGAACGAGGCGACCCAGGCGAGGGCCGAGTTCCAGTTGATCGTGAGTTCGTTCGTCGACCAGGACTGGATGTCGTCGATGTAGCAGAACTGGCCGACGCACCCGGCGAGTTTGCTCTGCGCCACCGGGTCCTGGATCGACGAGTTGGCACCGCCGGCGAGCGAGCCCTTCGGCGGGTTGGGCAGGGACGGGTCGAGCTGGTGGGCGTACCAGCGGCTGTGCTCGTTCTGCGAGCTCACTTCCCCGTACCCGGTGACGTAGGAGTAGTTGAGCGCGTTGCGGCCGAACAGGTAGTCCATGCCTTCGACAACACCGTCGCGGTACTTGTCACGGTGGGTGAGGTCGTACGCCGAGGCGACGACGACGAGGTTGTTGAGGATGGTGCTGTTCGAGCCCCAGTCCCACATGTTGTTCGCGGGGGCGTAGGGGACGCCGTACGCGTGCCCGGCCTGGATGGCGAGGTACTTGTCGGCGCCGCGGACGATCGAGTCGCGGATCGCGGAGCGGCCCGGCAGCTTGTTGGGGATCAGGGCGAGGTCGAGGCGGCCGGCGACGGCGGTGCTGGCCCAGTCGAAGGCGCCGGGGCCGAAGATGTCGGCGGTGTGCACCGGTGAGGCCAGGATCGCGTCGGCGTACTTCTTGTCACCCGTGGTCAGGTAGAGCTCGGCGGCGGCCCAGTAGAAGTCGTCGTCGACCTTGCTGTCGTTGTACGCGCCACCGCCGACACCGTCGGACTCGGGCGCATACCGTGCGGGCTCGGCCAGTGCCGCGGTGTACGCGGTCCGGGCCGCGGCCAGCGCCCGCCGGGCGAACGCCGGGTCGTACCGCTTGTAGATGCGGGCTGCCTGCGCTGCCGTGGCGGCGAGGTTGAGGGTCGCGGCGGTCGAGACGGGGTGGAGTTCACGCTGCTGGGGGTCGAGGTGCGGCATGAGCGGCAGCCCGGTCCAGTTCGCGTCGTGGATCTTGTGGTGGACCATGCCGGCGAGCGGCTGACCGGCCGGGACCTGCATCTTCAGCAGGAAGTCGAGCTCCCAGCGGACCTCGTCGAGGATGTCCGGGACGCGGTTGCCGCTCTCGGGGATGGCCAGGGTGCCGTCGCGGAGGCGGGCCGGTTCGGAGGTGCGCTCGAACTGGTTGAGCAGTTCCCAGGTGGAGATGCCGCCGTTGACGACGTACTTGCCGTGGTCGCCGGCGTCGTACCAGCCGCCGGTGACGTCCAGCTTGTAGTCGCAGACACCGCTCTGGCACGGCACCGCGCCGTCACCGAGGTTCGGGGCGACGTCGACGTGTCCGGCCGGGCGGGCGTACCCGGGACGCAGTGATTCTTTGATCTCGATGCCGCTGCGCTGGGTGTAGTAGAACTTCAGCGCGTCGATCCGCAGCTGCTCGTAGGCGGCGGCGTCGATGTCGAACGGCCGGCTCGTCTCGCCGTCGGCGACCAGGGTGAATCCGGTGCCGTGTTTGCGGTACCGGCTGAAGTCGATGGTCTGGACGTTCTGCCCGGAGGAGACGTCGACGCCGCGCGGGACGGTGTGGCCGCGGGCGACGGTGGTGCCCGCGGCGTTCTTGAGCTGCCACGGCAGCTTGGTGGTCGTCTCGGTGACCAGCGTGGCCTTCTTCGGGCCGCGCGGCAGGTAGGCGACCTGGTTGACGCGGACGCGGGGCCCGGTGTCCGGCTGGTAGACCTCCGGTGGCACGCCGCCGACCAGGGAGACGTCGTCGAGGCACAGCCCCCATGGGTCGGCGCTGCCGCCGACCTGGAGAGCGACCTGCGCCTGGGCGGTCGTCACGGCCGAGGTGAACGTGTACGAGTAGGTGTCACCCGCCACGCTCAGGACCGGTGACGCCTCGAAGTACGTGTCGTACGGCGCGACCGAGAGCCCGACGATCGCCCGCGCGACGTGCCCGGCCGGGTCGCCGCTCGCGGTGAACGAGTACCGGTAGGTCTCCCCCTCGACGAGGTCGATGTCGTTCTGGCCGACCGCGGCGTCCCACCGGTTGACGGTGCCGCCGGGGACGTCCACACACGCCTTGCCGTCGCGCAGGGTGATCGGCATGCCCGCGGTGGACCACCACGGTTCGGTGCCGGAGGTGAAGCCGCCGTTGACGAGCTGCTCGACCTCGTCCGCGGCGGCCGGGGACGCCGGCCCTATCGCGGTCAGAGCTACGGCGAGCAGAGCGGTGGCACCGAGGGCGCGGATCACGGGCGGTCTCCTTGGGAGCGCTTCCATCGACTGGTGGGGATATCGTGATGCGCCTGTCACGGGGTGTCAACACTTTCGAAACGCGAACCGTACCGGCACCATGAGCGGGTGCTGGATCTCGTGGAGCCCTTGGTCACCCCGCGCCTGCTGCTGCGGCCCTTCCGGACCGGTGACGAGGAGGCCCTCCTCGACCTGCGCAGCCGGCCCGAAGTTGTGCGTCACCTCTACTGGCCACCGCCCACACCCGACGGTGTCCGCGACGTGGTCCGGCAGCGGCTGACCATGACCAAGCTGGCCGCGGACGGTGACTGCCTGGTCCTGGCGGCCGAGGACCGCGAGACCGGCCGCCTGCTCGGTGAGCTCGACCTTTCCCTGGTCAGCGTGGAGAACCGCCACGCCGAGATCGGCATCATCCTGCACCCGGACGCGCAGGGCCGCGGCCTGGCGACCGAGACGGCAAGAGCCCTGCTCGACCTGGCCTTCGACCGGCTGGACCTGCACCGGGTCACGGCGAGCACCAACTCCGGCAACGAGGCCTCGGCCCGGGCCCTGCTCCGGCTCGGCTTCCGCCAGGAGGGCCACCTCGTCCAGTGTGTCCGCTTCGCCGACGCCTGGCACGACGAGCTCATCTTCGCGATGCTGGCGTCGGAATGGGCCGGCGCGCCGGGCAGGATCGTCGCATGAAGCAGGTCAGCACCCGCGTCGTCTACAGCAACCCCTGGATGACGGTGCGTGAGGACCAGATCGCCCACCCCGACGGCACCCCGGGCATCTACGGCGTGGTCGAGAAGCGGGACTTCGCGCTGGTCCTGCCCCGCTGGGAGGACGGCTTCTGGCTGGTCGAGCAGTTCCGCTACCCCATCGGGCGCCGGGCCTGGGAGTTTCCGCAGGGCGGCTGGGGACACAGCGCGACCGGTACGTCGGCCGAGCTGGCCCGCACCGAACTGGCCGAGGAGACCGGCCTGCGCGCCCGCTCCCTGGTGCACCTGGGCCACCTGTACGAGGCGTACGGCTACTCGACGCAGGGCTTCGACGTCTACCTGGCCGAGGACCTCACCGAGGGTGACACCGCCCGCGAGCAGTCCGAACAGGACATGGTCCACCGGCGGTTCACCGACGCGGAGATCGCCGAAGCCCTCCGGTCCGGCCGGATCGTCGACGCTCCCAGCCTCGCCGCGCTGACCCTCTACGGCCTGCACACCGGCTGAGATCGTCAAGTTGCCGACCCGGGCGGTCCGGCGTCCCGCCCCTGGTGACAGCATCACCGCGTGGAACTGACCCTGCCGGCGACACCCGTCGTCCTGCCGCCGGGCGTTGCCGTCCGCGTACCGGTCGAGCTGCACAACCCCGGGCCGGGCGCCCGCGACGTGCGGCTCGTCGTGGCGCGGGGTCGTGCCGCCGGCTGGGCCGCCGCCGAACCCCCGGCCACCACGGTCGCGGCGGGTGCGGCAATCACGGTCGAGCTTGTGCTGCAGACCCCCCACGATCAGCCGCCGAGTGCGTCGCTGGTGCCGTTCACCGTGCGGGCAGAGGACCTCGGCACCGGCGCGACGGCCGGGTTCGCCTCCGGACTGCTGACGGTTGCTGTGCCCGTACCGGTGCGGGGAGAGCTGGTGCCGCGGCCCGGCGCCGCGCAGACTTTTGATCTTCACCTGGGCAACGACGGTGCTCAGCCCGCCGACGTGCGGGTCAGCGCCGAGCTCGACCCGCCCTCCGGGACCACCGAGATCGAGCCCGCGACCGCGCAGGTCGAGCCCGGCGGCTCCCTCCCGGTGTCCGTCCGAGCCCGCCCCGCAAGATCCCTCATCGGTACGCCCAAGAAGTACGCCGTGATCGTCACCGTCCACGGCCCCGGTCCGCGACCGCTGCTGAGCGCCGTCGGCACCGGCGTCGTCAAACCCCTCGTGCCGAAGTGGGTCGCCGCAGTCGTCGCCGTCGTTCTGGCTCTCGGCGCCACCGCGGGAGTGCTGCTCCCCCGCCTGAGCGACGACAGCGCAGCGCCGGCCGTCGGGCGACCGTTTGCGCTGGTGGAGGCCGTCCCGCACACCGGCGGCGACGGTGGGCGGGCCGCCGCCGACGCCCGGTTGGCGACCCTGACCGCCGCGGGCATGCCGGTGCGGCTCGTCGACAGCCTCACCTCGGACGACCTCGACGACAACGGCGGCGCCGGCTCCTGGCTGCTGCTCCACGACGGCTTCGGATCAGCCGACGCGGCCACATCCTTCTGTACGCAATGGCAGGCGGTCGCCCCCGGATGCAAGGTCGTGCCGTGAAAGAACACCCCGACACAGTCCTTCCGGCGGTGCCACCCGTGGCGCGCTCCCTTTAAGGTCTGGAGCTGTGGCGATGCAGTACGGCTTGGGTGTTGATCTCGGTACGACCCAGACAGCGGCGGCGGTGAACGTCGATGGGCGCATCGAGGTCGTCAGGCTGGGCGGACGACGGGCCGAGATCCCGTCACTCGTCTTCGTGAACAGCGACGGCAGTCTCCTGATCGGGGACGCCGCCGAACGCCGCGGCCAGGCCGAGCCGGGACGCCTGGCGCGCGAGTTCAAGCGGCGCATCGGCGACCCGGTGCCGATCCTGGTCGGCGGCGTGCCGTTCTCCGCGCACGCCCTCACCGCCAAGCTGCTGCGCCACGTCATCGACACGGTCGCCCGCCTGCACGGCGAGCCGCCGGCGGTGCTGACCGTGACACACCCGGCGAACTGGGGACCGTACAAACGCGAGCAGCTCGACCAGGCCCTCCGCCTGGCCGACACCGGCCCGGTCCTGCTCCGCACCGAGCCCGAGGCGGCGGCCCTGCAGCACGCGACCGCCCGCAAGATCGCGTCGGGCGAGACCGTCGCGGTCTACGACCTGGGCGGCGGCACGTTCGACGCGGCGGTCCTGCGCCGCGACGGCGAAGGCTTCCAGCTCCTCGGCGACCCCGAAGGCATCGAACAGCTCGGCGGCGCCGACTTCGACGAGGCCGTCTTCGGTCACGTCCTCGGCATGCTCGGCACCACGATCGAGGGCCTCGACCCGAACGAGCCCGACGTGGTCACCGCCCTGGCCCGCCTGCGCCGCGACTGCGTCGAGGCCAAGGAAGCCCTGTCCTTCGACACCGAGGTCATGATCCCGGTCGCGCTCCCGGGCATCCACACCCGCGTACGCCTGAACCGCTCCGAACTGGAATCCATGATCGCCCCGGCGCTGGAGGACACGGTCGCCGCGATGCACCGCGCACTGCGGGCCGCGGGAGTGTCGCCGGACGAGCTGGACGCTGTGCTGCTCGCGGGCGGATCGTCCCGGATTCCGCTGGTCAGCCAGCTGCTGTCGACCGCGTTCGACCGGCCGGTGATCGCCGACCCGCACCCGGAACACAGCATCGCGATGGGCGCGGCGGTGTCGACGGCATTGATCACCGGCGGGGCCTCGCCGTTCGCCGCGGCGGTCGAGCCCGCGGCCACCAACGGCTCGGCGCCGGCTGAGTCCGACCACACGACGCCCGCCACTTCCGCCGCTGCAAACGGCGCGGCTGCTTCCGGTGGCCCAGCCGCCAACGGCGGCCCAGCAACTTCGGCCAGCCCGGCCGGTTCCGGCAGCCCCGCGCAAGATGGTGGCACGGCCGCCGGATCTTCGCCTGCCCACGATCCGGCGTCGGCAACTTCCGCGGCGGCGGGTGGCCCAGCTGACAATGGCTCGGCGTCCCAACGTGGTCCGGCCACCGCGCCCTTCCCTGGGCCTGAGACCGATCCTCTGCCGGCGACCTTCACCGCGGCTTTCCCGGGCGGCACGTTCACCGGTCCCCTCACCGGACCTGTCACCGGTCCGATGGATGCGCCGACGGGAGCCACTGCCGGAGCGTCGAATGCCTCGCGGGGCCCGGAGACGCAGGCCGCGACGAACGGCAGCGCCTCGAACCGGCCGGGAAACTCGAACCGGCCAGGAAACCAGGGCGCCGCCGGCCGGCCCCCGGCTCAGCCCGCGCCCGTGGCCTCGGCCTGGGCGCAGAGCACGGGAGACCAGTCCGAAACGCTGATCACCCCCAGCGACCCGTGGGCCGACGACCACGTGGAGCGTCCCGAGGACCAGGCCGCCGCCGACTGGTACCACGCCCAGTCCGCAGCTGCCGCCGGCCCGGCGACCGAGACCGCCCCGGTCAGCGGCGCCGGGGCTTCGCAGGCGGACGACCGGCACTGGTCGGAAGGCACCGCGACCCAGGCGGGCAGTCCCGCACCCCAGGACCAGCCTTGGCACGAGAGCCAGGCGCCGCAGGAAGGCGGGCACCGGCAGGGAAATCCGGCGCCGACGCAGTACATGCCGGGCGCCGGCGGCCACAACGCGGGAGCCGTCGCGTTCTCGCAGGGTGCGGCGTCCATCCCCGGCACGGGCCCGGCGCAGACGGCACCCGGTGGGCGTACCCAGGTCTTCTCGCCGCCTGCCCCGGCCGGATCGCCGGGCGGGCCCACCTCGTACCCTCCGGCTCCTCCGAGGTTGGACGACGATCCGCCGAAGCGGAACGGGCGCCGCCTGATCCTGGTCGGTGCGATCACGCTCGCGGTCATCGCCGGCACGACCGCGGCCGTCATCGCCCTCAACCAGGGTGACAAGAAGGGCAACACCGGCGCTCAGCCGTCGGCGGGCCCGTCGGTCGCGCCGCCGCGGTTCCCGACCGAAACCATGCTGATCCGCGTCGACACCGGAGGCCCCGACCGGCCGGAACGCAAGTCGTCGGTCAAGCTGGTCACCCCGGGCCGGCCGGACCGCACCCTGATCTCGGACACCGGCAACGACGTGCTGCCGGAGTGGTCCCGCGACCGCAAGAAGATCGCCCTGACCCGTAACCTGGCCGACGGCAGCAACGAGATCTGGGTCATGGACGCCGACGGCAAGAACGCCCGGAAGGTGATCGGAGATGTCACCGGCGGCCGGACGACCTGGTCCGCCGACGGCACCAAACTCGCGTTCATGCGCACGGTCGGCGAGCAGGCCCAGATCTTCATCATCAAGATCGGCGAGTCCGAGCCACGCCAGCTGACCTCGGCGAAGACCGTCAAGGACGACCCCGCCTGGTCCATCGACGGCAAGTCCATCGCCTACTGGGCCGAGATCGACGGCGAACGCCAGATCTACCTGGTGAACGTCGACAACCCCGAGGAGCCCGGCAAGCAGATCACCCGGGGTGACGAAGGCCCGGCCTACGACCCGGCGTGGTCACCGGACGGCAAGACGATCGCGTACACCCACGGGACCGGCCCCGGCATCTCCGACATCTGGCTGGTCGACAGCGACGGCACCGACGCCCACGAACTGACCACGGACGACGAACGCGAGATGGACCCGTCCTGGGCCCCCGGCGGCGAGTGGCTGGCCTTCACCCGCGGCCCCCTCGACAAGCCGCGGATCGTCGTGACCACCAAGGACGGCGGCGACGAGGAAACCCTCACCCAGGGAACAGCCCGCGAAGGTCACCCCTGCTGGTCGTAGATCAGCGCTTTCCGCTCCTCGGGCAGGGCCCGCCAATCGTCGGCCAGGATCGCCATCACGGTCGCATCAACCCACCCGTCCCCCGTACGCAACGCGTCACGCAGCACTCCCTCGGCGACAAAACCCGCCTTCTCGTACACGCGGCGCGCCCGGGGGTTGAAGTTGTAGACCTCGAGCGAGATCCGGTGCAGACCGAGCCGCTGAAACGCGTACCCGATCATCAGCCGGGTGGCCTCGGTCCCGAGCCCCCGGTCCTGCCCGGACGGCCCGAACATGATCCGGAAGTTGCACGCGGCGTTGGCAGGATCCCACTTGTTGAGGACCACCTCACCGACCCAGTCCCCGGTGGCCCGGTCCTCCACGGCAAGGTCGAGCCGATCGGCCTGCTCGGCCCGCGTGTCGTACCACTCCCGCATCCGGGCCTCGGCCGCCTGATCCCACACCACGGGCTGACTCCCGGTCAGCCGCATGACCTCCGGATCGAGCAACGCCTCCTTGATCCCGGCAAAGTCCCCCGGCTCGAACGGCCGCAGCACCACCTTGTCGCCAGTCAGAACAGGCTTGAACAAAAAGTCGGCGACCATCCGGCGATGATCGGGCAGTTCGGGCCCACCGAGCAAGTCGACAAGCAGGTTCACCAGCCCTGCCGTTTACCCCACGCGTCGAAGAGTTCGCTGACCTGAGCCTTGACGTCCTCACTGATGAGAGCGCCCGCGTCACCGAGCAGCGGTCGAACAGCGTGCTCGTAGACCTCGGGATGCCTCTCGATCGAGGGACAACTGAAAACGGCGAGCATCCGCAGGGCCCGGAGGATGTCGGTTCCCAGGAAGGGGAAATGGACCTCCAGAAGCTTCGTCAAGGCGAACCACACCTTGTCGACAACGATGCCGGCGACCGCGGTCCGCAAGCCGTCGGAAAATGCCGAACCGAGCCGTTCCACCAAGGCGCCTTGCAGGAACCGTTTGACCCCGTCGGAGACAAAGCTGACGGCCCGGCTCAAGCTCTCGACTTTCTGAATCACCGCCACCAGCAACGTGCACCAGATGTGATCGGCAAGATGCTTCTTGATGGTTCTGGCGTTCACTTCACCACTGGACAGCTTGTCGATCTCCGCCGAAATCTCGTCCCAGTTCTTCTCCATGATCGTGTGACCCAGGACAGTGACTCGCCCGTAATCGGACGAGACGTCGACTGCTGCCGATTCCGGGACCCGACCGTCAGGTTCATGATCCGGGACCTCTGCCCAGAGCTGTTCGGCAAGGTCCAAGCGGGCCAGGTTCAGGTAAGCCTGCCGGTTGGTGCTGTTGTGTCGCACCGACCCGGACTTGGCGTCTCTCTGCACCTCGTTCTCGAGTTCACTGCGCCGAACCGCCCGCGCTCGCGGCTCAGCTCCGGCAAGGGCGGTCCAGCCCTGCCAGCCGTGCAGAGAACCACCACAGCCTGAGCATTCACACCCGGGGTTCTGGGCGTTGGCGCAGTTCGACCTATGAGTGTTACCGGCCATTCGACGATCACCACCATCCACCGACATAGCCCTCTGTCAATGGATGGTCACACTAGGTGCTTAGTTGGTAACCGCCAATGGTTCGTAACGACTCGACTTCCGGCATTTCGCACCGCCGAGCGCGGATAGCGCAGCTCCGACCCGGTCAGGCCGAGCGTAGGGCGGGGTGTCGGATGTCCGATCGAGACGGCGGTGCGCTCAGGTGACGGTGGCGAGGAGGCCTTCGCAGGTGCGGGAGGCGGCTCGGGCGGCGGTGCGGAGTTCGCGGGCGGTGAAGGGGTGTTCGGCGATGGTCTGCCAGCGGGCCAGGGCGGCCTGGGCCGCCGCCGCGATCACCGGCGCGGGTGCGTCGGCGGGGAGGCCCAAGCGGTGGTGGGCCGCGCCGCCCGCGCCGCCGAGGAGGAGGTCCATTTCGGTGAGCTGGGCTTCGGTCCCGGGGAGGCGGCCGGAGCGGATCAGATGCAGGAGGCGCAGCTCGACGAACTCGTGGGCGCTGGCGCGGATGCGTTCGGCTTCGGCGGCCAGGGGTGAGCCCGGGGCGAGGTATTCGTCGAGGACGGCCAACGCCGAGCGGGCTTTCAGGACCTCGCTGCGGCCGACGAACTGGGCGGTAAAAACCTCGCGGAGGCGGTCGATGCCGCTGTGGGCGGTCAGGGCCGCGGCGAGGTCGGCGGAGTCGTGGACCTGCTGTTCGCGGATCAGGCGCACCGCCAGGCGTACGCCGAAGAGGCCGAGACGTTGGAGGGTCCGGCGGCGTTCCGGGGCGGAGGTGGCGAAGCGGTCGGCGGTCAGCAGCAGCTCGACAACGACCGGCATGGGTTCGGCGGCGACCGCCGCCAGGGTGCGGTATTCGTCCTCGCGGAGGGTGGCACCGGCGGCGCCGAGGAGGCCGGCGACGGGGACCACCACCGGGCAGAGGCGGCGGAGTCTTTCGTCGGAGGCGTAGCGGGCGGCGACGCGGGCTGCGGCTTCCATGGCGTCGAGGCGGGCGCCGCCGATCTCGTCGGCGCGGGAGAGGACACCGACGGCGTTGACCGGGGTGCCGTTGGAGAGGCCGTCGCCGTGGAAGGACTCGAGGAAGCGGACGTCGCTGGCGTGCATGTGGCGGAGCAGGTAGATGACGGCGTCGGTCTGGGCGGGGCGGTCGGCTTCGGCGTCGAGGAACGCCATCGTGCGCAGGGACACGTCCGTGGAGAGGGAGGCGATGCCGGGGGTGTCGATCAGGGTGTGGCGGCGCAGGCGGGCGCTGGGGACGCGGACCTCGAGGTGGTCGACCTGTTCGGCGGGGCGGCCGAGGTCGATCTGGACCGCCCCTCCGACACGGTTGAAGGGTCTCGGTGTGACCGTGCCGTCGGTGAGGTGGGCGGTGACGGCGTAGGTGGGGCCGTCGGCGTACCAGGTGACGATGCGGGTGCACTCGCCGGCGTCGGTCGGGGCCAGGCCTTCGCCGACGAGGGCGTTGAGCAGGGTGGACTTGCCGGCTTTGACCTTGCCGGCGATGGCGACGCGCAGGGGTTCGCCGAGGCGGCGGCGGGCGTCGGCGATCGCGGTGCGGACCGTGCGGTCGCTGGTCTCGGCCAGTGCGCGGTCGAGGAGGGTCTGCACGTCGGGGAGCATGCTCATGCGAGGCGGTCCAACTCGGTGCGGCGTTCGGCCAGGTGGCGGGCGCGGGCCTGGCGTTCGGCGTCGGGCAGGACGGCGGTCTCGCGGACGGCGGCGGCGGTCGCGGCCGTCGAGCGGTCCACGGCGGCGGCGCGGGCGGCGAACTCGTCGCGCAGGAAACGCTGGGTGCGGCGGACGGCCTCGCGGGAGTCGCGGCCGACGTGGAAGCTGACGTCGTCGACGTAGCGGCGGAGTTCGACCTTGGCCTGCTGGCGGCGTTGCTGGATCTGGCGTTCGCGTTCCTGCTTGATCAGGCGGCGGCCGAGGGTGAGGCCGGCGATCAGGCCGATCGGGGCGGCGACGGCGACGTTGAAGATCGCGCCGAGGGCGCCGAGCATGTAGAAGCCGCCGTAGGTGACACGGGCGGCGGTGAACGCGCCGAGGAACTGCTGCATGCCGGACTTGTGGAAGTTGACGTCGAGGTCGCCGACCTTGCCGAGGCCCTGTTCCACCGACGGGAGGTCGACGTCGAGGCTGTCGTACTCGAGGTCGAAGCGTTCGGCGACGTCGCGGGCGAGCTGTTCGGTGCGGGTGACCAGCAGCATCAGGTTGTCGACGGCGGCGGCCGTGGCCTCGCGGGACGCCCAGGCCTGGAAGTCGCGCCAGGTCTCCTTGGGGTCGGATTCGTCGAGCAGCTCCTCGCCGCCGCGCAGCAGTCCGCGGAGGCGTTCGCGCAGGTCGTGGTCGACGTCGGCGGTCAGGTCCTGGATGCCGTCGCCGAGGACGGTCTGCCAGGAGCCGAGGGCGCGGGTGCGGCGCTGCTTCTCCGCGTACCGGTGGGTGATGGCCTCGGCCGCGGCCGGTGAGGCCGCCGCGGCCTGCTCGGCCTCCACGCGTTCGCGGAGCTGGGCGACCACAAACGCGAGCTCGGCGCGCGCCGCGGCCTGCAGGCCCGACCGGGCCGCGCCGAGGACGTCACGGCGCAGCAGCTCGACCAGGCGCGGGAAGCCGGACTCGGTGTTGAGCTCGGTGCTGTCGCGGGCCTGGGCGCGCAGCCGCAGGAACGACGAGACGGCGACGATGGGCACGTCGAGGCCCTGTTTGGCGAGGTGGCCGGCGTTGAGCTCGACGATGCGCCGCCACTCGCCGTGCAGGTCGGTCTTGGTGACGACGCAGTAGACGTGCGGGCAGCGGTCGAGGATCCGGCGCAGGAAGTCGACCTCGGGCGCGGTCAGCTCCTGGGACGCGTCGGTCACGAAGAGTGCGGCGTCCGCCGTGGTGAGCGCACCGAGGGTGAGGTTGCCGTGGGCGGAGTCGAGACCGCCGACTCCCGGGGTGTCGACGAACGACAGACCCGCGCCGAGCAGCCGCCGGTCGAGGCGCACCTCGACACTGCGGGGTGTGGCGTCACCGGCGGACGATTCCTCGGTGACATAACGGCGGAGCTGGTCGAACGGCACGCCGACGGGGTTGAGCGTGCCGTCCTCGGCGGGGATCTGCAGCGTGACGGACGGCGGTGTGCCGAAGCGCAGCACAGTCGGCACGGCGGTGACGATGTCGGCGTCGACCGGACAGATGTCGGTGCGCAGCAGGGCGTTGACCAGGGTGCTCTTGCCCTGCTTGAACTCGCCGACGATCGCCACGGTCACGTCGGTGACCCGCAGGCGCTCAGCGGCCCGTTCCAGCCGTTCCGCGAGGTCGGGCCGGTCGTCGGTGATGGCCAGGCGGCGCGCGCCGTCCAGCTCGGCGAGCAGGTCCGTGGCCACCCTGTTCCTCACTGGTCCTCGACGAAGGCCTGCTCAGACCCTACGCGGGCGGCGCCACTTTCAGTAGGTCACCCCGGCGCACCCCGCGCAGCGTGCGCGTGGCGACGACGGTCCAGGCGGCGACCAGGGCGGCGTACAGGAGGACGGCAACGGCCGTGAGCAGGGCGGATCCGGTACGAACGGCAAGACCGGAGACGCCGGTGACCACGGTGCCGACCGGGAAGGTGAAGCTCCACCAGGTGAGCGAGAAGGGCAGGCCGGCCCGGGCGGTGCGCACGGTGATCGCGCCCGCGAGCGCCGCCCAGAACGCCGCAAAACCCAGCACCGGTACGCCGTAGAGCAGCGCGGCCAGCTGGGCGCCCTGCGCGTAGGGCTCGCTCAGCACGCCGTCCGAGGCGCGCCCGAGCAGGTGGACGGCGGTGACCGACTGGCCGAGCGGCCCGAGCACGATCCACAGGGTCGGCACGAGCCGGGCGGGCCCGACGCCGTGCCGCACCAGCCGCCCCCAGATCTGGCTGATCACCACGAGCGCGGCGAAGAGGCTGATCCCGACCATCGCGTAACAGGCCAGCAGCAGCTCGGTCCGGGCCGGCACGTGCGGGACGAGCAGCGCACCCGTGGCCGCGGAGACCATCGGCGAGACCACCGGCATGAGCCAGCCCCCGAAGGCCGCGTCCGGCCGGTCGCCGGTCCGGGTCATCATCCGGTACGGGACCAGAACGGCCACCACCAGCCCGAACCCGGTCCCGGCGGTCCACAGCACGAGGTCGACGACCACGGCCAGGGGTTCGCCGAGCCAGTCGCGTCCGAGCAGCAGCGTGCCCGCGCCGACGGTCATCAGGGCCATCGGCGGGGCGCCCCAGAAGTGGAACAGGACCGGGTCGTCCGCGTACGAGGTGCGGTGCCGGACCGTCGCGACCAGCAGGACCACCAGGAGCACCGCGGCGAGGGCCCAGACGACCGTGGCGAGGACGCGCAGGCCCGGCACGTGCACCGGCAGGGACGCGGCGGCCGTGGCGACGATGCCGGTGCCCATCACGGACGCGAACCAGTTGGGGCCGAACAGCGTGACAGGGGTGGTCCGGCGGGCCGGGCGTTCGAGCAGGGCGGTCATGATCTCCACTGTCCGGTCCCCCGGCCCGCCCCGGTAGCCGTCGTCTGCCTCTGGGGTCATAGGCTGCGGTTATGCCTCTGCCGCCGCAGGTCACCGACCTCACCGCGTTCGACCTGCTGCTCAGCGTCGCGCGGCTGGGCAGTGTGGGTCGCGCGGCGGCAGCACATCACATCTCCCAGCCGGCCGCCAGCGCCCGCCTGCGCGAGCTGGAACGCCGGCTCGGGCTGACCCTGCTGCACCGCTCGCCCCGCGGTTCGACGCTGACGGGTACGGGTGCACTGGTCGCCGACTGGGCCCGGGCCGCCGTGGACGCCGCCGACGCGCTGGCCACCGGTGTCGCGGCGCTGCGGACGACCCACGAGAGCCGGCTGGCCGTCGCCGCGAGTCAGACCGTGGCGGAATACCTGCTGCCCGCGTGGCTGGTCGCCCTGCGGTCCGGGCATCCGGGGTTGAGCGTGACGCTGCGTGCCGCCAACTCCGCCGAGGTGGCGGCCGCGGTCCTCGCCGGCGAAGTGGACCTCGGTTTTGTCGAGGGGCCGGACGTGCCCGCCGGGCTGCACGCCGAGGCCGTCGCAGCCGACCGCCTGGCCGTGGTCGTCGGCACGGGCCACCCGTGGGCAAAACGGCGGCGCGGTGTCACACCGGACGAGCTGGCCGCGACCCCGCTGGTGTCCCGCGAGGCCGGCTCGGGCACACGGCGGGCGTTCGAGGAGGCGCTGCAGCCGCTGGTGGCCGCGGCGCCGCTGCTCGAGCTGTCGTCGACGACGGCGATCAAGCACGCGATCGCGGCCGGCAGCGGAGCGGCGGTGCTCAGCTCGCTGGCCGTGACCGCCGAGCTGGCCGCCGGGACGCTCGTCGCGGTGCCGTCGGCGATGCCGTTGCAACGCCAGCTGCGGGCGGTCTGGCCGGCGGGTGCGCAGCTCACCGGTCCGGCCCGCGATCTGTACGCGATCGCCCGGCGCCACCGCTGATCCGGCGGTCGTTGCCACACCGCTGGTGAGCAGGCACCGCGCTCAACGGGACACCTCGATGACAACCTTGCCGAAGATGCCGGGGGCTGCTTGCGCTCGATAGGCAGACGGGGCATCGGCGAAGTCGTAACGCTGATGAACGACGGGGTGGAGATCGTGCGTTTCGATGAACTCCACCAGATCACGGTGCATCCGCCGGCTGGCACCGGCCACTCCACGGACGGTGATCTGCTTGGCCAGCAGGCTGCGGCCGAGTGGCTTCGGGTCCACCTCGAAGAGTCCGACACTCGCGATCTCGCCCATCTTGCCGACCGCTTCCATGGCCTGTGGCAGAACTCCCATGCCGACGGTATCGACGACCTTGCGCACACTGCCGATGCTGCTCCC
This sequence comes from Amorphoplanes friuliensis DSM 7358, assembly GCF_000494755.1. Taxonomy (NCBI): domain Bacteria; kingdom Bacillati; phylum Actinomycetota; class Actinomycetes; order Micromonosporales; family Micromonosporaceae; genus Actinoplanes; species Actinoplanes friuliensis. The sequence goes on from NC_022657.1 coordinate 5,620,389, forward strand.
CACCTCGGCCGCCCAGTCCGGGGAATCGACGCTGTTGATCACGCTCGCCACACCCATGTCGCGGAGTTTCCGGACGTGGTCGCCGCGGCGCACGACAACGTGAACGTCAGCGCCGGCCGCGACACCCAGCTGGACGGCAAAAAGCGCCACTCCACCCGTTCCCAGCGTCACCATCGAGCCGCCTTTGCCGATCGGGTGATCGCCGAACATCGCGTTCCAGGCGGTGCCTCCCGCAATCGGCAGTGTGGACGCCTCGGCGGAATCCAAGTTGCGTGGTGCTCGTGCCAGTTGGTCCGCCGGCAGAACGACGTACTCCGCCAGAACACCGTCGACATCGAGCGATCCCAGGCCCAGCCCAAGATCTTCGACCGGTATCCCGTCCTCCCAGCCGCGTACGCCGGTGTTGGTGACCCTGTCCCCGACCGCCCACGAATGATCGGCATCATGGCCGACAGCGTCGACGGTGCCGGTTGCGTCCGACAGCGGGATGAGTCTCCGGCCTTCGGTGCGGCCGTACCATCCGGTCAGGATGAGCTGGTCCCGGAAGTTGATCGACGCGGCCTCGACCTTGATCCGGACTTCGCCGGGGCCGGGCTCCGGGATGTCGGCGTCTTCCAGGACAAGGCCGGACGCATCGGTGGCGTCGGGTGGCAAGATCCAGCGTTTCATGGCGAGATGTCCTCTTCTTGGTACACGGAGCTGCGTCATCAGTCCGTGATGCGTAAAAGCATGTGGTAACCGTAAGAGACCACCTTCGGAGCAGATAGCAGGCACTTTGAAGTGACTACCGTGAGCAAGCACCCCATCCTGGCCCGCGCCGCCGAGACCGACGCGTTCGTAGGCGACTGCCCGACCCGCGAGATTCTCGAACGGCTCGGCAGCAAATGGGTCTCGTTGATCATTGTCGCGCTGGCCGACAGGCCGCACTACTTCGGCGAATTGCTCAAGCGCATCGAAGGCGTGTCCAAGAAGATGCTCGTCCAGTCCCTGCGCATGCTCGAGAGCTACGGACTGATCGGTCGCGTGTCAGTTCCGGCGGGTGCTGTCGTCAAGGTCCGTTACGAGCTCACCGAACAGGGGCAGTCCCTCGTCGAGCCATTGTTCGCCGTTTACGTCTGGGCGCAACGGAACACCGACGCGATGCTCTCGAACCAGGAGTCCTATCGCCGGAAAGACGACGGCGGCAATGGCGACCGAGTGCGCGTCAGTGCGCCGCGATAGGGCCGGTACACCGCCTGATCTCCGCATTTGGCCGCGTCTTACCGTTCGCGCGCAGTGATCGCGCACCGACCAATCACCGGGGCTCTGAGCTGGGCCGACACCGGCGACAAGTTCCTGACAGGCCGGGCGGCCCGGCGGTCGTGCCAGCGTGGATCCGTGCCTGTGGGGGGCCGGATCTGGGGGAACAACCGTGCTGCACCGTCGTCTGTGGATCGTGGCCGTCGCCGCACTGATCACGCCGTTCGCCGTGGTGACGCCCGCGCAGGCCGCGGTGACGCCGGTCGCGAAGGTCAACTTCCAGCCCGCGGCGGTTGCTGTTCCGGCCGGGTACACCGCGGACACCGGGCTGGCGTACGACGCCGCGCGCGGGTCCGGCTGGGTCGTGTCCGGGACGCACGACCCGCTCGACCTGACCCGCAACACCCGCAGCCGTGCGCGCACCGGCATCGACGCCCGGCTCGACACGGTCATCCACCTCCAGTACGGCGACGTCGGCGGCACGACCGGGGTGCCGACGCCGGGCGCGTGGGAGTACGCGGTGCCCGCCGGGTCGTACCAGGTGACGGTGTCGGTGGGCGACCAGCCGGCGTACGACAGTGCGCACACGGTCCGCGTCGAGGGTGTCGCCGCGGTGTCCGGCTTCGTGTCGACGGCCGTGGCGGAGTTCCGGACGGCGACCGTGACCGTGCCCGTCAGCGACGGACGGCTGACGGTCGACGCGGTCGGCGGCACCAACACCAAGCTGAACTACGTGGAGATCGCCCGGGTCACCTTCGACCTGAACGTGAACTTCTCCGACGCTGCCACCGCGCCCCCGGCCGGCTACGTCCGCGACTCCGGTGACGCGTACGCGGCGACCCGCGGTTACGGCTGGGTGCAGTCCGGCACGGCAACACCACTGAGCCTGGCCGGCAACGGCCGCAACCGGAACCCCGACGCGGCGCAGAGCGACGTCCGCCTCGCCACGCTGATTCACGCCCAACTGCCCGCCGGGTCGGCCGGTGTGACCACGCCGGGGTCGTGGGAGGCGGCCGTCCCGAACGGCACCTACACGATGACCGCCGCGGTCGGTGACGCCGGCACCGCGGTCAACAGCTCGCACTGGCTCAGCATCGAGGACCAGAACGCCGTCGCGGCCTTCGTGCCCACGGCGACGGTCAAGCACGCCACCGCGACCCGGACGGTCACCGTGGCCGACGGGCGGCTGACGCTGAGCCCGGCCGGTGGCACCAACACCAAGCTGAACTACGTGGACATCGTGGGTGTCGCGGACGCGGGAACGAGCCCGCGCGTCCGGACCAGCACTCCGGCGAACGGCGCGACGGGCGTACCGCTCACGACCAGCGTCGTCGAGGATCTGGTGCTGCCCGGCGGTGGTGTCGACCCGGCGTCGCTGACGAGCACCACCGTGACGCTGACCCGTGTCAGCGACGGCGTGGCGGTGCCCGCCACCACGATCACCAGCGGCGGCGGGGACGTCGTCAACCTCTCCCCGACCGTGCCCCTGGCGGCGAACACGGCGTACCGGTTCAGCCTGACCTCCGGGGTGCGGGACGTGAGCGGGCGGGCCTTCACGCCGTACTCGATCGTCTTCACGACCGGGGCGACCACGACCTCGGGCGGACCGGGTTTCGACAAGGTCGTCGGGGTGGCGACCGGTGCGTCGTTCACGACCGTCGTCAAGGGTCCCGACGGCCGCCTCTACGCGGGCACCCTCGACGGCCGCATCTTCCGCTTCCCGATCAACGCCGATGGCACACTCGGCACGGCCACGATCATCACCGCGGTCCGTGACAACGCGGCGGCGCTGGGACTCCCCGGCGCGCCCGCCCGCACGGTGATCGGCATGGCCTTCGACGCGGCCGGCGCCCTCTGGGTCACCGACAACTACGAGTACACCGGGCCGCTGAACGTCCCCGACTGGTCCGGGCGCATCGGCCGGCTCACCGGCACGAACCTCGGCACCTACACACCCGTCGTGGTCAACCTGCCCCGCTCGGTCAAGGACCACGAGACGAACTCGCTCGCGTTCGGACCCGACGGCGCGCTCTACGTCTCACAGGGCGCCAACAACGCCATGGGCGCGGCCGACTCCACGTGGGGCAACCGGCCCGAGCAACTGCTCAGCGCGGCCGTCCTGCGCCTCGACCCCAGTGCCTTTTCCGGTACGCCCACAGATGCAAGAACCGCGGACGGCGGCACTTACAACCCGTACGCCGCCGGTGCACCGCTGACGATCTACGCGACCGGTGTCCGCAACGCCTTCGACCTGGTGTGGCACCGCAACGGCCACCTGTACGCCCCCACGAACGGCTCGGCGGCCGGCGGCAACACGCCTGCCACACCGGCGACGCTGCCCGCGTCGTGTGCTCGGCGGGGGTACACGGGTCCGGGCGTACCGGCGCTGACGGGTGTGCCGACCGCGGAGACCGACTACGTCTTCGACGTGAAGCAGGGGCGCTACTACGGCCACCCGAACCCGCAACGCTGCGAGTGGGTGCTCGCCGGTGGCAACCCGACCGCGGGCACCGATCCGTTCCAGGTCGGCGCGTACCCGGTCGGCACTCTCCCCGACCCGAACTTCGATCTGGCCGGCACCTACGACGCGGGCCTGCACGCGTCCGCGAACGGCGCGATCGAATACCGCGGCGGTGCCCTCGACGGCAAACTCCTGGTCGTCCGCTACTCGGCGGGACAGGACATCGAGACGTTCGACGTCGCCGCGAACGGCGCGCTGAGCAACCGCACGACCGGCCTGAGCGGACTCACCGGATTCAGCCAGCCACTCGACGTCACGCAGGACACCGCCACCGGAAACCTCTACGTCACCGAGCTCGGCGCCTCGCGGATCACCCTGCTCAAGCCGCGGCTGTGACCGCTCGGACGAATTACCGCACACGGGAGTCACGAATACGGCACGCCGTGCTCGATGCGGTATCGAGATGTGCAAAGCTGCGCGCCTACATCTCGCTCCCCGCTTTCGGAGGCATGCCGTGGCAATGCTCCTGTCCATCGTTGCCGCGCTCCTGGTCGGCCTGCTCGCGGGCTGGCTGATCCGGGGCCGCACCCTCGCCGCCAAGCCGTCCCCCGCCACACCTTCCTCGTCGCCCGCGGTCGCCGCGGACACCGACGCCGAGCCGGTCGCCGAGTCGGCGGAGACGGTTGTCATCCGGCCCGGCACCGAGCCGGCCGCGGAGACGGTCGTGATCCCGGCCGCCACGGACCCGTCCGAGACGGTCGTCATCAGGACCACCCCCGAGCCCGTTGTGGACGCCACACCCGCCGCCGACGCCTCGGCCGACGTCTCACCCGCCGCCTCGACCGACGCTGCGGCCGACACTGAGCGCGACACCGTGCCCGTTGCTGACACCACGCGGGACACCGAGCCCGACACCGTGCCCGTCGCCGAGACCGCACCTGTCGGCGACTCTGCGCCGACCGCCGACATCACGCCGGTCACCGAGCCGGTTGCCACGTCCGACCCCATCACCGCGCCGGAGCCGGTTGTGGACCCCGAGCCCGTTGCTTCCCCGGCCGCTGTGGACGCGCCGGACCCCATCGCGGAGCCCGAGCCGGTTGCAGCAGCGGACCCGATCGCCAAGCCCGAGCCGATTGCGGCGCCGGACCCCATCGCGGAGCCCGAGCCGGTTGCAGCAGCGGACCCCATCGCGGAGCCCGAGCCGGTAGTGGCAGCGGCGCCGATCACGGAGCCCGAGCCGATCACGGCGTCCGCGCACGACGCCACCCCGGCCGACGCCGACACGACCGAGCCGATCGCCGAGCCCGTCCCGGCGTCCACGCCCGAGCCCACCGCCGAGACGGTGGTCCTGCCGGTTGCGGGCGGCGTGCCCACCGAGGCCGTGCCCGAGACGGTGGTTCTCCCGGTCGCGGGCGGCCTGCCGACCGAGGCTCTCACCGAGCGCGTGGCCGCCCCCGCACCCGACAAGCTCGTCCGCATCGAGGGCATCGGCCCGAAGATCGCGGCCGCCCTCGTCGCCGCCGGCATCAGCACTTTCCGGCAGCTGGCCGACACCGACGTCGAGAGCCTGCGCTCCACGATCAAGGCGGCCGGTCTGCGCTTCACGCCGAGCCTGGCGACGTGGCCGGAGCAGGCGCGCCTGCTCGCCACCGGTGACCAGAACGGCTTTGTCGCCCTTCACGACGACCTGGCCTCCGAGCCCGCCCCGGTCATCATCGAGGCACCGGCCGAGCCGGAGCCGGCGTTCGCCGACGCCGTGCCCGCCCAGCGCCTCCCCGAAGCCGGCGAGACAGCCGGTGACCCGGTCGGCGACACGGCTGGTGACCCGGCCGGTAGCACGGCTGGTGACACGGTCGGCGTGACGGCTGGTGACACGGCCGCCGAGACGGCGAAGCCGGATGACCTCACCCGCATCGAGGGCATCGGCCCCAAGATGGCCCGCGCCCTGCAGTCGGCAGGCATCACCACCTTTGCCCGGCTCGCCGCCAGCGACGAGGCGGCTCTCCGGGCCGCGATCGCCGCCGCCGGCATGCGGTTCTCGCCGAGCCTGGCGACCTGGCCGCAGCAGGCCCAGCTCCTCGCCGACCGGAACGTCCTGCAGAGCTGACCCACCGCACGTCCCGGACGCCCGGTCCCGCACCCGCGGGACCGGGCGTTTGCCGTCAGCGCTGCGCGTCGAGCCAGCCGCCGACGAGGCCGGTGAAGACTTCCGGGCGTTCGAAGGGCAGGTAGTGCCCGGCGCCGGCCACGGCCGCGAAGGTCCCGCGGGGATAACGCGCCATGGCGGTGTACTGGTCGGTGTACCCGCAGACCAGGTCGTCACGTCCGGTGATCACGAGCGCGCTCCCGTCGTACTCCAGGGGTGAGAGCTCGTCGGGGAGCGGGAAGCCCTTGTCCCGCAGGGTTTCCAGGTAGTCCTGGGAGCGGGAGAGGCGGGGGCCGACCACGGCCGCGACGCGCGCGGCGACCTCGGGGGTGCGGTGGCCGATCGCCTCGCTCAGGTGGCCGTGCAAGGTGTCCTCGACGCCGGTCAGCCAGCCTTCGGGGGCGGGCTCACGGTTGTCGGGTGGCAGGTCGCGTTCCTCCTTGCGGAAGCGGACGCCGTGGACGACGAGCAGCAGCCCGGCGACGCGGTCCGGGAAGCGGCGGGTGAGGGCCGCGGCGAGGTAGCCGCCGCCGGAGAAACCGGCCAGGTGGAACCGGGGCGCCTCGATCCGGCCGGCGATGAGGTCGACGATCTCGGCGGCTGTTCCCGGGCCCGGCGGGGCGGCGCCGTGGCCGGGCAGGTCCAGGTAGTGGCGTTGCCAGCCGGACCGCCCGGCGAAGACCGGTTCCAGTGCGGCCGCCGTGACCGTGGCGGCCAGGCTGAAATACGGCAGGCACACGATCGGCCTGCCCTCCCCGTGCACTTCGTCAGCGAGCTGCATGATCCGACCTTAGAGCGGGACAGTTCGGCCGGCGCTCTGGTCAGGGAGGGCCGGATCGGGGACTGTGAGCATCATGGACGCCGCCTTCGTTCTTGTGCACAGCCCCTCGGTCGGTCCCGGCACGTGGGGGCCGGTCGCCGCACGGCTCACCGCCGCTGGTGCGACCGTGGTGGTGCCGTCGCTGGCCGGGGTCGCGGCGGCTCCGGCGCCGTTCTGGCCGCGGGTCACCGAGCTGGTGGCCGAGCAGGTCGCGGCACTGCCGGCGGATCTTCCGGTGGTCGTCGTCGCGCACAGCAACGCCGGGTTGTTCGTGCCGGTGATCGCCGGTGCGCTGGGCCGGCCGGTCGCCGGGTGCCTCTTCGTCGACGCGGCGCTGCCGGAGCGGCAGGGCACAACGCCGGTGGCCACACCCGAGACGCTGGAGTTCCTGCGGGGCATCGCCGTCGACGGGATCCTGCCGCCGTGGACGACGTGGTTCGAGGAGGCGGACGTCGCCCCGATGTTCCCGGACCGGGCCGCACGGGAGGCGATGGAGGCCGAGCAGCCGCGGCTGCCGCTCGCCTATTACGAGGAGCGGATCCCCGTCCCCGAGGGGTGGGACGGGCAGCCGTGCGGTTACCTGCTCTTCGCGCCGCCGTACGAGGAGGTCGCGCACGAGGCCGCCGCCCGTGGGTGGGCGGTGGAGCGGCTGCCCGGCCTGCACCTCCATCAGCTCGTCGACCCGGACGCGGTGGCGGCTTGCATCCTGGCGATGGCGGCGACCTGGTCCCCACCGTCGTCGTGAGGCCGGTAAAGGTCATACATTGGGGAGATGTCCCCTGCTACTCACGAGGTCGTGAACCAGCCGCCACCGCTGGCCGGTCACGACATCGCCGCGGATGCCGCCCTGCTCGAGGGAGTCGCCCGTGAGGGCGCCGGCTGGGCCGCCGACGACCTGCACCGGCTCGGCAAGCTGGGCGGGCAGCCCGAGGCGCAGCGCTGGGCCGACGACGCCAACCGTCACGAGCCCCGCCTGCTGACCCACGACCGGTACGGCAACCGTGTCGACGAGGTCGAGTTCCATCCGGCCTGGCACCGCCTCATGGACGTCGCCGTGGGCGAGGGTCTCGCCGCCGCCCCGTGGGCCGATCAGCGGGCCGGGGCGCACGTCGCCCGCGCGGCCGGGCTGTTCACCTGGAGTCAGGTCGAGGCCGGCCACTCCTGCCCGATCTCCATGACGTACGCCGTGGTCCCGGCCCTGCGCAACGCCCCGGAGCTGGCCGCGGTCTACGAGCCCCTGCTGACGGCCCGCGCGTACGATCCCGGCTTGCGCGACCCGGGAACCAAGCGTGGGCTGCTCGCCGGCATGGGCATGACCGAGAAGCAGGGTGGCTCGGACGTCCGCGCGAACTCGACCACCGCCACCCCCGCCGCGGACGGCAGCTACCGGTTGCGCGGGCACAAGTGGTTCACCAGCGCGCCGATGTGTGATCTCTTCCTGGTGCTGGCGCAGGCGCCCGCCGGGCTGTCCTGCTTCCTGGTGCCGCGGGTGCTGCCGGGCGGGGAGCGCAACACCTTCCGCATCCAGCGTCTCAAGGACAAGCTGGGCAACCGCAGCAACGCCAGCAGCGAGCCGGAGTTCGACGACACCGTCGGCTGGCTCGTCGGTGACGAGGGTCAGGGCGTCCGGACGATCATCGAGATGGTCGCGATGACCCGGCTCGACTGTGTGACCGGTTCGGCGTCCGGGATGCGCGGTGCGCTGGTCCAGGCGGTGCATCACGCGCGCTACCGGTCCGCCTTCGGCGGCCCGCTGATCGGCAAGCCGCTCATGCGGAACGTCCTGGCCGACCTGGCCGTGGAGTCCGAGGCCGCGACGGCCCTCGCGCTGCGTCTGGCGGGCGCTGTGGACCGAGGCGTACGCGGTGACGCGAACGAACGCGCCTTCGGTCGGCTCGCCATCGCGGTCGGCAAGTTCTGGGTGTGCAAACGGCAGCCGGCCGTGGTCGCCGAGGCCCTCGAGTGTCTGGGCGGCAACGGCTACGTCGAGGATTCGGGGCTCCCCCGCCTGTACCGTGACGCACCGCTGAACTCGATCTGGGAGGGCTCCGGCAACGTCCAGGCCCTCGACGTGCTGCGCGCGATGCGCCGCGACCCGGGCAGCCTGGACGCGTTCCGGGCGGAGGTGGCCCTGGCCGCGGGCGCCGACGGGCGGCTCGACACCGCCACGGCGAAGCTGACCGCGCTGCTCGGTGACGGCGACGACCTCGAGTCCGACGCCCGCCGGATCGTCGAGCAGATGGCCGTGGTGCTGCAGGGATCGCTGCTGGTCAGGCACGCCCCGGCGGTGGTGGCGGACGCGTTCTGCGCCAGCCGGCTGGGCGGCGACTGGGGGCACACGTTCGGCACGCTGCCGCGGGGCGTGGACACGGCGGCGCTGGTCGACCGAGCCTGGCCGGCCTGATCACTCAGGTGAGCCGCGCCACTGCCGATGGCGGGACGTGCGGAATTTTCGAGTCGACCGGGTGGTCGGTGCGTGGACGGCGACCGGCCTCGCCGTCGCCCTGGTGTACCCCTTCCTGCCGAAGGGCACCCTGGTCACGGCGGTTGTCTTCGACCTGTTCGTGCTGGCCACCCTGGTCGCGGTCCTCGCGGGGATCCGCCGCAACCGGCCCGTCAACAGCCTCGGCTGGTACGTGTTCGCCACCGGCATCGGCTTCCGGCTCGCCGGTGACATCACGTACGAGATCCACCGTCAGGTGCTGCACGAGGCGCCGTTCCCTTCACCGGCGGACGGCTTCTATCTGAGCGCGTACCCGCTGCTGGTGGTCGGATCGCTGCTGCTGACCGGGAGCCGGCGCGGACGGGATCTGGCCGGGCTGCTCGACGCCGCCATCGTCGCCACCGGTCTCAGCCTGGTGTGGTGGGTCTCCGCCATCGGCCCGATCGCCGCGAACGCGTCGATCCCCATGGTGCAGCGCCTGCTCGGCGCCGCGTACCCGGCCTGCGACATGCTGCTGCTCGTGGTGGTGGCGCGCATGCTGACCCGGTCCGGGCGTCCCTCCGTGGGCCTGAGCCTGCTCACCGCGGGCACCACCGCCCTGCTGATCTCGGACGTGTTCTTCCAGCTGGTCATCATCCATGCGCCGGAGCTGGAAGGGCTGGTCGCGTGCGGCTGGATCCTGGCCAACGTGGGCTGGGGCGCCGCGGCGTTGCACCCGTCGGCCGGTCGCACCGTGCCGGTGCGGCCCGCCCAGCCGTGGCTCGGTCGCCGTCGGCTGGCCCTGCTCGCCGCGAGCACCCTGCTCGTCCCCACGCTGTTGTTCGTGCAGGGCGCCGCCCGCGGGGCCCACCAGCTCAACTGGCTGGCGATCGGCATCGGCGCCGTGGTGCTGTTCCTGCTGGTCCTCGCCCGGATGTCCGGTTTTGTCAACCAGGTGCAGCGTCAGGCGCAGCAGCTCGAGGACCTCGCCATGCGCGACGACCTGACCGGGCTGCCGAACCGCCGGCTCTTCGAGGAACGGCTGGCCGCGGCCGTCCTCACCGGTTCGCCGCAGGTCGCGATGCTCGACCTGAACGGCTTCAAGGACGTCAACGACCGGTTCGGCCACGCCGTCGGTGACCGGCTGCTGGCCGTGGTGGCGGAACGCCTCGCCGGGCGGCTGCGCGGTGACGACCTCGTCGCCCGGATGGGCGGCGACGAGTTCGCGGTCCTGGTCGCCACCGCGACACCGGCCGAGATGGCCGCGATCGTGGACCGGCTCACCGCCTCCCTGCGCAAGCCGGTCGAGGTGGCCGGGCACGAGCTGCTGGTCGGCGCCAGCGTCGGTGTCGCCGACAGCACCGGCACCGACGACCCGTACGAGGTTCTGCGCCGTGCCGACGTCGCCATGTACGCGGCCAAGGAGCACGGTGGCACCCGGCACCGCCGGTACGCGCCGGAGATGGACGAGCGCGCCGGTGAGGAGGCCCGCCTCGGGGCGGAGCTGCGGACGGCGCTGGACACCGGCCAGTTCCGGCTCGTCTACCAGCCCATCGTCTCGCTGCCCGACGGCCGCATCGTCTCCGTCGAGGCCCTGATCCGCTGGGACCACCCGGACCGCGGTTTTGTCAGCCCGGCCGAGTTCATCCCCGTCGCCGAGCAGAACGGCCTCATCGTCGAGCTCGGGGCGTGGATCCTGCGGACCGCCTGCGCCCAGGCGATGGTCTGGCGCAACTCCCTCGGTGACGCCGCTCCCGAACGGGTCAGCGTGAACGTCTCGGCCCGGCAGCTCGCCGAGCCCGGCTTCACCGAGCTGGTCGCATCGGTGCTGGCCTGGACCGGTCTGGGTGCCCAGAACCTCATCGTCGAGGTGACCGAAACGGCGGTCTTCGGCGGCGGTCAGGCCGTCCAGGCGGTCAAGGACCTCCACGAACTGGGTGTCCGGATCGCCCTGGACGACTTCGGCACCGGCCACTCTTCGCTCGGATTGCTCCAGACTGTCCCCGTGGACGTCCTCAAGGTCGACAAGTCGTTCGTCGACAACATCACGATGGCCGGCCGGCACGCGGTCATCGCCACCGCGCTCATCCAGGTCAGCAACGGCCTGGGCCTGCAGGCGGTCGCCGAAGGTGTCGAGACGGCCGAGCAGGCCACCGAGCTGCACCGCCTCGGCTACCGCCTGGCGCAGGGATACCACTTCGGCAAGCCGGTCCCGGAGCCGGACTTCCGCGGTGCCGCCGTGACGATCGTCGCCTGAGCCGTGGAACCCTCAACTGTGCCGCCCGGACGCCGATGGCCATCCGTGCGGAAGGACAGACTCTGGTGGTTGTGGCTGGTGGCGGGTACGTCGCTGACCGGCGGGTTCTTCCTGCTCCCGCAGGACAGCCTGGCGGCCAACCTGGCCTACAACGCGATCGGCCTGATCTCGGCGCTGCTGATCCTGCTCGCCGTACGCCTGCACCGCCCCGAACGCCCGGCCATGTGGTACTGGTTCGCCGCCGGGCAGATCACCTGGGTTCTCGGCGACCTGACCTGGGAGTACCACCAGTACGTCCTGCACGAGGAGCCGTACCCGTCCTTCGCTGACGTGTTCTATCTGGGCGCGTACCCGATGCTGGTCGTGGGTCTGGTCCTGCTCGTGCGGGGCCGGTCGGGCCGCGACCTGGCCGGGCTGGTCGACGCCGCGATCATCGGCACCGGGCTGGGCCTGGTCTTCTGGGTCTTCGTCATGCACCCGATCGCGGCGGACTCGACCGCCTCGACCCTCGAACGGATCATCGGCGTCGCCTACCCGGCCGCGGACGCCCTGCTGCTGGCGATGCTCGCCCGGTTGTACACCGGCACGGAGCGCCGCGCCCCGAGCACCCGGCTGCTCGGCATCGCCGCGATCCTCATGCTGGTGGCCGACATCGCGTACTCCCTGGTCTCGCTCTACTCCGACGGTGACCTCGACGTGCTCAACGCCGGCTGGCTGCTGTCCTACGTCGCCTGGGGCGCCGCGGCTCTGCACCCGTCGATGCGGTTCTCCGGCATCACGTCCGGCCGCGTCTCGGAGGTCCGGGTCTCCCGTCTGCGCCTCGCCGCCCTGACCGTCTGCTCGCTGCTCGCACCGGCGCTGCTGTTCGTCCCGGGCATCGGTGGGGACGCCGTCGACCGGCTGTCCATCGCCGCCGCCGCGGTGGTGCTCTTCCTGCTGGTCGTGGCCCGGATGGGTGGTTTCGTCTCGCGCGTCCAGGAGCAGGCGGACCAGCTCCAGGAACTCGCCATGGCCGACGACCTGACCGGTCTCCCCAACCGCCGCCGGCTGGAGCAGGCCCTGCGCGGCGCCCTCGGCGCGGGACCGGTCCAGGTGGCACTGCTCGACCTCGACGACTTCAAGGGTGTCAACGACCGCCTCGGTCACGCCGTCGGCGATCAGCTCCTCGCGGTGCTCGCCGGCCGGCTGGTCACCGCCCTCGGGCCGGACGTGCTCGTGGCGCGCATGGGTGGCGACGAGTTCGCCATCCTGATGCCGGGTGCGACGTGCGAGTCCGCCGACCTCACGGTCACGTGTCTCGCCGAGACCCTGCGGACCCCGATCCAGGTCGACGACCACGACCTGCTGGTCGACGCGAGCATCGGCGTCACCGACGGCACGGGCACCACCAACCCGTTCGAGGTCCTGCGCCGCGCCGACGTCGCGATGTACGCCGCCAAGGAGTCCGGCGACAAGCACCGCCGCTATCACCTCGACCTCGACGACGCCGCCGACGAACAGGCCCGCATCGGGGCCGAGCTGCGGGTCGCCCTCGACACCGGGCAGTTCCGCCTGGTCTACCAGCCGATCGTCGAGCTGCCCCACGGCCGCATCCGGGCCGTGGAAGCGCTGGTCCGCTGGGACCACCCGCTGCGCGGCTTCGTGTCACCGGACCAGTTCATCCCGGCGGCCGAACGCAACGGCCTCATCGTCGAGCTCGGCGCCTGGATCCTGCGGACGGCCTGCGCCCAGGCCGCCGACTGGCGCGCCGACCTCGGCGACCTGGCCCCCCACAAGATCAGCGTGAACGTCTCGGCCCGCCAGCTCGCCCAGCCGGGCTTCTCCGGCGTGGTCGCGGCAGCCCTCGACGAGACCGGCCTGCCGGTCGAGCACCTCACGGTCGAGGTCACCGAGACCGCGGTCTTCGGCGGCAGCCACGCCGTGCAGGCCCTGGAGGAACTCCGCGACCTGGGCGTCAGCATCGCCCTCGACGACTTCGGCACCGGCCACTCGTCCCTCGGCCTCCTCCAGACCGTCCCCGTCGACGTGATCAAGGTCGACAAGTCCTTCGTCGACAACATCACCATGGCCGGCCGCCACGCCGTCATCGCCACCGCGCTCATCCAAGTCGCGAACGGCCTCGGCCTGCGAGCGGTCGCCGAAGGTGTCGAGACCGCCGAGCAGGCCGCCGAACTCCACCGCCTCGGTTACCGCCTGGCCCAGGGCTACCACTTCGGCCGCCCCGTCGCCCAGCCCGACTTCTCCGCGAACGCCGTCGTCGTCACCTGATCGGACGACGGCAGGCTTTGCGCACTGTGGAACCCTGTCCGGGTGACGAGCGACTTCTTCCTCTCGTACACCCAGGCTGATCGTGCCTGGGCCGAGTGGATCGCCTGGCTCCTCGAGGAGGACGGCTACACCGTCCTGGTGCAGGCCTGGGACTTCGTCCCGGGCACCAACTGGATCCGGCAGATGCAGCAAGGCACCGCCGAGTCGGCCCGCACGATCGCGCTGCTCTCCCCCGACTACCTGACCTCCGTCTACGGCGGCGCCGAATGGCAGGCCGCCTGGGCCGCGGACCCCGACGGCAAAGATCAAAAACTCCTCACCGTACGCGTGAGCACATGTGAACGCCCGGGTCTGCTCGCCGGGGTGGTCGGCATCGACGTCTTCGACACCACCGAACCGGTAGCCCGGACCAGAATCCAGAAGATGGTGGGCCGGGCGATCAAAGGCCGCTCCAAGCCGGACACGCCACCCGCTTTCCCGCTGACCCCGCGGGCAACGCCGGTCTTCCCGGGCGTGCTGCCCGCAAGCTGGAACGTCCCGGCCCGCAACCCGAACTTCACCGGCCGCGATGCGGGCCTCCGAGACCTCCGCCAGGGCCTGACCACGGGTTCCACGGTCACCGTGCACGCGGTCCACGGCATGGGCGGCATCGGCAAGACCCAGCTCGCCAACGAGTACGCCCACCGCCACGCCGCCGACTACCACCTGGTCTGGTGGATCGCCGCCGAGGAACCAGCCCTGCTCCCCGACCAGTTCGCCGCCCTCGCCAAGGAACTGGGCCACGAACCCGACGGCGACCCCGGCGAGCTCCGCCGGCTGGTCCACGAGTCCCTGCGCCGGGTGCCGGGCTGGCTGCTGATCTTCGACAACGCCGACGAGGCCGAGGAAATCAGCGCCTGGCTCCCGAGCGGCCTGATGCCCCCGGACACCCCCGGCCACGTCATCGTGACAACCCGCCGCGGCGGCTTCAGCTCACTCGGCGCGGTCCTCGACCTCGACGTAGTCGACCCGCAGGAGGCGGTGGCCCTCATGCGGGCCCGGGTCCCGGCCCTGGCCGAGGACGTCGCGCTGAGCATCGCGGAAGAACTCGGCCGCCTCCCCCTGGCCCTGGAACAGGCGGCGGCCTACCTCGACCGCACCTCCCTGCCCGCCGGCGAATACCTCTCACTGCTCCGGACCCGCGCCCAAGACCTCTACAGCCGCGGCAAGGTGGCGAACCGCAAGGACACCACGGTGGCCTCGCTGTGGACCATGAGCTTCGAAAAGGTCGGTGCGGAGAACCCGGCCTCGCTGCAGCTCCTGGCCATCTGCGCCTACCTGGCTCCCCTGCCGATCCCGCTCGACCTCTTCACCGGCCACACCGACCTGCTCCCACCAGAACTCGCCGCCGCCGCGTCCGACCCCCTCGACTTCACCGAAACTGTGGCGCTTGCGGTCGACTATTCGCTGGCCACGCGCACCCCGACGGGCCTGCAACTCCACCGCCTGGTCCAGGGCGCCCTCCGCCTGCACTTCACCCATGAGGAGACCCGTTGAGTCAGTCCGAATCCGCGATCCTGGCCTACTGGAGCGAACACCGCGACCAGCTCCGCCAGTCGGAGACCCAGCGCTCCCTGCTCACGAACTATTTGCTGGTCATCACGGCCGCATTGAGCGCCCTGATCGCGCAGCAGAAGTTCGCCCTGACCACCCTGCCGCTGTCCATCCTGATCATCGCAATAGGCCTCTACGGCGCCCTGTCCTCAGCGAAATACCACGAGCGCGCGGCTTATCATCTGAGCCAGGCGCGGGCGCTGACCAAGGCCCTGACGGACCTGGGTGCCTTACCTGCCAAGGACGCCTTGGAGGAGAACCGGGCGGCCCACTACAGCGAATACCCGAAGCTCCACAAGGTCCGCCTCCACCGCCTCTGGACCGGCCTCCACCTGGGCATAGCCACCTACGGCCTGGTCTTGTTCATCGTCACCCTCGCCCGATGACCACCACGCAGTTCGATCCCCTCGGCACGGCCATTGCCCTGCTCAGCGCCGATGTTCCGGGTGTCATCACCGAAACACCTGAAGATTGGCCACGCTGGGAAGTGGTGTTGCCGCATGCGTTGGCAGCCATCGAACAGTGGGAGAAGCAGGCTTGGACTCCCGACAGGGTCACTGCCGAACATTGTGCCTATCTGATGGATCGCGCCGGCGCGTACCTCGAAGTGCAAGGACAATTGACCGAGGCACGAGATTTGATGGAGCGCGGTCTGATCCTCACCGAGAGGACCGTCGATCCTGGTCACCCCGCGATCCCTGCGCGGCTCCACAACCTGTCCAGGAGCGTGAACCTCACGGGTTTTCCCGAGAAGGCACAACCGCTTGCGGAGCGGGCTCTTGCACTCGCCGAGGAAGCTCACGGATGCAACAGCTCAGAGGTGGCCTTCAACCTCATCAACCTGGCGAACATTCTCGGAGAACAGGGGAACTTCGACGAGGCACGGAGACTCCTCGAACGGGCACTGGCCATCGGCGAATCAGAGCTCGGTCTCAGCCATCCCTCCGTTGCGATCCTGCTGAACAATCTAGGCCTGATCTTGGAGGCAACGGGGCAGTTCGATGAGGCACAAGAGCACCTCGAACGCGCCGTGGCGCTCAGCCGGGAGAACCTCGGTGAGGACAATCCCGGACTCGCCGTGAGCATGATCAATCTCGGCAACCTGTTGCGAGTCACGGGACGGCTGGAGGAGGCTCATGACCTCTCGCGACGCGCTACGGACGTCCTCGAGAGGGCCTACGGCCCGGACCATCCGGAATTGGCCAACAGTCTGGTCAGCCTGGCCGAGATACTCGAGGATCTGGGCCGAGCCGACGACGCGGCACCGCTTCGCGAACGAGCGGCCCGCATCAGGCGACAGTAGGTCTCAGCGCGGCCCCAGCAGCTCTCCGATGCTGGCCTTGAGGTCTTCCTGGCTGATCGGGTCGACCAGGCCGCCCGTGCGGGCGTCCTGCATCGCCTTCGTCAGCTGGACCCGCCGCAGCGCCTCCTTGATGTCCGCGCCGGTCATGCCGTGGCTGAGGCGGCCGAGCTCCGCCAAATCGAGGTTGTCGCCGAACATCGTGAAGCCTGGCTCCTCGTGCACCGCGACCAGCTGGCCGATCATCTTGCGGAAGATCTCGGCGCGGCTGACCTCGTCCGGTTTCGGGACCGAGATCTTGACGTCGAAGCGGCCCGAGCGGATCAGGGAGTCGTCGACCCGGTGGGGGAAGTTGGTCGTGGCGACCACGATGACGTTGGGGTTGGCCTCGATGAGGTCGTTCATCTCCTGCTTGAAGATGCCGGCCACGGCGTTGATCGCCTGGCTGGCCGCGTCGCCGCCGGAGCCGGCGTAGCTGATGATCGAATCGAACTCGTCGAAGAGGATCAGGGTCGGTACGCGGTAGCGGCGGGCGTCGCGGAAGATCTGCTTGATGTTGCGTTCGGAGCCGCCGAGCCATTTGTCGAGGATCTCGGGGGTGCGGATCTCGCGGAAGTCGGCGCCGATCTCGTTGGCGAGGGCCCGGGACAGCATGGTCTTGCCGGTGCCGGGCGGGCCGTACATGAGGATGCCCTGTGGCCGGCGGGCGCCCCACCGGGCCATCGCCTCGGGGTGCCGGAACGACACCGCGATCTGGCGCAGCTCCGCGACGAGGTCGGCCAGGCCGCCGACCTGGTCGAGCGTGACGGTCTGGGTGGTCGTGGCGACCTTCGGGATGGTCTCGCGGCTGACGACGTAGGTGCGCCCGGCCAGCGCCTGCTCGCCGGCCTCCGGGCCCATGAGCTCGACCACGGCCTGCAGTGTCAGCCGGATCATCGCCTCGAGGTGCTCGGGCTGCACGTCGTCGCGGGCGACCTCGGCACGCAGCCGCACGACACCGTCCTTGTCATAGGTGACCGCCGCCTGGAGTCCGGCCGCCGCGTCGGCGAGGACCGCGGACCCCGGCTCACGCTCACTGCTCGGCCGGTCGAGACCGAGCTTCTTGTACGCGGCCACGGCAGCCGCCCCCACCCCGTCCACGATCCGCGTGGCCACCGGGTCGCCGGCCGCGATGCGCTTGGCCAGGAGCACCCCGACGGGGTCGTTGCCGAGCACCACCGCCCGGATGCGTTCCTTGTGGGGGATGTCGTCGTCGTTGGTCCGGATCTCGGCGACGAACACGTGGACCGGCCCGGTGTCGGTGTCGGCGCTGGTCACGGTCAGCTCGGCCCGGCGCACCGGCGCGGGGAACGTGGCCCGGCGCAGCAGCTCGACGGGGTTGACCCGCGCGGCGGCGAGGATGGTGGTGGCGTCGACGATCTCGACCGTGGCGCCGGCGTACTCGAAGGACATGACGGCCCCCTCTCCCGACCAAGAGTGACACGCCGCACCGACACTTTCACTCAGCGGCGACGCTGATCAGGTCAGCGAGACGATCAGGGCACCGGCAACGGCGACCCCGTAGGCGATCACGGCGAGCCACACCAGGCGGGTGCGGCGGGCCTCGTCCCAGCTGGTGAAGGTCAGCAGCCAGGCGATCGCGGGCAGCACCAGGATCCCGTGGAGGCTGACCCCGTGGACGGGCTTGAGGAACCCGAGCACCTGATAGGCACGCTGCTGGTCCCCGGCGTTCACCGCCACGACGCCGCGCGCGATCATGGCGGCGCCGGAGGCCAGCCCGATCATCAAGGTGACAAATCCGGCGCGGATCGCCAGCCGCATGCTCGGTGCGGCCCGGGCCCGGAACGCCGCCACGGCCAGCAGCCCGAGCACCACCACCAGGATCCCGCCGCCGGCGGCCAGGACCGTGGACACCCCCGAGTCGAAGGCCGTCTCGCGGTTGACGTGGGACGGCACGTGGCGCCACGCCTGCAGGGTGATCCCGCCGACCTCGACGCAGCAGTCCAGCGCGAACACCGCCAGCAGGATCCGCCGCATCCGGTCACGCAACGGCAGGTACGCCGAGACCCACACGACGGTGATCAGCGTGAGCCCGAACGACACCCCGAACGTCGCGGGCTTCCGCCACGAGACCGGACCCTCCCAGGACCCGCCACTGATGATCAGGATCGCGAGGTGGATCAGCCCGCTGCCGATGAGCGCCACCCCGACCAGCAGACAGATCCGCTCGACCGACAAGCGCGCAGGAACAGCCACCGACAACGTCATGGGCTCAGCCTCGCGGCACCCGGCGACCCGGGCATCCGTCGCGGGGCGTCCCCTGCCCTACGCCGCCGGACGTACCCGAAAGCGCCGCCGGACGTACCCGAAGGCTGGCGCCGGCGCCGTTCTCCCCCGAGGAACGGCGCCGGACCGGCGACGAGTCGAGAGTAGGCGAGGTGTCTGGAACGGATCTTGTGGTGGAGGCGAGTCTGATTCGGATTTCCTGTCGGGGGGTTGAGCTGCGAATACGTCGCCGTCCGTGACCGCCGCCCTGGAGAACCGGCAGAAACATCGGCAGAATGGGCCGCCGGCGACACGGGGGGCCGGCCGGGCTGCTCCGTCGTGCGCCGGTGGAGGCCGCTGCTCATGACACCACGGATGCCGTCGCTGGGTGCAACGCTGCGGGAGTACAGGCAGCGGGCGGGCCTGACCCAGGACGAGGCTGCCGCGGCGGCCGGGATCAGCGTGCGGACTTTGCGCGATCTCGAGCAGGACCGCAACGCACGCCCACGGCGGCGGTCGGTGGCCGCTCTCGCCGAGGTCCTGCGGATGCCGGCGGGCAGCTGGGAGCGGCAGGGCGGACCCCTGTCGATCGGAATCCTCGGCCCGCTGCTGGTGCGGCACGGTGACACCGACGTGGAACCCGCCGGTGCGCTGCCGCGGCGGCTGCTGGGGCTGCTGGCCCTGCACCACGGCGAGGCCGTCGGCCGGGACCGGATCGTGGACGTGCTGTGGCCGGAGGCCACCCCGGCGAGCAGCCAGAACCTCATGCACTCCTATGTGGCGACCGTGCGGCGGTGGCTGGAGCCGGGACGGGCCGCCGGCGCGTACAGCGTGCTGGTCCGGGCCGGTGACGGTTACCGGCTGACCGCCGGGGACGAGCTGGACCTGGCGCTCTTCCGGGCCGGGGTCAGGGCCGCACGGGAGGCCGTCGAGCGGCAGGAGCATGCCGTGGCCGACGGTCACCTCCGGACGGCGCTCGGGCTGTGGCGGGGCCGCCTGCTCGGTGACGCCGACCCGGTGCTCGGCGGTCTGGGTGCGGCCGCGGCCGTCGCGGCCGAGCGCCTCGAGGCCACCCTCCTGTACGCCGACCTCGCCGCGACCCGGGGCGAGCCGGGACGCGCCGCGGCGGCGCTGCAGGCGATCGCCGAGGACGAGCCGCTCCACGAAGGGCTGCACGTCCGGCTGATCACCACACTGGCTGCTTCCGGGGCTCAGGCGGCGGCGCTGCGGGCGTACGAGGGGATCCGGGGCCGGCTCGCCGACGAGCTGGGAGTGGATCCCACGGCCGAGCTGCGGGCGGCCTATCAGGAGGTTTTGCGGGGGCGGTCCGACGGGCGCCCGGTGCCGGCGCAGCTGCCGCCGGGCGGGCGGTATTTCACCGGCCGCGGTGGTGAGCTGGCCCGGCTGGACGCCGTGGCCGACACGCTCGACCCGGGTGGGACAGCGGTGGTGATCTCGGCGGTGACCGGTGCGGCGGGGGTCGGCAAGACGGCGCTGGCGCTGCACTGGGCGCACCGGTCCGCGGCCCGGTTCACCGACGGCCAGCTGTACGTGAACCTGCGCGGCTTCGATCCCGCCGGGCCGGCCGATCCGGCGGACGCGCTGCGCGCCCTGCTGGAGGCTCTCGGGGTCCCGGCGGGTGACCTGCCGCCGACGGTGGCCGACCGGTCGTCGCTGCTGCGCAGCCTGCTGGCCCGGCGGCGGATCCTGCTGCTGCTCGACAACGCCCGCGACGCCGAGCAGGTTCGCCCGCTGCTGCCCGGCGCCGCCGGCTGTCTCGCGCTGGTGACCAGCCGGGACAGGATGACCGGGCTGGTCGTGACGGACGGCGCCGTGCCGGTGGCGCTGGATCTGCTGAGCACCGGTGAGGCGCGGGAGCTGCTGGCCCGGCGGCTCGGCGCCGCGCGGGTCGCCGCCGACGAGGAGGCCACCCTCGAGATCATCGAGCGGTGCGGTTATCTGCCGCTGGCACTGGCCGTGGTGGCCGCACGGGCGGCGACGCAGCCCGGTCTGGAGCTGTCGGCCCTGGCCGCCGAGCTGCGGGCTGCCCGCCTCGACGCGCTCGACGGTGGTGATCTGCCCAGCGACGTCCGCGCGGTCTTCTCGTGGACGTTCGAGGCGCTGCCACCGGCGGCCCGGGACCTGTTCCCGCTGCTGGCGATCCATCCGGGTACGGATCTGTCGCTCGCGGCCGCGGCCAGCCTGGCCGGGCGGGACGAGAAGTCCACCGCCGAGGTGCTGGCCGAGCTGGTCCGGGTCAGTCTGCTGGAGGAGTCGGGGCCGGGCCGGTTCCGGCTGCACGACCTGCTGCACCACTACGCGCTGGAGCAGGCGGCCGGCACCGAGGTCCGGCAGGCGGCGTTCGAGCGGCTGGTGGACCACTACGGCCGGGCGGCGCACGCCGCGGACCGGCTGATGTTCCCGGGGCGGCAGAGCTTCGAGCTGCCCGCACCACTCGACGGGGTGTCGGTGCCGGAGCTGTCCGGGCCGGAGGACGCCGCCGCGTGGGCCGCCGCCGAGCTGCCGGTGCTGGGGCCGGTCACCCGGCTCGCCGCGGAGGCCGGCCTCGACGACCGCGCGTGGCAGCTGTCCTGGTCGGCGACGATGATGCGGCACATGCGCAACGAGTTCGCGGCGCAGGCCGAGGTCCTCACGACGGCGATCGGCTCGGCGGAGCGGCTCGGCGACCTGCGCCGGCAGGCCATCTCGCACCTGGACCTCGGCATGACGTTCAGCCACCTGCACCGGTACGACGACGCCGCGGCGGAGCTGCGCCGGGCGCTGTCGATCGCGGAGGCCGGCGGTGACAGCCGGACGCAGGGGCGCGCCTATCTGAACCTCGGCCAGGTCCTCGACCGGACGGGTGACCCGCGGGCGGCGCTGGTCGAGGCCGAGAAGGCCCTCGTGTTGTTCCGGGGCGGTGGCGACCGGATCGGCGAGGGCCACGCGCTGAACGCCGTCGGCTGGCTCGCCACGCAGATCGGCGACCATCAGCGGGGGCTGGCGGCAGCGCAGGACTCGCTCGCTCTGCACGAGGCCGCCGGGGACGCGTACGGCACGGCGGCCGCGCTCGACAGCGTGGGCTGGGCGCACTTCCACCTCGGGGAGTACGCCGAGGCCAGGGACTGTTTCAAGCGCGCCCTGCCGTTCTGCCTGGACCAGGGCGATCACCTGCTGTCGGCGGTCGTGCTGGAGCATCTGGCCGACACCGAGCACGCCGCCGGTGATCAGGCGGCGGCCCGGGACGCGCTGAACGAGGCGATCGGTCACCTCGAGGAGATCGATCCGGCGCAGGCGGCGAAGCTGCGCGAGAAGGGCTACAGCGAAGCGTAGAAGTCGGCGTGGCGCCGCGCGGCCTCGGCCCAGGTGTGCGCGGCGGCCAGCGCCCGCCCGGCCTCCCGGCGGTCCGGGTCGGGCTTCTCGATCGCGTGCCGCAACGCCTCGGCCAGCGACAGGGGCTCGGTGCCGTACCCGACGGCCGGGCCGAACACCTCACGCAGCACGGGCAGGTCGCGCACCACGACCGGGACACCGGCGGCGAGGGCCTCCATCGCGGCGAGCCCGAAGCCCTCCTTGGTGGACGGGAACGCGAACGCCGCCGCGCCGGCGACCAGACCGGGGAGCTCGTCGTGGTCGACCGGGCCCAGCACCTCGGGGACGACGCCGAGGTCGCGGGCCCGCTGCTCCCACGCCGCCCGGTAGTCGCGGTAGTCGAACAGCGTCTCGCCACCGGCCACGACCAGCCTCAACTCCGGAAGATCCCTGCGGAGCACCGCGTACGCGTCCAGCAGGTCGATCGAGCCCTTCCGGGGTTCGATGCCACCGACCGCCAGGACGTACGTGCCGTGGCGGGTGTCGGGAACGGCCGCCGCGAACCGCGCAGCCTCCACACCGTTGGGGATGACCGTGGGTGTCAGTCCCCAGCCCGCGTTGACCTCGGCTGCCACCGCCGCCGAGACGCAGATGTGCGCGTAGGGCCGCACGATCGCCCGCTCGTGACACGCAGCGAGCTCCGGTGTCGTGAACTGGTCGAGGTGGTGCACGGTCCGCACGCAGCGGTCGGTGGCGTTGGCGCTGATGCAGTCCTGCGCGTGCACGACGTCGTACCCGGACGGGTCGAAGGCCTCCCGCAGCACCGCGATCGAGCGCAGGATGCGTTCGCCGACGGTCTCGCCGGGCGCGTCCGGGAACGGCACGATCTCCAGGCGTACGGCCGGGTCGACGGCCCGGAAGAAGCCGCCGCCGCGACCGAGCGTCCACACCGTCACGTCGTGCCCGAGCGCGGCCAGCGCCTCGGCCAGGGCGAGCGTGTGCACCACACCGCCGCGTGGCCGGGTCGAGTAGCTGAGCAGGGCGATCCTCACGGCGCGGCCGTCCGGTAGGTGGCCGGGCGCAGCTCGTCGAGGTGCCGCAGGACCCGGCGGGCGGCGGCGATCTCGGCGGCCACGTCCAGCTCGGCGACGGCCAGCCCGGCCTTGGCCCAGGTACGCGCCAGGATGTTGCCCGCCGGCCCGACGACCTTCGCCTGTCCCAGGAACCGCATGCCGCCGACGGCGCCGGTCTGGTTGGACGAGACGACCACGATCTGGTTCTCGGCGGCGCGTGCACAGTCGTAGAGGTCGAACAGCCGCGACTGGCGGTCCTGGGACAGCTTCGGCGCCTGGTTGGTGATGCTGGCGGGCCAGGCCGAGAGGCACGCGACGATCTCCGCGCCGTCCAGCGCCAGGGTCCGGGCCGACTCGGGGAACGTCTTGTCGTAGTCGATGAGCATCCCGACACGTCCGACCGGGGTGTCGAACGCCGCGAACGTGTCGCCGGCCGCGTACGCGGTGACCTCGGCCGCGGGCAGGTGGACCTTGCGGTGGCGGCCCAGGACGCCGTCGCCGGTGAGGGACACGGCGGCGTTGTAGCGGTTGTCGCCGCCGGCCTCGCAGTAGCCGACGCAGACGACCATGTCCCGGGCCAGGGCGGCGATCTTGTCGAACAGCGGGTGGTCGGGCTCGAGCGCGGGCGGCAGCGCGTCGGGGTCGGGGCGGCGCAGGTCGGCGAGGTAACCGCCGAGGGCAGCGTCCGGCAGCACGAGCAGCCCGGCGCCGGCCTCGCGGGCATCGGCGACGAGCTTGCCGATGCGCCCGAGGTCGTAGTCGAGGTCGCGGCCGAAGTGGGCCGCGGCGGCGGCGATCCGGGTGACTGCCATGCGTCAGATGATGGCCGGTGCGAGCTTCGGGTACGCGTCCGGGCGCCGGTCCCGCAGGTGGCCCATCGACCGCCGGGCCGTGGTCAGAGCCTCGGTGACCGCCACGTCGGCGACGGCCATACCGGGCGCGGTGCCCGTGGTCGCGAGCACGTCGCCGCCCGGATCGACCACTTTGGCGCTGCACACGAACCGCAACGACCCGAAGGTGCCGGACTGGTTGGCCGACACCCAGACGACCTGGTTCTCCAGGGCCCGGGCCCGGTCGAAGAGGTCGAAGCGGCGGGTCCACCGGTCGTCGGCCAGATCCGCCGGTGCGTCCGTGCGGCTGCCCGGCCACGCCGACACACACACGATGATCTCGGCGCCGTCGAGGGCGAGGGACCGCGCGGACTCGGGGAACGCCTTGTCGTAACAGATCAGCAGGCCGAGCCGCCCGACCGGGGTGTCGAACGCGGCGAACTCGTCGCCGGAGTCGTAACTGGCGTTCTCCCGCAGCGGCTGGTGCACCTTGCGGTGCCGGCCGAGGATCCGGCCGCCGCCGACACAGACGACGCTGTTGAACCGCCGCTCACCGTCGGCCTCGCAGAAGCCGGCGCAGACGACCATGTCACCGGCCAGCTCGACCAGCCGTGCGATCTCCGGACCGTCGAGGCGCAGCGCCGGTGGCTGATCGGCGCCGCCGTCGAGGTGTGCGAGATAACCACCGAGTGCGGCCTCCGGCAGGGCCAGCAGCTGCACCCCGTCGGCCCGCGCGGCTCCGATCAGCTTCTCGATCCGCGCGAAGTCGCCTTCCAGATCGCGGTCGAACGCCTCCGCCACCGCCGCCATCCTGATCATGCTGTCCCCAATCCCGTGACACCAGAGTTGATCGCGTCGGTGAGTTCGCCGTCCGGCCAGCGCAAACGGACACCCTGGCCCGGCACCAGCTCGCCGCAGCCGGCGGTGACGGCGGGACGCGGGTCGGCGGCACGCTGGTCGCCGGTCGTGAGCATCGCAAAACCGGGGAAACAGCTGAGCCAGTCCCCCATCGACGCGCCTTCGGGCCGCGGCACCCGCGCGACGTCCAGCACGGCACCGCAGCCGCTCGCCTCGGCCAGCATGCCGAGTGTCCCGGCGATCCCGGCCATGGAGACGTCCTTGGCCGCCTCCGGCCGGGCCGCACCGACGTACGCCTGCAGCGCGCGCAGCTCGGCGTGGCCGCGGTGACTGGTCGAGTCCCACTGCCGCCCGTGATAGCCGGGTCGCCAGCGCCCGCCGAGGTCGGCCGTGAGCCGTACCCGGTGGCCGGGTCGTCCTCCGCCACCCGGCACCGGATGGTCCGTCCGGCCCAGCGCCGTCGCCGACAGTGACGCAGGCACACCGAGCTGGGTGTGACCACCGAGGACCGGGATCCCGTACGCGTCCGCGGCGCGCCGCAGCCCGCCCAGGATCCGCGCCGCGAACGCCGCGTCCCGGGCCCCGACGGCGTTGAGCAGCCCGACCGGCTCCGCGCCCATTGCCGCCAGGTCGTTGACGTTGACCAGCACGGCACACCAGCCCGCCCAGTCCGGGTCACGCTCCACCATGGACGGCAGGATCGCGTCACAGGCGGCGATGAGGTCACTGCCCGGCACGGGCGCGCCGTCGTCACCGGTGAATCCGGCCGGGGCCAGACCCCGGACCAGGTCACCGAGCGGGTTCTTGGTCGCGGCGGCCAGCGCGGCGAGACGGCCGATCGGCCAGCGCATGAGGAAGTGTGGTTGCCCGTTCACCGACTGCGGCCGGATCGTCTCCCAGCCGAGGCGGCGGAACATGCGCTCCCGGCGGGACTGCACGGTGGCGTCGAAGCGCAGGGCTCCGGCGTTCTCCGCGTAGGCGCAGGCTGCGCGTACCAGGGCGGGACCGATGCCCTGCGCACCGCGGACCGCGGGGTCGACGACCAGCCGGCCGCCCACCCACCAGCCGAGATCCGGTCCCGCGGCGGCGGGACCGACCCGCACGCCGCCGAGCAGCTCGCCGCCGGCGGCCCGCGCGACCAGGACCACCGTGCGCGGGTCGTCGTCGCGGTCGTCGAGATCGGTGCCCGCGAAGAGCCCCTGGTCCTCGACGAACACCCGGCGCCGCAGGCGGTGATAGTCGCGGAGATCGGCGGCCTGCTCGATCACCCAGGGAGCCGACCCCAGCAGCACCGGCACGAGGTCGGTCATCCGCCGGCCGCCTGAAGAACGCCGCAGGCACCACACGCTGCGCAGCCTGCCTTCTGGTCGGCGCCGAGCATGCCTGCCTCGCGGAGGAGGGCGGCGACGCGGGCCGAGATGTCGCGGACCAGCGAGGGTGCCGGTCCGGGGATGCCGTCGCGGCGGGCGAGAGTGCCGGTCATCGGGCGGAACGGCACCACGAACGGGTAGACGCCGCGGGCGATCAGCTTGCCGGCGCCCTCGACCAGGTCGTCCGGGTCCTCACCCAGCCCGATCAGCAGGTAGGTCGAGACCTGGTTGCGGCCGAAGACCGCGACCGCCCGGTCCCAGGCCGCCTCGTACTCGGCCATCGGCACGGAACCCTTGCCGGGCATCCATTTGCGACGGATGGTGTCGTCGAGGGCCTCCACGTGGATCCCGATCGAGGAGGCGCCCGCGGCGTGGAGGTCGTCGATGACGTCGAGGTCACCAGGAGGCTCGATCTGCACCTGGATCGGCAGGCCGGGCACTGCTTCCAGGACGGCCCGCACCGAGCGGACCAGGTTTCGGGCGCCACGGTCCGGGCCGGTCGTGGTGCCCGTGGTCATGACCATCTGCTTGACGCCGTCGAGGCGTACGGCGGCTTCCGCGACCTCGGCCAGCTGGGCCGGTGTCTTGGCCGCGATCGTCGAGCCCGACCGCAGGGACTCCTCGATGGTGCAGAAACGGCAGCGCTGCTCCTCGGCGTACCGGATGCAGGTCTGGACCACGGTGGTGGCCAGGACGTCCCGGCCGTGGAGCCGGGCGATCTGCTCGTAGCGCACGCCGTCGGCGGTGGTCAGGTCGTAGAACTGCGGTCGCCGGACGACCTGCAGCGACAGGCCGGTGTCGGTCTCGCCGAGCCAGACCTTGTCGTCGCGGATCTCGTAGGGGCTGTCGGGGTTGATCGGCAGGGCGGCGTTGGCGCCGTTGATGACCAGGTGGCCGTCGTCGCTCGGTCCGGCGCCCGCCGGGCGGCGCACGGGTGTGGCCACCCGTACGCCCCGGACCGCTAGCTCGGCGCGGAAGCCGAGCGTCATCAGAACATGTAGGTGGAGTTGATGATGGCGCCCTTGCGCGCGTAGTGGATCAACGCGTCTTGAACGTCGAGCGGGTGTGTCGGGATGACACCCTCGATCAGGTCCTCCTCGCGGGCGCCGTGCAGCGACAGCCCGAAGCGGCAGCAGTAGACCTTGCCGCCCTCGGCCATGAAGGTCTTCAGCGAGTTGTTGATGTTGTGCTCACCGGGGAACGCCGACGCACCGGTCGTGGGGAAACCACGGGTGGCCAGGCAGTTCAGCGAGCCGGGACCGTAGAAGTAGATGGCCGACTCGAAGCCCTTGCGCAGCGCCCGGGTCGCCTGGAGCACGGCCACGAAACTGACCGACGACTCGTGCGCGATGCCGTGCACGAGCGTGAAGTAGGTCTCGCCCTCCTCGGCCTTGTAGTCGGGGAAGACCTTGGTGCCACCGTAGATGCTGGATCCCTCGGCGAGCGCCGGGTGCGGGATCTCGCTCATGCTCTTCTGCTCGAGCTCGGTCAGGTCGGTCATGGCTGACTCCTATCCGTAGAGTTTCTCGAAGGTCGTGCCGAAGACCGCGGCGGACAGCTCACTGCCGCCGACGGCTGCTTGCACCCGGGCCAGCTCGCCGGCGTGGTCACCCCACGGCTCGTCGCTGGCGAAGAGCACCCGGTCGTGACCGAGCCCCCGCCGGTCGATCTCCCGGGCCAGCCAGCGCGGGGCGAACCCGATGGCCCAGGACAGGTCGGTGTAGACCTGTTTGCCGGCGGCGATCCAGTCGAAGAACCGCCCGCCGATCAGCTTGATGTGGCCGCTCATGCCCCCGCCGAAGTGCACGAGGTGCACCTTGACGTCGTCGCCGTACCGGTCGACCAGCTTGCCCACCTGGTCGATGTCGGAGGCCGCGCCCGGCGAGGTGTGCACGTGGACGACCAGGTTGTGCTCGCGGGCCGCTGCGAAGATCGGCTCGAGGCCGGGGTCGTCGACGCTGCCGCCGAGCAGGAAGCTCAGCTTCAACGCCCGGACACCGTCCTCGCCGGCCAGTTCCAGGGCTTCGGCGGTGCGTGCGGTGTCCTGCTCCCGCGCGGAAACCCAGAGCCCGCACCGGATCCGGTCGTCACGCTGCGCCGCCTCGACGACCAGCTCGTTGAAGCCGAACGCCACGTCCGGGTCGGGCACGCCGTAGTTCGGCAGGATCAGCGCGCGCTCGGTCCCCTCCGCGTCGAGATCCTTCAGCAGCTCGTCGATGGTCGCCCGGGCGGTCACGTCCGGGTTCACCGGCGGGCCGCCATAAAAGGGGTACGCGGGGAGCACACCCAGATGCCTGTGCGCGTCGTTCATGCGGCAGCCCTCGGGGTGAACCAGTCCAGATCCGGGTACGTCTCGGTGGGCGTACCGGCGAGCCAGCTGACCTCCTCGGTGACACGCTGACGGCGGGTCGCGGTGACCCGGTCGGCGAGGTACCCGGCGTCACGGGCCACCCCGGCGAACCGCCCCGACCCCCACGTCCACTGCCACGGCAGCCCCAGGAAGTAGAGCCCCGGGCAGCTGGTGACACCACGGTCGTGCGTCGGGTATCCCCGCCCGTCGAAGACCGGGACCTCGATCCAGCGGTGGTCGCGGTGGTACCCGGTGGCCCAGACGACCGCCGAGACGTCACGGACGTCGAGCTCGGCCGGCTCACCCGACGGCTCCCACACGGGAACGTAGCGGTCCTCGGCCGGCGCCTCGACACCCGCGGCGACGATGTACCGGTCGATGGCGTCCTTGATGCCCTCGGCCACCGCGTCGGCGTTGTCGAGGTTCGCGGCCAGGTCGTCCGCGAACGACACGGTCGTGTCGTCGATCGCGCGCAGTCGCCCGTACAGGCGCATCCCGGTGCGGGCAAAGGCCCGCAGGTCGATGTCGCGGCCACCGTCACGGCCGGTCATGTAGTGGTTGGCCCGCAGCCGCACCTCGTCGGCGTCGGCGAACTCGTCGATGCCCCGCGCGTAGTGGCCCATCTCGTCCAGCCAGGCCAGCGTGTCCCGGCCCCGGTAGCGCCGGGCGGCCCGCGGCGCGCTGCCGACAGCCAGGTGCACCCGCCGCCCGGCCAGATGCAGGTCCTCGGCGATCTGGCAGCCGGACTGCCCGGTGCCGACGACCAGGACAGCGCCCTCGGGCAGGCGTTCGGGACTGCGGTACTGCGACGAGTGCAGCTGGGCGACGTCGTCCGGCAACCGCTCGGCGATCCGCGGCACGGCCGGGTTGTGATAGGGCCCGGTCGCGACGACCACCTGGTCGGCGGTGCAGTTCCCGGCCGTGGTGACCAGATCAAAGACTCCTGACGGCGTACGCCGCAGCCGCGTCACCGCCACACCCTCGGCCAGCGGCGGGCCGAACGACGCGGCGTACTTCTCGAGGTACCCCACGACGTCCGCGCCGAGCATGAACCCGTCCGGGTCGTCACCGGTGTAGCCGAAGCCGGGCAGCTGACACTGCCAGTTCGGCGTCACCAGGCAGAAGGAGTCCCAGCGCCGCTCACGCCACTCGTGACCGACACGCTCCCGCTCGAAGACGACGTGATCGATGCCGCGCTGCCGCAGGTACCAGCTCATCGACAGCCCGGCCTGCCCGCCACCGATGACCACGACCGGATGGTGCGTGCCCGCGATCTTCACGACTCGATCCCCTCGACGAGGACGTCACCCGTGGGAAAACTGCGGGCATGATCGGCGATCACGGCCATCGACCGGGCGGCGTTCGCACACGGGAACCCGTACGCCGCGAGCACCCGGTCGCTGGCGATCGTGAGCGCCTCGCGGCTGCGCCGGACGAAGTCGCCGACCGGGTACAGCTCCCCGGCCCGGAAGTAGTCCTCGACCACTGTCGAGGGTGAGTAGATCCGCAACGACGGCCCGTCGGGCCAGCGCACCACCACATACCGTTCCGGCATGCAGAACACCTCCCACCTGCGCTTTCAGGAGCCAGTCAAGGCAGGAGGCGTTTCCGCGGAGTTTCATCCGGAACAACCGCGCGTTAGATACTCCTCACTTCGATCCCCTGTGTCCGGCGCATTTCCCGCGTGCTGCGCTCACCGCTCGCCGCGTTTCCGATCCTCGCGAGCGAGCGAACCGCCGGCCTCTGCAACGTCCGCCTCCGCCCGGGCGATCACCGAACCGACGACGGCTTCGTCGCGTTCCCACCAATCCGCGAAGGTCCCGAGTACCAATGTCCTGGCCAAGATCTCGTCATGCACCGACAGGCCCGGATCCGGAACGACCTCCCCCAGCGCGGCACGCACCATGAACTCGGTGGCCATCAAGTTCAGGGCGGGATAGAACGCGGCCTGCGCCGCCGCGGCCAGGTCACTGATCTCCCGCAGGTGAACGGAAGGACTGAAGTGGCGTCGGACAGCAACGACAAATGTCGCCCTGGTGAGGATCGTGGCGTCGTCCGTGCCCAAATCCTTGAGAACGGACGACAGATGCCTGCGTTCCTCGCTCTTGCGCAGCATGGCGGCACGGATGAACCGGCCGGCCAGCGTCGAGGGCACAGCGTTCCTGGTGCCACGGCGAGAGCGGCGGGGAGCCGGTATGCCATCGGCCTCCGGTGACGGTACGAGGTCGTCGCTGCTCAGGTACGGCTTTCTGGTGCGCCGGTGCATCACATCGGGCAGAACCGGTGCATCCGGAGGCCCTTCCGGAGGCACACCGAAGGCACGGCGATCCACCTCGAGCTGCTTCTCGACCGCGGCCAGAAGCCCGTCGGCCTGCTCGTCGTCGAGATCGAGGTCGTCGACTAGGGCAAACAGAAGCGCGTACATGATGTCGCCGGCCTCGGCGGGCTCGACGGATCTGAAGAGCAGGTCTTCGCCCAGGACGCCTCGCAGCACTGCCTCGACACTCGCCGCGGGGAACACGTCGTCTCCGCGGCGGGCGAGGAACTTCCGGACGAAGACGGTGATCAGACGAAGATCGCCGCGCCCGAACCGCCGCACCGCCGCCAGTACCAGGGCGGTCGGCATGACCTCGGCCCAGAGGGAACCTTCACCATCGTCGAGGGCGTGCAGCCGACGCCAGGTCTCCTCGTCACCGCGCAGCTCGGCGCTCAGGGTGCGGGCTTCGAGCGACTGCAGAGGAACCATCGGGTCATTGTCGACCAGTGACGACAAAGAAGCGGCGGTGCCGTTGTGGCACCGCCGCTTCTCGATGCGGTGGATCAGCAGCCGACGCGGGCCGTTCCGACAGCCACGTCGTCGTACCAGAGGGCGTCGGCGCCCTCGCCGTAGCTTTCCCAGCCGAGTTTGAGGTCGGACAGGGCGGGACGGTACGTGCGGTTGAGCCACTGGCCGTCGATGTCGTGCGTCGGCACACCGTCCTGGAGCAGGCCCGGCACCGACGTACCGTTCAGCCAGGTCTCCATCGTGCCGTTGCTGCCGTCGACCTTGAACTCGACGCAGTTCCACTGACCGACCGGAAGCGGCGCCGACAACGCCACGCCCGCCGGGCTCTGCTCGGGCAGGGTCGCGTCGTCCGAGGCGCGGTTCCATTGCAGGGCGCCGTTCTGGCCGCCGAAGCGCAGGTCCCGGTTGCCGTCGTTCACGTCGCGCAGGGCGACCATGGTGATGTGCGACGCGGGCAGGGCGGTGGTGTGGCGCACCCAGTAGCGCACGAACAACGCCGAAGCCCCCGCGGGCAGCAATGCGGTGTTGCGGACGAAGACGTGGTTGCAATAACCAGCCGCGCCGTCGACGCGCAAGGACGTGCTGCCGCTGTGCGTGACCGCGGTGTCGTACGCCGTCTTGCCGGCTCCGGAACAGTCCGGTGTCGTGACGGTCCAGTCGGCCTGCGTCCCCTCGAAGCCGTCACACCGGGCGCCCGCCCCGCAGCCCACCGGCGTGGGCGGCGGGGAGGTGGGCGGAACAGAAGTCGGCGGGACCGACGTTGGCGGGACCGAGGTCGGCGGCGCCTCGCCGTTGCACCGGACGCCGTTCAGCGCGAACGTCGCCGGTGCCGTGTTGGTGCCCGAGTACGACGCCTGGAAGCCGAACGACGCCGACGCACCCGTACCCAGACTCGGGTTGTACGACGGCGCGGTTGCCGTCACCGCACTGCCGGACTGGGTGACTTGCGCGTTCCAGCCGTTGCTGACCTGCTGGTTGCCCGGGAAGCTCCAGGTGACCACCCAGCCGGAGACGGGCGCGCCGTTGTTGGTCACCTTCACGTCCGCGGTGAAGCCGGTGCTCCACTGGTTCGCCGTGTAGGTGACGTCGCAGGCGGTGGCGGCAGCGGCCGGGGTCACGGCGACGAGCACCGCGCCGATCAGCAGCGCGCCGGCCGCCGCCAGCTTGATCAGCACGCGACACCGTTCAGCGTGAAGGCCGTGGGATTGGCCGGGGCGGCACCGCTGAAGCTGGCCTGGAAGCCCGTGCCGGTGCTGGCACCGGTGGCGAGGTTGCCGTTCCAGGAGGCGTTGCGCACGGTGAGGGTGCTGCCGGACTGTGACCACGTGCCGCTCCAGCCGCTGGCCAGGGTCACGTTCGACGGCACGGTGAAGGTGAGCGTCCAGGCGGTCAGCGCCGGGCCGTTGTTGGTGATCCGCACGTCGGCGGTGAACCCGTTCGACCACGCGTTGGCGGAGTAGCTGACCGAGCAGGCGGCACCGGTGGGCGGCGGGGTCGTCGGCGGCGGGGTCGTGGCCGGCGGCGTGGACGGCGGCGGCGTGGTGGGGCCGGACGGCGGCGGCGTCACCGGGCCCGCCGCGATCGCCAGGTCGTAGGCGCGCTGCGGCACGAACTGCCCGGCGCCGGCGATGCAGCCGTCGGCCTCACCCGGCAGCTTGATCCACAGGTACGCGTCCAGGATCGGGTCGGACACGGCGTTCGTGCTGGGGATGCCGATCGCGCGGCCCGCCGGGTCGCACCACTCGCTGCCCGCGGGACCGTTGCCGTTGCGGCTCGTGTCGATGACACCCTTGAGGCGGCTGACACCGGTCGCAGCGATGACGTTCTTGATGTACGGGATCGACTCCGCGTTGGTGCGGTAGTTCGACACGTTCACCGAGATGCCGTCGGCGCTGTTGGCGATGTCCGCGCGAACCAGCCGCGCAGCCATCTCCGACGGGGTCAGCCAGGCCGAGTGACCGGCGTCGAAGTAGACCCTGGCGGCACTCGAGGCGGCCTTGAACTTCTTGCCCGCGTACGCCATCGAGGCGTACACCTCGGCCTGCTGCGCCGCGGTCTGGCAGCTGGTCATCAGAGGCAGCACGTCGGGCTCGAGGATGATCGCGGCCGCCCGGCCCTTCAGCCCGGCGGCGACCTGGTCCACCCACTGCCGGTACGCGGTGTGGTTGGCCAGACCGCCGGAGCTGGCGCCGCTGCAGTCGCGGTTGGGGATGTTGTAGACGACCATGATCGGCGTCTTGCCGAGGGCGGCGGCCGCACCGACGTACGCGTCGACCTCGGCAGCGACCGTCGCGGTGTTGTTCGCGGTGAACCAGCGGCCCTGGGGAACGCTGGCCACCCGGTCGCGGATCACGGCAGCACGCGAGTCACCGGGGTTCGCGGCAACCCACCTGGCCGCGCTGGTCTGCGGGTCGACGTAGTAGGGGGACTCGGCAGCGGAGGCTGTTCCGGGCCAGAGCACGGCGGTGGTGGCGACCACCACGCCGGCAGTGGCGAGGCTTCTCAAGCGCATTCGACAACTCCTGGGGACGGGCAGGGGACGTGGGAGCGCTCCCATGCATTGACCACGGTAGTTGTAACACGGGCGAAATCTCAAGGCCGTCAGGCAGTTACGAAACTTGCGAGGACCCTGCTGCCAGGGCCGTGTGCACAGCCGAGACGGTCACACTGCCGGCAGCTGCTCGCCCGGGCGGACCAGCCCGCTCCGGTACGCCAGCACCACCAGTTGCGCCCGGTCCCGCACGTTGAGTTTGGTCATCGCGCGGTTCACGTGGGTCTTGGCGGTCAGCGGTGACACGTAGAGGCGTTCGGCGATGTCGTCGTTGGACAGTCCGTGGGCGACCAGCACCAGGATCTCGCGTTCGCGTTCGGTGAGGCCGTCGAGGCTCACCGGCTCCGCCGTTGCGGTCTCGGGGCGGCTCAGGAACCGGCTGACCAGCCCACGGGTGGCTTTCGGGGAGAGCAGCGCCTCACCGCCGGCCACGACGCGAATGGCGTGCAGCAGGTCGGCCGGGGCGACGCCCTTGCCCAGGAAACCGCTGGCACCGGCCTGCAGCGCGAGCACCACGTTGTCGTCGTTCTCGAAGGTGGTGAGCACCAGGACGCGCACCCCGGCCAGGTTGTCGTCGGCGCCGATACGACGGGTGGCCTCGAGGCCGTCCATGTGCGGCATGCGGATGTCCATCAGGATCACGTCGGCGCGGGTCCTGCGGGCCAGGTCGACCGCCTGCCGGCCGTCGGTGGCCTCGCCCACCACCTCGAACTCCGGCTCCGAGTCGATGATCATCTTGAAGCCGGCCCGGATCAGCATCTGGTCGTCGGCCAGCAGCACGCGGATGGTCACCGGTAGCAGCCCTTCGAGGTTGCTTCCTCGGTGGGCAGCACGGCGTGCACGCGGAACCGCCCGTCGCCGAGCGGGTCGGCGGTCACGGTGCCGCCGGCTGCCGTGGCCCGCTCCCGCATGCCGATCAGGCCGTACCCGGTGCCCGCGACCGCGTCACCGTCGCGGATCTCGTTGGTCACCTCGAGGATGACGCCGCTGGGGGCGTACTCGACGAGCAGGGTGGCGCGCCCGTCGCCGTACCGGTGGGCGTTGGTCAGGGCCTCCTGGGCGATCCTGTACGCGGCCAGATCGACCAGCGCCGGGAGCTCGCGAGGGGCACCGCGGCGCTGGTGGCGTACCGAAAAACCGGCTGCCTGCAGGGCGCCGACCAGGTCGGGGAGCCGGGCCAGGCCGGGGGCCGGCTCGGTGGTGGGCACGTCGTCGGAGTTGCGCAGGACGCCGACCACCGACTGGATCTCCCTGAGCACGGTCTCGGAGGCGTCGCGGATGTGCGCGAGCACGGGGCCGACCTGGTCCGGGCGGCGTTCCAGCACGTGGGTGGCCGCGCCGGCCTGCACGCTGATCACCGCGATGTGGTGGGCGACGACGTCGTGCAGCTCGCGGGCGATCCGCAGGCGCTCGTCGATGACCCGGCGGTGGGCCTCCTCCTCGCGGGTCTGCTCGGCCCGCCGGGCCCGCTCCTCGACCTCGGCGACATAGGCGCGGTGGGTCCGCGCGGCGTCACCCACGGCCGCGGCCATGAAGATCCACGCGAAGACGCCGAGGACGTCCGGGCGCCACCAGGTGCCCCCGGAGACGACCACCGCGGCGCCGTAGACGACGGTCGCCGCGGCCAGCGCGCAGAACCAGCTGCTGCTGCGGCGGTCGGTGTGCGCGGCGATGGAATAGGTGATCACACCCAGGACCACGATCAGACCGGGGTTGCTGACACCTTTCACCACCGCGACCGTGGAGGCGATCGTGGCCACCCCGAGGGCGATCTTGGAATGTGAGCGCCGCAGCAGCACCGCGAGGAAGGCGACGCCGACGACCACCATGTCACGGGCCGTCACCGGCTCGCCGGACCTGAAGACCGTCGACTTCAGCACGGCGGCGGCGAGCACCAGCGCGACCAGGACGTCGACCAGCAGCGGATGCCATGCGGTCAGCCGCCACTGCCTCATCTGAAGAACGCCGATCTGTGCCATCACACGTGACCGTACGCGGCAGCACCCCACCGGGTCGTCGTCTCCTCGTAGTACACGGCCCGGCCGGGAAATACCGCGCTGATGGTATGCGGGTGTCTACGCCGGGACGACGCGCCGGAGCGCCGTTCTGACGATCGTTTCAAGGGTCAGCCAAACACCGACCCGGGAGCATCCGATGGCCACCTACCTGTACCGGCTCGGCCGGTTCAGTTTCCGCCGGCGCAAACTGATCCTTGCGCTCTGGCTGGCCGCGCTGGCCTTACTGGGCGTCGGCGCGGCCACACTGTCGGGGCCCACGTCCGACACGTTCTCCATCCCGGGCACCGAGGCCCAGGAAGCGATGGACCTGCTCAGCGAGCGCTTCCCCGGCACTGCCGCCGACGGCGCCCAGGCCCGCGTCGTCTTCGCCGCCCCGTCCGGTGAAAAGCTCACGGACGAGGCCAACAAGGCCGCGATCGCCCAGACGGTTGCACAGCTCAAGACCGGGCCCGACGTGGCCGCGGTCAGCGATCCGCTGCAGGGCACGATCAACCAGGCCGGCACCGTCGCGTACGCCCAGGTCTCGTTCAAGGTCGCGGCGGTCGCACTGACCGAGAGCGACCGGGAGGCGCTGACCGCCGCCGCCGACACCGGCCGCGAGAGCGGGCTCGCCATCGAGATGGGCGGTGACGCGCTGGAGGAGCAGGGCGGACCGGGCAACTCCGAGATCCTCGGCATCCTGGTCGCCGCGGTGGTGCTCGTCATCACCTTCGGCTCGCTGCTGGCCGCCGGTCTGCCGCTGCTGACCGCGATCCTCGGTGTCGCCGCCGCCGTGCTGGGGATCCAGATCGCGTCCGGTTTTGTCGACCTCGGCAGCAGCACCTCGACGCTCGCGCTGATGCTCGGCATCGCCGTGGCGATCGACTATGCGCTCTTCATCGTCTCGCGCTACCGCCATGAGATCGTCGGTGGCCGTAACTACGAGGAGGCCGCCGCCCGGGCGGTCGGCACAGCCGGTTCCGCCGTCACCTTCGCCGGCCTGACGGTGATCATCGCGCTCGCGGCGCTGGCCGTGGTCAACATCCCGTTCCTCACCCAGATGGGTCTCGCGGCTGCGTTCGCCGTGGTCATCGCTGTGCTGATCGCGCTGACACTGCTGCCCGCCCTGCTCGGCTTCTCCGGCAAGAAGATCATGGGTCGCCGCAAGGAAACCGTCTCCACCAAGCCCGCTGCCGGTCTGCGCTGGGCGCGATTTGTCACCCGGCGCCCCGTGGCCGTCCTGGTCGTCGCCGTCCTCGGTCTCCTGGTGCTGGCGATCCCCGCCCTCGACATGCGGCTCGGCCTGCCGGGCGACAACCTCGCGAGCCCGGAGACGACCCAGCGCAAGGCGTACGACATGCTCACCGACGGCTTCGGGCCCGGCTTCAACGGGCCGTTGACCGTGGTCGTCGACGCGGCCGGCAGCCCCGACCCGAAGCAGGCCGCCACCGAGGCCGCCACCGTGATCAAGGGCCTGCCCGGTGTCGTGACGGTCAGCCCGCCCGCCTTCAACCCGGCCGGGAACACCGCGATCCTGCAGGTCATCCCGGCCAGCGCCCCGGACAGCGCGGCGACCGAGACGCTGGTGCACACCATCCGCGACCAGGACAGCTCGCTGCACCTCTCGGTCACGGGCCTCACGGCGGTGAACATCGACATGTCCGCGAAGATGGGTGCGGCGCTGCTGCCGTACCTGGCGGTGATCGTGGCTCTGGCTTTCCTGCTGCTGATGCTGCTGTTCCGGTCGGTGCTGGTGCCGCTGAAGGCGATCGGCGGCTTCCTGCTCTCGGTGGTGGCCACCTTCGGAGCCGTCGTCGCGGTCTTCCAGTGGGGCTGGTTCGGCTCGCTGCTCGGCGTCGAGCAGGCCGGACCGATCATCAGCATGCTGCCGATCTTCCTCATCGGCATCGTCTTCGGCCTGGCCATGGACTACGAGGTCTTCCTGGTCAGCCGGATGCGCGAGGAACACGTCCACGGCGCCGAACCCACCCAGGCGGTGGTCAACGGCTTCGCCCACGGCGCCCGCGTCGTGACCGCCGCGGCGATCATCATGGTCAGCGTTTTTGCCGGCTTCATCCTCTCGCCGGAGTCGCTGATCAAGTCGATCGGCTTCGCACTGGCGGCGGCCATCCTCTTCGACGCCTTCGTGGTCCGCATGACGATCGTCCCGGCGGTGATGACCCTGCTCGGCCGCCGCGCCTGGTGGCTGCCCGCCTGGCTCGACCGGATCCTGCCGGACATCGACGTCGAAGGCGACAAACTCCGCGAGATCCCGGCCGATCCTGAGGAACCCGCACACCAACCCTCGGATCTGGTGTCCGCCGGTCGATGAGAAAGGCCCGGGCCGCCGCCCCCCGTCGGCGGCCCGGGCCCCTTTTTTTGGTGAACAGAGGTGACCCCCGTGAGCGTGGCCTCCGAGGAGCGTCCGGCGCCGCTGCGCGAACTGGCGCTGATCGCCGCGCTGTGGGTGGCGTACAGCCTGGGCCGGCTGGTGGCGGACGGGCGTGTCGACGAGGCGCTCGTCAACGCGGACCGGGTGTGGGAGATCGAACGCCTGCTGCGGTTCCCCGGCGAGACCGGACTGCAGCACCTGATCCTCCGGGCCGGCGACCTCGTCCAGGTCGCGAACAGCTACTACGCGTACGTGCACTTCCCGGCCACGATCGGCTTCCTGCTGTGGGTGTACCTGCGCCGCCCGGGCCACTACCGGGCGGTCCGCACGACCCTGGCCCTGCTCACCGGCGCCGCACTGGTGGTGCACCTGATGTTCCCGCTGGCGCCGCCCCGGATGCTCGCGGAGACCGGCCTGGTCGACACCGGCCACCTCTTCGGCCCCAGCGTCTACGGCACCCCCGGCACCGACGACCTCACCAACCAGTACGCGGCCATGCCGTCCCTGCACGTCGGCTGGGCCCTGCTGGTGGCGATCACCCTGATCAGGCTGACCAGTGGTCGCCGGCGGTGGCTCTGGCTGGCCCACCCGCTGCTCACGCTGCTCGTCGTCGTCGGCACCGCCAACCACTACTGGCTCGACGCGATCGTGGTGTCGGTCCTGCTCGCGGCCATCCTGCGCCTCACGACCACCGCGGAACGCCGGCCCGCTCCCCCACCGGTCCCGCACCCGCGCCGGATCCGCGGCGGCGGACCCGGCCGCCGCCCCCGCCGCGGCTCCCGCCCGAGAACCACCCGCGTCCCCGGACGCCCTTGACCGGCGTCCCGCGGGTGACGACCGTGGGATGATGACGCCGACCGAGCCGGGCGGAGAAGCGTGATGACGAGTGCCGAACTGTGGCGTCTGCGCCGGAGCGCGGCACTGCACAGCCTGGCGGTCGTGACCTTCACCCTGCTCGCCCTGTCCGGCGCGAGCGCCGCGGCCCTGGGCCTCTACGGGCTGGCAGTGCCGTTGATCGTCACCGGCAGTGCCGGAGCCGCCGGCGCGGCGGTCATCACCATGGCCGTGTGGCGCTGGCAGGGCATCGAGCCCGGCACCGCCGTCCCTGCCGGTGTCACAGCGCAACGGACCACCCGCCTCGTGATGGCCACGGCCGCCGTCGCGGTCGTGATCTCCGGGGTGCTGCTGGCGCCGCAGGGTGTCGACCGCGGTTTTGTCATCTGGGTGGCGGCTCTGCTGGCCGCCGCACTGGCGTCGTTCGCGCTGCTCGCAGGCGAACGACCGCGCACCGCGGAATGACCCGGACCCGGTACCACAACGGCAGCGCTTGTCACAAAACATCACCCGCCATTGGCGGCCTACGAGCCCCATCGCCCGCTTGACCAACGTCCCCAGGCAACACAGCTAGCCGCACAGAACGTCGCGTTGGCGCCGAGGCAGCGACTGAACGGGCCGATCCTCATGGCGCGCGTGTCGGCGCGGCTGCGGGCACAGGCAATCGAGCCCAGCACGTAGTCCGGGATGAAATTGATCTCGATGTCGTTGCCGCTGGGCGCCCACTGCGAGCGCCACGGCTCGAGGTGGGTGGGCAGCCCGGAGCGGCTGAAGCCCATGGGATGGTTGGCGATCACCAGTTTGTCGCTGTCTCCGGCGGCCGGGATGAACCAGCCCTCCAGCGGTACTCCGTACGCCGACGGGAAGGTGATTTCCTCGAGCTAGGAGCGTTCCTCAAGTCCCGGCGTGACGGCATCGGTCCGGCCTCGTCCCACTGCTCACCGACCTGCACGAACCCGAACCCGAGGTCGGGCTGACCGCCGGTCCGCGGCGCAGGGTCGCCGGTCTGCGCCGCGACGAGGTCGCGCGGCTTGCGATCGAGTTGAACGGCCCGGCACCGGACCCCGCCGACATCACCGCCAGCTTCGTGTACCGCTGGTTAACCGATTCCGGCATACGCGCCCAATTTCCTGCCGAGGACCATGACGCGGAGGCACACACCCTGGTCGCCGACCTGCGCGCCGGCGTCACCCGTCGGGACCCGGCGGATCCGGACGCCATCCGGCTCATCGACGAGCTCACCACTCGCAGCCCGTGGTTCGGTCAGTTGTGGGACCGGCATGAGGTGGCCGTTCGCCGCCACGAGTTCAAGCGGCTGCTGCACCCCCCGCCTCGGCTTGATCGTCTACAACTGCCATGCACTGCTCAGCGAGGACACTACGCAGCGCCTGATCTGGTACAGCCCCCACTTCTTCGGACCCCGGACCGTCCGGCGTTGACGGCCTGGCACACCCTGACCTCGTCACCCGTCGAGCCTGACGACCAGGCCGGCGCCTAGCGGGCGAGGGCCAGGCGGGCGCCGAGGCCGAGGAGGGCCGCGCCGCTGAGGCCGTCGATCGTGCGGCGGACGCGGGAACGTGCGAAGAGGCGCCGGAACGCGGCCACCAGGTTGGCGACCGTGAAGAACCACACCAGGGTCACGGCCACTGCCAGCAACGACAGGGTCAGCGTGTCGACCGCGGTGGGGTGTGCGGGCAGGAACTGCGGCAGCAGGGCCAGGAAGAACACTGCGGCCTTCGGGTTCAGCGCGTTGCACAGCAGCCCGTCGCGGAAGGCGCCGCCGGTGGTGCCCGGGGCGACCGCGAGGCCGTCCGGGGCGGGGCGGAACGCGGCCAGTAACGCCCGGATGCCCAGGTAGGCGAGGTACGCCGCACCCGCGTACCGGATGGTGGTGAGCACGACCGGGACCGTGGCGACCAGGGCGGCCACCCCGGCGGCCGCGGCGACGGCCCAGAGGAACACCCCGGTGGCGATGCCGGCGGCTGCGGCCATGCCCTCGGTCCGGCCGCGGAGGGCGGACCGGCGCACGACCACCGCGAAGTCGGGCCCGGGTGACATCGCCCCGAGACTCACCACACCGCAGAACGCCACCAGCTGGGTCACCGTCGTCATGATCACACCGTACGACCGGACGGGTGACGTGCGCCGCCCGGCGGCACCGCGGTCCGACGGCATTCCGGGGGACCGGGCATCATGACCTCGTGAAATCGGTGCGGGAGACGATCGCCGCGGTGGTCGCGGGGCAGACCGGGTACGAGGACGGCCTCGACCTGCTCGCCGTCGCGCCGGCCACGGAGGTCGACCCGGTCCTGACCGCGGCGCTGT
Source organism: Amorphoplanes friuliensis DSM 7358 (assembly GCF_000494755.1). Taxonomy (NCBI): domain Bacteria; kingdom Bacillati; phylum Actinomycetota; class Actinomycetes; order Micromonosporales; family Micromonosporaceae; genus Actinoplanes; species Actinoplanes friuliensis. The sequence goes on from NC_022657.1 coordinate 5,661,837, forward strand.
TCGACGCCACCGCGCGGCTCTGGCGGGGTGGCTGGCAGCCCGCCGAGCTGCACCGGGTCGTGACCCGGCGCGGTTCAGGGGTGCAGCCGCTGCTGATCGCGGATGCCGTCGCGGCGTACCTGCGAGGTTTTGCCCCGAAGAGCGTCGACGCGCGCTGGCGGGCGCAGGCCACCGAGCTGGACGCCCGGCCCTGGTGGGGTGACGACGCCGATTACCTGCGGGAGACGGTCGCTCACCGCCGGGTCGACCGGGTGACGCTGATCGACGCGATGCTGTCGCTGCTCGCCCTGCTGGCGACGCTGCCACCGATCGAGATGCTGGTCCCGCCGCCGGGTCAGGCGACGCCGGCCCGGCGGGCGCCCGGCACCGACGCGAAGCTCGAACGGGTGCGGGCGCTGCTGGCCAAGGCCGAGGCCACCACGTTCCCGGCCGAGGCCGAGGCCTACACGGCCAAGGCGCAGGAGTTGATCTCGCGGCACAGCCTCGACGAGGCGCTGCTGAGCGCCGACAGCGAGACCGTGATCCCGTACGCCCGGCGCATCGGCGTCGACCACCCCTATGAGAACGAGAAGGCGTCGCTGCTGACCTCGGTGGCCCGCGCCAACCGCTGTCATGTCGTGTGGTCGCCCGAGTTCGGCTTCGCGACCGTGTTCGGCTTCGACGCCGACATCGACGCGGTCGACCTGCTGCACACCTCGCTGCTGGTCCAGGCGCACCGGGCGATGGCCCGCACCGAGCCGCCCGGCGGCAAGGCGGGACGGTCCCGGCTCAAGACCTTCCGGCAGTCGTTCCTGGTCGGCTATGCGGTCCGGATCGGTGAACGGCTCGCCGAGGCCAGCCGGGTGGCGCTGGAGCAGACCGGTGACACGTCGGCGCTGCTGCCGGTGCTGGCCTCCCGCGATCTGCGGGTCCGCGAGGCCCGTGACCGCTCGTTCCCGCAGACGGTCCGTGGGCGCGGCTTCCGGGTGGGCAACCTCGAGGGCTGGGAGTCGGGTCGGGAGGCGGCCGACGAGGCCCGGCTGCACTGAGGATCACGGACTGAAAGATCTTGATTCCACTGTGTAGGGTTCAAGTGTGGGCAAGACAATAGTGGTTCGCATCACCGTGGTGGCCGACGACGAGACCGCGTCCGACGAGGCCATGCACAAACTCCTCGACGAGCTGCACGACTTCGACGACATCGTCTCCGTCGAGCAGGCCACCCGGCCCGGCGAGGCTCCCGACGGCGCCAAGAGCGCCGAGCTGCTGGCCGTCGGCACCCTGCTGCTGACCATCGTCGCGCAGCCGGAAGTGCTGACCCACCTGCTGACCTACGTGGCCGACTGGCGGCGCCGGCAGGGCCGTAAGGGTCGAGGCCGCATCGAGCTCCGCACCCCTCGTGGCGAGCTGATCCTCACCAACGCCACCGACGCGCAGGCGGACCAGCTGATCAAGACGTTCATCGAGGAGGTCATCGACCCTGACTCGTAGACGTGCGCTGATCATCGCGACGCAGCGCTACCGCAGCAGGACCTTCGCCACGCTGCCCGGCACCACCAAGGACGCCGCCGACCTGAAACGTGTCCTCGCCGACCCGCGCATCGGGGACTTCGAGGTCAAGGTCCTCCACAATCCCACCGTGCGTGCGGCCGGGCTGGCGGTGAAGCGGTTCTTCTCCAAGGCCAAGCCGGACGACCTGTTGCTGCTGGCCATCACCGGACACGGCAAACGCGACGATCGCGGCAAACTGTTCTTCGTCAACCGCGACACCGTGCCCGACTCCCTGTGGGTCACCGGGCTCTCGGCCGAGCACGTCAGCCACGAGATGCGCAACAGTCCGGCGCGCAAGACCGTCGTGCTGCTCGACTGCTGTTTCTCCGGCGCTTTTGTGCACGACGAGGGTCTGGCCATCCCGCTCCCGCCGGCCGCGCCCGGCCAGGCCGCCACCGAGGAGGACGAGGAGGACCGGCGCACCCGCGGCACCGTGATCATCACGGCGTCGACGTCGATCGAGCAGGCCTTCGAGACGAACGGCGACGGCGACAAGATCCGTAGCGGTCTCTTCACCCGCTGTGTCGTGGACGGGCTCGAGACCGGGGAGGCCGACCTCAACCGGGACGGCGAGGTCGACGTCAACGAGCTGTACCAGTACGTCGCCACCCAGATGGGACGCATCGCGAAGGGGCGGCGGCAGAACCCGACCTATTCGGCGCACCGGATGCAGGGCGTCCTGCGGATCGCGCACAGTGCGCTGCCCCAGGTCGTCGATCGGCCGCAACCGGTCCGCACGCCGAGGCCGCGACCCGCACCGGTCCCCACGAACCACGGACCGCTGTCCCGGCGGGTGCTGGTGCCGCTGCTCGTGCTCGGTGGACTGCTCAGCGGCTGCGCCACGCAGGCGGACAGCACGATCGGCGGTGGCGGCTGCCCGACACCGGTGCAGGTCCGCGTGGCTGCCGCGCCGGGCGGGCTCACCGCGTACAGGGAGATAGCCGCCGGGTTCGAGGACTGGGTCGCCGGCCGGCAGCACGGCTGCCGCGGTGTTGATCTCTACGTCTATCCGGTCGAGGCCGGTGAGGTGACCGCGGGGCTGCGGCGGGGCTGGACGACCGGCGAGGACGGTGCCGACTACCTCCGCGACGCCGGGCCGCAACCGGACGTCTGGCTGCCGGCGGCGGCGACCGACGTGCCGCCCGGCGGGCTCCGGGACGTCATCGACCGCGTGGAGCAGGTCGCGCAGACACCGGTCGTGCTCGGTGTGCCCGCACGGGCCCGCGCCGACGACGGCCTGCGGCGGGCCGTGCTGTCCTGGCCGGACCTGTTCGCCGCGGTCAGCCGGGACCCCGGGGTCGTCCGCGCCGACTTCGCTTCCTCGGTGATCGCCCGCATGGCCACCGCCAAGCTGTACGCCGACGGCACGATCGACCAGGCCGTGGCGCGGACCACGGTCGAGCAGCCGCTGGAGAAGGCTCTCGACGCCGGCACCTACCCGGTCGGCGACGAGGCCGGCCTGCTGTGCCGGCAGCGGGCGGCCCGGAGCAGCACGGCCGTGATCGTCACCGAGCAGCAACTCGTCCGCTTCAACCGCGGTGATCCCCTCGACGGCGCGTGCACGGGTGCCGCTCCCCCGGCGTCCGCGGACCGGCTGCTGGCGTTCTATCCGGCCGACACGCCCGCGCTGGAGCAGGTCGTGGTGACGCTGGACTGGCAGGGACGCGCCCAGAGCGCGACGACCCGGGCGTACGCGACCTGGTTCGTGCGCTGGCTCCGGCAGATCCCGGGCCGCCAGGTGCTGCTTCGGGCCGGTCTGCGCCCGCCGGGCCTGGACGCGGACGAGCCCCTCGGGCCGGCTTACGGGGCTCTCACCGTCTGGCCGTTCGCCCGTGTCGTCCCTGACGAGCCGGACGAACTGACCCGCAGCGACACCGCCACGCTCCACGCGGCCACCCGCCGGCCCGGCCGGTTCCTGGTCGCGCTGGACGCGTCCGGCTCGATGAGGACCGTGACACCCGACCCGGATCGGACCCGCTTCGAGGTCGCGGCGGCCGCGGTCGAGCAGGCGGCCACCCGCTTGGGCCGGCGCGACGAGCTCGGCCTGCTCACTTTCAGCGGCCGGGCCACCCGTGAGGTGCTGCCGATCGCCCCGGCCGGTGCGGACCCCGTCGGCCGGGTCCACCGCGCCACGGCGCCGATCCAGCCGGCCGGGGGCACACCCCTCTACGAGGCGGTCCGCCGCGGCGCCTCCGCCCTGCGCGCCGGCCCGGGTGATCCACTGCGGACGCTGGTGGTGCTCACCGACGGTCAGGACACCAGCGGGCAGCCGCGCCCGTCGGCCGCACAGACCGCGGGTGTCCGCATCTTTGTCATCGCCGTCGGGGACGTGAGCTGCGCCGACGCCACGCTGGCGGGCCTGGCGACCGGCACCGGCGGCCGCTGTTTCGACGCCGGAAAGGGCTCACTCGAGCCGGTGCTCACCGGCCTGTTCCGGGCCGCCTGGGAAACGGGGAACTGACATGCCGCGCCGCAGACACTGGATGACGTTCGTCGCCGGCAACCTGACCGGCGCCGCCATCGCGGCCTGCCTGTTCGTCTTCGGCCCGCTCGCCGGCCCGGAGGAGCTCGAGAGCGGCGAACTGGTCATCCTCAGCGGGCAGGACGACAGCGCCGGCGGGCAGCGGCAGCAGCTGGTGACCATCTGGAACGACACCCACCCCCGCAACCAGGCCCGGATCGTCACCCTGCCGGAGGCCGCCGACGGCCAGTACGCCGAGATGGTCAACCGCGCCGGCGACGGCGGCACCGACATCTTCAACCTCGACGTGGCCTGGACCGCCCGCTTCGCCGCCCCGCCGTCCGGGCGCCGGCTGATCCGCCCGATCGACGAGTCGCTGCTGGCCGAGCGGCCGGACCAGGCGTTCATGACCAAGCCCCTGGCCACCTGCCGGTACGCCGATCAGCTGTGGGCACTGCCGTTCAACACCGACGCCGGCCTGCTCTACTACCGCACCGACCAGGGGCTGAAGCCGCCGTTCGACTGGTCGAAGATCCGTGCCGCCGGGACGAAGCCCGGTTTCAAGGCCACCTGGACCGGTCAGCTCAACAGTTACGAGGGACTCACGGTCAACTTCCTCGAGACCGTGTGGTCGCTGGGCGGTGACCTGGCGGTCGCGCCCGACGGCCGGGTCACTCTCGACCTGGCCAAGTGGGACGAGGCCGCCAAGCTGCTCACACCTTCACGGGACGCAAAACCGGGGCTGGTCCTGCCGGACTCGGTGTCGTTCGAGGAGACCAGCAGCCGGAGTGCGTTCCGGGACGGCCAGACGATGTTCATGCGCAACTGGCCGGTGGCCTACCGGGCCATGCGCACGGCCGAGCCGGCCGGCAAACCGTTCGCCTTCGACGTGACACGGCTGCCGGGTGACAGTGTCCTCGGCGGGCAGAATCTGGCGATCTCGGAGCGGACGACCAAGCCCCGGGCGGCGCAGGCCCTGATCGAGTTCCTGACCAACGAACGCAGTCAGCGGCTGCTCTTCGACAACGGCGGTTTTGCGGCGACCCGGGCCGCCGTCTACGAGGACGAGGCGATCAAGCAGAAGTACGCCTACCTGCCGCGGCTGCGCGAGGCGATCGACACCGCCCGTCTGCGCCCGGTCTCACCGAACTACGTGACGTTCAGCCGGGTGCTCAACGAGCGGGTGCACGAGGTGCTGGTCGGGCGTAGTCCGGCGTTGCCGCGGGATCTGGCCGACCAGCTGACGAGGGCCCTGCAGGGCCGATGATCCCGCAGGGCCCCGCCGCTCAGCTGTGGTCGCGCAGCAGCTCGTGCGTCTGCTGGATCTTGGCCCACGACTTCGGCGCCACCGGCTCCGCGAACGCCGACATGCCGTCCACGGCCGGCTTCGACGGCGTGTAGAGCCACGCGTCGAACAGGTCGTCGAGCTGCTCACCGGAGACCTTCTCGGCCAGCGCGATGAACTGCTCGGTGTTGCCGTTGCCGTACCTGTGCTCGGCCACCCACGTCTTCAGCAGCGTGAAGAAGTCCTGGTCGCCGATGGTGTTCCGGAGCTGGTGCAGCGTCATCGCCCCCCGGTCGTAGACGGCGCCACCGAAGATCTCCGACGGACCGGGCTCGGCCGGTGCGACGGTCCAGAAGTCGTCGGGCTCGACGGCGTACAGGTAGTCGAAGATCTCCTGGGCGGTGCCCTCACCCTGCTCCTCGGACCAGAGCCACTCGGCGTAACTGGCGAAGCCCTCGTTGAGCCAGATGTTCTTCCACTGGTCGACCGACACGGTGTCGCCGAACCACTGGTGGGCGTTCTCGTGCACGATCACCGACGTGTTCGACCCGGAGCGGAAGAAGCCGGACGAGTAGACCGGCCGCGTCTGGGTCTCCAGGGCAAAACCGAGGGTGTCCGGCGGGGCGACAACACCACCGCGGGCCTCGAACGCGTACGGGCCGAACAGCCCGCTCTCCCAGTCGACGATCTCGGCGGTCCGCTCGACACTGGCCTTGGCCGCGTCCTCGAAGTCGGGCGTGAGCAGGTCGGAGTACGCGTTGATGACCTGCTGGCCGTCGGCCGTGGTGTCACGGGTGATCTCGTACTGCCCGATGGCCAGGAACGCCAGGTAGGTCGCCTGGGGCTTGACCGACCGCCAGCTCCAGCGGGTCCAGCCCAGGATCTCCTGCACGGGGTTGCGCGGCATGACACCGTTGCTGATCACCTCGACACCGTCGGGCACGGCGACCGAGACGTCGAAGGTGGCCTTGTCGCTCGGGTGGTCGTTGCTCGGGAACCACCACCAGGCCTCCTCGGGCTCGCCCACCGCGAGGGCACCGTCGGGGGTGCGGACCCAGGCGGTGAAGCCGGCCGCGACCTTGTTGGACGGCACGCCGGAATACTGCACCACCACGGTCATCGCCTGGCCGTCGGTGACCGCCCGGGCCGGGGTCACGACCAGCTCGTGGTCACCCTCGCGCTTGAAGGTCGCGGGCCGGTTGTTGACCTTCACCGAGGCCACGTCGAGCACGAAGTCCAGGTGGAACGAGCTGAGGTCCTGCGTCGCCTCGGCCAGGATCGTGGTGGTGCCGGTCAGGCGGTCGTCGGACGGGTAGTACCGCAGCCGGACGTCGTAGTGCGAGACGTCGTAACCGCCGTTGCCGTAGTCGGGGAAATACTCGTCCCCCAGCCCGGCGCCGCCGGGTGCGGGTGCGGCCTGGGCCGGGAGCGCGCCACCGGCCAAGGTCAGTGCGGTGGCAAGCGTTGCCACCAGCAGTTTGCGCACGGTCGAACTTCCTTCCGTCGCGGACCGGGTCACGGTCCGGCTTGGAGTGGTCAGCTCGAACCTATCGAAGTCCTTCGACGCCTGCTCCCCCGGTTGAGGATCGCCCCGAGCACCGGGGTCAGCGTCCAGGCGATGATCACCCACGGCGTCCACCAGCACAGCACGATCGTGACCAGCCAGTACGCGGCGACGATCCACGAGGCCCGGGCACCCGCGGCGACCTCGGACGCGTCCACGTGGGCGTGCAGCAGGTCGTCCCGCAGCGCCTGGCTCTGAACACCGGCCCGGCAGATCAGCAGCCCGCCGACGGTCAGCACGAAGAGCAGCGCCGCGGCCGGGTTGGCGGTGTGGTGACCGTAGACCGTGGCCGGGTAGGGCAGGAAGCCGATGAGCAGCAGCAACGGGAAGTGCCAGGCGACCAGCCCGGGTGAGAGCCGGCCGATGCGGTCGAAGAGCGTGTGGTGCTGCCGCCAGGCCGTCCAGAGCATGAAGAAGGCCAGCAGGTAGGCGACGAACGAGCCGGTCTGGCCGGTCAGGAAGTGCCAGAGATGCCCGGCGGCCTGCGTCTTGCTCACGCCGTCGCCGACACTGAACTCCGGCGCCTCCTCGGGGCGCGGGATCTCGATGACCAGCAGCGTCATCGCGATGGCAAAAACGGCGTCGGTGAAGAACCCGACCCGCTCGGGGGTACGCCCGGCCTCGACGTCCGTGTTCTCAGCAGTCACGCCGGGAGCGTATGCCGATGCGTTCGCCGGCGGGTGGCGGCGATCATGATGTCGACCAGCCGGGCCAGGTCGGCGGCGCCCTCGGCGTCGTCGGCACGGCGTGTCACCAGCAGGATCGGCTCGGCACGGTCGAGGACCACACCGTCGCGCAGCAGGACGAAGTACAGCGCCAGCATCGCGGCGCGGGCGTTCGCGTCGGGGAACGGGTGGAAGAACGCGACGTCGAGGTAGACGCGGGCGGCCCGCGCGGCGACCGGCACGCCCGGTGCGACGGCTTCGGCGAGACACTCCGCGAGGCGTCGCTCGATGCCGGGATGCAGGCCGTAGTGCTCGCGGCCTCTCTTCGCGTACGCGGGGCCGGTCCGGAAGGTGGCCGGGAGGCCGAGCCAGGAGGCCAGGGTCTCGAAGGTGAGGACGTCGGCGGTACGGACCCGGGTCAGGGCCGGGAGGAGCTCGGGGCGGCGGTCCCGGACGAAGTCCTCGACGCCGTCGGCCCGGCCGCGGACCGGACCGGTCTCGACGCCGAGCCCGGACCAGGGGACGTGCTCGCGGATCCGCAGCCAGCCGAGCAGGTGATCAGTCATCGGTGGCGTGGGCGAGGTCCGCGCCGAGTTTCTCGGCCACCTCACGGATCTTGGTGTTCGACGGGCTCACCCAGCTCTGGAAACTGCCGCGGATGGTGCCTCTGATCAGCTCCTTGTGGTCCTGCACGGGATAATCGCCCGCGGCCAGGAACCAGTCGAGGACCAGGCTGAGATGGCCGTACCAGCCGCTGTCGCCCTGGGTGCGATCGGCGACCACCGTCGTCAGGTTGGCGACCGCGCGCTCGAAGGTGTCGAGCCGCACGTCGGCCGGCGCGTCCGCGGGCAGCGGCAGGAACCGCCCGAACCGCTCGGCCAGATCCTCCAGATGGTCCCGCCACTCCACCAGGCAGGTGGCGACCAGTTCCAGGGTGCCGTCGGGCGTGGTGATCGAATGCTGGGCGCAGCACCAGGACCCGACCGGGCCGCCGTCCCAGTCACCCTCGCCGGGCGACCAGCGCCAGCCGGAGGCCCACGAGCCGTAGTGCCGCACCAGCACCCGGCTGGCGTCGTTGGCCCACGGATCGGCCTCGCGCTTGTTCCACGCGCTGATCTGCGCATAGGGAGAACCCTTGGCGGGACGCTCGGGCGCCGGGGCCACCAGCTCCCGCACCACGGTCAGCGCCTGGTCCCGGTCGAACGGGTGCCGGGCCGGATCAACGTCCGGCCAGGTCAGGCGGAAGGGCTGGATGTCGTGCCACTCCGGTCCATACACCGGGCCATTCTGACAACCTCAGTCCAGCACGGTGATCACCGCGGCCGGGCAGTGGCGGACGGCCGACCGCACGGCCTCCCACTGCTCGGGCGGCGGCTCCGGGTCGAGGATGACCACCAGCGCCTCGTCCTGGTCCTGGTCGAAGACCGCCGGAGCGGTCATGGCGCAGGTGCCCGAGCCGATGCACAACTCCATGTCGACGGCGATCTTCACGAGCTCTCCTCACGTGGAGTCACCGCGTCCACACTGCACGGTCCCCCGCGCCGGGTCAATGGCCATAGCAAACCCTGCAAAAAGGACCCATTTTCCTGTACGCGCAGCGGCGCCGGCACCACCAGCAGGGGACCCGATTCCGGCGCCTCCGGTCGGCGCGCTGGGTGCATCAGCGCCGCTCGCTGCGTATCGTCCTCATCCATGGATGCCTTCCGCGTACTTGTCATGACGAAGCCGTTCGGGGAACTCGAGCCCGGGCGGCTCGCGGAGATTCTGGGCGGCATGAGCGCTGACGGTGGCGAGGTTGTCGTCCGGGACGGGCAGACCGTGACGCCCGGGGAGCCGCAGCGGCTGCTCGAGGTGGCGAAGGAGTTCGCCCGGCACGGGCTCGGGATCGACGTCGTCACGACCGATCTGGTGCGGGCCGACGCCACCGCCGACCGGGTCTTCGGGGTCTGCGCGGAGGCCGGTGTGCCGCTGGTCCGGGTGGGCTGGTGGCGGTACGACGCCGGGCTGGGGTATCAGCGCATCGCCGCCGAGGCCCGGCGGGAGCTGGCCGCCCTGGCCGCACTGGCGCGAAGGCATCACCTGAGGATCGCCCTGCAGCTGCATCACGGGACGATTCACCCCTCGGCAGCCCACGCGTTGCGGCTCACCGAGGAGCTTGCGGTCTACGCGGATCCGGGCAACCAGGTGATGGAGGGCCGCGAGGACCTGGCGATGAGCCTGGACCTGCTCGGTGACCGGGTGGCCTGCGTGGGCGTCAAGAACGCGGCCTGGCTCGGCGAGCGGCTCGGCTGGCAGCCGCTCGCCGACGGTGGTGTCCTCGAGTGGCCGGACATCCTGCGGACCCTGCACCAGCGTGGCTACGACGGACCGCTCTCCCTGCACGCGCACTACCCGATGACCGATCCCGGGGCCACCGTCGCGCGGGACCTGCGTCATCTCCGGGAAGCGATCTCCCTGAGCAGGTCCTGACGCCCGCGACCGGCCAGGCCCAGGTGGTACAGGCTGATCCGGCTCGCCCCGGCCGCCCGCAACCGGTCCACGTGCGCCGGCAGCACACCGGGGTCGGCCGGTGGCAGCACCGTCACGTACGCGTCCACGGGCACACCGGTCGCCGCCGCCTGGCGTACGAGGTCAGCGGAGGCCAGGGTGGTCGGCCAGGCCGGGACGAGCAGGGCGTCGACGTCGGCCGCCGCGGCCGGCGTGAGCCCGGGTGACGGGCCGGTGGCCCAGGGGTCCGGGTTGGCGTGCAGGGTGATCGGCCTGCCCGGGGACCGGACCGCCGCCAGCACCTCGGCGCGGAGAGCGTCCGTGTTCGCCTGCCGGTTCGCGAGCACCTCGGCCAGCAGCTCCGCGGGTGGCTCCACGGAGGCACGGACGGCTTCGCGCAGGGTGGCGACGATCGTGTCGGGGTTCGTCCAGCCGGACCGGCAGGCGGCGCAGCAGCAGATGGACAGCAGCCGTACGGCCAGGTCGCTCCACGCGCCGTCGGTCTTCTCGTGGTGGCCGAGGTGCTGGAGCCCCAGCTGACCGCACGCCTCCAGCGAGATCCCGTCGACGTCCAGCCCGTGTACGGCCTCGGCCGCCAGCGTCGCCGCATAGGCGCGCACCGCCGGATGCGCCGGGCACAACGCGTACGGGTAGTGCTCGCCGAAGCAGTTGACCACCGTGACGGACGGGTTCTCGAGGCCCAGCCGGGTGTTGTGGGTCAGCACGATCCACGCGGTGACGGCCAGCCCGGCCGACCGCAGCACCTCGGCCGCCTCGCCGAACGGGTCCTTCTCGTCCAGCCAGTCCGGGGCCGCCGCCCGCAGCAGCTGCCCTTTCCAGGCGGACTCCCGGACCGGGCGGTACAACGCCGCGTAGCGGGCGTCGACGATCTGCCGCGCGGGGTGCAGCGGTGTCGCCGCACGGGTCGAGTGATAAGTCGCTGCCAGCGTCACGGACGGCACAGCAGTGGCGGCCCGCGCCACGAAGTCCGGGTCGCCGAGCACGTCCCACGGGTACGCGTGCCCGCTCACCATCGTGGCCTCAGCTTCTCGTAACCAGGCTCGAACCGGCGCCGGTACGCGGTGTCGTCGCGTTCGGTGATCCCGCAGGCGACGTAGTTCTCGTGGAGCCGGGCCAGCGCGTCCGGGTCGACGGCCACCCCGAGACCCGGTGCGTCGGGCACGACCACGTCACCGTCCACAAAGGTCAGCGGCGAATCGACGACGTCCACCCCGAGCTGCCACGGCAGATGGGTGTCCACGGCGTACGTGAGGTTCGGTGTGGCCGCCGCCAGGTGTGTCATCGCGGCGAGCGAGATGCCGAGGTGACTGTTGGAGTGCATCGACAGGCCGAGCCCCCACGTGTCGCAGATCGTCGCGAGCCGGGCCGACGCGGACAGCCCACCCCAGTAGTGGTGGTCGGCGAGCACGATGCCGACCGAGCCACGTGCCACCGACTCGGGCAGGTCCGCGAACTGAACCACACACATGTTCGTGGCCAGGGGCATCGGGGCGAGCGCGGCGACCTCGGCCATGCCGGCCAGGCCACCGGTCGGGTCCTCCAGATATTCGAGCAGCCCGGCGGTCTCCTCGGCGACCTTGACCGAGGTGCCCACGGTCCAGGCGCAGTTCGGGTCGAGGCGCAGCGGCAGGCCGGGGAACTCCGCGCGGAGCGCCCGGATCGCGGCGATCTCCTCGTCCGGCGGGAACACCCCACCCTTGAGCTTGATCGACCGGAAGCCGTACCGGTCGACCAGCTTTCGGGCCTGCGCCACGATCCCGGCCGGGTCGAGGGCCTCGCCGTACTCGTCCGGCTCGGCGCCCGGATGACCGGCCCACTTGTAGAACAGGTACGCGGAGAACGGCACCGTGTCCCGGACCTTGCCGCCGAGCAGGGCGTGCACGGGCCGGCCGATGGCCTTCCCCTGCAGGTCGAGCAGCGCGACCTCGAACGGCGACACGACCCGGGCCAGCGTCTTCGCGGCGCTGGAACCGCCGGTCAGCCCGTGCCGGTCCGGGGTGTCGACGGTGCCGATGGCCGCCGCGACCCGGCTGCGCAGACCCGCGAGGTCGAAGACGTCGAGGCCGGTCAGCGAACGAGCGGCCGCGGCCAGCAGAGCCAGGTGCGGCGCGTCACCGTAGGTCTCGCCGACGCCGGTCAGGCCGTCACCGCAGCGGATCTCCACGATCGCGCGCAGCGCCCACGGCTCGTGCACACCGGCCGAGTTGAGCAACGGCGGGTCGGGGAACGCGATCGGGGTCACCGCCACGTCGCGTACCGGAAGGTCTGTCATCCTTTGATCGCTCCCGAGGTGAGGCCGCGCATGAACTGGCGTTGCAGGGCGAGGAACGCCAGCACGGAAGGCAGCAGGGCGAGCAGCGCGGCGGCCAGCAGGACACCGAGCCCGACCTGATCGTCGCTGCGCAGGGTCCGCAACGCCAGCGGCAGCGTGAACTGAGCGGCGTCGTCGGCGACCAGCAGCGGCAACATGTACTGGTCCCAGATCATCGTGAAGCCGAAGATGCCGATGACACCGAGCGCGGGCCGGCACAGCGGCAGCACCACGGACCAGAAGATCCGCAGGTCACCGGCGCCGTCGAGCCGGGCGGCCTCCTCCAGCTCGGCGGGGATCTCCTTCATGAACTCCGTCATGACCAGGATCGAGAACGCCCACGCGCCGACGGGCACGATCATGCCGGCCAGCGTGCCGATGAGGTTGACGTGCAAGATCGGCACGTCGGCCAGCACGAGCGACAACGGGATCGCCAGGATCTCCTCGGGCAGCATCAGCGTGGAGAGGATCAGGAGCATGACCAGCTGCAGGCCCGGGAATCGCTTCCGGGCCAGTGCGTACGCCGCAGAAACGCTGACCAGGATCTGGAGCAGCAGCCCGCAGCCGACGACGATGAACGAGTTGGCCAGGTACCGCAGCACGTCCCGGTCGATGGCGGCGGCGAAGTTGTCGAGGGTCAGCCCGCGCGGGATCAGCGTGAGCCGCGTCGGATCGGTCACCGGCCCGAACGCGCTGACCAGCAACGCGATCAGCGGCCCGGAAAAAACGGCCACCAGCACCAGATAGAGCAGCACCCGCGCGGCGAACGCGACGGGGCCGGGAGCCGCGCCCCAGCCGAGGGCGGTGTCGAGCCGGGCTCCGGCGTTGCGGCGGCTCATCGCTGCTCCCCCCGGCGCCGGGCCACCTGGACGGCGACGGTCAGCACCACCGTGGCGAGCAGCAGCAGGACCGAGCCGGCCGAGGCGATGCCGAGCTCGTTGCGTTCCAGGCCGAGTTTGTAGACGAGCGTCATGACGACCTCCGACGCGCCGTTCGGGCCGCCGTTGGTGAGCAGGAAGATCTCGGTGAAGACCCGCAGGCCGCGGATGGCGGCGAGGGTCAGCAGGATGGTCAGGACCGGTCGCAGCGCGGGGATCGTCACGTGCCACAGCCGGCGCAACGGCCCGGCGCCGTCGGCCGCCGCCGCCTCGTAGAGGGTCCGGTCCACACCGGCCAGCCCGGCCAGGAAGATCATCATGTCGTACGGGGCGCCGCGCCAGATGCCGACACCCATGACCGACCACAACGACGAGCCGGCGTCGTTGAGGAACTGCGACGGGCCGACGCCGACCCAGCCCAGGATGCTGTTGATCGCGCCGTCCCCGGCCGGGTAGTAGAGGATGCGCCACAGCTCCGCGACCACGGCCATGGCGGCGACCGTCGGCAGGAACACCGCCGTACGCACGAACCACAGGCCGCGGGACGAGCCCTCCAGCAGCAGCGCGAGGGCGAACCCGAGGACGAGCGAGCCGACGGTCTGACCGACCGCGAGCACGATCGTGTGGCCGATCGCGTCGGTGAACGACGGGTTGGTGAGCACCTCGCGGTAGTTGTCCAGGCCGACAAAACGATCGCCGAGGTAGGGGCGCACCTCGTGGAAGCTCATCTCCACGGCACGGAACATCGGCACGAACTTGAACACCGCGAACAGCAGCAGGGCCGGGGCGAGGAAGAGCCACGCGGGCAGATGCCTGCGGAAGCGGCTCCGCCGCACCGGTGCGACGGACGGGGGCTCGTCCGTGCGTACCGGCGCGGCGGGCGCCATCGTCATCCCTTGACCCCCTGCTTGGTCAGCTCCTCGTCAAAGGTCTTGGCGAGCTTGTCGAGCTCGGTCTTGGTGTCCGAGGAACAGTTCGCAACGATGCCGTTGAGGGCTTCGGCGGCGGACTGGCGGAACGGCGTCCAGTCGGGCACCGCCGGGGTGTAGCGGCCGGAGGACTTGAAGACCTCCTCGAACGTCGCCCACCGCGTGTCCTTGCGGACCGAGGCCAGCTGCACGGTCGAGTTGACCGGCAGCCGGACGATGCCACCGTCGGAGTCACCGGCCATGCCGATGGTCTGACCCGCGACGGAGACGGCGTACTCGGCGAACTTCTGCTGCCCGGTCTCGTTGGTGCTGCCGGCCATCAGGTAGACGTTCTCCCCCTCGGCGAGCGACTGCGCCTTGCCACCGGGACCGGCCGGCAGCGCGACCACCTCGTACTTGTCCTTGCCGAGGCTCTTGTCGAACCGCGCCATGTTGTACGGCCCGGTAAAGTAGATCCCGCCCTTGCCCGTCTCGAAGAGCGGATGCGCCTGCGTGGTCTCGAGGGTGACCGCCCCGGGGACGACGTCCTTGTCGGTGCAGAACTGCTTCTTGAACTCGTCGACCACCGCGACCGACTGCGGGGTGTTGATCGCCGGCGTGTAGTTGCCGGCGTCACCGCTGAGGAAGTCGCCGCCACCGGACCACAGGAAGCTGGTCAGGTACCAGGCCGTGTAACCGCGCTTGGTGGAGCCGGGTACGACATAGCCGTACGTGTCGGCCTTGCCGTTGCCGTCAGGGTCGCCCGTGGTGAAGGACTTGGCGAGGGCGTCCAGATCGGCCCAGCTCTTCGGCAGCTCAGCACCGACCTTCTCCCGCCAGTCCTTGCGGATGAAGAGCGCAAACGACTGGGCCGAGAACGGTACGCCGAAGGTCTTGCCGTCGGCGCTCGTGGCGGCGTCCCACGAGGTCGGGGTGAGGTCGGCGCCACCGGCCAGCGCGGTCTTGTCCACCTCACGGACCAGACCCTGCTTGACGAGCGTGCCGAGCTGCGCGGTGTCGTTGATGACGATGTCGGGCAGATCCTTCTGGGCCGCGGCCTGCTGGAGCTTCGTCTCGAAGTCCTCGAAGAGCGCGGTGACCTTGGCCGGGGTGCCGGTGGCGGCGGTGAATCCGGCGGCGATCGCCTGGGCGGTCTTCTCGGAGCCGGAGCCCGGGGGTTTGCGGATCCAGATGTCCAGCGCTGCGTTCGCGTCCTGTTCCGGCGCACCGTCGTCGCCGCAGGCGGTGAGCCCGGTGGCGGTGATCAGTACGGCCACGGCCGCGGCCAGCAGTCTTCTGGTAGACATGTGGATGCCTCCTGTCTACATATGTGGAAGCGTTTCGAGCTTGTGGAAGGCAAGTACGCACAAGCTAGCTTTCGGTACTATGGCCGTCAACAGTCCTGAAACAATCGATCGCGATGGTGGCTGACATGGCTCTTGCTCGATCCCGACCGGCCACCCACACATCCATCACCGCGAATGACTCCTCGCCGGTCAAGTCGGCGGAGCGCACGGTGAAGATCCTCGAGACGCTCGCCGCCTCACCGACCAAACTGACACTGTCGGAGCTCCAGGAACGCATGGGCTACCCGCGGTCGAGCCTGCACGCCCTGGTCCGCACGCTGCGCGAGCTCAAGTGGGTCGAGTCCGACGAGAGCGGCTCGGCCTTCGGCGTCGGCCCCCACGCCCTTCTCTCCGGTACGGCCTACCTGGACCGTGACCCGGCGCTGCGGTTCGCGTACGAAACTCTCGAGGATCTGCGGACCGAGGTCGGGCACACGATCCACTACGCCCGCCGGGACGACACCCACGTGCTCTACCTGGCCAGCCGCGAGTCCCGCGAGGCCGAACGGGTCATCTCCCGGGTCGGCCGCCGGCTGCCCGCCCACGTCACCGGGCTCGGCCAGGCGCTGCTCGCCGAGCTGACCGAGGCCGAAGTGGACACACTGCTGCCGGCCGAGCTCGAGTCGGTCACCCCCAGCACGATCACCGGCCGCGCCGCCCTGCACGCCGAGCTCGACGCGGTCCGCAAGCGCGGCTGGGCCTTCGAGGTCGAGCAGGGCACCGAGGGTGTCGCCTGCGTGGCCGTCGCGGTCGGCTACCGGATCCCGGCCACCGACGCCATCTCCTGCTCGATGCCGGCCGACCTGGCCAAGGGCGCCCACCTGGACAAGGTGGTGGCGGCCGTGACCGCCCACACCCACGCGCTCGCGACGACCCTGCGCCGCGAGGGCATCCGCTAGCCCATACGCTGACCGAGCGGGTGGTCGCACCAGTACGAGCCGACGCGGTTCAACAGCGGGTCGTGCTCGAAGTCGGGCTCGCCGAACTCCGCCACGTACCGCTCCGCGAAGATCTCGGCGTCGTCCTTCGGGAAGTAGCCGATCGCCTCGCCCTCGGCCAGTGACCACCAGCGGCGGGTGTTGCGGCTGACACCCCAGACGATCCGATATCCCGGATGCTCGACGGCGACACAGGCCTCGACCAGCCGGGCGCCGTCGTCGGGTGACAGCCAGAGGGCCAGCCCGCGCAGCTGCGGCGGCGTCGGGAACCACAGGCCGATGCGCAGGCAGATCACGTCCAGGCCGAAGCGGTCCACGTACAGGCGGCCCAGCGACTCGACGGCGGTCTTGCTCCAGCCGTACAGGGTGTCGGGGCGGGGCGGGAGGTCGGCCGGGAGCCCGTCGGGGTAGCTGTCGTCGCGCTCGTGGAAACCGACGGCATGACTCGACGACGCCAGGACAACCCGCTTCACCCCGGCGCGGCGGGCCGCCTCCAGGACACAATAGGTCCCGTACGCGTTGAGCCGCAGCACGTCCTCGGCGTCGGACTCCTTGCTCTGCCCACCCAGGTGGACGATCGCGTCCACGTCCGCGAACGCCGCGGTCAGGGCGTCGAGGTCGTCCACCGAGGCGATGACCACCTCCTCGTCGCCGCTCCCGTCGACCGGCGCCGGCGCCACGATGTCCAGCAGTCGCAGCGTGCGCCCCGGGGCGGCCAGGCGCGGGCGCAACGAGGTCGCCACCTTGCCCGAGCCGCCGGTGATGAGGAGTCGCTGAGCCATCGGATACCTCCGCAGATGTGACCGTCGTCGATGCGCCGGGAGCCTAGCACCGCATTCCCATACGTATCACTTGCTTGACCGGATAATCCGCCGCGCCTAGGTTGGATGCCGTTCAGCATTACGTTGTGCATCCATATATGTGGACGGGGTGTTCATGCCAGACGCCATCGGCTTCATCGGCCTGGGGATCATGGGTTCGCCCATGGCCGCCAATCTCGTCAAGGCGGGCTTCGACGTGGCGGGCCACACCCGCAGCCGGGCCGGCCTCGACCGGCTCGCCGCGGCGGGCGGCCGCCCGGTGACCGGCCTCGCCGAAGCAGTCACCGGCGCGGACGTGGTGATCACGATGCTGCCGGACTCCCCCGACGTCGAGCAGGTGATCCTCGGGCCGGACGGTGTGCTCGCCCACGCCCGGCCGGGAACGCTGCTCATCGACATGTCCACGATCCGGCCGCGGACCGCCCGAGCCGTCGCGGCCGCCGCTGCCGACCGGGGCCTCCGCCCGCTGGACGCCCCGGTCTCCGGCGGAGAACAGGGTGCGGTCGAAGGCGTTCTGTCCATCATGGTCGGTGGTGCCGCAGCCGACTTCGAAGCCGCCGGTCCGGTGCTCAGCGCCCTCGGCACGACCATCGTCCACGTCGGACCTTCCGGCGCCGGGCAGACGGTCAAGGCCGCGAATCAGCTTGTCGTCGCCGGCACGATCCAGCTCCTCGCGGAGGCCATCGTGCTCCTCGAGGCGAGCGGTGTCGACGCCCACGCCGGACTCCAGGTCCTCGCCGGTGGCCTGGCCGGCAGCACAGTCCTGGACCGCAAGGGCGCGGGCATGCTCGCCCGCACCTTCACTCCCGGCTTCCGCTCCGACCTGCACCACAAGGACCTCGGCATCATGCTCGACGCAGCCCGCGAAGCCGGAGCGGTGGTCCCCGTCGGCGCCCTGCTGGGTCAGCTCATGGCGGCCCTCCGCGCCCAGGGCGACGGCGGCCTCGACCACACGGCGCTGCTGCTCGCCACCGAGCGGATGTCAGGCCGCACCCATGACTGACCTGCGCGAACGCCTCCGCACCGGCGAAATCCTCTACGGCACCTTCCTCGGCTTCGGCTCGGCCCTGTCCGCCGAGGCCTGCGCGGTCGCCGGCTTCGACTGGCTCCTGGTCGACCTCGAACACGGCGGCGGCGACGAACCGGCCCTCCTCCACCAGCAGATCGCCGCCGAAGCCCGCGGCCTGGCGATGTTCGCCCGCGTGGAGACCGCCGAACGCATCCGCACGGGCCGCGTCCTTGACGTCGGCGTGACCGGCGTGATGTTCCCCCGCCTGGAGACGGCCGCGGAGGTCACCGAAGCCGTCCGCCACCTGCGGTATCCGCCGGCAGGTGATCGTGGTGTCGCCACGTACAACCGCGTCTACGACTTCGGTTTGCGACCCGAGGGCCTGGCCACCGCCAACGACGGGGTCCTCGGCATCGTCCAGATCGAAAGCCGCCGCGCCCTGGCCGCGGTCACCGAGATCGCCGCCATCCCGGGAGTTGATGTCCTGTTCGTGGGGCCCCGCGACCTGTCTCATGACCTCGGCGTACCCGGTGCTTTCACCCACCCGGACTTCCGCGCCGCGCTGGACGAGGTGCTCGCCGCGGCAAAAAACGCGGGGGTCGCGGCCGGCATTCTGGCCGGCAACGCCGCACAGGCCCTGGAGTACGCGGGCCTGGGCTTCCAGTTCGTGGGGGTGGGCTCGGACGCGTCGCTGCTGGCGCGGGCCGCCCACGACGCCGTGCGCTTCCTCCGCGGCGGCTGAACCACCGGTGGTCCCGGGCCGGGCGGGAAAGCGGGGTGGGCCGCTCCCCGCCCGGCCCGGGACCACCGGCACTCAGAGACTCACCCGGACATGCTCGCCGTTGCAGATCATGGAAATCGGATCGCGGGTCCAGATGCCCATTCCGGCATATTTCTGACCGGCAGGGCAGCGCTGGTCACCCACCGCCTCCCCGGTGCGGAGATCAATGGAATACAGCTTGGTGCGTCCCTCGATGACGATCGTGTCTCCGGAGCGTGCGAAGTGGAGCAGCTCGGGATCGAGGCTGTCGAGGGCTTTTCGGCTCTGCCACAGCGGCCGGTGCGGGGCTGCGGCCCGCAGCCCGACGAGCCGCCAGGTGTTCTTCGGACCCATCAGCACCGTGGCGGCGACCTCATCGTTGTCGAAGCCCAGCCGCCACCACGGAGTGCCGACCATCTTCGTCGTGCCGGCGGGCAGGTCGTAGGTGCCTGTGTGACGCCCGTTCACGTAGATCTCCGCACGACGGCAGGAGTCGCCGGCACCGTCCCTCATGGCCACGATCAAAGACGCATCCCAGGTGTAGCCGCAGTCGCTCGGGATGGGCTCGTAGTTGTCGTCCACCGGAAGCCCTGATTCCCAGGCGTGATCGGTGTATTGGCCGTGAGCGTGCACAACCCAGAGTTGCCCGACGAGCGGCACCGCAGCGACAGCCGCGGCAGCAGTCACGACGGCGATCACTGTGCCGAGAGCCCTGCGCCTCCGTGCGATCAGGAAAAGACCGCCGACCGGAGCAAGAAGAGTCAGGCCCAGCAATAGATCGATCAGCACAAACACGAGGTCGAGATGGTAGATCTCCGGTGGGGCTGTTTCTCCCCGCCACAGCCGGACGCTGACAGCGACACCGACCAGCGCGGCGATCAGCGGAACAAACGACACCAGCACGGCCCGGCGGAGCACGCGGTTCCGGCGGGCCCGCAACTTACGGCGAACTCCGGCCCTGCGGGCATCCGCCTTCCAGGCCTTCTCCCACTTTGCAGCGTGTGCCTCCTGCCGCTGGCGCTTCTGCTCTTCCTCGGCGGCCGAAAGCTCCTTCGCACGCCTTCGAGCAGCCTCCACGACACGCTCTTGGTTCCGTTCGGCGTGGGCGGCGGGTTGCGTGAGGAGGGCGACAGCCAGACTGCCGACACTCGGCCTTGCCGCCAGGCCCACCCACCAGGCGGGCATGTCGTCAGTGGGAGCGAGCGTTGCCGCCCAGGTCTTCGGGTCAGCGACCACCAGGAGGACCTGGCCAACCAGGAGCCGTTTGTCGCAGGCGACATTCAGGCTTGCGGCCTGCGCCTTCGGCAGCGCCTCATCCCAGCGCGTGGCGAGCTCGAGCAGAATCCCGCACGGCGCGCCCAGGCCGCACGGGTGCGTCTCGTCCGTGCAGTCGTGCCGGGCGAGCGTGCGCAGCACGTTGTGGGCCTGCAGATCCTCGATCCACCGGGCGGATTCGTCATTGCCCCCGATCGCCGCCTCGGCCGTCCGGAGCAGATCATTCTCACTGACCGGCCGGCCTCGGAACATCGCCGGTAGGTGCGGCGCGAAGGTGGCGACGAACACTGCCGTCGCGGCTTCGGCAGCCGCCGCGTCGGGTGAGGCTTTGCGGAAGATGCTGCGTTCGAGGGTGCGGTCTCGGACGTCGACGTGGATCCAGTCGTAGAGGGCGCGGCGGTCGTCGTCGGAGCGGAACAACTCCGCAGCCTCGGCGGGGTGCTGGACCATCGCCTCGGCCAGCACCGTCGGTGTTGCGCGGTCCTCCCGGGCGAAACGGAACGGCGGAAACCGCGCGGCGTGGAAACGCGGCGTCCGCACCCGCCGGACCTCGCGGGTGACCACCACGGGCACCGGGTTCTCCGGCGTGCGCGCCACCAACAGCTTCTGCTGCACTCCGGCCGCGAAGTAGGACGGTGTCTGCCGGCGCTCCGGGCCGAGCGCCTGGTACACATATCCGTGCAGCTCAGCCGTTTCGACCCAGCCGTCCCGGTCGAGGTCCGCGGCGCCCGTCCGCAGGCCTTCGATGAGCTTCTCGGTGAAGGCGGATTCGACCGGCTCGTCGAGGACCAGCTCGGAACCCTCGTAGGCGAGCTCGTACTCGTTGCAGGCCGTGATGCAGACGTAGCCGCGGGAGGCGCGGATCTCGCCGCCGAGGGGTTCGTCGCCGCCTTTGGCAAAACCGGTGGCGAAGGCACCGCTGTAGCAGCAGTCCAGGAGCAGTAACCGGCTGCCGGCCAGGGTCTGTTCGAGCCGCCCGGCGACGTACGAGGCGGCCACCGCCGTGCTCGACGGCAGCGCCCGCCTCGTAGGTGTCGTGGCGAAGAACAGGTCGCCGGACTGGTCGCGGAGACCGTGGCAGGAGAAGTAGACGAGGACGAAGTCGTCCGGGTCCCGTTCCGCCGTCAGCAGGTCGAGCGCGACGCGGATCTCGCTCTCGGTGGCGTTCTGCAGAACCTGGACCTCGAAGCCGCCGAGGCCCGGGTCCTCCAGCACCTGCGCCAGGCTCTGCACGTCCTGCGCGGGTGATCGCAGTTGCGCGAAGTATTCGTCGTCGTAGTCACCGGCGGCGACGAGCAGTGCGTACCGGCCGGCCACCGTCAGGCGGAGCCGGGGTTGCGGCGGAGCCAGTCCTCGATCATCGCCGGGCCGAGCTTTCCGACGGCCGGCCCTTCGAGGATCAGGACGTCGTCGCCCCGGCGGATCTCGATCTTGCGTTTCTGTGACCGCTGGATCGCCGCGACGAGGACCTGGGACATCGCGCGCAGGCCGGCCGCCGAGAGCACACCGGCGACAACGAGCGAGGCCACCGCACCCGCGGTGCTCTTCGTGCCGGGTTCGGCCTCGCCGGACACCTGCTCCGACGGGATCCCGGCGCGGCGCAGCTCGCCGTGCAGCTGGCGCAGCAGGTCCTCGGACGGGAACTCGGCGGCGGCCACGGAGACGACAACGGCGTTCGGTGCGGAGATCACGGGGGTCCAACGAGCGGCACCGCGTCCGGGTTACGGGGTTGGGCGGTGATGGCGAAGGCCCAACTTCCTTGAAGTTGGGCCTGGGCTGCTGCGGAGCGCGGGGACCTCGGAGATCCCCGCGTTCCGTCCGGTCAGCTGTAGACCTCGAACTCGAACAGCGAGTAGCCCCAGGCCGTGGCGCGGGTCGTGCCGTTGATCCGCACGTACCGGCCGGTGGCGGCCAGTGCGGTGTTGTCGTCCACGGCGCCGTTGCCGCCGGTGATCGTCCGGACCGTGGTCCAGGTCGTCCCGTTGGCCGACGTCTGGATCTGGTACGCGGAGCCGTACGCCCCCTCCCAGGTCAGCTTGACCCGGTTGACGGGGTACGACTGGCCGAGGTCGACCTGGATCCACTGCGGGTCGGCGAAGGCACTGGCCCACCGGCTGGTCAGCGAACCGTCCACCGCGGCGGAGGCCGGGTACGCGACCGCCTCGGTGCTCGACGCCGTTGCCGGCTTGTTCAGCGCCAGGTTGCCCGGGGGCGGCGGGACGACGCTGCCGCCGTAGACCTCGAACTCGAACAGCGAGTACCCCCAGGCGGTGGCTCGGGCCGTACCGTTGATCCGCACGAAACGACCTGTGGCGCCCAGTGCGGTGTTGTCGTCGACCCCGCCGTCTCCCCCGGTGACCGTCCGGACCGTGGTCCAGGTGGTCCCGTCGGGTGACGTCTGGATCTGGTACCCCGAACCGTAGGCCGCCTCCCAGGTCAGCTTGACCCGGTCGATGGACGTCGACTGGCCGAGGTCGACCTGGATCCACTGCGGATCACTGAAGGTGCTCGCCCACCGGGTGGTCAGCGAACCGTCCACCGCGGCCGAGGCCGGGTACGTGCCGGACTCCGCGCTCGACGCCGTCACCGGCTTGTTCAACGCCAGGTTCCCCGTGGGCGGTTGAGAGGTGCCGCCGGAGGTGAACGTGAAGTCGTCGATGTCGAACAGCGATCCCGCGCCGCCGGTGAACACCAGGTACAGCTGTTTCGTCCCGCTCGGTGGGCTGATCGTCCCGGTGACGTCGGCCCAGGTCTCCCAGCCACCGGTCGGGGCGACCTGCACCGTGCCGGCCACCGGGCCGGTCGGCGAGTCGGCCCGTACGGTCAGCGTGCCACCGGCGCCGGCCGAGGCGACCCGCGCCTTGATCCCGGTGACGCCGGCCAGGTTGTACGGCGTGAACGAGATCCAGTCGCCGTTCTCGATGTAGCCGACGGCGTTGCCGCCGTGTGCGTTGGCCTTGGCGGCGACCTGGACACCGTTCATGGTGGCGAAGTGCTCGGCCTGCCGGGTCCGCGGCTGCAGCACGTGCTGGTCCTGGACCGCGACCCCGGCGACCGGGGTGTACACGGCGGCGAGCACCCCGAAGACGTTTGCGCTCGCGTCGTGCTCACCGTCCACCGTGGTCTGGATCGACCCGGTGCAGCCGGTCTTGCTGGTGATCGGATGGCCGTGACTGTCGTGGCCCAGGATGTAGTTGACCACGACCCGGCTGCAGTCGATGGTGCCGGCGTTCGGATCGGTGACCCGCACCTCGTACGGCACCAGGTCACCGAACTGGAACACCGATCCGTCGGGCGGTGCGACCAACTGGATGGAGGGCCGGCCGACTCCCACGACCGTACTGGCCGTCGAGGTTCTGCCGCCGCTGTCCCGTACCGTCAGTGTCGCGGTGTACTCGCCGTTCGCCGGGTAGGTGAACGTCGGGTTGGCCGCCGTGGAGTCGGTGCTGCCGTTGCTGGTGAAGTCCCAGGCGTACGTGATCGGGTCGCCGTCCGGGTCGTTGCTGCCCGCCGAGCTGAACTGCACGGCCAGCGGAGCCGCGCCGGACGACGGGGTGGCGCTGATCTGAGCGATCGGTGCGCGGTTGCCGCCGCTGTTGTACTCGATCCGGTAGAGCGCCGAGTTGTCGTCGCCGCCGAACCAGGTGGTGCCGTAGTCGAGCACGTACAGGGCGCCGTCGGGCCCGAACTCCATGTCCATGATCGCGGTTCCGGACCACGGGATCGGCTCGATCGCGCCGGCCGTACCGTCGGCGTTCAGGGTGACCGCCTTGATCCAGCGGCTGGTGAACTCGCCGAGGAAGGCCTTTCCGTTGTAGGACGCCGGGAACTTCACGTCGGAGTTCAGCCCCGCGTTGAAGTTGTAGACCGGGCCGCCCATGGGCCCGCCCCCGCCCAGCTCCGGCCGCCAGGGCCCCTGACCGCCGTAGGGCAGCCAGGCCGCCCGCGACGCCGGCAGGGCGGTGATGCCGATGTTGTTCCGCGAGTTGTTCGTCGGCCCGCCGGCACAGTTGTACGGACCGGACGACGGCCCGCTCGGGAACGTGAACTCCTGGTAGGGAGTGTTGTAGTTGGAGCAGTACGGCCAGCCGTAGAAGCCCGGCTGGGTGATCCGCTCGAACGAGACGGTGCCCGCGGGCCCGCGCTGCGGGTCGGCCGAGCCGGCGTCGGGGCCGTAGTCACCGAGGTAGACGACCCCGGTGGCCTTGTCCACGCTCATCCGGAACGGGTTGCGGAAACCCATGGCGTACACCTCGGGTTTGGTGTTCGCCGTGCCCGGGGCGAACATGTTGCCGGCCGGGACGGTGTAGCCGCCCGTTGCACCCGGCTTGATCCGCAGCACCTTGCCGCGCAGGTCGTTGCTGTTGCCCGAGGTGCGCTGCGCGTCGTAGGCCGGGTTGCGGTCGGCCCGCTCGTCCAGCGGCGCCATGCCGGCCGAGTCGAACGGGTTGGAGTCGTCACCCGTGGACAGGTACAGGTTGCCGGCGGCGTCGAAGTCGATGTCACCACCGACGTGGCAGCACAGCCCACGGCTGGTCGGCACGTCGAGGATCGTCACCAGCGAGGCCGGGTCGATCGTGTTGTCGTCCCGCACGGTGAGCCGGGCCAGCTTGTTGGAGCCGTTGAACGGGGCGAAGTCCGCCGCCGTGCCAGTGGACGGGGCGTCGCCGCCCGGCGTGCTGAGCGGTGGCGCGTAGTAGACGTACACCCAGCGGTTGGTGGCGAAGTTCGGGTCGGCCTTGATGCTCTGCAGACCCTCCTCGTCGTGGCTGTAGACCGGCAGCGTCAGGGCGACCTTGGTGTTGCCGTTGACGTCGGTGTACCGGATGACGCCGTTCCGCGAGGTGTGCAGCACACCCCGGTTCGGCAGCACGGTGAGACCCATCGGCTCACCGGTCTCGGCCACACCCTTGGCCAGGTTCACCTGGCTGAATGTGCCACCGGGCGCCTGCACCGAGCAGTTGCCGACGTTCTGCGCGGCGTACTTGATCCCGCCGAGCAGATGGGTGCGGAAGTGCGTCTCGGTGTAGCTATCCTGGGTGTGGCCGAGGCCGGTGTACCAGGAACGACCGCCGTCGTAGGGCCGGCACCACGAGATCGGGTGGTCGCCGTTCATGGTGCCGCCCGTGTACGTGGCCTCGTTGAGGTTCGCGAGGACGTGCACCTGCGAGCGCGGGTTGGTGCGGTAGTTGTACAGCTCGTCGGTGCGGTTCCAGTTCGCCGGGATGCCCGCATTGGACGGGTGCGCGGTGTCCTCGATGCGGACGGTGACCGGCTGGATCGCGGGGTGGCCGGAGAAGTAGGCGCCGACGAGGTTGCCGTACCAGGGCCAGTCGTACTCGGTGTCGGAAGCGGCGTGCACGCCGACATAACCGCCGCCGGCCCGGATGTAACGCTCGAACGCGGCCTGCTGGCCGGCGTCGAGCACGTCAGCGGTGGTGGACAGCCAGATGACCGCCTTGAAGCGGGCCAGGTTCGCGTCGGTGAACTGGGCGGCGTCCTCGGTGGCCTCGACCGTGAAGTTGTTCTGCGCGCCCAGTTGCTGGATCGCGGTGATCCCCGCGGGGATCGCGTCGTGCCGGAACCCCGCCGTCTTGCTGAAGATCAGCACCGAGAAATCGGCCGCGAACGCGGGGGCGACGTTGACACCTATCCCGGCCAGTACAAGAGCGACGGTCAGCAGAATTCTTCGAATCATGATCGGTTGGGTACCTCTCGTGAGGAAGCAACCGAGACGTGCGCCGATCACGTCTCGAACGCGGCCGCGGTGGGCGACCTCGCGGGTGGTGGACGGGGACGGCTCTCGACGGCACCCGGTCGGGGATGCGGGGCCGTCGTCTGGTTCGGACCTCGATGCCGACGGAGAGCGCTTTCCCATCGAGGTGAGAAAAAGTTAACAGATTCGTCATCGCCCATCAACGATTTCATCGACAGCCGTGAAAATCCGCCTGCTGGGAGAGAGCCCGCCGCGGCCCCTCTCGGGGAAGCGCTTCCCCACCAAGGCGGGCGAAACGGGCCTCAGGCGTACGGGTCGGTGATCTCGCGGAGCTTGGTCAGTGAGCGGCGCAGCTGGGCGGCGCTCTGCTTGCCGAGGTGCCGAGTCCACGTTGCCTCGATCTCCGCCTCGGCCGCACGGGCCACCTTCACCGCCTCCGAGCCGCGGGGCGCGATCCGGACGAGGCGGGCGCGGGCGTCAGAGGGGTCGGGCACCCGCTCGACGTAGCCGGCCCGTTCGAGCTGGTCGACCAGGAAACCGGCGGTCTGCTTGGTGATCTGCGCCTGCTCGGCCAGCTCGGTCACGCGCGTGCCGTTCTCGCCGATGCGGGCGAAGACCCGGCCCTGCGCGGCGGTGAGGTCGCCGTGGCCGGCGGCGGCCAGCGCCTCGAGGACGCCGGACTCCATCGCGCGGTAGGCGACAAAACACAGCAGGCCGAGATTCACGCTCTCCCCCTTGACATGGACAGATTCCCTTACCATTTTAGTAAGAGGATCGTACCAAAAGAGGGAGGCCGTCATGGATCACGACGAGGTGTGGAAGGCCATCGACACCGAGCGGGCCGGGCTTGCCGATCTCTTCGAGAGCCTGACTCCGCAGCAGTGGGAGACACCGTCGTTGTGCGAGGGCTGGCGGGTGCGTGACGTGGCCGCGCATCTCACGCTGTCGCAGACTGGTCTGGTCACGGCGCTGCTCGACACCGTTCGGGCCCGCGGCAGTCTCAGCCGGATGATCCGGGACAGCGCCCGGCGCCAGGCCGTGCGCGTGCCTCCCGACCGGTACGCCGCACTGCTGCGCGCGATGGCCGGGTCGCGGCGTACGGCACCGGGGGTCACGCCTCTCGAACCGCTCATCGACGTGCTGGTGCACGGGCAGGACATCGCCTTGCCGCTCGGCCTGCGGAGGCCCATGCCGGTGCAGGCCTCGGCTGCCGCGGCCGACCGGGTGTGGCCCGACCTGTGGCCGTTCCGGGCCGAGCGCCGGCTTCGGGGGTTCTCGTTCCGGGCCACCGACGACTCGTGGTCGGCCGGGGCAGGGCCGGTGGTCGAGGGGTCGATAGGCGCGATCCTGCTTCTGCTCACCGGACGGCGGGCCGCCCTGGACCAGCTCTCGGGCCCGGGCGCGGAGCACATGCGGGTGACGGGCGGGCCGGGCACGGTTCAGGCGCGCCGGGCGGGGTAGTCAGAGGGGCGCACATCCTCTGTCACCGGGAGATACTCATGATTTTCGGCCTGATCCGGCGCTACGTGCTGATGGCAGTGGCGATTCCGCTGGCGGCAGCCGGTGCCCGCAAGCTCAGTCAGACCCTCGAGGCCCGCCGTGGACCCAGCCGGGGCACCCGGCTGCTGCGCCAGGGCGCGGACACCCTGCAGGGACGTTTCGGCAAGCAGAAGAAGCGGTCCCGCTTCGCTCTCGGACGCTGACACCGCGAACGCCACGGGCGGGTCGGGTGCCGGCAAGCACCTCTCCCGCCCGCAGCAACTCGGCGCCGGCCTCACCCAGGGCGGGGGCGGGCGCGACAGGGTGTGGTCAGGGGCCGTTCACGAAGTCGGCCAGGATGCGGCGCAGGGTCACGCCCAGAAGATCGGCGTGGTCGTGCGGTGACAGCAGTTGACGCATGGCCCGGTGGACTTCCAGGTCCTCGGCGAGCACGGCCACCTCGCGGGCCACGACCTCGGGACCGGGGTCGGCGACGCCGTGGAGCAGCAGCTTGGTGTAGACGCGCGTGCTGGTCAGCGTCTCCGGCTGCGCGAAGAACAGGATCGTCCTGACCGCGTCCGGTTCCTCGAGGCGTAACAGCAGCTGGAACGGGGCCCGGTAGACGTACGTGGCGCCGCGGTCGTCGGCACTTTTGAACCCGTCCGGTCCGGTGCTCACGGCGTACCGGGGGATCTGGTTCTCCTCGGCCGCGCCGAAGGTCCTGGCGTGCATGAACTCGGAGAGCTCGACGTCGGCGGAGGCCGGTGTGCGGACCGGGGGCAGCCAGGCGCCGACGGAGGTCCGGTCGGCGGTGTCGGCGTCCAGGAAGAGCTCGGTGCGCGGCTCCTCCGGCGCGATCCAGACGAGGCCCCAGCGTTCGGTGACGGCCCACGGCTCGGGCTGGACGTGCAGGACTCCCTCCCGGCTGACCAGGGAATAGCGCGAACCCAGCAGGGTCACGTCGCAGGGCAGCTCGCCGGTGAGGGCAACCGGATGCCACGCGCCGCGCAACCGGGGGTCCTCGTTGGTGAGCAGGCCCGGTGAGACCTCGCGGGCGACGGGGAGCCACTGCATGGGACCCAGTGTTCTCCGGGCTTGTTACGGCTGGGCTAACGTGCGCGCATGACCTTCTCGATCGTGGCGCGCTCGGCCGACGGCTGCGCGCTGGGTGTGGCCGTGGCCAGCAAGTTTCTCGGTGTCGGGGCCGCGGTGCCGGCCGCTCTCGCGGAGGTGGGCGCGGTGGCGACCCAGTCCTACGCGAACCTCGCGTACCGGCCGCAGGCCCTGGCGCTGCTCGGCACCGGGGTGCCGGCCACCGAGACCGTCGCGGGTCTGATCGCCGCCGACGACGGCCCGGTCGACCACCGGCAGGTCGGCGTGGTCGGGACGAGCGGTCCGGGGGCCACGTTCACCGGCCCGGCCTGTCACCCGTGGGCGGGCGGCGCGGCCGGTGACGGCTTCGCGATCCAGGGCAACATGCTGGCCGGGCCGCAGGTCGTGGACCGGATGCGGGACGAATGGCTGGCCGGGGCGGAGATCACGCGGCTCGCGTACCGGTTGCTGGCCGCGTTGCGCGCCGGTGACGAGGCCGGCGGTGACCGGCGCGGTCGGCAGAGTGCCGCCCTGCTGGTGGTGGCCAAGGGCCAGGGGTACGGCGGCACGAGCGACGTCCTGGTGGACCTCCGCGTCGACGACCACACCGCACCGGTGACCGAGCTGGGCCGCCTGCTCGAGATGCACTCGCTCTACTTCGAGCGTCCGGACCCGGCCACGCTGCTGGAGCTGAGCGGACCGGTCGGCGACGAGGTCCGCGCATTGCTCGCCGCGGCGGGGCATCAGGCCGGTCCCGACCTCGCCGACCTCGACGAGGCGCTGGCCTCCTGGGCCGGCATCGCGAACCTGGAGGAGCGCATCGTCGCCGGGCACATCGATCCGCTGGTGCTGGACCAGCTGCGCGGCGCCTGAAGTTCAGCCGCGTAGGTACGCGAGGACCGCGCGCACCCGGCGATGGTCGTCGGCGTCGGGTGGCAGGTCCAGTTTGGCCAGCAGGCTGCCGATGTGCTTGGCCACGGCGGCCTCGGTCACGCCCAGGGCGCGGGCGATCGCGGTGTTCGAGCGACCTTCGGCCATCAGCGACAGAACCTCACGCTCGCGCGGGGTAAGCCGTTGCACCGGGTCACGGCGCCGGCCGAGCAGCTGGCGGACCACCTCCGGGTCGACGACCGTACGCCCGGCGGCCACCCGCACGAGCGCGTCGACGAACTCGGAGACGTCACCGATCCGGTCCTTGAGCAGGTAGCCGACACCCGCGGACCGGCCGGAGTCGAGCAGCTCGGCCGCGTACGTCTGTTCGACGTACTGGCTGAGCACCAGCACCGGCAGGTCGGGGTCGGCGGCCCGCAACGCGATCGCCGCCTGCAGTCCTTCGTCGCTGAACCCCGGTGGCATCCGCACGTCGGTGACCACGACGTCGGGCCGGTGCTCGGCCACCGCCGCCAGCAGCGCCGGCGCGTCGGCCACGGCCGCGACGACCTCGTGGCCGAAGTGGCGCAGCATCCCCGCGATGCCCTCGCGGACGATGAGCCCGTCCTCGGCGATCACCACGCGCACGGGATCTCCACGTGCACCAGGGTAGGGCCGCCGGGCGGGCTGGACAGCGCGACCGTCCCGTCGACCGCGGCGACCCGGTCGGCCAGCCCGACGAGCCCGGTGCCCCGGTCGGGGTCGGCGCCGCCGCGCCCGTCGTCGCGGACGTCGAGGTGCAGCCGCTCGCCGATCAGACCGGCGGACACCGCGGCCCGGGTCGCTTCGCTGTGTTTGGCCACGTTGGCCAGGGCCTCGACAACGACGAAGTAGGCGGTCACCTCGACCGCGTCCGGCAGCCGGCGGTCGAGCCGCAGGTCCAGGTCGACGGGGACCGGGGCGTGCCCGGCCGCCTCACCGACCGCCGCCGCCAGCCCGCGGTCGGTGAGCACCTTCGGGTGCACGCCGCGGATCAGCTCACGCAGCTCGCTGAGGGCCTCCTTGGCCAGGTCCTGCGCGGCCGCCACCTGCGTCTCCGCCGGCGATCCGGCGGGGAGTTCGAGACGGGCGAGGCCGAGCTGCATGCTCAGCGCCACGAGTCGCTGCTGGGCACCGTCGTGCAGGTCGCGCTCGATCCGCCGCCGTTCGACCTCGAACGCGTCGACCAGCCGGGCCCGGGACCGCGTGAGCTCGACCAGCTTGGCGTCGGTGTCGTCGCTGCGCGGCGCGAGCAGGGCGCGGGCCATCGCCGCCCGCGCACCCGCCCAGGCAGTGACCGGGTAGGCCCCGACGGCCAGCGCGAACGGCGTGCACAGGGCCAGCGGCACGGTCGTCCACAACGACGTCTCGCCGTACAGGTAGTACGGCGCGAACAGCAGGCTCGTGGGAACGAACACCGCGGCGTAGACGACGGCGGCGTCCATCCAGCACAGCACCAGTGCGGAGAGCATGGTGTACCCGAGCTCGCGCCAGGTGGCCTGCTCGCGCAGCCGGCACCTCAGCCAGGACCGCAGACCCGGCGCGGGCGGACTGCGGTGCGGGTCGGGCAGCTCGGCGTGGTCGACCAGCCGCATCCGCCACCGCTCCAGGCGCCCGACGGCGACCCCGGACAGGACCGTGGCCACATATCCGGCGATGCCGACGACCACGACCGACAGGACCAGGCCCGCGGCCAGCAGCACGACGACGGCACAGATCGTGGCGATGCCGATCAGCGCGCCGCCGGTCAGGTAGGCCAGCGAGCGCCACGGCCACGACGACGTCAGGAAGCGGGTCGGCCGCATGGTGAGCGCGTCGAGGACGTTACGGACCGGCATGGGCAGTGACGCTACCGGCGGGTCCCGCCGCGCTCAGTAGTGCTGGATATACCTTCGATCCTCGCCCGCGCGCCAATGTGCCCGGCCCGCCGGGCCGGAAGGCTTCCGGGCATGACCATCACGACCATCGGCACGGCGGTCCGCCTCCGGGCCGTCACCAGGATCTTCGGTACGGGGGAAAGCGCGGTGACCGCCCTCGACGCGGTCGACGTGGAGATCCCGCCGGCCACCTTCACCGCGGTGATGGGCCCGTCGGGGTCCGGCAAGTCCACCCTGCTGCACTGCGCCGCGGGACTCGACCGCGCGACCAGCGGAGAGGTGGCCATCGACGGCGTCAGCCTCACGGGTCTGTCCGAACGCGCGCTCACCAAGGTGCGGCGGGAGCGGGTCGGTTTTGTGTTCCAGGCGTTCAACCTGATCCCGGCACTGACCGCTGAGCAGAACGTCGGCCTGCCCCTGCGCCTGGCGCGCCGCCGCCCGGCACCCGGTCAGGTCGAGCAGATGCTGGCCGAGGTCGGGCTGGCCGACCGGGCCAGGCATCGGCCGAGTGAGCTGTCCGGCGGCCAGCAGCAACGGGTGGCCATCGCCCGTGCCCTGGTGTCGCGCCCGGCGGTGCTCTTCGCCGACGAGCCGACCGGCGCTCTCGACACCACCGCATCCCGCGAGGTGCTGCGCCTGCTGCGGACGGCGGTCGACCGGCACGCGCAGACGATCGTCATGGTCACCCACGACCCGTACGCGGCCGCGCACGCCGACCGGGTGCTGTTCCTCGCCGACGGCCGGGTCGTGGACGCCCTGGACAACCCGTCGGGCGCGTCGGAGATCGCGGTCCGGATGGCCCGGCTGGAGGAGCGATGAGCCTCGCGTGGAGCATGGTCCGGCACCGCTTCGCCGCGTTCGCCGGGACGTTCGTGGCGATCGCCCTGGGGGTCGCCGTCGTCGCGGGGTCGACGACCATCTGGGCGTCGTCGCAGCCGCAGACGCCCGCCCGCCTGGCTGCCGCGCCGGTGCTCGTGCACTCCCCCTCGGTCGGTGACACCGAGTCCGGTTATCCCGAGTACCGCTCCTGGACGACCGCCGAGGCCACCGGTCTCGCGCAGCGCCTGGCCGCGGTTCCCGGTGTGACGGCCGCGATCGCGGACCCGTCGTTCTACGTGCAGCGGGTGGTGGCGGGACGAGCGACCGGCGACCCCGAGGCGGCACGCACCGAGGGGCACGCCTGGTCGTCGGCGGTGCTGGGTGGGTACAGGCTCAGTGCGGGTGCGGCCCCGGCCCGGCCCGGTGAGGTGGCGCTGGCCGGTGCTGCACCCGGTTCCCGGATCGAGGTGCTGACCGCGCGCGGCCCGGCGACCTGGACGGTGACCGGTACGACCGACGGGCCGGGCCTCTACGTCGCCGACACCGCCGCGACCGCGCTGGCGTCCGGCGTACGCGTCATCGGCCTGACCGTCAGCGGTGAGCCCGAGAGCATTGCCGCGGCGGCCCGCACGGCCGTCGGTGCGGACGGCACCGTGCTGTCCGGCTCGGCCCGGGACGCGCTGGAGCCGGAGTCCGTGACCCGCATCCGCTGGCTGGGCGCGCAGCTGCTGATCGCCATGGTCTTCCTCGGCACCTTCGTCGCGGTCTTCGTGGTCGCCTCCACCTGTGCGCTGAGCGCCGCCCAGCGCCGCCGCGAGATCGGCCTGCTGCGCGCGGTCGGCGCCACCGGCGGCCAGGTCATCCGCATGATGTACGCCGAAACCCTGGTCGTGGCTCTCCTCGGCGGCGTGGCGGGCGTGGTCCTGGGGGCAGTGACCGCTCCCCTGCTCGCAGCACCGCTGGTGTCCGCCGGACTGGAACCGGCGGGCTTCACCGTGACGCTGCAACCGGTTGCCCTCGGCGCCGCCTTTGTCCTGGGCATCGTGGTCGCGCTGATCGGAGTGTGGGCGGCCGCCCGGCGATCCAGTCGCGTGCCGGCCCTGGACGCGCTGCGGGAGGCGGCGATCGAGCCGCGCCCGATGACGCTGCTCCGCTGGATCGCCGGCCCGCTCGCGGCGGCCGGCGGCGGCGCACTGCTGGTGGCCCTGCCCAACCTGGACGCCCAGGCGCAGTCGTCGGCCACCCTGGGCGGCGCGATGCTGCTGCTCGTGGGAGCTGCACTGCTGGCGCCGGTGGTCATCGGGCCGCTGGTCCGGCTCGGCACCTGGCCGTGGCGGCACGGCGCGAGCGGGATGCTGCTGCGCGAGGGAACGCTCACCGGGACCCGGCGCGTCGCCTCGACCGCGGCGCCGGTGCTGCTGGCCGTGGGTTTTGCGGTGCTCTTCACCGGGACCGTCGCGACCATCTCCGACTCCGCCGGTGTCGATGCGGCCGCCGAGGTGCCCGCGGCGCTGGTCGCCGCCCCCGACGGCACCCCCGGGCTGTCCCAGGCGGCGGTGACGGGTCAGCCCGGTGACGCCCGGTTCCCCACGCGCCTGCTGGTCACCCGCGACGGAAAGACCACCGGTTACGACGCGGTCGGCACCGATCAGGTGGACGGCGTGGTGACGTCCACCGACCTGGGACCAACCCTGGATGTCCGTTTTGCCGACGGCACCACCGCGTCGCTGCCGGTCACCGCGGTCCGCGACGACGCACCGGCACCGATCCTGCTCCCGCGCGAGCTCGTCCTGCGGCACGATCCGGGCGCGCTGGCCGAGGCGGTGCTGCTCACCGGTCCGGCCGCCCCGGCCGCCGGGCTTCAGGTCCTCTCCGCCCGGGACTACGTGCAGATCGAGATCGACGAGGAGGGCGACATCATCGACATCTTCCTGGTGGTCCTGCTCGGCCTCGGTGTCGGATACACCGGCCTGGCCGTGGCGAACACCCTGCTGATGGCCACGGCCGCCCGGCGCACCGAGTTCCGGGCACTGCGGCTGGCCGGTGGCGGCACCGGGCACGTGCTGCGAGTGACCTCCGGTGAGGCGTTCCTGGCCGTGGTGACCGGCACCCTGCTCGGTGGCAGCGTGTCGCTGATCTGCCTGCTGGCGGCGCGGCGCTCGATCGAGAGGGAGCTCGGACAGGCGATCGACCTGGTCGTGCCGTGGGGGCAGACCGCCGTCGTCGTGGCCGTGTGCGCCGTGGTCGCCGTGCTGGCGGCCGGTGCGCCCGTCCTGCGTGCCGGAGCTGGGTCCAGGTGAAACAAAAACGAAACGGAGGGTTCAGTCGGCGTACCCGGGCATGTTGGGATTGAGACCGACGCCACAGCGGACCGTTCGAGGAGACTTACGCATGCTCAATCTCTCCGTTTTCCTGGAGGACAGTGCCCGTCGTTACCCCGAGCGCGCCGCGGTCGTCCTGGGTGACCAGCGCCTGACCTACGCCCAGGTGAACGCGGGCGCCAACCAGGTCGCCAACCTGCTCAGGTCCCGGGGCATCGGCCCCGGCGACAAGGTGGCGCTCTCCTGCCCCAACCTGCCCTACTTCCCGGTGATCTACTACGGCATCCTCAAGGCCGGAGCGGTCGTCGTGCCCCTGAACGTGCTGCTCAAGGGCCGGGAGATCGCGTACCACCTGACCGACTCGGAGGCCAAGGCGTACTTCTGCTTCCAGGGTTCACCGGAGCTGCCGATGGGTGCCGAGGGGCACACCGGCTTCGGGCAGGCCGACGGCTGCGAGCATTTCTTCCTGGTCACCGCCGATCCGGCGGCGCCGTCGCCGATCGAAGGCGCCGAGACGCTCGGCCGGGCGCTGACCGGGCAGTCGCCGGTCTTCGAGACCGTCCTGGCGGCCGAGACGGATCCGGCGGTCATCCTCTACACCAGTGGCACCACCGGACAGGCCAAGGGCGCCGAGCTCAGCCACTCCAACCTCATCCTGAACGCGCTGACCTGCAACCGGCTGTTCCAGACGAAGCCGGGCACCGACACCCACCTGCTGGTGCTGCCGCTGTTCCACTCCTTCGGCTCCACGGTCAACATGAACGCGGGCTTCTCCAGCGGTTCGACGCTGGTGCTGCTGCCACGCTTCGACGCGGCGGCCGCGGTCAAGCTGCTGCAGACCGAGAACGTCACGTTCTTCGCCGGCGTACCGACGATGTACTGGGGTCTGCTCAACGCCCTCACCGACGACGTCGACGTGGAGAAGATCGCGCGGAACATGCGGATCGCGGTCAGCGGCGGGTCCAGCCTGCCCTTGGAGATCATCAAGGAGGTCCAGCAGCGTTTCGGGGTCACCATCCTGGAGGGCTACGGCCTGTCCGAGACGTCTCCGGTGGCGACCTTCAGCGATCCGGACAGCGACCCGCGGCCCGGCTCGATCGGCATCCCGATCTGGGGTGTCGAGGTCAAGCTGATCGACGAGGCCTGGAACACCATCGAGGGCAGCGACGAGATCGGCGAGATCGCGATCCGGGGCCACTGCATCATGAACGGCTACTACAACCGGCCCGAGGCGACCGCCGAGGTGATCAACAACGGCTGGTTCCGGACGGGTGACCTGGGCCGCCGGGACAAGGACGGCTTCTACTACATCGTCGACCGGGCCAAGGACATGATCATCCGCGGTGGATTCAACGTCTACCCGCGGGAGATCGAGGAGGTCCTGATGACCCACGAGGCGGTGTCGCTCGCCGCGGTCATCGGGGTGCCGCACCCCAGCCACGGCGAGGAGGTCAAGGCGTACGTGATTCTCAAGGACGGCGCCACGATCACCGAGGAGGAGCTCGTCGCCTGGGGCAAGGAGCAGATGGCCAGTTACAAATACCCGCGGGTCGTGCAGTTCGCCGAGACGCTGCCGATGACCGCGACGGGCAAGCTGCTCAAGCGTGCCCTGACCTGACGTACCCCCGAAAGAGCGCCCGGAGGGGGACTCTCCGGGCGCTCGTTCGTGCATAGACTCGGGCACCCACCTCACCACGAAGATCGTTTGCATGCGTGCGGCACAGTGGCCGGGGTGAGCGTCCGACCACGCACGGCACTGACGGAGGAAGCTTGAGCACAGCGCAGCTGCACCGGGTGGCTCCGGTCGTGGCGGACACCCGCGGCGGTGTCCTGAGTCGTGTCGGCCGGCTCCGGCGGACCTCCCCCGGCCGCCTCCAGCTGATCCTCGCCGCCCTGGTGGCGCTGGCCCTGCTGACCGGTCTGGTCGCCGGCCTGACCGCGGCCTCGGCCTCACGAGGCACCGACGACCTCGGCAACCGCGCGCAGCCCCTGCTGGTCGAGGCCGAGACGATCTACTCCGCGCTGGCCCGCGCCGACACGACCGCCGCGCAGGCGTTCCTCGCCGGCGGGCTCGAACCGTCCGGCCTGACCGACCTCTACGAGGAGGACCTCGATCGGGCGGCCACCGCGCTGACCTCGGCCGCCCGGCGCACCCCCGAGGACGGTCGCTCCGCCGAAGCGATCCGCGCGCTCTCCGCCGACCTCCCCCGGTACGCCGCCCTGGTGGCCAGCGCCCGCGCCAACAACCGCCAGGGCCTGCCGATCGGCGCCGCGTACCTCTCCTCGGCCTCCACGCTGAGCCGTGAGTCGCTGCAGCCGCAGGCGCAGGCGCTCTTCCAGGCCGCGCAGGCCGAGGTCAACGACGGGTACGCCGACGCCCGCAGCTCCTGGTGGACGGCGCTGCTGCTGATCCTGCTGGCCGGGCTGCTCGGGGCGTTGCTCCTGGCCCAGCGCTACCTCAGCCGCACGACGCGGCGCACGTTCAACCTGCCGCTGGTCACCGCCACCGCCGTGACGCTGATCCTGGCGCTCGGCGTCGGCGGGGTGCTGATCGCGCAGCGCGCGCATCTGTCCGAGGCCGACTCCGAGGGATCGCGTCCGGTGGCCCTGCTCGCCGAGGCCCGCATCGCCGCCCTGCGCGAGCGGGGCGACGAGGCGCTGACGCTGGCCGCGCGCTCCGGCGAGGGTGATCTGGAGGAGGACTTCGACGCCACGACCAAGCAGCTCGACGGGCTGCTCGGCGACGCCGGCGCGATGATGCCGACCGGCTTCGCGGGCCAGGCGGTCCAGTCGGCGATCACCAGCCACCGCTCCTACGTCGCCGCCCACGACGAGGTGCGCAAGCTCGACAACGGCGGCAACTACGACGGCGCGGTGAAGCTGGCCGTCGGCTCCGGGACCACACAGACCTTCACCGGTCTCACCACCTTCATCGACCGGGCGCTGGAGAGCCGCAAGGACGTGTTCAGCGCCGAGATCAGCGACGCCGGGCGCGGCCTGGGCCTGCTGACCGTCCTCGGCCCGCTGCTCGCCCTGGTCGTCTGCGGGCTCGCCTTCGCCGGTCTGCGGACCCGACTCGAGGAGTACCGCTGATGCGTCTCCGTGCCGCCCTCGTCGCCGTCTCCACGCTGACCGTGCTCGCCGCCACCGGATGCGCCGGTGACTCCTCGCCGCTGCCGGGCCGGCCCACCCCGTCCGCCGAGGTGGCGCCGAGCGGTCAGGCCGCACCCGCCGACACCTCTTGCAGGCCCCAGGCGAGTCTGCGCCCGGCCGGCGCCCTGCCGGCACCCGGCAAGATGCCGGCGGGCAGTTACATGGAGACGATCCAGAAGCGCGGCCGGCTCGTGCTCGGCACCAGCCAGGACACACTGCTTTTCAGCTCGCGCAACCCGTTCACCGGCAAGGTCGAGGGTTTCGACGTCGACATGGGCCGGCAGATCGCCGCGGCCATCTTCGGCGACCCGGACAAGATCCAGATCAAGGTCATCGGGTACGACAAACGCGTCACCTCGGTCCTCGACGGCTCCGTGGACATCGTCGCCGACACGATGACCGCCAACTGTGCCCGCTGGAAGGACGTCAACTTCTCCACCATCTACTACAACGCCGGGCAGAAGGTGCTGGTCTCCAAGGACTCCCCGGCGAAGACCATCAACGACCTCGGCGGCAAGAGAGTCTGCGCCGCTAAGGGCTCCACGTCGTACGACAACATCGGCAAGGTCGCCTCCAGGACGAAGCCGATCGCGGTCGACCGGCCCGGATTCGGCGACTGCCTCGTCGCGTTCCAGCAGAACGAGGTCGAGGCCATCTCCACCGACGACACCATCCTGATCGGCCTGGCCGCCCAGGACCCGTACGCGAAAGTGATCGGCGACCGCTTCACCGAGGAGCCGTACGGCATGGCGATGCCCAAACAGCACGAGGACTTCACCCGCTTCGTCAACGCCGTGCTGGCCAGGAACCGCAGCAACGGCACCTGGAGGTCCACGTACGAGCGATGGCTGGGTGACTTCGGTGCCGCACCGAAGCCACCGGCCGCCGAGTACCGGGACTGACCCTGATGACCGCACCCACCCAGCATCTGCTCGGCCGCGCCGACAACGAGCTGATGCGCCTCGAGGCCGCCGCCGCCGCGGTCGCCTCGAACCTGGTGGATCTCGACAACAACACCGCCCGCCGGGACCTCGACAAGGGACCGCTGACCGGCAGGACCGCCGCCGCCTGGGCCGACGCGACCGACGCGCTGACGCAGCTGTGGGACGGCTACGGCATGCTGACCGCGCTCATCACCTCAGCCCGGTCGGCGCGCAACCAGCGGCGGTTCACCGACCCCGAGAAGGCCGCGTACGTGCACCAGGTGCTCGGCCGCTCGATCACGTTGTCGACGCGGACCGTGCCGCTGGCCCAGCGCGGGCTGCTCGGGGCCGGTCAGGTCAGCACCACCTGCTCCCCCGCCGAGCTGCTGTCCGCGATGGAGGCCGCGTTCAAGACCGCGGTCGACGTCGCCGTCCGGGCGGGTGACGTCTGGCACCGGCTGATGCCCGAGGCCGCCACCGTCGCGTCGTCGCTGGCCCACCTGCGCACCCTCACCCGGTCCGCGACGCTCGACGAGGCCGACCGCCGGCTCGGCGACTTCACCGCGATGATGGCCTCGGACCCGCTCGGGTGCGACGAGGCGGCGCTCGCCGCCGTCCGCACGCTGCTCGACCGCGCCGACGCCGAGCGCACCTCCGCCGGAGAGCTGCGCGAAGCCCTGAACCAGCGGCTCACCGACGCACACGCCCTGGCCACGCAGCTCGGCGAGGCCGCCCGGGCCGCCGCCGTGGCCGAGGAGAGCGTCGCGGGCCGCTTCGCCGGCTCGGTCATCGCCTCGGCGGCCGGTCCCGACCTGCGGCCCGATCTGGCCGCCCTGGACGCGCTCGCCGCCGCCGGGCACTGGTCGCTGATCAGCCCCCGGCTCGCGGACTGGACACGCCGGGCCCGCGAACGACTCGAGGCCCTGCGCAGCGTCGCCGCGCGCAACAGCGGGATGCTCTCCACTCGCAACGAGCTGCGGGGCCGGCTCGACGCGTACCAGGCCAAGGCGAGCCGCCGCGGACTCGCCGAGGACCCGGCGCTGGCCCCGCTCGCCGAGCGGGCACGCACGGCGCTCTACACCGCACCCTGCGACCTCGATGCCGCGCGGGCCGCGGTGAACGCGTACCAGGACGCGGTGGCCCGCCTCACCGCCACGACTGCGAGGGACGGCCTTCAGTGAACTGCCAGCGCAACTGTCCCGGCACCATCCAGGACGGCTACTGCGACACCTGCGGGATGGCCCCGGCGGCGTCCGCACCCTCGCCGTCGCCGTCTCCGAAACAGCGCACGGCAACCACCCCTTCGGTACGCACGGGTGCGCTCTCCACGCGTACCGGGGGAACGGCACGCACCGGCAGTGCCCGCACGGGAAGCCGGCGGCGGCGCTTCGGTGGCGGGCTCGTCGACGTGGCGCCGCTGCCGGAACGTGACCCCGCCACCGCGATCATGACCGTCGCGGAGGTGCCGGAGGACAAGCGGTACTGCGCGAAGTGCGGCAACGCGGTCGGGCGGTCCCGCGGTGACCGCACCGGGCGCACGTCCGGTTTCTGCCCGTCCTGCGGCGAGGCCTTCAACTTCACCCCCAAACTGGTCAAGGGCGACCTGGTCGGCGGGCAATATGAAGTGATCGGCGCGCTGGCCCACGGCGGTCTCGGCTGGATCTACCTCGCCAACGACAAGCGTGTCTCGGACCGCTGGGTCGTGCTCAAGGGCCTGCTCAACTCCGGTGACGAGGACGCGCTGGCCGCGGCGGTGGCCGAGCAGCGGTTCCTGGCCGAGGTCGAGCACCCGAACATCGTGAAGATCTACAACTTCGTGGAGCACGAGGGCGCCGGCTACATCGTCATGGAGTACGTCGGCGGGGAGTCGCTCAAGGGCATCCTCAAGGACCGGCGGACGGCGAACGGCAACCAGGCCGACCCGCTGCCGCTGGACCAGGCCCTCGCCTACGTCCTGGAAATCATGCCCGCGTTCGGTTACCTGCACGACCGCGGCCTGATCTTCTGCGACTTCAAGCCGGACAACGTGATCCAGACCGGTGACCAGGTCAAGCTGATCGACCTCGGCGGTGTGGTGCACATCGACGACCAGGACGCCGCCCTGTACGGCACGGTCGGTTACCAGGCGCCGGAGATGGCCCAGGCCGGCCCGTCGATCCAGTCGGACCTCTACACGATCGGCCGCACCCTGGCCGTGCTGACCACCGACTTCCGCGGCTATCAGAGCACCTTCAAGGAGAGCCTGCCCGAGCACGGCGACTTCGAGGTCTACCAGCGGCACGAGTCCTTCTACCGGCTGCTGCACCGGGCGACCCGCGCCGACCCGGCCGAGCGTTTTGTCGACGCCGGTGAGATGACCGAGCAGATGCTGGGTGTGCTGCGGGAGGTGCTCGCCGCCGACGGCGAGCCGCGCCCGTCGACGTCCCGGCTGTTCACCGGCGAGCTGCGCACCGACCCGCGCAGCGACGAGCCGAACTGGCGTTTCCTGCCCGCCCCGATGATCGACCTGACCGACCCGTCGGCCGCCTTCCTCGCCTCGGTGACGGTGACCGAGCCGCAGGAGGTCCTCACCCTGCTCGGCAAGGCGCCGCAGAACACCTTCGAGGTGCAGCTGCGGGCCCTGCGGGCGCTGATCGACCTCGGCGCGGCCCGCCGGACCCCCGACGCGTTCACCGACGCCGTCCGGCTGCGCGACACCATCGCGGCGGCGGCCGGCGGCGACTGGCGGCTCGCCTGGTACGACGGAGTCCTCGCCCTGGCCTCGGGTGACCTGGCCCGGGCACAGGCGCAGTTCGACGCGGTCTACTCCGCGCTGCCCGGCGAGCTCGCCCCCAAATTGGCGCTCGGCCTGACCCTGGAGCTCGCACAGCGCCCCGCGGAGGCCGCCGGCTACTACGACGTGGTCAGCCGCACCGACCCGGCGTACACGACCGCGTCGTCGGGGCTGGCGCGGTGCCGGCTCGCCACCGGGGACCGCGAAGGGGCCGTGGAGGCGTACAACCGGGTGCCGGGCACCTCTGCGGCGTACAGGAGCTCGCAGGTCGGAGCGGTGCGGGCGCTGGTCCGGTCGCACGCGTCCGCTGCCGCCGACGTCGCCTCGCTCGCGGCCGCGGCCGAGCTGATCGACCGCCTCGAGATGGAGGCGGCACAGCTCGCCGCCCTGCGCGCCGAATTGCTCGAACGGGCCCTGACCACGCTGAAGGCCGGGACAGCCGTGCCGTCCGCCGTGGTCGGCACGACCGGTGGAGGCCTGGCGGGCGAGCGGGACGTACGCTTCGCGCTCGAGGACGCGTACCGGGAGATGGCCCGGGCCGTCCACGGACCGGAGAGGATCCGCCTGGTGGATCTGGCGAACGCGTCCCGGCCCAGGACCCGCACATGAGGCCGACGGCCGCGCTGAGGAAAGACGAGGCGGCATGACCGCTCAGGAGGACTGCGCGTCCTGCGCCGACGAACGCGCCGCCGGAGCCGCGTTCTGTGAGAACTGCGGCAAGGCCCTGGCCACCGGGGCCGGGCTCGCGATCGGCAAGGACTGCCCGTCGTGCGGCGCCGCCGGGGTCGTCGGCGACGACGGCTACTGCGGCAACTGCGGGCTGCTCGCGGCCCGCCCGCGTGACCACGTCGAGGCCGACGCCGGGCTGATCGCCGCCGCCGTCACGGACCGCGGCCTGCGGCACCACCGCAACGAGGACGCGATGTGGCTGGCGACCCGCGGCGCGGACATCGACATCGTGGTCTGCGACGGGGTGTCGTCGTCGTTCGACCCGGACGTCGCCTCCGAGACCGCCGCCGAGGCCGCCGGCAAGGGCCTGAGCGCGGCCACGGGCGAGCTGCCCGAGAGTGTCGCCGAGGCCCTGATCACCGCCGGCGCCCAGGTCGCCGAGCTCGCCGGGACCGGCGACCCCCGCCGCGCCGCGTCCAACCCGGCCTGCACGATCGTCGCGGCCTGCGTCCGCGGCACCGAGATCGGGTACGGCTGGGTCGGCGACAGCCGGGCGTACTGGATCCCCGCCGAGGGTGACGCCGAGCAGCTCACCGAGGACGACTCGTGGGCGACCCACGCGATCTCCCTCGGGGCCGAGCCGCAGGCCGCCTGGAACGACCCGAAGGCGCACGCCATCACCGCCTGGCTGGGCGCGGACGCCGGGAAGATCCACCCGCGGACCGGCTCGTTCTTCGCCGAGACACCCGGGCACCTCGTGCTGTGCAGCGACGGCCTGTGGAACTACCTGACCGAGCCGGCCGCGTTCGCCGACACGGTGCGCGCCGCCCTGCGTGACACGGACAGCCTGCTGGCGGCGGCACGGTCGCTGATCGACTTCGCCAACGCCGCGGGCGGCTCCGACAACATCACCGTCGTCCTCGTCCCCCTGAACACCCTCGACAGCTAAAGGGAGAGCCCGTGCCGTACACCGCCGAGGCGTTCCAGAACGAGTTCCTCGCCCTGGGCGCGACCGAAGTCAACGCGATCGTCACCGTCGCCTCGTCCGGCGCGGAGGGCGGACGGCGCACGGCCGGCGCCACCGAGATCATCATCGTGGACTGCTCCGGTTCGATGCAGGCCGAGGGTCGCATGGCCGCCGCCCGGCAGGCCGCCAAGGCCGCCGTGAACTGCATCGACGACGGCGTCCGCTTCGCCATCATCGCCGGTGTCAGCACGGCTCAGCAGCTCTTCCCCGCGCCGGGCCAGCTCGCCGTCGCGACCGCCGAGACCCGCGCCCAGGCGATCAGCGCTATCGACCGCCTCCAGGCCAACGGCGGCACCGCGATGGGCGCCTGGCTCAAGCTCGCCGGCCAGCTCTTCTCGCAGCGCCCGGGCGACATCACCCACGCCATCCTGCTCACCGACGGCGAGAACG
Organism: Amorphoplanes friuliensis DSM 7358; assembly: GCF_000494755.1. NCBI lineage: Bacteria > Bacillati > Actinomycetota > Actinomycetes > Micromonosporales > Micromonosporaceae > Actinoplanes > Actinoplanes friuliensis. Next base: position 5,705,244 of record NC_022657.1, read on the forward strand.
GCGAGTACCAGGGTTACCTGGAGAGTGTCCTGCAGGAGATCGGCGGCAGCTTCACCTGCGACTGCCGCGGCGTCGGCACCAACTGGACCGTCTCCGAGCTGCGCAAGATCGCCACGGCCATGCTGGGCACGGTCGACATCGTGGCCCGCCCGCAGGACCTGGCCGAGGCGTTCGAGCAGATGATGACGGCCGCGATGGGCAAGACCAGCGCCGACGTGCAGCTCAAGGTCTGGACGCCGGTCAACTCCACGGTCCGCTTCGTCAAGCAGGTCGAGCCGCAGGTGGCCGACCTGACCGGCAAACGTGTCGAGGACGGCCCTCGTGCCGGCCGCTACCCGCTCGGCTCCTGGGGTTCGGAGAGCCGCGACTACCACGTCTGCATCGACGTGACCGCCGGCGCCGCCGGCGACGAGATGCTCGCCGCGCGGGTGTCCGTCGTGGAGGGTGACACCGTGCTGGCCCAGACGCTCGTCCGCGCGGTCTGGACCGAGGACTCCGCGCTGTCGACCCGCATCAACCGCCAGGTCGCCCACTACACCGGTCAGGCCGAGCTGGCCGACGCGATCCAGCAGGGCATCGAGGCCCGCAAGGCCGGCGACGACCGGACGGCGACGCTCAAGTTCGGCCGGGCCGCCCAGCTCGCGCACGAGAGCGGCAACACGGCCACCGAGGAGCTGCTGGCCACGGTCGTCGACATCGAGGACGCCGCGACCGGCACGGTCCGCCTGCGCCGCAAGGTCGAGGCCGCCGACGAGATGGCCCTCGACACCCGCTCCACCAAGACCGTCCGGGTGGGACGTGCCCAATGACGACCTTCGCCTGCCCGAAGGGCCACGCGTCCACGACGGACGACTTCTGCGACACCTGCGGGGCCAAGATCGGTGGCACCGCGGTCTTCTCCCCCGGTGTCGCCCCCGCCGCTCCCCCGGCCTTCCCCAGCGGCGAGCCGTGCCCCAACTGCGGCACGCCGCGCGCCGGTGCGGGCCGCTTCTGCGAGGACTGCGGCTTCGACCACAGCACCGGCAAGGTCCCGGTCCTGACCCAGCCCACGACCGCGGCGGCTCCCGTGACCGGCCAGTGGACGGCCACGATCTTCGCCGACCGTGAGTACTTCGAGGCCAACAAGATCGAGGGTGTCGACTTCCCGGAGGAGACCGGCGAACGCACGGTGTCCCTGCCCGCCCCGCAGGTCCGGATCGGCCGCAAGAGCACCTCGAAGGGCACCGACCCGGAGATCGACCTCGCGGACGCCGACCCGGGTGTCTCCCACAGCCACGCGCTGCTGACCCTGAGCGTGGACGGCGTCTGGCTGGTCTCCGACCTGGGCTCGACCAACGGCACCTGGCTCAACGACGAACCCCGGCCCCTCACCGCCGGCCAGACCCGCAGCGTCGGCGACGGCGACCACGTCCACGTCGGCGCGTGGACGACCATCACCCTCCACGCCCCGGCCTGACCCCACGCGGCCCGCACCGGCGCGGTGCGGGCCGCCCCCTTGCCACCGGGTGGCAGGCTCGACTCCTGTGATCGACGAATACGCGAAGGACTACCTGCACGACGAGCTCCAGTTCACCCGCCGCGCGCTGGTCCGGAAACTTGACGGCCTGTCCGAGTACGACATCCGGCGCCCCCTGACCGTCACCGGCACCAACCTGCTCGGCCTGGTCAAACACCTGGCGACCTGGGAAGCCCGCTACCTCGGCGAGATCTTCGACCGGCCGTTCCCCGAGCCGCTGCCCCGCTGGCAGGACGCGGACGGCAGCGACCTGTGGGTGACCCCGGACGAGACCCGCGACGACATCATCACCTTCTACCGGCGCGCCTGGGACCACGCGGACGCGACGATCACCGAACTCCCCCTGGACGCCCCCGGCCACGTGCCCTGGTGGCCCCGCCCCGACGTGAAACTCTTCGGCGTGATCGTCCACATCCTCAACGACACCGCCCGGCACGCCGGCCACGCCGACATCCTGCGGGAGCAGCTGGACGGCCACACCGGCGTGACCGGCGACGAGCAGCAGATCGACACCCCGGCCCGCGAGGCCCACCGGGCCGGGGTCGAACGCGCCGCCTCCGCCTACCGGGCGTAGACCTCCACCTCGTAGATGCGGGTCAGGGGGTATTCGTCCTGGCGGCCCGCGTCCACGGTCACGCGGACGTGGCGGGCGGTGACGGGGTCGGCCGAGCTGGTCGTGATGCCGTCGGCGTTGTCGGTGACGGTGGCGAAGGCGGTCCAGGTCTCGCCGTCCTCGCTGGTCTCCACGTGGTACGCGCGGGTGTTCCAGGCCAGTGACTCGCCGCCGGCCGAGGCGTGGCGCAGGACCACGCGGCCGACGGGTGAGGCGGTGCCGAGGTCGACCTGCCACTGGCCGGCTGCTCGGGTACACCATTTGCTGTTGGTGGTGGTCACGCCGTCGGTGGCCTGAGCCGGGGTCTCCGTCTCCGCGCACGGCTCGGTGGTCGCGGTGGCCGGCCGGTCGAGGGCCAGGTTCTGCGCCGGGAGGCCGTGGTCGGTGACGGCGATGTCGTCGACGAAGCCGCGGAAGACACCGGTGGCGGCCGGCTGGTCGTAGCCCAGCTGCACACGGTCGACCGTGCGACCGGCCAGCGCGGACAGTGACACCGTGACGAGGTTCCACTGGTTGACGACCAGGTGACCACCCTGGCCCTGGTGCAGCGGGTGGGCGCGGACGCCGTACTGGTCGACGGCGGTGGAGTCGCGCAGCGAGCTGCCGTCGGTGAAGAGCAGGCCGACGGCGACGTAGGTGCCGTTCGTCTGCTGGGGTCGGATCCAGTACGACAGCACGGAACTCGGCGAGATCCGCAGGTGCGTGTCGAAGACCCGCATGTACGAGTACGAGAGGCTGGTGCTCTGGTCGTTGCCGGAGTACATCAGGGCGTTCGCGCCGCCGTGGGACGTGCCGGTGCGGGGGCCGGTCTCCATGGTGGTCAGGCCGGCCTGGTACCCGCCGACGCCGGACGCCCGGTCCACGGTGTCGATCCAGGTCGGCGCGGTCTCACCCGGTTCGAGACCGGTACGCAGCAGCGGCCACTCCCGTCCCCCGCCGAGCACCGGCTCGAGGGCCGAGTGCCAGAGGTTCGCCATCTTCTCGTACCCGGTGTTGTTCGGGTGCAGCGTGTCGGCGAAGTCGGCGTCGGTCATGGTGTCGTGCAGGTCGGCGCTGCGGATGTTGTGACCGGCCGCCGCCCGCGTGGCCACCAGCCCCGGGATGGCCGCGTTGTACGCGTCGATCTTCGTGTTGAGGGCGTCCTGCCGCGTCGGGACGATCTCGGCGACGATGAGGGTCGCCGACGGGCGTACCTGGTGGATCTTGTCGAGGAGCAGGCCGAGCCGCTTCGAGGCCGTGCTGGTCTCATGGTCCTGCCAGAAGTCGTTCGTGCCGATGTGCAGCAGGATGACGTCGGGCTGGGCCGCGGTGAGCCAGCCGGTGACGTTCGCGGTGATCTGGTCGATGCGATAGCCGGAGTGGCCCTCGTTGTCGGTGTCGGGCAGCGAGCCGGAATTCATGCTGCCGACGAAGTCGACGGCGAGCCCGGCGCCGGCGACGAGCTTGGTCCAGAGCCCGGCGCGGTAGCCCGAGCCGGGGATCGAGCCGTTCATCGAGCCGGTCCCCCAGGTGATCGAGTCACCCAGCGGCATGATCTTGACGGCCCGCCCGGTGACCGCGGCGGCCTGGGCCGGCGCGGCGATCGCGGGGACCAGGGCCACGACAAGCGCGGCCAGAAAGAGGTGAAGACGACGCATCCGGTATTTCCCCCATGATGTTGATGAAGGCCCGGAACCTACCGGAAAGCAGCGTTTCCCCGCCGCCCCGCTCCGCGGCGCGATACGTTGCCCTTCGATGAAGGACGAGCGCATCGGCACAGTGCACCGCACCCAGGTGCTCGACCAGCTGAGTCGGGCACTCGACGAGGGCCTGCTGACCACACCGCAGTACGACGCCCGCGTGGTCGCGGTGAGCACCGCGACGTACGCCTCCGACCTGCTCGGTCAGGTCCAGGATCTGCCGCCGCGGCTGCAGTGGGATCCGCGCAACGCGGCACCACCGACCCCGCCGAACCGCAACGCCGGGCGGATCTCGCTGATCCTCGGCGTGATCAGCATCCCGATGGCGTTCTGCCTGCTGGGGTGGATCCCGGGCATCGCGGCGATCGTGATGAGCACCCGCGGCCGGGGCGCCCACGGGGTCGGTCCGGCGCTGTTCGGCCGGGTGCTGGGCATCATCAGCGTGGTCCTGTCGATCGGCGCGCTGCTGGCCCTGCTCTTCGTCCGCTCGTCGAGCACGTCTCCGTAGTTACACCGGCCAGAGCACCGCGTGCGCCGCGTGCCACAGCGCCGGATTCGCCGCGAAGAGCGAGACGCCGGCCCGGGGGCCACGGATGCCGTCGGCGCCGCCGTACGAGCCGCCGGCCTCCGAGACGATGAGCGAGGTGGCGGCGAAGTCCCAGACCTGGCCGCGGGTCTGCAGGGCCAGGTCGAGTTCGCCGTTCGCGACGAGCAGCGCCGCGTGCACGTCCCAGTCCACCACCGAGGCCACGGCGGCCAGGGGCGCGGTGATCGCCTCGTCGGCCGCCGTCAGGTTGGGCGGCACCGGAATGGCACCGAGGCGGGCGCCGGCCAATGCCGTCGTGGCCTGACCGACGTGGAGGCGCTGCTCACCCGTACCGTCGAGGTCTGCCGAAAAGGCGCCGCCACCGCGACTCGCCCACCAGACCCGGCCCTGCGCGGGGACCGCGGCCACCGCGGTGGTGATCTCGCCGGCCTCCTCGAGGGCGAGCAGGACGAGCCAGCGGTTGTCGCCGGCGACGAACTGCGCGGTGCCGTCGATCGGGTCGATGATCCACCGGCGCTCGCCGGCACCGGTCGCGCCGCCCTCCTCGCCGAGGATCGCGTCATCGGGCCGCGCGGCGGTCAGCACCTCGCGGACGGCGGCCTCGACGGCCCGGTCGGCCTCGGTGACCACACTGCCGTCGGTCTTGCGTTCCTGCGGCAGATCCGCGAGGGCGGCAAAATACCGCAGGCCGACGGCCGCCCCCGCGAGGACGGCCGTCCGGGCCAGCTCAAGATCACTCTGCACGCACCCATCCTAGGTCCGGCAGGTGAGGTTGACGGCGTTGCCGTCGGGGTCCTCGACGTGGGCGACCCGCTGGCCCCACGGCATGTCGTTCGGCGGTCCCAGCACCGTCCCGCCGAGCTCCTTCACACGCGGCAGCAGCGCGTCCACGTCGTCGACGGCGAAATTCAGCGCGATCCGCTGCGGCGCCTCCAGGTCCGTCTTGTCCTCGGCGACGATCCCCAGCTCGGAGTCGCCGACCTGCAGACCGACGTAGAAGTCCTCGTACCGCATCACCTCGTGCGCGCCGAACAGCCCCTGGTAGAAGGCCAGCAGACGGGCGGTGTCCCGCGTACAGATGATCGTTTGCAGGGTGCTCACGATGAATCCTCCTCGTTCTCGGAGGGGATACGCGGCAGCGGCCCGGAACTCATCGGCCGCTCGTCGAGAAAAGTGACGATCTCGGTGATGAGGCCGCCCGCGGTCTCGAAGAGCATCAACGCGAACGGCTCGAACGCGCCACCCGGCCCGGTCGGCCGCTCCTGCCAGAACGCCGTCGTGCCGTTCATCGCCACCGGGACCATCCGCGCGCCCTCGCACGACCCGCCACCGTGACGCAGCACGTCGGCGATGGCCTCCCGGCCGCGCAGCCACCAGGTGAACGGCGGCATCGACATCGTCGCGTCCTCGTGCAGCAGCGCGATCATCGCGGTCACGTCGTAACGGGCGAACGCCCGGCAGTAGCGGTCGAGCAGCGCCTCGGCGTCCGGCTCCAGCGGCGCGACCGGCGCATCCCGGCGGACCGACGCGCGGGCCCGTTGCAGGGCGCTGGTCACGGACGCCTCCGAGGTCTCCAGCAGGGCGGCCACCTCGGCCGCCTGCCAGCCGAGCACGTCACGCAGGATCAGCACGGCCCGCTGCCTCGGTGACAGCTTCTGCAGCGCAGCCACAAACGCCAGGCGTACGGACTCACGGCGAACCGCCTGCTCGGCGGGGTCGTCGGCCCCGGGCAGAACCCGGGCGTCGGCGATCGGGCGTACCCAGGTGGACTCCGGCAGCGGCACACCGAGCGGGGCGCCCGCCTCCACGGCCGGGCCCAGGTCGACGGGCCGGGCCCGCCGCTGGGCGCTGCGCAGCATGTCGAGGCACACGTTCGTGGCGATCCGGTAGAGCCAGGTGCGCAGCGACCCACGTTCCTCGTCGTACCGGCCGGCGTTCTTCCAGGCGCGCAGCAGCGTCTCCTGGACCGCGTCCTCGGCCTCCGATCCCGACCCGAGCATCCGGTACGCGTACCCGGTCAGTTCGACGCGGAAGTCCTCGGCCTGCACCGCCCCAGCCTAGGGAGACTGCAAACTTCCTGCACATTCGTTTCCATTGACTGGCCGAAACACGCGTGTAACCGTTGGCTCCGGTAAGCGCTTTCCTCCCCTCTTCCTGGAGCGCGTCCATGCGTACGTTCGCCCTGGCCACCGTCGCTGTTCTCACCGTTCTCGGCCTCAGTCCCGCCGTGCCGGCCACCGCCGCCGCGGGCGCCTCCCCCGCTGCTCTACAGCTGGCGCGGCAACCTCTCGCGGCCGGTGACGGCTGGGCGTCGGCCGGAGCGGGCACCACCGGCGGCTCGGCCGCGGACGACGCCCACATCTTCGTGGCCCGCAACCGCGCCGAGCTGCTGGCCGCCGTGAGCGGTGACGCCGCCCCGCGGATCGTCTTCGTGAGCGGGCGCATCGACATGAACGCCGGCGCCACCTGCGCCGACTACGCCGATCCGGCCTACGACCTCGACGCGTTCCTGGCAGCGTACGACCCGGCGGTGTGGGGGCGTGCCACCAAACCGACCGGCCCGCTCGAGGAGGCCCGCGTGCGGTCGGCCAGGAACCAGGGTGACCGCATCAAGATCCCCGTGCCGGCGAACACCACGATCATCGGCATCAACGGCGCCCGCATCGACCACGGCAGCTTGACCCTGACGAACGTCGCCAACGTGATCGTTCGCAACCTCGAACTCACCGATGCGGCCGACTGCTTCCCCGCCTGGGACCCGACCGACGGCGAGGCCGGCAACTGGAACTCCCTCTACGACCTGGTCTCGCTCAGCGGCGCCACGAACGTCTGGCTCGACCACAACACGTTCAGCGACGGCAACAACCACGACGCGGACCAGCCGATCCGCCTCGGCCGCCCGTACCAGGTCCACGACGGCGCCAGCGACATCATCCGCGGCTCCGACCTGGTGACGGTCTCGTACAACAACTATTACGACCACGACAAGACGATGCTGATCGGCTCGACCGACACCCCCGGCGTCGACGTCGGCAAGCTCCGCGTCACGATCCACCACAACCGCTTCGCCAACGTCGTCCAGCGGGCGCCGCGCGTCCGCTTCGGCCAGGTCGACATCTACAACAACGCGTACACCGCGACCGACGAGAGCTACGGATACTCACTGGGCGTCGGCGTGGAGTCCAGCATCTACGCGGAGAACAACTTCTTCCTCCGCGCCGAGGACCTGCCCGACAGCGAGATCGTCCACTACTGGAAGGGCACCCGCATCACCGCGATCGGCACCCTGGTCCAGATCGGCCACCGCACTCCCCAGCCCGTCGACCTGGTGGCGGCCTACAACGCCGCCCACGACCCGGACCTGTCGCCGGACGCGGGCTGGACACCCACCCTGCGCCTCGGCCTCGACCCGACGGCCGACGTTCCCCGCCTCGTCAACACCACCGCGGGAGCCCGGCGACTCGGCATCTGACCGGTCAGGCCTTCTCGACGTACGACGCCAGGTTGGCCAGCGAGGAAGCGATCCCCTCCTCATGGTCGGCCTGGCTGATCCCGGACGGCACGTCCTCGGCGGTGACGGTCACCTCGGTGGCCTCCCCGGCGGGAACGAGGTGCCACGTCATGGTCATGACGCCCGCAAAAGCAGGATCGTCAGCCTCGAAAACAGCTCGTTGCACCACACGCTCGGGCGCCACCAGGTCGCCGAACTCGATGTCGACAACGTCCGTCGCCTCCGACGTCTTGCCGGGACTGCCGGCCGCGTCGAGATAAGTGAGAACCATCCGGAACCCGCCCCCGGGCCGGGGATCCCACCGCTCGACACGCCCGCTCATCCCCTCGGGCGGCAACCACGCCTCCAACGCTCCCCGGTCGAGAAGTGCGTTGTAGACGGTCGTCGGCGATGCGGCGATCAAGCGGCTGACGCGGTCGGTGCGGCCCATGGCCCGATCCTAGGCCCGGCGCAGTTGACCTGATCGCATACGGTCAGCCGATGGAGACCACGGAGAACAAGACCCCGTCCCGCGATCCCCAGCTGGTGGAGCTCGCCTCGCCCAGCGAGGTCGGCCTGCTGGTGCTCGGCCTCGGCGCTTTCGCCACCGCGCTCTTCTCCTGCCGCCGCCGCTCTCAGGGCCGGAAGGTGCGGCGGTAGGTTTCGGGCGGGACGCCCAGCTGCTCCTTGAAGTGGCGGCGCAGGGTTGTCGCCGTGCCCAGGCCCGTGCGTGACGCGAGCTGTTCGATGCTCAGGTCCGTAGTTTCCAGGAGTTCCTGCGCGAGCCGCACCCGCTGCGTCAGCAGCCACCGCAGTGGACTCACTCCCGTCACCGCGTGGAAGTGCCGGGCGAGGTTGCGGGTGCTCATTCCGGCGCGGCGGGCCAGATCGGTCACGGTCAGCGGCTCGGCGACGTGTTCGAGCGCCCACGGCAGCAGTCCGGCGAGTGCGTGGTCCGGCCCGTGCGAAACCGCCGCGGGGATGTACTGGGCCTGGCCGCCCTGCCGGTGCGGGGGCACGACCAGGCTGCGCGCGAGGGCGTTGGCCACCGCCGTACCGTGGTCGGTCCGGACGAGGTGCAGGCAGAGGTCGAGGCCGGCGGCTTTGCCCGCGGAGGTCAGCACGTCGCCGTCGTCGATGTAGAGGACGTCCGGGTCGACGCTCACCGCGGGGTAGCGGTCGCCCAGCAGCGTCGTGTGTGCCCAGTGGGTGGTGGCGCGGCGGCCGTCGAGAAGTCCGGCTTCGGCGAGCACGAAGGCGCCCGTACACAGGGACGCGATGCGGGCGCCGGCGTGGTGGGCCGCACGGACCGCGGCGACCAGGGTGGGTGGCGGGGTTTCCTCGGCGTCGCGGCAGGACGGGACGATGACCGTGTCCGCGTCGGCGAGCGCGTCGAGGCCGTGGCGGATGCCGGCCGTGAGCCAGCCGCCGACCGCCGCGCCGTCGTCGCCGCAGACGGTGAAGTCGTACCAGGGTTCCGCGAGTCCGCGGTCGACGCCGAAGACCTCGCAGGCGGCGGCCAGCTCGAACAGGGGCGTGCCGTCCGTGACGGCCAGGGCGACGGAGGGCATGTCCGAAACTGTACGGGGCGTGTCGTTCCGGACGCTGGTCCCTCCGGCGGGCAGCCCCGAGGCTGGACACCATGAACAAGCGGATCGCGGTCCTGGGGGCCACGGGCCACACGGGCGGTTTTGTCGTCGCCGAGCTGCGCAGCCGGGGCGTGACATCGATCCCGTGCGGCCGCGGCACCGATCTGGACGCGGCGTTCCGCGACGCCGACGCGGTGATCAACTGCGCCGGACCTTTCGCGGCCACCGCCGAGCCGGTCATCCGGGCCGCGATCCGCGCCGGGATCGCCTACCTGGACGTCACCGCGGAGCTGGAGGTCGTCGCGGACACCTTCGCCACCTTCGCCGGGACGGAGATCCCCATCGTCCCGGCGGTCGCGTTTTTCGGCGGCCTCGGCGACCTCCTGGCAACCTCAGCGATGGGCGACTGGAAGAGCGCCGATCAAGTGACCATCGCGTACGCCCTCAGCAGCTGGCGTCCCACCCCCGGTACGAGGGCCACCGGCCGCGTCTCGGCCTCGCGGCGCAACGGCCGGCGGATCGTCTTCGCAGCTCACGAGCTGCACGAGATGACGGGTGACGCACCGCGCAGCAAGTGGACCTTTGTAGAGCCCGTCGGCACGCGAGAGGTCGTCGGCGAGTTCACGACGGCCGACAGCGCCACGATCCCGTCGCATCTCGACGTCCGGGAGATCACCACGGTCATGTCGGCCAACGCGGTCGACGACCTGCACGGCCCCGATCCGCAGGGACCGGTCGCCGTCGACGGGCTGGGGCGTTCGGCGCAGACGTTCCTGGTCGAGGTCGTCGCCCGGTCCAGCACCGAGGAACGCCGTGCAGTGGCGAGCGGCCACGACATCTACGCAATCACCGCACCGCTGGTCGTCGAGGCGGCGCTGCGCGAGCTGGCTCCGGGTGTTGCTTGCGTCGGCGCTCGTTTCGACGCCGCTGCCTTCCTCGAGGAGCTTCCGCTCACGCCTCGCCCATGACCAGGCCCTCGATGGTGTGCTTCTGGGTGATCGGCGTGAGCTTGTCGACGATCGGGCAGTGCAGGTGCTGCTTGACCTGCTCGGGCAGCGTCTCCCAGAAGCCGTGGGTCACGGCCGTGTCGTGCCGCTCGCCGTTGATCCCACCGGGCGCGTCCACACCGAGAACGAGCACGGGCCGCGACTTCTGCGAGTAGTTGCGGGTGCCCCGGTGGATGGTCAGCGCCGACCGGGCGGAGATGTCGCCGCGCTTGGGGTACTTGCGGACCGCCCGCTCCTCGTAGCGAGGATAGAACGGCTTCGGCGGGAACATGCCGTGCCCGAAGGCCGGCTCGTCGTCGAACTGCGTGCCCGGAGCGATCTCGAACGGTCCCATGTCCTCCTCGGTGTCGACGCCGGTCAGGTTGAACGCGAGCGAGTCGAGCCGCCGCTCCGACCGCGTGATCTCCGGCATCGGGAAGTCGCGGTGCCAGGGCTGGTTGATCGCGCCGGCGAGCGGCACGTCAAAACCCAGTTCCACGATCTCGTACGCAGGACCCAGAACCGCCTCGCACACCGCCGTCACCCACGGATGAGTGACCAGGTCGACGAACCCGCGCAACTGCTCGGGGTGGATCTCGACGTAGTAGCGGTGCGGTCCACGGCCGACCGCCCCGTCCGGACGGGCGAGCGCCTCGGCAAAGGCGGTCTCCATGTCCTCGCGGAGTGCATCGGCCCACTCGACGCTGAAAGCGCCCTTGCAGGCGGTGATGCCCTGGTCGTAGATCTCGTCCCTGGCCCGGGTGGCGTCAACAGGTGTCATGCCCTCATAATTGCAACGTGGCATGCAACGTTGCAAGTGGAAGTTTTCGCGGATGAGCGCAGGCCTGCGTGAGGTCGCCGCCCGCGCCGGGGTGTCGGTGCGCACGGTGTCGAACGTCGTGAGCGGCTTCGCCCTGGTCGCCCCGGAGACCCGGGCGCGGGTGCAGCGCGCCATCGACGAACTGCAGTACAGACCCAACGCCGCCGCCCGCCACCTGCGCGGCGGCCGGTCCGGGCTCGTCGCGCTGGCCATCCCCGAGATCGCCTCGCCCTACTTCGGCGAGCTGGCCGGCCTGCTCGTCCGCGAGGCGGAGCAGCACGGCTGGATGCTGCTCGTCCAGCAGACCGACGGCGACCCGGACCAGGAACGCCGCCTCCTCGAAGGGGTCCGCGGCCAGGTCATCGACGGCCTGATCCTCAGCCCGTGGGCACTGTCCCCCGAGGACCTGCGCCGCGGCCCTGGTGGTGTGCCCCTGGTGCTGCTGGGTGAGCAGGACGCCGACGGGCTGCTCGACCACGTCGCCGTCGACAGCGTGGCGGCCGCGTACGAGGCCACCACCCACCTGATCGGTATCGGCCGCCGGCGCATCGCCGCGATCGGCCTGCAACCCCACCTGGAGAACGGCACCGCCGCCCGCCGCCTCGACGGATACCGCCAGGCGCTGCACGCCGCCGGCCTCGAACCCGACCCGGCGCTCGAAGTCCCGGTGCAACGTCTGCACCGCGCGGACGGTGCCGCGGGGCTACGCAGCCTGCTCGACGCGGACGCCTCGTTCGACGCCGTCTTCTGCTTCAGCGACCAGCTCGCGCTGGGCGCGATGCAGGCCGCACAGCAGCACGGCCTGCGCATCCCGGCCGACCTGGCCGTCGTCGGCTTCGACGACGTGGAGGACGGCCTCTACGCCACCCCGTCGCTGACCACCGTTTCCCCCGACAAGGCAGCCATCGCCCGCGAGGCGCTCACCTGCCTCGCCGACCGCACGCCGGACAAACCACCCCGCCGCATCGTCGCCGCCCACCGCCTGGTGATCCGGGACAGCGCGCCTTAGCCCGGCGGGTTGTTCTGTCTGTCCCGCCAGAGCAGTGTGCGCGCCTCCTTGGTGTCGAGGGCTTCGAGGCCGTGGCGGGCCCAGCGGCGCATCGTCTCGTCCTCGCTGGTCAGCTCGGCGGCGAGCACGTCGAACGCCTTCGGCGAGCGGGCGTCGCCGAGCAGCATCAGCAGAGAGAGGCGGGCCGGGCCACGCTCCCGGTCGTACTCGGCCAGCAGGTCGTCGACGAGTTCGCGCGCGTGACGGCTGATCGCGAAGTAGCCGTCGTCGGACGTGCCGGGATCGCGGCTGTGGAGGAGCCGCAACCAGCGCTCGAACTCGCGGGCCATCAGAGTGCCGTCTGGTAGGCCAGCACTCCCCGGTTGATCGCGGTGATCGCCTTGCGCGCGGTGTCGCGGACACCCTGCGAGGCCGACGACGCGTCCTTGAGCTGGGCCAGCAGGTCCAGCACCTGGCGCGCCCAGCGGACGAAGTCGCCCGCCGGCATGTCGGACTCGTAGTTGTGCCCGCTCGCCAGCACCTTGGCCAGCGGCTCACCGCGGGCCCACCGGTACATCGGCCAGACGAACCCCGGATCGGGCTCCCGGGTCAGCGACAGGCCGTGCGCGGCCTCGTCGGACTCGATCTCGGCCCACAGCTTGTGACAGTCGTCGACAGCGACCGTCGTTGCGCCCTTGGGCACCGACGCCCGCTCGTCGCCCTCGCGGCGCGACTCGTAGAGCACCATGGACACCGCACCCGCGAGCTCCTCGGGGGCCAGGCCCTCCCAGACACCGCGGCGCAGGCACTCGGCGACCAGCAGGTCGGCCTCCGTCCAGATGCGGCCGAGCATCCGCCCGGAGTCGGTCACCTCGCCGTCGGCGGTGAGGTAACCCCGGCCGGCGAGCACCGCGCAGACCTGGTCGAAGGTGCGGGCCAGCGACCCCGTCCGCCCGGAGACCTTGTCGCGCAGGGCGTCGGTGTCGCGGGCGAGGCGGTGGCGGCGCTCGGCGAACCGGGCGTGCTCCTCCCGGTCGGGACAGGCGTGGCACGGGTGCTGGCGCAGCTGCACCTTGAGCAGCGCGATCTCGGCGTCCTCGCCGGGGGCGGCACCCTTGTTACGGCCGCGACGGCCGGAGCCGCCGGTGTGCCGGTCGAGGCCGGTGGCGCTGACCATGGCGGCCAGGTCGCGGCGGGCCGCGGGCGAGCGGTGGTTGAAGTGTTTCGGCACCCGGATGCGCTCGAGGACGTCGACCGCACCGGGGAAGTCGGCCGGGCTGACCCGGCCCGCCCAGCGGTCCTGGGTGAGCACCAGCGGGCGTGGCTCACCGAAACCGCCGTTGACGGGCTCCAGGACCACGGCCAGACCCGCGCGGCGGCCCTGGGGCACCCGGATGACGTCACCGACGCGGAGCTTCTCCAGTGAGGACACCGCGGCCGCACGGCGCTGCGTGACACCCTGCCGGGCGATGGCCCGCTCGCGGTCGGCGATGGCGATGCGGATGCCGAAGTATTCGTCGAAGTCGCCGTGGTGGCAGGCGCCCTCGTCGCCGTACGTCCGCATGGTCTCGAGGTTGCGCTGCACCTGCCGGGCCAGGCCGACCACCGAGCGGTCGGCCTGGAACTGCGCGAACGACGACTCCAGCAGGTCGCGGGCCTTGTCGGCGCCGACGGTCCCGACCAGGTTGACCGCCATGTTGTAGGACGGGCGGAAGCTCGACCGCAGCGGATAGGTGCGGGTCGAGGCGAGACCGGCCACGTGCCGCGGGTCGACCTCGGGGCTCCACAGCACGACCGCGTGACCCTCGATGTCGATGCCCCGGCGACCGGCGCGCCCGGTCAGCTGGGTGTACTCCCCCGGGGTGAGGTCGACGTGCGCTTCACCGTTGAACTTCACCAGGCGCTCGAGCACCACGCACCGCGCGGGCATGTTGATGCCCAGCGCGAGGGTCTCGGTCGCGAAGACGGCCTTGACCAGGCCGCGGACAAAACACTCCTCGACGGCTTCCTTGAAGGCGGGCAGCATGCCGGCGTGGTGGGCGGCGACGCCGCGCTCCAGCCCGTCGAGCCACTCCCAGTAACCCAGCACCGACAGGTCCTCGGACGGGATGCTCGCGACCTTGGCCTGCGCGATGCGGCGGATCTCGGCGCGCTCGTCGGCGTTGGTGAGCCGCAGCCCGCCGGCCAGGCACTGCTGCACGGCCGCGTCACAACCCGCCCGGCTGAAGATGAACAGGATCGCGGGCAGGAGGTTGGCCCGGTCGAGCCGGTCGACAACCTCGGCCCGCGGCGGCGGCTGCCAGCGGCGCGTGCGCCCGCCGCGGCCCTGCCAGCCCGGCCCGGACGTCCGGTCGGTCAGCTCGAGCCGACGCAGCATCTCGCGGGTGTATCGCAGCAGCTCCGGGTGCACGTCGTGCTTGCGGGCCGCGTCGGCGTCGTGGAACAGGTCGAACATCCGCTTGCCGACCAGCATGTGCTGCCACAGCGGGACCGGCCGGTGCTCGCTGACCACGACCTCGGTCTGACCGCGGACGGTCACGAGCCAGTCGGCGAACTCCTCGTAGTTGCTGACCGTGGCCGACAGCGAGACCAGCGTCACGGACGCCGGGAGGTGGATGATGACCTCCTCCCAGACCGCGCCGCGGAAGCGGTCGGCGAGGTAGTGCACCTCGTCCATCACGACGTAGGCCAGGCCCTGGAGACTGGCCGAGCCGGAGTAGAGCATGTTGCGCAGCACCTCGGTGGTCATGACCACCACGGGTGCGTCGCCGTTGATGACGTTGTCGCCGGTGAGCAGACCGACCTGCTCGGCGCCGTAGCGCTCCACCAGGTCGTGGTATTTCTGGTTGGACAGGGCCTTGATCGGCGTGGTGTAGAAACACTTGCGGCGGATGCCGGAGCCGTCGGCCCGCAGCGCGAGGTGCACCGCGAACTCACCCACCACCGTCTTGCCGGCGCCGGTGGGCGCACAGACCAGCACCCCGCTGCCGCGCTCGAGGGCCTCGCAGGACTGCCGCTGGAAATCGTCGAGGTCGAACCCGACGTCGAGCATGAAGTCCTCGAGCGCCGGGAACTCGGCCACGCGGGCCGCCCGGCGCCTCGAAGCCGCAAACCGCTCGGCGGGGCTGACATCGTCGGCGGGGCTTGTCATGAACACCAGGCTAGTGCGTACCTGTGACACAACGAAGGTCATGGCTTGCCGGGCGGTTGCCGACAGTTCCGTCACAGGCGCTAGGTATGGTGCACGGCGTGCCGGATGCCGCCGATTCGACTGCCTACCCGTCGCGCCGACAGGTCGACGCCGTGCTCTTCGATTTCCACGGCACGCTCGCCCAGGTCGAGGAGCCCGTGGCCTGGGTGATCGCCGCCGCGGCCGCCTGCGGGCGCGAGCTGGAGCGGGGCAAGGCCACGATCCTGGCCGATCGCCTGGTCACCGCCGGCCGGGCCGGCGGACCCCTGCCCTACCGCGTCCCGCTGCACCTGGCCGAGCACTGGGCCGACCGTGACCTGTACGAACACAGTCACCGCGCCGCCTACACGGGCCTGGCGGAAACGGTGAACACCGACGTCGAAGGTCTGGCGGACGCCCTCTACGACCGGCTACTGGGCGCCGACGGCTGGCTCCCGTACGCCGATACCGAGGCCACCCTGCGCACCCTGCACGACGCGGGCATCAAGGTGGCGGTGGTCAGCAACATCGGCTTCGACATCCGCCCGCACTTCGCCGCCTGGGGCCTCGACGGCCTGGTCGACGCGTTTGCGCTGTCCTACGAGGTCGGCCGCACCAAACCCGACCCGGCGATCTTCCTGCGCGCCTGCGGCATGCTCGGCGCCGACCCGGAGCGCACGCTGATGGTCGGCGACAGCGCCGCCGACGCCGGTGCGGTGCAGGCGGGCTGCGCGGCGCTGGTCCTGCCGGCCGCCGAAGCCGGGCGGCACAACGGCCTGGGCGCCACCCTCGCGCTGGCGGGCTGCCTGGTCTAGAGGGCTGGGTCTAGAGGTACGTGTCCACGAGTGTGCCGAGCGTGCTCGACACACTGCGGATCGGCTCCTGCTCGTCGGCGAGTGCGACATGGTCGGCGATCGTCGGAGCAGCCTCGGTCTCCCGCGCCTTCGCAGCGTTCGCGGACGCGTCGGCCGACGCGAGGGTCGCGGTGGACACGGTGCCCGAGCTCAGCGATCCGATCGACATGCTGCCTCCCCGATGATCTGCGGCTTCACCGGTCACTTCGGCCCGCTCCGACCGGCGCTGACCCCGGGGCGCCCACCGCAACCGGACCGCACCCGCACGGCTCATCGCAGCAGCCGCAGAGCCCCGGGCACGCAGGACACGACAAGATCCAGGGGCGCGATCCGCTCGCCATCGGCGTACGCGATGATGTCCTGGGAAGTGATTTTGATCTCTCTGGCCCGGTAACTGGTCACGGCCGGATCGGTCACGTGGGTGCCGCGGCGCAGGCGTGGCTTGAGCCGGGCGATCGCGCCGCGCCCCAGCGGACCGGCGATCACGACGTCGAGCAGGCCGTCGGAGGGGTCGGCGTCCGGGCAGATGAGCATGCCGCCGCCGTAACTGCGGCAGTTGCCGATCGCCACGATCACCCCGGTGAAGCTGCGGTCGGCACCGTCGAGGATCAGCGAGTACCGGCGGGGCCGGAGCCGCGTCAGCTCCAGCGCGATGGCCAGGTCGTAGCGGCGCGGGCCGCGCGGCCAGCGCATCCGGTTGGCGCGCTCGTTGACGATCGCGTCGAAACCGGCGGCCAGGACCGCCCCGAACCACCGCACGTCACCCTGCGCGGTTGTCACCCGGGCCAGATCGATCGGGGTGGCCCGCCCCTCGCGGACAGCCGCGGCAATCGCCTCCGCAGCCTTCAGCGGATCCCCCGGTACGCCGGTGCCGGCCGCGAAGTCGTTGCCCGTCCCGGCGGGGACCACCCCGAAGCCGACCTGCGTGCCCGCCACCGCCTGCATCGCGCGGTGCAGGGTGCCGTCGCCACCCACGGCCACCAGGGCACCGATGCCCTCGGCGACAGCCCGGTGGCAGGCCTTCTCGGCCTCCTCGGCGGTGGCCGCGCTCAGCATCCGCACCGCCCGCCCGGAGGACGCGAGCCGGTCGACCACCCCGGGAAGCAGACCGCGGTGCCGGCCACGCCCCGCACGAGGGTTGGCCAGCACCGCGATGTCGTTGCTCGTCACAGCCGGAGGTTACCGGCCGGCGTGTCAGGTCATGTCGTCGTAACGGCTCTCGAGCGGCAACGGTTTCGACACGGGCTCCGGCGACTCGACCGGGGACGGCATCTCGATGCGGTTGCCCGCGGCGACCGGCTCGCGGTCGTCCTCGAGCGGCGAGACCGCGTCGTCGTCGAGACCCTCGTAGATCTCCTTGCCGCGGCCCTTGCGCTTGTCGTTGATGGCGGCCACACCCACGGCGATCAGGTAGAGCAGCACCATGCAGGCCGCGAGCAGCGTCATGCCGAACGGCCCGGGGTCCGGGGTCGCGATGGCGGCAAAACCGAAGGACAGGAAGACGACGATCCGCCACCAGCCCATCAGCTGCTTCGCGGTGACCACGCCCGTGAAGTTCAGCATCAGCAGCACGAGTGGGAACTCGAAGGCCACGCCGAACAACAAGATCATGCTGGTCACGAAGCCGACGTATGCAGTCACCTCGAGTTGCGTCGAGCTGCCGATGACGCCGGCCTGCATGATGAAGGCCAGGCTGTGCTGGACCACAAAATAGGCCAGGACAGCGCCGCCGGCGAACAGCGGCGCGGCGATCGCGACGAAGACGTAGGCCCACTTGCGCTCGTGCCGGTGCAGGCCCGGTGCGATGAACGCCCACAGCTGGAACAGCCAGACGGGGGCGCCGACGATCAGACCGACCCAGAGCGCGATCTTGAGCCGCAGGATGAGGGTGTCGGCGACACCGAGGACGAGGAAACGGCACTCCCCGTCGATGTACGAACTCGGCAGCGCGCAGTACGGGCCCGACAGCAGGTGGAAGACCGGCTGGGACACGATGAAGCCGACGATCAGGCCGGCGATGATGCCGAGCGACGCCCAGAAGAGGCGGTTACGCAACTCCCGGACGTGCTCGATCAGCGTCATGGAGCCGTCGGAGGCCTGCTGGAACTTGGTGGGCCCCGATCGGCGCAGGGAGAGGGCCACGACAGGTCAGCGGTCGTTGGTGCGCTGCACCGGGTCGACGTACGGCTGCGCCGGCGGCTGCTGGTACTGCTGGCCGTTGGCCGGCGGCGCCTGCTGGTACTGCTGGCCGTTGGCCGGCGGCGGCGCCTGCTGGTAGCCCGGCTGACCCGGCTGGTGGATCTCGTTGGGGTGGAGCGGCTGCCGCGAGTACTGCGGCTCGGCCTTGTCGGCGACGTTGTCGTCCTTGTCGTCGACGAGGCCCTTCGTCTCCGCCTTGATGATCCGCAGCGACCGGCCCAGCGACCGGGCCGCGTCCGGCAGCCGCTTCGCGCCGAAGAGCAGCACGAGGACGACTACGAAGATGGCGATGTGCCACGGCTTGAGGGCGCCCATGGGTAACTCCAGTCGATCGGATCAGGGTCCTGACGGGTGATGCGGGGTCCATCGTACGTGTGGTTGTTGAGAGAGACCCCTGCCGGACCTGTTTGATTAGGCTTCGGCCCGAGGAATTTTCGGACAACGGGCCGCGAAGGCCGCACGCTACCACGCGGCTCAGGCCTTCTATAAGGAGTGTTTCCCGTCCGAGGCGCCCCGGCCCGCCTTGATGACGGCCAGCTGGGACTGCATGAGCTCGGCCCGTTGCTGCAGCTCAGCGACGGACTGCTCGAGCACCACGGCACCCTGTTGCAGCTTCGTCGCCTCCTGCTGGCGGCGTTCGAGCTTGCGCCCGGCCCGTTCCAGACCCGAGAGCCGGCCCAGCACGGACAGCACCGACGCCACGAGAACGATCAGGGCGAGGACCACCACGGCGATCACGATCCACTTCACCATGGCGGACAGCTTAGGCGGTGGCCGGTGCCGGGGCTGCGTACTGGTCCAGCGCGGTGGAGGCTTGTTCGCGGATGCGGTCGACCAGCTCGACCGGGCCGACGACGGTGACGTCCGAGCCGAGACCGAGCAGCAGGCGCTGCGCCCAGCCGAGATCGGTGACCCGCATCGTCACGATCCACTCGTCGCCGTCGCGCCGGACCTCCTCGCACGGGTAGTACTCGGTGATCCACCGGCTGCCGCGGCCGACCCGCAGCGTGACCAGCGGCAGGTCCGGCGTCGGATGGAAGATCCCGTCGCTGACGTCGTGCGGCACCGCCTGCGCCGGGGGCGCGGACGGCTCGTCGAGCTCGGTGAACGCGTCGATGCGGTCGACCCGGAACAACCGTGTGCCCTCGGCCCGGCGGCACCAGGCCTCCAGGTAGGCGCGCGGGCCGACCATCAGCATCCGCATCGGGTCCACGACCCGGTCCGTCGTCTCGTCGCGGGCGGCCGTGTAATAGGTGAGCCGTAGCGCGTGCCGGCGCTCGACCACACCGCGGATCGCGTCGACCTTCTCGACGTTCGCGGGCAGCCGCACCGCGACCGGGGTGTCGGCCAGGTCGCCGGCCGCACTCTCGATCTTGGCGAGGGCCCGTTCGATGGCGTCCCGCGAACCGATCCCTGGTGTCTCCGCGAGCATCCGCAACGCCACGACCAGGGCAAGTGCCTCGTCGGGGTTGAGACGCAACGGCCGGTCGATCCCGGCGTCGTAGGTGATCGTCACCCGGTCGTCGGTGAGCGCCATGTCGATCAGGTCGCCCGGCCCGTAACCCGGCAGGCCGCAGACCCAGAGCAGCTCCAGGTCCTCCCGCAGCTGCCGCTCGGTGATCCCGAAGGCCGCCGCCGCCTCGGCGACCAAAATCCCCGGCCGGGCCAGGAGATAGGGCACCAGATTGAGCAGCCGGCCCAGGCGGTCGGCCGAGGCCTTGTTCTCCCGGGTACGCGGCTGAGGCGTCATCGGGCCACCGCGGGAAGCACCCGCTCGTGGCGCACCACGACCTCCTTGAGCTGCTGGATGACGGCTTCACGAAGCTCGGGCGGGCCGTCCGCACGGACGTCGGCGCCGTAACCCACGAGCCGCGACGCGAGCCACTCGACGTCGGAGTAAGGCACGGTCAGTCGGTCGCCGTCGGGACCGGGCACCGTCTCGACCGCCATCCGGCGCAGACCGGCGGCCCGCCCGTGCCGGACGAACACGGTCGCGCGGCCGTTGCGCTCGACCGGCCCGGACCAGCGTGCGACGTGGCTGATCAGGTCGACGTTCTCCGGCGGGGTGAACGCGCCCTCGGACCCGACGGCACGCACCGAGCCGACGATGCGGGACAGCCGGAAGCAGCGGGTGGCGTCACGGTCGCGGTCGTGGCCGACGACGTACCAGCGGCCCTGCCAGCAGACGACACCCCACGGCTGGAGCCGCCGTGTGGACGGTTCGTCGACCTCGGGTACGCGGTAGGAGAAGGTGACCGCCCGGCGGGAGCGGGCCGCCCCGGTGAGCGGCCCGAAAGCCGGGTCGACCGTGACGACCGGCTCGACGCCGAGGGTGGCCTGCGGGTCGACCTCGACACCGGCGGCGCGCAGCTTGGCGAGACCGGAGGACGCCGCGGCGGCCAGGCCGGCGTGCTGCCAGAGCCGCGCGGCGATGCCGACAGCGGCCGCCTCGTCCGGTTCGAGCGGAATGTCGGGCAGGGCGTACTCGCGGTGGGCGATCCGGTATCCGGACTCGGTGTCGAAGGCACTCGCGAGGCCGGTTTCGAGGGGAACGCCCAGCTCACGCAGCTCGGCCTTGTCCCGTTCGAACTTGCGCTGGAACGCTTCGTGGTCGCGCGGATCCTCCGGGTCGTGCTCGTAACCGGGGACGGTCGCGGCGATCTGCGCGGCGGTCAGGAACCGTCGCGTGGACAGCAGACAGATCACCAGGTTCACCAGGCGCTCGGTACGGGTCCGCGACACGACCGAAACGCTAGCAGCATCACCGCCGAAGAGCGGTACTCGCAGGCCGCGGACGGTTATTCGTACCCGGGAAGGGAATGCATGGTCCCGTGCCCGAGACCCCAGAGACCCCCTTCGGAGTGGCGGCCGCGACCGTGCTCCCCGCCCCGTCGGAACCGGAACCGCAGGCGGAGAACGAAAGCGTCGGCACCGTCATCATCGCGGGCCTCGCCAACCTGGCCATCGCGGCGGCCAAGCTGGTCGCGGGCATGCTGTCCGGCTCGGCCGCGATGCTGTCGGAAGCCGCGCACTCCTTCGCCGACACCGTCACCGAGGTCTTCCTCTACGTGGCGCTGCGCCGCGGTGGCAAGGCCGCCGACGAGGAGCACCCGTTCGGTTACGGCAAGGAGAGCTTCGTCTGGGCGTTCATCGCCGCCCTGTTCACCTTCGTCGGTGGTGCGGGCTTCTCCATCTACCACGGTGTGACGACCATCATGACCGGCGAGGAGGGCGGCGACTACCTGCTGTCGTACATCGTCCTGGCGGTCTCGTTCGTGGCGGAGGGCACCTCGTTCCTGCGCGCCAAACGACAGGTGGCGGGCGCGTCGAGGAAGTGGGGCATCACGCCGTACAGGTTCCTGCGGCTGACACCCGACACGACCGTCAAGGCTGTTTACTTCGAGGACTCGGCCGCACTGATCGGCCTGATCCTCGCGGCGGTGGGCCTCGGCCTGACGGAGCTCACCGGCTCGGAGTTCTGGGACGGTCTCTCCTCGATCGCGATCGGTCTCCTGCTCCTGGTCGTGGCGACCATCCTGGCCAGGGCGAACGTGTCCCTGCTGGTCGGCCGCGCGGTTCCGCGCCGCATGCACAACCAGATCGCCGACGACCTGGCCGGCATCCCCGTCGTGACCTCGGTGCCGACCCTGCTGACGATGCAGCTCGGCCCCGGCGACATCCTGGTCGCCGCCAAGGTCGACTTCGACGACGACGTGTCCGGCGCAGAGATCGAGGAAGCCTCCGACGAGGCCGAGCGCCGCCTCCGCGCCCGCTACCCCGGGATCCGCTACGTCTTCCTCGACCCCACCCGCGGCAAGGCGGGTCGCAACCACCGAGACGGCGGCGTCGACCTATAGTCGCCGCCATGGTGCGCTGGCGATCAGGAACGGTCTCGACGGTACGACGCGAGTGGCGCGGTGCGCTCGAACTCGACGTCACGACCGAGGACGGGGAGGTGCGCGCGCTCGCGTACCCGTCCCTGACCGGCACCCCCGAACCCGGCGACCGAGTCCTGCTCAACGTGGGTGCGCTCGTCATGGGCCTGGGCACGGGCGGCTACGCGCTGGTGGTGGCCCTCCCCGACCGCCTCCCCGCCGACCCCCCGACCACCGGCACGGACCGCGACGCCGGTCACCTGGTCAAAGCCCGCTACACCCCCCTCCAGCCCATCCTTCTCGGCGTCGACGAGGAAGCCTCCCCGCACCGCGCGGTGATGGCCGAAGCAGACACCCTCGACGGCATGCCGGTGGTCACCGCAGACCTCCACTCGGCTCTCCCGGCGATCCTGGCGGGCATCCACGCCGACCGCCCCGACGCCAAGGTCGCCTACGTGATGACCGACGGCGGCGCCCTCCCCGCCTGGTTCTCCCGCACCCTCGACGGCCTCCGAAACCACCTCGCCGGCACCATCACCACCGGCCAGTCCTTCGGCGGCGACCTGGAGGCGAGCACCGTCCACACCGGCCTCCTGGCCGCCCGCCACGTCCTGCAAGCCGACGTGGCGATCGTCGCCCAGGGCCCGGGCAACCTCGGCACCGGCACTACCTGGGGCTTTTCCGGCGTAGCCCTCGGTGAAGCCGTCAACGCCACGGTCGCCCTCCAGGGCACGCCGGTCGCCTCGCTGCGCATCTCCGACGGCGACGGCCGGCCCCGCCACCGCGGCGTCTCCCACCACAGCCTCACGGCGTACGGGCGGGTCGCCCTGGTCCCGGCCGACCTGGTCATCCCCGACGACCTTCCTGTCGACCTGGCGAAGGAGGTCGCGGACGCGCTGGCGCCTTTGACCACGCTGCACCGGGTGGTCGAGGTTCCGACGGCCGGTCTGGACGCGGCCTTGCAAGCGAGCCCGGTCAAGCTGTCCACGATGGGCCGTGGTCTGACCGAGGACCACGCCTACTTCATCACTGCCGCAGCGGCCGGGCGTCACGCCGCCACCCTCATCGTCTGAGCATCCGGATCACGTATCGCGCGGACGGACTCGATCTGTCCGCGCGGTGCCCTCGGCGCAGGACTCTCGTCAAATCGCGCTTGACCGCCGCCGTATCGCCGCCTGACCTCCTGCCCGCACGCCTGCATGACCGCCTGCCCGCACGCCCGGCTGTCCGCCTGTCCGCCTGTCCGCACGCCCGCACGCCCACACGCCCACACGCCCACACGCCCGCACGCCCGCACGCCTGCATGACCGCACGCCTGCATGACCGCCTGCCGCCTGCCCGCCTGCCCGCCTGCCCGCCTGCCCGCCTGCCCGCCTGCCCGCCTGCCCGCCGATGCTTGACTCGGGTGGGCACTCTGCTGGCGCTGCGTGAAGGCGGGCCCAACTTCCTTGCAATTGGGCCCGCTAAGCGCCCCCTGAGCCCCACTTCAAGGAAGTTGGGTGGATCAAGACGGAGGCGGCTACTCGATCTTGTCCGCAACCAGATCGAGGCGGCACCGAGCCGTTCCACGATCGGTGAGATCGCGCCTGGCACCGACCGCCGGCCCGCCCGCCGACGCTCGGCGCGGGCAGGCACTCGGTCGGCGCTCCGTGAACAGGGACTCCAACTTCCTTGAAGTCGGGGTCCTCCCACTGCCCAAAGCCCCAACTTCAACGAAGTTGGTCCCTCCGAGCACCTCAAAGCCCCAACCTCAAGGAAGTCAGGCCCACCACGCGCCCCCAAGGCCCAACTTCAACGAAGTTGGCCCCTCCCAACGCGCCAAAGCCCCAACCTCAACGAAATTGGGGTCTCTAAGCGCCCAAAGCCCCCAATCTCAAGAAGGCTGGCCCCTCCACGCGCCCCGAAGCCCAACCTCAACGAAGTTCGCCCCTCCGAGCGCCCCGAAGTCCCAACCTCAAGAAGGTCGGGCCCACCAAGCGCCCCCAAGGCCCAACTTCAACGAGATTGGCCCCTCCGAGCGCGCCAAAGCCCCGACTTCAACGAAGTTGGGCTCTCAAAGCGCCCGAACCCCCAACCTCAAGGAAGTCGTGTCGATCAAAGGGCGCGGCAGGCCGCTCAAGCTTGTGCGGACGGGATCGGGCAGCAGCACCGAGCCATTCCATGACCGGGTAGATCGCGCCCGGCACGGACCGTCACGCCGCCCGCCGGCACCAGCCCCAGATACCAGGGCGGCGAGCCGACCACTTCCACGGGACCGGCAGGCCGCTTCGCCAACGGCAGCCCCACTGATCCGGAGATGATCCAGCTCAAAGACCGGTCAAAGCTTGCGGATCAGGGTGACCCCGTCACGGACGGGAAGCATGACCGATTCCACCCTTTTGTCGGCGACAACCGTGTCATTCATGCGTTGCATCGCGGCGACCGCAGGCCGGCTCGGGTTCTCCTCCAAAATGTGTCCGCGCTGCAGGACGTTGTCGAGGACCAGCAGACCGCCCGGCCGGAGGCGTTGCAGAAGCTCTTCGTAGTAGACCGGATAGCCCTCTTTGTCAGCGTCGATGAAACCGAAGTCGATGTCCGCCTCGGCCGGAAGCGCGCGAAGGGTTTCGGCGGCGGGGGCCAAGCGGAGGTCGATGCGGTCGTCAAGCTCAGCTCGCTGCCAGTATTTGCGGGCGGTGGCGGTCCATTCCGGAGAGACGTCGCAGGCCAGGAGATGACCGTCCGGGCCGAGGCCACGGGCGATGCAGATGGCGGAGTAGCCGGTGAACACCCCGACCTCGACGGCTTTGCGGGCGCCGGTGAGTTTGACCAGCATGGTCAGGAGGGCGCCTTCGTCGTGGGAGATCTGCATGCCGGCGGCGTCGGGGAACGTGGCGGCGGTTTCGGCGGCGAGGTCGAGCAGGATGTCGTCGGCGGGCGTGCAGTGGGCCAGAAGATAGTCGCTGATCGTCATGCATCAAGCGTCTAATATTTTCGACGCTTGCACAAGAGTCGAGTTTCCTTGACGCTTGATGGGTGCGAGAACTGGAACTTCGCGAGCCGGCCCAGTTCAAGGCGCTGGGGCATCCGCTGCGGCATCGGCTGGTCATTGCCCTGCGACAGCGGCCGGCCACGTTGGCGCAGCTCGCGGCCGCGCTGGACGTCGCGAAGGGCACTGTCGGCTATCACGTGAAGGTGTTGCAGGAGGCCGGCCTGTTGCGGGTCGCGCACGAGCGGCAGGTGCGCGGCGGCACCGAGCAGTATTTCGAGCCCGCGAGCGAGCGCCTGCGGATCGCTGCGGATGCGCCGGTCGGTGGGGAGTTTCTGGTGGCGGCGGCGCTGGGTGAGATGGTGCCGGCCAGCGATCGGACCATGCTCCGACATGTACGGATGACGACCGCACAAGCAGCCGAGGTGGCCGCGATGCTGGAGTCCCTCACGCTGCCCGAGGACAACGACGGGTTGCCGTACAGCGTGCTGCTCAGCGTTTACCGCGCGAACGTTCCCGTGCTGCCGGCGGAGCAGTGAGGGTGGGTCACCCGAAGAAGATCAGGTAGAGCCAGCCCAGCAGGACCAGGCCCAGGACCGCTGCCATGAGCCAGGTGGGGATCTTGTGGTTGCCCTTGCGGGCGTGCTCGACCTGCGACCGGACCTTCTCGCGGCGGCGCTCGACGCGCCCCCACATGACGTCCTCGACCGTCCGCTCGGGTTTTTCGGCGGGCGGGTGCTGGCCGGGCTCGTGTGCTGGTGATGTCATGGCCCGGCCAGCCTAGCTTCCCGCCCTACATGCTGGCGATGAGGCGTTCGACGCGTTCGTCGTAGGCGCGGAACGGGTCCTTGCACAGGACCGTACGCTGCGCTTGGTCGTTGAGCTTGAGATGCACCCAGTCGACGGTGAAGTCGCGGCGTTTTTCCTGGGCGTGCCGGATGAACTCGCCGCGGAGGCGGGCCCGGGTCGTCTGCGGCGGGGTCTCCTTCGCCTCGAAGATCTCGAGGTCGTTGGAGATGCGGTCGACCTGCTTGCGCTTCTCCATCAGCGCGTAGAGGCCGCGGCCCCGGCGCACGTCGTGGTAGGCGAGGTCCAGCTGGGCGATGCGCGGGTGACTCATCGGCATCTCGTGCTTGGCCTGGTACCGCTCGATCAGCTTGTACTTCGAGACCCAGTCGATCTCGCGGGAGACCGGGTCGAGGTCGCCGGTCTCGATCGCGTTGAGCACCCGGCCCCACAGCTCGACGACGCGCTTGGCGGTCGGGTCGCCGCCGCGGCGCTCGACGAACTCGGTCGCCTTGGCCAGGTATTCCTGCTGGATCTCGAGTGCGCTGACCTCTTTGTTGTTGGCCAGACGGATCTTGCGGCGGCCGGTGATGTCGTGGGAAACCTCACGGATGGCCCGGATCGGGTTCTCCAGCGAGAGGTCCCGCATGACCACGCCCGCCTCGATCATGCGCAGCACCAGGTCGGCGCTGCCCACCTTGAGCAGGGTGGTGACCTCGTTCATGTTGGAGTCACCGACGATGACGTGCAGGCGGCGGTAACGCTCGGCGTCGGCGTGCGGCTCGTCACGGGTGTTGATGATCGGGCGGCTGCGCGTCGTCGCGCTGGAGACGCCCTCCCAGATGTGCTCGGCGCGCTGCGACAGGCAGAACACCGCACCGCGCGGGGTCTGCAGCACCTTGCCGGCGCCGCAGATCAGCTGGCGGGTGACGAGGAACGGGATGAGGACGTCGGCGAGGCGACCGAACTCCCCGTGCCGGCTGACGAGATAGTTCTCGTGGCAGCCGTACGAGTTGCCGGCCGAGTCGGTGTTGTTCTTGAAGAGGTAGATCTCGCCCGCGATCCCCTCGTCGTGCAGCCGTTTCTCGGCGTCGACAAGAAGGCCTTCGAGGATCCGTTCACCGGCACGGTCGTGGGCGACCAGATCGGTGACGGAATCACACTCGGGCGTCGCGTACTCGGGGTGGGAACCGACATCGAGGTAGAGGCGGGCACCGTTGCGGAGGAACACGTTGCTGGAGCGTCCCCAGGACACCACTCGGCGGAACAGGTAGCGGGCCACCTCGTCCGGCGACAGCCGCCGCTGTCCCCGGTAGGTGCACGTGACTCCGTACTCGGTTTCGAGGCCGAAAATTCGCCGTTCCATGACGAAACACTAGCCGCACCAGGGGCATCAGCGGCAGTGACAACGCGCCCTTTCACCGATGCACAGCGTGTGGTTCGTCTCGATAGATCAACTCGCAGGCCCATGACCTGCGCATACACTGCTGCTTGATGAATCTTCTGGTCACCGGCGGCGCCGGCTTCATCGGGTCCTGCTTTGTCCGCACCGTGCTCGCGGACGCGCTGCCGGGCCTCGAGGACGCCCGCATCACCGTCTTCGACAAGCTCACCGAGGCGGGCCACTTCGCCAATCTGGGCCCGGTCGCCGAGAGCAAGAACCTGGATTTTGTACCCGGTGACATCTGCGACGAGCCCCTCGTCAACTCCGTCCTGCCCCGGCACGACGCCGTGGTGAACTTCGCAGCCGAGCCACAGAACTCGCCGGACTTCACGGCGACCAACGTGCTCGGCACCCAGGTGCTGCTCGACGCGGCACTGCGGCACGGCGTCCAGCGTTTCGTCCAGGTCTCAACCGCCGAGGTCTACGGCCCGCCCGGCACCGGATCCCGTCTCGCTCCCCACTCCCCGTACGCCGCCACCAAAGCAGCCGCGGACCTGCTGGCGCTGGCGTTCCACCGCACCCACGGGCTGCCGGTCGTGGTGATCCGTGGCGCCGGCACCTACGGGCCGTACCAGCACCCCTCGGAGATCATCCCCCGCAGCGTCACGGACCTGCTGGAGGGCCGCCCGGCGCCGCTGAACGATGGTCAGCCGCGAGAATGGCTGCACGTGACCGACCACTGCCGAGCCACGGCCCTGGTACTGCTTGGTGGCACGGCCGGCGAGATCTACCACGTGGGCGGCACGCAGGCGCTTCTCGCGGATCGATTGCTGGACGCATTCGCCACGGACACGGACCAGTCGACGGAGGTCGCGGACCAGCCTCTCCCCCACACGCTGGACGACAGCAAGATCCGCGAAGAGCTGGGCTATCGGCCGCAGGTCGACTTCACCACCGGTCTGGCGGACACAATCCAGTGGTACCGCAACCACGAGGACTGGTGGCGCCCCCTGACCGCCGACTGACCCGCCCGCCCGGTCCAGGGACGGACGAACGCCGCCCAGCCCGCCCCACATTCAAGGGCAAGCGAACGCTGCCCAGCCCGCCCCCGCCGCGCTTCGCGCGAGACCCGTTCAAGGCTGGACGAACGCCGCCCAAGCGCCCCCACGTTCAAGGGCGGACGAACGCCGCCCAAGCGCCCCAGGTTCAAGGGCGGACGAACGTTGTCCGGCCCGCCCCTGCGTTCAAGGGCGGACGAACGCCACCCAGCCCGGTTCAGGGACGGAAGGACGTTGTCCGGCCCGGTTCAGGGACGGAAGGGCGTTGTCCGGCCCGCCCCTGGGTTCAGGGGCGGGCGGTGGGTGGTGTCAGGAGCCGTCGCCGTTGGTGTCGTCCGCGGGCTCGGCCGGGTCCTCGTTCTTGCCCTCCAGGTCGACCGAGGCGGCCGACACGGTCGGCTTGTCCTCGCCCGGCGCCGGCGGGGCGACGTCGCCGGCCTCGCCGACCTCCTTCTCGGGCTCGTCCTTGCCGCCTTCGAGGAGGGTGGTCAGCGCCGCCCCGGCGATGCGGCGGAAGGTGCGGCCCTTGCGGTTGCGGTCGAGGACCGCCACCTCGAGCTGGGACGCGCCCAGGGTGCGGGGTGTGCCGTTCTCGCCGCCGACACTCGCCAGGCCCTCGACGGCCAGGGCCAGCGCCGTGGCGAGGTCCGCGGCCACGTCGTGCCGGGACTTGAGGACGGTGGAGATGGCTTCGGCCGAGCCGCCCATGGCCATGAAGCCGGGCTCGTCCTGGACCGATCCGTCGTAGGTGATGCGGTACAGCTCGTCGGACTCGGGTGAGGTGCCGACCTGCGCGACGCAGATCTCCACCTCGTACGGCTTCTGCGTCTCCGAGAAGATCGCACCGAGCGTCTGGGTGTAGGCGTTCGCGAGCGCCCGCCCGGTGACGTCCCGGCGGTCGTAGGCCAGGCCGTTGAGGTCGGCCATCCGCACGCCGGCGCGGCGCAGGCTCTCGAACTCGTTGTAGCGGCCGACAGCCGCGAAGCCGATCCTGTCGTAGAGCTCGCTGATCTTGCGGAGCGAGGTCAGGTTTTCGGCGACCAGCAGAACCCCGCCCTCATAGGTGAGGACGACGGCGGAGCGGCCGCGGGCGATGCCCTTGCGGGCGTACTCCGAGCGGTCGCGCTGGACCTGCTCGGGTGAGGCGTAGAACTGCATGGCCACGGGTGGCTACTCCTTCGATGACCGGATGGCGGGGTGGGTGCGAGGACTGCCGGGCGCTCAGCCGCCCGGGTTCTCCATCCGTCCGGCGACCACCTGTTCGGCCACCGCGTTGATCTCGGCCTCGGTGAGCCGGTGGGTGCTGTCCGCGGTGGCGGTCATCACCACCGGGTAGATCTTGCGGGTCAGGTCCGGTCCGCCGGTCGCCGTGTCGTCGTCGGCGGCGTCGTACAGAGCCTCCACCGCCAGGCGGACGGCGTCCTGGGTGCTGACCCCGGCCCGGTACTTCTTCTTCAGGGCGGACTTGGCGAACAGCGACCCCGAGCCGATCGCGTCGTAGCCGGTCTCCTCGTAGAGGCCGCCCGCGACGTCGAAGCTGAAGATGCGCCCGGCCCGGGACGGGTCGGACGGGGACAGGTCGAAGCCCGCGAAGAGCGGAACCACAGCCAGGCCCTGCATGGCCGCACCGAGGTTGCCTCGAACCATGGCGGCCAGGCGGTTCGCCTTACCGTCGAGGGACAGCATCGCGCCCTCGATCTTCTCGTAGTGCTCCAGCTCGACCTGGAACAGCCGCATCAGCTCGATGCCGATGCCCGCCGTGCCGGCGATGCCGATCAGCGAGTAGGCGTCGGCCGGGTGCACCTTTTCGATGTCCCGGCTGGCGATGAGGTTGCCCATGGTGGCCCGCCGGTCGCCGGCCATGACGACGCCCTCGGCGGTCGCGATGGCGACGATGGTCGTGCCGTGCGGTGCGATGTCGGCGGACAGCCCGGGAGGCAGCGGCCGGCGACCCGGCAACATCTCCGGGGCCGCGAGGCTCAGGAACTGCGTGAAGGAGGACGTCCCCGCGTTGGTGAACACATCTGGAAGACGCCCGGATGGATCAAAGCCCGCTGCCACGTGGTTCCTTTCAGATATGTAAGCGCTCCGGTGAGAACCCCTCGGGTCGTCCCGGACCGCCGTTGCAGTTGAAGCACAGTATCCCGCGAACCCACCCGGTGCGATGATCGTGATCGACGTGTTGGGGGTCGGGAGCACCACAGATCGCAGATGGCCGTCAGGGCCTCGTGAGTGACTCACGAACCTGCCGGCCATACCGCTACACCAATGTGACGAATCGGTCTTTCAGGTCACTCGCCGCCTTTTTGGACGTAACCCCTCACAAATTCCTCGGCGTTCTCCTCGAGGACGGAGTCGATCTCGTCGAGGAGGTCGTCGACGTCCTCGGTGATCTCGGCGTGCCTTTCGGCAACCTCAGGGTTGGCCTCGGTGGTGACGTCCTCGATCTCCTCGTCGCGCTTGCCCTTGCCGGACTGCGACTGACCGCCGGTGTCTCGCGTTGCCATGGCTGTCCCCCTTCGTGACCCAACCGCTTCGGGTTGGGAAAAACTTACCTCGCCGGTCCGACAAAAACGCCTGTGTGCGCACGGGCGTTTCGATCAACGGCTCGTGATCACCTCGAGCAGGTCCTTCGCGGTGTCGCACTTGTCGAACAGGGCACCGACGTGCTTCTTGGTCCCCCGTTCGGGCTCCATCATCGGGACACGCACGAGCGATTCGCGCCCGACATCGAAGATGACCGAGTCCCAGCTGGCGGCGACCACTTCGGACGCGTACCGGGCCAGGCACTCGCCCCGGAAGTAGGCGCGGGTGTCCTCGGGCGGCTTCACCATCGCGCGCTGGGTCTGCTCGTCGTCCAGCAGCGTCTTCATCGAGCCGCGGGCGACGAGGCGGTGGTAGAGGCCCTTCTCCGGCCGGACGTCCGAATACTGCAGGTCGACCAGGCCGAGCTTCGGCGAGGACCAGGTCAGGTTCTCCCGCTCGCGGTAGCCCTCGAGCAGGCGCAGCTTGGCGACCCAGTCGAGCTGGTCGGAGAGCTGCATCGGGTCGCGGCCGAGCTGGTCCAGGACGTCTTCCCAGCGCTGGAGGACGTCGCGGGTCTGCTCGTCGGTGTCGGTGCCGTAGCGCTCGTCGCAGAACTCCTTGGCCCGCTCGTAGTAGGCCCACTGGAGGTCCAGAGCCGTGAGCCGGCGGCCGTCCCGCAGACGCATGAGGTGCTTGAGCGACGGGTCGTGGCTGACCGCCTTGAGCTCGGAGACCGGATCGGCCACACCCAGCTCGCCGGTGAAGACCTTCTCCTCGATCATGTTGAGGATCAGGGCGGTCGTGCCGACCTTGAGGTAGGTGGAGATCTCCGAGAGGTTCGCGTCGCCGATGATGACGTGCAGGCGGCGGTACTTGTCGGCGTCCGAGTGGGGCTCGTCGCGGGTGTTGATGATCGGCCGCTTGAGGGTGGTCTCGAGACCCACCTCGACCTCGAAGAAGTCGGCCCGCGAGGAGATCTGGAAGCCGGCGCCGGAGCCGTCCTGGCCGATGCCGACCCGGCCGGCGCCGCAGAAGATCTGCCGCGTCACGAAGAACGGCGTCAGGTGCGCCACGATGTCCGCGAAGGGCGTCTGACGGCTCATCAGATAGTTCTCGTGCGAGCCGTACGAGGCGCCCTTGTTGTCGGTGTTGTTCTTGTAGAGCTGGATGCGGTGCGTGCCGGGGATCGTGGCGGCCCGGCGTGACGCCTCGGCCATGACCCGCTCGCCGGCCTTGTCCCAGAGGACGATGTCCATCGGGTTGGTGCACTCCGGGGTGCTGTATTCCGGGTGCGCGTGGTCCACGTAGAGGCGGGCGCCGTTCGTCAGTATCACGTTGGCCAGGCCGAGGTCCTCGTCGGCCAGCGCGTCCGCCGGGTCGTACGCGGCGCCGGAGTAGGTGAACCCGCGGGCGTCGCGCAGCGGCGACTCCTCCTCGTAGTCCCACCGGGCCCGGCCGCCGCGGTTGAGCTCCGGTCGTGCCCCGTAGGCGTTGACCACCTGCGAGGAGGTGACCATCGGGTTGGCGCCGGGCTGCCCGGGCACCGAAATGCCGTACTCGACCTCGGTACCCATGATCCGTCGAACGCTCATGCGACCACCCCACCCGCCACTGTGCTGCCGTTGCCCATGTATCGAGCCTAGACGCTTCCGTATCGGTTCTCGCCCCCGCACGTGCGCACCACGATACGGAGAGTAGAGATGCACAACGCGGACGAGGGGGCGCGTCGTAGCGCCTCCCCGCCCGCGTCGGGCGTTGCCGTCTTCGGTTACAGGTACTGACCGGTGTTGCTGGCCGTCTCGATCGAGCGGCCGGCCTCTGCGCCCTTGCCACCGGAGACGAGCGTACGGATGTAGACGATCCGCTCGCCCTTCTTGCCGGAGATACGGGCCCAGTCGTCGGGGTTGGTCGTGTTGGGCAGGTCCTCGTTCTCCCGGAACTCGTCGACGCAGCTGTCGAGCAGGTGCTGCAGCCGGAGGCCCTTCTTGCCGGAGGTGAGGAACTCCTTGATCGCCATCTTCTTGCCACGGTCGACGATGTTCTGGATCATCGCGCCGGAGTTGAAGTCCTTGAAGTACAGGACCTCCTTGTCACCGTTGGCGTAGGTGACCTCCAGGAAGCGGTTCTCCTCGGTCTCCGTGTACATCCGGAGCACGACTGCCTCGATCATCGCGGCAACCGTGACGTCCCTGTCGTTGCCGTGCTCGGCCAGGTCGTCCGTGCTCAGCGGCAGGCCGCTGAGGATGTACTTGGCGAAGATGTCCTTCGCCGCCTCGGCGTCCGGACGCTCGATCTTGATTTTCACATCGAGACGGCCGGGGCGCAGGATCGCCGGGTCGATCATGTCTTCCCGGTTGGAGGCGCCGATGACGATGACGTTCTCGAGGCCCTCGACACCGTCGATCTCGCTGAGCAGCTGCGGGACGATGGTGTTCTCGACGTCGGAGGAGACGCCGGAGCCACGGGTGCGGAAGATCGAGTCCATCTCGTCGAAGAACACGATGACCGGTGTGCCTTCGCCGGCCTTCTCCCGCGCCCGCTGGAAGACCAGGCGGATGTGCCGCTCGGTCTCACCCACGTACTTGTTGAGCAGCTCGGGACCCTTGATGTTGAGGAAGTAGCTGGTGTGCTTCTCCTCGCCGCGGCGCTCGGCGATCTTCTTCGCGAGCGAGTTGGCGACCGCCTTGGCGATCAGGGTCTTGCCACAACCGGGCGGGCCGTAGAGCAGGATGCCCTTCGGCGGGCGCAGCTGGTGCTCCCGGAACAGCTCGGCGTGCAGGAAGGGCAGCTCCACCGCGTCGCGGATCTGCTCGATCTGGGAGTGGAGGCCACCGATGTCGGTGTAGTCGACGTCCGGCACTTCCTCGAGGACGAGCTCCTCGACCTCGCTCTTCGGGATGCGCTCGTACGCGTACGCCGAGCGCGGCTCGATCATGAGCGAGTCGCCGGCCCGCAGCTTGGACACCTGGAGCGAGTCGGCCAGATGGACGATCCGCTCCTCGTCGGCGTGCGAGATGACCAGCGCCCGGTCGCCCGGACCACCGGCGGGGTTCTCGAGGACCTCCTTGAGGAGGACGACCTCGCCGACCCGCTCGTAGCCGAACGCGTCGACCACGTTGAGCGCGTCGTTGAGCAGAACTTCCTGCCCCCGCTTGAGCTCCTCGACCTCCAGCGACGGGGAGACCGCCACCCGGAGTTTGCGTCCGCCGGTGAAGACATCGACTGTGCCGTCCTCGTGGGCGGCCAGGAATACGCCGTAGCCGCTGGGCGGCTGGGCGAGCCGGTCAATCTCCTCTTTGAGAGTGACGATCTGGGATCGGGCTTCCTTGAGGGTCGCCACGAGCCGGTCGTTGTTCTCGGTCAGCCGGGCCAGCTGCGTCTGCGTCGCCGCGAGCCGTTCCTCGATCTGCCGGACGTGTCGGGGGCTTTCGGTCAACTTGCGCCTTACCAGTGCCAGCTCCTCTTGCAGGAACGCAACCTGGCTGGAGAGATCGTTGGCCTCTTTCTCCCAACGTGCGGCGCCTGACGCCTCGTCGCTACGTGCCACGTCCCACCTCCCCGGGGGCTCGAACGTCTTGGGGATAACAGTAGCCGCTGCGGGCCGGATTTCGACCCATGCAACACCCTCGTCACTGAACCTTGATCGATTGGGTCAGGTGGGTGCACCGAGTGGTCAGAGGCTTCGGGTAACGTCGGACAAGGCGAGTCAGGGGAGGAACGCGGTGTCGACACAGACCGAGACAGGCGAACTTGAGGTCTGGGTGGACCAGGACCTCTGCACCGGCGACGGGCTCTGCGTGCAGTACGCACCGGAGGTCTTCGAGTTCGACATCGACGGCCTCGCGTACGTCAAGAGCAGCACCGGTGAGCTGCTGCAGAACCCTGGAGTGCGCACCGACGTGCCGGCCCGGCTGCGGCTCGAGGTGATCGACGCGGCCAAGGAGTGCCCCGGCGACTGCATCCACGTCGTGCGGAGCTCCGACGACGTCGAGGTCGCCGGCCCGGACGCCGACTGAGGCTTCCGAGCGGGCCCCGCCGGACCGTCCACGAACGGGTCCGGCGGAGCGAAAAATGTCACAGGGTCGGGCGTCCGACCAAAGATGCGACAACTCGGGAAAACTCTTCCAAACGGGCGATTTGCCCCGGTCCACCGTCGTCGAGCGTCTTGCCGAAACGCAGCGCGTCGTGCCGTAGCGCGGCCCGGCCCTCGTCCTCGGCCATCCCCGGCGGCGGCACGGCGTCGTCCACGGAGCTCAGCAACAGGTAGACGTCGATGCTGTCGACCCGTGCCTGCCCTGACGACGTACGGGTGAGACGCCGGCGGCAACCCACCTCCGTGACCGTCGAGAGCGGGACCACCCGCAGCGACGAGGTCATCGACCCGACCGGGCCGTCACCGGGCGCCACGTCCTCGCCGTGCCACAGCACCAGGCGGCTGCCGTCGCAGATGACGACCTCCTGCCAGACGCCGTTGACCTCGTTGACGAAGCGTTCCAGCGTGAAACACAGCACGGACGCCCCGCGCAGGACCCCGAAGAGGGCGTCGAGCGCCACCTCGGGATCGCGCAGATAGGCCCGGGCAGCCGAATCCAGGTCCTCGTAAGGCGACCAGTCAGGGAAAACCGCCGGCATCTCGTTACTGCCACCGAACGGCGGAGAACTCATCGCGCCCACCCGTTCCCTCCGCTCCCGAACCCCATCAAAACCCGCGACGGAAACTACCGGATCCGCACCGGGCCGTCACACCCCGGTATCGTCGGGCGTCTCCGTACGCTCGGCGGCCAGAGCAGCCTGAGCGGCCCTGCGCAGGGCGTACGCCTCAGCACCCTTGCTGGGTTTGCGCCGGCGCGGCGGTGCGTTCACTCCGGGGGCGAGCTTGCGCGCCGACACCAGGAAGGCGGTGTGCGCGATCATCCGGTGGTCGGGCCGCACGGCGAGGCCCTCGGCGTGCCAGTCGCGAACCAGCGACTCCCAGGCCCGCGGCTCGGTCCAGCCGCCGCGCTCGCGCAGCGCCTCCACGACCTCGGAGAGCTGCGGCGTCGTGGCCACGTAGGCGATGAAGACGCCGCCGGGGACGAGCGCCCGCTCGACCATGGGCAGGGCCTCCCAGGGCGTCAGCATGTCGAGGACGATCCGGTCGAAACCGGTCCCCTCGGCGTCGGCCACGTCACCGGAGTGCAGGTGCCAGGCGGGGTGCGGGCCCCCGAAGAACGCCTCGACGTTCTTGCGGGCGATCGCCGCGAAGTCGTCGCGCAGCTCGTACGAGTGCAGCTCGCCCGTGCTCCCGACCGCCCGGAGCAGCGAGCAGGTCAGCGCGCCCGACCCGACACCCGCCTCCATGACCTTGGCGCCGGGGAAGACGTCACCCATCGCGACGATCTGGGCGGCGTCCTTCGGATAGATCACCTGAGCGCCGCGCGGCATGGAGAGCACGTAGTCGGAGAGCAGCGGGCGCAGCGCCAGGTAGGCCGTACCGCCGGCGGAGACCACGACGCTGCCCTCGGGCAGGCCGATCAGGGCGTCGTGCGCGAGGCCGCCCCGATGGGTGTGGAACTCCTTGCCGGCCTCCAGCACGATCGTGTGCATGCGGTTCTTCGGATCCGTGAGCTGCACACGGTCGCCCTCGCGGAACGGCCCGTGGTGGGCGGGCACGGGCTCGTCGACGACGGTGGTGGGTTGGACGGTCACGGATCCCTCTCTCAGTTCGGTGCAGGCCGGCGTGCGGTGCGGCGCGGCTCCAGCAACTCGGCCAGGTCCGCGACGTGCAGCACGCCGACGACATCCTCCCCGGAGGTGACCACGTACTGCGCACCCGGGTGGGCCTGCACCGCCCGGACCACCTGCTCGCCGCTGAGACCGAGTGCCAGCGCCGGCAGCCGGCCCAGGTCCCGCGCGACCGTGTCGACCGACACCCACGGCCGCCGGTCGGCCGGCACCGCGGCCGCCCCGGCCGTGTCGACCAGCGCCACGACCCGCCCGCTCGCATCAGCCACGGCCAGCGTGTCCTTGGCCCGGCCCTCTGCATCAGCGCGGCGTTGTGCCTCCGCCAGCGGCGTCCCCGACGGTACGGCGTATAGCGGGCGAGCCAGTGCGCTCAGGTCGACCAGGGGGAACCGCCGTGTCATCCGCGCCAGCCTGATCGACTGCCCGGCGCCCTGCCACAGCGTGAAGACCACCAGCAGGATGAAGATCAGGCCGAACAACGTGATGACGTTCAGCCGGTACAGCGTGAAGACCGCCGCGCCGGTCAGCAGCGCGATCCCCCGCCCGGCCCAGGCCGCGGCCTCCGTGGCGCGGTTCCGGTCCTTGATCAGCGCCCACAGCCCGGCCCGCAGCGCCCGCCCGCCGTCCAGCGGCAGCCCCGGCAGCACATTGAAGATCGCCACGATGACGTTGCTGGCCGCGAGCTGGAACGCGATCTCCCCCGCGACCGTCCGGTCCGGCAGCGCGAACGCGGCCGCCGTGGCCAGCCCACCGAGCGCGAACGAGACGGCCGGCCCGGCCAGCGAGACGAGCGCGTCGATCCGCGGCGTGGGGGCATCGCGGTCCATCTCGGTCCAGCCACCGAGGAGCTCGAGCGTGATGCCGCGCACACCGATGCCGAACCGCTTGGCCGTGACCGCGTGACCCAGCTCGTGCAACAGCACAGAGCCGAGCAGGCACACCACGAACCCGAAACCCACGGCGTACGCAAAAGGGCCCGGAAGTCCGAGCTCGGACTGCACGTAACCGCCGTAGACAACCGTGACGAGCAGCGCCAGCAGCAGCATCGAGGGGTGCAGGAACACCGGGATGCCCAGCACGTGACCGACCAGCCGGCCGGGTCGCCGGGCGGGGCGGGTCTGCCGTGCGCCTTCGTCCACGCGTCGATGCTACGGACCGAGCCTGAGAGCCCCGCCTCGCCGGTTTCGTCGTACCCCTCCCCTAGCCTTACCCCCATGACGGCAGAAACGGTTTTGTCCCCCTCCGCGGACCCGGCCCCCGGTCGTGTCCCCGGCCGTGACGAGCGGCCGTCCGGGCCGTCCCTGTCGCCGTCGCGCGCCGCGGACTTCAAGACCTGCCCGCTGCTGTTCCGCTTCCGGACCATCGACCGCCTGCCCGAAAAACCCACCCCCGATCAGGTACGAGGAACGCTCGTCCACGCCGTACTGGAGCGCCTCTTCGACCTGCCCGCGGCCGACCGCACCCCGGAGTCCGCAGCCGCCCTGGTCGCGCCGGAGTGGGAACGCCTCATCGAGCAGGAACCGGTGCTGGGCGGCCTCTTCGCACCGGCCGAGGACGCCCCCGACGCCCTGGTGTCGGACGAGCCGGACCGGATCGCCGCCTTCCTGGCGGGCGCGGGCGACCTGCTGTCGGGCTACTTCGCCGTCGAGGACCCCCAGCGCCTCGAGCCGGCCGAACGCGAAAGCCTGGTCTCCACCCTGGTCGACGACGAGCTGCTGATCCGCGGCTACATCGACCGCCTGGACGTCTCCCCGGCCGGCGACCTCCGCGTCGTCGACTACAAGACCGGCGGCGCACCCCGCGAAGCCTTCGAAGGCCGCGCCCTGTTCCAGCTGAAGTTCTACGCCCTGGTCCTGTGGCGCACCCGCGGCGTCGTCCCCCGCGTCCTGCGCCTGCTCTACCTCAAGGACGCCGAGATCTGCGACTACAGCCCGGACGCCTCCGAACTCGAACGCTTCGAACGCACCCTGGTCGCGTTGTCCCAGGCCATCGAGCGCGCGAAGGCGGAAAAGGACTTCCGCCCGAAGCCGAGCAAGCTGTGCGGCTGGTGCAGCCATCAGGCGTTCTGCCCTGAGTTCGGGGGGACGCCTCCGCCGTACCCGGAGCCGGTCGAAGTGATCGTCGGGGACGTCTCCGCCGTCGCCGAAGCCGCCGAACCCACCATCGAGCCGTAGGAGGCCTCGACGTCGAGAACTTCACGCACCGAGGCCGGTCAGCACCAGCGGCCGCGGGGCCAGGCGCGGTGTTCTGACCGGGCTTGGCGGGGCCAGGCTGGGCCGCGCCGGACTGGTCTGGGCCGCGCGGGCCGCGCCGGGCTGGGCCGGGCCGCGCTGGGCCGGGCCGCGCTGGGCTGCGCTGCGCTGGGCCCACACCGGGCTGGGCCGGGCCGCGCCGGGCCACGCCGGGCCGCGCCGGGCTGCGCTGGGCACACACCGGGCTGGGCCGGGCCGCGCCGGGCTGCGCTGCGCTGGGCCCACACCGGGCTGGGCCGGGCCGCGCCGGGCCGCGCTGCGCTGGGCTGGGCCGCGCCGGGCTGGGCTGGGCCGCGCCGGGCTGGGCTGGGCCGCGCAGGCGGGGGACGGCCGCCTAGCGGCGCTGCCCCCGGACCGCATGCTCGGCACGGCCGGGGTGGCCCCACGGTCGTGGTGCTTGCTCGGATGGGCCTCGCGCACAGCGCAACCGGCCGCGTGCCGCACGGTGACGAGTTCGCCGCCACCTGGGTGGACCGGACCGCCGACCGCGGGGTTCGCTGCTTGAGCCGCCACGGGCCGGGCTCGCGGACCTGAGCGGACCTCGAGACCGGAGCAGCGGCACCGGAGCGGTTGGCGGCCGAGCCGGCGGCACCGGAGCGGTTGGCGGCCGAGCCGGCGGCACCGGAGCGGTTGGCGGCCGGGTGGGTTGCGGGGATCGGTGGGGGTTCGGGATCGCCTAGTGTTTGCGGGGCCTGGTCGGGCTGCGCGGGAGGCACAGGGGATGACGGCACGGGACCGAACGGCGGCTGGTGCCGCGGCGGGCGCTCGGCCGGTGCGGGTGCTGCTGGCCGACGATCAGCCGATGCTGCGGTCCGGGCTGCGCATGGCGTTGAGCGGGGCCGACGGGCTCAGCGTCGTGGGTGAGGCCGGCGACGGGGTCGAGGCCGTGGACCTGGCCCGAAGGCTGCTGCCTGATGTGGTTGTGATGGACGTTCGGCTGCCCCGGCTCGACGGGCTCGGGGCCACGCGGGCCATCACCGCTTCGGGGTTGCCGGTTCGGGTGCTGATTCTGACCGCCTTCGACACCGATGAGCATGTGCTTGCCGCGGTGGGGGCGGGAGCGGCCGGATATCTCTGCAAGGACGTGCCGCCCGCGGAGCTCGTGTCCGCCATCCGGGTGGTGGCCGGCGGTGGCTCGGTGGTGGCCCCGCTCATTCTGGCGCGGCTGCTGGTCCGGCTGGCCGAGGTGCTGCCCGCGCCCTCCACCGAGCCGGTCGCGGCCGTGCTCGACGTGCTGACCGAGCGCGAACGTGAGGTTTTCCTCCATGTCGCGAAGGGACACTCCAACGCTGAGATCGCGCGGGCTCTGACCGTCAGCGAAACGACGGTGAAGACCCACGTCGGTCACATGCTCACCAAGCTCGGCCTCCGCGACCGTGTCCAGGCGGTCGTCTTCGCCTACGAGACCGGCCTGATCCACCCTGGCGCCTGAGACCGACCGGCCACGGGAACGGACGGCGAGACGGCACAACGGCCATCCCAGCCCAGCCCGGACCGAAAAAAATCGTCAGCACGGACACAGCAGAACCATGACCACCCGGCCGGACGGACACGGGCTGGGGACCGGCGACGAGGCAGGACCGCGGCGTGCCCAGCCCTCACCGGGGAGAAGCGGGTGAGGGCCGACGGGCCAGGACGTCAGAGGGCGGGGGCGTCGGCGTGGACGCGATGGATGGTGATGTCGCCGCTGGCGGTTCGGACGACGAGTTCGAGGGTCGCCTGGTTTTCCGCCGGAGGGCCTGACGGGGTCATCGACAGGTTGTTCACCGTGGAGCCGGAGGCCGTACTCACGTCCAGCCAGACCCCCGTGCCCGCGGCGACGCCGACCGAGACGTCGCCGGAGGCCGTCTTCAAGCGGACGCGGCCGCGGCGGGTGAGGCCCACCTCGACGTCGCCCGATGCTGTTTCGGCGTGGACCGACGCTGCGGCTGCGCGGATCATGATGTCACCGCTGGCGGTGTTGGCGGTGACGTCACCGGTGACGTCACCGGCTTCCAGGTCGCCCGACTGGCTGCCGAGCCGGACGGAGCTGCCCGCCTGGCCGACGCGGAGGTCGCCGCTTTCCGTCTTGAGGTTGATGTCGCCGTCGGCGTGCTGGACCTCGGCGTCGGCGGACTGGAGCGCCGCGTAAACCGTGTTGTAGCGGCCGGCGGCGCGCAGGTCGGCCGTCTCCGATTTCACCGAGAGAGAGCTGCCTTCGGGCACGCGGACGATCACGCGGGCCTTGGGGGTGCGGCGCCACTGCCAGAGGGCTGATTCGGGGGCGTGGACGGCGAGGGTGTCGCCGTCCAGGCGGACGGTGAAGGTGTCGGGGTCCGCGTCGGCGATGTCGACCTGGACGGTGTCGCGCTGCTCGGCGATGACGTCGGCCGTGCCGCGCTGGAGGCGCAGGGAGACGGATACGGGGGTGGCGTGGTCGAACTCGAACATGGTCGGTCCTCTCGAAAAACTTGGTCAGGCCTGGGCGAAGCCGGTGATGCGTTTGCCGGATCGGCTGCCGCGGGTCACCTGGCCCTCGGTGGCGGGGCGGGTGGCCGCGGAGGAGACGGCCCGGACGAGCCAGGCGTTGACGGAGATGCCCTCGGCCGCGGCGGCCTGTTCGACGTGGGTCTTGAGGCTTTCGGGCATGCGCAGGGTCAGGCGGGCGAGGTCACCGCCGTCGGCGGGCGCCGCAGTCGGGGGTGCGATCGGGTCGGGGCCGGGTTCGGTGTGGCTGACGACCAGGTCCGCCTCGCGGCCGCGGAGGCGGACGTCGACCACCGGGCCGTTCAGGCGGGTGGTGATCTCGGCGGTGGCGTCGGAGAGGGCCTGGAGCAGGGCGAGCCGGGCCGA
This sequence comes from Amorphoplanes friuliensis DSM 7358, assembly GCF_000494755.1. Classification (NCBI taxonomy): domain Bacteria; kingdom Bacillati; phylum Actinomycetota; class Actinomycetes; order Micromonosporales; family Micromonosporaceae; genus Actinoplanes; species Actinoplanes friuliensis. The sequence goes on from NC_022657.1 coordinate 5,747,096, forward strand.
GGGTTCGATGGCGTGCCCGAGCAGTTCGGCCGCGCGGACCGTTTCGGGGCCGCCCGGTGCGGCTGCGGCGGAGAGGTCCGCTCGCAGCGATTCGAGGTACGGGGTCAGGTCCATGACGTCATAGTGACGTCATATACGACGCCAGTCAACCGTCATGGCGACGTCAGGCGGGGAATCAGGGTCAACCCTGAGAGCGCGCTGGAGGAATCCCCGAGCAAATCTCCGCGTCACGCTCCCCCTGCGGGCGGACGCCTCGGCCTGCTCACGACGGAAAACTGAGCGGGCCGGCCGGGCGAACAGGCCCGGCCGGTCCACACGGGACACCACCAGGGGGAAAAGTGACGACGACGACGGCGGGCGAGCCGGTGGCCGCGCGGGCGAGCGAGGTCTGGAAGGTCTACGGCACCGGGGAGGCTCGGGTCGTCGCGTTGCGCGGGGTGAGCGCCCAGTTCGAGCGGGGCAGATTCACGGCGATCATGGGTCCGTCGGGCAGTGGGAAGTCGACGCTGATGCACTGCCTGGCCGGTCTGGACACGGTGGACCGGGGGCAGGTGCACGTCGGCGGGACGGAGATCACCAAGCTGGGCGACAAGGCGCTCACGCGGCTGCGGCGTGACCGGGTCGGTTTCATCTTCCAGCAGTTCAACCTGCTGCCGACGCTGAGCGCGCAGGAGAACATCCGGCTGCCGCTGGACATCGCCGGGCGCAAGCCCGACCCGCAGTGGTGGGACGTCGTCATCGACACCGTGGGGCTGCGCGACCGGCTGAGCCACCGGCCCAGTCAGCTCTCGGGTGGCCAGCAGCAGCGGGTGGCGTGCGCCCGGGCGCTCGTCGGGCGGCCGGACGTCATCTTCGCCGACGAGCCGACGGGCAACCTCGACTCGCGGTCCGGGGCCGAGGTGCTCTCGTTCCTGCGGGCCAGTGTCCGCGAGCACGGGCAGACCATCGTCATGGTCACGCACGACCCGGTGGCGGCCAGCTACGCCGACCGGGTGGTCTTCCTGGCCGACGGGGAGATCGTCGACGAGCTGCTCGAGCCGACCCCCGAGACGGTGCTGGACATGATGAAGCGCCTGGACACCCACGCCGAACCGGTGATGCTCTGATGCTGCGCGCGACCCTGAAGAGCCTGCTGGCGCGCAAGCTGCGGCTCATCCTGTCCGGGCTGGCGGTGGTGCTCGGCGTCATGTTCGTGGCCGGGGCGTTTGTCGTCACCGACACGTTGAGCCGGTCATTCGACTCGGTGTTCGCGAGCGCGTACTCGACCACGGACGTCGGTGTCAGCGCCAAGCCGAAGATCGAGGTGGCCGAGTTCGAGGGTGAACAGGTCACCACGCCGCTCGCCGCGTCCGTTGTCGGGCAGGTCAAGGGCGTACCGGGGGTGGAGAAGGCGACCGGGCTGGTCGAGGCCGACGGGGCCCGGGTGATCGGCAGTGACGGCAAGGTGCTCACCTCGATGGGGCCGCCGCGGCTCGGTGTCGCCTGGACCGGCATGGACAGCCTGACCGAGGTGCGTGAGGGCCGCGGCCCGGCTGCCGCGGACGAGATCGCCGTCAACGCGGCCGTCGCGAAGGCCGCCGGCATCAAGGTCGGCGACCGCGTCGGTGTGCTGACGCTGGAGCCCAAGAAGGAGTTCACACTCGTCGGGGTCTACGGCTACACCGGCAACAGGGACAGTCTCGGCGGCGTCCAGGAGGTCGCCTTCACCGAGCCCGTCGCGCAGAAGCTGATGCTCGGTGAGACCGGTGTCTACAGCTCGATCCGGGTGCAGGCGGCCGACGGTGTGACGCCGGCGGCGCTGCGGGACCGGATCGCCTCGACTGTCGGCGCCGGCTTCGACACCAAGACGGGTGATCAGCTCGCCGAGGACAGTGCCGCCGGGCTGCAGGAGGGGCTGAGCTTCTTCAACAACATCCTGCTGGGATTTGCCGGTGTGGCGCTGTTCGTGGGCATCTTCCTGATCCTCAACACCTTCTCGATCATCATCGCGCAGCGGACACGGGAACTCGCGATGATGCGAGCGCTGGGGGCCAGCCGCCGGCAGGTCATCGCGTCCGTGCTGGTCGAGGCCGTCGTGATCGGACTACTCGCCGCCACGCTCGGACTCGCCGCGGGTGTGGGAGTGGGCGCCGGGCTGGCGTATCTGTTCGGGACGCTGGGTGGTGGTGGTCTGGAACTCGCGCCGATCGGTGTGCCGCTCGCGGCCGTCATCAGCTCGTACGCCGTCGGTGTGGTGGTGACCGTGCTCGCCGCGGTCCTGCCGGCGCTGCGGGCGTCGCGGATCGCGCCGATCGCGGCCATGCAGGACGTCGCAACCCCGGACCGGCCGTTGACGCGGATCACCGTCGCCGGTGGCGTCGTCACGGCCGCCGGGGCCGCGGCACTGGGCGTCGGCCTCTTCGGCGACGCCGGGGACGCCACGCTGTGGACGATCCTGGGTGGGGTGCTGGTGTCGTTCATCGGCATCGCGCTGCTCACACCGCTGATCAGCAAGCCCGTCGTGTCGGGGATCGGCCGGCTCTTCTCGTGGTCGCTGCCGGGTCGGCTGGGCCGGCTCAACTCGGGCCGCAACCCGCGCCGCACCGCGATCACCGCCGCCGCGCTCATGGTCGGCATCGCGCTGGTCACCGGGGTCACCGTGGTGATGGACTCGGCCAAGAAGAGCCTCAAGGCCGAGGCCGCCAGCGTCCTCAAGGCCGAGGTGATCATCAGCGGGGACCAGAACGGCCCGCGGCCGCCGACCTACGACCCGGCCGTCGTGGGCCGGGCCGCGGCGATCCCGGGGGTACGCGCAGCCGCCGGCCTCTGGAACGACCAGGTCCTGATCAACGGCGAGAAGCACTGGGTCGACGCGACCGACGACCTGGCCGCGCTGACCGAGACGTACGGGGCGACCGCCGCGAGTGGCACCCTGGCGACACTGAAGGACGACCAGATCGCGGTCAGCGTGCCCGAGGCCACCACGTACGGCTGGCAGGTCGGCACCAAGGTCAAGATCCAGCCGTCCCGCGGTGATCCCCGCGACTACACGATCGTGGCCACGTACGCCGAGGACACGCTGCCCGGCAGCTACCTGCTGCCGCTCGCGACGACCAGGGACTTCGGCGTCACGCAGCCGGTGATCGGCTTTGTCCGGCTGGACGACGGCGCGTCACTGGCCCAGGTGCTGCCGCAGGTCAAGGCGCTGCTGGCGGACAGCCCGGAGGTGTCCGCCCAGGATGCGACGGCCTTCATCGACCAGCAGGCCGCCAGCCTGGACATGGTCATCACGATGATCCAGATCCTGCTGGCGCTGGCGATCCTGATCGCTGTCCTCGGCGTCATCAACACTCTGGCGCTGTCGGTGCTGGAGCGGACCCGCGAGCTGGGACTGCTGCGTGCGGTCGGCCTGGGCCGCGCCCAGACGATGCGCATGGTGACGGTCGAGGCCGTGGTCATCTCGGTCTTCGGCGCGCTGCTCGGTGTGGTCGTCGGCGCCGGGCTCGGCACGGCGGTGACCCGGGCGCTGGAGAGCGACGGCATCACCGAACTGGTGCTGCCGTGGGCCCGGATGGGCACCTACCTGGTGCTCGCGGCCGTGGTCGGGGTGATCGCGGCGGTCCTGCCGGCGATCCGCGCCGCCCGGCTCAACGTCCTGGGCGCGATCGCCCACGACTGACCCCGGAACGCGCCGGCTCCCGAACGGGAGCCGGCGCGGACGGTCAGCCGTGGATCGAGGTCAGGACGGATCCGAGGAAGGCGAGATCCACGCCTTCCAGGGAGTCGCGCAGGTGGACGCCGTCGGTCGGGGGGAGCTCCAGCTCGGCCGGTACGGCGAGCACCGCGGCACCCGAGGCGACCGCGCTGGCCAGCCCGGTCGGCGAGTCCTCGATCGCCACACACTCGGCGATCTTCACACCGAGCAGATCGGCCGCGGTCAGGTACGGCGTGGGGTCCGGTTTCGGAGCCGACACCTCGTCGCCGCAGACGACGGCGTCGAAGTTCTCCCGGCCCAGGGTGTTCAGGGCGATCTCCACCAGTCGCCGGCCGGTCGAGGTGACCAGGGCGGTCGGCAGGCCGGCCGCGCGGACCGCGTGGAGCAGCTCGAGCGCACCCGGGCGCCAGACCAGGCCCTGGGCGAAGAGCTCCTCGACGCGGGACTCGATCCACTCCACGTCGGCGGCCTCGTCCCGGTCGGGCTGGCCGAGGTCCTCCCGCAGGATCCGCATCGAGGTGGCCATGCTGCTGCCGACCATCGCGTGCCGGGCCGCCGGTGACAGTGTGCCGCCCGCACGAGCGGCAAGCTCGTACAGCGCGACGTCCCAGACCTTTTCGCTGTCTACCAGGGTGCCGTCCATGTCGAAGAGCACCGCAGCCGGTTGTCGTGATGTCAGGGCAGGCCTCCCGGGCCGATCGAGTCGTCTTCCCCGCCCATTGTCCCCGGCCCGGACGCGCCGTGTGAGCCGGTGTGACAGCTACGACACGCCGCACGGGTCCAGCGAGCGCCGGTAGCCGTTGTCGAACGCGTCGGTGCGCTGCTCGGCCGAGCCGTGCGCGCCCTCGGCGAACCACGGCTGGCCCGGGTCGTCACCGACGGCCTCCAGACCCGCCGCGAGCTCGTCCAGGTCACCCTCGTCGAGCTTGAGGTGGCCCTTGCGCTCGGTGTCGCCGATGTACGCCCCGGCCATGCAGTCGGCCTGCAGTTCCTGCTCGATCGTGAACTCCTTCTGGATGCGCAGCCGCAGCTGGATCGCGTGGGCGTACTCGTGGCCGAGCAGGTAGAAGATGAAGGCGTCACCGATCTGCCGGAACGCGCCGAACGCCCAGTTCACGTCGTACGCGATGAAGTCACCGGCGGAGCAGTAGGCGGCGTTGTTGAGCCCGAGCGGTTGCCCGCCGCACTCGACCTCGCCCTCCTCCTCGTACGGGATCACCCGCTTGACCGGCCGGAAGTCGATGCCGGAGTCGCTGAACTGTTTTTTCCAGTACTCCTCGGCGACCCGGGTCGCGTCGCCGATGTCGGCCGCGAACTCCTCCGGGGTGTCGGTGCCGTCCGGGTCCTCGCCGGCGGGGCCGGTCGTGCGCGCGGTTGTCGGCGCCGGCCGGGCCGGGGCACCGGTGTCCTCCTCGGGCACGGAGACGCAGCCGAGGGCGACGAGCGCCGCCGCCACGAAGGCCAGCAGGGCGGGGTGGGGGCGACGCTGTACCGGCATGCGGTCCTCCGAGGGCTGGCGTTACCGGGTGACATCCACGATACGCACGGGAGGTGCCGGGGGGTTCGATCCGCCGGGCCGGTCACTGTGGACGCCGCAGCGAGCGTCAGCGAAACCTCAGTAGGAGGACCGCACGTCCAGGTCGATGAGCTGCTGCTGGTCCGGCGGCCGCACCGGGGTCCGCGGGGTGATCAGCAGCGCGACCACGACCAGGTTGAGCACGAGCGGGATCACCGGCGTGTAGAGCCACAGGCCCAGGTCCAGGTCCCAGTCGAAGCCGAGGCCTTCCGCGGCGAGACCGGCCGAGGCCACGACCAGCAGCGCGGCCGTCCACATCCCGATCATCCGGGCGACGCGGGTGCGCACCCCCAGCACCAGTGTCGCCGCGGCCGGGCACCACAGCGCCAGCACCGCGAGGAACACCAGGTGCAGGGCGGCCGAGGCTAGGCTGGTCGCCTCCTCGGGCGGCCCGCCGTAGATGGTCGAGACCGTCGGCAGCACCCAGATGAGCGCCAGCAGCAGACAGACGACCGCGTCGAGCGCAAAAATTACCCCCGACACCACCAGCGGCGGGCTCAGCCGCGCGCGTTCCCCGATCCCCGTGTTCACGGGGGCGACTCTAGGACGGGCGCGCCAGCGGCGCATGATGGGAAGCGTGCGGATCGAGGACGTGACCCCCGAGACGGTACGCCCGGTGCGCCGTTCACTGCTGGTGCAACGCTGGCACGACCTGGCGTTCCTGCACTGGGCGCTGCCCCCGGAGGTGGTCGCGCCGTTCCTGCCCCGCGGCACCGTCCCCGACACGCTCGACGGTGTGACCTATGCCGGGCTGATCGGCTTCCGGATGGTGAAGCTGGGCGCCCTGCGCGGCCCCGGCATCCCCTATCTGGGGACGTTCTGCGAGACCAACGTGCGCCTCTACAGCGTCGACGGCGAGGGCCGGCGCGCGGTTGTCTTCCTCTCGCTCGACGCCGAGCGGCTGCTGCCCGTCCTCACCGCGCAGGCCCTGCTGCGCCTGCCCTACAAGTGGTCCCGGATGCGCCTGGAGAAGGACCGCGACGTCCTGCGCTACACCAGCCGGCGACGCTGGCCCGGCCCCCGTGGGGCCGCCAGTTCCTTCTCGGTACGCGTGGGAGCGCCCGTCCCCGAGCCGTCCGCCGTGGACCACTTCGTCACCGCCCGCTGGGGTCTGCACACCCGCGCCTGGGGCAGCAGCCTGCACCTGCCGAACGAGCACCCGCGCTGGCCGCTGCACCGCGCCGAGCTGCTCGATCTCGACGACGAGCTGCTGACCGCCGCCGGACTGCCCGCACCGGCCGGACCGCCGGTCAGCGTCCTCTACTCCCCCGGTGTGCCGGTGACCTTCGGCGCGCCACAGACGCTGGACACCGCCCGCTAGCCTCGCGCCATGATCACCGCCGCCGGGTTCCTGCGGTCCGCCGCCCTCGCGTTCGGCTGGATCCCGGCCGCTCTGCTGACCGCACCGGTCGTCCTCGACGCGAGCGAGTACGGCGGCTACCGCCCGGACTCGGACGACCTGGTCATGGCCGTGACCGTCCTCGCCGCGATCGCCGGCCTCTGTCTCGGCTACGCCGCGGCCCGCCGGCGGACGGCACCGCTGGCCGGCCTGGTGCTGATCGTGGTGGCCGCGGTCGTCTGCTTCGTGGCGAACGACGCGGTCTACCGCTGGATCGTGCCGCTCGCCCAGGACCTGCGCGAGGGCGGCTGGGGTCCGCTGAACGTGCTCGCGGTGGTGGTCGCCGCGGCAGCCGGTTTCGGTCTGGGCCTTTTCCGCAAGCCGCGCGAGGCACCCCTGTCGCGGCGGCTGCTGCTGGTGGCCGCGGCACTCACGGCGGTCGCCGGGCTCGTGGTGGTGCCGGAGTTCGTGCGTGTCGGCGGTGAGCTCTCCACGTCGACGTTCGTGCCGCCCGGAACCACCCTGATCGACGGCGGTCAGCGGGCGACCGTGCAGCTCGATGCCGGGCGGCACGCCCTCTTCGGCTACTTCGGGAGCGAGCCGTGCGACCTCGGCCGCAAGCTGTCCCGGCCGTCGGTGGAGTTCACCGACAACAGCGACAGCATCGTCACCGAGCTGCTCGGCACCTTCGAGCTGCCGCAGGCCGGACCGGTCACCGTGGTGTGCGGCGGCCGGCCCGGCGAACGCTTCGAGGTCGGTGACCTGCCGGTGATCCGAGGACCCCTGTCACACCTCGTGTACGCACCTGTGGGCGTACCCCTGGGGCTCGGTCTGCTGCCCGGCGCCCTGCTGGCGGCGTGGGCACTGCGCCGACCACGGCGGTCTTAGGCCAGAAGCGTGTCGAGCTTGGTGAAGGAGCTCGCCCAGCCCTCGCGCGCCATCGGCTCGATCTCCGGGGCGTAGGGGCCCTGGGTCAGGACGAGGCGCGTCTTGCCGCCGGGCTCGTCGTGGAACTCGACCCGCAGGCGCATGACCGCGCCCTCGACCGAGGAGACGGCGGAGATGTCCTGCTCACCGACGAGCAGTTCGTTCTCGACGACCTCGGTGAAGGTCGCGTCGATCGGTGAGGCCTGCGCCGGGTCGGCGTCGCTGACCATGGTGAAGCGCTGGTGACCGCCGACCTTGGCCTCGATGTCGACACTGTCGCGGGGCACGCTGAAACCGACCGGGCCGAACCACGCGGCGAGCTGGTCGGGGTCGACAAACGCGCGGTAGACCAGCTCGCGGGGTGCGTCGAAGATCCTGGTGACGACGAGGTCCGTGGTGGTGCTCATGAGTCGTTCTCCTCTGACTGTTGGAGGCGGCGCAGGTGCGCGTCGAGGCGCGTGAAGTTGGTGTCCCAGAACCGCCGGTAGTGATCCATCCAGGCGGTGGCCTCGCGCAACGGCTCGGCCTGCAGACTGCTGGAACGCCACTGGGCCGAGCGGCTGCGGGTGATGAGCCCGGCCTGCTCCAGGACCTTGAGGTGCCGGGAGATCGCCGGGAGGCTGATCGCGAACGGCTCGGCCAGCTCCGAGACGGTGGCGTCACCGTCGGCCAGCCGGGCGAGGATCGCCCGGCGGGTCGGGTCCGCCAGTGCCGCGAAGATCGTGCTGAGCCGGTCGGTCGCCATCGTGTTTAACGCCTTCGTTAATTAACGGATGCGTTAAACATAGGAGCTGTGACCGTCCGGGTCAACCCCCGCTCAGACGCGGGACGGGATGCGGCGGTGCAGCTCGGCGAGAAGTGTCTCGGGACCGGGCGACATCAGGCCGACGTCGATCAGGAACGCCGAACCGGACTCGCGGCGCAGCACCCGCGGGCGCCGCCCCGGGCCGGGCAGCTCGGTCACAGCCGCCATGCTCGTGGGGGTCACCACCAGCTCGGTGAACGGGCCCCAGTGCCGCAGCCCGACCGAGGCGATCGACGACCACTGCAGGTGCACACCCCGGCGGCCGGTCGCCGCGAACTCCAGGCCCAGCACCGAGCTCTTCATCCAGCCCAGCCGGCGCCAGGCGACGAGGATGACCACGCTGGCCGTCACGACCGGCACGATCAGCAGGCTCTCGGCGATGGTGACGATGTCGGCGGCCGTCGGGCGGATCCCGAGGAGCAGCAGGACCACGACGTACAGGCCACGGCAGAGCAGCCAGACCAGCGCGATCACCCAGAGCATGGTCACGAAGACCAGGCCGCGCGGCTGGAAGAACGTGGTGGCATCTTCACCGGGCTCCAGCGGGTGATCGTCCACGGATGCCAGTATGCCCGGTTATGTAGCTACATATACGGTGTTGGCAGACTCGCCGCCGGTCAGCGGGTTGGGGAACGTCACCACGTGTGCCGCGGACTTCTCGAACACCTCGGCCAGCACGGCCTCGAACTCCGCGTCCGGCGGGTCGTCCGACCAGAGCGCAAAAACGCCGCCCGGGCGCAGGTGCGCGGTGAGCCTGCGCAGGCCGGCGACGGTGTAGAGCTCCGCGTTCGCCGGCGCCAGCACGTGCCGGGGGCTGTGGTCGACGTCGAGCAGGATCGCGTCGAAGCACCGGCCGGGCTGGTCCGGGTCGAAGCCCTGATCCCCCGCGGCCATCGCGAAGAAGTCGCCCTCGACCAGGCGGCTGCGCGGATCGGTGGTCAGCGCGGCGGCCTCCGGCAGCAGCCCGCGCTCGTGCCAGGAGATCACCTCCCCCACCGCGTCGACCACCAGCAGCGACGCCACCCGCGGGTCCTCCAGCGCGGCCCTCGCGGTGTATCCCAGCCCGAGCCCGCCCACAACGACGTCGGGCCGTGCCTCGGCCGGCAGCGCGGCCAGCCCCAGCCGGGCCAGCTCGATCTCCGCGACGGTGAAGAGGCTCGACATCAGGAACTCGTCGTTGATCTTCACCTCGTAGACGTCGACCTGGAGCCGCGGATCGAGCCGCCGGCGCAGGCTGATCTCACCGATGGGCGTCTCACGCCAGGCGAGTTCTTCGAAGCGGGCACTCATCGGATCGCCACCTGACCGGTGAGCAGGTCGGCCACGCGGAACAGCGGGCCGAGCAACTGCGGGATCGACGCCGGGTCGCCGAGGCGCCCCGGCCTGAAGGTCAACAGATCGGTGCCGACCAGCGTCCAGGGCGGCGCGGCCCCGTCGACGTGGGCGGCGAGCAGGGCCGGCTGCAGACGGTACGGAGAGGCGCCGGGCTCACCCACGACGCGGAAGTCCTTGTCGAACCGCTCGTGGCCCAGTGCCGTACCGGTGCCGAACAGAGCCCGGCCCCACTTCGAGAGCACACCCCGCGGCTGGATCCCCAGGTACGGCGAAGGGCGTTCGAGATGCACGACCAGCACGGTGTACGAGTGGGTCGTCGTCTGCGTGCCGTGGGTCGTACCGCCGTTGCCGTCCGGCGAGGACGTCGACGTCGACTCGGTGTAGGAGTAGTCGGCGACGCTGGCCCGGCGGCCCCACAGCGGGCCGGTCAGCGCCAGGGTGACGCCCCGGCGGTTGCGGCCGGGCAGGCGGTTCGCCCAGTCGACGTTCGGGTGGGGCACCAGCCGCCAGTCGTTGGTGAACGCCCAGTGCTGCAACGAGGCGAGGCGGCGGCGCTCCTGGCGGCGCTGCAGGATCACCAGTCCGGTGATCAGACCGCCCACGACGAGCAGGCAGGCGATCAGGCTGACTGCGACCGCGACTCCGTCCATGGCCGGTCAGCTTGCCACTTGCGCTGCTGACCGGCCGGACGGGGGACGGTTATGCGGTGATGCGGGCCCCGGTGATCGCCTCGGGGTCGTCGGCGTCCTCGCCGCCGGGCGCCTCGGCACCGGTGGCCACGGCGACCGCCTCGGCCTCGGCCTCGGAGGTGCCGATCTTGGCGAGCTCGCGGACGTAGCTGCGGGTCGCCGTCCAGAGCTTGTAGATGAGCAGCAGCTCGAACGCCGCCAGCGCCACCGCGGAGAAGATGGTGAAGAACTTGATCTGGTTGGTCAGCGGGCCGAGGATGAAGATGAACATCTGGAACTCGATGCCGCTGAACACGTGCGCCCGGATCCGGTTGCGCACCAGCATGTTGCGGACCTTCACGAAGGCGCTGTACTTGGTGCGGAAGTCGCCGTACAGGTCGATGACCGGGCGTTCCTCACCGGTGGTGCCGGTGACGGTCGTGGCGGTCGCGCCGGTGCCGACCGGGTGCTCGATGCCGGTCTCCTCGACGAACACCGGCAGGCCCGAGTTCTCGCCGCGGGCGGCCTCGAGGCGGCGGCGCATGTCGTTCTTGACCTTGCCCATCTGCAGGGCGTTCAGGTACCGGAACATGTCGAGGAAGATGACCGCGGCGGCCAGCCACAGGTAGGTCTGGTCGTGCGTCTTCGCCCACTGCCCGCCCATCAGGGCGAGGCCGCAGGTGAGGACCCGCAGGCGGTCGAAGACGTAGTCGAGCCAGGCGCCGAAGACCGAACCCGTACCCTTGAGCCGGGCGATCTTGCCGTCCATGCAGTCGAGCACGAAGCTCAGGTGGAAGATGATCGCGCCGGCCACCAGCCACGGGTAGTCACCCTGCGCGAAGCAGTAGGCGGTGACGATGCCGAGCACGAACGCGCCCATCGTGAGGACGTTCGGGGTGACCCAGCGGACCGGGGCGACGAGCCAGACCAGCCGCGAGGCGAGCGGGTCGACGAGCCAGACGGTCCACCACGCGTCGCGATCCTTGTAGGTGCGAGAGCGGATCTCGTCGAGCGTGAACCGTTGTGCCATGCCACAACTCCACCGTGGTGATGAATACATGAATAGTGGGACGCGCGGACATTACAGGAGACCGTCTCACAACGGAGCACCCAGGCTGGAAATCTGGACAAACGACCCAGGGTTTCTGGCCACAGGATGAACTCGGAGGGTGCCACAGCTCCGCAATCACTCTCCGGGGACGGAGCACGAGTTGGCCGTCGCTCCCGCGCGTGTCAGGATTTCGGCGTGACCTCGGGCGAGGCCCGGCGACTTGCACAGGGGGACAACGGTGGACGCCGACCACGTCGCGGACGATCTCGAATCCGTACTGCTGACCGAGGACCGCATCCTGGCCCGCGTGGCCGAGCTGGCGGCGGAGATCGGCAAGGACTACGCCGGCCGTGACGTCGTCCTCGTGGGTGTGCTGGGCGGTGCGGCCACCTTCACCGTCGACCTCGCCCGCGCCCTGGACAGCCAGGTCGAGATCGGCTGGATGGCGATCCGGTCGTACACGACCAGCAAACGCGCCTCCGGGTCCGTACGCCTGCTCAAGGACCTTGATCTGGACATCGAGGGGCGGCACGTGATCATCATGGAGACCGTCATCGACACCGGCCTGACCATGTCGTGGCTGATCTCCAACCTGCAGCAGCGCCGCCCCGAGTCGATCGCCGTCTGCGCCCTCATGCGCAAGCCGGACACACCGCAGTTCGCGGTGCCGGCCTACGTCGGTTTCGACGTCGGCCCCGGCATGATCGTCGGCTACGGCCTGGACAACCGCGGGCACTACCGCAACCTGCGCTGCGCGGCCGTCCTGGCACCGCACGCCGTCCGGTGAAAGCGGTCGTCTTCGACTTCTTCGGCACGCTGACCGACCCGTCGGTCGAGGCGGGCCGCCAGGCGACCTTCGTCGCGACGGCGGCCGCGCTGGGTGTGTCTCCGGCGGCGTTCTGCGCCGAGATGACGGGTTCGTTCGCCCGGCGCATCGTCGGGGAGTTCGGCGACACCCGGGAGACGTTGCGCGAGATGGCCCGGCGCTGCGGCACCACCCCGGCCGAGTCCGAGCTCGACGCGGCCGTGCGCACCCAGCTGGCCGGATCGGCGAGCGTCAGCACACCCCGGCCGGGCGTGCTCGACGTGCTGCACACCCTGCGCGACCGCGGACTGCGGCTCGGCCTGATCAGCGACTGCAGCAGCGAGCTGTACGAGAGCTGGCCCGGCACACCGTTCGCACCGCTGATCGACGCCGCCGTCTTCTCCTGGCGCGAAGGGCACCGCAAGCCCGATCAGCGCCTCTATGCCGCGGTCGCCGACCGGCTGGGCGTTCCCCCGGCCTCCTGCTGGTACGTCGGTGACGGCGGCAGCCGCGAGCACTGGGGCGCCGCCCGGGCCGGCATGCATCCGATCCTCGTCACCAACGCGAACTACCCCACCGCGGCGTCGTACCGCGACGACCCCGACAGCCACGTCCCGGACTTCGTGGTCGACGAGGTCTCCGACATCGTCGACGTGGTGCTGTGCCAAGATCCGTCATGCCCGTGACGAACCCCTGGCTCGCCGGACCCGCGCCCACCGAGCGACTCGACCGTGACCGCCTCTCCGAACGCATCCTCAACCTGCTGTCCTCGCAGAACATGTGTGTGCTGGCCACGACCGGTCCCGCCGGGCCGCTGGCGACACCGGTGCGCTACTTCCACCTGGACTTCACCCTGATGTTCACCGCGGCGGCCGGCTCCCCCAAGCTGCGCAACATCGCCGGGGACCCGCGGGTGTCGGTCGGTGTCTTCGCGCCTCTGGTCGGCCAGGCCAGCAGCCGCGGCGCGCAGATCTTCGGCGAGGCCCGCGTGCTGCTCCCCGGGGACGACGACTTCGCGACGTACTGGCCGGCGGTCCGCTGGCAGTCCGACCACGTCGAACGGTCCCGCTCGCTCGACGATCCCCCGCAGGGCCCGCTGGTGGTCATCCCGGCCGGCCGCATCGTCTACACCGAACACTGGCTGCGCCGCGACGGGTACGCCCCGCGCCAGGTCTGGAAGCCCGCCTAGAAACCGTCCTGGACGGCCAGCCTGATCCCGAAGCCGGCGATGACCGTCCCGGTGATCCGGTCGAGCACCCGGCGCGCCGCGGGCCGCTGCAGGGTGACGCGCAACCGCCGGGCCAGCAGCACCAGAACACCCGACCAGGCGGTGCCCAGGGCGATGTGGACACCGGTCAGCAGCACCCCGAACGCGAAGACCGGCGCGCCCGCGGGGATGAACTGCGGCAGCAGCGCCACGTAGAAGACACCCATCTTCGGGTTGAGCAGGTTGGTCAGCAGGCCCCGGCGCCAGCCGCCGCCGGTGGCCTCCGGCTCGGGCTGCGCCCTCCCCCGGAGCATCGACAGACCCATCCAGATCAGATAGCAGACCCCGGCCCACCGCAGGATCTCGTACGCCACCTGCGAAGCGGTCAGCAGTGCTGTGACACCGGCCGAGGTGAGCACGCCCCACACCAGGGTGCCGGTCTGGATGCCGAGGACCACACCCCAGGCCCGCCGCCGCGCCCCGACCGCGGCGGTCCGCACGATCAACGCGGTGTCCAGGCCGGGCGTCAGGGTCAGCAGACCCACCACGACGACGAACGACCCCAGACTGCTGAACGTGGTCACGACCGCCAACCTATCGGTGCCCGGGCCGGTAGGGTCACGGCGTGCGGCGACTCGTCCATCTCAACGGCCCGCCGGGCATCGGCAAGTCCACGCTGGCGGCCCTCTACGCCGACCGGCACCCCGGTGCCCTGAACCTCGACGTCGACGCCGTGCACCGCCTGGTCGGCGGGTGGCGGGACGAGGAGCTCGACACCTGGCCGATCACCTGGGCCCTGGTCCGGGCGATGGCGGCAGCCCACCTGGACGGCGGTCACGAGGTTCTCCTGCCGCAGTACGCCGCCGGATCCGACGACATCACGGCGGTCGAGAAGCTCGCGCACGAGCACGGCGCGACCTTTCACGAGATCGTGCTGCTCGACGAGCGCGACGCGGCGATCGAACGCTTCGGCCGCCGGGCCCGGGACAGCGACGACCCGTGGATCCGCCACCACCACCGGCTCCTCGAGCAGAGCGGTGGATCCGCCGCCCTGGGTGCCATGTACGACCGGCTGGTCAAGGCCCTGAACCCCGGGGCGGTGCAGATCACGTGCCGGGCCGGCGCGGTCGAGGAGACCTACGAGCTGTTGGTCCGGGTGTTGCGGGGGTTGTCCCCCGGCTGAGGCCGGGTGCCAGCCGGATGTCTCGCGGCCCGGTGATTCCCTACCGTCATCCGCGTGACCATCACGGCCGTTGCGCCCTTCACCCGGCGCCACCTCAGCGGGCTGGCGTTCTGCGTCGCCGCGTTGCCGTTTGCGCTGGTCAGCCCGCCGGTGCTGGTGGTGCTCGGCACGGACCTGATCTGGTGGGCGGCCGACGGCGGGCGCGGCAACCCGTCCCCGGCGCAGATCGCCGGCGCCGGTGCCGGTGCGGGCCTGCTGCTCGTGCTGCTGGTCTCGTCCCCGGCGGCCCGGCGGCTCGGCGCGCTGCAGATCAGGCTGGCCGACCGGCTGCTCGGGACGCGGGTCGCGCTTCCGCCACCGGTACGTCGCGCCTGGCCCGGCCCGCGGGACGGGACCGGCTGGCGGGTCGTCGCCTACCTGCTGGTCAAACTGCCGGTCGGCCTGCTGCAGCTGTACGCCGTGGCGCTCTGGGCCGGCGGGCTGGTCAATCTTGCGTACCCGCTGATCTGGGGTGCGTTCCGCAACCATCCGCCGGGGACCCGGCTGAGCCCGCTGCCGGTGTTCACGCCGTTCGGGTGGTTCGGCGACGGCACGTTCCACGTCACGACACTGCCGGGCACGTTCGCCGCCGCGGCGGCGGGAGCGGCGATGCTGCTGGTCGCCCCGTGGGTCACCCGGGCGGTCACCGCGGTCGACGCGTTCCTGATCCGGGGTCTGCTCGGGCCGGGACGCCTGGCGCAGCGGGTCCACGACCTGGAGACGAGCCGGGCGCTGGCCGTGGACGACTCCGCCGCCCTGCTGCGGCGCCTCGAGCGGAACCTCCACGACGGCGCGCAGATCCGGCTGGCCACGGTGGCCCTCAACCTGGGCCTGGCCCGGAAGAAGCTCGGCGCCGACGGCGAGGTCGAGGACCTCGCGGCCGTCCGGGAGCTGGTCGGCACCGCGTTGCTGGGCGCCAAGGAGGCTTTGGGTGAGCTGCGCGATCTGGCCCGGGGCCTGCACCCGCCGGTCCTCGACAACGGACTGCCGGACGCCCTCGCCTCGCTGGCAGCCACCAGTGCCGTCCCGGTCGAGCTGGAGGTCAGCATCCCTGTCCGTCCCACTCCGGCGATCGAGACCATCGTGTACTTCTGTGCCGCCGAGCTGCTGGCCAACGCGGCCAAGCACAGCCGCGCGACCAGGCTCGCCGTCCGGGCGGCCGGTCAGCGGGACGTGCTGCGGCTCAGCGTGGCCGACGACGGTACGGGTGGCGCCGACCCGGGCCGCGGCACGGGCCTGACCGGGCTCGCGCAGCGGGTGGCCGTGGTGGACGGCTCGCTCAGGATCGCGAGCCCGCCCGGCGGCCCGACGCGGGTCACCGTCGAGCTCCCCCTGCGCGCATGACGATCCGCGTGGTGATCGCCGAGGACGCCGTGCTGTTCCGGGCGGGGCTCGCCCGGCTGATCGAGGACGAGGGTCACCAGGTGTGCGCCGCTGTGGGCGACGGTGGCGCGCTGCTGGAAGCGGTGGCCGAGTTTCAGCCCGACGTCGTGGTGGCCGACATCCGGATGCCGCCCACCCACACCGACGAGGGGCTGCGCGCCGCGCTCGAGATCCGCACCCGGCAGCCCCGCACCGGGGTGCTGGTGCTGTCGCAGTACATCGAGACGAAGTACACGGCCCGGCTGCTGGAGGGCAACGCGGCAGGCGCCGGATACCTGCTCAAGGAGCGGGTGGCCGACGTCGCCGACTTCGCCGACGCCCTGGGGCGCGTCGCCGCGGGCGGCACGGCGCTCGACCCCGAGGTCGTCGGCCAGCTGCTGCGCGTCAGCCGCCACGCCGGGGGCGTGGCGGCACTGACCGCGCGTGAACGCCAGGTGCTCGCGCTCATGGCCGAGGGACGGTCGAACGCCGGCATCGCCGGCACGCTCGTGGTGACCGGCGGCACCGTCGAGAAACACGTCGCGAGCATCTTCGACAAGCTCGGACTGCCTCAGGACGAGGCCGACAACCGCCGGGTTCTGGCCGTCCTGCGCTACTTGAGCTCCTGAGCCGGCTCGTAGGCGAGGTTCGGGCGCAGCCAGCGCTCGACCTCGTCCACGGGCATGCCGCGGCGCTCGGCGTAGTCGTCGATCTGGTCCTTGGCGAGCCGGCCGACCGTGAAGTACTTCGCCGCCGGGTTCGCGAAGATCAGGCCGCTGACGCTGGCCGCCGGGGTCATGGCGAACGACTCGGTCAGGCCGAGGCCGAGCTTCTCCGCCTCGAGGAGTTCGAAGAGCTCCTTCTTCTCGCTGTGGTCGGGGCTGGCCGGATATCCGAGGGCCGGCCGGATGCCCCGGAAACGCTCGGCGTGCAGATCAGCCAGCTCCGGCTGCGCGTCGGGCTCGAACCAGTCGCGGCGCGCCTGGAGGTGGATGTACTCGGCAAACGCCTCGGCGAGACGGTCGGCGAGGGCCTTGACCATGATCGCGCGGTAGTCGTCCTGCTCGGCCTCGTACTTCGCCGCCAGGGTCTCGGCGCCGTGGATGGTGACCGCAAAACCACCGAGGTGGTCCCCCTCGGGGGCGATGTAGTCGGCGAGGCAGCGGTTGTCACGCCCCTGCGGCTTCTGGGTCTGCTGACGCAGCATCGGGAACCGCACGCCGTCAGCCAGGACGATGTCGTCACCCTCGGAGTGCGCCGGCCAGTACGCGTAGACACCGCGGGGCTGGAACGAGCCGTTGGCGATGATCTCGTCGAGCAGCGTGGTCGCGTCGTCGTAGAGCTCGCGGGCGACGGGCTGGTCCAGGATCGCCGGGAACTTCCCCTTGAGCTCCCACGCGAGGAAGAGGAACTGCCAGTCGATCATCTCGCGGAGCGCGGCCAGGTCGGGCTCGACCACCCGCAGGCCGGTGAACGCCGGTGTGGGCAGGCCGGTGAAGTCGACCTCCTCACGGTTGGCGCGGGCCTGGGCCAGGGTCAGCATCGGCTGGGCGTGCCGGTTGGCGTGCTGCTCGCGCAGGCGCTCCTGGTCGATGCGGTTGGCCGCGTCGAGCTTCTCGGCACGGTTGCCGTCGAGCAGATCCGAGACCACGCCGACGACCCGCGACGCGTCCAGCACGTGCACGGTCGTGCGGTCGTACGCGGGCGCGATCCGGACCGCAGTGTGCT
The DNA here is from genome assembly GCF_000494755.1 of Amorphoplanes friuliensis DSM 7358. Classification (NCBI taxonomy): domain Bacteria; kingdom Bacillati; phylum Actinomycetota; class Actinomycetes; order Micromonosporales; family Micromonosporaceae; genus Actinoplanes; species Actinoplanes friuliensis. Next base: position 5,764,815 of record NC_022657.1, read on the forward strand.
GCTTGGACGTGGTCGCCCCGCCGACGAGCAGCGGCAGCTTGAGGCCACGACGCTGCATCTCGGCGGCGACGGAGACCATCTCGTCCAGCGACGGGGTGATCAGGCCGGAGAGGCCGATGACGTCGGCGCCCTCCGCGACGGCGGTATCGAGGATCTTCGCGGCCGGGACCATCACGCCCATGTCGATGACCTCGTAGTTGTTGCAGCCGAGGACCACGCCGACGATGTTCTTGCCGATGTCGTGGACGTCGCCCTTGACCGTGGCGAGGACCACCTTGCCCTGGCCCCGGCCGGTGTCGACACGGCCCTCGAGCCGGGCCTTCTCCTTCTCGGCCTCCATGAACGGCTCGAGATAGGCGACCGAGCGCTTCATCACGCGGGCGCTCTTGACCACCTGGGGCAGGAACATCTTGCCGGAGCCGAACAGGTCGCCGACGATCTTCATGCCGTCCATCAGCGGGCCCTCGATCACCTCGAGGGGCCGGTCCAGACCCTGGCGGGCCTCCTCGGTGTCCTCCTCGATGAAGTCGACGATGCCGTGGACGAGCGCGTGCGACAGCCGCTCGGCGACCGGCGCGTCACGCCAGGCCAGGTCGACCTCGCGCTTGGTGCCCGAACCGGTGACGGTCGAGGCGAACGTGACCAGCCGGTCGGTCGCGTCGTCGCGCCGGTCGAAGATCACGTCCTCGACGAGCTCCAGCAGGTCGGCCGGGATGTCGGCGTAGACGGCCAGCTGACCGGCGTTGACGATGCCCATGTCGAGGCCGGCGCGGACGGCGTACAGGAGGAAGACGGAGTGCATCGCCTCCCGGACCACGTCGTTGCCGCGGAAGGAGAACGACAGGTTGGAGATGCCGCCGCTGGTGCGCGCGCCGGGGCAGCGCTCCTTGATCAGCGGGAGCGCGTCGATGAAGGCCTTCGCGTACCCGTTGTGCTCGGCGATGCCGGTGGCGACGGCCAGCACGTTCGGGTCGAAGATGATGTCGTCGGGGGCGAACCCCGCCTTCTCGACGAGCAGGTCGTACGCCCGGCCGCAGATCGACACCTTGCGTTCGGTGGTGTCGGCCTGGCCCTGCTCGTCGAAGGCCATGACGACCACACCGGCGCCGTAGTCGCGGATCCGGCGCGCCTGGGTGAGGAACTGCTCCTCGCCCTCCTTGAGGCTGATCGAGTTGACCACGCCCTTGCCCTGCACGCACTTGAGGCCCGCCTCGAGCACGGTCCACTTCGAGCTGTCGATCATCACCGGGATCCGGGCGACCTCCGGCTCGGTGGCGATCAGGTTGAGGAAGGTGGTCATGGCCTGCTCGCTGTCGAGCAGGTCGGCGTCCATGTTGACGTCGAGGAGGTTGGCGCCGCCGCGGACCTGCTCCAGGGCGACGTCGACCGCGGCCTGGTAGTTGTCGGACTCGATCAGGCGGCGGAACTTGGCCGAACCCGTGACGTTGGTGCGCTCGCCGATCATCACGAAACCCATGTCCGGGCCGATCGCGAACGGCTCGAGCCCGCTGAACCGGGTCGTCTCGGCCGGGGCGGCGATCACGCGGGGCGCGGACCCGCTGACCGCGGCGGCGATCCGCTCGATGTGGGCCGGCGAGGTGCCGCAGCAGCCACCGACGATGTTGACCATCCCGGACGCGGCGAACTCGCTCACCAGCGCGGCGGTCTCGTCCGGCGTCTGGTCGTAACCGCCGAACGCGTTGGGCAGGCCGGCGTTCGGGTGGCACGCGACGTAGGTGTTGGCCAGCTTGGCCAGCTCCGCGACGTGCGGGCGCATCTCGGCGGCGCCCAGCGAGCAGTTCACACCGACGACCAGCGGCTCGGCGCGCTCGATCGACCGCCAGAACGCCTCGACGGTCTGCCCGGACAGGGTCCGGCCGGACAGGTCGACGATCGTGACGGAGATCCAGAGCGGCAGGTGCGGGGCGACCTCACGGGCGGCGGCGATCGCGGCCTTCGCGTTCAGCGTGTCGAAGATCGTCTCGATGAGCAGCAGGTCGACACCACCCTCGGCCAGCGCCGAGATCTGCTCCGCGTACGACGCGCGCACCTCGTCGAAGGTGACCGCGCGGTAGGCGGGGTCATCGACCCGGGGCGAGAGCGACAGCGTGACGTTCAGCGGGCCGATCGAACCGGCGACGAACTTGCCGCCGATCTCGTCGGCGGCCTGACGGGCCAGCCGGGCACCCTGCACGTTCATCTCGCGGACCAGCGACTCCAGGCCGTAGTCGGCCTGGCCGATGCTGGTCGCGGTGAAGGTGTTGGTCGTGGTGATGTCGGCGCCCGCGGCCAGATACTGCCGGTGCACGTCGAGGATCAGGTCCGGCCGGGTCAGGTTGAGCAGGTCGGGGTCACCGGTGACGTCACGGGGGTGGTCCTTGATCACGTCGCCGAGATAGTCCTCGGGGGTGAGCTTCGCACCCTGGAGCATCGTGCCCCAGGCGCCGTCGAGCACCATGACGCGCTCGCCCATCTGCTGCTTGAGCGCCGCAGTGATGTCGCGCGGGCGTGGTGATGCGGTCATAGGCCACCTCCGTGTCATCGGAGGCGCCCTTGTGCTGCGAATCAGGGTCGAGCGTGGCGGGTCAGGCCCGTCGCAGCGCCTCTCGACCTGGCGTCCGAGATTACCCGAGTTTGCGGGCACGCCCAAAAGCCGTCCCACTGCGGGAGACCCGCAGGTGTGACACGGTGAGCACCGATCGATATCACCACCTTTTGCCGCCAGGGCGGACGCATTGTGACGGGTCTCTCCACGCAAAGCCCCGGGACGGCGCGGCCATCGGGTGCGATGACGGTCGTACACGTAGGCTTTGCGTACGTGAGGTACGAAAGGTTGGCACCGTGACAGAGTTCGACGGTCTACCCCTGCTGCGCTCCCCCGTGGCGATCGCCGCCTTCGAAGGGTGGAACGACGCGGCCGACGCGTCGACGGCCGCGGTGGAGCACCTCGAGCAGGTGTGGCAGGCCCGCGAGATCACCACCATCGACCCGGAGGAGTTCTACGACTTCCAGGTCAGCAGGCCGACCATCACCATGGCCGAGGGCGAGACCCGCAAGATCGAATGGCCGACGACCCGCTTCAGCGTGGCCAGCCCGCCCGGCACCGACCGCGACGTGGTGCTCATCCGCGGGATCGAGCCGAGCATGCGCTGGCGCACCTTCTGCGAGCAGATCCTCGAGGTGTGCCACAGCCTCGAGGTCAACCGCATCGTGCTGCTGGGCGCCCTGCTCGCCGACGTCCCGTACACCCGGCCCCTGCCGATCAGCGGGACCGCGTCGGAGAAGGAGGTCGCGGAGAAGTACAAGGTCGTCCCGACCCGCTACGACGGCCCGACCGGCATCGTCGGTGTGCTCCAGGAGGCCGCCGGCCGCGCCGCGGTCGACGCGCTCTCGTTCTGGGTGCACGTCCCGCACTACGCGAACAACCCGCCGTGTCCGAAAGCGACGCTGGCCCTGCTGAGCCGCCTCGAGGACGTCCTCGACCTGCCGGTGCCGCTGGCCGACCTCGCCGAGGAGTCCGACGAGTGGGAGAAGCGCGTCCGCGCCGCCGCCGAACAGGACTCCGAGCTCGGCGACTACGTCCGTGAGCTCGAGGAACGCGTCGGCGACGAAGGCATCAAGCCCCTCACCGGCGACGAGATCGCCAGCGAGTTCGAGAAGTACCTCCGCCGCCGGGGCGGTTCCGCGGGTCCGACCGCGGGCTCCTGGTAACGATTCGCTCTTGGGCGTGCGGTCCCGCCAGCCGCGGGACCGTACCGCCCAGACTGCTAGTCGAAGTCGCCGGCGAGAATCCCGTCCTGGAACGCAGCCCACTCGGACCGGCTGAATTTTAAGCTCGGACCATCAGTTCGTTTACTGTCTCGCACGAGGACGTCTTCGCCATCCAGCGCAACCTCGACGCAAGCTCCATCTGCGCATCGGCTGATCCAACGCACCTCGCGGTCCATCTTCGATCGCATCTATTGGCCTCCATGCATGGGACTACACAGAGTACGCGACGGGTAACGGTAAGACGAGCCCTTGCGTTATCGCCCTGTGTTACAGCTCTTCGAACGGACTAGAAGGCAAGGGTAGGCCGCGCCTCAGGCGTGAATGCGGAGACACGGCCTACTCAACTACAGGTTCTGGAATTCACCTGCCTTGACAGCGGCGATGAAATCACGCCAATTGATCATGTCGAACTGAAGGCGTCGCCCAGGAAGTGTTGAATTACGCAAACCAACCTCGTTTACGTCGACAACCGCCACCTCAACGCATGCCGAGTCGGAACAATAAGAACTTTTAGACCATTTCACCATGAGCGTCAGAAGCTCTCTCCCGAAGGTCTTCGAACGAACCGAAGCACGTGGCGGCATTGCCCCGTGTTTGAAGCGGCACCCCGCCAGCGCCTTTGGCTGCACAGCGGACGGACCTCCGCAGTCATGGGCCTCGGATTAAGGATGCGCGCAGCGAAGCCGCCTCCGCGCGTATCAACCCGAGAGAATCTTGCCGGCTGTAGCACCGAGACCACATCGACTCGAATCGTGCTCGAAAGGAGGAGACAGTTTCCGCATCGTGGATCACCTGATCGGTGCTGTAAAACTCGCGGTATAGAACGACGTCGTCTTCGTCGTCACTCAAATCCAGAACAGTGAACGCGCCAAGCATTCCGACGGTTGCACCCTCGGCAAGCCTTACAATCCTAATGTGGATGTTGGTACGCGCCGCAGCCGCAGCCGCAGCCTCCAACTGATCGGCCATCACGGCCTTTCCACCAATTTCCCTGCGCAGCGCTGCCTCATCAAGCATAAGCAGGTACGTTGGCGCATCCTCCTGCTGCGTTATCCGCCGCGCACGCAGCATCCGGACATCGAAGCGAACCTTGCGGTCCTGTTCGGAAAGAGACTTGTCGAACCATCCGAGAAGGTGCTCAGCCATAGCCGGAGTCTGCAGCACTCCTGGGAAAATGAACGGCTGATAGGCGCGGATGACCGTTGCCTGGGCTTCGAACTGGAGCAGCTGTCGAAGGCCCGGAGTCAGATGCTCACGGTGCTCGGAAGTTACCAGCCAACGCTGGCGCCGTGAAATGACCGCGTCGTGGATCAGGGCCTCGATCAAGGCTTCGTCAACGACGCTGTAGACATCTAAGAGCGCTCGGAGGTCCGTGACCGAAATACCGACTTCACCACTCTCGATCCGCTGAACCTTGGACAGAGACCAACGAAGAGCGGTCGAAACATCACTTTGGGTTAGGGCGGCAGCTCGGCGCGCCTTGCGGAGAGCGCGGCGCACCCGCTGTCGGGCGACAGCAGGCGTCTCGTCCCGCGCGGCCGTCATGCATTACCGCCTAGTCGGTCCATCCTGGACACCCCAATACAGGATGCTCCAGGTAGCTACGTTGCTAACTGCAACATAGCAGCCGCCAAGGAGGAAGGCACTGGTATCGCACGTCCCGCCGCTTCATTCAACGATGGATTTGGGTAGTCGTGACGGTGTAATCGCAGGATTAAGTGGCCACCAAGACTTTCTGCTACATGGCAGATTGCTGGGTTGCGGTCAGCTTTGTTGCTCTTTCGCGCGCTGGAAGCCGCGGCATACCTGGTCGAACTCGCGTTCGTTGTCGGAGGCGAACACCACCACCCGGCGGCCGCGATAGGTTGCCACCAGCTCGTGGTGGGCCGGCGGGCCGAGCCGCATGTAGACAACCGCACCCAGCACCAGAACGATGATCACGACGGCAGCAAGCAGTGCGGAGACCTGGCCGACGACGGGGACCACGATGATGCCGCTGACCAGTGCGGACACCCCCATCGCCCGGTGGTCGGCGAGACCGTTACGGCCCTGCTGGCGGACGATGTGGACGTGTTCGAGCTCGGCGAGAACGTAGCTGCGCCGCACCGAATGCACGACGGTGACCAACTCAGCAGTGATGACCGCACCGGGCCCGCGGTAGAAAACCCTCATCGCTCCTCCTTCTTGAGGTCTGCCGGAGGAGACAAAGTTGCTGAGGATCGGCGTTGCGGGGTCCTCCTCCCCGTTTCGGAGATGGAGACCAGGGACATCTGGCCGATGTCCCCGCCTTCCCAGACGCGCAACGCCTCCTTGGAGTGACGCAATGAGAGTATGCGGCCGGAATATGCATGATCGCCAGGCTTCTATCTGCTGTGTAGCAGATAGAGCTACTCACTCAGCGGGGAATCGGCTCTCACCACCGGGTGAGAGCCGTTCGCGCACAACGTTCAAGCGATCGCCGCGACTGCTGGACCTCGAATGGTGCGACGGGTGGTGGTCAGGACCGACAGGGTGGTGAGGGTCACCGCGATCGCGACGATCACCGCGTACGCGGTCGGGGTGGTGTCGGGCCAGACGCGGCCGATGCGGGCCGAGCCGAACGGCAGGATCGTGAAGAGTGAGGCGGCGGTGCCGGTCAGGACGCCGGTGACCGTGACCAGCAGGGCTTCGCCAGCGACCATGGCGGTGAGCTGGCCGCGGGTCGAGCCCGCGAGGCGCTGCTGGGCGAATTCGCGGCGGCGGTGGGCGGTCGCCGCGATCAGGGTGTTGACCAGCATGATCGCCACGAAGACGGTGATCATGCCGACGACCACGTAGTTGAGGGTCTGGATGTCCTGGGCGAAGTCCGGCTGGACCTGGCCGTCCGAGGCCTCGTCCTCGATGGCCTGCATGTAGACCGTGCCCGTCGCGATACCCGTGAAGAGGACCACCGGCATCACCGCGCCGGCCGAGGCGGGGGCGCGGAGGACGGCCAGCTCGCCCGGGGCGCCGCCGAGCAGTCGCAGCGGCACGCTCAGCAGCGCGGTGACCAGGCGCAGGAGCTCCGGGGCCCACAGGGCGAGGCCGATCGACGCCCAGATGCCCGCCTGGCCCGCCGTCTGCATCGCGTCGATGCCCTTGCCGTCCATCAGGGTCGCGGTCAGCACCGCACAGTTGGCCCCGACCAGCACGAAGAAGACCCCCGCGATCCGCCGCGCGCGGGGACGGTCCCGCCGGGTTCCCGCACCGGTACGCCGGGACGTGGCCAGCGCCGCCAGCACCGCGCCGAGCAGCGTCACGCCGAAGCCCAGCGCCGGTGCGATCGGGCCGTAGACGTAATCGACCTCCGCGGCGACCTGGCCTGTGTCCTGCATGAGGGTGAGCAGCACCCGGCCCAGGACGAGCCCTGCCGGTACGGCCACAGCCGCGGCGAGCAGCGCGACCGCGGCCGCCTCGCCGACGATCATCCGGCGGAGCTGGGGTCCGGTGGCACCGACGCGGCGCAGCAGGGCGATCTGGTCGGCCCGGCGGCGCACGGCCAGGCTCAGTGTCGACGTGACCGCGAAGACGACGATGATCAGGCACCAGCCGCCGGCCACGCTCGCCGTGGTGACCAGCGATTCCGCGCTGGCGTCGTCGGCGCCGCCGGCCGTGTCGAGCAGCGACGCGAAGGTCATCAGCAGCGTCGCGCCCAGGAACGCGGACAGGAACGTGGCGAGGAAGCCGCCGGGGCGGTGCCGCAGGTTGCGCAGCGCAACGGCGATCATGCGGCACCGACCCGGTCACCGAGGTGAGCCAGGCGCTCCGCGACAGCCTCCGCCGTGGGCGCGCTCAGCGAGCCGGCCAGCCGGCCGTCGGCCAGGAAGAGCACGGAGTCCGCGTACGCGGCCGCGACCGGGTCGTGGGTGACCATGACGACAGTACGGCCGTGCTCGTGCACCACCGCCCGCAGCAGCGTCAGCACCTCCCGGGCGCTGCGCAGGTCGAGGGCACCGGTCGGCTCGTCGGCGAAGATCACGGCCGGTTCGGTGACCAGGGCGCGGGCGATCGCCACCCGTTGCCGCTGCCCGCCGGAGAGTTGTTCGGGCAGGTCGTGGAGGCGCTCGCCGAGCCCGAGCCGGGTGAGGATCTCCGTGCTGCGGGCCCGGTCGGCGCGGCGGCCGTCGAGGCGCAGCGGGAGCAGCACGTTCTGCTCGACGGTCAGCGCGGGCAGCAGGTTGTAGTCCTGGAAGACGAAGCCGACCCGCCGGCGGCGGAACTTGGTCATCGCGGTGTCCTTCGTGGCCGTCAGCTCGGCGCCGTCGATGAACACCCGGCCGGAGGTGGGCCGGTCGAGCCCCGCCGCGCACTGCAGCAGGGTGCTCTTACCGGAGCCGGACGGGCCCATCACCGCTGTGAAGGTGCCCGCGGGGAAGGTGGCCGTCACGCCGTCGAGGGCGGTGACGGCGGTGCCGATGTCGTCGTAGGTCCTGTAGAGCGAATCGAGGTGCGCGGCAGCAGTCATTGGTACACCGTACGAGCGCACTAGTCGGCGCGTGAAGTGGTGCTGGCACCCCTATCGGTTGGCGTTGACTAGTGCACTAGGGTCAGGTGCACTAGTGCAGGGGAGGACACTGTGGGCGTACCGCCGTACCGGAGGATCGCCGCGGAGATCGCCGGCCGGATCACGACCGGTGAGCTGGCGCCGGGCGACCGGATCGCGTCGACCCGGCAGCTCACCGAGCGGTACGGGATCGCGATGGCGACCGCCACCAAGGTCCTGTCCACGCTGCGTGAGCAGGGGCTGGTCCGCGCAGTGCCCGGTGTGGGCACCGTCGTGACGACGCAGGCGGTGACCCCGGACGCGGCACCCGACCGCGAGCGGGTCGTACGCGCCGCCGTGACCATCGCCGACGCCGAAGGACTCGCCGGGCTGACCATGCGCCGGCTCGCCGCCGAGGTCGAGCTCCCGACGATGTCGCTCTACCGTTTTGTGGCCGACAAGGAGGAGCTGCTGCTGCTCATGATGGACGGGGTCTTCGGGCGCTACCCGCTGCCGGACCTCGACCCGGACCACGACGGCTGGCGGGCCTGCGTCGAGGCGATCGCCCGCCTGCAGTGGACGATGTACCGCCGCCACCCCTGGCTCGCCCAGGCCGTGTCCTTCACCCGCCCGCTGCTGGCACCGCGCGCGATGGCCCACACCGAGTGGACGATGCGCGCGCTCGACGGGCACGGCCTCGACACGAACACGCAGTTCCGGGCCGCGGTCATGGTGGCGAACCACGTGCGCGGCACGGCGATCAACCTCGAGAACGAGGCGCTGGCCGAGCAGGAGACCGGGATGACCGGCGAGCAGTGGTTGCAAGGCCAGCGGGAGCGCTTCGAGGCCGTGCTGGCGACCGGCCGGCTACCGATGATGGCCCGCTACCTGGCCGCCGACGACCGCGAGTTCGACCTCGGCACGCTCGTCGAGTTCGGCCTGCAACGCCTGCTCGACGGGCTCGCTCCCCTGCTGGACCGCTAACGCCAGAAGGTGGCGATCGCGGCGTTGATCAGGGTCAGGGCGATGATGCCGATGAAGTGGCCGCGGTTGACGTTCTCGCGCTTGCGCCGCCACGGGATGAACACCATCACGAAGATCAGGATGGCGATCAGGAGCTTGACCCCGAGCTTCACCGGGCTGGGCTCGTCGTCACCGCCACCGCGCAGCGGCGCCGCGAGCGCCAGGCCGGTGACCACCTGGATGATCGAGCCCCACAGCATCGCGGGGTTGATCCGCAGCTTGCCGGAGACGAACTGGGCGATCGCGCCGCCGAGCAGCAGGGCGAAACCGATCAGGTGGGCGTATCGCAGGATCAACCGCAGGGCTTCCACGCGAACACCTTAAACGGCCGGGCGGTGCGCGACGGTCAGCAGGTGGCTGCTGGCGCCGAGCAGACTGGGCTCGGCCTCGACCCGGCGCAGGTGGTCCAGCATGACGCCACGCAGGTGGTCGTCGTCCAGGAACTCCAGCAGCCGCGGACCCGTCAGCCAGGCCGGGCCCTCGACCGCGACAGTGCGTGCGGCCGTGAGACCCGCCTCGGCCGCCTCGGCCGCGGGCTCGTCCGGGTGGTGGAAGTACGCGCTGGTGAACCACCTCGGCACCTGCCCCCGGTGGCTGTGCACCCCGTCCGTCAGGGTGCGGTCCACCATGGACACGTACGCCGGGTCGGCGAAGAAGCCCTTGAGGATGCCGTCGAGCATGGACGCGTACCGGCTGATCACGGCGGCGACGACCACACCGCCGGGGCGGACGACCCGGGCCGCCTCGCGCCAGGCGGTGAGGCGGTCGGCGCGATCACCCAGGTGGTAGAGCGGGCCGAGCAGCAGCACCGCGTCCGCACTGCCGTCCGCCTCGGGCAGGTCACGCGCGTCGCCGACGGCCGCGGTCACGCCGTCCAGTGCACCGGACGTGGTCACGTGCTCCGGGACGGGGTCGATCACGCGTACCGAATGACCGGCCTCCGCCAACGGCCGGGCGTAGATGCCCGTGGCGCCACCCACGTCGAGGATGCGGGCCGGCGCGGGCGGCAGCGTCCGGGTCAGGACGTCCCAGGTGCGCAGGAACTCCAGGCGGCCGGCGCCGGCGGTGAGCCGCTCCTGCTCACCGCCACGCTGGTAGTACTCGAGGATCTCGGGACTCAGCATGAGCACCATCGTCGATGCTCCGCCCGCGAGGGTCGACCGAGTTTCCGGCGTGTCGTTGTCACCCGGCGCACACCGCGTAAGGCATCCTAGGAACCTGGGTCTGAAGGGATGGCCATGACGATCAACCCCGGCGCCGCCGAGTTCCCGCACCGTCAGATCGCCGCGCAGCTGCGCGAGCGGATCCGCCGCGGCGACTGGAACCCCGGCGAGCGGCTGCCCTCGATCCCGGCGATGGCCGAGATGTTCGGGGTGGCCAAACAGACCGTGCAGCGCACCGTCGACCAGCTCCGCGTCGAGGGCATCCTGATCACCAAGCCCGGCTCCGGCACGTACGTGCGCGGCACCCGGCGGCGGCTCAACCGCCTCTCCCGGGGCCGCTACGGCGCCCACCGCGGCTATCACGCGGACCTGGCCGCCCGGTACAGGCAGCAGCTGGCCGGTGTCGGCCGGGAACCCGCGCCGCCCGAGGTCGCGGACGCGTTCGGCGTCCGCGACGGCACGGAGATGCTGGTCCGCCGACACCTCGTGCGCGCCGACGACGCCACGGTCGAGGTCGGTGCCTCCTGGTTCCGGGTCACCGACGCGACCGGCACCTCCCTGGAACGCGCCGAGGCGTTCGGCCGCCCGCTGTACCAGGAGGCCGAGGAGGCGATCGGGCGGCGTTATGCGTCGGCGACCGACACGATCAGCGCCCGGCAGCCGAGCCGCGAGGAGGCGGAGATCCTGCAGATCCGCCCGGACACCCCGGTGCTGCACCTGCTGCACGTGGCCTTCGACGAGACCCGCAAACCGATCGAGGTCGCCCAGGCGACCTGGCCCGGCCCGATGACGACCCTGACCGAGGAATATCGCATCCCGGCGCCGGTGCCCGAGCCCGACCCGGACCCAGGCCTCACTCTCGCGTAACTCCTGTGTGCAGGTTGCACTCCAGCCGCAGCAGGCAGTCGAGGGCGGTCTGCTGCTGCTCGGGTGTCATCTCGCCCACGGTGAGCTCCTCGAGGTGCTCCCAGATCCGCTCGACGTGCTCGCGCAGCGCCAGCCCCTGAGCCGTGTTCTCGACCAGGGTGGCCCGGCGGTCGGCGGGGTCGGGAACCCGCCGGACGTAACCGGACTCCTCCAGACGCTGCACGATGCGGGTCGTCGCGGCGGAGTCCGTGCCCAGCTCCGCGCCGAGGTCGGTCTGGCGTTGCGGGCCGCCGTCCCAGAGCCGCATCAGCAGCAGCTCCTGGCTGGCGTGCAGGCCCACTTCGCGGAGCAGCCGCCCGGCGATGAGCCGGTGAATCCGGGCGAGCCGGAAGATCGTATGGCTGATCGGCCCGCCGGCGGCAGCACCCGGCACGACCTCCCGCTCTCCCATGCAGGTCAGCGTAGCCGTCACCGGTGTGTCGGCGATCACCCGCCGAACCGGCAATAATCGCGCCCGGTCCGGCATTAGCTGTCCTGGACAGTGAATTAGCTGTCCAGGACAGGAGATCTCGATGACCACGGCATTCGACGGCTTCCCGGTGGGCCGCTACACCACGCGCAACCGGATCGTGATGGCCCCGATGACCCGCAGCCGGGCGTACGGGCCGGGCGCGACTCCCACCGAGCTCATGGCGACGTACTACGGCCAGCGCGCCGGTGCGGGGCTGATCATCACCGAGGGGACACAGCCGTCCCCCGTCGGACAGGGCTACATGAACACCCCCGGACTGCACACCGCGGAGCAGGCCGAGGCCTGGAAGCCCGTCACCGCGGCCGTCCACGAGCGCGGTGGCCTGATCTTCGCCCAGCTCATGCACACCGGCCGCATCGGGCACCCGACGCTGCACGGCGCCCACCCGGTCGGCGCGTCGCCGGTCGCCGCCGCCGGTCAGGTCTTCACCGCCGACGGGCCGCTGGACCTCGTCACCCCCGAGCCGCTCGACGCGGACGGCATCACCGCGACCATCCAGGACTTCGTCCGGTCGGCCCGCAACGCCATCGACGCCGGCTTCGACGGTGTCGAGCTGCACGGCGCGAACGGGTACCTGCTCCACCAGTTCCTCTCGACCAACGCCAACCGGCGCGACGACGAGTGGGGCGGCACGATCGAGGGCCGCATCCGGCTCACCGTCGAGGTCGCGAAGGCCGTCGCCGCCGAGATCGGAGCCGACCGGCTCGGCCTGCGCATCTCCCCCGCGAACCCGTTCAACGACATCGTCGAGGACGACCACCGGGAGACCTACCTGGCGCTGCTCGACGCGCTGGCCCCGCTCGGGCTCGCGTACCTGCACGTCGGCGAGGGACCGGACACCGAGTTCACCGCGATGCTGCGGGACCGGTGGGCGGGGGCGTTCATCCTCAACCCGTACACGCCGGGCGCGTGGACCGGGCCCGAGGCGCTGAAGCAGATCGAGAACGGCGAGACCGACCTGGTGTCGTACGGTGCGCTCTTCCTGGCCAACCCGGACCTGCCCGAGCGGCTCGCCGCGGGCGGCCCGTTCAACACGCCGGACTACGCCAAGGCGTACGGCGGCGACCACGAGGGATACACCGACTACCCGGCGCTGACCTCCGCCTGAGGACAGGCCGGTAGGCCGGTCAGAGCTTGATGCCCAGCAGCGCGTCGACCGTCCTGGCCATCAGCGCGGGGGCGGCGGCATCGTCGCCCGCGCCGGCCAGGGCGGCCTCGGACCAGGCGTCGACCAGGGCGAGCGCCGACGGGGTGTCGAGGTCGTTGCGCAGGGCCTCGCGGACCGCGTCGAGCAGACCCTCGCCGGACGGGCCGGAGGTCGCCGCCGCCGCGTCCCGCCAGCGGGCCAGGCGCTGCTGACCAGCCTTGAGCACGTCGTCCGTCCACTGGCGGTCGGTGCGGTAGTGGTCGGCGAGCAGACCCACCCGAACGGCCATCGGGTCGACGCCGTCGGCGCGCAGCCGGGAGACGAAGACCAGGTTGCCCTTGGACTTCGACATCTTCTCGCCCTCGAGGCCGATCATGCCCGCGTGCACGTAGTGGGTCGCGAACGGCTCGGCACCGGTGAGACGTTCCGCGTGCGCCGCCGAACACTCGTGGTGGGGGTAGAGCAGGTCGTTGCCGCCGCCCTGCACGTCGATCGTGTCGCCGAGCAGGCCCAGGGCGATGGTTGCGCACTCGATGTGCCAGCCGGGGCGGCCGGGGCCGAGGTCACCGCCGTCCCAGGCGGGCTCGCCGTCGCGGGCGCCGCGCCAGAGCAGCGGGTCGAGCGGGTCGCGCTTGCCGGGACGCTCCGGGTCGCCGCCGCGCTCCGCCGACAGGACCAGCATCTCCTCGCGCGACAGGTTGGACTCGTACCCGAACGACGGTGACGCCGCGATCGTGAAGTAGATGTCGCCGGTGCCGTCGTCGAGGCGGTACGCCGCACCGGCGTCGAGCAGCTCGCGCACGTGGGCGGCGATCGCCGGGATCGACTCGACCGCACCGACGTAGTGCGCCGGCGGGATCATCCGCAGCGCCTCCATGTCCTCGCGGAACAGTGCGGTCTCGCGCATCGCCAGGACGATCCAGTCCTCGCCGTCGCGGGCCGCCCGCTCCAGCAGGGGGTCGTCGATGTCGGTGACGTTCTGCACGTAGGTGACGTCGAGGCCGGCGTCACGCCAGAGGCGCTGCACCAGGTCGAAGGTGATCATGGTGGCGGCGTGACCGAGGTGCGTGGCGTCGTACGGCGTGATGCCGCAGACGTACATCGTGGCGGCGCCGTCCGGCGTCGTCGGCTGCACCGATCGCCGGGCCGAGTCGTACAGTGCCGGCAGCGGTGCGTTCCCCGGCAGCGTCGGCACGTCGTGCCCCGTCCATGCGTCCATGGTCAGGAGCCTATCCAGCCGTACGCGCGGACACCCGCCCGGCGTGAGTAAAGCCTCAGACCGGTGGCCACGGGACGGCGGGCCAGTCCTGGGGCGGCTTCGGGAAGCGCGTCGAGCGCAGCAGCCGGCGCACCCGCAGCCGTGCGTGCTGCACCTCGGAGACCGTCAGGTGCTCCTCGAGGGCCTCACCGAGGGTGCCGTCGAGCAGCTCCCCCACCCGGTTCAGCACCTCGATCGACTCGGCCGGGATCGTCTTGCCCGTCCAGCCCCAGAGCACGGTACGCAGTTTGTTTTCCACGTGGAAGCTGACGCCGTGGTCGACGCCGTGGATGCGGCCGTCGGGGGCGTAGAGCACGTGGCCGCCCTTGCGGTCGGCGTTGTTGATGACGGCGTCCAGCACCGCGAGGCGCGACAGCCGGGGGTCGTCGGCGTGGGCCAGCGCGTACGCGTCGCCGTCCTCGTCGCGGGCCTGGGCGATCGGCAGCCAGCCCTCCGGCACGTCGTACGCCGGGACGAAGCCGATGAGCGACTCGGCGTCCTCGGGCTCGTCGATCCAGAGCTGGCAGGCGCCCGGGCCGAGGGGGCCGTCGCGGAGGATGGTCGGCGGCACCAGCCCCCAGCCGGTCGCCTGCGAGACCAGGAACGCCGAGACCTCCCGGCCGGCCAGGGTGCCGTCGGGGAAGTCCCAGAGCGGGCGCTCACCCTGCACCGGCTTGTAGACGCAGCGCCGGGTCAGGCCGTCGAGGGTGATCTCGGCCCGCAGCGTGGTGTTGGAGGCGTCGACCAGCCGGCCCTCGAGCTCCATCCGGCCGCGGCTCAGCAGGGCCAGAGCTTCGTCCTCCGCGAGCACGGATGCGGGCTCCGTCGTCACCGGTGGTAACCGTTGTGCCGGGGGCAGAGGTGCCCGGCCGGATCGAGCGGCTGGCCGCAGAGCGGGCACGGCGGGCGGCCGGCGTTGACGACCCGGCGGGCCCGGTCGATGAACGCGCGGGTCGCCTCCGGGGTCAGCCGGACGCGGAGCCGGTCGAGGTCGTCGTCGGGCTCGTCGTCGTCGTCATCGTCGGAGATCGGGCTGTCGTCGTCCTCGTCGTCGTCCTCGCCGAGCTCGACCTCCGCGTCACCCTCGCCGGCCTCGATGGCCTCGATGACAACCGTGGTCGTGTCGACGTCGAAGGCGAGGCCGAGGGTGCCGACGCGGAACTCCTCGTCGACGGGGGTGTCGAGCGGCTCGTTGTCGTTGGTCGCGAGCACCGGGACCTCGGGGAGGTCGACGCCGAAACGCCGCCCGGCCTCGGTGAGCAGCTCCTCGAGCTTCTCGGCGAGCAGCTGCACCTGGACCTTCTCCAGCGCCACGCTGACCACCCGGCCGCCACCGCGGGCCTGGAGGAAGAATGTCCGGTCCCCGGGCTCGCCCACCGTCCCGGCGACGAACCGCTCGGGCGGCTCGAAGGCATGCACCTGGTGGGTCATGGGTTCGACCCTATCCGCCCGTGCGCGCGGGCGCGCAGCCTGCCGCCGCGGTTCGCCGAGGGCGCAAACGGTGCACACGCTGTGGTAACACGCCGGTCACACGACGTGTTCATGCGCCTCCGCCCGCGCCACCGCCCACGGCCGCGTCGGACTCCGGCAGGGCACCTTCGGCGGGTTTCGGCGGCGGCACGAGGGCCGACAGGTCGGCCGTGTCGTTGAGCCGCACGAGGAACGGCCGCGTCGGGGTGTACCGGATGACGCTGACCGAGGCCGGGTCGGCGACCAGGCGCTGGAACTCGTCCAGGTGCAGCCCCATCGCGTCCGCCACGATGGCCTTGATCACATCGCCGTGGCTGCACGCCAGCCAGAGCGCGTCGGGACCGTGCTGGGCGGTCACCTTCGCGTCCCAGTGCCGGATCGCGGCGACCGCGCGGGCCGACATGGCCGCCATCGCCTCACCGTTGGGGAAGACCACGGCGCTGGGGTGCTGCTGGACGACGGGCCAGAGCGGCTCCTGGGACAGCTCCTTGAGGGGCCGGCCCTCCCAGTCGCCGTAGCCGCACTCGATCAGGCCCTCGTCGACCTCGGGGACGATGTCCGGCAGGGCCAGCTCGAGGGTCTGCCGGCACCGGATCAGCGGGCTGGTCACGACGGCCGACAGCGGCAGCTTGCGCAGCCGCTCACCGACCCGCTGGGCCTGGCCCCGGCCGGTCTCGTCGAGCTCGACCGGCATGCGCCCGGCGAGGCCGCCGGACGCGTTCGCAGTGGTCCGCCCGTGGCGGAGAAGCAGGACGGTCGCCACGGCTACTCGGCCACGCCTGACGCCTCGAACGCCTCCGCGACGGTCCGCAGGGTGGCGATCCCGCTCTCCAGGTCACCGACGTACGGGCTGATGGAGAGCGTGCCGACACCCGCGGCGGCGTACTCGCGGATCCGTTCGGTGATGCGTTCCTTGTTGCCGACCAGCGACGTCCGGGTGATGAAGTCCTGGGGGATCGCGCCGGCAGCCTCGCGGATCTTGCGGTCCAGGTAGAGGTCCTGGACCTCCTTGGCGGCGTCGGCGTAGCCCATCCGGACGGCGAGCTGGTTGTAGAAGTTCTGCTCGCGGCTGCCCATGCCGCCGACGTAGAGCGCGGCGTAGGGCCGGATGACGTCCGCGGCGGCGGCCACGTCGTCGCTGATGACCACGGGCACCGAGGGCGCGACGTCGAAGCCGGTCAGCCCCGCGCCGGACTTGGCCCGGCCACGCTCGATGTGCTGCAGGTACTCCCCCGCGGCGTCGGGCGCGAAGAAGATCGCCAGCCAGCCGTCGGCGATCTCACCGGCCAGCTCGAGGTTCTTCGGGCCGACCGCCGCCAGGTAGAGCGGGATGTGGTCACGCGGCGGGTGGAAGCCCAGCCGCAGCGCCTTGCCGGGACCGTCGGGCAGCGGCAGCGTGTAGTGCTCGCCGTCGTAGGCGACGGGCTTGCGCGCGATCGCGAGCTTGACGATGTCGACGTACTCCCGGGTGCGGGCCAGCGGCTTGCCGAAACGGACCCCGTGCCAGCCCTCCGAGACCTGCGGGCCGGAGACGCCCAGACCGAGGCGGAACCGGCCGCCGGAGAGGGTGTCGATCGTCGCGGCCGTCATCGCCGTCATGGCGGGGCTGCGCGCCGGGATCTGCATGACGGCGGCGCCGAGGTCGATCGAGCGTGTCTGCCCGGCCATCCAGGCCAGCATGCTCGGCGAGTCCGAGCCGTACGCCTCCGCCGCCCACACCACGGAGTAGCCGAGCCGGTCGGCCTCCTGCGCCATGGCGAGATGGTCGGCGGGTGTGGTCCACGAGGTCTGGTATCCGAGGCTGAGTCCGAGCCGCACGGGTCCTCCCGAAGGTGCTGCGAGAGCACCGATGCTCCGCACTGGCAGCCTAGGCGAACACGCTCAGTGATCTTCCGGCACTTCGGTCGCCAACCCGACGGTTCGCGGCCCTATTGAGCTGCTCTCGCCGTTTCGCGCGGGGTCGGGTCTGAATAAGGTTCACCCATGCACCAACGACCGCTCGGCCGCAGCGGGCTGGCGGTTTCCCGGCTGGCCCTCGGCACCATGACCTGGGGCCGTGACACCGATCCCGACGACGCGGCCGCCCAGCTCAAGCTCTACCTGGAGGCCGGCGGCACCCTGCTCGACACCGCCGACGTGTACGGCGACGGCGACGCCGAGAACGTCATCGGCTCGCTGCTCGACCACCTGGTGCCCCGCGACGAGGTGCTGATCGCCACCAAGGCCGGTCTGGGACAGCACGGTTTCCGCCGCCGGGACAGCTCCCGCGGTCACCTGCTGCGCACCCTGGACGCCTCGCTGCGCCGGCTGGGCACCGATTACGTCGACCTCTGGCAGGTGCACGGGTACGACCCGCAGACGCCGCTCGAGGAGACGCTGTCGGCGCTGGATCACGCGGTCAACAGCGGGCGTGTCCGGTACGTCGGTGTGTCGAATTTCGCCGGCTGGCAGACCGCCCGCGCCGCCGCTTGGCAGCAGGCCTTCCCGGCACGGGCGCCGATCGTCGCCACCCAGGTCGAATACTCGCTGCTCGAACGCGGCATCGAGCGCGAGGTCCTGCCGGCCGCGGCCGCGCTGGGCATCGGCGTGCTGCCGTGGTCGCCGCTGGGCCGGGGTGTGCTGACCGGCAAATACCGCAACGGCCGCCCGCTGGACTCCCGGGCCGCCACCGAGCACCTCGCACCGTTCGTGCAGACGTACCTGGAACCCCGCAGCTCGAGCATCGTCGAAGCGCTGGTGATCGCGGCCGGTGGGCTCGGGGTCTCGCCGCTGGAGGTGGCGCTGGCCTGGATCCGGGACCGCCCGGGTGTCGTGGCCCCGATCCTGGGCGCGCGGACCGCCGGGCAGCTGCAGGGCGCTCTGCTCAGCGACGAGCTGACCCTGCCCTACGAGATCGCCGCCGCCCTGGACGACGTGTCCGCGATCACCGTCGGCTACCCGGAAAGAGAGGGTCTGACCGGCCCGGGGACTGGTGACACGCCGGACCTCGGCGCATATTAGGACTCATGGACTACGAGTACGCGCCGCTCCGGTTGCCGTCGAACGTCGATCGCCTGACCGCTGCGGCACAGCTGGCGATCCAGGCGGAGTTCTCGGGCTGGGAACTGGCCCGCGTCCAGCTCTTCCGCGACGGCACCCGCCAGGTCATGCTCCGCCGGAAGGTGCAGGGGCCCCACCAGCCGGGTCTCTCGATATAACCGAACACCGAGCGCCCGCCCCGAGGACCGGGGCGGGCGCCTCTTCATGCGGCGAGCGCGCCGGGTGCCGGGTGCGGCTCCCGGAGGGTGAACGCCTCCCCCGACGGGCCGTTCCGGCGCAGCCGTTCCAGCCGGTCCGCGGCCTCGGCGAGGTCCGGCACGTGGCCGGCCGGGATCCACCACAGCACAAGATGCGGCTGGTCGAGGGGCACGAACCACTCCCGCCGCCGGCGCATCGGTTCCAGGTGAGCGGTCCGGTAGACAAAACCGCGCAGCGACTCGGGTGACTCCCACACGGTCAGATTGACGATCAGGTCCGCGCCGAAGGGCCGCAGCGCCGTCGCGTCACCGGACTCGTCCTGCAGGCGCCAGACGTAACCGGGCGAGCTCTCGGCCAGGGCGTTGACCTCGGGAAGCAGTGCCACGAAGTCGGCGAGGACGGGGCTGTCGAGGGGTGCGCGCAGGCGGGCGACGTTCAGCTGGGCGAGGTGATGGTCGGCCATGCGGTGAGCGTACGTTCTATGTCAATCATTTTTGTTTTTAGAGTCGATCACCACGCAGCAGCCGGTCGGCCCCGGATCGAGCCGGACGGTCCGCGCACCGTCCGCCAGGCCTTCGACGAGCGCCTGACTCAGCCCGCAGACCAGCCCGGGATGGGTCTGTGCGAGGGCGTGGAACGGGCAGTTGCGCAGCCTGACCGTCCGGCTGCCGTCGATGAAGGGCTCGTAACCGAGCGACTCCAGGGCGGGAATCAGCTCACCGCCGGAGAGTTTTCGGCCCCGCTCGCGGGCTGCGTCGTAGGCGGCCGGCTCCACACCGGCGCGTTCGACGGCACCGGCCAGCACCTCGGCCAGCAGCCGGTAGTCGCGGGGAGGCAGCGACACCGCGTGCTCGACGGCCGAGCGGGTGTAGACCTTGGCGGGCCGCCCCGCCCCCGGGCCACCGGTCCGCGGCGCGGAGGAGGCCTCCAGCAGCCCGGCCTCGGTCAGCTTGTCCAGATGGAACGCCGCCAGGGTGCGGCCGATGCCGACCGCCTCGGCCACCTGGTTGCGGCTGACCGGGTCCGCCTGCGCGGCGACGTACTCGTACACCGTCCGGCGCGCCGGTTCGCGCAGCGCACCGATGGCTTCCACTGACATGACGCCGACGCTACCCGCCGGGCACGGCGCTGCCGGGGACGCCTCGGTGGCATCCCCGGCAGCGGCCGGGCAGGTCAGTGGTTGTGACCGGCGTGGTCGTCCTCTTCGTCGGAGAGGTACGGGTGCTCGTCCAGACGGCCGACCAGCAGGTCGTCGTCGGAAGGAGCGAACGGGCCGGCACCGTCCTCGTCGGCGAACGCCTCGAGGTCGAGCGGCGTGGCCACCTCGCTGACCGTGAGCAGGCCGTCGAGCGGCTCCAGCTCCGGCACGTCGAGGGAGGACAGCGAACCGTCGCCGGCCTGCAGCAGCTCCAGCACGGCCTCGCCGACCGAGTCGACCGGTCCGGCCTCCTCGTCGCCGGGCACCAGGTTGCGGCGGGCGGCGTCGGCCACGCGCAGCAGCGCCGCGACGCTGGGCACGCGGTAGTCGCGGCGCTGACGCACCGAGATCACCCGCGGGTGGGGGTCGGCGTCGCCGCCGTCGAGGCCGCCGACACCACCGCCGAAGCGCTGGTCCGCCTCGTCCGGGTCGATCGACTCGACGTCCCACGGTGTCACTTCGCCGAACGCCTCGAGCAGCTGCTCGTCGTACGCGAAGGAAGTGTTGTTGAGGTTGACGTACGCCTGCCACACATCGTCGTCGTCAACCCGGCCCTGTGCGGCCTTCACCGCCGCCAGGTGGGCTTGCGCAGCCTCGACGACCCGCTCTAGTGCGGCGTCGAGCTCCGCGTACTGGTCGGTCATGGTGTGAAAAGTCCTCTCATCAGCTCGCTCGCAGCAGTCGGTCGAGCACACGCACGCCGAACTGTAGTCCTTCCACGGGAACCCGCTCGTCGACGCCGTGGAACAGCGCGGAGAAGTTCAGGTCGGCCGGCAGCTTGAGCGGCGCGAACCCGAAGCAGCGGATCCCGAGAGTGCTGAACGCCTTGGCGTCGGTGCCACCGGAGAGCATGTACGGAACCGTGCGCGCACCCGGGTCCTCGGCCCGCAGGGCGGCGCCCATCGCCTCGACGAGCGCACCGTCGAAGCCGGTCTCGAGGGCGTCCTGCTGGGAGATGTGCTCGATCTCGATGTCGGGGCCGATGACCCCGCGCAGCTGCTCCAGGAAGATCTCGGCCTGCCCCGGCAGGGTGCGGCAGTCGATGGTCGCCGACGCCTTGCCGGGGATGACGTTGTCCTTGTAACCCGCTTCGAGCCGGGTCGGGTTGGCGGTGTTGCGCACGGTCGCGCCGATCAGGTTGGCGATCGGGCCGAGCTTGGCGATGGCCAGCTCGGGCTCGGCCGGGTCGAGCTCGATGCCGAGCGCCTCGGAGACCTGCTCCAGGAAGGACCGCACGGCCGGCGTGATCACCATCGGGAACTTGTGCCGGCCGACCGCGGCGACGGCCTCGGCCAGGGCGGTGACGGCGTTGTCGTCGTGCACGAACGAGCCGTGGCCCGGCCGGCCCTTGGCGTGCAGCCGCAGCCAGTCGATGCCCTTCTCGGCCGTCTCGACCAGGTAGAGCCGCAGGTCGTCGTTGATCGTGTAGGAGAATCCGCCGACCTCGCCGATCGCCTCGGTGCAGCCCTCGAAGAGCCCGGCGTGCTCCCGGACGAGGAACTGCGAGCCGAACTCCATGCCCGCCTCCTCGTCGGCGGTGTACGCCAGGACGATGTCGCGGGGCGGGACGTACCCGGTGCGCTGCCAGTCGCGGACGACGGCGAGCATCATCGCGTCGAAGTCCTTCATGTCGATCGCGCCGCGGCCCCACAGGTAGCCGTCCTTCTCCTCCCCCGAGAACGGCGGCACGGACCACTCGCTCGCGTCCGCCGGAACCACGTCGAGGTGCCCGTGCACCAGCAGGGCGCCGCGGGAGCGGTCGGCACCGGGGATGCGGGCGACCAGGTTGGCCCGCTTGGGCGCGGACTCGTGCAGCTCGACGTCGATGCCGGACTCGGTCAGCTTGCCGGCGACGTACTCGGCGGCGACGCGCTCGCCCACGGTCGTCCGGGGATCGCCGGTGTTGCTGGTGTCGATCCGGAGCAGGTCGCGGCAGATGTCGACGACCTCGTCGGCGGCGGAGAGAGGTTCCATCCGCCCTTCTTACCAGCTCGCTCCCGGTCGCGTTTGGCCGGTGATCAGGTACGGGTAAGAGCCGTCCCGTGACCCTCCTTCCCCCGCTGCCGCCCGTGGGCGGCGAGACGACCGGCCCCAGCGTCGTCGACGTCATCGAGCGCGAGCACCGCGAGCTGATCGCGCTGTGCGACGAGCTGACCGGCGACGGCACCGACGCCGCCCGCCGGCAGACCCTCGCCCAGGTGATCAGTGCCGAGCTGTCCCGGCACCTCTCCGCCGAGGAGCAGTACCTGTATCCCGCGGTGAAGGCGACCGTGCCGGACGGTTACGTGCTCGTGGAGCGGGAGATCGCCGAGGACCGCGCGATGCTCGAGGCGCTGCGGCTCCTCGAGGCGGCGGACGACACCAACCGGGCGGCGCGCGCCGACGACGTCTGCCGGCGGCTGCACCGGCACTCCACGGCTGCTTCCGGTGAGCTGTTGCCCTTGCTGTTGCAGATGGCCTCGGTGGAGGATCTGATCAGGCTCGGCAACCGGGTCGAGCTCGCCGAAGAGGCCGCGCCGACGCGCCCGCACCCGGGGACGCCGGCGTCACCACCATGGAACAAGATCGTCGATCCGGCGGTGGCGATCGTCGACAAGGTGCGCGACGTGGTGGGCCGGCGGACCACGTACCCGCGTGATCTATAAACAAAGTACAAAGTGGACGTAATTTCACGGATAGTGAAAACGTGTTCACGTTACGCACGGGTAACGGCGTACGGGTTAGCTGGTTCTGTCCTTTTGGTTAACCCATTTGTCACAAGTGGAGGATCTTTGGCTGGCCGAAGGTCTAGCCGATATCCCGCGAACGTCCTACCGTCACGCTATGAACCTGGAGCTGCGGCATCTCAAGGTGGTCTGTGCCATCGCGGAGACGGGCAGCGTGACGAAGGCGGCGTCGCTGCTGGGCCTCGCCCAGCCGGCCCTCACCGCCCAGCTGCAACGCATCGAGCGGACCCTCGGCGGCCCGCTCTTCGAACGAGACCGTCGCGGTGCCCGGCCGACGGCGCTCGGTGAGCTGGTGCTGTCCCGGGCCCGGGTGCTGCTGCCGGCGATGAAAGGTCTCCAGGACGAGGCGGCCCGGCTCGCCGGGTCGGGTGCCGACGAGAGCGTGATGACGCGATATCGCATCGGCGCGATCGGCGGGCCCGTCATCGGCGGCATGGTGCACCGGTTGTCGGAGGCCCAGCCCGACGCCCAGATCTCCACCCACGCGTCGTACTACGTGGAGGAACTGGCCACCATGGTGCTGGCCGGGAAGCTCGACTACGCCCAGGTCGGCGTCTGCGGCGACGCCATCCCGTCGGCCGACTACGGCCTGGTGTGGCAGACGATCGCCGTCGACGGCGTGTGCGTGCTGATGCCCGACGACCACCCGTCGGCCAAGGGTGTCGAGGTGGACCTGGCCGAGCTGGCCGACGAGCAGTGGGTCGCCGGCACCGGTGACGGCTGCTTCAGCGACTGCTTCGCCGCGGCCTGCGCCCGCGCCGGCTTCACCCCCAAGCGGATGCTGGAGACCGACATCCGCGGCTGTGTCGACATGGTCGAGTCCGGGCTCGCGCTCGCGGTCTGCCAGCCGACGTTCCGGCCGCCCGCCGGGCTCACCCACCGGCCGCTGCAGGGTGCTCCCCTGCGCTGGCGGCAGGTGCTCGGCTGGCACCCCGACAGCCCCGCCGCCCGGGTCGCACCGCGGCTGGTCGGCATGGCCGGGGAGGCGTACGCCGAGGTCGCGGCCCGCAACCCGCTCTACATCGAATGGCTCGAGGACCACCCGCAGCTCGGTGGCGTCCAACTGGCGGCAGCATGACGGCGGCTCCCCCGGAGGGGAGCCGCCGTCGTGAAATTCAGGCCGCTGCGGGCGCGGGTGACGACGCCGTGAAGGTCAGCTGACCCTCGGCGACATCGACGTGCACCGTCTGCCCGGGCGCCAGATCGGCGGCGAGCAGCATCCGCGAGAGCCGGTTGTCCAGCTCACGCTGGATCGTGCGGCGCAACGGACGGGCACCGTACTCCGGCTGGAAGCCCTTGTCGGCGAGCCAGTCGGTCGCCGCCGTGGTGATCTCCAGCGTGACGTCCTGCGCGTGCAGGCGGCGCCGGGTCTCCTCCAGCAGCAGCTCGGTGATCCGGCGCAGCTGCTCCGTCTCGAGCTGCCGGAAGACGATGATCTCGTCGATCCGGTTGATGAACTCGGGCCGCAGCTGCTCGCGCAGCCGGCGGTCGAGCTTGTCCTGCAGATCCTGGTCCGGCGACGTGGACTCCGCGCCGAAGCCCAGCGTCCGCTTCGTACCGCTGATGATGTCCGACCCGATGTTGCTGGTCATGATCAGCACGGTGTTCTTGAAGCTGACCGTCCGGCCCTGGCTGTCGGTGAGCCGGCCGTCGTCGAGCACCTGCAGCAAGATGTTGAAGACATCGGGGTGCGCCTTCTCGATCTCGTCCAGCAGCACCACGGAGTACGGCCGGCGCCGCACAGCCTCGGTGAGCTGACCGGCCTCGTCGTAACCGACGTAGCCGGGAGGGGCACCGACGAGCCGGGAGACGGTGTGCCGCTCCTGGAACTCGCTCATGTCCAGCCGGATCATCCGGTCGGAGTCGCCGAAGAGCGCCTCGGCCAGCGATCGGGCCAGCTCGGTCTTGCCGACACCGGTCGGGCCGAGGAACAGGAAGCTGCCCACGGGCCGGTCGGGGTCGCCCAGTCCGGCACGGGAGCGCCGCACGGCCTCGGACACGGCCGCCACCGCCTCCTCCTGACCGATCACGTGATCGTGCAGGTGCGCCTCGAGTCGCAGGAGACGCTCGCGCTCCTCCTCGGTGAGCTGGGAGACCGGGATGCCGGTGGCCCGGGAGACGACGTCGGCGATGTCCACCTCGGTCACCTTCGGCACGCCACCCTCGCCCGAACCGGCCTCCTCGATCTGCTGCCGGAGCGCGTTGAGCTCGTCGCGCAGGCTCGACGCCTTCTCGTAGTTCTCCGCGGCGACCGCCTGGTCGCGGTCGCGGGTGAGCTGCTCGATGCGGCGTTCCTGCTCACGGACGTCGGTCGTGGGCGTCTTGACCCGCAGCCGCACCCGCGCGCCGGCCTGGTCGATCAGGTCGATCGCCTTGTCCGGCAGGAACCGGTCGGTGATGTAGCGGTCCGACAGCTCCGCCGCGGCGTCGAGCGCCTCGTCGGTGATGCGGACCTGGTGGTGGGCCTCGTAGTTGTCCCGCAGGCCGCGCAGGATCGCCACGGTGTCCTCGACACTGGGCTCACCCACCAGCACCGGCTGGAAACGCCGGGCCAGGGCCGCGTCCTTCTCGATGTTGCGGCGGTACTCGTCCAGCGTGGTCGCACCGACCACCCGCATGCGGCCACGGGCCAGGGCGGGCTTGAGCATGTTGCTCGCGTCCATCCCGCCGCCGTCACCGCCGCCACCGGCGCCGACCAAGGTGTGGATCTCGTCGAGGAAGACGATCAGGCCCTCCCCGCTCTCCTGGATCTCGTCGATGACCTTGCGCAGGCGCTCCTCGAAGTCGCCGCGGTAGCGGGTACCCGCGACCAGTCCGGCCAGGTCGAGCTGGATGACACGCTTGCCCGCGAGGGTCTGCGGGACGTCACCGTCCACGATGCGCTGGGCCAGGCCCTCGACGACGGCGGTCTTGCCGACGCCGGCCTCGCCGATCAGCACGGGGTTGTTCTTGGTACGCCGCGAGAGCACCTCGACGGCCTGCTCGATCTCGTCGGCGCGCCCGATGACCGGGTCCAGCTCACCGCTGCGGGCAAGCTCGGTCAGGTCGACGCCGTACTGCTCGAGTGTGGGGGTCTTGCTGTTGCTGCCGGGCTCGTTGCCACGACCGTTCGATCCACCACGGCCCGCCTGCGGCTCGGCCTGCTGGAGCGTGCGCGGGTCGATCCGCGACGCGAGCAGCCGGCCGGCGACGGAGTCCGGGTTGAGTCCGAGCGCCATCAGGATGTGCTCGGGGCCCACGTAGGAGGCGCCGACGGCCCGCGAGATCTGCAGACTGTCGAGCAGGGCGCGCTTGGCGGCCGGGGTGAGCGCCAGGTGATCCGGCAGCTCGGAGCCCGGTGCACGCGAGACGCCGCCCAGCTGGGCGAGCAGCGCGTCGGGGTCGGCCCCGGCCCGGCGGACGAGCGCCTGCTGCGCGTCCTGCTGGAGCACGCCCCAGAGCAGGTGGTCGGTGTCCAGGTCGGCGATGCCGATGCCCGCGGGCGCCACCTCGGCGGCCCGGCGTGCGGCGTCCGTGAGCACCTGACGCGCGTCGGCGCTCATGAACCTGGTGATGTCGATCCGCTGGGCGGAGCGCCGGGGATCGGCCGAAGCAAAGAAACGAGCGAAAGGGTCTTCCCAGTCATCGGGACTCATGAGTGTCTTCCTCCAGATGTAGCCAGAACCACCGTCGTCGATCTGTGTCCGGCGGTATCTCCGGGTAGCACAGCGCCTGAGGGGTCTGTTTGATTCCGCTGTGAGACGCTGATTACATGGCCTCACCGCTGCTGGTCGTCGACGCCGCGAACGTCGTCGGCTCCAAACCGGACGGCTGGTGGCGCGACCGCGCCGGGGCCACGACCCGCCTGCGCGACGCACTCCTTCCCCTCAACACCGAGGGTCTGACAGATCTTCCGGGGCCCGTCGAGCTCGTCCTGGTCGTCGAGGGCAAGGCCCGGGACGTCCCCGCCGTCCCGGGGGTACGCGTGGAGCGCGCGCCCGGATCCGGCGACGACACGATCGTGGACCTCGTGGCGCGGGAAGGCCCCGGACGGCGTGTCGTGGTGGTCACGGCGGACCGTGGTCTGCGCGAACGGGTGACAGCCCTGGGCGCGGAAGTGCGGGGGCCGGGCGCCGTCCCGCGATGACCGGGCAGGCCCGGTTTCACGAAAGGGGCGTGCGGGCACGACCATCCCATCAGGGACGACTATTCTGAGTCCCTACCGTCGTACCGACACTGCAGGAGGCTGCACGAGTGGCCAGCGTCGCCGAGGTCAGAGCGGCCGTGGATGCCGCACTCCAACAGGTCACGGAGGGTCAGGCGGCGATCCAGGCAGCCCGGGAGAAGCTGGGTGAGGCGCAGCAGAGCCTCGCCGCGGCCCTCGACGGCAGTGCCAACGACGCCGTCGGTGCCGCGCACGCCTCCCTGTCGCAGGCCGACCAGCAGCTCGAGGAGTGCCTCGGCGCCACGCTGCTCGCGGTCGAGCAGGCGCAGACCTACACGGCGACCCTCTAACACGATGTCTCTGCTGCAGGAAGTCGGCGCCCAGCTCCGGGCCACGTCCGACGAGCTGCCCACCGGGCTCGTGTCGGTGGCGATGGAGCGGCTCCGCAGTGCCACCGAGCTGCTCAACTGGGTGCGCCAGACCTCGGTCGACCCGATCGGCGTCCCGCAGCTCGGCAACGCCACCGAGCACGCCGAGCACGCCGCGGCCGCGCTCCGGCTGGCCCAGGACGCGATCGCGGCCTATCTGGCGCAGCTCGGTCTGGCCGCGGACGCCAGCGCTCCCCCGGACAGGGACTGGAAAGCCGGCCTCAAGGAAGACAAAGATCAGCCGGCCGGTGGCGAGCAGCAGGAGCAGGCGCCGCCCCCGGAGCAGTTGCAGCCGTGGTGGCGCGAGCGGGTCGAGAAGCTCACCGGCGAGGCGCCACCCCCGCCGAAGGCCGACGGTTCCACACCCGAGCGTCCCGCTAACACCGCCGAGCTGCTGCGCCGCGTCGCCGCCGGGGTCCGGTCCGGCGACCGGGCCCGTCTCGGCCGCGACCTGCACGGTGTGAACGCCGCGACCGGTCTCGGGCTGTCGGCGGTCACCCCGCCCGTCCTGCGCCGCCTCGCCGGTGACCTGCTCGGCCACGAGCCGGGCCCGGACGACCTGCCCCGGCTGCGCAGTGCCGCCGGCGGCCGCGTGAAGTCGCTGCTGCCGGGCACCCCGCCCGACGTGCTCGACACGCTGCTGGCCGGGTCTGCCGCACGCCGGCGGGTGCCCAGCAGCCGGGGCACCCGGCCGACTCCGCGGTCACCGCCAGCGTGCTCACCGGGGTGCTGCTGGCCCGCCTCGGCCGCGACCCGGCCACACTCGACGCCGAGGCCCCCGAACCGCTCCCACCCCGTGGTGTCGATGCCTGACACCCGGGCGCAGCAGGTCGTCGAGGTCCGCGCCGCGCTGTCGCACGCCCTCGGCGCGGCCGAGGAGCAGTTCGAGGCCGCGCAGGAGGAGTACGAAGCCGCCGTCACGCGCCGGGCCCGGGTGGCGTCCGCGGCCCGCGAGCGCCGGATCCGCCTCGCCGACCAGCGCGACAAGCGTCTCCGGGAGATCGACGAACAGCACGAACGCGACCTGGCCGCCCTCGCCGGGGCCGCGGCCGAGACCGCGCTGGCCGCCGCGCCGGGCGCCGCCGGGATGCCCTGGGTCGTCTGGCGCCCGACACCGGGCGGCACCCAGGTCCCCGCACCCGAGCTCCGGGTCGGCCGCCTGCTCCTGCCGTACGACGAGGAGGTGCCGGCGCTGGTGCCGCTCCTCGACCACGGGCACGTCGTCATCCGCGGCGACGAGTCGCTGGGGGACGACGTGGTCGCCTCGCTGCTGCTGCGCGCACTGGGCAGTGTGGAGGCCGGGCGGATCCGGCTCACCGGGTACGACCCGGAGCAGCTCGGCGGAGGGCTCGCGGGGTTTGCGCCACTGGCCCCGGCCGGGGTGCTGACCTTCGTCGGGCCCGGCGGGCTGGCCGCGCTGCTCGACGACCTCGTCGACCACGTCCGCCGCATCAACGAGACCGTGCTCGCCGGTGAGCACTCCTCGCTGCGGGAGCTGGCCGCCGCCACCGGGCGCCGTCCCGAGCCGTGGCGCGTGGCGATCCTGCTCGGCGGTGACGAACTCTCCCGCCACGAGCGGGGACAGCTCGACCGGCTGCTGCGAACGGGCGCGGCGTGCGGCGTACACCTGATCATGCGGGGTTTTCCGGTCGGGGCCGGGACCGGGATCGAGGTTGTCGACGTGGCGCCGGGTGACGACGCCCGGCTGAGCGGGTGCGGTGACCTGCCGGTGCGGCTCGACCCCGGGCCCCCTGCGGCCGTGATCACCCGCACCTGCCGGGAGATCGCCGATCAGGTCGCCGCCGGCCCGGCCCCGGTGGCGCTGGACAGCCTGCTGCCCGAGGACGCGTGGCAACAGAGCTCGGCGCGGGCGCTGACCGCACCGCTCGGCGACAGCCCGCAGGGCTCGCCGGTGCACGTGACCCTCAGCGACTATCCGCCGCACGCCCTGATCGCCGGGCCGTCGGGCACCGGCAAGACCAACCTGATCTACGCCTGGATGGGTGCTCTCGCCGCCCGCTACTCCCCTGCCGAGCTGGCCTTCTACCTGCTCGACTTCAAGGAGGGCGTGTCGTTCGCCCGCTTCGCGCCGGGTCGCCGCGACCCCAGCTGGCTGCCGCACGTGCGCCTGGTGGGTGTCAACGTCAACACCGACCGCGAGTTCGGTCTGGCCCTGCTGCGGTTCCTCGGCGCGGAGCTGCGCAGCCGCGCCGACGCCGCGAAGCGCCACGAGGTGACCAACCTCGCCGAGCTGCGGGCCGAGGATCCGACGGGCTCCTGGCCGCGCATCGTCGCCGTGGTCGACGAGTTCCAGGTGCTGCTCTCCGGCCGTGACGCGGTCGCCGCCGAGGCCGTCGACCTGCTCGAGGACCTCGCCCGGCGCGGCCGGTCCCAGGGCATCCACCTGGTGCTGGCCAGCCAGGACGTCTCCGGCATCGAGGCGCTGTGGGGCCGGCCCGCACTGGTCGCACAGTTCTCACTGCGCATCGCCCTGCCCCGGGCACGAAGGGTGCTGGCGGAGACCAACCACGCGGCGGACTCCCTGCCCCGCTACCACGCGGTGGTCAACGCCGACTCCGGCGCGCTCGAGGCGAACAGGATCGTCCGCGTGCCCGACGCCGGCAACCGCGAACGGTGGAGCGAACTCCAGCACCAGCTGTGGCGCCACCGCCCGCCGGAGCTGGTCGCACCCCGCCTCTTCGACGGCGACGCGATCCCGCGGCTGGAGGACAGCCCGGAATACCGCCGTTTTGTCCCCGCGGAGGCCGTCGCCGCGCCGGTGGTCCTGCTCGGCGAGACGATCGACGTCGAGTCCCGCTCCGCCAAGACACCGCTGCGCCGGGCGCCGGGCCGCAACATCGCGGTGCTGGGCACCCGGGTCGACGACGCCTGCGCGGTGCTCGGCACGGCCGCCCGGTCGCTCGCCGCGCAGTTCGGACCCGGCGCCGCCCGCTTCTCGGTCGCCTGCCTGGACACCGACGCGAGCACAGCGGTCGCGGCCCTGCACACGCGTCTGCCCGCAGACACCGGCAAGTTCGACAACGACAACGTCGAGTTCCTGCTCGAGGACACCGCCACCGACGCCGAGTCCTCCACCACGTCCGACCGGCCGCATTTCCTCTTTCTGTACGCCGCCGACGCACTGCCCAGCGCAAGCAACGTCCTGCTGCGCAAGATCCTGCGCCAGGGCCCGGAACGCCGCATCCACGTCATCGGCTGGTGGCGCGGCGCGTCCCTGCTGCGCGACACCCTCGGCGGCCCCGGCTCCCGCACGGACACGATCGGCGCCTGGGTCGCGCTGGACTCCCACGGCAGCGAACTGAGCCCGTACTTCCCGGGCAACACCCCGCCGAACTGGTACCCGCGGCCCTGGCGGGCGCTCCACTTCGACCGATCGGTGCACCGCGGCGCCGAAACGATCATCCCCTACGGACCGTCATGACCACCTCCGACACCGACGGCACCCTCGAACGCCGCGCGCCCGACTACCGCAGCGTCGTCCGCAAACTGACCAACCTGGACGACGAGGCCGCCACCCACCGCGCCGAGGCGCGCACCTGGCACGACACCCGCGCGATCGAGGCCGACAACGCCGTCCGGGCCGCCGACCAGCGCATCCGCGAAACCCAGGCGGCGGTGCGGGCGGCCCAGCGCGCCCGCGACGAGGTCGACGCCCGCGCCGCGGGGCTGTGGGCCGACTTCGCGCACAAGACCGGGCGTCTCGCCGACCGCTTCGGCGCCCAGGCCCCCCAGCCGACGATCCCCCGCCAGCGCGACCGCGACGCCGAGGACTACCTCCAGGAAGCAACAGCCCTGGCCGGGGCAACTCCAGCCGCCCGCCCGGCCTCAGGCAGCGCTTCCCTCCTGTACGCCGTGCTGGGCGCCCTCGGCGGCGCCGTCGGCGTGGCGGCTTGGTCGCTTCTGCGCTGGGCCGGCCGGGAAGCCGGCGGTGATTTGGCGGTCGGGTTGCCCGTGGTGGCGCTGATCGTCGCGCTGCTGGGCCCGATCCTGGCCGTGGTGACCGCCAAGCGGGTGGCCGACCGCCGCAGTGTGCAGCTCGACGCCTCCGCGGTCGCCACGGTGCTGATCGCCAGCTTGATCGCGGCAGGTCTGGTCGTTGCTCTCGCCCGTGGCGCCACCGCCGCGGGCTGACCTTGCGCGGCGTCCTGATCTTGCACTTGCCTGCCGCAGCACGACCGGGCCGGGTCGTCCGCCCAGGTCAGGAAGGTGGCGAGATCACCGCTGGGTTCGACGGAATCGTGGGAGCTTCGAGGCGGCTCGGCGGCTCGTGGAAGATCAAACTGCGGTGATGGACCTGCCTGGGAACGGATCCTGGCGTCAGGTGTCGATGACGTGGGGTCGCTCCCGGGGCGCCTGACCACCGAGATGCAACATGCCGGCGGCGGCTGTCGGTCTTGGCTCGCCCGCGCTGATCCGGTGACGAACCGCCGCTGTTCGCGCTGCTGGACGCGACCCGGGTAGACCTTGGCGGTCCAGGCCAACCCCATGAAAAGAAGGCCCGACATCAGCCATGTCGGGGGCCTCCCGGGCCCACCAAAGGCCCAACATCAGCCGTGTTTGGGCTTCTAAGCCCCGACCGGCCAGCCCTCGATGGCGTCAACAGGCCCACGGAAAGCCCGACATCAGCCATGTCGGGGCCTCCCAGGCCCACCGAAGCCCCAACATCAGCCATGTCGGGGCCTCCCAGACCTACCGAAGCCCCAACATCAGCCATGTCGGGGCCTCCCAGGCCCACCGAAGCCCCAACATCAGCCATGTCGGGGCCTCCCAGGCCCACCGAAGCCCCAACATCAGCCATGTCGGGGCCTCCCAGGCCCACCGAAGCCCCAACATCAGCCATGTCGGGGCTCCCCAGACCTACCGAAGCCCCAACATCAACGATGTTGGGGCTTCAAAGCCCCCGACCGGCCAGCCCACGACGGCGTCAACAGGCCCACGGAAAGCCCGAAATCAGCCATGTCGGGAGTTCCCTGGCCCACCGGAAGCCCAACATCAGCCATGTGGGGCCTCCCCGACCTGCCGAAGGCCCAACATCAACGATGTTGGGCCTTCGTTAAGCCCTGACCGGCCATGCTGATCGGGGATACCGCCTATCCGCACGACCACACTCGGCGCGGATCACGCCGCCGCCGCAGCGTCGTGTCGCGCCGCCGCCGCACCGTCACCGGTCGGTCGGACCAGGTCGCCGGCAGGCCTTCGACGTCAGTCACGGCGACCGACCGCCCGGATCCCGTTGTCAGGCGTTGCTGACTGAGCGCGGCGGCCCGCTGGATGTCGTTCAAACTGTTGAGCTGGCCAGACGCTGAGCCGGCCAGACGCTGAGCCGGCCAGACGCTGAGCCGGCCAGACGCTGAGCCGGTTGGAGGCCGGGCTGGCCAGACGCTGAGCTGGCCGGACGCTGAGCCAGCTCGAGGCCGGGCGCCGGTTGAGGCCGGCGCCCGGAGGCACATTTCAGGCCGGGACGACGAGTGCTTCGCGCAGGAGGCGGCGCGCCAGGACGAGACGGTCGGGGTCGTCGTCGAGTCCGGGCAGGTCACCGACACGGTGGGCCGTGCCGCCGAGCGCGGCCCGTACGGCGTCCGCGCAGAAAACGGGGAAGCGCAGCGTGCGCCCCGTGAGCCGCAACAGCACGTGCTCGGGCCCGTCGGCGGACAGCTGCCAGCGCAGCCCGTCACGGACCGTGATGCGGTCGGCGGCGGTGAGACGGTCGGCGAATTCGAGCTGGGCCAGGGGCCGGATCGGGGCGGGGCGTTTTGCGGGCCAGGAGCGCTCGCGGAGACGGGCGGCCACGTCGGCCGGGTCGACGGTCTGGAGCCAGTCGCGCAGGGCTTCGACCGTGCGGCCGAGTTCCGGCTCGACAGCGGAGGGGTCGGCGACGTCCAGCCCGAACGGGAGTGTGGCGCGGAGCCGCTGGTCCTGGGCTGCGAGCTGGAGGAGTTCTTCGACCAGGGCGTACCGGGTCAGGGCGCGGACGCCGAAGGTCAGGTGCAGGGAGCGTTCGCCTTGGGCCTGGGCGGAGTGCAGCCAGCCGCGGGGCAGGTAGAGGGCGTCGCCCGGGGACAGGACCACGTCCAGTGCGGCTGGGCCTTCGGCTACGGCGCCGACCTCATCGGCGCGGCCGCCCCAGGTCTGGCGTTCGAGGGGGTCGGGGAGGACCGGCTCGTGGATGCGCCAGCGTTTGGTGCCGTCGACCTGCAGGACGAACACGTCGTGGGTGTCGTAGTGGGTGGCGAAGCCCTTGTTGCCTGCGGGGGTCAGGTAGGCGTTGACCTGGAGAGGCTGCCGGAGCTCCTCGCCGAGCCGGCGGGCGTAGTCGATCAGTGGCGGCCAGATGCGGTGGAGGCCTTGCAGGACCAGAGTCGCACCGTCCGCGTACAGGGTCATGATTTTGTCGTCGATGACCTGGTCGCTGACCTCGGCGCCGGAGCCGCCGCTGCCGGTGAAGGCCGAGGCGGGCAGGACCGTGCCCTTGTCCGCGACCCGGAGGAACGGGGTGCGCAGGCCGCGCTCGCTGAGCAGTTCGTCGACCGCCGACGGTGACAGCAGGTCGGTGAAACCGTCCGGGCCGGCGAGTTCGTCGGCCCGGGTGAGCAGCGGCTGCCGTCCCCAGTACGCCTCGGCGAACTTCGCCGGGTCGACGGCCACGGCACGCGCCAGAGCCGGGCGGTCCTCGGTGCCGCCCGGCCGGTCGGTCGTCATGTCCGCAGCCTCAGAGCGCGCTGCCGTCGGCGCCACCGTCGTGGCCGCCCGGGTTCGCGCCGCCGTCGGCCGGGCCCTCGCCCGCGCCGCCGTCGGCACCGCCGTCGTGACCGCCCGGGTTGGCGCCGCCGTCGGCCACGCCTTCGCCCGAGACGCTGCTGCCGCCGGTGATGTCGTCGTCGCTGAGTCGCATGGTGTGAACTCCTTCTGGTCGCCCCGGCGTTGGGGCTGGTGGAGCCCTCTCCGTACCCGCGTGAGATCACGTCTAACCGGGTATGCACGCGGTGTGCTGGTGATCGGGACCTCAGGCTGGCAGTACCGGGACTGGCGGGGCGAGGACCGCCTCTACCCGCCGAAGCTGCCACAACGGCTCTGGCTGGAGAAGTACGCCGAGTCGTTCGCCACCGTGGAAGTCAACAACGCCTTCTACCGGCTGCCGGAACGCACCACGTTCGCGCAGTGGCGTGACCGGACGCCGGACGACTTCGTGGTCGCGGTGAAGATGAGCCGCTACCTGACGCACATCAAGCGGCTGAAGGAGCCGGCCGAGCCGGTGGCGCGGTTCCTGAGCCGGGCCGATGCGCTCGGGAGCAAACTCGGGCCGGTGCTGGTGCAGCTGCCACCGACGTTGAAGGTCGACGTGGCCGCGCTGGACGAGACGCTGAGCCACTTCCCGAAAGAGGTCAAGGTCGCCGTCGAGCCGCGCCACGAGTCGTGGTGGACCGACGAGGTGCGGGACCTGCTGACGCGGCACGGCGCCGCCCTCTCCTGGGCCGATCGCAAGGGCCGGCCGGTGACGCCGCTGTGGCGGACGACCGACTGGGTCTACCTGCGGCTGCACGAGGGACGGGCCCGGCCGTGGCCGCACTACGGGCGTACGTCGCTGGGGTCGTGGCTGAACCGGTTGCCGGACGAGGAGGCGTACGTCTTCTTCAACAACGACCCGGGCGGCGCGGCCGTCAGCGATGCCGTGACCCTCGCCGCGCTGGCCCGCCGCCGCGGGCGGAGTGTCACACGCACGCCGTAGGTTGGTGGAGTGCTGAACGTCGAGCTGAACGGGCAGACGCCGGACCTGGCGCAGCTGCACCGGATCACGGCCCTCAACTACGGGCACTACACGTCGCTGCAGGTGCGCGATCAGCAGGTCCGTGGCCTGGCGCTGCACCTGGCGCGGCTCGCCGACGGGGCCGAGGAGTTGTTCGGTCACCGCATCGGCGTCGCGGAGGAGCACCGGCTGCTCGGCCTGATCCGGCACGCCCTGGGCGGCGTCCGCGACGCCTCCGTACGGGTGACTTTTGTGCCAGGTTCCGATGAGCAGGGCCCGCCGGACGTGCTGGTGTCGGTCTTGGACCCGGCGCCGGAGGAGCCCGGCCCGCCGCTGCGGGTGCAGTCGGTGGTCTACGAGCGCGACCTGCCGGAGCACAAGCACCGCGCCACGATGGGGCTGAGCTATCGGCTGCGCGAGGCGCGTCTGGCCGGTTTCGACGACGCGTTGTTCCTGGGCCGCGACGGCCTGGTTCGCGAGGGCACGTCCTGGAACGTCGCGTTCTGGGACGGCAGCCAGGTCGTGTGGCCGGTCGCGCCGGCGCTGAAGGGCGTCACGATGGTGCTGCTCCAGATCGCGATGAGCATCAACGGCACGCCGTGGACGCTGCGGCCGATCGACGCCGAGGAGCTGACGAGTCTTGCGGCCGCCGCCGCGGTGAGCACCGTCTGCCCGGCCCGGCCGGTGGCCAGCATCGACGAGCTTCCGCTCAAGGACGACGGCCTGCTCGTGGAGACCCTGCAGGAGGCCTGGGCGACAGTGCCCTGGGACGAGCTCTAATCGCCGAGGAGTTCGATCAACGTGGTCGCGTTGCGCTGGGCGTAATCGGTGTAGCAGTTGTTCATGAAAACCTGGGTGGTCCGGGTCTCGTCGGCGAGGGCGCGGAGTTTCGGCGCCCACTCGCGGAGTTCCTTCTTCGAGTAGTTGTAGCCGAACTTCTCGTGGATGTCCTTGCTGGTCCACTTGTCGCTGTGGCCGTGGAAACGCACCACCGCAAGATCGTCGGCCGTGGCTGCCGTGATCGGCGGCACCGACGATTTGTGGCCCTGCGGCATGTCGACACAGACCAGCGGCAGGTTGTGTTTGCGCAGGAAGTCCAGCGTTTCCCCGGCGTTGTCGCCGTCGAACCAGGACGCGTTGCGAAACTCGAAGACCGGGCGCAGCGGCCGGCACCGGGCCGCGACCTCGAGCAGGTAATCCTTGTTGGAGCGGCGGATGCCCCACCACGGCGGGAACTGGAACAGCAGCGCGCCCAGCTTGCCCGCTTCGACGAGCGGATCCAGGGCGCTGAGAAACCGGGTCCAGATCTCCTCGTACGCCTGCGGCGGCAGGTCACCGGGGTAGACGTTCTTCTTGTCGGTGTCCGGGCGCAGATCCTTGTAGATCGCCGACACCTTCGTCGGGTGGCCCGTCAGCATGCTGAAGGCCTTGATGTTGAAGGTGAAGTGCTCGGGTGTGCGCTCGGCCCACAACCGCGTGGTCTGCTCGGCCGGCGGCCCGTAGTACGTCGCGTCGACCTCGACCACCGGGAACTGCTTGGCGTAGTAGGCCAGGCGCTTCTCGGGGTTGTCGGCCGTCTGCGGGTACCACCCGGAGTCGAGCAACGTCTTGTCGGTCCACGACGCCGTGCCGACCTGGATCTCACCCATGAGCCCAAGTTATCCCTGATGAAGCAGGTCCGCCGCCCGGGTGGGGGCGGCGGACCTGGACAAGCCTGGGCTCAGCCCGCGCGCCGTTCGCGGTTGGACTTGCAGGCGACACACGAGGTCGCCGAGGGGAACACCGTGAGCCGCTCCACCGGGATCGGCTTCGAGCAGCCCTCGCAGTTGCCGTACGTGCCGTCCTCGAGGCGCTGCATGGCGTGTTCCGCCTGCGTCCGCCGGTCGAGCAGAGTGCGGATGAGCGACGACGCCGCGTCGCGTTCCGCGGTCTTGGATCCGCTGTCGGCCTGGTCGTCGCCGGCGGCGTCGCCGATCTCGACGAGCCGCAGCTGGTGGTTCTCGGCCACGGCCTCTTCGTACTCGGCCGTCAGATCGTCGAACCGGGTCCGCAGCAGTCCTCGGATCTGCTCGATCTCATCGCTCGAGCGTCCCTTGGTGTCGGCACCTTTACCCGTGATGACCGCGCTGTTGACGAGCATGTGCTCCCCCTGCCTTCCCTCTGCCCCTGCCGGTGGACGTCCCCCGCGCCGGCCCTTGGCGTCGCACCGTGGAGCCCGCAGATACCCACCGCCGAAGATCCCAAACGGGAACCCCGCAAAAAAGTAACCGCAGCATAACTGTCAGTGCACGTTACCGCCACGGACTGCGGAAATAGGCTTTCGCGTCGCAGGTCAACAGGGGTGTGATCCGCGATTCACTCATGATCCGAGGACCTGGGCGGGCCGTCGTGGGTCGTCGAGACGGATCACGACGTCGGCGAACGACGCCGGATCGACCTCGCTGCCGTACCGCTCGAACGCGGGCAGCGTCCAGTGCTCGTCCGGCTCCGTCCGCCGCGCCAGGGCTCCGGCGGAGAGTTGCAGGTGGACGGTCAGATCGAAGGGCAGCCCGGCGCCGAGCAGCAGCGGCCCGCTGACGATCACCACCGCGTCGGCGGGCAGCTCGACGTACGGGTCACGGGCGGCACGGTCCGTGCGGGCGTCCCAGAGACGCGTGATGATCCGCCCGTTGCCGCCGGGACCGGACGGGTCGAGGACCTCACGACGCAGTCCGGCCTCGTCGAGCCAGCCCAGGTAGAACGAGTCCGGGTTGGTCCGGCCGAACTCCAGGCGTACGGAAGCGGGGCGCAGGAAGTCGTCGGTGGAGATCCGCATGGCCGGGCGCCCCCGGACCCGCAGCGGGCCGACCAGCGCGTCGGCGAGCGCACCGGGATCGGCGGCCGCGGCGCCGTCGACGGCGACCCGCACCCGCCCGCCCGTCCCGGCGAGCCGATCGGCCAGCTCTTCGACAAGGACCTCGATCGACACCGGACGCACACGCACCGGGCAATGTTAGTCGTGCGGGAGCACCACGATCCGGGCCTCGTCGGCGAGGCGGTAACCGACGCCGTAGACCGTGGTGATCAACGGGAGCTGAGCACCCATCTTGACGCGCAGCCGGCGCACGTGGACGTCGACGGTCCGCTCGCCGGTGTGCTCGTAACCCCACACCGCGGTGAGCAGCTGCGTGCGGCTGAAGACCCGGCGGGGGTGGTCGGCCAGGAAGAGCAGCAGGTCGAACTCGAGCCGGGTCAGCGGCAGCAGCTCACCGTCGACGTGGACCTGGCGCGAGGCCGTCAGCAGGCGCACCTCGACCGTGCCGTCGGCCCACTCGCGGGCCGGGGTCGCCGGCTCGGCCGCGGGCTGCGGCTGGTCCATGGCGACGGAACCCTGACCGGCCTCGACCAGCTCACGAACGGCCTCGATCAGCCGGTGCGCCTGCGGCGGCAGGGTGTCACCCGTCAGCGGGATGTTGAGCGTGATGGTCAACGCGGTGGGCGGGGCGGCTGCCGGGGCCTCGACGCGGCGGATCGTGGCCACCCGGCCGGACCCCTTCGCATGTCGTCCTGTGCGCGCCGGCAGGGCGGTGACCGCCATGAATCCTCCTGCGTCAAAGAATGAAAACGCCGCGACACCACAACGGTCGTCTAATTAATGCACGCTTAAACCGCGGTCGATGTTTCCGGCCATGGGCTCACCCGGTCAAGGCGGCATCCACACTGTGGGAAACTCGTTCCATTTCTCTCGGAGCATCGTGTTTCTTCGCACTCTTAATGCGATTACTGTCACGCCGGTTAACGGCGGGCCGCCCTTTGTCGGAACCTTGAATAAACGACAGTTTCCCGGGCGGGATCACGGCGCGGACGGCGGCAGCCGCCAGCCCGGCAGCGACGGCCAGCGCACCGTGAGGACCACCGTCTCCACGTCGCCGGCTTGCCACGAGTGATCCTCGCCGGGCCCCCAGACGACAT
The DNA here is from genome assembly GCF_000494755.1 of Amorphoplanes friuliensis DSM 7358. NCBI lineage: Bacteria > Bacillati > Actinomycetota > Actinomycetes > Micromonosporales > Micromonosporaceae > Actinoplanes > Actinoplanes friuliensis. Next base: position 5,803,996 of record NC_022657.1, read on the forward strand.
AGTCGCCGGGCTCCCGCAGCAGCACCGTACGGTCACGGAGCTCGATGTCGAAGGCGCCTTTGATCAACACGAGCAGCGCGGTGCGGATCTCCCCCGTGGCCCATGCGGCCCTCCGGTCACCCGGGGGATGCACGCCCCACTTCACCTCGACGTCGTCGCTGTGCAACAGCTCACCCTTGGGCATGAAATGGCCGAGCAGCCAGCCCTGGTTGGCCGCGCCGTCGACACCTGCACGGCCCACGTGGACCCCGTCGGTCACCGCTCACCCCCGGAGAATGTGCGGAAGACATTAGCACCGTAGGCTGGCCCGCATGGCGGAGGAATTGGATGCCGAAACCATCGCGTACGCGCACCGCATGTTCGACCTCGCGCGTTCCGGGTCGGCCGAGGAGCTGTCCGGTCAGCTGCATCAGGGGCTGCCGGCCAACCTGACCAACAACAAGGGCGACACGTTGCTGATCCTGGCGGCGTACCACAACCACCCGCCGACGGTGGCGGTGCTGCTGGAGCACGGCGCCGATCCTCAGCGGGTCAACGACCGCGGGCAGACCGCACTGGCCGCCGCGGTGTTCCGGAAGAACGCCGAAAGTGTCACGACGCTGCTGAAGGCGGGTGCCGACCCGGCCGGGGGCAAACCGTCGGCGCTCGAGACGGCCGAGTTCTTCAACCTGCCCGAGATGGCCGCGCTGCTCCGTGGTGAAGTGTCGTCATGACTCTGGCCGGCGAGATGCGCGAGGCCGCGGCAGCCCTTCTCGCGGCGCCCGGCGGCGCACCCGCCGCAGCCGCTTTCACGGACGACGACGCCCGGCGCTGGATCGAGTACCGCCCGCGTCCCCGGCCCGGCCTGAGCATCGCCGATCTGGACCGGACCGCCCGCAAGGCCGCACACCGGCTCCTGGCCACCGCGCTCAGCCCGCCCGCGTACGCCCAGGCCATGGCCGTGCTCGCGTTGGAGGAGATCCTCGACCGCCGGGAGGGCTGGGCCCGCGGCCGGCACAGCGAGGACTATCAGGTGATCGTCTTCGGCTCACCCTCCGACGACGAGTGGGGCTGGCGCTTCGAGGGGCATCACCTGTCGGTCAGCATGACCGTGTCGGACGACCGGGTCTCCCCCGCGCCGGTGTTCCTCGGTGCGAACCCCGCCCGGGTCGACACCGCCGGGCGTGTCGTGCTGCGGCCCCTCGCCATCGAGGAGGACCTCGGCCACGAGCTCCTGCGCAGCATGCCGGCGGCGACCCGGCGACGCGCGGTGGTGGCCGACGAGGCGCCGTACGACATCCGTTCCGCCACCAGCCCCGCCAGCGCGCGCCTCGAGCCGTCCGGGGTGGCCCGCGCCGATCTGCGGCCGGGCGAACGGGCACTTCTCGACCAGCTGGTCGCCGTCCACCTGGGCCGGCTGCCGGACGAGCTCGCCGCCGGTCTCGACCCGGCCGGCGGAGACGTCCACTTCGCGTGGGAGGGCCCGCCCGGACCGGGCACCCGGCACTACTACCGGGTCCAGGCCGACGACCTGCTCATCGAGTTCGACAACACGACCGACGACGGCAACCACGCACACAGCGTGCTGCGCCGCCCGCGCGGGGAGTTCGGCGGGGACATCCTCGCCACCCACCGCGCGGGCGTTCCGCACGATCGGTGATCAGCCGCCCGAGGTGAGGCGGCGGCCGACGGCCGCGATGAGGCGGTCCAGCTCGGAGCCGAACGGGTTGTCGTGGACCAGGTAGGTCCAGGTCGCGCTCGGCCGGACGATCTCGGCGTTGTCCGGGTGGTAACCGTCGCTGAGGTCGAGCTCCTCGAAGGTCGCGATCGTGCGCGACTCGATCTCGGTGAAGACCTTCTGGAACGCCGGCACGGCGGAGCGGTGGAACTCGTCGAGCGGGTCGAGCTTGCCCAGGGCGCGCAGGTGCACACCCTCGCGGACCTCGGACAGCTCGGCCAGGTGCTCGGCCCAGAGCCGGTCGAGGTGGTAGAGCGCGATCGACCGGGCCGCCTCCGAGAGCACGTCCTCGTCGATCTCCTTGGCCTTCTCGGTCGACCGCTCCAGCAGCATGATGGCGGCGATCTCCGAGGTGAGCAGACGCTCCCGGCGCTCGGCCAGGGCGAGTCGCTGACCCTCGATCACGACGCTGTAGCGCCAGGTGTTGCGGTGGATCTCGTGGTTGACACCCTCGGCCACCCGCTGGGCGTGCTCGACGGCGTAGTCGACCTGCTCGTCGTGCACGACGCCGTCCATGTCCATCCGCGGCGACGACGGCAGGATGTCACCGGCGTGCCGGGTGATCAGGTCGTCCTCGAGGCTGACGAAGAAGACGGAGCCACCGGGGTCGCCCTGGCGACCGGCGCGGCCACGAAGCTGGTCGTCGACGCGGCGGCTGTCGTGGCGGCCGCTGCCGATGACAAACAGGCCACCGAGCTCGGCGACCTTCTCGGCGTCCTTGCCGTCGCTGCCGCCGAGACGGATGTCGACACCGCGGCCGGCCATCTGGGTCGAGACGGTGACCGCGCCGAGGGCGCCGGCCTCCGCGATGATCGAGGCTTCCTCGTCGTCGTTCTTGGCGTTGAGCACGACGCTCGGCACACCGGCCGCGGCGAGCTGCTTGGCCAGCAGCTCGGAGGCCTTCACGTCGAGGGTGCCGATCAGCACCGGACGGCCCTTGTCGTGGGCGATCTTGATCTCCTCGACCAGCGCCTCGTCGCGCATGTCGTGCGCCGAGTAGATGCGGTCGGGCTCGTCCTCGCGGATGTTGGGGGTGTTCGACGGGATGACCGCGACCTCGAGCTTGAAGTACTCGCGGAGCTGCTCACCGACGTGCACCGCGGTCGCCGTCATGCCGCACACCGTCTTGTAGAGCGCGATGTAGGCCTGCACGGTGATCGTGTCGAGGACCTCGCCCTCGGCGGTGGCGGTCAGGCCCTCCTTGGCCTCGACGGCCGCCTGGAGACCGTCGGGCCAGCGCCGCCGCTGGGCGACCCGGCCCCGCATCTCGTCGATCAGCTCGACGCCGCCGTCGCGCACGATGTAGTCGACGTCGCGGCGCAGCAGGGCGCGGGCGTGCAGCGCGACGTTGACCGCGGAGAGCTGCGCGACCTGGTCGTCGGCGTAGAGGTCGATGCCCATCTTCTCCTCGAGGGCGGCGAGGCCCGCGTTGGTGAAGGCGACACTGCGACCGTCCTCGGCGACCTCGTAGTCCTTGCCGGGCCGCAGGTCACGCACCAGCTCGGCGGCGTCGTGCACCGGGTCGCTCTCGGTGGCGATGCTGCCGGCGAGCACCATCGGCACCCGCGCCTCGTCGATCAGGATCGAGTCGGCCTCGTCGACGATGCAGGTGGCCAGCTCACGCTGCACGCGGTCCTCGACGTCGGTGACCAGCTGGTCGCGCAGGTAGTCGAAACCACCCTCGCTGACGGAGACGTAGGTGACGTCGGCGGCGTACGCCGCGCGGCGCTCCTCCGGCGTGGAGGCCTCGGTGACCCAGCCGACGGTGAGCCCGAGCAGGGTGTAGACGGGCTCCATCCAGGTGGCGTCACGACGGGCCAGATAGTCGTTGACGGTGAGCACGTGCACCGGGCCGTTGCCCAGTAGGACGTGACCGTACGCCGCGATGGTCGCGGTGAGCGTCTTGCCCTCACCGGTGGCCATCTCGGCTACCTTGCCGGAGAGCAGCGCCATCGCGCCGACCAGCTGCACGTCGTAGGGCCGCTGCTCGAGGGCCCGCCAGGCGGCCTCGCGGCCGACGGCACAGATCTCGGTGTAGTCCTTCGCGGCACCGGCGGCCTCGGTGAGCGCGGCGTCGTCGAGCTCGCGCAGCGCCTCCTCACGGGCTTCGATGTCCGGCAGCCGCTTCTCCAGCGGCGCCAGATCGACCGTGGTACCCGGACGCTGCAGGAACTTACGGAAACGGTTCTTGAACCGCTGCGACACACCCATGGGCGATTACGGTACTTCACTTACCTTGGAACGTGGTGCCTACTCCCGGCCGTTCTGCGCTCAGGACACCGCTCAGGAGACCAGCAGCTGGTGGGTGGCCAGCTCGCGGTAGAGCGGGCTCGTCTCCAGCAGCTCCCGGTGCGGGCCGGTGGCGACCACCCGCCCCGCCTCGACGACCACGATCTGGTCGCTGTCGACCACGGTGCTCAGGCGGTGGGCCACCACGACCAGCGTCCGCTGGAACGAGGCCGCCGCGATCGCCTCGCGCAGCGCCGCCTCGTTGCGCGCGTCGAGGTTGCTCGTCGGCTCGTCCAGCAGCAGGATCGGCGCGTCGGCCAGCAGCGTCCGGGCGATGGCGAGTCGCTGGCGCTCCCCGCCCGAGAGCAGGACGCCTCCCTCACCCACCTGCACGTCGAGCCCGTCCGGCGTACGGGTGGCCAGCGCACCGAGATTGACCTCGTCGAGTGCCCGCAGGAGCCGGGCCTCGTCGGCGCCCGGGGCGGTGAGCAGGAGGTTGTCACGCAGCGTGCCCGCGAGGACCGGCGCCTCCTGCTCGACGTAGCCCAGCCGCCGGCGCAGCGCGTCGCGGGGCAGATCGCGGATGTCGGTGCCACCCACCCGGATGGTGCCGGAGGTGACCTCGTAGAAGCGTTCGATCAGGGCCAGCACGGTCGACTTGCCGGCGCCGGACGGCCCGACCAGTGCCACGCGACTGCCCGCCGGGACGGTGAACGACACGTCCTGCAGCACCGGGGTGCCGCCGCCGGGATAACCGAAGGTGACGTTCTCGAAGACGATCGCGGGCTCGGCGGACCCGGACCCGGCCTGCGCCGGGCGGTCCTCCGCCGTCTCCGACGGCAGATCCAGGATCTCCTCGATCCGCTGCAGCGCTCCCAGGCCGGTCTGCAACTGCGTGTACGCGTTCAGCGCCTGCCCGAGCGGCAGCACCAGGAAGAAGAGGAAAAGAATGAACGCCACGAGGTCGCCGACGCTGATCGCCCCCGCGGCGACCCGTGCGCCACCGACCCCCAGGACCAGCAGGAACGCGCCCTGGGTGGCCGCGGTCGACGCCGGTCCGATCAGCGCGCGCAGCCGGGCCACCCGCATCCCCGCGTCGTACGCCTCCGTGGCGCTGCGCCCGACCGTCTCCGCCTCGCGGTCCTCGGCGCCGCTGGCGCGGATCGTGCGGGCCGCCGACAGCGACCGCTCGACCGCGGAGGTCATCTCGCCGAGCCGGGCCTGCGCCTGCTCGGAGAGACCGCGCACCCGCCGGGAGACGGTGATCGCCACGGTGAGGCCGACCGCCAGACCGGCCGCGGCGACACCGAGCAGCAGCGGGTCGAGCAGGGCCATCGCGATCGTCGCGCCGACCACCATCACCGCGCCGGTGACGATCTCGAACAGCCCGGAGGTGACGACCGCCCGCAGCAGTGTGGTGTCGGCGCCCACCCGGGACAGCAGATCACCGGTGCGGCGGGTGTCGTACTCGGCGATCGGCAGGCGCAGCAGATGGCGGGCCAGCCGCCGCCTGGTGGTCAGGACCAGGCCCTCGGCGGTGCGCTGGAGCAGGAAGTCGCGGAAGCCGTCGATCGCGGCGCCGGTCAGCAGCAGCGCCACGAGCAGGGCGACCGCACCGCCGATCGAGGTGCCGGCCGAGATGCCGTCCAGCACGGTCCTGATGAGCACCGGCTGGACGAGCGCGGCGACGGCGGTCACCAGCGACAGGGAACCGACCACGATCAGCGTGCCCCGGTGCTCGCGCAGATAGGGCAGCAGCGCGGGCAGTCCCACCCTGCGCTGCACCCGCCGCTCGGCCATGAGGCGAGCGTAGCCGCGTGCCGCCCGCCCGGTACCGTGTCGCTCGGCACTCCCCGCCGCGTTTGCCCGGGCCCTCCACCGGGCACAGGAGACCCGCGACGTGACGGTTACGTCGAGTTGTGGAGGGAGGCTGATGACGAGCCAGCTGGTGTGCCGGCCCGTGCAGGGTCTTCCGGTGGCGATTCTGCGGGTCAGTGGCGTGCTGGACGGCATCACGCAGGACGCTCTGGCGAGGGCGGTCGACAGGTGCCTGTCGGCTCAGCCGGAGACGCTGCTGATCGACGTGTCCGCGCTCGAGGTACCCGACGCCGGCGCTCTCGAGGTGCTCAGTTCCGTCGTCGGCCGTACGGCCGACTGGCCGGCCGTGCCCATCGTGCTCTGCGGCGCCGGCCCCGAGACCACCGCCGCGATCCAGGCGTGGCCCGGCTGCGCCACCGTCACCACCGCCGTCAGCTGCGAGGACGCGCTCGCCCAGGCCGCCGAGGAGCCCGAGCCGCGCCGCATCCGGATCCGGCTCCGACCTGTGCCGGACGCCTGCCGCCAGGTCCGTCAGCTGGTCACCCAGGCCTGCGCCGGCTGGCAGCACAGCGAGATCTCCTCGACCGCCGCCCTGGTCGCCACCGAGTTGGTGGCCAACGTCGTCCGGCACGCGCACACCACGATGGAGTTCACCGTCGGCCTGCGCGACAGCCGGATCTGCCTCACCGTCCGTGACGGCAGCCGTCTGCTCCCCCGCCCCCAGCAACCCGGAACGGCCCAGGCCGGCGGTCGTGGCCTGCAGCTGATCCGAGAACTCACGGACGCCTGGGGAGTCCTGCCTGTCTCGGACGGTAAGGTGGTCTGGACGCAGATGACCGCAGGGGCAGTCTGACGGTCAGATCAGCGTGACCGTCAGACCAGCGTGACAGTAAGAACAGAGTGACGGCAGGGGCAACGGTGTGACTGTCGAAAGACAGCTCGAGGAACGTCGAGACGTGATCGCGATCGGCGCCTCCGCCGGTGGTGTCGAGGCGCTGCGCGCACTTGTCGGCGGGCTTCCCCCCGACTTTCCCGGCGCGATCCTCGTGGTGCTGCACCTCCCCCGGGACGCTCCGAGCGCCCTGAGCTCGATCCTGGATCGCAGCGGCCCGCTCCCGGCGGCCATCGCGGTGGACGGAGCACCCCTCCGCTTCGGACGCATCCACGTCGCGCCCAACGATCATCATCTGCTCCTGCTCGACGGGCACATCAGGCTGTCGCACGGCCCGGCGGAGAACGGCCACCGGCCCGCGATCGACCCGCTGTTCCGCTCGGTCGCGCGCGCGTACGGTCCTCGTGGTGTCGGTGTGGTCCTCTCGGGCTCACGCGACGACGGGGCGGCCGGGCTCGGGGCCATCGTCGCCCGCCAGGGCACGGCAGTGGTGCAGGATCCGGCGGACGCCCTCTATCCCTCCATGCCCCGCGCCGCTCTCGTGCGAGCGCCGACGGAGCACGTCGCACCGGCCGCGAAACTGGGCGGCCTCCTCGCGGAGATAACGGCCATGCCTCTTCCCCCCGGTCAGACTCCCTCGGCCGACACACTCCTGGACAACGAGGTGGCCATGTCGGACCTCGCCCCGATGACCACGGACGAGTTCGCCCCGCCGGCCGGTTTCGGCTGCCCGACGTGCGGTGGCAGCCTCTTCCAGATCGGCGACGGCCTCCAGCAGCGCTACCGGTGCCGGGTCGGGCACGGCTGGTCACCCGAGAGCCTCCTCGACGAGCAGGCGCTCGCCCTGGAGAGTGCGCTCTGGATCGCCCTCCGGGCGCTGGAGGAGAAGTCGGCCCTGAGCCGCCGGATGGCCAGGAGCGGTGAGAACCGCCGGGCCAGCACGGGAGCTCGTTTCCAGAGCATCGCCGCGGACGCCGACGCCGCCGGGGCGACGATCCGGCGGTTGATCGACCGGCTCGGCTCGATGCCGGACTCCGACACCGACACGGCTCCACCCGAGGACGCGGAAATCCTGCCGTCCGACGTGCGCTGACGTCGCCGCACCGATCAGTCACGGAAGGCGACCATGATCTCCACCGCACCGGACTTCGAGGCTCTCCTGATCCATCTCAAGGAGTCGCGGGGCTTCGACTTCACCGGGTACAAGCGGTCGAGTCTGATCCGCCGGGTCGACCGCCGGATGGCGCAGGTCGGCCTGTCCGACTACGCGGAGTACCAGGACTTCCTGCAGGTCCACCCGGACGAGTTCACGGCGCTGTTCAACACGATCCTGATCAACGTCACGGGTTTCTTCCGGGACCCCGACGCCTGGGACTATCTGCGGTCCGACATCCTCAAGCCGATCCTGGCGACGCGCCCCGGCAACGCGCCCATCCGCGTCTGGTCCGCCGGCTGCGCCTCCGGCGAGGAGGCGTACACCCTGGCCATCGTGCTGGCCGAGGCGCTGGGAGTCGAGGAGTTCCGCGAGCGGGTCAAGATCTACGCCACGGACGTCGACGAGGAGCAGCTCACCGAAGCCCGCCAGGCCGGGTACACCGAGCAGCAGATCGCGGCGGTCCCGGCGGAGCTGGTGCCGAAGTACTTCGAGCAGTCCGCCGGGAAGTACCTCTTCCGCAAGGACCTCCGGCGCTCGGTCATCTTCGGCCGCAACGACCTCGTCCAGGACGCGCCGATCTCTCGGATAGACCTGCTCACCTGCCGCAACACCCTGATGTACTTCAACGCCGAGACCCAGGCGAAGATCCTCACCCGCTTCCACTTCGCGCTGTCCGAGGGCGGCATCCTCTTCCTCGGCCGGGCCGAGATGCTGCTCAGCCACGGTGGCATCTTCACGCCGGTCGACCTCAAACGCCGGGTCTTCCGCCGGGTGCCGCGGCTGCACCAGCAGAGCGGCGCCGTCTTCGCCGAGGCCCTGCCGACCGTGCAGCCACCGGTCGGCGGACTCGACGAGCTCCGCAACGAGGCCTTCGCGGCCAGCCCCGTCGCTCAGCTCGGGCTCACCTCCGACGGGGTGGTCGCCCTGGCCAACACCAGGCTGGAGAAGCTGTTCGGCGTGTCGTCGCGTGACATCGGCCGCCCCTTCCGCGACCTCGACCTGTCGTACCGGCCGGTCGAGCTGCGCCGCTACATCGAGCAGGCCCAGATCGAACGGCGCAGCATGCGGGTCACCGACGTGGAGTACCTCCGCGGCGGCGAGCTGATCCACCTGGAGGTGCAGGTCAGCCCGCTCACCGGCACCGACGGCAGCCTGCTGGGCGTCAACCTCATCTTCAACGACGTCACCGCCTCCCGCCGGCTGCAGGACGATCTCGAGCACGCCCACCAGCAGCTCGAGGCGGCGTACGAGGAACTGCAGTCGACCAACGAGGAGCTGGAGACCACGAACGAGGAACTCCAGTCCACGGTCGAGGAGTTGGAGACCACCAACGAGGAGCTCCAGTCGACCAACGAGGAGCTGGAGACGATGAACGAGGAGCTCCAGTCCACCAACGACGAGCTCCAGACCATCAACGACCAGCTGCGGATCAGCACCGCACAGCTCGACGACGCCAACGCCTTCCTGGAGACGGTGCTCACCAGCCTGAAGGCCGGGGTTGTCGTGGTCGACCACAATCTGCGCATCCGGGTGTGGAACGATCGCGCCGAGGACCTGTGGGGGCTGCGGTCGGACGAGGTTGTCGGCCAGCACTTCCTCAACCTCGACATCGGCCTGCCGTTCGACCAGCTCCGGCCGCTGCTGCGCGGCATCCTCACCGAGGCCGCCGTCCCCGCCGAGGTGACGGTCGAGGCGGTCAACCGCCGCGGCCGGGCCGTCACCGTCCGCGTCGTCTGCACCCCGCTGACCGGGCCGAACACCGGTCCGGAGAGCGGGGGCGCCATCATCGTCATGGAGGCCGAACAGACGGGCGTTTGACCATTCACTCACGGGGGTAAACCCCCAACCCTGCACCACCATCACGGCGAAAGGCGTCCCTCGTGCCGGTCGACTGCACAATCAGCGACGACGGCAGCCGTCTCCTCGCCACCCTGTCCGGAACGCTGGAGATGGCCGACGTCTCCCGCCTCCACGAGCGACTCCTCAAGTGCCTCGCCGAACAGCCCGACGCGCTGCTGGTCGAGCTGTCGGGGCTGGGCGTCGCCGATCCGCTGGCCCTGTCCGTTTTTGTTGCCGTCCGCCGGCAGGCAGCACGCTGGCCGGGCATCCCGATGGTGCTGTGCGCACCGTCGGCGCTCGCCCGGCTGGCTCTGGACTCCGCCGCGTACCGGTCGTTGCCGGTCCTCGCGACCCTCGCCGAGGCCCGCGTCCAGAGCGGCATCGAGCGGGAGAGCCTCTCGACGATCACGGACGAGTTGCTGCCCATAACGGGCGCATCGCGGCAAGGCCGGGACGTGGCAACCGACGCGTGCGCCCGCTGGGGCCTGCCGGACCTCATCGGACCGGCCAGCCTGATCACCAGCGAACTGGTCAGCAACGTCATCGACCACGCCGGCACGATGATGACCCTGCGGCTCTCGCTCCGGCCACGCTTCCTGCAGATCGCCGTCCGCGACGGCAGCACGGCCGAGCCGGTCCGGCTCCCGCCTCAGGGCGCAACCGCGATGCGGGGGCGTGGGCTCGCCCTTATCGAGGGATCAGCACAGTCGTGGGGCTGGCTCCCCTGCGAGGGCGGCAAGGTCGTCTGGGCCTCCCTGTCCATCGACCCGGAGCGGCCCTAACCGGTCGCGAGCAGGTCCCGCAGACCGGTGACCGCCAGGATGTGGGCGACCTGCGGCTGAGCACCGGCCAGACTCAGACCGACCCCGGCCACCGAGGCCGCCGACGCCGCGTCGAAGAGCACCGCCACCCCGGCCGCGTCCAGCAGCGGCACCGCGGACAGATCGATGACGACCCGACCGGCGTCCGCCGCCGAGACCGCCTGCCGCAGCGACAGCCGGAGCCGGTCCGCGGTGTCACGGTCGACCTCACCCCGGACGTGCACGGTGAGCCGGTCCCCGGCCCGGGCCGTCGAGACGTGCAGACCGTACGTGTCGTCGAGGATGCCCTCCCACCGCGGCGGCGTGTCGCTCAGCATGGCCTGCCGCAGCCAGGTCAGCGCACGGCTCAGCAGCCTCGACACGTGCATCTGCGAGATCCCCAGCTCGGCGGCGATCTCCGCCTGCGTGTGATTGCCGTAGAACCGCATGGCGAGCATCTGCCGCTCCCGGGCCGGGATCCGCAGCAGCAGACCGGCCACGGTCAGCTTGTCGTCCACCGCCTCCAGCTGCGCGTCGGTCACCCCGAGCAGATCACCGAGCTCCACCGGACTGTCGGCCCCGAGCGCCGGCGCGTTGAGCGACGCCGGCGTGTAACCGCCCGCCGACGCGATCGCCTCGGACACCTCCGACACCGGGATCCGCAACCGCTCGGCGATCTCCTCCGGCGTCGGCGTGCGGGACAGCTCCGCCGTCATCACGCGGCTGGTCAGCCCGACCTCGAGACACAGATCCTGCAGACGCCGCGGGACGTGCACCCCCCAGGTCCGGTCACGGAAGTGCCGCTTGAGCTCACCGGAGATCGTGATCACCCCGTACGCGGTGAAGGACCCCCGCTCCGGGTCATAACGATCGATGGCCTTGATCAGCCCGAGCCGCGCCACCTGGACAAGATCCTCGATCGCCTCGCCGCGCCCGCGGTACCGCCGCGCCATCCGCGTGGCAAAGGGCAGGCAGAAAGCCGCGAACTCGTCACGCAGCGCAGCACGCTCAGCCGGATCCGCATCACGGAACTGCACCGCGTATTCGGTCGCGGCCACATCAAGATCTTCGAGTACGCGTTCAGCGGGCATCGCAACCCCCTCCCGGCCGCGCCCCAGCGCGTGGCTCAGGTGTCTTCAGTGATCCCCGGCCGGCATCAGCGACCTACTGCCCGACTGAGCGTATTCCGAAACATCGTCCCTATGACAAACGCCCCGCCCGAAAGCAAGGGCGTTCACCGGTTAGAGGTGCCTCAAGGCTCGGCAACCGTCACGGTCCGCAAGGCACCCACGGTCACTACCCGCGGCGAGGCAGGCCGCTGGGCCCCTCCTCGTCGACCGTCCCGTTCCGCGGCGCCGCGGGCGGCACAACCGACCGCGAAGGCAGCCCCGACGGCGTCACACCCGGATCCTCCGGCGCACTCTCTCCCTGCTCCTGACCCCGCGCGCCACCCGCCGGCGGCGCGAAGTGATGGGCCGGAGTCGCCAGAAACTGCGTCTCCGCAGCCGTCGCCCCGGGGCCCTGAGCTGCCGGCCCCTGCCCTGCCCGATCCTGTCCTGCCCCGGCTTGACCCGCCTGGAACTGCCCAGCCGGAGCTTGACCTTCGGGCTCGACGGGCCGGTTGAGCTGACCCAGCTGCGGCGGCTCCAGCGGAGGACGGGCAGGCGCGCCGGCCGGCGACGGCCGAGCCTCACCCTGCTGGGCCGCCTGACCGAACTGACCGGTGGGAGCAGGCTGAGCTCCGGGCCGCGCGAACGCTGACGCCACCGGGTCAGGCGCCCGCGACGGACCCGCACCCTCCACACCGGACCCCGCACCGCGGGCGGTCTCAGCTGGCCGCGCGAACGCCGACGCCACCGGATCAGCAGCCTGCGCACGAGCCGCGAACTGGCCCTCCACACCGGACGCCGCACCCCGATCGGCCTCGGCCGGCCGCGCAAACGCCGACGCCACCGGATCAGCAGCCTGCGCACGAGCCGCGAACTGGCCCTCCACACCGGACGCCGCACCCCGATCGGCCTCGGCCGGCCGCGCAAACGCCGACGCCACCGGATCAGCAGCCTGCGCACGAGTCGCGAAGTGACCGTCTACACCGGCCGGCGACGCCTGACCCGGCTGGCCGGCCGCGGCGGACTGTCCCTGCTGAGCAAACGGACCCGGCTGAGCCGACGGGCCTGACACGTCGTGCTGCCCTGACTGCCCGGGTTGGACCGGCTGACCGGACTGGCCCAGATTGCCGGACTCCCCCGACTGACCGGGCTGACCGGGCTGACCGGGCTGACCGGGCTGACCCAGGCTGCCGGGCTGACCCAGGCTGCCGGGCTGACCCAGGCTGCCGGGCTGACCCAGGCTGCCGGGCTGACCCAGGCTGCCGGACTGACCCAGGCTGCCGGACTGGTTCGCGGTGCCGGGCTGGCCCGGGCTACCGGGCTGGTTCGCGGTGCCGGGCTGGCCCAGGCTGCCGGGCTGGCCCGGGCTGCCAGACTCCCTCGGCTGACCGAGCTGGTTTGCGTGAACGGCCGGACTGCCCTGACCGCCCGAGCCCGGCTGACCGAGCCCGTCCTGCTGGCCGGCGTGACCCGGTCGGCCGCCCTGGACCGGCTGGCCGAGACCCGATTGACCGAAATGGCCCTGCTGGTGGGGTTCGCTGGGCTGGCCGGTCGGCGCCGACCGGCCGAGGTGACCGGCGTCGTCCCACTGGCCGGCCGAAGCGGCCTGACCGAGCTGATCGCCCTGACCCGGCTGGCTGGTTGCGTGCGATTGGCCCCGCTCGCCGAGCGCACCGACCTGGCCGCTCTGACCGAGATGGCCTAGTTGCGAGGTCTTTGCAGGCTCGCCGGACTGGCCCGGCTGCCCGAAGCGACTCGGCTGGCCGGACTGACTGGGCTGGCCCAACTCACGGGGGTGGCCCAACTGGCCGGACTGGCCGAAGTGACCCGGCTGCGGCGTCGGGTGGTTGGGCTGGGCTACTGATGGCGTCTGGCCAGGGTTACCGGGTTGGTGCTGCTGGGCGCCCGGAACCGGCTGCGCTGCCGAACCGAATTGCTCCGGCTGAGCTGACGGGCGTCCGGAACCGCCCGGCGTCGGCTCGGTGGGCAGGCCCGGGCCGACCCGGCCGGCCGGGTCGAAATCGCCGGCTGAGGTCGGTCCCCCGTGCGCGCCCGCGTCGAGCCGGTCGGTCCATTCCTGGCGCGAAGGCTCGGTGCTGCCGGTCGGTGACGGCCGGGCCGCTGTGGAGCCGTTCTGGCCGACGGCGGGTTCGGTGCCGGGCGGGCGGGCCGACGGCGTGAAGCGGGGTGCGTCGAGCGGGCGGTTCTGCTGGGCGAACAGCGGCGGGCCGAGCAGCAGCGGGTCGATGTCGGGTTCGATCCGCGGCCTTTCGGGAGCAACCGGCCGGGCGGAACCTGTGACATCCGCGTTGCCCGGCGCCGATCCGCTCGGGCCGGCGACGGGTGACGAGTTACCAGCAGATGAGCCGCCGACGGAGGTGGGGTCAGGAGACGGCGAACGAGCAGGGAAGGAATTCGGTGCCTGGTCGGACTCGCTACCGGGACGGGCGAGGTCCGAAGGGCCTTCGCCGCCGAATGCGGGGCGGGCGGACGGCTGACCGGCGAACGCTCCCTGCTGCGCGGGCGAGACCTGCGCCGACGAGGACGGCCCGAAGGACTCCGGACCAGGCGCTGTGAGCCCCGCCGGAGGAAGGCCGGGACCCCGACCTGCACCCGGAGGCACTTCGCGGCCGACCGGCACCGAGCCGCCGGGCTGCGACAAACCGCCGGACTGCGACGGACCACCGGCCTGCGACGGACCACCGGCCTGCGACGGACCGCCGGCCTGGGAGAACCCGTCAGGCTGGGACGGACCACCGGCCTGGGACGGCCCGCCGGCCTGCGAAGGATCGCCGGGCTGGGACGGACCGCCGAACGAGCTCACCGGCTCCCGCGGCGTGTCGAAAGACGGCGGCGCAACAGGCCGACGCTCCACTGAAGGCGGCGAAACAGGCACCGAAGCGACGGGCGCAGGCGAAGAAGCAGGCGAAGGGGCAGGCGACGGGGCCACGTACAGCGGCTCGGGCAAGGGCTCGGCGGGCGCGGAGAACGACGACTGTGCCGGGGACGGGCGCGCGACGCCGGGCGACACCGGGGCAGCGCTCGGTGGTTCCGGTAGGCCGAGCGGGGAGCCCAGGCCCTGCCGGGCGGCCTGGACCAGGCCGGACGATTCGGCCAGCCCTGCGGCGGCGACGACTTCGGCGGCGGCTCGGCCGGCCGTGCACGGGAGGGGTTCGCCGCAGACCGGGCAGACGGTCAGGCCGTCGTGCGGGCCCAGTCCGCCGGCGTGGGTCTGGACCATCTCCCAGGCCGTGCGTGCCAGGACACTGTCTGGATTGATGTACTTCATGCCGATCAGGCCCATGCCGTCCCACCCCCGTAGATCGCCCGCGACAGGCGTTCAGTGCAAGTTCACCGTGTCCCGCACGGCTCTGTGACCGTTTCGCGCAATCGGTAGACGGACGACGGACGGGCGGGTGGTTTTGCGGCGGGTGGCCGGGGCACCCCGAGCGGCATGAACGACGAGCACGCCGCGACGGTGATTCCCTACGAGGACGGCCCCCTGTTGTTGCGGGGTGACTTCACGATCCGTACGCCGGAGGGTGAGGTCATCGAGCCGGGCCGCGGGACTGTCGCGCTGTGCCGGTGCGGGAAGTCCGCCATCAAGCCGTTCTGCGACGGGACCCACAAGGCCATCGGGTTCCGGGCCGGCACCGCTCGTGAGACCCCCGCGCCTCGCGATCAGGGTGTCCAGCGCAGCGACGATTCGCCTGCGGCCCAGCGTTCGAGCACGTAGGCGGCCCAGCGGTCCTCCATCGCGAGCACGCACCGCGCGCCGAACAGCACGTCGGCTGCGAGGGCGGGTTCGGCGCGGCAGAACGAGCCGCACATGTCGTAGGCGGCGATCTGCTCGTGGACGGCGTCGGCCTCGACGTGCTCGTCGTAGAAGCGGGTGGCGGTCTCGGACCCACCCAGCCGGCGCAGGGCGTTCCCGTACGCGCGGTTCGGCCCGGTCGAGGTCATCTCGTACCCGGCGAGGTGCCCGAGGAGCGCGCCCCGCCACCGCCGGTGGAGCCCGAACAGCGACATGAGGTTGTTGTTGGCGAGCGTCTGCCACGGCACGACGTCGACGTAGGCGCCGTACGTGGTGTCGAGGCCGAGCTCCGTCATGGTGTCGCGGAACATCTCCTGGTGCATGCGGTTGGCCGCGCCTCCGCCGTACTCGTCGATCTGGATCTCGATGAGGGCGGCCTTGGCCTTCCCGGCGAGCCGGGGGATCGCGAAGGTGTGGGGGTCGGCCTCCCGCAGGTGGTAGACGGACCGGTGCTGGGCGAATTCGCAGAACTGTTCGCGGGTCGCGCGGCCGCGCAGGTACCCGGAGAGCGACGGCCCGCCGGTCTCGCCGGCCATGGCGATCAGCGCGTGCGGCACGTCGCCGGTGGCCGGGATTTCACCGGCGAGGTCGCGCAGGTCGGCCTCGAAGCGGGTCTCGAGCCCGGCGCGGAGGGCGATCAGACCGGGGTGCCATTCCCAGTGGTCGTCGACGCCGTCCCAGCCGCGGTAGTGCAGCTCGTAGAGGACGAACAGCGTCAGGTGCAGGTCCTCGTCGCCGGCCGCGTCCGGCAGCGTCGGGAGGTCGTGCGGCGGGTGGGCCAGAGCGTCGATGACCTCGGCGGAGAGTGGTCCACGGGCAGAAGGCAGCTTCATGTGTGGTCCTTGCATGAAAGGGCGGATGGGGCGAATGCCCGGTGTCACCCCTGCTAAACCGAGCCGGCCTCGGTGAGATCGGGCCGGCGATCGCATGAGATGCCAATTCACTCACTGTGTTCGATATGTAGCTCTCCGTACGATCGAGGGATGTAACTCTCCCACCCCAGGAGAAGTCCCCATGGACGACACCGAGCTCTACCGCGAGCGGATCCTCCGGCACGCCGGTCCCGTCATCACCGGCCGGTTCCTCGGCTTCCGCGCCTCGTACACCCGCGAGGTCAAGGTCGGTCAGCCGCTGCTCGTGGCGGTTTTTGTGACCGCCACCATCGCCCAGGCCATCGGCGCCCTGCTGCTCGCCCTGCTGCGCAGCGGTGGCGGTGGCGCGCGGCGCAAGTTCAAGGACCTCAAGAAGGGCCCCGAGTACCTGGTCACCCCGGTACGCCTCAGAGACGACCTGGGCCAGACGTACGAGGTGGAGATGCACGGCCAGCTGCCCCAGTCGGCGTTGCACCGGGGCGATCTGGTGCAGGTGCACACGCGCGTACAGAAGGATCCGGATCTGCCGGTGAAGATGCACCAGATCCTGAACCTGACCACCCTGCAGCCGCTGACCCCGCGCATCCCGACGATGTGGTCGCACCTGGGCCCGGGGCTGCTGATCCAGGCCGTGCTGGGCCTGACGATCGCCACCGCCCTGCTGGCGGCCTGGATCAGCTGAGCTTCTACAGCCGCGACAGCGGGACCACCGCGGCCATCGCCTTGTCCCCGGCGTCGTTCGGGTGCAGGTGGTCCCCGCTGTCGAACGCGGGTAGCATCCGTTCCGGGTCGGCCGGGTCCCGGGTGGCCGCGTCGAAGTCGGCGAGCCCGTCGAGCGCGCCGTCACCGCCGTCGCGGATCCACTCGTTCACGGCGACGCGGGTCTTCTCGAGCTCGGGCGTCCAGGAGTCCCAGCCCTTCCACGGCATGATGGTCGCGCCGACGACCCGCAGCCCGCGGGAGTGCGCCTGCGTGGCGATCTGGGCGAGCCCGGCGATGATCTGCTCCGGGTCGTCCTGGTGCGGTGTCTGCTGGATGTCGTTGATGCCCTCGAAGACGATGACCGAGCGCGCGCCGGCGCGGTCGAGCACGTCCCAGTTCAGCCGGGTCAGTGCACTCGGGCCGAAGCTGTCGTAGATCGTGTAGTTGGGCGCGTTGCTGTCGAGCAGCACACGGTTGCCGCTGATGCCGGAGTTGGCCACGCCGTAGTCGGGCACCGGGCTGGTCGCGAGGCGTGCGGCGAGATAGTCGGTCCAGCGCCTGTTGGCACCCCAGGTCGACGTGACGCCGTCGGTGATGGAGTCGCCGAGTGCGACCACGGTGCCGGGCCCGCCGCTGACGTCGACGCCGCTGACGTAGTGCCAGACCCGCGTCGTCTCGGTGAACGCGGTCGCCGCCTCGTCACCGGCATGGTCGGCCGGCCCGCGGGTGAAGAACGAGTCCTGCATCGCCGCGGGGTGGTACGTCACCGTGCCGGACGGCTGCGGGGTCCACGTCGTCACGAGCAGGTCCTGGTCGGCGGGCACACGCAGGCGTACAGGATCACTCACGACCTCGGCCCGCGCGGGCACGGTGATCGAGCCCCGGCCGTTGAAGAGGACGTCGCGCAGCGTGCCGGCCTTCGCCGCGCCGGTGCTGGCGTCGATCGTGCCGTCCCGCCGGCCACCGGTGTGCGCGGAGATCGCGACGGTGACATGCCCCATCAGTACGGGCTGAGTGCCGAACCGGTTGGACAGGTGGATCCGCACACTCGATCCACCGGTGGTGGTGTGGACGACGTTGCGGATCGTGAAGCCGGCGTACCCCTGCTCGACACCACCGACCGCCGCGGCGGGCGCGGTCGCCCACGCCGTCGACCACGCGGGCCGGTCCCGGGCGGTCCGGTCGGAGCCGGACGCCGGCGCTCCGACCGCGGCCACCAGCAGGGCCGACGCCGTGAGGATCTTGGAGAATCTGCGCATCGTTGCCCCCTCCAAGGATCAAAGACAACGATCAGTCTCGATCTGTTGCTTCGTTCTGTAAAGGCTGGGTAACGCAACGATCATGTTCGAGGGCTTCGACCTGGACCACATCGACGTCGGCGCGGCGACCCTGCGGGTACGGCACGGCGGCAGCGGCCCGCCCGTCGTGCTGCTGCACGGCCACCCGCGTACCCATGTCACCTGGCAGCATGTCGCGGCGGACCTGGCGGCGGACCACACGGTGGTCTGCCCGGACCTGCGCGGTTACGGACGGTCGTCCAAACCGCCGGCGGGTGAGGACTTCAGCGGCTACTCCAAGCGGGCCATGGCCGGTGACATCGTGGCGCTGATGACGGAGCTGGGCCACTCCCGCTTCGCCGTGGCCGGGCACGACCGCGGGTGTTACGTGGCGATGCGGCTCGCGCTGGACCACCCGTACGCGGTCAGCCACCTCGCCGTGCTGGACGGCGTACCGATCGGCGAAGCGCTGTCGCGGGCCGGGAGCCGGTTTGCGCAGCTGTGGTGGCACTGGTTCTTCCTGGGCCAGACGGCGAAGCCGGCGGAACGGGTCATCAACGCAGATCCGGAAGCGTGGTACGGACTCGGCGACTCCGTGCCGCCCGAGGAGCGCGAGGCGATCTACGACCCGGAAACCGTGCACGCGATGTGTTGCGACTACCGGGCCGGGCTGCGCGCGGACCGGGAGGCTGACGACGCCGACTGGGCCGAGGGCCGCATCATCACGTGCCCGACGCTGTTCGCGTGGTCGACCCGGGACGACATGGAGGAGCTCTACGGCGATCCGTTGTCCATCTGGCGGGACTGGGCCGCCGATGTCGAGGGTGTGGCGATCGACAGCGGTCACCACATGGCCGAGGAGAACCCTCAGGCGCTCACGACTGCGTTGCGGGCTCTGCTGCGGCGATCCTGATCAGGCCGCGGGAGCGAGCCCAGCGCTCGAAGACGATCGTGGCGAAAGGCGGGATCGAGCAGGCCAGGGCGACGAGCGTGACCCACCACTTCCAGCCCGCGAGGCGCGCCTGGATCACCGTGACCGCGAGGTACGCCATGAAGAAGGCGCCGTGGATCGGTCCCGCGATCTGGACGCCGATCTCGTTGTGCACCACCACGTACTTGAAGAACATGCCGACGAGCAGAGCCGCCCAGCTGCAGGCCTCGGCGATTGCGACGGCGGCAAAGAGGGCAGGTATGCGGCGCACGCGGAAACCTCTCGGGTGTTTCGACGCGTTCTCCTGGTGCGCCGAAGGGCTGACCAGGAGATCATAGGTGCTGGCGAAGGGGCGGTGCGCGGTGGGCGAAGAGGTCGACCAGAGGACATTCACCCGCGAGGACAGATCGCAGTACCGGCAGAAGATCAGGCGCAGTCTCGACGTCTTCGCGACGATGCTGCGGGACTCACGGTTCGACTTCGAACGGCCGATGACCGGCATGGAGATCGAGCTCAACCTGGTCGACGACAACGCGGATCCGTTGATGCGCAATGCCGAGGTGCTCGCGGCCATCGCGGATCCGGACTTCCAGACCGAGCTGGGCCAGTTCAACGTCGAGATAAACGTGGCGCCGCGGCGGCTCGCCGGCGAGGAGAACGCCGACCTCGAACGCGAACTGCGGGCCAGCCTCAACAACGCCGAGGAGCACGCCCGCAGTGTCGGCGCGCACATGGCGATGATCGGCATCCTGCCGACGCTGCGCAAGGAGCACATGACCGCCGACGCGCTGTCGGCGAACCCGCGGTACAAGCTGCTCAACGAGCAGATCTTCGCGGCCCGCGGCGAGGACCTCGACATCCGGATCGACGGCATCGACCGGCTGGCGGTCACCACCGACACGATCGCGCCCGAGGCGGCCTGCACCAGTACCCAGTTCCACCTGCAGGTCAGCCCCGACCAGTTCGCGGCGTACTGGAACGCCGCCCAGGTGATCTCCGGCATCCAGGTGGCGCTCGGGGCGAACTCCCCGCTGCTGTTCGGCCGCGAACTGTGGCGCGAGACCCGGATCCCGCTGTTCGAGCAGGCCACCGACACCCGCTCGGAGGAGATCCGCGCCCAGGGTGTCCGCCCCCGGGTGTGGTTCGGCGAACGCTGGATCACCTCGGTCTTCGACCTGTTCGAGGAGAACGTCCGCTACTTCCCCGCTCTGCTGCCGATCTGCGAGGACGACGATCCGGAGCAGATCCTGGAGAGCGGCGACATCCCTCAGCTGTCCGAGCTGCGCCTGCACAACGGCACGGTCTACCGCTGGAACAGGCCGATCTACGCGGTCGTGAAGGGCCGCCCGCACCTGCGCGTGGAAAATCGTGTGCTCCCGGCCGGGCCCACGGTGGTCGACACGGTGGCCAACGGCGCCTTCTACTACGGCCTGGTGCGAATGCTGGCCGAGGCCGAGCGTCCGATCTGGACCCAGATGTCGTTCAGCGCGGCGGAGGAGAACTTCCACTCGTGCGCCCGGCACGGGATCGCCGCGTCGGTCTTCTGGCCCGGGCTGGGGTACGTGCCCGTCTCCGAGCTCGTCCTGCGCCGGCTGCTCCCGCTGGCCAAGGAGGGCCTCGACAAGTGGGGCGTCTCCCCCGGCGAACGGGACCGCCTGCTGGGCATCATCGAGCAGCGCTGCCTCACCGGCCGCAACGGCGCGACGTGGCAGGTCGACACGCTGCACGCCCTCGAGGGTGAGGGCATGGACAGGCAGGGTGCGCTGCACGAGATGCTGCGCCGGTACCTCCCGCCGATGCACGAGAACGTCCCCGTCCACGAGTGGCCGGTCGGCTGACCCGCGTGCCCCGACTCGTCTCCCCCGTCGTCGCCGCCGGCACGCTGGCCCGCCTCGATCAGCCCCTGCTCGCCGGGGTGGGTTTCATGCTGCGGCCGTGGCAGATCGCGGACGCCCGCGTGGTGGCGGCGGCGTACGCCGACGAGGGCATCCAGCGGTGGCACGCGCGGTCGATGACGGCCGACGAGTCGCTGACCTGGATCCGTTCCTGGCCCGACCGGTGGCGGCAGGAGACCGGCGCCGGCTGGGCCGTCGCGGACGATCGTGTCCTGGGGCAGATCAGCCTCCGGACGATCGACCTCGCCGAGGGGCAGGCCGAGATCTCGTACTGGGTGCTGCCCGAGGCCCGTGGCCGGCGCATCGCCGCGGGGGCGCTCGAGGTCCTCACCGGCTGGGCCTTCTCGATCCTCGGGCTGCACCGCATCGAGGTCCGCCACTCGACAGCCAACGAGGCCTCCTGCCGGGTCGCCGAGCGCGCCGGGTACGCGTACGAAGGAACCCTGCGCAGTCAGGCCCTGCACCCGGACGGCTGGCACGACATGCACCTGCACGCCCGGACCGCCGGCACCTGAGGTTGTCCTCAGGCGAAGCTGCGGTCAGCCTGGTCGTCCCCACGGGCGGAGTTTCCTAGCGTCGGTGTATGACAATCTCCGCACCGTTCAAGCTGGGCCTGGCGGCGTTCGCGACCGCCGGGCTGCTGGACGTCCTCCAGCTGTTCGCGCTCAACTCGTCGGCCCCGGCGCCCGTCGGGGTCATCCTCCTCGCCGCCGGTCTGGGCCTGCTGTCCATGATCGGGGCCGCGGTGGCGTGGTCCGGCAGCCGCGCCGGGCTGCTGACCGCCGTGGCCGCCCGGGTCGTCGCGACCGCCCTCGGCCTGCCGGCGTTCGGCCTCGGCGCACCGCTGTGGGTCTGCGTGATCATCGCGCTGTCGATCGTGCTCAGCGTGGTGGGCCTCTTCCTGACGGCCGGCACGCTGCGACGCCGTTCCGTGCAGGCGGCACGGTCATGAGAGGCCGGACCGGATACGCCGGTCTGTTGTGCGTGCTCGGTGCGGCGATCGGCGCCGCCGGCGGTCTGGCTCTGGTCTTCGTGACACCGGCCGTGACACCCGACCGGTTCAGCTATCCCCTGTCGCCGGGTGCGCACCGGCTGGCCGAGGCGTCCTTCGCGGTCAGCCACGTGCTGCTTCTCATCGGCGTCCTCGGTCTGGTGTGGGCGGGTGCCACCGGCGGCACCCGCCTCGGCCGGGCGGGCATCACGACGACCGTCGCCGGGCTGGCCGTCCTGACCGGTTGCGAGGTCGGCGCGTACGCCCTCGCGGACTCCGCCTATCCGACCACCGCCACCGACCGGCTGGAGGCCGGCTACGGGGTGTCGACGATCCTCATCGGGGTCGGCCTGGTCATGGCCGGCGTTGCGGTCGTCCGGGCCCGCGGGCTCGCCGGTCACGCCCGGTACCTCGTCCTGATCTGTGGAGTCGCGGTGTTCGTGGTGGTGCTGCCCGGGGTGATGGGTCCGATGGTCGCCGGCCGGCTGGCGCTGGTGGCGTGGATGGTGCTGTGGGGCGTGCTCGGCGTCGCGCTGATCCGCCACGACCGCTCCCCCTCTTTTCAGCACAGCGTGGCTGCCCGATGATGCCCGCCGGGATCGCCGACGCCGAGTTCCTGTGCGTGACCACCTACCGCCGTGACGGCACCCCGGTGCCGACCCCGGTCTGGCACGCCGTCGACGGCGAGGTGGTCTACACCACCACCCTGGCCGACAGCGGGAAGGTGAAACGGATCCGGAACAACCCCCGGGTGACGATCGCCGCCTGCGACAAGGCCGGACGCCTGACCGGGCCCGAGCACGCCGGCATCGCCACGATCCTCCTCGGTGACGGTCACCGCCGCGCGGTCCGCATCAAGGAAGCACGGCACCACCTGGCCCGGCTGGTGCACTTCTACGAAACCCGGCTGCGCCGCCACCCGATGGTGGGCGTCGAGATCCGTCTGAGCTAAGGGGTGTGGAGACCCGCGTCGCGGAGGAAGGTCAGGACGGCCGCGACGCGGCGGTGGACGTGCTGCTCACCGGTCAGGGCCAGCTTGGCGAAGATCGTGTTGACGTACTTCTCCACCGACGACTCCGACAGCGACAGCCGGGCCGCGATGCCCGCGTTGCCGCGGCCCTGGGCCATCTCGCGCAGCACCTCCAGCTCGCGCCCGGTCAGGCGGGCCAGCGGCGACTCCCGCAGCCGGGCGCGGCGGGTCACCAGCGCGTCGACGACCTGCGGGTCGATGACCGAGCCACCGGCGATGACCGCCCGCAGCGCCGCCAGCAGCTGGTCCAGGTCACCGACCCGGTCCTTGAGCAGGTACGCCAGACCCGCGGTCCCGTTGCGGAAGAGCTCGAACGCGTAGGACTCCTCCGCGTACTGGGACAGGATGAGCACCCCGACGTGCGGGTCGGTCGCCCGGATCGTGTGGGCCGCGTCGATGCCCTCCATCGAGGACTGCCCGATGTCACCGGAGACCGGCATGCGGATGTCGGTGAGCACCGCCTCCGGCCGCAGGCGGCGTACGGCATCGAGGAGTTCCGCCGCCGAGCCGACCGCCGCCACCACGACGACCTCGCCCGAGTCCTCCAGCAGCCTTCGGGTGCCCTCGCGGACGAGGTAGTTGTCGTCGGCGAGGACCAGCCGCATCGGCTCAGTCATCACCGGCCTCCTCGTCGCGTACCGGGAGGTCCGCGGTGACGGTCGTGCCCCGCGCCGGATCGCTGTCGACCCGCATCGTCCCATTCACGATGGACACCCGGTCGGCGAGCCCGGTCAGGCCGAGTCCGCGCGGCGCGTCGAGGTCGAAGCCCCGCCCGTCGTCGCCGACCCGCACGACGAGGGAGCCGCCGGACTCCCGCAGGCCGATGACGACGCGGGCGGCGTTCGCGTGCTTCACGACATTGGTCAGCGCCTCCGCCACCACGTACCAGCCGGCCGCCTCGATCGGCGGCGGGTAGCGCACACCCCGCAGGGCCGCGTCCGCCTCGATCACCACTTCGAGGGGCAGCCGGGACGCTGTGGCCTCGACCGCCTCGAGCAGACCCCGGTCAGCCAGGACGGGTGGGTGTATGGCGTGCGCGAAGTCGCGCAGCGACCCCAGCAGGGCGGTCAGATCCGTCTGCACCTCGGCCAGGGAAGCGCCGGCCCTCTCGTCGCCGCGGCGCAGCCGCTCCCGGGTCAGGGCGACCTTCGCGGACAGCACCACCAGATCCTGCTGCACACCGTCGTGCAGATCCCGCTGCAGGCGCCGCCGTTCGGCGTCCCGGGCCTGCGCCACCCGGGCCCGTGAGGCGGCGAGCTCCGCCGTCTGCTCCCGGATGACCGTCATGCGCTCGGTGAGCTCGGTGCTCAGGTGCGCGGCGTGGACCACGGTCGCGGCCTGACCGGCGAGGTGCCCGAGCAGGCGGCGGTCCTCGTCCAGCAGCTGCCCGTCCCGGCGCGGACCGCACTCGATCACACCCAGGCCGGTGCCGGCGTAGGTCAGCGGCACGACCAGCTCCGGGTCACCGCCGTCGTCGTCTCCCGCCACCCCGGTGGAGAGATCCAGGCGTACGCGTACCCACCGCAGGTCGAGGCCCTGCCTGATGGCGTCGGCGAGGTCGGGCAGCAGCCGTGCGGGCGCGGGGGTCGACTCCAGGACCGCGCCGAACCGGGTGAGCACGGCGTACCCGTCGAGCCGGGCGCCGAACACCCACCGGTCCGCGAGCCGTTCGAGCCGCCGCCGCACCGGCTGGAACGCCAGCGCCGCCGTGGTCGCCAGCAGCACCGCCGGCCCGATCGACAGGTACCGGCTCGCCACCACCCCGGCCGCGGCGGCCGCGATCGTGTAGACCGCCGCGATCAGGAGCCAGAGCAGCCGGTAGACCAGCCGCCGGCGGGCCGGCCGGTCGATGTCGAGCACGCCGTCGCCGGACACACCGAGCAGGAACGAGCCCAGGATCAGCACGACCGTGAGCGGCCACAGCACCGCGACGGCGACCGCGAAGGAGGCTGCCGGCGCCGCCGAGACGACCGCGGCCAGGGCGAGCCACAGCACCAGGGCGCTGCCGCAGCCCAGGAGCAGCCAGCGCACCCGCCGCCGGTCGGCGGGCGGTGCGGTGCGGTAGCGGAGGTACAGCATCCCCACGCCGAGCAGGGTCGACGCGAAGAACGCCTTCGACGCCAGTCCCGCCACCGGTCCCACCGGCGCCAGGGCCTCGACATAGATCGGGCTGACCACGGGGTACAGCGGCGGCCGGAACGTCCCGGCGGACAACGTCGGCCACGACATCGCGGACAGCACCACCAGCCCGGCACCGATCCCGGCGACACACCACAGGACCCACCGCTCACCGGTACGCCGGATCCGCCCCGCGGGGAACAGCCCGATCAGAGCCGTACCGGCGACGACGCTGCCGACCTCGGCCGCCTGACGCAGCAGGACCACCAGCCAGGCCCACGACCGGTCCGCGATCAGCGGCAGCACCGAACCGCCCAGCACACCTTCGATCGCGAAGAGCGCCCCGCAGATGAGCATCCACGACCCGGTCCGCTCGGCCGGGCGCCGCACCACCGCGTAGAGCCCGGCGGCGTAGAAGGGACCCGGTCCGACGATCGTCCAGCCGGCCGCCCCCGGATCACCGGCCGCGAGGCGCAGCACGACCGCGGCAGCGAGGGCAACCCCACCCGCCACCGCGAACACCGCCGGGACCCCGCGCATGTCCCTCAGTCTGGACCGCCGGGCGGGTCCGGCACACCAGGACAACCCCCGGCCGGCCTGCGGGCAACCGGAACGACCCCGGGACGCCGGACAGACCCTAGACTGGTCGGCATGTCGTTGCTCCGGTCGGCCATCGGGATCGTGCTGCGCCGCCTGCGTCTGCAGCAGGGCCGCACACTGCAGGACGTCGCCGAGGCCGCGGGGGTCTCCCTGGCCTACCTGTCGGAGATCGAGCGGGGCCGCAAGGAGGTCTCGTCGGAGATCCTGGCCGGCATCTGCCGGGCACTCGGGCTGCCCCTCACCGACCTCCTCGAGCAGGTGCGCTCCGAGCTGCTGCGCAAGGGCCCGCAGCGTCCTCGCGTCCGCATGATGATCTGCGCCCGCTCCCGCCTGAAGGTGACCGTGTGACAACGCTGCAGGACCGGCCGAACACCGCACTTGTCATCGTCGACGTGCAGAACCGCGTCGTCGCGAGCACACACGAGCGTGACGCGGTCGTCGCCAACATCGGCAGCCTGGTCAGCAAGGCCCGCGCGGAGAACGTTCCCGTGGTCTGGGTGCAGCAGTTCGACGACGTGCTGGTGAAAGGCACCGAGCCCTGGCAGGTCGTTCCCGAGCTCAGCCCGGAGGACGCCGACCAGCACATCGACAAGGCGTGGGCCGACTCGTTCGAGGAGACCGAGCTCGAGACCGTCCTGGCCGGCCTCGGCGTGGGCCGTCTCATCGTCACCGGCGCCCAGACCGACGAGTGCATCCGCTCGACCCTCCACGGCGCGCTCGTCCGCGGATACGACACGATCCTGGTCAGCGACGCTCACACCACGGAGGATCTCTCCGAGTGGGGCGCGCCACCCCCGGACAAGGTCATCGCCCACACCAACCTCTACTGGGACGGCCACAAGGCACCCGGTCGGGTGGCCGGCACGGTGGAGACCAAGAACGTCAGTTTCGGCTGAGGGCCATCGCGACGGTGATGCCCCCGACGACACGCTTGGGCAGCACCAGCGAGGCGCCCGGCCCGGCGGCCAGCAGTGCAGCCGCCTCCGCGACGGACGCGGTGCCGCTCCGACGGGCCACCGTCTCCGACGGGTGCGGGACGTCGACGGCGGCCAGTTCCTCGGCGGTGTAGCCGACGATCCGCCACCCGTGCCGCTCGGCCAAAACCCGGGGGCCCGGCTCGGCCGCGCGGCGGTCCAGGGTGGCCAGGACCGTAATGGCCGCAGGAAGCACTCCCGCCTGCACCAATGCGGCGCTGACTCCGGCTTCGACGTCGGCCGCAGGCGTGGCCGAGCGGGCGCCGAGGCCCAGGACCAGCAGTCCCGTCACGGTCACCCCCGGTCAGGCACACTCGGCCGTGATCAGCCAGATGCCGGTGGGCAGACGATAGCCGACACCGGGTGTCCGGAATCGGCTCAGCAGGCGGGCCGCGCCCGACCGGGCCGCCGCCTGCGCCTCCGGTGGCGCCTCGCGGTAGGCGGCGCCGGCCGGGCCGATCCCGATCAGCCAGGAGGTCACCGCGTCCGGGTCGTCGGGGGTCTCGAGGACGACGTCCCGCGGCTCGATGGCGATGGTGTCGAAGCCGGCGGCCGTCAGCGCTTTCCGCGTCCGCGCGGGGTCCGCGAGCGCAAACGGGCCGGGCTCGTCGCCGACCGGCAGAGGCGGCAGGGCGCCCACGTGCGCGGCGGCGCCGAGCACCGCGGCCGGCAGCCACGGCACGGTGGACTGCTCGCGGAACACCGTCGCGGCGAGGCGGCCGCCCGGATGCAACGAGTTCATGACGGTCGTGAGGACCGCGACCGGGTCGGCGGGCAGCATCAACGCCATGCACGAGTACGCCGCGTCGAACGGCGCGCCGCGCACCACCTTCATCGTCTCGAGGTCGCCGGCCACGAACTCCACGCCCGGGTGCCGGCGCCGGGCGGCGGCAACCATCTCCTCGGAGAGGTCAACACCGACGGCGTAGCCCGCAGCACCGACCGCCCGGGCCAGGTCCGCGGTCGTGCCACCACAGCCACAGCCGGCGTCCAGCACCCGCTCACGCGGTCCGATGCTCAGCCGATCGAGGGCCGGAGCGCCCAGTGGGCGGCTCCAGTCGTCGTGGTGATCGGCGTGGGCGATCCAGCCCGGCGCGGCCCGGGCCCAGAAGTCCGCGTTGCGGGCGCGCAGGGCTGTCGTGGTCGCCATCTCAGAACGGCATCTCGGCGCCGTCGACGCTGACGGAGCTGAAGTGGGCCGCCTTCGCCGGGTCGAAGCCGTCCTCCTGGGCGGCCAGGCCCGCGGCACGGACGAGGCGTTCGGACTGGAACGTGCGGAACGCGGCCTCGTCCGCCCACACGTTGATGATCCGCCAGCCACCGGTGGTGGTGGGACCGGCGACGTGGGCCAGCAGACCCGGCGGCCGGTCCGGGCCGAGATGCTTCTCCACCTGGCGATATTCGGCTTCGCTGACTCCGGGCATCTCCTGCACCACACCGAACGGCATCGCGACCAACTTTCGCTAGAGTGAAGCTCTAGCGAAAACGTTACTACACTCCACCCGTGACCGGAACCAGGCCTTACGCGTCGGCCCGGCGACAGGAGCAGGCGCGGCGGACACGGCGGGCCATCCTGGACGCGGCGGCCCGGCTCTTCGTCGACCCGGGTTACGCGGCCACCCCGCTCACCACCGTGGCCGCCGAGGCCGGCGTGTCGGTACAGACGCTCTACGCCGTCTTCGGCACCAAGCGGCAGCTGCTGTCCGACCTGATCGACGTCACCGTCGCGGGGGACGACACGCCTGTGGCCGTACCCGACAGGCCTTTCACGGCGGAGATCCGGGCGCTGACCGGGGCCCGGGAGAAGCTCGGCCGGTTTGCGCGGCACCTCACCGAGACCCATGCGCGGCAGGCGCAGGTCATGCTCGCGCTGGCCGGTGCGGCCACCGCCGACGCCGACGCCGCGGCCATCTGGCGCAAGAACCTCGACGACCGGCGGCACGGCATGACGATGTTCGCCGCGGACCTGGCCGCGACCGGTGAGCTGCGACCCGAGCTGAGCGCCGGCGAGGTCACCGACGTGCTCTGGCTGGCCCAGGACGTGCGCAACTACGACTGGCTGGTCCGCGAACGCGGCTGGCCGGCCGAACGCTTCCAGCAGTGGTACGTCGACAGCGTCGCCGGCGCGGTCCTCGTCAGGCCGTAGCCGCCTGCGCGACCAGCCGGCGGGCGATCCCCGGGTCGGCCGCCCAGTGCAGGTGCAGGTAGGACGCCTGCAACGTCGGCGTGGCGAAGCCTTCCGGGTCGGCTCCACGCCAGGCCCAGGCCGCTCCCCCGGCCGGTTCCAGCAGCAGGCCCGACCGCGGGTGGACGGTCGTGCGGTGGAACTCGTGCCCGGTGATGCGCGAGCCCGCGCGGTAGAGCGGACTGTCGGTCAGGGCGACCGCATCGCGGTAACCGAGGGTCAGGGTCGGCGTCATGGCGGCATCCGCGTCGAGGACACCACACATCGGGGCGTCGTCCAGGGTGCGGCAGAGCCACAGCAGGCCCGCACACTCGGCCACGATCGGCAGGCCCACCGCGGCCAGGGAGGCGACGGCGAGGCGGAGCGGCTCGTTGGCCGAGAGCTCCGCGGCGTACACCTCGGGGAAGCCTCCGCCGACGACCAGGGCACGGGTGCCGTCCGGCAGCTTCTCGTCGCGGAGCGGGTCCACGGTCACGACTTCCGCTCCCGCTCCGGCGAGGAGTTCGGCCGTTTCCGCGTACGCGAAGGTGAAAGCCGGACCACCCGCGATCGCAACGATCGGACGGCCCGGCACCGGGTCGGGGGCGATCGGGGTCCACGGTGTCACCGGCAGCGACGGCGCGGAACGGGCCACGGCGAGCACGGCGTCGAGGTCCACCGAGGCCGTGACCAGCGACGCGAGGGCGGACACCGAGGCGAGGGCCTCGGATCGGCGTTCGGCGGCGGGGACCAACCCGAGGTGGCGGGAGGGGGCGGCCACCGCGTCGGCGCGGCGCATCGCCCCCAGGACCGGGGTGCCGACCTCCTCGCAGGCCTCGCGGAGGATCGCCTCGTGACGGTCCGACCCGACCCGGTTGAGGATGACACCGGCCAGGCGCACCGAACCGAAGCTGCGGAAGCCGTGCACCAGCGCGGCCACCGACCGGCCCTGCGCAGCGGCGTCGACCACGAGGATGACCGGCGCGTCGAGCAGACCGGCGACGTGGGCGGTCGAGCCGGTGTCACCCGCCCCGGTACGCCCGTCGTAGAGGCCCATCACACCCTCGACCACCGCCAGGTCGGTGCCGGCCGAACCGTGCGCGAACAGCGGGCCGATCAGCTCCTCGCCGACCATGACCGGGTCGAGGTTGCGGCCCGGGCGGCCCGCCGCGAGCGAGTGGTAACCCGGGTCGATGTAGTCCGGCCCGACCTTGAACGGCGCGACCTTCAGACCCCGGGCGGCAAAGGCGGCCAGCAGCCCGGTGGCCACCGTGGTCTTCCCGTGTCCCGACGCCGGCGCTGCGATGACAACACGCGGGATGCTCACCATTCGATGCCCTGCTGACCCTTGCGACCCGCGTCCATCGGATGCTTGACCTTCGTCATCTCGGTGACCAGATCGGCCGCGGCGAGCAGATCCGGGTGCGCGTCCCGGCCGGTGATCACCACGTGCTGGGTGCCGGGCCGGTCGGCGAGGGTCGCGACGACGTCCGCGACGTCGACCCAGCCCCACTTCATCGGGTACGTGAACTCGTCGAGCACGTAGAACCGGTGCGTCTCGGCGGCCAGGTCCCGCTTGATCTGCGCCCAGCCCTCGGCGGCCTCGGCGGCGTGGTCCCGCTCGGTGCCCGCCCGCTGGATCCAGGACCAGCCCTCACCCATCTTGTGCCAGGCGACGGTCGCGCCGCCGGTCTGGCCCAGGGCCTTGAGGGCGGCCTCCTCGCCGACACGCCACTTCTCGGACTTCACGAACTGGAAGACCCCGATCGGCCAGCCCGCACTCCACGCACGCAACGCCATCCCGAACGCGGCCGTCGACTTGCCCTTGCCGTGTCCGGTGTGGACAGCCAGCACGGCCTGGCGCCGCCGCTGCCGGGTGGTGAGCCCGTCCTGCGGCACGGTGGTGACCTGTCCCTGCGGCATCAGGCTGCCTTCCTCATCGGTGCGGTGCGGTGCATTTGCAGCATCAGGCAGCCTTCCCGATCGGTGTGTTGCCCGCGGCCAGGGCGTCGAGCGGCATCACGTCCGCTTCGAGTGCGGCGGCGAGGCGACGGGCCAGACCCAGCCGGATCGGCCCCGACTCACAATCGACCACCACCGCGGCCACGCCGGCCAGGGCCGGCGCGACCAGTGCCGGATCGGGCCCGCTGGTAGCCCGCCCGTCGGTGACGACGATCAGCAGCGGGCGACGGCGAGGATCCCGCCGCCGCTCGATCGCGATGGTCGCGGCCGCGGCCCGCAGCCCGGCGGCGAGGGGGGTACGCCCACCGGTCCGCAGACTCGCGAGCCGCAGCACCCCCACCTCGTGACTGGACGTGGGCGGCAGCACCTGCTCCGCCGTCCGGCCCCGGAAAGTGATCATCCCGACGCGGTCCCGCCGCTGATAGGCGTCGCGCAGCAACGAGAGCACAGCCGTCTTCACGACGGTCATCCGCTTGCGCGCCGCCATCGAACCGGAGGCGTCGACGACAAAAAGCACCAGGTTGGCCTCACGCCCGACGTGCACGGCCTCCCGCAGATCCCGCGGCTGCACCACCTGCGCGCCCGCCGTCAGCGCCCCACGGTGAATGGCGGCGCGGAGGGTCGCGGGGAGGTGAGGTGCTCCGGCGAGCTTGCCGCGCGGAATGCGGGAGCCGACCACACGGCCCCGCCGGGCGAAAGCCGGTGACCGACGACCGGCGTGACCGCCCTCGCCACGGGCGGCGATCCGCAGAGCCCGCGGGCGGTAGGCGGCACCGGCCTGGACCGCCGCGGCACCCCCGGACGCTTGCCCCTCTTTCGGGGTGCCGTCACTCGATCGGGAGTCGTCGCCACGCTCGGAGGCGTTACTGCTGTCCGGGCTGCTGCTGCCGTCCGGGCCGTTGCCGCTGTCCGGGCCGCTGCTGTCCGGGCCGCTGCTGTTCGGGCCTCCGCTGCTTTGCGGGCGGTTGCTGCTGTCCGGGGTCCCGTTGCTGTCGGGGCCACCGCCGGAGTCGGGGCCGTTGTCGTCCGGGCCGCCCGACGGCGGCTGCGGGTCGTCGTCCGGATCGTCGTCCATGCCGGCCTGGTCGAGGGCTTCTTCGAGGCGCTCCTCGTCCGTACCGGGCGGGTCGAGCGGGTCCTTGCGGCGCCGGTGCGGCAGAGCCAGGCGGGCCGCGTCACGGATGTCGTCGGCGGTGACCCGGTCGCGTCCGTGCCAGGCCGCCAGTGCCACCGCACAGCGGGCGACCACGATGTCCGCGCGCATCCCGTCGACCCCGTAGGCCAGGCAGACCCGGGCGATGCGGTCCAGCTCGGTGTCGGGCAGCAGCACCGACGGCACCGCCTCACGAGCCGCCAGGATCCGCGCAGCCAGCGCGGTCTCGTCAGCCGCGAACCGCGCCGCAAAAGCATCCGGCCCCGCCTCGTACGCCAGCCGCCGCCGCACCACCTCGGCCCGCAACTTGGCATCCCGCGGCGCCGACACGGTGACAACGAGGCCGAACCGGTCGACGAGCTGCGGCCGAGGCTCACCCTCTTCGGGGTTCATCGTCCCCACCAGCAGGAACCGCGCCGCATGCTTGACCGACACACCGTCCCGCTCGACGTGGGCACGCCCCATGGCGGCCGCGTCCAGCAGCAGGTCCACCAGGTGATCCGGCAGCAGATTGACCTCGTCGACATACAGCGCACCCCGGTGCGCGGCGGCGAGCAG
The DNA here is from genome assembly GCF_000494755.1 of Amorphoplanes friuliensis DSM 7358. Taxonomy (NCBI): domain Bacteria; kingdom Bacillati; phylum Actinomycetota; class Actinomycetes; order Micromonosporales; family Micromonosporaceae; genus Actinoplanes; species Actinoplanes friuliensis. Next base: position 5,836,597 of record NC_022657.1, read on the forward strand.
ACCCGGCTCGTAAGCCTTCACCCCGTCGGCCAGCGCCCGCTGAATGTCCAGCGTCCCGACCACCCGATCCTCGGTGGCCCCGACCGGCAACTCGACCAGCGTCGCCGGCCGATGCCCGTGCGGCGCCCCCGGCTCGTGCGGCCCATCAGGACACCCCGGGTCGGGCGCGGCAGGATCACAGGCGAACCGGCACCCCCGCACCACATCAACCTCGGGAAGCAACGAAGCCAGCGCCCGGACCACGGTCGACTTCGCCGTGCCCTTCTCCCCACGCACGAGCACCCCGCCGACAGCGGGCGAAACAGCAGTCAACAACAGCGCAAGCCGCAAATCGTCAAGTCCGACGACAGCAGAGAACGGGTACGGCGTCACGCCCGGTCCTTTCCGCGGGTCCGCGCCCACGTGCAGAAGGTGCGAGCGGCCGGAGTCTCCTGACTTCCAGGGGCGTGAACCCCCGGTCACAGTGGCGGGACCGTCCCGGTCTCCCACCGGGTTCCTCCACTGCCGCTCGCGAGCCACTCTTTCTCACCCCCACCACCCCGTCAACGTGGGGGTGGGGATACTCACGACTTCGGCCGGCCGCTACTGATGACGATCAAAATCTTGAAGGTCATGTCGTAGGTCCGTGCCGGGTACAGACCGTCGCTCCCGCCGTTTGCCGGCTCCGTGCTCCCAGACCAGCCCCGAACCCCGGCCGCTCGCTCGCCCGGGTCCGCCATCAGCGCAGAGCAACCGGGCCCGACAGACCCAGCCGACGTTCGCGGCTGCCGCCCAGCGGCCGGCATCAGCCCTGTCTGCCGATGCCACCCGCTCAGAAAGACCCGACCGGTCAGCAACCAACCGGCGCCGCGGACCGGTCGAGGGTGAGGCAAGGCGGTCGCACGGACCAACCGCGCCCGCAAGCGAGGCCTGGCAGGCGGGCGCGCAGCGGTGGTTGGGCGGCCAGGCAGTGGTCGTGGGTCAGGTGGGGTTGGGGACGGCTTTTTCGGTGCCGGGGAGGGGTTCGGGGGCGATCTTGTCGAGTTCGGTGAGGACGTCGGTGACGGCGAGGGCTGAGCGTTCGACCAGGGGGCGGAGGCGGCGGTAGAGGGCGGCGTCCGACTCGTCCGGGCGGGTGTGGTCGTTGATGCCGATCATGGCTGCGGCCTGGTCCAGGTCCGGGAGTTCGCCGAGGGCGTGGCGGGCGAGGAGGCAGGCGCCCAGGGCTGTGCCTTCCGGGGTTTCGGCGACGGCTACGGGGAGGTCGAGGGCTGAGGCGAGGATGCCGACCCAGAGTTCCGAGGCCACCGCGCCGCCGGTGGCGCGGACCTCGGTCATGGCGATGCCCTCGTCGGCGAAGGTGTCGCGGACCAGGGCCAGTTGCTGGCAGACGCCTTCGACGGCGGCTCGGACGAGGTGGGCGCGGCCGTGTTCGCGGCGGAGGCCCAGGTAGGCGCCGCGCATGCCGCCGCGCCACCAGGGGGCTCGTTCGCCGAGGAGGTACGGGAGGCAGAGGAGGCCTTCGCTGCCGGCGGCGATCTCGGCGGCTTCGACGAGGAGGGCGGCGTCGCGGACGTCGGCGTCCTCGCCCTCGGCGGCCGGGCGGTCGAAGCTGCCGGCGAAGGTCTCCCCGGCCCAGCGGACCACCGACCCGGCGTTGTTGATCGCGCCGCCGACGACCCAGTGTTCCTCGGTGAGGGCGTAGCAGAACAAGCGGCCGGCATTGTCCGCGGTGGGGCCGTTGACGATCGTGCGCAGGGCGCCGCTGGTGCCGAGGGAGACAGCCGCGACGCCCGCGGGGGTGGCGCCGACGCCGAGGTTGGCGAGGGGGCCGTCGGCCGCGCCGATGATCAGGGGGATTTCCGGGGGCAGGCCGGCGGCGGAGGCCACCTCGGGGCGCAGGCGCAGCCGGTGGGTGGTCGGGACGACCTCGGCGAGCTGGTTCTCGCGGACGCCGGTCAGTGACAGGGCCTCGGGGTCCCAGTGGCGTTCGTGGATGTCGTACATGCCGGTGCCGGAGGCCAGGGACAGGTCGAGGAGGAAACCCTCGGCGGCGAGTCCGGCCAGGACCACTTCCTTGACGCCGCCCCAGCGCGGGGTGTCGCGCACCTTCGCCGGGTCGTTCGCGTTCCACCAGGTCAGCTTGGCGAGGGGTGACATCGGGTGGACCGGGGTGCCCGTCCTGGCCTGGAGGCCTTTGGCACGACCGGCGGCGTTGATCTCGTCGGCCTGGCCGGAGGCGCGGTTGTCGGCCCAGGTGATCAGGGGGCCGAGCGGGGCGCCGTTCGCGTCCATCGGGGCGAGGCCGTGCAGGAAGGCGCTCAGGCCGATGGCGATGACCCGGTCGCCCTGTGCGGCGGACTCCTTGGCCACCGTGACGAGGGCTTCGATCGCCGCGTCGCGGAGCTTGTCCGGGTCGAGTTCGGCCTGGCCCGGCCCGGGGACCGAGAGGGGATAGTGCACGCTCGTCATGGCCCGGACCTCACCGGCGGGGCCGGCGGCGATCGCTTTTGTCGCGGTGGTTCCGGTGTCGATGCCGATGACGACGTCCATGCAGACCCTCCCTGGTCGATGACGGCCGGTGGGCCACTGGAGAATCACCCTAACCGCGCAACGGCACCAGCACCGGGCGCGCACCCGCCCGGGTCACTTCGACCTCGCGGGCAGCGTCCGGCAGCAGCGCCGCGTCACCCGTGACCGGCAGCCAGCCACCGGCCCGGGTCCGGTAACGCAGAGTCGCGTTGCCGGCCGCGACCACCACACCTTGCCTGTCGGGAAGCCGCACCTGCAGGGTCAGGGCCGCGCCGGGATCGGTGAAGCCGTTCAGGACCGCGTCGGGGGTCTCCAGCTGCAGGAAGACGCGGCTGCGGCCGTCGGGTGCCGTCAGCGTCTGCACGACGAAGCGGCGGCGGTCGGCGGTCGCGCCCCGGATGAGCCAGGTGTCGACTGCGGGGGTGATCCAGTAGCCGTACGTGTCCGCGTACCCCTCGCGGGTGGAGAGGTCCCACGGGCCGAGACCGTCACGGTCGAGGTCCGCGTCGGCGGGCCAGGCGCGGTCGCGGCCCGGCAGCCGGCGGTCGAGGCGTTCGGAGCCGGACCACCCGGAGCCCGGACGCCCGCCGCCGGCCGCCTCGATCAGCGCGGACTGGTTGGCCAGGCCGACGGCGAGGCTGCCGGCGCCGTCGCGGCGGCCGGCGCGGACGGCGATCTGGACCGAGGTGTTCTGCTTGCCGGCCGTAGCGAAGAAGACGCCGTCGTGGGCCCGGAAGTCCGGTGCGGTGAAGGTACGCCTGATCCGGCCGCCGGCGTCGTAGGTGAGGCTCGGGGAGTACCGGGCGTCGCGGCCGTCGTCGAGGATCATCACGACGTCGCGGTCGGGGCCGAGCAGGGCGACCGCGGAGTTCGACGCCAGGGTGAGCATCTGTTCGAGGGAGATGACCACCGGGCCGGCCGGTGTCTGCTCGACGAAGCCGATCATGCCGTAGTCGATCTGCCCGATCGGCGACGCGACCTCCTCCCGCACCCGCTGCGCGACGACCGCGGCGCGGCTGTCGTGCGGGGCTGTCCCGGCCCAGACGACCTTCGGCTCGCCGACCAGGCGCTTGCTGCCGACGTGGTCACGCCAGGCCGCACGGACGCTGTCCAGATAGGCGGTGTCCTCCCGCAGGTCACCCCGCGTCGGACCGTCCAGCAGCGGTGAGGCCACCGGTGCCCGCCGGTCGCCGTGGTCCCTGGACAGGCCCACACCCGCGGCCGATCCGGCGACGACCGTGGCGAGTCCGGCGCCGAGCACCGCGCGGCGGCGGACGACACGGCGGTGCCCGCCGGCGCGGACCCGCTCGAGCAGGTCGGGCGGCGAGGACAGGTCGCCGGTGGCGCGTTCCAGTGCCGTACGGATGTCGGTGTCGGTCATCGCGCTCCCCCTTCGGTCGTGGCGGTGACGGGGGCGAGGACTGTGCGCAGGCGTTCGAGGCCGCGTGAGGCGTTGCTCTTCACGTTGCCCTCGGAACAGTCGAGCGCCCGGGCGACCTCCGCGATCGGCAGGTCGTCCAGGTAGCGCAGGATCACGGCGGCCCGTTGCCGCGGTGGCAGGGTGCGCAGCGCCTCGACAACCGCGTCGCGGACGACGATGTGCTCGCTGTGGTCCGGTTCGGCGACGTCGTGGTGGGCCAGCGGCGCCTCGGGGCGCCGGCCGCGGCTGCGCCACCGGTTGGTGGACCGGTTGACCAGCGCGCGCCGGGCGTACGCCTCGGGGGCGCCCTGGATGCGCCGCCACTTCACGTACATCTGCTCGAGGACTTCCTGCACGAGGTCCTCGGCGGTGTGCCGGTCACCGGTGAGCAGGTAGGCGACGCGGAGCAGCCCGGTGCTGCGACTTCGTACGAAGTCGTCGAATCCGTCGCGCATCCCCGCCCTCTCCCCGCCCGTCAATGTGCCTGACACCGGCGGACGGGGAAAGGTTGCTACCGGGCGAGTTCTTTCGCGTACGCGTCCCGGAGCGTCTCCCAGCCGTGGCTCATGGCGTCGCGGCCGCGGATGACGCCGACCGGGTGGCCGTCGAGGAGGCGGGTGAGCACCGCGGCGCAGAGGTGCCATCCGGCGGCGAACATCGGGACCTCGTCGCGGTGCTCGAAGACGTGCCGCAGCGTGAGCCGGGTGCCTTCGGGGATCGGTTCCAGCTCCCAGCGCAGCAGGTCGTCACCCCAGGTGTATTCGAGGACCTCGGGGGCGTCGGCACGGCGTACGGTGGCGGGCAGGTCTGTCCGATCAGGACCGTCGACCATCGCCAGGGTCGTGTCGCCGGTGACCGACAGGTCGCGCGCCGCGGCAAAAGGCGCCCACTGGTCGAGGCGTCCGGGATCGGTCAGGGCGGCCCAGACCTTGGCCGGCGGGTGCCGCAGATCGCGGACGAAGATCAGGGCCCACCGAGCGCCGTCGGGCTCGACGGTCGCGTCGCGGGCCGGGCCGGACTCGAGGTCGCTCATGATTCCTCCAGGTGGCGTTCCAGGGCGTCGAGGTGCCTGTTCCACAGACGCCGGTACGGCGCGAGCCACGCGTCGAGGGCCCGGAACTGCTCCGGTTCGAGGGAGTAGATCCGCTGCTGCGCGGAGGTGCGGCTGGACACGAACCCGGCCTCCCGCAGCACTTTCAGGTGTTTGGAGACGGCGGGCTGGCTCATGGCGAGCGTCTCGACGAGCCGGCTGACGCTGCTGTCGGCGAGGCGGAGCTCGTCGAGGATGCGGCGGCGGGTCGGCTCGGCGAGCACGGCGATGGCGTCGACAGGCACCCACTGACCATGCCACCGCGGTTATATAACCGTCAAGGCATGTAGCTATGATCATCGCATGCGGGTGCTGATCGTGACGTCCGGCTCGACGGGCGACGTGGCGCCCTACACCGGGCTCGGCGCCCGGCTGCGCGAGGCCGGGCACGAGGTCACCCTGGCCACCCACGAACCGTTCCGGGACACCGTGGAGCTGCCGTTCGTGCCGCTGCCCGGCGACCTGCGCGAGATCCTGCCGCAGGCCCGGGGCCAGGACGGCTCCGGTTCCGGCACCGGACCGCGGGCGCTGCTGCGGCTGATGCGCATCGCCCGCCCGCTGGTCGCCGAACTGGGCGACGGCATCGTGCGCGCCGTCGAGCAGACCCGGCCCGACGCGATGCTGCTGTCCACGGTGGTCGCCCCGCTGGGCTACCAGGTCGCCGAGGCCGCCGGCATCCCGTGGGCCGGGGTGTTCCTGCAACCGGTCTTCCCGACCGGCGACTTCGGGCCGGTGCTGATCGGCGGGCGACCGCTCGGCCGGCTCGGCAACCGGCTCACCGGGCGCTTCCTGGAGTCGGCGGCGCACCCGCTCTACGCCCGCCCGGTCCGCGATCTGCGCCGCCGGCTCGGGCTGCCGCAGCGCGGCATGGCGGCGCTGCAACGCGCACAACAGCACCGGTGGCCCACGTTCCACGGCTTCAGCCCGACGGTCGTGCCGCGTCCGGCCGACTGGCCCGCCTCGCAGGAGGTGGTCGGCTACTGGTGGCCGGAGCGACCGTCGGGCTGGACGCCACCCCGCGAGGTGGAAGCCTTCCTGGCCGCCGGCCCGGCACCGGTGTTCATCGGCTTCGGCAGCATGGCGGCGGGACGCGGCGAGCGCCTCGCGGCGCCGGTGCTGGAAGCGGTGACCAAGGCCGGTGTCCGCGCGATCGTGCAGGCCGGCTGGTCGGGGCTGACGGTGGCGGGCGGCCCGGACGTGCTCAGCGTGGGCCCGATGCCGCACGACTGGCTCTTCCCGCGGATGGCGGCCGTGGTGCACCACTCCGGCGCGGGCACCACCGCGGCCGGGCTGCGGGCGGGAGTGCCGGCGGTGCCCGTCCCGGTGCTGGCGGATCAGCCGTTCTGGGCGCGGCGCCTGCGGGAGCTCGGGGTCGCGCCTGCGGGCGTACCGTTGCCGCGGCTGACGGCGGACCGCCTGGCCGGTGCCCTCCGCGCGGCGACGACGGACCCGCGGCACGCGGCCCGGGCGCAGGAGGTCGCGGCGGCGCTCAGGACCGAGGACGGCGCCGCCCGAATTATCGCCTGGCTGAAAACACAGCAGCCGTCCTCCTGAATCAGGAGGACGGCTGCCGGCGGAAAACCGATCAGCGCTCGGTGATCGGGACGAACTGACGCTCGGCCTCGCCCGTGTAGAGCTGGCGCGGGCGGCCGATCTTGGTGGTCGGGTCGGCCATCATCTCGCCCCACTGCGCGATCCAGCCGGGGAGCCGGCCGAGCGCGAACAGCACCGTGAACATCTTCGTCGGGAACCCCATGGCCTTGTAGATCAGGCCGGTGTAGAAGTCGACGTTCGGGTACAGCTTGCGGGAGACGAAGTAGTCGTCCGCGAGGGCGATCTCCTCGAGCTTCAGGGCGATCTCGAGCAGCGGGTCCGGCCGGTCCATCGTGGAGATGACGTCCTGGACGGCCTTCTTGACGATGGCGGCGCGCGGGTCGTAGTTCTTGTAGACCCGGTGCCCGAAGCCCATGAGCTTCACGCCCTTCTCCTTGGCCTTGACGCGGCGCACGAACGCGTCCACGTCGCCGCCGTCGGCGCGGATGCCCTCGAGCATCTCCAGCACCGCGGAGTTGGCGCCACCGTGCAGCGGGCCCGACAGGGCGTTGATGCCCGACGAGACCGACGCGAACAGGTTGGCCTGCGCCGAACCCACCAGCCGCACGGTCGACGTGGAGCAGTTCTGCTCGTGGTCGGCGTGCAGCACGAAGAGCATGTCGAGCACCTTCGCCAGCGTCGGGTCCACCTCGTAGTTCACGGTGGGCAGGCCGAACGTCATGCGGAGGAAGTTCTCGACGTAGTCGAGCGAGTTGTCGGGGTACGGCAGCGGGTGACCGATCGACTTCTTGTACGCGTACGCCGCGATGGTCGGAAGCTTCGCCATGAGCCGAATCCCGGAGATCTCGACCTGCTCGGGATCCGCCGGGTCGAGCGCGTCCTGGTAGAACGTCGAGAGCGCGGTGACGGCCGAGGAGAGCACCGCCATCGGGTGCGCGTCACGGGGGAAGCCGGAGAAGAAGGCGCGCATCTCCTCCTGCAGCAGCGTGTGCACCCGGATCTTGTCGCCGAACTCGGCCAGCTCGGCCGGGGTCGGCAGCTTGTCGTGGATCAGCAGGTAGGAGACCTCGAGGAACGAGGCCTTGCCCGCGAGCTGCTCGATCGGGAAGCCCCGATAGCGCAGGATGCCGGCGTCACCGTCGATGTAGGTGATCGCCGACGCGCAGGAAGCCGTGTTGACGAAGCCCTGGTCCAGGGTGACGTATCCGGTCTCCTTCAGCAGCGCGCTGACATCGATGCCGCCTGGACCCTCGACCGCCTCGCGGACCGGCATGGACAATTGGCCACCGGGGTGGTCGAGCTTGACATCCGTCATGTATTTCCCTCACTTCACCGGCAGATGTCGCCAATAACCTGCCGTTCACCGTAAACCCTCAACCTGAACGGGTCATCAAGCGGTCGACCGCTGAGGGATTGATCACGACCGCCATCGCCGTACACACCATAGATAATGGTCGGTGTAACCGCGTCGTCGCGGTGCGGAGGTGGTGAACCGATGCAGATTCCGGGCCCTGCTCCTGTCGTCGTGGGTGTCAACGGCACCGCGGCGGGTCTTGCCGCGACCCGTCTGGCCGCCCGGGAGGCGATGGCCCGGGGCCACCCGCTCCGGGTCGTGCACGTGTTCACCGGGCCGGGCGCCGGGTCCGCCGACGCACCGGACTGGGCGCAGGCGCGTCACGAGGCGAGCGAGATCGTCGCGGAAGCGGTCGGCACCGCGACTCGCACCGTTCCCGGCGTCCGGGTCGAGGGTCTGGTGCTGGACGGGCTGCCGGTGCGGGAGTTGCTGCGGTTGAGCCGTAATGCCGAGCTGCTCGTGCTGGCCGACGACGACCTCGCGAGCACCCCGCGCCTGCCCGTCGACTCGGTGCTGGTGCAGGTGGCCTCGCGGTCGCGCCGCCCGGTCTTCGTGGCCCGGGGTGTCCGCCCGCCGGCGGGGCCCCTGATGACGGCAGTCGACGGCTCCCCCACCTCGCTGCTCGCGCTGCGCGTCGCCGCGGCCGAGGCCGAGCGGCGCGGCACCGCTCTGGAGGTGCTGCACGTGGTGGAGACCGAGGCCCGCCGGGCTGCCGGTCAGCTGCTGCTCGACACCGCGGTGGCCACCCTGCCGGGGTCCTGGCCCGTGCGCACCAGCCTGCTGATCGGAGAACCTGCGGCGACTCTCGTACGCGCGTCCCGCCGAGCCCGCATGATGATCGTGGGACCGCGCGGCGCCGGTGGCGGCACGTTGCTGGGTGGCGTGGCCCAGCAGTTGCTGCGCCGGTGTGCGTGCCCGACCGTGTTTGTCCACGGAACCCCTGCCGGGGTGACGCCGGTGGCGGGTACGGTGCGATCGGCGGGAGCGCTGATGAGCTGACGGACTGCCAGGGGGAGATGACGGTGCTGACCACAGCTCCGTCGACGCGGGGTCGGCGGTGGTGGCTGCTCTTCGGGGTGGCCGGTGTCCTCGCCACCGTCCTCTACACGGTCAATCTCGGCGCCGCGGTCAGCACGGCCGCCTTCGCCGTGATCGGCATCGGCACCGTCTGGGCGCTGTTCGCCGCTCCGCGCCGCTTCCGGGCCGAGCCCCGCAAGGCGTGGCCGTTCATGGGCGCCGCCGGCATCTTCTTCCTGGTCGGCGTCGTGGTCCGGCCCGCGGTCGAGAGCCGGCCGCTGCTCGCCGACGCTTTCACGATCCCCGGGTACGTCCTCCTGGGCCTCTTCTTCGTCATGCTGCTGCGGGCGCGCGGGAGCATCGAACGCCACGCCCTGCTCGACGGGCTGATGGTGTGCCTGGCCGGCGGGCTCGCCAGTGCACTGCTGCTGGCCGCTCCGGCGGCGGCGATCGAGGGGCGCCCGCAGCTCGTCTCGGTGCTGGCCGGCCTCTACCCGCTCTTCGACGTGGTGCTGCTCGCGCTGGGCATCAACCTCACCTTCACCGCGCGTACGTGGCCCGTGAGCCTGGCGGCGTTGGTGGCCGGCATGGCGCTGATGGTCGTCGGTGACCTCGCGTACGCCATCATCGGCGTCTCCGGGCGGACCTACGCGTCGCCGCTGCTGGACGTGCCTTTTCTGCTGGCGTACACGTTGCTCGGGGTCTCGGCCCTGCACCCGTCGGTGGTGGAGCTGGGCCGCGCGGCCCGCCATCCGGTCCAGGCCTGGTCCTGGCGCCGGATGCTCCTGCTCGTGCCGTCCGTGATCACACCGTTCGTGCTGCTGGTGACGGTCGGTGGCCGGTCGGTCGAATACCGCATGCTGATCGGCGCCTGCGGCATCGCCATCGTCGCGCTCCTGCTGCTGCGGGCCGTCTCGGCCGTGCAGGCGCAGGTCGCGGCGCAGCTGCACTCCGAGCACCAGGCCATGCACGACCCGCTGACCGGGCTCCCGAACCGCCGGATGATCTCCGCGGAGATCGAACGGCTGCTCGCCGCGACACCGCCGGAGGGCACCCGGCGGGTCTGGGTCTACTTCCTCGACCTCGACGGGTTCAAGTGGGTCAACGACTCCTGGGGTCACGACACCGGCGACCAGCTGGTCATCGAGGTCGCGCTGCGGCTGCGGTCGGCGGTCCCGGCGGGCACGATGCTGGCCCGGGTCGGCGGCGACGAGTTCCTGATCGCGTCCGTCGGCGACGAGCAGGCTGCGCTGCGGCTGGTGGAGGACATCCACCGGTGCTTCGCGCGGCCGCTGCCGGTCCGTGACACCGAGGTCGTCATCAGCGCTTCCATCGGCATCGCGCACGCCCCGGGTGACGGCACCCCCGCGGTCACGGCCGAGGCGCTGCAGCGCGACGCCGACACGGCGATGTACCGCTCCAAGGCCGAGGGCCCGGGCCGCGCGACCATCTTCGACACCTCGATGCACGACCGGGTCCGCGAGCGCATCGAGCTCGAGGGGGCCCTGCGGACCGCGCTGGCCGAGAACCAGCTCAGCGTCGTCTACCAGCCGATCGTGCGGATGGAGACGGGCCGGCCGGTCGGCGCCGAGGCCCTGGTGCGCTGGAACCACCCGGAACGCGGCCCGATCCCGCCGATGACCTTCGTCCCGGTCGCCGAGGACGCCGGGCTGATCGGCCCGCTGGGCGACTGGGTCCGCAACGAGGCGCTGGGGCAGCTGTCGCGGTGGCGTGCGGACGGGACGGTCGGCGCCGACTTCTACCTCTCGATCAACGTCTCGCCCCGCCAGCTGAGCCAGGCCGAGCTGCCGATGGTCGTCTCCGGCGAGCTGATGACCCACGGCGTACCGGCGTCGGCGGTGGCGCTGGAGATGACCGAGTCGGTGATGGCCGACGGCGGCAGTGTCACCGCCAAGGTGCTCTTCGAGCTTCGCGAGCTCGGGGTCCAGCTGCTCGTCGACGACTTCGGCACCGGCTTCTCGGCGCTGGGCTACCTGCGCAAGTTCCCGGTGACCGGCGTGAAGATCGACCGGTCGTTCGTCTCCGGGCTCGGCGAAGGCGGTGAGGACGAGGAGATCGTGCGCGCGGTGGTCGCCATGGGCCGGGCCCTCGGCCTGAGCATCGTCGCGGAGGGTGTCGAGACCCGTGTGCAGCGTGACGCGCTCGCCGCCGTCGGTGTCACCCAGGGCCAGGGCTGGCTCTGGGGACCGGGCGTCCCGGCCGGCGACTTCGCGAGCCACTGGAGCGCACGTCAGCACGCGTCCGGGGCCGAGCGCCTCGGTGCCCGCAACACCTGACCCGTTCCCCACAGGGTGACAATCGTCTCGCCCACCTCTGGCGTCACGGCGACAAGTCCGGCATTATTCGCTCGGCCCGGAACCCTCCACTGGGGGAATCCGCGGCCGATGACTGAGACCGGAGGAGGCGACACATGATGACGACGCTGATCGGATCCGAGGGTTCCGTGATCTGGCTCGTGGCCGTTCTGCTCGTACTGGCCTCGGGCCTCGCAGGTGCGCTGCTGGCCGCCACGCGGATGGACGCCGAGCACCGCACTCCGGAGCACTGACCCCCACAGGTGGCAAGCTGGTGGGATGCGCTTCGCCACCTGGAACGTCAACTCGGTCAAGGCCCGCCTGCCCCGGCTGCTGGAGTGGCTGGACCAGACCAAGCCTGACGTGCTCTGCCTGCAGGAGACCAAGGTCGCGGCCGACGGTTTCCCCGCCACGGAGGTCGCCGACCTCGGATATCAGACCGCCTCGTACGGCCAGGGCCGCTGGAACGGTGTCGCCGTTCTCTCCCGGATCGGCCTCGAGGACGTGCGCCACGGCTTCGACGGTGAGCCCGGCTTCCCCGACCCCGAGGCGCGCGCGATCAGCGCCACCTGCGGCGGCATCCGCTTCACCTCCGTGTACGTGCCGAACGGGCGCACGCCGGACGACCCGCACTACACGTACAAGCTGGCCTGGTTCGCCGCGCTGAGGACGGCTCTGGCCGCGCAGGAGGGACCGGCGGTCGTGACGGGCGACTTCAACGTCGCGCCGACCGACGACGACGTCTGGGACCCCGCCCTGTTCGCCGCGTCGACGCACGTCACCCCGCCCGAGCGCGACGCCCTGGCCGCCCTGCGTGACCTGGGCCTGGTCGACGTGGTCCCCCGCCCGCTCAAGGGTGATCACCCCTTCACGTACTGGGACTACCGTGCCGGGATGTTCCACCAGAACAAGGGCATGCGGATCGACCTGGTCTACGCCACCCCCGACGTGGCCGCCACGGTGCGCGACGCCGTGGTCGACAGGGAGGCCCGCAAGGGCAAGGGACCGTCCGACCATGCCCCGATCGTGGTGGACACCGACGCGCCCGTTCCCCCGTCCGAGCCGGGCCGGATTCCGGCCTAGCGCGTAGGCTGGCTTGGATCGGCTTCTGACGGCGGGCGACGAAGAGGGGAACGGATGGACCTCCGGACACCGGTGACGCCACTTCTGGCACCGGCGCCTGCCCTGCTGCGCGCGGCACTCGACGCGTCCGCCGAGGCCGTGCTGCTGTGCCGGGCCTCTGACGACACGATCCTGCTGGCCAACGCCGCGGCGACCGAACTGCTGCCGGGTCTCGTCGCGACCGGCGGAGCTCTCGCCCGCGCCACGGCCGAGCAGGCCGACTCGTTCACGGACGAGGTCGCGGAACGCCACCTGCACGGCCGCCGGCAAGCTCTCGACGCCGATCACTACGCGTGGTACCTGCGGGACATCACCGAGGAGATCCGGCGCGCCGAGGCGCACGAGGCCGAGCAGGCGCGGACAGCTTTCCTCGCCGAGGCCGGCCGCCGGCTCTCCTCGTCGCTGCATCAGCGCCGCTGTGTCCGGACGACCGTCGAGCTGGCCGTGGCCCACCTCGCCGACGCCGCCGTGGTCGTCCTCCCGACGCGCCACCGGCAGAGCGAGTGGGTGCGCCTGGTCCAGGGCGAGGCGGCCGAGGAAGGCACCCTGCGCGACAAGGTGCTGGGTGAGGTGCCCGGCCTGGAGGAAGCGCTGGGCGGTTTCCCGCCGATCCCGAGCCGCTGGCTGGACGCCTCCCAGGTGCCCGCATGGCTGCTCCCCGAGGGTTTCGGCCCGGTCGGTGCGCTGCTGGTGACGCCGCTGCCCGGCAACGCCGAGCCGGCCGGTGCGCTGGTCCTGGCCCGCCGCGGCCCCGACGCGGTCTTCTCCGCCGAGGACGAGATGCTGGCCCGGATCTTCGCGGCCCGCGCGGGTGCGGCTGTCTCGGCCGCGGCGCTCTACCGCGAGCAGGTCGACACCACCGCGATCCTGCAGGCCGACCTGCTGCCGCCGGAGCTGCCCCAGCCCGAGGGTGTGGAGCTGGTCGGCTCCTACCAGGCCGCCAAGGACGCCCTGCGCATCGGCGGCGACTTCTACGACGTGTTCGGCCCGACCGAGGAGAGCCCCGAGACGGTCATCGCGCTCGGTGACGTCTGTGGCAAGGGTCCCGAGGCGGCCGTGCTGACCGGCAAGGTCCGGCAGACGCTGCGGGCCCTGCGCCTGGTCGGCTCCGACCCGGCCGCGATGCTGACCGTGCTCAACCGCGCGCTGCTCGGCTCCAGCCGCCAGCACCGCTTCGTCACCCTGGTCGTCGGCGCGATCAGCCGCTCCGAGCACGGCCGCGTGCGGCTCGAGCTGGCGACGGGCGGTCACCCCGCTCCCCTGGTGCTGCGCGCCGACGGGACCGTCGAGGCGGTCCCGGTGACCGGCACCCTGATCGGCGTGGTGCCCCAGATCCTGGTGCGGCCGGCGACGATCGAGCTGGCGCCCGGCGAGCTCTGCCTGATGTACAGCGACGGCCTGACCGAGGCCCGCGGCGGTGCCACCGGCAACGAGCAGTACGGCGAGACCCGCCTGCGTGACGCCCTGGCCAGCTGTCAGGGCATGCCGGGCGCGGCGGCGGTCGAACGGGTCCGCCAGCTCGTCTCCGACTGGGTGCACGGCGGGGTCCGCGACGACATCGCGATGCTCGCGGTCCGCGCACCGGCCCGCACCAAGCTGAGTCTCATGGAAACCGGTGGGACCAGCGCCTCCCCGTTTGCGATCGACGCCACCCGGAGGGGCCGCCGCCGCTCATGACGGTTTTCACCACGACACCACCGCGCTCGCTCGACGACCCCGGGCTCGGCGAGGAATACCTGCGCCTGGTCGGCGACGGCGACGAGTACGGCGCCGTCGAGGTGGTCAACGAGCTCCTCGAGAACGGCACACCCCCGCAGCGGGTCATGCTCGACCTCATCGCCCGCACCCAGGGCCGCGTCGGTGAGCTGTGGGCGGCCAACGAGTGGTCCATCGCCCGCGAGCACGCCGCGACGGCGATCAGCGAACGCGCCCTCGCGGCCGTCGCCGCCCGCTCGTCCGTCCGCCCGACCCGCGGCCGGATCACCGTCGCCTGCGTCGACGGCGAATGGCACGCCCTGCCCGTCCGCATCCTCGGCGAGATGCTGCGCCTCGACGGCTGGCGCGTCGACTTCCTCGGCGCGAACGTCCCCGGCACCCACCTCGTCACCCACCTCCACCAGACCGGCCCCGACGCCGTGGCGCTGAGCTGCATGATCGCGACCCGGTTGCCCCGGGCGCACGCCGCGATCACCGCCTGCCGCTCGGTCGGCGTGCCGGTGATCGCCGGAGGACGCGGCTTCGGCCCGGACGGCCGCTGGGCGGTCAAACTCGGCACCGACGCCTGGGCCGCCGGCGCCCAGGAAGCCCTGGACCGGCTCAACGGTGACTGGCCCCCGCGCATCGGCGACCCGTACGAGACGGCGTTCCTCGGCGACGACGAATACACGTACGTCGTGCGCCACCGGGGTGATCTGGTGAGCACGGCACTGGTCCGGCTCGCGGCGGCGTATCCGCCGGTCAGCGGGTACGACCAGCGTCAGCACGACGCGACGGCCGAGGACCTCGGCCACGTGGTCGACTTCCTCGCCGCCGCCCTCTACGTCGACGACGCGCAGATCTTCACCGACTTCGTCCAGTGGACGTCCGCGGTGCTCGAAGCGCGCGAGGTGCCGCCGGTGGCGCTCCAGATCGGTCTGATGCTGGTCCGCGACCAGCTCCGCGACTATCCCGCGGCCATCGCGGTCATCGACGCGGGCGTGGCGAAACTCCGGCCGTAATTCGGTCGCGCGGTCCGCGGCCGCGGGCTTACCGTGTCGGCATGATCTCCTGACGCAGCCTTTTCAGGCCCACTGCATCTGGGCGCGCCGTTCCTTGCGCGCGGACTTCATCCGACTTGTCTCTTGCTCGCCTCGTCATTTCGAGGAGGTCGCACCATGCCTGACTTCACAATCCACGTCGACCGCGACGACCTTGCCCGCCAGGACCTGGCCGTGGCGGTGCCGCAGTTGAATGCCGGCACCCCGGACCAGCCGACGGACACCGTCACGACAGCCACGCACCACGGCGCAGGCGACGCCCGGCTCGCAGCGCGCCAGCGCTCGGAACGGGATCGTGCCGGCCGCGCTCCGGGCGGCTCCGGCCGTTCCTACGCCTTCCGCCGCAGCTAGGCCGCCGACCACCAGGTCCGGGCCGCGACACACCCGTGCCGTGGCCCGGGCCGGCAACGCGACGCCGGGCGATCAGCCGGGTCCGGTGAGGTCGATGTGCCAGTCGTTGCTGCGCATCACGAGACCGCTGCCCGGCGGGTACTCGAAATCGCAGGGGCCGCGGAGATCGAAGCCGAGGCGGCGGCACAGTGCGTTGGAGGAGGCGTTCTCGACAGACGGGAACGCATGCAGGCTGTGCGGCGCGCCGGGCCGGCGGGCCAGCTCACGGACGGTGGCGATCAGGGCGGTACCGGCGGCCACGGCGACACCTCGGCCCTGGTACGCCGGCAGGACGTTCCAGCCGGTCTCGTAGATCTGCTCGCCCTGCCAGTCGCGCCGGTGGTAGGCGATGCTGCCGACCATCTCGCCGCCCAGCAGGACGGCGAACATGCAGCCGCGACCGGCCGCCGGCATCTCCAGGTAGCGGCGGTGCCGGGCGAGCAACAGGTCCTCCGGCTCGGGACCGCCGACGTGCCGGCGCATCCGCGGTGTGTTGATCCGGCGCAGGAGGTCGAGCGCGAATTCCGACCAGGGTTCGAGACGAACATCCATGCCCCGCAGCTTGGCAGCAACGGCAAGGCCGGAACCCCCGCCAGAGGTTCCGGCCTTTGCCGTTGCCGAGGATCTCCGGTCAGCCGAGGCGGGCGTACACGTCGTCGAGGAGGCCGTGGTACATGTCGCTCTTGGTGTTGAAGTTGGGGCCGCCGATGCGCAGCGGCTTGTTGTTCGCGATCGAGACCGTCGCCGGGATCGCGACGCTGCCGCGCTGGGTGCCGTCGACGTAGACGGAGAGGACCGCGCCGGAGCGCTGGCACATGATGTCGTGCCAGGCGTTGTCGGCGACGCCGATGCTGGAGCGGACCAGGTAGATCTGGGCGGAGCCCTGGCCGACCACCACGCAGCTGGCCTTGCCCTGGTTGGCGCCGACCTGCATCTTCCACTGGCTCTCGGTGTCCACGACGCCCTTCTGGACGACGTTCGAGGAGCGGACGACCTGGGCCTTGGTCAGGCGTACCGAGGCGCCCCAGCGGAACATCCGGGTGCCCGGGTCGAGGTCGGCGTCGTCCGTGCCTTCGAGGAGGGCTCGGGGGCAGGTCGCCGCACCGGTGGTGCAGACGGCCGGGAAGGACGCGTACTTGTCGGCGGTGGTGCCGTTGAAGTTGACCCGGCCCCGGTCGGCGGTCCGGACGGTGAGGGCGGGTCCCTTGCCGGAGAGGTCCGCGATCCGGCCGGTTGCGCCCACTCCCCCGTCGAAGCTGTACCGGGCGACGGTGACCGGTGCCGGAGCGGCGACGGGTGCGGCGAGGGCGGGTGTGGCCGTGAACGCCAGGGCGGTGGCCACGGTGAGGACGATGAGACGCATAGTACAAAAGGTACGTAAGTATCGCTTCAATGCCAAAACGGCGGGTTCAGCGTTTCGGCTGATCCGGTCAGAGCAGACCGGCCGACTCGGCGATCATGCAGACGGCCACCAGGCGCATCAGGTGCCACTCGGCCGCCAGCCAGGCCGGACCCGACAGGTACGCGTGACCCGGCTGCGGCACCGGGCGGCCCATCCGCTCGGCGGCGGCGGCGATGGACTTGGCGTACGCGGCCAGCCCCTCGGCGTCGACCTCACGGCCGGCGTGCATGAGCGCGTCGCGGACAGCCGCGGCGTGCTGGTCGACCTGGGCCAGCAGGCCCGTGTCGCCGAGGGCGGCGGCGAGGCCGTCGACGCCGACCCGTGCCATCATCTCGTCCAGCAGCGCGCGGGCCGGGTCGACGGCGGGAGCGGTGGAAATCGGGGCGAAGGCCAGGAATTCGTTCGTCATGGGAAGGACGCTAGGGCCTCGCGTCACCGGTTGACAGCCAGGTAACCGAACGGCACCCGACCGCTCCCCGCCACGCACCCCGGCGCCGGTGAAACCGCTCGGAAGGGGACAGAATTCAGACGTGGGCGCTGCGCCCGGCGCGGGCCAGCAGCTCGGCGGCCTCGGCCTCGGGCAGCGGACGCGCGAAGTAGTAGCCCTGCGCGCGTTCGCACCCCAGCTCCCGCAGCAGCTCGACCTGTTCGCGGGTCTCGACACCTTCGGCGATGGTGCCCAGTTCCAGCCCGGAGGCCAGGTCGATGATCGCCTTGACCATGGTGCGGGCGGCCGGGTCGGGCGTACCGGGGGCCGGCATGAAGGATTTGTCGATCTTGATGTGGTCGATCGGGAGGTCGCGCAGGTAGGCCAGGGACGAGTAACCCGTGCCGAAGTCGTCGACGGCGACCCGCACACCCTGCTCCCGCAGTGTCGTGAGGTGCCGGATCGCCTGCTCGGTGACCACCCCGGAGTTGACCAGGACACCCTCGGTGATCTCCAGGATCAGCGCGGCGGGCGGCAGCGCGGAGGCCTTCAACGCGTCCAGGACCTGGGTGGCGAAGTCGGGTTCGCGCAGCTGGCGGGGCGACACGTTGACCGAGACGACAGCGCCGTGACGCCGGTGCCACTCGGACACCACCTCGCACGAGCGGCGCAGCACCCAGGCGCCGATCGGGACGATGAGGCCGCTGTCCTCCGCCGAGGGGATGAACTGGTCCGGCGGGATCATCTGCTGTCCCGCCGGCTGCCAGCGGATCAGGGCCTCCACGCCGACCAGGTGCTCGTCGGCCAGCCGGACCAGCGGCTGGTAGTGGACCAGCAGTTCGTCGCGGGCGACGGCGCCGCGGAGGCGTTCGACCGTGGCGGCCGTCGCCCGGCGCTGTTCGCGCAGGTTGCGGTCGAAGGTCGCCAACTGGTCGCGGCCCGCCGCCTTGGCCGAGTGCAGGGCCAGGTACGCGTCACGCAGGATGTCGGCCGTCAGGAGGTCCGGCCTCAGACGGCGCAGGCCCACGCTGGCCGTGGCGAAGAGTTCGTGCCCCTGGACCTCGACCGGGCGGCGCATCGCCACGAGCACCTCGTGCGCGCACGCCTCGACCTGCTCCGGTTCGACACCGGTCAGCAGCACCGCGAACTCGTCGCTGTCCAGCCGGGCCAGCAGGCCCCGCTCGCCGAGGATCTCGCGGAGCCGGGCCGCCACCGCGAGCAGCAGGTCGTCGCCCATCGCGTGCCCGAACCGGTCGTTGACCTCCTTGAAGTCGTCGAGGTCGAGCACAAAGAGGGCGCCGGGGATCTCGCGGGCCAGCGCCGAGGTGATGCGGTCGTACAGCAGCGACCTGTTCGGCAGACCCGTCAGCAGGTCGTGCTGGGCCCGCTCACGCAACTCCTGTTGCAGGCGCGCCTCGCTGTCGAGGGAGGCCTGCAGCGCGACGGCACGCCGGCGGGACAGCACGTTCAATTGGCGCATCCGGGCCACCACCAGCGCCGCGGTCAGTGCTGTCGCCCCGACAGGCACGATGATGTCCGCCGGTGCCACCCGGCTGTTCCAGCTCTCGTGCAGCAGGTAGATCGCCGTCATGATCGGGGTCGCCACCACCGTGACGATGTAGATCCGGGCGGTGCCGATGTCCTCGGGCAGGTCGTCCGCCGGCTCGGTCGCCGTGTGTGCCATCGAGGGATGCAGGGCCGCGGCGCCGAGCAGGGCGTTGGCGACCAGCCAGCAGACGATGCTGACCACGGGCGGTTGCCCGCCGGCGACCGACACGACGAACATCGCGGTGTCGGCGATCAGCAGCGCGCCGGTCGCCCCCGCGATCAGGCGGTAGGTCACCGAGGCCGTCCCGCCGACCAGCAGCAGCCGCAGGCCGAGAGCGAAGATCACCATGTCGAGCATCGGGTACACGACGACGTGCAGCTGCTCCGGCGTGTGGTTCGTGTCGATCACCAGCGGGTCGACGAGCAGCGTCCACCAGACCACCGCGGCGCCGCTGGTGATGATGCCGGCCTCGGTGTAGCCGGCAAAGTTCAACCCCGGCCGGCCGTGGACCGGGAGCAGCGCCAGCGCGACGGCGAGCACCGGATAGGTCGTGTAGTAGAGCAGGTCGACGGCCGGCGACGCACCGATGATCCCGGCGGCCCGGAGCACCGGCCAGGTCACGTTGGCGACCACGGTGAAGATCACGGAGCCCAGCAGGATCCGCCACGGCAGAACGTGCCGCGGCCGGTTCAGCCGGATGCCCGCCACCAGCGCCGCGATGACCGCCGTGCTGCCCAGCAGCTGCATGACGACCCGCAGGCCGTGCGTCGGCAGCAGGGGCGTGACGATCACGAGCGCCCCGGTGGCGCCGAGGTACCAGCGCCACCAGGGGCGTCCGGACTCAGCAACGATCCCCACCCGACCACGGTCGCATGGAAGCCCGACAAGAGTGGCCGGAACCGGACAGAAGGTGCTACGCGGGCAGTTGGTCCATGGCCTTGTAGATGCGTTTGTCCGAAACGGGGTACGCGGTACCGAGGGCCTGGGCGAAGAAGTTGATCCGCAACTCCTCGATCATCCAGCGGATCTCCCGCAGCCCCTCGTCGGCCGGTCCACCGGCGGGCAGCTCGGCCCGCAGCTCGCGGTACTCCTGCTCGATCTCGTGGATCTGCGCCATCAGCTGCCGGTCCCGGGCCAGGGTGCCGCCGAGCCGGTCCAGCCGGTGCATGATGCCGCGGAGATACCGCGGCAGGTGATGCATCTGCTTCCAGCCGGTCTCGGTGACGAACCCCGGATGGACCAGGCCCTTGAGCTGCTGCCGGATGTCGGCCAGCGCCGGCACCAGGGACGGGTCGCGGGTGCCGGCCAGCCGCTGATCCACCTCGTACGCCGTGGCGAGCACCGCCCGCACCTGCGTGACGACGTTGGCGACGGCGTCGACCAGGTCGGCGCGGACCTCGTCGCGCAGCTGGGCAAAAGCCTCCTTGGACCAGGCCGGACCACCCGCGTCGGCAACCAGCTTGTCGACGGCCGCACCCGCGCAGTCGTCCAGCAGATCGGCGATCGACTTGTACGGGTTGCCGCGGGACAGCTCCAGCTTGGCGCGGTTGTCGAGGCGGCCCTGCAGGAACCGGGCCGCCGGCGGCAGGGTGAGCATCAGCAGACGCCGGGTGCCGGCCCGCATCGCCTCACGCTGCTCGGCCTCCGTCTCGAAGACGCGGACGGCCACACTGTCCTTCTCGTCGGTCAGCGCCGGATAGACCGTGACCTCGTACCCACCGCGGACCTGGGCGACCGAGCGCGGCAGGGTGCCGAAGTCGTTCGTCGTGATGCCGCGGCGCTCGATGGCACCGGCGGCGGCCGAGATGGTCGCCTGCACCTTGGGCGCGAGACTCGCACGCAGCACGTCGAGGTCGCGGCCCTGACCGACCACCGCGCCGTCCTCGTTGACCACCCGGAAGTTCATCTTGAGGTGGTCGGGCACCTGGTCGGGACGCCAGGCGTCCCGCGGCACCATCGTGCCGGTCAGCCGGCGCAGCTCACCGCCGACCGCGTCGGGCAGCGAACCCCGGCGGGCGGGCACCCGGCTCAGCACGGCCTCCGCCCAGTCCGGCACGGGCACGAAGCTGGTCCGCAGGTGCTTGGGCAGCGCCCGGATCAGCGCCACCACGACCTCCTTGCGCAGGCCGGGCACCGACCAGCCGAAGTCGTCGGCGTCGAGCTTGTTGAGCAGCGCCAGCGGCACCTGCACGGTCACACCGTCGGCGGCCGCGCCCGGCTCGAACTGGTAGCTCAGCGGCAGGCGGACGCCGTCGGCGAGCCAGGCGTCCGGGTACGCGCCCGGGTCGACGGCGTCGCGGCCCGCGTTGACCAGCAGCTCACGGGTGAAGGTGAGCAGGTTCGGGTCGTCGTGGCGGGCCTTCTTCCACCAGGCGTCGAAGTGCCGGGCCGAGACCACGTCGGCGGGGATGCGGGCGTCGTAGAGGGCGTACACGGTCTCGTCGTCGACGGCGATGTCGCGGCGCCGCGCCCTGTTCTCGATCTCCTCGATGCGCGCCAGCAGCTTGGTGTTCTCGGCGAAGAACTTGTGGTGGGTCTCCCAGTCGCCCTCGACCAGCGCGTGGCGGATGAAGAGCTCACGGCACATCGCCGGGTCGACCTTGCTGTAACCGACCTTGCGCCGGGGCACGATCGGCAGCCCGTAGAGGGTCACCTTCTCGTACGCCATCACGGCGCCCTGGTTCTTCTCCCAGTGCGGCTCGCTGTAACTGCGCTTGACCAGGTGCGGAGCGAGCTTCTCGGCCCACTCCGGCTCGATGCGCGCGTTCACCCGGCCCCAGAGCCGCGACGTCTCGACCAGCTCGGCCGACATCACCCAGCGCGGTTGTTTCCTGAACAGCGCCGAGCCCGGGAAGATCGCGAACTTGGCACCCCGGGCACCCAGGTATTCACGCTTGTCGGTGTCCTTGAGGCCGATGTGCGAGAGCAGACCGGACAGCATGGCCGTGTGCACGGCCTGGCCCGCGGCGAGCTCGTCACGCTCGGTGAGGGTCAGCCCGAGCGTACGGGCGACCTGCCGCAGCTGCGAGTAGATGTCCTGCCACTCGCGGACCCGCAGGTAGTTGAGGTATTCACTGCGGCACAGACGGCGGAACTGGTTGCCGGACAGCTCGCGCTGCTTCTCCCTCAGGTACCGCCAGAGGTTGAGGTAGCTGAAGAAGTCGGATTCCTTGTCGGCGAACCGGCCGTGCTTCTCGTCCGCGAGCTGCTGTTTGTCGGCGGGCCGCTCCCGCGGGTCCTGGATGGACAGCGCCGCGGTGATGACCATGACCTCGGCCAGGCAGTCCTGCTTGTCCGCCTCGATGACCATGCGGGCCAGCCGCGGGTCGACGGGCAGCTGGGCGAGCTGCCGGCCCATCGGGGTCAGCTTGCGCTGTTCCAGCGCGCCGAGCTCCTCCAGGAGCTTCACACCGTCGGTGACGTTGCGCTTGTCCGGCGGGTCGATGAACGGGAACGCGGCCAGATCGCCGAGGCCGAGACTGGTCATCTGCAGGATGACGCTGGCGAGGTTGGTCCGCAGGATCTCCGGCTCGGTGAACGCCGGCCGCGACTCGAAGTCCTCCTCCGAGTAGAGCCGGATGCAGATGCCGTCCGACGTCCGCCCGCAGCGCCCCTTGCGCTGGTTGGCGCTGGCCTGCGAGACGGCCTCGATCGGCAGCCGCTGCACCTTGAGCCGGCTGCTGTACCGCGAGATGCGGGCGGTACCGGGGTCGATGACGTACCGGATGCCGGGGACCGTCAGGGACGTCTCGGCGACGTTGGTGGCCAGCACGACGCGGCGGCCGGTGTGCCGCTGGAAGACCTTGTGCTGCTCGGCCGCGGAGAGCCGGCCGTAGAGCGGGACGATCTCGGTGTTCTTCAGGTCGCGGCGGTTGAGGGCGTCGGCGGTGTCGCGGATCTCCCGCTCGCCGCTGAGGAAGACCAGGATGTCGCCACTGCTCTCGGCGCCGAGCTCGTCGACCGCGGCGGCGATGCCGTCGACCTGGTCGACCGGCTCCTCCCGGGACTCCTCGTCCTCCTCGCCGGTCGTCTCGACCAGCGGGCGGTACCGGACCTCGACCGGATAGGTCCGGCCCGAGACCTCGATGACCGGCGCCGGGCCGGCGGGACCCGCGAAGTGCTCGGCAAACCGCTGGGTCTCGATCGTGGCCGACGTGATGATCAGCTTGAGGTCGGGACGCTGGGGCAGCAGCTGCGCGAGGTAGCCGAGGATGAAGTCGATGTTGAGGCTGCGCTCGTGCGCCTCGTCGATGATCAGGGTGTCGTACCGGCGCAGCATCCGGTCGTTCTGGATCTCGGCGAGCAGGATGCCGTCGGTCATGACCTTGACCATGGTCTCGTCGGTGACCTGGTCGGTGAAGCGGACCTTGTAACCGACGGTCGACCCCAGCGGGGTGCCGAGCTCCTCGGCGATGCGCTCGGCGACCGTGCGCGCGGCGATCCGCCGCGGCTGGGTGTGCCCGATCTGACCGCGCACACCGCGGCCCAGCTCCAGGCAGATCTTCGGGAGCTGGGTGGTCTTGCCCGAGCCCGTCTCGCCCGCGATCACCACGACCTGGTGGTCGCGGATCGCGGCGAGGATGTCGTCGCGGCGCTGACTGACCGGCAGCTCTTCCGGATAGGTGATCGGCGGGACGTTCGCCAGCCGCGCCTCACGGCGCTGCTCGGCCTGGGTGATCTCGGCGGCGATCTCGGTGAGCACGGCGGCGCGGGCGAGCTCGTCGCGGATGCGGCGAGTGCCCTCGATCCGGCGCTGGAGACGGCGCTCGTCGCGGGGAAGGAGGTCGGACGCGCGGCGGCGGAGCTCGGCGGGGTCCTGGATGGGCGTTACAGACATGGCGCGTCAACAATAGGCAGATCCGCCGCGATCCGCCTCGTGATTACCGCCGCCCTGCCAGCGCGTCGATCTCGGCCATCTCCTCATTTGTCAGGACGAACCCATCGAGCTGGGCGTTTGTCGCGATGCGCTCGGGTGTCACGCTCTTGGGGATGACCACGATCTCGTGCTGGACGTGCCAGCGCAGCACCACCCGCGCCGGGTCGACGCCGTGCGCGGTGGCGATCCGGGTGAGCACCGGGTCGTGGAGGTTCGTGGTCTTGAACGGCGAATACCCCTCGACGACCACACCGCGCTCCCGGTGCCCGGCGACCAGCTTGGCGTCGTAGAGCGTCGGGCCGAAGCGGATCTGGTTGACCGCGGGCTTCTCACCGGTCTCGGCGATCAGCTCGTCGATGTCACCGAGGTCGTAGTTGCTCACGCCGACGGCCCGGACACGGCCCTCCTCGCGGGCCGTCAGGAACTCCCGCCAGACCGCGACCGACTTCCCGCGGCTCGGCGGCCAGTGGATCAGCCACAGGTCGACGGCGTCGAGCCCGAGCGCGGCCAGGCTCTGGTCCAGCGTGGCGCGCTCCCGGCCGGCCCGGTCGGGCGGCAGCTTGGTCGTGACGAAGACCTCGTCGCGGGGCACACCGCTGTCCCGCAGCGCGCGGCCGACCTCGGCCTCGTTGCCGTACATGGTGGCCGTGTCGAGGTGGCGGTAACCGGCCTCGAGGGCCTCCCGGACCGCCTCGTAGGCGGCGTCGCCGCGGATCTGCCACGTGCCGAAGCCGAGCAGCGGCATCTCGGCCACGCCGCCCAGCGTCACGGAGGGAATCGTCATGCCCTCCATCTTGCCCACGCGACCGCGGATCAGACATGGATGTTTGCCGCGGTGCAAGGAAGACCGGCCCGAGCCCGTGTCCACCCGGCGGACTCGTTCGATATCACTCCGACAGCTTCTCCGGCCGGACCTCCGGCAGAACGAAAGCCGAGGGCTCCATGATCGTCGTCGCCGAGGACCACGATGACATCCGTTTTGTGCTCCAGCGCGCCCTGGAGCGTGCCGGGCATCAGGTGGTCGTCGCCAGCGACGGTGCCGCCGCGCTCGAGGCGGTCCGCAAACACCTGCCCGACGTGGTCGTCACCGATGTGGACATGCCCCGGATGAACGGGCTCGACCTGTGCCGGGCGATCCGGGCCGACGCCGGGCTCCAGCACATCCCGGTGGTGCTGGCCAGCGGGTCGATGCTGCCGGGCGACGAGCGGGCGGCCGCGGTCGGCGCCAACGCCACCCTGCTCAAGCCTTTTCTGCCCGCCCAGCTTCTGGCGTGCGTGGCGGCGCTGCTTCCGCCTCGGCCGGCCTGATCGGCCCCACCCCCGCGATCTCCGGCGGCACCGAGCCCGCCGCTGCCGCGCGCTCGGCCAGTGCCCGGTCCAGAGCGTTCCTGGTACGCGCGGCCAGCGGCAACGTGAAGGTGAAGCGGGTACCCCCGCCGGGGTTGTCGGCGACGCCGATCGTGCCGCCGTGGCGTTCCACGATGCGGCGGCAGATGGCCAGGCCGAGACCGGTGCCGGCGTACCCCGCGGCGGTCCGGGCGCGGTGGAACGACTCGAAGATGTTGGGCTTGTCGTCGTCCGGGATGCCGATGCCCCGGTCGGCGATCTCGATCCGGGTCCAGCCCGGCGGACCGCCCGCGGCGGTGACGTCGATCCGGGCACTCTTGCCGACCTGCACGTACTTGAGCGCGTTGCCGATCAGGTTGTCGACGACGTGGCGCAGCATCGCCGGGTCCGCCTGGACCTCGGGCAGCGGCCCGAGATAGAAGTCCGGCGGCGGGCTGTCGCCGGGCCGCGGGTGCTCGGTGCGGTGCTCGACCACGTCGGCCACCAGCGGCCCGAGCTGCACCGCGGTCAGCTTGAGCGGCGCGTCCCGCGAGGTCGTGTAGGCCAGCAGCGTGTCGATCAGCGCGGCCATCCGGTCGACCGCGTTGGCGATCCGGTCGAGGGCGGCGCGGGCCTCGAAGACCTCGGGTCCCTCCGGGGCCTCGGCCAGCTCGTCGGCCGCGGTCTCGCAGTGCCCCCGGATGACCGCCAGCGGCGCCTTGAGGTCGTGCGCCACCACACCGGCGAAGACGGCCAGGTCGGTCTCGTACCGGCGCAGCTCGGTGATGTCGTGGAAGACGGCGACAGCGCCGTGCCGCCCGGCCGCGCCGGCGTCCAGGGGCCGCCCGTCGACGCTGACCAGGATCCCGTCGGGCCGCTGGTCGTTGCGGATGAGCATCTCGACCCCGTCGGAGGCCTCGCCCTGCAGCGCCCGCACCAGCGGCATCTCCTCGACCGGGAACGGCGTCCGGCCGTCGGCGCGGAACAACCCGAAGTGCTGCTGCCAGGAATCCGGGCCGTCGACGTCGTCGCTGACACCGAGCAGGGCCTGGGCCGCCGGGTTGTGCAGCAGGAACGCGCCGTTCTCGTCGACCACACCGACGCCGTCGCCGAGGCTGGACATGATCGCGCCGAGCAGCCCGGCCTGGCGGCGGCTCTCCGCCTCGGCCGTCCGCAGCTCGGCCGTCGCGACGAGCACCTGCTCCCGCGCCCGGGAGCGGCCGGTGGCCAGGATCCAGACCAGGCACGCGAGCATCGCCGACAGCAGGATGCCGCCGATCAGCACGATCGCCGGCATGCTGCTGCGCGCGCCGGGCAGGTTCTGCGAGTCGGCCCCGGTCAGCAGCGTCCACTGGCGGTCGGCGACCGGGAACGTCGCCTGCCGGGTCAGGTCCCTCCGGCCCCGGGCGTCGTACCCGGCCACCAGGACGCGGCGCCCGTCGCCGTTGGTCGCGAAGAGCTCGCCGTCGAGCAGCCCCTGGCTGGCGACACCGAGGACACCGCCGAGGAAGTCCTGCCCGTGCAGGCCGAGCGCGACCCATCCGCGGAACTCGGGCAGGCCTCCGGCGTCCTCGGCCGGGGAGTAGACGGGGGCGGCGAAGAGGAACGACAGCTGCTGCTGGGCGACGGGGATGTTGCGGTCGCGCAGCAGCACGTACGTGTCGGAGATCGTGGGCCGGCCGGTCCGGCGGGCCTCGGTCAGGGCCGAGGACGCCTCGCGGGACGCGGCGACGTCGAGGCCGGTCATGGCCGGGCCGCCGTTGTTGAGGCTGCGCTGGAAGATCGAGAAGTAGTGCTCGGCGTGCTGCCCGCGCGGCGCCAGAGTCAGTGCGTCGGCGCCACGGCCACGCCAGAAGGTCTGAGTGGCGGCGATCCGCGCGGGCGGCGTCGCCACGACGTACGCGACGGAGGTGGCACCGACCAGGCCGGCGCCCTCCAGCGGGGCCGTGGCGGCGGCGAAGTCGGCGGCGGTCAGCCGGGCGTTGGTGCCGAGGCCGGCGGCGACCGCCTGGAGCAGGTCGCGGTAGCGCCCGGCCTCCCCCGCGACCGCCACGCGGGCGACCGAGGTGCGCTGGTCCATCACCCGGGCGGCGCTCTCGCGCTGGCCCGTGCGGAGGGCGCCCACGGTGAGCAGGGTGGCCGTCAGACCGATCACGACCACGTTGGCAGCGAGCAGGGGGCCGACAAATCGGCCCTGCCATGCCCCTGTCGCCTGTTGTCCGGTGCTGCCGCCCCTCACTGAAGGGAGCATAAGACGCAAATCACCCCCGCCGACGAGGTTCCGCCGACGGGGGTGAGAACGATTCACTTCCAGGTGTCGTACTGGTACAGATCGTAGGAGGCCATGATGCCGGTGACCTTGGTGTAGTAGTTCGGGTCGGTCGCGTACCCGGCCTTCCACACCTTCCAGATGAACTTGTTCGCGTCCCTGGTGTGCTCGAAGGCGCCGGCGTACCGGCTGTTGACCTTCAGGAAGTTGCCGTGGTCACGGAACGAGTGCGACTGCGTGGCGTAGGTGCGGAAGCTCGCCGAGGTGGAGAAGCAGGTGCCGGTCTTCGTGCACTCGTTGGTGCGGTAGACGTGGCAGCCGTTGGCCAGCTTGCCGTAACTGCCGTTCTGGCACTTGATGCCGAAGTAGTTCCGGTCGACCGACGCCAGGCCGCTGCGGCCCCAGCCGGACTCGAGGATGGCCTGGGCGATGGTGACCGACGGCGGGACGCCGTACTCACGCCAGCCGCGCTGCGCACCGGGCACCGAGGCCCGGATGAACTCCGCCGGCGTGAGCGTCACCGACGGCGTCGGCGTGGTCGAACCCGCGCAGACCGGCAGCGTGCCGGAGTAGACGTAGGCGTGCGAGATGAAACTGCCCGTCGGGGTGCGGTCCCACTGGTTGGTCGAGCGGACCGTGCCGTCGACCAGCGAACCGGTGACGGCGCAGGTCAGGTCGATCTTCGTACCGTTGGTGACCGTGCCGGTGACCGCCGAGTCCGTCGACGGGCCCGAGCGCAGGTTGACCTTGCTGTCGACACTCTTGACGGTGCCGATCACGTACCGGGAGGTGCCCGAGGTCTTGGTCTTGCTCGGCACGGCGGTCGGGGAGCTCACCGCGCAGCGCGGGATCGAGCGGGAGGCCTTCACGTATCCGTGCGAGACGTACTTGCCGGTGCTCAGGCGGTCCCAGGCGGTCGTGGTGCGCACGGCGCCGCGGACCTTCTGCCCGGTGACGAAGCAGGAGACGGTCACCTTCTGCTTGTTGCGCACGGTGCCGACGATCTTGGCGCTCAGCGAGGGGGCGGAGCGCACCTGGAGCGTGCTGCCGACCTTGATGGTGGCGGACACCCCGGCGGCGCTGGCCGCTGTGGGTGCGACGACCAGCCCGGCACCGAGCGCGGCCAGCAGCAGCGGCGCGGTGAGCAGTCGGCGGGCGGTGTGCAGCATGAACGTCCCCTTCATCGCGGCCGGCATCCGTGTCTCGGCGTCCTCATGAAGGTCCCGGCGCGCCGTTGCGGGGCCAGGGAGCGAGCGGGTGCATCCGAGTTGCCGTAGGGCCGGGCGGTGACGGAAGGGGCAGACGTCACAGAAGGGGGCTATGATCCGCGCCGCAGGTGTGCTTGAGACGCGTGCCGTCTGGGCAATGCGGAACCGCCCACCCGTGACGCTCAGGAGGATCCCCACCGATGACGGCCCTGGCATCCCGCCCCGCCAAGAAGACCTCAGCGCCCGCGGAGCGCCGAGCCGGGCGCGGCTTCTGGCACGTGCTGGGACATGCTGCTGTCGCGCTGCTGTCCGCCGCCGCCGTCGTCGGGGTCTACCTCGCCTGCGTGCGGACGCCTCTCGGGCAGACCGTCGACACGATGATGATGCGCGGCGCCGACGTGAACCATCCCCGCGTCGTCGAAGTGCTCGACCGGACGCTGAACGGCACCACCCTGGCCAGCCTCGTGCTGGTCTGCGTGGCCGCCGCGGCGATCGGTTTCATCCGGCGCCGTGTCGACCTGGCGCTGGCCGCCGGTCTGCTGGTCATCGGGGCCAACGCGAGCACCCGCCTCTTCAAGAGCCGGCTCCCCCGGCCGGACCTCGACGGCACCGGGATGCCGAACTCGTTCCCCAGCGGCCACACCACCGCGGCCGCCTCCGTGGCGTTCGCCCTGATCCTGGTGCTGCCGTTCGCGATCCGCGGCACGGTGGCGCTGATCGGCGCGGCGTACGTCACGATCATCGCCATCGCCACCGTCTGGGCCGAGTGGCACCGGCCGAGCGACACCGTCGCGGCGCTGTTCGTCGTGCTCGCCTGGGGTGCCGGGGCGTCGGCCCTGGTCCGCGCCCGCCGGGCGCGGATCCCCGGCGTCACCGCCCGGCCCAACCGGCTCGCCATGCTGCTCTTCGGTGGCGTGGGAGCGCTCAGCGCGCTGGCCGCCCTGCTGGGCATCGGCGCCGTCGTCCTCTCCGAGCGGGCCGTGCCGGACCTGGTCTCCGGCCGGTTCGCCTTCGCCGCCGGTGTCGCCGCCATCACGGCGGTCGTCGCCGCGGTCTTTGCGATCTGGGTGCGGCTCGCGGCCGGCGATCAGCCGGTGGGCGACGCCGTGACGACCAAGGCGGCCGCGCATCCGGCGCCGGCCGCCGACTGAGGAGGAGTTCCCGCCATGACCACCCCTTCCGACACCCCACCCACCGCCCCCGCCGCAGGCATCCCCGCCGGCCCCGCCGGCGTCCCGGTGACCCCCGCGGCGGATCCCGCCGC
This sequence comes from Amorphoplanes friuliensis DSM 7358, assembly GCF_000494755.1. Lineage (NCBI taxonomy): Bacteria > Bacillati > Actinomycetota > Actinomycetes > Micromonosporales > Micromonosporaceae > Actinoplanes > Actinoplanes friuliensis. Next base: position 5,866,447 of record NC_022657.1, read on the forward strand.
GGCCGCCGCCCCGGCCGGGCCCACCGTGTCCGTCGCGAGCTACCCGGACTACGCGCTGGCCCAGCAGGCCGTCGACTACCTGTCCGACAACCAGTTCCCGGTCCAGCGGACCAGCATCATCGGCACGGACCTGCGCCTGGTCGAGAACGTCCTGGGCCGGATGACCACGGTCCGGGCCGCCATGGCCGGCGCGGCCAGCGGCGCCTGGTTCGGTCTGTTCATCGGGTTGTTCTTCGGCATCTTCAGCAACTCGAACTGGTTCGGCCTGATCTTCCTGGGCCTGCTCATCGGTGCCGCCTGGGGTGCCGTCTTCGGCGCCATCGCCCAGGCGATGACCGGCGGCCGGCGTGACTTCACCTCGCGCAGCTCGCTGCAGGCCGGCCAGTACGCCGTGGTCGTCGACGCCGAGGTCTCCGAGCAGGCCCGCCAGCTGCTCACCCGCCTCAACTGGCAGAACAGCGGCGCCAGCTGACAGCAGCTCCGCAGCAGACACAGAAGCGCCGCCTCCCGGTCCGGGAGGCGGCGCTCTTGCCGTTCGTGGCCTAGAGGGAGTTGGCGAGCTCGGTGCGGAGCTTGGTCAGGGCCTTGGTGAGCAGGCGGCTGACGTGCATCTGGGAGATGCCGACCTGGTCGGCGATCTGCGACTGGGTCAGGTTGCCGTAGAAGCGCAGGGTGAGGATCTTCTGCTCGCGCTCGTCGAGCAGGGCCAGGGCGGGGCCCAGGGCGACGCGGGTCTCGGCCAGTTCGAACTCGTGGTCCTCGCCGCCGAGGGTGTCGCCGAGCTCGGTGGTGCCGTCGGCGCTGATCGGGGTGGACAGGCTGGTGGCGTTGTAGGCGCGGGCGCCTTCGAGGCCTTCCAGGACGTCTTCCTCGGTGACGCCGAGGTGCACGGCGATGTCGGCGACGGTCGGCGAGCGGCCCAGGGTGTGGGTCAGGGTGCTGTTGGCCTCGGTGATCGACAGGCGCAGTTCCTGCAGGCGGCGCGGTACGCGTACGGACCAGGTGCGGTCGCGGAAGTGGCGCTTGATCTCACCGATGATGGTGGGGATGGCGTATCCGGCGAAGTCGACACCGCGCTCGGGGTCGAACTTGTCGACGGCCTTGATCAGGCCGACGGTCGCGGTCTGGATCAGGTCGTCGGTGGGCTCACCACGGCCGGAGTAGCGGTGGGCGAGGTGCCGGGCCAGCGGCAGCCACGCCTCGATCGCCCGGTCACGGGCTGCGCGCCGGCGGGCCCCGGGCGGGGTCGCGGCCATGCGGTCGAGGAGTTCGGCGGGGCTTCCGGGGGCGGAAGCTTCACTCACCGTGATCGATCTCTGGGCTGATCTGTGGACAACAGTGGTCATCTGGGTGGTCCTCCATCAAACGGGCAGAGAGCCGTGCCCGCACGCGGCGACCGTTCACTTGTTTTCACGCTAGCCGAGCGGACCAGCCGTGACTAGCCGTAAGTATGAGTGACATTGCGTGACCGCGCATTCATCCACGAACTGAACTCTTCCGGGGGAAGCGGCCGGGACAACAGGTAGCCCTGGACCACGTCGCAGCCCTCGTCGGCGAGGTACGCGTAGGTGTCGGCGTCCTCGACGCCCTCGGCGACCACCCGCATGTCGAGCGCGTGCCCGAGCTGCACCGCCGAGCGCACCACGGCCCGGTCCCGGTGGTCGACGGCCATCCGCTGCACGAACGACTTGTCGATCTTCACCTCGTGGATCGGCAATTCCCGGAGCCGGCCCAGCGAGGAGTACCCGGTGCCGAAGTCGTCGATCGACAGCTGCACACCCAGCGCGTGCAGCCGGTCGAGGGTGGCGCGGCTGCCGGCCGGGTCGGCGAGAATCGTGCTCTCGGTGATCTCCAGGGTCAGCGCGTGCGCGGGGTTGCCGGTCTCGGCCAGCAGCCGGGCCACGAGCTCCGGCAGCGCCGCGTCGAGCAGGCTGTTCGGCGAGAGGTTGACCGCGACGTGCAGGTCGTGGCCGGCGCGGGCCCAGTCGGCCCGGCGGCGCAACGCCAGCTCCAGCACGTGCAGGGTCAGCGGCCAGACCAGGCCGCTGTGCTCGGCGAGCGGGATGAAGACATCGGGCGGGATCGGGCCGCGCTCGGGGTGGCGCCAGCGGGCGAGGGCCTCCGCGCCGACGACCTGCCCGGTCCGCGGGTCGACCTTGGGCTGGTAGGCGACCTCCAGCTCCCGGCGCTCCACGGCCCGGCGCAGGTCGGCGATCAGGGCCAGCCGTTCCGGGCTGTTGGTGTCGAGCTCGCTGTCGTAGAGGCGCAGGCCGTTGCTGTCCTTGGCGGCGTACATCGCGACGTCGGCGTGGCGGGTCAGGGTCTGGGAGTCGTCGCCGTGCAGCGGGGCGGACGCGACACCGACACTCGCGCGGGCGGCCAGCGTGAGCGGGCCGAGCAGGATGGGCCGCTCGACGACCTCGGCCACCTGCGCCGCGACGGCCAGGGCCGCCTCCGCGGTGCCGTCGGTCGCCAGCAGCACCGCGAACTCGTCACCGCCGAGCCGGGCGACCCGGCCGCGGCCGTCCAGGTGGCCGCGCAGCCGTTCGCCGACCTCACGCAGCAGGGCGTCGCCGGTCTCGTGGCCGAGCGCGTCGTTGATCTCCTTGAACCGGTCCAGGTCGAGGACCAGGACGGCGACGCCGGTGCCCTGCTCGCGGGCGGTGGCCAGCTCGGCGTCGAGCAGCTCGTGGAAGTACCTGCGGTTGGGCAGCCCGGAGAGGGTGTCGTGCAGGGCGAGGTGTTCCTTCTCGGTGGCCTCGCGGCGCAGCCGGTCGACCAGGTCGGCCCGGCCGAGGGCGGCACCCGCGTGGTTGGCCAGGGCTTCGAAGAGCCGCAGCTTGGCCTCGGAGAACCCGCCGGCGTCGGCGAGGCTGTCCGTCACGACGAGGACACCGCGGGTGCCGCCGAACGCCACCGGCACGGCCATGGCCTCACCGCCGGCCTCCTCCGGGCGCAGCACCGGGCTGCCGAGCAGGGCCGGGCGCAGCCAGTCGTCGTCGCGTCCCAGGGTCGCCGTCACGCGGCCGGACAGGCCGTCCAGGCGGGTGTGCCGCAGCTCGGTGCCATGGGCCACGACCAGCTCCGCCGTCCCGGCCCGCAGGACGTCGCGGGCCTGGTCCAGCACGACCTCGACCAGCTCGTCGATGCCCCGGGCGCCGTCCAGCGCCCGGGTGAAGGCGTAGAGCTGCTCGACCTCGGCGTTGCCGTCACCGAGGGCGACGTACGCCCGGTAGGCCAGGAACAGCACGACGATCACGATGCCCACCAGCGCGAGGGCCCACCGCGCCTCGACGACCGCCAGGAAGCTGATCATGGCGACCGTGGTGGTCACGACGACGACCCAGGTGCTGCGCAGCGCGGCCGGGAGCCTCCGCCACTCCCCCGGATCGTCGTGCACGGCGATGACGGCGGTCAGCAGCACGGCGGCCACCACGTCGGCGCTGATCATGGCCGCGTACGTGGCCAGCCAGTCCCGCGGGTCGAGGCCGTGGACCGTGGTGCCCAGCGCCCGCGGTGCGATGGTGTGGAAGACGAGCCCACCGACACTGGCCTGGACCGCGAGCAGGGCGACGTTGAAGGCCAGCTTCTGGCCGCGCTGGCGGCGCAGGACCAGGATGCCGGCACCGCCGGCCAGCGCCCGGACCACGATGACCGTGACGGGGTCGAACGCGAGCAGCCCGCCGACCATCGGGATCTCGGAGACGTTGATGCCGTGCGCGCCGCGGCGCACCCGGACGTGCACGGTGAGGCCCTCGGTGACGAAGAACAGCACCGCGAGACCGGCGAGCCACCCCGGGTTCAGCGCGAACGCGAAGAAACCCTGTCCGGCCAGCAGGAACGCCACGGCGGCCGAGGCCACACCCATGGCCACGGTGAGCATCCCCACCGCGAGCCGCGGGTGCAGCCGCCGCCTGCGGCCGGTTACTGCCACGGCTCCCCGGTCCAGCCGGCCGCGGACCAGCTCCGCCCGCTCCAGGACCGTCCCGTCCAGGTCTGCGCGGACCAGCTGCGCCCGCTCCAGGTGGCACCCGACCAGCTGCGGCCGGCCCACTGCGAGCCCGCCCACGAGCGGCCGGTCCACGTCGACGGCGCCCACGTCTGCTCGCCGGCCACCGCCGCTCCCCAGGCCGTCCCGGTCCAGGTGGACCCGTTCCAGGTGCCACCGTTCCAGCTCTTCTGCCGGCCGGACGCGACTGCCCAGCTCAGGGCGTTCCAGGCCCGGCCGAAGATGTCCTTCTCCCCGGTCAGGGGCGTACCCGTGACGGAGTCGTAGACGTACGCGCCGCCGCGGGACGCCTCCAGCGTGCCGAGGCCGGTCGCGGCCAGGTTGAGCTGCTTGAAGCCGTTGGCGGTTTTTGTCCGGGCAGCCCGGGCGATGTTGATCTGCCCGGAACCGGCCGCGTAGGCGTCGCCGCCTGCGATCGGGTCGGCCGTGCTCATCAGCAGTTGCTTGACGGCGTCGGGCTTGAGGCCCGGCCGCTGCTCGAGCAGCAGAGCCGCGGAACCGGAGACCACCGCGGCGGCCTGCGACGTCCCGCTGCCGCGCAGGAAGCGCTGGCCCGGGTCGAGGGTCGTGCTCAACCGCGCGGTCGGGTACGTGCGGTCGATGTACGAGCCCGGGCTGCGCAGCGAGACCACCGAACTGCCGGCGGCGAGCACGTCCGGGTGCCGTGACGCGTTGCCGCGGTTGGTGAAGGAGGCGACCGTGTCGTCGGTCCGCGTGTCGGTGCCCCGGGGATCCGCCGCGCCGACCGCGATCACGTCCGGGTCGGCGGCCGGCATCGTCACCGCGTTCGCGCCGAAGCCGTCGTTGCCCGCCGCCACGACCACCACGATTCCCGCCTCCCAGGCCTTCTCGACCGCGTACGCGAGCGGGTCGAGGGTCGCCGCCTGGGCCGACTCCGTGCCGTACGAGAGGTTGAGGACCTTGATGTTGAGTCCCTTGTCGTTGCGGTGGGCGACCACCCAGTCGATGCCGGCGATCACCTGCGAGACGTCGCTGGCGCCGTCGGCCGAGGCGACCTTGACGTTGACGATGTGCGCGCCGGGCGCCACACCCTTGAAACGCGACCCCGCCACCACCGTGGCCGGGTCCTGACCGGCGATGATGCCGGCCATGTGGGTGCCGTGACCGAAAGTGTCCAGATAGCGCAGGTTGGGCGCCTGGGACTCGAAGGACAGATCGGGGCCGTTGATCACCTTGCCGCGACCGTTGAGACCCGGCACCGGCGAGACACCGGAGTCGATCAGCGCGACGCCGATCCCCGCGCCGGTGAGGGCCGCCCCGGTCCTGCTGTCGCCGTCGTCGGGGTCGTCCTTGTCGGCCTTGTCACCGCCCGCGCCCTTGATGACCGTGTTCAGCAGCGTCGTGCCGGCCTGGTTCAGCCAGCCGCTGCCCGGCGGCGCCGGCGCCGGCGGCGGACCGGGGTCGGCCGAGGCCGGTGAGGCCGCCACGAGCACGGAGGCGCCCAGGGTGGCGCCCAGCACGGCGCTCAGCGCCGCTGCTGCCAGGGGAGGTGTCCGCATGGCTCTCCTTCGATGACTCCGGGCCCACGGGGCGGGGGGTCGCCCGTGGGACTCGGTGCCCGGTACAGCCGCCTCATCGGCCGGACGCCGCCGGATCTGATCAAAATCGTCGTGGTGGTGGTCACCGGTTGGAGCGCAGAACGAGGGTGATGGCACGATTCGGTTCCGGGTGGGTGTGGGTACACCCATCGGAAACGCACCGGAGACGGAGTACTGGCATGGCCATCCTGGGCATCGACATCGGCGGTTCCGGCGTGAAAGGGGCACCGGTCGACACGGTGGGCGGTCAGTTGCTGGCCGAGCGGTTCCGGGTGCCGACCCCGCAGCCGTCCGACGTCGGCAGCGTCGTGGAGGCGGTCGCGCAGGTGGCCGCGCAGTTCGAGGGGTACGACCGGGTCGGCGTGACCTTCCCCGGCGTGGTCGTCGAGGGTGTCACGCGGACGGCCGCGAACGTCGACAAGTCGTGGATCGACGCACCGGCGGCGCAGCTGTTCACCGAGCGGCTCGGCGTCCCCGTGTCCGTGCTCAACGACGCCGACGCCGCGGGTGTGGCCGAGGTCGCCTTCGGCGCGGGCAAGGACCAGCCCGGCCTGACGATGATGCTGACCTTCGGTACGGGCATCGGCAGCGCCCTGTTCCTCGACGGCGTCCTGATCCCGAACACCGAGTTCGGCCACCTGGAGCTGGACGGCAAGGACGCCGAGCTGCGCGCCTCCGACCGGGCCCGCGAGCAGGACGACCTGAGCTGGGAGAAGTGGGCGGGCCGGGTGCAGGAGTACCTGCGGCACGTCGAGATGCTGCTCTCGCCGCGGCTGTTCATCGTCGGCGGCGGGGTCAGCAAGAAGTCCGACCGCTGGCTGCCGCTGATCGAGATCCGGACCCCGATCGTGCCGGCCACCCTGCTCAACAACGCCGGCATCATCGGCGCCGCCGTCACGGCCGAGCAGGCCCACGGCCACCCCGGCGCCATCGCGGTCGACGCCGGCAACCAGAGCTGAGTCGGCGCCGGCAACCAGAGCTGAGGAGAGTCAATGGCCCGCACCGTCGCGACGAACACCCCGGTCGGCCGGGAGGAGCTGCTCGAGTTCCTCCGGCCCCGGCACCAGGCGATCCTGATGACCACCCGCAAGGACGGCCGCCCGCAGGCGTCACCCAACACCTGCGGCGTCGACACCGAGGGCCGCATCGTGATCTCCACCTACCCGGAGCGGGCCAAGGTGGCGAACATCCGCCGCGACCCGCGGGTCAGCGTCTGCGTGCTCTCGGACACCTTCGGCGGCGCCTGGGTGCAGGTCGACGGTGTCGCCGAGGTCATCGACCCGCCGGACTCGGTCGAGCCGCTGGTCGAGTACTTCCGGGTGATCTCGGGCGAGCACCCGGACTGGGACGAGTACCGCCAGGCGATGCGTGACCAGGGCAAGTCCCTGATCCGCGTGACGATCGAGCGCTGGGGGCCCGTCGCCACCGGCGGCTTCCCCGCGCGCCTGGCCTGAACGGCACCGGCGGCAGGTGTCCCCCCGTGGTCACCTGCCGCCGGTTGTCTCTGCCGCGCTTCGCGCGAGATGTCAGCTCCGCCAGTTCTCCAGCCGCTGGGCGGCCTTGCGGGCGAAGCTCTCCGCCACCGGACGCTCGGCGGAGATCGATTCGTAGCCGGTGTTCTCCACCAGGGCGACCGAGTCACCGACGCGGACCGCCGCAAAGTAGATCTTGTAGGTGGACCCGTCGCTCTCGAGTTCACCGTTGTCGCCGCGGGCCGGCGTCGAGCCCTGGATCAGCACCGACTCGTCCCCGACGCCGACCGAGCCCAGCGAGCGGTACTTGTAGGTCAGGTTGTCCCGCTTGCCCTCGGGACAGTTGCGGACCGCCGCCCGGAGCTCGTCCATGAACTCCTCGGCGCCGTCGCCGCGATAGACCACCACCGTGTCGGCGACCTGACCCACAGGCGTGTAGTCCTCGCCGTCACCGGGGTTGCGGTAGACGATGTTCGACGTACCGCGAACGCCGTCCTTGCTGTCGCTCGGGTAACTCGCCGCCGAGCAGAGGTCCGGCGACCCGTGCGCACTGTCGGAGCGGTAGAGCTGAGCAACGTTGGCGTCCGAGCGCGTCAGGAACGCCCGTGCCGGGATCGACTTGGGGATCGACGGCTCCTCGGTCTCCGGCGGCGACGACGGCGGTGGCGAGGACGGGCTGCTCGGCGGTGGTGACGAGGGTGTCGCCGACGGTGAGAGGGACGGCGCCGGCGACGGTGCGACCGTCGGGGCGGTGCTCTGCGCGGGAGGCAGAGGCGGCAGGGCCTCGTCGGCCAGGACCAGCCGGGCGCCGACGGTCACGCCCGCCACCAGGACGGCGGCCGCGGCGACACCGGCCAGCGAGCGTGTCACGACCCGGCGGTCGGAGCGGCGGCGCAGGCTGGCCGCGGGGGCCAGCCGGGCCCGGGCGGCGTCGTCGGACAGCGCCGCGAAGGCGCTCTCGAGATCATTCGGCATCGTGCACCTCCAGGGGACGTCCCGCGTTGAGGATGGCGGCGAGCTCGGTACGGCCCCGGTGCAGCCAGGACGTGACCGTGCCCGTGGCAGCACCGGTCTCCGCCGCGATCTGTGCCACGGACATGTCGAAGAGGTAGTGCAGAGCGACGGCCTGCCGCAGATTGGCGGGCAACTGCCGCAGCGCCGCGGTGAGCATCACGGTGTCCTCGCTGGGTGGCGGGGCCGGCTCCGGTGGACCGGTCCTGGTCAGGGCGGCCCGCCAGCCGCTGAGCCGGCGCCACCGGTCGGTCGCCAGGCGGGAGATCGCCAGCCGCATCCAGCCCTCCGGGGCCGGGTGTGCCGCCACCGTCCGCCAGTGCCGCCAGGCCCGCGTGTAGGCCTCCTGCACGATGTCCTGCGCCTCGGCGAGATCGCCGGTCAATGCCAGGCCGTACCGCACCATCCGTAGTGACGTGTCCCGGTAGAACTCGTCGAATCCATGCGCATCGCGCATCCCTGTCCCCCCGCTGTCGGCCCTGATATCAGCGAAACGGGTGCGCTCGCGGATTTGCTGCGGACATCGACAACTTTCTCGCGGAAAGACGGAACGGGGCGCAGCGGACCCCCGGGAGAGGTCCGCTGCGCCCCGGCCGCGCGGAGGGTCGGTCAGGCTGCCATCGAGCTCGGCAGCAGGTAGAGCAGGTCGTCGCGGTGCAGGTCAGCCACGGTCTCGAGCAGATCCGGGTGGCGCAGCAGGGCGGCTGCCTCGAGGTCACGGGAGTCCGGCGCGGTCAGCCGGCGGAACTCCGTGGGCAGGTCACCGGCCCGGCGCGGGCGCGGGCGGGGCCGGTCGTCGTTGATCGGTACGACAGCGGCGACCGAGTCGACGGCGCGCGCCGCCAGGAGAGGGTCGGCCAGCAGGCACGCGGCCCAGCTGACCACGACCTCGTCCACCCAGGTACGCCAGCCCTCGTCCTCGGCCATCTCGTCGTCGGGCTCGCTGCCGGCCTTCCAGTCGAGCACCGCGGAGCCGCCGGGACCGGCCATGGCGACCAGCTCGGCGTCCACCGGCGTCGGGTAGCGCAGCCAGGCCGCGACGGTGACGGCCTGCCGGGCCTGGAGCTCGGCCAGGGTGTCGGCGGCCCGGTCGGCGCCGCTGGACGGGTAGGCACGGATCAGCCAGTGCGTGCTTGCCGCGATGACCGGCGACAGCGCGGTGGACGGTCCGGCCATGTGAGCCCCCAGGGTTCGGTGCGCACCCCACGCCGGGGTGCGTCACCGCTACCTCTCGGCGGCGGACAGGCCTGCTTGAGTAGCCTCGCCCCGATGGCAACGCACGGCAACCGACGCGCAACGATCTTCACGCGCGTCGCCTCCGGGACGGCCTCGCTCGAACCGGACCACAGCCGGGAGCGGGGCTGGACGCTGCTGGTCGACGGCGTGCCGCAGTCGTACGTCGACCTGGGTGATCCCACCTTCCTCGCGTTCGAGTACGTGCGCCGGCTGGCGACCGTGGTGCGGTTGTCGGCGCCTGCGGGCGTACCGGTGAAGGTTTTGCATCTGGGAGGTGGCGGGCTGACGCTGGCGCGGTGGGTGGAGGCGACGCGGCCCGGGTCCGAGCAGACCGTGGTGGAGCGCGACGGCCTGCTGCTCGCCCTGGTCTCGCGGTCACTGCCCTGGCCGGCCTCCGTCGAGGTCGTGGTCGGTGATGCCCGCGAGTTCACCGATTCCGGACCGCAGCACGGGTACGACGTGATCGTGGTCGACGTGTTCGAGGGCGCGGCCATGCCGGCGAGCGTGGCCGGAGTGGGCTTCGCGAAGTCGACCGCGCACCTGCTCAGACCCGGTGGCGTGCTCGCGATGAACCTGACCGACGTGCCGCCGCTGTCCTACTCGCGGATCCAGGCGGCGACCCTGCGTGCCGCCTTCGGTGACGTCGCGCTGATCGCCCCGCCGGGCATGCTGCGCGGGCGCAAGGCCGGCAACGTGGTGCTCGCCGCCACCCACCGGCCCGGCGTCCTGAACGTCGAAAGGATCACCCGCTCGGTCGCCCGTGACACAGAACCGGCACACGTCTGGTACGGCGCTGAATTGAACGCTTTCCTGGCCGGTGCCAGGGCGCGCCTCGACGGGCTGGGCTGAGCGCTCTCCGGTAGGTTGAACGACACCGGGTGCGCGGCCGTTTGCGGTTGCTCCATACCGGAGAAATCAAGGGTCGACGGCTGCCGTAAATCGCCCGTCGCCATGCCTGCCCCCGCGCTTTCTGACTACGGTGGAGATCATGACCGGTCGCTTTCCCATCGAAGATGTGACGCCATCGGTGTCCTGTGGCCGCTACCCCGCGAAGGCGGTGGTCGGCGAGCTCGTCCCCATTTCCGCGGTGTCCTATCGGGAAGGCCACCACTCGCTCGGTGTGAACGTGGTATGGCAGGGCCCGCACGGCGAGGCCGAGCCGTTCACCCGGCTCGTCCCCGGCGAGCCCGGCCTCGACCAGTGGCACGGGGTGATCAAGCCGGACCGGGTCGGCCGCTGGACGTTCACCGTCGAGGCCTTCGACGACCCGTACCTGACCTGGCGCAACGCGGTCACCAAGAAGATCGGCGCCGGGCAGGGCCTGGAGGACCTGGCCAACGACCTGGCCGAGGGCGCCGACGTGCTCGACCTCGCGTCCAAGATCGTGCCGCAGGCCGAGGAGGAGCGGGTCCGCGCCGCCGCCGCCGCGCTGCGCGACGAGGACCGCTCGCTGTTCTCCCGCGTCTCGCCCGCGCTGGACCTCGAGGAGCTGCTCTGGCAGCACCCGGTCCGCCAGCTGGTGACCACCACCCGCTCGTACGTGATCTGGGTCGACCGGCAGCGGGCGCTCTACTCCTCCTGGTACGAGTTCTTCCCGCGCTCCGAGGGTGCGGAGATCGGCCCGGACGCGACGCCGATCAAGCACGGCACGTTCAAGACCGCCTCCGAGCGCATCCCGGCCGTGGCGGCGATGGGCTTCGACGTGCTCTACCTGCCGCCGATCCACCCGATCGGCAAGATCAACCGCAAGGGCCGCAACAACACGCTGGTGGCCCGGCCGGGCATCGACGTCGGCTCACCGTGGGCGATCGGCTCCGACGAGGGCGGCCACGACGCGATCAACCCGCTGCTGGGCACGCTGGAGGACTTCCGCGACTTCATCGGCGTCGCCCACGCCAACGGCCTCGAGATCGCGATGGACTTGGCCCTGCAGGCCGCGCCCGACCACCCGTGGGTCAAGACGCACCCCGAGTGGTTCACCACGCGCGCCGACGGCACCATCGCGTACGCCGAGAACCCGCCCAAGAAATACCAGGACATCTACCCGATCAACTTCGACAACGACCCCAAGGGTCTGCGCGAGGAGGTCCTGCGGATCGTCCTGCACTGGGTGGAGAACGGCGTCAAGATCTTCCGCGTCGACAACCCGCACACCAAGACGCTCAACTTCTGGCAGTGGCTGATCTCCAAGATCAAGGCCGTCGACCCGGACGTGCTGTTCCTGGCCGAGGCGTTCACGCGGCCGGCCATGATGGGCGGGCTCGGCAAGATCGGCTTCACCCAGTCCTACACGTACTTCACCTGGCGCACCACGGCCTGGGAGATGCGTGAGTACATGGGCCAGCTCAAGGCGTCCCTCGACTACATGCGGCCGAACTTCTGGCCCAACACCCCGGACATCCTGCACGAGTCGCTGCAGCACGGCGGCCCGCCCATGTTCAAGATCCGGACGGTGCTGGCAAGCATGCTCTCGCCGTCGTGGGGCATGTATGCAGGGCTGGAGCTCTTCGAGCACGTGAACCGGCCGGGTGCCGAGGAGTACATCGACAACGAGAAGTTCGAGCTCAAGCCGCGGGACTGGGCCGGTGCCGAGCGGACCGGACGCACGCTGGCGCCGTACATCACCAAATTGAACGCGATCAGGCGCGAGAATCCGGCGCTGCAGTGGCTCCGGAACCTGGAATTCCACGAGATCGACAACCCGTCGCTGCTGTGCTGGTCGAAACGTGATCCGGAGACAGGCAACACCGTTCTGGTGATCTGCTCGTTCGACTCGGCAAACGTGCAATGGGGTAACACGACACTCGACATGCCGACGCTGGGCCTGGACTGGCACGAACGGTTCACCGTCACCGACCAGATCAGCGGGGCGACGTACGAGTGGGGTCAGCACAACGCGGTCCGGATCGACCCGTACGTCGAGCCGGCACACGTTTTTGTGGTGCATCCCCGCCGCTAGGCGGCACAAGCGATTCAGTTCCTGCGGGGTGGGGTAGGTGAACGTCTGATGGACCTGACGAGCGAACTCGACGAGAACGTCGAGCACGATCCCGCGGAGGGCAGCCACGTCGAGGACGGGGTGGTCGAACACCCCACCGCCGACGACTTCGGTCATGCCCGCACGCTGCCGGCGGACCGGACCTGGTTCAAACGCGCCGTTTTCTACGAGGTGCTGGTCCGGGCCTTCTACGACTCCAGTTCCGACGGGTCCGGCGATCTGCGCGGGCTCATCGAGCGGCTGGACTATCTGCAGTGGCTCGGCGTCGACTGCCTGTGGCTGCCGCCGTTCTACGACTCACCGCTGCGCGACGGCGGCTACGACATCCGCGACTTCTACCGGGTGCTGCCCGAGTTCGGCACGGTCGAGGACTTCGTGGCGCTGCTCGACGCGGCGCACAAGCGTGGCATCCGGGTCATCACCGACCTGGTCATGAACCACACGTCCGACTCGCACGCCTGGTTCCAGGAGTCGCGGCGCGACCCCGAGGGGCCGTACGGCGACTACTACGTGTGGAGCGACACCAGCGAGCCGTACTCCGACGCGCGGATCATCTTCGTGGACACCGAGGAGTCGAACTGGACGTTCGACCCGGTACGCCGGCAGTTCTACTGGCACCGGTTCTTCTCGCACCAGCCGGACCTGAACTACGACAACCCGGCCGTCCAGGAAGCGATGATCGACGTCCTGCGCTTCTGGCTGGACCTCGGTATCGACGGTTTCCGCCTCGACGCGGTGCCCTACCTCTTCGAGCGGGAGGGCACCAACTGCGAGAACCTCCCCGAGACCCACGCGTTCCTCAAGCACTGCCGCAAGGTGATCGACGACGAGTTCCCGGGCCGGGTGCTGCTGGCCGAGGCCAACCAGTGGCCGGCGGACGTCGTCGAATACTTCGGTGACGCCGACACCGGTGGCGACGAGTGCCACATGGCGTTCCACTTCCCGCTGATGCCGCGCATCTTCATGGCGGTCCGGCGCGAGTCGCGCTTCCCCATCTCCGAGATCCTGGCGCAGACGCCGGCGATCCCGGACATGGCCCAGTGGGGCATCTTCCTGCGCAACCACGACGAGCTCACGCTCGAGATGGTCACGGACGAAGAACGCGACTACATGTTCACCGAATACGCAAAAGACCCGCGGATGAAGGCGAACGTCGGCATCCGCCGCCGGCTCGCCCCGCTGCTGGAGAACGACCGCAACCAGATCGAGCTGTTCACCGCCCTGCTGCTGTCGCTGCCCGGCTCGCCGGTGCTCTACTACGGCGACGAGATCGGCATGGGCGACAACATCTGGCTCGGTGACCGCGACGGTGTGCGGACCCCGATGCAGTGGACGCCCGACCGCAACGCGGGCTTCTCCACCGCCAACCCGGGACGGCTCTACCTGCCGGCCAACCAGGACCCGATCTACGGGTACCAGTCGGTCAACGTGGAGGCCCAGCGCGACAGCTCGACGTCGCTGCTGAACTGGACCCGGACCATGCTGGCCGTGCGGCGCCGCCACGACGCGTTCGCGACCGGCACGTTCCGCGAGCTCGGCGGCTCCAACCCGTCGGTGCTGGCGTTCCTGCGCGAGGACGGTGACGACGTGGTGCTCTGCGTCAACAACCTCTCGCGCTTCCCCCAGCCCATCGAGCTGAACCTGCAGCACTGGAACGGGTACACGCCGGTCGAGCTGACCGGGCACGTGAACTTCCCGCGCATCGGCCAGCTGCCCTACCTGCTGACGCTGCCGGGACACGGGTTCTACTGGTTCCAGCTGTGCGGGTCCGAGGAGAAGCAATGACGCTGCCCTACGCCGAATGGCTCCCCCAGCAACGCTGGTACGCGGGCCGCAGCCGGACGCTGGACGATGTCAAGCAGGCCTCGTCCACGCCGCTCAAGGACGACCTCGATCTGGTCCTGCTCGACGTGTCCTACACCGACGGCAGCTCCGAGCGGTACCAGGTGCTCGTGGCCTGGGACTCGGGGCCGATCTCGGAGTACAGCTCGGTCGCCACGATCGGCACGGACGGCGACCGCACCGGTTACGACGGCCTGTACGACCCGGCCGCCGCGACGTACCTGCTGTCGCTGGTCTCGTCCGATGCCACCGTCGGGGACATCGTGTTCCAGTCCGAGCCGGACGCGACGTTCCCGCTGGAGCACGCCTCACGGGTCTTCGACGCCGAGCAGAGCAACACCAGCGTCATCTTCGAGCAGGAGGCCATCCTCAAGGTCTTCCGCCGGGTCGACCGCGGCATCAGCCCCGACATCGAGCTCAACCGGGTGCTCGGCCGGGCCGGTAACCCGCACGTGGCCAAGCTGCTCGGCTCGTTCGAGACCACCCAGGACGGCGAGCCCTACCCCCTCGGCATGGTCACCGCGTACGCCCTGAACTCCGCAGAGGGCTGGGCGATGGCCACCGCCAGCGCCCGCGACCTGTTCGCCGACGCCGAGCTGGGCGCCGACGAGGTCGGTGGCGACTTCGCGGGCGAGTCCTACCGCCTCGGCGAGGCCGTCGCCTCCGTGCACCAGACGCTGGCGGCCGAGCTCGGCTCGGGCCCGGCGCCGTTCCCGGTGGACTCCGTCATCGCCCGGCTCGCCTCGGCGACCGCCGCGGTGCCGGAGCTGGCCACGTACGGCCCGGCGATCGAGGAGAGCTTCCGCAAGCTGACGGGCGAGCAGATCACCGTGCAGCGTGTGCACGGCGACCTGCACCTCGGCCAGGTGCTGCGGGTGCCCGCGGCCTGGCTGCTCATCGACTTCGAGGGCGAGCCCGGCCAGCCCCTCGACGAGCGGCGCCAGCCCGATTCACCCCTGCGCGACGTCGCCGGCGTCCTGCGCAGTTACGAGTACGCCGCCTACCAGTTGCTGGTGGACCAGGACGACGACGAGCACCTCGCCGGCCGGGCCCGCGAATGGGTCGACCGCAACCGCGACGCGTTCTGCGACGGCTACGCGGCCGCTTCCGGGCACGATCCGCGGGAGCAGGGTGCGTTGCTCGCGGCGTACGAGCTGGACAAGGCGGTCTACGAGGCCGCGTACGAATCCCGGCACCGGCCCGGCTGGCTGCGGATCCCGCTGCGGTCGATCGCCCGGCTCGTCGGCTGATGACCACCCCCGAAGGAGCTCCGATGATCGGGCAGACCACCCCGCCCACGCCCGCTGTGACCGGTGACCAGCGTGCCTTGAACGCCGTCGTCTCCGGCGACACCCACGACCCGCACGGTGTGCTGGGCACCCACCCGTCCGGTGACAAGACGGTCATCCGCACCATGCGCAAGGGTGCCAAGGACGTTTTTGTCGTCGTCGACGGCGAGAAGACCCCGATGGCCCAGGTCCACCCCGACGGCATCTTCGCCGTCGAGCTCCCGGGTACGGTGCTCGACTACCGGCTCGACGTCGACGGGACGGTCTGCGACGACCCGTACCGGCATCTGCCCAGCCTGGGCGAGCTGGACCTGCACCTGATCGGTGAGGGCCGGCACGAGAAGCTGTGGAAGGTCCTGGGTGCGCAGCCGCGGGACGGCGGCGTGGCCTTCGCCGTGTGGGCGCCGAGCGCCCGCGGCGTGCAGGTCATCGGCGACGTGGTCGGCTGGGGCCCGTTCGACGGCTGGCCGATGCGCTCGCTCGGCAGCAGCGGCGTCTGGGAGCTCTACGTCCCCGGCGCGTCGTCCGGCACCAAGTACAAGTTCAAGATCCTCGGTCGTGACGGTGTCTGGCGCGAGAAGGCCGACCCGCTGGCCCAGCACACCGAGATCCCCCCGCGTACGGCGTCAGTCGTTTTTGCCTCGTCCTACGAATGGCAGGACGCCGACTGGATGGCCGAACGCGCGAAGAAGCAGTGGCACCAGGAACCGATGAGCGCCTACGAGGTGCACCTCGGCTCGTGGCGGCCCGGCCTGTCCTACGTCGAGCTGGCTGAGCAGCTGGTCGACTACGTGGTGGAGACCGGCTTCACGCACGTCGAGCTGATGCCCGTCATGGAGCACCCGTTCGGTGGCTCCTGGGGTTACCAGGTCACCGGCTACTTCGCGCCGACGTCCCGCTTCGGTTCGCCGGACGAGTTCCGCTACCTGGTCGACAAGCTGCACCAGGCCGGCATCGGCGTCATCCTCGACTGGGTGCCCGCCCACTTCCCCAAGGACGAGTGGGCCCTGGCCCGCTTCGACGGCACCCCGCTCTACGAGCACGGTGACTGGCGCCGCGGCGAGCACCCCGACTGGGGCACGTACGTCTTCGACTTCGGCCGGCGCGAGGTCCGCAACTTCCTGGTGGCCAACGCCAACTACTGGTGCGAGGAGTTCCACGCCGACGGCCTGCGTGTCGACGCCGTCGCCTCGATGCTCTACCTGGACTACTCGCGCAAGGAAGGCGAGTGGACCCCCAACCAGTACGGCGGCCGGGAGAACCTCGACGCGATCAGCTTCCTCCAGGAGATGAACGCGACCGTCTACCGCAACAACCCCGGCGTGGTCACCATCGCCGAGGAGTCGACGGCGTGGCCGGGCGTCACCCGCCCGACACACCTCGGTGGTCTCGGCTTCGGCTTCAAATGGAACATGGGCTGGATGAACGACACCCTCTCCTACATGGAGAAGGAGCCCATCTACCGCCAGTGGCACCACCACCAGATGACCTTCGCCACCGTGTACGCGTGGAGCGAGAACTACATCCTCCCGATCAGCCACGACGAGGTCGTCCACGGCAAGGGTTCCCTCACCGGCAAGATGCCCGGCGACGACTGGCAGAAGCTCGCCAACACCCGCGCCCTGTTCGGCTTCATGTGGGCCTTCACCGGCAAGCAGCTCATCTTCATGGGTACCGAGATGGGCGACCGTCAGGAATGGAGTGAGGAACGCGGCCTCGACTGGGACCTCCTCGCCGACGACAGCCGCGGTGGTGGCATCCACAAGCTGATCCAGGACCTGAACCGCGTGTACAAGGAATCCCCCGCGCTGTGGACCCAGGACACGACCGCGAGCGGCTTCCGCTGGATCACGAGCGAGGACTCCCAGCACAACACGTTCTCGTTCCTCCGCTTCGCCCCGAACGGCGACACGCTGGCCTGCATCGTCAACTTCGCGGCGGTCCCGCACGAGAACTACCGCATCGGCCTCCCCCGCCCCGGCGTCTGGCGCGAGGTCGTCAACACCGACAGCTCCCTCTACGGCGGCTCGGGTGTCGGCAACCTCGGTGAGGTCCACGCCGAAGAAATGCCCTGGCACGGCCTGAACGCCTCGGCGTCGCTCCGGGTGCCCCCGCTGGGCGCGGTCTGGCTCAAGCTCGACGCCTGATCGGCAACGGCTGCTGCCTCCACCTCCACTCCGGAGGCAGCAGCCTTTTCCCTGGGGAGCTCCGTGACCACCATCCGCCAGTTCCGCTGGCCCGACTACGACGCGGTCGTCGCCGTGTGGGCAGCGGCCGGCCGCGAACCCGTCCCCCGCGCCGAACTGAACCCCGAACTTTTCCTGGTCGCCGAATCGGACGAACAGATCGTGGCCGTCGTCATGGGCACCTACGACGGCCGCCGAGGCTGGATCCTCCGCCTGGCCGTCCACCCGGCCCACCGCCGCCAGGGCTTGGCCACCCGCCTGGTCGGCGAACTGGAACAGCGATTCACGGCTTTGGGCTGCCCCCGCGTGAACCTGCTCGTGATGCCCGACAACACGGACGGTCTGAGCTTCTGGCAGGCGCTGGGCTACATCCCCTACCCGGACGTCCTCTGCTCCAAGCCCCTCCAGACCACCTGACGCTGCCTGCCCCACTCTTCGGCACGGTCGATAGGCTGACGTCATGGTGACCTCGCCGCCGGCTGTGCTGGAGTTCGGGCGGCAGCTCGAGGCGCTGGGGTGGGTCACGGACCTCCTCGTCGCGGGGTCTCTGGCCACCGGTGACTACCTTCCCGGGGTCAGCGACCTTGATCTGGTCGCCGTCGTTGACGGTCCGATGGACAACAGCCGCCAGTCGACGCTCGTGGCCCTGCATCGTGAGCTCGACGGCGGTGTGGCGGCAGGCATGGACCTCGGATGCGTCTACGTCTCCGCCGCCCAGGCCGACGACGTCCACGTCCTGCATCCGACCTGGACCCACGGTCAGCTCGTGCAGCGCATCCTGTCCGGGATCACCAGGGCGGAGCTTGTGCGCCACGGGTACGCCATCTTCGGCCGTCCACCCGCCGACGTCCTGCCCGCGATGAGCGACGACGACATCCGCGCGGCGGCCCGCGCCGAACTGACCGGCTACTGGACCTGGGCGGCCTGGCGTCCGTGGTTGTGGCTGAACCCGGTCATCGCCGACCTGGGCCTCACCTCCATGGCCCGCGGCCGTCACGCCCTGCACACCGGCACCCTCCTCACCAAGAGCCGGGCGATCGAACAAGCTCACGCCCCGGCCTGGCTGATCGACCAACTACGGTCTCGCCGGCACGGCAACCCCGTCCCTTCGCCGCGTTTCCGCACCGCCCTCATCGCCTGGCGCGACGCCCGCCGTACAACTCGCGGAGCGGCTGCTCCACATTTGTAGTCCCAGCGTCGACCGCCTTTCCGGAGCGTGTCTGGACCTGCGCCACATTCCGCCGGACGACGTCCAGCGGCAGAAGTCGGAATCGGTCGGCGCGTGCTCGAGCCCGGGCCACCCCGGCGCTCGTCCGTCGACCCACCATGCCGACCCGCCCTTGAGCGTCAAGTCGGCACCCATGCCGGGCCGCGGTCGACCCATGGCCGCGAGGCAGGCGAGTGGGGGCCGAAGCCGGCCACACCCCATCCCACCAATCGGCGTCAGCCGCCGTGCCGTTCCTCGGCACACGTGCCAGCAGCATCAGAGCGTTTGACGCGACGGCCGGTGCCACCCACCCAGGTACGACAGCTTGGTCTTGATCCGGGGTTGCTTGTCCACAGGCGCGAGAAAGTGTCGGTGCTGGGGTCTAGGGTTCGAAGACGTAGCTGACCTCGGCAAAGGAGCCGATCATGACTGTTCGCCTCAATCCCTACATCGCTTTCGAGGGCGGGAGCGCCCGGGCCGCGATGGAGTTCTATCACTCGGTTTTCGGGGGCAACCTCGTGATCAACACGTTCGGTGAGTTCGGGGCGCCGGACCCGGAGCTGGCCGACAAGGTCATGCACGGGATGCTCGAGACCCCGGACGGGCTGGCGCTGATGGGGGCCGATTCGCCGCCCGGGATGGAGCACGTCACCGGCAACAACATCGCCATCAGTCTGAGTGGTGACGAGGGTGACCGGATGCGGGGTTACTGGGCGCAGCTGTCCGACGGCGGGTCGGTGAGCACGCCGCTCGAGAAGCAGATGTGGGGCGACGAGTTCGGGACGTGCCGGGACAGGTTCGGGGTCGAGTGGATGGTCAACATCACGGCGCCGCAGGTCTGATGCTGGCGGAGGTTCGGCGGATCTGTCTGGGGCTGCCGGGGGTCACCGAGCGGCTCAGTCATGGGGCGCCGACGTGGTTCGTCAACGGGCAGCGGACCTTCGTCACGTTGTGGGAGCACGGGCATCACGACAACGAGTTCCCGCATCTGTGGTGTGCTGCGCCGGCCGGGGCTCAGGAGGAACTGATCCTGGCTGATCCCGCGCGGTTCTTCCGGCCGCCCTATGTCGGGCATCGGGGCTGGATCGGGGTGCGGCTGGACGGCGATGTCGGCTGGGACGAGATCGGCGAGTTGTGCCAGGACGCCTACGACACGGTGTCGAGGCCGAAGAAGTCCACTTCGAGGAGGCCGTAGAGCAGGTCGTCCGTCCACTCGTTCTTGATCCAGGTGTGCTGGCGCAGGTGGCCCTCGCGGGTGAAGCCGACCCGTTCCAGGAGCCGGGCCGAGGCCTCGTTGCGGGCGTCGCACTCCGCGGCGACCTTGTGCAGGCCCTGCACGCGGAAGAGGTGATTCAGCACGGCCCGGACGGCTTCGGTCGCGTAACCGTTGCCTTGGTGCTCCGGCGCCACGGTGTACCCGATCTCGGCCTGCAGCAGATTGTCGTTGAGGTTCACGCCGACGTCGCCGATGTGCGTCTTGCCGGCCTTGGTCTCGATCGCGTACTGGAACCAGCCGGGCTGGGCCGGATCCGCCTCCGCCATCGACTCGATGGCGTAGCGGGCACGCTCCAGCGGGTAGGGCGCGTCCCACGACTGGTAGAGCGCCACGTCCGGTGACGAGCGGTAGGCCGCCAGGGTCTCCGCGTCGCCGGCGCGGAAGCGGCGCAGCACCAGCCGCTCAGTCGTGATCAGCACAGGGCCGAGCCTAATGCGGTGGCGGCCGCGGCTGCCCGGCGCCCATCATGGGCCGGACATGAGCAACCTGATCGCTGTCGCCGCGCGGGTCGCGGCGGGGTCGGCCGTCGAGTTCCGGCCGACCGGTTCGTCGATGGTTCCACTGATCCGCAGCCGCCAACTCGTCACCGTCGAACCCGTCGACCCGGCTACGGTCGTTGTCGGCGACATCGTGCTGTGCCGGGTGGCCGGCGCCGTCTACCTGCACCTGGTGTCGGCGGTCGATCCGGCCAAGCGGCGCGTGCAGATCAGCAACAACCGCGGGCGCGTCAACGGCTGGACCAGCTACGACCGGGTCTACGGCCGCTGCACCGCGGTCGACGGCCGACCCCGGCCCCGCCGCCCCGACACACCATGAGCCGGCCGGGGTGGCACCGATCGACCCACCACGAGCCCGGCCGGAGTCACGCCGACCGACCCACCACGAGCCCGGCCCCGATCGCGCCGCCCCGTCAGCCGGCCCGTGAGCCGGCCCGGCGGCGGGCTCAGCCGGCTGCTTCGACGTCGGCGACGATCACCGTGACGTTGTCGGGGGCGCCGGCTTCCAGAGTCCGGGCGATCAGTTCGGCCGCGCACACCTGCCGGTCCGGGTACGACCGCAGCGTGGTAGCGATCACCTCGTCCTCGACATAATCGCTCAGCCCGTCGCTGCACAGCAGGAACCGATCCCCCACCCGCACCGGCACCATGCGCCCCGCCGGGCGGAACGGGCCGCCCTGGACCGCCTGGGTGACCAGGGCGCGCTGCGGGTGCCTGCGGGCGTCATCAGGGGTCAGAACACCCTGATCGACCAGCGCCTGCACGTACGTGTCGTCGCGCGTCAGCTGCGTCAGCTCGCCGTCGCGGCTCAGGTAGCACCGGGAGTCGCCCACGTTCAGCGCGGCGACGCGGTCGCCGGACAGCAGCAGGGTGGTCACCGTCGTGCCCATGCCGTCGCGGGCGTCGTCCTCGGTGACCGCGGCCTCGATGCGCTCGTTGGCGGTGCCCAGCGCCGTGACCAGGTCCTGGAGGGGTTCGCCGGTGTCGGGCATGGTGTCGACGTCGGCCAGGGCGCGGACCAGGATGTCGCTGGCCAGTTCGCCGGCTGGCAGGCCGCCCATGCCGTCGGCGACCACCAGCAACCGGCCGCCGACGAAGACGGCGTCCTCGTTGTTCGACCGGACCAGGCCCTGGTCGGAGGCGGCCACCGCACGAAGCACGACACTCATGTCACAAGACTGCCAAAGGGCTGCGGCGGTGTCTGTAGTACGTAGTACGTAGTGTTGGGTGGTGATGCCGGTACCGATGGTGGGACGAACGGACGCACTGGACGAGCTCCGGGGCGCCTGGGAACGTGTGGGTACCCGCAAGAAGTGTGTCCCCGCGGTGATCACCGGCCTGCCCGGCACCGGCAAGACGACCCTGGCTGCGGCTGCTTTGCAGGTCACCACGCCGCAGGTGGTGCTGTCCGGTTCGGCGCGGCTGCATTCGCCCGCACCTTACGACTGGCTGGCCGCCGCGCTCGCCGATCTGGGGACGCGGCCCGAGCTGCCCGTGCCTCCCGACGCGCTGGCCTGGCTGGCGCAGGATCCCGATGTCCCCCGGGAGCGGTACACGCCTGATGCGCTGCTGCGGCTGGCCGTGACCACGGTGCGGACGCTCGTCGGCGGTCGTCCGGCCGTACTCGTGGTGGAAGATCTTCATGCTCTTGACCCGGCGAGCCTGAACCTGATCGGTGAGCTGGCCGGCGCGGACCTCCCGGCGTTGGTGCTCGTGACCAGCCGGCCGCCGGACGAGGCGGTGTCCCCGCTGCTCACGGCCCGGGTCCTGGCCCGGCTGTCGGGTGCTCCCGGGGCCGTGCGCCAGCATCTGGGTGCCTTGACCGCCGGGCAGGTGACCCAAATTCTCGATCATGTGTACGGCGACAGTTGCCCACCGGCCGACGTGGCGGAGGCGGTGTGGCGCCGCACGGGCGGCAACCCGTACAGGCTGACCGAGCTGATCGCGATGGCCGGGGGGCCGGAGGCGCTGGCCGACGCCACGCTGCCGACGTACCTGCAGGATCAGCCGGAGCTGACCGCCCGGGAGCGGGAGGTCATCGGCTGTCTGGCCGAGGGCATGTCCAACAAGCAGATCGCCCGGGCGCTGGGCATCTCGGTGCGCACGGTGACCGTGCACGTCTCGAACCTGCTGCGGAAGACAGGTGCCGCCTCGCGCACGGAGGCCGCGTTGTGGGCGGTTCAGCGGGATCTCAGGGCCACAGCAGCGTCTTGATCGACCGGCGTTCGTCCATCGCCGCGTAGGCCTCGGCGACCCGGTCCATCGGCAGCTGAAGGTCGAAGACCGCGCTCGCGTCGAGCGTTCCGGCCAGCACCTCCGCGAGCAACTCCGGCAGGTACGGGCGGACCGGCGCGACCCCACCGGCGACCCTGATGTTGGCGCCGAACATCTGCTTGATCGGCAGTTCGGCCCCGCCGAGCGGCACTCCGACATAACCGACGGCGCCGCCCGGGCGTACCGAAGCGAGGGCCTGCGCCATCGACTCGCTGGTGCCGACGCACTCGAGGACGGCGTCCGCGCCCAGGTCACCGAGCAGGTCGCGCAGCGCCGCGGCGCCCTCGTCACCGCGTTCGGAGATGATGTCGGACGCGCCGAAGCCGGTGGCGACCTCCTGGCGGTCGGTGTGCGACGAAAAGGCGATCACGCGTTCCGCGCCGAGCCGGACCGCCGCGAGGACCGCGCACAGACCGACGGCGCCATCACCGACCACCGCCACCGTACGGCCGGGGCCGACGCCGGCGGAGACAGCGGCGTGGTGGCCGGTGACCAGCACGTCGGAGAGGGCGAGCAGGGCCGGGATCTGCTTGGTGTCCGGCAGGCCCGGCGTCGCGACCAGGGTGCCGTCGGCCAGGGGCACCCGCACGTACCGGCCCTGGCCGCCGTCGAGGGTGCGGCCGTCGGGGTCCGTGCCGCCGTACCACTGGGCCTGGACGCACGAGGTGGTGATGCCCTGCCGGCAGTGCACGCAGGTGCCGTCGCTGATCGAGAACGGCGAGACGACGAAGTCGCCTTCCTTCACCGTGGTCACCCCGGCGCCGATCTCCTCGACCACGCCGACAAACTCGTGACCGATCGGGTGGGGGTCCGCGGGCGGGCGGGCGCCGCGATAGGTCCACAGGTCGGAGCCGCAGACGCAGGCCGCGACGACGCGGACGACGGCATCCGTGGGCAGCTGGACGACCGGATCGGGACGTTCTTCCCAGCGGACGTCGCGGGGGGCGTGCCACATAGCAGCGTGCATGGGGCCGACCTTACCCGCGCCGCAACGGGGTGATCATTAACGCCGGTTTCGCGGGGCGACGCGACAAGTGTCGGACCCCTCGGTCACAATCGTCGGCGTGACGACCACCATCCATCAGCGCATTGCCCAGGAGCTCGGGGTCCGCGAGGGTCAGGTGACGGCTGCGGTCGACCTGCTGGACGGCGGCGCCACGGTGCCGTTCATCGCCCGCTACCGCAAAGAGGTCACCGGCACTCTCGACGACCAGCAGCTCCGGACGCTCGAGGAGCGCCTCGGTTATCTGCGGGAGCTCGAGGACCGCCGCGCGGCGGTGCTCGAGTCGATCCGCTCGCAGGGCAAGCTCGACGACGCCCTCGAGGCGCAGATCCTCGGCGCCGAGTCCAAGGCCCGCCTCGAGGACATCTACCTGCCCTTCAAGCCCAAGCGCCGCACCCGGGCGCAGATCGCCCGCGAGGCCGGTCTCGAGCCGCTCGCCGACCTGCTGATCGGTGACGCGACCCGCGACCCCAAGGCCGAGGCGGCGCCCTACGTGGACGCCGACAAGGGTGTCGCCGACGTGGCGGCCGCTCTCGACGGCGCCCGCGCGATCCTCATCGAACGCTTCGCCGAGGATCCCGACCTCATCGGTGAGCTGCGCGAACGCATGTGGACCAAGGGCCGGCTGGTCGCCAAGGTCCGCGACGGCAAGCAGACCGACGGTGCGAAGTTCGCCGACTACTTCGACTTCGCCGAGCCGTTCACCAAGCTGCCCTCGCACCGCATCCTCGCCATGTTCCGCGGCGAGAAGGAGGACGTCCTCGACCTGACCATGGAGCCCGAGGAAGGCGTCGAGGACGGCACACCCTCGTCCTTCGAGGCCTCGGTCGCCGGGAAGTTCGCCATCACCGACCACGGCCGGCCGGGTGACCGCTGGCTGCTCGACACGGTCCGCTGGGCCTGGCGCACCCGCATTCTGATCCACCTCGGCGCGGACATCCGTGTCCGCCTCTGGCAGGCGGCCGAGGACGAGGCCGTCCGGGTCTTCGCGGCCAACCTGCGCGACCTGCTCCTTGCCGCGCCCGCCGGCACGCGTTCCACGATGGGCCTCGACCCCGGATTCCGTACGGGTGTGAAGGTGGCCGTCGTCGACGCGACCGGCAAATGTGTCGCCACCTCGGTGATCTACCCGCACGTGCCCCAGAACAAGTGGGACCAGTCGGTGCACACGCTGGCCGCCCTGGCCAAGGAACACAACGTCGACCTGGTCGCCATCGGCAACGGCACCGCGTCCCGGGAGACCGACCGGCTCGCCGCCGACCTGATCAAGCTGCACCCGGACCTCGGGCTGACCAAGGTCATGGTGTCCGAGGCCGGCGCGTCGGTCTACTCGGCTTCGGCGTACGCATCGCAGGAACTGCCCGGGATGGACGTCTCGCTGCGCGGTGCGGTCTCCATCGCCCGCCGCCTGCAGGACCCGCTCGCCGAACTGGTGAAGATCGACCCCCGCTCGATCGGCGTCGGGCAGTACCAGCACGACCTGTCCGAGGTGAAACTGTCCAAGTCCCTCGACGCGGTCGTCGAGGACTGTGTGAACGCCGTCGGCGTCGACGTCAACACGGCGTCCGCTCCCCTGCTGACCCGGGTCTCCGGCATCGGCGCGGGCCTCGCGGAGAACATCGTGCTGCACCGCGACTCCAACGGCCCGTTCAAGAACCGCTCCGAGATCAAGAAGGTCGCCCGCCTCGGCCCCAAAGCCTTCGAACAGTGCGCGGGCTTCCTGCGCATCCCCGACGGCGACGACCCGCTGGACGCATCCAGCGTGCACCCGGAGTCGTACCCCGTGGTCCGCACGATCCTCGCCACCGCCGGTGGTGACCTCAAAACGGTGATCGGCAACAGCCCGCTCCTCCGGGCCCTGCGCCCGGAGAAGTTCGTCACCGACACCGTCGGCCTCCCCACCGTCACCGACATCCTCCGCGAGCTGGAGAAGCCCGGCCGCGACCCCCGACCGGCGTTCACCACGGCCACCTTCGCCGACGGCGTCGAGAAGATCGCCGACCTCCGCCCCGGCATGATCCTCGAAGGCGTCGTCACCAACGTGGCCGCCTTCGGCGCCTTCGTCGACGTCGGCGTCCACCAGGACGGGCTCGTGCACGTCTCGGCCCTGTCCAACACCTACGTGAAGGACCCCCGCGAGGTCGTCAAGTCCGGCGACGTCGTGAAGGTCCGCGTCGTCGAGGTCGACGAGGTCCGCAAACGGATCTCCCTGACCATGAAACTCGAGGACAAGCCCGAGCAGCGCGCTCCCCGCGAACCGCGCGAGCCCGGCGGCCAGCGCCAGGGCGGCGGCGGAGGCCAGCAACGCCGAGGCGGAGGCGGCCCTCAGGGTGGCCAGGCCGGTGGCGGAGGCAAGGGCGGCGGCCAAGGCGGCGGCCAGAGCGGCGGCCAAGGCGGCGGCAGAGGCCAAGGTGGCGGCCAGGGCGGCGGAGGTCAGCGCCAGGGTGGCGGCCAGCCCCGCCAGGGCGGCGGCCAGCGTCAGGGCGGCGGCCGCGGCCAGGGCTCGTCGAGCGGCGGCGGCTTCGGCAACGACGCCATGGCCGACGCGTTGCGCCGTGCCGGTCTGACCAAGGACTGAAACAACAACGGGCCGGGTCCCTCACGGGGCCCGGCCCTCTTGTTCACGATGCGTAGGCCGGATCCCTCAGTGGCCGGCCCATCGGTGAAGGGCGCGGGTCGGATCCTCGAGGGGCCGGCCCACCGGTTGATGAGCGCGGGCCGGAATCCCAGGGCCGGCGCATCGGGTGACGGGCCCTCGCCGACGCCACGAAGGCCCGACATCACTGAAGTTGGGCCTGGGCGCGGGTCCGGATCACCCTCGGGGCGGGCGGCCGCGTCGTTCAGCGTTCGATGGGCCAGATCTTGATGTTGGTGAAGGAGACCACGTAGGGCCCCTGTTGCGGGGCGCCGCGTTCGGTGAAGAGGCCGAGGACGACCTTGCCGCTGGTGATTTCCTTGTCCTGGACCGGGACGCTGCCGACGAGTTCGCCGTCGCGGAGGACCTCGAGGACGTTGCCGACGACGCTGACCGTGATGCGGGTGGCCGGGGCGCCGACGCCGATCGGGGTGTCGTCCAGGGGGAAGGTTTTGTAGACCGTCATGCTGCGCGACTTGTGCGAGCCGATGTAGACGTTGCGTTCGCAGATGCGGACCTGGTAGCCGCGGTTGTCGTCGAAGCGCATCCAGATCGAGGCGCAGCTGTCGGCGGTGAGCAGGCGGATGCCGACCTCGGCCTGGAGGTCGTCGGGTTCGGCGTCCTCGGGGCCGCGGCACTTGAAGACGCCGCGGGTCTCGCGCCGGACGATGAGGCCGCCGTCGAAGGAGCAGCTTGCTTGTTCTCGGCTGTCGACCGTGGACTGCCAGAGGCGGCGCTGCAGGAGGGGGTCGGCGAGCAGCAGGCCCGCGTCGGGGTCTGGGTCCGGCGGGAAGCTGGGGCCGGCCACCGGGTCGTCGGTTCCGCCGCGCGGCCAGAACGTCGCGGCCATGCCGCCGACCGCGAGCACCGCGATGACCAGCAGTGCGACCGCGACCGGCAGGACCCAGGGGCGCCGCGGGGTCGGGTCGTGGAGCAGGAAGGGTGTTGTCGGTCCGGCCGGTGAGGTCGGCACCGGCTGGGTGACGATCGAGTTCTCGCTGTACCCGACCAGCGTTGTCGGCGCCGCCAGCGCGGTCAGCTGACGGCCCGCGTGGTACCCGGTGACCGCCTGCGCCTCCTCGGCGGCGTGCCGGAGACCGGGCTGGTGGTCGAGGGCGGCACCGGAGGCGGCGGGCCGCTGCGGGCCGGCGACCAGCAGGTCGAGCAGTTCGCGGGCGCTGGGGCGGTTGGCCGGGTCCTTCTCCAGCGCGTGCCCGATGAGGTCGCGCAAGGGGCCGCTGAGACCGGTCAGGTCGGGCGGCTGGGTGAGGATACGGGCCGCGGTGGCCGGCGGCGAGTCGGCGCTGAACGGCGTCCGGCCGGTGCCCGCGTAGGCCACGACACCACCCCACGCGAACACGTCGGCGGCCGGGGTCAGCGGGGTGTCGGTGTCGGAGGCGAAGCGTTCCGGGGCCATGTAGGCGACCGTGCCCACCATCTGGTCGGTCTGCGTGTGCGCGCTGGTCGCCTCCATTGCCCGGGCGATGCCGAAGTCGATGACCTTGGGGCTGCCGGGCGCGAGGAGCACGTTGCGGGGTTTCAGATCGCGGTGGATCACACCCGCGCCGTGGATCGCGGTCAGTGCGGTGGCGACACCGATGGCGACACTGTGCAGATTGGACGCCGTGAGCGGCCCGCGTTCCTCGACGACCTCGGCCAGGCTGGGCCCGTCGACGTACTCGACGACCAGGTAGGGCTGCTCGTGGTCGGGATCGGCGTCGAGGACCTCCGCCGTGCAGAACGGCGGCACCTGCCGCACGCGGTTGACCTCGCTGCGGAAACGGCGCCGGAACGCGTCGTCGGGTGCCAGGTCGGCCCGGACCATCTTGACCGCCACCAGCACACCGGCGGCGCTGCGGGCCAGGTAGACCGTGCCCATGCCGCCCTCGCCGAGGCGGCCGATCAGCTCGTAGGAACCGAGCTTGCGGGGGTCACGCGGGCGCAGCGGTGTGGTCCGCTCGTCCGACATGCCACTACTCCTACGCCCCCGGCGACACAATGCCGCCCGCCCCCGACAGAAAGGTCACCCTATCGGGCGTTGTCACTACCTGCGAATACCCGTCCCGCCTCTGCCGCCTAACCGACACAGACGCCCGCCCCGCACTGATCGATCGGGGGCGGCCACGCGGGCCCGGGCCGGGATAGGTTTACCGGCATGGAAGCGCGATTGTGACGCCCACGCAGTTGCGGGCGTACTCGGCCGTCGTGCGACTGGGCTCCGTCAAGCAGGCGGCCGCCCAGCTCGAGGTCTCGGAGTCGGCGGTCTCCCTGAACATCGGTCAGCTCCGCCGTGAGCTGGGAGATCAACTGTTCACCCGGACGGCCGCGGGTCTGGCGTTCACGCCCGGTGGTCTGCGGCTGGCCAGCCGCGCGGCCGAGCTGCTCGGCCTGCAGGACCGCACGGTGCTCGAGGTCAGCGCGGCCGGTCGCGGCCGGCGCCTGCTCCGGGTCGCGGCATCGAGCCTCTTCGCCGAACACGCGGCGCCCGGTCTCATCGAGCTGTTCGCCAAACGGGCGGCGGATCTCGACGTCGAGCTGAGTGTTCGCAACCCCGCCCACTTCGACACGCTGCTGCTGACCCGGACGGTCGACATCGCGATCGGCCCGCAGCCGGCAGCGGTCGAGCCCGGCCTGGCGAGCCGCCCGGTGATGAACTACCGCGTCGTCCTGGTCGTCGGCCCGACCCATCCCCTGGCCGGGGTGTCCGCCGGGCCGCACCAGCTGCGCGAGCAGACCTGGCTGCTCGGCCCGTCCGCGGCGGCCGACGTCGGCGCGGTCCCGGCCCTGCTGCGCCGCCTGGGTGTCCCCGAGGAAAACCAGCAGATCTTCCAGAGCCACGCCGCAGCCCTCGAAGAGGCCAAACGAGGCAAAGGCGTGGCGGCGGGCCTGTCCTTCACGGTCGCGCAGGACGTGGCGCACGGTCATCTGCTGCACGTCACCGGCCCGCAGGCGACGTTCGAGACGGTCTGGCACTCGCTGATGCTCACCGAGCAGGGCAGCCCGTCGCCGGCGGCCGAGCTGAGCCGGTTCGCCGCGACGCCCCGTGCGATCCAGGCGATGATGCGCGGCGCGGGCGTGACGGTCGGTCACTTCCGCCCCTCGGTCCACGTCACCCTCTGGAGCTGACCCAGCCGATCATCAACAGCCCCGGGTGGCCGGCCTCACGCAGGCAGCGATCTCTGCCGCGACCCCGGTCAGGTCGGCGAAGGTGCCGGCGGGCAGAAGCCGGTCGCAGAACGGCAGAGCCGCAGCCATCGCCCCGACCTGCGGTGCAAAACCCGGCACCCCGGCACGGGGATTCATCCAGATGATCCGGTACGCCCGGCGGCGCAAACGGGCCAGGACCGCGGCCAGGTCGGCGGGTGGGTCGCTGTCCCAGCCGTCGGAGCCGATCACCACGATCGCGCCGCGGACGGTGTTGCCGTGGTGGGAGGCCAGCAGCGCGCGGAGGTTCGTGGCGATGCGGGTGCCCCCGAAGCGGTCCGTGACCAGGTCACCGGCACGGGCCACGGCAGTCGCGGCCGACGTGTGCCGCAGCACCACGGTCAGCCGCGTCAGCGTCGTCGCGAAAGCGAAGACCTCCGCGTCCGCGACCGTCGCGAACGCCCGCATCAGATGCAGGTAGGCCGTGGCCTGCGCCTGCATCGACTGGCTGACGTCGCAGAGCAGCACCACGCGACGCGGGCGGCGGACCGGCCGGGACCGCACCAGGGCGACCGGTTCCCAGCCGGTGCGGCGGGCCCGGGTCAGGGTCGGGCGCACCGCGATCCGGCGCCCGGCCGAACCGGTCTGCTGCCGTCGTGTCCGCCGGGTCGGCCAGTCCACCGCCCGCAACCGCTCCCCCAGCGCCGCCACCTGCGCGGCGTCCAGGTCCTCGAACGGCAGCTCGGCCAGCGCCGCGAGCGCGCTCGGCCGGCGTTCCGGGACACCGCGGTCGGCGGCGGACTCCTCGGCGTCCGCAACCACCGGCGGCAGCGTTGCCCACGGAAGTCCGCCCTGGTCAGGAGCCCCTTCCGCGGCCGGCAGCGACACGAACGACTCACCACGCGGCGCGGGTCCACGACGCTCGGACACCGCCGGCGTCTCGTCGAAGATCCCCGCGAACACCCCCTCGAACGCCGCCAGATCTGCCTGCCGCCGCACCAGACTCACCCGCGCGGCCCAGTAGAGCCGGTCGCGCGACAGCGGCGGGCACACCCCGAGCGCCCGGACAAAGTCCTCCACATCGGTCAGACCGCAAGGCACCCCGGCACGCCGCAGCCGATCGGCCAGCCCGACCGCAAAAGCCGCCCGGTCGGCCCCGCGCAGCAGGTCACCGCCGGGCAACGAACCAGATGATCACGGCAGCGACCGCCACGACCCCGATTCCCACCGGAATCGCCCTTTTGTAAACCGACCCCCCGGCCAGCGCCAGCAGATCGAGCGGCTCCGGCTCCTGATCCTGTACGCCCAGAGCGCCCCCAGAAGCAGCAACCGGGGTGGTGCTCGCGCCGGACGCCTCAACCGCATGCGGATCCCCGGCAATCCACTCCCGCGCCCCGGCCACGGGCGCCTGCGCCGGCCCCGTGTCCGCCGAGAAAGGCAACGTCACCGCACCGTTCTCCCGCCCCGAAGCCGATCCCGCCCCGGCATCGGACGCCGCAGCTTGATCAGCCCCCGACGTGGTACGACCAGCCGAAACAGTCTCACCCCCGACCGCCCCACCACCCCCGGACCCCGAAGCAACTCCTCCAGTCGCCCCTACTCCATTGCTGCCAGCCTTGGACCCGCCGTCACCCGACAAAGTCGAGCCAAGCTTTGCCTCCCCCACCCCAGGCAAGACACCCTCAGAGGCCGGCGCAGCCGCGGGGGCTGGGCCGGTGGCGGGGGTGGTGGTGCCGGCCGGGGTGGTGGTGGCGGCCGGGGTGGTGGTGGCGGGGGTGGTATTGGTGGTGGCGGCAGCCGCAGAAACCGGGACCGTAGCGGCCGAGGCCGCAGAGACGGAGGCCGTGGCGGCCGGAGCCGAAGGAACCGGGACCGTAGCGGGCCGCGCCGCAGAAACTGCCGCCGTAGCGGCCGGAGCCGCGGAGGCCGACGCAGCGGGGGCCGGGGCGGGCTGTTCGGCGGCGAGTTTGGCTTCGAGGTTGGTGACGAACTGGTTCAGGAGCTTGCCCGACACCTCCTTGATCATGCCGCTGCCGAACTGGGCCAGCCTCCCCGAGATCTTCAGGTCGGTGTCCACGCTGACCAGCGTGCGGTCCCCGTCCGGTCGCAGTTGCGCGGTCACCACCGCCGCTGCGTTTCCCGCGGATCGGGCGTCGCGGCCTTTGGCGTCGATGACTGCGCGGCGGTTGTGGTCGTCCTTCTCGACGAAGCGGGCCGTGCCCGTGAAGTCCGATACGACCGGTCCGACCTTGACTTTCACCTTGCCGGTGTAGGTGTCGCCTTCGACCCCGGTCAGGTGGGCGCCGGGCAGGCAGGGTGCGATGCCTTCGAGGTCGGTGAGCACCGTCCAGGCCCGGTCGATGGGCGTGTTGACGGTGAACTCGTTGGTGATCTTCATGATTGCCTTTCCGGGGGTGCGACCGGGGGCGCGGCCGGGAGGGCGGCCGTGATCAGGTCGCGGTCGTCGGGGGTCTTCGCGATGGCGCCGAGCGTGCGGACCACCTGCGACGGGATCAGCTCGGTGACGCCGAGCGCGGACAGGGCGGCGACCCAGTCGATCGTTTCGGCCAGGCCGGGTGACTTGTCGAGGTCGAGGCCGCGGACCCGGCCGATGAAGGCCGTCGCGGCGGTTATTAGGGCGGTGTCGGCGCCGGGGACGGTACGCCGGAGGATCTCCGCGGCGCGGGCGGCCGACGGGTAGTCGATCCAGTGGTAGAGGCAGCGGCGGCGGAGCGCGTCGTGGAGTTCGCGGCTGCGGTTGGAGGTCAGGACCACGATCGGCGGGCGGACGGCGGTGAACGTGCCCAGCTCGGGGATGGTGATCGCGGCCTCGCCGAGGAACTCGAAGAGCAGCGCCTCGAATTCGTCGTCGGCGCGGTCGATCTCGTCGATGAGCAGCACCGGGGGTACCGGTCCGGATTCGCGGACGGCTCGCAGGATCGGGCGTTCGAGGAGGAACTCGGCGGTGAACAGGTCGGCCTCGCCGAGCCGTTCCGAGCGAGCCTCGGCGAGGCGGATCGCGAGCAGCTGCCGCTGGTGGTTCCACTCGTAGAGCGCCTCGGGCACGCCGAGGCCTTCGTAGCACTGCAGGCGGATCAGCGTCGTGTCGAGCACGCGGGCGAGGGCTTTGGCCGCGGCGGTCTTGCCGACGCCGGGTTCGCCTTCGAGGAGCAGGGGCCGGCCGAGGCGCAGGGCCAGGAACAACGCCATGGCCAGCCCGTCGTCCACCAGGTAGTCGACGGCGTCGAGTCCGCGCCGGACGTCGGCGGGGCCGGTGAGGAGGTCAGCGGACAAGGTGGTCTCCGGCCAGCAGTCGTTCGTAGTCCTCGCGGGTGTCGACGTCGATCGGCACGGGCCCGGCCACCTCCACCTCGGTCACCGGGTGCGTTCCGGAGTGCAGCAGCTTCCACACCGCCTTGTCGCCGTGCAGCTCACCGAGCGCCCCGAACATCTCCCGGCCGAACCAGAACGGGTGGCCGAGGCTGTCGGCGTACCGGCTGACCCGCAGGGGGCCACCGGCCGTGAGCAGCGCGGTGACCGTGGCCACGCGGACGCCGGGCTGGTCGCCGAGCAGCAGCACGAGCCCGTCGGCGCGGGGGTCGACCGACCGGACGGCCGTGCTCACCGACGCACCACAGCCGGTGCCGGCCGCCGGCACGTCGACCGTGTCGAAACCGGTCAGGTCGGCCCTGGCGCGGACCGCGGCGGCCGACCCGCCGAGCGTCACCAGCCGCTGGTCGAAGGCGCAGGCCCGGGCCAGGTCCAGGCCGGCGTCGAGCAGGGTCCTTCCCCGGTACGGGAGCAGCTGTTTCGCCTCACCCAGCCCGAATCGCACCGAATTCCCCGCCGCGAGCACCACACCGGTCACGAACACGGGTCAGACCCGCGCGAGGAAGGCTACGCGGCAGCCGGGACCGCAGAAGTAGTGACCGTTCGCGGTCAGGGCGTCCGGTCCGAGCACGACCGTCATCCCGCAGACCGGGTCGGTCGCGGTGAGCGCAGCGACCGCGGTGGACGACGCGGCGAGGCCGTCGACGCGGACCGCGCGAACCACCTCGCCCATGATCGACAGGGCGATCTCCGGCGGCGTGCGGGCACCGATGTCGAGACCCGCGGGCGTGTGGATGCGCGCGAGCTCGCCGGCGGTCAGGCCCATCGCGTCGAGCACCGCCGCGCCGCGCTTACGGCTCGCCACCAGGGCGATGAAGCCGACACCGGCGTCGAGCGCCGCGCGGATCGTGTCCTCCTCACCTTTCCCCAGCCCCGCGATCACGGCCGCCGTGGCGCCTTCGGGCGTACCGTCCCGGGTCACCTCGAAGTCCAGGAAGGCAGCGAGGGTGGCCACCGCCGAGCCGATGGGGTTGTCGCCGGCCAGGCGCAGCACCGGGCGGGGCAGCACCGGGCGCAGGAAGATCTCGATCGCCCCGCCGGAGTGGCACGGGTTGACCACGACCAGCGCGCCCGGTGTCTCCGGGAAGTCCGCCGTGCCGTCCGGCAGCACGCGGAGCAGCAGCGTCTGCCCGTCGCGCAGGGTGCCGAGGGCGGCGGAGCGTACGGAACTCTCCGCGCACTGACCACCCACGAAGCCCTCGATGGACCCGTCGTCGAGGATGACGGCGGCGTCGCCCGCGCGGGCGGAGGTCGGCTCCTGCGCGCGGACCACGGTGGCGTGCACGAACGGACGCCGCTGCTGGGTCAGCGTCCGGGCGCGCTCGGCGATGTCGGTCACGGTCTCACCCTCAGATCGGCGGCTGGGGCGCGCCGCGCATCGCGTCCCAGACCCGGGACGGGGTGAGCGGCATGTCCGCGTGGCGGATGCCGAAGGGCGCGAGGGCGTCCACGACGGCGTTGACGATGGCCGGCGGCGAGCCGACGGTGGCGGACTCGCCGACACCCTTGGCGCCGATCGGGTGGTGCGGTGACGGGGTGACCGTGAAGCCGGTCTCCCAGTCGGGCACCTCGAGCGCGGTGGGGATCAGGTAGTCCATCAGGGACGCGCCGAGGCAGTTGCCGTCCTCGTCGAAGGAGATCATCTCCATCAGTGCCATGCCGACGCCGTCGGTCAGGCCGCCGTGCACCTGACCTTCGATGATCATCGGGTTGATGCGGTTGCCGCAGTCGTCGACGGCGATGAACCGTCGCACCTTCACCACGGCCGTGCCCGGGTCGATGTCGACCACACAGATGTACGCGCCGTGGGGGTACGTCAGGTTCGACGGGTTGTAGCAGATCTGCGCCTCGAGACCGCCTTCGACGCCCTCGGGCAGGTCACCGGCACCGTGGGCGCGCATGGCGATGTCCTGGATGGTCACCGACTTGCCGGGGTCACCCTTGACCTGGAACGCGCCCTTCTCCCACTCCAGGTCGGCCACGGAGACCTCGAGCATCGCCGAGGCGATCAGCCGGGCCTTGTCGCGGACCTTGCGGGCGACCAGTGCGGCGGCGGCACCCGAGACCGGCGTGGACCGGCTGCCGTACGTGCCGAGCCCGAACGGCGTGTTGTCGGTGTCGCCGTGGACCACGTCGATGTCGGCCGGCGGGATGCCGATCTCCTCGGCGACGATCTGCGCGAAGGTCGTCTCGTGGCCCTGCCCCTGCGACTGCACGCTGAGGCGGACGACAGCCTTGCCGGTCGGGTGCACCCGCAGCTCACAGCCGTCGGCCATGCCCAGGCCGAGAATGTCCATGTCCTTGCGCGGTCCGGCGCCGACGGCCTCGGTGAAGAACGCGATGCCGATGCCCATGAGCTCACCGCGTTCACGCTTCTCGGCCTGCTCCTTGCGCAGGTCGGCGTACCCGGCCATGTCCATCGCCAGGCGCATCGTCGGCTCGTAGTCACCCGAGTCGTAGACCCAGCCGGTCTTGGTGGTGTACGGGAACTGCTCGGGCTTGATGAAGTTCTTCAGGCGCAGCTCGGCCGGGTCCATGCCCAGCTCGGCCGCGAGACAGTCGACGATCCGCTCGACCAGGTAGACCGCCTCGGTGATCCGGAACGAGCACGCGTACGCGACCCCGCCCGGCGCCTTGTTGGTGTAGACCGCGGTCATCGAGCAGTACGCGGCCTCGATGTCGTAACTACCGGTGAAGACCCCGAAGAAGCCGGCCGGATACTTGACCGGTGCGGCCGTACCGTTGAAGGCGCCGTGGTCCGCGAGCACGTCCGTGCGGATGCCCAGGATCTTGCCGTCGCGGGTCGCGGCGATCTCGCCGCGCATGATGTAGTCCCGCGCGAAGCCCGTGCTGATCAGGTTTTCGGAGCGGTCCTCCATCCACTTCACCGGTTTGCCCGTGACGATCGAGGCGACGATCGCGCACACGTACCCGGGGTAGATCGGCACCTTGTTGCCGAAGCCGCCACCGATGTCCGGTGAGATCACCTGGATCTTGTGTTCGGGGATGCCGGCGACGATCGCGTAGAGGGTGCGGTGCGCGTGCGGTGCCTGCGTGGTCGACCAGAGCTTGAGCTTGCCCTCGACCGGGTCGAAGTCCGCGACCGCGCCGCACGTCTCCATCGGTGCCGGGTGCACACGCGGGTAGACGATGTCCTGGCTGACGACCACGTCGGCCGCCGCGAAGACGGCCTCGGTCGCGGCCTTGTCGCCCGTCTCCCAGTCGAAACAGTGGTTGTTGGTCTTGCCGTCGAGATCGTCACGGATGACCGGCGCCTCGGGCGCGAGTGCCTTCCGGACGTCGATCACCGGGTCCAGCACCTCGTACTCGACGTCGATCAGCTCGAGTGCGTCGCGGGCGGCGTACCGGTCCTCGGCGACGACAAACGCCACCTCCTGGCCCTGGAAGCGGACCTTGTCGGTGGCCAGCACGGCCTGCACGTCGTTGGAGAGTGTCGGCATCCAGGCCAGCCCCTGCGCGGCCAGGTCAGCACCGGTGACGACGGCCTTGACCTTGGGCAGCGCGGCGGCGGCGCTGGTGTCGATGCTGACGATCTTCGCGTGTGCGAAGGGCGAGCGCAGGATGGCCAGGTGCAGCATGCCCGGCAGCTGGACGTCGTCGGTGTAGCGGCCACGGCCCCGCACAAAACGCGGGTCCTCCTTGCGCAGCATCCGGCCGTGCCCGACGGGCTTCTGGTCGTTGTCCTCGAAGGTGGTGAGCTTCCCGGCATCCTGAACGGTGGTCACGCCGTCACCTCTTCGGAGGCCTCTTCTACCGAGGCCTGTTTGACCGAGGCCTGTTTGACCGAGGCCTCTTTGACCGACGCCCAGCGGACCGAGCGGACGATCGTCGCGTACCCGGTGCACCGGCAGATCTGGCCGGAGATGGCCTCGCGGATCTCCGTGTCGGTCGGGTCCGGGTTACGGTCGAGCAGCGCGCGGGCGGTCATCATCATCCCCGGGGTGCAGAAGCCGCACTGCAACCCGTGGCACTGGATGAAGCCCTCCTGGACCGGGTCCAGCTCGGCGCCCTTGGCCAGGCCCTCCACGGTACGCACCGCGTGGCCACCGGCCATCGCCGCGAGCACGGTGCACGACTTGACGGGTTCACCGTCCATCCACACCACACAGGTGCCGCAGTTGCTGGTGTCGCAGCCCCAGTGGGTGCCGGTGAGCCCGAGGTGGTCGCGCAGGAAGTGCACGAGCAGCGTCCGCCCCTCGATCTCCTCGGTGACTTCGACGTCGTTGACGGTCATCGAGACCTGCATGCTCAGCCTCTCTCGGCGATGCGCGCCACGGCCCGGCGCAGGGTACGGACGGTGAGCTCCTGGGCGAGATGACGCTTGTAATCGGCGCTGCCCCGCTGATCGGTGACCGGTTCACAGTTCTCGGCGGCGATCACACCGGCCTCGAGGTACAGCTCCTCCGACGGCTCCCGGCCCCGCAGCGCGGCGGAGATCGCGGGGATGCCGGTGGTGTTCGGGCCGACGGCGGCCAGTCCGACGCGGGCGTCCGCGACCTGACCGGACGCGTCGAGCCACACCGCAGCGCCGGCCGAGACGACGGCCCAGTCACCGGCGCGGCGCTCGACCTTCGCGTACGCGCTGCCGCCACGCGGGCGTACCGGGATGCGGACCTCGACGAGGATCTCCCCGTCGGCGACCGCCGTCTCGTACGGGCCGCGGTGGAAGTCCTCCATGCTCACGGTCCGGGTGCCGCTCGAGGAGCGGATGACGCAGCTGGCGCCGAGGGTCGTGCACACCGCGGACAGGTCCTCGGACGGGTCGGCCTGGCAGAGCGAGCCGCCGAGCGTGCCGCGGTTGCGGACCACCGGGTCGGCGATCACCCGCTCGGCGTCACGGAAGATCGGCAGCGCGGCGGCCAGGGCGTCGGACTCGAGCAGCTCCCGGTGGCGGGTCAGCGCGCCGATGCGGACCTCGTCCGGTCCGGTCGTGATGTACCCGAGCTCGCCGTGCAGATCGTTGATGTCGATGAGGTATTCGAAGTTGGCCAGCCGGAGCTTCATCATGGGCAGCAGACTGTGGCCGCCGGCCACGAGCCGGGCGGTGTCGCCGTAGCGCTCCATGAGCCCGATGGCCTCGTCCACGGTGGTGGCCCGTGCGTATTCGAAGGGTGCCGGAACCTGCATGCCGCAGTATGGGCAGCGACCTGATCAACCTGTCAACGGCAACCTAAGCCAATGCTTAATCCGGCATTCCACTGTCGACGTCGGCGCCGGCTTCGGTGGCGGCCAGGCCGCTGCGGTGCGCGAGGGCCACGAGCTGAGCCCGGCTCGTGGCGCCGAGCTTGCTCAGGATGCGGCTCACGTAGGTGCGTACGGTCTCGGGGCTCAGCCGCATCGCCCGCGCGATGGCCGGGTTGTCGTCACCCCGGGCCAGGCCGATCAGTACCTCACGCTCGCGGGTGGTGAGCAGCGCGAGCCGGGGGTCGGGCCGCGCCGGGACAGCGGTGGCCGCGTGGGCCATGACCTGCCGGGTGATGCCGGGCGCCAGCACCGCCTGCCCGGCCGCCGCGGCGCGGACGGCCGCCCGCAACGCGTCCGGTGCGGCATCCTTGAGCAGGTAACCGTCGGCGCCGGCCCGCAAAGCGCCGAGCACCTCGTCGTCGGTGTCGAAGGTGGTCAGCATCAGCACGGCCACGCCGCCGCAGTCCGGATCCGCGCGCAGCTCCCGGGTGGCGCGCAGCCCGCCCGTACCCGGCATGCGGATGTCCATCAGCACGACGTCCGGCCGCGTCCGGCGGACCAGCGCCACGACACCGCCACCGTCGGAAGCCTCCCCGACGACCTCGATCGCGCCGTCGTCACCCCCGGCCAGCAGCACCGCGATCCCGGCCCGGATCAGCGACTGGTCGTCGACCAGCACCACGCGGACGGGACGGTCAGTCACGTCCCACCCCCAGCGGCAACGCGGCGCTGACCTGCCAGCCCCGCTCCCCCGGGCCGGCGTCGAGCCGTCCGCCGAGCGCGGCGACCCGGTCCCGCAGACCGCGGAGCCCGGCGTTCTCGGCGGCGGGCCCGGCCGGGGTGCCGTCGTCGTGGACCCGGACGAGCAGATCGGCACCGGCGTGCCGGACGTCGACCTCGATGACCCGCCCGGCCGAGTGCCGCAGGGCGTTCGTGACCGCCTCCTGCACCAGCCGGTACGCCGCCGCCGACAGCTCCGGCGCGTCGACGGCCTCGATCCGCGTCCGCACCTCGAAGCCGGCGGCCCGGGCTGTCTCCGCGAGCGAGTCCACGTCGTCGAGCGACGGGACCCGCAGCTCCCGGACCGTCGCGCGCAGCTCGGTCAGCGCCTGCGAGACGGCCTGCGAGACGTGATCCAGAGCGGCCTCGGCCTTGGCCGGACCCCGGCTGACCTCCTGCCGGGCGACACTCGTGTGGATCGCCGCGACGGTCAGGGTGTGCCCGATCGCGTCGTGCAGCTCCCGGGCCAGCGCCTGCTTGTGCACCGCGAGCCGCCGGTCGGCCTCCAGAGCGATCTGCCGATCGGTCAGCGCCACGATCCGCCGGCGGGCGCGGACCAGCTCACCGAGAACGATCGCGGCGGCCATCAACGCGGCGTGCCCGACCGCGTCGTACAGCACCAGGTAGCGGGCGTCCTCACCCTCGATCAGCCGGAAGGTCACCGAGACGGCCAGCACCGTGGTCGCCGCGACACCGGCGGCCAGGCGGCGCCCGGCCTCGGCGGCGGCGTAGAGCGCGGCGGCCACCGGGACAGCAACACCGATCGCCGGGAAACCCGCCGCGTAGTAGGCGAACAGACCCAGCACCGTGAGCGCTAGGACCGTCCGCGCGTAACGCCGTCGCCAGAACATCAGCGCTCCGAGCGCGGCCGCCCACAGATAGGCGGCAGCCCCGATCCCACCACCCTGGTCGGCCGACACCACCACCGCGAGCACAGCGGCCACCCCGACCGCCACGGCCGTGTCCACGCCCATCCCCTGATCCTAGAAGAGCAACCCCTCCCCCACGTACGCCCAAAAGCGACGCCCTGCGCGGGATCCGCCCCGGCCCGCGCGTGCGTACCGTCCGGCGGCATGACAAGACTCGGCCTGCCCGTGGCGACGATCGTGGCGCTGGCCCTGCTGGCCGTTCCCCGTGCCGTCCTGCACGACCTCGACGTGATCCACGAGGGCACAGTCCTCAACGCGGTGCTGGTCTTCGTACCGCTGCTGATCTGGGTCGTGGTGGCGGTGCTGCACGCGAGCAATCCGTTCCTGGCCCTGCTGGCGACGGGTTGCGTCTACGGCCTCTGCCTAGCCGTCGTCCACACCGTCTTCTGGAGCCCTGGCACGGTCGACACCGCGATCCCGGACCTCGTCCTCCGCGGCGCAGTGATCCTGAGCAGCCTTTTCACCGGCATCGCCCTCGGCACCGTCTGCGGCGTGGTGGCCTGGGGGCTCGGGCGACTCAGAACGAGCGGATGTCGACGTTCGCGAAGGTGACGGTGTAAGGCGGGTCGGTGTCGACGGCTTCGACGCTGAGGCCGAGGAGGACCTGGCCCTCGTCCGGGCCGGAGTCCGGCAGGGGGACGCTGCCCGCGAACTTGCCGCCGCGGAACACCTGGGCCTCGCCCTCGCGGACGACCAGGTGGATGCGGGTGGACTTGCGGAGGGCGATGCGGTTGCCGAGCTTGATGCGGCCGTAGACGCGGCGGTCGTCGGCCTTGTCGGCGGCGATCGACATCTCGTCCTGGCAGACGCGGAGGACCTGGCCGCCGGCTTTCGGGTCCCAGTGGAACCAGATCGCCGCGCAACTGCCGGCGGACTGCAGCGCGGTGGTGACCTCGACGCCGAAGTCGTCCTCGATGCGTTCGTCCGGGCCGACACACTGGTAGGTGCCGCGGTCGACGCGGCCGGCCTTCATGACACCGCGGGTGAAGCAGTTGGCGTTCTGCTCGCGGATCTCGCTGTCGAGCCACTGGCCGGGCTGGTTCAGCGGGTCCTGGATGATCGGCTCGCCGCCCGTCGGCTCGACCGGCACCGGGCTCGACTCCTCCTCGGGCTCCTCGGCAGGCTCCGCGGCCGGCTCGGTGTAGTCGGCGGGAGCGGTGGGTGGCGGTGTCTCGGGAGCCGGGGCGCCCGTGCTGCTGTCGGCCGGGGACTCGGGTGCTCCCGCGGCCGTGCCGCCACCACGCGTCGCTCCGGTGTTGAGGGGGTTGCCGACGCCGCCGTGGTTGTTGAGCACGAGGGCCACCGTGGCGACACCGGCCAGCACGAGCAGGACGGCGAGGGCAGCCAGCAGACGGTGGCTGCGACCCCGGCCGGCCGGCACCGGCGCCGGCTCCTCGTACGGGAAGTCGGGCGGCGGGGAGAAGACGGGGGTACGCCGCGGGGGCCGGTCGCCGAGCAGCATGTCCAGCAGCTCGCGGGCCGTCGGGCGGTCCTCGGGGTTCTTGGACAGCGACAGCTCGACCAGTCCGCGCAGCGGCTCGGGCAGCCCGCCGAGGTGCGGCGGCTGGGTCAGGATGCGGGCGGCGGTCGCCGGCGGGGAGTCGCCGTGGAACGGTGTCATGCCCGTGCCGGCGTACGCGACCACACAACCCCAAGCGAACACGTCAGCAGCGGCGGTCAGCGGCGTACCGGGCTCGGACGAGAAGCGTTCCGGCGCCATGTACGCCACCGTGCCGACCATCTGGTCCGTGCGCGTGTGCTGACTGGTCGCCTCGAACGCCCGCGCGATGCCGAAGTCGATGACCTTGGGGCTGCCCGGCGCCAGGAGCACGTTGTCGGGCTTGAGGTCGCGGTGGATGACACCGGCGCCGTGGATGCCGGTCAGCGCGGTCGCCACGCCCACGGCCAGGGAGTTGAGGGCGGCAGCTCTGAGCGGGCCGCGTTCCTCCACGACCTCGGCGAGGCTGGGGCCGTCGACGTACTCGACGACCAGGTACGGCGGGTTGTGGTCGAGGTCCGCGTCGAGGACTTCGGCCGTACAGAAGGAGGGGACCTGCCTGGCCCGGTCGACCTCGCTGCGGAAGCGGCCACGGAACTCGGGGTCGCCGGAGAGTGCGGCGTGCACGAGCTTGATGGCGACGTAGTTGTCGTCACGGTCGGTGGCGAGGTAGACCACGCCCATGCCGCCGGAGCCGAGCCGGCCGGTCAGCCAGTACTCGCCCAGCCGCTCGGGATCGCCCCGGCGCAGTGGACTCACGCGGTACGCGGTGTCCACGATCAACTCCCTACTGAGGTGCGGCGGCGCCGGGACAGCAGGAGCGCTGCCAGGACCAGGACGGCGAGCAGCAGCACGAACCATCCCGCGCCCAGCCGGCCGACCACACCACTCAACTCGCGCTGGAGATCCGCGGCAAGATTCACCACCGGATCCTGCCCGGAAGTCCTCAAATCCTTGACAAGCCGCAGCTCATACCATCCGTAGTAGGCCACGTACGCTCCGGCGAGAACCAGCACCGCGCCGCCGATCCGCGGGACGAAGGCCGCCGCCCGGCGCAGCTTCGCCACGGCCGACACGCGGACCAGGGCGACGGCGAGCGCGGTCACCCCGATCACGAGCCCCATCCCGGCGGCGTAGCTGACGAACAGCGCCACACCCTCACCGATCGAGCCGGCACGCAGGCTCGACACGACGATCGCCAGGAACGGCCCGATCGCGCACCCGAGGGAGGCCACGGCGTACGCCATCCCGAAGAGCACCATCGACGCGGCCGAGCCGGTCAGCCGCGGTGCCCGCAGGCCCTTGCCGGGGCTCGGCAGCGAGCGGCCGGCGAGCAGCCAGCCGCCCAGCGCGACCAGCCCCAGCCCGAAAACGACGGTCAGCCAGGGCAGCCGCGGCATCAACCAGCCGGTCAGCGGGGCCAGCAGCAGCCCGAACGTGCCGAAGACCGCGACATAGCCGGCGGTCAGCGCGGCGGTGCAGCGCAGAGCGCGACCCACTGCCGCCACCGTCGCCCGCGGCCCGTCACTCTCCTCGCCCGCCACCAGCACCGACAGGTACGCCGGCAGCAGCGCGAAGCCGCACGGGTTGACGGCGCCGAGCATCCCGGCGGTGAGTGCGAGCAGCAGCGTGGCCTGCACGGCTCACGCCACCAACGACTTGACCTTGTCGGTCAGCTGCAGGTCGTCGAGATAACTGCGGACCACGACCTTGCCGGCCTTGTCGAGGATCACGTACGTGCTCTGCTCGGTGATGCCGAACTTCTTCCAGAGCTTGCCCGGCTCGTCGTCGAGGTGCGGCACGGCGCCGACCTCGAGGTCGGACACGAACTCGTGCATGTCCTTGTTGTTGCCCATACCCGCGATCCCGAGGATGTTGAGGCGGCCGGCGTACTCGTCCTGCAGGTCGCTGATCGACATCGCCTCACTGGCGCAGGTCGCGCACCACGGCGCCCAGAACCAGAGGATGGTCGGCTTGCCGGCCATGGTCGTCGCGTCGAAGGTCTTGCCGTCCAAGGTCCGGCCCGTGAACTTCAGCGACGCCGGCACGACCACACCGGGGACGCCGGCCGCGGGTGCGGACGCCCCGGTCCCGGCTGCCACCGGCAGCGCCGCGTCGGCTGCCGGCTCCGCCGCCGGGCTGCTGCCGCATCCGGCCAGGAGACCGGTCACCGCCGCCGCCGCGATCAGGGCCTTGAGCTTGGACACCGTCACTTCTTACCCGCTTCCGTCAGCCGCAGGGCGAGGGCCGGGCACACGTTGACCGCTTTGCGGGCACCGTTCTCCAGCCACGGCGGCAGCGGCGTCTGCGGGAACGCCGGGAAGCCGTTGGCGTCGAGCCGGATGATCTCCGGAGCGACCGCCGAGCAGAGCCCGTGACCGTCGCAGCGCGACCAGTCCACCGCGAGCTTCCGCGCGCCCTGATCGGTGTGGTACGGCAGCGGCAGGATGCCGCGCACCTGCTTGCCGCAGCCCTCGCCGTTGGCGTGGAGCTCCACGTCCCGGGCGAAGACCTCGAGCGCCGACAGGGCAAAACGGGCGGTGCCGTCCGGGTGGCTGCAG
The DNA here is from genome assembly GCF_000494755.1 of Amorphoplanes friuliensis DSM 7358. Classification (NCBI taxonomy): domain Bacteria; kingdom Bacillati; phylum Actinomycetota; class Actinomycetes; order Micromonosporales; family Micromonosporaceae; genus Actinoplanes; species Actinoplanes friuliensis. The sequence goes on from NC_022657.1 coordinate 5,910,448, forward strand.
GCGCCGCGGCCCTTGACCACACCGGCGGCCTGGCGCACGTTCTCCAGTGCACTGCCGCCGAGCGCGACCAGGGTGACCGCGCGGGCCAGGTCGGGCAGGCCGAGACGGCACGGGCCGCACTGACCGGCGGACTCACCGGCGAGGTACTGCGTGACCTGGGCGACCTCACCCAGGGGGCACGTCGACGAGCCGATCGGGATCAGCATGCCGGCGCCCAGGGTGCCACCGACCTTGGCGAAGCCCTTGCGCGAGATGGTGACGGTCTTGGCGGCCTCGGCGGTGATCCACTTGCCGTGGTACCCGCCGACGAGCAGCCCGGGGCCGATGTCGGCGCCGCACATCGTCAGCACGTCCATCAGCGGGGTGCCGGTCGGCGCCTCGACCACGGCGGGCGCGGTCGCCGAGCCGCCGACGGTCAGCATGACCGTGCCCGGCTCCTCGGGGATGCCGACCGCGTTGTACTCCCACGGGCCCAGCCGGGCCGCGATCGCCAGCTGCGAGTACGTCTCCGCGTTGGAGAGCAGGGTGGGCAGCCCGCCGACGCCGTTGTCACTGGACCGGACCTTGCGGCCCGGCGGGATGTGCGCCTCGCCGTTGATGCCGCGGACGAGCGCGCCACCCTCACCGGAGATGAACCGGTGCGGGACGGTCACGATCCGCGTCGGCACCGGCATCCGGCGCTCGGCCAGGGCCGCCGCGAGCGACTGCTGGCCGATGCCGTCATCGGCGATGCCGATCACGATCTCCTCGGCGTCGAGTGCGGCCGCCGCCAGCGCGGCACCGTCGAGGATCAGGTGCGGGCCGCGGGTCAGCACGGCCTTGTCCTTCCAGGACGGGGGCTCACCCTCGGTCGCGTTGACGACGATGACCGGGGGCAGGTCCTGGCGCTGACAGGAGTCGAGCACGGCACGGACCTTGCGGGCGAAGGGGAAACCCGCGCCGCCCCGTCCCCGCAGCTCGATGCGGTCGGCCAGACCGATCAGCTCACCGCTGGAGAGCGCGGCAAAACCGCCGTGCACCTCCTGATGGGCGATCAGGTCGAGCCGGCCGTACTCGTCGAACCCCGCGGTGATCCGCGGAGTCCCGATGCTGGTGACTGGCGGGACCTGGTCTGAACTCACTGTGCTTCCCCTCGCAGCTGACGCCAGTACTGGTCGTCAACCGATTCGTCCATGCCGCGGCCGCCCTTACCGCCACGACGAGCCCCCCGGCTCGTCGAACGGGCGGGTTCCTGCTGTGTCGCCCTGCGGGCCCGCCGGGACGCCATGTCGACCAGGGTCGGCGTCTCGTCGGGCTCCATGAAGTCCGCGTCGGCGGTGACACGCGGGTCACCGGCCAGGTCCACGAACTCGCTGCGGCTGTGCCGCCCCGAGTCGGCGCTGTCGACGTCAGCGCCCCGGTCGCGCCGGGCCCGGGGCGCAGTCTCCGCGTCTTCCGCGTATCGCGAGGCGCGGGACGGGCGCGGAGGCTCGTCGTCCGCGTAGCGACTGGACCGGCGGCGCGGCGGCGCCTCCTCGTAGTGCTCGTCCTCGGGGTAGCGGCGCTGCCGCGGTGCCGGCATGTCGTCCTCGTCGGCGAAGCGCCGGGAGCGCGGCGCCTCCTCCTCGGCGGCGCGACGGCTGCGCGGTGCCGGCATGTCGTCGTCCACCGCACGACGGGTGCGCGGGGCAGGCATGTCGTCGTCGTCGGTGTACCGGCGGCTGCGCGGGCGCGGCGCCGGCTCCTCCTCGAACTCGGTGCCGGCGTACCGCCGCGAGCGCGGCCGTTCCTCGGCGAACTCGTCGTCGGCCCGGCGCCGGCCCCGCGGCACCGGCACCTCGTCGTCCTCGTCGTACCGGCGGAGGCCGTCCTCGACAGCGCGGCGGGACATCGCCCGGGTCGGCTCGTCGAAGCGCTCGGCCGCGGCGGCCCGGCGCTGGCGGGGCGCGGGGACATCGTCCTCGGCGTACCGGGCGGAACGCGCCGCCGGCATGTCGTCGTCCTCGAACTCCCACCGCTGGGTGGGCGAGTCGTCGAAGTCACGGCGGCGGCGGGCCCGCTCGTCGTCGTCCACACCGCGGCGCGGGCGGCGCCCGGCGTCCAGCGGCACCGGGCTGACCGGAGCGGTGCTGATCGGCGCGGCGACCGGCTCCTCGCGCAGGGCCGGGGCACCCGTGGTCCGGGGCGAGGCGCCGGCGGCCGGCGCCCAGGTCTCCAGGGCGGCGGCCGGTGCGTTGCCGCGGTCGGAGACCACGGCGTCGTCGCGGCGGCTCTTGCCCCGGCTCTTGACACTCGCGGTCGTGGTCGGCACCAGCTTGCCGACCGGCTGGATCTTGCCCGTTCCGGTGCCGGCCTGCGACGCGAAGTCCTTGCGGCGGTTCAGGCTCACCGACAGGCGCACGGCCAGGCCGACCAGCACACCGACCACGCAGACCACGTAGCTGACGACGACCCAGGTGGCCGCCGGGCGGCCGGCACCCAGACCGTGCAGCAGCGCGATCGGCCACATCAGGTAGGAGATCGCGTGGATCCCGCGCCACATCCACGGCCGGCCCTTGCCGATGAACCGCGACCGGGCGATACCGGTCCACATGACCAGCACCATCACGTACGCGGACAGGCTGCCCAGACCGATGAAGAGCGTGTTGTACGGCACGAGGAACGGCACGAAGACGTCCAGCACACCGACGTGCTGCTCGGCGACCTTGGTCCAGACGTGCACGAAGAGCGAGGCGACCGCGATGAGGCCGGTCGTGCGGTGCGCGGACTGCAGCAGCACCCGCTGGCGGATCGACAGGACCAGCCGGTCGGTGGCGACCAGTCCCAGCATGATCGTGATCGAGAGCGCCACGAGGCTGATGACACCCATGTAGAACTCGGAGTACGCGAAGAAGTAGACGTAGGCGTACTTGCCCACGGAAGTCAGCATTGCGGCGGCCCAGAGCGCCGCAACGATCGAGACGCCGAGCACGGCGTAGCTGGCCTTCGACGGCGGTGTCCGGCCGCCGGTGGCACTCATGGGCACATCCACACGACTGGCGGATCGCTGGCTGTTCTTCGTCCGGGCCATAACTCCTCGTTCTCCGCAGCGGCAAGGTGTCCGTCCTGGGCGGTCGGGACACCGGCATCCGTGGGGGATACCCCGCGCTCGTTACTGTCGGGCTGGTCTACCGGCGTCCTGCCTTCCTCACGGTGTGTTGCTGCCGGTCTCCTGCCCTCCCCCATCTACGTGTGCGGCCCGGGTTCGGATGAACGTTCGGGAAGAACTTTCGGGCAGATCTTGCGCCCGGGTGCTACCGATCACCACGGTAAACCGTCTGAGCTGGAGAGATACCTGTCGGTAACCAAGGGGTAAGGGAAAAATAAAGTGTTATCCCGAGTGATCCTCGGGCTCGGGCTGAACCTTTTGCCCGGCAGCACCGAACTACCTCACGTGCGTGCATCTTGACGCCTCTGCGTAAGGAGTTGGTTGCTGTGCGGCATCGCGTCGCTCTGCTGTCCACGGTTCTGGCCATGGTCGCCGCGACACTTGCCCTCCCGGGCCGGGCCTCCGCGGTCGAACCCGGCTTCCAGGTGGCCATCACCGAGGTGCCCGGCACCTTCACCGCGGGCGCCCGGGCCCGGACGGTCACCGTCGTCGCCTCGTCCGAGCTGAACCGCTGCCAGAAGGTCCGCTGGTCCCTGATCATGCAGGTGTCCGGCCCGGACCTGGACGAGATCGAGGTCGCCCGCGTCGAGGACAACGGCAGCTTCCCGGTCCAGGTGGAGACGAGCGGCGCCGACACCGCCCGGATCACCGACGTCCGCCTCGACCCGGGCCAGCTCTGCCGTGGCCGTACCGTGACGGCCCGCTACCAGGTCGCCTTCGACGACAACTCCGACTCCGGTCAGGTCCTCTTCCAGGCGCAGGCCTTCAACGCCGGCCGGACCCTGCTGCAGGAGACGACGGCCCGCAGCAAGATCACCGGCGAGGAGCCCGAGGCCGAGCCGACGAAGACCCCGTCGGAGAAGCCGTCGCCGAGCAAGTCGGCCTCCCCGGAACCGGAGGAGTCCGCGACCGACGAGCAGGCCGACGAACCGGAGCCGGCGAAGACCCAGGACAACGTCGCCGCCGTGCCGGCCTCCGGCAGTGGTGGCACCCCGAGCCTCCTCGGTCCCGGCCTGATCGTCGGCGGCATCCTCGTCTTCCTCGGCGTCGGTCTGCTGATGCGGCTGCGGCTGCGCAACCGGGCCCCGAAACACAGCCAGGTGCCGACCGGCTTCTACCCGACCCACTGACAGCCGTAGATTCCTCCGGGTGAGGATGACTCGGCTCGTGCCGTACGCGGCTGCCGTCGTACTGCTGCTCGGCGGATGCGGGACGGCGGAGAACGACCCGGAGAACGACCCTGGGCCCGGACCGGTCGCGACAGCGGCCGTGTCCGGTGACTTCAGCCCCATCGACGTGCAGTTCGCACAACAGCTGGTCCCGCACCACCGCGAGGGCATCGAGCTCGCGCGGCTCGGTGCGGTGCGCGCGCAGCGGCCGGAGCTGCGGACGCTCGCCGAGGCCATCGTCGCCACACAGCAGGACGAGGTGATCCTGCTGACCGGCTGGCTCGCCACCTGGAAGCAGGATCCGCCCGGACCGGCCGCGAGCAGCAAAGAGCTCGCGGCCCTGCGCAAGACCTCCGGCGTCGCCTTCGAGCGCAGGTTCGTCACGCTGCTCAGCACCCACCAGAGCGAGGCGATCGCCCTGGCCAGGACGGAGAGTGAGGGCGGCCGCAACCGCGATGCCCTGGCCCTCGCCAAGCAGATCCAGCTCTCCCGGACGGCCGAGATCGAGCAGCTGCGCACGGCGCTCGGCCCCTGACGGACGATCTTCCTCCACGATTTCCTGGGGTAAACCTGCGGAAGACTTAGGCCGCAGCTAAGAGACCGTCGCGCACGGTAGCCCTAGGGTGGGTCGGGCGCAACGCCCTACTGTGGAGGATCCTTGAAGACCAAGACTGTCCGAATCTCGACCGGGGTCGGTGCGGCCGCGCTGGCGCTCGTCGCCATCTCCGCCGGCTCCTCGTTCGCGGACGACAAGCCCGCCCCCGTTGCACCGGCGAGCGCCGCGGACCGCTTCCTCGGCGGATCGACCACCGTTCCGGCCGAGCTCGTCCCCCCGGCCGGTAACACCCTGACCTCGGTCTTCAAGGCCAAGGGTGTCCAGATCTACGGCTGCACCGACGCCAAGTGGGCGCTCATCGAGCCCGCCGCCTCGCTCACCGGCATCACCCTGAAGCCGGTCAAGGTCGTCTCCGCCCTGCACTTCCGCGGACCGAGCTGGGAGTCCGACGAGGACGGCTCGCTGATCGAGGGCACCGCCCCGAAGTCGGCGCCGTCGGCCACCCCGAACAGCATCCCGCAGCTGCTGGTGACCGGTGCGAAGACCCGCGGTCCGGGTGTCTTCGGTGACGTCACGTTCATCCAGCGCCTCTCGACGGTCGGCGGCGTCGCCCCGGCCACCGCCTGCGCCCCGGGCGAGACGAAGTCGGTGCCGTACAAGGCCGTGTACCGCTTCTTCAAGAAGAGCTGACCCTCTTCGACCTGACATTCCCGAGGGGCCGGATGCCGGTGCCCCGCCTGCTGGGCGGAGCACCGGCATCTCCCTGTCAGCCGCAGGCGTCCGCGAGCCGGTCGACCTGCTCCGGACCGGTCGCCCAGCAGTAGAGCATCACCTCGTCGGCGCCGAGATCCCGCACTGCGGCGTATCTCCGGGGAGCCAGCTGGAGTACCGGGGACCCTACGCGTCGAGGCGCAGGACCGTCTCCTCGATTTCCTTGCCGCGGCCCGTGGCGTACGCGATCTCGGTCCCGATCGGGCGGAAGCCCGTCTTGCGGAGCACGGCCAGGGAGCCGGCGTTGTCGCCGGCCGCGCGCGCGGTGATCGGCCGGACCGTGACCAGCTCCAGGAGCAGGCCGAGGGCGTGGGTCGCGATGCCCCGGCCCCACCACTCGCGCCCCAGCCAGTAGGTGATCTCGGTGTCCCCACCGACCTCGAAACTCGCGATGTGCCCGGCCAGGACACCGTCCACGGTGATCGCCCGCATCGTGACGTCGGGCCGGCCCAGCACCCGGGCCATGTGGGCGTCGAACTCGGAACGGTCGTCCGGGTCCTCGGCGGTGAACGCGGCCACCTGCACCGCCTCGGGGTCACGCATCTGGTCGTAGAACGTGTCCAGATCCTCGTCACGCACCGGCCGCAGACGGATGTCAGCCATGGGTCGCTCCTGTCCCGACGCGGATCACCGCAGCCGTCGCATTGTCGTCGCCACCCGCGCGCAGGGAGTCCCCGAGCAGCGTCTCGGCGGCGCGGTCCGGGTCGGGTGAGGCCAGCACCTCGGCCAGGCGGTCGTACCCGACCTGCTCGGCGAGGCCGTCCGTGCAGAGCAGATAAACGTCGCCGGGGTGCAGCGTCACGCTCAGGACGTCCGGCTCCGGCGCGTCCGGATGCCCGGCGTAGCGGGTCAGGCGGTACCGCGCCGCGTGGGCCTGGGACGAGTCCGCCGGCCACCAGCCGTAGACGGCGCCGAGCCAGGCGATCGTGTGGTCGGTGGTGAGCAGCTCGAGCAGTCCGCCGCGCAGGCGGTAGGCCCGTGAGTCGCCCAGCTGGACGATCCACGCGGCGGGCTCGTCCTCCGCACCGACAAAGGCCGTCAACGTGCAGCCGGTCAGCTCACCCAGCCCGGCACCCGCCGCCCGGACCCGGGTCTGCACCTCGGCCACCGCAGCACGCAGGGCCTGCGGAGAGGGCGCGGCCCGGGCCACAAAAACATCCACCGCCGTACGCCCGGCCACGGCACTCCCCCGGCCGCCGCCCATCCCGTCGGCCACGACCACCAGGGGCCGGGACGGGTCGACGTGCAGGACGTCGAAGTTGGCCGGGTAGCGGTTGCCGATCACACTGCCGGCACCCACCGTCAGGGCGCGGCCCGCCACGGACTGTCCGGTCCGCCCGACCTCGACCTGCTCGATGACGCACCCCCCGATGCTCAGTGGCGGCAGCCTACCGAACGGGACGCCCGCCGCAGTGACCAGCCGAGGGTCAGCAGGACCAGCCCGAGAGCCGCCGCAGGCCCCGGACCGGTGACCGGCAGGCCCCCGCCGGAGCCCGCACCGGCCGGGACGCCGTGGGCGACCGCGCTGTAGGAGATGCCGCCCCGGCTGACCGCGGCCACGAGCACCGTGTACTGCTCGCCGCCCGCCAGGCCGGGAATCGTGCAGGTCAGGGCCGGGTTCGCGGTGCAGCTCCGGCTGTCGTCGAGGCCGGCCCCGACAAAGGCGAGCGCCACGTACGCCCCGATCCGGTCGGCGCCGGTCTCCTCCGGCGCGGTCCAGCTGACCCGCAGAGCACCCGGCTGCGCCGCCACCCGTACGCCGGTGACGCTGCCGGGCGCCAGCGGCACCGCGGTGAGCAGGCCGCTCCTCGTGCAGTAGACGCTCATCGAGACGTCGACACCGCAGCTGCCGTGCGCGCCGACGGAGAGGTCGGCGACGCGGGGTGATCCGCTGCCGAGCAGCAGCCGGGCCAGCGACGACGTCCGCATCCGGCTGCGGTCGATCGCCGCCGGCCGGGCCCGGTCCGCGAGGTCACCGGTGCCGAGCTGGCCGTCACCGTTGGCACCCCAGCAGAACGCCTCCCCGGCGGAGGTGACACCGCAGGTCGAGTCGCCGCCCGCCCGGACACCGGTGTAGGTCCGCTGCCCGTTGCGGGTGGGGACGTCACGGTCACCGCGCCCGCCGGCCTGACCGTGATCGTCGGCGCCCCAGCAGTACACGGCTGATCCCGTACCCAGGGCGCAGGCGTGCCGGCGACCCAGGCTGATCTCCCCGTACGGGCCACCGGCGACCGCCACCGGCACGGGCGAGGGGTCCGCGGAGACACCGCCGCCGTCACCGAGCCGGCCATGGGAGCCCGCACCCCAGCACCACGCCTTGCCGGTCTGGTCCAGGGCACAGGTGTTGTCGTCACCGGCGGCCAGGTCGATGACGCCGGTGAGACCCGGCACCTCCTGCGGGTTGGCCTCGCTGGTCCCGAGCGTGCCGGCACCGAGCTGACCGGCGTTGTTGCGGCCCCAGCACGAGACGGTCAGCTCCACCGTGAGCACGCAGGTGTGGTCGGCGCCGGTGACGATCTGCACCACCCCGGCCGCCACCTGCGCCGGGCGCGGCCGCGGGTCGAAGCTGCCGTCACCGAGCTGCCCCTCGTCGTTGGCACCCCAGCAGTAGGCGACCAGCCCCGCCTCCGCGGACTCCAGGGTGAGCGCGCAGGTGTGGGCGCGTCCGGCCTGGACGTTCAGGATCCCGGCCGTACCGGCCAGACCACCCTTCGCCGACACGCGTACGGGTGCAGCCGAGCTCCGGGTCGTCCCGTCACCGAGACGCCCGTCGGGGTTGGCGCCCCAGCACCAGAGGTCGGCGAACTGCACGATCGCGCACGTGTGCCGTGGCCCGGCCGCGACAACCCCGGCGCCGACGCCGGACTCCTGGGCCGACGGACCCGGCGCCAGCCCGGCCCGCTCCAGAATCGCAGCCTGCGCAGCCCGGACCACAGCGGGCTCCGGCGCCGGGGTCGCTCGGGTGATGGTGGGATCCGGCACGGGGGCGGCGCTCGCCGGCTGGGGGAACAGCGGGAGCAGGGCGGCCGCTGCGGCGAGCCGGATGAAGATCCACATGCGGGTCAGCGAATCACACCGCATCGGGCTTCAGGGGCGGAAAGCCCCATACGTCCCACGCGTCCGGTGGTGCCTCTACCGCAGGCTCGGAGCGGGCGGCGTCTGCCCGTAACCGGTCGTGGGGGCGAGGCCGGACGGTCGCGGCAGACCCGAGGGTGCGTCGGCGGCCGGGCGGCCGTAGGCGTCGAGCGCCCCGGGCCGGCCACTGCCGGGATCGGCGTGATCGAACGCGAACGGCTGCGGCTCGGTGCCGGAGGCCACGGGTTCTGCCCGCGCGTGCCGTCCGGTCGACACCGGCTCGGCCGGCCACGACGGCGCCGGCTCCTGCTCGCCGAAGACCTGGCTGCCGCCGGCCTGCGGGGTGAAGGCGGAATGCCCGCTCTGCAGCGGGATGCCCGGGTGGGCGGCGTAGTTCTGCGGGAACGTCGGTGCGCCCGCCGGGCCCCACAACTGGCTCGCCTGCTCCTGGCGCTGCTCGCGGACCGCCTTACGGTGCTTGACGATGCGGGTCACCGCGTAGACCGGGCCGACAAACGCCCAGAAGGAGATCGTGTAGCGCCCGCCTGGGAAGAAGAAGACCAGGTAGACCGCGTACGCGAGGCTGGCGGCGGCGATCAGGAAGCTGAGCACCCGGCTGAGCGTCGAGGTGCCGAAGCCCTTGACGCCCAGGACCGACAGCAGGACCGCGGTCGCCAGCAGCATCAGGATGTAGAACAGGAAAAAGCCGTCGGACACTCACGTCTCCCTAACGGGGTGGGGTGTTCGCAACGGTAAGGAGACCTGAGAGCAGTTCGGGTGCGGTCCGGGTGCAGTTCAGGAGCGAACGGCGCTGAGGTAGGCCGTGGCCATCGTGTGCCGTGTCGGCAGGCCCGCCAGGCTCTCGACGCAGGCGTCGAGGCGGTCGCGTTCGGCCGGGGTCAGTGCCTGCTCGATCGCCTCGCCGTAGGTCGGGGCGAGGGGGTTCGGGGCCGTCCGCTTCAGGGCCGCCCAGTCCCCGATCGGCGGTCCCGGCACGTCGACCTCGGCCCGGTAGTCGAGCGTCACCTGGGTGAAGCCCGCCTCGACGGCCCAGCCGAGCAGGTCCCGTTCGTCGAAGTCGACCATCGCGGCGTGCCCCGTGTAGACCTGACGGACCTTGGACACCAGGTCGGCCACCGGGGTCGGGCCCAGGCCGAACATGTCGTGCACTTCCCGGCGTACCGGAAAGCTGTTGATCGGCTCGAAGATCGACAACCGGCCGCCGGGGCGGAGCACACGGCGGAACTCGGCGAAGGCCTCGGCCTTGCGGGTCACGTAGATCAGCACCGACCGGGTGGTGACGACGTCGGCCGACGCGTCGGGGATCGCGCTCAGATCGTCGGCCCCCGCCTCGACAAAACTGCTGCGCTCCGGGTCGGCGTGCCGGCGGCACTCGTCGAGCAGGGCGGGCGAGACGTCGCTGAAGATCACGTGACCGGACGGACCGACCAGGTCGAGGGCACCCAGTCCGATCAGGCCGGTGCCGGTGCCGACGTCCAGCAGCGTGTCCCCCGGCGCGACGGCCGCGCGACCGAGAACACCGTCCCGGAACGCCAGCAGCTGCGGTGCGAAGAGGTCACGCAGCTCGGCCGAGCCGCCGTCACGATGCCGCAGGAGCCAGTCGGCCCACCTGTCCGTTGTCATCCGCCGACCGTATCCGGACATGGGCGAGCGGCCCGGTCGTGGGAGAGCCGGGCCGCTCGCGATTCAGGGATGGATCAGGGAAGTGCGGGGTACGCGTTGGCCATCAGCTGGCGGAACTGTGCCGAGAACCAGGCCCCCGAGATCGGGGCCCCGGCCAGGGCGCCGGTGGCACTGTTGCCGTTGCGCTCGTTACCGGTGTAGGTCGGGTCGCACATCCGGTCGAAGCCCTTGCCCTCGTTGTTGGGGATGAGGGTGCTGGAGCCGTCGGACTCACCCGGGGGCTTGACCCAGACGTAGGCGTCGATACCGGCGGCCGGGGCAGCCTTGGGACGCTCGCCCAGACCGGCACCGTCCTGGTTGCACCAGTTGCCGGCGTGGATCCGGCGGTCGATGCGCGACGAGTTGACGAAGGTGTTGACGTCGGTAGAGGTGCTGGCCGCGGCGGGCCGGCCACTACCGCCCCAGCCGTTGCGGGACGTGTCGATCAGCATGCCGATGCCCGCGTCGAAGCCGGTCGAGACCAGCTTGGTGCGGAACGCCTGGGCGAAGGACAGCTCGTCGACGTAGTAGTTCCAGTCGACCCACTTGGACTGCCGCACCGACGTACCGTTCACGTTCGTGTTGATGTTGAAGTGCGGCTCGGTCAGCGCCGAGTAGTTCGCGGTGTTCGTGATGAACCCGTGGACGTTCTTGACGTTGCCCGAGGCCACAGCAGCCTGGTACATGATGTCCGCGGTCGGGCCGAAGTTCGTGTCCCAGCCGATCCAGCCGTGGTGGGCGGCGTCCACGTAGTTGTAGACGTTGCCGATCGCACCGAGCTTGTTCAGCGCGTACCCGACACCCTGCACGTACCCGCCGTTCGCCTTCATGGTGGCGCAGGTGGCGACGTTGGTGTTGGTGACCAGGTTCGGCAGCGAGTCGATCTCGATGATGTTGATGATCCGCAGACCCGCGTACTTCGGGTCGGCCTGGATCGCCGCGATCGGGTCGATGTAGTCGCTCTTGTACTTCGGCAGGTCGTTCACGCCGAGCTCACCGTTGGAGGCGAGCGCCGAGCAGTCCCGGCCGGGCAGGTTGTAGATGACGAACTGCACGTAACCGGCGCCCTGGGCGAGAGCCGCGTCCAGGTGGTCACGCAGGCCCATCGAACCGTTGGAGCTGCTGCCGGTGGTGCCGGCGATGGCAGCGATCCGGTCCAGCCAGACGGCGGTCGGGTTGCTGGAGACCCGGTTGCCGCCGGGCTCCGCGTCGGCCTTGGCCTTCCACTCCGGGTTCACGTACCCCTGCACACCCGCGTACGGGTTGTCCGCCTTGGTACCGGACGGCGGCGGCGTCGTGGGTGGCGGCGTGGTCGGTGGCGGTGTCGTCGGCGGCGGCGTCGTCGGGTTGCTCGGCGGCGGCGTGGTCGGTCCGCCCGGCGTGCCGGTGCAGGCCGTACCGTTGAGGCTGAACGTGGCCGGGGTCGCGTTCGTGCCGGAATAGTCGGCGTTGAAGCCGAACGTCGCCGACGCGTTCGTGGCCAGGCTGTTCGCCCACGACGGGCTGGTCGCGGTCACGTTCTGACCGGACTGGGTGACGGTGGCACTCCAGCCCTGGGTGATCCGCTGATTGCCGCCGAAGGCCCAGGTCAGATTCCAGCCGCCGGAGATCGGATCGCCGAGGTTGGTCACGGAGACGTTGCCGGTGAACCCGGTGCTCCACTGATTGACCGAGTAAGTGACACGACAGCCCGCCGCGGCGCTGGCCTGCGACGCCGCGACGGCAATGCCGGCGCCACTGAGGAGGGTGATCGCGGCGGCGGCCGTCAGGCCGCGCGTCACGGTGTGGGGACGTGGACTCATGCGCAAGCGCTCCTGGAAGACATGGCTGCGCCCGGGGCAGGCACGGCCGAGGGGAACGAACTTCCGCGCAGGAGATCGACCGGTGTCGCTGACCTCCTGCGTGACGCCAGACTATGGGAGCGCTCCCATGACATCAATACGTAATGACTGCGAAACTTTTCGTGTCTGGCCTCTCCGGTCTCCACTTTGGTCGCGCGACCCGCCCTCCGGTGAGGCTCTGCCGGCCGCCGCGAGGGGTCATCGTGCAGCTCAACGCGCCGTTTGGAGCACCGCACCCTGGGTGGTGTCCTGCCCGGGAAGCACGTCGACGCTCTGCAAATTTGTGTCCACTGCGAAACTCCGTCTCCCCGCCAGAACTTCGGGTGGTCGGCTTGGGCTGCCTACTCGGACCCGTGATCGATTGGCGCCGGTGCTGGCGCGCTCCGGCACCGGACTGCGACCCGGTCCGTGTAGACGGCCCAGCTGGCCCTGTCTGCCCGAAGCGCTTCACCCGATCACCGGCGCACCCCCGACTTCCTTAAGGTTGGGTGGACGGCCCGACTTCCTCGAAGTTGGGTGGACGGCCCGACTTCCTCGAAGTGGGGCCATCCCATGACGGACAGGCCAGCCTCACGCAAGCCGCGGCGATCGCCGGCGGAGCAACCCGGCCGGGACGCCGGGCCTTCCACAACCGGCCAGACCTGACTTCCTTGAAATAACCGGCCAGACCTGACTTCCTTGAAATCGGGCCTCCGTGACCGGTGTAGCTCGACCTCAAGGAAGTCAGGCTCTCCCCGCACCGAACCGGCCCAACTCCAAGGAAGTCAGGGCCGCCCGTGACCGGGAAGCCCAACCTCGAACGCGTTAGGCCCTCGCCGCGACCGGGATCGGGATCGGGATCGGCGGACCGTAAGTAAGCCGCGGTCATACGCGGCGGACCGTAGTAAGCCGCGACCATGCAACGGCGGACCGTTCTCGGGCCGGGATGCCAGGCCCATGACGACCGGGCGAGCGCAACTTCAACGAAGTCGGGGCCTCCCACGGCCGGGAAGGCCCAACTTCAACGAAGTCGGGGCCTCCCATGCCCAGGAAGGCCCAACTTCAACGAAGTTGGGGCTTCACGACCGGGCGAGCGCAACTTCAAGGAAGTCGGGCTCGCCAAGGCCAGGAAGGCCCAACTTCACGGAAGTCGGGCCTTCCGCAACCGGTGGAGTGCCCAACTTCAAGGAAGGCGGGCACTCCACCGACGGGACAGGTTGATCGCAGAGCGAGCCGCGGCGATCCGACGGCGGAGCAACCCATGCCCGAATACCGAGCCCATCACAACCGGGACAGGCCCAACTTCAAGGAAGTCGGGCCTTCCACAGCCCGGAAAACCCCAACCTCAAGGAAGTCGGGCCTTCCACAGCCCGGGAAGCCCCAACCTCAAGGAAGTCGGGCCTTCCACGACCCGGGAAGCCCCAACCTCAAGGAAGTCGGGCCTTCCACAGCCCGGAAAACCCCAACCTCAAGGAAGTCGGGCCTTCCTCACAACCGAACAGGCCAATTTCAAGGAAGTTGGGCCCGCGCCGCCACTGAGCAGGGACAACCATAAGCAGACCCAGACCACCATGCCGGGGCGAAGACAACTTCAAGGAAGTTGGGCGATCTGGTGACCGGGAAGGCCCAACTTCAAGGAAGTCGGGCCCAAGGGAAGAGCCGTGACCCTGCCCGACCGTTCCTACGCCGGCCGATATCGTCGCGGTCCGGGTGGACGAACAGCGGCGGCCCTGACGGCCGATGAGCCGATTCAGGACCGCCGCTGAGAGATAGATCTACTGGAAGAGCTTCGCCGCGGTGATCGCAGTCTGGATCACGCCGTAGCCGAGCAGGACCGCCACCAGGGCCCAGGACACCACAAGCCGGATCATGCCACGGCCTCCTTCTCCTCGGTACGACTCTCGTGGAAGCGTTCAGGCACCGGCTTGACCAGCAGGTTCGCGATGAACCCGACCGCCAGCACCCCAACCATCGTGAACAACGCCGGCTGGTAGGCCGAAGCCGTCAGCGTCCCCGGTTTGCCCTGCGCATCCAGGAAGCCGTTGATGATCAGCGGTCCGACAACACCCGCCGCTGACCACGCAGTCAGGAGACGGCCGTGGATAGCGCCGACCTGGAAGGTGCCGAACAAGTCCCGCAGGTACGCCGGGATTGTCGCGAAGCCACCGCCGTAGAACGACAGGATGACCCCGGCCAGGATGACGAACAGGCCGACCGCGGCGTGACCGGCGGCCGCGAGCAACGCGTACAGGATCATGCCCACGCCCAGGTAGACCATGTAGATGCGCTTGCGGCCGATGAGGTCGGAGGTCGACGACCAGACGAATCGACCGGCCATGTTGAACAGCGACAGCACTCCCACAAAGCCGGCTGCGGCGGCGACCGCGACGCTGGACTTGCCGGCGTTGTCGCGGAAGAAATCCTGGATCATCGGGCTGGCCTGTTCGAGGATGCCGATGCCCGCGGTCACGTTGCAGAAGAGCACGATCCAGAGCAGCCAGAACGCGCGTGTCTTGATCGCGTTGGCCGCGGAGACGCTGGCCAGGGTGACCAGGGGCTTCTCCTTGACCGAGGCCGGGTCGAAGCCTTCCGGCTCCCAGCCTTCGGGTGGGACGCGCACGTTGAAGACGCCGAACATCATGATCACGAAGTAGCCCATGCCCAGCGTCAGGAAGAGCGCCACCAGGGCCCCGCCGGAGGCGACGGAGGTGGCCACGTTCGGGTCGTACCCGGAGTCGTAGGCCGAGAGGAGCTGCCGCGACAGCGGGCTGGCGATCAGCGCGCCACCGCCGAAGCCCATGATGGCGAGGCCGGTGGCGAGTCCGGGGCGGTCCGGGAACCACTTGATCAGCGTGGAGACCGGCGAGATGTACCCGATACCCAGGCCGATTCCGCCGAGGACGCCGTAGCCGAGGTAGACGAGCCAGATCTGTTTGGTGCTGATACCCAGCGCGGCGACGAGGAAGCCCGCTGCCCAGAAGCAGGCCGACACGAACATCGCCTTGCGGGGGCCGTTCGCCTCCACCCACGTGCCGCCGACCGCCGCCGAGAGGCCGAGCATGACGATGGCGATGCTGAAGATGATGCCGACGGATGTCTGGCCGGCGTCGAAGTGGGCGATGAACGAATTCTTGTAAACGCTGGTCGCGTAAACCTGGCCGATGCAGAGGTGCACGGACAGCGCGGCCGGGGGAATCAGCCAGCGGCTGAAACCGGGCGGCGCCACGGAGCGTTGACGGTCGAGCGCGGACAGCATCGGGCGCCTCCCAGACCTGGATGAGCTATCGAGGATCATCATCAACCCGCTGGAAACTTGCTGCAACAAATGTTGCCCGGTCGGACACAGCAGGGCGCAACGACGCCGGCTCGTGGAGCGCGGCGAGGACATCACGCCGGCGACGTTCCTCGTGGCGTGGCGCAAGCGGACGCAGGTGCAGCTCGCGATCCGGTCCCGGATCAGCCGGGCCCGTGCCCGCCTGACCGAGCTGCTCGCGAACGAGGGCCCGCGATGATCGACGTGCCCACTCCCCCGCCGACCGCGACCGGGCGGGCCGCATGCGCGGCAATCTGCTCACCCCGACCCCTGCGACCCGTCCGGCCCGCCCGCGGTCCGCCCACTAACGGTGGCTGGTCGCGGCCGTGGCGACCCTCACCCTGATCGCCAGGGTCGCCGTCTCTTTCCCGGTACGCCCTGACGACGCGTCCGGTGCTCGCGATGAGCCCGAACGAACTGAGCTCGACCTGCGCCGCGCCGCCCAGCCCTGTCTCGAGTGGCTCGACCCGGACCGCCGCGGCGAGGATCCGAACCGCCGCCGTTCGTCCCGGTGCCGCTCGACGACCTCACCGTCGCGGCACGTCCGGACGGCCGCTATGTCTTCCTCTTCCTCACCGACCAGGGCTAAGTCGCCTGCGACCTGACCAGGAAGGGCGCGTTCGGCCTGATCACCCGCACCGACGACGTCCGCCGAAAGGCCGAGCTGGTCAGCTACGACCGCGCCGGACTCGAGATCGGCCGCCGCCCGTCGGCCGGGCGGGACGACTGCTGCACCGACCCGGCGGGCACCGTGATCTACGGCAAGGCGGGGCCGGGCTGCCGCCCCGCCGACCCGTGGCGCTGAGCGTCGAAGTACGGCTCGGCCGCCTCCAGCCGGGGCACCTCCACGCCGAGCCGGCGCGCTTCGGCCAGAGTGTCGCGGCAGACCGCGCGCAGCTCCTCGGGGTTGGCGTGGGCCTCCATCACGACGCGCATCGGCGGGAAGTGCTTGAAGAACCACGCCATGGCCGGTGCCGCCAGCCGGACGGGCGCCTTGAACGGCATCAACTCGCCGCGATGCCGTCGCAGGTCGACACCGCGCGCCTCGACGAGCGCCAGCAGCTCGCGGGTGGCGAGGAGCGCCTCGCGGACGTCGCCGGGCGTCAGCCCCGACAGTGAGCCCCGCTTCAGGCTCTGGGTGTGCAGGCCTGCGTTCTGGACGAAGTGGATCGACAGCCAGCCACGGAAGTCGGAGCTCTCCGTGATTCTGAACCCTGCCTCACGGAACACCTGGCGTACGGCCTGCTCGCGTGCGGTCTGCGGACGGTCGAGGGTGCCGAAGAAGACCACGGGGAGCAGCGAGCCGCGCAGCACGCCGTCGTCGCCGAAGCCGCCGCCGGCTCCGGGGAAACCCCAGGCCACCTGGTCGGCGGGGAGGGCTTCCGTGGCGGTCAGCGGCTCGACCCACAGGTTGTTGAAGACGAGCACCGTGGCGCCACTGGCGCGCGGACCGAGGAAGGCCGCGGCCTCCGCGAAGTTGTAGTGCTGCACGCTCAGCACGATCAGGTCGAAGTCGTGGTCCGGTTCGAGCGTTTCGCGGTACGTCACCGGCCAGCTCTCGGTGACGCGCTTTCCCCACGGCCGGCGCCGGGCGTCGAGCACCTCGAGGTCGATCGTTCCGCCGTACTCCGCGGCCCGGCCCGGGCGGACGAAGAACTCGACGTGGTGCCCGGCCCGTTCCAGGGCCCAGCCGTACATTGCGCCGATAACGCCCCGGCCGAACATCAAGATCTTCACACGGCACCTCGTGGTCTACAATCGGAGATCATCTCCACTTAGAAAATATGGAGACAGTCTCCACTTGTCAAGGAGGTACGGCGTGACAGAGGTCAAGCCGTTGCGTGCCGACGCGCGCCGTAATCGCGACGCCCTGCTGGCCAAGGCCCGCGAGCTCTTCGCCGGCGGCTGCTTCGATCTGCGCTTCGACGACTTCGCCAAGCTGGCCGGCGTGGGCACCGGGACGCTGTACCGCCACTTCCCCACCCGCGAGGCCCTGGCCGAGGCGGTCTACCGGGAAGAACTCGTCTCGATGTGCGACCGCGCCCGCGACCTGCAGGCCAGCCTGCCCGCCGACGAGGCGCTGGCCGCCTTCCTGCACGGATTTGTGGACCACCTGTACTCCAACGAGGGCCTGGCCCGGACCATGGCGACACTCATGGCCACCCGCACGAGCGCTCTGGCCGAGGGCACCCGGGCGCTCGGCCAGGTGGTCACCGATCTCCTGGCCGCCGGCGCCCGGGCCGGAACGCTCCGCGACGATGTGGGCGCGGGCGCCGTCATGATGTCTCTGCACGGCGTCTGCACGGCCTATGACCCTGAGTGCCGAACCGACGCCGACGGTGCCATCACCGTGGTCATCGACGGTCTCCGTCCCCGGACGGCCTGACCGGGGCCCGGTCTCAGGGCAGGTCGAACGTGGCGACGACCGGGGCGTGGTCGGACTCGGGGAACTTGCTGTCGGTGGCGAACGAGGCCGACTCGTCGTGCAGCGTCTCGTTGTGGATCTCCGAGCCGCGGTAGTACGCGAGGAGGTTGCGCGTGACCAGCATGTGGTCGAGCATCTCGCCGCGGCCCTGGTGGAACAGCGTGTAGCGGCTCGGCTCGGGGACCGTGTGCTCGATCGGCACCAGGATCCGGCCGGCGAGATCACCGTTGCCGGTGTCCTCGACGCGTCCACGGATGGCCAGGACCGGGATCTCGTCGGGGGTGGCGTTGAAGTCACCCGCGACCACGATCCGGGCGTCCGGGTCGGCGTCGAGGATCTGGTCGACGAGCCGGCGCACCTCGAGGGCCTGGGCCATGCGTTTCATCGAGGAGAGGAACACACCCTCGGCCCACGCGTCGGCGCTGCGCCAGGTGAAGGTGTCGACGGCCTGGCCGGGGATCGGCGTGGGGATCTTCGACTTCAGGTGCACGTTGATCACGTGCAGTGTCCCGCCGGCGAGGGCGAGGCCGACGTGCAGGATCGGGCGTTCGACACCGACCTCGATCGGGAACTGGTCGGCGGGGATCGCGGTCAGCCGCCGGTACGTCGGCGCCGACACGAGCTCGTTGCGCAGCTGGCGGCGGGACTGCACCGGCAGGTGGGTGGCGACGACCAGGTTGCGCTCGTTGAAGACGCCGTCGTCCTTGGGCTTGGTGCTGACCAGCTCGGCACCGGCCAGCTCGGTGCCGGCGAGCAGCTCCTTCAAGGCGTGCAGGCCGCGCGGCTGCCCGGGCCGTTCCTGCCCGTGGACTTCCTGGAAACACGCGACGGTGGCACGCAGCCGGACGATCTGCGGCCGCATCAGCGCCACCCGCTCGGCGAGGCTGGGCCGATCGCCGGCGGCCGTCTCGTCGAAGTTCTCCAGATTGAACGTGGCGATACGCAGCTCTGCCATGCCGCCGACGCTAGGGCTGCCGGCGTACCGGGGAAGTGGTTGTGTCCTTGATCCTGCAGCGGACCTGGCCGAACGGGGTCCGCTGCAGGACCGCAGGGACTACTGGCCCGAGTCGAACAGGGCCTTGATCTCCGTCGCGGACAGCGCCCGGTCGTAGAGGTGGACCTGGTCGACGGTGCCGTCCAGGTAGTCGACCGAGTTGCCGCCGTACTTGCCGCGGCCGATCACCGTGTTGCCCGTCGGGGCGGCCTGCGGGAGGCAGGCGCCGGTCCGGCCGGCGAGTTCACCGTCGACGTAGAGCCGCAGCTCACCCGCCACGCTGTCGCGCACACCGGTCACGTGGTACCAGCGGCCGACCTCCGGCTTGCTCGGGCCCAGTGCCCGCACACCCGTGAAGCTCATCGCGAAGCGCTGGTCGGCGCCCGAATACTGCAGGAAGAAGTCGCTGTTGCTGGCCCCGTCCTGGCTGACGATCGTCTGGAACGCGCCGTCGGCCTTGTCGAGCTTCACCCACGCGGAGGCGGTGTAGTCCGAGGCCGTGTTGAGCACCGGCGCGCCCGTGTCGATGAACTGCGTGGAGCCGTTGACGTCGACACCCTGGCCGTTCTTGGCCGCGACGTACGCCGGACCGCCGACCAGCGTGGCGTCGTGGTCACCCGCGGCGTCCTCGGTCGTGCCGTCGAGCGGGTAGAACGCGATGCCGGTCAGGCCGGGAGTGCCGGCCGGCGGCTGCGGGACGTTCGTCGCGGTGCCGTCGGCCTTGGCGATGATCTCCTGGTTGATCGCCCGGACCTGGGTGAAGTCCATCTTGGCGACCTGCCGGTCGTAGGTCCAGAAGCCGTTGAGCTCCCCCTCGACGTCGGTGATCTGCGTGTAGATCGCCGCGCTGATGCCGCACGACTGCGCCGCCGTGAGGACCGCCCGCTGGTTCTCGACGTACTTGCGGGTCAGGGTGGCCGAGTCGGGTGTCATCTCGTACGCCTGGCCGTCGCCGAACCACATGTGGTTGGAGACCTTGAGGCCGTACCCGCCGTGCTCGCCGTCGATCGACACCCGGGTCGCGTCGGGCGCCGGTGACGCCGGGCCGAGGTACTGATGGAAGTCGATGACGTCGCCCTTGCCCGAGTCACCCTTGGAGTTGCAGCAGTTCACGCCGCTGTGGGCGTTCACGAGCCGGCTCGGGTCCTGCTTCTTGACGTCGTCGGCGATGCGGCCGGTGGCCGTGCGGTCCCACTCGCCCCAGCCCTCGTTGAAGGGCACCCAGGCGATGATCGACGTCCAGCTCGCGTGTTCCTTGACCATCTCGTGCAGCTCGGACTCGAACTGGTCACGCCACGGCTCCGGGATCGGGCCGGTGTTCGCGGCGGGCATGTCCTGCCAGACCAGCAGGCCCAGCTTGTCGGCCCAGTAGTACCAGCGGTCGGGCTCGACCTTGATGTGCTTGCGGACGGCGTTGAAGCCCATGTCCTTGTGCTGCTGCAGGTCGAACTTCAGGCCCGCGTCGGTCGGCGCGGTGTTCAGGCCGTCCGGCCAGAAGCCCTGGTCGAGCGTCGACATGTTGAACAGGATCTTGCCGTTGAGGGCGATCCGCAGCTTGCCGTCGGCGCCCTTCTTGGTGCCGATCTCGCGCATACCGAAGTACGACTGCACGGTGTCGAGGCTCTTCTTGCCGCTGAGCAGGGTGACCTCGAGGTCGTACAGGAACGGGGAGTCCGGCGACCACAGTTTGGCGTTCGGAACGGGCAGCTTGAGATCCGTACCGGCAGCTCCGGTGACCCTGCCGACCACCTTGCCGTTGCTGCGCGCAACGGCCCGGACCGTCAGCCCGTCGCCGCGGACGGTGTTGACCTTGATCTTGAGCTGGGAAGCGCCGACGTCCGGCGTCGTCGTCAGCGACGAGATGCTGGAGACCGCGACCGGCTCCATCCAGACCGTGCGCCAGATGCCGGAACTGCCCTGGTAGAAGATGCCACGGTCGGACACACGGCGCTGCTTGCCGATCGGCTGGCCGGTGGCATCGGTGAGATCCTCGGCCCAGACGATCAGCTCCTGCGGGCCCTTGCCCTTGAGCGCATCGGTGACATCGATGTCAAAGCCGTCGTACCCACCACGGTGCGTCGCGACCTGGGTGCCGTTGACCCACACCTTGGCGTCGTAGTCGACCGCGCCGAAGTGCAGCACCAGTCGCTGCCCCTTGCCGACCTTCCAGTCGGTGGGCACGGTGAACGTGCGCCGGTAGAACATCCGGTCCTCGCGGCGCTGGATGCCGGAGAGCGCCGACTCGATCGGGTACGGCACCAGCACCCGCTCGCCGAGCTCCTGCCCGACGGGCGGCGCCTGGTCGACCGCGGCCTTGCCGAACTCCCACACGCCGTTCAGATTTTGCCAGCGGCTGCGGACCAGCTGCGGACGGGGATATTCGGGCAGCGCGTTGTCGGGGCCGACCTCGGCCGTCCAGGGGGTCGCGATGGGCGGAATGCCCTTGTGCCAGGCGGGGCCGGCCTCGGGCGCCGGCGCGGCGCCCGCCGCTCCCGCGGTGCCGACGGCAAGAAGAGTGACGGCCGCCACTGTCGTGACTCTCCGTCTCAAGGTCCAGGGTGTGGTCACGCGTTTGGTCCTCTCGGTGGGGAAAGAACGCGGGCAGCACCGATCGGCGCTCCACCGTGGACGACGAACATCACAGGAAGCGCTGGTGGGACCACCCAGGAGCAAACACATTTCAACAAGATTGCTCAGATCACGTCAAGGTTTCGAGCGAAGAACCTCGATGGTCAGACACTTTCCACCATGGACGCGCAGCGGATCAGGCAGCCCGTTCAGCCGGATGTGCGACGATGCGGCCGTGCCAGAATCGATCTTGGAAGTCATCTCGTTGAACGCCGTCGATGCGCGGGCTGCCCGTGCAGGGGGCGCCGACCGGATCGAACTGGTCACCGACATGCGCCGGCAGGGCCTCACCCCGGACCTCGCAACCTTCGCCTCGGTCCGGGAAGCGGTCGACATCCCGGTCCGCGTCATGCTGCGCTCCCAGGACGGGTACGCCCTGAGCAACGCAGAAGCCCTGGTCGAAGCCGCGACCGCCCTGCGCGCTGCCGGAGCCGACGAGTTCGTTCTGGGCTTCCTCGACTCGCACGCCGCCGTAGATCTCGTGGCCGTCAAGGCGGTCCTGGGGGCGATCGAGGGGTGCCGCTGGACGTTCCACCGGGCGCTGGACCATACGGCTGACCGCGGCGCCGCTCGCCGGGCCCTCGAAGGGCTTCCTGGGCTGGACACCGTGCTGACGGCCGGCGGGCCCGCCACCGTCGCCGAGGGTTTGCCCGTTCTGATCTCCGAGGCGCACTCCACGCCGCGCGTTCTGGCTGGTGGGGGTCTGCGCCCGCACCACGTTGCGCCGTTGCGGGCGGCGGGGGTGGATGCGTTCCATACCGGGAGTGCCGTGCGGCCGGATGGTCGCTGGGACGCGCCGGTGGACGCGGATCTCGTCCGTGCGTGGCGATCTGCCCTGTCGTAGTTCGGGTCGGCCGCGGGGTTGGAGTGACCGGCGGGCGGGGCATCGCGCCGAGGTCCGTTGCAGGCCCAACTTCAGCGAAGTTGGGCCTGCCCGCCAACCAAGCGGCAGCGCGCCTGGCCAGAGCATCACGCCCAGGTCCGTTGCAGGCCCAACTTCAGCGAAGTCGGGCCTACCCAGCCAGGCGTCAGCGCCCGGCGCTCCGGGCATCACGCCCCGGTCCGCTGTCGCCCCAACTTCGCCGAAGTAGGGCCTACCCAGCCAGGAGTCCGCGCGCCGGCCATCACGCCCAGAGCCGTTGTAGCCCCAATTTCACGGAAGTTGGGCCTACCCGCCGGGCGTCAGCGCGCCGACGCGCCGGGCATCACACCGAGGTCCGTTCGTAGCCCCAACTTCAAGGAAGTTGGCCTGGCCGAACCGAGCGTCACCCCGACGGCCGGTCAGGCGGCCAGGAGCCGGTCGAGCGTGCGACGACCGATCCGGCTCATCCCCGGGTTGGTCTCGGCGTAATACGCGACCAGCCCCAGCGACTGCTCGAGCGCCCAAGCCCGCCCCCGTTCCCACTCCAGGTCGTCGCAGCCGAGCTCGTCACGCAGCACCTGCCGCGGCCCGCTCTCCAGCAGGTGCCAGGCGCCGACAAGATCGAGGGCCGGGTCCGCGGGTCCGAGACCGCCGACGTCGAGCACACCGGCCAGCCCGCCGCCGGACACCAGGACGTTGCCGGGCATGAGGTCGCCGTGGTTCATAACGTCGGGACTGCGCCGCGGTAGCGAGATCAAGTCGAGCCAGAGCCCCCGCAGCCGGGGCACGTCGAGGAGGCCTTCGCTGTTGCGCAGGTCGGTCTCCGTTCCCTCGGCGTGGGCTCGGAGGTCGCCGCCGCGACCGCGGCCGGAGAACGTCCGCCCGCCGGTGCCGATCGCGCGGACGCCGCGGATGAACTCGGCCAGGTCGGACGCGAACTTCGCCGACTTGCCGGGGTCGCTCGCGGTGGCCACCGTGCCGGAGATCCAGGTCTGCACCGACCACGGCAGCGGATAGCCGGCGCCGGGCTCCCCGATCGCGACGGGCTCGGGTGTCGGGAACCGGGTGCGGCCGGCCAGCAGCCCGGCGGCCGCCGCCTCGGCTTCCAGATCGGCCCGGATCTCGCCCGGGTCGCCGGGCACCAGCGGGAACCGCGCGGTGAGGCCGTCACCCACGCGGAAGATCGCGTTGACCGTGCCCTCCGAGGCGACCGGACGAACGGGCAGCCCCCGCCACTGCGGGAACTGCGCGTCCACGAGGCGCCGGACCGTTTCCCCGGGCACGTCGAGCTGCCCGGCATGCATCTGCACGATCAGATCTACCTGCCGGTGAGCGAAAGGTAGCGGTAGCCCAGCTTGGTGAGACGCTGCGGGTCGAGGCAGTGCCTGCCGTCCAGGATCACCGGGGTACGCATGAGCGACGCCAGCTTCGCCCAGTCGAGGTCGAGGTACTGCGACCACTCGGTGACCAGCACGACGGCGTCGCTGTCGTCGAAGACGTCCTCGACCTCGTCGGCCAGGTGCGGGACCAGGTCCGGCTGTTCGCGGCGGAAGCGTTCCGCGGCGACGGGGTCGTGCAGGCGTACGCGGGCTCCCCGGTCGATGAGCATGCGGGCGATGTCCAGGGCCGGGGCATCGCGCATGTCGTCGGTGTTGGGCTTGAACGCGAGACCGAGCAGGCCGATCCGGCGGCCCTTGAGGATGCGCAGCTCGTCGAGGAGGCGGTCGACCACGAGGCGGCGCTGGAGCTGGTTGACCTCGCGGGCGGCGGTGACGATCGGCATCGAGTGGTGGTAGTCGGCGGCGGTGGCGATCAGCGCGGCCGTGTCCTTGCCGAAGCAGGAGCCGCCCCAGCCGATGCCGGGCTGCAGGAAGCGCGGCCCGATGCGGGTGTCGAGGCCGATGCCGCGGGTGACCTGCGAGATGTCCGCGCCGACCTTGCCGGCCAGCTGTCCGATCTCGTTCGCGAAGCTGATCTTCAGGGCCAGGAACGCGTTCGCGGCGTACTTGATCAGCTCGGCCGACGCGAGGTCCGTGGAGACCATGGGCACCGCGCCGAGCTCGCCCGGGCGCGGCAGGTACGTCGGCGGGGTGAAGGTCTGGTTGAGGATCTCGCGGTAGAGCCGGTTGAGGACGTCCAGGCTGCGCGGGTTGTCCGAGCCGACCACGATCCGATCCGGGTAGAGCGTGTCCTGGATCGCCGCGCCCTGGCGCAGGAACTCCGGATTCGATGCGACGGAGAACTCGCCGTCGCTGCGCCGCTCGTGGGTGCGTTCGAAGGACTCCCGCAGGATCGAGTCGACCCAGTTGCTGCTGCCGATCGGCACGGTCGACTTGTTGATCACGACGGTGAACTCGCCGCTGATGTGCTTGCCGACGCTCTCCGCGGCCGAGCGCAGATATTTCAGGTCGGGGTTGCCGTCGGGCAGCGACGGGGTCTGCACGGCGATGAACACCACGTCGGCGTCCGGCACGGCGATGCTGTAGTCCGTGGTGAACGTCATCCGTTCGGCGGAGTCGGCCAGCAGCGCGTCCATGTGCGGCTCGTAGATCGGCGACCGGCCCCCGGCGAGCAGGTCGACCTTGGCCTGATCGAGGTCGACGCAGGTGACGTCGTGGCCGAGAAAGGCCAGGCTGACACCGGTGGTGAGACCCACGTAACCGGTTCCGACGACGCACACCCTCATGCCCGCACTCTCCTTCACCTCGTGACCGGTTCCGCATGTACCCGGTGGCTGCACCGTAATGCGTCAGGTCTCGTGCACCGTCATCGCCGGGATCCTCAGGCGAGTCGCGTCACTGCCGATCTGTCACGCCGTGACCGTGGGCAACGATGTGCGTACAGCGGGCGTTGTCGCGCCCCAGTCGCCGCCCGCTGTCGTCTGGGACGATCAGATCCAGCTGCACATCGACCTCATCGACGTGATGACCAGGGACATCCCCTCGGTCGCCCACGTGTTGTCGATCATCGCGCTGCGGCTGGCCGGCCCCTGCGGGCTGCGCGCCGCGTCCGTTTTCACCCTCGACCCCGACGACGGCAGTCTGACTCCTGACGCCACGCACGGTGACGTCGCCGGTGACGACATCACCGTCGCCGGGCGGGTGTTCCGGGCCCCGGCGGGTGCTCCCCCGGTCGTCGCCGGCCACCGTACGGCCGTGCGGCTGCGTATCGGCGGCCGGACTCTCGGGGTACTCGTGCTGACCGGGTCGGCGCTGGCGGCGCTGCGGCCGTACGTGGCGGGGACCATCGCTCTTCAGCTCGCCTCCACGCTGCAGGTTCTCGAGGCGGACCGCCACCACCAGCACGTCGCGCACGCCGCCACCACGATCCGCCGGCTGTTCGAGGAGGGCACCTCGGCGATGAGCGTCGAGGACGCGGGCCGGCTGCTGGCCACCGCGACCGGCGAGGCGTTCCGGACCGAGCGCGCCGCGGTGCACCTGATCGGCCCCGACGGCCGGATCCGGTACGCCACCGGTGTCGGCATGACCGAGCGGATGAGCGAGGAGCTCACCCGCAACCTCGTCGGCAAGGTCGCCGCCGATTCCCCGGTCTGGCAGGCGATGCTCGAGCTCGAAGGCCCGCTCCTGGTCGGCGACGTCGAGCGCACCCGCATCCGCGCGGGCGGTTTTGTCGAGACGCTCGACCTGCGCTCGTTCATCGCGATGCCCCTGCTGTCGGCGTCCGGCCCGGCCGGCATGGTGATGTGCGGCAACTCCGGCACCCGCCACTGGTCCGGCCGCGATCAGGCCCTGGCCCGCCAGGTGGCGATGGAGGGCGCCCTGATCGTCGACAGCGCGCGCCTGCGCCAGTCGGAGCGGCGGCACGTCACCGAGCTGACCCGGCAGGCGTACCACGACGGCCTCACCGGGCTGCCCAACCGCTCGCAGCTGCTGGACCGCGCCTCACAGGAGGTCGAGATCGCCATGGCCACCGGCGCCCGCCTGGCCCTGCTGCTGCTCGACCTCGACGGCTTCAAGAAGATCAACGACACTGTCGGCCACCATGCCGGCGACCTCCTCCTGCAAGCCGTCGGTCACCGCCTCCAGTCCGTGGTACGCGACCACGACGTCGTCGCCCGCCTCGGCGGCGACGAATTCGCGGTCCTGCTGGCGCGCAACCCCGACGTGCGGACAGCCTCGGCGATCGCGGCGCGCCTCCATGCGCGGCTGTGCGACCCGTACGACATCGACGGCCGGGAGATCCGGATCGGCGCGAGCATCGGCATCGCCCTGTTCCCGTCCGACGCCGACGACATGACAACACTGATGCGCGGCGCCGACGCGGCCATGTACCGCGCCAAGCGCGAGGGCGGCGGCGTCCGCATCGCCGGCGGCTGAGCCCGCGCCACGTTCACCTCGCCGAATCTGCCCCGGCCCACGCCGGTTCCAGATGACCTGGGGTATTGGCCCGGCTACGCGAAGGCCCAACTTCCTTGAAGTCGGTCCCGGCAGCGCGAAGGCCCAACTTCAAGGAAGTCGGTCCCGGCTGTGCGAAGGCACAACTTCAAGGAAGTCGGTCCCGGCTGCGCGAAGGCCCAACTTCGTTGAAGTCGGTCCCGGCTGCGCTGACCACGACGAACCCGGCGGCCGTAGCGGCACCACGAACCTGCCCCCATCCACGCCGTCTCGAGCGACCTGGGTAATGACGCCGCAAAGGCCCCAACTTCCTTGGAGTTGGGCCCGGCAGCGCCGGCCACGACGAACCCCGCAGCCGAAGCGGCCCCACGAACCTGCCCCCATCCACGCCTTCCCGAATGACCTGGGTAATAGCCTCGCGAAGGCCCCAACTTCCTTGAAGTTGGACCGACCCGGCAGCGTCGGCCACGACAAACCCCGCAGCCGAAGCGGCCCCCACGAACCCGCCCCCATCCGCGCCGTCCCGAACGACCTGGCTGGTGGCCGGCCCCGCAAAGGCCCAACTTCCTTGAAGTTGGGCCCGGGCTGCGCCGACCGACCGCGCGAGCGCCAGGCTGGACGGAATCCCGCGGCCATGACGCCCTCGGGGAGACGGCCTCGGATCCGGTGCCATGGCGCGCTTGAAGCCCCGACATCAATGAAGTCGGGCCTGCCCAACGCCATCGAAGGCTGGACTGCCGTCCGGGATCTGCCAGATTTCGGGCAGGTTTCGCGACGGCTCTTGAAAATCAAGAAAGCCTGTGACTACGCTCACTCCAAACGGTCGATACGTATCGACAGGAGGTGAGCCGAATGGTCACCAGCAGGGACGTGGCCCGGCTCGCCGGCGTCTCCCAGAGCACGGTGTCCTACGTGATGAGCGGCCGCCGTTCGATCTCCCCCGAGACCCGCCGCCGGGTCGAGGCCGCGATCGAGGAGCTGGCCTTCCAGCCCAATGCCGGCGCCCGGGCGTTGAAGAGCCAGCGCACGCAGGTGATCGGTCTTGTCGTGCCGTTCGGCCCCGGCGCTGACACCTCGGGATTGCTCCCGTTCATCGAGACCATTGCGAACGCTGCGCGGGAGCAGGACCACGACGTTCTGCTCGTCACCCGCGACGAGGGGTCCGCCGGTCTGACCCGGCTGGCGTCCCGCTCGCTGTGCGATGCGATCGTTCTGCTCGACATCGAGGCCCGCGACGCCCGTATCCCGGTCGCTGCGGCGCTGACCGTACCGGTGATCCTGATCGGCCTTCCCGAGGAGCCCCTGGGCCTCCCGTGCGTCGACATGGACTTCGAACTTGCCGGGAAGCTGGCGGTGGACCACCTCGCCGCGAACCACGACCGGATCGTGGTGATCGGCCACCCGCCCGACATCATCACGCGCGATCTCAACTTCATCCGCCGCTTCCGGAGCGGCACCGACGCGGCGGCGCGGGCGCACGGGCTGCCCTACGAGCTCCATGAGCTGCCCGAACGCGGACCGGCCGGCGTCATCGCCGCGCTGGACGCAGCCGGCCGGCCGCGGCGGGGTGAGCGGCTCGGACTGGTCGTGCCGAACACCGAGGCCGTGCAACCGGTGCTCAACATCCTGACCGAACGCAAGCTGATCCCCGGCCATGACGTCTCGGTCGTCGGGCTCTGCACCGACGTGCTGGCCGAGTCCACCACCCCGCCGGTCACGAACGTCTCTCTGGAACCCCGTGATGTCTCACGCCGGGCGATGCGCACGCTCTTCCGGCTGCTCGACCGCGACAGCTCCGTCCCGATCGATCCTGTTGATCTCATCTCTCCCCGCCTGACCCGACGGCAGACCACCCTGGCCGTCTGACGCTCCTGGGGGCGTCCACGCACCGCTCCGGCATTCCGTTCGTCGATACGTATCGACGGTCCCGACAGAAGGGACAAGCCATGCACCGACCCGTCCTCGCCACCCTGATGATCGTCCCGCTCGTGCTGGCCGCGGCTGCCTGTGGCGGCGGCGGCAGTGACGACTCCGGTGACTCCGGCACGCTGCGCGTTCTCGACTACTACAACAACGAGCCCGACAAGACGGTCTATCAGCAGGCGCTCGAGAAGTGCGGGCAGCAGAACGGCGTCACCATCGAGCGGGAGACCGTGCCCGGCGCCAACCTCATCGCCAAGGTGCTGCAGCAGAGTTCGTCGCGGACGTTGCCGGACGTGCTCATGATCGACAACCCCGACCTGCAACAGATCGCCGCCACCGGGGCCCTCGCGCCGGTGACCGACTTCGGGCTCTCCGCCGACGGGTACGCGAAGGGTGTGGTCGACGCTTCCACGTACCAGGGAAAGCTCTTCGGGTTGCAGCCGGTCACCAACACGATCGGGCTCTTTTACAACAAGGATCTGCTGGCCGAGGCGGGTGTGCAGCCGCCGACTACGTGGGCCGAGCTCCGGACGGCCGCCAAGACCCTGACCAAGGGTGACCGGTACGGCGTGGCGTTCTCCGCCCCGGCCAACTACGAGGGCACCTGGCAGTTCCTGCCGTTCATGTGGTCGAACGGTGGCGACGAGAAGAACATCGCGACGCCGCAGGTCGCGCAGGCGTTGCAACTGTGGGTCGATCTGCTCGGGGACAAGTCCGCGTCGCGGTCGGTGCTCAACTGGACGCAGGCCGACGTGAACGACCAGTTCAAGGCGGGCAAGGCGGCCATGATGGTCAACGGCCCGTGGCAGTTCCCGGTGCTCAACGAGGACACGAAGCTGCACTACGACGTCGTGCCGATCCCGGCTCCGCAGGCGGGTGGCACCGTGGTCGCCCCGCTCGGCGGCGAGACGTGGACGATCCCGCAGACCGGGTCGAAGGATCGTCAGGCCAAGGCGGCGAAGGTGGTCGGGTGTCTCAACGCCGACGACAGCCAGCTCTCGCTCGGCAAGCTGCGGCAGACCGTGCCGACCAAGACCGCGCTGGGCGAGCAGTTCGTCGCCGCGAACCCGTCCATGAAGGCCTTCACGACCGCGGTGCAGACCGCCCGGGCGCGTACCGGTGAACTCGGCGCCGACTGGCCGAAGGCGGCGACGAAGATCTACACCGGGGTGCAGACCGCGCTGACCGGAGGCGCGGCGCCGCAACAGGCGTTGCAGCAGGCCCAGAATGGCTGAGCAGGTCCTCCTGCGCGAGCGGCCGGCCGGCGTACAGGAAAAGCCCGTCCCGGCCCGGTCGCGGGAGCGACTGCTGCAGGTGCTGTTCCTGGTGCCGGCGGTGCTCTATCTCCTGCTGTTCTTCGGCTATCCGGTGGCCAAGAACGTGCTGATGAGTTTCCAGAGCTACACGACGGCGACGTTCTACACCGGTGAGGCGCCGTGGGTCGGGCTGGACAACTACACGCGGGCGCTGGGCTCGGCGGTCTTCGACAAGGCACTGGTCAACACGGTGCTGTTCACCGTCGGGTCGATCGCCGGGCAGTTCGTGATCGGGCTGGCGCTGGCGGTGTTCTTCCACCGCCGGTTCCCGCTCGGCGGTGTGCTGCGGTCGCTGTTGCTGCTGCCATGGCTCATCCCGCTGATCGTCTCCGGGGCGGTGTGGCGGTGGATCCTCGACCAGGACAACGGCGCCCTCAACCGTTTCCTCGGCGCCACCGGCGTCGCCGACCGGCCAGGCTGGCTGACCAGCACGTCCCTGGCGCTGATCGCCGTGATCATCGTCAACATCTGGATCGGGATCCCCTTCAACACCACGATCCTGTACGGCGGACTGCAGGACATCCCCGACGAGCTGTACGAGGCCGCGGCGGTCGACGGCGCGACGGGCCGGCGAGCGTTCCGGTACATCACCTGGCCACTGCTGCGACCGGTGGTCGGCGTGGTGCTCGTGCTCGGTGTCGTCTACACCGTCAAGGTGCTCGACATCATCCTCGGGCTGACCAACGGCGGCCCGGCGAACGCGACACAGACGCTGGCCACGCAGTCGTACCACCTGTCGTTCCAGGAGTTCGACTTCGGTCAGGGTGCCGCGGTCGGCAACGTCCTGATCCTGATCTCGCTCGCGTTCGCGGTCCTGTACCTGCGGGCGACACGACGGGCGGTGGACGAATGAGACGCCGCGCGTGGGGCAGCACGGTGGCAGGCGTCCTGATCCTGGGCGTACTGCTGTTCCCGGTCTACTGGATGGTGAACGTGTCGCTGCAGCCGGGCGGGTCCGCCGTGGACGTGCCGTGGCTGCCGCTCGACGTCAGCTTCGACGGGTACGCGACCGCCCTCGACCAGCAGGGCCGCAACCTCGTCACCAGCCTGATCGTGTCGCTCGGGAGTGTGGTGTTCAGCCTGCTGGTGGCCGCGCCGGCCGCGTACGCGCTGGCGCACTTCAGGATCCGGGGCGCGAACTGGGTGCTGTTCGGGATCCTGATCAGCCAGATGGTGCCGGGGATCGTGGTCGCCAACGCGCTCTACAGCGCGTACAACGATCTCGGGCTGCTGAACTCGATCCCGGGGCTGATCCTGGCCGACTCGACGGCCGGGATCCCGTTCGCGATCCTCATCGTCCGGGCGTTCATGGGCGGGATCCCGATGTCCGTCGTGGAGGCCGCGCGGACCGACGGCGCGGGACCGATCCGGGCGTTCGTGTCGATCGTGCTGCCGATGAGCCGGAACGCGCTGATCACCGCCGGGCTCTTCACCTTCCTGTTCACGTGGGGCGACTTCCTCTTCGCGCTCACACTCACCACGACCGAGGAGGTCCGGCCGGTCACCCTCGGGCTCTACCAGTACATCGGCACGTACGTGAACGACTGGTCCGCCGTGATGGCCACGGCGGTCCTGGCCTCCATCCCCGCGGTGATCCTGCTGCTCGTGGCCCAGCGCTACGTGGCCGCGGGCACCACCGGCGGGGCCGTCAAGTGAAGGGACACCCATGCCAGAGATCCGCGTGACCGTGTGGGGCGAGAACCGCCACGAGCAGGTCGAGGAACACGTCGCGAAGATCTACCCGGACGGTATGCACGAGACGATCGCGGCGGGCATCCGCGAGAACCTCGGCGAGGCCGCCACCGTACGCACAGTGACGCTGGACGATCCGGAACACGGCCTGACCGAGGAGGTCCTGGCGCAGACGGACGTGCTGACGTGGTGGGGGCACGCCGCCCACGGCGAGGTCGCCGACGAGGTCGTCGAGCGGGTGCACCGGCACGTGCTCTCCGGCATGGGCCTGGTGGTGCTGCACTCCGGGCACTGGTCGAAGATCTTCGGCAAGCTGATGGGCACCACGTGCACGCTGCGCTGGCGCAACGAGCACGACCGTGAGCTGCTCTGGACGGTCGACCCGTCGCACCCGATCGCGCAGGGTGTGCCGCACCCGATCGTCGTCGACGAGGACGAGATGTACGGCGAGTACTTCGACATCCCGGCACCGGACGAGCTCATCTTCATCAGCTCGTTCAGCGGCGGCGAGGTGTTCCGCAGTGGCTGCACGTGGCGCCGCGGGTACGGGAAGATCTTCTATTTCAAGCCGGGCGACCAGGACTACCCGGTCTATCACCACAAGGACATCCGCCGGGTGATCGCGAACGGCGTGCAGTGGGCCCGCAGCGACCGGCCGGCCCGGGCGGTGCCGGAGCTGCTGCGGTACGACACCGGCGAGTTCTTCGAGGGACGTTCCTACTCCGGGCCGATCGAATGACCCGGGTCGTCCTGGTCGGCGCGGGCGCCATGGGCCGGGCCTGGCTCTCGGCGATCGCCGAGAACCCCGGCGTGGAGCTGGCCGGTGTGGTCGACCTGGACCTGGACGCGGCCCGGCGTGCGGCACCCGGCCTCCCGACCGGCACGGACGTCGTTTCCGTGGCGGCGCGCGCAGGGGCGGATGCGGTGATCAACGTGACGGTCCCGGCTGCGCACCATGCCGTGACGACCGCCGCGCTCTTCGCCGGTTTCCCGGTGCTCGGCGAAAAACCGGTGGCCGACACCGTGGCGCGGGCGCTGTCATTGACGGCGGCGGCCGAGGCCGGCGGACGGCTGTTCATGGTGAGCCAGTCGCGGCGCTGGAATCCGCAGCTCTTCACGCTGCGGGACATGACCGCCGGTCTGGGTCCGATCGCCACGGTCGGCACGGAGTTCTTCCGGGCGCCGCACTTCGGTGGCTTCCGTGAGGAGATGGCCCAGCCGCTCCTCGTCGACATGGCGATCCACGCGTTCGACTCGGCGCGGTTCCTGCTCGGCGCCGACCCGGTCCAGGTCTCCTGCCAGACCTGGAACCCGTCGTGGAGCTGGTTCGCCGGCGACGCCTGCGCGGCCGCCGTGTTCGAGATGACCGGCGGCGCGCGGTATGTGTATCACGGCAGCTGGTGCGCGCCAGGCCCGGAATCGTCGTGGAACGGGTCGTGGCGGGTCGTCGGCCAGGAGGGCACGGCGCTCTGGGACGGCGACCACGACCCGGTCGGCCCGTCCGTACCCGCCGTCGAAGCACCCAGCGGCATCGCCGGGGCGCTGAGTGTCTTCGTGGAGGCGCTGCGGACCGGGGAGACGCCGATGGGTGAGGTCCACGGGAACGTCCTGAGCCTCGCGATGGTCGAGGCGGCTGTGCGGTCCAGCGCCGAGGGCCGCCCGGTGATGATCGACGATGTGCTGAGCCAGGCCCATTCTGAGGCCCTGCGGGACGAGACGCGGCCTGAGGTCAGGAAGGTTTTGCAGGGGTGGACGGACGTGCGGGCTGCGCTCGGGTGAGGCTTATGGGCGCGGGTCGGCTTGGCTGGGGGTGCTTGAAGGCCCGACTTCCTTGAAGTTGGGCTCTCAAGTGCCAATGCCGTCGGGCGGAGCGGCTCGGCGCGGAGCGGCTTGGCGCGGCTTGGCGCTTCGTGATGGCCCCACTTCAAGGAAATTGGGCCATCAAGTGCCAACGGCCCGGTACGCCGCCGGGCGGACCGGCTCGGCTCGGCGTCAACGCCGCCTAAGGGCCCAACTTCCTTGAAGTTGGGCCATCAACGCCACCACACCCGATCCACGACCGCGCGGACAGCTCAGCTCAACATCAACGCCGCCTAAAGGCCCAACTTCCTTGAAGTCGGGCCATCAACGCCACCACACCCGATCCACGACCACGCGGACCAGCTCAGCTCAACATCAACGCCGCCTAAAGGCCCAACTTCCTTGAGGTCGGGCCATCAACGCCACCACACCCGATCCAGGACCACGCGGACCAGCTCAGCTCAGCGTCCAAACGCCTTCAAGGCCCGGCTTCCTTGAAGTTGGGCCTTCAAGCCGTGCGGGCCGGCCCGGGCCGAGTCGACCACGACCGATCGTTCAGCTCAGCCTGAGGCCAGCCCGGCTGCGCGAACCCGCAGGTCGCTGACCTCGCCGGTGTGTTCGGGGAGACCGGCAATCCGGCCCAAGTCGTCGCGGAGCCCGTCGAGCCACACCCGCAGGTCGGCCAGGTGGTAAAGATCCGGGCCCAGATCGGTAGGCCAGGACAGCACCGGCGGGTCGGGCGCCGCGCCGAGCAGCGTCGCCCGGTCACGCTCGCGTAGTGCCTCGGCCACCCGGTCGAAGCGGGCCGCCACGTCGGCCGACGAGACCATCAGCGGGGTCACGCACGGCAGCAGGCGACCGGTCGGGCAGGTGCGCAGCAGTGCCTCGGCGCCACGAACGGCGTGGTGACCGGCGACCAGCGTGGCCTGCCAGTCGACCGCGGCGGCCGGGTGGCGTTCGCTCTGGTAGAGCGCGAAGGACGCTTCGGCCAGCCGTCCGGTCTCCCGCGCCCGGTCGAGGGCGTCACCGCGGACGGCGTTGTCCGCGAGGACACTGACCGTCTCGCGGACGACCGCCGCACTCGCGGCCAGGAAGTTGGCGGTGGCCCGGTGCAGCTCGCCCGCACCACCGCGCGGCCACGCGAAGAGGCCGATCAGCACGCCGATCGCCGCGCCGACCGCCACGTCGAGGATGCGGGCTTCGGCGAGATGCCAGTCCGTCGGGGCGACCTGGGCGAAGACCAGTGCGATGACCACGGTGAACAACCCCTGTGCCCAGCCGAGGCCCAGCAGCGGGCCCGCCGCGAAGCCGACCAGCATCACGAAGGGCAGGGCTATCGCGTACGCGGTGGGCTCGGTCCCGAAGACCAGCAGCCCTGCGGCGGCGACCGAGCCGAGCACCGTGCCGATCAGCGCCGGTCGCAGCGCGGATCGTGTCTCGGCGGCGGAGGTCCGGAGCACGGTGAGGATCGTCAGCAGCACCCAGAAGCCGTGCGACAGGTCGAGCACCCCGGCCAGCAACCGCGCCACGGCCAGCGCCGCCGCCAGGCGCAGAGCTCCCTGGAAGTACACCGACCGCGGTGTCAGGTGCTCCCGCAGCCGGTGCAGCCAGAGCCACGGGGTGCGGCGGTAGGCGTACCAGAAAAGGCCGGTCGGTGAGGAGGCCGGAATCGGCGCGCCGGCAACGATCCGCAGGGCCGTGACCAGGTGTTTGGTCCACTCCCCGAGACTCAGCGCGAGCGCGCCGAGAGCCAGCCGCTCCGGCGGGAGGCCGTCGGGCGCGGTGGCGGCCCGGGTCGCCCGGAAGTCGTCGATGGCGCCGGCGATCCGGTCGGTGTCGGGCACCTCGCCCTCACCCTGCAACCAGTCGGCGGCCGCCGCCGCGCACGAGGCCGTCTGACGCAGCAGCGCGGCCGCCGCGGGCAGATCCGAGGCGTCGTGATCGTCGAGGAAGTAGAGATCGACGGCCCGGCCGAGCACCAGCCGCGCTGTACCGGCGGCCGAGGTCAGCGCGCGGTCGCGACGCCCGGCGGACGCGGGCCGGTCGATGGGTGCCAGCCGCGAGGGCCGCAGCGCGTCGGCCGCGTCGGTCGCCTCGGGCAGCAGCGCGGCCAGCCGGTCCCGCCCCGACGGGTCACCCGACCAGGCGTCCGCGATCGCGTCCAGGCACTGCGCCAGCGTGCCGACGGCCTCCCCGAGCTTTTTCCTGTACGCGACGGGCGCGGGATCCGGCCACAGCACCAGCTCGGCCCCGGCCAGCAGGAGCACCGCCAGGGTGACCCCGGCCAGCCGATGACCCAGCTCCCCCGGCTCGTACGGCGGGAAGCACGGCAGGATGTAGAGCAGCTGCATGCCGGCAGCCAGCCCGACCAGGCGCGGACCACCGACCCCGGCGAAGGTCACCGCGAACCCGAGGACAAACATCCCCGCGGCCGCCGCCCAGTTCGACACCGACAGCATCGTGCCCAGCGTGACCAGCAGCCAGCAGACCGGCAGCACGGCGAGCAGCGTCCGGGCCCGCCGCCGCGGACTGCCGGGAATCTGCGACAGCACACCGAGAGCAACAGCACCGAAGAGCGCGTACGGCGCCATCGCGGCGCTGCCGAGCACGTACCGGCAGAAGTAGAACCCCAGACAGGCGACCAGCGTCACCCGGGCCGCACGGCGTACGGCCACCAGGTCGGGGTCATGCCGCCGCAACCACCTCACGCCGGTGACCTTTCCACCCCGGCCACGGTGCTGTACAGCGATTCCGCCAGCTCTTCCGCCGGTATCGCCTGGTCTGCGCGGTGGCCGGTCCCTAAGCTCCGGCGCCATGACCAGCGAGGAAACTGCCCACAAGTACGACCTCGGCCTCGACTGGAGCACCGGGGCCCCGGATCCGCAGGTGCTCAGCTACCGCAACCGCGCCTCGATCGTCGTCCACACCCAGGAACCCACGCCGGACCTGACCGACCCCAGCCTCCGCATCCTCGACGCCGACGACGAACACGCGGACCTGCTCGGCGTCATCCAGCTCTACGGCGTCCACGCCATCAAGATCGGCGGCCCGAACGAGGAGGCGCTCCGCGGGCACCCCCTGGCCGACAAGGGCCTGACCTGGATGGGCAACTACCGGGTGCTCAACTCCAGCTGGATCACCGAGGCCGAGCAGATCAACTCGGTCCACTCCAACCACCAGCCCGGCTGGCACGACCGCCTCACCCACTACGTGTTCGCTTTCCACGACGAGACGGTGGAGTGCCTGGTCAAGGCCATCAGAATCGAGCGCTACCTGGGCACACCCGGCGCGGTACTGATCGACCTGATCGGCCGCAAGAAGATCTGGGACGAAGTAGAGGCCTCCGTGGCCGGAAACCCCTACGACCACCCCTGAACCGGCTACCCGCAGCCGGTCGACCAGCGCGTCCGGTCAGAACTCGGAGGCGGGTTCACGGCACGCGGTCAGGTAGGCGCGGCGGCTGGGGAACTCGGCGCCGGCGATCGGCTTTCGGATCAGGGTTGCTTGCACCGCGAGGCCGGCGGCGGTGAGTTCGCGGGTGATCACCACGGGGTCGAGGAAGTGGACGTCCACGTCGACCTCGGATCCGAACCATTCGGTCAGGTGGGTGCTCTCCCCCGCCGCCACCTCGGCGCTGTCGACGTGGAACGAGAGCAGCAGCGGCCCGCCCGGCTTGAGCACCCGGGCGAACTCCCCGAACGCGACGGCCCGTTCGGCCGGCGTCAGGTGGATGATCGAGTAGAGCGCCACGGCGCCGGCCCACGAGCTGTCGGCGGCGGGCAGCGACAGCATGGAGCCGACGCTGAAGGTCGAGTCCGGCACCCGCTCCCGGGCGATCGCGATCATTCCCGGTGACAGGTCGACGCCGATGACGCCGGGGTGCCGGTCGGCCAGGAAGCGCGTGACGTGCCCGGGGCCGCAACCGACATCCGCCACCGTGCCGTGTCCGGCCAGCTCGAGGAACGCTGTCAGCAGGGCCCGATCGAGCGGCTTGTGCGCCAGCTCGCCGCGCACCTGCTCGTCGTACGCCCGCGCGATCTTGGAGTAGGTGTCCATCGAGGCAGCGTAAATCGGTGGACGGGGTGGGCGGCGGTCGCCAGGGTGGGGCGATGACGGAGCCTTTCGCGCGGGTACGGGAAGTGTTCGACCGGAATCTCGCCGACGGCACCGATCTGGGCGCGGCGTTCTGCGTCACCGTCGACGACGAGGTGGTGATCGACCTCCACGGGGGCTTCGCGGACGAGGCCCGGACCCGGCCGTGGGTGGCGGACACGATCGTCGGTGTCTACTCGACGACCAAGACGATGGCGGCGCTGACCGCGCTGCTGGTCGCCGATCGTGGGGAGCTGGACTTCGCCGCGCCGGTCGCCCGGTACTGGCCGGAGTTCGCCGCGGCCGGCAAGGCGGAGGTGACGGTCGCTCAGGTGATGAGTCACTCGTCCGGGCTGTGCGGGTGGCGTGAGCCCGTGACCAGCGACGACCTGTACGACTGGGAGAAAGTGACGGCGCTGCTGGCCGCGCAGGAGCCGTACTGGAAGCCGGGCACCGCGTCGGGATATCACGTGGTGACCCAGGGCTATCTCATCGGTGAGGTGCTCCGGCGGATCACCGGGCGGACGCTGGGCACTCTGTTCCGCGAGGAGATCGCCGGGCCGCTGGGTGCGGACTTCCACATCGGGCTGCCGGCGTCCGAGGGGTCGCGGGTCGCCGATCTGATCCCGCCTGCCGACGGGCCGCCGCCGGGCACCGCGGAGCTCTGGAAAGTGGTCGCGGACAATCCCGATCTCGACCCTTTACTGACGCGTACGCGGGAATGGCAGGCCGCGGAGATCCCTGCGGGTAACGGCATCGGCAATGCCCGGGCGGTGGCCGGCATCCACGCGATCCTGGCGAACGGCGGTGTGTCGCAGGGCCACCGGTTCCTGTCCGAGGAGGGTTGCCGCCGGGCACTGGAGGAGCAGGTCTCCGGTGTTGATCTGGTGCTGGGCACGACAATGCGCTGGGGTCTCGGTTTTGCCCTCGGCGCGGGCCTCATGCCCAACGACAACACGATCTTCTGGGGCGGTTACGGCGGCTCGCTGGCCATCGTCGACCTGGACGCCCGGACGTCGATCGCCTACACCCCGAATCGCATGATCGGCGGCACGACGGGCGACTTCCGGGCCCTGGAGCTGGCGATGGAGTTCTGGAGTTAGCCGGCGGCTCAGACGAAGGCGCTCTGGCCGGTCACCGCGCGGCCCACGATCATCGTGTTGATCTCGCGGGTGCCCTCGTAGGAGTACAGGGCCTCGGCGTCGGCGACGAAGCGGCCGATGTTGTAGTCCAGCACGATGCCGTTGCCGGCCAGCAGCTCGCGGGCCCAGCCGACCACCTCGCGCATGCGGGTCGTCGTGTACGCCTTGGCCAGCGCCGAGTGCTCGTCCTTGAACTCGCCCGCGTCCTGCAGCTGGGCCAGGCGGACCACCATGCCCAGTGACCCGGTCACGTTGCCGAGCATCCGCACGAGCAGGTCCTGGACCAGCTGGAACTTCGCGATGGGACGACCGAACTGCTCGCGCTCCTTGGCGTACGCGAGGGCGATCTCGTAGGCGGCGAGCATGACCCCGACCGCTTCCCAGGCCACACCGCTGCGGGTCTGCCGCAGGATCTTGGCCGTGTCCTTGAAGGTGTTGGCGTTCTGGAGGCGGTCGGCCTCGTCGACGACACAGTCGGTCAGGACGATGTCGGCGTTCTGGACGATGCGCAGGGCGATCTTGTTCTCGATCTTGGTGGCGCGGAAGCCCGGGTTGTCCTTGCCGACGACAAAACCCTTGACCTGGTTGTCCTCGAGATCGCGGGCCCAGACGACGATCAGGTCGGCGAACGTCGCGTTGCCGATCCACCGCTTCTCGCCGTTCAGGATCCACCGGTCACCGTCGCGCCGGGCCGTCGTGCGGAGACCGGCCGCGACGTCCGAGCCGCCGGTGGGCTCGGTCAGGGCGAACGCGCCGATCTGGTCGAAGGACGTCATGGCCGGCAGCCAGCGCTCCTGCTGCTCCGGCGAACCGCAGGTGGTGATGCTGCCCATGGCCAGGCCCGAGTGCACGCCGTAGAATGTCGCCATCGACGCGTCCGCGTGGGCCATCTCCAGGGCCAGCCAGCCGGAGAGCAGGTTGGACTGCTCGCGGCCCGCGATGCCCAGGTCGTGATAGCCCTTGATCAGCGGGTACGGGAACTCGGCCCGCGACCAGTGATCGTTCGCGATCGGCGTCACCTCGGCGGCCAGCCAGGCGCGGACCCGTTCGACGACGGCGGCCTCCTCGGCGTTCAGCAGGTCCTGGAACCGGTACAGATCTCCCACCAGCAGCTCCGACATGGGGGTCGTATACCCAGGTGACGCCGTCACTAGACTGTGACGCCATGCTCACCATGCAGGATGCTCTCGCCCGGCTCACCGCGTACTGGACGGATCAGGGGTGCCTGGTCGTCCAGCCGATGAACACCGAGGTCGGCGCCGGGACCTGGAACCCGGCCACGTTCCTGCGCATCCTCGGTCCGGAGCCGTGGCGGGTCGTCTACGTGGAGCCCTCCGTGCGGCCCGACGACTCCCGGTACGGCGAGAACCCGAACCGCCTCCAGACCCACACCCAGCTGCAGGTCATCCTCAAGCCGGACCCGGGCAACCCGCAGGAGCTCTACCTCGGCAGCCTCACCGCCCTCGGCATCGACGTCGCCGCGCACGACGTCCGCTTCGTCGAGGACAACTGGGCCTCCCCCGCGCTCGGCGCCTGGGGCCTGGGCTGGGAGGTCTGGCTCGACGGCCTGGAGATCACCCAGTTCACCTACTTCCAGCAGGCCGGCGGTCTCAACCTCGAGCCGCCCTCGGTGGAGATCACCTACGGCATCGAGCGCATCATCATGGCCCTGCAGGGCGTGACCCACTTCAAGGACATCGAGTACGCCAAGGGTGTCAGCTACGGCGAGGTCTTCGGCCAGGCCGAGTACGAGATGTCCCGGTACTACCTCGACGACGCCGACGTGGCCACCAACCGCCGGCTGCTCGAGCTCTACGCCGCCGAGGCCCAGCGCATGATCGACGAGGGCCTCCCGGTGCCGGCCCACTCGTACGTGCTGAAGTGCTCGCAGGCGTTCAACGTCCTCGACTCCCGCGGTGCCGTCTCGACCGCCGACCGGGCCGCCGAGTTCGGCCGGATGCGCCGCCTCGCCGGTGACGTTGCCCGTCTCTGGGTCGCCCGCCGCGACGAGCTGGGGCACCCGCTCGGCGTGGTCGAGCCGCTGCCCGCCGCGGCCGCCTTCGAGACCGTCGTGGAGGGCACGGCCCCGCGCACCCTGGTCTTCGAGATCGGCACCGAGGAGATGCCGCCGAGCGAGGCCCGCACCGCCCGTACGCAGGTGCAGCGCGAGCTCACCGAGCGCCTCGCCGGGACGCGCCTCGCGCACGGCGACATCCGCGTGCACGCCACACCGCGTCGCCTGATCGCCGTTGTCGACGCGGTCGCCGCGCGCGAGGAAGACCACGTGCGTACGGTCAAGGGCCCCAAGACCACGGCGCCGGAGAAGGCGATCGCGGGCTTTGCGCGTTCCCAGGGTGTCTCGGTCGAGTCGTTGCAGACGGCCGAGGTCAACGGCGTGGCCCACCTGGTGGTGGAGAAGCACGAGGCGGGACGCGCCGCACCGGCCGTCCTGGGTGACGTGCTCGCGAAGGTCGCCGGCAGCCTGCGCTCGGCCAAGAACATGCGCTGGAACGATCCCGAGCTGGCGTTCACCCGTCCCGTCCGCTGGCTCGTCGCCCTGTGGGGTGACGAGATCGTGCCGGTGGCCGTGTCCGCGCTGCTCGCCGGGCGTGAGACCCGCGTGCTGCGCACCGCCGCGCAGCCCCGGGTGAGTGTGGCCTCCGCGGAGTCGTTCATGGAGACGCTGGCGATCAACGGCATCGTCGCCGACGCCGACGACCGCCGCGAGCTGATCGTCACCGGCGCCCAGGACCTGGTGTGGGACTCCGGCAAGATCGACGTCGCGGGCGAGAGCGCGCTGATCGACCAGATCACCTACCTGGTCGAGCAGCCCACGCCGCTGCTCGGCACCTTCGACGAGCGTTATCTCGAGCTGCCCTCGGCGGTGCTGACCACGGTGATGCGCAAGCACCAGCGGTACCTGCCGGTCCGCGACGCCGACGGTGCGCTGCTGCCGATGTTCGTGACGGTCGCCAACGGCCTGGTCGACGTCGAGCTGGTCCGCGCCGGCAACGAGGCGGTCCTGCGGGCCCGCTACGAGGACGCGGCGTTCTTCTACCGCGCCGACCGGCAGCTGCCGCTGGCCGCGATGCGCGACAAGCTGTCCCGGCTCACGTTCACCGACAAGCTGGGCTCGATGGCCGACCGGGCCGGCCGCATCGCCGCCCTGGCCGGCGCGCTGGCCGACGGCCCGTCGCCGACCCTGGAACGCGCCGCCCAGCTGGTCAAGTTCGACCTCGGCTCCCAGCTGGTGACCGAGATGACCAGCCTGGCCGGTGTCATGGCCCGCGACTACGCCCTCCATGCGGGCGAGACCCGGGAGGTGGCGCAGGCCGTCTACGAGGCCGAGCTTCCCCGCCAGACCGGCGACGACCTCCCGGTGTCGCTGCCGGGCGCGCTGCTGTCCCTGGCGGACCGCCTCGACCTGGTCACCGGTCTGGCCGCGACGGTCGGCCTGCCCACCGGCAGCAGCGACCCGTTCGCCCTGCGCCGCGCGGTGCTGGGCCTGCTCGCCGTCCACCGCGCCCACCCGGCCCTGTCCGGCATCAGCCTCACCGACGCCCTGGCCGCGGCGGCGGCGCTGCAGCCGGTCGAGGTGCCCGGTCGTGTCCTGGTCGACACCGGCGAGTTCCTGGCCAAGCGTCTCGAGCAGGTCCTGGTCGAGGAGGGGCACCCGGTCGACCGGGTCCGCGCGGTCCTGCCCCACGCGGGCCGTCCGTCGTTCGCCGATCTTCTCCTGGCCCAGCTCGGCCGGCTCATCGCGGACCCGAGGTTCCTGGCACTGGCCGAGGCGATCCAGCGCTCGCGCCGCATCGTCCCCGACGGCACGGCGGCGTCCTACGACCCGTCCGTCCTCAAGGAGCCGGCCGAGGTCGCCCTGCACGAGGCCGTGGTGTCGGTGCGCGGTGAGCTCGATGCCGCAACCGATCTCACGCACTTCACCGCGGTGGCGGGTCGCATCA
Source organism: Amorphoplanes friuliensis DSM 7358 (assembly GCF_000494755.1). Taxonomy (NCBI): domain Bacteria; kingdom Bacillati; phylum Actinomycetota; class Actinomycetes; order Micromonosporales; family Micromonosporaceae; genus Actinoplanes; species Actinoplanes friuliensis. The sequence goes on from NC_022657.1 coordinate 5,953,153, forward strand.
CCGATCCGATCAACACCTTCTTCGACGACGTCTTCGTGATGGCCGACGATCCGGCGGTCCGGGCGGCCCGCCTCGGCCTGCTCGCCACGATTCGCGACCTGGGCGCCGACCTGCTCGACTGGCCCCAGCTCCGCCTCTGACCGGTGCCCGGCAGGGTCAGGCCTGGAGGTAGGTGCCGGGGGTCTGACCGGTGACGCGGCGGAAGGCGGCGATGAAGGCACTCGTCTTCCGGTAGCCGACCTGCCGGGCCACCGAGTCGACGGTCGCTCCCGCGGCCAGCAGCGGGATGGCGGCGCGCACCCGGACCCGGGTGCGCCAGCGGGCGAAGCTGAGTCCGGTCTCGTTCTGGAAGAGCCGGCTCAGCGTCCGCAGACCGGCGTGGGTGTGATCGGCCCAGGCCGCGAGGTCACGGGGGTCGGCCGGGTCGGCAATGAGCCGTTCGGCGATGACCCTGATGCGGGGGTCGGCCGGCAGGGTGACGTGCAGGTCGTGCGGTGGCAGGGGTGTGAGCCGGCTGAACAGCAGCGCCTCGGCGTGGACCCGGTCCGGATCGCCCGGATCGGTCTCGAACAGGTGCGTGATCAGCGCCTGCACCAACGGCCCGCCGGAGACGCCGGTGGGCCGCGGCCAGGCGACCGGGCAGGTCGCCGGGTCGAAGACGAGGGCGGATCCGGCGCCCCCGCGCAGCACCGCTCCGCTGTGCTCGACGTCGCCGGGCACCCACAGCCCATGCCCGGGCGGTACGAGCCAGTCGCGTTCCGCGGCGGTCACGAGCACCGTGGCGGTCCAGGTCCACAACAGCAGGGGTTCGGGGTGGACATGGGTCCCGAAGTCGTCCCGGGGCCCGGACTCGCCCCGGTCGATGCTCAGGATGAGTGACGGGACCGGGCTCATTCGCTGATCATGCCCTCGAGCGCCGACCTTGGCCGTTTCGGGGTATCGGTTGGCCTCCGAGCGCACGGTGGCCGCTCTAGCGTCGACGGAGTGATCATCAACGAGAACAAGGGCCGGATCCTGGTGTCCGGGGCGAGCGTGGCCGGTCTGACCGCGGCCTGCTGGCTCGACCGTTTCGGTTTTGCCGTGACCGTCGTCGAGCGATCAGCCGGTCTGCGCCCGGGCGGACAGGCCCTGGACATCCGCGGCCCGGCGCTCGAGGTGGCGCGCCGGACGGGCGTTCTGGAGGACTTCCGCCGCCGGACGACCCGGCTGCGGGGCATGTCGATGGTGGACGACTCCGGGACGGAGATCCACCGCTCGACGGAACGCACTCTCACCGGTGGCCGCCTGGACTCCGAGGACCTCGAGGTGCTGCGCGACGACCTGGTCGAGATCCTCCGCGAGGCGTGCGGGCCGGACGTGCGGTTCGTCTTCGACGACCGGATCACGGGCCTGCGGCAGGACGAGCACGGGATCGACGTCGACTTCCGCCACGCCGCACCGGAACGTTTCGACGTGGTGATCGGCGCCGACGGTGCGCACTCGGGCACCCGGCGGCTGGTGTTCGGTCCCGAGGAGCCCTTCCTGCGCTACATGGGCGGCTACGTCGCGGTCATGACCATTCCCAACTTCCTCGGCCTGGACCACTGGCAGACCTTCTACCTGAGTGAGAACGACTCCGGTGCCGGGCTGATCGGTCTGGACAGCAGCGGCACCGCCCGGGCCTACCTGGGTTTCGGGAGCAAGGAACCCGTCGTCTACGACCATCGCGACGAGGACGCCCAGAAGCAGCTGCTGGCCGAGCGGTCCGCCGGGCTGGGCTGGGTGGTCCCGCAGATCATCGAGCACATGAAACACGACGCCTCGGGGTTCCACTTCGACGCCCGCATCCAGGTGATCATGGAGCACTGGACGCGAGGGCGGGTCGCGCTGGTCGGCGATGCCGGTTATGCGGTGTCGCTGACCACCGGGCAGGGTGCGTCCATGGCGATGGTCGGCGCCTACGTCCTGGCCGGCGAGATCGCCGCCGCGGCCGAGGACCCGGCGACGGGCATCCGCCGCTACGAGGACAAGATCCGCGGGTACGTGCTGCGCAACCAGGCGGCCGCGCGGAAGCTCAACGACGAGGACACCCTCGGGCCCGGTGACTTCACCGACTTCGGGACCCTGGTCGAGGACCTGCCCCTGCACGACTATCTGCCGCTGGGAGCCTGAGATGGCCGGACTTGCCGGACGACTGGCCGACCTGGCCAGTGGGGCCATGCTGGACGATGCGCAGGTCACGGGGTGCAGCCGGCTCTCGCCCGCCTTCGTCCGGGTGGAGCTGTCGGCCGAGGCGTTCCGGAAGGCGGCCTGGGTGCCCGGGGCAAAACTGCAGATGCGGCCCCGGCGCGGCTCGCTCAGCCTGCGCACCTACACGCCGATCAGCTGGGACACCGCCCGCGGTACGACCGAGCTGATCGCATACACGCACGGGACCGGTCCGGCGGCGCAGTGGTTCGAGGAGGTGGCCGAGGGCCGGACGTGTGAGGTGTTCGGGCCGCGCCGCTCGATCGACCTGCGCGAGGCCACCGGCCCGGTGCTGTTCATCGGCGACGAGTCCAGCGTGGCGCTCGCCTGCGCGCTGCGGACCGTCGGCGACGACGTGACGTCCGTCTTCGAGGCGCAGGATCCGGCCGGGCTCACCGGTGTGCTCTCCGGGCTGGGCATCACCGAACGGGTCACGGTCGTCGCGAAGTCCACCGACCGTGGCGAGTTGCTGCGCCGGGCCCGCGACGGTGCAGCGCGGACGGCGTACACCTTGGTGGTCACCGGCGACGCGGCGACGGTGCACGCGGTCCGGCGTGACAGCCGGGGCTGGGAGCACAAACCCCGGCAGGTCAGGGGCAAGGCGTACTGGGCCGAGAACCGCACCGGCCTCGACTGAGCCGTCCTCAGGCGGCCCGGGGCAGGCGGTCCGGCAGGGTCAGGGTGATGCGGCTGAGCAGCTCACCGTCGGTGGCGAACTGCGCGTGCAGCGCAAAACCGGCGAGGATCCAGCGGTCCCACGGGCCGTAGTCACCGAGGAAACGGTCACGGTAGGGGTCGCCCTGCTCGTCGGGGCGGCCCAGCATGGCCCACAGGTGGGAGCGGCGGGCGACACTGCCGGCGCCGCCGGGGATCTCGCCCTGGTAGGACGTGAAGCCGTCGTCCCCGTTGAAGTGGAGGAACACCGTGGTGACCGTGCCGTGCGCGTCGGCGGCGAGCTCCACACCGGCGTCGCGGGCCAGGTAGGAGCGGGACAGCCCGGAGCCGACCGCCGGGCCGGACCGCGGGATCAGGCCGTACTCCTGGCAGATCTGCTGGACACGGGCCTCGAGCACCGTGCGGCCGAGCAGCATCGTCAGGTCGGTGCGTCCCACCGGGCGGGCCAGGGGCTGCGCGGGGACCACAGCCGCAGCCGTGACGGGCGCCGGCGCCGGCGCGGGTGCCGGGGAAGGTAATCCGATCGGGTCACCGTTGGAGCGGCGCGCCTCGTAGAGGGGCTCGTTGGAGCCGCCGGTCTGCGGGCGGGGCTTGGACCCGTACCGGTCGTCAGGCCGTGTGACCTGCGTGTTCCGGTCGGGGCGACGCTCGAGAAATCCCATGGTGTCTCCCACGACGGCGTTTCACGGTGAGCGTTCGGACCACCACCCTAAGCCGATCACTTATCGGCCTCAAGGGATGACCTGGACTCCAGGTGCCCAACAGGACACACCGGTACACCTCTCCCCGATGATCCTTCTGACGGCGTTTGCCGGGGAGCCACGGCGACTTCGCCTCGGCGTCGGACGCATCGCCTGAACTCGGCTTCGGGAGGTACGGCGACGGTCGCCGGCGGATCCCGTGGAGGAAACCGTGGCAGATCGCCGACAGGTGCTGCGCTTCGGCGCGCTGGCCGCCGGCGTACCGGCCGTGCTCGGGGCGGCGACGCCCGCCCTCGCGACACCGCAGCACGAGGGGCACGGAAGGCACGACGAGGACTCGCTCGTCGTGGGACACCGGGGCGCCTCCGGCTACCGGCCCGAGCACACGCTCGCGTCGTACGAGCTGGCCGCCCGGATGGGCGCCGACTTCATGGAGCCGGACCTGGTCTCGACCAAGGACCACGTCCTGGTGGCGCGGCACGAGCCGGAGATCGGCGGGACCACCGACGTCGCGTCGCGGCCGGAGTTCGCCGCGCGGAAGCGCACCGTCGTGCTCGACGGCGTGTCGGTGACCGGCTGGTTCACCCACGACTTCACGCTGGCCGAGCTCAGGACCCTGCGGGCCACCGAGCGCATCCCGCAGGTGCGCCAGCACAACACCCTCTACAACGGACTGTTCCAGGTTCCGACGTTCCAGGAGATCCTGGACCTGCGCAAGAAGCTGTCGCGGGAGCTCGACCGCGAGATCGGCGTCTTCCCGGAGACCAAGCACCCGACCTACTTCCGCCGCCTCGGCCTGGACCTGGAGACGCCGCTGGTCCGGGCGCTGCGCCGCAACGGCCTGGACCGGGCCGACGCCAAGGTCTTCGTGCAGTCGTTCGAGGCGAAGAACCTCGAGCTGCTGCACGACGAGTACCGCCTGCGGGCGCCGATGGTGTTCCTGACCAGCGCGGCCGGCAGCCCGTTCGACGACACGAAGACCTACGCGGACTACCTGACGCCGGCCGGGCTGCGACAGCTCTCCCGGTACGTCGACGGCATCGGGCCGGAGAAGAACCAGATCATCCCCCGTAACGCCGACGGCACCCTGGGCACGCCGACCGGCCTGGTCGCCGACGCCCACGCGGCCGATATCAAGGTCATGCCGTACACGTTCCGGGCCGAGAACCAGTTCCTGCCGGTCGACTACCGGGTCGGGACGGACCCCAACGCGTACGGGCGGGCCATCGACGAGCAGGTCACCTTCCTCAAGACCGGGCTCGACGGGCTGTTCACCGACCAGCCCGACATCGGCGTCCTGGCCCGCAGCGTCGTCTTCGCGAAGGTCTAACTCGCGAGCCGGCGCGCCAGCTCGGTGCGGGAGCGGACGCCCATGCGGGCGAAAACGTTGCGCAGGTGGTGATCGATCGTCCGGGGGCTGAGGAAGAGCTGCTCGGCGACCTCCCGGTTGGTGGCCCCGTCGGCCACCAGCCGGGCGATCCGCTCCTGCTGAGCGGTCAGCCCGGGGGCCGCCGGGACCGGCCGGGACGGTACGGCCGCACCCGCCGCCCGCAGCTCGACGTCCGCCTGCACGGCCCACGGCCCGGCGTCGAGCAGGCGGAAGGTCTCCTCCGCCCGCCGCAGGTGCTCGCGGGCGGCACCCGGGCGCCGCCGTCGGCGCAGGTCACGACCGAACAGCAGCTCGGTGTGCGCCCGCGCGAAGTCCGCGTCGCCCCGCCGGTGCTGGCGCAGCGCCTCCTCGAAGTGGTCCTCGGCCGCCTGCGGGTCAGCCGAGCGCAGCGCCCGGCACCGGGCCCGCAGGGCGAGCCAGGACGGCTGACCCGTACCGGCGGCCCAGCGGTCGAACGGTTCGAACGCGCCGTCGAGCGTGGCCGTCCGCGGGTCGCAGCGCCAGTCCGCCTCGATCAGGTGCGGGGTCGAGGCGATCTGCACGACCAGGTTCCCGTGGCCGGAAGGCGCCAGAAAGATCGTGCCGAGACGGTCCACGGTGGCCTGCGGGCGGCCCTCGACCAGGTCCAGCAGCGCGAGCGCCCACTCGCACAGGGCCCGCGCCTGACCCGGGCCTTCGGCGCTGTCGTGGGCGTCCGCCTCACGGACCCGCAGGACACAGGTGTCGCGGTCACCGACCAGCGCGGCCAGCACGGCGAGTATGCCGAGATGGCTCTCGGCCAGGCCCGGCTGGCCGGTGGCGCGGGCCAGGGCGGCACCCTCGGTCGCGGCGGTCGTGGCGGCCTCGTAGTGCCCGGTCGCCAGCCCGGCGAAGGCGGCCACCTCCAGCCCCTGCGGGACCAGGGCGACCTCACCGCGCTGGCGGGCCAGGGCCACCGCGCGGCCGGCGAGCGTCCGCGCACCCGGGCCGTCGCCGACGAAAACACCGGCGTGGGCGGCGCGGATCAGCGCGGCCGGGTCCTCGACGCGGGTGGCGAGCCGCAGGACGGTCCGCAGGTGGCCGAACGCCGCGGCGTGCTCTCCGGCGTACAGGCCGGACAGCCCGGCGACCTGGTGGTAGGCCAGTGCGACGGCCACCGGTTCGTCGCCGCGGCACAGCGCAAGGGTCTGCCGGGCCACCTCCGGATAGCGGCCGTGCTCCCCTGCCAGGTGCACGGCCTCCCCGGCGAGCAGCAGCGCGTCGAGGGCGGCGGGGACGTCGTGGGTCGCGAGCCGGGCGGCCGCGTCGAGCAGCGTGTCACGGGCGACGACGGGGTCGCCCTCCCGCAGGTCCATCTCGCCGGTCAGGTGACGGGCCCGGGCGTGCGCACGGAACGCCGTGCGGCGGGCGACCCGGCGCAGCAGCAGCCGGGCCTGGTGCCGCTCACCGGCCAGCCACGCCTGCCGGGCCGACGCGACCAGGGCATCCGCGGCCATGTCCGGCTCGGTGCAGAGCCCGGCGGCATACCTGTACGCGGCCGTCGCCGTCGGTGGCGGCCCGTCGGCTGCGGCGTCGAGGAGTTCGGCGGCCAGGCCGTCGTCGGCACCGGGCGCGGCGGCGGCACGGTGCACGAGGCCCCGCAACCGCTCGCCCCGTCCGGTGAGCACGACGGTCAGCTCCCGGTGCGCGGCCCGGCGGGCGGCGAGCGGGGCGTCGTAGTAGATCACCGCACGCAGCACCGCCGGGACGAACTGGACGGTGTCGGCGGTGATCGTGATCAGGCAGGCCTGCTCGGCCACGGCGAGGTCGTCGGCACCGGCGGCAGCGAGCAGCTCGCCGGGGGTGAGGTCCGCGTCCGCCGCCGCGAGCAGCAGCGCGTGGCGGGTGCGCCGGGGCAACCGGGCCACCACCGCCCGGCAGCTGCGCCCGAGTGCGCTGGTCGTGGACAGGGTGCACGGCGGCGGAACGGTGCCGCGGATCTGCTCCGGTGTGAGTGCTCCGGCGATCTCCAGCAGGACGGCGGGGTCACCGCCCGCGAGCCGGATCAGCGCGACCGCCACCTCGCCGGGCAGCCCCGGGAGCCGGTCGGCCAGCAGTGCTTCGGCGGCCTCGTCGTCGAGGGCTTCTTGCACTAGTGGTGCAACTACCATACGGGCCAGTTTCGGCCGACGATGCCCGGATGTGCAAGCCCCGCGATTTCACCGATGTGTCAAAAATGTTTCGCGCGCCGGCTCGATCAGGCGGGTTTGATCCAGTCGAAGGTGCGCTCGACCGCGCGGCGCCAGTTGTCGTACTCCGAGTCGCGGACCGCCGGGTCCATCGCGGGCATCCACTGCGCCGCGCGGTGCCAGTTGCGGCTCAGATCCTCCAGGTCGGACCAGTAGCCGACCGCCAGGCCGGCGGCGTAGGCGGCACCCAGCGACACCGTTTCGCTGGCGAGCGGGCGGACCACCGGCACGTCGAGCACGTCCGCGACGAACTGCATGAGCAGATTGTCGGCCGTCATCCCGCCGTCGACCTTGAGCGTCTTGAGGGTCAGGCCGGAGTTGGCGTTCATCGCGTCGACGACCTCGCGGGTCTGCCACGCGGTCGCCTCCAGGACCGCCCGGGCCAGATGACCCTTGGTGATGTAGGAGGTCAGGCCGACGATCACACCGCGGGCCTCGCTGCGCCAGTGCGGGGCGTACAGACCGGAGAAGGCCGGGACGATGTAACAGCCACCGTTGTCGCTGACCGTCCGGGCCAGGGTCTCGATCTCCGGCGCGCTGGCGATCAGCTCGAGCTGGTCGCGGAACCACTGCACCAGCGAGCCGGTGATCGCGATCGAGCCCTCGAGGGCGTACTGCGCGGGCTCACCGGCCAGCTGGTACGCCACCGTGCTGAGCAGCCCGTGGGTCGAGCGGACCAGCTCCGTACCCGTGTTGAGCAGCAGGAAACTGCCGGTGCCGTACGTACATTTGGCCTCGCCCGGGGTGAAGCAGGTCTGCCCGAAGAGTGCGGCCTGCTGGTCGCCGAGCGCCGCCCCGATGCGGACGCCGGGGAACGCGGCCGTCGCCGTGCCGAAGACCTCGACCGACGGGCGGACCTCGGGCAGCATCGCCATCGGCACACCGAAGAACGCGCACGCCTCCGGCGACCACCGCAGGGTGCGCACGTCGAGCAGCATCGTGCGGCTGGCGTTGGTGACGTCGGTGACGTGCAGGCCGCCGGTGAGGTTCCAGATCAGCCAGGTCTCCATCGTGCCGAACAGCACCTCGCCGCTCTCGGCGCGTTCCCGCAGGCCGGGGGTGTGGTCGAGCATCCAGCTGACCCGCGGCCCCGAGAAGTACGTGGCCAGCGGCAGCCCGCACCGCTCCTGCACCTCGTCGGCGCCGGGTGCGGCGACGAGCGCGTTGACCAGGCCGTCGGTGCGGGTGTCCTGCCAGACGATGGCCCGGCCGACCGGCACACCCGTACGCCTGTCCCACAGCACCGTGGTCTCGCGCTGGTTGGCGATCCCGACGGCGGCGACCTGCTCCGTGGTGATCCCGGCCCGGCTCAGGGCCAGCGGAGCGAGGCGTTCGACGTTGCGCCAGATCTCCGCCGCGTCGTGCTCGACCCAGCCCGGCCGCGGGAAGTACTGCTTGTGTTCCTGCTGGGCCAGGGAGACGAGCTGACCGTGCCGGTCGAAGACGATGCACCGCGTCGAGGTGGTGCCCTGGTCGATGGCGACCACGTAGCGCTCGGTCATGGTTCCTCCCCCTGAGCCTCAGTGCCGGGCGGCCCCGAGATCCCGGGAGACCGCGCGGGCGGCGTCCCGGACGTAGCCGACCAGCTGCGGCTGCGGCCGGTACCTGGTGTCGCAGATCCGTTCGACGAGGCCGGAGACGCCGATCGCGCCGACGACCAGGCCGCCGTACCCGCGGATCGGTGCGGCGATCGCCGCCTCGCCGAGGGTGAGCTCCTCGATCTCGGCGGCCCAGCCGGCCAGGCGCACCTGTTCCAGGGCCGCGGCCAGCTCGCGGGGCGACACGACGGTGCGCCGGGTGAACTGCTCGAGCTCCGCGGGCGGCAGCGCCGACCGGTACGCGAGCAGAACCTTGCCGAGCGCGCTGGCGTGCAGCGGCAGGAGCGTGCCGATGTCGAGGGTCTGGAAGGTGTCGTCGGGCCGGAAGACGTGGTGGACGACCAGCACGCGTCCCTCGAGGACGGTGCCGATCCGGACAGCCTCACCGCTGCGGGCGGCGAGCGGGTCCGCCCAGTTGATCGAGCGGGAACGCAGTTCGTTGATGTCGAGATAGCTGGTGCCGAGGTGCAGCAGTGCCGCGCCGAGCTGATAGCGGCCCGACACCCGATCCTGTTCGACGAAGCCGACATGTTGCAGCGTACGCAGGATTCCGTGGGTCGTGCCCTTGGCGAGATCGAGAGATTTCGCGATCTCTCCCAGACCGAGCCGGCCCGTGCCACCGGCGAGCATCCGAAGGATCGCGGCTGCTCGCTCGATCGACTGCACCGTTCCGGGCACGTTTCCGATGCTATGCCGATCCGTTACGACACGCGCACGCTGAGCGTTCGACAATGCCGAACGACGTTCATTGCCGGGCCCTCCAGGCCTCCTTAACGTCGGGTCACATCGGACCCTGGAGGGCACATGGCAGCACGACTGAAGATCCCGGGAATGCTCGGCGAACTGGCCGCCGAGTTCGCCGGGACCATGATCCTCATCCTCTTCGGCGTCGGCGTCGTCGCGCAGGTCGCGGGTGGCGGCATCGGCGACCACGACAGCATCGCCTGGGCCTGGGGCCTCGGCGTCATGCTCGGCGTCTACGTCGCCGGACGCATCAGCGGCGCGCACCTCAACCCGGCGGTCACCATCGCCCTCGCGGTCTTCAAGGGCTTCGAGTGGCGCAAGGTCGCCCCCTACTCCCTGGCCCAGCTGCTGGGGGCGTTCGTCGCCGCGCTGCTCGTGCGGTGGAACTACACCGAGGTCCTGCACGCGGCCGACCCCGGTCTCACCATCAAGACCCAGGGCGTCTTCTCCACCCTGCCGGGAAACGGGACATTGCCGGTCAGCGAGTGGGGCGCCCTGCGCGACCAGGTCATCGGCACGGCGATCCTGCTGTTCCTCATCCTGGCCATCACCGACGCCGCGAGCACTCCCCCGGGCGCCAACCTGACGCCGTTCATCATCGGCCTGCTCGTGGTCGGCATCGGCATGGCCTGGGGCACCAACGCCGGCTACGCGATCAACCCCGCGCGTGACCTCGGCCCGCGGCTCGCCAGCTTCTTCACCGGATATGGTGGCGCGTTCCGCGACCAGACGGGTTATCTGTACTTCTGGATCCCGATCGTCGGCCCCATCGTCGGCGGGATCGTGGGCGCCGGCCTCTACCAGGGACTCATCGGGCGGTTCCTCCCGTCCGACGCCCCGCAGGAGCCCGGTGAGCTCCCCACCCAGCGAACCGAACCCGTGGAGGCAAACCGTGGCTGACTTCGTCGGTGCCGTCGATCAGGGCACCACCAGCACCCGATTCATGATCTTCGACCACGGCGGGAACGAGGTCGGCCGCCACCAGCTCGAGCACGAGCAGATCCTCCCGCAGGCCGGCTGGGTCGAGCACAACCCGATCGAGATCTGGGACCGCACGGTCTCCGTCATCCGTACGGCCATGCAGAAGGCGAACCTGCAGGCCAGTGATCTGGCGGCACTGGGCATCACCAATCAGCGCGAAACCACCGTGGTGTGGAACAGGCGCACCGGGCGGCCCTACTACAACGCGATCGTCTGGCAGGACACGCGTACCGACCGGATCGCCTCCGCCCTGGACCGGGACGGGCGCGGTGACGTCATCCGGCAGAAGGCCGGCCTGCCACCGGCGACGTACTTCTCCGGCGGCAAGATCCAGTGGATCCTGGAGAACGTCGACGGGGTCCGCGAGGCGGCCGAACGCGGTGAAGCGGTCTTCGGCAACACCGACAGCTGGCTGCTCTGGCACCTCACCGGTGGCGTCGACGGCGGCAACCACATCACCGACGTGACCAACGCCAGCCGCACGATGCTGATGAACCTCGAGACCCTCGAGTGGGACGACGAGCTGCTGTCGTTCTTCAACATCCCGCGGCAGATGCTCCCGGAGATCCGGCCGTCGTCGGACCCGAACACCTACGGCATGGCCCACGCGCCGGGCCCGCTGGGCGGCGACGTCCCGCTCACCGGCGACCTCGGTGACCAGCAGGCGGCGATGTTCGGCCAGGTCTGCTTCGCGCCGGGCGAGGCCAAGAACACCTACGGTACGGGCAACTTCATGCTGCTCAACACCGGTACGGAGCTGGTGCGCTCGAACAACGGCCTGCTCACCACGGTCTGTTACAAGTTCGGCGACGCGGCACCGGTCTACGCCCTGGAGGGCTCGATCGCCGTCACCGGCTCGGCCGTGCAGTGGCTGCGCGACCAGTTGCACATCATCAACGCCGCCTCCGAGAGCGAGACCCTGGCGGCGTCGGTCCCCGACAGCGGCGGCGTCTGTTTTGTGCCGGCGTTCTCGGGGCTGTTCGCGCCGTACTGGCGTTCCGACGCCCGCGGCGCGATCGTCGGCCTGTCCCGCTTCAACACCGACGCGCACATCGCCCGGGCCACCCTCGAGTCCATCTGCTACCAGAGCCGCGACGTCGTCGAGGCCATGGCGCAGGACTCCGGCGTGACCCTGGACGTGCTCAAGGTCGACGGCGGCATCACGGTCAACGAGCTGTGCATGCAGATCCAGGCCGACGTCCTGGGTGTGGCGGTGAGCCGGCCCGTCGTGGCCGAGACCACCGCACTCGGCGCCGCGTACGCCGCCGGTCTTGCCGTCGGTTTCTGGAAGTCGACCGACGAACTGCGCGAAAACTGGAACGAGTCCCGCCGCTGGCAACCGGAGTGGAACGACGAACAGCGGGCAGACGGGTACGGCCGGTGGAAGAAGGCCGTGCAACGCACTCTCGATTGGGTCGACGTTGACTGACACCACGCTCTCACCGGCCGCGCGGGAAGCCGCGCTCTCCGCGCTGGCCGGCAACGAGGTCGACGTGCTCGTCGTGGGTGGCGGGGTGGTGGGCGCGGGCAGTGCCCTCGACGCCGCCACCCGCGGCCTGTCCGTCGGCCTGCTCGAGGCGCGCGACTTCGCCTCGGGCACGTCCAGCCGGTCCAGCAAACTCATCCACGGCGGCCTGCGCTACCTGGAGATGCTGGACTTCGCGCTGGTCCGCGAGGCCCTGCGCGAACGCGGCCTCATCCTGACCCGGCTCGCGCCGCACCTGGCCCGCCCGGTCCCCTTCCTCTATCCGTTGCAGCACCGCGGCTGGGAACGCCTCTACGCCGGCGCCGGTGTGCTGCTCTACGACACGATGGCCGCGGCGGCGCCCGGCCTGCCGCGGCACCGGCACCTCTCCCGGCGCGGCGCGCTGCGGGTCGCTCCGGCGCTGCGGCGTGACGCCCTGGTCGGTGCGTTGCAGTACTACGACGCCCAGCTCGACGACGCCCGGCACACGATGTTCCTGGCCCGCACCGCCGCGGCCTACGGCGCGCACGTCGCGTCCCGCGCCGAGGTGGTGGGATTCCTCCGGGAGGGCGAGCGGGTCACCGGCGTCCGGGTCCACGACCTCGAGCACGACAAGACCTTCGAGGTACGCGCGCAGCAGGTCATCAACGCCACGGGTGTGTGGACCGACGACACCCAGGCGCTGGTCGGCGAACGCGGGCAGTTCCACGTCCGCGCGTCCAAGGGCATCCACCTGGTCGTGCCCCGCGACCGCATCCAGTCGGCGACGGGCATCATCAGCCGCACCCCGAGCAGTGTCCTGTTCATCATCCCGTGGGGCCGGCACTGGATCGTCGGCACCACCGACACCGACTGGACGCTGGACAAGGCGCACCCGGCCGCGTCCAGCACCGACATCGACTACCTGCTGGACCAGGTCAACAAGGTGCTCGCCACCCCGCTGACCCGCACCGACGTCCAGGGTGTCTACGCCGGCCTGCGCCCGCTGCTCTCCGGCGAGTCGGAGTCCACGTCGAAGCTGTCCCGCGAGCACACCGTCGGCAGCCCCACCCCGGGCCTGGTCGTGGTGGCGGGCGGCAAGTACACGACCTACCGGGTGATGGCCCGCGACGCCGTCGACGCGGCGGTGCACGGGCTGGGCCGCTCGGTACCCCGGTCGTGCACGGAACGCGTACCGCTGCTGGGCGCCGACGGGTACCAGGCGCTGTGGAACCGCCGCCGCGTCCTGGCCGACGAGTCCGGCCTGCACGTCGCACGGGTGGAACACCTGCTCGGGCGGTACGGGTCCCTGATCCACGAGCTGCTCGACCTGATCAGGGCCGATCCCGGCCTCGGCAAACCGGTCGACGGCGCCGACGACCACCTGCGGGCCGAGCTGGTGTACGCCGCCAGCCACGAGGGCGCCCGGCACCTCGAGGACGTCCTCACCCGGCGTACCCGGATCTCCATCGAGACCTTCGACCGCGGCCTGGCCGCGGCCGATGTCGCGGCCGACCTGATGGGTAGCGTCCTGGGCTGGAGCCCCGACCAGACCGACCGCGAGGTCCGGAACTACCGCCTCCGCGTCGAGGCCGAACGCGCCTCGCAGGAACAACCGGACGACGAGACGGCCGACGCGGCCCGCCTCGGCGCCCCCGAGGTGGTGCCTCTCCGCACCCCCTGACTCCGGGCGGTCACTCAGCCACCGGCGCGGGCACGCAGCATTTCGGCGCCCGCGCCGGTGAGAGTGCCGCCGTGGCCGGCGCGGCCGGTCATGGCCATGATCAGGGCGAGGGTGCTGCCGGAGACGAGCTCTCCCGAGCCCGCCGTGAACGGGCTGTCGTCGGCCACCAGCCGCAGGCCACCGATGCGGCCCTTGGCCAGGACCACCATGTCGGTACCGGAGTAGTAGGTGGCCACCTGGGCGAGGGTCGCCGCCGGGTAGTCGCGCCGGATGCCCAGCGGATGGCGGATGTCCTCGCCGTGCACGACCATCTCGCCGAGCATCGCCGGCACCGGGATCGGCGGCTTGGTCGTGCTCGTGACGACGGCACGGAAACGCTCCCACGTCTCCGTGCCGTCGGCGCCGAGTTGCTCGCGCAGCCGCATCGTGACCTGCTTGTCAAAATCGAACCGGCAGCGGATCACCCCCGCCAGCCAGCGCGGGCCGTTCAGCCGGGCGGCTGCGGTCAGGTGCGCCAGGACCTCACGCACCGACAACCCCTCACACAGCGACGGTGTCTGCCACCGCTCGCCCGGCAGATCCTTCAGGTCCCCGGCGAGCGCGGCCCGCTCGGCATGTACCAGCTCCCACACCTGCGCCAGTCTGCCAGCCGGCCGCCCGGGTCTCACGGTTTGCCGCAGGTCAGTCGAGTACGAGATAGAGGCGTTTGCCGGCCGGGCGGAAGCCGACACGTTCGTAGACGCGCCAGGAGTCCTCGCCGGAGGCTTCCAGCCAGGCGATCTCCGCACCCCCGCGGAACAACGCGCCGGCCACCGCCGCGGTGATCGCGCCGGCCAGGCCACGGCGGCGGTGCTGGTCGCGGACGGCGATGCCGGCCACTTCGCTGACGTTGTTGCCGGGCGGAACGGCCTGGCCGCCTCCGGCGCAGGTGCCGTCGGACGCGACGGCCACGATCGCGATGCCCCCGGCGGCCTGCAGGCGCTTCACTCGCGCCACGTCGGCTTCGGTGGCCACCGGCTCGCCGCCGAAGGCCTCGTTCTGAGCCCGGATCAGGGCCGCGATCTCCTCGGCGGTGACCGGCTCGCGCACGTCGTACCCGTCCGGTGTGGACGGCACGGTGAGCGAGCCGGGCACGCAGACGAGATAGTCGTGCCGGGCCTCGACGGCGAACCCGGCGGCACCCAAGAGTGCTTCGAGCCCGGGTGCGGTGCTGGACACGTACTCGAGGCGGGGTTTGCGGCCCACCTGCCGGAAGGCGGCGACCAGGGCGGACACGTCCGCCGCGCTGATCGGTACGCCGGGCCGGGGTGTCGCGTAGTTGATGTGAGGGCTGTCGGTGCCGGGGTCGACCCCGATGACAAACGGTCCCACCTCGACGGGTGCGGGACGGGCCGACAGGTTGGCGACGACGGACTGCTGGATGCGGGCATCCATGATCAAGACGAACCTCTGACGGTGAGAAGTGAAGACGCTGGAGACGTGCTCAGATGGCCGAGGGCCGAACCGAGATCACAGGCGTCATTCCTTCAGTCAGAGGTGCGGAAAGGCAGCTTGTCACGGCGCCGCGGAGGCCGCAATCGGTTATCGGAAGCACGACATTGACGCTGGCCGATGGGGCTTCTAGCCTTCTGTCATGGGGGCAGTCGTTCGCACGTGGACCCGTCGTCTTCTCGGTGCGGGCCTGGCCGCGGCGCTGGTGGTCAGCGGACCGGCTGATCCCGCAGCGGCCGCAGTGCCCGTGCTGCTGAGCGACGACTTCCAGGACGGCAACGCCGCGGGCTGGCGAACGTCCGGTGGCCGCTGGTCGGTCGCCGACGAGACGTTCCGGCAGGACTCGGTCAGCGCCCGGGCCACCGCACGCACCGGCGATCAGTCCTGGTCGGACTACGCCGTCTCCGTACGCGTACAGCCCCTCGCCTACCGCGACTCCCGCTCATCGGCCGGCGTGCAGGCGCGGGTGCAGAGCGACGGCAGCCACTACTACCTGACGACCCGCGCCGACAACAAGGTCGAGCTGGGCCGGGTGGTGAGCGGACGGACCACCGTGCTGGCCACCGCCGACTACGCCTCGGCGCTGCAGTTCTGGCGATCGCTGAGCCTGGTCGTGAAGGGCTCGCAGCTCATCGGTGTTGTCAACGGCACGCCGCTGCTCAACGCCACCGACACCCGCCTCACCCGCGGACGCGCCGCCGTCGCCACCAACTACGCCACCGCGGCGTTCGACGACGTCCGTGTCGACGGCTGGACGGCGACCTCACCCGACACGCAGGCGCCGCTCGCACCGGGACGGCCGAGCGTTGTCGAGGTCACGCCGACCACCGTGACACTCACCTGGCGGCCGACGATCGACAACGTCGGCGTGGTGGACTACATCGTCTACCAGGGTGAGCAGTTCTATCAGCAGATCCCGGTGCGAACTGTCACCGGCACCGGCCCCGTGACCCTGCCCTTCAGCCCGACGGCGGCGTCCATGCAGTTCTCCGTCGCAGCCCGGGACGCGGCCGGCAACGTCTCGCTCGTCACGGACCGCACGAGCGTCCCGCAGCCACCGAGCTACCCGAAAACCGGTGACGACGCCGTGGCGCCTTCGGCCCCCGGAAGCCCGGTGCTCAGCGGGCGGACCGCCGACGGCCGCGGCATCCTGACCTGGACCCCGGCGACCGACAACGTCGCTGTCCGCGAATACCACGTCATCCTGGTCACCAACATCGACGAGGTCCGGCTGCTGGCAAAGGTCAGCGAGCCGACCGCCACGGTCACCGTCAACGGCAGCAACCCGCTGGTGCGAGTGATCGCGTACGACGCCGCGTGGAACTCCGCGTCCAGCCCCCTGGTGCCCTACGGCCCGACCCCGACACCCACGCCGACTGCCTAGCGCCGCCGGCGCATGTCAGCGGAGGCCGGCGTAGATTACGGCGAGGGTGCGGGTTTGGAGGTCGGGGGGCCAGCCGCCTTGCAGGGCGCCTTGGCACAGGCTGACCAGGAGGGCCATGACCTCTGGCAGGGCGATGTCACGGCGTACCGTGCCGGCGGCCTGGGCCTGGTGCAGCAGATTGCCCACCGCGTCGCCCAGGGTGGCCACCGCTGAGGGGATGCTGATGCCGACCAGCTCGACCACCATGCGTTTGTCCGCGGCCTGGGCGACGAGGCGTTCGAAGAAGGTGAAGAGGCCGTCCGCGCCGCCGAGCTCGGACGCGTCCTGAACCAGGCGGGCCAGCAGGCGTTTGAGGATCGCGGCCAGCAGGTCGTCCTTGGACGGGAAGTGCCGGAAGACCGTGCCGATCGCAACGCCGGCGCGGCGGGCGACCTCCTCGGTCGACGCGGACGCGCCCAGCTGCGCGAACACCTCTTCCGCGGCGTCCAGGATGCGTTCCCGGTTGCGCTGCGCGTCTGCCCGCACGCCATCCCCCTTGGAAAATGAGTCGTGACTCACTATGGTAAGTCGAGCCGACACTCAGTTTAACGGAGGGAGCCCCGTGACACCTCGACAGCTCTTCGAGCGCGTGCGCGAGCACTGGCTGACCGACCGGCCCGCTTTCGACGAGGACATGCTCACCGATGACGTGGTGCTGGAGACGCCGTTCGCGCCACCGGGCCGGCCGGTCCGGCGGGAGGGCAGGGCGGAGGTCCTCGCGTACGTCCGCGCCGGGCACGCCTCGGTGCCGTTCCGCTTCGACGGCTGTCACGTCGCCGCGGTCCACGACACCGCCGACCCGCGGACCATCGTCGTGGAGTACGAGCTGGCCGCGACGATTCCCGCCACCGGGGTTTCCGCGTCGGCGCCGTTCATCGCGGTGCTGACCGTCCATGAAGGACGTATTGCGCGATGGCGTGAATACCAGCACTCGATGTTGCTCGCCGCCGCGATGCCCGGTTAACAGCGCAGGAGGCCAGCCCGGTGTTTGGCCGCGAGGACGTGGGAGGCCGCGTCGGTCACCCGGGCCGCGAAGACCGGTGAGGTGCGGGCCGCGGCGAGGAGTGCGGCGACCATCGGTCCGACGTTCTGCGGGCGGATCGTCAGCGCGAGGTCGCCGCCCGCGTCCAGGAAGCGTACGGCCCGGTCACCGGTCGGCACGGACTCGACCGCGTCGGCCGCACCCAGGTCGTCGGACATGATCAGGCCGGTGAAGGCGTACCGTTCCCGCAGCAGGCCCGTGACGATCGGCCGGGAGAACGCCGCGATCGACGCCGGATCGATCCGGGGGTAGGTCGCCAGCGAGATCATCACCCCGGCCGAGTCCTGCCGCATCCCGGCCCGGAAGGGATCCAGGTACGGGTCGTCGACGGTCGCCGTGCGGTCGACGGCGCGTGTGGACGTGTCCGTGTTCGCGCGGACCCGTCCCAGGCCCGGGAAGTGCTTGAGGATCGTCAGGACTCCGGCGCCCTGGGACGCGGCCACGACCGTACGGATGTCCTCCGCGACTTTGATCGGGTCGGAGTCGTACTGGCGGCGGAACGCACCGATGGGCGGGTTCCTGTCGTCCGTACCGGAGGGGACCGTGTCGGCGACTGGCGCGAGGTTGACGGTGACGCCGATCCCCGCCAGGCGATCGGCGCTGTCGCGCACCGTGCGGCGCAGCTCGTCCGGCGGGCCCGCGCCGAGGGTCGTGGCGGCGGGGATGTCCGGGAAATCGGTGCCCTGCAACGCCTGGACGCTGCCGCCCTCCTGATCGACCGAGACCAGCAAGGGCACCTTCGCGGTGCGCTGCAACGCCGTGATGTCGGCGCGCAGGCCGGCCGAGGAGCGGGTGCTGCGCCCGGACAGAAAAACGCCGCCGAGGTGATAACCGGCGACCAGACCACCGATCCCCTGCGGTGAGTGCAGCGGGACGCCGACCATCAGGGTCTGGCCGACCTGTTCCTCGAGCGACATCGTCTCCACCGCGGCCGTCACACAGGCCGGGAACGTGCCGGCGGGCGACGACACCGTGGACGTGGCGGGTGGACGACTGACAACCGGTGCGGGCGGGCCGACGAGCGCGAGCACCACGACCGGCAGGGCCCACCACGATCTGATCATCATCCGGGCCCACGCTAGCCGGGCGGCACAACGACGGATGGGGCCACCGGAGTGGCCCCATCCTCGTGCTGCGGTTACTCGTTCAGGCTGCAGGCGCCGAAGCGCTCCAGGCCCTCGGGCCGGTCGGCGTTCCGGCCGATCGCCGTCTCGATGCGGTTGAGCGTGGCGATGCGCTTGTCCTCCAGCGGGCCGAGGATCGCGTTCTGGATGAAGTTCGGGCCACCCTGGCCGATCGTCGACGCGAGACGGTTGTTCGCCTCGGCGATCTGGGTGTCGAGCAGCTCCAGGTTGCGGGTGACCTCGGCCTGGGCCTGCGCCGGGATCGCCGGCAGGCCGGTGACGTCGGGGCAGTTCACGGTCGGCGCCTCACCGGTCCCGACCTCGGTCGGCGCCGGCTCCGCTTCCTCGCCACCGTCGCCGTTCTCGGCTTCCTCGCCTGCGCCACCGTTCCCGGCTTCCTCGCCGCCGCCGCCGTTCTCGTTGAGCGAGCACGTGGCCAGGCCGTCCACGTCCAGCACCGGCTTGTCCGCGTTCCGGCCGATCGCCGTGGCCATCCGGTTGATGGTCGCGACACGCTTGTCCTTCAGCGGGCCGAGGATCGCGTTCTGGATGAAGTTCTTGCCACCCTCACCCACGCTGGACGCCAGGCGCTTGTTCGCCTCGGCAATCTGCGTGTCGAGCAGGGCCAGGTTGCGCTCGATCTCGGCCTGGGCCTGCGCCGGGACCGTGCCGAGCTCGTCGGCCACCGCCGGGCAGTCGACGGTCGGGGCGGCGCCCGCAGCCGTGTCGGGAGCTTCCGGGGCCGCGGTGGGTTCGGGTGCGGCCGCGCCGCCACCGTTCTCGTTCAGCGAGCACGTCGCAAGCTTGTTCACGTCGAGGTCGGGCTTGGGGGCGCTGCGGCCGATCGCGGTCGCCATCCGGTTGATGGTCGCGACACGCTTGTCCTTCAGCGGGCCGAGGATCGCGTTCTGGATGAAGGCGGGACCACCCTCACCGGCGCTGGTGACCAGCCGCTTGTTCGCCTCGGCGATCTGCGTGTTGAGCAGGGTGAGGTTACGGGCGATCTCGTCACTGGCACGGTCCGGCACGGCGCCGAGCGCTCCGGCGACTCCGGGGCAGTTCACCGTGGGCGGGCCGCTCTCTGCGGCGGATGCGACACCCAGGCCGACACCGACGAGCACCACGGCGACCGCACCGACTCCGGCGATCTGCCAGCGTCGGGCGGTGGTACGGGAGGAATTCATTCTTCGCCTGAGCCTTCCTGTCGTAGGACCTCGCCCCCTCATACGGAAGCGCTCCCACGAAGGATCAAGATCTGGCGAAGAAAGTGTTCACGGTGCGAGGGTGCGGCCGTCCAGCTTGCGGAACGCGTCCGCCACCAGCTCCCGCAGCACGGCGTCGTCGACATCCGCGAGCCGCTTGAGATAGAGACACGCCTTGCCGAGCCGGTGCGGGCCGAGCCGGTCGAGGATCTCCTGCTCGAAACCCGCCGACAGGTAGATCGTCATGGCGGTCTTGCGGGGCGACAGCCCGACCACCGGCCAGTCGCCCTCTTGCCCCGAGGCGTACCGGTAGTGGTAGCTGCCGAAGCCGACGATGGACGGTCCCCACATCACCGGCGCGACCCCGGCGGCCTCGGCCATCAGCGCGCAGAGGGCCTGGGCGTCGGCGCGCCGCTTCGGATCCTGCACAGCGGCGAGGAAGTCCCCCACGCTGGCACCGGTCGGGACGGTTGCGGGGCCGGACATGGTCAGCTCACGATCTGCAGGTCAACACCGTCGGCCAGACGGTACGGGTTGGTGACGACCAGGGCACCGATGGCACGCCGCAGCCGGGAGATCTCCGCCCGGACGGTCACCACGTGCGCATCGTCGCCGTAGAGCGCCCGGCTCAACCGGCCGGCGCTCAGCCCCTCGGCACCCGCGTGGTGCAGCAGCGTGAGAATCTCCGCATGCCGCCGGGTCAGCGGCGCCCGCCACACCGACCCGGCCCCGGTCACCGACAGCAGCGGTGACCCGGTCCGGTCCAGCCGCGCCCGGATCGTGTGCGCCGCCCCCGCCGGGCGCACGATCCAGCCCTCGGCAAGTCGTTCCGGCAGACACAGACCCAGCCCGGGTACGGCGAGAGCCGTGTCTGCCCGCGGCGCGGCAATGCGGTCGCGAGCGGCCACACCGGAATTGTGCGCAACCCAGCCGTGATCGTCGACGATCAGCAACGGCCCGGCGGCGGTACCGACAATGTGCTCAGCGGACCGCCGCAACCGCTCCAGCCGTGCGGCGTGGTGCCGCCACAGCTGCGACTCGGCCAGACGTACGCCCGTACCAACCAGCGCCTCGATCGCCGGATGCAGAGTCAGAGCGGGTCCGCTGACGTCGACGATGCCGAGCAGCTCACCCGTACGCGGGTCGTGAATGGGGTGTGCACTGCAATACCAGGCGTGCTGCGCCTGCTCGAAGTGCTCGGCCGAGAAGAGCTGCACGGGTGCCGCCTCGACCAGGGCCGTACCGATGGCATTGGTCCCGACCACAGACTCGGTCCAGGTGGCGCCCTCCCCGAACCCGAGCGTGTCGGCGCGGCGCAGCACGGACGGGCCGCCGACACGCCACAGGATGACCCCGTCGGCGTCGGTCACCACCAGCAGGGCGACATTTTGGATCACCTGGGCGAGCTCGCCGACGATCAGACTCAGGGGCGACTCGCGGCGGCGGCGCTCAACCTCGTCCCGGGTGAACGGGTCACGGGCGTTGGCACCGTCGGGGTCGAGCCCGGCTCGCATGACACGGGACCAGGAGCGGGCGACCACGGCGCGGGGGCGGCCCGGGGCACGACGGCCACCGAGCACGGCATCGTGGACCCGGGTCAGCTCGCGGGCGTGCTGGGACAGGTCCGTGCCGGGGCTGATCGCGCTCAACTCGCCCACGCTCCGGCCTCCTCACCGACTCGGCGAGCGTAACCCGCAGGCTGTGACGGGCGCCACACCGCGAGCGAGAAAGGCCAGCCTCGAGGAAGTTGGGCTCTCACCCGGCGGCCGGCCCAGGCCCAACTTCAAGGAAGTTGGGCCTCCATGGGGTTGGCCAGGCCCAACTTCAAGGAAGTCGCCCTCCAAGCGCGCGATCAGGGCCAACTACGAGGAAGTCGGGCAAGCACGCCGCCGGCCGGGCCCAACTTCAAGGAAGTCGGGCCCTCACTCGGCCGGACAGCCCCAACCTCAAGGAAGTTGTGCCCCTACGCCGCTGGCCCAGGCCCAACTTCAAGGAAGTCGGGCCCTCGCCCGGCCAGATAGGCCCAACCTCAAGGAAGTCGGGCCTTCACCCGCCCAGATAGGCCCAACCTCAAGGAAGTCGGGCCTTCACCCGCCCAGATAGGCCCAACCTCAAGGAAGTCGGGCCTTCACCCGCCCAGATAGGCCCAACCTCAAAGAAGTTGGTCCTCCACGCAGCCGGACAGCCCCAACTATAAGGAAGTCGGGCCCCCACCCGGCCGCACAGCCCCAACCTTGAGAAAGTCGGCCCTCCACGTGCCCAGCCGGGCCCAACTACAAGGAAGTCGGGCAAGCACGCCGCCAGCCAGGCCCAACTACAAGGAAATCGGGCCCTCACCCGGCCTCAAAGAAGTCGGGCCCCACCCAGCCAGCCCAATTACAAGGAAGTCGGGCCTGCAAGCCGCCGGCCGGGCCCAATTACAAGGAAGTCGGGCCTGCAAGCCGCCAGCCAGGTCCAACTACAAGGAAGTTGGGCCCGCCCGCCGGGCCGTGAAGATGTGCAACACATTGCAACCCTGTTGCGGAACAGGTACCACCCCGTGTGCTGAGGGCATGACAGAGACACGAGATCGGGTGGAGGCGTGGCTCGCCGAGTTCGAGACCGCGCTACGCGACCGGGACGTCGAGCGGGCCGCGGCCCTCTTCGGCGTCGAGAGCTTCTGGCGCGACCTGGTCGCGTTCTCCTGGAACATCACCACCGTGGAGGGTCGTGCCGGCGTCGCCGACCTGCTCAGGGCCCGCCTAGACGACGCCGACCCGGGCAAGTTCGAGGTCGACGGCGAGCCCACGGAGGCCGGTGACGTCACCGAAGCGTGGATCCGTTTCGAGACCCGCGTCGGCCGCGGCGCCGGGCATCTGCGGCTCAAGGATGACGGCGCGTGGACGTTGCTGACCAGTTTGCGGGAGCTCAAGGGTTTCGAGGAGGGCCGCCCGCAGGGTGTCGAGCACGAGCTCGAGCCCGGCCGCACCTCCTGGCTCGAAAGGCGCAGGACCGAGGAGCAGACCCTCGGGTACGCCGAGCAGCCGTACGTTGTGGTCATCGGTGGTGGTCAGGGCGGCATCGCGCTCGGGGCGCGGCTGCGGCAGTTGGGCGTACCGGCGTTGGTGCTGGACCGGCACGACCGGCCGGGTGATCAGTGGCGTAAGCGGTACAAGAGTCTCTGCCTGCACGATCCCGTCTGGTACGACCATCTTCCGTACCTGCCGTTCCCGAAGAACTGGCCGGTGTTCGCGCCGAAGGACAAGATCGGTGACTGGCTGGAGATGTACACGCGGGTCATGGAGGTGCCGTACTGGTCTCGGTCCGAGGTGCGGTCGGCGAGCTTCGACGCGGACACGAAGACGTGGAGTGTCATCGTTGACCGGGACGGCGAGTCGGTCGAGTTGCGGCCGAAGCAGCTCGTGTTTGCGACCGGCATGTCCGGCAAGGCGAACTGGCCCACGTTCCCGGGTCAGGACGTGTTCCGGGGCGAGCAGCATCACTCGAGCGGACATCCCGGCCCTGAGGCGTACCGGGGGAAAAAGGTTGTGGTGGTGGGGTCGAACAACTCGGCCTTCGACATCTGCGGTGCGCTGTGGGAGCACGGGGCCGACGTGACGATGGTGCAGCGTTCGTCGACGCACATCGTCAAGTCGGCGTCGCTGATGGACATCGGGCTCGGTGATCTCTACTCCGAGCGCGCGGTCGAGGCGGGTGTCACCACCGACAAGGCCGACATGATCTTCGCTTCGCTCCCCTACCGGATCATGCACGAGTTCCAGATCCCGCTGTACGAGCAGATGGCCGAACGCGACCGGGACTTCTACGCCCGCCTGGAGAAGGCCGGGTTCCGCCACGACTGGGGTGACGACGGGTCCGGCCTGTTCATGAAGTACCTGCGACGCGGGTCCGGCTACTACATCGACGTGGGTGCGGCCGAGCTCGTCGCCGACGGCCGCATCAAGCTGGTCCAGGGCCAGGTCGACCACCTGACCGAGACGGCGGTCGTGCTGCAGGACGGCACCACGCTCGACGCCGACCTGGTCGTCTACGCCACCGGCTACGGCTCGATGAACGGCTGGGTCGCCGACCTCATCGACCAGGAGACGGCCGACCGGGTCGGGAAGGTCTGGGGGCTGGGGTCCGGCACGACCAAGGATCCCGGGCCGTGGGAGGGCGAGCAGCGCAACATGTGGAAGCCGACCCAGCAGGAGAACCTGTGGTTCCACGGCGGCAACCTGCACCAGTCGCGGCACTACTCGCTCTATCTCGCACTGCAGCTCAAGGCCCGGTACGAGGGAATACCGACCCCGGTCTACGGCCTCCAGGAGGTCCACCACACTCAGTAGGCGAACACGTCGCCGGCCGGGACGGCATGCGTCGCGCACCCGTCCCCGGTCAGCACGTGCAGGAGGAAACTCGTCGGCCCCGGCGCACTCTGCCGGTAGGTCGCCGAGGCGATACTCACGAGCGTCCCGGCGAACGGCACGGCGACATCGGGGTGCACGTGGCCGGCCAGCACCCGGGCGACGTTGCCCCGCCGGGCGATCACCTCACCCAGCTCGGCCGCGTCGAGCAGCCCCATACCGTCCGGGAACGGGATGCCGACGGTCACCGGCGGGTGATGCAGGCAGATGATCGCCGGAACGTCCGGTCGCCGGCCGAGCGTCTCGTCGATCCACCGCAACTGGCCGGCGCCCAGACGCCCCTCGGGGCGGCCCGGGATCGGCGAATCGGCCACGATCACGGTCGCTTCCGGATAATCCACCGCGTACGCCAGACACGTACCCCCGGCGAGGTAACGCGTACCGCCGTGCTCGTCGACGAGGCGCTCGCCGTCGTGGTTGCCGCCGACCACGTGCACCGGGAACGGGCACCGGTCGAGGATGTCGCGCAGGACGGCGTACTCGCCCGGGCCGGCGGTCTCGACCAGGTCCCCGGTGATGACCACACAATCGGGCGGCGGCTCGAGTGCGAGCAGCCGCCCGAACGCGCGATTCAGGGCTGTCGCCGGTTCGCCTGCGAGGGCGCCGGCGAGCAGCTGCGAGTCACTGAGGTGCGCAATCATCATGCGGGCGACGCTAGGGACGACCGTCGGCGCCCGCTGCCCCGGAAGGGGCGATTCAGCGGGCGGCGGATTCCGCCGCCCGCGTAACCGTCACTCGCCGTCGTCGGGCGGGTCCACCAGCGGCCAGCCACCGGCGGCGAGGCGGGCGGACACCCGGACCACGTCCTCCGGTGTCGCCTGCTGCAGCATGGACGCGCTGATCACCTGCTCGATGTCCTCGGTGCTGATCGGGTCGTCGCCGGACAGCACCGACTGGTCGGCGAGGTCCACCGCAATTTTCCGGACCTCTTCCTCGGTCATCTTGCGCCGCAGCACGCCGAGCAGCGCCACGTAGTCCTGGCGCGGCACACCGGTCGGATAACCGGCCCGGAGCCACTCGACGGCCCGCATCATGAAGTTCGAACGGAGATCGCTCACAGCAACCCCTACTTGTCCACGATCATCGGGTAGATGTGCTCGAAGCTCAGCGCCTTACCAAAACCGCTGGCCACGATGAAGGTGATACCCAGGGCGACGCCGAGCAACACGATCGCGAACAGCGCATATCCGAGCACCGTGCCGATCGCGTGCGGCTTCGGACCGGTCACGCCGGACTCGTGCACCTCGGCGTCACCACCGGCGCCGTACGCGAGTGAGCGGATCCCGAGGGCGAAGAGCAGCGGCAGACCGGCGCCGAGGATGACACTGGCGAGCAGGACCTTCCACGCGCCTTCGAGTGCAAATCCCAGGTTGTGCATGTCGCTCCCTCTCAGCTCGCCGCACCGGCGGGCACGCGCTCGTCCGCAGGCGGCGCGCCTTCCCACTCGTCGTTGACGTTGTTGTGGTCGACCGGCGTGCGCCGCGACCGCAGCCACATGAACACGGCCGCCGCCAGCAGGATCACGAAGATCGCGAGTGAACCGGCGAGACCACCACCGAGCAGGTTGCCGACCCACCACATGACGGCGCCGACGATCGCGGCGGCCGGCAGGGTGATCAGCCAGGCGGCGACCATCCGTCCGGCGACCCGCCACCGCACCTGCGCGCCCGGCCGCCCCACACCCGAGCCGAGGATCGAGCCCGTCGCGACGTGCGTGGTCGACAGCGCAAAGCCGAGGTGGCTCGACGACAGGATCACTGCCGCGGCCGCGGACTCCGCCGCCAGCCCCTGCGGCGGCGCGATCTCCACCAGACCCTTGCCGAGGGTACGGATGATCCGCCATCCCCCGAGATAGGTGCCGAGGGCGATCGCCAGCGCACAGGCGGCCTTGACCCAGAACGGGATGTTCTTGGTGTCGGTCCAGTCCCCCGCGGCGATCAGGGCGAGGGTGATGACACCCATCGTCTTCTGCGCGTCGTTGGTGCCGTGCGCGAGCGAGACCAGCGAAGCACTGCCGATCTGCCCCCACCGGAACCCGTTCTCGGTGAACCGCTTGGCGACCCCCACGGTCACCCGGTAGATCAGCCAGGTACCCGCGGCGGCGACGACACCGGCGATGACCGGCGACATCAGCGCCGGGAGGATCACCTTGCCGATGACCCCGTCGAGCTTGCTGCCGTCGCCGTTCCAGTTGACCCCGGCCCAGCCCAGCCCCGCGATGCTGGCGCCGATCAGGCCGCCGAACAACGCGTGCGAGGAGCTCGAGGGCAACCCGAGCAACCAGGTCAGGAGGTTCCAGACGATGCCGCCGACCAGGCCCGCCAGCACGATCAGCAACAGCGCCGACCCACCGTCCACGAGCAGTTCCGGCTTCGGCGTACCGTTGGAGTTCTGGATCTTGACAACGGCGTTGGTGACGGTCAGGGCAACCTCGACGGAGAGGAAAGCCCCGACGAGGTTGAGGATGCCGGAAAGGGCAACGGCGACCTTCGGCTTGAGGGCGCGGGTGGCGATGGACGTGGCCATCGCATTCGCGGTGTCGTGGAACCCGTTCGTGAAGTCGAACCCGAGAGCGGTGATCACCACCAGGGCGAGAATCACGGAAGTCTCTGTCACATGCAGATAGTCGCTCGGAGGATCAACCAGCAACAGACCCCGCAGGTAACACGTAGGAAATTTTGTCGACCGCCTCGGACCGGTCAGCGAAATTCCATCTGATGTTCACTTGCAAATGGGAATAGACAGCCAAGGGCCAGTGTTCGGCGCCGCGTGCTCTTGGAAGTCAACCAGGTCTACGGCCTGACGTGAGCAGGCCGGCACCCGGGTGGGTGCCGGCCTGGGGCTCAGAAGGATTCGGCGTCGGCGGTGCGGATGGCTTCGGTCAGGATGGCGAGGCCTTCGCGGGCCTCGTCCTCGGTGAGGGTGAGGGGCGGGCCCATGCGGAGGACGTTGCCGTAGAGGCCGCCCTTGCCGACCAGCAGGCCGCCCTTGCGGCATTCGTCGAAGACGCGCATGGTCGCGGCCGTGTCGGGGTCGGTGGTGCCGGGGCGGACGAACTCGATGCCGATCATCAGGCCGCGGCCGCGGATCTCGCCGACGATCTTGGTGTCGCCGAGCGCTGCGCGGAGGCCGTCGAGGAGGATCGTGCCGGTGCGTGCGGCGTTGGCCTGGAGGTCGTGGTCGAGGACGTAGTCCAGGACGGCGTTGCCTGCTGCCGTCGAGATCGGGTTGCCGCCGAAGGTGGAGAAGCTCGTGGCCGGGACGGCGTTGACCAGCTCGGCGCGGCCGACGACGCCGGCCAGGGCGAAGCCGTTGCCGATGCCCTTGGCGAAGGTGATCAGGTCGGGCTGGACGTCGTGGGCCTGGTACCCCCAGAAATGGTCACCCGTACGCCCCCAGCCGGTCTGGACCTCGTCGGCGATGAGCAGGATGCCGTGGTTGTCGAGTTCCTTCTTCAAAGCGCCCAGCAGGCCGTCGGGGGCGTGGACAAAACCGCCGACGCCCTGGATCGGTTCGGCGATCAGGGCGGCCACGTCGCCGGAGGTGGTGGTGGCCAGGACTTCGCGGAGGTCTTCGACGGCCGCGTCGATGTGGTCGGCGTCGGAGAGGCCCTTCATGCGGCCGCGGAGGCGTTCGCCGGAGTTCAGCCAGGAGACGCTGACCGGGCTCAGGGCGCTGGCCGACCAGCTGCGGTGACCCGTGATGGCCATCGCCGCGAAGGAGCGGCCGTGGTAGCTGTTGCGGATCGCCAGGATCTGGTTGGAGCGGCGGTGGTTCGTGGTGAAGAGCAGCGCGGCCTCGTTGGCCTCGGTGCCGGAGTTGGTGAAGAAGACCCGGGCGTCCGGGATGCCGGAGACGCGGGCGATCTTCTCGGCCAGTTCGACCTGCTGCCGGATCAGGTACAGCGTGGAGCTGTGGACGATGCCGGTGGCGAGCTGGCGTTCGACGGCCTCGCGCACCTCGGCGATGTCGTACCCGAGCATGTTGGTCAGCACGCCGCCGAAGAAGTCCAGGTAGGTGCGTCCGGCGGCGTCGGTGACACGCCGGCCGGAGCCGCTCACCAGCTCGATCGCGTTGTCGCCGTAGTACGTCGTCACCCAGGAGGGCATGACGGCCTGGTGCCGGGCGAGCAGGTCATCGGTCACGGGTTCCTCCTACGGGAGTCAGCGCCAGCCGCGCGGGTGCGGGCGGGAACGGTTGCCGCTGGCGCGCGAGGGCGCACCGGCAGCGGAGGCGAGGATCTGTGCCAGGGAGTCGAAGTCGTCGCGGATCAGGCCGACGGTCACCCGGACGTGGTCGGCGCCGAGGGGTGTGACCTCGAACGGCGCGCCGGGGGCGACGGCGATGCCGTGGGCGGCGAGGGCGAGCATGGCCATCTGCTGGTCCTCGACGGTCAGCCACAGGTTGATGCCGTCGGCGGACACCGCGGTCGCGCCGTGGGCGGCGAGTGCGGTCAGGAGGGCGGCGCGGCGCTGGGCGTACACGTCGCGGGCGGCGGCGATCTGCGCGATCGCGTCGGCGGAGGTCAGCAGGTCGAGCAGGACGGCCTGGAGCAGGCGGCTGGACCAGCCGGGACCGAGCAGGCGGCGGTCGGCGATCGCGGTGATCACCGCGGCCGGGCCGCCGAGGGCGGCCAGCCGCAGGTCGGGACCGTGGCTCTTGGAGAATCCGGCGACGTGGACGGTCCGGTCCGGCAGGCGGGTCCCCAGGCTGACCGGGGGCGCGGTTGCGATGTCCCCGGCGTGGTCGTCCTCCACGATCGTGACTTCCGGGTACGCCGCCAGCACGTCCGCCAGCTCGGAGACCCGGCGGGCGGTCAGGCTCACCCCGGTGGGGTTGTGCGCCCGCGGCTGCAGGAAGACCGCGACCGGGTCGTAGGTCTTGAGGGCCTCGCCGAGCGCGTCCGGGCACATCCCGTGCTCGTCGATCGGCACGCCGACGACCGTCGCGCCGGCCGCTTCGAGCAGGTCGAGCACGGGCGGGAAGGCCGGGTTCTCCACCAGGACGTGATCTCCGAAGCGGACGACCGTCGCGGTCACCCGGTCGAGCGCGTCGAGGGCACCGTCCACCACGGTCAACTGCTCGACCTGGTACGGCCACCGTCGCCGCAACGCCGCCTCCAGGGGCGGCAGCACCGGACCCTCGAGATAACTCGTGGTGAGCCGGGCATCGCCGACACGTTTGAGGGACTCGGTCAGGTTGGGCAACAGATCGTGGTCGGGGACGCCGGTCGAGAAGTCGCGCACCACTCCCTGTAACAAGCCGCCGAGTTGGGCGTACCGGAGTCTCTGCCGTGGGAGGGCCGGGGTGGTGACGAACGAGCCGGACCGGCCGCGGGTCTGGATCGCGCCCGCGCGGGTCAGGCTGCGCCAGGCCTCACTCACCGTGGTCGGGCTGACCCCGAGCTCCCGGGCGACGTCACGCACCGTGGGCAGCCTCGCGCCGACCGGCAGCTCACCGGCGGTGACGAGGCGGCTGACGGCCGCGGCGATGCCCCGGGCGCTGCGGTCGTCGACCGCGCCGGCGATGAGCCCCAGCAAACCGTCAGCCTCCCGATCGGGCTCGGTGCGAATTTTCTCGACCGAAACATTTGGTAACAGCCGAGCAATTGTTCGCCCTGAGCTGTGTCATTAGTGTCCTACGACATCGGGCCCGGATGTCAAGCGATGACCAGGGACCGGTGACAGGCGGTGGAGAGACGATCACAATCGTGGGGTGACCCACGCCACCGCCATCAGAGTGACCTACAGAGAGGGGCCGGCATCATGAGCAACGTCATCCGCGCCGCCCTCGTCCAGACCAACTGGACGGGCGACAAGGAATCGATGATCAAGGCTCACGAGGTCTACGCTCGTGACGCCGCCGCCCAGGGCGCCAAGGTGATCTGCTTCCAGGAGCTGTTCTACGGCCCCTACTTCTGCCAGGTCCAGGACCCGGCCTACTACGAGTACGCCGAGTCGGTCCCCGGCCCGACCACCGAACGCTTCCAGGCGCTCGCGGCCGAGCTGGGCATGGTCATGGTCCTGCCGATGTACGAGCAGGAGCAGCCGGGCGTCCTCTACAACACCGCCGCCGTGATCGACGCCGACGGCAGTTACCTCGGCAAGTACCGCAAGAACCACATCCCGCTGGTCAAGGGCTTCTGGGAGAAGTTCTACTTCCGCCCGGGCAACCTCGGGTACCCGGTGTTCGACACCGCGGTCGGCAAGGTCGGCGTCTACATCTGTTACGACCGGCACTTCCCCGAGGGCTGGCGCGCGCTCGGTCTCAACGGCGCCCAGATCGTCTTCAACCCGTCGGCGACCAGCCGGGGCCTGTCCTCGTATCTGTGGCAGCTGGAGCAGCCGGCGAGTGCCGTGGCCAACGAGTACTTCATCGGCGCGATCAACCGCACCGGCATCGAGGACCTGGGTGACAACGACTTCTACGGCCAGTCGTACTTCGTGGACCCGGAGGGCAAGTTCGTCGGCGACGTCGGCGACACCCACAACCCGGAGCTGATCGTCCGCGACCTCGACCTCGACCTGCTCGCCACGGTCCGCGACCGCTGGGCGTTCTACCGCGACCGGCGCCCGGACAGCTACGACGGGCTGGTGCAGCCGTGACGTACCTGATCAAGGGTGGGACGGTTGTCAGCCCGACCGGGGCCTCGGCCGCCGACGTGCTGGTCGACGGCGAGACCATCGCCGCCGTCTTCGCGCCGGGCCGCGGCCCCGAGGACGTGGAGACGATCGACGCCACCGGCAAGTACGTGATTCCGGGTGCGGTCGACGCGCACACCCACATGCAGATGCCGTTCGGCGGCACCGAGGCGAGCGACAGCTTCGACACCGGTACGCGGGCAGCAGCGTTCGGCGGTGTCACCACGATCATCGACTTCGCGATCCAGCGCACCGGTGAGGTGGTGCAGGACGGTCTGGCCGCCTGGCACGCCAAGACGGCGGGCAACTGCCACATCGACTACGGCTTCCACATGATCCTCGGCGGCGTCACGGACGAGTCGCTCAAGGCCATGGACCAGCTCGTCAACGACGAGGGCATCTCCAGCTTCAAGTTGTTCATGGCGTACCCGGGGGTGTTCTACAGCGACGACGGCCAGATCCTGCGCGCGATGCAGAAGGCCCGCGACAACGGCGCCATGATCATGATGCACGCGGAGAACGGCCCGGCGATCGACGTCCTGGTCAAGCAGGCCCTGGAACGCGGCGAGACCGACCCGTACTACCACGGTGTCACGCGGCCTCAGGAGCTCGAGGCCGAGGCGACCAGCCGGGCGATCTGGCTGGCCAGTGTGGCCGCCGACTGCCCGCTCTACATCGTGCACCTGTCCGCGAGCAAGGCGCTCGAGCAGGTCGCCGCCGCCCGTGACCAGGGCCGCAACGTGTTCGCGGAGACCTGCCCGCAGTACCTCTACCTGACGCTCGAGGACCAGCTCGGCGCGCCCGGTTTCGAGGGTGCCAAGTGGGTCTGCTCGACGCCGCTGCGCAGCAAGCACGAGAGCCACCGCGCCGACCTGTGGCGGGGCCTGCGCACCAACGACCTCGCCGTCGTCTCCACCGACCACTGCCCCTTCTGCATGAAGGACCAGAAGGAGATGGGGATCGGCGACTTCTCGAAGATCCCGAACGGTATCGGCAGCGTCGAGCACCGTGTCGACCTGCTCTACCAAGGTGTCGTCGACGGCAAGCTGTCGCTGGCCCGCTGGGTCGAGACGATCGCGACGACCCCGGCCCGCATGTTCGGCATGTACCCGAAGAAGGGTGTCGTCGCGCCCGGGTCCGACGCCGACATCGTGCTCTACGACCCGAACGGCCGTACCCGGATCAGCGCGTCGACGCACCACATGAACATGGACTACTCCGCCTGGGAGGGCTGGGAGATCGCGGGCAAGGTCGACACGGTCATCTCCCGCGGCACGGTGGTCGTGCAGGGCGACGAATACAAGGGACGCAAGGGCCACGGCCGGTACGTCCGCCGCGGACTCTCGGACTACCTGGTCTAGGGGGCCACATGCGCGAGATCAAACACTGGATCGACGGTACGGCCGTCGAGGGCACCAGCGGCCGGCAGCTCCCCGTGTGGGACCCGGCGACCGGTGAGCAGCAGGCGTACGTGGTCGCGGCGACGGCGGACGAGACTGCCAAGGCGGTCGCGTCGGCGAAGGCGGCGTTCCCGGCCTGGCGGGCGGCGTCACTGTCCCGCCGCGCGGAGGTGATGTTCCGCTTCCGCGAGCTGGTGGACGCGAACCGCAAGGAGATCGCCTCGCTGGTCAGCCAGGAGCACGGCAAGACCGTGGCGGACGCCGGCGGAGAGCTGGCCCGGGGCCTGGAGAACATCGAGTTCGCCGCGGGCGCACCGCACCTGCTCAAGGGTGGCTACAGCGAGCAGGCGTCGTCGGGTGTGGACGTCTACTCGATCCGCCAGCCGCTCGGTGTCGTCGCCGGGATCACGCCGTTCAACTTCCCGGCCATGGTCCCGATGTGGATGTTCTGCAACGCCCTGGTCTGCGGCAACACGTTCATCCTCAAGCCCAGCGAGAAGGACCCGTCAGTCTCGCTGATGCTGGCGGACCTGCTGCGCCAGGCCGGGCTGCCGGACGGCGCGTTCAACGTCGTGCAGGGTGACCGGGAGGCCGTCGAGACGCTGATCGCCCACCCGGACGTGCAGGCGCTGTCGTTCGTCGGCTCGACACCGGTCGCCCGGATCATCTACGAGACCGCGACCGCCAAGGGTAAGCGGGTGCAGGCGCTCGGCGGCGCGAAGAACCACATGGTCGTGCTGCCGGACGCCGACGTGAACGCGGCCGCGGACGCCGCGGTCAGTGCGGGCTACGGCTCGGCCGGCGAACGCTGCATGGCTGTCTCGGTCGTGGTGGCCGTCGGCTCGGTCGGTGACGACCTGGTCGCGGCGATCAGCGACCGGATCGGCCGCATCGCGGTCGGCCCGGCCAGCGACCCGGCGGCCGAGATGGGCCCGCTCATCAGCCGCGAGCACCGCGACAAGGTCGCCGGTTACCTCGCCGACGCCGGCACCGCGGAGGTCGTGGTCGACGGCCGGGACGCCCCCATCAGCGACGGGCCCGGCTTCTTCCTGGGCGCGTCACTGGTCGACAAGGTGCCGACGGACTCGCCGCTCTACACCGACGAGATCTTCGGCCCGGTGCTGTCGGTCGTACGCACGGAGACGTACGAGGAAGCCCTGGACCTGGTCAACACCAACGAGTACGGCAACGGGACGGCGATCTTCACCCGCGACGGCGGCGCCGCACGGCGGTTCCAGTACGACGTCAACTGCGGGATGGTCGGCGTCAACGTGCCGGTGCCCGTACCGGTGGCGTACTACAGCTTCGGCGGGTGGAAGTCCTCGCTCTTCGGTGACCTGCACATGTACGGCCCCGAGGGTCTGCAGTTCTACACGCGCAGCAAGGTCGTCACCTCGCGCTGGCCCGACCCGGCCACCTCGGAGATCGACCTCGGCTTCCCGAAGGTGCGGTGAGCGGCATGGACATCGGTGTTGTCCTGCAGTGCGACCCGCCCGCGCTGGAGATCGTCGAGTGGGCGAAGAAGGCCGAGGACCTCGGGTACAGCCACGTGTGGACGTTCGACTCGCACGTGCTGTGGCAGGAGCCGTTTGTCATCTACAGCAAGATCCTCGCCGACACCGAGCGGGTGATCGTGGGCCCGATGGTCACCAACCCCGGCACCCGGGACTGGACGGTCATCGCCTCGCAGTTCGCCACCCTCAACGAGATGTACGGCAACCGCACGATCTGCGGCATCGGCCGGGGCGACTCCGCCCTGCGGGTCCTGGGTCTGCAGCCGAACACCCTCGGGCAGCTGCGCGAGAGCATCGGTGTCATCAAGGGGCTGGCGAGCGGGGAGCAGGTGACGCTGCGCGGACAGGAGCTGCAGTTCGCCTGGGCGCCCGAGAGCCGGCTGGACGTGTGGGTCGCCGCGTACGGGCCGAAGGCTCTGGCCCTGACCGGTGAGGTGGGTGACGGCTACATCCTGCAGCTCGCCGACCCGGACATCGCGGCCTGGATGATCAAGGCGGTGCGGGACGCCGCCGAGAAGGCCGGGCGCGACCCGATGGCGATCAAGTTCTGTGTCGCGGCACCGGCCTACGTCGGCGACAACCTCGAGCACCAGCGGGACCAGACGCGGTGGTTCGGTGGCATGGTCGGCAACCACGTCGCGGACATCGTCGCGCGGTACGGCGGCGACGGCGCGGTGCCGCAGGTGCTGACCGACTACATCAAGGGCCGCCAGGGGTACGACTACGCCGAGCACGGACGGGCGGGCAACTCGCACACGTCGTTCGTGCCGGACGAGGTGGTCGACCGGTTCTGCATCCTCGGCCCGATCGAGAACCACCTGAAGCGGCTCGAGGAGTTGCGGGCCATCGGCGTGGACCAGTTCGCGCTCTACCTGCAGCACGACGACAAGGACGCGACGCTGCGCGCGTACGGGGAAAAGATCATTCCGGTGGTCTCGTGAGACGTGTGTTCAGTGCTGTCGTCGGCCTGGTCGTGCTGGTGGCCCTGTGGGAGGGCTACAAGGCGGTCGGCAATCCGGACGGGACCGTGCTCCTCGGAGTGCGTGTCCTGCCCCGGGCCGACGACCTGTCGATGCCGCACGTTTGGGACATGCTGCAACGGCTCGGCCGCCCGGAGCTCACGGGTGGCCGGCCGGTCTGGCAGGTGGTGCTGAGCGCGAGCCTCTTCACGCTCGGCATCACCGCCGTCGGCTTCGTCGCGGGCGCGGTCATCGGCCTGCTGCTGGCCGTGGCCATGCAACGGTTCCGGATCGTCGAGCGCGGCCTGCTCCCCTACGTGATCCTGTCGCAGACGGTGCCGCTGGTCGCGCTGGCCCCGCTGATCGCCGGGTGGGGCGGCACGATCTGGCCCGAGTGGATGACCGTCGCGTTGATCGCCGCGTACCTGGCCTTCTTCCCGGTGGCCGTCGGCATGCTGCGCGGTCTGCAGTCGCCGCAGGCGGCGGGCGTCGAGCTGATGCGCAGTTACGCCGCCGGCTGGTGGCGCACCCTGCTCAAACTCCGCTTCCCGGCGTCGCTGCCCTATCTTTTTCCCGCGCTCCGGCTGGCCGGCGCCGCCGCCGTCGTGGGCGCGGTGGTCGGTGAGATCTCCACCGGTACGCGGGGAGGCATCGGCCGTCTCATCATCGAGTACTCCCGGGAGGCCACCTCGGACCCCGCGAAGGTCTACACGGCCATGCTCGGCGCCGCCCTGCTCGGGCTGGTCGTCGCCGCACTGGTCAGCCTGCTGGAACTGCCGCTCATGCGGCACCGACGACGCGTATCGGTGGTGACGATGTGACTGCGGTATCCCTGCGGGACGTCTCGAAGGTCTTCAACCAGGGCCGGCCCGACGAGGTCACCGCCCTGTCCGACATCGACCTGAACATCGGCGACGGGCAGTTCGTCTCGCTCATCGGCCCGTCCGGCTGCGGCAAGAGCACGCTGCTGCGGCTGATCGCCGACCTCATCCCGGCCACCGCCGGCGTCGTCGAGGTGGCCGGGAAGTCCGCCACCCAGGCCCGCCTCGACCAGGAGTACGGCATCGCGTTCCAGCAAGCCGGCCTCTTCGAGTGGCGGACCGTGCAGCGCAACGTCGAGCTGCCCCTGGAGCTGCGCGGCGCCTCACGGGCCGAGCGCAAGGCCCGCGCGACGGAGATGCTGGCCCTGGTCGGGCTGGCCGACTTCGCCGGGCACTATCCGGCGCAGCTCTCCGGCGGCATGCAGCAGCGGGTCGCCATCGCCCGCGCCCTGGCCGTGCACCCGCCGCTGCTGCTGATGGACGAGCCGTTCGGCGCCCTCGACGAGATGACCCGCGAGCGGCTGCAGTCGGAGCTGCTCGCGATCTGCGCCAAGACCGGCACCAGCACGGTTTTTGTCACCCACTCCATCTCGGAGGCGGTGTTCCTGTCCGACAAGGTCGTCGTCATGACACCACGGCCGGGGCGGATCACCGCGACCATCGACATCGACCTGCCGTCCCGCGACGATGCGGCCCGGCAGTCCCCCGCCTACTTCGAAGCGATCACCTCGGTACGCCAGGCCCTGCGCGGGTCCTCCCCCGCGGCGGCCACCCCGTGAAGCTGCTGTGGCGCGTCGCCCCGCCCGTCCTCCTGGGCATCGCCGCCCTGGTCGCGTGGGAGCTCGTCGTGTCGCTCGGCCGCATCGCGCCGTTCATCCTGCCCGCACCGTCGGCGATCTGGCACGAGCTCGTCGCCCAGCGCACCAACGTCTGGGAGGCGGCGCTGGCCAGCGGTCTCAACGCCCTCATCGGTCTCGCCTGGGGCACCGTGGCCGGCATCCTGGCGGCGATGGCCGCGAGCCGTTTCCGGCTGCTGTCCGAGGTGTCCGTCCCGCTGGCCGCGGTGCTGAACGCGCTGCCGATCATCGCCCTCGCCCCGATCCTCAACAACATGTTCGAGTCGACCTCGAGCGTGCCGCGGCGCCTGATCGCCGGGATCATCGTGTTCTTCCCGGTCTTCATCAACACCCTGCGCGGCCTGCGCGAGGTCGACCCCACCCACCGGGAGCTGATGACCAGCTACGCCGCCGGCGGCTGGACGTTCACCCGCCTGGTCCGCCTGCCCGGCGCGCTGCCCTTCGTCTTCACCGGCCTGCGACAGGCGTCGTCGCTGGCCGTCATCGCCGCGGTCGTCGCCGAGTACTTCGGCGGGCTGCAGAACGGGCTCGGGTCACGGATCACCTCCGCGGCCGCGTTCACCGCCTACCCCCGTGCCTGGGCCTTCGTGGTCGGCGCCTGCCTGCTCGGACTTGTCTTCTACCTGTCGACGCTCCTGCTGGAGCGGCTCGCGATGCCCTGGAAAACCCGCCTGATCTCGTAGTTTCTCGGGAGACCACCTTGTTGAAGAAGCTCTTCCTCCCCGTTGTCGCCGCGTCCGCGCTGATCCTGTCCGCCTGCGGCACCGCCGACACCCCGTCGACCCCCGCCCCCGGTGCCAGCGGCGCCCTGACCCCCATCAAGCTGCAGCTGCAGTGGTTCTACCAGGCCCAGTTCGCCGGCTACATCGCCGCCGTGGACCAGGGCTTCTACAAGGAGCAGGGCCTCGACGTCCAGCTGCTCGAAGGCGGCGTCGACATCGTGCCGCAGACCGTGCTCGCGACCGGCAAGGCCGATTACGCCGTGGCCTGGGTGCCGAAGGCCCTCGCCTCCCGCGAGCAGGGCGCCGGGATCACCGACGTCGGGCAGATCTTCGCGCGCTCGGGGACGTACCAGGTGGCGTGGAAGGACAGCGGCATCACGAAGGCCGCCGACCTCAAGGGCAAGAAGGTCGGCAACTGGGGCTTCGGCAACGAGTTCGAGCTCTTCGCCGGCATGACCAAGGCCGGCCTCGACCCGGGCAAGGACGTCACCCTGGTCCAGCAGCAGTTCGACATGCAGGCACTGCTCAAGAAGGAGATCGACGCCGCCCAGGCGATGAGCTACAACGAGTACGCCCAGCTCCTCGAGGCGACGAACCCGGCGACGGGCAAGCTCTACACCCCCGAGGACTTCTCCATCCTCGACTGGAAGACCGAAGGCTCGTCGATGCTGCAGGACGCGGTGTGGGCGAACACCGAGAAGCTGAACGACCCCGCGTACCAGCAGCAGACGGTGAAGTTCCTGGCCGGCACGATCAAGGGCTGGGCGTACTGCCGCGACAACGCCGAGAAGTGCCGCGACCTGGTCGTGGCCAAGGGCTCCAAGCTCGGCAAGAGTCACCAGCTCTGGCAGATGAACGAGGTCAACAAGCTCGTCTGGCCCTCCACCGCCGGCGTCGGCCTGATCAACGAGGCCGACTGGAAGCAGACCGTCGACCTGTCGATGACCACCAAGAACCAGACCGGCGACACCGTCCTGACCAAGCAGCCCGAGGGTCTCGCCTACACCAACGACTACATCCAGCAGGCGTTGAACCAGGCGAAGACGGCGGGCGTAGACATCAACGGAGCAGCGTTCCAGCCCCAGACCGTGACGCTGACAGCGGGCGGCGCATAGCCACCCGCCCTCCCGGCAAAGGACCCGGCCGTCTCCCCACGGCCGGGTCCTTTCGTGTACCGGTCAGGAAGTGACCGCAATGACGGGCATCGTGGCGGCATGACTGATCTCGACCGTTCCGGCTCCCGGATCGACCACCTCAACATCGCCGTACCCGACCTGGCCACCGCCGTGGCGTTCTACGAGCCCGTCCTCGCCTCGATCGGGATCACCAAGATGCTGGAGATCCCGCCGAACGCCACCCCGAACCAGCCGACGGCGATGACCGGCTTCGGCCTCGACCGGGTCAAGCCCTACTTCTGGCTCATCGACGGCGGCACGGTCGGCACCAACATGCACCTGGCCTTCACCGTCGACACCCGCGACGACGTCCAGACCTTCTACAAGA
Source organism: Amorphoplanes friuliensis DSM 7358 (assembly GCF_000494755.1). Classification (NCBI taxonomy): domain Bacteria; kingdom Bacillati; phylum Actinomycetota; class Actinomycetes; order Micromonosporales; family Micromonosporaceae; genus Actinoplanes; species Actinoplanes friuliensis. Next base: position 5,991,908 of record NC_022657.1, read on the forward strand.
CCGCCCTCGCCGCCGGAGCCACCTCCCGGCTGGAGCCCGGCGTCCACCCCGAATACCACGACGACTACTTCGGCGCCTTCGTGACCGACCCCCACGGCATCAACCTCGAAGCGGTCTGCCACCACCCCGAGGTCACAACGGGATGAGCCGTGCCGCCAGGGCGACCGCGTTGATGTCGCCCTGGCGGAGGGCGGCGGCGGCTTCGGTCTCGCCGAGGCCGGCCAGGCGGTGGGCGGCCGTGTCGATCAGGGACTCGTTGCCGCTGAGGAGCTTGCGGGCCAGGTTCGCCTGGATCGGGGTCAGTTCCGCGTACGCGCAGGTGTCGAGGGCGACGATCGTCTCCTCGTCGAGGGTGCCCTCCAGCGCGCGTTCGGTCACGATGCGCAGCAGCCAGGAGGGCCACCAGCTGTACTTGCCGAGCAGGTGGCCCGAGCGGACCGCCTCCCGCGGGGTCTGGCCGCCGTCGAGCAGGCGCAGGGCCATCGGGATGTCGAAGCGTTCCAGGCGCAGGGCGGTCACGAAGAGGCGCTGGAGCTTGGACGTGCCGACCAGGGGTTCGGCGGCGGCGGCCGCGGCGGCGTACTCGCCGCGCAGGGCCAGGCCGATGATGCCCGCCTCCTCGGTCGAGATCGCCGAGCCGGTGGAACGGTCCTCGATGCGGTCCAGGGTGCGGACCAGGCGGTCGGAGGCCTCGCGGGCCTGCTCGGCGCGTTCCTTGCTGCTGGGACGCTCGAGGTAGCGGACCACGTTGTCGGCGGCGATCTTCACCTCGCGGCGCAGCAGCGGGGCCTTGATGTACGGCCCGACAAGATCACTGATGCCCTCGACCACGTACGCGGCGTCGAAGCGGTCCGAGGCTTCGAGGAACTGCGCCCACCACTGCTCCAGGTGCGTCCCCACGTCTCTCAGCGTGACGCAAGTGGTGGCCGGATGGGCGGGAAACGGCCGAGGTCACCGCCGTGGGTGACGGCGGTGACCTCGGGTCGTACTCCTCGGGTCAGGCGGTCGGGGTCAGGACGACCTGGTCCGAGCCGCTCTGCGGCGGGGTGCCGGAGTCGGTGTACTGCGCGACGAACACCCCGGTCAGGTCGTCGGCACCGGCGTGACCGGCGTCGAGGAACGTGGTGATCGAGCCGGAGCAGCCGGAGGCCGTGGACAGCGGGTGCCCGTGCTCGGCGTGACCCAGGATGTAGGTCACCGTGACCTTCGAGCAGTCGACCGGCTGGTCGTCGACCACACTGACCTCGAAGGGCACCACGTCACCGAACTCGAACGGCTGACCGTCGGTCGGTGTCACCAGAGTGACCACCGGGGCCAGCGTGCCGACCGGGAGGAGAACCTCCGCGGACGCCCAGCGACCCGTGGGGTCGGTGACCTTCAGCGTCGGCCGGTAGTTGCCGTTCTCGGTGAACGTGTAGACCGCGTTCGCCTGCCGGGAGTCGACAACACCGTCGCCGTTGAAGTCCCACGCGTACTTCAGGCTGTCACCGTCCGGGTCGGTCGTGCCGGCGCTGGAGAAGGTGACGGTCAGGGGTGCCTCGCCGCTGGTGGGCGTGGCGCTGACACGCGGGATCGGTGTCCGGTTGCCGCGCACGTAGTCGATGCGGGCCAGCTGCGCCTCCGGGTTCTCGGAGAAGTAGCCGTCGCCGTACTCGAGGACGTAGAGCGCGCCGTCCGGGCCGAACTCGAGGTCCATCGGGTTGTCGAAGACGATCGACGGCAGCACCGACTCGATCGAGGTGACCTCGTTGGCCGGGCCCAGGTTGAAGCCCTTGACGTAGTCACGGGTCCACTCGTAGAAGAGCGGCTTGCCGTCGTAGTACTGCGGCCACTTGGTCGCCGACTTGTTCTTGGCGTCGAACTCGTACGCCGGCCCACCCATCGGGCCGATGCCGCCGGTACCCAGCTCGGGGAACTCGGCGCTGGCGGCGTACGAGTAGATGACCTCGGCCTTCTCGACCGGCGGGAGCTTGCGCTTGCCGGTGTTGTTCGGTGATTCGTTCACCGGCGCGGCGCAGTTGAACGGTGCGCCCGAGGTCCCGGTGGCGAAGTCGTAGTCGACGTACGGCAGCTCGGGCGAGACGCAGTACGGCCAGCCGTAGTTCGCGGGCTTGTCGATGGCCATCCAGCGACCGTGACCGGCCGGTCCACGCGCCGGGTTCGGCGAGTTGGCGTCCGGCGAGTAGTCACCGACGTAGGCGACACCGGTGCTCTTGTCGACCGCGAAGCGGAACGGGTTGCGCAGGCCCATCGCGTAGATCTCCGGGCGGGTGTACGCCGTACCCGGCTTGAAGAGGTTGCCCTTCGGGATGGAGTAACTGCCGTTGTTGTTGACCTTGATGCGCAGCAGCTTGCCCCGCAGGTCGTTGGTGTTGCCGGCGGTGCGCTGGGCGTCGAAGGCCGGGTTGCGGTTGGCCCGCTCGTCGATCGGCACGTACCCGCCGGAGGCGAACGGGTTGGTGTCGTCACCCGTCGACAGGTACAGGTTGCCGGCGTTGTCGAAGTCGATCTTGCCGCCGACGTGGCAGCACATGCCGCGGTCGGTGCCGACCTCCATGATCTTCTGCTCGCTGCCGAGCGAGAGCGTGTTGCCGTTGAGCTTGAAGCGCGAAAGGCGCATGACGCCCTTGTAGCGCGCGAAGTCCGCCGCGGTGCCCGTCTCCGGGGCGTCACCCTCGTTGACACCCGGGGTCGCCGGGTCGTCGGACGGGGTGTTCATCGGCGGCGAGTAGTAGATGTAGACCCACTTGTTCTGGGCGAAGTTGCCGTCGATCGCGACGCCCTGCACACCCTCCTCGTCGTGGAGATAGACGGGGATGGTCGCGGCGAGGATGTTGCGGCCGCTCTTCGGGTCGTTGATCCGGACCTCACCCTTGCGGGAGGTGTGCAGCACCCGCTTGTCGGGCAGCACGGCCAGGGCGATCGGCTCACCCGGGAAGTCGTTCAGGGTGACCTTCTGGAAGGCGGAGTCCGGCGGCGGCGCGGCGGCGGCCTGCGCGGTGGCCGGCCCGGACGGCGCCGACAGCGCCGTCGCGACCAGAGCCAGTACGGGTACGGCGGTCAGAAGTCGCTTCATGCAGTTCCCCTCTCAGAACCGGAGGTTGTCGAGGTACCGGAAGCCGACCTCGGCCGTGACCAGGGCGTCGGCGGGGGTACGCGGCGGGCTGCCCGCGTCGTCACGTTCCACGATGTACTCGACGAGCCCCGCCTCGCGGGAGTGCTCGAAGATGCGGCCGAAGTCGATCAGGCCGGTGCCCGGGTCGGCGAAGCTGCTGGAGGTCGCCATGTCCTTGACGTGCACCTGACGGATCCGGCCCTTGTGCCGGTGGATCAGGTCCACGGGGTCGTTGGCTCCCCGCCACGCCCAGTAGAGGTCCACCTCGAGGTGGACCAGACCGGGGTCGGTCTCGCCGGTGAGGATGTCGAATCCGGTCCGCTTGCCGCCGTCCTGGCGGGCGAACTCGTTGTGGTGGTTGTGGTACCCGAAGCTGAGCCCGGCCTTGCGCGCCAGCGCACCGGCCTTGTTCAGGTCCTTCGCGAAGGCTTTGTAGACGGACCCGTCCACGATCGGGCCACCGTCGGCAGCGCCACCGAAGTACGGGTGCACGATGTACTTGTTGCCGACGATCAGCGCATCCTCGAGGGCCTTCTGCCAGGTCGAGGCGTTGAACGGCTGCGGGATGCCGACGTGCCCGGAGGTCGCCTTGAGACCCGCACGGTCCAGGGCGGCCCGGAACTGCGCCGCCGTACGCCCGACGAAGCCGGCGTGCTCGACCCGCTTGTAGCCGATCTCGGCGAGCTCGGCCAGGCTGGCGTCGAGGTCGATGTTGAGCTGGTCGCGCAGGGTGTAGAGCTGCACGCTGATCTTGTCGCGCGGCACCCGGGACGGGTGGTGACCGCCCCTGCCCCCGGCCTCGGCGGGCGAGGCCAGCACGGCGGACGTGCCGATCGCGGCGGCGCCGGCGGCTGCGGCGCCCAGTAGGTTTCGGCGGCTGACGGTGGACTCGTTCTGCATCGCTTGCACTGCCTCCCGGTAGATGGTGCGGGATGGACGTGGGCGCGCGGAAGCGGCCGATCAAGCGGAGGCCCTCATGGACCGCGCGCCACGTCGGAGCACTTTTGGTGCATCGAAGTCGTTCGCTTGCTGATGTTAATGGTTTGTTTCGCCTGAGTGGCCAAAAGAATCTTCGAAATATGCAAAAGTTTCGCTGGGCCGAGGCATAAGTCCCCGTCAATGCCGTGAGTCAGACCGATGTGGACACGCCGGACATCACCCGGTCCGAAGGGCTTCGCCCAGCTCACGCTCCGTTGTGAACGGTCACTCCGACGAAGTTACGCGGCCACCGCGTCGCGCTGGGAGGCCAGGAGGGCGGTGAAGTTGCCGGCGTTCATCGGGCGGGCCAGGTGGTAACCCTGGCCGAGGGTGTAACCCAGGGCGCGCAGCTGCTCCACCTGCGCCTCGTTCTCGATGCCCTCGGCGACGGTGTCCAGGCCCAGCGCACCCGCCAGCTGGATGACCGCGCGGGCGACCGCCTGGCGGGCGTCGCGCGCCGCCGGGTTCGCGTCGTCGATCTCGATGCCGTCGACGAAGGACTTGTCGAGCTTGATGATCGCGGCGGGGAACGCCCGCAGCAGGCTCAGCGACGACTCGCCGGTGCCGAAGTCGTCGAGGGCCAGCTTGACGCCATGGCGGTCGAGCTCGTGCAGGGTCCGCGAGATCTGGCTGCCGCGCAGGACCGCGGACTCGGTCAGCTCGAGGACCAGGCGGTCGGTCGAGAGGCCGCTGTCGGCGAGGGCCGCGAGCACGTCGGCGACAAACCCGGGGTCGTGCAGCTGCCGGGCCGAGACGTTGACCCCCGGCTTCTGCAGGGCGTCGGGGCCGAACTCGGCCAGCCACGCCGCCGTCTGCCGGCAGGTCTCGCGCAGCACGAAGCGGCCCAGCTCGACGATCAGGCCGGTGCGTTCGGCGGCCGGGATGAACTCGATCGGCGGGACCGTGCCGCGGGTCGGGTGCTCCCAGCGGACCAGCGCCTCGACGCCGATGACCTTGCCGGTCTCCAGCAGCACGACCGGCTGGTAGACGACGCGGAACTCGCCCTCGTCGAGGCCCCGCCGGATCTCGCCGCCGAGCTGGATGTGCGCCAGGACCGGCTGTTCCATGCCCGGCTCGTAGCGGACGAAGCCGGCCTTGCCGCGCTGCTTGGCGGCGTACATGGAGACGTCGGCGTCGCGGAGGACACCGTCGACCGTCGCGGCGGGCGCGGCCGTGGCGATGCCGATGCTGGCCTGCACGAGCAGGCGGTGCTCGCTGATCGGGCTCTCGAGGGCGTCGAGGATGCGCTGAGCGACCGTCTCCCCCACCGTGGTGCCACCGACGAGCAGCGCGGCGAACTCGTCGCCGCCGATGCGGACGGGCAGCGCGTCGGTGCCGCAGGCCTCGTCGAGGACGTGGGCCACCGCCACGAGCAGGCGGTCGCCGACGTCGTGGCCGAGTGAGTCGTTCACGGTCTTGAAGTCGTCGAGGTCGACCAGCAGCACGGTCGCGGACTCGCCGTTCTCCAGGGCCGTGTGCAGGGCGTCGCGGAAGCGGGCGCGGTTGGCCAGACCGGTCAGGCCGTCGTGGCTGACCTCGTGCTGCAGGCGTACCTCCTGGCCGCGGATGTCGCGTAGCAGGAGCTTGTTGTCGCGGAACGCCACGAACTGGCGGATCGTGACGAGCACGCTGACCAGGACGGCGGCGAGGAGAGAGACCCGGCCGGGCCACTGCAGCGGCCCGGCGGCGATGGCGATCAGGGGCAGGTCACCGCCGGCGATCGCCAGGTACGGCAGCAGTGGCGACGACCGGCGCGACACCCGGCGGCGGCCGAGCCTCGCCGTGCCCTGCGCGCGGACGGCGAGGACGAGCAGCACCGGCGCCATCGGCAGCACGACGGACTGCGACGGGACACCGCCCGCGTTGCCGAAGGTGGTGGCGAGCACCGCCACCCCGGCGGCGGCCAGGCCCATGGTGGCGACCAGGCGCATCGCCGTCCGGTCGACGGGCCCGTCACCGAGGTAGGACACCTTGGTGATGCCGCCGATGGTCAGCAGGAACGCGAGGCCGACCAGGGTCAGCGTCTGCGGGCTCCACCGCTCGGTCGCGGTGAGCATGGGAGCGAGTCCGAAGTGCCAGAGGACCGTGGCGCAGCCCAGGAAGGCCACGACCCGGTCGAGGTGCATCCGCCAGCGTTCGGCCGGGCTGACCGCGCCCTGCGGCACTCGGGCGACGGCCCACATGGCGAGCGCAAAGCCGAGACCGACGGCCACGGCAGCCGACAGGGGCATGTCCGGCGGCATGTCGCCGGCCGAGAACCGGGCGGCGTTGATCAGCATCAGCACGTAGCCGACGGTCATGAAGACCGCGGCGATCAGCAGGGCACGCCAGAACCGCCCGGCCACCGGCTCGCTGCGGACCCTCCGCCAGAGGCGGAACAACGCAGCGACCGCGACGAGTCCCTCGAGCGGCACGGCGACGTACGCGATGGCCACGTGACCGGCGCCCACGGTGCTGAACAGGAGGTACCACAGCAGACTCGCAACGGCGAGGCCGGCGGTGATCCACACGTAGCGCGAGGGTACGCGGGTGTCGTCGGCCATGCTGAATGCATCGGCGGCCCGGTCGCCCGGTGTAGATAAATCCGGCTTCGTGGCACAACTCGCATGATCGCCGCGCCTCACAGGCCCACCCTGCACCACCGGGCACGGGAGGTCCATCGGAGAAACGGATCGGCCGAAAGACGGAGTGCACCCCGGCTTCTCCGTCCGCGGCCAGATGTGGCCGGGGGCAGTCCGAGGCGATGCTGGCTGCACTTGACGCGCACCGACCCAGGGGGACCGCATGACGGCCGTACCGCACCACTACGACACGGCGCCGCTGGCGCACACGGACGTGCTCGTCCTCGACTACCTGGCCGCGCTCTGGGCCGCGAGCGAGGAGCTCGAGCCGGGTCTGCGGGACGAGCTGATGACCACGGTCGCGGACTACATCGCCATGCGCCGGACGTCTCCGGCCAACCCCCTCGAGGACGCCGGGGAGATCCTCCAGCGTCTGGGCCCTCCCGAGGCGCTCGCGGCAGCTGCCCGCCGCGGGCGCGTTCCCGCCCACCTGCGCCGGCCCGCCGTGCCCGTCCCGATGGCCCCGGCCGCCGTCCGGGTGGCGCCTTCCGGACATCTTGAGTACGCCGGGATCGGCCTGCTCACCGCGGGTTCCGTGATCCTGCCGGTGATCTGCCCGCTGGCGGGTCTGCTGCTGGTCTCGGGCTCACCGCGGTGGAGCCCGGCGCAGAAGACGGCCGCCTGGGTGCTCACGGCGTTGCCGGCCCTGCTGGGGTTCGTCATGGTCCTGGGAGCGATGGCCATCGGCGGTGGTGCCGAGATCCTGGTGCTGGCCTACCTGGCGATGGTCGCCGGCTCGGTCATCGCCGGCCTGTCCCTGCTCCCGGGCCTCACCGCCCGCCGGGAGCACCGGCCCTAAGGGGTGGTGCGGCGCAGCGTGGCGCGGGCGAGCATCGCGATCGAGACGGCGGAGTGGACCAGGAGCAGACCGAGGACCAGGAAGCCGCCACCGGTCAGGAAGCCCGCGCCGAGCGCCGCCACCACACCGGCGGCGATCGCGAGGATGCCGGCGATCCCCGCCTGCACCAGACCGCTGGTGCCGCGGGCCGCGGCCACGAAGCCGCCCACCGAGGCGACAAAGGCGAGCAGCACCACGACCTGCGTGCCGGGGGCGCCGAAGACCGCCTCGCGGGCGACCTCGGGCACGCCGGAGCAGAGAGCGACCACCACGGGGAGCTCGAACAGCGGCGGCAGCAGCCACATGAGCAGACCGGTCCAGCGACTGCTCGCCGTGCTCGCCGTTGATCCCGCCATGGAACGCCTCTTCTCGGTTGGGCCTGCTCAGTCTGCTCCTACCCCGCAACCCCCGCGTTCAACGGGTCGGCGAGCAGACGATCGAAGGCGAGTTCCGCGGCGCCGATCAGGGCGGCGTTGCGGCCGAGCGTCGCCGCTCGCAGCTGGACGTGTTCGCGGGAGGCGGGCAGCGCGATCCCGTCCAGGCGGCGGCGGACCACCCCCGCGCCCGCGATGTAGACCTCGCGCAGGGCACCCCCGAAGACCACCAGGTCGGGGTTGACCACGTTGACCAGGTTCGCGACACCGAAACCGAGCCAGCCGGCGACCTGGTGGACGGCCGCCCGGGACGTACGCTCACCGCGCGCCGCCGCCCGCAGGACGTCGAGGACGGCACCGGGCTCCCCCGGCTCGCGTCCGGCGTGCCGCAGCAGGGCCGCCGCGCCGATCTCGGTCTCCCAGCAGCCCTTCGAGCCGCAGCCGCAGGGCAGGCCGTCGGGATTGACCACCATGTGACCGACCTTGCCGCTGTGCCCGCGGTGGCCGGCGACGAGCCGCCCGCCGGTGATGATGCCGGCACTGATGCCGAGGTCGCCGTGCAGGTAGACGAGGTCGTCGAGGCCGGCGGCGACACCGCGGATGTGCTCGGCCAGGGCGGCGATGTCGGCCATGTCCCCGGCGACGAAGGCCGGGCCGCTGCCGAACTCGGCGTCAAGGGCGGCGTTCAGCTCCTCGTCGGCGCCGCCGATCCGGATCCGGCCGTCCTCGTCGCGGGTCGTGTCGGCCACGGCCACACCGCCGCCGGTGCAGAGGGCGTCCTCGGCCAGGCCGCCGGCCATCTCCCGGGCGACCGCCGCCAGCGGGGCGATCGTCTCGAGGGCTGTGCTCCCGGGCTCCCGGGGCACCTCACGCAGGTCGAGGATTCGGCCGCCGAGTCCGATGCAGGCGGCCCGCAGCCGGTCGGCCTCGATGCTCAGCGCGATCGCGTAGACGCGTTCGGAGCAGGGGCTCACGACCAGGGAGGGCCGGCCGGCCCGGCGTACGGTGGTGGGCGCTTCCTCGGTGACCAGGCCGGCAGTGACGAGGTCGGCCGCGAGGGCGCCGATGGTGCTGCGGTTGAGCCCGAGCCGGCTGGTCAGCTCGGCGCGGGAGGTCGGGCCGTGCACGTGGACGTACCGCAGCAGGGCGCCCAGATTTTGCCGGCGGATCTCCTCCTGGCTGGCGCCGGGCGCCGCGGGCAGGGGAACCTCCGGGTGACGACCGGCCCGGGAAAGGCCGGATCGTACGGGTGTGGCCACGATGCCGACCCCCTCTCCGAGCTGTTTTGGAGCAAATGTCGGTATCCCTGACGACGAAGGGTCCCCGGAGACGGACTCCGGGGACCCAAGGGCCGTCAGTGACTACCCAGTCGTACTTACTTGGTGAGCGGCGCGAGCTTCGGGTCGTTCGCGTACGCCTCGGCCGCGTTCGCCTTGGTGACGGCGACCGGCGGGAGCAGGAACGTGTCGACGACCTTGCTGCCGTTGTTGTAGGACTTGGTGTCGTTCACCTGGGGGGCAGCACCGGTCTGCAGAGCCTTGACCATGTTGATGCTTTCCTTGACCAGGTTGCGGGTGTCCTTGTTGATGGTCATGTACTGCTCGCCGGCCATGATCGACTTGATCGACTCGACCTCGGAGTCCTGACCGGTGACAACCGGGACGGGCTTGCCGGCACCCTTGATCGAGGTGATGATCGCGCGGGCCAGCGTGTCGTTCGGGGAGAGGACGCCGTCCAGCTCCTTGCTGCCGTAGGTCGAGGTCAGCAGCTGGTCCATGCGGGCCTGCGCACCCTCGGCCTTCCAGCCCTGGATGGCGGTCTGCTTGACGTCGGTCTGCTTCGACGCGACGACGACGTCACCCTTGTCGATGGCCGGCTTGAGGACGTCCATCGCACCGTTGAAGAACACACCGGCGTTGTTGTCGTCCGGCGAGCCCGAGAAGAGCTCGACGTTCCACGGGCCGGTCGCCTTCTTGGCCTTCATGCCGTCCAGCAGGGCCTGGCCCTGGAGCTGGCCGACCTTGAAGTTGTCGAACGCGACGTAGTAGTCGAGGTCCGGCGTGTTGGTGATGAGGCGGTCGTACGCGATGACCTTCGCGCCGGCCTGGTGCGCCGCGGCGACCTGGGTCGACAGCTGCGCGGCGTCGGTCGCGCCGATGACGATGACCTTGGCGCCCTTGGTGACCATGGCGGTGATCTGCGCCTGCTGGTCGGCAACCGTCGTGGACGCGCCGGCGTACTGCACGTCGCTCTGGAAGCCGGCCTCCTTCAGGCCGTTGGTGAACAGGTCACCGGCGAGAACCCAGTTCTCGGAGGTCTTGGCCGGGAGGGCCACACCGATGAGCGAGTTGGCCGCGAAGCCCTTGGCCGGGGCGTCGGAGCCACCGGTCTCCTCGTCACGGCCGCCGCCGCAGGCCGTAAGGGCCAGCATCGAGATGGCGCCGATGGCCACCGTCTTGCCGAAGAAATTACGCATTGGGGGGTAATGCCTTTCTTTTCAGTGGTGATACAGGGTGAGAGGGGTTCGGTGACCGTCAGCCGGACACCGTTGTCTTGGCGGGTTCTGAGCCCGCGTCCGACAATGAAGCCGGTCCGGCTGATGCCTCCCGGCGGAATGGGCGCATGATGCTTCCGATGATGGAGAAGCGCCCCTGGCTCTTGTTGTAGACGTCGAGTGCGACGGCCAGCAGCAGGACCAGGCCCTTGATGATCTGGACCCGGTCGGTGCCGACGCCCAGGAGTTGCAGACCGTTGTTGAGCACGGCCATGACGAGACCACCGACGATGGATCCGCTGATGGTGCCGATACCGCCGGAGACAGCCGCGCCACCGATGAAGACAGCGGCGATCGCGTCCAGTTCCCAGCCGTTACCGTCCTGCGGGCCGGAGGCCGCCGAACGCGCCACGAAGATCATGCCGGCCAGCGCCGCCAGCACGGACATGTTCATCATGACGAAGAAGTTGACCCGCTGAAGCTTGACGCCGGACAGCTCCGCGGCGCGCGAGTTGCCGCCGACCGCGTAGATGTGCCGGCCACCGGCGGTGTTGCGGGTGTAGAACGAGTACAGGATGACCAGCGCGACCAGGATGATGCCCGACACCGGGAAGCTGGTGCCGACGCGGCCGCTGGCGAAGCGCAGCGTGACGAAGACGAGCACGCCGACCATGACGGCCATCCGGAAGATGGAGATCCACAGCGGAGCGGCGTCGGCGTCCATCTCGCGGCGCGTCTTGCGGGCCTGCACCTCGCGCCAGACCACGGCCGCACAGGCGGCGAGACCGAGCAGCAGCGTCAGGTTGTTGTACCCCGTGCTCGGGCCGACCTCGGGCAGGAAGCCCGCGCCGATCGTCCGGAAGCCCTCCGGCACCGGGATGGTGCTGGCGTTACCGATGAACTGGTTGCCGCCACGGAAGATCAGCATGCCGGCCAGCGTCACGATGAACGCGGGTACGCCGATGTAGGCGACCCAGAAGCCCTGCCAGGCGCCGATGGCCGCGCCGATCAGCAGGCCGAAGAGGATCGCAACCGGCCAGGGCAGGTCCCACTCCGCCATCGACTTGGCGACCAGGATGCCCGCGAACGCCGCGATCGAGCCGACCGAGAGGTCGATGTGCCCGGCCACGATCACCATCAGCATGCCGATGGCCAGGATCAGGATGTACGAGTTCTGCTGGAACAACGCGATCAGGTTGTCCGAGCGCAGGGTCAGGCCGTCGGTCAGCACCTGGAACAGGACGACGATCGCCACCAGCGTGAAGATCATCCCGAACTGACGGGCGTTGGAGGTGGTGCCTCCGAAGAGGTTCTTCTGAAGGTCCTTGAATCGGCTCATCGCGTCTGCATCTTCTTCGTCGAGGTCATCTGCTTCATGAGGGTCTCCGGGTCCGCGTCCCGCCGGGGAATGTCGCCGGTGATGGTGCCTTCGAACACGGTGTAGATGCGGTCGCAGAGCCCGATCAGCTCAGGCAGCTCCGAGGAGATGACAACAACGCCCTTCCCCTGGTCGGCGAGCCGCTGGATGATGCCGTAGATCTCGAACTTCGCGCCCACGTCGATGCCGCGGGTCGGTTCGTCGAGGATCAGCAGATCCGGGTCCGTGAACATCCACTTCGCCAGGACAACCTTCTGCTGGTTGCCACCGGAGAGCTTGGAGACGCCCTCGTCGACCGTCGGAGCCTTGGTCCGCAGCTCCTTGCGGTAGGACTCGGCGGCCTTGTACTCCGCGACCTCGTCCAGGACGCCGTGCCGGGAGATCTTCTTCAGCTTGGCGGCCACCGTCGACGTCTTGATGTCGTCGAGCAGGTTGAGGCCGATCGCCTTGCGGTCCTCACTGACGTACGCCAGACCGTTGGCGATGGCGTCGGAGACCGACTTGAGCTCGATCTCCTTGCCGTCCTTGATGATCGTGCCCGACTCCCAGACGCCGTACGAGCGGCCGAAGACGCTCATCGCGAGCTCGGTACGGCCGGCGCCCATGAGGCCGGCGAAGCCGACGATCTCGCCGCGGCGCACCACGAAGCTCTCGTTCTTGCAGACCTGGCGGTCGGCGGAGATCGGGTGCCGGACGTTCCAGTTCTTGACCTCGAAGAAGACCTCGCCGATCTTCGGCGTGTGGTCCGGGAAGCGACTGCTCAGCTCGCGGCCGACCATGCCCCGCACGATGCGGTCCTCGTCGACGCCGTCCGCCTTGATGTTCAGCGTCTCGACCGTCTTGCCGTCCCGCAGGATGGTGATCTGGTCGGCGATCGCCTCGATCTCGTTCAGCTTGTGCGAGATCATGATCGAGGTGATGCCGCGCTCGCGGAACCCGCGCAGCAGGTCCAGCAGGTGGCGGGAGTCGGCCTCGTTCAGGGCCGCGGTGGGCTCGTCGAGGATGAGCAGCTTGACGTCCTTGGCGAACGCCTTGGCGATCTCCACCAGCTGCTGCTTGCCGACGCCGATGTCCTTGATCAGCGTGTCGGGGTCCTCCTGGAGGCCCACCCGCGCCATCAGGTCGAGCGCCCGGCGGTTGGCGGCCTTCCAGTCGATCGCGCCGCGCTTGCGGGGCTCGTTGCCGAGGAAGATGTTCTCGGCGATCGACATGTCCGGGATGAGCGCGAGCTCCTGGTGAATGATCACGATGCCGGCGTTCTCGCTGGCCCGGATGTCACCGAAGCGCGTCTCCGCCCCTTGGTAAACGATGTCACCGTCGTACGTGCCGTACGGGTAGACCCCGCTGAGGACCTTCATCAGCGTGGACTTGCCGGCACCGTTCTCACCGCAGATCGCGTGGATCTCGCCGGCGCGCACCACCAGGTTGACGTCGGAGAGGGCCTTGACTCCGGGGAACTCCTTGGTGATGGAGCGCATCTCCAGGAGGATGTGCGTGTCGCTCATAGGTCGCACCACCTCGCCAACGTCATGGATGCCTCCGGGAGGGGTCTGGCTGTGATGTGGTTTTGTTGCCGAAGGCAACCTATTCAGAGCAGAAGATGATTCGCAAGTTTCTAGATCACCGGACAGGTAACAATCCGGCAATAAACCGCCGGGGCGTGCTGTGCACACCCCGGCGGTCGTTCGTTCAGACGGTGACGGTTTCCCGTTCAGGTTCCTCGCTCAGCTGATCGCGCAGGCGCTCACCCTCGATGTCGACATTCGGCAATGCCCTGTTCAGCCAGGCCGGCAGCCACCAGGCGGCCCGTCCGAGGAGTGAGATCACGGCCGGCACGATCGTCATCCGGACCACGAACGCGTCGATGGCGACACCGATCGCGAGGGCGAAGCCCATGGACTTGATGACCGGGTCGTCGATCAGCATGAAGCCGGCGAAGACCGACGTCATGATCAGCGCGGCCGCGGTGACCACACGGGCGCCGTGACCCATGCCGCTGATCGTCGCCGCCTGGACGTCGGCACCGTGCACGTAGTCCTCGCGCATCCGGGACACCAGGAACACCTCGTAGTCCATGGCCAGACCGAAGAGGATGCCGATGAGCAGGATGGGCAGGAAGCTGACCAGCGGGCCCGGCGTGTCCAGACCCACCAGCGAGGCCAGGTGTCCCTCCTGGAACACCAGCACCGTGATGCCGAAGGTCGCGCCGACGGTCAGCAGGAAGCCGAGCGCCGCCTTGAGCGGCACCAGCACCGACCGGAAGACGAGCATCAGCAGCAGCACCGACAGTCCGACCACCAGCAACAGGTAGACGGGCATGGCGTCGGACAGCTTCTCCGACACGTCGATGCCGACGGCGGTCTGCCCGGTCACCGCCACCTCGGCACCGCTGACACCGGCCACCCGGTCGCGGACCTCGTGGACCAGCTCCTCGGTGGCCGCGTCGGTCGGGCCGGTCTGCGGGATGATCGCCAGCAGCGCGGTGAGCTTGTCCCGGCTCAGGTTAGGCGGGGTCAGCGTGAGCAGGTCGGGTGTGCCCTGCAGGACCTGGCTGACCTGCTGCACCGCGGCGCCCGTCTGCTCGGGCGAGTCACTGGAGACGACCAGCGCGAGCCGGCCGTTGAAACCCGGGCCGAAGCCGGCGGTGATCAGGTCGGCGGCCTCACGGGCCGGCGTACCGGGAGCGGCCGCGCTCGCGTCGGGCAGGGCGACCCGCATGTCCATGGCCGGGATCGCCAGGGCGCCGAGGCCGAGCACACCGACCAGGATGACCGGGATGCGCAGCCGGGTGACGATGCGGGCCCAGCGGAAGCCGAAGGCCTCCTTGGTCGTGGCGTGCGAGGCGGCGTGCCCGCGCAGCTTGCGGGGCAGGACCTTCTCACCGGCGAAGCCCAGCAGTGCGGGCAGCAGCGTGATGGCGACGACCACGGCGACCGCGACGGTGCCGGCGGCGGCCAGGCCCATCACGGTGAGGAACGGGATCCGGACCACGGCGAGACCCGCGAGCGCGATGACCACCGTGATGCCTGCGAACACGACCGCGGACCCGGCGGTGCCGACCGCGCGGGCGGCCGCCTCCTCGGGTTCGAGGCCGTCGACCAGGTTCTGGCGGTGGCGCGAGGTGATGAACAGCGAGTAGTCGATGCCGACCGCCAGGCCGAGCATCAGCGCCAGGACCGGCGCGGTGCTGGTCAGGTCGATGACGCTGCTCAGCGCGAACAGACCGGCCATGCCGGCGCCGACACCGATCAGCGCGTTGAGCATGGTCATGCCCGCGGCCACCAGCGAGCCGAACGTGATCACCAGGACGACGAGCGCGATGACCACGCCGATGGCCTCGGTGCCGCCGACCTCCGGCGGTGCGTTCATCACCTCGCCGCCGTGCTCCACCTGCAGGCCGGCTGCCTCGGCCGCGGCGCCGCTGTTCTCGTAGGCGGTGCGCTGGTCCTCGGTCACGGCATCCGCGCGCTCGGCGAACTGGACCTGGATCAGCGCGTGACGGCCGTCCTGGGACAGCGCCTTCACGGCGTACGGGTCGACGGCCGCGAGTGCACCCGGCAGCGTGCCGGCCTCCTTGACCAACCCTTGCACCGCCGCCTTGAGCTGCGGATCGGCGAGCGTGGCACCCTGCGGCGCGGCGACGACGATCGTGCCGGTGGCCCCGCTGGCCTCGGGGAACTCCTTCTGCAGCGCGTCGATCGCACGCTGCGACTCGGTGCCGGGCATGGTGAAGTTGCTCGACGTCGGTCCCTTGAAGGCCAGGGCGGCGCCACCGAGCGCGGCCAGCAGCACGAGCCACAGGGCGACCACGAGCTTGCGGCGCCGGAACGAGGCCCGGCCGAGCCGGTACAACAGGGTTGCCATGTCAGTCCTTGTCGTGAGGGATAGGGGTGATCAGGGCACGCTTGGCGACACCGATGAGGGCCTCGCGCAGGCCCTCGTCGTCCTTGTCGATGGCGACGGTGACGATGCCCGCGAGTACGACCTCCGCGGCCAGGCGGGTGGCCGGGTCCGTGGAGCGCGCGGCGAACACGGAACACAGGTCCTCGGTGAGCGGGAGCAGGAACTCGAAAGCCGGCTCCTGCAGGAACTGCGCCGTGCCGTCGTAGATGAGCGAGATCTCGCGGCGGTACCGCAGCACCAGATCGACGAAGCCCTCGATGGCCGCGGCCTGGGCGGCGCGGTCGTCGAGGGCGGCGAAGCCCGCGCTGAGCTCGGCGAACTCCCGCGCGGCGGGTGCCAGCATCTCGGCGAAGATCGCTTCCTTGCTGGCGAAGTGGTAGAGCAACGTGGCCTTGGAACAGCCCACCCGGGCGGCGATGTCCTGCAGCGAGGTGCCCTTGAACCCGGAGTGGGCGAACTGCTCGGCGGCGACGCTGAGGATCTCGTCCCGCGTACTGGTGCGGACCATGGATCTCAGCATGCCTGACCGATCGGTCAGAAGCTGGCCGATCGGTCAGGAAAGTGACTGACGTAACTCTCTGCTACCCCCGCAGGAGATTGTCAGTCGCGGAGCTGGCGAAGAATTCGAGTCAGCTCTGTGCGGTCGGTGTCGCTGAGCGCGGCGAAGAACCGCTCCGCCGCCTGCTGGCGGGCCGAGCGGATCGCGTCGCCGGCGGCCCGGCCCTCCGCCGTGAGGGTCACCAGGGTCGCCCGGCGGTCGGCGGGGTCGGGGGCCCGGGCCACGAGACCGCGCTGCTCCAGGTCGTCGACGACCTCGGTGGCCGAGCGGGCCGCGATGCGCAGATGCTCGGCGAGGGCACCCGGGCGCAGCGAGCCGTGTTTGAGCAGCACGTTGAGCGCGCGGCCGTGCGACGGCGAGACGTTCAGCGGCTCCAGAGCCTCGCGGTTGAGGTGGCGCAGGTTGCGGGCCACGGACCAGAACAGCTCGGAGAGGTGGTCGTCGTCCACGGGGAATACCGTATCAGCGATTGCGGTTGTAGCCTCATGTTGAGGTAACCTCAGCTTAACCCGTACCGGAAGAAGGTTGTTGCTCTTGGAATCGCCACCTGTCGAAACCGGCCGCCGAGGCCGCTCCCAGACCGTCACCGCCGCCGAGAAGAAGCAGGCCAAAGAGGTCTCGCTCCGTCGCATCGGACGGCTCTTCACCGCTCACCGCACACCCCTGACCCTGGTCACCGCGATCATCGTGGCCTCGTCCGTGATCGCCATGGCCTCCCCCTTCCTGCTCCGCGAGGTCATCGACCGCGCGTTGCCGCAGCAGGACCTGACGCTGCTGGTCTGGCTGGTCGCCGGCATGGTCGCCGTCGCCGCCGTGACCTCCGCGCTCGGGGTCGTCCAGACCTGGATCTCCACCACCGTCGGCCAGCGTGTCATGCACCGGCTGCGCACCGACGTCTTCACCCACCTACAGCGCCAGTCCGTGGCCTTTTTCACCAGGACCCGGACCGGCGAGGTGCAGTCGCGCATCACCAACGACATCGGCGGCATGCAGTCCGTGGTCACCTCGACCGCGACCTCGATCGCCTCGAACCTCACCACCGCCGTCGCCACCGCGGTCGCCATGGCCGCCCTGAGCTGGCAGCTCTCCCTCGTCTCGCTGGTCGTCCTGCCGCCCGCGATCTACCTGACCCGCCGCGTCGCCAAGATGCGCAAGGAGATCACCGCGCAGCGCCAGCGGGAGCTCGCCGACCTCAACGTCACCGTCGAGGAAGGCCTGTCGATCAGCGGCGTGCAGCTGAGCAAGACCATGGGGACCGGCCCGGCGCTGGTCGAGCGGTTCACCGCGTCGTCGACCCGCCTCATCGACCTGGAGCTGCGCTCCGAGCTGGCCGGCCGCTGGCGCATGGCCGCGATGAGCATCATCTTCGCCGCGATCCCCGCGCTCATCTACCTGAGCGCCGGTCTGCCGATGACCGCGGGCAAGCTGAGCATCGGCACCCTGGTCGCGTTCACCTCGCTGCAGGCCGGGCTCTTCCGGCCCCTGATGGGCCTGCTCGGCGTCGGGGTCCAGCTGACCAGCTCGCTCGCGCTCTTCGCCCGCATCTTCGAATATCTGGACCTGCCGGTCGAGGTGGACGATCCCGCCGAGCCGGTCACCCTGACCCGTCCGGTACGCGGCCACCTGCGCTTCGAGGACGTGACCTTCGCGTACCCGGGCAGTGAGACCGCGGCGATCGCCGGTGTCAGCCTCGATGTGCCCGCCGGCACGTCCCTGGCCCTGGTCGGCGAGACCGGCTCGGGCAAGAGCACCCTGGCCGCACTGATCGCGCGCCTCTACGACCCCGACGCCGGACGCATCACCGTCGACGGCATCGACCTGCGCGACCTGCGGCTGGCCGACCTCGCGGGCATCGTCGGCGTGGTCAGCCAGGAGACGTACCTGCTGCACACGACCGTGCGGGAGAACCTGCGGTACGCCCGCCCGGAGGCCACGGACGAGCAGATCGAGCAGGCCGCCCGGGCCGCGCAGATCCACGACCTGATCGCCGGGCTCCCGGACGGCTACGACACCGTTGTCGGCTCGCGCGGTCACCGCTTCTCCGGTGGTGAGAAGCAGCGCATCGCCATCGCCCGGACCCTGCTGCGGGACCCGCGGATCCTGGTCCTGGACGAGGCCACCAGCGCGCTCGACACCTCGACCGAGCGGGCCGTGCAGCGCGCGTTCGACGAGCTGGCCCGCGGCCGGACGACGGTGACCATCGCGCACCGGCTCTCCACCGTCCGTGACGCCGACCAGATCGTGGTGGTCGACCACGGCCGGATCCTCGAGTCCGGCACCCACGAGAGCCTGGTCTCGGTCGGTGGCCGGTACGCCGACCTGGCCGCGTGAGCCTGGTCGGCCGGTGGCCGGCACCCCGGCCGGGCTAGCCGCGTGAGGGCAGCCTCAGGGTGAAGGTGCTGCCGGCGCCGGGCCGGCTCGCCGCGGTCAGATCGCCCCCGTGCTCGCGCGCGAGCTTGCGGGCGATCGCCAGGCCCAGGCCGCTGCCCCCGGTCTGCCGGCTGCGCGCCTTGTCGGCCCGCCAGAACCGGTCGAAGACGTGCGGCAGGTCCTGCGGCGCGATGCCGGAGCCCGTGTCCGCCACCTCGACCAGCAGCTCGTCACCCGCGATCCGCGACCGCAGGACGACGCGGCCGCCCGGCGGGGTGTGCCGGACGGCGTTCGACAGCAGGTTGCCGACGATCTGCCGCAGCCGGACCGGGTCCAGCTCGACCTCCGGGTCACCGGCCAGCTCCAGCCGCAGGTCGACGCCGCCGCGCGTGGCGGTCTCCCGCTGCGCCTCGGCCACCTGCCGCAGCAGGTCCTCGACGTGGACCCGCGACGGGTGCAGCCGCAGAGAACCGGCGTCCGCGGCGGCAAGATCCCGCAGGTCGTCGATGACGTGCTGCAGAAGCAGCGCCTCCTCGGTCAGCAGGTCCAGCAGCTCGGGATCGAGCGGGGCCAGACCGTCCTGGGCGGCCTCGAGCCAGATGCGGATGTTGGACAGCGGGGTCCGCAGCTCGTGCGCGACGTCGCTGACCATCGCCTTGCGCCGGCGTTCGCTGACCTGGCGGCGCTCGGCCAGGTCGTTGAAGGCCGCGGCGAGCCGGCCGATCTCGTCGTCGCCGGTGACCGGCACCGGGGCGTCGCGGTCCAGCGGGCGCTGCGCGGCCGCCGTCAGCACCCGCAGCGGGCGGACCAGCCGCAGTCCCACCAGCACGGTCACCAGCACCGCGAGGAGCAGCACCAGTCCCGTGACCCCGGCGACATACCCGGCGTTGCGGCCGGTCAGGTCGAACGTGGCGTCGGGCTGCCGGGCCGGACTTCCCATGTAGAGCCGGGCGGCCGGCGCCACGTACGGCCGCAGCTGCTCGCGGCGGGCCGCGTCGAGGCAGTCGCGGATCTGCCCGTCGTCGACCCCGGGGCCGGTCTTGGCCCGGTAGGAGAAGTCGGCCGACAGCTGGAGGCTGATCCGGGCTCCCTGGCGTTCGACACAACCCGTGACCAGGCCGGTGAGCTTGTCGAGGGCTCTCTTCTCGGTGCTCGTCGGGCCGATCCCCCGGTCACACTTGAACAGCGCACCCTGGGTGTCGAGATCACCCTGCGCCGAGACGGACACCCGCCCCGACGGCGACTCGGTGAGCACACCGCCGAAGCCGATGTCCTCGAGACAGGCGATCTGCGCCGTGGCCGCCTTGCGCAGCACCGCACGCTCGGCCGCGGTGAGCCGGAACGGCCCGACCGCCCGCGGGTCGATCTCGGTCGCGTTGGTGCCGCCCCGCAGTGCGGTGTCGACGTGCAGGGCGTCGACCACGGCCGACGGGCGGGACGGCAGCTCACCCGTGCGGCCGGCCAGCCACCGGCCCTGGGCGTCCGTGAGGGTGACCTGGCGGCCCGTACCGGCGGCCAGCTCGGTCAGCACCGGCTCGACACCCTGCCAGCTCGCGTGGGTGGCCGCGTACCCGAGGAGCCCGTCGTAGATCCTGCTGTCGGCCGCGATGGACTGGCCCTGCTCCTGCCTGATCACCCGGCTCGTCGTGCGGACCGCCAGCCACGCGGTGGCGGCCACGGCGCAGACGGCCACCGCGAGCGAGGTGGCCAGCAGACGGGTGAGCAGGCTGCGGTGCAGCGGCACCCGGGTGGCGCCCACGTCAGGGACTCAGCTTGTAGCCGACGCCGTAGACCGTGATCAGGTGGCGCGGGCGGGCCGGGTCGGACTCGAGCTTGCGACGCAGGTTGAGCACGTGCATGTCGATGGTGCGGTCGGTCGGGTAGCTCTCCCAGCCCCGGGTGCGCTGCAGCAGCTGCCGGCGGGTGAAGACCCGGCCCGGCTCGGCGGCCAGTGTCGCGAGGACCTCGAACTCGCCGCGGGTGCAGACGACGACGGTGTCGCCGCGGCGCACCTCACGGCGTACCGGATCGACGACAAAGCCGGCCACGGCATGGACCCGATGATCCACGGTGACCGCCCGCGACGTGCGGCGCAGCAGGGTCCGCACCCGGGCCATCAGCTCGCGCGGGCTGTACGGCTTGGTCAGGTAGTCGTCGGCGCCCAGGTCGAGACCGAGCAGCAGGTCCTCCTCGCTGGACCGGGCGGTCAGCACGAGGATGGGCAGGTCGTACTCGGCGCGCAGCACGCGGCACACGTCGAGCCCGTCGACCTTGGGCATCATCACGTCGAGGATGAGCAGGTCGGGGCGTTCACGCCGGACAGTGTCGATGGCGGCGCGGCCGTCCGGCACCACCAGCGCCTCGTAGCCCTCGGCGACCAGGTAGCGGCGGACGCCTTCGGCCTGCCGGGGGTCGTCCTCGGCGATGAGCACCTGGGTTCGCACGGTGCCGACTATAGGCAGGGTCGCAAGGACGCCCGGAAAATCTGACAACCTCGATACAAGTGACTGACGGACGGCTGATCGCGGGCCCGCACGATCTCCGGCATGCCCACTCCCCTGCGCGCCCTGCTGGCGCTGACCCTCTGTCTCGGCGGCGTCGCCGGCTGTTCGTCCTCGTCCGGTGACGACAACGCCCCGAAGGTCGTGAGCTTCCGCAGCGAACCGGTCGCCGGCGCCTCGGCCCCGGCCAGGTCCGCCGGCCCGCCCGTCATGCGCATGGACATGAGCCGCGAGGAGGAGGACCAGCTCTGGAACGCCTTCTACGCCTGTCTCGCCGGAGCCGGCGTGCCGATGAAGAAGAACGCCGAAGGCGTCTACGAGTTCAACAGCGCCGAGGGCAAGATGCAGGCCGACACACCCGAGATCCACAAAGCCTGTGACCACACCCTGCCGCAGCCGCCGCCGGAGAAGGATCCGGAGCAGAACCCGTACCTGAAGGACGACGAGAACAACTTCTGGCAATGCCTGAAGGACCACGGCGACGACGTCCACAAGGTGGCCGACGGTTGGGAGCCCGGCCCGAAGTGGGGCGACTTCCCGAACGCGGACGCGGTGACCGAGGCGTGCGAGGTGCAGGCTTACGATGGCAAGAGGGGTTAGGTGGGCCGCCCTGGTGCTGGTCCTGGCCGGGCTGGTCGTCGCCGGGCTGCGGTTCCTGCCCGAGCGCAAGCCCACCGGCACCGAGGAAGCAACCGGGCCGCCCGCGGCTACAGCGGTGGTCACCCGGACCGACCTGTCGACGACGCGGACGGTCTCCGGCGAGCTGGGCTACGGCACGCCGCAGGAGCTCGAGGGTGGTGCCGGCACGGTCACCTGGCTGCCGAAACAGGGTGCCGTGGTCAAACGCGGGCAACCGGTCTACCGGCGTGACGACCGGCCGGTGCCGCTCTTCTACGGCCGGACGCCGCTCTTCCGGCCCCTGGACCGGGCCGGCCTGGTCGGGCGGGACGTGCGGGTGGTCGTCGACAACCTGCGGGCCCTGGGGTACCGCACCGGGGATCAGCCGCTGCCGGGCAGTCCTGCCGAGCCGGCGCCGCTGAAGGTGCACGCGGGCGACGGGGTCATGACCCGGTCGCTCATCGCGGCCGTCAAGCGGTGGCAGACCGATCACGGCGTACCGGCAACCGGGGTCATCGCCCCCGGTGACGTGCTCGTGCACAGCGGCAAGCTGCGTGTCGCGGCCCTGATCGCCCGGCCCGGCCGCCCGTCCGACGCGCCGCTGATGGCCGTCACCGGTACGGCGAAGGTCGTGACCGTGCAGCTCGACGCCGGTGACAGCGGCTCGGTCCGGCGCGGGGACGCCGTGCGGGTCACGCTGCCCGACGGGGATGTCGCGAAGGCGAAGGTCACGTCGGTCGGCACGACGGCCCGTGCTCCGGAAGGCGGGGACGGCACGGAACAGCCCCGCACCACGGTCACCGTCAAGCTCGACGATTCCGGGGCGGTGTCCCGGCTCACCGCTGCGCCGGTCCAGGTCGAGGTGACCGGCGAGACCCGCCCGGACGTCCTGGCCGTGCCGGTCGGCGCCCTGCTGGCGCTGCTCGAGGGCGGGTACGCGGTGCAGATCGCCGGTGGTGCCCTGGTGCCGGTCGACACCGGGTTGTTCGCCGACGGCCGGGTCGAGGTCAGCGGGCCCGGCCTCGACGAGGGTGTCACCGTGGTGACCGCCTCATGACCTCGGTCCTCGCCGTGCACGACGTCAGCAAGGTGTACGGCGGCACGGTCACCGCCCTCGACCACGTCACCCTGGAGATCGCCGCGGGTGAGCTGCTGGCCATCGTCGGGCCGTCCGGCTCGGGCAAGTCGACACTGCTGCACATCATGGGCACCCTCGACCGGCCGACCAGCGGCACGGTGACCCTCGGCGGGCAGGATGCCGCCCGGCTGCGCGACCGGCGGCTCTCGGCGCTGCGCGGGCAGCAACTCGGCTTCGTCTTCCAGCAGTTCCACCTGACCGACGGGCTGAGCGCGGCCGAGAACGTCGCCCTGGGCCTGCAGTACGCCGGGGTCCCCCGCCGCCGCCGGCGCCCGCTCGCGGCGGCCGCCCTGGACCGTGTCGGGCTCGCCCACCGTACGCAGCACCAGCCGCACCAGCTCTCCGGTGGTGAACGGCAACGGGTGGCCATCGCCCGTGCGCTGGTCAACGGGCCCTCGCTGGTGCTGGCCGACGAGCCGACGGGTGCGCTGGACAGCCGTACCGGGCGGTCGGTGCTGGACCTGCTCACCCGCCTGAACGCCGAGGGGACGACCATCGCCGTGATCACCCATGACCGTGACATCGCCGCCGCCCTGCCCCGCCGGGTCGAGCTGCGGGACGGCCGGCTCGTCCGGGACACCGGTGGCCCCGGATGAGGCGGGTCCGGCTCTCCCCGCTGGACCTGCTCGCTCTGGGGTTCTTCGGCATCCGGACCCGGCGGCTGCGCGCGGCCCTGTCGGCGCTGGGCATCGCCATCGGTGTCGCCACGATGGTCGTCGTCACCGGCGTGCCCGCGTCCAGCCGGGCCGGGCTGCTGGAACAGCTCGACCGCCTCGGCACCAACCTGTCGCAGGCGAGCGCCGTCCCCGATCAGGACCCGCCGGTGCTCCTGGCGCCGGAGTCCGTGGCCATGACCGAGCGGATCGCGCCGGTCACCGCGGCGACAGCGGTCGCCAACACCCACCTCGGGATCCAGCGCAACGACCGGACCGACCCGGCCTCCGGTACGGCGGTGCTCGCCGCGCATCTCGACCTGCTCGGTGTGCTCGGCGGCCACGTCGGGTCCGGCCGCTTCCTGGACGCCGCGAACCAGCGGTTCCCGGTGGTGGTGCTGGGCGCCGAGGCGGCGAGCCGGCTGGGCATCACCGAGGTGGCGCCGGGCTCCTCACCGCAGACGGTCGTCGACGGGCGGAAGTTCACCGTCGTGGGGGTGCTGCGGCCGATCCCGCTCGCACCGGAGATCGACCGGGCCGTGCTCGTCGGCTGGGACGCGGCCCGCGCCCTGCTGCACTTCGACGGGCGGCCCACGGTCCTCTACGTCCGCGCCGACGACGCGGCCGTCGAGGACGTCCGCGCGGTGCTGGCCGCGACCATCCACCCGCAGGGGCCGGGACTGGTCCGGGTGAGCCGCCCGTCGGACGCGCTTGCCGCCAAACGCGCGACGGAGACCACCTTCTCGGCGCTCTTCCTCGGCCTGGCCGCGGTGGCGCTGCTGGTCGGCGGCATCGGGGTGGCCAACACGATGGTCATCTCGGTGCTGGAACGCCGCCGCGAGATCGGGCTGCGGCGCTCGCTGGGCGCGCACCGCGGCTGGATCCGGGCGCAGTTCCTCGCCGAGTCGGTCGTGCTGTCGCTGCTCGGCGCCCTGACCGGGGCGGCGCTGGGCAGTGCGGCCACGGTGGCCTACGCCCTGCGCCAGGGCTGGCCACCGGTCCTCTCACCGCAGACGCCGGCCGGTGCGGTCGGCGTCGCGGTGCTGGTCGGGATCGTCGCCGGCGGCTACCCGGCGATCCGCGCCGCGCGCCTGCCCCCGACCGAGGCGCTGGCGACGTGACCGGTCACCTGACCGTCGTGGCCGGCTGGACCTGCGTCGCCTCGGCCTCCGCGGCCCGGCGGCGCTCGAACGGGTCGCCGTACTCCCGGACGGCGGCCCGGGCGTACGCCTGCTGGAACGTCGACACGCGTTCCGAGCGCCCGCGACCCAGGAAGCTGACCGCCCAGTGCAGCACCGCGGTGAGGCGGTTCTTGAAGCCGACCAGATAGAGCAGGTGGACCGCGAGCCACATCAGCCAGCCGAGGAACCCCGACACCCGCAGCTTGCCGATGCTCGCCACCGCCGAGAAGCGGGAGATCGTCGCCATGCTGCCCTTGTCGAAGTACTTGAACGCCTGACCGGTCTCGCGGCCGTCGAGGCGGCGCTTGATCTGGTCGGCGACGTGCCGCCCGCTCTGGATGGCGACCTGGGCGACACCGGGCAGCTGGTCCAGCGCCATCATGTCGCCGACCGCGAAGATCTCCGGGTGCCCGGGCACCGAGCAGTCCGGGTTGACCTTGAGCCGGCCGGCCCGGTCGGTCTCGGCGCCGGCCGCCGCGGCGAGCTTGCGGGCCAGCGGCGGGGCGGCCACACCGGCGGCCCACATCTTGGTCATCGACTCGATGCGCTGGTGCCCGCGGGCGGTCTCGACCTCGATGCCGGTCGCGTCGACACCGACGACCTTGGTCTCCAGCTCGACCTCGACACCGAGCAGGTGCAGCTGCCGCAGCGCCCGGGTCGACAGGTGGTCACCGAAGGTGTTCAGCACCGCGCCGACCGCGTCGACCAGGATGATCCGGGCCTTGCGCGGGTCGATGTGCTTGTACTGCCCCGGCAGGGTGCGGTGCGCGAGCTCGGCGATCTGCCCGGCCATCTCGACACCCGTGGGGCCCGCCCCGACGACCACGAAGGTCATCCAGCGCTCGACGTCCTCGGGGTTGGCCTGCAGATCGGCCAGCTCGAACGCACCGAAGATGCGCGCCCGCAGCTCCAGGGCGTCGTCGATGCTCTTCATGCCGGGTGCGTACTCGGCGAAGGCGTCGTTGCCGAAGTACGACTGCGAGGCGCCTGCGGCGACGATCAGCGTGTCGTACTCGACGGTGTAGTCGATGCCCGGCGCCTCGACCGCGACCGTCTTCGTGGCGACGTCGATGTCGGTGACCGTGCCGAGCTTCACGTCGACGTTGTCCTGGCGCTTGAGGATCTCCCGGATCGGCGGCGCGATCTCACCCTCCGAGAGGATGCCCGTCGCGACCTGGTAGAGCAGCGGCTGGAACAGGTGATAGGCGGTGCTGTTGATCAGCGTGATGTCGACGGGCGCCTTACGCAGCGCCTTCGTGGAAAACAGCCCGCCGAAGCCGGCTCCGACGACCACTACGCGGTGCCGGCGATCAGATCGTTGAGGCATCAAAAGTCTCCGGTTGTCGTGGTCGTCCTGCGCGTACGGTATCAACGACGTGATGGAAACTCTCTTCTTGCTGTTCCCAGGACGTCACCACGTCCTTACCCGTTTTCAGGCCGAGTACCTGCGACGGTGGCCCGGCGCGACGGTTGTGTGGGCGGTCACGTCGGCCAACCACGAGAACACGAAGCGCAATCCGGTGCCGTACCACCGGCGCGAGGCGGCGATCGAGCGCTTCAGTGTGCTCGCCGACCTGCGTTCCGTGGTCGTCCCGGTCTTCGACACGACGCCGACGGACCGGTTCGCCGAGGTCACGCTCAAGAACATCACGGTGGCCACCGGCCTGGACCTGACCCCGGACAACACCGTGGTGGCGTGCTCGACCCCCGCGGTCGCGGCGCTCTACTCGGCGCTGGGCTTCCGCATCGCCGGCGTCGAGGCCTCGGAGGACCCGGAGCCGGCCCGCCCGTGGGACGTCCTGCTGCGCCTCGCGGCCGGTGACGAGACCTGGCATGAGCTGGCCCACCCCGCGACCATCGACGTCTTCGAGCGCTACCAGCTGGTCGAGACCGTCCGCTCGGTCGTCAACGACCCGGTCGTCGGCGACGAGGGCGGCCTGACCCCGACCCGCAACTACCGCACCTACGTCGAGGCGTTCGCCGACAGCGCGGCCCGCAAGTGGAAACTCGTCGACCAGCACGTCCGCCCAGGCCGCATCGTCGACATCGGCTGCGGCGCCGGCGCGGTCCTCGAGCTCGCCGACCGTGACCCGGCCCTGCGCGAGAGCGACCTCATCGGTGTCGAGATCGCCCGCCACCTCTACGAGGAGTGCATGCACAAGAAGGCCCAGGGCGTCTTCCACAACGCCAACGTCTTCTTCTACCGCCGCAACGTCCTCGGCGGCGCCATCTTCCCGCCGCGTTCGATCGACACGACACTGACGTTCGCCCTGACCCACGAGATCTGGTCCTACGGCGACCGCTGGGAGTCGATGCGCCGCTTCGCCCAGGCCATCTACGACCACACCGCCCCCGGCGGCGTCTGGATCAACAGCGACGTCTGCGGCCCCGACGGCCGCGACCGCCCGGTCCACCTCACCCTCACCACGACCGACGGCACCAACCCCGCTTCGGTACGCCGTGACCTGGGCGAACTGCCCCCGGAGGAGGTCTCGGCGTACGTCGGCGGCCTGTCCACGAGGGCGCGCCTGGACCAGTTCGCCGTCGACTACCGCTTCCCCTTCACGTACTCCCCCGCCGGCGACGCGCTCGAGCTGACCTTCGGCGACGCGATGGACTACCTGACCCGCAAGGACTACACCGACAACTGGCTCTCGGAAACCCAGGAGCAGTTCTGCGGCCTGGAGTACGCCGACTGGAAGTCCCTGCTGGCGGACGTGGGCTTCGAGGTCGACCCGGCCTCCCACACCACCCGCAACGACTGGATCGTCGACAACCGCCTCGCCCCCACCGCCACCCTGACCACCCCGGACGCCACCCCCCTCGACTGGCCGGTCACCCACGTCCTGCTGGTCGCCCGCCGCCCCTTGAACACTTGAGCGCCTAGTAGTGCTTTGTCATGGTCCTCTTCCCGCGCGGGTTTTTCGTTGCGGGAAGCGGGTTTGGCAGGTCGGGCAGGTGCCGATGAGGCGGGCCAGCAGGTGTTGCAGGCGTCGGAGTACGGCGTAGAGAGTCATTCCGGCGCACGGGTTTTTGGGTCCAGGCGTTGCAGGGTGAGAAACGCGTGAGCGGCGGAGACCAGGGTGGTGTGGTGGTGCCAGCCTTGCCAGGTGCGGCCTTCGTAGTGGTCCAGGCCGAGCCCGGTTTTGACCTCGCGGTAGTCGTGTTCGATGCGCCAGCGCAGCTTGGCCTGCCTGACGAGGTGCCGATATGGGGTCGTGGCGGGCAGGTTCGACAGCCAGTAGCGGGTCGGTTCCGGCTCGCCGGGTGGCCATTCGGCGATCAGCCACCGCACGGGCAGGTCTTCGTCGAAGCCGACGGCCCGGCGATGCACCAGGCTGGCGGGACGCAGCCGCAGGAACACGAAACTGCCGCCCATCTTCCGGGCTTTGCCGGCCCGGCGGCGTGAACCCTCGCGCCAGGTGACCCTGCGAGTCGCGTCGCGGCCGGCGGCCAAGACGTGGGTTTTGAGGCCGGGTGCGGCTTGCCGGTAGATCAGCGGCGGCCGCCGGCCAGCACCCTTATACGGGGGTGAGGTGCGCTGGGCGTCGATGGTGAAAGCGGTATGCGCGCAGTTCACGCCGACGACGTAGCTCAGGTTCCGGTCCTCGAGACCTTGGCGGAACTCAGCGGCGTCGCCGTAACCGGCATCAGCGACGATCAACGGCGGCGTCAGCCCCCACCCGCGGGCTTCATCGATCATGTCCATGCCCAGACGCCACTTCTCGCGATGCACGACGTCGTCCGGCATTCCGGTTTTGCGGCGGCGCTCGGGGGTC
Source organism: Amorphoplanes friuliensis DSM 7358 (assembly GCF_000494755.1). Classification (NCBI taxonomy): domain Bacteria; kingdom Bacillati; phylum Actinomycetota; class Actinomycetes; order Micromonosporales; family Micromonosporaceae; genus Actinoplanes; species Actinoplanes friuliensis. The sequence goes on from NC_022657.1 coordinate 6,020,408, forward strand.
TCGGAGGTGGCCTTGTCGCTGGCCGGGTCCCAGGACTCGGGAACGAACAGCCGCCAGTCGACCGGGCACGACGCGGTGTCGGTGACCAGGTTCAGGCTGACTCCGATCTGGCAGTTGGTCACTTTCCCGGCCGTGCCGGTGTATTGCCGGGTCACACCCACCGACGCGGTACCGTATTTGAGCCAGCCGGTGTCGTCCAACGCCCACGCAGCCGGGACGATCGCCTCGTCCATCCGCACCGCCAGCCGTCGGCGCACCAACGCGGCATCCCACGGACTGTTGGTGACGAAATGGTTCAACGCCTGTTCGTGCGGCCCGGCAAGCCGGGCCGCCATCGGCTGGATCGACTTGCGACGACCGTCCAACATCAGACCGCGCAGGTAATGCTCGGCGCGCTCCTGCCACCGCGACCTGGTCAATGAAGCGAACACATCCGCCACGAACGCGTCCAGATCATCGGCCAGTTGCTGAACCTCAGCAGTGTCCATCCCTCCAGGACACCAAGATCAGCATTGATATGTCACCGTCACCCACCCAAAAGATGACAAAGCACTACTAGGGGGTGTCTGGTGGATCACGACGGCCTGCGCCGGGCCCAGCTTCCGCCTCGCTGCGCGGTCCGAAAGGCCACATACAACACCGGTATGCGACCTTCCGGCCCACTGGCGACGCGAAACCTGGACCTCGCCGCAGACTCGCCGTGATCCACCAGACACCCTCTAGCGCTGCTGGGAGTTCACGTAGTCCCGCAACTTCTGCTGGGTCCAGACGCGGTTGTAGTAGTACGCGTAGTTCTTGCCCTTGCAGAAGCCCGCGGCGGCCTGGAAAACGCCGACCAGGTAGGGCCGTCCGGCGCCCTCCTGAGCGATCAGCGGGCCGCCGCTGTCCCCCTTGGACGGGTGACCTGCGCCCAGGCTCCGCACCTTGGCCAGGTTGCGGTAGATCCCGGTGGAGACCGCCGTATCGACGATCTTCATGCCGGTGCGGCGGAGCTCGGCCGTGGGGACGGTTCTGCCGCCGACGATGCAAGGATCATTGATCTGACCCCAGCCGTAGGCGGAGAGGGCCGAGCCGCCGGACCACAGGGCGCCCTGGTCGGGGCGGGCGAGAGCCACCGGGGCGACCTCGCGGACCGGCCGGTCGAGCCACACGACGAGGATCGACGCGCCGGCCGAGAAGGCGGCGTCGCCCAGGTTCTGCTGCTTGACGATGGTGCGTTCCACGCCGGTGTCCCGGTCGGCGTTGAGCACACCGAACCACACTTTTGTGCCGGTGACCTTGCCGCAGTGCCCGGCAGTGAGGGCCACGCCCGGTGCGACCAGCGAGGCGGTGCAGCCGACGGCCATCCGGCCGACAAAGCCGTACAGGTTGACGGCGGGCACCCGGTCGCCGGCCCAGCCGCCGGGGACAACTTCGCCCTTGACGATGGCTTCGGCCGGCGCGGCAACACCGAGCAGGCCGAGAGTGAGCAGTGATCCCGCAGCGGCGAGCAGACGTCGTCGGCGGGCGGTGGGGCGGATCATCATGTTTTGACGCTAGGTGAGTTTTTTGTGACACTCCATCCGTCCGCCGGGCCGGGCCGCGCCACACCCGGCCTAATCCGAACGTGGCCCTGCGCCGCGATCGGTGCACCAGCAGGCTGCGTCCCGGTGGGCGTTCAACACTTGAGAGCGGCCTCGACGATACGGAGGGCGTGGGCGGGGTCGATGCCGGCGCTGCTGGTGACCGAGGCGTAGTCGCGGGCGGCGCGGTGGGCCTGCTCGAGGGCCTGCTCGCCGGCGGCCGAGACGAACGACCCGGCCCGGCCGCGGGTCTCGATCAGCCCGGCGTCCTCCAGTTCCCGGTACGCCCGCCCGACGGTGTTCACGGCGAGCCCGAGGTCGGCGGCGAGGCGGCGGATCGTCGGCAGCCGGGTGCCGACGACCAGGGAGCGGTCCTGGATCTGCCGGGCGAGCTGGGCGCGGAGCTGCTCGTACGGTGGCGTCGGTGACGACGCGTCGATGACGATCATCGGGCGGCCAGGGCCTGGCGGGCCGCCGCGCCGACACAGGCGGTGCGGTGCTGGAGCAGGCCGAGGACAACCGCGCCCACCACGACGAGGGCCAGGGCGACGACGTTCCACCAGCCGAACGATGTGCCGTACAGGAAGATGGCCGGGAGGGTCCAGACCAGGCTGGGTGTGACGAGGGCGCGGACGTCCTCGACCCGCATGACGACATCCGCCGTGAGCGAGACCTCGTCCTCCGCGACGGCCGGGCTGGCCAGCACCTGGCGCAGTTGCAGGATCGTGCCGGCACCGGCGCCGGTGAGGCCGATCAGGACGACGATCGCGCCGTAGCGCAGGACCGGATCGGCCCCGGGCAGCACACTGACCGCGAGCACCAGGGCGGCGGCGAAGGAGGCCACGGTGAAGACGGCGTAGGGCCGGCCCAGCACGGCCCGCCAGCCGAGCTGCACCGGGTGGGCGACCCGCCGGGACAGCTGCGCGCCGGCCCGCTGGTCGGCGCGCCGCACCCACCGGCCGAGCAGCCACTGCCCGGACAGCAGCACGACCACCAGCAGCGGCATCCAGAACGACGTGGCCCGGCCGGAGACGTGCGCGAGCGCCGCGCCGATCAGGAACCCGGCCAGCAGGAGGCTGTCGGCGATCCGCGCCCGCCGCCGCACGGCCAGCCGTGTCGCCAGCAACGGGGTGGGCTCGGCGCCGGTCAGGCCGTGCCGCTCGAGCCACCGACCGGTCTCCACACGATCTGCCTCACGCATGACCCCACCTCCAATGTCGCAAGCTTTGTCTCAACAGCATGCGTCAAAGGTTGCGACAACGTCAAGTGGTGAGGATCGGGCGCAGGGCGTCCAGGACCGCGGGGTCCTCGATGGTGGACGGGACGGGCTCGGGGACGCCGTCGGCGATGCCGCGCATCGTGCGGCGCAGGATCTTGCCCGAGCGGGTCTTGGGCAGGCCCGGCACGACATCGACGCGGCGAAACGAAGCGACCGGGCCGATGCGGTCGCGGACCATGGCGACCAGTTCGGTCCGCAGCTGGTCCTCGGTGATGGTCGCGCCGGACTTGAGGACGACAAAGCCGCGGGGCGACTGGCCCTTCAGCGGGTCGTGGACGCCGATCACCGCGCACTCCGCGACCGCCGGGTGGGCGGCCAGGACCTCCTCCATCGCACCGGTGGAGAGGCGGTGGCCGGCGACGTTGATGACGTCGTCGGTGCGGCCCATGACGTAGAGGTAACCGTCGGCGTCGAAACGGCCGCCGTCGCCGGTCAGGTAGTTGCCGGGGAAGGCCGACAGGTACGAGCGCACGTACCGTTCGTCGTCCTGCCACAGTGTCGGCAGACAGCCCGGGGGCAGCGGGAGGCCGATCACGATGGCCCCGTCCTGGCCCGCGGGGACGTCGGCGCCGGACGGGTCGACCACGCGGACGCGGTAGCCCGGGACCGGGACCGACGGGGTGCCGGGCCGGGTCGGGAGGTCCTCCAGGCCGCGGGGGCTCGCGGCGATGGGCCAGCCCGTCTCGGTCTGCCACCAGTTGTCGATCACCGGTACGCCCAGCCGCTCCCCCGCCCAGGTGTAGGTCTCCGGGTCGAGGCGTTCACCGGCGAGGAAGAGCAGGCGCAGGCTGGACAGGTCGTAGCCCTCGATCAGCTTGCCGGTGGGGTCCTCCTTCTTCACCGCGCGGATCGCCGTGGGCGCGGTGAACATGACGTTGACGCGGTGCTCGGCGATCACCCGCCAGAACGCGCCCGCGTCGGGCGTACCGACGGGTTTGCCCTCGTAGAGGACGGTGGTCGCGCCGGTCAGCAGGGGTGCGTAGACGATGTAGGAGTGGCCGACGACCCAGCCCACGTCGGACGCGGCCCAGAAGACGTCGCCGGGCCCGGCCGCGTAGATCGCGTCCATGGACCAGCGCAGGGCCACCGCGTGACCGCCGTTGTCGCGGACGACTCCCTTGGGCCGCCCGGTCGTCCCGGAGGTGTAGAGGATGTAGAGCGGGTCGGTCGCCGCGACCGGCACACACTCGGCCGGCGAAGCGCCGGCGACCGCATCGGACCAGGACAGATCGCGGCCGGGTTCGAGCGAGGCGACCAGCTGCGGCCGCTGCAGGATCACGCAGTGCGCGGGCTGGTGGGCGGCGAGCCCGAGCGCCCGGTCCAGCAGCGGCTTGTACGGGACGACGCGCGACGCCTCGACCCCGCAGGAGCTGGCCACGATCACCACCGGCCGGGCGTCGTCGATGCGGGCGGCGAGCTCGGGTGCGCCGAAACCGCCGAAGACCACCGAGTGGACGGCGCCGAGGCGGGCGCAGGCCAGCATCGCGATGACCGCCTCCGGGACCATGGCCAGGTAGATGACAACGCGGTCACCCGGGCCGACACCGAGGCGACGTAACGCCCCCGCGAAGAGCGCCACCTCGTCGCGCAGTTCGGCGTACGTGAAGGTGCGCTGCTGTCCGGTGACCGGGCTGTCGTGGATCAGGGCCGGCCGGTCGCCGTGCCCGGCGTCGACGTGCCGGTCGAGGGCGTTGTGGCAGGTGTTGAGGCGGGCGCCGGGGAACCAGCGGTAGAGCGGGGCGTCGCTGTCGTCGAGGATCCGCCCGGGTGGGACGTCCCAGTCGATCGCCTCGGCCGCCTCCCGCCAGAAGCCCTCGGGGTCGCGGAGACTGCGGTCGTAGGCCTGCCGGTAGTCACCCATGCAGCGATGGTGACCACCGGCAGGCCGGTACGTCCAGGGCGGGACCGGATCAGTTCTGCACGAACACCGCCACCGTGCGCGCCGGGACCTTGAAGGTGCCCGTGGCCCGGTCGAACGTGGCCGGCTCGTGCTGGGCCGGGTGCAGCGCGACCGAGGTTCCCTTGAGCGCCGGGACGGTCTGTGCCGCCTCGGCCGGGGTGGCGTTGAAGACGACCGTGACGGACTTCCAGCGGCGGTCGAGGCCGCGCCCGTCCAGATGCATCGTGATCACGCACGGGGTCTCGGCCGTGCCCGACAGCGGGAACGTCAGGCGCTTCTGCACCTCGGCCGCCGTCGGCAGCCCGAAGACCGGCGACGACCTGCGGATCTCGAGAAGCTGCCGGTAGCGGGCGTCGGACAGGTTCACCGCGTCGCAGCCGGGGATCAGCTTCGGGTCGGCCAGCAGCGGCTTGGCGTACGGCCACTTGGCCTCGTTGTCGGCGGCCGGGGGCAGGCCGCGGCCGAAGCCGTTGCCCTTCGTGCAGTCCCAGGAGATCTGGTTGAACCAGTCGCCGGAGTTGAACGAGTTACGGTCGAGCGATTTCGAGCGCAGCCGCTCACTGCCCGCGGTGACAAACCCGGCACCCTGGCCGAGCGCCGTGGTGGCCAGGGCGACCGACTGCATCTTGGCGCGGTCGACCGCCGAGGTCACCTGGGGCAGCTTGTACGCCAGCGCGTCGTACAGGATCTCGTTGTCGTGCGCGTCGACGTAGGTGATGGCCTCGCCGGGCGCCGCGGTGTAGCCCGCCGGTGCGCCGTTGTAGTCGACGTCCTTGCCCGTGACGGGCGTACCGGCACTGCTGGTGAATTTGTAGGAGGCGAGGTTGCCGCTCAGGCCGACCTTGATCTGGTCCTGGTAGTGCAGCAGCCGGGCCTTCTGCTCCTCGGCGGTGCCGTTGGCCGCGTCACCGTTGGGCTCGGTGAACAGGCCGGAGGCGAAGCCCTGGATGCGCGGGTTGTCGTCGAACGGGCCGCCGCCACGGACCGCGTCGCGCAGCCGGTCGTTGAACGTGCCGATGCCCGTACCGGCCATGTTGGTCTGGGTGGCCTGCACGAAGCGGGCGTCGCCCGCGACCTCGCCGAAGTCCCAGCCCTCGCCGTACAGGTAGATCTTCTTGCCGTCGACGCCGTCCCGGGCGAGCGTGAGCCGGTCGAGGGCGGCCCGCACGGCCAGGATGTTCGCCTTCGGGTGGTGGCCCATCAGGTCGAAACGGAACCCGTCCACCTTGTAGGCCTTGGCCCACGTCACGATCGAGTCGACGACCAGCTTTCCCATCATCGTGTGCTCAGGGGCGGTGTTGGCGCAGCAGGTGGAGTTGGCGACCGTGCCGTCCTCCAGCAGCCGCTGGTAGTAGCCCGGGACGATCTGGTCGAGCACCGAGTGCGGGTCGGTGCCGGCGGCCGACGTGTGGTTGTAGACGACGTCGAGGACCGTGCGCAGGCCGGCGGCGTTGAGACCGGCCTGCATCTGCCGGAACTCCTTGATCCGCGCGGCCGGGTCGACCGCGTAACCACCCTCGGGTGTCGTGTAGTGCAGCGGGTCGTAACCCCAGTTGAAGCCGTCCTGGGCCGCGACCGCCGCGATGCACTTCTGCTGTTCGGCGGAGTCCGGCGGCAGGGCCGCGAGGTCACAGGCGGGCTGCTTCTGGTCGGCGCGCTTCTCGGGGATGGTCGCGAAGTCGAAGACCGGCAGCAGGTGCACGTGGGTCGTACCCGCCTGGGCCAGGGACTTCAGTTGTTTCATGCCGGCGGTCCGCAGGTCGGTGAAGGCCCGGTAGGTGCCGCGCTCGGCCGCCGGAACGGTCGTGTCGGCGATCGAGAAGTCCCGCACGGACAGCTCGGAGATCTGCACCTTGCCGGGCTTGACGGCCGGCTTGCGCAGACCGGACCAGCCGGACGGCGCGAGCGCCTTGTCGGCCAGGTCCGTGATGCGGCTGTGGGTCGAGTCCGCCGTCAGATCCACCGAGTACGGGTCGGTCACCGACGCCGTCACGACCTTGCCCGCGGCGGGCTGCCACGCGGTCACGCGGTACCGGTAGAACTTGCCCTTCCAGTCCTGGGGCCCGGTCGCCGACCACACCCCGGTGGCGGCGTCGCGGGTCATCGGCACCAGCTTCGCGGCCGCCGCCGGGTTGTCGAAGACCTCGAGCCCGACGGTACGCGCGGACGGCGCCCAGACCGCGAGCGTGGGCCGCCCGCCGCTGAACGTCGGGCCGAGCTTCGCCGACGCCGCCTTGGCGTACACGTCGTCGAGGACGTCCGCGGTCTGCACGCCGGTGGCCGAAAGGAGCTTGCCCTCGGCATCGCGTTCGGTGACCGCGACCTGGCCACGCAGCACGTCCTTGAGCTTGGAGACGTCACTGACCTGGAACGCCGGATACTGCCACAGGTGCGGGTTCTTGATCCGCTGCGCCTCGGTGAGGCCGTTGCGCCGCGCGCCGAGCCGGATGCTCTGATGCGCACCGGCGAGCTCACCGTCGACGATGCTCATCCCGCCCTCGGGCGCCCAGACCAGGTCGTAGACACGCCCGTCGGTGCCCGCGCCGACCGGTTCGAGGGTCGAGCCCGTGCCGGTCTTCCAGGCGATCGTTCCCCGGTCGATCCAGACCGCGGCCGACTTGCTCAGGTCCGCGACACCGCCGCCGGCCTTCCGGACCACCGGCAGGAGCCGATCCGGTACGCCGGAGAGCAGCCACACCTCGTGCCCGGCCGCGGTGAAGTCCAGCCGCTGGTCGCCGGGCAGGTCCTTGGCGTCGCCCTTGTGCAGGATGTAGTTCAGCCCGGTCGCTCCCGGCGCCAGCGGCACCCGGAACGTGACACCGAACTTGTCGGTCGCGGCCGGCTGCAGCGGCGCGGTCCACTCGGTCGGGTTCGCGGCGCCGTCCCAGACGTGCAGGCCCCAGCCGCTGTAGTCACCGTCGGCGCGACGCCAGTGGATGACGGCGGTGTTCTCGTCCTGCTCGACCGCCGGCGCCTCGGTGCCGACCGCCGGATCACCCTGCTTCAGCCACACCTCCGGCGTTTTAGTCGGGTCGAGGAAACGGTCGGCGCCGACGTCCTTCACACCGTCCTTGTCGACCACGATGAAACCCACGTTCTTCGCACCCGGCTTCAACTTCACCCAGGCAAAGCGCCCGTACGCGTCCACGCCGTCGAACGGCTGCCCGGCGGGCCAGGTCGTCGCGGCCGACGGGTCGATGTCCCCGAAGGCGTACAGCCCCCAGTTGTCGTAGTCGCCCGCGGGCCGCTGGTAGTGCACGATCGCGTAGTCGGGGCCGCTGGTGACCGCGGGCGTACCGACCTTGATCTGCGTCGACGTGCTCGCGAGCCGGCCCTTGCTGTCGCGGACGACCGCCTTGTACTTCACCGGTGTGCCACCGGCCAGCCCGGTCAGGTCGTGGAACACCTTGTAGGGCGCGCGGTCGGCGGTGCCGAGCAGCTTCCACGGGCCGTTGCCGACCTGCGCGGCGAAGGTGACGGTGGCGAGCGGGTCGCCGGTGGTCTCGGCGGTCAACTCGGTGCGGGTGGGCACGAGTGCACCGGCCGCGGGAGCCGTGAACTTCACGGTCGGTGCTGCCGCCGGCGCCGCGATCGGCTTGCCGGCCTTGAGCACGATCGCCGACAGCGCCGGGACCAGGATCGTCAGCTTGCCGTCGGCGGCGGTCGTGGACGACACCGCGCCGCCGTAGAGGCCCTGGAACGAGGCGTTCGGCGTCCACGTGTCGAGCGTGATGGTCTTTGCGGTGGTCGCGTTGTTCGCCGCGACGACGTACTCCGTACGGCTCTTGCGGTCGATGCGGGAGCTCGCGAAGACGCCGGGGCCCGTGTCCGCGTACCGGGTGATCTGCAGGCCGTCGACCAGCGCGGGATGACCGCGGCGCAGCTCACCGAGGGTCTTGATGGTCTTGTAGATCGGGTGGGCGGTCTCGTAGTTGGGGACCGCGTGGGTGCGCTCGGTGCCGATCAGGTCGTCGTCGAGGTAGTCCGCGGTCTTCGTGGCGAACATGTCCTGCCGGGCGTCCTTGTCGCCGCCCGGGCCGGTGAAGCCCTGCTCGTCGCCGGAGTAGACGACCGGCTGGCCGCGGGTCAGGAACATCAGCTCGTGCGCGAGCTGGTCACGGCGCAGGTAGGTGCCGGGATCCGCGGGGCCGGCCTCGATGAACGAGCCGATGCGGCCCATGTCGTGGTTGCCGAGGAATGTGGGCAGACGGTCCGCACCCGTGGTGCCGGTCGTGTAGAGGTCGTCGGCCGCGTACAGGTCGGACAGGGCCTGGGCCGGTCCACCGTCGGCGGCGAACGACTTCGCGGCGGCCTGGAAGGAGAAGTCGAGGGTGGCGGGCAGACCGCCGCGGCGCACGTAGGTCGACTCGACCTCCTGATCGGCGCTGTAGACCTCGCCGAACATGAAGAAGTCCTTCTTGCCGGCCTTGCGCGCGGCGGCGTCGATCCCGTCGGCGAACTGCGGCCAGAAGTCGAGGTTGGTGTGCTTGACCGTGTCGAGGCGGTACCCGTCGATGCCGGTCTTCGCGATCCAGTCGCCGTAGATCTTCGTCATGCCCCTGACGACCTCGGGCCGCTCGGTGAAGAGGTCGTCGAGCCCGAAGAAGTCGCCGTACTCGCTGTTCTCACCGACGAACGTCGAGTCGCCGCGGTTGTGGTACATCGCCGGATCGTTGAGCCACCCAGGCACCTTGACCTTGGCGTCCTTCTTGTCGATCACCGGCGTGTACGGGTACGACTCGTCGTCCAGCTTCGGGAAGGCCCGCGTGCCGTCGGCGTAGTTGCGGTCCTCGAACGCCCGGCCCTGCGCGTCCTCGTACGGCGACGTCGTCTTGTCGATGTAGTCGTACTTGTTCTCCGCGTACTTGATGACGTCCGCGGTGTGGTTGACGATGATGTCGAGGAAGATCTTCATGCCTCGCTGATGCGCGAGCTTCACCAGCCGCTCGAGATCCGCGTTCGTGCCGAAGTGCGGGTCGACCTGCGTGAAGTCGGTGATCCAGTAGCCGTGGTACCCGGCCGAGACGTCGCTGCCACTGCCCTGCACCGGGCGGTTCTTGAAGACCGGCGCCAGCCAGATCGCCGTGGTGCCCAGCCCCTGGATGTAGTCCAGGCGGTCCATGATCCCCTTGAGGTCACCACCGTGGTAGAAGCCCTTGTCGGCCGGGTCGAAACCCGTCGCCAGCCGGTCACCGGGGAGTTTGCCCTGGTCGTTCGACGGATCACCGTTGGCGAACCGGTCCGGCAGGACGAAGTAGAACTGCTCGGAGGGCTTGGGCCGCTGGTCGAAACCCCAGCTCGCGACGGCAGCCGCACTGGGCTCGGCCGGTTTTGCGGCTTCCGCCGGGGCCGCCGCGGCGAGCGGCAGCAGGAGCGCACAGGTCAGCAGAACCCGTCTGAACAGCGACTTTTCCACATTGAGGCCTTCCGATGCAGTGGCGACGACGCACGCTAACCTCCGGCGAGCCACCCTTGCAAGACCTTGCAGTAACTGTCATGCAATTACAACGCATCGCGCCAGAAACACTGTGGACATCGACCCGGCTGCCATAATCAGCGGATGTCGACGTGGGGCCCCGGCCTGTTCTCCAGTGACAGTGCTCAGGACTTTCTCGAGGAGCTGGCCGAGCTGGACCCGGCCGCACGACCGGCCGAGCTCAGCAAGATCTTCCGGGAACTCCTGGACGACCCGGGCTCGTTGATGAGAACCGTCTTCCCGGAGACTGTGGTCGCGGCAGCCGCACTGGTCGCCGCGAGCCTGCCTGGCGGTCAGGATCTCCTCGACGACGAGGCCTTCGCCGCCGCACTTCCGGAGCCCGCACGACACCTGGCCGCCGACGCACTGCGTGCGCTCACCGTTGCCACCTCTCCCGACGGCCACTGGGCCACGTCCTGGGTCTCGCCCGCGGATCGGGACGAGGCGCTCGCCGAGGTCGCGGGAGTCGCCGCGATTCTGGGCTCCGGCGCAGGCTGGTGGCGTGACGCCGTGGTCTATCAGATCTATCCGCGGTCGTTCGCGGATGCCGACGGGGACGGTGTCGGGGACCTGGCCGGAATCACCGAACGTCTCGGGTACGTCGCCGGTCTCGGGGCCGGGGCGATCTGGTTGACGCCGTTCCAGCGGTCACCGCAGGCCGACCACGGGTACGACGTCAGCGACTACACCGACGTCGACCCACTCTTCGGGGAGCTGGCGGACTTCGACGCGCTGGTCGCCCGGGCGCACGAGCTCGGGCTGAAGGTGGTCATCGACATCGTGCCCAACCACTGCTCCGACCAGCATCCGCTGTTCCAGGCCGCGCTCGCCGCCGGGCCGGGCAGCCCCGAACGGGCCCGCTTCCACTTCGCCGACGCCCCCAACAACTGGCCCAGCGTGTTCGGTGGGCCGGCCTGGACGCAGGTCCCCGACGGCCAGTGGTACCTGCACCTGTACGCCCCGGAGCAGCCCGACTGGAACTGGCGTGACCCGCGTACCGCCCCGTTCTTCGACGACGTGCTGCGCTTCTGGTTCGACCGTGGTGTCGACGGGCTGCGGATCGACGTCGCGTACGGGCTGTTCAAGGCACCGGGGCTGCCCGACCTGGCGCCGGACCAGATCCCGGAGCCGATGCGGCTGCGCGGCAACACCCTGGCCAGCGACCGCGAGGAGGTCCACGAGGTCTACCGCCGGTGGCGGGTGATCGCCGACTCGTACGACCCGCCGCGCACCCTGATCGGCGAGGTCAACCTGCCACCGGACCGCGCCTCCCGGTTCGTCCGCCCCGGCGAGCTGGACCAAGTGTTTGCTTTTGCCTTCGTGGCCGCCCCCTGGGACGCCGACGTGTGGTGCGAGGTCGGAGCGGACCTGCTCACCCACGCCCGCACCACGTCACCGGTCACCTGGGTGGTCGAGAACCACGACGTCGTCCGCCGGCCCACCCGCTACGGCAGCGCGGCCCGGGCCCGGGCGGCACTGCTGACGATTCTCGGCCTCCCCGGCGCCGCCTACCTCTACCAGGGTCAGGAGCTCGGGCTGCCCGAAGTGGACGTTTCCCCCGAGGCCCGCCAGGACCCGGCCTGGATCCGCTCGGGTGTCTCCCGCGACGGCTGCCGCGTGCCGCTCCCGTGGACGGCCGATCCGTCCGGCACCTACGGCTTCTCCCCGGTCGGCGCGGCGCCACCGTGGTTGCCCGTCCCGGACCACTGGGGTCCGTTGTCGGTAGAGGCCCAGGAGAGCGACCCGGAGTCGACTCTCGCGCTGACCCGCGCGGCCCTGCGGCTCCGGCACCTGCTGCCCGCCGCGGACACCGTCGACTGGTCGGTGACCGAGGACCGTCTGCTGCTCGCCCGCCGCACGAGCGGCTTCACCCTGGCCGTGGCCATGGGCGACACCGCCGTGCCGCTCCCCGCCGGCGAGGTTGTCCTGGCCAGCGGCCCGCTCCCCGGCGACGGCACCCTGCCACCCGACACCGCCGCCTGGCTGCGCCACGCCTGAACGCGCTGCCGCCGTGCAAGCGGCTACTTGCGGACCACGGTGATGGAGAGCCGCTGCCCCGCGAGTTCGGTCAATTGCTCGGCGAGAACCCGAATGTGGTCGCCGGGAGGCGCTTTGCCCGAGATGTTCTGGGCGCTGACCTCAGGTCTGAGCTGATGGAAGAGCTCGGAGGCTTTGTCCGCCGCACCGGTGTCACCGAAAGCACGGAGTCGCGCAGCGATCCTGGCCATGTCGACGGTCAACGGCCGTTCATGCGGGTCCGGTGCGCCGGCCACGAACCAGTGTTGCACCCACCCGGTCCAGTTGAGCAGCTCGACGTAGGTGTCGGCGCTCAGCCGCCATCGGCTGACCTCCAGCTCGCGCTTCAGCGTCTCGCGCTGCGCGCGCACCACACCGAGGTAGGTCCCGGTCGCGCCGATCAGAGCACCGAGCACAGCCCACACGGGCGTCCATTGCATGTCGTCATCATGGCGGCCGACGAGCTTGATCGGCCGCCATTGACAGAACAACGTCTCGGATCAGGCGGCGCCTGACTCCTGTTCGCTTTCGACCTGCTGGTTCCATTCGCGCTTGCTGGACTGCCAGCCGTCCTCGTTCATGCCGCGGCGCCAGTAGCCGGAGATGGAGAGCTGGGACATCGGGAGGCCGTGTTCGACGCGGAGCAGGCCGCGGAGGTCCTTGACGAAGGTGGCCTCGCCGTGGACGAAGGCGTGGACCTGGCCGGGCGGGAAGGTCAGGGCGCGGACGGCCGGGACGAGCAGGTCGCCGTGGGGGCGGTCGCCGCGGTGCAGCCAGGTGATGTCGGCGTCGGCGGCCGTTTCGAGCTTCTGCTCCTCGGCCGGGTCCTCGATCTCGATGAAGGCCTTGACCTGTGCGCCGGCGGGCATGCTCTCCAGCGCCGCGGAGATCGCCGGCAGGGCGCTCTCGTCACCGGCGAGCAGGTGCCAGTCCGCGTCGGGGTCCGGGGTGTAACCGCCGCCCGGGCCCATGAAGTGGACCGCGTCGCCGGGCTTGGCGCCGGCCGCCCACGGTCCGGCGATGCCCGTGTCGCCGTGGACGACGAAGTCGATCCACAGCTCGGGGATCTCGGGGAGCCAGCGGCGGACCGTGTAGGTCCGGACGACCGGCTGCTGCTCGCGCGGCATCGTCTCGCGGATCGTGGCGAGGTCGAACGGCTCCGGGTAGGTGACACCCGGCTGCGGGAAGTAGATCTTCACGTAAAGGTCGGTGTACTCACCGGCGCTCATCCCGGTGAGCCCGGCGCCGCCGACCACGATCCGGACCATGTGTGGTGTGAGCTGCTCGACGCGGGTGACTTCGCCGATCTTCGCCGCCCGGACAGGCCTGTTCGCCATGCAAAACACTTCCCTACTCAGCGTCGGTCCGGGTAAGGCTACCCTTACGGACCCGAGCGGGGAGCCAGAGCGGCAGCAGTCCCACCAGGACCAGGGTCGCACCGATCGGCAGCAGGTCGAGATTCACCCCGATAGCCGCAAATCCGACAAGCACGGCCACCGGGCTCCAGATCGGCAGCCGGCGCAGCACCACCTGCCGGACGAGAAGGACCAGCAGCCCGACCTCGAACAACGCCGGACCGACCAGCTTGAGTGCGTCCGGGAGCGGCGCCGACTGCTGGAAGCTCTCGAACAGGTCACCGAGGATCACCCACAGGAAGCAGCCCGCGCCGAACACCGTCGCCACGACGGTGAGGTCGAGCAGCAGCGCCGGCCCGTCGGTGCGGCGCAGCGCCACCGCCAGCACGGCGAAGAGCACGATCCCGGCGAAGAACGCCAGGTGGCCGAGGTCCCACGCCGGGCCGTTGTGGCGGTCGCCGTCGAGCCCGTCGACCACCCGCAGCAGGCCGTAGAGGAGCAGGAGCGCGGGTGCGGCAGCGGCAGAGAACCTGATGAGTCGCGACATGGGAGCAGCCTCGCGTGCACACCGTCAGGGCCACATCGGGGATTGACCCGGACGTGACCCCGAGAGTCATGGCATGGTGTCCGGATAGGAGGGTGCCATGACCGGGGACCGCACGTTCGTCATCGCCGGCGCCGGACTCGCCGGCGCGAAGGCCGCCGAGACCCTGCGCGCCGAGGGCTTCACCGGCCGCATCGCGCTGATCGGCACGGAGACCGAGATCCCGTACGAACGGCCGCCGTTGTCCAAGGGCCTTCTGCTCGGCACCGCCCAGCGGTCCGAGGCCTTCGTGCACGACGAGGCCTGGTACGCGTCCAACAACGTCGAGCTGCGCACCGGCACCACCGTCGGCGCCATCGACGCGGAGAAGCAGCGGGTGCGTCTCTCCGACGGCGACGACCTCGCGTACGACAAACTGCTGCTGGCCACCGGGGCCTCACCGCGACCACTCGGCGTGCCGGGTGCGGGGCTGGGGAAGGTGTTCTCCCTGCGTACGCTGGCGGACTCGGACCGGATCTCGGAGACCGTGCGGTCGGACACGCGCCTGGTCGTCGTGGGGTCGGGCTGGATCGGCCTGGAGGTCGCGGCAGCGGCCCGCGCCCGGGGCGCGACCGTGACCGTGGTGTCGCCGGCCGCGCTGCCGCTGCAGAAGGTCCTCGGTGACCGGCTCGCGCGGGTCTTCCTCGGGCTGCACCAGGAGCACGGGGTCGCCTTCCGCTTCGGCACCCAGGTGAGCGAGGTGCGGGAGGCCCGCGGCGACACCGACGTGTCCCAGGTCGTGCTGAGCGACGGCTCGGTCATCGACACCGACGCGGTGCTCGTGGCGATCGGTGTCACCCCGAACACCGGTCTCGCCGATCAGGCCCGGCTGCGGGTCGACAACGGTGTGCTCGTGGACGGGCAGCTGCGCACCAGCGATCCGGACATCTTCGCGGCCGGTGACCTCGCCAACATCGACCATCCGCTGCTGGGCGCCCGGGTGCGGGTCGAGCACTGGGCGAACGCCCTGCACACCGGCCCGGTGGCGGCGAAGGCGATGCTCGGTCAGGACGCCACGTGGGACAGGCTGCCGTACTTCTTCACCGACCAGTACGACCTCGGCATGGAGTACGCGGGCTGGGTGCCGCCCGGCAGCACCACCGAGGTGGTCGTCCGCGGCGACGAGGAGGGGCGCGAGTTCATCGCCTTCTGGACCGTCGGCGGGCGGGTCGCGGCGGGCATGAACGTCAACGTGTGGGACGTGACGGATCAGATCCAGGACCTGGTCAAGGCCGGTCTGCGCGGCGCGACGGTCGACCCGGCACGGCTCGCCGACCCCGACGTGCCGCTGACGGACCTGCTGCCATGAGTGACGCCCTCGAGCACCTGCGCCGCTGGGAGGAGTCGGGGGCGACCTGGCGGGTGGTCGTGCGTACCCCGGAATCGGTGGAACTGGCCCTGCTCACCTGCGACGCCGGTGAGGAGGTCGACCGGTTGCGCAGCGCCGACCCGGCGGTCCTCGCGCACATCGGCGACCGTTCCCGCTCGGAGGACGACGCGCCATGACCCGGCGGTGGGACCGCGAGGTCGACCTGCTCGTCGCCGGGACCGGCGCCGCCGGGCTGTCCGCGGCGATCACCGCGAAGGACGCCGGCGCCGAGGTGCTGGTCGTCGAGAGCACCGAGCTGTGGGGCGGCACGACCACGATGAGCGGCGGCGGCCTGTGGATGCCGGCCCACCCCCTCATGGCCGGGCTCGGCAAGACCGACACCGCCGCGAAGGCTCTGCTCTACCTGGACACGGTCATCGGCGACGTCGGCCCGGCCAGCTCCCCCGAGCGGCGGCGGGCGTTCGTGCACGCCGTGCCCGGCCTTTACACGCTGCTCGAGCGTCTTGGTGTGCGCTGGGCCGTCGCGGCGGACTATCCCGACTACTACCCGGACAAGCCGGGCGGGATGACCGGCCGATCGATCGAGGTCGAGCCGTTCGACGTCCGCAAACTCGGTGACTGGTTCGCGAAGTCGCGCGCCCGTGACGGCCTGCCGCCCGTACCGCTGAAGACCGACGACGTCTGGCTGATCGCCCGGTCCTGGTCCACCCGCGACGGTTTTGCCCGCGGCGCCCGCTTCGCCGGCCGGACGGCAGCGGCCCTCCTGACCGGAAAACGCCTCTACGGTACGGGCACAGCGGTGTCCGCGAGCCTGATGCACATCGTGCGGACGCAGGGCACCGAAGTGTTGCTGGAGTCGCCGGTGACCGAGCTGGTTATCGAGAACGGCGAGGTGACCGGGGCGATCGCGGGCGGCCTGGCCGTCCGCGCGCGGCAGGGTGTGCTGCTCGGTGCGGGCGGCTTCGCGCACAACACCGAGTGGCGCGAGAAACACCACGGCCTGTCCGGCTGGAGCTCGGCCTCGACCGGCGACCAGGGCACCGCGATCGAGCTCGGTCAGCGTGCCGGGGCGCAGCTCGCGCTGATGGACGACGCCTGGTGGGGTGCGGGTGTGCCGATGCCCGACGGCACGACACAGTTTCTGCTGTGGGAGCGCTCGTTCCCGTACAGCATCGTGGTCGACGGGGCGGGTGACCGCTATCTGAACGAGTCGGAGAGCTACGTCGACTTCGGCCACCACATGCTCGAGCACAACGCCGTACCGTCCTGGCTGATCGTCGACGGCCGGCATCGCCGCCGCTACCTGTTCGCGGCGCTCGCGGCCGGTGGTCGCAAGCTGCGGGAAACCGGGACGCTGGTGCAGGCCGAGACGATCGAGCGCCTCGCCACCAAGCTGAGGATGGACCCGTGGCGGCTGCGCGCGACCGTCGAGCGCTTCAACCGCTTCGCGGCGTCCGGCGTCGACGAGGACTTCGGTCGGGGCCGGACGGCGTACGACCGCTATTACGGCGACCCGACGGTCGAGCCGAACCCCAACCTCGGCGCCCTGGAGAAGCCGCCGTTCCAGGCGATCAAGCTTGTCCCGGGCGACCTGGGCACCAAGGGGGGTCTCCTGACCGACGAGCACGCCCGCGTCCTCGACACCGAGGGCACCCCGATCCCCGGCCTGTACGCGGCCGGCAACACCACGGCCTCGGTCATGGGCCGCACCTACCCCGGCGCGGGCGCCACCATCGCCCCGGCAGCGATCTTCGGATACCTCGGCGCCCTCCACGCCACCGGACGGCGATCGGACGGTCAGTGACGAGGCAGTCACCGGGTGGCTCTCGTTTGCGAGGATCAGGCGATGTCACGTCCGCGATCCGAGGTGCGTGAGCGCCCGGCAGCGGTTTCGGCCCGTCCGGGCCTTTCGCGGTGGTTGCGCATCGGCGGCATCGTGGCAGCGGTCGTCGTGCTGGCGATCGTCGGGCTGCGGGGACGGTTGCCCGACCCGCGGGAGTTCCTCGCGGCGCTGGCCGGTGCGGATTACGGCTGGGTCGCCCTCGCCACCGTGCTGCAGGTCGTCTCGCTGGCCGCGTTCGCGTTCCAGCAGCGGCGGCTGCTCGACAATCTCGGGGTCCGGCTGCGACGACGGCGGATCATGGCGATCACGCTGGCGCGGTCGGCGCTGTCCATCAGTCTGCCGGCCGGGGCCGCGGTGTCGACCGCGTACGCCATCCGGGAGTACAGGAAAGCCGGGGTCGGCCGGAAGATCGGCGCCGCCTCCGCGGTGGTCTCCGGGCTGGCGTCGATCGGAGGCCTGACGCTGCTCTACCTGGCCGGTGGTGCGGGTCTGGTCGCCCAGAACCCTAGCGCTTTCCTGAGCTGGCAGCCGCTGGCGATCGTCGCGGGGATCGCTGTGGTCGCCGCGGGTGCCGTCGTGATCGGCCGGTGGCAGGCCGGCCGGCCGGAACGCGCGCGCACCCAGCCGTACGGGAAGGTCAGCCGGCTGGTGGCCGCAGGCCGTGACGCCTGGCAGAAGGGTGCGTCGCTGCGGGTGCGCGACTGGGCGGTGGCGCTGGCCTACGCGGCGGTCAACTGGCTCACCGACCTGCTCTGCCTGGCCGCCGCGTGCCGGGCGCTGGGGCTGCCGGTCGGCGTGACCACCCTCGCCGGGATCTACCTGGGTGTGCAGATCGTGCGGCAGGTGCCGCTGACCCCGGGCGGTGTCGGTGTCATCGAGACCGCCCTGGTCGCCGGGCTCACCGCGACCGGGGCGACCGCGGTCAGCGCCGCCGCCGCCGTGCTGATCTACCGGCTGCTCTCCTGCTGGCTGATCATCCCGGTCGGCGGCGCCGCCGCGGTCGCGCTGCGCCGGGCGACTACGGTGCCGGTGCGGCGGGCGTGACCTCGACGACCAGGTGCTTCGTCAGCGGCTGATCGCTCTGGGAGCTGTTGTCGGTGAGGGCACACAGGATGTTGAGCTCGGGCATGTACCCGGTGACGCTGCCGCGCGGGGTGTCGTAGGCGATCGCGCGGTAACCCCAGACCGAGCGCGTGCTGCCGTCGCGGGCGTGGCTGGTGATGTCGATCAGGTCGAACTCCGTCAGCCCCCGCTCGGCCATGTCCTCGCGGTTCATGAAGAGCAGCGTGCGGAGGTTCTTCACACCGCGGTAGCGGTCGTTGTCGGAGTAGATGGTGGTGTTCCACTGGTCGTGCGAGCGGACCGTGGAGAGCATCAGCCGGCCCTCCGGCGGGACCACGTCCGGCAGCGGCGACGGGTGGAACTCCGCCTTGCCCGACGGGGTGAGCCAGACGCGTTCGCGGGCGGGCTGGTCCAGCCGGAAGCCGAGCGGCTCGCGGACGCGTCGGTTGAAGTCCTCGAAGCCGGTGAGGGCCCGGGCCATCACGTCGCGGATCTTGTCGTAGTCCTCGGCGTACTCCTCCCAGGGTGTCGCCGACTCCGGCAGCGTGGCGCGGGCCAGACCGCACAGGATCGCGGACTCCGAGCGCAGCAGTGGCGACGACGGCTTGCGTTTGCCGTACGAGAGGTGGACGTAGCTCATCGAGTCCTCGATCGTGACGCCCTGCTCGCCGGTGGCCCGGACGTCCAGCTCGGTGCGGCCCAGGCAGGGCAGGATCAGCGCGTGACGGCCGTGCACCAGGTGGCTGCGGTTGAGCTTCGTGCTGACCTGCACGGTCAGCTCGGTGTTGCGCAGCGCCGCGAAGGTCGCCCGGGTGTCCGGCGCGGCCAGGGCGAAGTTGCCGCCGAGGCTGACGAAGACCTTCACCTGCCCGGCCGCCATCGCCTCGATGGTCGCGACCGTGCCGAGCCCGTGCTCACGCGGTGAGGTGATGCCGGTGGCGGCGTCGTGCTTGGCCAGCCACTCCTCGGTCGGGTGGTGGTTGACGCCGCAGGTGCGGTTGCCCTGGACGTTGCTGTGCCCGCGGATCGGCGACGGACCGGCGCCGCGGCGGCCGATGTTGCCGCGCAGCAGCAGCAGGTTGATGATCTCGCGCATCGTGTCGACGCTGTGTTCCTGCTGGGTCAGGCCCAGGCACCAGGCGATGATCGAACGCCGCGAGGCGATGTAGCGGCCGGCCAGGTCGCGGATGATCTCCTCGGCGACGCCGGACTGGTGGACGACGTCGTCCCACGGCGTGTCGTCGACCAGCTTGCGGTACGCCTCGTACTGGTCGGTGTGCTGCTCGATGAAGTGCTGGTCGACGGCGTCCTGCTCGAAGACGACCTTCGCCACGCCGCGCAGCAGCGCGAGGTCACCGCCGATGCGCGGCTGCACGTTCATCGTGCCCGTCTTCGTGGCCTGGAAGGTGCCCATCGCGACGAAGTCGTGCGGCACGATCGTGCGCCTGCTGGCCGCCTCGATCAGCGGGTTGACGTGCACGATCTCGGCGCCGCGGCGGGACGCCTCGGCCAGGGCGGTGAGCATCCGCGGTGCGTTGGAGGCCGCGTTGACCGCCATCAGGATCAGCAGGTCGGCCGACTCCCAGTCCTCGAGGTCGCAGGTGCCCTTGCCGGTGCCGATCGCGGCGGTCAGGGCCCGGCCGCTCGCCTCGTGGCACATGTTGGAGCAGTCGGGCATGTTGTTCGTCCCGAACTCCCGCACCCACAGCTGATAGAGGAACGTCGCCTCGTTGCTGAGCCGCCCCGAGGTGTAGAACGACGCCTCGTCCGGCCCGGACAGACCGCGCAGGGTGTCGCCGACCAGTGCGTACGCGTCGTCCCAGGAGATCGGGACGTACTTGTCGGAGGCGGGGTCGTAGCTCAGCGGCTCGGTGATCCGGCCCTGGTTCTCCAGGTCGAAGTCGTTCCAGCCGTTGAGCTCGGTGACGGTGTGTTTCGCGAAGAACTCGCCGTCGACCTTCTTGCGGGTCATCTCCCAGGTGACGTGCTTGACGCCGTTCTCGCAGAAGTCCAGGTGCAGGCCGTTGCGGTCGTCGGGCCAGGCGCAGCCGGGACAGTCGAAACCGTCCTTCTTGGCGCTGAGCTTGAGCTGGTTCATCTTGAGGACGGCGTGCGGGGCGCCGACGGGCTCGCGGGCGGCCGCAATGATCTTGCCGACGCTGCGGGCGGCACCCCAGCCGGCCGACGGGTGGTGGTCGTCGCGCTGGGAGAAGTCGCCGCCCCGGTTGGGCCCGCGACCGGTCGCCGGCGTTCCCGGTGCGCCCTGACCCTGCCGGTCTCCCGGAATCTCCGTCATGTCTGCTCCTTCGCCCTGCGTGCCCGCCTGGGGCCAAGCTTCCCCGTCCATGGTCATAAAGCCAACCGGAGCCGCGATCGCGACGGAAACAGTGGCCGCAGGGTCTTGTCAGCTGCGGATTCGGTGAAAAGATGTCTCCGCGAGGCGTGATATCTCTGCGGGAGGCCGGATGACCACCAAGAGTGTGCTGACCAACTTCATCGGCGGGGCCGCGGCCGAGCCGGTCGACGGGCGGTACGAGGACCTGATCGATCCGTCGACCGGCGAGGTGTTCGCCGCGGCGCCGGTGTCCGGTCAGGCCGATGTCGACCGGGCGATGGAGGCGGCGGCGTCCGGCTTCGAGATCTGGCGCGACACGACACCCAGTGAGCGCCAGCGCGCCCTGCTGCGGTTCGCCGACGCCGTGGAGGCCCGCGCCGACGAGCTGGTCGCCGCGGAGTCGCAGAACACCGGCAAGCCCCTCGGGCTGACCGCTAGCGAGGAGCTGCCGCCGGCGATCGACCAGATCCGTTTCTTCGCGGGTGCGGCCCGGCTGCTCGAGGGCCGCTCGGCCGGTCAATATCTCGCGGGTTACGAGAGCTACGTGCGACGCGAGCCGGTCGGCGTGTGCGCGCAGGTCACCCCGTGGAACTACCCGCTGATGATGGCGGTGTGGAAGCTCGCACCCGCGCTCGCGGCGGGCAATGCGGTCGTGCTCAAGCCCTCCGACACCACACCGGTCACCACGATCATGCTGGCCGAGATCGCCGCCGAGTTCCTCCCGCCGGGTGTGCTCAACGTCGTGGTCGGTGACCGCGACACCGGCCGCGCCCTGATCTCGCACCCGACGCCGGCGATGGTGTCGATCACCGGGTCGGTCCGCGCCGGCATGGAGGTCGCCTCTGCGGCCGCCGCCGACCTCAAGCGCACCCACCTCGAGCTGGGCGGCAAGGCCCCGGTCGTCATCTTCGACGACGCCGACGTGGAGGCGGCCGCCGCGGCCATCGCCGAGGCCGGCTACTTCAACGCGGGTCAGGACTGCACGGCCGCGACCCGTGTGCTGGCCGCCCCCGGTGTCTACTCCGACTTCGTCGCGGCGCTGGCCGAGCAGGCCCGCGGCACCCGCACGGGACCGCCGAGCGACGAGGACGTGCTCTACGGCCCCCTGAACAACGCCCGCCAGCTCGATCGCGTCGGTGGTTTCCTCGACCGGCTGCCCGACCACGCCAGCCTCGACGCCGGCGGCGCGCGGGTCGGCGACCGCGGCTACTTCTACTCCCCCACGGTCGTCTCCGGGCTCCGGCAGCAGGACGAGATCATCCAGGACGAGGTGTTCGGCCCGGTGATCACCGTCCAGCGCTTCACCGACGAGGACGAGGCGGTGCGCTGGGCCAACGGCGTCGAGTACGGCCTCGCCTCCTCGGTCTGGACCCGGGACCACGGGCGGGCGATGCGGATGACCCGGCGGCTGGACTTCGGCTGCGTCTGGGTCAACTGCCACATCCCCCTGGTCGCGGAGATGCCGCACGGCGGGTTCAAACACTCCGGCCACGGCAAGGACCTCTCCGTGTACGGGCTGGAGGACTACACCCGGCTCAAGCACGTCATGCACAGCGTCGAGTCATGACGTCCTCCGAGGAACTGCAGAAGCGCAGGCACTCCGCCGTCGCCCGCGGAGTCACGTCCGTGGTGCCGTCCTACGTGGACCGTGCGTCCGGCGGCAGCATCACCGACGTCGACGGCCACGAGTGGATCGACTTCGGCTCGGGCATCGCGGTCACCAGCGTCGGCAACGCGGCGCCCCGGGTGGTGGCCGCCGTGCGGGAGCAGGTCGAGCGGTTCACGCACACCTGCTTCATGGTCGCGCCGTACGAGTCGTACATCGCGGTGTGCGAGCAGCTGGCGACGCTGACACCGGGGTCGTTCGACAAGCGTGCGGCCCTGTTCAACTCCGGTGCCGAGGCGGTGGAGAACGCCGTCAAGATCGCGCGGCACGCGACGGGACGGCAGGCCGTGGTGGTGTTCGACCACGCGTACCACGGGCGGACCAACCTGACGATGGCGCTGACGGCGAAGTCCATGCCGTACAAGCACCGGTTCGGCCCGTTCGCACCGGAGGTCTACCGGGCACCGATGTCGTACCCGCTGCGCGACGGCGGGCTGACCGGCCCGGAAGCCGCGGCCCGGGCGATCGACGTCATCGAGAAGCAGGTCGGTGCCGCGAACGTCGCGGCGGTGCTGATCGAGCCGATCCAGGGTGAGGGCGGTTTTGTCGTCCCGGCCGCCGGGTTCCTGCCGGCCCTGGCCGCCTGGGTGCGCGAGGCCGGCGCGGTGTTCATCGCCGACGAGGTACAGACCGGTTTCTGCCGCACGGGCTCGTGGTTCGCCTGCGAGGACGAGGGTGTGGAGCCCGACCTGGTGACGACGGCCAAGGGCATGGCCGGTGGGCTGCCGCTGGCCGGTGTGGTCGGCCGGGCCGAGCTGATGGACGCGGTCCACCCGGGCGGGCTGGGCGGCACCTACGGCGGCAACCCGATCGCCTGCGCAGCGGCGCTGGCCGCCATCGAGACCATGCGTGAGCTGGACCTGAACGCCGCGGCCCGGCACCTCGAGGAGCTGTTCCGGCCCCGGCTCACCGCGCTCGCGGCGGACGACCCGGGAATCGGCGAGGTGCGCGGGCGCGGCGCGATGCTGGCGATCGAGCTGGTCAAGCCGGGCAGCATCGAACCGGACCCGCTGCGGACCGCCGCGGTGGCCCGGGCCTGCCACAGCGCGGGGCTGCTGGTGCTGACCTGCGGCACCTACAGCAACGTGCTGCGATTCCTGCCGCCGCTGGTGATCAGCGACGAGCAGGTGGCCCGGGGCCTCGGCATCCTCACCGAGTCACTGCTCGCGCATCGCCCAGGGTGAGCCGTACTCGACCAGTTTTTCCAGGAAGGGCACGGCGTCGAAGGCCTCCGGGCCCAGGACGCCGGCACCCCGCCACACCCCGGTCGCGAGCAGTTCCAGCGCCACGACCGGGTTGACGGCCGTCTGCCACACGACGGCCTGCGACCCGTACTCCCGCATGGACCACTCGTTGTCGACGACGTGGTAGAGGTACACGGTCCGCGGGTTGCCGTCCTTGTCCGTGCCGGAGACCAGCGTGCCTGCGCACGTGCTGCCGGTCATCCGGTCGCCCAGACCGGCCGGGTCGGGCAGGCAGGCCGCCACGACGTCACGCGGTGACACGGAGACACCGCCGACGGACACCGGGGCGGTCCGGTCCAGGCCCAGCTTGTGCAGGGTCTTCAGGACGTCGATGAACTCCTTGCCCAGGCCGTACTTGAAGGTGACCCGCCGCGCGTCGACCCAGCGCGGGATGAGCAGCACCTCCTCGTGCTCCACGTGCACACACTCGACCTCGCCGATGCCGCCGGGGAAGTCGAAGATCTCCGGCTCGCTCAGCGGCTCGGTGGTGAACCAGCCGCGGTCCTTCTCCCAGATCACCGGCGGGTTGAGGCACTCCTCGATCGTCGTCCACACCGAGAACGAGGGCGCGAAGTCGTAACCGGCGACGACCAGGTTGCCGCCGTCGCGGATCCCGATCTCGTCGATGCGCGAGAAGAGATGATCGGCGGCATATCGGGCGAAGACATCGGACAAGCCCGGTTCGACACCCATCCCGACCAGCGCCAGGCGACCGGAGTCGAGCCACTGACCGGACGCGGCGAACTGCTCGTCGCCGAGCTTCACGCCGGTCTTCTCGAACGGCTGCTCGGCGTGCGGGTGCGACAGCGACATCGCCATGTCGAGGTAGTCGGCGCCGGCGGCGTACGCGCCGTCGAAGATCGGCATGACAAAACGCGGGTCGACGGCGTTGAACACGTGCGTGATGCCGTGCTCGCGGCAGAGATCGGCCACGGCCTGCGCGGACGAGGCGTCGACCTTGGCAGCGACGAAGCCGCGGGACTCCAGACCGGACACTGCCGTCTGTGCCCGGGCGAAGTCGTGATCGGCCACCACAAAAAGGTCGTAAAAATCGCGGCGGGCCGCGATGCGGGTCGCGGCGGCGCCCACACCGCCGGCACCGACGAGCAATACACGCATGGCAGCGCCTCTCTCGACCAGGGGGTGCGCGGGTTGCGCCTACCACACCGAAAACGTGTTACGAGCACGTTAGCGCGACGGAAACACTTGTCAATGGCTCAGAAATCTGCGATAAACGCAGTTGCAAGGGCTTCACACCACCGACCCCCCGACCCCGGCGCACTCCCGGGAGCCCTGGCGACGGAATCAAGGGAGTGCTGGGAATCCGTCAACGGATTCCGTTGCCAACAACCGGACCTCAGGCCAGAATCGCTGCGTGACGGACCTGGCTCTGGACGATGTGAACAAGCAGATCATCGAGCACCTGCAGCGTGACGGACGCATGTCCTACGCCGCGCTCGCCAAGATCATCGGGCTGTCGGAGGCCGCCGTCCGGCAGCGCGTCCAACGCCTGCTGGACGGAGGCATGATGCAGATCGTCGCGGTCACCGACCCGCTGATGCTGGGCTTCGCCCGGCAGGCGATGGTCGGCGTCCGGGTGACCGGCAACCTGCGCCCGGTGGCCGAGGCCCTCGCCCAGATCCCCGAGGTCGACTACGTCGTCTACTGCGCCGGCGGTTACGACCTGCTCGTCGAGCTCGTCTGCACCGACGACGAGCACCTGCTGAGCCTGCTCAACGACTCCATCCGCGCGGTTCCCGGCGTCACCAGCACGGAGACCTTCATGTACCTCAAACTCGCCAAGCAGACCTACGCGTGGGGGACCCGATGACCGAAGACCTCTCTGCCTCCGCCCGCGACCACCTGTGGATGCACTTCACCCGCATGTCGTCGTACACCGGCGGCGCCACCGAGGTTCCCGTGATCACGCGCGGCTCCGGCCCGTACGTCTGGGACCAGAACGGCAAGCGCTACCTGGACGGGCTCTCCGGGCTCTTCGTGGTGCAGGCCGGCCACGGCCGCAGCGAGCTGGCCGACGCGGCCGCGAAGCAGGCCTCCGAGCTGGCCTACTTCCCGCTCTGGTCCTACGCCCACCCGACCGCGGTCGAGCTGGCCGAGCGGCTCGCCGGGCTGACCCCCGGTGACCTCAACCGCGTGTTCTTCACGACCGGCGGCTCCGAGGCGGTGGAGAGCGCGTGGAAGCTCGCGCGCAGCTACTTCAAGCTGACCGGCAAGCCGATGAAGACCAAGGCGATCTCGCGGACCATCGCCTACCACGGCACCACCATGGGCGCGCTGTCGCTGACCGGGCTGCCGCTGATCAAGCAGGAGTTCGAGCCGCTGGTGCCCGGCGCGATCAAGGTGCCCAACACCAACTACTACCGGCGTCCCGACGAGTCGATGAGCGAGGAGCAGTTCGGCATCTGGGCCGCCGACCGCATCGCCGAGGCCATCGAGTTCGAGGGCCCCGACACGGTCGCCTGCGTTTTCCTCGAGCCGGTGCAGAACGCCGGCGGCTGCTTCCCGCCGCCGCCCGGCTACTTCCAGCGGGTCCGCGAGATCTGCGACCGCTACGACGTGCTGCTGGTCTCCGACGAGGTCATCTGCGCGTTCGGCCGGCTCGGTGAGTACTTCGGCTCCACCCACTACGGCTACACCCCCGACATCATCACCTGCGCCAAGGGCCTGACCTCCGGGTACGTCCCGCTCGGCGCGATGATCGCCTCGGAGCGCCTGGTCGAGCCGTTCCTGCAGGGCGCAAACTCGTTCTCGCACGGTGTGACCTTCGGCGGGCACCCGGTCGCGTCCGCGGTCGCCCTGGCCAACCTCGACATCTTCGAACGCGAGGACCTCAACGGCCACGTCCGGGCGAACTCCGCGCTCTTCCGGTCCTACCTGGAACGCCTGACCGACCTGCCGATCGTCGGCGACGTCCGCGGCGACGGCTACTTCTTCGGCATCGAACTGGTCAAGGACAAGGCGACCAAAACGACGTTCGACGTCGACGAGTCCGAGCGCCTGCTGCGCGGCTTCCTGTCCAAGGCGCTCTTCGAGAGCGGGCTCTACTGCCGCGCCGACGACCGCGGCGACCCGGTCATCCAGCTCGCTCCCCCGCTGATCTGCGAGGAAGAGCACTTCGCCGAGATCGAGCACGCGCTCCGCGGTGTGCTCACCGAGGCCTGGACCCGGCTCTGAACGAATCCTTCTGGCTGGCGGCGACCGGCGAACCGGCCGCCGCCCGCGAGCCCCTGCCCGGCGACCGCAGCGTGGACGTCGCGATCGTCGGTGGCGGGTACACCGGGCTCTGGACCGCCTACTACCTCGCGCGGGCGGACCCGGGCCTGCGGATCGCGGTGCTCGAGGCCGAATACGCGGGCTTCGGCGCCTCCGGGCGCAACGGCGGCTGGTGCTCCGGCCTCTTCCCGGTCCCGGTCGGCAAACTGGCCCGCCGGTACGGACGAGAGCAGGCCGTGGCCATGCACCGCGCCCTCGCGGCCTCCGTGGACGAGGTCGGCCGGACCGGCATCGACTGCTCGTACGCCAAGGGCGGCACCATCGCCCTCGCCCGTTCCGCGCCACAGCTGCGCCGCGCCGAGGCCGAAGCCCGCGAAGCCGAGGAGTACGGCCTCGACGTGCGCCTGCTGGACGCCGCGGCCGCGAGCGAGATCTGCGGCGCGACCGGCGTGCTCGGCGCGACCTACAGCCCCGACTGCGCGTCGCTGCAGCCCGCCTCCCTGGTCCGAGGCCTGGCCGCGGCCGTGGCAGCCTCAGGCGTCGCGATCTACGAGAACACCCGCGCCCTGCGCCTGTCCCGCGGCTCGGTCGTCACCGACCACGGCACGGTACGTGCCGACGTCGTCGTCCGCGCCCTCGAGGGCTACACGGCGGGACTGGCCGGCCACCGCCGCACCCTGGCCCCGGTGTACTCGCTGATGATCGCCACCGAGCCCCTCCCCCAGTCGACCTGGGACCGGATCGGCCTGGCCCGGCGCGAGACCTTCACCGACCACCGCCACATGATCGTGTACGGCCAGCGCACCGCCGACGACCGACTTGCTTTCGGCGGTCGCGGTGCGCCGTACCACTTCGGGTCCAGCGTGCGGCCCGCCTACGACCAGTCGCCGCGCGTCTTCTCGGCGTTGCGGCGCACCCTGACCGAACTGTTCGGCATCGACCCGCCCATCGCGTACCGGTGGGGTGGCCCGCTCGGCATCCCCCGCGACTGGATGCCCTCGGTCGGCCTCGACAACGGCCTGGCCTGGGCCGGCGGCTACGTCGGCGACGGCGTCGCGGCAACCAACCTCGCCGGGCGGACGCTCGCCGACCTGATCACGGGCAATTTAACCGACCTGACCACGTTGCCCTGGGTCGGCCATCGTTCTCGGCCGTGGGAGCCGGAACCGGTTCGGTGGCTCGGCATCAACGCCGCCCTGCGCGGTGCGGGCTTGCGCGACCGCTGGGAACTTGCCCGCGAACGCTAACTTGAACCTGTTCAAGTAGGGCGGGTTCGAGGGGTGCGGCATGCGACTGACGATCTTCGGGGCTACCGGCGGGATTGGGCGCCACCTGCTGAGGCTGGCTGTCTCGGCCGGCCATGACGTCACGGTCGTGGTCCGTCATCCGGAGAACCTGCCACCCGACCTGATCACGTCGTCCGGGACCGTTGCCTCGGACCCGGATCGTGGGACGGTCTCGGGCGTGGCGCGGGATGCGGCTCGCGGGACAGGCTCGGCCGTGACGCAGGATCCAGCTCGCGGGACAGGCTCGGCCGTGACGCGGAACGCGGCTCGTGGAAGGGCTTCGGCCGCGACGCGGGATGTGAGTCAGGACGCTCGCCCCCGCGCAGAGTTGGCGAAGGCCCAACTTCACGGATATTGGGGCCGGGCTGCTGGCGGGGCGACGTCGGAACATGCCCGGGCACGGAAGGCCCAACTTCACCGAAGTTGGGCCCGGACCACCCCCAAGCCAACGTCGAAGCACGGCCGGGCCCGGGGAGCCCAACTTCTCGGATGTTGGGGCTGGGCTGCCGGCGGGCCGACGTCGGAACATAGCCAGGCACGGAAGGCCCAACTTCACCGAAGTTGGGCCCGGACCACCCCCAAGCCGGCGCCAGAACACGACCCGGCCCGGAAGACCCACCTTCACCGAAGTTGGGCCTGGGCTGCCGGCGAGCCGACGTCGGGGCATGGCCGCGTTCGAGTCGTGGTGGCGGATCTTGTCGGCGCGGATCCGGAGGTGGTGCGGGACGCGGTGCGCGGTGCTGATGCAGTTCTGTCGGCCGTGGGGGCGCGGACCGGGGCCGATGCGGGGGCCGGGGTGGCCCGGCGAAGCACCGAGGCGCTCGTCGAGGCGATGCAGGCCACCGGCGTGCGCCGGATCGTTGTTGTCAGTGCCGCGTCCGTGGGGACCGTGGCTTCGCCGGGCCGGCCGCGGCCGCCGCGGTTCAATCCGGGTGACGGGGTCGTGATGCGGCATGTCATCGCGCCGCTGGCCAAGGTGGCGTTCCGGCGGCAGTATGCCGATCTGGCCCGGATGGAGGACGTGTTGCGTGACAGCGCGCTGGACTGGACCGTGTCGCGGCCGCCGCGGCTTCTGGACGTGCGGCTGTGGCCGAGGTATCGGACGGCCGAGGATCGCAACGTGCGGACCGGGCTGTTCATCGCGCGGGCCGATGTTGCCCGGCACATGCTGGCGGTTCTGGACGAGCCTCGGACGGTGGGGCACACGCTCGGGATCGCGTACTGAAAAAATCGCCGGCATTTAGGTGCAGAACGGTGAGGGCCGGACGATGGGAGCCCCGACAGGCAGGCCGGAGAGAACAGGAGACATCATGGCGATCGAGCCCATCGGAGCGTCGCGGGCGAGCGACTACTTGCCGCGGATCGAACTGCAGCGCTCTCAGCAGAAGCTGACGTCCGACCTGGCGGCCCGGGCCGCCGAGAAGCTGGCGGTCGCCAACGAGATCGACTCGACCAAGGCAGCGAACGAGGCCCTGGCCGCGCGGCAGATGTCCGGGGGCCGGATCGACATGATGATGTGATTGCTCAGCCGAGGATCCACTTCTGGTGACTCGGCCCGGCGCACGTCACGACCTGGATCCGGACGCCGTTGCCGGCGTTGGCCACGGGCACCTCGACACACTTGTCGAGCTGGAGGCTCACCAGGTCGGCGGCGGCGTTGAGGGTGAAGCGCTGCAGGCCGCCGCCGGTGCAGGTGGCGAGCCGCAGCGCGCTCCCGTCCGCGGTGCCGGCCACCTCCACACACTTGCCCAGGACACGCAGCGTGCCGTCGGCGGGCAGCTGGAACTGCTGGCCCACCGTGCCGTTGCAGGCGAACGTCTGCAGGTTGAGGGTGGTTGCCGGGTCGCTGTTCGGGACGTCGACGCAGGTGCCGGTCGCCTGGTTGTGCAGCGACTGCCCGCCCGCGGCCAGCGGTGGTGGCGGTGGGGTGGTCGTCCGGGTACGGGTCGGCTTCGGTGCGGGCTTCGCGGACTTCGACGGGCGTGCGGACGCCGGGGCCGGGGCGGGTGCCACGGTGCTCGCCCGGAAGCCGTCGAGGACCAGGGCCAGTGCCGGCCGGCTGGCGGCCCAGGTGGCGTCGGGTGTGTGCCAGCCGATCAGGTACGCCCGGCGGGACTCGCTGACGAAGCTGCGGGTGATCGCGTGCATGGGCGTACCCGAGGGGCCGGTGTAGGTGAACTCGTGCTCGACGGCCCGGACCTGATAGTCGACCGCGGCCAGCGCGATCCGGGTGTAACCCGGCTTCTTGCGGGCCGGCTTCTCCCGGGTGCGCGTGTCGGCGAGCAGGTCGGACGGGGCGAACGTGAGCTCGTCGACCGAGAGCAGGCCCGGACCGTCCGGTTCACGGAACTCGACGTGGCGGCCGTCGCGGACCGTGAGCCAGCCGTCGGGAACCGGGACCGTGAAGCCGGGGCTGTCCCGGTAGTAGTGCCAGCCGGCGGCGGTGTGCCGGGACGGGTCGGCGGACGGCTGCTGCGGGGCGGCGCCGGCCTGCGCGCCGATCAGACCGGGGTTGGCCAGGACCACACCGACGCCGAGCGCGAGCACGGCCACACCGACCAGGGCACCGGCCGCGATCCGCAGACGGGACCTCCGCGGTTTCGGCGCGTCGTCCAAGATCGGGGTGGCGCCGCTCATGGGCCGGCTCATGGATGCGCTCGGCCGGCTCATGGATGCGCTCGGCTGTGACGGGGCGTTGCTGAAGGAGACCTCGCGGTCGAAGGACGATCCGCCGGAGGGCGGCGGGAGGGGCAGGCCGAGGCTCGGCTCGTCGCCGGCTGCCTGGAGCAGGAGGTGTTCCGCCTCCGCGGCACTGATCCGCGCCTCCGGGTCGCGGCGCAGCAGCCCTTCGAGCGCGGGGCGCAGCACACCCGCGTGCTCCGGCGCCGGGGGCAGCTCGGTGGTGAGCGCGGCCAGCGTCGCGATCGGGGTCGTCCGGGCGTACGGGGAACGGCCCTCGACCGCGGCATAGAGGGTCGCGCCGAGTGACCAGAGGTCGGAAGCGGGACCGACGGGGTGGTCCAGCGCACGCTCGGGCGCGAGGTAGGCCGGGGAGCCGAGCACCACGCCGGACTGCGTCATCCCGGGGTCCTCGGAGGCGGTCGCCAGACCAAAATCGGTCAGGACGACACGACCGTCGTGGGCCAGCAGCACGTTGGCCGGCTTGACGTCGCGGTGCAGCACCCCGGCCTCGTGCGCGGCGCGCAGGGCGGCGAGCACGCTCAGGCCGATGCGGGCGGCGCGTTCCGGAGCCATCGGGCCCTCGCGCCGCAACACCTGGTGGAGGGGCCTGGAGGCGATGAACTCCATGACGATCCAGGGGCGTCCGTCATAGGGCAGGACGTCGTAGATGCGGACCACGTTGGTCTGGTTGAGGCGGGCGATGGTGCGGGCCTCGCGCATCGAGCGCTCGCACAGGTAGTCCTGTTCCTCTTCGGACAGTCCGGGTGGCGGCAGGAGCTCCTTGATGGCGACGTCGCGGCGCAGCACCTCGTCACGGGCCAGCCAGACGCGACCCTGACCGCCCTGACCGAGCGGCCGGACGAGTCGGTAGCGGCCGCCGATCGGCTGCTGAGGCATGTCGGACACGCGAGAGACCGTACCGGTTCGCGCCCACCCTTGGGGCACCGGCGGGTCTCCGACTTGTATTGACACAAGCCCTCACCACCTGGCACTCTTCAGTCTTGTATCAAGCACATGACACAAAAGGGGTGCCCGATGTTCGCGTTCGCCACGGCCGTCCTGGCGCTGCTGGCGCTCGGCACCGCCGCCATGGTGATCATCAGGGTCGCCTGGCCGGCGCCGTCACCATCGCCGTTGATCTTCCGGGCCACGACAGGTTGGCGCCTGGCCGGGATCGTGGCCGGGGCGGCCGTTGCCGTCCTGGTGGCCCGCAGCGGCGACCTGGGACGCGGCTTCCTGGTGGCGGGCCCGGCGTTCGGCCTGACCGTCTTCGCCGGTGCGCTGATCGGCGAGCTGACCCGTCCCGGCCCGGACGGCGAGATCCGTCGCGCCACTCTGCGGGTGCGGCGCGCCCGGGACTACGTCCCCCGTGTGCTCGGCGGCGTCGTCGTGGTGTCCACAGTGCTGCTCGCGGCCATCGCCACGGTGACCACTGCGGCCGGATCCGCGGACGACCTCGGCCGGGCGGGCCGGGCCCTGAGCTGCCCCGGGCTCCTGCAGACGCCCTGGCCCGGCTCGTACTACACACTTCCGGCCCTGGCCCTGGTTGCCGCCGGGCTCGCCGTGGCCGCCTACGCCCTGCACCGCGTGGCGCGTGGCCCGCAGACCGACTCCTCGCGCCGCCGTTCGGCCGAGGTGATCACCGCGGCGGCCGGAATCCTCGTGCTACTCCCTCTGGCCGGCATCTCGCTCACGGCGGGCGTCCTGCTCGGATCGACCGATCTCACCTGCAACACGCCCTGGTGGGAGCCCGCCGGCCGGTCCCTGATGGTGCTCAGTCTGCTGGCGTTCGGAACGGCCGTGTGGTGCGGCGCCTGCCTGCTCACCCCGTCCCGCCGGAGCCGGGCATGACCTCACCGCCCCAGCTCAGCGTCGTCACGACCGATCCCACCCCGCCGTACGAGCAGGTACGCCGCCAGCTCGCGGAACTGATCGGCAGCGGCGCACTCCCCCGCGGCGAACGACTGCCACCGCTGCGTCAGCTCGCCGGTGACCTCGGGCTGGCGATCGGCACGGTGGCCCGGGCATATCGGGAGCTGGAAGCCGCCGGCCTGGTCGTCTCACGCCGCGGCGGCGGCACGCGGGTCGCGGACCGGCCCGCCCAGGCCGAACCCGAACCGGACGTCCTGCTCCGGGCCGCCGAGGACTACGTCTGGCGAGCCCGGGCGGCCGGCGCGAGCCGCGACGCCATCCTGGCCGCGCTGCACCGAGCCCTCGAAGCCAGGTATTGAGAGGCAGTGAATCGCGACATGACTCCGCCCAAGATCGTTCTGGTCGACGACCTACGCTCCTTCACCGACGGCACGGTCGCGGAGATCGCCCGGACCAGCGCCGCGGGCGTGCAGCTGCTCACCACCCTGGGCGCCGGCCGCATCGACGAACTCTGGCTCGATCACGACCTGGGCGGCGACGACACCATCTGGCCGGTCGTGGCGGTCCTCGAGGAAGCCGCCTTCACCGGCAACCCCCTGACCATCGGCGTCGTCCACATTCATTCCGCGAACCCACCGGGCGCGGCCCGCATCAGCCAGGCCCTGACCCGGTGGGGCTACACGGTTCGCGTCGTTTCCGGGTCGCCCCGGGTCGGCTACTTGGCCGACAACCCACCCTCGGCCTGACCGCGGGTTAACCACACCAGGAAGGGCGGGGCGTCTCGGTGGGAACTGCAAGACCCGATCCCGAGGATGAGGGGACAGTCCTCGACCACGGGAGTCCTGACCATGAACGAAGTTGTTGCCCGGACCGGCACAGCGGAGAAAGTCTGGCGCAGCCTCGCCTACTGCGCGGTGTTGATTCCCGTCGCGCTCGGCGCACTGGTGGTCGGGCGGGGCGCGGCGGGCTGGTGGCGGGCCTTGCGCACGCGCCTGCTCCAGGCTGCACCCGTGGCGGAGGGCCGTCCCGGCACGGGCGCGGTGGCGGTCCACGCGGTGCAGAGTCTGCTGCTGGGGGTTGCTGCTCTGATTCCGCTCGGCATGCAGGTGCTGATGGTGCTGCGGGGTGCCCTCTACGGCTTTGTCGATCCCGGGCCGTACGACACGTCGTGGGGTGGGCCGACCCGTGGTGGGGCGTGGGCCGCGCACTTCCTGATCAGCGTTCCGTTGAGTCTGGCCGGGTTGGCGCTGCTCGTGGGCATCGCCGCGATGCATCAGCGGTTGACGGCCTCGCTGGACGGGGAGCGCCGCGCCCGTTGGCTGACGCCGGTGACTGCCGGGCTCTGCGTGGCCGGGGGTCTCTTCCTGGTGGGATGGGTGCGGCAGATCTGAGGGGTCACCAGGTGAAGCGGCCCGGGTAGGTGACGTCGGCGAGTTTGTTCTGACCCTCGATGTCGGGGTGGAAGTAGTCGCGCTCGTTGACCAGGTCGAGGGAGAACCGCACGCGGTGAGCGCTCCCGCCGTCCCAGCGGCAGCGCTTGCCGTAGTCCTCGCAGGCGTCCGCGAGCTCGTCGTTGTAGGCGTCGACACGCTTGTCGACCTGGCGGCGGCGGTCCTCGTCGGCCTGGGCGGTCGAGGTGGGGCGGGCCAGCAGCGAGGGGCAGACGCCGCGGTTCCAGGCGCGTACGGCGTTGGTGTTCTCGTGGCCGAGCTGCCAGAGCCGGTAGAGGTCCGGGATGCTGACGACCAGGACCCGCGCCTTGGGCAGGCCCTTCTTGAGGCGGGTCAGGGCCGCGTCGATCTGCTCACGGAACGTGGCGACGGACGTCATGCCGGCGGCGGTGTCGGTGCAGGCGTCGTTGGCCCCGATCAGGACGGTGACGTACTGGACCTTGGCGTCGACCGCCCGTTTGGCCTGCGCGGAGAGGCCTCTGGCCCGCGCCCCGGGTACGGCGTAGTTGTCGGCGTTGCCCTTGATCTTGGAATTGTCGTCCCGGATCCGCCGGTAGTGGCTGTCGACCGCGGCGCTGCTGCCGGTCGACCAGGAGTTGCGGTAGCAGGCGACGAGGGTGAAGCAGGTGCCGTAGCCGGCGGTGATGGAGTCGCCCAGGGCGGCCATCGAGGCGGGCCGGTTGCTCTTCGGCTTGCCGGTCGGGTCCGGCGCGGCGGTGCCTTCACCCTCGCAGGCCAGGGCCAGTGCGGCCAGGAGCACCAAGGCGACCAGTTGCCAGCGACGCGGCACGGACCATCCCCTCGTTCACGGTGAGCGACGACTCCATGACGGTAAGGCATTGCCCGGCGGGAAGTCGAGGACGGCGCGATACACCTTGACGGGGATCGATGTGTTGCGTTGAGATGAACACCGTCGATGTTAACGGTCACATCAGGGAGCGCCCATGCGGAAGATCCGGATTCTGGCCGCTGTGGTAAGCGGTGTCCTGGCGAGTGCCGCGCTGTTCGTCGCTCCCGCCGAGGCGGCCGGCCCGGCGCCGCACTACCTGATGACGGCGTTCACCAACTCCAGCGAGTCGAACATGTACGTCTACGACTCGGCGAACGGCACCGACTACAGCCTGATCCGGGCGAACGCGTACACGCCGCCGGCCGGGCTCATCCGCGACCCGAGCGTCATGCGGCACACCGACGGCTACTACTACCTCGTCTACACGACCAACTGGACGGGGAACACGATCGGCTTCGCCCGCAGCGCCGACCACGTGACCTGGACGTTCCTGCGCAACGTCACCGTCGGCCTGAACGGCTCGACCGGCAGCACCTGGGCGCCGGAGTGGTTCAAGGACACCGACGGCAGCGTCCACGTCGTGTTCTCCGCGTCGACGGCGGGCACGGCGGGGCAGTTCCAGCCGTACAAGATCACTGCGACGAGCGGTGACCTCTCGACGTGGAGCGCGCGCACCGCGATCGGCATCCCGGCCAACCACATCGACACGTTTGTCGTCCGCTCCGGCGCCACCTACCACGCGTTCGTCAAGAACGAGACCACCAAGTACATCGAGCACGCGACGGCGCCGGCCCTGACCGGCCCCTGGACCTTCACCGGTACGGGCAACTGGGCCGGCTGGGGCTCCGGGCTGGAAGGGCCCGCGCTGGTCCAGCTGCCGTCGGGCGCCTGGCGGCTCTACTTCGACCAGTACGGGGCCGGCCGCTACTACTACGCCGACAGCAGCAACCTGACGACGTGGTCGGCAAAGACGGAACTGCCCGGCCTCTCCGGCACGGTGCGGCACTTCACCGTGCTGCGGGAGAACGTGGGCGACAGCACCGCCGTGCCGACCGGCAACCGCTCGCTGCGCTCGTCCAACTTCCCCGACCGGTACGTCCGGCACCGCAACAGCCTCGGTTACGTCGAGGTGCCGGGCACGGCCACCGACCGGCTCGATGCGACCTTCACGATCGGCGCCGGGCTGGCCAACGGCAACTGTTACTCACTGCAGTCCGTGAACCCCGCCGGCCGCTACCTGCGCCACAACAACAACCGGCTGATCCTCTCGGCGAACGACGGCACGGCGACGTTCCGCAACGACGCGACCTTCTGCGGCCGGGCGGGCCTCTCCGGCACCGGGACGACGTCCTTCGAGTCGTACAACTACCCGGGCTTCTACCTCCGGCACTACAACTACGAACTTCGCATCGACCGCAACGACAACTCCGCCACGCTGAAGGCAGACGCGTCCTTCACCGTCTCCGCGCCGCTGGGCTGAGGTGGACCTACCTGTTGTGCGGCCGTGTCTTGAGCGGTGACCTCAGGTGCAGACGCAGTTCGGGACTGGTCAGGGGCACGCTGCTCCACGTCACGGTGGCTGTGGGCGTACCGGGGCGGGCCTCGACCCGGACCCGGTGCGGGGAGGTGATGACATAAAGCTCGGCGACGAAGGTGTCGCCCTGCCAGGCGCCGGTGGCGACGACCGGCCGGCCGAGCGGTGAGCTCTCCCGCCACTCGCCGTGCCCGACCCCGACCTCGATGCCGGACCCGAGGTTCAGCAGCCAGCCGTGCTCATCGGGATCGACGGTCAAGACAGAGCCGGAAGGCACCACCGAGCCCTCGATCTTCGCGGTCAGGGAACGCCCGGGCCCGGCCGAACCCGGCACCGGCGTGAGTGACAGCCCCCGCAGCCGCTCGGCGAGGAGCTGGTCGTCGCGGGCACTGTCCACGTCGTCCAGGCCGGGGAGCAGGGTCTCCCAGCAGAACTGCGCGGTGCCGACCCCCTCCTGCGTGATGGCGGCGGTCACGACCACCACCAGGTCGTGCGACGGGACGACCACACACTGCTGGCCGAAAGCACCGTCGCCGTAGAAGCCGTGCTGAGACGTCCAGAACTGGTAGCCGTACCCGAAGCCCGGGTCGTTCTTGTCCGGGATCGAGACGTGCCGGCGAGTGGCGAGCTCCACCCAGTCGCGCGGGACGAGCTGCCGGTCGCCCCAGCGGCCGCCGTGCAGCAGCAGCTCACCGAACGCCGCGACGGCCTCGGTCGTCAGGTGCAGCCCGTGGAATCCGAAGGAGGAACCACTCGCCACCAGGTCCCACTCGGCGTGATCGATGCCCATGGGGCCGAACAGCCGCTCGCGCAGGAGCTGCGGCAGGTCCTGTTCCGTGACCCGTTCCACCATCCGGGCCAGGACGAAGGTGGTCGCGTTGTCGTAGGCGTGCAGCGTTCCCTCGGGCTCCGGGAACGGTACGCGCAAGAAGCCCCGGATCAGGTCGTCCGGTTCCCGCTCCCAGGCCTCGTCGAGGCTGTCCGTGACGTGTCCGGTGGTCATGGACAGCAGGTGGTGCACGGTGAGACGCCGCGCCTGCTCCGAGGCATCGGCCGGAACGTGGTCGTAGAGCACGTCCACGACTCGATCGTGCAGCGAGAGCAGGCCGTCGGCGATGACCAGGCCCACGGCGATCGAGGTGAACGACTTGGTCAGCGAGTAGAGCAGGTGCGGGCGCTCAGCGGAGTACGGCGTCCACCAGCCCTCGGCGACAACGTGCCCGTGGCGGACGACCATGATGGAGTGACACTCGATGCCCTGCGCCTCGTACCGGTCCAGCAGCGCGGTGATCGCGCGGGACGAGACTCCCGAGGCAGCCGGTGTCGATCGAGGGAGGAGCACCCGGGCACCGTAGCAACGCCGGCAGCTTTCCGGCGCCCCGGTTTTCAGACCGCGAGCAGGCCCGGCCTGGTCGTGCGGG
Source organism: Amorphoplanes friuliensis DSM 7358 (assembly GCF_000494755.1). Classification (NCBI taxonomy): domain Bacteria; kingdom Bacillati; phylum Actinomycetota; class Actinomycetes; order Micromonosporales; family Micromonosporaceae; genus Actinoplanes; species Actinoplanes friuliensis. Next base: position 6,058,329 of record NC_022657.1, read on the forward strand.
GTTCGCTCTCAGCCAGAACGGCGCCGAGCATCTCGGGCTCGATCGGCAGCGCCGCCGCGCCGGCCCCCATGATGGGGCGGGGGCGGCGGGGCTGGACGCGGCCGGAACTGCCGCCACGACCCGGGTAGACCATCAGACCGTTGACCGGGTCGGGCACCGCGTCGAGGGCGGCGTGCACGGCCGGCAGATCGCGGAAGACGTGCCACTGCTCGTCGCTGCGGAAGGCGATCTCGAGGAGCACACCCCAGGAGTGCGGGCGCCAACTCCACTCGTACGCACCGTGGGTGATAGCCGCCTCGGTGAGGGCGTTGCCGTGCGCGTCCTGCCAGCGCGCCGCCGATAGCGTCGCGCTGTCGAAGATCTCGATGGACCACCAGTGCAGTTCCATGGTGGTTCGATGCTACGCCCGGGAAGCGTGGCCGCGTGTGCCGTTTCAGTACCGGCCGTCGACCATGCCCATCAGGCGATCGAGGATGTATTCGCCGGCCGCGCGGAGGCCGTTGTGCTCGTAGGCGTTGGTGATCCAGACGCGGGTGTTGCCCACCGCGCGGGCCGTCTCCAGTTGCAGGTTCGCGTCGACGTACATGTCGTCGAAGTAGACCGCCGCGCGGACGGGGACCTCGTTGGTGGCCAGGCGGGCGGCGTCGTACAGGATCGGCCAGTCGGCGTGGGCGGCCAGGAGGTCGGCGGCCGCGGCGAACGGCTCGAGGGATCTGATCTCGCGGAACATCCAGGGGTAGAACATCTCGCCGGTGAAGAGCAGCGGGTCGGCGTCGGCGGCGAACTCGGGGTGGTTGGCCAGCTCACGGTCGGCCGACCAGTTCGCCGCGAAGGTGCCCTGGCCGTAGGTGAACTCCTGCAGCGCGAAGATGGGCATGTCGACGAAGGCCGTCTCCATCATCATCTGATAGAGGAAACCGTCGGACAGGTCCTTGCCGTGCCAGGCCTCGTCCAGCATCCAGTGGATCCGGGCGTACCCGTCGCTCATCCCGAAGCAGCTCCCGGCGACCCGCAGGCGCCGCGCGGTGAAGCGGTCGCCGTCGGGCAGGAACACCTCGTTCGCCTCGAGGTGGTCGGCGATCCTCCGGACCGTCGCCACGTCCTGCGGGTACTCGCGGTAGAACTCGGCGTTCTTCGCGGCCACGCGGGGGTAGGTGCGGGCGTACACGTCGTCGGCGGTGGTGGTCAGGCCGGGAAGACCGCCGGTCACGTAGCAGGCCCGCAGCGACTCGGGCGCCCTCGACAGGTACGCGAGAGTGATGAACCCGCCGTAGCTCTGCCCGAGCGTCTCCCACTGCCGCACCCCCGCGATGCGCTCACGGGCGATCTCGGCGTCCGCGACGATGCTGTCCGCCCGGAAGAGCCGCAGGTACGCGGCCAGCCGCTCCGGTTCCATCCCGGCCACCGTCCGGGCGGTCACCGGGGTGCTGCGGCCCGTCCCGCGCTGGTCGAGCAGCAGAACCCGGTGGGTCTTCAGGGCCCGGGCCAGCCACGCCTCGGCCTGCAGGGGCCGCGGGCTCTTGCCACCGGGGCCGCCCTGGAGGAACAGCAACCACGGCAGGTCGTCGCCGGCACGCGCCGGCGAGACCACCTCCCGGGCGAAGACATCGATGGTCGCCCCGTCCGGATCGGCATGATCCAGCGGTACGGCGATGGTGTGATCCCTGACGGCCAACCCGGGAGTAGCGATCATCCGACCACGGTAGCCAGTCGCGCGGGCGTTAGGTTCGGGACATGTCAGCTCTGCCCTTCCCCGAACCGCCGCTCACCGACGGCACAGTGCTCCTGCGTGCCTGGCACGAGGCGGACGAGGCCCAGCGCCACGCGGGTTTTGCGGACCCGCTGTGCCAGCAGTTCTCGTGGTCGCCGGCGACACCGTTCACCGAGGAGCACACCCGCGCGGCCTTCGCGCAGGATGAGGAGGGACGCCTGGCCGGCGAGTCCCTGAACCTGGCCGTCACCGATGCCACGCACACCGGCGTGATCTGGGGCGGCACCTCGATCTACGACGTCGATCCCCGGTCGGCGTCGGCCTCGGTGGGCTACTGGCTGGCCCCGCAGGCCCGTGGGCGCGGCATCGCCACCCGGACGCTGCGGCTGCTGTCGGCGTGGGCGCTCGGGCAGCTCGCGGTTGAACGCCTGACACTGACCTGCGCACCGGACAACGCCGCCTCCCAGCGGGTCGCGTTGCGCTGCGGCTTCGTCCGCGAGGGTGTCCTGCGCTCCCACCTGCCCTTCCAGGGCGCGCGCCGCGACACCATGATCTTCAGCCTTCTGCCGGGTGAGCTGCGGTAGCCGGTCGTCAGTGACGAAGCCGTCATCCGGTCCGCGGTCGGGGGCGCGTAGGCTGACGGCACCCGGACGACGACATCACACCCTCGTGGTGACCGCTCCACCGGCTCGTCACCGGGTTCTCCGATCGGCACCAGCAGCGCCGGGCACGCCCCGCCGGAGTGCCGCCGGCTTCTCAGCACCACCGGTGCGACGCACGGACACCGATCCGGTCCTGCCGGGTGACCCGGTGTGCCCGCGTGCCCTCTAGTGAAAGCAGGCCCTGTGGCCACCAGATACGGCTTCCTCAGCACCCACCCGCCGACCTACTGCGGGCTGGCGACGTTCAATGCCGCCCTGGCCGCGAGCCTCACCGCGGGCGCGAGCTCCGGCGGCGTCGTCCGTGTCACGTCGGGCGGTGGTGAGGGACCGCCGGGCCCGGACGTCTCGCACACCTGGCAGGCGCAGGACCCGAGCGGCTGGCGTGCCGCGGCCGACGCTCTCAACAGCTACGACATCGCGATCATCCAGCACGAGTACGGCATCTATCCGGGTGCGGACGGCGCCGACGTACTGCGGCTGATGCGGCGGCTGCGGGTGCCCAGCATCGTCGTCCTGCACACCGTGCCGGGCCGGCCCACACCCCGGCAGAAGTCGGTGCTCGAGCAGGTCGTGGCCACTGCCGGTGCCGCCGTCACGATGACCACCACCGCCCGGGAGAGGCTCGTCGCCGGGTACGACGTGGATCCGGCCAAGCTCTCGATCATCCCGCACGGTGTCAGCGCCTCCACCGGTACGCCGGTGGCCCGCGGGCCGCGACCGCAGCTGCTCACCTGGGGTCTGCTCGGTCCCGGCAAGGGCATCGAGTGGGCCATCCGCGCCCTGCCGCACCTGAGCCGTCTCGACCCCGTCTACACCGTTGCCGGCCGCACCCACCCCAAGGTGGTCGAACGGCACGGTGAGGCGTACCGGACGGGTTTGCACCAGCTCGCCGCCGAGCTGGGAGTGGCGCAGAACATGGACTACCGCTCGCACTATCTCGACGACGCCGCCCTGGGCGGTCTCATCCGTTCCGCCGATGTTGTCGTGCTGCCCTACGACTCGGTCGAGCAGGTGACCTCCGGCGTGCTGATCGAGGCCGTCGCCGCGGGCGTGCCCGTGGTGGCGACGGCCTTCCCGCACGCGGTCGAGCTCCTCACCGACGGCCCGGGCCTGCTCGTCCCGCACCGCAACCCGCGCGCGCTGGCCACCGCGATCCGCAAGATCCTCACGCGGACCGCCGCCGCCGGAGCCGCCGCCGGCACCCCGGTGACGATGCGCTGGCCGGAGGTCGCCGCCGAGTACGAGGCGTTGGCGGACAAGCTCAGCACCGAGGGCGCGCGAACCGCTGCCGCACCGGCGTGACCGTCGCTCTGGGCGTCCGCGCGCCCAGCTTCGTGCATCTGTCCCGGCTCACCGACGACACCGGGCTGCTGGAGCACGCCCGGCACGCGGTGGCGCGGCGCGAGCACGGGTACTGCACCGACGACGTCGCCCGGGGCCTGGTCGTGACGAGCCGCGAGCGTGATCCCGCCCCGGACGTGCTGCGGCTGGCCGAGACGTATCTGGGTTTCCTGACCCACGCCCAGCACGACAGCGGCGCCTTCCACAACCGGCTCGGTTTCGACCGGCGCTGGCAGGACGAGCCCGGGCTGGGTGACTGGTGGGGCCGGGCGTTGTGGGGTCTGGGGACGGCGGCAGCCCGCAGCACCGCACCCTGGATCCGTCAGGAGGCCATGGTCGCCTTCACCCTGGGGGCGGCCCGCCGCTCGCCCGCACCGCACACGATGGCCTTCGCCGGGCTCGGTGCGGCCGAGGTGCTGCGGCGGGAGCCGGGCAACACGCTCGCGGCCGCGCTGCTCTCCGACGCGGCGACGGCGGTCGGGTGGCCGGACTCCGATCCGCAGTGGTCGTGGCCGGGCCGTCACCTGTCCTACGCGAGCGCGGCCCTGGCCGAGGTGGTCATCGCCGCCGGGCAGTTCCAGCAGGACGTCGCGCTGCGGGCGGCCGGCCTGCGCATGCTGAGCTGGCTGCGCGACCTTCAGCTCGATCGTGGGCACCTGTCGTTGCTGCCGGCGTCCGGCTGGCGGCACGGGACCCCGCGGCAGCGGTACGACCAGCAGCCGATCGAGGCCGCCGCTCTCGCCGACGCCTGCGCCACCGCGGCCGCCGCCACCGGCGACACGGGCTGGAACGACGGTGTCCGGCAGGCGATCGGCTGGTTCCTCGGCGACAACGATCGCGGCACGGTGATGTGGGACCCGGAGACGGGCGGCGGTTACGACGGGCTGACCCCGCTCGGCGCCAACCTCAACCAGGGCGCGGAGTCGACGCTGGCGCTCATCTCGACCTTCCAGCACGCGCAGCGGATCAACGGCTGATGGACACGGTGGTGTTCCTGCCCGAGTACCGGCGGGAACCCGCACGCCTGCTCCGACTGCTCCGCCGGGCGGCCGCAGCCGACCGGGACGCGTTCACGCGGCTCTACCAGGCCCTCGCGCCGGACGTGGACGCCGCCGTGCACGTGACGCTCGGCGGCGAGCGGGCCGACGAGGTCGCCGCCGCCACGTTCCTCGAGGCCTGGCAGTCCGCGGACCTGCACACCGCCCCCGGTACGGACGTGGCCGGCTGGATCATCGGCATCGCCGCCCGGCGTGCGGGGGAGCAGGACGATCCCCGGGTCCGGTCACACCCGTCCCAGCACACCTACTCCCCCGGCGAGACGCTGGCGGGGCTGCTGCAGCGCAGAGACACACGCCGGAGCCCTTTCCGGCGCTGAGGGTCAGCGGTAGTGGGCGGCGTCGACGGTGTAGCGCAGGAACTGGCCGTCCGCCCATGCGGCCGTACCGTGGTCCCAGCCGGCGACGACGGTGCCCGGGATGGTGAAACCCTCGAAGGTCGTCTCGTCGGTGAGGTCGGCGCCGAAGACACGTTCGCTGAAGGAGCCCCGGGTGTCGGCGCCCCAGCGCGGCATCGACATCGAGGTCAGCGACCCGTCCGCGGCGACCGTCAGGGTGACCTCGTGGTATCCGGCGTCGACCCGGATCCGGGCGACGGCCCGGTCGGCGTCGAGCGGCTGCCATTTCACCCGGCTGCTCAGCGCGGCGGCCGGGGCGACGATCAGCAGGTCACCGGCCAGCCGGGCGGCAGAGCTGCGGGTGAGGTCGGGCCCGTCGGCGGTCCGCACGGGCACCCGGGAGAGCAGCCGCCAGCGTTTCTGTCCGGTCAGGCGCGTGTAGCGGTCGAAGCCGGTGACCGGCATCCCGGCCATCGTGCCGTTCGCCGCCCAGACAAAACCGCGGGCCGGTGACAGGCGCTGGGTCGCGGAGAAGTCACGCCAGGCGCTGTCGCGGACCGTGCCGTGCGTGGTGACCTCCACCGCGGTCAGCAGCGGCGTCTCCGGGGCGATCGAGTGGGTCAGCCAGCGCCGGACCGGCTCCGGCAAAGCGGACAGGTCACCCTCGCCGAAGACAGCAGGCTTGCCGGTGGCCTCGCCGAGGTCGCCCCAATCGGTACGCACGTCGTCGGTGAGTCCACGCGGATAAGCCATGAAGTGCCCTTCGGGTCGGTGTGCCGCCACCGTACGCCTGATCAGGGCGAGATCTCCCAGTCGGCGAGGATCGACGCGGCGTGCTCGCCGGGAAGGGCGGGTGCTCCCACCGGCCCGGGCGGGGTGGCCGAGAAGCGCGGCGCCGGTGCCGGCTGGCGCACCCCGTCGCGGTCGGCCAGCGTGGCGCGGTGCACCAGGTGCGGGTGGCGGGCAGCCTCGGCGAACGACAGCACCGGCGCCACGCACGCCTCGGTGCCCTCGAAGATCACCGCCCATTCGTCGCGGGTGCGGGTCGCGAAGGTGGCGGCGAGGCGGGTACGCAGCTCGGGCCAGCGGGCGCGGTCGTACTGGGCGGGGAGGTTGTCACCGGGGTCGAGCAGCCGGACGAACTCAGCGTAGAACTGCGGCTCCAGCGCGCCGACCGCCAGGTGACCGCCGTCCGACGCCGGGTAGACGTCGTAGAACGGGGCGCCGGTGTCCAGCAGGTTCACACCCCGGGTGTCCTCCCACCGACCTTCGGCGCTCAGCCCGTACAGGAGGGTGGTGAGGTGGGTGACCCCGTCGGTGATGGCGGCGTCGACGACCTGGCCCCGGCCGGTGCGGTCGGCCTCGCGCAGCGCGGCCAGCAGGCCGACCACCAGGTAGAGCGCGCCGCCGCCGAAATCGCCGAGGAGATTGGCCGGGACCTGCGGCGGGCCGTCCGCGCGGCCGATCGCGTGCAGCGCGCCGGTGATCGCCAGGTAGGTGATGTCGTGGCCGGCGCTGCCGGCGAGCGGGCCGTCCTGGCCCCAGCCGGTCATCCGGCCGTAGACCAGGGCGGGGTTGCGGGCCAGCACCTGCGCGGGACCGATGCCGAGGCGTTCGGTGACGCCGGGCCGGTAGCCCTCGATCAGGACCGCGGCCCGCGAGGCGAGGGCGAGCACGAGCTCCCGGCCGCTGTCCTGCTTGAGGTCGGCGGTGATCGAACGTTTGCCCCGGTTGAGCAGGTCGAGGCGGGGGTCACCGGCGAGCGGCGAACCGGGTCCGGGCCGGTCGACACGCACGACGTCGGCACCGAGGTCGGCCAGCAGCATCCCGGCGAACGGCGCCGGGCCGATCCCCGCGAGTTCCACCACCTTGAGCCCGCGCAGGGGGCCCTGAGCACCGGTCATCGAACACCTCCGGGGTCTAGGATGTAATGGGGAGGCCGCCTGTGAACTACCCGCCCGAACCGTGGGACCTGCGCGGTCAGCTTTTCCTGTCGGTCTTCGCCGTGCCCCGCGACACGCTGCCGGCACTGCCCGATCCGCTCGCCGCGACCGTGCGTCCGGTGACCATCGGCCGGAAAGCGATAGTCGGGGTGGCCTGGGTCCGCTACGAGCCGGGCGGTGTCCTGACCTACGAGGAGCTGCTGGCCGCGGCCCTGACCCGGTCGGGCCGGCGGTTGCGGGTCAGCATCACCGACATCTGGGTCGACAGTGTGCCGTCCCGCGACGGCGGCCGCGCCCTGTGGGGCATCCCCAAGGACCTGGCCGAGCTCACCGTCCACACCGGCCCGAGCGGCCGCACCTCCGGGGCCGCGAGCACCGCGCGAGGTCCGATCGCCGCGGCGTCCTTCAGCCCCGGCATCCGCCTGCCCGGCCGCTGGCCGACCCCGATGACCCTGGCCCAGGCGTTCGGCGACACCGTCAAACACTCCCCGGTACGCGGCCACGCGCGCCTGCGCCTCGGCGGTGCCACCTGGCGGATCGAACCCGGCGGACCGCTGCGCCACCTCGCCGGCCGCCGCCCCCTGCTCACGGCCACCCTGGCCGACTTCCGGCTGCGCTTCGGGGCACAAGCTGACACCACCTACGCCCCGGCGGGCGCTCCGCCGGAGGCCTGATCGTTGCGGTAGGACGCCGAGATCGCCTCGTTGATGGCGCTGACCGTACGCCGGAAGGCGCGGTACCGCGTCAGCGCGATGGCCCAGATCCCGAGACCCGCGAGCAGGACCACGAACCGCAGCACCACCTCGGCGGCGGACCCGTCGAACCCCGACGACACGATGAACGCGATCAGCAGGATCGGTGGTGAGCCCCCGAAGAGCGCGGCGAGGTAGCGGCTGGGTCCACCGGAGACGATCCAGTTCTGCGGAGCCGGACCGGACTGGCCGGGGTACAGGACCCGGGAGGCCCGCGAGCCGCCCGCGTCGAGCTCCCGGACGAACTCCTCCCAGCGGAACGCCTCGGGGGCCACGGTCCGGACGGCGGGCCCGATCCGGAGCGCGATGTAGGCGGCGATCTTGTAGACCTGGCTGGCGTGGTCGATGAAGAACAGCCACAGGGAGCTGGAGGCGATGGCCAGCCCCACCCCGACGGCGGGCAGTCGCTGCAGGACGGTCAGCCCCGCCCCGAGAACGGTCAGGTTGAGCGTGATCAGGGCGTAGGCCAGCCCTATGCGATGGACCAGCTCGTGGCGCAGCTGCTCGTACTCCTTGAGGTGCACGTCGATGCGGTCGGCCACGGTCCCGCCCGTCAGATCGTCACGAGTGTCGGCGACCGGGAGTAGTTCAGTTTCTCCACCGCCGACGGCTGCACCCCGAGCGACTCGAGAAAGCCGACCGTCTCGCCCGGGTAATCACGATGGCCGAGCTGGTCGAACGCCAGCACACTGCCCGGCACCAGCCGGGGCCGGATGATCTCCAGGCAGGCCTTGGTCGGCTCGTAGAGGTCCAGGTCGAAATAGGCGAGCCCGACGATGGTCTCGGGACGCTCGACCAGATAGTCCGGCAGCGTCTTGCGCACGTCACCGCGGCGCAACTCGAACCGTTCGCGGTCCGACTGGTGACTCTCCCGGTCGTGCGCCCGCAGAACCTCGGCGAGATGCTCTTCGTAACCGGGGGTGACAGCCATCCCGCCCCGGTGGATCTCCTCGAACGAGCCGTCGTAGTCGTGCGGGTCGGGGAATCCCTCGAACGTGTCGAAGCCGACGATCACACGCGTGTAGTCGTACGGCTCGTACGTCTCCCGCAGGGCCGCGAGGACCGCGAGCCGGCGTCCCCACTGGGTGCCGAACTCCATCAGCACGCCCGGCACCCGCAGGATCCTGAGGTAGATCTCGTTGAGCGCGAGCGTGTCGGCCACGGCGTCCCGGCGCTGGTAGAGCGCAAGATTGCGGACCAGGTGAGCCGGTGGGATCGGTGAGTTCATCAGGAGGTCGGTGAGCGGCCGGGCGGGGCCGGTATCGGATCCGCTGGTTCCGGAAGGTGGCACGCGGCGGCCTCGTCTTCTCCCGGCCTGCGGTGGGCCGGGAAATCGATTCTGCGGGCCACGTCGCCGCAGTGTCAATCGCGGAGGGGTCACCCCTGAGGGGTTCGTTCCGGCAGCTCGGCGTGCCATCATCGTGGCCGTGCCCTTGAATCGACGAGTGCTGCTCGGCGCCGGATTTGCCGCGACCGTGGCCGGCTGCGGCAGCGGTGACAGCAGCCCGCAGGCCGGGCCGACCTGGGCCGAGCCGGCCGCCCCGCCCGAGCCGGCGCTCGCCGGCGGCACGCCGACCCGTCCGGCGCCGGCCGTCACGGATCGCCCGGCCGGTGAGGCCGTCGTCGCGGCCACCTACGGCGACAAGGTCAAGTCGGTCCTGGCCAAGTACCTCAAGCCGACCTCCGACAACCCCAGACATCCCGGGTACGCCGGAGCCGTCGCCCTCGTCATGGTCGACGGCCGCACCACGGTCCACACCGCAGCCGGGCACGCGCTGCGCTACAAGGCCGGACCCGTCGAGCTGGACGCGAGCAAACGGGTCACCATGAAAACCGACGCGATCTTCGATGTGGCCTCCCTGACGAAGGTCTACACCGCGATCCTCGTGCTCCAGCTCGTCGACCGGGGCAAGGTCGAGCTGGACGCGCCCGTGCAGAAGTATCTGCCGGAGTTCACCGGCACGGGCAAGGGCGCGATCACGATCGCCATGCTGCTGGCGCACACCAGTGCCCTGCCGGTCGGGGCCAAGGTCACCGGCCTGCCGGACAACACGGCCCGCTGGAAGTCCGTGCTGAGCACGCCGCTGGTCAAGGGTGGTGTGCCGGGGACGACCTTCCGGTATTCCAGTGTGGGGCTGATGGTGCTGGGGCGCCTCGTGGAGAAGCTCACGGGCAAGTCCCTGGACAAGGCCCTCCGCGACAACCTGACCACCCCGCTGGGGCTGAAGGACACCGGCTTCCTGCCCCTCAAGTGGGTCGGCGCCAAGAACCGCCTGGTGGCGACCGATGCCCGCTCGTCCCGCGGCCTGCTCCGCGGCACCGTCCACGACGACGTCTGCAACCACCTCGGCGGCGTCGCCGGTCACGCCGGCATCTTCGCCACCGCCAGGGACGTCGCGGTCATCGGCCAGATGCTCCTCAACGGCGGCACCCACAACGGCAAGCGCATCCTGACGTCGGCCACGGTCCGGAAGATGCTCACCAACGTCAACAAAGGCAAACCCGCGATCGACCCGGAACGCCCGAAGCGCACCGCCGACCACGGCCTCGGCGTCGAAATGAACCAGTCGTGGTTCATGGGCAAACTCTCCACCGCGGCGACCTTCGGCCACACGGGCTTCACGGGCACGTCCCTGCTGGTCGAGCCCCGCCGCAAGCTGGTCCTGGTCCTGCTCACCAACCGCGCCCACCCCAACTGGTCCTGGTCCGACCCCGACACCCACCGCGTGGCCGTAGCCAACGCCGTCGCCGGCGGCGTCCGCTAGGACGTGTCAGTGCTCGAGTGCGGTCGTGCTGGTCCAGCTGGCCAGGAGATCGAGGGCCTGGCGTTCGGGTGAGCCGGCCTCGGGCGAGTAGACGGTGATGCGGAGCCCCGGGTCGGCGGGCAGGTCGAGGGCTTCGTAGGGCAGGACCAGGTCGCCCACGAGCGGGTGGCGGAGGTGCTTCACACCGGAGCGGTTGAACTTCACGTCGTGCCTGGCCCAGCGCCGCGCGAACTCGTCGCTCCGCGTGGAGAGCTCCCCGATCAGGTCCGTCAGGCCCTTGTCGTGCGGCCAGCGGCCGGTCTCGGTACGCAGGAAGGCGACCGAGTCGTCCGCGGCCTTCTCCCACCGGGGCCAGAAGTCGGCCGAACCGGGGTCGAGGAACAGGAACCGCGCGACGTTGACCGGACCACGCTGCGCGAACAGCGGGGAGTCGTAGACCGGGGCGTACAGGGCCCGGCCGAGAGAGTTGGCGGCGACGATGTCGAACCGCCCGTTGCGGAGGTACGCCGGCAGGTCGGTCATCGCGTCGAGCATCCGCAGAACCATCGGCCGGACCCGCCCGGTCGCAGCGGGCGGCCGGCGCTGCGATGCGCTGACGGCGCGGGCCAGGTCGTAGAGGTAGGCCCGTTCGGCATCGTCGAGCTGGAGCGCATAGGACAGCGAGTCCAGCACCGAGTCCGAGGCGCCGCTCAGGTTCCCGCGCTCGAGGCGGATGTAGTAGTCGATGCTCATCCCGGCCAGCAGGGCCACCTCTTCGCGGCGCAACCCCGTCACCCGGCGATTGGCACCGAAGACGGGCAACCCGGCCTGCTGGGGCGTGATGCGGGCGCGACGCGTACCGAGAAACTCCCGCACCTCGGCGGCCCGCTCACGCCTCTCACTGTCGGTCACCCCACCACCGTAGGTCGCGCGGCGGTGTGCTGGGAGGTACTGCCGTTACCCGGAAGAGCAGTGACTCCCGCCCGCGTCCGAAAGGGGTTGTTGTGGACGTACCCGACGGGCCCGTATCCCCGCACAACCCACGAGACAGGCGGCAAGTGGTGGTCAACCAATTCACGACCCATGCAGGACTCTTCGATCTGAGTGGAAAACGCGCGCTCGTCACCGGCGGCACCCGGGGCATCGGGATGATGATCGCGCGTGGCCTTCTCCAGGCCGGCGCCCGCGTGGTGATCAGCTCACGCGACGCCGGAGCGTGCGCTCAGGCGCAGGAACAGCTGTCCGGCTTCGGTGAGGTGCGGGCCATCCCGGCCGACCTGTCCCGCCACGATGAGTGCCGACGGCTGGCCGGCCTCGTCACCGCCGGCTCGGAGCGTCTCGACATCCTGGTCAACAACGCGGGCGCCATGTGGGACGAGCCGCTCGAGACGTTTCCGGACGCGGGTTGGGACACGGTCGTCGATCTGAACCTGAAGGCGCCGTTCTGGCTGGTCCAGGCGCTTCTGCCCGCGCTTCGCAAGGCGGGCAGCGCCGACAATCCGGCGCGGATCGTCAACATCGGCAGCATCGCCGCCATCCACGTCCCCCACCGGCCCAACTACTCGTACTCCAGCAGCAAGGCCGCGCTTCATCAGCTCACCCGGGTGCTGGCCAGGGAGTTGGGACCGCAGCACGTCACCGTGAACGCCGTGGCGCCGGGAGCGTTCCCGTCGGCGATGATGGCGGCAACCCTCGACGAGTTGGGCGAGGCGATCGCAGCGGCGGCCCCGCTACGCCGGATCGGCCGTGACGACGACATGGCGGGTGTCGCCGTCTTCCTCTCCGGCCGGGCCGGCGCCTACCTGACGGGAGCGGTGATTCCCGTCGACGGCGGCATCGCCACCACCGCGTAGCGGTCGGGGGTCACCAGGTGAATTCGGGGCTCTTGGCGGTGCCGCTGGGGATCAGGTCGCGGCCGGTGTATTCCCAGGATTCCTCGACGTAGTAGGTGTCGCCGTGCGGGATGTTGACCTCGAACGGGCCGCACACGTGTTCCATGGCCAGGTCGGTGAACATCAGGCCTTTGCACGTGTACGGGCCGGCGGCGACCGCCTGCGTGCCGGCGTCGCGGACCGACATGGTGATGTCGACCTGGATGCCCGGGGTGGCCTCCATGTTGCCGATGATGCGGACCGCGTCGCCGAAGGCGTAACACGGTTTGGCGAGGACGGGGTGGCCCAGGCTCCAGCTGTTCGTGTCCGCGCACTGGTACGGGCCGTACTCGGCCTCACCCTCCACTTTGCCGGGTGCGGGCGGGGTCACTCCCGGCTTGGGAACGAGTGGGGCCGACGGAGCGACAGCGCGGGGCGGCGCGGATCTGCCCCCGGCCCTGGTCGTTGTGGGTGTGGCCGCTCCCAGCGCACCGGCGCCCGACTGCGGCGCGGCGCCGGCGGGTGGGGCCGAGCCGGAGGTCAGGGGTGTCGGCAGCACGGCGGCACCACCGCCGGTGCCCAGTCCTTGTGCGGGCGCGGGACCGGCGTCGGTCCGCACGGAGCCCGCGTCGCGCTGCTGGAAGGCCTGGTAGCCGCCGATGCCCGCGATCAGGGCGGCGCCCGCGACGAGGGCGACGATCATGCCGTTGCGGCGGCCCCAGACCCAGCTCCGCGGGCTGTTCGGCGGGCGGCGGCGGCGCGCCGGGCCGCCCTCGGGGGCTCGGGGTGGTGTCGCGCGGACGGCCGGGGTCAGCACGGTCTCGTCGGCGTGGTCCAGCGGCGGGGGCAGGGCGGGCTCGGACGCCAGGATGCGGGCCAGGTCGCGCAGGACGGTGGCGAGGTCACCGGCCGCGGGCCGCCCGGCAGGGTCCTTGTCGAGGCAGGACTCGATCACCGACCAGATCCGGTCGGGCATGCCGGCGGGCCGGTCCGGCTCGTCGTCCAGGTGGCGGCGCAGGACGGCGAGCGGCTCTCCCGCGTACGGCGTACGCCCGGCGACGAGTTCGTAGAGGACAACGCCGAGGGCGTACACGTCGGCGGCTGCGCAGGCGTCACCGCCGGTGATGACCTCGGGGGCCATGTAGTGCGGCGTACCGATGATGGAGTGCGGGGTGGTGAGGCCGGCGGCGTCGATCACACGGGCGATGCCGAAGTCGGTGAGGCGCACGTCGGCGCGGGTGTCGCCGGCCTGGAGCAGGATGTTGTCGGGTTTGACGTCGCGGTGCACGACCCCGAGCGCGTGCGCCTCGGCCAGGGCCGCCGCGACCTGGGCCAGCAGCCGCGCGGCCTCGCCGGGGGCGAGGGTGCCGTCCGAGCGCAGCCGTTCGCGCAGGCTGCCCCCGGCAACGAAGTCCATGACCAGGCCCAGCGACTCCCCCGCGCTGAAGAGGTCCCGGACGCCGACGATGTTCTCGTGCTTGACCAGCATCAGGATCGTGCGTTCCTGAACGAAGCGGGTGACCAGCTTCGGCTGCCGCAGCAGCCCCTCGTGCAGCAGTTTCACGGCGACCTGCTCGCCCGAGGTCCGTTCGATCCCCCGCCACACGGTCCCGGTCGCCCCCTGACCCACCGGGCAGATCAGGATGTACGAATTGCCGACGCACCGGCCGCTGAGGTCGACGGTGGCGGGCTCGTCCAGCCCGGTCCCGTTCAAGGAGGAGTCTGGCTGCACGTGTCGTGGTGTCCTTTCGCGGCCGGTGACAGCTGTGGCGACGACATCCTGGTGGGCGTGATTCGTCCCCGCAACGGCCGCGTGCCGGAAGTGTCACGAAGTGTCAGGCCTTCATGATGCCCGTCACCATTCGTCCGGCGGTTCGTTCTTCCTTCACCCGTGGCCGCAGGACGGGTGGTTGAGACGGCGTTTGCTGGGCATGCGCGGCCCCATGAACAGCGAAGGTCCCCGGGTTGCCCGCCGGCGAGCGCCGAGTGTCCCGGCTCTGCGGGTGGAGGAGGAGTTTCTGCTGCTCGATCTGCAGAGCCGCCCGGAGGTCCGGCACAGCACGGTCAGGACGGTCACGCCGCCCTGCACCGGCCTGCCGGAGCTCGCGGCACGGCTCAGGGAGCTGCGCCGGGTCTCCGCGACGGCTGCCCACGGGACGCGGGTCCACGTCGCCGTGCCGGATCGCAGGACGGCGTCCCAGGTCTGTGACCACCTTCTCGCCTGGCTGCCGCTGATCCAGGCGCTGACCGCCGGCTCCCCGCTGCGTGAGGGTGCCGACACCGGGCACGACGCCACCGGGGTGTTGCCGGCCACGGCCCGGCCGTCCGCCGCCTTCCCGGCGGGTGTGGAGGTACGGGTCGGCGACGTGTGCCCGACGGTCGACGACACCGTGCTGGTGGCGGGTCTCCTCCGCGCGCTGGTCGCGACCGCCACGGAGTACGTCGCCACCGGCGTACCGGCGGTGCCGGTGGCCGACCGCGTGCTGCGCGCCGCTCAGCGCGACGCCGCCCACGAGGGTCTGGAGGGGACGCTGCTCGATCTGCGGACCCTGGCGTCGAGGCCCGCCTGGGCGCTGCTCGACGACCTGGTCACGGCGGTCGGCCCCGCCCTGACCCGGCACGGCGACCTGGGGTTCGTCCGCGACGGTCTCGCCCGGGCCCGGCTCACCGTCGACGGCTGAGTCCGCCGTGAATGAAACCGATCGATGCGGGTACGCGGCGACCCACAGTGACCGACCGTGACCGTCCGCGAGGAGAACGTGCCGTGGAAGAGTTCGTGACCGGCCCGGGTGAACGGGGACTCACCATGGACCGGGTCATGTCGCACGACGGACCCGAACGCCCTCTCCTGGAGGCGGCGTCCCGCGCCGCCCGCGGGAGAAGCTGCGACGACCTGAACCGGGTGCCGGTGCTGGGCCGGCACGGAAGCTTGCCGGACTCGTTGCGGCGGCACGCGCTGGCGCACCTCGACCGGGCCGAGGCCGTGCCGCTGGAACAGCTTCCGCACGTGGACGCGGCGTCCGTCGCGGCCTGGATCGCCGAGCACTATCCGGCCGGGTCCTATCCGGGGGTGGTGATCGGCTCCGCGCACGGCGGGGCGGTGCACCTGGCGGCAGCGCTGGGCGCGGCCTGGTTGCCGACCACCTTCACGGTCACCGTGCCGCGGGACGACAGCTCGGCCGGTGACTGGGCGGGCGCAATGGCCGCCGGGGCCACTGCCGCCGGCCTGATCCTGGCCCGGAACCCCCAGGTCAGCGTGCGGCAGGTGCACGATCCGGTACGCCGTGGCCCGCTGTGCGGCTCGACGATCACCCTCCACGTGCGGTGGCGGCAGCTGCCTCCGGCGTACCGGCATTTCCTCCGGACGCGCCTGGATCCGGGGGCGCCGGTCCTGTTGTTGCGCGACACCCGCAGCTGGCCGGTCGTCGAGCCGGGCCCGGGTCACAGCTTCCAGCTCGGCAGCCCGGCAAGTGGCCTGGCCCCGGAGCAGTACTCGATGGAGTACGCGCCGTTCCGGCGGCTGATGTACAGCATCGGCGAGCAGAGCTGGCCGGTCCCCGGGTGGAACGGCCTGCCCCGCTACGCCGAGCTGGCCGGGGAGCCCGAGCTCGACCGCGACCTGCGCCGGCTCTGCGCCGACTCCGGGCGGCCCGTGCACCGGGCGCTCTACCGGGGCCCGGACGCGCTGAGCTCGTGTGTCGCCGACCTGTACCGCCGGATGCTGGCCGCCGCCGGCCGGAACGCCGACCGGTGTGTCATCGAGTCCGGCCGGCTCGTCGACCCCTGGCGGGTGCTGAAGTCGGGCCTGGTGCCGTTCTGGTGCGAGTTCCCGTCACGGGCGGCGGTCGACGCGGCCGAGTGGTGGCTGGCCGGCAGTGCGCCGTTCGACTCCGTCACGGGTCTTCCGGAGGCGCCGGGCACCGTCTGCGACACGCACGCCGATGTCGCGCAGTGGCGGGCCGTGTCCCGTTTCGCCCGGCACCGGCCGGACCTGAGCCGTCAGGCCATGGGCCGCTATCCCCTGCTGCCCCTGGCGACCAGTCACGCGTCCACCGTGATCCGTGGTCTGGAGAAGCAGTCGCCGGACCCGGATCCGCTGACCATGCCGGACGTCGTGACCGCGCTGCGCCAGGCCGGGTCGCGGCTGGGCTTCCTGGTGGGCTGAGCGGAGGTCAGTCGCCCGGTGCCGCGGCGACGATCCGCCGGTCGCCGGGCATCTGCCGGGTGACACCGGTGCTGTCGAGCAGTTCCAGCAGCGGCACGGCGACCCGCCGGCTCGTGCCCAGCGCCTGCCGGGCCTCGCTCACGGTGAACGGGTCGGGCAGCCCGGCGAGGACCCGGGCGGCCTGACGCGGCGCCCCGGCACGCAGGATCACGGTGCCGCCCAGCTGGACCACCAGCCCGGCCCGGACGGCGGCGCCGAGCTGCCGGCCGCCCAGCCCCAGCTCGGTGAGCCGGTTCGCCTCCGGCGCCGTGAACGGCCGGTCGGCCAGCCCTTCAAAAGCACGGTCGACGGCCAGGACCAGATCCTCCGGTACGCCCATGGCGCCGGACGAGATCCGGCCGCCCCGGCTGACCAGCGGTGGACGGACGAGCGCCTCGACCAGCGCCCGGTCCGGCAGACCGAGCCGGTGCCGCAGCGCCTCGACGGGTGCGCCCGGCTCCAGCGGATTTTCGGCGGCGTACGCGGCCAGTTCCTCACTCAGCCGCTCACCCAGCGCTCGCCAGTGGCCGGGGTCGGCCAGCCAGCGGCCCGCGACGGCGGCACCCGGGTCGTCGACGCCCATCCGGAGCAGGTCGTCGCGCGGCACGAGCAGGCGCCGGCGCAACTCGTCCGCCGCGTCGGGCACGCCGTGCATCGTGGCCAGTTCGGTGGCCCGGGCCGCGGCGGCACCCCGGCGGCTGAGCCCCGGCGGTACGACGTCGAGGACCGTGACCCCACCGGCGATGTGGTGGCGGCCCGGGTCGCGGATCAGGGCGCGGTCGCCGATGCGCAGGGGCAGGACTGTGCCGAGCCGCAGACGGGCGGTGTCCGTGCCGAGCGGGCGTACCCGGGCGGGAACGGCGGCCGACCCGACGTGCAGGGTGACCGAGGCGGGGAGGTCGGCCACCGGGTCTCCGTGGACGCGCACGTCGACGAGGTCGGTGAAACGGAACCGGCCGGGGGTCAGCAGCGCGCTGCCCCGGCCGGCATCGTCCTTGCCGACCCCGCGCAGGTTGACGGCGACCCGGGCGACCGCGCGGACCTCGTCGGTGGCGGCGCCCAAGCTCTGCAGCCCTCGGACGCGCACCGGCACGGGCCGGGTGGCACCGGTCAGTTCGAGCTCGTCACCGGGTCGCAGGGTGCCGGCGCCGAGCGTGCCGGTGACCACCGTCCCGGCACCCTTGATCGTGAAGGAGCGGTCGATCCACAGCCGCACCGTGGCACCGGTGTCGGGCTCGGGCAGCCGGTCGACCAGCCGGTCCAGGGCGGCGCGCAGGTCGTCGAGCCCGGCGCCGGTGACGCCGCTGACCGCGACCGCCTCGACGTCGCCGAGCGGGGTGGCGCCGATCTCGGCCCGGGCCTGCGCGGTCGCCGGTCCCGGGTCGGCGAGGTCGCTGCGGGTGACCACCAGGAGCCCGTGCCGCACGCCGGCGGCCTCCAGCGCGGCGAGGTGCTCGGCGGACTGGGCCCGCCAGCCCTCGTCGGCCGCGACGACGATCATCGCGGCGGGCACCGGGCCGATCCCGGCGAGCATGGTCGGCACGAAGCGCTCGTGACCGGGGACGTCGACGAACGCGACGGTCGCGCCGGACGGCAGGCCGGTCCACGCGAAGCCGAGGTCGATGGTCATGCCGCGGCGGCGTTCCTCGGCCCACCGGTCCGGTTCCATGCCGGTCAGGGCCCGGACCAGGGTCGACTTGCCGTGGTCGACGTGCCCGGCGGTGGCCAGCACGTGCATGTCAGCGGTCTCCGGCCGAGCGGACGGCGGCGATCAGCGCGGCGTCATCATCCACGCTGATGCAGCGCAGGTCGAGCAGCAGCCGGCCGCGCTCGACACGGCCGACGACCGGGGTGCTGCCGCGGCGCAGCGGCTCGGCCCGGTCCGCGGGCGCCGAGATCGCCCAGGACGGAAGTTCGAGCTCCGGCGCGCCACCACCGCCGACCACCGCCACGGACGGCACGACCTCGGCGCCGAGCGCGGCGGCGACCTTCTCGGTACGCACGCGCAGCGCCGCCGGGTCGTACCGGAGGGCCTGCCAGGTGGGTGTCTCGGGACCGGTGAGCGTGGCCTGCAGCGCGGCGAGGGTCAGCTTGTCCACCCGCAGCGCACGGGCGAGCGGATGCCGCCGGAGCTGCTCGATCAGGTCCGCCGCGCCGAGCAGCAGGCCGCACTGGGGACCGCCGAGCAGCTTGTCCCCGCTGGCGATGACCAGATCGGCGCCGGCCCGCAGGGTGGTGGCCGCGTCCGGCTCGTCGGGCAGCAGCGGGTCGGGGGCGAGCAGACCCGAACCGATGTCGGCGACGACGGGGGTGCCGAGCCCGGTCAGCTCGGCGACGCCGACGGAACGGGTGAAGCCGCGGACGACGAAGTTCGACGGGTGGACCTTGAGGATGAAACCGGTGTCCGGCCCGACGGCGGCGAGGTAGTCGGCGCGGGACGTGCGGTTGGTGGTGCCGACCTCGCGGAGCCGGGCACCGGTGGACTCGAGCAGGTCGGGCAGCCGGAAACCGTCGCCGATCTCGACGAGCTCACCACGGCTGACGACGATCTCCCGTCCGGCGCTCAGCGCGGTCGCGGCGAGGACCAGGGCGGCGGCGCCGTTGTTGACCACGTGCACGGCGCCCGCAGCGGGAACGGCGGCGGCCAGAGCGGCGAGAGCGGTGCGGCCACGCCGGGCGCGCCGGCCCGTCGCGAGATCCAGCTCGACGTCGGTGTGCGCGCCGGCCGCGGCGATGGCGTCCAGGGCGGCCGGTGACAGCGCGGCCCGGCCCAGGTTGGTGTGCAGCACCACGCCGGTCGCGTTGAGGACGGCCCGCAGGCCACCCGCGGTGCCGGGAAGCGCGTCCACCACGGCGTCGACCACCCCGGCCGGGTCGAGCTCACCGGCCCGCGCACGCTGCTGGACGGCGGTGACGACGGCCTTGACCGCCGGGCGGCCGAGCCGCGTCAGAGCGCCGGCCAGCCGGGGGTCGTCCAGGACCACATCGGTACGCGGCACCAGCCTGCGCCGGTCGACCGTGGCGTCCGCCACCCGAGCCTCCTGTCCCGCCCACACCCCTCGAGGAGCTGGAAAGCGGAGGCGGACGGGAATCGAACCCGCCCGGCCCGGATACCGGGCCACACCGGTTTTGAAGACCGGGAGGGGCACCAGCCACCTGAACGCCTCCGGTGATCACACTAGGCCGGGACGCCCCGCTCTGCACGGGCGGAACGCCGCCACCCGTGCAAAAGTGGGACGGGTGACGAGCATCCAGGAGAAGCGGCTGACCGCGTACGCCCACGGTGGAGGCTGCGCCTGCAAGATCCCGCCGGGCGAGCTCGAGCAGGTCGTGTCGGGCCTGATGGGCGAGTCGGCGCCGCGGGGCCCGGGTGAGCTGCTGGTCGGGCTCGACGACGGCGACGACGCGGCGGTGGTCCGGATCGCCGCCGGTGTGGCCGTCGTGGCGACCGCCGACTTCTTCACGCCGGTCGTCGACGACGCCTTCGACTGGGGGCGGATCGCCGTCGCCAACGCCCTGTCCGACGTGTACGCCATGGGCGGCGCACCCGTCGTCGGAGTGAACCTGCTGGCCTGGCCCCGCGACCTGCTCCCGATGGAACTGGCCGCCGAGGTGCTGCGCGGCGGGCTGGCCGTGGCCCGTGAGGCCGGTTGTCACGTCGCCGGCGGGCACAGCGTCGACGACCCGGAGCCGAAGTACGGCATGGCGGTCACCGGGGTGGCCGACCCGGACCGGCTGATGCGCAACGACGCCGGGCGGCCGGGTGTGCCCCTGACGCTGACCAAGCCGCTCGGGATCGGTGTGCTCAACAGCCGGCACAAGACCACCGGCGAGGTGTTCCCGCAGGCGGTGGCGGCGATGACCGAGCTCAACCGGGCCGCCTCCGAGGCCGCCCTGGCCGCCGGTGCGGTCTGCGCGACCGACGTGACCGGCTTCGGGCTGCTGGGTCACCTGCACAAGCTGGCGCGGGCGAGCAAGGTGACCGCCGTTGTCGATGCCGCCGCGGTGCCGTTCCTGGACGGCGCCCGGGATGCCCTGCGGGACGGTTTTGTCAGCGGCGGCACCCGTCGCAACCTCGACTGGGTCCGGCCGCACCTCGACGGCGGTGCTGTCTCCGAGGACGAGTTGCTGCTGCTCGCGGACGCACAGACCTCGGGTGGTCTGCTGGTCGCCGGTGAGGTGCCGGGGCATCCGGTCGTCGGCGAGCTCGTCCCCGCCCGCCAGGACGGTGTCACGCTGGTGATCCGCTGAACTACTCGGCCGTTTTGGCGCCGCCGTCCGCGGCTGCTCGCTCGGCGAGACGTTCGCGCTGCGGGACGACGGTGTACTTCGGGTCGCGGGCCGAGGCCTGCCCTCCCTCGAAGATCCCGAACCGCGTGAGCAGCGAACCGGTGAGCAGGGAGACCCCGGCGAGCGCGGAGGCGACGCGGCTGCGCCGGCCGAGCACCGCACCGGCGGCCCCGAGCGCCGTCAGCGTCCGCGCCGCCCGCAGGTAGCGCCCGGCCTTGCCCTGCTGGTAGGGCTCGCTCAGGAGTCCCTTGGTGGTCTCGACGCGGTGGGCGCCGTAGAGCTCCAGCGCGGCGCCGAGGGCCGCCATCCTGCGGGCCGGCCCGGCCTGATCGGCCGGTGCCGCGATCAGTCCGATCCCCGCACCGCTGGCCAGGGCACTGCCGGCGAAGACAAAGGGCAGCTCCGGGTACGCCGCATGCCAGCTCGGTGTGGCCGTGTCGGCCAGCAGCACCGCCGTGTAGGTGGCCAGGGCCGGGGCGGTGAGTGCCGCGCCGTACTGCCCCACAGTGCCGAAAGGGGCCAGCGGTGGGACGACCTCGGCCGCCGCGGCGACTCCGGCGGCCGCGCTGAAGGCGCTGAACACCCAGGTGCCCATCGACATCGGCGAGGTCGGCTTGGCCACCCGCAGCATGTGCAGGAACCGCATCGGCCGCCCGAGATCGTTGATGAGGAAGTAGCCACTGGCGGCGACGGCTCCGAGCGCCGCGAACCGGCCGGCCCGGCGCAGAGCCGGCCGGCCGGTGGCGTCTCCACCCGCCGCGAGCAGCGCCGATCCGGCGGCCAGACCACCGGTGAACAGGTACGCGGGGATGTCGTGCCGCCAAACCGCCGCCTTGACGATCGGCCGCCCGTAGTAGGACCGGAAATCGGCCGGCGGCACCATCGGCCGGTCCGCCCCGCGGCGCCCGCGCCCCCTGCGGTCCCGGCGATCGCGGACCGGGCCACCCGGGGCCTCGTCGCGGGCCAGGCCGCTGCCGGGCCGGCCCGCGGGTGGCGGGCTCAGCGACTCGTCACGGGGACGCTCGGCCTCCTCGCGGGGCCTCATCCGCGCCGTCCCGCGAAGGACACCACGGCGGCAGCCGCCATGGTCAGCGCGGCCAGGCCGGCACGTTTCCACATCGCCGGGAGGTCGCGGGTGGTCACCACCGGGTCCGGGGGCAGGCCGTACACCTCGGGTTCGTCGAGGAGCAGGAAGAACGCGCCGTCACCACCGACGCCGTCCTCCGGGTCGTGACCGTAGAGGCGGGCACTGCTCTCGCCCTGCTCGTGCAGCTTCTCCACGCGGTGGGCGGCGCGGGCGCGCAGCTCGTCCAGCTCGCCGTACTGGATGGACTCGGTGGGGCACGCCTTGGCGCAGGCGGGGGTGAGACCGTCGCCGATGCGGTCGTAACACATCGTGCACTTCCAGGCCCGGCCGTCGTCCTTGCGCTGATCGATCACGCCGTACGGGCACGCCGGGATGCAGTAGCCGCAGCCGTTGCAGATGTCCTCCTGCACCACGACCGTGCCGAACTCGGTGCGGAACAGCGACCCGGTGGGGCACACGTCGAGGCAGGCGGCGTGGGTGCAGTGTTTGCAGACGTTGGACATCATCAGCCAGCGGAAGTCGCTGCGCGGCGCGTCCAGGGTGCGTCCGGGCAGGTCGGACAGGGGCATGCCGAGGAACTGCGTCCCGGTGGTGCCCGCCGCGGCCAGGGCGTCGACCGCCGGGCGGACGCCGGGTTCGGTGCCCGTGTCCTGACCGGTGGACGCCGCGACGACAGCGCTCTGCGGGCTCGCGGGCGGCCCGACCGGCAGCCCGGCGAAGACGTCGGGCGCACCGCCCGGCTGCTCGACGAACGCGACGTGCCGCCACGAGTTGGCCGTCAGTCCGCCGGTGTTGTCGTACGAGGTGCCGAGCAGGTTGAACCCGTCGTCGGGGATGGCGTTCCACTCCTTGCACGCCACCTCGCACGCCTTGCAACCGATGCAGACGCTGGTGTCGGTGAAGAAGCCCATCCGCGGCGGGGCGTCGACATATCCGGCGTCCGGGGCCGGGTCCACCGGGCCGTACAGGCTGTTCGGTCCGGCCATCTCAGGTCTCCTCAGCTCGGAGCCCGGCCCGGCTCCGGTAGTCCGCGACGTAGGCCAGCAGCTCGGGGCCCGTGGGCCGGCGGCCGGGACGGATGTCGCAGGTGCCGACCTTGCTCTCCTGGATCAGCACGTTCGGGTCCAGCGTGATGCCGATCAGGTCGTTGGCGGAGTCGCCGGTGACCAGGCCCTCGCCACCCCAGTGGTAGGGCAGCCAGATCTGGTGCACGACCCGGCCGTCGATGCGCAGCGGGGCGAGGCGGTCGGTGACCAGCACCTTGGCCTCGATCGCGGCGCGGGCGGTGACGACGTGCGCCCAGTCCAGGTGGGTCAGCCCGCGCTCGGCCGCCAGCTCCGGTGAGACCTCCACGAACATCTCCGGCTGCAGCTCCGACAGGTACGCGAGCTGCCGGCTCATGCCCCCGGCGGTGTGATGCTCGGTGAGGCGGCTGGTCGTGAACACGTACGGGAAGACACCGGTGCGCTCATCCGGCGCGCTGGGGTTGATCGGGTTGTCCGGACGGTCGTAGACCTTGCGCGTCGGGTTGGCCTGCTGGGCGTAGAGCGGGTTGCGGACCGGCGACTCGGACGGCTCGTAGTGCGTGGGCAGCGGGCCGTCGATGAGACCGCTGGGCGCGTAGAGCCAGCCCTTCCCGTCGCCCTGCATGATGAACGCGTCGTCGCCGGCGATCGCGGCGACACCGGTGGCGTCCTCCGGCGGCCGGTACGACGGTGGTTTGGTCTTCTCGAAGTCCGGCACGTCGTAGCCGGTCCACTCCCCCGCCTCGCCCGCCTCCGGGTCCCACCACACGTACTTCTTACGCTCGGACCACGGGTTGCCCTCAGGGTCGGCCGACGCGCGGTTGTAGAGGGTGCGCCGGTCCGACGGCCAGGCCCAGCCCCACTCGCGAGCCACCCAGTCCTGCTCGGATCCGGGCTTGCGCCGGGCCGCCTGGTTGACGCCGTCCTTGTAGACACCGGAGTAGATCCAGCAGCCGCAGGCGGTGGAACCGTCGGCCTTGAGCGCGGTGAAGTTCGGCACCGGCTCCCCGGTCGCCGTGTCGTAACCGTTGATCTCCTTGAGCACGTCCTCGCCGCTGGGCTCGTCACCGCGCTCGCCGGAGAGCGGATAATCCCAGGTCAGGTTGAGGATCCCCTGGTCGCGCGGCAGGGTGGACCCGGCCAGGCGCTCCCGGACCAGGCGGCCCAGGTGATAGAAGAACCAGAGCTCGGAGCGGCAGTCGCCCGGCGGCTCGACGGCCTTCTCGCGCCACTGCAGCATGCGCTGCGTCTGGGTGAAGGTGCCCTCCTTCTCGGCGTGCGAGGCAGCCGGCATGAAGAACACCTCCGTCCGGCACTGCTCGGGGACGATCTCGCCGGTGGCGACCTCCGGGCCGTCCTTCCAGAACGTGGCGCTCTCGATCATGAACAGATCGCGGACCACGAGCCAGTCGAGGTTCGCCATGCCGAGACGCTGGGCCTTGCCGTGCGCGGACCCGACGGCCGGGTTCTGCCCGAGCAGGAAGTACCCCTTGATCTTGCCGTCGATCATGTCGAGAACCTGCTGGTAGGTGCCGTGGTCGCCGGTCAGGCGGGGCAGCCAGTCGTACCCCCAGTCGTTGGCGGCGGTCGCGGCGTCACCCCAGTAGGCCTTGAGCAGACTGGTCGCGTACGACTCGGCCTCGGCCCAGAAGCCCTTCTGCTCGGGGTGCCGGATCGCGTCCACCCACTCGCGGAAGCCCGGGTGCTGGCGGTAGTGCGGCATGGGCAGATAGCCCGGCAGCAGGTTGAACAGCGTCGGGATGTCCGTGGAGCCCTGGATGCTGGCGTGCCCGCGCAGCGCCATCACGCCACCGCCCGGGCGTCCCATGTTGCCCAGCAGCAGCTGGATGATCGCGCCGGTGCGGATGTACTGCACACCGACGCTGTGCTGGGTCCAGCCGACGGAGTAGACCAGCGCCGTGGTGCGTTCGCGGCCGGAGTTGGCGGTCCAGGCCTCGCAGATCTCGAGGAACTTGTCCTGCGGGACGCCGCAGGTGCGCTCCACGAACTCCGGCGTGTACCGCGCGTAGTGCCGCTTGAGTACCTGGTAGACGCAGCGGGGGTCCTGCAGCGTCGGATCGCGGGGCACGTCGGCGGGCACCGGCGGGCCGTGCGACTCCTGCTCCAGCCCGGACGCGGTCTCCCGATCGGTGTGCGCCTCCTCCTCGTCCTGGCCCTCCTCCTGCTGTCCCGCGTACGCCCAGCTCTTCTGGTCGTACGCCTTCGTCTCCGGGTCGAATCCGGAGAACAGGCCGTCCAGGTCCTCGGTGTCCTGGAAGTCCTCACTGACCATCGTGGATGCATTGGTGTAGGCGAGCACGTACTCCCGGAAATCCTTGCCGTGGCTGAGGATGTAGTTGACGACACCACCCAGGAACGCGATGTCGGCACCCGCCCGCATCGGCACGTACGTGTCAGCGAGCGCGCTCGTCCGGGTGAACCGCGGGTCCACGTGGAAAACCTTGGCGCCGCGCTTCTTGGCGTCCACGACGTACTGGAAGCCGACCGGATGGGCTTCCGCCATGTTGGAGCCCTGGATGACGATGCAGTCTGCGTTGGCCAGATCCTGGAGGAATCCGGTGGCCCCGCCACGGCCGAAGCTGGTCCCCAGACCGGGGACGGTGGCGGAGTGTCAAATACGCGCCTGGTTCTCGATCTGCAGAGCGCCCATCGCGGTGAAGAGCTTCTTGATCAGGTAGTTCTCTTCGTTGTCGAGGGTGGCGCCACCGAGGCTGGCGAACCCGAGCGTGCGGTTGAGCGCCAGCCCGTCGGGGTCCTTGTCCTGCCAGGTCTCCTCCCGGGCGGCGAGCACCCGGTCCGCGATCATCTCCATCGCGGTGTCCAGGTCGAGCTCTTCCCACGCGGTGGCGTACGGCCGGCGGTAGAGGACCTTCTGCTGGCGGCGGTCGCTGGTCACGAGGCTCTTGCTCGCCGAGCCCTTGGGGCACAGCCGGCCCTTGGAGATCGGGCTGTCCGGGTCACCCTCGATCTGGACGATCTCGCCGTCCTTGACGAAGATCCGCTGCCCGCAGCCGACCGCGCAGTAGGGGCACACCGACCGGGCGACCGAGTCGGCCGTCTCCGTCCGGGCGGTCAGAGCCTTCGACCGGCCGGACTGCGCGGCCGCGCCCCGGCCCAGCGGGTCGGTGCCGGTCAGCTGCCGGTAGACCGGCCAGTCCTGGATCCACGTACGGACTCCCATGAGATCGAACATAGATGACAACCCGGACCGGCGCACACCAGGCCGGAGCACCAAAAAACTCTTGGCTTCCGAGGGTTACGGGCAGAAAAGGTGGGAAGGCCGCCGGACTGGCTGCTACCCGTCGCGGTAGCGGAAGCCTTCGGCCGGCGACGGGCGCAGGTCCCGGTGCCTCGTTCGGGCCGGCAGATCCGCAGACGCCATCGACCCCGCCTCACGGCGGTCCGGGACAGGAAAGCGCGATGTCCATGCCGTCGAAAACCCTCGACCCCCACACCGCTTTCGCGGCCCTCGCCCGCATCAACCTCGCGGAGACCGACCTCGACGGAGTCCTGACGCACGTCGCCGAGCTGGCGCAGCGCACCGTTCCGGGTGCGGACGACGTCTCGGTGACGATGGTGCACCGGAGCACCGCGGAGACCGCGGTGTCCACCGGTGACCGCGCCCTGGTGCTCGACGAATGGCAGTACCGCGAAGGCCTCGGGCCCTGCCTGAAGGCCGCTGCCGAGAAGTTGACCGTGTCGGTTCCGGACCTCGCCTCCGACGACCGGTGGCCGGACTGGGGCGCGCACGCCGTGTCCTCGGGTGCCCGCAGTTCCCTGTCCGTGGGCCTGCCGATCGAGGACGAGATCGACGGCGCGCTCAACATCTACAGCACCCGCAGGTACGCCTTCGGCGAGGACGCGATCCTGCTCGCGCAGACCTTCGCCGGGTACGCCACCGTCGCCCTGTCCAACGCCAAGCGGTACGGCAGCACCTCGGATCTCGTCCGGGACCTGCAGGCCTCCATGACCAGTCGTGCCGTGATCGAGCAGGCCAAGGGCATCATCATGGGCCGGCAGCGATGTTCGGCCGAGCAGGCCTTCACGATCCTGACCAGGATCGCGCAGGACCGCAATCGGGACGTGCGGGACATCGCCACGGCGGTCGTCGCCCGGGCCGAGGGCCGCGGCGGCTCATGACAAGTGCGTCCGGGGGGGTGTCGACGCGGCGTTCGGGGGTAGAGCAGTGCTCCGGTCAGAGAAGAGGAGCCGCCGCGATGTCCCGCCACCCGCTGCCACCGTCGGCTCGTCCCTCCGAACGCAGCCTGAAGGAATGCCTCATCACCCTGTCCGGGACGCCGGACGAGGACCCCGCCACCGAACGCTGCCTGATCGAGATCGCCGAGCTGACCGCGTACCTGATCGACGCGGTCACCTGCGCCTCCATCGACGGATGTCCCGAGGACAACTGCACCGCGTCGCTGTCGGTCCCGCTCTTCGCCGGGCGCGGACGGCCGCTGGCCGCACTTGATCTGCGCAGCCAGGACGCGGGCGGACTGGCACCACTGACCGCCTCGGTCCTGGCGGCCTACGAGGACGATCTCCCCGACACTGCGGCGATGATCCACGACGGCCTGTGCCCGGGCGCGGTGGAACTCGTGGAGGGGCTGGCCGGCGCCTTCGACGTCCGGGCGATCATCCAGCAGGCGATCGGGATGCTCATCGCCGACGAGGGCACGACCGCCGACCGCGCCTACGCCCTGCTGCGCTCGCGGGTCACGAAGCCCGGCAGCAGCTTGACCTCCGTCGCGGCAGGCATCGTCCACCCCGGGCGTAACCTCGCGGAATGCGACTGATCGCCGGTCTCACCCGGCCCTCCCCGACCGACGGCGCGGCGATCCGGTTCGGTACGCAGACCCTCTCCGGCGAGCAGGTGCTGGCCGCCGCGACCGCCGTCGCCGACGAGGTGGCCGGAGCGCAGGTCGTCGCGGTGCACGCGACAGCAACCGCCGAGACCGTCGTCGCGATGATCGGCGCGCTGCTCGGTGGCGCCGCGGTCGTGCCGCTGCCACCCGACTCCGGCGAGACCGAGACCGCGCACATCCTGAACGACTCCGGGGCGCAGGTGCTGCTGGCCCACGGGGAGCACCCGCCGACCAGCGTGCGGACCGTGCCGATCGACCTGCGGCGCACCTCGGCCACGACCTATCCCGCCCCGCCGCCGGAAGCAACCGCGCTGATCATGTACACGAGCGGGACCACCGGGGCTCCGAAGGGCGCCGTGCTCTCGCACCGTGCCGTCGAGGCCGGGCTGGACGCGCTCGCCGAGGCCTGGGCCTGGCACCCCGACGACCTGCTGGTGCACGGCCTGCCGCTGTTCCACGTGCACGGGCTCGTGCTGGGCGTCTTCGGCGCACTGCGGGTCGGCAACCGCCTGCACCACACCGTGCGGCCGGCACCGCAGGCGTACGCGGAAGCCGGCGGCAGCCTGTACTTCGGCGTACCGACGGTGTGGTCCCGGATGTGCGCCCGGCCGGACCTGGCCGCCCGGCTGGCGAAGGCACGGCTGCTGGTGTCCGGCAGCGCCGCGCTGCCGGTGCCGGTGTTCGAACGGATGCGGGAGCTGACCGGGCACCGGCCGGTCGAGCGGTACGGCATGACCGAAACGCTGATCACCGTGAGCAACCGCGCCGACGACCCCGACCGGCGGCCCGGACAGGTCGGCACGCCCGTCGCCGGTGTCGCGACCCGCGTGGTCGACGAGGACCGCGACGTGCCCGCGGACGGCGAGTCCATCGGTGAGCTGTGGGTCCGCGGCCCGATGCTCTTCGACGGCTACCTGCACCGGCCCGCGGCCACCGGCTGGTTCAGGACCGGCGACATCGCCTCGGTGGCGCCGGACGGGCGGCACCGGATCGTCGGGCGCCGGTCCACCGACCTGATCAAGAGCGGTGGTTACCGGATCGGCGCGGGTGAGGTCGAGGACGCGCTGCTCGCCCACCCCGGCGTCCGGGAGGCGGCGGTGATCGGCACTCCCCACGACGACCTCGGCGAGCAGGTCACGGCGTACGTCGTGGGGGACGCGGTGAGCGCCGACGAGCTGATCGGCTTTGTCGCGCGCACGCTGTCGGCGCACAAACGGCCGCGGGAGATCCGCTTCGTAGCGGAGCTCCCGCGGAACGCGATGGGCAAGGTGCAGAAGCGGCTGCTGGCCCGCTGACCTGTTACTTCTCCTCGGACTCCGGCGACGCGTCGTCCTGCTGCGGCTGCGGCTGCGGCTGCGGCTCGGTCACGGCCTCCTGGCGCAGGGCCGGCGTGGGCTCGTCGGCGGTCACCGTGCCGTGCCGGCCGGGGCGGGAGTCCTCGGGGTTCTCCAGCTCGCCGGTGACCTGGGGCTGATCGACCCAGAGCGCCCGCAGCTGGCCCTGCATGAACGAGGTGAGCCGGCCGCGGTACTCCCGGTCGAACTGCTCGAGGGCCTCGATCTGCTCCTGCAGTGCCTCACGCTTGGTGCCGAGGCTGCCCACGACGTCGTCGAACCGCTGCTGCGCCTGCCCGCGCAGGTGCTCGGCGTTGGAATGCGCCTCGGCGGCGATCGAGTCGGCGCGCGCCTGGGCGTCCGCGACGATCTTGTCGGCGTTGCGCTGGGCGGCCTCGGCGGCGGCACGGGCGTCCCGGGCGTTCTGCTCGGAGACCGCGCGGGCGTCGAAGAGCACCTTGTCGGCCTCGCGGCGCACGTTGTGGGCGTGGATCTGCGCGTCCCGGGCGATCTGCTCGGCGGCGGCCAGCGCATCCGTCCGGATCTTGTCGGCCTGCTGGTGCGCGGTGGCGACGTGCTCCTCGGCGGTGCGCTGGGCCATCGTCAGCACCTGGAGCGCCTGGTTGGGCAGTCCGGCGGGCAGGCCCGGAACGGGTGTGGTGGAGACGAGGGCGTGCTCCGAGGTGGCCCCGTCGGGCGACGTTCCCAGCATCACTTTCACACGGTCCTTCATCCGGTTGTCAGTCACAGGAGACCTCCGTTGGCGGGTTTCACCGCGGCGGCCCTGGCCACGATCCGCGGCATGTTACCAACGGGACGAGCCGATAAGCGAGGGCCGTTCGGGGACTTCCGAGGCTGATTCGCGGCCTCGTCCGGCCGGGCGGATCCGCGCCGAACCGCAGGTCAGAGCCCCTGCGGACGCCCGGATCCGCCCGACCCTCAGAGCTCCGGGGCGACGAGGTGGTCGTCGGCGGTGTCGCGGATCGTGATCGCCTCGACCGGGCACGACTCCGCGGCGTCGACCGCGGCGTCGTCCGGCGGCACCTGCGTCACGACCGGCGCCGCCACCCCGTCGACCAGTGTGAACAGCGCCGGTGCGATCCCGGCGCACATGCCCGAGCCGATGCAGGTGTCCGCGTCGACGGCCAGGCGCCAGGTCGTCACCACGTCACCGGCAGGGCCCGCAGGCCCCGGACCAGCAGCCCGGACTTCCACACCAGTTCCTTCTCCGCGACCGCCAGGTCCAGACCGGGCAGCCGGGTCAGCAGCGTCTCCATCGCCACCTGCAGCTCCATCCGGGCGAGCTGCGCACCCACGCAGTGGTGGACGCCGTGACCGAAACCGAGGTGCGGATTGGCGCCCCGGGCAAGGTCCAGCTCGTCCGGGTCGGCGAAGACCTCACTGTCACGGTTGGCCGACGACAGGGCGCTGATCACCGGGTCACCGGCACGGATCAGCACGCCGCCGAGCTCCACGTCCTCCGTGGCGTACCGCGCGAACGCCGAAGCCGCACCCAGGGGCACGTAACGGAGCAACTCCTCCACGGCGCCGGGTACCAGCTCGGGGCGGGAACGCAGCAGCGCGAGCTGCTCGGGGTGGGTGAGCAGCACGTAGACGAAGTTGGAGATCTGGGTGACGGTGGTTTCGTGACCGGCGGCGAGCAGACCGGCCGCGAGCTCGACCATCTCCTGCTCGGTCAGCCGGTCGTTGTCGGCGTCGCGGGCCTGCACCAGCGCGCCGATCAGGTCGTCGGACGGCTCGTCACGCCGCTGCGCGATCAGCCCCGCCATGTACGCGTGCAGGTTCCCCAGGTACTCCATGATCTGCTCGGGCGGCAGCGACGTGGTCGACACGATCGCCTCGGACCAGGTGCGGAACAACCCCTGATCGGTGGGCGGTACGCCCAGCAGCCGGCAGATCACGCGTACCGGGAGCGGGGTGGAGAAGGTCTCCACGAGATCGGCCGGCGGGCCGGACGCGATCATGGTGTCGACGAGCTCGTTCGCGATGCCGGCCGTGGCCGGGCGCAGCAGCTCGACCCGGCGGGCCGTGAAAGCCTTGGCGACCAGGCGCCGCAGCCGGCTGTGGTCGGGCGGGTCCATCGCGAGGATGCCGGTGCCGACCTGCCGCGGGGTGGTGCGCGGTTCGTCGCGGCCGACACTCGCGGCGCGGCTGAAACGCGGGTCGCCGAGGACCGTGCGCACGTCCTGGTAGCGGGTGGCGAGCCAGGCGTCCTCGCCGAAAGGCAGCCGGATGCGGGTCAGCGGTTCCTGCTTGCGCAGCCGCGCGTAGAGCGGATCGAGGTTGAGCCGGTCGGGGTCGCTGAACGGGTACGACCGCGCCGCGCCGGTCTGTCTGGTGTCTGTCATCGCCGCACTCCTGCCGGACTCTGAGCAACACAACAGACACGGATAGTAGTGCTCGCGACGGGCACAGCAACACCCATTCATCCATAACCATCGAAGAATCATGGCGGCCGCGATCCACCACCCTTGGGCGATTCGCGGGTTTACCCCGCTTTTGCCGGAACAATGCCGCTTAGCATGATCCAGTCTGCTTCGAAGCGTGAGGAAACCATGAAGAGTCGTCGCTCGTTGACTGTCGCCATGACA
This sequence comes from Amorphoplanes friuliensis DSM 7358, assembly GCF_000494755.1. Taxonomy (NCBI): domain Bacteria; kingdom Bacillati; phylum Actinomycetota; class Actinomycetes; order Micromonosporales; family Micromonosporaceae; genus Actinoplanes; species Actinoplanes friuliensis. The sequence continues at coordinate 6,090,184 of NC_022657.1, forward strand.
GTCGCAACCGTGTTGGTGAGTACGGCGGCGACGGCTGACGCCGCCTGGGACCACCCGGTGGCCACCTGGAACATGAACGAGTGGTCCGGCGCCCGGACCATGATGGACAGCAGCGGCAACGGGCACGACGGCCGCATCGGCAGCGAGGTCCGCACCGGCACGTACGTCAACGGCGCCACCGGCTACCGCTTCGACCGCCTCGAACCCGACACCCCGCCGACCCACCCCGGCCACCTGGTCACCGTGAGCGACTCCTCCGACCTCGACCCGGGTACGCGCGACTACACCGTGACGATCCGCCTCCGCACCACACACAAGTTCGGCAACATCATCCAAAAAGGCCAGGCAACGGTCAGCGGCGGCAACTTCAAACTCCAGATCCCCAACGGCATCGTCGAATGCCTCTACCGCGGCTCGTCGAAGTCCCTCCTGGTACGCACCCCCCGCCGCCTCAACGACGGCAACTGGCACACGGTGAGCTGCACGCGTACAGGCTCAGGCGTCTCCCTGACGGTGGACGGCTCAACGGTGGCGCGGCGGTCGGGCTGGACGGGCCGCATCTCCAACTCGTGGCCGGTCACCATCGGCGGCAAGACGAGCTGCGACCAGGTCGACGTCGGCTGCGACTACTACGCCGGCGACCTCGACTACGTCGAGATCGAAGCCGACTGACCCACCCCGCACGCCGCACGAACGAGGCCCGGCATCGACCGGAAAGCACGGCCGGTCGATGTGGGAGCCTGTCGCCATGTCGCTCCCGGACTATCAGAAGTTGATGTTGCCTGTCCTGACCGTGGTCGGTGCGGCGGGTGAGGCCGACGTTGCCGGCATCCGGGAGAAGGTGGCCGGCGAGCTGGGCATCAGCGAGGCCGATCGGGCGCTCACCCATCCTCGCGGGACCCGGATCTTCGACAACCGGGTGCACTGGGCGGTCACCTACCTGAGCCAGGCGAAACTTCTGACGCGGGTCGGCCGGGGCGTCGTGGCCATCACCGATCGGGGGAAAGTTCTTCTCGACGAGCGGCCGGCGACCATTGACCGGAAGCTGCTGACGCGGTTCGAGGAGTTCCGCGGCTTCATGGACCGGGCCCGGCGCAAGGGCGCTGACCCGGAGCCCACCACTGCCACCAGCGAGACGCCCAAGGACCGCGTCGAGAGCGCGATCGAGGAGGTCAACGCGGCGCTGGCCGACGATCTGCTTACGCGGATCCGCCAGCGGGAGCCGCTCTTCTTCGAGCGCCTGGTTCTCGTGCTGCTCAAGGAGATGGGTTACGGCGCTCCCGAACATCTCGGTCGTTCCGGTGACGAAGGTGTCGACGGTGTGATCCGTCAAGACGCCCTGGGGCTCGACCTGATCTACGTTCAGGCGAAGCGGTACGCCGAGAATCGCACGGTCGGACGCCCGGACATTCAGGCGTTCGTCGGTGCTCTGCAGGGACAGCAGGCGGACCGCGGTGTTTTCATCACCACGAGTCGCTTCAGCAACGAGGCGCGCCAGTTCGCCCGCCACGTTGCCGCTCGTGTCGTTCTGATCGACGGGCTGCAGCTCGGCGATCTGCTGGTCACTCACAACGTCGGGGTCCAGACCGAGGCCTCGTTCCAGCTCAAGCGGCTCGACGAGGACTTCTTCGAGAGCCTCTAGCGCGGGTCCGGGGGTTGCCAGTCGGCGTAGTGGGACATGGTGCGCAGGGCGGTGCGGGGTGGGGTCCAGCGCATCACCGCGTTGCGGGTGGCGACGGCCAGGGGGTTGGTGAGTTGCTGGCCGAAGCGGGACATGCGCAGCGCCGCGCGGGCGATGTTCTGGGAGCGGGGGCGGCGGGTGCGGTCGTAGGCGTCCAGCGCCTCCGAAAGGTCGGCCAACGGATCGCACATCGCGGCCAGCACCACAGCGTCCTCGATCGCCTGGTTGGCGCCCTGGCCGAGGTTGGGTGTCATCGCGTGTGCGGCGTCGCCGAGGACCACGACCGAGCCTTTCCGGTACGACGGCAGCGGCGTACCGAGGTGACGCAGGTCGACGCGGATGATCGATGCGGGGTCGGTGGCGTCGAGCAGTGCCGGGATCGGGTCGTGCCAGGCGCCGAAGCGGCGGTGCAGGTCGCCGTCGGCTGAGGGTGCGTTGGCCGAGGCCCACCAGTAGACGCGGCCGTCGCCGAGCGGGACCATGCCGAATTCTTCGCCGCGCCCCCAGGTGACGGTCGTGACCGCGGTGTGGGGCCAGGGGCCGGTGGTCACGCCCAGCCAGGCCATGGATCCGCTGGGGACGGGGTCCGGGTGCCCGGGCCAGAGCCGTGAGCGCGTCCGGCTGCCGATGCCGTCCGCGGCGACCACCAGGTCCGGGTGCCGGACGTCGTGCCCGCGGACGACCACCGTGGGCGGCGGGCCGGGGTCGACGTCGGTCACCTGAGCGTCGTGGATCACCGTTTCCGGTGGCAGCGCGTTCAGGAGGATCCGGTGCAGTGTCGCGCGGTGGATGCCGACGGCTGTGGTGCCCAGCTGGCTGCTCATGGACTCGCCCTCGATGCGGGACAGCCAGCGGCCGTCGCTGGTGCGGGCACCGCCCGGCGTACCGGCCCGGCCCTCCCCGCGGACGGCCGCGCCGACGCCGAGGGCGTCGAGTCCGCGCAGCCCGTTGGCCATCAGGGTGACGCCGGACCCCTCGGCGCCCGGTGCGGCGCGGCGTTCGAGGACGGTCACCTCCCAGCCTCGCCGGCGCAGGCCGATGGCTGCGCACAACCCGCCGATGCCCGCACCGATCACCACTGCCCGCATCATGCCTCCCGGTTTCTACAGCTGTAGAAGGTCATACTACAGCCGTAGAAGGGATCAGAGTTGACGCGTTTCATCGTCATCACGGACGCCGCCGTCGCGGTTGTCGCCGAGCTGGGCATGCGGGGGCTCACCCACCGCGCGGTGGACTCCCGCGCGGGCCTGCCGCCCGGCACCACCTCGGCCTACTTCCGCACGCGGAAGGCGCTCATCGAGGCGCTCGTCCAACGGCTGGCCGATCTCGACCGCGCGGACCTGGAACGAGCCGAGCTGGAGGGCCAGCGCCTGCCCGCCGACCCGGACGCCCTGGCCGCGTCGATCGCCGCCGTCATCGACAGCTGGCTGACCACGGGCCGCGACCGCACCCTGGCGCGGTACGCCTGCCTGCTCGAAGCGACCCACCACCCCGAGCTGCGGACCATCCTCGGCCACGGTGAGTCGTCACGGGTCCAGGCCCGCGCGCTGCTCGCCGCCGCCGGGGCGGCCCACCCCGATCAGGCCGGCGATCACTTCGTCGCCTGTGTCGACGGGCTCCTCTTCGACCGCCTCATCGGCGCCGGCGCGCTGACCGCACCCACTCCCGGAACCCCGCAGAGCCGCGCCGACCTGGCCACCGCCGTCCGGGCCGTGCTGCGCGGCCTCAGCGAACAGCCAGGCCCTCCAGCGCCGCCAGGGGATCCGCAGCCGCGGGGATGAGTACGGAGGTGGTGACGCCGGCGGCGGCCAGCTCGTCGAGGCGGGTGCGGGCCTGACCCGGGGTGCCGACGATCGACAACTGGCGTACCCAGCCGGCGGGGAGGCGGTCGGTGAACTCCTCGCGGGAGGCGCAGCGGGCCCGCAGCGCGGCGAACTCGGCCGCGAACGGCAGCGGCGCGAGGTGCGGCGCCCAGTCCGGCTCGCCGATCCAGGCCAGGGCCGGCCGGACCGTCGCCAGCGCGCGGTTCTCGTCCTCGTCCACGGCGCACGCGTTGTAGGCCACGATCCGGTGGGGCCGCTCGGCGGCGATCCGGTCGAGCGCCCAGCGCACGTATTCGGGTGTCACCGGCTCGGCGAGCACGGTGCCGTCCGCGACGGCACCGGAGACTTTCAAGGACTTCGGACCGCGTACGCCGGTGAGCACGTCCGGCACGACAGCAGGGCCCGCCTCACCGCGGAGGTGGTCGCGGAGGGTGCGGACGTAGTCCTCGAGCGCCCGGAGCGGACTGGCGGGCCAGGCCCCGACGCTGCGCATCCAGTCCGGCATGCCGTGGCCGACGCCGATCGTCACGCGGCCGGGGAAGAGCTCGGCGAGGCTGGTGCACTCCATCGCCGCGAAGGCGACGTTGCGGGCGCCGACGGGGAGGACGCCGATGCCGACGTGGATGCTCGTCGTGGCGGCCAGCACAGCCGCCGCCTGGGCGATGCCGCCGCGGAAGCCGAGGTCCTCGACCACCCAGAGCTCGGCGAAGCCGGCTTCCTCGGCTCTGCGGGCGTACGGGAGGACCTGCTCGGGAGGAAGATCACGCGGGAGCATCACGCCGAGGTTCATGGGCACAATCTGCCAGAAGAAGCGCGGGGTTTTGTCTCCGATCCTCGCGGCCGCGTCCGACTGTTGGGCTCGTGCAGCCCTGGACCCGGACCGACGCCACCGTCGCGCAATATCACGCGCGGCAGGTGCGGCTCGATCTGTGGATCATCGCCGCGCTGACCGCGATGGGTGCCATCCGGATCCAGGTGGCCTGGGAGCCGCAGTACCGGTGGGCCCTGGTGCCGCTCGGGCTCGCTTTTGTGGCTCTGGGCGTCGGTGCGAACCTGCCGCTGGCCCGCCTGCTGGCCCGGCCGGCCGTCCAGCGGTTCCTGCCCGCCGGGTACGCAGCCGCCCTGGTATTCCTCTTCGCCTTCACCGTGGTCGACAGCGAGGCGCTGGCGATCTATCCGGCCGGGGCGATGGTGATCGTCATGGCGGCGTCCGCGCTGTTCCGGCCGCGGACCATCCTCGGTCTGGGGCTCCTGGGGCTGGCGGGGTACTTCGGCCTGGCCGCCGTCGTGGCGCAGCCGAGCACGGTGCTGGTGGTGTCGCTGTCGATGATCCTGTCGGTGGTCGTCGGGCTGTGTGTGCTGACCGCGCACAACCGGGGACTGCAGGACACACAGCGGACCGCCGCCGAGCGCCGGACCGAGGCGTTGCTGGAGAACGGCTCCGACGCGGTGCTCGCGGTGGCCGACGGGCACATCCGCTTCGCCAGCTCGTCGACCGGGCGCATCCTGGGCCACGACGCCGGGAGTTTCACCGTCGGCACGCTGATGGACATGACCCACCCCGACGACGTCGCCGAGGCCACCCGCTGGGTTCAGGAACTGCGGGCGGCCGCACCGGGCCACACGTCGCGCCGCGAGTCCCGCTGCCGGCACGCCGACGGCCGGTGGATCACCGTCGAGGTGATCGGCACCAACCGCGTGCACGACCCGGACCTCGGTGTCATCGTGCTGACCATCCGCGACGTCAGCGCGCAGAAGGCCCTCGAGGGTGAGCTCACCCGGCAGGCGTTCGAGGACTCGCTGACCGGGCTGCCCAACCGGGCGCTGCTCGGCGACCGGATGAACCACGCGGTCGCCCGCAACCTGCGCAACGGCGGCCGGGTCGAGCTGCTGCTGGTCGACCTGGACGACTTCAAGAAGGTCAACGACACCCTCGGCCACGCGGCCGGTGACGAGCTGATCCGCGTGATCGCCACGCGGATGGGCGCCTGCATCCGGCCGTCGGACACCCTGGCCCGGCTCGGTGGTGACGAGTTCGCCCTCCTCGTCGAGGGCCTCGACGACCTCGAACTGGCCACGCTCGCCGAACGGATCCTCGAGGTCGTCCGTCTTCCCGTACGCGTGGGGAACCGCGATCTGGTCACCACCGCGAGCATCGGCATCGCCTCGGCGAAGGTCACCGGCACGGTGGCCGAGACCGAGACCCACGAGCTGCTCCGCGACGCCGACCTGGCCATGTACGCCGCCAAGACCGCCGGCCGCGACCGCTACGTGATCTTCGACGAGTCGATGTACGCGGACGCCCTCCAGGAGGCCGAGGCGCGCCTGAGCCTCGAACAGGCGCTCGCCGACAACGAGTTCGTCGTCTTCTACCAGCCGATCGTGGACCTGCCGTCCGGTGACCTCATCGGCGTCGAGGCCCTGGTCCGCCGGCTGCACCCCGAGCTGGGACTGCTCGGCCCGGACACGTTCATCCCGCTGGCGGAGAAGACCGGCCTGATCGTGCCGCTCGGTCAGTGGATCCTGACGACGGCGTGCACCCAGGCCGCCGCGTGGCACCGCGACGTGCCCGGCGCGGAACGGCTGCGGGTCAGCATCAACCTGTCGGCCCGCCAGTTCCAGGACACCGACCTCGTCCAGGACGTGGCCGAGGCGCTGCGCACGTCGGGCATCGAGGCGTCCCGGGTGGTCCTGGAGATCACCGAGTCGCTGCTGATGCAGGACACCGACGCGACGATCAGCACGCTGCGGCGGCTGCGTGAGCTCGGCGTCCAGATCGCGATCGACGACTTCGGCACCGGGTACTCGTCCCTGTCCTACCTGCGGCGGTTCCCGATCGACATCCTGAAGATCGACAAGGCCTTCATCGACGGCATCGCGACCGACCCCGACGACGCGACGCTGGCCGAGGCGGTCGTGCATCTGGGCCAGGCACTGCGCCTGCAGACGGTAGCCGAGGGCATCGAGAACGCCGACCAGCACACCCTGCTGAGCGACCTCGGCTGCACGTACGGCCAGGGTTTCCTCTTCGCCCGCCCGGCGGCCTCCGCCGAGATCGAAGCCCTGTTGCGCCACCCGGCCGACGCCGCGGTCAACTGGTGGCCCAGCAATTGACCCCGGCGGATAGGGTGGCCGCTCATTCGCCACACGGGGGTCCACCTTGCACATGCGTCGAGCGGCCCAGCTCACGACCATCGTCGCCGCGGCAGCACTGCTGATCGTTCCGGGCAGTCCCGCCCAGGCCTACGTCTCGCAGGTCGACGTCAGTCCGACCACCATCACCGACAGCAGCACCGGCGAAGGGTCCATCGCGGCCACCATGCACCTGAGCATGCAGGCCGGCGAGGCCCGCAATCTGCGCGCCGAACTGGTCATGGGCAATGCCCGGGCCGAGGGGCAGCCGTCACCGGTCGCCGCCGCCCAGAAGATCACCTGCGAGCCGGCCGGGGGTGCGACCCTGCCCGGCGAACAGATCTGGAACACCCGCAACCTGCTGGCCGACGAGCCGGACGTCACGCTCATGACCCGGATGATGTTCGTCGCGCCGGCCGCCGGTTCCTACGACTGTCACCTGCGGGTCTACCTCAACAACGAGCTGTCCCACGGCCGTGAGACCGCCGCGATGCGAGGCGGCTTTCTCGGTGACGTCAGCGGCGCCATCCCGGCCGACCGGACGGCGCGCCTGATCAGGTCCGGCAGCGACGCCACCTATTTCGCCCTGGGCGCGCCGGTCCGGCAGCTGCACCACGTCCCCGGGTACACCCCGCCGGTGGGTGCGACCTCGTTCCGGGTCGTCGGCGACCTCCAAACCAGCAGTTGTTACGGCAACGGGGGCAACGCGTGCCCGCGCGCCACCTACCCGGACGGCGCCGCGGCGAAGATCTACACCCGCGTCGTGGCCACGCCGAGCATCCCGTCGGCCGCCTGCACCTCCCAGGCGTCGGCACCTCGTTCGGTGACCGTGTCCAAGCAGGTGCACCACCTGCGCATCCACAACGAGCTGCTGGTGACCCTGCCGAGCTCCGGCTGCGGCACCTGGACCCTCAACGTCGTCGCCCGTGACGACGGCGGTTCGCTCCCCTTCGTGGTGCACACGGGCGACGGCCCCTACACCACGGTCTACGCCCGGCCGGCCTGATCTCGACTGGTCCGGAACGCCGCGCGGGTCGTACCGGCGCTGACGGCACCGCCCGGCGGGTCCGCGATCGGACCCGCCGGGCGGCTCGTGGTCATCCCGCCGGGACGAGCTCCGGCTCGCGGTCCTCGGCCGGCGGGACCGGGCGGCCCGGTGCGGCGTGCCGGCCCCGTCCGCGCAGGAAGCGCGGCGCCCACCAGTTCGCCGGGCCCAGCAGCGTCATCAGCGACGGCAGGACCACCGCCCGGATGATCGTCGCGTCGAGCAGGATGGCCGCGGCCAGGCCGACACCGAGCTGCTTCATGTCGATCGTGCTCAGCGTGGCGAAGATCGAGAAGACCGCCACCATGACGATCGCCGCGCTGCTCACCACGCCGGCCGAGCCGGTGATGCCCTCGGCCACCGCCTGGCGGGTGGGCACACCGCGCAGCACCGCCTCGCGGATGCGGCTGACCACGAACACGTGGTAGTCCATCGACAGGCCGAAGAGGACCACGAACAGGAACAGCGGCAGCCAGGTGACGATCGCACCCATCGAGGTGAAGCCCAGCAACCCCTCGGCCCAGGTGCTTTGGAAGACCAGGACCAGCAACCCGTACGCGGCGCCGGCCGAGAGCAGGTTGAGCAGGATCGAGGTCAGCGCGACGACGACCGACCGGAACGTCCACGCCATCACCAGGAACGTCAGCACCAGCACGAACAGCACGACGATCGGCAGCTTGTCCCACACGTGGGCGGCGTAGTCCTCGCTCTCGGCGACACCACCGCCGACGGCGTACTCGACGCCCGGGATGCTGCCCAGGGCCGCCGGGACCAGGTCGTCGCGCAGCCGGTGCAGGGACTGCACGGCCTCGTCGCTGCGGGAGGTGAACGGGGTGGCGACCGACAGCACGGTCACGCGGCCGTCGGGTGACACCTCGAACTCCGGCCCGGCGCTCTCGGCCGGCGAGAACAACCGGTCCTTGCCGGCCGTCCCGGCCAGTGCGGTCAGAGCCGCCTTGACGGCGCCCGCCTGCTCCGCCGAGGCCCGTACGACCACGTCGTGGGTGGTGCCGTTGCTCGGGTACGCGACGGCCAGCCGGTCGTAGGCCTGCATCGCCGGAGTCGTGCGGGGCAGGTCCTCGGTGCCGGGGAACTTGAGCTGCATGCCCAGCGCCGGAGCCGCCAGGGCCAGGAGCAGCCCGACACTCACGACCAGGGTGACCAGCGGGTGGCGCAGAGCGGGACGCAGCATCGCCGGCCAGAAGCGGCCCTTGCCGTTACGGGCGCTGAGGCGCCACAGCAGCGGGACCCGCGGACGGTCGACCCAGCGGCCGAGCTTGGCCAGCATCGCCGGCAGGACCGTCAGGGACCCGATGACCGCGACGGCGACCACGAGGATCGAGCCGACGGCCAGCGACGAGAAGAGAGCGTCGTTGGCGAGGAACAGCCCGGACATCGCGATGATCACCGCCGCACCGGAGACGACCACGGCGTGGCCGGAGGACTCCGCGGCGATCTCCACCGCGTCGACGTGACCGTGGCCCTTGGCGCGTTCCTCACGTTCACGCCGGACGTAGAACAGTGAGTAGTCGATGCCGACGGCCATGCCGATCAGCAGGATGAGACTGCTCGTCGAGTCGTTCGCCGGCACCAGGTGCGAGGCCAGCGTGGACAAGCCGATGGCCGCGGCGACCGACGACAGGGCCAGCAGCACGGGGATGCCCGCGGCGATCAGCGCACCGAAGGCGATGATCAGGATGGCGAGGGTGACCGGGAGGCTGAGCACCTCGGCCCGCTTGAAGTCGGCCCCGAGGGTGTCCTCCAGCGCCTTGTTGATCGACGGCCCGCCGACCTGCTCGACGCGCAGTCCCGGATGGGCGGTCTGCACCTGCGCCGTCGCCGCGCGCAGAGGTTCCACGCGTTCGGACGCCGTGTCGGGGTCACCGCTCATGGTGATCGGCACCAGCAGCGCGGACCCGTCGGTGGCCGGGATCGGCTTGCCGACCTCGGCCACACCGGGCACACCCCGCAGCGTGGTGGCGGCGTCGGTGGCGGCGGCAGCGGCCGCCTTCGGGTCCAGGGCGCCCGACCGCGCGGTGATCAGGACATTGTCGACCTCCGGCTCGTCGGCGAACTTTCCCTCCTCGACCAGCACGGTCGCCCGGCCGCTCTCACCGACCGCCATGTCCTCGGCGGAGGCCTCCTTCAGCCCGGCGGCATTGCCCCCGACGAAGCACACCGCGACAAAAACCACCCACAGCGCGATTGCCCGCCACGGATGTTCGGCACTCCAGCGCGCCACTCGTACGGTCACCGGTCGCCTGGCCATCGCGGTCTCCTCCAGCAGAAGATTTCTGTGTCGAAGCTGAACGTAGGCAGCGCCGGAGCTGGGAACATCCGGGTCGGACCCGCGTGCCACCCTGATCCCCGGGCAGGCCCCCACGGGACAGAAACACGACTCCCCGACGGCACAAAATGCGGCCATCGGACATTTGGCTCCGATACCCCCGACGCCACACTCAGGGTTCCCCCGGGTCCCGCCCCGAGCCGGACCGACCGTGACGGTGGGTACAGGCGGTGGTCGGGATCGGCTACGGTGAGGCCCGCCATGAACGAGACGCCGACGCCCCCTGCCTGGATCCACTGGCCGATCCGGGTGCTTGCCGTGATCTTCGTGCTGCCGTTCCGGCTGCTGTGGGAGCTGCTGGTGGTGATCGGCCGGTTCCTCGCCCGGTACGTCGGGCGGCCGCTGGCGTGGCTCTTCCACCACGCGGTCGTCGTTCCCGTCGCCTGGGTGTGGCACTACGTGGTTGTCGTGCCGATCTCCTGGCTGTGGCGACATCTGGTCGTCGTGCCGCTGGAGTGGCTGGCGCACCGGCTGCTGGTCGTGCCGGGGCGGTGGCTCTGGGCGCGGCGGCGGTGGGCGCTGCGGCCGTTCGGTCTGTTGGTGCGCTATCTGCTCGTGATTCCGGTCGTGTGGTTCTTCACCGTGACCGAGCCGCTCTGGACCGCTCTCGGGCAGGCGCTGGTGTGGACCTTCACGATGATCGGGCGCGGGATCGATGCGGTAGCCGTCCTTGCGTACCGGTGGGTGCTGCACCCGGGGTGGATCGGCGCAGGCTGGGTGCTGCGTCAGGCGTACCGGTGGCTGCTGCGGCCGGTCGGCCTCGCGATCGCCTGGGTGTGGCGGCACACGGTTGTCCCCGCGTACAGGATGATCTCGGCCTCGGGCCGCTGGGTGCGGGAAGCGGTGCTGCGGCCTGTGCTCGTCTCCGTCGGTCTGCGGCGCTGAGCTCTGGCCTCCGGGCGCCCGGCAGGACACCATGTCCGGATGACCGTTCCGCGTCCGCCCGCGCCCTGGCTCATCCGGCCGGTCAAGCTGCCCGCGACCACACCGCCGGCGCTGATCGGGCCGTGGGCCGCCGATGACACGCGTCTCGACGACGTCGAGAAGATCGAGGTCCCCGGTGGTCACGGTCCCGAGGATGTCGCGGTCGGCGCCGACGGCCAGATCTTCTCCGGTACGGAGGACGGCCGCATCTGGCGCTGGCCGCCCGACGCGCACGCCGGCGCCACACCCGTGCTGCTCGCGGACACCGGCGGCCGGCCGCTGGGCATCGAGGCCGACCCGCGCGACGGGAGCCTGATCGTCTGCGACGCCTATCGCGGGCTGCTGCGGGTGACCGCGGACGGCACGATCACCGACCTGACGCACCGGGTCGGGGGCAGCCGCATCCTGCTGTGCAACAACGCCGCGGTGGCCCGCGACGGCGTCGTCTACTTCACCGACAGCTCCACCCGCTTCCCGGTCTCGCACTGGCGTCGTGACCTGCTCGAGCACCGCCCCAACGGGCGGGTGCTGGCGTACGACCCGGCGTCGGGCGGCACCGAGGTGGTGGCCGAGGGGTTCCACTTCCCCAACGGTGTGGCCCTGACGCCGGAGGAGGACGCGCTGCTGCTGTGCGAGACGGTGTCGCACCGGCTGGTGCGCCTGTCGCTGCCCGGTGGCAAGGTCACCGATCTGGGAGACCTGCCGGCCTATCCGGACAACATGTCGGCGGTCGGTGACGGCACCTACTGGATCGCGCTGGCCAGCCCGCGGGTGGCGATCGCCGAGAGGCTGCTCCCCCATCCTCACCTGCGGCGGATCGCCGCCGTGCTGCCGGCGCGGCTGCAGCCTCAGCCGTTGCCGTACACGATCGCCGCGCTCGTGGACGGCGACGGGACGGTGCTGCGGACCCTGCACGGTCCGGCGGGCCGGTACGTCATGGCGACGGGGGTCCGGCAGCACGGTGACACGCTCTGGCTCGGCAGCCTCACCGAGAGTGCGATTGCCCGGACGAGCCTGGCGAACTGATGCCTTTCCGTAACTCTGCGCCTACTCAATGTCACATTTTCGGCTTATGGCAAAAGCGCAAGGCCTAGACTCCGAGTACTACGCACGTGCGCACTTGAATCGTCGCGCCGCTGGACAACAATCGACACATGACGTACGGCAAGAAGGACCTCCCCTTCCCCTATGATCAGGACTTTTCCGGCATCGTCACGCGGGTCAAGGGGATCAGGGAGGCGACCCGGGTCGCACTCGTCAACTCGACGAAGGTGGCGAGCTACCTCAAGGCGGGCGCCAACCTCATCGAGCAGCACTTCGGCAGCGACGACAACGCCGCGCCCGCCGACGGTGGTCGTAAGCCGTACTGGTCGGGCATCCGGTTCCTCACCGAGCGTGCCCTGTCGCGCGAGATGGAGAATCTCGAGCCGCCCTTCCTCCGTCAGAAGGGTGACGGGCCCTACCGCTCCACCTGGGCCAGCCACGACGACTACCTGAACGACCTGCTGGCGTTCCTGTTCCACGACATGAACTACGACCCGCAGTACAGCGCGGAGGTCGAGACGCGCGGCGGGTGGTTACGCACCGACGGCGCCTTCGGTGATGTGCTCGACGGCGCGATCTACGACGAGCTGCTCGTCATGTGCCGCATGCCGCTGTTCCGGCTGCAGCTGCTGATGGTCGCGACCGCGCACCGCAACGACGGCATCCACGCCGCGATCTCGAGCAACTACGAGGGCGCCCTGGCCCCCTGGAAGAAGATCTACGAGTCGACGATCGCCGGACGCGGTTTCCAGCTGCGCAAGGGCGTGACCCTCGACGACTTCGCCGACACGCTGGCCGCGATCACCGAGGGCTTTGCCATCCGCAACCTCGGCGACCCGACCGCCGGCATCATCGGCGACGACCCGCGGGGTCACCTGGCCGGGATGGCCGTCATCGGCATCCTCAACAGCTACCTCGAGCCCATCAACGACCCCAACGGCCTGTCGCTGCGCGAGGAGTTCGAGCAGAAGTCGGCCGCGGCCCGACCGGCCGACCGCACCGAAGACTGCGGGGACTGACATGACCAGCACGACGGAGCAGACACCGATCCGCGCCGCCGCGGAACCCTCCTGGTGGGACCGCCAGGGCGACCTGATCATGCGCCGGCCGTTCAACGAGTGGACCTTCACCCACATGAGCTGGCTGATGCCGACCGAGCGGGTCTCCCGCGGTGGTGCGCACCTGCCGCTGCCGCTCAGCCCGTGCCCGCTCGACCTCACCTACCGTTTCGAGGACGCCGACCACACCCTCACCGAGCTGCACCGCCGCACCTTCACCACGGCGTTCGTGGTGCTGCACCACGGCGAGATCGTGCACGAGACCTACCCCGGCGCGTTCGCCGGCCCGCGCACCCGCATGCAGCTGTTCTCGGTCTCCAAGTCGGTGACCTCGCTGCTGGTCGGCATCGCCCTGGCCGACGGCACGATCGGCAGCATCAAGGACCGCGTCACCGATTACCGGCCCGACTTCCTCGGTACCGCCTACGAGGAGACCACCCTGGCCGAGCTGCTCGACATGACCAGCGGTGTCGGCGACGCCGAGGTGTGGGACGTGCCCGACAGCGGCATCAAACGCTTCGAGCAGGCCGTGATGGGCGGTGGCAGCGTCACCGACGTGGTGCGTTCGGCGCCGCGCCGGGCCGCGCCGGGTGAGCGCTTCAACTACTCGACGTTCGACGCGCAGATCCTGGGCTGGGTGCTCGAGGCCGCGACGGGACGGTCGCTGGCCGCGTACGCGTCCGAGCGGCTGTGGCAGCACCTCGGCGCCGACCGCGACGCCTATTACTGGCTCACCCGGGGACGGCCCCGCACGGCGCTGGGTGCCGGCTCGCTCAACGCCACTCCCCGCGATCTCGCCCGCATCGGCCTGCTGATGGCCAACGACGGCATGGTCGCCGGCGAGCAGATCGTGCCGCGCGACTGGGTCCGGCGCAGTCGTGGCAGCGACCAGCCCCAGCTCGGGGTCGGTTCTCTCGGACCGAGCGGTTACGACCACTACGGATATTCCAACCAGTGGTGGACACTCGGCGACAGCGCTTTCCAGGCCTTCACCGGCGTCGGTGTCCACGGGCAGTACCTCTTCGTCGACCCCGGTGCCGACGTCGTGATCGTCAAGTGCAGTGCCTGGCCCACCCAGGACGACGAACGCCGCGACCGCGAGACCATCACCGCGTTGCGCCGCATCGCCGATCATTTCGCCTGACCCTTTTCTCCTTTCCTTTTCCTCCTTCTGTCATTTCATCCGGGTACCCGCATGCCCGGAATCACCCACCCTGAAAGGGATCCATAGATGAACTCTGCCCTGCTCAAATGGGTGGCCGCCGTCAATGTCGCGCTGGTCTGCGCCGCCATTCTGCTGTTCGCCGGTGGCCCGGCGGCCGCAACCGTCGCACCGGGAACGGTCCTGGTCACCACGACGGCCACCCTGCCGCCGGAGCTGGCTCCCCTGGCGACCGGCAAGCGCATCGCGTACGTGACGACGGCCCCGAACGGCGCCATTCTGACCGCCACCGGTCTGGTCCTGACACCGAAGACCAACAAGAAGAACAAAACCGTGGTGTGGGGCCACGGCACGACCGGGCTGGCGGACAAATGTGCGCCGTCGGCGAGCCAGAACGTCTTCTGGCCGGAGGCGCGCCAGGCCGTCGCGGCGCTGCTGAACAAGGGCTGGACGGTCACCGCCCCCGACTACCCGGGCCTGGGCGTCCCCGGCAACCACCCGTACCTGATCGGCCTGAGCGAGGCCCGCTCGATGATCGACAGTGTCAAGGCGGCCCGCAGCCTGGACAGCAAACTCACCACCCAGTACGCCCTCGACGGTCACTCCCAGGGTGGCCAGGGCGCCCTCTTCGCCGGTCAGATCGCACCCTCGTACGACGGCTCGCTGGTGCTCAAGGGTGTCGCGTCGATCGCGCCGGTGTCGAACGCGCAGATCTTCGCGCCGCTGGTCCCGGGCACGCCCGGCCAGGGTTACCTCGTGATGGCCCTGTACGGCCTGAACGCCGCCGACCCCACCTTCGACCCCAACTCCGTGCTGGCGGCGCCGGCCAAGCAGAAGGCGCCGGTCCTGCAGAACGGGTGCCTCTACGAGATCCTCGACGCGTACGCGCCGCTGACGCCCGAGCAGTTGCTGGTCGGGGGCGCCCTGCCGGAGTCGGTCGTCACCAAGCTGGCCAACTACGTCGACCCCGCACGGTCGGCGCCCACCGCGCCGGTGCTGCTGATCCAGGGCACCGACGACGAGGCCGTGCCGTACGGCCTGACCGCGGGACCGCTGCTGGACGAACTGACCGCCTACGGCACACAGCCCGTCGACTTCGTGTCGGTCGACGGCGCCAACCACGACGGCGCGGTGTTCGCGACGACCGGCCAGGTCGCCACGTGGATCGCGGCCCGTTTCGCCTGATCGCAGGCTCCCCCGACCGGCGGCATCCCGCGTGACCACCCCCGCGCGGGATGCCGCCACCACCCCGACCCGCACAGTGAGGCCCATCCGATGAACTTCACGGTACGACCGCCGGCGCACTCCTTCGCCGCCCGCACGAGCGGGCCGCGGGTGCCCCGGCACCCGCGCCAGAACCCGCCCGCGACGGAGACCCGCCTGCCCGAGCCGCCGATGCACGACATGTCCGTGACCGAGCTGGACGCCCTGGCCCGTGGCCGCGGAACGTTCCGGGCCCGGGCGGTCCTCGAGCTCGTCCGGAGAGCCCGGACCGACGACGCCGCGACCGACGCGCTGGGCGAGCTGAGCCGCCTGCCGTGGCTGCGCGAGGACCGGGTGTTCCACCTGGTCTCGATGTCCTGGGCGGCGATCATCGGCCTGCTCGCGGCGCACACCGAACGCTGCTGGGCAACCGCCCACGCCGCCTTCGCCGATCTCGACCCCGGCGACCGCGAGGCCCTGCTCAATTATCTCGAGGGCTCCGACACAGGCGATATCCCATCCCGTAAGTAGGGATAGGCTGTGGTCATGGATGAGAAGCAGTGGGAGACGTGGCACGCCGGGCACGAACGCCGGCTGGCCGACCCGCACGGGTTCCTGGCCATCACCAGCCTGAACTTCCTGACCGCCGAGCCGCAGCGGTTCCCCGACGCCCCGGGGTCCTGGAGCACCGGCCCGGACGGCGTCACCGTCGACCTGGCCGACGGCGAGACGCTGACCGTCCGCGGGCAGACCGTCACCGGCCTGCACCACTTCGGCCCGCTGGCCGAGCGCAGCGGCGTCGACGCCGTCGCCGGTGACGCGGTCATCGAGATCGCCCGGCGTGGTGGCTTCGACATCGTCCGGCCGCGCCACCCCGAGAACCCCCTGCGGACGCAGTTCCGCGGTGTCCCGGCGTACGAGCCGACCGAGAAATGGCAGATCACCGGTCGCTACGTGGCGTTCGACCAGCCGCGGGACGTCACGGTCGGCGCCGCGGTCGAAGGGCTCGAACACGTCTACGAATCGCCGGGCCGCGTCGAGTTCGAGGCCGGTGGGGTGCCGCTGGCGCTGACCGTCTTCAACGGCAGCACCCCCGGGTCACTCTTCGCCCTCTTCACCGACAAGACGTCCGGCGTCACCACCTACGCCGCGAACCGCAGCCTGACCATCGACGCCCCGGCGGCCGACGGGAGCGTGGTCCTCGACTTCAACCGGGCTACGAACCTCGTGTGTGCGTACACGGACTTTGCGACCTGCCCGCTGCCCCCGGCCGAGAACCGCCTGCCGGTCGCGGTCGAGGCCGGCGAGAAGATCCCGTACGAGCGCCTGGCCGCCTAGCTGGTCACGCGTACGGTCAGCGCGTCCGATCGGGGCGCGTTCCAGGTGTCGATCAACGACGCCGGGCGGCAGCTGGCCGCGGAGGTCGCCGCTCGCTTCGCCGAGCGCATCGCGACGCTCGCCGCCGACCTGTCAGCGGCCGAGCGGCGCGTGCTGTCGCAGCTCGCCTCCCGGATCGTCGCCGCCGATGCGGACCGCAGCGGCATCGACCGGGCCACAACCCCCGGCTGAACAACCGCGCGCGAACCCGGCAGCGCGGAGCCCAGGCCCAACATCCTTGAAGTCGGGCCTTCATCGCACCAACCCGGCAGCACGGGGGCACGCAGCCCAGACCCAACATCCTTGAAGTCGGGCCTTCATCGCACCAACCCGGCAGCACGGGGCCACGCACCCCAGATCCAACATCCTTGAAGTCGGGCCCGCGTTGCACGAACCCGGCAACGCGGCGGGCACCCCACGCCCAACATCCTTGAAGTCGGGCCTTCGTGACGCCGCCGCGGCCGTGGGGCGTCCGGCCGTCGGGCGTCCGGCCGTCGGTCTCCCGCCCCGGCGCCCGACCGGGTGAGGTCAGGTCGTGCGGCGGAAGCGCTGGATGTTGCGGACGACCGCGTAGCCGAGGTAGCCCGCCAGCAGGGTTCCTCCCCCGACGATCACCCACAGGTCGTTGTCGGGTTTGTCCTCGACGAGCAGCCCGAGGGCGAGTGAGCCGGAAAGACATCCGAAGAGCAGGAACATCAGTACCAGCACCACGATCCCGGCGATCGACCACGACCTGCTGCCGGTGGCGCCGGCCGGGCCGGCGACGGCCGCGTGGTGGCGCTGCGGATCGGGTTGCGGGATCGACTGCGGGTCGCGGGCCGGCATCACCACGCGCAGCTGCGCCGGCAGGGCCGCGTCGATGAACGGCAGGGCCGCCGCGGCGCCGCCGAACATGGTTGGTTCGACTGCGACGGTCACCGCGTCGGTGCCGATCAGCATGCGGCGGCCGTCGGGCCAGCCGAGGACGCAGGCGCACTGGTCGTATCGGACGGTGACCACGTCCTGGATGCCCGCCACGCTGACACCCTCCGGACCCACCATCAGCCGGACAGCGCCGTTTTCCAGGTGGGGATAGACCGTGCCGCTGACCGCGCGGTCGGACGTCGTGGGTGCCTCGGTGAAGCCGGCCCAGTCCGCGCTGCGGCCCTCCGGCACCATGAGCAGCGCCGAGCCGAACGCCTCCAGGGCGACCTCGTGCACGTCTGCGACCGTCACCTTTCGGAGTTCGCCGGCCAGCTCGTCGACCGGCACCTGCCGGTCGCCGGTGAGCAGCGAGAATGCGTGTGACGGCAGCCGGGAGGCGTACACCTCGGCGTTGTCCAGGGCGTCGACGGTCTTGGCGACCACCGCGTCGATGTCGGTCTGCTCGATGCGGCCGACCCGGATCTTGGCCAGGATGTCGATGAACCCGCCGAGCACCGCGTCCTGCTTCTCGGGCAGGGCGTCGGCCAGCGCGGTGATGACGGCGTTGCCGTCGCCGCGCGGGTTGTAGTCGGTGCCGGCGGTGTACGACAGGCCACCTTCCTGGCGCAGACCCCGGAACAGTTCACGCTCGAGCACCCCGGCGAAGACCGACGCGGCGGTGCGGCGGCGGACGACCGCCTCCAGCGCGACGGCACGGGAGTCACCGGCGAAGTAGGCGGGCGTACGCGGCAACGCCGAGGAGGGCGCGGGCACCGGCCGGCGCTCACCACCCGGCAGGCGCAGTGTCAGGCCGGGGGGCACGTCGCGGCCGGCGATCCAGAGTACGGCGTTGTCGCGGGTGAAGTAGCGCGCCGACCAGGCCAGCAGGTCGTCGGGGGTGATCATGTTGAGCCCCCACTCGGGGTAGCTCACCAGGCCGTGGTCGCGGGCGCCGTAGCGCCACAGGGCCATCGGCTCGGTCACGTGCGACGAGCGGCTGCTGCCCTCGGTGCGCAGGATCTCCTTCTCGGTCTCGAGCCGGTGCAGCGGCAGGTCGTTGAGGGCGTCGCACACTCCGGACAGGAACCCGGCGACGTCCTTCTCGGGCCCCTGCATGTGGAAGTACGTCGTGACCGGGGCCGTGGCGCCGTTGTAGTGATAGTCCGCCTGGCCCAGCGGGTGCAGGACGAGGTGCTCGAGCAGGTGGGTGATGCCCGTGCGCGGCAGCGTCTCGTCGGCCCGGCCGACCCGGAACATCAGCCCGGCGGTCATCGGCCCGGAGGTGGGGGCGATCAGTGTGGGGACACCGTCGACCTCGGTGTGCCGGATCATCGTGCACCCGCCTTCGCGTACGCCCGGGCCCGCCGGTCGGTGACGACCTGGACGTGGTCGCCGAGATAGTGCCAGGGGTCCTCGCTGGCCAGGTGGCCCAGCGCCGCGAACTGTGCCGCCGCCGCGGGCTCGTCACCGAGCAGGCTGAAGATCATGGCGAAGCTGCTGCGCACCCAGACCCAGCCGTAGGTGTGCCGGAAGCCCGGATCCCAGACCGACCGGGCCGCCGCCTCGTAGATCTGGTTGCGGGCGAACGGGCTGCCCAGATAATGCGCGCCCGCGGGGCCGCCGTCGGCGTCGAGCCACCGCTCCAGGTGGCCGGTGACGACGAGGACGGCGTTGTGGGCACCCTTCGGTGCGGCCAGCATCCGCTCGTACGCGAACCCGTGCACCTGCTCCCACGTCCCGCTCCACTTGGGACAGAGCGACTGCAGCAGCTGCGACTGCGCCGGCAGGTGATGCGGGTCGTACGCGGCCAGCCGGTCGTAGCGCCGACGTACCTCGGAGAGCCCGAGCTGGAGCCCCCGGGCGCTGGTCAGCCGCTGGCACCAGATGGACACCTCCGCGGGGTTGCGGGCGGCGGCGTCGATGAGAACCTGCTCGGCCCGGCGCAGATAGTCGTGGAAGACGCGGAACTGTTCCGCGCTGACGTCCCCGGCCCGCGCGCCGGTGCGGACGTCCCACCCCGTCCTGACCAGATGGCCGCCGAGCACCGCACCGGCGAGGGCGTCCCCGGGGTCGCGGTCGAGCGCCTCCCGCAGCAGCAGCTCGATCCCGTCGGTGTCGGCGGCGAACCCGACCAGCATCGTGCGGGCCGCGGGATCCGGCGCGGCCTCGATCACGGCACGCGCCCCGGCCCAGTCGGCAGCCTGCAGTGCTTCCCGCACCCGGCCCATCTCGGGGTACGCGGCGGGCAGGTCGAAGACGGGTCGTGGCTGGGCGGAGGCGACGGACATGGCGCGGATCATAGGGGATCTCCGATGGTCCCCGGGTACCCGTTCCCGGCCGCTAGGGTCAGCGGTGTGACCAACCCAGTGGCGCATCGCGCGCTCCGGTTCCTGCTCCGCGACAGCCGGCATCCCGAGGTGGCCGCCAACAACACCCTGATGGCCCTGCTCGACGACGACCGGGGTCTGCGTGCCGCCTTCCTCGCGGCCGTGGGCCGGCTGAGCCGCCGTGACCTCGGCGACTGTCACATCACCCGGGAAGCTCACACCGTCGATCCCGTCACCGGCAGACCCTCGCGGCGTGACTTCCTGCTGTCGAGCACGGCGGGCTCGCGGGCGATCGTCGAGACCAAGGTCGACTCGTCGCTGACCTCGGGCGACCAGGCCGAGCGGTACTTCTCCCAGCTGCTGCCGGACGGCGTCCTGATCCTGGTCACGCGGACGCCGCTGTTGTCCGGGCTGGCCGCCGCGGCGTCGGCCCAGCTGGGCCTGCCGCTGGAGCCGGAGGACGGCGTCTACCGCGGTGGCCGGGGTGGCCGCGACGTGCTGGTGCTCTCCTGGTCCCGCCTGCTCGGCAGCGTGGTCACGGCCGCGGGCACACCGTTCGACGAGGTCGCCGCGCTGGAGGCCGCGATCGAGGGCGTGACCGACTTCGTCCCCTTCACCTCCGCGGTGCAGGACACGGCCAACGGCGTCCTGGTACGGCAGATCAGCCGGATCGCCGAACAGGTCGCCTACGAGCTCAAACTGCGGCTCGAGGCGTCCTCGGTCAAGGTCGACTCGGTGGGCGCCCGGCAGTACCGGAGCTGGTCCTGCTGGACCCTGGTGACGATCCTGCAGCATCAGCTCTGGGTCGGTTACGACGCCGAGCAGTGGGCTTTGACCCCGGGCGACCCCGACCAACCGCAGAGCGGGCCCGACGCCGGCCCGGCGCCGAGCCCGTTCTGGATGAACCGCTGGTACAACCCGGTGAGCCCGGCACGGCACGACCCGGCTGTTGTCGCCGCGCGGCGGGCCCGGCTCGACCGCCTCGGTGTGGCGCGGCCGCTCGAGGTTCCGGTCGGGGTGTCCGAGAGCGCCGTGGTCGAGTCGCTGGTGACCGCGGCCTTCACCCACATCGCGCGGATCAGCGAGGCGTTGCACACCGACCCGGAGCTGTCCGGTGCCGTTCCGTCAGCGGCCGAAGCTCCCGAGGAAGGCTGAGAGCGTCAGTGCGACCGTGTCGGCCGGCGGTGCGAGGCCGTACGGGTCGTCGGTGCCGCTGTTGGCCGCGGCGAGGATGAAGCCGCCGCAGACGCAGAGGAGGATCAGCAGGCTCACGGCGAGCAGGATGATCGAGGCGACCATGCCCGGGTACTTCTGCGGGGGCGGGCCGAGCGCGCCGCCGAGGAAGGCGATCATCGGCGCGCGGTACTCGAGCTCGACGGTCTGGCCCGGGTGCACGGTGACACCCTGGTCGGCGACGCCGATGCGGGGCGGCAGCAGGTACGGCACGTGGACGTGCACGTGGTACTGACCCGGCTGCACCGGCAGGACCGTACGGTTCCAGCCGGCCTGGACCTGGTGGCCGTTGATCTCCACGCGCGGCTTGAACAGGCCGAGCAGGAACGCCAGTGGGTTGTACTTCAGGGTCAGGGCGATCGCGGTGCCCTGCGGCGGATAGCCGGGCTGCTGCTGCTCGGACATGACTGGTGGTGCTCCTCCCCCGTGCGCGGGAACGCAGGATAGCGCCCCGCGCACCAGGGTTGAGCAGGGGCTACGAGGAAGTCCAGAAGAGCGCGCGGGCGAACTGCGCGTAGAGGCCCTTGGGGTGGGCGCGGAAGAGGGGCTCGGTCCCGAACAGCACCGCCCGGCCGCCGCGGGTGGTGGCGCCCGAGATCACCGAGGCCTGGCCCGCCGCCTGCTCCGGGCCGCCCGCGCCGGGTGCCGACGGGAGCCAGTGCCCGGCGACCAGCGGGTCGGCGGCATACCGCTGCTCGACGGTGAAACCGGTGCCGGTGAACCAGATCGGCGAGTAGACGAACGAGTGCGGCAGCGAGCCGGCGCCGACGACCGGGCCGGTGTTCTGCACGGCGACCACACCGTTCGCGTCGCCGCGCCCGGTCACCGCCGTGGCCGGGAGCAGACCGGTCGCCGCGTTGAACGCCGCGCCGGTGGCGCCGCGGGTGACCACGCCGCCGCGGGCCAGCAACTCGTCGACCTCTGCCTTGCCCACGGGGTTGAGCTGCGCGTAGGACAGTCCGGAGGACACCACGAGGGTGTCGACGGCCGAGAGGTCCGCGCCCGCGCTGAGCAGGGCGGTCGAGACGGTACGCACCTCGAAGCCCATCTCGCGCAGGGCGAACAACTCGTCGGCCGACACCGCGGCGGCCAGCACCGGCGCCTCGAACGGTGTGCCCCCGGTGCCGCGGGGTGCGGTGCTGAACCGTACGCCGAAGCGGTCGGCCACCACCTGGGCGTCGCGGCGCGCCACGGCCGGGACCACGACGGTGGCGGCGTCGGTGCGGCGCAGCTTGACGCCGAGGTCGAGCAGGGCGTTCACGGCGCGGACATCGGCACCGTCGCGCAGGGTCAGGACCAGGTCGCGACCCTTCGCGGCGGGCACGGCACCGGTCGGCGCCGCGATCGTCACGGGTGTGGTGGCCACGCGCGGGGCGACCGTGGCGCTGATGTCGACCGACGCGCCCCAGAGCAGCCGGTGGGACCAGCCGGAGATGTCGTACATCTGCGGCACGAGGTCGGAGATGTCGCGGCCGGCCTCGAGCAGGACGTTGGCCAGGCCGCGTTTGGGCTGGTGCATGTCGACGACGTAGCTGCCGCGGGCGTACCGCTTGCCGGCCAGCGAGAAGTCGTGGCGCGCTCTGGTCACGCGTACGTCGTGGGCGGCGAGGTGGTCGACCAGCCGGGCCGCCGCGGCCGGTGAGCGCTGGCCGGCACCGGCGGGGATGACGTAGGCGCGCGGGAACGTGGTCGAGTAGCGGTCCTCGGGGCCGAAACCCTCGACGAAGCCGTCCGGGATCTGCGGCGACGGCGCGCCCGCCCAGCCGCGCCGGAACTGCTCGATCTGGTCGGCCAGCAGGGCACCGCGGTGGGTGTCGGCATAACCGACCGCGGCCTCGATGGTGGCGGCGGCGACGTCGGTGTTGACCGCCGAGCGGCGGCGCAGCTCCTCGACCGGCAGCGTCTCGTAGGCGTTGCGGTTGACCTGCCACGGAATCTCCACGGTGTGCCCGACGGCGCCCTGGTAGATCGCGTACATCGGGGTGAAGATCGGCGGCCAGTCGTCCCAGTCGCCGGGCGCGTAGTCGCGGAACGGGATGTCGGCGCGGGCGGTCTCCGGGTAGCCGAGCCGCTGGATCGCCGCCTCCATGCCCTCGGCGTTCGGCAGGGCGTGCTTGATGTACAGGTCGTACTCGTAGTTCTGGCCGTGCGGCGGTGTGGCCGGCTCGATCAGCGTCGTGCCGGTGTAACCGTGCTCGTCGAGCATCACGAACGGCTGCGTCGCGATGACCACGTCGCGCACTGCCCGGGACTCCGGCTGCGAGCTGGTCGCGTGATCGCGGTTGATGTCGAACCCGGCGCCGTTGGCCCGGGTCCCGGCGATCCGCCCGTCCGGGTTGTTGGTCACCGTCACATAGACCCGGGTACGGCTGAGCAGGCGTGCCGTGGCCGCGTCGGTGGCGGTCGCGAGGCGCTCGATGACCCGCAGGGCGCCGTCGGTGCCCTCCCACTCGTCACCGTGGATGTTCGCGTTGATCCACACAGGCGCCTTGTAGTCACGCTGGAGGATCCGGTCGCGCTTCGCCGCCGCCGGGTCGTCCTCGATCAGCGCCCGCCAGCGGTCCTGGCGGGCCGCCTCGGCCCTGGTCTCGGGCGCGGTCACGGTGACCAGGTAGAGGTCGCGGCCCAGCGCCGAGTGCCCGGCCACCTCCGCCGACACCCGGTCCGAGACCTCCTGCAGCGCGTTCAGCTTCGGTGCGATCCCGTGGTACGGCACCAGTCCCAGCTTGATCGACTTGTCGGCGGGGTTCTCGGGGTACACGGGCAGTTCGGTCTGCCGCGGATAGCCCTGCCGGCGAGGACTCCAGCGCTGGTCCGGTGCGGCGTCGAGCCCGGTGGTGATGCGGCTCGTCCCGGGTGTCTCGGCGGCGACCTGGTTGCGTTCGGGGCCGTTGCCGAAGTCCCGGGTCGAGGGCATCCCCGGGTCTCCCGGTGCGGCCGACGCCGGCGGAGCGACAAGGGAGGTGGTCAGGAGCACCGCGCCGAGTCCGGCGAGAATCCGCGACTTTTCCACGCCTCCGACCCTCTCGTGCGGACGGGCGCGACGCAACAACTTCCGCTGCTGCGGGGGCATACCGAAGTGCTCATTCCATCGCGCCGGCGGCCGGCGTACTCCATCGGGGACCCCCGACATACTCATTGCGCTCTGGTAAAACTATCGCCGCCCCATTGACCATTGTGTCCCGACGCACCAATCTATGGCGGCGACTCGGCGGTGGTGCCCCTTCTCGGCCCCGGGCACGGCCCCACTTCAAGCTTTCACGCTGCACGCTTTCACTCTGCGAGGGATTCACCCCATGAGATATCGGCTCACCGCCGCAGCGGCGATCCTGGCTCTGAGCATCGCCGGTTGTGGCGGGGCGACCTCCGATGCCGGCACCGACGACAAACCCGCCGCCGGATCCAAGGGCACCGTCAAACTCGCCATCAACCCCTGGGTCGGCTACGAAGCCAACGCCGCCGTCCTCGGATACCTCCTGGAACACGAACTCGGCTACACCGTCGACAAGAAGAACCTCAAAGAGGAAATCGCCTGGCAAGGCTTCGAAACCGGTGAAGTCGACGCCATCGTCGAGAACTGGGGCCACGACGACCTCAAGAAGACCTACATCACCGACAAAAAAACCGCCGTCGACCTCGGCCCCACCGGCAACAAAGGCGTCATCGGCTGGTACGTCCCCCAGTGGATGGCCGACAAGTACCCCGACATCACCGACGGCAAGAACCTCAACAAGTACGCCGACCTCTTCAAAACCTCCGAATCCAAAGGCAAAGGCCAGCTCCTCGACGGCGACCCCTCCTTCGTCACCAACGACAAAGCCCTGGTCGCCAACCTCAAACTGAACTACGAAGTCGTCTTCTCCGGCAGCGAGGCCGCCATCATCAAGGCCGCCCAGCAAGCCACCGCCCAGAAAAAACCCCTGCTGTTCTACTTCTACGAACCGCAGTGGCTCTTCGCCAAAGAGAAGTACGCCCGCGTGAAACTCCCCGCGTACACCGCCGGCTGCGACGCCGACCCCAAGAAGGTCGCCTGCGACTACCCCGACTACATCCTGGACAAGATCGCGTCGAAGAAGTTCGCCGACACCAACAGCCCCGCGTACCAGCTCATCAAGAACTTCACCTGGACCAACGACGACCAGAACCTCGTCTCGGACTACATCACCAACCAGGGCATGACCGCCGAAGCCGCCGGCGAGAAATGGGCCAAGGAACACGAAGCCACCTGGAAGCCGTGGATCCCGGCCAAGAGCTGACGGATGTCACCGGTCGCCGCGCATCCGCGCGGCGACCACCGTCCCCGGCGCCTTTGCCTCCGGCGCAGTGGACGAATTTCGGATTTGCGCCGGGTACGACATCTGCTCGCAATCTTGCGGCGACACGATGATCCCGATCATCGATCGACTCACCTGGTGTCCGCCGACAAAACCTGACAGTTCGCCTGCTTCCCGGCCGGACTGAGTAACTTTCGCGTTCATTAGTAGTACATCGTGGACTACCGGTCGGCTCATCGCTATGGTCCGGGATGCCACGGCAAGGCCAAGCCGTCCCCAAGGCCTAAGGAGAGTTTGCGTGCCCGCACGGAGTCGTCCGGTCGCAGGCCCGATCACGATCGGTGTCCGGCCCGGACCCGGCACCACCGCCTGCCGCACCACTCCGGAGGCGGTTCACCCGTGAGAATCCCGCGTCCCCGGCAAGCCCACCACGACACCGACCCGACCGCCGCGACGAGCGAGGCCGGTCCCCCGGCCGGCGCACCCGCGGCCCGCAGCACCGGCGGCACCATCCGCCGCCGTGTCGTCCGCACCCTGACTCTCCCCGTCGCCGCCGTGCTCGTCCTGCTCGGCGTCATCACGGTGATCGAGGTCGACAACTACCGCAACGCGGCCGCGTCCGCCCGTGCCGTGACCCTCGTGCTGGCGGTCCAGGACCTGGTCCAGGAGCTGCAGACCGAGCGTGGCCTGACCGCCGGTCTGCTCGGCGGCAACGTCGGCTTCAAGGCCGAGCTCGGCCCGGCCCGTAAGCGTGTCGACGACCAGCGCACCAAGGTCGAGGAGCTGATCGCCCCCGGCGGCACCGCGCAGGACCGCGTGGCCACCGCTGTCGCCCAGCTCGACGGTCTGGCCGGTGTCCGCGCCGGCACCGACGCCGGTGCCGCCGACCGAGCACCCACCTTCACCTTCTACACCGGTCGCATCGCCGAGCTGAGCAATGTCGACTACGGCCTGGACAGCTCGGCCGACCCGGCCCTGCGCCGCGGTGTCTCGGCCCTCGGCGCGCTCGGCGACGCCAAGGAGAGCACGGCCCAGGAGCGCGCGTTCCTCAACGGTGTCTTCTCCGCCAGCGGCTTCAACCGCGGCGAGTTCCTCCAGTTCGTGACCATGCGCTCGGCCAAGGACGCCGCCCTGGCCGAGTTCACCCGGTACGCCACGGACACGCAGCTCGAGGCCCGTGACTACGTGCTGGGCACCGGTGCCGCGCAGACCGCCGCCTACTTCGAGCAGGTCGCGCTGAACGCCGGCGACGGCCGCAACCTCCAGGTCAACCCGCAGTCCTGGTGGTCCTCGCAGACCACGGTCCTGGACGACATGCGGCAGTTGCAGCAGCACGTCGGTTCGGTCATCCGGGCCCGCGCGGCGACCCTGCAGGACCAGGCCACCACCCGCATGGGCCTGCTCATCGGTGCCGTGATCCTGTGCTTCGCCGGCTCGGTCTACCTGGCCGCCGTGGCGTCCCGCTCGATCGCCCGGCCCCTGGCGACCCTGGCCGACGAGGCCAACCGCCTCGCCGGTGAGCAGCTGCCCGAGGCCGTGCGCCGGGCCACCGCCGGTGACGACGACGCACCACCGCCGACCGTCCGCATCCCGGACGGCGCCAGCGACGAGGTCCGCCTGGTCGCCGACGCCCTCGACCGGGTGCAGGCCACCGCGTACTCCCTGGCCACCGAGCAGGCGATGCTGCGGCGCAGCACGACCGAGTCGCTGGCCAACCTGGGCCGCCGCAACCAGAACCTGCTGCGGCGCCAGCTGGGCTTCATCACCAGCCTCGAACGCGAGGAGTCGGACCCGACCGGTCTGGCCAACCTGTTCGAGCTCGACCACCTCGCCACCCGCATGCGCCGCAACGCCGAGAGCCTGCTGGTCCTCGTCGGTGCGGCCAGCCCCCGCCAGTGGTCCGAGCCGCTGCCGATCGCCGACGTCATCCGCGCCGCCGTCTCGGAGGTCGAGGAATACCGGCGGGTGCAGCTGCGCCGGGTCGACGAGGCCCTGGTCGCCGGTGCGGTCGTCAGCGGCGTCGCGCACATGCTCGCCGAGCTCGTGGAGAACGGTCTCGCCTTCTCCCCGCCGGACGCCGACGTCGAGATCCAGGGCCGCCGCATCGGCGACAACTACCTGATCGCGATCACCGACCAGGGCATCGGCATGAACCGCGCCGACCTCGAGCTGGCCAACCAGCGCCTGCGCGGCGAGGGTGACTTCATCACCGCGCCGACCCGGTTCCTCGGCCACTACGTCGTCGGCCGCCTGGCCACCGACATGGACATCGACGTGCAGCTGGCACCCTCGCCGGTGACCGGCGTGACCGCCCGCATCGTGCTGCCGCCGTCGATCCTCGCCGGCCCGCAGTCGGTCGGCGCCCCGCAGGCGGCCCCGCAGCCGCAGCGCCTGGCACCCCCGGAGCCCGCTCCCGAGCCCGTCCGCGCCCGGGAGCGCCCGCGGGCACTGGAGTCGTCCGACCCGGCGATCACCCAGGTGATCCACCTGCCGGGCGCCGAGCCGCCGGCCACCGACAGCCGCATCCGGCCGACGACCATCGAGTACGTCACCGCGGCAGGCAGCCCCGCGGTCCGGGCGGACCACACCGAGCAGCCGGCGTCCGCGCCGACGCTGGGAATGGACATGTACACGTTCGCCCCGCCACCCGACGACGCCGACCGTACGCCGAACGGCCTGCGCAAACGCAACCCCCGTACCCGGAAAGCGGCGAACTCCGGTGCCGCGGCGGGCGCAGGTGCGGCCCCCACCCGCACCGCCGAGCGCCCGGCGCCGGTCGCCGACTCACCGGAGGAGGTACGTGCCCGGTTGACCGCCTTCCGCAGCGGCGTCCAGCGGGGCAGCACCGACTCGACCGACCGCCCGTGACCGCCCCCCACCCCGCAACGAGGTCGAACCATGAGCGTTGACACGTCTGCCGACCGGCACCAGTTCAACTGGTTGCTGGGCAACTTCGTCCACCAGACCGACGGTGTCCGCGACGCGGTCGCGGTGTCGTCCGACGGCCTGCTCATCGCGAGTTCGGACGGCCTGAACCGCGCCGAGGCCGACCACCTGGCCGCGATCGTCTCCAGCCTGGCCAGTGTCGCCCGCAGCGCGTCGCGGCGCTACGACTTCGACGGCCTCAAGCTCATCATGATCGAGATGCGGCGCGGCTTCCTGCTGGTGTCGGTCATCGCCGGGGGCAGCTGCCTCGGGGTGGTCGCCGGCGGGGACAGCGACGTGGGCCTGGTGGGGTACGAGATCTCGATGCTGGCCGACCGGTTCGGCGCCCTGCTCACCCCGGCGCTGATATCCGAGTCCCGCCAGTACCTCCCGCGATGAGCCATCGGGGGGAGTGGGGCCCGGACCCCCGCATGATCCCGTACACCGCCGAGCAGCCGCCGCCCGCGTGGACGCCACCCGCGCCGGGTCCTCGTGCTCCAGAGCCCGAGGACGACCTCGTGGTGCGCCCGTTCATGCTCACCGGCGGGCGGACCCGTCCGCTGCACGACGGGCTGCGCATCGAGACGCTGCTGCACGCCTCGCCCGCGGCGCTGTCGGCACCGTTGCGTTTCGAGTCGCGGCGCATCGTCGAGCTGTGCCAGGCGCCGATGTCCATCGCGGACCTCGCCGTGGCGCTGAAGGTGCCGCTCGGTGTCATCCGGGTGATCGTCGCCGACCTGGTCACCGACGGTTATCTGCGCATCGAGGAGCAGCTCGGCGAGCTGCCCATCGCATTGATCGAAAGGATCAGGGATCGTGTACGGGCGCTTTAGTGAACCGGCGCCGACGCCGGCGCCGCTGCCGCCGGTGGCGGTCAAGATCGTGATCAGTGGTGGTTTCGGCGTGGGCAAGACGACCTTCGTAGGCGCGATCTCGGAGATCGAGCCGCTGGTCACCGAGGCCGAGATGACCGAGCGGTCGATCGGCATCGACGACACCTCGGCGGTGTCGGCCAAGACGACCACGACCGTGGCGCTCGACTTCGGCCGCATCACCCTCGACGACGCGCTGCTGCTGTACCTGTTCGGCACCCCCGGCCAGGACCGGTTCGCGTTCCTCTGGGACGACCTGGTCGACGGTGCGCTCGGCGCCGTGGTGCTGCTCGACGTGCGCCGCATCGAGGACTGCTTCCCCGCGATCGACTATTTCGAGGAACATGAGATCCCGTTCCTGATCGGGGTCAACACCTTCGACCGGTCCCAGCGCTTCGACCTCGAGGAGGTCCGCGACGCGCTGGGCATCGGGCCGGACGTGCCCATCCTGGACTGCGACGCCCGGCACCGTGAGTCGGTCAAGAACGTCCTGGTCGCCCTGACCGAGGAGGTTCTCACCAAGCGGCTGAGCCGCGAACGGCCGGTGCCGACGTGGTAGCCGCCTCCCCACAGAAACGGACGACGATGCTGAGAACGCGCCGGCTGGCGGCCCTCCTGAGCGTGCTGGCCCTCGCTGCCTGCGGTGACTCGGCGACCGCGATCGTCGCGCCGCCGGGGGTCGAGCGCACGCCCTGCGGCAACGTCTCGATCGCCGTGAACCCCTGGGTCGGTTACGAGGCCAACGTGGCCGTGGTCAGCTATCTGCTCAAGCAGGAGCTGGGCTGCACGGTGGCCGAGAAGGACCTCACCGAGGACGAGTCGTGGAAGGGCCTGGCCAGCGGCGAGGTCGACGCCATCCTGGAGAACTGGGGCCACGACGACCTCAAGAAGACCTACATCGACGACAAGAAGGTCGCCGTCGAGCAGGGCCTGACCGGCAACAAGGGTGTCATCGGCTGGTACGTGCCGCCGTGGATGGCCAAGGAATACCCGAACATCACCAAGTGGAAGAACCTCAACGAGTTCGCCGACCGCTTCAAGACGGCGAAGTCCGACGGCAAGGGCCAGCTGCTGGGTGGCGACCCGTCGTTCGTCACCAACGACGCCGCCCTGATCAAGAACCTCAAACTCAACTACAGCGTCGTGTACGCCGGCAGCGAGGACGCGCTCATCGCCGCGTTCCGCAAGGCCGAGAAGGACAAGAAGCCGCTGATCGGGTACTTCTACACGCCGCAGTGGCTGCTGTCGGAGATTGATCTGGTGCACATCCCGCTGCCGATCTACAAACCCGGCTGCGACGCCGACCCGGACACCGTGGCCTGCGACTACCAGCCGTACGACCTCGACAAGATCGCGCGGAAGGCGTTCGTCGACTCGGGCAGCCCGGCGGCCGACCTGATCAAGAACTTCCGCTGGACCAACGACGACCAGAACGCCGTGGCCCGCGACATCACCGTCAAGAAGCTGTCCCGCGACGACGCCGCGAAACGCTGGCTGGACTCGCACCGCTCGACCTGGCAGGCCTGGCTCCCCCGCTGACGAGCTACCCGGGCCGGCTCACCACGAGCCGGTCCGCGGTGGTCAGCTCCTCGGTGAAGTGCCGCACCGCGCTGCCCGGGGCGGCCTTGGCGGCGTACATCGCGATGTCCGCCCGGCGCAGCAGCTCACCCGCGTCGGCGCCGCTGTGGCCGGCGGCGAGACCGATGCTGGCACCTATCGGCACCTCGGCGTCGCCGAGAAGCACCGGCTCGGCGAGTGCGTCGAGCATCCGCCGCGCGACGTCCTCGGCCACCTCGGCCCCGGCGTCCCCCATCACGACGACGAACTCGTCACCGCCGAGCCGCGCCACGGTGTCACCCTCGCGGACACACGCACCCAGCCGCCGCGCCACCACGATCAGCAACCGGTCGCCGGCGTCGTGCCCGAGCGTGTCGTTGACCTGCTTGAACCCGTCGAGGTCGAGCAGCGCCACCACGACGGGCGCGGTCGACGGCGAGGCCAGCGCGGCCTCCAGACGCCGGTGGAACAGCACCCGGTTGGGCAGCTGCGTGAGCGCGTCGTGGGTGGCGCTGTGGTCCAGGCGCCGCACCAGCTCCCCGTTGTCGATCAGCGCGGTCACCTGCCGCAGCGCCACCAGAGCGGTCAGGACCACGGCCGCCAGCACGACAACCACGTCGTCGGCCAGACCGGCATCGAAGGCGACCTGGACCAGCAGCACGTCCACGGCCGCCACTGCGACGTACGGGAAAAGGCTGAACGGCCGCCGGTCGCGGTCGGCGCCGGGCTGAGAACTGCCCCGCCGCTGCCTCTCCGCGGCGAGCACGGCCACGAAGAAGCAGGCCGGATTGCCGACCATGGTGGCGAACAGGTGCGGGAACGACTCCTGCAGGTACGGCTGCAGCGCGGGAGCCAGCGTGCCGACCAGCACCGCCGTGGCGAGCAGCCGTAACGAGCCTCTGTCCACGTACCGGTGGCCGGAAAGAACGACCTTGACCACCGAGAAGACGGCGACCATCCCGGTGACCGTGAGGATCAGGGAGCCGATCAGACCGAAACCCTCGGCACCGACCAGGTGACGCGTCTGGAAGTGCCAGAGGAAAACGGCGGCGGCGAGCATGACGGTGCCGGCGTCGAGAACGACCCGCAGCAGCGCACCGGGCTGCCGGTCACCGAGTGGCAGCCGCAGGAGCGCGTAGACGATGAACAGCTGAGCGAGCGCAGCCCCGGCGATCAGCACGGGAGTGACGTGCGCTCCCCCGCTGTCCGGATTGCGCCAGACGTCGTAGGCCTGCGCGGCCAGCGCCACGGAAGCCGACCCGGCGGCGATGGAGAGCCTCCGCCAGAAGAGCCGCGTCGGCAGCGGCAGCCCTTCGACCCGCGAGGTCCGCAGCAGCGCGGCGGTGAGCACCAGACCCGCGGCCAGGGTGGGCAGCCACAACAGCAACGAGGGCCCGACCGGATGCACAGCGTTGACCGCGAACCAGAGCAGCGCGGAGCCGGCTACCGCACCGGAGATCCGGCCCAGGCTTGCCCGCTCATCGGCCACGACCCCCCATCGGCACCCCGGCGCCCGGACTTGAGCTTTCGGTCCCGGGCAGGCGTCGGGCCACCAGCGTGGCCGCGGCCACCGCCGTATGCAGGTCTTTCGCGGTGTTCTGCAGGTCCTCGACCAGGGTGTGGAAGGCGAGAACCCGCGACGGGTCGAGCAGTGCCTCGACCCGGTCCGCCGCGAGGCCCCAGGCGGACAGACCTTCCTTGAGCCGACCGGCCAGGATGTGCCGCGTACCAGGGTCGAGCCGATCGGTCAGCACCGGATCCGGCCCGCACATGAGCCGGTCGAGGGCGGCGATCTCGTCCAGATCCGCCCCCGCCAGCTGCTCGATCTCCGGCACCCCGGCCAGGGCCGCCCAGTCGAAGGGGGTCGCGCCCGCACTGAAGTCCGAGGCCTGAGCGGTCGCACGGACCAGGGCGCCGACGTAGACGCCGAGGTTGCCGCGGTCCTTGTCGAAACGTAGGGCCATCCGCGGATCGCGTCCGCCGAGCAGGCGGTCCAGCGTCTCCTGCCGTGCCGGGCTGAGAACGTGCTCGACGAGGCGGGTGGCCCGGTCCTGCGCCGGCAGATGGCTGTGGCCGCGGCGCAGGAACAGCGCGCGTTCGGAGGTCTGCAACGCCAGCATGGTGATGAGCGCGCCGATGAGCCCGTGGAACTCGGCCGCTTCCCGGCGGTACCGCTCGGGCAGGAAGTCCATGTTCTCGGCCTGATAGCGGGCGAACGCCTCCGCGGCCGTGAACAGAGCCAGGGTGTCGGCGTCCAGTTCGCTGTGCCCGTCGTCGAGGACGTGGTGGGCGGCCTCGTGACCGACGACGAACCGCAAACCGTAGTCGAGCAGGAACTCGTCCATGCCGGGGTCGTCGGGGACGGGCACAAGATTCAGGACCGCGGGTACGCCGTACACGCGGCGGTTGACGTTGTGGTAGCGCAGGATCCCTGCGAGCGAGCGGGGATCACCGCCGATCGTCCCGGTGAACCGGGTGAGAAAGACCTTGGCGGCCATGCGGAGCAGGCCGCCGGACACCATGGCCTGCAGCGCGCGCCCTTCGAACTCGCAGTACGAGTAGCACAGGCTGACCATGGAGTCGGAGACCAGGACCAGACCCGACCCGTCCCCGGGAAACGAGCGGTACCGGGCCGTGAAGCCGTCGTTGCCGGTCAGGCCTACTGTCAGCGCGGCCACCCGGCCCGGGGCGAAACCCAGGTCGACCAGCGCGGCCAGCACGTCGGCCGTGACCTCACCGAGCGCCTCGTGCAGCGGAGAATCGAACATCGACGGGTACCGCGGCACCGGGGCACCGATCTTCGCCAGTCGGCGCTCCAAGAACTCGCGGTGACTTCCCAGGGTGATCGGCTCCAGCCGCCGGTACGCGAGCTCGGCCTGCGTCACCACGCTCAGGCACCGGTGTTCGCGCAGAAGGTGCCGAGGCCGACCCGCGCCACCAGAACGGCGAGCAGCGCGGCGTTCAGGCCGAGGTCGTCGTGCGAGCTGAGGATCTCGGAGATCGTGACTGCGTCGATGAAGCGGTCCGACGCGGTGGTGCCGATCAGCTGCCGGACACGTTTGTCCCGGCAGATCCGGCGCTGCAACTCGTCGTGCTGCCGGGCGAACCACTGCCGCCCGAAGCGGCGCTGATCGTCCTGCTCCTCGGGTGACAGTCCCCTGCCTTCACCGAGCAGCGCGGCACCGAGCAGTTCGTAGAGATCGTCGTCGCTGCGATCCCAGTATTCCTTGACGTCCACAAAGCTCCTCAGGCCGATTCATGCTGTCGCCGCACCTCGGCGGCGATCGTCTGCAGCAACTCGTCCGCCGAGACCTCGACCGGCGCGGCGATCAGCTCGGGGCAGGTCACCTCGGCCCCCGTGACGTGTGAGTCCCGGAATCGGCAGGTCAGCCTGACCGGCCGGCCCTGGTAGTCGGGAAGTCTGAAAACGATCTTGTCGGGCTCCGCGAATGCGCCTGCACCGGTCACCCGCCATTCGTGGACATCACCTCGCACCCGCAGGCTCCGGCGATCGGCCCAGAGTGTCCCCGCCGGCCCCTTCTCCGTGAAGACCAACTCGCCGTGCCAGAGGGCCTTCCCCCAGCGGACCGACAGCGGGAAGGGACGGCTGCCGATCAGAGCACGCGCCGCGCGATCCACCAGAGGATCACGGCCACCGCCACTCCCGTCAGGGCGAGACCGGTCATCAGCAGCGCGGGGGAACGCCGCTCCGGCGGGAGCGGCCGATCTTTTCCCAGTGGCTGCACCCCGTCGACGTCACCGTCGACCAGCAGGATCGCCACCGGTGCCCCCAGCCTCCCGGCCGCCTCCCCGGCGCCCCTGGCCGTGGCGATCGCCTGACTGGTGAAGGCGAATCCGGACGCTTCCTCCGCGGCGAGCCGCCGCACCCGAGCCAGGAACGCCCGCCGGGAACCCTCGTCGTCCGCGCCACCGACCCAGGAGCCCTCCGGGTCCCGGCCGGGACCCGGCACGTCGGCGGACACGGTCGCCAGGATCTCGGCGACCCGCTGCGGGACATCAGTCCCAGCGTCACCGCCGTCCATGATCGCGTCGACACGGCCCGCGTCGAACTCCTCGTCGAGATGCTCGCCCAGCGCCGTCCGGGTTCGGGGGTCCAGCCCCGCGGCGACGATGCGGCACAGCAACTCGGGCTGGTCACGCAGATCGTCGATGACCACGGTGTGGCGGATCGCGGTGCCGATGACGTCTCTGCGGGCGGACGGCAGACCCGAGATCAGCACACCGACACCGCCGGGGTGACGGGCGACGACAACCTCCGGGCTCTCCATGAACACGTACGGGTTCACCCGGTCCCACCACCGCGAGGGCGGGACCGCACCGAGGAAGGCGTAGTCGTTGCGCCGCGGTGTGCCACGGGTCATCAGGTAGGCATTCGCGATCATGACCACTGTTCCACCCTCGGGTCGTAGGCCGTCGCCGCGAGCTTCGCGACGCTTTCGTGGAGCTGCTGGCGGCGCTGCTCGATCATGTTCATCTCGGCCACGGTCTTCTCCTGACCGGCCTGGTTGCGGGACGCCTCACCGCCGAGGTAGTAGCCGATCGTGCCCCAGAAGCCCTTGGCCTCCTGGTCCCGGGCGACGAGCCCGGTGTACTCGGCCCGGCGGCGGGACAGGGTCCGGCCCTCGGCGACGTCCCAGCCGTCGACGATGCACTGGCACAGCTCCTGCATGACCGCCCCGGCCGCCTTGACCGAGGTCTCGCTCGGGTTGCCCCGGATGCGGTAGTTCGCCTGGAAGTCGAGGTGGCTCTGGCCGTGGTCCGGCCAGTACGCCTCCATCAGCTCCACCACGCCGTAGGTGTCGATCGGGGCGTACACGATCTTGATGTCCCGGTCGGGAGCCTCGTCCTGGACGATCTTGAGCATCCGGGCGTACCAGTCGGCCACGCGGCGGCGCAGTTCATCGGCCTGCCGGCCCCAGCCACCGTTGTCGTCGAAGTACTTCTCGCACTT
This sequence comes from Amorphoplanes friuliensis DSM 7358, assembly GCF_000494755.1. Taxonomy (NCBI): domain Bacteria; kingdom Bacillati; phylum Actinomycetota; class Actinomycetes; order Micromonosporales; family Micromonosporaceae; genus Actinoplanes; species Actinoplanes friuliensis. Next base: position 6,126,043 of record NC_022657.1, read on the forward strand.
CAGAGGGGCCAGGACGAGCACGGCCGGCTCGTCGCGGCGCTCCTCGAGGTTGCGGGTGATCGCCCACTTGCGAGCGACCTCCTCGACGTCCTCGAAGCCGAGGAGCATCTGCACGGCGCCACGCTGGGACGGCGTCGACGCCTCCATGAGGACGGCCGAGTCGATCGGCACCAGCAGCATGACGCTGGACTTGATGTGCTCCAGGCACTCGGCCCATTTACGCTTGCCGTCGGGCACCTGGTCGAGATAGTCGGGGTCGAGCCACTTGCCCGGGAAGTCCAGCATGCTGAACGGGATCTGCACGCTCTCGTCCGCCACCGACTGCAGTGTCACGTGGTAATACGCCTCGTCCTGGTTGCCCTTGAGGGCCGCGGAATCGAACTCACCCTCCCGCAGTGCCTGGCGCAGTTCCTGACGTTGCTTGCGGACCCGTCTGGCCGTCAGCTCGTCGAGCTCGACCACCACACCGGTCCCGGTCAGCAGTCGTTTGGTCTCGTCGAGGATCGCGGTCAGCAAGGTCGTCTTGCCCACGCGGGACGGTCCGACCACCGCCACCTTGAACGCCGGGGTCATCGAGGGCTCCTCTGGTCGTTCAGGTGGGCGATCAGGTCGTTGAGCACGCTGCGCAAGTGCTGGACGCGGGCCGTCGCCAGCGCCGGGCCGTTCAGCTCGTCCGGCCAGAGCTGATCGCGGAACGCCTCGGCCACCCGGCGGAACTCCGCCTCGGAGGCCGAGGAGCGGATGAACTGGTCCTCGAACTGACCGGCAAAGGCCAGCAGCACCTGTGCTGTGGTCGCCGGCTCCTCCTTGAGGGTCTGCGCGGCACCGTAGTTCGCCTGCCGGGCGAGGTTCGAGATGTGGACGAAGAGCTGCTGCGCACCGTCGTCGGTGTGGGCGACCGGGGTGTCACCGGGTACGCCGCTGGACTCCGCGCGCAGCATCATCAGGGCGGTGCGCATGCGGGGCAGGACGCGGGTGCGGTAGTCGAGGCGCACGTCGAGGACGAAGTCGATCGCCTCGGCCAGCACCGGGCACGGGTCGGGTGCCTCGCGCAGGCGTACGGCCAGGTCGGTCAGGGCGCGGTGGGGATCGTCACCCTCGGTGAAAGGCACCAGCCGGGCGCCGAGGGCCGCGGCGAGCCCACCCCAGAACTCCTCGCGGCGCCGTTCGAGCACGTCGTCGATGGCGCTGAAGCGGCGGGCCACCTCGACGCGGATGCCGTTGAGCTCGTTCACCACGAACGGCGCCGAGGCGTTGTCGACGCGCATGCGGGCCACGGCCCGTTTGCGCCAGACCTCGGTGGTCTCACCGAAGCCGTCGAGGATCCAGTTGTGCACGGTGCTCTGCAGCTGATCGGCGCGATCGTAGAACTCCTTGTCCTCGTACGCCTCGTCCGCCCGTTGTTCCAGGTCGGCGACCCATTCCTGGATCGCCACGGCGGTCTGCGCGCGCAGTTCGCCGGATCGGGCGATCAGCTCGTCGACAGCGGTCGGCACGAGCACCGAGCGCAGGGAGGCCAGCATCGCGCCGGCCACCGCGAGCAGTTGTTCGCGGGCAGCCACGCTGAGGCGTACGGCGTGGTCGACGACCGCGGCGTCCATCCGGGGAAGCGCCGAGGCGAGGTGGTCAAGAACCGGGCCGAGGACCTCCGCCTGCACGGTCTCCGGCTTCTTGACGTCCGCGACGATCACCGGGAAAGCCGCGTCGGCACCGTTCTCGTTGACGTTCTCCCGGACGGCGGTCAGGAGTGCGTCGACGTTGGCCTGCGGGAGGGCGCCGTTGTTGACCAGGATCGCGGCAAAGTCGCGGACCGGCGCCGCACCCGCTGCCTGGCAGATGAGTCCGAGACCGGCGGAGTCGTGCGTGTCCCAGTAGGCGTTCGTCCCGTCGGGCCGCTTGACGTTGAGCACGAAGTCGACGTCGTTCTCCAGACCGGCGATGTGGTGCTTCTCAGCGTTCGGCACCGTCTCGCCCAGGCCCGGCAGATCGACGAGCCCGAGGTCACTGATCTCCACCACCGGGAAACGGCAGGTGATGCGGGCGTCGCGCACCGCCAGGTAGCGGCGGTCCGGCCGGTCCTCGCCCTCGGCGGGGTAGGACACCCAGCGCCGCAGCTCGCCGAACTCGACGTTGCGGGTCCGGCCGTCCAGCAGGCCGCGGTAGGAGTCGAGGGACGACTGAATCACGCGCAACCGGACCAGCATCGGCACCAGCCGCGTCTGCTCCGCGGGCTCGAGCGCCAGGTCGTCCTTGGAGGCCGGGTACGCCTGCCCGGCGAACTCGCCGATCGTCCGCGGTGGTGGTCCCAGCCGCAGCTCCTCGTGATATCCGGCGAGCACCTCGGAGCAGAAGGACTCTTCGGTGTGCATGGTCAGCCGCGCCTCGTGCCGTTCGGTCGAGTGGAAGATGCGGCTGCGGACGGCGGTGACCGGCGCACCGGCACCGGCCGGGATCTGGTCGTCGCCGAGCCCGGTCAGCGACTGCAGCAGCGTGCTCTTGCCGTTGCGGGCGCGGCCGCTCACGCCGATGTTCATCGTGTGGCGGCTGACCCGGGCCCGGACGGTCGCCAGCGCGGCCAGCACCTCGGCGGCCCGGCGTTCGAGGGCTGTCACGTCAACCGTGTCGAGACCGAGCGCCGCGAGGCTCTCGTCCGGTGCCTCGCGGACCGCCGACAGCGCCCCGCCGAGCCGGCCGAGCGACTGCTGGACCCGTTCCCACCGTTCGATCTCGAAGTTCACGGTCGGCAGCCGCCGTCGGCGTTCCTCCAGAACGGCCGCGATACGCGTACTGGCATCACTCATGCCGGAGACCGTAGGGCGTCGGCCGGAGCCCGCACCTCCACTGTGAGTGCGGTAGGCAGGGCCGATCAAACGAGCCCAGAAGTTCAATGAGGACGCACGAAAGGTGGAACTACCGGCGGGTTTGAGTAATCAGCGACACGTCCGGGGTAAGCCGTTCGGTTGGCCGGATCAGGTCACCGGCCGCCGGTGGCGTTGTCGCGGTTCTAGCGTTTCGCTGCTGCCCGAGGTGCGGGTGGCCGGAGACCCGGGGGGCGCGATGCAGCACTATCTTTCGGCGTTTCGGCACTATGCCGACTATCGGGGCCGGGCGCGCCGGGCCGAGTACTGGATGTTCCTGGTCTTCCACCTGCTGGTGCTGGCCGCCCTGATCACGCTGGGCGCGACCGTCTTCGAGGAGATCTTCAGTCTGGCCCTCGTCTACTACCTCGCGACGGTGATCCCGTTGACGGCGTTGATCGCGCGGCGGTTGCACGACGTGGGTTACACCGGGTGGTTGCAGCTCGTCAGCCTGCTGCCGTTCTGCTTCATCGTGGTCCTGATCTTCATGGCCCTTCCCGGTACGCCCGGACCGAACCAGTACGGGCCACCGGCGTGAAGCGCCTCGGCCCGGCCCTGCTGATCACCACCGCACTGGTCTCGGGGTGCACGCAGCAGCAGCAGCAGCCGGCACCCGCGCCGAGCATCAGTCCGAGCCCGTCCACGGTGGACGCCGTGGCCGCGGCGGACGGGACCGATGCGAAGGCGTGTGAGGACGGCCGGTGTCAGATCCTCGTCGCGCAGCAGAGCGACTTCGCCCTCGACGGGAAGTTCAACTGCGACGGCATCCTGATCACCTTCACCGCGCCGAAGGAGGTGGAGTTCGACGTGAGCGTTCAGGACGGGGACGACCTGCATGCGACCGTCAAGGGGACCGGGAAGCTGGCTCTGGCGTACGGGCTGACCCTGACGGTGGAGCAGACCGGGCCGGCGGGTGCGGTGCTGCGGGTGGCACCGGCGAAGAACGACCCGGACAATCACACTGGCACGGGTACCGAGGGATTCTCCTTGTGGTCCGGCTGACGGGCTGACGGGGAGGACCGAGGGACGCGGATGACAACCGACACGGAGCTGGTGCCGCTGGGCGACGACCCGGCCGGCACGGTGCTGGCCGGTGTCGACGCAGGCACCGGTGAGGCGTACGCGGTGAAGCTCCTCCCGGGCCGGCCCGACCGGCGGACCCGGACCGCTCTGGACGCGGAGCTGCGCACGCTCGCCGGGCTGCGCGAGCGTGCGCCGATCCTGGCCGCCGACGGGGTCGAGGATCTCGCCGACGGCCGGCCGGGTCTGCGGATGGAGTTGTGCAGCCAGTCGCTGGCGGAGCTGGTCGCGGCGTTCGGCCCGCTGAGCGTCCCGGACGCGGTGGCGCTGGGCCGGTCGCTGGCGGAGGCCCTGGCGGCCGCGCACGGGGCCGGCGTGGTGCACGGCGCGGTGACACCCGGCAACGTGTTGTTCCGCGCCTCCGGGGAGGCGGTCCTCAGCGACTTCGGCCTGGTGCTGCGCCGCGCTTTCCCGGCCGACCCCGCGCGGGCGCTGGGCTTCGTCGCCCCGGAGACGCTGCGGGACGGCACGCTCGACGAGCGTTCCGACCTGTACGGCCTCGGCGCCGTCCTGCACCTGGCCCTGACGGGTGCCCCGCCGCACCCCGGCCGGCCCGGCGAGCCGGACAGTGAACGGCTGCTGCGGGTGCTGACCGAGCCGGTGCCGCCGATCGACCGTGACGGGCTGCCGGCGGCCGTCGCCGAGCTGGTGGGGGCCCTGCTGGACCGCAACCCCGACCGGCGCCCGGCCGATGCCGCGACCGTCGTGCAGCGGATCGGTGGCACCACCACCGCACCGCAGCCGCGGGGTGAGCCGCTGCTGGTGTTCGGGCCGGGCCGGCGGTCACCTCTGCGGATGCCGCCCAAGGTTGCCGTCGCGCTCGCTCTCGTCGCCGCGGCGGGCCTGCTGTTCTGGGTGAACCGGCCGGACGACCTCGACATGCCCGCGCTGCCGCCACCGGCTGTCGCCTCGGCCGCGGCACCCAGCGCCCCGACCGTACGCCTGGAGCTGGCCGAGGTCACCGACCGTGGCAACGTCGCCGACCTGGCCTGGCGCAGCAGTGAGCCGCTCAGCTTCGCGATCATCGTCGCCGGTGAGGGCCGGCCGTCGCGCACGATCATCGCCCAGCAGGCCACGACCTATTCGGTGCCGATCGACCCGGTCCGGAAGTACTGCTTCCTGGTGCAGGCGACCAACGGCGTCGACATCTTCACCACCGCGCCGAGGTCGATCCGCGGTGCGGTGTGCAAGGAGAATCAGCCCGGTGGCCGCAGCCCGCGGTGATCGATCCAGGCCCACCACCGGCGCCGGCCGCCGGACCGGGCCAGTCCACGCCGGACCGTGCGGACCAGCGACCAGGCCTCGCCGATCCGCTCCTCGGGCGGTGCGGCCCCGGACCAGAGCACCTCGTCGACGATCGGTGCGAGCCGCCGGATCTCCGTGACGGTTCCGATGTCGGTGACCGGGCCCGCGGCGGCCGCGAGGTCGCGCACGGTCATCCCGGCGGACACCGTCACCCCGTACGCCCGCAGCCGGTCGCGGATCTCCTCCCAGGCGCCGACAACCGCACCCGCACCCGGCCGCCGCCGGCGCCGCCACGAGCGCACACCCCAGGTCAGGGGCACCCCCAGCGGCCAGGCGACCAGCGGCAGGGCGAGCAGCACCAGCAGCCACGGCCGGCCCGAATCCGACGACGTGGCCGGTGCCGGCGGCGACGCCACGGGCGGTGCCGGGAGCTGGTCCGGCGGCGGCAGTGACTGCCGGGCGCGTTCGGCCAGGGCGGCCAGGCCGTTGCCGCTGGTGGCCCCGGATGCCGCGGCGCCGCCGGTCGGGTCGAGGGGCACCCAGCCGACACCGCGGACCGCCACCTCCGGCCAGGCCAGCACGTCTCCGTTGCGGACGGTGACAAACCCGTCGGGGTCCGCCTGCACCGGCATCCGGTAGCCGACCGCCAGGCGGGCCGGGATGCCCAGGAACCGGGCCAGGGCGACGTACGCCGCCGCGAACTGCTCGCTCGTCCCGCGCCTGGTGGTGAGCAGGAAGTCGGTCAGCTGCGGCCAGCCGTGCCCGGCCGGCAGCGGGGAGCCGATCGCGATCTTGTAGTTGTCCCGGAACCAGTTCTCCAGGGCCGCGGCGGTCGCGAAGGACGGCCGGTTGCCGCGCACGGCGGTGGTGGCGAGCGCCTCGACCTCGGGGGGCATCGTGCCGATCTCCCCCAGACCGCCCGGCGCGGAGGGGTCGATCGCCGCCTCGGCCAGCGTGTCCACGGCGGTCTGCGGCTGCCACCAGCTCAGGTCGTAGGTCACCGCACCGGTGGACTCCGGCAGCAGCAGCGTGCCCTGGTGCTCGGCGACCAGCGGGGTGACACCCTCGGCCCGTGACGGCCAGGTCTGGCTCGGCAGCCACGGCCCCTGTCCCGCGGGCAGCTCGATCGTCGCGGTGCGCTCACCGGCCGGCACGGTCACCGCCGGACCTGGTGCCAGCTCGGCGCCGAGACGGCGGAACCGGCCGGCGGGCACCCAGTTCACCCCGTCGAAGCCGTCGAGCACCACCACCGGCCAGCGGTCGACGTCGGTCGCACCCCGGACGCGGAAGACCGGCCGGAACGGGTCGCCCAGCCGCCCGGCGAGCTCGTCGAGCGGGCTGGCCAGCCCGGTGTCGGGCAACGGCGCCGCCTGGTTGCGGGCCAGGGAGAAGCGTGGCTCGCCGGCCGGGACCAGCAGCGCCGCGCCGACGGCGGCCACCGACGCCACCGCGGCCGCCGGGACGATCCGCGGCCAGGAACCCCGGAACAGCAGCGTCCCGGCGATCGCGGCGTAGACGAGAGCGGCGATCAGCGCGGGGCCGGGGGCGAGACTGGCGTAGAGCTGGGTCAGCCCGGCCAGGGCCAGGCTGGGCAGCAGGGCGGGCAGCGGGCTGCGCAGCCGGTGCAGCAGCTCGACCCCGAGCACGGCGACCAGGACGACGAGCAGTGGCACGAAGAGCAGCAGCGCCGGATCGGAGCGCGCGGGCCAGGTCGACTGCAGCACGAGCTGCCACGAGTCGGTGCCGCCGGTGACCAGCGCCCGCAGCGTGGTCGTCGTCGGCAGGCCCGCGACCGTGGTCGGCCACAGCAGCGTCTCCACGACGGCGAGGAGTCCGGCCAGGACGGCCAGCACCGGACGCCACTCCTGCAGCCGCGGCGTGGTGCACAGCAGAGCCACCACCAGCACCGCCGTGGCCGGCACCCCGACCGGCAGCAGCAGGGCGGTGACACCGAACACCGGCGCGAAGAGCATCCCGGCGCAGGCGGCGGCGAGGACCACACCGGTCGTCCGGAGCCTCACCCGGTCGCCTCGTTCCAGCGCCGGACGGCGTCGCCGGCCGTCTCCGCCCGCAGCATCCGTGCCCCGGGCACGTCGAGCGGCCCGTTCATCGCCACGACGTGGACCTGGGTGAACCGGTGCCGCAGCCAGCCGGCGGGCACGAGACCCGGACCCGCGCCGCAGACGACCACGAGGGTGCCGCCGCGCCACTCCGGCAGATCGACCGGCCGGTCGTCGCGGGCCACCTCGCTGAGCGCGTCGAGCAGCCGCCGGGCCCCCTCCGCCGTCCCCTCGACCGTCAGCCGCAGGCCCGAGGAGGTCAGCAGGCTCGTGTGCTGACCGGCGCCGACAGACGCACCCAGCAACGACGCGGCGGTCTCGACCAGCTCCTCGAACCGGTCCGCGCCGGAGGCCGGCGACCGGGTGTCCAGCAGCACCGTGAACCGGCTGCGTTGCGGGTCGGCCAGGTCACGGACCATGAGCCGGCCGGTCCGCGCGGTGGCCTTCCAGTGCAGCAGCCGCACCTCGTCGCCGGGCACGTACTCGCGGACGTCGGTGAGCTCGACCGACCCCCGCAGGGCGCTGTCGGTGACCGCGCCCTCGTGGTGGTGCCGCCGCTGGCCGCCGAACAGCACCCGGGCCGGCACCCGCCGGGGGTGGACCCAGAGGGTGGTCGTCTCCCCCGCCGCCGTCAGGGTGTTGCGGGCCAGCCCGAACGCGTCGCGGCGTTCCAGCGTGAGCGGGCCGACCGGCCACTTGCCGCGTACGCCGGTGGGCAGCTCGTAGTGCAGCACCGCCCCGGCACCGGGCAGCAGGGCGCGCACCTGGACCGTACGGGTGACCGGGCCGGCCTGATCGGTGGCGGTGAGCGGCGCCTGCCGGCGGGTGCCCGGATTGGTGACCTCGAGCCGGGCCAGCGCCGGCCGGTCACGGGTGACCCGGCTCGGATAGACCGTGCGCCGCACGGTGATCCGCAGCGAGCCGCGGGTGGTCACCACGGCGCTCAGCACCGCACCGAGCAGGGTCGCGCCGAGCACACCGGCCAGCGGATAGCGCCCCCGGAAGCCGGCCACGAGCAGCAGCACCGCGACCACGAGGAGGGCGTAACCGCGCGGGGTCACGCGCATGATCAGCCGCCCGCGCTCGCCATCGGCGTGGCGGTCGCGGCGAGCACGTCCTCGACGACCTCGCCCGCCCCGCGCAGGTTGAGCTCGGCGTCGGGGGTGAGCACGAGCCGGTGGGTCAGCACCGGGACCGCCACCTCCTTGACGTCGTCGGGCGTGATGAACCCGCGGCCGTCGATCGCGGCGAGGGCCTGCGCGGCGCGGACCAGCGCGATGCTGCCGCGGACACTGGCTCCGAAGCGGACGGCGGTGTGCTCCCGCGTCGCGGCGGCGAGCCGGACCGCGTAGGCCGCGACCGCCGGGTCGACGTGCATCCCGCGCACGGCGTCGACAGCCGTGGCGAGGGTGTCGGGGTCGACGACGGCCTTGAGGTCGTCTGCGCTGCGCCCGCCGGTGCTGCCGAGCACCACGTCGACCTCGGCCTCCTGGTCGGGATAACCGACGGTCAGCCGCATCAGGAACCGGTCGAGCTGGGCCTCCGGCAGGCGGTAGGTGCCTTCCATCTCGATGGGGTTCTGCGTGGCGACGACCAGGAACGGCCTCGGCACCCGGTGGGTCTCGGCGTCGACGGTCACCTGGCCCTCGGCCATGACCTCGAGCAGCGCCGACTGGGTCTTCGGTGTGCCGCGGTTGATCTCGTCGGCGATCACGACGTGGGCGAAGACCGCACCGGGGTGGAAGGCGAAGCTCTCGTCGCGCTGGTGGTAGACGCTGACACCGGTGATGTCGCTGGGCAGCAGGTCGGGAGTGAACTGGATGCGGCTCCACCGGCCGCCGATGCTCCGCGCCAGGCACCGGGCCAGGGTCGTCTTGCCCAGACCGGGCACGTCCTCGATCAGCAGGTGGCCCTCGGCGAGCAGCCCGGCGACCGCCAGCCGGACCAGCTCGGGTTTGCCCCGCACGACCTGACCGACGTTGCGGATGATCAGCGCGGCGATGCGGGCCGTCTCGGCGGGCCTCACCCGGCGGTCCAGAGCAGGCGGTTGGACGTCAGGCCGTCGACGGTGACCCAGACCCGCTGGCCGACACCGTTGAACGGGAACCGGTGCCGCGCCGTGAGGTTGCCCTTGTCGTCGGTGGTCAGCTCGGCTCCCGGGTTGAAGTCGCCGTAGGTGGAGGCGTGGGGGGTGATCTGGTAGGCGCTGTTCGGCTTGAAGCCGGTCATGGTGACCTTGATGAACGCACACTCCGGTGGCTCGCAGCCGTGCTCGTAGGTGGTGGTCTCGCCGCGCGAGACGACAACCGACCGGACCGGCCTGGGCACGGGCACGGTCGCGCGCACCGTGGCCGCCGGACCGCGGCCCGCGGAATTCGAGGCCGCGACGGTGATCCGGTAGGCGACACCCACGGTGGCTCCGGTCAGCGTGGCCGAGCGGGCGCCGCCCGCCCGGTCCTGTGATCGGGCGGCGCCGCCGGACGCCGGTGCCCAGCTCACGCGGTATCCGCTGACGGCAGCGCCGTTGGCGGCGGCGGCCGACCAGCTGACCACGATGTCCTTGCCGCGGGCGCTCGCGCGCACCCCGGGAGGCATGCCGGGCGGGCTGGCCGGAACGACCTTGCGGGCCGGCGGGTTCGTCGCCGGCCCGGTGGCGGTGGTGACGGGCGACGTCGCGACGGGGCCGGTCGGCCCGGACGTGCCGCGGGAAGGCGGGATCGACGGCGGGATCGACGGCGGGCGCACGGGCGGCACCGGCCGGGTGGGACCGGCCGACGGCGGCTGCGGCCTGTTGCTGCTCGGTGACGGCGCCGCCGCGGCGACCGGGGTCACCGCACCGGCCCGGCCGCGGTCGTCGACGACCAGCACCTGCTTGCCCTCGCCACCCTCGACGTAGACCCGGTCGTCCTCACCCCGGCTCAGCCGCGGGTCGCCGCTCTCCGGCGGCACGGGCGTGACGCTCTGCCGGCGGCCGTCGCTGTCGTAGGTGAGCACCGACCGGCGCTCGACATCGAGCAGCACGACCGAGGACCGTCCGGCGGAGGGCGGCGCATAGGTGCCGGCCGGCAGGTCCACCGTGACCGGGGCAGCGGCCGCGGTGATGTCGACGAGGTGCATGCGGTGCTGCCGCGGATCGAGCACGGCGAGGCGGCCCCGCACGTCGGCCGCCGCGACCTCGGCATCCGCCGGCAGGTCCACCCCGATCGAGGTCGACGGCCCGAGGCCGTCGCCGGTGACGGGGCTCAGGGTGTCGGTGGAGGTGTCGACAAAAACGGGCCGGTCGTCGGCGACGGTCAGCGCGCCGGTGTGGCCGACGGGGGCGGAGGCCGGGCACGACAGCACGTCGCTGTCGGGGCGCAGCCGGCACAGCACGTTGGTGTCGGTGCGGTGCAGCCACAGGGTGCCGTCCGGGGTGACGACCGGCTCGCCCAGCGGCTGACCCGCGGGGATGGTCTTCGGTTCCGGTCCGAGCCGCACGACCGTGCCGGTCTCGCGGTAGACCAGGTAGGGCCCGCCCTTGGCCTCGAGCGCGACGGGACGTTCACCCGCGGGCGCGGTCAGCGTCTGCTCGACGCTCAGGGTGGACTTGCCGAACTCGGTGATCCGGGAGCTGCCGATGACATATCCCGAGGTCTCGCCCTGCACGACCTCACTGCCCGGCTCGAGGCCCTCGATGCGGGTCTGTGCGTCGACGGTCCGCGCCGAGCCGTTGACGTGGTAGATCAGATCGTCGGCGGGGCTGGCGAACCAGCGACCGGCCTGGGCGAACCGCACGCCGGGTGTGGCCGAGGACGCCCCGGACACCGCGGCGGTGACGGCCACCAGGGCGGCTGCGACGACAAGAGCGAGCGGAATCCGCCCACGGCGACGGAACCGCGCGGCAAAGCGGCGCACAACCCCCGAGTTGGTCACGCAGGGAGCATAGAAGACCGCGTACAAGATCGGTCCACCGTCGATACAGGATCAAGCCGTGAGCGGCAGTTCCAGCTCGAAAATTGCTCCGCCCTCCTCGGCGTTGTAGACCCGCAACGTGCCGCCGTGGGCCTGCGCGACCCAGCGCACAATGGACAGTCCGAGCCCGCTGGAGCCACCGGAGCTCTTGAACCGTTCGAAGCTCTCCCCGGCCGTCGCCGCGTCGATGCCGGGGCCGTGGTCGGCGACGGTCACCCGCCCACCGGCCACGGTGATGTGCACGATCGCCGGCTGCCCCGGCACCCGGCCGTGGCGCAAGGCGTTGTCGAGCAGGTTGGTGATCGCCCGGCGGACCAGGCCGGCGTCGGCCTGCACCTTGCTGGGCGCGGCCGTGAGGGTGATCTCGGCGCCGCCGGGCAGGGTCTCCTCGACCACGGTGCTGACCAGCTGGTCCAGCCACAGCGGCTCGACCTCGAGCGACTCGACCCCGGCGGCCAGGCGGGCCCGCATGAGCACGCCGTCGATGATCGTTCCCATGCGCCGGGCCAGGTCGACGGCGCGCGGCAGCAGCTCGGTGCGCTGGTCGGGTTGCAGCAGGGCCGTCTCGGCCAGGGCACGCAGCGCCGCGACAGGGGTCCGCAGGTCATGGGCGGTGTCGGCCAGCAGCACCTCCTGCTGTTCGAGCGCCGCGCTCGCCGGGCGTACGGCCCGGTCGGCCAGCACATATCCGGCGAAAGCCACCGCGGCCAGGAAGAGCAGCCCACCGGCGCACACGAGCAGCACGAACCGGCGGTGCTCGGCGTGGAACTCGGCCGGGTCGTCCATGGCCACGACCGCGCCGACGTACTGCCCCCGGGTGTTGCGGAACGGTTCGACGCGGACCCGCGCCCGGTCGCCGTTGGCGTCGCGGACATACCCGGTGAGCTCGCGGCCGGTGCCCACCGATTCCGCGGCGAGCCGGGCGGCAACACCGGGATCCACCGGTACGCAGTCCCGGCGGCTGACGTGGCCGGCGAACCGTTCGGTCGGCCCGGGCAGGACGGCGAACTCCGGGCAGCCGGTGTTCACCTCGTCGGTGCCCACCGCGGCGGTGACGATCGTCCCGTCGTAGCTGATCAGGCGGGTGACGGCGGCGGTGACCCGGCCCAGCCGGCCGTCGAGCTCGGCCTCGCCGCGGGCCGTGTCGGCCTGGATCAGCAGCGCCGCCAGGACGATCGTGCCCACGGCGGTGATCGCGGTCAGCCAGCCCGCGAGCCACCACGGCAGCCGGCGCAGCCGGTCCAGCGGCGAGCCGGTCATGACGCCAGCCGGTAGCCGCGGCCCCGCACGGTGTGGATCAGATCCGGCTTGCGCAGCTTGGCCCGGAGCCGGCCCACCACCACGTCGACCACATTGGACATGGGATCGGTGGAGCTGTCCCAGCAGTGCTCGATCAGCTCGGTGCGCGGCACCGCCTGCTCCGGCCGGGTCAGCAGATATTCCAGCACCGCGAACTCCTTGCTCGTGAGGACGAGCAGCACACCGGCCCGCCGGACCTGCCGCCGCGCGCAGTCCATCTCCAGGTCGCCGTGCCGCAGCACCGACGGCCGGCCGGTGCCCGCCCGCCGGCCGAGGGTCAGCACCCGGGCGGTCAGCTCGGCCACGGCGAACGGTTTGACCAGGTAGTCGTCGCCGCCGTGCTCAAAACCGGCGACGATGTCGGCCAGGCTGTCCCGGGCGGTCAGGAACAGCACGGGCACGGCCCAGCCCTCCTGCCGCCGCCGGTGCACGTAGGTGATGGCGTCGCCGTCGGGCAGCATCCGGTCGAACACCACACAGTCGTAGTCCCCGGTGGACAGAGCCGCGTCGGCCGCCCCGATCGCACCGGTCTGATCCACGGTGAGACCGGCGCCGGCGAGCTCGGTGGTGACCGCCAGCCGCAGATCCTCGTCGTCCTCGACCACCATCACCCGCACTGCTGCCTCCGCCGTGCTCGTGTCATCGGAACCTCATCTACACCGGTGGATGGTATTGCCCATGCTCTTCCACGTCCTCGGCCCACTCGAGGTGCACACGACAATCCCCTGCCGTCCCGGTGCGGGCAAGCCGGCCGCCGTGCTGGCGGCGTTGCTGCTGCGCCCGGACGCGTGGGTCGGCGTCGACCGTCTCGTCGAGGCCGTCTGGCCCGGCCGGGCGGCGCCGGCGTCCGCCGAGGCCAACCTGCGCACGTACGTGTGGCAGCTGCGCCGGATGCTGCCGGACCACCAGGACGGCCCCCGGATCGAGCGGACCGCTGACGCGTACCGGATCAGGGTCGGGCCCGGTGAGCTGGACGCGCAGCGGGCGGCCGAGCTCGGCGCGGCCGCGCGCTCGGCCCGTGGCACCGAGGCGCTCGGGCTGCTGCACGAGGCGCTGGGCCTGTGGCGTGGCCGGCCCTTCGAGGGTGTCGAGGTCGAGCCGGAGCCGGTGGCACAGCTCGAGCAGCTGCATCTCGACCTGCGTGAACACCTCGGCGAGGTGCAGCTCACCCTGGGCCGGGGCCCGGACGCGATCGCCACCCTGCGCTCGGTGGTCGCCGACGCCCCGCTGCGCGAGACCGCCTGGACCCTGCTGGTACGCGCACAGCACACGAGCGGCCTGCGCACCGAGGCACTGGTGGCGTACCGGGAGGCGGCCGAGGTGTTCCGGGCCGAGCTGGGGATCGAGCCGGGTCCGGCCCTCACCGCCGCGCACCGCCTGGCCCTGGGCAGCACGCGCCGTGAGCTGCCCCGCGACGTCCACCTGATCGGCCGCGACACCGAGCTGGCCCGGCTGGAGGAACCCGCCCCGGTGGTGATCGTCGACGGCATGCCCGGCGTGGGCAAAACCGCGCTGGTCGTGCACGCGGCCCATCGGCTCGTGCCCGGCTTCCCCGACGGGCAGCTCTTCGTCTCCCTGGGAGGCAGCGAACCCGTGGCGCAGCGGCTGCTGCGTGCCGTGGGCAGCACCGACGTGCCGTCCGACCCCGAGGAACAGGCCGCGCTGTGGCGTTCGGAGGTCGCCCGCCGCCGCCTGCTGATCGTGCTCGACGGCGCCCGCGACGCCGCCCAGGTGCGTCCGCTGCTGCCCGCGACGCCGGGCTCCCGCATGTTGATCACGACCGCGCACCGCGGCTGGCACCTGGACGGCGCGGTCCGCATCCGCCTGCAGCCGCTCGGCGAGGAGGACGCCACGGCACTCTTCGCCTCGGCCGCCGCGACGCGCACCCTGGACCGGCGGGTGCTGCACGGCTGCGGCGGGCTGCCGGCCGCGCTGCTCGATGCCGCCGCACGCCTGCTGACCCGTCCGTACTGGACACCACAACGGCTGGCCGACGAGCTGGCCGAGGACCCGTGCCAGGTCTTCTCCGGTGCCGTACGCCAATCGGTCGGCGCGGCGCTGGCCGGCCTCAGCGTCACCGAGCAGTCCGCGTGGCGGGCGCTCGGCTCGGCCCCCGCGGAGTTCGGCGCCGAACCGGGCACCCGCGCCGCGTACGAGTCGCTGGTCGACAAGGGACTGCTCGACTCCACCGGACCCGACCGCTACCGCAGCCACCCGGTGCTCCGGCACCTCGCGGCGTGCCGTCCCGCCCGGACGCCGCGCCACCGCCTGCTCGCCCTGGCCACGCCCCCGATCGGAGGACCGCTGTGACGACCGTGACCCCGCCGCACCCCCTTCTGCTGTCGACGCCCGCCGCGATCGACGCCGCCCTGGCCAACGCCGGCCGGGAGGTGCTCGTCGCCCGTACCGGGCCGGGTGAGCCGCTGCGCCGCGCCGATCACGACAACCTGCGCCGCGGCGTGCGCTACCGCGTGCTGCTGCCCGAGAGCGTCCGCGCCCACCCCGCCGTGGTGCTGCGGCTCGGGCGCCTGGTCGCGGCCGGCGCCGAGATCCGCACGGTGGCGCAGGTCCCGGCCGACGTGACGGTCGTCGACGAGACGGTGGCGATGATGTCCCTCGACCGGTCCGCGGCCGACGTCGCGGTGGTGCACCTGCCCGCGGTGGTCGACACCGTGGTCGCCCTCTTCGCCCGGCAGTGGGAGGTCGCCGCCCCGCTGACCTCCACCGACGAGCTGTGCGCCCGCGAACGCGAGCTGCTGGCCCTGCTGTCGTCCGGGTACACCGACGAGTCCGCCGCGGCGCGGCTGGGCGTGTCGGTGCGGACCGTCCGGCGGATGATGTCCGTGATCATGGGACGGCTCGGTGCCCGCAGCCGCTTCCAGGCCGGACTCCGGGCGGCGGATCGAGGTTTGCTGATGCCGCTACGGTAGGCGGGTGCGCGTGTTGGTCACCGAGGACGACGGGAACCTGCGGCTGGCTGTCGACACCGCTCTGCGCGGTGCCGGCTTTGCCGTGGACACTGCGGCGGATCTGCCCGCCGCCGACGAGGCATTGGCCGTCAACACGTACGACTGCACCGTTTTTGATCGGCTCCTGCCCGGCGGTGACGCGCTGGAGTACGTGGCCGGACGCCGCCGGGCCGGATGGCACGTCCCGGTGCTGTTCCTGACCGGCCGCAGCGCCCCCGACGACCGCGTCCAGGGCCTGGCCTGGGGCGACGACTACCTCGGAAAGCCGTTTGCCGTGCCTGAACTCGTGGTCCGTGTCCGCAGCCTGTGCCGCCGCGGCGAGCCCCGCGCGGCGCCGGTGCTGCGGCACGCCGACCTGGCCCTGGACCCGGGCCGCTACGAGGTCCACCGGGCCGGCCGCCGCCTCACGCTGACCGCCAAGGAATTTGTGGTCCTGCACCGGCTCATCGCGGCGCAGGGCCGGGCGGTGCCCCGCGCCGAGCTGATCGCCGCCGCGTGGGACGAGCTCGTCCCGCCCTCGACCAACGTCCTGGACGTCCTGATCGCCCAGCTGCGCCGCAAGCTCGGCCGCCCGCCGATCCTGCAGACCGTCCGCGGCACGGGCTACCTGCTGAGCTGATCCACCGCCGCCCGGGCGTCGTAGGCCTGCCGCGCCGCGACGATCTCGCGCTGATGGTCCTCCGTCCAGGTGACCAGCGTCTGGATGGTCCGGTGCAGGGTCACGGCCAGAGGCGTGAGCTCGTATTCGACCTTGGGCGGGACCACCGCGTGCACGGTCCGCTCGACCAGCCCGTCGCGTTCGAGCTGCCGCAGCGTGACCGTCAGCATGCGCTGGCTGACGCCGTCGATCTCCCGCATCAGCTCGCTGAAGCGCAGCCGCCGGTGCTCGAGCAGCGCGATCACCAGCAGCGACCACTTGTCCGCGATGCGGTCGAGGATCTGCCGGACCTCGCAGTCCTCCCGCGTGTCCCACTGGAACGCGTCCTCGTAGCCCTCGTTACCTCCTCGCGGCGCTGGTCCTGCTCGCGGCGTTCGTGGCCGGGCAACGCCGGTCGTCCGCGCCGCTGATCAGGCTCGGCATCCTGCGCTCGGCGGCACTGCTGCGGGCCAACGTGGGCGCGTTGCTGCTGGTCGGCTCGTTCACGGGCTTCCAGTTCGCCGTGGTGCTCCACCTGCAGGAGCAGCGCGGATGGTCCGAGGTGGAGACCGGTCTGGCGCTGGCGGTCATCGGCATCGACGCGGTGCTCGCACCCACCCTGACCCCCGTGCTGGTGCAGCGCTTCGGGACGCCGAAGGTCGTCCTCGGCGGAACGGTGCTGGCCGTGGCCGCCTACGCCAGTTTCCTGTCACTGGTCGCGGACCGGGCGTTCGCGGCGATGCTGCCGTCGTTCCTGCTGCTGGGGCTGGCGTTCGCGCTCGCGTACGGGCCGTTGACGATCGCCGCGACCGAGGGCGTCGCGGAGGAGGAGCAGGGACTGGCGAGCGGCATCCTGACGATGTCCTTCCAGTTCGGTGCGGCGATCGGGCTGGCCGTGGTCACCGCCGTGCTGGTCGCGGCCGGTATTCGCGCCGCGCTGGTCGTCCCGGTGGTGGCAGCCGTGCTCGGGGTGGGCGTGGCCCTGCTCACCGTCGCACGATCATCGGTGCGAACACGGACCTGACCTTGGCGGTGGTCGTCTTGACGTAGACCTGTGACGGCGGGCCGAAGTCGGTCAGGTAGGTCGTGTACCGCAGGATCCGCGGGCAGCTCGTCCCGTTGATCTGCACCGTGCGGTTGGCCACCAGGCGGCCGGTGCGCAGCTCGTAGGCCTTGACCGGGATCGCGATCTTGTGGAACGACACGTAGGTGGGGAACCGGGGCATCTTCTTGTTCTCGTAGGGGCAGCTCTGCACGGACTTGCCGAACTTCGTCTCCCCCGCGCAGACGATCAGCACCGCCTTGGTGACGTCGGGCGCCCGCCAGCCACCGGGCAGCTTGTCGGTGTACTCGTCGTTGCCGTAGAACAGCGCCCGGTTGGTTCCCTTGCGGTACGGCGGGGCCGCGCTGTACTTCGCCGGTTTCCCGCAGTATTCGGGATCGGACCCCTGCAGGCGCTCCCGGACGGTCTTCAGCTCCAGCTCGACGGTCGCCTTGCTGATGCCCTGCCGGGCCCGTCCCGCGAGCGCATCCCCGGGATAGGACTTGAGCAGCTGCTGGTAGTTCCCCCGCGCTGCCTGCCAGTCCCGGGCGGACATCTTCTTGTCACCGCAGCCGACCAGCGCCGCCGGAGCTGTCCGCGTGACGGCTGCGGTGGACCGGTCCAGCGCGTTGTTGCTCGGCGGGCGTTCGGTCAGCCAGTCCGTGATCGTGAGGGTCAGGCACGGGTTGGGCGTGGGCAGTCCGGCGAGGAAACCGTCCAGCACGGTGTCGACCATCCGCTCGTGGCCGGGCAGCTCGGTCAGGACCGAGGTGAGCGTGTCGAACCCGGAGTCGAGATCGTTCGTGACACCGGTCAGCCCTTCGGCGAGTTTGTCACCGGCGAACCGCAGCCGCCGGCACGCCTCCACGGTCTTCTCACCGCGGAGGGTCGACGGCGCGTCGGCCACCCGCAGACCCAGCCAGACCCGGTCGAGCGCGGCCGTCGCCTCCCCGCAGTCCCCGCTGCGACGGGCGTCCGCAACGGTTTCCGAGATCCTGGAGGCTTCGAAGCGCAGCAGCCCGAACGCCACCAGCACCGGCACCGTCAGGGCGAGCGCGGTCACCCGCTGCCGGCCCGCGCCGTTGCCGCGGGCCGTCGCGATCAGCCGTCCCCACTGCTCCTCCGCGCCGCCACGCCGGGCCAGGAAGAACCCGTGCACGATCATCAGCGCCCACCACGACAGCACGACGATCTCGAGCCACCGCGTACGGCTGATCCCGGCGAGCAGGAGCAGGAGGATCAGCGTGACCATTCCCGTACAGATGGCGAGCCGGCGCCGGCGCAGCATGAAGTAGCCGACGCCGAGCAGTGAGGCGTTGCCGATCGCAACAGCGAGCGGATCACGGTACGCAGGAGGAGTCATGCCGGTCCTTCCCCGGAGTGCCGGCGGATGCCGGCTCCCAGGGTCACCGCCCGCGCGGCCCCACGGTGACCCGTGGCCGGATCAGGCCAACTCCTCCGGCGCCCGCATCCGCCACGCATCGGTGATCAGCTCGGCCAGGCGGCCGGGTGACACCGCGGCGAGACGCACCATGACCAGGGGCAGGCCGTCGTAACCGGCCGTGGTGAAGAACAGGTCGGGCTCACCGAGCAGCAGCGCCTGTTTCTCGGCCTCGTCACCGACGTAGAGCACCGCGATGTCCGTGCGGATCACCCGGGGCTTGCCCGGCACCCGCTCCGGATAGGACCAGACGAAGCCCTTGTTGCCGACCCGGAAGTCGAAGCCGTCACTGGCGATCTCCACCGTGCCGGCCAGCGCGAGCGCCAGCCGCCGCACGTCGTCGGCGTCGGACCCTGTCGGCATGCGACGAGGTTACGCGGGGGACGCCGGCCGCGCGGCCGGCGTCCCCGGAAAGTCAGGCGGTCGTGCAGACCGTGCCGTTGAGGGTGAACACGCCGGGGAGGACGTTCGGGCCGCTGTAGGCGCCGACGAAGCCGACGTTGGTCGTCCCACCGGCGGCCAGGGTCGCGTCGCTGGTCACGCGTACCTTGGTGCCGGTCTGCGTCCAGGTGGCGCCCCAGCCGTTGCTCACCGTCTGCCACGTGGTGGGCCAGGTGAAGGCCAGGGTCCAGCCCGAGACCGGTCCTGCCGCGTTGTTGGTGACGTCGATCGAGCCGACAAAACCGTTGCCCCAGTCGCTGGTGTCCGCCAGGCGCACCGTGCAGCTCGCGTCGGCCGGGCTCCCGGTCGTGAAGGTCAGCGGTGGTGACGACGGTGACAGCGCGCCGGCGTTGGTGCGGGCCAGCACGTTGACCGTGTAGCGGCGTCCCGGTTCGAGGTTGCGTGCCGTGAACGACGTGCCGGTGGTCTCGCCGAGGAGTTCGCTGACCCCGTTGTGCTGCCGGTAGACCTCGTACTTGCCGGCTCCCGCGACCGCGGGCCAGGAGATCGTCGCGGTCCGGTCCGTGATCGTCCCGGCCACCGGTGCTCCCGGCGCCTGCGGAAGAGCCCCTCCGGTACGCCCGGAGCGCACCGTCACCAGAGTCAGCGAGTACGCCGGAACCGTCTGCTCCGTGGCCGTACCCGAGGCACCGGTCCGCACCCCGTCGGCGCCGTTGGTGAAGGTCGAGACGCTCGGAGCACCGCCCGCCGGGGTGAACCCGTGGTAGTCCAGGGCGACCGTGTGCGCGTTGTCCGGGTCCTTGTTGATCACCAGCACCGCCAGGTCACCGTTCGCCCGGCGCGATGCGTGCGCGGTGACCAGCGGATTGTCGCTGCCCGTCTGCACGAGCTGGTCGCCGGTCCGGGCGAAGTCCCCCATCAGGCTCAGCGCGTGGTACGGCGCGAACGGCGTGTTCATCGGCGGCTCGCACACGGAGTTGTCGGGCGTGCAACCACCGCTGGAGAGCAGCCCGAAGTCGCCGTAGTCGGTCTGCCCGGCGACCGTCGAGACGGTGCCGATGCCGTTGTGGACGTTCCACCAGTGCACGGTGAACACGCCGTTCTCCAGCAGAGCGCTGTAGACGTCCGCGAGGAACAGGGCGGCGGGCTGGGTGTTCGGGCCGACACCGACGTTCGTCTCGGTCAGGCTGATGCCGACGTCGCGACCTGCGTATTTGTCGAGCTGGTCGCGGAGGACCTGCACCGCGTCGACGATCTGCTCGGACTTGGTGAGCGCCTCGGCGGCGTTGCCACCGCCCGGGTACCAGTGCACGTCGACGAAGTCGATGGCGTCACCCGCCCGCGAGAGCACCTCCTGGTTCCACGTGCCCTGATCACCTGCGGCGACGATCCCGTCGGGCCAGTTGCCGGGCATGGTCAGCACAGCACCGATCTTGATGTCAGGGTCAACAGCCTTCATGGCCTCCGCGTACGCGACCACGTGCGACGCGTACTCCTTGGGACTCTTGTCGGCGTGGTTGTCGGCCTCCCACGCCGAGCCGTAGTGCCCGTTGCCGTAGTTCTCGTTGCCGATGGTCCAGTACTCGACGCCGTAGTCCTTGGTCACGTTGGCGTACCGCACCCAGTCGGCGGCCTCCTGCGCCGTACCGGTGCCGTAGTTGGCGATGATCATCGGCTGCGCGCCGGTGCGCCGGGCGCCGGCCATGAAGGTGTCGAAGTCAGTTCCCGGAGCGACGTAACCGCCGGGCGCGGTGTGGTCCTTCCAGTGGTAGATGTCGGCGTAGGACCCGCCCGGATAACGAACCATCTGCACGCCGGCGTCCTCGAGCAGCCCCGACACGGCGGTGGAGCCGAGTTCGGAGTCCCAGATGGCGTGGTTGACCCCGAGCGCGGTGTCGGGGACGGTGGCCAGCCCCGCCCGCACGTCGACGTCGATAGTGGTGTCCGGGGCGGCAGCGGCGTTCGCACCGGGTGGCGCGACGGCGGTGAGCGCAGCGAGCAGGACGGTGCCCGCTAGCGCACGACGCAGGATCTTCACGGGATTCTCCGGGTGAGAGAAGCGATGGGAGCGCTCCCATAGTCGGCTCAGGAAGAGACAGCTGTCAATAAGCTCCGGCCCGCTCAACCTTTTGCGGTGCCGGGCCCGTCGGTTGGGTGACGGCTACCGGAGGGACGAGCATGCGGGGAGACTCCCGGACCGGCGACGAGCCCTACGTCGGGTACGTGACGGCACGGCTGCCGGCGTTGCAGCGTGCGGCGTTCCTGCTGTGCGGCGGCGACGCCCACCAGGCCGACGACGTCGTCCAGGCCACGATCACCCGGCTCTACCAGCACTGGAAACGCGTGTCACGCAGCGACAACGTCGACGCGTACGTGCACCGGATGCTGGTCCACGCGGTCATCGACTCCAAGCGGCACTCCTGGTCACGGGTGCAGCTGGTCGGTCGGCCGCCGGAGGCCACCGGGCACGACCCGCACGCCGGGGTCGACGAGCGGGGCAGCCTGGTCGCGGCCCTGCGCTCGCTGCCGCCCCGGCAGCGAGCGGTGCTGGTCATGCGGTTCCTGCTGGACCGGCCGATCGACGAGGTCGCCGAGGCGCTGGACTGCTCCGTCGGCACGGTCAAGAGCCAGAGCTCGCGCGGGCTGGACGCGCTGCGGTCGATGCTGGCGACGATTGAGGAGCGCGGACATGGATGAGAACGAACTCCGAGGCCTGATGCTGTCCGTCGAGGTGCCGCCGAGCGGCGCCGACGTGCGGCAGGCGATGGACACCGCCCGGCGGCGCCGGCGCGGACAGGTCGTGCTGGCCACGAAGGCCGGGGCGGCGGTGCTGATCGCGGCGGGCGCTTTCGTGGCGATCCAGCCTTTGCGGTCCGGCCCGCCCGCAGCACCCGGCCCCGCGGCACCCGGCCCCACCGCGACTCCGGTGTCGAAGAACGCCTGCGTGCCGGCTGTGCTGGAGACGCCCGGCGGCGTGCCCGGACGGATCACCGCCGTCGATCACACCGGCACGACGATCGCCGGTCAGCTCAGCACCGACCCGGCGCAGGCGATCCTGTGGCGCGACGGCAAGGTCGTCGACCTGCCGCCCGGCGCGACCGGGACCATCGTCGACGTGTCCGGCGACACCGTCGTCGGTTATTCGGCGACCGAGTCCGACGAGAGCACCGGCTGGGTCTGGCGCGACGGCAAGGTCACCACGCTGGCGAAGGTCAAGGGTTACCGGTGGACCAACCCGAGCGCGATCAACGCCGCCGGGGTCATCGCCGGCTGGGTGCACGGCGAGGCGCTGGACGAGTCCCTGCCCGTCGTCTGGACCCCCGACGGCAAGGTGCACAAGCTGCGCCTGCCGGCCCTGCCCGGCGGCCCGGACACCGGATCGGCGACCGCACGTGCCATCAGCGACGACGGCAAGATCGGCGGCGAGGTGCACGGCTTCCCGGTCGTGTGGCGCCCCGACGGCAAACCGGAGGTGATGGCGTCCCCGTACGGCGCCGAGAGCGGCATCGTGTGGGCGGTCGCCGGCCGGTACGCGTACGGCAACGCCGACGACATCGAGATCCGCTGGGACCTGGACGTCTACTCGGTCTCCGTCCTGCCCGACTCCGGTGATCTCGGAGCCCGCGACGGCACCGCCGACGGCACGGCGCTGATGGCCGGCGACGGTCTCGAGAAGCCCGCGCTGCGAATCCTGCTCGCGGGCCGGACCGACCCGCTGACCGGCCCCGACGGCGAGTTCGCGACGGCCACGACGATCAGCGCGGACGGCACCACCGTCGGCGGCTCGATCCTGGACGGCGAACGCAACCGCCCGGTCGTCTGGCGCTGCCGGTGACCGTACGCTGGACGGTGTGATCCTCGGTAACCGCTTCGCCCGCGAACTGCCCGAGCTGGCCCTGACGTGGCAGGCCGACCCGGCCCCGGCGCCGCAGATCCTCGTCCTGAACGAGCCCCTGGCGCTGGAACTGGGCCTCGACCCCGCCGACCTCAGCAGCGGCCTGCTCGCCGGCACGGACGTCCCGCAGGGCGCCACGCCCGTCGCGCAGGCCTACGCCGGACACCAGTTCGGCGGCTACTCACCCCGGCTCGGCGACGGCCGCGCACTGCTGCTCGGCGAGCTCACCACCCCCGACGGCAGCCTGCGCGACCTGCACCTCAAAGGCTCGGGCCGCACCCCGTTCGCCCGCGGCGGTGACGGCCTGGCCGCGGTCGGCCCGATGCTCCGCGAGTACGTGATCAGTCAGGCCATGCACGCCCTCGGCATCCCCACGACCCGCTCCCTGGCCGTGGTGTCCACCGGCCGCACCGTCCAGCGCGACACCCCCCTGCCCGGCGCCGTCCTCACCCGGGTCG
Organism: Amorphoplanes friuliensis DSM 7358; assembly: GCF_000494755.1. NCBI lineage: Bacteria > Bacillati > Actinomycetota > Actinomycetes > Micromonosporales > Micromonosporaceae > Actinoplanes > Actinoplanes friuliensis. The sequence goes on from NC_022657.1 coordinate 6,149,380, forward strand.
CGGCCAGCCACCTCCGGGTCGGCACCTTCCAGTACGCCCGCGCCACCGGCAACCTCGACCTGCTCCGCCGCCTGGCCGACCACGCGATCACCCGGCACCATCCGGCTGCCGCGGACGCCGAACGCCCGTACCTGGCTCTGTTCGAATCGGTGCTGGCTGCCCAGGCCTCCCTGATCGCCCGCTGGATGCTCGCCGGCTTCATCCACGGCGTCATGAACACCGACAACATGACGATCTCCGGCGAGACCATCGACTACGGCCCGTGCGCCTTCCTCGACACCTACGACCCGGCGACGGTCTTCAGCTCGATCGACACCGGCGGCCGGTATGCCTACGGCAACCAGCCCGCCATCGCCCAGTGGAACCTCGCCCGCCTCGCGGAGTCTTTGCTCCCGCTGATCGACGACAACGAGGAGCAGGCCGTCACCCTCGCGGTCGCGGCACTGGAAACCTTCGGCCACCGGTACCGCGACGCCTACCTGACCGGCCTGCGCGCCAAGCTCGGCGTGCCCGAGGGGCCGGAAACGGACGCGTTGATCAACGAGCTGCTTCCGCTGCTGAAGCAGAACAGCGTCGACTACACGTCCTTCTTCCGCGCCTTGAGCGCCGCCGCCCGCGGCACCACAGAACCGGCCCGCACCCTGCTCAGCGGGCCGGACACGCTCAGCGCGCCCAGCCTGCTCGCCGGCCGCGACCGGCTCGCCGCCAACAGTCCGCTCACCGAGCGCGAGGACTCCGAACCGAGCACCACCGAGCCGGGCAGCAACGCGCCGGGTAATGCCAGGCAGGGCGACGCCCAGCCGAGCGGCACCGCGCCGGCCAGCACCGGGCCCGGCGGCACCAGGCCAGGCGACACCCAGCCGAGTGGCACCGCGCCAGCCAGCACCGCGCTCGGCGACGAGCAGGCCGGCGTCGCTGCGGATGGTGGGTGGCTGGATCGCTGGCTGGCGCTGAAGCCGGACGCCGAGGCGATGGACCGGGTCAATCCCGTCTACATCCCGCGCAACCACCTCGTCGAGGAAGCCCTGACCGCCGCGTCGGACGACGGTGACCTCAAACCCCTCGAGCAGCTGCTCGAGGCCGTGACCGACCCGTTCCAGGAGCGGCCCGGCCTCGAGCGTTACGCGGCGCCCGCACCGAAGGACTTCGGCCCCTACCAGACCTTCTGCGGCACGTGAGCCGTCACTGCTCGACGTAGCGGCGCAGGCCCTCGACCAGCTGCCGGGTCTCCAGCTCGGTGTACGTCGCGCCGTCCGAGCCCACGAAGATGAACAGCGGCCCGCAGTCCTCCTTCTCCCCGGTCATGCGCACCTGAGCGAGCCGGCGCCGGGTGGCCACCTCGTACAGCGTCACCTGGTAGGTGCTGACCTTCATCGGCACCTTCTCCGGCTTCGGGTCGTCGACCTGGCAGGTCTTGACCTTCGCGCCGACCGAGACCTGGTCGACACAGGCCATCAGCTGGACCTTGGCCGGGTCCGGCGGGTTCCAGGCCTCCTTGATCTCGGATGCGGCCTGGTAGGGCAGCTCGATGCGCGTCTCGGCGAGCCGGGTGTCCGACTCCTTCTGGTTCTTGACGCCCATGACGATCGAGTGCGGGGCGACACCCGTGTACTTCGGCGACTTCGGGTAGAAGCGGCCGTCGCACACGCGGTTGAGGTCCTCGACCTTGCGCACGGCGTACGAGCTGGCCTTGGAGCCCTTGGGCACCGTGCCCTTGACCTTGGACGCGCCGTCGCCGCCGCCGGTGACGGGTGGCTGCCCGCCCTTGCCGGCCGCCGGGCGCGCGGAGGAGTTGCCGGCGTCGTCATCGTCCTTGGGTCCCGGACCGAACGTCACGGCCAGGCCGAAACACGAGGCCAGGATCAGCAGCGGAAGCCCGAACCGCCAGACCCAGCGGTACGGCGACTTCTTCGGCGGTTGCATGTTCCACGCCGGTGGCGGCGCCGGGTAACCACCGTTCGGCGGCGGCACTGGATAGCCACCGTTCGGCGGCGGCGCCGGATGAGCACCGTTCGGATCCTGCGGCCCCGTGTCAGTCACGTGTCTCTCCCCCATATCGACGCGGCGGACTGTATCCCACCACCGCGAACGCCCTCCGAGCTGGTCAGGAGAGCTTGACCAGCTGGTTGGTGCCGCCCAGGACCGTCACCGTTTCGCCCGCGCCCTTCGCCGGCACCAGCACCCACCACATGTGCAGCGTGGAGAGCGTCAGCTTGCCGACGCCCGGCCGGCCGAGCCGCAGGAAGCTCACCTTGACCGCCGGCTTGGCGCCCGGCAGCTCGCCGCTGAAGTCCGTCCGCGTCGTGTACGCCACCAGCGCTCCCCCGTCGGCGGTGCGCAGTGCGCGTACCGGGTAGGGCTCGACCTTGGCCGCGACCTTGAGGTTCTTGCCGGGGACCTTGCGGCCGCCGCTGGTGAACTTGATAACCGCGAGAACGTCGTCCTTGCGAACGGCCTCGCCAGTGGCGGTGTCACCGGCGAAGAGACCGCTCGGCGCCCCCTCGCTCGCGATCGACGCGGCGTGCGCCTTCGCGACGTCGGCCGGCGACGCGATCAGGGTCCGGCCCGGATCGTCGGCCGCGACGACCTCGGCGTTGCCCGCAGCGTCCTTCTTGGACTCGGGCAGCGTGACCTGCAGCGGCACGGCGTGGGCGAGCTTCCACCCCGGACCGTCCGCCGTCATGATCAGCGGCCAGTTGTCACCGTCGGGCGTCTGCGTATCGGCGACGAACCACTTCGCACCGCCGGTGTCCGAGGGCACCCGTGAACCCTGCGGCTCGTAGGTGAACGGCTTGATCGGGCCGCCGCTGTGGGTTGCCAGGGACGGGCCGTCGGTGGCGCGGCTGGCCTCCACCTCGTACTTGTCCAGCAGCTTCGGATCTTGTGCCGCGTTCGCCTTGTTGTTGTCGTCGGTGATGCGGCTCACGAGCGCCGTGACTTCGGCCTCGGTGATGAGCGGCTTGCCCGAAACCACCTCGGGAGCAGCCGCGCTGGATCCCTGCGGAGCCGGCGCGGCGGGCTGCTCCGGAGCCGGATCGCCACCGCAGCCCGCGGTGGCGAGCACGGCCGTCAGCGCGCCCGCGGTCAGCAACCGCGGCATGGTCCGGCCTGGTCGGAGGTCACTTCGCACAACAATCTCCCCGTGTCGAGGCACCGCGGCGGCGGTGCGACGGGGGCCGACGATAGCGAAGTCCGGGCGTACCCGGGGGCCCATCCGATTTGTCCTGTGGGGATCGAAACTTGTCGGTGGGCCGTGGTTCTATGTCGGGCGCAACGGGGACCGCCGGAGCCTTCGGGCCCCGGCAACGAGCTATGGGGACACTTTGATCGAGACGCCGCACCGCTCCCGCACGGGACTCTTCATCGGCCTCGCGGCCGCCGCCCTGGTCGTGGTGGTCGGCGCCGGTGTCGCGGTGGGTGTCGTGGTCGGCGGCAAGGACGACGGACCGGCCGCGACCGGCCCGAAAACGGCCGTGCTCGGTCAGGACTCCACTTCGGTACGCGTCGACAAGCGCGAGCTCGACACGCTGGCCAACGACCGCAGCACAGCCCTGGTCAAAGGCGATCTCGACGACTTCCTGGCCCCGCTCGACCCTGCCGCCACCACCATGATCACCAAGGAACGCCAGCTCTTCGCCAACCTCAAGAAGATCAAGTTCGCCCGCGCCCAGTACGCGCCGTTCGACCAGGTCGGACGCACCGCCGATCGCTTCGGCCGCGCCGTCACCGTCAATCTCGACGTGGCGTTCGTGCACCAGATCGACGGCTTCGACACCGACCCGGTCGAGGAGTGGTACAGGTGGACGGTCGTCAAGAAGGACGCCAAGGCGCCCCTGGTCATCACGGCGATCGGCCCCGCGCCGGCTGACGCCGTCTCCAACTCCGAGTCGGTGATGTACCCCGCGCCGTGGGACAAGTGGCCGGACATGCAGGTCGTGAAGACCGAGCACACGCTGTTCCTCGTCGACAAGCCGATGCTCGGCAAGACCCGCAAGTACGCACCCGTCGCCGAGACCGCGGCCCGCCGGGTGCTCGCCGACTGGAAGGCGAGCGGCGTCGACGCACCCGTCTTCGACCGCTTCGTGTCCTCCCTCGTGCCGACCCGCGCCCAGCTGGGCTCGCTCTACCAGGTCATCAAGGGCGAGACCACGGAAGCCGGCCGCATGATGCCGATGAGCACGTACGGCTCCGACCGCCGCGTCGGCGGCACCCGCAGTCTGTTCGACGCCGGCTCGGGCTTCTTCAGCGGCGGCGACACCGCGGAGATCTTCCGCCACGAGTACGCCCACGCCGCCGTCGAGGCCCTGAACGCCAACGACAACCCCGACGCCGGCATCTGGGGCCCCGAACGCTGGATCATCGAAGGCTTCGCCGAGTACGTCGCCAACCGCGGCCGGCCCACGGTCGGCATCCGCGGCCCCAGCGCGGCAAAGCTCGTCCGCAGCGACTTCAAAGGCACCCTGCCCGCGGCGGTCGCCTGGGACGTCCCCGACTCCGCCGTCATGAACTACCACTACTACCTGGGCCACCAGGCGTTCCGCTTCATGGCGAAGAAGTACGGCAGCAACAAGGTCTTCGAGTTCACCGCCACCTACTACCGGGGCGGCCAGAGCCTCGACGAGGTGTTCCAGAAGGTGCTCGGCACCAGCCGATCGGCCTTCGAGAGCCAGTGGGCGTCCTTCGTCCGCACCGACGCCCGCAACCACTGAGGACCCCACGATGACCCACCCACCGTCCGACCAGCAGCCCTCACCGTGGGCCCGCCCTCCGGAGCAGAACCCGCAGCCCGGGTACGAGGCGCCGCCCACCCACGCGCCGCCGCCTGCCCAACCACCACAGCAGCCGGGGCCCGATTCGGCGCAACAGCCGGGTTGGCCGCCACAGCAAGGAGTACCGGCACCGCAGCAGGCGGACTGGCCCCAGCCGGGGCCTGGATCGGCGCAACAGCCGGGGTGGCCGCCGCGGGGAGCTCCAGCGCCGCAGCAGCCCGGCTGGCCGCAGCCGGATCCCGGGCCGGGGCAGCAGTCGGGCTGGCCGCAGCAGCAGGGAACCCCAGGATCGCAGCACCCCGGCTGGCAGCAACCTGATCCGGGGTCACAGCAACAGCCGGGGTGGGCGCACCCGGGCTCCGGAGCAGCGCAGCAGCCGGGGTGGCCCCAGCCTTACGGGTCAGGGACGCCGCAGCCCGGGTGGCCGCAGCCGGGGCCGCCGCAGGGGCAGTCCGGCCCGACCGGCTGGTCTGCGCCGAGTGGGCCGGCCGGTGCCGGCGCGCCGACGCCGCCTCGGGCCAGGTCCGGCAGGAAGCTCGGCCTGATCATCGCGGGCTGCATCGCGGCGCTGCTGCTCGTCGGCGCCGGCACGGCCTTCGGCGTGGCCAAGCTGGTCTCCGGTAAGGACGAGGGCAACTCGGGACAGTTCTCGGTCGCGTGGCAGCTCGAATATCCGGGCGACGCCAACGGCAAGGACACCGACACCGAACGCCTCTACGCCAGCTGGCTGGTCGGCGACGTGGTCGTCCGCGCCCAGAGCGACGGTGTCGTCGGCTACAGCATCAGCGACGGCTCCCAGGTCTGGGGCACACCGGTCCCGTCCGGCTCGATCATGTGCGGCGCGACGCTCACGCAGCAGGACGGCTTCGCCGCGATCACGTACGGCAGCAGCAAGAAGTGCGACTCGGTGGCCGGCATCGATCTGCGGACCGGCAAGGAGACGTTCACCGCGAAGATCGAGGCGGAGGACACCAAGGGCCGCTTCGACACCAAGGCACCCCTGCTGAACATCGTCGGCAAGTACGTCGTCGTGTCGATGGAGGACAAGGTCACCGCGTACGAGGTGGCCGACGGCAAACGCCGCTGGACCAGAACGGGCGGCCTGGGCTGCACGACCGGCGCTCAGATGGCAGCCGGCAACGGCATCGTGCTGGTCTCGGAGAAATGCCTGGGCAAGGGCGACAAACTGATCGCCGTGGACGCGGGCACCGGCATCCCCAAGTGGGCGGCGACCGTCCCGCGCGGCTCCTACATCACGGACATCTTCTCGGCCTCCCCCGCCCTGGCCCGCATCAGCCCGCCCGGCCTCGACCCGGTCCTGCTCAGCTTCGACGCCAAGGGCACCAAACTCGCCGAGATCCCCCAGAAGCTCGACGGCCTGGAAATGATCGACTACAACCTGACAGCCCGCATCGGCGACCACTACGGCCAGCGCCGCTACGCCTTCCACATCGTCGGCACCACCCTCTACGCCCCGACGATGTCCTGGCTGACCAGCAAGCCCGACAACCAGATCGTCGCCGTCGACCTCACCACCGGCAAACTCAAATGGGGCTCCCGAGGCAGCACCATGCAATTCCACACCATCCGCGCCGACGAGTCGGGTGTGCTCGGCTTCGAGGACGGCCGCTTCGAGCAGAGCCCCCGCCTGGTCCGCCTCGACCCGGCCACCGGTGCCACCACCACCCTGGCCACAGGCGCCAAGGCCGAAAGCCTGGACGTGCCCTCCAGCGCCGACGCCCACGAAACCGCCGGCACGATCCTCTTCCTCCCCCTGGAACAACCGGTCACCAAGAAGGTCGCCATCCTGGCCCTGCGCTGAGAAGAGACCACATCGATCAGCTTGCCGCCGGTGCCGGCGCGGGCGCCTCCACGGTGCCGCCCGGTGGCAGCGGCAGGAAGGACGGGCAGCCCTTCGGTGCCTCGCCGGTCAGGCAGCGCTGCAACGTGTCGTACAGGATGTAGCCGTCCGGGCCGAGCACGCCGACCAGCTTGCGGATCTGCTTGAGCTTTTCGTCGAGCGTCGCGTTCTGCTCGACCAGCGCCTGCCGCTGGGTGATCGCCACCTGCACCGCGGCCAGCCCGTCGACCAGTTCCTTACGCGGCTCCGGATTCTGCAGCGTCAGGCTGAACTTCTCGAAGTAGGCCTTGTCGCCGGTGGTGGCCTGGACCGATGCGCCGAGACTGGCGTTGATCGCCGTCTCGAACTTCTGCCTGGTCACCGGGTCGTTGTAGAGCGCCAGCCAGTCGTATTTCTGCGCCTCGGTGGTGAGGGCTTTGGCCAGCGGCTGCCCGATGTAGAAGCGCAGCATTTCCAGCCAGGTGTCCGTGGTCTTGCCGTCGTCGTCGAGCACCGGCTGGAACTTCAGGCCGATCTCCTCGTGGAAGGCGCGCAGCGCCCCGCCGTTGTCGTCGCACGAGGTGTCCAGGTGGAAGGTCAGCCCGCCGGTGATGTTCAGCTCCTGGTTGTCCTTCGACACCACGGTGAACGCCGGGGACTCCGCGTCCTCGTTGCCGCTGAACTCGAAGTTCCGCTGCCCGGCCGGATATTTGTAGTACTGCTCGCCGAGGCCGTCCCAGGACCGGTTGTTGGATTTCACGCACTCCTGGTAGGTGGTGCTGGACAAGGCGCCCGCGTCGTAGTGCAGCGCCACCTGATCCGAATCCGTGCTCACCGTGGTGCAGCCACCGACACCCGCGCCGATCAGCACAAGCGCACCCACCATCGCGATGCTCTTTGTCCTGCGCAGCATCATCGCCCCCCATCGCCCGACTGCTGATCCTCAGAATCCGGCATCCGGCTGAGCAACCGGGCAGCGTGGCAACAACCGGACAGCGAGGTGGCGGGTTCCAGACCTCGATGCGGCTCCGGCCGACGTTCGGCGACATGTCGTGCCGACCCTGTGCTGATCGGAATCGGGATTAAATGGGTGTCGTCGGAGCGGCCTGAGCGGGTACGAAGATCGCGTGCCCATCTTTGTGCTCTTTGCCGCCGTCCTGCTGCTGGGCATCGCAGACGCGATGGTCAACTCCTACATCGTGCTCTTCGGCGCGGATGTGGTGGGCCTGACGCCTTTGCAGATCGGCGTGTGGACGTCGGTGTTTGCGCTCGGCGGGATCACGATCAGCTGGTGGCTGGGCCGGTTGTTCGACCGGCGGCCCGCCCGGGCGTACGCGATCGTGGTGATCCTGCTCGGCTCGGCGGGCTACCTGCTGTTGCCTCGGGTGTCGAACTTCTTCGTGCTGCTGTTGATGGCGGCGACGGTGCTCGGGGCGATGGGCGCGGCGTTCCCGCAGTTGTTCTCGCTGGCCCGGTCCGTGCTCGGTGAGGGCGCCGCCGGGCAGCGTTCGGCGCCGGTGTTGCGTTCGGCGTGGTCCCTCGCGTGGGCCGTCGGGCCGCTGCTGGGTGCTCTCGTGCTGTCCCACGGTGGTTATTCGTGGTTGATGTGGACGGCCGCGGGCGTGTTCTTCGCTACCGCGCTGACCGTTCTGGTCGTGCCGCGGCCGGGCGCCGCCATCGTGACGGACTCGGCGCCGGGGCCCACTCCGGTGCTGCTCACCGTGGGTGTGACCCTGTTCTTCGCGGCGATGTTCGCGGGTGGTCTGGCCCTGCCGCTCTTCGTCACCCGGGAGCTGGATCAGTCGCCGACGTCGATCGGTGTGCTCTTCAGCGTCTGCGCGGCGGTCGAGGTCGTGGCGACCTTGGGGCTGGCTCTCGTTCCCGGCCGCGTCAGTCAGCGGACCGTGATCCTCGGTGGTTTTGTGTCCTTTGTCGGCTACTACGCCCTGACGGTGGTGTCGACGGGCATGCTGATGCTGGTGATGGCGCAGGTCCTGCGGGGCGTCGGGATCGCGATCGTCGCGGCGGCCGGCATCCGCTACTTCCAGGACCTTCTCGCACCGGCGACCGGCCGTGCGACCACGCTCTTCGCGAACGCGTCCACGGCCGGTCTCCTGGTCTCCGGCATCCTGTCCGGCCTGGCCGTCGAGCACCTCGGCTACCGGACCACCCTCCTGCTCTGCGGTGTGGCCGCCGCCCTGGGCGGCCTCACCTTCGCGCTCGGCTCCCGCCACCACCCGGGCGGGACCAGCCCGGACAGCGGCCAGGCCCAGCTCGGCAACGGCGGCCGAGATCCGGCGGACCAGCCCGCCACCATGAGCCCGGACCAGGCCGGCCCGGACAACACCAGCCCGGACAGCGGTCAGGCCCAGCTCGGCGACGGCGACCGAGATCCGGCGGACCAGCCCGCCACCATGAGCCCGGACCAGGCCGGCCCGGACAACACCAGCCCCGACAAGGCGGGCTCTCCTAGTTCGTGACCGGCTCGCCGGGGACGGTGAAGAGGGGCTGCCAGGGCTCGTCCGGGCCGATCGGGTACTCGGTCGAGGGTGCGTCGCCCTTGTTGGACCAGCGGGACTGGTACGGCAGGCCCTCGAACATGACCCGGTCCCCGCGCACGTACATGTCGTTCGGGTTCCAGGCCTCCGTCACGTCGGTGACCGTCGGGGTGGGTTTGGGGGCCTTCTCCGCCGGGCCGACCGGGCCGATCACCGACCACGGGGTCGGGTTGCTGCCGTCGCCGGCCGCGGACGGGTCGACGCCCTGGTTGGCCCATTTGGCCTCGTAGACCACACCGTGCCAGACGATCTTGTAGCCGCTGACGTACTGGGCGGTCAGGCGCCACACCGGGTACGGGCTGGTGGCGGGGTCGTCGACGGTCGGGGCCTGGTCGGGGATCGCGACGGATTCGCGGCCCGAGGTGCCGACCGCGCCGCCGGGCAGGCCCGCGAAGACGGCGGAGAAGGCCAACGGCTCCTGAGGTACGCCGCTGCACGTGTTCGAGTGGACGACCACGTTGGCGAACGTGCCGCGGCACGGGGCGTCGCGGTTGAGTGACCACATCGAGACGCGGCCGAGGCCGTTCTCGACGGCGAACTCGGCCAGGCCGCGGGCGTCGGCGACGGTGAAGCGTTCGGCGTCGACGTCGTTCTGGCCGATCATGGGCGTGGCGCCGATGCGGGACCACACCTGCGGTGAGGTGAGCTGGACGCCGAGGCGCAGGTACAGGTCGGTGAGCTGCTTGTGGGTCGCCTGGAGGGCCTGGGTGCTCAGGGCGAGCATGTCCGGGTTCGAGCCCGGCGCCGAGCCGAAGTCCATGGTCATGACGTTGACGCCGCGCAGCTTGACGCCGCCTTCGAGGGTCGTGCGGACCGCGCCGAGGCCGTCGACGGTCAGGCCCTGGGGCGCCACGGGCAGCGTCAGCCACACCGTGAGGGGCTTGCCGGCGGCTTCACGCTCCGCCTGCAGGGTCTTGAGCGCCAGGGCGCGGCGCTGCAGCGAGGCGACGTCCGCTGTGGCCGTACCCTCGATGTCCAGGTCCAGGGTCGAGATGTCGTAACGCTCGACGAGCGTGCGGTAGGCGTCGGTGAGTTTGGCCTGGTCGGTGCAGGCGACGGCGAGTTCGGTGTTGGTGAGGCCGCCGACGCTGAGCATGATGCTGCCGCCCGCGGCGCGCAGCTGGCTGATGCGGCGGTCCAGCTCGAGCGAGGCAGCGGCCTCGTCGGGGCTGTAGGCGCCACCCCAGCTGGGCGCGCAGTTGTCCTTGGGGTCCGCGACGACGAAGGCCAGGGCCACGTCGTTCGCCGGGTTCGCCTCCGGGTCCTGGAACTCGAACGTCGGCGTCAGCGTGACATCGACGTACGGGACGGCCCAGGACTTCGCGGTCGGGCCGGCGGTGTCGCGCAGGTGCAGGACGGCGACGGTGCCACCGGCGCCGAGACCGGCGACGAGCAGGAAGAGAAAGCCGAGCCTGAGCCACGACAGCCGCTCCGCCGGCGCCTCCGGTTCCTGCCATTCCAGGTCGGCGAGGGGGTCGTCCTCCGGCCGCACGGCCTGCTGGGTGGCGCGGTCGGTGAGCATGGGGGCCCTTCCGTCGTGGGTCGTCAGCGGTGGCTCGACCTCAGCAGTCGGATCGGCAGACGCACCGGCGACTGAAGGACGGCGGCCCCGAAACCTTCAAGCGGCGTCCCGCTGCCGCCGATGGGGAGTCGAACGGGCGTGGGTGGTCCTCGCCAGGTACGCCGCACACTCAGTGAAGGGCTATCCATGCAGCGCAACTCGGTGGACCAGCGCAAGCCGGACGCCCAGCGGCAGTGGGGTGCGGACCGGCGGTCGAAGCCGCACCCGCTCGTGCCTCCCGCCGTGTCCGAGGGCCGCATCAACCGCGGCCGGCTCGCGATCGTGCTGACCATCACCGTCTGGGCCTGCTACATCGTCGGCACGGTGATCCAGCAGTTCATCGCCGGGCACGCGAACACGGCGCGGCTGGCCATCGAGGCGATCGTTTACATGATCGTCGTCACCGGGCTGGCGGCTTCGGCCACGGCGTACCTGATCACCCGGATCGGCTTCTTCTACCGCAGCCGGGCGCACCACCGGGCGCCGCGCATCGTCCTGGACACGTTCCTGCAGGGTAAGACCCCGTCGGTCACGGTCATCGTGCCCTCTTACCAGGAGGACGAGCGGGTCATCCGTACGACGCTGCTCTCCGCGGCGTTGCAGGAATACCCCGGCCTGCGGGTGACCCTGCTGATCGACGACCCCCAGAATCCGCGTACGCGGGCAGCCCGTGATCTGCTCCTGGCCGCACGGGCGCTGCCGGGCGCGATCGAGGCCGAGCTGGCCGCGCCCTTCACCCGGGTGCAGGCGGCCTACGAGCGCTTCGAGCAGTCCCTCGACGAGCGCGACGAGCGGGTCACCACGACCGCCGACATGCGCGACCTGGCCGACGAGTACCGCGTCGCCGCCGGCTGGCTCTTCGGCCTCGGCCACCGCCAGGAGATCATCGACCACACCGACGTCTTTTTTGTCGAGCACATCGTGAACGCGCTCGGCGAGGACCTCGGCACGATCGCCGAGGCGCTCGACGGTGGCGCCGAGGACAACACGGCCCTGCCGGTCGACCGGCTGATCCAGCTCCACCGGCGCCTGGTTGCGATCTTCGACGTGACGATGAGCAGCTTCGAGCGCAAGCGGTACGTGTCGCTGTCCGGTGAGCCGAACAAGGCCATGAACCTGAACAGCTACATCGGGCTGATGGGCGGCAGTTACCAGGAGGTCGGCACCCCGCTGGGCGTCGCCCTGGTGCCAGCCGGCCCCGGCCAGGCCGAGCTGACCATCCCCGACCCGGACTACGTCCTCACCCTGGACGCCGACAGCGTGCTGCTCCCGGAGTACGCCCTGCGCCTCGTGCACCTGCTCGAGCAGGGCGCCCACGAACGGGACGCCGTGGCACAGACGCCGTACAGCGCGTTCCCCGGCGGGGCGACCCGCATCGAACGCATCTCCGGCGCCACCACCGACATCCAGCACATCGTGCACCAGGGCATGACGCACTACGACGCCACGTTCTGGGTCGGCGCCAACGCCGTGCTGCGCAAGAAGGCCCTGGACGACATCCGCGAGGTCTCGTACGAGGGTGACTGGGAGATCCGCCGGTACATCCAGGACCGGACCGTCATCGAGGACACCGAGTCGACGATCGACCTCGGTGTGCACGGCTGGACGCTCTACAACTATCCCGAGCGCATGGCGTACAGCGCGACCCCGCCGGACTTCGGCTCGCTGGCCATCCAGCGTCAGCGCTGGGCCAACGGTGGTCTGCTGATCCTGTCGCGGCTCAAGGACCAGTTCCGCGCGCGGACCGCGGCCGGCCGGAAGAATCGCTTCGGCGAGCTCTTCCTGCGGGTCAACTACATGGCCTCCATCTTCTGGAGCTCCGTGTGCCTCGTGATCATGCTCGTGTACCCGTTCAACGCCGACCTGCTCAACCCGATCCTGCTGCTGGTGTCGGTGCCGTACTTCCTGATGATGAGCGCCGACCTGAAGTCCGTCGGGTACAAACGCCTCGACGTGCTGCGTGTCTACGGATTCAACCTGATCCTGCTCCCGGTCAACCTGTCCGGCAGCTTCGCGTCGATCCTCCAGCTCCTGACCGGCGAGAAGAGCCAGTTCAAACGCACCCCCAAGGTACGGAACCGCACGACAGCCGCGACGTCGTACCTGCTCGCCCCGCTGGCTCTGATCGCGCTCTGTGCGTACACAGCGGTTCGTGACATCCAGCTGCAGCAGTGGGACAACCTCGTCTTCGCCGGCCTGAACCTGGTGCTCGCCACGTACGCGATGGTGGCCTTCGTGGGTGTGGGCAACACGATCGTCGACCTGTTCACCCACCTGCGCCAGTGGCTCTACCGCCCGGCCCGCCCGGCCAAGCGCGCCGTCGCCCCGCGTCCCGCGCAGACCAACCACGCCGAGGGCCAGGCCCTGGCGCCGACCGGCGCGATCGGCGACTGGGCGTCGGTGCTGCACTACCGCTCCGAGCGCGGCTCGTCCGGCCTGGTCGCGGTCCGTTCGACACAGGCCCCGGCCGCGGGTCGCAAGAGCCCGCAGTCCCGCTCGAACTCCTTCGAGGAGTTCACCTTCTTCACGGTCTTCCAGCCGATCTTCGAACTGGGCTCGGCCGAGGTGGTCGGTTACGAGGCGCTGACCCGTTTCGCGGACGGCACCCGCCCCGAGCGCGGTCTGGCGGCGGCCGAGGCCAAGGGCATGCACATCGACCTCGACGCGGCCCTGATCCGTGCCGCGCTGGCCTCGTCCACCGCCCTCCCCGAGGGCACCTGGCTCGCGGTCAACGTCTCCAGCGATCTGCTGCGCCGCCCGCGCGAGCTCGAGCCGCTGCTGGCGGAGAGCACGCGCCCCCTGGTCCTGGAGATCACCGACCCCGACGGCGCCGACCTCGACAACCTGCCTGCCGGCGTACGCATCGCCGTGGACGACGCGGGCGCGGGTTACGACACGCTGGCCCGCCTGGAGTCGCAGAAGCCGGCGTTCCTGAAGCTCGGCCGCGCGTCGCTGGCCGGGGTGGAGAAGGAGGGCGCCCGCCGCGCCTCGATCCGCTCGCTGGTCGAGTTCGCCAAGGAGAACAACTGCACGGTCATCGCCGAGGGCATCGAGTCGGCCCAGCAGCGCGACGCGCTCGCCGAGTGCGGGGTACCGCTCGGCCAGGGCTTCTACCTGGGCCGCCCGGTCCCGGTGGAACGCGCCCTGGCCGACGCCGCCGGCCGCTGATCAAGCTGGGGCGGGCCGATCCTGGTCCGCCCCACGCTCCAGCGAAGCGATGATGATCTCTCGTGCCGCATCGACGGTGACGGCCAGAGCGGCCGGGTCCCGGCCGATGCGTTCGGCGCCCGAGCGCATGACCCCGGACAACAGCTCCACCACCAGCTGTACGTCGCCGACCTGGCGGAACTCTCCGCCGGTGATGCCGTCCCGCACGACCCGCTCGGTCTCGACCACCACCTCGTGGAACGGGCTGCCCGGCCCTTTCGGCTCCCCGACCGGCGGCAGAGCCGCGCCGGGCCGGAACATCAGCTGCATCACCGGGTCCGTGAACGCCTCCAGGACCACCTCGATGATCTCCCGCAGCCGCTCCCCGGCCGGATCCGCCGTCCGCGCGGCGACGACGGCCACCCGCTCGACCGCCGGCCGGCCCAACCGCTCGGTCAAGGCCACGACCAGCGCACTCTTGTCACCCGCATAGTTGTAGAGCGTGTTGCGGGCGAGCCCCGTCCGGGCGGCGAGATGCCCCATGGTGATCGAGTCGTAGTCGCGTTCGAGCAGCAGCTGACGCATCGCCCCGGCGAGCTCGGACCAGACCAGCTCGTGGTGCTGGGAGATGCTGGCTCCCCGGATCCGCGGCATCCGACCATCCTCCCCCACCGGTTCCCCCGTTCCTACCACCGCCCGGATACCTTGCGGTGGTGAACGCGGACCAGGTCGCGTCTCTGGTCCGGCTCGCCGGCTACGGCCCGCGAGATCCGGTACTGGTCGGCGCGCAGCTCGACGACGCACCGCCCGTCCTTCTCCCCGGCGGCCGGGCGCCCCTGGTCTACATCGCGTCGCTGTCCAAGCAGTTCACGGCCGCCTGCGCGGCTCTGCTCGTCCGGCAGGGACGCCTCGACGTCGAGTCGAGCCTGGCGAGGTGGATGCCCGAACTGCCCGCGTGGGCGGCCACCGTGCGGGTGCGCCACCTGATCCACCACACGAGCGGCTTGTCCTTCGACGAGGCCCGGCACGCTGAGTGTGACCGGACCACCGCCGGCGTCCTCGCCGCCCTCGACCACCTCGACAGCCGGCCGGGAACCGAGTTCCGGTACAGCAACGCGGGCTACGTCTGCCTGGCTACCGTCGTCGAACGCGCCGCGGGTCAGCCGCTACCCCGCTTCGCCCAGGATCACCTGTTCGCCCCGCTCGCCCTGAACGACACCCGCTACTGGTCCGGACCGGCACCCCACCCACCCGGCGCAGCACCGACCGACCACCGTCACCCGGCACCGCTCTCCCTCGGCGACGGCGGTGTCTGGTCGACAACCCCCGACCTGCTGCGCTGGAACCAGGCCCTCGACCACGACGAGCTGGGCATCTCGGCGCTGCTGCACACACCGGGCCACCTCGACGACGGCACGCCGCTCGACTACGCGTGGGGTGTCGGTGTGCGTACCCGGGGAAATGATCGGATCCATCGCCACGGCGGCAGCTGGCCGGGCGTGACCGCCCAGCTCGTCCGCATCCCGTCGCGGCGCTCGGGGTTTGTCGTCCTCGCGCTCGACAACAACCAGGACCGCACGGCCGCCCTCGCCGAGGCCATGCTGCAGGCACTCACCCCGTAGGGCCCATCATGGGCTCCATGCCCGAAATCTCCGTGCGTGCGATGACCCCCGCCGAATTCGACCATTGGAACGAGTCCACCGTGCACGAACTGGCCGCGGTGAACGTCGCGGCCGGCAACTGGCCCGCGGACGAGGCCGTGGACCGGGCCCGCCAGTCCCGCCTCGAGCGGCTGCCGGACGGCGTCGACACCGCCGACATGCTGTTCCTCCTGGGTCTGCGGCCCGACAGCACCCCGATCGGCTTCCTCTGGATCGGCCTGAAACACCCCCGCGGCGTGCAGGACTGCGCCTTCCTCTACTTCATCGAAGTCACCGAAGCCCACCGCGGCTCGGGCTACGGCCGCGCCCTGCTGCAGGCCGGCGAGCAAGCGGTCCGCGCCCGCGGACTGTCCTCCCTCGAACTCAACGTTTTCGGCGCCAACACCCGGGCCGTCCACCTCTACGAGACCGCCGGATACACCGTCGTCACCCAGCAGATGCGCAAACCCTTGTGACAACGATCAAAGTGGACGGGGTGCGCTCGGCCCAGGAAGCGGTCACCCTGGAGACACTGGGCGCCGACCTGATCGGCGTTGCGCTCAGCCCGAACCCCCGGTCCCCCGGCACGCCGGTGCTCACCGAAGAGCAAGCAGCCACGATCGCCGACGCCCTGATCCACGCCGTCCTGGTCACCAGCATGGAGCTGACCGACCGCAACCAGGTGCTGCGCAGCGTGGCGGCCACCGGCGCAGGCCTGGTCCAGACGATCACCGCATCGATCCCGCCGCCCGACGTGCGGGCAGCGCTCCGCGAAGCCGGGGTCGGCATCGTCTACAGCGGCCTGGAGATCAACCACGACGACGATCCGGGCTGGGTGTTCGGGGCCTTCACGGACGTGCCGGATCTGAACGCGGCACTGTTCCAGGTCGAGGTGCTGCCGGAGTACACCGGCTCGTGGGCGTTCCTGCGCGACGAGTCCCCGGAGTTCGCGGCGGAGTTCCAGATCGCCGACCTCGACGCGCTCGGTCGCGAACGGCCGCTCGTGGTCGGCCTGGACTTCACGACCGGCAACGTGCGGGAGATCATCGCCGCGCTTCCCTGGGTACGGGGAATTGCCCTCACGCGCGGGGATGCGGTGCGCGTGCTGGGGGCGGTCGGCGGATAGTCGCGTACCCGACGGGGTTGTTTCGGTGGGGTGGCCGGGGGACCTATGGTCCGGGCATCGCGTCCGCTTGCCGTGCTGGATGCCCGGGTGGGGCGGGGAGTGGTTCGGCTGACCTCCGCGAGGACGGTGCGGCTCGGCGGGCATGCTCTGGTCGGAAGGCGGGAGGAGCAGGCCGTCATCCGTGCTGCCGTGGCCGCGGCGGGCGAGGGGTGCGGTGGTGTCCTCTTTGTCGTCGGTGAGGCCGGCATCGGGAAGAGCAGGCTGGCGGCCGAGGCGGCCCGGCTGGCCACCGGGGCCGGGCAGTGTGTGGTGCGCGGGCGGGCGACGACCAGCTCTGCGCAGTACCGCGCGTTGCGGGAGGCGTTCATGTCGACGCTGCGGCGGACCGGGCCGCCCGGCGATCCGCAGCTGGTGCCGTACAGGGCCGCGTTGTCGCGGCTGGTGCCCGAGTGGCAGCTGACGCGTCCACCGGGTGTGGACGATGCGCCGGTGGTGCTGGCCGAGGCCGTGTTGCGGCTGCTCGTCTCGCTCGGCGGCGGTCACGGGTGTGTGGCCGTACTGGAGGATCTTCACGACGCGGACGCGGACACTCTCGCGGTGGTTGATTATCTGGTCGACAACCTCGGGCAGGAGCCGGTGCTGGTGGTGGCGACCGTGCGGTCCGGGCCGGGCGCCGGGGCGGATCTGGTCCGGGCGGCGGGCCGGCGGCGTGCTGCCACCGTCCTGGAGCTGGACCGCCTCGACGACGGCGAGGTGCGGGAGCTCGCGGCGCTGTGCCTGGAGGTTCCCGGCGACCGGGTGCCGGAGCCGATCCTGACCCGGCTCCTGGAGGTCGCCGACGGTGTGCCGTTCCATGTGGAGGAGCTCCTCGCCGACGGGGGGAACGGCGTGCCGCGCACGCTCAGTGAAGGTGTGGCCGCGCGCGCCGATCAGCTCGGGCCGCAGGGCAGGGCGCTGGTGCAGGCCGCGGCGCTGCTGGGCCGCCGGTTCGCAGCGACCGTCGCGGGTGAGGCCGCCGGTGTCACCGGTGATGACCTGGCCACGTGTCTGCGGCTCGCCGCCGACGCGCAGTTCGTCCGGCCCGGCAGCGAACCCGACGTGTACGTGTTCCGGCACGCCCTGACCGCTGAGGCTCTGCGCGGGGGCATGATCCCGGCCGAGGCGGCGAGGCTGGCACGGCGTGCGGCGCAGGTGATCGGCGAGCGGGACGAGGACCTGGCCGCGGAGCTCTGGTGCCGGGCCGGTGATCTCCGGCGCGCCGCCGGGTCGAGGAGCCGGCTGGCCCGCCGGGCCCTGGCCGAGGGTGCCGTCTCGACCGCGATCGTGCAGGCCGAACGCGGCCTGGAGCTGGTAAAGGACCAGTCGGCGGGCGAGCCGGTGCTCGGCGAGCTGCGCGAGGTCCTGCTCGACGCGCTCATCGACGCCGGCGAGGTCGAACGCGCGGTCGAGCTGGGCACCTGGCTGGACCTGCACACGACCACCGCGCGCCGGGCGACCGTGCATCTGCGCCTGGCCCGGGCCGCCGCGGCCGCCGGGCAGTGGGCCGAGGGACTGCGCCAGATCGCGGGCGTACGACGGCTCGCCGGGCCGGACGCCGAGGTCGACGCGGTCGAGGCGTGGCTGACCTTCCTGCGGCCCGCACCCGACCGCATGCTCCGGGCGCGGCAGCTCGCCGGCCGTGCGCTGGAGAACGGCCGGCCGGAGGTGCTGTGCGCCGCCCTCGAGGTGCTGGCCAGCTGCGCACGGACCACCGACCTGGAAGCCTCCCGGGTGTGGTGCGATCGGGCGCTCGCGGTGGCGGAGGATCACGGCCTGACCACCTGGCGGGTCCGCTTCCTGTTCCACCTGGGTGTCCTCGACGCGATCCACGACGCCGACCCGGCCCGCCTGATCCTGGCCCACGACACCGCCGTCGCGTCCGGTGCGGTGGTCACCGCCCTGGTGATCGGGTGTGAGCTGGCCGTCGTGCATCTCACCCGCGGCGACCACGACGCGGCCGAGCGCTGTGCGCAGGCAGCCGAGACGGCCGCCGCCCGGTTGCGCCTGGCCGAGACCCGCCTGATCGCTCTGGCGCTGCGCGTGTGCGTCGCGGCCCATCGCGGGTCCCGCGAGCAGACCGAAGTGCTGTACGACCGGTACCGGGCGCTCGGCGGTGACGACATCGACCACGCGGCGGCGGTGCAGGGCCTGGGCCTGGCCTTCTGCTCGCTGCTGGAGGACAACCCGGAACGCGCGTGGCAGGACCTCGACCGGGCGATCGCCCGGGAGGACAACCACCCGCCGCACTACCTGTCGTTCAACCGCGGGCCGTACCTGCTGCTGGCGACACTCGCGGGCAAGGCCGGGCGGGCCGAGCACGACGAGCTGGCCACCTCCGCGCACGGGCAGGCCCGGTGGAACCGGCAGTTCGTGACGCTGAGCCGTGCCGTCCTGGACGGTTGTGAGGGCAACGGCGACGAGGCCGTCGCCGCGGTCGCCGAGTTCGAGGAGCTGGCCACGCCGTACCCCCTTGCTCATCATCTCGGCCTGCGCCTGATCGGTGAGCGCGCCCACGCCGACGGCTGGGGCCGGCCCCGCGACTGGCTCACCGCGGCCGAGACCTACTTCCACCGGACCGATTCGGTACGCCTGGCAGCAGCGTGCCGCACCCAGCTGCGTGACATGGGCGTACCGGTGGCGCAGCGACGCCGGGGCAGCGACCGGATCCCGCCGGCCCTGCGCCGGATGGGGGTGACCGTGCGGGAGTACGAGGTGCTGGAGCTGCTCGTCGACCGCCTCGGCAACAAGGAGATCGCGGGCCGGCTGTTCCTGTCGCCACGCACGGTGGAGAAGCACGTGGCGAGTCTGCTGCTCAAGACCGGTCACGACGACCGGACCGGATTGGCCCGCTTTGCCGTGCGGGAGCGGGAATCCGGGTAGTCCGGGCCGGAACATGGGTGGATCGACTCGGCCGTCGCCGCCGGTGCCTCGACCAGACTCCGCAGGATGAGTTCACTATCGACGGTCCTGCTGGCGCTGCTGCTGACCGGGCAACCGGTCGTCGCCGAACGTGACAGCCCGTGGACCCCAGTTCCGACCCCGAACCCGAGCATGGCCACGAACCGTCTGCTCGGCACGACCGCGATCGGTGACCGCGCCGCGTGGTCGGTGGGCACCTGGCAGGACAACCTGACCGGCCGGCAGCGCTCGCTGATCCAGCGCTGGGACGGCGCGACCTGGCAGAACGTCGACGCGCCGGCCACGCGTACCGGACATGACTCCCTGACCGCGATCGCCGGCAGCGGGCCGGCCGACCTGTGGGCCGTGGGTTTCACGGCGCGGTCGAAGCACGATCCGGACAAGCCGGCCGATCCGGACCAGGGCCGGCCTTTGATCATGCGCAGCGACGGCATCACCTGGGCTTTCGAGGACCTGGACCCGGTCGGCGTCTCCGGTCACCTGTCCGCCGTCGACATGATCTCCGCCGACGACGGCTGGGCGGTCGGCTCCTACGTCCCGCAGGAGGGTGCCGTGCCGCAGGGCCTGATCCTGCGCCGGACGAGAGCCGGCTGGCAGCACGTTCCGCCGCCCGACCTCGGCTCACGGCCGCTGCACCTCACCGGCCTCACCGGTACGCGCACCGACGACGTCTGGGCGGTCGGCTATCTCGGCACCCTCGGGTCGGCCGCGGAGGCCGTCGTTCTGCACTGGAACGGCGAGAAATGGCAGCAGTCCCCCCTCGACATCGATCCCGGTGTGCAGTCGGCGCTGTTCAGCGTGTCCGCCCGCGCCCCCGGTGACGTGTGGGCGGTGGGGTACACCTGGGCCGCCGGCAAACGGACGGGTTTTGCGCTGCACCACACGGCCGGGCGGTGGCAGCAGGTGCCCGTCCGGGTCGACGAGCAGGGCACTCAGCTGCGCAGTGTGGTCGCCGTGCCCGCGGGCGTCTGGGCGGTCGGCTACTACCTCGTCGACGGTGTCGACAACGCCCTGGTGATGACCTATGACAACACCGGCTTCGTGAAGGAGGCACCGCCGTCACCGCCGGAGGCCCTGAACGTCGCGGGCACGGCCATGGCCGGCATCACCGCCACCCCGGGCACGGGCGGGCTCTGGGCCATCGGATGCCACGGGGACCGCACACGGGTGCTGCACCGGGACACGGGTGTTCGCTGAGGTGAATGCGGGGGCCGCGTACCCATGTGGACACCCGGTCCCCGCTGGCAGCGTTCCCGGGGCAAGCATCAGCCATCGAGAACGGAGTTCCACCCATGAAGTTGTCCCGCCTGCCGCTCGTACCGGCTGTCGCCGGAGCCCTGATCCTGTCCTTCGGTGCGGCCTCGGCCCAGGCCGCCCCGCTGCCCCAGCAACGATGTGCCAACGACGGCGGCATCAGTTTCAACGCCTGTCTGACGGTCACCTCCACCAGCACCCTCAACGAGTACGAGGTCACCGCGGGCCAGGACGCCATCATGTCGCCGCGGTACGCCCAGGAGATCATCGACCACGGCGGGCAGTTCCGGGCCACCCTCTGGGGTGACGACGGCTCCCGGCGTACCTGGCTCGCCGACCTGGAGCTCAAGCCGGGCTGGCCGGCCGCCGGCCCGGACGGCCTCGGCGTGGAACTCGTCCGGCGGTTGCCGGTCACCGTGCTCAACGAGGACCCCGGCAGCGGCGACGAGGACGAGCTGTACGCGGAGATCACCTACTTCGACTACCACGTGGGCCTCAACGTCACCCACCGCACCGGAACGGTCCGCCACAGCTTCGTCGCCGGCTCCGACGGCGGTGGCAGCTGCGTGGTGGTCTGCCCCTGACCGACACGGTCCGTCACCCCGCTCCGCCGGATCTCCGGCGGAGCGGGGTTCGGGTGCTGTCAGAGGGGTACGCGGCGGCGATGCCCCGTCGCTCCGGAGCGCGTCCTCGTATGCTGCATGCTGCCTTCGGGCTGGCCACGTGTGCGGTCTTCGGGGTGATCACGCTGCGGGCCGGGCTGGACGCGCTGGTGTGGGTCTTCGGTGTGCTCGGCCTGATCGCGGCGGTCGATCTCCTGGTCCTGCGGCGACGGCTCCGTCCCGGCGGCGGCGATTGAGCCCGGTTGATGGCCTGGAACGCGACCTGATCGGCTGACACGTGGTGGCCGGCGCTCAGCAGCGGGTTATGGTGGGGGTCGCCTTCAGCAGCGAGGGTCCGCCGTCACTGGTTACTCTCCTGCAGCGGAGTCTTCCATGAGTCTCTCCCCGTCGAATTCGACACGGCGTCCCGAGCACGGTCCGGTCGTGGACGTGCAGCACGAACCACCTCCGGCGCCTACGCGCATGATCCTCTGCGGTGACCTGGACGGTTTGAACGTCGAGGATCTGCAGGCCTCACTCTCCGATGTTCTGCGCCGGTACCGGCCCGCGAGCGTCGAGATGGATGCCCACCTCGTCACCTATCTCGACTCCGGTGGCATCAGGGCGCTGCTCCGCTGCCGGGCCGCGGCGCAGCGTGCCGGCTGCGACCTCACGCTGATAGAGGTGTCCAAGCCCGTCTACCAGGTCCTGGAGATCACCGCGCTGCTGGACCAATTCGGTGTCGTCGAGCAGCAGTCGCTGCGACTGCGGCCACGTGACCACAGCCTCGGGTTAGGTACGGGCATCGCGGGTAGCGGAGAGAGGACTACACGCGAATGAGGTGGTAACCATGCCGATTGCGACGATCAACCCGGCCACCGGCGAGGTACTGAAGAAGTTCGACCCGCTGCCGCCGGAGCAGATCGACGCGGCGATCGGACGGTCGGTGTCCGGCTTCCGGGCCCTGCGGGAGACGTCCTTCGACCAGCGGGCCGCCTGGATGCGGGCGGCCGCCGACCTGCTCGAGGCCGAGCAGGACGACGTGGGCAGGCTGATGACGCTCGAGATGGGCAAGACGCTCACCGCGGCCAAGGCCGAGGTCGTCAAGTGCGCCAAGGCCTGCCGGTTCTACGCCGACAACGCCGAGGGGTTCCTCGCCGACGAGCCCGCGGATGCCGACGCTGTGGGCGCCCTGCGGGCGTACGCGCGGTATCAGCCGCTCGGTCCGGTCCTGGCGGTGATGCCGTGGAACTTCCCGCTGTGGCAGGCGATGCGTTTTGCCGCCCCGGCGCTCATGGCCGGTAACACCGGTCTGCTCAAGCACGCCTCGAACGTGCCGCAGACCGCCCTCTACCTGGGTGAACTGTTCGCCCGTGCCGGTTTTCCCGAGGGCGCGTTCCAGACGCTGCTGGTGGGTTCGGACGCGGTGGAGCACATCCTCTCCGACCCCCGGGTACGCGCGGCCACGCTTACCGGCAGTGAGAACGCCGGCCGGTCGATCGCCGCCGTCGCCGGCCGGGAGCTCAAGAAGACCGTCCTGGAGCTGGGTGGCAGCGACCCGTTCGTGGTGCTGCCGTCCGCCGACGTGGAGCGTGCGGCGCAGGTCGCGACCACCTCCCGCTCCCAGAACAACGGTCAGTCGTGCATCGCGGCCAAGCGGTTCATCGTGCACACCGACGTCTACGACCGGTTCGTCGACGCCTTCGTGGCCGCCATGTCCGCGCTGACCGTGGGTGATCCCCTGCTGGACGGCACCGACGTCGGGCCCCTGGCGACCGAGCAGGGACGTGACGACGTCGAGGCGCAGGTCGCCGACGCGGTCGCCCACGGCGCTTCGGTCCGGTGCGGGGGGCAGCGCGGTGACGGCGCCGGCTGGTGGTACCCGCCGACGGTGGTCACCGACCTGACCCCGGACATGCGGATGTACGCCGAGGAGGTGTTCGGGCCGGTCGCCGGCGTCTACCGGGTCGAGTCCGTGGAGGAAGCCATCAAGATCGCCAACGGCACCCCGTACGGGCTGGGTTCCAATGTCTGGACCAGTGACGCGCCGGAGAGCGAACGCTTCATCAACGAGCTCGACGCGGGCGCCGTTTTTGTCAACGGCATGGTCACCTCGTACCCGCAGCTGCCGTTCGGAGGGGTGAAGAACTCGGGGTACGGCCGGGAACTGTCCGCGGCCGGTATCCGCGAGTTCTGCAACCTCAAGGCGGTCTGGGTCGGCGCCGGTGACGACGCGGGCGTGGACTCCGCCACCGAGTGATCGAACCCCGTTTCGCGCGGGACGACCTGGGAATGCAGCCGCCATGAGGATGCCTGTTGTCGATCAGACTCTCATGGTGGCGCTCCAGGGTTACGGCTGGCTGCCCGACCAGCGCCGACGCAGCCGGGACGGGGTCGTGCAAGCCCGCGTGCTGGGCCAGCGGGCCGTCGGTCTGTGCGGCCCCGACGCGGCCCGCTTCTTCTACGACGAGAACAACGTCACGCGGCGCACCGCCATCCCGGAACCGGTCCAGAGCACCCTGTTCGGTCACGGCGCCGTGCACACCCTCGACGGTGAGGCGCACCGGGTCCGCAAGACGATGTTCATGACGTTGCTGACGGGCCCGGGTGTCGCCGGTCTGGTCGAGCAGGCCGAGGCGGCTTGGGACGACGCCGTCGCATCCTGGTCACCCGGGCAGCGGGTGGTGCTCTTCGACGAGGCGAGCCGGGTCATCACGCGTGCGGTCTGCCGCTGGGCCGGACTGCCGCTCGAGGACACCGAGGTGCCCGAGGTGGCCGCGCGCCTGGTGGCGCTGGTCGACGGCTTCGCCACCGCCGGACCACGCCACTGGCGGGCCCGCCGCGCCCGCGCCGGGCTGGAACGGCGGATCGCAAAACTGATCGACCAGGTACGGTCCGGGGCCGCAGCCGCACCACCGGAGTCGGCGCTGGCCACGATCGCCGAGCACCGCGACGCCTCGGGCGAGCCGCTCGACAGCCGCGTCGCCGCCGTCGAGGTCCTCAACGTGATACGCCCGACCGTGGCCGTGTGCTGGTTCGTCGCGTACTCGGCCCACGCGATGCACCTGTGGCCGGAGCACCGGGAGGCGCTGCAGGCCCGCCGTCCGGGATACGCCGAGGCCTTCACCCACGAGGTACGCCGGTTCTACCCGTTCGCCCCGTTCATCGGCGGCCGTGCCGTGCGCGACCTGACCTGGCAGGGGCAGCCGATCCCGTCCGGCACCCTGGTCCTGCTCGACCTGTACGGGCAGAACCACGACAACCTGCTCTGGCCCGACCCGTACCGCTTTGCACCCGAGCGGTTCCTCGACCGGCACATCGGTGCGTACGACCTCGTCCCGCAGGGCGGCGGCGATCCGCGTACCGGTCACCGGTGTCCGGGCGAGCAGATCACCATCGCGCTGCTCGAGGCGCTGGTCCCCCGGCTCGCGGACCTCGACTACGACGTACCGGCTCAGGACCTGGAGATCTCACTGCAACGCGTCCCGGCCCGCCCGGCCAGCGGCGTCGTCATCGTCCCGGCCACCACCCCGTCCACCGCCGCCGACCAGCCGCCGGCCCGGCAAGGAACACGCTCCCGGTAGCCGTCGGCGCGGTGGACGGGTATGGGCTGAGCCCGCGCTGTCACAGGACCGGGATGAGATCCGCGGCAGCCATCAGGATCAGGACCTGCGCCGTGGGCGCGCTCACCGCACTCAGGCGCAGGTCGACCCGCAGGTTGGCGGCGATGCGGTGCGCCACGATGAGCGTCCCCGCCCCGGAAGCATCGATGAAGGTCACGTCGGCCAGATCGAGCTCGACCGCGGTGACATCACCACGGTTGAGCAGGGCCGTGAGCAGGTTCCGCAGCCGCGGCGCCTCCTCCATGACAAGTTCGCCGTGCACGGACACACACGCCTTCCCGGAGCCACTGACCAGTATTTCCAGCATGTGAGCCTCTTCGGACGGCGAACCGGGTCAGCGCCGCCTACCCGCCAAGGTCGCAGGAAAACGTTTGCCTGGGCTCGGACCGGGGTCAGGCCGGGAGGCCGTCGAGGCGGGTGAGGATCTGGAGCATGACCTCGTCGGCGCCGGCGCCGATGGAGGTCAGGCGGGTGTCGCGGTAGAGGCGGGCGGTCCAGGTCTCCTCGAGGTAGCCCATGCCGCCGTGCAGTTGCAGGCACCAGTCGGCCACCTCGCGGATCAGCCGGCCCGCCTTGAGCTTCGCGACCGTTGCCATGCGGGTGATGTCCTCGCCGGCCATCAGGGTTTCGCAGGTGACCAGGTTGTGGCTGCGCAGCAGATCCACTTCGGCCTGGAGTTCGCTGAGGCGGAAGGCGACGTACTGCCGGTCGGCGAGGGGGCGGCCGAACACCGTGCGGTCGAGGACGAACTTGCGGGTGCGGTCGAGGGCGTACTGGCAGCCGCCGACCGTCGTGTACGCGGCGAACATGCGCTCGATCACGAACTGTTGCATCTGCTGCTGGAAGCCGCGTCCCACCTGGCCCACGACGTTGGCGGCGGGGACGCGGACCTCGTCGAGGACGAGTTCGGCGGTGTCGGAGCAGCGGTTGCCGAGTTTGTCGAACGTGCGCGCCACGCTGAATCCCGGGAGGGACGTGGGGACGATGATCTGGGACATGCCGCGGTGGCCGGCCTCGTCGGAGGTGCGGGCGAGCAGGCAGATCCAGTCGGCCTGGGCGCCGTTGGTGATGTAGGTCTTGCGACCGGTGATGATCAGGTCGTCGCCGTCGGGGACGGCACGGGTGCGCAGGCGGGCGACGTCGCTGCCCGTGTCGGGTTCGGTGACGGCGACGGCCGCGACCGCCGTGCCCGCGATCGCCGGGGCCAGGTAGCGCTCCTTGAGCTCGGGTGAGCCGAACTCGTGCAGCGACGGGGTGGCCATCATGGACTGGACGCCGATCGCCATGCCGACGCCGGTCGCGTGCATGCGGCCGTACTCCTCGGCGGCGACGAGCTGGAAGCTGTGGTCGGCGCCCTCACCGCCGTAGGTCTCCGCGTACTCGAGACCGAGCAGGCCGAGGGCCGCGGCCTTGGGGAAGAGATCGTGCAGCGGCACCCGGCCGGCGGCTTCCCAGGCGTCGACGTGCGGGTTGACCTCGGCGTCGACAAACCGGCGGACGCTGTCCCGGAAGGCGCGATGGTCCTCGTTGAGCCGCATCCGCCGACGGTAACGAACGGCGACACGGAGAAACAAGCACGCTTGCTTGTTTTTCGCCGCTGTGCCAATGTCAGCGGGCATGAGCCCCGATCCGCTGCGTGTCGGCAACTGCTCCGGGTTCTACGGCGACCGGCTCTCCGCGATGTGCGAGATGCTCGAGGGCGGCGAGCTCGACGTCCTCACCGGCGACTATCTGGCCGAGCTGACCATGCTCATCCTGGCCCGTGACCGCGCTGCCGATCCCGCCACCGGTTATGCCCGGACCTTCCTGGCCCAGCTGCGCGACTGCCTGAGCCTGGCCCGGGACCGCGGTGTCCGCATCGTCGCCAACGCCGGCGGGGTCAACCCTTCCGGCCTGGTCACCGCCCTGCGAGAGCTCGGCCAGACCAAGATCGCTCTGGTACGCGGTGACGACCTCACGCCCCGCGCCACCGACCTCGGGCTGGGCTCCCCACTCGGCGCGCACGCCTATCTCGGTGCGTTCGGGATCGCCCGGGCGCTGCAGTCCGGGGCCGAGGTGGTGGTCACCGGGCGGGTCACCGACGCCTCGCTGACCGTCGGCCCGGCGATCGCCCATTTCGGCTGGAGCCACGACGACCTCGACGCGCTCGCCGGCGCCACCGTGGCCGGTCACGTGATCGAGTGCGGCACGCAGGCCACCGGTGGCAACTACCCGTTCTTCACCGAGATCGACGATCTGGTCCACCCGGGTTTCCCGATCGCCGAGCTGCACCGGGACGGTTCCAGCGTCATCACCAAGCACCCGGGCACGTCCGGCGCGGTCACGGTCGGCACGGTCACGGCCCAGCTGGTCTACGAGATCGGCGATGCCCGCTACGCCGGCCCCGACGTCACGACCAGGCTCGACACGATCACCCTGCACCGGTCCGGGCCCGACCGGGTGGAGATCACCGGCGTACGCGGTGAGCCGCCCCCGCCCGACCTCAAGGTCTCGTGTGTAGCCGTCGGCGGCTTCCGCAACGAGGTCACGGTGGTGCTGACCGGTCTCGACATCGAGGCCAAGGCGGACCTGTTCCGGCGCCAGTTCGCCGCCGCCTGCCCCACCGCACCGGCCGAGGTCACCTGGACCCTGGCTCGCCTCGACTCCGCGGACGCACCGACGCAGCAGCAGGCGTCCGCGCTGCTCACGGTCGTCGCCCGTGACCCGGCCGAGAAGGTGGTGGGCCGCGCGTTCACCAACGCCGCCGTCGAGGTCGCGCTGGGGTCCTACCCGGGCTTCTTCAGCACCACGCCCCCGGGACGCGCGCACCCGTACGGTGTCTTCACTCCGGCCTTTGTCCCCCAGGACGTGCCGGTGCACGAGGTGGTGCTGGACGACGGGACCGTCGACAGCATTGCCCCGCCGCTGGTCACCGCGCCGCTCCGGCCGCTGTCCGGCCCGGTTGCGCCCGCTGCCGGCGATCCGGGTCCGACCCGCCGCCTTCCGCTGGGGACCGTCGCCGGGGCCCGGTCGGGTGACAAGGGCGGGAGCGCCAACGTCGGCCTCTGGGTGCGCGACGACGCGGCGTACCCGTGGCTCGCCGCCCTGATCACCGAGGAGACGATCCGCGATCTGCTCCCGGAGACCGCCGGCCTGGCGGTCCGGATCATCCGGCTGCCCGCGCTGCGCGCCGTGAACGTCGTCATCGACGGCCTGCTCGGTCAGGGTGTCGCTTACAACGCCCGCTTCGACCCGCAGGCCAAGGGGCTCGGTGAGTGGCTGCGGTCGCGGCACGTCGAGATCCCCGTCGCCCTGCTGGAGGTTTCATGACCGTCCTGCGGTCCACCCTGGACCCGGAGAGCGCCGACGCCCGTGCCGCCCGGCAGTCCATGCTCGACGCCCTCGACGAGGTCGCGGCCGAGAACGCCAAGGCGGTCGCCGGTGGCGGCGAGAAGGCGGTCGCCCGGCACCGCGCCCGCGGCAAGCTCACCGCCCGCGAACGCATCGAGCTGCTGCTCGACCTCGACGCGCCGTTCCTCGAGCTGGCCCCGCTGGCCGGCTACGGGTCCTCGTTCGCGGTCGGCGGCAGTGTGGTCGCGGGGATCGGCGAGGTCAGCGGTGTGGAGTGCCTGATCATCGCCAACGACCCCACGGTCAAGGGTGGCGCGAGCAACCCGTGGTCGCTGCGCAAGACGCTGCGGATGCACGAGATCGCCCTGCAGAACAGGCTGCCGGTCATCGCGCTGGTCGAGTCCGGGGGCGCGGACCTGCCCACGCAGAAGGAAGTCTTCATCCCCGGCGGCGCGGTCTTCCGCAACCTGACCCGGCTGTCCGCCGCCGGCATCCCCACGATCGCGCTGGTCTTCGGCAACTCCACGGCCGGCGGCGCCTACCTGCCCGGCATGAGCGACCACGTGGTGATGATCGAGAAGCGGTCGAAGGTTTTCCTGGCCGGCCCGCCGCTGGTCAAGGCGGCCACCGGTGAGGAGTCCGACGACGAGTCGCTGGGCGGCGCCGAGATGCACGCCCGCATCTCCGGCCTGGCCGACCACTACGCCACCGACGAGCAGGACGCCATCCGGATCGGCCGCCGCATCGTCGCGCGCCTCAACCACCACAAGGCCGCCGGCCCGGCGACCACCACACCCCGGCCGCCCCGGTACGCCGCGGACGACCTGCTCGCGATCGTGCCACCCGGGCTGAAGGCGCCGTTCGACCCGCGGGAGGTCATCGCCCGCATCGTCGACGACAGCGACTTCGACGAGGTCAAACCGCTGTACGGCAGCTCGCTGGTCACCGGCTGGGCGCAGCTGCACGGCTTCCCGATCGGCATCCTGGCCAACGAACGCGGAGTGCTGTTCAGCGCCGAGGCCCAGAAGGCGGCGCAGTTCATCCAGCTCGCCAACCGCTCGAACACTCCCCTGCTGTTCCTGCACAACACGACCGGTTACATGGTCGGCCAGGAGTACGAGCAGGGCGGCATCATCAAACACGGCGCCATGATGATCAACGCGGTGTCGAACTCGACCGTCCCGCACCTCTCGGTGCTGATCGGCAACTCCTACGGCGCCGGGCACTACGGCATGTGCGGTCGCGCGTACGACCCCCGTTTTGTCTTCACCTGGCCGAGCGCCCGGTCCGCGGTGATGGGCGCCCATCAGCTCGCCGACGTCAGCATCATGGTGTCGCGGGCGTCCGCGCTGGCGCAGGGCCGGCCGTTCGACGAGGAGGGCGCCCAGGTGGTCCGGCACGCGATCGAGCAGCAGATCACCGCCGAGGCGATGCCGCTGGTGCTGTCCGGGCTCGTCTACGACGACGGCATCATCGACCCGCGCGACACCCGCGACGTCCTCGGCCTCGCGCTGTCCGCGATCCACACCGCGCCGGTGCAGGGCACCGACGCCTTCGGCGTCTTCCGGATGTGAGGACCATGACCATCACCAGTGTCCTGGTCGCCAACCGCGGCGAGATCGCCCGCCGCATCTTCGCGACCTGCCGGCGCCGGGGCCTGGCCACCGTGGCCGTCTTCTCCGACGCCGATGCCGGCAGCCCGTACGTCACCGAAGCCGACGCGGCGGTGCACCTGCCCGGGTCCGCACCGGCCGAGACCTACCTGCGGGGCGATCTGATCATCGCGGCGGCCCTGCGCGCCGGTGCCGACGCGATCCACCCCGGCTACGGCTTCCTGTCCGAAAATGCGGGCTTTGCAACGGCCGTACGCGAAGCGGGTCTGACCTGGATCGGTCCCGGACCGGAAGCGATCGCGGCGATGGGCTCCAAGATCGAGTCGAAGCAGCTGATGGCCGCCGCCGGGGTGCCCGTCCTCGACCGGCTCGACGTGGCCACCCTCACCGACGCCGACCTCCCGGTGCTGGTCAAGGCCTCGGCGGGAGGCGGCGGGCGGGGCATGCGCATCGTCCGCACGCTGCAGGACCTGCCGGACGCGGTGGCCGCCGCCGAACGCGAAGCAGCCGCGGCCTTCGGCGACAAGACGGTCTTCTGCGAGCGCTACCTCGAGGCCGGCCACCACCTCGAGGTCCAGATCCTGGCCGACGACCACGGCACCGTCTGGGCCCTCGGCGACCGGGAATGTTCACTGCAGCGCCGCCACCAGAAGGTCATCGAGGAGGCACCGGCACCGCTCGTCGACCGCATCGGCGGCGACCTGCGCGACCGCCTGCTCGCGGCGGGCCGCACCGCCGCAGCCGCCGTCGGCTACCGCGGCGCCGGCACCGTCGAGTTCCTCGCCGACGAACAGGGCCGCTTCTGGTTCCTCGAGATGAACACCCGCCTGCAGGTCGAACACCCCGTCACCGAATGTGTCACCGGCACCGACCTGGTCGCCCTGCAGGTCGACATCGCCGCGGGCCTCCCCCTGACCGGCCCGGAGCCGGCCATGACCGGCCACAGCATCGAGGCCCGCCTGTACGCCGAGAGCCCCACCGACAACTGGCGCCCGCAGTCCGGTGTCCTGGCCCGCTTCGAGGTTCCCGCCGCCACGTGGTTCGACCGGCCCCGGATCGACACCATCCGCGTGGACTCCGGTGTGGAGACCGGCAGTGTCGTCGGCACCTACTACGACGCGATGCTGGCCAAAGTCATCTCCTACAGCGCCACCCGGGAAGGCGCCGCGCGCCAGCTCGCAGCGGCGTTGCGCCGGTCCCGCCTCCACGGCGTCACGACCAACCGCGACCTGCTGGTGGCAAGCCTGCTCCACCCCGCGTTCCTGGCCGGCACTGCCGCCACCGACTTCTACGACCTGAACCCACCGGGCGGCCTCACCGCCGGCACAGCCCTGGAGCCGGAACTGGGCGCCCTGGTCGCCGCCCTGTCGGATGCGGCGCTGACCAGCGGCCCCGCACGCGGCTTCCGCAACATCCCCGTCGGTTACCGCACCCGCACCTACGCGGCCGGAGAGCACGAGATCGCCGTGCGCTACCGCTCCGGGCGTACCGGAATGGAGGTCGCCACCGGCGAGGTGGTCGTCTCGGCCGGCGCCGATCGGGTGGTTCTTGATCTCGGCGGCGTGCGGCGCAGCTGGTCGGTGGGCCGCTACGACAACCACGTGGTGGTCGACGGCCCGACCGGCTCGGTCACGCTGCGACGAGTCCCGCGTTTCACCGACCCGTCGACGCGACTCACGGCCGGTGCACTGATCGCCTCGATGCCCGGAACCGTGATCCGGGTCGGCGTGCAGGTCGGCGACACCGTCCGGGCCGGCCAGCCCCTGGTCTGGCTGGAGGCGATGAAAATGGAACACGTCGTCACCGCCCCCGCCGACGGCACGGTCACGGAGCTGCCGGTCAGCATCGGCCGGCAGGTCAGCCAGGGCACGCCCTTGGCCGTGGTCACCGATGACCGCACCTAAACAGGACCGCTCGCGCGCCACCCGCCGGCGCCTGCTCGAAACAGCCATCCGCTGCCTGGCCACCCACGGCTGGGAAGCCTCGACAGTCGGCCTCATCGCCACCGAAGCCGGCCTCAGCCGCGGCGCCGTCCAGCACCACTTCCCCACCCGCGAAGCTCTGATCATCGCCGCCCTGGAACACATGTTCGCCGACCGCGCGGCCCTGCTCGACGCCCTCCCCGACCCCTCCGGCACCGACCCCGACCGCATCCACACGGTGGTCGCCGGCCTGGTCGAAGCCATCGGCGGCGAACTCTTCCGCGCCGCCCTGCAGGTCTGGACGGTGGCCGCCGCCGACCCCGACCTCCGCTCAGCGGTGGTCCCCCTGGAACGCCACTTCGCCCGCGAGGTCCACCGCCGGGCCGTCCGCCTCCTCCGCGTCGACGACACCGACCCGCACATGCGCGGCCTCATCCAGGCCACCCTCGACCTGGCCCGAGGCCTCGCCCTCGCCGACATCCTCACCGACGACTCCCGCCGCCGCGCCCACGTCGTCCGTACCTGGTCCACCCACCTGGCCCTCGCCCTCCCAAAGCCGTGACACGACCGCGGTGTCCGCTACCGTCGCCCAGTGATTGATCTTCAGGTCCGGGACGACTCCGGCGACGTCGTGGCGCACGCATCGGGTTTCGAATGGACCCAGGAACTCATCGACCTGGAGCCGGCGGAGTTTCCGATGCTGGCCGGGCTCTGCGCCTACCTCGACACCATCTTCAACCAGCGCCAGATCCCCCTCCTGCTGGCGGAGCTGGACCGGCTCCCGGCCACCCTGATCCCCGACCCCGCTCGCAGAGAGATCCGCCGGCTCGCGGCTGTAGTCGAGCAAGGTCAGCACCTCTACCTGTGGTTCTGCGGCGACTGAGCCGCCGTCACCCTTCGAGGGTTGTGAGGAGGTCTCGGGCCAGGGACTTGAGGCGGGCAGCGAAGGCCGGGTCGGCGCTGTTGTCGAGGAGGGCGAGGAGCGGTTGCAGCAGCCCGAACGGCGGCGCGCCCTCGTGCCCGATGACCAGCAGCCGATGGCCGGCGGTTTCGGGTGGCAGGGTGCCGTCGAGCAGGTGACGGCAGGTGTCCGTAGCGACGAGGGACACCGCCGTGGCGAGGGCGAGGTCGGGCAGGCCGAGCTCCCGCACCAGGTCTTCGAACAGGCGCGCGGCCTCCCGCTCCTCCAGCCGCGACGGCGACTCGGTGGCGAGAGCGACGGCCGCGTCGGAGCCGTCGATCAGGAGGTCGCAGGCGAGCAGGACGAGTTCGGGTGGGTCGAGGTGGTCGACCAGGAGCCGGGCCTGGTTCAGCCGGACCCGGCGCAGGAGGTCGGCGCGCACGCGGTCATCCGACCGGGTAGACGCGGTACTGCAGGCTTTCGTCGTAGGTCAGGCCGGTGACCGCGGTGATGACGGCCCAGATGTAGTTCTCGTCCGGGCCCCAGGACGGCACCTCGATGCCGGCTTCGCTGGCCAGGGGTGTGCCCTCGTCCTCGACGATCTCGCCCTCGGCGTAGACGAAGTGGCGGGTGCGTTCGCCGTCGGTGAAGAGCGAGAAGCCGTAGGTGCTGGAGACGCTGCTGAAGAACGCGATCAGGGCGGTGGCGGTGTCGGTCGGTTCCCAGCCCATGACCAGGTCCATCATCGGGTTCCAGACCTGCGCCCACCCGCCGGACTCGGCCGCGTAGAGCGCGTCGGGCTTGAGGGCGCTGGTGGCCTGCTCCGCCTCGACGGTCTCGCCGCTGAACTCGGTGATGGCCAGGTCGTCGACGGCCTCGTCGGCCGTGATTCCCTGCCGGAAGAGCACCGACGTGTTCCAACCCATGATCAAACCCTCTTCCTGTACGGCCGGAGTCGACCAGCCCATTGTTCAGGTGCTCGCGTACCGGAGGAGGTGCAGGGGGTGTGAGTCGCGTTTCCGGGGGTATGCGCGCGGCGGAGGTGGCAATCCGTGCTGGATGATCCTGATGTGAAGGCCGGCGTGACGTTTGTCGGCAACGCCACGACCCTGCTGCGGCTGGGGTCGTTCACCCTGCTGACCGACCCCAACTTCGTACCGGCGGGGACCCGGGTCTATCTCGGTAAGGGTGCCTGGACCCGCCGCTTGCTCGACCCGGCGATGACGATGGGCGAGTTGCCGCCGCTGGACGGTGTGGTGCTGTCCCACCTGCACGGGGACCACTTCGACGGGGTGGCCAAGGCGGAGCTGCCGTCCGCGACGCCGATCTTCACGACACCGCAGGCGCGCCGGAAGCTGCGGCAGTGGAAATTCCGGGCGGTGCGAGGCCTTCCGACCTGGGAGAGCTACGACTGGGCGCGCGGCCGTGAGCGGCTGCGCATCACCGCGGTCCCCGGCCGTCACGGTCCCGGACCGGCCGAGTGGCTCCTGCCCGACGTCATGGGGTCGGTGATCGAGCTGCGGGTCGACGACGTGTGCCGGCTGCGGGTCTACATCACCGGCGACACCCTGAACCGGCCGTTCCTGGCTCAGGTGCCCGAGCGCTGCGGTGACATCGACGCGATGATCGTGCACCTCGGTGGCACCCGGGTGTTCGGCATGCTGCTCACGATGGACGCCCGTCAGGGTGTCGACCTGACCGAGCTCATCCGGCCGCGTCTGACGGTGCCGGTGCACCACGACGACTACACGGTTTTCACGTCGCCGCTGAGTGACTTCGTCGAGCGGGCCCGGGAGCACGGCCTGACCGGCATCCAGCCGATCGAGCGTGGTTCGACCCTCGAGCTGCCGGTGCGCCCGGCCGGCCAGGTCAGCCGGCCGGGTCTCGCGTCCGGGGCTCAGGACTCGGATCGGTAGAGCTCGTCGCGGGTGACGCGGAGGTTCACCACTCCGGGCCGGCCCTCGACGGTTCCGGAGATCTGGTCACCGGAGGCGTACACGTCGTTCGACAGCAGTCCGGTGCCGTCCACGCGGAGATATCCGGAGCCCATCAGCCGCTCGGCGATGCCGGCGGCGAGGTCCGGGCGCACGTCCGTGCCCGGCTGCTGAACGGCCGTGACCGCCCCGGCCTCCGCGCCGTCCACGTCGACGACGGTCATGCCGACATTCACGTGGGTCAGTTCCTGTGGCTGCATTCTGCGCTCCTTCTCCTGGTACGCGGATCCGGGCGCTGTTTTCCCCCAGCCGGCTGCTTCACACCTTTTGAACAGTCGGCGCCGGGATGGTTTAGGTGCTTTTTCCGCGGGTAGTCGATTGGACCCAAAAGTGGATCAGGAAAGACGGTGACCCATGCACCGCGACGACCTGCTGACCCAGGTTCGGATCTGCGCCCGCCTGCACGGCCGCAATCAAGCCAGACGCGTCGTCCGGGCGGTGATGCAGGCGCTGGAGAAACGTCTTTCCCCCACCGCATTCGCCGAGCTGGCCGCACAGCTGCCGGCTGACATCGGTGTCACGATGTCGGGCCGGCACATCGATCAGTGCACCGCCCAGCAGCTCATCCGTGAGGTCGCCGAGGAGTTGCACGTCCCTGAGCCCGACGCCGCCTTCTACCTGCGCGTGACGTTCGAGCAGCTCAACGCCTTCTGCCGCGGCGTGACCCCGGCTCAGCTCGCCGCGTTGTTGCCCGGCGACCTGCGGGGTCTGCTGTCCGCCCGCTCGGCCGACCCGGCACAGCGGCCCCGGCAGTTCGTGCTGTTGCTGGCGCCGGCCGTCGCGACGCTCACCCTGAAGGCACCGGACCGGGAGCCCACGCCCCAGCCGGTACGCCGCAAGGTGCGGGCGGCGCTGCCCAACGCCGCCCTCACCTCGTCAGCCGAGTCGTAACGCAGGACTTGCTATTTGCCGCCGGCCGCGGTCCAGCACTGCCGCCGGCCCTGGCAGACGCTCATGCCCTTGACCGTTGCCGCCAGCTTCGTCCGGGTGTCCGGCGCCAGCGTGCCGGCGATGTTGTTCAGCATGTCAGGGTCCGCCTTGCGGTCGTAGTACTCGCTGGTCCCGTCCGCGTACTCGACGTAGGTGTACGTGCTGGTCCGGATGGCCTCGTAGGTGGCCGGGTTGCCACCGTTCTTCGCCGGCCGGTCCGGGTCGGCCGGGTCGGTGTTCGGGCCGTGATGCTCGACCAGCGAGGTCGTACGCCACCCGGCGCTGGATTCCCCGCGCAGCAACGGCACCAGGCTGCTGCCGTCCACTTCGGACGGTGTGGTCGCACCGGCCAGGGCTTCGAAGGTCGGCCGCAGATCGACGTTCTCCGCGGCCTCGGTGACCGTCCGGCCCGCGCCGACACCCGGGCCGGCCACGATCAGCGGCACGTTCACGTCGGTGTCGAACGCCGTCTGCTTGCCGGGGGTCATTCTGTACTCCCCCATGTGGAACCCGTTGTCGGAGCTGAACACGATGATCGTGTTGTCGGCCACGCCGGCCTTCTCGAGGGTGTCCTGGATCGAGCCGATCATCCGGTCGACCGACTGCACCGCCTGGGCCCGCTTGCGGAAGTCCGTGTCGATCTTCTTCTTCTCGTCGGCGGTGAGGGGCTCACGCCCGGCGAGGTACTTCGGCGGGTCGGCAGGCAGCTTGTCGAAGGCCGGTCCGCGCGGCGCGGTCAGCCCGGGGAACTTGTCCTTGTCCTCCGGCGCCGGGGTGAACGGGCCGTGCGGCGTGAACGTGGCCACCTCGAGCAGGAACGGGCTCTTCGCAGCGACCGAGTCGGTGATGAACTTCGTGGCCTTACCGCTGACGACCGTGGTCAGGTAGTCCCCGGGCGCCTTGCCGTAGTGCTTGACCTGGTCGTTCTCGAGGAGGTTGTAGTCGTACTGGCCGTAGGCGTTGCCCGCGACGTCCCACTCGGTCCAGCCGGGCGGGACGTACTTGTCCTTCGGCAGGTATTCGTTGAGGTACTTGCCCATCATCGCGGTGCGGTAGTCCGCCTGCTGCAGCGACGTGGCGAAGGTCGACTTCTCCTCGCCGTTTTTCTTGAACGTGGTGAAGCCGCCGTCCTTGCCGCCGTTCGTGAAGATCCCGGTGTTGTGCGGGTAACGACCGGTGAAGATCGACGACCGCGACGGGCAGCACAGCGAGTCGGTGACCGTGTAGTTGGCGAACGAGGTGCCCTTCTTCGCCAGCGCCTGGACGTGCGGCATGTACTGCACGAGGTTCGACGCCAGGTCGTCGGTCAGGACAAAGACGATGTTGGGCCGGTCGGTGTCCGGGCCGCCGTCGCCGGAGCCGGGCAGGCGTGGGTCGCACGCGGACAGCCCGGCAACGACGGTCATCGCGGAGAGCACTGCGGTGGTACGCCGGAGCAAAGTCATGCCCCGGACGCTAGGGACGCAGCGCTGGAGGAACGTCAGGGCGACGTTCGGGCTCCGTAAGGGACGTCAGCGGCGGGCCAGGCGGCGCTCGCCGGCCGCACCGGTCGCGTACGGGAGGTTGTAATGGGCGAAGACCGCCGGCTCGTCGGCGGCCGTGAGTTCGCCGTCGAGGTCGATGGTCGGCGCGTCGCCCACGAGCTTCTTGTCGAAGCGCACGCGGACCGCGGACGGGGTGACCGTGGCGCCCGCGAGGGGGACAAAAGCGAGGCGGTGGCGGCCGATGATGCCGATCTGCACCGTGACGAAGGCGGGTTCGTCGGTGGCGGTGTCGAAGTAGATCGCTTCCAGACTGCCGATCTTGTCGCCGTCGGGATCGATGACCTTCTCGCCACGCCAGTCACGGAGATTCTCTGCAGGGAACATGTCACCGGGGTGCCCGTGGCCGTGGGTGCGCAAACCAGCACTGAGCAGGCGGGACGACTACGCTGCGGGCATGGTGCAGGTGTGAAGCCCGGCTGGCCGGCGCTGCGGCGCGAGATCAGCGTCGCGGGGCCGCGTACCGTCGAGGAGGTCTGGGACCGCTATGTCCGGCCCCGGCGGTGGCCGGAATGGTCACCGCAGATCCGCTCGGTCGACTATGCCGGCGAGCGGCTCGCGCCGGGCACCTCGGGTGTGGTTCGCGGGCCCGGTGGTCTGCCGGTGCGTTTCCAGATCCTCGCCGTCCACGACACCGACCCGGTCCGCACCTGGTCCTGGACCGCGTCGGCGGCCGGGGTGCGGCTGGCCCTGCTGCACACGGTCGAGGCGACGGCGGGCGGCACCCGGACCCGGCTGACGATCGTCGGCTTCGG
Source organism: Amorphoplanes friuliensis DSM 7358 (assembly GCF_000494755.1). Lineage (NCBI taxonomy): Bacteria > Bacillati > Actinomycetota > Actinomycetes > Micromonosporales > Micromonosporaceae > Actinoplanes > Actinoplanes friuliensis. The sequence goes on from NC_022657.1 coordinate 6,187,444, forward strand.
ACCCGTGGTGCTCGCCTACCTGCCGCTCGCCCGGCTCGCCCTGTCACGCCTGGTGCGCTGAGCCCAGCACGGGCAGGACGATCTGTGACGGGTGCGCCTCGTCGTGGAAGACCTCGAAGGCGTTCGTGCGACCCGTGGTGGCCGTGCCGAACGGCTCGCCGGTGCCCATGTTGCGGGCGTACCGGGGGAACGCACCCCCGCTGACCTGCACGCGGAGCCGGTGCCCGGCCCGGACCCGGTAGGCGGTCGGGAACAGCGCCACGTCGACGGTCAGCACGCCGTCGTCACCGGCCGTCACGTCGTCGGCCGGGACGGTGCGGGGGTCGAGGCGCCGGATGCCGTCGACCACGTTGCGGGAGACACCCTTGGCGTCGACGTCGCACAGCCGGACAAACACGTCGGCGTACGGGAGCTCGGTCCGGACGTGGATCCGGGCCTTGACCGGTCCGACCAGGTCGAGGGGGGCGCTCAGCGGCGGGCCGGTGAAGACCAGGACGTCGGGGCGGCGTTCGACCTCGGCGTTGTCGGCCTGCTTGCCCGGCGGCTGCAGCAGCGGGCCGCCGACCGTCGGCGTGGGGTCGGCGGGGTCGTAGGTGAAGCGGGCCGGCGCGACCTCGCCGCCCTCGGGTGACGGGCTCAGCGTGCCACCGGCCCGCAGGTGCTGCACCTGCTCCTGCGTCGTCGCCGGGGGCCACTGGTCGAAGTTCAGCCACCGCCCGGCCTGCTGCAGGAAGACGCGCACGGGGGCGCCGGAGGGTGCCGGGCCGCCGCGCAGGTGGTGGTCCAGCCACTTCACGTCGGTGCGGGCGATCATCCGCAGCTCACCGGGCTCGCCGTGCAGCCACGGCCCGACCACGATCCGCGCCGGGACGCCGGCCGCCCGCAGCGCGGTGTAATCGGTGAGCTGGCCGGCCAGGAACAGGTCCCACCAGCCGGTCACCATGCTCACCGGCGGCATCCGGGTCAGGTCGGCGCCGTTGTGGTCGGCCTGCGACCAGAAGGTGTCGGCCGGCTCGCCGTGGGCGACGAAGTCCCGCCAGAACGGCACCGGCGCACCGGCGACGGACACGTCGGCGGCCTGCAGCGGCAGCCGGCGCAGCCCCCGGCTGACCTTGGCGCGGACGCGGGGATCGGGCAGTCCACCGAGCAGCCCGCCGCGCTCCTGCCGGCCGATGGAGGCCGACCAGCTCAGACCGGTGTGGATCTGCGGTGCACCGTGGTCGTAGAACAGCGTGCTGGTCACCCGCGACGAGGTGATGTGCGGCGAGACGCAGGTCAGCGGCGGATCGACGTACGGGGCGACGGCCCACTGGGTGTGCCCGAAGTAGCTGGCGCCGGTCATCGCGACGCGCCCGTCGCACCACGGCTGCTCGTGCAGCCAGGCGACCGTGGCCAGGCCGTCGTCGTGCTCGGTGGTGAACGGCCGGAACTGCCCGCCCGACCCGAACGTCCCCCGCGTGGCCTGCGTGAACACCTGGAAACCGCGGCGGGCGAGCGGGGCGGCGAACATCTGGCCGTAGAGACCACCGCGGCCGTACGGCACGCGGATGAGCACCACCGGCAGCGCCTGCTCGGGCCCGGCCGGTCGATAGTGGTCCGCCAGCAGCGTGACACCGTCGGGCATCCGCACCGCCACGTCCCGCCGGACCTCGTACGGGACCGCTCGGGCGGGCAGCCCCAGCGCCAGATCCGCGGCCAGCCCTGCCACCCGGGTCAACTTGGTCATGAGTCGAACATAACGCCCCCTTCCTTGATCACCCGGCTCTTGATCCATTGACTTCTGTTGCCGCCGGGTGTCAGCGTTGTCATCGAAAAGTTTCATTCGCTACCGATGGGGTGCGACTGTGCGCGATTTTGTTCGGCGAAGGGTCGCCGCTGTGGCCGCCCTGGCCCTGGTGACGGGTGGCGTGGTGCTGTCCCCCTCCTCACCGGCCCAGGCCACCGCCAAGAAGCTGCAGACGATCAGCGCGGGGAAGGCCCGCTTCCAGGTGCTCTCACCGACGCTGATCAGGACCGAGTACTCCCCCGGTGGCAAGTTCACCGACGGCTCCACCTTCAACGTGATCGGCCGCAACGGCTTCTCACCCACACGCTTCACCAAGCGGGTCTCGCAGGGCTGGCTGACGATCGAGACGGCCGCGGCGACCCTGCGCTACCGGCTCGGGTCCGGGCCGTTCACCGACGACAACCTCACGGTACGGCTGAAGTCCGGCAAGCAGACCGTGACCGCCGCACCCTGGGCCGGACTGGGCGCCCCTGACTGCGTACCGGGTGCTCTGTGTGAGGCCGAGGCGCTCGCCCTCAACGGTCTGAGCGTGGGAACCGACCACCGCGACTACACCGGCCGGGGCTTTGCGGCCGGCTTCGAGGGCACCGGCACGTCGCTCACGTTTGCCGTCACCCCCGCCGCCGCGGGCGCTCAGCAGCTCTCGGTCCGCTACGCCAACAGCACCGGCGGGGACGGCCAGAACGTCGCCCGCACGCTGACCGTCACGGTCGATGGCGTCGCGTCCGGCACGCTGACGTTGCCGCCGACCGCGAACTGGGACACCTGGGCGCTCGCCACGGTGCCGCTGACCCTGACGGCCGGCCGCCACGAGATCAGTCTCGTCCGGACGGCGACCGACTCCGGCAACGTCAACGTGGACAGCCTGGCGGTGCTCGCGCCCGGAGCCGCGTACCCCGCACCCACGCCGCCCAGCCCGCAGCCGTGCGCGTTCGGCGCCGTCTGCGAGGCCGACACCGGCACCCTGACCGGTGGCTCGCGGCTCGCCGACGACCACAACGGGTATTCCGGCGACGGGTTCGTGGCCGGGATGGAACGTACCGGGGCCGGGGTCGCCCTGACCGTGACCGGCGTGCCCGCCGCGGGTGACTACCGCGTGCAACTGCGCTACGCCAACGGGCCGGCCGGCGCCCAGCCGGTGCAGACCCGGACGATGAGCGTGACCGCGAACGATGCCGCACCCGTCACCGCCACCCTGCCGCCGACGAGTGGATGGGACTACTGGCGTACCGAATCGGTCGTGGTGTCCCTGAAGGCCGGGACCAACACCGTGGCGCTGGGCTGCCCGACCGACCAGAGCTGCAACGTCAACCTGGACACGGTGGCGGTCGCCGCGAAGAACGCGCCGCTGCTCGCCCCGCACGCACCGCTCGGCGGGTACCGGCGTGGCCTGGACAACGTCAACGGCGGCGCGCGCACCTACGGCGGGCTGCTCTACCAGGACGGCTGGTCGCTGCTCGACGACTCGGCCTCCGCGCTCTACCGCCCGGCCACCCGGACGGTGACACAGCGCCCCACCGCAGGTCAGGACGGGTACGTCTTCGCCTACGGCCAGGACTACCGCCGCGGTCTGCGGGAGCTGTCGACCCTGACCGGGCCGACCAAGCTGCTCCCCCGCTGGGCCTACGGCGTCTGGTACTCGGAGTACTTCGACCGCACGGCCGCCGAGTTCGAGGCGATCGTGGCCCGCTTCAAGAGCGAAGGTGTACCCCTGGACGCCCTGGTCGTCGACACCGACTTCAAGGCGCCCGACAAGTGGAACGGCTGGTCGATCGACCCCACCCGCATCCCGGACTGGAAGACGTTCGCCGCCCGCCTGCGCTCCCAGGGTGTCCACACCGGCCTCAACATCCACCCGAGCATCCTGGGCTCCGACCCGCACTTCGCCGGGGCGCAGCAGATCGCCAAGGGCAAGCTCCAGAAGACCGGCTGCAACGGCGGCCCCGACTGCTACGTCTTCGACTTCGGCGACGCCGACCAGCTGAAGGCCTACCTCTGGCTCCACGACCAGATGGGCGCCGAGGGCCTCGACTTCTGGTGGCTCGACTGGTGCTGCGACGCCTCCCGCTCCACCCTGCCCGGCGTCACCCCCGACGCCTGGATCAACCAGCAGTACGCCGACCAGACCGGTTTTGCGTTCTCCCGCGCGTACGGGTCGCTGCAGGCCGGCGGTTACGGCAACCCGGGCCCGGTCGCGACCGGCCCCTGGGCCGACAAACGCACCACCCTGCACTTCACCGGCGACACGATCTCCAACTGGGAAACCCTGCGCTACGAGGTCGGCTACACCCCGGGCGAGTCGGCCGCGACCGGCCTGGCCGCGGTCAGCCACGACATCGGCGGCCACACCGGAGGCCTCCAGGAGCCGGGTTCCGAACCGGGCAGCACCAAACTCCCGGACGACCTCTACGCCCGCTGGGTCCAGATGGGTACCTTCCAGCCCATCGACCGCCTCCACTCCAACCACAGCGACCGCCTGCCCTGGCAGTACGGCGCGGCCGCGAACGCCTCGGCCAAGAAGTTCCTCAACCTCCGCAAAAAACTCCAGCCCTACACGTACGCCGCCGCCGCGGAAGCCACCCGCACCGGCACCCCGATCGTCCGCGCGATGTACCTCGCGTATCCCGGCGAGCAGGAGGCGTACTCGACCGCCGGCAGCCAGTACCTCTACGGCCCGGACCTGCTGGTCGCCCCGGTAACCACCCCGGGCCCCACGGCGTCGACCACGGTGTGGTTCCCGCCGGGCAACACCTGGACGGACTACTTCACCGGCAAGCGGTACGCAGGCGGCACCACCGCCTCGATCGCGACGACCCTCGACACCATGCCGGTCTTCGTCCGCTCCACCGCCAAACGCCCATGACAGCGAGGGTGCCGGGCCTCCCCGGCCCGGCACCCTCGACCACGCGTCTCGGTAGCGGCTGCGGGGTCAGGGACGTTCGCCTCGCAGGATGAGCAGTTCCTTCTCCGGGAACGCCATGCCGTCCCACAGCTGCTGGTAGCCGGCGGCGCCGTGCTCGTCCCACACGGCTTGAGCCATCCGCAGCACGGCCTGAGTCAGCACCTCGACACGGATCCGTCCCGACCAACGGCGTTCCGCGGCTTTCCACGGGTCCTCCGCGGTCTCGGAGGCCAATACGACGATATCGACGCCGACATATTCGGCGGCGTTTCTGAACAGGAAGACGTGCGCTGAGGGTTCGTCGGACACCCAGGCGATCGTCGCGTTCGATCCTCGGCGCAGGTCGGCTGCTGCCCGCATGAGGCTTTGCAACCCGTGGTCGATGTAGGACGTGCGCACCTTCATCACGACGTCGTCGGCGCTCCAGGTGAGCCAGGCCCACCCGGTCTCACTCAAGGTCCAGCGCAGGTCCAGCCGATCGATGTCCACCGGCAATATAATCATGGCCGCTCGAGCACGACGGCAGGTTCATGGCGTCGAGAGCAGCCTCATACCTCGACCCAGGTCAGAAGCGAGGACAACTCGCCGTGCTCGCAGAAGTGCCGGACTGCTTCGACGGCATCCTTCACCCGCACCGCGGCGGACGGAGGAAACTCCGACCAGTGCCCGTAGTAGTGGAACACCACGCCTTCGCTGTCCTGCACCCGTGCGGACCCTTGGCTGATGAGGTACGGCGGCTCCTTGGATGCACGGACATAACTCAACACCGAGATCGCACGGCCCAATCCGATGGAGAGGCAGTCGCCATCGCCGACAGTGATGTCGGCGATCAACGGAAGGCGGGCCGCATCCTGCTCCGCCTCCGCAAGAGCGTGCCGGAACTCTTCCTCGCAGGTGACGAGGTGGCCGTCTTCGTCACTTCGCCACGTGATCTTGGCGCGCAAAATGGGTCTCCTGGGATCACAGTCGTGAGGGGCAAAGTCTCTAACTGGCGCCGGGCTTCGCTGCGTGGGAGGGTCCCGGTGGTGAGCGGGCGAACCTGGGATGGCGTGGACGCGGAGCATCTGGTGACGGTTACTGCGCTGGTGAAGCAGGTCCTGACCGCCCCGGATCCGTACGAGGTGGGTTATGAGCTTTGGGGCTGTTCCGCGCGGGCTGAGGGCCATCTGGCTGTCAACATGCAGCTGATCTGGGGCGCGCTGACCGACCGGGTGGAGTTGAAGCCGGAGGAGGGGCGGCAGGCCCGGGACGAGATGCGGCGCGCAGCGCAGGAGTGGCTGGCGCTCGATCCCGCCGACCGGGCCGCCGTCGAGCGATACCTGGACTACTGGGTTCACGACGTGTGTGGCTACTCCAGGGGCTGAGCGGGGCTGTTGTGGTAGGCGGCGATCAGCCACCGGCCGTCACGCTTCTCGAAGAGCCAGGTTGCGTGGACCTTGCGGGCGTCCGGGACTTCGGTCTCGCCGGGGAAGAGGATGCCGGATTCGCTGATGACGATGGCGGCGTCCCGGCCGACGAGGCGGAAGCTGAGCTGCTTGTTCCAGGTCGAGCTGCCTTTGAGGGGCCCTTCGAAGGCCTGGGCCATGTTGTCGCGGATCATGTCGCGGCCGGTGCGGAGCGAGCCGGGCATGACGGCGGTCGCGTCCTCGGTGTAATCGGCGACCATGCCGTCGGCGTCGCCGGCCTCCCACGCCTGGTAGGAGTCGTTCAGTACGGCCTGGATGGCGGCCTGGTCCGACATTGTGTTCTCCCTCGCGTCCGGCTGCCGGGTGTTCCGGCGAGCTCGCGAGTACATACCGGCGGTGGGGCCGGAACTCATCGCGCCCCGGGAAAAGGATGGACGGCGGGGAGCTCGAAGGAGGCGAACACCTCGGCGTCGCGGAAGACCGAGGTGCGGCTGATGCCGTTCCTCGTGACCGTGAGGACCTGCAGGGTGTGCAGCTCGTACGTGCCGCTCGGGCCGAGGTTGTAGGCGGCGAACGCCGGTTGCCCGTTGGCGCCGACCGGCAGGAAGCGCCACTGGGTGCCGTTCGCGGCGAAGACCCAGTCCATGAACACGCCGTAGTTCTCGCGCCCGGTGAACCAGTTGACCATCGGGGGCATCTCCATGATGACGTCGTCGGTGAGCAGCTGTTTGAGGCCTTCGACGTCGGCGTTCTCGAAGGCTTTCAGGTATTTGTCGATCCAGGCGCGCTGTTCGGCTTCGGAGGGCTCGGCGACCTGTTCCTCCGAGATTCCCACCTCTTTGAGCCTGGCGCGGGCCCGCTGGAGGGAGCTGTTGACCGAGGCGGTCGTGGTGCTGAGGATCTCTGCCGCCTCGAGCGCGGAGAAGTCGAGGACCTCACGCAGGATCAGCACCGCACGCTGCCGCGCGGACAGGTGCTGCACGGCGGCGACGAAGGCGAGCCGGAGACTTCCCCGGTCGATCGTGGCGGTCTCCGGCTCGACCCGGCGCAACGACGAGTCGGGAAGCGGCTGGAGCCAGGTGATCTCCCCGCCGTGCACGAACGGCCGGCGCGGGTCGCTCTCGGTCACCAGGCCGGAGGGCAGGGGACGGCTGCTGCGGCCCTTGAGCGCGGTCAGGCAGGCGTTGGTCGCGATGCGGTACAGCCAGGTCCGCAGGGAGCTGCGACTCTCGTCGTACTGGTCCTTCGCGCGCCAGGCCCGCAGGCAGGTCTCCTGGACCAGGTCCTCCGCGTCGTGGACCGAGCCGAGCATCCGGTAGCAGTGGGCCAGCAACTCGGGCCGGTACGGATCGAGCCTGCGATCGAACTCGTCCACGGCGGAACCCTACAACGCATCGGACATGACTCGGTTGCGGCCGTGTTGTTTGGCCTGGTAGAGCTCGGCGTCCGCGGAGTCGACCAGGAGCTGCGGGCCGCTGTCCGGGCCGGGGACGATGCTGGCGACGCCGATGCTGACCGTGACCAGGCCGGCGGGGGCGGCGGCGTGGGGTTCGGTGAGGGCGAGGACCGCTGAGCGGGCGCGTTCGGCGATGGCCAGGGCTGTGGCGGGGTCGGCGCCCGGGAGGATCAGGGCGAACTCCTCGCCGCCGTAGCGGGCGACCAGGTCGCTGGTGCGGATCACGCCGGTGAGGGCCGCGGCGACCCGGCGCAGGCAGGCGTCGCCGGCCGGGTGGCCGTAGCGGTCGTTGTAGAGCTTGAAGTGGTCCACGTCGATCATGGCAATGGACAGCGGTTCGTGGCGTTCGGCGCCGTCGTGCCAGGCAGTGGCCAGGCGGGTGTCGAGCTGGCGGCGGTTCGCCAGGCCGGTGAGGGCGTCGGTGCTGCTCAGGATCTGGAGTTGCTCGTTGGCGCGGTGCAGTTCCTCGGTGCGTTCGGCGACGGTGGCTTCCAGCGAGGCGTAGACCCGCGCGTTCTCGATCGAGACGGCGAGCTGGCCGGCGATCAGCAGGACGGCGTCGAGGCGGTCGGCGGTGAAGGCGGCCCGGGCCAGCCTGTTCTCCAGGACGAGGATCGCCAGCGGTGTGCCCTGGATCAGCACCGGGATGACCAGCAGAGAACAGAATTCCAGGCCCGCCAGGTACGGGTCACGGGCGAAGCGGTCGTCCCGGGCGGCATCGGCGACCAGCAACGGCTCGCGGGTGCGCTGTACGTACCGGACGGCGGTCAGCGGCAGTGACGTCTCGGCCGGCAGGACCCATTCGGTGCCTTCGCGCACGAGCATGCGGATGTGGCTGGCGCCGGTGAGCGTACCGAGGATGTCGGTGACGCGGTCGCGCAGACGATCGAGCCGGGTCTCGGAGCTGAGCGCCCGGGACGCGGTCAGGATCGCCATCAGGTCCACGTCCTGCGCCGCCAGCGTGGTGGTGTGGCCGACGTTCACGCTGGTCCGCGACGGGGTGACGGTCCGCAGGAACGGGTGGGCACGCTCGAGAGCCCGCAGTTTGGCGGTGGCGCCCCAGGTGCCGTAGAGGTCGTGGGCGTCGGCGAGCAGGCGGCGGCCGTGGAATTCCCGGCCCTCCTGCAGGTGCAGCAGGGCGGCGCGCTCGGTGATCAGTGCGCGGTGCCAGGGACGGCAGCGGTTGCCCAGGTCGTTCAGCGCGGCGTCGAAGGCCCGCAACGCGGCGTGGTGGTCACCGGCGGTCCAGGCCAGCTCGGCGTCGGCGAAGTGGACCAGGTGGCGGAAGTTGTCCGGCGCGTCCGCGGCCCGTGCGGCAAGCCAGTCGCGGGCGGTACGGCGGTGCTGCTCGGGGCCGTCGGCCAGGGCGAGCAGCAGGTGCACGGTGGAGGTGGAGTAGCTCGCTCCGATGTAGGTGCTCAGGCCGGCCGCGGCCGCCGAGTGTTCGCGCAGGCCGGAGCGGTCGCCGAAGATCGCCGCGGCCAGGGCCCGGGTGGTGTGCTCGTACGCCACCGCCATGGGATTGGTGCTCCTGCCCCGCTCGTAGGCGGTCGCGTCGAAGCCCGGAGACACCGGTTGGCCCTGCAGGACGCTGACCAGGTGACGGAACTGGTAGGTCGTGGCCGCCGCCTGCTCGTTGCCGCTGCGGGCGGCCAGCGCGACGCCCGCCGTGACCTCGGCGGCGTAGGACACGAGGTCGGGTGCGCAGTCGATCGACGACGGCACCGAGGTGTGGAAGGTGGCCACCGCGAACTGCAGGTCACCGGAGCGCAGGAGCTCCTCGCGGGCCTGGCGGGCGAGGCTGACGGCGTTCTCGACCGGCTCGAACCAGTGGGTGGTGCTGACCGAGGCGAGGAACCGGCCCACCGCGGTCTCCGGCGCCCAGCCACGGGCCTCGCCGACCGCAGTGACGTGCCGCAGCGTCTCGTAGCCGGTCCGGTAATCCGACCGGGCCACGATCGCCGCGATGCCGGCGTGCCCGAGTGAGCCGATGAGCTGCGGACTCGGGCCGTGGTCGTGCCAGACGCGCTGCGCGGTGACCACCAGCCAGCTCATCGTCGTCTGGGCGCCGAAGAACGACGGGGGCATCATCCTCAGGATGATCGCCGCGGCCGCGATCATGTGCGGGTCGCTGAGCTCGGCGCGGGCGGCGTCCGATCGCCTGTCGGCGCCTGCTGCCCAGTCGCGGAGTTCTTCGAGGCCACGGTCCACCTCGGCCTCGATCGTCTCCGGGGCCGGGACGTCGAGGCCGAGCAGGCGCAGCACGGCCAGGCCCAGGTCGACGGCCTCGCGCGGGCGTCCGCGTACGGTGAGGCCGGTGATCTGCGCGGGTGTCGCCGTGGCGAGGTCGAGCGGGTCCGGGCGCTGCACGATCTCGCGGTAGAGCCCGTCGGCCTCGGCGAGCCGCCCGAGGTCGCACAGTGTCCGGTGCCGGTCGATCAGCACGGCCGACCGCAGCTCCTGATCATCGTCGCCGGCCAGGGCGAGCGCGCCCGCGAGATAGCGCTCCGCCGTCACCTGGTTGACGACCTTGAGCCCGGCCGCCGTCGTGGCCAGCAACCGGGCGACCTCCAGCCGTTCGTCCCGGTCCTGGACCACCGGGTACGCGGCCAGATACTGCTGCGCCGCGAGTGAGCTCTCCCCCGCCGCCCGCAGCCGGCGGGCGAGCACGAGGTGCAGGAGCCGGCGCCCGGTCGTCCCGAGGCTGTCGTGCGCGGCCTGCTGCACGCGGTCGTGCCGGAACCGCACCACGGCGTCGTCGGTCGTGATCAGCCCGTCCCGCAGGGCCGGTTCCAGACGGCCTCCGAGCCATTCGTCAGGCACCGGGTACGCGGTGAGCAGCACCGGGAGCTCGACCTCGGCGCCGAGACAGGCCATCACCTTGACCAGCTGCCGTGCCGGACGGGGCAACCGCGCGATCCGGGCCGCCAGCAGGTGCACGACGTCACCGTCACCCACATAGGTACGCACAGCCGCGGCGTCCCAGTTCCACCCGCCGTCCTCGGCGACCAGCAGACCGTCGCGGCGCAGCGCGTTGACGAACTCGACCGTGTCGAACGGGTTGCCGGCGGTGTGCGCGCCGACCGCGTCCGCCAGCTGCGCGGCCCGGTCCGCCGGGAGTCGCAGCATCTCGGCGAGCAGGGCCGCGATGTCGCCGGGCGGCAGGTTAGCCAGCCTCAGCGTCGCCGGCCCGTCCGGCCCCCGGGACCACCGGTCGAGCAGCCGCGCGAAAGGATGGGCCGGATCAAGATCAGCCTCCCGGTACGCCCCGACGACGAGCAGCCCGGGCACACGCTCCTCGACGAGCTTCTCGACAAAGGCGACCGGGGTGGCAGCGGCCCACTGGAGGTCGTCGATGATCATGACGACCGGTCGTTCGGCCGAGACGACGGCCCGCAACGCCCCGAGCCCGGCCGCGAACAACCGGGCCTGGCCCTCGGCGCGGTCGTCCGGCGGTGCCGCCGCCTCCACACCGAGCAGCGCCCCGAACTCGGGAACCATCGCGACGAGCTGTGAGGCGTCCGCGCCCGTGCGGCTTCTCAGGCGGTCGCGCAGCTCGGCGAGCGACTCCTCAGGCTCGGCCAGCAGCAACCGGCCCAGGCCCTGCAGCGCCTGCGTGACAGCGTTGCGGGCGTCCGCACGGTACTGGTCGAACTTGCCGCTGATCAGCCAGCCGCCGGCTGCGGTCACGGGCGGTCGCAGCTCGTCGATGAGGCTGCTCTTGCCCACACCGGGTGGGCCGGAGACCAGCACGGCCCCACTGCCACCGCAGGCGGCCTGCGCGAAGATCTCGCGCAGACGGTCGCACTCGCTGTCCCGTCCGACCAGCCGCGACGGCGGCGCCAGGCGGGCGGCGAAGTCCCTCTCCCCCAGCGTGATCAGGTCGCCGCCGGCCCGCGCGAGGTCGTACGCGAGACCTTCGGCGCTCTGGTAACGCCGGTCCGGTTCCTTCTCCAGCAGCCGGGCGATGACGGCGGAGAGCGCCGGTGGTGTCGCCGGTTCGATCGCGGCGGCCGGCTCGGGAACCCGGGCCAGGTGATCGTGGATCAGGCGCAGCGGGTCGTGGCGGCCGAACGGCGGCTGCCCGGTGGCCAGCTCGTAAAGGGTCGCACCCAGCGCGTAGAGGTCACTGCGGTGGTCGACCGCCCGGCCGGTCCGCCCGGTCTGCTCCGGCGCGAGGTAGGCCAGCGTGCCGGCGATCATGCTCTCGTGGGTGAAGCCGGGTCGTTCCTCGGCCGCGGTGGTGGCCAGCTCGAAGTCGATCAGGACCGGTGCGCCGTCCACGAGCATCACGTTGGCCGGGTTGATGTCCTTGTGGACCACGCCGGCCGCGTGGACCGAGGCCACGACCTCGGCCAGGCGCCGCCCCAGCTCGTGCAGTCCGGGTGCCCGGACCGCGGAGGCCAGAGTGGTGTCGCCGCAGTCCTGGAGCAGCAGCACGCCGGGCTCGGCGGGGCCGGCCCGCTGCACCACACCCGGGGTGCCCGCGAGACGATCGAGCACGTCGGCCTCACGCCGGGCGCGGATCACCGCGTCGGCTCCGGCGTACTCCTTGCGGACGACGGTCCGGCCGTTCGCGCCTGCCACCCGCAGCACGCGAGTCCGCTCGCTGCGGTAGAGCAACCCCGTGCCTCCCTGTCCCCCTCCCGATCATTGCAGGTGTGGCTGACCTGTGCCGCCGATTGACCGATCGGATCCCGGAGGTGTCAGGAGCGCGACCACCGCTGGTTGCCGCCGCCGGTGCAGGGCCAGATCTGCAGCTGGGTGCCGTTGGCCGTCGCGGCGCCGACCGCGTCCAGGCACTTGCCGGAGGCCACGCTCACCACGGCGCCGTCGGTGGTGACGTTCCACTGCTGATTGGTGCCGCCGGTGCAGTCGAAGATGGTCACCGGCGTCCCGTCCGCCGTGCCGCCGCCGTCGACGTCCAGGCATTTGGTGCCGTAGACCTTCAACTCCCGCGCGGCCGTCGCCGTCCAGGTCTGGTTCGCGCTGCCGTGGCAGTCGAACAGCTCGACCCGGGTGCGGTTGACCTCGGTGCTGAACGGCACGTCGACGCAGCGTCCGGAGGCCTGACCGCGCAGGACACTGATCGGCGTCCCGCAGGTGGTCAGACCGGCCGTGTACGGGCAGGCGACCGAGGCGAAGCCGCCGCGTTCCAGCATCGCCACGGACAGGGTGGAGGTGCTGGTGACGACGCTGGTCTCGCGTACCAGAGAGGAGTTCGATCCGTCACGGACGGTCTCCAGCAGCCACTGACCGCTGCCCAGGAAACTCAGCGGGGTCGCGTAGGTCCGGGCGGACTGGGCGGAGATGCCGCCGAGGTACCACCGGCCGGCGTTACGGCGGGCGAAGTACGCGTCCTGGCCGGGCCGGCCGCCGAGCAGCCTGCTCTCGTCCCAGGTGGTCGGCAGCTGGTTGAGGATGCGCAGCGCCTCGGGCCGCGACTCGTAGCTCTCCGGGTTGTCACCGAGGTGCTGCCACCCGGACTCGAAGACGATCGCGGTGGCGAGCTCGTGCGCCGGGGTGGTGTCGCGGTTGAACGGGCTGAAGATGACCGGGGTGTAGTCCATGCTCGCGATGACGTTGCGGTTGAACGGCAGGATCGTGTTCTTCGCCGCGCGCAGGTACTGCTCGGCGCCGTGGACCGCTTCGGCCGTCAGCACGTGCGGCCAGGTGCGCTGCATGCCGCGCGGTGTGGCCGAGCCGTGAAAGTTGATCATGATTTGCAGCTCGGCGGTCCGGGCCAGGATCGCGTCGTACCACTGCAGGGTCGGCTGGGTGAACTCGTAGCTGAAGTCGACCTTGATGCCGGCCGCACCCCAGCTCTTGATCCGCGGCAACCAGGTCTCGCGTTGCGCCGCGGTCCACAGACCGCTGGAGTTGAACCACAGGATCACCTGCACACCGCGCGACTTCGCGTAGGCGATCACGCCGGGGGCCCAGCTCTCCTGCCAGCCCTCGTCGATGAGCACGTACCCCCAGCCGTTGCGGGCGGCGAAGTCGATGTACTGCCGTTGCCGGCTCTCGCTGGACGGGCTGGCGTGCTCGGTCAGCCAGGACCAGGCCACGGTGTCGGGCCGCACCCAGGACGGGTTCGCGATCCGTGACGGCGCGGAGAGGTCGTCGACCAGCGTCGACTGCGTGACCGAGGCGAGACTGCCGACCGCCGCGGTACGCCACGGCGTCGCCAGCGGCAGCGTCGTGGTGATCGCCCCGTCCAGCACGGTGCCGTACGTGCCCGACCCGGACGAGTGGGTCAGGCTGGCCGCGGCGTACCGCCCGTCGAGGTTCGTCTCGGCGACCAGCGCGAAGGCCCCGCCGGACTCGAACAGTGCCGGCACCCGGAAGGTGCCGCTCGCCGCGGCTCCGGCGGTCGTCTGCACCGGGTAACCCTGGTCCTCCGGGTGGGCCGGGAGCAGCCAGGCGTTCGAGGACGCCGGCACGGTCCACGACGTCGCCTCGCGGCGTACCGTGACCGATCCGCTGCCGGGCAGCACGTACCGGTAGGCGGCCCCTGTGTCGGAGGCCCGCACCACGACGTCCAGCCGGGCCCCGCCGGTGCCGGTGAACGACAGTGTGGTCTCGCTGTAGACCGTCGAGCGGCTGCGCTGCTTGCCGGTGGTCATCGTGTACGCCTCGGTGACCGTACGGTCGGACCGGCCCGTGAAGGTGAGGTTGCGGGTCAGATCGGCGGTGCTGGTCTCGATGCCGATGGCCGAGGGTGACAGCACGGCACGGCCCTGGCTCGACACCCCGAACGACAGGGTGCCGTTGTCGTTCAGGGTCACCTGGGCCGCGGTCGGCGAACCGGTGGACGGGCCGGTGACCGTCCAGGTAGTCGCCGCGGACGCGGGTGCGGGAGTGACGACCACAACCGCCGCCGACAGCAGCGAGGCCAGAGCGCAGCGCAGCATGGGGATGCCCTTCGAGTGCTTCAGCCGTTCAGGGTGACGTGCAGGATCTTGGCGTCGGTGTTGTTCGGGATGCTGTCCTTGTCGCCGCCGTTGCTGGTGGTCAGCCACAGCCCACCGTCCGGGGCCGGTTCCACGGTGCGCAGCCGCCCGTAGATCCCGGTGAAGTACGCCTGCACGCCGGTCAGCTCGGTCCCGCTGATGACCGCGCGGTACATGCGCTCACCCCGCTCACAGGCGATGTAGAGCACGTCGCGCACCACGGCGATGCCCGCACACGAACCGTCCGAGGTCGGGTAGGTCCTCTTCGGAGCCAGGAAACCGGCCGTGTTGCACGTGCCCGAGGTGCCCTCACACGCGGGCCAGCCGTAGTTGCCGCCCTTGGTGATCAGGTTGGTCTCGTCCATGATCGCGTTGCCGAACTCCTGCTCCCAGAGCCGCCCCTGCGAGTCGAAGGCCAGCCCTTGCGGATTGCGGTGGCCGTAACTCCACACGTAGTTGCCGAACGGGTTGTCGGACGGAACACTCCCGTCGGGGTTCAGCCGCAGCACCTTGCCGTTGAGGCTCGCCCTGTTCTGCGCGTTGTCACCGTTCTGCGCGTCGCCCGTGCTCGCGTACAGCTTGCCGTCGGGGCCGAAACGCAACCGGCCGCCGTCGTGGAACTTGTTGCGCAGGATGCCGCTGACCAGGACCTGCTTGCTGGCGAGGTCCAGGCGATCATCGACCATTTTGATCCGTACGATGCGGTTGTCGGTCGCCGAGGTGTGCATGATGTAGAGCCAGCGATCACTCGCGAACGACGCCGAGATCGCCAGACCCGTCAGGCCGCCCTCGCCGTCGGTGCTCTGCACGTCGGGCACGGTCCCGACCGTCGACCTGGCCCCGGTGGCCGGGTCGAGGCGGACGATGTCGTGCGCGTCGCGGCGGTTGTAGAGGATCGAGCCGTCGGGCAGGGTGACCAGACCCCACGGGATGTCGGTGTCGGCGCCGACCTGCCTCACCTCGCACACCGGGTTGGTGCAGCTCGACCCGGTTGTCACCGCCACCGTGTTGCTGCGGGCGGAGACGTTCGCCTGGGCGTCACGGGCCACCACGAAGTATTCGTACCGGACGGTGCCCGAAAGGCCGCTGTCGATGAACCCGGTGGCCGGAGGCGCGGACGCCGTGCCGGTGACCGCGCCGATCTTGGCGCCGCCGCGGTAGATGTCGTAGGCCCGCACACCGATGTTGTCGCTGGAAGCGTCCCAGTTCAGCGTGACGGTCGTGCCGCTCACCGCACCGGTCAGCCGGGCCGGTGCACTCGGCGGCTGGGTGTCCTCCTGGCACTGCGGCGGGGTGATCGGCACGGTCCGGCTCGCTTGCGAGACGTTGCCGGCGGCGTCGCGGGCGTTGACGTACAGGCCCCAGGTGACACCACCGACGACTGTCAGGCTGGTGGACAGCGTCGTGCCGCTCACCGACTTCATCAGCTGACCGTCGTGATAGACGTCGTAGAACGCCACCCCGACCGCGTCGGTCGACGCGTCCCAGGCGAAGGTCACCGAATCGCAGACCAGGTCGCTGACCCGCGCGTTCCCCGGCACCGTCGGCGCGGTGGTGTCGGCACTGCCCAGCGCCGTCGTCCACTTCTGGTGGCTCTGCCCGTTGCACGTCCACAAGCCCACAGGGGTGCTGTTGGCCGTCGCGCCACCGGTCACGTCCAGGCACAGCCCGGACTGAACCCCGACAACGGTCCCGTCGGTGCCGACCCGCCAGCGCTGGTTGGCCCCGCCGGTGCAGGCGTAGGTCTGCACGGCGGCCGGCGCGCTGGTGTCCTGCCCGACCACGTCGAGACACAGGGCGCCGTCGAAGACCCGCAGCTCACCGGCGGCGGTTAACTGCCAGGCCTGATTGGCCTGTCCGTTGCAGTCGTAGATATTGATGCCGGTCTGCGGTTCCGCCCGGTTACCGACAACATCCAGGCACCGCCCCGAGGCGACACCGACCACTGTCGACCCCGCGGCCGCGGAAGCCTGCACCGTCCCTGCCACCACCGCCCCGGCCGCCACCACAACCACTGCGGCTCCGGCAACCAGCGCCCTGACCCGTGTGAGCATCAGCTCTCCTGTCCGAACCACACGTCCGACGACGGCGGAAGGTCAGTTTTACATAGTTGTTCTTCGATGTATTGCCGAGCGGCCAAAACTTGCCCCACCGTCCCTCGACAACGCCTTGCTCGATCTGCCTAGCTTGGAAGAAATCCCTTCAGCACAGCGGAGAACGGTATGGCTGCTTTGCTTTCGCTCCTCGGAGCGCTCGGCATCATCGGATCTCTGCTGTTCGCCGGTTGGCAGGCGCGCGTGCTGGCCACGCAGGTCGGCCATCAGGCCACGAGGGACGGAGTGGCCACGCTCCAGGAGGCCCTCACCAGCCTTCGGGAGGTTCAGCACTACCTCGTCGAGGATCCGAGCCTCATCCCACATTTTGCGCCCGAACGCAGCCGTCTGCCGTTGGAGGATGCTGATGCGGGCAAGGTGGAGATGGTCGCCGCCATGTACTGCGACGTGCTCAACATCGGCCTGTACAACCTGTCGGCCGTCAGCACGGCGAGGCCGGAGAGCGCGTGGGCACAATACTGCGAGCACCTCCTGGCGAACTCCACCGCGATCAGGGCCGAGGTTCTGAACAAAGCTTGGGCTTACCCGCGCTTGTCGGCGATGGTCGGCCCGCAGCCGCCGGCGTGACGCAGACCCGGGTTCAGGACCGGGTGGCCGGGCCGGCCGCCTCGTCCGGGGCGGGGAAGGAGACCTGGACGTGCAGGCCGTCCTTGCCGTGGGGGGAGGCCGCGATGATGCCGTCGTGGGCGCGGGTGATCGAGCGGGCGATGGCCAGGCCCAGGCCCGCGCCGCCGCTGTGGTCGATGCGGGTGCCGGACAGGCGGCGGAACGGTTCGAAGAGGCCGGAGATCTTGTCGGCCGGGACCTCGTCGCCGGTGTTCTCGACGATCAGAGCCGGGTCGTCGCCGACCCGGACGTCCAGTGTGCCGTCCGGGCGGTTGTACTTCACGGCGTTCTGCACGAGGTTGGTGACCAGGCGTTCGAGCAGCGCCTGCTCGCCCATGACCACCCGCGGCAGCAGCGCGCTGGTGATCGTGATGCCGGCCGCAGCGGCCAGCGAGCGGTGGGCGTCGAGGACCTCCGCCGTGATGAGGTCGAGCCGCAGCGGCGTTCGCGACAGCAGACCACGGTCGCTCTCGCTGAGCACGAGCAGGCCTTCGATGAGCCGCTCGTTGCGTTCGTTGGTCTCCAGCAGTTGCGCGGTGAGCAGGGTGAGCTGGTCCTCGGTGAGGGTGCCGGCCATGCCGACCTCGATCAGGATGCGCTGCACCGCCAGGGGTGTCCGCAACTCGTGGGCGGCGTCGGCGGCGAACCGGCGCTGGGCCTCGTAACCCACCGCGATGCGGTCCATCATCTCGTCGATGGTGCGGCCGAGCACGGCCAGCTCGTCACCGCCGGGGCCGGGGCGCAGACGGTGGCCGAGGTTCTGAGGGCCGACGTTGGCGATCACCGGGGTCAGCTCCCGCAGCGGCCGCAGGCACCACCGGACCAGCGGCAGGCACGCGGCCAGGAAGATCAGCAGGATGAGCCCGCGCGTGCCGATCGTCACCAGGCTGGGCCGCCGGAAGACCTGCGCGCAGACGAAGGAGGTGTCGGTGCCGGGCGCCCGCAGGTCGGGCACCGCGCACCAGGACGGGCCGAACTCCCGCCACAGCTCGCGCAGGAACTCCGCCGCGTCCGGCACGAACTGCGCGCCGACGAGGACGATCACGCAGAGCACCAGGATCCGCCGCGCCGGCGAGGGGGCCCTCATTCTCCGAGCCGGTAGCCGATGCGGGCCACGGTGTGCAGGACGGGCGGGTCGCCCAGCTTGCGGCGCAACGTCATGACCGTCGTGCGTACGGTGTTGGTGAAGGGGTCGGTGTTCTCGTCCCAGGCCTGTTCGAGCAGGTCTTCCGCGCTGACCACCCGGCCTTCGGCGCGCAGGAGGACGTGCAGGACGGCGTACTCCTTCGGCGACAGGGACAGGGCCAGACCGTCGCGCGAGGCGGTGTGCCGGGTCACGTCCAGCACAATGCCGTCCTGTTCCAGCACCGGTGGGAGCGCCGCCACGGACCGGCGGGACAGGGCCTGCAGCCGGGCAACGAGCTCCGCGAACGCGAACGGCTTGGTCAGGTAGTCGTCGGCGCCGAGCCCGAGGCCCTCGACACGTTCGCGGATGCCGGCGGCCGCGGTCAGCATCAGCACCCGCGTACCGGAGCCGGAGCCCGCGATGTGCCGGCACACCTCGTCGCCGGTCCGGCCGGGCATGTCACGGTCGAGGACGGCCACGTCGTAGCGGTTGATGCCGAGCTTCTCCAGGGCACTCTCGCCGTCGTAGACGACGTCGACGGCCATCGACAGCCGGCGCAGCCCTTTGGCGACCATGTCGGCCAGGACGCGCTCGTCCTCAGCCACCAGCACTCGCACAGCCGTGTTCCTCCGGTCGTCGGATCAGCTGCCAGGCTCGCACGACGCAGATAAAAGATTCATAAGTCCGGCGCTGACGCACCCCTGACGGCCGCCCGCGCACGCTGATCACTCCCAGTCCCCGATCGTACGGGCGGTGTCACCTTGCGGACCACGGTACGAAGCTTTCCGGCGCTCGCCGCCCTGGCGTTCACGCTGCTGAGCGCGCATCCGGCGTACGCGATCGCCCACGGCACGAACGCGCCCGACGGCGCGTACCGGTTCTCGGTCCGGCTGACCATGACCGGGCTACCCACCGCCGATCACGGCACCCGCGACAGCTGGTGTTCCGGCGCCCTCGTCGCACCCGAATGGGTGATCACCGCGGGGCACTGCTTCCGGGACCGCGACGGCCGGCGGGTGAGCCGACCGGTGGCGGCCCGGACCACCGCCACTATCGGACGGACCGACCTGAACGGCCGGGACGGTCACGAGGTCGAGGTCGTCGAGGTCGAACAGTCGTCGACCGCCGACGTCGCCCTGGCCAGGATCAAGACCGCTGTCACCGACATCGTCCCGCTGCCGATCGAATCCGGGCCGCCCGCCGTGGGCTCGGTGATCAGACTGACCGGGTACGGCCTGACCGACGACACCACCGCCGCGGCGACCCGACGGCTGCAGACCGGCCAGTTTACCGTCGACCGCATCGGCGACTCCACGGTGGCAGCCTCCGGCCGGTCACCGAGCGAGTGGACCAGCCCGTGCCTGCACGACTCGGGCGGTCCCTACTTCGAGCAGCGGGCAGAGGGTGGTCCCGCGCTGGTCGCCGTGGTCAGCACCGGGCCGGGCTGTCCGCACCCCGGCTCCGATTTCGGCGCCCGCGTCGACAACCTCGCCGCCTGGATCGCCGCAACGACCGACGCTGACGGTGCCGGCTGGCTGGGCAGCAGGACCGCCCTGGGTCTCGGAGGTTTTGCGCTGCTCGCAGCCCTGATCGTCACGATCACAGCGGTGCGGCGACGCCTGGTGACCGCGGAGGCCCAGTGACTTCCGTTGACGGCTACTGTCCCGTCGCATAACCTTCTGGTTATGCGAAGTCTCAGCGACACGGAACTCGACAGTGCTTTCGCTGCCCTTGCAGACCCGACACGTCGTGCCATCCTCGCCCGGCTGCGCACGGGCGAGGCCGGGGTGCTGGAGCTGGCCGAGCCGTTCCCCATCAGCCAGCCCGCCATCTCCAAACACTTGAAAGTGCTCGAATCGGCCGGCCTCGTGTCGCGCCACCGCCGATCGAAGCACCATCTGTGCCGCCTCGAGCCGAGCCGCCTCAAAGACGTCGTCGACTGGCTCGGCACCTACCGCGAGTTCTGGGAAGACAGCTTCACCCGCCTCGACTCGTACGTCGAATCACTCGGCGACGAGGATGCGAAGTGAGTGAACTCCACATCGAGATGCCTCCCGACGAACCCGTCATCGCGTTCCGGCGGCTCGTGAAAGCGCCACCCGACCTCGTCTTCCGGCTCTACACCGAACCGGAGCACCTGCGTCACTGGTGGGGCCCTCGCCACCTCATCCTGACGACCTGCGACATCGACCTGCGCGTCGGTGGCCGCTACCGGCTCGTCCAGCGGGCACCCGACGGCGAGGAGTTCGGGTTCCACGGCACCTACCTCGCCATCGAACGCCCACACCGGCTTGTCAAGACCTTTGTCTACGAGGGACGACCGGACAACGAGGCGACCGACACGTTCACCTTCGAACCCGTCGGCGACGACACCCTCGTGCGATGCCGGACGGTCCACTCGTCGGTGGCGGCACGTAACGCCCACGCACAAGCCGGCGCATCACCCGGCCTGACCGCGTCGTACCAACGTCAAGCAGAACACCTGGCAACGTTCCGGAAAGGACCACCGCGATGACCGAGCTCGTCCTGAAGATGTCCATATCGCTGGACGGATACGTCGCTCGCCCGGACGGCAGCAACGATTGGATCTTTCCCAGTTACACCCCGGACGCCACCGCATGGACCGTCGAGACCCTGCGCGGCGCCGGTGCACATGTGATGGGCTCGGTGACCTACCGGGCCATGGCCGCCCACTGGCCACACGACACCAGCGACTTCGCAGCACCGATGAACGACACCCCGAAGGTGGTCTTCTCCGAGACGATGACGGCCTCGGAATGGGGCGACACCCACTTCATCTCCGGCGAGCTGGCCGAGGGCATCGCGACCCTCAAGAAGGACCGTGCTCCCGACTACCTGCTGGCCCACGGCGGCGCCGGCTTCGTACGGTCACTCTGTCGAACCGGTCTCATCGACGAGATACGGCTCCTCGTGCATCCGGTGATCCTCGGAGAGGGCGAACGGATCTTCCTCGATCCGATGGACCTGACAACGGTCGCCACAAAGGCATTCAGTGGCGGTGCCGTCGCGCACGTACTCCGCCCCGCCGCGCGGGCGCTGAGTGGCGCCCACGGGTAGCGTGCGGGCCGGTATGAAGTCTTGCGCCGCGGTGAGGTGATGATCCGGAAGTCCGGAGACGCGTGTCCGGGGTATGAGCTGCGGGAGCCTGGCTGTGAAGCATGACCTGTACGAGATCATCCACCGCCGGCGGGACGTGCGCGGCGAGTTCACCGGCGCGCCGGTGCCGGATGCCGTCCTCGATCGGATTCTGAGCGCCGCGCACGCCGCGCCCAGCGTCGGGTTGTCCCAGCCGTGGGATTTCATCGTCGTGCGGGATCGTGCACTGCGGGAGGCGTTCCACGATCATGTGCGCAGCGAGCGCGAGGTGTTCGCGGCCACGTTGGACGCTGAGGCGGCCGCCCGGTTCGCCAGAATCAAGATCGACGGGGTGCTGGAGTCGACGCTGTCGATCGTGGTCACGTACGACCAGCAGCGCGGTGGTCCCGCGGTGCTGGGCCGGCACGCGATCGCCGACGCCGGTCTTTACTCGGTGTGTCTGGCGATCGAGAACCTCTGGCTGGCGGCCACCGCTGAACGGATGGGCGTGGGGTGGGTCTCCTTCTACCGTGAGGATTTCCTGCAGGGTCTGCTCGGCATCCCGGCCGGCGTCCGGCCGGTGGCGTGGCTCTGCCTGGGCCCGGTCAGCGAGTTGCAGAAGGTGCCCGACCTGGAGCGACACGGGTGGAGTGGCCGCCGGCCCTTGCACCAGGCCCGGCACGACGACGGGTGGGGGAACCGTCCCTCGACCGGCGGCTCGGCGCAGCGATGATCGGCTGGCTGGACAGTGAGGCCGCCCTGGGTCTCGAAGGATTTGTGCTGCTCGGCCGCGGAAGCGATCGTCACCGCTCACCTCGCCCGACGAGCGGCGACCGATTCTGCCGCCTACGGCCGGCACCCACTGTCCCGGGCTCAGGGCGTAGCGGGTAGCCCGGTACGGCACAGCTCGAGAGCGTCCTGAGCACCGCGCAGGGCTGTGATCACATTGGGCGAGGGCTGCACGTGCACCTCGGCAAGATCGCGGCCGGCTGATCCCTCGGTGATCGGGTAGGCCAGCTGCTCCTGCCCGAGCCGGAACTGGGCGTCGATCCCGGTGCGGTTGCCGCGCGGATCCTGGCGATGCCACCGGCCCTCGAGGTACACGGCGACGAGGCCGTGCAGGAAGGGTTCTCCCCCGTCGTTCAGCTGCTGGTAGCACAACCCAGCCGGAACACCGGCGGCCCGGACCACCGCCACCAGCAGGTGTGACTTGGCATAGCAGAGGCCGACACCGGCGCTGAGCACCTCGCCGGCGGTGACGGTGATCCGCGGATCCTGGGCGTCCACGGAATGCCGGATCCGGTCACGAACCCATTCGAAGGCGGCCCGTGTGAAGTCGACGTCATCCGGATGCGCCGCGCGCAGTTCACCGGACAACGCCCGCACTGCCGGATGGTCCACCTCGACGACCATGTCACCGACCAGGTACTCCGTCGGTTCGCCCGCGACCAGTTGCACAACTGTCCCTTCACCCGCGCCGGTCGGATCGAGGCACCAGTGCGCCGTGGACCCGTCACGGCCTCCGAACGACCATACTCATCGCCGCCGCCCGTACGTGGTGTGTCTCGCTCGTGCTGTGTCCGGCCGGCGGTTGCCCGGCCCGGTTCAGGCTCCGGCCATGGTGATGACCAGTTTGCCGCCCTTCGGGCGCTGATCGCGTTCCAGCTCGGTCAGGGCGGGGATCGCCTCGGCCAACCCGACCGTACGGGCGATGGGCAGGCGCAGGGTCCGGGCGACCTCCTCCAGGTCGGCGGTCACCGGCCGGCCCGTCATCGTCCGGAACGGTCCGGGCAGGACGCTCCGGATCATTTTGGCCGGGGTCGGGACGATGTCGATGATGGCTCCGCCGGGCTTCAGCAGCGTCCGGGCCGTGGCCAAGGGAAGCATGCCGGGCGTGTCGAAGACGAGATCGAACCGTTCGGCGAGGGCGGCCGGGGCAAAACCGAAACCCACGACCGGGTCGACGCCGAGCTCGCGGGCCTCGTCAGTCGTAGTGTCGCGGCAGCTTCCGGCGACCGAGGCGCCCCGCGCCCGGGCAAAGTGGACGGCGGCCCGGCCCACCCCGCCCAGGCACCCGTTGACAAAGACCGCCTGCCCGGGACGGATGCCGGCCGTGGCCTGGTAGGCGGTCACGCCCACGGTCGGCAGCGCGGCGGCCTGCTCGTACGAGAGGTCCACCGGTTTGAGGACGACCGCGCTCTCCGGGACCGTCACCATTTCGGCGAACGCCCCCGCCTGCCGGAAACGAGCCCCGCCGAGCACGGCGTCGCCGGCCTGCAAGCGGGTGACGCCGGCGCCGACCGCCTCGACGACTCCGGCGAAGTCGTGCCCCATCGCCCGGGGAAAAGAGCGACCGGTCAGCAGCTTCATCTCGCCGTTGCGCATCTTCCAGTCCAGCGCGTTGGAGGCCGCCGCCCGGACGCGGACGAGCACCTCACCCGGGCCCGGGCGTGGTGGCTCGAACTCGGCGAGCCGCATCACCTCCGGGCCGCCGTAGCGGTCGTACTGAAGGCGCTTCACGAGGCGTATTCGCTGGAGATCTCGGTGGCGTAGTTCTTCCAGAGCGGTTTCATGGTTTCGGCGTTGACCGGCTGCCCCGAATCGATCATGGCCTTGAAGTCGCGGAAATACTGCACGTACAGGTCCGGTGTGAAGGTGTTCAGCATGACCGCGTTCTCGTCGCCGACGTTGGCGAACGTGTGCGGCGCCCCGGTCGGGACGATGACCCAGGTGCCCGGCCCGGCGTCGTACTGGTCCTCGCCGACGGTGAACCGGAACGTCCCCGCCAGCACGTAGAAGCCCTCGTCGTGCTGGGCATGGCGGTGCTGCAACGGGCTCGGGGTGCCCGGCGGAATGGTGACCTCGGCGAACCCCAGCCGGTGGTCGGTGTGCTCGCCGTTCTCCAGGATGCGGATCTGCTGCGCTCCGCTGCCGAGGATCTCGCCCTCACCGGGGCGGACGATGTTTACCTTCGCCACGACTTCTCCCATCGTTATCGCGTGCCTTGGTCACCACCATCCTGTTCCGGTCCGGCCGTGCGCGTCCTGGTCGTCCGCGCACGGTTGTTGGTCACCAGTGCACGGGCGTTGTAGCCGTACGTCGTCTTGAAGAGCTTGCTGAAATGGGTGGGATCGGGGAATCCCCACCGGGCGGCCACGGCGGTGACCGTACGTCCGCCCGCGGTCAGCTCGGCCCGGCAGCGCTCCAGGCGGCGGCGCCGGATCAGGGCCGCGACGGTGAGCGGCTGGTCCTCGAACAGCTTGTGCAGCCGGCGTACGGACATGTGATGGGCGGCGGCGATGCCCAGCGGGGACAGATCAGGATCGGCCAGCCGGGCCTCGATGTACCCGGCGATCCGGTTCCGCAGCCACTCGTCCGGGGCGGGTTGTTCGTCGCCCAGCCGGGCCTCCAGCGCAACCGTGATCAGCTCGATGACGGCCGCTGCCGACCGCAGCGCCTCCGCCTCACGGAACTCGGTCGCCGACCGCGCTGATTCGCGAGCCAGCACGGAGACGAGAGCGCCGGGTCCGTGGCTGCCGTCGATGCGCCGGCCGACGAGCCGGTCGATCTGCGCGGGCCGGATTCGAAGCTCCCGGCGCGGAACCAGGATGGTGACGTGCGCCGAGGCGGTGCTCTCGAACCGGAACGTCCGCGTGGGATCGAGCAGCACCAGGTCGGCCGGCCCGAGGTCGGCGTCGCCGCGCCCCTGCTCGATCCGCGTGCGGCCCCGGATCATCACCTTGATCGCCATGTTCTCGCCGTCGGAGGCGTCACGCTCCCACCCGGCACAGTCGCTCTCGGGCGTTTCGAGGGAGACCAGCCGCAGCGGCCCGAGGTCACGGGTGGTGATCCGCCCCCGGAAGCCGGCCCCGGCCAGCTTGTTGACCAGCGGCGGAAACCCGCTGGCGGCCAGCTCGTCCTGGAACGTCTCAAGGTTGCCGATCACCGCTCAACGATAGCGGCGACACCTCCGCCCGGCCTTCTGCCTTTATGCCGCATCATGGTTGACATGCGTCGATGGGCTGCTGCGGCCGTCGTCGGCGGGTTGCTCGTGTGGACCGCGCTGGCCACGCCGCTGAGTGTCGCGATCGGCGAGTACTTCGCCTACTACGACCCGCAGTCAGACCCGGAACGGCTGGAGTACCACCGTGACCTGGCGGCGCATGTCTACACGGCCGGGCACTGGTTCGGGCAACTTGTCGCGGCACTCCTCGGCGTCTGGTGGGTCGCCCGCTCGGGGGCGTACCGCCCTGCGACGGTCCTCCGGGCGGCCGCGACCGGTGCGGTGCTCGGTCTCGGCACCGGTGCGGTGGCGATCGCCGCCGGCATACGCCCCATGCGCGCCAACGGGTACCCGAGTGTGGCACCCGACCCGACGATGCTGTCCGATCCCGCGGTGCGCTGGTGCCTCCTGGCGAGCCTGGCGTGCTTCCCGCTGTGGACTCTCATCGGGGCAGCGATCACACGGCTGGTTCGCCGGGGCGCGCTGCTCGCCGTCGTCGCGGCGATTCTTTGCCAGCCCGTCACGCTCATCTTCACGGTGGGAGTCGTCGCGCCGCCGTCGAGCCACTCGATGGCGGTCGCGACGGTCGCCGACGCCGGCCCGACCGCGCTCTTGATGCCGGCGATCCTGCTCGCCTGGGCCGCGGTGGCCACGGGCACGGCGACCGTCGTGAGCCGACGCCGAGCCGGGCGACCGGCTGAGGACCCCGCTTCGCCACCGGAACCCCCACCAGATTCACCAGCACTTCCGTGAGAGCGCACCGGATCGTTATTGCCGGCGCGAGGCTTGCCGCTTGGCGAGGGCCATCCGGCACAGGTAGAGCGGCGTCGGTGGCACCCAGCGCAGCTGAAGGGCCTGGGACATGTCGTCGCGGTTGGCCCAGTGTTCGAAGACCAGACCATCGCGCATCCGGGTCCAGTGGGTGTGCGTCACGGCCATCTGACGTCCGGTCGCGGGGAACGCCTGGGCGACGCGGCCGTGCTCGTCGTAGGTGACGAACGGGCCCACCTGGCGTCCGGACATCGTGCAGTGCACGACAACCAGGTCGTCGGACGCCGCGGTCTCGTGGATGTCGAAGGCCAGCTCGGCGAAGGCCGACCGCAACCAGCGCGCGGTCGCGGCGAACGCGGCCGGACCCTGGACCCGGCAGTCGGGTGGCTCTGCTGTGGCCTCACGGTTGACCGCGTCGGGATGGATTACCTCGTGCAGCTCGGTCAGTTCGCCCGAAGCCATGATCTTCATAGCTCGAACGGAGGTTTCGATATCCTCGATCGCCACGCGGACCCCCTGCTTGGATACAGGCGAGTAGTATTCAATACCGATGACTGGTAGTCAAATGAATGGTCGCACCTACGACAACACCCGGCGCGCCGAGCAGGCCCGCCTGACCCGGCGCCGGATCCTCGACGCCGCACGTGAGCTGATCGTGGCGCGCGGACCCACGTCGGTCACCATGCGCGAGGTTGCGGTGCACGCGGCCGTGTCGGCCGAGACGGTCCAGAAGACGTTCCGCACCAAGGCCGCGCTCCTCAAGGAGACCTACGATGTGACGCTGGCCGGGGACGACGAACCCGTACCCATGGTCGACCGTCCTGAGATCCAGGCGATCCTGGCGGCGACCACGCCGCGGGAGAAGCTGGCCCGTTACGCCACCGTCGCCCGAGTGCTCGGTGATCGGACCGGCCCGCTGGTGTCGAAGCTGCTGGCCGGCTCCCGCAGCGGCGATCCCGACCTCGCCGATTTCCGCGAGACCGTCAACCGGGAACGCCTGATCGGCGTGACCGGGATAGTCGGCCACCTCGCCGACACCGGAGGCCTGCGCGCCGGCCTGTCACCCGAACAAGCCCGCGACATCGTCTGGGCCCTGATCTCGCCCGAGCTGTACGACCTGCTGATCACCGACCGTGGCTGGACACCCGACCAGTACGAGCAGTGGCTCGCCCGGACCCTCACCGACGCACTGACCGAGTGACCTCACCGCCGGGGTTCTAAGCCGATGTCCGGCGCTGGGCGGGCTGCAGAGCTTCCATTGCCACCCCGGCGCGGGTCAGGATGCGCTCGACGTCGGCGATGTCCGGCAGCCAGTCGATCACGTCCTCACCGTGCACGATCCGGTACGACGTGACGCTGCCGCGGCGCACCACCTCGACCCGCCACGAGCCGCCGAGGGTCTGCATGACACCGTCGATCGTCTCGACCGGTGGTGTCACCCGGGGCACCCGCGCCGGGCTCTTGTCCGGCCGCAGACCACGCCACGACGGGTGGCGCATCTTGCCGTCGCCGGTCCAGTTCCGGAACGACACCTCACCGACGATCACCGGTTCCACCCAGCGGGCACCCCGCGCATCGACACGCGGTATGCCCGCCACCGCGGGTGTGGGGCGGCTCAGCGGCGCCAGCATGCCCTGGAGCTGCTCGAGCATCGCCTGGGTGAAGCCCGTGCCCACTCCCCCGGCGTACGCGAGGTTGCCGTCAGGTCCGGTGACCGCGGTCAGGAGCGAACCGATGGTCCCGGAGCGGCGTCCGCCGCCGGGTTTCCAGCCGATGACCACGATCTCCTGGGTCTGGTTGAACGGCACCTTGATCCAGTCGCGGGAGCGCCGGCCGCTCTGGTAGGTCGACCCCAGCCGCTTGGCGACGATCCCCTCGAGGCCCTGGCTGCGGGCGGCGGTCAGCACCGCCGCCGGGTCGGCGTTCACAAAATGCGCCGGGACGCGCACCGCATCACCGGCCAGATCAAGACCGGCCAGCAGCTCGCGACGCTGGAGATAAGGCAGCGCGGTCGTGGCCTCACCGTCAAGAAACAGCAGGTCAAAGACTTCATAGACCACCGGTACGGCGGTGACGAGCGCCGGCGCAGGTGCGCTGAGGTGCATGCGCTGCTGCAGCCGCTCGAACGAGGCGACCCCCGCGGAATCCAGGGCGACGAGCTCCCCGTCGAGGACCACACGATGCCCGGCCGCGAGGGGTACCAGCTCGGCCAGCTCGGGGTAACCGGTGGTGATGTCCCGGCCGTTCCGCGAGAACAACCGCACGCCGTCGTCGACGTAGGCGAGGCAGCGGATGCCGTCCCACTTGAACTCCAGCGCGACGTCGTCCCCGGCCGGCGGCTCCCCGAGCGTGGCCAGCATCGGCTCGATCACCTCGCCGGCGCTCATGCGCACCCGTCCTGCCCGGCCCCGGAACGCAGGCCCGTACGACGGTCGAGCTGAACCGCCTCGATCCGCCACCGCGCGCCCTCGCCCGTGCCCACGATCTCCAGTGATCACCCGATCGGCGCCCGGGTCAACCGCACCGCCAAAAATGGTGCAAATTACACCAATGAAGTTCGGGAGACACCCGGACGATTCGCCACCGGCTAGCTTCGCCGCTCGGTGAGGCGCTACTGGATCGCCCTCGATCAGTGACCGGTCGCGCGTGACGGTTCTCCGGGCCGGAACAACCGGTCGAGCTCGTCCTCGAGGATCCGCTGCGCCGCGGCACCGTCCCGCTGGCCGCCCAGCACGCTCGAACCGAGGCCGTTGGTCAGCGCGAGCAGCGCGGCCGCGGTCAGCGCCGGATCCACGTCGGCGGCGACCTCGCCCGCCTCCTGAGCCGTGGCGATCTGCGCGGCCAGCAGGGACTCCAGCTTGTCGGGGTAGGTGGCGCCGTGCCGGGTTGCCATCTCGGCCTCGCTGCTGAAGAGCAGGGTGTAGAAGCCGGTGTAGGCCCGCGTCAGCCGCACACTCTCCTCGTCGGTCGGCAGGACGGCCGTGAGCGTGCCGTAGATGACGGTGCGTGGGGTGACCGGGCCGAGCGCCCTGATGCCGGCGGACACCCGTTCCGTGAGTTGCTCGCCGAGGTAGGCGAGCGCGGCCAGCAGCAGCTGTTCCTTGGTGTGGAAGTAGTACTGCACGAGGCGGAGGGAGACACCTGCCTCAGCGGCCACTTCGCGCATGGTCGCCGACTGCAGGCCGCGCGTGCTTGCTATCCGCAGCAGGGCTTCGCCGATCTGCCGCCGTCGATGCTCATGGTCCACCCGCTTCGGCATCCCATGATGATACGGTCGTATCACAAAACGGCGTTGAACGGAGGCCGGTATGCCGATCGGCGAGTTCCGCAGCGATCAGGCCCGCGATCGTTTTCTGACCGTCTACGACGATGCTGTCCATCGGCTCTGGCCGTCCTCGTCGGTCGACTCCGATGTGGTCACCAGCTTCGGCACGACCCGCGTCCACCGGCTGGGCTCCGGCGACCGGACGCCGTTCGTGCTCCTGCCGGGCTCGGGAGGGCCGTCGCTGATGTGGCACGACTACGTCGGCCGGCTCGCCGCGGACCGCCCGGTGATCACGATCGACCCCGTGGGTGAGCCCGGCCCGTCGGTGCAGACCCGCGCCATCACCAGCGGCGACGAATGGTCCTGCTGGCTCGGCGAGGTCCTCGCCGGTCTCGGCGTCGGCCGCGCCCACCTGGTCGGGACCTCCTACGGCGGGTGGATCGCCCTGCGTCACGCGTTGCGGTCACCGCAGGCCGTTGCCGGTCTGGTGCTCCTCGACCCGGGTGGCTTCGGCAAGGTCAGCCGCAAATTCGTAGCCTGGATCATCGCCTGCGGGCTGACCGGATTTGCACCGAGGCCGGTCCGGCACGCACTGGCGCGGCCCCTCCGCAACGCCTCGTTGCGGGAAGACGACCTCATGCCGCTGGTCAAAGCCTCCTTCGGCTTCCGGCGCAAGCACATCCCGCCCACCCCGCTGACCGACGACGACCTGGAACGAATCACGGCCCCGACGCTGCTGCTGGTCGGCGGTCACAGCCAGCTGTACGACGCCCGGGCGGTCGCCACCAGGGTCACCACCCGGATGCCGCACGCCGTCGCCGAAGTCATCCCCGAGGCCGGCCACGACCTGGTCCTCTGGCATCCCGACGAACTCGCCGCGCGCATGGTGGCCTTCGCCGCGGACGCTTCAGCCCCGGCCTGACAGGCCGCTGACCTCCCACAGCCTCAAATCAGCTCCTGGAGAAGCTCATTGCGGCTCGCGCGGGGAACGGTCCGAAGCCGTGACCGATGGATCGGAGGTGCTGGCCCGGCTGGGGTCGGCGCCGGCGGTGGTGGAGCGGGTTCCGCCGTGGCCGCCGTACCAGTCCAGGACGAGCAGGCAGGCGTCGTCGGGCAGGGCGGGGCCGGCCACCTCGAGGACGACGTCGCCGAGGACGCGGACGACTTCGCGGGGGTGGAGGCGGGTCAGGTCCTGCAGGCGGGCGGGCAGGTCGAGGGCGGCGGCGCCGCGTTCGAGCATGCCGTCGGTGAGCAGCACCAGGCGGTCGCCGGGCAGCAACTGCAGCTCGTCCGCGCGGTAGGGCTTGTCGGCCAGCAGGCCGAACGGCCGGTTCACGGCCAGCGTCACCGGCCGGACGGTCCCGTCGCGGACCAGCAGGGGTGCCGGATGCCCGGCGTTGACCACGGCGAGCAGTCCGGTGGCCAGGTGCAGACGGCCGAGCAGCCCGGTGGCGAAGAGCGACCCGGCCGGGCGGTTGCCGGCGACCGCCTGATTCGCGGCCTGGGCCTGCTCGACCAGGGTCGCGCCGCGCCGGCGGGCGTTGCGGAGCCCGCTGACGCACAGGGTCGCGGTCAACGCGCTGTCCACACCGTGGCCGACGGCGTCGGTGATGCTCAGATGCAGCACCTCGCGGGCCAGGCTGTAGTCGAAGGTGTCCCCGCCGATGCTGGCCGCCGGTTCGAGCCACGCCGACAGCGTGAACGAGTCGGCCTCGCAGGTGAACGCCTCGGGCAGCAGCCGTCGCTGGATCTCGGCGGCCAGGGTGAACGGCGTCGTGCGCTGACCCCACTCAAACAGGTCCGTGTGCCGGCGGTTGGCGATGACGACAAACGCCAGGGTGTGCGCGGCCCGCGACACCCGCTCCACCGCCGCCTCGCTCGGCGCGGCCGACAGCGCGAGCTCCAGCAGCCCGATGGCCTCCCCGCGCTGGGTGACCGGTGCTCGCACCACGAACCGGTCGCCGACCTGCTCGACCAGCACCTGCTGCGAGCGCAACGCCTGCTCCTGGGGGCCGCCGTCGAAGGCCAGGACCTCGGCGACGTCCTGGTCCTGCCGCCGGCCCCGGGACACCTGGTCGACCGGAATGTGCACCAGCCGCACCAGGGCCCGGCCGCTCATGTCGGCGACGAGGAACGACACCCAGTCAGCGTTCAGATGGTCGCCGATGGTGCGGGTCACCGCCTCGACCGCGTCGACCGGGGCTGCCTTCTCCACCGCGAGAAGCACATGGTCGAGAGCCGTTCCGCTCACCGCACTGTCACTCACACGACGCAGCATAGGCGTGACCGGGTGCTCAGCCCTTCTTGCCGTCGAAGGCCTTGGCCTGGCAGCTCAGTTCCAGCGGCTCGTTGGGCTCCATCTCGCCCCAGCCGGGGCCGGGCCACCACTTGCCGTCCTTCTTGACCAGCGGGACGCCCGCCTCGACCAGGCACTCGTGGTAGTTGTCGTTGTCGTCGGCCCAGTACGGGTTCTTGTCCTCGTCGAGCTCCGGGGCGTACACCGGCATCAGCTTTCCGCAGGCCTTGACCACTTTCTGGTCCGAGGTCGCCATGATGCGGCCGTTGAGTTTCCCGCTCCCGCGGGCGTCGATGTCGAGCAGGCCCTCCCGGGTCTTGATCGGGACGTCGTTCTCCCTCAGGCATTTCATCCAGGGCTGCTGCATCTGGCGCACCTCCAGCGCGGTGGTGTCGGGCCGGATGACCGGTGCGGCCGGGGCCTTCGGGGCGGCGGAAGCGCTGGGTGCCTGCAGCGACACCACCTTGGGTGCTTCTTCCGCCTCCGGGCTGCCGGAGCAGCCGGTCAACAGGGCAAGGGACAGACCTGCAACAGCGATGATCGGCGTACGCATGGAGAAGTGACCTTTCGTCAGGAGGTGGCGAGGGCTTCGGTGGGGGTGAGACGGGCGGCCCGCATCGAGGGGTAGACGCCGGCGACGATGCCGACGAGCAGCGCTCCCCCGGTGCCGGCCGCCAGCGCCGCCGGCGGTATCACCGGTGGCCAGTGCTGGTGCAGGGCGTAGGCGACGGTCGCGGCCGCGCCGAGCACGGTGCCGGCGATCCCGCCGAGCAGGGACAGGGCCACGGATTCGGCCAGGAACTGCGTGCGGATCTGGCCGCGGTGTGCGCCCAGGGCCCGGCGCAGGCCGATCTCGCGGCGGCGTTCCAGCACCGAGATGACCATCGTGTTGGCCACGCCGATGCCGCCGACCAGCAGGGCGACGCCGGCCAGGCCGAGGAACAGTGCGCTGAACGTGGTGTCGGTGGTGCGTTTGGCGGCGAGCGCGTCCGACGGCCGTGTCACCCGCACCATGCCCGGCGCGTTGGGGAGCACGGTCGCCGGGAGCACCTCGCGGACCGCCTCGACGGAGGGTTCGTGGCTGCGCACGTACACGACGGTCGGACGGCCGTCGAAGCCGAGCTCGCGCCGGGCGGCCGGCCAGCCGACCAGGGCCGCGCGGTCGATCTCGGGGGCGAGCGGAACGGGGTCGAGGATGCCGGTGACGGTGAACCAGCGACCGCCGACGAACAGTTGGGGGCCACCGGCCGGCTCCTGGATGCCGAGCCGCTCGGCGGCCTCCGCGCCGAGGACCACCGTGGGGAACGTGGGGTCGAACCAGCGTCCGGCGCGGACGGTCCCGTCGAGCAGGGTGAGGATTCCCTCGTCGGCGGCCAGCACCGTCGTGGCGGCGGAGTTGTCGGCGCGTTCGTTGCGGGCGATGGTGCTGTGGGTGTTGGCCACGGCGGACGCGGCGGTGACCGGGGCGATGCGGGCGGCCATCGCGGCGGCGTGCTCGTCGAAGGCGACCGGGGGCTGCTGGTCGGGCACGGCGCTGGCCTGCAGCAGGTTGGTGCCGAGCAGGGCCAGGTCACGGCTGAGGGCCTGCCCGCTGGAGGCGGGGATGCCCATCACCACCACCATGGTGGCGATGCCGATGGAGATGCCGAGTGCGGACAGCGCGGCGCGCATACGGCGTACCCGCAGGCCCACGAGCCCGAGGGAGACGAGGTCGAGGACCGACAACCGGGAGGTCTTCACCGCTGCCTCGTGTCGGCGATGATGCGGCCGTCGCGCAGTTCGACCCGCCGCGGGAGGGCCGCGGCGATGTCCCGGTCGTGGGTGATCACCGCGATGGTGGTCCCTTCGGTGTGGAGCCGGACGAGCAGGTCCAGCACGGCGTGACCGGTCGCGGTGTCGAGGGCGCCGGTGGGTTCGTCGGCCAGCACCAGCGCGGGCCGGGTGGCGAGGGCGCGGGCGATGGCCACGCGCTGTTTCTCCCCGCCGGACAGTTGTTGCGGCTGGTGCTCGAGCCGGTGACCGAGACCGACACGGTCGAGCGCTTCCTGGGCCACCGCACGCCGCTTGCGCCGGGGTACGCCCGCGTAGAGCAGCCCGGTCGCGACGTTCTCGGTGGCCGTGAAGCCGTCGGTGAGGTGGAACTGCTGGAAGACGAAGCCGATGCTGCGCCCGCGCAGTGCGGACAATCGGCGATCGGAGAGCGTGCTCACGTCGTACCCCTGAACGGTGACCGTGCCGTGAGTGGGCCGATCGAGCGTGCCCATGACGTTGAGCAGGGTGGATTTGCCGGAGCCGGAGGCGCCGACGATGGCGAGCAGGTCGCCTGCGGCGACGGTGAGCGAGACGCGGTCGAGGGCGGTGACACCGCCGCGGTAGACCATGCTGACGTCGTCGACGGCCAGGACGTCGGTGGTCACGAGGCGGTCACCACCAGGGTGCCTTCGTCGAGGCCGTCGCCGCTGACCTCGACCAGGCCCTTGGCGAACATCCCGGTCTCGACCGCGACCAGCGCCCCGCCTGCGATCTGCACGGCGTGGCCGCCCTCGCTCAGCGCGAGCAGCGCCGCGACCGGCACCGCCAGGACGTCGTCGCGGGACTCCCCCTGGAACGACACCTGAACCGGCGCGGAGTCGAGTTTCCGGACCGCCTTGGCGTCCTTGATCGTCACCGTGACGTCGACCTCCGCCGCGGCGCCCTCGTCCGCACCCTGCTCGGGTTCGCGGGCGTCCCGGTCGATCCGGGTGACCGTGCCGGGTGTCGTACGGCCGCCGGGCAGCTCCACCTGGACGGCGGTCCCGGCGCGGATCGTGTCGAGCTCGGCCGTCGCCACCGGGACCGTGACGGCTTTTGCGCTGCCGGTCAGGGTGAGCACGCCCTCGGCCGCGGGATCGCCGAGCTGCGCCGTGATCTGCCCGACCCGGGCCGGTCCGGGCAGCACGACAACGTCGGCCGGGTCGATCGTTCCGGTCACCGCCAGCCCGGCTTCCTGCTGCCATTTCCTGACCGCCTGGATGGTGCCGGCCGTGTAGACGGCGTCGCCGGGGCGGGGCTTGTGCACCGGCTGGTCGCCGGTCCGGTAGCCGAGGGCGCGCAGGTTGTCCACCACCACGCGGACGTCGCGGCCGTTCAGCCCGGCGGTGTCGAGCTTGCGGAACAGCGGTGTCGAGCCGTAGAGCACCACCACGGGGTGGTCGTCGTTGCGGTAGAGCGGCCGGCCCCGTTTCACCGTCGCGCCGACCGCCGGCAGCCACGTCACCGTCCCCTCGGGCGCTTTGATCGCCTTCGGTGCGCCGTACCCGAGGGTGCCGGGCATGGTCCGGGCCGTGGACAGGTCGGTGCGCTCGACCGCCACCGTCGCCACGGTCGTGGCCGGTGGGCGGGACCGCACCGGGGTGTCGTCGCGCTGCCACACCACGATGCCGCCGCCGGCCGCCACGACCGCGGCGACCAGCACGGACAGCTGCCGCTTTCTCATGGATCCCACCGTGGCGACGATTCGTCGGCGCCTCGTCAGCGATTTGTCGAGCGATTGTCAGGTTTCCCGGCGGTCGTGAACGCGCGTCCTACAGTCATGCGGTGCCAGCCAGAATCTTGATCGCGGAGGACGACCCCCGGCAGGCCGAGATCGTCCGCCGCTACCTGCAGGCGGCCGGCTGGGACCCGGTGGTCGCCGGCGACGGCCGGGCCGCGATCGAGGCGGTCCGCCGGCGCGTGCCCGACCTGCTCATCCTGGACGTGCTGATGCCCGAGATCGACGGCCGGGACGTGTGCCGGGTGCTGCGCGTCGACTACGACCTGCCGATCCTGATGCTCACCGCCCGTTCCAGCGCCGACGACCGGGTGCTGGGCCTCGAGCTCGGCGCGGACGACTATCTGAGCAAGCCCTACGACCCGCGCGAGCTGGTCGCGCGGGTCCGCGCCCTGCTGCGCCGGGCCGCCCCCAGACCCGGGGCGGGCTCCTTCCTGCGGGTCGGCGCGCTCACCGTCGACCCGGCGGGCCACACGGTACGCAGGAACAACACCGCCGTGACCTGCACCCGCGGCGAGTTCGCGGTGCTCGCGGCGATGGCCGCCGAGCCGGGACGGGTCTTCACCCGCCGGCAGCTCGTCGAGCGGATCAGCGGCCTCGACCGCAACGCCACCGACCGTGGCATCGACATGCACGTGGTCAATCTGCGGCGCAAGCTGGAGGACGACCCGCGTCACCCGGCGTACCTGCTGACGGTGCACGGCGTCGGGTACAAGCTGGTCGACGGGTCGGCGGCATGAGCCGCTCGGTCCCGGTGCACCGCAGCCTAGTCGTCCGCCTGCTGGGCACCTCGGTCCTGATCGTCGTCCTGGCGGTGGCGACGGCCGCCTGGCTGGCCGCCAAGACCGCGACCCGGGCGGTGCAGGAGGAACGCGGCCAGTCACTGGCCGGCGACTCGCAGATCTACGACACGCTGCTCGGCTTTGCGGCCGGCCACCGCAGCTGGAACGGCATCGAGCTGACCGTGCGGTCGCTGAGCGAGGAGACCGGCCGCCAGATCACCCTGACCAGGGTCGACGGCACACCCATCGCCGCCTCGCACCCGGGTGTCGCCCTGCCGGACCGGCCCACCGCGGTCGTCGATCCGCTCGGCGGCGGCACCGGGGTGATCGACGCGCGCGCGGTCGGGCCGTACCGGCTCCCCGAGAGGGACCGGGCCGCCCAGCGCGACCTGGCCGAGGACCGCCTGGACTGCCTGCGGGACCAGGGCTTCCAGGCGACCCTGCAGACGACACCGAGCGGGCGTTCGGTCGTGCGGATGGCCGACCGCAACCCGCGGCTGTCCGAGGAGTGCTCGTTTCGCGAGGACTCACCCACCACCACCGAACGCGAAGCTCTCGAAAAGCTCAAATACCTGGTCAACCCGTGCCTCAAGGACCGTCACCTGCCCGAGATCGACTTCTACAGCGCCGACTTCACGTGGCAGTACCACGCGCAGAACATCGGCGGGAGCACCCAGGACATCCAGGACTGCGTGGACAACGCCCGGCGGATGCAGCTGCGGCCGTACGTCGCGCCGCCGGCCCGCCTCTATCTGAGCATCCCGGCCCGCGCGCCGACCCCGGTCTTCGATCTGTCGGCGGCCAGCACCCTGCGCATCGCCGGAGCCACGGCGTTTGTCCTGCTCGTCGCCGTCGCCGCGACGCTGCTCGTGGGGCTGCGCCTGGTCCGGCCGCTGCGCGCGCTCACCGCCGCCGCGGACAGCGCCACCCACCGTCCGGCCCCGGTGACGATCGCCCGCAACGACGAGATCGGCCGGCTCGCCACCGCCCTCAACGACCTCGCCGAACGCAGCGAACGCGGCGAGGACCAGCGCCGCACCATGGTCAACGACATCGCCCACGAGCTGCGCAGCCCGCTCACCATCATCCGCGGCTGGCTGACCGCCGGGCAGGACGGCCTCGCCGACCTGGACCAGGACCTGGTACGCCTGCTGCTCGAGGAGTCCGGCCTGCTCCAGCACATCGTCGACGACCTCGCGGACCTGGCGGACGCCGACGCCGGCACCCTGACCCTGACGCCGGGCGACCACCCGATCGCCGATCTGCTGGCCCAGGTCGCCGAGGCGCACCGGGCGGCGGCCGACCGCGGGGGCGTCGACCTGCGCGTCACGGTCGCGGCGGGGACGCGGGCGGTGGTCGACCCGGTCCGCTTCCGGCAGATCGTCGGCAACCTGCTCGCGAACGCGATCCGGCACACCCCGGCGGGTGGCGCGGTCGAGGTCCGGGCCCGCCTGGAGACCGGCGATCTGCTGGTCGAGGTGGCCGACAGCGGTGAAGGCATCGGCGCGTCGGACCTGCCGCACGTCTTCGACCGCTTCTGGCGTGCGGACAAGGCCCGCGGCCGGGCCACCGGCGGGAGCGGCCTGGGCCTGTCGATCGCCCGGCGCCTGTCGCAGGCCCACGGCGGCGAGCTCACCGCGTTCAGCACGGTGGGCGTCGGCAGCGTCTTCACCGTACGGCTGCCGGCGCCCGGCCCCGGCTGAGATCGCCGCCCTGAGGCCCGGCGGCTCAGGCGTGGGGACGGGGCAGGCGGACGGCGATGCGCAGGCCGCCGTCGTCCAGTGAGGTCGCGGCGATCGTGCCGTCGTGGGCCCGCACGATCGACCGGGCGATCGTCAGGCCCAGCCCGCTGCCGCCACTGTGGTCGATGCGGCCGGTGGCCAGGCGGGTGAACGGCTCGAACAGCCGCGCCACCTCCTCGGCCGGGACCATCGGGCCGGTGTTCTCCACGATCAGCGCGCTGCCCGCCGTACCGACGGTGACCGTGACGGTGCCCCCCGGCCGGTTGTACTTGACGGCGTTGTGGACCAGGTTGCGGACCAGACGCTCGAGCAGCACGCCGTCGCCCTCGACCGTGAGCGGGCTCAGGTCGGTCGTGATCTTCACGTCGGCGTCCGCGGCGGCCCGCACGTGCGCGTCGGTGACACCGGCGGCGATGGTGTCGAGCGCCTGCGGAGTCCGTGCGGTCAGCCCCTGGTCGGCCTGGCTGAGCACCAGCAGGCCCTCGATCAGGCGCTCGTTGCGGGCGTTGGTCTCCAGCAGCTGTCCGGCGAGCAGCGCCGACTGCTCCGGCGTCAGCGGTTCGGCCATGCCGACCTCGATCAGCGTGCGCTGCAGGGCGAGCGGGGTGCGCAGCTCGTGGGAGGCGTTCGCCGCAAAACTGCGCTGGCCTTCGTACCCGGCGGCGATGCCGTTCATCATCGTGTCGAGCGCCCGGCCCAATCTTTTGAGCTCGTCGCGCCCGCGGCCCGGACGGATCCGGTGGCCGAGATTCTGCGGGCCCACCTGGTCGATGACCGGCAGCATCCGGCGCAGGGGTGCCAGCACCCACCACACCAGCAGAGGCACGAGCAGCACCGAGGCAGCGAGCACGATCGCGTACTGGATCGGGTCGTCGACCGGGATCTTCTGGGTGATCCGGCAGGCCATGCCGTCGACAGCCTCGGTGCAGGGGTCGTAGACCGGCGGTGTCCAGGGCAGCTTCCAATAGAGGAATGCGGCGACAAAAACAAAGGTCACCGTGGCGAACACCGCACCGGCCAGACGAGCGCGCAGTCCCATCAGATCAGGACCTTCATCGCAGGACCTTTCATCGCAGGCCGAGGCGGTAGCCGGCTCGCGGCACGGTCTGCACGACCTGCGGTTCGCCGAGCTTGCGGCGCAGCGTGGAGACGGTCACCCGCACCACGTTGGTGAACGGGTCGGTGTGCTCGTCCCAGACCTGCTCCAGCAGATCCTCGGTGGTGACCGCCTGCCCCTGGGCACGCATCAGCGTGTGCAGGACGCCGAACTCCTTGTGGGTCAGCGCCAGCGGCCGGCCGGCCCGGCTCGCGGTGCGCGTCGCCACCTCCAGCACGACCCCGTCACGCTGCAGGACCGGCGGCAGGGCCGGAGCCGTACGCCGCGCCAGCACCTGCACCCGCGCGATCAACTCGGCGAACGCGAACGGCTTGGTCAGGTAGTCGTCGGCGCCGAGCCCGAGCCCTTCGACCCGGTCGTAGACGCCGCACGCCGCGGTGAGCAGCAGCACCCGCGTCCCGACCTGGTGCTCACCGATCCAGCGGCACACGTCGTCGCCGGTTCCGCCGGGCATGTCACGGTCGAGCACCGCCACGTCGTACCGGTTGATCTGGATCTTCTCGATGGCCTGCTCACCGTCGTAGGCGACGTCGACGGCCATGGCCGCACGCCGCAGGCCCACCGCGATCGTCTCGGCCAACAGCCGCTCGTCATCCGCCACCAGCACTCGCACGCAGGCCATGCTGCCACGACCGGGATAAGGCGTGGATAAGGTCGCGGTTTCCGGCGCCGCATTCATGCGACAAGGAAGGTGCCGGCCATGAAAATGACGAGGAATACGGCTTGCAGGGCGACGCCGATCATCAGCACGGTGCGGTCGACCACCTCATTCGCACCCATGCGCGCCAGCACCAGGAAAATAGCTACCGCTTCCATGGAGTAACGCGCCGCTGACTGCATGGAACGGCCCGCAACTTCGGTCGACATCAGCAGGACAAGCGTGATTGCGCCGTGCACCACGAGATATCTCTGATCGGGCCGGAATTTGAACGGGCCTTTCACGCACAGGACGAGCAACAGCACGGCGACCAGGACGGTGCCGGCGTCCAGGATCGCGCTGAGGGTGGTCTTGTCGAGCGGCCCGTGCCCGGCGATCTGCTGGACCGAGGTCAGCCAGGCCTGGCCCGGGACCGTGTAACGCCGCCCCCACTGGTCCTGGGCGATGCTGAACTGGACGGGGCTGCCCAGCTCCACCAGGCAGTAGATGCTGTAGGCGACGACCCCGAGGGGCACCAGGGCCAGGCTCAGCACGTCCCGCCGGATCAGACGTGGCCGCCAGCCGACCTGACGCAGGTACTCGACGGCCAGGGGTGCGAGCAGCAGGAGGCCGAAGAGCCGGGTGGCCGACGACAACGCACCCAGCGCCCCTGCCAGCCACCAGTGCCCGCGGCGCCCGGCGTAGAGCGCTCCGACCGTCAGCAGCAGGAACAGCGACTCGTTGTAACCGATGAACAGGAAGAACCCCATCGGGAACGCGGCCAGGTACCACGAGGCGCGCCGGGCCACCCGCGGCCCGAACTCGTGGTCGGCCAGCCGGTACAGCACAGCGAGAGCACCGAACGCGGCGGCGTTGGCGACCACCAGGGCGCTGACCAGCCCGCCGCCGGGAAGCACCGGGTCGAAAGCGTGGATGAGCATCGGGTAGAGCGGGAAGAACGCCGGGAATCCCGGTCCGAGGTGATAACCGCTCTCGGCGATCCGCACGTAGTGCCCGGCGTCCCACCCGTTCCAGCCCAGGGCGATCGACCCCAGCCCGGGAGCCGGCCCGTTGCCCCGGTAGGTCAGCCAGGCCAGCGCACCCACCATGAGGTGCACGACCACCGAGGCCGACCACACGGCGAGGGCCGCCAGCAGGGCCGATCGCCAGGGTTTGCGGACCGGTTCCGGCTCGGTCTCCTCGACAACGTCCAGCTCGGGTACGGCGGTGATCGTCGCCGCGGTCATGACGGCACCCCGGCCGGGCGGCGGGTGCCGGTCACCGCGGAGTCGAAGGTCACGACGTACGCCGGGCGGCCCTGGCTCGAGGTGAAGATCCGGGCCACGTACTCGCCGAGCAGGCCCAGGCAGAGCAACTGCAACGCACCGAGGAACACCAGCGCCACGAACATCGAGGTCCATCCAGGAACGACGGTCCCCCACAGGTACGCCGCCAGCACCGCCGCACCGAGCACGAAGCACAGGACCACACCCGCGCTGCCCAACCAGGTCGCTACCCGCAGCGGAGCGGCCGAGAAACCGGTGATGCTGTCCAGGGCGAGCCGGATCATCTTGGCCAGCGGATACTTCGAGCGGCCGGCCGCGCGCTTCTCCCGGGCGTACTCGACCTCGCCGCTCGGCAGGCCCAGCCAGGGCACGAGCAGGCGGTAGACCGGCAACTGCTCCGGCAGCTCGGTCAGGGCGTCGACGGCGGTACGGCTCAGCAGACGGAAATCACCGGCGTTGTGCGGCACCGCCGTACCGACCACCCGCCGGATCAGCCGGTAGTACAACCCTGCCGTCCAGCGCTTGAACGGGCTGTCGGTGCTGCGATCGGTGCGCACACCGTGAACGACGTCGAGCTGCCCGGCCTCGGCCAGGATCAGCATGTCGGCGATGACCTCGGGCGGATCCTGCAGATCGACGTCGATGCTGACCACGTACCGGCCGCGGGCGCGGTGCAGGCCGGCGGTGAGCGCGTTCTGATGCCCGGCGTTACGGCGCAGCCGGACGACCCGCAGCTGCGGCCAGGCGCGGCGCATCTGCTCCAGCACCGCCGGCGTGGCGTCGCGGCTGCCGTCGTCGACGGCCAGCACCTCGTACGACACGTCGAGAGCGTCGAGCACGGGCCGCATACGCTCGGCGAACAACGGGAGTACGTCTTCTTCGTTGAAAACAGGAACAACCACCGACAGCCGCGGCAAGACATCGACACTCATCTGAGCTCTCCCTGAAGTGAGGTTCACGGGAGATATGTTGATCGTGGTGTCCGTAAAGCCGGGATAAAAAGCGGCCGAGGTGGCACGGATCCGGGATATTCAAAAGTGCGTGCCGTGAAGTAGCTCTCGTTCTTCTTCTCGCGTGCAACCGAACGGAGTCCCGCGCACGACTACTTATCCTGAACGGTTTTCCCGGCTATTCAATCGGTCAGCTCGGAGTGCGCCCAGCGTCTGATTGCCTACCTGAGCCTGCCGAGCGGGCAGCTGACCACGTTCTACCTCGGGGAGGCGCCGGTGGGTTTCGCCTGTGCCCGCCTCACCGCTTCAGGCTTTGTGTTTTTAGCGTTTAGCGTTACGCTCGACAGTGTGACGACGCCACCCGACAAACCCCTGACCACGGGTCAGGTTGCCCAGCTCCTGGGCACGTCACGCCAGCAGGTCGTCAACCTGTGCGAACGCGGGGACCTGCCGTTTGTCATGGTCGGCAAGCATCGCCGCATCGAGCGTGCCGAGGTGGAGGCACTGTTGCGACCGAGGCTGGAGCTGACGCGTGATCAGCTGAAGTCGCTGTGGCTGCATCAGGCGGT
The DNA here is from genome assembly GCF_000494755.1 of Amorphoplanes friuliensis DSM 7358. NCBI lineage: Bacteria > Bacillati > Actinomycetota > Actinomycetes > Micromonosporales > Micromonosporaceae > Actinoplanes > Actinoplanes friuliensis. The sequence goes on from NC_022657.1 coordinate 6,229,836, forward strand.
GGCCGGCACCCTCGTCGCCGACCCTGACCTTGTTCTGGACAAGGCCAGGCACAACCTGGAACGGCTGCTCACCCAACACCGGGGAACCATGACCGAGATCTGGCTGACGAAGTGGCAAGCAAAGATCAACGATGGTCCTCACGCAGTGCTGAAGGCGCTGACCGCGCAAGATTCCGAGTCGGTCGAGCTGCGGCAGAACTCGCCCTTCGCCGGCGTACTTCCGCAGGAGCAGCGACAGAAAGTTCTTGGCGCCTTCAGCCGAAGCGGACGGGTGCGGGCAGCATGAGGCGCGAGCAACTGGAACACGTTCTGCGGTCCGCCTGCCAGATCGCCGGCGATCCGGAGGTGCTGGTCATCGGCAGCCAGTCCGTGCTGGGGTTCCATCCCGGAGGAGCGGCTGCCCTTGGAAGCGACCGCATCCATGGAAGTCGACGTCGCATTCTTCGACGACCCGGGCGACCGTAAGGCTGATCAGGTTGACGGTGCGATAGGAGAGTTGTCGCCGTTCCACGAGATGAACGGCTACTACGCCCAGGGTGTCAGCGTGACCACGGCGACGCTCCCGGATGGATGGCGCGATCGGCTGGTGGTGGTCGAAAGCCGGAGCACCCATCCGGGACGGGGCTTGACCCTCGACCCGCACGTTCACCCCGCAGTGCTGAAGCGTCTCAGGGCCTGGGTTGGCATGTACCGCTAGGTGGGCCGGCAATTCGCGTGGTCAGGTCAGCTGTGCCTTCTGGGCGCACCGCGGTCCCACCAATCGCGTGGTGGGTCTTCACGGATGATCGCTGCGGCGATCTCCGCCTGGAGCAAGTTGCAGTACTTCCACAGTTCCTTCGCCGCTCGGGAGTACTGGAACGCCACCTGATCGACCTCGAACGCGTCCAACTCGCCGGCCCGGTAGCGATCGACCGCCTCACCGAAGCGGGCCACCAATTTCCCCAGCTCGGTTTCGTGGTACTCGGCGATCACCGCGCGTGCTGCGCGTCGCTCCGACTTGTCAGACACGGGTGCGAGACTACCCAGGCACCTGCACGGCGGCTGACCACTCAGTCCTGTATCAACGCCAGCAGGCCGAAGAAGACGAACAGGGCCCCGAGGGCCAGCGGCAGACCGACCGCCAGGACGTCGTGCCCGAACGAGATCAGTCGCGGGGTGTCCGGACGCCCCGACGGGTAGATCACCGGGACTTTCCGGCCGACCGGGTGGACCCGCCAGCTGGTTCGAGTCGCCGAGGTGAACCGGCGTTCGGAGCCGTGCTCGTCGACAAAGGCAATCACCGGCGCGTACAGCGAGCCGTCGTCGGTGGTCTCCTCGTGGCTCACCACGGTGCCGACGGACCTGACGCCGGTGCGGCGCAGTCGCCGGGCCTTCGCCAACTGCACCAGCCCTACGCAGCTCACCCCGGCACCGGCCAGCACGATGAGCACACCATCGAAGATCACGGCTTCATGATGCCGTCGGACGACACTCCGTGGCTGCCACGGGGTGCCGTCCGGCCGCCGGTCAGGTCACCACCTGCAGGAAGTCCTGGTCGATCTCGCGGTGCGTGTGGTTGATGCCCCGCGCGGCCTGGTCCATGGTCCAGGTGATCGGCTGGAAGTCCGGCCCGGTGCGGTACCCGCCGGAGAACACCTCGTTGCGGTTGCCGGAGGGGTCGAAGAAGTAGATGGTGCCGCCCCGGGTGATGCCGTGCCGGGCCGGGCCGAAGTCGATCGGCACGTCGTCCATGGACATCAGGTCACCGGCCCGCAGCAACGCACTCCAGTCCTCGATCTCGTACGCGAAGTGGTGCAGTTTGCCGTTGGGCCCGTTGACGAAGGCGATGTCGTGCGGGTTCTCGCCGCAGAACATCCACGAGCCGACGAGGTCCTTCGGCTCGTCGCCGCCCACCAGCCGCTCGGCCGGGCGGAAGCCGAGAGCATCGGCGAAGAACCGCTCCAGCAGCGCCGGGTCCTCGGTGGTGATCAGGGCGTGGTTGATCCGGGGGACGCCGATGCCGCGCAGACCGTGCCGGGGCCAGGGGTCGGGGTTGAGCTTGCCGACCTTGGTGCCGAGCCGCTCGACGTCGGCGTAGAGCTCCAGGACGTGGTCGGAGGGCAGCGTCACCCGCAGGCCGTCGCCGATCCCGGCGTTCTCACCCTTGCTCATCCGCTCGCTGTGCGCGCCGAACGCCGCCACCCGCGACTCCAGCTCCTCCAGCGAGCCGTCACTGGTGACCTTGTAACCGAACTTGACCAGGCCCACCCCGCCCTCCTCGAGGACGACGGAGTGGTGATCGTCCTCGTCCCAGGACTTGAGGTAGACCCGGCCACCCTCCTCGTGCACGGCGTCCATGCCGAGGGTCTGCTCGTAGTGCTTCCGGGCCTGCGCCAGGTCGGTGACGCGAACGTGGACGTAGCCGAGTCTCATGACGGACATGCCTGCCTCAATTCGTAGGTTCATGCGGGTGGGAGCGGCGCTCACTGGAGAGAGCGGGACGCATCGGCCGGTCCGGCTGCTCGATGACCACGTCGGTGACGGGGACGGCCCGGCACGGCAGGCAGATCCCCGCGGCCCGCTCGGCGTCGCTCAGGACCGAGGCCGCGACGGCGTGGTCGTAGACGATCCGCCCCGAGGTGAACCGGGACTTGCAGCTGCCGCAGCCACCACGGCGGCACTTGTACCGGCTGCGCCAGCCCGAACGACGAAGGGCGTCGACGATCGACTCGCCGGGCCGGGCCTCGACCCGGATCCCGTCCGGCAGCACGGTGACGGCAACCATGTCACCTCCTCGGCCTAAAGTATCGCTACATTACGAGCAGGTTATGCCAGCGTGACGACATCTACCAGGTAGCGGGTACTGAATCTTTCGGAAAGTTATGGAAGTATTGGCCCATGCGATCCGACAACCCCGAACAAGACCGGACGATCGCCGTCGGCGGCGTCGCGACCAACTACCACGATCGCGGTGACGGCTCCCCCGTGCTGCTGATCCACGGCTCCGGGCCCGGCGTCTCCGCCTGGGCCAACTGGCGCACCGTGCTTCCCGAGCTGTCGTGCACCATGCGGGTCGTGGCGCCGGACATCCTGGGGTTCGGCTACACCGAACGCCCCCGGGGCGCCGCCTACGGTCCCGGGCAGTGGCTCGATCACCTGCTGGGCTTCCTGGACGCCCTCGACCTGCCCAAAGTCTCCGTGGTCGGCAACAGCTTCGGCGGCGCGCTCGCCCTGCGGCTCGCCACGGTCGCCCCGGACCGTGTCGACCGCCTGGTCCTGATGGGCAGCGCCGGGGTGAGTTTCCCGATCACCGCCGGCCTGGAATCGGTGTGGGGATTCGAGCCGTCCCTGCCGGCCATGCGCCGGCTCCTGCGCGTCTTCACCTACGACAGCGCCCGCCTCGGCGACGACCTCGCCGAACTACGGCTCGCCGCGGCCACCCGGCCGGGGGTCCAGGAGGCGTACGCCTCGATGTTCCCCGCGCCCCGCCAGCGCATGGTCGACGTCCTGGCCGTCGACGAGGACCGGATCGCCGCCCTGCGTCACCCGACGCTCATCGTGCACGGCCGCGACGACCAGGTCATCCCGCTCAGCACCTCGTTGCGGCTGCTGGAGCTGATCGGCGACTCCCGCCTGCACGTCTTCGGCCGGTGCGGTCACTGGGTGCAGATCGAGCAGGCGGCCCGCTTCAGCGCCCTGGTCCGCGACTTCCTCCTCGAGGAGCACGTCCCCGCCCTGCTCACCCGGACGTGACCAGGCTGCGGGCCGTGCCAAGATACGGGGATGCCGTCGACCCGCAGGCCGCTCTGATGCCGTCCGTCGCCGAACGGATCGCCGCCGAGCTGGAGGAGGAGATCCTCGAGCAACGGCTGGGCGCCGGTGCCCGGCTCGCCCTGCGGACCGAGCTCATCGACCGGTTCGGCGTCAGCGCCAACGCGATGAACGAGGCCCTGCGCATCCTGCGCGAACGCTCGATCATCGAGGTCAAACCCGGCGTCCAGGGCGGCGTTTTTGTCGCCCAGCCACCCCCGCAGCTGCGGCTCGGCATCATCGACGTGTGGTTCCGCGGCCTGCTGGTCGATGCCGTCGACCTGTTCGAGGCCCGCACCATGCTGGAGGACAGCTTCGCCGCGGTGGCCGCCGAACGCGCCACCCCGGAGGACTGCCGCGACCTGGACTGGGCCGTCGAAAGCCTGCGCGACAGCCGCGCCGACCCCCGCGGCTACCTCGAAGCCAACATCCGCTTCCACCGCACCATCGCCCGCGCCGCCCGCGTCCCGGTGCTGGCCGGCATGTACGAATCCCTCGTCACCCTGATCCGCGCCACCCTGGTCCGCGCCGAGTTCGCCGGGCCCGACGCGGCCAAGGTCATCGACGAGAACATCACGGTCCACGCCAGAATCGCGACCGCCATCCGCCACCGCGACCACGAGGCACTCTCCGCCGCCATCCTGGCCCACCGCACCGACCTTGTACGCCTCACCGACCCGTCCCGCTCCCCCGGCCGCACCCGCCCGACCCCCTGAGCGGAGCCACGTCCGCACTCTTCGTCGGGCCGGTCCGCACCATGCTCGCTACGTGGCCTGCGCCAGGGAGCGAGCCAGCTCCAGATTGCCGGTCTCGATCGCGGCGCGCACCTCGTCCCAGCCTGAGGCGTGCGCGGCGACCTCGAACTTCTCGGCGATCAGCCGCCCGAACGCCGGCGCGCCGGGCGGGGTGAAGAAGAACTGCGAAGTAAGGCTGACGTCGAGGAACTTCTTCGCCGAGCAGGGGTCGGTGAAGACGAGGGCCGACGCGAGCAGATCTGCCGTGGCCGGCTCGTGCTCCGTGATTCGGGCGATGATCGCCATCGGTAATGGCAGCGTTCCGCGAGCCAACCGCCCGAGATGTTCGCCGAGTCGGTTGTCGCCGTCGACTGCCCGGACCAGCAGCAATGTGCCGGCCTCAGGGGCGTGCCGATCCAGGTGGTACAGCAGCATCGCGGCGGACTTCGGCTGGGTCCGGAGCTGGAGCGCCACGACCCGGCTCATCCTCGCGAGCCGCGTGCCGCTGAGCGTTTGGCAAGCCAGCGCGAGAGTCTTGGCAGTCCTGCTGTTCTTCAGCTCGTCGTCGGACAGATCGTTGGGCGCGAGAGCCCAAGTCAGGACGATGCCGGCCTCCAGATGGCCGAGGTCGAGCAGCTGGCGCAGGAGGTCGGGTAGCCGCACCGCTCCCAGGACTCCGGCGACGGGCACGGAATACTGATAGGTCTTGACGGCGGCCGTCAGCACCTCAGCGAGCTTATCGGAGGCGATCAGTCGGCCGAGATATTCCTGCAGCGACGACTCCCCGTACTTCTCCAGGGTGAGATAGACGAGAAGGTCTCGCGCGGTCTCCGGCGGCACCAGAGCCAATGCTCGGGCAACAGGCGAATCGTTGGCGCCCCTGACCAAGCCGGCCAACAGGAGACTCGGAGGCCTGTCCCCGGCTATCACCTCCGTAATCACCTCGGCGGCGAGCTGGGGTCCGTCGGTCGCGGTCGCGACGATTGCTCCGAGGAGATCTACAGCGCGTTCGGCCTGCTCCAGCCGGCCGTGCCACAGCTTTTGATCATCGGGACGATACTCGGCGATCGCGCGCAGATCCGCGGCGACGCTTGCGGCCTGACCATGACGAACCCGTTCTGCCAAGGTTTCAGCGCGAGCCGGGCTGGGGTCGACGTGCGGCAGCTCGACAGGTACCGGCACTTCACCAGTCTCGGCCGTCGCCAGTGGATGGCTCACTGGCGCATAGGCGACATTGGCCACCAGACCGATCTGGTCAGCCATCCCGATGTTGCGCTGCTGCGGAAGGGGCAGCCCTTCGGCACGCGATTTTCGGTCCAGATGCCGAAAGATCATGCCCATCGTCAACGTCTTCATCGGTCCGGGAACGCCCTCGTGCAGCAACCGCAGCAGCCGCCCTGTAAAGGCCGTGTTCACTTCGCCTGGCAACACGACGGCGGCTTTGTTCCCCGGTGCCGCGGTGAGAGTGTACGTACCGGAAATCTCGACATCGGCGAGGACAACCTCGTCGGAGACCGCAAGCGGACTTCCAAGGGCACGCCCGCCGAAACAGCAGTCGAGGATGACGACCTTGTTGCGGGCGCTGCTGCGCAGACAGATCCTCCGGATCAGGTCGAAGGGTATCGACTCGATCCCCGGGTCTTCGAAGGTGCTGTCCTGCAGCCCGAGGTGCAGGTTGTGGTCATCAAGGAGCCCGTGCCCACTGAAGTAGAAGATCAGTAGATCCTCTGCCTCCTCCGACGCACGTTTCACCGCCCGAGCCAGGCCCGACCTGTTGACGTCAGCCGGCACCACCAGGCAGTGCTCCTCCGCAAAACCGCCGATCTCAGGATCGGTGAGTACGCCGCGCAAGTCCGCCACGTTCTGGGCGGCTTGGGGGACGTCAGCCAGGGCCTCGTCGTCATACCGGGGGATCCCGGCCAGAACCAGGCGAGAGCGTCGGCGGTCAATTCCCGTCACTGGTCGCACCACCGAGCGTCTCGCGGAGAACGGTCACGACGTCGGCTTCCTTCACCCGCTTGGCGTCGAGGACGACCGACCTGCCGTCGGCGGCACGGACCGTCAATTTCAGGTCGGTACGCCGTGGCTGGGCAAAGAACACCTTGAGTGACGCGCCCAGAACAGACAGGGCCCCACCGGCGCCGACTGCCACCGTCAGCGTGTCCCAGCCGGCGCCGAGCTCGCCGGGTCGGGGCTTCGCCGGTGTGCGGGAGATCCGGCCCTGGAGGTCTGGCTCGTGGTCGAGCCAGTCCTGAACCTCGTCGATGCTGCGTACCTGGTCGTCGTCGCCCGAGGCGGTGAGAAAGACGTTCATGTCGCTCCCAGTGAGGATCTCGCAACAGTCGGGCCTATTGTCCGCTGCCTGCCTCTACACGGCGCATCGTCCGATTCGGTACAGCGGCTGCCGAAGCAGCCGAGGCGGCGAAGCCCTCGCGTGTGCCAAGTAGATCCAAGGTCGTGTGACAGCCGCGCCGGCCGTTCAGGCTGTCGATGCCTCGGCATTGTCGGAGAGGGCTCCCAGCCAGCTTCGGACCGCTGCGACGTCGTCGTCCGTGAAGGAGACCTCCGCCGACTCGGCGCGGCTGAGGACGTTGCCGGCGAAGGCGTCGCCGATCTCCGCGGGTGTCGGGGGTGGTTGGCGGTGCAGCGGGAAGCCGCCGAACGATGTGCCGCGCACGACAAACGCCACGGCACCGCGGCTGACAGGCAGTCCTTGGTCGCGAAGCCGGTCTCGGGACCAGCCGGTGCACTGTGTCAGGTTGAACTGGTGGGAACCGGCGTAATCGGACAGTGTCTGGTAGATCGCCGGCCACCACGACTGCGGCAGCCGGGGTAGGTCGAGTTGCTGGACCAGGCGCTCCACGGGCTCGGGAAGTGCCATGCGCTGCTGCGCAGCGGTGGCGTTCTCGAGCGCCGGGTGGCGGCTGCTGTCCCACAGCAGGTGTTGCGAGATCTGCAGGTTCGGCAGGTCCAGGCTGGCAACGGCACGGGCGAAGCTGCCGAATCCGAACCAGTTGCTCTCGCTGACCGAAGAACCCAGCTGATTGTGCAACCGCGAAGCCAGCGAGGCCATGTTCAAGGGCTCGGAAGCCTCGTTGTAGTCACGGGTGACGACCGATCGGAACGATTCGTAGGCCTCGCTCTGGTCACCAGGAGCGCCTTCAGCGGCGAACTCCTTGTCCACCTCGCTGTCCGCATCCTCGTCGAGATTGACCGGCTCGCCCTGAACGAGTGCCAGCAACAGCTGGCTGTCGACAACCTGGTCGGCGATCGCGGTGAACGCCTCGGCCGCATCCGCCGGGGACACGATCATGGTTCGGCGGTCGGCGCGGCGCAGCCGTTGCAGCAACGGCGTCATGTCGGAGTCACCGGACGCGATGACAAACTCGTCGTACCGGGCGTCGGCTGACAACGCATCGACGGCGTCGACGACGATCCTGATGTCGGCGGCGTTCTTCGTCCCGCCGTACCGGGGGCAGTCGATCACGTCGAAGCCGGCGCGGACGAACCAGGGCCGGTACCTGGAGAAGTACAAACGGTCCTGCCCTGCCGTCGTGTCCGAGTTGGGCACCCAGCCGGCGGGGTTCAGGTAACAGCGCAGAACCAGCCACCGACGGGGACCGTCGGTCGTCAGTGCCGTCGACAATCGGAGCAGCCAGGATCGCGGATCGCTGGCGAACTGGACCGCCACCTCCGGATCCAGCTTGTAGAGCCCGCTGAACACGTTGTCGAAGTCGAGGTAGAGCGCTGCCCGGACGTGACCCATGCGGGCAACCTACCAACGCTCGGCGAGCACACCGTCGCCTCCCGGACATTCGTCATCCCCCGCTGCCAGGCGAAATCCGCTCAGGTCGGCCGGGAGGCCAGCTCGATGGCGGTGATGTCGGACGGGGCGCCGACCCGCACCGGTGGACCCCAGGCTCCGGCGCCGCGGGGGACGTACAGCTGGGTGTCGCCGTAGCGGTGCAGGCCGGCGACGGTCGGCATGACCAGCTCGGCGACGTACGGGCCGGGCCAGAGCTGACCGCCGTGGGTGTGGCCGGTCACGAAGAAGCTGCCGTGCCGGGCCCGCAGCTGAGCCAGCGGCGCCACGGCCGGGCGCAGATCCTGTCACTCAGGAGACAGGCGTCCCCGCTCGGCCTGACCCTTTCCCGGAGCAGAAGGTGGTGCTGGAAGAGGGTCCGTGGTGGCCTGGATGAGCACGCCGGGCGAGATCTCGATCTGGGCATCGGCCGCCGGGGTGGGGGTGACCGGCAGGCAGGCGGTGACAGAAACCGTCACCCCGCCGGGGCCGTCACTGATCAGCAGGGTGTCGGTGAGATGCCGGGCCAGCCAGAGACCCCGTCCACCGGGCGTCTGTGGTGACGGCGGGCCCGCGGGTGCGGGCACCCCGCCGGGGAAGCCCGGTCCGTGGTCGACGATGTCGCAGAGCAGGGTGTCACCGTCGCGGCGCAGTTCGATGCGGCCGTGGCCGCCGCCGTGGCGCACCGCGTTTGGTGGCGATCTCGTGGACCGCTACCACGAAGTCGTCGAGTGGGTCGCCGGTGAGCCCGAAAGTGCGGGCACTGTCGTGAACCGCGTGCCGCAGAGAGGGAAGCTCCTCGGCGGAGAAGTTTTGCATCAGCCCGCCACGAGCCGGCTCGGCCAGGGGAGGTCGACCTCGTTGACTGCCTCGCTGGGTGCGGGCTCCAACGGGTCCATGCCGCCCCGCTTACCCGACCGGTCTCACGGCTGACCCACAGCAGCCTGTACGACGGTCGTGGGCGGTTCGTCAGCTGCCGGGACCGGGTTTCGCGGCATGGTGCGGTGCCGGTGAGGATTCTGCCGATGTGCCGGCCAGGTGCAGGACGGTGCGGACGCCGTCGAGCAGTTCGCGGCTGGTGAAGGGCTTCTCGACGAGGACAACACCGTCCGGCAGGGTGCCGTTCTCGGTGAGGACGGGTTCGGCATATCCGGACATGTACAGCACGGGTATGCCCGGCCGGCGCTTCCTGACCTGGGCGGCGACCTCGTTGCCCATCATCCTCGGCATGATCACGTCGGTGAGGAGAAGGTGGATCGGACCCGGATGTGTCTGCGCAAGATGGATGGCTTCGGTGCCGCCTGTGGCGGCGAGCACGTGATATCCGGCGCGGGTGAGGATCCGGGCAGTGATCTGGCGCAGGTCGTCCTCGTCCTCGGCCATGAGGATGGTCTCGTGGGGCGGCGTTCCGGTGGCGATGGCGGCGGCGGGTGGCGCCGCGGGCAAGGTGCCGGCATCGGTGGAGATGTCGACGGCGGGCAGGAGAATGGTCACGGTGGTGCCGATGCCCGCTTCGGAGTACAGGCGCACGTCGCCGCCCGCGGCGCTGGCGATGCCGTAGACGGTGGCCAGGCCGAGTCCCGTACCGGAGCCTTTCGGTTTGGTGGTGTAGAACGGCTCGAAGGCTCGTTCGATGACCTCGGGGGGCATGCCGCTACCCGTGTCGCTGACGCGCAGACGTACGTACCGGCCGGGTGGAAGAGTGCCGCCGGCGCTGTCGTCGGCGGTGATGTCGGCATTGCTGGTGTCGATGGACAGCGTGCCGCCGCTGGGCATGGCGTCGCGGGCGTTGACGGCCAGGTTGAGCAGGATCTGCTCGAGCTGACCGGCGTCGGCGTGGATCTGCCAGAGCTCACGGTCGAGACCGGTGATCAGGTGGATGTGCTCACCGAGGGAACGGCGCAGCATCTGCTCGACGTCGCCGATGACATGGTTGAGGCTGAGCACGGTCGCCTGGGTGATGTCGCGCCGGCCGAAAGCCAGCAGTTGTTTGGTCAGCCGGGTGGCACGTTCCGCGGCCCGGCTGACCTGGCCGAGATCGTTGCGGACCTCGGCCAGGGCGGCGGGGTCCAGGCCTGGGCTGTCGAGGGTATCGAGGACCATCTCGGTGTAGTTGCTGATCACGGCGAGGATGTTGTTGAAGTCGTGGGCCACACCACCGGCGAGTTCACCGAGACTCTCCAACCGGCGGGCGTGCTGCAGGCGGCGTTCACCGGCGTCGCGTTCAGCCTGGGCGATCAACCGTTCCCGTTCCGCCTGGGCGATCAGCCGGTCGGTGACGTCACGGATGGAGGTCGTCACGATCATGCCTTTGTCGGTGTCGACCGAGGAGAGGCTGATCTCGGCGGGAAACTCGGTGCCGTCCTTCCGTACGGCGGTCAGCGCCGCACCGGCGCCCATCGGCCGGTTACGAGGATGGGTGAAGTAGCTGTCGCGGTGCTGCACATGGGTCGGGCGCAACCGCTCGGGGACAAGAACGTCGACCGACCGGCCGAGCAGTTCTTCGCGGGGATAGCCGAACAGCCGTTCGGCCTGCGCGTTGATCAACGCGATGGTGCCGTCGCGGACGACGCCGATGATCGCGTCCGGCGCGGCTTCCAGCAGCCCTTCGAACATCGTCTCGGCGCGCTGCCGTTCGGTGATGTCGCGGGAGATCGACGCCACTCCGGTCATCGCCCCGGTGGCGTCGACGATCGGTGACAGGGTCAGCAGCACGGTGATCGTGGTCCCGTCCCGCCGCCGGCGCGTGACGCGGTACTGGTCGATGTCCTCACCGGCGGTGAGGCGCTGTATCAACTGCTGCTCGGCCAGCTCCTGTCCGGGCGGGAACAACATGGACGCGTGCCGGCCGAGAACCTGGTCACGCTGGTAGCCGTAGAGCTGCTCGGCCCCGGGATTCCAACTGGTGATCACCCCGCCGAGGCTCTTGCCGATGATCGCGTCGTGTGACGAATCGACGATCGCGGCGAGACTCTCGCGTTCCGCCAGGGTCTGGGCCCGCCCGGCCAGCGCTGCGGCGTGACCGGCAAGCTCGGTGAAGGCCTCGACGTCGTCCTCGGCGAACAGGCTGCGATAGCGGTTGAGCAGCAGTAGCGCGCCGCGTCCACCCGGCGCGTCCACCGGCCTCGCGGTCACGAACCGGGTATCGGTGGCCTGCGCGAACAGCACCGCCACGACGGGCGGGTGGGTCCATCCCGCGAGCGCGTCGATCGGACGATCGGCGGCCAGTAATTCGTCCAGGCCGGCCGGCGTGCACTCGATCGTGCTCACCGGCTCGACGGCGCACCCGACAACCTGCACGGATCCATCCGGTGCCGGCATCAACACCACCACCGTGTCCGCGCCCAGTACCGCGGTGGCGTCCCGGCAGTAGCTCTGCCACGTCCGGGTCGGCTCGTTGGCCGGCACGGCCAGCAACCGGCGCATCGGCGCTTGCGTGGCGCTCAGGGCCCACATCCGGCGCGGCGCACGCGGCGGAACGAAGGCGAACAGATACAGCACACCCGAGATCACGGCGAGCACTCGCGATCCCACCGCGGCGCCGGTAGCGGAGATCAGCACCGCTGCGCCGAACACGCCGGTCCCGGTGGCAGCGCACCACAACCGGACCCGCGCCGCACCACCACGTCGCTGCGCGTCGACGGCGAGCAGCCAGGCCGCGACGACCTCCATGATGAAGAACACGAACGCCGCCGGCCAGATGGACGGGCGAGGGATCGGCCGTGCCGCCGACGCCAGCACCGGCAGCGCGCTCAGCACCCACACCATGACCGCCGCAGGCAGGCACCAGGAGCGCAACGGACGCAGCCGGCTGACCAACCGCAACGTGAACACCGGCTTGGCCAGCAGCAACCCGAGCGCGAGCATCATCACCGATTGCGGCGGCGCGCCCACGAACAGGCGGACGAGCCCGAGTACGAACAGCATCGCGACCGAAGCGAACATCCACATCACGTCACGCAGCAACGGGTCCCGGCGTCGCAGATATCGCCAGGACACCCACACCAGGATGAACGCGAACAGCGAAGTGACCAGGATCAGCGCCATGACACCTCTGTCCCGCCGACAGGCAGCCCGATATCTGACCAATACGTACCATTATCGGACATGCTTGTCCGGCGGAATCGGGGAAATGCCCCGGGTCAGGCCTGGCGGGAGGCCAGCTCGATGACGGTGATGTCGGACGGGGCGCCCACCCGTACCGGTGGCCCCCACGCGCCGGCGCCGCGGGTGACGTACAGCTGGGTGTCGCCGTAGCGGTGCAAGCCGGCGACGGTCGGCATGACCAGCTCGGCGACGTACGGGCCGGGCCAGAGCTGACCGCCGTGGGTGTGGCCGGAAAGTTGCAGGTCCACGCCGTGTTCGACGGCTTCGTCGATCATCCGGGGCTGGTGTGCGAGGAGGACGGCGGTGCGGGAACGGTCCCGGTCGCCCAGCGCACGGGCGAAGTCCGGGCCTTGCTCCTGCCTTTTCCCTTCCACGTCGTTGACGCCGGCCAGGTCGAAGCCCGGCAGCTCGACCAGGGCGTTCTCCAGCGGGTGCACACCGAGGTCACGAACCACGTCGATCCACCGCCGGGCGTCGTAGAGGTACTCGTGGTTTCCGGTCACGAAGAAGCTGCCGTGCCGGGCCCGCAGCTGAGCCAGCGGCGCCACGGCCGGACCCAGATCCTGAACGCTGCCGTCGACCAGATCGCCCACGACCGCGATCAGATCCGGCTGGGTGCTGTTGATCGTGTCGACCACGTGCTGGGCGAAGCCACGGCCGAGCAGCGGGCCCAGGTGCAGGTCGCTGACCACCGCAATGCGGAAGCCGTGCGCGCTACGGGGCAGCTTGGCCAGCGGCACGGTGATCCGCTTGACCCGGGGTCCGCGCAGGACACCGTACGCGCCAAAGCCCACCGTTCCCAGCGCCACGGCGGCTGCGCCCCCGCCGACCACGCGTGAGACAAAAACACGGCGCGACAGCACGGGCTCGCGCGGTGCGTCCACTGCCGCCGGTAGCCGGTGCAGCAGTGGACGCGCCGCCTCTCCCACCACCAGCGCCAGAAGCAGGTAGAGGAACAGGGCGAGCCACATGAAGCCCAGCCAGTCCACGACCCCTTCGGCGCGGAACGGGACTCCGGGCAGGTCGTGCGGCAGTGCGAGCACCAACAGCAGCGGCCCCACCACAAACATGACCGAGCCGGTACGCCGCATCGCCGAACCAGGCGTGGTCGTGTCGCGCACCAGGCGCCGCCACGCGTACCAGTGCAGGGCAAAAAAGGCAGGCGGCAGCAGGAGAACCAGAACAAGAGCGACGAGAACGATCAGCGTTTACCGCCCCGGCTGATCGAACGGCGAGGCCCGGTCGAAGGACTTCATCAGGGCTCCGTTCGGTCATCGGCCACCTTGTTCCTACCAGAAACTTTGCGGCTCGCCCGTACGCACAAAATGCCGTGCGGCACGTCCCAACACCGTGGTGAACGATCGGTGTTCAGGCGTCGTGGTCCAGTGAGGAAGACAGCTGCCGGTGGGCGCCGGCCTGCTCCAGCAGGGTCTTGGCCTTCTGCTCCAGGGCTCCGACGGCGTCGGCGCCGGCGACCCAGCGCGCCGGTGGCTCTCCGGAGGACGTGAGGTGCACGAGTGCCGCGGCGAGTTTTGCGGGGTCGCCGCCCTGGAGCCCGTTCATGCCGGTCCACGCGGTGATGGTCTGCTCGGTGCGCTCGGCGTAGTCGGCAATGCTCGCTTCGGCGAAGGTGGTCGACTCAGGGGTGAGCAGGTCGGTGCGGAAGAAGCCGGGCTCGACGATCATGGTGCGGATCCCGAACGGGGCCACCTCCGGCGCCAGGGACTCCATCCAGCCTTCGAGGCCGAACTTCGCCGCCGCGTACGCGGAGGTGAACTCGGCGCCGAGGAAACCCGCCACCGACGAGATCGACACCACAAGGCCGGAACGTTGGCGGCGCATCACCGGCAGGACCGCGCGGGCGACGGTCAGCGGGCCGAACAGGTTGGTCTCGACCTGGGCCCGGAAGTCCTCGGGGCTGATCTCCTCGAAGAACCCGGCGATGAAGTTGCCCGCGTTGTTGACCAGGACGTCGATGCGACCGAACCGGTCCACTGCCGCCTGCACTGCGGCCTCGGCGCTCGCACGGTCGGTCACGTCGAGCCGTACGGTCAGCAGGTCTTCCGCGGCGCCGAGAGCCTTCTCGACCTTCAGCGGGTCCCGGCCGGTCGCGACGACCGCGTACCCGGCAGCCAGTGCCGCCTGGGCGATGTCCACGCCCATGCCACGGCCCGCGCCGGTGACCAGCAGAACCTTCTTCTCCGTCATGGGTGTCCTCCACAGGTTCGGTGACACCGTCGGGTCCCACGGCGCCGAACACCAGGGAACGGGGTTCCGCGGATCCGGAGAAGATGCTGCTGGAGGGTGTACCGACAGCCCACCACTCGGCCCGCCGATGCGGCCTAGCCTGGACTGCGTGGACAACCGAGACGAGGTCAAGGCTTTCCTCAGCTCCCGCCGGGCCAAGATCACTCCCGAGCAGGCCGGGCTGCAGCACTTCAACCGCAACCGTCGTGTGCCCGGGCTGCGCCGCAGCGAGGTCGCCGACCTGGCCGGGGTCAGCGTCGAGTACTACGCCCAGCTCGAACGCGGCAACCTGGCCGGCGCCTCCGACAGCGTCCTGGAGGCTCTGGCCCGGGCTCTGCATCTCGACGAGGCCGAGCAGCAGCATCTGGCCGCTCTGGCCCGCGCCGCCGGCCCGGCCCCCCGGATCCGCCGCAAGCCCGCCGCGCAGCATGTCCGCCCGAGCGTGGCGCGTGCCCTGGAGCTGATGACCGAGATCCCCGCGTTTGTGAACAACGGCCGTGGTGACGTCATCGCCGCGAATCCGCTGACCCGGGCCCTGTACGCACCGATGTTCGACGATGCCACCCGGCCGGCGAACCACGCCCGGTTCGCGTTCCTCAACCCCCGTGCCCGGGACTTCTGGCGCGACTGGGAACGGATCGCCACCACGACTGTGGCGATGCTGCGGTCCGAGGCCGGCCGGGACCCGTACGACAAAGCCTTGACCGATCTCGTGGGCGAGCTGTGCACGCGCAGCGAGGAGTTCCGGAGCCGCTGGGCCGCCCACGACGTCCGGCTGCACAGCACCGGGATCAAGCAGTTCCGCCACCCGGTCGTCGGCGAGATCGACCTGAACTTCGAGACGATGCAGCTGGCGGCGGACCCCGGCCTGTCGATGACCCTGCTGAGCGCCCCGGCCGGATCCGCCGACGACGACGCGCTGCGGGTGTTGGCGAGCTGGGCCGCGACCCGCGACCAGGCTCCGGCGTCCCCCGAGTCCCGGTGACCAAGCAGGCAGGGCCGGCGCTCGCTCGCCCTACCCGGCGCTGGGGACGCCTGTTGTGTTGACGATTTCGCGGAGGGCAGCGACGTGGCCCTGGTAGGCCTTCATGCCCTGGCGGGTCATCGACAGCCAGACCCGCCGGGTGTCCGAACCGAGACGTTCCTGGTTCACGTAGCCCGCGTCGACGAGGGCGGCGACCTGTTTGCTCAGGGCCGAGGGGCTCAGGTCGAGGTGTTCCTTGATGACCGACAGCTCCAGGGCTTTGCCGGCGACGAGCATCGCGCAGATTCGCAGGCGGTGGGTCGGGTGGATGATCGGGTCGAGGCCCGCGGTCACCGGGGTGCGCCTGTCGACCGACGGTGGGCAACGCCGCCGGCCAGGTAGGACGCGGCCGCCGCGAGGGCGAGGACGATGAACGGCCAGGCCTGGGTGGTGAACTCGGCGACGATGAATGCGGCGAAGACACACGCGCCGGAGGCGACGACCGAGGCGAGGAAGGCGCGGCTGGTGGGCAGGGTGTAGGGCGTGCCCATCTTGTAGCCGGCCAGCAGGTTGACCGCGATGACCGTGGCACTGACGGCGAGGAGCGGGATGAAGCCGTCGTCGCCCAGGAGGAAGGTCAGCGTCATGGCCGCCAGCAGGAGGGCGTTGACCGGGTAGATCCAGGTGGGCCAGGGCGTGTCGCGCACGGCGCGCTGGACCGAGTCGATGCCGGCCAGGGCCTCACGGGCCTCGGCGGCGTCCGGGACGTCGAGGTTGTTTTCCATAGCGGAAACTATCGCAGATACTTTCCTCCATGGCAACTTTCAACTCCTCGGAAACCATGTGGTGTACAAGACCGCGCTGGGGGTAGGCCGGTCGTCATGCTGAAGCGAGCGATCTGGCAGGGGCTGGTGGCCGGGCTGAGCGGGGCCGCCGTGATGACCCTCGCGGAGAAGACCGAGCAACGGTTCACCAAGCGGCCCGACTCGTACGTGCCCGCGCGCGTCCTGGCCCGTCTCAGCGGACTCCCGGAACGGCCCGGGAAGCAGCCGCCGTGGCTGAACCTCACGATGCACTTCGGCCAAGGTGCCCTGGTCGGGGTCCTGCGCAGTGTCATGGCCCAGAGTGGCCTGCGCGGCCCGTGGGCGTCCGGCATGTTCACGGTGACCCGGCTGACCACCGATCAGATCCTGGAGAACGCCACCGGTGTGGGCGCGCCGCCGCAGACCTGGCCGCGCCGCGAGCTGGCGGTCGACGTGCTGCACAAGGCGGTCTACGGCTTCGCCACGGGTGCCGTCGCCGACGCGCTCGCCGCCCGCGACGGGCGGGGGCCGGGGCAGGTGCACGCCGACGCCCGGCCGGGGCGGCGTTCGGGTGCCGGACCGCTGCCGCGGGCGCTGGCCCGTGCCGTGCGGCGGTGACCCGGCCCGACCGGCGGGTACGCCTCGACGACCTGGGCGCCTGGCTGCTCAAGGGCAACGCCGACCAGTCCGATCTGGCGGGACGTTTCGCCCGCGATCCCCGCGTCACCCGGTGGTGCCTGCAGCCGAGTTACCGCCTCGAGCTCATGCGGGCGGGTCAGCCGGTGCTGTTCTGGGCCAGTGGCAGCAGACGCCGCGATACCGCGTACGGGATCTGGGGCCGGGGAGAGCTGGCGGGGACGCCGGAGCGGGACGGTGACGCCGGCTGGTGGGTGCCGCTCGATCTGGTCATCGCCGGGCCGGCCGACCGCCTGCCGCGGGAGGAGCTGCGAGCCGATCCCCGGCTGTCCGAGCTGGAGGTGCTGCGGCAGCCGCAGGCGGCGAACCCGTCCTTCGTGACCGTCGCGCAGTACGCCGTGATCCGTTGTTTGTCGGGCGATCCGGCGGGTAGCCGCTGACCTACTCTTGGGGAGGCAGCTGTGCAGGCAATGGTCTATCGCGGGCCCTACCGTGTGCGGGTCGAGGAGAAGGACCGTCCGTCGATCGAGCATCCCAACGATGCGATCGTCCGGGTGACACGGGCCGCCATCTGCGGCTCCGACCTGCATCTTTACCACGGGATGATGCCGGACACCCGGGTCGGCATGACCTTCGGGCACGAGTTCGTGGGCGTCGTCGACGAGGTCGGGCCGTCGGTCGAGCACCTGCGGCCCGGCGACCGGGTGATGGTGCCGTTCAACATCTTCTGCGGCACCTGCTTCTACTGTGCCCGCGGCATGTACGCCAACTGCCACAACGTCAACCCGAACGCCACCGCGGTCGGCGGCATCTACGGCTACTCGCACACCACCGGCGGTTACGACGGCGCTCAGGCGGAGTACGTCCGGGTGCCGTTCGCCGACGTGGGCCCGAGCCTGCTGCCCGACTGGATGGACGAGGACGACGCCGTCCTGCTCACCGACGCGGTCGCCACCGGGTACTTCGGCGCCCAGCTGGGTGACATCACCGAGGGTGACGTGGTCGTGGTCTTCGGGGCCGGACCGGTGGGCCTGTACGCCGCGAAGTCCGCCTGGCTCATGGGCGCCGGGCGGGTGATCGTCATCGACCACCTCGACTACCGGCTGGCCAAGGCGGCGGAGTTCGCGCACGCCGAGACCTGCAACTTCACCGAGTACGACGACATCGTCGTGCATCTGAAGAAGATCACCGGTTATCTGGGCGCCGACGTGGCCATCGACGCCGTCGGGGCCGAGGCCGACGGCAACCTGCTCCAGCACGTGACCGCGGCCAAGCTCAAACGGCAGGGCGGCTCACCCGTCGCGCTGAACTGGGCCATCGACTCGGTCCGCAAGGGCGCCACCATCTCGGTCATGGGCGCGTACGGGCCGATCTTCAGCGCCATCAAGTTCGGCGACGCCATGAACAAGGGCCTCACGCTGCGGATGAACCAGTGCCCGGTCAAGCGCCAGTGGCCGCGGCTGTTCGAGCACGTCAAGGCCGGATACCTCAAGCCCAGCGAGATCATCACGCACCGGATTCCGCTCGAACACATTGCCGAGGGTTACCACATCTTCTCGGCCAAGCTCGACGACTGCATCAAGCCGATCATCGTCCCGAACGCGGCGTGAGGGGAAGATCATGACCTACACCCCGGAGAAGCCGGCACTCCCGCGCTCGATCGAGGAGCTGCGCGCCACCATCCCCGGCTGGGGCGCCGACCTGGACCCGAAGTTCCGGCCGGCCGTGCCGCAGGAGCGTCTCGACCCCGATCTGAGCGGCGCCCACTGGGAGTTCCCCGAGCGGCAGCCGGAGAAGTGGCCCCGGGAACGCTCGATCGAACACCAGTTCCTCACCCCCGTCTTCGGTACGGCGTGCCCGCCGCGTGGCGCCTCGGGCAAGATCCGCCGGTACGCGTACGCGAAGTACAGCGAGGCCCGCGCCGCCCACTGGTTGCTGCTGATCGCCGCCGACCGGGTGGACACGGTGGAGAGCACGCTGCGCTCGTTCGTGAGCCGCCGACCCGACAACCCGCTCACCGAGACCGGCATCCGCACCGAGTTCACCCGCGGCGGCCTTTCCTCGCGCGTCGGGCGCAAGCGTGCCGACGTGGTGCACCACCCGCTCGACCCGGTCATCGTGGCAGCGCCGTGGGTGCTGGGTGCCGCGGTCACCTACGCGGCGATCCGCCGGCTGACCCGCGGACGACGCGGCGAGCAGACAACCGATCGATGAGAAAGGCGGCGATGATGACCACCGAACGAGCACCGTCCGACGAACCCGACGGCACCCCCGCGTACGCCGCGTCGCTGCACGCACCCGGCGACTCGGTCCGGCCGGCGCACCCGCCCGAGCCGACCGACGACGACATCGCACCGGATGCGGCACCGGCGGGCGACGACCCCGTCGGTGGCTCACCCGGAGCCGGCTACGACACCGAGGCCGTGTCCGGAGACACGGAGATCTATCGCCCTGACTGACCTGACCGCTCCGGCCTGCGGTGTAGCGCAGACGATCTCGGGTACCTCCCGGCCACAGGCAGTCCACGCCGTCCGGGAGGTCCCCCTTGAGCCAGGCCCAGCAGGACGAGTCAGGAACACAACCGCAGAACGACCGTCTCACCGGATCGATCGTCGTGGTCGCTCTCGTCTCGGCCATCTCGGGCCTGCTCTACGGGTACGACACAGGCATCATCTCCGGCGCGCTGCTGCAGATCGGCGACGACTTCAAGATCGGGCACGTGTGGGAGCAGGTGATCGCCGCGTCCATCCTGGTCGGCGCGGTCATCGGCGCGCTGACCTGCAGCAGGCTGGCCGAACGCCGGGGACGGCACGGCACCCTGCTGCTCATCGGCATCATCTTCGTCGTCGGCGCGGTGGCGGCGTCGATCTCGCCGGACCCGATCACCCTGTCGCTGAGCCGTCTGGTGCTGGGCTTCGCGGTCGGCGGTGCGACGCAGACCGCCCCGGTCTACGTCGCCGAGCTGGCGCCGACCGCCCACCGCGGACGCCTGGTGCTGTTCTTCCAGATCGCGATCGGTGTCGGCATCGTCATCGCGACCATCGTCGGCGCGACCGAGGTCATCGACTGGCGGGTCTCGATCGGGCTGGCCGCCGTGCCGGCCGCGATCATGTTCGCCCTGATGCTGCGGCTGCCGGAGAGCCCGCGCTGGCTCGCCCGCGAGGGCCACGAGGACCGCGCCCGCGAGGCGCTCGCCCGGGTGCGGCACGCGGGCAGCGACCTGACCGCGGAGTTCCGGGAGATCCAGGAGAACGTCCGGGACGAGAAGCGGGCCGACACCCGCGGGTGGGCCGGGCTCAAGGCGGCCTGGGTGCGCCCGGCGCTGGTCGTCGGCTGCGGCCTCGCGATCTTCACCCAGCTGTCCGGCATCGAGATGATCGTCTACTACTCCCCCACGATCCTGACCGACAACGGCTTCTCGGACTCGACCGCGCTGCGGGTGTCCGTCGCCCTGGGCCTGACCTACCTGATCGCCCAGCTCATCGGGCTGTCCATCATCGACCGTGTCGGCCGGCGCCGCCTGACCCTGGTGACCCTCCCGTTCGCCGCGCTGGCGCTGTTCGTGCTGGGCTGGTTCTTCGTCTCGGGCAACGACGGCAAGTCGATGGTGCCGTGGATCATCGCCACGCTCATCACCTTCATGGCGCTCACGGCCGGCGGGATCCAGCTGATGGGCTGGCTGACCGGTTCGGAGATCTACCCGCTGGCCACCCGGGCCGCCGGCGCCGCGGCCCAGTCCGCGTCGCTGTGGGGCACCAACGTCCTCATCACGTTGTCGCTGCTGAGCATCATGCGGCTGATCGGCACCGGTCAGACCTTCTGGCTGTACGCGGTGTTCAACCTGATCGCGTTCGTGTTCCTGTACCGCAAGATGCCGGAGCTGACCGGCCGCAGCCTGGAGCAGATCGAGGACCACCTGGCCCGGAAGAAGTTCACACCCGCGGACTTCGCCTCCCGCTGATCCACCGTCGCACCAGCGGAGCCAGGGGCCGTTCGACCAGGCGGTGCACCAGCCAGGCGGCTGCCAGCAGAACGGCCACGGCTGCGCTGATCAGCACCCAGGCGGGTAGCGCGGTGTGGGTGTGGGCGGTGCGGATCAGGCTGTACCCGATCCGCTGGTGCAGCAGGTAGAACGGGTAGGTCAGCGCACCGGCGGTGCCCAGCCACCGCCAGCTCAGCCGGTCGGTCGCCCCCAGAGCGATCGCGAGAAGTACGCCGTACGCGAGGGTGAGCAGGACCATCGCCGGCCGGGCGGGGACCTCGAAGCCGGGCCGGAGCTCGAGGGCCCGGATCTGGACGTGGTGCAGGCTGACCAGCCAGCACCCGGCCAGCAGCGCCCACAGCCACCGGTCGGACGGCGAGCGGCGCAGCAGGAACATCGTCATCCCGGCGATGAAGTACGGCGCGAACTCCGGGATGACAACCTGCTGCAAGGCCGCACCGGGGAACGCGGGCAGGACCACCGCAGCGATCAGCCAGCCGGTGCCGAACAGCCGTAGCCGCCGGTCGGTCAGCCCGGCGCCGACGAGGCACGCCATGATCAGGTAGAAGCGCAGTTCCGCCCAGAGGGTCCAGTACACGGTGTCGACCAGCGGAACGTTCAGCGGTTCGGCCAGCATCGTCAGGTTCACCGCAACCCCGCCCACCGACGGTACGCCCGAGACAGGCACCCCGGTGGTCACCGGAAGCACCGCCACCACGACGGCCGTGATCAGCACCGCCGCCCAGAACGCGGGGTACAGCCGGGCCGCCCGGGAAGCCACGAAGCTGCGGACGTTCCGGCCCCAGGCGCTCATGCAGATGACAAATCCGCTGATCAGGAAGAAGACCTCGACCCCGAGGAAGCCGTAGATCAGCACCGGGGCACCGTGCGGCAGGAAGTGCGCGGGCAGCCGGACGCCGTCCAGCCGCCACGAGCAGGCGAAGTGGTAACCGGCCACCGCCAGCGCGCAGATCAGTCGCAGGCCATCGAGGGCAAAAAGCCGGGGCTGCCGCCGGTCGGCGCTGGTTGCTGCCAGGAGGGGATGCACGTGACAAAAGATCGTCGACGGGCCGGCCTGCCCACATCGTGCTGAGGTGCCGCGGCGGTGTCCTCAGGTACCGCCGAAGAGCAAGCCGTGCTCGTGCGCAAAAACGACGATCTGCACCCGGTCCCGCAGGGCCAGCTTGCGCAGGATCGCCCCGACGTGCGTCTTCACGGTCGATTCACTGGCGAAGATCTCCGCCGCGATCTCCGTGTTGGACAGGCCCCGGGCCACCGCCCGGAAGACGCTGCGTTCCTTGCCGGTCAGCGCCAGGTACGCGTCCGGCACCGGACGGCGTTCCGGGAACTGTGTCAGCAGCAGCGCCGACAGATCGGCCGGGGCGAGCACCGCGTTGCCGGCATGGACCCCGCGGACGGCGTCGGTCAGTTGTGCGGGAGTGGTGTCCTTCAGCAGGAAACCGCTGGCGCCGTACCGGATCGCGGTGGCGGCCCGGTCGTCGAGGTTGAAGGTGGTGAGCACCAGGACGCGGACCGGGCGCGGCCGTGCGGTGGCGTAGATCTGCCGGGTGGCCACGACCCCGTCGGTCCCGGGCATCCGCAGATCCATCAGGACGACGTCGGGGTGCAGCTCGTCGACCTGGCGGACAGCGTCCGCACCGTCACCGGCCTCACCGACCACCCGGATGCCCGGCTGGGCGTCGAGGATGACCGCAACACCGGCGCGGAACAGCTCCTGGTCGTCGACGACCAGCACCGTGATGTCGTCACTCACGGCAACGGCATCCTCGCGGTGGCGACGTAGACGTCAGCGTCGGCGCGAGCCGACAGGCTGCCGCCGACCGCGGTGAGCCGCTCCCGCATGCCCTCGACACCCGAGCCGGCGGACTCCGCCCGATCCTGCGCGCCGGGGTCGACGGCGTTGCGGACCTCGACCTCGACGGCGCCGGGCAGCCAGGCCCGCCGGACGATCAGCGCCCCGCCGCGCCGGCCGTGCCGGATGGCGTTGGTCAGCATCTCCTGCAGCACGCGGTAGCCGGTGATCTGCTGCTCCTCGCTCAGCGGCCGCGGCAGACCCTCCTGCCGGAAGACCACCTCCTGGCCGCGCTCGCGCAGGTTGTCGATCAGTTTGTCCAGGTCGTCGGTGGAGTCCTGCGTGGCGGTCAGCACCCCGCGGACGTCCCGCAGCGAGGTCCGCGCCGAGGAGGCGATCGTGGCCAGCGCCGACTTGAGGGCGGCCGGATCGTCGTCGGGGAGGTACTGCCCGGACTCGGCCTGCGCCAGGATGACAGCCAGCGAGTGGCCGACAACATCGTGCACGTCGCGGGCGAGGCGGGCCTGGGCGTCACGGAGCCGCGCGGTCTCCTCGGCGCGCACGCGGTCCCGGGACGCCACGCCCAGGTCGATGCGGGCCCGGTCGGAGATCCGCAGGGTGAGCCCGGCCAGCCACGGGGTGCCGAGCACCGCCGCGAACACCAGGACCAGCCCGATCCGCCAGCCGACACCGAGCTGGTCGACGGCCTGCGAGGCCAGGTCCCACGAGGAGTACGAGAAGTTGACCCACACCGCCTGCATCGCGACCAGGACCACCGCGATCACCGACCCCGCGGCGATCGACAGCGCGCTCAGCCAGACGACCACCGTGCCACCCCAGCGGGCCAGGCCGAACGCAACGCCGGCGAACGCCGCCTGGGTGACCACGAACGGCGTACCGGTGGCGGTCTGGACAATCGGGACGATCCATACCAGGGCCAGCGAGGCCCAGGGCAGGCGGCGGACCAGGACGACGGCCAGCCCCGTGCCGAGGACGGCCAGGGTGATCGACGGGCCCTTGTCGAAGCTCTGCAGAAACTGCTGGGTGGCGTACTCGACGATGCCGGACAACAGCACGGCGAGCCCGGCCACCGCACACCACCAGGTCTCCCGGCTGGGCAGGGTCATAGCAGGTAATGATCGCGGGAAGTGTCAACAGCGGCATCATCCTCAGGTACCGGTGAGGTGTCCTCGGGTACCGGGATCCGCGGTGATCAAAAAGTGATGTCTCAATGAAGCACATAGCGGGTAAACGGCTCGGGAACGTACCTCGCCCACCTGGTCGAACGGCAGTATGAACTGCGACACTCAACGCAGGATCAGCGCCGTCGAAGATCCAGACTGTGGGTGGCGGGTCCGCGCGACGACTGGGAGGGATCAGAAGTGCGATCTCTGGCAGGGCGTTACCGGGTCGAGCAGCCGGTCGGTGAGGGCGGCAGCGCCGTCGTGCACAGCGGCTACGACCGCACCCTCAAACGCCGCGTCGCGATCAAGCTCTTCACCCCGTACCGCCCGGACAGCCCCGCACCGTCGGTCGACGTGCTGCGCGAGGCCCGGGCCGCGGCGGCGCTGAGCCACCCGAACATCGCGCGGGTCTACGACTACGGCGAGGCGACCGAGGACGGCAAGCGCGTCCCGTACCTGGTCATGGAATTCCTCGAGGGCGACACCGTCGCCGACCAGCTCGCCACGACGGGGGCCTTCGACTGGCCCCGCGCCGCGGAGATCTGCGCCGACGTCGCCGCGGCCCTGGCCGCCGCCCACGCCCGCGACCTGGTGCACCGTGACGTCAAGCCCCGCAACGTCATGCTCACCCCGTCCGGCACGAAGGTCCTCGACTTCGGCATCGCGGCCATGGCCGGCCAGGACGGCTTCGACTCCCAGGGCCAGCTGTGGGGCACCCCGGCCAGCCTCGCGCCCGAGCAGCTGCGCGGCGAGCCGACCTACCCGGCGGCCGACATCTACGCGCTCGGCCTGCTGCTCTTCGAATGCCTGACCGGCGACCGCGCTTGGCCGGGCACCAGCGTCGGCGAGATCCTCGCCGCCCGCCACCAGCAGCGCGCGCCCCGGCTGCCCAGCATCCCCGGGCTCCCCCGCTCGATCGTCCGCCTCTACGAGTCCTGCGTCGCCGACGACCCGGCCCGCCGCCCGTCGGCGCTCGAGGTCGTCCAGGTCCTGCGGATCCCGGCCCTGCGATCGTCGACGGTCATCACCCGCACGATCGCCCCGGTACGCCCGAAGCGTTCCCGCAGTCGTGCTGCCATCACGGCGTCCATCGCCGTGGCCGCGGCGTTCGTCAGCATCATCGGCCTCCAGGTCGCCAACGGCTATTCGACGCCGGGCGGACGCGAGGCCGAGGCCGCCGTCGACGGTGCCCCCGCAACCAAGGCGCCGCAGCCGATCACCACACCGGCCCCGAAACCGACCTCGACGCGGGTGGTGCCCATCAGCGACGGGGACAACGACCGCCCGGTCCGCCGGGTCACCGACACCCCGACCCGCGAGGCCACGTCGCAGGTACGCCCGGTGAAGCCGAAGCCGACCCCGTCGAGTGCCGCACCGAGCACCAAGCCGACCACGCGGCCGCCGGGACCCGTACCGAGTGACCCGACACCGACAACAACGGAGCCGGAACCGGAACCGACCGATCCCCCGGCCACCACCGAACCCCCGGCCGAGCCGACGGAAACGCCGCCCGCGGACCCGGACCCGGAGGACCCGCCCCCGGCGGACGAGAGCGTCGTGCTCGCCGGTCTCAGTCCTGGGGCTTGAGCGGTTCCCCCTTCCTGCTCGTCGGTGGCGTGCTTACCCGCCGCGAGCCGGGCAAACGTCGGGCGTTCTGCCACGCGTTGTTCCCGCTCCGGTGGGTACGCGCCGGGGCATGACGACACAGCACGGAAATCGCGACGGTGAACTGCCCATCGACCCGGCGGCCAAGCCTGAGCAGGGCGCACCGCTCACCCAGGTCGAGACGGACCGCCGGCCGCCCGGTGTGGCCGACAGCGACATCGTCACCGAACCGGACGGCTCGGGCACAGCAGGCGGCGCCTCCGGAAGCACCGGCGGCGGTTCCAGCATGCCGGGCCACCCCGACGCCGCCCGCTGATCACCATGGGCATCAACCGCGGGTGATGGGAAAAGGCTCACGAGGCAGCGACGGCCGCGCGACCGGGTCCACACCCCGTTTACCGGCCGATCAGCGGGGAACGCGGCGGCCATGGAACGAGGGAGCAGCAAGCACAGTCCCCGTGTGGACGAGCAGATGAGTCAGGAAGTCCTGGGTACGGTTCAGGGCATCGCCGGTGGCCGGGCCGAGGAGTGGAAGATGGCCGAGCCGCCGGGCGAGGACCAGCCCGAGCCGACCCGGACGCTGGAGGCCGAGTCAGCCAACGACCTGAGCCGCTTCGGGCGTTTCGTCGGCCTGTCCGCCCTGCCCGGCGACCGCGAAGCCCTGCGGCGCAGCGCGGTGGCGCTGCTGGCTCCCGACGACGTGCTGGCCGACCTGGACAGCCTGCCGGAGGGTGTCACCTACAGCACCGTCACCGAGATCTGGGCCGCTCTGGGCCGGGGCTCGGCCGACCGCCTGCCTGAGTAGGGGTCTCCCCTACTTCGCGCAGTCGTACTTGTTCACCGCGTCGAAGGCGGGCCGGTTCTCGGAGCCGTACAACGGATCCACCAGGTCCTTGGGGCTTCCGCCGGCCCGCAACGCCTTCCTGGACGTGGCCACGGCATCCAGAACGATGCCGAACTCCTTGCGGATGTCGGCCGGCGCGTCGGCCCGCATCGGTTTTCCGATCCGGGCGATGTTGTCGCTCTGGCGCCGCAGTTCCTCGAAATCCAGGGGCTTGCCCTCGATCGCCTTCCCGGCCTCGCCCACGTAGACCACGACGGCGAACTGGAACGTGCCCAGGTCCAGGCAGAACGCCGACGCCCGCGTCGAGGCGGGCACCGGGGAGCTGGGCTGTTGCGGCTCCGGCGTGCGGCTCTTGTTCCCGTCGGCGCAGCCGCCCACCATCAGGGCTGACATCACGATGGCCAGATAACACTGCGAACGAGACATCACATCACGGTAGGCAGTTCCTGCCCCGCTCCGGCCGGCCTGGCCTGAAGCGGACACCCCTGCTCCCGGCGTACTGCGATCTTCGTGTGCGGAGCCTGCACCTGCACGACGACGCGACCGGGTCCCGGCCGAGAGGCGGGACCGACGAGTACGTGGCCCGCGCGCTCGAGGCGGGCGCCGCCGGGTTCCTCGGCAAGGACGTCACGCCGGAGATCCTGCTCGCCGGGATCCGCACCGTGGTCGGTGGTGACGCGCTGCTCTCGCCGTCGGCCACCCGCTCGCTGATCAACCGTTTCCTGTCCGGTCCGGGCAGCGTCGATGACCTGTCCTTGAAGTCGCTGGCCGTCCTGACCGACCGGGAGCGCGAGATCACCGCGCTGGCCGCCCACGGCCTGTCCAACCAGGACATCGCCCAGCGTCTGGTGGTGAGCCCGCTGACGGTACGCACCCACATCCACCGGGCGATGACGAAGGTGGGCGCGCGCGACCGCGCTCAACTGGTGGTGATCGCCTACCAGCAGGGGCTGGTCCGGGTGCGATGAAACGTTGACTGTGTGCCGAGGACATGGTGTCCCATCGATCGGACCGCGAAGACGACGAGCGATGGAGTCGGACATGAGTCGACGGCACAGCGCTGCCCTGGTGGCAGCACTCGGTATGGTCGGGACGCTGATCGCCGTGCTTCCCGCGCGAGCGGAGGAGCCCGCGGCAGCGCCATTGACCTGGGCCGCCTGCCCGGCGGATGTGAACGCGAAGACCGCGCCGCTGACGGCCGAGTGCACCACCGTGCCCGTGCCGCTGGACTACAGCCACCCCGGCGGCACCCAGATCTCGCTGCTGGTGTCGCGGATCGCGAGCACCAAGCCGCAGCAGAGGCGCGGCATCCTGCTGCTGAACCCGGGCGGGCCGGGCGGCTCCGGGCTCGACCAGGCGGCCTTCCTGATGAACAAGGGCCTGCCGGCGAGTGTGACGGACTCCTACGACCTGATCGGCATGGACACCCGGGGCGTCGGCCACTCGACGCCGATGTACTGCGGCCTGCCCGAGGAGCTCGGCTACTGGGCCAACGTGCCGCCGTACGCCGCGGACGACGCAGCCGTGATCGCGCAGGCGAAGATCGCCGAGAAGGTGGCGCAGACGTGCGCCGCCAACGACTCCCGCGGGTGGCTGAAGCACCTCACGACGGCGAACATGGCCCGCGACCTGGACCGGATCCGGGCCGCCCTCGGCGAGCAGAAGGCCAGCTTCTACGGGGCGTCCTACGGTTCGGCGCTGGGTGCGGCGTACGTGTCGCTGTTCCCGGGCACGACCGACCGGGTGGTGCTCGACAGCAACCTCGCCGACACCCACCTCGACCGCGACGGCCTGCGCCGGTTCGCCCGCGGTGTCGAGGAGACCTTCCCGGACTTCGCGAAGTGGGCGGCGGCACGGCACGCCTCCTACGGCCTGGGCCGTACGCCCGCACAGGTGCGCAAGAATTACTTCGCCATCGCCGAACGGCTCGACAGGACCCCGGCCTCCGACGGAACCACCGGCGCCATCTTCCGGTACCTCACCTTCGCCTACCTCTACGGCGACATCCAGTACGGCCCGCTGGCCCGGATCTGGCAGACGCTGCTGGACCCCGGCGCCGCGCGAGCAAAAGCGGCGCCCCCGGCGACCCCGATCGACAACGGTCTGACCGTGTTCCTGGCCGTCACCTGCAACGACGTGAACTGGCCCGAGGACCTGGCGACCTACCGGCGCGGTGTCGCCGAGGACCGCAAGAGGTACCCGATGTTCGGCGCGGCGACCGCCAACATCACGCCGTGCGCCTACTGGGAGCACGAGCCGTCCGAGCCGCCGGTCAAGGTCGACAACCGGGGTCCGGCCGACGTGCTGATGCTGCAGAACCGGCACGACCCGGTCACTCCCGCGATCAACGCCCAGCTGCTGCGCCAGAAGTTCGGCCAGCGGGCCAGGCTGGTGACCGTCGACGACAGCGGGCACGGCGTCTACGTTCTCGGCGGCAACGCGTGCGCGCTGGACCTGGCCACCGCCTATCTGGTCGACGGGAAGATGCCCGCGCGGGACCTCTCGTGCCGGTCGTGACCAGCATGTTCAAGCAGTGGAAAAAGCAGTGGGCCATCGGGCGGGTGAAGGCCGGCGACGGCCACCCGCTGAAGCCCTTCCGGTGGTGGCAGACGTTCACCGGACGCAAGCTCTTCTCCCTGCGCGTGCAGCAGGACGGACAGACCATCGAGTACGCCGTGGAGGTGCGCCAAGGATCGGAGCGAACCATGGCGCACGTCTTCCTCAACGGCCGACATCATGCGCAGGCGCCGCTACCAGCGGTCATTCCGGTCGCCCACGGGACCATCGAGATCGCCAAGAGCAACTTCGGGCTGAAACGAGCGAGCTTCGTCAGCGACGACAACGTCGAACACCAGCTCGTCGCTGATCCGTCGTCCCTCATCGGGCGCCGCCTGCGCTACGAGCGTGAGCACCCGCAGGCGAGCCGCATCATCGGCGCTGTCTCCATAGCGGTGCTCCTTGTCGGCGTGGGGCTGAACCTGATCCAGCTGCTGGAGCCGCTCTCGGCGATCCCGCCCGTGCAGGAGCGCTTCGGCACGTTCGAGTCCCCTGTCTCCCTGCCGGTCTGGCTGAACGTCGCCCTCGGGGCCGCGGCGGTCCTGGGCAGCATGGAGCGCGGACTGCGGCTGAAATACAGCTGGCTGCTCGATGGCATGGCCGACTGAAACTCCGGTGTACCCGGGTACCACCGGGAGCGCTCGATTGTCGCCCGCGGTACCACGATCCGGGCGTACCGGCTGCCTAGCGTGGTGAGCATGATTCAAGTACGCGAAGTGACCAAGCGGTACGGCGCGAAGACGGTCGTCGACCAGCTGTCGTTCACGGCGAAGCCCGGTCAGGTCACCGGCTTCCTCGGGCCCAACGGCGCCGGTAAGTCGACCACCATGCGGATGATCGTCGGTCTCGATGCGCCGACCTCGGGCGACGTGCTGGTCAACGGCAAGCCGTACGTGTCGTCGAAGGCACCGCTGCACGAGATCGGGGTGCTGCTCGAGGCCAGGGCCATGCACCCCGGCCGTACGGCGGTCAGCCACCTGCTCGCCATCGCCCGCACGAACGGCATCTCCCGTTCGCGGGTCGACGAGGTGCTCGGCCTGGTCGGGCTCTCGGCCGCCGCCCACAAGCGGGTCGGTGCCTTCTCTCTCGGCATGGGCCAGCGGCTGGGCATCGCCGCCGCGCTGCTCGGCGACCCGGCCGTGGTGATGCTGGACGAGCCGGTCAACGGGCTCGACCCCGACGGTGTCCTGTGGGTCCGCAACCTGCTGACCGGCCTGGCCGCCGAGGGCCGCACCGTGATGCTGTCCTCGCACCTGATGAGCGAGGTCTCGCTGATCGCGGACCACCTGGTGATCATCGGGCAGGGCCGGCTGCTGGCCGACACCACCGTGGCCGACCTCATGACCGCCGAGGGCGTCCGGGTCGTCACCGCGGCCCCCGACGAGCTGCGCGGGCTGATCGCCGGCCCCGGCGTCACCGTCACGTCGACCGGGAGTGCCGAGGAGCTGTTCGTCGCCGGCACCACCGCCCGCAAGATCGGGCTGGCGGCGGCCTCCCGCGGCATCCCGCTGTTCGAGCTCACCCCGCAGAACGCCTCGCTCGAAGAGGCGTTCATGGAACTGACCCACAACGCTGTCGAATACGAGGCCACCCGATGAAGATCACCCCTGGTGGCGTTGTCGCCGCCGAGTGGACCAAGTTCTCCTCCCTGCGTTCCACCTGGATCACCACCGGCATCTCGGTCGTGCTCCTGATCGCGTTCGGCGTGATCGCCTCGGCGTCGATCTCGGACGACAGCCTGTCGGCCGTCGATCTGGCTCTGTCCGGCAGCTCCCTGGCCGCCCTCACCGTCGGTGTGCTCGGCGCGCTGCTGGGAGCCGGCGAATACACCACCGGCATGATCCGGGCGACCCTGGCCGCCGTGCCGCGCCGGTTGCCGGTGCTGTGGTCCAAGAGCCTGGTGGCCGGATTCGCCGCGCTGATCACGATGACGGCCGGCGCCTTCGCCGCGTTTGCGCTGGGCTCGGCCGTGCTGAACGACGGCGTCAGCGGCGTCGGTCTCGGTGACGCCGGCGTGGTGCGCGCCCTGTTCGGCGCCGGTCTCTACCTGGGCCTGGTCGCGGTGCTCGGTGTTGCCCTCGGCATGCTCGTGCGCTCCAGCGCCGGTGCGATCGCGATCCTGGCCGGCCTGCTGCTGATCGTGCCCGGCCTGGCCGCGCTGCTGCCGGACTCGATCTCGGAGACGATCACGCCGTACCTGACGAGCAACGCGGGCAGCGCCGTGATGGCGCTGACCCCGGGCGAGGGCACTCTGGGGCCGTGGACCGGTCTTGCGGTTTTTGCCGGCTACGTCGCCGTGGCCTTGGCCGCGACGGCCTATCGCCTCAAAAAGACCGACGCGTAAGTGGAGAATCAGGCGATGAGCGTGCAGGGATGGCTGGTCGACCGGCAGACAGCGCTGCGAGCGCTCGACCGGCACCGGCCGTGGGCCATGGACACCCTGGTGGCCGTCCCGATCGTGCTCTCCAGCATCCCGAACGTGATCGAGAAGCCCGTCTCGGCCACGATCGCGACCCTGGTGCTGCTGCCCCCGCTGTACTGGCGGCGGCGGTACCCGTTCCTGGCCTTCCTCGCCGTTGTGGTCATCGACCTGATCGAGGTCCTGCTGGACGTCGGCGTGGGCGCCGGGGTGATCCTGCTGGTGATGCTCTTCGGGGTCGCCTCGCGGGGGTCGTGGCGATCGCTCGCCACGGCCTCCGTGCTCACCGTCGCGCTGCTCACCGCCGAAATCTACTTCCTCGGGCCGGTGACGGAAACCCCGACCCTCACGATGTCCCTGGCGCTCGGCATCGCGGTGGCCGCGGTCGCGTCCGGCGTCGCGGTGCGCACGCGCCGGGCGTACCTGATCGCTCTGGAGGACCGTGCCGACCGCCTGGAGATCGAGCGGGACCAGCGGGCCCGCCTCGCCGTCGCCGACGAGCGGGCCCGGGTGGCCCGCGAGATGCACGACATCGTCGGGCATCACGTGTCGGTGATCGTCGGTCTCGCCGACGGCGGCGCCGCCCTCGCAAGATCGCGGGAGGAGCAGACCGCCGAGCCGCTGCGGCTCATCGGCGAGACCGGCCGGCAGGCGCTCGCGGAGCTGCGCCGGACGCTGGGCGTGCTGCGCGGCGAGGACGCCGATCCGCAGCTGAGGCCCCAGCCCGGCATCGAGGATCTCGACCGGCTGCTGCCCAGCATCCGGGGGGCAGGCCTTGCGGTGACCTACTCGACGTCGGGTGAGCTGCACACCCTGGGCAAGGGCCTGCAGCTCGCGGTCTACCGCATCGTGCAGGAAGCGCTCACCAACACCCTCAAACACGCGGGACGCGGCGCCGCTGCCACCGTCACTCTCACTGCCTGCGACGGAGAGGTACGCGTCACCGTCCGCGACAACGGCCGTGGCGGACCCGCCGCCCCCAGCCACGGCCTGCTCGGCATGCGCGAACGTGCCGCCATGTACGACGGGACGGTGACCGCCGGCCCGGCCGAGCGGGGCTGGCTGGTCGACGTCGTCCTCAAGGAGCCCTCGTGACCACCGTGTTGATCGCCGACGACCAGCCGTTGCAGCGCCTGGGTTTCCGGATGCTGCTCGACGGCACCGCCGGGATGGTCGTGGTCGGCGAGGCCTCCAGCGGCGCCGAGGCGGTGCGGATGGTGGACCAGACCCACCCCGACGTGGTGCTGATGGACGTCCGGATGCCCGGCATGGACGGCATCGAGGCCACCCGCCGGATCACCGCGGCCGGCTCGCGCACCCGCGTGCTGATCCTGACCACCTTCGACCTCGACGAGTACGTCTACGCCGGACTGCGGGCCGGGGCCAGCGGCTTCCTGCTCAAGGACGCCCGGCCGGACGAGCTGATCGCCGGGATCCGGGCCGTGGCCGGCGGCGACTCGGTGGTGGCCCCGAGCCTGACCCGCAAGCTGATGGAGGCCTACCTCCAGGACCCTGCACCGGCCGCGGACACGGACCCCCGCCTGAGTGCGCTCAGCGAACGGGAGCGCGAGGTCCTGCAGGCGATCGGCCGGGGTGCCACCAACACCGAGATCGCCGACCGTTTCACCCTCTCCGAATCCACCGTGAAGAAGCACGTCGGGCGCGTCCTGGCCAAGATCGGAGCGCGGGACCGCATCCAAGCGGTGATCTTCGCGTACGACAACGGCCTGGTCCAACCCCGCGCCTGAGCCCTTCATCCCATCCTGCAACACATGAGGAGACGACCGTGGCCTGGAGCACCCGTGAACTTGCCGAGCTCACCGGCACGACCGTGAACACCATCAGGCACTACCACCGGCTGGGCCTGCTCGACGAGCCGAAGCGCTCGTCCAACGGCTACAAGCAGTACGGGGACGAGGAACTCGACCGTCTGGTGCGCATCCGGCGGCTGGTCGAGCTGGGCGTACCGCTGGCCCGCATCGGCGAGGCCGGCACGGACGGGACCCTGCCCCCGGAGACGCTGCGGCAGGTCGACGCCGACCTCGCGGCCAACATCGAACGCCTGGCCCGGGCCCGCTCCGACATCGCCGCCATCCTGCGCGACGGTGCACCGGCCGCGGCCGTCGCCTCCCGCCTGTGCGCGGCCGGCAGCCAGGCGTCATAACAGCGATGTCGCCTGCGGGGCCTCCGCGGCCGGGACGCCGCGGCGGCTGCCGGCCACGGTCACCACGACCAGCATCGCGAGCAGCACGGCGATCACCGTGACCGGAGCGGGTCCGAGCGGTGCCAGCAAAACCAGCACAGAGCTGATCGGGTACGCGGCCAGCCGCGCACCGGTCTGCACCGGCCGCACGTGCAGCAGCCAGACGGCGAGCAGGAAGACCACGACCGGCACCGCGACCGCGTATCCGGCCACCACACCGGAGATGTGTGCGTGGTGGGTGGTGTGATCCACGACGACCCCGAGACCCGCGCCGACGGCCGCTGCCGCACCGAGGATCAGGTAGTGCCCGTACCCCCACACGAGCGCGGTCCGCTGGGTGCTCAGCAGGCGATGGGCGGACCGCTCGAAGTACAGCGACCACAGCGCGAACACGATCACCAGGCCGGACGCGGCCACGACAACCAGGTCGGGCAGGTACTTGCCCTCGTCCAGTCCGGTCTTGACGGCGATCGTCGTCGCCGCGACCGCCTCGCCCAGCATGATGATGGTGAACAGCCCGTACCGCTCGGTGATGTGGTGCGGGTGGTAGGTGGTCGGCCCGCCCGGTGCGTACTCGGCGAGCGCCGGGACCAGCAGCTCGGCCAGCGCCAGCAGCAGGAACAGCGGCACCGACCAGGACTCCGGCACAGTCAGCCAGACCAACCAGAGCGCCTGCGTGACGCTGATGCCCACCGCGTACCGGAGGGCGACCTTGCGGTGGTCCGGATCGCTGCGGGCGGCCCGCAGCCATTGGGCCACCAGGGCGAGCCGCATGATGACAAAACCGAGAACGATGGCGGTGAAGGTCCCGTCCTCGAAGGCCGTCTCGACACCGGCGGCGAGCACCAGGACGCCGGCGATCTGCACCAGCGTGGTGATCCGGTAGACGTCGTCGTCGGTGTCGTAGGCGGAGGCGAACCAGGTGAAGTTCACCCAGGCCCACCAGATCGCGAAGAACACCATCAGGTACGTGCCGACGCCCTCCGCGATGTGGTTCTCGGAGATGGCGTGGTGCAGCGGCAACGCGGCCTGCGCGACGGCGACGACAAAACAGAGGTCGAAGAAGAGCTCCAGCGGCGTCGCCGCGCGGTGCGCCTCCGTCGCCGACCGCGCCTGCATCGGGGTGTGCCAGCTGCGGTGCCGCTGCCCACTCATGTCTGTTCCCTTCGGACGTCAGGCGTTCGAGGTGGCGGCGGCGAGGATGACCCCGGCCACCGCTGCGGGCTCCGAGGCGGGGATCGCGTGCGACGCACCGGGCAGTTCCACGCCGAGGTGGGAGCTCGCGCGCTCGGCCATGAAGCGGTGCGCCTCGAGCGGGATGTTGCGGTCGAGCTCCGGGTAGACGAACCAGGACGGCACGGTCCTCCAGGCCGGTTCGCCCGAGCCCTCGTTCAGCGCCGTGGTGTTCAGCGGGCGCTGCACGGCCGCGTCGATCACGGCCTGCTCGGCCGGGACATCGGCGGCGAACTGCTGATGGAACTTCGCCTGCTCGATGTACAGGTCGACCGTTCCGTCGGCCAGGGGCACCTCGTGGACGGTCTCGCCGAGGGTGCTGCCGGGGAACTTGCCGGACAGCTCGCCGATGCTCTCGCCGGCTTCGGGTGCGAAGGCGGCGACGAAGACCAGCGCCTTGACGTTCTCGTGGCCGACGGCGGCGTTGGAGATGACCGCCCCGCCGTAGGAGTGACCGACAAGCACGACCGGCCCTTCGATCGTGGCCAGGAGGCTGGAGACCACAGCGGCGTCCCCGGACAGGCTGCGCAACGGGTTGGGCGCGGCGACAACCGGGTAGCCGTCGGTGTGCAAACGCTGGATCACGCCGCTCCAGCTGGCCGACTCGGCGAAGGCGCCGTGGACCAGGACGATGGTGGGTTTCATGGCTGTTCCTTTCCTCGGTGGTGAACATGTGGGCAGCACGCAGTGACCCCGGCGTCCACAGGACGCCGCGGTGATGCACTGCGGGTAAGACAGCCTCAGTCGGCGGGCTGGTCGAGCATCTCGACCAGGCGGGCGCTGATCTTGCCCAGCGCGGCGACGTCGGACGCGCTCAGGCTGTCGAACAGCACGTCGCGGATCTCCGTGCGCTGGGTGCGCAGGACGCGCACCACGAGTTTCCGGCCTTGCGGGGTCAGGGTGGCCTCGTAGGCCCGTCGACCCGTCGGTACGCGCCCGCGGGTGACCAGTCCTTCACGTTCCAGAACGGCGATCGTGTGGCTGACGCGGCTGAGCGAGTAACACAGCATCCCGGCGATCGTCTTCAGGCCGAGCGTCTGATTCTCCGCCTCGTTGAGCAGGACCAGCAGCTTGAAGTGCCCGTGGGCGATGTTGCCGTCGCGCTGCGACTGCCGTTCCAGCGCGACCTCGAGCAGATGGCCGGCCAGCACCAGGTCGTGCCACACGGCGGCCCGGTCGGGGTTGTCGTCCTGGTGCGTCGTCACCGTTCCCATTCTGCGCCTACACCATGGCGTTGCCGTTCACGGAGGCTTCGGCGGCGACGAGGTTCTGCACGACGTCCCAGTGCTCGACGATGCGGCCGTTCTCCAGCCGGAAGATGTCGACGATGACCACCGGGTCCGGCGCCCAGCCGTGCACGATGCTGTGGGTGAAGACCAGATCGCCCTGAGCGGCGACCCGCTGCGGCTGCCACGAGAAGCCTTCCAGCCCCGGGACGACCTGGCGCAGCGTGTCCAGGCCACTGGGCATCTGCGGGCTGTGCTGGACGTACGGTTCGGCCCAGTAACGGTCGATCGCGGTCAGGTCCTTGTCGGCGAACAGCTCCCGCATCGCGGTGAGCACGATCGCGGTGTTCCGCTCGGCCTGGTCGGCCGGCACGGCAGGTTGCTGAGTCATGGTCAGGCTTCCTTGATCGTTCCGACGAAGTGGTGGAGTGTGCCGTCGACGGTCACGTTGGAATAGAGCTTGCCGTTCTCGAAGTCCTCCAGGTGGGTCACCGTCGCCCCGCTGGCCTCGGTCCACGAGTTCAGAAAGACACCCTCGCGGATCTCCTGCAGATTCAGCGCCACCGTCTCGGCATGACCGTCGGGGGCCAGACCCGCGCCCTGCACCACGACGAAGCTGCCCTGCGTCGGCGAGTCGAAAGTGAACCGCACCAGCAGATCGCCGAGGTCGAAGCGGTAGCTCCGGCCTGTCAACTGCGTGATCATCGCCTGTCCTCCCTTGTCTCTGAGTTGAACTCTCAACTCAGCTTTGAGTTGAAGTCTCAACTCAGGCGGTTCTTTCCGCAAGTACCTGGGACGTAGTTCACTCACGCCACGGAGCAGGTGGGCATCTCCGCCGGCAGCTTCAGGTCGATGAGGTAGTCCGCGGCGATGGTGTCGACACACGTGTTCGTTCCGGCGGAGACGACGGTGTGCCCCTCGCCCTTGACGGTCAGCAGAGCGCTGCCGAGCTTGCCGGCGAGACTGATGGCGCCCTCGTGCGGAGTGGTGGGGTCGCCGGTGATCGAGATGACCAGCGTGCCCGGCAGGTCCTTGACGTTCTGCGCGTACGGGATGCCGAGCGTCGGTGGCGCCGGCCAGAACTCGCAGGCGTCACGGGCACCCGCCGCGGGGTCTCCGCCGGGATTCATGAACGGTGCGACCTCGTAGGCCTGGGCGCGCAGCCGGGTGGCGTCCTGCGGAGTAAGCCGTTGCTCGTCCATGCAGTTGATCGCGAACGCGGCCTCGGTGAAGTTCGGGTTGACCACGGTTTTGGGGTCGCCGCCGGCCAGGTCGAACGTGAGCTCGAGCAACGTGTCGCCGCGCCCTTGCCGCAGCTGGGTGAGACCGCTGATGATGGTCGGCCACTTGTCCGGGCTGTACAGGCCGGCCATGACCCCGGCAACCGCGGTGTCGAAGTCGAGCTTCTGATCGAGCGCAGGCACGGGCTTGTCACGCAACGGCCGGACAATCGACTGGAACACCGATGTCGCCGCCTTTGCGTCCATCCCCAGTGGACACTTGGCTGCCTTTGCGCACGAGGCAGCCATCGCCTCGAAGGCGGCCTGGAAACCCCCGTACGCCGAGAGGCGCCGCTCGATCGTGCCGAGGTTCGGGTCGAACGCGCCGTCGAGGACCATCGCGCGTACCCGCTGCGGGAACTGCTCGGCATACACCGCTCCCAGCCGGGTGCCGTAGCTCTGGCCCAGGTACGTCAGCTTCTCCTCGCCCAGCGCGGACCGCAGCACGTCCAGGTCGCGGGCGGTCGTGCGCGTACCCATCTGGGTGAGGCCCTCGGCGCCGCCCGATCCCTGGGCACAGCGATCGAGCACCGCGCGGGTGTCCGCCTCCGTCAGCGAGCTGGTCATGGTCATCGACGGGAAGACCTTGTCGCCCCGGGTCGTGCCGCCCTCGGTGTAACAGTCGGCTGCAGGCTTGGTCGCGCCGACACCACGAGGGTCGAAGCCGATGACGTCGAACCGTTCGGTGATGCGGCTCTTCGTCAGCTGAGCCCCGACACCCAGCGCCCCGAGGAGGCCGGCGCCGCCGGGACCGCCGGGGTTGAACACCAGTGAACCCTGCGCCTGCCCGCGAGCGGCGAAGCGCAGGACCGCAACGGTGGTGGTGGCGCCCTGGGGTTTGTCGTAGTTCAACGGCACGGTCAGCCACGCACACTGCGCCGGAGCCTTGGCGAGGATCTCCGTCTCACGCGGGCTGGTGGCGAAGTCGGTACATCCTTGCCACTCCAGCTTCTGCGTGGAGAAGCGCTGCAGCGCGCCGGGATCGGGATCGGGATCGTCGCCGGTCGTGCACGCCGCGATCGACACTCCGCCGGCCACGAGAGTGACAACCGCGAGGCCGAGTCGCCGCAGGATACGGCGGCCGGTGTCGGGAACGGACGTACTGCGGTTCGTTCGGATCACGGCTGTGGACTTCCGGCTCGGGCCTCCGCTCATCGGAGGTTGCCGGTCGAGCGAACACCGTGTCGTCGGAACACAGTCAAGCCTGGTGAGCTTCACAACTCCTGCCTTGACTGTGTTCCCGGAACACGGTCTGCACTGGTGCACGCCGGATCAACGACGACCGTTCAGCGGAGGCAGGACCGACATGGGGCAACCCGTCATCGAAGTGGACCGACTGAATGTCTCGTACGGTGATTTCCAGGCCGTCAAGGAGCTGAGCATCCAGGTCGAGCAAGGTGAGCTGTACGCCCTGCTCGGCACCAACGGGGCCGGCAAGACCTCGGCGCTGGAAGTCATCGAGGGGCATCGCAAGGCGTCCTCGGGCACCGTGCGTGTCTTCGGGGAGAGTCCGGCGGACCGCCGGGCGGTGCGGCCCCGGATGGGGATCATGTTGCAGGAGAGCGGGTTCTCCGCCGACCTCACCGCCGAGGAGTCCGTCCGGCTGGTCGGCCGGCTGTCGGGCCGCTCCGATTCGGTCGACCGTGTCCTGGGCATCGTCGACCTCACGCGCAAGGCCGCGACCAGGGTCGGTCAGCTCTCCGGCGGCGAGAAGAGGCGGCTCGACTTCGCCACCGCCGTCTACGGGCGACCGGAGCTGATCTTCCTGGACGAGCCCACCACGGGGCTGGACATCCAGTCCCGGGACGCCCTGTGGGAGGCCGTGGAGGAACTGCGCGGCAACGGGTCGACCGTCGTCCTGACGACGCACTACCTCGAAGAGGCGCAGCAGCACGCCGACCGCATCGGGCTCATGCACCGGGGCACGCTGCGCACCCAGGGAACGGTGCCCGAACTGACCCGGGCGCTGCCGGCGGCGATCGAGTTCTCGCTCTCCCCCGGCGCGCCCGTGCCGCCCCTCGGCGCCGCTCAGCCGGCGGGCCTGGCCTACCAGATCGAGACGTTCGAACTGCAGGCCGATCTCAAGCGGCTGCTCGACTGGGCGGACCAGCACGACGTCGACCTGCACGGGCTCTCCGCCGCACCGACCCGGCTGGACGACGTCTTCCGCGCCATCGAGACCGACCCGGTCCCCACCCCGACCCGCTGAAGGCAGAACCATGCTTCCCATCGCGTACAGCGAATTCGCCCAGATCTTCCGCAACCGCGCCGTGCTCATCTCCAACCTCGTCATGCCGTTGCTGGCCAGCGCG
Organism: Amorphoplanes friuliensis DSM 7358; assembly: GCF_000494755.1. NCBI lineage: Bacteria > Bacillati > Actinomycetota > Actinomycetes > Micromonosporales > Micromonosporaceae > Actinoplanes > Actinoplanes friuliensis. Next base: position 6,269,575 of record NC_022657.1, read on the forward strand.
TTTTTCATCTACCAACGCGACTCGTTCGCTCAGATCGGCAGCCTGGGGTACATCGCCGCGGTCCTCGTCTTCACCGTCGGCGCGTTCAGCCTCTACACCACGGCGGTGACCACCCTGTCCGCCCGTCGCCAGGACCTGTTCCTCAAGCGGCTGCGGTCCACGGCGGCCGGTGACCCGGCGATCCTGTCCGGCCTGACCCTGCCGGTCGCTCTCACCGCCCTCGTTCAGGTGGTGGCCATTCTGGTGATCTTCGCGGTGGTCAGCGGCGGCCCCGCCGACGTGGTGCTGCTGGCCGTGGCGATCCTGGCGACCTTCGTCATGATGCTGGCCCTGGCTCTGGCCACCGCCGGCGTCACCGGCTCGCCCGAGCAGGCCCAGGTCACCACGCTGCCGATCAGCCTGCTGGTCATCGCCGTGGCCAGCTGGGTCGGCATCACCGGCACGGAGAGCCTCACCCTGCTCAAGCGGCTGCTGCCCGGCGGGTCGGCCACCGAGCTGATCGTGAACACCTGGAACGGCGGTGTGCCGCTCGCCGAGTCGCTGCCGCTGCTGGCGCCGACGCTCGGCTGGGTCGTCGTGGCGATCGTGCTCGCCCTGCGCCTCTTCCGCTGGGAACCCCGCCGATGAAGGCCGTCGTGCTCACCCGCTTCGGTGGGGTCGATGCCTTCGAGCTGCGCGACGTCTCCGTACCCAAGGTCGAGCCCCGCCAGGTACGGGTGCGCGTGCACGCGACCGCCGTCAACCCGCTCGACTATCAGATCCGTCGCGGCGACTACGCGGATCTGGTGCCGCTTCCGGCGATCATCGGGCACGACGTCTCCGGAGTGATTGAGGAAGTCGGATCCCACGTGACCGAGTTCCGCGCCGGCGACGCGGTGTACTACACGCCCCTGATCTTCGGCGGCCCCGGCTCGTACGCCGAGCAGCACGTCGCCGACGTCGAGCTTGTCGGCCGCAAGCCGGAGAACCTCAGTCACCTGGAGGCGGCGAGCCTGACACTCGTCGGCGGAACGGTCTGGGAGTCGCTGGTGACACGAGCTCAGCTCACCGTGGGCGAGACGATCCTGATCCACGGAGGCTCGGGTGGGGTCGGCACGATCGCGATCCAGATCGCGAGGGCGATCGGCGCACGGGTGATCACCACCGCCAGAGCCGGCGACCACGAGTTCGTGCACTCGCTCGGAGCGGACGCGGCGATCGACTTCACCTCGACGGATTACGTCGACGCCGTGGCCGGGATGACGCAGGGCAAGGGCGTCGACGTCGTCTTCGACACGATCGGCGGCGACACGCTCACCCGGAGCCCGCTGACCCTCGCCGACGCCGGACGTGTCGTCAGCATCGTCGACATCACACAGCCGCAGAACCTCATCGAGGCGTGGGGCAGGAACGCCGCCTACCACTTCGTCTTCGCCCGGCAGAACCGGGGAAAGCTCGACGCGCTCACCACGCTCGTCGAGCGCGGCCTCGTGAAGCCGGTCATCGGCGCGACCCTGCCGCTCGCCCGCATGGGCGAGGCCCACGAGCTCCTGGAGAACAGGCGGTCGTACGCCCTGCGCGGCAAGATCGCGATCGACGTGGCGGGCGAAACCGTTGCCCTTCCACCGCGCCGCCCCTGACGCGATCACCCATGGAGGACACATGACAATCGAAGTGAACGACGTCCCGGACGCCAAACGGTACGAGGCCCGGGAGAACGGCGAGTCCAAGGTCGCGGGTCTCGCCCAGTACATCCGCACGACGGAGCTGGTCGCGTTTGTCCACACCGAGGTCTCGCCGGAGTACGAAGGGCGGGGCGTGGGTGCGGCACTGGTCCGCGCGGCCCTCGACGAGGCACGTACGGCGAACCTGCGGGTGCTGCCCGTCTGCCCCTTCTTCGCGGGATGGATCGCCCGGCACCCCGAGTACCAGGACCTGCTGTACCAGTCGCGCAGCAAAGTCAATGACTGAACCGCCGGTCACGGCCCGCCCCGATCAGGGGCGGTTCTTCGGCTACAGGTTCTTATCGTAAAAGGTGGCGAGGCGGTCGACGGCGGCGTCGACGTATTGCGGCACGTCGTACATCTCGTAGTGGCGGGCGCCGGCGACGACCAGGCGGTCGACGGGGTTGGGGGCCAGGTCCCACAGCCGCCGGGCCGACTCGTCGAAGCCGGTGCCCTCGAGGTGTTCGGCGAGGACCAGCTGCAGCGGCTGGGTCATGAGCTGGTCGACCAGGTGGTAGGCGTCGTAGCCGAGCAGCAGCGAGTCACCGCGGGAGAGCCGCCGGTTCGTCGAGTGCTCGTTGCCACCGCGTCCGGTGCGGTAGTACGTGATCGCCTGCAGGACGTCGACGTCGGTGACACCAGCCGCGGCGGCGTCCTCGAGGGTGTCGGGCAGCCAGTTGTCCCGGGTCAGCACGCCGGTCCGGGCTTCCTGCAGGCGCGCCTCGGCCAAGGCGTCGAGCGCAGCTGCTGGGCCGTCGGGCTGGAAGCCGCGGAACGCCATGCCGATGTTGCCGGGGTCGACGACGCCGACCGCCTTGATGCGGTGGTCCGTGCGGGCGGTGTGGATGGCGTAACCGCCGCCGGCGCAGATGCCCAGGACACCGATGCGGTGCGGGTCGATGCCGGGGATCGTGCTGAGCGCGTCGATGGCGTACGAGATGTCCTCACCGCGACGGTAAGGGTCCTCGAGGTCGCGGGGCTCGCCGCCGCTCTGACCCTGGTTGGCGGGATCGAAGACGAGGGCCGCGATGGTGCGGGCGGCGAGGCGCGACGCATAGTTCGCGCCGATCTGCTCCTTCACGCTGCTGCCGGGCGTGGAGAGAACAACCACGCGCAGCGGTGCGGCCTCGTCGAGGTCAGCGGGCAGGTGCAGCTCGGCGGCGAGCTCGATCGGCCCGCGCGGGATGGTGATGTGCATCGGAGAGCACCCTTCACGTAAAATCCGTATTGGTACTTTCTTGTTCTAGTTCGAAACTAAACTAGTACGAGACTGTACCACCTGACGGAGGGACTTGCGTGGTGGTGGATGCCGCACGGCTGTGGACGCTGAACCACCGCCTGCTGACCGTGGTGCTCGACTCCTGCACGGCCGAGCTGGCCGAGCTGGGACTCGAGACCAAGGAGTTCTTCGTGCTGGCCGAGGTGGCCGCGTCGCCGTACCCGGCCGAGCTGGCCGCGAAGCTGGTGATCTCCAAGGCCAGCATGACCGGCTACGTGCGCAACCTCGTCGCCAAGGGTTTCCTGCGGCGCGAGATCGACGACGCGGACCTGCGCCGCCAACGCCTCATCCTGACCCCCGAGGGCGTGACGGCGCGCGACCAGGCGTTGAAGGCGCTCGCGGCCGGCTTCGAGCTCAGGCTGGCCAGAATCACGCCCGCCGACCGCTCCGAGCTGCAGCGCATCCTCCTCGCCCTGCTCGAGGAAGGGGCCGGCCATGACCTGGAGCACTCGGGAGCTCGCTGAACTCGCCGGCACCACGGTGAACACCATCCGGCACTACCACCGGCTCGGCCTGCTCGACGACCCGGACCGCCGGTACAACGGGTACAAGCAGTACGACGTCTCGCATCTGGTCTGCCTGCTGCGGATCCGGCGCCTCGTGGAGCTCGGTGTGCCGCTGTCCGAGGTGGGCGTGGCGAGGTCGGCCGGCGACGTCCCGCCGGAGGTGCTGCGCCAGGTCGATGCTCAGCTGGCCGCCGAGATCGAGCGCCTGAGCAGGGCCCGGGCCGACATCGCCGTCATTCTGCGCGACGGCGCACCGGCCGACACCCCCGCCGGCTTCGAGTCGGTCGCGCCCCGGCTGTCGACGGCCGACGCCTCGCTCATCCACGTCTACTCCCGGCTCTACGACGACGACGCCATGAAGGACCTCGTGCGCATGGTGGAGACCGACACCGACCCCGTCAACGCGGAGATGAACGCCCTGCCCGTGGACGCGGACGAGGCCACCCGGCAGAGCGTCGCCGAGAGGCTCGCACCGGTCATCGCCCAGAACCTCCTCGATTATCCCTGGCTCAGCGATCCGGCCGCGCACCTGTCCAACAGCGAGCAGGTCACCCAGAAGACGTTCGTCGATGCGGTGTCCACGCTCTACAACGCCGCACAGCTCGACGTGCTCACCCGGGCCAGCCTCCTCGCGCATGAGCAGGTGCGCCGGACCCGGGCGGGCGAGCAGGACGCCGACGTCGATTGACCGGCCGGCTCAGAGCGCGGTGCCGCCCGAGGCGTCGATGACCTGGCCGGTCACCCAGCGCCCCTCGTCGGAGGCGAGGAAGGCGATGATGCTCGCCACGTCCTCCGGCTCGCCGAGCCGGCCGAGGGCGACCCGGGCAGCCTGCTGCGCCGCGAGTTCCGCGTTGTCACGCAGGTACTGACTGTTCCTGGTCATGACGACGCCGGGTGACACCGAGTTGACGGTGATTCCCCGCGGGCCCAGATCCAGAGCCAGATCCAGCGTGAACGTGTTCAGTGCCGCTTTGCTGACGCCGTAGGCCAGCAGTTCCGGGCTCCCGACGGTGGCCGCGAGGCTGGAGATGTTGATGATCCGGCCGCCGTCGCGCAGTCGCGGCAGCCCGAGCTTGGTGATGAAGAGCGGCGCCTTCACGTTCACCGCGATCACCTGGTCGAACTCGTCCTCGGGAAGGTCGGCCAGCCGGGCGAAGCTGCCCTTGGCGGCGTTGTGGACGAGGATGTCGATCTTGCCGTCGGGGACGAACTCCCGACCCGCCTCGTCGAAGGTTTCCCAGAAGCGAGCCGCATCGCCCGGCACGCCCAGTTCCGTACGCACGGCGAAGGCGCGGCCGCCGTCCTTGAGGATGCGCTCCACGGTGTCGCGGGCCGCCTCTTCGTCGTGGCCGTAGCCGACGCCGACGGTGGCGCCGTCGCGGGCGAACCGTTCGACGGTCGCCCGGCCGATGCCGTGACTGCCGCCGGTGACGAGCGCAACTTTGTCCTGCAGTGCTGCTGACATGACCGCTCCTTTGTTGAATGATCGCTCAACAGGCACCGTAGCGCGTTGTTGAGTGATCGTCCAACAACCGGTGGGCAACTTTTGAGCGATCGCTCTAGAATGGCGGCGTGGAGACTTCAGAGGTGCGGCGAGGCCGCCCACCGACCTTCGACCGGGCGGCGGCGCTGGCGGCTGCCACCCGTCTGTTCTGGGAGAACGGGTACGAGGCAACCTCGATCAACGACCTCACCCGGGCGATGGGCATCCGGCCCGGCAGCCTCTACGCGGCCTTCGGCGACAAGCGGGCGCTCTTCAACGAGGTCGTCGAGGCGTACGGCCGCTCCCCCGCCGGAGAGTTCATCTGGGCCGCCATGGCCAGGGAGCCCACGGCCTTCAACGCCTTCCACCGCATCCTGCTCGACGCGGCGGCGATGTACACCGACCCGGAAACGCCGGCCGGCAACCTGCTCTGCAGCGCCGCCGCGGCCGACACCGACGTCGCCACCTACATGCGCGACCTGCGCAACGCCAGCGTCGCCACCTTCGAGCAGCGCCTGAAGACCGCCCAGGACCAGGGCGAACTACCGGCAACGGCCGAACCTCGCAAGCTGGCCGCGTACTTCACCGCCGTGATCCACGGCATGTCCCAGCGTGCCCGCGACGGCGCCACGGCGGCGGAACTCACCGACACCGCGGAACTGGCCATGGCCGCCTGGCCGGCACCGACCGATTGACCGACCGATCCACCGAGGGCCGCAACACCGGACAATCGGGGCGTGAGGCGCCGCCGCCCGGGTGGCGCGTGAAGGACGTGAAAACCGGATGACCAGCCCTGCAACACCGAGCTGGCCGAGCCTGCGGGTCTCGGACTGGACCGCCACCCGCGACACCCTGCACATGTGGACCCAGATCGTGGGCAAGATCCGGATGGCCCACACGCCACTGCTGAACCACTGGTGGCAGGTGACCCTGTACGTCAGTGCCCGCGGTTTGACGACCTCGGCCATCCCGCACCGTACGGGAGCCTTCGAGATCGAATTCGACTTTGTCGGCCACCAGCTCGAGGTCCGCAGCAGCACCGGCGACACGCGGAGCCTGCCGCTGCGGCCGATGCCGGTCGCCGAGTTCTACACCCGGATCCTGGCGATGCTCGGCGAGCTCGGGATCGAGGCGACGATCCGGCCGCACCCCAACGAGGTGGACCCGGCGATCCCCTTTGCCGAGGACTACGAGCACGCCTCCTACGACGCTGCTGCGGTCACGCTGTTCTGGCGGCAACTGCTGCAGGCCAACCGCGTGATGAGCGAGTTCCGGTCGCACTTCGTCGGCAAGGTCAGCCCGGTGCACTTCTTCTGGGGAGCGATGGACCTGGCCTGCACCCGCTTCTCCGGGCGTCCCGCGCCGGCACATCCCGGCGGGGCCCCGAACTGCGGGGACTGGGTCATGGTCGAGGGCTACTCGCAGGAGCTGTCCAGCTGCGGCTTCTGGCCCGGCGGTGGTGAGGAAGGCGCTTTCTACTCCTACGCCTACCCCACCCCTGACGGCTTCGCCGATCAGACGGTCCTTCCCGAGGGAGCCTTCTACAGCAAGGAATTCCAGCAGTTCCTGTTCCCGTACGAGGCCGCGCGCGCCGCACCCGACCCGGACCGCGCCGTCGCCGAGTTCCTCCGCAGCACCTACGAGGCCGCCGCAGATCTCGGGCAATGGGACCGCGCCGCACTGGAGGACAACCCCGCCCGATGGTCAGTCGGCCGGTCGGAGCCGTAGACCCGCGGCGAAGTCGATCCGGGCCAGCTCGGCCCGCGAGGTGATGCCCAGCTTGGGGTAGACGCTGGCCAGGTGGTGGCCGACCGTACGGGGACTGATCAGCAGCTGTTCCGCGATCTCGCGGTTGGTCAGACGGTCCGCCGCCAGCGCGGCGACCCGCAGCTCCTGCGCAGTGAGGCCGGCCGCCGCCGCGGGACCAGGCGCCCGGGAAGAGGCCGGCCGCTCGGTCAGGGCGTGCTCGCGCAGCGCCCGCGACCGCAGGGCCACCGCACCCAGGCGGTCGAAGATCTCGGCTGCTTCGGCGAGCTGGTACCGCGCGTCAGCCCGGCGCCGTGCGCGCCGCAGCCATTCGCCGTACAACAGCCGCAGACGGGCGTACTCGAACGGGTCCGCCCCGACCCCGTCCAGGGCGGCCCGGAACGAGTCCTCGGCCGCCGGTGTCCTGCCGTGGGCCAGGGCGCGCAGACGGTGGGAAGCCGTCCGAACCCACGGCGCGTCCGTACGCTTGGCCCACCGCTCCATCCTGTCCACCTGAGCCTCGACGAGGCCGGTGTCACCGGCCTGCACCGCCGCCTCGACGGTGTCCACGGCGGCGAACAGCGCAAACGTCGGGTGGGCGGCCTCGTGGACGGGGTCGGCGAGACATCGCAGGTCGCTCAGCGCCTCCTGGGGCCGGCCGTCGAACAGCGCCGCCCGCCCGCGGTGCCAGTACGCCGATGCACTGAGCGCTCGCACTCCCCGCGGGACCGAGACCTCCAGGATCTGCGTGGTGTGCTCGGCGACGGCGCGGCTGTCGCCCCGGGCAGCGGCCAGCAGTCCCAAACACGAGTGACACTGCGCCGCCACGTGATCCGCCCCGGCCTCGCCGGCCAGCTGCAGCCCTTCGGCCGCCGAGGCCTCCGCGGCGGCCCACCGGCCCGCGGCGAGGTCGAGCACCGCGGTCTGGGCCAGCACCATGGCCAGGGCGGCGAGTTCGTGCCGCCGCCGCAGCTGCGCCGCCTGTACGCGCAGCACATCGAGCAGTCCGCCCTCGATCCCCCAGGCCTGGACCAGCGGCACGGGCGGGAGCAGCGTCCACGCGGCCGTACCGAGCCGGCCGACCGTCCGGCTGTCCAGGTCCAGAGAAGCCGGGGTGATCTCACCGCTCTCGTCGTAACACGACCACCAGTTCCGCAGCACCGGCACCAGCTCGGCCAGCGCGTCCTCGCCGTCGGTGCGTACCGCCCGCACCTGCTCGAGCGCCTCCTGCTGCAGATCGGGCCGGCCGGCCGACCACGCCGCACGGACCGCCACCGTTCCCAGCTCGATCGCGCGAACGGCGTCGGGGACCTCGGCCATGTCGTACACCAGGTAGCGGTGGGCACGTTCGGGAATGCCGTCGGCGAACTCGAGAAGGCCGCGCAACCCGCCGCTCAACCGCACGACGGCCCGCTCGCCGCACAGTCCCTCGGCCTCGTCGAGCAGCTGTCGCGCGGCCCCGGCGCGGCCGCCGTCCCACGCGGCACGGGCGGCAGCGGCCAACCGGCGCCCCGCGTCGGCCGATGTCGGCGAGAGCTCCGCCGCCCGGCGCAGCGTGCGTACCGCCACCGGACCCGCACTGCGCCGCAGGCACTGCTCGGCGGCCTCCTCCAGCAAGGCGGCGACTTCCTCGTCCGGCCCGTCGGCGGCGGCGGACAGATGCCAGGCACGTTCGGCGACGGCATCCCCGGGCAGAGCCGCAGCCAGCGCCCGGTGCGCGGCCTGCCGGTCCGGGAAAGAGGCGCCGTCGTACACCGCGGCCCGGATCAGCGGGTGCCGGAACTCCAGCCGGTCGCCGGTGGCACGGATCAGACCGGAGCGCAGCACCTCGTCCCAGGTGGACGACCCGGCACCCCACTGCGCCCCGGCACGCTGCACAAGATGCCGGTCGCCTCGGTCCTCGGCCGTGGCCAGCAGCAACAACGCCCGGGCCGGCGGCGTCATGGCGGCAGCCCGGTCACGGAACGCCCGCCGCAACCGCGGCCCCACCTCGGGCGGCGCGTGGTCATCGCTACCGTGCTCCAGCGTGGCCAGCTCCTGCAGCGCCAACGGGTTGCCCCCGGCCGCGCGGACCGTACGGTCGACCAGCGCCTCGTCAGCACCCGGCACTGCCGCGGCCACGAGCTTGCGGGCGTCGTCCTCGGCCACACCCGTCACCGCCAGCGCGGGCAGCGTCTCCCATGGTCCGGAGGCGGGATCCTCGTGCTCGGTGAGCAGGACAACAACCGGCTCGGCCGCCACCCGCCGCGCGAGAAAACCGAGGCACTGCGCGCTTGCCTCGTCGACCCACTGGGCGTCATCCACGACCACGAGCACCGGACGGTCCCGGGCCAGGCCGGACACCAGCGACAGCACGGCCGCCCCGACGAGAAATCGACCGGCCTGATCCCGGCTCATCCCCAGCGCACCGCGCAACGCCGCGGCCTGCGGGGCGGCGAGCGTCTCCAGCCGGTCCACCACCGGCCACAGCAGCTCGTGCAACGCCGCGAACGGCAGCTCCGACTCCATCCGCGTGCCCCGGCACCGCAGGACAACGGCATTGGACGCAGCCGCGACGGCGTACTCGATCAGGGCACTCTTGCCGATGCCCGGCTCACCCCACAGCACCAGGCCGGACCCCGAGCCGTGCGCCGCCCGCGCCAGCAGCCCGTCGAGCACGGCGAGCTCGGCACGCCGCCCGAACAGCTCCATCGTCACGCCCCCCAAGCTCGCCCCGAACTCTACGACCCTCAGCCGCGCTCAGGGCCGGACACTGAACGGGGCGTCAGTCGTGAACGCTGGTGTCGCCGATCACGGTGCTAGCGTTGCCGCCCATGCCGGAGATCCATGTGGTGCGTGTCTTCTGTGGGCCCGGGGGCGTGCACGGGAACCAGCTCGGCATCGTCCCCGACGGTGGTGAAGTGCCGGACCGCTCCGATCGGCAGGCGCTCGCGGCTCGTCTGGGGTACAGCGAGACCGTCTTCGTCGACGATGCCCGGACCGGCTCGGTCGACATCTTCACGCCGAGCGTGCGGCTTCCGTTCGCGGGCCACCCGCTGGTCGGCGTCTCCTGGTTCCTGCACCGGCGCGGCGTACGGCCGGAGATCCTGCAGCCGCCGGCCGGTGCCGTGCCCACCTGGGACGAGGGCGAGTTCACCTGGATCCGCGGGCGCGCCGAGTGGGCGCCCGGGCGGCTCCTGCAGGAGTACCCCTCGCCCGCCGCGGTCGAAGCGCTGACCTCACCACCGCCCGGCGACGGCTGGCTGTACGTGTGGGCGTGGCAGGACCGGGCCGCCGGCTGTGTGCGTACCCGGGGATTTCCGCGCCGCGGTGACGGGATCACCGAGGATGAGGCGACGGGGGCGTCAGCCGTGGTGCTCACCGCGGCTCTCGGCCGGCCGCTCGACATCACTCAGGGCCGGGGATCGCAGATCCTGACCCGCCTCGGCCCGGACGGCACCGTCGACGTGGGCGGCCGGGTAGTCGCCGACGACTGACAACCCGCGGGAGCGTGATCGGTTCGCCCGCTCGCGGAGCCAGACGAAGGCAAGCACCCCCAGATTCACCGCGGCCAGGACGAGCAGCGACGGACCGCCGCCGGCGCCCTCGGTGCGGTTGACCACCAGGGAGCCGCCGTCGGCCAGGAGCACGTTGACCGTGGTCGTGACCAGGTTGTTCGCCACGTGGAAACCGGTGGCCGCCTCGAGGCTTCGGCTGATGCGTCCCATCAGCGCCGTGCACACCGAGAGCAGGACGTAGTAGCTGATGAGCCAGGGATCGCCCGCGCCGTGAACGGCGGCGAACAGGAGGCTGGAGACCACCAGTCCGGTCAGGAACGCCGGCTGCACGGCGCGGACCCACGACCCCGCGGCCGGGAGTACCGCGCCCCGGAAGATGACCTCTTCGCCGGCCGACTGGATCGGCGTGGACAGGAGCACAACGGCGAGCAATGCCACGGTGGTTCCGCTGACACCGAAACTCATCCATCCCGGACCATCGGGTACGACGACCGCCACGACGGCGACACCAACGCCGACGAGCACCGCCGATCCGGCGAAGTAGGTCGCCAGGCGCCGCAGGGCGAAGCGCCCCGGAGAGCTGAAGATGCGGCGCCACGGGACCTTCGCGAACCGGGAGACCAGCACCACGGCAAGCAGCGCGGTCAGGCCGGTGCTCAGATTGGCCGCCAGAAGCTTGAGCGGGGTGAGCGTCGACTCGAGCGGGTCGCCGCCCTCGACAAGACCGGCCAGCAGGTACAGCACGAGCTGCAGCAGGAGCAGCGTCAGGGGCAGCACGGCGATGACGATCAGGGACTTCCACCACGCCATCCGGATGTGCGTACCGAAGGGCCTGGTGTCATCGAGCGAAGCGGTCGGGTCGGTCGAACTCATCGACCGGCCTCGGCGGCGCAGGCGAGGTCGCGGTGCGGACGGTGCCCGGTGGTCAGGAAGGTCGTCACCGTGGTGTTGGCGCACATGTTCGCGGCAAACAGCAGGTAGGCGCCGTGACCGCCCTGGTCGGCCGTGACCATCCGTGCCCGGCTGCCGAGGGCTTTCCTGAGCTCGCGGGCTCCGACCAGCGGCGTTCCCGGATCGCGCAGGTTCTGCACGAGGAGCACGTTCGACGGCCCGCGGTCACCGATGCGCACCGGCGGCTCGACCGGCGACGGCCAGAACGCGCACGGGTTGATGTTGGCCGCAGCCGCACCGATCAACGGGTGCGCCACCCGCTGCACCGCAACGTCGCGCTGGTACGTCCGCACCGACCTCGGCCAGCTCGAATCACCACAGATGACGTGCAGGCGGCTGGAGATCGTATTGTCGATGTTGGTCAACGGCGGCTCGGCCGGCAGCGGCTGGTCGGTGTCGAGGGCCTGCCACACCGCGGCCAGCGTGGGCATGCCCGCGTCGCTGTAGAGCAGGTCGAAGGTGGTCCCGCGGAACAACGACCCGTCGATCCCCTGCACCGGCGCCTTCTCCAGCCGGGCGGCGAGCTCGAAGAACTTCGCGCGCACCTGCTTCGGCGTGGTACCCAGCCCGTACTGCGGATTGGCGGCGGCGAACTTCGCGAAGTCCGGGAACCGGTCCTCCAGGCCGCGGCCGAACCTGCGCTGCGCAGTGCGGTCGTACCCGCCGGGGCCCAAGTTGCTGTCGAGCACGAACCGGTCACTGCGCTGGGGAAACAGCGTCGTGTAGACCGCACCGAGGTAGGTGCCGTACGACGTACCGAGGTAGGAGATCTTGGGCTCGCCCAGCGCTTCGCGGATTCGGTCCATGTCCCGGGCGGTGTTCGCGGTGGTGATGTGCGGCAGCAGCGCGGCCGTCTCCGACGTCACGCACTGCCGGGCGATCGCCTTCGCGATCCGGGCGTCCTTCCGCACGTCGGCGGCGCTTTCCGGGTACGGGAGGTTGCGCCGCGCGATCTGCTCCGGCGTCACGTCACAGGTAACCGGCGTGCTGTGGCCGACACCGCGCGGGTCGAAACCGATCACGTCGTAGCGGTCCTGGACGCTCTTGGGCAGAGGCTGCGGCGACAGGTTGCTGGCGAGCAGACCGGGATAGATCAGCCCTCCGGCGCCGGGGCCGCCCGGGTTGGTCAGCAGCACACCGCGGCGCTGCGACGGGTCCTTGCTGGCCAGGCGCGAGACCGCGACGTCGATGTGGCGCCCCTGTGGCTTCCGGTAGTCCAGGGGGACCTGGACGGTGGTGCATTGCAGGCCGGGTAGTGCGCTGTCGGCCGGGCACGGTCCCCACTTCAGACCGCTCTGTGCCGCTGCTTGCGACACCCCGATGATCGACACCATCGACATCGCCGCGACCGCCGAAACGAGCACGGCCGACAAGGTTCTCCGCATCTGACATCCCCACTGAAGCTCGCCGGACGAATAGGCGAACCCAGTGGAAACCCTGTCCTCGCAACCAGGTCAAGGTCGTGGAGCTGTGATGCCGGCGCCGCCGCTCGAAGTTGGCTCAGCGCTGGCTACCTCCGGCTGCGTGTGGCCAATTGCACCCGACCCGATCGCCAGCTGCTCGAAGTAACGCCAATGAGTGTCGTTCTTGAACCGTTCCCGCAACGCGGCAATGTGCGGACCGGCAATCCGGTACGTCTCCTGGATGGACGACGTCCAGCCATCGGCTATCAGTTCCTCGCTGGCCATCTTCGACTGGACGAACATCCCGGCCACATCGAAGTTGTTGCAGCGAAGCGAAACCGCCGATTTCTGTTCCTCGCTCCACGCCCCGTAGGGGATCTCGCCCATGTCCCGCAGCACCACAGCAGCGGATCTCATCTCCGGCGTCGTGAGGAGTTTCACGACCTCCATGGTCCCCTGCGCAAGCTGCCCACTCTGGGCCGTCTCCACTTGCCGACCCGCATGTCTTGCTTGGCGGCCATTGACGAGCAGAGCTATGGCAACGAACACCGTGGAAACAATCTGCGAAACAGCGAGTGCAGTTCCCAACGCGGTCCAATCGACGAATTGCCCGGCCTGCAGATCCGGAATAGCGCGTCCACCTACGGTCGCATACGCATGTCGACGTGGGAAGTCTCGTGCAACCGACTCGCCGCCACCGCCGCGTTCACCAAGAACCCTCCATCTCGCCAGTTCTGTATGAGCAACATCTTGAGTCACTTTGTCTGAGGCGTCCTAGGAGGGTGGGTGGCGGTCACTCCTGGTGGAGTGGCGGGACGGTGAGCCGCTGTGTGAGGCTGCCCGCATGGACATGTTCGCTCGGGTCGGGGACGCGACACCTCCATGGGGGACGGCGCTCCGGTGACTGTCCCCGCCGGCGACGACGCGACCGACGGTCAACTGGATGCTCTGCGGCGTGTGGCGGAACTGATTGCCCGGGGAGCCGGACGGACGGCCGTCCTGGATGCCGTTGTTGCGGAGGCTTACAGCCTGTTTCCGGTCGAGTTCACCGCGATTCTCCGGTACGAGCCGGGCGGCGCCGCGTCGATCGTGGCGGTACATCACGGCCCGCCTGGCCTGTTGGTCGGTGAGCGTGCTCCGTACATTCCGCAGGGCCTGGTTCTGCGAGTCTTCGGCTCGGGCCGGCCGGCCCGGGTCGAGGCGTACGGCGACCTGCCTGATCGCGGGCTCGCCCGCATGCGGGAGCTGGGCATCAGCGCCGGGGCCGCGGCGCCGATCCGGGTCGACGGACGCCTCTGGGGTGTGCTCACGGCGATGACACAGTCGGGTCCGGTCGTCCCGGGCCTGGAGCACCGCCTGGTGGAGTTCGCCGAGGTCGCGGCGGTGGCGATCGCCAGCGCCCAGGCGCGCGCCGGGCTGCGCCTGATCGCTCCGGAGCAGGCGGCGTTGCGCCGGGTGGCGGAGGCCATGGCACACGGCGGCGCGGAGCAGCAACTGTTCGACACGGTCACCGAGGAGGTCAGCGCGTTACTCGGAGCCGAGGGGGCCACGCTGGTTCGCTTCTCCGGGAGACGTGCGTCGGTCATCGCTACGGTGGGCCCGGCGGTCGAAATTGCGGAGGACGCGGTCGCTGCGATCCTCCGGACACGGCTGCCGGTGCGCCTGGACACGTCCGGCGGACCCGGATCTGAGCAGGCCGGAGCGGGTGACGGGTCAAGCGTCGCCGTGCCGATCATGGTGAAGGACCGGCTGTGGGGCATGCTCGGCGTGAGCACCACCGGGCATCAGCTGCCGGCGGACACGGAACGCCGGTTGGGACAGTTCACCGAGCTCGTCGCGACGGCCGTGGCCACCAGCGAGGCCTGGGCCCGGGCCGAGCAGCTGGCCGGTCATCAGTCGGCGCTGCGCCGGATCGCCGAGCTGGCGGCCCGGGACGCCCCGGGCGAGCAGGTGCTGGAGGCCATCACGGTGCAGGCGGCGAAGCTCACCGGTGTTCAGTTCACGGCCATTCTGCGCTTCGAACCCGACGGGTCCCGCGAGATCATGGCGCTCAGCGGTGCTCCGGCCGGCCTGCGACCAGGTATGCGCACACCCGCCAACGACGGTGCCACCGGTCGCGTCTGGCGTACGAATCGCACCGCCCGGGTCGAGGGCCTCGACGACGTCGGAGGGCCGTGGGCTCAGATCGCCCGCGACGCCGGATTTTCCGCCGGCACCGCCGTTCCGATTCGGATGCACAGCCGGCTCTGGGGCACTCTGGTCGCGGTCGGGCGGACCGAGCCGCTGCCCGCGTCGGTGGAGGACGATCTCACCAGCTTCGCCGAGCTTGCCGGCACCGCCATCTCCGCGACCCAGGCCCGCAACGATCTTCGTGCTCTGGCCGACGAACAGGCCGCGCTGCGCCGCGTCGCTGAACTGGTGGCCATCGGCACGGCCCTCGACGACGTGTTCCAGGCGGTGGCCGGCGAAGCCGCGAAGCTGCTGGGCAGTGACCACGCGAGGTTGCAACGGTACGAACGCGACGGGACCACGGTCACTGTTGCCGCCTACGACGCGGGAGCGGAGACGACCCTGCGCGCCGATCAGCAGGTGACCGTTCCGGTGGTGGTCGAGGGGCGCGTCTGGGGCGATCTGACGGCCGGCACCACCGGGCGGGCGCTGCCGGAGAGCATGGAGGAGCGGCTGCGGCAGTTCGCCGGGCTCGCGGCCGCGGCCATCGCCAACGCCGAGAACAAGGCGCATCTCACGGCATCGCGCGCCCGGGTCGTGGCGACCGCCGACGAGACGCGCCGGCGGCTGCAACGCGATGTCCACGACGGTGCTCAGCAGCGACTCGTCCACACGATCATCGCGTTGAAGCTGGCCCGCGCCGCCATCGCCCGCGGTGAGATGCCCGGTGCCGAGGTGAGCGAGGCGCTGCAGCACGCCGAACGGGCGAACGCCGAGTTGCGTGATCTCGTGCACGGCATCCTGCCCGCCGGTCTGGCGCAGGGCGGGCTGCGCACCGGCCTCGAGTCGCTGATCGATGACCTCAGCATCCCGGTCGACCTGCGGTTCACTGCCCCGCGGCTGCCCGCGCAGACCGAGATCACGGTCTACTTCTTCGTCGCGGAGGCGCTGACCAATGTGGTGAAGCACGCCCGGGCGAGCCGCGCCGGCGTCACGGTCCAGGTGGACGGCACCCTGCTGGCGGCGGAGGTCCGCGACGACGGGATCGGGGGCGCCGATCCGTCCGGCGGTAGTGGGCTCACCGGGTTGTCCGACCGCATCCAGGCCGCCGACGGAACGCTGGCGCTGATCAGCCCGGCCGGAGGGGGCACCACGGTGCGGGCCGTACTGCCGCTTCCCGGCACGGACGTCAAGAGCCTGCCCGGGTACGCGTCGGCAGGATGACCTGCACTGTCGTGCCCGCCCCACGGGCGCTGCGAAGCGTCAGGGTGCCGTCCAGCGCTTCGACCCGGTCGGCCAGGCCGGTCAGACCCGAGCCTCCCCGGGGATCGGCGCCACCGACGCCGTCATCGATGACCGCAACCACGAGCTGATCCGCTGCCCCCGCGACGGTCACCCGCACCCGCGTGGCTCCCGCGTGCTTGACGACGTTGGTCAGCGCCTCCGCGACGACGAAGTACGCGGTCACCTCGACGTCACTGGGCAGTCTCTCCTGCGGCTGGGCGCTCAGGTCCAGGTCCACGGGTATCGGGGCCGCGGTGACCAGTGAGTCGATCCCGGCGCGCAGGCCGCCGCGGGCCAGGGCCACCGGAAGGATCCCGTGCACGATGTCGCGCAGTTCCACCGTGGCCCGTTCGGCGTGCTCGAGTGCTTCCCGCATCATCTCGACGGTGTCCTGGCCGCGGTCCGCCGCGTCCAGGCCGAGCTTGAGCGACAGGACGGTCTGCACGAGCCGCTGCTGGGCGCCGTCGTGCACGTCGCGCTGCAACCGCTGTCGTACCTCGTTGGCCGTCGCCACCACTCTCGCCCGCGATGCCCGTAGCTTCTCCTTGTTCTCGGCGTTCGCGATGGCGGCGGCGGCGAGTTCGGCGAACTCGGCGAGCCGGTCCTCGGCGTCGGCCGGCGGCGGCTCGCCGCGGGTGGCGGTCGCCAGCCCTCCCCACAATCGCCCTTCCACCACGATGGGCACGGCCACCAGCGCACCGACGTCGAACTCCCGCGCGTGATCGGCCGACTCGGTATCGTCCAGGGTCGTGAACCGCAGCGGCCGCCGGGCCCGCATCACCCGTGCGCCGGCCGAGTCGCCGTCGGCCCGGCTCCGGAAACCCACCGGTACGGAACTGCGGCACGTGGCGACGACCGTGCAGTGGGTGCCGTCGTACCGGAAGAGGTCGGCCGGTGATTCGCCGAGGATGTTCGAGGCTTCGGTCGCAACGGCGTCGAACACCTCGGCCAGGACCGCTCCGCGGGCGACGAGCTCGGCGACGCGGCGCAGAGCGGCCTGCCGGGCGGCGAAGTGTTCGAGCTCGGCGCGCGCCTCGACGTTGGCCAGGGCCGACGCGACCAGCTCGGCGAACTTGCCGAGGCGCTCCTCGGTGTTCGCCGGCAGCCGCCGGCCCTCGTTCACCGCGCCCAGGGCGCCCCACAGCCGACCGTTGACGATGATGGGAACCGAGACGCTCGACCCGATGCCGAGATCCTGGCAGTAGTAGCTCCGGTCGGGGAACAGGTCGTAGCGGTCCAGACGCGCGGGTTTCAGCGTACGCATCATCTCGTTGGAGGTGCCGCCGTCGTCGACGGGGACCGTGTATCGGGTGCCGACCGGGACGGGACCGTTGCAGTGGGCGAGCACCGTGAAGGTGCGGTCGCCCTCGTAGCGGACCAGGGTGGTCGCCTCGTCCTGGATGAGGCGGGCGGCCTCGGTGGCGACGGCCTCGAAGATCTCGGTCTGGCCGGCCTGGTGCGCGACCAGGGCCGCGACCCGCAGCAGGGCCGCCTGCTCGCCGGCCAGGGTCAGGAAGCTCTCGCGGGCGGCCGCGCTCACCACGGCGGCAGCGACGAGCTGGGCGAACGTCATCAGGCGAGCCTCGGTGCCGGCGGGTAGCGGACCGGTCCTCGAGCTCACGCTCAGTGCGCCCCACAGGCTTCCGTCCACGATCACCGGAACGGCCACGACGGCCCGTACGCCCAGATCTGCTGCCGTCGTCCCGGCAATGCCGGTGTAGTCGTCGATGCGCTCGGCGCGGCCCGACCTCCACATCCGGGCGGCGACACCGTCAGCGCCCTCCAGGTGCAGCCGGGCGCCGACGGGAACGTGGTCGCCGGTCTGCGCGACCACGACGGAGTCGGTGCCCCCTCCCTCGAACCTCGTCAGCGCGATGAGGGCGTCGCCCAGCAACGCGGAAGCCTCGGTGGTGACGGCCTCGAACACCCGTTGCGGTCCTTCACCGGCGGCCACCAGCGAGGTGATCCGCCGCAGGGCGGCTTGGCCGTCGGCAGGAGAAGGCGTGCCGACGGAGCGCACCAGCCGAATGCGACGCGGCAAGATCATGGGGGCGGGTCACCGTCGGCGATCATCGGTGCGCAGGTAGGTCAGCACGGCTTGGACGCGACGGTTCTCGCTGTCCAGCGGAGCGATGCGCAGCTTGCGGAAGATCGCCGTCACATGCTTCTCGACCGAGGCGTGGCTGATGAGCAGGCTCTCCGCCACTCCCAGATTGGACAGTCCCTCGGCCATCGCCGCGAGCACGGCCAGCTCGCGGGGTGTCAGCTGTTGCAGGGGACCTTCCCTGGTACGGCGCCCGAGCATCCGGGCGACCACTTCCGGATCCAGGGCGCTGCCGCCGGCCGCGACCCGGGTGACGGCATCAACGAACGCCGTCACGTCACCCACCCGTTCCTTGAGGAGATAGCCGACCCCCTCGGGCCGCTCACCGACCAGGTCCATCACGTACGCGGGTTCACAGAACTGCGACAGGATCAGCACCCCGATCCCCGGTGAGCGCCGGCGCAGCTCCATCGCCGCGCGCAAGCCGTCGTCGGTGAACCCGGGAGGCATGTGCACGTCGGCGACGACGACGTCCGGGCGATAGGCGAGCGTGCGGTGCAGCAGGTCGTCGGCGTCGCCGGACCGGGAGACGACCTCGAGACCGGCGTCGGTGAGGATGCGGGCCACACCCTCGCGCAGCAGGACGTCGTCCTCCCCGATCGCCACCCGCAGCGGGCGGCCGGCGTCAGTGCTCGTCATCGGTCCGGTCCTCGATGAGTCGTTGCAGAGCCGGGCTCAGCAGCTCGTCCTTGGGGAAGAAGCCGATCGCGCCGGCCCGGGCGGCAGCCGCGCTGTTCGACGGGTCGGCGTCCGAGGAGAAGATGACCACGCGCACCGCCGGATGATCGACCCGCAGCTGCCGGGTGAGGGCGAACCCGTCGCCGTCGGGCAGGCCGATGTCGACCAGAACGACGCCGGGCTGCCGGGCCAGCGCAAACGCGAGGGCCTCGGCGACCGTGCCGGCCTCACCGATCACGGTGTGGCCCCAGCTGCGCAGGATGCGCACGACGAGTCCGCGGACGGACGCGTCGTCGTCGACGACGAGGATGGAGCCGGGCATTCGCTCATGGTCTCAGCGCGGCACCCGGCGTGGCGGTAGGGCTGACCGGAAATCTGACGGGTGGCCCGGACTTTTCCTCCGGTGAACACTCCCCCGGTTGTCCGGCTGACCGTCCTGGTCAGCTCCTGCGTCCTTTGCCAGGGTCGACCGAGACGGACAATCGAGGAGCGTTCATGTCCACCATCTCTGTCGGCACCGAGAACACGACGTCGATCGACCTCTACTACGAAGATCACGGAAGCGGACCGGCTGTCGTGCTGATCAGCGGCTGGCCGTTCGACAGCCGCTCCTGGGAATCGCAGATCCACCCGTTGCTCACCGCCGGCCACCGGGTGATCGTCTACGACCGGCGCGGTTTCGGCCGGTCCAGCCGACCGGTCGGCGGCTACGACTTCGACACGCTGGCCGCGGACCTCGACAAGCTGCTCACCGCACTCGACCTGCGCGAGGTCACGCTGGTCGGGTTGTCGCTGGGCACCGGCGAGGTCGCCCGCTACATCGGCGTCCACGGCACCGGACGGCTCAGGTCGTGCGTGTTCATCGAGAGCCTCGCACCCTCGTTCGCCAAGTCCGCCGAGAACCCGAACGGTGTCGACCAGGCCGGCGTCGACGGCGTCCAGCAGGCCATCCTGCACGACCGGCCGGCCTGGCTGACCGGCCTGCTCGGCGACATGCTCAACCTCGACGACCTGCTCGGCAGCCGCGTCAGCGAGGAAGCCGTCCGCAACCTGTGGAACGCCGGCGCTGACGCCTCCCCCGAGGCGACCTGGGCCTGCCCGCAGACCTGGCTGGACGACTTCCACGACGACATCAAGCGGGTCGACGTCCCGGCGCTGGTGCTGCACGGCACCGCCGACCGCATCCTGTCGATCGACGGCCAGGGACGGCGCATGCACGCGGCCCTGCCCGACGCGCACTACGTCGAGATCGAGGGCGGACCGCACCTGATGTGTCTGAGCCACGCCGACGAGGTCAACCGCGAACTGCTCGCCTTCCTCGCCACCGTGGCGGCGCGGTGAACGGAGAACCGATGTTCGACGGGTTCGCGCGGCACGACCTGCAGACCTCCCGCGGACCGATCTTCGCCCGGGTTGCCGGGCAGGGGCCGCCGGTGCTCCTGCTGCACGGTTATCCCCAGACCCACGTCATGTGGCACACCGCCGCGGACCTGCTGCAAAAGCACTTCACCGTCGTCGTGGCGGACCTGCCCGGGTACGGGGAATCGTTTCGGCCCGTGCCGGCGGCGGACCACACGCCGCACTCCAAGCGGGCGCTCGCCGTGGACCTCGTCCAGGCCATGGGCTTACTCGGTCACGAGCGGTTCGCCGTGGCGGGACACGACCGGGGCGGCCGGGTCGCGTACCGGATGGCTCTGGACCACCCGGACCGGGTGACCGCCGCCGCGGTCATCGATGTTGTGCCCACCGGTGACGTGTGGGCCCGCGCCGACGCGAAGATGGCCCTCGGCTACTGGCACTGGGCGTTCCTGGCCCAGCCGGCGCCGCTGCCCGAGCGTCTCATCGCCGCCGACCCGGACGCCTTTTTCGACTTCCACGTCAGGGCCCTCGGTCTCGGGCGCGCACCGGACCGGTACCCGGCCGACCTGATGGCCGGGTACCGCGCACTGCTCGATGACGCGGGCACCGTCCAGGCCATCTGCGAGGACTACCGGGCCGGCGCCGGCGTGGACCGCGAGCACGACGACGCCGACCGGGGCGTCCGCAGGATCGAGTGCCCGCTGCTCGCCCTGTGGAGCGCGAACGGGGCACTGCCCCGCTTCTACGGCGACGTGCTCGACGTCTGGAGGCCCTGGGCCGACGACGTCACCGGGCAAGCGATGCCGGCCAGTCACTTCGTCGTCGAGGACCAGCCGGAGGCGACCGCCGAGGCCCTCACGGAGTTCCTGCTGCGCAAGCCGTCAGCTTTCCCGATCCCCTGACCCGGAGGTTCCGTCATGTCGTCCGACGCTGTCGAGCAGGCCGACGAACTCGCCGCCAAGCTCAAGCGCACCGAGACCCTGCGCCGGGGCTCCTCCATCCCCGGCCGCGACATCGTCCAGGTCCGCACCGAGATCCCCGCCGGTGTCGAGTCCGGCTGGCACATCCACCCGGGCGAGGAGGTCGGCTACATCGTCGCCGGAACGGTCCGCATGGAGATCCGCGACCAGCCCACGCTCACCCTGCACCCGGGTGACGGCTTCCTGATCCCGCCGCGGACCCCGCACAACGCCACCGACCTCGGCCCCGACACCGGGCTGATGCTCTCGACGTACCTCGTCGAGACCGGACAGCCCCTGGCCACCTTCGTGCACTGATCCGCTGTCAGAAAGGACCGACATGAAACCCACGGTGATCCTCGTTCATGGCGCTTACGCAGAGTCGTCCAGCTGGACCGGTGTCCTGGAACCCTTGGTGACCGCCGGGCACAGGGTGATCGCCTTCGCCACCCCGCTGCGTGGGGTGGCAACCGATGCGGCGCTGCTCAGTGAACTCGTCGCCACCATCGAGGGACCGGTGCTGCTGGCCGGCCACTCCTACGGCGGCGCGGTCATCACCAACATCACGGCCGATCCGGGGCACGTGATCGGCGCCGTCTACATCGCCGGCTTCGCGCTCGAGCCGGGAGAGAGCTGCGCCGACGCCTCCGCGCTGGCACCCGGGTCGACCCTGGCCGAGACTCTCGTACCCGTGCCGTCGGCCGCCGGCGGCGCGGACACCTACATCGCCGCTGAGAAGTACCACCACCAGTTCGCCGCGGATCTGTCCGTCGAGCAGGCCCGGCTCATGGCGATCACCCAGCGCCCGGTCACCGACCGGGCCCTGGCCGAACCGTCGGGTGACCAGCCGCTGTGGCAGTCGGTGCCCAGCTGGTTCCTGTTCGGCGAGCTCGACCACAACATCCCGGCCGGCGCCCACCGGATCATGGCCGCCCGGGCGAAAGCCCGCAACACGGTCGAGATCGCGGGTGCCTCGCACGTGGTCGGCATCTCCCATCCGGCCGAGACCGCACAAATCATCCTCGAAGCCGCCGGAAGCAGCGGAACCGAAAGCGAAGGGCAGCGCACCCCATGAACGAGCAGAACGAGAA
Source organism: Amorphoplanes friuliensis DSM 7358 (assembly GCF_000494755.1). Lineage (NCBI taxonomy): Bacteria > Bacillati > Actinomycetota > Actinomycetes > Micromonosporales > Micromonosporaceae > Actinoplanes > Actinoplanes friuliensis. The sequence continues at coordinate 6,291,787 of NC_022657.1, forward strand.
CCACCCGGCCGGCCGGCGCGGCGCCTCCCGTCGCACCGTGCTGGGCGCCGGCACGGGAGCAGCGCTGACCGCGGCGGCCGTCGTCGGGACCGGGTCGTCACCGGCGAACGCCGCTCCGCACGCCGGCGGTGGCCGCAGCGGCACCCGCATCCCGGTGGCCCCGGGCGTCGAGGTCAACGTCTCCGACCTCGACGGCGGGCGCCGCGGCACGGTCGTGTTCGTTCCCGGCTGGCCCCTGGCCTCGACGACCTTCGAGTACAACTACCTGTTCCTCGCCGACCACGGGTACCGGGCCATCGGGCTGGACCTGCGGGGTTTCGGGCTGTCCGACGCCCCGTACGGCCCGTACACCTACGACGTGTGGGCGCGCGACATCCTCAAAGTTCTCGAGGCGTTGTCGCTGCGTGACGTCACGCTGGTCGGGCACTCGATGGGCGGCGCCATCGCGCTTCGTCACGCCGCCCGTTTCGGCAGCCGGGTGGGCAAGCTGGTGCTGGCCGAAGCGTCGGCTCCCCGCTACGTGTACGGACCGCAGTCCGCCGACCTCGCCGCCGGGATCAACGGCCTGATCTCGGGTTACGCCACCGACCGGGCGGCGACGATCCGTGGCCTGACGGCGAACTTCTTCTCCACCCACACCGACATCACCACAGACCCGTTCCTGCAGTTCTTCGAACGCCAGTGCCTCGATCAGGCCTCGCTGCAGGCCAGCCGGGCCGGTCTGATCGCCCTGCGCGACGACGACCTGACCGCAGACATGGCCCGGGTGAAGGTGCCGACCCGGGTCTTCCACGCCATCAACGACAAGATCGTTCCCCTGGACCACGGTCAGGCACTCGCCGCGGGGATCCGCGACGCACGCCTGATCACCTTCGCCACCGCCGGGCACGCCGTCTACGTGGACGAACGCGACAAGTTCAACGCCGAACTGCTCACGTTCATCCGCTGACGACCGGCGCCATCGAAGGGAAAACATCGTGACTTCGGCCGGCCGGCCCGCGTACCGGGTGACCCCGAACGTGCTGGCGACATCCTTCGGCGTCTGTGGACTCGCCCAGGCCTGGTCGGTCGCGCACACCGTTTCCGGGATCCCCGATGGCCGGCGGACGCACTCTGGATCGCCGCGGCCTGCGTCTGGCTGGCCACCGTGATCTGGTACGCCAGAGATGTCGTACGAGGCGGCCGGCTCAGAACCGAACTGAAGGACCCGGTCTTCGCGCCGTTCACCGCACTGGTCGTGATCGTGCCGATGTTGCTCGGGGTGGCCCTCGGGGGCCATGCCCGGGCGGCCGGTGAAGCCGTCTTCCTGGTGGCCCTGGTGCTGACCGTGGCACTCGGCGGCTGGCTCTCCGGCGAATGGATCATCGCCGACCTGCAGCTCGCCCAGTGGCACCCCGGATACTTCCTGCCGACTGTCGCCGGCGGCCTGATCGCCGCCGGCGGCAGCGCGGCGTTCGGACACGGCACCCTGGCCATGCTGATGTTCGGCTACGGCGTCATCTGCTGGCTCGTCCTGGGCTCGATCATCCTGCTCCGGCTCTTCACCGCGCCCACGTTGCCGATGGCACTGCGCCCGACGATCGCGATCGAGGTGGCACCGCCGGCCGTCGCGGGCAACGCCTGGTTCCTCATCAACGGCGGGCACCTCGACGCCATCAGCGCCGGGCTGGCCGGATACGCCGTCCTGATGGTTCTGGTGCAACTGCGGATGATCCCGGTCTACCGCCAGGTTCCGTTCGGACCGGGCTGGTGGGCCTACTCCTTCTCGTACGCGGCGGTGGTCACCCTGGCCGTCGGCTGGCTGGGCGCGGAGCCTGTCCCGGGCCGTACCGCCTGGATCGCCGTCCTGCTGGGGGTGCTCACCGTCGCCGTCGTCGCACTGAGCATCCCCACCGTCCGGCGCCTCGCACAAGGCTCGTATCTGCCATCGACGGCCAGGGAGCCGGCACAGCGTTCCTGAGCTGTCTCCTCACGAGCCGGTGCGGCCGACGGCTGCGGCGGACAACACCCAGAGCCGCTCGGCGTTCTCCGGGTCCAGCGAATACGGCGCCACGCTCCGGACCAGCTCCTCGACCTCGGCGGGCCGCTGATCGGTGGGTACGCCTTCCTGGTTGTCGTTGAAGTAGCGCCCGCCGATCCCGGCCAGCAGCGGCGAGACGGCCAGCAGCACCGACGTCGAGGCACCCTGCTCGGTGGTCTTCTGCAGCTCCACCGGGGTGGCGAGCTTGCCGCCCACATGGCGCTGCAACGGCGTCACGATGGCACCGGGGTTGGCCGCGTTCACGGTGATGCCGTCGTTGCGCCAGCGCTCGGTGGCCGCCACAGCGAACAGGTTCACCGCCGTCTTCGACTGCGCGTACGCGAGCGTGGCGTCGTACGGACGGAACTTGAAGTTGATGTCGTCGAAGACGACCGGTGAGAACAGGTGAGCGGACGAGCTGAGGCTGACCACCCGGGCCCCGCCGGCCGCGGCCAGCGCGGAGTGCAGCCGCGTGGTGAGGCAGAAGTGGCCGAGGTGATTGGTCGCGAACTGGAACTCCCACCCCTGCGGGTCCGGTGTCAGCGACGGCAGGGCCATCACACCCGCGTTGTTCACCAGCAGGTGCAACGGGCCTTCCCAGCCCTCGGCGAACGCGGCGATCGACGCGTAGTCGGTCAGCTCCAACGGCCGCACCTCGACACCAGGGCCGATGTCGTCGGCCACCTTGCGGCCACGCTCGACGTCGCGCACCGCAAGCGTGACCGACGCCCCGCGGCGAGCCAGCGTGCGGGCCGTCTCGACGCCGATGCCGGAAGCCCCGCCGGTGACCACAGCCCGCTTGCCGGTCAGATCGATGCCCTCCGAAACCTCATCGGCTGTCGACTTGGCCCCATAAGGCGTGGTGACGCGCATGTCTACTCCTGACGGCTGGTGCTGCGGCTGACCTTTCGAAGCTCGCAAAGCCGGCGGGCGGCCACTACCGGGCCAGCCGTATTCGTTTTCCGGCCAACCAGATCAACCGGCACGCACAGGTTGGTGCTCCCGGGGACGAGACTGACCCCCATGGACCCGAGAGAACGAGCAGCAAGAAGCGCGCGCGTGGCGGCGGTGTTCGACCAGGTTGCCGGCGTCTACGACAACGTGGGCGTGCCGTGGTTCACCCCCATCGCGGAGGAGTTGGTCCGGCTCGCAGCACCCACGAACGGGGAGCGGGCCCTCGATGCCGGATGTGGACGGGGTGCGGCCACCGCCGCCCTGGCCCGGGCGGTGGGCCCGGGCGGTCACGTGACGGGCGTCGACCTGTCGCCGCGCATGGCGGAGATGTGCGCGGCCGACATCGCCGCCCTCGGCCTGACAAACGTCGACGTTCAGGTCCTCGACGCCTCGTCACCATCGCTACCGGCCGCCGCGTACGACCTCGTGGTGGCGTCCTTGGTGGTGTTCTTCCTGCCCGATCCGCTCGCCGCCCTCACCGCCTGGAAGCGCCTGCTCGTGCCCGGCGGCCGGCTGGCGATCTCGACCTTCGGCGGCCGCGATCAGGTGTGGGAGACGGTCGACGCGACGTTCCAGCCCTACCTGCCGGCGGGGATGCTCGACGCCCGGACCACAGGCGCCGCGGGACCCTTCGCCAGCGACGCCGGTGTCGAGGAACTGGTCGCGGCGGCTGGATACACCGGCGTACGGACGTCCCACGTCGACATCGAGGTGACCTTCGCCGACGTCGACGAGTGGTACACGTTCAGCCGCTCACACGGCCAGCGGGCGATGTGGGACGCCATCGCGGCCACCGACCACAACACCGTCAAGGCCACCGCCGCCGATCACCTCGAGCAGGCCCGCGGCGCCGACGGCCGCATCCACCTGCACCAACAGGTGCGCTCAACCCTCGCCACGGCTGGATGACCTCCATCAGGCGCCCTGGTCGACACGGTCGACGAACTCGCCGACCGTGGCTGCGAATGCGGCCGGTGCTTCCTGGGCGACGAGGTGGCCGACGTCCGGGATCGTGACTGCGGTGACGTTGGCGGCGACCTGGCGCAGTGTTCGTTCGGTGAAGGGGGCGTTGATCCCGTTGACCGCGAGCACGGGGACGGTCAGAGGCCGCGACTCGGCCAGTGCCCGGATGCGGCCGGCGCTGGTCAGCGAGGAGCGGTAGAGGCCCTCGGTCCCCCGCCATCCGCCTGGGCGGGCGTACGTGCGGGTGAATTCTTCGAGGTCAGCCTCGGTGACGGCACCCGGCACCGCGCTCATCACCGAGACGGCCCAGTCGAGCATCACGCGCTCGCGCCCGGCCAGGAACAGCTCCGGGATCCCTGTAGCAGCGAGGAAACCCACGTGCCAGGAGCCTCCGTTGACCACGTCGGCCAGCATCTCCAACCCGTACCCGGGGAGGGTTGTCTCGACGCCGGTGAAGCTGAGGGTGTCGGCGGGGTGTGAGGCCGCGAACTCGAAGACCGGCCCGCCGCTGATGTCCTGGCAGGTCACGTGCACCGGCCCGACGCCGAGGTGGGCGACCAGCTGGTGCAGGTCCTCGGCCATCGTGGCCATGTCGTAATCGCCGGTGTCGGTGCCGGAGTCACCGAAGCCTCGCAGGTCGACGGCGAACACCCGGTGGGTGGCGGCGAGCAGCGGAACAACGGCGCGGAAGGCCCACCACGACTCCGGCCAGCCGTGCACCAGCAGGATCGGAGAGCCGGCGGTACCCGCTGAGACGTAGTGCAGATCGGTGCCGTTGATCTTGGCGTTGTGGTGAGTGATGCCCTCGAACGTGCTGGTCATGCGGTGACTCCCGAGATAGACAACCAGGTTGACTCAATCATTGGTCAACCAGGTTGTCCGTGTCAACAGCGGAGTCCCTAAACTTCTGCCATGACTTCTCGACCCGGCGCCGACCTGGCCCTGCTGCTCCTGGGCAGCTACCGCAACCTGGTGGACGAGGTGGTCAGGGAGCTGACGGCACGGGGCTATCCCGACACACGCCCGTCCCACGAGTACGCGATGCGGGCCATCAAGGCAGGCGCCGACAACGCCACGGAGCTGGGTCGCCGGCTTGCCATCACCAAGCAGGCCGCGGCCAAGACGATCACCGCACTGGTCGCGCGCGGCTACGTCACCACCGCGACCAGCTCCACCGACGCCCGCCGCAAGCACATCCAGCTCACCGAGCACGGGCTCGCGCTGATGCGTGAGGGAGAGGCGATCTTCAACGAGGTGCGAGCACGCTGGGAGGAGCGGCTCGGTGCCGGGGAACTCGCCCGGCTGGAGACACAACTCGCCCAGTTCGTCGGCGACTCGCCCATCGACCTGAACGCCCCCGGATGGGCGGCGCAGGAGCTCGGCTGATCGATCAGGCCTCGTCCGCAGGGGTGTCGAGGCGGTCGCCCTCGGCGAGATCGAGCGGCCGTCCGGCGGCGCTGGTCGCTGTCAGCGCGGCGGCGAAGAGGACCAGCTGGTTGACCGCGCTCAGGAACACGAGCAGTCCGACCGAGCCGCCGACCAGGTGGTAGGCCGGATTGGCCTCGGTCGCCCGTACGTAGAGGCGCCCGAGGGTCTTGAGCAGTTCCAGCCCCACGGAAACCAGCAGCGCCGGGACCAGGACCCGGCGGAGCGGCATCCGGATGCGCGGCAGCCCGGTCAGCATGCCGGCGGCCAGCACCATGTTGACCGCAAGGCCCACCACCAGCCCGAGTACGGCCAGCGGCCACCGCGACGGCGGAGCGTCGGCGCCGGCCGCGTCGACCGCCCGGTTGGCGACGGTCGTCGTCACGTAGGCCACCGACACCGAAGCCGCCAGCAGCACGCCGAGCCCCGCCAGCACACCCATGTCGACGAGCACGCGGAGGAGCAGCTTGCCGGGATATTCGGTCAGCCCCCACATCTTGCGGATCGACGAACGCAGCACGTCGACCCAGAACCACCCCGAGATCGGCAGGCCGAGGAACGCGATGACACCCGCGGTGTTCCGGGCGGCGCGCAACTGCTGCAGGTCGACGTGGGGCAGGTTCTCCGCGGCGTACCTCTCCACCGACTGCAGTACCGCCGGGTCGTCCAGGGCGAACGCAAAAACGGCGAAGCCCAGCAGGCCCAGCGAGAAGGTGGCGAAGAACGAGTAGTACGTGACGGCGGCCGCGAGCCGGCCGCCGTCGGCCGCGTCGTAGCGCAGTGCGGCCCGGGCCAGGTGGTCCAGCCAGCCGAACCGGTCGCGCCACCGCTGCCAGGCCGCCGCGATCGCTCCTGCGCCACCTGCACCCGTCACGCCAGCGCCATTACCCGTACGCCACAGCTTTACCCGTCGCCGGAATCCGCGCCGGGCGCCCTGCGGTCAGGCGAGGGTCAGGCGTTCGATCGCGGCGATCGGGTCGTGCCCCGCGTAGACCTTCACCAGCCGGGCGACGTTCTCCCGGATCTCCGTGTCGGCGAGCACCGAGTTGGTGGCGTCCGCGACGGCCTGTGCGGCGGGTGTCGCCGTGCCCAGGTTGACGCCGAGGCGGTGGTAGGCGACGCGGGCCGCGTTGGCCGGCTTGTCCTCGGTGACACCGGCGATGATCACCGGTACGCCGCTGGACAGGGCGCGGTGGGTGCCGCCGGCGCCGCCGTTGGTGATCAGGACGTCGGCCTTCGGCAGCAGCGCGTCGAACGGGATGTAGCTCGCCACCCGGGCATTGGCCGGGATCTCGATCGCCAGCGAGCCGGGATCGGCGCCGCCCAGCGCGGCCACGACCGTCACCACTATCTGCACACGTCCTGGCCCGCGGCCCACCAGTTGTTCGAGCCGCGGCACCGGATCGAGCCCGGGCATCCGGTGGACGGGGTGCGTACCGAGGTTGCCGACGCCGCCGTCTGGTTCGACACCGAACACCCCGCGCTGCTGGCCGCGATCGACCTGGCCGCGCAGCAGGGCTTCGACACCCACGTCTGGCAGCTCTCCTGGCTCGTCCGCGACTATCTCAACCGGCACGGCCTGTGGCACCACCTGCAGACCTCGCAGCTCGCCGCCCTGGCCGCGGCGCAGCGCAGCGGCACCCCGCCCGTGGTCGCCCGCGTGCTGTGGGGTGTCGCCCTGGCGGAGGCAAACCTCGGACGGTACGAGGCCGCGCACGCTCACCTGCTCCGCTCACTGGCTATCTTCACCGCGGCCGGCGACCAGCTGTCGATCGCCTTCACCCGCCGCCGCATCGTCTACGTGCTGACCCAGCAGGACGACTTCGGCGCGGCCCTGGAGCTGGCCGAAGCCGAGCTGGCGCAGTCCCTGCCCGGCACCGGACCGGAGCAGCGGGCGCACGCGCTCAACACGGTGAGCTGGCTCTGCAGCCAACTCGGCCGGTTCGACGAAGCGGTGGCTCACGCCCGCGAGGCCGTCGCCCTCGTCCCGCTGCTGCGCCCCTTCACCGCGGCCGACCTGTGGGACACCCTGGGCTCCGCGCAGGCGGGTCAAGGCTTTGTCGACGCTGCCGAGGACAGCTACCGGCGGGCCGCGCAGATCTACCACCAACAGGGCGCGACCTTCCTGGAGGCGCAAGTCTGGCGGGCGCTCGGGGATGCACGCCAGGACGCGGGCCGCGACGCCGAAGCCGGACACGCGTACCGGCTGGCATTTGATCTGGTGGCCGCGACCCGCGACCCGCGTGCCGTTCGGCTCGGCACGGACCTGCAGCGGCTGTTGCACCGGCAGCCGGCCCAGGACGTCAGTGACGGTATGCGGCCAGGATCTCCATGATGTCGTCGGCGCCCTGCTGGAGGACGGCGAGGTCGTCGTCGGTGAAGTCCCGTGGCTCGGGGGCCAGGACGCAGTGCGAGCCCAGGTTGTGGCCACTGTCGTCGCGCAGGGGAACACCGGCGTAGCTGCGCAGCCCGGTCATGGTGAGCAACGGGTTGTCCGCGTGCAGCGGGTCGGTGGTGTTGTCGCCGACGCAGTACGGGCGGCCGCCCAGAACGGTGTTGGTGCACAGCGACCATTCCGCCGGCGTACCTTGCGCCTGGGCGACCCACCCGCTGACGCCGTGGCCGCCGAGGATGAACTGCGAGCTGTCCAGGATCACGGAGACCAGTGACACCGGGGCCTGCAGTTGTTCGGCACTGCGGGTGGCAACGGCGTCCAGACGGGTCTTCAGCTCGGGGTGGAACAGGTCGTAGGCGGCGATCTGCCGCATCCGCTCCGGTGTGCCGAGGCGGGTGAAAAGGTCGGTCAGGCCCTGGGTGACCACAGTCATCTCCTTGTGAGGTCGTGTGCGGCGCTGAGGTGCGTGTGCGAGGTCAGCCGGATGTTCAGCGCCTGGGCGCAGAGCTTGCTGACCGGATCGAGCCGCGCCATCGCTTCCAGCAGCCGGGGCAGATCGGCGTCGCCGAGATTGGTGGCAGGGATCCCGGCCGAAGTGAGCAGCCGGGACCAGGCGGCGGGCCCTCCGGGGCCGTGGACACGGTGCATCGCCTCGCGGGCGTCTTGCATGGTGGGCCGGGACAGTCCGTAAGGACGGGTGACGTCGGCGGCTGGCATGAGGCTCTCCTGACGGCGCGGCGGCATGTCTCAGTGACGGAATCCGTTGACAACGGTGGTCAGATCGGACGCCAGGCGGGTCAGGTCGGTGGCGGCCTGCTGGGTGGCCTTGGCGCCGTCGGCAGTGGCGCCGGCGACCTCGGCGACCCCGGAGACGGTCCGGGCTACCTCTCCACTGCCGTTGGCGGCTTCGGCCACCGAACGGCTCATCTCGCTGGTCGTGGCGGTCTGTTCCTCCACCGCCGAAGCGATGGTCGTGGTGTAGTCGCCGATCTGCCCGATGACGGAGGTGATCTCTCCGATGGCCTCGGCCGCCGACCCGCTGGAGACCTGGATGTTGGTGATCCTGCTCGTGATCTCCTCGGTGGCCTTCGCGGTCTGCTGAGCGAGCTCCTTGACCTCACCGGCGACAACGGCGAAGCCCTTGCCGAGCTCACCGGCGCGGGCGGCCTCGATGGTGGCGTTGAGAGCGAGCAGGTTGGTCTGCTCGGCGATGCTGGTGATGAGCTTGACGACGTCGCCGATCTCCGAGCTGGCCACACCGAGCTCGGCGACCTGCCCGTTGGTGCGTTCGGCGACGACCAGACCCTGACGGGCGATCTCGGCAGCGCGGGAGGCGTTGGTGGCGATCTCGCTGATCGAGGCACTCATCTGCTCCGCGCCTGCTGCGATCGTCTGCACACCGGCGTTGACCTGCTCGGTGGCGGCGCTGGCACTGGTGGCCTGCGTCGCCGCATCGTTGGCGCCGGACTGAAGCTGGGTGCTGACCGCCGACAGCTCCTCCGAGGCTGCCGACAGTGTCGCCGCCGACCCGCCGATCGTCGTCACGGTCTCCCGGAACTTCGCCACCGCGGTGTCCAGCGCGGCAGCCATCTGCCCGGGCTCGTCGCGTGAGGTCAGCCCGGCGGACCGGGTCAGATCACCGGCGGCGAGACTGTCGCACACACTCTTCACCTTCTGGAGTGCCCGGACGATCTGCCTGGCCACCCAGACTCCCAGGCCCAGGGCCGTCAGCAGACCCACGACCAGCAGGGTGATGAAGACCAGACGACTCGTCCGGTAATCCGAGCGAGCCGACCCGGCGGTGGACGCCGCGCTGCTGCGTTCGGCGGCGGCCAGCTCTTTCAGGTGCTGATTGATCTCGGTGAGCAGCGGCGCGATGGCGGTGTCCCGGGTCCGCTCCCATCCGGTGAGATCGCCGCTCTCACTGGCGGCCAATTGCTGGTTCTGCGCAATGTCCGCGTACTTCTGCCACACCGACTCCAGGTCGGCAATGGTGGTGGGATCGCCCGCCGGATCAGTGCCGCGATAGGCGGCAATTTCCGCGGTGACCGCTTGCAGGTCCGCTGTGAAAGCCGCCCGGTACTTGGCCTTCGAGCCTTCGTCCCGCGAAATTGCGTGGTTGGCCAGATCAAGGCGGGTCTGCACCATCGCCGCCTGAAGCCGGCCGAGAACATCGACACTGGCAAGATTGCTCTGATAGATCAGCTGCGCCGCCGCACTCGCGCGACTGAGCGCCATCAGGCCGACGATGCCGACCGCCAGCGCGACCACGGCCGCCATCGTGACCGCCACCAGGATCTTGACGTTGACGCTGAGGTCGACGAACGAACGTCGTCTCCTGAGCGTGGCGACCTGTCCGTCAGCAATGCGTGTCTCACTCATAGAATTGTCCGATCTTTGCCACAAGAAACAGTCTGTCCGGATCAACCGGCACAGCCGTGTCCCACGGGCAGCCCCCGCCTCCCGCACTGCAACTATCGGCAACCTCCCGGCAACACTGAGCCCGAAATCAACCGCAGGATCCGGCTCCGCCGTGGACGCACTGAGCAGTCAGTGCTGTCCGGCCTGGGAGCGGCGGCGCGCCCGCAGCACCTCCACGGCGACCGGGACCACCGAAACGAGAACAATGCCGATCAGAATGAGTTCGATGTTCGAGCGCACAAAGGCCACCTGACCCAGGAAATACCCGAGGATGGTGACACCGCAAGCCCACAGCGAGCCGCCGAGCACGTTGTAGCTCAGGAAGGTCCGGTACCGCATGCGACTGGCACCGGCCACGATCGGGGTGAAGGTCCGCACGATCGGCACGAACCGGGCCAGGACGATCGACCGGGCGCCGTAGCGGTCGAAGAAGTTCCGGGCGCGGGTCAGATTTTCCTGCTTGAACAGCCTGGAGTCGGGCCGGCGGAACAGGGCCGGGCCGAAGCGGCGGCCGAACAGATAGCCGGTCTGGTCGCCGAGCACCGCCGCCACCGACACCAGCAAGCAGATCAGCCAGAGCGGCTGGTGGAGATAGGTGCCGTCGGCGACCAGCAGCCCTGTCGTGAACAGCAGTGAGTCGCCGGGCAGGAAAAACCCGATCAGCAGCCCGGACTCGGCGAAGACGATCGCGAGGATACCGATCAGCCCGAACGTGGAGATCAGGTGCTGCGGGTCGAGGAATGACGGCATGAAGGGCATGCCTCTCAGATCGTGGTACCCGACCTGTGCCCGCCTCAGCCGCGGCGAAACCGACGCCGGACCGCCTCGGATCGTCCGTGAATCCCGAAAGAGGTACATGCAGGCAGATAGGCGACACATGATGGAGCACGACGCCGGAACCCGATGATGCTGTGGCCATGCAGCCAGCGCAAGCGAGTCCGGTCGTGCCGATGCCCCACCCGTCGTATCGCCAGCTGCGGAAGAATTCCCAGGACTATTGCCGCGTCGCCGATGTGTACGCCACATGCCTGAAGGCGGGACACGACCGCCTTGCTTTGATAGCAAATCCCGGTATCCGCAAACCGAAGAGCCATGAAGACTTCCTGGCCGAGTACGGGACCGCCGAGGTGGAGAACAACGATTCGCCGACTAATTCGGCTTTACTGACCACCTGGAAGAAGCCGTACGAATACGCAGACCACGGATACAAGAACACACCCGTTCCCGACGAGGGCGTTCTGCTGTCCTGGCAGAACGGCCGGGTGATGAAAGACGGCAGGCCCGTCGACCCGTTCACCAATGCCGACATCTATTTTCATCAGTATTTGCTGGTTCATCGCAGGGTCCGCGGCGATGGTCCGCTGCCGAGACTGAAGAGGTTGCAGCGCCAGCAGGCCCGCGGCTCGGACACCGAAGACGTCATGTTTTGGCTCCGCTGGGATCGCGACCACGCGGACACCCCGGTCGGGACGTTCGGTCCCGCCAGTGACACGTATGCCGCCTTCCTCGGATCCACCAACGGGTCGGCCGCCGCGTTCCTGGTCATCCAGTACGGCGATCAGCTCGGCGTCTCGAAAATCACCTCGATCGAGCTGACCAAAGCCCAGGACCTCGTCTTCCTCTTCGGATAGCAGTCTGGATGGAAGGCAGCCGGGAGGTTCCGAGGCTTGTCGGTCCGGGGCGCCATGGTCTTCCGGCCGGGAACGGCGTCGGCCCGACGCGGGAGGGCATCTCCGGCACTGCTTGCCGGAGTGCTGCGCCCGCCCGTGGCGAACCCCAATCAGTTTCCGGCGCTGGTGAAGTTGAGGACGTCGATGCGGCTGCCGCCGTTGTGGGGTGCGAAGACGCTGGCGATGTTGTTGGACTTGAGCAGGCGGTGGTCGAGGAGCGGATCCGAGGTGAAGGTCGGGGTGGAGCGGTACCGCACGGCCCAGTCCGACCAGAGCGAGGCCCGGGACGCGGTCGCGATCTGCAGTACGCCGGTGTTCGAGGCGGCGCTGACCACGAACAGGTTGTCGCGGGAGTCGACGCCGATGTCGCCGCGGCTGACGCCGGCCTGGTAGCCGAGGATCCGCTGGCGCCACTGGCCGGTCGCGGCCTCACGCCAGTAGTGGACGAGCACCGCGCTGGTGCGGGCATGGGTGAAGACCGCGTCACTGGGTGCTGACGGCGGCAGGTGCGAGGCCAGGACGTGGACGTTGCCCGCCGAGTCGACGGTCTGCGATTCCTGATTGATCAGGCCCCGGTTCTGTCCGATGGTCCAGAACCGTGCCGCGGCGACGGTCGTGGAGATCGGGCTGGCGTCGGCGGTGCCGATCAGCGTGCCGGCACCGCTGCGCCACGTCCGACCCCGGTCGCTGCTGTAGGCGTACAAGAGATCGTGGTTGGTGCTGGCGTCGAAGGTCTCCCGGACGGTCCAGGTCATGTGCAGCAGGCCCTGGTTGTCGTACTGGAAGCCGAACAGGTAGGCGTTGTTGCCCAGGGTGGTGCCGTCCATGATCTTGCCGACGAAACTCCAGGCACCGCCCCGGTATTCGAACAGGACCTGGTTGCCGTTCCCGCTCTCGCCCGTACGGATGGTCAGTTGCAGGTTGCCGTCGGGCATGGTGACGAACTGCGGGTAGGTCATGACGGCCATGTCGCGGCCGGCCAGGCTGTTCTGCACGGCGCCGAAGATCGACGGTGACCAGGTGGCGGTGTCCGGTGCGGTCGCGATGCCGGCCACCGACTTGCGGTAGCGGAAACGCTGGGCGTGCATGTCGAACGAGAGGTGGATGCTGCCGTCCACGTGCGAGAGCCCGATGCTGATGACGTTGTGCGAGTCGGTGGTCGTGGTGCGGTAGTCCGTCAGGCGGATGTTCTGCCACGTGCCGTTCGTCGGGCGGCGGGAGACGTTGATGTAGCCCTCGTCGTCCCAGAACGCCGCGTATTGCCAGCGGCGATGCGAGACGATGCCGTCCTGCTGGAACGATTCGCCGTTCATCAGTCCGGTGTAGCTCTCCGCGGTGCGTCCTGCGGTGGTCAGCGTGGTCGTGGCCGGCGCATTGACCGTCGGGGACGCAGCCGAGGCCGGCGAGCCTCCGGCGACGACCAGCAGGAGCCCCACCAGTGCCGCCGCTGTTCTGTAACGTTTCATAACCGCCATCGCGAACCCCTTCGAAGTGTGAACACGGCCGGTCACCGGATCGCCCGGATCTCGATGTCCTTGTAGGAGACGTGGAAAGGACCCTGCTCGGTGGCGGGAGCGCTGGCCACGCCGAGGGTGAAGACGCCGGCAAAATCCGGTCCCATGCGGTGTTCGCCGATGAGGATGCCGTCGTGGCCCACGCGGACCGTGCCGTCCTGCACCACCATCTGCAGGCGCAGGTCCTGGCCCGCGTCGGTCCCGCTGTCGGCCCACTGGCGGACGACACGAGGTTCGCCCTCGCCCTGATCCTCGACGTTCAGCCGCCAGGCGTCCTCGCAGACCTCGAGGGAGTACCGCCACTGCGCCGACTCGGCGAACCAGACGACCAGGCAGCTGCCGGCCTTCTCGATCCGGCCGTTGACCTGGACGGCGTAGCTCCCTCCCACGTCCGGGCTCGGCCCCGCGCACTGCCAGAGGCCGTCCTGGAAGTTCCGGACCTGAAGCCTGCCGCCGGCGTAGCGGCAGTAGGTCCGGTTGTTCTCGACCTCGTAGGCTTCCCAGTTGTCGGCGGCGGTCAGCGGGTCGGTGAGCTTCACGCTGCCGCCGGGCACCACGAGAGCCGGAAGTTCCTCCTTCTGGACGACCGTCTGCTTGTCCTGGGCGGCCGGGCCGAGCCAGCCGCTCGTGCGGACCACAAACCCGAGACCGCCGGCGAGCGCGAGCGCCAGGACAGCGACCGTGGCGACCAGGGCCCTGGATCTACGTTTCGGGCGGTCCACCGGGTCCGGGGCGACCACGGCGTGGGTCGGCATCCGCCGGTCCTCGGTACGCATCTCGGGCTGCCGCTCGAGCACGTCGTCCGGCACCGCCGGACGGTCCGGTCCGGGGCCCAGCAGCGCGTCGACCAGCTCCCGGGCTGTCGGCCGCCGCTGCGGTGACGGGTCGAGCGACCGCAGCACGAGCACTCGCAGCAGTCCGCTCAACCCGTCGAGGGTGGGCTCGCCGTGCAGGATCCGGCCGAAGACCCCCAGCGGGGAGTCGGCGTCGAAGGGCGCACGGCCCTGACCCGCGTACGCGACCACACAACCCCAGGCGAAGATGTCCGCCGCCGAGGTCACCGGTGCGCCGGGGGCGCCGAAGCGCTCCGGCGCCATGTAGTTGACGGTCCCGACCATGTGACCGGTACGCGTGTGCTGCGACGTCGGGTCCAGTGCCTGGGCGATGCCGAAGTCGATCACCTTGGGCGCCCCGGCCGCGAGCAGCACGTTGCCCGGCTTGAGGTCGCGGTGGATGACGCCCGCATCGTGGATCGCGACCAGCGCGGTGGCGACGCCGATCGCCAGCCCGTGCAGGTTGGCCGGGCTCAGCGGCCCGTACCGCGCGACCTCCTCGGCCAGCGACGGCCCGTCCACGAACTCGACCGCGAGCCAGGGCCACGGGGCGTCCGGGTCGGCGTCGAGCACCTCGGCCGTACAGAAGGGTGGCACCTGGCGGGCCCGGTTGACCTCGCTGCGGAACCGCGCCCGGAACTGCTGGTCGCCGGCGAGCTCGGCGTGCACCACCTTGACCGCCACCCGGCGGCCGTCGCGGTCCCGCGCCTCGTACACCACTCCCATGCCGCCCGAGCCGAGCCGCCGGACGAGCTCGTACGGCCCGATGCGCGAGGGGTCGTGCGGTAACAGCCGGGTGCCGGGCACGTTCAACTCGCCTCCGCGATCCATGGTGGACGACCGCGACACCCTATCGGCATTACAGTGCCCGCGTGGCTTCTTCTCTGCGTCCTGGCGATCCCCGCTTTGTCGGCCGCTACGAGCTGGTCGGCCGCCTCGGCGAGGGCGGGATGGGCGCGGTCTTCCTCGGCCGCGAGCCGGCCGGCCGGCTCGTCGCCGTCAAGATCATCAAAGCCGAGTACGCCCGCGACGAGGGCTTCCGGGCGCGGTTCCGCAGCGAGGTCAACCGGGCCCGGGAGGTTCCTGCCTTCTGTACGGCCGAGGTGCTCGACGCCGATCCCGACCACCGGACCCCGTACCTGGTGATCGAGTACGTCGACGGGCCCAGCCTGGCCGAACTCGTCCGCGAGCAGGGGCCGTTGCGCGGCGGCAGCCTGCACAGCATCGCGGTGGGGGTGGCGACGGCGCTGACGGCCATCCACAGCACGGGTGTCGTGCACCGCGACCTGAAGCCGGGCAACGTGCTGCTCGCGGCGGGCTCCCCCAAGGTGATCGACTTCGGCATCGCCAAGGCCCTCGAAGCCACCACCCACCACACCCGTACGCAGGACACGGTCGGCACCGTGTCCTACATGGCGCCGGAGCGGCTGGCGGCGGACGCGAACCGCACCTTGACTCCGGCGGCCGACATCTTCGCCTGGGGTGCCGTCATCGCGTTCGCGGCGACCGGCCGCACGCCGTTCGCGGCGGACAGCCCCGCGGCGACCGCGGGCCGCATCCTGACCCAGCCGCCGCAGCTGGACGGCGTACCCGCGGAGCTGGCCGGGATCATCGGTCGTGCCCTGGCCAAGGACCCCGAGCAGCGGCCGACGGCGCAGGAGCTGCTCTTCGAGCTGGTCTCCGGTACGGGCACCACCGCAGCGGTCGCGGCCAAGGTGCGCCCGCGCCGCCGTCGACGGCCCGCCGTGGCCGCCGCCGCGGCCGCCGTTGTGCTCCTGACCGTCGCGGGGGTCTGGGCCGGCGCTCGACTCGGCGCCGAGGGACAGGACCAGCCGGCCGCAGCGGTCGCTCCCCGTGCGTCGTCGTCTGCCGCCGCCCCGGACCCGGCGCTGGCCCGGCAGTCCAAGAAGGAACTTTTCGACCCCCTCACCTCGTCGAGCCTGTGGGCGCCCTCGGGGCCGGCCGAAGAGGGCTGCGACTTCGACGGTGGCCTGGTCGTGCGTACCGAATTCATGATCGATTGTGCGAACGGGCCCGACCAGATCTTCGCCGGTGACCTGAAGATCCGGGTCGAGGCGCAGCTGAGCCTGCGGTCGTGCGCGATCGTCTACTTCCGCCTCAGCGAGGACGGCAGCAACGGCTACTTCGCGGAGTTCTGCGCCCGCGAGGTGGCGGTGGCCTTTCTGAACGGTTTCCTCGAGGACACGGACAACCGCAGCGTGGTCGACGGCACCATGAAACCGCTCGATATCGAGGAAGACGGCTCGCACCTGCTCGGAGTGGACGTGGTCAAGAGCACCGCCAAGCTTTCGGTGGACGGTAAGACGGTGCTGACCAGCGACCTGTCCCGCGGCAAGCCCGCCGGCGCCCGCCACACCAAGGGCAAGGTCACCTTCGGCGCCTCCGGGGGCGGCGGCCCCGCGATCAAGGTCACCTTCCGCGACGCCCGCATCACGGTGAAGTGACAGCAATCTGCTGACGGACCGGCCCACCGGGGTCGGCGATCCACACCCGAGGCCGTGAACTGCACAGACGCGCGCCGGCCCCATGGGGAAGCGCTTCCCCGGCCGACACCAGGCATTGACAGTCGTTAACAGACAGTTCACAGTGAGCCGCATAGGAAGCGCTTCCCCCGATGGCGCTCAACTTCTGCAACAGCTCCGACACATCCCCGATCCCCCAAGGAGCAGCCTCGTGAGATCCCCCCAGCACCCACCAGCGCAACCCGCGCCCGCCGGACGGGGCCGCACCGTACGCCGTGCCGCTCTCGGTGTGGCGATCACCGGCGCCCTCGTGACCGGTGGCCTCGCCGCCGCCTCGGGGTCCGCCTCGGCGGCCACCACCGTCACCGTCCAGGCCGAGTCGTACGCCGCCCAGTCCGGAGCCCAGCTGGAAACGACCGCCGACACCGGCGGCGGGCAGAACGTCGGCTACCTGGCCAACGGCGACTGGCTGCGGTACGACAACGTGGACCTCGGCGCGTCCGGGGCGATCACGCTCGGCGCGCGGGTGGCGTCCGACAGCGGCACCACCGGCAGCATCCAGGTCCGTACCGGATCGGCGACCGGAACCGTGCTGGCCAGCATCCCGGTGACCTCGACCGGCGGCTGGCAGACCTGGAGGACCTCGACCGCGGTGGCCAACACGCACCCGACCGGCGCGCAGACCGTCTTCCTCACCCTGGCCAGCTCGCAGGCGGGCAACTTCGCCAACCTGAACTGGTTCTCGGTCACCTCGGGCGGCGGCACCACCCCCACCACCCCGGCTCCCACCGGAACATCCGGGCCCGGCTGGCCCACCGTGAACGCGGCACAGCAGGCAGCCGACACGGCGGCGTTCTTCGCCCTCACACCCCGGCCGATCACCGGCCCCGTGGTGCGGGTGCCGGAGTTCAACGCCGGCTGCACGGTCAGCCACCACCTCAACGACGACCCGATCATCTTCCCCGGGATGGCCGGCGCGTCGCACGCACACACGTTCTTCGGCAACACCAGCACCAACGCGAACTCGACCAACCAGTCCCTGCTCGGGCACACCGTGACCACCTGCGCCCCGGCCGAGGACCTCTCCGCGTACTGGATCCCCTCGCTGCTGCAGAACGGCACGGTCATCGACCCGGCCGGCGTCACCGTCTACTACGGCTCACGCCTGCAGGACCCGAGCAAGACCCAGCCGTTCCCGCCCGGCTTCCGGATGATCGCCGGTGACGCCAAACTCCAGGTCCCCAGCAGCGGCAACCAGTTCTGGTGCGCCGGCCCCGGCGGCCAGACCGGCCGCAGCACCGACGGCAACTGGCCGATCTGCGCCCAGACCGCCAACCTGACCTACCAGCTCGTCTTCCCCGACTGCTGGGACGGCGTGCACCTCGACAGCCCCAACCACAAGGACCACGTCGGACCCACCGGCCCGGACGGCACCTGCGCCAGCGGCCGATTCCCGGTGACGATCCCGTCGCTGTCCTTCGTCATCGACTACCCCGTCCACGGCACCCCGGCCGGCTTCACCCTGGCCTCCGGAATGGCGTCGTCGATGCACGGCGACTTCATGAACGCCTGGCAGCCCGCCGCCCAGGCCGCCCGGGTCCGCAACTGCATCGACCAGTCCGTGAAGTGCAACTCCGCCGGCAACAACTGACCCAGAACCACACGCGTGGCCCCCGGCATCCGCCGGGGGCCACGACGCTTTTTCAGCGCACCTGCCGGGCGCTGAACTGCAGGCGCGGCGTGGCGTAGAACTCCTGGGCCTGCACCAGCTGCAGTTCCCGTTCGCCGGACCGGTAGGTGGTGTCGATCAGGTCGAAGATGCTCGAGGCGGTCCGCTCCAGCGACACCGCCGCGTTCCTGCTCGCCACGTAGTGGGCGGTGAACAGGGCGGCCGTGACGTCACCGGACCCGTTCGCCTTGAACGGCAGGTGCGGGGTGGTCACGAGCCAGGCGCCGGTGGGGTCGACGACGAGCATCTCGATCGTGCCTTCCTCCCGGTCCGGTCGCTCCACGCTGGTGACCAGCACGGTCGAGGGACCAGCGGCACGGGCGAGGTCGGCCGAGGCGAGGGTCGACTCGATGCTCGCCGGCTCGGTGCCGGTCAGATAGCCCAGCTCGAACTGGTTCGGCGTGATGATGTCGGCCACCGGCACGACCCGGTCCCGGAGCAGGTCGGGAATCTCGGGGGCGACAAAACAGCCGGACTTGGCGTTACCCATGACCGGGTCGCACGCGTAGAGCGCTGAAGGGTTCGCCGCTTTCACCCGGCGTACGGCGTCGACGATGACGTCGCCGATGCCGACCCCACCCTGGTACCCGGACAGCACCGCGTCGATCTGCGGGAACACACCACGCTCCTCCACACCGAGGATGATCTCGGCCACGTCCGGCGGCGGGATGAGTGGGCCTCGCCAGGCGCCGTACCCGGTGTGATTGGAGAAGTTGACCGTGGGTACCGGGATGACCTCGACACCGATGCGCTGGAGCGGGAAGACGGCCGCGGAATTACCCACGTGGCCGTAGGCGACCGCCGACTGGATGGACAGGATCTTCATGCCCCCAGCCTAAGGACCGGAGTGACACCGGGCGCCGAAAGATACGACGTATATTGCCCTCATGACAGCCGGGTCCGACAAGTTCGCCTTTCCGCCGCGCCGCCGTTCCGAGCGGCTCGGGGTGGCGGTGACGCACGAACTTGTCGAGCTCATCGTGACCGGGGAGATTCCCGAGGGCACCATGCTGCCTCCGGAGGGTCCGCTCAGCGATCACTTCGGGGTCAGCCGCACCGTGCTGCGCGAGTCGGTCAAGCGGCTCGAGGAGAAGGGCCTGCTGGTGGTCGCGCAGGGGCGCGGCACCCAGGTCGCCCGCTCCGGGATGTGGAACATGCTGGATCCGATCGTCCTGTCGGCGATGATCGACAACGATGAGTCGCTGGGCATCCTCGACGAGCTGACCGTGGTGCGGGGCAACCTCGAGTCGGCCATGGCCGGCGCGGTTGCCGCTCAGCACACCAAGGACGAACTGGCCCGCATCGAGCATGTGTTCGAGGCGATGCGCGAGATGGAACACGAGAGCGACGCCTTCCGCCAGGAGGACGTGGTTTTCCACTACACCGTCATGGAGATCTCGCGGAACCGCCTGGCCGAGAACATCGCGAAGCGCCTGTACCGGCGCGCGCTGGAGAGCAACAGGTATCAGGGCATCCGGTACGAGGGTGCTTTCGAGTCCACGCTGGAGGAGCACGGCCGAGTGGTCGAGGCGATCGCCCGTGGCGACGTCGAGGGCGCCGAGCGGGCCATGCGTGACCACATCGTCAGCTCGTGGAATCGGCGCCGTCTGGCTGCTCCGGTGCAGAAGAACCCGCCGGAATAAGCCCGGCCGAGACGAGGTCGCGCCACAGACCGGCCGGGATGTCGACGCCGGTCCGGCGCACGTTCTCGTCGACCTCGGAGGGCGAGCGCATACCGACGGCCACCGCGGCGACGGCCGGATGCAGCAGCGGGAAGGCCAGCGCCGCGGCGGGCAGTTCAACACCGTGGTCCGCGCAGATCGAGGCGATGCGCCCGGCGCGTTCTCGCACGGCGGTGTCGGCGGGTCGGTAGTCGTAGGTGGCGCCGGGCGCGGGCGTGGTGGACGCGAGCAGGCCGGTGCCGAAGATTCCCACGGCGACGACGGCGACGCCCGCGGCGTGGGCCGGCGCGAGCACGGTCTCGAGGGCCTCCTGATCGAGCAGCGAGTACCTGTTGGCCAGCATGATCACGTCGACCAGGCCCTCGCTGATCAGTGGGGCCAGGCCGTCGGTCGAGTTCGTGCCGATGCCGATCGCCGACACGACACCCGCGGCCCGCAGCCGGGCCAGCGACGCGAGCGCCTCCCGGGCCGCACCGTCCCAGGCCTGGTCGGGGTCGTGCGCGAAGAGGATGTCGACCGCGTCGAGCCCGAGCCGGTCGAGGCTCTCGGACAGCGAACGCTCGACACCCTCGGGCGAGAAATCCCAGCGTCGCGCAAGGTCACCGGGGACCACAAAGCCGTCGTCGTCCCAGGTACGCGGCGGGTGGCGGGGAACGATCAGCCGGCCGACCTTGGTCGACACGACGAACTCGGAGCGCGGCCGGTCCCGTAGCGCGGCGCCGAGACGACGCTCGGACAACCCGAGGCCGTAGTGCGGAGCGGTGTCGAAGTAGCGGATGCCGCGCTCCCACGCGCGGGCGACAGTACGGCCGGCTTCCTCGTCGCTCATCGCCGTGGCGAAGTTGCCCAGCGGTGCGCCGCCGAGCCCGAGGACACCGTACGGCGAACGGCCCCGGTCCAGCAGTTTTGCCACCGCGGGGTTCATCGGGCGAGCCCGTAGCAGTCCGAGGCGGTTCCGGACAGGATCGCGGTGCGCTCCCCCGCGTTCAGGTCGGCGATCAGCTCGTCGACGGCCGTCCGCCACGCCGCTGAGCCGGAGGTCAGTCGCACCAGGGGCCAGTCCGACCCGTACATGAGCCGGTTCGGTCCGAAAGCCTCGATCGCCACGCCGGTCACGCGACGCAGGCGGACCGGATCGGCCACCAGGGCGGCCAGCCCGGAGATCTTCGCGGAGACGTTCGGGCGCTGGGCCAGGGCACGAAGCCCGCTCTCCCAGCCGGCGTCGTCGGTGCTGTCGGCGACACCACCGAGATGGTCGAGCACAAATCGCGTAGCGGGATGGGCGTCCGCGACGGTTGCGGCCAGTGACAGCTGCCACGGGCGCAGGACCAGGTCGAAGCAGAGTCCCCGGGCGCCGAGGACGTCCAGGGCCGCGTCGATGCCGGGCCGGCCGAGCCAGCCGGGATCGGGATCGACGTGCACCAGGTGCCGGATACCGACCAGGCGCTGCGAGCCGTCGGCGCCGAGGGAGTCGAGCTGCGCGCCGGCGTCCGCGGTGAGGTCGATCCAGCCGACCACGCCGGCCGCGCCCGGACCGGCACCGGCCAGCAGTCGCCGGGTCTCAGCGAGGCTGTTGGTGGCCTGGACCACCACAGCCGCGCCGGCGCCGGTTTCCGCGAGCATCTGCTCGAGGTCAACGGCGGCGAAGTCACGATCGATCGCGGCCATCGACACAGGATCGATCCACGGCTGCGGATCGGTGGAACGGTTCCACAGATGGACGTGAGCGTCGATCATGACAAGTGCCAGATCTCGTCGATGGGCTGCCACAGGGCGCCGGGTATCCGCTCCTCGGCGATCCGTGTCTGGCAGGGATCGGTGTGGGTCCACCACTCCCGGCTGACCGGGTCCTCGGCCACCCGCGCCAGGTCGGCGTCGTGGTCGTCGCCCACGTACTCGTAGTAGGCGAACAGGGTGTCGCCCACGATGAAGATCGAGTAGTTCGTGACGTTGGCTTCCCTCAGCGTCTGCTCGACCTGCGGCCAGACAGCGCGGTGCAGCTCCAGGTAGCGCTCGCGGTGCTCCGGCCGGACGCCGACGACGAGGGCGTGCCGTTCCGGTGCGCGCCCGCTCATGCCCGTGCCCATCGCGCCGGGGTCTCTCCGGAGGCGTCGACCGGTCCGAGGTCCGGGACCAGGCTGAGCCCGGCCCGCGGCGGGCGCACGTGCGGCCCGGCCAGCCGGGCGACGGGGTTGGCGGCGCGGACCGCCTCGATGTGTTTCTCGTCGACGCGGACACCCAGGCCCGGCTCGTCGCCCAGGACGATGCCGCCGTCCTGGATCTCCTGGTCGATCGTCAGCCCGATCGGCGCCGTGAGGTGCTGGACCTCGAACGACAGGTGGTTGGGGATCGCGGCGGCGGCGTGCGCGACCGGGTTGGCGTGATAGGCGACCGGGCTCACCGGCAGATCGTAGCTGTGCGCGACGGCAGCGACACGGAGGAAGTTCGTGATACCCCAGACGTTGCCGACCTGGACGATGTCGACGGCGTCGGCGTCCAGCAGCGGCCTGAACTGCTCGAGCCCGGTGAGGTTCTCGCCGGTCGCCACGGCGGCACGGATGTGCTGGCGCACCGAGGCGAGACCGGCGGCGTCCCAGCGGCGCACCGGTTCCTCGATCCAGGCCAGGTCGACGGTGCGTTCGAGCTCCTCGATGAACCGTACGGCCTGGGTACGGTTCCAGGACTCGTTGGCGTCCAGCATCAGCGCCGGGTGGCTCGTGTTGCGCTGCAGGACGTCCCTGACCGCTACGAGCCGGCGCAGGTCGTGGGTGACATCGTGTCCGCCCTTGAGCTTCGCGGCGCCGAAACCCCGGTCGGCGAAGCCCTCGTACAGGGCGACCAGGGCGTCGTCGTCGAGCGAGATGTCTAGCCCGGAGGCGTACCCGGGGACGAAGCGGTCCAGCGCGCCGAGCGTGCGCCAGAGCGGCTCACCCGCCACTTTGGCCTTGAGGTCCCAGAGCGCCATGTCGATCGCGCCGATCGCCCCGAAGGTGGCCCCGGCGTGGCCGGTCTTGAACACCCAGGCCAGCATGCGGTCGTACAGGGCGGTCACGGCCCGGGGGTCCTCGCCCTCGACGGCGCCGAAGACCCGGTCGATGTCGCCGTGGGCGCCGAGCCCGATTCCCTCCAGCCCCTCATCGGTCTCGAGGATGAGCACGTGGACGTCGGTCAGCGGCTCGGGCATCACGCCGTTGGCATCCCCGGTCAGCCGGCCCCAGTCGTGCTTCGTCAACAGGCTGCGATAACCGGTGACCTTCATGATGGCTCCTTGATGGCAGAAATGTGGCTCACTCCTTCGTTCCGCCCGCGGTCATGCCCGCGACCAGGAAACGCTGGGACACGACGAAGACGAGGAGCACCGGTAGCACGGAGACGACGGTCGCCAGGGCCAGTGTCGGCAGCTGGACGGACTGGGCACCGGCGGAGCTGGGGTTGAACGCGGGTGTCGAGGCGAGCAGGGACGTCAGTCCCACCTGGACGGGATATCCGTCGCTGGAGGGCAGCATGACGAACGGCAGGAAGAAGTTGTTCCAGTTCTGGACGAAGCTGAAGAACGCCACCAGCGCCACGATCGGAGCGGCCAGCGGCAGGGCGATCTTGGTGAAGACCTGGAACTCCCGGCAGCCGTCGATGCGGGCCGCGGCGAGCAGGTCCCGCGGGATGCTGGTGGAGAAGTAGATGTAGGTCAGGTAGACCCCGAAGGGGAAGAACGACATCGGCAGGATCACCGACAGCGGGCTCCCGATCAGGCCGACCACGTTGAGTTCCAGGAAGATCGGCAGAACCAGGGCGGTGTTCGGGATCAGCATCACGACCAGCGTCAGCACCAGCAGCACCCGCCGGAACCGGAACTCGGTCAGAGCCAGGGCATACCCGGCCGGGATGCTGGCGACCAGCGTGATGATCAGGGCGCCGATGGCGTAGAGCGCCGAATTGGTCATCCAGGTGGTGACAGCCCCGTCCTGGAAACCGAAGAGCTGACTCCAGTTGGTCGACAGACCGCCGGCGCTGCCGGGAGCGAACGGATTACTGGTGATCAGGCCCCGCGCCGTCTTCGTGGTGGCCAGCAGCAGCCAGACGATCGGGATGGCGAAGAACAGCACGAAGACCGTCACCACGACCGCGACGATCGTGCGACCGCTCCAGCCGCTGAGACCGGGCCGGCGCGCCGCGGACGGCGCGGACTGTGTAGTGGTCATGAGATCAGTCCCGCTCGAACAGGCCGCCGCGCGTCACGAAGACGGCTGAGAGCGCGAGGGCGATGACGAGCAGCAGCAACGAGATCGCCGCTGCTCCGTTGAAGTCGTTCTGCTGGAACGCGTACTGGTAGGCGAGCTGGTTGAGCGAGTAGTCGTTGGGCACGACCGCGTTGCTGGCCTGCGAGAGCAGCTGCGGCTCGACGAACAGCTGCGTGCCGGCCGCGAGCGACATGATGCCCATGTACGAGATCCACTTGCGCAGCATCGGCAGCTGGATGCGCCAGGCGATCTGCACCGCGTTCGCGCCGTCCACCCGCGCGGCCTCGATCACCTCGGCGCTGATGTTGTTGAGGGCGCCGTACATGATCACGATCCACCCGCCGGCGCCGGTCCAGAACGCGATGATCGCGAAGACCACCGGCAGATTGCCCGGGACGATGACCTGCACGAAGCTGTCGAAACCCAGCAACCGCAGCAGTCCACTGACCGGGCTGGCCGTCGGGTCGAGCACGAACAGCCACAGCAGCACGCTCGAGGCACCCGCCAGGGCACCCGGCAGATAGAAGACGAACCGCAGCGTACGGCTGAGCCACCGCACCCTGATCGCGTGCACGATGACCGCCAGCAGGGTCACCAGCACCACCAGGGCGACCAGCCAGATGACCAGGTAGAGCGCGACGTGCGTCGCCGCGGGCCAGAACCGGAAGTCGCCGATCACCTTGGTGAAGTTGGCCAGTCCGGCGAAGCCGCCCTCGGCGTCGGTGAAGGCCAGGTACAGCGCGTAGACGGCGGGCAGGATCCCGAACACGAGCGCGAGGAACGCGTAGATCGAGACGAAGCCGTAGCTCATCGCGCTGCCGGGGCGGCGGGCCGGACGGCCGGGCGACCGCCCGGTCGCCACAGCCGCCGCCCCGGCAGCATTGTCGATGACGGTCACTTGACCGTGTATCCGTCGACCTGCGCCTGATTCTTGATCGCCGTCTGCCACTCGGGCAGCAGCGCGACGAGGCTCTTGCCGTCGGCGATCGCCGGGGTCATCGTCTTGGCCCAGACGGCTTCCTGGCTGAAGATGCCGGAACCCCAGCCGGGCCAGATGGCCGTACCGGCGGTGACGACGGGCTGCAGGCTGGTGGCGTAGTACTTGCTCGCCTCCTGCTTGGTCACCCACTTCTCCGCGGCCGGGGCGTACGCCGGGTAACCCGGAGCGACCGCGACCTGGTAGTCGTCGGCCGTCGTGGCGAACCGCACGAAGCTCTCCGCGGCCTTGAGGTTCTTGGAGTGGCTGCTGACGAACCAGGTGCCGCCGCCGACGTTACCGGTGACCGCGTCCTCGCCCTGCCACGCCGGTGGGGGCGCCACGCCGAGCTGGCCGCCCGGAACCTTGAGGGATTCCGGATTGTTGAAGATGGCTCCGGCGTACCAGGCGGGCCCGGGCATCAGCAGAACCTTGCCGGTGTACTTCTTGACGAACTCGGGTGTGAAGACGCTGATGTTCGGTGTGGTGCCGTTCTTGATCAGCGTGTCGAGCATGGCGGCGGCCCGCCGGCACTGCGGCGTACCCGTGTTGACGGTGACCGTCTTGGGGCCGGTGATGCCGTTGGCCTCACACTTGCTGGCCCAGAAGAAGACCTCCGGCGTCCACGCGTCGCCGACCGTGCCGACGATGTATCCGGGGTGTTCCTGGGCGACCTTCTCGCCCAGCGCCTGGTATTCCTGCCAGGTGGTCGGCACGGAGTAGCCGAACTGGTCCAGCAGGGACTTGTTGTACCAGAGCACCGCCTGGGCCAGGTCGTTGCGCAGGCAGTAGACCTTGCCGTCGACCGTGCACGGGTTGAGCGAGCCCGGGGTGAACTTGTCGAGCGTGTCCTTGGCGACGAGACCACCATCGAGCACGGCGGCGAAGGCCTGCTTGCCGTTGCTCTTCTGGCTGGCCCAGGCCGCGTCGTTGTTCTGGGTCGAGAACACGACGTCGGGCCAGCCGCTCTGGGCGCGATCGAAGAGCTGCATCTTGGTCCGGAAGGAGTTGGACCCGTTGGCGGAGCCGTCGTAGGTCACGACCTGGATGGGCACGCCGGGATTGGCCTTCTTGAAGGCGTCGGCGGCCTTGGTGCGGTCGGCATCCACCCACACCGTGATGGCCGCTTTGTCGTCCTGGGCCACCTGGGGGAATCCGTAGGAACCGGCGGTGGAGTCACCGCCACCACCGCCTCCACAACCGGCGAGAGCAAGGGTGAGTGCTGCGGCGCTACCGGCCGCCGTCAGAAGAGCGCGGAGATTCGGGACAGGCCTGAAACGGACCATGGTGTTGTCCTTTTTCTGATCTTCCTTATTGACGACACGTTCATCGGCCCGAAATATAAGGGCATACGTATGATGTTTGCAAGGGTGCTTCGGCACCCGGGCGCGAAGGAGATTTCGGTGACCAAGGGCGCGGCTTACGAAGGTGCGGGGCAACTCAGGACGGTGTCGGTGCAGGTCGAGCCACCCGGACCCGGGGAGTTGCAGATCGCTGTCGCCTACTGCGGTCTTTGCGGGACCGACCTGCACATCGCGCACGGCAACATGGACGCCCGGGTGCGGACTCCCCTGGTGTTCGGCCACGAGGCCTCGGGCACCGTGGCCGCCGTCGGTCCCGGCGTCAGTGACTGGGAGGTCGGCGACCCGCTGACCGTCATGCCGCTGATCTGGGACGGCACCTGCGCCGCCTGCCTGGCCGGCCACCAGCACATCTGCCAGAACCTCACCTTCGTGGGCATCGACTCACCCGGCGCGCTGCAGCAACGCTGGAACGTGCCCGCGTCGATCGCGGTCCGGCTCCCCGCTGAGCTCGATTTGAGGACGGCGGCCCTGGTCGAGCCCGTGGCCGTGGCCGTCCACGACGTGCGCCGGTCCGGGCTGCAGGTCGGTGACCGCGCCGTCGTTCTGGGCGGCGGCCCCATCGGCGTCCTGATCGCCTGCGTGGCCCGCCAGGCGGGCGCCGACGTCCTGATCGCCGAGATCGACGAGTCCCGCCGCGACCGCATCGCCGGCCTCGGATTCACGGTGTCGGACCCGGCCGGGACCGACCTCGGCGCCGAGGTCGAACGCTGGACCGGCGGCGTCGGCGCGGACGTGGTCTTCGAGGTGTCCGGAGCGGCGGCAGCCGTCCGCTCGGCAACCGGCCTGGCCCGGGTCCGCGGCACGATCGTCATCGTCGCCATCCATGCCGCTCCCCGCGAGGTCGACCTGCAGCGCCTGTTCTGGCGGGAGCTGCGAGTGCTCGGGGCCCGGGTCTACCAACGGTCCGACTTCGAACGCGCGATCTCACTACTGAGCCTGGGAGCCATACCTGTGTCCGAACTGATCACCGACGTTGTCCCGCTCGATCGGACCGGTGACGCCATCGCCGACCTGTCAGCCGGCCGGGCCATGAAGATTCTGGTCGACGTGGCCGGGCAGGACCAGGCATGACCGGGCTGTTCGATCTCAGCGGCCGGCTCGCGGTCGTCACCGGCGCCCGCCGCGGCATCGGCTTCGCGATGGCGGAGGCTCTCGCCGCCGCCGGGGCCGACATCATCGGCGTCAGCGCCCAACTCCGGCCCGACGACAAGATCGCCACCACGGTACGGGGCCACGGCCGCACCTTCGAGGCGTACCAGGCGGACTTCGCCGACCGGGAGGCCGTCCTCGCACTGGGCGCCGAACTCGCCGGACGGGCGCCCGACATCCTGATCAACAACGCGGGCACGATCGAGCGCTCCCCCGCCGCGCAGCACCCGTTGTCGTGGTGGGACCGGGTCATCGAGGTCGACCTGTCGAACCAGTTCGCCCTCACCCAGCTGGTCGCCGCCCCGATGCTGGAACGCGGACACGGCAAAATCATCTTCACGGCGAGCCTGCTCAGCTTCCAGGGCGGCATCAACGTCCCGGGCTACACCGCCGCGAAGTCCGGCATCGCCGGGCTCACCCGCGCCCTGGCCAACGAATGGGCCGGCCGGGGCGTGAACGTCAACGCCATCGCACCCGGCTACATCGCCACCGACAACACCGCGGCGCTGCGCGCGGACCCGGACCGCTCCCGCTCGATCCTGGAACGGATCCCGGCCGGGCGCTGGGGCAACGGCCAGGACATCGCCGGGGCGGCGGTCTTCCTCAGCTCCGCCGCCTCCGACTACGTCTCCGGCACCACCCTGCCCGTGGACGGTGGCTGGCTGGGACGCTGATCCGCCCGTCAATCCGCCTGGTGGCCGTCGCAATGCGTCTGAGCCCAGTCACGCAGAGCCGCCAGGGGCTGCACCAGGGTGCGGCCGATCGGGGTCAGCTCGTAATAGACGGCGAGAGGCCGGTCGACAACGGTGCGACTGATCAGGCCCTCGGCCTCGAGGTCGCGCAGCTTCTCGGTCAGCACTTTCTGGCTGACCCCTTCCAGGCGGCGGCGCAGGGCCCCGAACCGCTGGGGATGTTCTTCCAGGGCACCGATGACGAGGACTGCCCATCTGCTGGTGACCAGATCGAGCAGAGCGCGCGAGGGGCAGGTCGCCGCGTAGACGTCGAACACGGTGATGCCGGACTTCGGCTGCGCGAGTGTGGCCATGGAGTTCCCTGGTCGAAGGTAGTTACTTAAAGGTACCTGGTTGTAAAAAGATAACACTCGCCTGAGGATCGATCGGTACGCGCCACGACAAGGAGGCATCATGAAGGTCGGCATCATCGGTGCGGGCAACATCGGCAGTGCGCTCACGCGCAGGCTGACAGCCGTAGGGCACGAAGTGACCATCGCCAACTCACGCGGCCCCGAAACGCTGCGTGACCTCGCGGCCGAGACCGGGGCGCACGCCGCGCCGGTGACCGAGGCGGCCGAGGGTGCGGACATCGTCATCGTCACGATCCCGCAGAAGAACATCCTCGATCTACCGGCCGGCGTGCTGGACGGAGCGGCAGCCGGAGCAGCCTTCGTCGACACCGGCAACTATTACCCCCGGCAGCGGGACGGACGGATCGACGCCCTCGAGACGGGCACACCGGAAACCCGATGGGTCGAGCGTCACCTCGGCCGCCCGATGGTCAAGGCGTTCAACAGCATCCTGGCTCAGCACCTGCAGGAACTCGGCCGACCGGCCGGGGCACCGGAGCGCATCGCCCTGCCCGTCGCCGGTGACGACTCCGCCGCCAAGGCCAAGGTGTCGGCGCTCGTCCAGGAACTCGGCTTCGACGCTGTCGACGCCGGCGGCCTGGACGAGTCATGGCGTCAGCAGCCGGGAAGCCCTGTCTACCTCGCCGACCTCGACGCCGAGGGCGTGCGCAACGCCCTCACCGCCGCGAGCAACGACCGGCCCGAGGAATTCCGGGCCACCGCGTCGAGTCCGGGCACGTACGCCGACCCGGCCTGACCGCATCGAGCAGCACGGCCTCGTGTACGCCCGGTCAGACGGGGCTGAGGACGATGCGCCGGCTGCTGTCCGGCGGGAGTGACCAGGCCCGCTCGACGTCGTGCAGCGGGAAGGGATCGGGCTCCACCGCGTAGGTCCCCTCGGCGATCGCGGCCGCCACGGCGGGAATTGCGGCCGCCATGGTGGCACCGGTCAGGGAGCCCTGGCCGCTGCCGATGATCTGGAGCTGCGTGGAGCGCAGCGCGCCGGCCGGAAGTGTTGCCCGGGGTCCGGCCATCTCGCCGAGATTCACCCAGGTGAGGGGGCGTATCGGGTCGGTGCGCCCGGCGATCAGCGCCGCCATCGTCGCGGCGGCCGGTTCTCCCCAGAGGAAGTCGAGCACGATGTCGGTCCCGGCGCCGACGCGGGCGATCGTGTCCGGGTCGCCGGTCAGAGCGGTGGAGGTGGCGCCGGGGAGGGCGGTCAGGCGGGCGGCGTCGCGGCCGACGGCGGTGACCTGGCCGGCCCCGAGCCGGCGGGCGACCTGCACCGCCATGCGCCCGGTGCCGCCGGTGGCGCCGAGGACCAGCACGTTCTGGCCGGGCCGCAGTGTGACCCGCTCGGTGAGCGCCAGCGAGGAGGCGATCACGCAGTTCAGCGTCGCGGCCATGGTCACCGGGTCGGTGTGGGCGGGCAGCACAACGCTGCGGCGCTTGTCGATGACCGCGCGTTCGGCCATCGAGCCGTACCTGCCGCCCAGTGACATGAAGTACCAGAGCCGGCCGTCGGCGTCACGTCCCACGCCGTCGATGCCGGGCACGAGCGGCAGGTCGGTGCCGGTACTGGTGTAGTGCGAACCGCCGGCCTGCATGCGTACCCGGGGATGCAGACCGGCGGCCAGGACCTCGACCACGATCTCGTGCTCGCCGGCCAGCTGCGGCTCGGGAAACTCCAGGTACCGCGGAGTCGTGCCGTACGCGGTCACCACCGCTGCCATCATGGTCGGTTCGCCTTGTCGAGGAGCGCGGCCAGGTCGGCGGCGGAGGCGGGCCGGGCGGGGGCGGCGAACATGCCGTCCGGATCGAGGTACGCGAGTTGTGCCGGGGTGCCGGGTGCGAACCGGCGGCTCTCGGCGA
This sequence comes from Amorphoplanes friuliensis DSM 7358, assembly GCF_000494755.1. Lineage (NCBI taxonomy): Bacteria > Bacillati > Actinomycetota > Actinomycetes > Micromonosporales > Micromonosporaceae > Actinoplanes > Actinoplanes friuliensis. The sequence continues at coordinate 6,322,559 of NC_022657.1, forward strand.
GGGGTCCGGCGTCGTAGGCGTCGAAGCCGAGTGAGTCGATCAGCGCGGCGACCGCAGTCTTGGCCGTCGGGTGGTCGCCCGCGATGGGTACGGCGCTGCGGTCGGGCGCGCCGGGCGGGCGGGTGAGCTGCGGCAGGTGCTTGAAGAACACGGTGCTGAACGCCTTGACCACCTGCGCGTCGGGCAGGTGCGCCTGCAACAGCAGGTGGGGCGGGGTGCCGCTCGCCTCGATCTCCGGGACGGCGCCCTGGCGTTCCGGGTCGTAGTTGAGCGTGTCGATGACGATCCGGCCGCGCAGCCGGTCGACCGGCACCTGCCGGTACGCCCGGACGGGGATGGTCACGACGACCACGTCGCCGGCGGCCGCGGCCTCAGCCGGTGTCGCCGCGCGGGCCCGGGATCCCAGTAGTGCCACCGTCTCCTGCAGGCTCTGCTGTCCACGGCTGTTGCTCAGCACGATGTCGTGTCCGGCGGCGACGGCCAGGTGCGCCAGTGCGCCACCGATCCGTCCGCTGCCGATGAATCCGATCGTTGTCATGATCCCAACTTAAGAGCACCGACCCGGACGACCTATGCTCGGAAATCCGTCTTTTGTTCGTGATCGTCCGGAGGCCGCCGATGGATCCGCTGAGCGAGGTGCTGGCGCTGCTGAAGCCGCGCAGCTACATCACGGCGGGATTCGACGCCGGCGGCGACTGGGCGCTGGGGCTCGACGACCTGGCCGGCCGGATCAAGTGCTACGCGGTCGTCGAGGGTTCCTGCTGGCTGACGGTGGACGGCGAAGCGCCGGTGCTGGTCCCGGAAGGCTCCTGTTTTGTGCTGCCCACCGGTCGCGTCGCCGTCATCGGCAGCTCACCGGACGTCGTGCCGGCGCGCGCCTCCACGGTGCTCGATCCCGACCGCAGCGGTGAGGTCATCACCTACAACGGTGGCGGTGACGTCTATCTGGTCGGCACCCGCTTCGAGGCCGGCAGCCCGCACGTCGAACTGCTGCTGCAGAACCTGCCGCCGCTGATGCTGGTCATGACCTCCGACGACCGGGCCCGGCTGCGCTGGTCGATCGAGTTGATGATGGAGGAGTTCCGCGAGCCGCGACCCGGCTCGGCCCTGATGGCGCAGCAGCTCGCGCACATGATGCTGGTTCAGGCCCTGCGCCTCTATCTGGCCGCGCCCGCCCACGACGACGTCGGCTGGTTCGCCGCGCTCGCCGACCCCCGGATGCACGCCGCACTGGCCGCGATGCATGACGAACCGGCCCGCTCCTGGACCGTCCGGGAACTCGCCACGCTCGCGGGCATGTCCCGCTCGACCTTCGCCGAGCGCTTCCGTGAACGCGCCGGCGAGACCCCGATCGCCTACCTGACCCGCTGGCGGATGATGCTCGCCGCGGACCGGCTCCAGGCGGGCGACGACACCGTCGCCCGCATCGCCGGCTCCCTGGGCTACGAATCGGAGCACGCGTTCACCACCGCGTTCAAGCGCATCATGGGCATGCCGCCCCGCCGCTACGCCGCCCACGCCCGGCAGAACGGCGCCGGCCTGCCGGACGCACGCTGACAGCTACGGCGTCGTCCGGCTTCGGCGGATCAGCTTCGCCTCCATTTCTGGTTGGTGCCGTTCGTGCAGGTCCACAGGATGACCGCGGTTCCGTTGGCTGTTCCGGCGCCGCTCGCGTCGAGGCACAGGCCGGACTGTGCGCTGGTGACGCTGTCGTCGGCGTTGAGCCTCCACTGCTGACCGGCGGCGCCCGTGCAGGCCGCGATGACCGCCCTGGTGCCCGAGGTCCCGGCGCCCGCGTCCAGGCACTTGGTGCCGTACACCTGGAGCTGGCCCGCAGCGGTCGCCGTCCACTGCTGGTTGGCGCCGGCGTTGCAGTCCCACAGCGCGAGTTGCGTGCCGTTGGCCTGCGAGGCGTTCGGCACGTCCAGGCACCGGTTCGCGTTGACGTTGCGCAGGACCGGCGAGGTGCCACCGCCCGCGCCGGCGGCGATGTTCAGGTTGTCGAACTGCGCCGTCTGACCCTGGCTGGTGCCGATGCCCGCGAGACCCGAGCCCAGGGTGGAGTCGGCGACCGTGCCGACCACCGCACCGTCGACGGTGGCGGTGATGGTGCTGCCGGAGAACCCGAGGGCGACGCTGTGCCAGCGGCCGGTACCCAGTGCGGCGGTACTGCCACTGCGCAGCGTCGTCGTCTGGGCGGAGGTGTTGGTGCGCAGCACGGACCAGGCTCCGGTGTCGCTGACCCGCAGGTGGTAGGCGTTCAGTGCGCCCGGGTTCATCAGCTCCTGCCCGCCGACACGGCCCAGAAGTTCGGCGTACCCCGAACGTTCGAGCATGACGTCGGCCTGGACCGTGTAGTTGGTCCACGTCGTGCTGCCCAGTTCCGCGTACGGGTCACTGAGTGCCTTCCAGGTGATCGGCGCCTGGGTGCTGGCCTGGCGTACGCACATCCCGGTCCGGCCGCCACCACACGCGACCGTCTCGAACGCACCCTGCATGTCCATCAGGTACTTCGCTTCGCGCCCGGCGGGGTAGCTGTCGAAGTTGTCGGTATGGGGCAGCGCGAGCGTGCCCTGCCCCGGTCCGGTCGCGGTGCCTTTGCCCTGCCCTGTCGTGGTGGTGATCGTGTACTGGTATCCCGGCTGGACGGTCAGGGAGTACCGGCCGCCGGACGGGGTGATGTCCGCCTGGCGCGTGAAGTGGTCGGCCGGATTGCTGGAGTTGAGGTTGCTGGCCCACACGTGGACCGCTCCCGTGGACAGCCCGCCGGTGACGCTGAGATCGAGGGTCTGGGCGCCGGACGCGTCCATGGCCTCGATGATCATGCTGTAGTCCGCGCTGTCCGGCGACCTCATGGTGATGTAGCTGCCGTTGTTGCGGTTCCCGGCGATGTAGCCGCTGGAGGAGTCCAGGTACTTCCAGCCCGGTTCGGTGAACTGCGTGGTGTGCGCGATGGACCAGACGTCCTTGCCCACCGAGTAGAACCCTGACCACGGTTGGTTGGCCAGCACGAGGCCCACCGTCGGCCACAGGTTGTTCGGGGTGGTCGAGGCGACCAGGTCCCAGTTCTGGTAACCGGTCATCTTGGCGTCGAGGTACGTGCGGTTGATGCCCCGGGCGAGCGGCTTGGCACCGCCGTTGTAGTCCTGCGATCCGTTCTCGCTGGACCACAGCGCCTTGCCGGAGTTGATGGCGGTGGCCGAGGACGTGCAGGTCTTCTGGTCCGTCAGGTACCCGCAGGAGTAGTGCACGCCGATCGCGTCGACGGCGTCGCGCAGGGCCGGGTTGGCCGCAAACTGGTCGGCCGGCGAGTACGTCCAGTCCTCGGCGACCTCAATCTTGACGTTGCCGTAGCCGTTGGCGTCGAGCGCGTTGCGGACGGCGATCGTGGTGCCGGCGTTCCATTGGCGTTCGTTCTGCGCGGGTACCAGGTAATCGATCGTGAGGTTGTGCTGCCGCGCACAGCCCAGCCAGGACAGCAGGTATCCGCTCAGATCGCCGGAGAGGAAGGTGCCGTTGCCGATCCAGCCGGGTGCACCCCACGGCAGCCCGATCAGCTGGATGGCGGGGTTGCGGCGTTTGGCCTCCTCCATGATCCACCACTGGTACCCGCGGTTGCAGTCGAGATCACCGCGGAAGTGCGCGTGGCTGGGCTCGGCGCCGCTGGTCGAGTTGGTGTCGCCGCCGATCTCGACCTTGAGGGTCTGCAGCGCCGCGCCGTACCCGGGGCGGAACAGGTAGTCGAGGATCTGGCTGCGTTGCGGCTCGGGGTAGTCGATCAGGAGGCGGCTGTTGCCGCCGCCACCGCTGACCGCGCCGACGCCGTCGAAGGTCCGGCCGCCCGACGCGCCGTTGACGGTGATCGCGGTGGCGGCCTGGGCCGGCGCCGCGAACCCGGCGACGACTCCCAGCGCCGCCAGCAGCGACGACACGGCCAGCACGGCGAGCGTGCGAGGAGGACGGGTCATCTGCGGGTCCACTGCTGGTTGGCGGCGCCGGTGCAGGTCCAGAGCAGGGTCAGGGTCCCGTTGGCGGTCTGGTTGTTGTTGACGTCGAGGCAGAGCCCGGACTGGTTGCTGCGGACCGTGCCGTTGGACTGGAACGTCCACTGCTGGTTGGTACCGCCGTTGCAGTCCCAGATCTGCGCCTTCGCTCCGGCGGTGGCGCCGACCGGGGCGTCGAGGCACTTGCCCAGCGCCTGCAGGGTCTGGCCGGAGACCGTCCACTTCTGGTTGGTGGCGCCGTTGCAGTCCCAGATGACCGGCTGGGTGCCGTTGGTGGTGCTGCTGTTGGGCAGGTCCAGGCAGCGACCGGACTGCGTGCCGACCAGGCTGGTCGATGTGGGCACCGGCGGTTCACCGGTCTGACCGCCGCTGACCCGGTAGACGACCGTGCCGTGCGCGGGCACGCTCGCGCTGATCGCGCCGCTGGTGGTCGTCGTGCCGCCGTTCCAGGCCTCGGCCAGGGAGAAGGAGCTTCCGCTCTTGCCGATCGCGGCGGCGGTGGTGGAGATGGTCCGGGTGGCGCCGCTCTGGTTGAACAGGGCCACCGCGACGTCGCCGTTGGCCAGTCGCTTGGCCAGCACCCGCTGGTTGGAGTCGCCCGCGACCTGGACCCCCTGCAGGCCGAGGCTGTCCTGGTTGATCGCGATCAGCCGGGGGTTCTTCAGGATGGTCTGGGTGGCGGCGCTCATGTTTCGCAGGTCGTTACCGGCGATCAGCGGCGCGGCCATGACCGCCCACATGGCAAAGTGCGAACGCTGCTCGGTGTCGGTCAGCGTGCCCCGCCCGACCTCCATCATGTCCGGGTCGTTGAAGCCACCCGGTTTTGCGTACCCGGCCAGCGGCACGTTCACGTTGATGATGTTCTGAACGCCCATCGGGTAGTCGTTGACCTGGTCGGTGTTCCAGACCAGCTGGATGTCCTCGGTGGTGCGCCAGATGTTCGCCACATCGCCCCAGTTGCGCTGGGGACCGGTCTTGGAGTGGATGCTGTTGGAGTTGATGCTGTAGAGGATCGGCCGGCCGGTGGCGGCCAGCGCGTCCCGCATCTTCGCGAAGGTGGTCACCTGGTCGTTGATGCTGCCGCTGGGCGAGCACCAGTCGTACTTCAGGTAGTCGACGCCCCAGGCCGCGAACGACCGGGCGTCCTGGGCCTCGCGGCCCTGACTGCCGGTCGCGCCCGGGTACGAGCCGAAGTACTGCGCACAGGTCTTGTCCAGCGGCGCCTGGTAGATCCCGAACTTCAGTCCCCGGGCGTGGATGTAGTCGCCGAGGGCCTTCATGCCGCTGGGGAACCGGGTCGGATCGGCCTGCAGGTTGCCGCTCGAGTCCCGGTTGGGGTTCATCCAGCAGTCGTCGACGACCACGTACTGGTAGCCCGCGTCGCGCATGCCGGAGCTGACCATGGTGTCGGCCATGCCGCGGATCAGCGACTCGTTGATGTTGCAGAAGAAGGTGTTCCAGCTGTTCCAGCCCATCGGCGGCGTACGGCTGACCCCGTTGTCCAGCGCTTGCGCCGGCGAGGCGCCGGTCGCCACGAAGGCGGTGCCCGACAGCAGCAGCAGTCCGGCGGCGAGCATGGTCCTGAGACGTCTCATGGTTTATCGACCTGTCCAGACTTGGTTGGCGGCAGCGGTGCAGGTCCAGAGGATGACCGGGCTGCCGGCGGCGGTGGCGTTGCCGTTGACGTCCAGGCACAGGCCGGACGCGACGTTGCTGATCGTTCCGTTGGTGTTGCGGTTCCAGCGCTGGTTCGTCGCGCCGGAGCAGTCCCAGAGCTGCACCTTCGTGCCGGCGGTGGCGCCGGTCGGTGAGTCGAGGCACTTGCCCAGCGCCTGCAGGGCCTGACCGGCGGCCGTCCACTTCTGATTGGTGGCGCCGTTGCAGTCCCAGATGACCGGCTGGGTGCCGTTGGTGGTGCTGCTGCCCGGCACGTCCAGGCAGCGTCCGGAGGCGGCACCGACCAGGGCTCCGGCCGCCGGGGTGCCGGTGGTGTCCCCGATGCTGCCGGACACCGACCGCAGTGCGGTGTACCAGGTAGCGGCCATCTTGTCGTAGCCGGTGGCGGTGGGGTGGACACCGTCGATCAGGTCCGCGGTGGTCAGGGCGGCGTGCATGTCGACCAGGTGCACCCGCTTGCCGCCGGCGACCTTGCTCTGCACGATGCCCGGGACGGCGGCGTTGAAGGTGCGGGCGGCCGCTTCCTGCCCGGCCGAGGCCAGGGGGATGATCGTCGCCACGAACACGTCCGCGGCGGGTGCGGCCGCCACGATGTGGTCGATCAGGGTGGAGAGGCGGTTCGGCGCCGACGACACGTTGTAGTTCTGCAGGATGTCGTTGGTTCCGATGTGCAGCAGCACGGTGCGGGGCCGGGCCGATCCCAGCCACCCGGTGATGTTGGCGTCGATCTGGTCGATGCGCCACCCTGGCAGGCCTTGGTGGTCGTGGTCGCCGAGTGCGGCCGGACCGTTGAACTGGGTGCCGACGAAGTCGACCCGGTAGCCGGCGCCGGACAGCCGTTGCCAGAGACCGATGCGGTAGCCACCGGGCACCTGGGTCCCTTCGGTGATCGAGTCGCCCAAGGGCATGACCCGGACGCCGCCGTTGGACTCCGCCTGAGCGGCGGCGGTCTGCGTGAACGTGCCGGCCAGCGTGAGAATGGCGGCGAGGGCCGCGCCGAGGATCCATCTTCTTCGTCCGTGCATCGGCCGACCTTTCGGCTGTTAACGTTAACAACTCCGTTCCCGAGATTGCCAGAATGTTTCAAGACATTCAAGTAGGAGAATGGAGCTCGTTTTGGCGACCTCTCGGAAGAACCACTCGTAACACTTTCCTGTCATCCGTTTGCGTCTATGTGTAAGTCGATATGGATTGATCATTTGGTCGACGTCGCCGGTAGCCAGGCCGTAACATGCGAAACACCGTTGTTACCGTTCACATCCCCCGCTGGAGTCTGCCCATGTCCCCCTCGCCCCTCAACCGCCGTCAACTGCTGCAGATCGCCGGCGCCGGCGCGATGGCCTCCGCCGTCGGCAGCACCGCCGACTTCCTGACCAACCCGGCCGCCGCGGCGGTGCTCCCGCCCGCCCGGGCGGACATCGGGGTGTCGGCGTACCCGTTCGACCTGGGCCAGGTACGCCTGACCGCGGGCCGTTTCCAGGACAACGAGAACCGCACGCTGAACTACCTGCGGTTCGTCGACGTCAACCGCCTGCTCTACGTGTTCCGCGCCAACCACCGGCTGTCCACCAACGGGGCCGCGGCCAACGGCGGCTGGGACGCGCCGAACTTCCCGTTCCGCAGCCACATGCAGGGCCACTTCCTGACCGCCTGGGCCCAGGCGTACGCCGTGCTCGGCGACACCACCTGCCGTGACAAGGCCAACACCATGGTCGCCGAACTGGCCAAGTGCCAGGCGAACAACGGCGCCGCCGGCTTCAACACCGGGTACCTGTCGGGCTTCCCCGAGTCCGACATCAGCGCCGTCGAGGCGGGCACGCCGGTCGCCGTGTCGTACTACTGCATCCACAAGACCCTGGCCGGGCTGCTCGACGTCTGGCGGTTGATCGGCAACACCCAGGCCAAGGACGTGCTGCTGAACTTCGCCGGCTGGGTCGACTGGCGCACCGGCCGGCTGAGCTACAACCAGATGCAGGTCGTCCTGCAGACCGAGTTCGGCGGCATGAACGAGGTGCTCACCGACATCCACCAGATGACCGGCGACTCCCGGTGGCTGACCGTGGCCAAGCGCTTCGACCACGCCTCGGTCTTCGACCCGCTCGCCGCCAACCAGGACCAGCTCAACGGCAAGCACGCCAACACCCTGCTGCCGAAGGTGGTCGGGGCGGCCCGCGAGTACAAGGCCACCGGCACGACCCGCTACCGCGACATCGCCGGCAACGCCTGGAACATGGTCACGGGCGCTCACACGTACGCCATCGGCGGGAACAGCCAGGCCGAGCACTTCAAGGCGCCCAACGCGATCGCCGGCTACCTCACCAATGACACCTGCGAGCACTGCAACACCTACAACATGCTCAAGCTGACCCGTGAGCTGTGGCTGCTCGACCCGAACCGCGCCGACTACTTCGACTACTACGAGCGGGCGCTGCTCAACCACCTGATCGGCGCCCAGAACCCGGCCGACAGCCACGGCCACATCACGTACTTCACCCCGCTGAAGCCGGGCGGGCGGCGCGGCGTCGGCCCGGCCTGGGGTGGTGGCACCTGGTCCACCGACTACAACAGCTTCTGGTGCTGCCAGGGCACCGGCATCGAGACCAACACCAAGCTGGTGGACTCGATCTACTTCTACGCCGGCACCACGCTGACGGTGAACCTGTACGTGCCTTCGGTGCTCAGCTGGAGCCAGCGCGGGATCACGGTCACCCAGTCCACCACGTACCCGGTCAGCGACACCACCACTCTGACGCTGTCCGGCACGATGAGCGGCTCGTGGGGCATCCGGTTGCGCATCCCGTCCTGGACCGCTAATCCGGTGATCAGCGTCAACGGCGCCGTGCAGAACGTCAGCGCAACCCCGGGCAGCTATGCCACCGTCACCCGGACCTGGGCCGCCGGCGACACCATCACGGTACGGCTGCCGATGCGTGTGGTCATGAAGGCGGCCAACGACAACGCAGCTGTCCAGGCCATCACGTACGGGCCGGCGGTGCTGTGCGGCAACTACGGCAACACCGCCCTGTCCGCGCTGCCGTCGCTGACCGTCTCGTCGATCGCCCGGACCAGCACCAGCAGCCTGGCGTTCACCGCGACCGCGAACGGCACCACGGTGAACCTCGGCCCGTTCCACGACGCCCAGAACTTCAACTACACCGTCTACTGGAACACCGGCGGCACTTCCACCAGCGGCACCTACAAGCTGGTCAACGTCGGTACCGGGCTGGTTGTCGGCGTGCAGAACATGTCCACCGCCGACGGCGGCCTGGCCGTCGGCTGGGGTGACACCGGCACCGCCGACCACAACTGGGTCCGGATCACCGACGGCAACGCCGTCCGGTTCCGCAACGTCAACAGCGGCAAGGTCCTCGGCGTGGAGAACATGTCGACCGCCGACAACGCCCGCGTCCTGCAGTGGGGTGACACCGGCACCGCCGACCACCGCTGGACCCTGGTCGCCAACAGCGACGGGTCCTACCGGATCCGCAACGTCAACAGCGGCAAGGTCCTGGCCATCCTGAACGCCTCCAGCACGTGGGGCGCCCAGGTCGTCCAGGAGTCCGACAACGGCAGCGCCGACAACAACTGGCGCCTCGTTCAGATCGGCTGAACACGGCGGCTGGTTCGGACGAGGAATCGTCCGAACCAGCCGCCGGCCGGTCAGCTGCTCAGCGCAGTGACCACTGCTGGTTGGCTCCGCCGTTGCAGGACCAGAGGTCGAGCTTGGTGCCGTTGGCGGTGTTCGCGCCGACGGCATCCAGGCAGAGCCCGGACTGGACACCGGTGATGGTGCCGTTGGCGTTGACGTTCCACTGCTGGTTGGCCTGTCCGGAGCAGTCCCAGATGATCGCCGTGGTGCCGTTGCTGGTGCCCTGGCCGTTGGCGTCGAGGCACTTGGTGCCGCCGTAGATGCTCAGCTGCTTACCGGAGGTGTAGGTCCAGTTCTGGTTGCCGGCGCCGGAGCAGTCCCACAGTTGCGTCTGGGTGCCGTTGGTCGTGACGCTGTTCGGCACGTCGGCACACCGGCCGGACTGCGTACCGACCAGCCGGGTGGCGGGCGTGCCACCGGTCTGTGGTCCGGCCGCCGCCATCACGGCCTGGGCACCGGACGGCCAGCTCCCGTTGGTCACGGTGGTGTTGGTGTTCACGACGTTGCCGCGATCGCCGTTGGTCACGTTGGTGGCGCTGTTGCTCGTCCAGTTCCCGGTGACGGTGAAGTTGCCCATGTTCTCCCCGCCCCAGTAGTTGGCGGTGGCCCAGGTGCCGATGGACGAGAAGACGTTGCCACTGGCGGTGTAGTACTTGGAGCCCTCGTCGAAGTAGAGCCCGAACCAGCCGTTGGTCCGCAGGCAGTAGTTCCCGCTGATCTGCGCGCCCGGGTTCCACGACAGCGTGTAGATGCACCCGCCGTCGGTCGTCTGCTGCATCACGTCGTGGATGTAGTTGCCGATGAGCCGGTTGTTGGAGGCGGTGGTGGGCGTGGTGTACCGCGGCTGGTAGTTGTACAGGCCCCGGTTGGTGTACTGGGTGCTGCCGCCGGGCTCGTTCGAACCCCAGCCGTAGCCGATCGACATACCGGAGTACGGCATGTTGTAGACCTCGTTGTGCGACACCGTGGCGGTGGTGACGTAGGTCGTCAGCACCGACACGTTCCCGCGGTACTCGACCCCGAGGTCGTGGATGCGGTTGTTGCTGATCGTGATGTTGCGGTTGACCATCCGCTGGTCGCTGGGGTGGTGCGCGTCGGCGCGTACGCCGCCCGCCACGATGCCGCCGGCCGAGCTGCGGGCGATCTCCGAACCGGTGACCGTGATGTTGCTGGCGCCCAGCCCGACCCCACTGGCGTGCGCGTTGGCGTCGTTGCCGATGCCGATGGCCGTCTGCCCGAGGTTGACGAACTGCGAACCGCTGAAGGTGATGGAGTCGGCCGCCGAGACCTGAACGGCGGCGGGCATCTGGTTCCAGTTCGGCCGGGTGGCCTCGAACTGCGTACAGCCCTCCTGGCAGGCACTCAGCGCCGGCCAGTTCCAGTTGCCGGTGACGTACGCCCCGGTCTGCTGGTCGGCGTACCCCTGGTTGCTGCTGGCACCCAGCCAGCTGGTGCCGGTGAAGGTGATCCCGCTGAACGTCAGGTGGTGTGCGGGTGAGTCGTAGGTGCCGCCCACGTTCACCAGCGACTGCAGCGTCGGCAGCTCCACGCTGATGCTGCTCATGTTCTGACCGGCCGCGGGGATGTAGTAGAGCGCGCCGGTGCCGCGGTTGAGGTACCACTCGCCGGGTGAGTCCAGGAGCTCGTAGGCGTTGGTGAGGTACAGCGGACCGGCGCGGTGCGGGCTGGAGAACGTGTCGTAGCCGAAGGTGTTGTTGTTCCAGCTCGGCTGCTGCATCGTGATGACGTTGCCGCTGATGCTCTGCACCGAGGCGTACCGGTCGGTGAACGATCCGATGCTCTCCATCTGGATCCGGCTCTGATCGGCCAGGTTGTTCAGATAGCTCAGAGCACCGTTGCTGAACCGCAGGCCGGTCGTGGTGACGGTGAAGTCCGACCGGTTCACCGCCGTGCGGGCCCGGGTGGCGACAGCCCCGTTGACGTAGAGCTGACGGGTGTCGGTCCCGGCTCCTACGTCGGCCCGCCAGATGTTGCGGCCGGCGTCGGCCTGGGTCCATCCGGTGACCGCCCGGGAGCCGCTGATCGCCGGGCGGGCCGACGGCGCCGCCTGCCACACCACCCGGTAGCCGTTGCTGCCGGAATCCTCGGCGGTCAGCCGGAACGGGGCCGACAGCCGGTACACGCCGTCGGCCAGCTGCACCACGATGTCACCGGACATCGAGTCGTTCAACGACCGCACGGCCGCCTGCGCACCGGCCAGCGAGCACGGCTGGGCGCTGGAACAGGCGCTGCCGGTGCCGGACGGCGAAGCGTAGATGGTTGTGGTCGCGGCCTGAGCGGGTGACGCCGCGGTCACCACTCCCACCGCGGCGGCCACGACCGCCGCAGCCGCTGCGGTCAGCACTTTCTTGCGGAACAGGGACGACTTGGTCACCGGCATGGGGCCCTCCTCGAGGGTCGGGGCGTGGTCATTGGAAGGAGGCGTCGTCGAGGTAGAGGTTGTCGGTGCCGGCGGCGGTCTCCACGTAGAAGATCGCCCGGGTCAGCGTCCCGCTCCACGAGACGGTGGCCGTGCCGGACACCTGGGTCCAGCCCGACGCGTTCACCGTCGCGGTCGGCGTGAGCTGGAGATAGCTGGTGGTGCCGTTGGCCGTCAGCGCCAGGGTGGCCTTCGCGGCCGGACTGCCGCTCGGCGTGCGGACCCACACGCTGGTGGAGTACGACTTGCCGTTGGTCATCCGGGACGTCACGTCCTGGCCAGGGCCGTTCCAGGCACCCGTACGACCGGTGCCGGCGAGCGCCCGGGAGCCGCTGCGCACGACGTCGGTGACGGTGGACAGCGTGCCGCTGCCGTTGACCAGCCAGCCGCTGGTTCCGTCCTCCATGCCCGCGTTGGTGAGCAGGTTCCCGCCGGTGGCGGCGCCGGTGAACTGCCACCAGTTCACGTTGAGCAGGAAGCCGCTGCCACCGGTGAACCGCAGGTACAGGTCCTTCGTGCCGCTCAGGCCGCTGACGGGACAGGAGACCGAGGTCCAGGCCTGCCAGCCACCGGTGCCGGGAACCGTGCAGGTGCCCGCCAGCGCACCGGTGGGGCTGCCGGTGCGTACCTCGATCCGCCCACCGCTGGTGGCCGACGCGACCCGGGCGGTGAACGATGTGGCGCCGCTGCCGAAGGCGACACCCTTGACCCTGACGTGATCGCCGTTCTCGATGTTGGCGACGTTCATGCCGCCCTCGGACGAGGCTTCGGTCTCGACGCCGGCCTCGGTGGCGATCGTCTCGGCCTCCTGGCGCACGAACGGGTTGAGGGTGCCCACCTGGGGCGCACCGGCGGTGGTCATGGTGATCGTCGGGATGCTGCCGTCGGCGTTGTAGGAGAACTTCTCCACGGCCACCGAGCGGGTGAAACCGCCGCCGCCGGGCAGAGCGCCGTTGTGGTAGAAGAAGTACGAGCTTCCGTTGAAGTCGACGATGCCCGGATGGTTGGTGAAGCTGCCGCCCTGCGTGGGCATCACCGTGCCGCGATAGGTCCAGGGCCCGAGCGGTCCGGGAGCCGTCGAGTAGGCGATGAACTCCGAGCAGCATTTCGCGGCATAGACCATGTAGTAGGTGCCGCCGCGCTTGTAGACCCAGGGGCCTTCCTCGTACAGGGTCGGGCGGTTGGCGTCACCGGTGCGGGTGCCGAAACCGGCGGTGGTCAGCGGGATCCGGGTCGGGCTGCCGGAGTACGAGATCATGTCGGCGTTGAGCTTGACGTAGGTCAGGTTGGGGTTACCCCAGTAGAGGTAGGCCTGGCCGTCGCTGTCGATGAAGACCGTCGGGTCGATCTCGTTGTTCTCCACCAGCGGGTGGCCCAGAGCGTCGCGGAACGGACCGGTCGGGCTGTCCGCGACGGCGACACCGATGGACATCCGCCCGGTGGCCCGGGCGGTCATCGGCACGTACCAGTAGAACTTGCCGTTGCGTTCGACCGCCTGTCCGGCCCAGGCGTTGCTGCTGGCCCAGCTGAAGCTGGCCAGGTTGAGCGGCGAGCCGTGGTCGGTCCAGTTGACCATGTCGGCGGACGACCAGACCCGCCACTCCTTCATGGTGAAGTAGGTCGAGTTGTCCTCGTCGCGACCGGTGTAGAGGTAGACCCGGCCGTTGTGCACCAGCGGCGCGGGGTCGGCGGTGTAGATGGTCTGCACGATCGGGTTGTCGGCCCGGGCCGGCCCGCCGAGCAGTGGCATCAGGGTGACTGCCAGCAGCAGAGCGGCGATCACGGCGACCGCACGCCGTGGCCGGGCCAGGGCCGGACGCCCGATTGGGTGGGGATGCACGGGGACTCCTTGTCGCGTACGGGGGAAGGGGTCAGGGGGTGGTCAGGGCGAAGCTGCGGACGGTGACGGCGCCGCCGAGGGCCTGGGTGGCGTAGTTGAAGAGGCCGAAGCGGTAGCCCATGAAGAACTGCCACGCGTTGTTGAGGGTGAACGCCGGGCCGAGGGCGGTGAAGGTGACGCCGTCGGTGCTGTACGAGAAGGTGGCCTGCCGGCCGGACCCGGGCCGGATGTCGGCACTGGCCCGCAGCCAGATCCGGCCGCCGGAGACAGCGGCTCCGGCCACTTCGGTCCCGGTGCCGGTGGTGTTCCAGCTGCCGTCCATGGTGAGCCCGTTGACCATGGTCACCCGGGTGGCGCCGTTGTCGCGTTTGACGCCGATCCAGGCCGAGGAGTCACGCAGCATGGCCAGCCCGGTCCGGTCGCCGTTGGCCATGGGCGAGTAGTCGAGCTCGATCGTCGCGGTCGACGACGGTCCCTGGATGCGGTGAGTCAGGGTGTTGCGGGCGGCGTAGAGGTCGTTGGTGACGGTCGCGGTCGACAGGCGCAGGCCGCTGCCGGCCGACCACTTGCTGTTGTCCGGGTTGTGGTTCCACTCCCACCGCGGTCCGAGGGTGGTGCCGGTGAAGGTGTCGGTTCCGGTCATCGAGGTGACGGGGTGCCAGGGCAGATTCGGGCGCGGATACGAGGCGCCCCACCGGCCGTTGACGGTCTGCAGCACCGGCCAGCCGTCAGCACTCCAGGTGATCGGGGCCAGCGTCGGCATCCGCCCACCCGGGTACGCGTCGGTGAAGGCCATGTACCACCACTCACCGTTCTGCGTCTGCACCAGACCGCCCTGGTGCGGGACCCCACCCCCGGAGATCGGTCCGGGCAGGTTCAACAGGACCTGTTTCTGCTCGTACGGGCCCCAGGGGCTGGTCGAGCGCAGCACGTACTGGCCGTTCGCAGGGCGGGTGAGCCAGATGTAGTAGTAGTTCCCCCGCTTGTACATCCGGGCGCCCTCGAGGGTGCCGATGCTCGACGGGGTCTGGTACACGGTCTGCGAGCGGACTTCGGAGGTCAGGTCCGACGACAGTTGGGCGACGCTGATGGTGCCGTTGCCGTAGGCGACGTAGGGGGTGTCGTTGTCGAACATCAGCCCGGCGTCGTAGTAGCACTTGTTGATCCGGGCCTTCTTGCCCCACCCACTACCGGCGTTGGCGGAGGTGTAGACGTAGGTGCGGTTGAACTCGGTGCAGCCCAGCCAGTAGTAGGTGCTGTTGCTGGGCCGGTAGTTGAACGCTGATGCCCAGATGCCTTTGACGTAGGCGCGTCCGCCGTTGAGGTCGTAGGCGTTGGAGTCGAAGTCCAGCCGTGGCACCGAATGCCCGGCGTACTCCCAGTTCACCAGGTCGTAGGAACGCAGGACCGGGGCGCCTGGGGAGTAGTGCATCGTCGAGGCGGAGTAGTAGTACACGTCGCCGACCCGGATGATGTCGCCGTCGGCGAAGTCCTGCCACACCACCGGATTGGTGAAGGTCCCA
The DNA here is from genome assembly GCF_000494755.1 of Amorphoplanes friuliensis DSM 7358. Lineage (NCBI taxonomy): Bacteria > Bacillati > Actinomycetota > Actinomycetes > Micromonosporales > Micromonosporaceae > Actinoplanes > Actinoplanes friuliensis. Next base: position 6,337,692 of record NC_022657.1, read on the forward strand.
CCGGTCGGCGTGCCGCCGACCGGGACCAGCTGCCACTGCTGGTTGGTGCCGTTCCAGTCGGCGTACTGGACGATGTTGCCGCCGTCGGCGGTCGACGCGCCCTGCACCTCCAGGGCCTTGCCGCTGTTGCGGTTGATCAGCTGGATGTAGCCGTCGATGTCCTGAACGCTGAACTGCTGATTCGTGCCGTTGCCGTCCGCCCACTGCACGACAGCGGCGCCGTCAGCGGTCGAGCGGTTGGCGACGTCGAGGACCTTGCCCGACAGCTTCGATCTCAACCGGTAGAAGCCACCGCCGGAGTCGACGAACTGCCACTGCTGCTGCGCGCCGTCGTTGCGGGACCACTGGGTGATCCGGGCGCCGTCGGTGGTGGCCAGGTTGTAGACGTCCAGAGCCTTGCCACTGTTGCGGTTCACCAGCACGTACGACGCACCGGTGTCGATCGTGGCCGCGCCGGCTTCCGTTGCGGTGACCGCAACACCGAATCCCCCGGCCAGCACGGTCATCACCGTCAGGACGGCTTGCAGCAGGCGTCGCCGCCGCGGAGCCTCACCGTTGGTCCTCATCGTGCGCTCCATTCATGTGAACGTTAACAACGCGGCGTAGACGTCAGGGTCCGTTCAATGCCGAGGGAAAAGGGACGACGTCCCATTCAGATTCGCCAATATTGCCAGATTGTTTCGGACAGCTCAAGGGGGCTTCACGCCGGACAAGCGCCATTCGACCGACTCATTTATCGGCGACTCGGAAGCCGCTCACCACATAACACTTTTCGTTTTCCGGTGTTGTGGATCAGGCGCGGGACCACGATTGGTTGGCTTCACCCGTGCAGTCCCACAGCTGCATGCGGCTGCCGTTCGCGGTGCCGTTCTGCGTCACGTCGAGGCAGCGCCCGGAGGCCACACCGGTGATGGTGCCGTTGGCGTTGACGTTCCACTGCTGGTTGGTGCCGCCGGTGCAGTCGTAGATGACCACCGCCGTGCCGTTGGCGGTTCCCCGGCCACGGGCGTCGAGGCACTTGGTGCCGTAGACCCGCAGTTCCCGGGCCGACGTGCCGGTCCACTGCTGGTTCGTACCCGTGCCGCAGTCGTAGATGGCGACCTGGGTGTTGTTGACGGTGACGGCGCCCGGGACGTCGAGGCACCGGCCCGAGCCGCTGTTGCGCAGCCGGTTGCCGGGCACCGGATCGGTGCCGGTCAGGCCCCAGCTGTACCGCAGCCGCCCGGCACCCGAGGCGTTCGGTGTGGTCAGGGTCAGGTTCGTACCGCTGCCCTGCAGCTTCTGCATGGCGTACCAGTCGTCGTTCTGCCCGGCGGTGATCTTGCCGCCGAGGCCGGGCCAGTAGACCGAGCCCATGCCGAGCTCGCGGAGCACCTGGGTGGTGGCCCGGAAGTAACGGACGAAGTTGTCGGTGCTGCCGGCGTCGTCGTAGTTCAGGCCGGTGTCCATGGGGGCACCGAACTCGTCGATGACGGTGCGGTCGGCGCAGGTGCCCAGAGCCTCGCGCAGGAAATTCACCCATCCGTCGTAGGTCTTCGCGCCACTGAAGAACGTGTAGTGGTGCAGCGACAGGTACGTCCCGTCGAAGCGGCTGTCGGCGCACATCGTCCTGATGTCCTGGTTCAGCCCGGATCCGCTGATGAACACGCGGTTGCGGGGCACCGACGGTCGCGCGGCGAGCCACGCGGCGGCCACGTTCTTCCAGTCCGCCGCGCTATATCCGGCCGGTTCGTTCATCGGCTCGAAGTAGACCAGCGAGTTGGCGCCGTACTTGGCCACGACGGTGTTCCACATCGTGTTGAAGGCGGCGGTGTCGGTGACCCGGCCACCGGAGGCAGCCCGGCCGTCGTCCCAGAACGACAGGATGACCTTCATGCCGCGGGCGGTCGCCGAGTCGATGACACCGGTGTAGGAACTCCACCACGCCGTACCGACCGAAGCGGTGTTGATCGGCAGCCGGACGGTGTTGGCGCCGAGGTTGCGCTCGAAGCCGGCCAGAACGGCGTCCGCCTTGGCACGGACGGTGGTGTAGCTGTCGCTGCCGCTCAGCCCGTACAGCACCAGCGGTTCCCCGGTGAAGTTGTCGCCGGCGCGGGCCCAGTTGACCCCCCGGAACTGATTCGTCGCCGCCGACGCGCTCGGCGCCGCGACCACCAGGGCCAGCGGGATCGCCGCCAGCGCCACCACGGCGCGGATCACCCAGGCCGCGCGGAAACCCGTCACTCGCTGTCGGATCATGACGCTCCTCTTCGGTGGGAATCGGAGTCCATCTATACAACAGACGTCATACGAATTTCTACGATCACCAGTGCCAAATCGCGGGATCCGCACGAACGAGAACGAGCGGGCAGCGGGCGACGCAGGCTGACCAAAGTGGGCTCCACCTGCAGTTCCACACCAGACGACCGGCCCGCCCCTCCTCGGCATTGACTTGTTTCTATCTCGTGTCTAACGTATGACATCACATGAATGGGCCCTCTGGGCGAAGTCATGTGAACGTTCACAACTCCGGCACCACGATGCGGCAGTGCTGACGAGGACTGCCGCCGTGAGTGACCCAGAGTCACCACAGCCCTCGATCGCCGGTCCGGCATCTCGACGGCATGACCCATTCCGCCGGCGCCCAGCGCCGCGTCCGAAATGACGCTGACGACGAAGGTGTGACCAATCCATGAGAAGACGCGCGATGGCGGCGGCAGCGGCCGCCGTTCTCACGGCCGCCGGCCTGGTGGCGACCGTCCTGGCCCCCGAATCGCCGGCGGCCGCCCACCCGGTCGACGCGGCCGATTTCCAGCAGGTCGAGCTGGCCCGCGGGGTGGGTGAGCTCGGCGAGCCGATGTCGATGGCGGTGCTGCCGGACCGCTCGGTTCTGCACACGGCCCGCAACGGCGTGCTGCGCCGGACCACCGCCGCCGGGGTCACCAACACGATCGGCACCCTGGCGGTCTACACCCACGACGAGGAAGGCCTGCAGGGCGTGGGGGTGGATCCCGGCTTTGCCGGCAACCGGTACATCTACCTCTTCTACGCGCCGCCGTTGTCCACCCCCGGCGGTGACGCGCCGGCCACCGGCACGGACTTCTCCGCGTGGAACGGCGTCAACCGGCTGTCCCGGTTCACGCTCAACGCCGACTACACCCTCAACACCGCCAGCCAGGCGACCGTCCTGGAAGTGCCGACCAGTCGTGGCATGTGCTGCCACGTCGGCGGCGACATCGACTTCGACGCAGCCGGCAACCTGTACCTGTCCACGGGCGACGACTCGAACCCGTTCGACTCCAGTGGCTACACGCCCATCGACGAGCGCAGCAACCGCAACCCCGTCTACGACGCACAGCGCAGCGCGGGCAACACCAACGACCTTCGCGGCAAGGTGCTGCGGATCAAGGTGAACGCGGACGCGACGTACTCGATCCCCTCGGGCAACCTGTTCACGCCCGGCACCGCCCGGACCCGGCCGGAGATCTACGCGATGGGCCTGCGCAACCCGTTCCGGCTCAGCGTCGACAAGCCGACCGGCGCGGTCTACGTCGCCGACTACGGACCCGACGCCGGCACGACCACCTCGACGCGAGGACCGGCGGGGCAGGTGGAGTTCAACCGGATCACCTCCGCCGGCAACTACGGCTGGCCGTACTGCACCGGCTCGAACACGACCAACGAGACCTATGTGGACTACACGTTCCCGTCCGGGCCGTCGGGCAACCGGTTCAACTGCGCCGCACCGGTCAACAACTCCCCGCGTAACACGGGGCTGACCAACCTCCCAGCCGCGCGACCGGCCTGGATCAAGTACGACAACTGCTCGCTGGCCGCGTTCGGCTGCGGCTCGGAGTCGCCGATGGGTGGCGCGGTGTACCGCTACGACGCGGCCAACCCGTCCACGGTCAAGTTCCCGGCCACCCTCGACGCGCACTACTTCGCGATGGAGTTCGGGCGGCGCTGGATCAAGAGCATCGACGTCAACTCCGACGGCTCCGCCGGGCAGATCAGCGACTTCCCCTGGCGCGGCACCCAGATCATGGACAGCGCCTTCGGCCCCGACGGAGCCCTGTACGTCCTGGACTACGGCACCGGCTGGGGCAGCGGCGACGCGAGTTCCGCCCTGTACCGCATCGAGTACACCAAGGGCGGCAACAACCAGGCGCCGATCGCCCGCGCCGCCGCGAATCCGACCTCCGGCGCCGCCCCGCTGACCGTCGCCTTCTCCTCGAGCGGCTCGGCGGATCCCGAAGGCGGGGCACTGAGCTACGCCTGGAACTTCGGTGACGGAAGCACGTCCTCGTCGGCCAACCCCAGCCACACCTTCGCCGCCAGCGGCCAGCGCACGGTGACACTCACGGTGACCGACCCCACCGGTCTCAGCGCGTCCGCTTCGCTGACGGTCACGGTCGGCAACACCGCCCCGACGGTCGTGCTGACCACGCCGGCCGACGGAGCACCTTTCAAGTTCGGTGACAGCGTGCCGTACTCGATCACGGTGTCGGACCCCGAGGACGGCACGGTCGACTGCAGCCGGGTGAAGCTGAGCTACCTGCTCGGCCACGACGACCACGCGCATCCGATCACCTCGAGCACCGGCTGCTCGGGGACGCTGCAGATCCCGGTGGACGGCGAGCACGACACGGCGGCCAACCTGTACGCGGTGTTCGACGCGGAGTACACCGATCTCGGCGCCAACGGCCAGCCCGCGCTGACCACGCACAAGCAGCAGATCCTCCAGCTGCGGCACCGGCAGGCCGAGCACCGCAGCACCCAGTCCGGCACCTCGCTGTTCAGCAAGGCGGCCGCAGAGGGCGGGCAGACGGTCGGCGACATCCAGAACGGCGACTGGATCGCGTTCCAGCGGTACGCGCTCGCGAACGAGAACCAGTTCACGGCCCGGGTGTCCTCGGGCGGTGCCGGCGGCACGCTCTCGGTGCGCGCCGGATCGCCCACCGGCACCGTCCTGGGAACCGTCACGGTGCCGGTCACCGGAAGCTGGGAAACCTTCACCGAGGTGTCGACGGCCCTGTCCGGGGCCCCGGCCGGCACCACCACGCTCTACCTGACGTTCCAGGGCGGCACCGGAACGCTGTTCGACGTGGATGCGTTCACGCTCGGCGCAGCGACGGGCGGTGGCGGCACCGGCCGGATCGTCGGCGCGAACGGTTCGTGTGTCGACGTCAACGCCGGCAGTTCCGCCGACGGCACCAAGGTCCAGCTGTGGACCTGCAACACCGGCACCAACCAGCAGTGGACCCGTACCGCGAACACCCTGCGGGCGCTGGGCAAGTGCATGGGCGTGGCCGGTGGCGCGACGGCCGACGGCAGCCTGGTGCAGCTCTCGACCTGCACCGGCTCCGGCGCGCAGAACTGGACGGCCGGGGCCAACGGATCACTGGTCAACGCCGGCTCCGGCAAGTGCCTGGACGCCAACGGCGGCAGCTCCACCAACGGCACCCAGCTGATCATCTGGACCTGCCACGGCGGCACCAACCAGCGCTGGACACTGCCATGAGAGGAATCCCGGCCATGCGAGCACTTCCCCGCACACTCCTGGGCGCGGCCGCAGCAGTGCTGCTGACCCTCGCCGGTCTCGGTGCTGCACCGGCGCAGGCCGCCGACGCGCCGTACGACGTCCTGGTCTTCTCCAGGACCGCCGGCTTCCGGCACGACTCGATCCCGGCCGGCATCCAGCTGATCCGTGACCTGGGAGCCGGCAACAGCTTCACGGTCACCGCGACCGAGGACGCCGGCCAGTTCAGTACGGCCAACCTGGCCCGGTTCGAGGCCGTCGTCTTCCTCAACACGACCGGCGACGTCCTGAACACCACCCAGCAGAGCGCCTTCGAGAGTTACATCCGGGCCGGCGGCGGCTACGTCGGCGTACACGCGGCCTCGGACACCGAGTACGACTGGCCGTTCTACGGCCAACTGGTCGGGGCGTATTTCGCCTCGCACCCGGCGATCCAGCAGGCGACCACGCGGGTGGAGGACCGGGCGCACGCGGCGACCGCCGGACTGGCGCCGACGGTGACCCGGACCGACGAGTGGTACAACTTCCGGACCAATCCCCGGTCCTCGGCCCGGGTGCTCACCGCACTGGACGAGTCGAGTTACTCCGGCGGCACCATGGGCGGCGACCACCCGCACACCTGGTGCAAGACCCTGCAGGGCGGCCGGTCCTTCTACACCGGGGCCGGCCACACCCAGGCCAATTACACCGAGCCCGGCTTCCGGGCCCTCGTCCTCGGCGGGATCCGGTACGCGGCCGGCCGTACCAAGGCGGACTGCCGGCCCGAGAACGGCTACACCGCGCTCTACAACGGGTCCACCACGGGCTGGTCCCAGGCCGGGCCGGGCGGCTTCAGCAACAGCAACGCCACGCTGACCTCCTCCGGTGGACCGGGCCTGCTGTGGTACAGCACCAAGGAGTTCCGCTCGTACTCGCTCAAGCTCGACTGGATGATGCCCGGCGACGACAACTCCGGTGTGGTGATCGGCTTCCCGGCCGGCAGCGACCCGGCTGCGGCCCTCGCGAACGGCTACGAGGTGCAGATCGACGCCACCGACACGGCCGACCGGACCACCGGCGCGGTGTACGGGGCGAAATCGGCCGACATCGCCGCCCGTGACGCGGCGCTGAACCCACCGGGTGAGTGGAACACCTTCGAGCTGCTGGTCGAGGGGGAACGACTGCAGGTCCTGCTGAACGGCGTCACCATCAACGACTTCACCAACACCGACCCGGCACGCTCGCTGACCTCCGGCCACATCGGCATCCAGAACCACGGCACCGGCGAGGACGTGTCGTTCCGCAACATCCGGATCAAGGAGTCAGCGGGCACCACACCCCGGACCGGCCCGATCACCGGCGCCGCCGGCAAGTGCGTCGACGTCGCCGGCGGGAGCTCCGCCGACGGTACGAAGATCCAGCTGTGGGGTTGCACCGGCAGCGCCCACCAGCAGTGGACGGTCAACGGGACCGTGCGCTCGCTCGGCAAGTGCATGGGTGTCGCCGGCGGCAGCACCGCCAACGGCGCACTGGTCCAGCTGTCGACCTGCAACGGCTCCGGCGGCCAGACCTGGACCCCCGGTTCCAACGGCTCCCTGGTCAACCCGCAGTCCGGCAAGTGCCTGGACGCCAACGGTGCGGGCTCCGCGGACGGGACACAGCTGATCATCTGGTCCTGCCACGGCGCCGCCAACCAGCGCTGGACGCTGCCATGACCGACCTGACACGCCGCAAGTTGCTCGCCGCCGGGATGGCCGGGGCCGGGGCGGCGCTGCTGCCGCCCGGGTGGACCGCGGCCGCGCGGGCCGGAGCGGTGCCACCGGCGGGTGTGCTGGCAGCCGGGGACCTGGCGCTCTGGTACGACGAGCCCGCGGGCACGGACTGGCTGCGCGCCCTGCCGATCGGCAACGGGCGCCTCGGGGCCATGGTGTTCGGCAATATCGACACCGAACGGCTCCAGCTCAACGAGGACACCGTGTGGGCCGGTGGGCCCTACGACTCGGCCAACACGCGGGGTGCAGCCAACCTCGCGGAGATCCGGCGACGGGTCTTCGCCGACCAGTGGGTCCCGGCCCAGGATCTGATCAACCAGACGATGCTCGGCAGCCCCGCCGGGCAGCTGGCCTACCAGCCGGTCGGCAATCTGCGGCTCGCCTGCGGCAGTGCCACCGGCGCGTCCGGGTACAACCGGACGCTGGACCTGACCACCGCCACGATGACCACCACGTACGTGCTCAACGGTGTGCGGTATCAGCGCGAGGTGTTCGCCAGCGCGCCGGACCAGGTGGTGGCGATCCGGCTCACGGCCGACCGGGCCGGCGCGATCACCTTCACCGCCACGTTCGACAGCCCGCAGCGCACGACCGTGTCCAGTCCCGACTCTGCGACGATCGCCCTCGACGGCATCTCCGGCGACATGGAAGGTGTCGCCGGCTCGGTCCGGTTCCTGGCTCTGGCCGGCGCGAGCGTCACCGGGGGCACGGTCAGCAGCTCCGGCGGCACCCTGCGGGTCGCCGGAGCCACCAGCGTCACCGTGCTGGTGTCCATCGGCTCCAGCTACGTCAACTACCGCACGGTCAACGGTGACTACCAGGGCATCGCCCGGCGGCACCTCGCCGCCGCCCGTACCTCGGGCTTCGACCAGCTGCGGACCCGGCACGTGGCCGACCACCAGGCGCTGTTCAACCGGGTGACGATCGACCTGGGCCGTACGCCGGCGGCCGATCAGACCACCGACGTGCGGATCGCCCAGCATGCGACCGTCACCGACCCGCAGTTGTCGGCCCTGCTGTTCCAGTACGGCCGCTACCTGCTGATCGCCTCGTCGCGGCCCGGCAGCCAGCCGGCCAATCTGCAGGGCATCTGGAACCAGGACATGGCCCCGTCGTGGGATTCCAAGTACACCGTCAACGCGAACCTGCCGATGAACTACTGGCCGGCCGACACGACGAACCTCTCCGAGTGTTTCCTGCCCGTCTTCGACATGATCAAGGATCTGACGGTGACCGGGGCCCGCACCGCCACCGTGCAGTACGGCGCCGGCGGCTGGGTGACCCACCACAACACCGACGCCTGGCGCGGATCGTCGGTCGTCGACGGCGCGCTGTGGGGCATGTGGCAGACCGGTGGCGCCTGGCTCGCCACGATGATCTGGGACCACCACCTGTTCACCGGCGACCTCGATTTCCTGCGCGCCAACTATCCGGCGATGAAGGGCGCCGCACAGTTCTTCCTCGACACGCTGGTGACCCACCCGGCCCTGGGACACCTGGTCACCAACCCGTCGAACTCCCCCGAGCTGCCCCACCACCCGAACGCCAGCGTGTGCGCCGGGCCGACCATGGACAACCAGATCCTGCGCGACCTGTTCACCGGCGTCGCGCGCGCCGGCGAGGTACTCGGCGTGGACGCCACCTTCCGCACCCAGGTCCTTGCGGCACGCGACCGGCTGGCGCCCACCCGGGTCGGCTCACGCGGCAACATCCAGGAGTGGCTCGCCGACTGGGTGGAGACCGAGCGCAACCACCGGCACGTCTCCCACCTGTACGGCCTGCACCCGAGCAACCAGATCACCCGGCGGACGACACCCCAGCTGTACCAGGCCGCGCGCCAGACCCTGGAACTGCGCGGCGACGACGGCACCGGCTGGTCACTGGCCTGGAAAATCAACTTCTGGGCCCGCCTGGAGGACGGTGCCCGCGCCCACAAACTCCTGCGCGACCTGGTACGCACCGACCGCCTCGCACCCAACATGTTCGACCTGCACCCCCCGTTCCAGATCGACGGCAACTTCGGCGCCACCTCCGGAATCGCCGAAATGCTGCTGCACAGCCACAACGGCGAACTGCACGTGCTGCCCGCACTACCGCCGGCCTGGCCCGCCGGCAGCTTCACCGGTCTGCGCGGCCGCGGCGGGCACACGGTCGGCGCCGCCTGGAGTGCCACCCGCACCGACCTCACCATCACACCCGACCGCACCGGCACGATCCGGGTCCGCAACCGCATCTTCACCGGCACCTTCGACCTGCGCGACGAAACGAGCAGCGTCGCGGTGCAGCCGACCCGGCTGGAGACCGACCTCGTCCAGTTCACCGGCCAGGCCGGCCACATCTACCGGGCATCGGCCGCACAGGCGGGGCCGGTGGTGACCGGCGTGTACTACCGGCTGGTCGCCCAGCACAGCGGAAAGGCCGCGGACATCAACGGCACGTCGACCACCGCCGGCGCACAGCTGATCCAGTGGCAGACCAGCGGCGCCCTCAACCAGCAGTTCGACTTCCTGCCTTCGGACGGCGGCTACCACCGGATCCGGGCCCGTCACAGCGGCCTGGTCCTGCAGGTCGCCGGCACCACCACCGGCGCGGACATCACCCAGCAGCCGGACGCCGACACCACCAGCCAGCAGTGGCGGGTCGAGGACCAGGGCGGCGGAGTGGTCAGGCTCCTCAACCGCCAGAGCGGGCTGGCCATGGACGTCTGGCAGGCCGCCACCACCGACGGCGCCCGCATCTCACAGTGGACTCCGGGCACCGGCCCCAACCAACGCTTCCAACTCCAGCGCGTCGACTGAGCCTCATGATGTCCCTGAACGCTCAATTCCGGGGACCCATGACTGCTTCATCGAACCGGCCCGGTCGATCTCGTCGAGAGCGGCCGGGCCGAGGCTCGACAGGTCCGGGATGGCCGCTACCTGGCGCCGGAGGTCATGCTCAGCGCGGGGTGGTCCATCAGCAACAGGGCGAGGCCCTCAGGGTCCTCGCGGTGAGCGTCGTGGCCCGTTTCCAGGGACTCGTGGGTGAAGGTGCCGGACTCGCAGGCCAGCTCGTTCAGCCGGGCCTGCATGCCGTCCCGTCCGGCTCGCCACGCGGACGCCGACGGCTCGTCGAACAGCAGCGCGAACTCGGCGGTCAACGAGCCGCTCACGACCAGCATCGGGCAGCGGCGCCGGCGGTAGACAGCAGGCAGGTCGAGGGCATCGACTTCCTCCATCATCTGGATCAGTGCCGGCGACATGCCTTTCGACATGCCGTCCAGGTCGGTGCGCAACCGCCGCAGCGCAACTTCAGCGTCCTCACCGGTGAGCCCGAGCAGCTGGTCGGTGCGGGTGGGATTGCCGTGCCCGTCCACGTTGATCGCGAGCGGACAGTCGCTGTGGCGAGTGGCCCAGACCGCGGCCACCATGCCGCCCAGGGAATGCCCGGCGACCACCGGCGTCCGCAGCCCGAGCTCAGCGACCACGGCTTCCGCGTCGGCGACGGCGGCATCCCACGACCATCGGCCGGGTCCGCTCTCGCCGTGTCCGCGCAGGTCCATCGCCACCGGCCGGAACCCGCCGTCACGCAGCAGCCCGGCGAACTCGTCCCAGTCGTGGTGGGTGCGTCCGCCGCCGTGCATCAACAGGACGTCAGTGCCGCTGCCGCCGTAGTCGTTCACCGCCAGGGGAAGGTCGCCCACGAAGTGCACGGTGGCAGCCTACCAGTGCATACCCCCGCAATTTGCTCGGCGACGCTTACAGGCCGTCGACGATGAGAAGGTCGGCGTGCGACTTCCGCATCGGCAGAATTTCCTGATTCCGGGAAGTGCCGGTGGTGGCCTTCTCGGCGTCGAGCGCCCGGCCAGTCGACGCCGTCGCGGAACTTGAACAGCACGATGTGCTTGATCATGCAGGCCGCTAAGGGATCCGGATGCCGTTCTCGCCGGCCGGGATGCCGGCGGAACAGCACCTCCCCCAGCGCCGCGGCGACGTGGTCGGCCGGGACGGCAAGCCTGGCCGGCGGGGTAACGGCAGCTTCGACGGGTCCGGGTCGGCCGGCCGCAGCGCCCGGTCACGATGAGGTCGGCGTCGTTCTGCAAGGAGGTGAAAAGTCGACCGGAAGGGCCAGCTGTGTTGATCTGTAGAACGCGCGGAGTCCAGGCGACGACAACGGCAAATCTTCGCCGGCCTGATTTTGTGCACTCGATCCGACAATTTCACATTTATCGATAGCGCCGCGGTTCTGCCGGACCCGGACCGTAGCCTCTACGCCAGTCGTTCGAGGAGGGGTCCGCAGTCTTGGAGGGTTCCACTGACGACAAGAAGAAGCCGCCCGAGGTCTCCCTGCGCCGCGTCGGCGGCCTGCTCAAACCGCATTGGCCCCGGCTGACCGCGGTCATCGCCATCATCGTCGCCTCGTCGCTGGTCGGCATGGCCACGCCTTTTCTGCTGCGCGCGATCATCGACCGGGCGCTTCCGGCCCAGGACCTCGAGCTGCTGACCTGGCTCGTCGTCGGCCTGATCGCGGTCGCCGTGATGACCGCGGTGTTCGGCATCACCCAGACCTGGATCGCCACGGCCATCGGTCAGCGGGTCATGCACCAGCTGCGGGTGGATGTCTTCACCCATCTGCACCGTCAGTCGGTGGCGTTCTTCACCCGCACCCGCGCCGGGGAGATCCAGTCACGGATCACCAACGACATCGGCGGCATGCAGGCGGTTGTCACCTCGACGGCCACGTCGATCGCGTCGAACCTGACGACGGCCGTCGCCACGGCGGTGGCCATGCTCGTGCTGTCCTGGCAGCTCTTCCTCGTGTCCCTGATCGTGCTGCCGCCCGCGCTGCTGCTGGCCCGCCGGGTCGCGCGGATGCGCAAGGAGATCACCGCGCAGCGTCAGCGCGAGCTCGCCGACCTCAACGTCATCATCGAGGAGAGCCTGTCGATCAGCGGTGTGCAACTCAGCAAGATCATGGGGACGGGCCCGGCACTGATCGATCGCTTCGCCGGCTCGTCGGCCCGCCTGGTCGATCTGCAGCTGCGTGCACAGCTGACCGGTCGCTGGCGGGGCGCCACCATGAACATCATCTTCGCTGCGATCCCGGCGATCATCTATCTGAGCGCCGGTCTGCCGCCGTCCGCCGGCAAGCTGACCATCGGCACGATCGTCGCCTTCACCAGCCTGCAGTCCCGGCTGTTTCAGCCGATGATGGGCCTGCTCGACGTCGGTGTCTCGCTGGCCAGCTCGACGGCGCTGTTCGCGCGCGTCTTCGAATACCTGGATCTGCCGGTCGAGGTCGACGACCCGGTCCTGCCGGTCCGGTTGCCCCTGCCGGTACGCGGCCACCTGCGTTTCGACGACGTGAGTTTCACCTACCCCGGCAGCGTGGAGCCCGCCATCAGCGGCATCACCCTGAACGTGCCGCCCGGGTCCTCGATCGCGCTGGTGGGCGAGACCGGCTCGGGCAAGAGCACGGTGGCCTCGCTGATCGTGCGGCTCTACGACCCGACCGAGGGCCGGATCACCGTCGACGGCTTCGACCTGCGCGCGCTACGGCTCAACGAACTGGTCGGTGTGATCGGCATGGTCGGCCAGGAGACCTATCTGCTGCACGCCTCGGTCCGGGAGAACCTGCGGTACGCGCGACCCGACGCCACCGATGAGCAGATCGAGTGGGCCGCGCGAGCCGCCCAGGTCCACGACGTCATCGTCGCTCTTCCCGAGGGTTACGACACCGTCGTGGGCTCGCGCGGCCACCGGTTCTCCGGCGGGGAGAAGCAGCGGATCGCCATCGCCCGGACGCTGCTGCGCAATCCGCCGATCCTGGTGCTGGACGAGGCGACCAGCGCCCTGGACAACACGACCGAGCGGGCTGTCCAGCGCGCCCTGGAAGAACTGGCCCGCGGGCGTACGACGGTGACCATCGCCCACCGGCTGTCGACCATCCGCAACGCCGACCAGATCGTCGTCATGCGGGGCGGCCGGATCCTGGAGGCCGGCACCCACGACAGCCTGATCTTGATCGACGGTTTCTACGCCGCGCTGACGGCGTGAGAGCGTGCCCACTTGCGCAACACGTGGTAGTCCGGCCGGTGGTGCCAGTAGCAGTCGTACAGGAACCGGTTGTTGTCCACCGTGGACTCGTAGGTGCGCTCGGCGCGGATGAAGTGGGAGCTGCCGGCCGCATCGCGGTGCCACTGCGAGGTGCGGCTCCAGACCTGCTGGTCTCCGGGCTGCCAGGACAGTGACGACTCCAGAAAAGGTATGCCGAGGTGGCGGCAGTAGCGCTCGACCGCACCTGGTGCGTCGGTCAGCAGCTCCTCGGCCTCGACCACGTACGGCCGCACACCGGTCGTCTCGCGGACCCTTCGTGCCATCTCGACCTGATGGCCGTACCCGATCTCGCCGCAGGCCATGTCCGGGTTCATCGCGTAGTGCGACGGGATCACCCGGCGCGGATCGCGGATGATGAACGTGTGCCGCCCGACCTCCGGAATGCGGTCGCCGCCGGTCGTGAGGTAGTCGTACTCGGTGGTCTCCTTGACGAAGACCGGGTGGTCGCCGGCCCGTTCCTCGAGCAGTTTCAGCAGCTCGTCGTGGCTGGTCGCGGTGTAGTCGCCGACGGCGGTCCGGCCCTGGACGACGATGCTCGAGAACGGTTCGTGGAAGACCTCGTGGTCCCCGCGTTCCAGCATCATCCGCAGGAATGCCGTCGACATCGACCGGGGGGTGCCCCAGAGGAAGATCAGGTTGGAGTGCACGGCTGCGGCCCTCATCCGTTCTGCGCCGAGGCCATGCGGGTGATCAGGCTCGCCGGCCGGATGTCCCACCACGACCTCTCGATGTAGGCCAGGCAATCCTCGCGGCTCTCCGGGCCCGACACGGTACGCCAGCCGGCCGGCACATCGATCACCTCCGGCCACAGCGAGTGCTGTCCTTCGTCGTTGACCAGCACGAAGTAGCTGATGTCCTCGCGTTCGAACGGGTTGCTCATGCCGTCGGACCTTCCGTGGGAGTGAGACGTAGGTGCTCGGCCACCCGGGCGCCGATCAGCTGCAGCACCTCGGCCCGGGCGAGTTGCCGGTGCTTGTAGTCCAGGGCCATGACGTCGACGGCGCCGGAGACGTACGGGTGCCACATCGGTGCGAAGTAGTGCTCTTCCGGCCGTGCCGCGATCGCCTCGATGAAGAGCACGTCACCGTCGAAGACCGAGAACTTGTGGCCGTCGGCGACCTTGATCATGTTTTCGTAGAAGTCCACCGTGGCCCGGCCCTTCTGGCGCATCAGGAACGAGTACGGCCCCTGACGCTGCCGGAGCTGCTCGTAGAGGATGTCGCCGGTGAGGTGGGGACGTTCCTCGGCCGGGACGTTGAGGTCGAAGTGGTGCGCGACCGCGTTCAGCCGCTCGACCTGCGTCGCCGGGCGCTGCGGTGTCGGACGGGCATCGAGCATCGCGATCAGGGCGACCTCCTCGCCACCGCGCTGCAACTGCACGCCCATCTCGTGGGCGATCTCCCCGCCGGTGCTCAGACCCAGCAGGTGGTACGGCCCTTCGGGCTGGACCAGGCGGATCTGCTGGACGTAGTCGGCAGCCATCGCCGTCATCGTCGTCGGCAGTTCCTCGCCCGGTCCCAGTCCGCGAGCCTGGACGCCGTACACGCCGACGGCCGACGGGATCGCGTTGACCAGCGGGTAGTAGAGCCAGCTCAACCCGCCCAGGGGATGGATGCAGAACAGCGACTCCGGGGTGGTGCCCGGCCGCAGCGGCACCACCACGTCGAGGGTTGCCTCTTCGGGCTCGGCGGCGAGCCACCCGGCCAGGTCCTTGGCGGTCGGCACGGCGGAGACCACGAGCGGGTTGACGGTCATCCCGAACTCGGCCTCGATGGCCCGCGTGAGCGCCTCGACCGTCTCGCGGCCACCGCCGAGGTCGAAGAGGTTGTCCTCGGCGGCCACCTCGTCGACGCCCAGCGCCTGAGCGACCAGGACGCGCATCCGGTCCTCGGGCGAGGCCTGGGAGTCGGCGTCCGGCAACAGCGGCAGGTCGCCGATGCGGGCAGCCAGGTCGGCGAGCGTCGAGCTCTCGAAGACCGTCCGGAACGGCAGTTCGACGCGCAGCAGCGACCGGATCTCGTTGACCATCTGCATCGCTAGCAGCGAGTGGCCACCGAGCGCGAAGAAGTTGTCGTCGCGACCCACCCTCGCCACGGACAGCAGTTCCTGCCACAGCCCGGCCAGGGACTCCTCGATCGGCCCGGCCGGCGCCTCGTACGCCCGGTCGGTGTCCACCACGCCCGGGTCCGGCAGCTGACGACGGTCCACCTTGCCGTTCACCGTCACCGGGAAGGCGTCCATGGCCACGAACGCCGACGGCACCAGGTGCGCCGGCACCACCGCGGGCATCTGCCGGCGCAGCCGCACCGGGTCGGGATCGAAGCCGACGACGTACGCCACGAGCCGCTTGTCCACGCCGTCGCCGTGCACCGTCACCACGGCCTGTTCCACCCCGTGCAGTCCGAGCAGCGCCGCCTCGACCTCGCCCAGCTCCACCCGGACACCGCGGATCTTGACCTGTTCGTCGTCACGGCCGAGGAACTCGATCGCCCCGTCGGGGCGCCGGCGGGCGCGGTCACCGGTGCGGTACATCCGCTCCCCCGCCACGAACGGGTCGGCGACGAACCGCTGCGCGGTCAGGTCGGCCCGGTTCAGATAACCGCGGGCGAGCGGACGTGCGGCGATGTAGATCTCACCCGGCATACCGGGCGGCACGTGGCCGAGGTCGGGACCGAGCACGTAGACCCGGGCGTTGGCGATCGGGACGCCGATCGGCGCGCTGCGACTGTCGTCGTCGTCGCGGCACAGCCAGCTCGTCACGCCGATGGCGGCTTCGGTCGGGCCGTACAGGTTGTAGATCTCGGTCTGAGGCAGTGCCTCGGCGAAGCGGCTCCGCAAGCTGCGCGTCAGCGTCTCCCCACCGGCGATGACGTGGCGCAGGCTGGTGCAGCGCGCGGCGTCGGGCTCCCGCAGGAACATCTCGAGCATCGACGGGACGAAGTCGACGAGCGTGACCTGCTCCCGCTGGATGAGGTCCACCAGGTAGCGCGGGTCGCGGTGCCCGTCGGGCCGGGCCATGACCAGCGTCGCCCCGTTCGTCAGCGCCCAGAACAGCTCCCAGACCGAGGTGTCGAAGGTGAACGGCGACTTCTGCAGCACCCGGCCGTCAGTTCCGGCGCCGAACCGCTCGTTCATCCACGTCAGCCGGTTGCGGATGGCCGCGCGGACGTTCACCACGCCCTTCGGGGTGCCGGTCGACCCGGAGGTGTAGATCGCGTACACGGCGTCCTCGCCGTCGACCGGCACCCCGGGATCGTGCGAGGGACGTGCCGCGAGGTCGGTGTCCGGTCCGTCGACGCACAGCAGCAGATCGTCGTGAGCGGCCAGCCGGTCCTGGGTGGCCCGGTGGGTGAGGACAACACCGACCGCGGCGTCACCGATCATCGACGTCAGGCGGGCGGCCGGCAGGTCGGGGTCGAGCGGGACGAACGCACCTCCGGTCTTCCAGATCGCGAGGACACCCACGACCAGGTCGAAGCCGCGTTCCATGCTGATGCCCACCAGCGTCTCGCGCCCTGCACCGAGCTCGATGAGGTGATGCGCGAGCTGGTTCGCACGGCGGTTCAACTCCCCGTACGGCAGGTCCACACCCTCGAACCGTACGGCGATCGCGTCCGGGTTCCGGCGGGCGTGTTGCTCGACGAGCTGATGCGGCCAGGGTCGCGCCGCCCAGTCGCGGACGTCTCCGGTGCTCGCCGCCTCGACGGCGAGCCGTTCCTCCCCGCTCATCACCGGCAACCGGCCGATCGGCAGGCCGGGCTGCGCGACCGCCTCGGCCAGCAGACGGCCGAGCATGCCGACCATCCGCTCGACGGTGTCGTGGTCGAACAGGTCGCAGGCGTACATCACCTCACCGCCGAGGCCGGACGGCCGGCCGGACTCATCGAGGAACTCCACGAACTGAACGCTGAGGTCGAACTTCGCCGATCCGGACCCCACGCCCATCCGCTCCGAGCGCACGCCGGCGAGGCCGAAGCGCGCCGACCGGCCGACCTGCGAGGCGACCATGACCTGGAACAGGGGATGCCGGCCGGGCACGCGGGGTGGGTTCAGCTCCTCGACGACGCTCTCGAACGGCACGTCCTGATGACCGAAAGCCAGCAGGTCCTGCTCGCGGACCCGCCCGATGAGCTCGTCGAAGGACGGGTCGCCGGTGAGGTCGGCCCGCAGCACCAGGGTGTTGACGAAAAAGCCGACCAGATCTTCCAGGGCCTCGTCGACCCGGCCGGACACCGGCCACCCGAGCGGGACGTCGGTGCCGGCTCCGAGCCGGGAGAGCAACGCGGCCACGGCCGACTGCAGGACCATGAAAACAGTGGCGCCGTGGCGCCGCGCCGTCGCCGCGATCTGCTCGTGCACCTCCGCCGGGACGCTGATCGGCACCGACCGGCCACGGTACGTCGGCTCGGCCGGCCGGCCGCGGTCAACCGGCAGCGCCAGCTCGTGGGGGGCATCGGCCAGAAGGTCCCGCCAGTAAGCGATCTGGGGCCGGGCGAGCCGCACCAGTTCCCGCTGCCACACGGCGAAGTCGGCGTACTGCACCGGGAGCTCGGTCCACTGCGGTGGGCGACCCGCGCGCCGCCGCTCGTAGGCCTCCTGGAGGTCGCGCATCAGCGGTTCCATGGAGGCGCCGTCGGCGGTGATGTGGTGCAGGACCAGGACCAGCACGAAGTCGTCCGGTCCGAACTCCAGCAGGCGTGCCCGCAAGGGGATCTGGGTCGTCAGGTCGAAGCCTTCGCGGACGACCCGCCGTACGGTGTCCTCCCGATCGCCGGCTGCGACCGGCTCGCGCACGAGCAGCTCGCCGAGGTCGGCCATCGGCACGACCTGCTGTCGCGGCTGTCCTTCCAGCACCGGGAAGCGGGTACGCAACGGCTCGTGCCGCCGGACGATGTCGGTGATCGCAGCACGCAGCGCCGCCTCGTCGAGACCGTCGGACAGGCGGACGACCACCGGGATGTGGTACGCCCCGTCGCCGCCGCGCAACTGCGCGGTCAGCCACATCTGCTGCTGCGGGTAGGACAACGGCACCGTCGCCGCACGCACCTGGCGCCGCAGCACCGGCCGCGTACCGGACTTCAGCACCGACACCCGCCGGGCGAGATCGGCCAGAGTCGAGGTCTCGAAGAGGTCCCGGACCGGCAGTTCGACGTTCATCGCCGTCCGGACGCGGTTCACCAGCTGCGTCGCCAGCAGCGAGTGGCCGCCGAGGCGGTAGAACTCGTCGGTGCGACCGACGCGGGGAACGCCGAGCACGTCCTCCCAGAGCCGCGCCAGCGTCTGCTCGACCGCTCCGACCGGCGGCACAAAATCGCGGACGCCCGCATCGCCGGCCGGATCCGGCAGGGCTTTGCGGTCGACCTTGCCGTTCACCGTGACGGGCATCGAGTCGAGCATCGTGAACACCGAGGGCACCAGATGGTCGGGCACCACCGCGGCCAGGTTCCGGCGCAGACCGGCGGCGTCCGGGCCATCGGCATCGGCCACGACGTAGGCGACCAGACGGCGATCGGCCCCGTCGCCGTGCGCGACGACGACGGCCTGGTCCACACCGGCCAGACCCATCAGCGCCGACTCGATCTCGCCCGGCTCCACCCGTACGCCCCGGATCTTGACCTGGTCGTCGGCGCGGCCCTGGTACTCCAGCTGACCGTCGGCGCGCCTGCGCACCACGTCACCGGTGCGGTACATCCGTTCTCCGGGCGTGCCGAACGGGTCGGCGACAAAACGCTGGGCGGTCAGCGCGGTCCGCCCGGCATATCCGCGGGCCAGCCCGGCACCGGCGAGGTACAGCTCACCGGGGACACCGACCGGCTGTTCCCGCAGGAGCTCGTCCAGCACGTACACCCGTACGTTGGGCAGGGGCCGCCCGATCGGCGGTGTGCCGTCACCGGTCAACGGATCACTCACGGTCGCCGCAACCGTGGCCTCCGTCGGCCCGTACGCGTTGAGCATGCGCCGATCGCGGCACCACCGGGCCGCCACGGCGGGCGGACACGCCTCACCGGCCACGACGAGCGTCACCGCATCCGGCAGACCCCCGGCGTCCTCCACCGCGGACAGCAGCGACGGCGGCAGCGTCACGTGGGTGACGCCCCGGCTCCGGACGAGGTCGACCAGCGCGGGACCGGGCACCAGCCGCGAGGCGTCGGCCACGACCAGGGCCGCACCGGACAGCAGCGTCGTCCACACCTCGGACACCGAGGCGTCGAAACTGACCGACGCGAACTGCAGCCGCCGGCGCCCGGGACCCAGCCCGAGGATCTGCGCCTGGGCCCGGACGAGGTTCTGCGCGCTGCGATGGGTCACCACGACGCCCTTGGGCACACCGGTCGAACCCGAGGTGAAGATGAGGTAGGCGGCGTGGTCCGGCAGCAGCTCCTCGTGGCGGTCGGCGTCGCGGACAGCGTGCCCGTCGAGGCCGGCCAGCTCGTCGACGACCTTCGGGTCGTCGAGGACCACCTGAGGGATCGCGGAAGAACCCGGCGATGCGGCGCTGGTCGTCGTCACCACGCACCGGGCCCGCGCGTCGGCCATCATGAACTCGGCGCGCGCGGCCGGATAAGCCACGTCCACCGGCACGTACGCCCCGCCGGCTTTGACCACCGCGAGGGCCGCCACCACGAAGTCGACGGACCGGCTCATCCGCAGCGCCACCACGACCTCGGGGCCGACTCCCTGATCGATCAGCAGCCGGGCCAGCCGGTTGGACCGCTCGTCCAGCTCCGCGAAGGACAGCGAGGCGTCGTCGCCGACCACGGCGACTTCGCTCGCACCGTGCTCGACCTGCGCGGCGAACAATTCCGGCAGTGTCGGCGGGTTGCCTGGCGAAGAGTCGAGCACAAACGGCCTCCTGGAAGCGGCGCCCCGGCGACCGGCCGCCGAGAAGGCGTTCGCTGTCGCAGTGACGATCTTGAGTGGCGCAACGTCACGCCACTGTGGAGGTACCGAATAAAAAACACAAGATGGAGAAAATCACCACGATTGCGGTCCACAAGAATGAGCACTGCTGCGTCGTGACCAATGGCCGACCACCTGAATGGGCAGTGAGCAGGCAAGAAAATCAATCATCAAATCAAGGGGCATGAGCGTCGCCTCCGGCAGGCAATCAGCACGGTGCCGGCGGGCACATGTTCTGGCACCGTAATTCGCATCCGGCCGACAACCTCATCGAGGTTCGACAGGCGACGTCCAGGCCAGGCCGGGGCGCGCGACGGCGGTCGGGCCTGCGTACCCGCGTGCGGCAGCCTCGAGATGGGCTGCCGGGCTGCTGCCCGGCCAGAGATGGGTGAGCCACAGTGTCCCGGCCTCGGCCCGCGTCGCCAGCGCGGCGGCGTCGACCGCCGTGGACAGGAAGCCGGCCTGCCTGGCGGGCACCTCGGTGGCATACGTCGACTCGGCGATCAACAGATCCGCGCCGACGGCGAACCCGGCGAAATCCGGGGACGGGCCGCTGTCGCCGGTGTAGACCACGGTCGTCCGGCCGGCGGTGATCCGAAGCCCAGCGTTCGGCAGAAAATGCGGCAGCCAGGCGGTGTCGATGGTGAACGGACCGATCACCAACCGGTGGGCCTGCGACAGTTCGTGCAACGAGTACGCGCCGTCGAGCAGCTCCGGCTCGTCCAGGGCCAGGACCGCGTCGAGGGCCCCGGCCGGCGCGTAGCAAGGCAACGGCGGAAGTGGTTCCCGCGGCAGCGCCCTGGCTCGCAGCAACGGATGCAGGTCGGCACAGTGGTCGGGATGCCCGTGCGTCACCACCACCGCATCGACGGCGGCGGCCGGGCAGTACGCCAGCAACGGCAGCAGGGTCGCATAGCCCGGGTCGACGACCAGGATGAAGTCCTCGTGCTCGATGACGTAGCCGCTGCAGCCGGCCGTCGGTTCGGGCCAGGCACCGGCCCCGCCCAGCACCGTGATGCGCATCCGGCCACCTTAGGCTCAGGTCAGCCGCCGGGCCAGGCCTCGGTGAGCAACGCCCGCAGCGCCTGCTCCACCGGCCCGCGGTCGGGCCGTCCCGGGTACTGCAGCTCGGAGTAGGCGGCCACCTCGACCATCCGCGTGTAGAGGTAGGCCAGCCGGTCCAGGTCGACGGCCGGGCCCGGTCCGGCGCCGCAGCCCGCCTCCAGGAAGATCTCCTTCTGGGCGGCGACCACCCGCGGATGAACGACCCCGGTGGGTGAGGACAGCACCCGGCCGGCCAGCTCGGGCTCGGTGGTCACGAAGGTGATCAGGCCCTTGGCATCGGCCAGGCCCGCGCCGAAGTGGCGGGTCACCTCGAGGACACCCTCGATGCCGTCCACGGTACGGGCGCGGCGCGCCGCGTCCAGCCGGATCTCGCACAGCGCCCACAGCACGTGGCCGAGCAGCAGTTCCCGGCTACCGGCCACCCGGTAGAGCGTCGCCCGGCTGACGGCCAGAATCGGGGCGAGCTCGTCGACGTCGACGGTCCCGTGCTCCAGGAAGTACCGGATGGCGCCGCGGACGACGGTCTCGTGGCTGATCACCCGCCGCGGGCTCACCGTGGCGCCCCCGAGCGCTTCACGGGGCAGGCGGGCATTCCCTCATTTTGCGATATGACCATGGCTGCGGACCTCCGAATTCCGGCGCATTCGTATTGTCCGTCCGGACAGTTTTGCCGGCTCCCTTGTCGTCCATTTCCCGGCGTTTGATCACCGGCTCGACCCGTTCTCCGATTCGCCCCCTTCGCACGGTCCAGCCCCTGCTCAGAACGTGCGACAGCCGTCTCAGGCTCGTCACGGATCTGGTGCCGCGCGAATACCGCTGGCTATCGTCCGAACGCATCTGATGCTTGTCGTGACTATTTCCGGTCACCGCATTTCACAGGGAAAAATGGAGGCTTTGGTGACGCCAGAAGCTGACGTGACCCCCGCTGCCACTGTCCGGGGACACCGCAGGACCACGGCGACGGGGCGTAACCGGTTGTTCCGGGGCCGGACCGTCGCGGGCGCGGCCCTCGCCGCCGCGCTGACCGCGGGCAGCATCGCCCTGGTCCCGAGCGCCGACGCCGCGACCAACCCGTTCGAGCGGGGCCCGTCCCCGACCACCACCAGCATCGAGGCGACCCGCGGATCGTTCGCGGTCTCGCAGACCAGCGTGTCGTCGCTGAGCGCGAGCGGCTTCGGCGGCGGGGACATCTACTACCCGACCAGCACGACCGCTGGGACCTTCGGCGCCGTGGCGATCGCACCCGGCTACACCGCCCGCAAATCGAGCATGGCCTGGCTCGCGCCGCGGATCGCCTCGCAGGGCTTCGTGGTCTTCAACATCGACACGCTGACCACCTCGGATCAGCCGGCCAGCCGGGGCCGGCAGTTGCTGGCCGCGCTGGACTACCTGACCCAGCGCAGCACGGTCCGGACCCGCATCGACAGCTCGCGGCTGGGCGTCATGGGTCACTCCATGGGCGGCGGCGGCACCCTCGAGGCCGCCGACGACCGCCCGGCGCTGCAGGCAGCCATCCCGCTGACGCCGTGGAACCTGACCAAGTTGTGGCCCGGGGTCACCGTGCCCACGATGGTCATCGGCGCCGAGAACGACAGCGTCGCCCCGGTGGCGTCGCACTCGGAACGCTTCTACAGCAGCCTGCCGTCGACGCTGAACAAGGCGTACCTGGAGCTGAACAACGCCAGCCACTTCGCGCCGAACAGCTCGAACACCACCATCGCGAAGTACAGCATCGCCTGGCTCAAGCGTTTCATCGACGACGACCTGCGCTACGACCAGTTCCTCTGCCCGGCCCCCCGGGTCAGCACGGCGATCTCCGAATACCGCGACACCTGCCCGCACTCCTGAGCAGGCCACCCACGGGTTCGACCGGGGCCGTTCATCCTCGCCGGGCGGCCCGGATCGCGCCCCACGCGGCCGCGGTCAGACCGCCCTCGATCACCGCGTCCAGCAGCGCGGCGCGGCGCCAGCGAGGTGCGGCCGCAGCCAGTACGAGACAACTGCCGGTGTGCACAGCGTCGACGACAATGCCGAGGACCGCGACGGTGCCGGTGGGCGCGACGACGCTCGCCGCGGCCTGCACCACGTGCCGGACACCGAGTACCCGCGCCGCCGGGACGACACCGGCCGGGACCACCCCGGGCGCCAGCCGGCCGGGTACCAGCAGCAGCGTGAGCCCCCACCCGGCCCGCAGGACGGCCGTGGCCCGGACACCTCGTGACATGGTCGGCTCCCGCCTGATCAGGTGAGCCCGCAGTACCCCGCCCAGCGCCCCTGACACCTTGCGCCCGCCATGCATATATGGCTACGGTGTAGCCATAATTTGGCCTTGGCTCCCCGGCGTGAGGCCGGGGCCTGCTCCTCCGGTGTGGACGGCGATGACTGATCGTTGCGAAGAACGTTCCGACGGAGGGCCGGCTCCGCCGCACGTCAACCGGCGGCAGAGGCCGATCGTGTCAGACCTGCGGGGGATTTCCTGCGCGCAGCCGGGCCATCGATCCGGTGACACCGGCGTCGAAATACAGAATCTCCGTGTAGAGGCCTGTCACCGCGGTGGTGTCGAAGTAGGCGAAGACAGTGCCGTCGACGCCGAAGTCTCCGCTCTGCACGGCGGCGCCGTGGCTCTCGGTCAGGCTTTCGGCCGCCGCCTCGAAGTCGTAGACCTGGAAACCGAGGTGGTGGAACCCGCCCTCCGGACGCTCCTCGAGGAACTCGCTGTACAGGTTGTCGTCGCCGTCGGGACGAGGGCGGACAACTTCGATGTTGGTGTCGCCGATGTAGCCCAGGGCCAGGTCCACCCGAAGGTCGATCTGCTTGCCCCGGTACGTCACGTTCAGCAGCGGGGCGTTCTCCATGATCCAAAAGCCGGCCGGGCCGTACAGCTTCTCGAGTTCCGCGCACTTGGCATCGAGGTCCGGCGTGACCACACACCACTGGAAGAAGCCCTGCGCGAGCGGGTGGATCGCGGGGCGAAGGAGGTCGAATGAAGTCAGCTTCTGCACCGTTTCGGTCATGCTCCCGAGACTGGCAGGCGGCGCCGCCGGCCAGTAGCGCCGATCGCGCAAGCCCGCCATGCGCAACCGGCATGTTTGATCGACGAGACTCATGAACGACCTGACTTTCACCGGGCTACGCGTCATCTCGCAGGTTGCCGCGTCCGGGTCGATATCCGCGGCGGCGGCCACGCTGGGGTACACCCAGTCCGGAATTTCTCGGCAGCTGGCGGCGATGGAGAAAGCCGCCGGCACGGCGTTGTTCGAGCGCCATCCACGCGGCGTACAGCCCACACCCGCGGGCGCTGTTCTGGTCCGGCACGCCCTTGCGCTGTTGCACGGTGCCGAGACCGCTGTCGCGGAGATCGACGCCATGCTGGGCCTGGTCACCGGGACGGTCACGGTGGGCGCGTTCCCGACCGGACAGGTTCTGCTCGTACCCCGCGCTGTGGTCCACATGCGCGCCGAGCATCCCTCCGCCACCGTACGCATCAGGGAAGGAAGTTCTGCCGACCAGATCCGTCACCTGCGGGACGGGCACCTCGACGTGGCGGTCGTCGCCTACCAGCCGGACTTCGGTCAGTCCCTCGACGGATTACTCTGCTCCCCGATCCTCGAAGGGCAGCTGCTCGTCGCAGTGCCACCCGGACATCCATTGTCGGACCGCGACAGCCTGACCCTCGACGATCTGTCCTGTCAGTCCTGGATAGTCGGCGGCAGCGGTACGGGGGACGCGCAGTTCGGCCCCTGGGCGGGCGCGACCGACCCGGAGATCGCGTACATGGTGCGGCACTGGCCTGAGCGACTGGGTTTTGTCGCCGCGGGTCTGGGACTCGCGGTCGTGCCGGCGGCAATCGCGGCCGTGCTCCTGCCCGGAGGCATCCGGGCGATCCCGGTTGCCGACCCGGACCGGCCCCACCCCATGGTGCTCGGGCTCACGAGACCCAACCCGACACCGATCACCTGCGCCTTCATGAGGTCACTCAAGCTCGTGGCGTCGAATCTGTGAGCCTCAGGTCGCCCAGATCAGCTCGTCACGGCGGTTCCGAACCTCCTGGTGGAGAGCTTCGCGCAGCACCAGCACCTCCTTGCGGCGCATCGCCTCCCGACGCGCCGCGAGGGTGACCTGGACGCGGGCAGGCGGCACGTACGCAGTCACAAGCCGGATGCCGGATGCCGTGTCGGCCACAAATTTCGACAGGAACCCGATGCCTACACCGCGGCGTACCGCTTCGAGCTGCGCAAAGATGTTCGTCGAGCTGAATCGAATCAGGGGCTTCGACACGTACCGTTCGATGTCCAGTTCGCGCACCCGCTGCAGGGAATCCACGAAGAAGACCAACGCGTGTGCATTCAGTTCTTCGAGCGACGCCGGGTCGCCATGTTTGTCCAGATAGGCGTCGCTGCCGTAGAACCCGCTGTCGTACTCGCACAGTCTTTCGGTGAACAATGTGCTGCCCTGGGGGCCACCGATGGTAATGGCGAGATCAAAATTAGAATCGCGCAGGATCAGTTCGCGTGCCCCTGTTATCAGCTCGACGTTGAGGCCGGGATGGCGAGCCCGCACACGGGCTATCGCCGGGACCACGAACAGGGTGCCGAAAGCGTCCGGGGCCGTGACGCGGATGGTGCCGACCAGCGCGTCGGCTTCCCGGCCGGATGCGGCGCTGGTGGCCAGGATGACCGCGTCCCGGACGGCCCTGGCGTGTTCGACCACCGCCCGCCCGGTCGTGGTCAGTTCCCAGCCGTCCTGCCTGCGGTCGAGCAGCCGGGCGCCGAGGGCCAGCTCCAGCGCTCGTAATCGGCGTGAGACGGTGGTGTGGTCGACCCCGAGGGTGCGCGCTGCCGCCGTCAGGCGACCCGTTTCCGCGACCACGGCCAGGAAGCGGAGGTCGTCCGCCCGCACGTCCCGGCCTTCGGCTTCGGGACTCATGTCGCACCTCGGCGCTTGTGCAAATCTACACACCCATCGTGCGAAGTTGCTTGTTTCCCGCTCGGCCACGGTCCTCTAGCGTCATTGCCAGGAACCCCTCGACACCACAAACGAACCCTTCGCGGCCAAACCGACCGTAGACACCCTTCCGGCATATGAAATGGCCGATCTACTCACGGATCGTAGGCAGCCCCGCGGTGGCCAGGAACAGCATACGACCGGTCGGCGGCAGAAGGGCACGGCACGCTGCCCGTCACCACCGAACAGTGACCGGCTGCCGGGGAAATTCCATTCTTCGCCACCATTCGGCACGGCATCACCGTCAGGTCGCGCCCCTAGGAAAGGACTTCCCCGTGCGGATGAACAAGGTGCTGATCACCGGCGCAGGAACCGGATTCGGTCACGAAGTCGCCCTGCGGCTCGCCGAGAAGGGTTTCGACGTGATCGCCACCGTCGAGATCTACGGCCAGATCCAGACGCTCAAGCGTCAGGCGCACGAGCGCGGCGTGAAACTCCAGGTCGAGAAGCTGGACGTCACCAACGAGGGCGATCGCCGTAAAGCCCTCGGCTGGGGAGTGGAGATCCTGGTCAACAACGCCGGCATCGGTGAGGGCGGGTCGACCGTCGACATCCCTGCCGCCAACATCCGCAACGAGTGGGAAGTCAATGTCACCGGTCCGCTGCTTCTCACTCAGGGCATCGCCAAGCAGATGGCCCGGCGCGGTGCCGGCCGCATCGTGTGGGTCTCGTCCCGTGAGGGACTGAACGTCAATCCGTTCACCGGCATCTACGCCGCTTCCAAGCATGCCGTCGAAGCCATCGCCGAGACCATGAAGCTCGAGCTGCAGGAGTTCGGGGTCGAGGTCGCGACGGTGAACCCCGGGCCGTTCCTCACCGGTTTCAACGACCGGATCTTCCAGACCTACCACAGCTGGGAGGACGATCCGGCCGATCGGCTCTTCGATTACGACAAGCTCGCGTTCCCCCGCGCCCAGTACGACCCGGAGCCGGTCTACGCGACCATGACCGCGGTCGCGGCCGGCGAGATCGACACGTACCGCAACCTCGAGCCGAAAGAAATGATCGAGGAAACCAAGAACCTCATCATGGCGCCGTGGGACAAGAAGACCACTGACGGCCTGGGCACCCGGCCGGACCAGGTCCAGAGCTCCTACGACATGGAGCCCGAGACCCTCATCACCCCTTAGGCCCCTCCCCCGCACGCCGCCCGCAGGACTCGCTGACGACAGGGAATCAGATGAGCAAGCAATCCGGGGATCGCGCACGGACGGTCCTGAGTGATCCGCTCCGAAGTCGCGGTACAGCGTTCGACTACGAGCAACGTCGCCGGCTCGGTCTCACCGGCCGGCTGCCGGCGGTCACCGAGACCCTCGACCAACAGGCGTCCCGCTGCTACGAGCAGTTGTCACGCATCGACACCCCCATCGCCCAGTTCATCTACCTCGACCTTCTCCACGACCGTAACCAGACCCTGTACTTCAAGGTTCTCGCCGACCATCTCGCCGAGCTGCTGCCCGTCGTGTACGACCCCACGGTCGGGCAGGCCATCAAGGAATGGAGCCGGGACTACCGCGTCGCCCAGGCGGCCTTCCTCTCCATCGACCACGTCGAGGACATCAGGGTCTCGCTCGAGTCGTTCGGGCTCGGCGCCGATGACGTCGATCTGATCGTGTGCACCGACGCGGAGGAGATCCTGGGTATCGGGGACTGGGGCGTCAACGGTGTGGAGATCTCGGTGGGCAAACTCGCCGTCTACACCGCCGCCGCCGGCATCAACCCCGGGCGCGTCATCGCCGTGAGCCTCGACTGCGGCACCAACAACGCATCGCTGCTCAACGACCCCACCTATCTGGGTAATCGCCACTCGCGGGTGTCCGGCCAGCGCTACGACAGATTCATCGCCGAATACCTGCGGATCGCGGCGGAGCTGTTTCCCAACGCCATCCTGCACTTCGAGGACTTCGGCCCCGAGAACGCACGGCGCATCCTCGATCGGTACCGCGGTGACTACCGGATCTTCAACGATGACATGCAGGGCACCGGCGCCATCGTCGTGGCTTCGGTCCTGTCAGGCATGAAGGTGACCCGGCAGACCTTCGCGGAGCAACGTCTTGTGGTCTTCGGCGCGGGAACGGCCGGAACGGGCATGGCCGACCAGCTCGCAGCGGGCATGGTCCGCGACGGACTGTCCGAGGAGCAGGCCAAGGACCGGGTCTGGCTCATCGACAAACACGGTCTGGTCGTCGACGACATGGTGGACCTGCCCGGCTACCAGCGGGCCTACGCCCGTGCGGCCGACGAGGTACGCGGCTGGAAGAGGACAAACGGGAGCATCGACCTGCTCACCGTCATCGAGGAGGTCAAGCCGACCATCCTCATCGGCACCTCGACGGTGCACGGCGCGTTCACCGAAGAGGTCGTCCGGGCGTTGTGCACGGGCGTGGAGCGGCCGATCCTGCTGCCGTTGTCCAACCCGACCGAACGCATCGAAGTCATGCCCCAGGACGCCATCGACTGGTCCGGCGGCAAGGCACTGGTCGCGGTGGGCATCCCCACCGATCCTCACGACCACGACGGTGTCACCTACACCATCGGGCAGGCCAACAACTCGCTGCTCTATCCGGGACTCGGGCTGGGCGCGATCGTGTCCGGCGCCACCCACATCACCGACGGCATGCTGCTCGCTGCGGCCGAGGCGGTCGCCTCCCAGGTCGATCCCACGCCGCCCGGTGCCTCACTGCTGCCACCGGTGCAGAACCTCCGGGCCTCCTCCGCCATCGCCGCGTTCGCTGTCGCGCAGGCCGCGGCACGCGACGGCGTCGCCACCCGGGCGCACGACGATCTCACCCAGGCCGTCCAGGACGCCATGTGGCAGGCCGCCTACCCGGATGCGGAGGCCTAGACCATGTCACCACGGGACAAGAAGAAGGCCGACCAGCAGCTGGCCCTGCGCGACGTGGCCATCGGCACGGGAGCCACCGGTACGCGCATCGAGACCGACTCGATGGGATCGATCGAGGTCCCCGCGACCCACTACTGGGGTGCACAGACCCAGCGCTCCCTGATCCACTTCTCCATCGGCGACGACCACATGCCCAAGGCCGTCTATCACGCCTACGGCTACGTCAAGAAGGCCGCGGCGGTGGTGAACCACGCTGCCGGGCGCCTCGACACCGCCCGCAAGGACGCCATTGTCCAGGCGGCCGACGAAACGATCTCCGGCCGGCTCGACGGGCAGTTTCCCCTGTACGTCTGGCAGACCGGCTCGGGCACCCAGTCGAACATGAACGTCAACGAGGTCCTCGCCAATCGCGCCAGCCAGCTGCTCGGTGGTGAGCTCGGCACCAGGTCGCCGGTGCACCCCAACGACCACGTCAACATGGGGCAGTCGTCCAACGACACCTTCCCCACCGCCATGCACATCGCCACCCTGCTCAAGGTCCGGGGCGACACCCTGCTGCAGGTACGCGCCCTCGCGGACGCGATCATGGCCAAGGCGGAGAGGTGGGTCGACGTCGTCAAGACCGGCCGCACCCACCTGCAGGACGCCACGCCGCTGACCGTCGGCCAGGAATGGTCGGGCTGGGCCGTCCAGGTCCGCCAGGCAGCCGACCGCCTCGAGCACGCCCTCTCGGGCATGTACGACCTCGCGGCCGGTGGCACCGCGGTCGGCACCGGGCTCAACGCCCCGAGTGGTTTCGCCGAGGAGATCGCCGCCGAGCTCGCCGAACTGACCGGTGAGCCACTGCGGACCGCACCGTCCAAGTTCGCCGTTCAAGGTTCCCTGGACGCGATGGTCGCCGTTTCCGCCGGTCTGCGCAGTATTGCCGTCGCCGTGATGAAGGTGGCGAACGACATGCGGTGGCTGGCGTCCGGCCCTCGGGCCGGCTTGCACGAACTCAAGCTCCCGGCGAACGAGCCCGGGTCGTCGATCATGCCCGGAAAGGTCAATCCCACTCAGCAGGAAGCGATGATCATGGTCTGCCTGCAGGTGCTCGGCGAGGACGGCATCGTTGCCGCGGCCGGAGCGCAGGGCAACTTCGAGCTCAACGCCATGCGCCCGATCATCATCAGCAACGTTCTCCATTGCGCCACCATTCTCGGCGACGCCAGCGACAAACTCCGTCTCTACAGCGTCGAGGGAACCGAACTCGACCGGGACCAGATCGACCGATTCGTCGGCGCTTCTCTCATGCTCGTCACGGCGCTGTCTCCCGTCATCGGCTACGACAAGGCGTCAGCGATCGCCCACAAAGCCGACGACGAGGGAACAACCCTGCGGGAAGCCGCCATGGCCTCGGGAGTCGACGCGGACCAGTTCGACCGCATCGTCAACCCGAAGTCCATGGTCGGCGACCCGCAACGCGACGTGGCGCTGAGCATCAGCTCGTCGGTACGCCCGCGCCAGTAGCTTTCACGGCCTTTTGCGCCATTCCGAAGTCACGCTTCGTACTTCGAAATTTACGTTTCGTAAGGACGTCGGTGGTTGCACTTCCGGTCGGATCGGAGCGTTGACAGTCTCAGCGCTTTACGGATACGTTGTAGCCGTAAAGCTTTATGGCTACAACGTATTCGAAAACCGATCTCCTTCGAACTGGGCCGCCGCCATGAACCTGCCGTTCACCGTGATGCGAAGCGGCAGAATCCTCGAGGAGTCATCCCTGGTGAGCAACATTCTGTTCGTTATGACCGGCGCTCGTTACTGGACACTCAAGAACGGTCATCGCCACCCGACGGGGTACTGGGCCGAGGAGTTCGTTTCCCCGTACCGTGCGTTCACCGAGGCCGGTCACCACATCACGGTGGCCACCCCGGGCGGTGTTGTTCCCGCCGTGGACACGATGAGCCTGCGGGCGAGCATGGCGGGCAGCGAGGAGACATCCCTCGAGCTCGAGGCGGTCATCGAAGCAGCGGAGGAGCTGCGCCGGCCTGCCGTCCTCAGAGACGTCCGTCTCGACGATTACGACGCGGTCTTCTATCCCGGAGGACACGGTCCGATGGAAGACCTCGCCTTCGACCTCGACTCGGGCATGGTGCTCAGGAAAGCACTCGCCTCCGGCAAGCCACTCGGCATCGTGTGCCATGCACCGGCGGGTCTGCTCGCCACCCGCGACGAGCACGGCCACACCCCGTTCGCCGACTACCGGGTCACCGGCTTCACCAACGACGAGGAAGCCGCGGTCGGATTTGCCGACAAGGCCGAGTGGTTGATGGAAGACCGCGTCAGGGATCTGCCGACGCAGTATTCCCGCGGGCCGGCCTGGGAGGTCTACACGGTCGTGGACCGCAACCTCTACACCGGTCAGAATCCTGCATCCTCCGGCCCGGTGGCCGTCGAGATGCTGAAAGCCCTCTGACCCTCGCGACGGCTTCCCCTCTTGCCACCACTGCACGAGCTTCCAGATTGAGGTACGTAATGGATTCCGAGATCTACTTCTCCGACGTCACCAAGCTGGCCCACCTCATTCGCACCCGCGAGCTGTCCCCCGTGGAGGTCATGCGGGCGCACCTGGACCGCATCGAAGCCACGAACCCTCAGGTCAACGCGGTCGTCTCTCTGGCCGACGGCGCGCTCGACGCGGCACGAAGGGCGGAGGCGGCGGTCACCGACGGCGGCGACCTCGGACCGCTGCACGGGGTGCCCTTCACGGTCAAGGACTCGATCGACACCGCCGGTGTGCTGACCCAGCGCGGATCGCCGATCTTCAAGGGACGGGTCCCCGACACCGACGCCACCAGCGTGGCGCGCGTGAAGCAGGCCGGCGGCATCCTGATCGCCAAGACCAACCTGCCCGAGTTCTCGTACTCGACCGAGAGCGACAACCTGCTGAGCGGCCGGACCAACAACCCGTGGAACCTCGACCGGACTCCGGGCGGTTCCAGCGGTGGCGAGTCCGCAGCGATCGCGGCCGGGATGTCGCCGTTCGGTCTGGGCAGTGACCTCGCCATCTCGGTGCGCGGCCCGGCGGCGCACACCGGGATCATCGCCCTCAAGGCAACCCACGGCCGTGTTCCGGCGACCGGAATGTGGCCCCGGGTCCCCCGCCGCGACTGGCACATCGGGCCGATGGCACGCACGGTGCGCGACATCGCCCTGGCGTACTCGATTCTTCAAGGCCCGGACGGCGCCGACGGTTACTCGATCATCCCCCGGGGCTTCGACGCCGGTGTGGGTTCGGCACCGAACCGGCCGATCCGGATCGGCTGGCTCGTCGAACCCGGCCTCGGACCCATCCATCCGGAGGTCGCCGCGACCGTCGAGGCCGCCGCAGCCGCGTTCCAGGGTATGGGGATCGCCATCGAGCAGGTGCGCATTCCCGCGCTCGAGCGGGACCTCGCCCTCAACGTGTACAACAAGCAGCACGTGATGGAGCTCAAGCCGGCGTTCGCCGAAGTGACACGCGGCCACGAGGACGAGATCGGGCAGATCACCAGGACGACCCTCGATACGCCGGACACCAG
This sequence comes from Amorphoplanes friuliensis DSM 7358, assembly GCF_000494755.1. Taxonomy (NCBI): domain Bacteria; kingdom Bacillati; phylum Actinomycetota; class Actinomycetes; order Micromonosporales; family Micromonosporaceae; genus Actinoplanes; species Actinoplanes friuliensis. The sequence continues at coordinate 6,370,430 of NC_022657.1, forward strand.
CGTGGCGGACTACGTCGGCGCGGAGCAGTGGATCGAGCAACTCCGCGACGGCTTCGCCGCATATTTCCAGAAGTTCGACGCGCTGCTGCTGCCCGCCACGCCGATTCCCGCTCACGCGCACGGACTTCAGGAGTTCGTGATCAACGGTGAGACAGTGCCGTTCATCTACATGCAGAATGCGACCGTCCCGTTCAACATGACGGGCCTTCCCGCGCTGTCGATGCGGTTCGGGACGAGCAGCGAAGGCCTTCCGATCGGCGTTCAGATCGCCGCCCCGTGGTTCGCCGAATCCACGATCCTGCATCTCGCCTCGCTCCTGGAGTCCGTGAGCCCGGTGCGCAACCTCCATCCGGCGATCTGAACCAGACCAGGAGACGACCAAGGTGAAGATCTTCATCATCGGGATCACCGGCGGTGTCGGCGGACAGGTCGCCAGGAAGTTGCGGGAGCAGGGCGACGACGTCGCCGGGCTCGTTCGCCGCGAGGAGCAGAAGGGCGAACTCGCCGAGTTCGGAGCCGTCGGGCACGTCGGTGATCTGACCAACGGTTCCGCTCGGGCACTGGCCGACATGATCGGCGATGCGGAGACGATCGTCTTCTCCGCCGGTGCCGGAGGCGGCAGCCGGGAAGCGATCGCCGCCATCGACCGCGACGGCGTCATCAAAGCCATCGAGGCGGCACACCTCGCGAAGGTGCAGCGCTTCGTGCTGGTGTCGGTCTTCCCCGAGGCGTGGCGGGACCGCTTCGAGGGCGACGGTTTCGAGTACTACATCCGCATGAAAAAGCAGGCTGATGTTGCACTCTCCCGGAGCGGCCTCGACTGGGTCATCCTCCGGCCGGCCGCGCTGCAGGACTATTCCGGCCGGGGAACGATCGCTCTGGGCCCGGCGGAGATCCACGAGCAGGTGTCACGCGAGGATGTCGCCACGACACTGGCGGCTGTCGTCCATGAGACCGGCATCAGCCGCCAGATCCTGGAGCTGAACGCCGGTGACACCCCGGTCAGCGAAGCGATCCGGGCCGCGGTGCGTGACACGACGCGGGCAGGTGAGGACTCACGCGGGAGCTGAGGTGTCCTCCGCGGGCGGTGCGGACCTGAGGAGTCCCGTGGTCAGTGCATCGAAGATCAGACCGAGCCCGAACTCGAACTCCTCGTCCAGCGGACGGGGCAGCAGGTGCACCACCGAAGCTGTGGCGGGGTACCGGTCCCCGCCCGCCCCTCCGAAGGTGTTGTCCAGCGTCGAGCGGCTGACCGTCGCGTCGTTCTGCATCGCGAACCCGACCACGTAGTGAGAGATCGTCGCGACCGTGTTGACAGCCATCATCGGGGTGAAGCCGGCCTTGATCAGAGCGGCCAGCATCCGTTCGCGGATGGTCATGCCGTTCGGTCCGAGCGGGAATCTGTTCGTGAACAGGTGCGCCGAGGCGTTGTGGCTCGACAGGACCCGGTACGAGATTCGGGCGGAGGCCCGGCAGACCTCGTCCCAGTTCGCGTTCGCCTCGAGGTGGGCCCGGATCTGCTGGTCAGCCTGGCCGAGCAGGTGATCCATGACAAGGCCGAGCAGTTCCGAGCGGCTCTCGACGTGGCGGTAGAGCGTCGCGGTGCTCGACGAGAGACGTTTGGCCACAGCTCGGAAGGTGAGAGCGTCCGCGCCCCCCTCGTCGATGACGCCGAGCGCTGCCTCGACGATGCGGGCGCGGCCGAGGGCGGGACGTCCCCGGGGCCGCTTCGGTTCGTTCATGGCCGGACTGTCCATCCGATCGCGTCTCCCCTCACGAGTACGAAGCCGCGCCCCTCGGGGTCAAGGCAGCACGGAGACGCTACACGCCTGGTAACCGCGCGACGTAATACGGGCATTTGTTGCGTTATACACCACCTCGCCGAGTGATTACGGAGACAACGTAGCCATCAATACCGATCGCAGACCCCCTCATCGTCGTCAGTTCACTCCCGCAGCCACCCCTGCGCAGCAGACCGACTCCCTGCGCGAGGGGATCTACGTCACCTTCACCGCACTGTCGGTGACTCTGGTCATGGCTTCTCACCCCGGGGCGCCTCTGGAGGCGTTGCTCGTCCTGCTGGTCACCACCACCGGGACAGTGGTCGCCGCGCTCACCGCCGACGCGCTCTCCCACCTGGCCGTACACGGAAGGTTCCTCAACGGGCCGGAGCTGCGCCACGCGCTACGCGCCTCGCTGGGCTCCTTGGTGACGGTGGTGGCCCCGCTTGCTCTGCTCGGCGCTTCGGCTCTCGGCGCCTGGCCCGTCACCCCTGCGTTATGGATTTCCGCCGCCGTTCTGCTGGCAACGCTCGTGACTGTCGCCGCTATTGCTATACGCGGCGTCACAGTGCCGTGGTGGCAGCGAACGCTGTTTCTCACGGCTCTCGGTATTGCCGGCCTGATCGTCGTCTGGCTGCAGACACTCGCGCACGGATAAGCCTGCCTCATCCCAAGGAGACAATGATGCTTTTCCCCGACCGCCTCATACCGGTGGACGACAATTCCGAACACGACACCGTCGCCTTCCTGCTCTCACCACAGTCGCGATGACCGACCACGTCACCGTCGAGGGCGGCACGATCGCCTACGAGGTACACGGTTCGGGGCCCTTGGTCGTCCTCGCTCACGGCATGGGCGACAGCCGGGAGGCGTACCGGTTCGTCGCCCCGCGCCTGGTGGCCGCGGGTTACCGGGTCGCCGCCGTCGACGTGCGGGGATACGGCGAGTCGAGTGCACGATGGGCGTCCTACACCCGGACGGACATCGCGGGTGACCTGCTCGCGGTGATCCGCCGCCTCGGCCACCCGGCCGTACTCGTCGGCCACTCGGTGTCCGGCGGAGCCGCCACGATCGCCGCCGCCCGGGCTCCCGAGCTGATCAGCGGCATCATCGAACTGGCGCCCTTCACCCGCAAGCAGTCCGTCAAGCTGGGCGACCTGCGGATCCGCCGGTACCGCAAGGGTCTGCTCCGACTGCTGGGCACGGCGCTGCTCGGCAGCGTGCCCCTCTGGCGTGGCTATCTCGACGTCGCGTACCCGGGGAAGAGGCCGGCCGACTACGACGCCCGGCTCCACCGCATCGAGGCCATGCTGCGCGAACCGGGCCGGATGACAGCGATGCAGAAGATGGGCCGGTCCGCACCGGTCGACGCCGGGGTGGCGCTGCCGAACGTGCGCTGTCCCGTGCTGGTCATCGAGGGCTCACTCGACCCCGACTGGGCCGACCCGCGTGCCGAGGGCGAGGCCATCGTCGCCGCGCTGCCGGCCGGATCAGCCCGGCTCGAGGTGATCGACGGGGCCGGTCACTACCCCCACGTCCAGTACCCCGACGAGACCGCGACTCTCATGCTCGCCTTTCTGCGAGCGAACGCCGGCGCCTGAATCCGAGGCGTGCGGGCGCACCCACCCAGTTGGTGGGTGCGCCCCGCACTGCCGTACCGCTCCTACTGCCTAGCGAGGACCGCATGACCGCCACTGATCCGGCAGGGAGAGCGCCGGAACTGCACCTGGAGAAGACGACCGGCAGTCCTCCCCCGCCGGACGAACATGTCCTGCGTGTCATGGTGGCCCGGCTGCAGCACCTGGCGGCCTCCACTCAAGCGGGCGACCTGTCCGCGACAACAGCCGCCGGCCTCCTCGCGGTCCACGTGCTCACCTGCCACGGGACCGCACCGCCCCCGCCGCCGCGCCACGACGTCCGGGTGCAACGCGTCATCGAATTGCTCCACGCCAACGTGCACACCGCACTGAAGCTGGCCGACATCGCCGCCGTAGCGGGTCTCAGCCGCTTCCACCTTCTGCGGCTGTTCCAGCAACAGACCGGCGAGACGCCGGCCCGCTTCCACCTGCGGCTGCGCATCGAGCTGGGACAGGGACTTCTGCGAACGACGCGCGTCAGCATCACCGAGATCGCCGGGCTCTGCGGATTTGTCGACCCGTCCCACTTCTCGAAGACGTTCCGGCGCCACACCGGCATGTCCCCCTCGCGGTACCGGGCGGCCCTGCGTCAGTAGAGCTGCTGCGCGGCGTAGACCTGCTCCGGGACGCCGGACAGTTGCCGGGCGATCGAGGGCCTGTCGAGCACCACGTTGATCCAGTTGAACCGGCCGTCCTGGAAGCGGTAGATGGCGTACTCGATGAAGTTGATCTGCCGGCCGGTCGGCTCCAGGCCGAGCCACGGCTTCGCCGGCGTGCCGTGGTCGACCAGCCTTGCGATGAGCAGGTTACCGTCGATCACCAGCTCGTCGACCCACCAGAAGAAGTCGGGAACGGCGTCGATGTTGCCCTGGATGACGGCGCAGTATTCGGCACGCGTGATCATCTGCTCGTTGAAATTGATCTCATCGTGGGTGAACTGGTCCATGTCGTCGAACCGTCGCTCGTTGATGGCCTGAATGTACCGGCCATAAAGTTCCCGCAGTTCATTTTCCGCAGCAGACAAGGATGCTCCCTAGGAAAGCGGGCATGTCACCCGACATATGTCATGATCGATTTTCAGGTTAACGGCAAGGCCGGTGGACCAGCCAGTCGACGATTGCGGTGACGCAAGGCAGATATTGCGGAGGGGTGCGCCATTTCACCATTTCGTTCGAACCGCGATGATCACGATCCCCGGATGGAGAACTAGAGTCGGGGAATGTCCGAGCACCGCCCTCTTCCGCTGTGGGCGGGACGCACGGCCGCCCTGCTGGGCATCGCGCTCGTCGCCCTCACCCTGCGCCAGGCCGTTGCGGCGATCTCGCCCATCCTCGGCGAGATCCGGGTGGACATCCCGATATCGAGCATCGGCGTCGGGCTGCTCGGCACGTTGCCACCGATCCTGCTCGCGGCATCCGGGTTCGTCGCGCCGCGCGTGGCCCGCGGCATCGGCCTCGACGGCGGCATCCTGCTCGCGTTGCTGCTCATGACCCTCGGCCATCTTGTGCGTGCCTTCGCCCCGGGCTTCGCGGTGCTGCTCGCCGGCAGCGTGGTCGCCCTCGCCGGTACGGGTATCGGCAACGTGTTGCTGCCGCCGATCGTGCGGCGCTACTTCCCCGACCGGGTGGCGCTGCTGACCGCCGTCTACGTCTGCATCGTGGGCGTGAGCACGGCCGTGCCCGCCGCGCTCGCCGCTCCGGTCGCCGAGCGGATCGGCTGGCGGTTCTCGCTCGGCATGTGGTCGCTGACCTCCGCGGTCGCGCTCGTCCCGTGGCTCCTGCTCATCGTGCGGGAGCGCCGCCGGCGGCTCTCCGACGACCTCGCCGCCGAATCTGCGCCCACCACCCTGGTCGCACGACTGTGGCGGTCACGCGTGGCCCTGTCGATCACCGTTGTGTTCTCGACCAGCACGATCTGCACCTACGCGGCGTTCGCGTGGCTGCCCGAGATCCTCGGCGACATCGCCGGCTCGACGCCGACCGAGGCCGGTGTGCTGCTCGCCGTCACCGGCATCGTCAGCGTGCCCGGCGCACTCATCGCCCCGCTGCTCGTCGCGCGGCTGCGCAATGTCGGCTGGCTCATCGCCGCCGGTGTCGCGAGCTTCGTGGTCGGCTACCTCGGCCTCCTGCTGGCGCCCGCAACGCTCACCCTGCTCTGGGTTCTGCTCATCGGGTCGGGATCGATCCTGTTCCCGGTCAGCCTGGTGCTCATCAACGTCCGCACCCGGACCCAGGGCGGCACCGTCGCGCTGAGCGGCTTCTCCCAGGGAGTCGCGTACGCGCTCGGCGCGCTCGGTCCGCTGATCGTCGGGCTGCTGCACGACGCGAGCGGCGGGTGGACCCTGCCGCTGCTGTTCCTGCTCGCTGTCGCGCTGGTGGCCACCGTTCCGGCGATCACCCTCGCCAGGCCCGCGTTCGTCGAGGACCAGCTCGGCCAATCGAAGGTCCGCTAGTGCCGTGACCATCAACGTTCACGGTGTTGACTGACACGCCGTCGGCCTGGTTCAGGCGGACGAGAACACGATCCATCCGCCCACAGGCCGGCTCCGGCTGGGCGCCCAAGAATCACCCACGGCGGCTGCCGGCGAACTATCACAAGCTGCAGGGTGTCCGGCAGTTCCCTGGCTGCTATTCGGTCGGCGACGACCAACTCTGGGGCGTCGTGCACCGCCGCCCAACGCCGCGAAGGTGCCCGCATCCGCAGCGAAGGACAACGCCGATGGGGCCGATCCACCGCTCGAGCGGCCTGACTGATTATCTCCAGGCCTTCGGGGCTCTGGCGCACATTCCGTGAACGGTCTCAGCGGCTCAGCCGGAGTGGTCGACGGGTGCCTCGTCCGCACTCGGGCCAGACTTCAGCCACAAAGCGTCATCGGAGTACGGGAAGATCATCTCCTCAGATGCCCGATAGGTGGCCCTCCGCCGGGTGCGGTACCGTGCCGCCTCGTGAATGCCTTGTTACGACGGTTCGTCGGGCTCCTCGAAGCCGACCTGGCAGCCGCCGGCTTTGTCCGCCGCGGGCCGGTATTCCGGTATTTCGACCCCGAGGGCAACGGCATCGCGCTCAACATCCAGCGCACCACCGCGCTGCAGGGAGAGGTCGCGTTTTTCATCAACGTCGGAGTACTGCTCGCCCCTCACCTCCGCTACTACTTCGGCGAAGACGATGCGCGCCGTGACGCCATGCCACACCACAGCGTCTGGAACCATCGCCTGGTGGCGACCGACGACACCGCCGAGCTTCCCGACCACACGTTCACACTGTCCACGGAAGCCGACGTGGAATACGCCGCCACCATCGTGCGGGTCTGGCTGGCGAAGAACCTGCCCGGCATGAAGACCTGGCTGGGTGACACCGACGCGATGCTCGCCGCCGCCGAGGCTGACCGCGAACGCGCCGCCCGAGCCCGCACCGAACAACTCGCCTCCGGGCGGTGGAAGTCCGGCGCCTGGCCGGAGGGGCGTTGGAGCACACGCCTCATCGCCGCTTACCGGCACGCCGAACGCGGCGACGTTGACGCAGTCATGGATTTTCCGCACTCCGATCCCGACAGTGTGGGCGCCGACATAGTGGCACTCGCCAGAAGGCGTGCCGCCGAGCGGAAGAGGTGACCGTGGGCTACTCAGGTCTTGTCATCATCGCGCGCAGCGGCGACACGCGGCTCGACGAGCTGGCGTGTGTCGACGACCTGTTCGTTGCCGTGACCGACAACGTGCGGGCGTGTGGTTGGCGGATCGGGTTCCTCGGCCCGGTCGACGACTCCTCGGAAGGCGACCTGGCGGCCGACCTCGCGCTGGAGACGGCGGCACCGGCTATCGCGCTGTCAGTCTTTGACAGCGACTGTGCCTGGGCCACGGCGGCCGATCCCTCCGGCAGCACCGTCGCATTCCACCTCAATGAGGAGATCGTCCGGATCCTCGCCGCCGACGACGGCGAGGACTTCGAGCCGCTCAACAGCCAAGCCCTCGCCGGGCTACTGGTGTGGGTCGAGAAGGCCGGCCTCGTCACCAGCCCCGATCGGCTCGCGGCCGCACTAGAGGAGCGCCCCGGGCCGTTCGGCGACGGAATTTACGCATTCGCCGAGGCCCTCGGCATCGCGGAACTCCCGGAGTAGCCGCATGACACCTCGCCCCCGGGCCATTGAACGTGTCGATAAAACATGCACGGCTAGCGCTCGCCGGCCTGACGCGTCAGCCGTCGACTGCACTGGCCAGCCGTCGAGATCATTCACAGACTCTGCGCCAGAGCCGAGTGCCAATACCAGATGTCGCCGAGTTTCGGCGCCAGCAAGATCTCACCGATCTCGATGTCCCCGAGTTCGGGAGCCGCGTCTGGGCGGAGCCGTGAGCCCTGTCGTCGACCAGCTGACAACGTACGCCCGGTGAGGGTTCGACCGGCGAGACGCGCCTTGACTGCGGCAGGAGAGTGCGTTTCGTCCGACCTTCATCGGTGCGCTGCGAGCTCCACGACACCGCGATATGGCGGCGTTCGGTGGACTGCGGTGTCTGCCCAAGAGGCGCACGTCTCGATGAGACTGGTCTGGTAGTCGTCACCCTTAACGGAACTGCCTCAGCTGACGTACCATCATTCGATGGGTCTCGATACATTGCCCGGCTGGACGGACGGCTGGGCCGCCGACTGGCCGGGCGGGGGTCACTGGCTGGCATGGTGCGGATTCCTGCTGTGGCCATGGGCGCTCTACAGCCTGCGAGTTGTATCTCTGTACTTGACAGCGATATTGCGATGCATGTTCGACCCCATGTACGCGGTTGCCCTGGACCCGTTTCCGATGAAGTGGATTCTTCCTGCACTGGCAGTTCCGGTGGTTCTTACCTGGGCGTTGCCGCCATTCTGGAGCCGGCCAGCGTTGTTTGTCGTGCAAGCAATGCTATTGTTCGCTGGAACACTGCAAAATCCGCTGGCGCGCTATTGGCGCAGCCGACTGCCAGCCGTCCAATCTGAGATACGACACCGACGCGCCCTTGATCGCCACCGCGACCTTGATCGTCAACGCGGCCCTTCCGGCGACTCGGATTTGTGACGCTAGCAAAGCTCGTGGCACGGCCCGCTGTATCGATTTGATCAGCGCGAGCAGGTGAGGATCGGTCTTGTTCGGTTAAACGCGACAAGGCGTGGACTTTCAAAGATGGCCTGTGCGAGTTAACAAACCGGAACCCTGCCATCACCCAGGATTAGCGCTTGATGTGCGCGAACAGCTGGGCACCCGGCGGTAGCAACGTGGCGCCGAACGTCGCGAACATCTGGCGCTCAAACTCGGTTCTGTCCCGCAAAGAGTGATCGATGTTTATCGTGGCGGACTGCCTGTGTTCCGCAGCTTGGCAGTGAGCAACTGGCGGATTTCGCGTCCGTGAAGGTCGGCACCACGGACCCGATGATGGTGTTCTGACGCTATGGCTAGGCGTCGATGAGCGTGGCGGCCCAGGGTTCGGCTACGTCGGCGAGGCCGAGCATGGTGATGACGTTGTCGAGCATGCCGGCGGCGAACCACTGCCGGACCGCCTCGTCGTCACCGTCCAACAGCTTCCGGACGATCGTCACCTGCTGGGCGTAACACGTGCGGACCGCATCGCGAATGACCGGTTCGTCGGTGGCACAGTTGGCGTGCATCAGGAAGCGCAGGACGTCACCGTCGGTGATGAGCGTGCTGTACGCGGCTCGCAGTGCTTGCGGCGGGCTCATCGTGGTGTCGGCGGCCTTGGCGGCGGTGAGCGTTTCGGTCAGCAGGCCGCCGACGTGCGTGACCGCAGCAGCGAAGATCGCCTGCTTGTTGGCGAAGAGCCGGTAGAGGTAGGGCTGCGAGATGCCGGCGCGCTCGGCGATCTCGTTCGTGGTCGTACCGTAAAAGCCTCTCCGCGCGAAACAGCTCACCGCCGCGTCCACGACGTGCTGACGGCGTTCATCGCTCTTCGTGGTCGTCCCGGCGGCAGGCATGGTGTCAGCCTATCCACGGCACCTGGACCGCCGGTTCGCTCCGTTTCAGCTACCGAAAGAGCCGGCTACACCCACGGTTCCGGTTGCCTCGGGGTCGCTGGTTGTCAGCGCGTCAACGGCGGCCAGAGGGTTCCAGTAGTCGTCGTATCGAGTGATCAGCCCGTCGGCGTCGGTCTGCACGATCCCGAAGCAGTCCTGGTGAAAATGCTTCCCGGTGGGCGTCGCCGTCCCGTCCAGCGTCCACAACGCCACCGCGATCTGCGGGCTCGTAGTCGCGATGTAGCGCAGATTCACGGCCTGCACGTCGAAGGTGGCTACGAAGTTCCGCATGTGCGTGACAAGGGCTTCACGCCCATGCAGTTCGGAGGCCATCCCGGCCGGCGCAAACGGAAACGTGAACGTGGCGTCGGCGGTGTACAGCTCAGCCCAGGCGTCCAGCCTGCCGGTGGTCAGAAGCCGCAGGTGGTCGGCCACCGCGTGCTGTGCCGGGGAGCGGTTCTCGGTCGTCTCGGTCATGTTCCCACCCTAGCGATCAAGTTAGTGGTCGACCTATAACAGATCTGGTGAGAAGGATCGCGCCCGGTGCGGTTGTCCGATGACACCCATCCCTGCTCTGCATCCGGGACGGTCAGGGCAACCTGGCCACCACGTCTCGAGACCGCATCTGGCCGGCACCCCGCGCCGACCGGTCCCGCCAGGTCACCGTCCGCACGAACCGGCGCACTAGATCCAGCGACTCCCGAGCCACATCCGGGCCGCCCAGTCCTCGTACGAGAGCAGCCCGTTCACGAAGATGGGATGGAAGTAGGCGAAACACAGGGCGACCAGGACGACGTAGGCGCCGGCAACGATCACGCCCAGCAGCTGGCGATCGGTGCGGCCAGGGCCCTGAACCATGCCTTCGGGCGGGGTCATGATGGCGCCGAGCACGTAGACGACAGCCAGGATCAGGAACGGCAGCGCCGGCAGGGCGTAGAACGCGAACATCGTGCGGCTGTCCTTGACCGCGTAGTAGAACCAGGGCAGCAGGCCGGCCGCGACGGGTACCAGGATGGCCCAGGCGCGCCAGTCGCGGCGGGACAGGCCGAACCAGATGAGGGCGGCCAGCGCGGGCAGGAACGACCACCAGAGGATGGGCGTACCGAGAAGGAGGGTTTCTCTGACGCAGCTTGCGGCACCGCAGTTGCCCGCGTTGGATTTCCAGTCGAAGGCCACCGGCCGGCCCAGCAGCAGCCATTGCCACGGCCACGACTGGTAGGTGTGCGGTGAGCTCAGATTGCTGTGGAACTCGAACGCCGACTGGTGGTAGTGCATCAGGTTGAGCAGCGCCCCGATGACCGGTGGTTCACTCAGGCCGTTCTGCTCACGGTAGTGCCGGTCCCATCCGCCGGACGTGACGAACCAGCCCGTCCAGGTGGCCAGGTAGAAGACCACCACCAGCACAGAACTGAGCAGGCCCCAGCCCAGGTCGCCGACGAGGCCGGCCCGCAACGGCCGCCGGACACCCGCCGAGCGCCGGGCCTGCACGCGCCACGCGATGATCAGCACGGCGAAGAACGGCAGGAAGAACAACGCGCTCCACTTCACCCCGCAGGCCAGGCCCAACAGCGCCCCGGCCATCAGCAGCCACCACGGCACCGCCCGCGGCACCGCGGGATCTTCAGCACGCTCCAGCGAGCGCAGCAGGCGGCGCCGGTAGTGGTCGCGGTCGAGCAGCAGGGCGGCGAAGGAAGCCAGGACGAACAAGCCGAGGAAGATGTCGAGCAACGAGGTGCGCGAGAGCACCAGCTGGAAACCGTCGAGGGTCATCAGCAGCCCGGCCGTGCCGGCCAGGACGATCGAGTGGAACATCCGGTACGCCACCCGGATCAGAATCAGGATCATCAGCGTGCCGGCGATCGCGGCCGGGAAACGCCAGCCGAGCTCGTTGTTGCCGAACGCCTTCTCACCCAGCGCGATCAGCCATTTGCCGAGCGGCGGATGCACCACGAACGCCGGACCGCCGGTCTTCTCCGGATCCCATTCGACACCGTGCTGCAGCATGTCCCAGGCGTCGGTCGGGTAGTACACCTCGTCGAAGATGTAGCCCTTGCGGGTCGTGATGCCGTTCAGCCGCAGGATCGCCGCGATCACCACGATGATGCCGGTGACCAGCCAAGAGTACGGGTTGAGCCAGTTCTCGAGCGTCGCCAGCCGGCGCCGGACGAGCTCGGGCACGGCGCGGGCCGGCGTGGGTCGTTCTGTCGTGGCGGTAAGCACCATCATCCCTTCACCGACGGCCAGCACCAGGACCGCCCCCATCGCGGCGGAGCCCGAGTGTATAGCCGGTGTGCCCGCCTTAGAGATGTGCCTAATACGATTAGGCCCGTACGTCTTTCCGGAGCGAAGGGGGCAGGTCGTGGTGCGAGCGGGTCTCACCCCGGAACGCCTGGTGCAGGCCGGCGCCGAGCTGGCCGACGAGGTCGGATTCGACAAGGTCACCGTTTCCGCCGTCGCCCGCAAGTTCAACGTCAAGGTCCCCAGCCTGTACGCCCATCTGCGCAACTCGCACGACCTCAAGACCGGGATCGCCGTGCTGGCCCTGGCGGAGCTGGCCGACCGCAGCTCCACCGCTCTGGCCGGACGATCCGGCAAGGACGCACTCATCGCCCTGGGCAACGTCTACCGCGACTACGCCCGCGAACACCCGGGCCGTTACGAGGCGACGGGAATGCGGCTCGACCCGCAGACCGCGGCGGCCAGCTCGGGACCCCGCAACTCGCAGATGATCCGGGCGATCCTTCGCGGCTACCACCTGAGCGAGACGGATCAGACGCACGCCGTCCGGCTGCTCGGCAGCACGTTCAACGGCTACATCCGCCTGGAGATGGGCGGGAGCTTCGACCACAGCAGCCCCGACTCGCAGCAATCCTGGACCCGGATCATGGACGGCCTCGACGCCCTGCTGCGTAACTGGCCCGCGGAATAACTCTCCGCCGAAGCGGGATCGTCAGCTGGTCACACTGGCCAGGAAGGCCTCGACCTTCCCGACAGTCCGTTCGATCTTCTCGTCCTCGGTCAGCGACTCCTGGAAACGCGTGGCCGGTCCGGCCTTCTTCTTGCCGCGCAGGTACAACGAGCAGGCCAGGTCGACACAGATGTAGGTGCCGACCGAGTTGCCGTTCTGGCCGTTACGCCCGGCCTTGGCCGCGGTCATCAACGACACACCACCGGGGTTGTGCGTTGTCAGGCAGAGCGAGCACATGCTGCGCCGGGGTTGCCCGGCGCTCGGCGACGCCAGCCGCATCGCCACCCCCACCAGCCCGTTGCCGGACTCCGCCACCAGGTACGCACGCTGCAACGACGCGGGATCACGCCACCCGAGGAAGTCCAGGTCGCCCCACGGGCGCTGGTCCAGGTCCGCGGGCACAGCCAGACGTTTGGTCGCACCCTTGGTGCAGTTGACGAAGGACGCGCGGATCTCGCGCTCGGTGATGGGCTCCATGACCCCAATCTACGTCCCATAGTGTGGATCCGCAAGCGTCTAGGCTAAAGCCTAACATATTTAGGTTGAGTGTGCGTCTCATGACATTGCCCCGGTCATCGATTTGTGGCTACGGTGTAGCCATAAATACCGGCGTGCAGTGGCTTTCCGAGCTCCTAGGTGGACGACATGACTGACCGTATCGACGTGCTGGTGGCCGGAGCAGGCCCGGCCGGGCTCGCACTGGCCTGCGATCTGCAGCGCCGTGGTGTGAAGCTGCGCGTCATCGACGCCGCCGACCGCAGCTTCGAAGGCTCCCGCGCCAAGGGAATCCAGCCGCGGACCCAGGAGGTTCTCGACGACCTCGGCATCCTGGCCGACGTCCAGGCCCACAGCGCGCTCTATCCCCTGCTCGGCGCGCACGTCGGCCCCCTCACGCTGCCGTGGATGATGATCAAGCACCGCACGCCGAGCGAGGACGTTCCCCACCCGAACACCCTGCTGGTGGCGCAGTACAACACCGACGCGGCCATCAAGCGCCGTCTGGAGGAACTCGGCGGGACGGTCGAGTACCGGACGCGACTCACCGGCTACGAGCAGGATGCCGACGGCGTCGTGGCCACCGTCGAGACTCCGGCCGGCACCGAACAGATCTCCGCCCGCTTCCTGGTCGGCGCTGACGGGGGCGGCAGTGTGGTGCGCCGTACCGCGGGGATCGACTTCATCGGCGACACCGACGACAGCGACCGGATGATCGTGGCTGACGTGACCCTGACCGGCCTGCCCCGCAACCGCTGGCACATCTGGCCCCGCGGCAACGGCCGGTTCATGGCGCTGTGCCCTCTGCCGGACGGTGAGAAGTTCCAGCTGATGCTCAAGCTGCGCCCGGACGAGAAGGCCGATCTGAATCAGGAGTCCGTGAACCGCCTCGTCGAGCAGTTCGTGGGCAACACCAAACTGCACGTGGTGCAGGTGCACTGGGCCTCGGTGTGGCGGCCGAACATCAGGCTGGCGCAGCGGTACCGGTCCGGCCACGTCTTCCTCGTCGGCGACGCGGCCCATGTGCATCCGCCGACCGGCGGCCAGGGCCTGAACACCGGCGTGCAGGACGCCTACAACCTCGGCTGGAAGCTGGCCCAGGCCCTCGCCGGAGCGCCGGACTTCCTGCTCGACACCTACGAGGCCGAACGGCAACCGATCGCCGCCCGGGTGCTCGGGTTGTCGACCGACATCTACGCCCGGATGAGCAGCCGCCCGCTCGCCGCGGCCAAACGCGGCGACGAGGAACGCCAGCTCGCCCTCAACTACCGCGGCGGCCCCCTGGCGGCCGACAGCGGCGAGGACAGCCCGAAGGTCATCGCCGGGGACCGGGCACCCAACGCCCGCCACGACGCAGGTCAGCTCTTCGACGATTTCCGCGGTGCACACTTCACCCTCATCGCCGTCGGCGAGCCCGCAGTCGCGGCGCTCAAGCAGATCTCGTGGCCGGGTACGGGCGCCGAGCTGAAGACCGTCGAGATCCCCGAGAAGGATGCGGCCGGAGTACGCCGCATCTACGGCATCACCGGTCCGGCGCACATCCTCGTGCGGCCCGACGGCTACGTCGCCTACGTCACCCAAGGGGACTGGACCGGCGCCCTGTCCAAGTACACCGAGTTGATGCTGCCGTTGACATCCTCTCCGTCCTAATGGACGGAGATTCCCTCCACGCTGCGCGTGGAACACGCCGCGTCCGGGTGGGTTACCGCTTCACCGCGCGGTGCCGGGACGAGTCCCGGTCTTACCTGCGCTCCACGGTCGTTGAAGTCCGCCTGCCCGGCGGCCTTGATATTTCTGGCGGCGTTGACGTCCCGGTCGTGGTCACTGCCACATGGGCAGTCCCACGCTCGCACGTTCAGGGCCATCTTGTCGTTGATCCGGCCGCAATCGGAGCACATCCGGGTGGACGGGAAAAACCGGTCCACCCGACCGAAGGTCCGCCCGTACCGGGCGGCCTTGTACTCCAACATGCCGGTGAAACCGGCCCAGCCCGCGTCGTGCACGGACTTCGCCAGCCGGGTCCGGCCCAGACCGACCACGCACAGATCCTCGACGTACACCGCTTGGTTCTCGCGGATCAACGTCGTGGAAAGTTTGTGCTGCCAGTCCCGCCGGGTGTCGGCCACTCGCGCGTGAGCCCGGGCGACCTGCACGACGGCCTTCTTGCGCCTGTTCGAACCGTTGATTTTGCGGGACAGGTCCTGCTGCAACCGCTTGAGCTTGCGAGCCGCACGGCGCAGAAACTTCGGCGCCGTCACCTTCGTGCCGTCCGACAGCACCGCGAAGTGCGTCAGCCCCAGGTCGATACCCACCTCGGAGCCGACCGGCGGCAACACCTCCTCCTCGGCAGCCTGCACGACGAACGAGGCGAAATACCGGCCGGCAGCATCCTTGATCACAGCCACCGACGACGGGTCCGAGGGCAGCGCCCGCGACCAGCGCACCGCGAGGTCACCAATCTTCGGCAGCCGCAGGCGGCCGTTGTCGAGCACCTTGAACCGGGAGTTCTTCGTGAACCTGATCGCCTGCCGATTGTCCTTGCGGGACCGGAACCGGGGCAGGGCCAGCTTCCGCCCCTTGCGCTTGCCCGAAATCGAGGCGAAAAAGTTACGGTACGCCGCGTTCAGATCCGCAAGGGCCTGCTGCAACATCGCGCTGGACACCTCGCCCAGCCACACACGTTCCGGGGTGGACTTCGCCTCGGTGATCAGGCGACGGGACAGCTCGCCGTCCGAGACGTACTCCTCGCCCGCCTCGCGGGCCTGCTGACGCAGGCGCAGCCCGTCGTTGAACACCACCCGAGCACATCCGAACGACCGGGCCAGCGCCTCGCGCTGAGCGGTGTCCGGGTAAAGCCGGAAGTTGTAACGGAGCTGCACGAGAACCACTGTGCCACGTCCACCTGCTGGTCAACTTTCCGCCCAAGGTCGCCCTGGCGAAGCTCGTCAACAGCCTCAAGGGCGTTTCGTCGCGCCGCCTGCGGCAGGAGTTCCCGGACCTCGTGCGGCACTACTACCGGGTCAACAAGCTCTGGTCGGGCTCGTACTTCGCCGGCTCCGTCGGCGGGGCACTGCCGAGTGTCGTGCATCAGTACATCGAGCAGCAGAACCGACCGGTTAATTAAAGGCACGCTCGGGCCTGGCGGCCCTCCCGCGCAAGCCTTCACCCCCGGGCCGAAGCCCGAAGCACTGGCCCGCAACCCGGTAGCCGGCTGAGACGGAGGGCTTCAGCAATGGTGGCAATCCCAGAGACCCGCGAGTTCGTCGGCCGGCGACCGGAAACCGACGAGGCGCTCGCGGTGCTGCCTGCGACATCGCAGGCGGCCTTGCGTCAGTTCTCGATCGAACGGACCGTCGGTTACGGCGTCGACTACGCCGACGCCGTGGAACTGCGCGGCCGGGTGGTCGACGGCCAGGACTGGCAGCAGGCCGCCACCGATCTGGCGCGGACATGTCTGAGCCGGGCCGAGAGCGCGCCCGCAGCGTTCGTCCCTACGCGGGCCGGATATCTGCGTCGTGCCTCGGCCCTGCTGAGGATGAGTCAGATGATGATGCTCTCCGACACGCGGGAACGCCGCGAGATCTACGCCGGAGCCGCGCACCTGTACAACCAGGCCGCTGAACTGCTCGGTGATCGGCGCCGCGTGTCGATCAGGACCGACCGCGAACCGCTGATCGGCTGGCTGTTCAGCGCCGCGCGGCCGGCCGGCGCCTCGGTCGTCGTGATCGGCGGTGTCGAGGGCCACGCCATGGACTTCGACAGCCTGGGGGTGGCGTTCGCAGCCCGTGGCGTCGACGCGCTGGTGCTGGACGGACCCGGTCAGGGCGAATCACGGTTCGCCCATCACCACTACCTGTCGGCACAGTGGCTCGACGCGTACCGGCATGCCATCGACTACCTCGACCGGCGCGCACCGGGACGGCCCATCGGATTTGCCGGCAACAGCATGGGCGGCAGCTTCGCGATGACCGTTGCCGCGGCCGATGTCCGCATCAGTGCGTGCTGCGACAACGGCGGCATCCTCGCCCCCTGGCTGGTCCCGCCCAGTGCCGGCGCCTTCCACTCCAAGATGCTGGCGTTCTGCGGAACCGATGACCCGGAACAGGCCATGCAGGCCTGGAAGACCGTGGCTCCCGGGACCACCGGGCCCAACGCCGGCTACCCGTTGCTCATCGTGCACGGCGGCCGGGATCCCCTGGTCTCCACGGAACAGGCGCGGCTGGTGCTCGACAGCGTCCCGACCGCGGACAAACAGATGGTCGTGTTCACCGATGGGGAGCACTGCATCTACAACCACAAGACCGATCGCGATGTGCTGATCACCGACTGGATGACGGCACGCCTCACCGGCACGGCCCGCCCGACGACGTCGAACCCGGAAGGATGATCATGCGGATCATCGACGCCCAGATCCATCTCTGGGCCAGCGGCACGGCGCCGGCGCACCACTGGCGTTCGCCCTTCACCGTCGAACGGGCCCTGGCCGACATGCAAGCCGCCGGTGTCAGCCGGGCCGTCAACTGCCCACCCCTGTGGGATCCCGCCGCCGACGAGTACGCCGACCGTGCGGTCCTGGATCATCCGGACCGCTTCGCCACGATGGGCGGGTTCCCGCTCGACGCCACGGCCGACGCCTCCTCGGTCGACCGGGCTCTGAGCCGGCCCGGCCTGCTGGGCCTGCGCTTCATCCTGCCCACCCCGGAGCTCGGTGATCGACTGGCCTCCGGAGCGCTCGACTGGCTCTTCTCGGCCGCCCACGAACGGCAGATCCCGGTCGCTCTCATCGTGTTGCCCCGCTATCTGCCGGCCGTGGCCGACATCGCTGGTCGATACCCGCGGATGCGCCTGGTGATGGACCACCTCGCCCTGAGCCCGTTCGAGAAACTGCCGCAAGCCGCCGCGCACTTCGACGACCTGCTCGCCCTGGCCCGCCGGCCCAACATCGCGGTCAAGGCCACCGGCGTCCCCGGGACAGCCACCGACCCTTACCCGTACCCGGGCACGCACGAGCTGATCCGGCGGGCTTTCAACGCCTTCGGCGCCGAGCGCGTGTTCTGGGGTACCGACATCACCCGGCTGCCGTGCACGTGGCCCGAGGCGGTGACCATGTTCACCGACGAGCTGTCCTGGCTCAAGGGACGGGACCTCGAGCTGGTCATGGGTGACGCGCTGGCGGCCTGGATAGGCTGGCACCGATGAGGAACTCACTGGTCACCGGCGCCTCCCGTGGCATCGGCCGCGCGATCGCGATCGCACTGGCCGCACGCGGGGATCGTGTTGCGGTGCACTACGCGACCGGGCGCGAAGCAGCCGAACAGACGCTGAGTCTGCTGGACGGCGACGGACACGTTCTGATCGGCGGGGATGTCAGCGAAGCCGAGCAGGCGGCCGCCGTCGTCGACCACGCCGTGACCGCACTCGGTGGCATCGACGTCCTGGTCAACAACGCAGCCGTCGCCCCGGGCGAGGACAACCGGCACGCCGTCGCTGACGTGTCGTACGCCGACTGGCAGCGTGCCTGGCGCCGTATGGTCGACGTCGACCTGATCGGCGCGGCGAACGTCACGTACTGCTTCGCCCAGCACCTGATCGGCCGCGGCGCACCGGGCGCCGTCGTCAACGTCGGCTCCCGCGGGGCGTTCCGCGGAGAGCCCGACTATCCGGCGTACGGTGCGGCCAAGGCCGGGCTGCACGCGTTCGGGCAATCGATGGCGGTGGCCTTGGCCCCGCACGGCATCGCCGTCACGTCGGTGGCGCCCGGATTTGTCAGCACCGACCGGCAGGCCGGCAAACTCGCCGGCGCCGCGGGCCCGTCAGTCCTCGCCGAGAGCCCTTTCGGCCGGGTCGGCACCCCGGAAGAGGTGGGAGCAGCGGTGGCCTACCTCAGCTCTGCGGAAGCCACCTGGGCATCGGGCACGATCCTGGATCTCAATGGCGCCTCCCACCTGCGCACCTGACGATTCCGCGCTGTCCACATAGCTTTCTGACAACTGTTCGCAATTCTTGCTGCGTCCACGACCAGCAAGGAGTTCCATGATGGTGAAATCTGTACGGCTGGGCTGTGTCGCGGTTGCCGCGGTGTTCGGCATCGGCGCGTGCTCCGGCGGGGATCCGGAGCCGACTCCTCCCCCGGTGGCCAGCATTGTCCAGCCCTCCGCGCCGGCGTCCGCTCCGGCCGTCGCGGAACGTCCGCGGCTGCGCATCGACGGCACCGAGGCGGACTACCAGCTGCTTCTCAAGCCCTATCAGAAATGCATGAAAGCTCAGGGCGTCACCTCCGAGAAGGGAACATCGAGCTGGGCCACCGGCGATGACGCCCCGAAGGAGCAACGGGAGGCGCAGAAGGCCTGTGAGCAGTTCTGGCCGTTGCCTGCCTGGGAGCGGGACCCGGCGAATCCGGAGGCCAAGGACTTCGCCCGTGATGTCGTGAAGTGCTTGAAGGGCAAGGGTGTGAAGTACGTCGACGTAGAGCCCGACGGCATCGGCATCACCTCGGGAGGCTCGAACAACGACTCCCGGTCGATCTCGTTGACCGGTGAGTTCCTGGACGACTGCGAGCGCGAGGTCGCCGCCGGCAAGTAACACCCGGAGGCGCTGGTCACGTGGTGGCCAGCGCCTCCGTCGGCGTGAGCCGGGCGGCCCGCATCGAGGGGTACACCCCGGCGACCACGCCGACCAGAACGGCGCCGGCCAGCCCGGCCACCGTCGAGGACAGGGGTACGACCACCGGCCAGCCGTGGTACGCCGCGTAACCGGCCGTGGCGACCAGCCCCAGCACCGTACCGGCGACGCCGCCCAGCGTGGACAGCGCGACCGACTCGGTGAGAAATTGGCCGCGGATCTGACCCCGGCTGGCCCCCAGCGCGCGCCGCAGGCCGATCTCGGGACGCCGTTCCAGCACCGAGATCACCATGGTGTTGGCGACCCCGATCCCGCCGACCAGCAGGGCCACGGCGGCCAGGCCGAGAAACAGCGCGGAGAAGGTGTTCTCGGTGGCCCGCTTCGCCGCCAGCGCGTCCGAGGGGCGGCTGACCTGGACCTGCCCGGGTTGTTCGGGATGGATCGTCTCGGGCAGGACCGCGCGGACCGCTTCGACCGACGGCTCGAAGGCCTGAACGTAGAGCACCGTGGGGTGGCCGTCGAACTGCAGGAAGTCGGTCGCGGCCGGCCATCCCACCAGCACCGACCGGTCGATGTCGGGCAGCAGCGGGGTGGTGGCGAGGATCCCGACGACGGTGAACCAGGTGCGGGCTATCAGCACCTGAGGCCCGCCCCGGGTGTCGTCGACGCCGAGCCGGGCGGCGGCCACCGAGCCGAGAACCACGGTGGGAAAGCGTTCCGTGGCGGCGCTCAGCCATTGCCCGGTACGCACTCGCGCGTTGATCGCCGAGGGAAGGTCGAGCCGGGCCGCGAGGACGGTCAGCCCGGAGCCGTCCTGGGGATCGGTACGGTCGGAACGGCGTACCAGGGTGTGGGTGTTGGCAACCGCGCTGACCCGGGTGACCGGGCCGATGCGGGCGACCATGCCCACGGATTCCTCGGGCAGCAGCACCGGTGGGTTCTGATCCGGGGTGGCCACCGCCTGCAGGGTGTTGGTGCCCAGGGCGGTGAGTTCGCGCAACAGGGCCGCCTGGCTGGAGGCGGGGATGCCGGTGACGACGATCATCGTGGCGATGCCGATGGCGATGCCCAGGGCCGACAGCGCCGCCCGGGTCTTGCGGGTGCGCAGACCGAGCAGCCCGACCTCGAGCAGATCCAGGGGCGTCAACCGCCCGGTACGCCTCATCGGGCGGTGTCACCGATCAGGCGGCCGTCGCGGATCTCGACGCGGCGCGGCAGCCGGCCGGCGATGTCGCGGTCGTGGGTGATGACGGCGATGGTCGTGCCCTCCTCGTGCAGGCGGTGCAGCAGGTCCAGCACCAGGTGACCGTTGCGGGTGTCCAGGGCTCCGGTGGGTTCGTCGGCGAGCACCAGCGCCGGTTCGTTGACCAGGGCACGGGCGATCGCCACCCGCTGGCGTTCACCGCCGGAGAGCTGGTTCGGGCGGTGACCCACCCGGTGCTCGAGCCCGACCCGGGCCAGCGCTTCCAGGGCCAGCGGACGCCGGCGGCGGCGCGGCACCCCGGCGTAGAGCAGGCCGGTGGCCACGTTCTCCGCGGCCGTGAGCCCGTCGGTGAGATGGAACTGCTGGAACACAAAACCCAGCATGCGGCCCCGCAACGCCGACAGCCGCCGGTCGGACAGCCCGGACACCTCGTGGCCGCCGATCTCCACCGTTCCGCGGGTCGGCCGGTCCAGGGTGCCCATGATGTGCAGAAGGGTCGACTTGCCGGAGCCGGACGGCCCGACGATGGCCAGCAGCTCCCCCTGCTCGATGCTCAGCGACACGTCGTCGAGCGCGGTGACCGGGCCGGGATAGACCATGCTCGCGTGCCGGACCGCCAGCACCGTCATGAGGTGGTCACCACGTTCGTGCCCTCGGCCAGGCCGTCGCCGGTGACCTCGACGAGACCCTTGGCGAACATGCCGGTCTCGACGGCGACCAGGGCGCCGCCGGAGATCTGAACGGCGTACCCGCCCTCGCTGAGGGCGACCAGCGCGCCGACCGGCACCACCAGCACCGCGTCGTGGGTCTCGCCGGCAAAACTGACCTGCACGTCGGCCGAATCCAGCCGGCTGAGCTTTTTCGGGTTGTCCACGGTGACCGCGATGGTGAAGTTCGGCGCTGCCGCGTCCGGGGCACCGTCCTGGGTCCGCAACGCGGTGCCCACCGCGGTGACGGTTCCTGCGGCTGCGTCGTCGTCCGGCAGCGCGACAGTCACCTTGTCCCCCTTGTCGATCTTGCGGGCCAGGGCGGCCTCGGCCTGGACGGTGATCACCTTGGCGGTCGAGGTCACGGACATCAGCTCGGCCTGGGCGGGATCGCCGAGTTGCACCGCGAGAGAGTCGATGCGCACCGCACCGGACAGGACGAGCGCGTCACCGACCTTGATGCGGCCGGTGACCGGCAGGCCGGTGTCGCGCTGCCAGCGCCGGATCGCTCTGACCATCGTCCTGGTCAGCACGTCCTCGCCCTTACCGACAACAATGCGATGGGTGACGGGCGGCTCGGGCGTCACGGCCGGTTCACCCGGCGCGGGGTCTGCCGGTCCCGGAGGTGGGGCGGGCTCCCGGACGACGACCGTGGCGCCGGTGCGCGGCTGCGTGCCGATGTCATAACCGAGCGCCTTCAGGTTGGTCGCGACCACGTGGACGTCGCGGCCGGTCGTGTTCTCCGTGGCGAGGGTGCGAAACAGCGGCAGGCTGCCGTAGAACAGCGGGACCGGCTGGTCGTCCACGCGGTAGAGCTGTCTGCCGCGGGTGACCGTGGAACCCGGTGCCGGCAGCCACGTCACCAGGCCCTCCCGGGCCCCTTTGAGGGGACGGGCGGCGCCGTGGCCCAGCGTGCCCGGCAGCGATTCGGCGCTGGACAGATCCGTCCTGACGACCGGTGTGGTGCCGGCGGCGACCGGGCGATCGGCGGGTGCCTGCGGGCCGGCCGGCCGACCGGCCCACGCCACCGCCGCGCCGGCCGAACCGGCGAGCACCACCAGAGCGGTCAGGAGGATCCGTACCGTCTTCGACATGGCCGCGATCATGGCCGCCGACTGTCAGAAACCTATGAGGTCCCGGCCACGATTCGAACGGCGAGATCCAAGCCGTCACCGCCCTATAGTCGGCCTCATGTGTGCGTATGTGCTGGTCGCGGAGGACGACGAGAGTCAGGCGGAGGTGCTGCGCCGGTATCTGGAGGCCGACGGGCACCACACCGTCATGGTGCGTGACGGCCAGGCCGCGCTGGAGCAGATCCGGGCCCGGCAGCCCGAACTGGTCGTGCTGGACGTGATGATGCCGCGACTCGACGGCCTGAACGTGTGCCGCATCCTGCGCGACGAGTCCGACGTACCGGTGCTGATCCTCACCGCCCGTGCCAGTGAGGACGACGTGGTGATCGGTCTCGAGCTCGGCGCCGACGACTACCTGACCAAGCCCTACAGCCCGCGCGAGCTGATGGCCCGGGTCCGGACCCTGCTGCGGCGCGGTCAACGCTCTCCGAACCCCTCGACCATCCGCCGGGTCGGCCGGCTCGGCATCGACCCGCAACGCCACGAGGTGACCGCCGGTGGGACACCGATCGACTGCACACCCGGTGAGTTCGCCATCCTCGCCGCCATGGCCGAGCTCCCCGACCGCGTCTTCACCCGGGGGCAGCTGCTGGAACACACCAGCGGGCTGGACCGCGACTCCACGGAGCGGACCATCGACGTCCACGTGATGAACCTGCGCCGCAAGATCGAGGCTGATCCGCGGCGCCCGGCTCAGCTGCTGACCGTGTACGGGATCGGCTACAAGCTGACCGCCGGTGCGAGCTGATGCGTGAGCACCGCGTACCGCTGCGCCGCAGCCTGATCATCCGGTTGCTGGCCACCTCGGTCCTGGTCGCGATCTGCGCCACCGTCTCCACCGCCTGGCTCGTCGTGCAGTCGACCACCCAGGCGGTCCGCCAGGAACAGGGCCGCTCCCTGTCGGACGACACCAGCGTCTACGACCAATTGCTCGGGTACGCGGCCACCCACCCCGATTGGTCCACCGTGGACGCACTGGTGGACAGCAAAGCCCGCGAGCTCGGCCGGCGCATCACGCTGACCACCGAGGAGCGGCAGGTCCTGGCCGACTCGGCCGGCACCGGTGGGCCATCGCTGGGCACAGCCAGGCCATCAGCCATCGTCGATCCGCTCAGCGTGGACCTGAAACTGACCGGCGGCACGCAGCGCATCGATCCGCGAGCGGTCGGACCCTACCGGTTGCCCAGCCGTGAGCGGCAGGAACTGCGGGCCGTCGCGGAGCAACGAGCCGCCTGCCTCAAGAGAGAGGGAATGGCCGCCGAGGTCGTCGAGACAGCGAGCGGCCGGCCGATCCTGCGACTGCCCGCCAGCGCTCCGCGGGCTGCCGATCTGAACTGCACGGTGGGAACGCTCGATGAGACAAGAACGGAGCAGAAAGCTCTGAGAAAGCTCCTGGCGATGACCATGGCCTGTCTGGGCGGCGACCCCTCGGAGTCGAAACTGGCCATCGAGCCGGACTTCACCACGATCTTCGGCGAGGGGGACAAGCCCGGAAGTGTCGCGCGGGCCCGGCAGGTCAACGCCTGCGTGCTGAAGTCACGGCAGACCCAGCTCCAGCCGTACGTCGCCCCGCCCGCGCTGCTGTTCGTCACCGACCCGGCCGACAGCACGGCGCAGCCGACGTTCAACCTGTCGCAGGACAACATCATCCGTATCGCCACCGTGACCGGTGCCGTCCTGCTGCTCGCCATCCTGATCACCGTCCTGGTCGGCGCCCGGCTGGTCCGCCCGCTACGCCGGCTCGCCGAAGCCGCCCGCCGCCCGGTCACCGCCCAGGTCCGGGTCCCGGTCACCACCCGCGACGAGATCGGTTATCTGGCTACGGCGCTCAACGACCTGTCCGAGCGCCGGGAACGGACTGAACAGCAGCGCAAGGCGATGGTCAACGACGTGGCCCACGAGTTGCGTACTCCCCTGACCAACATGCGCAGCTGGCTCGAGGCGGCCCAGGACGGCCTCGCCCCGGCCCAGCCACAACTGGTCGATCTGCTGCTCAAGGAAACCGTTCAGCTGCAGCACATCATCGACGACCTGCGCGACCTGGCTGCCGCCGATGCGGACAACCTGCGGATGCACCCCGAGACGGTCTACCTGAACGTCACCCTGGAACAGGTCGCCGAGGCCCATCGCGGTGCCGCGGAAGCCGCACAGGTGCGGGTGGTGACCGAGGCGGCCGGCGACCCGCAGGTGGTCGTCGATCCGGTGCGGCTGCGCCAGCTCGTCGGCAACCTGATGTCCAACGCCATCCGGCACACCCCCGCCGGCGGCACCGTCACCGTCCGTTCCCGGGTCGCCGGCGGCCAACTCACCATCGAGGTCACCGACACCGGCTCCGGTATCGCCGCCGAGGACCTACCCAAGATCTTCGACCGGTTCTGGCGGGCCGACAGCTCGCGTACCCGCAGCACCGGCGGTAGCGGCCTGGGCCTGGCCATCGCCCGCAAACTGGCCACGGCACACGGCGGAACCCTGTCGGCCAGCAGCACCGCCGGCTCCGGGTCCACCTTCACCGTCCACATCCCCGTCACGCCCACCTGGTGACGTGATCCCCGATCAAGAGGTCCGACAGATGACTCTGGAAGAGTACAAAACCAAGATCCGCACCATCGCACGGTCTCTGGAGATCAGCGAACCGATCACCGAGGCGGTGATCGACCTCATCCGCCCGCACATCGAACTGTTCCGGCACGAGGGCGGAACAGCTGGACAGTTCGGCGGCAACCCCGCGCTTCCCGATGACGTACCGTGGCCAGTGGATGGCGAATTCCCGGGCAGCCCGGAAGAACCTGTCCCGTTCGCGGCATCCATCAACTGTTCACAACTGCCGTTGGACATTCTGGATATCGACCTACCGCGGGACGGGCAGCTGTTGTTCTTCTCGACCTTGGATTTCGACGACCAACTGGGCTCGATAGTGCATGTGCCGGCGCATGCGACGGCTCGAGAACGACATGCACCTGAGGACACGTATCCAGCTCCGATGCACTCGTCGACCCTGGGTGCCAGGGTCGGGTGGTCGTATCCCTACGAGGGCCCGATCCTGGAGGACCTGTACCGCCAGAGCAGCGAAGACCACCCTTACCACCATGAGGATTTCCAGCGGCTCATAAAAGAGGGCCCGATGCCGGACGAGTGCCTGATCCAGATCGGCGGCTATTTCGAGGCCCCCCAGGGACACCCGTTGTGGATGGTCGAAGGCGCCCCTGAAGATTGGGTTGTCCTGGCCAAGATCACGGTCAGAGACGGATTCAGGAGCAACACCGAGGAGGAGGCGTCAGAATACTGGAGAAACGATGACGCCGATCCCGACGGTAATGAATGCTGCTTCTTCTACACCATACGCACGACGGATCTTGCCGGTAGGCACTTCGATCGCGCTGCCACGTTCCTGCAGGAGTTCAATTAGGATTCACATCGAGAACCACTGTCGACAGCGGGCAGCCCACGCAGGTCAGGACGTACCCATCAGCTTTCTGTTGCGCGGTGAGGCAGTTCGGCTCGTTGCGGGTGACTTCTCCACTGCGAAGCTGAACCATGCAGTCGCCACAGCTCCCGACCGTGCAGGAGTACGGCATCGGCAGCCCGGCGGCGAGTCCCGCTTCGAGCAGCGTCTGGCCGGGCTCCACGACCGCGCTACCGATCAGATGACCGTCCTGATGGACGGTCATCTCCTGGGGCGCGGTCGTTGTGGTCCTGATGTCCGCCGCGCTGGTGTAGCGCTCATGGTGCACCGCCGTATCCGGGACACCCAGCCCGTTCAGCACCGCCTGGACGGCGTCCGTCAGCGCTTCCGGGCCGCAGACGTAGTAGTGGGTGTCCCGGGACACCGGCAGGCCGGTGATCCAGTGGTGCAGGCGGTCCGCGTCGAGGCGTCCGTCCCGGCCGGTCAGCACGTGGGTGACGGTGAGCCGGTCGGGGTTGTCCCGCTCCAGCCGGGTCAGCTCATCGAAAAAGATGATCTCTTGCGGGCTTCGGCTGCTGTAGAGCAGCGTGATCCGGCCCTGTGCCGGCCGGGCGGCGAGCTGCGCGCGGATCATGCTCATCATCGGGGTCACGCCGCTGCCCGCCGCGACCATCACCACGTGCTCGGGTGGTTGCGGCTGCGCGTGGAAGGACCCTGACGGGCCGAGAACGGTCAGGAGGTCACCGGCACGCAGATGGCTGTGCACGTGGGTGGAGAAACGGCCACCGTCGAGCTGTTTGACGGTGACCTCCAGCCGTGACGACCCCGGCGCCGAGGAGGCCGAGTACGCCCGTCGTACCGGGTGGCCGTCGATGTCGGTGACGAGCGTGAAGGACTGACCCGGCCGGAAATCGAACGAACCGCGACCATCGCCGGCGTCTTGCAGGACGAGCGTGACCACGCTCGGTGTTTCCCTGCGCACCTCGACGATGCGCAGCGGACGCTCCGGTTGAGCCGGCCGGTCGACCGCAGCCGGTCTGCTCACGCCGGCGGCGACGTCGTCGTAGCCCTCCTTGCGCAGCCCGGAGAGATAGGCCCGGTTCATGACCAGCCGCAGCAGCCGGGCCATCCCCGGGACAGCGCCGATCGCCTTGAGCAGGAACGCCGGCGGGCCGCCCTTGGCCCGCGTCGTGCCGGCGGCCAGATGCTCCCCGGCCAGCGCCATGAGATCGGGCACGGCCCCGCGGTCCGGATGCGACGCCGGAGTCCACATTCTCGAGCGTGCCACCGGGTTGCTGACGGTCACCTCGGCGTGCTCGACATCGATGAGCAGCGCCGCATGCGGGGACATCCCGCGCAACGCCATCGTTTCCAGCAGCGCCGGGTCATTGGTTATCGCGCCGCGGCCACGGACGTGCAGCACACCGCTGCGGCCCGGAACGAGCGCAGCGAACGACAGCCGGTCGTCCTGCAGCAGGTTGTGCAGCGTGTCGGCCCGTTTGTTGCCCCTACGATCCGGGATGACGAGCGTGTGGCTGTCCAGCACCCGCACTACCGCACCGCTGTCCCCGCGCGGGCTCGTGTCACTGCCGCCGGAAGAATCCCAGCTGGACAGAGCCAGGAAGGGTGAAGCCGCCAGGAACTCGGCGATGCCAGGCCCGCGCAGCGGCCCGTCTCCGGTGATCTCGACCGGGGTGGCAGCCGGCGCAGGAGGCTGCCACAGGCGGGACCGCAGGACGGCTTGCGCACAGTGGATGTAGGCCTCGTCGATGTCGACGGTTGTCTCCCCGCTCTTGCGCGCCGCCACCGTGCCGTTGACGCGCAGGATCTCCCCCACACCGGGCAGGAGGAAGAACAACGAGACCGGGCCCAGCGGATCGCCGGACTCAGGCAGGCGAAACGATATTCGCGTCGGCGAGTGGACGCGGGCGAATCCCGGCGTGCCACCGATGAACGTCGTCCGGCTGGTGCCGGCGGCGTCCCGGTACCCGAAGGCCGCGACAGCACAATTGGCCAGGATGGCCCGGCAGCCCTCGTCGAGGGCGCTGATCTGTTTGAGCATCACCACCGGCGCCGGACGCCCGACGATCGCCTCGACCTCGTCGACCGTCGCCAGCCGGTTCGGACCACCGAATTGTCTTACAGCCTTGTTTTCCCAGCTCACCACAATATTGTGAGTAATCATTCAGCTATTGGCTACTCGCTTTTGACGCCTCGGGAGGGCCATCGCCATGCCGTCCGACGACCGCCACCTTCAGCCACGTCGCCAGCCCCGCCAGGTCCGCGCCGAGCTCACCCGTGAGCGCATCCTCACCGCCGCTGCTCACATTTTCGCCGAGTACGGCTACGCGGCGGGGACGACGAACCGCATCGCCGAACGCGCCCGCATCTCCATCGGCTCGCTGTACCAGTACTTCCCGAACAAGGCCGCCATCCTCGCCAAGCTCCTGGTCCGACACATCGACCGCGGCACCTGGACGCAAGCCGACCAACTCGACCTGTCCCCCGGCAGCCTGAGGACAACCGTGCAGGCGATGGTCCGCGACGCGATCGACAACCACGACGACGACCCGCAGCTGCTCCGCATCATGATCGAAGAAGCGCCCGTCTCGAAGGAACTGCTCGAGACCATCAACAACCACGGACGGACCCGCGTCACTCAGATCCGCGATCTGCTCGCCCGCCACCCGGACGTCAAGGTGCAAGACCTCGACACCGCCGCCGACCTGATCACGTTCACCGTGGAGATTAACACCCACAGGCTGATGGCCGACCCGAACGCCGTCGCCGTCGAAACCCTGGAAAAGGAACTCGTCGACCTGGTCACGCGCTACCTCCGCGGAGACCGGTAGACGCCGTCCGAAATCCTGGTGTCGTTCAGGTCGAGGCCGGCGATCACCGCGATGCAGCCGACGCCCGCGCAGGTGGGTGTTATTCACCGAGGAGCATGAGCGGGTCGCCCTCGAACCAGGCGTTGGCGATGTCGAGGTGCTGGATCCGCCACTGCTCGCCGTCGCGGACCACCGAGGCGGTGTAACGGTTCATCATCAGGGCGTGCCGGGTCACCGCCGGGTCGGAACCGGAGCCCGGCTTGAAGTGCTGCGCCTGGGCGTAGGCGAGCACGGTGGCGCGGTCGCCGTCGAGCGTGATGCGGACGTTGCTGATGGAGTGGCTGGAGTCCAGCGGCCCCACCGCACCGATCAGGCTGGTCACGACAGTTTCCCGGGGAGCGAGCGGCGGGAAGTCGTACCCGATGCGCCGCATGGCCGGGCCGAGGTCGACGACAGCGTCCTCGGTCAGCGAGGAGGAGAGCAGATCGGCGTCGTTGAGATCGAGGCCGGCGGCGTAGCGGTGCAGGGTGTCGGTGATGGCGGCCCGGTCGACGAGGTCGGTCAGGGTCGTGGCGGTGGTGATCGTGTCGGTCATGAGTTCATCCCATCAAGCGGGCGCCGACGCAGCGCCGATGAAACGTTGACGCCTGATGCGGGCCGCGATCTGCGGGGCGGCCGGCGCGGATCCCGGGTCGGCGATATGGCTGACCCGGATGAGCGCCCCTGATCGTCAGAGCGCCGCGACCAGTTCCCGGTCCAGGCCGGCCAGCGCCGCCCGGCAGCGCTCCGGACCTTCGATCTTCTGGGCCCGGCGCCGCGCGATGGCCTGGATCAGCACCGTGTAACGGTAGGTGTCGATGTCGACCGCCTCCACCAGGTGGGCGTCCACAAGGTCTTCCATGGCGGCCCGCGCTTCGGCCCGGGGCAACCCGGTCATCGCGCTCACCTCGGCGACGGTGCGGATCAGCGGGACGGCGAGGGCGGCGAGGCGGAAGACCTGGGCCGGTACCGCGGACAGTCTCGCCTCGGCCCGCCGGATCGGCTCATCGACGATCTTGCAGTCCTCGTGCATGACGACCGGCTGCTGCAGGTCGTCGGCCAGCTGCGCCATGATCTGCCGGACCGTCCACATCGGTCGATCGAGCAGCCGGGCGGCGGCCACCTGGACCGACAGGGCGTGCCCGGAGCAGGCGCCGACCAGCTCCCGAGCCGCGTCCGGTTCGCCGTCGACGCGCCGGCGCCCGGCGATCTCGCCGAGCAGGTGCAGCGATTCTCGCTCGCTCAGCGGGCCGAGCCGTTGCCACACCACCGTCGACAGCTCCAGCAGCCTGCGACTTGCCGTGACGATGACCGCGCAGCCCGGCAGCAGCGGCTCCACCTGCTCGCTGCTGTCCGCGTCATCGAGGATCACCAGCATCCTGCGTCCGGCCGTCATGGTGCGCCACAGCGCGGAGCGCTCCGCCGTCATGTCCGGCAGGGCGGCACCCGGCTGGATCGAGCGGAGCAGCGAGCCGAGGGCCTCGTGCGTACTCATCGCCCGCCCGCTGCGAGCGCTCAGATCGAGGTACACGCGCCCGTCCGGGAAGTGGTCGGCGAGCTGATGGGCCAGGTGCACGGCCAGAGCCGACTTGCCGGACCCGCCGAGACCGGTGATGCCGGCGATCGGTATCCCGCCGTCCTCGGTGAGCACCCGGCCCAGCCGGTCGATCTCGGCGTGACGACCGGTGAAGTTGCGCGTGTCCGGCGGAACCTGATCGGGCCGCGCTGTCCGGGCCTCGGCCGGCGTCTGCGGCCGGGCGACCGCCTCGTCGCCCCGCAACAATCGCTGATGCAACCGCTGCAGCTCGGCACCGGGTTCGATGCCGAGCTCGTCGCGCAGCCCGGTGCGCAGCCGGCGGAAGGCCTCGAGCGCCTCCACCGTCCGCCCGGAGCGGTGCAGAGCGGTCATCCACAGCTCGGTCAGGCGCGCGTCCACCGGCCGGTCGGCGACGGCCGCGGCCAGATCCGCGCGGATCGCCTCATGCCGGCCGAGCGCCAGCTCCACGTCGAACAGCTGTTCGCGGGCGGCGCGCCGGGACTCCTCGAGCCGGGTGCGCTGGGCGGCGGCGAACTCCGCGCGGACGCCACCCAGCGCCGGACCGGACCAGAGATCGAGCGCCCCGCGCAGCGCCGTCGCGGCGCCGGAGAGATCCCCGGAAGCCCGGGCCTCGCGGGCGGCGCCGACGAGCCGGTCGAAGTCATCGGTGTCGACACCGGCGCCGTTACGCTCGAGGTGGTAGCCACTCGCCGATCGGACCAGCTCGGCCTCGCCACCGGCGAGGATGTGCCGCAGACGGGCGGCGTACGTGCGGACGGTGCCGTGCGCCGACGCCGGCGGGCGCTCACCCCACAGCGCGTCCACCACGTCGGCGATCGGCACCGGGGTGTTCCGCAGCAGCAGCAGGGCCAGCAGCCCGCGCTGCTGGGGCGTACCCAGAGCCACGTCACCAGCATCCGTGATGACCCGCACCGGGCCCAGCAGAGTGAATCTCACCGTTGAATCTTCACGCATTGAGCGGGCTGCACCAAGGCGGTCGCGCGTGACTATTAAGACAACTTACGATCTGAAACCGATGCCACAAATCCGGGCGGCGGTCAGACGGCCGGCTTGATGTTGTGGTTGAGCCGGAAGACGTTGGCCGGGTCGTACCCGGATTTGGCCCGCGCCAGCCGGCTGTAGGTGGCGGCCGGGTAGGCCGCCCGGACCGCCTCGTCACTCAGATCTTCCTGACCGATGAAGTTGAGGTGCTTGCCCTCCAGCGCCCACGGCTCGAGAGCGGCGAACAGCCCATCGGTCCACCGCAGAGCCGGCCCGGTCAGGTCCGGGCCGCCGACAGCGACCACCCACAGGACAAATTCCGACGTACGCAGGCCGGCCGCACCGGCCCCGGCCGGCGTGTCACGCAGGGCGCCGCCGAGGTGACGCAGTTCGATGATGTCGGCCGGCACGTCGGCCGCCGGTCCGATGCTCGCGAGCAGCTCCGCCACCAGGTCGCCGGTCAGCGGCGACAGGCTCAGCGTGCGCTCCGCGAACGGCGCCGGGCCCTCCGGGTCGGAGTAGATGGCGGCGTAGTCGGTGTACGGCATGTCGGCGACGGTGTCGATCATGACCGGTGCCGCCGTGCGCAACGGCGCCAGCAGCGCGTCCGCCTCAGCTGCGGCGCCCAGGAACGAAACCCGCACGTGCACCGTGAAGGTGCCTCGCAGCGGCTCCGGGAACACCGGCACGTCCGGCAGCCGCATGAACGCGATCGAGGTGGTCAGCTCGTCCGGCGCCCGGGCGGTCAGGGTGGCGTACGCCCGCAGGACCGCCTCGGCGTGCTCGCCCGGGAAGATCAGCACCCCGCCGTACAACCGGGTGACCGGGAACAGCTCGAACTCGAGGGCGGTGACGATGCCCAGGTTGCTCTTCGAGCCGCGGACCGCCCAGAACAGCTCCGGCTCGGCATCGGCGGTGGCCTGCCGCACCTGCCCGTCCGCGGTGACGATGTCCAGCGCGGTGACATGGTCGGACGCCCAGCCGTACTTGCGACCCATCGTGGCACTCAGGCCGCCGCCGAGGGTGTAGCCGACCACGCCGACCAGCGGCGAGGAGCCGTTGAGCGGCGCGAGCCCGTGCTTCGCCGCGGCGTCGACGACCTGCTGCCAGCGCACCCCGGCGCCGACCCGGGCACGGCGGGCCACCGGATCGATGGTGACCTCGTCCATCCGGCGCGTCGTGATCAGCAGCGTACGGTCGTTCGCCACGACGGTGGTGTGGCCGGTGTTCATCACCGCCACGGCGAGGTCGTGGGCCTTCGCGAACGCGAGCGCGGCCTGGACGTCGGACGGCCCGGCGGCCCCCACCACCAGGGCAGGGTTGTTGGGCACGGCCGGGTTGTACGTCGCGCATTCCTCGGCGTAGCCCTTGTCACCGGGCAGCAGAACCGGGCCGGCGACGCGGTGGGACAGCTCGGCGGCGGCGGCCGGGTCCACCACGGCCGGGTAGTCATTGCTCGATTCGGTCATGGCCCCAATCCACCAGCGTCACGCCGACGGAACGCCGACAAAACGTTGACGATCCCGGGCATCGGGCTGGCGTCCCGGTCGACCACCTCATGCCCCAGCCGGCCCCCGAGCGGCACTGCACGCCGGTACGGGCCAACACGCAGCGTGAGCGCGGCGGCCGGGTCGGCAAGCGTGCCGGCCGCCGCGCCGGGGTGATCAGGGAGCCCACGGTGGGGTGAAGGCGCCGAGCTGGGTCATGATGGTCACGAGGTCGTCGGCCGCCCATTCCTCGCTGATCCGGCCGTCGGTGACGCGGTAGATGTCGACCGCGTCCCAGCGCACCGTCCGGCCGTCGGCCGGCACACCGAGCAGCTGTCCCTTGACCGTGGCCGTCACGACCAGGCGCACCATGACCAGGTCGTTCTCGGCCACGACGTCCTGTTCTGCGGCGTACAGGTCGGGCAGCGATCCCAGGAAACCGGTCAACAGACCGGTCAGATTCTCGGCGCCCGTGAGGTCGCCGAGGGCACCGCCGTGCCAGACGACGTCATCGGTGACGAAGTCGCGGGCCGCGAGCGGGTTGTGCTTGTTGAACACCTGCTCGATGTAGTCGCGGGCGATCTGCTTATTGCTCTCGAGCTGCTCGGACGGCGACACGGGATCCTCCTGTATTTGTTTGACCAGTCAGGTACTTGACCAGAAAGTAGTCGGATTTATCTGACTGGTCAAGTAAATCGAGGTGCGACCTCAACCGAGACCGACGCCGTACCATCGGACGGGTGCAAGAGGCAGCCAAACCCCGCTCCATGCCACTGGACCCGGTGGAGGAAGCGGCATGGCGCGCGGTGGCGCGCGCGGTCCTGGTCGTTCCGAAGGCGCTCGATGCCGACCTGATCGCCGGTTGCGGGCTCAACCTCGCCGAGTACATCGTGCTGGTGAACCTCTCCGAAGCGCCGCACCGCACGCTGCGGATGTACGAGCTCGCCGCCGAGTCCACATTGACCTCCGGCGGCGTCACCCGGCTGGTCGCGCGGATGGAACGCCAAGGTCTGGTGACGCGAGGGCAGGCCGAGCACGACGGGCGCGGGATGACGGCAACGCTGACGGCGGCCGGCCTCCAGCGGTTGCAGCAGGCCTACCCGGCTGCTCTGGCCAGCGTGCGAACCAATGTGATGGACCACCTGGCCGACCTCGACCTGGAGTCGTTCGCCGCCGCTGTCGCTGATTTCGGCCAGAACCGGCACCAAGCGGCGGAGGGCCCCCCGCCGGCATAGCCTCCCGGGGCTCCAGCTCTGCCGTTCGACGGTGGCCGGGATCTCGGCGCGGACAACCACGACGTCGGTCCAGCCGGTGACCGCAGGCCGGATCGGCGCATCGTTGCCTGAGCCGCGCAGGTGAGGTTTGTCGCGTCGGCGAACTCGGCGTCGAGCGTGGTCGCGGGCACTTCGCCGTGCGAAGGGTACGGGCTCCCCGGAACCGTCAGCCGCGGAGAAGCGCGCCGGTTCCCGGGTGCGCGTGCCCCTCGAGGGTTCCGGTCAGGACCGGGACCAGCCAACGCTCGATCTGCTCAGCCGGCCGAGCGGCCAGTTCGCCGCCGATGGGCGCCATCACCAGCCAGTTCAGCAGGCCCGCGGCGCACCGCGTCCGGAACGTCAGTTCCTCGTGGCCGACCTCGGGCAGGCGCGCAGTCAGCACCCGGAGCGCGTCGGTGCGGGTCTGCTCGAACTTCGCGGTCAGGCGGCCCCAGCTGTCGGGCGGATCGATGCCGACCCGGGCCACCGTGCGCATGATGGCGAGCTCGGGCCCGCCGACGGCCAGGGCGTGCATCATGGGCCGGGCGAACGCCGCGGCCAGCTCCCTCAGCGTCGAGTCGGCCGACAGCGGGGCGAGCGCGCCGAGCTGTGCGTCCAGGTAGGTTTCCAGCGCGCTCTCCACAGCGGCGTCACGCAGGGCCCTGAGCGAGCCGAAGTGATAGCTGACCGCAGCCACGTTGGTGCCGGCGGCCTCGGTGACCTCCCGTAACGAGAGTCCGTCCGGGCCGCGCGCTGCGAGAAGGTGCAACGTCGTGCGCAGCAGGCACTCACGTGTTCGCTGTCCGGCCTCCCGGCGCAGATCCGACCCTCCCGATGCCATGCCCAAACTGAAACAAGCGCTTGATTTCTTGTCAACCCGACTGTGTCGCGCACTCGGGTGACGGAAGAAGGTCAAACAGTCGCTTGACAAACTCCAGCCGCGCTCTTAAATTAAAACAAGCGATTGATTTTATGGTGAGACCGGTCATCGGGACGACCGGTCGTGGGCTACAGGGAGGAAGTTCGATGGGACAACTGGATGGCAAGATCGCACTGGTCACCGGGGGTACGAGCGGGATCGGCCTGGCCACCGCGCACCGGTTCGCCGCTGAGGGCGCGCACGTGTTCATCACCGGGCGCGATCAGCAGCGCCTCGACAACGCCGTCAAAGAGGTGGGCAACGCGACGGGCGTGCGCAGCGACGTCAGTGACCTCGCCGACCTCGACCGGCTCGCCCTCGCGATCAGGGAGCACGGCACGGGGCTCGACGCGGTCTTCGTCAACGCGGGCATCGGCGAGTTCGCGACGCTCGACTCGGTCGGCTGGCAGGACTACCAGAAGACCTTCAACACCAACGTGGGCGGCGTGATCTTCACCGTGCAGAAGGTGCTGCCGCTGCTCAACCCGGGCGCCGCCATCGTGCTGACCGGCTCGAGCTCGGCCGGCAACGGGCAGCCGTCGTTCGGTCTCTACGCCGCCAGCAAAGCCGCGATCCGCTCGCTGGGCCGCACTTGGGCGGGCGAGCTGGTCGGGCGCGGCATCCGGGTCAACACGATCGTTCCCGGCCCGACCGAGACCCCCGGCCTCGGCGGCCTCGTGCCCGACAACCCGCAGGCGCTGTTCCAGCAGCTCGCCACGGGCATCCCGATGGGCCGGATCGGCCGCCCGGAGGAGATCGCCAACGCGGCGCTGTTCCTGGTGTCGGATCAGTCCAGCTTCATGACCGGCTCCGAGATCTTCGTTGACGGCGGCGCCGAGCAGATCTAGCCGGCAGGCCGCCGTTCGATGATCGATCCGCTGGAGACGTGACCGCGCCGAGCAGCTCGGACGGCAAGACCACCGACCCGTCCCGGCGTCACCCCGTCAACCGTTCCCACCGTCCGGTGAGGAACCTGAACTCGACCGGCCGGAGGAACAACATGATGCACACGGTCCAGCAACGCACCATCGATCGGGTCGACGACCGCCTGCATCTCGGTCCGGACCAGCAGGTCGACGACAAGGCCTTGCTGTTCACCCCGAAGTCGCCGCAGTTGACCGATCCGTTTCTCGTGCTCGTCGACGACCTGTTCTCGTCGCCCGGCTTCGAGTGGCACCCGCACCGCGGCCTGGAGACCGTCACGGTCGTCCTCGACGGTGTCCTCGAACACGGCGACAACATCGGCCACGTCGGCACCCTGTCCACCGGGGACGTCCAGTGGATGACGGCCGGCCGCGGCGTGATTCACCGCGAGCTCGCGTTCCGCAACGAACGCGCCCACATCCTGCAGTTGTGGGTGAATCTGCCGGCGGAACAGAAGATGGTCGACAACCGCTACCAGGACCTGCTCGCCGCGCAACGGCCGGTCATCGAGGCGGACGGCACCCGCATCGACCTGATCTCCGGGCGCGCCGGCGGCCACACCGGCCCGGCGCAGAACCATTGGCCGATCACCGGCGCCACCCTGACGCTGGAACCGAACCGCACCCTGCGGCACACGCTGCCCGCCCACGACCGGGCGTTCTTCACCGTGCTCAGTGGGACTGTCACCATCGCCGGACGCACCCTGACCACCGGGCAGACCGGCTGGTCCGATCCGCTGCCGGGCGGCGGCCCGGAAACCTCGACCATCGCGCTCCGCACCGGCGACACCGATCAGCGGGCCGTCGTGCTGGCCTTCAGCGGCCAACCGATGCGGCAGCCCGTCGTGTTCGGCGGCCCGTTCGTCATGAACACCCAGGCCGAGATCGTCCAGGCACACCGCGACTTCCGATCCGGCCGCTTCGGCGCGGTCCCCCGGCAGGCCCGCCTGCAGTACCGCTGACCGGCGTGAGGAGTGGGCGCAGCCGGGCGAACGGCGAGCCGGCTCAGTGGCCGACTTCAGCGAACATCTCGACGGTGTCGAAGCGGCCGGCAGCCATGTCCTGGGTTCGGATGACGTAGTTGATGCGGGACTGGTCCCGAGGCTCCCAATCGCTCAGCAGGAGCACGCGGTACTGGCTGCGCAGTAGAGCAAACCTCTGCTGCGCCTCCTGTACCGAGATCGCGTCGGGTGTTTCGTTGATCTTGTCCCATTCGGGTCCGGCCTCGGTGTTCGGGAATCCACCCAGGGCGAACTGATCGAACACCTCGGAGAACGTCTTCTCCACGGCATCGGCGATGCCCTCCAGGCCGTCGAAAGCGACATCGTCGTACCAGCCGGAGTCGTACGGAAGACGAACTTGAGGTGTCGCGAAATAGTCCACCGGAGCGAAGACGTCTCCGACCTGGGACGGTGGCTGCCGCAGTGTCGCCGTCGTTGGATCAGCGACGTAGATCACCTCACCCCAGCAGTCGCCCCAGTGGGCTTCGCCACCCCAGAAGACCATGAGCTGACCCGACTCCGGATATGGGAGATCGAGCTCCCCGCGGGGTACGGCCGCGCAGTCCAGAGCACCGAGGAAGCTGGCACCTCCAGGCCACTCGACGTCCTCCGGCAAACGCGGCAGGCCTCCGTATCGGAAGACCACACCCCCGTCGTTGGCCTCCTCATGGAGCGCGACGCGGGGACGCAGCACCGCCAGGAATCTCTCCACCTCCGCCGCGGAGGCCTGACGCTCGGACGCCACCTGCCGAAAGCGCTCTTTGTAGGTGGTGAGATCGATTCCCATGTCGGACATGCTGTGAAGGTAGGCACCACGGAGACGGCACGGAAGGCCGCCCGTCAAGAACTGCCGCGGCGGGAACCCGGGGGTGGTCACCGAGGGCAGGCGGCTTGACTGCTGAACAGTCGATGCCGGCCCCCGGCGGTCGCTCAGTAGCCGAGCACGTCCGCGGCAACCGCCCGCAGCCGAGCCGCGGTGGCCGCCGGGAGGTAGAGGCCGGCGAGGTTCTCAGGGGATGTAGTGAACAGGATGCCGTAGAGGACCGCCGCATCCAGGTAGATGGCCTTGTCGTTCGGGTGCCGCCCGTCCGCGACGATCAGGCCCGAGGTGCCGTCGGCCGCGATGATCTTCTCGAAGGCGTCGCTGATCGGCACGATCGTGTTCGGCACGGTCAGCTCGGCTGACAGCCGTGCGTAGCCGGATTCGATCGCCGCGACGTTCGCCGCCCGCGACGGGAAGCCCGCGTTGTCGGCCAGGGCCCAGTTCTCGAACAGCAGGACCCGGCCGCCCGGTTCGAGGTTCTTCACCACCGCGGGAGCGTACGTGTCGAGCAGTGCCTTCTCGGCGGCGGCGAAGTTCTTCGTCACCAGGGTGCTCTGTTCCTGCAGCAGGATGAGGTCGTACTTCTTGGCCGAGCTGAGTGCGCTCTTGACCTCACCCGCGTCCCAGGTCTCCTGCAGGGTGTTGCCGAAGTGGATGACCTCGGTCAGGTTCAGCGCCCGGCCGGACGTCGCGGCCAGACTCTTGACGACGTCCGCGGTGTCCTGGTTGGTGGCACCGGTCCGGGTACCGATCAGGCTGTTGCCGATGAAGAGCACGTCGAGGGCATCGGTGGGCGCCGCGTCGCCGCGCACGGTGAAGTGCACCGTCAACGGTGCCCCCAGGACAGCTCCCTGGCGGTCGGCACCCGTGTACGCCTGAACGGTCACGGTGTAGGTGCCGGCGACGAGCAACTGCGGGCAGTCGATGAAGTCGTTGCACAGGAAGTACGGTGCTTTGCTCTCGACCCTGGTGTAGGTGTTCCCGCCGGCCCCGGTGAGAGTGAAGAACACACTGCCGACGGCGGCGCCGGAGGACGGATCGGCGCGCAGGCTGAGCGTACGGTGGGCCAGCTGAGCCAGATCGACGGTCGCGCCGTCGCGGAGAGGGTTGAACCCTGCCACCGGCTGCCGCGCCGTGTTGTCGATCAGCGAGACGCCGGAGATCGCCGCAGCACCCGACGGGCTCGGCTGGCCTCCCGTGCCGTCCGGTGCGTAGACGCCGAACTCGTACAGGGAGTATCCGTACTGGGTGGTGCGCGCCGTGCCGTACATGCGGACGAAGCGACCCGTGCCGCTCACCGGCACGCTCTGCTTGCCACCCGCCGACGTCGTCGTGGAGTAGACCGTTCGCCAGGTCTGGCCGTCGTCCGACAGCTGCAGAGAGTAGGACTTGGCGGCGGCGCGCTCCCAGTCGAGCTCGACACGGCCCAGCGCCTGCGCGGAGCCCAGGTCGACCTGCAGCCACTGCGGGTCGAGGCCCTGCGCGGATTCCCATCGGGTACCGCTGTCGCCGTCGACCGCTTTGGCGGCGGTGTTGCCGGCGGTGGCACTCGATGCGGTGGCGGACCTGCCCGCCGACAGCGAGTCGGCGGCGAAGGCGTTGCCGTGCAGGTTGCCGGCCACCAGTGCGGCCGCGGCGACCAGCGCAACGGCGCAGGCCGACGCCGCTGTACGGATGCGCATGGGCGATCTCCTTCTGGAAGCTCCTGGCTGAACCAGATGGGAGACCGACAACGGCAACCCTCGATAACGGAAATCGGCGATCAGGTACCGGAGAGCCCCTCGGTCACGGGCCGAGGGACCCCCACGAGGAGGGCTGTCACCTGCTCGCCTGCCGGACGCCGATCAGGTTGCCGAAGGGGTCGAGCAGCTGGCAGAGCCGTTCGCCGGTCATGATCGTCTTGGGTCCACGGTGGGCGATCGCGCCGTGCCGGCCCCACTCGGCGACCACCGCGTCGACGTCCTCGACGTCCCAGTAGGCCACGCAGCCCGCCGTGCCACCGGTGTTGAACTCGTCGAACTGGTGCAGGGTCAGGCTGCTCGTACCGAGATCGAAGCGGGCCAGCTGGGCGGCCTGCAAAGCCGGCGGGACGCCCAGCCGGTCGGTGTACCAGGCGGTCGCGGCGGCCAGGTCGGGCACGAAGCAGAAGACGTCGGCGACGGTGGTGAACGGGCTGGTCATGCGGGCTCCCCGAGGTGCTGGACGACGTTGTGCACGTGATGCGGGACGGCGACGTTCAGCAGGTGCTGCTGGGTGACCGTGTCGGCGAGCGCCTCGACGCGCCGGCGTACCTCCTCGTCGAACGGCGTCTGCCGGTTGCTGCGCTGGTCGAGAAGCTCGGTCCAGGAGGCGACCCGGTAGCGCTCGACCAGCTGATCCGTCTCGACGGCG
This sequence comes from Amorphoplanes friuliensis DSM 7358, assembly GCF_000494755.1. NCBI lineage: Bacteria > Bacillati > Actinomycetota > Actinomycetes > Micromonosporales > Micromonosporaceae > Actinoplanes > Actinoplanes friuliensis. The sequence continues at coordinate 6,410,576 of NC_022657.1, forward strand.
TCGCTGAGCAGCACCCACTGGGTCGCGCCGGTGCGCAACCGGCTGGTCCGCAGCTCGGCGATCGCCCGGACGAAGTCGTCGCGTCGCTCCGGCCGTACGTGATACCGGACCAGGACCTCCACCGGGTCGTCCGGCGTGATCGCGCCGACAAATGTCGCCTCCGGCAGCACCCCGGGCGGGACCGCCGTCCGGTCACCGATATCGGTACGGCGCAAAGGCAGCCACACCCCGGCCACCGTCGTGGCGACCAGCAGGATTCCGGCGCCGGCGAAAGTGCGGCCCAGCCCGATCCAGGTGGCCACCGCTCCCCAGAGAGCGGCGCTGCCGGCGAACGTCGCGAACAGCACCATCTGATAGACGGCCAGGGCGCGGGCGCGTACCCAGTCCGGCAGGAACGCCTGCACGCCGGCGTTGAGGCCGGCGATCACCGCGATCCAGCCGACGCCAATTGGCACCAGCAGGGCCACCGCCACGCCGACGTTACGGGTCAGGGCCAGCCCGATCAGCCCGGCGCCGTAAACCGCGCCCGCGACGGTGAGCTTCGCGGACGCCGACAGCCGGTTCTGCACCAGCGGCATCAGGACCGCGCCCGCGACCGCCCCGGCGCCGGCCGCGCCCAACAGGACGCCGTAGCCGGCGGCGCCCAGTCCCAGCCGGCCCTCGGCCAGCGGCGCCAGCAACGCCCACAGCACGTTGGCGGGCAGGGCGAACAGCACCAGCCGCAGCAGGATGCGGCGCACCGCGGGCGAGTTCAGCACGTACCGGCCACCCGCCTCGAAGCTCGACAGCGAGGCGGCCTTCACCGCCGAGCCTGTCCCCGGCCGGCCCGCCGGGGTCAGCAGCAGCGCGGCGCCGAAGAGCACAAAGCTGATCGCGTTCAGGCCGAAGAGCCACGGCACGCCGAGGTGGGCGAGCAGCAGCCCGGCGATGGCCGGGCCGACCGCCCGCGCGAGGTTGACGCCGAGCGAGCTCAGCGACGCGCCGGGGCCGAGCTCGGAACGCGGCAGCAGGTCGGACACCATCGCCTGGAAGGCCGGCATCTGAGCGGCCGCGCCGCAGCCGAGCAGGAAGGTGAACAGCAGCAGCACCTCGGGCGACGTGCGCCCGGCCGCGGTCAGCAACGCCAGGATCCCGGCGAGGACCGCCTGCACGCCCTGGGTGACCAGCAGCAGCCGCCGGCGGTCCAGGAAGTCAGCGACCATACCGGCGGGGATCACCAGCAGCAGCACCGGCACGCTGGAGGCGCTCTGCACCAGGGAGATCAGCAGACTGGAACTGTGCTGCTCGATGAGCAGCCACTGGCCGGCGACGGTCTGCATCCAGGTGCCGACGTTCGCCACGAAGGCGGCGATCCAGACCGCCCGGAACACCGGGTGCCGCAGGGGCGCCCAGGTACCCGCCACGGTGGTCATGCCAGCACCTGCCGGAGGAAGGCCAGCGTGCCCTCGACCGCGTGCTCGAGGTAGCCCTCCGCATGCTTGGTCCCGGGGATCAGCTGGAGTGTGCTGGCCACCCCGACATCGGTGAGCGCCTGCTGCATCGCCACCGGATCGCTGACCGGCACGAACTCGGCCAGCGAGTTGGCCAGGTAGACCGGACCGGCCGACGCCACGGCGTGCCGGACGGTCGAGGCGCGCGGCAGCAGGGACCGGTCGCCGCCAACCTCCTGCAGGATGCACCAGCGCAGGAAGGCATCATCCCGGCCTGTCTGGTTGATGTCCGCGCTGCGCATGGCGTCCAGGTCCTGGGTGGTCGGCGTCGCCGCGACGGTGGCGTCGGTCGCCTCGATGAACGCCTCGAGGTTGAAGATGCCCGACCAGCTCGCCGACGGCCGCCCGGTGGCGAGGCCCGCCTCGACGGCCAGGTTGCCGCCCGCCGAGCCGCCGAGGAACGCGAGCCGGTCACGGTCGAAGGCGTACCCGGACGCACGGGCCCAGTCCGCGGCGGCCAGGACATCCTCGCGGCCGGCCGGGAACGGGTGATCCGGCGCGAGCCGGTAGTTGGGCACGAAGACGAGGTACCCCGCGTCCACCAGGATCGACGCCAGCTTTTGTTCCTTCGACTTGTCACCGCGGAACCAGCCGCCACCGTGCACCAGCACGACGGCCGGGCGGGAGCCGGCCGGGTCCCCGTACACGTCGAGGACCTGCTCCTTCGCCGAGGCGTACGGAACGTCGAGGTCGATCGAGATCATGACTCACCCTCCCGTCCAGGGCGCCCGGGTGTCAAAGGTCAAACGACCGATGCCGGCCGGGGCGTCCCTGTGGGTGCCGTCAAGCGGCGAAAGCGAGTGCCGGACATTCTCGGTGTCGTCGGCAATCCCGGCCGGGCCACACCATGACCTGCGCAATCTACGGAGACACACCGCCATCGAGGCCGAACGCAAACTTTTCCGCTTCCGCCGCCAACTCGGTGAGTTCCTCGACCGAACACTCAGGCACGACATATCCGCGGCCACGGATAAGGCTCAGCAGCTGCTCCGGGACGACCACATTGTGCCGGCGCACGTAGTAGCCGAAATCCTGGCGCCACAGCCACTGTCCATTGGTCAGAACAGAACTGCCGTTCATGACCTGGTGCGTGGGATCGAGGGGGTCGTTCTCGATATCCATCATGTCGATCAGAGGGTGGCCCGCATCGAGATACGCCACCACCTTGTCGACATCAGGCAACGGACCGAGCGCGATGTGATCCCTGATGCTCTGCGGCGGCGCCGGGTGAAAGCCCTGGCTCAACTCGACGAACATCCCGACCGTCTTGACCACCGTCACCTCAATCAGCAATCTGCGGTTCAAAAATCACCCAGGTGCCCCCGTCACGGATCCTGGCACTTGTGGTGATGGACCGTACCGGTTGATACCGATCGCGTCCGTGGTGCCTTGACCAGCACGCCCAGAGAGTTCGCCAGCACTTTCTACCGCTCCCTTACCGAACTCACCAGAGACCGTTTCACTCACGCAGCAGGCATTGCCCGCAGCGGTCGGCGAAAGTCACGATGTCAGGTCCATGCTTATGTCGAGCTGGACCGGCAGGCATCGACGACTCCTCGGCAAGCGCTCGGCCGGCCGAGCCCGTGCGCCGCGTACGAACCGGTCAAGTTGGCGAACGGCCGGATCGCGAAGCAGACCGTCTTGGCCCACCTAGAACACACCGTGTTTCCGCTTCATGACGTAACGTACGTCCGCCCTGAGCGCTCGAGCATCGGCGGTCAACCGGCTCAGCGACCGCACTCGCGGAGACGCGGCGCAGGATCTGACGTCGATGACGAGGACTCCGGCCCGATCGCAGTCGGCTTCGAACTTCGAACAGGCGGCAGCTCGGTCCGGGCTTTCGCGCTCGATCAGCCCGCGAGCACTTCGCGGAGCCGGCGCGTCGACACTCCCAGCCGGCGGGCGATCTCAATACGGGTCAGATCCGGTTCTTCCCGCATCATCGTCAGAGCCAGGTGACACGTCATCGCCGTCGGCCGGCGTATCCGGGTACGCGCCTTCCGGGCCTCAGCTGGCAAGCGTCTCCACGGACTTACCATCGTCAAAGAGCAGACTCGCGGTGCAGCCACCCCAGTTCCGTAGCGGCCTCGGCGGGACTTCGGACACTGTCATCAGGTCGGTGATCCGGTCCGTGGCCTGCAGGCGTCTAGTTGCGTCGACCCGGGTGTAGTAGCGCATGAGCGTGGCCGGGTCATGGCCGAGCCTTTCCGCGACTTCGTGGACGCCGTAGCCGGCGTCGAGCAGAGTTGAAGCGGTCAGGTCCCGGATCTGGTGCGGGCCGATCGGCCGGGCCTTCGCGGCTATGCGCACCTGGACGGCGGCGCTCTCACGGCCGAGGCGCTGCACCTGGCGGGACGGCAGACCCGCAAAACTACCCGGACCAACCACACCTGTGGGCGTCCCACATCCATCTCGGCCCGTGATCCGCGGCGACGTGACGCGTCATGCCGACACCCGCGGGCCCAGCGCGGCGGCTCGGACGGCGTCCGCGAAGCGGCGGTTGCGGACCATCTCGCCGAGCGGCACCCCCGTCGCCTCCTCCTTTCCGATGATCTCGGTGAGCGTCGGGATGAGCTTGAGGACGGCCTGCTCCGCCTTTCCCGGCTCCCAGACCAGCTCGATGAGCCGACGACATTGCTCGGATGCCTTCTTGGGACTCGCCGGAAGCCTTTCATCACCCAGGAGCTGCCACCGGAGCGCGGCCATCAAGTGGTAGCGGACGGGACGGAGGCCGGCGCGTACCCGACGCGTGCGCAGTAGCCACTCGATGCGGTACAGCGTCGCCGCCGCGACATAATAGGCGTCCGGTAGGTGGCCGGCCTGGAACAGATCGTTCTTTCGCCGCGTCGTCAGGTCCTTGTAGTGGCCGACGGCTGACGGCTCTCCGAGGAACATTGCGGCATAAGCGCGGGTGAGCTGGCTCCGGTTGATCACTCGAGTCTTCTCGACGTCTTGCCGGGCCGCGTACTGCTTGGATCGGCGTTCGTAGAACAACCGCCGTGGTGCGTCCTGGGCGGCGAACCAGTCCTCGAGCTGCTTGTGGAAGTCCTCGCGGGTCGAGAGATCCTCCTCGCTGACTGCCGTCTGCCGGTTCGTCGCAGCGATGATGCCGGTGATGACGTTCTCGTCGGCGCTGTGCACCACCCGGACGCTGACCTGCACGTCGTTGTTCAGGTGGCTCCGCTCGTCGAACAGCACGTGGCAGGTCTGGCACCCGTTGACCACCTGAAAGTCGCGTATGTGGACCTCGTCGCCGACGACTCGGAGGTTCCGCGTGACGATAGTGATGCCATTGTTCAGGACGGCGAAGCGCCGGTGGCCGATCTCGTCGCGAATGGTGTCGCGAATCTGAGCGTTCACGCCGTTGTATCCCTGGAAGTCCCGCACATTCTCATGGAACAGCGCCGTGCGGATATGTCCGGTGGGATCGGTGAGCACCTTCTCGACCAGCTCGCGCGCCGACAGCAGCCCGAGCAGTGATTCTTCGACACCGGGCATCCGCGGCAGCGACATCTTCTTCGGCATCTCGAACGTGGCCGGCACCGCCTGGGTGGCCCGCTTGTAGAGCTCTCGCAGATCGTCACGGGTGACGCAGCGAACGTCGACGACGTCGAACAGCCCGGACTTCATGAGCATCTTCTCGGCGGACACCGCCTTGCGCCGCAGCAGGTCCGCCACCTGATTGCCGGTCGTTGCATAGTGGACGTGCAACTGGGGCCGCCCGCCCGAGAACTTGGCGATGTTCTCGTAGATGGCGGTGAGGCATTTGCGGAGGTTCTCCACATCATCGGACGCCGGATACGGCAACTTGTCCTTGGCGACGATGTGGGAGAGGTTGTCCGCGAGGTCCGCGATGACCTTGGCCTCGAACTTCGGGCTCGTCTTGGCCTGGACCACGACGATTCGGACGTCGAGCTGTCTGGCTTGCTCGGCGGCGGCCCGCACCTCGGCCTCGTCGCGCAGAAGAACACCGTTGACCAGGACGCCGGCGACATCGATCCCTAGGTCGTTGCCTCCGCCCATCCGGAAGTCGTCCGGGTTGAACTCGCTTTCGTAGTAGGAACTGAGCACGCAGTAACCGGTGAAGGCCTCGAAGGCCTCGTCACCGGGCAGCGCGGCCAGATCGTGATCCTCCTGGAACTGCTTGACCAGCCTGTCGATGACAATGTCCATCGGATGCCCCCTGCGACTCGTACTCAGGCGCCTTCGCGCCGGGCCCTGAGCAGCACTTCTTCCGCGGTCAGAGCGCTACTCGGGTGGTAGGTGAGACACATCGGCGTGGACACCTTGCGGAACGGCTTTCCCTCGGTGACTGCGTAGAACTGGCCGGCACGGAGGCGGGAGATGTCCAGCACCGCGCTTCCCTTGGCCCGGGCCACCTCGTTGGCTGCCGCGATCTGGGTCGGGCTGTTGAGAAAACCGTAGAACTGGGTCGCGGCGTTGCCGACGATGCGGTTGTGGATTCCCTTGGGCGCCTGCGTAGCGAACACCAGCCCGAGTCCGTACTTCCTCGCCTGGCTGGCCAGCGCCAGAGTGCTCTCCGTGCAGGCGGTCATGGCGCCGGAGGGCGCGAAGTTCTGCGCCTCGTCCATGACGAACAGCCCGCCCAGCGGACGATCGCCCGCGGGATTTCGCTTGATCCACGCGAAGAGCGCCATCTGCAACTGATTCACGAAGCTCTGCCGCTGCTCGTCACTCGGCAGACCGATCAGGCCGATCACCGAGACCCTCGATCGCCGCCCGGGCCGGGGCGTGAGCAGGACTCCCGGGTCGAGCGGCGTGCCGGCCCCACCGAACAGCGGATCGTTGACCATGGCGGCCTTCAGAGTCTCGGCCATGTCGGCGGCGACCTCGCGGGCTCGCGTCAACGAGGTGGCTTCGTCCGGCAGGTCGCTGAGAAGCTCGACGAATTCGTCCAGCCCGCCTCCATCGTCGCGCCCGAAGTGCTCCAGCGCCTGACGTAACACGGCGCGCCCACGATCCGCCTTGGCCGTGTTGGCCGCCATTCGGGCTCGGGGAGCCAGCGTGGCAACCGCCGCGTCCAGAGCGAGGGCGAACTCGTCCGGCTCGTCGCGTACGGCGCTGAAGTCCGGCAGTGGTTGCAGGCTGAGCGGCCGTCCCGCCTCTCGCCTCGGAGTCCAGACCACCACGTCGGTCCCGGTCAGATAGTTGTCAGCCTTGGCCGGATCGTCCTCGCGCCACGAGGTCGGCGGTTCGGGCCAGGCGTCGCCGAGCCGGGCGAGATCGTTGTTCGGGTCCAGGATGATGGCCGAGACGCCCAGCAGCGCACTCTCCTCTACGAGCCGGCGAATCAGCACAGTCTTTCCCGACCCGGAGCCGGCGAAGATCACGGCGTGTTTGCGCAGCGACTCGAGCGGCACCCACACCGGCTGTCCCGTCTCCGTGACCGCGCCGAGGGGAATGCTGTCGTCCTGCGCGGTCGGCACGTCCGCCGCCGACGACGGCGATCCACCGGTGGGTGGGTCCGGAGTCGGTGCCGGCGGCCCGGGCGGGGCCCCGAAAACTTTGACAAACAGCGTGGTGCGGCTTGCGGGCTGGCGGGTCCGCAGGTAGTCGGCCAGCGCGGCGTCGTTCTCGGTCAGCAGCTCGGCCAGCGCGGCGAAGGTACGAAGATCGTCGCTCGAGACGTCCGTGACGACGCCGCCGACATCCAGGAAGTCGTCCAGGACCCGCCGGCTGACCGGGCCGTTCGGCCACGGCACGTTGCGCAGCAGGATGGCGCGCCGCTTACTCACCGCAGGGTCGAGGTTGACGAACCCGCGCAACCGCGCCATCCGGGCCTGCACCGCACGGTGGTGGGAGTGCGAGAGCCCCCGGAAGGACCAATGCGCCTCGTCCTCGGTCTCCTTGTTGAGTAGCTCGCGAAGCCAGGCGTGCGCCGAGGGGCTCCCCTGCTCGCCGGGCTGCACGCGGTAGCGGCTCGCCCGGTCACCCTGTTCGATCGTCCAAGCGCGCAGGCCGGCCTCCAGTAGGCGCGACATCTCGGTGTCTTCCGTCTTCGGCTGCAGTGCGCCGTCCACGGTGGCCTCGGTCCGGAGCTGGGAGAAGTGGGCATCGAAGGCGGCCAGCTTGCCCGGGTCGATTTGCGGCACTGCCAGTTCGACGTGTAGGCGATGCTGATGAAGATTGGTAAGCGGAACGACTTCGTTGTGGGCCAGGCAGTACCGCACGTGCTCGTCGGCTCGCTCGATCAGCTGGCGAGGCGTGTAGTCCAGGGCGTCGGTGAGGGCTTCGGGACGGATCGGCCAGGTGGCGTACGGCGGCTTGAAGTTTGCCACCTCGAACAGGGGCGCGAAGCGCACGCTGATCAGCTCTGCGGCAACCTCCCGGGACGGGAGCCGGCTGAGCCTGGTCTCCTGCCGGAAGCGGCCACCCACGGAGACGAGCGCCTGCTTCTTGATCAGATCCCACGACATCGGCAGGCAGGCCACGACCGTCACGGTTCGGAACAGCTTCTCGCGCAGATCCATGAGCCCGTTGCCAAGGTCCTCGGCGAGGGTCATGGTCGCGGTCACCCGGTGAACGGGATCAGCGGCGCGCTGCCCGGCCGTCTCGGGCCGGCTCTGCGCGAAGATCGTGTCGATCTGGTCGACCGCGAGCATGCTGGCGCCCGTGCACGCGAGCAAGCGGGAGATCTCCTGCGCCACATCCTGCGCGTTCTTCGGGTGAGCGGGTAGCCCCCAGTGGGCGAGATCCGCCGGTGCGAGATCCGGCAGGGACAGCAGCCAGGACTCGCCCAGGTCGGCGACGTTGCCGTCCGACGAGGCGAGCAGAACCAGCGCCCGGAGGGTCTGCCGGCACTCGCGGCCGGCATCCGGCTCGGCCCTGCGGAACTCCGCCGCAAAGGTGTCGAGAGTGGTGGGAGACAGCGGCGCCTGTCCGCGCACTTGCTGGCGCAACGCGAGCGGCATGCGAGCGCGTTCACTCAACCGCTCCAGGAGGACCGCCAATTGCGAATGGCGGTAGGAGCCGGAGCGCCGGAGCCCGCGCAGGAACGTATTGACGATGTTCACCCAGAACGAGCGGCCGTCCGCCACACCCATCAGGAAGAAATAGCCGTGCTGGAGCTGCACCTTCTCGCGCGCCCACCGCAAGAGGTGGGTCTTCCCCGAGCCGTGCTGTCCCTCGATCACCAGCCCGAGTGGGGAGGCGCTCCGGTTGACGCCCGCATCGTCGAACGCCCGCAGCACCGCCGCGCCGGCGGTCCCGTTCAGCGAATCGAGGTGGATGTCCAACGAGGTCCACACGTCCTCGGCCGTGGGTGCCCAGTCGAGACGGCGCAGTTCTATCAGCGCCCGCTTCTCGCCGTCGCCGATCACGCTGGACCGTTCGCCTGGCCGATCGTCAGTAAATGCTTGTCTTCTCCCCCGACGGCGATGGCCGCGTCGAGGACCTCCTGCGGGAGCTCGTTGCGCCGGGGGTCGGGATCGAGGTGGATCTCGCGGCGACGATCCATCTCCTTGAGCGCCCGGTCGAGCTCAGCACGGTCGAAATCGGCGAGCCGCTCCCGGATGGAGAACAGGCTGACCAGGTCTCCGGGGCTCTCGGCGACCTCGGAATACGCCCGCTTGATGCGATCCTCCAAGGGCGTGTCCTCAGTTTTCCCGGACGGCGCGGTCTCGGGTCCGGGGTCGGTGGCGGCGAAGACATCGGCGATCTTGTGATCGTTGCGCTCCATGATCGAAGCGAGGTGCCGCAGGGTCGCGTAGTGCAGAAGCCAGGCGCTCGACACCCTTTCCGGCGGAGCGACCACGAATTCCTGCCGGGCTCGGATCCAGCCGCGCTCGGTCAGCTCGTGGAAGATCGCGCCACGCAGTCCCTTCCGCCAGCTGATCAATCCAGCGTCCGCCAACTCTTGTCGCGTCGCCTTGTCGATCTGCACCCGATAGCTCTCACGGAGATCGGGATTCGACGCTGGCGTCACGCGCACCATGAGGGCAATCAGAGCCTGCCGTGCGGACGTGCCAAGGTCAGAAGTCATGAAGGTGTTCTCCGAGGGGGAAGGGACCCGTACGGGGGCATCATTCCCAAGTCTGGTGACCGCCGGGAACCCCCCGACTGCCGTAATGTCTGATGCCGCTCTGTCAGGTATCCGTCACACCGAGATGACAATTGGTCTTGACGACTCGACAGGATCAACCGCTGTGCAGGAAGACCGGTGGGTCGAGACCGGGCTGGCGTCGGCGGCGGGGCCAAGGGCTGCAGCTGAGTTGACCCGATCCCGGTAACCGCCGGAAGGGCCTCTCCCCCGGAGCCGTCCCGGCGGTCGCCCACGTCACCGGCCGATATGCAGGAAGGACGCCCAAACGCTGGGATTGCGCGGGAACCGACGCCGCTGCGACTGAACCGTCTCGTGCAACGCCTCCGCCGAAGCGCCGGCGTCGAGCCGGCCACCCACCAAGATGCGGCGGTAGACGCCGGCGGTCCGGCACCTATCAGAGGGGTACCGACGACACGCCATGGCTTCGATCTATGCACGAGGAAAGTCGTTCTGTGTCCGGTGGCGGGCTGCCGGTGGGCGCCAGCAGTGCTGCACGTTTAGCGGCCTGTCCAACATCAAGGCCGTCGCGGCCAAGCAGTAAGTCGAGGTGCACGGCACGTTGGTGACCCTTGCGCGGGTGTACGCGGCGATCGATCCGATCTCGTCTCGGGCGTTGCCGCGGCCGCCCACAACGCTGTTGCGTGAGTGGATCGAGCGGTGGCTGGCGCTCAAGGTCGACGCCGCCCCGACCACCCACGCCGAATACGCGCGAACCCTGCGCGGGGCGAGTTGTTGCCGAGCTTGGGGATCTGCAGGTGGCTGAGATCAGCGGGTACGCACATCTCGATTCGTGGAAGGCGGCGTTGTCGCGGGAGCTGTCGCCGGCCATAGTGCGCCGGCGTGCTGGAGCGGCGTGGTGCGGCATCCTTCTGGAAGCCAGCGCCACGGGCGCCCTAGCGGCGCTGGCATCGCATAGGTCTCCAGCAACTTCCGGATCGCGCCAGCGGGGTACAGAAATCGGCGTGTTCTAGCGAGGGGAGATACAAGGCGGTGCGGATCGCCCTAACTGCGCACTTCCGAGCCGGCGCACCCGAAGCTCCTCAGCTACCCGGCTGACGGGTTGCGTCGCCTGGATCGGTGCTCTGCTCAAGGGCCGTCCACCACTCCTCCAGCTCATCGACCCGGCTCTGGAGTGCGACGTTCGCCGCCCGGGCCGTCGCCAGTTCCTCGGTCAGCGCACCGATCGGCCCGGAGGCGGTCAGGGCGTCGAGCCAGCCCGCGACCAGCCGATCCTCAGCGGCGACCCGGCGGAGCGCGGAGGCGACCACCTCCGGTGACAACTCAGCCACGAACTCTCTCGGGAGCGTGAGCAGGCGAGCGACCTCGCCGATGCTCCGCGCGGCGCTCATCTGGCGCCGAAGGCGCTCGGCGGACGGCACCGCCGGTTCGGCCGGTGTCGCGGCTGCCGCGATCGGCTTGGCGGGAGAAGGAGCGGGCTTCGACACAGGCGCGGGCGTAGGTGCCGGCTCCGGTTCAGGCTCGGCCTCTGACGGGAGTTCGGGAAGGTCGTCCCCCACCCAGGCGTAAGCCAGAGTGTCGCCCCTCGGCCGTCGGACGACATTTGGCCACTTGGGCAGAACCGCCAGCGCGCGGGGCCCGTGCCGGGCCCAGGTCTCGTTCCGGAGACCGAGCTCGGCCAGACGCTCCCGGATCTCTCGCACCTTCAGCGGGACCGACGACTCGGCCAACAGGTGGAGAACCACCGCGAGGGGCTCTTGGGCGAAGACGGCGTGGAACAGCCGGGAGTCGGACAGAGCCAGGAAACGCAGCGAACCCCTCGTCGCGACGTGAACGCCGGCGTCCCGTGGGACAAGCTCTTCCTCATCGGTGTCATCCCACTTGACCTGATAGTTCGTCCCGTCATCCGCGAGGATCGATCCGGCTCGGGTACGGCGTACGCCGAAGGAGTCGGACACCCGGACAAGACCTTGATCTGCGCTCACGAATGCGACTGTAATGGTTATCGTCGCAGCCGGGGCGCCGGCCGGAGTCAGCCCAACCTGGCCAGGCTCATCGGCCGTGTGCGCCCCAGCGCCAGCTTGGCGGAACAAACTCTGAGAGGAGATGGGCGCGCTTGTCGGCCGCCCGTACGGATAGATCGGTGAGCTTGTCACTCGGTTCGAGGTCGAGCGTGAACGTGTGCCCGTCCCGGGGTGGTACCTCGACGAGGTCTGCCGCCGCAGTTCGCCCGGTGCTGACCGCACCGCCTACGGCCTCGCCGCCGCGGTGACGGTGGCGAGGCCGGTGAGCAGATGCAGCGTGGAAACCTGCGCGGCGCGCACCCGAAGTATCGCGAAGGTGAGGTAGCGCATGACGGTCGAAGGTAGTGGTCGAGCCTAGAAGTCGACCTTGTACCAGGTGTTCTGGTGAGCCAGGTCGCCCAATTGCAGACCGTCGGCGATCTTCTTGATCTCGGTGTCAGACAGGGTGCCGCCGTAGCCGTACAGGTCGATCCGGTAGTCGCCGTGGATGACCGCGCAGGTCGCCTTACCCGGAGTGCAGTGCACCCCTTCTTTCTTGATGGATTCTGCCTTCCCCGCTCCCAAGCCCTTCATCAGCGATATCTGCAGGTTGCCGGGGAGTACATCGTCGATCCGGGCGGCAGGATCGGCCACCGGGCCCTGGTGCAGGAAAACCTGTGAGATGAGATTTCTGTTGGCGGCAGGGTTCTGCCGGACCGCGACCGCCTGCCAGTTAGCCGGAAGGTAGCTCAGCCGGTACGGCACCTTCAGATCGACCGGAGTCCTTGTGGTCAGCCCGGTGGCGATCTTCGTCGCCTGCTCCCGGCTCAGGTCCAGGCTGTTGAAGTTGGGCACCAGGGTGGCCCAGGCGCCGTCTGCGTGCTGCCAGGCCAGAGCGGCCATGGTCATCTTTTTCTTGGGGTTGACGGGTGAGGTGTAGACCCAGTCCCGGGTCCAGGCCTGCCGCCCCTCGATCGACATCGGATACCGCTGACCGATGGCGAGGGTGGCGTTACCGGCGCCGCCGAACGTCGCCGTGTCGTACACATCCTTGGCGTAGACCGTGATCGTCGCAATCTCCACCGGAAGCATCGTCGGCGACGTGCCCTGCGGCGTACTCATCAGACCGACGACGCCATCTCGGTAGACCGGCAGTTCGGTGTACCCGGCGGTGACGTAGGCGGGCGGGCCGACCTGGAACTCCCCGATTCGGTACCCCGCTAGATCGGTGCGAAAGGCGACTTTCTTGACCGGCAGCGGCGGATCGGTCGGTGTTGCCGGCGGCGGGGCCGATGACTGCTGTTGAGCCGGCTGCGCGGCCGGTTGAGCACCGCCCATGTCGGGCCCGGTCAGGGCCAGCGCGGGAACGGTGACGACCACGGCCAGGCAGGCAGCCACTCCCGAGCCCAGGGCGACGTTCCGCCAGATCTGGGAGCGGCGCGCGCGGCCGATGATGTCATCGGTGGTCGTACGCGACGGAGGCGGCGGCATCGCTTCGACCGATCTCAAAACGTCCTGCATGCGGTACACCACGTTCGTTCCCCTCATCGTCGTCGTACAGGGTGATTTCCTCGACCGCCAGCAGGGCCCGTGCGGTGGCCAGTCCTCGGGCGCACTGGCTCTTGACGGTGCCCGGCCGGCACTTCAAGACCTCGGCGGTCTACTCAACGCTGAGGCCCTCGAGGAACCTCAGGACGAGCACCGCTCGTTGCCGCGTCGGCACCTTGCTCAGTGCGTGATGCAGGCGCATCTGTTCGTCGATGACGTCGGCATGGTCGGGCAGGGCGGCGTCCGGCATCTCGCTGCCGAAGGAGCGCTCACGCCGCCACGGCTTCCGTTTCTCGCTGATCGCCGCGCGGACCACCATGGTGCGGGCGTACGCGTCCGGTGTGGTGACCTTCTTCCAGCGCCGGTAGAGCTTCGCGAGGGTCGCCGCCGTGGCGTCCTCAGCCGTCTGCCAATCGCCACAGGTCACGAACGCGAGCGAGCGCAGCTGCTCGAACCGGCTGCGGACAAACTCGCGAAAATCGTCCGCGTCTTCGGTATCCACTCCGTTGTGCTCCCTTCGTCGTGTTAAGAGGCGCGGTGGACTGCCATGGGTTGCACGGGATGATCGCTTTTCTGAAATTGCGGGGCTCGCGGCACCCGCGACCGCGTTGTGGTCAGCGCCGGTCTCACGGTCCGTCGCGGAGGCTGCGGCGGTCAGCACGGGTCGTGCGCAATCCGGCCTCCGGTGCCCGCAGCAGCGCGTTTACCGAGAATCCGGTCACCGCGAAGGTGGCCGTCAGGTGGCCGGCCAGTCCCGTCACGGCGGCCTTGTGCAGATGGGACGCGCGGCGCCGCGGGCTCCGGGGACGCTCATGCCTCGGCAGTCCGTCAGGACGAGAACGCGCCGACTGCTTGACCGCCGCCGGCGGAGGCGCCTGCTGAGCCGCGGCCGGCCTTCAGCAGGTCGGCGAGGAACGCCTCGAACCTCTCCCCGCCGACGCTAGAAGTGGGAAGGAGGTCCCCCAAGTCCATTCGCGTGATCCCCGTTGCAGACACCGCACCAAGAGCATGTCCGGGATAAACGGCACAGCCACCGTATAGCCGCCGGCCTTGCCGGTCAGCGCACTAGCGCGCACCTGCAACCGCCCCGGCTCGGGGGTCGGCCCTGACGCGCAACACTGCGGACGACTGGTGCGAGTGCAGGACACCACCAGCCCGGTCACCTCACCTCAAAGACGATCCGGGGTGCCGGTACCGCGGCGAACCCAACAGTCCGCTGAGGGTTCAGCGCGTTGATCCCCAAGATAGTCAGGAGATGGCCGCAGGAGTTGACCAGCATGGTCTCGGCCGTGACGGGCTCATACATGTCCGGCATCGCCGATGGAGCGTGGGCCGTATATGAAGGTTGCTGGATGGCGTACTCGGCATAGGCAACGAGATGAGCGTGCCGCGCCCGCCGGAGTTCGTCTTCGGTGACCACGCCCTCGGCCAGTCGTGCGATTGCCTCCAGGCGTGCTCGTATGAGCACGATCAGAGACTCGGCCAGCAGCGGTGCTGCGGGGTGGCCGATGGCTTTGCGGATGGCTCCGGCACCGGGTTCGAACACCTCACGTATGGCGACCGTCAAGCTGTCGAGGTCCGCACGCCCGGTGTAGGCGATGTCCGTCAAGGTCTCCACCAGCGTCTGCCGTGCAGACGTGGTGGCGCTCGGATTGTCGAGTTGTTGGACAACCCGCTAGGCGATCTGGCGGGCCTGCCGCTTGCTGGCCCGCGGGTCGCCGACCCAGGTCTGGAGCGCTCGCAGGGCTTGTCGTGTGGGCACGTACTCATCGCCCCATTACATCCAGATACCTACATGGATGCGGGCGAGTCCTTTGATCTTGTTGGTCGGCCGATGGTGCAGCAGCGTGAGTAAGAGGTTGCGCTGCTTGGCTGAATACAGGGCCTGGCGTGAACCATGTCCTTGGCCGGCTGGCCGGTGCCGACCCGATGGACTACTGGCCCGAAATTGGTCGGCGAACCTAAGAATGATCACCGTACGGGCGTTGGTGTCAGCGAGGTGTCGTGATCGTCCATGTAGGAGTAAGCCGCACACCGATGTTTGGCATCGCAGACAAGGAAGCCTGCCACATCGAATCCGATCCTCCCGCCCCGCGAACGCCCTGCTCACCGAGGGTTCCTGAAGGTAAGAGCGATTCAGGTTGGAAGCTCAAGGAGCGTCGAGTACCGAGCAGGCCACGAAGATCGGTCGGAATCCCGGCGTACACCGTACGCGCGTACGTCCAAAAAACACGTGTCGCGCCGACGCGGGTACATCAATGTCGACAAATGCAAAAGGCCAGCTACGCTGGCCTTTTGTTAAGTCGGGCTGACAGGATTTGAACCTGCGACCCCTTGACCCCCAGTCGCATTACAATTCTGTTAAGCAGTATCAGGGGGTGCCTTTATGTACACAGATCTGGACAGAACGGCATCTTAGTACCGCCCAGTATCGCCCAATGAAGAGAAGTTGACCATGCCTGTGACCACGGCCAATCAAGTGCAGTGACTGTCATTCGATGCGCACACCATTCCTAAAGCCAACTGACATAAAATTTGCTTCCGCATACCTCGCATATTAGGAGCTAGCCCTGCGGAGCACTGGAGCAAAGATGCCGCGCCTGTTGGTGTCAGTGGATCTATTGCCGCGCCGAGGCGAAATCCAACCTTCGATTAGTTGACGAATGTTCCGAGATCCCGCGGGGCGGTTGGCTGGCTCCATGCGCCATCTGGCTCCCTCTCCGATGAGCCGGTAGCAGCGTGCCCCGCTGAACACCAGGTGATGGTCGCCGTCCTGCTCCCACAAAGCAGGACCGGTGTGGGTAGCGAGCTGAGCCCAGGTCTGATCGTTACAAGACACAAATCCGTGGCCCGGGAGGGGCCATCGTCGCAGCGAGTCGGCCAGTAGCCGGTCGGCGGTGACGCCGGCCGGCGGGTTCACGGCGAGTTCCAGGTCGGTCTCTGCCATGTAGTGCTCGAAGTAGCGCCAGGCCTCGCCAAGTGCACCCGTACCGTCGAGACGCATACCGAGTTCCATGCCGCCGGTTAGGCCCATCGTGGTCATGAAGTTGGCGGAGAAGAGGGAACCGATACGGCGATCTGCGAGGCATCCTTTGGCGTGCGTCAGTGTGTCGGCGTAGACCTCTACCCCGGCCGCATGGAACGCGGCTGCCTCGGCTCGTGAGGATTCGGCGTTGTTGCGGCCGCGCAACAGCATGCGCACCCGTACGCCACGTTCGATGGCGCGGCACACAGGGTCGTACAGGATCTCGGGTCGCGCGGGGGCCTTCGGCATGTCGAACGTCATATTGCCGATGCTGAAAGTACCCAGGATCAATTCATGCTCGGCCTGGTCGATGGTTCGTCGTATGTCGTCGAGAATGCGATGCTGCTCCTGCCAGGTCCATAGGAGGCGGCTAGTTTCGGGGACGCCATTCAGGGCATCGTCGGCCGGGCTTCGGTCGCTTACGGAGTGATAGGACGGTGCCGGCGGCATGTCCCATGGACTTTGTCGCCACAGGCGTCGGAAGGCCCAGGCCAGCACGGCGACCTCGTCGACTCCCTCCAGCACCACGCCGTTCTCGCCAACGCAAGTGAACGACCGCGTGACCAGATTGGCGCTGGAGACCAAGGCGCGAGCATCGTCTACGACAGCAAACTTCGCGTGGAGCCCTGGATAGCCGCGGACGTAGATGCCGCTGGTCGTTAGTCGGGTGAAGTTGCGGAACTCGATCTGGGTGTCGACGTCCAAAGTGTCGGATGCGTCGTTGATGGCTTTGTTCAGCCCGCGGTCGTCGAGCGCCGAGACGACATAGACGCCACCTTGAAGCCGGTCGGCCGCCCGTTCGAGGGCCTGCCGGACCTGCTCGTCACCGAGGAACAGGGTGGCCACGAACACTCTGCGGGTCGCCGAGTCGATCAGGCGCACCAGTTCCTCGCGGATGTTCGACCCGCCACCTTCGTAGGTAAGGCAGTGCCGTACGCCGTCCTGCGATCCGGTATCGCGGGGGATGAAAGGGCTACGGATGGGAGGGCCGTCCTGGCGCCTGAGGAAGAAGGCGCCGTCCACAGTTCGCCTTCCCAGGTCGATGACCTGGCCCGGGCTGCCTGCCAGAAGCTCATTCACCGGGAAAGTCCTCCTGTCGGCGCAGGGCATAGACATGCTGGTAGTGCTGTCCGGTCCACAGCGCGCTACGTACCTCGGCCACGGTCAGACCGTTCGGCGGCAGGTCGTACCGTTCTGTGCTGGCCGTCGTGATGGCTGCCAGCTCCTCGGAATCGATGTTGGCGACCGATCTGGCCGAGACTTCGGCCACAGCGTGCTGGAGCGCGAAGATGTGTGACGCTCGCTCGTCGCCCGGAACGAACTCGACATCGACGTAAACGACGTCACGTTCACCGTGGATCAGCAAGCCACCGGGGTGACCGAGCCGGATCCTGGCCGCAGCCGCAGAAGCAGCCGCCTCCTGGCCCAGCTCGTAGCGCCAACTCCCGTCCGCTCTCGTCGCCACCACGGGTCCCCATGCGTCGGCGGCCGAGACCGCCTGCTCGGCGAGGTCCTCCCACCGACTGGCCAGCTGGTTCGCGTACGGGATCTGCAGGGTGAGGCGTTTGGAGGGCCCTACTTCGATCTTGAGGTAGGCGCGGAACGTGCCGTCGGAGCCGATTCGCACATATCCGCTGCAACGGTACTGCTTACACACGTCGGCGATTTCCGTCTCGGTGACTACCGGACTCACGATGTCCTGCGAGAGCCCGCGGATTGCTTGTCCCGCAATGCGCTCGGCGATGAGATTGTGCTGGCTGGTCAGACTGGCGCCACGCTGTACATCGACGAAACCGGCCGGTTTCGTATGGTGCAGGCGCGGTGCCCGCCGGCCCTCACTGGAGGAAAGAGCCACGATCTCGTCGGTGTCCGCGAGATACAGCAGTGTGACTGGAGTCTGACGCAGTCTCACCACAGCCGCCCGGTCCAATGCGGGCTGGGCATAGTCCGTCGCGACCGCGCCGTACCCGTCGGTCTGGAGCAGACCGAGGCTCACAAGCCTACTGATGATACCGTCCACGGCTTCGGCCGGAATGCCGGTGATTTCCTCGATGTCGGCAGCGTGGACGGGATTGAGGGCTATAGCCGCCTCGAGAACCAGCCGGTCGATTGCGGTCAGGTCCTCCTCGAACTTGCGGACCATCGGCACATCCGGCCAGACGTCGAGACCAATGAGCGATTCCTGTACGACGACGGTCGCCTTGGTTTCGGTTTGCCGTGCGGCCTGAAACTCGAAGCGGACCGTCATAGCCGGCGAACTCGCATGAAGTCGTCGTCCTGGTCGACGAGGCTGAAGAGGTTCTCGTAGAAGATCCGCGCGGGACCGGGCGATGCGCCGGCGGAAGGGGCACCGAGCCCGCTGAGGGTAGGGCCATGTCCGACGAACACAAGGGCGCGACGCGCCCGGGTGAAGGCGACGTTGAGGCGCCGGATGTCTTGCAGCCACTGACCGTACCCTGGGCCGATTCGCCCGGTGTGTGCCCTGGTAAAGCTGATGATGACGAGATCGCTCTGCTGGCCCTGAATACGGTCGATCACGTCGATGACCTCCCACTGCAGGTGTGGCAGGTCCAGGCCGCGTAGCCGGCGTGACAGTTGTTGTGCCTGAGCCCGGTAGAACGCCAGAACGCTGACAGTGACAGGCTTGGAGCCACTTCGCCCGAGATCTTCGTTGTACAGGCGGCAGACACGTTCCACGAAGTCCTGCTCCCGTTCGTTGACGAAGCCGTGATCCTGTGGCGTATCGCCGGAGTCCCGAAAGTGGCTGGTGTCGACAAACGTCACCGGTTTCGTCAGCGTCTCGGCGAGCACCAGCGGAGTAAGCCCGATCGCAGCGAGATCGGCGGCAGGCGGAGTACGGTATCGCCCTCCATAGACTGGTTGGGCAACGATCCGGGCCAATGGTTCGATCATGCGCCGCTGCCAGACGAGTTCCTGTCGCAGCCCGGCGGGAACCCGGGGAGCCACCCGCTGGAACAGGCTCTGCACCAGGTGACGAAGCATGGCCGTTAGCACTTGCCGATCCGGATCGTTCCCGTTGCCAGATGACTGGACGCGGCGGTACGCCGAGTCGAAGGGGTCCCGGAAGCTCGCGGCCCACAAACCGCTGGAGTTCAGCTCCTCCGCGACGGCCAATACACTCTCGGCTCGGAACTTATGGAGTTCCTCGTCCTCGGCCCAGACCTGTGCGAGGTATTGCACGGAGGCTTCGAGGCTCTCGCCGGCGCCGCGGTGGAAGCGGTGCAGAGCGGTCAGCGCGTGCAGGAAGTGCTCGTCGCGCTGGTCGACATGCGGGGGCAGTTGGTGCTCGTCGCCGACGAGAATCCACCGTCGCGCCCGTGTGGCGCCGATGAGGAACTCGCTCTCGGTGACCCGGCTCGCCTCATCGACGATAAGGGTGTCGTAGTCTGCGTACCGGACGACCTGGCTGCCTCGTCCGACGATCCCTTTGGTGGTGGCACATACGAGGTTCGCGGCCCGGACCAGCGACTCGCGGATGTCGGCCAAGAGCAGGTCGTCGGACTGGCCGCTGGTCAGCTCGCACCATCGCTGGTGCAGTGCGGGAAGTCGTCGTAGTACGTGCAGGCGACGCTCGAGTTGCTCAATGTCCCGGCTGTGGTCCGCCGGATCCTCGGATTGCCCGGCAAGGATCTGGCTGATCTTCCCGACTCGTTCGGCTGCGGCATCGTGGCGGCTCTGAGCATTGGTGAAATCTTGCTCAGCGGCGGCAAGCGAGTTTTCGATGCGATCTCTTCCCACCTCCAGTTCCCGCCGACACCAGGTCTGGTCTTCCAGGGCGGATCGCTGCTCCTGCTCTGCCGCAACGAGGTCCGCCACAGCCTGTGACAACTGCCCGGCGATCTGAGCGATCGATCCCAGTGCGGCCAGCTCCCCATGGTCCGCGCCTGCTGGTAGCGTCCCGGCGAGGAGAGCAGGGACCGTTCCAGCCAGAAACGCAGCGACTCTCCGCCTCTCGTTCATGTCAGCAACCTGTGTCATGGAAGTCCGAGCGTCACCGGCGGCCTCCGCGAGCCAGATCCATCGCAAGGTGCTCTGCCGCACAGCCGCATCCATCTGCTGTCGGGCGTTGCCGGCACGTTCTCGTGCGGCCACGACATCGTTGGTGCGGAGGGCCTCGACAGCGGCCGTCTGATCTTCGGCCGTGCGCTGCCGTTCTATGGCCGCGCGTGACCGGTTCCGCAAGTAGGTGACCGCTGCCTCTGCCTCAGCCGCCCGGCGACGGGCGGCAGAGACGCGGCCGAGATTCATTGCCGTCAGCATCCGACCGAGCTGGTTTTGATGGGAGACCGCGTTATTCAGGTCGAGTTGCGCCCGTCGCAACTCTGCGAGGGCGCCCTCCAGCCGTGCCATCGCAACGCGGTTATCCTGGCCGGCCCGTGCTACGGCGTTCTTTGCCTCTGCCACATCGTGGCTCATCAGCCTTGTTGCCCGGCCAAGTTCGGTGTTCACGGCGTCAAGAGCGCTCGCGGCGGTCGCGGCTACCCGCATTGCCGCCTGCCAGCTCCGCGCGAGCGGGGGGAGCGGCTCGAGTATCGGACGAGCCGTCGTGAGCAGTGCATCGTGGATGCGTACGGCCCGGCTCAGGGTGCTAGCGGCAGCATCGATGCGAGCTGTCGCCGACTCCGTCGCATCATTCAGATTGGCCAACTCCTGATCGGCCCTGGAGCGGCTGAGATCGAGGCGTTCGGCGGCCGCCGCGAGCGCGACCCGCGTGTGGGCCAGGGCAGTCGCCTGGCGGCGTTTGTCCGCGATGGCGGAGATCGCTTGCTGAGCGTCCTGGATGCGCTCCTCGACCCGAGTCAACTCTCCGGCCCACAGTGGGTCTCGGGCACCCTTCGCGGGTCGGACGACTAGACCTGTCAGGCCAGCGCCGACATTGGGCTCAAGGTAGTCGCGGACGGACTCGTGCACCCGGTCGTCGTCCCAGGTAATGCGTAGCGGCCGGACGCCGGGCTTGTGCCCGATCCTGCCCAGCACCTCGTCTACAGCGACATGAGTCGGCGCCAGGAGCAGCACCCGCTCGCCCCGTGCGGTCAGTTGCCTAACGATCTCGCAGATGACCTCGGTCTTGCCTGTTCCCGGCGGACCCTGTACCACGAACGCGTGTGGTGTTGACATCGCCCCGGCGACAGCTCGCCGCTGCTCTTCGTTCAGGGGCACACTGCTGTCGCTGTCGTCGCAGAAGAACCGCTGGGGCAGCGCGAGCGGTTCCTGGGCGGCGAGGCCATGGGGTTGGCATAACAGGCAGGCAAGATCGTCCCAGGAGCCCTCCACCTCGCCATTGAGAAAGCTTTTGAGCGCCAGAGCGTTCTGGCGCATCCCGAATGGTTTGACGAGATTGACGGTCACTTCGGTCCCGCGCTTGGGCGACCAGTGACCGGGTTGCCGAATCGCGATGCGCCCGGCACGAATTCGTTGGACGCTGGTGTTCAACGTGACGCCGTTTGAGGCGGTGATCGTCACCCGGCGGCGGTCGAAGTCGGCCAAGTCAGTGACAGGCTTGACATCGAGAACCACCGTGCCCGCTCCGTCGAGGCCCTCCTCGACGCTGAGGACGACGCCCTCGACAGTTTGCTCGGCGACTTCCGGACGTTGCTCAACGATTTCCAGGAGCCGCTCCAGACGGCCGTACTCCAGGTGGACCGCGCGCTTGAGCTGTTCGGAGGCGGGCGCTCCGACGCGACCCCGGTAAATCTGGCGCCACTGTTCCAGCTGCCTGAGCAAGTCCTCCATGTCGAAGGCGAGTTCGCGATAGTTCGGCTCGAAGGAGACAACGGTCGGCACGATGCGGTCATACCTGCGAGGCATCGAGGATGTCACCTCGATGGTCGTCACCTCGGCCAACCAGGCCCCCGAAGACTGGCCTTTACGACGTCGGACCCGGGCCTCGAATCGAGAGCCGCCGAGCCGGTAGGTCAGAGGACCCTGCTGTCCCGAAGTACGGTATCGAGCGATCCAGATTCCGCCGGCCATGTCGTCAATCACCTGGTCCAGCGTGGTGCCGTCCGGTGGAGCCAGCCTCTGCTGTGTGGACAGCAGGATCTCCGCAATCCTCATGGGCGGAGGGTGGCCGGTGTTCGGTTGATCAGGCTCGAGTAGAGGCGGTGCCATTAAAGCTCGCTGACGAACCGTAGCGTCTTGATGCGCTCGGTAATGTCCTGGTTTGGTGCGTGTACCTGCAAAAAGTACCGTAACAGAGCACCGGCCCGTCCGCTGAGCTGGGCACTCTGATCCATTGACACTGATGCGGTGCCATGTGCAAGAACCGACCGGTTACGGGTGTCAACGACACCGCGCATGCTGCTGATTGAGGACGGCGTCGTCCAACCGATCCGCTTCAACACCGCGTCATCCTTGAGACACAGCAGGAGCATCGCGTCCATCAGTGCGATCTTGCGTGGCAAGGTGTCTGTCGGTGCCCCGTACACCTCGGTGGTCAACGCGGCATACCTAGTGGTCAGGTCCTCCACGTCACCCAGCTTGGTGTAGTCGGGATCGACCGGGTCGAGCCCGAACTCGCTGGAAAGCCGTTCCTCAAACACCTTCTCAATGCTTCGGTAGTAAAGAAGCGCGGCGAAGTCATGACGGCCTTGGGCTCGATAGTGCTCGCCCAGAAGGAAGAAGTTGAGCAGCATCGTCGGTCCGTCCCGGCCCGCGAGCGCCTCCGCGAACTCAAGTTGCTTCGCGATCCTTTGCGTGACGGGGACAGCGAGTGCCATCCGATTTTCACGAAGGTGCTCCCGAACGCGAGCGATCAGCTCCGGCAACCCGTCGACATCGAGATTGCACCAGGCTTCGTACAAGGCGGCGAGGTCACGGAGGAACCGCACCTGGGTCGGCTCGGCGATCGAATCGCTCAGCTTCTCGAACAACGCGTGCGCGCCGGAATACACGCCGCTGCCAAACATGGCCATCGCAGCGGTCAGGTCCTTGTCCCCGAACAGTGCCGTCGGATTCGGTAGCACACACAGCCGTTCGCTGCCGGGAAGAGCCTGGCGCATCTCGGGGTCGAAGGTGCTGTCGATGTAGCACATCGGGAGGTCCAACTGGGAAGCGGCCAGCGCCGCACCAGCACTCATCGCCTTCTTCCCGCCGGTGATGTCGATGATCACTCGCGGCGGCCGCCCGGCGGCCAGCAGAGAGCGGACCTCCTTCAGCACGATGTCATAAATGCTGGTCGGATCGACGGGATCGCAGGTTACATGCCGGGCCTCGGAAAACTTAATCTTGCCAGCGAGCTTCTCCCAGATCGTGTCGATCGTCTTCTGGGTGCCCTCCGACGTAATGATCAAGATCCTCGTCGGCCGGGTCAGCGCGAAGGCGAGCAGCGTCGTCTCCGGGGAGAACCCGGAAAGGCTGATCAGTAGATCAACTTCTGGCCGCTCGACGTCTGCGGAGTTCGCTTGTGCGACTTCGACGGCTTCATCGTAAATCTCCGCTAGCCGGAAGGCTTGGGCCTGCTCGGCCGCCGTGCCCCCGCCGTACTCCTCCTCGCCGCGGAAGATTCGCCGCATGCGAGAGTGCTTCTCGTCCAGGCTTCCCATAGGAAAAGCATTCTATCGTTGGAGCCGTCGACAGCGCGAGGTTTGTACGCCCCTCATCTCCCGGGCCCCTGCCCGGATCCCCTATGCGTGGGTAGAAACGATCTGAGCTGAGGCAAGCCGAGTCAAGTGACCAGACCTCACGCCGATACCTCAATCCAGAGTGACTAAGCCATAGCAACTCTTCGACATCAGGGCAGCCGTAAAGTAACCTGCTGCTACACCTGCACAAAGCGTGCCGGCTGCCGCAGAACTGCGGCCGCGCCGTCAAGATCAGCGAGCCGGGCGGCCAACGTCGCCATCGCGAGCCGCTCCGGTAGTGCCTGGCTGAACTTGAGCCCGTCGAGTGCCTTCTTGCTGATCTCGGGGAGGCAGAGTCGCTGCCCTGCATCGGCGATGAGGGTCCGCCATTCTCCGGGCGTGACGTTTTCCCGGAGCCTGATGTGCCGGTCATCGAAGCGTTGGATCGGGTCGACGACCTCCGTGAGGGTGGTGGCGAGTGTGGCGTTCGCGCGGAAGCCTGCCCAAGTCCACCATCTAAGGTCGTCACCGCGGTTGTCGCGCAGGATGACGCTGCCGCCTGGGTGTACCAGCGACGATGCTTTCTCACGCACCTGAGCAAGGCGGTCGATGGCTCGCCGGGTGAGGTTCACTGGCGGATCAGCGCCGAGGAGCACCTCGCGCATAGCGCGGCTCAACTCGAAGCCAAGTCCGGACCAACCACCGGCTCCCGTTGACCAGCGGGCCTTACCGCCGCCGTCGGCGGGTTCGACGAAGCAGCGCCGGCGTCGCCAGTCGATGTAGGTGACTCGCCAGCTGCGTCCGTTGAGCAGGAGCCGACGATCGCCCTTGACCTCTTCGGTGAGCAGAGCCGGGTCGACTCGCCCCAGTTCGTCGCGGCCGACGAGCACAGTGAATTCGGGTGCGCCGGTGAAGACGGCGGTCATGCCCATGAAGTGCCGATGCCCGAAGCGCCGTTCGGCTTCGGGTCCGATGAACAGCATGCCGCTGTCGCTGTCGAGGTAGCCCTGCTCGATCAGGTAGCGCAGGATCGGGTCGGAGCTTCGGTCGAACGGGGCGAGCCCGTTCCACCACTGCGACCAGGTCTGGTCGCCCACCCGGTGCTCCTGCAGACAGAGAGCGAGTATCTGTTGGGCGGCGATGTGCCGAGGCTCGGGCGGCGCAACCACGGGTTCCACCCAACCACGGCCCCAGAGCAGCAGCAGGGCGGCGGCTTCGAGTAGGGAGTCGCCGTCACGGGCGAGGAAGAGGCAGTTACGGGTGATGCCGGGCCGTCGACCGGTGCGCCCGAGTCGTTGGAGGAACGATGCCACCGTCGCGGGCGTGTCGATCTGAATGACCCGGTCGAGGTCGCCGACGTCGATACCGAGTTCCAGGGTGCTGGTGGAGACGATCACGCAGTCGCGAGCTTCGGCGAACGCTTCCTCCGAGCGGCGCCGTTCATCGGCGGAGAGCGAAGCGTGCGACAGGAAGGTAGTGATGCCTCGGCCTCGCAGGAGACTGCCAAGTTCTTCAACCGCCTGCCGGGACTCGCAGAAGACCAGGCGCTTCTCACCAGCATGGAGAGCAGCGAGGACCTTGGCAGCGTTGTGGAGGGAGCCGACGTAGTCGAGCTCGATCTCTCCGGGCGGCACGGAGGAGGCAGATTTCCCCGGTACGGAGACAGGAGCATCCGGCGCGACGACACGCGCCGGGCGGGTGCCCGCGCCTGAGCCCTGCAACCAGGTCAGGAGCTGGCTCGGATTGCCCACGGTCGCCGACAAACCGACCCGCTGGACCGGTCGGCCGATCAGGTGGGTGAGTCGTTCCAGTACGGCCAAGAGGTGCCAGCCTCGGTCGTCGCCGGCGAAGGCATGGACCTCGTCCACCACCACGGCCCGCAGACCAGCGAGGAACGCCCGATGGTCGACGTTCTGGCTAACCAGCATCGATTCCAAAGATTCCGGCGTGGTCAGCAGCAGGTCCGGGCGGGCGGCCAGGATTGCCCGCCGCCGGGACGCGGTCACGTCGCCGTGCCAGAGGGCGGCCTTCCGGCCGAGCCAGTCGGCATACCTCTCCAGTCGGGGATGGAGGTTGTTGAGCAGGGCCTTCAGCGGGCAGAGGTAGAGCACAGACGTACCGGACCAGCCCTCAGCGGTCATCCGGGACAGCAGCGGAAAGGCCGCCGCTTCGGTTTTGCCGCCCGCGGTGGGCGCCAGCAGTAGGGCGTCTTCGCCGGCCAGTAGGGGCTCAACCGCGTCTTCCTGTAGTGGACGAAGGCCGGGCCACTGCAGGGAGTTGACGATGTGGTGCAGCAGGACAGGGTGCAACAGGTCGGCGGTCACAGGTCGAGAGCGATCTCGTCAGCGCTGGCGGCATTGCGTTCTACGTCGGTCATCTCGGCGGTCGACATCGTGGGCGCGTAGTGCTGGCGGGGATCGAAGTCGGGGAACTGGTCGACCCGGTCGAGAACGTCACTGACCAGTTTCTTCAGGTAGAGGCGAGGCACGATGCCGACCTTGCCACCCAATCCGCCGGCAACCGCGCGGGCCAACTTATCGAGGTACGCGTCATCGACGAGATCGCGGACCCGTTCGGCGGCGGACGATCCGTCGGCGTACAGGTCGCGGACCCGGCCGCCCAGCTCGACCAGCGAATCGACGGTGAAGCCCGGCAGCCGGATCTGCACAGCACGCGGGTTGTCGAACCGCGGGTCCGTGTCGAAGTCGACGGCGAGCCGCTGTGCCAATGGCGCGAGGCGCTGCACCCCCTGCTGCCCGTCGTAGAACGCGGGCGTGCCAGTAATGATCAAATACAGTCCAGGGAAGCGGCCGGAATACACCTCGTCGATCAGTTGTCGCAGCGCGTTGAGAGCCTTGTCCCGGGCGTCGGAGCGGACTCGTTGCAGCGTCTCGACCTCGTCGAGCACGAGCAGCAGGCCGGGATGGCCGCTGTCGCGCAGCACGGCGAGCAGTCCCTGGAGGAAGCTAAGGGCGGCGAAATGATCAAGATTGCCTTTGACGCCGGCCACTCGTCTCGCGGCTGCTGCGACGTGTGGTTGGCCGCCCAGCCAGGCCAGCACAGCATCAGCGGTCGCGGCGTCGCCGGACAGGCCAGCGGTGCGGTAGCCGCGTAGGGCGGCGGCGAAGGCCGGTGCGCTTCGGCTGACTTCGGCAAGTCGCTGATCCAGTAGGACACCCACCGCACGGTCGAGAACCGCCGCGTCGTCGGAGTCGACCTTTCCGGCGGCCAGCACGTCCTCTTCGAGGGCGTAGAACCAGCCGTCGACGACCGGGCGCAGCGCGCTGGGCGGAAAGGTCGTGGTGGTGAGCCGCTCGGTGAGCCTGCGGTAGACCGTCTCCAGCCGGTGAAGCGGAGTCTCGTTCTCAGAGATCTGCACCTCGGCTGTGGCCAGGTTGGCGCGCTTGGCCCGTTCGGCGATCCACCGTACGAAGAAGGTCTTGCCGGAGCCGTATTCGCCGCGGACGGCTTTGAAGACCGAGCCGCTGGCAGCGACCGCGTCGAGGTCTTCGTCGATGGCCCGGTGGAACCGGTCGAGACCGACAGCGAGCAGGTCGAGGCCCGCCGAGGGTACGGCGCCACGCCGCAACGCATCGATGACCTCTCGGCGCCGCAGCGGGCTGACGCCGCTCACGACGTTTCTCCGGAAAGCCGGAACTGCTCACGCAGCAGGCGGATGTCCAGTCGCACGGTGCGCCCGCCGTCGATGAGGGTCAGCACGGGATAGTTGTCCACGTTGAAGATGCGCTGCAGCGTGCTGACGAATCCGGTCGCCCGGGCAGGGATTTCGCCGGCGCGTTCGGCGAGGACAGCAGCCGGAAGCACGCCCTTGGCCTCCACGAGCGCACGCAATGCTGCCTCGACCTTCTTAATGTCGAGACGACGGGGCGTCAGCGCATGCTGGGCAGCGAACAGCTCACTTTCCTTCAGTTCGTCGACGAGGTCAGCGCGGTCGTCCCGCGTGGTGGGTGCTGCCGAGGGCTCGGGAATATCGAACAACGTCTCGCCGGCCGCGACGGTGGGCCGCCGGCGTGACTTGGGAGCGGGCGACGGCAGCTCAGCGGCCGTCGCGGTCGGCGCGGACTGCGACTGCCACCACTGCGGCCTGCGCACCTCGACGGCGGACCAACCGGCCGGTACATCAGTCACGTGAGGTAGCAGGAAAGCCAACAGCGGAATCGTGACCTCGGCCAGTGAGGCACCGCCGTGGTAACCGGCCTTGCTGGACTGGTAGCGCAGCAGCGGATCCCACAAGGCGATGATCCGATTGTCCGGGGCGACGACCCTGGGACCGGACAACTCGACCTCGCCCGACTCGGCTGGCCCCGCGCCCGTCCGATGCCGGGCGGAGGCAACATCTGCCGCCCGTACCTTCTCGCCGCCGCGTTCCAGCACGTGCCCGTGGTCGCTGGTGATGATGACGGCCCGGCCCGACGAGCGGGCGAGATCCAGCAGGCTACGCAGGAAGCCGATGTCGCCGAGCTGCCATCCGGCTTCGCTGCCTTCCCGCCCCTGGGCGAGCGACTCGTCGACCGTATTGATCACTACAGCGACCAGGGAACCCGAGTCGGCCACCGCGTCGGCCAGCTCACCGGCGAACATCTCGCCGGCTCCACCACGTGCCGGGCCCTTGTGGAAGATCTTGGCATCCTTGCCCCACCGGCCACCCGCGAAGAAACGCTTCTCGTTGTCCTGAGTGCCGCTGCGCAGCGCGCCGGCGAACAGTGACGTCCGGGAAACCGCGGTCAGCGTGGGAAGAGCCGCCACGACGCCGCGCCGCCGGCCGGCTTCCGAGCCTGCGAGCGGGTCGTACTCGACCCAGTGCTGCGACAACTCGTTGGCAAGTTGGATGGCGACGGCTGCGCTCATGCCGTCGAGCACCACGAGCAGGACCCGACGATCGGTCCGGAGAAGCGGTTCCACGACCCGCGGAAGCAGGTTCTCGACCGTGAGCAGGCCGCCGTCGTTGCCGGGACCCGCGGTGGCCCAGGCCTGCAGCCTGCCCGCGAACGCTTCGTCCAAGGCCCGCCGCCGTTCTTGGGCCCGTCCGTAGATCTCCCGGAACGCAGCCTGCAGCTCGGGGTGTGCGTCGTCGCCGGCCCAGACATGATCGATCGCCACATCCACCCAGCCCCAGTCGGCGATCTGCCGGTCCACGCCGTCGGCCACGCTGGCGGGAGGCTGGACGTCTCCATTGAGCCAGCGCACAAGTCGCTGCGCCATCTCGATCCGGCGGACCCGCTCCAATTCCGACGCGGCTAGTTCGTGTTCGGTCAGGCTACGGACAGCGGCGTCGAGCGCCTGCTCCGCAGGATTGCGCATCGCTGCCAGCAACGCGTTTGCCGCAGCTCCGATCCGCCGGGTGAATCCGGTACGCAGGATGGGGCTGTCAGCGGCGCTGGAGACCGCGCCGAATTGGATGAGGAGTTCTTCGGCCCGGTCCAGCACGGCGTGTCCATGCCGCCGGGCCTCCGGCTCCGACAGCATTCCGTGGACCACCTGTACGACGGCGTCGGCGAAACCGATGATGGTCGTGTCATCGTCCAGCTTGCCGAAGTACTGGTCGATGCGTCCCCGTGCGCGAATGGCATCGGTATCGCTGGTGCGCCAGACCGCGTGACAGACGAGGCCGAGGGGCAGGGCTTCATCGCCATGTCCGGCGGCGACGAGTGCAAAGAGCGCCCGTGCTGGACTTCCATACTGGCTGGTGAGCCATTTTGTGAGGCCGTCGCGTTCCGCCGCACGCAGGAGCCCGAAAGCCTCAACTGCCCCGGGTTCGGCACTCCACCGCAACAGCGCCTCGACGTCGAGATCATCGGGACCGCCGCCACGCCGGTCCAGACCGAGACGTACGGCAGCGAGGTGTCGTAGTGCGACGTCGCGGGTCAGCACCGGCGTCGCGAGTTTCGGCCAGCCAGCGGGCGGCATCGCGTCGACGAGTGCTTCTCCGGCCCACGCCTCTTGTTCCAGTGCGCTGTCGGGTTGCCGGGCGCCGAACGCGTCGACGACAAGGTCCCACGGTTCCACAGCGATGACCCGGTGACGGAAAACGCGGCTTCGGACGCCGTCCCCCAGAGCGGACTCGGCGAGGTCGGCGAGCAGGACCAGCACCTCGTCGGGCCGGTCGGCGACCAGTTGGTCCCAGATCGCCAGCGGCGACTCGCAAGCAACGACGTGGGCGGTACGCCCGTCCGGCAGCAGGATGATCGGGTCGTGTGGCCAGACCGGTTCCGCCCTGAGCAGCATCACTGGGTGCGCGCTGCCGTTGCGATGCCGCTCAAGCTGCTGCGCAACCTTCTGCCGGAGGGCGACCGGGCTGATCCGCAGCGCCCGAGCGGGCACGGAAGCCTGAGTCACGGCACGATTCTCCAGGTCACTTCGATGGTGCCGGCGCTGTGCTCGGCGGCGAAGGCACGCACCTGTTCTACCGCTTGATCCACGTCAACTGCCGGCACCATGACACCCCCGGCGGACGCAGCGCCACCGCCACCGCCCGGCCGGGGTGGCTGGATGACAGGCGGCAACGGCGGAGGCGCAGGCGGTTTGCGGGTCGCTCGGCGCAACAGGTCGGTGGCTGCGCTCCGAGCGCGCTGCAGGACAGGTGCCAGCGGGATGGTCAGTTCATCGGCTCGCGCAGCGGCGCGTATCTCCGAGATGATCACCGTGGCCTCGCTGGCGTGCGGACCTGGCAGGCCCGCGATGATCTCGAAGGTGTCCCAGGGGGCGCTGGCCAACGCGGCGGCGACCTGGGCCGCGCTCTTGACGCTGCGGCCGGTGCGGTCCGCAGGACCGCCGAGGTCGGCGCGGGCCAGACGTTCGATGACCTCCACAGCGGGCAGCCGCTCTTCCAACGCGGCGAGCAGGTCAGCTGCAGCACGTGCGGTTGCCAGTCGTCCGGGGCCGGCGTTCAGGTCGATTTCAAGCCACTTCGCGTGCTGTTCCAGATGCGCGATGAGATCGACCGCGGCGGCCCGGTGCTGGGTGGCCTGCCGGGCGAGGTCCCGCCCGAAGATCGTCATCAGCCGGCCCCGCCGCAGCGCGAGCGAGCGGAAGCCAAAAATCGCGGCGGCGCGGCTCTGCGCCAGCTCCCACTCCTCCGGACTGGGTAGCCGCTGTTCCCGGAGTGTGTAGTCGGCATTGATGCGTCCTGGCTCGGGTGGCGGCGTCACCTCGCCGCCGTGCAAAAAGAACGCCCGGTCGCCCTGCTCGGCGAAGGTCGCCACGACGAGCTGGGCCACGATCGGATCGAGCCCGCGCGGGTTCGGGTCGTCGATCCAAGGCAGCAGGTCACCGACGCGGATCTCGCCCTGGATGCCCTCGCTGGCGGCCTTCTGCTGAAAGTGCTGAGACCAGCGTCCCTCGATGACGAATGCCGCTTCGTGCATGGTGCCGAGTTCGAGGGGGTTGGCGATGCGGCGCATGACCTGCCGGTGCGGGCGGTCCACCTCGGCGCGGCCCTCCGACGATTCGACGGCCCGGCGGACGTAGTCGAGGACGATCTTGACGTCGGTCGCCTTGATCAGGTCACCCTTACGATCAGGGTCGAAGTCGGGGTGAGCCGGGTACTGCTGGGTGAGCATCTGGTCGCCGAGGCTGCGCAGCGCGTCGGCGAACGCCGCACCGATCGGGAGCCTCGGTTCCAGGACCCGGGTAAGCGAATGCAGATGATCGTCGAACCCGAGCCGGACGTCCGCCGGCTGCTTACCCGCCAGGCCATACGCCTGGCGCAACACGTTCTGCATCTTGGTGAGCAGCGCGCTGCGCTGGTTGGTGAGGGCGGCGTGGGCGCGGCGCCGATCGTCAGGGTTGAGGTGCTCGGCATGACTGTCGAAACGCTGACCTTCGAGCAGCTTGTCGATGATCACAAGCTTGCCGAGTTCGTTGAGGCGCTCCACGGTGAGCGCGGCCGGGATCCAGCACACCGTACGGGAGGTCATCCGGCTGAGCAGGCCCTGCACCCGCTGCCGATCGTCGGCCGGGCCGTGGCTGCCGTCATCGAACGGGTAGTCGACGATGATCCGCCAGTTGTCAGGGTTGTCCGGGTGGAACGACTCGTCGCGAATGTCGTTCGGGTCGCGCACGTTGCCGTAGACCAGCTCGATGGTGCGCCGGCTGCCCCGCCAGGTGAGGCCGGCCTCGGCGAAGAAGGAGTCGGTCCACGGCACGCCAAACTGCTGCCACAGCAGTCGCTGGACGATGTGCTTGCGGGCGCCGTCGTTGTCGTAGTGCTTCGCGGTGGACAGCACACTGCCCACGTCGACGCCGACCAACTCGAGCGAGACGACGGGATCGTCTCCCTCGCCGATCCGGACCTCCGGGAACTCGCCGGCCCAGTCGCCTAGCTTTCGAGCGACCTGCGCGACCTCGCCACCGGGAATGGGGCTGGTGATGCTGCCGTGGTTGAGGGCCGACAGTCGGCGGGCAGTGAGGTTCCGCAGTGCCGGCACGCTGGGCGCCAGCGAGGCCAGGAGGAGCGTCTTGATCAGCCGGTCGTCGCCGGTGAACGCACGCACCCGCCCGGTCACCTCGGGTGGCTGGACCGCGCCGCGGCGGGCCGCGTCCAGGTCGTCGTCGGTCAGGCCGTACTGGCCGAGCAGATGCGGGCGCATCTTGAGGGCGTACAGCTTCTGAGCCATCTCGAACTCGGCCTTGAGCTTCTCGGTGAACGGCTGGTCACCTCCACTGCTGATCACGTCGTAGAGGTCGCCGATTGGCACCAGCTGGCCGAGGCGCAGCGTGTCGCGGCGGTCAACCAGCAGCTGGCGCATCAGCTTCAGGGCGGTGCGGGACCGCTGCAACGCACTGGAGACATGCACCAGGGTGGAGAGGAAGGCCGGGCTGAACGGGTACGTCGACCGGAAGGCGTCGATGTCGGCACCGCTAGCCGCGTCGGTGCCGAGCAGAGTGTCGAAGACCTCCCGGCGCACCTTGGTGGTGGCGTCGAACGCGCGGGAGATTGCGGCGGCGGCCTCGTCGTCGCGGGGCTTGAGGATGCGCCGGCGGGCGATCTCCGGCAGGTTCCGGTCTTCCAGCTTGATCGTGTCGAAGCGGCCACTTGCCAGGTTGAGGGTGTCCTGATAGGTCAGCTCGTTTGCGCCGGTGACCTCCTCGCCGACGAGTTCCCGCAGGTCACGCTGCCGAGCGATGAAGCTGACCACCGGGATAGGCCGGCGGGTGTCGCCACCCTCGACGAAGTTGGTGATCTTCTGGATCTCCCGGGAGACGAACTGCTGGTCACCGATCGAGTTCGCCAGCCACAGGATCAGCTCGTCCAGGAACAGGATCAGCCCGTCGTACCCGAGTTCCTTGGCGTGCCGGCTGATCTCGGTCAGGCCGCGGTCCAGCGAGATGAACGCCTCGGCGTCCTCTCGGGCGTTGCTGAAGAAGCCCTTGTTCCAGGTCGTCAGCAGATCGTTGACCAGCTTGCGCCGCAGGCTGTCGGAGTACGCCCCGACGAACGCCTGGTCCAGCCGCTCACCGGTCCAGAATTTTTCGCTCTCGCCCCACTCGTCCTCGTCGTCACCGCCCGGCAGTCCGTCGATGAACTGCGGGTCGCCGATCCGCCCACGCAGGTCAGCGGCCTGTTCCAGCAGTGCGTCGGTGCGGTGCACGGCCGGAATGGGCGCCTCCGGGTGCAGCGCCCGGACCCGGTCCACATAACCGCCGAGCACCCGCTGCTCCAGGGAACGGGCGTCCAGCAGGTGGTACGGCACCAGCAGGAACCGCCGCCCGTCGAGCCACATGCTGTGCTTCGCCAGCAGCGGAGCGAACTCGTCCCGGCTGCGGGCTGCCTGCTCGCCCCGCAGCAGCGCGTGCAGCACCGCCATAAAGTGCGACTTGCCGGAACCGAACGAGCCGTGCAGATAGGCGGCTTTGGAGGCGTGACCTTCGACCGCGGAGCGGATAAGCCCGAGTGCCTCGTCGAAGTTGCCCAGCAGCTGCTCGGTGACCACGTACTCCTTGAGCGTGGCATCGACGTCGGAGACGCTGTCGGCAAGGTGGAGCACGAAGTCGCTGGTACTTGTGCGCTCCGGAATCTCGATGACCTCACGGAGCAGCGGCATGACGCTGGGCTGTGACATGCCGCTTACCGTACCGAGCTCGAAGGCTCAGGATCGGTTCGGGCGCGCAACGCGCACACCAGACGTCGCTCGGCCGCCACAAAGCGTCCATACCCGCCGGGTTAACGGGTTGGAGGCATGGTCGACCCGATTTCGGGGTGGACAGGATATTACCGGCCAGGTAGACATCAGTCGGGTTCGCGTTTGTAGATCTGGACCGGCCCAGTTGGCATTTCCAGACCGTCGCGACGAAGAGGCTGCCTCATGCACGTCGACCGGATCGAGCGATCCATCGGCAAACTGATCGACGAGATCTCGGACGCCGAGATCCTGCTCCCCGAGATCCAGCGGGAGTATGTCTGGAAGCCGACCCAGGTCGCCAAGCTGATGGACTCCATCTATCGCGGCTACCCCTTCGGCTCGCTGCTGTTCTGGGAGACCGACGAGGCCCCGGAGACCCGGGCGATGTCCGTCAACGGTGCCGGTGCGGAGCCCACGAAGCCGCCGCTGTTCCTGCTCGATGGCCAGCAGCGCCTGACCTCGCTGCACCGGGTTTTCACCGACCACCCCGATGCGCAGGTCGTCTTCCACGTCGAGAACCAGAAGTTCCAGAATCAGAGCGCCGCGACCGGACGCGACCCCAAGTGGGTCAAGGTGTCCGACGTGCTGAACCCGAAGGCCAGCATGCTGCGCCTGACGCAGCGACTGCTGGACGCCTGCTCCGCGCTCGCCGACCACGAGATCGAAGAACGACTGAGCAAGATCAAGGCACTGCGTGACCGGCGCTTCGTCATGGAGGTCCTGAAGGGCTTCCCGTACGAAGAGGTGGCCGAGATTTTCGTCCGGGTTAACAGCGGTGGCCGCCGTCTCGGCACCCTCGACCTGGCCATGGCCACCCTGTCGACCCGGTGGAAGGGAGTGCTGACGCAGCTACAGAGCGAGTCCGAGCACTGGCTACGCGAGGGGTACGGCGGCATCGACGTCAACTTCCTGTCCCGCGCTCTGGCCGGCGTCGTCCTCGGCCGCGGCCTTTCGATCTGGTCGCACAGCAAACTCCGCCAGACCCGCGACGATGAGCTTGAACGCGGGTGGAAGGTGGTCCAGCGCGGGCTCCGGCGGCTGATCCCGCTGTTGCAGAGCCGTCTCGGGTTGACCCGCTCGGACCCGCTGCCCTCGATGATCGTGCTTATCCCGCTGGTTGTCCTGCTCGGCGAGCGCAGCGGCGACGACCTGGATCAGGACACTTCCAACGGCGTCGTCTACTGGCTGCTGCTGGCCACCATCCGCACCCGCTACAGTGGTTCCACCGATACCCGGCTGAGCCAGGACATCCGTGCGGTCCGCCAAGACGACCCGATCCGATCCCTGCTCGAAGGTCTCGACATCGACACCTCCCGGGCCGAGGTGACCGAGCGCGCCCTGCGCGGCCGGACGAAGGAGAGCCCCTACTTCTTCCTGAGCCTGCTGGTGTCACTGGCAAACGGCGCACGCGACTGGTGGTCGGGCGCCGAACTGCTGCCGCCAACCGACGAGCTGCCCAAGCTCGAACACCACCACGTTCACCCGCCTGCCACGCTGGACTCGACGCGGTTCGACAAGGCGATGGTGAACGATCTCGCAAACCTCGTCTTCATCTCCACGCAGGCGAGTAAGCGGATCAGCGGGCGCAGCCCCCGGGAATACTTCGCATCGCTGAGCGAGGCCGACCTGCGCGCACACCTGATCCCGCTGGACGATGCGCTGCACGACACCGAGAACTACGCGCGGTTCCTCAACGCTCGCCGCGCGCTGCTGGCTGAGGCGATGAACGCGCTGCTGGAACGCTTCCGCCCGAGCTTCCTCGACGAGGGGCCGGCGGAAAATGCCGACCCGAGCGCCGGGCTCGCCCTGGACCTCGCGCTCTACGGCACATTGCGCGACGGTGGCCGGATCGGCTTCTCCGCCTCCGGCGAAGGCATCTCCTGGGCCGGCTGGGCCGCCATGGCGGAGCTCGACAGCGCCATCGAGTCGGCCCGGGTCGCCGGCCTGGACAGCGACGTGACGATCGCCGGCGAGTCCATGCCCGTCGAAATGATCGAGGAGTCGCTGCAGGTGCCGATCGGGCCGTTCCTGGTCACCGGCACCCCGGAGGAATGGCGGGCGGTGTTCGACCGCGAACTGGAGACCGCACGGCCTCTGTCCGCTTTCCCCACGATGGAGACGAAGCAGTGGCACGGCGAGGTCACCAAGTTCCCCGTTACCAGCACTGACTGACACCGCGGCCACGGAGGACAACAAGTGACGACAGCATGGGTCGTGCGGGCCGGTCGCGACGACAGCTACGACGAACTCGCCCTGGAACGGGAACTGATCGCGCTCGGCTGGTCCGCAGCCGGCGACCTGACAACGGTCACCACCCAGGCCGAGACCCGCGAGCGGGTGCAGGCGGCCTACCCGGACGTCGACCGGCGCACCGTGGACAATTACACGATCCAGTTGATCGCGTTCCGCTCGAAGATGGCCGTCGGGGACATCGTGCTCTTCCTCCGGCGCACCAGCCCGGACGTGGCTGTCGGCCGGCTGACCGGGGACTACCGCTACCGGACCGACCTGCCCGCGGGCATCCGGCACACCCGCCCGGTGCAGTGGGCCCGCACCGACGTACCACGAGCCTCCCTGGAGGCCGAGGTACGCGCGTTGCCGTCGCTGACCACCGTCTACCGGATCACCCAGGCGGAGAGCATCGCCCGGCTGGAACAGCTGCTCGCCGCACGCAAGCCGCTGCCGTCGCCACCCGAGCCGCCCGTCGCGGCCGACGGTTCCGCGCCATTCACCGGCCTGCAGCGCAACCTCAGCTACGCACGCAGCCTGGCCACCGCGGGACAGCACCTGGATCAGCTCAAGGTCGGATCCTTCGAGGTCTCCGACGTCTACCGGGCGGCCTGGGTGCAGAGCGTCGCCGCCCTCGACCATTGGGTACGCCAAGAGATCCGCTGCCGGATGCTCGCCCTGGCAGCCCAGCCAGCGACACCGAAACCGCGCGCCTTCTCGGCCTTCGAGATGCCGCTCGGCCTGGTCGAGCAGGTGCAGGCCGGCGAGAAGACCCTGGTCGACGCCCTCGACCAGCGGCTGCGCGAGCAGGGTCATCTCGTCTACCAGAACCCTGACAAGATCCGCGAAGGTTTTGCGCTTGTCCACGACACGAAGGAATTCTGGAACCGGGTCGCGCTCGTCCTGACCCGGCAGAGCGACGACGGTGTCGCCTTCACCGGCAAACAAGTCCAGTTGGAGCTGCGCCAGCTCGTGCAACGACGACACAAGATCGCCCACGAGTACGACGAGGACCCGGACGACGCCACCCACAAACGCCCGATCGACGGTGCGACCGCCACCCAGGCTATCGACTACATCGAACAGGTGGCGGCGGCGATCCTGATCGTCCTAGATTCACCGGCCGTCTGACCCAACCGGCGGGCCGGACCACCGTTCGGCCCGCCGGTCACGCTGCTCAGGCTCGGGCACGCCGCCCGCGGGTAGCTTTCAGCGGGCGCCAGGAGGTCAGCGCCTCGTCGGTGAGGTGCAGCCGCCCGGCGGTCTCGGACAGGAAACCGGTGTAGGTGTCGGCCGGGGACTCACCCCAGGTGGGATCGAACTCGCCGTGCCACTGCCGCACCCACGGCAGCACCTCCCGCAACCCGGCTACCAGGGGTGTAAGCCGGTCGCCGGCCCAGCCGTCCTCCTGCTCGCGGGCCACGATCAGGGTGGCCAGGGTCTGCGCCTGCTCCCGATGGCCCCAGCCGGCCCAGCCGATCAGTAGCGACGGGTCACCGTCACGCCCGGCCCCCGGATAGGACACGAACCGCTCCTTGGGCACGTCAAGCTTGCCCCGATGCCGCCAGTAACTGGCCTTGAGGAAGTCCGCCGGGGCGTACTTGGGCGGCACCGGGATCTTCTTCCGGAATTCCCGCTTAGCTGCCTCGTCTGGCAGCGTGTCCTCCTGCCGCTGCAGATCCCACACCTGCTCCCAGTCGGCCCGCTTGGCCAGCCCGGAATCCTTGTACCGCAACGCCGCTAGATGCGGCACATGCTCGTCGGCAACCAGGTCCGCGATCACCTTCCCGAGATCCTGCCCCGGCGCATATAGACCGGCCACCGAAAGTATGTCCTCGTCACGCCGCAACTCGTCAGCGAGCTGTGCGGTGGTCAGCGGGCGAGGCTGCTCCAGCCCGTCGACGTGGTGGAACCACAGCTCTCGGGCCTCACATCGGTCCAGCAGCCAGTCCCGCAGCGCCTTGGCCTGCATCGCGTCCCAGCCTTCGGTGGCCCAGCGGCGCTTGCACTCCGGCCGCTCAATCAGCGCGATGTTCCGGTTGCTCTCGATGACTGCGATCCGCTGCTCCACGGCCGCCCGATACTCCGCCGTCCAGTGCCCCGGCAGCTCGGTGTTTGGCGTTGACCCGTGCCGCGCGAACCACTGCGACTCCAGTCCTTCATCGCGCATCTTGCGGGCCAGCACGATCTCGAACGACCGCTCCCCCAACCGCAACTCCGGTACAGAGTCAGCCGGGGCGGTCAACTCGTCCTCCAGCAGCCCGTAAAGCGAGTAGACCTGCCAGTCCAACTCCTCCTGTAACGCGATCATCTGCGCCCGAACCGAATGCCACTCCCGCTCAGCTACAAACATCCGCTCCCTGCTCGGCACCCCAGAAGCCGCAATCTCCGTGGGCCTTACCTCAGCGAGTCGACGCGCAAGACCATCCATCTCCCGGCCCACATCCAGCGGGTATGCCGTCGGCAGCGGAAACTCCTGCAACTTGGTACCAGTGAATTCGTAGAAATCCTCCCAAGGGATTGTGGTCTGGCGCGCTCCGCGGGAGTCCACCGTGCTGCCCTTGTTGTGGCTGACCTGCTTGAGCCAGAAGCAGGCGGTCGAACTGTTGAGGACTCCGAGCAGCCGCAAGTGATCGTCCTCCGACGCCCCGACCGGCAACTTAATCACCGGCGCGTGGCGGTTGAATACGTGGCCGCCGCGATCCAGGTAGACGTGCGGATGGGTGGCGACCGACGCGAAGGACAGTAGATGGTCGGCGACATACCGATCCTTGATCCATCGATACCAGGCCCACCAGGTATCGCCCTTTGAGGTGCCAAAAGCATCTCTTGCTTCAGGACGAAGTATCTGACGCATAGACCAAAAATGCTGACCCCACACGGCCCGCATATCGATGGCTACCACGCTTCCTTGGCCGTCATAGGGTGCAAGCGCCATGGTCTCTGGAACAACACACCAGTCACGAATGAATTCACCGGTCACGAGCGGCTTCGCGAGATCGCCTGCTCCCGCACGCGCACACCAATGGGATGGCAAGAAGTAGGGTTCGTCTGCGCCTGGGAAACTCGCGAATCCGATGAGGCCGTCGAGCGTTACTGACAGCGTAGACGGACTCGCGGACCCGATAGCTTTAAACACCTCGGATGAACCGCCGCCACTCAGGCTCCAGGGATACCTGCTCAGCGCCACTCGGGGAGTGTCGGAGGCCGAAACCCACTCACTTTCCGTTCCAGGATCGGCGACTTGCGACCGAATCGCATGCCAGACCTGGCCCTTACTGGGATCGGGCGGTGCACTGGGCTCACCGCGGATGCCCATAACCGTTCGGATCACACCTGATCGACCACGGTTGGTGTTACGCCCAACCAAGATCACAGTGGGGGTTCCATGTCCAGGGATGTAGGCGCCGGAGGTGTCAATGACATGGGTCAAATCCACATCAAGCGCGAACAGCTTCTCGATCATCTTTTTGCCGAACTCGCGCTTCATGAACGAGTTGGAGGTGATCTGCCCGACGTGGCCGGCGCCCTTGCCTTCTCCGTCGCCCTGCTTCGCGAGTTGGAAGAAGCGCTGCGCGAACGGCACCGATAGGGCGTACTTGCCGGAGCAGGCGTCGTACATCTTGCGGTATGCCTCATTGAGGCCCTTGTCCTTGACCGTGATGTAGGGCGGATTCCCGACCACGACGTGGTAGCTCCCGGCGGTCAAGATGCCCGGGTGTTCGGCGACATCCTCGGTCGCGTAGGCAAAGTCGGTCATCTGATCCCCGCCGAAAAGCGTGCCGGCCCGGTGCTTGATCAGTGAGTCACCGACCGCAAGGTGTATCGGGAAGACGTAGCCGGCCGCGTCGGCAAGCGTCGTGATCTCACTGGCACGCAGCGCCGCCACCAGCAGGCGGAAACGGGCGATGGCGACCGCGAACGGGTTGATGTCGACACCGTGCACTGCGTCGAGCGCTAACTTGACTCGCTCGTGGGCGTCTCGGTTTGGCGCGTGCCGCTCCCACTGCTTGAGTAGCTGGTCGAACGCGCCGAGGACGAAGTGGCCCGACCCGCAAGTGGGGTCAATCATCTTCACCTGGTCGTGTCCGAACTCGTCGATAGCCGGGGTCAGTGTCAAGTCGAGGATGAACTCCTCGACGAACTCCGGGGTCTGCAGCAGGGCGTACGTCTTCTTGGCGTATTCGGAAAGATCTTGATAGAGGTCTCCCAGGAACCGGGTGTCCCACAGTTCGTCGCGGAAGCTGTGCACCAGGCCGCCCTGCTCGCCGCGGCGGCGCCAGAAACCGATCAACCCCTTGGCCGCGTCATGCGAAAGGGGGATCTGGTAGAGCGGGTTGTGCCGCTTGTCGAAGAGCGACTTGCCGGCCTGAGTTCCGCCGATCGCCTCGAAACCCTGGCTCAGCCAATCTCGCAGCGTCTTGTCCGGCTGGTCGCGGAAGAACTGCGCCTCCGCCTCCTCGGCCAGCACCAGCCTGTCCCCCGGCCCGGCCAGGAACGGCTCCTGCAGCAGCCCATTGTCCTCGCAGAAGCGGACGAAGACCGTGCCGAGCACCCACGCCACCGCGGCCTGCGTGACCCGCTCGTCCCGCCACACGACCCAGGTGCCGGAAGTGCGCCCGACCTTGAAGGCACGGTCGTACTCGCCACCCAGCCTCAGGCGCACCTCCTCGACCGACTCGACCTGCTCTCGCAGGTCCTTTTCCAGGGTTTTGACCTGCTTCTGCAGATCGCTCAAGAGCAGTTTGCGGTCGATCACCCAGTGACTTTATCGGGCGCGCCGGCCAGCCAAGAGGAACCTTTGGCCGAGATGTCCACCGTTCGGCGAAAGATGCCGCCCGGCGTGGCGAGCGATGCCAGGCGACCGGGAATCAATCTTGGCGGGTCACACCTTGAGCACGTTGCTCGACAGGCAAGATGAGTTGATGGAAGTCTCCGGCCGGTCCGTTGAGCTCGGAGAAGTCGCGCCAGGCCACCGAATAACTGCCTGCGAGTTCGCGCTGGTTGGCGTCGAAGTAGCTGCCCTCGGTGCCCCAGCGCAACACGTCCTTCAACGCCCGGCCCTCGTCGATGCGGAATTCCTGGTCACGGGCCACCCGACGAGAAACGATCGGTTCCCACAGCCTTCGATCGTTGCTCACCATGATCGCAAAGCCGTTCGTGGCGCGACCAGACGCGCAGAACCTCTCCAGCCGGGCGATGTCGAACACGAAGTTCCGCCGGGCGAGATCGGTGGCCGCATGCCCGCGCAGATGGAATTTCTCTGTGGCCGAATCCGTGCCGTCCCAGCGTGCGGTGAAGTATTTGAACTCCACCGCCGTCCGGCCCTTCGGCCCGAAGCAGAACAAGTCGACGTACTCGCGCTTGTCCTGCCGGACCTCCAGGCGGATGTTTAGCGAAGGCTCCACCTCGTGCAGCACCCAGGCGAAGGCATGCTGGAAGTCGGCTTCCGAGTGGAACACCCGCCGTGCCGAACTCAGGCTTGCCATGACCGCATCGACGTCGACAGCTCCCGCAAGGAGCGGCATCCAGCCATCCTGCCGGATCAAGCGACGGAGGCGCTACGGTGCGTGTTCTCGACCCAGGCGTCGGGTAGAGCGATCCACTCGTTGTCCCCGACCCGCACCACGGTGCCGTCCAGCTTGGGCAGCAGGTCCGGGTCGTCCATCGGGCAGAGCAGCCACACGTCGCCGTTCCCGGCGCGGGCTGCGTCCGCCAGTTCGTACAGTCGCTCCATCGCCCGGTAACGCGCCAGCACGGCCGCGTCGTGCAGCAGGATCGGGCCGCTGCCTGCCGCCAGCTGGGTCAGCAATGCGGGGGCGGCCTGCGACCATGCCTCGTCGACGTACTCACCGAGTTTGATCGCCGGGCGGGAACCGGGTTCGGCGATATCGGCGCCGAGCACGGTCTCCCACGTCGGTTTCGGGCGAGCGTCAACCAGTCCGTGCAGGTGGGACAGAAAACGGGAGGCCACGTTGACCGGCCGGGCCGAGAAACGACGGACGAGTTCCTCGCGGGCCAGGGCGTACCGCGACAACCGTACCGTCAAAGCCCGGAACCCTCCGGCCGAGGCCGCACCGGTCAGGCGTTCTTCCGCGCGCAGCGCCGACGCAAGAACCGGGGAGTCGGCGGTCCACCGGGTGGGTGGCGTGGACGCCGACGACCGACGCCGCACGATGGTCATCGACGAGGACGCGGCGGTCCGGGCCGGCGCCGCGTAGTGGTCCCGGTTCCAGATCAGCTCGAACCCGGCGTCGGTCAGCAGGCCGTCGAGGCGGGGGTGGCCGGGTAGTGGGGCGAGGTCCGGGAAACGGGCCGCGACCCGGTCGGCGATCTGCGCCGGAGTAAGGCCGCGTGGCTGGCCGGGCGGTCCGGCCGGGGGCAGCACGCCGGCCTGCGCCAGGCGCAGTGCCCGCACCGGGTCGAGGTCACGTGGGTAGATCTCCAGGCGGGCGGTCGCGGCGGCGTTCTCCGAGGCCACTGCGGCGAGCACGACCCGTCGGCGTTCGTCGATGGCGTCGGCGGCTCCGCCCGGCGCGGTTACCGCGCCGAGGGTACGCAACACCGTCGCCGGGCTAGGCAGCACCTCGTTGCCGGCCAGCCGATCGGCTGCCTTGCCGAGCGCATCGGCGTAGTCGAGCAGGGCCGGCGCGGCGGGGGTGTCGGGGGCGTCGTCCTCGGCCGCCTCCAGCGCCACCATCAGCCGATCGCCGTGGCGGCGCAGCAGTAGCCTCGGCTCGTGGGCGAGCGCGTCGATCTCGACAGCAGCGCGTACCGCGGCGAGCGCTACGGTGCGCCGCAGATCGTCGCCGGTACGCATTGACCCTCGGCTGGTGAGCAGGGCGGTGGCCAGTTCCTCGACACCCATCACCCGGCCGCCGTCGCGCAGCAGCTCGATCAGCTCGGCGCGCACACTCGACGCCACCGGCAGGTCGTTCCAGCGTTTGCGCTGTTTGCCGAGGATCTGCGCCACCCGGCCCGGGGTGACGCCCAGGGCGGTGGCGACCTGGGGCTGCTGCGGCCA
Organism: Amorphoplanes friuliensis DSM 7358; assembly: GCF_000494755.1. NCBI lineage: Bacteria > Bacillati > Actinomycetota > Actinomycetes > Micromonosporales > Micromonosporaceae > Actinoplanes > Actinoplanes friuliensis. Next base: position 6,453,640 of record NC_022657.1, read on the forward strand.
CGGGGTCAGGCCGGGCAGCACACCGGTGTCGTCGGGCAGGCGTAGCAGGATCCGGGTGCCCTCGACTTCGGTGGCGTTGCGGCCGTTCTTGGCCGGGATCAGCAGGGTGGCGATGGCGTCCAGGCCGACCCGGACCAGCTCGGCGTCGGCGGAGTCGCCGGTCGTCTCGGTGGCCGCCTCGGCGGCGGCGCTCCTACGGGCGTTCGGTGAGGTTGGCAGGGTTTCCCGCTCGCCGAGCCGAGCCCGCCACTCCTTGACCCGCCGCTGCAGTTCCTGGCGGGTCTTCGCGCCGAGGCCGGGCAAGTGGGCCAGCTTGTTCGCCACGGTGAGCAGGTCACCGACGGTGGTGGCATCCAGCCGGTGGGCGGCCGAGACCGCTCGGGGCGTCAGGCCAGCCGCTTCTAGCGCGGTTGCCCGGGTCGCCTTGGCCGCAGCCTCGTCGCGGGCGGCTTCGGCGCCTTCGGCATCCGGTTCCTCCTGGGGCTCCGGGTGGTCGGTGCCGACCGGTGCGCTGGCATCGGAGCGCCGGAATACCTTCTGCCAGGCGTCGCGCATGTCCTTGAGCGAGGCGAACCGGGTCCGGCTGTCGCGGTGGAGTGCGAGATGGAAAAAGTCGACTAGGCCGTCGCGGATCGCCGGGTCGAACGCCTCGGCGGCGAGGACCGGTGGTCCGTCGGAGAACTCCGGCAGGACAGAGCCGTCCTCCCAGTCCGGCAGCTCACCGGAGGCCATCTCGTGCAGAGTGACCGCCAGGGCGTACCACTCGGCGTGCTTGTCGTACACGGGACGGTTAACGCTGCCCAGGAACGGATCGAGATAGCGCGGCGTGCCCGCCGTGATCTCCTTGACCGACACGCCGGCCAGGGAGAAGTCGAACAGCACCAGCTGCCGGGTGCGGTTGGGGCGGATCCGGATCGCGATGTTGTCGGGCTTGATGTCGCGGTGGTAGACGCCCTCGCCCTCCAGATAGTCGAGAGCTCCGAACAGGTAGTCGCTGTAGGTCTCCAACTCGTCGACGGTGAGCCGGCCGTCGTCGCGGAGCTTGCGGGCCAGCGTCAAGTCACCGGCGTGTTCCAGCACCACAATGGTCCGGTCCGCGATCCGAACCGGCTCAGGCCGGGCCAGCCGGATCACCCGGGAGTCAGTCAACGGTCCGAGCACCCGTGCCTCATGGCGGAGCCGGTTGTCCTTCTCGTCGGACAGGCCGACCTTCAACACCTCGGCGCGGCCGGTCCGCTCGTTGTCGGCGAGGAAGGCCCGGCACGTCGAACCGGTACCAAGGCGTTTCCGGACGACCCACTCGCCGACCCGGTCGCCGGGGCGGGCTTCTAACGGATCCGTCGGCTCCGGCTTATCCACCGGATGCACCGAGGACGGCGCCGACGGGGCGGTCAGCTCCTCCTCAATGACCTCGATCATCTCCACGAACTCGGCGACCGTCGTCAGCCGCTGCGCCGGCACCGGGGCCGTCGCCGCCTGCACCAACTCGTCCGCGAACTCCGACACCGAGTCGGCCACCGACGCCGCCCGCAGACCGTTGTCCCGGGCGAGGCGGGCCAGCAGCTCGGGCCGCTTTGTGGCAGGCGGCTGACCGGTGAGAATCAGGTACGCCAGAGCGCCCAACCCGAAGACATCCATCGCCACCGGGTCGGGCCGGGGCGCGATCATCTCCGGCGCGAGGTAGGCCTCCGCCGACCGCTCCAGGTGCGACGCCGCGTGTGACGACAAAGCGACTGATCCACCACTGCCGTCGCTGCCGGCTGCCGAATCCGCGCCCCGGGTGGCCGCTTGCCAGTCGCTGATCTGCAACTGCGGGAACAGCCAGGCTTCCTCGTCGGTGCCGCCCCGACGTTTCCGGCCAGGGTTGACCAGAACACTGCGGGCCGATAGCGCCCGGTGATGCAGACGACGGCCGTGCGCGTACGCCACCGTTTCCGCAAGCTGGCGGATCATGGTGAGCCGGGCGGGCGCGTCCAGACGATCACCGAACTGGGCCATGTAATGGTCGAGCCGCATCGCGCGCGGGTCGTACCGGAAGATCAGCGCCGGGCCGGCCTCGTGCGATTCCATCGAGTCGGCCTGGACGATGCCGGGGTGGTTGATGCCATGCAGCACCAGCATTTCCCGCTTGGCCGCGCGCTCGATGCTGGCCCGCTCGGCCTGCACCGCGTTGCGCTCGACCAGGTAGATGCGCACCCGGCGGCGCTCCCGCTCCAGGTCCCGGTGCTTGGCAAGATGGTCCTGCCAGGTCGGGCCCACATCGAACGGGCGGGTCTCCAGCTCCCACGACCCGACCTGGTAGTGCCGGCGGCTACGGGCGATGCCGACCTCGGCCAGCAGATCGGGCAGGGCTCGGGACGTCTCGGCGGTGAGCCGCTGCCGCTCGTCCTGCGGCGGGCGTTGCAGCAGCGAACCGATCGTCGGCAGCCGGTTCGGCCGGTTGGTGCCTACCGGTTCCGGCCCGTAGACCCCGTGCAGGTGATGCTCGGAAAGCTCCACCTGCAGGCCAGGCTTCGACAGAAACACCGCCGCCTGCACAAACGGGATCCGCACCGGCATTCCCCGCCGCCTGGAGGCAGCCACCTGCAGCAGCGACTTGAGCCTCTTCGCCTTGGCATCGGCCAGGTGCAACGGGTTGTCGAACGTGCGCGTAGTGCTGGGACCGTGCTGGATCCAGTTGGAGCCGCTGGAGACCAGCCGCCCGTTCAAGCTCTTGATCTCGATGAGGTAGAGGCCGCTCGGCGCTGCGACCAGCAGATCCACCTCGTACGGGTGACCGGTCTGCGCGGTGAACGTGAAGTTCGACCAGGCCCGGTACGGCTCGGTGTCCGGCAGTAGCTGCTGTACGTACGCCAGCGCCTCGCGCTCATGGGCAAACTGCGACGGCGTGATCGTGGTCCACCGGCCCTCCTGCATGACAGGGATCCTATTGGTGGCAGGCTCCATGCATGCGGACGGTGCGGTGGCAAGCGGGGAGATCCTCTACTTCTGCTACCCGTCCAAGGCCGACGCCCTCAATCTACCGATGCAAGTGTTCGGCTCCGACGGCCCGAGAGGCCGAGTTGTCGGCCGTTCATTTCATCGCCAGCTGATCATCGCACTGACGCCCTCGCAGGAGAGAAAGCACGTCTGCCTGCGTACGATTACCACGAAGGCAAGGGCCGCGCGCACTGATCCCGCTCCGTCAATTTTGCCGGAGACGACACCACGCCCACCTGCCGCGCAGGGGCAGAGTGCGGCGGAGACTATCGAGAGGCCGCGCAGGGCGTACTTGATGAGGCGTAAACCCGCGCCCCGTCCCCGAATGGGTCAGCCGGCACTTAACGGCAGCTGGGTCAGGGAGCGCACCTGCGAATCTGTCAAGTGCCGCTTGCGCGAAGCGAAGTATCGGACATAAGTCCAGGTGCCTAGAACCTATGCCCGTTTCACGGCTTTCTATATGACCACGAGAAACCGTGACTGTGGCCACGGCCGTGACCACAAGATCCACTAGAGCGATCGTGGCCGAACGACGTGCATCCATGAAAAAAGCCGCTGACCAGGACTTTCATCCTCATCAGCGGCTTCAAAACACTGGTCGGGCTGACAGGATTTGAACCTGCGACCCCTTGACCCCCAGTCAAGTGCGCTACCAAGCTGCGCTACAGCCCGATGCCACGCCCCGGAACCCCAGTGCGCGGCAACAACCAAACCTTACCCCAGTCGCTCAAGCGACTTCACACCGGCATGCCGACCTCAGCCGTGGGCTTTACCGCGGCCACCCGGGCCGAGCTTCTTGCGGGGGCGGACCGACACTTCGATCGGGCTGCCCTCGAAGCCGAACTCCTCGCGGAGCTTGCGCTCAATGAACCGCTGATAGCCGGCGTCCAGCGGCCCGGTGGTGAAGAGCACGAACCGCGGCGGCGCCACCCCAGCCTGCGTCGCGAACATGATCCGCGGCGCCCGCCCACCCCGCACCGGGTGCGGCGTGGCCTGAGTCAACGCCGTCAGCCACTGGTTCAGAGCACCCGTCGGGATGCGCTTCTCCCACGACGCCAGCGCCTTACGCAGAGCCGGCGCCAGCTTGTCGACGGCACGGCCTGTCTTGGCCGAGATGTTGACCCGTAGCGCCCAGGGGATGCGCTTGAGTTCGCGGTCGATCTCCTTGTCGAGGTAGATCCGCCGGTCCTCGTCGACCAGGTCCCACTTGTTGAAGGCGATCACCAGCGCACGCCCGGCCTCGACCACCGACGTGAGCACCCGCTGGTCCTGCTCACTGATGACCTCGGAGGAGTCCAGCAGCACGACACCGACCTCAGCTGCCTCAACGGCGCCGGCGGTGCGGAGAGACGCGTAGTACTCCGTGCCCGACGCGTGGCTCACCCGCTTGCGCAGACCGGCGGTGTCGACGAACTGCCAGACCTCGCCGTCCATCTCGACCAGGCTGTCGACCGGGTCGACCGTGGTGCCGGCCACCGAGTCCACCACGGCGCGCTCTTCGCGGGCCAGGCGGTTCAGCAGCGACGACTTTCCCACGTTCGGGCGACCCACCAGCGCCACCCGGCGCGGACCGCGAGGGCCGTCCTCGATGATGCCCGGCGCGGGCGGCATGGCTGCCAGGATCTTGTCGAGCAGGTCGCCGGCGTTGCGGCCGTGAAGGGCGGAGAGCGGGAACGGCTCCCCCAGGCCCAGGCCCCAGAGCGACACCGTCTCGTTCTCGATGTTCTGGTTGTCGGCCTTGTTGGCCACCAGGATCACCGGCTTGCTGCTGCGGCGCAGCATCCGCACGGCCTTCTCGTCCACGTCCGTGGCGCCGACCATGGCGTCGACGACGAAGATGACCACGTCGGCGGTCTGCACGGCGATCTCGGCCTGCGCGGCGATGGCGGCGGCGCGGTCCTTGGCGTCGGGCTCCCAGCCGCCGGTGTCGACCACCGTGAAGCGGCGACCGCTCCACTGGGCGTCGTACGGGACGCGGTCGCGCGTGACGCCGGGTTTGTCTTCGACGACCGCTTGGCGGCGGCCGATGATGCGGTTGACCAGCGTCGACTTGCCCACGTTGGGGCGGCCGACGACGGCGACCACGGGAACGGGACCCTCGGGGGAGATTTCCTCCGGGGCGTCCACCAGGTACTCGGAACTCACGGACTCACCTTGCTGTTCAACATGCTCAAGAGCTGCGTGACGACCTCGTCGATGCCCATACCCGTCGTGTCGAGGGTGGTGGCGTCGGAGGCCTGGCGCAGAGGGTCGGCCGCGCGGCTCGAGTCGAGCTGGTCGCGGCGGGCGAGGTCTGCCTCGGTGGCGACCACGTCGGTGGCGTCCTCGGCGCTGCGGCGCTGGGCGCGCGCGGCGGCGGACGCGGTCAGGTAGACCTTGAGGTCGGCGTTGGGCGCGACGACCGAGGCGATGTCGCGGCCTTCGACGACGATGCGCGGAGCGCCCGAGATGATGTCCTGCTGGAACTGCACCAGCATGGCGCGTACCTGCGGAATCGCGGCGACGGCCGAGACCGCGCCGGTGACCTCGGGGCCGCGGATGGCCGCGTCGACGTCGACACCGTTGGCCTCGAAGTGCGGGGCCTGGGGGTCGGTCCCGATCGACAGGTCGGTCTCCATCGCGATCTTCACGACGGTGTCGACGTCGCTGAGATCAGCACCGGACTGCAGGACCGCCCAGGTGATCGCGCGGTACATCGCGCCGGTGTCGAGGTAGATGCCGTCGATCGCGGTGGCGAGTCGCCGGGAGACGGTGGATTTGCCCGACCCCGAAGGACCGTCGACGGCCACCACACACCGCTCGGGCCGCACTGCTTCCGCCACCGTTACCTCCTTGAAGACCGAACCTGAAACCGAAGAACAGACCTACCTATTGTGCCGGGCGGGTGAAGCTCAGTCGCCGACGGCCTTGAACAGGGCGCCGACCTCGGCGTTGGACAGCCGGCGGAAGCCACCGGGGCGCATGTCGCCGAGCCGGATCGGGCCGACCGCGGTGCGGATGAGGCGCGAGACCGGGTGACCGACCTCGTCCATCATCCGCCGCACGATGTGCTTGCGGCCCTCGTGCAGGACCAGCTCGATCTGTGCGGTCTTGCCGATGGCGTCGATGAGCTTGAACGCGTCGACCTTGGCCGGGCCGTCCTCGAGCTCGATGCCGCCCAGCAGCCGCCGGCCGACGTTGCGCGGCAGCGGGCCGGCGACCTCGGCCAGGTAGGTCTTGGCGATGCCGTACGACGGGTGCATCAGCTTGTGGGCGAGCGCACCGTCGTTGGTCAGCAGCAGCAGGCCCTCACTGTCGGCGTCGAGCCGGCCGACGTGGAAGATGCGCTGCTCGAACGTGCCGAGGAAGTCGGCCAGCTCGGTGCGGCCCTTCTCGTCGTCCATGGTCGAGACGACACCGCGCGGCTTGTTCATCGCGAGGTAGACCAGCTTGGTGTCGGTGACGATCCGCGACCCGTCGACGTGGATCTCGGCGGTGGCGGGGTCGACCTTGTCGCCCAGCTTGGCGACCTTGCCGTTCACGGTCACGCGGCCACGGAAGATCAGGTCTTCGCAGCCGCGGCGGGATCCGACTCCGGCGGTTGCGAGGATCTTCTGCAGCCGTATGGAGGTATCCTGATCAGCCTGAGGCATCGAGCACTTCTTCCACGTCGTCGGGTAGGAACGGGGCCAGCGGAGGGAGCTGGTCGACCGAGTTGAGGCCGAGCTTCTCCAGGAACAGCGCCGTGGTGCGGTACAGGAATGCCCCGGTCTCGCCCTCAGTGCCGCATTCCTCGATGAGGCCGCGAGTGTTAAGCGTACGCATGACGCCATCGCAGTTCACACCGCGGATGGCCGAGATGCGTGACCTCGTCACAGGCTGTTTGTATGCGACTACAGCGAGCGTTTCCAGAGCGGCCTGCGTAAGCCGCACAGACTGCCCGTCCAGTACAAACCGCTCCACATACGGCGCATATTCCGGCCTGGTGTAGAGACGCCAGCCACCCGCAGCCCGCCGCAGGTCAAACCCGTGCCCCGCCGCCGTGTAACGCGCCGAGATGTCCTCCAGCATGACCCCGACCCGCTCGGTCGGCTGCTCCATGATCTGCGCGAGCTGCATCTCGGCCACCGGCTCATCCACCACAAGCAAGATCGCCTCGAGAGCCGCCCGCAACTCCTCGTCCGCGATCGGCTCCGGCTCGGGCTTTACTTCCGCTTCCTCTTCCGTACGGGTCGAGGTCGCCTCAGAAGCAGCACGGGCGCCCTTACTTCGCCTCCCCTGCGCAGGAATCCCCGAACTCGGCCGCGCTCCAGCGACGGCTTCCCCCCGGGCGACCGCCGCGTCAACATCAGCAGCCCCGATGGCCGCAGCAGCCTCAGCACTCAGCTCGCCGACGTCATCAGTGCCCGGCAACGCGGTGGTCAGCGACGCGGCCGGGCCGTCGCCGTCCTCGGGCTCGTCTGCTTCCGGACCGGGGACCTCTTCGGTGAACGGCAGGTCCACCTCGTCGTCATCAGCGACATCGTCATCAGCAGCGGCGTCGAACACGTCCCCGGCATCGTCGCCGTCCTCGGGCAGCGGCGCGTCGACCACGGGCGCCGAACCGATCTCGTTCTCGGCAGCTTCCTCGATCGCCCCGGGGATCGCCACCTCGGGCCCGACACCGACGTCGGTCGGGTCGAGTTCCTCCTCACCGGGCACCTCGGTCGGCGCATCGACGGTCGGCGAGCCACCGGTCTCCTCGGGGAACGGCGGCAACTCGGCCGGCGCCGGGTTCGGTCCCTCGAAAGCGGGATCGAAGTCGTCGTCGTCATCCGAAAGATTGGCCTCGGAGCGCGCCTCGTCGTCGCTCTCCCCCGCGGCAGCCCGCTGCTCGGCGGCGTAGTTCTGGTCGGGCGGGCGCTGCGTCCGCTCCCAGGGCGGCACCCAGGAAGCCGCCTGCGCGGCCAGGGACTCGGGACGCTCGTCGCTCATCGCTGTTCCTCGTCGCTCGAAGCTGTGATCGCGTTTTCCTGCCCGTGCCCATCAGGGCCAAACTCATCGCCACCGATGCCCCCGGCCTCAGCCCCGTGAGGCGCCTCAGCATCGGCGCGGCCGCTGTCAGTGCCGCCACCCACGGCCGTTTCACCGTCGGTGCTGGTCTCGCGAACATCATCGGCACCGACCGCATCGGTGAGGACAGCGTCCGCAACTGCGTCAGCCTCAGGGCCCGACATCAATGAAGTTGGGTCTGTACCGGCCGCGTCGGTGGGGGCAACGTCCGCAACCGCGTCAGCCTCGGGCACCTCAGGCCCCGACATCAATGAAGTTGGGCCCGTTCCGGCCGCGTCGGTGAGAGCAACCGCGTCACCCTCGGCCGCTTCAAGCCCCGACATCAATGAAGTTGGGCCTGCACCGGCCGCATCAGTGAGGACAGCATCCGGCACCGAGCCGACGTCGGAGGCGCCAGCAAGATCGGCTCCGGGGTCGGTGGAATCGGCGGCGGGGGCACGGTCGGGGTCACCGAAGGACGGCTCTACGACGGTGATGCCGTCGGCGGGTGTCCCTGCTGGTGAGGCCGTGTCCGGGAAGCCAGTGTCCGGCTCGTGGAGATCGAGCAGCTCGGCGCGGGCTTCGAGCTCGTCGACGGCCGCCGCGAGCACGTCGCGCTCCACCGCGGGGCGCTCCTCGTAGACCTCGGCCGGGTCGTCGGCATCGAGGTCGGTGATGCCGGGCTCGGCGAGGTCGGCGTCAAGGTCATCGACGTCCGCGTCGAGATCCGTCAGAGCCGGCGTGGCCTCAGCAAGATCGCTCACGTCGGAACCCGCCTCGGTCTCGAGGGCCCGAAGCTCGGCATCGAGATCAACGCCGCCAGACACGGCCAAGCCTCTCGCCGTCGGCGCCGACTCAAGGTCGTCCGAATCCGAATCCGAATCCGAATCCGGGTCCGCCGGCTCGCCCGCCTCACCCCGGTCCCGGTCCTCGAATTCGATGATCGGCTTGATCTCGAAGTCGTCGAGGTCAGCGTCGTCATCAACCTCGTCGTCTTCGTCGAAAGCGGCGCCGGGGCGACGCTCGTCGCCCTGGTCTCGGTCCTCGAACTCCACGATCGGCTTGACCTCGAAGCCGTCGAGGTCAGCGTCGTCGTCGACCTCTTCTTCCTCCTCGAGGACCGCGCCCGGGCGGCGCTCGTCGTCCGGGTCGACGGGCAGGTCGTCGAGGTCCATGGCCGCGGTGTCAGGTTCGGCGGGGGTGCCCTCGTAGTCGTCGATGTCGAGGTCGCCTTCGACGTGGTCGCCGCCGATCCAGCGGACCGTCATCTCCTCGAGGGAGACCGGCTGCTCGAAGTCGACCAGGCCTTCGCGGTAGAGCTCCAGCAGCGCCAGGAAGCGGGCCACCACTTCGAGGGTGTTCTCGCAGTCGGCGATCAGCAGGCTGAACGTGGCGCTGCCCGCGCGGCGCAGGCGGTCGCGGATCAGGGTGGCGTGTTCGCGGACGCTGACGCGTACCTGATGGATGTGGGCGATGGAGACCTCGGGCGGACCCGGTTTGGGGAGGAACTGCTTGAGCGCCAGCTTGAGGAGGCGTTCGGCGCCGATGCCCAGGACCAGGTCGGGCAGGGCTTCGGCGTACCGGGGCTCGAGGGAGACCGCGCGCGGCCAGCGGCGGGTGCCGATCCCCTCGAGGTCCGCGATGACGGCTGCGGCTTCTTTGTAGGCCTTGTATTGCAGGAGGCGGGCGAAGAGCAGGTCGCGGGCTTCGAGCAGGGCGAGGTCTTCCTCGTCCTCGACCTCGGCGGCGGGCAGCAGCCGGGCGGCCTTGAGGTCCAGCAGGGTGGCCGCGACCAGGAGGAACTCGCTGGTCTCGCCGAGGTCCCAGTCGTCGCCCATGGCCCGGATGTAGGCGATGAAGTCGTCGGTGACCTGGTGCAGGGCGATCTCGGTGACGTCGAGCTTGTGCTTGCCGATCAGCTGAAGGAGCAGGTCGAACGGGCCGGTGAAGTTGGTCAGCCGGACCGTGAACTTGCCGGAGTCGACCTCGGGGACCGCGGCGTCGGGCATCTCGACGTCGGCGGGCACGGCAGGGACAGGCTGATCAGGCACGTGATGACGGTAGTCCACGGGTCCGACAAGCTGTTCCTGGCTCACTGCCTTACCCCCGCACGCTCAAGAACAACTCCCCCCAAGGTCAACGCTGCGGAGATCATCCGGTAACTCGGGCTAGAAAAATTCGTCCAGCAGCCGGTAGAAGTCGTTCTTGGCGGGGTCCGGCGCGATGCCGTAGCGGGTCAGGAAGCGATCGGCCGCCCACGGTCCGTAGCCGGGATTGAGGCCGGGGTCGGACAGCGACCGGGTCATCAGCGCGAGGTCGGTCCAGCGGTCCGCGACACCGAGCCGGCCCACGTCGATCAGGCCGGTGACCTGGGAGCCCTCACGGTCGAGCACCACATTGGGCAGGCAGAGATCACCATGACAGACGACCAGATCTTCCTGTACGGGACGAGTCGCGTGCAGTTGTGCCACCAGCTCGTCACGGGTCCAGCCGGCGCGTTCGTCGTCCAGGTCGTCGAGGTCGACGTCAGCAGCGAGCGCCGCGGGGATCGTCACGGCGAGCCGGCGGTCGAAGGGACAGTCCGCGATCGGCAGCGCGTGCAGCACCCGGGTGAAGTCAGCGAGCGCGTCGACCACACCGTGGCGGTAGTCGGAGGCGGGCAGGCCGGGGACCTCGGCCGTTTCGAGCAGGCCGGGTGCGCTGGACAGGACCTGCGCCGCCGGGATGCCGTGGGCGCGCAGCCAGGTCAGCCGGGCGGCCTCACCGGGCAGGTCGTCGCGCGGATCATTGGAGGTCTTGCGGTAGACGCCGTCACGCCGGCTGACCGTCGCACCCGACTGGCCCGTCGTCACGATCTCCCACATCGGGTCAGGATCGCACGGCTCACTATCCTGCTGGGGTGATCCTGCCTCTGCCTCCGGGTGACTTCCAGGCGTACCTGTTCGACTGCGACGGCACGATCGCCGACTCGATGCCGCTGCACCACGTCGCGTGGCGGCAGGCGCTCGAGCCCTGGGGTGCCGTTTTTCCCGAGGACCTCTTCTATGCCTGGGGCGGGCGCACGGTGGCCGACATCATCGCCGATCTCAACGCCCAGCAGGGTCTGGCGATGCCTGTGGCCAAGGTCGCCGAGCAGCGCGAACGCATCTTCCGGGCCCTGTTGCCGCAGATCAGCGCGGTGCCGGGCGTGCTCGAGCACATCGTCGACGCTGCTGGCCGCGTACCGTGTGCGGTCGTCTCGGGGAGCACGCGGGAGTCGGTGACCGCCTCGCTGGACGCCCTCGGGTTGCGGGAGAAGTTTGAGTTTCTGGTCTGTGCGGGCGATTATGTGCGGCCCAAGCCGGATCCGGAGGCGTTCCTGACCGCGGCCGCGCTCCTCGGAGTCGCGCCCGCGGACTGTGTGGTCTTCGAGGACACCGACCTGGGCATCCAGGCCGCCACCGCCGCCGGCATGGCTTCGGTACGCGTCCCACCACCGTCGCAACGATTTGTTGTGGCGCCCTGACTATCGGTGACATCATGACGAGATCGGCCCGGGGAGGTGGATATGTCACAGTCGACGGTCCACGCCCGCGTCCGGGTCCGCAACCCGGCCGAGTTCCTCGATCTCGACCGGGTGCTCGGCGCCCGGCTGGTCCGCGCCGACGACCTGCCGATCGATGAGCCGCACACCGTCTACTGCCTGGAGTCGCAGCGTGACGGTGTCTGCTGCACCGCCGAGGAGTGGCAGCGGTGGACCGACGCCGGGGCGCGCTGCCTCGACGAGATCTCCGCGGCCTATGTTGCGCTGCTGCGCGACCATGGCTCCCCCGACGCGCAGATCGATCTGAAGACCGGGTCCACCTCGCTGACCTGGGCCCGTCAGCCGGCCCAATGGCCGGGCCGGGCGGGCCGGCTGGCCCGGCGTTCCCGTGAGGCCCAGCAGCGTTTCCTGGCCCGGGTCCGGGCCGCGGACGCCACCTATGATCCGGTACGCACGGAGATCGAGCGCCGCCTGGCCGAGCACCAGTCGGAGCAGCGTGCTTTGCGGGCCCGGCTGGAACGTGAGGCCGAGCAGCGCCGGGTGCGGCAGGAACTGCGCGCGTCCGTGATCAAAGAGGTAGCTCAGCAGCGGGTGTGGCTCTACGCGCCCGGTGACGACGACGGGCCGGTGGTCTGGGTCTGGCGGCGCGACGTCACCCCTGATCCGGCGGCGCCGGTGGCGGCGCACAGTGCGGCGCAGGACGCGTACCAGCTGGAGAAGACCTTGTTGAGGTTGCATCGCACGCCGGGGCGGCGGATTCTTTGGGATGCGGCGGCCAGGGCCGCGGTGGAGCGTGAGTGCGCCGAGCGCGAGTCGACGCTGACCTTCACCGACTGGTGGGCGGCGCTGACCGGTTCGGGCTGGCGACAGGTGAGCGCGCCCCGCGTGCCGGCGAGCGGATCTTTCTGAAGCGAATTGCTGTCGGGTGTGGACAGTGTCACGGCGCGGAGGTCCAGAATGGGCCATGACTTACCCGGACGAGGCCCGATCGGCCCATCTGCAGCCCGAGGTGCCGCACGCGGCGCGGATCTGGAACCACTGGATGGGCGGCACGGACAACTTCGCCGCCGACCGCGCGGCCGGGGACGCCGTCGCGCAGGTCTATCCCGAGATCGTCGACATGGCGCGCGAGTCGCGGCGCTTTCTCATCCGGGTCGTGCAGCATCTGACCGCCGAGGCCGGGATCAGGCAGTTCCTCGACATCGGTACGGGTCTGCCGACGATGCAGAACACCCACGAGGTGGCGCAGGCGCTCGCGCCTGAGTCCCGCATCGTCTACGTCGACGCCGACCCGATGGTGCTGGCCCACGCGCAGTCGCTGCCGGCGGGTACGGCCACGACGTACGTGCAGGCCGACTATCACTCGCCGCAGACGATTCTCGACGAAGCGGCGAAGATCCTCGACTTCAGCAAGCCGGTCGCGGTGATGTACATGGGCGTGATGGGCTACGAGCCCGATCTGGACGTGGTGCGCTCGCTGGTCGGGCACACGATGGCGGCCACCGTGCCGGGCAGCGCGCTGGTGCTGTGGGACGGCACCAACACCACACCCGCGGTGGTCGAGGGGGCCAAGCGGCTGGCTGAGATGGGTGGTGTTCCGTACATCCTGCGCAGCCCGGACGAGCTGGCCAGCGTCTTCGCGGGCCTGACGATGGTCGAGCCCGGGCTCGAGCAGATCACCCGGTGGCGCGCGGAGGAACCCAACCCCGAGCGCATCGACGCATACGGCGCGGTGGCCCGCAAGGTGTGATCATGAGGCGATGACAACACGGGTGGCGATGTGGTCCGGCCCGCGCAACATCTCGACCGCGATGATGCGCAGTTTCGGCTCGCGCGCGGACACGGTCGTGGTGGACGAGCCGTTCTACGCGCACTATCTGGCGGTGACCGGGCTTGATCACCCGGGCCGCGACGCGGTGCTGGCCAGTCAGCCCAACCGCTGGCAAGACGTCGCCGCCTCGCTGACCGGGCCGGTGTCCGGCGATGTTTTCTATCAGAAGCACATGGCGCATCACCTGCTGCCGGAGATGGGCCGGTCGTGGCTCGGCTCGCTCACCCAGGCGTACCTGATCCGGGACCCGGCGCATGTGGTCGCCTCGTACGCCCGGGTCCGCGGTGAGCCCACCCTGGAGGACCTCGGTTACCCGCAGCAGGTGGAGATCTTCCGTGCGTACGGCGGGCCGGTGGTCGACGCGGCTGACGTGCTGCGTGATCCAGCGGGGGTGCTGGGGCGGCTGTGTGCGGCGCTGGGGATCGGCTTCGACCCGGCCATGCTGCACTGGGCGGCCGGGCCGCGCGCCACTGACGGGGTGTGGGCGCCGCACTGGTACGCCACGGTTGAGGCGTCGACGGGTTTCGCGCCGTACAACCCGGCACCGCCTGTGGTGCCTGCGCGGCTGCGGCCGCTGGTTGAAGCCGCGCAGCCGTACTACGACGAGCTGGCTGCGCACCGGCTGTAGCTCGCAGCCGCACGGGCTCGACCTCAGCAGGAGGCGCCCATCCTGATGAAAGCCGAATATCCCGATGGCGCAATCCGGATGGATGACTCCGGCAAGTGCATACCTCAGGCAGGTTTTTGCCTTGGCCGCAGTTTCGATAACGCCTGACCGGCCTGATGATCTTGCGGTCGTTCAGGTCAAACACGAACCGACAGCAGGGCCTCAGCATTGCGGACAACGAAGTCCTTCAACTCCTTCGGCTTCAGATCCACCCGCTCGACCTCATCGAGAGAAATTCGCTCAAGGTCGTAGCCGCCTCGAGACGCATCGGTGAATTCCTCGCCGGTGCGTGCTTCCTCGTCCAGACTGACCAGCCGGCACCAGAAGAAGTGCTGAACCGCGAGACCTTCCGGTGTCGACGAGCTGTGCAAAAACACCTGCTCGAGATCATCTGCGACTGCGCCGAGCTCCTCGCGAAGCTCGCGTGCCAAGGTGTCCTGCAATGTCGCGTCACCTGGCTCGACGCCACCGCCCGGAACCGTCCAATACGGGGCGAGGCCAGGCCTGGTCCTCCGGATCAGCAGAAGGCGTCCGGTGTCGTCGGTGAGCAGCCCTCGAACCGATCGACGGATCACCTTGCGCATCTGAATCCCTTCCTGAAGCTCCCGACACACTCTAACCTCGGTCACCTATCGATAATTGATCTTAGTGCTGTTGTTACTATCGACGGTGTATTGCTGGTGGACATGGTGGAAATCCAGCCTGTGGCCGAACTTCCCGATCTGTCGCCGGAACGGGTTTGCGCTTGAATTGCGGCGCAGAGCAAGCAAGGCTGCAACCTCTCCGCGACGGGAGCCGACATCTGGCGGACCGCTTCCGTAAAACGGCGGCACCGACGTCTCGTTTACGTTTCCGTCAGCTGAGCACTTGGGTGCCATGGGTGCGGGCATGCTGCTGGTAGAGCGCGGCGATCCTCGCGGTAAGCTCGCCGGTCTGACCGGAGCCGATCGTGCGGCCGTCGATGCGGGTGACGCCGGCGATCTCGCCCATCGTGCCCGTGCAGAACACCTCGTCGGCTGAGTACATCTCGGCGAGGGACATGTCGCGGACCTCCGCTGCGATCCCGGCTGCTTCTGCCAGTTCGAGGACGGTCTGGCGGGTGATGCCTTCCGGGCAGGCGGCCGTGGTCGGGGTGACCAGCGCACCGTTGATCACCGCGAAGAGGTGGGTCGCGTTGGTCTCGGCGACAAACCCCCGACCGTCGAGCATGAGCGCGTCGTCGGCGCCGGCGACGGTCGCCTCGATCTTGGCGAGGATCGAGTTGAGCAGGTTCGCGTGGTGAATCTTGGGGTCCAGCACGTCGGGTCCGGGTCGCCGCACACTCGCGGTGATCAGGCTCAGGCCGCTGGTGTCGTACACGGGGGCTTTGTGCTCGGCCAGGACGATCAGGGTGGGGCCGGCCTGGTTGAGCCGCGGGTCCATCCCGCTGGTGACCTTCACGCCGCGGGTGAGTGTCAGCCGGATGTGCACCCCGTCGACCATGTTGTTGGCCTGCAGCGTGGCTACGACCGCGGCGATGATCTCGTCGTCGGTCGGGATGTCGGCGAAGTTCAAGGCGGTGGCGGAGCGCCGCAGGCGGGCCAGGTGCGCCTCGAGGCCGAAGATCGACCCCTGGTAGACCCGCAGGCCCTCCCAGACCGCGTCCCCGCCCTGCACGGCCGAGTCGAACGGCGAGATCCCGGGCTCGTCACGGTGCCGAAGCACCCCGTTGACCCAGTACTTGATCCCGGCATTGCGCTCGTCATAACTCTGCAGCATCGCGTCGCCTCCCGGAGTTGATCATATGCGGCATTCACTCACTCTGCGTCGTGTGCACGGCTCCCTACAGTGGAGAGATGAGTGCCGCGATGGGTTCTCTGGTCCGTGTCCTCAGCGACACCGAACGCCATCAGGACATCCCGCTGGTCTGGAACGCCTACGAGGTCGCCGAGCGCGCCCATCGGGGGCAGCGCCGCGTCAACGGCGACCGGTACATCAGTCACCCGATCGAGGTGGCCACGATCGTCGCCCGGCACGGCGGGACGGTCCCCGCCGTCTGCGCCGCGCTGCTGCACGATGTCATCGAGGACACGCCGTTCACTGCCGCGCAACTGCGCCATGAGTTCGGGCCGGACATCGCCGCGCTGGTCGAGGCGCTGACCGACCAGGTGGTTCGCGAGGATGAGACCGCTGCGCCGGAGCTGACGCTGGTCACCATCGCGGACCGGCTGCACAATATGCGCACGCTGCGGCGCAAGCCTGCGGCCAGCCGGCAGCGGGCCTCGCTCGACACCCTGGTGTTCCACGTGCCGCTGGCCCAGCGCCTCGACGAGCCGGCCCTGGCCACCGAACTGGCCGACCTGGCCTGCGCGACGCTGGACGCCCTGACCTGCGACAGTGCCGAGACGCGGCGCCTGCGCGTGCTGGCCGCGATGCGCAGGGCGGATCCACGGCTGGCCTCCGAGGTGGCTGCGGCGCTGGGGGCGGGGGCTGCGGTGGGCGTACCGGAATGGGCTCTGGCCGGTGGGAGCGCCGGTCTGCTGGCGCTGGTGACCGCGGCGGTCTTCGGCCGCGATCCGCGGGCCGCCCGGCGTCTGGCCGAAATCCTCGCGGTCTGGCGCAGGAACTGACTTCGGTCCACGTGCCCGCGGGTCTGAAGAGTGTCAGAGCTGCGGCGCCTGGATCTGTTCCGGCTTGGCGGAGGACAGTTCCTCGTCGTCCATGTCGAGTTCCCATCGGGCATTGATCTTGTGCTGGAGCGCCATCGCCGCCAGCGTGTGAAGTTTCCAGATTCGAGTCTTGATCCACTCGATCGGCTCCATGAGGCGTAGATACTCGGCCAGCAGCGGGAGGACTCTGAGCTGCGTGCTCACCGTGGAGGAACCGCGGAAGGGCTCGTCGCGGTCCCATCTGGTCCAGGACAGCCCGGCGCTGTCATGAAAACTCAGGCGGCACCGGACGCGTCGCCGGAACTTCTCGGAGCTGGGCCTGACCGTCGCAGCAGGCCAAGGGCGCGGTGTGGTGAACATCAGCTCTTGCTGCGGTGCCTCACCGGGGCCGATCGCCCTGACCAGGCGGATCAGCGTAGAACTGGCCGCAGCCTCGGCCTTCAGCCGCACACTCGAGATCGAGCCTGGGCTGTTGTTCCTGATCGCCACCTTGACGCCGAGCCAGCCCTCCTCCTTGCTCCCCAAGGCTTGGATCATGGTGACGAAGACGAGGCGCGCTTGAGCAGCGTCGGCATCCTGCTTGTCCTCGCGCCTCAGACGCTGGTCATGTCGCCAGACCAAGAAGGCGACGACCACGGCGGTGGCGGTGAAGATGGCCGCACCGAAGGTGGACCAGGCTTCGAGCTTGTCGGTCCAGCTCGGCGCTTCAGCGGTAGCAGCATGGATGAGCATCGCGACTCAGGATACGAAGGCGGGTCCATGTTGATCCGGACCAGCGCTCGCGATCGAGTTGCTCGAAGCGGTTAGCGTGGCCGGGCAATCAGGGCGTTGATCGGGTTGGGCGCGGGGCTTGGCGTGGCCGGGCATGCGGTGCGTCGATCGGATGCTAGCCGGCAATCTCGTTCATCCGGCCTTTCATCAGGACAAGTCGGCCGTCACGATTTTCCAGGCGCGACCGATTCTTGGCGGGCAAGTTCGGCAAGGCCCACTTTGGCAGGACCGACGCCTGAGCTGTGCGGTATTACACCCCAGGGAGCCCGGTTCGAACGCCGAAGGTGGAACGAGCCTTGTCTGCGGCATGACAGTGTGGTGCTGCTCCCACAACCACACCTCGTCCCCGCGTAGACGGGAAGCTATCGGTTTAGCGGTACCGACTGAGCGCCGGTGGTGACGAACCGCGTGAGATCCATCGGCCCTCCGCCAGCCGCAGATGGAGCATCGCCAGCGATCGATGCGGAGCCATCACCTAGCGTACAAGGGTGGTCACACAAGCGGACTCGGTCAACCCGAATCGTAGCCAGCGGCGCAGTTCTAGCCTCAGCCCGGCGTGTCCACCAGATGAATGATTTCCCGGACCGCGCCTATATCGGACAGCAGCGAAATGAGAGGGGCCTGCCGGATAGCCGGCTGTGACCAGAAGATGACCGTCGAATCCCGTAGCCACACCTCATCAGGCTCGATGGACTGCCAGGAGCTGATGATGACGGGCCTGACATGGTCGGGAATCTCTTCGGTGACCCGGCCCAACCGGAGTTCAGCCCGCCCTTGAGCGACGACCGCGATCCCGGCCGACTCCAAATAACTCCGCACATATTCGGCCTCGGCGCGCAGCGGGCCGGTAAGAACGACGACCGGGCCGCGATCGGCATACTGTGCAACCAGGTCGGTGAAGGCGGAAAGTCGCTCGTCGGCGGTCAGAGCCTCAATCCGGTCAATCAGTCCCCAGATGGCATCGGTACGGCCGAAGTCACCATCAGTGATCTGCGCAGCCGCCACCAACAGTTTCGCGTGTGCAGCCGATCGGCTGACGTCGGCATCACCGGCGAGCAGCGGCGCGGCCTCGGCCAAGATCTGCCTCTCGGCAGTGCTTTGCAGCACATTGATCGGCTTGACTACAACATCGTGCCGGTGCCCTGGATAGAGCTTTTGAGCCGGCACGACGATCGTCTCCGCGCCGGGCAACGACTCGGGCGCCTGAGAGTCGCTGATCGCGACAGCGTACCGGGCTCCTGCCGTGAGCTCAGCGACCAG
Source organism: Amorphoplanes friuliensis DSM 7358 (assembly GCF_000494755.1). NCBI lineage: Bacteria > Bacillati > Actinomycetota > Actinomycetes > Micromonosporales > Micromonosporaceae > Actinoplanes > Actinoplanes friuliensis. The sequence goes on from NC_022657.1 coordinate 6,472,329, forward strand.
CTGGTACGCCTGGCCGCCGGGCAGAGGGAGAGTGTCGACGATGACCACATCGCGATGACTCGCGGCCAGGCCTTCCTTGACCGCCTGCCGCCGGAGGGCGGCGAAGGTCGCGAGGGTGACTCGGGCTGAGTCCAGGTGTTCGTCAAGTGATTCGAGCGCGGTGGCGGCGTTCAGCTTGTGGAGGCTGACGTCTTCGTAGTCCGACAACCAGTCGACCCACCGCATCAGGCTCTCATTCGCCGACGCGATGATCGTCACCTGCCTCTGGCGGGCCGCTTCCCTGACCCACGGTGCGAGCGCAGCTCGGATGGTCTGCCGACCCGGCGACTGGATGAGGACCGGCCTCTGAACTGCGGTGTCTGCGGCCACCGCAAGTTCGTCGCGCAGCGTCTCGATACTCGCTTCTCTCATGAGGCGATCGCCATCTTCCGGTGGAGCCAGACCCGGGCTGCCAGGACGGAGTCGAGTTCTTCCAACGTGAGTTCGTCGCGGAAGTGGAAGACCTTGTTCCGGATCTCGCTGAGCTGGCCTAGCACGGAGCAGGCGATCTGCCGGCTTCCGCCGAGCGTCTTCGTGAAAATCTTCCCGTACGACTCAGGGTGGGTGGCGACCTGGATCTGCTCGTACAGCGTGAGATCTTCGAGCCGGTCTTTGGTCTTGGTCGTGTCTCGACCCGGCATGACCGCCGCGATGCATTGTGCGAGCACCGCTTGGTCAGGGCAGGCTCGGCGCATCAGGGCTCTAAGGGCCAGCTCGACGTCCTGCAGGAGGATGAACGGTCGTGAGGCGTTCCAGAGAAACCGCGCAATGTCGCCGCTGGTGATGACAGCGAGAGGTTCTCCTCGTCTCCGAGGAGTGCAACGTCGGTCTTCTCCATGGCTCGCAGCACGTCGCCGAAGTCGGTGCCCGTCCGGACGAATGACAGATCCTCCAGGAAGTCGACGACGAGATGGTCCTGCGGGTCGTCGGTGCGACGGACGGCGTTCAACCCTGCGCACAAGGACCGATGACTGAACACGCCAACAACTCGTGAGCCGTGTGTGACCGGGACCTGGTCGAAGCCGGACCCGGCCATCAGTGTCAGCGCGTCCCGCACCTTTGTCTGGGTGTCGACGGTCGCGAGGTTCTGGTCCTCGGGCACGAGCCGAGAAACCTTGAAGAACTCGTGATGGGGTTTGGGGGTATGCATCCTCGACTCCTGGCAATGCCGGCTGACCGTCAGATCCTATGGACGAAGCGCCGGGCAGTCTGGGTTTCGGCGGACGGGACCCCTTTCGTGGGCGAGATGGTGTACGGCGGCGCGGTCTATCGCCACTAGGGCACTTATGGTGTTAGTCGACCCGACGAGAGATCAGCTACTCGCTCGCCCAAGACCTCCACTTTTCAGCCGACGCGCGCTGTCTGCGGCATGACAGTAAACACCTCGGACGATCGGTCGCCCAGCTTGGCCTCATTGAGGATGCGCTCAAGCATGCGGTGCGACATCGTCGCTTAATGCCTTCGGAAAAGCGGGACCTATGGGTCTCACAAGCACGTGCGGCCTTGATCATCGCTGCGACTCGGCGGACCCTCCTTACCTACGGTGAACTTAGAATGGCTCTGGACATGGAGGGCGTCAGCCTGCGGAACCACCTTCGACGCGTACTCGACGACTTATCGGAGGATTGCCGAACCAGAGGCTAGGACTGCTCGCTCGCTGCCCTCGTGGTCAATAAGGAGACGGGCGAGCCGGGTGCTGGTTGGACCAACGGGAGTCGAGAGTGGCCGCAAGAGGTCCGTCGAGTTTTTCAAACTTGGAACCCCAAATAGGAACGTCGGCTGACCCGACCACCGCTGCCGCGTGAGCGTTGCGGTCGCCGGCGGCGGTGCAGAGGGCACGCGCGCGTAATGCGGCAGAAGAGTGAAGTCACGGATCGCGTCGGTTCTATAGTTTTCCGCTGCCCATCGGCTATCGTCACGAATCGCTCTAAGCGTCACCAGAATTTGACTCAAGGCCCGCGAGATCCTCTTCAACCCAGGTGCGCTTCCCGCTAGGGTCTCGCCGCTTCCAATTCACCGTTTTCAGCGTCAGGCTATCTACCGTTCCGTTTTGCATATCGAGCATGCACTCGCCGGAGACGGCGACCTCATCTTGGATATTCGCGTCACCGGAGTGTTGGCGAAAGTCGTAGAATACGGTGAAAGAGACGGCAAAGGACGATCGGTTCCCGGTCTTCAGATAATCCTTGTGCACTCCTCTCAGATCGCGTACGCCTTCGATCGTGGCGGCTACGCTGCTTCGACTCAGTGCCTCCTCTGCAAGTCCTGTAGCCGGTCCGTCAATATCTACACCCTGAAGCTCAACGGTCGAGTCGACCGCAAAATCCGGCGCAATCTCGCGAAGGGCCTCATTGAGTGACCTGAAAACCCTAAGACGGCCCTCTGATACGGCCGCGGATTCGGCAAGGTTGGGGGCAAGGGGGCTCTTAGGGTCCTTGCCTGAGTAGAAGTCGCTGTCAGCAGAAACAAAGTAGACGTGGTGTTCGTCCGCCAGCGAAACGCACGCCTCCCAAAGCAGGCTGTCTTTCATCTGCTGGCCCTTTGGTCCGTTAGGTGGGACCTCGGCGTTGACCATCACGAGTGCGCGCCTAACCTCGCCCAGCGTAATCTCGGGGTACTTGATCTTGTCGAGAATGGGCGCGATCCGGTTGCGAATTCCTACCTCAATCTCGGCCTCATCGATAGTTACGATCCTAGCGCCTCGCTCGCCCATCACTGTATTTACATCGCGTGTAGCCTTGATCAGCTTACTTAAAAACTCGGACGCGGTCCGCGATCGGTGTTTATTTAGCTCGGTTTCAAGCACCTCAGGGATTGCCAGCCAGAGCTGCGGATATTGCCTAACCGCTGCGATAAACGTTTGCCCAACCGGGCTACCAAGCCAATATTGCGAGGTCCAAGTATTGCAGTCGATTACGACGCAGACCGGGCGAGGCGAGATGCGACTCATAGCGACATCCTAGTTGATGCTCGCGGAAGCAAGCGCCTGGCCCAGCACGGTCCCGAGAAAGCGCGAGACCGGAAGAGCCGGTAACTCTGAACCCTTGCTCCTGGCGACCCGGTTGCGGAATAATAAGTCAAGCCGGCCTTGAATCCCTTCGGCAGTTCTGACGATTCCTTGGCGCGGTTGTGCCTGAGTCGACATGTCATCATTGGCCGATTTGAGCACTGCGCCTCACCCGTCGCCGTCGTCGACGGTGTGGGTGAATACGGGGCTGCACTAGGCTTGGCGCATGAGTTTCACGGCAATCCACCGCGCTCTCGGTGTCGGACCAGGACCACTGACCGACGAACTCCTCGACGCAGCGATAACGGCGGGCGTAGCTGAAACAAGCGACCTGGATTGGAAGTCGGAGCTGCCGCCGGCCAAGGGGTTGCCGCAGACGGACTTTCCGAAGGACGTGGCGGCGATGGCGAACAGCGGTGGCGGCGTTATCGTTTACGGCGTTCGCGAGGCTCAGCGGGCGGCTACCGAGCGCGTTGACGTGGGCGACTTCGACGAGACCTACGAGCGCTCACTGCGCAGCGCCGCGATCACCGCAATCTCCCCGCCCGTGTTTGGGCTGAACGTGCATCGCCTCGGAGGCGAGAAGCGCACCGTCGTAGTGGAGGTTCCCGCGAGCGTCGCCGGACCGCATCTGATCTACAGAAACGACTACTTCGGTGCACCCGTACGCAACGACTCGGACACCGTGTGGATGAAAGAGCGGCAGATCGAGGCCATGTACCGCTCTAGGTTCGAGGAACGCCGCCATGCGACGGAGGCATTGGACGCATTGTCGAGCGATGCCTCCGCCGGCCGCGACGCCAGCAAGCGAGCCTGGTTGATCGCTGTCGCTCACCCCCGGATCCCTCGCTTCCGTGAACGCATGACCCGCGATGCCGCCCGATTGATCTTGTCGGAAGCCGAGCCCCTGGCGTTGCACTACGCGGGGCGCGGTGGCAATCATCCTCTGGAATCCGTGGACCGGTTAAACCCTCGACCGGGGCTACGCCGATGGGTCGCCTTGAGCCTACCGATAGGCGACCATTCGTTATGGAAGGAGGCGTGGGTGAGCATTCACCATGACGGCTCGGTCACGGTGGCTTCCGCGGTTGGCGGGCGTCCCCTGAGCCACGACCAGTACCTCGACGGCTGGCAGATCGAATCCGCTGCCATCGAATGCGCAATTGCCGACCTCATGGCGCTTATCCGAACCACCGCGGAAGCGACCGATAACGACGAGTACGACGTGCGTGTCCAAGTCGAATGGACCGGTGGGCAGCCGCTCCTGCTGGTGACCAGGGATCACATGGGCCACGTGTATGACGCAGGGTCGGTCCCTCTTCACCGATACGCACCTGTGGAGACCGCTGCGAACGCCGCCGGCCCCGACCTTGACTTCTACTGGCAGGTCCATGACCTCGCCCGTGACTGCGTGAACCAGGGTGGAATTGCAGATGTGTTCATGATCCGTCCTCCAGCCCGGGAGGGCGAGGCGTAGGTGCCGGACGGTGATGGTTGTCACCCGCTCGGCTTGCTGACCTCTCCGAACGTTCCGGAACGGACGCCAACGAATAGGGGATGTAGTCACCAAGCCGCTCACGCCGGGATCGGCGGGATGCAGAACCCAGCGCCAGTCGGTCAGCCCGTACGCTGCGTGGTGGTGCGCCGTTCCTGGTCCGCCCGGAGCGCGGCAGATCAGTGCGTCAAGCACGGCCTGGCAACCCTGGAACGTGGTCAAATGCCGCATGCGACTTACGTACGACGACGAAGCTAATGCTGCTTACCTCGAGATCGAGGACATCGCCGAGGGGACTGCCGTCGAGAACGTCGTCGTTGAGCGTCCGGGAAGAGGCGACATCATCCTCGACTTCGATGCTGCCGGACGACTGCTCGGGGTGGAGGTTATTGGCGCGACCGCACTCGTTCGCACAACGGCTCTCGATGCTGCCGAACGGCTCTGAACCTTCGGGCATTGCGCCGTCAGGCGCGCCTTCTCGGCGGCAAATGAGGGGCGTCAGCCCCGATGGCTGGACGTGCACCCTTTAGGCCATTACGGTCCCGCAGTTGCGTCGGTTAGACATGCGAATCTTTATCCCCAGAGGGGAGCACTAAGCGTGGGTTCTGTTAGGCCGCCTCTGCTGTTTTTGGCCGAGGATGACACTGTTGTCGTCGTCTCGTCCCGGCCGCTGAAACCTTCTGCCGGCCGAACGGAGGTCCAGCGGAAGGGTCCGCTGGCCATCACTTCTTCGATTCAGTTGAGTTCACATCGATGGACGGCCCGTGAGGTTCGCGGGTTCGGGGTGCTCGGTTTGCTGGTGGCTAGCATGGTCAACTGCCTTGGAGGCGAGTGGTGGCCGATGTTCGCCGCCCTGGGCGCGGTGCTGATAGTCGTCTCAGTTTTTGTTCGTCCCGGGCGCCAACCTGGCACCGTTTTCGCGCCCAACTTCGAGGTACAACCAGAGGAGCATCGGCTGCTCGTAGCCAGCCAGGAGCGGAAGACGATGTCAGAAGTCGTCGAGGTGGTCGGACGCATCTCGGCCACTTGGTCAGAACTCGACGTGATGATCGACGTCGTGTCCGCGGAACATGCCGTGGCGCGCGCGACTTTTGATCTCGCGGGTCTTCTCGAACGTCGGGAGCGACTACGCCGAACCAGGGACGATCTCCAGACTCTGCCAAACGGCGGATTGCCGGCGAGTAATCCTGCCGTGCGGTCGTTAACAGCCCAGATTGATCGGATCAATCGTGCGTATTCACAAGTCGACGCGGAGATCTCCCGGAGAATCGCTGCGCTGGAAAAAACGGCCGAGGTGGGCGAAATGTTTGTCAACGAGGAGGCACTTCGCCGGGCGACTCAACACGCAGAGCAGATGCTGGCCGAACTGGATCAAGAAACCTTGACCTCGCGGCTTGAACCAGAGCCGAGCACGGCGTTGGCCGACGAGATGGACGCTGTCCTTCGCGCATACCGGGAGCTGATCGATATTCCGAATGGGGTTGGGTAGTCGAACACTAGCATCGTTGCGGCGCCCGCCGGCCGAGGACAGCACAGACAGCTGCGGTGCTCGCCTCGCGGCAAAATGAGTATGGCGAATTCAGCTCGATCAGGGAGTAGTACCGCGGTTGTCGGCAAATTGTCGAATCATGCGTTGCTGTTCCGGGGACAGATTTGCGGGAATCACGACGTTCAAGCGTACGTACAGGTCACCGGCACCATCCGCTCTGAGGTGCGGCACGCCGTATCCCCTGAGGCGCAATCTGGTGGCCGGCTGGCTGCCTGCTGGAATGCGAATTGACAATTTCTGCTTGTCCAGCGTGTGCAGCGATACGACGCAGCCCAGAATGGCGTCGGTCACGTCGACGCTGAGTTGACAATGCAAGTCGTTGTTGTCCCTGCTGAAGACGTCATGCGGCAACTCGGCTATCTCGATATAAAGATCGCCGGCAGTGCCACCGCCGGGACCGACTTCGCCCTGACGCGCCAGGCGGATACGCATCCCGTCCTCGACGCCGGCCGGGATGTCTACGGTGAGGGCACGAGTGAGCCGTATGCGGCCGTCGCCGTCGCAGTTCGCGCAAGGCTGGAAAATGGTGTTGCCGAATCCTCTGCATTCGAGACACTGGTTGCCGTTGACCAGCCCTGTATTCCGGCAGGTCCCGCATGCCTGAAGCGTCGATCCCGGGGCGTGTAAAGCACCTTCGCACGTCGGGCACAATACCGCCGTGTCGACGGTGACTGGTGCGTCGACTCCGTAAACCGTTTCAGGTAGGTCCAACTCCAGTCGCAGGATCGCGTCCGCGCCAGGCTGTGCTCGACTGAGTGGATAGGTTACGTCGGGAACCGCACCGAGGTATGCCCTGTTCCGGGTAAGCGCGAGATGCTCGACCGTACCGGTGCCCCGCTGCTGTGGTAGGGGGAAATTGACCTCCGCGAGATGTTGCCGGACACGCGGGTAAATGGTGGCGAACGAAAGGAGCTCGGGTCCACCCGGTACGCCCTCCTGCAGCAAATTGAGTAGATGGCCGCTGAAGGACGTGTAGGTCGCACCGAGCGGAGCGAGCGCAGAATGGTTCGGTGGTGCCGAGGTCAGAATGTAAGAACCCTGAATGCCCACCTGCGCGATGATGGCCTCATCGAGCCCGCCCAGATCAGCGATGGCACGGCCACTGAAACAGCAGTCGAGGATAACCACTTTGTTCTTGGCGGGCGACTCGGCCAAGACCTGGCGAATCAGGTTATAGGAGAAACCGCTGGCCTCGATCACATCCTTTTCGGAGTTTTTGAGCGCGAGTTAGAGTTCGTTATAGTTTCCCCCGGTCGCACCATGCCCGGAGAAGTAGAATATGAGAGTGTCCAGAGCGGATGTCGCGGCGTCCAAGAGGGTTTTGTAGAGCAATGCGGGACTGCTCGGATCCGGAACGCTGATGCAATTGGCTCGCGGCAGGCCGCACAGTGAGGGGTTCATCAGAATATCCGCGAGAGCGGACACGTTGTTTTTTACCGCGGGCACATCCGGAAAGCCGTCCGAATCGTAGCGGCTCACGCCGATCAGGACGGCACGGGAGCTTTCAGGATCGGGAAGTCGCACCCTTACTCCTCGATCGCTTCATCTGGGCTTCCTTCGATCGGACGTGCGGTTTCCAGCACCGCCTGGATAAGGCGCTGCGGATCGCGAACACGCTTGGCTTCCAGGGTGACGAGATCAGTTCCATCCTCCGCCTTGACAGTGAGCGTCACATCCGATCGATTCTGTGCCATCCATAGGGCAATCGATCGGGCGACGACTGCTGCGGCACCAGCGATGGTCGGAATCGCGACGGCCAGTTCAGAGAACGCACCGAGTTCGCCCGGCTGGATCGGCGGTATGTGTCGACTGACGCAGCCCTTGATCAACTCTTCCTGCCGTAGCCAGTTCAGCAAAGACGAACCCGGGTCGCCGACGCCGTCGATCGCAAAACGAAACTCATTCACGTAAATCCTCTCGGCTGAACTCGTCGCATTGCAAGTATCTCTTACTACAACCCATCCCCATGCAACCTCCGCGGCGTCGTGGTTTGCCGCGGCCTTTCATGTGAATGCGCTCAACTCGGCATGAGAGCGCACCAGTCGGCCAGCGGTTGCCGTTGTCGGCCTTCGACCGGACTACGAGTGCCCCCGTTGACGGCGCACTCGTGCTGGGTCAGCGACCTCGGCGCGTAACCGGCATCCGGTGGGTGACACCCGCGCTGTTTGCCTGCGATGCAGAAGCTGCTCTGGCACATTGATCGCACCTATGGGCCTACCGGCGTGCTGCGGAACGGGCCAACGGCTCGCCCGCCCACCGACGGCAGCGGACGGTTCTCGGTGGACGGGACTGCGTAGGATCCCGAAACGTATCGGCAGCACTGGATCGATCGACCACCGGAACGGGGAAAACCGCGTGAGAAATGCAGGATGGGTCTTGGCCGGGATGACCATCACGCTCGGGATCCTGACCGGATGCGGCGTCACACCGGTCGAGCAGACGCCGGGTCTTTCGGCGGCCGCCACGTCCGGCAAGGTCGCGGAATATCCGTCGATGACGGCGCTGCGCAAGGTCGAACAGGCCGGCGTCGCTTTTGACCTCACGTGGACGGTCACCGACTCACCGCTGATCGTCGTTGCTCCGCACGGTGGCGCGATCGAATTGCGTACCAGCGAAATTGCGAGCGCGGTCGCGGGTGCGGACCACACGCAGTGTCAGTTCAAGGGCAAGCTGCCTGCGGGGCAGAACTTTCCGCGACTGCATGTGACCAGCGAGAACTGGGACACCGAAGAGTGCTTGATCCTGATCCGTCAGCGGCCCCACGCCCTGTCGATCCACGGCGCGTCGAAGCCAGGTGAGATCGCCTACATCGGTGGGCGTGACACCGCGACGGGCGCCGACCTGGGGGCGGCTCTGCGATCGGCTGGCTTCAGCGTTCAACAGCCTGCGCCGGCTGACATCGCCGGGACCTCGATCGACAACTTCGTCAACAAGGACGCCGACGGCGCCGGGGTCCAATTCGAACTCACCACCGACCTTCGCATGCTGCTGTTTCCCACGAAAGACGGTCCGCCCTCGACGCGTGGACAGGCTTTCATCGACGCCGTGCGATCCGTGTAACGCAAACCGCTGAGCCCTCGAGTCGCCGAGTCGGCGCTCCTCATTGCTGCGGGGGCTTTGATCTGGGCGGCGAGGACGAGGCGCGCCTGAAGCGAAGGAACGCACCTTCCGCGCCGGCATCTCCCGACCGACGGACACGAGCTCGACCGGACGAGGACGATTCGTGGACGCCATTCCGGGTACGCCGCAGCCCCGGCCCCATCGGCGCGCCCCGGCACAGCGCGGAACGGTCACGGGAGGGTGGAAACCTCCAGCTCAGTGGGCGGTGCTTGGGGGGATTGTCACCGCCTGAAAGGTTCGATCATGATTTGCCTTCGGACAGCGGTCGCGAAGGAGCCGCTGCAGGTTAGATGTCGCAGGCCGTGCATCCGGTGAGGCAGCCACGCGCGATGCGAGGGCTCGGTCCGATCCTGGCCGTGATCGGCGCCGCCGCCGTCCTGGCAGGTGCGACGGCCTGGGCCGAAATACCCGCCAAGCTGAGTGTCCATGGGGAGTTCGTAGACCTTTCCGTCTACCGGTACGGCGGCCGGTTGATTCTTGACGGTCTGCCGCTCTACGGCTCCCGTGACCCGGCAACCGGTCTGGCCTTCACCTATCCGCCCTTCGCGGCGGTAGCGCTGGTGGCGCTGGAGCCGGTTCCGTTCTGGCTCGCCACGGCCTGGTGGACGGCGGCGTCGGTCGGCGCGATGGCCGGGACCATCCTGGTAGCAGGGCATGCGCTCGGCCGTCCCGTTCCGCACCGGCTGGTCGCGCTGCTAACCGTGGGTGCGCTTGCCCTGGAACCGGTGTGGCAGAACCTCACCTTCGGCCAGATCAACCTCTTGCTGATGCTGGCAGTGCTCATCGATCTGGTCCACCCGGATCGGCGCTGGTCGGGCGTGCTCGTAGGCATCGCAGCCGGGGTGAAACTGACCCCGCTCGTGTTCGTCGTCCTGCTGGTGCTGATCCATCGTCGTGCAGCGGCCGGTCGAGCGCTTCTGGCCTTTTTCGCCACCATTGCGATCGGGTTCGCGGTCATCCCGGGCTCGGCAAAGGCGTACTGGACCGACAATCTCATCGAGGCGGGCCGGGTCGGTCCCCCGGAACTGGCCCACAACCAGTCGGTGTTCGGCGCGCTCACCCGGCTGCTCGACGTCCCAGCGCCGACTCTGCTGTGGCTCGCGGTCGCCGGACCGCTCGCACTGGCGATCGTGGTCGTCGGCGCCCTCTGGTGGCGCCGTGGCGACCGGGTACTCGGCGCCGGCTTCGCAGCGTTGGCCATGCTTTTCGCTTCACCGGTCTCCTGGTCCCACCACTGGGTATGGGCCGCGCCCATCGGGCTGGCACTGTGGTCGTACAACTGGTGGGCGAGCATCGTGTGGACCGCGGTGTTCGTGGCCCGCCCGTTTGTGTGGCCACCATGGGGTCAGAGCCGCGAGTATCGCTGGGGTCCGATCGAGCACATCATCGGCAACGCCTACCTGCTCGCCGCGCTCGCCCTCTGCGTCTGGGCGGCGGTGAGACTCAGCGCCGGCGGTATGGCAGTACCGGCGGCGGATGGCCACGCCTCCCTCGATCAGAAAGCTCACCGATGAGCCTGCGCCGCCGTCAAGAGCTACCGAGTCACTGCGGCACTGATCGCTACTAGCAGCGCTCACCGCGACCGACGAGCGCGGATCGCGGCATGAGCGGATTGCGAGGGCTACTCGGGCATCAGGGCGGTCACCAGGTCGCGCAATGTCCGGTCGAGGCGGTTTCCGTCGCCACGCTCCAGTGCGTTCAGGATCAGTTCGCTGTGCAGGGTGGCGAGGAGGATGTGGGCGAGCATGTCAGCGTCGAGGTCCGGCCGTTGCTGATGGGCCAGTTGGCTGATGTGGTCGTGCCAGGACCGGTAAACCGGATGCTCCTCACGCGGTTCCTGCTCCGACGCGGCGGTGACGGGCGCGGCGGGGCCGAGGGCGGCGAGCAGGCCCTTGTTGCGGGCGACCAACTCGACCACAGCGGTGAGGAAGGCCAGGAGTCGTGCGCGCGGCGGGGCGCCCTGACCCAGCGGCGGCGGGCCGGTGGTGATCGCGATCTCCAGGTCCTGCGCGCGTTCCTGCATGAGTGCGCGCATGAGCCCGTGCCGGCTGCCGAACCGATGGAACACCGTGCCCTTGCCGACGCCGGCGGCCGTGGCCACCTGTTCCATCGAGATCTGTTGCGGGTGATGCCGGGTCAGCAACTCCTCGGTGGCGCGCAGGATGGCCGCGCGGTTACGGACCGCGTCGGCGCGGAGTCGTTCGGGCTCGGTCATGGCACACCTCGACAACTGGACCGTCGGTCCAGTAACGTCCCGGACCGAAGTTGACTGCCGGTCCAGTTTAGGCGAGGGGTGGCCATGCGACGCGTCCGGTACTACGAGTACGGCGGGCCGGAGGTACTGACCGCCGAAGATGTCGATCAGCCGGTCCCCCAGGCGGGACAGGTACTGCTGCGAGCCGAGGCGATCGGCGTCAACTTCGTCGACACCCGGTTTCGCAGTGGACCCGGCAGCGGCAGCATCTTCCATCGCCCTCTGCCCGGCCGCCCGACCGGTGACGTGGTCGGCACGGTCACCCGAGTGGGACCCGGCGTCGAACCGCAGCTTGTGGGCCGGCGGGTCGCCGCGCTCGCCGAGGACGCGTACGCGGACTACGTCGTCGCCGAAGCACTATGGCTCGCCGCCGTCCCTGACCACCTCGATGCCGGTGACGCCAGCATGCTGGCCATGAGCGCCCCCGTCGCCCTGCGGATCCTTCGCGCCGCGCAGCTGAACCCCGGCGACACCGTCCTGATCCACGCCGCCGCCGGCGGCATCGGACACCTCGCCGTGCAATTCGCCAAGTTCCTCGGCGCCGGAACCGTCATCGGCACGGCCCGATCATCAAGCAAGCTCGACTTCGTCCGGGCCGTCGGCGCTGACGTCGCCATCGACTACGCACAACCTGACTGGCCCGACCAGGTCCGCGCAGCCGCCCCCGGTGGTGTCGACATCGTGCTCGACGCGGTCGGTGGAACGATCCTGCAGTCCAGTCTCGACCTGCTTGCGCCCTTCGGCCGCGCCGTGGTCTACGGCGCCGCGACCGGAGAACTGGAGCAGATCCCGGTCGTCAAACTCTTCGCGCTGCGATCCGTCACCGGGTTCAACCTCACCGCCTGGCGCCACGCGAGCCCGGACCAGGCACGCCACGAGATGGACGAGATCGCCGACCTGTTCGCAGCCGGCCGGCTGCGCACCACCGTGCACGCCGGCCTCCCACTCACTCAGGCCGCGACCGCCCACGAACTCATCGAGACCCGCTCTCACACCGGCCGCATCCTGCTACTCCCGGATGCCCGAAGCACTTGAGGAAGATACGACGAAATCGTATAGTCCGAAATCGTGATATCTGAAGCCGCGCCTTCTGACTGGTCCGCCCTGCTTGCTCTACAACGGGCTACCCATGCCACCCTGCAGGTTCTTGCGGCCGAACTCGTCGATCTCGATCTCACCGCCTCCGAGATCAACGCCTTGGCCAACCTTGCCGACGCCCGAGGCCTCACCATCTCCGAACTCGGCAAGGCCGTGGGTGTACGCCCCACGACACTCACCAGCGTGCTGGACCGCCTCGAACGACGCGGACACATCACCCGGGGCAGTCGTCCGGGAGACCGCCGGGTTGTCGTTGTCGAGCTCACCTCGGATGGCCGCAAAGCCGCCACCGCAGTCCGCGAATCCATCACCCGTACAGAGCGCCGCGCGCTGGGCGGCCTGCCGGTCGGTGAGATGGCTGTCTTGCGACAGGCGCTGGAAGCTCTGGCGGGAATGTCCTCATGACAACGCCGGACTCACCGGCCTTCGAAGCACTGATGGCCCAGGTGATGACCACTGCCGAACAGTTCGGTCACCGGGAACATGTCCACCTGACGTGGCTGGCCGTGCGGCACTACGGAGTTTCCGAAGCGATCGATCTCATCAGCGACGGGATCCAGCGCACCGCCCGATACGCCGGCGCGCCGCAGAAATACCACGCAACGGTCAGCCGCGCATGGGTTGAACTCATCGGACACCACGCCTCCGAAACCCGGCAAGAGGACTTCGCCGGGTTCGCCGACCAGCATCCCGCCCTCCTCGACAAGCGCCTGCTCCTTCGCTTCTACCGATCGGCGACGCTGGCCAGCGTTCAGGCCAAGCAGGGCTGGGTCCCGCCCGACCTCGTCCCGTTTCCCTGGCAGAGTCTCGACGCCCACGGGCCCGGGCGGGGTTGATCACGCGATACGACCCGGGCAAGCGTCAGTCGTCTTCTCGGCCGTTGCTTACAGGTCACTCGGCCAGGGCGTTGTTGAGGGCCCGGGCGAGCCAATGCTCGTGCCGATCGTGGTGATCAACAAGTCGTGCAGCTCGGGCGCGATCCGGGCCCGGACGATGTCGCAGGCGCGTTCGGCGACCTGGCCGAGTTTGAGCGAGGTCATCCATCCCGACGCGGTGAACCGTGAGTCCAGAGCAAAGCCACCCGACTGCCGGATTCAGGGGCCGCCGGATGCGCGATGGCATGGTCTTCGATCACTGGGCCAACCGCGACGACAAGCCTGCGATGGGTGCCGCCGACGCCGCTCTACCTGCGGCGGATTGGCCCTCGCCAAGCGACAAACCGCCCGCCCGGTCTCGCAGATGCCGCCTGGCCGAGATGATGGCGGTCTGGCGCAGGACCTGATCGGGTCGCGCGCGGGGGTTAGCGTCGCAGGGTATGCAGAGCGTTGACCGGGTGCTGGCCAGGCATCTCGCCTATCTGGCGTTCATCGAAATCCGCTCGGCCGCGGGCGGGCCCACCCGGACACCAGCCAAGACCACGCCGGCGGAGGCGCTGACCCACATCCGGTTTCTGTCCGACCTGTGCCACAACCTGCCGCTCGGCGAAGGCCGCCGCCCGGATCGCTCGCGTACCAGACCGCCGAGCCGGCGGGAGGTCGCGATGCGGGAGCGGCCGATGAGCTGGACCTGGAACACCGCCGGGCCGCAGGGCCAAGCCTGGATCCTGGCGCACGTGGCGAAGCTGGATCTTGACTGGACTCCCCCGCCGCCGCTGCCGACCCCGTACGTGGTGCTTCCGCCGTTCACCCTGCAACAGCGGATGCGGTTCCTGGCGCGGTGGCCGGTGGGGACTCCGCGAGAACAGCGGGTGCTCAAGGTCTACGACAACACCACCCTCGCCGCGCACTCCCCACAGCTGGCCGGCCTGGTTGATCCCGGGGTCGAGCACTACGTCTTTCCGGACCCGTCGCCGTACGACGCCCAGAGCGCGGAACTGCTCTGCCGGTTGCTGCTGCGGATGGTCGACGGCGCGGAGGTCACCAGCCACGTACGGCTGGCGCCCGAGGTTTTCGCCGCGCTGCCGTCGAGCGTGCCGTTCTGGCGGCAGCGGCTGCTGGCCCATCGAGCCCGGCTCGTCGAACGGGATCTGGGACTGTGGACGCGGGATCGAGATCGCGTTTCCAGCAGGGCGTAGTTGCCGGTACACCTTGCTGGTCAACTTGCTGGTTGGGGTGGCGCGGAGAATGCGGTGGCGTGGTCCGTGACCCACTGGCGAAAGGTCCGCGCCGGTCTCCCAAGCTGGTCGGACACCGCGGAGGTGACATATGCGGGCTGCCCCATCGTCGCTTGCCATGCGGCCAGCAGCATGTTCGCTGCCGAGTGCAAGGCTTCCGGAGCCTGGCGCCGGAAATCGTCCGGTGACACTTCCTCGAAAGTGACCGGCCGACCGAGAACAGCACTGATGATTGCCACCTGCTCGGCCTGGCTGAGTGACTCGGGTCCGGTCAGGACGTAGTCACCGCCGGCGTGCCCGTCCTCGTACAGGGTTCGCGCGATGACCGCGGCGACGTCCCGGTCGTCGACGGGAGCCGTCTCTGCTGCGCCGTAGGGCCATCGGACGAGGCCGTCGTCACGGATGGAGGCGGCCCACCAGAACAAGGCGTTCGATGCGAACATCCCCGGCCGGATGATGGTCGACTCGAGTCCTGTGGCCGCGATGAGCCGCTCGATCTCGGCGTGCAGGGCTGCCATCGGGTTCGGCTGCTGGAAGAAGGGGTGCGGGGTCCGGTGCGGGGCCGACAGGTAGACGACGCGCTGCGCCTCGGCGGCCAGCCGATCGATCACGGCAGCTGCGGTCGGGGGCGGCGCGGTCCAGACGAGGAACACCGTGCTGACACCGATCAGTGCGGCGTCGAGCGACTCGGGCACGGTGAGATCGCCGGTGACCACGTCGACGCCGGCGGGCAGTGTCGCCGCCGACTCGGACCGGCGGACGAGGGCGCGGACCGGCACCCCTGCCTCAGTCAGCTGGTCGACCACGGCGCGGCCGATCCGGCCGGTCGCCCCGGTGACGAGCACCGGGGATGCAGCTACGGATCTCTCAGCAAGTCGGCCGTCGTCCAGGGAATTTTTCATGGGCCCCAGTGAAACGTTACCGAGTTAAAAAAGCAACTCGGTAACGAATGATACTGTGTTCCAGTGATCGAGTCTGCCGGACTGCGCGCGCGCAAGAAGCTACGAACACGGGATGCGATCGCGGACGCGGCGATCTCCCTGTTTTTGGCGCGTGGATTCGACCAGGTGTCGGTGTCCGATGTCGCCGCAGCGGCCGAAGTATCAAAACCGACGCTGTTCCGCTACTTCCCGACCAAGGAAGACCTGGTCCTGCACCGCTTTGCCGACCACCAGGGCGAGGCCGCACGTGTGGTGAGCGGCCGGCACCCTGACGTCTCCCCGATGGCAGCCCTGCACAGCCATTTCCGGGCCGGTCTCGATCGTTTCGAGCCGGTCACCGGCCTCAACGATCATCCCGAGGTGGTCGCGTTCCACCAGCTGGTGTTCGCCACCGCGAGCTTGACCGGGCGGCTCACCCAGTACCTGCTCGACGACGAGGACGCCCTGGCCGCAGCCCTCGGCCACGGCATCACAGGGCGACTGCAGGCCGCGCAGGTGATCGCCGTTCAACGTGTACTCGCCCGGACCAACTGGCAGAAGATCGCCGACGGGCGGACCGCACACGAGGTCAGACCCGAGGCGATCGCCGACGCCGAGCAGGCCTTCGCCCGGCTACGCCACGAAGAAGGCAGTTCCTAGCCCACTACGGCGCCGACGGACGGCCTGGATGACGGCGGTCCGGCGACCCGCCCACCGAGCCCAGCTCATTGAGCGAGGTCTGGGCCTGTGGACGCGGGATCAAGATTGCGGATGAGCATCGTCAGCGTCTCCAGCAGCGCCTTCTCCTGAGCGGAGGTCAGGCCGGCGCACATCTGCTCGTTAACCGAACGGATTGCGGCGCTGGCGGCGTACAGGAGACTGCGGCCGGCCTCGGTCAGAGCCGCCGGGAGCTCGCGGCCTTTGACGGCTTTGGCCGGGCGGGTGACCAGGCCGCGTTCCTCGAGGCCCTGCAGGACGACGTTCATCGACTGGCGGGTGACGAACGTGCCGCGCGCGAGCTCGGCGTTGGACAGGCCGGGGCGCTGGGCGAGCAGTTCCATGCACGAGTACTGCGGCACGGTCAGCTGCATCGGCCGCAGCACAGCGTCCATCGCGCCGCGCAGGGCCACGGCGGCCTGTTTGAGCACGTATCCCACCGCACTTTCGACGGGTCCGAGGGTTTCCGGTTGCGTCATGTCAGTAGTTTGACATACGCTTTGCGTGTCAGGACTTTGACATATCGAAGGAGCAGCATGACCGTCACCGGACCGGACTTCCTCGCCCTGCAGGTGCGCGACCTCGAACGCGCCGCCGGCTTCTACGAGCAACACCTCGGCCTGCGCCGCATCCCGCAGAGCCCGCCCGGCGCGATCGTCTTCGCGACCGAGCCCATCGCCTTCGCCGTGCGCAACCCGCTGCCCGGCGTCGACCTCGACGCAGGCCGGCCCGGCCTCGGCGTCGCCCTCTGGCTGCACTCCCCGGACGCCCAGGCCCTGCACGACACGCTCCAGAGCGCCGGCGTGCCGATCGTGACCCCGCCCTTCGACAGCCCGTTCGGCCGCACGTTCACCTTCTCCGACCCTGATGGGTACGCCGTGACGATCCACGACAAGCGATGACCTTCACTCTGCGGGCGCGTGGGCCGTTCTCGTTGGCGGCCTCGGCCCGGTTTTCTGAGGAGTTCCCGGCTGGTCAGGGCGGCGGTGAGGACGCCCGGCTCGACCTCGCGTTCCCGGCCGACGGGAGCTGGACGCCGGTCGGCGTGCGCGTTAACGCTGATCTCGGCGTCGACGTGGTGGCCAACCCCGGTGGCGTGCCGGTCTCGCGGATCCGCGGGCAGGTCGAGCGCATCCTGGCGCTCGACGTGGACGGCTCCGGCTTCGCCGCGATCGGCTCTCGGGATCCGGTCGTGGCTGCATTGCAAGCCCGGTTTCCTGGCCTGCGCCCGGTGCAGTTCCACAGCCCGTACGAGGCAGCGGCCTGGTCGATCATCGGGCAGCGCATCCGGATGACCCAGGCGGCCGGCATCCGTACCCGGCTCGCGCAGCAGCTGGGCGACAGCATCGACTTCGGTGACCGGCAGCTGCCGTCGTTCCCCTCCCCTGAGCGGCTCGCGGCGCTGGACGGATTTCCGGGGCTCACCGAGCGCAAGGTGACGCAGTTGCAGGCGCTCGGGCGGGCTGCGGCCGACGGGCAGCTCGACGCGGCCGACCTGCGCAGCATGCCGCCCGAGGAGGCGTTGGTGCAGCTGCAGAAGTTGCCCGGCGTCGGGCCGTTTGCCGCTGAGTTGATCCTGCTGCGCGGAGCCGGGCACCCTGACGGCTTCCCTGTGACCGAGAAGCGCCTGCATCGGGCCATGGCGGCCGTCTACCACCTCGGCGACGACCCGGATCTGGCGACGCTGCAGAAGATCGCTTTGGGTTGGCAGCCGTATCGCACCTGGGTTGCGCTGCTGCTGCAGGTCTGGCTGGAGGACGTGACCCACGAGATCGCCGGCGGGCGGCGCGTGGATGTCCTGCCCGACACCATCTAAGGATCTACTTGCTCGGCGAGCCGGTCCAGGCCGTCGCGGATCAGCTGTCCGTACTCGTCGTCGCCGAGCGCGCCGATCCCGGCTCTGGCGTGCTGCAGGTGTTCGCGGGCGTGCTCGAGGTCGCCGACCTTTCGGTAGCAGTCCGCGAGGTTGAGGTGCAGGGACGGATACAGGCCGGCGACCGGCAGCGCCACGCCGGCCTCCGCGTTCCGCTCGTCGGTGAGCACGTCGGCTGCGGCCAGAGCCCGCTGATCCCACAGCAGTTCCTGGTGCACGTCGTCCTGGACGTCGGCGATCGCGTGAGCGAGGACGCAGATGTGCAGGGGGTCGCCCTGCTCGCCGCCGATCTCGGCCCAGATCAGGCTGAACTCCCGCGCTTTTGATGGTGGTGCAGCGCCACAGCCTCGCCGATACGGACGAGTGTGGGATCGGTGATCACCGGCGGCTCCGGTCAGCCGTGGAGGACACCGTGGCCAGCTCCGGGCGGGCCGGGACGAGCAACGTCGGGATGCCCAGGTGCTCGTTCATCGCGGCCAGCTCAGACTCGTGCCGCAGGTCGTCGTGGTTGCGGATGCCGCGGACGATCACGCCTGCTTGGTGCTCGTGACAGAAGGCGGCCGTCAGCCCCGCCCACGCCGTCACGGTCACGTTGTTCCAGTCCTCCGGGAGCAGGCGGCGAAGTGCTTCCGACCGCTGCTGCAGCGTTGCCGCCAGCTGCTTCTCGCCGTTGACCGCCACCAGCACGGTGACGCGGTCGAACAGGCGCCGCACCCGGTCCACCACATCCGCGTGCCCGGCGGTGAACGGGTCGAAGGTCCCCGGGTAAACCGCATGCATCGGTTCAGATTAGCCAGCGGACGCCGGCGCGGATGTCGTCCCAGTCGGTCCGGGGCTCGTCACGCAACCGCTGGGCCAGCCAGGTCGTCCGGTCACGGTGTTCCTTGCGCAGCCAATCGGTGTCGGACTCGGTGCGTTCCAGCTCCGTGACCCGCTCGTCCATGGCCTTCATCAGCTCGGCGTTCAGCTGTCGCACAGCGTCGAGAAGCGCCGCGGCGGGCATGGTGGCGCTCTGTGCCAGGCCGTCGGGCTTTTGCCACCGGGCCGTGACGAGGTCCCCGGCCCGCCAGATGCGAAATAGTGGCGGCCGCCGCAGATAACCGAGGTCCAGATAGTGCTCGCTGTGCCAGACAACGGCGTTCATCGCCGACCCGTCCAGCGGAAGTTCGCCCGGATCGACGGCCCAGTCCTCCGGCTCACTGGCGGCAAACGGCACCAGGTCCTCGGGCACCGGCTCCAGGACGATCGTGGTGAAGAGCGCCAGGTCCTCCCACAGCCGCGCCACGTAGTAGTCGGCGACCGGCTCCAGCACCTCCTGATCCCCCACCCGGATCCCATAGGTGCCGTCGGTCAGCACGAACCAGTACGGCTTACTGCGAAGGGAGCCGTCGAGCGGCGTCAGTTCGAAGTGGAACCGGATCATGGGAAAAGTATGAACTGTTGTCCCGTCCGGGTCAGGACGTCACCCGCTGGTGGCCGTCACACCGAATTGCCGGATTGTCCATCCAAACTCGACCGCAGAGCCGTGCTGTCTGGCCGCACCTCCTATGGGCGCCGGGTGAGGGACCACAGAGCATTGAGGAACGGCGTTGTCACTTGATGTGAGGTGTTCCCTATTTCCACCACCCCGTCCCCGAGCGGATCCGACCGGCTTCGCTTCCTGGGCCTGCCGAAGTTTGCCGGATTCATCGCGATCGTCAGCGCCGTGATCGGCTTGCTGGCCTACATCGGCGATGTCCAGGAACGCTGGCAGCCCGACGACGTAGCGGCGGCACCAGCGTCTCCGGTCCAGAGCCGCTCAGCGACGCCGAGTGCCTCGCCCTCCACCGCAGCACCGGGCCCGTCCCCGGCCACGAAGCCGAAACAGCGCAACGGCGCCTTCCAACTCACCGCCCAGCCCCTCGACGCACGCACCGTCGAAGTCGCCGTGACACCACCCACCGGCCTGGCCGCCGGACGGGACTACTGGTTCTTCGTCGAGATCGACTGGCGCGATGGCAACACCGACTACTACCCCCGCGAGAAGCTCACCGGCGCCACGCAGACCCTCGTGATCGACATCCCTCCAGACGCCACCCAGCAGGCCGACCGCACCGGCCGCGTCTACGCCCTGACCACCGACCAGAGCAGGGAAGCCGCAGTACGCCTGCAACGGCAACGAACCTCCAAGGAGGACGACTTCTTCGCTGACGCGCCCGGGGCCACCGCATCCCAGGCCACCGGCCTGCCGTTCGGCCCGTGACGCTCTCGCTCGCCACCACCCGGCTCGCATCACCAGCGATAGTCATGAAATCCCGTTACATTCGCCTGCCGGGGCGAATCCGTTGGTCGTCGCGCCATGGTGCGACCAGCCCTTTCACGCAGGCGTGACAGTCGTCGATGAGCGGATCAGCGACTCCGGCCGGCACAGCACGGTGATGCGGTACGACAGCCCGACGTTGGACCAGATCTGGCCCCGCAGCGTGAGACAGATGCCCACCCGGTCGTCCTGCTCGGGATGCTCGAAGAAGTCCACCCCCGGATCCGCGATCGCGCCGACGAGCCCTTGTGTGCCCTGCGTAGTGCCAGGCACCTGGAGCAGGCCGACGGCAACCTGAACCTCGGCGTCGTCGAGCTCTTCGGCGGTGTACCAGTGGGTGTCAGGCAGAAAAAGCTGCGAGTCGACAGAGCGCCGCTGGTAGCTCGCTCCCATCATTCCGGACGCCGGATCGGGGATGTCGCCGATCCAGGCCGTTCCAGCGAAATCGGTACGCAGTCGCTGAGCGTCGGAGTGGAACTCCGTCACGAGCGTGTCGAGGCGAGGCTGGGCGGCGAGGTGCACGGATGCGTCGGTCACGATCGCACTCTAATCAAGGTCCGAACCGTCGCCTCTGCCGCGGGTCGGCTTCACACAACGGTCGGCCTGCCAGAGCCTGCATTTTGGGATGGCCGACGATCGACCCTATCGTCGTTGAATGCGATTGCGGCGTCGTCGCATTGATTGGTAAAGCAGCCATAGTGCGAGCGCGACCGGTGTCAGGACCGCCGCGAACAGGATTCCGGCGAAGATTGCGTAACCGTGCGGGTCGGCGGACAGTCCGGTGGCGCTGAGGACTGCCTGGCCGACGAGCAACACGATCACCCCGGCGGTGCAGATGAACGCGCCGAGCACGAGGCGCTGGAGTGCTACCCGTAGGCCACCCGCGCGGGTAGGGCGTTCGGGCGTGTCCATGGTCGGCTCCGCGGGTTCGGTGGTGGCGCGGTCAGTTCGGGACGGGAGTGCAGACGTACAGGAATGATGTCTGATTGTCGCGTTGGACGTCTGCCCCATCCATCCAGCCGCGTTGGCCGAACAGGTAGCTTCCGGACGGGTGCTGGCACGCCGAGCACAGACAGAGTCCGGCTTTCTGCGCACTGGCCTGCCGCTGGCCGTGCGCGGGGCTGGGCATTGCGATGACGTGCGGTAGCGTTCGGCTGGGCCTCGTTCAGCTGGTCAGGGTGAGATTTACCGATCCTGGGCCGAATCCGTAGGGCATCCGACATCGGGGGAAGGACGTTGCATGACCCGTGTCGTGGTCATCCATCGCGTTGCTGACGTCGACCGCTGGCGCGCAGCCTTCGACGCGGCCGCCGACCTTCGCGCCGCGGGCGGTGAGCTCGACTTCGAGGTGCTGCACGCCGACGACGACCCTCACTTGGTCGTGCACCTCGCGCGGTGGACGACGATCGCCGAGGCGCGTGCGTTCTTCGAGTCGCCGGAGGTCGTTGCGATCCGGAAGAGTGCCGGGGCGGAGCCGCCCACCTTCCTCTACCTGGTTGCCGTCCCCCTGGCCGCCTCATCGGATCCGGGTGATCGTGACGAAGGCCTGTCGTTCAACGGTCCTCCAGACGCTGCAGCGCCTATCAACAAGTGATGACCGATCAACGCCTCACCGGCCTCCGATCATGTCCGGATCTGCCGCCTGCAAACGTTCAAGACAGTGAGGCGGTCGGGTGCCGGCCGGGCATGCTCGCGGACGGCGTCACCGTAGGAGAAGGTTGAGCAGTACGGTCAATCCGACCGACAGCAAGATCGACACTACGATCATGCCGAGGCAGCCGGCGGGGCCGCCGAGGAACCTGACTTGCGAGTTTCCGATGCGCATGGTGCCCGTCTACCCGCTCAGGGCGCGAACACACGCGAGATCGACCCCGCCGCCATGTCGGACGAGCGGCCGCGGTGGCGGACATCAAACTCGCGGATGCCCTCACCAGCACCTACCCCGGGTCGATCAAGCGGCTCGGGCGATGGTTCGTCGAAGCGCCGCTGCACGACGACGGTGAGACCTGGGTGCTGTCAAAGATTTGGGGCACCAACACTGAGTCGGTCCTCGACGGGTCCTTAAGCTGCACTAACTGATGGCTACGACACAAGGCTGTCTCCGAGAAGTGAGCTGACCACAGCCGGTCGCAACCTCCGTCAGCTCTACTTATAGGTGCACTGTCATGCCGAGATGAGTGCATTTGGTCATGACCATGTGCGTTCAGGTTGCCGCGATCGCGCCGGCGATTCGCTGTGTCTGCGTAAGGCTGCCTCAGCCTTACAGATGCCGCCCATTGATAGGATATCGCTCAAGCGCTGGAGGCGAGCGACGCCAGGAGAGAGAGGCAACACGGCATGACCTCTGGGAATCCTCCTCCTCCTCCTCCTCCTCCTCCTCCTCCGCCGCCTAGCACTTCCACCGCCACACCACCACCGCCGAAGCCTAAGTGGTTGGCGCGACAATGGACAGGTCATGGCAAGCAGTTGGCCCTTTTATTGATGATCGTGCTCGGCTTGGTGACATTGATAGGTGTCGGTTCAGGTCAGGGCTGGTGGTACGGGGGCCTTGCCGCTCTTACGACTGGAATTGTCACAACCGGCATTCCCATCATTTGGTCTTTTCTTGGTTTTGTCCCGTTGAACGATCCTGGTCCATGGTTCAAGCAAGCCGCGAACCTCGGCCCGCATGCATCGAGGCTCGAAGCACACTACGAACGCATCGTAGGCACGCTCATGTTTTGGAAAAACAAGGCAGCGGCTCACCAGCGACTACATCAGGCCCGAGTGATGTGGAGCCTCATCTCTGGCGTTAGTCTTCCTTTGCTTGTCCAGAGGTTCGATAAGGATGCACCCGGAGCTATACTTTTCATGACCATATTTACAACATGGACGGGATTTATTTCGGTTCTGGCTTATACGCTAAAATCGGAAGAAAAATATCAGGGCTTCCGGCAGCAGGAGTCTGACTTCTATGACGAAGGCCGGAGGCTCCTAGACTTTGCTGATCCTGCGGACCCGAAGTTCGCAGAAGCGGTGAATGCTTATATAAAAGTCATCGATCACGTGCGTAGAGTAGGGCGACGTGTAGAAACGGGAAGTCCACCATCTGCTATTTAGCGCGTTCACCTCCGTGCGTCGACGGCGGCGCGGCCTATCGCGCTCGAGGAGGACACGCTCTCATGCCGCGATCCGGTCGCTGCCGGGCATGAGACGACATGTATTGCCCCCGCACGCCGAACAGCCGCGGTGAGAGCTGCTGCTTGCCCGTGCGGCTATCTGGTGCGGATCGCCTCGGCAAGCTGGTCGAACGTGCGCTCCAGCGCCGCTCGTCGGTGCATCTTGTGCTCCGGGGTTGGCTCCAGCTCTTCGATGTTCGCGTCCCACACGGCCAGGTAGGTCGCCTTCCATGCCTGGACCATCGCGATGTCGGGCAGCATGACACCGGCCCAGCGTTGGCTCGCCAGCAAGTGCAGGATCTCGAGATTGCAGGGGACCGCAACGCCCCAGTACTCGTCGGGCTCCAACTCGACCGGATCGCCGGCGACGGCGTCCTCGACCTCACGCACCAGCCGTGCGGTCAGAACTGACAGATGGTCCGCAGCCGTGTCGCTGTCAAAGTTGCCGGTTCCCCAGGTGCCCACGTCCACACCCTAACGACGCACAGGAACACGGCACGTTCACCTCGGCTGTGCCGGTAATCCGCTGCCGTCGCTGTCGGTTCGCACTCTCCTGCCGCGATCAGCTCGCAACCAAGAGTCACGGCGGACGCCCGCTGGCCAGGAAAGTCCGCCAGTAGGCATCCCTCCCGGGCGGGTGGCAGGCAGTTGAAGCCGCGGTGGCCCGCACGGGGGCCGGCGCCCTGGTGCGATGCGCAGGCTTACGGAAGACGAGTTCAAAGCCACCGCCGTGCCGGAGAAGGAACTTGGACGAAGAACCGCCGTTCGACTTCTGGGAGTACTTCGAGCTGATTCCACCAGAGGAATTCAGCGAGCATGACTTCAGGGTGACTATGGGCCCTGCGCGCGCTGAGCCGAGTGGCCTAGATTGGCGAGCGTGGATCATGATGACCTTGTCCGAACAGCGGTCGCGGTGGTCGCTGCCGCTGACCGGCGCGCGATCGAGCAGGCGTGGCTTGCGAGCCTGGTTACGAGGAACCAGATTCGGCGCAGTGTCTGGCCGCGGCTGACGTTCCTGCGGCACATGCCCCAGCACGGCTTCATGCCGTCGCAGTACTTCCATCCCACGTATTGTGGGGTGTGCGGTATGCGCGAGAGCGAAGAGGTTGTCACCTCCGAATGCCTCGCCGGCGATGCCTTCTGGTTACGGCCGATAGATACGTTGTGGGCCGGCGCCGCGGTGGAGCAGTTCGACGGAGCAGACGATGACCACGATGTCCACCGGGGCCGAGCAGTGCTGGAAGATATCGTTGATGCGATCCGGTCGCTGCCCGGGTCCGCACAGTTGACGGAACTTAACGCAGCCCTGATCGGCAAACTCAAGTCGAACAAGCGGGAGCGGACAGTTCTGCTCGAAGCTCTTGGCTACGCCGGCGCCCTGCCCACGGCCGAATACCCGAGCTATGCGACAGAGTTCGTATCGTACGACGACGCAAACACGCGAATGCCCAGCCAGTTCTACAAGAAGGAATGGGCGTACCCCGTGCGGTTCTGGACCGGCGTGGACGGAGTCGATCCCGCCCGTCTGCCCACTGGTAAGTGATGGAAGGCTACCGCGAACCAGGCGCGGCTGACTCTCATGCCGCCGACCGCGCTCCAGGTCCTGCGGGCCAGCGGCAGCCGCGGTTTCACGGCGTCAAAGGCAGTATGACCAAGTGTCCACGCTGATTTTTCTCGATGTTGACGGGCCGTTGATTCCGTTCGGGCCACGCCCCGACGGCCATCGTGGGCCGCCACCGCATGCCACCGCCGACCATCCGCTGCTGCACCGGCTGAACCCCGCCGACGGTCCGCGCCTGCTGGCGCTGGGCGCTGAACTCGTCTGGGCGACCACCTGGATGCGTGAGGCGAACGAGATCATCGCCCCGTTGCTCGGCCTGCCCCAGCTACCGGTGGCGGACTGGCCCGACGACGAACCTCCGGCCGGCCTGCACTGGAAGACCGCCGGTCTGGTCGCCTGGGCTGCCGGACGTTCGTTCACCTGGATCGACGACGAGATCACCGACACCGACCGGCGCTGGGTCGCCGCCCATCACCCCGGCCCGGCGCTTCTTCACCGCGTGGATCCCCGGGCCGGCCTCACCGACGCCGACTTCACCGTGCTCAGGGCAGGAGCGAGGCTGGGACCGTGAGGTCTTGCGCGGCATAGAGATTGGCGGCCGCGTCCTCGTCGTTGCCGGCGCAGACCGTGGCGATCGTGTCCATCAGTTCGTCGTAGTCGGCGCCGGTCTTGCCCTGGTAGGAGTCGGTCATGCGGCCCCACTCGTCCCACGGCAACATCTCGACCTTGTTGAGGCAGGCGAGGTCCCGGATGGCGTTGCCGCGGATCTCCCCCGGGCCGAAGTTTTCCGTGCCGGGCACACCGAACTGCATGGCGTCGATGCGGCCCTCGCGGAACGCGATCCACGCCTCGCCGCCGGTCAGGAACTCCCCCTCGGCCAGGTCCCCGGGGTTCGGCACAAGCGAACTGCCCAGGGTCTCCGGGTCGATGCGGACCCAGCGGTCGTTCTCGCGGTATTCGGTGACCCAGTGGTCCAGGCCCTTGCCGGCCTGGAAGTACGTGCCGAAGCCGCAGCGGACCTTGGCCGGAATCCCGCGGTAGCGCAGCAGGGCCCCGGCGAGCACCGCGAAGTGCCGGCAGGTGCCGATCACCCGCTGGGCGGGCTCGCGTGCGACGGTCAGCGGGGCCGGGTTGAGCGCCAGCAGGGCGCCGACGATGCTGTCCGTCGACCGGAGCTGGTTCTCGGCGAAACGGTTCTCGACAATGCCGAGCTTCTGGGCGTCGTGGGGCTGGATCACCAGGTGGCGTACCAGGTTGCAGATCTCGAAGCCCGTGGCCGGCAGGTCGTCCAGTCCGGCTGCGTGAGTCGCGCTGATCGTTGTCAATGGACCGGCTGCCGCGTAGTCAATCGTCCCCGTCATGGGCGAGATACTAGTGAGGATGGGCATCGATTACGGATACGACCTCTACCTGCCGACTCACGCGGTCGGGAAGGCCCTGCTGGCTGTAGCTGCCATCGCCCGGGAAGACATCGGGTCGGTGGAGGTGGTCGCGCCCGGCGGGGAGCGGATCACCCTGCCGTTCCGCGGGAAGCCGGCGAACGACGTGGACCACTGGTCGCTCGACGCGTGCCTGTACTTTCCACTCGGCGACGAAGCGATCCGTGCGTGGGCTGAAGTGGAACGACGCGAAGGCCGGCAGGACGCCCAGGAGCGGATCTGGGTCGGTTCGATCTATCTGTACTTCTGGCGGGACAGCGGACTGCGTCCCGGATATTCACGGCTGGACTTCACCGCAGCTACCACCAGCATGAGCCGGTTGTTCGAGCAGTCGGCCAGCATTCGGGGCACTTTCACCGAGCTGGCCAAGTCCGTCGGTGCCGCCCGCCTCGTGCTGGACCGGGAAGGCGACGGCGACGAGGTCTGCTGGTCGGGCGACGACGTGTGATGGCCGCAAGCGGCCACCGCCCCCGATGACAAGCCGTGGCGGACCACGATGGCGGGCATGCGTCGCTTGATGGTTGTTGCGCTTGCGCTGACAGTGGTGGCCGGCGGTTGTGGCAAGGAGGCGGTGCCCGACGAGCCGGTTGCGTTCGGCGCGGCTCCGCCGGTGTCCTCCCAGCTGGAGATCACGGCACCCGCCGGTGACGTCGTGCCCGCCGCGAGCTGGCCCAGCGCCTGCAAGTTCCTCACCGACGAAGAGCTCAAGGCGGTACTGCCGCAGGCCACCGACATCAAGCGGGTACCCCAGGGGGTCTCCATCGTGTCGATCTCCGACAAGAGCCAGACCTCGGTGGCCCCGGAGGGTTCCTGCAGTTACAAGTTCGGCCTCGAGGGCGCCGCGGCCGAGGAGTTCATCTCGAGCCTGATCGTCACCATCGACGCGGTGGCCGACCCCGAGCTGATCGAGGAGCACTACACCGAGACCCGCACCTCCGAGAGCAAACGGGACGACCGGAAGCAGTTCGAGAACCAGAGCGATCTCGGGCCCGACGACTGTTACAGCTGGCTCTACGCCACGTCGGAGTTCCACCTCGTCTGCCGTCAGGGTCCGATGATGTTCGAGGTCCGGGGCAACGGCTCCGGCTCGTTCACCGGGGTGAACGACACCGACCTGACGGCCCGGGCCCGGGTCTGGCTGGAGAAGGCCCAGGCCCCGGCCGCGAAGATCATCGCCGCGAAGGTGCCCTGAGGCTCAGGGCCAGGGAGCGCAGCAAGGGCCAGTAGATGCGGGCCGAGTCCGACAGAGCGCCGAAGTGGGAAGACGCGTTGTCCTTCAGATAGGTCGTGTCGATGACGACCTCGTCCATCGGCCGGCCGGTCCGCACCGCCTCGATCAGAACGCTCATCTCGTACTCGAAGCGTTCGCCCTGGACCGTCAGCAGCCACTCGAGCTGATCGGCGGGGAATGCCCGCAGGCCGGTCTGGGTGTCCTGCACCGGACGGCCGGTCGCCGCCCGGAACAGCGTCTGCGTCACCGCGTTGCCGAACTTGCTGCGCAGCGGCACATCGTCCTCGAACTGGCGCACGCCCAGCACGATATGGCCGGTCTCCGCAGCCCGCGCGGCCACCCGCAGGATGTCCTCGACACTGTGCTGGCCGTCAGCATCGGCGCAGACGACCGTCTGGCCAGGACGGTGCTCAGCCGCGTACCGGAAGCCGGTTTTGAGGGCCTCGCCCTTGCCCCGGTTGCGGTCGTGGCGCAGGACCGTCGCGCCGAGGGTTTCGGAGGTCTCGAGGACCTGGGTGGACGGTGGTCCGCTGCCGTCGTCGACGACGAGCAGGTCGGCCTCCGGGGCGGCGGCGCGCAGCTCGGTGAGCAGGCTGGGCAGCCGGTCGCTCGGTTGGTAGACCGGGAAGAGCAGGATCACCAGGGCCTCCTAGGCGGGTCCCGGTCGCCTTACCCTTTTTACGAAGCCGACAATCCGCGCAGGAGGGCGACCATCCTCCGTTCGCGCCGCAGAAGCCGGTCAGCGTCGCGGGTCCCGAGCAGACCGAGCCGCGCGGCCAGGTGCACGGCCCGCTCGCCGCGGCGTGCTCCGGCCTGGTCGTTCTCCGTTACCGGTACGCCCAGAAGCGCCGGACCCCGCAGCCCGAGCACCTTGCCGGCCAGGAACCTGACCCGCGGCAGATGCCACGCATGGGTGACCAGCCCGAGTGGCTGCGCGGGTGTGAAGACGTGCCCGTCGAGCAGCCCGTCCTCCACGGTGTGCAGCAGGTTCTCCAGCGTGCTGCGCGACCGCGTCTCGGCCCGCAGCTCGGCGAAGCGGTCCAGCCCGGCCGCCTGAGCCTCGCGCAGCATCAGGTCACCCTCGCGGGAGCCGTCCGGTGGCTCGGGTGCGCCCTCGCAGGCCTCGGCCCAGCCGCCGGTGAAGACGATCCGCCCGGCGAACGCGTGCGCGCGGGCGTAGGCAGCGGCGGCCCGGACCCGGGCGGAGCTGGACGCGGTCAGCGAGAACCGGTCATCGGCGCAGGTCAGCCCGCGCCCGAAGACCAGCAGCAGGGAGGCGGTCGGCATGGCTCCCCAGCGTAGATCAGAGCGGGACCGGTCCGCCCCACAGGCGCAGGAAGAGGACGCCGAGCGCGTCGAGGATCATCAGCAGGAACGGGTAGGTCAGGGGGAAGAAGCAGCAGACGAGCAGGATCAGCACGCCGATGTTCTTGTCCTCGAACCACAGGCGGTAGCCCTGCATACCCGGGCCGGGCTGCTTCTGCGCCGACCACAGGATGCCGAAGCCGTCCAGCGGCGGCATCGGGATCAGCGCGAGCAGGCCGAAGGCCAGCAGGCCCACGGCCAGGCACAACAGCACCTGCTCGGCCAGTGGCAGCGTGAAGCCGCGCAGCACGTCCGACATGTTCAGGGCGGACAGGTAGTTGTCCGGGAAGAGCAGCACGTAGGCCAGGAACAGCAGCTGGGCGACCAGGATGCACACGATCGGGCCCGACGCGAAGACCAGAGCCGCGCGGCCGCGGCCCTGATAGCGCGGGATCTCGTCGACCGAGATGGTCTTGCCCCAGCCCATGCCGCCCACGGCGGCGGCGACCGCGCCGAACGGGTCGATGTCCTCGCGCAGGCGTGGGGCGACGGGCTCGCGGCGTTCGGTCAGGTGCAGGGCGCGGGCGGTGACGCGGATGGCGACAGCGCGCAGCAGCAGCCCGAGCAGGAAGGCGCCGACCAGCGCGACGAACGCGACCGGTTCGCCGAGGGCGAAGAGCAAGTCAGCCTCGTTCGTCCTTCGCGGCGATGACCTCGCGGGCGAGCTGGCGGTAGTTGCGGGCGCCGGACGAGGCCGGGTCCAGGCTGGTGATCGGCGCGCCGGCCACCGTGGACTCCGGGAACTTCACCGTCTTGGTGATGACCGTCTGGTAGACCTTGTCGCCGAACGCCTCCACGACCCGCTGCAGCACCTGGCGGCAGTGGGTGGTGCGGCTGTCGTACATGGTGGCGAGGATGCCTTCGAGCTCGAGGTCGAAGTTGAGCCGCTCGCGGACCTTGTCGATGGTGTCGAGCAGCAGCGCCACACCGCGAAGGCTGAAGAACTCGCACTCCAGCGGGATGAGCACGCCGTGCGCGATGGTCAGGGCGTTGATCGCCAGCAGGCCCAGGGAGGGCTGGCAGTCGATCAGGATGAAGTCGTACTCCTTGCGGACCGTGCGCAGGACCCGGGCCAGCGCCATCTCGCGGGCGACCTCGTTGACCAGCTGGATCTCGGCCGCGGACAGGTCGATGTTGGCCGGCAGCAGGTGCAGCCCGGCCACATCGGTCTTGATGATGACGTCCTCGGCGGTGACATCGTCCTGCATGAGCAGGTTGTAGATGCTCAGGTCGAGGTTGTGCGGGTTGACGCCGAGACCGACCGAGCAGGCGCCCTGCGGGTCGAAGTCGACGAGCAGCACCTTGCGGCCGTACTCCGCCAGCGCCGCACCCAGGTTGATGGTCGTCGTGGTCTTGCCGACGCCACCCTTCTGGTTGGCGAGCGCGATGATCCGCGCCGGGCCGTGCCGATCGGTCGGCATGGGCTCGGGGATCGGGCGGCGCATCGTGTACGCCGTGGGGTCGGCGGGTCCGAGGTCGGCACCGAGATCGAGGGAGCTCTGCTGGTCGCGCAGGGCCGAGGTCCACGCCTCCGCGCGATCGTGGTTCCCGCTCATCTACCTAGCCCCCTCTCGACCCGCAGCCGGAGCCGATGCCCGACTGTACGCCACGGAGACCGCCCATCCGGGGTCAGCCGTTCGGCGTGTCGCGCCGACTCACGCTCACCTTTCAACGAGCGCGCGGGTGCGAGGTCGCGTACACCTCGCGAAGTCGGTCCACTGTCACCAGGGTGTAGACCTGCGTGGTCGTCACGGAGGCGTGCCCGAGCAGCTCCTGGACGACGCGGACGTCGGCGCCGCCGTCGAGCAGATGGGTGGCGTAGGAGTGCCGCAGTGTGTGCGGGGACACGGCGTGGGGTCCCTCGACCGGGAGCCCGGCGGCCTCGGCGGCGCGGTGCAGGATCGTCCACGCGCTCTGCCGCGACAGCGGTCCCCCGCGCTGGTTGAGGAAGACCGCCGGTGTGCCCCGGCCCTTCGACGCCAGTTCCGGCCGTTGCTGCACCAGGTACGCCTCCAGCGCCGTCCGGGCGTACCGTCCGAGCGGGACGAGCCGGGTCCGCCCGCCCTTGCCGTGCAGGGTGACCGCCGGATCGCCCTCGAAGGACAGGTCGTCGACAGCCAGACCGACCGCCTCGGAGATGCGCGCGCCCGTGCCGTACAGGAACTCCAGCAGGGCCTTGTCGCGCAGCGATGTCGGGACCTCCAGCAGCCGCGTGACCTGGTCGACGTCGAGGGCCTTGGGCAGGCGTTTGGGCGGGGCCGGCGGTTTGACGTCGCGGGTCACGTCGTGCGCGACGATGCCCTCGCGGGCGGCGAAACGGTGCAGGCCACGGACCGCGCTCATCGCCCGGGCCGCCGACGCGGTCGACAGCGCCGGATGCTCGGGCGAGCCGGTGCGCAGCTGCGAGAGATGCGAGAAGACTTCGGCTTCGGTGACCGCGGACAGCTCGGTGACGTCGGCCGCTTCCAGGGTCTCCAGGTAACGGTCCAGGTCCCGCCGGTACGAGGCCAGGGTGTTGCGCGACAGGCCGCGCTCGACCGTGAGGTGATCGAGATAGGTCTGCACGGCCCGTCGCAGCACCGCTGAACTCAGCTGAGCACCTCGGCCAGGCTCAGCGCCTGCATGCCGTGCGCCTCGGCCACCGGCCCGTACGTGACGTGCCCGTCGTGGGTGTTGAGGCCCAGGGCCAGCGCCGGGTCGGCCTTGATCGCGTCGCGCCAGCCCAGGTTGGCCAGCTCCAGCGCGTACGGCAGGGTGACGTTGGTCAGGGCGTAGGTGCTGGTGTGCGGGACCGCACCCGGCATGTTGGCCACGCAGTAGAACATCGACTCGTGGACCTTGTAGACCGGGTCCGCGTGCGTGGTCGGCCGGGAGTCCTCGAAGCAGCCGCCCTGGTCGATCGCGATGTCGACGAGCACACTGCCCGGCTTCATCCGCGAGACGAGGTCGTTGGAGATCAGGTTCGGCGCCTTCGCGCCGGGCACCAGCACCGCGCCGATCACCAGGTCGGCGTCGATGACGGCCTTCTCGATCTCGTACGCGTTGGACGCGATCGTCTGCAGGTGTCCGCGGTAGTCGGCGTCGGCCGCACGCAGCCGGGCGATGTTCTTGTCGAGCACCAGCACCTCGGCCTGCATGCCGAGCGCGATCGCCGCGGCGTTCATGCCGGAGACACCCGCGCCGATGACAACGACCTTCGCGGCGTAGACGCCGGGGACGCCACCCATGAGCACGCCGCGGCCGCCACCGGAACGCATCAGGTGGTACGAGCCGACCTGCGGCGCGAGGCGCCCGGCAACCTCGGACATCGGCGCGAGCAGCGGCAGGCTGCGGTCGGGCAGCTCCACCGTCTCGTACGCGATGGCGGTGACCCGGCGGTCCAGCAGCGCGTCGGTGCACTCCTTCGACGCCGCCAGGTGCAGGTAGGTGAAGAGCAGCTGGCCCTCACGCATGCGGGCGTACTCCTCGGCGATGGGCTCCTTGACCTTGAGGATCAGGTCACCGGTCGCCCACACCGCGTCGGGGCCCTCGAGGATCGTGGCGCCCGCGGCGGTGTAGTCCGCGTCCGTGATCGAGGACCCGGCACCCGCGCCGGCCTGCACGAACACCTCGTGGCCGGCCCGGTTCAGCTCGAAGACCCCCGCGGGGGTGATCGCGACCCGGAACTCGTTGTTCTTGACTTCGCTCGGAATGCCGACCTTCATCGAGTCGACACCGTCCTTTCCGGGAGAGACGTCGATGGCTCATACCCGAGACGGGCTGCTTCGCAGACTACCGTCCCACCAAGTGGAAGATACTGCCGCTGTGTTACCTGAAGATCAAGAAGAACTAACCTGGCCATGCCCCATCCGGCTCCTCCGTCACTGCAGGCATCGATCAGTTCTTGTCGTACCCCGGTGAGAATGTGTGCCGGTGCACCTGCGTTACCGATTTCGGATCTACCCGGACGCCGCCCAGCGCCTCGCACTGGCTCGAGCGTTCGGCTGCGCTCGCGTGGTCTTCAACGATGGCCTGCGCATGCGGCGTCAGGCGTGGGAACAGGGCCTTCCGTTCGTGACGAACAGCGAGCTGTCCAAGCAGGTGATTACCGTTGCGAAGAAGACGCCGGAACGGGCCTGGCTCAGTGAGGTCTCCACCGCGGTGCTTCAGCAGGCACTCGGAGATCTCAACGAGGCGTACCGCAACTTCTTCGGTTCTGTGTCAGGCAAGCACAAGGGCCAGAAGATGGCTCCGCCCCGGTTTCGCTCTCGCAAGGACAGCCGGCAAGCGATCCGCTTCACCAAAAACACCCGGTTCAAGATCCTGGACAACGGCAGGCTGCGCTTGCTGAAGGTCGGCGACGTTGCCGTGCGCTGGTCGCGCAGTCTGCCCTCCGAGCCCACCTCGGTGACGATCATCCGGGATGCGGCAGGTCGATACTTCGCGTCCTTCGTTGTCCAGACGGCCGGGAATGACATCCTGCCGCCCCTCGCAACTGAGGTCGGCATCGATCTTGGTCTGACCCACTTCGCCGTGCTGTCGGACGGCACGAAGATCACAGCTCCGAAGTTCCTGCGGCGCGCCGCACGCAAGCTTCGGCGGCTACAGCAAAGTCTGGCCCGCAAGCAGCCGGGCAGCGCGAATCGGAAGAAGGCCGTTGTCAAGGTGGCCCGCGCTCATGCCCGGGTCGCCGACAGCCGGCGGGACTGGCAGCACAAACTCTCCACGACGATCATCCGCGACAACCAAGCGGTGTACGTCGAGGACCTGTGTGTTGCCGGTATCGGGCGAACGAGGCTCGCCAAGTCCGTCCACGACGCTGGGTGGGCTAACTTCACCACCATGCTTGAGTACAAAGCAGCCCGGCACGGACGAACCTTCGCCAAGATTGACCGGTTCTTCCCCTCGACGCGGCAGTGCTCAGCATGTGGCCTGGTCGGCGAGAAGATTCCGCTCAGCACCCGCACGTGGAATTGCGTCTGCGGGACAAGCCATGACAGGGACATCAACGCCGCGCTGAACATCCTGGCCGCCGGACGGGCGGACAGGCTAAACGGCCGTGGAGCGAGCGTAAGTCCGGTATCTGTGCCGGCAGCACGCGGTGAAGCGGAAATCCGCTCGGGCGCCGTGCAGATCGTGCGACGTGCCGGGAATCCCCGACCTTCTGGCGGGGAGAACGTCAAGCCGAGCATCACAACATTCGAACAGCACGGGGACACTTCACAGCTTGAAAGTCACCCGGTCCGCAAGGCTGGTGACGATGCTCACGCCGGACAGCAAGCAGTTGGTAACCGGTCAGGTCAGGCGGACGATCGGTGGATGGACGCCACTCCGCTACCCCTGTCCCTGCTCGATCTGGCACCGATCGCCCCCGGCCACGACGTCCGGGAAAGCTTCCAGGCCAGCGTCGAGCTTGCTCGCGCTGCTGAACGCAGTGGCTACCGGCGGGTCTGGTTCGCCGAGCACCACAACATGGCGTCCATCGCCTCATCAGCGACCAGCGTGCTCATCGGTTACATCGCCGCGCACACGGACACGATCCGGCTCGGCGCCGGCGGGATCATGCTGCCGAACCACTCGCCGCTGGTGATCGCCGAGCAGTTCGGGACCCTCGCGACGCTCTTCCCCGGGCGCATCGACCTGGGGCTCGGGCGGGCGCCGGGCAGCGACCAGAACACGATGCTGGCGCTGCGGCGCAACCCGATGTCGGCCGACACGTTCCCGCAGGACGTCCAGGAGCTGCTGGGCTACCTGAGCGGCAAGACGCTGGTGCCCGGCGTGCAGGCGGTCCCCCGCGCGCCCGAGATCGTCCCGCTCTACATCCTCGGGTCGTCGCTGTTCGGCGCGCAGCTCGCGGCCCAGCTGGGCCTGCCGTACGCGTTCGCCTCGCACTTCGCGCCGACGCACCTGCACCAGGCCGTCGAGGTCTACCGGGAGACGTTCCAGCCGTCCGCGCAGCTCGAGCACCCGTACGTGATCGCGGGCGCCAACGTTTTCGCCGCCGACGACCACGACGTCGCCGAGCAGCAGATGAAGGTCGCCTACCGGGCGCGGACGCGGGCGATGATCTCGCGGGGCTCGGTCGGGCAGAACTTCACCGACGCCGAGATCGACGCGTTCCTGGCCTCACCGAACGGCCGCCAGCTCGCCGCGATGACCAAATACACCGCCACCGGTACGCCCGGAGAGGTCCGCGCGTACCTGGAGGACTTCGCGGCGTCCTGTGGCGCCGACGAGCTGATCGTCGCGCACTACGCCAACGACGTCGCCGACCGGGTGCGCTCGGTCGAGCTGACCGGCCAGGCGATGATCAAGGCCGGTACGCCCGCTTCCTAGGCGTACCGGCTCGGTGATCTCAGATCGCCGGGGTGTCCGACGGGCGCAGCGTGGCCCAGCCGTCGTCACGGGCGCGGGCGGCGGCCAGCAGGCCGCCGGCCGCGGCCGCATTGGTGATCTCGCCCCGCAGGACCATGGCCACGGCCTCGTCGAGGTCGCACCAGACGAGCTCGATGTCGGCTTCCTCGTCCTGGCGGTCGTGACGCTCGTCGTCGGGCACCGCCGAGAGCTCCCGGGCCAGGAAGATCCGGATCGTCTCGGCGCTGAAGCCCGGCGAGGTGTGCAGGTCGATGAGCAGGTCGAAGCGGGCGGCGTTGAGGTCCGCCTCCTCGGCCAGCTCCCGGGCCGCGGCGACGACCAGGTCCTCGCCGGCCACGTCACGCAGGCCGGCCGGCAGCTCCCAGAGCTTGCGGCCGACCGCGTGGCGGTACTGCTTGATCAGCGCGACGCGACCGACCTCGTCGAGGGCGACCACACCGACCGCGTTCTTGTTGAGCACGACGTCGCGCTTGGCGGTGCCCCCGCCGGGCATCGTCACCTCGTCGGTGTGCACCGAGAAGATCGGCCCGTCGTAGCGCTCGGTGCGCGACAACGTCTCGTGCTGAAAAGCGGTCATGACGCAGCGACCGCGGCCTTCTCGGCCTTGACGCCCTCGGCGACCTCGACCGGGAGCTCGTCGGCGGCGGCGTACTCGACCGCGGCCTTGACGAACGCCGCGAACAGCGGGTGCGCCCGGGTCGGCCGGCTCTTGAGCTCCGGGTGGGCCTGGGTCGCGACGAAGAACGGGTGCTTGTCGCGGTCCAGCTCGATGAACTCGACCAGGCGCCCGTCGGGCGACGTGCCCGAGAACGTCAGGCCGGCCTTGGCCAGCCGGTCGCGGTAGGCGTTGTTGACCTCGTAGCGGTGGCGGTGGCGCTCGGAGATCTCGGTGCTCTCGTACGCCTCCGCGACGACCGAACCCTCGACCAGCTTCGCGGGGTACGCGCCGAGGCGCATCGTGCCGCCCAGGTCGCCCTTGCCCGCGACGATGTCCTGCTGGTCGGCCATGGTGGAGATGACCGGGTGCGGTGCCTTCTCGTCGAATTCGAGGGAGTTGGCGCCCTCGAGGCCCGCCATGTTGCGCGCGGCGTCGATGGTCATGCACTGCAGGCCCAGGCAGAGGCCGAGGATCGGGATGCCGTTCTCCCGCGCGTACCGGGAAGTGTTGATCTTGCCCTCGATCCCGCGGATGCCGAAGCCGCCGGGGATGACGATGCCGTCGACGCCCTTGAGGGCGGCGGCGGCACCGGCCGGGGTGTCGCAGTCGTCGCTGGGCACCCAGCGCAGCTGGACCCGGGCGTGGTTGGCGAAGCCGGCCGCCCGGATCGCCTCGCTCACCGACAGGTACGCGTCCGGCAGGTCGACGTACTTGCCGACCAGCGCGACCGTGATCGTGCGGCGCGGGTGGTGCACCCGCTCGAGCAGGTCGTCCCAGCTCGACCAGTCCACGTCGCGGAACGACAGGCCCAGCCGGCGCACGACGTACGCGTCCAGGCCCTCGCGGTGCAGCACCTTGGGGATGTCGTAGATGCTCGGGGCGTCCGGGCAGGCCACGACGGCCTCGCGGTCGACGTCGCAGTAGAGCGACAGCTTGTGCTTGAGCTTCTCGGGGATCTCGCGGTCGCTGCGGCAG
Source organism: Amorphoplanes friuliensis DSM 7358 (assembly GCF_000494755.1). Classification (NCBI taxonomy): domain Bacteria; kingdom Bacillati; phylum Actinomycetota; class Actinomycetes; order Micromonosporales; family Micromonosporaceae; genus Actinoplanes; species Actinoplanes friuliensis. Next base: position 6,509,554 of record NC_022657.1, read on the forward strand.
ACCAGCGCGTCGGGCTGGATACCGATGTTGCGCAGGGTGGCCACCGAGTGCTGGGTCGGCTTGGTCTTCAGCTCGCCCGACGGCGCCAGGTACGGCACCAGCGAGACGTGCAGGTAGAAGACGTGGTCGCGGCCGATCTCGTGGCGGACCTGGCGGATCGCCTCGAGGAACGGCAGCGACTCCATGTCACCGACGGTCCCGCCGACCTCGGTGATCACCACGTCCGGGGTGCGGCCGTACTCGTCGGGATCGGCCATCGCGAAGATGCGCTCTTTGATCTCGTTGGTGATGTGCGGGATGACCTGCACGGTGTCGCCCAGGTATTCGCCGCGGCGCTCCTTGGCGATCACCGACGAGTAGATCTGCCCGGTGGTGACGTTGGCCTTGCCGGCCAGTGCCCGGTCCAGGAACCGCTCGTAGTGCCCGACGTCGAGGTCGGTCTCGGCACCGTCCTCGGTCACGAAGACCTCGCCGTGCTGGAACGGGTTCATCGTGCCGGGGTCGACGTTCAGATAAGGGTCGAGCTTCTGCATGACGACCCGCAGCCCGCGTGCGGTCAACAGATTGCCGAGGCTGGAGGCGGTGAGGCCCTTGCCCAGCGAGGAGGCGACGCCCCCGGTGACGAAGATGTGCCGCGTCTCGCGTGCTGTTGCTGCCAAGGCCTGCTCCCGTGGTCGGTCAGAAACGATCGTGCAGACCGGCGCGTTTCATCGCACCATCCACGGGATTCCACGGTAACACCATCGCCGGGCGACGCACGTTCGGGCTGCTCGTCACGCGTGTCCCCCTCAGCCACCCCGGACAGTCACGCCCGTTTTGTCGTTCACCTCGGCCAGGATGGGGCGCATGGACAGCCCCGGTCCGCCGGGGCCGTCGGTCTCGCCCTCCGGACGCGTACGGTCGGCCGCGTGCTCGAGCACCCGCAGCGTGGTGAGCACCGCCAGCGGCACCGCGACGGCCGCCGCCGCACCCGCGACCGCGAAGGCCGCCCCGCCGAGCACACCGGCGATCACCGTCGCCACGGTCGCGCCGGCCATGGCCGCGCGCAGCGCCGGATGCAGCCCGAAGACCCGGTTGAGACCGCCCCACGGCGAGAAACGGCAGAAGGCGAGCATCAGGACACCGATGAGCGCCAGCATCGTCAGCGGGCTGTCCAGGGCGTGGCCGTTGGACGTGGCGGCGCGCTGGATCGCCGGTCCGGCGGTGCCGTCGCCGAGCGCGGTCAGCGCCCGGCCCAGGCTCCCCTGCTCCTGCTCCGGGCGGCGCAGGTCCAGCACCGCAAAACCGATGGTCACGGCCAGCCCGGCGATCGCCGCCCAGGCGAACCGCGGGAAGGTCAGCCAGCCGCCGGTGCTGATCGCCGCGGCCACACACACCCCGGCGGTCACCGCGATCGCACCGACCGCGTCCGCACCCAGGTACGGGCTGCCGACCATCACCACACCGAAGCCGCCGATGAGCACCACGACGGCCGGGCGCCACGGGCGGCGTACCCACTGGGCCAGGCAGCCGGCGACGGTCAGGATGCCCGCGACGAAGACACCGAGGCCGACGCTGCCCACGCCCGAATACCGGGCGCCCTCGATCGCCGAATAGCCGGCGACCCCGTTGAGCTGCAGCTGAGCCCCGGTCAGCAGATCCACCCCGACCACCGTGGCGCACACGGCCGAGATCAACCCCATCGGCCACAAGGTACGCGGATAGCGCGGCGCGAACCGCACAGCGGCGGTCCCGACGGCGACCAGCCCGAACGTCAGCAACGCGAAGACGATGCCCGGCCGGCTCGCCCGCCACCACGGCGCCGCATCGGCGAGCAGCGCGGCCGGGATCGCCAGCGCCGCCGCGATGAGCAGCACCTCGACGCCGCGTACGAGCCACCGCGCCGCCGCGGCGGGCCCGGTCGGCCCGGCATGCCGCCGCGCCCTGATCATCAACGGCACGACCAGCAGGAACACCGCGAGTTGGGCGGCGGCGAGACCGGTGAAGAACGTCCCGGCGATGCCGAGCTGGGCACCGGCCCGCTTGTCCTGGTTGTGGTCACCGAGCATGGCGTCGGCGGGGTTCGCGGGGCGCCCGAGGGCTGAGAAGGCGCTGTGCCCGCTGAACAGGTTGTCCGGCGCGGGTCGGGACAGCGTGGTCAGCACGGTCGGAGCCAGGTCGACCAGCTGCAGGTAGCCGTCGCGGCCGGTGCCCGCGGAGGTCAGCCAGCCGCCCTGCCAGCCGGGCCCTTCGGCGATCGCCACGTGCAGACGTGAGGTGGTGTCGGTGTCGGACACGCCGGCGACCATGACCACCGAGCGTTCCGGCCTGGCCGCAACGATCCGCGCGAGGGTGGCGTCGGCCTGGGCGACCAGTGACTGCCGCGCCGGGCCCGAGCCGGTGACGGTGCCGAGGTCGACCATGCTGAGCACACACTGCGACAGCAGATCGCGGGGATCGTCGGGCAGGGTGTCCTCGTAGCGGTCGACGCGGCCGAACGGGCGTGCCGCCGCCACCGCCGCCCCGGGACCGACGGCCACGGTGCAGCGCAGGGACTCCGACAGCGCGCCCGGGACCGCGCCGTACGGCTGCTTGTCCTGGTTTTCGCGGACGACCCCGCTGAGCTGGGGAAGGTTGGCGCCGATGCCGTCGGGTTGCTCCAGGGCGGGCGCTACCGGTGGGCACTGGCCCTCGACGCGCTCGTCCTTCCAGATCGCGTAGTTGCCCGCGCCCAGAGTGAGCCAGCCGTCTGCCGGGCAGGTCGTGTGGTGCGCCGAGCGCACGGAGAGCCAGCCGATCGAACCTCGGGTCGCCTCCTGCCAGAGGGCTGGGGTGCGCTGCGGGTCGAGGTCGTCCCAGCGCAGGCCGGCCGCTCCCGCGAGGATCACATAGTCGGCGGTCTCCTGGGGCGCGCCTGTGGCCGGCCGGACTGCGAGGCCGGCGATGCTGGCGCCGGCGGCGAGCACGATCAAGAGGTAGGGCAGCCAGGTCTTGCCCCGGCGTGAGCGTGAGGGCGGGGCGGAGTCGGGGCGCAGGCCGCGTCGTAGGTTGCGCCAGACCTGAGTGGTCCAGGATTGCCTTCGCGTCGTCGGCCTTGCGGCGGGGGCACGCTTCGCATCGGCCGGCGTGGTCCCGGTCGACGGCCCAACTTCCTTGATGTTGGGCCCGCGCTTCACATCAGCCGGCGCGGCCTCGGCCCGCGGCCCAACTTCCTTGAAGTCGGGCACGCGCTTCCCACCAGCCGACGTGGCCCCGGCCGGAGACCCAACTTCCTTGAAGTCGGGCCCGCGCTTCACATCAGCCGACGCGGCCTCGGCCGGAGACCCAACTTCCTTGAAGTCGGGCGCGCCGGCCACCTTCGCTTCGACTGGCTTGACCTCAGCCGTCTCCGCGCCGACCGGCTCGGCGTCAGTCAGCCTTGTGTCGGCCGAGTCCGTGGCGGCCCCTGCCTCAACCTCAGCGGGATCGGTCGCCCGCGCATCCTGCGCTTGCTGGTCAGCGGCTGCTGCGTCCGTGCCGTGGGGGTCGGTCTCGGCCGGGTCGGGGCCGGGGTTGGTGTTGGTCACCCCTGGCCTGCCCGGGCGGCCGTGGTGAGCGAGGCGTAGGCGGCGAGGACGTCGGCGACCGTGTCGGCCTCGGTCGGCCAGGCGGCGGCCTGGCGCGGGCCGCGGGCGGCGTAGTCGGCGCGTTTGGCCGGGTCGGCGAGCAGCTCGCGCACGGCGGTGTCGAGCGCGTCGATGTCACCCGGCGGGATGAGCACCGCAGCGTCGCCGACGAGGCCGGGCAGGCCGCCGACGGCCGTGCTGACCAGCGGGACCCCGGCCAGCAGGACTTCCTGGGCGAAGAGCTGGCGCGCTTCCCAGTCGCTGGTGATCACGGCGAGGTCGGCGCCGGCGAGCAGGTCGGGGACGTCGTGGCGGTGGCCGAGGAGGTAGAACTTCGCGTGGAGTTCCGAGGCGCGCTGGGCCAGCAGCATGTAGCTGGGGCCGGAGCCGGCGACGACCACGACCGGCGGCGGGGTGAGGTCACGCCAGCGGGCGGCGGCCTCGAGCAGGACGTCGTAGCGTTTCTGCGGGTGCAGCCGCCCGACGGAGATGATCAGCGGGGTGTCCGGGGTCAGCCGGAACTCCGCGCGCACGGCCGCCCGGCTGCGCTTGGGAGCGGCGAAGGCGATCGGTGAGGCGACCGCGCCGAGGCGCACGTTGCGGGCGCCCAGCGACTTGGCGCGTTCGACGAGGTCCTCGGAGGCGCCGAGGGTGAGTGTCGCCGCACGGGCGACGATGCGTTCGACCAGCGCGGACGCCTGGCCGCGCAGGCCGCGGGCGAGCACGGCGTTGTGCCAGGTCACCACGAGCGGCGCGGCGGGACGGGCCAGCGACGCGACGAAGGCCGCGCGCAGGCCGTGCGCGTGCACGACGTCGAGGTCGCGGCCGGTCAGGGCCTTGCGCAGGGCCCGGACCGCGCCGGAGTCCTGCGGGCCCGGGTTGGCGGAGATCTCCACGGGGGCGAAGTCGGCGCCGGAGGCGGCGAAGCCGAACAGCTCGTCGGTGGCGGCGGGACCGCAGACCAGGACCCGGCAGCCGGCGGCGAGCAGTCCGCGCGCCAGCGACGCCACGTGCTGGCCGACCCCACCGGTGCTGGAGCCCAGCACCAGCGCCACCGAGCCGTGCCAGGCCTGTGCTGCGTCACTCACCCTGCGTCCTTCCCGTCCGGCGCCGAAGTCCTGCGGATCCGCCCGGTCACCCTGGTGACCAGGGGCCGCAGGTCGTGGCGGTCCAGCGGGTAGGTCACCGCGAGGAAGACGACCGCCACCACAACACCGCCCAGCATGCCCGAGAGCACGCTCACCCACCCTGCCGGGGTCGCGGGGCTCAGCGCCTCGACGACACCCCAGCCGGCCAGTCCGGCCGCGACCGCCGCCACGATACCCACGCCGGCCGCCCGGGGCAGTCCCGCGAGCGCGGCGGCCCCGGCGCGGCGGCGTACGGCGGTGACCAGCAACGCGCCCAGCGTGAGCATGCCGATGCTGTTGGCCAGGGCGAGTGCGAGGACCTTGTCGTCGCCGGGCAGCACGGCCACCAGCACCAGGGCCGCGCCGGCTGCGAGCGCCCAGCCCGCCGCGGTCGCCGCTGCGGCCGAGGAGGTCGCCCCGCGGGCGTAGAGAGCACGCGAGAGCAGGGCGAACAGCGCGTACCCGAGCAGTCCGGGCGCGAAGCCCGCGATGCCCGGCGCGGCCTGCGGCGTGTCCAGCAGGTCGGCCACGGGCCCGGCCACCGCGACCAGCGCGGCGGCACCCAGGCAGGCCAGCAGCACCACGGTCCGGGCGGTTCCGGCCAGCGTGGCGCGGTAGCCGTCCTCGTCCCCACGCTCGGCGGTAGCGGCCAATGTCGGATATGCGGCAGTAGCGAGCGGCACGGCCAGCACCGCCCACGGCAGCAGGTAGAGCGCCTGCGCCAGGTTGAAGCTGGTCAGATCACCCTCACCGGCGGCCAGCGCGAGCACCACCACGACCATGAGCTGCTGCGACCCGACGGTGACCGCGCCCGCCCAGCCGAGCCGGACCACCTGACGGCCCGCGTCCCCGGGGAACCGCAGCGCCGGGCGCAACCGCAGCCGCAGGCCCTTCAGCGGGATCAGCAGGCACAGGCTGAGCACGACCACCCCGAGCGTCGTGCCGAGCGAGAGCGCCAGCTCACCCCCGGTGGTCAGCTTGCCCAGGCCGGTCCCCCGGCCGTCGACCACCGCGTACGTCAGATACGCCCCCATCACGGTCACGCTGGACAGCAGCGGCGCGATCACCGGCCACGCGAAGCGGTGGTGGGCCTGCAGCACACCGGTCAGCACAATGCCCACGCCGTAGAGCGGCAGTTGCGGCGCGAAGATTCGCAGCATCCGCGCGCCGATCTCGTGCGCCTCGGGCGGCATGTTCGGCAGCAGGCCCACGATGTGCCCGGCGAAGAGCGCAACCAGGACCGCCAGCGGCACGAGCAGCACGAGCGTCCAGGTGAGCAGGGCGGACGCGACGGCGTTGACCCTGTTCCGGTCCCCCGCGGCGACGGCCCCGGCCAGCAGCGGGACGACCAGGCTGGCCAGCGCCCCGCCCGCGACCAGCTCGAAGACGATGTTCGGAACGGTGTTGGCGGCGTTGTAGAGGTCACCGAGCGAGTTCGCCTGCACGGTGCTGATGAACACGACCGTGCGCCCGAAGCCGGCAATCCGCGCCAGCACGGTCAGCCCGGCGATCAGCGCCGCCGCACCGACGATGCGCCCCGCCCCGCTGCGCGGCGCGGTTGCCGCAGGCTCGGAACCGGCGGTGGCGGTCTGGCCCTGGTCGGGGGTGTCGGTCATTCCGCCGGCCGGCGGCCCAGCGCGTCGAGTTCGCGCAGCCACGGCGTGTCCTGGATGACCTTGGTGAAGCTGACCTTCTCGCTGGCGGCCGTGAGCGCGGCCAGCACGCTCAGCGCCACCGCTCGTCCCACCGGCCCGGTCCGCGCGGCCAGAGCCACCCCGAGCAGCGCACCCAACGCGTTGGCGCCCGAGTCGCCCAGCATGATGTCCTCGCCCAGGTCCGAGGGCAGCAGTGCCGCGCCCGCCCCGAGCGTGCCCGCTGCGACCCCGGCACCACGTCCGACGGCGAGCGGCGTACCGATCAGGGCTCCGGCCTTGAGCGCGCGGCCGGGGCGCAGGTCGAGCAGGTTGAGCAGGTTGGCCGTGCCGGCGATGACTCCGGCGCCGAGCAGTACGTCGGTCGCGCGCCGCACGGCGCCGCCCTTGCGGCGACCGCGGTGAGCGCGCACGCCGGGGTCGCCGGCGAGCAGGGCGGCCCCGGCCAGACCGGCGGCGCCGACGCCTGCGATCTTGACGAGGCCGCTGGTCACCCGGCCTTCGCGCAGGGCGCCGAGGTGGCCGGCGAAGCCTTTGGCGGCCTTCTGCTCGGGCCGGTTGCCCGCGATGTCGTCGTAGAAGCCGACCGCGCCGGACGTAGCGCCCGCGGTGAACACGGCCGCGGCCACCGCCGGGCTGGTTGAGCCGACAACGGCACCGATCGTCGCGCCCGCGGCCAGTGCCGGACCACCCGCGAGAGTGACGGTGCGGCCGTGGAAGTTGGTGCGTTCCAGCTGGGCGGCGCGGGGATCACTGCGGATCCAGGTCAGCGCGGCGCGGGCCACGAGGGCACCGGTCCCGAACGACTTCACGACCCGCTTGGCCATCTGGCTGATCTCCTGACTCGCCGGGCCGCACCCTGAAGCGACCGACCGCCGAGTCTAGGCGGTGCCCGCCCCCACCCCGCGCAACGCGGTCCGTGCGGTCACGGACGTGGCGCAGCCCTGGCGCCGACCGGTCAACCGGCCTGCGGGACGTGCTTCCGGCCGCGCAACCAGCGCCGACCGGTCAGCAGCCTTGGGACTTGCTCCCGCCGACCGGTCAGCCGGCAGCCTTGTGACTTGCTCCCGCCCGCCGCAACCGTCGCCGACCGGTCAGCCGGCGGCCTTGGGGATCTGGGAGGTCGCGCCGGCCGAGAGACCGTACTGGCCGACCTTGCCGGCCACGACCCGCTCGATCACCGTCATCGCGGTGGCGAGGCGGCCCTGCTCGGTGCTGACGTTGTCCACCGTGGAGATCTTCTTGACCAGGTTCGGGTCGGCGCGGACCCCGGCGACCAGGTTGCCGTCGCCGATGCCGTTGCCGCCGACGACCAGTGGGCGGTTGTTGGCGAACTGGGTGGTGAAGGTCAGCGCGTTCTGGTTCTTCTTCGGTGCGTCGCGGTCGACGGGCGGCAGGCCCGAGACGACCACGGTCGCCTCCGCGCCCGGCACGATGTCGTCGGAGACCGACAGATAGCTGGGTTCCGTGTACGCCGCCAGCACCGCGGTCAGGTCGCTGGGCGTCACCGGCGTCGTCTGCTGCAGCAGCGCGATCGACAGCAGGGCGCTGGACGTCTCGACACCGTCGCTGTTGAGCGGCAGGCCCTCCGCGGGCACCGTGGGCTGCGAGGCTTTGTCGGCCAGGTCGAGCAGCTCGTACGCATTCGCGGGGTCGAAGAACTTGTCCTGGACCGTGACCGTGCCGGTGATCTTGGCGCCGGCGACCTTGAGCATCGCGGTGACACCCTCGGCGTAGTCCTGGCCGCTGGGCATGACCACGATGAGGATCTTGCGCTCGGCGAGCTTGCCGTTGAGCAGCGCGGGCGAGACCTCGGTGGCGAAGTCCTGGGTGCGGTTGAGCTCTTCGCGGTACTGGTTGGCCTGCTCGCGGTAGTTGCTGTTGTCCTTGCTCAGCGCGTCGACGCGGTCCTTGAGGGTGTCGGCGACCGGCCCGTTGAGCGCGGCCGTGCCGACCACCAGACCGATGGCCAGGGCAAGGAAGACCGCGGTGAGCGACACCACGTGGTACCGGAAGTTGATCACGCCAAAAGCCTCTTGGTCACTCGCGGATTAGAAGAGCTGTCCTAATTGGAAGACCAGATTGTCCCACCACTCGGACACCACGGAGAGATAGGCCCGGCCGACGGTGGAGACGGCCACGGCCGAGGCCATCGCCGCGACCGCGGAGAGCACGAGCAGCAGCAGCGACGAGCCGGAGATGTTCTGCTTGTAGAGCCGGCTCACGCCCTTGGCGTCGACCAGCTTGCCGCCGACCTTGAGCCGGGTCAGGAACGTCGAGGCCATGCCGCCGCGGCCCTTGTCCAGGAACTCGACGAGGTTGGCGTGGGTGCCCACGGCCACGATCAGCGTGGCGCCCTTGTCGTCGGCGAGCAGCATCGCCAGGTCCTCGCTGGTCGCGGCGGCCGGGAAGGTCACCGCCGGCACCCCGAGCCCGTGCACACGGTCCAGCCCGGGCGCGCGCCCGTCCGGGTACGCGTGCACGATCACCTCGGCCCCGCAGCGCAGCACGTCGTCGGTGACCGAGTCCATGTCGCCGATGATGATGTCGGGGGTGTACCCGGTCTCGACCAGCGCGTCGGCCCCGCCGTCGACACCGATGAGCACCGGCTTGAACTCGCGGATGTAGGGCCGCAGCACGTCCAGGTCGGCCTTGTAGTCGTAGCCGCGCACGACGATGAGCACGTGGCGCCCGGAGATCTGGGTCTCGACGTCGGGCACACCCACGCCGTCGAGCAGCAGGTCGCGCTCCTGCTTGAGGTAGTCCATGGTGTTCGCGGCGAACGCCTCGAGCTGCACGGACAGGCCTTCGCGGGCGTCGGCCATGGCGGCGGCGACGGTCTGCGTGTCCTGCTGGATGCCGGTGGCCACGGGTTCGCCGTCGAGCAGCACCGTGTCGCCCTCGATGCTGATCAGGTCGCCCTCGTTGATCCGGTCGAAGACTTCTTCGCCCAGGTCGTCGATGAGCACGATGCCGGCCTGGATCAGGACCTCGGGACCGAGGTTCGGATAGCGCCCGGAGATCGAGGGCTTGACGTTGAGTACCGCGGCGACGCCGACGGCGACCAGCGAGTCGGCGGCGACCCGGTCGATGTCGACGTGGTCGATGATCGCGATGTCGCCGGGGCGCAGTCGTCCGACCAGGCGCTTGGTCCGGCGATCGAGGCGGGCGGTGCCGGAGAAGGCTCCCGGTTCGACGCTCCGGGTCCGGCGCAAGGTGGGAAGTCGCATCCATGCCATCCTGACATGCCTGTTCACCCGTCACTCACGCGACATGCACAAGGTCACCAACAAATGCGACAAATTGCCGTCACTCGGAGCGGCGGTGGTGGTGATGGGGGTTCTTGTCGTCGTCGTTGTCACCGTTCGCGAGCCGTTACCTTTCAGTGCGCTTTAGTGAGCACACGGTTGGTAGTCCCGCCTTGCGGAGGGACGGTCCCGGTCTAACCGACTGGTGTCGTGCCGGGTTGACGCTTCGTAGCCACCTGCCCGCGTGTGCGGGGCTTCTGGTCGGCTCCACGTCCTGCCACCGGGCCACTCCCGGCGGTGTCGAACTGCGCCGCGAGGGCGGCCAGGTTGAGTGCGGCGTTGCGGTCGCGGTCGATGATCAGGCCGCATGCCTGGCAGTGGTACTCGCGCTCGGACAGGGCCAGCTTGGCTTTCACCGTGCCGCATGCCGAGCAAGTTTTCGAGGATGCATACCAGCGGTCGGCGATCAGCAGCCGGCCGCCGTTCCACCCGGTCTTGTAAGCGAGCTGGCGGCGGATCTCGGCGAACCCGGCGTCGGCGATATGCCGGGCCAGGCGACGGTTGCGCAGCATGCCGGTGACGTTGAGGTCCTCGACCACGATCGTGTGGTGCTCGCGGGTGAGGCGGGTGGTCAGCTTGTGCAGCCCGTCGCGGCGCAGATTACTCACCCGGGTGTGCGCACCTCCGAGCCGGGCCGCGGCCTGTTCCCAGCGTTTCGACGGGCGGCGGCCGGTACGCCGGTCCGGTCCGGTCTTGCGCGACAGGGCCCGGGCAAGCGAGCGCATCCGCTGCTGCGCGGCCACGAGGTGCCGCGGGTTGTCGATGAGTTCGCCGGTGGACAGCACGGCGAGGGTTTTGATCCCGACGTCGACACCGACCACGCTGGCGGGCCGGGCCGGTATGTGTTCGGCCCGCTCGACCTCGACGGTGAACGACACGTGCCAGCGTCCCCGGTCACGACGCACCGTGGCGGACATGATCCGCGCGGTCCCAAGGTCGAGGCGCCGGGCGAGTTTGCGGGCCGACTCGTGCAGCTTCAACCGGCCCAGCCGCGGGAGGACGACGTGCATGCGGTCGGGCTCGACCCGGATCGACCCGGTCGTGAACCGCACCGATGGTGTGGTGCGGCGCCGGGACTTGAACCGGGGGAAACCGACCGGCCGCCCAGCGCGTGTGCCGGTGCGGGAGCCGGCCCAGTTCTTCAGGCCGCGGGCCAGTGCGTCCAGTCCGGTGTTGAACGCCTCTTTGGACACCTCGGGCCACCACGGCGCCACCTGTGGTTTTGCCTGGTTCCACGCCTTACGCAGCCCGGCGAGCGACCAGGACAAAGGCGGCGTCAGCAACTCGCCGGGCACGCCGTAGGAACTCTCGGCTGTCCGTTGGTCCATCACCGCCTTGGCCCTGGCCAATGCCCAGTTGTGCGCGACCCGGGCAGCCCCGGCATGCGCGAGGACGTCACGTTCCTGACCGGGAGTGAGATCAAGCGCGAACCGATACGCCTGAACCGCCTTCACGCCGACCCGCCTGCGGTCACGGCCTCGACCGCACGCCGGGACACGGCTTGCCGCGCCGGGCGGTTGCGCACGATCAGCCGCGCTTTTCCCGGTCGGCGACCGCGAGCAACTCCTCCGCGTGCGCGATACCCAGGTCGGAGTCGGGCAGACCGGCCAGCATCCGGGCCAGCTCGCGCGCCCGCTCGGTCTCCTCGACGATGCGCACCCCGCTGGTGGTGATCGCGCCGCCGGTGTCCTTGGCGACGACCAGGTGCCGGTCGGCGAACGCGGCCACCTGCGGCAGGTGCGTCACGACCAATACCTGGTGGGTGCGGGCCAGCCGGGCCAGCCGGCGGCCGATCTCGACCGCGGCCTGACCACCGACACCGGCGTCGACCTCGTCGAAGACCAGCGTCGGCGGGCCACCGGCACCGGCGAAGACGACCTCTATGGCCAGCATGACCCGCGACAGCTCACCGCCGGACGCACCCTTCTGCAGCGGCAGGGCCGGTGCACCGGGATGGGCGATAAGCCGCAGCTCGATGTCGTCGCCGCCGTCGGGGCCGACGGCCACCTCGGAGCCGTCGACGGTCACGGTCGGCTCGTCACGGCCGGGCACCCGCGGCTGCACCGCGATCTCGACCCGTGCGTGCGGCATGGCCAGACCGGCCAGCTCGACGCTGACCTGTCCGGCGAAGCGCCCGGCGGCCTCGACGCGGGCGGCGGTCAGCCGCCCGGCCAGCTCGCCGACGCTCGCCGCGAGACGGACACGTTCCTTGTCGAGCTCCTCGAGCAGCTCGTCGGAGTTGTCCAGGGCGGCCAGCCGGGTGCGGGCGTTCTCCGCCCAGGCGATGACGCCCTCGACATCGTCGGCGTATTTGCGGGTCAGTGCGCGCAGCGCCGCCCGTCGTTCGTAGATGACCTCGAGGCGGGCCGGGTCGGCGTCCAGCGCGCTGAGGTAGGCCGACAGCTCCGCGGAGACGTCACCCACGAGGGTGGCGGCCTCCTCGACGCGGGCGGCGAGCTCCCCCAGAGCCGGATCCACCGTGGCCTGCGCTTCCAGCGTGCGCCGGGCGGTGCCCAGCAGCGACGTCGCGTCGGGGGTCTCCTCGGTGGCCTCTTCCCCACCGGCGAGCGCCTGGGCGGCCAGTGCCGCGGCCGTACGCAGACCCTCGGCGTGCTCGAGTCGCTGCACCTCGGCGCGCAGGTCGTCGTCCTCACCGGGCTGCGGGTCGACCCGGCTGATCTCGTCGAGACCCAGGGTGAGCAGGTCGGCCTCCTGGTTGCGCTCGCGGGCGTGGCGGCGGCGGTCGGCCAGATCCTCGACCACGGCCCGCCAGCGGGCGAACGACTCCCGGTAGGTCTCCAGCAGCTTCTCGTGCTCGGGACCGGCAAAACGGTCGAGCGCCGCGCGCTGCTCCGACGGGCGCAGCAGGCGCAGCTGGTCGGACTGCCCGTGCACGGCCACGACCTGCTCGCCGACCTCGCCGAGCATCGCCACCGGCATGCTGCGGCCACCGACGTGCGCCCGCGAGCGGCCCTCGATGGTCACCGTGCGGCTGAGCAGCACCGAACCGTCGTCGTCCATCTCGCCACCGGCGTCGGTGATGCGCGTCTGCACCGCGTCACCCAGCGTGCCCTCGAGGCGCAGCCGTCCCTCGACCACGGCACGTCCGGGGTCGGCGCGCACCCGGCCGGCGTCGGCGCGGCCACCGAAGAGCAGTCCGAGCCCGGTCACCACCATCGTCTTGCCGGCACCGGTCTCACCGGTGATGGCATTCATGCCCGTGGTCAGCCGCAGCGTCGTGTCGTCGATGACGCCGAGCCCGGTGATGCGCAGTTCCTCCAGCACAGGCCGAAGGGTATCGGTGCCCACCGACAATTGCCCACCGCACCCGGCCGCCGAGATCTGTTCGCGACGCAGCGGACCGGGCGGCCGGCCTGCGAACGGGTGCGGGCCGGGCCCGGCCACGGTTACTGCTCGATCAGCGTCGATTCCCCCGCCAGCCGTCCACCGGCAGACCGAACTTCGCCACCAGCGTGTCGGTGAACGGCCGCGGCGCGAGCCGGACCAGGCGTACCGGAAGCTCCCCGCGCTGGACCGTGACCTGCGCACCAGGCGGCAGATCCCAGGTCCGGCGCCCGTCGCAGCACAGCACCGCGAAGGACGTGTACGGGTCGACGGTCAGCACGAACACCGACGTCGGCGCCGTCACCAGCGGCTTGCTGAAGAGCGCGTGCGCGCTGATCGGCACCAGCAGCAGCGCCTCGACCTCGGGCCAGACGACCGGGCCACCACCGGAGAACGCGTACGCGGTGGAACCCGTCGGTGTGGCGCACACGACACCGTCGCAGCCGTACCGCGACAGGGGCCGGCCGTCGACGTCGACGAGCAGCTCGAGCATCTGGGCCCGCTGGCCCTTCTCGACGCTGACCTCGTTGAGCGCCCACGAGTCGGCGATGAGCCGCCCGTCGTACTCGGCGCGGACGTCGAGGGTGAGGCGTTCGTCCACGGTGTAGTCGCCGGCGACGATGTCGCGCACCGTCTGGTCGATCGTGCTCAGCTCGGCCTCGGCCAGGAAGCCGACCTTGCCGAGGTTGACCCCGAGCAGCGGCGTCTTGGCCGGGCGGGCCAGCTCGGCGGCGCGCAGGAACGTCCCGTCGCCACCGAGCGCGATGACGATCTCGGCGCCCTCCGCGGCCGTCGGGTCGTCGACAGGGGTCACACCGGCGGGCAGCTCGAGGTCGGCGACCTCCTGCGCGATGACGCGTACCTCAAAACCGGCCTCGACCAGATCACGGGCAACGGTCTGGGCATGCTGTGTGCTCTGCCGTCGACCGGTGTGGGTGACCAACAACGCGGACCGCGTCACGAATCCTCCAGAGGGGGCGAAACCGGCGGCAATGCCGGCCCGGCGGAGGCTACCGCGCCGGACGGGCCGGCGGCGACCACGGCCTGGACGTGACTCTCGTCCGCGGGCGGCGCACCGCGACGGAACCACAGGAAGAACTCGACGTTCCCGCTCGGCCCCGGCAGCGGGCTCGCGGCGACCCCGGCGACACCCAGCCCCAGCTGAGCGCCGGTGGCGGCCACGTCGAGGACCGCCTCGGCCCGCAGCAGCGGATCGCGCACGACCCCGCCGGAGCCGACACGTTCCTTGCCGACCTCGAACTGCGGCTTGACCATCAGCGCGAGATCACCGTCGGGCCCGGTGCAGGCGGCCAGCGCGGGCAGCACCAGCCGCAACGAGATGAACGACAGATCCGCCACCGTGAGATCGACCGGCCCGCCGAGCATGTCGGGTGTCAGAGTGCGCACATTGGTGCGTTCCATGACAGAAACCCGCTCATCGGTGCGCAACGGCCAGGCCAGCTGCCCGTAGCCGACGTCGACGGCGTAGACGTGCCCGGCGCCCTCGCGCAGCAGCACGTCGGTGAAACCCCCGGTGGAGGCGCCCGCGTCCAGGCAGCGCCGCCCCTTGACCACCAGGCCGTCGAAGGCCGCGAGCGCCCCGGCGAGCTTGTGGCTGCCCCGGGACACGTACTCAGTGGCCGGATCGTCGCCGGTCACGATCACCGGATCGGCGGGGTCGATCATCGTGGCGACCTTCTGCGCCACGGTGCCACGCACCTGCACGCGGCCGGCCGCGACCAGCGAGGCCGCCTGCTCCCGCGACCGGGCCAGCTTGCGGCGGACGAGCTCGGTGTCGAGACGCGCACGGCGGGCCATCAGATCAAAACCTTCTCATCGGTACGGGCTCAGCGGTCGATGCTCGCCAGAGTCTCCTGCAGCACCTGATGCGCAGCCTCGTACTCGGCGATCTGGTCGGCCGGGGCGAGGGCGGCGGCATTGGCCAGCGACTGCAGCACGGCGTCGACGGCGGGATGGCCGGTGCCGCCACCGTCCGGCGGGCTGACCGCCGGGGGCTGCTGCGGGCTGTACTGCTGGGGCTGCTGCGGGCTGTGCTGCGGCTCGGGGCGGTAGGCCGGGGCCTGGGGCTGAGCCTGGGGCTGCGGCGGGCCCGGGCGGAAGCCTCCCGGGGGCGGTCCCGGGCGGAAACCGCCGGACGGCGGGCCCGGACGCGGGTTCACGGGCGGCTGCTGGTTCGGGTACGTCACGGCGTGGCCTCCGGCGCGGCGGGGTCAGTGGACTTGCGAGCCGCCTTCTTGGCGACGGTGGCCTTCGCGGCCTTGGCGGTCTTGCCCGGGGCGACGTTGGAGGCCACGGTCGCGGGCGTCACCTCGGCGGCCGGCGCCGTCTTCTTGGCGACCGCCTTCTTCGCCGGGACCTTCTTGGCGGCGGTCTTCCTGGCCGGCGGCAGCTCGGTCGCGGCCGCGGCTTCCTTCACCGCCGCGGTCGGCGCGGCCGCGGTCCCGGCCGGCGTCTCCGCCGACGTGGTCGTGCCCGCTGCCTTCTTCGCCGGCGGTGCCGACTTCGCAGCCGTCTTGGCCGTCTTGACTGGCGCGTTGGCCGGTGCCGTCTTTACCGGCGCGTTGCTCGCCGGTGCCGCCGCTGCCGCGGGCATCGCGTTCGGGGTCGCCTTGACCGCCTTCTTCGCGACCGCCTTCTTGGCCACGGCCTTCTTCGCCGGCGGAACCACCTCGGCCGGGCCCGGCTCGGCCAGCGTCACCTCGTCGGCCTCTGCGGCACCCGAGCGCGCCTCGCGCAGCTGCCGCTCCAGGTCACGCACACGCGTGGTCAGGTCGGACACCTCGTCGGCCGTCGCCAGCCCCACGAGGCCGAGCGCACGGTCCACCTCGTAGCGCACGATGTTGGTCAGCGCCTCGCGGTTGGCCACGCCGGTCGACATCAGGTCCTCGACCAGGCCCTGCAACTGCACCGCCGTTGCGCCGCCGCGGTTGACCAGGTCGCCCGCGACCTGCTGGGCCTTCTTACGGGGGGCCTCGGTCAATCCGAGCGCCAGCTCCAGATACGCCCGCCATGCGTCCTGCATGTGTCGCTCCTCTCCAACTCCCGCCACGCTTTTCGCAGCTGTCACGCTACCGGGCTTACCCGCAGGTGCATTGGGGTACCGTGCGGTGCGTCGAGGTCGTGTCGCACCAGGAGGTAACCGAAGTGGCCAGCGTGGACGAGTGCCGGCAGGCATTGCACGATCTTGCCGCCCGGCTGGACGCCAACGCGGAGACCCGCGGCAAGCTCGATCTGGACCGCACCCTCGCCTGCCGCGTGACCGATCTCGGCACGGCGTTCCACGCCCGGCTCACCGGCGGCCGCCTGGTCGACATCACCGACGGCGACGACCCGAAGGCCAAGATCGCCCTGACCGCCGCCAGCGACGACCTGATCGCCCTGGTGACCGGCAAGCTCGACGTGACCAAGGCCGTCGCGTCCCGCCAGGTCTCGATCAAGGCCAACCCCTTCGACCTGCTCAAGCTGCGCAAACTCCTCTAGACCCACCCTCGTGTACGTCGGGAGGCGTACGCGAGAACCCGCACTGAGGACGACGCGGCCGCCCGGCGGCAGGGGCCACGATGGCTCCCATGACACCACCGGTCGAGACGCGCGGCCTCACCAAACGCTTCGGCGCCCTGACCGCCGTCGACACGCTGGACCTGACCGTGCACGCGGGCGAGGTCTACGGCTTCCTCGGCCCGAACGGTGCCGGCAAGACCACCACCCTGCGCATGCTGCTCGGCCTGATCCGCCCGACGGCGGGTGAGGTGCGGCTGTTCGGCGAACCACCCGGGCGCCTCGACGGCGTCGGGGCCCTCATCGAGGGGCCGGCCTTCTATCCCTATCTCAGCGGCCGCGACAACCTGCGGGTGATGGCCCGTCATGCCGGTGTCACACCGGACCGGGTCGCCGTGGTGCTCGAGCAGGTCGACCTGACCGGCCGCGCCCGCGACCGCTACAGCACCTATTCGCTCGGCATGAAGCAGCGTCTCGGTGTGGCCGCCGCCCTGCTCAAGGACCCGCGCCTGGTGATCCTCGACGAGCCCACCAACGGTCTCGACCCGGCCGGGATGGCGGACATGCGGCTGCTCGTGCGCCGCCTCGGTGCGTCCGGCTGCACGGTGCTGCTCTCCAACCACCTGATGACCGAGGTCCAGGAGCTGTGCGATCGCGTCGGCATCATCGCGGGCGGGCGGCTGATCGCCGAGAGCACCGTCGCCGAGCTGCGCGGTGACCGCACGCTGCGGCTGGTCGCCACTCCCCTGGACGCCGCCGCGGCCCGCGCCCGAACCCTGCTCGGCGCGGCCGCCGTCCGCATCACCGACGGCGGCCTCGATCTGGCCGTCACACCAGACCGCGCGGCCGAGGTGAACGCCACACTGGTCGGCGCGGGCATCGCAGTCAGCGAGCTGCGCCCCGAGGAACGCAGCCTGGAACAGGCCTTCTTCGCCCTGACCGGAGGCAACGGCAATGACTGACCACCTGCGCGCCGAGACCCTCAAACTCGTACGCCGCCCGGCGACCTGGGCCCTGCTCGCGATCGCGGTCGTCCTGAGCCTGACCTTCACCTACCTGATCCCGTGGGCCGGTTACGCGGGCGGCACCGGCGGCCCGCGCGCCGACCGCGGCCTGGCGGCGCTGCTGCCGGATCAGCTGGTGGGCAACTCGATCGGTGGTCTGCCGGTCTTCCTGGGCGCGCTGATGCTGATCCTCGGTGTGCTCACGGCCGGCGGCGAATACGCCTCGGGCACCTGGAAGACCGTGCTGACCCAGGACCCGTCCCGCCTGCGGGTCCACGCCGCCAAACTCGTCACCGTCGTTGGGGCGGCCCTGGCCGGGGTGCTCAGCGTCTTCGCCGCCGGCGCGCTGGCCAGTGTGGTCATCGCCCTGGCCGAGGACCGGGCGATCAGCTGGCCGGGCGCCGGTGACCTGCTGGCCGGCATCGCCGCCGGCTGGCTCATCGCGGCGATGTGGACGGTCTTCGGCACGCTGCTCGGCATCGCCCTGCGCGGCGTGGCACTGCCGGTCGGCCTGGGCCTGGTCTGGCTGCTCGCCGTGCAGAACCTGCTCGCGCTGATCGCCGCACCCCTGCTCGACTGGGTCGCCCAGGCCCAGAAGGTCCTGCCCGGCCCGAACGCCGGCTCCCTGGTCGCCGCGCTAGGAGCCGGCGCGGACACCCCCGGCGTCGAGGCCGTCGTCGGCAGCGGGCAGGCGGTGGTGGTCCTGATCGCCTACCTGCTGGCCTTCGCCGCGCTGGGCGGCCTGCTGCTGCGCCGTCGTGACATCCTGTGAACGCCATGAGAGGTGCGCGGAGCTACCTGCTCGACGGGCTGCTGGCCACGGGACTGCTGGCCATCGGTCTGGTCGGCACGGCACCCGCCGGCCGCAACCAGGACATCACGTCGATCTCCGCGTGGGCCTACGCCCTGGTGATCACGGCAGCGCTCGCCATGGCGTTGCGGCGGCTGGCCCCGACCACGGCCCTGACGGTCTGCGCGGCGGCGGTCAGCGTCTACCTGGTGGGCGGCTACCCGTTCGGGCCGATCCTGCTCAGCCTGGCCGTGGCGGTCTACACCGTCGGGGCGCACCGCCCGTTCCGCCAGGCCGCCATCGCCGCCTCCGCGGTGTACGCCGCAGTCGCCATCGGCGGCCTGACCGGCGGCGGCCTCGGACTGGACGCAGTGATCCCCCAGCTGGCCTGGATCGCCGGCCCCCTCGCAGTCGGCGTGACAGTCCGCTCCGGACGCGAGCAACAGCTCCAGAGCCGCCGCGACGAAGCCCGCCGCCAAGCCGACGCCGAACGCCTGCGCGTAGCCCAGGAGGTCCACGACGTCGTCGGCCACGGCCTAGCAGCCATCACGATGCAAGCGGAGATCGCCCTACACCTGCTGGCCAAGCAGTCCTCACAGGCCCCGCTGGCCCCGCAACCTTCCCAGCCCCCGCTGCCCCCGCAACCTTCGCAGCCCTCGCAGCCCTCGCAGCCCTCGCAGCCCTCGCAGCCCTCGCAGCCCTCGCAGCCCTCGCAGCCCTCGCAGCCCTCGCAGCCCTCGCAGGCCACGCAACCTACGCAGCCCTCGCAGCCCTCGCCGGTGGAGGCTGCTCTCGCCGCGATCAGCCGCACCAGCCGTGAGTCCCTCGATGAACTGCGCGCGACCCTCGGTGCCGTCCGCCGCGGCGACGACTTCGACGACCGTTCGCCGGTCGCCGGCCTGGCCCGCCTGCCCGCCCTGGTCGACCGCACCCGTGCCGTGGGCGTCCCGGTGAAGGTCGATGTGATCGGGCCGCTGGCCAACCTGCCGGTGGCGATCGACCTGGCGGCCTACCGCATCGTGCAGGAGTCCCTGACCAACGTCCTGCGCCACGCAGGCCCCGCCTCGGCATCGGTTTCGATCACGCGCACCGACGACCACGTCACCGTCTCGGTCAACGACACCGGCCGCGACGCCTACCCCACCGTCACCCCGGGCCACGGCCTGTCCGGCATGCAGGAACGCGTCTCCGCCCTCGGCGGCTCCCTCTCCGCGGGCCCCACCCCCGAGGGCGGCTTCACCGTCACCGCCGAACTCCCGGTTCCCCCTTGATCCCCATCGACGGCCAATCACCGGACTGCATGGCAACGCACGATGAGCACCGCAGCCATCCCGACCAGACGGAGGCAACACCGTGAACTCCACGCCCCCGGGCGCGCGATGACATCCGCACACCACCACCGACGGACGAAGGCCGTGCCGTGAGCGGCGCCGGGGGAAGGCCTGTCCGGGTGGTCATCGCCGACGACCAGGACCTGGTGCGGATCGGGTTGCGGGCGCTGCTGGAGAGCGAGGACGGCCTGGTTGTCGCCGGTGAGGCCGCCGACGGGCTCGACGCCGTCGAGGTCACCCGGAAGGAGCTTCCCGACGTGGTGCTGATGGACGTGCGGATGCCCGGCATCGACGGCATCGAGGCCACCCGCCGGATCGCCGCGGACCCGGAGCTGACCGGGACCCGGGTGATCGTGCTGACCACGTTCGAGATCGACGCCTACGTCTTCGACGCCCTGCGGCACGGCGCCAGCGGCTTTCTCACCAAGGACACCAAGCCCGCCGAGCTGATCCGGGCCATCCACCTCGTGGCGGCGGGTGAGGCGTTGCTGTCGCCGTCGGTCACGCGCCGGGTTGTCCGGGAGTTCGCGTCGCGGCCGGCGCGGGTGCTGCGCCCGCACCCGCGGCTGGGCGCCCTCACCGAGCGCGAACGGGAGATCGTGGGCCTGGTCGGTGAAGGTCTCAACAACGAGGAGATCGCCTCACGCCTGGTAGTGAGCCCAGCCACGGCCCGCACCCACGTCAGCCGGGCGATGGTCAAACTCCAGGCCCGCGACCGCGCCCAGCTCGTCGTCTTCGCGTACCAGTCCGGTCTGGTCGACTAGCGCTGACGCGCTTGACGACAGACGGCCTGTCCCGCGCCCCGGGTGGGGGCGCGGAACAGGCCGTCGGTGAAGCGTCGATCAGGCGGGCAGACCCCAGCCGGTGAGCAGGTCGCGGGCCTCGTCGGAGCAGGCCTTGACCTCACCACCGTTCCAGTACACGCCGGTGAGCAGGCGCAGGGCATCCACCGGCGTACCCGATCCGGTGAGCTTGCCGTCCGCCACCTGCCAGCCGCCGAGGGTGTCGGCGGTGACCGGGATGCGGGCGGCGTCGGCGTCGCCGAACAGACCCGACAGGTCGGCCGACACGAACGTCGGGCGACGCTCCGGCGGCGCCTGGAGCAGCTCGGCGGGGCCACTGACACCGGTCAGCACGAGCAAGCTGTCCATGCCGGCACCGACCGCACCCTCGATGTCGGTGTCGAGGCGGTCGCCGACGGCCAGCGGACGCTGCGACTTCGACAGCGACGCCGCCGTCTCGAACAGCGCCGGTGCCGGCTTGCCCACGACCACGTCCGGCTCGCGGTTCAGGGCCGTGCGCAGGACGCCGACCAGCGAACCGTTGCCCGGCAGCGGACCCCGCGGGCTCGGCAGGGTCCGGTCGGTGTTGGTCGCCATCCACAGCGCACCGGCACGAACGGCCAGCGACGCCTCGGCGAGGAGCTTCCAGCCGACGTCCGGGCCGAAGCCCTGCACCACGGCGACCGGCTTGTCCTCGAGCTTGTCCACCACGGTCAGGCCGGCGTCGCGGACCTCGGCCCGCAGCGCCTCCGCCCCGACCACCAGCACGGGCGCACCCGCGGGCAGCCGCTCGGCGAGCATCGCGGCCGACGCGCCGGCCGAGGTGAGGACCTCGCCGGCGGCGGCGGACACGCCCATGCCCTCGAGCAGGGCGGCGACGTCGGCGGCGCGCCGCGACGCGTTGTTCGTCGCGTACGCGATCGCCGTGCCGGCCGAGCGCAGTCGCTCGACCGCCTCGGCCGCACCGTCGATCGGCTTGTCGATCAGGTAGATGACGCCGTCCAGGTCAAAGATGACCAGGTCGTACGTCTCGACCAGGCTCACGCCCCGGTCTCCTTGTCACCCTTCGCCACGTCGGCGGCGGGCTCGGTCCGGCTCAGGTCCTCGTCGGCGACGTCGGCGTCCTCGGGGTTCTCGTCGAGGTCCTCGTCACCCTCCGCGGCGTCGACCAGGTCGTCGTCCGCCTTGGCCTCGACCACCAGATCGTCCTCGTCATCCTCGTCGAGGGCGTCATCGTCGTCGGCCACGTTGTCGTCGAGGAACGCCTCGCCGGGCTGGCTCTCGTCCTCGACCTGCTCGTCGCCGGAACCCTGCTCGTCGTCGTCGACGTCGGCAGCGGAGGCGGTGGCCTCGGCGAGCTCTTCCTCGTCGTCGTCGTTGTCGTCACCCTCGATGGTGACGCCGTCGAGTTCGAGCAGACGCTCGGCCGCGTCGGTCAGGCTGTCCTGGTCGGCGGCAGCCGCCCGGGCGAACCACTCCCGCGCCTCGTCGCGCCGGCCGGCGGCCAGCAGCGCGTCGGCGTAGGCGTACCGCAGCCGGACCGCCCACTCGGCGTTCTCGTCCGAGGTCAGCTCGCGCACCTGCAGCATCGCCACGGCCGCCTCGTGCTGACCGAGGTCACCACGGGCGCCGGCCGCCACGATCAGGAGCTCGATCGCACCGTCCTTGTCCAGGGTCTCCTTGTCGGCACCCCGGTAAAGATCGATCGCCCGTTCCGGCCGTCCCAGCGCCCGCTCACAGTCGGCCAGCTCGGCCAGGTGGGTCTGCCGGCCCGTCATCCGATGGTACGTCCGCAGCTCCGCGATCGCCGTGGTCCAGTCCCCCGCGGCGTACGCGGCCAGCCCGACGGCTTCCCGCACAACCGCGATTCGCGACGCGAGGCGCCGGGCCGCGATGGCGTGCTGAAGCGCCAGCTCCGAGTCCTCGTCGATGATCTGCCCGGCGGCCACGAGGTGCCGTGCCACCCGGTCGGCGGTGTCCCGCGAGAGGCTCAGCAGCTCGGAGCGCACCTCCTTGTCGAGGTCGGTCGCCGCAATGTCCTCGGGAAGCTCGGGCGCCTGGAAGGCGGCCTGCTCTTCGCGCTCGACGAACGTGCCCTCACCCCGAGGCCCACGGTCGTCACGCGAACGCTCGTCGCGTGGTCCGCGGTCGTCCCGGGCCCCACGGTCATCACGCGGTCCGCGATCGTCACGGGGTCCGCGATCGTCGCGCGGTCCACGGTCGTCCCGGGGTCCACGGTCGTCACGCGGTCCGCGGTCATAGCGGAAGCCGCCGTCGCGCGGTCCACGGTCCTCGCGCGGTCCACGGTCCTCGCGGGGGGCGCGGTCGGTGCGGAAGCCACCCCGGTCGCCACCACCCTGGTAACCACCACGGTCACGGTCGCCACCACGGAAGCCGCCGCCCTGGGGACGGTCACTCTGCGGACGGTCGCCCTGCGGACGGTCACGGTCACCGCGGTAGCCGCCACCGGTGCGGTTGCCCGGCCGGTCACCACCGCTACGGAAGCCGCCCCGGTCGCCACCACCCTGGTACCCGCCACGGTCGCCCTGCGGACGGTCACCCTGGGGCCGGTCGCCGCGGTAGCCACCACCGGACCCGCCCTGGAAGCTGCTGCGCGGGCCACCCTCGGAGCGGTCTCCGCCCCGGAACCCGCCGCGGTCGCCGCCACCCTGGTAACCACCACGGTCACGGTCGCCACCACTGCGGAAGCCGCCGCGGTCGCCGCCACCCTGGTACCCGCCACGGTCGCCGCCCGAGGGACGGTCGCCACCACGGAACCCACCGCGGTCGCCGCCGCCCTGATAGCCGCCGCGGTCGCCACCGCTACGGAAGCCACCGCCCTGGGGACGGTCACCCTGAGGACGGTCGCCCTGGGGACGGTCGCCGCCACGGAAGCCGCCGCGGTCGCCGCCACCCTGATAGCCACCACGGTCACGGTCGCCACCACTACGGAAGCCACCACCCTGCGGACGGTCACCACCGCGGTATCCGCCCCGGTCGCCACCACCCTGGTACCCGCCACGGTCGCCGCCCGAGGGACGATCGCCGCCACGGAACCCACCGCGGTCGCCGCCACCCTGGTAACCACCACGGTCACGGTCACCACCACTACGGAAGCCGCCACGGTCGCCACCGCCCTGGTAACCACCACGGTCGCCGCCCGAGGGACGGTCGCCACCACTGCGGAAGCCGCCACCCTGGGGACGGTCACCCTGCGGACGGTCACCACCGCGGTATCCGCCCCGGTCGCCACCACCCTGATAGCCACCACGGTCGCCGCCCGAGGGACGGTCGCCACCACTGCGGAAGCCGCCACCCTGGGGACGGTCACCCTGGGGACGATCTCCGCCACGGAAGCCGCCGCGGTCGCCGCCGCCCTGGTAACCACCACGGTCACGGTCGCCACCGCTACGGAAGCCGCCACCCTGCGGACGATCACCACCGCTACGGAAGCCACCGCCCTGGGGACGGTCGCCGCTGCCGCGGTAACCACCACGGTCGCCGCCACCCTGATAGCCGCCGGACGAACCACCGCGGTCGCGGTCGCCGCCACGGAAGCCGCCCCGGTCGCCGCCACCCTGGTAACCACCACGGTCACGGTCGCCACCACTACGGAAGCCACCACCCTGCGGACGGTCACCACCACTGCGGAACCCGCCGCCCTGGGGACGGTCACCACCGCCACGGGAGCCACCACCCTGGGGACGGTCGCTGCTGCCGCGGTAACCACCGCGGTCGCCGCCACCCTGGTAGCCGCCCCGGTCGCCGCCGGCGCGGTTGCCGCCGCCGGAGTAACCGCCGCGGTCACGGTCGCCGCTGCGCGGGGCGCCCCGATCGCTGCCGGAGCGGAAGCCGCCTTCGCTGCGCGGGGCTCGGTCTCCCCGGTCACCACGGGGGTTCGCGTCGGAGCCTCCGTCGCGACCGCGGCCGTTCCGGCCTTCGTCGTCGCGGTTGCTGGAGCCGCCGTCCTGCGGTCCTGGGTTCACGGGTCAAGTCCTTCCAAGTTCGGCGTGGCCCTCAGTTCACGGGGCCGCCGGAGCACATCAAGGTTCACAACGGGGTGGATCAACTTGCTGATGGGGGCGCTGCGCGCGAGCCCATCCAACGCTACTAGGGGCCGGACGCACAAAAGCAGTCGAGGGCCAACCCCAATGGGGAAGGCCCTCGACTGTACGTTGAGTCCGGCGGCGTCCTACTCTCCCACACCCTCCCGAGTGCAGTACCATCGGCGCTGGAGGGCTTAGCTTCCGGGTTCGGAATGAGACCGGGCGTTTCCCCTCCGCTATAACCACCGAAACAGCTATCAGCGACACAACCATCCAACCCAAAACACTTGGGGTGGTTGTTTGCTGTGAATCACACAGTGGACGCGTAGCACAAAGTTTAGGGTAGTTAAGCCCTCGGCCTATTAGTACCGGTCGACTGAACCTATTACTAGGCTTACATCTCCGGCCTATCAACCCAGTAGTCTAGCTGGGAGCCTTACCCACTCAAGGTGGTGGGATACCTCATCTCGAAGCGAGCTTCCCGCTTAGATGCTTTCAGCGGTTATCCCTTCCGAACGTAGCCAACCAGCCGTGCCCCTGGCGGGACAACTGGCACACCAGAGGTTCGTCCGTCCCGGTCCTCTCGTACTAGGGACAGCCCTTCTCAAGTATCCAACGCGCACGGCGGATAGGGACCGAACTGTCTCACGACGTTCTAAACCCAGCTCGCGTACCGCTTTAATGGGCGAACAGCCCAACCCTTGGGACCTGCTACAGCCCCAGGATGCGACGAGCCGACATCGAGGTGCCAAACCATCCCGTCGATATGGACTCTTGGGGAAGATCAGCCTGTTATCCCCGGGGTACCTTTTATCCGTTGAGCGACACCGCTTCCACACGCAAGTGCCGGATCACTAGTCCCGACTTTCGTCCCTGCTCGACCTGTCAGTCTCACAGTCAAGCTCCCTTGTGTACTTACACTCAACACCTGATTGCCAACCAGGCTGAGGGAACCTTTGGGCGCCTCCGTTACCTTTTAGGAGGCAACCGCCCCAGTTAAACTACCCACCAGACACTGTCCCTCGACCCGATCAGGGCCGCAAGTTAGATACCCAAATCCAACAGAGTGGTATTTCAAGATTGCCTCCACCCGAACTGGCGTCCGGACTTCACAGGCTCCCACCTATCCTACACAATTACATTCGGATACCAATGTCAAGCTATAGTAAAGGTCCCGGGGTCTTTCCGTCCTGCCGCGCGTAACGAGCATCTTTACTCGTACTGCAATTTCGCCGGGCCTGTGGTTGAGACAGTGGGGAAGTCGTTACGCCATTCGTGCAGGTCGGAACTTACCCGACAAGGAATTTCGCTACCTTAGGATGGTTATAGTTACCACCGCCGTTTACTGGCGCTTAAGTTCTCCGCCTCGCCGTTGCCGGCTAACAGGTCCCCTTAACGTTCCAGCACCGGGCAGGCGTCAGTCCATATACATCGTCTTACGACTTGGCATGGACCTGTGTTTTTAGTAAACAGTCGCTTCCCCCTGCTCTCTGCGGCCATACCACGCTCCACCCGCAAGGGGCTTCACGCGTCCGGCCCCCCTTCTCCCTAAGTTACGGGGGCAATTTGCCGAGTTCCTTAACCACAGTTCGCCCGTCGCCTCGGTATTCTCTACCTGACCACCTGTGTCGGTTTGGGGTACGGGCCGCTCGGAACATCGCTAGAGGCTTTTCTCGGCAGCATAGGATCACTGACTTCACCTGAATCGGCTCGGCATCACGTCTCAGCCTTAATGCACCACGGATTTGCCTATGGCACGGCCTACACGCTTACCCCGGCACAACCACCGGCCGGGATCAGCTACCTTCCTGCGTCACCCCATCGCTAAACTACTACCAACCAGGGTCCCGGTCTCCTCACCATTGACCCGAAGGCCGCCGGCAAATCAAGCGGTTAGCATGGAAAGGTTCGTCTTGGGCGCTCCTTTGCGGGTACGGGAATATCAACCCGTTATCCATCGACTACGCCTCTCGGCCTCGCCTTAGGCCCCGACTCACCCAGGGCGGATTAGCCTGGCCCTGGAACCCTTGGTCATCCGGCGGAAGGGTTTCTCACCCTTCATTCGCTACTCATGCCTGCATTCTCACTCGTGTAGCGTCCACGGCTGGATCACTCCGCCGCTTCACCCGCCACACGACGCTCCCCTACCGATCCACACACCTGAACAACAACCTCAAGGATTGAAGCTAAGTTAATATGTGAATCCCACAGCTTCGGCGGTGTGCTTGAGCCCCGCTACATTGTCGGCGCGGAACCACTTGACCAGTGAGCTATTACGCACTCTTTAAAGGATGGCTGCTTCTAAGCCAACCTCCTGGTTGTCTGTGCGACCCCACATCCTTTTCCACTTAGCACACGCTTAGGGGCCTTAGCTGGTGATCTGGGCTGTTTCCCTCTCGACTACGAAGCTTATCCCCCGCAGTCTCACTGCCACGCTCTCACTTACCGGCATTCGGAGTTTGGCTGATTTCGGTAAGCTTGTGGGCCCCCTAGACCATCCAGTGCTCTACCTCCGGCAAGAAACACGCGACGCTGCACCTAAATGCATTTCGGGGAGAACCAGCTATCACGGAGTTTGATTGGCCTTTCACCCCTAACCACAGGTCATCCCCCAACTTTTCAACGTTGGTGGGTTCGGTCCTCCACGCAGTCTTACCCACGCTTCAACCTGCCCATGGCTAGATCACTCCGCTTCGGGTCTAGAACATGCGACTAAAAACGCCCTCTTCAGACTCGCTTTCGCTACGGCTACCCCACACGGGTTAACCTCGCCACATGCCACTAACTCGCAGGCTCATTCTTCAAAAGGCACGCCATCACCCCGAAAGGCTCTGACGGATTGTAGGCGAACGGTTTCAGGTACTATTTCACTCCCCTCCCGGGGTACTTTTCACCATTCCCTCACGGTACTCGTCCGCTATCGGTCACCAGGAAGTATTCAGCCTTACCAGGTGGTCCTGGCAGATTCACGGCAGATTACAGGAGTCCGCCGCTACTCGGGAACACCAAAAAGAGGCCACACATTTTCGTCTACCGGGCTCTCACCGTCTACGGCCGACTTTCCCACGTCGTTCGACTAACATGCGACTTTATAACTCTTCACCACACTGTCAGATGCGATAATTGGGTCCCACAACCCCCATGACGTAACCCCTGACAGGTATCACACGCCACAGGTTTAGGCTAGATCCGCTTTCGCTCGCCACTACTCACGGAATCACTGTTGTTTTCTCTTCCTACGGGTACTGAGATGTTTCACTTCCCCGCGTTCCCCCCATACACCCTATGAATTCAGATGCAGGTAACACGACATGACTCGTGCTAGGTTTCCCCATTCGGACACCCTGGGATCATAGCTTGGTTGACAGCTCCCCCAGGCCTATCGCGGCCTCCCACGTCCTTCATCGGCTCCTGGTGCCAAGGCATCCACCGTTCGCCCTTGACAACTTAACCTACAGA